>NZ_OCMT01000001.1 GCF_900215335.1 Pedobacter xixiisoli | reverse complement strand
GCTACCGTTGGCAGCGGGTTGACGGTGATGGTGTAGTTTACCGTTGTGGCACATCCGGTGTTGTTATCGGTTACGGTATATGAGATTACCGATGTACCGCTTGTTTTTCCCGTCACTACTCCCGAAGCGCTGATGGTCGCCACGGCAGGAGTGGCACTGCTCCATGTTCCGCCTGTTGTGGCGTTGGTAAGTGTCCTTGTGCCGTCTACGCATACCTCACCTGTACCTGCTATCGCAGCTACCGTTGGCAGCGGGTTGACGGTGATGGTGTAGTTTACCGTTGTGGCACATCCGGTGTTGTTATCGGTTACGGTATATGAGATTACCGATGTGCCGCTTGTTTTTCCTGTCACTACTCCCGAAGCGCTGATGGTCGCCACGGCAGGAGTGGCACTGCTCCATGTTCCGCCTGTTGTGGCGTTGGTGAGTGTCCTTGTGCCGTCCACGCATACCTCACCGGTACCTGCTATCGCAGCTACAAAAGGTTTTGCGTTGATCGTAAAACTTACAGTTGCTGTAGCTGTACCACCATTACCATCACTCGCTACAATATTAAAGCTATCTGAACCTGTTTGTCCAGCGGTTGGTGTATAGGTATAAGCACCAGTTGATGAGTTAACAATTGCTGTTCCTTTTGTAGGTGCAGTTCCCGATGCATATGTTAAGCTATCTCCATCCACATCTGTTGCAGCGGTAATAGTTCCTGTTTTAGCAGTTGCCTCACAAGTAGCATCCGTATAACTTGTCTGGCTAAATACTGGATTGTCGTTTACAGCCGTAATGGTAATGTTTACATTTGCAGGAGTAGTGGCATAACTTGTCCCGTCAAAGCCATTCCATTGGAAATTAGTTGTCCCATTCCAATTCGGAACAGGTGTAAAAGTAATCTTGCTTAAATCTGCTGCAGTTATTTCATCACCAGCATTAATATCTACACCATTTAATTTCAAAACTCCATTAGATGGCAGGTTTACAATTTGGATTTTTGTTAAGCTATTTCCATCTAGGTCTGAAAATTTACTGGTAAAGTCTACTGCGGAAAAATTGATAGGCGTATCTTCTGGCCCTGTTTTACTAATATTGCTAACTACAGGCGGATTATTTGGAGTAATCGAAATATTTACGTTTGCCGGATTCGCCGCATAGGCTTGGCCGTCATATCCATTCCAGCTAAATACAGTGGATCCCGTCCAGTTTGTATTGGGTACGAAAGAAATATTACCTAAATCAGCATTATTGATTTCTTGGTTAATGGCAACAGGCAATCCATTTAGCAATAAAGTTCCGTTTGTTGGTAAACTTAATACTTGGATTTTAGTTAAGCCTCCGTCAATATCGAAAAACTTATCCGTAAAATTGGCTGCAGTAAAAGGCACTGTCACATTTTGTGGACCTGATTTTGTAATATTTTGTATGCTCGGGATACCATTGACATCGCTAAGTGTAATATTGACGGCCGCAGGAGCAGTGGCGTAAGTAGTGCCATCAAAACCATTCCAATTAAAGCTTGTACTTCCACTCCAATTAGGAGTAGGAACGAAGCTGAGTTGAGATAAGTCTGTAACATTAATCTCATCCCCGCTGGCAACTGGGCTACCGTTATACATCAATACACCTTCGCTGGCAAGAGGTAGTGATTCGATTCTAATCTTGGTCAGTGCATCTCCATCTATATCCGTGAACTTAGAGATAAAGTCTGAGCCTGTAAATGGCACGTTGGTATTCTTCGAGCCTGTTTTGGTTATGGTAGCCACAATTGGTGGATCATTTACTGGCGTAACGGTAATGTTTACTTTTGCGGGAGCTACCGAATAGGCCAAGCCATCAGTTGCTTTCCAACCGAAAGAGGTATTCCCGTTCCAATTAGCCGATGGCGTAAAGGCGATATTGCTCAATTGTGCGGCAGGAATCTTTTGCCCTGGCAATATTGGGTTGCCGTTCAACTTCAATGAACCATTTAACGGGAGGTCGATAATTTCAATTTCTGTTAAAGGATCTGCATCCGCATCCGTAAAGTGGCTCGTAAAATCACCAGCATTGAAATTGATGATTTGGTCTTCTGGTCCTGATTTTTGGAAGTCACGTACTGTAGGCACATTGTTGATATTGATTTGAACCGCAAAAGTATAATTACTTCGAGGTACATTTGGGTCGTCATTAACAATGCTGATACTAGCTGTATAAGTGCCTTTTGAAGGGTAAGCATTAGTATTGAAAGATACGATGAAATCAGTAGTAGCGTTACTTGTTAATGCTGTTGTACTTGGTTGTGTGCTTACTGAAAAACCAGCGTGGCCCGTAATAGTTACTTTATTAGTTGGTGCGGTTAAGTTTATAATGCCTGTGCCCACATTCTGGATAACAAAAGTATGATTTACATTTCCGGTGTTGCCAGCGACGTTGCCGTAGTTTGTACCATCAGGGATGTTGGTAGTGTTAACACCATCTGTAATTGTGATACCATTGCCTGTTACATTGATTTGTGGATTGGTTAATATTTTTATTGTAGTATTAGATGCTGGACCATTTTCTACACCATCATTTAATATCGTAGTAACGATGCGGTCTGAAGTATTAGGGGAAGGATTGGTTGTTTTAAATTTTACCAATTTTATGGCTGTAATATAATCCGTTTGTGCACCATTACCGGTAATGGTAAGTGCACCTGTTGCCGAATTGTAATTCCATACTAATCCTCCAGGCAAAGTGCCGTCTACAAATAGACTTTCCGAAGCATTTCCATCTGGTCTGTTGGTTAAGGTAATTGTGGCCGACTGTAAGTTGTTGTTTTCGGGATCGACGATGATCATATCGTTATCTGCAATACGAGTACCAGCACTACCTGCTGTAAAGTAATCCAAATAATTATTTGCGCTAGTGCCAGAACTTCTGTCTGGATCTAGATTTACGGTAGGGCAGTTGTTTACATTAATTGTAGCCTGAAACTTGTTATTGCCATAGTCGCATTCAATACGTTTGTCAGATTGGTTTTTAAGATCGCTTAATGAAAAGGGTGTTCCTATCGACTGGTTTAAATTTGGCGCAAAACTCCCATCATCATTTAAGATAACTGTGATAGGTATGTTCAAATTGCTATAAGCACTTAAATTTAAAGCATAGGTGAAATCTTGCTCTTGTAATGAAGGCAAAGAGGTGTTAAAAACAACTGCATCAGTCAACAATCTTTTTGCATTTGGATTGGTAGTAGGGTCTCCTTCATAAAATGATACTGGAATCGACCCAGGGCTTTCGCCCGAACCAGGGTTTGAGATACGTATCTTCGCTTTTACTTCCTTGCAATCCGCTCCTTTAGTAAATGATACATGCGAAGTGTTAATAGCCAAATCTGGACGGGAGCCGAAAAAGTCTAATGACATTAATACCTGATATTGGTCATGAACCAATGCCATTGTATTGGTTATTTTAATCTCACTTTTATCGGGGGAGAGCTTGAAGAACAGGTCGTACCTTGCAGTTTCGCCAGTAAAAAATTTCCCAGTAGTTCCAGTATTGTTTCTGGCACTGTTTCCATTCCCTGCTCCATATAGGGGTAAATTCTTGAAAGCAAAATTATCATCTCTTCTAAGTGTTCCACTATTAAAACCGACTTGCTGGTAATAAAATCCGTTGGCAATTCCCGCTTCTAAGTCTAGTACAGCATATGCCGCCATAGAATTTTCATTGTCAACACGAGCAGAGTTATTTGCATTACCTGTTTGGTTAAAATAGATAAATCTAGAACCAGCTGGAATCTTTACCGTGACCTCTTTCGAACTTATGGATGTTGGAGCTATAAATCTTGTTTCGTTATCTATGAATTCGGCGCTTGTGGGCTGATTGATACGGGTATAAAATTCAAATGTATATACGTCATCAAAATCTCGTGCATATTCTCCGTCCCTTACAATGTGAAGGTTATTTCCGCTAATGTATATCTTTGGATTGTAACGGCCTACTCTTCCCAGTGTAGTGTTTTTAGATGTGTAATCGCCGGTGAGATATGCGGGTGTCGCAAAGAAATCTCGTAACTCTTCTATAGGTCTATCATTTATTACATATGTAGAACGATAGGATGCCACCCCACCGTTGGCTACGGTGATAAATCCGTCCATCATACCTTTGTTCACATCCACTGAAAAGCGCATGTTACTATAGCCCTCTTCGGTACCTCCACCTGGATCTGTATTGCTGTTGTTATTTCCGTTGGTACCCTTACCAGAAATAAAGATGATGTTGGTGCCTGCTGGTACAGGTACGATCAATTCGCTATTTGTTGCAATATTAGATGTGTTTAGCAATGATCTGGAATCGAAGCCATTGGGGTTTAGTGAGCTTACATCTGCAGATATAAATTCTACATAATAGGAAGTATGTATTGTTGTATTACTTTCCTGTATAGTTAATGTATTACCACTAACTGATATATTAACATTATTCAAGATAGGACTACTTACATCATGTCCAGAGAGTGCCTGAGAACTTGCCCATGTGCCTAAATCTACATTCCTCCAACCATAAAGATTAGTTCCGGCATTCTGTGTATACTGAGCGTAGTTCAAAAAACCAGATGATTTTCTTGTTTTCAAATTTACAATGGCATTGATAGTAATATAATCCTCATCGGCATCATCATATTTTGCAGAGGTGGCCGACTCTCCGGCACTCGTCCAACTTGCAAATGGCCTGCTGTCATGTGAGCTTGTATACACCATGACTGTCGCTGTACCTACAGGTATCGTGAATGTTACTGGAGTTGCATTGCCACCTGCTCTATATTTTGCTTGAGAACCTAAAAGATCGGCTCTTGCACCACCTGTGGGCGAACACATACTGAAAGGTAGTTGTGCGACGGCTATTGTTGAAACAAATAAAAAGATAAGGTTTAAGACAACCTTTACGAGATTTCTCTGCATACGAACGAAGATGAGTTTTTGAAAAAAAAGATAAGACCAAAACGGTTAGATAAATAAAATATATTTCGATAGAAATTCGAAAATAGACTATTGATTGGAGTGTTTTTTGGCTATAAATGAGACGAAAACGTAGAATTTTACCATATTGGTGCGTTAATTTTTAATAAAAAATATTTAATAGCAAAATTAACTTAAACCTAGCGCTAAGAAGTGAGTTGTTTTGTAGAATTAAAACTACAGGTTGTGAAATGGTAATATTTTTTTGATGAGTTCGGATAGGTTGTCCACGTCCAGCTTATTGAAAACCCTTTTCTTGTAGGTGCTTACCGTCGACATCTTAAGATCAAGCATATTTGAAATTTCTAGGTTTCCCCTTCCATTTGCGAGTAGTTTAGCTACTTCCAATTCCCTGTCTGAAAGTACGTCCAATTGATTTGTGGAAGATGTATTGTTAAAGCGAGGCTGTGCGATGAATGAAACATCACCGCTGATGAGCCCGCGGATTGTTTCTTTAAGAAGATCATGTGAAGCCTCCTTGTTGAGATACGCATCTGCACCCGCAGTTAGGTAACGTGCCGAGTATATCTTTTCAGGGTATGAGGTAAAGATTAGGATTTTAGTATCTGGATACTGTTGCTTGAACTCGCTTACCGAACGGATGTTTTCACCTCCGGGCATATCTATGTCAAGAATCAACAACTGTATGGAATGTTCTGCAAGTATTTTTTTTACTTCTGGATAGCTGCTGGCTTCATAAGGAGTGAAATTTGGATACATTTTTTTTAGAATGAGGTTCACTCCAAAACGTATGATCAGGTGATCGTCAGCTATGATTATGGCAGGGGCCGTTTTTCTGTGCATTAAGCTTTTAACGATGAGAAATTGCAAATAATCGATTAATTTATAAAAAAATAACGAATTGAACGGATAATTATTCTCAAAACGAGTATCAGTTCTTGCTGTTTTTTAGTTTTCGTATGTTATAAACAAAAAAACTATTTACCTTAATCAAAAAGTAGCTGAGAAATTGAATTAATATGAAAAGTTCTAAAAATGAGTGTGTTATATTTGTTGAACAGACTTTCGTATGGGTGTGAAAACAGGCCTATTTCGAATCGAAATAGGCCTGCTCGAGATAAACTTCTTTAGGTTTGTGAAAAAACACTTTTACGCTTCTGGATTGAATCTTACCATCATCTGGACTGTAGCAGTTCAATAGCTTCTATGTTTCCTTGTTGTACCGCAAGATCCGCAGCACGTTGCCCTCTGATATCGCAAATGTCTGTATTTGCTCCATTCAACAAGAGCAGGTTGACTATTTCATTCCTTCCAAACATACTGGCAAACATCAACGCGGTTCCGCCGTTTCCATGTTGTTGGTCAAGCACTGCGCCATTGTTAAGGAGCAGTTCAGTGATATCAGCATATCCCTTAAATGCAGCTCCCATCAGTGCGGTATTACCGCCATCATCCGCAGCGTTAACATTTGCACCATGGTCTAATAGCAACTTTGCCGCTGCCAACTGATGGTGGTAACAGGCTAGGATAAGGGGGGTATAGCCTTTCGGGTCTCTTTGATCAAGATCTACTTTTCTTGCGATCAATTCCCGTAATACCTCAATATTGCCGATCCTGGCGGCATGCATGAGCATTTCTTTTGCGAGTTCCATATCTGGTTTGGTTTAAGGTTATGCAGGTACGTTTCTTGCCTTTTCTCGGTCCCAGTTGCGATGGGCTGCAATAGCGTTAATAAAATTTTTAATCATATCGGAGGTATTGCCAGTAAGGAGTGCCGAATCTTGCTTGGCCTTGTCCTTCTCTTGAGGCTTTATATTAGAAAGCGCCATCAGTTCCTTTGCATTTCCGGCAAGAGCAATAGCTTTACAATGTTTGTAGGCCTGGTTAAGGAAATGTAGGGCTTCTGGCTGGGCACTTAATGTTTTTATGCTCTTATCCCCATCGGGTACAAAAATGGCATCATAGAAAACAGAAGCAGATGTTAAAAGGCTCTCGTCTATATTTAATTTTTCCTTGCCCGCAGTGATACTTCCAAGTTTCGGCGCTATGAACTCTATGGTTGCACCTGCCTTCTCCAAAGCCTTCTTCATCTGGCTTATGCTGTCCGCATCTGCACCATCTGCTACCAAAAAGGCGATCTTTCTGGTTTTGATCGTGTCCTTTGTCGTGCCGGACATGCTGAGTGCTAGAGAATTTTTGATAATAGGTTCTTTGTCAATTGGCTCGAAATCCTTTGGATTGCCATCGGCCGGTACACTAAAATTTAGCTGCGCTGGTTTTGCAGGCAATTCCATCCCCAGATAATCAGCCACCTGCTGGGCCATATTCTTGTCGATCTGTATCAATACAGATAGCATGCGCTGACGGATAACGGGAGTTTTTACCTTTCCCAGTTCAAAACAGAGTGCATCAACAATATGTTGCGCCTCTGCCGCAGATTGGCTACGGAAAAAAAGCTTGGCCTGGCTAAAATGATCGAAAAAGCTTTTGCTCCTGGCACGTATCTTTTTAGCGTCAATCCTTTCGGTATGTGAACTGAAGCCACCGTCTGCTACTTTTACCTGATGGGGAAAATTTTGGCCGGTACTATTTGGCCCATAGCTGGTTTTGCCTACGTTGATGGTCTGGCGCATATGGCCATCTCTTTGATTATTGTGAACTGGGACGATTGGGCGGTTAATGGGAATCTCATGAAAATTGGGACCCCCCAAGCGGATAAGTTGGGTATCGGTGTAAGAGAACAGCCTGCCCTGTAAGAGAGGATCGTTGGTGAAATCTATCCCAGGTACCACATGGCCTACGTGGAAGGCAACTTGTTCGGTTTCAGCAAAAAAATTATCGGGATTGCGGTTGAGGGTCATTTTACCGATGCGCTGTACTGGTACCAATTCTTCCGGTATTAATTTGGTAGGATCCAACAGATCAAAATCAAATTTATGCTCATCTGATTCTGGTACCACCTGTATGCCCAGTTCCCATTCTGGAAAGCTTCCGTTCTGTATCGCTTCCCAAAGATCACGTCTATGGAAATCTGGGTCTTTTCCAGAAATAACCTGCGCCTCGTCCCAAGCTACCGAATGTACGCCCAACAATGGTTTCCAATGGAACTTTACAAAATGGCTTTCGCCCTTTGCATTGATCAGCCTAAAGGTATGTACGCCAAATCCCTCCATCATACGGTAGCTACGCGGAATGGCCCGGTCGCTCATGGCCCACATTACCATATGGGCAGACTCGGGCATCATAGAGATAAAATCCCAAAAAGTATCGTGCGCCGATGCCGCTTGTGGCATTTCATTATCGGGCTCAGGCTTTACGGCATGGATCAGGTCTGGGAATTTCATGGCATCCTGTATGAAAAATACGGGCATATTGTTGCCCACAAGATCGAAGTTGCCTTCTTGTGTATAGAATTTAACAGCAAAGCCACGTACGTCCCTGGCCAAATCGGTAGAGCCTTTAGAACCAGCGACCGTCGAAAAGCGTACAAATACAGGCGTTTCGCTCTCCATTTCATTAAGGAAGTTTGCCTTGGTCAATTCTGGTATGGATTGATATAACTTAAATACGCCATGTGCACCAGCACCACGGGCATGTACGATCCTTTCTGGTATACGCTCATGATCAAAATGTGTAATCTTCTCCCTTAGGATAAAATCTTCCAATAAAGTAGCACCTCGATCGCCCGATCTCAGAGAATTCTGGTCGTCATTGATTTTTACGCCATGATCAGTTGTCATTGGTTGCCCCTCAGCGTCCGTTTGATGAAGAGATAGCTGTGAAATTTTTTCGTTTCCTGGTAGTTTGGCCTGTTCTGGGGTAAGTGTTTTCTTTGCCATTGTCTTTAGTTTTTGTGGTCTATATCTATTTGGTCATGTAGTAACAGCGCAGCAACAATTTGCAAACCCTATTAGTTTTTATAGAAAGTATATCAGGTATTCTGAGTGCTAAATACGGTTGGTTAATGAACTTAACTATTTTTTTACGAGTTTTAAGCCATTTTTTAGTGTTGTAACCGGTTTTACAGTATCTGTTTCAATGGTTTGATTTTTAGCTCTACAATAGATGTTCTTTCACTTTGCGAAAGCACATAAATCATACTCTGTGCAATATCATCTGATATCAGCATTTCCATAGCCTCAATTCGTCGTTTTTTATCTTCTTCGGATAGTTCCTGCATGTCAGTATCTACAGCTCCTGGTTCTATTAAAGTAATATTTATGCCTTTCGTATTAACTTCCTTCCGCAGTGATTCTGCAAACCCTTGTATGGCAGATTTAGTGGCTACATATACAGATCCTCCCGCTTCTCGTTCATCCGCACTCATAGATCCTATATAGATAATGTGGCCTTTTTCCTGAGGTAACATTTCCTTCAGCGCATAATGGCTACAGGCCAGATAACCCATTACATTGGTTCTTATTACATATTCCCAATCTTTGTAGTCTCCCTCAGTAATAGCACCAAAGCCTAAACCAGCATTATTAATCAAGATGTCTAGTCCGCCGAACTCTTCTTTGACAGTTGAAAATACTTTTTCAATATCTTCTTTCACAGACATATCGGCGACAACACCCAATACCTTAGTCTCGTTATCATCATGTTGTATGGCTTCTAGCGTATCTTCAATAGCCTGCTGATCACGGCCTACGATAACAATGTTTGCACTGCATGCCGCCAGCTTTATGGCAACTGCTCTGCCTATGCCTGTTGTTCCGCCAGTGATCAGGATCCGTTTTCCTGCAATTCTTTCAAGATTAAATATATCAGTCATTGTTACGTTTAATGTTTAGTAACAACCCAGCGGTGATGATAGAGTTTGCGGGTTAAATACCTTTTTGTTTGATCATAATACCTGAAAATATTTTAAAACTGTGTATATGATATATGGATGGATAGCGATTGACGCGTATTTGTTCTAACAGATGTATCGATGTCAAAAAAGAAAAAACTGATGAAAATGAATGTATCGAAGGAGGTTTGCGTTATTAGTATAGAAAAGGAAGAAGAGATTCGGTAGTGTAGGTTGATAGATGAAAAAAATAAGTCCGTCGCCATGGCTAGTCATAAACTAAAAATGCCCCTTACCGTAATCAAAGCATATATACAACTGGTTGGTGTGTCAAAAGATGATTGTAGCGACCGGATAAAGGGCTTGATTGAAGATAGATTTCAGACAGCAAAGTTTTCCAACTTAATTCAGCAAACGCTTGATATTTCAAGCATATAAGAGGTTGTATCGCTTATGAGATGAAAGCGGTAAATTAAAATAGTACCATGGATGATGTATATTTTGTGACTTTGCAGATCGATCCGTAACAATTAGAGCAGGTAATTTCAAATCTGTTGGCCATTGCTACTAAATACTGATGTTTTTGTGAAAATACTTATTACGATGCTAAACACCTGTTTATAAGCTTTAAAATACCTGATTATGTTTTTTAATGAGCTTTTTATACCACTATACATTTTATTTGTAGCCATATAGATTGGTATAACAACTTTTAAATTGATGAAAAAAGGAGTAGATTTAGTTCAAGATCTTATTCCCCGACAGAAAATAGGGAGACAGATTGACGTCGTTGAGGAACGTAGATTTAATAACGAAGCAGATGCTATTAAATTTTTTGAACTAGCTCGCTATAGATTGCTGGATATTAACAATTGGTATTCACTAGCTGGCAATAGTCTCTCTAAATTTCAATTAGTAGATTTATTTGGCAATCCAGTTGAGCGTTTGGCCAGAGAAGGTGATTATATAAAAATTGATATACCTGGACCTGGAACAATACTAGGCGGCGGTTATGATTGGGTACTGATAGAGGTAATTATTGCTAAATCGGCACCTGGGATGGACTCGCTCGCTTTAAGGGCGAGGCCAACCGCAAATCCACTGTCAAAAAAAATGGATACTGCACATTTTCTTACAGAAAAGGCCACTTCAACTTTTCAGGTAAAACGTATAGTGAACAATGTTTATGCGGAAGAACACGGACGTAATGAAAAGGCCAATATCCATACCGAAGCAGTTGTAGATAATATAAGAAACCTGTTGGTTGGATGGGCTGCTTCGTTAGGTCTGTCTTATCCACAGTGGAAATTATTGGTTAAGGGAATATTGGAAGGCCAGGTATAGTTCAATTGCCTTTTCTTTTGATATTGAACATTTTTTAGAGCACCAGATTTTCTGTAGTTAATTATCTCCTTTTTCTTAGAAAAAGGAGACCTTAATAGCTCGTTTATATTGAACTGTTCTAATTCCCATTCAAAGAAAATGGAAGATTAAGTCAATAGTAAAATGTACTACGAGAATTGGACAATTTGAAATAAAATAGCGTTGCTATTTTAGCCGAAATACACAATGCTATCTCGTCTGATGAATGATGTCGGTTACTACAATATCTAGCTCCTCTGTAGAACTGATGAGATGGGAAAGAAGCTGCTCAAATTCTTTCTGATCTATAGGGCCTGCTTTTATAAGTTCAATAATTCCAAGTATTTGTGATAATGGTTTGCGTATTACATGCGATTGTAAAAACGCAATCTCTCTCATCTTTTTTTTCTTTCTAGCTATGGTCGCAATATATTCTGTTTCTGCGGTAATGTTTCTAACTATTGCTAAACGTACCGAAATACCATCTAGCTTTATGCTACTTACGTACATATCGGCAATTATTTTTTCCCCAGTCTTGTCTATATGTGTGCCTATATAATGTGCGTTGTCTTCCGATAACCGATTTTTAAATTCCACTTCCGTACAATCTGCTAGATTGTTTATCTTCATATTAAGAAATTCTTTTTTTGAATACCTATATTGGTTAATTGCAGCTTTATTTATGTTGAGTAAATGCAGACTTGAAGGGTTGTATATGAGTATTGGAAATGGATTCAAATAAAAAAGACTTTTGTAATGGGTGGTAGTTTCTTGAAGCAACTTTTCTCTCTCTACTTTCTCCTTAACTTCCATTTTAAGTTTGGCGGATAATCTCTTAGATTTTTCGATCGTTTTCTCAAAACCATCAGTAATATAGATAATGACTGATACCATTACCGAATTAACAAAAATGATGTTGAAAGTGAACAGTATCCACCTAATAGAAATATCGCTATTGTATATATTGAGTTTGTGCATTGGAAAACCCTTCATCTGTGCGATAGTAAAGCAAATGCATATGGTAGCATTCAGTGCTACAGACAGATAGGCAGCTTTTTTATTTAGTAGCAAGGTGGTGATTACACTTGATAATAGTAAATAGATTGTTCCGAGTAGAAGCGAGTGCAACGTAATAATCTTTACTAGGGAAAAGATGATCATAATGGCTATTCCAAAATACTTCTTAGATTGGATAGTTGTTTTTTTACTGATTACCACTAATACTACAGATAGAAAAGCGACAAGGTCAACGATAGCTGTTAAATAGTTGTAGTCGAAATATTCTATAATGATCGATACTGTAAGGGGAAACACAGCTGTAGGAAAAGCAAACTTTACAATTTGGGTGAAAACCCTGTCCTTCCAAATCTCCGATTGGCTCCGGTTTGTCTTTTCTGAATAGGTCCTATTTTCGATAAAATTACTGTAGCTGCTCCAAAGTTTTGTTAAATGGTTACTCGATAATTTTTGTATCATCTTTATAATCTATGCTTCTGCTATATATATAATATTTTTTTGTTTTTCTAGGAAAGATTCGTGGCGTAAAATAATAATAATAATAATGTGAAGTTATTGGTTATTCAATTTTACATCTTAGCGTAAGAAATTATAGATTTCGATGAAAGTAGCTAGCACATGCTATTACCAAGGCGAGTACCGCAATTGCATGTAATCTATATTCTTGTAGAAGGTAATTTTTTTTGTTTAATACGCTTAAAATCAATTAATTGATATGAAGACTAACGTGTCGATTAATAAAGTATCAAAGTAAAGGCTGCACTTGTTTTTTGTAGCCTTTATTTTGATGCAGTTTTAGTTGCCAGATAAGTTCGAAAAATAATATTTTAATGATTTTATTTTAACTACAGTAAGCTGTTTTTGCGCCAAAATTGCTCATTTTGGAGTTTTTAGCTTAAGGCTATTATCTCAAATGCCATTAGGCGTTTTGTATCTTTTTGCAGATTTATGCTACTTGCTGATTTATTACGTTTTTGGCTATCGTAAAAAGGTAGTTAGAGCCAATTTACTGAACTCTTTTTCAGAAAAAAGTATTGACGAAATCATCACTATCGAGAAGAAATTTTTCAAGTATTTAACTTGCTTGATTGTAGAAGTAGTTAAGATGGATAGCATATCCAAAAGCGAACTGAGAAAACGTATAAAGTTTAAAAGAGATGAGCATTTGCTAGAAATGCTGATGCAATAAAAAGGCCATTACAATTTCTCATAATGGCTCTATTTATTTTCTTAATTATTTTATAGTGTACTTTTCAGAAGTAAGCATTGGTAATTCATTACCTAGCATTCTAATTATAATCTCTATAGCACTATCTGTAGGTACATAAATTTTGTCCTTTTCAATGTACTTGAAGTTGATTACTGTTGCCATTTTTGTTACTTTCAGTATCTTGATTTTCAAATCTTTTACATTGATTTCAGTTAGCTTTTCCAATCTTGCAGTCTTGGCATCAATATGTAGTGTATAAAGACAATCCTTCAAAAATTGATGGTCTTTATCTAATGATGCGGGGTCATATTGGTAAGAAACCTCTAGCATGGTACCGTCATCTTTAGTTATCTTTAAAGTGTTTTCATCAATCTTAAAATCTAACTTCATGTCATGCTCTTTAACAAAAGCCTTTTGTTCACCTTTAGAGGGTGATTTTCCATTTACAGACACAAGAGTACATTTTAAGGAGTCTGGTTCATTTGGATTAAAGTTGGAAATGTAGACCTTGTCTTTTTCGTTTAACGTAACTGTGCGTTGAACTTCATGAGCATATTTCTCTAGATTAGCTTTAAAGTTAGTGTTGAGTACATCTTCGCTAACGTTATATTTTTTAAAAGCTTGTAGTACTGCGCTTTTTTGCGCAAAAACGGAAGAACTACATAAAATTAGTGCTACAAGTAATTTTTTTTTCATGAAATTGGCCTTAATATGAATTTTAATTTATTTACGATATAAAGGAGAACGTTTCAGTAGATATTGGAGTGGACTATTATAGCTACCATCCGTATTTGAGAAAAAGGCTTTATGGCTTTGGTTATAGATGCTCGCATTGGTGTCTGTATAAATGCTCAGGCTTACCGAAACATCATAACGTTGTTCCGCATTAGAAAAGGTAGAACCATAAGTGTTCACCTTAGTGACCTTATCATTCCCATTTCTCTTTACATTCGTGTTCGAATTGTCGCTGGTATAACTGCTTTAAGAAGCTTTGTTCTGTTTTACAGTTCCATCTATGATATATTCTGTCCCTAAGATATTACAAAGCTCATTCATCGTAAAACCAGTAATATTATCTTTGGTTACACCCGCTTTAGCCAATAGTGCATTGGTAGTCCTCGGATCTAAAAGCGTGTAGCCGGCAGAGTGTTGCGATAAAAAACCATAGGCATCTTGTTGAGCACTCATACCTATCTCATCTGCACCAGGTTGGTTTTCGATCAGGAAATGAAAAGGAAGAATGGCAATTTTATTGTGGTGATCGGCTGGAGATCCCTTCATCACTACCTGATCGCTCTTGCGCACATCAGAAGGTAAGGGAGGCTGGTTAATGGTTTCTACTCTTCCGCTTGAGTGGATAATTTTTAAAATGTCTGATTTCTTTATCGTGTATTCCAGTGTTTCGCCACTGTAGATAAAGGTAAGTTCTGTGTCGTTGATTTTGGTGATTTTTCCCTTCATTTCATCTCCATTTAGTTTGAGGATGACATCAACTTTTTCGTTGGTTGGGTTTTGGGCAAAAGCATTGATAGAGAAAAGCGTTGCCAGAATTAACAGGAGAGTTCTGTTCATGAGCTTGTTATTTTAATACTATAAAATTAGCTTTTCGGAACGAATAATTACACTTTTCAAGAATATTTATTTACTTTCAACTCATTAAATTTAGGTTAACGATTTCTGCTATCTTACAGTACGACATGCGATTAAAGCTATTCCGTATATTATGCTTATTAACTTTGCTAATTTGCTTTAGCCACATTGTTAATGCCCAGTCTAATAAAACCTCTAAAAAAGACACCACTAAATTAATTGCGAAAGGTTTTGTAGCCAGAATGCAGGATTTTGCAAAGCAGTCGGCAATAACTAGTGCAGCAGATTTGCAGGAAGATAGGGCGGAGCAAATCCAAGAAGCCACCATTGTAGAAATTAAGAAACATCTGCAAAAAGCAAAACTCTATCTTAGAACAGGCTTAGATACGCTAACTGCAAAAAATGAATTATCGTTGATAGCAGCACATGTTACGCTAGTAAGTGATGGATTGTTTAGTCATAAAGATCATACACAAACCTACAGGAACTTAGTAACCACAGAGAAGATACTAAAAGTACTATTGAACAAGTGTACCCTTCAAAAGAATAAGCTAGATAGTTATAAAAAGCAGCTGTCGGTTTTCAAATACCAGATGGATTCTCTTGCCAATGTGAGAGAACTTTTAGCTTTTCCAGAAGACTCGGTAAAGCTATCGAAGTATATGCAGGCTTTGTCTGCCCTTTCAAAAGAAGTGGCGCCAATTGACAGTGTTTTAGATCAATCTATATTGCAGACACAAGCCTTACAAACACAGGCCAATCTGCAGGCTTACAGTTTAGAAAATAACCTGGATGAAATTGCATTGTATCAACGAGAAATGTCCAAACATTTTTTTAAAAAGGAATTTGCGTTCATTTGGATGTCAACAGAACATATGGCTCCGTTTAGTCACATCATCAATTACTCCATAGAAAAAGCTAAACTAAACCTTCAATTCTACAGCAGCAGTAATTTAGGCATCGTATTAACCATCTTGGTTTTGTTGGGTGTGTGTTATGCCTTCATCTTTTCATTAAAGAAAACTTACAACAAAGAAATTGAAGAAAAAGAGATCAAAGAGGAGCATCTAATTTTAAAGTATCCGTTGATATCCGCTTTTTTTATGATAACAAATTTAGCTCAGTTCCTTTTTAGCGCACCTCCATTTATCTTTAGTTTGATCTTTTGGTTGGTTGCTGCTGCTGCGCTTACAATTTTAATGAGGGGCTATATTTCTAAATTTTGGATGTTTGCATGGTTGGCAATGCTCTCGTTATTTGTACTGTCTTCGTTAGATAATTTAATACTTCAGGCTTCGGGAGTAGAAAGATGGTATATGTTCCTGCTATCAACAGCTGGGATAGCAGTAGGTACGGTAATTTTTAAAAAAGATAAGCGTGATGAACTTCGTGAAAAACTAATTCTGTACGCCATAGGGCTGATGATCTTGTTAGAGATTTCATCCTTAGTTTTTAACGTTTTTGGAAGCTACAATCTTTCGAAGGCATTATTGGTTGCTGGTTATGTCAATGTCATCATTGCCATCATGTTCCTTTGGACTGTGAGACTAATTAATCAAGGCTTGCAATTGGCTTTTGATCTTTACGCTAGTCAAGATAAGAGCCTTTTCTTTATGAATTTTGATCGTGTGGGGCAAAGAGCACCCGCATTACTTTATTTACTGCTAGCCATTGGTTGGATCATCTTGTTTGGTCGCAATTTTCCCGCTTACGCTTTTTTGGTAGAGCCAGTTAGAGATTTCTTTTTTGACCAACGGGCAATTGGAAGTTATACTTTTAGCATCAGCAACTTAATCCTTTTCTTTTTTGTGGTTACCACCGCAGTTATTGTATCCAAGGTGGTTTCTTTTTTCGCATTGGATAAGCGTACGTTTTCCAAACAGCAGGAGGGTAAAAGAGGAATAGGAAGTTGGGTATTGCTCATTCGCATTACGATTATCATTTTAGGTTTATTCCTGGCATTTGCGGCAGTCGGCATCCCGATAGATAAAATAGCCATTGTATTGGGAGCGTTAGGTGTAGGTATTGGATTTGGTCTACAATCCTTGGTTAATAATTTAGTGAGTGGACTGGTTATCGCATTTGAAAAGCCAGTAAACCTAGATGATGAAGTGGAAGTGGCAGGTAAAAGCGGAATTGTAAAATCAATCGGTTTTAGAAGCAGTGTAATCACAACTTTTGAAGGTGCAGAAATTGTAATGCCCAATGGCGATTTGCTAAATTCGCATCTAGTAAATTGGTCTAGCGGCAATGGTAGGCGTCGTTCTTCTATTGTCATTAACATTATGCACAATGCCAATCTTCAACTAATTAAGGAAGGGATACTTAAAGTGCTGAACACCGATGAACGGATTTTGAAACATCCGGAACCTAATGTGTACTTTCAGGATATTACAGCAGAGGCCTTAGAACTGCATGTGCTTTATTGGACTAAACAGCCTAAACCGGTGTTGGAGATCAAGAACGATGTGATTATGGCCATCAATCAGCTGTTTATTGAAAATGACATTAAAGTGCCTTATCCTAAGCAAGAGGTATTCATCCACAGCGATACCAATGATAAACGTAGAGGCGAAAAAAATAAATAATAACGCAATATGATCAAGAAAATCTTACTTTTCACAGTCTCAGTTTTTACCTTCTCTATGGCTAATGCCCAAAAAGGAACAAATGGTATTCAGATTGGTGCCAGAGCAGCTATTCCAACTGAAAAATTAAACAAAATAGCCAATACCGGTTTCGGTGGTAGCTTAAAAGGGATGTATGGAATAGGAAGTAAAAGCAGTCCACATCAGGTCACCTTAGAAGCTGGTTATAACCGTTTTAGTCTTAAGGATTTGCCAGCTGGCGCCAGTGGTTCCTATTCTGCTATTCCGTTGTACACAGGCTACAGATATCTTTTCGGTAAAGTAATTTTTGATACACAGGTTGGTTTTTCTATCAATAGAATTGCTGGAGAGAGTGCTGCAGGTATTAAAGCCAGCGATAGCCAAACCGCATTTGGCTGGGCAGCAGGAGTAGGCTATTTGATCAATAAAGTAGAAGTAGGGGTGAAATATCATAGTTCTCATTCAGATAATGATACTTACAGCATTAAATTTGTTGGGTTTAGAGTAGGATATAATTTTGCTTTGTAGGTAATAAGAAAATTTAAATGGTATAAAAGGACGGCACTTGTCGTCTTTTTGTTTTGCAACTTTGTTTCTCGCACTTATCTACTTATTGCTGAAAATTGGTGGATGCATTGCCTGCATTTTGCTAATAAATGGATTAACAATTATTTTTTTGATGATAATAGTATAGGTTTCTAGAGGTGAATTTACATTGTTATTAAACGGTGTATTTGAGCAATCGAGAGGCTTGAAGAATTTATTAACGCTACTTATTTTTTATGGGATTGATTTTTCAATTTTGTGGCCTTTCGGGCGCAGGAAAAACAACGCTGGCCAATGCTTTGTCTAATGAGCTGCAAGCTAAAGGCTATCGCGTGAAGGTGATTGATGGAGACGTTTATAGGCAAACTTTATGTAAGGATCTGGGGTTTAGTAAGGCAGACCGCATAGAAAATGTAAGGCGGTTGGGAGTTTTTGCAGCATCCCAACGTGAGGACTTTGACTTCATATTCATTGCCGTCATCAATCCTTATGAAGAAGGGCGAGAGGTACTTGGATTAAGCTGTAATGCCAAGCTAGTTTGGATAAAGTGTGATATCGAAGTGCTGATTAAAAGAGATACTAAGGGACTTTATCAAAAGGCTTTGCTTCCAGATGGACATCCAAATAAAATCTACAACCTTACGGGCTTGAACGATGTTTTTGAAATTCCTGTTGCTGCGGATCTGGTTATTGATACCGATTTGTTGAGTATTGAAGACAGTTTGTGTGTTGCTGTTGATTTTATGATTGGTGATTAATAATTATAACGAAATAAAAAAAAAACACGCCAATGTAGGCTGGGGAATTGATTGCCAAAATGAAAACTGAGCAAGTCTAAAGCCTGATGTTACTACTTTAAGCAAACCCAGTTCACCATATGTGGGAAAGGCTGTACGCCAAGTCGTTCTGCATTTTGTTCGTCATAAGTCAATCCATAATATTGTAGCATAGGTACGCCTATAAACCGACCTTGTTCAAAATTATCGATTAGGTTTTGAGCACCACCCTTATATCCGTTTTCATGAAAAACAACATTTGCTGGGATTTTTAAATGTAGCGTTGCGGCATAACTCCAGGCAAGGGTCATTAGTTCGGCAGATCGGTGCGTGTCTGTGTCTGGTAATTTGCCATCCAATTCACATCTAATGTGATAAGGTAAGGTAGCTAAATGACCAGCTTCATGCAGGATATCGCCGGGATGTAATAGTTTTTCGGTATCAATACTTAAACCACCATTTCTAATGTGTATTCCAGGAAGAAAGCCAGGTTCTTTTTCTACAGCAAACTCTACAGTTAATCCTATTTCTTTTAGAAAATTAACCAAAAGCGTAATTAGCTCTTTCTTTTCGTAATCGATTGCTACCGTCTGCAATTCTAATTTATTGATCAGTTGTTCTAATTAAGTATCGTTAGATATCACAAATTCTGGTTAGCTGTTATGTTTTTGCGCTGTAGCTAGTTTTCCAAGCACCAAGTGTGCTTCGGTAGACTGTTGCTCGTGGTTTAAACCTGCAATAAGAAATTTATGATGGAAATCATTTCTACGGTTAAGGGAATCAAAGCCAAAAGTTGTTTTGCCTAAAATCATTCCGTGCTCGCCAGCCTGACTTAATGCCACATCATATTTGTTTTTATTTCTCAAGATCATTGCGCCACGTAAAACCTTGTTTTGATGGCCGCCTGCAACAAAATCAATATGCTCTGATGCTTCAGCTAAACCTTTGTTGCTATAGCCATCAGTTTCATAACCCAAATGAGATAAGCAAATTACAAAATCACATTTCAGATTGTTTTTAAGATAATCGGCAGTTTGATTGGCTGCCTGATAAGGATTTTTGAATTCGATACCTGGTACATTTAAAGATGCGCCAACACCGGTGATGCCAATTTTTAAATTTTTATTCTTAAGTATGATGTACGGTTTTACACTAGAAGATAATTTGGCATGGCTAAAAGTATAATTGCAATTAACCAGAGGGAAATCCATTTGAGGAAGTAGTGCTGCAAAAGATTCTTGACCCATATCCAGTTCATTTGCGCCTATGGTTACCGCATGATAGCCAATTTTATTCATTAAGTATATGGTTCTTTCGTGTTGGTCTCGAGCATTCCCATGTGCTAGGAAATTACCCCCATCAACATTTAAGCCGGAAGTTTGCTGGTTTTTAATCAAATCGACGATATTTTTAATCCCTCCATGACCATTATGATCGGCTTCAATACGGCCATTCAGGTCATTGGTTTGATATATAATCATACGTTCGCTATTAAGCGTGCCGATTTTTTTGGTGATGACAGCTAATGCGTCCAAATGACTGCTAAATAGAGCTGCGCTGGTAAGGATACTTGATTTTTTTAGAAAAGATCGTCTAGCTTGGGTCATGATAAATAATTTAGATGGAGTAATGTTAAAGAAAAGTTCTGAAACGAACAACTTTTAAGAATATTATATTTTTATTGTAACTATTATATGTGTATAAAAGCGGCTAATTTATTTTTTAATAAAAAACATTTGGAATTGAATATAATCTTTTACTACTTTTATCGGCGTATTGTAAAGTGTATAAGACTTTTACAACTTATCTTTTTAAATTAGAAATTGCAATAAAGTAATTGCTAAATAAAAAAGATAAAAATAGAAAACTAAACATAACGCTCATCATGAACAAATTAACCGTTGGTTTATTGCTGCCTGTATCTACCATCGTTCCGATGTCTAGAGATTTTGAACAGGGATTAAAGCAAGCAATCAAAGACCAGGTTAATCAGTCTGATTGGGAAGTAGAACTCATTCCTGAATTTATAGGTCAAGGTGGTAGGTTAAAGGTAGAAGAAGCTATAGATAAACTTTTTTATCATTACCAAGTAGATGTAGTTGCCGGCCTTGTTTCTAATATGGTTGCAACGGCGGTTGCCCCTAAATTTGAGCGTTACAAAAAGCCTATCATTATAAATAATATTGGGGAGCATATACCTAATCCAGCGTTATTTAACCCTTACATTTTTATCAATTCTACTCATAGCTGGCAACAAATCTGGTCGCTTGGGTATTGGGCGGTTAAAGCCTTTGGTAATAAAGGGATGTTTGTAGCTAGTGTATACGATGCGGGTTATTCTTTTAGCAATATGTTAACGCTCGGAATGGAAGCTGCAGACAAAGAGAGCACAATGCCTTTTTCTATCGCACAGGTTACTCCAGGAGCCAAAACTACTGATCCCAGGACTGTTTTTGAACACATCGAAATGTTTAAGCCAGATTTTGTTTTTAGTGCATTTTGTGGAGAAGAGGCTACTGCTTTTCAAGAAGCTTATGCAACTTCGGCCGCTAAAAATATTCCGTTATTAGCTTTGCCTTTTTTGCTGGAAAATTTTGATGCAAAGGAAAATGAGCTGGAGATCTACACGGCAATAAGCAGTACTGAACTAGTTTCTGAAGGAGAAAGTGAGAATAAGGTTGCTGAGCAAGATCAGACTTATTACCAATTAGGTAAAGAAACAGGAATGATATTGGCCGAGGCGCTTAAAATAAAAGGTGAAAGAAGTTTGACAGATGCGCTGAATCAGGTGAAGGTCAACTCCCACCGAGGGGTTTTGCATATCGATGCTCAAACACCAGGGAAGGAGAATCAGGTTCATCTGGTGAAAAATATACATTCTGGAAATAGAAATAACATCAAGCGGGAGATTGTTGGCAGGATCGAAACAGTGAGTATAGACAATAAGGCTTTGAGTGATTCACTTCAGCAGCTTTCATCAGGCTGGGAAAATCCTTATCTAGGTATATGATTATGATGTAGGCAATATGAAAATAGCGGTTGTTTGCAATACTGATTTTTTAGCCATTCCTTCTATTCAATTTCTGAAGGAAAAGCATTTTCTTGCGGGCATAGGTATTCCAGAAAGGAGTAAATCTATGTTGCGCCAATCATTGCAAGCTGCTGGTATTGGTTCTGATGCTATAACTGTTTTTTCAAATGGCACTTGGAAGGAAGATATGGAGAGCTGGTTGCAACAGCTAAATCCAGATGCTGTATTTGTAATTGCCTTTCCTTGGAAAATACCTGCATCGATTTTGAGTATCCCTTTCATGGGGTTTTTCAATTTCCATTTTGGGGTATTGCCTAAATATAAAGGGGCTGATCCTATTTTCTGGCAAATCCGTAACATGGAAAGTCATGGAGGCTTGTTCATCCATAAAATGAATGCTGAAATAGATGCTGGACCTGTGGTTTGGCAGAAAGCAATGGCCATTTATCCGGGAGAAAATTACGACATGCATAGTATTCGTATAGGTTACGAAGCTGTGGAAGAGCTAAAGCTTGTACTGGATCTGATGGAGCGGGATGAGCTAAAGGAAAATATACAGCCAGCGCATCAAGGTTTGTATGATCAAAAACCTAGTGTAGCCCAACTTACCATAGATTGGGAAAAGCAATCGGCTCGTGAAATTGAATATTTGGTAAACGCCTGCAATCAAAAGTATGGCGGGGCATCTACATTTTTGAGAAATGATGAGATACGGATACTGGAAGTAAGCCCGGTAGATATGCCACCCATACCCGAACAGTTACCGGGAACCGTTGTGCATGCCGATGCACTTTACGGATTGGTGATCGCATGCAAGGGACAAGAGTTTTTAAAAATAAATGTGGCACACATGCGGGAAGGTTATTTGTCTGGTGCAAAGCTTTTTAGTATGGGTGTGGCAATAGGAGAACAATTAATTTAAATAAGAGAATTATGGATGGAACTATATCAGAAATCCGAATGTTTGCACCACCTTTTGCACCAAGAAATTGGGCAATGTGTATGGGTCAAACATTAAATATTAGTACAAACCAAGCACTTTTTTCACTTTTGGGTACTACCTATGGTGGTAATGGTGTACAGACTTTTATGCTCCCTGATATGAGAAGTAGGGTTCCTGTAGGTACTGGTGTAACTAGCGGCATAATTCAGATGCCTCTTGGTGCAGTTGTAGGACAAGAAAACGTAACGCTTTTGCTCTCAAACATGCCGATACATAATCACGTCGGTAGTTTGGGAGGCTCAGGTAAACTGTTAGTAAGTTCTGCTGCTGCCAGTTCAGCAACTCCAGTTGCGGGAGCTAGTATAGCAAGTCCTGTTAAAGCAACGGGAAGATCGTCAACACAGCTGTTGGGCTTTAAAAATAATGCCCAGCCAACTGTTGCTTTGAATAATGCTTCACTAAATACATCGCCATTAACAGTAACGAGTGCTCAAGCTGGTTCAGGTCAACCACATAGCAACATTCAGCCTTATCTGGGCATCAACTACATTATTTGTTTACAAGGAATATATCCATCAAGAAATTAAATCAAAAATATTATGGACGATTATTTAGGAGAGATCAGGTATTTTGCAGGTAATTTTGCACCTTTAAACTGGCGTTTTTGTAATGGCGACCAGCTAGCTATAGCACAATATGATACTTTATACGCATTGATCGGTACTACTTATGGTGGAGATGGTGTGACCACTTTTAATCTACCCGATTTTAGAGGACGAGTGGGCGTGGGGACTGGACAAGGTCTAGGTCTATCACAAGTTGTACTTGGGCAGAAAGCTGGTACTGAGACGGTAACTCTGATTCAGACACAATTACCTGCTCATACCCATGCAGTTGTCCCTACAACGGTCACTCCAACAACAACGGTATCCGTTACTGATGCAGAAGCAGATGCGCATCTGCCTACTACGGGAGCAGCTATTGCATCGGCGGGCTACATGAATTCAGGTTCATTTGTACCAAATCTCGGTTTTAATTCAGCAACTCCAGCAGTCGCACTAAACCCTGCTACGGTTGATTTAACATTTACTGTGAACAATGGAGCTACAGGAGGTTCACAGCCACACGATAACATGCAGCCTTACCTGGCTGTTAATTTTATCATTTGCGTTTTAGGAATTTTTCCATCAAGAAACTAATTAAAATAAAAGAATATGGACGGATATGTAGGAGAAATTAGATTGTTTGCGGCTACTTTTGCACCTAGAAATTGGGCATTTTGTTGGGGGCAAGTCGTAGCAATTAGAAGTAATACTGCTTTATTTTCAATTATTGGCACCTATTACGGTGGGAATGGTACAACTACTTTTCAACTGCCGAATTTTGCTGGCCGAACGGCAATAGGCCAAGGGGGAGGTCCAGGGCTAAGTACATATATAATCGGAGAAACGGGCGGAACGTCAACTGAGACCTTGGTCCAAGCGCAAATGCCTGCGCACACCCATAACAACACAGTATCTGCACCCGCATCTGGTACAAATCTATTGGTAAGTGCTGCGGATTCAACTTTGGCTGTAGCTACTGCTGGATCAGTAATTTCTACACCGGGTTACACTGTGGCCACTGGTCTGGCTAAAACACTAGGTTTTAACAATGCAACTCCAAATACGGTATTGCATACAGACTCGATTAAGGTAAATAATACATCATTGACTTTTGATACTGCTGGTGGGAGTATTCCGCACAACAATATGCAGCCGTCTCTTGGGATGAACTATATCATTTGTATGTATGGTGTATTTCCAGCGAGAAATTAGTCTGCTAATTGATATGACCAAGAGGGTACTTCAGTAAACTCATAAATGAAGCTGATAGAAGAACCAGAAGGTAAATTCAACATAGAAACTAAACAATAAGGGTTAGTGATAAGGGACTCAGACGGGCCCAATTCCAGCTTGCTAAATATCTTGACATGGGTGAATAGACAGATATCGGGACTGGAGTTTTGAAAGACTGGGACTTTAAGCCTAGGACTACGATATTCTTGGTTGGAAAAAGATACGGATGCTGAATTCTTATTTAAAGAAAACAGTTTGGCCATTAAAGAACGCTCAGTAATGGCAGAAACTACAGGAGCTGCAGCGTTGTAAAGAAAAGGTTCTTTGGAAAAGGAGGTAATTATCGCTTCGATAGTCACTTCTTCAGGGATGAAAATCCCTCCATTTACCAATTGGGGAGCTAGATTTCTGGTGATAGCAACCTGAGGTTCAACTAAAAGCGCATGGAACATGGTTTCTGAAATTACCATGTGCAGGTTAGAGTTAGGATAACGATACGAGATTGCATCTTCTACGGAAATGCAATCCACAAAAGATAAAAGATCGAGCTGGGTAAAGAGTTCTTTAACAAATTTAACGGATTCTGGATGGATGTCAATTAAGGTAACCTGTAGCTGATTTGGCTTAAATAGAGGCAAAATAGGGAGTAGGATGGTGGCAAAAGGGCCACAGCCAGCATATAGGATATTTATTTTTTGATTGGGAAAGCGAAGCAGTAGTTCTTGGATAGCGAGGTACGTTCCTTTGATAAAACGGGCAGTTCTGTAGTAATCCTGAAGGCAGTCGGCTGCATGATCAAAGGAAAGGGCAATGCCGCCCTTAAGTACCTTTTCTGCTTGGTCAGATGGTTGAGGGCTACGGTTGGAGCGGAAAGCTAAATAGAAGTCGGAGAGCGATTGTATGGCATGCACCTCTTCGTTGGGTGTACGCGATTGAAGAATAGTTTTTGTAATAGCGCTAAGCTTTGATACAGTCATTTTAGTATGGATATGAGCATCACAATATATAGAATAAAAAATATTTAAATTAACTAATTACAAGGTATATGAAAATAAAACTACTCGTATTGTTTCTAACACTTAGCTTGCCTTTCTTGGCCAGTGCTCAGTTTCTGGAAACGTTTGAAACTGCCGTTAGCGGCAGCACTTCTTTTACAAGTAATAACAAAACGTTTAGTTTCACTAATCTAACTGGTAGCCCTGGTGATTTTAAGATTCAAGGTGGATTTACAGGTCTAGGGCTTGGTTGGAACGGAACAGCTGCAGATGACATATTCATTGATAATGATGGTTTTGCGAATAATCCACAACCTCCAGCATTACAAATCTCCAGTGGTACCGCTTTTAGGGTCAACAGCTTTTGGATCTATCTGGCTAATGCTTCCAATGACGTGAATGTTACAGGAACACTTAAGATTACTGGATATTATAATGGCGTAATGCAATTTGAAGCAAATTCAACTGCTGGTTTTAACAATACAAATGCTGGAATCGATAACGGGTTTAAGTTAATTGATCTAACTACTTTTGGAGGTGACAATAATACTGGGAAAAATGTTGATGCCATTACCATTTCTACGACTGGAGATTTTGGTTACATCGCGTTGGATGCTTTCCGTTGGTCGGGCGCTTTAGCACCTGCATTTACGGCGCATCCTTCTAATGTTGCGATTTGCCCTGGTTTAAATACCAGCTTCTCGGTAAGTACAACTAATGCCTATAGTTATCAATGGCAGGTAAGCACTGGTGGTGCTTTTACGGATATTGCGAATGGCGGAGTGTATAGTAATGCAACCACAGCAACATTAGCTATTACTGGTGCTACAGCAGGCATGAATGGTTACCAATACCGTTGCGTTGTTAACGGAGTTCCTGCATTTCCTGCAGCTAATTCAAATGCTGCTACCTTAACAATAAATCCTACACCGTCTTTTACTGCTCAACCTAGTAATACATCTATTAACAATGGAGGTAATACTACAATCACCGCCACAGCGGCCAATACAAATAGCTATCAGTGGGAGGTAAATACTGGGAGCGGTTTTACTAGTTTGACTAATGGGGGTGTTTATGCTGGAGTAACTACCGCAACATTGACGATAACGGGCGCTACGCTTGGCATGAATGGTTATATGTATCGTGTGGTTGCAACAGGTAACTGTTCGCCAGCTACAAATTCCGATAACGCTACGTTAACTGTAACTAATTCAGTAATTACTGCTTCCGCTAATCTAGGTGGTTTTACTACCACTTATGGAACAAATTCTTCTTCGCAACAGTTTAATGTTTCGGGAACTAATTTAACTGCGGGCATCACAGTTACTCCTCCAACAGGTTTCGAGGTGAGTACAAACAATAGTACTTTCCTATCTACGGTTACCATTGGTGCTGCAGGTACAGTAACTTCAACACCTATATATGTGAGGTTAAATAGTACAGTGGCAGCGGGTTCTCCTTCAGGAAATATCCAATTGACCAGTACTGGAGCTTCAACGGTGAATGTATCGACCACCACTAATGGTGCGAATACAGTTAGTGGTGCACCAATCACTATTACTGCTAGTAATGCAAGTAAAACCTATGGTCAGACATTGTCAACCACAACGGGCTCTTCAGCTTTCACGCTAACTAGCGGAAGTTTGCAGAACGGAAATACATTAAATACGGTAACGATCAATTATACTAGTGGCGCTGTAGCTACAGCTGCGGCAACAACATATACTGGGGCAATCGTACCATCGGCCTTAACTGGTGCTAATGGATTTTTGATTAGTAATTATACTATTACTTATGCAGGGGGTGATTTGACCGTAAATCCAGCTTTACTTTCTATTACTGCTGATAACAAGACCAAGGTTTACGGAGCGGCAGTACCTATTATGACAGTGAGCTATAGTGGCTTTGTGAATGGAGATACTCAAACTAACTTGACTAGTCAGCCTATCTTGAGTACTTCTGCAACAGCTGCATCCTCTGTGACGGGCAGTCCTTATGCCATTACTGCGTCAGGGGCAGCAAGTTCAAATTATACTATCAGTTATGTGCCGGGTACCTTAACGGTTACCCAAAAAACATTGACTATTACAGCCGGTAACCAGACTAAGGTTTACGGTGCACCAGTGCCTACGCTTACAGCGAGCTACAACGGCTTTGTGAATGGTGATACAGAGACCAATTTAACTACTCAGCCAACATTGAGCACCACAGCAACAGCGGCATCTTCTGTAGCGGGCAGCCCTTATGCCATTACAGCAGCAGGTGCAGCAAGTTCAAACTATGCTATCACTTATGTGCCAGGTACCTTAACGGTTACCACGGCAGCATTGACCATTACGGCTAACAACCAGACTAAAGTTTACGGCGCACCAGTGCCTACGCTTACGGCGAGCTACAACGGCTTTGTGAATGGTGATACGGAGACCAATTTAACTACTCAGCCAACATTGAGCACTACGGCAACAGGAGCATCTTCTGTAGCTGGCAGCCCTTATGCCATTACGGCATCGGGTGCAGCAAGTTCAAACTATGCTATCACTTATGTGCCAGGTACCTTAACGGTTACCAAGGCGCCACTGACTATTACAGCCAGTAACCAGACTAAGGTTTACGGCGCACCAGTGCCTACGCTTACGGCGAGCTACAGCGGCTTTGTGAATGGAGATACACCTTTGAGCTTAACCACTCAACCAACATTGAGCACTACGGCAACAGCGGCATCGTCTGTATTGGGCAGTCCTTATGCCATTACAGCATCGGGTGCAGTAAGTTCAAACTATGCTATCATTTATGTGCCAGGTACCTTAACAGTTACCACTGCAGCATTGACCATTACGGCCAGTAACCAGACTAAGGTTTACGGCGCACCAGTGCCTACGCTTACGGCGAGCTACAGCGGCTTTGTGAATGGAGATACACCTTTGAGCTTAACCACTCAACCAACATTGAGCACTACGGCAACAGCGGCATCGTCTGTATTTGGCAGTCCTTATGCTATTACTGCGTCAGGTGCAGCAAGTTCAAACTATGCTATCACTTACGTGCCAGGTATCTTAACGGTTACCCCTGCAGCATTGACCATTACGGCCAATAACCAGACTAAAGTTTACGGCGCACCAGTGCCTACGCTTACAGCAAGCTACAATGGCTTTGTGAATGGAGATACAGAGACTAATTTAACCACTCAACCAACACTGAGCACTACGGCAACAGCAGCATCTTCTGTAGCGGGTAGCCCTTATGCCATTACAGCATCGGGTGCGGCAAGTTCAAACTATGCTATCACTTATTTGCCAGGTACCTTAACGGTTACCCCTGCAGCATTGACCATTACGGCCAATAACCAGACTAAAGTTTACGGCGCACCAGTGCCTACGCTTACTGCGAACTACAGCGGCTTTGTGAATGGAGATACACCGCTGAGCTTAACCACTCAACCAACATTGAGCACCACGGCAACAGCGGCGTCGTCTGTGTTGGGCAGTCCTTATGCCATTACGGCATCTGGTGCGGTAAGCTCAAACTATATCATCAATTATGTAGCAGGTACCTTAACGGTTACCCCTGCAGCATTGACCATTACTGCCAATAACCAGACTAAGGTTTACGGCGCACCAGTGCCTACGCTTACGGCGAGCTACAGCGGCTTTGTGAATGGCGATACACCTTTGAGCTTAACCACGCAACCAACATTGAGCACTACGGCAACAGCGGCATCGTCTGTGTTGGGCAGTCCTTATGCTATTACGGCGTCAGGTGCAGCAAGTTCAAACTATGCTATCACTTATGTGCCAGGTACCATGACCATTACCCAGAAAGCATTAACCATCACAGCTTCGGCGAGGACTAAAACCTATGGTGATGCGGTGACTTTTGCAGGTACTGAGTTTACTTCATTAGGTTTGACCAATAGCGATGCAATTACCAGTGTGACCTTAAATAGTACGGGAGCAGCAGCTAACGCTACCGTGGCAGGCTCTACCTATCCAATTGTTGTTTCGGCAGCTATTGGTACAGGATTAGGTAATTACACCATCAGTTATGTAAACAATCTTTTAACTGTAAACAGAAAAGCGCTAACCATTACGGCAGATAACAAAGAGAAATTTGTAGGAACGGTTAATCCACCATTAACAGTTAGCTACGCCGGGTTTGTAAACAGTGAGACTTCTAGTGTTTTGACAGGCTCATTAAGCATCACCACTACCGCGGTAACCAATAGCCCGATGGGTGATTATCCAATTACGGCGAGCGGTTTAGCAGCGGCAAATTATACCATTTCATATGTAAACGGTATACTTAAAGTTAAACCAGGAGCACCAACTAGTGTGGGCTTTGCTGCTGTAACTTTGTTAGAGAACAGACCTGCTGGAACCAATGCAGGAACATTGAGCAGTACTTCTGACGATCCTGCGGCAACATTTACTTATAGCTTGGTTGGTGGAACTGGTGATACAGATAACGCATTGTTCGCTATTTCAGGAACTTCATTGAACACTGCCGCTCTACTGGATTATGAAACCAAAGCTGCTTACAGTATTAGAGTAAGAAGCACTACACAATATGGATTCTTCTTGGATAGAGTATTGACAATCAATTTAACAGATGTAAATGAAGTGCCTACGTTGGCTGCTATCGCTAATCAAACGATATGCTATACCAGAACTTCGCAGAATGTAGCTTTAACCGGAATTAGTGCGGGTCCTGAAACTAGCCAAACCACCAGTTTATCAGTAGCTAGTAGCAACGCAAACTTGTTTGATGTATTAAGTGTATCTGGTAGCGGCACTACAGGAACCTTGGTTTATCAGGTTAAATCTGGTGCTGTGGGAACGGCAACCATTACCGTAACAGTTAAAGATAACGGTGGAACGGCCAATGGTGGAATAGACACCTATAGCCGTGCTTTCGTAATCACAGTGAATGCTTTGCCGGTGGTGGCGATTAATTCAAACCTAGGTCTTTCTGTTTCTAAGGGAGCTACGGTTCAGTTAACGGCAACAGGTGGAACAAGCTACAGCTGGTCTACAGCAAATGGTATTATCAGCGGGCAGAATACTGCTGTGCTAACGGCACGCCCATCTCAGACCACTACCTATACGGTTACAGCAACTAACGCAAATGGTTGCAGTGAAACCAAAAGCATCACCATTACCGTACAGGAAGATTACCAGTTGATCTCAGGCACAAACATCCTTACTCCGAATGGTGATGGTAAAAATGATTACCTGATCATCCGTAACATCGATATGTATCCTAACAACGAAATCAAAATCTTCGATGTTGCAGGTAGAGTAGTGTACAGTAAAAAGAGCTACAATAATACTTGGGACGGTATGCTCAACGGTTCGCCATTGGCAAAGGGCACTTATTATTACATTATCGATTTTGGTGATGGCAAGCTCAAGAAAAAAGGTTTCGTATCAATTGTAAGAGATTAAGGGGGATGATGATTACTAAAATGAATAAGCTCATGAAGATGAAAAGACATATAATCGCGTTGCTAGTATCGGGTATGGCATTTGGTACGGCAAGTGCACAATTGGCACCATTGGGTGCCATGTACTACCATAACCAGTACCTTAACAATCCAGCATTTGCTGGGATGGGACCTGGCCTAGAGGTTGACCTTGGCTACCGCCAGCAGTGGAGCACGCTTCCAGGATCACCTAAGGTGCAGGTATTGACAGGTTCCTATGCAATGACTCCAAAAGCAGGGCTGGGGCTGAGCGTGTATAACGACCAAACGGGACTTTTCAAACATACCAGGGTAATGGGAAGTTATGCCTACCATCTGCCAGTAAATAGCAAAGGCGACAAGCTTAGCTTTGGTATCTCGCTAGGTTTTATGGACGAACTGGTAGACCAAGGAATGATGGATGGTGATCCGAACGACCCTTCGACTAGAAACTTCAACGAACGTAGGCAATATGTGGATGGAGATTTTGGAATAGCCTATACCAGTGGCAAATTGAGTTTGCAGGCAGCAATGCCTAACCTAAGAAATGGCCTTGGTTTCAGTAAGGACGGAGAAGAGGTGGTGAACGAGGCAAGATACTTTGCCGCTGCGAGCTACAGAATACGCCTGTCGGAGAGTGAGGGTGTTGGACTGGAACCTAAAGTAGCCTTCCGCGGGGTACGTGGTTTTGATAACATTTTGGATGTAGGGGCGAACTTTACCTTTGCAGACGATAAGATTGGCTTGATGGCGATGTACCACAGCACCAAGAGCACTTCTTTTGGTGTAAATGCCAAGTTATCGAAGGCCTTCAGTTTATTGGGATTGTATACTTCCAATACCTCGGCACTTGCAAGTCAGACAAATGGTAGTTTCGAACTAAATTTAAAAATCAATTTATTTAAATAGCCAGCAAAAAATAGATTGATATTTTACCATATTAAGGAATGATCACTTTCCAAATATCATCCAATCGAGCATTTTAATTAAAGAAGAAGCTCGAATATTTAGGAAATCACGAAGTTAATCTCTTAATAGCTTAACTTTTAAAATCGATTAGGTAGAACATAATTTACCTAATCGATTTTTTTTATGGGTAGTTTTTTTAATTTTCTTTTGAACTTGCCCATTTTTAGCTGATATTGAATATATCGCTTATTGCTCGTGTTAATAATACACTTTAATTTTACTCGAAAATAGCAGTGAACTCTACATGTGCGTGCATTAATTCCATTAGATATTGTGTCGTCTAATCAATCTAGAATAATTGATTATAGAGGAGGATTTTAGTTCGGTGGATATAAGTAGAGATTATATCGCAACATATAATTTTAGAACCAAAAAAGAGGGCTCTACCAATCATCGGTAAAGCCCCTTAATGTTACTTTTATTACAAAAAATCAAACCTAAGCGGTTACAACTCTTTTATCTTTATGTTTTTGAAGCTCACTTTATCGCCATGATCTTGCAACAAGATATGTCCTCTATCAGCTTCTCCAAAATTTGGCCACACCTTGTATTTACTTTGTTTCACCAATTCACGAAACTCTGGCGATTTTCGTTCATATTCTAATACTTTAACTCCGTTTAGCCAGTGTTCTACATGGTTGTTTTTGTTAACAATGACTTTTCCCGTGTTCCACTCTCCAATAGGACGAACGGCATTTAACTTATTAGAAGTTTTCAGGTCATATAACGATGCTATTGTGCGGTTTCCGTCTCTGCCTAATTTAGCATCGGGGTGAACTTCATCATCCAAAACTTGATATTCTAAACCTATGGCAGATGCATTTGAGTTTTCTTTTAAAGTCACGAAATATTTTACACCGCTATTTGCTCCTTTGGTTAAGCGGAAATCAAAAGCAAGCTCAAATGCAGCATAATCTCCGATACTTACGATATCTCCAGCATTTTTAGATTCTGCACCATTTGCAGATTGAATGGTAATCATACCGTCTTTAATCAACCAACCATTTTCTCCAGTTGGGAATGTTGCTGCCTTTGCGCTTCTCCAACCTTTGCTGGTTTTGCCATCAAAAAGTAGTTTCCAACCAGCTTTTTTTTCTTTAGATGTTAATTTGTTGTCTTGTGCATAGCTAACTACATTCATTAATAGGAGAGATGCAATCAGCGTTTTTAAAAGGTTATTTCTTTTCATTTTTTAAATTTGTGTGTTGATGCTAAATAATAGAGCGTTAATTATTTAAAGACTTTTCCATTCACCATTACTTCCTGTCTCTTCTCATCAAATGTCGCTTTTGAGCCAGTGTGGGCTGCAGCCGTGGTCATAATGTTAGCTATACTGTGGCTGTAACCAGCTTCTACAGGTGCATTTGGTTGTTTACGACTACGAATACATTCCATCCAGTTTCTCACATGGTTAGAGGTTAAGATATCGCCTCCAGTATTGGCAGATGCCACTACTGATTCGTTATTTGGTAAAGCACTTTCAGTAAGGAGATTTGCTTTCATTCCCATAGCAGCAGCAGCACGCTCTGTCAATCCTCCTGTTGGAGATATTTTATTGGTGATTAAGTTCAGTTCTCCTCCGTTAGAATAATAGATTTCCGCAGGACGCTCATCACCATTGTGCATTCTCGATCCGAAAGTTACCTGAAATCCTTTTGTTAGATCATCTTGAGGTCCGTAATCAAATGCAGCTAAAATGGTATCCCAGTTACGGCGTCCATCTTTCCACTGATAAATGCCACCATTAGCTACTACGCTACGAGGGTATTTTAAGCCGGTAAACCAATGTACCGTATCAATTTGGTGGCTCATCCATTGACCAGGCAGACCTGACGAGTAAGGCCAAAATAGTCGGTATTCTAGATATATCCTTGGGTCAAACTTTTCATAAGGCCTATTCATCAAAAAGCGTTTCCAATCCGTGTCTTCCTCTTTCAAGGTCTTCAGCAATTCGGGTCTTCTCCAGCGCCCAGGTTGGTTTACATTCCAAGTAAGTTCAACCATGGTAATTGGACCAAATTTTCCTGATTTGATATAATCATTTGCTGCGTGATAATTGGAACCACTTCTACGTTGTGAGCCAATTTGTACAATTTTACCTGTTTCGCGAACAGCTTTAAGTGCTACTCTATTATCTTCCATGCTTTCGGCAAATGGTTTTTCTACATAAGCGTCACAACCTGCACGTACAGCTTCGATGGTGTGTAAGGCGTGTTGAAAATCGGCAGTGCCAATAAAAACCGCATCAATTTTGGCATTGCCATAAAGTTCTTCATTGTTGCGATAGGCATTTACCTTATTATTCATTTTCTGGCTCCATATGGCTGCACCTTCCTCTCTTCGGTTTTTCCAAATATCTGAAACACCTACAATTTCGAAATTCATCTCTTTGTAGTGGTTCATAAAGCAGGGAAGGTGAGAGCCGCGATGTCTATCGGAAAAGCCCACAACGCCAACTCTTACACGGTCATTAGCACCTATAATTCGATTGTAGCTTTTTGCACTAAAAGTATTTTTTGATACCAACATGCCAGCCGTTACAATTGAGGCCTGCGTGATAAATTTTCTTCTAGAATTTTCCATTCTTTATTTTAAGTTGATAATTTTTAAAAAATTAATGTTTTGGTTCAGGTTTATTTTCACAACGAAAGCGCAGATGGTGCTTGAGCCTAACACTTTTAAGTGCTAACTCATCACGGTAAACTTTAGTTAAATCTAAAGAGCTGGGATTGATCTTTGGTTTCATACAGTTCATTTATCATTGCGTAGACAAATAATTTTTCTTTTTACTGCTTTTGTGTGGCAATTGAATCGAAAAGTCTACGAATTTGGTTACAACTATAAGAGACCTTAAAGCACAAATCTTACCCCTTAAAAACTATGTTTTTTCGTTTGTAGGTGTAACTTACTGTAATATAGTGATTTGTTTTTGTTGATGTACAAGTAAAGATATCAAAAATAGAAGTGTAGGCCAGTCAGAGCGAATGCTCTTGTAGGCTTTTTGAAGAAGATTGTGAACAGATTGCTTGTTGATGTTCATCAGTTCGGAAATTTGGTCATAATCATAATTCTCGTAATACCGTAAGTAGATAATTTCTCTTTGGCGGGCAGGAAGTGAATTAAGAATTTTTTTTATTTTGTTGGCAAGTTCGGCATCTTCAGTATTTTCAATGATTTTTTCCTCAATACTATATTCGAGAAAAAAATCATGATCATTTTCTGTAAGTGTTTCTGTTTTGTTCCATTTGGTTTGTTCCCTGAAAATTCTATTTCGTAACGCTACAAATAAATACCATTTTATTGTTTTAGGTAAAGTTAAACCTTCTCTTTTTTTCCAAAGTTCTACAAAAAGCTCTTGAATACAGTCTTTTACGATATCTCTATCTGTGTTGAAACGCGAACCGTAATTAAACAGTATGTCTGTATATTTTTTGATTAAGGCATCGAAAGAAGACGCGTCTCCGTTGCGAAGGCCGCTCCAGAGCAATTCATCATCTTGTTGATCTTGCTTCCTTTTATCAAATGTCATCAATAGTGTTCTATACAGAAAATGTGGTTACAATAACCGAATGCTACAAAAATAAATATAAAGTTGACATTTAATAATTTATGCAAAATGAATGATGCTAAGTACGGTTATGAGGTTCAGGATTTATTTTTATTTAAATTTTAATTACTGATTGTCAGTTGTTTAGTTATTTTTTAAAATAAAATGAAATTTAGGAGGGTATTATGGGCTAGTTAAAGTCTCTTCTTTATGTAACCAAATACTAACCTAATATATGAACAAAAAGTACTTAATCATTGGCGCACTTTCTTGTGTCGCATTTTTTTCAGCTTGTAAAAAAAACAATAACAACGGGGCAGAAATAGAAGAAATTCATCCAGATGATTTACCACCAATAGACAACAGCATACCTTCGGTTAACATCCTTTGGAACCACGCTAGTGCTAAAAAAGTATCTCATACTACTTTCTTTTCAGATTACGGAAGAATTCACCGTGCTGCAGATGGCAATTTAGTGATGGCCTACGGTTTTGGTCCGGATGTGAATAATACTCGTATCAGTATTGCGGTTAAAAGAAGTACCGATAATGGAGTAACTTGGTCAGAGCCTAATGTGGTAATGAATGGAGTTAATCAAGCTAACTATACTGGTTTTGCAAATCCAGAAATGTTGGTGATGAAAAATGGCTGGTTGATGTTGGCTTTTGAAGGCAAAGGTAAGCCCGATGATAACAACAAGAACAACATGCAATTCATCATCAGTAAAGACAATGGATTAACCTGGGGACAGCCACAAATTGTAGCCAAAGGCAGAGCCTGGGAACCAGGTATGATTCAACTGCCAGATGGAGAAATTGAAATGTTTTGGTCTAGCGAAGCTAAATGGTGGCCTAGTAGCGATGTGCAGCAGGAGATTTTAATGGCTCGTTCTAAAGATAATGGAGCTACTTGGGCAACCCCAGAAACTGTAGCGTATACTTACGGCATGAGAGATGGGATGCCAACTCCTGTAATCTTGAAAGATAACAAAGGGATGATCTTTACCATCGAATCAATCAGAGATGGTAAATCACCTTACGTGTTATGGTCGTCAATGGCGGCACGTTGGAAATATAAAACATTGGGAACTTCTACTAACGGCAGAAGGTGGTTATCTACGGTTGATAATATCTTCGGTGCTGGTCCGCATTTATTGCAACTAGAAACTGGCGAAACTTTAATTTCGTTTCATTCCAAAGATGGTAGAAATGTAAGCAACTTCCACAAAGAAATTATGTTGGTTTACAGAGGAAATGGCCTTGCAAAAAATGCAGTGAGGATAAGCGATCCTTGGTTAGATTTGCCGCTTGATCAAGGTGCATATTATAGCCAGATGTTTATGAAAGATCAGAAAAATATCATCATGGCTACCACTAGAAGTTTTGCTAATGGAAGTAGCGAAGTATGGACGAAAGAAGGTCGAATTGTGCATAATCTTCCAAAAGCCAAATGGACTGTTAAAGAATTTAGCTCTGAAGAGCCGTCTAATAATCGTTTAGCTGACAGGTTGTTGGATAATGATCCTACCACTTTTTGGATCACTAGATATTCCGTAAATGCAACTAACTACCCTAACCATTTTGTGACCATAGATATGGGTGAGAAATTAGAATTAGATGGATTTAGTGTAGCACAGAAGCCTGGGGACAGAAAGATTGCCACTATGGAGATATTAACGAGTGACGATAACATCACTTTCACTAGCAGAGGTACTTTTACATTGAAAACTAAAGATAGAGAAGAACACTTATTGCCATTGCCTGCTAAAATATCTGCAAGATATTTTAAGTTGGTACCTAAAACTGGAGCAGATGCACAAAGACAACCGGGCTTAGCGGAAGTGGGTGCTTTCACATTCGATTAAGGAGGTTAGCAACGTTAAATATAACCTATGTTGTAATTGATTAGCTTTGTTGGATGGTGCCAATAAAAACACAAATAGGCCATTCATCATTATTATCGCACAAAAAAAATGAAAAATTACGAGAATTTTGGAGTAGAAGACTTTTTAGCTGATGAATCATTCATTGATTGGGTAAAATTGCCTAACGATGAACAAGATCAATTTTGGGCTGAGTTTATGGCTTCACATCCAGCAAAGCAAGAAGAAATAGATAGGGCTAAAACGATATTATTATCCTTACAGCTACAACCAGCTACGGCACCATTATCGGCAAATGAAAAGTTAGCTATTCATACTCATATCCATAGTAGAACTATCGATATTCAAGAAAAGCCAGCTGTTAGACTTTATGCGCAAACCTGGTTTAAGGTTGCGGCGGTATTGTTAGTTGTTCTTGCATCTTCTATTTGGATATACAATGCGCAATTAAAACACAGCACGGCTGATACGGCAAGTGTGAGCTCAAACTTTATCGACTACGTTAACAACGATAAAATAGCAAAACTGATTAAACTAGAAGATGGAAGTATGGTTGTACTTTCGCCTAATTCAAAATTACATTACCCTAAAAAGTTTGATGATACGATAAGAAGGGTTGAGTTAGAGGGAGAGGCTTTTTTTGAAGTGCAAAAAAATCCAAATCAACCTTTTGTTGTTTACAGCGATAACATGGTCACCAAAGTACTGGGAACCAGTTTTACGGTAAGCGCATTTTTAGGTCAGAAAAAATCCGTAGTGGTTAACACAGGCCGTGTTCAGGTTTTAAATCAAGATCAAGAACAACGTACAATTTCTGAGGAAGTTATCACTGCTAATCAGCAGGTGATATTAACGAAAAAAGATGGCGAATTGAACAAACAAACGCTAGCTGTGCCTTTGGTTTTGTCGCTAGAAGTAGCGTTACGTACTTTCAAATTTGATAATGCACCGGTAGGCGAAATAGTTGCCAAACTGGAGGAGGCTTATCACGTGAAAATCAATTACAATCAAGAGAAATATGCCAAGGCAACCGTTACGGCTTCACTAGGGCAGTTATCATTAGAAGAAAAAATTAAGATGATTTGCAAGGCCATAGATGCCGATTGCAATTTCAACGAAGGTCAAATCACAATAAATTAAACTTTTTAAAATGAACCTAAATTGTCAGATGATGAAGACATAAACTAATTATAAAAAAGAAGCCAGCAGTATTCGCGGTACTGCTGGCCGATTTTTAGAGCCCTAAACTTCTTACAGTTATTGGATACACCAAGAGGTGTATAAGGGCATACTATGCGAGTTACTAACCAAATAATAACCCAAAACAAAATTATGAAATATAAACCTTTACTCGTAAAAATTATGAGTATTACTTTTCTACAAGTTTTTATAGTTCTTTCTCTTTTTGGTACAGCTTTGGCAACGCCAACACGTGGTCAAGATGTTTTGAACAAGAAAATCTCCATAGATCAGTCTGATGTGACTATGGGCAACGTACTTAAAAAACTCGAGTCAGACTATAACATCAACTTCGTTTACAGCCCACAGGTGATAGATCCTAACAAAAAAGTTAGAGTTTTTAGCCAATTGCGCCCGTTATCAGAGTTGCTAGATCAATTATTTGTATCGATGGGATTAACCTATGAAGCATCAGATAATGTAATTGCTATTCGTAAGGTTAGAGATGCCAACTCAGCTTCAAAAGCCATTAATATTACTGGTAAAGTAGTTGATGAGGAAACTGGAACACCAGTACCAGGCGTAACGGTTAGGGTTAAAGGCTCTACCGCTGGAACATTTACTAATGCAGAAGGAGTTTACGTTATTAATGTTCCTGATGAAAATGCAACTATCGTTTTCTCTATATTGGGCTATGATACTCAAGAGAAAGTTGTGGGTAGCCAAAAGGTCATCAATGTGATCTTAAAAAGTTCAAGAAGCGAGCTTAATCAGGTTGTAGTAGTAGGTTACGGTACACAAAAACGTCAAAATGTAACGGGTGCTGTAGCTAGTGCCAACTTAGAGTCTTTTAAAGATGCACCTAATACTAACTTCGCACAAAGTTTACAAGGTTCGGTACCAGGATTAAACGTTGGTCCAGTTACTACTGCGGGTTCTACGCCAACCATCACTATTCGCGGTCAAAATACCATCAATGGAAACCAAAACGTACTTATTATTTTAGATGGAGTTCAATACTATAATTCTTTAGGCTCCATCAATCCTGATGATATTGCGTCAATAGATATCTTGAAAGATGCAAGTTCAACTGCCGTTTATGGTGCACAGGCAGCTAACGGTGTAATGTTGATTACCACTAGAAAAGGCAGTAAGAATACTCCTCCGAGAATTAATTTTTCTACTTCTTATGCTACGCAAGAACCATCAGTTGATTTACGCCCGATGGGAAGGGAGGAATACTTAGATAAGGTTCGTAATTTGTACTATAACAGGGCTTTTTTGGCACCAGGCTATACTGTTCCAGATCCTTCTTTCAATATTGCCAATTATGTAGATATTTCTCAAAGAGTACTAACCTCTGGGCAACCAAATACTCTAGTAGATACCGATTTTGATTGGTGGGAAGCAGGTACAAAAAGAGGTTTTATCAATGATAACCAATTGAGTATTTCAGGTGGTGGCGACAAAGTTAGCTATTTGTTATCAGGAGCTTACACCAACCAGGCTGGTTTTATCGTTAACGATTTGTTTAAACGTAAATCTATCCGATCTAATATTGAATCGCAAATATTTCCTTGGGCTAAAGTTGGATTACAAGCATTTGGTTCATTTGTAAATAACGATGGTCAAGAGCCTACTTTAAATGAGTTGATGATACAGTCACCTTTAAACTCGCCATACAATGCAGATGGTACTTTAAGACCTCAACCATTCAATACTACTGGTACAAATCCATTCCTTTCTTATGATGTAGATGATAAGGAAAGACACAATACGCTTTTTGCCAACGTTTATACGCAAATAGATTTTCCTTTTGTTAAAGGATTAAGCTATAAGTTAAATGTAGGTGTTAATTACAGAACTGATCTTCGTTATAATGCAAATCAGTATGGTGCAAATTTAACTGGAGAAGCATACAAAAATAACGAACAGTACTCAGATTACACCATCGATAATATTTTAACCTATAACCGTAGTTTTAACAAGCACAGTATTACTGCAACAGCTTTATATGGTGCTGTAGAACGTCAAAGCGATTACTTCCAAGCAAGAGCTACAGGTTTTACTCGTATGAATTTAGGCTACAATAATTTAAACTTGGGTGCATTACAATTTACCAATTCAAATGCTTGGCAAGAAGCGTTGAATTACCAAATGGCAAGAGTAAATTATGCATTTGACGGTCGTTATTTGCTTACAGCTACTATAAGAAGAGACGGATTTTCAGGTTTTGCAGCCAATAATAAGTTTGCCACATTCCCATCATTATCTTTAGGCTGGGTATTAAATGAAGAAAACTTTGCAAAATCGCTTAAATGGTTAAACTACGCCAAACTACGTGTAGGTTATGGTGTGAGTGGAAACCTTACCTCAAGGTATTTTTCTTTAGATAGAGTTACTTCCGACCCTGCTTATGTATTTGGTGATGGAGGAACAACTCAGTATGGCCAATTTGTCGCTACGTTGCCAAACCCAGATTTAAGATGGGAAAGAACAACAGAATACAATGTAGGTTTAGATTTTACCGTACTCAATAATCGTATAACTGGTAGTTTCGATTATTATAACAGACGTACTAAAGACTTATTATTTCCGGTAGAAATACCAACTGTTACGGGTTATGATAGGATTAACACTAATGTTGGCGAAGTTGCCAATAAAGGCTTTGAACTATCTTTGACGTCAAAGAACATTCAGTCATCAAATGGTTTCAATTGGAGTACCACCGTTGCAGTTTCTAGAAACGTAAACAAAGTGGTAGCTTTATTAGGTACAGGAGATTTAGTTTCAAGTAATCTATTTATAGGCCAACCAATATATCCAGTTTTCGATTACAGAACTAATGGGATTTATCAGTTAAATGAAGTACCGCCGCCAGGATTTTTTACTGGTAATATTAGGGTAGAAGATATTAACGGAGATGGATTGATCAATACCAATGACCGCGAGATTTTAGGTGCAACTCAACCTGCTTATCGTTTTAGTGTATTAAATACATTTAAATACAAAAAGTTAAGTTTAACTGTGTTTGTTAACTCTATACAAGGCGGATCTAACGGTTATTTGGGCAACAACACACAGACTAGACGTTTAGATGATAACAACGTTCGCTGGAACCATATCAGTGGTACAGATTTCTGGAGCCCTAGCAATCCGAACGGTAGATATCCAAGCTTTACTTTAGCGCCAGCAATTGCACCAGCTTTGTTTTACGATAGAAGTTTTGTGCGTTTACAAGACGTGACTTTATCTTATCAAATAGATGGTAAAATTTTCCAAAAGGCCGGTATTAAAAACTTAAATGTTTTTGCTAGTGGTAAAAACTTGTACACTTGGACCAATTGGCAAGGTTGGGATCCAGAAATTGGTAATGGTGGCATGACGACTTCGGGCAGACCATTGTTAAAAGGATATTCACTAGGACTTAACGTAACTTTTTAATCATCATGAAAAAGATATTCATCATATTCATCCTTTTTGTTGCAGCAAGTTTTACTGCTTGTAAGAAGGGCTTTTTAGACGAAACCCCACGAGATTTTTTAAGTGGGGGTAATGCTTACAAAACCGCTGCAGATTTTAATATCGCAGTTAACGATATGTACCGTGTTACTCGTTTCGAATTTTATACTAGAAACGAAAACCATCCTTTCGATTACATGTACGGTTGTGATATTGTATTCGATGGTCAGCCATTTACGGGTAGACATACACCAATGAGCACCGCTTATGCGCCAGTTGGTGGTGGAGATATACCAGGTACACACTGGTCTGCATTTTACAAAATCATTTCAGAAGCCAATGCAATCATAGATAGAGCACCTGGTTCTAGTATGACCGATGCAGAAAAATTAGCTGTAACGGCAAAAGCTAGATTCTTCAGAGCCTTTGCTTATCGTTCATTAGCTTATTTGTTTGGTGGAGTACCATTGGTTTTAAATGAAGTAACTAGTCCAAAAACTGATTTTGTAAGAGCCACTAGACAACAAGTTTACCTGCAAGCAATTGATGATTTGAAGTTTGCCGTAACTAATTTGCCTTCTATCCAAGCGGTTAGAGATGGAGAAATCAGTAAACAGGCAGCTTCGCACTTATTGGCAGAAGTTTATTTGGCGGCAGGTCAGTTCCAGAATGCCGTTGATGCAGCTACCGATGTAATTGGCGATACCAATGTACGTTTAATGACAACCCGATTTGGAACAAAATCAACGGTAGCTACGGGAAATGTATATTGGGATTTATTCCAGCCTGGTAACCAAAATCGTAAAGGCGGTGTTAACCTAGAAGGTTTATGGGTAATTCAATTTGAAACAGATGTGCTTGGTGGATCATCAAACACTGCCGGACAGCCTAATAATTATTTATTAGAAAGGCATGTTGGTCCTCACTTCAATTTAACTCCTATCAGTCCAAATCCATTCGTTTATCCAACTAGTGATTTAACTGGCGGAAGAGGTGTGGGATGGGCTTTATCGACCAGACACTTTAGTAATACGATTTGGCAAAGCGACTGGAATAATGATATCCGTAATGCGAACATCAACTTCGTAAGAAATATCCCATCTAAAAATCCCGCTTCTCCATTTAATGGACAGAATATCTCTACAGAAAATCCACCAGCAGGAATAACGGTGCCGAGCAGAAACTTCTATGCTTACCAAGCTAAAGCAACTACGCCAGGCGGTCATCCAGCAGCGCTATATGAAAATGCCGCTACAGGTTTATTGAAAAACGGAGCTGGTGGCACGTATCTAGATCAATACATGTTCAGATTGGCAGAAACTTATTTCATCAGAGCCGAAGCTTATCTAGGTTTAAACAGAAAAGATTTAGCAGCTAATGATATCAATACGGTAAGAGCTCGTTCAAATGCTAATCCAGTGTTAGAAGCTAATCTTGACATCGATTATATTTTAGATGAAAGATTACGTGAATTGGGTTACGAAGAGAAAAGACGTTTAACCTTAATGCGTTTAGGTTTATGGTACGATCGTGTTACTCGTTTCAATCCATATTATGCAGCGATGGCGTTACCACATTACAATTTGTGGCCAATTCCTCAATCAGAAATTGAGCGTAACAACACCGCTGTATTAGAGCAAAATCCAGGTTATCCAAGATAAAAAGTTATTCCTCTAAATTAATTCCTCAGTAAAGGAACAGTTATTTTTTAGCTGTTCCTTTTAACTATTGATAAGGGAAACTAATTCCTAAAGTTCATAAAATTAAAGCACAATTGGGCTTTCCTAAATCCAACACTACACACAAAACAACATGAAGTTAACTCAGAAAGTATTCTTAGCACTGGCAGTTATATGTTACGGTTTCGTTGCAAATGCACAAGAAACCAAGCAAGCATATACTGTCTATTTAAAGTTGCCAGGTAATGCGGCAAAAACTTATCAATTAACAGATAAAGGCAATGGCGTATTAGCTGCTAGAGAGAACTTACCTCTACAAATTGTACAAAAAACAACCAGCCAAGCTGGTCGTACTAAAATAGAAGTGAAAATTACGGCTCAAGAAACAGTTTACTATAACTTAGAGGAAGTGTTTAGCATTCCTTCTTTTAAACACGCCGATTGTCAATTCTTCTTGCCAGGATTTTGGTACCATAAAAATTTACGCTCGCCAAAAGAAGCACCATCATTTGCTACCAGCGATAGTTGGCAAGTAAGAGAAGATAGGTTGAGTACACCATTAACAGGTATTTTTAATGAAAAAACAGGTGATTATTTTACGGTAATAAGGTTAGATGAATTTAAGAACGAAGCATTAACTACACACAACTCTGGCGAGGTCATCTTAAGCGGCAAAACTTCTATCGGTTTTACTGGATTTAGAAATGTAGAAGGAGCTTCTTCGTTGGTATTCGGATTTCCATTTAGCGAAGCACCAAAAACTTACGTAAGAAAATTAACCTTAATACCGGCGGTAAAAGCATTTGAGAAATTAGCCAAAGGCGAAACCAGAACTTTAGTTTGGGAAGTGAACAGCGGAAAGGCACAAGATTACGGTGATTTCATTGCGAAAGCATGGACTTATTCTTACGATGCCTACCAACCAAAAGCAGTGCAAAACCAATATGCTAATGCAGAAGCAAAAAAAATATTAACCAACTTTTTTGCAGAGAGTTATGTAGATAAGTACGATTTGAAATATTATTCTGGCGTAGAACTACATACTGATGATAGCAAAAGCACAGGCTTAGCTGAAGTTGGTTTTGTGGGTCGTGTATTGTTAAATGCTTACAATGCTTTAGAATATGGCGAACAAAACAATAATCCATCCTTAGTAAAAAACGCGAACGCAATTTTTGATAGTTATTTGGCGAAAGGCTTTACCTCGAATGGTCTTTTTAGGGAAGTAGTTGATTTTGCTCGCAATAAAGAAACAGATGTATATAGTATTCGTCGTCAGTCGGAAACGGTATTTGCTGTTTTAAACTATCTTAACTATGAAAAACAAAAAGGTAGAAAACATCCAGAATGGGAAACCAAAATCAAAGCTTTGTTAGCCAACTTCGCTAAAATTCAAAAAGCAGATGGAAGTTTTCCTAGAAAGTTTGATAACGATTTTCAAATTAAAGATGCTAGTGGAGGCAGTACGCCATCAGCAACATTACCTCTAGCAATGGCTTATGCTTACTTTAAGGATAAGAAATATTTAGAACAAGCTAAACGTACGGCAATATATTTAGAAAAAGAGATTATCGCAAAATCAGATTATTTCTCTTCTACTTTGGATGCTAATTGCGAAGATAAAGAGGCTTCTCTATATGCTTCTACAGCAATGTATTACTTGGCTATGGTAACTAAGGGGAAAGAACAACAGCATTACATTGATCTTTCTTCGAAAGCTGCTTATTTCTGTTTAACTTGGTATTACACTTGGGATGTGCCTTTTGCACAAGGTCAAATGCTTGGCGACGTAGGTTTTAAAACTAGGGGATGGGGAAATGTATCTGTAGAAAATAACCACGTAGATGTTTTCATCTTCGAATTTGCTACGGTACTAGATTGGTTGGCGCAACAAAAGAAAGAAACTAGATTCTCTGATTTTTCTAGCGTAATTAAAAGTTCTATGCTACAGTTAATGCCAGTTAAAGATCACATGTTTAACATCGGTAAAGTTGGTTATTATCCAGAAGTAGTACAACATACCAATTGGGATTATGGTAAAAATGGTAAAGGCTTTTACAACAATATTTTTGCTCCTGGATGGACTGTAGCTTCACTTTGGCAAATGTTAAGCCCAACAAGGGTAGAAGATTTTTTCAAGCAAAATAAAAAATAGTTTCCCAGTATTTAATAAAGCATAAATTATGAAAAATGTAATTGTATTTGCCCTTTTGCTTGGCTTGTTTTCTTGTTCTAAGCCAAAAGAGAAACTTACCTTATTAGATGAAAAAGCTTTTTCTGCTGAGGTGGATGGTAAGAAAGTAGCCCTTTACACATTAGAGTCAAAAAGCGGAATGGTTTTGCAGGTGACCAATTTAGGTCTTCGTGTAGTTTCATTGTGGGCTCCAGATAAAAATGGAAAGTTTGATGATGTTACCGTAGGTTATGAAAACATTGATAGGTACATCAATAATGCTGGTGAACGTTTTCTAGGTCCAATTGTGGGTCGTTATGCCAATAGAGTAGCCAAAGGGAAATTTACTTTAGATGGCAAGGCCTATCAGTTGCCCATCAATAACAACGGACAAACTTTACATGGTGGTTTAAAAGGGTTGGATATGGTAGTTTGGAATGTAGACAGCCTAAACAAAAACACCATTTATTTTTCTTATCTATCACCAAATGGTGAAGAAGGGTTTCCTGGAAACTTGAAAATCAATGTACAATACAGCTTAACAGACGATAACGAATTTAAAATTAATTATCGTGCTACAACAGATGCACCAACCGTGGTAAATTTGTCCAGTCATACATTTTTCAACTTAAAAGGTGAGGCTAATGGAACCATTACAGATCACCTTTTAACTATTTACGCTAGCCATACTACTCCCGTAGATAGCGTTTTAATTCCGACTGGAGAAATTGCATCGGTAGCCAATACGCCATTTGATTTTAGAAAGTCTACAGCAATAGGAGAGCGTATTGATCAGAAAGATCAGCAACTTAAAAATGGTTTAGGTTATGATCATAATTGGGTTTTGGATAAGAAAGGTAAAGATAGCGTACAATTGGCAGCAGAAATTTTTGAGCCAGCTAGTGGTAGGCTAATGCAGATCTATACAGATCAGCCTGGATTGCAGTTTTACAGCGGCAATTTCTTCGACGGCAAAACAAAAGGTAAGTATGGTAAGGCTATTAAATACAGAGAAGCAGTTGCGCTAGAGACACAAAAGTTTCCTGATAGCCCTAACCATCCTAAATTTCCTTCTACAAGGTTAAATCCAGGGGAAGTTTATACGCAAACCTGTATCTATAAATTTTCGGTGAAGTAGAGCACCATTCGTCATTTCGACCGCAGCGAAGTCGCGAAATTCGGGACACGAAATCGTTTAGGCAATTATATTACACGTTGGCGTCCTCGCCAACGTTCAGTAATTAGTCTTTTCGCTTCAATTGTTAGTGTCGTCACCAACAACAGTAAACAGTTTTAATCCATTAGAAAATATCCATAATGTTCGTTATATTGAAATTGAAAAAAACATTAGCCTTTCTTTTACTATTATCAGGATTGATTTTTCCTGTAAAGGTTTTTAGTACCGATCCAACTCCAATTTATTTAGCGGACCCAACAATGTTCTATCACGAAGGTGTCTATTACTTATACGGAACAGGAGATAATAAATCTAATAACGAAGGTTTTGTGGTGCATACTTCAAAAGATTTGAAAACTTGGAGTAAAGCAGTTGGTGCAACTAACGGTTATGCCTTAAAAAAAGGCGATGCTTATGGTAATGCTGGTTTTTGGGCGCCTCAGGTTTTTCACTATCAGAATAAATTCTACATGAGCTACACTGCGGATGAACATATTGCAATAGCCACAAGTGACAGCCCTTTAGGTCCTTTTAAACAAGAGCAGAAGCAACCAATTATTCCAGAGCATAGAAATATTGATTCGTATGTTTTCATAGACGATGATGGAAAAAAGTATCTATATCATGTTATCGTAGCTGATGGAGGAAATCGTATTTACGTCGCAGAAATGGAAGATGATTTTTCTGCAATCCGTAAAAATACACTGACGAAATGTATAGCAGCCGATACGCAATGGGAAAATACCGAAAAAGCAGAATGGACAGTGACAGAAGGACCAACGGTAGTGAAGAAAGACGGACTGTATTATATGATTTACAGTGCTAACGACTTTAGGAGCAAAGATTACGCAGTTGGTTATGCGGTGAGTAAACGTCCATTAGGGCCTTGGAAGAAAGATGAAACAAATCCAATACTCGGCAGACAGCATACCAAGATGAACGGTAGCGGCCACGGCGATCTTTTCAAAGATGCCAAAGGTATTTGGTACTACGTTTTTCATACCCATTTATCAGAAAATAAGGTAGGCCCAAGAAAAACTGCTTTGTTAAAAGTAGCGATGCCTTCTGATAGCTCTCAAAAAGTACAATTTGATGCGAGTGATTTCTACTACTTGCAATCTAACGGAATCAAAAAATAGTTTTCATAAATTATAACTCAAACAAGCTATAGAGATGGAGCGGAGAACGTTTGTAAAGAATTCAGCACTGCTTACGGGAGCATTTTTAATCCCCGAAAACAGTATTTTTGGTAGTGATAGCCAACAAATCATTAATGTAGGAATAATTGGTTGTGGTAATCGTGGTAGGGGGATTATTCACCTCCTCAATCAATTACCAGATAAGTTTAAGGTTACCGCAGTTTGTGATAACCTAGATTTTCGTTTAGGCCAAGCAAAGAAAATTTCCGAACCAAAAACTCGCACTTATACCGATTACCAAAAACTATTAAATGATAAATCTGTGGATGCCGTGGTAGTAGCTTTACCATTAAATCTGCATTATCCTGTTGCTGTAGACGTGCTAAATTCTGGTAGACACCTGTATCTCGAAAAAACAATGACCTATAACATTGAGGAAGCGCTGGCACTGGTTAAGCTGGCGAAGCAAAAGGTGAATCAGGTTTTACAGGTAGGGCATCAATATCGTTACTCGCCGCTATATTATCGTGTAAAAGATATGATTGCCAAAAACCAATTGGGCACAATTTCACAAATAGAATGCAGGTGGGATAGAAATCACGATTGGAGACAGCCAGTGCCCAAAGCTTCGTTAGAACGTCAAATCAATTGGAGAATGTACAAGGCATATTCGGGAGGATTAGTTGCCGAATTGCTGTCACATCAGATAGATTTTATCAATTGGGCTTTTGATACGCATCCGCAAGAAATATTCGCCACTGGTGGGGTAGATATATTTAAGGATGGGAGGGAAACATTCGATAACGTACAAGTTACTGCAAGATACGAAGGCAAACATTCTATGATCGGTAATTTTGGTGCAACCTGTGGCAATTCAAAAGATGGTTTCCTATTCAAGATTAAGGGCACGCTAGGCACCATTTCTTTATTAACTAATGACGGTGTTTTCTATCCAGAAAAAAAAGCTATCATTAAAAATGAAATAGTTGATGGTGTTACCGGAGCATCTAAAATTGGCTGGACCAAAGATGGAGGAATTCCTATTTTAGCTTCTCCTACCGAAGATGGAACTCTGTACGCCTTTAATGAGTTTTATACTTGTATCCAAACCAAAAAGATACCAGATAGTAATGTGATAACTGGAGCTCGTACTGCTATCAGCGTACATTTGGCCAATAATGCGCTGTATGATAAAAAGCCTATGTATTGGTGCGATAGCTATAATTTATCTTGAAGGGAAAGCAATAGGTAGAATGAAAATGAGCAAATTAAATGTTGCATAATCATTTATGAATAGGCCTGTTAGTTTAAGGGTTACCAAGAAAAAAATAGTTTGAATCTTAGTTTTAAAATCGATTTTTTTATTTCTATATTGCTTTCGGATTTAAAAAATACCTTGCTTTTTCTGCATAAGAAAATGATGATGTTTCGTCATCGAAGAATTGATATTTGACACACGGCACTACCTGCAATCTTTATGGGGAGAACACGTACTATACGTACGGTTTCGGTTCCATACTCCGCGAGTTTAACCGTACGTATAGTACGTGTTCTCTGGAGTTGATTGATATAGTCCTATGAAAATACGAAGGATTTTAAATTCTGCCCTGTTTCCTAAAAGAGACAGGGCTTTTTTAATCTAAATTAGTTCCTATGTCAGAAAAACTGAGTCGCCAACAAATATACGACCGTATTAGAGCTACGTCTAAAGACAGTTACGTTCTTGAGGAAATGCAGCGCTTAGGTTTTTGGGAATCTTCAGATACACCAAGTTTATCAGAAGTACTGATTAAACGGGAAGTTGCCGCAAATCAAGAGTTGAACAATCTCTTGGCGCAAGACCGTAAGTATCAAAACCAAGAGGCCATGCTAAAAGAAATGCGGAAAGCCCGTATGAAATTGGCAAAGGAAAAACGTGAACAAACCAAACAAAAGAATAAACAGAAGAAAGACGATAAAGCAGAAGCTTGGAAAGATACACAACAGCAACAAATTGTTTATTTGGGCGAAGGTGTGTCTGGAGGCTTAAATGAAATAGAATCGGCAATTGAAAGCTTGCAGAGATTTAATCTCCCAGTTTTTGAAAATCTCTCTGATTTTGCATCAGCACTTGGAACAGATTTATCTGCCTTGCGATACCTGCTTTACCAAAGAAAAGTCTCTCGAATAAATCACTATCATGCTTTTCAAATTCCTAAAAAATCTGGAGGAAAAAGAACAATAACTGCACCTAAGCAAAAGTTGAAAAGATTGCAGTTATGGGTGTTAGAAAATGTTTTAAATCGTATACAGATTAACCACCATGTTCACGGATTTATAAAGGAACGTTCTATTGTCAGCAATGCGAGGCCGCATCTTCAGAAAGATATTGTCATCAATGTTGATTTAAAGGATTTCTTTCCAAGCATCAGCTATAAGCGGGTAAAGGGATTTTTCCATAAGTTGGGATATTCAGAACAGCTTTCAACGATATTTGCCCTTATTTGCACCTATGCCGAAACTGAAAAAGTGGAAATGGATGGAGTAAATTATTATGTTCAAAAGGGAAATCGTTTTTTGCCACAAGGTTCGCCAGCTAGTCCGGCAATTAGTAATTTGATAGCATATAAACTTGATAAGAAAATTCAGGGATTAGCAGCGAAATTCAATTTTACGTATACCCGTTATGCTGATGATCTGACTTTTTCTACTTCAAAAGAAAATGAAAAAAATATAGCCAGCTTACTATTCTTCCTTAAAAAGATAATAGAGGTCGAAGGATTTGCTATTCATCCTGCCAAAACGCATATTATGCGGAAAGGTAATCTGCAAAAGGTAACTGGCATTGTTGTAAACCAAAAACTAAACGTTCAACGTGTTCAGTTACGTAAGTTCAGGGCCTTATTACATCAAATCGAAAAAGAAGGATGGAAGGATCAAAAATGGGGCAATGCCAAGTATTTAATCAACGCAATTGAGGGTTATATCAACTTTGTGAAAATGGTGAACGAGAGTAAAGCAATGGTTTTTAAAGCCCAATTAACAAGTATTTTAGCTAAACATGGTCATCCACCGGTAGAACAAGCTGTGGTAGAAGAAGAAAGCAAAATTATTGCAGAAGAAAAAGCTACAGAAGTTAAAATAGAAACTCCCTTAAAAACAGATACAGAAGCCAAACAGTACGATTGGTGGAATGTTCTTTAAAACGATTTGCATATGAAACTTATTAAACAAAGCAGGTTATTTTTTAAGGAAGGAAAATCTGATAAAGTCTACGAAATTGACCTCTGCGAACTTTCTACAAACGAGTTCTTAGTAAATTTTAGATACGGAAGACGAGGAAATACACTTAAGGAAGGCACAAAAACTCCATCTGCTCTGCAATTGGATAAAGCCGAAATCCTTTTTGCGGAACTAGAAAATGAAAAGCGAAAAAAGGGGTATCAAACAGAAACAGAAGTGTTTATGGAACTGCCGTCTTTGGATGCCATTGAACCTGATACTTTGAATGGTGTAATTTTACAACGCTTGCAAGATGCCATAGTGGGCAGAAATAGCTTTAAGACCGAATGGAAGACAAGCAGAGTAATTTGGAAAGCAGGCTTGTTGGGTTTGCAAGAGGCTATTCCCTTTATTATAAAGTTAGCTACAAGAGGTAATGAAATGCAAACTTATGCGGCTTTGTACGCTTTAATTAAATTAAATGCTACCACCGCCGAACCTTTGTTTACAGCCTTGGCAAATAACGTGAAGCAAAAAAGTCATATATTAAATGTAGCTTTCGAAGGTCTTTTAACCATTGCTAACGAAACTGAACAGCAAAAGTTATGCAATCAGTTATTAGAGAAACTGCCCACAGAGGTAAGATATGCCATTGAAATAGATGATTTGGAGTTATTAACTGCCGCTTTACATCAAAATACGGAAAATAAAGAAGTAGATCATTTTACATCCATTTATTTATTGTGCAAGATAAAACCGCAAATATTATCCGTATTCAGTGCAGTACTAAAAACTTGGAACTATCGACCTCCATATTTTAAACATTTAAGGGCAATTTATAAGTTAGCGCAACTAAGAAATGATGCTGTAACATTGGCTCTTTTATCTTATGGTTTTGAAAAGCAGCCCGCCATGTTTAGACGAACATATGCGCTAGATTCTAACTCGAGGCCATATTTAACCGTTATTGACCAAGCTGTTAAGGTGGGCGCAGAGCTAAAAAATAAAGATAGTAAATTGGCTTTCTCGCAGTATACTAAAGCTTATTTTCAGAAAAATGCAGTCGATTTTTTAAAACAGACTGCTATTGCTGGGGGTAGCACTGCGTATTTGAAACTTGCGGTGAATATTTTGCTGCAGTATAAAGAAAAAGATTACACCATTGCTCAAGAAAAGCCGTTAAGCGATTATGGAAGGTATGATTACAAGACCAAACTTTATACCTACTATATTGTAAATTATCCAGAATGTTCAGATGCTCTACTGCTTTCAACTATTCTGTTCGGCAATGATTCAGAGCGTAAATTGCAGGCTAACTTAAAGTTTATTACCAATAGTAGAACAGTGGTTAGCTCTAGTTATTATTATAATTCTTCTACTGTTTTTGCGGCACCAGCTCAGAACAGTGGTTTTGTTGATCATACTAGTACAGGTTCTGTAATCGACGCAGCTAAAAATATCTTCAAAAATTTATTTGGGAAAAAAAATGTAGTTCCTCCACCATCTGCGGCTCCAGTTATTCATACTGAAATTGAACAAAAAAATGAGGTTGAAATGCTACCTCGTTTAGAATTATATCCAGAACTTTGGGATGCAATGCCTGAAGCTTATGTGCAATTGCTTATGCAGGCGGAGATGGGTAGGATTCATCTTTTCGCTTATGAAAGGTTAAAAGCTCATCCTAAATTTGAAGAAATTAGCCAACGATTTGACGAACGGGCGATATTACAGTTACTCAATAGTAAATTCGATTTACCAAATAAGTTCGGCTTCGAGATATTGAAAAGCGATGAAAGCAAATTTGCCGGAAAGCTATCTTTTGTGGCTAAAATATTGGGAAGTAATACGGAGCAAGCTAGAAATTGGGCGCAACAATTGGTAAATACAAACAGTGCATTGTATTTCAATGATATTGAATTTGTGCTGACTACACTTTTCAACATCAAGGAAGAAACCAAAAGTTGGATTGATGAAAGGCTACAAATACATGAGTTTTCTGATGAACGGGCACAAGCTATTTTAGGTAAAACCATTGCTGAGCTCTTAAATCTTGAAAATACAGAAGAAAATAATCTTCAAGCCAAAAGCGCCATTAATAGATTGTTTTTAATTGCTCAAGCTCAGGCAGAGAAGCTCAGCTGGACTATTGTAGAGCAGTTGATGGCTTCTTCTTTGAGTAGTAATCAAATTTTAGCCGCAAAAATATTGTTGAGTAAAGTTGAAAATGTTTCGGCTACAGAAATACCCATTACTTTAACTGAAATGTTGTTGCTGAGCGAGTTTGCTGAAGTGAGGGATGGTGGTATAGATTTACTGAACCGATATCCAGACCATTTTTTAAGTCAACATATCCATTTTTTACTCAAGCTGATTGACCAAAGTGATGAACGAATTCTGGATGCCGTTTTTGCTACAATCAACCGACTGGTTGTTCATCAGCCAGAGATAGGAAATACTGTTGTGCCAGCTTTGGTTTATGCTTTAATGCGTAAAGAGAAATTTGAGGGTGCGCATGCTAAGCTGAGCGGGTTTTTGCTGAACCAACTAAAAGGGTATTGGAATACGGGTTTACAGCCAAAAGAAATTACAAAATTAGTTCATGCTCAATATAGAACAAGTCAATTGGCTGGTTACGAAATTTTGAAAGCTTATGCCGATTCTAATCGTTTTTCTTTAAGACAAATCATTTCTTTTGGTAGCCACGAAATTCTGGCAATTCGTCAATGGAGCTGGAATTATTTCAAACAAAATGTGGAACGAATCCGTGAACAGAGAAATCAATCACTTTATTTAACAGATTCCAAATGGGACGACACCAGAGCTTACGCATTTCATTTCTTTAAAACCGAGTTTACAGCTACAGATTGGGATGCAGATACATTAATAAGCATTGTAGATTCGATTAGACCAGATGTAGAGAGTTTTGGTAAAGAGATGATTACGAGGTTTTTTAATGCAGAAAATGCTTTAACGTATTTAACAAAGCTGAGCGAACATCCAAGCGTAAACGTTCAGTCTTTTGTGAGTAGTTACTTATCAACTTACGCTAAAAACCAACCACATTTACTGCAGGAGTTAACCTTTTATTTCCGCTCGGTGCTTACACGTGTCAATAAAGCTAGGGTAGCCAAAAATCGAGTCTTTAGCTTTATATCTGAAGAAGCACTAACTAATCAAGAAACTGCCGCCTGGGCCGTAGGTATTTTAGATGATGTTTCAGCTCAATCTACTGTTCAAGATAAGGCCACTTGTATTGATATTTTAACAAAAATTAAAGCGTATTATCCTGAGTTGGATATGCACCTGACCATCAAAAATTAAGCGCATGTTATTCAATTATAAATACAGTGGAGATACCTCCATCAGTAATGATGCAAACGAAACGGCAATGAATTTTGCACCAGATGCGCTGCGTGAACCCACATTTTTTGTTGGAAAACTAAATAAAAAAATCGCTTTTAGAGAAGCCATTTCAGCCTTGCATGATGTGGTTGTTTCTGATTTACGTTACCAACCAAAGGATAAAACCGAGTATAAGGCTTGGGCAGAAGAACAGGAAAAACTTTGGCTTGGCGAATATATGGCCAACTTTCAGATTGACCAGGTAAGAAATCGTATTGACGAAATTAGAAAAGATCTGAAGTCTATCTATCAAGAGAAAGATAGAGTACTTGGGCCATTTAACAGAGCAAAAAGTAAATACTTCGATTATTTATATAAAAATGATCGTGATGCGTGGATTGTACTAGATCCTGTAATTACTATTCATCCAGACGAGCTTTTTTTCGAATGCTTTAGCCAAGATGAATCATCTTATGGTAAATTGAGCTGTAATTATAACGTGTTTACAGAAATAAGTGATTTTAAGTGTGGTACAACCAATATAGATTATTCTGCAGAGTTGTATGGTGAATTTCAAAAAATAAGAGGTTACAAGGATACTTCATTTAAAATTGATCCCTCTGGATTTGAAACTAAAACCACCAATGAAGAGGTTTACAAAGAAGTAAAAATAGATTTGCCAGATTCTTGGGTACGTGGTTTTTTACAAGTAAGTGCGGCAATGACTTTGCCTGCAACTACTTTCGAATTACATCCGATGGACGTTTTTAGCCTTTGCCAGTATTTACGTCGCTTTAAGGAAACCAATGGTCCGAGAGCATTGCGTTTCATTTTGGAACCAGATAAGCCAGTGCGTTTGGTAGTAGAGCCTTGGTATGAAACCTTGACTTTTCATCGATCTATTTATACAGGTTCAGAAGAAAAAACAATTAGAATTTGGGGTAGGAGGAGATTGATGATTTTGGAACGCTTAATTCCAATTACAAAAAGCTTTAAAGTGGTATTGCTAGGTTCTGGTTTACCTTCGTTTTTTATGGCTGATTTAGGTGATATGACTTTTACGCTTGGTTTATCGGGCTGGACAAATAATGATTGGAGCCGAGCAGGAAACTTTGACTTAATGGCACCTCGTGGTCATGTAGATTTATTAACCAAGCAACAAGTTTTTAATACTTTGAAAGAAACTTGGTTTGCAACTACAGATGAAATTGCAAATAAATCTGGATTAAGTTCTGCAGTAGTATCATCGGCATTAACTGCGTTCACACAAGCTGGGCGAGTGATTTATGATTTGAAAAATGGCGTTTATCGAGTGAGAGAACTGAATCAAGAACCGCTTGATTTTGCTGCTTTACGTTTTGGTAGCGAACAAGAAAAGCTAGCTAACGATTTTATCGTCCAAGATCAGGTAAAAATCGTTACTAGAATAGCTAACGATGTACTAGAGATTAAAGGTAAAGTGAAAACAAAAAATGAGACTTTAAGTACGCTAGCTTTGATTGATAAAGATCAGCGTCTAATAGATGGCGCTTGCGAATGTTCATTTTTTCAGAGTAATAAACTTAAGAAAGGACCTTGCGAGCATATTTTGGCAACCAGAATGATGTTGCAAAATAATAAGATTAGCGTTGCAGCAAATTGATAAATAGTGGTTAGTATTGATATTTTAATCTAACCTCTATCTTTTAGTTAGGTTTCGACAAGTGATATTTCTTTGGTTTTTAATAATTCTTATCCCTAAAACTATTCTTTATATGAGTAAATGATTTTTTTTGATCAAAATTTTTGGTAAATCTATTTTCAACTTTACCATAAGTTAATATTGGCGTAATTTAAAGTAGGTTTTGTAAGGATACTTTTGGCATTGTAGTATTTATAGCAAAATGGCCAAGGATTATACAAAGCTTTCTGATAAATGTTTGATGCTAGAGTGCAGCCAAGATAACCTTAGGGCATTCAATCAACTTTTTGATAGATATTTTGAACCCTTGTATAAATTTTCTCTCAATTATGTGAAAAATATGGAAGCTGCTGAAGAGCTAACCATGGATATGATGCATAACATTTGGAGAAAGCGAAATACCATCGAGATACAAGGAGAAGTAAAGCACTATCTATTTGGTGCCATGAAAAATGTACTCTTCAATTATATCAAGAAAAAGCAAATGGCTACGGTTACTATTGATGAACTTCCTGAAATGACTCAGCTTTCTTCTGAAACCGTTTCGCAAGAAATCGCTTTTAAGGAATTGGAGAAACTGTACCATCAAAAGTTGGAGCAGTTAAGTCCGCAACGTCAAAAAATATTTAGGTTAAGTAGAGAAGAGCAGATGACTTATCCGCAAATTGCCGAAAATATGAATTTATCCATCAACACCATCAAAACCCAAATGTTGATGTCTCTAAAATTCCTTAGAGAAAACATGAGAGAACACGTAGATATGACACTTGTTCTGTTCCTGTATTTATTTTTTTAATTTTTTTCATTTCCACTCACCCTATCGCTTTGTTATCGCTGTCTTTTAAAATGAAGGACAACAATAATGAATTCAGAAGAAGAAAAAATACTGATTAAGAAATACCTAGCTGGCAATTGTAGCCTGCAGGAAATAAAATCAGTAAAAGATATACTCCAGCGCACTGATGCCCAGCAAATCTTTAACCAAATATGGGATGAAGAATGGGTAGATAAAATTACGCCAGAAACTAATAACGCACCACTTTCCCAAAAGCTACGCTGGAAACAAAAGCTAGAACAACGCATTTTTGATGACGCGGCCAAAACTCCCACGGAGGTGATAAAACCTTTTTACCAACGTAATACATTTTGGCGTTATGCTGCGGTGTTAATAATCGGAGTTGTAGGGTTAAGCTTATGGCAATTAAATAACGCTCAAAAAAATGACGAACTACCCCAAGCAATTGCTTTTGAAGAAAAACTAAATCCGCAAGGACAGAGAAGTAAGATTGTGTTGCCAGATAGTTCGACAGTTTATTTAGGCGCCATGAGTAAGTTACGTTTCGTTAAAAATTTCTCAGGTAAAACCAGAGAGGTAGAGCTAGAAGGCGAGGCATTTTTTGAAGTAACCAAGAATCCTCACAAACCATTTATTATCAGAACTGGAAATGTAAGCACGCAAGTTTTAGGTACTTCTTTTAAAATTGATGCTTTTGCAGGTAAGCCGATATCTGTTTTGGTAAGTACGGGGAAAGTACGAGTAGACCGTCACGTAGATAATAGAATTGAACCAATTGCAATGTTATTGCCAGGCGAAACAGTAACCTGGGACGAACATCTTAACAAGAAAACTTTAAACAGTGTAGCAGTTGCTGATGTGTTAGGTTGGAAAGAGGGAAGGCTCTTCTTCAATGAAACCAAGTTGGAAGATATTGCTGAAATTTTGAAACGATGGTATAATGTAGATATCAAAATAAATAGCAAAACCTTGGCAAATAGATTGGTGAAGGTGAATTTAACTACCAACATTTCTATTGCAAAAATCATGAATATTTTAAGTGTAGCCGGTGATTTTCAATATCAAATCAATGGTAAGGAAATCATTATTAAAAACAAGGAAAGGACGACTATGTAATATCTCGACTATGAAATAAAAAACGCCCTCCCTTGAGAGGAGGACGGGAATATCCTAAGGTTGGTTGTTTTCGAAGACGCATCAGCCCCAAGATAAGTAATAGATATCCGCCAATGGCGAAAACCCATAACGATCAAAAATATGCAAAAATTATTACACCTGCATATTTCTTCTCGATATGTAAGGCAGTTGCTTGCACTTGCCCCAAATATGCGAAAGAAATATAGTCGGGTGCTTAAAGACCATCTGTCTACAGATAAAATTTATTTCTATATGAAGTGCTCGTTTCTTCTGATAGCTATCAAACTTGCCTGTGTGGGAGTACTTTTGGCTAATAGTGCACTAGGTCAAAATCTCAATCAAAAAATTAAGCTAAAGTTAGATAACGCAACTTTAGGTACTAGTTTGGCCACCATAGAAAAGCAAAGCAAAGTTCAAATTAATGCTCAAGTTGCGCTGCTAGATAATAGTTCTAAAAAAGTCAATGTTGACGCCGAAATTACCGTGGCAGATGCACTGAAATTAGTTTTGTCGCATACCAACTTGCAATATAAAGTAGTAGAAGGTTACGTGGTAATCACCAAAAAACCAGTGCCTATTGTAATTAACGGTACAGTAATAGATGCCAAAACCAAAGAAACTTTAATCGGTGTTGGTGTAAGAATAAAAGGAGCTAATGTTGCTGCTTCTACAGATACTGATGGTAAATTCAGGTTAACCATACCAGAAGGAGGCGCTACCTTGGTTATTTCTTACATCGGTTACGAAACCAGAGAAATTAAAGTTGATGCCAATACCAAAAATCTGACTATTGCATTAACTGCTTCTTCTACCACATTGGGAGAGGTGGTAGTGCAGGCTCGTAGAAAAGCAAATACAGATATTGCTGTATTGGATGAACGGAAAAATGCCTCTATTATACAGGACGCTATTTCTTCGCAACTGATTGAAAGAACAGGAAGTATCACTACTACACAGGCTTTACAGCGTGTTTCTGGCGTAACTGTTACCGACGATAAATATGTGGCTATCCGTGGTTTGGGAGACAGAAGTGTAATTGGACAATTGAACGGAGTTCGTTTGGCTTCTTCAGATCCAGATAGAAGTACAATTCCGCTAGATTTAGTGCCTGCTTCATTATTGGATAACATCACGATCTATAAAACAGTAACTCCCGATAAGCCAGCAGATGCAGCAGCAGGTATTGTGGAACTGAAAACCAAGTCTGTTCCTGAAAAGGAAACTTTTGAAATTATTGCTCAAACGGGGCTCAACTCTAATGTGGGCATGAATGGCCAGTACAATAGTTTTTGGAACAGCGATATGGGTGCTTTTGGAAATAAAATTAACCAGAAGAATTTAAGTGAAGATTTCAAAAATCTATCGAAGCAATACCCAGGCGGCTTAAGTGCTATACAACAAATGGTTGCCAATAGCAATTATAGTCCTAATGCCTATCAAGAGGTAAGTCGTATCAACGGTATCATGCAGTCTTTTGATCCCGTAATGACCACTCAATTTAGAAAAGCACCACTTAACCAATTGTACTCTGCTACTTACGGAAATAGTTTTGATGTGTTTAAAAAGCACAAGCTAGGCTTGATATTGGGAGGGAATTATTATAGACGAATTACAGATATCAATGGAGGTGATTTGACCCAATATAGTATTTACCAAGGTGTAGTGACTGGAAATCCAGATGTATACAGCTTCCGTAATATTCCAAATTACATTACGCCAAATAGTTTGTATATGGGTAAATATCAAACCTATAAAGAGAACACAGGCGTAGAAACACTTAACTACGGTACTTTGGCAGGTTTAACCTATCGCTTTAATAACCGTAACGAGATCAGTATGCAGTATTTGGGCAGCTGGGGCGGAGAGAGTAAGGCAACCAATCTCTCGGGACGTTACGAATACACTGGTTTGCCAGGCGATGTTTTAACCACTACTAATTCACTAAAACAAACTTTCCGCACACTTAATACCTTTAATCTACAGGGCGAGCATAAGTTTTTTGATAAAGAATTGTCGCCACGTTTAAGCTATAATGTAGCTAGTTCTAACTCAACACAAAATGATCCAGATTTCCGCTTCTCTAGCTTGGCTGATTATATGCCAAGAAACGGAGGTTGGTACAACAGACCTGTAGTTGGTGCTGGTGGTACAGGTAGTACACCCACTTATAGCAAGCATTTGTATGCACTAACGTCTGGCTATGTTAACGGATTTGGTCCCTTTGGGATTATACAGGCCGAGCCCAATGGACGTAGATGGCGTAACCTTGATGAGCAAAACTATAACTACAAAGCAGATTTAAACATTCCTTTTAAGTTATTGGGGCAAACGCAAACCTTTAAAACAGGGGTGAATTACTTGTTCAGAGACCGTTCATTCGCAGAAAATCAGCTTTTTCTGCCAGGCTCTAATTTTACAACAAATAAGGCAGTGCCGTTATACGATGCAGAAGGTAACCTTAACCGTTTAGTAAGCAGCGAATTTATAGGTGTCAAGCTTCCTTCGGCAAACCAGGGAGAAGGGATGATGCCAGTTGGTGGATTCTTGTACAATAGCCAGAAATCGCCAAATAACTACAAAGGTTATTTCGAAACCAATGCTTTTTACGGTATGGTTGATTTGAAGCTCTCCGAGAAATTGCGTGTAGCGGGCGGTGTACGTTTTGAAATGACCAATATAGGTTCTGCGGTAGATACTGCAGATGTGTTTCTAGATCCTTCACTAACAGCAGGTGGAAGTCAGATCCCGTTAAACCCAATTAATCCTAATTCAGTGTACAAAACGGGATACAAGCCTTTCTACTCTGTAAATGCAACGTATACGCTTAATCAGAACATGAATTTTCGTGCGGCCTACAATACTACTTTGGCAAGACCAGAATTAAGGGAGATTACCAATGTATTCGAATTTGATGCCTTTCAAATGGGCTTAGTGGTAGGTAATCCAAACCTTAAAAATCAATTTACCCAAAACTTAGATTTTAGATGGGAATGGTTTCCAGCAAAAGGCGAAGTATTGGCTATTTCTGCTTTTGGGAAGCAAATAGAAAATCAATTGGTAAAGGTATTTAGTTTGCAAACGGCAGGTTTAGCTGCCACTTATCCAGAGTTTCCAACCATACAATTCCAAAATGATCCTAATATTGGTAAGGTTTGGGGAATTGAGTTAGAGGTAGTGAAAAACTTAGGTGCCATGTGGGATCCATTGAAAAACTTCTATTTCGGTTCTAACTTATTATTAGCACAAAGTGAAATCAAGAAAACACCACAACGTTATGAGGCTATACGTTCCCTAGATCGTTATACGCCAAAAAATAGTCCGCTGTTTGAGCAAGCTCCCTATTCTATTAACGCTTATTTAAACTACGATAATCAAAAATCAGGTTCTGATTTTACCATGACTTTTAATGTGGTAGGTGAACGTTTAGTGCAAATTAACCTTACCGGCGAACCTGATCTGTACACCATGCCCGTACCTGTTTTAGATTTTGTGTTTAGCCAACGTTTGAGCAAAAACATCAAGTTTAAAGGCTACGCGAAAAATTTACTGAATCCAGCAATCAAAACTGTTTACGCTAACCCGCAAACTGGGGGTAAATGGTATGGTAACGAATACATTAACCGAAGCTTTAATCGTGGTGCCGAAATTATGTTAGGCTTTACCTATAACCTGTTAAACTAATGAAGAAGATAACCTATAAATTGCTTAGTCTACTTTGTTTAACCTTACTTTTTATGGGGCAAGCCTGTAAAAAAGACAAGGTAGATCATATTTTGGATAACAGGGTGTTGACCGATAATAGAGCCAATTCTACGGCTCGTATCATCAACCTCGGTGGTTTTAACCAAGTAATAGCCAATGGCGATAGCTTGACAAATTTTGTGGTACGAAATAATATTGGACCAGATAGCTATAAATTTCCAGGTACCTCTTATTTTCCTATAGATGGGAGATTGGGCAAAACTTGGAATGTCCCTCAAGATTTATTTGATGCACAGGGAAGCGCAAAATTCGATTTCATGAGTAGGCTATATCAACCAACCTTACTGCCTGATATTAAAGTTGAAGTGAAAAATGATTACAGCAATCCAACTGATTATTTCTTGATGCCAAGCGTGTTTATGACCGGGCAGCCAGAGGTAGTTCCTATTAAGAGAGGAGTGGCTGCACCATCAAAACCAGATCATTTCAAAATCAGGATCGTAAACCTGTCGGGTGAAATTAAAAATAAGGGAAATAATGCCAGCGGTCTTTTGGAAGACTTAACGGGAAGTGTTTCTTTGGCTTTTGCAGATGGAACGTTGGTTGATCCGCAAACGAACAACATTAGTTCGGCTAAACAAAGTTCCGAATACATAGAAATACCTTATGGAACTTACCAGTTTAAAATCTTGATGCAAAATGGCAGACAAATGCCGGCTTTGGGTAGCGAGCTTTATGAGTTTACGCTAATTGATCCACCTACATCTACCATTCCCAACAACTTGATGAATTCTACAGCGCTTACTTATGCGCCTATTCAAACGTACCAACCTGGAGGCATTTACACCATTCTTGTTGCCCCACAGCGTTACAATTATTTAATCAATGAAATTGGCGAAACCTCAGATACTTATCAGAATTCGTTTCAAATCATTAACGACAATAGTGTACCAGCTAACAATACCTATTTTAGGATACATGGTGCCAATGCTTGGGATGCACAGCAGATAAGTTTTCGTTCAAATGGAAAAGTTATTGCCAACAACTTAGATTTCGGTAATGTAAGTGAGTACGCGAATTTTGTACATGGAAACCACACTGTAGAAGCTTTAGATGCCAAAGGGAAAGTAATTGCAAGCGCACAACAAACATTGCGTCCGGCGCAAAACTACACTGCTTGGCTTTATCAAGATCCTTCTGGAGCGGCAAAATTGTTGATCGTTGCTAACGATTTAAGTGGTGCTATTTCTTCTCAAAATACCAACCAAGATGATGCAACATTCGCCAGAACTCAACAGAAATTTTTCTTCTTTAAAAGATTCCTGAATTTCTCTGGTGATAATCCATACATCACCTTCACGTCAAACAATGGACAGCCGGTAGGAGCTGGCAATTCGGCGGTAGGCGTAAATATGCAACCTGGTGTTCCATTATTTGAAAGACCTTTTGCTAGTGGAAGTTATAATCAACCTGCATTTGATTTGATGGTTTACCGCTCTAAACCTAATGTGGTGCCAGGTATTTGGGCTAATGACATCAATAAGCTTAAAAATGACGACTTCATCGCTAAAAAAGAGCTTTACACACAAGCTTCGAGAAAAATCCCAGTACAGGAAGCAGGTATCTATACCATTGCTTTGATTGGCAAAACAGCTGCAACTTCGCTAGCAACCCAAGCTAAAATGATCATTGTTAAACATAACAAATAATGAAAAACGAAAGATTATACCAAAGAAATGAGCTAAGCTTTAGTTTTAGCGCATGGCTTTTAGCACTAAGCTTTTTGCTATTTGCTTCTGGCTGTGTTAAAGTAGAATATAGTAAGATAGATGATCCAGCGTATCTGCGTGTGTTTAATAACCTTAATTATGTGCAAACGCTTGGTAGCAAAGATGATAAAGTCCCATTTCTCTGCATGTTCATCAATCCCGTTGTTGATGCTAATGGAGTACCTACAGGAGCAGAAATTACAGGTGATTTTTTAGATCAGCGTGAGGCTTATGCACCACCATATCCATCGCATATTGGAACCAGTACTTCGGTAAACAATCCAGAATATCCTGGTAAGGAAAATGTATTGGTTGGTCCCATATTAAATGGTTTTGATTTGAGCAGCTGGGCACAGGTTCCTTCTGGAAGAGTACGCATTATGTTTGCCTACCGTCCAAAAAATACCATTCCATTTTTTCAGTTAGAAAATCATTTAAAGAAGGATATCCTGATCGATACTACAATTGATCTTACTACCAAGGAGGTGTATACCTTACATCTTTTGCAAAAAGATTTCGTAACCAAAAAAACAGGGGTTTTATTGCGTCAGGAGAATTTTCATAAACTACCCCTGTCCGACTCGCTTGCTTACGTAAACTTCTATAATATGAGCTCAAAAGGTTTTTGGGAAGCAGATGCATCACTTAAACCAGAGAATTGGAGATTAAGAAGTTTTCAGGGAGGGATGAAGGATGAGATGAATGTATTCTTATCACTATACGAAAGTCAGACAAATCTGGATCATAATAGTCCTACAATCCCAGGTTTTAAGGGGAAATACTTGGCTAACGTTAAGCGTAATACGGAAACTCCGGTAGTGAGTCCATATGCAAGTTTTCCATTGTGGGCAGCTAAAGATGCCAATGGTATTGCAACAAATATCTGGCAGCGTTTCGACTTTTTCATTCCAGGAATGGATATCACCAACAATCCATTTTATGCAGGAAATATTAGTAACGGTGGTAATTGGGTCTCGGTAAATTGTTTGTTTAATGGACAGGTGGGCTTAACCAGTAACGACAACGGGGCCCTCTTGCCCAATTTATTGGTAAATATCCATTCTGGTAAAAACAACCCAGCCACTTTTGCTACTGTAAATACCATAGAGGTGGTAAATGGCCGCGTTTACCTCACTACCATTCAAAGAAAATATCCAGCACCTATTTATTAAGAAGATGATCTCGATAAGAAAATATAAGTACATACTGATGGCATTGTGCATGCTTTTGCTTGCTGCCTGCAAGCATGACGACTTAACGGTGGCTGCTCCAAATGAAAATGTGAGACCAGCCGGTGATTTTGTAAAGAACAACTACGAAATGCGACTGTTTAGTGCCGCACTTCAAAAAACAGACTACTTTTCAAAGTTAAACGCAGCAGGGCCTTTCACCGTATTGGCACCAACAGATGCAGCTTTTAATGCCTTGGGTATTTATAGTGCAAGTGATTTTGATAAGATGAACCAAGATAGCTTGAAAAAAGTAATAGGATACCACATTTTGCCACGTCGGTTAAGAGTGGATGATATTCCTAGCAACGGCATTGATGTACGTTACACCACTTTGGAAGGTTCTGACCTCTACGTTTCGAGAGCTAGTTTTAACCCCAATGGCGGGGTAGAGAATGAAACTTATTTTTCTGGAGCAGAGGTTACCCGTACGGATGTGCAGGTTGCCAATGGTACCTTACATCTCCTTGGAAGTGTAATGAAGCCTAATTTTACCAAGAACATACAGCAATGGCTTGCTGAACGTGCAGAATACAGCGTATTTGTGCAAGGCTTAAAAAAGTTTAGTCTATGGAATCAACTGGCAGGACAGGGATCTTTCACTGTTTTTGCACCAAGTAATGCTGCTTTGGAGGAAATTGGCATTACATCGGCCTCCATAGAAGCAATGGATATTAATAAATATGTTGGAGAGCGATTATTTGGCACTTATTTGATGCACCATAGACACTTCTTCGTTTCAGACGCTCAGGTATTTTCAAGAATTAATTCAAGTTCCAATTTCGAGTACATACTGAATAACGACAGTTATTATATGACATTCTCGGCTTCAAAGGCCTATCCAACTTTTAAACTTGCCTATTGGGTTTCTATACGTGCTGGTAAGGGGGGATTTGATCCAGTAATCACAAGTGGGACTGGCGACATCGTTGCTAAAAATGACAATTTATGCAGTAATGGAATAGTGCATCACATGGTAACCGCACTGCTTTCTCCTGCACAAGCAATTAAACAATAAAATCATGAAGATTAATAAATCAAGATATATTGCATTAGCAATTTCGCTATTTGCCATCTTCCTTTTGGGTGCATGTAGTAAAACCGAGTTTCTGCCAGAGCCAGAAGGTGCAAAAATTCCCTTTCAAAGTGATGCCACACAAACCGTAGAAGAATTGCTAGCGGCTTCACCAGCAAAGTTATTTTACAGTGCTTGGCAAAAAAGTAATATTAAGGATGTCCTTAATGCAACCACTAGTAAGCAAATTTTTACGGTGTTTGTTCCTAATGATGCTGCAATGCAGGCTGCTGGTTTAGGTGCAAGTCAAATCGGCCAAAAATCTGTAGCTGAATTAGCCGATTTGATGAAGTTTTACATCACTTTAGGCCCAGTTGCACCGGAGGAATTAAAAACGCGAACCGACAATTTTATGGTGAAGAGTATGCTGGTGAATCCTCAGCTATTTCTACCATTTTATGAAGGCGGCCTTGGTAATGGTCAAAGGGCAGATCCCTATCACTATCGTAACTATATGATTGTTAGAGAAGATCAATTACTTATCAATGGCAAAAATGTAGGGAAACTGAACTATCAGCCAGCTACAAATGGCGGCATATACGTCATAGAGAAAGCGATAGAAATACCTACCAAAACAATATTAGAGGCTTTAGAGGCTGATGGTAGGTTTACCATGTTTCTGGAGGCGCAGCGAATGGGCGATGATCTTTTTATCGATAAGATCGCCACGGATATGGAACCTTTGTTCGGCTATAAACCATCGCCTGATGAAATCGTGCAATACGCTTACGAACGTAATTATTATAAAAACAACTGGACGATCAACGAAAATGCTTTAGGTGGTCCAAACATTGTGATATCTACTTTATTTGCGCCTACTGATGAAGCTTTTCATAAGGCAGGTTTTATGAGCGTGGCCGATGTGATTAGTTTTAATGAACGCAGTTTGGATGGTATTCGCTTTGATGAGAACCTGTTTACGGTGGTGGGCGGATTTCCTTTAGACACGGTTTTTAATTTTCATCGTGATTTTGGTAGGATGTTGAGGCCAGCAACTCAGGGAGGCGATAGAGCTATTAGCAATGCCACCGTATTCTACAGCAATGTCCTTAGTTCTTCCTTAAACGATTATCTAGTAAGTGCTGGTGGTAACCCAACCATAGAATATGCCTTTAAAATGCCACTGGATTTTACTAAAAATGGAAATGCTGTTCAACTAAAAGTAAAAGGATCTGAATATCCTGCAGCAAATGTTATTGAAGGCGACATCAATACCCTTAATGGCCCCATCCACGTAGTTGATCATCTACTTTTTCCCAAAGGTTTTAAACTTAAATAATATGGCACAGCGAATCAAAATCAATCAAAAAAATAAACTTTTTGCTTTACTGCTGATGGCTGCACTAGGGGTATCCTGTAGAAAAGACGAAAATAAACTCAGCGATTATGATAATAACAAAATCAATTTGGTCATTGCTGATAACTTTAATTTATCGGCTTTTAGTGCGGCTTTAAGGCTTAGTGGTTTAGATAAAAAGTTACAAGAAGGCAATGGTCCTTACACAACGCTGGTGCCTTCTGATGCAGCCTTTACTTTGGCAGGCTACAACAATGCTGTGGCGGTATTAACGGCTAATCCATCTACCATTTCTGGCATCGCTAACTATCATACCCTCGATGGTAAGTATGAGTTAAATAAACTACCGTTTTTATTCAATCAGGAGTTACGTTCTCGTGGTGGAAAATTGTATGCCACTCATTGGATAAAAGGTCAGGATACGGTACTCACCTTGAACGGTTCAAGAGTAGTATCACAAAATATTCCTGCATCAAATGGCCTGATACAAGTACTTAACCGTGTACTTACACCTTATGTACACGATTTATTAGGCGATGCGATTGCTGCGGAAGCTAGCGCCACACTTTTTACACAGGCATTAAAAACTTCTGGCGTATTGGAAACCATTAACGGTGCTGGACCTTACACCATTTTCGCTCCAAATAATACAGCAATGCAAGCTTTTGGCTATCAAACCATCGAACAGGTAACTAACACAGATGTAGAAGAACTAAAGCGTTTAGTCAATTATCACATCTTAAGAGATAGGAGGTTTGTTTACGACTACATTTTAAGTACAGGAACATCCAACAGCAGTAGACAGGCCATGCTCGACGGAAATTCTGTGACGATGAAATTAGTGCCAGATAGCAACGCACCTGGAAGTTTCAGCGGAATTACATTAAGGGGAATTGGAAATACTGCCGATGTAAAATTGAGTAAACAGGATTTACTGGCCGGCAACGGTGTATTACATATTATTGATGGCGTTTTGCGCATGACCCAATAAATAGTTGATGCGTAAATAATTAAAACTAGAAAATGAAGAAAATATATGCAATGGTTATGTTTTGTGCACTTGCTTTAGTGTCATTTCATAGCATGGCCCAAGAAACCAGTGGTGCTTTAACTGGACAGGTTAAAGATGCTAAAGGAGAGGTGGTTCCAGGTGCAAGTGTAGTCGCTGTCCATACACCAACGGGTACACGTTATGGTGTTGCTGCCGATGTTGATGGTCGTTACTTTTTAAACAACCTGCGTATTGGTGCGGGTTATACTGTAACGGCTTCACTAACAGGAATGAAAAGTGAAGTACGTGAAAACATAGATGTGCGTTTAGGTGGTAGCCAGCGATTGGATTTTGTGCTACAGGAAAATGCACAAACCTTGGCAACTGTGGTTGTTGCCGGTAAAGCAGGTCCAAAAAATAAGGCAGATAGTTATGGTACGGGTAAAAACATCAGTGCCGAGCAGGTCAAAAATATGCCTACAATTAATAGAAGTATTACCGATGTTACCCGTTTAACACCTCAAGGTAGTCGCGATAATAGCTTTGGCGGTACTAACTTTCGTTACAATAACGTAACTATCGATGGTGCTGTAAATAACGATGCGATTGGTTTTAGTCCATCTTTAGGAGGACAAACAGGTACTTCTGGGATGAATGGAAGTAGCACAAGAACCAATCCGGTTTCGTTAGATGCAATTGAAGACATGCAGGTTTATTTAGCTCCTTTCGATGTCAAGATTGGTAACTTTACTGGTGGATCTGTGAATGCAGTAACCCGTAGTGGTACTAATAAAATAAGTGGTTCTGTTTATGGATTTGGCCGAAACGCAGCTTTAACAGGTAGTGATCGCATTGGTAGCTTAGGTAAAATGAACAGCGATTTTCAGGATTACCAAGCCGGCTTTCGTATTGGTTTTCCAATCATCAAAAACAAGCTGTTCTTTTTTAGCAACGAAGAAATAACCAACCGCCAAGACCCTACACAACTATTGGCGGGAACTCAAGAAACTAACCACATTTTTAGCGTAGCTGATGCTCAGTCTATAGCGAACACGGTAAAAAACAGATATGGAAATATTTTTGACGCAGGCACTGCTGGTGTTTATACCAACTGGAGCAAATCTCAAAAATTCTTTAATCGTTTGGATTGGAATATCAGTGATAAACACCAATTAGCGATTAGAAATAATACCATTTTCAGTAAGGCTACGCACATGGATCGTGATCAACAGGATTTCCGTTTCAGTAGTATGGCATTTCAACAAGAAAATAACCAGAGCAGTACGGTAGCAGAGCTGAAAAGCCGTTTTAGCAATCAACTTTCTGGTAATTTGGTGGTAGGTTTTACCAATGTAAATGATAGTAGAGATCCGTTGAGTGATCCAACTTTACCACAGGTACAAATTATGGGGCGTACGCCTGGAACTACCATTTATTTGGGTACAGATCGTGAAGCAAGTATTTTCGATATGAAACAACAGACTTGGGAATTTACAGCAAATTTGAACTATACCAAAGGTCGTCACAAATTTTTAATTGGTACGCATAATGAGCTATACAACATTAAGTACGGCTTTGTAAATGCGTGGAATGGTCGTGTAGACTATCAAAGCATTGAAGATTTTACCAATAATAATCCTTACAGAGTAAGAGGAAGTTACAATTACACCAATAACAGTAGGGATTATTTGTTAGCTAATCCTGCCGCAGATTTTAATGTAAACATGTATAGTTTATATGTACAAGATGAAATCAGGGTAAGTGATAAATTACGCATTACTCCAGGGCTTAGGGCAGATTTGGTTCACTTGCCTACTATGCCAACCCTGAGTGATAAAGTTAGCGACATTTTAGATGATCCTAATTTTAGCAATACTTACAGCTATACACCACTAAACCGTATCAACAATAAGTTCTTAAACAAGGTGCAATTGTCGCCACGTTTAGGTTTCAGGTACGATGCGCTAGGTAATCAAAAATTGATACTTAGGGGTGGTGTAGGTATGTTCACTGGACGTATTCCTTTTGCTTGGCTAGCCTATGCCTATTACAATACAGGTAATAGTTTTGGAGCAATTGACCAAAGAGCAGATCAACAAGCTTTTATTCCAGGAACGGATCCGGTAAGACCAAATCCTAACGGAATTGCTGGCTTTATAGAACAGAATGGAACTATCGTCAACAATCCAAACAGTGGTCGTACACAAATAGATTTGGTGGATAATGGATTTACCATGCCACAAGTATTGCGTGGTAGCTTAGGTATTGATTACGAAACCGATAACCAATGGAAATTCACATTGGAAGGGATGTACACCAAAAGTTTAAAAGATGTGCTATTTCAACAACTGAATACCAAAGACAATCCTCTTTATTATGGTTATGACAAGGAAAAACAACAACCTGTATATAGCGGTACGGTAGATGCGAGGTTTTCGAATATCTACTTATTAAGCAATACCAAAGAAGGCTATCGTTACAGTTTAATAGGTACTGTTGCTAGAACTTTTATAAAAGCATTAAATGTGAGTACCTCTTACACTTATGGACAATCTAAAGATTTGAGTAATGGTGTACGTAACTCTATGGAAAGTAACTGGCAGTTGAACCAAGCTTTAGTACCTAATAACCCAGCCTTAAGTTATAGTAATTTTGATATTCGACACCGCATTGTTTCAAGTATCAGCTATAATTACGATTGGAAAAGAGCTGGGAAAACCAATATCAGTTTATTTTTTAGTGCTCAATCTGGCAGTCCTTTTAGCTACGGTATCGTAAATGGTAGTACGCAAGGTTTGCCACAACAGGTGAGCTTAGCTTATATTCCACTACGTGATGAGGCCGTACGTTACTTTAAAGATGCTGCAGGTCAAACGGCTGCTCAACAAGCTACGGCGTTTAACCAATTTATTGATGGAAAAGAGTATTTGAGTAGTAGAAGAGGAATGTTTACGGAGCGTAACAAAGGTCGTACACCTTGGAATATCCAGACCGATTTACACATTGCCCATGAGTTATTTGTGAATAACAAAGGTTCTCAAACGCTAAGTTTTACATTGGATGTAATGAATGTGGCCAACTTGATTCATAAAAACTGGGGAATACAGTATTTTTCACCAAATACATTCAATTCTACCAGTAGTGTAGGCTTAACACCAACATTATTTCCACCACAACAAAATGCAGGTAACTACCCGGTTTTCACGTTTTCAAATCCAGGACAGCCTTACAGTATTGATTATTTTGGATCGAGAACCCAAATGCAATTGGGCTTAAGGTATAGTTTTTAATTTCTTAATTAAATCATAAAAAATTGAAATGAATATGGTCATTCAACATATAAGGAAAATTGGCGTGGCTATCATGCTACTTCTTCTGCTATTCATTGGTGCTTGTAAAAAGGATAAAACCGAGGCACCTACAGTGGCGTTTAAAATTAACAGCTATTATCCTAACAGTGGTAACGCAGGTACGTTGGTTACGGTAGAGGGCGAAGGCTTTGGAACTGCAATTGATAAATATTCGGCGACTGTTTCTGGCAAGGCTGTAGAAGTGATTAGCGCAACATCCAATACTTTAGTCATGCGCATGCCCGCTGGAGGGAGTACTGGTTTGCTTTCGCTTAAATATGAAGAACAGAGCTTTGAAGTAGGACAATATACTTACCAAGAGCTGAGCATAAAGACGGTTTTCCCTGCCAATGGGCCAGCTGGTTCGCAGATTAGGATTACAGGTGAGGGATTCAGTAGTATTAAAGATCCAGTAACGGTACTTATCAATGGTAAGCCCGCATTGGTAGTAAGCGTATCGGACAATATCATTGTGGCTGAAGTACCTGCTGATGCCGGATTTGGTCCAATCACGGTAAAAGTAAATGGCAAAGAATCTACTGGGCAGAACTTTATTTATCAGGCTGTAAGTAGCATTAAACCATTAACAGGTGGTAAAAATACGAAGGTAACCATCAACGGTGTTGGCTTCGAGAATTTGGTAGCAGGAAACATTGTAGATTTTAATGGAAAATCAGCAACAGTAGTAGAAGCAACTGATAGCCGTTTAGTGGTATTGGCCCCAGATGGCGTTAGCACAGGTCCACTATCGGTAACCATTAACGGACAGAAAATTACCGGACCAGTTTTTAATGTTGTTGGAGCACCATCTATTGAGGTTGTGACGCCGTTAAGCGGTCCAAGGGGTTCAGATATGACCATTTCTGGTACACTTTTTAGTACGGTATTAGACGAAAATCAGGTCTACATCAACAATGTATTGGTGCCCATTCAATCGGCTACTGCAGGTCAACTTAAATTGGTAATACCTGGTGGCACAGGTACGGGGGCAATACGCGTTGTGGTGAATGATCAAGCCGTACAAGGACCACAGTTTAAGGATCAAACCTTGGGAATTACTTCGGTAAGTCCAGATAATGGTTTGGCAGGAACTACTGTAACCATCAAGGGTTCTGGATTTAGTGCTACCGCAAGTAATAACAGGGTTTATTTTAACAATGTGTTGGCCACGGTTAAAACAGCATCCGAAAATACTTTAACCTTAGATGCACCGACTGGATTAACCACAGGTGAACTAAAGGTGGTAGTAGGTAGCGAGGAAGCTTTGGCACCACAAGGATTCAAAAGGGCAGGGGTAACCACTTTGGCTGGCGGACCAAATAGTAATACATTTGGTTCATTCGCAGGTGGAATTGCCATAGATAGCGATGGTAATGTTTATATCACAGATAGATCTAATAAGGTAGTAAAAAAAATCACGCCAAGTGGAGTGGTAAGTGTTTTACAAGTTAATGGATCAGATGTGGCTTTTGATACCCCTTTTGGCATCGTCATCGACCCACAGAATAATATTTATGTTGCTGATATCGGGCGTAATCATATCCGTAAAATCACTCCCTCTGGACAAAATACGATATATGCTTCAGGTTTTTCTCCAGGATTAATGGCATTAGACAACAGTGGTAATTTATACGTAAACATCAATAGCTCATTTGCAGGTATGAACAAGGTAAATACTGCAGGAGGTTTTTCAAAGGTTACAGGTCCGCTTTGGCCTATGGCACGCCCAGTAGCAGATGCCGCCGGAAATGTTTATTACGTAGATTCTGGAACAGATAGCAATAATGCGATTTCACGTATTGCTGCGGGCGGTGGTACCCTAGGCGGTTGGATTGGCAGTCCTGATGGGGGCTATTTTGATGGGTTGGGAAACCAAGCTAGATTTAATGGCATTGCTGGTGGTTTGGCGTTGTACGGTAATGGAAAGCTAGTGGCAGGAGATATGTACAACTACGCTATCAGACAAATCGATATTCAAAGCAGAACAGTTTCCACCTTGGTTAAGTTAAGATCTGGATATGCCGACGGTGATTTCGCGACTGCAAAAATTAGCTCTATGAACGATATTGCTGTAGACAAAGATGGCAATATCTATATTTTGGATGCACAGAATAAAGCCGTAAGGAAGATATTCTTAAAATAAAATCTAACAATCGTTATCGTCAGCATTTGGTTGACGATAACGATTTAATCTTAAAAAAAATTGGCGGTAGGAATAGATAAGACGACACACAAAAAGCTGATTGAAGGTTTGTTACACCTTTCTAACGGAAATGAACAAGCTTCGCATTGGAAAACTGTTTTAGATGATCTGCAACGTGCTTATGATGAGACGATTCAGGTGCTTCGTTTGGCACAACTTACTGCAGCTACCTACAATGAAATACAAGCTTCGATACGTACGCAAGTAGCTATCGAGTTAAGGAATAGGAAGCGGAGGGAAAGGTTTACTACCGAAGAAACTTCATGAGTGGTAAACTTCACCAATTCTTCTGGTGTTTATAAAAATGGCGAAGCTCCTTCTATTTTAGAGGGAGCTTTTTTGTAAGCTAAAGCTTAAATAAAGAACATCACCGCTAGAAACCCTATCGCCAATAGGAAAATAAGCAGGGAAAGCACTTTCTTATCGCTATTAAAATACCTCCAAATAATTTCAATAATCATGGCGATAAACCAAATCACGCAGATAAAACCACCCATAAGCACATAGCCAACTGGGCCCATCGTATGACGATGATAGTCGCCGTCACATAATTTATGAGGATCGTAAGTAAATACCATTAATAGATACAGACCGAGCAAAGGCACAATTAAAAATGCTAGTCTAATTAAAATCTGGATGTATAAAGGATGTTGCTTCATTAGTTGATTTAGTTTGATGATATCTGGTGAGCATAGCTGTTTGCTCACTACAGGATTAAGTGAAACCCAATTGAGCAACTGGATTTACTCTTTTCTAACTAATACAAGTTTACCTGATTGGTTAAATTTATAAGTAAAACTCTTCCATCGTGGGCCAGATTTGCACATTGTAATGAGCTCTTTACGCTGATTATTGATTTTCAAATTAACCATATTTCCACAACCAACATTAGCAGGTTCCTTTAATTTCTCAAATTTTTTGGTAGTACTGTTATAAATGAAAATATCGTAGGCCACATTTAAACCATCAGCACTGGTAATGTCGAAAGAAATATCGCTTATGCCATCAAAGTTATAATCCTTAATGTCCATTCGTCTACTTTTACCTTCGTCAAGTTCATTTAGAAGCAGCTTAGACCGACTGCCATTTGGATAAACTATCGTCAAGCTATCTTTAAAAAATGAATAGTAATGAAACTGTACTTGATGTAGGAATGCCATGCTCTTACCATCATAAGGTTCCTCATCTTCAACCAATTCAAACTTAAACTTCTTTCCATCTCTGTAACGGATGTAATAAATATCGTCAACGTTTCTGGGCCATTCGGTAAAACCATACTCACCAGTTGCTTTGCCTTGGTACATTTCGGTAAACTTATAAGAATTGAAGTTCGGTTGACCGCTTTCCCTGTCAGAGCTATCTATATCTAAAGATTTGAATTTTAAAGAAATGGGTTCTTTTTGTCCTTTGTACCAAACAAAAGCAGCTTTTCTGTCTTGCCAGCCCAAGGTAAGTTCAATGGGCTTAGCAGTGCCAACAGATTTTAACTTCATTTGGGCAATGGTTGCCATTGGCATTAAAAACGCTAGAAAAACAAGGTATTTACATTTCATGCGAATCGAGTTTACAAGTGATTACCAATCTAAAATACCTCTCTTTTTCAATAAAAAATAGCCACTTTATTATTCGCTGTGTTTAAGCTTTTATCTGTGGGATAGCTATAATTATTCGTTGCCTATTCTTTAGCTAAATGCAGATGAGGGATGTCATCAGAGATTTTGATGTTGCAGATAATAAATATAAATGAGCGAATATCGGTAAAGTATTAACGAATACTAAAGCAATCCAAATGCGTTTTATTTAATTGTTAGTTTAGCCTAAGTTAGTTAAAATACAACTATGGAAAATCTGAATATTAAGGCATTTGCGCTTGCTATTGCCTTACTCATTTTCACCTATTCTTACTACATGAAGTCTGAGCCGAATTTTATAGCTTTTGCTGCTGTAATTGTATTTGGTGTATTGGCAGTAGTTGCGCTGGTTGTATATTTCTTCACCATTAAGTTTATTGGTCACACCTTAGCGAGCGGAAAAGTTTATCCTCATTTAGCCTTTCATATTTTATGGCCATTTGCGGTGATGTCTCTTCTAGGCTGGTTTATTTACGGACTTTTTTACGTCGAACCATTTGGCCCAAATCGCGAGTTCCTTCATCTGGTCAAAGTTTTTGTAAGTAAGCATTTACTGTTTACTGCCATTTGTTCTATTGCCATTGGACTTACCTTTTTCCCAAATTTAAAGGATAAAATACCAAATGAGCTTTTATTAAGAAAAAATCAATGGTATTTAGGTGCTACATTCGGTGTGTTTTTGGTGAGTATAGTGCTGATTTTTATTACTAAAAAGATAAATCAATCTGCCTTAACTAACGATTACGCTGACTATAAAAGCTTAGATGAAATCAATACTTCTGAAAATTTCAGCATCGGAAAACTACTCGATACTAATGATTATATGCATACCAAACCACCTTATTTTTTACCAAATAGAAACGAGTTAATCATTATTACAAATTATGATGATGCAAATAAAGACCAAGCAGTTTACGCTGTTTATCGAATTAATAAGAATGGTGATATCATAGAAACCCTTAGAGAAAGTGATGTCGTTAACGATAGCGATAATGATTTTTTTCCACTGATTTGCAAAAATGGTATTTTAACAGATTTTAAAGGAAAGAAATTGATTAGTTGGGTGTTTGATAGCAATATAGAAAAGCAAGCCGCAGAGCAATTCAATTTTAGAGATGATTGGAAAATTGATACCATCAAAGCTAATTCTGACGCTGTAAAGATGGTGCACTTCTACAAAACCAATACTTTTTATTGTAACGATATTACCGATGTGAAATACAACGGCAACAAATACTATGAAGTTAGAACTGGCAGTGAAGCGTTAAAATTTAGAATAGATAGTGTGTTTTTACATATTGATAACATCCAAAACTGTTATGAGAAAAAGCTGGAATACTATCAGCTTCCAGGCTTTAATTTTAGTTTGTTAAGATTAAATGAAAGAGCCTACTATATCATTAAAGCAAAACATTAAAAATCGGTTTTAGCTATATTTCGATGGGATTTTTCTGTCTGTAGCTCATTCCAATACTTGACATGGCTCTCATTAACTCCAACCGAGCCAGGCTCTTTAAACAAGAGTCTGGGTTTGGTTAATTTATAAAGCGCTTTAATAAATTCAGTCTTTTGTTTTGTGTTTAAAGGCTGAAGATTTAAAACATATTCTATCTCGCCTTCGTCGCCAATATTAGTAATGATAACGCCTTTAATCACTTTGATCTTGTGTGCTCGTTTAAACTGTTTAATGGCGCTTAATAACGGTTTATCGCTGGGTACACCACAACACTGACTGCTGTAGCTAATCACTACAAAATCGCTCAGAAAAGGAGCAGGGCTGGTATTGCAAGATACCACCAAAAAGATTATGGCCAGTAATTTATTCATTTGGTAGAGATTTTAAATCGATTTCTTTAAAGGTCAACCTATCACTGTTGGTGTAGCGTCCCTTAATATTTTCGGTTTCGCTTACGTTAATACCACCATCAGAATTTTTTTTTGGAGCCATTTTAGCCAAATTCTTAAGGTTTTCAAGGAATACCGCCTTCTGCATTTTGGTAATAGTTGGTATTTCAATCAAGAAATCATGTTCGCCTTCTTTGCCCAATCCGCTTACTAAAGTGATTTTTACGTCCTTTAAATCATGATGCTGAATAAACATCCCCACGTACTTCAACAGTTCTTCGCCATTTGGCGTACCACAGCAAATGCTATAAAAACCTAAAACAATTGTAGACCGTTGTTTTGCATTATCGGCTTTCAACACAATTTTAGTGCTGTCTTTTTTTACTATCGGCGAATATTCAGTAGTTTCTCCAGCTTGATGCCAAACTACCTTAATTGTATCAGTTAGGTATCCTTCCTTAGCGACAATTAAATCCATTAATGCTTGTCGTTTTTGCTTGAAATAACCAGTGCTATCCGTGTAAGTTTTAGTCACATGGCTTTCTGCTAAATCTTCGTAAACCAATGCGCTATCTATAGGTTTGCCTTGCTCATCTACTACAAAGCCTGCATGGTAATCATGTATTCGCTCCGAGCAGGAGAAAAGCAGGAGCACTAAGCACATCATGTGGATTGTTAACTTATAGTTTTTCATTCTTATAGACTTCAATTTAGTTGATGCAGTTTTTTAGCAAATTCGGTTCAATCTGTAGCCCTAATTTTTGCGCTGTTAATAAATCCACGCAGTAATCTTTTTGGTTTAAGAGCTGCTTTAGTTGTCCTCTAACGTAATAAGCAAAGCCTAAGTTTTTGTCCATCCCAATAGCAACATTACAATCCTCAATAGCTGAAATTAAATTGCTTTCCATCGTCTTCTTAACAGTTTTAGCTGTTCCCCAAACCACCTGCAAAGGCTGAAGGACTGCTTTTCCTCCAAAACTATAAGCAGATATTTTGCTTTTCTCTGCTAAACTGGCCTTGGCAATAGCCCTATTTACATAAGCTATAGCGTAACTTTTGTTAATGGCAATGCTTTTGCTAAAATCTGTCTGAGCCAGTTTGTAATTTGTAAGTGCCAAATAGATATTTCCACGTAAATTATAGTAGCTTTCTAAGCCTTCGTTAACAGTGCCTTTTAGTTTGATAGCTGTATTGATTTGCGTAAGCGCTGCTGCAAAATCATTCAAATTTGCTTTGGAACTCGCTATTCCGAAATGGATATCTGCTAAAGTAGCATCGTACGCTTTTTGAGCATCGGCTTCGCCAGCATTTTCTAAATTTCTAGCTTCTTTAAGTTCCGCTAATAAAGTTTTCTGGTTGCTCAACGCTTCCTCGTAAGTATTCAGTGCATTTTCGTTCTCTTTTATCGCCAACAAGGCGTTTCCTTTAAAGATGGATAACATCACATGCTTAGGGAATTTCTTTAAGCCCAAGTTATACAAATCAATCGCTTTTGCATATTCATTAAGGTTGTAGTTGGCAATTCCCCGTTGGTAATAATAACTGGCTTTGCTATCGTCGCAATAATCATTCAGCTCGCCATCAATTTCCTTTAATAGCTCTTGGTCGTTAATATTACTTTCTTTTAATAAGCGCTTTACAGTCTGCAAATCCGTACACGAAGCATCTAGATTTTCTAGCGCATAATAGGTTTTAGAACGGTTTAGGTAAGCTAAAAAGTAGTTCGGATTTAGCTCAATAGCCTTCGTATAATTCGCTAAAGTCTTTTCGTAATTTTGCAAGCTATTATAGATCACACCTCTGCTAATGTAAAGTTCGTCATGCTTTGGATCAATTTCAATTGCCTTATTTACATCTTGTAGTGCATCGTTGTATTTCTGCTGACCAAAGTAAACATTAGACCTAAAATAGTAGCCTTCGTATTCGGTTGGCGCAAGTGCAATCGCTTTGTTAAAATCGGCTAATGCCAAAGAATTATAACCACCATTTAAATTATATCTGCCACGTTGTACATAATGTTGCGCATTTGCTGGTTCCAGTTCAATAGCTGTATTGTAGTCATTTAAAGCGCCAGTTCCGTCTCCTAACATCTCTTTTAAACGACCTCTGGTTACCCACACCATCGCATCTTTGGCGTCTATTTTTACCGCTTTTTCTAAGTAAGTGAGTGCGGTTTTAAAATCATTTTTTAGGGCAAAGATATTTCCCAAGTTCATTTCACAACGAGCGCATTTCGGGTTTACCACCAGTGCCTCTCGATAATACTTCTCTGCATTCACCAAATTGTTGCGCTGTAGGTTATGGAAACCTAGCATCCTCAACAGTTCCTCGTTTTTAGGATGCTGCTTTAACTGTGCTTCCAAATAGGGCAGTACCTTATCGGGCTGGTTAGCAAGCAAAAAACCGTCTACCGTTTTTACATAAATGCTTTTTTGGCCAAAGGTTAGGGTAGTAGTTAATGCAAGTAGAAATGTAAAGATAATTTTCATGTTTAATCTTTCATTTTAATTCTTAATAATATACAATTGCTCTTTTTACCACGTATTTAGGCTCCGCCTCATTTTTGCTGTTCGATTTAGTGACTTCTTCCTCGGTTTTCTCTATCCAATTGCCGTAGCAATCATATTTGTAGGTAAAAGTTATCTCCGAAACAAAGTCTTCTCTATCAGTGTGTTTACGCTTAATTACATCGTTATGCTCATTGTAGGTATAGTAAACTTCAGCGTAAACTTGGTCATTATTAATCGTTTTAATGAGTTGCTTTTTATCGTTGTAAGTGTTTTTAATTTCTCTGTAGATTTCATTATCCTTCCCAAAATATTTCTCTTCCAGTAAATTCTTTCCATCAAATTTTTGCTCCAAGCGATAGTCGAACTCAAACTTTTTATTAGCATCATTATAGTAAGAAATATTACTTTTCTTGATGTTATTACTGTTAACGGTATATTCGTAATAATGAGAATTCTTATCTAAAACAGCTTTGTTTTGGTCAAAAACATTGTGTGTTACCTTAATTATTTTTTTGTCCTTATCGTAAAGTGTCTCTACTTCATACTTCTTAATTCCGCCACGCAACACACTAAAATTTTCTTGTTTAGCGAGTAATCCATCTTTGTAGTGGAAAATGCTAGCCGGAACAATCGTATCTTTTTTGGTATCCTCATCGTACAGCACCATCGAGTGTGTCAAGATGTTGCCTTGTTCATCGTATTGGTTCATTTCATCAGAACCAAAGCTGCCTCTTCTTTCATTTCCATTCACATAGTAAATGATCTTTTCAGATTTGATAGCACGTTTTTCGCCCTTTTTGCCAGTGCAGTCTGGTTCGCTATTTTGCTGGCAAGATGCCATTCCTATATTCAACATCATCAACATTAAAATGTAGCTAACTCTCATCATTCTCATTTTTGTTTCCTTTTACGGTCGAAATTGGGCGTTCCCCAAGCTGCGCAAGGGTCGGACTTTTCAGGGCTGCGCTTCGCTTCGGTGCTAAGAAAAATTGCAAAAACCCTTACAATCCCTAACGCAAAAACATTTCGCCAACCCTGCACTCGTTTAAATCCAATTTCTTAATTAAATATAAGGCTGTTTTGTTTTAAAAATTACCGCCTTTATTATCCGTTAGTGGGTGAAAACTATTTGTTAGCCTAGGTTTATTATTCGTTAAATGTTGTTTTTAGTAGTCATTTCCAATAAGGTGGAAATCTTAAAATGAGAATAAATCTTTTTATCTTATTAAGATGCACGTTAGAACTGGTTATAAAGATGTTAAATAACTAGCACTTCGAATTTCAAGCCGAAGTAAGCAAATAGGGATTTAAGACCCTTAAATATTTACTTTGGAGGGCGAGAGGAAAAAATTGTTTAAAAATCAAACTTACTTTATCCTTTTCAAATGGATAAACTTTAGATCACATTGACTGATTTTTACATACCTATTCATGGCATTTCCTGTATTTTGAATAGCTATCTCTCCATCGCTCAACAAACCTTGAACTACCGATGGAAGTCCATTATCTACAACTGAATTTTCATTGTCTTCTTTTGTGACATCGCCACTATCTTCTTCCCATTCAATGCCGTGAAAATTGATGTAAACTAAATTTTCATCTAAGCTTCTGCTAAAGGTAACTTTTCCATTTAAGCTGCGTTTCAAGTTTTTAAAATGGTAGAAATATTCGCCTTTACTTTTGGTGATAGCTATATTTAAAGCACACTTATCCCGTTCATCCGCTTGGTAAGTTCCAATTAGATTTTTAGGTAAGGTAGGAATCGCTTTGCTTGTTGATTTTAACTGTAGGGGAAATGTCTTCTTAGCCGTTAAACTTTCCCATTTGCCACTGAAGCCGTTGGCAGAAAGCTTGCCTGTAATTTTTGCCTGTTTTACGTTCTGATCATCTAGCTCGTAAATAATAGCATTTCCATTAATGACTTCACCAGCTAGTTTAATTTCGATACCTATTTTATCATAAAAGTAAAAGCCAGTCAGTTTGCCATTGCTACTTTTCAAGCTAAAAATAACCTCTGTTTTGCTACCTAGTTTACCAATAAAATTACCGCTGAAATTTTCAATTGCTCTTACGGTATTTGCCGATAAAAATAAGCCGATAAGTAGGAGGGTTGCAAAATAGTTTCTCATATCTTAATTCCTTTCTTCAAACTGTACCCAATCTTTAAGAAAATAAATTGGCGTAGGTAAAATGTTATTTTCTTTAAACAAATGAGCTTCTACAAAAGCACCAGTGTTTTTAACGTATTTGATTTTGGTATCCCGCATAGCTCCCGAATAATAATAAGAACCATAAGGGCAATTGTAAGGGTTGCCTTCTACATCAGGTGTGAAAACAGAAAAGAAAATCATTTTCCTAGAGTTGGTATCTGGTTTTTGGTAGCCGAAAATCCTGTAGTCGGCTCTGATATTTTGATAAACTGTTAGAGAACTGTCGCTAAGGTCGATGATTGCTTTTTGGAAAAACTCCTCGCTCATCTGCGTGTCTTTGTAATTTCTAATGGTGTCTTTCTGTGGGGCTTTCTTAACGGGAACAATATCTTGCTCGATTACTGCCACACCGTCTGGTTTAGCTTTTGCTGTACCTGTTACTTTTTCTTCAACCGTTTTATGGGATGTATTTTTGCAGCCAAAAAATGCAATTAGCAGCAAAGCCATTATCAATTTTTTCATCCTAATTGAGCTTTTAATTCTCTTTCCTTTGTTTAACCACTACCTTTTTTACCTCTTGTAACTTGCTTCCAGTCCAACGATAATAGCGAATAATTTTATGTGTAATCACCATTACAGTTTCTTTGTACTTGTCTTCAATGAAATTGCCTTCTGCATCTGTTTTACCCTCCGCATCTTCCTCAATAACTACCACTAACTGTTCAATAGGTATGCCACAATCTTTAGGATAGGGAATGGTTTTTGAAGTTCCATTGTAACTGTCTAGCATGTTTTCGCTATCACCGTTTTCCACTAATAAAATCTTGCCTTTATTAAATTTTAACGGGATATAAACCTTTGTGCTTTCGTAAAAGCCACCTTCGCCAGTAGAGCTAGCATTTATAATTTCGCTCATTTTTCCGTTCGCATAAGCTATAAAAACATTACCCTCACTTTCGGGACAACTCTCCCCATGATGCCAATACAAGCGCAACAAATTTGGCATTTGCTTTAATGCATTATTATAAACACCGGCCAAGTAAAAATGGTTGTAATAATCGACAGCGCCAATGCTTAAATCATAGCTGCTAACGCTTTTTACCTTTTTGTAATTTAAGTCTGTAAAACGATGCACCGCATTCAATCTAAATCTAGGCTTTTTCAAATCAGCATCTAACAGCGGACTTTTACTTAAGATAAATGCTAGGTTTTCGTTTGCTAAATTTGCGTTTAAATTACCTATACTGAGGTTTTTGTTGATAATGTAACCTTGCCTTTCTTCGCATCTGCCATTATCGTTTTGCACATCGTACTTAATTTTTATCCAGTTGTGCTTTGTTTCAGGATGTATTCCTTCTTTTAGTAGAACAATAGGAGTGAAGGCTTCGAGATCGCCAACTTGTTTGGATTTTAAGTTGGGTAGTGAATAAACGAGCGTGCTTTTGTTTATTGTAGATCTTTCTGGGCTTTTTCCTTTGTCGAAAAAACCATCAATTTTATCGTAATTATTGGCGTCGTAAGGCTGCATGAAAGCGGTATCCATCAGCACTTGTTGAGCACTTGCTTCAGTACCAATCAGTAAGAATACTATTAAAAGGTTAATAATGGCTTTCATGATTTACAAATGCTTTGTTGCACTAATATATCTGTTTAAAACGCAGTAATTTGTGAGAGTTATTATCTGTGCGATTTAGTAGCTTATTTGTTGGTGTTTTGCTATTATTCGTTAAATCAGTAGAACGAAGAAGTATTACGTTTATCGAATCAGCAGTGAACTAAGCCAGCTGTAAAAACTTTGCTATTGCTAAAGTTCCGCTAATAAAATGATATTTTTTGCCAAGTACGATTGTCAATTCTTAGTGCGAGCCAAATCAAAAAAAGGAATCATAATAGTACAAATTGCAACATTAAGCCTAAAACATAGTGGTTTTGTACTCATGTTGGCAGCAACTTTCGATTAGTAAAAATAAACAAAATTGAGCGCTACTTTTTTGATGGGAAAGCCTGTGAAAAGGCACATATGGAATTGACAAGCATTTTTGCATACTTTTGATGCCATGCGGCATAGAGCGAATATGATTAACTACCCCTCAACCCAACGATCCGGCTGATAAGTTACCCTAGCAAAATTTTTGGTCAGTAATTCTGTCTCTACCACCTTTCCACCTTCAAACTTGAGGAATTTCTCTCGCCAAATTTCATTTTTTCGGTAAAACTGATGGGCTATTTTCAAGAACTGATGGTCTTTCTCTATCACATGGTAGGCATAATCTAGCTCTTCGTTAATGCGAAGCTCGCCCTCCAAACATTTCTCCGTAAACCATAAATTGATTTGGAATGTATGTGCTGTATTATTGGTAAACTGGTAATCTCTGTAATTATAAAAAACTGTAGCACCACTACCAAAAGGTAAAACCCGTCCATCATCCGGAAATGGATCAAATGAATGATGGTAACGTTCGGTAACTGTTAGCGGACTATGCATCACCAACCAGTGAATGAGGTTAGAGATTTGACAAATACCACCTCCAGTTCCTGCTCTAGCTTCTCCGAAAGAAAGTTCCATTCCATCTAAATAGCCTTTTTTTTTGGTAGGCAAGCCAACTAATTTACAAAATGAAAAGGTTTCATTAGGTTTAATTAAAATTCCATCTAGCTTTTTTACTGCAATTTTTAAGTTGGTTACTTTATTCAGCTGAAGTTGCGCATTATTGTCTCCCAGTTTTTTCAATAACACAGATTGGTGCTTTTTTATGCGATTGGAAAGCTTGTCAACTGTTCTCGTTTTTGCATATTTTTTTCCATCGAGGTGCCATTCAGCGATACGCTTTAAACGCCTAGCCCAAACTGCTAAGAAATACAGAATAGGGTGCCGCTGGCTTAAAAGTTTTCGCTGTTTCACTACTCCGATATTTTATCTTCCACTGAAATAGCTACAGGTATTTTTACCTCTTTATTCAAGTTTTTAGGCATCTTAAATTCAATAGTGATGAATCCTTTCAAGGTTTTAAACTTTCCATCTAATTTTAGGGTAATTCCCAAATTCTGGCACAATACCTTATCGTATTCCCATAAACCATATTCTTGTAAATAAACTGCTCGTCCATTATCTACAAACTGTAGCTTCTCGTTATTTTCATTAGTTAATTCGTAGGTTTTAAAAACGTAGGAAGCGAAGTCGGATATGTCATCGTCTTTATTTACCATTGTACCGTCATTGTCGTTATACTCTTTTAACCTGTTTTCGGGAAGTGGGTAGCGAGTAACTATTCCAAATTCATTGGCTGGTTGCTTGTTTATTTCAGTCAAATCGGTAATGCTGGCTTTCGCATTAGCCGTAATCTCGTTTAAAAACTGCTTTGTTTCTTCTTCCGTATAGTTATAGTCGGGTTGGTCGCCATTTCCACAAGAAGTGATGATAGGTAGTAGCATCAATAATAATGTCCTTTTAATCAGTTTTTTAGTATGTTTTTGATATATCATGGCTATCCCTTTTTCTTGTAACTACGCATTTTAACCGAGTTTCCATTTTCAATTTTGTATTCATCGTAGTGAGTGTAAGAATCGTTTTCATAAACCCTAATTTCCTTTGTGATTAACAACTTTCCGTTGTACCATTTATAGTATGCCGTACCTTCATTTCCACTACCATCTGCATCCGTTTTTTCTATTTCTTTTTTTACGGGATTAAATGATACCACACCTAATTCATTTAAACGCTCACTTTTACGGAAGCCTTTAGTTTTTACATCGTAGATGAAATATACATAGCTATAATCGTTTTTCGCTAGGTCGGGGTAGTGAATGGGCACTTTGATATCTAGATAGCCATCAAAATTTACGTCTTCTAATTCTACCTCATCATTCACTAAATCATATTTGTCAAATTCGTTAAGTATCCACCTCGAACTTTTATTTACATTGATTCGTAAAGAAAGCAAGGTGAAATATTTTGCTGCATTTTCCGTCACGTTATCATAATTAGGCTTGTTTTTAGACATCACAAAGTCAAAGCCAAGTGGATTGAAGTTATTCAACAATTCTCTGCTTTTTAACTTTGCAACCATTGTTTTCTTCGGGTCAGTGTTTTTCTTATCCTTCTCCCAAATGCCATTTAACGTAGTCTGGGCTACATACGCCATTCTAAAATAACCTGTATGCTCAAACTTTCGTTTTCTAACATTGTAGGTACTTTCGTTAAGCACCAAATCCCCATCTTTTAGCGTTCCAGAAAGGTAGATGTAATTTTCTCTACCACTTTTAACGTAGTAATAAGTTCCCGAGACGCTATCAGAATAGTTAGTCAATTTCAAAGACATCTCCACCGGATAATTACCTACTGTACCTGTAAAATTCAAATTGGCGGTAACTTTGGCTTTTTGCGCATAAGTTTGGCTTAAGGTAATTGTCGTTAGTAATATCAAAAGTGTTCTTTTAATCATTTTTGTTTTATTAGGTGTTTGATAGTAGCTGTTTATCAATTATCTTTTCTTGTAAAATTGATAAAACCTATTCTGAGCATAATAGAGTAGGGTGTCGGTACTTGTCTTAGGCTCAGATAATTCATCGAAATAAACATCAGAATTATAAAATAAATGTGTTTTAAACTTAACTTCTGTTTTGTTAAATTTTATCTTGAAAAAATAATACCTGCTTTTACTAAACCATCCTTTGTCTTCATCAATCATTGGTTTCTTGCTATCGCTACTATTTGAGGAAGGAGTTCCAATAACAATTAATCGTTTAATGCGGTTTGATATGACCGTTTTGTCAAAAAGTTGTATGCTGTTGCTGTGGATTGATGTGTCTCCAGCCATCACAATAGATACTAAAAAGTTAAAGTTATCTCCAGCAGTTAATGCCATATCTTTACTTATACGGCTCGCTAATTCATTTTTAGCAATATAAAATTGACCCCCGTTTGAAACAAAAAATATAGCCTCTGTAAAATTGCCATTTGGTGTAAAATGCTTAATCACTTTCAGCTTTTCTTTCAAATTTTCGTATGCTTTTTCATTTAGCTCGTGGATAAATTCAGTTTTATGAAGGTTAATATTGAAGATAATACCTTTCTTAATTCCTTCACCAGTATTTTCGATGAGAAAAAGAGAGTTTGTTTTTTCATCAAAAGTGTAGTGTAAATAATCGGTTGTTTTAAAGTGGAAAATAGACTTAAAACTCTTGTTAACAATTGCTAGCGATGTTGATTGACGGTCTACTGTATCCTTGTCGTAGTTAATTAATAATAAATTCGATTTTTTCAATAAGCTGTACGAGTTCACATAAAAACTATCTACTTTCCGATTTGTAAAATCATTTTCGTTAGTGATTCTTGGAAAGAAAGGTATTTCTGGATGTTTGTTTTTATTGGGTAATTCATAACCACTATTAAAGATTACCAAAGAGATAATTACAATAAATACTAAGAGGCTGAAAAATACAATCAGTTTTTTATTCATGACTTTTCTTTGATTTTTTCGTGTTGATTATTGTATGCTGTTAATTTTTTTAGATTAAAGATTAATGCCAAGGCAACTACAGATAAAACGCTAATGAAGATGTAATATATTTTGTAAAACTCTAATTCTATCATGTAAAATAAGATGATGAGCGGAAAACTGAGTAAGCTACTGAGAATACAAACCGAAGCTAAATATTGAAATACTTGAGAGAACCAGTCTTTTTTGTCTTTGCCAATTACCCAGAAAACAACAAATAGTACCGGTAAACCAAATATCGCGACAAAAGCAAAAACATCACTTTTAGGAATATTTTTATTTGGAGCAAAAAATAAAATGTAATTAACAACTAGATACAAAATGCACATCCATGGAAATAATCGTTTCAAAACTTGAAAACTGATTTTTTGTGTTTCAATTTTACTTTTGGTAGTTACAAAAAAGGGTTCATTGTCTTTTTTGCCAATTTCTAAACGTTGATAAATGTTTTTTATAGCGGTCCCGATGATCACGACTTGGTCATTGTTTTTCAATAGATGTTCTACATGACCAACATCATTAATGTCAGGTTTTAACGAATGTTCGTTGTGGGTTCTTGGATTCAATTGTTTTAGGTCGAGTCCATTACCTTTAATTGTTATATTGCCCGAATTAGTGCTTAAAGTAAAGTTCTTGCACTCAGTAATAATGGATTTCACGTCATCATTGTAACCATCATCAATGGGAATGTACTCAATTTCTTTGTACAAGTAACCAATGCAAGTTTCATTAAAATAGGGGCTGTTGATTTCTTCCTCTAGTTTTAAAACAGTTCCTTCCAAAAGCACTTGTCCGTCATTAAGCTCGGCAATTTTCTGAGGTTCTTTGAAAGTTATATTTTTTAGCTTTATGGTAGAAAAATACGCAATGCTACCAATAAGTAGAGGAATAACTGGTACTAAAAATTTGGTAAAGAAAACACCTAATGCTATACCAAAACAAAGCACAACACAACCAATATTTTTTAGATTGTTCGATACAAATGGATTCGGCATTGCTTTAGGTAGGATGCTCATCTTCTAAAATGATCTATTGCTTATTTCTTCTTAAAATATCAGCTATCTTTTGATCTACATCAGTATCATCCGTTTCTTTAAAAGTTTTACCTATTTGGTAAGGTTTGTTATTATTATCTATCCTGTAAATGCTGGTGTAAAAATCTTCTCCGGCCAAGCCATAACTTACAATTACTTTATGCTTTTTGTTGTAATTTGGATTTACGATTCTGTTGAAGCCAACTACTTTTTTAACGGTATGATTTGTTGGGTTGAGCAGATATAGGTTAAAGAAAGCATTGGCGCCTCGAGCTCCATTCCTTTCAAAAATTAAGACATCTTTTATCCCGTCGTCGTTGAAATCTTCGTAGCTAACACTATTTTGAGTTAACAGCATCTGTAGCTCTTCCTTCCAAAAAATTTTATCGGTTTTACCCACTTTTCCGAAATAGATATTGGTTGTCTTTAGCGCATCTTCTTCGCCTTCTTTAATGCCGTGTTGTATCGCTACTACATAAGTTTTATCGACAAAAGGGTAAATATATCGCCAATCCCCTTTAGCATTGGGCTGATGAAAAACTTTCTCCTGCGCTACCAATGTAACAGTCGAAAGTAACAGTGTAAAGTATAACAACAGCCTCATCGTCATCTATAAACCAGCTTTAACTAAGCTATCCAACTTATAATCGAAAGTTTGTGTTTTGCCACCGCAACCATTATAAACCACTTTTCCATTAGGGTCAATCAAGATTTTAGCTGGCGTACAAAATACGTTGTCGTTCAACGGTTTTTCTTTGTTGGGTCCTTCGGTATTGTCGATTTGTTTAAAGCTAAACTTCGCCTCTGCAAATAACTTTTGAAGCGCAGGTTCATCATCAGAAAAACCATTCACTAAACCAACCATTGGTATTTTATCGCCAAACAGTTCATAAGTTTTGTTCAGCTCGGCCGCCATGTCATAACTTTCACTCTTTGCGATAGAACCACTGTCGTAAACAAACAAAACCCAGTACTTTCCTTTATTATCTTTGGAGTTAAAAACACTTCCATCTGTAGTTTTTGCCGAAAACTCAGGTTTAGCACCCATTAATAAATCAATTTTAGACTTATTGTAGGTGGCCAATTTTTCTTCCATCGTTTCTTCTTTTGGTGCAGAATTGCAAGCCGTAAATACCAACGCCAATGCGGCGAAAATCAAATTTTTCATCTTCTTCATATCTTTATTTAACAGTCAAAGTTTTCGTAATGTGTTACTTCTAATCGTTTTTCAAGCTCTTCAATTTCTATTGCCGACAGCTTTTGTAAGGTGAGGTTAACTTTTAATTGTCTTTTCATATCTGGACTAATCCAAATTCCGGTCATTCCTGTGGCTGTTTTTTTAAGGATAAGCACACCTGTGAAACGAATTTCAGTAAAGCAAAAGTTTCCTTTTTCGTCAGTTTGGTTTAGCAGTTCAATCCAGTTTTTACCTTTTCCGTATTGATACATCGCTTCGTAAATATCGCTACCGCCACAATTGTTCGGTAACTGCTTTAAGTAGAATCTCACAGCTCTGTTATCTACCATACCTTGGTATAAATATCTTTTGATTTCTTGTGCGGTTGCAAACCCAATATCGGCCAGCAGAAATAAGAGGATGCAGATGCCTATATGTAATGATTTTTTCATCGTTGGTTTCATCATTTTTTAAGATTGAATACCTAAAATTACAGATTGGCGAAAGAATAGTTTTTATCTATTATTATTTGCGGTTTGCTGCCTAGTATCTGCTATAATTGGCTTATTATTCGTGATTAAAAGCAATGATTTAAGCCATTTTTATAGGAATAGTTAGGGTAACTACAGTGCCTTTGTTCTTTTCGCTTTTAATCTCAATTCCTGCTGCTACACCACTTTCTTTGGCAATAATAGCCAGTCGTTCTTTGCTGATGGTGGTAGATAAAGATTTGTGCTGTTGTGGTTTAACTTCTTGAGAAATTCCTTTGCCGTTATCGGTGATGGTTACCAATACAGTTTTTTCTTTTACATTCAGATTTACCGTAATTAAACCATTTTTTCCGTTGGGATTGATACCATGCAAAATCGCATTTTCTACAAAAGGCTGCATTAGCATAGGAGGGATGCAAATACTCTCTACATCTTGTTCTTCGTCGTAATTGATTTGATAGCAGAAGGCATCATCATAACGCATTTGCTGTAAGCTGAGGTAGTTTTCCAATGTGTCAATCTCTTCGCTCAGCTTCACATAACCTTCTCTAGAGGATTCTAGACTGCTTCTTAGCAATCTACCAAATTGATGTAAATATTTGAGCGCTTTTTCATTGTCGTTAAAGCGGATGAAACTTTGCAGTGCCGATAGTGTATTGAAAATGAAATGAGGTTCCATTTGGGTGCGCAGTAGACGTTGTTCCAATTGTGCCCTCTCAGCTTCGTTCTTTAGTTTTCTTTGCCTTTGGATAAAATAAAGCAATGAAATAATGGCTACAGCCAATAAAAATGCAAGGGTGCTCACTAATAACCATAGTCGGTTTTTTTGAAGATTGCTCTGTGCCAAAACCACCGTTTCATTTAGGTTAAGAATCGATTTGTCTTTTGCCTGAAGCTGAAAAATGGTACTCATTTCTGCGATGGCTCTGCTGCTTTCCAACTCATAGAGAAACCGAGTTCTCCTTAACAAAATATCTTGTTGGCGCTCGGCATCTGCATACTTTTTAGTGGCAAAAGAATAGTTCACCAAGTTTTGTTCGTACAGTAATAAACTTTCGTCATCTATCTTGTCAGGATATTTTTTTGCAAAGTTCTCACACTGCTTTAAGTAATAGGCAGCGCTGTCCAGTTGTTTAGATTCTATGAAAACGCCAGCCATGTCACAATAGCTGGTATATAAATTACCTGTAGTAACGCTAAAAGCCCTTGCACCATTTTGCAGCTCATCTTCTAAATCTAGCTTAAGCCTTTTTTGGCTATAGTAAAACGCCGAATCGGCGATGTTTACTTTCGAGAAATAAGTCGCTTTCCTATCATACAAAAAGTTCTCACTCTGCTTGTTCGGATTTTCCATGTACAGCTGCTCCATTTTTTTGATGTAGCTGTAAAGTGAATCGGTACTGCCGCCAGATTTGAAATAACAAACCGCAATCTGACTGTAAGCCCTAAACTTTTCCTTTTGGTTGTCTTTTAAAAGTGGCAAAAGTTCCATCGCTTTGCGGTTCAATACAAAAGCATTTTTAAACTGACGTAACTTTGCGCTTGATTGTGCTGCAGAGAAATAAATGGTTATTTTTTGTTTGGGTGTGAGGTTAATGGCACTGTCGGCCAATAACATTTGCGCCGCACTATTGTAGTAATAATTCTCCTGATGTACTTTTTGCTCTAGATTTGCAATATTTCCTAATCCAGAAAAGAGCTGCACTTTATCAGCATCGTATCCAGTTTGGTTCTCCATCAACTCCCAAGCCACTTGCATGTGGTTCTTGATAGAATCCAACTCCGACATCGAATAAAATACTCCAGCAATATTATAATGTATTTTAGAAACCAACACAGAATCTGTATTGAATTGGGGATTGGCTAATTGTCGATTCCAATACTTCAGTTTCGCAGCAGCATCTGAACTTTGTTTCAGTTCTTCACTGGCATCTTTAAAACCTTGAAGCGCTTTTTGGCGGTCTTCTAGTTTTTTGTCGATTGCTTTTTGCTCACATCCGTAAAATGCGGTGCAAAAAATAACCAGACACAAAAGAGCGTAACTATTTTTCATTACTCAATATGGTTGATGTGTTGAATGATATAGTCTTTTCTTCTGCTAGATACAGGGATTTCTGTTTTGTCTTTTAATATAATGGTACCCGATTTTAAGAATTTATCAACGTACAACACATTAACTAAATACGATTGATGGGGGCGAAGGAACCATTTTTCTGGCAACAGCTCATCGTAGAATTTCAACGGTTTCGAAATCATGATTTTTCTGCCTTCCGTTAAAAAGAAATTAGTGTAACCGCCCTCGCTCTGACAATAAACAATTTCTTTGAGTTGCAGTACCTGAAGAAACTCCAGTGTGTGTAAAACTATACGGCTTTCCAGATCACCTTCGGTATTTAAGGACTGAGATTTTAGAATCGAAATTTGCTGTTGCTGTTGTGCTAATCCATTTGCACCATCTTCGGCAATCTTGGTTAAGGCTGTTTGAAACTCATTTTCGTCCAAAGGCTTCAACAAATAATCAAGTGCACCATACTTAATCGCTTTCACTGCAAAATGGTTAAAGGCGGTAATAAATATAATCTTGAAATTGATTTCTTCGAGTTGATTTAAAATATCGAAAGCGGTACCATCGGTTAGCTGGATATCCATTAAAACCAGCTCTGGAGCGGTAGATTTGATCAAAATTAAAGCGTCGGCTACATTGGTTGCCGCACCAATTAAATTAAAATCACTTTGTTTTTGTAATAGCCATTCAATTTCTTTACGTACGGCGGGTTCATCTTCAATAATTAAAGTTCTGATCATGGGCATTAATTTTTAAGACACGTACAAAAATACTGCCAAGCATTATAGGTTTTAGTATTAAAATACTGTTAGTATTGATCTTTGGTCTCTTTTCTTATAACCACATAAAGACATAGAAATAAGCTTCAAAATCCTATGTTTCTATGTGTTTAGAAAGCATGATATTTTCTTTTATTATTAGCGTATAGATACATAGAAATAAAGATCTACGATCAGCTTAAAATCCTATGTTTGTATGTGTTTAAATATCATTTTGCTAAAAAAGCAAATCACCTTCTCCCAAATATTGCCTCACCATCTTAAGGATTTCATCTCCAAAATCAAACGCTTTTCCTTCGCCAACACCTTTAATTTGTGAGAACTGTTTAAGTGTTTTAGGAAGTTTAGCTGCAACATCTTTCAGCACCTGCTCTGATAAAATGTTATAGTCTGATGTATTTCTTTCTTTTCCTTTTTTGATGCGCCAAGCATAAAGCTGGTCGTAAAGTGCCTTGTTAGTGATTTCGGCTTCTTTGGTAACGGTGGTAGAGGTCCATCTGTCGATAGCCTGATATTCGATAGCAGCACTTTTCCAACGCTCTAAAATTGTTGTGGTATCAATTGCAGACGGTAATGAACGGAACATTGCTGTTTTGCCTTTCAGTTGTTCTAAAATAAGATTCACCGATAAGTAATAATCGTCATCCATCAATGCTGCCGGATAGGTCTGGTGCAAGTCAATTAGCATGTCTTCCAATAACTCGAGCTTAGCTAAAAAGTATGTTGACGATTTTTGTAAACGCTCTTTTAAACTTACCGATTGCCACGGCGATTCGTTTTGCGAAGCTAATTCCTTCTGAATAAAGCGAGTGCCAATGTTGCCAATTTCTGTGTGTAGCAACTTCTCCGTCGCGGTTAAATCAATCGATAAACGTTCTAACAAAATAGACTTATAGGTGTTCCATGCCAATATCATGATGGAGAAATCGTACAAGCTAGAAAGTACGCCTAATTCCGAGCTGATGATAGACTGTTCCAAATCTGTATTGATTGGCATTTTTTCTTTTGCTGCTTGCATAAAACCTATCACAGACTTATCGGTAATGATATTCGCTGGTTTCACTTTCTCCAGTAATACCATGCCTTGTAAGCTCCTGCACCTGCTTAGTGCTACATAAGCTTGACCGTGGGTAAAAGCAGCACTTACATCTATTAAGGCGTTGTCAAAAGTTAATCCCTGACTTTTATGGATGGTAATTGCCCACGCCAATCGCAATGGAAATTGACTAAATGAACCGGCATTGGTTTCGGTTACCTTATTGTCCGTTTCAGAAAATGCATACTTTACATTCTGCCAAATCTCACGTTCTGCTTCCAGTTCGGTGCCATCATCTAAGAAGTTGAGTAGGATAGAATGCTCGGTAAGTGCCGTAATTTTTGCTGTTCTACCATTGTGATAACGCTTTTTCCCAGAAGCATCGTTTTTAATAAACATTACAAGTGCACCAACTTTAAGTATCAGCTCTTCTTCAGCAGGATAGGCCTCTTTAGGAAAATCATCGGTTACCGTCGCCGTATAAGTATAGGCTTCGCTCTCTAGTGCTGCTAATTTCTGCTCGTTAATTTGTTTCACCAAAGGATTATGCGTAGTTAGCGTTACATAATCTCGTAATTCTTCGGCTGTAGCGTTCTCCAAATGGCGCTCATTCAGTTTAGCGAGTAGAGCTTCATTACCAGAACCATCACGTACACTATTCAGTATATCTACAAAGACAGGGTCGGTTTGGCGGTAAACTTCTTCCAATTCGAAAGTAAGAAGCTGTGTTTTTCGAAGCGCTAAGCTATCAAAGAAATAAGGACCAGTATAGTAATTCCGAAGGACATGCCAATCTTTTTGAAAAACTGGCGAAAGCTGGTACAAATCGCCAATCATCAGCAATTGTACACCACCAAATGGTTTCGAAATGCCTTTTACGGCTCGCAGCACGGTATCAATGTAATCAATCATATCTGCCCGCACCATACTAATTTCGTCGATAATCAGCAAGTCGAGGCATTTGAGCAGCTTGGTTTTTTCGTAACCTACTTTCTTATCGAAAAGCTCGGCTAACGAAGCAGTTTGTGTACTCGGCACCAAGGGACCAAAAGGAACTTGAAAAAAAGAGTTGATGGTTACGCCGCCTGCATTAATTGCAGCAACTGCGGTAGGGGCTACCACAGCAAGGTTTTTAGTGGTATTGGCTTTAATGTAGCGTAAAAACGTAGTTTTCCCTGTGCCTGCTTTCCCTGTCATGAAGATAGGCCTGTCGGTCTTCTCTATAAAATCCATGATGAGTTGTTGCAGGGAATTTAGCTTCATTTTACGCTATGCTTTTGAGCTACAAAGGTAAAAAATAGGGCCCAAAACAGCTTGCGAATATCCGTTTTGGGGATAACTTTTTGAAGGTTTTGCAAGTGGTTTATATTCAGTTGGTTGGTTGGTTGGTTGGTTGGTTGGTTGGCAATGCCTACACCCAAGCACGTCATACAGGAATCGTAAAGCTTTCGCTAGGAATGTTGCTAGTCGGGATTTGTAATTTCAACTTAAATAACCATGGTTTGTAATCCATTATTTGCGATATGAAATTCGAATGTTCATCAGCAAATGCCATCTTTATATATAGCTAGATTTCTCCTTAAGGTCGAAATGACGAACTATTAGCGAGGTTGCTTCAAGCCTTGCTAGTCGGAGATTTTTAATCCCGACTTAAATAACCATGGATTTGTAATCCATTATTAGCAAATATGCAATTACAAACCGAGTAATTAGTTACCAATGCTAATTATACATGTGATTAGATTTCTCCTTAACGTCGAAATGACGAAACATTAGTGAGGTTGCTTCAATTTAAGTCGAGTTTACGGATATACACATCCCACACTTTAGGTTATTCAACCTTGCATATCTCCGATTTAGCCCGTTTTTTTTACACTTCGGTGAAGAAAAATTAAGATAAACCTATGATTGGATTACCTTTGCAGAAGATTAAATATAGCTTTGTTGGTGAATAAAACGGAAAATACATTTTTAAGTAATAAGGTAAAACGAATGGTTTTTGTGCCTTTTGCTTTTGTGCTGTTTTACTTAGTTTCCTTTTTATTAGATCCTTACGCTAAGTTTTGGGCAGAGTATTCGCAAAGAAATTTCTGGAATTTATTGGCCGAATGGTGTACTTCCTTAGTTTTTTGCTTTCTCGTCTCAGAAGCGTCTATCTTTATACATGCAAAGCTTAACCGTAGCCTACCGTGGACCGACAGGCCACTTAAACGATTAGTGGTAGAAGCACTATTTAACATGTTGGCAGTGATGTTTATCATATTCTTAAACATCGTTTTTATTATCTGCATCGAAAAGGAAGATTTAAGTGCGCCGTCTTCGGAAGATATCAAGAATTTAATGCAGTGGGGTGTGGTGAGCATGATGATTTCTTTCATGATTATTGCCATTAACACAGGTAGTTATTTAGTGAGCAATTGGAAAAACTCCGAAATGAAAGTAACGGAGCACAAACTAAGAGAAGCAGAGCTGAAACAAGCCTCCGTAGAAGCGCAGTTAAACTCGCTCAAATTACAGCTAGATCCTCATTTTATTTTCAACAGCCTCAGTATTTTATCGGAGTTAATTCTCGAAGACCAGCAGCTTGGCTACGAATATTCAGAGAGATTCTCCAAGGTGTACCGCTTTCTATTGGTCAATTCTAAGAAGAACACTATTTCGCTGGAAGAAGAACTTAAATTTCTAGACTCCTATATCTTCCTCATCAAACACCGTATTGGCTCGGGCATTACTTTCGATATTGACGTTGCCCCACAAAGTAAGGCTTTGTACCTGCCGCCGCTTACCCTGCAACTGTTGATAGAAAATGCAATCAAACACAATTCTACGAATAAAAATAACCCACTTACTATTAAAGTTTACACGCAAGAAGCGCAAATTTTAGTGGTAGAAAATTCGTTAGCCTTAATAGAAAACCAAAATTTACGTTCTTTTGGTATCGGGCTTCCAAATATCATGAGCAGATTTGAACTTTTGAAAGGCAAAACTCCAGAAATTATCAAAACTCCAACTACCTATAAAGTGGTTGTTCACTTAATGGATTATGAGCAATAACATCCTAATCATAGAAGACGAAAAGCTAAATGCCGACCGATTAAAGCGGCTAATAGGTGTCATTAGACCCCAAGCAACGATAGTGGCGGTATTAGATAGCGTAGCTGAAACTTTGGAGTGGTTTAACCATGAAAATATGCCTGATTTGGTGATGATGGATGTTCGTTTATCAGATGGGCTAAGTTTCGAAATCTTCGATAAGGTAACGATTACTTGTCCAATCATATTTACTACAGCTTATGATGAGTATGCTGTTAAAGCGTTTAAATACAATAGTGTAGATTATTTACTTAAACCTGTAGAACAGGAAGAATTACAGGTAGCCCTAGAAAAAGTAGAACAATACTGCACATCAAATAAAAGTCAAACGGCAATAGATGATTTGGTGAGGTATTTAAAACCTAAGGAACATCGAAGTAGATTTTTAATTCCCTATAAGGATGGTTACAAAGCTATCGCGATAGAGGAGATTTGTTATTTCCACCTTGAATTTAAAGTTACCAAAGCTAGGTTAAAAGATGGTACGGAAGTAGTACTGCCGCAAACCATGGAAGAGTTGGATGAACAGCTAGATCCTCACGTTTTCTTTCGGGCCAACAGGCAGTGCATTGTCCATGTAAATGCCATCGCTCAGCTCCATAACCATTTTAACGGCAAGCTAAAGGTCGCACTCAAAAACAGTGATATCGAGGTAATTGTAAGCCGAGAAAAAGCTGCTGCGTTAAAGCAATGGATGGATTGTTAGTTCGTGGTTCATTAGTTGCACTGTTCACACCCAATTACGTCATTCCGATCTTAAGAGCAATCTAGCCTCATGTTTGGTTACGGGTTAAAACCCGAAAGTGTGTTTGTTGGCTCACTAATTCATTCGTCATTGGTTCATTAGTTTGCACTGTCCATTGCCAGGTACACCATTCCCATCTTTTAGAGAGGTGGCCGAAGGTCGGGGTATTTGTTTAGGGGTTAGGTATCAGGGATTGGTATTACACTGTTCACACCCAAGTACGTCATTCCGGCATTAGGGAGGAATCTAGCATGTTTGGTTACGGGTTAAAACCCGAAAGTGTGTTGGTTGGCTCACTAGTTCATCCGTCATTGTTCATTAAACTTCCTAATCTCATCATCCTTTCATCAGTCCGTTATCCCGACTGAAGCGCAGCGGAATGGAGAGATCTTTGGATATGCTTAAACCTCTTTTTGGAAAGCTTAGTTCAATGGATTCTCTAATATGCTCGAAATCACAGAAATTGCTAAAAATCGTCTGCAAAATCTCATAATTAATTGAACTTTCAAAGTTCATTTTTAGTCGTATTTGGGTATAGAGGGATATGTGCTTCCCCAAAAATCAGTTAAATAATTTTGTGTATATCAGTTAGAGATAAAGTAATCGCATAGCTTATATGTTTAAAATAAACTGTTTTTAGTTGTTGGTAATCAGTTGTTTGCTTCGTTTTTAAAAATATTGGGTGTAAGCGTGTCTTCGTGTTTTTCTATAAGTGGCATTATAAATGTAAATATTTACGCACACTACTTATTAAAAAAACAGATTAACAAATGGTTAGAGAAATACCTTACCCGCAGAATTTACACATAAAGTTAACAGTTGTTGAAAGCAATCAAACAATACTGTATCCTGCTAAAGCAATTTGCAGCTCTAAATGTATTTAAGTATCGCAATGAGGATTGCAAAGACATCAACACATCGCCTAGTCTATAAAAGGCCGATGATGTAGTTTAACTGATTTACAAATAATCTCGATACTTCTGGAAGCTAATAACCTTTGCCAATTATTTCAGTGGCGAATGATATAGATTTCTCCTTAGGGAGAAACGATGAAAGAGAGATGTAGGTGCTATTTATCCCGTTGTTTCGAGAAACTAATAACTAATTAATCAATAAAAAATATCAATTAATAACAATTTCTATCATGAAAAAAAGACTACTTTTTCTTTTTGCTTTGGGGATGGGTTTTGGAGCCCATGCTCAGCTCACAGGAGGTACGGTTTATCGAATAAATGGTACTGATGGAGGTAGCGGCGCTACTCGTACATTCGAATCGTTACGCTCGGCAGCTACCTATGTAAATGTAAATGGCCTAACGGGTACTGGACAAGCCGTTCTCGAATTTACTGCTCCCTATACGAACGAAACTATAGGAGCTACAAGCATTACCTTTAATGCTTTACCTGGTGCCAGTGCTACTTTGGGCTTAACCATTAGGCCGGCTACAGGCATGAATGTAAGTTTAACGGCAAACTTAACAGCGTTACCGCTGATAGACCTTAACAATGCCGATTACATTACTATAGATGGTAGACCCGGTGGAGTAGGAACTACAAAGTCTCTTACCCTAGAAAATACCAGTACGAGTTCTAGTGCCCAAACTAGTGTGGTAAGGATGATCAACGATGCCCAGTTCAATAAGTTAAGCTACCTTAATTTTAAGATAGCTGCTGCGGTAAATACGGTTTCCGCTTCAGTATTGCTAAGTACCAGTGCTGCGGGTACCACAGGTAATACTAATAACACGATAGACAATAACACTTTCAGTAGTGCAAGTACAGCTGTAGCAGGCGCTGCACCAACACCTCAGATTGCTTCTTCTGGTACAGCATCATTACCTAACCACAATACCCAGATTACCAACAATAATTTTGAGTACTGGGGTGGGAGAGCAGCCATCTACAGCGTTTCTGGTAATGCATGGCAGATTAACAACAACCATTTCTACAGTACGCAAACTGTAGTAGCAGATGGTACTAACGCAACAGGTATAGTTTACTTGGCCACTTCGCTAGGCGGTCATACTATAAACAACAATTTTATTGGCGGACAAACTGCCAATGCCGGTGGTGCAGCAATGAATATGACAGCACAGAGCACTAATTTTATCTCTGTAAATGCCACTTCAAGTGCGGCAAAAACTACAATACAAGGTAATACCTTTGCTAATATCAATGCAAATACACCTACTACCGGAGCTAGTAATTTTAGAGTGATATTAACGGCAGGTAGCCAAATTGTTGATGTACTTAACAATACTATAGGCTCGTTAAGTACACCAAATAGTTTCGTAATTAATAAAAATACTAATGGAAGTGCAAGCTATTTCTTGATACAGCCGGATAATACAGGTGATAATGCAAGTAATATCAAAGATAATATCTTGGCTAATGTAAAGTTTAATGAGCTTGGTGGTGTAGGAACTAATAGTTTTTATGGGATTTATGTGAATGCGGGAAATGGTAAACTTATTGACAACAATACGATTACAAAAATCAGTGCTAGTGGAGCTTTAACTACATATGCACTCATTTATACCGCCGTTGATACTGAGATCACCAATAATAAAATTGGATCGCAAAGTACTACAGGTGATATTTCATTAGAGTCTATTATAGCTTCAAGTAACTACAATGGTATTTATGCTTTTGGTAATTTTGCGACTAAAATTACTGGCAATCAGATAGGTGGTTTAAGTATTAAAACTACTCTGGCTACGGCAGCAACTTCAACATTTTATGTTATAAGAACAGTAGGTTCTAGCACACTAAACTTAAAGCCTATAGAAAACAACATTATTGGCGGTACAGTGGCTAGCAGCATACAAACGATTGTTGGTGGCGGTGCGGCCGCTGCGAAAATTAATATTTACGGAATCTATATGCAGGCTGCAATCAGCCGCAACAATACAGTAAGACACTTCTCGGCCAATGAGGAGGGGGTATTGTATGGTATATATGCATTGGGTAGTTTTGCCAACACGGTTGAGAACAATATCATCGAAGTACTAACTTTAGGCGGGGTAAGCAACGGTTCTTACCTTTCTGGTATTTTCGATGGTGGTAGTGCTGCTACAGCCATTACTGGTAATACCATATGGGGCCTTAGGAGCAGAAATGTAGAACCCTTAACAAGTGCCACTAGCCCTTACAAAAATTTAATGGGTATTTTTGGCTCTGGGGGCAATAGTATACTTAGCGGCAACAGAATCTACGACCTGGAGAATACGGGTGTTGGAGCGGCAACGGTATATGGTATCGTGGGCAAATTTGCCAACATCCTCAAAAACAGAATTTATAACTTGAAGATTACTAGCGCTACCTCGGGTGCGAGCGTAGGCGGGATGGCGCTTGCCGAGACTTCGCCAAATGCTTACAACGTTAGCAATAACGTCATCCATATCAACCACGACGGTATTATCCCCGTATATGGTATCTTGGCAGAGTATGATAATGCTACAGACCCTGCGGCGGCTATCAATGCCTCTTACAATACCATCTTGTTAGAAGGTACGGCTACCCATACGGCTGGTTCTTCGGCCATTTATCGTGATGGCGATAGCCCGATGGATCTTAAGAATAACCTGTTGTTCAACAACCGTAGTGGTGGCACAGGTGCACATAGTTTGTATGCTACTACTAATGGTGCGGCAGCTTGGAGCTCAAATTACAATTTCCTAGCTACTGCAAGTGGCAATCCTATTGTAGGTTATTGGAGTGGGGTAAACCAAGATTTTACGTCATGGAAAGCGAGCCACAGCGGTCAGGATGTTAATTCAATTAACGACATGACTTTAACGCCAAGTGCTTTCTTCAACATGGCTTCAGCTTCTACGCAATTTCTTAAAACTACAGAGCCTGGCAAATTAAAGGTGGCAGGAAAAGGTACATCGGTTTCTGTTACGGACGATATTTTAGGTACTTCTAGGGCTACATTGCCTACAATGGGTGCCTTTGAGGAGGTCGTAGTATTGCCAGTAACTTTCAGTGGTTTTACCGCTAAATTAAACGGTAACAAAGTTAATTTAAACTGGAGCGTGAGCAGTGAGGTAGAAATCTTACGTTATGAGATTGAACGTTTAACTAACAGTGGAACTTTCGTTAAGGTAGCTACAGTAAGCGCAGGCCAGCTTAATAGCTACAGCGCAGTAGATGCCAATCCAAAATTGGGTAGCAATTATTATCGTTTGTCTGCTATCAACAATGATGGTACAGCAAGCTATTTTGAAGGTGTTAGAGAGGTGAAAGTTGCCAGCTTAAATGAGGGTGCGGCTTCTGTTTATCCTAATCCATTAGTAGGTAATACGGTTAACGTAGCCATGGCTGCCTACAGCAATGGTACCTATACCTATAAATTAAGCGACATTACAGGCAGGTTGCTACAAAAAGGCAGTTTCGATCATAAAGGTGGCAGCAATACCATCACGGTAAGTGCGGCAATGCCTAAAGGTGTTTATGTGTTGCAGATCAGCAATGGCAAGGAGCAAATCCAAGCTAAGTTGATCAAACCATAGACTTGAGTTTAATTGGTTCAATGGGGCCGCTGTGGTATTTATACTGCAGCGGTTTTTTTTTATCCAATTGGTTTGTTGATTTCCCCATGTATCTATTTCTCATAAGTTTAGCGTGAGTCGCCGGTCATTGGCAAAGGGTTAGGGAGGATATCTAATTCTCAATTAGTCATCCCAATTCTACACACTCACTAAAAAAGAACTATGGAGGTAATTGAAGTTTATACTATTGTTAATCTCGGCCAAACAGAAGTAGTTCGGAACCTTCATTTTATAAAAATCACTAATAAGTTACAGTTGTAGAGCTATAAGGAGTAAGCATGTAGCTTTAATCTTCCTCGACCAGCGCAGTAGCTTCTATCTTTGTGCAGCAATGCTTAATGATGTTTGTTTGTAGTTTGTTTATTCGCTCACTATTTAATTTTAAATCAGTTAAGAAAATCATTTATCTAAATCTATTTATGAAAAGAACTCTACTTACCCTTTTGGGGATCGGCTTCGGTCTTCTGGCCCATGCGCAATTGCAAGGCGGTGTTGTCTACAAAATCAATGGTACAAATGGTGGTAGTGATACAGATCGCACTTTTGCCACTTTGCGTTCGGCGGCAACCTATGTGAATGCAGCAGGTCTAAGCGGTACTGGCCAGGCTATACTAGAGTTCACTGCCGGCTATTCGGCTGAAGATTTCTCCAGTGGCAATGGTATCATCTTTAATGCGTTGGCTAATGCTAGTTCTACATTGGGGCTTACCATTAGGCCCGCTGTTGGTGTTAGCGTAACGTTCAAATCCAACATCGGTAATGCCATGATTCAATTTAATAATGCTGATTATGTTACGATAGATGGCAGGCCGGGAGGTATAGGCACAAGTAGCGCATTTACCATAGAGAACAATAAGAGTAATTTAATCACGCTCAGTAATGGATCACAATTCAATAAAATTACCTATCTCAATCTAAAATCAATAGGTTTTGAAGCTGTGATCACATTAGATGCTATGTCAGGTGCAACGGGCAATACGCATAACACCATTAGTAACAATACATTTGGCGTTACCAGCGATTACGTATCAGGTACCTTAAGAGGTTTACAGATTCTTTCGTTAGGTAGAGCAGGCATACCTAATGATAATACCATCATTACCAATAATAATTTTGGAAATTGGGGTAGTGGAGCAGCTATTAGAAGTAGCTCTGGCAATGCTTGGCAAATTAACGGTAATCATTTTTACAGTACAGAGCCCATAGTAACGTTAGGTTACACTACGCTCTATGGTATTTACCTAACGGATAGTGAGGGAGGTCATACCATTAAAGATAACTTTATTGGCGGACAAACTCAAGGTGCGGGTGGTGCTAAAATGCAGGTAAATGCTTTTCATATTCAATTGATTTATATCAATGGTACTTCTAGCTCGGCTAAAACCACTATACAAAATAATACGATAGCCAATATCGATCTCCATCCTCAAAATTATCAGCAACAAGCTTCTTCCGTGTATTTGATGTATTTGACCGGTAATCAGGTTTTTGATGTGTTGGGTAACACTTTTGGTTCTCTTACTGAGTCAAACAGCTTAGTGTGCCATAGGATTGATGAAGAAGTTCTAAGTTTTATTGGAGTACAAGCAGTTCACTCGGGAAGCAGTGTGAGCAATCTCAAAAACAATATTTTCGCCAATTTTAGCATCAATAATGGTCTCGGAAATGCATACCTCATTTATACACCGTCGGGTACAGGTGGAAGATTAATAGATGGTAACACGTTTACAAAAATAAATTTAGATGGACCAATGTCTATATTTAATGTAATTAGTTCGGCTACTGAAAATACAGCTATAGTAAATAACTACATAGGTTCACAAAGTTCCACAGAAGATATTGTAGTTTCATCTAATGCTGCAGGTTGGGAAATTTATGCGATCAAAGCTATCGGAAATTTTCCGACCCAAATTACTGGCAACCAGATAGGCGGTATAAAAGTTTCCGCAGAAGCTCAAGGTCCATTGACCTTATGTGGCATCTATGCAGCTGGTTCTACTGTAGCTAATATCAAAACTGTAGAGAACAATATCATTGGAGGTACGGTAGCTAATAGTTTGGAAGTTGGTTTAGGAGACAATCTTTCCCCAATTACGATAATAGGCATTTATAGTCAACATGCAAATGTGCGTAATAATACGGTAAGGAATATTTTTCAAAATGACATAGGACCAATTTATGGCATTCAAGATGACGGTATTGTTGGAGGAGTGGTAGCAAATAATACAATTCAGCACTTTCGGGCACAAATTAATGGAAGTCATAAGGTTTATGGTATCAATGTTACAGGTAGTACCCCTATTATTTCTAATTCCATTTCGAATCTTTATCTTGATAATTACGGAGATATTAGCGGTATCTATTCTACTGGTACTGGTCTCATTAGCGTTAATGAAATATCTTCTGTAGAATGTAGTTTTGGTTCATCACGCGTTTTTGGTATCTCAGCAAATGAAGGTATCCATATATTGAAAAATAAAATTTATGACTTAAAAAATAATGGAATGTACACATACGATTCGGTGGTTGGTGGCATTTCTTTGGCAACGATACACTCAGACCCTTATTTTTTAGCTAATAATGTAATTCATATCAATAATGGTGGCGATGGTAATGTTTTTGGCCTACTCATTGAAAATACAGATGAAACCAGTCCAAATCCTCAAAATCATATTAAGGCCTATTATAATACCATTTTGTTGGAAGGTGTAAGCACAAGCGGAGGGTATTCTTCGGTTGTTTATCGTACGAATGATAGTCCGGTTGAGCTAAAGAACAATCTGTTGTTCAACAACCTTAGCGGTGGTGATGGTATACATAGTTTGTACGGTTACAACAATCCAACGGCAGCTTGGGTATCGGATCATAACTTTTTGGCTACAGCGAGTGGCAATACTGCCGTAGGCACCTGGAATGGTATGGCACAAGATTTCGCTACCTGGAAAGCGGCGAACAGTGGTTCGGATAACAACTCTATCAACGATATGAGCTTAACGCCAAGCACTTTCTTTAACATGGCATCGGGTACCAATAATTTCCTAAAAACTACCGCTACCGGCAAGTTAAAGGTGGCAGAAAAAGGTACGCCAATAGGTGCCGTTACAGATGATATTTTAGGTGGCGCTAGAACTTCTTTACCAACTATTGGTGCCTTTGAGGAGGTGGTTGTATTGCCCGTGACCTTCAAAGATTTTACCACCAAGTTAAACGGTAACAGGGTTGGCCTAAATTGGAACGTGGGCGCTGAGATAAATATCTTACATTATGAGGTAGAGCGCATGAGCAATGGTGCAGATTTCGCTAAAATAGCGACGGTAGTTGCAGACCAGTTAAACAACTACTCCGCGATAGATGCCAATCCGCAATTGGGTAGTAACTATTACCGTTTGTCGGCTATCAATAATGATGGTACAGTAAATTATTTTGAAGATGTTAGGGAGGTTAAGGTTGCCAACCTAAATCAAAGTTCGACTTCGGTTTATCCTAATCCTTTAGTAGGTAATACAATTAACATCGCCATGGCTGCCTACAGCAATGGTGCTTATACCTATAAACTAAGCGATATTACAGGCAGGTTGCTACAAAAAGGCAGCTTCGAGCATAGAGGTAGCAGCAATACCCTTAATCTAAAAGCTGCGATTTCCAAAGGTATTTATGTGTTACAGATCAGCAATGGCAGGGAGCAGTTCCAAGTCAAACTCATCAAACCATAAATTTAATTTTTCATATGTAGATTGCCGTCGTAGTGTAAAAGCTGCGACGGTTTTTTGTTTAAGGGTTAGGTATTAGGAGTCAGGTAACAGTCGTCGGGAATTAGGGGTTAGTATCCCTTGCAGATAGTCGCATCGCTGTTCTCTCCCTAAAAGGGACAGATGCCCAACGGGCAGAGAGGGTTTGTACTGGGACAATCTGTACTTCCTAGTATCACATTACGATCCTGTAATTAGTATGCTAGCGGTCTTTACCGTAGCTACTTTGCCATCCCATTAACGTAATACTTATAGCCTATAACTCGTAACCTATAATTCACAACTCAAAACCTATAAAGGCAGCGAAAGCAAAGGTACACTATTGCCAGAAGCCATTACCCTCGTTTTGCTTTTATGCAATAAACTATGCCAAAAGCCATGTCGATAAGGTACCATCACGAGCAGTTCCGTTTTGGAAGCTGCAATTTCAAGTTCAATAGCTTTGATAATTTCCGAAGAATGCACCTGTTTATAATAATGTTCAACTTCAGTTAGCGAAACATCTACTAAGCTCAATTCTTGGTCTCTAGAAATTTCTTCTGCTTTTTGTCTTACATAGAAAACTTCAACCGTGGCGCCAAAGTCGGCGGCAAAATCACGTACACGATCTAAAATTAAACGATGTACGCCCCTCGAAATATCACAAGCAAAAAGGATGTGCTTAATACCATTGTATTTCGCATTTAAAGGCACCGATAAAATCGGGAATTTTAAGCGCTGGATGACTTCGGTAGTGGTGTTGCCCAGTAGGTCTTGCTCTAGGGATTTTTCGGCCATGCCCATCACCAATAAATCTGCTTGATGTAGTTGGATACAGTTTAAAAGTTCTTCATAGAAATCGCCGGTAGCAAAGTAAACGTCAGTTTCGATATGATAAATCTCAGCAATCATTTCTGAAATTTCCTTATGCTTGTTGCGCCTCCATTCGAAAATTTGGTCTAGTTCACTGCCAGATATACGGGCATTCATGGCGTGGATAGAGGTTTTGTATAAGTTGTAGAGCACCAGCTTGTATCCCTTTTCGGAAGCGGCTGCTGCAGCGTAAGTCATGGCGTTATCTGCTTCGGCAGAAAAATCGGTAGCTACAATGATGGTCTTCATATCTAATGGATTTTTAAGATGCTTAGAAAGTATTAAAAACCGTTAGCGTTGTTAGCATAACGGCTTTATTTGTGTGTATTGATTAAAAATTAAAATGAACTCAAAAGGCTTTTATTTTGAAAATCTATTTGATGTGATAAAAGTAAAATAGTATCGGTTTTCGTGTGGAGATAAACTTCCCCAAACGGAAAAAATCGCTTCCCAAATGTAGACGTGAGTTTACCGAAACGTTAACGGTAGAATATTTGTATGTTAACTCAATTGTTACCTCTGTGTATGTGTACTGGCATTTTTTACGGTTGAGGTTGCTGTATTTTCGTTTCGGGTGCCGATTTATCCAGTTCAGCCATTTTGCCTCTAAAACACTTCGAAAATGTGTTTCTTTTGCATCGAAAATTTAATTAGAAATGGTACAAAAACATACAAAAGAGAAAGGCGCATATTGGCTTATCCTAGCAGTTTCGTTAGTGTTTGCTGCCTGCGGACAAGCACCGCAAGGATATGAAGTGCAGCCCGTTAATACAGACTTTATAACGCTTGGATTAGCTGATGCCGCCATAGAAAAACGTTACCCAGGCATGATTGAGGGTACAGTAAACGTAGAAGTGAAAGCGCAAGTAACAGGTTATTTAGAAGCGATTTACGTTAAAGAAGGTGATTATGTAACGAAAGGGCAATCGTTATTTAAAATTAAGGGCGATGTGTTTAATGAGCAGGTAAACAACAGTCAGGCAACTTTAAAATCTGCTTTGGCAGCACAAGCTACCGCAAAAATTGAAGTAGAGAAAATTAAGCCTTTGGTAGCAGGGAAAGTAGTTTCTGATATCCAATTGAAAACAGCAGAAGCTAATTACGATGCAGCGACAGCACAGGTTGCCCAAGCTAAGGCGGCTTTAGGTTCATCGCAAATTAATGCAGATTTTGCGGTAATTAAAGCTCCTGTAAGTGGTTACATCGGCAGAATTCCTAACCGTATAGGAAACTTGGTTACGCCAGCAGATCCTACGCCGCTCACTACACTCTCAGAAATAGACCAAGTGTTTGTTTATTTTTCTATGAGCGAAGCTGATTTCATTGCTTTTAATAAAGATCGTAAAACAGACGCTGGGATGAACTCGGTGAGCCTAATTACTGCCGATGGCGAAACCTATGCGCATAAAGGAAAGTTAGAATTAGCCAGTGGTAACATTGAGCGTAGCACAGGTAGCATTGCTTTAAAGGCAGTTTTTCCTAATCCTGATAAGCTTTTACGTTCTGGCGGTGCTGGTAGGGTAATTGTTACCAAGCAGGTGAAAGAAGCCTTGACCTTACCTATGGCCAGCGTAAAAGATGTACAGGATAAGTTCTTCGTTTTTGCATTGGCAGATAGTAGCAAGGTAGCGATGAAAGCCATCGAGATTGAAGGTAGAACTGGTGACAAATACATCGTTAAATCGGGTATTGCTAAAGGTGAAAAAATTGCCATCAACAGCATTGATGCCTTATCTGAAGGACAAAAAGTAGTGCCAACTATGGTAACTAAATAGTCCAAAATTTACATCTTTTTAAAAGAATTTTATGTTAAAGAAAATCATAGATAGGCCAGTATTGGCTACGGTAATCTCTGTGGTGCTACTCATACTCGGTATCATCGGATTAACGAGATTACCAGTAACAAGGTTCCCTGATATTTCTCCGCCAACGGTTACCGTTTCGGGAAGTTATCCGGGAGGTAATAGCGAGTCTGTAATTCGTTCGGTGGTAACACCTTTAGAAGAGCAGATTAACGGTGTAGAGCAAATGGAGTACATCAAATCAACCGCCAGTAACGACGGTTCGTTCTCTATCACCGTAATATTTAAGCAAGGCGTTAATGCAGATCAGGCAGCAGTAAACGTACAGAACAGGGTACAACAGGCTACGCCAATTTTACCGCAAGAGGTAATCCAGATGGGATTAACCACCTCTAAACAGCAAAATAGTATGATCATGGTGTTCGACGTTTTTACGGAGGACAATAAGAAATACGATGAGTTGTTCTTGCAGAATTACATGAGTATCAACATTGTGCCACAACTAAAAAGGGTGCCTGGAGTTGGACAAGTACAAATGTTTGGTGCAAAAGACTACTCGATAAGAGTGTGGCTGAATCCGCAGAAAATGGCTAACTACAGTTTGGTTCCAGCTGATGTAAATGCAGCCATTGCCCGTCAAAGTGTAGAAGCGGCACCTGGAAAATTGGGAGCGGAGTCTGATGCACCTTTGGAATACGTAATGCGTTACAAAGGCAAAAAGAATCAAACTTCGGAGTATGAAAATATTGTGGTTAAACGCGTTGGTGGAGAATTGGTTCGCCTAAAAGACATTGCTCGTATTGAATTTGGTTCTATCTACTACGGTGGTAACGGAACATCTAATGGAAGAAATGCGGTAACAGCAGCCATCATGCAAACTACGGGTTCTAACGCAAATGCGATAGAAATTGGGGTAAATGCAGAGTTGGAAAAAGCTGCGAAGTCTTTCCCTCCAGGAATTGGTTATAGCAAGTTGATGAGTACCAAAGAACGTTTAGATGAAGCAACTAGTCAGGTAAAATCTACGTTGATCGAGGCTTTTATCTTAGTGTTTATTGTAGTTTTCTTGTTCTTGCAGGATTTCCGTTCTACTATTATTCCGGCCATTGCTGTGCCAGTGGCTATTATTGGTACGTTTTTCTTCTTGCTGGTCTTCGGTTTTACCATCAACATCCTTACCTTATTTGCTTTGGTATTGGCCATTGGTATTGTGGTAGATGATGCCATTGTAGTGGTGGAAGCGGTGCACAGTAAAATGGAAGGTTCAAATCTTTCTGGAAAAGAAGCTACGCACAGTGCCATGGGCGAAATTACTGGAGCGGTAATCTCTATCACTTTAGTAATGTCGGCGGTATTTATTCCTATCGGATTCATGACTGGTTCATCGGGTATTTTCTATAAGCAATTTGCTTATACGTTAGCCATCGCCATTATTATCTCGGCAGTAAACGCCTTGACTTTAACCCCTGCGCTTTGTGCGTTGCTATTGAAAAATGAGCATGGTCATGAGCACGGAAATCAGCCTACAAAGAAAGGTTTCAGTAAACGTTTTTTCACAGCATTTAATGCAGGTTTCGATAATTTGACCAACAAGTATATCAAAGGTTTACGTTTTCTAATCAAGAAAAAATGGTTGGGCGCTGGTTTAACGGTGGTGATAACTGCAATTGCTATTTTCCTAATGATGAGTACACCTAAAAGTTTTGTACCAATGGAAGACGATAGTTTCATGGTATTTAGTTTAAGTATGCCTCCGGGTACTGCCTTAGATAGAACTACGGAAGTAGCTAGAAAAATCGATAAGATATTTAAAGATAATGAAGCGGTTAAAACGGTAGCAAATATCACAGGTTTCAATATTTTATCAAATAGTGCCAGTCCAGCTTATGGCTTAGGTTTCGTAAAACTGAAGGATAAGAAGGACCGTGGTGCTGTGAAAGATATCGACGAGATTACGGCTATCCTTTCTGCCGAGTTGGCAAAAATTAAAGAAGGTTCGGTGATGGTGTTTAGGATGCCGCCAGTAGAAGGTTATGGTGTTGCTAACGGTGCCGAAGTGGTATTGCAAGATAAATCTGGTAAGGATGCCGCTTCTTTAAAAGCTATGGCTGATAAAGTAATGGGGCAGATGATGCAACAACCAGGTGTACAATATGCATACACTACTTTTAGGGCAGATTTTCCTCAGTTTGAGTTAGAAGTTGATGAAGACAAAGCTGCCCAAATGGGATTAAGTGTTAACGATATCATGCAAACCATTCAAATGTATTTCTCTGGCGACCAAAGCTTAAACTTTACCAGATTTGGAAAGTTCTATAGAGTAAGTATCAAAGCTGATGGTGTTTTTAGGACTGATGAAGATGCCTTCAACGAAATCTTTGTGAGAAACGATTTAGGTCAAATGGTGCCAGTTAAAGGATTGGTAACTTTAAATAAAGTTTATGGCCCTGAATCAATGAGCAGGTACAATTTATACAATGCCTTAACTATTAACGTAATTCCTTTGCCAGGTTCTAGCAGTGGCGATATTATGGATGATATTGAGCAGAACGTATTGAGCAAGTTGCCAGCAGATTATGGTTACGAATGGACTGGTTTAAGTTTAGAGGAAAAATCTTCTGGAGCGCAAACCATGGTGATTCTATCACTTTGTTTATTGTTTGTATACTTCTTGTTGGCGGCACAATATGAAAGTTATCTTTTACCATTGGCTGTATTGCTGTCTATCCCAACTGGGGTATTGGGAGCTTTTGCGGCGATTAAAGCCATTGGTTTAGATAACAACATTTACGTACAGGTTGGATTAATCATGCTGGTAGGTTTGCTGGCCAAGAATGCCATTCTGATTGTAGAGTTTGCCGTTCAACGTAGGGCAGCAGGTCTGTCTATCAAAGATGCAGCTATTGAAGGAGCCAAATCTAGGTTACGTCCAATCATCATGACTTCCCTTGCTTTTATTGTGGGGATGATTCCGTTGATGATTGCTACTGGAGGCTCGGCAATGGGTAACCGTTCCATTAGTACAGGTGCGGCAATGGGGATGCTAACCGGTGTCGTATTCGGAGTATTCGTTATTCCATTATTGTACATGTTGTTTCAATTTTTACAGGAAAAGGTTTCGGGAAAACGTGTGTTAGTTCAACCTGAATCAAATCATTAATTATGAAATAGTCGTGTTCTCGAAATAAACATTAATGAAGATAACATGGCTATTCCATATGACCTTTAAAAAATATCATTACACACATATGAAATTAGGTTTCAATCATATTATAATAGGTACGGTGATGTCGCTAACGTTGGCATCCTGTGCCGTGGGTAAAAAGTATCAGCGCCCAGATTTGGCACTGCCAGAAGCTTACCGTAATTCGGTAGCCGTAACAGGTGATACAGTGCTTTTGCCTTGGCGAACTTTCTTTAAAGATCAGCAGTTGGTGACACTGATCAATCAGGCGTTGGAGAAAAACAAAGAGGTTTCGGTAGCGATGCTGAACATGGAGCAATTAGACCTTTCCTTTAAACAGGCGAAGTTGGGCTTGCTACCAACCTTAGATTTAAGCGTAAGTGCGGGGAGAGTTTATCAATCACAGAACTCACTAAATGGTTCTTTAAGTCAGCAATTTGTAGGTACCAGTTACATGGATGATTATACCGCAACTTTATCCCTAGCTTGGGAAGCTGATATTTGGGGCAAAGCGAAAATGCAGAAAGATGCTGCAAGAGCTAATTATTTCGCACAAAAAGAAAATTTAAGTGCTTTAAAAACGAGAATTATTGCTCAAGTAGCCCAAGCTTACTACAATCTACTCTCTTTAGATGAACAGTTAAGAGTAGCAGAGCGTAACATCACGCTAAGTGATAGCACTTTGAGGATGATTAAATTGCAGTACAATGCGGCGCAGGTAAATTCGTTGGCAGTTGAGCAGGCGGTAGCTCAAAAGAAAACAGCAGAGCTCTTGGTGCCTTTAGCAAAACAGAATATTGCTGTGCAAGAAAACGCTTTGAGTATTTTGTGTGGCGATTATCCTAAAAACATTGCAAGAAATGAAGCTTTTCATCAGGATGATTTGAGCAATGTTTTTCCAGATGGTGTGCCGGCGAAGTTGCTAAGCAGAAGACCAGATTTAAAAGCAGCAGAATTTGCTATTGTTGCGGCTAATGCAAATACAGGACTGTCAAAAGCTGCCATGTACCCAACGTTGAGCATTACGCCATCCATCGGTGTCAATTCGTTTCAGTTTAACAACTGGTTTGATTTACCAGGTTCTTTAGTGAAAAATATTGGAGGCAATATCGCACAACCGATATTTAGAAAAAAAGCACTGAAAACCGCTTATGAAGTAGCCAAGTTAGAGCAAGAGAAATCAGCAGAACAATTCCGTCAATCGATGATGGTGGCTGTAGGCGAGGTTTCTGATGCCATGGTGAAAAACAAGTTTGCTAATGAGCGATTAACGTTGGTGGATGAAAAGAAAGCAGCACTGACTAAAGCGGTTAAAAATGCGATGTTATTGTACAAAGCTGGAATGTCTACCTATCTGGAAGTAATTGTGGCTCAAAATAACGCCTTACAAAATGAATTGGATGTAATTACCATCCAAAAAGATAAATACGATGCCAAGATTGAGCTGTATAGAGCACTTGGTGGTGGAGTAGAATAGTTTGTTTAGTAATACAGTTGGTTAAATGGCCGAACCATGGATGTGGTTTGGCCGTTTTCGTTAGGTGATTCAATCGATTGTCAGTTATTAGATGCGTTATCTTTTTATTTTGTTGTACGTACACATCAACTAAACTTTTTATTAGTTTTGTTAAAGATGGAAAAGAAGAATTCAGGAACAGTTGGTGTTAAAGAAATTGCTCGTTTAGCTAATGTGTCTATCGGTACGGTAGATAGAGTGTTAAATAATAGGGTAGGGGTTTCTGAGAAAACCAAAGCCAAAATCCTGAAGATTATAGAAGATCTCAATTACCAACCTAATATCTTTGCAAGAAGGTTGGCTTCAAAGAAAAAACTTCGCTTTGCAACTTTAATTCCGCAAGTGTCTAGTGAAACTAAATACTGGGAAGCTCCGTTAAATGGCATTTTACAGGCAGCTGCAGAAATCAAAGATTTTGGTATTGAAGTGGTGACGTTCTTTTTTGACCAAAATGATAAAGCTACTTTTAAGGAAGGCGCAGCTAAAATAAAAACGGGTGAGTTTGATGGTGTATTGATGGCGCCAATGTTTGAAGATGAAAGTTTGGCGTTTATTGAAGAATGCAAGGAGAAGAAACTTCCTTTAGTATTTATCAATTCGGATGTTCCTGGTCACAATAACTTATGCTACATTGGGCCTAATTTGTACCAAAGTGGTTATCTGTCGGCACATATTGTCAACTACCTTTCTCCCGCTCAAAAGAAAACCTTGATTGTTAATATTTCTAAAGAAATTGATTTGCACCATCACCTTTTGCGTAAAGAAGAAGGTTTTAGGGATTACTTTAAGCAAAATGGAAATACCAATGAATTAACCAAGATTGACATACAGCAAACGGGCTATGCCCATATTCAGGAAAAACTGACCGAACAATTGGCCAAAGAGAAATACGATGTGGTGTTTGTTACCAATTCTAGGGTTTCTACAGTCGCTAAATATTTCGAGGAAAACCAAATCAAGGATATTAAACTGATTGGCTACGATTTCTTGGAAGATAACATCAACTACCTTAAGAATAAAACCATCGACTTTTTGGTCTGTCAGAAGCCTCAAGAGCAAGGTTACAGAGGAATAATGAGCCTTTACAATTATTTAGTGCTCCATTCATCAATAGAGAAAGAGCAATTTATGCCTATTGATATCATTACAAGGGAAAACTATCAATATTATAGCAATTAGGTTTGATTTTTTTAGCCATAGATGCACAGATTTATTCTGATCAACTAATAAAAAACATATCTGTAGCTAAAGTATTATTGAGTTACTAAAGTCTTTTGTTAGATAGTCAAAAAGACATCAGCTAACACATTGGCGGGGACGCCAACGTGGGCATTATCTCTTGTTGGCGTCCCCGCCAGCAAGTTTTATTTGGCATTGTTAGTTTCCTTTTTTGTTTAACTACAGATGTACAGATTTTAATCGATATAATCAATTGGAAGATAATTAGGGATTTAGAGTGTAAAATTCAGCTAACACATTGGCGGGGACGCCAACGTGCGCATTATCTCTTGTTGGCGTCCCCGCCAGCAAGTTTTATTTGGCATTGTTAGTTTCCTTTTTTGTTTAGCTACAGATGTACAGATTTTAATCGATATAATCAATTGGAAGATAATTAGGAATCATTTAGATTGTAAAATTCAGCTAACACATTGGCGGGGACGCCAACGTGGGCATTATCTCTTGTTGGCGTCCCCGCCAACAAGTTTTATTTGGCATTGTTAGTTTCCTTTTTTGTTTAGCTACAGATGTACAGATTTTAATCGATATAATCAATTGGAAGATAATTAGGGATCATTTAGAGTGTAAATTCAGCTAACAATAGCAATTAGTCCTAGTATTAGTGCCTTCACTAAAATAGTCAAAAAGACATTTGTGCATCTGTGGCTAAAATCATCATGTTTAACAAATTAAAATGTTAAAATCTCAAAATTTTATTCCGAAATATTTGGAAGTAAAATAATAATTACTAATTTCGTGTACGTTACCGTTAACCAAATATAACTGTACTCTTTATTTTGTATGTACAATGAAACGAGCCTTCGGGCATTTACATTGTAGTATTTTTTAACCTTTAATAAAAAATTTATTATCAAATTATTACTGTTACTAAATTTGATTTGAATTATATCGTGTACGTACACTATTACCTAAACAAAATAATATGAAAGAAATGAACACGTATGGATTGATCAGAAGGTTCAACTACTCAGAAGAAAAATCTAGTGTGGCAACATCTCTAAGCTTTTGTAATTTAAGAGCTTTGTGGAATAGTTGCGAAGCGTTAAACCCTGTAACTAATAAAGGTATATGATGAAAGTAAGAATATTTAAGCTCCTTTTATTAATTATTACGTTCTCTTCCGTGTTTTCTGTCGCTTTTGCACAAGATGCAAGGCCTAGAACTATATCTGGTGTAGTTAAAGATGAAGTGACAAATGAGACTTTGCCCGGTATTAGCGTTTCGGTAATGGCAACAGGAAAAACCGTAATTACTGATAAAGACGGTAAATTTAAAATCGACGTAGGTGGCGAAAATCCAGTACTTGTTTTTAAATCAATTGGATTTGTATCTCAGTCTATACCAGTTAAAGGAAAAAACAACTTAGACATTAAGTTAAAGCAGCAATTGGTAAGCCTAAATGAGGTGAACGTTACTGTAGGTTACGGTACGCAGAAAAGGAAAGAAGTTACTGGGGCGGTAGGTTCAGTATCTGGCGATCAATTAGAGACCCATCCGATGGGAGATATTAATACCAGCTTGCAGGGTAAAATTGCAGGTTTGCAAATTACCTCCAACTCAGGTGAGCCTGGCGCAGGAGCAACTGTAAGAATCAGGGGTGCATCCTCTGTTAATGGTAGTAGCCAGCCTTTATACATTGTAGATGGTGTGCCCATTAATACAGAAACTTTTGCAGGAGGTTTAAATGATGACGGTTCTACATTTAGTCCTTTAGCAGATATCAACCCAGCAGATATCGAATCGATAGATTTCTTGAAAGATGGTACGGCCTCGATTTATGGCTCTAGAGCCTCTAACGGTGTAATTTTGATTACTACAAGATCTGGTAGAAATTCCAAAAAACCAACACTTAGATTTTCATCTAATACCAGTATAGCCGAATTAAGCAGAACGGTAGGCGTGATGAATGGCCCACAATGGCGTAGCGCATACATTGACGCTATTTTTAACAGTACCGGACAGATGACAACTAAACCTTCGGTAATTGATTCGCTAAACCCGAATTTCTCGAAGTCGATAGATTGGCATGATATCATGTATCGACAAGCCATACAGCAAAAAACAGATATAAGTATCAGTGGCGGATCATCTGATAATTCTATCAACTATTATTTAAGTGCGGGTTATAAAGACTTGAATCCGATAGTAAGGGAAACAGATTACGGACAGGCAACTGCTACCGCTAAAGTTTACTATACATTTAACAAATCAATTTCTGGAAGTTCTTCTTTCAATCTTTCTAATACTGATTATACAAGAATTTTAACGGGTTTAAGCGGACAAAGTGTGGTATTTCAGGCTCTGAGTACGATGCCTGTTTATAATCCTTATGATCCAATAACTGGGCAACTGATTCCTTTGTTTGAAGGTAGTAAACCAAATCCTTTAGCGATTGCAGAACTTGCGGCTAACAGAATTAAACGCTTTAGAATGTTCGGAAATCAAGATTTTAAAGTTTGGATAGCGAAAAACTTAAGGTTTACTACAAATTTAGGTTTTGACTACGAAAACAGCGATTTATCGAACTTTACCCCAACTAGCTTGTTGCCACAGGGACAGTTGAGTAGTTCTTATCTTCAAACAACGAAAGCATCGTCTTTCATCAACGAGAATACGTTAACGTATAAATTAAACTTAAAAACAGATCATACTTTCAACTTCTTATTAGGTCAATCGTACCAAAAGTTTAATAGAGACAACCTTGATTTAATAGGAAGGGGATTGCCAGATGCACAGCTGACAAATGTTGGGGCTGCATCGGTATTATCAACCTACATACAAAACATTTCACAAAATTCACTTCTGTCTTTCTTTGCCAGAGCAAATTATGATTATAAAGGCAAGTACTTGTTCTCTGCTTTAATCAGAAGAGATGGTTCTTCACGTTTTGGTGCCGATAATAGATTTGGTTACTTTCCAGCAGTTTCTGCAGGTTGGAGATTTAGCGAAGAGTCGTTCTTTAAGAAATTCCAGTTCTTGGATGAAGGTAAGTTGAGAGCGAGTTTTGGTGTTACCGGAAATCAATCTATTGGTAACTACGCTGGTCAAGGTGGTTACATTAACAATGGATCGTACTTAGGGCAAAATGCTGTGATCTTATCAGGAATACCAAATCCATCTTTAAAGTGGGAATCTACCCAACATAGCAACATCGGTTTAGAATTGTCATTTCTTAAAAACAGAATCACCTTTACTGGAGATGCTTATCTTAAAAAGACCAATGATTTATTGTTTGACGTAACGGTACCAGGAACAACTGGTGTAAGTACCATACCAGGTAACTTTGGCTCACTTCAAAACAAAGGTATTGAGGCAACCTTAACCACAGTTAATATTGTTGCTCCATTTAAATGGTCTTCAACCTTAACTTTCGCTTACAATCGTAACAAAATTTTATCATTACCTAACGGACAAGATTACCGACCGAACCTGTTTAACATGGCTAGAGTAGGTGAGCCAGTAGGTGTTTTTTACGGTTTGAAGAAGAAAGGTGTTTATGCTAGAGACGAAGACAATGTTTACAAAAGAGATGAGAATACCGGCGTAGTTATTCCATACAAACAAGGTTCTAGCAATGGTAAGATTTACAAAGGTGGAGACATGATTTGGGAAGATATTAATGGTGATGGCATTATTAATGATGACGATTTACAAATCATTGGAGATCCTAATCCAGATTTTACGGGAGGTTTTGCCAACGAATTAAGCTACAAAAGCTTCACGTTTAGTTTCTTGTTCACTTATAGTTTTGGTGCAGATGTTTTCAATGAGTTAAAAAGAAGTTTAGATTCTTCGCCAATAGATCAGAATTTTTCTACAGATCAGCTGAGAAGATGGAGAACACAAGGAGATGTAACGGATATACCTAGATTGGTAAAAACCGACCCGATGTTGAACTACGCAGTTTCAGATCACTTTGTGGAAGATGCTTCATTTATCAGATTACAGAATATAGCTTTAAGCTACAGGTTGCCAAAAAGCATTTTATCGAAGGTTAAAATTTCTGGAGCTAGCTTAGGTGTTAGCGTTTCAAATCTATTTACACTGGGTTCTTATTCAGGTTATGATCCAGAAGTAAGTTCGTCTACAAACTCTCTTGCAGGTGGTGTAGATAGAGGTGCTTTTCCAAGAACAAGATCTTACAATTTTTCTCTAAACATTAATTTGTAGTGATATGAAGAATCAAAAAACAATATTAATATATATGCTAGTGCTGTTTTGTGGGCTTACAGCATGTAAAAAGGCACTGGAGCTTAACCCAATCACAGAATACGCAGACGCCAATTTTTGGAAAGAAACATCGCAGGCAACTGCAGCCTTAAATGGCGCTTACACACTTTTGCAAGCTGCAATGGGGCCAGAAGGTGTTTTTTACGGAGAAGCTAGAGCGGACAATGTTTCACAAAATTTAACTTCCTTAAATACCGAATCGCTTAATTTGCTGACCAATAACGTAAACCCAAGTTTAAGGATTACCAGTTGGAACCAATTGTATGCGGTAGTTAATCAAGCCAATTTGATCATCAAAAATGTAAGGATAATGAATCAAAATGGGTTGTACGCTAATAAAACTGCGGAATTTAACCAGACTTTGGGACAAGCTTATGCGTTAAGAGCTCTTTGTTATTTCAACATGACTAGAATTTGGGGAGCGCTACCTTTAGTTACCCAGCCATTGAAAGACGCAACCGAGAATTACTTAGTAGAAAGATCTGATACGGAAGCAGTTTACGCAAGAATAGAACTAGATTTAGATAGTGCTACAGTGCTTTTGCCTACTAGCTACTCGCCATCGCAAACTACTAAAGCGTTATTAACTGCTGGTGCCGTAAACGCTATTTACACAGATTTGTACATGTGGCGCCATCAGTATGATAAAGCTTTAACCGCTTCTCAGCGAATTTTAACTAATACTTCTAATTACTCGCTAACCTCTTTAACAGATGCCACAGCTTTAGAAAACACCTCGTATGCCAGACAATTTACGCATGGCTTTTCTACAGAAAGTATCTTCGAAATCGATTTTAACTTCGCGGAGCGTGGTGCCAGATCTTTCTACATCCAAGTTTATGGCGATATCGGTTTCCAACCCGCTTTTCAGGTGAGTATTCCGTTAATGACTAAGTTTCAGCCAAACGACAAAAGAGCTACGATCAGTTACAACGAAAGAAGGGATATCACTAAGTTTTTCGATAAGACAAATTTTGTGAGAAGCACGATGGATGATAAAAACATCATCATGTACAGACTTTCGGATATTTTATTGCTTCGTGCCGAGGCGTTAAATCAGTTAGACAGACCAGCAGATGCCATTGCCATTGTAAACCAAATGAAAGTAAGAGCAGGTGAGACAGCATTGCAACCCGTAGATTATACATCGCTAAACAAAAGCCAAATTGAAGATATCATCTTAAACGAACGTTCGAAAGAGCTTTGCTTTGAAGGTAAGCGTTGGTTTGATTTAGTGAGGACCAAAAAAGCTATCAGCGTAATGCAGCCTATCAATGGTTTAAATAACGAAGACAATTATGTATGGCCAATTAACTTGAACGAAATCAGGTTAAATCCGCTATTGAAACAAAATTCATACTATCAATAATCAATCAACTTGTTATGAATAAAAAATTAATCATCAAATCTTTAGCTATTGCATTAGTATGCACAGGCTTAAGTTGCAGCAAGTTCGAGTTCTTAAAAAACGAACAACCAGAAGCCATAGATGCAGGTACTAATTTGAGAGGGATGACCTTATCTGATTTTCTGAAGATAGATCACAGTACAGATCTTACTAACCTAAATCTTTATGCTGAGGTAATTAAAAAAGCTGGATTAGCAGATTTGCTAAATCAGCCAGACGATTATACGGTGTTGTTTTTGACTAACCAAGCAGTAACAAATATGGTAGGTAGTTTAGGTTATGCAAATCTTAACGATGTGCCTGCTACTGTATTGCGAAATATTGTGTCCGATCAGATTTTTAAAGGGCGTTTGCGTTCGTTTGATTTGAAAATTGGTGAAACTAAGAAGATCGAAACCATTAACGGTAGTTTTATTTACTATACGAGAACTGCTAACAGTACGAACGAGTACGTATTAACTGCCAACAACTCTACCGATTTAACTTCGCCACCAGCAACCATTAGAAGCCAGAACTTGGAGTTTAAAAATGGTGTGGCGCATGTTACTGATCAGTTTACTTTCTATAAACTACGTGATGCTGTTCCAGATGCGCCTTCGGGTTCTGTTGGTGCACAAACTGATATTATCAATGTAACCAAAGATGTTTTTATTCAAAATGGTACTGCCAACAGGACTAAAAATTTTAACAATGCTACAGCTATAGAGATGAAAAACTCTAATGGTAAAGATGTATCTGTAGACAGGATGGGGTTGTTTCAGTTTCCTTTAACCACGCCAACTTTTGGAAACAAGATCGGCTTGGCAAAGATTAATTTCTATGTTTTCTTCACTGGTTTAGCATCTTCACTAACTGCATACGCTGGTGCGGATACAAATTTTGATGAAACTACAGTAACTTGGCTTACCGCACCAACTTACGATCGTATCAGTTTAGCAAATATCTCTTTGGCTGCTGGGCAAACGGGTTGGCAAACTATGGATGTAACTTCTTTGGTAAGTCAGCTTTATGGAAGCAATAAAACTTTCTTGAACATTCTGATGAATCACAATAACGATAATTTTGTGAGGATATATCCTAGAGAATTTAATGGTGGAATTTACAAAGCATATTTAAGTATTTCTAGTCCGCCAGCAACCATTTTAACCTTTGGTAATGCTACACCACTTAGCGTAGTTGCTAAAGATGGTTTTGCTAAGCTGACAACCACACAATTAAAAATGAATGGTGCCGATGATAAAAACATCAGCTACATCATCAATAAAATACCAACCAATGGATACTTGGTAAAATATGGTATTCCGTTGCCAGTTAACGCAAGTTTTTCGCAGGCAGATTTAGTAGCTGGTTCAATTAAATACTTGCATTCGGGTACTGGCAATACCGACGAAATCATTGTTGAAGCTAAAGATAACAACGGTGGTTATTACAATACACCTATTAAAATCACGGTAAACATCCAATAAAAATGAAAATCAAATCTTTTACGCTCTTACTCCTTTGCATTCAATTTTCTGCATTTGCCTGTAAAAAAGTAGAAACTGACGAAACAACAAATAATAGGAGAGGAAGTACTTTTTACGTTGACGCCAAAAATGGTGACGACGCAAATAACGGAAAAACACCTGCTAAGGCATGGAAATCACTTCAAAAAGTAAATGGTTACCAATTTATGGCGGGCGATTCATTGCTTTTTAAAGCTGGAGATAGCTGGGCTGGACAATTAGTTCCGAAAGGTTCTGGGGATGCTAAAAATCCGATAGTGATTTCAGTTTATAGTGGTACGAAAAAGGCTTTGTTAGACGGAGAAGGTAAAGTATCGGAAGTGCTAAAACTGGAAGATGTAGATTATTGGGAAGTTAACCATTTGGAAATTACCAATAATGCAACCGCAATTGGAAGTAGGCTAGGCGTCTTGGTGAAAGATAATGGCGCTTCAAGAAAGCATATCCACCTAAAAAATCTTTACATCCACGATATTATGGGAGATTACTCTTTCGAGATGAAGGGAAAAAACACGGGAGGAATTGGCATTATTGGTACTGCAGAAAGCAAGTTTGATGATATTTTGATCGAAGATTGCGAGATTGCGAATGTGGTGCGTTTGGGGATTTTCACCAACTTAACCGATGGTAAAAAAGCGGTTAAGGGCAATAGACCCATCACCAATTTAGTCATCAGAAGAAATAAAATTCACCATTGTGCAGGTGACGGTGTAATTGTAAGATATACTTACAGAGCCTTGGTAGAACACAATGAAGTTTGGGAAACACATAATGCGGATGAAGAATTAGTGAGATACGGAGTGGCTTTGTGGTGCCGTAGTACTGATGAGACCATTTTCCAATACAACGAGGTTTACAACACCAGGGGCGGTAAAGATGGGCAAGCTTTCGACGCTGATGAAGATGCTTATCGTACCGTAATTCAATACAATTATTCGCATGACAACGAGGGTGGCTTTGTGTTAATTACCAGTACTTCAGAAGATGCAATTATCAGACATAATGTAAGTGTGAATGATAGCATCAAAGGTTTGCATGTGTTCGATTTCCCTGTTTGGGCTAACCATACACGTGGAACTGCCATAGCACACAATAATACTGTAGTGCTAAATAAAGCGCATGAAGCTGTGGTAATTGCTGATGAAGCCTTAACTACTTCTAAATTCTACAATAACATTTTTTATCACGAAGGACAGGGAGAATTGGTAGTGAAGTCTGGTGGACAAACTGCTGTTTTCAATGGAAATGTTTACTTCGGTTACGAGAAATTTTATGTAAAAGACGATAAAGGGATTTTTACAAACCCGCAACTTGTAAATCCATTAAGCTATGGCAAAGGTTTCGCTAATGCAGCTGGCTTTAAGCTTAAAACAACTAGCCCAATTTTAAACAAAGCATTAGCTAAAAGCGAAATGGAAGGTAATTACTGGTTGCCAGATTTAGGTACAAAAGACTTTTTTGGAACTGCATTAAACCTGAGCAAATTTACGCCAGGCGCATATCAAGTAAAATAAACAACTAAACCAATTCTTAATCAACCAAACAATTGATACACATGAAAAAAAGACTACACATTACAGCAGCATTAACCATGCTTTTCGGAATAGCTCAGGCGCAAAACAAAGCTTGGAGCGAAGCAGGAACTTTCGACAGCAAAGGAGCTGTTTGGAATTATAATTTAGGTAAAGGAACGGGCAATGCAGGCGATAAATTTAGCAGTGGCGAAGCAATTAAAACATCAGTTTCTTCTACGGCAACTCCTGGATTTTTAGCTTACCCTTCTTCGGGCTTTGCAGCAGTTACTACCGGTGCAAATGCTGGCGGAGCAATTAAGGTAGAAGGTAAGGACGCTGCAGCTAAATTAGTTTTAGAAGCTTCGAGCAATGCAAGTGCGAATAAATTTGCAGTTTACGATATCTCAAAAGCGAGTGCGGTAAGTAGCCTTTTATTTAACGTTTCTTTTAAAAGCGAAAATGATCCAACCAATGGTGCGGTAGTTTTCGGGATAGGTAATGCTAGGGGAAATAATATTTTTAAGAATACAGCAGCTTTAACTGGTGCAGATGCTGTAGGTTTATTTGCTGGCTTGCGTTGGGAGTTCAGCACAAACAAAGCAGTTTTCTTTTCGTACCGTAAATTAAACAACGGCTCGTATGGATATAAATTAATTAATGCCAATAGTTTCACAAAAACAGGAGAACACCAAGTAGAATTGTACATTAACAATGCTGCTACTGAACAAAAATACACCAAATTAGGTACAGCTTATACTTTAGCACCAGCTACTTTTAATATATGGGTAGATGGTAAATTAATTGCCGCTGAAAGTGGATCAGCTTTTCCAGCGAGTGGAGAGTTGGCACCAGAAGCACCGTTAAATAGCTTTTTGTTTCAGGGCTACCACAGCAAAGGTGCTATACCTAATACACTTACCTTAAGCTTAAGTAACATCCAATTAAACTCAACTAAATAAAGCTACAATCATGAAAAAGATATCTTTATTTATTGCTTTGTTACTGGTTGTTCAGTTTTTAAAAGTTGATGCACAAGGTGTATGGACCAATGAAAATCCTACAGCTTTTACCTACGGTTTTGGTATCACGAGTGGCACTTACAATGCTACAACTACTGCTAAGTCTGCTGTTTCTACTAGTACTGTTGCTAATTTTTTACCTTCACCTTCCTCTGGTTTTGCTAGAGTTTACACAGGTAATAGCAACAATGGAGGCTTTGAGTTAACTGGTTCATCTAGCCTAACGCTTACGGCAAGTAATGGAACACCTCCCTCTAGTACCAATAAAATGTCCGTTTATAACATAAATGGTGCTGAAACGATAGCAAGTTATTTTTTTACTATATCATTTAATGGTACAGATGCCTCTACTGGCGCATTAACATTTGCTATAGGCAATAGTGCTAACTCAACAGAGAATAATAACATTTTTAATGATGGTAATAATCTTCAAGGTGCTTCAGCTACTGGTGTTTTTACTTACTTGCGTTGGGACATGACAGCTAGTAATATCGGTTTCTACTATAGGAATAAGAGCGACTATTCTCCACAAACAATTAATTCTGTAACATTTACAAAAACTGGTGGCCCTTACAATGTAGAAGTTTATGCCAACAACCACGCTTCAGCTGCTGGTGAATATACTCGTAACTCAACACAGTATCAGGTTGCTTCTGGGAAATTCCATATCTGGGTAAATGATATAAGAATTGGTGGAGATTTTGATGCTACTACAGAAGTTACTAGAGGTTTGGCTTTAAATAGTTTCTTATTGCAAGGAATTAGAAGCACAGCAGGTACACTTGCCCCAATTAATATAAGTAACGTTAGTATTAAGCATACTATTGGCGGTACGCTTCCTGTAACCTTTGTAGATTTTACTGCAATTAAAAACTCAAATAGTGCGTTTTTAAAATGGCAAACATCTTCAGAAAAGGATAATGAGTATTTTCAAGTATTAAGAAAAACAGAAATTTCTAACGGTTTCGAAGTGATTGCGAAAGTAGTAGGTAAGCTAAACTCTACAGAGTTAAATCATTATTCTTATACAGATTTTAATCCGGCAGTTGGCAACAACTATTATCAAATTGGACAGGTAGATAGAGATGGCAAAACTTCAATATTTGAAGAAGTAGCTTCCGTTAGTTTCGAATTGGGTACAGAGATAAAATTTTCAAAAGTGGGAGATGTTATCAATATCGCTGCCAGCTCAATTACCGAAGGCGACGGAAGTGTAATGATTACCGATCTTTCTGGAAAGAAGGTGCTGAATCAAAAAATCCGTTATCAAAAGCAAATCAATTCTTACGATTATAATTTAACAAACATGCCTGCTGGTGTATATGTGGCTCGTATTGTAATGGGAGATAAAAGCAAAAGTTTCAAATTTATTAAATAGTATTTCAGGTGAAAAAAGGACAGATTCTCAGTATAATTTTCGTGCTCATTGCAAATTTCGCTTTAGCGCAAGCTAATGTTAAAAATAGCGACTTTAAGGTTAAAGGTTTTCATTTAGACCTTAGAATTCAGGTGATGAAGATGCCAGCTTTAAAGCAATTTGCTAAAAAGTTAAGCGACAATGGTGTAAATACTTTAGTAATGGAATGGGAAGCAACCTATCCATTTAAAGATCATCCAATGATCGCTAACAGATTTGCCTATACTAGAGAAGAAGTCGTGGATTTTATTAGCTACTGTAAATCTATTAATATTGACGTGGTTCCATTGCAACAAAGTTTTGGTCACGTAGAATATATCTTGCGTAATTACAGGTATAAGGATCAGAGAGAAGACCAAAAAGACTATTCGCAAGTAGATCCATTAAAGGAAGATTTAAATAGAGCACTCTTTAAAGATTTATATACAGACTTAATTTCTACGCATAGCTCACAATACATACACATTGGTGGAGATGAAACCTACTTACTTGGGCATTCAGAAAAATCGAAAAAGAAAGCTCAAGAGTTAGGTAAAGGTCGTTTGTACGGCGATTATATTAAACTACTTTGCGATTTGGTGGTAAGCTTAGGTAAAAAGCCAGTGCTATGGGCAGATATCGCCATTAAATATCCGGATGCTTTAAAGTTGTTGCCTAAAGAAACCATCTTCATTGATTGGAATTACGGTTGGGACACCAATATGTTTGGCGATCACAGTAAATTATTAGAAAGTGGTTTCGAAGTGTGGGGTTCGCCGTCTATCAGAAGTCATCCAGATAATTATTTCTTAACTCAATGGGAAAAGCACTTTAAAAATATCAAGGATTTTATCCCAACAGCTAGAAAATTTGGTTACAAAGGAATGGTGATGACCTCATGGTCAACCTCAGGATTGTATTCGCCAGTTTTTGAAACCACTAGAGATATCGTGGACCTGTATGCAATTAGACGTGTATATCCAATTACTGGTTTTAACATGCTTATCGATGCCTATTTCGAAGCTTTGAAAACGGATCAACCTTTAAATATAGCTCAGTTTGCTAGAAATTACAGTCTTAAAAACTATGGCTTTAATGAAGCACAAAGCGAAACTTTTTGGGATGCTTTAACCAAAGCGCCTTACGAAATCACTCAGGGTGCCGTAAGCAATAAAAAGGTAAGCGTAAACCAATTGTTAGATAGTGCCAAACTTGCTTCAAAACAATTATACGAACTGAAGCCTTTGAAAAATACAGAAGAGTTTGAACATTATCGTTTAATGGCAGATATCAGGGTTCAGTACCTTACATATTCGGCATTAGAAATAGAATTGAACAGTCCTAATTTCAACCCACAGAGAATTCCGGAAATCATTAAAGAGTTGAAACAACTAGACACAAAGAAACTTGATAAAAGATTTATCGCGTTGAATAAATATGCGCTATATGACGCAGAGCTTGATCAGGAAAATGAATTAAGAAATGCTAAAATTAAGCTCCTCATCCAACGATTATCTAGAAGTAAAACCAATAAATAAGATGAAGTTCCTATATACCATATTGCTTTGTGTATTAAGTACCGTTGTGTTTGGACAAAAGCAAAAGACCCAGGATTTGGATTTGGCAATTACTTGGCAACCTTTAGAAAACAATCACTTGAAAGATGAGCAAGGTTTATCTGTACTCGAAATCAAGAACGTAGGTAAAACAAGCTTGCCAAAAACTGGATGGAAATTGTTTTTCAATTTTATAAGGGTAATTACGCCTAAAACAGCAGGCCAACCTTTTGATGTAGCACACCTAAATGGCGATTTATCTTGCTTTACCCCAGCTGAAAGCTTCGAGGGACTTAAACCTGGCGAGAGCTTAAAATATGAAATGCTTTCTAATTCTTGGATGGTAAATACTTCTGATGCTCCACAAGGCTTTTACTTGGTTTGGGAGAACAGTAAGGAAATTGTACCGATAAAGCCAGTGACTTTTGTGGCTCCTCCAGATCAGAAAAAGTTCTTTAGGGTAGGTGGAGATAAAGAAACCACACCTGAAATGATATTCCAAGCCAATCAAAATATCTCGGATATCAACGAAAGTAAATTAACAAAAGTGTTTCCAACACCAGTTGGATATACTGAAAATGGTAAAACGCTAACCTTAACTTCAAACCTTACTATTGGTTATGAAGCTGGTTTCGAAAACGAAGCCAATTTATTAGCACAAGATTTAACTAAGTTGTTTGGCAAGAAAATTAACGCTAATAAGTTAACCAATGCAAAACCTACTATTAGTTTGCTAAAAAACGATGCAGCTCATGAAGCTTACTCTTTAAGCGTCAACGAAAAAGAAGTAATTATTAAAGCAGGCGGTGGTGCAGGTATATTTTATGGTATCCAATCGCTTAAAACATTAATTAATCCTGCTGCATTTGCTAGTAACAAAAATAAGAGCCTTGTGCTAACAGGAGTTGAGGTAACTGATGCACCGCGTTTCGGTTATCGTGGTTTTATGCTCGATGTAGCTAGAAATTTCCAACATAAAGCGCAAATATTGAAATTACTAGATGTTTTTGCTTTATATAAAATCAATACCTTACACTTCCATTTAAATGATGATGAAGGTTGGCGTTTAGAAATTCCAACTTTACCAGAATTAACCAGCGTGGGTGCCAAACGTGCTCATCTTGATGGGAAGAGCAGTACTTTACAACCTGCTTACGGATCTGGTGCGTTTATCGATCAATTACCAGGAAGCGGTTTTTACAGTAAAGAAGATTTTAAGGAAATACTTCGTTATGCTACCGCAAGACATATTCGGGTAATTCCTGAAATAGAAACACCAGGCCACGCCAGAGCTGCAATTAAGGCAATGGATAAGCGTTATCAGAACTATCTGGCAAAAGGCAATAGGGCTGCGGCAGAAAAATATTTGTTACATCACTTGGAAGATAAGTCAGTTTATCGCTCAGTGCAAAAATGGAACGATAACGTGATGGATGTGGCTATGCCATCGGTTTACACATTTTTAGAAACGGTCACTGATGATATCATTGCCATGTACAAAGATGCCAATGCTCCTTTAGAAACCATTCATTTTGGTGGTGATGAAGTGCCTAAAGGCGTTTGGGAGCAATCGCCAGCTTTTAATCGTTTGAAACAAAGTGATAGCAATATTAAAACCACTGCAGACCTTTGGGATTACTACTTCGGTAAAGTTAGTGCCATGTTAAAAAACAAAGGACTTTACCTATCGGGATGGGAAGAAGTAGGCTTAAAAAAAGCTATAGAAAATGGTAAATCTAAATGGTTGGTGAATGATAAGTTTGCAAATCAAAACGTACACGTAAACGTTTGGAACAACTTATTAGGCAATGAAGATTTAGCCTATCGACTGGCAAATGGAAATTACAAAGTCATCATTTCTTTTGTAAGTACTTTCTACTTTGATATGGCCTACTTCAAGAAATTTGAAGAACCAGGTTTTTATTGGGGTGGTTTTACAGAGCTAGACAAGCCGTTTAGCTTTATTCCCTATAACTATCTTAAAAACCAGCAGAAAAATTATTTAGGTAGACAACTAAGTGAAAAAGTATTAAGCGAAGCTCAGAAGCTTACTGCTACCGGAAAAAATAACATTGTTGGCTTGCAAGGACAGTTATGGTCAGAAACCATTAAAAACAAAGATCACTTGGAATATTTATTAATGCCAAGATTATTGGCTCTAGCAGAAAGAGCTTGGTCTAAAAGTCCAGATTGGGCAGAAGAAAAAGATGAAAGCAAAGCTAAACCATTATACGAGCAATCACTTTCAAGCTTTTACAACATTTTAGGAAAACGAGAATTGAAGCGGTTGAATTACTACGCAGGTGGCTTTAACTATCGCATCTCTACACCAGGTTTAAAAGTAGAGAACGACAAAGTAGTAGCAAATGTACAATTACCAGGCTTTACGATTAGATATACTACAGATGGTTCGTTGCCGACTTTAAAAAGCCCACTGTATTCTAAACCAGTAAGCGTAAATGACAAGCTTATTTTTAGAACATTTGACCATAAAGGTAATGCAAGTAGTGTTTCAAAACTTACCAAATAAATAAACATGGAACAGAAAAAAGCGGTACAGGTAAGTAGTTTATCAAAAAGAGATAGTCTCGTTTCTATCTCCATTATTGGATTGTTGTTCTTTATTTTCGGTTTTGTTACTTGGATCAACGCCATCTTAATTCCCTTTTTCAAGATCGCTTGCGAGCTTAATCACTTCGAGTCGTATTTGGTAGCGTTTGCATTCTATATAGCTTATTTGGTCATGTCGCTTCCAGCAGGTTACCTATTAAAAAAAGTAGGTTTTAAAAAGGGAATGATGATTGGCTTCTGGGCGATGTCTATAGGTGCTTTGCTATTTGTTCCTGCCGGAATGACAAGAACTTATGGCATTTTCTTAACGGGATTGTTTACCCTTGGCATCGGATTGGCAATTTTGCAAACCGCTGCAAATCCTTACATCACCATTTTGGGAGCAAAAGAAAGAGCTGCGCAACGTTTTAGCGTAATGGGAATCTGCAATAAAATGGCTGGTATTCTAGCACCTTTGCTTTTCTCTGCTGTCGTGTTAAAATCAACAGATAGTACTTTGTTTAAGCAAATAGAATTAATGCAGGGGCTTGAAAAAGCTGCGGCTCTGGATGAACTCATTCAACGAGTGGTAATGCCCTATGGTGTGGTTGCTATACTATTGCTAATGCTAGGTTTCTTCGTAAGATATTCGCCACTGCCTGAAATAGATACAGATAGTGAATCGGAAGAGGTTTCTAGTGCAAATGCTGGCAAAAATAGCATCCTAGATTTCCCTCACTTGGTATTGGGGGCTATCGCCATTTTCTTTCACGTAGGCTCACAGGTAATTGCTGTAGATAGTATCGTAAATTATGCAACGCATCACGGTATGGATTTTATGGAAGCAAAATCATTTCCATCCTATACTTTAACGGCAACTATTGTAGGTTACCTATTGGGAATTACCTTTATCCCAAAACTGATTTCCCAAAAGACAGCATTAAAAGTTTGTACGCTTTTAGGCCTGCTTTTAAGCTGCTGTATTCTATTATTTTCTGGTAGAATTACATTGTTTGGTCATGATACTGATATTTCTGTATGGTTTATCGTCTTATTAGGTTTTGCCAATTCCATGATTTGGGCTGGTGTTTGGCCTTTGGCATTAGACAATCTGGGTAGGTTTATTAAAACTGGAGCTTCTTTGCTCATTATGGGACTTTGCGGTAATGCCATTATGCCTTTGTTTTATGGTTATTGGGCCGATAATCATAGTCTTAAAGAGGCTTATTGGGTATTAATTCCATGCTATGCTTATCTCATTTTTTATGCTTTCTACGGTCACACGTTAAAAAGCTGGACCAGCAAAAAGATAATTTCTAATGACTAACTATACCAAAATATATAATGCCAATATCATCACTCCTTCAGGGTTTTTGAAGGATGGTACACTGATTATTGCCGACGGAAAAATAGCCGAAATCACTACTAAAAATGTAGCGGTAGATAATGCTTTGGAAATAGATGCCAAAGGTCAATATGTATCTCCAGGTTTTATTGATATGCATGTTCATGGTGGTGGTGGTCACGATTTTATGGATAATACCTTGGAAGCATTTTTGACCATTGCCAAAACACATGCTAAATATGGCACAACAGCTTTAATGCCAACTACTTTAAGTTGTGAAAAAGAAGATTTGTTGACTACGCTTGATATTTACGAAAAAGCAGATGCCATAAACACCGATGGAGCCGATTTTGTCGGAATTCACATTGAAGGACCTTACTTTGCGATGTCGCAGAAGGGAGCGCAAGATCCTAGGTATATCCGTAATCCAAATCCAGCAGAATATGAGGAAGTTCTAGCTGCATCTAAAAATATCAAAAGATGGAGTGCTGCACCAGAATTACCTGGAACTATTGAATTTGGCCGCTTCTTGCAAAAGAATAATGTGTTAGCTGCCATTGCCCATACCGATGCCATTTACGAAGAAGTAATTAAGGCTTATGAAGTTGGTTTTACCCACGCTACACACTTCTACTCGTGTATGTCTGGCGTTTCTAGGCGCAATGCTTTCCGCTATGCGGGAGTGATAGAAAGTGCTTATTTACTGGATGACATGACCGTAGAGATCATTGTAGATGGTGTTCACTTACCAGCTCCATTACTTAAATTGATTTACAAAATAAAGGGAACTGAGCATACAGCTTTAATTACCGATGCTATGAGAGGTGCAGGAATGCCTGAAGGAAAAAGCATTTTGGGAAGCCTAAAAGATGGCTTGGAAGTGATTATCGAAGATGGAGTAGCGAAGTTACCAGATCGTACTGCATTTGCAGGTAGTGTGGCAACTACAGATAGATTAGTACGAAATATGATTCAGCTGGCGGATGTACCTTTATTTGATGCAGTAAAAATGGCTAGCTCAACTCCTGCTAAAATCTTGAAAATTCAAGAAAGAAAAGGAGAGTTAGTAAACGGCAAAGATGCAGATATCGTGATTTTTGACGAAGGGATAAATATAGATACCACAATTGTTAAAGGTAATGTAGTGTACAATAAAGAGAAGATATAAATTTAAAAGAAAACCACAAAGACACAAAGAACACTAAGTAAGAATAATGGTTCAAATTATTTAGAGCTAAAACGTTATTCGCCCTAAAAATAAGGCTTTGCGCTCTTTGTGTCTTGGTGGTTAACAAATAACGAGTGTGAGAAGATTAGAGATACCTTTTTTAGAAACTGATGATGTGCAGGAGATGGATAAGCTTAACCAGCTAATGGTTGGCTTAAAAGCTATTGCTATCGACTGTAATCCTTGGCCAGCATATCAGGCTGATGCCAAAGCAAATTTCTTGATGGCACATAATGGGGATGCCATTTTGTTGAAGTATATAGTAGCAGAAAGATACATCGCTGCAAATGAAGTAACCAATGGTAATATTCATAATGACAGTTGCGTAGAATTGTTTATCGCTTTTGATAATGATGGCTATTATAATTTAGAATTTAACTGTTTGGGCTTTACCAAAATTGGTTATGGTTACGATAGGAGCGATAGAAAACTATTGCCTGTGGATGTAATTAAACAACTGAGTTTTTCTTCCAAAATTAATGCAAATAGTGTCATCAACAGCAACGGAGGATTCGATTGGGAGATTATGCTGGTGATACCTCGAGCAATTTTTATAGAACATGAAATTACATCGTTCAATAATTTAAAAGCCAAAGGTAATTTCTACAAATGCGGCGATGGCCTACCACAACCACATTTCCTTACTTGGAATATGATTGAGGCAGAACAGCCAGATTTTCATAGGAAAGATTTTTTCGGAGAACTAACATTTGCTTAGCTATTTGGCGTATTTGATACGCAATTATCTACATTAAAATATAGAATAACATGACAACTAATACCGAAACCAAACTTGATGTAAGGATTTACGAAACAAGAAAAGAGATGGGTAGGGCAGCTTCCGACAAATTTGTGAAAGAAGCAAATGAACTTTTGAAAATCAAAGAGGAAATTAATGTGGTTTTTGCTGCAGCACCCTCACAAAATGAGTTTTTGGAAACATTACAGCCTGAAAGTTTAGATTGGAGTAAGATCAACGCTTTCCACATGGATGAGTACATTGCTTTAGCTGCCGATGCGCCGCAAGGTTTTGGTAATTTCCTAAAACAACGCTTATTCAATAAATTCAATTTCAAATCAGTAAACTATTTAAATGGCAATGCCGATGATATTGCTGCGGAATGTGCCCGTTATACCAACTTATTGCAAGAACATCCTGTAGATATTGTATGTATGGGAATTGGAGAAAACGGTCATTTGGCCTTTAACGATCCTCCGGTCGCTGATTTTGAAGATACACAAACTGTTAAGGTAGTTATACTCGACGAAATTTGCAGACAGCAACAAGTAAACGATGGATGTTTTGCCAATTTAGAAGAAGTGCCAACTAAGGCATTAACACTTACTATTCCTGCGTTATTGAGTGCTAGCTACATCAATTGTGTGGTACCTGGTCCTACGAAAGCAGAAGCAGTAAAACATACACTAGAAAGTGAGATTAGTACAGCAAATCCATCAACAATATTAAGAACACATCCTAATGTAGTACTTTATTTGGATGATGATAGTAGTAAGCTGATCAGTTAGATACATGAAAGGTAATGAGCAAAGCCCCGACATCCGTCGGGGCAATTACTACTAACCTAAACAAACTATTATTTTTAATGGCGATGATTCTTTTTCGCCTCTTTATCTATTTCTAGAGAATCATTTGATTTTTCGGTTTTGGATGACTTTGATTTATGGTCATGCCTACATCCAGTACTCATAAATGTAAAACCAATAAGTACAATTAATAGCTTAGCTGTTTTCATTTACTGTATCTTTATGCTTAATCCTTTGATGGTTTGCCATCCTTCTTTATCCGTTAAGCGAATCATAAAATGATAATCTCCAGGGTCTACGTCTGCTGGCACTACAATTTGTGCAGTAGCTTCATATCGTTTCGAACCAGTTGGAATATCGTAGTTTTGTATGAGTAAGAACGGTTTAACTGGCGTTTTTTTAGCGTCAAAAGTACATTGGTTAACTTCTGTACTATGGTTATGGTGATCAAAATTATGATGAACATCTATACTATAAGCACCTAATTCTTTATTGTCAGTAAAAGTAGCTTTAAAGGTGTAAGTTTGCCCACGTGTAAGCACACCACACTGTAGTGGCGCTGAGTTTGCCGTAGTTACAATTTCAGGATATTCGGTATCTATTTCGTTACTATTATCATCTTTTTTACAACTGGTAAAAATCAACAACACTATAGCAAACAAGGCAGCAATCTTTTTCATAATATTTATATTTAATACGTTTTGTTTAGGGTATTAAAGGAGATTGGATCTAACAATCTCCTTTTTATTTCTTAAAATTTAATGTCCGTGTCCTTCTTCTGCGTGTATTTCAAGATTTAATTTCAATACATCTTGTCCACCAAAAGCTGTAGCATAATCGGTACGGTTCCAATCATTTCTGGTAATGTTAGCTTTAACGCCAGCATTTACTTTTCTAAGGATGAAGCTCACTTCTTTTGTAGCACCTTCATTGCCATGGCCAACAGTGAAGTAGCTTAAAATACCGGTAGTGCCTATACCACCAGTTCCTGAAACCGCTGTTCCATCACCATAAGTAGTTTCTCTAGGTTGGAAAATAGCACCACTTTCGTCTGTGGTATTTGCGTTTAAGGTGAAATTACCGCCAACCAAAAAAGCTTTGTAGTTATCAGCAGTAGCTTTATTAGCGATGAAATCATTTTGAACTTCCTTACCTGTATAGTCCCAAGCTTTCAATTGGATTTTGTAAATAGCATCGGCTTCAATGTGCATGTGACCACCAGAAATAGCTGCCCCTTTGTTGTTGAACTTAACTACTATTGGAGTTACGCCAGTTTTATCGGCAAGATCATGGAAGTGATCTCCGTGTGCATGGCCATCTACTTCGGTAAAAGTAAGTTCGGCTCTTTCAATACCTTCTTGTACTACAGGTGTTTCTTCGTCTTTTTTACAAGAAGTAATAAAAAGCATGGCGGCGCCGATAATGGCTAAAGTTGATAGTTTAAATTGTTTTTTCATTTTTTTAATGATTTGATAATTAATTGTTGATGAATGCTTTACTCTGTTATTAATATGCTATGGTGATAGGTATTGATTTATATGTGCTGACGTTATAGGTAGAATTATGATAAAGAATTACCAGGTTGTATTGACCAGACTCCCAAGCTTTAACACCAGAAATAGAATTGCCTACACCATCTTTTTCTGCCCCTATGGTTATGGTGTTGCCTCCCCAAACGCCATTAATTTTATTTAGCGTAGATACGCTTGACGCTGGCCCTAGACCTTTATGCTCTACCTTAGAAATGATGATACACTTAGTAAAGTCTAACTGACTTACGGTCTCCGGAAAGTAGTTGAGTTTCCTTTTAATTAGCGCTGTGTAAAGTATGCCATCTCCCTGTATTTGTTTAATCTGTGCGCCAGCGGTAAATAAATCGTTTTTATTGAAAAGTAGCGGGTTCTCAACAAACGTGTTCATGTAATAAATCATCGTTTCGTTTCTTGAGAAAATGTCCCTGTCAACAATTGGGTCTACAGCCATGTTAGCTGCGTCTATGATAATAAAATCTTCTTTAAGCTCCAGCCTACTGCCATTTTCATCGTTTACAATGAATAAGAAATCATAGGTGCCTTCTGGCGCTTCTTTAGGGATAGTGAAATGCTTATGTACATTCGTGTTTTTAGAGCCCTTAAATTCTTCCCATGTAAGCTCCAGTTTCCAATTATCAGTGTATTTCTGATTGGTTTTCTGCAAGATTTTAACTTCAACAGTAGTGATTTTGGTTCCTGCAATTACATCGGCATTAAGATGGAAATCTCTTCCTCTTATGGCACGTTTATTATTGGCATAACCAATTTCTACATTGCTCAACGTAGGGTTGGCAATCTCAATTTCCTGATTGTCTTTCTTGCATGCGCTAAAAGTGCCAGCCAAGAGCAAAAAGTTGATGATCAGATAGTTCTTTTTCATTGTAATTTGTTGTTTAGTTAATTTTAAAGGGCATTTTTAAGGATAAAATGATGTTTCTGCTAGCTTCCGGTAATCCTATCAGTCTGTAAAAACTAGTGTGATTAAGGTAGTTGGCATCAAATAGATTTTGTACTTGTAGACTTAGTTCAAAAGCTTGTTTTTTGGTAGAAAGTGTAGTGCCCAACTGTAGGTTTATTACCTGATATCCGGGCGTTTGTTTTTCCGGAGGAACAACATCATTTTGGGTTGCAGTAAGGCGATAATCGACTGAAAAATAGCTGTTGCTTAATTTGCCATTTAATTTTGGCGACCAAGTAAGGTTTAGCAAAGCGGATGGAGCAGGAGAGAAGGGCAAGGTAAATCCTTTTTTACTTCCTGAAAGTTGTTCACTGTACAGGTATTCTCCAAGAAATTCAGTGCTTAAGTTTGATAGTAATTGATAATTTATTTTAAGCTCTGCTCCGTAACGCATCACGCTACTCTGTTGGTACTCAAAAATTTGATTGCCAGCACCGTAAGCCCGATCATGATAAGGTGTAGGATTAAGGTAAATGTAGTTTGGGAAATAGTTGTAGAACGGACTAAATTCTATTGACCATCTCTTTTCCGTCCAGCCAAAACCAAAGTCAGCTTGATAAGCTACCTCTGGATTTAGGTTCTCGTTACCTTTTTCGTAACTGAAATAATGGTAGTTTACACCATTTGCAGCTAATTCTTTCGCAATTGGCATCCTAAAGCTTTTCCCAACGTTTGCTTTAAAGTTGAATTTGCTAGGATTGTAATTTACACCCGCCGACCATACAAAACTGTTAAAATCTCTTCCAAACCTTTTTGCTCTATTCAATTTTTTGTAAATCGTAGTATTTCCATCTACTATTTGTGATAAGAACCAATCATCATACCTTTCAAATTGAGTATGTCCATAGTCATAGCGTAATGCTCCGTGCAGAATTAGCGAGTTATTGATAACCAATTTGTCATACACAAACAATCCTGTATTAAACTGCTGAAATCCGGGAATTAGAAAGCTCCATCCGCTAATGTTGTTGTCCTGATAATCCACATTTGCTCCAATTTGTAATTGATGCTGGTTGAGCGCAAAGCTATGCTTCAAGTTTCCCGAGTAAACTGATTTATCATATTCTCTCTCCAGGTTAATGGGAATAGACATTTGCGATGGGTAAACTGGAGGCATAAAACCGTGATTGGTATAACGGTTATACTCCTGTCTAAAATTTCGCTGAAAACCTAATTCTACTTCTGTTCTGCTGTTTTCGTGCTTAAACTCCGTACGGCTAATTACTTTAAAATGGTTTACCTTTTGATAAGGTAATTGGATATCTCGGTTAGAAGCATCGTGCATAGCCTCATCCACATTGCGAGGCTCCAAACCATGTGCATTAGCGAAAAAGCCCGTCTTGGCATAACTGTTACTTAAATGTAGCGAGGTTTTAAAACGCTTACTAACGTATCCAGTGTTAAAGTGTAAACCTGTTTCTCTTCCGGCGGTGTTACGTAACCTGTTTTTGTTTAATTGAACTTCATAGTCGTACACATAAACCTTGTCAGTAGGTACACGGTAATCAGCATAATTTTGATAGGTAGCCCTACCATCGAAAAACCATTTTTTGTTGCTGCCATAAAGATTAACTGAAGAACCGTAATGCAAGTTGTTGGTTTTGCCAATAAGGTTTACACTGCCACCCAATCCTTGATTTAATGGTATGTTTACAGGCTTCAGATTAATGGCGCCGCCAATCGCATCAGAGCCATAAATAAAAGAAGATGGCCCTTTAAGAATTTCGATTTCTCCAGTTGCGAATTGGTCTATTTCTAATCCGTGGTCCGCACCCCATTGCTGTCCTTCATGCTTAATTCCTTTATCAATAACCACTACTCGGTTAAAGCCCAACCCACGAATCAGAGGTTTCGATTGTCCAGAGCCGATACCAATGTTGCTGATGCCTGGTAACCTATCTAATGAAGTCATCAAACTGCCACCCAAATGGCGCTGAATGAAAGTTTGGTCTACAATTTGAATATTTCTTGCTTCATTATTTTTTCTTAGGTTTTGCGCATTACTGTTAATTTCAACCGTTTTTAATTCTGTAACTTCTGGTCTCAGTTTTACGTGTATATGCTTGTTGTTTAAATTGATTTGTACACGTTTTTCATAGCTTGCGTAGCCTTTTGCTTGCACAACCAGTACATAACTTCCCAAAGGGATGTCTTTTAAGATGGCTGTCCCAGAAGCATCCGTAAGTGCAGATGAGGTTTTTAAAGTCACCTCAGCACCTGCAATTGCAGATTGTTGGCCATTACTTACGTACACTGAAACTTGAGTGTTTTGCGCCAAAACGTAGCTTGCCAAAAAGCAGCTAAAGAATAATGCGTACCATTTCTTCATCAGAAAAATTGAGAATTGTAGCATTGATGAACTGTTCGAATTCTGGCTTTTATAGCTTAGAACTAGTCAGAAATCACCAAAACAAGAAATAAATTTTAAATGCCTTAACGCGGCTTTCGGTTAAAAAAAAATAGTTGGATTTACGGATTATACCCTGCTAATTGCATCGGCAAACCGTTAACTAGAAATTAGCTCAAAAGGCTAGGGGGCCCTTTATTACTGAAATTTTGAAGAGTGAATTTGTAGATCCTCGTGTAAACGAAGGTGTTTAAAGTAGCGCAAACATTAGTTGGAATGTTGATTGTTGGCGGATGTGCCATTAAGATTTGTTTGCCTTTAATTTCGGCAGTGTAATCACAAATCAAACACTTTTCTGCTGCGCTAGAAATAGATTTTTCTGTAGTTGTATTTACGAAATCCTCACCTGCATGATGTGAGTGAAGCGTTTGGATTAATGGAATTGCTAAAAACAATATCGCCAATAAAGCGCCAGCAAAAGCCTTCGCAGTTCGGTATTGATATGTTCTTCTTGTTTTCATTAATGATACAAAGTTGCAATTATTTAACTGTAAAAAGAAAAAGAATTTAAATTGATAGTCTGTAATGACCAAAAAAGAATAGCTGTAGTTGCATAAAATGCATAACTACAGCTGTTTATATGGATTGAAAATATTGCAACTATTTTGTTGCGTCTTTTTCTGTCTTCTTTACCGTACGAGATTTAGTCGCTTTCTTTTCTTCTGCAACTGGTGTAGTTTCTTCTGTTTTTACAGTAGGAGTTTCAGTTACTACTACAGGTTTTGCAGTTTTATCTATTTCTTTAGAAAATGTAGTTGCTGCTTTTTCTACTAATTTTTTAAGCTTCTTATTGGGCTCGGCAAATGTGCTGATTAAAGTAGTTAATTCAGCAAATAATGCAGCTTTCACTGCTTTCTCGGCATTTTTACGGTTGGCTTTCAGCTGCGCTTTTTGTTGCGCTCTCTGTTTGTCTTTCTTCATGGATTTAAGCTTTTTTGCAAAACTAGAGCATTACATCGTTAAGTGTATATTATCATTTTGTTAATGTTAAGTATTGTTGTTAACATAGAATTGATTTTGCTGAGCAGTGGTCAGGTATCAGGGATTAGGTATCAGTTAAAATTCACAAATGACCAAATTTCAATAAGCAACGAGCCAATGAACAAACTAATGAACCAATACTGATACCTGGTTCCTGATCCCTGACCACCAAAAAATGATTTTAATCATTTTTAAAAGTGACCAGTAGCCTCCTAAAAAGTGAGTTTCCTCAATAATTTTGGAAAAAAAACACATTTCTCATTTAAAAATATGGTTCATCAATTTCATATTCCAGTTTTAGGTTTAGGTTTTTCTATAGATACTCCTTTAAAGGTAGCACGCTACGGTATTTCTTCTGTGGTTTCTATCGTGGATGATGAGTTAACAGAGCGGATGAGGAAATATCATTCTCAATTAAATCAGTTATCATATCAGCCAATTGATAAAAAGGAGGAAGATTTTAGGACGAAGAGAATTGCTGCTTATCTGAATTTATTACAAGATTTGGTAGATATTCAGTTTGAAGAACTGAAGAAGCAGGATTTTATTGCCGGAAGTGACATCTGCCGCTATTTCGAATTACTGCCCGAAGGTTCTGTAATTAAACACGGTTATGAGCTAATGATGGAATATCCAGAAGGAGCGAGGAAAAAAATCTTTCAAGACCGTTTGCGTCAGCGAATGAAAAAAGGCAACATCGATGTAAACATTATGGCCAAGGTAGATAAAATGAACTTCGCTAAAGATGGTGAATACTTAGGCGATGAAAATACAGATGCCTTAGCTGCATTCAGGGCTTTTGCTCAAAGTAAGCTAAATGCATCGGTAGTGCTTTCTGCCGGAATGAACCCAAGATTATATAGCTACATCGAAAAATTCGAACAGTTTTTACCTAATCAAGAGGGTGAATTTACTAAACGTATCATTTTGAAAGTAAGCGACTTTAGGTCTGCATTAATACAGGCGAAGTTTTTAGCTAAGAAGGGACTTTGGGTATCTGAATTTAGAATAGAATCTGGCTTAAATTGTGGTGGGCATGCCTTTGCTACAGATGGTTTTTTATTAGGTCCAATCTTGGAAGATTTTAAGCAAAGCCGAATTTCGATGCGCAATGAATTAGAAGATTTGTACCGTAAAACCTTAGTCCAAAAGGAGATTAATGTAGATAAATTACCTCAGCAAAAGATTACCGTACAAGGTGGTATTGGTACTGCGCAAGAAAACGAATTCCTACTTAAATACTATAATTTGGATGCCACAGGTTGGGGAAGTCCATTTTTATTAGTGCCAGAAGTAACCAATGTAGACGAGCAAACCCTACAACAATTAGCGGTAGCAAAACAAGAAGATTATTATTTAAGCAATTCATCTCCGCTGGGCGTGTTGTTCAATAATTTTAAATACAGCAGCGCAGAGCAACAAAGATTAGATAGAATAGCCGCTGGAAAACCAGGAAGCCCATGCACCAAGAAATATCTATGTAGCAATACCGAATTTACTAAAGAACCTATTTGTACAGCTTCTAGCAAATATCAGAAGTTAAAAATAAAGCAGTTAGATAACCAGGAGTTGGCGCCGGAGGTGTATCAACAAGCATTTGATAGGATTACCGAAAAAGTATGTTTATGCGAAGGTCTATGTACTTCAACCTATATTAAAACCAACATGCTAAAACCAAAGGAGAGTAAAGCGGTGGCCATTTGCCCTGGACCAAACCTTGCTTTCTTTAATAAGGTGTATTCTTTGGATGAAATGGTAAAGCATATTTACGGAAGCATTAATCTATTGGAGACGGTACAGCGTCCGCATGTTTTTGTGAACGAGTTGAATCTGTATATCGATTACCTACAAACTGAAGCGCAGCTTTATTTCAAAAACATTAATGATAAGAAAAAGAAGCATTTGGATAGCTTTAAAAGTCAGCTGGAAAAAGGAATATCTTACTATAAGGAATTATTTAATGAACTGTCAAATCCAAATGTTTTAAGTGAGCTATTGTTATCTGAAAATAGGCTTTCAAATACCAATATTTAAATAATTAGACTATTAGGCTGGCTTAAAAATGCCTATCTTGGCAGGTACACAGCCGATACTAAAATGGAAAGAGCGAAATTGTTGAATGCGATTATAGAGAACGCAATTGATGGAATTATTACCATCGACGAATTTGGGATAATTGAACATATTAATCCGTCAGCGCTTACGCTTTTTGGCTTCGATCGTAAGGAACTTGTAGGTAAAAATGTGTCTGTTTTAATGCCACAACCCGACAAGGAAAGGCATGACCAATATATCGCAAATTATCGTCATAGTGGGCATGCGCACATTATTGGTATTGGTAGAGAAGTGGTAGGGCAACGTAAAGATGGTTCTCGTTTTCCATTTAGACTAGGCGTAAGTGAAGTAAAGTTTTCTGATAGAAGGATTTTTACCGGTTTTATTCATGACTTGAGTAGGCAGAAAGAGGATGAACTTAAGATTAAAAGTTACACCGAAGAACTGGAACTTAAGATTAAGGAACGCACACAAGACCTAATCAAATCTATTAACGAATTAGAAACTGCGAAAGAGCATGTAAGTGCATTATTTGAGAAGGAAAAGGAGCTTAATCAATTGAAAACTAGATTTGTATCTATGGCTTCTCACGAGTTTAGAACACCTTTAAGCTCTATCCAGTTATCGGCATCATTGATAGATAAATACAGTACTAAAAGTGACGTAGCAAATGTAGAAAAGCATACGATGAAAATCAAAAATGCTATTAATAACTTGACTACCATTTTAAACGATTTTCTATCATTAGAAAAACTAGAAGCCGGAAAAGTAGAGCCTAATGCCAATTCGTTTAACATTATTGCCTTTGCCGAAGAAATAGCCGAAGAGATGCAGTTAATTAGTAAGCAAAACCAACTCATTGTTTACGAGCATACGGGAACCAGTGCGCAGGTGTTTTTAGACAATAATTTGCTGAAAAATTGTATCATCAACTTAATCTCTAATGCCATTAAGTATTCTGGAGAAAATACCATGATACAATTCAATACCAAGTTGAAGGAAAACGAATTGGTTGTAGAAGTGAAAGACAACGGAATTGGTATCCCAGAACTGGATAAAGTAAATCTCTTTGAGCCGTTTTTTAGAGCTCATAATACAGGAGATATCCCTGGTACTGGCTTGGGATTGAATATAGTAAAAAGATATGTCGGTTTAATGAATGGTACTGTTACCTGCCAAACCGAACAAAATAAAGGAACTACATTTACCTTACATTTTAATTTTAACCAAAAGTAAAAGCGCAATGAAAAAAGTTTTAGTAATTGAAGATAACGATGATATTAGAGAAGGTACGGTTGAAGTATTGGAATTGGCAGGTTACGAAGCCATTTCCGCAAAAAATGGAAAGTTAGGTGTAGAATTGGCTTTAAGTTCGTCACCAGATATTATTTTGTGTGATATCATGATGCCTGAATTAGATGGCTACGGCGTACTTTATTTGTTGAGCAAGAATCCTAAGTTGGCCAATATCCCTTTTATTTTTATGACGGCAAAAGCTGAAAGAGCAGATATGCGTAAGGGAATGGAAATGGGAGCTGACGATTATTTAACCAAGCCTTTTGATGATTTAGAGTTGTTCAATGCCATCGAAAGTAGGTTGAAAAAGAAAAGTCAAACGGTAGGTTTTAAAGCAGCACCTAAAGACTTGCAAACCATTTTTGCTGAATTAAAGCAGAAAGGAAAGGGCAGAAGTTATGCCAATAAACAGGTGATTTATGTAGAAAATGACGAACCTAATTATCTGTACTACATTAAAAGTGGTCAGGTAAAAACCTATAAACGTTTTAAAGATGGTAGAGAACTGTCTTCAAATATTTTTAAAGATGGGGAGTTTTTTGGTTATGAGAGTTTGTGTTGTGGTGTAACTTATGCAGATAATGCAGCTACTTTGGCGGATACTGAGCTGGTGCTTGTGCCTAAACCCGATTTTATGGATGCACTATTCAACCATCAGGAAATGGCTACCGCGTTTATAGAATTATTATCTGGTAATATCCGTTTTAAGGAAGACCAGATGTTGAAGTTAGCTTATTTCTCGGTGAGAAAAAGGGTAGCAGAAGCTTTGGTTCAGTTGGCTAGAAAATTTACCAAACCTGAAGAAGACAGTTGCACCTTAAGAATTTCTAGAGATGATTTAGCTGCTTTTGTAGGCACGGCTAGTGAAACCGTAAGCCGTATGTTGGCAGATTTTAAAGAAGAGAAATTGATTGAGAAGCACGGCAATGCTATTTATATTGTTTCAATAGATAAATTGAGCCAGATTAAGCAATAGTTTGGCGGTTTTGTACATAAAAAAGCCTTTCTTGATTTCAAGAAAGGCTTTTTTATGTAATCTTTCGACTAGTGTTTTACAGTTGTATCAACAACAGTAGTGTCAGTAGTAGTTTTAACAACTGTATCAGTTACTGTAGTATCAGCAGTGATAGTAGTATCAGCACCTACAGTATCAGTACCTTCTGATTTGTTCTCAGATGAACAAGCAACTACAGTTAAAGATAATGCTAAAGCTAAAAAGCCGAATTTGAATAAGTTTTTCATGTTTTTAATTTGTTTTTAATTGCGATGAAGCTTTCCGATAAATCGGAAAATTTCATTTTAATTTTCTGATTAAATAATTAATTAATTTTACTCTTAATGCCGCAAAGGTAAAAAGGTAACCCCAAGTTTTGAAAAAAAGTTAAAATATTTTTTCTGCGGTTTTTTAGGTTACTATTTTATGCTTTAGGTATTAAAAAAGGAAGTTTTTTGTACAGGTTTGTGTTTTATAAACCCGATTGCAGCGATATACTTTTTGTTTTGTCAGCCTGAGCTTGTCGAAGGGTTTTTGTAAACAGATGCTTCTACAGGCTCAGCATGACAATAAATTAGAGAGCAGTGCCAAACAAAAAGATAGAAGTGGAAAGCGGGACTATACTTAAATAAGTAGTAGTACATTTGCTTTTCGAAAACATAGATACAATGCCTCAATGCAGGTCTTTTATTTTTTTGATTATTATTGGGTTACCATTTGAATTTAATTGTATTAATAAGTGAGTATAAAGATTAGCAGTTCGTTACCAACAGATAGAGAAGTTGTTTTAGGCATACTCAATGACTCGGTAGAGGCTTTAAATAAATTGTATGTTTCCTATTTTCCAATGGTGTTACAGTTTATTTTAAATAATAATGGTGATGAAGATGATGCGAAAGATGTTTACCAAGAGACCATTATTGTTCTTTATAATAAGATAAAAAGCGGAAGCTTTGAGTTGAGCAGTAAGTTGAAAACCTATATTTATTCGGTAAGTAGAAGGATTTGGCTTAAGAAACTGGCGCAACATAGTAAGAAAACAAGCAATATCGCCGATTTCGAGGATGTGTTGATTGTGGAAGAAGATATGGAGCAGCATGAACAGAAGGACATGCAGTTCGATAAAATGAAAGAGGCATTGGAAAGTTTGGGCGAGCCTTGCAAAACGATAATTGAGGATTTTTATATCAACAATCAATCGATGCAAGACATTTGTGAGAAGTTTGGTTATACCAATGCCGATAATGCAAAAACACAGAAATACAAGTGTTTGCAAAGGTTAAAGAAATTATTTTTTCAGTTATAGGAGATGAGACAAGATTTAGAATTAGAGGCTATTATTGAAGATTACCTAAATGGCAAATTAACGCCAGAGGAGCATGCTGCATTTGAACAATTGCGCAATAATGACCCGATTGTGGATCATAAGGTGGTTGCACATAAAGTTTTTTTGGAATCGATGGCGCAGTATGCAAATATCGTTAAGCTAAAAGAACAAATGGATGCGGCACATGCTCACATTGATGTGGCTTCTTTGACAGAAGAGTTGAAACCTCATCCTTCTAAATTGGTTAGATTGTGGCGCAGCAATAGATCTGCAGTGGCTATTGCGGCTTCATTTATCTTGTTAGCAATGGTTTCTTTATATTCTATACAGAATAACAATAAGCAAGCTGGTACTTTTGAGGCAATGAGCCAAGATATGGCGCAAATCAAGCGTTCTCAAAGTGGTTTAATTAGAGATATCAAATCTATAAAAACGGATAATAAAGGTGCCAAAGGCGAAAATAGACCTCGCTTCGGTGGTTCTGGTTTTGCAATTTCTGGTAATGGCTATATTGTAACCAATTATCACGTTGTTCGCGGTGCGGATTCTATTCATGTGCAAAATGGTAAAGGATCTTATAAAGTACAATCTGTTTACACTGATCCTGTAAATGATATTGCCATCTTAAAAATCAATGATAAAGCATTTGAAAACTTAGCATCATTACCTTACACGATCAAAAAAGGAGCTTCTAGTTTAGGTGAATCTGTATTTACCTTAGGTTTCCCTAAAGATGATATTGTTTTAGGTGATGGTTATGTAAGTTCTAAAAATGGTATCAACGGAGATACTTTAGCTTATCAAGTGGCTATTCCAGTAAACCCAGGTAACAGTGGAGGACCTTTATTAGATAACAGTGGTAATATTGTAGGTATTATTAATGGTAAAGAAAACAAAACCGACGGTGCTACTTTTGCGGTAAAATCAAAATACATCATGGAAGCCTTAAATGCTATTCCACAAGATTCTTTAAGCAAAAGAGTTTCTTACGGTAAAAAAAGTTTGTTAAGAGGCTTGAAACGTAATAAGCAAGTAGAAAAAATGCAAGATTATGTATTCATGATTAAAGTTTATAATAACAATTAGTCTTTAAATAATTAAGGTAAGCCCCGAAACATTTAGTTGTATTCGGGGTTTTTCTTGTTATACCTGCTTGCCACAGATGCACAAATAGATTTGCTTAAGTATTTGTGTTGAAGATAATCATGTTATTAAATAAATATCTGTGCATCTGTGGCTAACTAACTATATTTAACAATGGAATTTGGAAGAGTAGAACCCAACGAAATAAATAATATCGAATTTACATTGCCGCCAGACGGACAACAAACCCAGCTCACTTTAAAGGGGAATAAAGTTGAGCATCCTAAATTTTTTGTAGGCTGCGCCAAATGGGGTAGAAAAGAATGGGTGAATTTGATCTATCCTCCAAAAACTAAAGAAAAGGACTTCTTGGCTGAATATGTAAAGCATTTTAATTCTATTGAGTTAAATGCCGTTTTCTATGGAATTCCTAAAGAAGAACAGATTATTAAATGGAGAGAGATGGCAGAACAACGAGAAGATTTCCTTTTCTGTCCGAAGTTTTCTAGAGCCATTACCCACATCAAAAGATTAAATAATGCTCAGGTTGAAACTGATTTGTATCTCAAGTCCATCAGTGCATTTGGAGATAAATTGGGCCCGTGTTTTTTACAGCTGGGCGATAATTTTGGGCCAAAGAATTTGCCTATCTTACAACAGTACCTAGAAGCTTTACCTCGTGATTTCAATTTGTTCCTAGAAGTCCGTCATCAAGACTGGTTTGCTAACCCAGATGATAGGAAGGCGTTATTTTCTTTGTTAGGCGATTTAAAGGTTGGTGCTGCAATTACGGACGCTAGCGGAAGAAGAGATTGTATTCACATGGAATTACCAACGCCAAAAGCATTTATTCGTTTTGTAGGTAACGGAGGCAAGTTCCTAGAAAGTTCTGATAAAAAGAGGGTAGACGATTGGATTGAAAGATTAGCGCAGTGGTTGGATAAAGGTTTAGAAGAAGTTTATTTCTTTTTGCACCAACACGATGAAAGCGATACACCAATCATTGCAGATTATACCATCGAAAAGTTCAATCAAAAACTAGGAAGTAAATTACCTCGTATCAATTTTTTAGGAACGCAAGGTGGTTTGTTTGGCTAACTGGTTTTTAGCTGGTTGTCTAAATCATGTTGATTTCGTAAATTGTAAAAAATAAATAATCAATTTTCATTTAAAGAATAACACTATGAGTATAAGAATAGGGGATATTGCTCCAAATTTTAAGGCTACAACGTCTATCGGTGAAATAGACTTTTATGAATATTTAGGTGATAGTTGGGGAGTTTTGTTTTCGCATCCAGCAGATTATACACCCGTTTGCACCACAGAATTAGGTAGAACAGCTGCGCTAAAAGGCGAATTCAATCAAAGAAATGTCAAAGTTTTGGCTTTAAGTGTTGATCCTGTTGAGTCGCATTTAGGTTGGATTAAAGATATTAACGAAACGCAAAACACGGAAGTTGATTTCCCTATCATTGCAGATTCGGATAAAACAGTTGCGAATTTATATGATATGATTCATCCGAATGCTTCCGAAACTTTAACTGTTCGTTCATTGTTCGTAATTGGTCCTGATAAGAAAGTGAAATTAATCATTACTTATCCCGCTTCAACAGGTAGAAATTTTAATGAAGTTTTAAGAGTTATAGATTCATTACAACTTACCGCAAATTATAGTGTGGCTACACCTGCAGATTGGAAAGATGGTGAAGATGTAATTGTGGTAAACAGCATCAAAACTGAGGATATTCCAGCTAAGTTTCCAAAGGGACACAAAGTTATTAAGCCTTATTTAAGGACTACTCCTCAGCCGAATAAATAATACATAAACTATTGATTGTTAATTATAATTCATTAGATTTACTTTAATTAGCAATTAAAAATTAAAATTATAGAACTAAATGAGTACCGGAAAAGTAAAATGGTTTAACACCGAGAAAGGTTATGGGTTCATCTCTCATGACGCTGGCAAAGAAATTTTTGTACATTTTAAAGATGTAGAAGGTGGCATTAATGGAATAAAAGAAAATGATGAAGTGGAATTTGAAGTAGCTGAAGGTAAAAAAGGACCACAAGCTGTGAAAGTAAGAAGAGCTTAATTATTCAATCATATGTCTAAATAAAAAAGTCCCGAATCAATTCGGGACTTTTTTATTTGAGGGTTCTTAGTAGTTGAGTACCTTGATTTCGGTTCTTCTATTTGTCTGATGCTCTTCATCTGAACAGTTGACGCCGTTGCTACAACGGTTTACTAATTTTGTTTCTCCGTATCCTTTAGCTGCTAGTCTGCTTTTTTCAATTCCGTTTGCTACCAGATAATGTACAGCAGCTTCTGCACGTTGTTGTGATAGCTTTCTATTGTAGGCATCGTTACCACGACTATCCGTGTGCGATGAAAGTTCAATTTTTAATGATGGGTTTTGCTTCATGATGGATACTACATTGTCAAGTATCATCGCGGCATCTGTACGAATGTTTGATTTGTCGAAATCGTATAAAATGTTTTTCAATACCCATTGACTGCCAGTAGCTAATTCGCAAACTCCTAATTTTAAGGTTACATATAATGTTTTGCTACGGTCTAATCCTTTGGTCGTAATCAATTCTGTTTGAGAGTATCTACCTTGATGGTTAGCTACTACGGTAAAATCTGATTGGGCATCTAATTGATAAATGAATTTGCCTTGTGTATCAGATATTTGTCCGATGTTATTTTTGGTAATGGTATTAGTTAAAACGGTATTGATACTAGCTAAGTTAGATCCTTTTACACAATCAAAAGTCTCTCCAACCAAAGTAAATCTAGGGTCGTCGTGATAAATTTCTTTAAAAATTACGGCAGAGCTAGTTTTAAAGTCTTCATCAGTTAAAGTAAGTAAGGTGGTTTTGATGCCGTTTTTCTCCCCTACAATTTGATAGTTGCCAGGTTGAACGCTTACTATTTTTTGCGCCTGTCCGTCAACGTCGGTAATAGATTTTTCGGCGATACTGCCTCCATTTACGCTTACAGTTACACCACTTAGTGCTAAACCTGTTTGCTTATCTTTTACTACAATTTGTAAGTCTTTTTTAGCTATTTGAGCTTTAACAGCAGGTACTGGTTCAGTTTTAATTGGCTCAGCTGCTTTTTTAGTTTTTCCAAGTACGAATTTGATACCAGCACCAGCATTAATACTTTTATGTAATGTATTTTCTTGCGCTTTAACTTCATTGTAATGATCCAATATTCCGTTTTTAATACCAACCGCTGGATCAATAGGAGTATGTTCTACATTTCTTTCGATAGTAAATCTACTCGGCTTATTTCCGAAGGTAGTACCAAAAGTTTGTACATAATCAACATGCGCAAATAATGCAATTTTAGGACTAATCATGTAATTCAACCTTAGGCCCCCAACTCCAGCCCAGCTATTAGCTTTATTGCTGGCATCATTAACCGTAGATTTAATATGTAAATCCTAGTAACATTAATGCAAGTGAAAATCTTTTCATAACTTCTTATTTTTCGTTTAACATTCTGTTCTAAACTTGTCGTCCAGTGATGACGAGGTTTAATAGCTAATCAATAAGAAATGAAAAATGTTACCCTTGTTAGTTCGAAAGAAATAACCGTAGCAATAAAATATGATGTTTTTATAAGCCTTGAGCTAAGTTTATTATAAAAAAAAACGCAGACATATTTTTAAAATATGTCTGCGAAAATTAAAATAATTTGTGATATGTTAAGCTTTTACTTCCTGAATCATTTTTAGAAGTTCTGCTAAATCTTTTGCAACAATGTCAGGCTTTATCAAAGATTGTTGTATGTCTATAGTTGTAGCTTCGCCCGATAAAACCAAAACTCCCAAAGCTCCTGCATTTTTCGCCATTTGTACATCGGTGTAGATTCTATCGCCTACCATCGCAATTTCATCGGGTTTCAAATTGTATTTATGAATAATTCCGTCCAACATTCCTGGATCTGGTTTGCCAATAACAACATCTGGTAGTCTTTTGGTAGCGCCTTCAATGCAAGCACAAATAGAACCACAATCTACTAGGATGTTAGGCTGGTCTGTAGGGCAAACCCAATCTGGATTAGTAGCAAAATAAGGCAATTGCTGACTAGCCCAGTAAGCCGCCCTACACAGCCTAGAATAGATTAATGAAGTGTCAAAACCTACAACGAGTGCATCTGGTTTGTCATTGGCATTTTCTGTTGTAGAAATAAAACCAGCATCTTCAAACTCGTTAATCATACTTGGAGTACCCAAAATGAATAACTTTTTAATAGTTGGATGGTGGTTTTTGAGGTGATTTATGGTAGCCATGGCAGAAGTATACATTTCTTCCTTCGTGGCCGAAATACCCATTTCTTGTAAGTGCTGTAGGTAATCTTCGGTACTTTTAGATGGATTATTAGTTAAGAAAGAATACCCAATACCTTGAGCCTTTAATTGCTTTAAAAAATCGTTAGTAAATGGAAATAGTGTACTGCCGTTGTAAATGGTGCCATCCATATCCAGAGCAAAATGTTTAATATGTTTTAATTGTTCTTTAATATCTTGAGTAACTGTCATTCTTATTAATCTACTTTTGTTTCTAATTCATCATATCCGTGCGCCTTAGCTTTCCACATTAGAGCAAAAATGAGTACACATAGTATCGCCATACCTATCATCATCATGAAAACATAATCCCATGCATTTCCTGGTTGAGTTTTGCTGAGTACATCTACCATATATCCAACACCTACACCTGAAACTAATCCGCTTGCATAACCGAATAAACCAGTTAAACCGTTGGCGGTAGCTGCAGCTCTATTGGTGGCTTGGTTGGCTGCCGCGATGCCTATAAGTGCTTGTGGACCATAAATAAAGAAGCCACACATCGCTAAAACTATAATCATCACCCATTGGGGACTTTCATTTGGTAGGTATAAAAAAATTGTCATAAATACCGCTACACCTATCATGCAATAAAGTGAAGTACGATGTGCTTTACCAGCTAGATATTTATCTGTTAACCAGCCAGCTGCGAGCATTCCTAAGATTCCGAAAATCTCGAATACAGCCACTGTCCAACCAGCATTGCTTAAGGTCATTCCATGTGCTTCTTTAAGGAAAGTTGGTCCCCAATCCAACACAGCAAAACGCACTACATAAACGAAGAAATTAGCAATTCCTAAAATCCAAATCCATTTATTGCGATATACATGTTTGCTAACAAATGCTCTAAACTCTGCAGACGATTCTTTGCCTTTTTTGTGAGTTTTATGAAGTTCTGGTAACCCAACAGAAGAAGGTGTATCTCTCAATCCAATAAATAATCCTAAAGAACCAACTAAGGCGATGGCAGCTGGAATCCAAAAACACCATTTCCAAGCACCGTAATGCGAAGCCGATTCGATTACGCTTTGCATTTTTTCGGTATCAGCCATATCTACTTTTAAATTAGCCGCAATAGAGGCAACTATTTCTGGGTTATTGCTCATATTAGTGCCCATAGAACCCATAATGTAGCCCGCAAGAATAGCAACCAAGGCAGCGCCGATAGAATGTGACGTATTCCAAACCGACATTTTTGTAGCCAATTCATTTTGAGGTATCCAATGTGTCAGTAAACGAGCTACTGGCGGGAAACCACTTCCTTGAATTAGATTGTTGACAATTAGAATGATACCGAATATAAGTACCATGGTGTTGGTAAACATGGGTCCACTAGTTTCACCGGTAAATAAAGCACTTAAGTCTGTGCCCCAACCGAATGAAAAATTGGCAACTGCACATAAAAAAAGGCCAATAGACATATGATAGCGAGCGTTTACTCTATCAGCAAGCACGCCATTGAGAAACCTTGATACGCCATACACAATCGTCACCAAAGTCATGATTATACCGAAACTTGTTTTTGTGATTCCAAACTCCGCAGTTAGGCCCGGAATAGCAAAAGAAAAGTTCTTACGCACAAAGTAGAATAAGGCGTAACCAATCATGGTAACTACAATCGTTCGCGTTTGCCAATATTTAAATAGCTTTTTTGCTGGCTCTTCTTGGCTGTTTGTTTGTTGGTTCATTTTTGATATTAATTCTATATCTCAATTGCCAAATAAACTATTTTTAAAATAATAAAACAAATTAAAAGTTTAAAAATAACATTATGAAACTTTTGGATTAACATAATTGAAAGGGGGATTCATAAAAAAAGCGCCAATTGGCGCTCAAAATATGAAGTTTTATAAAATAATAATTTAGCTAGTACAGTAATTACTTTTGAATTCTGCAGACATTTCTTCTGTAATCCTGATAATGTCATCTGCTTCGTTGGAGTTGTTGTACACTAAGTGCTGGCAAGTTTCTTTATAAGGTAGAAGATATTCTTTATAAGCTGGCATTACATGATTATGCCATTTGTATAGCACATCATCTTCTGGGTAGCCACGCTCAATTCCATCTCTTTGTATTCTTCTTTCAAGAGCGATACTTTCATCCGCTTCAATAAAGATTTTATAATCAATTAGCTTATGAATTTCTTCGAAATGAAGAATGAAAAGCCCTTCAACAATAATAATGGGAGCGGGGTGTATTTCTAAAATCTTAGTTACCGCTAAAGGATTGTTAAAATTATACTCTTTTTTATAAACCGTTTCTCCACTAATCAATTTTTTGATATCTAGTAAAAACTGTTGGTCATCAATAGTGCTTGGAAGGTCAAAGTTGTATAGTTTATTTTCTTCCTGCGTCATTTCTCCAGCAGGAATATAATAGTCATCTTGCGATACCAAGGTTACTTCATCAGTTTTAAAATGATGAAGAAAACTATGCAAGAAAAAGGTTTTGCCAGAGCCACTTCCTCCAGCGATACCGATAATTACGGGCTTATTATTTTTCATTATCTTTTGGTCCGTAGATTAAGTTACAGAAAAAGCGTTTATCTAATGCACCAACGGCATCAGCTACAGCTTTAGTCATTACAATGATTACGTCCTTTGTAGTTTCATTTTCGGTAAATTTGCCAACCACCTTTGCAAAGGTAGAACGATTAGTCATTGGGTTGGTAATTTGTATAATTGTGCCCACAGGAGCAGTGCGATGTAAAATCAGCATTTTGTTGGGGTCTAAATCTGGGTCGCTAATCCAAACTCCAGTACCTTTTTCCTCAATTTTGTTTAAACCGTACACTGCTGCAGGTCTTTTAAGGTTTGGGTTTTTTAACGTTTCTGGGCTCTCCGAAGGTTCATCATCATTGTTAGTAGCTACAGTTGGAGTAACTGCTGTAGGTTTTTCTCCTTTGATAATCAATTTTTGTCCAACAGTTAAATCATTTGAAGCAAGATTGTTGAAGTTTTTCAATTGATAGGTTGTCAACTGATATTTCTGAGCAATTGAATAAATGGTTTCTCCAGTAGCTACTACATGCTCGAAAGATGGGTCAGTTTTTGAAACTGAAGGCTTAGCAACTGGGATTGTTTTTGTTTCTACCGGTTTGCTAGGTATTGGTGTCGTCACAACGTTATCTGCTGGCTGTTCGCCTTTTACAGGTATTTTTAGTGTCTGTCCAATGCTCAAATTGTTCGAGCTTAAGCCATTCAATTCTTTCAGCTCTTCAACTGTAACTCCATACTGTTTAGCAATTACACCTAGGTATTCTTTAGGTTTAACTGTATGTTCCGTTACTGCGTTAGGCGTAGAAGTTGTTATTGGTGTCGAAACAGTTTGTACTGGAACTGTAGTATTAGGCTTCTGATTAGCAGTTTTAGGATTAGCTCCATCTGCTTTGGTAAAAGGAATTCTTAAAACCTGCCCAACCTGAAGATTACTGCTATTTAAATTATTTAATTTCTTGATTTCTGCTGTGGTAGTCGCAAACTTTTCAGCTATTAAATTCAAATTATCTTTAGCTAAAACAGTGTAATCAAAGAAATTAGTAGCGCTAATGCTTGGAGAATTTCCGATGGGTTTATCTTTGAAAGGAATTTCGGTAGGCACCTTAACAATAGAGCCTATTTGTAAGCTTGCGTTATTATTATAGGTTTGTAACTCTTTTGTACTTACATTGTATCTTCTTGATATAGAGTAGTAAGTTTCTTTAGGGTCTACTTTATGGAGGATGAGTTTTTTCCCCTTATTATTTTCTACCCCGATAGAATCTAGTGGGGTATTGGCATAGGCCGTCGCCGAACCAAAAAGAGCGGTGATTAAAATATATCTTTTTAACATCTAAATTCCTGAATTTTTGGAGGTACAATTATACGAATAATATATAGTATAGCTAACAATGTAATTAAACGGTAAGATTTATTATTCTATTGTACTTAATTACAATTAGCTTCAAACTAATTACAACGAGTTTTGTTAATTTGACACAATCAAAAACATAAAATTATGTCAGCAAAAGAAATAAATTTAAGCGAAAAGCAAGTAAAACCAGTGGTTGATATGTTGAACGAATATTTAGCAAATTACCACATTCACTACCAAAAATTAAGAGGCTGTCATTGGAATATTAAAGGACAAAACTTTTTCACGCTTCATTTGAAGTTTGAAGAACTTTATACCAACGCTCAGTTAACTATCGACGAAATTGCAGAACGTGTACTTACGTTAGGAAAAGCGCCTCATAGTCGTTTTGCAGATTATATCAAAGAATCTACTATCAAAGAAATTGACACAATTGGCTTAGCAGATACTGCAATGGTAGAGGCTGTGCTTGAAGATATGACAAAATTAATAGAATTAGAACGTGATTTGTTAGAGGCTACAGACAAAGCTGGGGATGATGGCTCTAACGATATGGTTAATCGTTTTATGCAATTTAAAGAGAAAACTATCTGGATGTTACGTTCGTTCTTAGGAAAAAAATAAATTCTAATTTTATAATTGGTTAATGTGATGATTAGCTGATTTTATTGAAGCCACAGATGCACAGATCTAAAATTTAATTTGTGCATCTGTGGCATTTTAATGATTTACGTCATTATCAAATCATCACATTCTCACATCGTCAAATTCTTTTATCTTTGAGGCATGGGATACAAAAGTTTAGCCGAATGCGTAGCAGATTTAGAAAAACATGGTCATCTAATTAGAATCAAGGAAGAAGTAGACCCATATTTAGAAATGGCTGCAATCCATCTTCGTGTCTATGAAAAGCAGGGGCCAGCTTTGTTATTCGAGAAAGTAAAAGGTAGTCCGTTTCAAGCGGTTTCAAACTTATTTGGAACTGTAGAACGCTCTAAATTTATGTTTAGAGATAGTTTGCCAAAAGTTCAAGAGTTAGTTGAACTTCGCTCTGATCCCATGAAAGCTTTAAAAAAACCTCTTAATTACATAGGAACTGGATTAACTGCTTTGACAGCATTGCCTTTAAAGCAATCTTTATTTAAACAGACTTTCCAGAAAACAACCATTTCTGCCATTCCACAAATTGTAAACTGGCCTATGGACGGCGGGCCTTTCATTACCATGCCGCAGGTTTTTACAGAAGATATTGATAAGCCGGGTGTAATGAATAGTAATTTGGGTATGTATCGCATACAGTTAGCTGGTAACGATTATATCAAAGACAAAGAAATCGGACTTCACTATCAAATTCATAGAGGTATTGGCGTGCATCAAACTAAAGCCAATGCCAAAGGACAGCCACTGAAAGTGAGTATTTTCGTTGGTGGTCCACCTTCGCATCCTTTGGCAGCGGTAATGCCTTTACCAGAGGGATTGTCTGAGCTTACTTTTGCTGGTGCTTTAGGAAATAGAAGATTTCGGTATTTTAGGGATGAAGAAGATTTCGTGATTTCTGCTGATGCTGATTTCGTAATTACTGGAACAGTAGAACCTCACGATAACAAACCTGAGGGGCCTTTTGGAGATCACTTGGGTTATTATAGTTTGGTTCATCCATTTCCACTGATGAAGGTTCATAACGTGTACCATAAAAAAGATGCGTTGTGGTCATTTACGGTAGTAGGTCGTCCTCCACAGGAAGACACTAGTTTTGGCGCATTGATTCATGAAATATCTGGCTCTGCTATTCCACAAGAAATACACGGGCTAAAAGAAGTAAATGCGGTTGATGCTGCAGGTGTACATCCTTTATTGTTTGCTATTGGAAGTGAACGTTATACCCCTTATTTAAAAGAAAGAAAACCTCAAGAGATTTTAACCATCAGTAATCATATCCTTGGGAAAAACCAGTTGAGTTTAGCAAAGTATCTATTCATCGCAGCTAAAGAAGATGATGAAACGCTAAATACGCATGATATTAAACGTTTTTTAAGCCATGTTTTAGAACGCATTGATTGGAAACGAGACGTCCATTTCCATACTAATACGACAATAGATACCTTAGATTATTCTGGTGATGGACTGAATTCAGGTTCTAAAGTTGTTTTTGCAGCAGCAGGAGAAAAGAAACGAGAATTATTAAAGAGCTTACCGGTTGATTTTAGATTAGGAGTTAAATATGCTTTGGCTAGCGATGGTATACTTGCGGTTCAGTTAGATGAATATCAAAATCGAGAACAGGGAAAAGCAACTATTGCTTCGCTTAAAGAAGAATTGAAAGCGAACGACTTAACTCAAATTCCATTAGTAGTTGTTTGTGATGATGCAGCGTTTACTGCCGAAAATATCAACAACTTAGTCTGGGTAGCTTTCACTAGAAGTAACCCCGCAACAGATATAGATGGAGTAAATGAATTTACAGAAAATAAGCATTGGGGTTGTAAGGGTTCATTAATTATCGATGCCCGTAAGAAACCTCACCATGCACCAGAACTGATAAAAGATGTTGAAGTAGAAAAGAAAGTAGATAAGATGGGGGAGAAGGATGGATCGTTGTATGGGGTAATTTAGATTATACTCCTTAAAAGCAAAAAAAATCCCACGAGTTGTTCGTGGGATTTTTTTTGTTGTAATATGTTATTCTGATATTAAAATCTAATACCGAAAGTTAGGAAAACATTGTTTTTATTGTTTTTAGCTTCTGCTACTGGCTCATTGAAGTCGTCTAATAAATACGGGCTGAAAGTGCTTTGAGTTTGAGCTCTTTGATAAGCTAAATCAAAATAGTAGTTTCTATTTCTATAACCTAAGCCACCGCCATAAAATTGCGTTTGAAAGATGTTGTCTTTGTCATCTTTAAAAGCACTTCCGTTAATTCCATAACCAGCTCTCAAACTTACAAAATCAGTTACCTTTACTTCACCACCAATACGATAATTCACAGCACTTTTATAAAGAGCTTTAATATCTCTATTACTTTCATTTAATTCAGGGATACCAACGCCATCTGTACTAGAAACACGAATGCTAGTATAGTCTACAAAATCAACATCAGCAGATAATAATGCTCTATTACCAAATACGTAGCTTGCGCCCAACGAACCTTTTAAGGGTGTGCGTAGGTTATATGTATAATCGTAAATTTCGACATCTAAAATTTCACGATCTGTACTACTCACATAATAACTTTCATCTAAAGTGAACCAAGTTGGTGTTTGTAAATTAACACCAATTCTGAATTCACTCGTTGGTCTAAAAAGCACTCCCAAACGAGCATTAACGCCAGAACCCTTCACACTTTGATTTTGAAAATAATCAACAGCATATGTTCCAGTACCCGAAGTTCCATTTTCGTTAAGACTCATGTCATTATCCATGTTTACGCTGACTAAGCCTAGATTTGCGCCAATGTAGATCTCGTTAGAAATATTGATTGCTCCAGCAATATTAAATTCAGAAACTGAACCTGATCGTACGACATTTCCAAACTGAGTATTTCCTAAAGTACCTGCATTTTCCTCATAGAACATGTTATATACTGAACTCGTATTGTTTTGACCAGAAAAATTTGCCTCAAGGCCATAATCACTATTACGAGTATAACCTAAACCTACTGAAGCGCTGACAACGCCTTTTTTAGCGTCTTGTCCATTTGACCTATAGGTAGGCATATGAAAAACTACTCCTAATTGATTGATGTTGACTTGGCTTTTATTAGACGAAGTGTTATTTCCAAGATATTTTGCATCTACCTGAGTTCCGTTGAATTCTGGAGTAAAAACAAATTCGGATCTAGTAAATAAACCTAACCCAGCAGGATTGCCTCCTAAAGAGCTAATGTCACCTCCAACACCAATTTGTGCATTCCCCATTCCTTTGAATCTAGCAGAGCTGCCATAATTAGTTTGTGAAAATCTAAGTGCGTCTCCAGCATAATTTGGAAGGCGCACAGGTACAGGATCCGTATTTTGTGCATTAGCATAATTCGTAGCAGCTAAAGCTACAACGAACATTACGATATATTTTTTCATTTGTATGTTTTAAATATTGGGAAATTAATTAACCTCTACCGCCTCCACGTGTTGGACGACTACTTCCTCCTCCGCTGCTACCGCTACTTCCTCTACCGCTACTGCTGCTACCACCATTATTTGACGGCGGCGGACTGTAACTTGGTCTAGAAGGAGCATTATTCTCCCTTGTTGATGGTCTACTTTCAGTAGTTCTGGTAGGTCTGCCTGAATTGCTTGAACCAGAAGATCTATCTGGTCTAGACATTCCATTGGTAGCAGGGTTATAGTTCTCCGCTCTTGTTGGTCTGTTAACTCCATTTGATACATTGCCTCTACTCCCAACCGGTCTACCATTGTAAATCCCATTAGAACCGCTATTTCCATAACTGCCACGTGTAGGTCTCGGACGGTAATTATCATTTCTTACAATGACGTTGCCTCCCCAGCCTCCGCCACCCCAATAGCCACCGCCCCAGTATCCTCCGCCGAAACCGCCACCCCAACCAAGGCCTCCGCCCCAGTAAGAGTAAGGACCCCAAGTATTCCAATAATACGGACTACCGTAAAAAGCCCATGAAGAATAAGGGTTATGCCAACGATTGAAGCCCCAGCCATAATTAAAGCCTAGAGACCAGTCGTAAGGATTGTACCAAGAGTTGTACCCGTAAACATTATAATAATCGTCGAAATATACTCTATTCGGACTGCCATAATAGAACCTGTCAATTCTAGAAGCATAATCCATATCGTAGCTTTCATCACTAGCTCTATAATTTGCATCATAGCGACTGGTGTCTATCTGCGCAGTTTGAACTGGGGGTGAATATTTATAAACCCTAGCTTGAGCAGTAGTGTTATACACATCGTCGGCGGTATTATTTTGCGCCATCTTTTGTGTAGAGCATGAGGCAACCAACATGGCGGCTGCCGCAAGTGTACTGGTTAAAAAATGATTGACTCTCATTGTATTTAGGTTTTAATTTGTGTGCTAATTAAATTGTGACTATAAATTTATAGCTTTGTAGCCATCAATACAAGAAATTTAACACAAAAAACGTTCCAAATAAGTTATGAGCAAAGGTATTACGAGTAAAAGTGAAGATTATTCGCAATGGTATAACGACATTGTTATAAAAGCCGATTTGGCAGAGCATTCATCAGTGAAGGGTTGTATGGTTATCAAGCCGTATGGATATTCTATCTGGGAGAAAATGCAAGCGGTTTTAGACCATAAATTTAAAGAAACAGGTCATAGCAATGCTTACTTCCCTTTGTTTATCCCCAAATCTTATTTTTCTAAGGAAGCTGCCCACGTAGATGGGTTTGCAACAGAGTGTGCCGTTGTGACACATTATCGTTTGAAAAATGACGGGAATGGCAATATCATCGTGGATGAGGATGCAAAATTGGAAGAGGAACTAATTGTTCGTCCAACCTCAGAAACCATCATTTGGAATACTTACAAAGGTTGGATTCAATCTTATCGTGATTTACCTCTATTGATTAACCAATGGGCAAATGTGGTGCGCTGGGAAATGAGAACTCGTTTGTTTTTACGTACTACCGAGTTTTTATGGCAAGAAGGTCATACAGCTCATGCAACTGCGGAAGAAGCTATAGAGGAAACAGAGAAAATGCTAGATGTTTACGCAGATTTTGCGGAAAACTGGATGGGCGTTCCTGTGGTAAAAGGTAGAAAAACAGAAACAGAACGTTTTGCAGGTGCATTAGATACTTATTGTATTGAAGCGTTAATGCAAGATGGTAAGGCTTTACAGGCAGGAACTTCTCACTTTTTGGGGCAAAATTTTGCAAAAGCATTTGATGTGAAGTTTACAAGCAAAGAAGGTAAACAAGAGCATGTTTGGGCAAGTTCATGGGGTGTTTCTACGCGTTTAATGGGGGCGCTAATTATGGCACACAGTGATGATAGTGGTTTAGTACTTCCTCCAAAATTGGCCCCAATTCAAGTGGTAATTGTGCCAATTCATAAAGGTGATGAAGAATTGCAAAAGATTTCATCGTTTGTTGATGAATTAATTCCAAGATTAAAAGGATATGGCATTTCTGTAAAATACGACGATAGAGACAGTCAACGTCCAGGATTTAAATTTGCGGAATACGAATTAAAAGGTGTGCCTATTCGTTTAGCTATTGGCGCTAGAGATATGGAAAATGGTACTGTAGAATTGGCTCGTAGAGATACTAAAGAAAAATTCACCGTTCCCCAGGAAGGATTGGCAGAGCATATTTTCCAATTATTGGCACAAATTCAACAAAACATCTATGATAAAGCGTTGAATTTTAGAAATGAACACATCACAGAAGCTAATTCATACGAAGAATTTAAAGATTTGCTAGAAACTAAAACTGGTTTTATTGCTGCGCATTGGGACGGTACTGTAGAGACAGAAAAACGTATCAAGGAAGAAACTAAAGCTACAATTAGATGTATTCCTTTGGATAATAAGTTAGAAGACGGAGTTTGTATCCTAACAGGAAATCCATCTAAACAAAGAGTGTTGTTCGCAAGAGCTTATTAGCCAATTCGTCATTGCGAGGCACGAAGCAATCTTAATGAGATAAGCAAATCAATGTAAGTCGTTGTAAGATTGCTTCGTGTCTCGCAATGACGTGACTAAAAGTATTATGGAAAAACAAACCGATAACTATCAACTCATATTAAATAAACTTGACAACAAGGCTTCTTTAAAACAGGAAATCTACAGAAATACGGTTGATGTTTTTGCAGCAGCGAAAAAAGCTTTGTCGAAATTGGCGTCGCGGTTACATCAGGATTATACCGTAAATAATCCTTCTGTTGAGGTGTCCTACAAAGACACGCATCAATTTGAAGCAGAACTTAAGTTTTCTGGAGATATGTTACTGCTATCCATGCATAGTAACATTTTTAATTTCGAGGAAGGACATCGTATCTATTCGTCAACTTACATCAAATCAAATCCCAATTTAAGTTATTGTGGCGTAATCTATATCCATAATTTCTTGGCGGATTCTGTAAAATATAATCGCTTGGCAGATGAAGGAACTTTGGTAGCTCGCATATTAATTAACAAGGAAAAACGTTTTATTGTAGAAGGCGAAGGGCAATTAGGCTTTTTGTACGAATCCTTTAGTGAAGAGGAAATAAGTGAGGAAGTTTTGACGCATATTTTTGAGTTAGCGATTTTAGATTGCATAGATACTGATTTACTACTTCCGCCTTATGCTTCTGTTAAAGATATTACTTTGCATCAAAAGCAGACAACCTTAGCCGCAAGTGGTTATCCAACAGGAAAAAGGCTTGGTTATTTATTTAAATCAGAAGTACAACAGAATAATAATTTATAAAATCTCACTGCACCGTCATTTCGACGAAGAATAAGGAGAAATCAAACGATTATATATTTCAACTCCTTATTTTTACGCAAACGAGAGTATAATTAATCACTAAACCATGTAGTAAGATCTATGTTTCTATGTGGTTATTAAATAATATAACAATGAAATTTGCAACTAAAGCTATACATGCAGGTCAGGAGCCAGACCCAACAACTGGCGCTATTATGACGCCAATTTATCAAACTTCAACTTATTGGCAAGCCTCTCCAGGCGACCATAAAGGTTACGAGTATTCTAGAGGTACCAACCCAACTCGTAAAGCGTTAGAGGATTGTCTAGCAGCATTGGAAAACTGTAAATATGGTTTAGCTTTTAGTAGTGGTATGGGCGCTACAGACTGTTTGTTAAGGCTGTTAAAGCCTGGCGATGAAGTAATCACTGGTAACGATTTATATGGCGGTTCTTATCGCATTTTCACCAAAATCTATCAAAACTACGGTATCAAATTTCATTTTCTAGATTTATCTAATCCTGAGAATATTACGCCGTATATCAATGAAAAAACTAAATTGGTGTGGATAGAAACACCAACTAATCCGACGATGCGTATTATTGATATTGAAGGTGTTGCTAAAATTACAAAAGCTAACAATATCCTTTTAACCGTTGATAATACTTTTGCATCGCCATATCTGCAAAATCCAATTGATTTAGGCGCTGATATAGTAATGCATTCGGTTACAAAATATATCGGGGGTCATTCTGATGTGGTAATGGGCGCTTTGTTGACTAACGATGAACAGTTATACAAAGATTTGTTCTTCGTTTATAATGCTTGTGGTGCAACGCCAGGTCCTCAAGATGCTTTCTTAGTGTTGAGAGGAATTAAAACTTTGCACCTGCGTATGAAAGCGCACTGCGAAAACGGAGAGAAAGTAGCTCATTTCTTAAGAAATCATTCTAAGATTGATAAAATTTATTGGCCAGGCTTCGAAGATCATCCTAATCATGATGTGGCTAAAAAGCAAATGCGTGGTTTCGGAGGTATGGTCTCAGTCACTTTAAAAGATGCAGATTTGCAAGAGACTTTTCGCATAGCCTCAAGATTTAAGGTATTCTCTTTAGCTGAATCTTTAGGTGGTGTAGAAAGTTTGGTAAATCATCCTGTAAGCATGACACACGGTTCAATTCCTAAAGAAGAACGTGAAAAAGTTGGTGTAACCGATAACTTATTACGTTTTAGTGTAGGGGTAGAGGATATTGATGATTTATTAGCGGACTTGGAACAAGCGTTATCAAATTAGCTTATTTGCTATTAGCTAATACGATGATGAAAATTGATAATCTTAAAAACTTTCTAGATGCAAAAGTGGCACAGTACAACCAGCCTAATTTCATTGCGAACGATCCAATTAGTATTCCGCATCAGTATAGTTTAAAACAAGATATCGAAATTGCCGCTTTTTTTGCGGCAATTTTAGCTTGGGGGCAACGTAAAACGATAATCAGTAAGTGTAATGAGTTATTGGCGAGGATGGATAATCAGCCTTACCAATTTATGTTACATCATTCAGATAAAGATTTGAAAGGCTTGCTAGGTTTTAAGCATAGAACTTTTAACGATACTGATTTACTATATTTCGTGGCTTTCTTTCAGCAACATTATAAACAATTTAATTCTTTAGAAACTGCTTTTATTCCTCAGGCTTTAACTTATAGAACAGAATATTTAAGTGTGGAAGAAATAGTTTCGGGATACGAATTGACTTCTTCCACCTGTTATACTTCAGATTTAGTTATTGCTGATTTTACTATTGAAAAAGCTTTGAACCATTTCCGTTCTCACTTCTTTAGTTTACCTGATTTTCCTCGTAGAACGATTAAACATATTTCTTCGCCAACTCAAAAATCTACCTGTAAACGCCTCAATATGTTTCTCCGTTGGATGGTAAGGAAGGATGATTGTGGTGTTGATTTTGGTATTTGGAATACCATTCGCCCAGCGGATTTAGTTTGTCCTTGCGACGTGCATGTGGATCGTGTAGCTAGACATTTCGGTTTAATTGAACGTAGGCAGACCGATTGGCTAACTGCTGTAGAACTTACATCTAGATTAAAAGAATTTGATACAGAAGACCCCGTAAAATATGATTTTGCCTTATTCGGTTTAGGGGTTGAAGGGGAATTATAGTTGTTTTCTTGTTTGTTTTGATGATTGCGAAAACATACAACTTATAACCTAAAACTTATAACTTTAGTAAATGGTTAATTTCAATGCAGAAATAGAAAAGTTTGATAGTAACGGTGAGAAAACTGGCTGGAGCTATGTTTTTGTGCCCGAAGCTATTGCTCGACAAATTAAACCAGATGATAAGAGAGGGTTTCGGGTGTGCGGACAGATCGATAATCTAAAAATTAGTGGAAAAAGCTTGCTACCCATGGGCGGCGGAGATTTCATCTTGCCCTTAGATGGTAAAATTAGAAGGCAGTTAAAAAAGGAAGCTGGAAATCCTGTGTCACTTTCTTTGGAGCATGATGTAGATTTTAAAATCGAAATGCCAGAAGATTTAGAGATTTGTTTAGCCCAGGAAGATGGACTGTTAGAACATTTTCTATCCTATACTAAAGCACATCAAAATTATTTTATTGTTTGGTTAAATACTGCAAAAACAGAAGCTACGAGAACCAAGCGTTTAATTATGATTGTTGATGCGATGGCTAAAAAGCAAGATTTTGGATTGATGCTGAGAAGTAATAAAAAGGAAAAGTAGGAGCGAAGATTTATCGCCCCAATAAGTTCTTTTTATACTAAAAATCCGCCACCTAATAAATCGTTACCTTCATAAAATACAGCCGACTGACCAGGAGCAATAGCGGAAACAGCATGGTCGAAAACTACACGCATGTTGTCCTTCTCTTGCACAATGGTACTTAAACTGCCTGCATCTTTATAACGGATTTTGGTAACTACATTATCTAAAGGTTCGTTGATATTATCGTATTTAATTAGGTTAACGTTTCTCACCATCGCTTCGCGGCGTTCCAATTCATCGGCTCTGCCTAAAACTACGGTATTGCTTTCTGGTAAAATTTGAGTAACAAACATTGGTTCGCCAAAAGCTACACCTAAACCTTTACGCTGACCAATAGTGTAGAATGGATAACCCTTGTGTTGTCCAATCACCATTCCTTGGCTGTTTACAAAATTTCCGCCAGCTACTCGGTCTTCCAAATCTTCCACTTTATGTTTTAAGAAAGCACGGTAGTCATTATCAGGAACAAAGCAAATTTCATAGCTTTCGCTTTTCTTTGCCAATTCTTCTTGGCCCATATCTAGCGCCATTTGTCTAATTTCCGATTTAGCAAAACTGCCCAAAGGGAATTTAGTTCTAGCTAAGTTTTCTTGCGAAACGCCCCATAAGACGTAAGATTGGTCTTTGTTTTCGTCTTTTCCTTTAGAAATTACATAACGGCCACTGTCTTGCTGGCGAATGTTGGCATAATGCCCAGTAGCAATAAACTCACAATCCAATTTATCGGCACGTTTTAACAAAGCTTCCCATTTAATGTAAGTATTGCAAAGCACACATGGGTTTGGAGTTCTTCCCGCTAGGTATTCATCTACGAAATTATCGATTACAAAATCACCGAATTCGTCTCTAATATCTAAAATGTAGTGAGGAAAGCCATAATTAACGGCTAACGTACGAGCATCATTGATGCTGTCTAAGCTACAACAACCGGTTTCCTTGCTATTAGTGCCAGAAGTAGCATAATCCCAAGTCTTCATGGTTAGGCCAATAACTTCGTATCCCTGTTCGTGCAACATTACTGATGCTACCGAACTATCTACCCCGCCACTCATGGCTACTAAAATTCTACCGTGTTTGCTCATTATTGTAAATCAATTTGCAAAATTACGTAATTAGTTTAAAAGTGAACGATTAGCTGTCAAAAATGAAACAGTATAGACATTAGAACGAATAGATTTAGTTTTAACACCCTGCACATCCAAGAAAATTTAGGATTTAAGATGCTGTTTTATTGAGCAATATGGAAATTATCTACTGCTCGATTTTCTAATCTGTAATTCTGTATCTAATAAAATGGTTTCGGCAGGGCCGATATCTTTTCCTTTAACTAAATTAATCAGCGTTTGAGCCGCTAATTCGCCAATTTGTTTTGATGGTTGGCGCACTGTACTTAAAGAGGGATTTAAAATAGGAGCTAGATCTGAATTACTGAAACCAATTAACGAGATATCTTCAGGTATGCTGTAGTTATGCTCGTTCAAGTAAGCGAGAACTTTAGTACTAAGTAAATCTGTAGCTGTAAAAATAGCTTGTGGTTGCAGTTTAAGCAATTCGTTCATTGCTTTGGCTACATTTTCATCTACTTTTTGTGGGTCGGATGTGTTACAGAATTTAACCAACTCTTCTTGATAAGAAACCTGATGCGCTGCCAGTGCTTGCTTGTATCCTTCGAAACGCTCATGTGTCATTGCCAATGTAGATTTGCTACTTAAATGAGCGATTTTTGTATATCCTGAAGAAATTAAATGTGCAGTTGCTTGATAAGCACCTTGAATATTATTTGCAGTAACTTTATGTACATTTAGTTCTTCTGTAATTCTATCAAAAAGTACAACGGGAAAACCTTGTGATTGCAATTCCTTTAGATGGCTAAAATCAGTGGTTTGAAAAGATGGAGAAATCATAATGCCGTCTACACCACTTGCATATAATAAATTGATACAGGCTTTTTCTTGTTCATAAGATTCCTTGCTCTGCATGATGATGATTTGATAGCCGCTTTCGGTACATATTTGGTCTATACCATCTAGCATTTGAGCCACAAAGCTATTGTCAATGGAGCAAATTACCACTCCGATAGACTTCGTTTTGCCAACCTTAAGACTTCTGGCCATTCTATTAGGCACATAGTTGTGTTCTTTAGCGTAGGCCAATACCAATTTCTTCGTTTCTTCTCCAATTTCGTGGCTATCAGTTAGCGCTCTAGAAACGGTAGAAACAGAAATATTCAAGGCTTTAGAAATATCTCTAAGGGTTATATTGCTCATCTCTATAAATCACTATAAAGATAAGGTTTATTGTTAAGATGTTGGAAGCTTAACCGAGGATTGTAATTTCGAAGAAAATTAGAAAGGTTATTCGCTTAACCTACAGTTGAATAGTGTAGGTGTTGAAAAGTTGGAGGACTATAGCTGGTTTAATTTTCGGATATTTAACCTTCCATTTGTGTGAATATGAAGTTAGTAATTGCCGAAAAACCATCTGTAGGACGTGAATTAGCCAAAGTTTTTGGTGCAACTACCCGTAAGGATGGTTATATTGAAGGCAAGGGCTATTCCTTCACTTGGGCATTTGGACATTTGTTGCAACTAGCACCGCCACAAGAGTATGGTTTTTACGGTTGGCGTAAAGAGCATTTACCAATGTTACCACAGAAATTCAAGCTTTCTATCCGTAAAATTAAGACTAAAGATGGAATGGTGGAAGACCCAGGAGTGAGAAAACAACTGGATATTATACAGAAGCTATTTGATGAATGTACTGAGATTATTGTAGCAACGGATGCTGGGCGTGAGGGAGAATTGATTTTCAGATACATCTATTCTTATTTAAAATGTAAAAAGCCCTTTAAACGCCTTTGGATTTCCTCGCAAACTGATGAAGCGATTAAAGACGGTTTCAGGAATTTAAAACCAGGCGAAGATTACGATACTTTGTTCAGTTCAGCACATTGCCGTTCAGTTTCAGACTGGTTAGTAGGCATGAATGCCACTCAAGCTTTGAGTATTTCGGCAGGTAACAGGAGTGTATTGTCGTTGGGCAGGGTACAAACGCCAACTTTGGCTATGATTTGTGCTCGTTACCTAGAAATCAAAAACTTTATACCTAAAATCTATTACCAAATTGGTATTCAGTTAGATAAAGATGGACAATTGTTTAAAGCAATTTCTGTAGATAATTTTGAAACTAAAGAGGAAAGTGAGGCTATTTTTGCCAAGGTAGAAGATGTGGCATCTGGATTTAGCAACGGTGGTAATATTACTGCGGTTGAGGCAAAGCCGAGAAAAGAACCACCACCACTTTTACACGATTTAAGTAGTTTGCAACAAGAGGCTAATAAACGTAATGGGTTTACTGCCGACCAAACTTTGGGTTTGCTGCAAAATCTTTATGAAAGTAAGTTGGTAACCTATCCACGTACCGGTAGCCGTTATATAGGTGATGATGTTTTTGCAACAGTTCCTCCATTAATTGCCAGTTTAACCGACCATCCGCAATTTGCGAAACAAGCGATGGCTTTAGGCGAAATGACACTCAATAAAAGAAGTGTAAATGCAAAGAAAGTTACCGACCACCATGCCATTTTAACGACGGGTATTAAAGCTGGTTCATTAAGTAAAGACCATCAAGCAGTTTATGATATGGTGGCTGGACGTATGTTGGAGGCATTTCATCAAGAGTGTTTAAAAGAGGTAACCAAAATTACCATCCAATCGGAAATTACTTTTATGGCCAACGGTACAGTTATCCGCTCTGCAGGCTGGCGTTCGGTGTTTAATGATGTAGAAGACGATAAAAAGGACGAAGACAATCCAGCTTTACCAAAAGTTAAAAAAGGAGAGGCCTTACCAATTATAAATAAAGCTTTGTTAGAAAAACAGACCAAGCCAAAGGCAATGTATAATGAAGCTTCCTTATTAAAATCTCTAGAAACTTGTGGTAAAGAGATAGAAGATGAAGAGCTGCGCTATGCGATGAAAGACAGTGGTTTAGGTACTCCTGCAACTCGTGCTGCCATCATCGAAACTTTACTGACTAGAGAATACATTCTTCGTGAGAAACGTAACCTAGTTCCTACGGCTAAGGGTTTGGCGGTTTACGAAATTGTGAAAGAGAAACGCATCGCTCAAGCAGAATTAACAGGAGCTTGGGAAAAACGTTTAGAAGAAATCAGATCTGGCGGAACATCAGTGCAAGAATTCAAGAGCGAAATCATTGATTATACCCGTAGCATTACCCAAGAACTGTTAACCGATGGTGCCGCTATTTCGGGTCAGTTAGCTACACCCGCAACCGTTACTACTTAGTGACTAGGTATCTCGGTCCGTTTAGTTATTAGTAATTAGGGGACTTAGAATTAGTCCGGTTTCGAGAACTCTTAGCTACTTCCATTGCCGTTGACTTCAGCCAACGGATAATTTTATGTTTTGCAAAAAGGCTTTAGCCAAATATCAACTCTTTAATCCGTCAGTTGAAACTGACGGTAGTGAACTCTTACTAGGCTGTGCCTATACTAACTGCTAATTCCTAATCCCTATTAAATCAAACTTTAGCGTTAAAAATCTTGTTATGCTTAATAAAAAACGAAATTATGTTAAGCATTATAAGAGAAACACCACCCCATGTATTTGGCGTTAGAGCCACAGGTCAAGTCACGGCCGAAGACCTTAAAAGTGTATTGCTCCCAGGATTAGAGGTGCTTACCACACAATACGGAGAAATTTATTACTTACTCGTTTTAGAAACCCCAGTAGAGAATTTCACTGCTGGTGCATGGTTTCAAGATATGATTGCTGGCTTAAAGCATTTTACCAAATGGAAAAAAGCAGCAGTAGTCACCGACGAGAAAACTGTAGAAAAGTTCACCGACGCCTTTAGTTATGTAGCACCTGGAGAGTTTAAAGGTTTCCCTTTGGCCTTATTGGATGATGCTATCGATTGGTTAAATATTAAATCATAAATTATGAGATGGATTAAGAACATAGCTGCCGGACTCATAGGTTCTGTTGCTTTAAATATATTACATGAATCTGTTCGAAAGAATGTAAATAACGCACCAGAAATTAATTTGCTTGGAGCAGAGGCAGTGAATAAAACACTAAGCCAATACGGAAGGCCAATACACAATCCTGACGATTTACACAAGGTTACTTTAGAGCTCGATTTGATTGCCAACGCAGCTTATTATAGTGCTATTGGAGGCAGTGGGAAATACATTTGGCCAAAAGCAATTGCGATGGGTTTAAGCGCCGGTATTGGTGCATTGAAGTTACCTAAACCATTGGGATTAGATCCCAGTCCCGTAACAGAAACCACACAAAAGCAAGTATTAACGGTTGGTTACTATCTATTTGGCGCATTAGTCACAGCTTTAGCATTGAAAACAATTTTAAAATCTTAAACAGAAAATAACATGGAAAATTCAAATATCAGTAGAGACAGTTCAAATAACACACAGAATACAGCCGACCACATTGAGACGCTGGAAGGAAGAGAAGCGGTCAAAAAATTACAGGAATTAGCAAAGGGTGCAGAAAATTGCTTTTTCTGTACCAGTATAAAAACAGGTTTGCCACTATCGGTAAGACCGATGTCGGTTTTGGATGTAGACGATAATGGTAATCTTTGGTTTATGAGCCAAGTGGATAGCGGTAAAAATAAGGAAATTGAAGCAGACCCTTTTACGCATTTATTTTTCCAGCACCATAAGAACTCAGGATTTTTAAATGTTTACGGTATCAGTGAAATTATCGAAGACAGAAAAAAGATCGAAGAACTTTGGAACCCACTACTTAAAGTTTGGTTTCAAGATGGGAAGGAAGATGATAAAATTAGCGTAATTAAGGTAGAGCCAACCGACGTTTATTATTGGGATACCAAACATGGCGAAGCAATTTCTTTCATTAAAATGGCAGCTTCTATTATTACCGGTAAAACAATGGACGACTCTGTGGAGGGAAAATTAGAGGTTTAGATGCTTTCATATAAACATTAAGAAGTTAAGGGTAAATTAAGTTTACCTCTCAGCTTCTTAATGTTGCTTCATCCCTTAATGTTCCAAAGTAAGCATTAACTTTTCTTTTTAAACATTTTGACTTACCGAGGGCTTATTGGTAAATTGCCCTATCATGAACCGCAAACTATTCCTTTCTTCGTTGTTACCAGCATCGGCAATGTTATATGCCTTTAAAAGTAATGCATCAACCTCTTCATCTTCCGATAACATCAAACATAAAAGACCTCCTTATTTAAAACACGGAGATATCATTGGCATTACTTGTCCGGCAGGTTACATTACCCATGAAGAAATTGAACCGGCGGTGCAACAAATGGAAAGTTGGGGATTTAAAGTACTCAAAGGGAAAACGGTTGGTGCTAGAGATTTTACTTTTGGCGGTACCGATGAAGAACGTTTGGAAGATTTGCAGGCAATGCTGAATGATACCAGTATTAGAGCTATTATGTGTGCTCGCGGTGGTTATGGTGCGGTTCGTATTATCGATAAATTAGATTTTAGCATCTTTAAAATTTCGCCTAAATGGCTGATTGGTTTTAGTGATATCACCATTTTACATTGCCATCTAAATAGCAATTTCCGTTTTGCGAGTATTCACTCTAAAATGTGCAACAGCTTTCCATCTGATTGGAGCAAGGCCGAAACCATACAAATTGAAACCATCAAATCTATTGAAAAAGCCTTAAAAGGAGAGGAGTTGATGAAGTATGAAGCTCCTTATCAAAGCAATAATAGACAAGGCGAAGCCGAAGGAGAGCTGATCGGAGGGAATTTACGTTGTATCGAAAACTTAACCGGAAGTGCTTCTGAAATCAAAACTGATGGTAAGATTTTGTTTGTAGAGGATGTTGGCGAATATTTGTATAGTATAGATAGGATGTTTTATAACTTGAGAAGAGCGGGCAAACTTAATAAACTGAAAGGTCTAGTTGTTGGTGGTTTCAGGGTTAAGAAGGATGATGATAACGATGGATTCGGGAAAACGTTGGAGCAAATTGTAATGGATAAAGTAAAAGAGTTTGGCTATCCCGTTTGTTTCGATTTCCCTGTTGGACACCAAAAAGCTAATTTTGCTTTAAAATGTGGCGTAAAACATCGTTTAAGTGTGAATGAACAAGGAACTATTCTGCAAGAACTGTCTTAATCTCATTTACACCTATTCTATAAACAGGTGTTTCCTGTAATCTGGAAGCTACAATAATTTCAACGCCATTGGCTACTTCATTAAATAACCGCTGCACCAAATCTGGACAGTTGTTTTCTCTACTTAAATGCGATAGAAAGAGATGGCTCATGAAATCAGGACGATGATTTGTGAACAAATCTAACGCTTTTCGATTAGACAAGTGACCATTTCCACCACGTATCCTTCGCTTCAAAAAATAAGGGTAGTTGCCTTTATCAAGCATTTCATCATCGTAATTTGCCTCTAAAAATACAGCGTGGCATTGCTTAAAGTGATAAATCAGGTTTTCGCAGTGGTCGCCAATATCTGTAAATACACCAACATTAATATTGTTAAACGAAATGGTAAAGCTATGTGGCTCCGCTGCATCATGCAATTTGGTAAATGCAGTTACTTGCAAACTCCCAATTTGGATTGGCAATGTGCTCGAAAATGCATACACCAAATGCGCTGGTAATATTTGTCGACCTCCCAAATGAGTTTTTGCAGTAATATAAATAGGTAACTGATATTTCTTTGCTAAAACAGGTAGTCCTTTAATATGGTCCGAATGCTCGTGACTAATAAAAATAGCCCTCACTTTATGCATAGTTAAGCCTAGTCTGGTCAATCTCGCTTCGGTTTCTTTGCAACTCAGTCCAGCATCTATGAGCACTGCATCTTCGTCGTTGCCTATATAGAAGCAATTTCCATTGCTGCCCGTATTTAATGAGGTAATATATAATGACATTCATCACAAAGTTCGAGATTTTAACCCGTTATAGTGCCAATAAATTTTAAACATTCGTAGATTGAACAAACATCGTTACCTATCGAGTGTTTTTAAAGGAAAAGCCATGGAAGAAAAATTTAACAATGCCACTCCACAGCGACCTGCTGGACATAGGCCTTTAGATGGAAAAATGGTTCTAGCTGACTTGCCAAGGTTCATTAAGGAGATTAGAAATGAAGCCGCTTATCACGAAAATGGGAAGAATGCCATCACGGTTTTTAAGTCAGAACACGTCACTACCACACTTGTAGCACTAAAAAAGGACGAAAAATTTCAATCGGGGAGCGAAGAACGACATTTACTGATGAGTCTTTATTTAATAGAAGGAAATTTAAGTTTCTTTACGGAAGGAGCAGAGGATTATGTATCAGAATATCAGTTGCTTAACTATCATTATGATCATTCATTTCAGGCTGTGGCTCATACCGATTGTATTTGCTTATTAACTGTATTTAAATAACAGCTTTGCTTGCAAATGTGAATTGTGAAAAAAAAAAGTCGAAAAAAGAATATCAAAAAAATAAAGAATTGCTTGTTTATTCCGTTTAAATGATATATTTGACCAATAAATTAAAATTATAACAATGGAAAAATTTGCAAAAGTTAAAGAAGTAGTAGCTGCTATCGAGGCAGACGTAGAGAAATTTTATAATGCAGGTAATTCAGCTGCAGGAACAAGAGTACGTAAAGCTATGCAAGACCTTAAAGGTTTAGCTCAAGAAATCCGTACTGAAGTTACAGAGAAAAAAAATAGCGATAAATAGTAAAAGCGCTCAAAGTAATTTTGGAAGACCTTGTTTAAATGCAAGGTCTTTTTTTATTATGGCACTAAAAATATATGCTCTAAGCGGGCTTAAAATCTTATCAAAACGCTCGCCAACGTTTTCAAAATGCTCTCAAAGTTCCACTAGATTTAATAAATAATAAAAATAGAGAATGATTGCAGTACAAGTTACATATAAGGTACAAGCAGATTTTGCAGAAGAAAACAAAAGTAATATCAGTGCTTTTTTAGCCGATTTCAAAGGTATGCTTGCCAGCAGATTTTTATACCATGTTTATATTAAGGAAGATGGGTTAACGTTTGTACATGTTTCTATGTACGAAAATGAAGAGGTGCAACAACAGGTTCTAAACACTGCATCTTTTGTTATATTTCAACAAAAGAGAGATGAGAGTGGCTTGTTAGAAGCTCCAGTAATTGAGAATTTGAATCACTTGGGTTCGTCCCTAAGTTTGGTGAAATAACTTTTCGGACTAGCTTACTAGTCCGAAAAGCTTCTAATTAGAAATATAAAATGCTGTCTAAAATTTCTTCTATTTAAAATGGTACTACAGCTATTTTAAGAATTTCTTTATTGTACTGGCTTATCCATTCTAGCCGTATCCGCGGTAGTCGTGTCGCTTCTCAGCGTGTCATTAGTGGTCGAATCTGTATTTCTACTAGTACCACATGAAGCTAAAAATAATCCTGCTCCGATTAATATTAATGCTAATCTTTTCATAATTAATAACTTAAATTGTTGAACTTATTGTATAAGTAACAATAAAACTATATTTAGAGTTTAAAGCATAATACCTGTTTGTTTACGTATAACTACTTTAAAGTCAAATAAAAAAGCTTCATAGTTGCCTACGAAGCTTTAATATCTTTTAAAAATGCAAACCTGTAAGCCGGGTTCTGTATCCGATAAATCGGTTTCTATCATTAATCTACTGTAAGCGTCGCCACTTACCTCTAACGACCTACCCACTAACATCGGACGAGCAGCCCTACGTGCGTTAGCCTATTTGGTCTTTCAACTCCTGGGGTTTACCAACCTTGTTATCACTAACAAAGCTCGTGAGCTCTTACCTCACGTTTTCACCCTTACCCCGATAAATCGTGGCGGTATATTCTCTGCGGCACTTTCCGTGATTTAGGTCTTCATTCCTAAACCCCTTCCCGTTAGGAAGCAAGATGCTCTGCGTTGCCCGGACTTTCCTCTCTCCAACAAGTGAACAGCGATAGAACAGTTTGCATTGTTGCAAAGGTAATATTTTATTCTGTTTAGATTTTTGAAAAGCAGTTTTCTTTGCCATTTTTAATGGAAAGTCCCGTTATTCGCTTAATCTTTTGTTGCTACTTCCACTTCATATCTTTCATGCTGAGTTTATCGAAGCATCTATCAAACACAATCCTTCGACAAGCTCAGGATGACAAGCAGTAAAACAAAAAGGATATCGCTACTACCGGGTTTATTTTACACAGGCTTTTGCTAAACACAACGTTTTTTGGCAGTGCATTTCGTTCTCTAAGCGGGATAGCAGTGGAAAGCCCGCAATTTAGCGTAGCGAAGTGAGTATCTGCGACGAATATCCCTACTAATGATCATTGGAATGGAATTGTTTTTACAAGTATGCAGCTCAGGAAACTTACGAAGTTTTAGACACTTCGTAAATTTTGCTGAAAACTGATTACTGCAAACTGCCTACTAGTTACAGTTTTTCAAGTCATTTGCAACTTGTTCGTAAGTATACATGCCTTGCTTATTTCCAAAGGAATTAGTGATGTAAACTGTGACTTGCGCAATATCGATATCGTGTAAATCCTTAAATGCTGGCATTTTCTCATGGTAGGTTTTTCCATGAATTTCCATTGGTTCATTAACGCCATTTTTAATATAGCATGCTAACTTTTGCTTATTCAATTTAAGAAAAACCGTATCCGTTAGTGGGGGAGCTAACTCCCCCAAACCTTCGCCTTTTTCTCCATGGCAATTTTGACATCTAGCCTGATAAATATCTTTACCATTAGACAGGTATTTCGCCATTTCTATTTCACTCGCACTTTGGCAAGCGTTGATGACAATTGCTATAGTTCCTAAGAAAACACCGTAAACAATCGCTTTTCGCAACACGTAACTTTTAACTTTCGACTTTTGACTTTTCACTTATTTAGTCTTTTTCAGCCAATAACACATCCATATCGTTTTTCAGTTTTTCAACCTCTTCAGTTTTAGTACCGTCATAAGCACCTCTAATACGTTTATGCTTATCAATTAAAACCAACCAACCTTGGTGTATATAGCCATCGGTTGCACTGCTGTCTTCTTGTACTGCCACTAAATAATCTTTTTCTGCTAGTTTATAAACTTCTTCTTTACTGCCGTACAAAAACTGCCATTGTGGAACGTCTGCACCTAATTTTTGTGCATATTTCTTCAATACAGATGGTTTGTCATATTTGAAATCGATGGTATGAGACAAGAACATCACCTCTTTATTGTCTTTGTACTTGTCGAAAATCGTTTTCATGTTACGATGCATGATAGGGCAGATAGTGCTACACGAAGTAAAAAAGAAATCGGCAACGTAAACTTTGTCCTTAAATGCATCTTGGGTAACTTCAACACTATCCTGATTTAAGAATTTGAAGTCTGGAATAGTTTTGTAAATGGTATCTATTTTTTCATTTCCGTTAGCATCTTTGGTTATTTTTACTTCTTTATCACCGTAAATGGGTAATTTTTTTTCTTGTGTGCAAGAAGCGCCAAGCGCTATTAAACCAGCAATTGCTGCATATCCTAAAATCTTTTTCATCTATTTTAAATTTATTTTAAGTGGTGATGAAACTATCATGATTTTGTGTTTTAATGTGATTTTGAAAATCATGATGGTTTCATCTCTATTTCTTTAAATATTTCTCTGGGTTTTGATCAAATTTTAATTTACATCCTTTACTGCAAAACAAATATTCCTGCTTTTGATAAGTGCTTTTAAGGTTCGTAGAAGGTTTTATTTTCATTTTGCAAACAAGGTCTGTTTTAACGCTGTCGGCTGATGTACCTTGTTTATTTACTTCTGTTGCGTTGCTGTTGTATAATGCTCCAAAACTGAGGGCAAAAATACAGATTATTAAAGTTGTTTTCATGTTGTTAATTGGGTTTTTATGCCACAGATGCACGGACTAATAATAGTACGTCATTGCGAGGAAGAATGACGAAGCAATCTTTCATACTTCCTATTCCAAACTATAAAGATTGCTTCACACATTACCTTAGCCCTACGCTTAGGTTCGCAATGACGATAAATACTAAGTAATTCTAAATTCGTGCATCTGTGGCTAGTTAATTACTATTTTATAAAAGGTTTTGCTTGTTCAATCGCTTTTTCTAGTTGGATTTGAACTTGTTTTACGCTATCCAATTGGTCTTTAAAATATTGCAATGCTTCTGCTTTAGAACCTTTGAAATCAAGTTGAAAATCGTGCATCCAATCCATCATTTTTTCATCTGCTAGATTAAGCTGATGGATAGATTTTTGCAATTCAATGGTATCGGCATTGTTTTGTTTGCGCTTGTATTTCAATAAACTATCTAATTTTAAGGAAGTTTTGATAGCTTTTTCGTTGACCACCATTGCCTCGTTGTGCAAATCATCAATAGTTTTCTTAATGGCTTGCTCATTATCTTCTTGTTGGCAAGCGGTAAAAGTTAGCGCTATACAGGCAATTAAGTATTTTATCTCTTTCATTGTGTTAAAATTAAAATGGTACTGAAACATGAAGCATTAAACGATTGCCCGCTTTGGCTCGTTGGTTTGCTAGTTCTTGTGAAACAATAGTTTGATAGTTGGCTCCTAATGAAAACTTGCTCATCGCCAATTCGAAGCCAGTAACTAGAGAAGCCGAATGACCACCAGAAACATCAACTTCGTATTTGTTGTTTTCGATGTCTTTTTCGGCGGTCTCGTACAAAACGCCTGCATTTGGCGCAAAAGTTAATTTGTGAAATAACCTAAACTTATAGTACATCAGTGCATTGGTAGTCAGTTTGTTTCCGTAATGGTACTCGTATTTATTTGCTGTATTGATTTTGTAGTTCACATTTAAGTTTACACCCAAATCATTCAGCCTAACATCGTAAGCTGCGTTAATGGTGAAATCAGTACTTGCGGTGCCCAATTGGAAGTTATTGGGTGTTTCTTGCACTGCTAATCTCTCACTCGGTTCGTATTTTCCAGTTGGAGCTTTTATTCCCGCACCTAACCAAAGCGAGTGAACCAATAACTTGCTGTTGAGACTAGTACTTTTGGTAAATAAGTTGTAATAACCCATCAGGGCAATATCTCCCAATCCATTTTTTGAGCCGGAACTAGCTTGTGAGCTTCGTTCATTAAAGTTGTAAGGCACAAATGCCAATACTCTGAAACGTTTACCGAAATTCCATCCGCCCCAAAGCTCTGCCGTTTGGTAGGTTTCGTCTGTAGTTAATGGTGTAACATTTCCTTGCGCACCTAAATGTGTTTGCAGTTGTTTGTGCTGATATCTTAATCCGATAAAACGTTTGTTGTACTCCGGCAAAATGCCGATGTAGTAACTCCCTACGCCACAGCCGCAAATATCGCAAGCCAATAAACTTAAAGGACTGACTAAAAGTGCAAGTATGATTATCTTTTTGAAATTCATTATTGTTCTGCTAAAAGTTTATTATTGATGAATTCTTCATCGTTAAGCGTGTTTAAAAATGCCATCAGCTTTGTTTTCTCCTCATTATTGATGGTAATTCCCCTTGCTATATTTTTGTTTAATAAAGGGTCGAGGTTCTCTGTAGCCTGCACTTCATGAATGTAATGAGTAAAAACGGCGTCCAAAGTCAAAAACCGACCGTCGTGCATAAAAGGAGCAGTGTATTTGAGGTTACGCAGTGATGGTACTTTAAACTTATACTTATCTGCATTTAGTAAGGTTGCGGTGTATAAACCCAAATCGTTAATAGGATTAGGAGCTAAGCCATTATTTCTAAAACCATTGTCAGTAAAAAGTGGTTCTGTATGGCAGCTAGCACATTTCTGCTTGAAAAGCTCATAACCTTCCGTCTCAGCTGTAGTGAAACTGGCATTGTCCTCTTTCCTCATTACTTTATCATATTTGGAATTACTGCTCACACACATTAGCATGAATTGAGATAAGGCTTTTAGGAAATTTGCAGTGGTAATTTCCTCCGTACCGAAAGCAGCTTTGAACTTACTTTTGTATTTGTCCATTGCTTTCAATTTATTGAGCACATTCTCCAAACTTTCATCCATTTCTTCGTGTGTGGTAATGGGAGAGATGGGGAATAGGTCCAAATCATAAATACCACCGCCCCACATAAATGCTTTGTTCCAAGCTAAATTCATGATAGGAGGAGAATTACGTGTACCCAATCGGTCATCAATTCCATGACTTACATCGTGCCCATGCTGGGTAAAAGCCGAAGATTGGATGTGACAAGAACCGCAAGTAATGGTATTGTCTCTCGATAATCTTGGCTCATAAAACAACATTCTTCCTAGTTCGAAACCTTCCTTAGTTACTGCGTTATTTGCAAAGTTGTAAATAGGTTCAGGAAAATTTTTGGGCTTTTGAAAGCCCAAAAATGTTTCTACTTTTTCCTGTATAACCTCACCTTTTTTACAAGCATATACAAATACCGCAATTAATAGGAGGTATTTGATATAACGTAGTTGCATATTAATTTTCTGTATGATCGTGAGTGAACAAATCTTTGAAATTATTGGAGATTTTAGTTGAATATTCACTAAACATCACCGTTGGATATGCCTTGATACTGAAGGTGTTTGTGCCGTTGAAAAACTTCATTAAATCCACAAATAAATGAATGTTACTTTGCCTATCTTTCCTTACTTTGGCAATACCAGCGTTATTTAAATCAACTGTAATGGTTTTGATATTATTGATAGTTGGCGCACTGTAACCGCCAAAACCACCGATGTGGTACCTAAACGTTTTTTTGCCAGTCGGGTCGCCTTGTTGGTCGTCAGTAATTACCTCAGAATTCCCTTCAAGTTTGAAGAAAATATAGCCCGAGTTCCAGCCCCAATACATTCCGCCACCTGCATGACCACCAGCCGCTGGATCTAATACGCCAACTCTTTTGTCTACAGACATGGTGCTACGCAAGCTATCCACACCTAAAACAAAGGTAAGTTTACTGTAATCGCCTTCTGGCACTTTTACTTTAGCAAAACGGGTAGCTCTATCGGCTCCTTTAATTAAGAAATAAGAACTGTCTTGAGGAACAGTAAATTGTTTTCCTCCAGTGGTAGTTACTTGGATATTACTGATGAAATACTGAATGGAACTGATGGTGAATTTTTCGCCACTGGCATTGGTATAAGGTACAGCTGTGTTGTCGAACGTCAGGGTTCTGCCGCCTACAATGTTATCGAATTCGACTGACAGCGGAGCTAAGTTTTGCTCGTCAAAATCTGGTGTAGCATTGTCTTTTTTACAAGCAGAAAATAGGATAGAAGTTATAGTGATGATAGTTAAAATCTTTTTCATTTTAATTTTTAAAGTATAATAAAGCCCGCATATAAATGCAAACAGACTGTCAGGCTGAGCTTGTCGAAGCTTTTTTTGATACATTTCGACAGGCTCAATGTGACACCATTTGTGCTAACTGGGCGTAACAAAAAGGAAAGTTTAGGTGGCTGCTAATCCGTTATGACGAAGCTTAAACATAATCACATTTTTAATGGACGACAGCATTAAAATTGCTTTCCCGAATGTTCGGGATAAACTGTACCTCGCAATAACGAATTATGAACGGTTAGTGCAAAATATAACACAGTCATCCCAATGATTTGGAACGATTGCGATTATAAAGCCACCAAGAAATTAACTAGGCTTGTTTGGGAGGGTGGAAAATAACGCTGGTTTTACCTACAGGTTTTTGCTGTAAGTAGTTAGGGATAGAAGTTTCTACCTCGGTTTCAAAATTTTTGAAAACCAATAAGGATTTTTCTGGAGCTACCGTTTCAATCACTCGTTTCATGTGCTCTTGCTCTTGTTTGTTTTTTTGCTCGAGCTCTTTTAGTTTGATGTCCAAAAAACATTTACCCTCGCAATGACGCTCTGGTTTGTCTTTGTTGGTACACAATACCGATGAAATATAAGATTTATTGAAATGGTAGGAGGTAGAAACAATCCAATAGTTAAAGCAATTGGCTAAGATGCCAACCAACAATAACCCTGCGACTAATTTTCTACAGATTTTCATTGTTGCAAATGTAGAGAACAATGGCGGTTATTCAAAGAAATTATATGTAAAAGACGAGTTAATAGCCTTAAAAGTTACCCGCTGATTTCACAGATTTATGAGTTGCTTGTCTGCAAAATCAGTAAAGTATTCCCAATAATCTGATGGACAAAACAATTATCCAAATAACCGATTTAAACAGTTAACCAAAGCCTAACAGCACTTATAATAAACCTTTACTTTCTGTTCCTTAGCCGACCATGCGATATAGACATTGCTATCTTTTCCTAAACGATAATCGAATCCGTTTAAACCACTTTGTTTAAGTTCGTTGTAAAAGGTTTTGTCGGGAACATTTTTGTCAGGTTGTTCATCTGGTGTTACTGCGGGTTCCAAAAAGTGATGTTCTTCAAAAAAGTAAGCAATTTCTTCCTTCAAAAATTTCATCTTATCACTTTCCTTCTTCAAATCTGCAGTAGCGATGTAGTTTTTTAGCAGTTCGTTTGTTTTAATCTCCTGTCTATAAATTTCTTTTCCGTCAGCAGATTTAATGGTGAACAATAGCTGCATGTCCTTGGTGTCCTTGCCAACTAAAGCCACCTTGAAAGTATCTAGCTTAATTGCATCAGAAAATGCGAAGGTGGTTGTTTTTTCAAAGTCTTCAGCGTTACCATCTTTGGTGTCAGTAGAAGAGTTACAGGCATATAACAAGCCAATAGTTAATAATGCAGGAATAATAAATTTCTTCATTACAGTTAGTTTATGGCTTTAATATAAATAAATTATTTCGATATTTTTAGCAGGTCTTCTGGTGTATCTATCGCAATAGTCTCTAAATTCGTAATTTTGGTTTTAATAGTAAATCCATTTTCTAGCCAACGTAGCTGCTCCAGATTTTCTGCTACTTCCAAGCTAGATGGTTGAAGTTTTGTAATTGCAGATAGCACATCTTTACGGTAACCATAAATGCCGATGTGTTTATAAAATGGATGTTTACTTGCCCAATTTTCTTCATCAGCATTGCGAATAAAAGGAATGGTTTGTCTACTGAAGTATAAAGCTTCTTGGCGAGTGTTAAGTACAACTTTTGGGATATTTACGTTGAATAATTCTTCCTTGTTATCAATCTCCTTAATTAGTGTAGCTAATTGTATGTTTTCTTCTATAAAACAAGAAGTTAATAATTCTATTTGTTCAGGGTTGATATAAGGTTCATCACCTTGGATATTGATGATGATGTCGTATTCTGGCATTTGCTCGGCTACTTCCGCACATCGGTCTGTTCCACTTTTATGGGTAGCGGAAGTCATCACATACTTGCCTCCGAAATTGACTACTTCTTCTACAATGCGTTCATCGTCCGTTGCAATAACAACATCAGTTAAACTTTCCGTCTTTTTAGCCTGTTCATAAACCCTTTGAATCATTGTTTTTCCATTGATATATATTAAAGGTTTACCAGGAAAACGGGTTGAAGCATATCTAGCTGGTATAATGCCGAGAATTTTTGTCATAAGTAAATCAATTGGTAAATAATTCTTTTTGCTTCCTTTTAGACGGTAAGTTTAAAACAAACCATTAATTTCTGCTTCTATAGACTGAATTACAGCACCTAAATCTTCTGGATTATTAGTGAAATCTAATCTGTCCTTATCTAAAATTAATAGCTTACCAAGTTTATAGTTTTTAATCCAAGTTTCGTATTTCTCATTCAATTTAGAAAGATAGTCTATACGTATACTCGCTTCATATTCCCTACCACGACGTTGAATATTATTTACCAAAGTAGGTACCGACGCTCTTAAATAAACCAACAAATCTGGAGGTTTAATGAATGAAGTGATGTTATCAAAAATTGCTCTATAGTTATCGTGATCACGACTGGTCATTAAGCCCATTTCATGTAAGTTGTCAGCGAAGATGTGCGCATCTTCGTAGATCGTACGGTCTTGTATTACATTACGTTGTTTATTCTCAATATCCACAATCTGTTGAAAGCGACTATTTAAGAAATAAATTTGTAGGTTGAAACTCCAGCGTTTCATATCACTGTAAAAATCCTCCAAGTAAGGATTGTTATCTACAGCCTCATAAAGTGCTTCCCATCCATAATTTTTTGCTAACAAGCCTGTTAGCGTTGTTTTTCCAGCACCTATGTTGCCTACTATTGCTATATGCATACTATTTCGATATGAGATTTGAGATTTTGAGCCGATAGAATGATTTCTCAAATCTAATGTCTCACTTCTCAAATCTATAAAATTAAAAACTTTTAAATCCTATTAATTCACGTACTTCCTTAATTGTCTTTTGAGCACTTTCTCTGGCTTTTTCAGCACCTAGACGGGCAACTTTTTGCAGGTAAGCAGAATCGTTCGCTATATCGTTAATTCTATTTCTTACTGGGTCTGTAGCAATAATCATATCTTCAGCTAATTGCTTCTTGAAATCTCCATAACGTATCGCCATTTTGTTGTACAAATCATCAAAGTGGGTTAAGGTATCTGCTGGAGAAACAATTTTCATCAAATCGAACAAGTTTTGAATTGCTTCTGGTTTTTCTTGGTGCTCTGCTGTTGGTCCGCCATCTGTAACTGCTCTAGAAACTTTTTTGCGGATTGCCTCTGGTGTGTCCGAAAGGTAAACACAGTTGGCATCCCCTTCAGATTTACCCATTTTCCCTTTGCCATCTAATCCTGGCACTTTTACCAATTTTTCGGTATAGCTAAAAGCGTAAGGCTCAGGGAAATATTCTTGGTTATACAAACGATTAAAACGATTACCAAAAGTACGAGCCATCTCTAGATGTTGCTCTTGGTCTTTACCAACAGGCACTTTAGTAGCTTTGTGAATTAAAATATCTGCAGCCATTAACACTGGGTAAGTCAATAAACCACCGTTAACATTATCAGGACTTGCACGCACCTTGTCTTTAAATGAAGTTGCTCGTTCTAGTTCTCCCAGATAAGCATTCATGTTCAAATACAAATACAATTCGGTAATTTCGGGTACATCAGATTGTACGTAAATAGTACTTTCTTCTGGATTTAAACCACATGCTAAATAATCTACCAATACATTTTTAACGTTGCCGTGTAAGTTCTCTGGAGTTGGGTGTGTTGTTAGTGAATGCCAATCTGCAATGAAGAAATAGCAATTATACTCCTCTTGCATCTTGATGAAGTTTTTTACCGCACCATAGTAGTTACCCAAATGTAACTTTCCTGTGGACCTAATCCCACTAACAACTGTTTCTTTCATAATGGCCGAAATTAACTAAAAAACTGAAAACTCTAAAGAATGTTTAACGTTGGAATTTTAAATTAGAACGATTTGACAAATACAATCAAGATTGGATATAAAAAGTAAAGCCGAAGGGTTAATTCTTCGGCTACAATATATCTTCCGGACTAATTACTTTTTTGACTATCCTTCCATTTCAGCAGCAGTCTGTTCTACTTTTGCCCTTAAATCGTCTTTATAGGCTTGCATTTTTTCTGCCAATTCAGGTTTTGCAGTCGATAATATTTGTACTGCCAGCAAACCAGCATTTTTAGCAGCATTTAAAGCTACTGTAGCTACCGGAATACCATTTGGCATTTGAAGAATCGAAAGGATACTGTCCCAACCATCAATAGAGTTTGAAGATTTTACAGGGACGCCGATTACAGGAACAGTAGTGATAGAAGCTACCATACCTGGCAAATGTGCAGCGCCACCAGCACCAGCAATAATTACTTTAATACCACGACTAGCAGCATCTTTTGCGTACTGAAACATTCTATCTGGAGTACGGTGGGCCGAAACCACGGTAATTTCAAAATCTACACCGAATTCCTTGCAGATATCTGCCGCATCTTGCATTACAGGCAAGTCCGACTTGCTGCCCATGATAATACCAACTTTCATTTTTTTGGTTGTTTTGTTTATTAGTTTTTGGTTGTTTAGTTTTCCAACCTAGTCTTTTATCCTTGTTGTTTTAAGAAATCACTTTTAAAGTTTGCTGTACAAACCTCGCTTTTTCTATGGCATTTTCACGATTTTGGTCAACAATGGTTAAGTGCCCCATTTTACGGAATGGTTTGGTGTATTTCTTGCCATAAAGATGTACGTAAACTCCTTCAATCGACATGATTTTTTCCAATCCATCGTATTTAGCTACACCATCATGACCTTTTTCGCCCAAAACGTTAACCATAATGGCATTTGAAATAGAACGGGTATCGCCCAATGGCAAATTGAAAATAGCTCTTAAATGCTGCCCAAATTGAGAAACATAGTTGCCCTCAATAGTTTGGTGACCACTATTATGTGGACGAGGAGCTAGTTCGTTCACTAAAATATCGCCATGCTTAGTAATGAACATTTCTACCGCCAAAATACCAGTGATATTTAATGCAGCCGCAATGTCTTTAGCAATTTTTTCTGCTCTTTCTTGGATGCTTTCTGGGTAAGTAGAAGGAGAAATTAAAAATTCTACCAAGTTGGCCTCAGCATTAAATTCCATTTCTACCATTGGAAAAGTCTTCGTATCTCCGTTGGCATTCCTAGCCACAATCACAGCTATTTCCTTCTCAAAATTTACAAGTTCCTCAATTAAAGTAGGTGCATCAAATGCGTTTTTAACATCAGAAGCATTGCTTATTTTCATTACGCCTTTTCCATCGTAACCATCTTTACGCAACTTTAAAATATATGGGAATGGAAATTTTCCGCTGCTCAAATCTTCTTTAGAATTCACCAACATGAAAGGAGCGGTAGGGATATCATTTTCTTTAAAAAACTGCTTTTGCACACCCTTATCCTGTATCAATCTAATTACTCTAGACTGCGGATAAACCTGTTTGCCTTCTCGTTCTAGTTGCTCAAGGGCATCTACGTTTACTTTCTCAATTTCAATGGTGATGATATCTGCTTTTTTACCAAAATTATAAACAGTATCATAATCGGTAATCGAACCATTTTCGAAATAATTGGCAATGTGTTTACACGGAGCATCGGCATCTGGGTCTAGCACCAAAGTGGTCAAGTTGTAGTTAATTGCTTCCTGAATCAACATTCTTCCTAATTGTCCGCCACCTAAAATACCTAGTTTTAACTCGCTAATCTGTTTTGCCATTATCGCTTAAATTTGCAACAAAAGTAGGGAAAAATAAGCATACGATTTGGGTTAATTTCACATTAGATTACAGTTAGAAGCGCAATGTTTGTGCTACTATTTTCCGAAAGTCCTGCTTTTCGTTGCAATCTTTTTGTGAGTGTCTTACCTTAAACTTCGTAAGTTTTTAAAACTTACGAAGTTTGAAAAGGACTAGCACCAAAAAGTATTTCCACTTCAATCATGGCTATTTAACAAAAGTCTAGCTATAACTTAGCGTCGCTTAGCGCAAACTTCCAAAACCTTTGCGGTAAATTTTTGACGCAAAGAAAAATAAGAGTTTCGCAAAGAACGTAAAGTATTATAAGGCAATTGAACAGATAATCGTCATTCATTTTTTACTTTTGCTTTTTAACTTTAAACTTAGAAATGGATTACGATGCAATAATTATTGGTGCTGGTGCTTGCGGATTAATGTGTGCTGTACAAGCTGGTTTCTTAGGGAAAAAAGTTATTGTACTCGAAAAAAGTGACAAAGCAGGTGCTAAAATCCTCATCTCTGGTGGCGGTCGATGCAATTACACCAACATTGGTGCTACATACGAGCAGTTTATTTCTGCTAATGAGCATTTCGTAAAATCTGCCTTTAAACAATGGACAGTTGAAGACACGATCAACTTTTTTGAAACATACGGTATTTACGGAGCCGAAAAAACTTTAGGTCAGCTATTTCCTGATGGTAAGAATGCAAAAGATGTAGTAGAAGTTTTTACATCGCTTTGCGAAGAAATGGAACAACAAATCGTTTGCAACGCAGAAGTAGTATCAATTGAAAATGAGGAAGAATCATATCAGGTTAAATATCAAATCAACGGGAAAACAAAAACTTTAGCCGCTCCAAAACTGGTTATTGCAACAGGCGGCTTGCCAATTCCGAAAATGGGAGCCACAGATTTTGCTCTAAAATTTGCTAGAAAACATCAACTCAATATTATAGAAACTGCACCTGCATTGGTTCCGTTAACCATCACCGGCAAAGACGAAGATTGGTTTGCTCAATTATCTGGAAATTCAGTTTTCTGTAGAGTAAGTAATGAGGATATGAGTTTCGAAGAAAACATCCTATTTACACATTGGGGATTAAGCGGCCCTGCTATTTTACAGATTTCTAGCTATTGGCGCAGAGGACAGGAAATTGAAATTGATTTGCTGCCAAACGAAAATATAATTGAATTATTAACCGTTGATCGTCAGCAAAATGGACGTATTCATTTGTCAACTTTATTGAATAGATTTTACACCAAAAAGTTTACAGATGCTTTGGGTAAATTTTTGCCATTAACCAAAACTATTGCCGATTTAACCAAAACAGAAATGGAACAATTGGAACAAACCATTCACCATTTTAAAGTGAAACCAGCAGGCGACAAGGGCTATGATAAGGCAGAAGTAATGCGTGGTGGTATTGATACGAACGAGCTTTCATCGAAAACTTTAGAAAGCAAAAAGTTGCCAGGTTGCTATTTTGGTGGCGAATGTGTAGACGTGACTGGCTGGTTGGGTGGCTATAATTTTCAATGGGCTTGGGCAAGTGGTTTTGTGATTGCACAGAATTTGTAAGGTTTTCTCATGCCGTTCAACTTTCGCCATTGCGAGGAGGAATGACGAAGCAATATTACAACGATGAAAGTCTACAATATGCTTTAAGATTGCTTTGTATCTCGCAATGACGAGAATAATTTACGTACTTTTGCACAAAATAATAACCCATTGCAAAGCGAACTTTTCGTAATTACACCACCCTTTACACAACTGAATACACCGTATCCAGCTACTGCGTATATCAAAGGTTTTTTAAATACAAAAAGCATTTCATCCACCCAAGCCGACCTAGGTATTGAAGTCATTTTAGCACTTTTTTCCAAAAAAGGATTAACTCATTTGTTTAATCAAGCAGAACTAAAAAACGAAATATTTTCATTTAATGTCCAGCGAATTCTTGCACTTAAAGCGGAATATTTGAAAACCATTGATGCGGTTATTTCTTTTCTGCAAGGTAAAAATCCAACCCTAGCATTACAGATTTGTCAGGAAGATTTTTTACCAGAAGCATCACGTTTTTCGCAACTAGAGGAGCTAGATTGGGCGTTTGGAGCCATGGGAACACAAGATAAAGCCAAGCATTTAGCTACGCTTTATCTGGAAGATATTTCTGATTTCATTGTAGAATGTATCGACCCAAATTTTGGTTTTAGTAGGTACGCGGAGCGATTGGGGCGAAGCGCTAATTCTTTTGATGAATTGTACGAAGCCTTAAATCAAACACCAACTTATATTGACGCTATTCTAATTGATATTCTTAAGGCGTGGATAGAAAAAGTTCAGCCAAAGCTGTTTTTAATTTCAGTTCCATTTCCTGGGAATTTATATGCGGCTTTTCGTTGTGCGCAGTTTGTGAAGCAAAACTATCCTCATATAAAAATATCGATGGGTGGAGGTTTTCCAAATACGGAACTACGCTCACTTTCAGACAAGAGAGTTTTTGAGTTTTTCGATTACATTACTTTAGATGATGGCGAATTACCTATCGAGCTTTTATATAACGCTATAGTTAAAGGTGGCGAATTCAACCTCTACAAAAGAACTTTCTTGTTGGAAAATGGTGAAGTTACTTACAGAAACGATGCTTTGAGAAGTGATTACAAGCAAGCTGATGTAGGTACACCAGATTATTCTGATTTGTTGTTGGATAGCTACATTTCGGTTATCGAGATTGTAAACCCAATGCATAGAATGTGGAGCGATGGGCGTTGGAATAAGTTAACGATGGCACATGGCTGTTATTGGGGCAAATGTACTTTCTGCGATATTTCATTAGATTATATCAAAGTTTACGAGCCTGTTGCTGCCAAACAGATTGTAGATAGGATAGAGGATTTGGTGGAAAAGACTGGTCAGAATGGTTTTCATTTTGTGGATGAGGCTGCGCCACCGGCTTTAATGCGTGAGGTAGCTTTGGAGATTCTTCGCAGAAAAATTACCGTCACTTGGTGGACCAACATCCGTTTCGAGAAAAGCTTTACCGGAGATTTGTGTTTATTGTTAAAAGCATCGGGCTGTATTGCAGTTTCCGGTGGTTTGGAAGTAGCATCCGATAGGTTATTAAAACTGATTGATAAAGGTGTTACTGTAGAGCAAGTAGCCAAAGTAACCAGAAATTTTACCGAAGCTGGAATTATGGTGCATGCCTATTTAATGTACGGTTATCCAACGCAAACGGTACAAGAAACGATAGATAGTTTGGAAATGGTTCGTCAGTTGTTTGAAGCCGGTGTTTTGCAATCAGGCTTTTGGCACCAATTTGCTATGACAGCGCATAGTCCGGTGGGTTTGTATCCTGAGAAATTTGGGGTAGTGAAAGAAACGGAAGAAATCGGGACTTTCGCCAACAACGATATTAATTATATTGATAAAACAGGAATTGACCACAATAAATTTAGTTATGGGTTAAAGAAGTCGCTCTTTAATTTTATGCACGGCATCTGTTTCGATTATAAGCTGCAAGATTGGTTTGATTTCAAAATTCCCAGAACTACCATTGCGCCTAATTTTATTGATATCGCTTTAAATAGCAATGAGAATTTCAATGTTAAACCCACTGCGAAAATAGTTTGGTTGGGCGGAAAGCCATCTGTAGAAACCTTTACTAAATCTAAAAAAGGCAATACTTGGGAGATGATCAACTTGCATTTTCATAACAAAAGGGAAACTTTTAGTATTCAGACTAATAAAGCTGAAGGAGAGTGGTTAGTAGGTATTTTAAATAGAATTTCTGCAGCTAATGATAAAACCTTAACCTTTCAAGAAATCAAAGCTGATTTTGAAAATGAGATAGAACATTTTGAGTTGTTCTGGTATTCAAAACCAATCCATACTTTGAGAGAGTACGGTTTGTTGGTGTTGTAAATCTAGCATTGAACGCTAATAAATCGTCATTTCGACTGCAGTGGAGAAATCTTTGGATTTAAATCACCGTTAAGGATGGTGAAAATATTCAAAGATTTCTCCGTTTCGCTGCGCTTCAGTCGAAATGACGCAGTATGCTAATGTTTAGTTGGAATGTTAACAAAATCGTCATTTCGAAGAGGAACGAGGAGAAATTTGTTAGTTAAATGCTACTATTTGACAGATTTCTCTTTGTGTTCGAAATGACGGCGTTATGTAATTTCCCTTTATAGGCTATAAGTTAATCACAATTTGGCACGGTAAACGTCCAAGTTTCTGCAGTTTTGTACGGCAAAGAAAATGCTACACCTTTATCCATTTCGAACCATAATTTTGGTCTCATTTTTTCTCTGCTATAGGTTTCATTCATGGTCATGCTGTCATAAATCCTACCGTTAATCATCACGTATTTAATCTTTTCAGAGTTTCTGATATCCTCCAAGGGATTATCCTCCAAAATGATTAAATCTGCTAATTTGCCAGTTTCCAACGAACCTAATTCCTTACCAATTCCTAAATATTCAGCTCCGTTCAAAGTTGCCGCTTTAATCGCTTGCAATGGCGACATTCCGCCTTGAACAAACATCCATAATTCCCAGTGCGCACCCAAACCTTGTATCTGTCCGTGAGCACCTAAGTTCACTTTTGTACCACCATCAGCAATGGTTTTGGTTGCTTTTGCTACTTCGATATGTCCGTAATCTCCGTACTCAGAAGTCGTTCTACGTCTAGCTCTTGCATCGATTATCGCTCTTGGCGTAAAATTCAACAAACGTTCATTTTCCCAAACGTTAGTTCTATCGTACCAATAATTTTCGCCCCACTGACCGCCATAAGCCACAATTAAAGTAGGGGTATAGGCTACGTTTGTTTTGTTCCAAAAATCAACCACATCTTTGTATGCTGGTGCAACAGGAATGCTATGTTCAATGCCCGTGTGACCATCAGCAACCTGCGTCATGTTATGGAAAAATGTAGAACCACCTTCAGGAACAACTTCCATTTTCAGCTGACGGGCAGCTTCTAAAATCTGCTGGCGTTGGTCTCTTCGTGGCTGATTGTAAGATTTCACCGAAAACGCACCAACCGCTTTTAACCTACGCAAATGCGAAAGCGCATCATCCAAACTATTGATCGTTACCTTGAAATCACCATCGGCACCGTATAAAATGGAACCTGTAGAATACAAACGTGGTCCAATCATTCTGCCAGATTTTAGCATTTCGCTCTGACTAAATACCATCTCTGTATTGCTAGATGGGTCGTGCGAAGTAGTAACGCCAAAGCTCAAATTAGCTAAATATGACCAATCTTGTTGCGGGCTAATCCCATCTGGACTAGTTCTCAAATGCGCATGAACATCAACTATACCTGGTATAATGGTTTTTCCAGTTACATCAACCACTTTAATATCTGCAGGAATTGGAACTTCGTCTACTTTTCCAATCGCTTTAATTTTGTTATTTTCTACTAAAATTGTCCCTTCTTCAATCACCTGCTCGCCTTTCATCGTGATAATTCTAGCACCTTTTAAGGCGATTAGTCCTGTTGGTGCATCAGCTTTTAGTTTTAAACCGATAGAAACACCAGTTGTATCAGGTTCAGGTAGCACTTGAGGTGCACCTTCAACAAAGGTAAAAGTGTTTTTAATTTCTCTATTGTAGTATTTCTCGCCTAAAGTCCACAATAACTTCTTGCTGTCGGCACTCCAATGCAAATAAGTTCCAGCATCTTTTGTTACTTTAGTTAATGGAATTGCCTTATTTCCTGCAGATAAATCTAAAGCAGTTCCGGCAGTAACCATTGGCGTGATATATGCATTGAAAAGCTCTGTAAATGCCATCCACTTACCATCTGGACTAGGGCAAAACTGTGTAGCATATTGCGAAGTATAGTGAGTACGTTCATTGCTGCCATTTAAATCTACACTTTTGAAAGCTTTTTTACCGCTGTCATAACTTTGATAAAAAATACGAGTATCATCTGCATTAAATTGAGGCTTGATACCATTATCCAATACCAACGTTTTTGCACCGCCATTAGCAGGCATCATGAAAATACCTGTGTTTTTGCCATAAGTTAAGCCAAGTGTTTCGTTACCAACACCTTTTCTAAAAATTATTTTATCGCCTTTATTCGAGTAGCTAGGAGAGTAGTAGTAACCTTTTTCGTCTGTTAAACTGATGGTTTTTCCCGTTTTTAAGTCTGTTCGTTTAATTGCACCTTTAAATTCGTCGCTCCAAGTGGTGTAAATCACAAACTTTCCATCTGGACTAAATTTAGGTTCAAACTCGAAATCCAAACCGTTAGTTAACCTTTCAGGAACACCGCTAGGCATATCCTTTTTATATAAATATCCGGCAGCATTAAATACTACCATTTTGCCATCGGGCGATGTTACCAATTGCCTAAGCATTTTAGCCGTAAACTCTGGAGCAAAAACTTGTTGATCGAAATGTAAAGCTTCTTGTACGGTCTGGTTGCTAGTTACTTCGAAAGGAATGTCGCTTACGTATAAATTATTAAGCTCAACCTGTCTAATTTTGCCTTTAGCATAGAAAATAATTTTCTTCGAATCTGGTGTCCAAGCAAAGTTTGGATACACCCCAAAAATCGCCCAAGTTTCTTGTTGGTCTTTCGTTAAATCATCATATAATGGATATTCTTCACCAGTTTTTAAGTTCTGTATGTATAAAGCCGATTTCAATCTTACCCTTTTGACATAAGCCATATATTTTCCGTCAGGAGATACCTGGGGACGAACAGAACCGCCTTGGTCGGCAATTAAATTTGTTAACTTTCCTGTGTTTAAATCCAACTGGCGGATGGCGTAAATCAATCCATTAGGGTCTTTGCTGTATTGAAAAAACGGACCAGGAGAAACATCTTCGCTAAAATAAAGGAATTTGCCATCTGGTGAAACATTGGGTTCGCCTGCATCTTGTTGGTCGTTTTTACGCTTGGTCAGTTGTACACCGTCGCCACCGTAAATGCTGTACATCCACATTTCACCAGCGCCTAAGGAACGAGAACCGGTAAAATGCTTTCTAGCAATTAAATAATCACTGTTTGGCATCCAAGTAGCATTGTTCAACAATCTGAAAGTTTCTTTGGTGATTTGCTTTTTGTTGCCGCCTTGTCTATCCATTATCCAAATATTATCGGCGCCGCTTCTATCGCTTGTAAACGAAATGTACTTCCCGTTAGGGCTAAAACGAGGCTGAACTTCATAAGAAATACCACCGCTTAGCAATTTCGCAGTTCCGCCAGTAATTGGCATTACGTAAATATCGCCCAACAAATCAAAAACTATTTCTTTGCCATCTGGACTAACATCCAAGTTCATCCAAGTGCCTTCGTTGGTGGTAATACTGAAACTTTTACTAGTTCCTTTGTATTTTTCTACATCCCATTTTGGGGATTCTTTTTTATCTTGTGCGTTAGCAGAACTTAAGGTAAATAACAATGCTGAGGCAAATACGTACTTCTTCATTCTAAAATTTTATGTAACAACTAAAAGTTGCAATTTAAGTATTTCTTGCCACAGATGCACAGATGTCTTTCTCAAAATATTGATACGATTGACATCAAAATGTTTACAAACATTCTAATTGTTTTTAAGTTTGATTAAAACCAAATCCGTGTATCTGTGGCTAAACCTTTTTTGAAAAACCGCTACCGTTTCATAGTTTTGAGCTTAGATTTTATATGACTGCAACAGAAGTTTTAAAGAAATATTGGGGGTTTGATGTTTTTCGTCCGTTGCAGGAAGAGATTATTCAATCGGTTATAAAAAGTCAAGATACCTTAGCTCTTTTGCCAACTGGCGGAGGAAAATCTGTTTGTTTTCAGGTTCCAGCCATGATGAAAGAGGGTATTTGCATTGTGGTTTCGCCTTTGGTGGCACTGATGAAAGACCAGGTAGAAAATCTGAAAGCCAAGGGAATTGAAGCCATTGCAATTTATGCCGGAATGGGCAAGCGAGAAATCGATATTTTGCTGGATAATTGTATCTACGGGAAAATCAAGTTTCTTTATTTATCTCCAGAAAGATTGCTTTCAGAACTGGTTCGAGTACGTATTTCGTACATGAATGTGAATTTGATTGCCATCGATGAAGCACATTGTATTTCACAATGGGGTTATGATTTTCGACCACCATATTTGAAAGTCAAAGAGCTGAGAGAAATTCTTCCGGATATACCAATTTTAGCACTAACTGCAACTGCTACGCCCGAAGTTAGAACAGACATCATCGAAAAACTCGAACTAAAAGATGCACAGGTTTTTGTGAAAAGCTTTTCAAGAAAAAACCTCAGTTATGTAGTTTTTAACCTTGATGACAAACACAAAAAACTGATTGATATCTGCAAAAATGTAAAAGGTTGTGGGTTGGTTTATGTTCGTAACAGACGTGAAACTGCCGAAATAGCCATGTTTTTGCAGCGCAACCAAATCTCAGCAGATTTTTATCATGCAGGTTTAGAAAAAGATGTTCGTTTCCAGAAACAAGAAGACTGGAAGAAAGATAAAACCCGAATAATGGTGGCCACCAACGCTTTCGGGATGGGGATTGACAAACCTGATGTACGTTTTGTGGTGCACTTAGATCTGCCCGAAAGTTTGGAAGCTTACTATCAAGAAGCAGGAAGGGCAGGGCGTGACGAAAAACGGGCGTTCGGGGTTTTGCTGACCAATAACGGTGACCAAAAGGTTTTAGAAGCTAAATATACTGACAGCTTTCCATCAGTTGATGAAATCAAAAAAGTCTATCATTATTTGGGTAATTATTACCAGTTAGCTTATGGCGCTGGACAAGGTTTAAGCTTTGAGTTTGATTTGGCTGACTTTTGTAAACGCTTTAATATTGGGGTAATTAAAACGATGGCTGCGTTGAAATTTTTAGAACGTGACGGCTATTTAACGCTTTCAGAGAATATATTTATTTCTTCGAGGCTGATGTTTGCCGTTGGCCACGAAGATGTTTACCGTTTCCAAATTGAAAATGCAGCGTTCGACCCAATTATAAAAACTATTCAGCGCTCTTACGGCGGAGCTTTTGATAGTTATGTGAAAATCAAAGAAAGTGATTTGTCGAACAGATTGAAGATTTCCTACAATGATGTAATTGCTTATTTGAAGAAGTTACAGGAGTATAACCTGATTTCTTACTTACCGCAAACAGATAAACCACAACTGCAGTTTATTACCGCCAGATTGGATATGTTGCATTTGGATGTAGATGCTAAATTTATAGAACTAAGAAAGCAAATTCAAAGTACGCAAATAGAGGCTGTATTGGCCTATGCATCTAACGAAATTTGTAGAAGCATACAATTGCTTACTTATTTTGGAGAAAGCAAAGCCGATAAATGTGGTGTTTGCGATGTGTGTTTAGCGGAAAAGAAACTACAGGATTTAGCAGACTATAATGATAAAATCGACTACGAAATTAGTACGGTGTTACAAAGTGGGCATTTCGACTTAGATGATTTGGTAAAAAGTATACAGACGGGTACAGATAACGATAAAATTGATAGGATTAGAGAGCTTCTTGACGCAGGTAAAATAAAAACTGATGGGAAGAAGTATTATTTGTAACATTTGAATGCCAATTAATCCCTATTTAATTAAGTAAACAATCTTTCTTATCTTTGTGTTAGTTAACAAAAACACGTGAAAAATGAGTTACGTAATGTCCTTTCAGGAAAGAGCAAAGTTAGGTTCGGAGAAATTATCCAAACAATATCCAGTTACGTTAGAAAAAGCACGGAAACAAGCACAGCAATTAAAGGCACAAAGCTCTTCAGAAAACAAGAAGAACAGGTCTTAGAGAAATTTATCATCGAAAATAATCTTTGGATTAATGATATAGATTTTTCGAAATACGTAAGTGAAGGCGCCGAACAAAAGGTTTATCTAAAAGACGATAAACACGTCATTAAACTTAACGATGCCATTTACTACGCTTCGTGGCAAGATTAATTCCACAATCTTTTACTACATAATTACTTTTTTTCCGATACCGCTTACGAACTGATAGGCTTTACAAAAGATGATAAAAATCTTTTGTATGCTGTTGTTCAGCAATCGTTTGTAACCATTACTACTATAACAGATTTACACTTGGTAAAGGCGTTTTTAGCTCAAAATGGTTTTTCTAACACAAGAAATAATGATTATTTCAATACTGAATTAGGAATTATCTTAGAAGATTTACACGATGAAAATGTGCTTACTAATAACGGTTTCCTATTCTTTATAGATACAGTTTTCTATTTAACAGATGATTTTTGGAAAGAATAATTCAATTCACCAAATTTCATATCTTAGCCGCAATAAACAACACGAATTTATGAAAGACGAGCTTTCAAAATCCTCTTATGGGGATTTAGGGGTTAAAAACGATAAAAAGACAATTCGCTCTTGGGCCTTTTTCGATTGGGCAAATTCAGCATATAATTTAGTCATTACTTCCACCATATTTCCGGCTTATTACACGGCAATTACAGGCGATAAAGATGATAATACTATCGATTATGTTTATTTCTTTGGTTATAAAATCATCAACTCTGCTCTGTATACCTATGCCATGGCTTTTGCTTTTTTAGTAATTGCAATTTTGTCTCCAATCTTATCTTCCATAGCCGATACCAGAGGTAACAAGAAAATCTTCATGAAAATGTTTACCTACATTGGCGCAATTGCCTGTAGTGCGCTTTTTTTCTTCGAGATTAATGCCGATAAAGGAGTAAATACACTGAATTTTAGTGTAATTATGTTTGTAATTGCCGCCGTTGGCTTTTGGGGAAGTTTGGTGTTTTACAATTCATATCTGCCAGAAATTGCAACGGTTGAAGAACAAGATAATGTAAGTGCCAAAGGATTTACTTTTGGTTACGTTGGAAGTATCATTCTGCAAATTATCTGCTTTGTATTTGTGTTTAAGCCAGAATGGTTTGGTATTGTAGATGCCTCCGTTCCGGCACGTTTATCATTTCTGTTAGTTGGTATTTGGTGGATTGGCTTTGCTCAAATTCCTTTCAGAAACTTGCCAAAAGGAAGTCCGAATTTTAAAACAGAAAAGAAAAACATCATGAGTAGTGGCTTCCAAGAACTAAATAAAGTTTGGAAACAGGTAAAGCAAATGAAATACTTGAAGCGCTTCTTGTTTGCGTTCTTCTTTTATTCAATGGGTGTACAGACCGTGATGTTAGTGGCGACTATTTTTGGTGAGAAAATATTACATCTGCCAACCACTAAATTGATTGCGACCATCCTTATTTTACAATTGGTAGCTATTCCTGGCGCAATGCTGATGTCTTATCTTTCCTCGAAGAGATTTGGTAACGTAAATGTGCTAATAGGTGTGGTAATTATTTGGATTGGCAGCTGTATATCTGCTTATTTCATCCACACCGAAATGCAATTCTATGCTTTAGCCGCAGTTATCGGTTTAATTATGGGCGGAATTCAATCTTTATCGCGTTCTACCTATTCTAAATTTTTACCTCAATCAAGTCCAGACCATACTTCATTTTTTAGCTTTTATGATGTAACTGAGAAGGTTGCGCTAGTTTTTGGAATGTTCAGCTTCGGCTATATAGAAGTACTTAGCGGAAGCATGCGTAATTCGGTGATTGCATTAGCACTGTTTTTTGTTTTTGGTTTAGTATTTTTGCTGCTCTTAAAAAAGGTAGAACCTAAAGCCGTGGTGGTTGATTAAGTGATTTTAAGAGCAGATACCTAAATAAATATAATGAAGATAGAGCTATTTATCCCTTGTTTTATAGATCAATTATATCCTGAAACTGCATTTAATACCATTAAGGTTTTGGAAAAAGCAGGTTGCGAAATCTCATACAACTCCAAACAAACCTGTTGTGGACAGCCTGCTTACAATGCAGGTTATTGGGAGCAAGCCAAGGAAATAGGCACGAAGTTTTTATCAGATTTTTCGGAGAGCGAATACATCGTGGCGCCATCTTCATCTTGCGTGGGCATGGTAAAAGGTGGTTACAATGATTTGTTTACCAATACCATTGTACATAACAAATGTAGAAATGTACAATCCAACATATTTGAATTATCGGATTTCCTGGTCAACGTATTGAAAAAAGATTATTTCGGAGCTGAATTAGAAGGTAAAGCGGTTTATCACGATTCGTGCAGTGGATTAAGAGAGTGTAAAATCAAAGAAGAACCTCGTCAGCTACTTTCTAGAGTAATAGGTTTAGAAATGCTCGAAATGAAAGATACCGATATGTGTTGCGGTTTTGGTGGTACTTTTGCCGTTAAATTTGATGCCATTTCATCGGCCATGGCAGAGCAAAAAGTTAATAACGCTCTAGAAATGGATGCGGATTACATCATCTCAACCGACCTTTCTTGTTTGCTGCACCTCGACGGCTATATCAAGAAAAATAACATTCCACTCAAGACAATGCACCTAGCGGATGTACTGGCGAATGGTTGGTTAGAAAGTACCGAATATTAATTTTTCTGTCGATTAAACCAATCACTAAAATATCAATCAAAGCACTTGCAAATTAGCTGATTGTTACATTGTAAAACTACAGTTATAAAACAAAATTATAACTTTTGTTAACATGAAATTTATTGAGATAGAGTTAGTTTTGCGTAATTATAATCGAAAACAAAACAATAAATGAAAAGAATATTTATCGCTTTTTTAAGTGTATTGGCTTTTACAGTTAATGCACAGGCACAAAAGAAATCGGGAGCTATCCAATTTGAAACTATAATTGACCCAATTGCAGTTGCCGAAGCAAGTGGCAGACAAATACCTGAGCAAATGAAAGCTCGTATGCCTAAATCCATCAAATCTAATTACGAATTACTTTACAATGCTACCAATGCAAGCTATATGCCTGTAACAGAAACAGAGGATAGCAATAGCGGCGGCGGTCCAGGTGGTGGTATGAGATTTGGCGGCGGTTTCGGTGGTGGTAATAAAGAATATTACTACACCTTTGCCGACCAAAAATTGGTTGAAGTGTTTGATTTAATGGATACTACTTATGTGATGCCAACTAAATTAGCTTTGGCTTCAATCAATCAATTTGGTGGCGGTAATGGCGTAAGAAACAGTAATCAAAATAACAATGCAGTACAATTTTTAGATGTTCCTCCTGTAGTAGATATTATCAAATCTGATGAAACTAAAAAGATTGTTAATCTTGATTGCAAGAAAGTAACTATAAGAACTACTCGTAAAGCGAAAGTTTTAGATATGGATAAAGACGTGGTTGACGAAACAGTACTTTGGTATACCAATGATTTGGGCTTTAACTTTTCCCCAATGCCAAACTTATGGACGGAAGGAGCTGTATTAGCTATTGAAATTAAAGGTGGCGGTACCACAGCAAAAAGTATTGAGTACAGAAACGTTAGTAATAAAGACGTAACTGCTCCTAAAAAGGCAACGGCAATTACTCTAGAACAATACCAAGCTAAACAAGCTGCTATGATGGCTAGGTTTAGAAATAACAACGGCAACCGTCAAGGTGCTACTGGTAGAGTAAACTAAGGAATTCCATTTTATATTTTTAGAATGTCTCGGCTGTGGTCGGGACATTTTTTGTTTACAGACAGCTGACGTTCCCGCAGATTTTCGCTGATTGAACCGCAGATTAAGGAGATCTTTACTATTCAAATATCTGCGAAAATCTGTTGGAAAAGCTAGATGCCATTTGCCTTCCTAAAAATAGATTTAGCAATTTCATCAGTATTGAAGTTTACAAGGATGCCGAGTTTTAATCCGGACAACTTCAAATAAGTGATTAATTGTTTATGGTGAACATTTAACAGCGTTTCAACTGATTTTATTTCGATGATAACTTTATCTTCAACTAAAAAGTCTAGCCGATAGCATATATCCAACTGAATACTTTCATATTGCATGGTTAAAGGAACTTGTTTAGCGTAGAAAAGTCCTCTTCTTCCTAATTCAAATCCTAAAGCGGCTTCATAAGCAGACTCTAAAAGACCGGGCCCAAGGTTATTGTATACCTCGAAAATCGCTCCACGTATTTCATAAGAGATTTCGTTTTCAGTCATAATCCATAGAATAGGTTATTTGAATATAATACTTTTAAAAGAATGCCCGCTGATTTTAACAGATTGGAAACGCAGATATAAAAAGATATTTATTTTTTCCGTACTGCAAAAATCTGCGGAAACATCACCGAAATCTGCGGGCCGAAAGTTTAAAAATAGAAAGGAAAACCCTATCTTTGCACAAAATAAAATCACACACGTAAGTGATTTTGCATAACAATTTTATAAACTCTAAATCATAGTTGTAGATGATTAACATTACATTACCTGACGGCTCAGTACGTCAGTATGAACAGGGCGTAAGTGCCCATCAAATTGCCTTGTCAATATCAGAAGGCCTAGCAAGAAACGTTTTAGCAGCAGAAGTAAACGGAGAAGTTTGGGACAGTACACGTCCAATCGAAGCTGATTCTGCAGTTAAATTATTGACTTGGAACGATACCGCAGGAAAATCAACTTTCTGGCATTCATCTGCCCACTTAATGGCAGAAGCTTTAGAAGCGCTTTATCCAGGAACTAAATTTGGTATCGGTCCAGCTATCGAAACTGGCTTCTACTATGATGTAGATTTCGGAGAAGTAGAATTTTCATCTGATGATTTCAAAAAAATCGAAGATAAAATGTTGGAGCTGGCTAAGCAAAAGGAAGTTTTCCAACGTACTAGTGTTAGCAAAGCTGATGCTATAAAATATTTCACAGAAAAAGGCGACGAGTACAAATTAGATTTGTTAGAAGGTTTAGAGGATGGAAAAATTACTTTCTATACCCAAGGCAGTTTTACAGATTTATGTCGCGGTCCACACATTCCCAATACTGGCGTAATCAAAGCAATAAAATTGATGAACGTTGCTGGTGCGTACTGGAGAGGCGATGAAACTAAAAAACAGTTAACACGTATTTACGGTGTTACTTTTCCTAAGGCAAGTGAGTTAACAGAGTATCTTCACATGATTGAAGAGGCTAAAAAACGTGACCACCGTAAATTGGGTAAAGAATTAGAACTTTTCACTTTCTCAGAAAAAGTAGGAATGGGCTTACCAATGTGGTTACCAAAGGGAACTGCTTTGCGTGAACGTTTGGTGCAATTTTTAACTAAAGCGCAACAAAAATCTGGTTACGAGCAAGTAATTACCCCGCATATTGGTCACAAGAATTTGTATATCACTTCTGGTCACTATGAGAAATATGGTAAGGATGCTTTTCAGCCGATAAAAACACCACAAGAAGGAGAGGAGTTCTTCCTAAAACCGATGAACTGCCCACACCACTGTGAATTATATAAATTTAAACCTCGTTCGTACAAAGATTTACCAGTTCGCTTTGCGGAATTTGGTACAGTTTATCGTTACGAGCAAAGTGGCGAGTTACACGGTTTAACTCGTGTACGTGGCTTCACTCAAGATGATGCGCATTTATTTTGTCGCCCAGACCAAGTAAAAGACGAGTTTAAAAAAGTGATCGATTTGGTACTTCACGTATTTAAGTCTTTAGGTTTTGATAACTATATCGCTCAGGTTTCATTACGTGATCCAGAAAACAAAACTAAGTATATCGGTTCTGATGAAAATTGGAAACTAGCCGAAACTGCGATTATTGAAGCTGCAGAAGAAAAAGGCTTGCCAACTGTAGTAGAATATGGTGAAGCTGCTTTTTATGGGCCTAAGTTAGACTTTATGGTACGTGATGCGCTGGGTAGAAAATGGCAATTAGGTACAATTCAGGTAGATTATAATTTACCTGAGCGTTTCGAATTGGAATATACTGGTAGTGATAACCAAAAGCACCGCCCAGTGATGATTCACCGTGCACCATTTGGTTCTTTAGAACGTTTTGTGGCCGTACTTATCGAACACTGCGGTGGAAACTTCCCATTATGGCTTTCTCCTGAACAGTATATCATTCTTCCTATTTCAGAAAAGTATGAAGAATATGCAAAAAAAGTTTCAGAAGAACTAAATAATTCCGATATTCGCGGTCTAATTGACTTTCGTGATGAGAAAATCGGAAGGAAAATTAGGGATGCTGAAGTTAAAAAGTTGCCTTATATGCTGATAATCGGCGAAAAGGAAATGGAAGAAGGAAAAGTTTCTGTTCGTAAACATGGCGAAGGAGATTTGGGAAGCATGACTTTGGCAGAGTTTAGTGAATTAATTAATAAAGAAATAACAGTTTAAACAAGGAAAGCATTTGGCATTAGGAAGACCAGGATTTAACAGGGGACCACGTCCACCTTTTAAGAAAAAAGAAGCAGAACATAATATTAACGAGCATATTCGTGCACAAGAAGTTAGGCTGTCTGGGGATAATGTAGAACAAGGTATTTATCCGCTATCAAAGGCATTGGCTTTTGCTGAGGAGCTTGAACTTGATTTAGTTGAGATTTCTCCAAACGCTAACCCACCTGTTTGTCGTATTATGGACTATAGTAAGTTCATGTATGAGCAAAAGAAAAAGCAGAAGGAAATTAAAGCTAATGCTAAGCAAACGGTTATTAAAGAAATCCGTTTCGGACCTAACACCAATGACCACGATTTTCAATTCAAATTGAAACATGCTGTTGGTTTCTTGGAAGCAGGCGAAAAAGTAAGAGCTTATGTACACTTTAAAGGTAGAGCTATTGTTTACAAAGAACAAGGTGAAATCTTATTGTTAAAGTTTGCTCAAGCGTTGGAAGAAATAGGTAAAGTAGAACTTTTACCTAAATTAGAAGGTAAGCGTATGTTTTTAACATTAGCACCTAAAGCAGCAAAAAAGTAATAAATTATATAAATTAACAGGTTATGCCAAAAATGAAAACCAATTCCAGTGCTAAAAAGCGTTTTTCGCTTACTGGAACAGGTAAAATTGCAAGAAAGAACGCCTACAAAAGTCACATCTTAACAAAAAAGAGTACTAAACGTAAGCGTAACTTAACCACCACTAGCATGGTAAATGATGCTGACATGGGCAACGTTAAACGTATGCTTTGCATCGGTAAGTAATTAATTTTTAACCCGATACTCGGTTCCAAGATTGCAGTAAAATGCAACACCGCTTATCAAAACACAACACATTATGCCTCGTTCGGTAAACGTAGTAGCTGCTAGACGCAGAAGGAAAAAAGTCCTAAATATGGCCAAAGGCTATTGGGGATCAAGAAGCAAGGTTTTTACCATTGCTAAAAACACGGTTGAAAAAGGTTTGCAATATGCATACCGTGACCGTAAAGCTAAGAAAAGAGAATTCCGTGCTTTATGGATTCAACGTATCAACGCTGGTGCTCGCGAGTACGGCGTATCTTACTCTCAACTTATTGGTAAATTAGCTGCAAAGAACATCGGTTTAAACCGTAAAGTTTTAGCTGATTTAGCGATGAACAATAAAGATGCTTTTAAAGCTGTTATTGATGCAGTAAAATAAGATACTGAAATATTAAGAAAAGGGAGCGATGAAAATTGCTCCCTTTTTTTATATAGATCCTCGTCATTGCGAAGCACGAAGCAATCTTAGTTACCTTTTAAACTGATGCTGAAATAAATTCAGCATGACGGATTATATTATACAGTCTTCGTCACCCTAAATTTATTTCAACATATGCCAAATAAGTAATTGTTTAGAGGTTACTTGGCTTGTAAGATTGCTTCGTGCCTCGCAATGACGAGAAAGTTTGTTAATCAAATGTTGTAAAAACCATTTTCTAATTGGCTTGTTCCTTTTTTAAAAGAAAGTATATTATGTCTAAGTTCACAGAATTGATAAATGGTGATAAACCAGTTTTGGTAGATTTTTTTGCTGAGTGGTGTGCGCCTTGTAAAACGATGGCTCCGATATTAACGGAGTTGAAAAGTCAGATAGGAGATAAGGCTGCAATTATAAAAGTTGATGTAGATAAAAACCAAGCTGCTGCCAGTGCCTTTAATGTACAAGGTGTGCCAACCTTCATTTTATTTAAAAAGGGAAAAGCAGTTTGGCGACAAAGTGGTGCAGTGCCTGCTCCTCAATTAAAACAGTTGATCGAGATGCATTCATAATACCTAAAGTTTTATCACCTTAGATGGCGTAATCGCAAAAACTTGGTCTGGCATTTTTGGTTTCACTAATTGTAATCCTGTAAAAGCACTAAAAGCTGGGAGAATTGAATAATCTTCGCCAAAATAAAAGCACGGAAATTTTAAGCGCTGCTTTGCCTTATTGTATATGCTTATGCCAGGATGAATGTGACCACTAATGGCATACAATTCTGATTTGCAATGCGCAACGTCGTGTATGAAACAGAAATTGTTAGTTTCGTAATTAGGCTCATAAATTTCGATGGCTAGATTTTCGTAGATTTCTTTTTTTTGCCTATCGTGATTTCCTTTTACCAAGATGAACTCGATGTCGTTAAATTCTTGCCTCCATTTCGCGAATTCATCAATCTCAGTATTGTAATCGCTATGGAACATATCGCCATTGATGAGTAACGTTGTAGGTTGATATTGGTGTAGTAATACTGAAAGTCTGCTTAAATCACTTTGTGAAATACTATTTGGAACTGCCAAACCAGCTTTTCGGAAATGAGCGGCTTTTCCTAAATGTAAATCGCTAATAGCTAGTAATTTTTCATTTGGTAGGAAAATGGCACGTTCTTTATCTAAAATAATTTCTTCTCCTCTGATTTCGATTTTCACGTTGCAAATTTACACAGAATACAAAACATTAAGAAGTTAAGTGGAATTAAGATTTTTGTTACGAACTCAATATGTCTTAATTGCTTAATTTTAAAATGATGTATTTTGATATCATTTAAAAACTTCCTTTTTCATCCGCTCAATGCGTTGTTCCAATTCTTCGGAACTCATATTTGCACGCAAGCTATCCACTTTGATTGGAAATGATAGAGGTGTAAAGCGCTTAGGATAAGTGATGACGATATTACTATTCTGAATACGATGTAAAGCAGCGGCTAACCTTGGTTCTTCTAATTGCTGATAAAAAACCTCCTCGTAAGATTGTCTTAGTAAAAGATTGTGCTTATCGAAATCATTAAATACGTTGAAAAATAAGCCAGCGCTAGATTGCAAATGCTTATTCTTTACATACTTTCCTGGATAACCTTGGAAAACTAGTCCGGAAATACAGGCAATATCTCTAAATTTTCTTCTGGCCATTTCCGTAGAGTTGATGCTTAAAGTGATGTCTTCAGCTAAATTTACGGGAGAAAAAACTTCATAAGCAATTGCGTCATCCATAGGTATTTCAGTATCACTTAATAGTTCAAAGCCGTAATCATTCATCGCAATAGAAAAAGTGATTGGTACCAACTTACTTAATCGGTAAGCGACTAAAGCACCCAAAATTTCATGCACTAATCTTCCTTCAAATGGATAAGCAAATAAATGAAACCCTTCGCGATTGTTAATCATTTCAATCAGCAATTCGTCATTTCTAGGTACATGAGAACGTTCTTGCTGAATTAGAAATAACGGATAAACAGTATCAAGTTCTTCATCTTGATGTTTTTTATCCAATACTTCGTTGTATTTTTTTCGAAGTACCGCTCCTAAATTCGAAGAAAGTGGTAATCTGCCGCCCAACCAACTAGGTGACATGGCCTTTTTTTGTTTACTGCGACGAACAATTACCGTCATGTCTTTAATTTGTACAAATTCTAAAACTCTTCCAGCGAGAATAAAACTATCGCCAGCTTTAATTTTAGATACAAAATATTCTTCGACCATACCAATATAACCGCCACTTAGAAACTTTACTTTTAACATGGCATCGCTTACAATGGTTCCAATATGAAGTCGGTGGCGCATGGCGATTTGTCTGCTTTTCACCTTCCATAAGCCGTCGTCATCTTTCACTACTTTTTTAAACTCGTTGTAAGCAGTTAAGCTATCTCCACCAGAGGTGATGAATTGCATTGCCCAAGCCCATTCTTCAGGAAGCAATTCTTTAAAAGCATTGGTTTGGATAATTTCCTGATAGATAATTTTGTCATCGAAGCCATCGCCTACTGCTAAGGTAACAAGGTATTGAATTAGCGTATCGAAGACCATCACGAATGGTTCTCTACTTTCGATGTTATTTTCTCTGGCGGCCTCTTTTATAGCAGCGGCTTCTACAATTTCTAAAGCATGCGTAGGTAAGAAGTAGATTTTGGAGATTTCATTTGGTGAATGTCCTGAACGACCGGCACGCTGTAAAAATCGAGCTACACCTTTTGGCGAACCAATCTGCACGACAGTGTCTACAGGCTTAAAATCGACCCCTAAATCTAAAGATGAAGTAGCAATTACTGCTTTTAGCAAACCACTGTGCAAACTGTCTTCAATCCAATTTCTTAGCTCAAAATCTATAGAGCCATGATGAATGGCTATTCTGCCTGCTAAATCTGGTTCAATATCCAGCAGGTGCTGATACCAAATTTCTGATTGACCACGGGTATTGATAAAGATGAGTGTGGTTTTGCTTTTCTCAATGATGGGAATAAGCTTGTGTGCTAGTTTTAAACCCAAATGTCCAGCCCATGGTAGTGTTTCAATCTTTTCGGGCAAAATGGTTTTGATTTCAATTTTCTTTTCCAGTTTTGCTTTTACAATGATTTTTTTAGCGTCAGTTTCTGGAACAATGACATCTAATGCTTCTTGGATGTTGCCAATAGTTGCAGATATGCCCCAAACTCTCAGGATTTGATTGCCGTTAGCTTTTTGCAATCCTTTAATTCTAGACAGCGCCAATTCTACCAACACACCTCGCTTACTTCCTAAAAGTTCATGCCATTCATCCGCTACGATACAATTTAAGTTTTTAAATATACTTGTTGAACCTTTTTGAGCGAGTAGTAGATGTAAACTTTCGGGAGTAATCAGCAGAATTTCTGGCATTGCTTTCTTTTGCTGTAGTTTTTCTGCCTGCGAAGTATCTCCATTACGTACGCCAACATGCCAATCTAACCCAATTTCTAATAAAACTTCCCGCATTGCTCTGGCAATATCTTTTGCCAAGGAGCGGAGAGGAGTAATCCAAATCAGTTGTAAGCCTTTAACTGGTTTCGGTTGATTTAGTCCTTCAATTACTACTGCTAAAAAAACCGAAAATGTTTTACCGAAACCAGTGGGAGCGTTTACCAAACCACTGTAACCATCAAGATAATGTTGCCATGTTTCTTTTTGAAAATCAAAAGGCTTTTTCTTATCGGCTTTTAGCCAAGAGATGATTTGTTTGTAGCCTTTAGTTTTTTGCATGGTTTTTATTGTTTTTCGTCATTTCGAGGCACGAAGCAATCTTTTAATATATCTCACTTTAAGATTGCTTCGTCATTTTTCCTCGCAATGACGACTTATGTTGGTTACTCTACAACTGAAATCAGCGCCCTTAAATCATCCAGTGTATTAATTTCATCTGCTTTTTTATCTTTTCGCCAACGGGAAATACGTGGAAAACGTAAGGCCAAACCTGCTTTATGTCTTTTGCTTTCGGCAATGCCCTCAAATGCAATTTCGAAAACTAGCTCTGGCTTTACTGTACGTACCGGACCAAATTTCTCAATGGCATTTTTGTTAACGAAGCTATTCACTTCCTTAATTTCTTTATCTGTTAAGCCAGAATAAGCCTTTGCGATGGTAATTAGTTTTTCGCCATCACGAACAGCAAAGGTATAATCCGTGTAGAAATTAGCTCTTCGTCCGCTACCTTTTTGTGCGTAAATCATCACTGTATCTACCGTGTAAGGATTGATTTTCCATTTCCACCAATCGCCACGTTTTCTGCCAGCATGAAAAATAGAGTTTACATTCTTCAACATTATTCCTTCGCTGTTAATCTCCCTGGCTGTTTCTCTAATCGCTGCCAGTTCTTGCCAATCCTTATATTCAATTACTGGCGATAAAATGGCAATGTCTTTAGTGGTCAAATTCTCGATAATTTCTTCTAGCCATTGTCTTCTTTTTGATAAAGGTTCGGTTCTCACATCTGTTCCTTTAAGTTCTAATAAGTCATAAGTGAAGAAACCAATAGGTGCATTTTCTAACTGGCTTTTATTGATGGTCTTTCTATTTAATCTTTGCTGTAAGGTGCTAAATGAAAGCACATTTCCGTCTTTTACTGCAAGTATTTCTCCATCTAATACAGTGCCGTCTGGCAGTTCATCTTTTAGAAAATGTAACTCTGGAAATTGGTCAGTCACCAGTTCTTCGCCGCGGCTCCAAATGAATAATTCTCCATTACGTTTTACAATTTGCCCGCGAATTCCGTCCCACTTCCATTCAGCTTGCCAAGCAGTAGTATCTCCTAAATTTTCAGGTTCGGTATCTATGGCATAAGCTAAGCAAAAAGGATATGGCCATGAGTTATCGGTATTTACATGGGCGCCAGCAGTTAATTCCTCGTAGGTGATTTCGTTGGGCTGCCATTTACCCATAATGCTGTGCATAATTTTATTGGCTTCTTGCTCACTTTGCTTAGCAATGGCATTCACTAACATTTTATTGGATACGCCAATCCTAAAGTTTCCAGAAATCAGTTTGTTGAAAATGAAGCGCTCTTGTGTGGCTAAACTGTCCCATGAAGTCAGGATATAATCCTTCTTTTCTTCATCGGTTTTGCCATGCAACTGTGCAAGCTCGCCAATCCATTGGTGTAAAGGTTTTTCTACAGTATGCGTAGCTGGAGGAAGCACCAAAGCTATCGTTTCACTCAAATCTCCAACACTGTGGTAGCTCTCGGTGAATAGCCACTCTGGCAAATCTGTAAGTTCAATTGCCCATTGTTTAATGAAGGTAGTGGTAATGGGCCGCTTTGGGCGCTTGCCTGTAAACATTGCAATTACATAAGGCTTGTCTCGGTCTTCAGCTTCGCTAAAATAAGTTACCAATGCCGCAATTTTGTCATTGGTTTTGTTGCTTAATTCTAACTCCTGTATTAACTGTGCGAAACGCTTCATCTATTTTGTAATTTGAGTTTCTTCTACTTTTTCTATGCTTTCCTCTGCTTCTTCGTCACCGTATTGTGTTTTAACTTCTTCTGCTTCAATACCAATCTCATTTAAGTATCTACTAAAAATTGCCGTACTGCCGTGAGTTACCATCACTTTTTCAGCGTCAGTAGCTTTAATGGCATCTAGAAGACCTGGCCAATCTGCATGGTCACTTAATGCGAAGCCAGCATCGGCACTGCGCCATCTTCTGCCAGCTCTCACAGCCATCCAACCGCTACAGATACCTGTTGCAGGGTTAGTTAGGCTTTTAATCCATTTACTGTCGGCTAATGCTGGCGGTACAATTACAATACCTTTTTGTAGTTCTTCTTTTTTAATATCCGGATTGATTTGTACAGTAGCGGGTAATTCAACGCCAGCACTTTGAAAAGCTGCATTTAACGCTGCAATGGTTCTATGTACATAAATAGGATAATCTGCTTTTAAATTGTGAATTAACCTTTGTGCTTTTCCTAAGCTATAAGCAACTAGTACACTGGTTTTATTTTTGGCGTGATTATCTGCAATCCAACTATCAATACTATCAAAAATTAATTGTTGAGGTTGCCATTTGTAAATAGGTAAGCCAAAGGTACTTTCGGAAACAAAAGTATGGCATTTTACAGGTTCAAAAGCAGTGCTGATGCCGTCGTATTCTGTTTTATAATCGCCAGAAACTACTACTATTTCTCCTTTGTACTCTAATCTAATTTGAGCTGAACCAATCACATGCCCTGCGGGAAACATGCTTAATTTTACACCATTGATATCGATTTGTTCGTTGTAAGGCAACGTTTCTACATTATCGTACAAGCCATATCTTTCTTCTAAAATAGGTTTAGTTAAGGTATGGCATAAATAGCTATTATTGCCCCATTTAGCATGGTCTGCATGTCCATGGGTAATCACAGCTTTATCTACAGGCCTCCAAGGGTCGATGTAGAAATCGCCTTGTTTACAGTAAATTCCCTTATTTGTAAATTGTATTAAAGCCATTTGTTTTAATAACGCTTATAGTAAACTATAGTTTTAAAAATAATTATCGGGTATTTAGCCGATATTCTTAATTATCGGGTAATTAGCCGATAATTTGATTTATCGGCTTTTTTGCCGATATTAGATTTATGATTGCAGTAATTACAGGAGATATTGTCAATTCGAGAGAACTACCATCCCTTTGGATAGAGACTTTAAAGGAAGCTTTATCGGCTTTGCCACAAAAAAATACCAAATGGGAAATTTTTAGGGGCGATAGTTTTCAAATTGAATTACCATCACAGCGAGCTTTTCTTACTTCGGTATATATTAAGGCGTGTATGAAGACCATTAAGGGTGCTGATGTTAGATTAAGTATTGGTTTAGGAAAAAAAGCTAAAGTGGCTACAGATAAAGTAACTGAAGCTAACGGAGAGGCTTATGTGAACTCGGGAGAGGGTTTTGATGGTTTAAAGAGTAATAAGGTAAATCTTGCAATAAAAAGTCCATCAGCTAAGTTTGATGAAGATATGAATTTGTACTTCAAGTTGGCATTAATTGCGATGGATAACTGGAGCCCAATTGCTTCTGAAGTAGTGAAACAAACCATCGAAAACCAAAATGAAAACCAAGATAAGATTGCGAAAATTTCGGGTAGAAGTCAATCTTCTATTAGCGAAGCGCTGAAGAGAGCCCATTTTTCGGAGATAATGGAGCTAGAGAAAAAATATAGATTGTTGGTCGGTAAAATCTTTAAATAATGGAAATAGCACTAATTAAACTGCTTTTGGCGCATATACTTGGTGATTTTTTCCTTCAACCAGATAAATGGGTTGTTGAAAAGGAAAGAATAAAGCTAAGGTCTGGTAAACTTTATCTGCATATAGCTTTACATATAGCATTGGTTTTTATTGTTTTTCTTTCATTTGATGTTTGGAAACAGGCTTTGATTATCGGCGTAAGCCATTATATGATAGATGCTGCTAAATTATTATTCCAGAAAGCAAACACTAAAAAGGTATGGTTTTTTGCCGACCAAGCATTACATATAGCAGTAATTATAATTTGCTGGTTAAGTTTTTATGAGGGAGCGAGTATCGATTTCGGCTTCGTTCAAAATCCAAAGGTTTGGCTGTATGTTTTTGGCGGATTGTTGTTGACATCGCCTACGGCAATTATTATTAAAGTGGTTATTACTCGATTTATTCCTAGTAGAAGTTCAATTTCGCTACAAAATGCAGGTAAATTTATTGGTATTTTAGAAAGACTACTGATTTATATTTTTATACTTACTAATCATTTAGAAGCTGTTGGTTTTCTTTTGGCTGCAAAATCTATTTTTAGGTTTGGCGATTTAAAAGAGGGTAACGAATTGAAGCTTACAGAATACGTTCTGATCGGTACTTTGTTGAGTTTTGGTATTGCCGTGGCAGTGTCATTAGGTGTCACTTATATCCATATCTAATTTTTAATTACAGGTTTACATGCAATCATTTGAATTAGATAAAACAGACCTTTCAAAATTAAGGAAAGCGATAGAGGGCGATGACCAACTATTGGCAGAGACTCTGGCGGAATATCATGCTTCGGAAATTGCTATACTTTTTGAGAACATCAACTCAGAAGATAGGCAGCGCATCATCAATTTGTTGGAAATAGAGAAAGCTTCAGAAGTGATTGCCGAGATGAGCGAAGAGTCGCATCCTGAAGAGCTCTTGATACAATTGCACCCAGATAAACGTACGGAAATTGTAGAGGAACTGGATTATGACGATGCTACGGATATCATTTCGCAACTGGATGAGGAAGAACAGCAAGAGATTCTGGAAGACCTAAGTGCGCAGGATGCCGCAAGTATCAGGAATTTATTAAGCTACCACGAAGAAACTGCGGGTGGTTTGATGAATTCGCAAATGATTAAGGTCAATATTAATTTGACTAAGAAAGATGCGATTGATGAAATTATTAGACAGAGCGAAGAAATTGAGGAGTTTTATACGGTTTTCGTAGTAGATGATGAAGGTTGTTTTAAAGGGATAGTTTCCTTAAAAGACATTATTAAAGCAAAAGGCAATGTAAAGATTAGCGATATGGTAAATGCTGATGCAGTTTATGTGAAAGCTGATACCGACCAAGAAGAAGTGGCTAAATTGCTTTCTCAATATAACTTAACTAGTATTCCGGTAGTTGATGGACATTTGAAATTACTGGGGCGAGTTACTTTTGATGATGTGATGGATGTAATGGAAGATGAGAATACTGAAGATATCTTGAAAATATCGGGGGTTTCTGAAGATGAGGAACTCGCCGGTAATTGGATTGATGCGGTGAAATCTCGTTTGCCTTGGTTAATTATCAACTTGGGAACTGCATTTTTAGCTTCTTCTGTAATTAGGTATTTCAATGAAACTTTAGACAGGTTAGATGTTTTATCTGCTTATATGACCATTATTGCTGGTATGGGTGGGAATGCAGCTACACAAGCATTAGCTGTTACTGTTAGGCGTATTTCGTTATTCGATTTAACAGACAAACAAGCTTATAGAGCAGTATTAAAAGAGTTTACTGTTGGAATGATCAATGGTGCAGCTACAGGATTAATTGTGTTAGTAGTGGCCTATTTCTTTGATGCTAATTTGATGCTTGGCTTGGTTATATTTTTAGCGATGACAGGAAATTTAATTGTTGCTGGAATTACCGGTTCTGCTATACCATTGATGCTTAAACGCATAGGGATTGACCCTGCAATTGCTTCTTCCATTATCATTACTACATTTACCGATGTTTTCGGATTCTTTTTATTACTAGGATTGGCGAGTAAGTTGTTGTTGTGATAATAGCTCATTAATAGTACGTCATTTCGATACGAAGCGCAACAAAGTGAGAAATCTAACAACTGATTAATAGAATGCTAGATTTCTCCTCATACTTTGTCGAAATGACGAGATAGGACTAAACTGCCGTAACTCTAGTTTCTACATTTCCTTTTGTAGCGTTAGAATACGGGCAAACCGCATTTGCTTTATCTGCTAAAGATTGTGCTTCTTCAATACTGATATCAGGAATGTGAACATCTAAATCTGCCGAAAGTGCAAAACCTTTTCCATTTTTATTGAAGGATACATGAACATTCACGTTGGCATTGCTGGCATCAACTCCTTCAGGGTCGGCTACAGATTGCAGTGCACCTAAATAACAAGAGCCCCATGCTGTAGCAAACAGTTGTTCTGGATTTGGAGCACCACCTTGTCCGCCCATTTCTTTTGGTTTTCTTAAATCTGTTTCAAATATTCCGTCGCTTGATTTTGCGTGACCATCTCTACCGCCGATGACAGTAACAGAGGCTGTATATACTTTTTCCATAATATTTCAGTTTTTAAGAGCAACAACTGAATGATGGTTTTAGTTTGGTGTATAAGATATTAGTCCATCTCGTCATTGCTAGGCATGAAGCAATCTGAAACTTTAACTAATGAATAAACATGCTTTAGGATTGCTTCGTGCCTAGCAATGACGAGTTTTTTGTTAGATTTTAATTTTTTCAGTCAGTTTGAAAATATCATACGACACTTTCTGTATCAAGTCAAATTGTTCTTCGATAACGATATCCGTATCAGATAGTGGAATGCCCGCAGCATTTTTTCTTCTGATCAAAGGCACGTTACTTGCCACTGTAGTGTCTTTGCGTAAATTCTCTTCCGCATTCTCCAATAAGTAGATTGTGTTATCGGCAATCGGTTTAATATCCTGATAGTTTACACAAACGAAATGATGCTCTTTAATGTATAAAGATAGACTAGCAATGTAGGAGGAGAGTAAGTGGTTTAGTACTGTGAACTGATGCAACTCTTTAATGTGTACCTGTTTGCTTTTGGGCTCAGAAAACATTCTTTGGAACATCGAAGCTAGGTTGGAAGTCTTTACATAAACTTCCTTTCTCGCTAATTTGTAGTTAGTTAAATCAAATCCTTTTTCAAAATACAGCTTGGTTACTTCTGTAAAATACCACTGATTAGATTTGATCATATCCGTCATTGCCTCTTTTACTTTTTCGTGCTCCCAATTAGGGAAAAGAGAATAGCTAGCCATTAATGCAATGCCAGAACCTATTAAAGTGTCGTAAATCCTTTCTTTAGCAATAGACATTGTACCCATCCCCAAAAAATCGAACATGATGAGGATGTAGGGTGTCATGAAAAGTACACTTACCACATAGTTTTTACGCTGAAAACTATATCCTGCAATCATGAATAAGATAAGGATGACAAAAAGCGTATTCTTATCGTGAACATAATGAAGTACGCCCATTCCGATAAATGCTCCAGCAACTGTCCCTATGATACGATGATAATTTCGTTCTTTCGTAAGACTAAAGCCTGGTTTCGAAATCACCAAAATAGTCAGCAAAATCCAATAACTATGGGCGAAATCTAAGCTTTTGGCTACTACAAATCCGATAAACATTACAATAGCAACTCTAACAGAGTGTCTAAATGTAGATGAACTGAAAGTGAGGTTGTTAATCAGTAGCTTTACATTGATTTCTTGGGAAGTCACAAATTTACCTACGTCAACATCTCCCTTTTTAATTTTACTCTGCTCGTTCTTGTTAAAGTACTTGTTGATGGTTTTTATTCTACCAACTATATTTTCAATGTTTACCTCAATATTTCTAAGTGCAATAATGCCTAAGGTGTTATATTTTTCGCTTTTATTCTGTTCTAAATCGCTTATTTCTTGACGTAATTTGGCTAAATCATTTTCCAGATTACCTGCAAGAGTAGGCGTGCCACCGCTTTTTAAAGAAAATGCAATGTCATCTAAGGAATCGGCGATTTTATTGATGGCTTCTTCGTAATGAGACAAAATGCCAACAGAGTCAAATTGTTCGTGAAGTTGCTTGTAGTTGTAATATGTAGACATTACCTGCTCAAACAAATCTACAGTGTCTGTAAAAACAATAAGCAAGAACCTGCCTTGCGGCGTAGATTCTCTTACAATTTCTCTCGTTTTGAAAAGTACCTCACGAACTTCGTCCTGTTTTTGATGTACATCTACCTGTAGTTGTAATAAATCAGCGTAATTCTTTTCGTAATTGGTGTATTGCGAATAAAATTTAGCTTTTGCTCGTAAGAAATCAGCTATTTCATGTATAGAGTCACTTAAAGTTTGTTGAGCTAATCGATAAGGGCGTAGTCGGTAAATAATATAGCTTAATGAGGTGTACCAAATACCGCCAAGCAGCACTAGCATGCTGTAGAAAATTACTTCTTTCCACGGACGTACATCATCAATACTTAAAATCATGACAAGTAGTACCGATGTGCCTATAGAAGCAGCTCTAGCTCCATACAAAAAGAGCATAGAAAAAATGAAGCTGAATGCAACCAATAAGATACCGATGAAAATATCACTTTTGTTGGTTAACCCAACGATGATAGATACTAAGAAAAGTAAGGCAGTAGTTACAAACATGGCATTTCTGCGATGATGTATTGGTCCAGGAGAATCTACTATGCTAACACACAGTGCTCCTAGAGATAAAGTCATGCCAAATTGGAGCATACCGAAATGCGCCATAATTAGAGAGGGGCAAAGTACCCCAAAAGTAATACGAAGACCTTCCGCAAAATAGTTGCTCAGTAAAAAATCTTGTGTATCTCTAATTGGCCTTTGAAGCATATACAAATCTAACACTATTTAAGTTGATTTGATTTGAAAAATGGCGGGAAATAGTCGTTTTTATGAATTTATTGCGTTAATGTTGGTTACAGGAAAATAGTCGATGCTAAAGTTTTAATAAGACTTGTTTTAAGTGTTTTTCCTAGCTCTGTATGTTCTTTTCAAATTAGTGATGCTTCTTTAGTGTTTGATAGCAAATCACAATTGAAATACACGTAAGCACAGCACCCATCATAAATGGAGCTCCTGGGAAGTAAATGCTATCATTATTATGATTTGTAAAATGGGCAAAAAGCGACGACATCATTAATGGACCAATAATGCTTGCTAAACTCATGAAGCTGGTCATGATTCCTTGCAGCTCACCTTGTTCGTCTGGCTTTACTTGTGTCGAGATAATCCCTTGGATGGCGGGACCTGTAATTCCAGCTAGGGCATAAGGTACAATAATGGCAAACATCATCCATCCTTTGGAGGCGAAAGAGAAAAGTACAAAACCAATAACATACAAGCAAAGTCCAAACATAATGGATTTCTTCTGACCCAATCTCGGAATGATTATCCGAATTAAGCCTCCCTGAACTATGGCTACTGTTACGCCAACAAATCCTAAAGAGTAGCCAATCCAGGTTTCATTCCATCCGAATTTTTCTTGCGTGTAGAACGACCAGACTGTTTGTGTAGATTGAGCTGCAATATATAGGATTAGTAAAGCTATCAAAAGCCCAAGCAGCGAAGGGTAGCGTTTAATTTGCATCAATGCACCTATCGGATTTGCTCGCTTCCAATCAAATGCTCTTCTGTTTTCCTTCTTTAGTGATTCTGGTAAAATGAAGTAGCCATATAACCAATTGATGAGCGACAAGCCGCCTGCAATCATAAAAGGTACTCTGGTTCCGAACTGACTAAAAACACCGCCAATTACTGGGCCGATGATAAAACCTAAACCAAAAGCCGCACCGATTAAACCGAAGTTTTGAGCTCGTTTTTCGGGAGTGCTTACATCGGCAATATAGGCCGAAGCCGTAGTGATACTAGCTCCGCAAAGACCAGCGATAATGCGTCCGATAAACAGCAAAGTAATGGTATGTGCAAATGATAAAAAGAAGTAATCAATAGCCATTCCGAAGAGTGAAATTAGCAGCACTGGACGACGTCCCATTTTATCACTAAGTGCACCTAAAATAGGAGAGCAGACGAACATCATTAACGAATAAACGGTCAATAAAAAACCACCATATTCTGAAGCTTCACTAAGTGTTGCTCCAGTAAGTTCTTTAATTAAAGCTGGCATAATTGGAATGATAATTCCGAAACCAATGCAGTCGAATAGGATAGTGACTAAGATAAAAAATACACCTGCATTTCTGTTGTTCGCCATGTTGTGTTTTGTTGGTGTGCAAAGGTAATATAATTTATGATTTACTGCTTTTAGCTACTGCCTTGATATGGTTAAGCTGTATTCGGTAAGAAGAAGTTGATTTTGTACTTAAAATTGAAAACCTCCCATTTATTTGGTTAAAAATACGTTCGGAATTTAATTTTGTTTGTTATTTTAAACTTCTGTAAATCAGTAGTTATTTTTATATTCATCTTAATTAAAGCTTTACTCAAATCATTTTTACAGCATGAAAATTTGTTAAAATGCAAAATAAAATTCTGTTATGATGTTTTGTATGCTGTATATCAATGTGTTGTGATGTTGTTTTGAATGGGTTATTGCTGTTTCTGGTATGCGACTATAAAGTCAGTTCTCATAGTTTTAAAACGTTCAATTACTGTCTCAATAAATTCTTCGTCAATGATTTGAAACACCTCGTTAACGCCTCCGCCAGTAAGATCTAATTCTGAAATTTTGTAGCTCTGTTCGTATGGTCCTTGTTCAAATTTTACGATGAATTTTTGGTTCATACTAAAGATGCTAATCTTACATTGAGGGTGCGGAAGTTCTGCTATAATTCTCATTTTTTTAGTTCAATTTATGTTCATAAGTTTAGCATTGGTAGCGTTCAATTCGTAGCCATTTCTAATGATGAAAATTTGCCAGTTTTGAACGCTACTCATGCTTTAATTTAGGCTAGAATTTTACGCCCATTTCTTTCAGTAAAAAGTCTGCTTTGTCAATTTTTGAAGCCGCCCAAAGTACGTATCTAATGTCTACTCCAATTGAGCGACTATAGCTTTCATTCCAAGCATAATCATTGATGGTGGCACCATAAGCTCTGTCGAAGTTCACGCCTATTAATTCGCCGTTAGCATTCATAATTGGCGAGCCCGAATTTCCGCCTGTAGTATCCATGTTATAAAGAAATGCAACAGGTACATCGTTCAGTTCCTTTTTGGCAAATGAGCCGAAATCCTTCTTGTTCCATAATTCCTTAATGATGTTCGGATAGTAGAAGTCTGGATTACCGGAAGTACCTTTTTCAATAATTCCTTTTACCGTGGTGTAAGGTGACATATAAGTGGCATCGGCAGGAGAGTAACCACGCACATATCCATAGGTTAGCCTTAATGTGCTATTTGCATCTGGCACAAATCCCTTTTTTAAGAACTTCTCCTTGATGTTTACGTAGTCGCCCATCAATTTGTTCAATATACCATCTCTGCGGTCTTTCTCGGGCTTAATTTCGTTAATCTGACGAGAGATGTCTGTTTCCAATAGCAACAACCCGTCGTTGTAGTCGCTGATTGATTTTGGAGATTTCAGTAAATTGTTGGATACGTAGTTTTGATCTTTCAACTTAGATAAGCCAAAAGTGTCATTAATGTATTCATCTATCATCGCTTCGTTGTTGCTACCACGATTAATGATTTTAGCTACAGCGATAACCCTTTGATTTGGCGTAAAAGCTACAGCATCCATTAGCATACGCTTAAAGATACGTCTATCAGCATCAATGTGATAAGCGTCGTATATATTGCCAAGAACTTGCTTCAGTTTACCAACATTGTTTTCGAAATAAACTTGTTTTTGTGCCGCAGGCTGCTGGTTCAAGTTACTTTTAAAGATATTGATGTTTTTAGCTACATTTACCAAGCTAGTTGAATTATAGATTTGGCTAAACCATAAATCTCTGTTCGCATCACTGTTAATCAGCTTGTACAGTTGGTCGATATTGGCCATTAGATTTCCATACTGTGCTTTGACTTCTACGTTTCCATTGATGAATTCGGCTAGAGCAGCATCTTCTTGTTGTTTTTGAGCAACCAAATCAATTCCTTTGATACCGGCTAGCTTACCTCTGTAGTTCTTCATCACATTTGCATTGCGCTTAATACGAGTAGCCAATTTAAGTTCGGTAGCCTTGTCTTTTTTGCCGATAGCTTCCATAGTTGCGTTTTGGAAATCGAACAAATCTGAAGTATATGGTAATACGTATTTCGCTTGGTAATCAATAAATTGAGCAGGGCGATGACGGAAAGTTCTACCTGGATAACCAAGGATAAATACGAAATCTTCTTCGTTGGTACCGCTAGCGTTTACTTTTAACGACTTTTTAGGTTTAAATGGAACGTTGTCTTTGCTGTATTTAGCTGGTTTTCCGTCTTTGCCTACGTAAGCTCTCATAAACGAATAATCGCCAGTATGACGAGGCCAAACCCAGTTGTCAGTTTCTCCACCAAATTCTCCAATTTGACGGTTTGGTACATATACCAATCTCACATCCTGAATGGTTTTGTATCTGAATAACACATATGTTTTGCCGATAAACATTTCTGAAACTTCCGCTTTGATGCTAGGATCTTTTTGCTCTGCTTCGGCTGCTATGTTTTTCATCATGTTGTTGATCATCTGTAAGCGAGTAGCTGGATTTTCAACGTTGGATACAGAGCCAAGTATTTTGTCGGATACATCTTCATAACTTTCTGTAATACGACAAGTTAATCCTTTTGCTTCAATTTCTTGTTCACGTGTTCTAGCTACAAATCCGTTATTCAAATAGTCATTTTCTGGTGTACTTGCCAATTGCACGGCACTAAAAGCGCAGTGATGATTGGTGATGATTAATCCTTCATCAGAAACGAAAGAACCAGTACAACCACCTACATTAACTAATGCATCTACCAAGCTGATTCCATTGGGATTATATACTTCATTAGGCTCAATTTTTAAGCCTGCCTTTTTTAAGTCTACTTTATGGATTTCACTCAAAGGAAACATTCCTTCTTCACGAAATTTATATCCCAAAAGGCCCAAACCGCCCGTTAGGAGTAAAGTAATTGATAAGATTTTCTTGTTCATTGTGTTGTTAGTTAAGTTCTAATCGTTCAAAACTAAGTAAATTGTTTTAACTAGCCGATGATTGTGGAATAGTTCTGAAATGTGGATTAGGTAAAATTGTTGTAAGGTTTAGATTTGCGCTTGGTTCAACTTACTACTTTTAACTTATTACTTTTAACTTTACGCTATGGCAGAAGATTTATCAATTTTAAAAGAAGCTTCAAAAGAAGAAAAGTATATATCAATCATTCCTCAAATTAAGGCATTAATAGATGGCGAGCAGGATTTGATAGCTAATCTCGCTAATATAAGCGCAGCACTAAAAGAGCAGTTCAATTGGTTTTGGGTTGGCTTTTATCTAATAAAAAATGATGAATTGGTTTTAGGGCCATTTCAAGGTCCGGTAGCATGTACGAGGATTAAAAAAGGAAAAGGAGTTTGTGGCTCATCTTGGGAACAAGAAAAAACGTTAGTTGTCCCTAATGTTGATGAATTCCCTGGTCATATAGCCTGTGCCTCTGCTTCAAAATCTGAAATCGTTTTGCCAGTCTATATCGATGGGAAAATTATCGGAGTGTTAGATGTAGATAGCGAATATCTATCTCATTTTGATGAAGTTGATGATAGATATCTAAATGAAATTATCAGATTGATAAATGCCTAAATTATCGCAAGAGTTTTATCAACAAGAGGATGTTGTAAGTATGGCTAAGCAGTTACTTGGCAAATTACTATTTACTTATGTTGACGGCAAATTCACAGGTGGTATCATTACCGAAACTGAAGCTTATGATGGTGTAGTGGATAAAGCTTGCCATGCTTATGGAGGAAGAAATACCAATAGAACAGCTACTATGTTTCTACGTGGTGGTGTAACTTACGTGTATCTATGTTATGGCATCCATCATTTGTTAAACGTAGTGAGTGGCAAAGAAGGGAATCCACAAGCAGTATTAATTAGAGCAATTGAACCAACTACTGGAATTGAAGTAATGCTTAAGCGTAGAAAGATGGAGAAGCTAGTACCGCGTATTACTGCGGGTCCTGGAGCGCTATCACAAGCCTTAGGTATAGATAAACAGCTCAATGCAAAGGACCTTTCAGCAAACGAAATCTGGATTGAAGATGGGAATGCTTATACAGATAATGAAATTGTTGCCACAACTAGAATTGGCGTTGCTTATGCTCAGGAACATGCACTATGGCCATTTAGGTTTTATTTGAAAGGAAATAAATTTGTGAGTAAACCTAATTCGTAATTTTTTAACACCTTAGATACCTTAGTTCATATTAGTTTAGCTGTTTCCATGAAAATGCATAGTACTGTCGTCCCGATTTAAACAAATCCATTCATAGCGTCATTCCCGCATGGGCGGGAATCGTAATGATAAGCAATTCCAAGAATAGCTTTAAGATTTCCGCCCACGTGGGAATGACGACCTTTTCAATAGCAGCTACAAAAGATGTGCCCACATAAAATGGTTTTCGTAGTAAATAATGTACCGCAGTGAAGATGAAATTTAGTTTAAAGGATATTTCGATTTCAAAATTATCCCTTCGTCACTTAATAATTCACAAAGATTTGAATCTTTTAATAGATCTGTCAATTTTACCTTTTTTCCATTCAAAACTGCTTTTTCACTAACCAATCTTACTCCATGACTATAATCGGCCCAAGTATTAGTGTGTTTATTGTAAACAGGTTGAATAGCTTTGCCATCTAACTTATGCCATCCGTAAATAACTACTCTCGGTGTTGGTTGGCCAAAAATTTTGTTAGAAATAATGATGTCCTTTTTATTTCCAGCAGTCAATTCAGATTGTTGATGTCTCGCTTTAAAGGCTTCAAGCTGTTTTAAGATAATGCCATTATGAGTGATAAAAACGGGTACCGTTGTCATTGCTTTACTTGGTGGAATTGGTTGGGGTTCCAATTTTATTTTTGCATTGTTATAAATTTCATCCACAATAGCTTTTGTTGGTAGAATAGCATTTGTCAAGCTGGCAATTTTTTGAGCTAAAATAGGGGTGATGGACAGATAGAAAAAATCATCATCATTTCCTATCACTAAATAATCAGGTGTTGTATAAATAGTTAATACATAGTTTTTTGTGTTGATTATCTTTTCAACTTGTACAATACTTAATTTCCTTAAAAAATCAGGAACATTTCCATTTTTTATCTCAGTGTAAATGAGCTTTTCCCTATCTTCAAGACTTAAGCTTGTATCAGAAATAGATCTGGCAAACTCACTTCCAGTCATCGATTCTAATTGACGTTTTTTTAATTTAAGTTCTTGCGCATGCGAGTTTATGCTAGCTAATAACAATAAGAGGTAAAATAGCTTTTTCATGGCTCTTGTAAAAAATCGATATTTCTTTTTAACCCATTGTATTTGGTACGTTTTACGGGAGAGTTCTTGAATACTCGTTTAAAAACCTCATCAGTCATCTCTATCAAGTCACTTTTACTTAAGCCGAGTAAATCTTCCTTAGGTGTAAAATTTTCCTCTTGGTGTACGGTGGAAAATCTATTCCACGGGCAAACATCTTGACAAACATCACATCCAAACATCCAATTGTCCATTTTGCCTTTAAATTCTGCTGGAATTTCATTCTTAAGTTCTATTGTTAAATACGAGATACATCTACTACCATCTACAGTATAAGGAGCGATAATAGCGTCAGTAGGACAGGCGTCAATGCAGCGGGTGCAAGAACCACAATGGTCTGTAGGAAAGGGATTATCGTATTCCAGTTCCAAATCAATAATCAGCTCTGCTAAAAAAAAGAAAGAACCTGCTTGTTTGCTAATTAAATTTGAATTTTTACCACGCCAACCTAATCCAGCTTTTTGCGCCCAAGCTTTATCCATTACCGGCGCAGAGTCTACAAAGCAACGTCCATCTACTTCACCAATTTCCTCACGAATAAACGCCATTAGTTCTTGGAGTTTGTCTTTGATTACCGAATGATAATCCATTCCATAGGCATATTTAGAAATCTTGGGGGCATTGATGTCTATTTGCTTTTCTTCTGTAAAATAATTCAGTGTCAATGAAACTATCGATTTAGAACCCTCTACCAAAATCCTAGGATCAAGTCGTTTATCGAAATAGTTTTCCATGTAAGCCATCTCACCGTGATGATTCGCTTCTAACCAGTTTTCTAACCTAGGAGCTTCTTCTTCCAAAAAATCAGCCTTAGCAATACCACAGCTCATGAAACCTAAACGCAAGGCTTCTTGCTTAATCATCTGGCTGTATTTAGAGGCTTGGTTAAACATTTTCTGCACAAAGATAAACTTTTACTAAAAAACCTTTTAACTCCTTTATTTGTTAGGAATACAAACACAGTTAAAGTTATTGTGTAGTATACTAAATTTAAATCTCGTATTATGGAAAATAACTCAGGAAATATAGACGAACAAAATAAACATGTCACTACAAACGTAGAAACAGATTACGAAGCACACCAAGAAAATCCAGCTCCAGCACCAACCGTTAACGAACCAGATAATAAGGGCGCAGGGCAGGCAATGAAGTGGATAATACCAATAGTGGTAGTTATACTATTAATTGTTTGGTTTATCTTCTTTAGAAATAACGTAACGAAATAAAGAACTTAATCATAGAGCGTTAGTCATTAAAACCAACAATCTATATTTTGATTGTAAAGCTGCTATTTTAGCAGCTTTACTTCATATAAATCCTTCCGTCTGTCTTTCAAGATTTTCACTGTTCCAAAATGGTGCAGCTCATCTAAAAGATGTAAATCTACATCCACAACTAGCATCATTTCTGTATTCGGAGTAGTTTCTGCCTTTATTGCATTGGTAGGAAATGCAAAATCTGAAGGTGTAAATACTGCTGATTGCGCAAATTGAATATCCATGTTATTTACTTTTGGTAAGTTGCCAACGCAACCAGCAATAGCTACATAACATTCGTTTTCTATCGCTCTGGCTTGTGCGCAATGTCTAACACGGGTATAACCATTTTGCGTATCGGTTAAAAATGGAACAAACAAAATCTGCATTCCTTGGTCGGCATAAATTCTGCTTAACTCCGGAAATTCCACATCATAGCAAATCAAAATTCCAATTTTGCCACAATCCGTATCAAAAACGCCAATCTTATCTCCACCACTCATTCCATAGTATTTTTGCTCGTTAGGGGTGATGTGTATTTTTCTATAATCTTCCGTTAAACCATTTCTATGACAAAGGTAAGTGGCATTGTAAAGCTTGCCATTTTCCTTAACAGGCATACTTCCCGCAATGATGTTTACATTATACGAAACAGCATATTCTTGTAATTTCTGTACAATTTCCTCTGTTTTGTCCGCCAATTTCTTCATCGCTTCTTTTTCTGGCAGATGATTGTAAGGCTCTAATAAAGGCGTGTTAAAAAACTCTGGAAACATAATGAAATCCGATTTATAGCCACTTACCGCATCTATAAAGAATTTTACCTGTTCGTAAAAAGCATCTATATTCGGAAATAAACGCATTTGCCACTGTACCAATCCCAATCTGATAGTCTGGGCAGAACGTGGCGAAACATTATCATGGTAATAGATATTGTTCCACTCAATTAAGGTGGCATATTCTTTCGATTCTAAATCGCCAGGCAAATAGTTTTTTAAAATCTTGCGAACGTGAAAATCATTTGAAATCTGAAAACTTAATGTTGGGTCGTAAATTTCCTTAGTCCTAACTTTATCAATATACTGCCTTGGGCTTAATTTATCTGCATATTCATGGTAGCCCGGAATTCTTCCTCCAGCAATAATACTTTCTAAATTGAGTAGCTCACAAAGCTCTTTTCTAGCTTCGTATAAACGCCGGGCCAATCTCAGCCCTCTATAATCTGGATGCACAAACACTTCAATACCGTAAAGTACATTTCCTAAAGGAGTATGGGTCGAAAAAGAATACTTTCCAGTGATTTTTTCGTAAGTGTGATTATCGCCAAAAATATCGTAATCCACAATGATAGATAGCGAACAGGCTACTACTTTTTCATCTACAGCAATGCAAAGTTGTCCCTCAGGAAAAATATTTAAAAGGTTCTGTATTTTTGCCTTACTCCAAACACCGTTTCCGCTGTCTAAGTAAGCTTGTTGCATGGATTCTCTGAGGTCGTTGTAGTCGTCGATGGTAAGTTTACGTAATTCTATATTCATATCTTAAAGGAACAAATAAGCAAACTTATTGTTTAGCCCCGTTTAAGATAGAATAAAAAAATCATACTTCCGCAGGAGTGTTTTTGAATTTCAGAAAATCAATGGTAGTTGCGCTTCGGATATTGCAGCCCCGCTTTTTGCTAAAAGTTTTTTGTGAATTCAAATGCTAAACCTCGTAGGTTTTCAAAACCTACGAGGTTTCAAAGCAATTGCAGCAAAAAAGCTTTCCGCTACAATCGGGTTTAAGTAACAAAGCAATAAGGTTTTAGGTCGTTCAAACTTCCTAAAACAATTTCCCAGTCTGTCCTAATTTAACTCTATTTAAGTGTTTGTAAGCTGCTTCAGTTACCTCACGGCCACGAGCGGTACGCATTAGATATCCTTCTTGAATTAAGAATGGTTCGTAAACTTCTTCAATGGTTCCATCATCTTCACCAACAGCAGTGGCAATTGTCTTTAAACCAACAGGTCCACCTTTGAATTTATCGATAATAGCTAATAAGATTTTATTATCCATTTCATCCAAGCCATGTTCATCTACATTTAAGGCAGATAAAGCGTAACGAGCAATTTCCGTATCTATGGTTCCATTGCCCTTAATTTGGGCAAAATCTCGGGTTCTTCGAAGCAAAGCATTGGCAATACGAGGCGTACCACGACTACGACGGGCTATTTCATATGCACCTTCATCACTAATTGGGGTATTTAATATCGCTGAAGAGCGCAAAACTATGGTTGTCAATAGTTTGGCGTCATAATAAGCTAAGCGAGAATTGATTCCAAAACGGGCTCTTAAAGGTGAAGTTAATAAACCAGAACGGGTAGTGGCACCCACCAAAGTAAAAGGATTTAAACCAATTTGAACTGAACGGGCATTTGGTCCACTTTCCAACATGATATCAATCTTAAAATCCTCCATGGCAGAATACAAATATTCTTCTACCAAAGGCGATAAACGATGAATTTCATCAATAAAAAGAATATCGCCACTATCAAGATTAGTCAAAAGTCCAGCTAAATCACCAGGCTTGTCTAAAACTGGACCAGAAGTTACCTTGATATTTACACCCATTTCGTTCGCAATAATATGCGAAAGTGTGGTTTTTCCTAATCCCGGAGGGCCGTGTAAAAGAACATGATCCAAAGCTTCGCCACGGAGCTTTGCCGCCTTCACGAAAATCCTTAAATTTTCTAATATCTTATCCTGACCAGTAAAATCTTCAAATTCCTGCGGACGTAATACTTTTTCAATATCACGCTCCATTGGACTAAGGTTTTCAGAAGAAGGATCAAGGTTTTCGTTCATTTAGCAAATATAACAGATAATTTATAGTTAATGGCTCATGGTTGATAGATTATAGGCTATCAACTATGAGCAATCATTCATCGACTACAGAAACTTTGCCGCTACCTTAGCTTCCTTCACACCATTACTATAATCGTAGAAACCTTCTCCTGATTTAACACCTTTTTTCCCAGCAGTAACCATGTTTACCAAAAGAGGGCAGGGGGCATACTTTGGGTTTCCAAAGCCTTGATGCAATACATTTAAAATAGCTAAACACACATCTAAACCGATAAAATCTGCTAATTGAAGTGGCCCCATTGGGTGCGCCATTCCTAATTTCATTACCGTATCAATCTCATAAACACCTGCAACACCTTCATAAAGTGAATAAATTGCCTCGTTAATCATTGGCATTAAAATACGATTGGCCACAAAACCTGGATAATCATTTACTTCAACAGGAACTTTTTCCAGTTTCTTAGACAATTTCATAACTATATTTGTAGTTATATCACTTGTTGCATATCCACGTATAACTTCAACTAATTTCATTATCGGTACAGGATTCATGAAATGCATTCCAATCACTTTATCACCACGATTGGTAGCCGCCGCAATTTTTGTAATTGAAATAGAAGACGTATTGCTTGCTAAAATTGTTTCTGGTTTTGTGTAAGTATCCAAATCCTGAAAAATCTTAAGTTTCAGTTCAATATTTTCTGTTGCGGCTTCAACCACCAAATCTACATCAGCAACTGCTGATTTTAAATCCGTAGATGTGCTTAAATTTTTTAGCGTATTTTCTTTATCAATTGCTGTGATTGTTCCTTTAGCAACTTGTCGCTCTAAATTTTTGCCGATGGTGTCTATTGCTTTTTGCAATGCATCTGCATTGATATCTATTAATTTTACCGCATAACCAAATTGAGCAAAAGTGTGTGCAATACCATTGCCCATAGTTCCAGAACCAATAACAGCTATATTCTTCATTTTTATATTTTGAGTTAGAAATTATGCTAATTTATATAATTTATAAGATAAACAAAGAATTGTATTATAATTTATATTATGTTAAGTTGTGTTTCTTGATACCTACTCTTTTGATGAAATTGTCGTAATTAAAACTCGTTTAGTTTACGCTTTAGTTCCTGCACTTTATCTAGCCTATTCTTACGGGTGTAAATGTCTATCAAAAGCTTAACTGTATTTCTATGGTTGATATTGATATCGTGAGCTCTTAGTAAAGAATACTCTGCACGATTGATATTGGAAGTAAATTTCTGAGTGTCTTTTTGCTTTAGTGCTTCGTTTGCGGTTTGTATATAAGCAACTGCCAATTGATAAAGCGCATCAAAATAATTATAGTCTACTTCCAATGCTTTTTGGTAAGACAATTCTGCTGTGCCGATGTTCTTTTCTTGGTTTTGTTGTAAGTATCCGTATAAGAAAAATAGTGTTTTACTACGTTTATCAGTCTTCAACGAACTTTCTACAGCTCTAGTAGCCTTTTCATATTGCTCGTTATCTAATAAAATATTAATGTAATCATTAGTTAGTAACGGATGATATGCGTTAAGCTTTAACCCATCCTCCAATGTTTTTATTGCAAGTTCTGTTTCAAATTTTGAAGCATAAATGTTTGCAATGCTCTGAAACAAAGTTGGGTTTTTAGCTCCGTTTTCTTTAGCTCTTAAAAAATAAGTTAATGCATCATTGTACTGCTGCAAACTTTGTGCACAGATAGCAACATTGGTAGCTAGCAAGGTATCGGTTGGTTTAAAATCACTTACGTTTTTAAGTAATTCGTACGCCGTAGCAAAATCATTTTGTCGGAAAGCTTCTACCCCTTTGCTTTGTGTTTTGATATGTATGTTATGGTTAGAAGCATTGATTAGCTCTGTGTTGGATTGAAATTTATCCAATTTTACTGCTTGTGTTAATGCATCTTGTGCAAATTGAAAGTACTTATCTGCATTACTTTCATTTTCATCAATTAGCGCAATGTAGGATGATAAATAAGCTTTGATTGCCCATGTTTCTGGCCAATTTTTAGTTTTCTTGTCTTTTTCCGCAACTTCAATGGCCTTAATCCCCTCTCCTATAATTGTTAATTGCTTTTTGGCATCAGCTTTTTCAGCGATGCTATTTTGTAGCTTTGCTAAACTATTGTTTGCTATTTTAATTTGTGAACCTTGCGAAAAAGCTAGGTTGCTAACCATTACTAGTAGAGAAATATTAAAGAATATCTTGCGCATCGTCAGTTAACTTTATACAAAGTAACTAAAAAAGGGGGATAAATGTTTATTTATCCCCCTTTTTTATCAAAATTGATTATCTAAAATCAATCACTATTTTTTCTGAATAGCATCTAAAAGCTTTTTAGTCTCTTCGTAGCTTTTAGTATCATTTTTAAAACCATAAACTTGCTTTAAAGCTTCTAAAGTATGTACTGCTTTAGGGTCTAATTCATGAGATTTTTTATAATGAGGCAAAGATTTGTCGATTAACGCAGTCATTTTAGCTGTTACAGCATTATATTCTTTAACTTTCTTTGCGTCAATTTTTTGTCTCTCAGCTTGTACTGCAAGCGCTTGTTTGTAGTAAGTTTCGCCCAATAAGAAATGATAAATTGCTTTATTAGGATCTTTAGCAATTAATTTAGTTAACGATGCTTGAGATTTTTCAATTTCACCTCTAACGATATAAACATCGGTTTGAGTACCTACAAAATCTGGGTCATCTGGAAATTTAGTTAATGCTTGATCGATAGAAGCCATCGCAGCTGTAGTATCTTTCAAGTTTACCAATTCGATGTTAATTGATTCTAATAAAAGATTTTTAGAGTCAGGTACTCCAAATTCAACTACTTTTTTAAAATTTTTTACCGCACCAGCATAATTTCCAGACTGTTTTGCAGCCACACCTGCATTTAAATACATAGAAGTATCGTTAGGATTTTTCTCTGTAATTTCAGTGAAAATCTTAAATGCTGTAGCAAAGTCTTTTTTGTTGTAAGCTCTAATTGCTCTAGATTGAATTGCATTTGCGATATTAATTTTAGCATTAGCAATGTTATCTTTTTGGTCACCTTTTTTATCCAGTTCAGTCGCCTTATCAATAGCTTCTTCTGCAATTTTTTGTTTTGCAGCTGCATTTTCAGCGCTTACAGTATCTAACAAAGCCACTGCTGATGCTAAAGATGCCCTTAAAGCCCAAGGCTCAACAGTGTTTTTAGTTTTTTCATGAGCAATTGCTAAATCTGTGTGTCCTATACCTTTGTTAAGATTTTCTAGGTTTTTCTTTAGAGGTTGTGCACTGTTCATTGCTTGAAACAAATCCCAAGCTTTTTTTGCTTCTGCTACTTCTGATTTTTGGGCGTAGGCAAATGCCGATAAACTCATGATACCTACACTTAAAATTAACTTTTTCATCTAATTATAAATTTTGCTGTTTAAACGTTAAAATCCATCATGATATTGCTTTTAGAATTTATACAATGATACATGATGGACTTATTTTTAAATTTTTTATTTATTTACTTACTCTTCTGTAGAAGTTTCATTAGTTGTCTCACCGTCAGGATTTTCTTCTCCTTCCAATTGTTCTTCAACTTCTTCCTCGTCTTCGTGGTCAATTCTCGCAACAGAGGCTATTTCGTCATTGCCTTTTAAGCTAATTAACCTCACTCCTTGCGTTGCTCTACCCATTACTCTTAGTTCACTTACGGCAATTCTAATTACGATACCAGATTTGTTAATGATCATCAAATCATCGGCATCAGTAACATTTTTAATGGCTACAAGTTCACCTGTTTTATCGGTAACGTTAATGGTTTTTACCCCTTTACCGCCACGGTTAGTTACACGGTAGTCTTCAATATCGGTACGTTTTCCGTATCCTTTTTCAGAAACTACCAAGATCGTTGCATCGCTACTGTCTACAGCAATCATGCCAACAACTTCATCTTTATCGTGTCCCAAAGTTACACCACGAACACCAGTTGCAGTTCTACCCATTGGTCTAACCGTACTTTCATTGAAACGAATTGCTCTACCAGAACGTAATGCCATTACAATTTCGCTGCTGCCAGTTGTTAAGCTTGCTTCCAATAACTGGTCGCCCTCGTTAATGTTAATTGCATTGATACCGTTAACACGTGGACGAGAGTAAGCTTCTAGAGAAGTTTTCTTAATGGTACCTTTTTTAGTACACATGATAATGAAGTTGTTCTCTAAATATTCTTGGTCTTTTAAGTTTTTAACCTTGATATAAGCTTTAACTTTTTCTTCTTTAGGAATATTGATGATATTCTGTAAAGCACGTCCTTTGCTTTGGCGAGTACCTTCAGGAATTTCGTAAACCCTTAACCAGAAACATCTACCAGCTTCTGTAAAGAATAACATATAATTGTGGTTCGTAGCAACCAACAAGTGCTCTATAAAATCTTCATTTCTAGAGTTACTGCCTTTTGAACCTTTACCTCCTCTACCTTGTATACGATATTCTGACGCTGGAGTACGTTTAATATAACCTTCGTGAGAGATGGTGATTACAACTTCCTCGTCTTCGATGAAGTCTTCCATACTCATGTCGTCTGCCGAGTGGATAATCGTAGTTCTACGCTCATCACCGTATTTCTCTAAAATCTCAGTCAGCTCATCTTTAATGATTTTCATACGAAGACCTTCATCTGCCAATACAGATTTCAACCATTCGATAGTTTTCATTAATTCAGCGTACTCTTCCTTGATTTTATCACGCTCCAGTCCTGTTAACCTACGTAAGGTCATATCTAAGATAGCACGAGCTTGGATGTCAGATAATCCAAATTTCTCCATCAATCCAGTTCTAGCTTCTTCTGGAGTACTAGATGCACGAATCAATTTAATTACTTCTTCAATGTGGTCTAAAGCAATTAATAAACCTTCTAAGATATGTGCACGTTTTTCAGCTTCTGCCAACTCAAAACGAGTACGACGGATTACCACATCATGTCTGTGCTCTACGAAGTGATGGATTAGGTCTTTAAGATTTAATAACTGAGGACGACCATTTACCAGTGCAATGTTATTAACACTAAATGAGGTCTGTAACGCAGTTTGCTTAAATAAATTATTTAAAACGATACTCGCATTCGCATCACGTTTAATTTCGTAAACGATACGGATACCATCTTTATTAGATTCATCTTTAATGTTCGAAATTCCTTCAATTTTTTTCTCACCAATCAATTCAGCGGTACGCTCAATCATCATGGCTTTGTTTACTTGATAAGGGATTTCTGTAACGATAATTACTTCACGGTCTTTAATAGTTTCGATTTCAGCTTTAGCACGCATCACGATACGGCCTCTACCTGTTTCAAAAGCTTCCTGCACACCAGAATAGCCATAAATAATAGCTCCTGTTGGAAAATCTGGTGCTTTAATAAACTTCATCAGCTCGGCAATGGTAATTTCCCTATTGTCGATAAAATTTATCGTTGCATTAATTACCTCGGTTAAGTTGTGTGGCGCCATGTTAGTCGCCATACCTACTGCAATACCCGAAGAACCGTTAACTAAAAGGTTTGGAACCCTTGCCGGTAAAACGGTTGGTTCTTGTAACGAGTCGTCAAAGTTGTTCTGAAAGTCTACCGTATCTTTATTGATATCGGCCAACATTTCTTCCGCAATTTTTTGGAAACGAGCCTCGGTATAACGCATTGCTGCTGGTGAGTCACCATCCACAGAACCGTAGTTACCTTGTCCGTCTACCATCATGTAACGTAAGCTCCAAGGCTGGGCCATACGTACCATGGTCATATATACAGATGAATCTCCGTGAGGGTGATACTTACCTAATACCTCACCCACAATACGTGCTGATTTTTTGTATGGCTTGCCAGCACCTACACCTAGGTCTTGCATACCATAAAGAACCCTACGGTGCACTGGTTTTAAACCATCACGCACATCGGGTAATGCCCTACTCACAATTACCGACATCGAATAATCGATATAAGCAGTTCGCATCTGCTCATCGATATTAATGGGGATAATCTTATCGTTCTCTTGATTTTCTAAATCTTCTGCCATAAGTTAATTAGTTCGTTAAAAACGAAATTTAGTTGGTACTATTATAACCTTGCGAATTTAGCAAAATAAGCTACACTTTAATACCCAATGTGGAAAAGTTTTAGATATGCCATGAATGTTACAAAATATAGCTCTACGACAAATAAATACCACAGATGTACAGATCATAGTATTGTTAAAAGATCTTGAATTGTGATGTAAATAAAAACTGTGTATCTGTAGCTAAACGTTATGTTCGAGTTAAGTTTTAAACAATGCTTTCATACATCAATACAAAATGTGATATTTAGAATAATGATAGTTTCTGAACGCACCCTAAAATGGGCATTAAGTTTATATCCGCCTTTATTGTTTCAGCGTATTTGGGTAAGGAAATTCCACAGAGGATTTAGAGGAGTTGATGTTAAAATCAGCAATAGCTTCTTGAATCGAAATTATAACGGCTCTATATTCGGTGGAACTATTTATGCCGCAACTGACCCATTCTATGCTATCTTGTTCGATCAGTTGATGCAACGCAAAGGCTATAAATGCAGGGTGTGGTTAAAAAGCGCAAATATTCAATACTTGAAACCTGGACTCACAGCACTATATTTTACCTTGAAAATAACCGATGAAATGATTGCAGAAGCTGAACAAGCCTTAAACGAACATGGTAAATTTGTGAAAGCCTATCCAATGGAACTTTACAATAAGCAAGGTGAACTTTGTGCAACGGTAAGTAACGAGGTTTACTTAAGAATTAAGTTTCCAGGGGAGAAACAACGAGTAGCTATATAAGTTAAAAGTAGAAAGTTTAGCGTTATAAATTTCTATCAAGTCGTTTAATAAAAACTACCTAAAATGAATATTAAGAGAGTAATACTTGCAGGCGAGAACGTAAACATTGATTTTAAGAAAACGATTAGTAAGGCTGAAAAGATTGCAAAAACTTTGGTGGCATTTGCTAATAATAAAGGTGGTAAACTTTTAATTGGCGTGGCTGATGATGGAACAATTAAAGGTGTAAAAGCTGAAGAGGAAGAAAAGTACATGATTACTAAAGCTGCCCATCAGTTTTGTAAACCTGCTATAGAGCCTCGTTTTGAGGAGTTTGTAGTAGACGATAAATTGGTTTTAGTGGCGGAAATTCCTAGAAGTGATACTAAACCACATTACGCTTTAGATGAACATGGTAAGTGGTGGGTTTATTTTAGGATACAGGATAAAAGTGTTTTAGCCAGTAAAATATTGATAGAGGTGTTAAAGAAAGATGGTGAGAATGAAGGAACTTTTATTGCTTATTCTGAGCAAGAAAAACTATTGCTAAGCTACTTAGAAGCCAATGGTCGTATCACTTTGAAAGAGTTTAGCAAGTTGACTAGAAGTGCATATAAGAAGGCACAGAAAATTATTGTCAATTTAATATTATCGGGCATTATTCTACCCCGAATCACTGAAAAGGAAGAGTATTATATTTTGGCGGATTAAGTATTTGTTGAAAGGTTGTAAAGTTTGAACGTTGGCAAGTTGCGATAGACCTACCAACCGGAAATTGCCAACTGAAAACTGTATTTTTGCACCGTATGTTCACTTATTCATTTGCCAAGTACAAATCGTACTATAAAGACAATCTTATTTTAGCCTTACCTATCGTGCTTTCGCAGTTAGGCCATACCTTGGTACATATGGCTGATGGCATGATTGTAGGCCATTTTGCAGGCACTGTTCAACTGGCCGCTGTTTCGTTGGTAAACAGTCTATTTATGTTGATTTTAGTGCTGGGACTAGGTATTTCTTACGGATTAACCCCTTTAATTGCGCAAGCTAATGGAAGTAAGAATAAGGAGGAATGTGGTCGTTTACTTTCTAATAGCTTGCTCATCAATGTAATTGCTAGTTTTGTTTTGTACGGCTTGGTCTTATTGGTTTATTATAAAGTTATTGACCATTTAGGGCAATCTCCGGATGTGGTTTTGCATGCTAAACCATACCTTCAATTTATGGGGATTTCTATATTTCCATTAATGATTTTCCAAGCATTTAAGCAATTTACCGAAGGTTTAGGTTTCACTAAACAAGCTATGATGGTATCTATTTGGGGTAACGTAATCAACGTAATTTTAGGGGTTATCTTTGTGAGAGGCATGTTTGGCGTTACCCCAATGGGCGTAAGTGGAGTAGGTTTAAGTACATTAATCGACCGTATTTTAATGGCAATTGCCATGGGAGCTTATGTGTTTAACTCTAAGAATTTCAAAGTATACCTCTCAGCGTTTAAGCTGTTCTCCTTCGATTTATCGAGAATTAGAAAGATTGCAAAATTAGGCGCTCCCGTAGCTATGCAATATTCTTTCGAAATTAGTGCATTTAGTGGTGCCGGTATTCTAATCGGAACCATCGGCAAGGTAGAACAAGCAGCGCATTTTACAGCACTGTCATTAGCCGCATTCACTTATATGCTCGCTACTGGTATTGCCAATGCGGCAACTATTAAAACTGGAAACAATTTTGGAAGCAAAAACTATGGGCCTCTGCGTCTGTCTGCAATAGCCAGTTATCACATTGTGATCGTTTTTATGTCGGTTACCGCTATACTTTTTATGTTGGCTAATAACCTATTGCCTTATATTTATACGAGTGACCAAACTGTAATTACCATTGCTGCGCAGCTATTAATTTTAGCTGGTTTTTTTCAATTATTCGATGGGACACAAGTGGTTGGTTTAGGTGTTTTAAGAGGTTTAGGTGATGTAAATATGCCTACTTTTATTACTTTTCTTTCTTATTGGGTAATTGGTATTCCGGTAGGATATTTACTAGGTTTTGAGTTTGGAATGGGTGTTAAAGGTATTTGGTACGGCTTAACTTTTGGATTATTAACCGCTTCTATCCTACTGTTTATTAGGTTTCAAAATAGAACTAAAAAGTTGGCTGCTGAGGTGAAAACTGAACTTCATCAAGTTAAGCTCTAGTTAAAAAGCAATTTTCTATTTTTGCGTCAATGAACAAAGTGCTGCTTGCTATAGCTTTCTTTTTGAGTTGTTTGCTACTTATTTCCTTTAAATCTAATGATTGGGAGATCAGCAGCGATTTAACTATTGATTCGTTAAGGAAGGTTTACTCGCAGCCGAGTAAGTTTTGGCCTAAACCCAATGTAGATAAAGAAGTTAAATTTGAAGAGCTTGCTGGTTTACAGTCCACTCCTATTGATTTAGCTAATGACTCTATTAAGCGAGTAATTGAACTAGGAAAACTACTATTCTTCGATGCACGACTTTCAGGTTCTAATCAAATTTCATGTGCCACTTGTCACTCTCCTGAGTTAAGTTGGGCTGATGGAAAAGCAGTATCTTTGGGGCATGAACAGTTACCTAATATCCGCAATGCGCCATCTTTAGAAAATGTTTGGGTATACAACAGTCTCTTTTGGGATGGACGAGCCAAGAGTTTAGTTGAACAAGCTGAAGGTCCTATTTCTGCACACAATGAAATGAACCAAGATTTGAAATCGCTGGCGAAGAAACTGAATAAAATTAAAGGCTATAAGCCGTATTTCACAGCTGCATTTGGTTCATCAAAAATTACCAACCAACGTATTTTCGAAAGTTTAGCCACATTTCAGCAAACGATTGTAAGTGGAGAAAGTAGCTTTGATAAATTTTTAAAAGGTGATAAGAATGCTTTAACCGATCAACAATTAACAGGTTTGCATTTGTTTAGAACCAAAGCTAGATGTATGAATTGCCACCATGGTGCTTATTTCACGGATAAAGATTTTCACAATATAGGCTTAACGGAATACGGTACTAAAAACGAAGATTTAGGCCTCTATAACTTTACTAAAAAACCGGAAGATGTCGGGAAATTTAAAACCCCAGGTTTACGAAATGTAATGCAAACAGGGCCATGGTTTCATCAAGGTTCGGTAAAAAGCATGGATAGCTTAATGGTACTTTACAATATGGGAATGCCAGAACATGTGGTTTTGCCTCATCAGAAAGATGATCCTTTAGTACCTAAAAATGATAAGTTAGTTCGTGGAATTATGCTGAACGTTAGGGAAAGAAAAGCCATCATTGCTTTCTTAGAAGCATTGTCGTCTCCGCCAGTTATGATAAAAGCAGTGCAATTGCCTCAGTAGGCTTAAATGCGGTCGCCGCTGTGCTTATCTGGTTTTAGCTCCTTTTGGTTCAGTTCCTTTTCCAAATCTTTTTGGTCTTTGTGGTTTCTTTTAACCACAAAGTAGATAAAACCTAAAACTGCTACAACAGCTACTGCGATAAGAATAAAGTTGATCTTCATTATCTAATATTTGATAACAAATTTAATTTCAATAGATTAAGATAGCGTTAATGTGTTGTTAAGGTTTTTGATGTTTAAAACATTAGGGAGTTAAGAATAATTAAGGTGTGTTATGATTATAAAAAACTAGCGTTAAATTGATTGAAAACTTCGATCACGACCAAGAAAGACATTACCCAATTAGATAATAGTTTAACTATTAGTTGTAATGAAATGATTGGCCTTAAATTTTCTTAATTCCTTGTTTGTATAATTAACGATAACTTCCTAATGAAAACCCTTAATGTTTCAATAAATCCAGACTAAAACAACTTTGCTTGCTCTTCTATTTTATTTCTCATTTTTGCCTCGTGGAAATTAGAAAAGCCTACTCCTAATAACCTCACGGTTTTACTGCCAAAGTCCGCATTTTCCACTAAAGTTCTAGCTGCGAGAATAGCTTCCGTTTCATCAGTAATGGCATGTTCGAATGAAGCACTTCTGGTAATGATTTTAAAATCTGCAAACTTCACCTTTACGGTAATCGTTCTGCCAAATAATTGATATTGGTTGATACGCTTAAAGGCAGACTGGGTAATTTGCATTAAACGTTCGTAAAGTTCGTTTCCCTTGTCTAAATCATAGCTAAAAGTATCTTCAGAACTAACAGATTTAATTTCCCTGTCTGGTTTTACAGCTCTGTTGTCAATGCCTCTAACAATGTTGTAAAAGAACTTGCCAGATTTCCCGAACAACAACGTCAATCGTTCCTCCGTCAATTTCTTTAAATCGCTACCTTTTCTAATTCCCTGCATTTTCATCCGCTCTGCGGTAACTTTACCCACGCCGTGAAACTTTTCTACAGGTAGCTTTTCCATGAAATTTTCAATTTTGGAAGGTCCAATAAAAGTTAAACCATTGGGCTTATTTATATCTGAAGCTATTTTAGCTACAAATTTATTGATGGAAACTCCAGCAGATGCGGTTAAGTTGAGTTCATCCTTGATAGCCTTCTTAATTTCTTCAGCAATAGTGATGGCAGAACCTATATTACGTTTGTCTTCGGTAACATCTAAATAAGCTTCGTCTAAAGATAATGGTTCTATCAAATCGGTATATCTGCTAAATATCTCACGTATTTGCTTAGAAACTTCTTTGTAAGCGGCAAATCGGGGATAAACGAAAATAGCATAGGGACAAAGTTGTTGTGCTTTTTTGGAAGACATGGCAGAACGAATTCCAAATGCTCTGGCTTCGTAACTGCAAGTAGCTACTACTCCACCTCTACCCTCTGGCGAGCCCCCAACTACCAAAGGTTTGCCTCTCAGCTCAGGAAAATCTCTTTGTTCTACAGAAGCATAGAAGGCATCCATATCAACATGAATGATTTTTCTAACTTTTGCTACTTCCTTTTCCATTAGTCTAATATAACTTTTGTAGGTTAGATCAGATCAAAAATAAGAATTTTTTGCTAAATTATTTAGTTTTTGGCTTACGGCCTACGTTAAGCACCGCACCAATGGTAAATACCGAATGTCCTGCGTTTAAAAACTTACGACTCCTTAAACCGATGTTACTACCACTGGTATATTGTAACTGAAATTGCTCACTCAGCACCATTCTCGTAAAGAAAACAGGTTCGATAAAGATGTTATCTTCATTAATCTGAGGCACCCCATTCAATTTAAAATCTTTAGTTGATGCGAAACTTAAACGCCATGCAGTGCCGTAATTAAGTCCAAAATCTATACCTAACAAGCTCACCTTGCTTGTTTTTTTAGAACTGTAGTTAGCTTGCACAAACATTTTGGTGTAGTCAGCATCATAGATATCAGTATTGATTAGAACTCCGTCGTCAAAGTTTCTAATTACTCGTTTGCTGCTTGCTGTACCCATTCCCGCATAAAATTCTAATATGCGATTATTTTCGGGTCCAAATGTTTTAAAATAACCGCCTCCCAACTCAAAATAATTATGCTTAATGTCTTTCTTCCTTCTTTCACTATCCATTGAGCCAAAATTGACCATGGCCGCAAAGTTATCACTAAATGCATAAGCTGTATTTACATTGATATTACCTCTTAAGGAAATATGTCCGCCGGCGGCAAACTCTCCTTTAGTGGTTAGCATCGGCGTATTTGGAACGCCAGGCATGTAGATAGATGAACAGCTGCTTAATAATAGGACAGCGAAAACGAGGGTAAGTAGCTTATATTTTAATGGCATAATTCTACTAATAACACAAATAATCTGAGAAAATTGTTTTAGAGTTTAAAATTCATCAAATCCATCATGCGCTTAAACTCATCTTGGATATCGGCACTAATCGTGATTTGCTGTTTGGTTATAGGATGTTCAAAAGTCAAATTAAGGGCATGTAGCATCATGGTATTCATCTGCAAATGCTCTTTAAAGTAACGGTTTTGCTTATTGCAACCATGCGGTCTATCGCCAATAATGGGATGAAAAATATGCGCAAAGTGCTTGCGTAGTTGGTGCATTCTACCGGTTTTAGGATTGGCTTTTACTAAGCTATATCTAGAAGTTGGATGTTTGCCTATTTCTAAAGGAATTTCTGACTGCTGTAAAGTCACAAAACTAGTCTGTGCCTCTTGTATCGTTCCATTTTCTTTAGCCAAAGGGTAATCGATTTCCATTTCTAACGGTGCATATCCCCTAACAATGGCTAAGTAGTTTTTGTCTACCAAACTCTCCTGAAACTGCTTTTGCATTGCGATTTCCGTTTCCTTGTCAAATGCAAATAAGAGCACGCCTCCAGTTTTTCTATCCAATCGATGGGTTGGATTTACATGACGGCCAACTTGGTCTCTTAACAATTGTAGAGCGAATTCTTTAGCATCATCAGCTATTTTAGAACGGTGCACCAGTAAGCCATGAGGTTTATTAATTGCAATAAGATAATCGTCTTGATATACTATTTCTAACACGTGGCGAAGATAGAGATTAAATTAAATCAAAAGGAACTACTTTTTTCAACTCGTAAAACGTATCTAAATCGGCTTCGGTAGTATTGCCATTAAGAACTTTGCCATCTAAGTCTGTCGTAAAATTAATTTCTTCACTTTTGATAATATCCTGCCCCGATTTTACCTCAGTAAAATGTGTTTTATAATTGAAGCGTTGTTGAGATGCCTCTATCAGATTACGTTTAAAAATGTAGGTATAAATGGCTTTTCCCATTTCTCCATAAAAGGAAATTTCAATTTTTTTAATTCTGTGATCTTTATAAAATGCTCTTCCCTCATTCCCTTCTGCACTAAAATTCCCTTCTAATAGAAATGTATAGCTTACGGTATCTTTTTTCGCTTTTTTAATGATAACCTGCTTTATTGAATCCAAACTACTTGTAGGTTTTGCTGGTTCTGGTTTTAATTCAGCTATGCTGTCTTTCAAATCGACATTAGAACTCTCTTTAGATTTTTCTGCATTTCTACAGCCTATAAAAAAGCCAATCACTATCAATATGAAACAAATCAATTTCCACATCCTTAAAAATAGTTATTGCTGATCGAATTATCTTAAAGTATCACCTTTTTTTGTAACTGTCTAAGTATTATTTTCGTAGAAAAAACCTATGATGATAAAAATTATGAATAGCCTATTGATACTTTTTGCGGTATTTATGGGACTTAAGCAAGGCTATGCCATGTGCTCTGCCAAACCGGAAATGCTGGATATGTTCAGCAAATGGCATTTTTCAAAAACAGCTGTTACTATAAATGGCGCAATAACTATGATTGCTGCACTGTTGATATTACATCCTAAAACATTTCTATGGGGAAATTTTATCATGGCAGCGGGAATTTTGATGATTTTATGTCTGCAATTACTCGTTAGGGACGTTAAAGGAGCTGCAATTGAATTGCCTTTTTTATTATTGAATTTAATAATTATCTACTTCCAACATCCATTAACTAAAGCGTAATGCATCACAATTTACTTTTAATATTAGCGCTACTGTTTGTTGTGTTTCTTTTGGTGATGTTAGCCCAAAGAATTAAAGTCGCCTACCCTATTTTTTTGGACATAGCCGGCTTGGGAATTAGTTTTATACCAGGAATGCCCGTTTTACACCTTGATCCGGATTTAATCTTCCTGATATTTTTGCCGCCTTTACTTTATGAAGCAGCTTGGTATACCTCATGGAATGATTTCTGGAAGTGGAAACGTCCAATAGCGCTCTTGGCCTTCGGATTGGTATTCTTTACTTCTACAGTCATTGCTTATACGTCCGCATCCTTAATTCCTGGCTTTACTTTAGCGCTTGGATTTTTATTAGGTGGCATTGTATCTCCGCCAGATGCGGTAGCTGCTGCAACGGTTTTAAAAGGGATGAAAGTTCCTAAAAGAGTACTTACGATATTAGAAGGCGAAAGTTTAGTAAATGATGCTTCCTCACTGATTGTCTTCAAGTTTGCTTTGGCGACAGTACTAACCGGAGCTTTCTCAATGCAAGAAGCCACTGGTCAGTTTTTCTTAGTTGCTGGAATGGGAGTTGTAATCGGTCTGGCTGGTGCACATGTGATGTACTTTATTCATCGCTTTTTACCAACTACACCAGCCATAGATGCTGCCTTAACAGTAATGACGCCGTACATTCTGTTTTTAGCTGCAGAGCAATTTCACTATTCTGGTGTAATGGCAGTGGTTAGCGGTGGTCTGTTTATTTCATGGCGGTCGCACGAGATATTTAAAACAGGAAGTACAAGATTAAATATGCTAGGTGTTTGGACTACGCTCATTTTTGTGATGAATGCTTTGGTTTTTGTACTCATCGGATTAGAACTCCCAGAAATTATTCATGGTTTGGGAGAATATTCTATTTGGGATGGCATCAGGTACGGATTGATTATCAGTGCAATTACTATAGCCTTACGGTTTTTATGGGTGTATCCTGCCGCCTTTGTGCCGAGATGGCTGAGCGCTAGAATTAGAAAAGACCCATCTCCTGGTTGGAAGGGACCTTTGGTAATAGGTTGGGCTGGTATGCGTGGTGTGGTGTCGTTGGCTACTGCTTTATCTATCCCTTTATTAATGGACGGTAATGCTTTCCCTCATCGCAACATTATTATCTTCATCACCTTTGTGGTTATTTTTATTACGTTGGTAGTGCAGGGATTGACCTTACCTTTTATTATTAAATTCATTAAAATAGAAGAAATTGATAATATTGCCCGTAGCGAGGAACAACAGACTGGTATTCAGTTGAAACTGGATGAACTAGCTTTAGCCATCATTAACCAACATCATTTAAATAAAACTAAGGAGAATGAGCTGGTTGGCTTTTATAAAGATGGCTTAGAATCTAACATCACCGAAGGTAGAAAACAGCTTGCTTCTTTGGAATGCAATGAAACAGAAATCGAAGAAATTCATGTTTACCAACATGTACTGCTTGATATTTATGCAGCGCAAAGAAAAGAACTATTTAAGCTTCGTAAGGGCAAATTTTATTCCGATGAAGAAATTAGAAAAGCTGAATTACAGCTAGATTTAAACGAATTAAAAATTACAGGCGCAGGTCACTAACAATATCTTATGAACAGCGGAAGACTATATAAACTACAGCATTTCATCCCTTGGACGAGGAAGAAAATCTATTATTTGATTGTAATTAGTGCCATTCCGACCACCTTATATTATTTCTTTGAACTGAAGTGGCTGGCTATTCCTTGGGTGCCGGTTGCTTTGGTAGGTACAGCAACAGCCTTTATCGCTGGTTTTAGAAATACACAAACGTACAACCGTTTATGGGAAGCTAGGCAGATTTGGGGAGCCATTGTAAATAATAGCAGAGCTTGGGGCATCATGGTAAAAGATATGGTGAGGGATACAGATGCCACCAATGAAAAAGCATTGCATCAAGACCTCATTTATCGTCATTTTGCTTGGTTAACTGCTTTAAGATTTCAATTGAGGGAAAGTAGAGGTTGGGAAAATGTAAAAACCAAGAGCTACAACAGAGAGTATTTGAGATACTATACCGTTCCTGAATGGGAGGCCGACTTATCTGATGAGTTAAAGGAATACATGGATGATGACGAACGAAAGAACATCCTGAAAAAGAAAAATAAAGCTGCTCAAATTTTGGCATTGCAGTCTACACGTTTACGCTCTTTAAATGAACAAGGCAAAATAAACGATTTGAACTATGTAGAAATGCAAGCTTTATTGAAGGAACTTTATGACCAGCAGGGCAAAAATGAACGTATTAAAAACTTCCCTTATCCTCGACAGTTTGCAAGTATCAATGTGATGTTCGTTTACTTGCTTTCTATGGTTTTACCGCTAGGTTTTCTCAGTGAGTTCTCTAAAATTGGAGCCGGTTGTGTATGGTTAACGATTCCGGTGAGTGTAGTGGTTGGTTGGGTATTTTTTACATTAGAGCAGATTGGGGAAAGTACCGAAAATCCGTTTGAGGGAAGTGCTAACGATGTGCCTATTACTTCCATGAGTAGAGCGATTGAGATTGATTTGCGTGATATGCTTGGGGAAGATAATTTGCCAGAGCCTTTGGTAGCGAATAGTAATCATATTTTGATGTAGGTTGATTTCTTTTCGAGGAAGCACGAAGTAATCTCTACACGCTTTAAGATTGCTTCGTGCCTAGCAATGACGGGCATGGAGCAAATCTATTTTCAACTAAACAAATCAAAGGCTGTTCTAAATGTGTTGCAATGTGCGTCTACAATGATTTTAATATCTTCAGAGTAACCTCCGCCCATACTTACCTGCATAGGCAAGCCATGTTTAATGCAAGTTTCAAAAACGATTTGGTCACGTTGTTTGCATGCACTTTTGCTCAGCGATAACTTGCCGAGTTTATCGCTTTCTAAAACATCAACGCCAGAAAGGTAAAACATAAAATCCGGACGATGCCTTTTGATAATCGAAGGCAAGTTCTCGTTCAAAATGTTGAGGAATTCATCATCATTGGTTCCATCTGCCAATGGGATATCTAAGTCTGATCGCTCTTTCCGGAATGGGAAATTTTTATCACCATGCATAGAAAAGGTAAAAACTCGATCTTCTTTCTCGAATATTTCGGCAGTGCCATTTCCTTGATGAACATCTAAATCTACAATGAGAATACGTTTGGCGAGCTCTTTCCTAAGCAGATAACTTGCGGCAATGGCTTGGTCGTTTAGTAAGCAAAAACCCTCACCCCAGTTGCTGCCAGCATGATGTGTGCCGCCTGCTACGTTAAAAGCAATACCATACTGTTGTGCATAAATTGCTCCATCTATGGTTCCTTGCGCTATTCTAATTTCTCGCTCTACCAATTGTGCATCTAAAGGAAATCCAATTCTCCGTTGCTCTTGATAAGGCAATGTCAATTCTTTTAACTGCTGCCAGTAATTTGCATCGTGAATTGCAATTACATTTTCTTCTGCAGTTACTTCTGGTGCAAATAAGTGATGTTCTTCAATAGTGCCTTCATGTAATAGCTGCGCAGGTATCAACTCATATTTCACCATCGGGAAACGGTGTCCTTGTGGTAGTGGATGTGCATATATGGGATGATAAGCGATTTTAATCATTGGAAGTGGTAAGGTATCAGGAGCTAGGTATCAGTTAAACGATTAAACAATTTCAACAGTTAACCTTCAACTTAATATCTCCCCTACATGTTTCTCTATATTATTCGCAATTTCGTCTACTGGTAAATCATTTGCATCCGTACCGAAAGGATTTTCGATTTCCTCGGCAATCAGCTCCAAACTGGCTAGAACATAAAGAATAAAAGGCACAATAGCCACAACGAAATAACCCAAGCTAAAGACCCATCCAAATGGCAAGGTAATGACGTAAACGAAGATGAATTTTTTAATGAAAGCACTGTAAGAATAAGGAATTGGTGTGTTTTTGATACGTTCACAAGCACCACAAATATCAGTAAATTGAGTACTGTCTGCGCTAAGCGTAATCAATTGTTCGCTAGTAATTTTACCTTCTCTATTTAAATCAAAAAGTTTATTGGTCATACTTACTGCAACTTGGTTTGGAATGTGTTTTCCACCGTCAATCTCTATCAAGATACTGTTCTTGCCAAAGTATTGTTTTTCGCGGAGATGTTCTTTTAAAGCAAATGCATATTTCGGAATAGCATATTTGAAAAACGCTCTGTCCTCAGGACTTAACTGGAGCGCATTTAATCTGATTGCGAAATTTCTGCTAACATTTACCAAACCACCTAACAATCTTCTACCTTCCCACCATCTGTCGTAAGATGTATTAGTTCTAAAAACTAAAAGCATCGAAATAACGAAACCTAATAAGCTGTGCATCATGCCTACATTTTTAATATACGAAGTTTCTGCAAGTTTGATGTGGTTAAGTTCCAAGTAAGCAATAATTCCTGAGAATACAGCGACACTCAGCATCAATTTCCACAGCTTATAAAAAGTATCTGCTTTATGAAAAAGGAATATGAAGTTGATCCACTCTTTTGGGTTGTAATTTATCATCGCTTATATCGATTTACTGACAGCTAAAAGTAATTCGCCAGTTCTAAAAACATCTTCAAAACTGTTATACATGGGTACGGCACTTAGCCTGATGACGTTAGGTTCTCTCCAATCTCCTAAAACATCGTTTTTTACCAAATGGTCGAATATTTTCTTTCCATCACTTTTAGCTATAATCGAAACTTGTGCGCCTCTTTCATCTGCATTTTGTGGTGTGATGATCTTAAACTGTTCAAATCCTAAAGTTTTGTTTACCTCGCCGATGATGTAGAACAAATAAGCGCTCAACACTTTGCTTTTCGCTCTCAAAGGTTCCATAAAACCCACTTTTTCGAACAATTGTAAAGATGCGTGGTATAATGCCATTGGCATTACCTGTGTGCAGCTTACTTGCCAGCCATCTGCTCCTGCTTCAGGTACAAATCCTTTTTCCATTAAAAAACGGTTATTTTCTTGGTAGCCCCACCAGCCCGCAAAGCGATGTAAAGATTGGTCTGCAAAATGTTTCTCGTGCACAAAAATACCACTGATACCACCCGGACCAGCATTTTGATATTTGTAAGAACACCAACAAGCAAAATCAACATCCCAATTGTGTAGTTGTAAAGGTACGTTGCCAGCTGCATGGGCCAAATCGAAACCTACTTTTGCACCAATCGAATGCCCAGCTTTGGTAATGGCTTCCATATCAAATAGCTGCCCAGTAAAATAATTGATGCCACCGAAAAGTACTAAGGCAATTTCATTAACGTTCTTTTCAATTTCAGCGATGATGTCTTGAGTGCTAAGTGTGTATTCGCCATCTTTCGGTGCTACCTCAATAATAGCGTCTTTGGGGTCGAAACCATGAAAACGCACCTGACTTTCTATCGCATATTGGTCGGATGGGAAAGCACCAGCTTCCATGATAATCTTAAATTTTTCCTTCGTAGGACGATAAAAACTCACCATCAACAAATGCAAGTTAACGGTCAAGGTGTTCATAGGACAAACCTCCTGTTCTGTAGCGCCAACAATGGGAGCCATCAGTTTTTTTAGTTCTTTGTGGTAGAACATCCAAGGTTCATTACCTTCGAACCAGCCTTCTACGGCTAGGTTTTGCCAGTTATCCAATTGTTTGCTTAAAACGTCTTTTGCTACTTTAGGTTGTAGTCCTAAAGAGTTGCCACATAGATAAATAAAAGGTTTTCCATTTTGCTGCGGAAACAGGTATTCATTTCGCATTTCTCTCAACGGATCTTGTTGATCCATTGATTGTGCAAAAGCTAAGTTATTTTCGAAGGTCATTATTTAAAGGGTTCAGGTATTAGTGGTCAGGTGTCAGTTTGGTTGCAGTTATATATTTGAACTGATACCTAGTACCTGACGACTGATTCCTATCTATTACTTTCCAAATTTCATTTTCAACTGGTCTAACATATCGTTGGTAACAGGTTTAGCTGGCTCTGCTTTTTTAGGTTGAGGATTTGGTCTTTGCGTAGATGCCGCTTGTTGAGGCCGTACTACTTGCTTTCTCTCATCCTTTTTAGCACTCCAACGCTTCCAAATTTCTTCCAATTTCTTTTTGGTGAACAAAGGGAAATCTCCCTGCATCATCCATGCGTAGTAACTAGGTTCTGTATCGAAAATACTTTCTACACTTTTGCCTTTATGCTTGCCAAAGTTAATGCACTCCTCACCTTTTTCGTTATAAACCATGCGTCCAGCGTAATCTACTGACTTATTCATGTTGGTAAACGTATGTAATGCTTCCACATCATTCTTTACAGGAACGGAAACATTCCCTTGTTTATCTTCAAATTCGGTGTGCTCGTATTTATCTAGTTGCGCTAATAATACCTCGTAAGTTGCTCTAATATCGGCTTCTGCAGAGTGCGCATTTATCAGATCTTTATCACAATAGAACTTGTAAGCCGCTTTTAAAGTACGTTGTTCCATCTGATGGAATATATTTTGCACATCGACAAACTTTCTGTCGCTCATATCCAGATCGACACCAACTCTTAAAAACTCTTCCAATAGCATTGGAATATCAAATTTGTTCGAATTGTAGCCCGCTAAATCAGCATCGCCAATAAAATCTGCTATTTCTTGTGCCACATCACCAAACTTGGGCGCATCCTTAATATCTTCGTCGTAAATACCATGAATCAATGAAGTCACCAAAGGGATTGGCATTTCAGGATTTATTTTTTTAACCAATACTTGTTCAGAACCATCGGGCATTGCTTTCAATATTGCAATTTCTACAATTCTGTCTACTCCAACGCTTATACCTGTGGCTTCAAGGTCGAAAAATGCTAACGGACGTTTTAGATTTAATTTCATCAGTTTATCTATTTTTTCATTGTATGATGAAAACTCAATCAACAAATTATTAGTATCGATTTCATACAAGGAATTATTCTAGCCAAAATTGCTAAAAACCTAGCGTACTTTCTCTTTTTAACTTAAAAAAGCTATGAAAAATATAGAATATTTAATCTACTTGCATTAAATTGCAATGCAAAATCATCTAAATCATTTATGCGCAAAACTCTATTTATCTTTCTTTTACTCATCCCTTTCTTTGCTAATTCCCAAGATTTTGAATTTGGGAAAATAACTAACGAAGAACTTTCTTTCGACAGAAATAAAATTGACAGCAATGCTAATGCTGTTTTTTTAAATGAACAGGGCAATTCGCGACTTTCTTTCGACTCGGAAACAGGACGGATGAAGTTGGTTTTTAATTACCACGCTCGCATCAAGTTGTTTAATAAAGAAGGATTTGATGCTGCCAACATCATTATTCCAATTTATAAAAATGGCTCAGGCAATGATGACCAAGAATACCTTTCGGGACTTAAGGCTTCTACTTTTAATGTTAAGAATGGCGTTTTAGAAGAAAGCGAGATGTCTAACAAGGCTTTGTTTAACGAGGAGAAATCTAAATATATCACTTTAGCCAAGTTTACCTTTCCCAACATCAGAGAACATTCTATCATCGAATATCAATACACCATTGAAAGTCCATATTTATTCAATTTTAGAACTTGGAATTTTCAATCAGATATTCCGAAATTAAACAGCACTTACGTTGCTTATATTCCTGCTAATTATAAGTACAATGTAACGTTGAGAGGTTTTTATAAGTTATCAGACAATAAAGCGGAGTTAAGTTCTGGCTGTTTACGCATTGCAGGGAAAGATATGGATTGCTCTAAGCTTACCTATAATATGAAAGATGTACCGGCTTTCTTGGAAGAAGATTACATGACGGCGCCTTCAAACTATAAGTCGGCAATTTATTTTGAGTTAGAAGAAGTACACTACTTAACAGGCTCTACCCAAAAATATACGAAGTCATGGAGAGATATTGATTATGAGCTGACTTCAAATAAAGACTTTGGGGGTCAGATGAAGCGAAAAGATGTTTTCAAAACGATTGTTCCAAATCTGATTGCAGGACACACAGATGAACTACAAAAAGCTAAAGCGATATTTGAGTACATCAAAAAACAAATAAAGTGGAACAACTATTATGGGAAATATAGTGAAACCAGCGTTAAAGAAGTGATAGAAAAGAGAAGCGGAAATGTAGCGGATATTAATTTTGCACTAATTTCTGCACTATCTGCAGCTAATTTTGATGTAGAAGCGGTAATGCTTTCTACTAGAGATAATGGCACGGTTAACAAGCTCTATCCTATCATCAGTGATTTTAATTATGTAGTAGCTAAGGTTAATATAGGAGAAAAAAGTTATCTGTTGGATGCCAGCGAACCTCTAGCTCCGTTTGGTTTGCTTCCATTGCGATGTATTAATGACCAAGGCAGGGTCATCAATTTGAAAAAACCATCGTATTGGATAGATATGAAGGCTGCAAAAAGAAGTTCTAGTACACACAGTTTAATTGGAAAGTTAACCGAAGATGGTAAGATCATTGGCACCATCACCACTGTTGGATCTGGATTTAACGCTTTGAACACCAGAAAGGAAATCAAAAAATATTCATCTATTGACGAATATGTAGAAAAATTGGATGAACGTTTGACCAACATTAAAATCAAGGATTTTAAAATTAGTAATCTCGACAGTGTAGAAAATGCATTGGTGGAAGCATATCAAGTGGAATTTACCATCGGCAATGCTGGACAAAACGATAATCACTTCAATCCATTCTTTATCAATCCGATAAGAAGGAATCCGTTTAAACTGAATGAAAGAAATTATCCGGTAGATTTAGGTTCGGCTAGTGAAGAACGAATTGCAATTAGCATTACATTGCCTGATAACTTTAAACTGAAAGAACAGCCGAAGGATGTTTCTATAGCACTGCCAAATCTCGGTGGAAGATATCTACTTCAAACCAACTTGTTAGATAAGAACTTAACAGTTAACCAACAGTTGTTGTTTAGCAAAGCCATTTATACTTCCGAAGAATATCATTATTTGAAAGAATTTTATAACCAAATCATCCAAGTTCAAAAAATGGATGTATTGTTTAGTAAATCAAACTAATGAAAAATTTTAGTTTATTATTTGCGCTACTGGGATTTACATTTTTGACTAAAGCTCAAAATTACGCCGTCGATCAAATTCCTGCTTCCTTAAAAAACAGAGCCCACGCCGTTGTGAGAGATAGCAAAACTGTTGTAGATATGCGTTCTGCCGATAATGTTCTGTTGAGCATTAACAAAGCCATAACCGTGCTTAATAAAAATGGTGAAAGACAAGCACAACTAGCATTATTTTACGATAAGAATATTTCTATAAAATCTGCCAAAGGCGAAATTTATGATGAATTTGGAAAACAGATGGGTAAGTTTTCGTTAAGTAATTTTAAAGACGAAAGCGCTGTAAATGACTTTTCCTTATTTGAGGATAGTAGGGTTAAATACTATATTCCACAGGTAAATAGTTATCCCTACACCATTGTATATACTTACGAAATTAGAAATAAGCAAAACCTAATTATCCCCGATTGGAGACCTATTGCTGGTTTTGATATTGCGGTAGAGAAAAGCAGTTATCAATTTATTTATAGTACTGCGGATGAAATTCGAGTATTTGCACAAAATTACAAAGGCAAAGCAGAAGAGGTTAATTCGGAAAAACAGAAAAGTATAATTTGGAAAGTCGAGGGAGTTAATGCTTTAAAACATGAACCCTATTCTCCAAATCCAGATACTTATTTTATGTCTATAAAAGTGGCTCCCAAAAATTTCAGCTATTATAATTTTAAAGGGAACTATACAGATTGGGAAGGTTTAGGGAAACTCAGTTACGATTATTTACTGAAAGATAGACGTGTTTTGCCCGTAGAAACAATTCAGTTTGTCAAAGATTTAGTAAAGGAAGAAACTACCGATAAAGCAAAAGCGAAAAAGATTTATGAATACTTCCAAAAAAAGATCCGTTACATTAGTGTACAGATAGGAATTGGAGGTTTTCAACCTATAAAAGCTGCTGAAGTTGATAGATTAGGCTATGGAGACTGTAAGGCTTTAGTGAATTATATGCAAGCTTTATTAGAAGCCGTGGGTATTGAATCTTACTATTGTGTGGTACAAGCAGGAGAACAAAAAACTGATTTATTGCCATCTTTTGCCAGTATGGAGCAAGGTAACCACATCATTTTATGCTTGCCACTTAATGGCGATATTACTTGGTTAGAGTGCACCAGTCAAGACGCCCCTTTTGGTTATTTAGGGTCTTTTACTGATGACAGATGGGTTTTAGCTTGTACCAAAGATGGTGGTAAATTGATGAAAACACCAAAGTTCGAAGCGTTAAATAGTCAACAGGTTCGTACTGCAGACTTGTCTCTATCTAAGGACGGAAAGGTTACGGGAAGCTTGCTTACCAAATTTGATGGTTCGCAATTCGACAATCATTACTTCTTAACCAAAAAATCTCCAGCGGAAAAGCAAAAACAGTTAAAATATCTTTACGACATTAATAACATAGAATTTACTTCAATAGATTTAGTGGCTGATAATGATGTTCCACGTTTTACCGAGAAATTATCTGTAACTATCGATAGTTACGCTACTGCAGGCAACGACAGAATCAGCTTTACGCCAAATGTATTTAATCTAAAACGTTCGGTACCATCAGTACGTAATAGAACCTTGCCATTGGAATTGAAACGTGGTTACACAGATATAGACAGTATTTCCTTTAAGTTGGATGAAAATATTATACCAGTATTTCTACCAAAAATAATGGAAGTAACGAGTAAGTTTGGAACCTACTTTGCCGAGATAAAAATGAAAGATGGCAAGTTGTTTTATTACCGAAAATTAGTGATGAAAGACGGTATTTTCGAACCTAGTGATTATGAAGGTTTCGAGAATTTTGTAAATGAAGTAGCGAGTAACGATAGAATTAGAATCACACTAGCAATGAAAGTGATTAAAAAATAAAAAGCAAAGATTAAAGACATCAACGCATCCTTATTCTTTGCTCTTTTATCCTTATTCAAAAGAAAATTATTTACTTACTTCCTTTTTCCATTTAATGGTACAGCCAATGGCTTTAGTTGATGTTAAGGCAGGCTTCTCTCCTTTTAATAATTGATTTACCGCATTTTGCACGTAGTTATCTCTTTGTGCATTTGCCTCTTGTTGGTCGTTGTCAATAGCGCCGATATAGGCTACTTCATTGCCTTTTGCTGTTTTTTGCAACACGAATACATGAGGTGTACGTTGTGCACCATATTTTTTAGTGTAAACGTGGTCTGGGTCTAATAAATAAGCAAAGCTGAAACCTTTTTCTTTCGCTCTTTCCTGCATTTTTTCATAAGTATCGCCAGGAGAAGCAACAGGGTCATTAGTATTTATTGCTACCACAGGATATCCTTTGACAGCGTACATTTTGCTTAGTGCTTCTACTCTAGTTTCGTAAGCCTTAGAAACTGGACAAGTATTACAAGTAAATACAACAATATAACCTTTAGCGTTCTTGTAGCTCGCTAAGGAAACGTTCTTTCCATCTACATTTTTTAAATTAAAATCTGATGCTAAATCGCCCACTTGGTAACCAATTTGAGCATTTACTGCAGTTGCCAATAATATGTTCAAACATGCTAATAATAACTTTTTCATATCGATAATTATTTAATTGATGAATTTTTATACCACCTTAGATACGTAAGAAAATAAAGACTAAAATGTACTAAGGTTGCTTAGGTGGTTCGCTTTTTTTATTTATGAGTTTCTACTGCTTTTAATAGTTCACTATATGTAAATGCTTGTTCGTAAAATGCTCGTACTTTTTTATCAGTGTTTAAAATTAAGGTTGCTGGCAATGCACCAGACCAATTTTTATCTACACGGTCAATGAATTTTTGTTGGTCTGTTTCGTTAACCACATAAACCTCCGATTTGATCTTATGCTTTGCCACAAAAGGTATCACATCTGTTTTTAGTTTAGATTTAAAATCTAAGCTCATCAGTATTACCTTAAAAGGTTTTTTTGCATTTTCATTATTCAGTCTTTCAAAATAAGGTAGTTCTTCTACACAAGGTCCACACCAAGTTGCCCAAAAATTAACCACATATGTAGTGTCTTTTCCTTTAGCTGCTCTTTGTTCTAATTCATTTAAAGTTAGTAATTTAACTTGTGCATTAACACTATGTCCTGCTAAAATCAATAGAATTGTTACGATACACTTTTGCATAGCTCTGATTACTTATTGAACTGATTTCCCTAATAATTCGTCCACTTCGTCTTCTACATATTTCATCGTAGGCACTCGCTTTTCGTCTGGTTCATTATCTATGTTACCGATATAAGTAACCAAATAACCTTCTTTAAGTTTCTTTAAAATAACTGCTTTTGGTGTTTGCTTAATTTCGAACAACCAAGTGTATTTGAATTTCTCATCCGCTAAGTAAGGAAAGCTAAACATCTTCTCTTCCGCTAATTTCTTCATAGCTAACATCGCATCATAAGGGTAATCTTTCTCATTATCGCCATAAGGACCAATTGCAACCACTGGAAAACCTTTCTTTTTGTAAGTTTCATGCAAAGCAGATACCCTTTTTTCGTAAGCAACACAATGGTCGCAGCTTGGCGTCATAAATACAACGATGGCACCCTTCAGTTTATGATTGTTGAGATTGTATACATCACCCTTAGTGCTGGTTAGCTGAATCGTATTAACGGTGTCTCCTACTTTTTTAACTTCTTGTGCATTAGTAGTTAATGTGAAAATTAGCAGAGCGATGATTATAAATAAAGATTGTCTCATTAGTTCAAGGTTCCAGTTTTAACAATAGCTCTTTGGTAAACAGGTAAGGTCAAATCATCTATAATTACTCCTCTAGTGGTAGATGCATGTACAAAAAAGCCGCTGTTTAAGTATACGCCAACATGGTCTACCTCGCGACCACCAAAGGCGAAGAATACTAAATCACCTTCCTTTAAATTATCTAAACTTCTTTTTTTGATAGCATCTGCTTGGTCTCTTGACCTACGAGGAAGTGATTTGCCATAGATGTCTCTTTGAAGCAAAAGCGCAAAGCCAGAGCAGTCGATACCGCTTTTGTCTAGTCCACCTAATTTATACCTAACGCCAGTCCAACTATTGATAAAACGATGAAGCGGTTTGCTTTTCAGGTTTGCCATCGCATCGGCAGCACGAGCAGCTTTGGTATCGCTGGTATGTCGTCTAGAACCGCAGGATGCGAGAATGGTTAATAATATTGTGAATGCCCATAATAAATAACTTCTTCTTACTGCCTGCATATCTAACTTCGTTTTTCTAAAAATTGTACGCAGCTACTCATAACCCGTAACTCGTAACCAATAACAAATTTAATTCTTTATCAATCTTTGAATCTCGTCTAGTTTTAATAACGCTTCTACCGGAGTTAGCGTATTTACATCTAAGTTATTCAGCGAATCACGGATTTTTACTAATACAGGGTCGTCAATAGCAAACATTTGTAATTGGTAAGCTTGGTTTTGAACCTTCTTGATACTATCCTTAATACTTTGTCCTTCGGTTCTATCAATCTCTAAACGTTTCAAAATTTCGTTAGCCCTACCAATCAGCCTAGATGGCATGCCCGCCATTTTTGCTACTTGAATACCGAAACTATGTTCGCTACCACCAGGAACTAACTTACGTAAAAAGATGATTTTGTTCTGTAATTCTTTACTGGTAACGTTAAAGTTCTTGATGCGACTCATGGTATTCTCCAAGTCGTTAAGTTCGTGGTAGTGCGTGGCGAACAAGGTTTTAGGTCTTGCCGTTGGATGCTCGTGCAGATACTCCGCAATAGCCCAAGCAATAGAAATACCATCATATGTACTCGTACCACGACCGATTTCATCCAATAAAATCAAGCTTCTGTCTGAAATATTGTTCAAGATACTAGCGGTTTCATTCATCTCAACCATGAACGTACTTTCTCCACTAGAAAGATTATCCGATGCACCTACCCTTGTGAAAATCTTATCTACAATACCAATCGTAGCCGATTTCGCTGGTACAAAACAACCCATTTGCGCCATCAAAACAATTAAAGCACTTTGGCGTAAAATTGCCGACTTACCCGACATATTGGGACCCGTAATCATCATGATTTGCTGCGTGTCGTTATCCAAATACACGTCGTTAGTAATGTATTCTTCCCCGACAGGCAAACGCTTCTCAATTACTGGGTGGCGACCACCTTTAATATCTAGCTCTTTTTTGTTGTTAAGTTCCGGTTTGGTGTAATAATTTTTAGTTGCCAATTGAGCAAAGCACAACAGAACGTCTAACTGAGCTACCAAATAGGCATTTAATTGTATCGGTTTAATGAAATGAGCCACTTGGTACATCAATTCATTATATAAACGAACCTCGATAGCTTGTATTTTTTCTTCGGCACCTAAAATTTGCTCTTCATATTCCTTTAGTTCAGGAGTAATGTATCGCTCTGCGTTAACCAAAGTTTGTTTACGAATCCAGCTTTCTGGAACTTTATCTTTATGCGTATGCGTAACTTCTAAATAGTAACCAAAAACATTGTTAAAAGATATTTTTAAAGATGGAATTCCAGTATTTTCTATCTCACGACGTTGAATTTCTACCAAAAACTCTTTGCCGCCAAAAGCAATTTTACGCAATCTGTCGAGTTCTTCATCAACGCCATCCGCAATTACATTTCCCTTTACCAATAAAGCTGGCGGGTCAGGTTGTAATTCTTTTTCTAGCTTATCTTTAATGGTATTGCAAGGATTTAACTGCGAAGCTAAAACCTCTAAATATGGGTTTTTACTTGCTTCGGCTAAACGTTTAATCTCTTCGGTATGCGTTAGAGCACGTTTTAGTTGCAACAATTCCCTCGGACCTGCCTTTTGTAGGCCAACCTTTGAAATCAAACGCTCTAAATCGCCGATGGGTTTAATGTGTTGCAATAGTTCATCGGCAAGCACTTCGTTTTTAACTAAGTAATCTACCATGCCCAAACGTTCCTGAATTGGCTTCAATTCCTTCAAAGGCATGATAATCCATTTGTGTAGCAGCCTTGCACCCATTGGTGTACAAGTTTCATCTAAAACCTCAAATAAGGTTACAGCATTATCGTTGGCCGAGCTTACCAGTTCCAAATTTCTAATAGTAAAACGGTCTAGCCACATGTATTTTTCTTCCTCTACACGAGAAATAGAAGTAATGTGTTGAAGATTTCTATGTTCAGTTTCGCCTAAGTAATAAAGTATTACACCAGCGGCCACAATACCTGCAGTCAGCTTGTCTACGCCAAATCCTTTTAGGGAATTAACCTCGAAATGTTTCGTTAAAACTTCCGTAGCGTAATCTTCTGTAAATGCCCAATCGTCTATATGAAAGGTGTAAAACTTATCTCCAAATAGGCTAGTGAAATCGCTGCGTTTACTTTTTTGGAAAACTACCTCTGTAGGTTTAAAGCTCTGTAGAAGCTTATCTATATACTCTGCGCTGCCTTGTGCTACCAGAAACTCTCCCGTAGAAATATCACAAAAGGCTACCCCCATCCCTGTTTTTTCAAAGTAAACAGCAGCAAGATAATTGTTAGATTTTTGGTTAAGGATATTGTCACTATACGCAACGCCAGGTGTAACCAACTCGGTAACTCCACGTTTTACGATAGTTTTGGTCATTTTTGGATCTTCCAGCTGGTCGCAAATCGCCACCCTTTGCCCTGCCCTAACCAATTTCGAAAGATAGTTTTCTAAAGAATGATGCGGAAAACCAGCCAATTCCAATGCCCCATTTGGCCCTGTACCACGCTTGGTTAAAACAATGCCCAGAATCTGGGCCGTTTTGATGGCATCCTCACCAAAAGTTTCGTAAAAATCTCCTACTCTAAATAACAATAACGCACCAGGATATTTCGCCTTAATGGTATTGTATTGCTGCATTAATGGGGTAACGGTTTCTTTTGCTTTGGCCAAAATCTTAAAAATTTACTAAACCGTAAAGATAGCATCTTGAGCCGTAGCCTTGAAGTTTTTGTTGAGAAATATTGGGACTTGGAGAGCTAAAAAGCAGTATATAGTATATTTAATTTTTCGAAAAGCAAAATACAAGCATTTATCAGCGTAAGTCCTGCTGTTCATTATAGCCCTCATTCTTCGGGGCTGCCATTTCCATCAGGTTTAGATAACTCGGGCTTGGGTAATAAATGAGAATATGAAAGACTTTGTGCCTTTAACGAAACTCTGTTCTTTCTTTACGTTATTTTTTTAACGCTAAGTTTTTAAGTATTATCAAAGAGAACAAAGAGAAATATTAAAATCCAAGTTAAAATAAGCTTTGTTGAGCCTCTTCTTTGCATGGTAAGCCTAAAAAATCAAAATCCTCTAAGAAAATATCGTATTGCTTTATTTTAGGATTGAATTTCCTTAAGACCAAATTAGCACAATTGAATTCAAGTTTGGCGTCAGCAAACATATTCAAGGCAATTTCCACATTCTCTTCGTTCATTTTCCGGCCAATAGACATATGTGGCGATTTGCTTTTGTATTGATTGGTAACGCCTAGATTTTTCTGCACTCTAACCATCAACTGCGTTAAAGGAACCTTAGTTTGCAAATTGGGTTTTAGATATACAGCGCCATTTGCATAACTATCTACGCCATCAAATACTAAATGATGTGGCTTTTCGCAACTAGCAATTTCTCTTAAATCGCTGATCACATCCTCTAATTCATCTATATCGGCAGTAAACTCGCAGATGGTAACGTGAGCCTTTGCGTTTCTGCTATTGTACCATCCTATTTTTTTATTCAATTGATTTTTTAAATCAGCTACGTAGTCAATTCCTTCTTTTGGAGGAAGGATTACTATAGAATATTGTTGTTTTGCTGATAATATCATCCCGCTAAAATACATAAAAGCTAACATTAATTTAACAATAGTGTGTAATCAAGCTTCTGCGTTATTTCAAAGGCAGATACTATTAACTATATTTGCCGAACATTAAAAACATAACATGGCAATTTTACATCGCAAAGAAGAAAAGATACAAGTAGTGTTAGGTAGGTTGCCTAAGAAATATACCCACGACGAGTTTGTAGAGATGTTTATCAAACTTTATTCTAAAGATTGGGGTAAGATTAAGTCAGCTTATATTAAACAAAACCAGGATAAAGAACCTGGAACCGTTGTTAATATGCCAAAGCCAGACCTTTATTTAAGACAAGTGCTAGATACTTACCTTGCTACAAAGGTAGCTGAACCAGTAATTGAGAAAGCCCCAGTTGCAGCTGAAGAACCTGTGGCTAAAAAAGCAAAAGCTGCACCGAAGAAGAAGGCTGAAGCAGAAGTTAAGCCGGCTAAAGAAGTAAAAGTAAAGGCAGTTGCTAAAAAGAAAGCCGAAACCGACGATGTTCCAGTTAAAGAGGTGAAAGTAAAAGCAGCTCCTAAAAAGAAAGTTACTGCTGAAAAAGCTCCAGCTAAGGCTAAAAAAGCAAAAACCACAGAAAGTTAAGTAATACTAAAATATCAAAATTATATTAGGTTCGAGGTTAATTCTCGGACCTTTTTTGTGAATTATGTTACCTAAGTATTTGATACTGAAAGTGGATAACTCTATACATGTGGACAAATAACATAAACTACTGATTTATAAGCTACGTTTATATATCAAACTAAAGTTTATAGTTATGGAAGCAACAGACAAAAAATGCGTCTATGTGTTGGAAGACAATGCCAACATTGCAGACATCATTGAGTTTTTGTTAGTGGAAGAACTCTATGAGGTTAAAGTGTGTAAAAATGCAAATGCCTTTTGGAAGGAAATGCAAGCGCACACACCAGATATGATTGTATTGGACGTTATCTTGCCAGATGCGAACGGACTTGATATCTGCACTAAATTGAAGAAAGACATTAGAACTCATCGCATCCCAGTGATGATGATGTCTGGAAATAACCACCTGAATAAGGTTAAATCAAAATGCGATGCAGACAGCTATATCAACAAGCCTTTTGATTTAAATGATTTTATGCAACGGGTTGATTATTATAGCCATATCGCATAGTTTCTTAATTGTCTTTAGCCACAGATACGCAGATTTATTTTAATCAACATAATAGAGAGAATTATCTGTGTATCTGTGGCTATTCTATTAAACCTTAAAAACTATCACCTTAAATTGTGACCGACGTTACTAAAATTCGTGCTAAACCTATTCATATTTGATTAACAATTTAAACCACATCAAATATGAAACAACGTGTGCCAATTTCCGAAATAATGACCAAGAATTTGGTTATAGCTCATGTTACCGATAGTTTAAAACATATCAGTACTTTACTTAAAGAGAATAATATCAAGCATTTGCCGGTTGTATCTGGAAGAAGCTTGGTAGGTGTCATCAGTAAAACTGATATTCTAAGGCTCAGCTTTGCAGATATTTACGAAGGTCAAGAGAATGTAGATGAAACGGTTTTCGAAATGCTAAGAACCGAACAGGTGATGGTTCATAATCCTACTACGGTAGATGTTCACGATACGGTAAAGGAAGTGGCAGATATGATGAGTAAGGTAGAATTTCATGCACTGCCAGTATTGGATGAAGGAAAAATTGTTGGGATTATCTCTACCACAGATTTAATTAAATACTTACTAGCACAGTATCACCATTAAAGTTTAGAAAAGTAATAATTAATTAAGGAAACAGACCGTCCACGCTAAAGTCTAAGCATAGCGTAGGCGGTTCTGTCGTTTCTTTTAAATTAAATCCTATTTATTTTAGGAGTGGGAATGTTGCTAAGCGCATTTGGTTCTCTAGTATCTAGAAATACCTGTTTGCTAGCAACCTCTTTTAAGGTTCCCTTAGGGTCTTGCTGCATTAATTTGTAATGATTTAAACCTTTGGCAGGTGCTTCATCATGAAAGATATAAAGCGCAGGTTCGTTGGCATTTGCAACGATTTCCTTTTCTCCAATTTTAACAAAATTGTGTTCGTCTTCGCTTCTGTAAATTAAGTATTTGCCATTTTTTACTTCAATGGTAGACCAACTTAAGATGGTTTGGTTAGACTGTACAATAATGTTGAAAGCAGCAATTTTAGTGGTTTTTTCATTGGGTAGTTTACCTTCGTTTGATGTTAACATGGTAGATTCTACTTTTAATTTATTCGAATGTTTACTTGGGGCAGCATTCAGAATTTGGGTTGTAGAACAAGTTAGAAGGATAATAAAAAGAGCGTTTTTCAGAGTGGTTGCAGATGTTTTTCTCATATGGATTAAAAAAATGTTTACTAGGCAAAAATAAATGACATAGAAAGGCGAAGCCAAACTGCATCAATTTTTCTAAGCATTTCAGGTTTAAATCTGAACTTAGAAATTAATTTTTAGAGCAAATAATTTTGGAGAGGTTAACTTGTAATCTTAACGCTATCAATTTAGCTTTTGATTACCGTTTGCTTAATCGGAATTTATACTGATAAATAAGGTTTTATCCATATAATTTTTTGAAATATCTATACCGGTTATATATAAGTAACCTAACTAAGGTATATCCCTAATCCAATTGTGAAATTAATTTTAAAAAAATGTCTTTGGCTTGTAGTTTCTCTTCAGTAAGCTCAAAGTTTAATTTGTGGAGCAGGTAATCTGAAATATCAATACCATCTATAGCTGGCAGTTGTGTAATTACCGTTGGTATGTTGGCAATACCCTTTGCTAAGGCGATATCAAATTCTTCTAAGAAAGCTTCAGAAACAGGTTTGTTTGCAACCCAAGCCGCATACATAAATGGAAGTCCAGTGAATTGCATCCACTCTTGCCCCATGTCATATACATAGTTGAAGTCTTCCTTACGCCCAAAAGTTCTATCACCAATTAAAACAATAGCATCTGTTTTTGCATATTGGTCGATGGTAAATTCTACTCCAACCTTAAAATGGTTCTTCAATAAAACTTTCGCCAAATTGTTGGAAGTACGAGATTGTGGATCTAACTTAACGGATTTAATCTCTTGTACGGGAACATCTGAAAAGATAAATACCGAGTTTACGGCACCAATAGAACCGATACAAAACGAACTAATAATTTGAGCGTTCGGTACGAAAGGAATGGCAGCAACAGGAATTAAGCCTATATCTACTTGATTTTCTATGAGTTTTTTAGCACAATCCGATGGGATGTCTAAACTTAGGTCTATTTGTTCTAATACTGGAGAGTGTTGTATACCGTAAATGAACGGCTTGGTATTGGTATAAGAAACGGCAGAAATTTTAATCTTCTCCAAAACGAATTATAATTGTTCTAAATGTGAGATGTTGTTGGAATCGAGTAGCGTAAATTTCTCCTCATCATATTGTAGGCGGTATAAAGTTGTATTCGAATGCGGAAATTCTTCCATATCACTAAAGGGCTTATTAAGTAACTGACATAATATTAAACGCATTGCTCTGCCATGCATACAAATAAGTACGATATTTTCATTGCTTTGGTTTTTAATATGTGTAATTGCCTTCGCCATACGTGCAGCCACTTCGTTAGGACTTTCGCCACCACCAAATTTAGCATCGTAATTACCCAATTGCCACTCTCTCACTACCGCCCTAAAAGCTTCTCTAGCCTCTTCTGTATTGGGTTTCCCCTCCCATTCTCCCCAAGCTAATTCATCTAAATCATCTAATTGCTCCCAAGGTAAACCTAAATCAATAAAGCCTTTAACTGTTTGATGTGTTCTAACTAAAGATGAAGTATATACCTTGTCAAACTTAACTGAATTGTACTTATTGAAAAACGCAGCTGCTTGTGCAATTCCAGTATCATTTAAATCGGCATTAACGCCTCTTCCTTGTACTATTCCTAATCTATTAAGTTCGGTTTCGCCGTGACGGATGATGTAAAGTTCTTTAGCCAAGATTTTAGGATTTTAGGTTTACAGGATTTAGTTAAAACTTTAAATGCTTGAACATCGAAAGATTCAGCCATTTAAAATTTACTCATTTATAATTAATTTACTACTGGCAGTTTATAGTAAGCCGCTTTCACTTCACCTTCAAAAACGTGGTCAGTGTAATCTGTAACTACGTTATACAAAGTATCTCGCTCAATAGGTTTACGCTTCACATTTTTAATCAACTCTACCAACTCTTTGGTGCTCATTGCAGGTGTTTGTTCTTCTGCACCAGCCATCGAATATATTTTGGTAGTATCGTCCAAAGTCCCATCAATATCGTCTACCCCAAAATTTAAACTCAATTGTGCAGTTTCTCTACTAATCATTGCCCAATAAGCTTTGATATGCTCGAAATTATCCATGTAGATACGTGCAATGGCGTAATTGCGTAAATCCTCTACTACAGAAACTTCTGCTACATCGCTCATTTGGTTGTTTTGGTTTCTGAATTTCAATGGAATGAAAGCTTGGAAACCACCAGTTTTATCTTGTAACTGACGTAGGCGTTCCATGTGGTCTACTCGGTGCCAAAACTGCTCGATATGTCCATAAAGCATAGTTGCGTTTGAGCGCATTCCCAACTTATGAGATTGCTCGTGAATATCCAACCACTGTTCTGCATTACATTTATCGTGGGCAATTTTCTCTCTTACCTCTGGATGGAAAATCTCCGCACCGCCTCCTGGCATCGAGTCAAGTCCTGCTTCGTGTAAGTATTTCATTCCATCATAGTGGCTCAATTTTGCCTTTTTGAAGATATAGTAATACTCTACAGGGGTTAGTGCTTTGATGTGTAAATCAGGACGATGTGCTTTCGCTTTTCTGAAGAAGCTAGCATAGAAATCTAGGTTCTGTTTTGGGACTACACCACCTGTAATGTGGACTTCGGTTACAGGCTCGTCATCGTATTTCTTAAGGATATCAATCATGCCGTCAACTTCCATTTCCCAGCCTTCTTCACGTTGTTTAATCATTCTGCTGTAAGAACAGAATTTGCAATCGTAAACACAGATATTAGTTGGTTCGATATGGAAATTTCTGTTGAAATAGGTTCTATCTCCATGTTTTCGCTCGCGAATATAATTAGCGACTACTCCTAAATAGCTTAATTCGGCATGTTCGTATAAATAAACGCCTTCATCGAAACTGATACGTACACCCTCTTTTACTTTGATGGCGATATCTTTTAATGGTTGAGCTAAGTTTTTGTTTTGTATAAGTATATCTAACGATTGCAAAGTATTTCTCCTTAAGATTTAGGCAAAAGTACGTTTTATTGTTTAATTGATAGATTGTTTAATTGTCGAATTGTTGTAAGATTGATAGTTAATGGTCGATAGTCAATAGTTGAATAGCGGAAAACTTTACGGTTGATTGATTTAACGCTGTATGACTTGCGATCTAAAAAACCAAACAACAAACCAACGAAACACCTACATTTGTACAATGATACAAAACCAGTTTAGCATCTTCGAAAGTGAGTTAACCGTTCGTCCAGATGATATTGATATGTTTAACCATGTACATAACAGCAAGTATTTAGATTACGTATTAGCTGCTCGTTACGAACAAATGGATAAATTCTATGGAATGAGTTGGGAGAAGTTTGAAGAATTGGGATTTGGGTGGGTAGTGGCAAAAGTGACAATCTCTTTTAAACGTCCGTTAAAAATGGGCGACCAAATGTTGATTAGAACTGGTATCTTGGAAATGAACGAAAAGGGCAGTAATGTGCAGTTCGAAATCATTAACAAAAAAACGGGAAAAGTAGCTTCAGACGGTATTTTTGAATATGTAATGATTGATTTGAAAACGCAGCGTTCTTGTAAGGTTACGCCAGAAATGATAGAGGCCTACAGTATTTAAATCTTCACGCCGCTACGACGAAAGTAGGAATCCTTAGGTTACAATTTAAAATCCTTTTAGCAACTAATATATCATTCTCGTTTTCGAAGAGAAAAAGTTATTTTTCGTTGTTCGACTTTTTCGTTAGATTTGTTTATCAAAATCTCACGAACCATGAAGTTTTTTGCAGCCCGTATCAGAATAGCTTAAGCAAGCAAGGGCTCTTACATCATAAAACAATTATTGATGCTAACTCTTAGCATCTCATGGTAATTCCTTTTTATTAATTTTATATATGTCACAACCAATCGAGACAAAATCAAGTTTGTCTAATTTTTTTAATGTACTCGTTCAGGCTTTTAAGGGTGCTGAAATCGATTATACTTCTATCAGCATAAGAAAGGCAATTGTGCTTTTGGCCATTCCGATGATGTTGGAAATGATGATGGAATCGGTATTCGTATTAGTAGACCTTTACTTTGTAGGACACTTACCCAATAGTGCCGAGGCTATTCAGATTGTGGGTTTAACAGAATCCGTACTTACAATTATCTATTCCTTAGCAATGGGGTTAGGAATGGCGGCCACAGCTGTTGTAGCCCGTAGAATTGGTGAGAAAAATCCAGAAGCCGCTTCTAGGGCTGGCATGCAAACTATTGGTTTAGCAGTGGTTATTTCTGTTGCCATCAGCTTAGCGGGACTCATATTCGCAAAAGATATTTTATTGTTGATGGGTGCTACAGAAAGCACTGCATCGCAAGGAGTAACTTTCGTAAGAATCATGATGGGAACCAGCATTGTCATTATGTTACTGTTCTTGATCAATGGTATTTTTAGAGGTGCGGGAAATGCTGCGATAGCCATGCAAAGTTTGTGGTTAGCTAACATCATCAACATTTCGCTCTGTCCAATTTTAATTCGTGGATTTGGACCGATACCCGCTATGGGATTAACAGGTGCGGCTTTGGCTACAGCTATTGGCCGTAGTACAGGTGTATTGTTCCAGATTTATCATTTGGCAAAGGGTAGCGGTAACTTAAAAGTGAAGCTGGCTTATCTTAAACCTCAATTAGAACAAATTAAAGCTATTTTAAAAATTGCTTCTCCGGCAGTTTTACAATTCGTAATTGCTTCTTGTAGCTGGATTTTTTTAGCAGAGTTGGTAGCTACTACCGGCGGCGACCATGGTTCGGCAGGTTACCAAACAGCTTTAAGGTTAATGATGTTCTTTATGTTACCTGCTTGGGGATTAAGTAATGCTGCAGCTACATTGGTAGGCCAAAACATGGGTGCTGGTAGAATGGATAGAGCAGAAAAATCAGTATTTGTCACTATGAAATACTCAGTGATTTTTATGGCTGTAGTAATGGTGCTATTTTTAACTTGCGGACACTTATTCGCGTCTCTTTTTACAGAGGATTTACAAGTGATTGCAGTGGCGAGTGAGGCGTTAAGGATACTAAGTTTTGGTTTTGTTTTGTACGGAATTGGAATGGTATTAGTCAGCGCTTTTAACGGAGCTGGAGATACTTGGACACCTACAAAAATCAATGTTGTGGCTTTTTGGTTCTTCCAAATTCCTTTTGCTTATTTCTTAGCTAAACATTTAAGCATGGGACCTACTGGAGTTTTTATTGCCATTCCGGTAGCAGAAGTGGGGATTACCATTGCTTCTTATATTATTTTCAAAAGAGGTAATTGGAAAAAGACCGCTGTGTAGCGTTAAAATCTGTCATTCTGAGCATAGCGAAGAATCTCTATTACAGTAGTAGATTCTTCGTACCTCAGAATGACAATAATGATTAATTGGTTAATACCTGTGAATCCTTAGGTACTGATTCCTAAGCCCTGATACCTGTACCCTATATAGTTTCTTCTAATACCTGCGTATAAAAATCTTGCAATTTCATGCCCATTGCAGCCACTTGTTGTGGGATGAAGCTCGTAGCGGTTTGCCCTGGAATGGTATTGATTTCTATGAAGAAAAATTTACCTGTATTATGTTCTAAGAAGTAATCAATACGCACAATGCCACGACAGTTTAGTTTTACATAAACATCGGCAACAATTTGCTCTACCCTAGCCTTCTCCTCGGCTGTCATATCGCCAGGTGTAATTTCGTCGGTAACGCCAGGAGTGTATTTAGCATCAAAATCAAAGAACTCATTTTTGGTTTTTACCTCGGTAGTTGGCAATACCACTATCTTTCCTTTGGTTTTAAAAACGCCAATAGAGAACTCTCTTCCTTCCACAAATTCCTCTACTAAAACCTGCGTGTCTTCATTAAAAGCCTTGTCAAGTGCAGTCTGTAAGTCGTCAAAGTGTTTAACTTTACTCATACCAATACTGCTTCCACCATTGTTTGGCTTTATAAATAATGGTAGTTTAAGTTGTGTTTTAACCTCGTCAACACTATAGTTTTCCTTAAAAAGCTGTAGTGATTTCGCAATGTTTAGGTTTTTGATTCCATCAACAATTGCTTTTGTGTAGCCTTTGTTCATCGTAATCGAACTCGTTAGCGCATTGCAAGTAGTGTAAGGAATTCCAATCATATCAAAATAACCTTGCAGCTTGCCGTCTTCGCCAGGAGAACCGTGGATAACGATAAAGACACCATCAAAAACGATTTTCTTTCCTTTGATATTTAAGGAAAAATCATTTTTATCAACCTCAATTTTTACCGAATCAGCAGGTTCATAAAACCAACCGTTTTCGGTAAGCATAATTTTATATACTTCGTATTTGCTAGTATCAATGTTTTGAGCAATAGTTGCAGCACTTTTAACAGATACAACCCACTCTCCTGTTGTTCCTCCTGTTAGTAATGCAATAGTTTTTTTCATCTGTATAAATTTATTTTCAATTAGATGAAGCTACCAGATTTATTTATCCCACTGTGTGGTTTAAAAAATCATGATAGTTTCATAATTATTTAAGGTTGGTTAACTGGCTAATTGCCCATTTTCAAAATCAAAAATAGATAGATTTGTTTTTAATTCACGATAAATATTTTTTTAAGCTAAATTTGGGCTTCAATTATAAAAACAGATACTGCTAATGAGCAACTTTACCGAGTACCTTAAAACCAAATCGTTCAGAAGAAATCTAATTTCTGCGATTTGTACATTTTTTGGTTTGCTATTAATCGCATTTTTTAGTCTTCGCTATTACACCAAGCACGGCGATGGTTTAAACGTACCAAACTTAAAAGGGCTTAAAATCGAAGATGCTATCAGTAAATTGGAAGGCTTAGGTTTGCGTTACGAAATCGACTCTGTTTATATTCAAGACCAACCGCCAGGAATTGTAACCGACCAAGACCCAGACCCTGAAACTTTTGTGAAGGATAACAGGACAATTTATTTAACTGTTAATACCAATCTAGCGCCCAATGTAAGGTTTCCAGATATCGAGATGAAATCACTTCGTGAAGCTAAATCTATTATAGAAAGCTACGGTTTGAAATTGGGCGATACTACTTATAAACCAGACGTAGCTAGAGACGTAGTGTTGGAAGCATTGTTTGGGGGTCAACAAATTAGACCTGGCGAAAGCTTGCCTAAAGGTTCTAGAATTAGCTTAGTGCTAGGCGATGGACGAGGCAGCGAAGAAGTAGAACTACCAAATCTAACTGGTTTAACTATTGATGAAGCCAAGTTCTCTCTAAAAGGTGCAATGCTAACTATCGGAACCATTACCTACGAAGGTGAAATTACGGATACAGCAAATGCGGTAATCATTTCTCAGTTTCCATTAACTGCAGATAGTGTTACTAAAGTACGTATCGGTACCCCTATTAATTTAACGCTATCAAACAAACCATAACAACAATGAGCACAAATCAAACGAATAAGAAAAGAAACAAAATTGTATTGGCTATACTAGCTGTTATTTTAGCAGTTGGTGGATATTTTAGCTACAAGTTTTACAGTCTATATTTTTCGCCAAATGTAACTGCTAATGAAAAATATTTGTATGTTAAAACTGGATACGTATTTGAAGACTTGGTAACTGACCTTCGCCATAAAGATGTATTAAATGATATCGGTACTTTCTGGGAAGCTGCAGAAAAAATGAATTTACAAGGTGCTTTAAAGTCTGGTAAGTATCGTTTAAAAGAAGGTATGAATAACCGTGCTCTGATTAATATGTTAAAAGCCGGAAATCAGGAAGCCGTTAAATTAAAGTTCCAAAATATTAGGAAAATTGAAGGTTTAGCTAGTTTGTTAGCTAAAAATTTAGAGCCAGATTCCGTAGCTTTCATGCGTTTGTTAGATTCTGCTGCTTACGTAGAAAAATTCGGTTTTACTACGGAAACGGTTTATACCATGTTCATTCCTAATACTTACGAAATGTATTGGAGTGTTTCTAGAGAAGAATTCTTCAAAAAAATGAATGCCGAGTATTTGAAGTTTTGGAACGATGAACGTAGAAAAAAGGCAGCGGCTTTAGGTTTGGATCCTATCAAAGTAACTATTTTAGCTTCTATTGTAGATGCTGAAGCACTTTACGATAAAGAAATGCCAACCATTGCTGGTTTGTACCTTAATCGTTTGGAAAGAGGTATTTTACTACAAGCAGACCCTACAGTTATTTTTGCTAATAACGATTTTACAGTTAAACGTGTTACTGGCGAATTATTAAGGGTAGATTCGAGATATAACACCTACAAATATGCGGGTTTGCCTCCTGGACCAATCAATATGCCAAGTATCAACGCTATTGATGCCGTATTGAATAAAGAAGATAACAACTACTTGTATATGTGTGCTAAAGAAGATTTTTCTGGATACCACAATTTCGCAGCAACGGTACAAGAGCATAACATTAACGCGAAGAAATACAGAGAAGCCTTAAATAAGAGAAATATATTTAGATAATGTTCACTTACGAAACACAAGTAAAAGTTAGATACGCAGAGACCGACCAAATGGGCGTGGTTTACCATGGTAATTATGCCCAATATTACGAAATAGCCCGTACAGAATGCTTTGAAGCTTGTTCTGGTATGACCTATGCTTCTATGGAAGCAGATGGCGTAATGCTGCCTATCTTGGAACTGCAATCTAAGTATCTGAAACCTGCTTTGTATAACCAAGTTTTAACGATAAAATCTATTGTAAAAGAACTCCCTACAGTACGTTTACATGTAGAATATGAGATTTACAACGAAGCAAAAGAGCTAATAAATATCGGTAAAACTACTTTGGTATTTGTTGATAAGGAAACTCGTAGGCCTTGTCATCCGCCAGAGAATTTCATGAAAAACGTAAGACAATACTTTTAATTTACGATTTTAGAAGTACGATTTTAGAATGAACTTATGCAGTCTGTAAAGTCGGGATAACATTTTAAACAATTAACCAATTAAACGATTAACCCTGCTAAGTGAAGTGGCTACACAGATATCTATTAAAGTTTAGACCTTACTCAATGTTAATTGAGTGGACTAAAGTTTGCGTACTGCCTGGATTTAGCCCTTTACCTTTATATACCGTTGCTACGTTTTTCTTTCGCGAAGTTGGAAAAGAAGCATTGGTGAACAAAGCTTCTTCCCTAGCCTACAATTTCATGTTGGCCATTTTTCCTGGCATTATCTTCTTGTTTACGTTAATCCCATACATTCCAAAACGTATTGGTTTTCAGGAAGGATTAATGTCTTTATTAGCTTTGGTTCTGCCTAACAATGCATTCGATGCTTTAGAAACCACTATAGATAATATCGTGAATATCCAAAATGGAAGCTTATTGTCTATCGGTTTCTTCCTATCCATGTTTTTTGCTACCAATGGCGTGCATAATTTGATGATTGCCTTCAATAAATCATCATTAATTGTAGAAACTAGGTCGCTCCTAAAAAGAAGATTGGTGGCATTAATTTTAACCATGGTTTTAGTGTTATCTATGATCGTGTGCATTGCAGCGATGACACTTGGAGTAATCGCCATCAACTACCTAAAAAAAGAAATGAACTACGATGGAAATTTAACTATTTACGTTATACAGTTCACGCAATGGGCACTTTTAGGTATATTGTATTTCATTAACGTATCTATTTTGTATCGCTACGGTCCCGCACATGCCAAAAAATGGAAGTTTTTTAGTGCAGGTTCTTGGCTCGCTACCATTTTAGCTTTCCTAACCATCTGGGGATTTTCGTTCTATATCAATAATTTCAGCGCCTACAATAAGCTTTATGGTTCTATTGGAACTTTAATGGTGGTGATGATTTGGCTTTACCTCAATTCGCTTATTTTATTGATAGGTTTTGAATTAAATGCAAGTGTAGATTTGTCTAAAAGAAGTGTAAAAATCATTAGACCTAGATTCAATCTTTTTAAAAGCAATAAATAGATTAACTTCTTTTTGAAAAGCAATGAATACGGTTCTTTTAGACTTCTTAAGTTTTAAAACTTAAGAAGTCTGTCTACTTTTTTACCAAGAAGTATTTTCATTACAGGTTATCATAATAAATATGGTGGTGTAAACTCTCAAAATAAAATAGCATTCTAGGCTTGCGATTTTAAATTCTATAAGCTTCTCAGTTTTTTCTAGAAGAAATCTTCATCTAAATCATGTTGTTTCTAAATCATAGACTTAGGTTTTTACCCATAATTTGATACTTTTTTTTAAGGAATTATTGTACTTGAAATATTTTTTCAGACTGATAACGAAGTGATTAAAACAAAGTTTTCAAAATACCTATTCTTTAATTTGTAGAATTAATCAGAGTTTGTACTTTTGCAGCGGAGAGCTGGCAGAGTGGTCGAATGCGGCAGTCTTGAAAACTGTTGACTGTAACAGGTCCGGGGGTTCGAATCCCTCGCTCTCCGCATCAAAAAGTGGTTTCGTTTCGAAGCCACTTTTTTTGTTTCAAAGCCTTTTTTTCACAGATGCATAGTTTTTTTTCAAACCAAATCAATAATCTTAACTGCATTCTATTTAAAAGCTAACCTGAATTTTAATTAGTAGAAATGTTAGGTTGTGAAAAATACCTACCGAAAATTCACTGTTAGCGTTTTTCATACTTAGTAAAATCTGTAAATCGTTTCCGACTTTTACTTAAAATATTGTTAATCCTTCCCTATTTAATTTAATCTAAAACAATTTTAAAATGGATTTAATCTGTGTATCTGTGGCTTACCTCGGCTTGTTTAAATTTATTTAACATTTTTTTAATCAAAGTTTGCAGAATTGATCAGAGTTTGTACTTTTGCAGCGGAGAGCTGGCAGAGTGGTCGAATGCGGCAGTCTTGAAAACTGTTGACTGTAACAGGTCCGGGGGTTCGAATCCCTCGCTCTCCGCCGGAAATAAAAAACAAAACAAGCCCTTATTTATTTAATGGGCTTTTTTTGTGGATTTTGGTTTCGTTTTTTTATTTAGAGATGAGTAGTGATATATATGGTCAAGTCAGCCCATAATTCGTAACTCACACTAGTAACTTTATCAATGGCTAGAAAAAAGGTTAGAACCTTCATAATCATTCTCACGTTAATTATCCAATTGCTTTTCCTTTCAGCAATTTTTATCGAAAGGCTTCAGAGTAACTACACTCCTTTTATCATTATCTTTCTTTGTTTATTGGTGTTGATTTCCTACATCAAAGCCCCAATACATCATCGAACTAATTTATATGAGCATGTACTTATTGTACTTTGGGTACCTGCTGGAGCATTAACCTGTTACTTCTTAAATCATGGTTTTCATCTGGGACCAGTAATTTCTGCTGGCATTGTAGGCACAATCGCTTCATTTATACCGTTACTAAACAAGCAATCTACTTATTTGAAACAACTGCCGGCCACTTTCTACTGTGGAGCATTTATCGGTATGACGAGTTTAGCTATCGCTTCTTCTGTTTATTTTGTACTGGCTGCCTCGTTCTTTGCTGGTGTACTTTTGTTAGTTTCTAAGAGTTTATTTAATGGTTTGGGGGGTAAACTTGGTACAGTTGCCTTTACAGCAGTTACCATTACCTCATTTATCTTCTTTTTACTATTTAAGAAATGACCTCATTTATTATTATAACTGCGGCAATTATTGCAGCAATGCTTACTTTCTATGTAAATCATAAGCTCAAACAAGGTCCGGTAAGGTCATCAGCTTTGCTATCGCTTTTAGTGGCGCTAATATTTTATTTTTTTCCAAATTGGATAGATGCAGATTTATCAAAAAATATTCCTGTAGTATTCATTGGAGGTTCCTTTATCGGTATGGTCTCCAAAAAAATCGTTGATAGTTACATTAAATTGGCGATATCAGGTTTGGTATTCGCAATTATCTATCTCAATACCAGTAGCTTTTTTAATGGGTATGGCGGTGCACTTGGAGCTTCGGCGGGCATCTCACTCCTATCAGTTTTAAGCTTGCCATTTTTTACGCCTAAGAAACATCATTTAACCAATGGCATTTTACAGCTACGAAAAATCATTTTCAGAAAGAACAGAGATTGATTTTTGCCGCAGATGCACAGATTATTATTTCATGAATTTTATTAATCATATAGAATTAGAATTTCATATCTCAATTGCTAATTTCAATTTAAAAAATCTGTGCATCTATGGCTAAACAATAGCTTTTATGAGTAAATTATAAATTAATTCTTAGTAAATTAGCCACATGTTTTACGCAAACAAGAAACATTCTGCACCTATCAATTCGGCTGAACAAAACGCTAAAATATTGGCAAATGTTAAAGGTTTATTAGAAAAAAAGCTGATACAGTTTAACGGTAATGTGGTTTCTTTATATCCACAACTTTGGAAAGACAAAGAGAAAGCCATCAATTGGATTAAATGCCTGTACATTTATTGTAATCTAAAGAAGCAGATCAAAGCTAAAGAAGCACTCTATTTCGAAGATATCATCACTAAAAAGATCATAGGTTCAATGGTAAACAATGTGCCTAAATTAATCGAATTCGAATTTGAAGCAAACAATGAAATTTGATTTTAAAATAACTTTTCCCCTTTATAAACTAGCTATCTTTGATTAGCACCTAAATAAAAGAGACAATTATGTCGGTAAAGAAAATCTCAAAAAAAGGAAATGTACTCACTATAGATATTGGCGGAACAAATATTAAAGCTTGTATTTTGGATGACAATGGTAAAATCATCACTGATTATGTATCCGAATCTACTCCGAAAAATGCTGGTCCTGCCGAGGTAATTGCTACTATTAAAAAACTAACTGCTGATTTAAAGGATTTCGAGAAAATTTCTGTTGGCTTTCCTGGTTACGTTAGGGATGGTGTGGTACAAACAGCACCTAATTTAGGAGAAAACAAATGGTCTAATGTAGATTTAGCAGACCAGATTAGCCAGTTGTTTGACAAGCCAGTACGGTTAGTTAATGATGCCGACTTGCAAGGATTGGGCATTGTAAAAGGTAAAGGCTTAGAAATTGTATTCACTTTGGGAACTGGTTTCGGTACTGCCCTACTTTTCGATGGAGATTTACTGCCCCACTTCGAATTGGCACATTTGCCTATCACTAAAGGAGAAAGCTATGATGAATACATCGGTAAGAGAGGTTTCGAAAAAGTAGGTAAAGAGGAATGGAACAAACGATTAAAATATATCATCGAAATATATAAAACTGTTTTCAACTACGATGTACTTTACATTGGCGGTGGAAATTCTGCAAATATCAATTTTAAATTAGACCACAACATTAAAATCGTATCTAACCAAGACGGGATTAAGGGTGGCGCTAAACTTTGGAAGATTAAAGAGAAGTTTTTGGTTTGCACGAATCTTCACGACTAACAACAATCTAATTAAAAATACCAATAATAATAATCACATATACATGAGCACTACGAATAGCACCTACAGTTTCGGCATGATTGGTTTGGGAACCATGGGCAGAAACTTGTTATTAAATATGGCCGACCACGGCTTTTCGGTTACCGGACACGATAAGAGCGAGAAGATGCTTGCTTTATTGGAAGAAGAAGGTAAAGCGCACAACCTAAAAGGATTTGCCAAGGTTGAAGATTTTATTGACAGCCTGCAATCTCCAAAAACCATTATTTTATTGGTTCCTGCTGGTAAGATTGTGGATGATGTGATTGCAGAAATTACACCTTTATTAAGCGAAGGCGATATCATTATTGATAGTGGAAACTCATATTATACAGATACAACCAGAAGATCACAAGAATTGAAAGAAAAAGGTTTCCATTTCTTTGGAATGGGAATTTCCGGTGGCGAGGAAGGTGCTCGTTTCGGACCTAGTTTAATGCCTGGAGGCGAAAAAGCGGCTTATGCTGTAGTGAAAGATTTGTTGGAAGCAGTTTCTGCAAAAGTAAACGGCGAACCTTGTGTCGCCTACATTGGTCCTGGTGCTGCCGGTCATTTTGTGAAAATGACGCACAACGGTATCGAGTATGCCATTATGCAATTATTGGCCGAAACTTACGACATCCTCAAAAATGGTTTAGGTTACGATAATGCTCAAATTCAACAGGTATTCGAGAAATGGAATAACGGTCGTTTAAAGTCATTCTTAATGGAAATCACTAAAGATGTTTTTCTATTTAAAGATGAAAAAACTGGCAATTTATTAGTTGATGAAATTAAAGACCAAGCCAAATCTAAAGGTACCGGAAAATGGACTTCGCAAATTGCAATGGACGTAGAAGTTCCTTTAAATACCATTGATGCTTCGGTAGCAGGAAGGAATCTTTCTAAATTGAAGGATTTACGTGTGGAATTGGAAGGTTCTTTCGGCAAAGCTGCACAAATTGAAAATAAGGAAGGTTTTGAAGATCAGTTAGAAGAAGCATTCTACTTTGCAATGGCTTCGGCTTATGCGCAAGGAATGCACTTGTTATGGAAAGCGTCTGCAGAATATGGTTATGAATTGAACATGGCAGAAATTGCGAAGATTTGGAGAGGTGGCTGTATTATTCGTGCAGAGTTTTTACAGGATATCTACGAGGCTTACCAAAAGCAACCTAACTTACAGCACTTATATCAAGACGCATCCATCCAACAAAAACTTCAAGCTGGATTAAAAGATACTAGAAATGTAATTGCTTCTGCTATTTCTACTGGTATTGCGATACCTTGTTATGCGGCTGCTATTACTTATTTCGATACTTTGAAAACGGGTAGAATGCCATCTAATTTAATTCAAGCACAACGTGATTATTTTGGAGCACATACTTTTGAGCGCATTGATAGCGAAGGGGTATTTCACGCTGAATGGAACGGAAAATAAGTTAAAAGTAGAAAGTTAAAAATCAAAAAAGTTTCAACCATTAAGGAATGAAGAATAATTAAGGACTTAATTAAACTTAACTTCTTAATGTTTAGAATAACCACTCAAATGAAAAAAGCAAGTAAACTTAATCCAACCATATTTGTAATATTTGGCGGTACCGGCGATTTAAACAAACGCAAGTTAGCACCAGCTTTATACAATTTATACACCGAAGGTTATATGCCTGCACAGTTTTCAATTATTGGAACTGGCAGAACAGCATTTACAGATGAAAAGTACCAGAAAGAACTATTAAATAGCGTTAATGAGTTCTCGAGAAATGGAAAGGTGAAAAAAGATAAATGGGATGTATTCAGCAAGAATATCCATTACAGTTCTATAGATGTAAAATCGCAGCAGACTTTTGAAAATCTTAAAGTAGAAATTGAAAAGTATCAAGCTGATTTTGGTGAGAAAACGCAAGTTATTTTCTATCTAGCAGTAGCCCCTAACCTATTTCCTTTAATTGCACAGTGCCTACACGAGTATAAACTTACTGGTAACGAAGACAATTGTAGGATAGTAATTGAGAAACCATTTGGACACGATTTAGACAGTGCCAAAGAATTAAATCTATTGTTAAGTGGTATTTTTACCGAGAAACAGATTTATAGAATTGACCACTATTTAGGTAAAGAAACGGTTCAAAATATGATGGCTTTCCGTTTTGCGAACTCGTTATTCGAGCCGTTATGGAACAGAAATTACATCGAGCACATTCAAATTTCTGTAACCGAACAATTAGGTGTTGGTGATAGAGGTGGATATTACGAAGGTGCAGGTGCTTTGCGTGATATGATTCAAAATCACTTATTACAGTTACTTTGTTTGGTTGGCATGGAAGCTCCTATTTCTTTCAATGCAGATGAGATTAGAGATAGAAAAGTGGAAGTGTTAAGAGCCGTTCGTCCATTTAAACCAGAAGAAATTGGTGCGCATGCCGTTCGTGGTCAATACAGTAAAGGTTGGGTTGAAGGCAAAGAAGTACCAAGTTACCGTACTGAAAAAGGTGTAGATGCCCATTCTAACACGGAAACTTTTGCTGCAGTGAAATTCTTTATTGATAATTGGCGTTGGCAAGGTATTCCTTTCTACCTACGTACTGGTAAAAGGATGAACCAAACTTCATCAATCATCACCATTCAGTTTAAAGATGTGCCTCATCATATCTTCTCGAACAATGTGGCCGAAACTTGGCAACAAAATAGGCTGATTATCAGCATCCAGCCCGAAGCGAGTATCAGATTGCAAGTACAATCTAAACGCCCAGGATTGGATATGGTACTTAATCCGGTAGATATGGTTTTTAATTACAAAGGTACTTATGAGAATGATTCGCCAGAAGCTTATGAGACTTTGTTGTTAGATGCAATGACTGGCGATCAAACTTTGTTTATGCGTGGCGACCAGGTAGAAGCTGCTTGGGAATTGGTAATGCCTATTATTCATCTTTGGGAAAATAAAACATCGTTAAGTTTCCCTAATTATGCAGCAGACAGCTGGGGACCAGAAGATGCCGAAGCATTAATTGCTAAAGATGGTTTTCATTGGTTTACGTTGCCAATTAAAGATTAAGCACCACAACCGTCATTTCGACGAAGAATGAGGAGAAATCTAACACCTAAATTATAAAACTGCTGTATTTCTCTTCGTCGTTCCTCCTCATCGAAATGACGATAAATGAAAGAATAATGAAACTAAATATATTTAACAACCAAACCGAATTAAATGAGCAATTAGCTCAGTACGTAATTGAGGTTGCCAATAACTCAATCGCCGAAAAAGGTCGTTTTGATTTTGTGTTAACTGGCGGAAGTTCGCCTAAAGGATTATACCACCTTTTATCAACTACTTACAAAGACAAAATTGATTGGGATAAAACCTATTTCTTTTTTGGTGACGAAAGAACAGTACTACCTTTTGAGAAAGATTACAATGGCTTAATGGCTAAAGAAAGCTTCTTCGATAATTTAGAACTGAAGGATGGTCACATTTTTTATGTGGATACCAATTTATCTCCAGAAGAAGCCGCTGCTGACTACAAGAATAAATTAGATGAGCATTTCTCAGACTCTGCTATTATCTTCGATTTGATTCTACTGGGCATGGGCGATGATGCGCACACTGCTTCTATTTTCCCTCATACAACCTTAGTTAATAATGAAGAGCTAAGCGTTGCTAGTGTTTGGGTAGAAAAACTGAATACCAATCGTGTGAGCTTAACTGCTCCGTTGATTAACCAAGCTAAACACGTGGTATTTATCACTTTTGGCCAGAACAAAGCTGAAGCATTAGCTAAAGTATTTGGGGAAGAGAAAGATTTCGCAAATTATCCATCTCAATTAATTAGCCCTGTAAACGGTGATTTGCAATGGTTTGTGGATGAGGCTGCTGCGAGTTTAGTTAAGAAATAACAGTAAACATTCCGTCATTTCGAACGCAGAGAGAAATCTAGCAACTTGCAAAATAAAATTGATAGATTTCTCCTCATTCTTCGTCGAAATGACGTTTAAGATTTATAAATTCTCTTCTAGTAATAAGTTGATTATTCCATCAACCATACCAACTTTAGGAACAAAAATCTGTTTGATTCCCGCCCATTTCATTACCGTTAAATAGATTTCGCAAGCTGGAATAATGACGTCTGCCCTATCCTGATTTAATCTTAAAATAGAAATACGTTCCTTCAAAGAATAACTATTTAACTCGTTGTACATATTCCTCAATTTTAAGAAAGATAACGGCATATCGTCCTTCTCACCACTCATGCGAAACAATTTATTGATATTTCCACCAGTTCCAATACCTACAACTTGCTTTAGTTCTTTTGTATGTTCCTTAATCCATTCCTTCATTTCATTCCAAGTTTCTTCCTTGTCTTGATTATCTAGGATACGAATAGTGCCTAAGTTGAAAGATTTAGAAGCGATAGGTTGCTTATTTACAAATACAGAAAGCTCTGTACTTCCACCACCAACGTCAATATATAGATAGCTTTTTTTAATATCTAAGTTTTCTTCAATATGATTCGAATAGATGATACTCGCCTCACGTTGACCTTCAATGATTTCTATGTCTATATTAGCAATTTCCTTTATTTTTTCAATAACCTGCTTCCCGTTTTTAGCTTCACGCATTGCGGATGTAGCACAAGCCAAATAATCTGTAACGTTATACACATCCATTAAATTCCTGAAAGCGACCATCGTTTTTACCAAGTCTTCAATCTTTTTTTCTGATAGTTCTTGGTCTAAAAATGCATCATCACCCAAACGTAAGGGTACACGAACCAAAGTGTTTTTCTTGAAATTACTTTTGTCGTTATTGGTAATATCGGCTATTAATAATCGTACTGCGTTAGAACCTATATCTATGGCGGCGTATCTGAGCATTTTATTGATGTTTATTTTTTAGATAACTGTAAGATTGAAATTGAGCTCTTACTTTGCTAGCTAATCTGTTTTTATGATATCTATTGTCGTTTGCTTTAGTGATATTTCTTGCTTTCACATTATCCTGTAATTGAAGGTCGATAATGTCTTTAATTTCCTGCCTTACCTCATCATCTAAAATTGGGAAACCCACTTCTACTCGATGTTCAAAATTACGTGACATTAAATCTGCTGATGAAAGGAACATTTCCTCTTTGCCTCCATTTCCAAAAATGAAGATACGGGCATGTTCCAAAAATCTATCTATAATACTAATTACGGTAATATTCTCGCTGAAATCCTTTACTCCAGGCACTAAACAGCAAATACCTCTAATAATTAACTTTATTTGTACACCGGCATTACTCGCTTCATAAAGCTTTTCTATGATACCCTCATCTGCTAAGCTATTAACTTTAATAATCATATAAGCAGCTTTACCAGCTTTAGCATTTTTGATTTCTCTATCAATTAAGCTGTAAATTCTATTTCTAGAGTCTATTGGAGAAACAATTAAATGTTTAAATCCTTTAGCCACTGTACGTTTATTTAAGGCTCCAAATAATTTAACTAATTCAGAAGTGATTTCTGTTTTTGCAGTAAAAATACTGTGGTCGCAATAAATACGGGCAGTTTTTTCGTTGAAATTTCCAGTGGCTAAATTGGCGTAGTAGGTCGTTTTTCTTTTGTCGATGCGTTTAACCAAACAGATTTTCGAGTGAACTTTGAAATCCGTTAAACCGTAGTTTACATTTACGCCTTCTTCCATCAAACGATTGGTCCAGAAAATATTAGCACTTTCGTCAAAACGGGCTTTCAATTCTACCAAACAGTTTACAACTTTGCCATTTTTCGCCGCATTAATTAGCGCATTGATGACCTTAGAGTTCTCTGCCAAACGGTACAGTGTGATGTTTATCTCGGTAACTTTAGGGTCAATTGCGGCTTCTCTTAAAAATAAGATGATGTAATCGTAAGATTGATAGGGCAAGTGAACTACAAAATCCTTTTCAGCAATTTTCTTAAAAAGGCTTTCTGTTCTATGCAAGTTCTTAACTTTCAAAGGCACCATCGGTTGATATTCCAAATCTTTAGCGCCAACATTAGGAAATGCTATGAAGTCGCCAAAACGATGGTATTTATTACCAGGGATTAAACCATCTGCACCTACTTTTAGCTTGCTTACCAAAAAGCTCAACATATCGAAAGGCATATCACTATCGTAAAGCAAACGCATAGGTTTTCCTCGTTTACGTTTATCAATACTTTTGCGAAGTTCTTCTATAAATTTATCACTAACTGTTTTATCTATATCCAATTCAGCATCTCTCGTTAATTGGATGGAGTAGGCTTGGATTTCCTTGTAGCTGAACACATAAAAAATATCGTCTAAACAATACTTAATGATATCTTCTAAAAGGATGATAAACTTTAAATCATTAGTTTCTGGAAGTACCAAAAACCTAGAAATGCTATCTGGTAGTTCTAAAATTGCATATTTTTTATTCTTGCCAGAATTGTTAGAAAGCTGAACGAAAAAGTACAAAGCCCTATCTTTCAATTCAGGAAATGGCTTGTTTATATCAATCATAATCGGAACCAGATTCGAAAGAATTTTATCTCTAAAATGCTGACGAACAAACTCCCCTCTTGCTACGTTAAGCTGAGTATGGTTGAGTATGAAGATACGTTTTTGTGCAAGTTCAGTAATTAAAATATCCTGAAAAAGTGTCTCAAAACGACGTTCTAGTTTTACAACGATGTTTTTAATTTCATCTAGTACCTTCTTAGGGTTAAATCCCAATAAAGCCTTCGCTTTTTCGTTCAAATTAACCAATCGATTTAAAGAAGCTACCCTAACGCGGTAAAATTCATCCAAATTTGAAGAAAAAATAGAAAGGAATTTAATACGTTCAATTAGAGGCACAGTTTCGTCTGCCGCTTCTTGCAACACACGTTCGTTAAAGTATAACCAACTTATTTCTCTATTTAAAAACGGAAGCTTCTTTTTGGCCATTAGGTAAATTAAAAAAATCCTTAATAAGTAGTCTTATTTCTTATGACCACATAGACACATAGAAAAATAGATTAAATAAGTTTAAAATTCATTATTTCCCAACTAATCTATTATAATTTATCCTTATGTCTCTATGTAGTTAAGTTTTTCAAAAACTTTTAAAGGATTTCCAAATTGAAAAATTTAATGTTAATTTATCATTAATTGGATATTAATAAAAATCAATTATTTAACATTGGTTTTTTTAGCTGTAGTAGCTCTTGATTTGGTTCCTGTTGCACCAGCTTTTGCAGGTTCCTTCTGTATTACAGCTTTTCTCGCCACTGCTTCTTTAGCTTCAGATGCTTTATCTGCAATCTTATTTACTACAGCTTTAGCAGTTGTGGTAGTTTTTCTAACTACTGGTTTAGCGGCCGTAGCTACACTTTCTGTGGTTTTATTAACTGCAGTTTTAGCCGCTGCCGTAGCTTTTTTTACTGGCGGCTTAACTGCTTTCGCTACTTTCTCTTCAGTTTCTAATGCTACTACCTTTACACTACTAACTATCGGTTTTGCTTTTTTTACTGCTTTCTTAACTATTTTAGTTGCAGCTTTATCTACGGTTTTACCTGCCTTTTTTGTTCCTTTTTTTACTGTTTTAACTTTTTTAGTTGCTTTGTCTTTACTCGATGAAGTAATGTCTTCAATCTTATTTCCAACTACTTCTTTTACTTCTGTAAAAGTTTTCGCTATTTTTTTAGCAACAGCTTTACTGGCTTTTGACACATCGGCACCTAAAGATTCGGCATTATGCCCTAACCCTTTAATGGCTTCTAAGAATTTCTCAGTTAAGCTTTGTTCTAATTGTTTTTTAGCAGCCTTTTTTACTGCCCTTTTTGATGTTTTTGATTTATTTGCCATGCGTTTAGGTTTTAGAAGGTGAAGAAATCATCCTTAATTTTAACAAATGATGATGATATCCTATTTTTTGCGTTTTTTTGTATTTAAATAAATTTATCAATTCTTTTCAACTAAGCACAACAATATGCCAAGTTTCGATATAGTAAGTAAAATAGATGGACAAACTTTAGACAATGCCATCAATAATGCTAAAAAAGAGATTTTAAACAGATACGATTTTAATACTTCTAAAAGTACTATCGAGCTGGATAAGAAAACAAATCTCATTACCATTGTAACTGAGGATGATATGCGTTTGAAAGCAATCATTGATTCGATTATCTCTCGAATGATGAAACAACATTTAGATGCAAATAGTTTGGATTTTGGTAAGGAAACTATTGCTTCCGGCAATATGATTAGAAAAGAGATTACGGTAAAGGAAGGAATTGACCGAGAAACAGCAAAGAAAATTGTAGCTAAAATCAAAGACAGTAAACTTAAAGTACAGCCTTCGATGATGGATGATCAAGTGCGTGTGCAAAGCAAGAATATTGATGATTTACAGAAAGTAATCCAACTTTGCAGAGGTGAAGATTTTGGACAGCCTTTGCAGTTTATAAATATGAGGAACTAGCTTTAATGATTAATTATTAGTGATTAATGGTTAATTGTTTTTTGAAGTATTAAAACTGACACCTAATACCTGATGCCTGACCACTTAAAAAAATGGAAATTAAAGAAAACGGGTTTGTCTTTTCAGATGACCGCAACTTGGTAGATGTAAAAGCAGTACATCTTTACTTAAGCAAGCAATCTTATTGGGCTAAGGGTATTCCTTTTGAACTGGTACAAAAATCGATAGCTAATTCTTTATGCTTTGGTATTTATAAGGAGCAGCAGCAGGTTGCTTTTGCTCGTTGGATTACCGACAAAGCTACTTTTGCCTATTTGTGTGATGTTTATGTGGAAGAAGAATTTCGAGGTTTGGGACTTTCTAAAAAACTGATGTCGCTAATGTTATTTCACCCAGATTTACAGGGATTGAGGACTTACGGACTAAGTACGTTGGACGCTCATGGATTGTACCAACAATTTGGCTTTAAAGCATTAGAAAATCCTGATTTGCAGATGGGGATTGTTTTTAAGGATTTGTATAGTAAAGGTTAGAAGATAAACTTTGCTCCAAACGTCATGCTGAATTTATTTCAGCATCTTTTTTTCTTAACAGACCAAAAAAATCAGGGTGACGACGTTAAATGCTAAAGCTTAATTTGATAGCTTAAATTAAGGTGCGAAATAAATTACCAGCCTTTAACCCAGTTCTTTTGTTGTGCTTCATCCATAAAGGTCCAAGCTACAATTCTGGTGATCTTATTTCCCGTACTCATTTCGCTGGTTCTTACTTCTGCTACTTCTGCCCTATTTAGCATAGCGTAAATTCCGCCTAAGTTTTCGCTTTTAGAAACCAAGCTTGTAAACCACAGACATTGATTTTTGAATAGTTTACTATCGTCAATCATTTTTCCAATAAAAGCAATTTCACCTCCCTTAGTCCATAATTCGGTATTTTTACCACCAAAATTTAAGACTGGGTTGGCGTAGTTTTTATTTCCCAGATTTCTGTTCTTTCGTTGTGAGCCTGCATTTGCTTCTTCCGCTGATGCGTGAAAGGGAGGATTACAAATCGTCAAGTCAAATTTCTCTTCCTTACGAATTAAGCTTTTAAAAATATCCGCTTTAGATGTCTGCAGCCTTATTTCAATAGACTTTGTTAACGTGTTATTTACCTCAACGATGTTTTTTGCAGATTTAACGGCAATATCATCAATATCGGAACCTACAAACTGCCAGCCATATTCTTGGTGACCAATAATTGGATAAACACAATTTGCTCCTACACCAATGTCTAGCACTTTAATTTTTTTGCCTTTTGGGATGTGCTGCTCGTTAGAAGATGCTAACAAGTCGGCAGCATAATGAATGTAGTCGGCTCTACCTGGTATTGGTGGGCATAAATATCCTTCGGGAATATCCCAAAAATCAATTTGATAGAAATGTTTTAGTAAAGCCTTGTTTATTGTTTTAACAGCTTTAGGATTGGAAAAGTCTATCGATTCGTCTCCATATTTGTTAATGGATACAAATTCGGAAAGTTCGGGAAGAGCTATTTTTAAGCTATTAAAATCGTAACGAGATTTATGCTTGTTTCTAATGTGTAAACTGCTTTTCTCTGCCAAATTATCCTTATTGCTTTTCATTAAACTGTTTTTACTTCGCCTTCGCTATAATGATCAATATCGGTAATGTAACCATTCAAAATCAAGAAATCGAACAAAGGTTTGGCTTCTGTAGATACAGGCATATTTTTGGTCGTAATTACAGTATTACTTTTTTTGTCTAAGAAAGGATAAGCAAACAATCTTACATTTCTGCTGAACATATCATTTACGTAGCTTAACAAGTGACCCGTGTAGTTTTCTCCAAAATTTGCAGAGTTGAAAACGAACTTCAAGTTGTTGATGTTGGTAGACATACCCACACTTTTCGGTCTACATCTATCCAAATATTTTGCTAATCTATTTTTGCGTGTAAAGTTAGAAACGATAACGAAGTTACCTGTTTTGCACATCTCCTCTGCTCTTTTTGCTACCACTTCTAAATCAATATCATCTGGAGTTTCCTGTGCAGCGGTTAAAACGTTTGTGATTAAAACCTCAATCATTACAATTAAATTGCTGTCGTCAACTTTGTTTACCAGTTTAAATTGGTCGGCTGCTTTGTTAAATAAACTAAAGTTAGGATTTGATTTTTGACCATATTTGGTACGTAAAATCATTACGTCTTTCTTGTACAACAAATCTTTCGCCTGACGAGGATGTGAGTCTGAATCAAATATTGCAGCGGTTGAGAAATCTTTAACAATCAAGTATAAGTTAAGCAATAAGTTATTGATGTCTTTAAAATCAGGACCTTGTACCGAAATCAAATCAATTTCTACCGAGCCAACGTTTAAGTTGTCCACTAGAGATTCAATCATTTTTTTCGGGTCGTTTGCATAATAAAAAGCGGCGTAAACTAAGTTTACACCAATCATTCCCAATACACGTTGCTGCATTTGCACATCGGTATCTAACAAACGAACGTGGAAATAAATTTCATTCGGCAAGCCACCTGGTTCGCTTTGAAAACGCAAACCAACCCAACCGTGAGGGTCATTTGTGCGCTTGTAGTTTAAAGTAGTAACGGTATTAGCAAAGGCGAAGAAGGTTTTATCACCATGTTTGTCTCCCTTTAAACGCTCAATCAACAAAGAATATTCGTGGTCGAGCATCTTAATTAATCGGTTCTGACTTACGTACCTTCCAGATTCCTCGGCACCATAAATCTCGTCACTAAAAGTCATATCATAAGCTGATATGGTTTTTGCAACGGTACCAGATGCGGCACCAACGTTAAAAAATGCCCTCGAAACTTCCTGTCCTGCACCTATTTCTGCAAATGTGCCGTAGATTTTAGGATTCAGATTTATCTTGAGTGCCTTACGCTTGATGTCGATGATTTCTTGTTGCATGCTGCAAAATTAATAAAAACGGTTAATTAGCCTAGTTGTCGCTGTTAATTTGGTTTTGTTCTAAACAATATTAGCCACAGATGCACAGATATTTTTTTACAAGTATCAACAATGATTTTACTTAAACTTAATAATGAAAACCCGAAATAATGATAAGTCTGTGGATTTTTGGCTATTAATAAAACAAGGGCAACATTTTTCAATGCGCCCTTGTAACCTTAAACCAAACCCACATTGGGTTAATCAAACCATTGTATTATGAAACTACAATTTCTTTATGATCGTCTTTAGCTTGTTCTTTTTTACCAATGGTGATATTCAAAATGCCATTTAAGTATTCTGCATTAATTTTCTCTGCATCAATACCTTCTGGTAATACGAATGACCTAGCGAATGATAAATAGTTGAACTCTTTGCGAGTGTAATTTTTTTGCTCTTCAGTTTGTTCTACTTTTTTCTCGGCCCAAACAGAAAGGTTATCTTTTTTTAATTCGATTTTAAAATCTTCTTTGTTTAAACCAGGTGCTGCAAGCTCAATTTTATAACTATCTGCAGTTTCTGAAATATTTACATATGGCATTTTATTTACACCATAGTTTTTATTTAATGCATCGCTAAACAATGAATCAAATACGTTGTTAAAGTAAGGTGCTGTGTTTCTAGTTCTGTTGTTGAATTTTACTAAGCTCATGTTATATCTCCTTTTTATTTTTTTAATTTTTAACTGTTATTCACTCTTATTCAAACTACATTCCAATCGAGAAACAATATGATTTTTAAGACATTTTGGCGTAAAAAAGAAATAACTAATGACAAAAAGTCAGATTTAGAGATAAAGACCGATGTTTTCAAGTATCGAACAGACTTAGAAATGCGTTTTACCGATCTAGATATGATGGGTCACGTAAATAATGCAGTATATTTTACCTACATGGAAATTGCAAGAACTAAATATTGGCAGCAAGCTATCCAATGGGATTGGAAAAAAACCGGTGTGGTAATTGGAAAGGCAGAAAATACCTATGTAAAGCCATTGCATTTAGGAGATAAGATAAGTGTTTACGTACGCACTTCTCGCATTGGTAACACCAGTTTCGATTTAGAATACGTCATCGTTAAGATCAAGAATGGTGAAGAAGTTATTTGTAGCAAAGGAAAAACCGTTTGTGTGGTTTACGATTACGACACTAAAAGTCCAGCAGTTATTCCTGATAAGGAAAGAAACAAAATGATTGATTTTGAGCAACTATAACGAAGTTAGAAGCTTAAATTTGACTATAACTCAATTGCACAAACGAATGCCCTATTTGGCCAGGCATAGGTGGGTTCATTTTTCTAATGCCCACTTTTGCTGTAAGTATAAATGGATAGCTCTTTTTTACTGTATCCAAAATATTTTTTACTACTGTTTCCAGAAGTTTTTGTGTGTTAGCCATCTCACTAAGGATGATTTTGTTGAGCACTTCGTAGTTTACCGTTTTGTCTAAGTTTTCGGTATCATCATTAGGTTCAAAAGTGACTTCAATATCTACCATAAAAATGCAGCCAATCAAATGTTCTTCTGGATAAAATCCATGAAGTGCATGGCATCTAACGTCTCTTAAAGCAACTGTTTGAGTGTACATTTCCTGTAAAGTTTTGTGAACGCAATTATACCTAAATTTTGTTTAGCGATTGAGGTATTTTACTAACTTTGAACGTAACCAGTTAAAAACCTAAATCCTTTTTGAAATGAGCAAATCTGCAAGAAAAGACCTTTACGAAGCCCCAGATTACTATTTGGTAGACGAACTTTTGTCTGAAGAACATTTGTTAATTCGTGCTTCTGTTAGAGAATGGGTGAAGAAAGAAGTAAGTCCGATTATTGAAGATTATGCGCAAAAGGCAGAATTTCCTCGACAATTGATTAAAGGTTTGGGAGAAATTGGCGCCTTTGGCCCTACTATTCCTGTAGAATATGGTGGTGCTGGCCTGGATTATACTGCCTATGGTATTATTATGCAGGAAATTGAACGTGGTGATTCAGGCATCCGCTCTACAGCATCGGTGCAAGGATCGTTAGTGATGTATCCTATTTATGCTTATGGAACTGAAGAACAACGTAAAAAATATCTGCCGAAATTAGCGACGGGAGAATTGATGGGCTGTTTCGGATTAACAGAGCCAGATCACGGCTCTAATCCAGGTGGTATGGTAAGCAACATTAAAGATAAAGGCGACCACTATCTTTTAAACGGCGCTAAAATGTGGATTTCAAATGCTCCTTTCGCTGATATTGCCGTGGTTTGGGCTAAAGATGAAGAAGGTAAAATCAGAGGAATGGTCTTGGAGCGAGGAATGGAAGGTTTTAGCACTCCAGAAACACATAATAAATGGAGTTTAAGAGCTTCAGCAACTGGCGAGTTGGTGTTTGATAACGTGAAAGTTCCAAAAGAGAATGTATTCCCTGATATCAAAGGTTTGAAAGGTCCGTTGGGATGTTTGAACCAAGCTCGTTATGGCATTGCTTGGGGTGCATTAGGCGCTGCTATGGATTGCTATGATACAGCCCTACGTTATTCTAAAGAACGTGAACAATTTGGTAAGCCTATCGGTGGTTTTCAGTTGCAACAGAAGAAGTTAGCTGAAATGATTACCGAAATTACAAAAGGACAACTATTGGTTTGGCGTTTGGGCAAGTTAAAAAGTGAAAATAGAGCTTCTGCTGAGCAAATATCGATGGCTAAACGTAACAGCGTAGAGATAGCTTTAGATATTGCCCGTAATGCCCGTCAAATGTTGGGCGGTATGGGGATTACTGGAGAATACTCGATTATGCGTCACATGATGAACTTAGAATCTGTGGTAACTTATGAAGGCACACATGATGTACATTTGCTAATTACAGGGATGGATGTGACTGGACTTAATGCTTTTAAATAATTCTAGATAAGCGATTAGCGTATGGCATTGATAATGTAACTTCGCAAACGCTAATCGCTAAACAAAAAACAATGAAAACATTTAAAAAATATATACTACTGCCCGCTCCTCCTGAAGAAGTTTATTTAGGTTTAACCAAGGCGCAAAGCATTCAACTATGGACTGGTGCTGAGGTAGAATTTCAAGAAGAAGCTGGAACAGAATTTTCGTTCTGGGATGGCGATATCGTAGGGAAAAACATCGAATTCGAGCCTAACAAAAAAATTGTGCAGCAATGGTATTTTGGCGAAGATAATGAACCTTCAATCGTGACTATCAAGCTTCATCCAGACAAAAAGGGCACTTCGTTAGAATTTGTACAAACTAATATTCCAGAAGAAGATTATAAGGAATTTACTGAAGGCATTAATGAGTATTACCTAGGTGGTTTAGCCGATTTCTTTGAGGAAGAAGATTATTCGTAATGTTAAGCGAACTTGATCAATTCTATTTAAAGCAAGAAGAACCTTTTCAAAGTTGCTTGCTGGGTTTGAGAGATATTATCTTATCGACAGACGATGACATTACCGCAGAATGGAAGTATAAACTTCCATTTTTCTGTTATAACGGAAAAATGTTATGTTACTTGTGGATTCATAAGAAATTTAAACAGCCTTATATTGGTTTTGTAGATGGCCACTTATTAAATGACGGAGATTTGTTAGTTGAAAAGCGAGCCAAAATGAAAATTTTATTGGTCAATCCTAATGAAGATTTACCGTTTGAAAAAATCATCTCTTTACTAACAACTAATATTAAGTTACGAAACAATTAGCTTTGTTAAGCTGTTCCATATCAAAAAAATATCATTGTTATGGGAAAATCATTAGGAGTTTTATTAATCGTAGTTGGATTAATTATGCTAGTTTGGAGTGGGTTTACCTACACTAAAAAAGAGAAAATTGTTGATGTTGGCGCAATTGAAATTTCTGCTGACAAACAAGAAACTGTAAACTGGCCTCCATACGTGGGAGCAATAGCAATGCTTGCAGGAGTTGTAGTATATGTTGCAGCCAGAAGAAGGCGATAAATTATTTCAACATTAAGGAATTAAGATATATTAAGGCTTAACCTTTCTTAACTCCTTAATGTTTAATTACTAATAATCTTCGCTGGTAACAGTTACAATCGCATCACGCAGGTTATAATTAGAAGCCATTACCTCGCCATAAGCCCCTGTACTTCTAATCGCAATCAAATCATTTCTAAAAGTTTCTTGCAAAGCTACTTCCTTTCCAAAGCAATCTGTGCTTTCACAAATAGGTCCAACTACATCATATTTTACAGTTGTTTCAGTAGTTTTTGGCGAGATATTTTCAATTTGATGGTATGCCTGATACAAAGCTGGTCGCATTAACTCAGTCATACCGGCATCTAAAACAATGAAATTCTTTTTCTTGCCGTTTTTTACGTAAAGCACCCGGCTAATTAAAGATGAAGACTGACCAACCAACGCCCTACCCAATTCAAAATGTACTTCTTGGTGAGGCTTGATATCCAAGAAATCAGCGAATATTTTAAAGTAAGCTTCAAAGTTTGGAATTTGAGCGTTTGGATTGTGATAATCGATACCTAAACCGCCACCAACATTTAAAACCTTAACTTTAAAGTTTTTGTCTTCAAACCAAGCAGCAAATTCATTTACACGCACACAAAGGTTTTTGTAAACGTCTAAATTGGTAATTTGAGAGCCAATATGGAAATGGATACCGACAAATTCAAGATTTGCAGAAACACTTAAAATATCGGCACAAGCAGGCATATCCCAAGAATTGATACCGAACTTATTTTCGTCCAATCCTGTAGTAATATTCGCATGTGTATGCGCATCTACGTTAGGATTGATACGGATGGCTACTTTTGCTACCTTACCCTTTTTCTCTGCTAGTTCATTAATTACCTGTAGCTCTTGTAGAGATTCTACGTTAAAGCAGAAAATATCTTGGTCTAAAGCGTAGTTAATTTCCCTATCAGATTTACCTACACCTGCAAAAACTACTTTATTGTTGGCAAAGCCACTTTCGATCGCTTTTTTTACTTCACCACCACTCACCGCATCAGCACCAAAGCCAGCCTGTTTAATTTGCGCTAAAACCTTATCGTTGAAATTAGCTTTCATGGCATAATGCACATGAAAATTATACGCATTAGCCGCTTCACTACAAACCTTTAGTGTCTCTCTCAACAAGTTCAGGTCGTAATAATAAAATGGTGTTTCTAAATTCGAAAAATGTGCTATATCTTTATCGGAAAACATAATCTTGAAATTTATACTCCTTCTCTTCCTACTCTTTTTCACGGTTATCTACGTAGGTAACTATATTGATTACCGTCGCGGAAATATTAGCCGCAGAGAGTTCGAAAGAAGAATTCGTATCTCAATTGTATTGATATTAATCTTTGTTTTTATTTATTTCTACTATCGATAGAAATATGAACCTTACAGGTTTTTAAAACCTGCAAGGTTTGTTGGGATAAAATCTATTCGAAAATCCTATTGTGTAAGCTTCTCAACGCTTCTACTTTATCATCAGTATTAATTAATAGAGAGATATTATAAGCGCTACCACCATAAGAAATCATTCTTACAGGTAAGTGTTTTATTGCATCTAATACTTTAGAAGCAAAGCCATGTTTCTCTGCACCAAAATCACCAACTACACAAACAATAGTTTGGTTTCTATCTAACTCAACACTTCCGAAAGAGTTCAGTTCTTCCACAATTTTATCTAAGTTATCGGTAAAATCAATAGTTAAAGAAACTGCAACCTCAGATGTGGTAATCATATCAATTGGCGTTTTGTAGCGTTCGAAAACTTCGAAAACCTTACGCAAGAAACCATAAGCCAATAACATTCGGCTCGATTGGATCTTGATTGCAGTAATACCATCCTTTGCAGCAATAGACTTGATTTTACCTTTTTCACTTTCGGTGCTAATTACGGTACCAAAAGCTTGCGGTTCCATCGTATTTAACAAACGAACAGGGATTTTGTATTTCTGTGCTGGAAAAACCGACTGCGGATGTAAAATCTTTGCACCGAAATAAGCTAACTCAGCTGCTTCGTCGAACGAAAGATTTGCAATTGGCTTAGTTCCTTTAACGATACGAGGGTCATTATTGTGCATACCGTCAATATCCGTCCAAATTTGAACTTCTTCTGCTAAAATTGCAGCACCTAACAAAGAAGCAGTGTAATCGCTACCACCACGACGTAAATTATCTACTTCACCAAAGCTATTTCTGCAAATAAAACCTTGGGTAATAAATAAGTTATTATCAGGATTAGCCTCTAAAATTGGTGTTAAATTTTCGGTAGTGTAAGGAATAACAGGTTCGTTATCCTCATCTATCTTCATGAAATCTAAAGCTGGTAATAATACCGACGGTACGCCAATAGATTTCAAATAAACGTGATATAATGTAGTGGATAATAACTCACCTTGTGCTAAAACTACTTTGTCTTCAATAGCTGTAAAAATATCATTAGCTAAAGAGTTGAGAAAATTGAAATGATAATCTACCACTTCTTGCCCTTGCGCTCTAAAATCGCCTCCTGCGCTCTCTGGCAAAAGTTCCGCTACAACAACGTCGTATTTTTCCTTTAAAGTATTTATTAATTCGATGCCCTTCTTCTTATCTTCCTTCAGTAACGCGTTTGAAATTTCTACCAAGCTGTTCGTAGTACCAGACATTGCTGATAATACTACGATTTGTCTTTCTGCTGGATTAACGATGTCCAACAATTTTTTCATACGTTCTGGGCTACCCACAGAGGTACCACCAAATTTTAAAATTTTCATTTTTTCTAGTTGTGAATTTATTCTGACTAACAGAATGATTTCATTTTTTAGGTTATAGGATATAGATTTTTGTTATTATTGTAATGGGTTGTGAAAATAAATAAAAGACTGTTAATTTCAGCTAAATCAGCAAAATAAAATATCGATTTATTTAAATTTACCAAACCCTACCGAATAAAATTTGTATTTATATCGACATTAATCTTATATATTAATATGCAATTAGAACAAACCACCAATGCAACCGTTCAACAATGGCTTAACGGTAATTATGATGAAATCACCAAATCAGCTATACAAAAATTAATAGACCAAGAAGCTTACACGGAGCTTACAGATGCTTTTTATAGAAATTTAGAGTTCGGAACAGGTGGTTTGCGTGGCATTATGGGCGCTGGTTCTAACCGTGTAAACAAGTATACTATCGGTACCGCTACTCAAGGTTTAGCGAATTACTTATTGAAGAAATATTCAGGAGAAAAAATCTGTGTAGCTATTGCTCACGATAGTAGAAATAATTCGGATGTATTTGCGAATATTACTGCAGACGTTTTTTCAGCCAATGGGATCAAAGTTTATTTCTTTTCGGCATTGCGTCCAACACCAGAACTTTCGTTTGCAATTCGCGAGTTAGGTTGTAAAAGCGGTGTGATGTTAACTGCTTCGCATAATCCTAAAGAATATAATGGCTATAAAGCTTATGGTGCTGATGGTGGTCAGTTTACCTCTCCTGATGATAAAATGGTAATGGATGAAGTAGCGGCGATTAAAAGTATTGATGAGGTTAAATTCGAAAGAGTTGATGCTAACGTAGAATTGATTGGAGAAGAAATTGACCAAAAATACCTGAACAAGATTACCTCACTTTCTGTGTCTCCAGATGCGATTGAGCGTCAGAAGAATTTGAAGATTGTATTCTCTCCTATTCACGGAACCGGAATTACTTTAGTTCCACCTGCTTTGGCACAGTTTGGTTTCACCAATGTGACTATTGTGGAAGAACAAAGCAAACCAGATGGTAATTTCCCTACGGTAGTTTATCCAAATCCAGAAGAAAAAGAAGCCTTAACCTTGGCATTGAAAAAGGCGGAAGAAATTGATGCTGACTTAGTTTTGGCAACAGATCCTGATGCTGACCGTGTAGGTATCGCAGTGAAAAATACCGATGGTGAGTTTGTGTTATTAAATGGTAACCAAACAGGAAGTTTATTGGTGAATTACATGTTAACGGCTTGGCAAGAAAAAGGTAAACTAACTGGTAATGAATACGTGGTGAGTACTATCGTTACCACGCCTTTAATTAAAGCTATCGCTGATGAAAAAGGTGTTGAATATTTCAATACGCTAACCGGTTTTAAATGGATTGGGAAAATTATGACTGAACTTTTGGGCAAAAAGCAATTTATTGTGGGCGGTGAAGAAAGTTATGGTTATTTAGTTGGCGATTTGGTACGTGATAAAGATGCAGTGATTTCTTGTGCATTTATTGCTGAAATGACTGCTTTCTACAAAGATAAAGGCAGTAGCTTATACGAGGCGATGATTGAGATGTATGTGAAGTATGGCATGTACAAAGAGGATTTGGTGTCTATCACTAAGAAAGGAAAAACTGGTGCCGAGGAAATCAAAGCGATGATGGAGCAATTTAGAAATAACCCTCCTGCTACTTTGGGCGGTTCTCCTGTAGTGACGTTAAAAGATTACGAATTAAATAAAGAAACCGATATTAAAGCTGGTTCAAGTAAAGACCTAGGTTTCCCTAAATCAGATGTTTTGCAGTTTATTACCGCCGATGGTAGTATTATATCTGCTCGTCCAAGTGGTACCGAACCTAAAATTAAGTTTTATTGCAGCGTAAACGAACCTTTAGCTAGTACTGAGGAATTTAAAGCGACAGAGCAAAAGCTGAATGATAAGATTAAAACTATCATGAGCGATTTACAAGCTTAGAATTTTCTTTAGACTTACGAAGTTTTCAAAACTTCGTAAGTCTAAAATACATAGTTCTAGTTTTTTATTTTCCGCCCGTCATTTCGAACGCAGAGAGAAATCTAACTTGCTAGATTTCTCCTCATTCTTCGTCGAAATGACGGGCATATTTTTATTTTGAGCAGTTATAAAAAAACACAATGAAAAATACAAAATTAGGTTGGATAGGTTTGGGCAATATGGGGAATCCTATGGCTAAAAACTTATTAAAAGCAGGTCATAATTTGTCGGTATATAACCGTTCTTTAGACAAAACAGAAGATTTTAAAGAACAGGCAGTAGTTTGCCAAAGCATTAGTGAATTGTTAAAAAACAGTGACATCATCTTCACGATGTTGACCAATGATGATGCAGTAAATCAAGTTTATCAGGAAATATCAAAAGAAGAACTAGGCGGAAAGCTATTTATAGATTGCAGTACTATTTCTCAGGAATGCTCTCTAGCAAATGCGAAACTAATTAAAGATAAAAATGCAGGTTTTATAGATGCACCAGTTGCTGGTAGCACCATACCAGCTAAAGAAGGAACTTTAATTATCATGGCTGGTGGCGATGAAAAAGATATAGAAAGGGCTAAACCCTATTTTGAGAAACTAGGAAAACTCACCAAACACTTGGGTGCAAATGGAAGTGGTGTTGCTGCGAAGCTTTCCATCAATTATTTTCTTTCCCTTATTTATCAAGGATTGGCAGAAACAGTTTTGTTTTCAGAGCAGTTAGGCTTAAACCGCAAGGATATGCTGGAAATCATTAATGAGAGTGCTTGTGGAAATGGCGCTACCAAAGTGAAAACACCTCTTTTAATTAATGACAATTATCCTGCCGCATTTGCTTTAGATTTAATGTTGAAGGATATCCTACTAGCTCAAAAAGCAGGTGCTGATTTTCCTTTATCGCAAGCCATGATTGACACTTACCAAGATGCTCATAACAAAGGCTTAGGCAAGAATGATGTAATTGGAATTATAGAAGCGTTGAAATAATTTAAAAGATTTGCGAAGTTTTAAACCTTTAACTTCATAAATTGGAAACCCCGTAGGCTTTTAAAACCTACGAGGTTTAATAATAGAGGCTAACTAACTGCCATCTCTGGCACATCATCATCTGCATATAGCTTACCAGCAGTAGCTTTTCTAATTTCATCTACACTAACACCTGGTGCTCTTTCCAAAAGTTTAAATCCACCTTCAGGTAAAACATCAAACACACCTAACTCAGTTACAATTTTTTTAATGCACTTCACTCCTGTTAAAGGTAAAGTACAAGATGACAACAACTTACTCTCTCCTGCTTTGTTAACGTGCTGCATGGCAACAATAATATTCTTTGCAGAAGCTACCAAATCCATTGCGCCACCCATTCCTTTCACCATTTTACCTGGAATCTTCCAATTGGCAATGTCTCCATTTTCAGAAACCTCCATTGCCCCTAAAATGGTTAAGTCAATTTTTTGAGCTCTAATCATTCCAAAGCTCATTGCCGAATCAAATATGGAGGAACCTGGCAAAGTGGTAATGGTTTGTTTTCCAGCATTAATCAAATCAGGGTCTTCTTCTCCTTCAAAAGGAAATGGCCCCATACCCAATAAACCATTTTCAGATTGCAGTACTACATTAACTCCTTCAGGGATGTAATTAGCTACCAAAGTAGGAATGCCAATACCCAAGTTCACATAGTAGCCGTCTTTTATTTCTTTAGCGATACGTTTCGCGATGCCATTTTTATCAAGCATTGTCTTATTTTTTTAACCACAAAGGCACAGAGAGCACAAAGTGGATTAGATTAGTCTTTATTCCTTGCTCTTTTATCCTTGTTCCTTTGTCCTCACCGTTCGCTGCTCAATCCTCTTCTCATAATCCTTCCCTTGAAAAATTCGATGTACATAAACTCCTGGTGTATGAACATGATCTGGATCTAGTTCTCCAATTTCTACCAGTTCCTCTACCTCTGCAATGGTTGTTTTACCAGCCATTGCCATTACTGGATTAAAGTTTCTACTGGTAGAACGAAAAATCAAATTACCCGCAGTATCGCCTTTCCATGCTTTAACAATGGCAAAATCAGCATCAAAAGCATACTCCATTAGGTAATCTTTACCGTCGAAGTTTCTGGTTTCCTTTCCTTCTGCAACTTCGGTTCCTACACCTGCTGGCGTAAAAATTGCAGGCATACCATAACCAGCCGCCAAGCAACGAGTGGCTAAAGTTCCTTGTGGAATTAATTCAACTTCCAATTCGCCGCTCAATAACTGGCGTTCGAACTCGGCATTTTCGCCCACATAAGAAGAAATCATTTTTTTTACCTGACGTTGTTTTAACATCAAGCCTATACCGAAATCATCAACTCCGGCATTATTAGAAATACAGGTTAGATCTTTAACCCCCTTTTTAACCAAGGCAGAAATACAGTTCTCAGGAATCCCACACAAGCCGAAACCGCCAAGCATTAAAGTTTTTCCGTCTGTAATATCAGCTATTGCCTCATCAGCATTTGCTACTACTTTATTAATCATATTTGGTGTATTCCCCGAATGTTCGGGGCAAGTGCTGGCTAAAATAGGATTTCTTTATTGCTTTACAAAAGCAAAATTTAGTTCTAAGTGTTGTAAAAACTACACTAAGAGGTTGTGTTTTTAGAAACCACAGATACACAGATTTCTTAACTTAAATTTGGAATCTGTGCATCTGTGCATAATGCTACTTCGATATCTCTACAATTTGATCTGCATTACCACCATTGCTAGTGCAGATATAAATTTTGCCTTCTGGAGATTGAGTCACAGCTCTAATCCTTCTAAATTCTCCTACATAAAAATCTTCGGTTTCAACAATTGCAGTTTGTGCATCGTTCAGCTTCAATTGCATTAATTTATTCCCTTTTAAAAATGCTAATAATAATGAGTTTTTAAACTGAGGTATGTAATTAGAATTGTAATATGTCATTCCACTAGGTGCAATGGTCGGTGTCCATTCTATGATAGATTCTGCGACATTATTTTGGTTACAGAAGGCCGTTTCGCCACTAGCATTACATTTTCCTGTCACTGTTGGCCAGCCGTAATTTCTACCTTTTTCTATGATGTTAACTTCATCATCTGTAGATGGACCATGTTCAGAAGAAAATAGCTTGTTTCCAACCATTGCTAAACCTTGCGCATTACGATGTCCGTACGACCAAACTGGATTGTTCGGAAAAGGATTATCTGCAGGAATGCTGCCGTCTAAATTTAAACGTAATACTTTGCCAGCTAACGAATTTACATTTTGGGGTGTATTCAGGTCTTCAGCATCACCCGTGGTTACAAATAACTTGTCGCCAGAAATTAATAATCTCGAACCGTTGTGATTAGAAGAAGCTGGAATATTATCTAATAAAGTTTGTGGATTACTTAAAGCATTATTGGCATAATTGAACCTGACCAATTTATTTTTATAAGGATTTCCATAACCATAAAATACATATACAAACGGACTAGTGTTGAAGTTTGGATGCAAAGCCATCCCTAGCAAACCACCCTCACCTTGTACCCTAACATCAGAAATGGTGTGCAAAGCTATAACCTGATTGTTGCTTGGATTTATCCTACTAATCTTACCAGCCTTTTCAGTAAACCAAATCAAGTTATCAGGGCCGTAAATAATTTCCCAAGGCAAGTTAAGGTTAGACACTAGCACTTTGGTTTTCAAATCTACAGGAGTCAAATCTTCATCATTCCTGTCTTTTTTGCAAGCCATAATGAATAGCAAAATGCCTGCAGCTAGTAGTAATTTCTTCATACCCATCACATTTACTGAAAAACAACCACTGAAGCTTTTAGTTCTAAATAATTAAAGTATATTGTATAAAGATTTTATTTTTGATAAAATTAGCGCCGATGAAAAATACCAACTTATTAAAAAAGGCAATCATTTCTTTATTTTTTTTAGTCTTTCTATTAAATGGATACGCTCAAGTTCCTAATAATAGTGTTTCGGAAAATAGAGGAAATCAGATTTTACCAATTTCACTTATAAGTATAGCTTTAAAAAGCGAAGAACCGAATAAGATTACGGTAAACTGGAGCACTTCAAGCGAAGCAAATAATTCTCACTTTGATCTTTATATCGCTGAAAAAGATAGTCGAAATTTTGTTAAGATAGGTCGAGTTATAGGTTCCAATAATAGTTCTACATTGAAAGAGTATCAATTTATAATCCATAACGTAGCTTCAATAAATTTAGCAGTTATGTTTCCCTTCTTAATGTTTTTACTTATACCTAATGTTCGAAATAGATTTTTAAGATTTGCTTTTTTTACAACATTTGCAATAGTACTTATTTCTTGTTCAAAAAAGGAAACTACACCTTCAAAAGTGGTCAAATCATATTATGTTAAACTTGACCAAATAGATTATGACGGTAAAGTTACTGTTTTCTATAGTAAGCCAATAATTGTTGAAGTACCCAAAAAATAGATTTATTGCTAGTCTGGATTTGCAATCCCGATTCTCTAACCTTGGATTTGTAATCCAATTTAGCCAAAATGTGATTACGAATAAAACACAGCTAAATTGATTTTAAACCATAATTTCTAATCATAAAATCTTCTGTAAAACCTAATCTTTTGTAAATTCCTTTACCTAATGGGGATGCTTGTAAAACAGCATGGGTAAAACCTTCTTCTATTGCTTTATTCAAAAGAATTCGCATAATTTCCTCAGCAAAACCTTTTTTCCTCATTTTAGGAACAATGCCTACGCCGTGTAGACCTACAACTTGCTGGCTCGGATAATAGATAGCTGTGCCTACAATTTCTTCGTCAGAATAAAATAGATAATAAGCTATGTCATCTTTGGTTTTAGATAGTATATCTTCCGAAATTACGTAGCCAAAACATTTTGGATAAATGGAACTCCAAAGTGTCACGTCGTCTATGGTAGACACACGTTTAAATTCTAACAAGTTTGACAGTTCAAATAGTTGATTCAATTGAAGCGACATTCCCGTTTGCTCAGATTTTTGACTGAAAATAGCTGGGATTATTTCAGAAGTCTCATTCGAATAAATATCCCAATGAGGAAATACTAAACTGATATCAGATGAAGTCATTTGCTTTGCCAAATTGTTTGTCAACTCTTTATTCAAAGCTTCTTTTATCCATATTTTGTTTGGCCATTCTGAATGTTTTACTGCACTGATTTCAAGTGATTTATCTTTGGTGTAGTTGCCAGTTAACTCAGCAACTTTTGTCCATAAGGCAGTAAGGTTATTTATGTTTAATTCGTTGATATTTTCATGTCGACAAAGTTCTCACATTTGTAAGTTTAAAACATTTACATATGTTGATTTTGCTGAGCTTTTAAAGCTTTTCTAATTCGGCTGAGCTGCGTTGGTGTGATGCCCAAATGCGAAGCAATGTGATGCAATGAAATTTGTTGGTCAATATCTGGATGTTCTGCTTGCAATTTATGATATCTAATAGCTGCATTGTCCATTACTAAAGAAACTTCTCGTTGTTCTTTTGCGATCACCCAATCCTTTTCTAAATAGGCGATGTAATAGTTTTTTAGGTCTTCATTTTGGTTAATGAGTTGTTTAAAATTACTAAAGTTGATACTGAGTAACGTACATTCATCTAAAGCTTGCAAGGTAAAAGTGGATGGCTTTTGTAATAACGAAGACACCATTGAACCTACCATTCTGTTTTTTAGGAAGAGGTTTTTATTATATGTGTGCCCATCTGCATCACTAGAATATGCTCTGATAGCACCAATTGCTAAGAAATAAATGTTTCTTGCAATTTCTCCTTCTACTATTAGAATTTCATTTTTTGATAATTGTTGAAATTTAATCAAGCTTTTGATGAGCTCGAATGAAGTTTGGCTAATGACAGAATAGCTTGATAAATAAGTTTTTAAATTATCGAGATATAGTAACTTATTTTCATCGGTAATGCTCATGGTTTATACTAGATACTTTTTTAAAAACCACAGATACGCAGAAATTTTATTTTAAAAATTAAACTGTGAATCTGTGGTTAACAAACTATTTCATATGAACATAAGTAATTCCATCCCCGCCTCTATCTAAATGTTCATCCTCCATTCTATCTACCTGTTTATATGATTTCAAATGCGTCCTAATCAATTTGCGTAAAATACCATCGCCTTTACCATGAATAATTTTAATTGATGGGAAGCCCAACATAATGGCTTTGTCCATGTAGTTTTCCAGTTCCTGCAAAGCTACTTCGCCACGCATTCCACGTAAATCCAGTTCGGCTCTAAAACTGCTAACTGCATCATTTAAGCTGCTAGTGTAAGAACTGCGTTGCACTAATTTCTTCACCTGCCTATTGCTAATCTTCTGTACTCTATTTCTCTTTACAACCGAGCGCAGGTCTCCGAAAGCCACCACCAAATCGTTCTTGTTGATTTCCAATACCTGACCTGTACTTTCCGTACCACGTAACTGAATCCAATCATTAATTTCTAGCTCACTATCATCAAACTCAATTACAGGTTTAGGCTCTTCAATTTTAACTTCATTTTTGGCTAATCCTTTTTGTAGGTTTTGCCTGATTTCTCTGGTAGCTTCTTTATCTGCTTGTTTCTTCTTAATCTCGGCAATGGTATTCTCTACCAATCTGTTGGCATCCTTAATGATGTTTTGAGCTTGTACTTTGGCATCCTTAATAAGTACTTTTTTGTTTTCTTCTAGAAAGGATTTCTGCTTTTCGTTTTCAGACAGGAGCTGGTTTAGCTTATTCTGCTGATTAGCTAATTTCACCTTGGTTTCGTGAACCTGACGTTTCTCCTTTTCTAGATTCACTAACAAACTATCAATGCTGTTTTGATTAGTGCCGATTTTTTGCCTAGCCAGTTCTAGAACCTCTTTTTGTAATCCGATATTTTGTGCAATTTCAAAAGCATATGAACTTCCTGGCTTGCCAATATCCAAAATGTAAAGAGGTTTCATTTTGCTGTTATCAAACAACATCGAAGCATTTTCTAAGCCATCGGTATCACCAGCAAAAAGTTTTAAGTTAGAATAGTGTGTGGTAATTACGCCTCTAACTTTCTTATTGTTCAGCACTTCTAAAACGGCTTCCGCCATTGGGCCTCCAAATTGAGGATCGGTTCCAGTACCAAACTCATCAATCAGTACTAAAGTTTTCGGGTTGGCATGAGCTACGAAATAACGCATTTTGTTCAAATGGGCACTGTAAGTACTCAAATCCGATTCTATAGACTGGTCATCACCAATGTCCGCAAAAATCTGATGGAAGATACCCATTTCACTATGTTCATCCACGGGAACTAACAAGCCAGTTTGTAGCATCATCTGCAACAAACCAACGGTTTTCATACAAACCGATTTTCCACCTGCATTTGGTCCAGAAACCAGTACAATACGCATTCCATCGTTCATGTGAATGTTCAAAGGAACCACGCTCTTACCATTCTGCTCGTTAGCAAACGATAGTACTAATAGAGGATGGCGAGCATTAATCAACTTTGTTTTTGGCTCTTTGAGTAACAAAGGCATTTGCCCTCCCACCTGAATAGCAAACAAAGCTTTTGCCCTTACAAAATCCAATTTGGTTAAGAAACCATGGTATGATAATAGAATTGGAGTGTAAGGTCTCAGTTCATCTGTGGTGGCAATGAGAATACGGATGATTTCCCTTCTTCTATCAAACTCCAAATCCCGAAGCTTGTTGTTGAGCGTAAAAACCTCTTCCGGTTCTAAATAAACGGTTTGTCCGCTAGCAGATTCATCGTGAATAAAACCTTTCAGTTTACGTTTGTTTTCTGCTAAAATGGGAATACAAATTCGCCCGTCACGTACCGTTAAACTGCCGTCAGCTACCCAATTACTTGCCACTGCATTTTTGTAGATGGCATCCATCTTACGGCGTACTTCCTGTTCGCCTTTGGCAATGGAAGTTGTAATTTCAAGCAGTTCTTTAGATGCATTAGGTTTGATTTTTCCTTTTGCATCTAACACAGTTTCTATTTTCCGAAGGATATCTCTTTCTATCGGAAGGTGTTCAAACAAAGCTTCCAAGCTTGGATAAAGCTCTTTCCTTTCATCAAAAAAACGGATGACAAAAAAAACGGTTTGTAGCGAAGTATAGATCTTAAAAAGTTCTTCTTCAACTAAATAAGTACCTTCTACCCTAATTTTTTCTGCTAGTATTTTTATATCGAAAAAGGCATTAATTTGTAGCGGCTCCTGATTTTCGAGAATGCTCTTGAATTCTTTTGTTTGCCTTAGAAACTTGTCAATTTGGTCGTACTTAGACATGACTTGCATTTTGTCAACCAAGTTTTGTCCCATTGTACTTAGGCAATGCTGACGTACCAATTGCCTAACTTCGTTAAATCCTAATCTCTCTTCGCAATTATCGGGGTACAACATATTATTTTTTTGTAGATTTTGGAGCGCTAATTAGTGCTTTTAACGGTTTACGAACTTTCCTAGATGTATCTATTTGGTTCGCTTTCTTTAATTTTTTAAGTGAATCTGTTCTTTTAGCCTCAGCAGCTTTTTGCTTTTTCAGTTCTTTTTCAGCTTTTAACTTTTCTTCTTTCTCTCGCTTCTTAGCTTCCTCATCTCTGGTCTTACCCATTTTCTCGCTAATTCTGTCGTACATTTTTGATAACAAATCTGGATGATTATAATAGTACGCCATACTTTTTGCATGCATAGCAGAATCGATACCATATTTTTTAAAGATGCCTTTATATATCGGTGCACCTACTTTTCTAGCACTATCTTGAGTAGGAATATTGGCGATATAACCGTCAACTAAATGAATATCAAACAGCACTTTTTCCATTTCATTAGGTTGTACAATATCCTTGGGTATGCCTGGTTTACAGGCTGCTATGCTTAAAACACTTAGCAAAAGCAACAAAAATCTAGTCATTTCTATATATCAAATGTTATTTCTTAAACCGCATCGTTTTGTTCTAAAATAGATGTGGCTTTATTCGTAAAATAGGATTTAACTTTTTATACATCAGTTAAAAATTCGATGTATCTAGGTGGTTTCATCCGTAATAATTAATTTTACGTCCAAAAATACTGATAAATGAGCATTGCTGATAACTTATTAAAATATAAAAACGAAATTGAAAGTGACGGTGTAAAATTGGTAGCTGTTTCTAAAAACCATCCAGTGGAGGCTTTAATGGAAGCTTATGAAGCTGGTCAGAGAGTTTTTGGAGAGAACCTAGTGCAAGAAATGGTGGAAAAACAGGCGCAAACACCTGATGATATCGAATGGCATTTAATTGGTCATTTGCAAACCAATAAGGTAAAATACATTGCTCCTTTTGTAAAACTGATTGAATCTGTAGATAGTTTAAAACTGCTTAAAGAAATTGATAAACAAGCTGCTAAGCACAACCGTGTGATAGATTGTTTGTTGCAAATTTATATTGCCGACGAAGAAACAAAGTTTGGTTTAGCCTTTGATGAAGCAATCGAGCTACTGCGTTCGGAAGAATTTACTGCTTTGAAAAACGTTAGGATTGTTGGATTGATGGGCATTGCTACTAACACAGCCCAAGAAAAACAAACCAGTATCGAATTTAACGAGCTAAAAGTTTTATTTGACGGTATTAAGTTAAGCTACTTTAGAAAGGACGACTTCTTTAGGGAAATTTCAATGGGCATGTCTGCTGATTACAAATTAGCCATTGAAGAAGGCAGCACCATAGTAAGGATTGGCAGTAATATTTTTGGTAAAAGAGTGATTAAGCACTGGAAGAATCAGGAATAAAATAACCAATATTCAATTTCCAAAAAATGAAACAACTACAAATGAATATCCAGTTAAGAACAGCAATAGCTGAAGATTGCCCTCGCCTACTAGAATTAATTACCGAATTAGCCATTTATGAAAATGCACCTCAGGAGGTTACGGTAACATTAGAAGAGTTTGTTACAGCTGGTTTCGGGGAAAATCCGGTTTGGAAATCTTTTGTGGCGGTAGATGGGCAAACCATTGTTGGCTTGGCTTTGTTTTATGTGAGATACTCAACTTGGAAAGGTTGTCGTTTATATTTAGAAGATTTTTTGGTTACTGAACAGTACAGAGGAAAGGGAATCGGAAAGCTTTTATTTGACCGTGTAGTACAAGAAGCCAAAGAAAAAAACTTTAACGGAATGAACTGGCAAGTGTTAGATTGGAATGCACCAGCCATTAATTTCTACGATAAATACAATGCGACTTATGAAAGCGAATGGTTAAATGCATCGTTTACCAAAGAACAGTTAAGTGTGCTTTAAATAATTAATTATGAAAAAAATCATCCTGCCGCTATTTGCTATCAGTCTTTTGTGGGCTTGTACAAGTGATAATCAAGAGAAGAAAGTAGCTCACGTCATTACTGCCGAAAATGATACCCTAACCTATCGTTATGATTCGGTAAAAGTGGTAAGTAACAACTTTGTCAAACCTGAGGTAAACCAACTGGCAGATACAGCTAAAGCAGTGGTAAAATATCCAGTTTTTGAAAACGATAGTTTAAATAGTTACATTAAAAGCCAGGTGTTCCATTATTTTGGAGATGAAGAAGTACCTACTGCATTTGATGATATTGCCGGTAGTTTTATCAGAGGCTATAACGAGTTTTACGTAGCAAATCCAGGTACAGCGCAATGGTGGTATTTACTAATTGATATTAAGGTGATTAGACAACTGCACAATTACGTAGCATTAAAATATATCCATTCAGATTATGCAGGTGGTGCACACGGTAATACGATAATTTCGTATATTAATTTCAATCCTAAAACTAATAAGGCTGTTACCTTAGATTCTTTGATTTTGCCAGAAAAGAAAGCTGAACTATTGAAAATCGGTGAACGTATTTTTAGAAGCAACGAAAAAATCAGCTCAACCGAACCCTTGGATAAAAGATATTTCTTTACTAACGGCAGGTTTACCTTACCCAAAACTTTTTATGTAAGCGATAAAGGCTTAGTATTTTTATATAACGCTTACGAAATTAAATCTTATGCAGACGGTACTACCGAATTAATAATTCCTTTTTCCGAACTTAGCGGCATCGCTAAACCGCAAACTATCTTAACTCCAACCGAATAAATGCAAGTATACAAGTTTGGTGGCGCGTCCATCAAAAATATTGAAGGAATAAAAAACGTTACTCAAATTATACAGTCTTTTGGCGCTAAAAACCTACTTGTAGTAGTTTCTGCCATAGATAAAACCACTGATAGATTGCAAGAATTGGCTTTTGCACATATCAACGGCGACGAGCGTAAACACCAACTATTGGAAAGTGTAAAGGATTTCCATTTTGATATCATTAGTAAATTATTTACCGATACCAGAAACCCTGTTTACAACGATGTAGCTAATACTTTTGTAGAAATAGAATGGTTATTAGAAGAAGATGCAGAAGATACAGCTGATTATCTTTATGACCAAATTGTATCTATCGGCGAATTGGTTTCTTCTAAAATCGTGGCTGCCTATATCAATCAGCAAGGTACTTTTTGTATTTGGCAAGATGCCCGTAACTACATCCAAACGGATAACAATTACCGCGAAGCCAATGTACAATGGGATAAGACTACCAAAGAGATACAGAAACATTTGCCAAGTTATTTAGAACAAGGTATTTTACTTACGCAAGGCTTTATTGGCAACACTAGCGAAAACTTTACCTCCACATTAGGTCGTGAAGGATCTGATTATTCCGCTGCTATTTTTAGTGCTGTCTTAGATGCAGAGAAAATGACGATTTGGAAGGATGTGCCTGGAGTTTTAAACGCAGATCCGAAGTGGTTTGATGAAACAGAGAAAATTCCGCAATTATCTTATCACGATGCGATTGAACTTACCTATTATGGAGCTACAGTAATCCACCCTAAAACCATCAAACCTATACAAAACAAAGGGATACCGTTGTATGTAAGGTCGTTCATTCATCCAGAAGAAGTTGGAACAGAAATTAGTGCCGAGGCTACTACCCTTCCCGTACCGTCGTTTATTTTCAAGGTAAATCAGGTATTGTTGTCCATCTCTCCAAAAGATTTCTCTTTTATTATTGAAGAAAACTTAAGCCATATCTTCGCTATTTTCCATCGAAACCGAGTAAAAGTAAATACGATGTTAAACTCTGCTATTAGCTTTTCGATAAGTATTGATAACGACGAGCAAAAGATTGAAAGTTTAATTAATGATCTCTCTGCCGATTTTAAAGTGAAATACAATAAGGATATGGAATTGGTAACCATACGTTATTACAACCAAGAAACTATTGATAGAGTGACTGTAGGCAAGAAAGTTTGGCTGGAAGTGAAGAGTAGAAATACTTGCCAAATGGTGATGAAAAACATTGGTTAATTGTAGAAGTTGTTTAATTGGTTAACTGTTTGAATTAGTTAACTGGTTAATCCAAATTGTAAACTGATTACTGATACCTGACCACTAGTACCTATTTATGATCAATTCCCTATTATCAAAGGAAGTGCAAGCCTATATTAACAGCAACTTAAATGCTGAGGTGAGTAAGATTGCACTATCTAAGTCTCCTTTTGATGGATTGAGTGCTGCAGAGTTGGCTAATCAGATTGTTGCTAAGAAGAAATCGGAAAAGAAGTTGCCTACTTGGTTTAATCAAGAAAATATCGTTTATCCGAGCACTTTATCCGTAGAGCAAACTTCGTCTGAAGATACAGCCACTTATAAGCAACAATTAGTAAAAGGAAGTTCTTTAATCGATATTACCGCTGGTTTTGGGGTAGATAGCTTTTATTTTGCACAAGTGTTAAATGAAGTTTACAGCTGCGAAATTAATACCGAGCTATCGGCAATTTCAGCTCATAACGCCAAAGTATTAGGGGCGGCCAATATTCGTTGTTTAGCAGTAAATGGATTGGATTACCTGCAAAGCGTAGATAAGTCATTTGGTACGATATACATAGACCCAGCTAGAAGAAATACAAGTGGCAAAGTATTCAAACTGGCAGATTGTACGCCAAATGTGGTGGAGCATTTAGATTTATTGCTAAAAAAAGCCGAAAGAATCATCATTAAAACCTCTCCTCTTTTGGACCTTCAAGCTGGTCTAACAGAATTAAAACACGTTTCGGAAATTCATATTGTAAGTGTAAAGAATGAGTGCAAGGAACTATTATGGGTTATTGATAAGGAATTTACAGGACAACCGAAAATTGTTTGTACTACATTAAATACCGAGATTAAGCAGATTGAGCTGCCTTTATATGACGACCATCGAACGAGTTATATAACTATCGAATTGAAAGGAGGTTTTTTGTACGAACCAGATGTTGCACTAATGAAAAGTGGTGCTTTTAATGCAATTGCTAATCAATTCGAATTGAAGAAACTCGGGAAACAAAGTCATTTATATTTTTCTGAGGAGTTCGATAAATCCTTTATTGGCCGAGTTTTTAAAATAGAAACAAATTTGGCTCCTAACGAACTTAAAAAGAAAAAGTCATTGCAAGGCAACGTCATTGTTAGAAACTTTCCTGAGCGGGCGGAAAACTTGGTTAAAAAGCTAAAGGTAAAACCAAACCAAGAAACTTTCTATGTCTTCACTCAAGTGCAGCAGCAGTACGTAGTGTTTAAGACAAATATTGTACAGTATTACTAATTTAGCTCCGCTTTCCGTGAGTTTTTCGTTATTGCGAGCTTTGTAAAGCAATCTTTCTTAAGAGTAACTTAATAGTTTTTCGGATTGCAAATCCGATGTTATAGCGTTCGGGATTTCAAATTCCGAACAGCAGGATGAGTAACTGTTAGATTTCTCCTTCTTCTTCGTCGAAATAACGATTGCACTAACAAAACAAAAGCCTCAATTTTTATTGAGGCTTTATATTTTTAATATTCGTCTTCGTTAAAGAAGAAATCATCCTTGGTAGGATAATCTGGCCAAATCTCTTCGATAGTTTCATAAGGCTCGCCATCATCCTCTAAAGCTTGTAGGTTTTCAATAACTTCTACAGGCGCTCCAGAACGGATAGCGTAGTCAATTAATTCATCTTTAGTTGCAGGCCATGGTGCGTCTTCCAAATGCGATGCTAATTCTAAGGTCCAATACATATCTTAAATAATTATTAATTCGTTCTATGTTCTATTTGCGCAAAGCATGTGAAAAAAAATGAGCTATGCAAATATTTTTTTCAACTATTCACACGTGGTAGCCAAATATTCTCTTCAGCGTTTGCGTCTTGTGCTAATTTTCGACCTAAAATGAACAAATAATCGCTCAATCTGTTTAAGTAAACTGTAACTTTATTGTCAACAAAACTGCCTTCAGCTAGCGCTACGGTTAACCGTTCCGCTCTTCTGCAAACACATCTTGCTATATGGCAATAAGATACTGTTGTATTCCCGCCAGGTAAAACGAAATGTTTCAAAGCAGGTAAAGCATCATTCATTTGGTCAATTTCAGTCTCCAAAAGTGTGATATCACTTTCCAATAAGTCAGGGATTTTCATTTTAGACTTTTCTGGGTCGGCAGCCAAAGAAGCGCCAATCGTGAATAATCTATCTTGAATTTCTTTTAAAACTGTTTGATGATGCGGGTCAATTTCCTGACAACCTATTAAGCCAATGTAAGAATTTAGCTCATCTACCGTACCATAACTTTCAATACGAATATGATGTTTGGCTACTCGGGTACCTCCTATTAACGAAGTTAGCCCTTTATCTCCGGTTTTGGTGTAAATTTTCATTTTAAGATTTGAGTATTGAGATTTGAGATTTGAGATGAGTTTATCTCATATCTAGCTTCTCATATCTCGTATCTAATTAAACAATATTCTCAAAATCATTACCACTTTCTTGTATTGCTTTTAAGCGTGGCGAAACAAATATTACATCTTCGTTAACGTAGTCCTTTTCTATCAAACCATCACGCATACGTACAATACGATGTGCATGCTGAGCGATATCTTCTTCGTGGGTAACTAAAATAATAGTGTTGCCTTTACTGTGGATTTCCTCCAGAAGCCCCATGATTTCGATAGAAGTTTTGGTATCTAAGTTACCTGTAGGCTCATCGGCCAATATGATAGATGGATTGTTAATTAGTGCTCTTGCAACGGCTACACGTTGGCGCTGACCACCAGATAGCTCGTTAGGCTTATGCGTTACCCTGTTTCCTAAACCTACGTTTTCTAAAGCTGCTTGAGCTCTTTTATCGCGTTCTTTTTTACTAGCTCCAGCGTAAATTAATGGCAGCGCTACGTTATCTAAAGAAGTAGAACGAGGCAATAAGTTAAAGGTTTGAAACACGAACCCAATTTCTTTATTTCTAACTTCAGCCAACTGGTTGTCGGTCATATGACTTACATTGGTGCCATTTAAGATGTAATCTCCTTTTGTTGGGGTATCTAAACAGCCAAGAATATTCATCAAAGTAGATTTGCCTGAACCAGATGGACCCATTAAGGCTACAAACTCTCCTTCGTTAATAGTTAAACTTACAGATTTAAGCGCATGGATTACCTCTGTACCAATTACGTACTTTCGGCCAATATCTTTAATGGTAATGAGTTCTTTCTGCATTGCTTTTTTTTGTTTGTTTAGACGACCGCTTTGGTGACAATGTTACAAACTAATTTAAGAATGATTATCGGTTTAACTGTTTAATCGTTTTAAAACTGATAACTACTTCTCGATAATCTTCGGTACCATAAAGAAACTTTCGTTATGTACAGCCGAGTTTTTTAGGCCATCTTCCACACTGATTTCGTTCTTAGCCACATCTTCACGCCAAACATTGGCTTCCTCATTCATATACACCAAAGGTTTTACACCTTCTGTATCTAGCTCGTTCAGCTTCTCCATAAAGGTTAATATTTTGTTCATTTCCTGCGTTAAAGCATCAACCTCGGTATCCTTTATTTCAATCCTAGCTAAATCAGCTACTTTATAAACTGTGTTTTTATCTATTACCATTCTTATTTGTGATAAGTTTTACGTTTTAAGTTTGGTAAATGCGCATCCAAAACGCACAACTTAAACTTATTACGTACAACCTTTAACCTACAATTTACTATTAATCTTACTGTAAACTTCGTTTTTTAAAACCTCATCGTTTTCTACCGCTAAGATACTTGTTAAAATTGGTTCGTGCACATAAACATCTATAATACCTGGTCTACTGCCGTGCTTCATACCGTCGTCCCACATTATTTTCCAAACGTTGGTAATACTTACGGGTACAATAGGAATGTTTTTTTCTATAGCTAGACGGAATGGGCCACTTTTAAAATCTTGCAATACTGGCGGATAAATATCATCAATCTTACCTTCCGGAAAAATAATTAAGCTCATTCCGTTCTCTAAATTTTCGCCTACCTTCTTAAATGCTCTAAAAGACGATATTTTACTAGCCCTAGATACGGCAACATCAATTGTTTTAAAGAAGATTCCCAACACTGGATTCTTGGTCAATTCTTCCTTACCCATAAAATGATATCTACCTCTTGCTAACGCACACATAATAATGATATCCAAATTTGAAGTGTGATTAGCGCAAAAAATATACGTTTGGTTTTTATCCAACTTCTTTTCAAACTCAAAACGAAAAAAAATACCAGCAAATGTGGCTGAAAGGTAAGCATGTGCGGTTCTAAATTTATTAAGAATTCCGTAATACCTAGGATGGCGGGTAAACCAGTAATACAGCGGTAAAAAAAGTATGAAGAAAAATAGAATACAGGCTAGGCTGTAAATTAAATGTATTCTTCGGAGCAATTTAATCATCAAACGAAAATACAATTTTAACGTAAATCACAAATATTTTTTTGAAAACGAAAGGTTGTCAATTCAAGTTAGGGTCTATCGGAAAATTGCTCACATGAGCATACTTAGGTCCTAGATTGATAATTACCTCTTTCCATAGTTCCTCTTCGTTGTTAGAGAAAATGGTATCTGGATGGTATTGGTCCGAAACTATCCAAGTATTGGTAGCTAGTTCATCTTCCAGTTGGTTAAATCCCCAGCCAGAATAACCTAAAAAGAATTTTACCTCATCTTCTTGTATGCTATTGTTATTGATCAGCAGCTTTAGCGTCTCGAAATCTCCACCCCAATAAATTCCATCGGTAATTTCTTCACCACCACCTAGTTTGTCGTAACATCTGTGCACAAAATGAATAGTATCAATCTCTACTGGTCCGCCAATAAACACAGGTAAATCTGCCATCCATAAATCAGGTATTAGATCTTTAACCACTAAATTACTTGGCTGATTGAGGATAAAACCAATGCTTCCATCTTCGCCATATTCTGTAAGTAGAATTACAGAACGCTTAAAGTTAGGGTCGGCTAAAAATGGTTCCGAAATTAACAACTTACCAGCAGAAGGATTTAATAAGCTTAACATAAAGGTAAATTAACAAAATATATCCGAAACTGCCCAAAAGTGATTGTCATCAGTTTATAAAGCTTCATTTTATAATATTTAACCACATAGGTACATAGATTTCAAAGATATAAACTTCAATAATATCATTAATACATTGAAAAACAGTATTTTATTACACTAACTCCGGCTCCAAATCTATGTATCTCTATGTCTCTATGTGTTTATTTATCCAATTATTATAAAGTTTAAATTGTAGAAAAATAAGCACCTATTGAAATTATCTCCTAACAACGTTACTTTTGCTCAATGAAGGTTACTCAAGAAATGGTACAGAACTTAAGGCAAGACTATAAAGCTGCCGAATTAAGTGAAAATGACATCGTTAAAAATCCAATAGCACAGTTCGAAAAATGGTTCTCAGATGCAGTAAATGCAGAAATTTTTGAACCAAACATTATGACACTGGCTACTGCAGATAAATCTGGGCGACCGAATGCAAGAATTGTATTGTTAAAAGGTTTCGATGAGAATGGTTTCAATTTCTACACTAACTATTTGAGTCAAAAAGGTAAAGAAATTAAGAAAAATCCTTTGGCTTGTTTGGTTTTCTTTTGGGGAGAATTAGAGCGTCAGGTAAGAATTGAAGGTAAAATAGAGAAACTTGATAAAGAAACTTCAGAACAATATTTTAACTCTCGTCCGTTAGGCAGCCAAATTGGTGCTATTGCTTCTCCGCAAAGTCAGGTTATAGCCAATAGAGAGGTCTTGGAAAATAAAGTAGATGAATTGACTAAGCAATACGAAGGTAAAACGATACAAAAACCTGCTCATTGGGGCGGTTACATTGTAAAACCAACAGTAATTGAGTTTTGGCAAGGTAGGTCGAACCGTTTACACGATAGAATTAGATACACTTTTGTGAACGGAAGCTGGAAAATTGAGAGATTAGCGCCTTAGAAGTTATTAAGTAATAGGTATCATTTATTAATGAGATGATGTGATGATGCGTAGCTAATCGCTTAGCTAATTACTATTGAACCAATGAACTAATTCCCCCGATAAAATGTCTACAACAGTTAGTACCAAACACCCTCAACAGCTCTATCTTTTATTTTTCACTGAAATGTGGGAGCGCTTTTCGTTCTACGGAATGAAGGCTTTGCTATTGGCCTACATGGTAACGCAACTTAAATTCGATGAGCCAAAAGGTTATGCCATTTTAGGTGCTTATTCTGCTTTGGTGTATACGATGCCAATGTTTGGTGGTATGCTTGCCGATAAGTTTTTGGGTTATCGAAGAGCGATTATTTTTGGTGGTGTGATGATGTCAATTGGTCATATTGTTTTGGCCATACCACAAGATTGGAGTTTCTTTTACGGCATGGCTTTCATCATTTGCGGAAACGGTTTTTTTAAACCCAACGTATCTAGTTTGGTAGGTACGCTCTACGACAATAACGACCCTAAAAAAGACAGTGGTTTCTCACTGTTTTACATGGGAATTAACATTGGCGCTGCTTTGGGCGGTTTGTTATGTGGTTACGTTGGTCAGAAAATTAATTGGCATTACGGATTTGGCTTAGCTGGTATCTTCATGATTTTAGGCTTGGTTGTTTTCATTATCGGAAAATCATCTTTGAAAGAAAAAGGATTGCCATTATCTCAGGATTTACATCGAAAACTAGCAGGTTTCCTCACCGTAGAGTACACCATTTACTTGCTTACTTTTGTAACACTACCATTAATTGTAACCTTATTTAATTACTACGAAGCTTTAGACAGTATCATGTTGGTGCTGGCCGTAATTTCAGTAATTTATATCCTTTATCTATCGTCAAAACTAGAAAAAGAAGCCAAATTTAAATTGTTGTCTGCATTAACCTTGGTAGTAGTTTCCACTTTGTTTTGGGCTTTTTACGAGCAAAATGCAGGCTCGTTGAATTTGTTTGCCATGCGAAATGTAGATATGCATGTTTTTGGCATAGAACTTCCAGCACTTGCGGTTAATAATTTTCTACCTCCGGGATGGGTAATTATTTTGAGTTTTGTTTTTGCGTCACTGTGGCCGTGGTTAAATAAACGTGGCTTAGAGCCCTCCACCCCTGCTAAGTTTGCCATGTCATTTATATTTGTTGCTGCAGGTTTCTTTACTTTCTATCTGGCTTGTCAAGCTAGCTTAAGCCATGGTCTTATCCCTTTGGTTGCGTTTGCTGGCGGATATTTCTTTATCATTTGTGGTGAGATGTGTATATCGCCAGTAGGTCTATCAATGATTACCAAACTATCTCCAGTAAATATTGTAGGTCTAATGATGGGGATTTTCTTCTTTTTTACTGCTATAGGTGAATTTTTAGCAGGTAAAATCGGCGCTTTGATGAGTATCCCTAAAAACATTGTTGAAGCTAACAATCCTGTTTTGTCACTTCCTTATTATGCCAATGTACTGCTTCAAATTTCTATCTATTCAGCTGGTATCGGGGTTTTTATTTTCTTTTTAGTTCCGCTATTGAAAAAATGGATGGGAAACATTAGATAGTTTAACACAATTTAACGAAATAGCAAAGCATAAACATCAGCGTAAATTCATTACTTTCGCAGTGTACAAATCGTAATTCGTCAATCTAAAATCGTCAATCCTTTGTCAGACAGCTTAGTCATTATACCTACTTACAACGAGAAAGAGAATATTGAAAAGATTATTCGCAAGGTTTTCTCGCTACCTTATTATTTCGAAATTTTAATTATCGATGACGGCTCGCCAGACGGTACTGCACAAATAGTGAAAGGCTTGCAAGACGAGTTTCCAATGTTGCATATCGAAGAACGTAAGGGGAAATTAGGTTTGGGAACAGCTTACATTCATGGTTTTAAATGGGCGTTGGCGAAAGATTACGAGTATATTTTTGAGATGGATGCAGATTTCTCTCACAATCCTGATGATTTGATTAAGCTGCGTGATGCTTGTGTAAATGGTGCCGATGTAGCTATTGGCTCAAGGTATGTGAAAGGTGTAAACGTAGTGAACTGGCCAATGGGGCGTGTTTTAATGTCTTATTTTGCATCGATGTACGTGCGCATCATTACAAGAATTAACATTCAAGATGCTACCGCGGGATTTAAGTGCTATACCAGAAAAGTATTGCAAACCATTCCTATGGAAAAAATCAAATTTGTGGGTTATGCCTTCCAGATTGAGATGAAATTTACGGCCATAAAATACGGTTTTAACGTAGTTGAGGTACCGATTATCTTTACGGATAGAACCGAAGGAACTTCTAAAATGAGTACCCGTATTTTCAGGGAGGCATTTTTAGGAGTAATTCAAATGAAGGTAAATAGCTGGTTTAGGAATTACAAAAGGTAAGTTTTTTTTTGTTGGATTAGGCCAACTGCTGTCCGAAAATCTTAGTCAAACTATCGTATAAAGCAGGATGTTTCTCTTTCATCCGTTCTGGATTTTCAAAAAAATACTCTGAAGTAACCGCAAAAAACTCTGCTTCGTTGGTAATGGCATAAGGGTTAATATCCGACTTGTTGTCTTCTATTTTCTGGATTTCTTTATGCATCATTTTAACCCAAGGAATAGTGTATTCGTGTTTGATAAAGTATTGAGGTATACCATCAGTGGCACCATCCGACTTATCTATTAAATGAACAAATTCGTGAATACCCGTATTTTCGGAACCAGCACTTTTAGAAAAGCCGTGCCTCAAAGCAGATTGTGATAAAATCATCTGTCCGTTCATGTAGCCATCACCTACCATCCCCATAATATTTCTGTCTCCTTCTGCAAACTGAAAATCTTTATTGAAAGTATCTGGGTAAAGTAATACCGTTCCAAGGTTCCTATATTCCCAGTCCTTAAAACCTAATATTGGAATTACGGCACTCGCTCCAACTAATATCCTATCTAAAGGTGAAATTTCAGTGCCAACACCTTCGATTTTAATTCCACCTAAAAAGCGAGATAACTTTTCTTCGAAGAGAATTTTCTTTTGTTTATCAAGCTCTGCGTAAAACTCTACATGGTTTTGTAATAGTTTTTTGTCGTCTGAGGATAAGATCACAGCTTTAACTGTCTTTTTACGAAAGATAAAGTAAAGAGCTACAGCGAAGAATAAAAAGAGAAGGAAATATGGATAGAGGTTCATTTGGATGGGTTAAAAAAAAATCGAGGAACCTATTTGATTAAGTTCCTCGATTTAATTGGTATATATTAAAAGTTTTTTACGATCTGCTCATCCAGTGGTTTTACAGCCGAACGGTAACGGTGCACCAATTGCCCTTTCTCGTTAATTAAGAATTTTTCGAAGTTCCACTTAATATCGCCAGTAAAATCTGGGTTTGCTTGCGAGGTTAAATATTTGAACAAAGGTGAAATGGCATCTCCCTTTACATCACTTTTTTCAGCAATTAAAAAGGTAGTCGCAAATTTACTTGAACAAAATTCTTTAATTTCTGCGTTGGTGCCTAGCTCTTGTCCACCAAAGTTCGCCGAAGGAAAACCAATTAACACCACATCTTTACCGTATTGTTTGTGCAATTTTTCTAAATCTTCGTACTGCTTCGTATAACCACATTTTGAAGCAGTATTTACAATTAAAATTTTCTTTCCTTTAAATTTAGAAAGCTTCACATCTTTACCGTCTAAGGTTTTGAAAGAAAAAGCATAAATGTCTTTAGGAGGATTTGGCGCTACCATTAAGCCAAATAATATCAGTAATGTATTAATCATGATTTTCAATTTTATTTTAAAACGAATATACGAAGAAAACGCTTTCGTCGAATTTAAATCCATCTCAATAAAATCATCTATTTATCATTTTATGCCAGTAATAATTGCCAATACACATCATAATCGCATAGTTTAGCGAGTCTCTCAACTAAATTATAAATGGATATAGATAAATCAAGTTTTTCGGACTTAAGGTTGTTGATTAACCATGAGAATGAAAAGACAGAACACAATGCGATCTACTCCCTTACTAATCAAAAAGGGATCATTTTGTATGCTAATGATAAATTCTGTGAAGTTTCGGGATATGCTAAGGAGGAGTTAATTGGCGCTAACCACAACATTGTTAATTCAGGATTACATTCTAAAGATTTTTTCAAAGAAATGTGGCGAAGTGTAGGCAAGGGGAATATTTGGCAGGGCGAAATAAGAAATAAAGCCAAAAATGGCAGTTTCTACTGGGTGGATACGGTCATTTTTCCAGTTTACGAATATCAGCAAAAACAGAAACAGTATTTTTCGATCAGAACTTTAATTAATGACAAGAAGCAGCTGAGCAAAGTAAAGTTCAACGCATAGAAGAACTACAATCGCTATTGTTTGATATCTCACATGGCCTTCGTCAACCAGTTACTCAGTTGATGGGAATGACAGAACTTTTGGCTCAAACTTCAGACTCGTTGCATAGTATTGCGCAAATTGTAGACTATATGAAAACTTCTACCGTAATGCTTGATAATTATACCAGAGAACTCACACAGCATATCGAGAACATAGCGAAGAAAGAAAAGTTGGCAAAGCAGTAATGGTCCGATTTACCACATAGAAACATAGATTTTTTTATTTACCTCAAATTGGCCCTCCTACATGTCTATGTAGTTAGAAGAATGTATATTACAGTTTCATATTTTTGCTACTTAGTATTTTTTGCTAAAAACCAGTATCTTAGCACCTTAATCATTTTCCTATATTTGATACCTATGAAATCTCATTTCTTTTTACGTTTTAATGGAATACTTTTGCTTGGCTGCCTATTTCTCTCGGCTTGTACTAAGTCGGAAAATGCTCCGAAACCAGATATGGGCTATAATTACTTCCCATTGAAAATTAACAGCGAGGTGGTATTTAACGTAGATTCTACTGTTTACAATAGTTTCAACAACTCTATAACAAATTATCAGTTTCAATTAAAAGATATCGTTACCAATAAGTTTACAGATGCACAAGGTAACGAAGCTTATCGAATCGAAAGATATAAGAAAACTGCTACCCTAGATTGGTTCTTTCAAAAGGTAATTACCCGAAAAATAAGCAACGCTAGAGCTGAGGAATTTATAGATAATAAAAGGTATGTGAGATTGGTGTTTCCTCCAAGTCTACAATCTACATGGAACGGGAATCTTTACAATGATTTGGGTGCATGGCAACACGAAGTTAAAGAATTAGATGCACCTTTAACTATTGGAAATCATCAACTTGATTCTACCATAACCATCCACCAATACAATGAAGTAAACTTGATTAGGGAAGATGTTTACGATGAAACTTACGCCAAGAATATTGGATTAGTTATTAAGGAGGTTAAAGCCGTAAATAAAAATATAAGTTCTGGCGTAATTACAGGAGGCTTTAAATATAAAATGCAGCTGGTTAGTTGGAAGTAAGAGATTAGGAAGCAAGGATCAAAGAATAAAGATCAAGGAGCGAAATAGCTAGTCCAAAGTCTAAAACTTCCGTCAAGTTAACCATTTACTTTTGGACTTGCCTGACTTCCTGTCTATCGACTATAATCAAATTTATCTTACTAAACACCTACCCTTATATTCATTTTTCTTCAAAAAAAACTCCATCAATTTTGATATTAGAGTATATTATAGTTTTATTTGCACAAAAACCTAGTTAATGGCAAAAAATTTATTGATAGTTGAGTCCCCCGCAAAAGCGAAAACCATAGAAGGATATCTTGGTAAAGATTTTTTAGTAAAATCTAGCTACGGTCATATTCGCGATTTGGTTAAGGGAGACATGGGAATTGATGTGGACAATGATTTTTCGCAAACTTATGAAGTACCTGCCGATAAGAAACAGATAGTAACAGAGTTGAAAAAATTAGCTAAGGGAGCCGAAACGGTATGGTTAGCATCCGATGAGGACCGCGAGGGAGAAGCCATTTCTTGGCACTTATTTGAAACTTTAGGCTTAAAGAAAGAAAATACCAAGCGTATTGTATTTCACGAAATTACCAAGCCAGCTATTTTAAAAGCAATTGAAACACCAAGAGGCATTGACTATAATTTAGTTTATGCGCAACAAGCTCGTAGGGTTTTAGACCGCTTGGTTGGTTTCGAGCTCTCTCCAGTACTTTGGAAAAAAGTAAAACCTTCTTTATCTGCTGGGCGTGTGCAATCAGTTGCGGTACGTTTAATTGTAGATAGAGAACGAGAAGTAATAAAATTTAATGCTACGGCTGCTTTTAAAATTACTGCTCAGTTTAATGCTGGCAAAGGAATTGTAAAGGCAGAACTACCACAACGTTTTGAAAAAGCTGAAGAGGCAGAAAAGTTTCTTCAGGATTGCATTGGAGCTAATTTCAAAGTAAATAACCTAGAAGTTAAACCAGCGAAGAGAAATCCAGCGGCGCCATTTACCACTTCTACCCTACAACAAGAAGCATCAAGAAAATTAGGTTACTCGGTTGCGAGAACCATGCAAATTGCACAGAGGCTGTACGAAAATGGTAAAATTACCTATATGCGTACCGACTCGGTAAACTTATCGGAAACTGCCGTTGCTGCTGCTGCTGCCGAAATTAAATCGGCTTATGGTAACCAATACCACCAACCAAGAGTTTATAAAACGAAATCTGCAGGTGCACAAGAGGCTCACGAGGCTATCCGTCCTACTTATTTTGATAGACATACTACCGACGGCGATAACGCTGAAAAAAGGCTGTACGAATTGATTTGGAAACGTGCCATTGCTTCTCAAATGAGTGAGGCGGTTTTCGAAAAAACAACTGTAGATATTGGCGTAAGTACCAGAAAAGAAATTTTCGGTGCAGAAGGAGAAGTATTAAAGTTTGATGGTTTCTTGAAAGTATACTTAGAATCTACAGATGATGAGGACGACGAGAACGAAAACAATTTGTTACCTCCTTTAGCTGTTGGTCAAGAATTGGCACTCAAAGAAATGCTGGCAACCGAACGTTTTTCTCGTCCACCAGCACGTTATACAGAAGCTAGTTTAGTTAAGAAACTGGAAGAATTAGGCATTGGCCGACCTTCTACTTATGCACCAACTATCTCTACCATACAAAATAGAGGCTACGTAGTTAAAGAAGATAGAGATGGTAAGAATAGAGATTTTCTTGCTTTTTCATTAGCTGACGGCAAAATCAACAGACAACAAAAATCAGAAATTACTGGTGCTGAAAAATCGAAACTCTTCCCTACCGATATTGGTGAAGTGGTTAATGATTTCTTGGTAGAACACTTTAAAGGAATCGTGGATTTCAATTTCACTGCGAAGGTGGAGAAGCAGTTTGATGAAATTGCACAGGGTTTACAGGAATGGACCAAGATGCTTCACTCCTTCTATAAACCTTTCCACAGTGAAGTAGAAAGCACCATAGAAAATGCAGATAGAGCTACAGGTGAACGCTTATTAGGCACAGACCCTGCAACTGGTAAAAACGTTTACACTAAAGTAGGTCGTTTTGGCCCGTTGGTTCAAATTGGAGAATTAAGTGATAATGAAGAAGAAAAACCTCGTTATGCTAGCTTAACTAAAGCTCAATCGGTTGGAACAATTACTTTAGAGCAAGCTTTAGATTTATTTAAACTTCCGTTCCAATTAGAGGATTATAAAGGCAAAGAAGTTTCGGTTGGGTTAGGTCGTTTTGGTCCTTATGTAAAATGGGGCGATACTTTTATCTCTATCCCTAAAAATTTAGATCCTTTAAGCATTGATCTAGATAAAGCTGCAATAATCATCGATGAGAAGATTAATGCAGATGCTCCAGTGGCACATTATGACAACTTGCCCGTAACTAAAGGCACTGGTCGTTTCGGTCCTTTCATTAAATGGAATGATTTGTTTATCAACGTACCAAAGGCTTACAACTTCGATAATCTTACTCAAAAAGATATTGATGAGTTAATTAGTAAAAAGATTGAGAAGGAAAATAACCGTTTCATCCAACAATGGCCAGAGCTTAAAATTGCGATTGAAAATGGTAGATGGGGACCTTTCATCCGTTTAGGCAAAGACATGCTTAAATTGGGTACAAATCCTACTACCAAACAAAAATATACTGCTGAAGAATTAGCTAGCATATCTTTGGATGAGGTTAAAGCTTTAATTGTTGCCCAAAAACCTGATGCTTTTGAAGCGAAGAAAAAAGCACCAGCCAAAAAGAAAGCACTAGCGAAGAAGAAATAATAGTTAAGACCAAAGAGTAAGGAACAAGGAATAAAGACTGAGACTGTCAATCTCTACGCTTTCATCCTTGTTCTTTGTTCTTTTATCCTTGCTCCAAATGAAAAAAGATTTACCCCAAAATATTGTAGAAGATGTAGCCATTGCGGTCGTTTTAATGAGCGAAACTCCAGAAGTAAAAAACTGGACAGTTTATCTCGTTAACTTGAAAAATGAGCCAATCACTAACGTATTGATTACATCTAAAGGATATGGCGAAAAAGATGGCAAACAGGTAAAGACATCTTTGTTAAGGCATTCTATAGGCGATGTTGCTGCACAGTCTTATGCGGGTGTAGAAGCTATCGATACTGAAGTTTTCGGTTTAACTAACGAGTATTGGTTAAGCTACTATATTGGCAATACGATTTACGACAAGAAATTTATCTTCCTTCCCGAAAGCATTGTTGATGTTAATTTGATTAGAATTCCTTTGGTAAACAAACCAGGGGTAATGATTAAATAGTCGCTATTATATTCGAAGAATATGGATTTTTTCTAAAGCGAATAACTATTCACTATTAGCGAAAAACAAAGCAATACTAGCGAATTTAAAAGTTGCCCAACAATTACCTTCTTTTTTCGTTACCTTCATATCTAAAGTCTTTTTAGCGTATGAATCAACAAATTTCTACAAAACGTCCAACTATTAAGGTAATAATAATTGGCGCTCTTGTCTTGCTTGCTATTGTTGCAGGTTATTTTTTGTTAAAAAAGAATAAAAAACAAGACCATACCCAATTCGCGAAATACATAGATGCTTATACTTCTGGCATTATATCTAAAAAGAGTTACATCAGAGTACATTTAGCAAATTCGGTAAGCAACACCACCGATTTAGGCGAAACCGAGCAAAAACTATTTGACTTCTCTCCTAGTATTAAAGGTAAAACCTATTGGGTTGATGCTCAAACTTTAGAGTTCCGTCCAGATGAGAATCTAGAGCCAGACCAAAAATATGAAGCGACGTTAGATTTAGCTAAGATAGTACCAGTTGACGAAAAGCTAGAAGAATTTGAGTTTGATTTCAAGGTCATTAAACCTGGTATTGCTTTTATTGAGAATGGTTTGGTTTCACAGAATAATACTTCATTGAATTTGATGAAGTTAACCGGAGAGGTTAGCACAGCCGATGCCGAAGATACGCAAAGTATTGAAAAAGTATTGTCGCTAAAATCACCTCAAAAGTTAAAAATTAAATGGAGTCACAATCCTCAAAAACAGACTTCTAGCTTTACCATAGATAGTATTAAGAAGACAAATGCTGATTTAACGTTAAAATGGGACGGTGATCCTATTAGCGCAGATGATGATAAAGGCGAAACAACACTTGAAATACCAGCAATTAACGTATTTAAAGTATTAGCTATAAAAGCAGTACAACAACAGGAAGACTATGTGCTTATTCAGTGTTCGGAGCCAGTTAGCGTAACACAAGATTTAGCAGGTTTAATCAGCATCGGTAGTTTAAGCGATTTAAGGTTTACCATCGACGGAAGTCAAATCAAAGTATATGCTCCAGATGCCTTAGAAGGTAATTACAATGTGATTATCAGTAACACTATTGCCAACATCAATGGTAAAAATTTAGAGTCTGCTAAAAGTGCCAACGTCATTTTTGAAAATAAGAAACCTGCGGTAACTATTGCTGGTGCTGGTACGATCCTACCCAATTCTGGGAAATTGGTTTTACCTTTTGAAGCAGTAAACCTAAAAGCAGTAGATGTAACCATCATCAAAATCTATCAAGATAATATTCCTCAGTTTTTTCAGGTTAATAACTATAAAGAAGGAAATGAGTTACGTAGAGTAGCAAAGCCGATTTTACAAAAGACAATTCATTTAAATGAAGATAAATCGTTAGACCTGCATAAGAAAAACCGATTTACATTAGACTTAGATAAGCTGATTAAAACTGAACCTGGTGCAATGTATCGAGTAAGTATCATGTTCAAGCAGTCTTACACTTTGTTTAATTGTGCACAATCAGCTAATACTGAAAATACAGAAGAAGGAGAAGAAAGCGAATACGGAGATTATAATTACGGCGAAAAAATAGACGAGGATGATGATTTCTGGAACAATTATCAAAACTACTACCCTCGTGGTTACCGCTGGAACGATCGTGAAGATCCTTGTACGCCATCGTACTATACCAGTGAAAGATGGGCGCATCGAAACCTACTTTCCTCTAATATCGGTTTAATTGCTAAAAGAGGAAACGATGAAAGTATGTTGGTCGTTGCTACCGATCTCTTATCGGCTAAGCCTTTAAGTGGTGTTAATATCGAATTGTTAGATTACCAAAAACAAGTGCTTACTACGGTAAAAACAGATGGTGATGGGATGGCAAGCTTTGCACTCAAACGAAAACCTTTCTTATTAGTCGCTAAAAATGGCAACGAACGTGGTTATTTAAAATTGGATGATGGTAATTCTTTACCACTTTCAAGGTTTGATGTAGGTGGTGAAGTGGTACAAAACGGTATCAAGGGTTTTATTTATGGAGAACGCGGCGTTTGGAGACCAGGCGATAGCATTTACCTATCGTTCATTTTGGAGGATAAACTAGGTAAACTTCCCGCAAACTATCCCGTTATTTTCGAGCTTTACAATCCTAAAGGACAATTGGTTAGAAAGCAAAGCAATACCAAACCTTTAAATGGTTTCTATACTTTTAAAACGGCTACCGAAAATACTGCGCCAACTGGCGGATGGCAGGCCAAGTTCAAAGCTGGAGGTGCTACTTTTAACAAAAGCCTAAAAATTGAAACTGTTACTCCCAACCGAATCAAGATAAATTTTGATTTGGGCGGTAAAAAGTACCTGGGTAATGGACGTGTATCTGCGGCTACCCTATCTGCTAAATGGTTGTTTGGCACGCCAGCACAAAATCTGAAAGCGAAAGTTGATATCAATCTTAGTAAAGGAGAAACTTCTTTCCCTAATTTTAAGGACTACTCGTTTGACAATCCAATTGTACAGTTTGATACGCAATTAAAAACGGTATTCGAAGGTACTTTAAATGAAGCCGGTGTAGCTACAGTAAACACCAACCTCAATGATAATATGGCTGCTCCAGGTATTTTGAGAGCAAACATTACGACTAAAGTATTTGAGCCAGGCGGTAATTTCAGTATTGATAATTTCAATATCCCCTACCATGTTTACGATAACTATTTCGGTATCAAGTCGCCACAAGGTGATAAAATGACTGGTATGTTAGTGACTGGAAAAGACCATCAAATAGATATTGTAAACGTGAATAGAGATGGTGTGCTGTTGAACACCAACAAAACGGTTACTGTAGCACTTTACAAAGTTCAATGGCGCTGGTGGTGGGAACAAAACAACCAAGAAAACTATGCAAATTTCACCCAAAATGAGTACAATAAACTCATCAGAACTGAGCAAGTAGAAATGGTGAGAGGAAAAGCAAACTGGAACTTAAGATTAGATGAGCCTGAATGGGGAAGATATTTGATCGTAGTTGGTAATGCTTACGGTGGCGGGCACTATGCTGCAAGAGAAGTGTATATTGATTGGCCAGGATGGGCACAACGTGAACAAGGTAGCAACCCTACCGAAGCCGCAATGTTATCGTTTACTGCTAATAAAGCTAAATATAACGTTGGCGATGAAGTGACATTGACCATTCCATCTCCAGAAAATGGAAGAGCTTTAATTTCCATAGAAAATGGTAGCAGAGTGGTGAAAACTTTTTGGACAGATACGAAAAAAGGTCAAACTCAATTTAGCTTTAAGGCTGAAAAAACAATGACGCCTAATGTATTTGCCAATGTAACTTTGTTGCAACCACATAGCCAAACGGTAAATGATATGCCCATTAGGATGTACGGTGCCATTCCTTTGAGTATCGAAAATCCCGAAACCATATTAAAACCTCAAATTGCTATAGCGAAAGAGCTTAGGCCCGAAACTGAAAGTAGTTTGTCCGTAAGTGAAGCTAATGGTAAAGCGATGACTTATACTATCGCGATTGTAGATGAAGGTTTGTTAGATCTTACTCGCTTTAAAACCCCTGACCCACATGCATCATTTTATGCCAGAGAAGGTTTGGGCGTTAAAACTTGGGATTTGTTTGACCAAGTACTTGGTGCTTGGGGTGGTAATTTGGAGAGGATTCTAAGTATTGGTGGTGATGGTGCAATCAATAAAAATATTAATCCAGCCAAGGCAAACCGATTTAAACCCGTAGTTAAATTTATGGGACCTTTCCAATTAGGTAAAGGAGAAAAGAAAACGCATAATTTTAAATTGCCGCAATACATTGGTTCTGTAAAAGTAATGGTAGTTGCCGGTAACGACGGTGCTTACGGACAGGCAGAAAAAGCAGTTGAAGTTAAAAAACCGATTATGTTATTGGCTTCTGTGCCTAGAGTTATCGGTCCTGGAGAAAGTTTTACCTTGCCTGTTAACGTTTTTGCTACCAATAATAACATCAAAAATGTTTCGGTAAGCTTACAGACTAGCAATCTTAAAATCAATATTACCAATAAACAGAATTTAACTTTCGCTAAAGCTGGCGACCAGTTAACCTACTTTAACGTTACTGCTCCAAACCAAACGGGTATAGCCAAGATTAAGATTATTGCGCAAAGCGGTTCAGAAAGAACAGTATCAGATGTAGAATTAGATATCAGGAATCCAAATCCGGTAGTGACTAATGTAATTTCTGCGGTGATACAGCCTAACCAATCATGGAGTGCTGATTATGCTGTTATTGGTACCGCTGGCACTAACAGTGGTAGTTTGGAAGTGTCTTCGATCCCTCCTATCAATTTGGAAAAGCGAATTTCTTATTTAATTCAATATCCACATGGATGTGTTGAGCAGACTACCTCAGGTATCTTCCCTCAATTGTATTTAGATAGACTTTCGGCGTTGAACGAACAGAAAAAAGCACAGATAGAGCGCAATGTTAAAGCGGGAATCAATAAACTGAAAGGTTTCCAAACTACTGATGGTGGTTTAGCTTATTGGCCAGGCAATTCAACTGCCGATGAATGGGGAACCAACTACGCTGGTCATTTCTTAATTGAAGCACAAGAAAGTGGTTATGCGCTGCCGGTAGGTTTATTTGATGGTTTGGTTCGCTACTTGAAGACCAAAGCCAATAACTGGACTCCAAATGCTAACAATTTCTATGGTGGAGATTTAAGTCAAGCTTATAGATTATATGTATTGGCTTTAGCTAAAAAACCAGAAATGGCAGCCATGAACAGGTTAAGAGCTTTCGAATATTTAACTGATGCTGCAAAATGGAGATTGGCTGCTGCTTATCAATTGGCGAGTCAAACAGGTGCTGCAAATAGCTTAACTAAAGGTTTGGCTACGCAGGTAGAAGCTTATCAGCAATTGGGTGGAACTTATGGCTCTGATTTGCGAGACCAAGCAATGATTATGGAAACGCTTACCTTAATGGGTCAGAAAAATAGAGCTATGCAATTGTTGAATAAAGTTGCAGCTAAATTAGGCGAAGATCAGTGGTACAGTACCCAAACAACAGCTTATAGCTTATTGGCTATCGCAAAATTCTGTGGAGAGCAAAAATCATCAAGAAAACTTAATTTCCAATATGCATTAGATGGCGCTAAAGGTTCTGTAAATAACAATCAGTATTACAGCTCTACTCCTATTAATTTTAAAGGAAATAAGGCAAGTATTACCAACAAAAGTAATGGGGTGCTTTTCGCAAGGCTGATTGTTCAAGGCCGTCCAGCAACCGGACAAAATGATTTCTTGCCAAATAATCCAGATTTGTTACAGATGGAAGTGAGTTACAAGAACATGAAAGGCCAAGTATTAAATCCAGCACAGTTGAAACAGGGACAAGATTTCTACGCAGAGGTGAGTGTGAAAAATACAGGTAGTCAAGGATTGTATGAGCAAATGGCTTTAACGCAAATTTTCCCGTCTGGTTGGGAAATTATCAATACCAGGTTACATGACAATGAAGGTGCGTTTGCCACATCAGCTTACGATTACCAAGACATTAGGGATGATAGAGTGCTTACTTATTTCAATCTAAGAGAAAATGAGACCAAAACCTTTAGAGTGCTGCTTAATGCTTCATATTTAGGCAAATTCTATTTGTCTAATGTGCAGTGCGAAGCGATGTACAATAATAACATCAGCGCAGCTAAGGCTGGATTTTGGGTAGAGGTAACTAAATAAGTTGTCAGTTATGAGTTATGGGATTAAATCTCATAACTTGTAACTTGCAATAGGTAAGCCAATTAAATTCTAGGCCAAATATTGGTGAATATAAAACGTACAAAACCTGCTGAAAATCTGATTAAAGTAATTATTTTTTCCATGTTTGCTTCTCCTTTGATGTATATCAAATCGAATTGAAAAATGTTACCTTAATCAATAAATATATAACCACGAAGACGCCAAGGTCACGAAGATTAAATACTTTGTGTTCCTAGTGTCTTTGTGGTTCAAATAAGAGATGAAAAAACAAATCAAAGCAATTATTTATGTCGATATAATATTTATAGCGCTACTTGCTTTCTTTTTATTTTCATTACCGAAACCTTTATTTCTTACGCCTACTTCTTACGTAATAGAGGCTAGCAATGGCGAATTATTGAGTGCCTCTATCGCCAAAGATGGGCAATGGCGTTTTCCAGTAGCTGATAGCATACCCGATAAATTCGCTAAATGTATCGTTACTTTTGAAGATAAACGCTTTTATCATCATTTCGGAGTTGATTTCATTGCAGTGGGCAGAGCCATTCGCCAAAACATAGAAGCGAAATCTGTAGCTAGTGGCGCCAGTACGCTAAGCATGCAGGTGATTAGATTATCGAGAAAAAAACAACGTACATTTTTCCAAAAAATAGCAGAAATGTGGCTGGCTGTAAGATTGGAAGTCGGTTATTCTAAAGATGAAATCTTAGCATTATATGCTGCTAATGCGCCATTTGGTAGTAATGTAGTTGGTTTAGAAGCAGCTAGCTGGCGATATTATGGTAGAGCTGCCGAACAGCTTTCATGGGGAGAAATGGCGACTTTAGCGGTACTGCCCAATACTCCTTCTTTAGTGCATCCTGGTAAAAATGCGACTAAGCTAATCATCAAAAGAAACAACTTGCTAGATAAGTTGGTAGACGAGAAAATTATAGATAGAGCTACAGCACAACTTTCAAAAGCGGAACCTATCCCTACCGCTCCGCTCCCGTTACCACAACATGCACCACATTTGCTGAACAGGTTTAAGGATGAAATGAAATCTTTAAATATTGCTACAACCAGAATAACTTCTACTATCGATGAACATTTGCAACAAGAACTAAATCAAGTTACAGCACAATACCATCAGAAATTTGCAGCCAACGGCATCAACAATTTAGCTGCTTTGGTTATCAATGTGAAAAATGGAAGCGTAGTTGGTTATGTGGGTAATTGTTATTTGCCTAAGCAGAAGGATATGGAAAGTCATGTGGATATGATTAGAGCTAGGCGAAGTCCTGGAAGTACCTTAAAGCCTCTATTGTATGCAAGTATGTTGAATGATGGCTTTATTTTACCTCAAACTTTAATCCCAGATGTGCCAACACAAATTGGCGGCTATTCACCTATGAACTTCGATTTGGGTTATGACGGCGCCATTCCGGCGGATAGAGCTTTAAGTCGTTCGTTGAATATTCCAGCGGTAAAAATGCTGCAGCAATATAAGTATGAACGTTTTTACGATAAGCTGAAGAAATTCAATTTCAGCACCTTAAATAAACCTGCTGATCATTATGGATTATCGTTAATTTTAGGAGGTAGCGAAGTAACCATGTGGGATTTAAGTAATGCTTACTTGGGCATGGCTAGAACGCTAAATCATTATAACGACTATCAAGGTAAGTATAACAATGCTGATTACACTTCTGCTTATTACGTAAAAGATGCAAAAGACCCTGAAGATATCATAGATCCTACTTCGCTCCTAGACCATGGCACCATTTGGTCTACCTTTAATGCGATGGAAGAAGTGATGCGTCCTGGGGATGAGGGTTTATGGCAGCAATTTTCTTCGTCGCAGCGTATAGCTTGGAAAACTGGTACAAGCTTTGGCTTTAGAGATGCTTGGTCGGTAGGCTTGACGCCTAATTATGTAGTTTGCGTTTGGGTTGGCAATGCCGATGGAGAAGGTAGGCCAGGCTTAACAGGCATTGAAGCTGCAGCACCGCTAATGTTCGATATATTTAGGTTATTGCCATCATCAAAATGGTTTGAAATGCCGAAGACAAAGCTGAAGCGAATAGCAGTTTGCAAACAAAGTGGTTACAAAGCCTCCTCTATTTGTGAAACTAAAGTGGTGCAATGGGTTCCGCCAAGTGGCGAAAAAACAGCTTTATGTCCCTACCATAAGCTGATTCATTTGGATGCAAGTGCAAATTATCAGGTAACTAATCAATGCTACAGTGTCACTCAAATGAAGCATCAAGGTTGGTTTATCCTACTACCAACTATGGAATATTATTACAAAACTAAAAATGCGGAATATCGGGTGTTACCACCTTTTATGGATGGGTGCCAAAATGAAAGTGCCTCTGTAATGGAAATGATTTACCCTAAACCCAACGCTTCTGTTTATATTCCGTTAGAAATTGATGGCAATAGAGGAAAGGTAGTTTTTAACGTGGCCCATCGAAATAATAATGCAACTATCCATTGGCATATTGACGAAGAGTACGTAGGTACTACAAAAAGTTATCATCAAATTGCTTTAAGCCCAAAACCAGGTAAACATGTATTGACTTTAACCGACCAAAACGGAGAGCGTTTAGTACAAAGTTTCACAGTGTTGGATAAGGAGAAAGAGAAGTAGCGAATAAATTGAAGTTAGGAACTTGATAAACCGCTGATTTAATTTAGCTTGTACACACTTAAATTTCCTTAATTATGTTTCCTTCCCAGTCTGTAACATTTGCTTTATAAATATTATGCCACTTTTTCACGAACTCATCTATATGTCCCATATCAGATTCAATCAATTTCTTTAGTTTGAGAACTTTACTTATATAGCCTGCTTTAGTGTAAAAACTTCCGATTTTATGTTCAGGTAAAAATAACATATAGAATAATGGAGGTCCTTTATAATCATCACTACGTAATCTCATTTTAGTTAAATTGTTAGGTGGCATAGAAAAGTTGATTCCTTCGTATTTGCCTAATTCTTCAATTGAATTTAGAGGAGATATAAGCTCGAATATATTTAAATAAACTTTTATCCATTTGTCTCCACTAACTATGGATATATCAATGTGCTCTAAATATTTTCCTTCTTTTAATTTGTAGTATTCATAGGTGTAACCTTTAATAGACCTATTGTATTCACCATTCCAAGAACTTTTGAAAACTGAGGGAACAAACCCATTAGTTTCTAAAGCAGAAATGCCAACTTCTTTAAAAATCTCGTTTCTATCTTTTAATAGTTGTTTATCAGAAACTTTATAAAATATTTTCATCAGTTTTTCTTTACGAACTTTCTTTCTACAGCTCCCATTGTAATAAAAAACTGCGCCAACATATAAGTTGACATGATGAACAAATCTCCAGCATCTATTTGTTCTACAAACTTGTTGTAAGCTAAAATAGAATCAGAAATAATAAAGAAAATAGCTCCAATTAGTACCCAAATAAAACTTTTAGAATTAGTTTTTCCATAACGGAGTGCTGCCATTATCCCCATAACTGTAATCACAAATGAGTAAATCAATACAGGAATATTCATGTTTCCAAGGTGGGAACGTATAATATAGTAGTAGGAAATACAAAAAAAGCCAAATACCATAAATATTGGTAGCACATATCTTTTATGAACCTGAATTTTATTAGTACTATCTAGATAAAACGCTGAAATATAAAATAGATGCGCTATGAGAAATGTTCCTAAGCCCAGCATAAAGTAAATTTGGTCTATATGAGCGAACATTAATAAAACATCGCCCAATAGCGAAAAAAATAAGCCAGTAATTATTTTATTCGTGAATCTACCCTTTCGTTCTATTGCAAAATACAAGAATAACATTAAAGCTATTGTGATTAGTGGCTTAGTAAAAAACCTGATTTCTTTTAAATCATTGGCTGTTGCAATTAGTTCTGCAAAAAAAATGATGGCAAAACCGAAAGTAAATTGAGGATATTTTTTAAGCATTTCGGTATTTGTATTTGATGAAAAAAAAGTAAATCGCCATCGCAATATGAATAGCAAGTACTCCTAAAAGCGATTCTATCTTAAAATCTAATCTGTATAGAAAATATATGGTAAGTAAACCTAGTAAATACCTTAAATATTCTGCACCAACAAACCAACGCTTTTTTTCTAATAATGCGCCACAGGTTAACATGCTTAAAATAGTAAAAGAAGCAATTAAAATATTGGTAGCTAAGTTTAATTTATCAAAAAAGAACAGCTGATAAGAACCTAAGGATAAAGCCACTAAAAATAGTAATACTGCATAAATCATTACTTTAATAGTAGTTTCAGTATGGAATTTTTTGTAATTAACGACATCTATTTCAGGTGCAAATTGAAATCCTCCAAGTTTTTCTGGAAACCAACCAGGAGGTTTGACGAATACACTAATCTTGTTACTAATTTTATCTGATTTTTTTGCCGTTTCTATCAAATCTTTCCAATAGTGCAAGTTTGCCCATACAGGATTCCAACTAGCTAAAGGTTTGGTAATACCGTAATAAACTTCTTCTTCTTCTTTCTGAAAAGTGCCGAACAATCTATCCCAAATGATTAAGGTGCCAGCATGATTTTTATCAATATATTTAGGATTGGAACCATGATGAACTCGATGATGGGAAGGTGTATTGAGGATATATTCTAAAACGCCCATACTTTTAATGGTACGCGTATGAATCCAGAATTGGTAAAGTGTGTTAAATGAGCTTAGAGTTAGAAAAATTATGGGGTCAAAACCTATTAGCGCTAGAGGTAGATAGAAAACCCATGAAAACCAGCCTTGAAACCACGACTGCCTCAAAGCTACCGTTAAGTTATATTCTTCAGATTGGTGATGCACGATGTGTGCGGCCCATAAAGCATTAACTTGATGACTCATTCTGTGGAACCAGTAGTAGAAGAAATCAACGCCAATAAAAAGGATAATCCAAGTCCAGATGGTATTAGATATCTCGAATAAACGCCAATGCTCAAAAATATACATGTAGCCTACAAAAAGTACGGATTTCATAAACAGCCCTACTAACTGCGATCCTATCCCCTGACTTAAATTAGCAATAGAATCATTTAATCGATAGTATTTAAGTTTTTTGTAGAAAGTGTAAGCCAGTTCAATCCCAATAAGGATAAAGAAAATTGGCACCGACAAGGCTATATAATTGGTTTTCATTACTCTAATTTACTTATTTATCTGATAAATTAGAGTGCATACACCTAATTGATGTAGCTACAAAGTTTTTCTAGGTAACTCGCTGTATGTTAATTGATTTAACCCATTTATCTTTTCCACAACATTTACAAGTAGCTTTAGTTGTTGGTTCAAGTAGCTCTGTTAAGCCACAAAAAGCACATGAATAATAATCTCTGTATTTGATTTCTTCTTTTTTATCAGCGAATAAAGCAGGTAATATTGGTAAGCCATTTTTCACTTCCTCATCGCTATAGAAAAATACGCTAATGCTTCCTGTAGTTTCTAAAATAGCTAATTTAACCTGCCCCAAATGTGCTACGCTTTTTAGCCTCAATTCGGCAAAGAACTCATCTTGGGCCAATGTCTCTTTTTTGAAATTATCTATTGCGAACCTTCCGTGTTCTATTACACAAGTACAACTACCTTCTAATAAGATTTCCACTTTTTTGCTCTTATTTACAAAATATGAAGTGACCTTATAGGAAAATACCACCACGATAAATACAGCTACCGCAGATAAAATACCAACTTCTCTGTAAAACATAGGGTCTCCAGCTGCAGAACCTAAACTAATAATAACTACCAACTCGAAAATAGAGAGCTGCTTAACACCCCTTTTTCCTAGTACTCGCAAACTGATTAGTACCACAAGGTACATCAGAAGTGTACGAAACATGATTTCAGGTATGAAACTCCATTCTTCGTCACCAATTAAAATTTTTTCGATACTATTTAGGTAGTCTGTCATCTGTTGATTTTGCAATAAAACGCAAAATTCAGATATTTTGTTTCGCTACTAACCCCTAGCCGCCATCTTGATCATACGATGAGCTAAATCCTTACCTAAATATCTATCAATTATTGCGTGTACTACGTACAAAATAGGTGTCATTAGCAGTGCCACAACAAACTTATAGGTGTATCCTACCAAACCGATGGCTGCAACCATTTGCCAACTCCAGTGATAAGCCGGATTGAGATAAAACGCAATAAAAATAACCACAAAACTATCGATAAGTTGAGATACCAAAGTTGAACCAGTAGCTCTAAGCCATAGGGCTTTTTCTCCAGTAAACTTTTTGATTCTGTGGAAAATTAATACGTCGACCATTTGACCCAATAAAAAGGCAGTAATAGAACCGACAATAATCCACATACCTTGACCAAAAATAGCATCAAAAGCACGAGGCATACTTAGCTTCTGTCCATCAACTTCTTGTACCAACCAAAAATCTGCTGGTTCCAATTTGATGGCCATCCAAACTACAAAAAAAGCGAAGCCGATTAAAACAGCTGTTAATATGGAAAGAAAGCGCACTTGTTTTACACCAAAATATTCATTTATGATGTCCGTCATAATGAAAACGATAGGCCACGTTAAAACTCCAGCAGACATATTGTAAGATAAATTAGGAACTCCAAACAGATTGATATCGAATTTTTTGATACCTAATACTCCTTCAACTGAAAAAATTTTTACGCCAATAAACTCAGACATGAGGGTGTTGGCAACGAAAAATGCGCCTAAAATCAATAATAGTCGGCTTTCCTTAGTTTTAAAAGTCATAGCGACTAAAGTACAAAATTTTGATGCAAAGTAAATCCATTTATTATAGTCTATAATTAAACTTCTATTTTACAAAATGCAGACGAGTCGGTTGACTATAATTACTCATCTTTGCGCCTTCTTAAAATCATCATGGCAAATTCTAAATCTTTTCGTTTAATTTTAATTCTGGGTTGTTTGGCGGCATTAGCTCCATTTTCTATAGATATGTACTTGCCAGGATTTAAGTCTATCGCTAAAGATTTAAATACGGACGTGCCAAATGTTTCTCTTTCATTAGCAACTTTCTTTATCGGTATATCTGCCGGACAATTGCTTTACGGACCTTTATTAGATAAATTTGGCAGGAAAAAACCACTTTATTTCGGCCTCTCCCTGTTTATATTGTCATCAATTAGCTGTCTGTTCGTTAAATCAATTGACCAATTAATAATTTTAAGGTTTATCCAGGCAATTGGTTGTTGTTCAGCTTCTGTTGCTGCTATCGCGATGGTTAGAGATCTGTTCACTGTAGAAGAAAGTCCAAAAGTTTTTGCATCGTTAATGTTGGTTATTGCTGTCTCCCCTATGTTGGCACCAACTGCTGGTGGATATTTAATTACGGCTTTAGGATGGAAATCTGTATTTGTCTTTTTAGGCTTAATGGCAATTTTGATGCTTTTTGCCAGTAAGTGGTGGCTACCGGAAAGCTACAAACCAGATGCAAATTATTCGCTAAAACCCAAACCTATATTAAGTAATTTCCTAACTGTTTTAAAAGAACCAAGCTTTTACACTTATGCACTAGTGAGTGCTATTACCTTTAGTGGTCTGTTTGCATATGTTTCATCATCACCTGTGGTATTTATGGATTTATATAAAGTTACAGAAACTGGCTACGGATGGATATTTGCTTTGTTGTCAGTATTTTTCATAGGTTTTAGTCAAGTGAACAGTTATATACTACGATGGTTTACGAGTAAAAGAATTGTGTTTTGGGCTTTGTTAGCGCAATGTATTTTCAGCGTTTTATTTTTATTTTCAGCTGTTTATAATCTTCTAAATTTATATACTACCATCGCTTTCATCGCATTGTTTCTAGGTTGTTTAGGCTTTATCAACCCAAATGCGTCAGCGCTATCATTGGCACCTTTCAAAAAAAATGCAGGTAGTGCGTCTGCTCTAATGGGTGCTTTACAGATGGGTTTAGGTGCATTGGCATCAGCAGCCATTAGTATGTTCGCTGCTGATGTAGTTTGGCCAATGCCGGCAGTGATGACTGTTGCCGCATTAGTAGGCTTATTTTGTTTACTTATTGGAGGTAGAAAAATAAGGAACACAACTACTAATCCGTAGTTTTATAGCTTTCAGGAGATATGAAACGGTAAAAATCATATAGATTATTACTATTTTCGTATCAGATGATAAATATAAACTCTAAACTACCTACTGTTGGCACCACCGTTTTTACGGTAATGTCTAAACTTGCCGCAGATTATCAAGCTATCAATTTATCACAAGGCTTTCCTGATTATGCAACAGACGAAAAACTAATTGCTGCTATTAATCAAGCCATGAAAAATGGATTTAACCAGTACGCTCCTATGGCTGGTTATCTTCCACTTAGGGAGCAAATTGCAGATAAAATTGAACGTTTCTACAACGCAAAATATAATCCAGAAACTGAAATAACCATAACTGCGGGTGGTACACAAGCTATTTTTACAGCCATCAATACCTTTATTTCAGCTGGCGACGAGGTCATCATCTTCGAACCTGCATACGACTGCTATGCCCCTACTGTTAAGTTATTAGGTGGATTGGTAAAACCTTTCGAGCTACAAGCTCCCGATTACAAAATTGATTGGGAAATGGTAAAGAAGCTTTTTACCGCTAATACGAAGATGATTATCATTAACTCTCCTCATAATCCTACGGGTAGTATTTTGAAAAAGGAAGATATCGATGCATTGATTAAACTTACAAAAGACACTGATATCCTCATTTTAAGTGACGAAGTTTATGAGCATATCATTTTCGATGGAGAACAACATCAAAGTGTGGCTTTGTATCCAGAATTGGCCGATAGAAGTTTCATCGTCGCCTCATTTGGCAAGCTTTTACATACTACCGGTTGGAAGATGGGCTACTGCCTCGCTCCTGCTAAATTAATGGCTGAGTTTAGAAAAATACACCAATTTAATGTTTTTAGCGTTAACAGTGCTATGCAAGTAGGTATCGCCAATTATTTAAAATCAACCAACATCTATCAAGAAATACCTATATTCTTTCAGCAAAAAAGAGACTTTTTTCAGCAATTGCTTAAAGAAACTAAATTTACACTACTACCTTGCAAAGGATCTTATTTCCAGTGCGTAAGTTACAAAGGCATTAGTGCGGACAAGGATACTGATTTCGCAAAAAAGCTAGTAACTGAATTTGGGGTGGCAGCAATTCCAGTATCCGCTTTTTACACTAAGAATGTAGACCATCAAATATTACGTTTTTGCTTTGCGAAAGAGAATGGCACATTGGAAAAAGCAGTAGAGAAATTAACTAAATTATAGATAGATATTATAATTCGCTCATGGAACCACATTACCTCAATATTCAAAATCTAAAAATTACTATTTTCCAGGCCTACCTCTTTTGGGAAAACATAGATAAAAACCTACAAAACATCGGATTAAGATTATCTGGTGGCGTACGCGAAAAAACAGATCTAATTGTATTGCCAGAGATGTTTAATACAGGTTTCACTATGAAATCACAAGAATTAGCTGAAGAAATGGATGGCAAAACCATGCAATGGATTAAAAAAATCGCAGCTAATTACGATTGTGTAGTTACAGGAAGTTTAATGATTAAAGAAGCTGGTAAATATTACAACCGCATGGTTTGGGTAAAGCCAGATGGTGAATATCAATATTACGATAAACACCATTTATTTGGTTTAGGCAGTGAAGATCAGCATTTTTCTCCCGGTAAAGAACCCGTAATTGTAGAGCTAAAAGGATGGAAAATTAGATTGGCCATTTGTTATGATTTACGTTTTCCTGTTTGGCTACGCAATAAAAATGCGGCTTATGATATTCTTTTATTAGTAGCTAGCTGGCCAGATAAGCGTTCTCCGCATTGGAGAACCTTAATTCATGCCAGAGCTATTGAAAACCAAAGTTATGTAATTGGCGTAAATCGTGTTGGACATGATGGCAACCAAATTTATCACAGTGGCCACTCGATGTGTATTGATCCTTTAGGCAACACCGTTTATTATAAACCGGAGGATGAAGACCTATATACTTTCAGTATTAACTATGCTGAATTAGAAAAAATTAGGCGACAATTTCCTTTTTTGAAAGATTCTGACGATTTTGAGATTAACTAACTCATGATATGTATAATCGAAGGAAATTTATCCAAACTACAGCGCTGTCTGCTGCTGTAATAACACTAAGTAAATCGTGTACATCAAAAGATAAAAAGGCCAATAAGCCTATTGTTATTTCTACTTGGGATTTTGGCGTTGCAGCAAATGCTGATGCTTGGAAAATACTTAACAGTAATGGAAAAGCTTTAGATGCTGTAGAAAATGGTGTTAAAGTAGCAGAGGCTGATGTAAAAAACCAGTCGGTAGGTTACGGAGGTTTGCCAGACAGAGATGGTATTGTAACCTTAGACGCCTGTATTATGGACCATATAAGCAATTGTGGTGCAGTTCTGGCTTTAGAAAACATCAAACACCCTATTTCTGTAGCTCGCTTAGTAATGGAAAAAACACCTCATGTAATGTTAGCTGGAGATGGAGCCTTACAATTCGCTATAGAACAAGGTTTTAAAAAAGAAAATCTTCTTACAGAAAATAGTAAAGCCGCTTGGGATAAGTGGGTAAAAACAGCGAAGTATGAGCCTGTAAGTAACATAGAAAACAAACTGTACGATAATTCAAACAATAACCCTCTAAATGCTGCACCTGAAAAACTTCCTGGTAATCAATACAATCACGATACGATTGGAATGTTGGCGTTAGATAGCCATGGTAACTTAGCTGGAGCCTGTACTACCAGTGGAATGGCCTATAAATTACATGGCCGTATTGGCGACAGCCCAATTATTGGCGCAGGTTTATACATTGATAATGAAGTTGGCGGTGCTACGGCTACAGGCGTTGGCGAAGAAGTGGTACGTAATGTCGGTTCATTTTTAGTGGTAGAACTGATGCGACAAGGCTATTCGCCAGAAGAAGCTTGTAAAGAAGCTGTGATGCGTATTATTAAAAAGAAAGCAAATAGCACTAAAGATTTACAGGTTGGCTTTTTGGCATTGAACAAAAATGGCGAATACGGAGCCTATGCTATCCAAAAAGGATTCACTTTCTCGGTTTGCGATAAGCAAAAACAAGACTTGATTGTTAAAGGAAAAAGTTATTATTAAACTCATTATAAATATTTTGCTGTCAACTATCTAAAAAAGTTAAACAAAATGGGATTATTATCTAAAATATTTGGCAAGAAAAAAGTTGTAGACCGTAAAGGCGAACCAAGCATGGTTTACATAGAAAATGAAGATGAGCGAATGAATTGGGCTATAGAAAAAGCCAATTTAACATTATGGTATTTTGAAGAAAGCTTAAAAAATCCGCAACCTTATCAACTATATTTCTCAATAAAAGTGTGTATCATGGATGGTGAAACTGGAGAACATATTTGGTTAACAGAGCCTCATTTTGATGAAGATGGAAACTTGTTTGGAACAGTTGGCAACGAACCTGTAGATGTAAAAACAGTTAAACTAGACCAAAAAATAGGTATCGATAGAGACTTTATTTCTGACTGGATGATTATTGAAGGCGGAAGATTGGTTGGTGGTTATACACTTAGAGCCATTAGAGATGGTATTCCTGATGATAAAAAACACGAGTTTGACCAAAGTGTAGGAATGCACATTGACGAAGGAATAGACTATTTTAAAGCGAATTTTGAAACTCCGGAAGGTGCAATATTATCATTAGAAAATGCTTACGACGAGCAAAATATAGATAAAGCACTTGCTTGCAAAGATTTTTATACCGAAGCTAAACAAATGCTAAATGGTATGGATAGCAATGTAATTGATGAAGAAATTGTTAAACAAACCGCTGAAGTTTTAGAACTAAGTTTCATTAAACATACGTCAGAAAGTGACTGGCCTCAATTTAGCCATTTAAAACGAGCTTTCACCAAAAGAGAGAAAGTGAATGAAAATTACTGGATAATCACCGAGGTCTGCTGGTTTCCTGATGGAGGAAAATCTGTACAGCGATTAGGCACTTCTAAAACTGCTGATGGCTGGAAAGTTGTTGGTTTAGTTGATGACGCAAACTAAATAATTCTAATGGCAATGGCTGCACCAAGAAATTCAGATAAGTTCACGTTAGAAATCTGTGCTAACTCTGTAGCATCTGCAATTGCAGCTGAAAAAGGTGGCGCACATAGAATTGAGCTCTGTGCTAATTTAACTGAAGGTGGCACTACCCCAAGCTACGGACAAATAAAGTGGTGCGTAGAAAATTTACAGGTAGAAGTCTGGCCTTTAATTCGTCCAAGAGGTGGAGATTTTTTATACAGTGATGCTGAATTTGAAACTATTTTAGAAGATATATCTTTCTGTAAAAAAATGGGTTGCCATGGAATAGTTACAGGCTTATTGAATACTGATGGAAGCATTGACGAGGAACGTTGCGCTAAAATTATTGAAGCCGCCTCTCCTATGCCCGTAGCATTCCACAGGGCTTTTGATATGAGCAATGATTTGATTAAATCTTTGGAAACTCTTATTGATTTAGGATTTGTTAGGGTGTTAACTTCTGGCGGAAAAGAGAATGCTTTTGTAGGCGCAAATGAATTGGCAAAGCTAGTTTTACAAGCTAAAGAACGGATCGAAATTATGCCGGGCGCTGGGGTTAATACGGGAAACATCACTGAAATTGCAAAGATTACAGGTGCTAAAAGTTTCCATACTACGGCTAAATCGGTTGTAGCAAGTAAAATGCAATTTAGAAACGAAGCAAGCAAAATGGGCAGCGAAAATGCTGATGAATTTAGCTATGAAGAAACAGATGTGGCGAAGGTAATGGAATTATCAAGACTGTTGAAAGGGTTATGAAAAATACGCTTTTAATTTTGGTAGCTGCACTACTGGTCGTTTCTTTTTTCTTAGCTAATAATTTCGCTTTTGAATTTCACTACACTTATTATATAGTTGATTATGCAAGTATATTGAGAGGTATCGCGATGTTACTCGTAGTGATTTGGCTTATTTTATTCTTCACTAAACGTACCGCAAAATGAGATTAATATTGATATTTCTATTATTCCCAATTGCCGCTTGGTCGCAAAAAAAGGCGCTTAGCTTTGCCAAAGGCGATTTTACTGATGATTATGGTATCAAGTATACCATCAACGATACCCTTTGGATGCAGCATCCGAATATCAAATACCATATCATTAAATGGAATGAGAAAGAGCAGTATTTAATTGCCAAAAACGGCTCTGGCCACAAGGCCGATGAGAATAAATATACCCGTATAGATTTCATGACTTTTGAGGGAATGGCACCTTGGCATTGGGGCTTTTGTTTAACTTCTTATAAAGCACTGACCGATAAGGAAGCTGAACAAACTGCCGCTGCCGATAGAAAAAATCCAAGGAAAGGTTGCAATGGTTATCCGTTTTCGAGGATGAAGGTGGTAGAATAAAACTGTTGAAACGGTTGGCAAAAGACATTATTCATAGCCCACGGTTTAAACCGTGGGCTAATTTAGCAAACAATTAAACAATGGTTTTAACCATTTCTTTAAGCAAGGTTTAGTCAACCGTAAATAGTAGCAAAGAGCTTTGTGCAATAAACCGGATTGAAGTGGTTATACTTTTTTGCTGCGTCATCTCGACGAGGAACCAGGAGAACTGAAAGAAAGCAACGCTAAATCTGTTTTATAGAAGTATAGCCTTTAGATTTATCACTATGTTTCGAAATGACGGAAAAAAAACAAAAAAGATAATAACGAAAAGCCGGACTTTCGTTCTAGAGGAGCCACAAAACTGCTTTTCTAATTATTCGGTTGATGCAAAAGCTTCAGAACCTTATACTCGTTATGCGCCATAATGATATTGTAGCCCAGCAATGCAATAATTAGAGGATTAAATTCATCCACAAACTTCAACCCCATAATAGCTGAAGGTATAAAAACTAAAACAACCGTACCTATCAATACAAAAAAACTTGTCTTAATGGAGTTAAACAGCACGCTAAGTCTTAGCATATTGCTTTTTCTAAACTGAACAGGATTACGGAACAATTGTACAATATTATTGAACAAATAGAAGAAAATGAGGAAAATTGCTACACTTGAAAATAGGCTATCGTTTAGTGCTGGTAATTTGATATACTCGTTGTAAACGAAATAGAAAACAACAACAATACAGGCTACAATTTTAGTGATTTGCAAATTGTTGCCGTCAGCTAACCATTTTATAATTGGGTTGTTCATTGTATCTGCAAGTGACTGTAGCTTTTCGTTAGTTTCTTTCCTCAGCTTCGTAAAGGGGCTAATCAAACCAATAATCACTAGTAGAAGTGTAGAGTAAAACTGAAATGAAATATCATTAATTAATATTTCTATCCTTTCTTCACTAATTAATTTATATGAAAACAAGGTGGTTAAAACTAATAAGGCTATAACCACATGAAAAATAAAGGGAAGATAGTTTGGAATGGTTTTAAGCTTCGGTACTTCGGACAAAGTTGCTACCGAGGTATCTTTTTCTAAAGCGTTATTAATACGGTTAACAAAAAATATGATGAAGAAAATAAAAAACATTAGTTTATATTTAGGTAAGAAGATAATAACAAAGATATATTTTGCACCTAAAAGTTAAGAAACACTACTGCTATTTTCGGTCAATTTATTTCGGGTAAAAAATATATCTTTGCACAAAGATGAAGAATATACGTAATTTCTGCATAATTGCACATATTGACCACGGTAAGAGCACTCTAGCTGACCGTTTATTAGAATATACCAATACTATTTCGCAACGTGAAGCACAAGCGCAGCTGTTGGACAACATGGATTTGGAGCGTGAGCGTGGCATTACCATCAAAAGTCATGCAATACAAATGAACTATAAAGTTGGTGGTGATGAGTATGTATTTAACCTAATTGATACACCAGGACACGTAGATTTTTCTTACGAAGTTTCTCGTTCTATTGCTGCCTGCGAGGGTGCCTTACTAATTGTTGATGCTTCGCAAGGTATACAAGCGCAAACCATTTCTAACCTTTATTTGGCTTTAGAACATGATTTGGAGATTATTCCAATCTTAAATAAAATGGATTTACCTGGTGCAATGCCAGAGGAAGTAAAAGATCAGATTATTGATTTAATTGGCTGTAAGAGAGAAGAAATTATCCCTGCATCTGGTAAAACAGGTATGGGTATTCCAGATATTTTGCAAGCTATTGTAGATCGAGTACCTGCACCAGTTGGCGAACCTGATGCACCGCTACAAGCTCTAATTTTTGATAGCGTTTTTAATTCATTTAGAGGAATTATCGCTTACTACAAAGTCGTACACGGCGAAATTAAAAAAGGTGATAAAGTTAAATTCATTAATACAGGTAAAGAATATTTAGCTGATGAGGTTGGTATTTTGAAACTGGATATGTCGCCAAGAACCTCTGTTAAAACTGGTGACGTAGGTTATATTATCTCTGGTATTAAAGAAGCTCGTGAAGTAAAAGTTGGTGATACGATTACTACTGTTGCTCGACCAGCTACCGATGCCATACAAGGTTTCGAAGAGGTAAAACCAATGGTATTTGCAGGTATTTATCCCGTAGATACCGATGAATATGAGGAACTAAGAGAGGCAATGCATAAATTGCAGCTTAACGATGCTTCTATTGTTTTCGAACCAGAAAGTTCTGCAGCTTTAGGTTTTGGTTTCCGTTGTGGTTTCTTGGGAATGCTTCACATGGAGATTATCCAAGAGCGTTTGGAGCGTGAATTCGATATGACGGTAATCACTACGGTACCCAACGTATCTTACAAAGCTTACACTACTAAAGATGATGAGATTATTGTAAACAACCCATCAGATTTACCAGATCCGAGTAAATTAGACAGAGTTGAAGAGCCTTTTATTAAAGCAAATATCATTACCAAGGCAGAATTTGTTGGTCCGGTTATGTCGCTTTGTATCCAAAAGAGAGGTATCATCGTTAACCAATCTTATTTAACTTCTGACAGAGTTGAATTGATTTTTGAAATGCCAATGGGTGAAATTGTATTTGATTTTTACGATAAATTGAAGACCATTTCTAAAGGTTATGCATCCTTTGATTACCACCAAACTGGTTACAGAAAGTCTGATTTGGTACGTTTAGATATGCTTTTGAATGAAGAGCCGGTTGATGCTTTATCATCTTTAATTCACCGTAGCAATGCTTACGATTTCGGTAAGAAAATTTGTGAGAAACTGAGAGAATTAATCCCTCGTCAGCAATTCGAAATTAAAATACAGGCTTCTATTGGTGCTAAAGTTATTGCCAGAGAAACTTTAAGTGCTTTACGTAAGGATGTGACTGCCAAATGTTACGGTGGTGATATTTCTCGTAAACGTAAATTATTAGAGAAACAGAAAAAAGGTAAAAAACGTATGCGTCAAGTGGGTAACGTAGAAATTCCACAGACGGCGTTTATGGCTGTTTTAAAATTAGATTAACAATAGAATCAAGATGTGAGTATCAAGTATCAAGACTAGTTTCGTAAAATCTTGCTACTCAATACTCGCTACTCAATACTAGACCAATGCAATTACTAGACGGAAAATACGTATCAGAACAAGTTAAAGTACAAATAGCGGAAGAAGCATCTCAATTTTTAGCAGAAAGCGGAAGAAAACCACATTTAGTTGCCATTTTAGTTGGTAACGATGGTGGCAGTGAAACTTATGTTGCTAGTAAAATGAAAAACTGTGAGAAGGTTGGTTTTAAATCTTCTTTGTATCGTTATGATAATTCTGTAACCGAAGCTGAACTTTTAGAAAAGGTTAGAGAGATTAACGCTGATGCTGATGTTGATGGTCTAATTGTTCAATTACCTTTGCCTAAACACATCGACCCTGAGAAGGTTACCGAAGCAATTGACCCGAAGAAAGATGTGGATGGCTTTCATCCTATTAACTTGGGTAGAATGATGCGTAATTTGCCTTGCTATATTCCCGCTACTCCTTACGGTATTTTGCTAATGTTGCAAGCTTACAATATTGATACCACTGGAATGCATTGCGTGGTAGTTGGTAGAAGTAATATTGTTGGCGGTCCGATGAGTGTTTTGATGGCTCGTAATGCTAATCCTGGCAATTGTACAGTAACTTTAACACACAGTAAAACTAAAGACCTTAAAGAACAAGTTTTGCAAGGCGATATCATCATTGCAGCTATTGGCAAAAAGAACTTTATCACTGCTGATATGGTTAAAACAGGCGCTATTGTAATTGATGTGGGTATCAACAGAGAAACTTCTACAGAAACTAAATCTGGTTTTAAATTATATGGTGATGTAGATTTTGAGAATGTAGCTCCAAAGTCTTCATTTATCACTCCGGTACCAGGTGGCGTAGGTTTAATGACTATTGTGGGCTTATTGAAGAATACATTAGCATCGGCTAGAAAAGAAATTTATTAACCCCCAAAGGAGAGTTTGTAGGCAGTCGTCATTTCGATGGCAGCGCAGTCTCGTATGTACGGGAGAGAAATCTAGCGAATAAAATTTTAGCTGTATTAAGTTAAGCTTAATTGGATTTGATTTTCAATCTAACTTTCTAAAATTATTAACCACCTAAGACACTTCAGTACATTTTAGTTTCTAATTGCATCTTTAGGTAAACTAAGGTTTGCTAGTTGGTTATCTATAAAAATTTCATATTCGTTTCAGGAATAAAACACGTATAGCTATTTTTATTTACACGTATTAGATTTACCTTTGTTTATCAATTAAAAACGGAGGTAAAAATGGATACCAAATTAACGTTAAGTTTTAATCAAGATATTGTAGAAAAGGCAAAGAAATATGCTGCTGCAAATAACATTAGCTTATCTCGATTAATAGAATATCTACTTACTCAGGTTACTTCAAATCAATATAAATCCTTAGAAGATTTTCCGATAAGTGATTGGGTAAGCATGGTTGCCGAAGGCGAAGTAGAATACAAGCGCACACCTAAAACGTCAAGAAAAGATTTAAAAGACGAATTCTTTAGTTCTAAAAAGTCTAAGTAAAATGACGAGGATTTTCTTAGATGCGAATGTATTAGTTTCTGTATTGAATAAGGAATTTCCTTTGTTTAATTACTCATCGAGAATACTCAGCTTGGCTAACCACCAAAAATTTGAAGTTTACACGTCTCCCATGTGTTTAGCTATAGCATTCTATTTTGCAGAAAAGAAGAATAAATCTACCGCCAAAGAAAAAATCTCCATTTTATGCCAGCACATTAAAATTGCTGATAATGTAAGTGATGGCGTTACTTCTACCCTATCCAATAAGAAAATCAATGATTTCGAGGATGGGTTAGAATACTATGCTGCGTCACGAGTAAAATGCAACTGCATTGTAACGGAAGATATAGACGATTTTTATTTTTCTGAAATTGAAGTGCTTTCTTGTAAGAATTTTTTCGACAAGTACTTGCTCAACTAAATAATCGTTTCCAAAATCCATCTGGCAACCCAACATAAATTCCATCTTCTCTTTCTTCTGTAGGGTAAACATCAATGTAGTCATTCTGCCCAGCAGCACCTTTACCGGTTTCCAAATTGTATTCGTAACGATGGATTGGACAAATAATATTTCCGCTTTTGCACCAACCACCACTTAAAAGGCCACCAGCATGTGGGCAGCTATTTTGTAGAACATGAAGTTTATTTTGATGTTTAACAAGACATAGCTTCTTCCCATCTAACTTAATCATGGTAACGAAATCATCTTTTGGCAATTCTATATCGAGCCTAACCCATTTCATTTTTATATAATATTACTTTAGCAAGATACATAGATTACTATATTCTGCCATAATTAATTAACTTTGCGACCTTAATTTCTATGGCACATCATATTCCCGAAGACGGCACACTACTTCCTTTAATGGAAGAATTTTACACCATTCAAGGCGAAGGATATAATACCGGTAAGGCTGCGTATTTTATTCGCTTGGGAGGTTGTGATGTAGGTTGCCACTGGTGTGATGTGAAGGAGAGTTGGGATGCTGAGTTACATCCATTAACCTCAAGTGATGATATCGCCGCTAAAGCTGATACTTTTCCAGGTAAAGCTGTTGTAGTTACAGGTGGCGAACCGTTAATTTATAACTTAGATTATTTAACAAAGCAGCTTCAAGACAGAGGTATTTTAACTTTTATCGAAACTTCTGGTGCTTATCCCCTTTCTGGTTCCTGGGATTGGATTTGTCTTTCTCCAAAGAAATTTAAAGCACCTCGACCAGACATTACTCCTTTCGCTAATGAGTTAAAAGTTATCGTTTTTAACAAAAGTGATTTTGAATGGGCGGAAAAATATGCCGAAATGGTTGGTCCAAATTGCAAGTTATATCTACAGCCCGAATGGTCCAAGGCTAGTACGGTAACACCTTTGATTATTGAGTATGTAATGGCTAATCCAAAGTGGGAAATCTCTTTACAAACGCATAAATTTCTTAATATACCTTAGTGTTATTGCTGCATTGATAAATTGTTTTATTGTTGCTAACTTGTAGTTTTCCTTCAAATGATCACTTTTATATGCGTACGTGTCTTCTATTCTTTTTTCTTGGCCTAAGTCATTTAGTTTATAGCCAATCTACAATAAAAAAGGCGCAAAATAGTTTCGAAGACGCCCAGCAATTTGTAAGGCAAAACATATTTGATGAAGCCATTAAGTATTTGAATGATGCCGTAAAAGCGGATCCAAAATTTCAGAAAGCTTATCTCCAGTTAGGCGATATTTATAAGCGAATTCGAAATACCCAAAAAGCAAAGGAAAATTATAGACTAGCGATTAATGCTGCTCCAGTTGAAAATCCCAACATTTATTTCTTACTAGGAGAAACAGAACTACAAACAGGAGATTATGCTTTCGCTAAACAAAGTTTTGAAAACTTCATTACTAAAGCCATTAATGTGGATGCGAAATTTATAGATAAGGCAAAAAAATATATTTTAGATTGTGATTTTTCTGTAGATGCGATAAAAAAGCCAGTTCCTTACGAGCCTTTCAATATGGGATTTTATGTGAATAGTGAACATCGCGATTATTTCCCTGCATTAACAGCTGATGGGCAAACTATCATTTTCACTAGAAATGTAAAAGGAAACGAGGATTTTTATACTGCTGTGAAGAAAAATGGCGAATGGCAACAAGCTAAGTCTTTAAGTGAGAATATAAATACTCCACATTTCAATGAAGGCGCACAATCAATATCGCCCGATGGCAGATACTTATTTTTCACGGGATGTAATAGGCCTGATGGCGTAGGCAGATGTGATATTTACGTTTGTAGACGAGAAGGAAATAATTGGAGTAAGCCAGTGAATTTAGGTCAGACGATCAATACTGGAGAGTGGGAATCACAACCTTCTATTAGTGCCGACGGAAGTACCCTTTATTTTTTAAGCAACAGAGCTGGAGGTATTGGTGGATACGATATCTGGAAATCAGTAATGAATGATGAAGGTTATTGGACAAAGCCCACCAACTTAGGTCCTAATGTAAATACGCCTTATGACGAAGCTACACCTTTTATCCACCCAGATGGTAAAACCTTATATTTTTCTTCTGATGGTTGGCCAGGCTTGGGGCAAAAAGATATTTTTTATAGCAAATTGCAAGGCGATGGCAATTTTTCCAGAGCGGTAAATTTAGGTTACCCTATCAATACTTTTAACGATGAATTTGGTTTTATAGTAAGTGCAGATGGAAAAGAAGGTTTATTTTCTTCTGATTTAGATGGTGGTTTTGGCGATGTAGATATTTATCGTTTCAAACTGCCGGATGCCTTAAAACCTGAACCAGTAACTTATGTGAAAGGTATTGTAAAAGATGCAGAAACTAAAGAAACGCTTGAAGCCTCTGTGTTGGTAATTAATCTTAATACTGAAATTGCTGCTTATAATGAAATTACAGATAAGGTTACTGGAGATTTCATAGCAGTAATGCCCGCCAATCAAAGCTACGCTTTCAATGTATTTTCTGATGGATACCTTCTTTATTCGAAGCATTTTGATATTAAACCCGCTGATGCCAATAAGCCATTTGAGTTAGAAATTCTGTTAGATAAAATTACGGTAGGCAGCAAAGTTTTACTGAATAACATCTTCTTCGATACTAATAAGTTTGAATTGCTTCCTCAGTCGATGGTGGAATTAAACATCCTAATTGATGTATTGAAGTCTAATCCTACAATAGAAATTGAGATTCAAGGTCATACAGATAATATTGGAGACAATAAAGCAAACCAAAAGCTTTCTGAAAATAGAGCCAAAGCAGTTTACGAGTACCTAATTAGTAACGGTGTAGGTAAAAAGCAACTTAACTACAAAGGCTATGGTGAGGAAAAACCTGCATTTGACAACGCAACAGAAGAAGGAAAGCAAAAGAATAGAAGAACTGAATTTTTGGTAGTGAAAATATAATTAGCTTCTAATTTTCCTTCCTTTTAGCACATTAATTGATGAACCTTCGGCCAGCATTACTGAATTTGGCGTCATTTCATTTAAAAAAGTAAAATCTGTACCGTAGTTAGCAGCGAAATCTACATCAATTTCGTAGTCTTTAACTGGATAAACTTCCCAGCGAGGGTGCTCTACTTGATATTCTGAAGTAAGGTTCGCTCCTATTTTGGTATAGCCCCAAAAATGTTCGGTAATAAATTCTTCTTCACTACCAATTTCCATCACTTTACTTTCGGCATCAACTTTTACAGCAAATTTATTCCAGTTCTTAGTTTTCCAAAGATATTCAACCAATAATTGACTTTCATTAACTTCCCACTTATGTTTCATGGGCAAAGTTTGATAATTCTCTTTGTAAACAGTATTAGCAACAAAAGTGATAGCAGGCTTTGGGACTATTTCTTTAATGAAAACCACACCTCTTTTCCAAGTTCCACCTTCATTATACTTTACGTAAAATCTCAAGTTAACTTCTTCAAAGTTAGTATGAAAAGGGATACCAAAACCTTTTAGCTTGGTATCCATAAACATAAAACCTACTAAGCTTACATAATATTTGCCCTGCCAATCATCTAATTCGGTAAACGGTGGTAAATATTTTTGTAAAATCTCTTTATCTACTTCATAATTAGCTAAAGCAAGTTTTCGCCACTCGGCAGATAAAAAGACACTATTTCTTATCATTTATTAGATTACAGCCCGTCTAACTTTTACAAGTTTTTCTAGTAAATCTTCAAGTAAGGCTAAATTAAGCATATTGGCACCATCTGATTTTGCGTTTGCAGGGTCTGGATGAGTTTCTATAAAAAGACCATCAGCTCCAACTGCTATGGCAGCTTTTGCAATAGTTGCGATCAATTCTGGTTTGCCTCCTGTTACCCCGCTACTTTGATTAGGCTGTTGGAGCGAGTGAGTACAATCCATTACTACGGGTACATCAAAGCTCTGCATTTCGGGTAAACCTCTGTAGTCAACAATTAAATCTTGGTAGCCAAAAGTATTTCCTCTGTCGGTTAGAATTACCTTATTGTTTCCAGCATCCTTAATTTTATCTACAGCGAATTTCATTGAGCCAGCAGATAAAAACTGACCTTTTTTAACGTTCACTACTTTGCCTGTTTCTGCAGCGGCAATTAGTAAATCTGTTTGACGACATAAAAAAGCAGGTATCTGAAGCACATCTACGTAAGCGGCAGCCATAGCAGCTTCAGCACTTTCGTGAATATCTGTTACAGTAGGGACGTTAAATTCTCTCCCAACTTTTTCTAATATTTTAAGCGCTTTTTCATCGCCAATACCAGTAAAAGAGTTGCCTTTGCTTCTATTCGCTTTTCTATAAGAGCCTTTAAAAATGTAAGGAATATTTAACTTATCGGTAATAGAAACAATTTTTTCTGCTATTCGTAAGGCAATATCTTCACCTTCAATCGCACACGGGCCAGCCATTAAAAAAAAGTTATTGCTATCTGTGTGTTTTAATTTATCTAAGTAGTTTATCATTTTTTGTGCAATATGGAAGTATTATGAAATTTCAATTCCTAAGTTTAACATTAATTACCTAGTTCGCTCATAAACTTAATGCGCATTAATTGAATTTCTTCTCTTGTGTAGTCAGTTTCTCCTAAGTCTTTCAAAGCTAAATCTATCGAGTCTGTATCAGCAGATTGAAAATAATCGAAAACTTCATCTTGTCTATCTTCATCTATCATTTCATCAATGTAATAAGTAAGATTTAGTTTTGTTCCAGAGTTAACAATCGCTTCAACTTCTTTCAAAACATCAATGTAAGTTATTCCTTTAGAACGAGCAATATCTTCAAGACCTATCTGTCTGTCAATATTTTGAATAATAGAAACCTTTAAAGCAGATTTATTTGCTTGAGTTTTGATGACCATATCAATCGGCCTATCGATATTATTATCATCAACGTATTTTTTGATTAAATCTAAAAATGCCGAGCCAAATTTTAACGCTTTACCATTGCCAACTCCTGAAATCTGTTTTAACTCATCACTAGTAATTGGATAGTGCGTACACATTTCTTCTAACGAAGGGTCTTGAAAAACCACAAATGGAGGTACGTTTTTTTGCTTAGCTATTTTCTTTCTTAAATCTTTCAGCAATTGAAGTAACTGTGTATCTAAAGCAGCGCTTCCCTGTTTTGATTCCTCTTCATCATCATCGCCTACAACTTCTAATATTTCGTTCAAAATAAACTTAAGGTTGTAAGGACTTTCAATGTAGTCTCTACCAGCTTTTGTTAGTTTTAATAGGCCATAATTGTCAATATCCTTGGCTAAGAAATTATTTAGTACAGCTTGTCTTAACAGAGATTTCCATAAAATTTCTCCGTCCACTTTGCCAGAACCAAATTCGGGAAGTTTACTGTGTTCATATGCTATTGTTTGAGCAGTTTCGTAGCCCATAAATACATTCAGCAAATGCGCATCATCAAACTTTTCGCCACTAGTATCCACCAATTTTAACAGAGTTAACAGCTGCTCTTCCGCTTCAAACTGCTGTTTAGGTTTTTTACAGTTATCACACATGCAATTACAACCCGTTTCGTTAAAATTCTCTCCAAAATAATGCAAAATCTGTTTTCTTCTACAAACTGAAGATTCAGCGTAATCTATTACTTCCTTTAATATTTGAGTACCAATTTCTCTTTCAGAAACTGGCTTGTCCTTCATGAACTTGGCAAGTTTCTCTACATCTTTTTGAGAATAGAAAGCTACACAAACTCCCTCACCACCATCACGTCCAGCTCTACCCGTCTCTTGATAATAACCTTCCATACTTTTAGGAATGTCGTGGTGAATTACAAATCTCACATCTGGTTTATCAATTCCCATTCCGAAAGCAATAGTGGCTACAATCACTTCTACATCTTCCATAAGGAATTTGTCTTGAGTATCTGCCCTCACTTTTGGTTCTAAACCAGCGTGATAAGGAAGAGCTTTGATGCCATTAATATTCAGCGTTTCGGCAATTTCTTCTACCTTTTTTCTACTTAAACAGTAGATAATGCCAGATTTACCAGGGTTATATTTTACATACCTAATAATTTCTTTGGCTATATTTTTCTTAGGACGGATTTCGTAAAAAAGATTAGGCCTATTAAATGAAGATTTAAATAGAGTCGCATCCATCATTCCCAAGTTTTTCACAATATCCTGCTGTACTTTTGGAGTTGCGGTAGCTGTCAAGGCGATAATTGGAATATTTTCACCCAAACCGGCAATTACTTGTCTTATCTTTCTATATTCAGGTCTAAAATCATGTCCCCACTCAGAAATACAGTGAGCTTCATCTACAGCAACAAAAGAAATTTTCAACAAACGTAAAAACTCAATATTCTCTGCTTTGGCTAATGATTCTGGGGCGACGTACAGTAATTTAGTATGTCCATTCAACAAATCAGATTTCACCTGAGTAATTTCCGATTTATTTAGTGAAGAATTCAAGAAATGGGCTACACTATCACTTCCACCAAATGCTCTAATTTGATCAACCTGGTTTTTCATGAGCGCTATAAGCGGCGAAATTACAATCGCTGTGCCTTCGCTCATTAACGCTGGCAACTGGTAACAGATAGATTTACCTCCACCAGTTGGCATAATGACAAATGTATTCTTCCCCTCTAATATGTTGGTAATAATCGATTCTTGATCACCTTTAAAATTATCGAAACCGAAGAAAGTTTGAAGGTTATCAAATAAAGATTTCTTGACGTCCATTTCTTGTACTAAATATTGTGTGCTATTATTGTTCAAAATAACATAATTTTGCATTAATTAAAGTATTAATTTACTAATAAATTCTCTTTGGAAAGTAAAAAATCTATAATAGATTCTGCGATTGCTACTTTAAAGCTTGAATCGGAAGCAATCTTGAAGCTCATCGATTATTTAAACGATGATTTTGTTGAAGTTGTAAATGCCATTTTATCGAGTAATGGAAGGGTTATTGTGACTGGAATTGGTAAAAGTGCTATCATCGCACAGAAAATTGTGGCTACTTTTAATTCTACAGGAACACCAGCTGTTTTTATGCATGCAGCAGATGCTGTACATGGAGATTTGGGTATTATCCAAAAAGATGACATCGTACTTTGTTTATCTAAAAGTGGGAATACACCAGAAATAAAACTTTTAGCACCGCTATTGAAATTATCTGGTAATAAGTTGGTAGCCATGTTGGGTAATGTTGAATCTGATTTAGCAAAACAAGCAGATTTGATTTTAAATACAACAGTAGAAAAAGAAGCTTGTCCTCACAACCTAGCTCCAACAACTAGTACCTCTGCTCAATTGGCCATGGGTGATGCTATAGCAATTTGCTTGCTGGAGGCCCGTAATTTCCAATCCACTGATTTTGCCAAATATCATCCTGGTGGTTCCTTGGGTAAACGACTGTACCTAAAGGCTGGAGATATTGCCGCAAAGAACGAAAAACCAAGTGTCTCTCCAGACGCATCAATTAAAGATATTATTATACAAATCAGTAAAAACCGTTTAGGCGCTGTTGTTGTTATTGATGGTGACAATGTTTTGGGAATGATTACCGATGGAGACATTAGAAGAATGCTTGAAAAACACTCCAATCTAGAAAATATAAGAGCTATTGACCTGATGAGTACGGATCCAAAGAAAATTGATAGTGAAGAATTGGCTTTGCTGGCTTTAGAGATTATCAGACAAAATAACATTACTCAGATTTTAGTAACCAAGGAAGAACGTTATTTTGGGCTTGTTCACCTACACGATCTTTTACAAGAAGGTATTGTATAAAAGTATATATTTGCCATTGAAATGAATAAAGATAGATATGCATTAATTATGGCAGGCGGCGTTGGAAGCCGTTTTTGGCCAGTTAGCCGCACAGAATTTCCTAAACAATTTATAGATTTTTTTGGTGTAGGAAAAACACTTATTCAAAGTACCTACGAACGATTTTTAAACCTCTGTTTGCCAGAAAACATCTTTATAGTTACCAATGAATCATATACCGATTTAATTAAGGAACAATTACCGTTCTTAAATAACAATCAGATTTTAGCTGAACCAATGATGCGCAATACGGCTCCTTGCGTAGCTTATGGGGCGATGAAGATTGAACAGCTTAATCCAAATGCGGTAATCGTTGTAGCTCCTTCAGATCACACTATAGGTAACCAAGATGCGTTTATTAAGGCTATCGAAAAATCGATGACAGTAGCTGTGCAAGAGAGTTGCTTAATTACATTAGGAATTAAACCAAATAGACCTGATACAGGCTATGGCTATATACAATATACAGACGAGGTTTTAGAAAGTGATAATGACATCTATAAAGTAAAAACTTTTACTGAGAAACCTAATCTAGAACTTGCTAAATCATTCTTGCAAAGTGGTGATTTTCTTTGGAATGCAGGCATATTTATCTGGTCTGCTAGTGCAATTAACAAGGCATTAGAGAAACATTTGCCAGATATGCACGAAATTTTTACTAATGGAAAAACAGCCTACAATACAGAAAACGAAAAAGCTTTTATAGGTAATGCATATCAACTATGCACCAATATCTCTATTGATTTTGGCATCATGGAAAAAGCTGATAATGTATATGTTTTACCATCCGATTTTGGTTGGTCTGATTTGGGAACTTGGGCTTCTATTTATGAAATGGCCGAGAAAGACTATGTAGGTAATGCCGTGATACCGTCAGAACAAGTAATGATGTACGACTCTTCTAACTGTATGGTAAATGTTCCCAAAGAGAAGTTAGTTATTTTACAAGGAATGCATGATTACATCGTTGTAGAATCTAACAACACATTACTGATTTGCAAAAGAGCAGAAGAACAGAATGTAAAAAATATTGTAGCCGATGTGAAGGCTAAGTTTGGAGGTAAATTTATTTAGCTTATCTCAATAAAATCAAAAAGCCCATTAATCGATCTGTTTAATGGGCTTTTTGATTTTTATAAATCTTTAAATAGTCCGCTGTCTTACTGCTTCATATAAAATAACACCAGCTGCAACAGATACATTTAACGATTCAATTTTGCCCGCCATTGGTATTTTGGCCAAATGATTGGCAACTCTTAATAAATCATTAGAAATACCTTCATCTTCTGAGCCCATTACAATAGCAGTGGGCATCGTATAATCTGGAGTATAGATGTATTCGTTAGTTTTCTCTGTACACGCCACAATTTGCAAACCACTATCTTGTAAAAACAAACAGGTTTTATGTAAATTAGCATGTCTACAAACTGGAATAGAAAACAACGCACCAGCTGAGGTTTTAATTGCATCTGCATTAATTTGAGCAGCGTTTTTTAACGGAACTACAATCGCATGTACCCCCACACAAGCAGCAGTACGAGCAATAGCTCCCATATTACGCACATCCGTTACACTGTCTAATATGAGTATTAAAGGTGTCTCCCCTTTTTCATAAATGGCAGGTACAATGTCTTCAATATTTTGATAAGTAATTGGAGAAATTACAGCAATAACACCTTGATGGTTTTTCTGTGTCATCCTGTTCAACTTCTCGATAGGTACCACACTCATCGGAATTAACGAGCCAGACAATAGCTCCTTTAATTCTAGGAAAAGCTCACCAGATAACCCACGTTGCACGTAAATTGTTTCTATATCTCTAGCTGCCTTAATTGCTTCTATGACAGCTCTAATACCGAATACAAATTCATTATTTTCTTTAACTCTCTGTGGTCTTCTAAAATTATCCATATTATCTAATATTTTGCAAAAGTAACCATTTCAACTGGCAGTTTTTAGTTTTTACTACGCAATTCTTAACGCTCTAAATTTCAAACATTTCAACTCTCGAAAGTTAGCGTAATCATCCTATCCTATTATCCACACAAAATTGTTCAGAACTAAATCTTTGCTTATAATATACTAAAAATTACATCAGATTAGCATTCAAGTTGTTGACAAAGTAGTAGGAACTTATTGGAACAAACCCTCGTTTTTTAGTTACTTTTGCTTCATGAGTACCGATAACGAACAAAGAGGACAAGGCAAATTTTCAGTATCTGCCCGAAAGAATAGATTAGCTAACACCATTAGTACTGTTGAAAAAATACAACCGCAAGCTACTGATTTGGAAGAAGCTGTTTTGGGGGCTTTAATGTTAGAAAAAGATGCGCTTTCTGCTGTTATCGATGTACTTAAACCAGAACTTTTCTACGATGAGAGGCACAAAAGAATTTTCGAAGCTATCCAACAATTATTCGAAAAATCTAAGCCAGTAGATATTTTAACTGTAACTACAGAGTTGCGTACCAATGGCAATCTAGAAATGATTGGTGGCGCTTACTTTGTTACTTATCTAACAAACAGGGTGTCTTCTGCAGCTAATATTGAGTACCATGCTCGTATCATTTCACAGAAATATATCCAACGTGAGCTAATCAGAATTTCTACAGAAATTATTAAGAATGCTTACGAAGATACTACTGATATTTTCGACCTTTTAGACATGGCCGAGAAGAACTTATTTGATATTGCCCAAAACAATTTGCGTAGAGATACACAAAAGATGGACGACATCATCAAGCAATCTTTGGCATCATTAGAAGAATTAAGAACAAAAACAGATGGTTTAACAGGTGTTCCTTCTGGATTTACCGACTTAGACCGTATTACTGGCGGATGGCAAAAATCCGATTTGGTCATTATTGCTGCTCGTCCGGCGATGGGTAAAACAGCCTTTGTACTAACAGCTGCCCGCAACGCAGCGGTAGATTTCAATAAACCAACTGTAGTGTTCTCATTAGAGATGTCGTCAGTTCAGTTGGTAAATCGTTTGATTTCTGGAGAAGCCGAAATTGAGCAAGAGAAAATCAGAAAAGGTAATCTTGCAGAATGGGAGTGGCAACAATTACATAGTAAAATAGGTAGACTTTCAGAAGCAACTTTGTTGATTGACGACACCCCAGCCTTAAATATCTTTGAGTTTAGGGCAAAATGTCGTCGTTTAAAATCGCAATACGATATTCAAATGATTATCATCGATTACTTGCAGTTAATGCATGGTAAAGGCGAAGGTGGTGGTAACCGTGAGCAAGAGATTGGTAGTATTTCAAGAGCACTAAAATCTGTAGCTAAAGAATTAGAAGTTCCAGTTTTGGCACTTTCGCAGTTAAGCCGTGCGGTAGAGAGTAGACCAGGCCAGAATGGTAAAAGACCAATGCTATCCGATTTACGTGAGTCTGGCTCTATTGAGCAAGATGCGGATATGGTACTTTTCTTATATCGTCCGGAGTATTACGGAATTATGGAAGATGAAAATGGCCGTTCAAATGCTGGAGTTGGTGAGGTTATTATTGGTAAAAACCGTCACGGTGAAACTGGAATTGTACCATTAAGATTTATAGGTAAGTATGTTAAGTTCGGTGATTTGGAAGATAGTTTTATGCCTCCTTCTAGTTTCTCGGCAGGCAGCGATAGCAGTATGGCTCCTTCAGAAAACTTTAATAATCCTGGAAACATTATCATCAGACCTTCTAGCATGAATGATATGCTGGATGATGATCCACCGTTTTAATATATAAAATAAATGAGAAAGCCATCCCGAAATCGGGATGGCTTTCTCATTTATGACTAACTTGCCTTCGCATCAGGCTTTTCCTCTCCAAATATCCACCATGCTTTTTTCGGAGCTTGATGTTTAAATATGGCTGCATCATCCTTGTATTTTTTAAGGTGGGCAACAACTTCTTCTACATCATCAGTAAACAGTAATAAATCCATATCTTCTGGACTAATGGTTTTTTGTTCCATCATTAGCTGCACATGCTCGTAGATATGTTGATGAAATTCTTTACCCATAATCACGATAGGAAATTTTTCTACTTTACCTGTTTGAATTAAGGTCAAAGTCTCAAAAAACTCATCAAGAGTCCCAAATCCGCCAGGTAAAACTACAAATGCGTAAGAGTATTTTCTCAGCAACTCCTTTCTAACGAAGAAATACTCAATATTTACAAAAGTATCTAGGTAAGGGTTCTCATGTTGCTCGTGAGGCAAAACGATATTGCAACCTATAGATAAACCTCCAGCATCTTTAGCTCCCCTGTTACCTGCTTCCATAATTCCAGGACCACCACCAGTCATTATCGCGAAACCTAGCTTTGATATTTCCGCAGAAACCTTTCGAGCCATTCCATAGTACGGATGATCTTCTTTAAAACGAGCAGAACCGAATACAGTTACGCATGGTCCTACAAAATGTAATTTTCTAAATCCTTTGTAAAATTGGAAAATCACTCCCAAAACATATTTCAACTCTTGCCAACGTGTTCTTGCGCCCTTAAAAAAGCTTACTTCTTCTCTAACAAACTTATTCATCTTAAAATTATAAAAACGGTAAAATTTACCATCAGGGAATTAAGTTTATCATCAAATTCTTAATTGATACTTAACTCCTTAATGTTTATTATACAAACTAAATTATATATCCTAGCACAACACCAGCAATAATAATTAACGCTGGACTAATCTTCGTGAAATTTAATAACAAAAATGTACCTAACACAATGCCTAAAAACAACCAATTTAAGCCAACGGGCGTAATTAACATAAAAAATGCCGCAATGATAAAACCAACACTCACGGCATTAATTCCAGACAATGAATATTTAATTCTCGATACTTTTTTCAAATCATTCCAAAAAGGAACAATAAAGAGTACCAATATCAAACCTGGCAAGTTAATGCCTAAAACCGCTAATAATCCGCCAGTAATTTGCCCGCCAATACCATAGTTGCCATGTTTCATACCTAGCGCACCAATATAGCTGGTAAATGAAAAAGTTGGTCCAGGTAAAATTTGTTGAAAGGCAAAACCCGAAAGAAAATCAGTTTGACTAAGGTATTGCTTCATCTGAACAAACTCAGTAAACATCATTGGAACCAACACCTGACCGCCGCCAAAAATAAAAATCCCGTTTCGGTAAAAGTTTTCGAATAACCTGATTGGCAAACTAAATGGCGAAGTTCTATTGATTAATGCGCCAAGTAGAGCCATAAGCAACAAAACACCTACAAAGTAACCTAGTTTCCTCGGATTAACGTTTGCAAAAAGCTTTACACGCAATTCAGTTTCTTCGGCCGGCGTACCAATTGCTGAAGAAACCATTCCTCCTATTAATATGGCCAAAGGGAATACGTAGGCTTCCTTCAAAACTAAAGTGCCAACCAAAGCGCCAACTGCTAAAAATACCGAAACTTGATTAGTGAGCACTCGCTTACCCAATTTAAAAGCACCATAGGCTACAATCCCCAAAGCAATAGGATGTATGTATTCCAATACTTCGACGAATTTATCTTTTTGGTCCAGAACCGAATACCAGATTGCCGCCAGCGTCATAATTGCAGCAGATGGTGAAATCCATATTAAAAAGGTGATAATCGCTAACTTTAGTCCGCCCACTTTATATGCAATGCCTACTAGTGTTTGGGTAGATGCTGGTCCGGGTAATACCTGCGCCAAAGCATTTAATTCCAATAATTCTTCTTCGGTAACAAAGTTGATGTTAGTAACGAAATAGCGTAACAATAACGACAAATGCGCCTGCGCCCCACCAAAGGCAGTGAACGTGAAATAGAACACATTTCTGATAAAGAAAAATTTTCGCTTAGCAATCAATAGGTTAACTGGTTAATTGTGGATTTGGTTAATTGCAAACTTCAATTCGCTAGTTTGATTATGGTTATTTGATGATTGGTCATTATTAGTTGACTAATCCCTGGCTCCTAATTCCTGACCACTTTCTAATCATCCTCGTAATCTAAACCGGCAGCACTGTTATAAGCGCCTTGTAGTTCAGATAATGCGTGCATATCTCGTTTTTGTCTTGCCGCCTGCATTCCTATTTGATATGTTTTTATAGCTTCATCCTTCTGCCCTAACTTCTCATATAATTTACCTAGATGGTAGTATGTACCTACGTAATCTGGATGCTTTTCTGTTAGCTCAAGGTAATATTTCAACGCATTTTCTGTATCGTTTTGAACATTATACTCCGTTGCAATCGCATACAGTATAAAACTATCATTCGGATCGCTTTCTAAAAATTCAAACAATTTGGCTAATCGCTGGTTCTGCATTTTAATTCCCTGCTTTTTTAATTAAGTTTGTGTAATTTATTTAAACGCATATATACTTGCCAAGTGTTCATTTTTAAATGATATAAAACACTTATTTATATAAATTCTAAATTATTCTATGAAAATAGAATTAGAATATATATCATTGCAAATATATTATGCAAGCATAACAATTTTTTAACCTAAAAATCATTATGAAAATATTAGTTTGTATCAGTAACGTTCCCGACACGACGACAAAAATAACTTTTACGGGTGATAATACCGAATTCAATACGGCCGGTGTACAGTATATTGTAAATCCTTACGATGAAATTGCACTTTCTCGTGCTATAGAACTTGCTGAAGACGGAAAAGGTACGGTTACCGTAATTAATGTTGGTGAAGCTGCAACAGATCCGACCATAAGAAAAGCATTGGCCATTGGTGCTGATGATGCGGTGAGAATAAATGCAGCTCCTAGAGATGCTTATTTTGTTGCAACTCAAATTGCCGAATATGCAAAATCGAACGAATTTGATATCATTTTATGTGGTAGAGAGTCTATTGACTATAACGGTTCTCAAGTAGCGGCGATGGTTGGTGAACTTCTAGATATCCCATCGATTTCTATCATTAAGAAACTAGACTATGACGGTTCTACCGCAACCATAGAACGCGAAATTGAAGGTGGCAAAGAAGTAGTAAGTGTTACTGGTAAATTTGTAGCTAGCTGTGCTGAAGGTACTGCTGAAGCTAAAATCCCTAATATGAGAGGTATCATGTCTGCAAGAACCAAACCCCTTCAAGTAGTTGAAGCAGTTGCAGTAGAAGAAGTTGGCAAAATCAGCAAATTTGAAACTCCTGCTCCTCGTGGTTCAGTAAAATTAATTCCTGCAGAAAGTGCAGAAGAATTAATTGGGTTGCTACACAGCGAAGCGAAAGTAATATAGTTTTCAGTAGGCAGTTTGAAGTTTACAGTTCCAATTGCCTATCTAATCAATAATTAATTAGATTATCATCAAATATTCTCCTTTGGGAGATTTCAAATAGATTAATATGTCAGTATTAGTATATGTAGAGCAAGTTGAAGGAAAGTTCAAAAAATCTGTTTTTGAAGCAGTTTCTTATGCAAAGGCAATCGCAGACCAGCAAGGCACTAGCTTAAGTGCTATTTCAATTGGTAACGTTGCCGATACAGAACTTAACGAACTTGGAAAATATGGTGCAAGTAAGGTTTTAAAAGTAGAAGCCGACCAGCTTAAAAATTTTATAAACCAAGCTTACGCATCTGTAATTGCAGAAGCGGCTAAAAAAGAAGGTGCAAATATCGTAGTTCTTTCTAATTCTTTCTCTGGAAAAGGTTTAGCTCCTCGTGTTGCCGTAAAGCTTAAGGCGGGTTTAGTAGATGGCGCAGTAGAATTACCTACTACAGACGGTGGTTTTTCAGTAAAGAAAACAGCTTTTTCGGGCAAAGCCTTCGCTGTTGCAACTTTGACTTCTGAGAATAAAGTAATTGCCTTAAATCCAAATGCTTTTGGTGTAAAAGAAAATGCAGCTAGCATAGCCATCGAAACTTTTAATCCAGAAGTAAAAGCTAGTGATCTAACAGCCATTGTAAAAGAAATTGTTAGAGCAACCAATAAAGTTTCTTTACCTGATGCTGAAGTTGTCGTTTCTGGCGGTAGAGGTTTAAAAGGTCCTGAAAACTGGGGAATGGTGGAAGAGTTGGCAGATCTTTTAGGTGCGGCTACAGCGTGTTCAAAACCAGTATCTGATGCAGATTGGAGACCACATTCGGAACACGTTGGACAAACCGGTATTGCCATCAGTCCAAACTTATATATCGCTATAGGCATTTCTGGTGCTATCCAACATTTAGCTGGTGTAAGTTCGTCAAAAGTAATCGTGGTAATTAACAAAGACCCTGAGGCTCCTTTCTTTAAAGTAGCTGATTATGGGATTGTTGGAGATGCTTTTGAAGTAGTTCCGAAAATAATTGCTGCATTAAAGGCACATAAAGCTTAACTTTGTACAACAGACCCTTATCGCTCACAAAACGATAAGGGTTAATTTTGTATATGAAGAAAGTAAAACTCGATATAGTAGGATTATCCTATAGCCAAACTCAATCTGGTGCTTATGCGCTGGTACTTGGAGAAGTTAACGGACGAAGAAGATTGCCTATCATTATTGGCGCATTCGAAGCGCAAGCCATTGCTATAGAGATCGAGAAGATGTCTCCTACCCGACCGCTAACACATGATCTTTTCAAATCATTTGCACAAGCTTACCAAGTAGAAATTACCGAAGTTTTAATTTACAATCTTGTTGATGGCGTTTTCTTCGCCAAACTGATGTGCAACAAAGATGGAGAACAACTAGAAATAGATGCACGAACCTCTGATGCCATTGCCATTGCGGTAAGATTTAATGCCGTAATCTACACTTACGAATTCATACTTTCATCTGCAGGTATTGTTATCGAAGGAAACGATTTCCTTTTCTTAGAAAACATGGAAAGTATTACCAATCCTTCTAACCCTGAAGAAATTCAATCAGCACCTCATCCAGTTTCTGGTTTCCAAAGTTTATCTACAGAAGAACTTCAAAATAAGTTAGAAAAAGCCTTAGCTGAAGAAGCTTATGAAAAAGCAGCCCGAATTAGGGATGAAATCAATAGAAGAAACACAGGTAATTAATATAATCCACAGATACACAAATCAGCGCTTAGTGTATTTAATTCAATTTAATGTTGATTCCCATTTTTTTTGAAATAAAAATCTGTGCATCTGTGGCAGAATTCATTATTTTATAAAAAAATCCTATCTTCAAACCTTTCAAAACTAACTAAACACAACTTAAATTATTTATGAATATTAAGCTACGCTTAACCATCATGAGTTTCATGCAGTTTTTTGTGTGGGCTGCTTGGTTAATTACCATTGCCAATTACTGGTTTGGCACCAAACAGTGGGACGGAGCCCATTTCGGAATCATATTCGCCACGATGGGAATAGCTTCATTATTTATGCCTACAATAACAGGTATTTTAGCCGATAAATGGATTAATGCGGAGAAGCTTTACGCAGTCTTGCATCTTTTATATGCAGGTGTGATGTTTTATTTACCGCAGGTAGATAATCCGCATACTTTTTTCTGGATTATCTTGTTAGCGATGTGTTTTTACATGCCAACCATCGCATTAAGCAACTCTATAAGTTATACTACTTTAAAAAATAGTGAATTTGACGTAGTAAAAAGCTTTCCTCCTATACGTGTTTGGGGTACAGTTGGTTTTATTGTTGCCATGTGGGTAACCAACTTAACAGGTAGTAAGGCAAGTGCTAACCAGTTTTATATAGCCGGAGTGGGCGCTATCCTTTTAGGATTTTATTCATTTACATTACCAAAATGTTTGCCAACGAAGTCGGTATCTGAAAAGGCAAACTTTGTAGAAAGTTTGGGTTTAGAGGCGTTTAAATTATTTGCCAATTATAAAATGGCATTATTTTTCATTTTCTCTATGTTTTTGGGTGGTGCGTTACAATTAACAAATGCCTACGGCGATGTATTTTTAGATGAATTCAAACTATTTCCAATCTATGCCAACTCATTGGTTGTAAAATATTCTACACTAATTATTTCTATCTCTCAAGTATCTGAAACCTTATTTATTTTAGCTATACCATTCTTTTTGAAACGCTTTGGTATAAAAAAAGTAATTGTGATTTCGATGTTAGCTTGGGTTTTCCGTTTCGGATTATTTGCTTACGGTGACCCTGCCGGTGGATTGTGGATGATTATCTTATCATGTATCGTGTACGGCATGGCATTCGATTTCTTTAACATTTCAGGTTCATTATTTGTAGAAACTTCAACTACAGCAAAAATACGTTCGTCTGCACAAGGTTTGTTTATGATGATGACAAATGGTTTTGGTGCTATTTTAGGTAGCTTGTTATCTGGTTGGATGATTGACAAGTATTTCACCAAATTCTACACAGATATTAAATCTACCGCAGACTTAGTTAATACTGATATCAATAACGAGCACCTGCGTAAATTTTTAGGCAATAAAGGCATCGATGTTTTAGCAGATGGCAGTTTAAGCCGTGCTTTAGATGTTAAAGATTGGCACAACATCTGGTTGAGTTTCGCACTTTATGCCTTAGTTATCACCGTTCTATTTGCATTGATGTTTAAGCATAAACATACCCGTGCCGAAGAAGAAGCTATCAATAAAATCAGTCATTAATACCTCTCCATTTTAGAAGATGTCATCCGTTAAGCTTAGAAAAGAAAAAGATTGTTTAAACTGTGGTCATCATGTAGAAGAAACCTACTGCCCACATTGCGGTCAAGAAAACATTGAATTAAAAGAAGATGCATTGCATATGATTTCTCATGCCATTGCAGATTATTTTCACTTTGAGCATAAGTTTTTCGGAACCATTAAGCCATTGCTTTTTAAGCCAGGTAAATTAACTGTTGACTATGTAGCGGGTAAAAGAGCTTCATTCTTACATCCTATCAAGCTTTACATTTTTATCAGCATCGTATTTTTCATCGTTATTTTTAGTGGAAATAAGAAAAAGGAACAATCTGCCGAAGCAGCTGCAGAAATAACCGAGAAAATAAAGAATGATACGCTTACTTCTAATTCTTTAAAAGAAGCCAAACAAATATTAGATTACATCCCGATTAGCAAGAATAAAAAGGATAGTATTTTAAAAGAGGTTGAGAAAGATATTAACGAAAATGGCACTTCGGCGGTTCACATCGAGACTTCGAAAAAAAAGAAAAAAAAATATAGCAAGATTATCGCTGACGAAAAAACTGTTGAGGAATACGATAGAAAACAACGTGCCCTACCAAAAGCAAAGCGTGATAATTTCATTGTCAATTATTTTACCAAGAAAAGTATCGAATTTAATAATTATCCAGATCCAATGGCAAAGTTTGGCGAGGATCTAATTAAATACATACCAAAAATGATGTTCTTGCTCTTACCTCTATTTGCGCTGATTTTAAAACTTGTTTATATTAGAAAGCATAGATTCTACTACGAACATTTGATTTATTCATTTCATACCCATTCTGCTATTTTTTTAAGTTTCATTTTAGTTAGAGGTTTGATTTGGCTAACTGGTTTTGCAGTAGACATTAGTGATTGGATAGAATTTGCCGGTCTGATTTACGTAACATGGTACATCTACAGATCGCTTAGGACATTTTATGGCAGTACTAGATGGATTACCTTATTGAAGTATTTCTTCTTAAGTTTTTGTTATAGTATGCTATTAACGCTTTGTTTCATTGTTATTATCGCTATTAGTTTTATCGGAGGATAAATCTTTACTCCGAAAATAATAACAAACTGATACATAAACCTATCTTTAAACTACAAAAACGATAGATTTTATCAGCTCAAATATGAGTTTTATGGAGATTTTGTTACGATAATATCTCCTTTAAAATTCTTACCTTTGCGGCATTAAAAATGCTAGCATTCAATGAGCTTAAACATCCATTATCAAGAGAACTTTAAAGACCGTCATATTGCGCCAAATGAGGCCGATACTAAGGCGATGTTAGAAACTGTAGGTGTTAATTCTATCGACGAATTAATTGAGCAAACGGTTCCTGCAACTATTAGGTTAAAGCAAGGTTTAAATTTACCAGCAGCAAAATCTGAAGTTGATTACTTAACTAGCTTGAAGCAGACGGCTTCTTTAAATAAGGTTTTCAAATCTTATATCGGACAAGGATATTATGATAACATCACTCCTGGTGTAATTTTACGTAACGTATTCGAAAACCCAGGATGGTACACGCAATATACGCCTTACCAAGCAGAAATCGCACAAGGTCGTTTACAGGCTTTATTGAATTTCCAAACCATGGTAATTGACCTAACAGGAATGGAGATTGCCAATGCTTCTTTGCTAGATGAAGGTACAGCAGCAGCTGAGGCAATGTTTATGCAATACAGTTTACGCAAAAAAGAGCAAGGTAATAAGTATTTTGTTTCTGAAGCCATCTTCGCTCAAACTATTGATATTCTAAAAACTAGAGCTAATCCGTTCGGTATTGAATTAGTAATTGGCAACCACGAAACCTTCGAGCCTACGACTGAATTTTTCGGTGCTATTGTACAATATCCAGCAGGAAATGGCGAAGTTTATAATTACAGCAATTTAGCTACTGCATTACACGCACAAAATGTGAAGTTAACGGTAATTGCAGATTTATTGAGCTTAACCTTATTAACTCCTCCAGGAGAATGGGGCGCTGATGTAGTAGTAGGTACCACACAACGTTTTGGTATTCCAATGGGATTTGGTGGTCCACACGCTGCTTTCTTCGCTACTAAAGATGAATACAAGCGTTCAATCCCAGGTCGTATTATCGGTGTAACTATCGATAGTAACGATAACTATGCTTTGCGTATGGCTTTGCAAACTCGTGAGCAACACATTCGTAGAGATAAAGCCACTTCAAATATTTGTACCGCACAAGCTTTGTTGGCTATTATGGCAGGCTTTTACGCTGCTTATCACGGTCCAAAAGGCTTAAAACTGATCGCTGAACGCACACATGGTTTAACCGTTTCGTTAGCAGAATCTTTAAAAGCAATTGGTTACCAAGTTAGCAATCAAGCTTATTTCGATACCATTGAAGTTGAATTAGCTGATTTAAAAGGTGCTATCCACAAAGATTGTTTAGACAATAACATCAACTTAAACTACCAAGGCACTAAAGCGACTATCTCTTTAGACGAAACTACTAACTTTGAAGACGTAAGTTTAATCGTTCGTATCTTCTCTAAAGTAAAAGCTATTTCAACTGATAGTGTAGTGGTGGTTGATAATGTAAATACTACAGTTCCAACTGAATTACAACGTACTTCTGAATATTTAACACACCCAGTATTTAACTCGCACCACTCAGAGCATGAGATGTTGCGCTATATCAAATCATTAGAAACTAAAGATTTATCACTTTGTCACTCAATGATTGCATTAGGTTCATGCACCATGAAATTAAATGCTACTACAGAGATGATCCCTGTAACTTGGCCAGAGTTTGGAAAGGTGCATCCTTTTGCTCCTAGCGATCAAGTATTAGGTTACTATACTGTTTTTGATGAGTTAGATAAATGGTTAAGTGAAATCACTGGTTTTGCTGCAATGAGTTTACAGCCAAATGCTGGTGCGCAAGGTGAGTATGCTGGCCTGATGGTAATTAGAGCTTATCATCAAGATCGTGGCGATCATCACAGAAATATTGCTTTAATTCCTGCTTCGGCGCATGGTACCAACCCTGCTTCGGCAGCAATGGCTGGAATGAAAATCGTTGTCGTTAAATCTACCGATAAAGGTGAAATTGATGTAGAAGATTTGAAAGCAAAAGCTGCAGAACACGCAGAAAATCTTTCTTGTTTAATGGTAACTTACCCTTCTACTCACGGTGTGTTCGAAGAAAGTATCATCGAAATTTGTAAAGTAATCCACGAAAATGGTGGACAGGTTTACATGGATGGTGCCAACATGAATGCACAAGTTGGCTTAACTAGTCCTGCTAATATCGGTGCCGATGTTTGTCACTTGAACTTACACAAGACTTTCTGTATCCCTCACGGTGGCGGTGGTCCTGGTATGGGTCCAATTGGTGTGGCAGCACACTTAGTTCCTTACTTACCTGGTCATGCTGTTGTTGATATCGAAAAAGGAAAATCTATCCCAGCAGTGTCTTCTGCACCTTGGGGTTCGGCTAGCATCTTGTTAATTTCTCACGCTTACATCGCTATGATGGGCGCTGTAGGCTTAACTAATGCTACTAAATATGCGATTTTAAACGCCAACTATATGAAAGCTCGTTTAGAGCAACACTTCCCTGTTTTATATGCTGGTGCAAATGGTCGTTGTGCGCACGAGATGATTTTAGATTGTCGTGGTTTCAAAAACTTCGGTATCGAGGTAGTTGATATCGCAAAACGTTTAATGGATTATGGTTTCCACGCTCCTACCGTTTCTTTCCCAGTCGCTGGAACCTTAATGGTTGAGCCTACAGAAAGTGAACCTAAGCACGAGTTAGACCGTTTCTGCGATGCTTTAATTGCTATTAGGAGCGAAATTACTGAAGTAGAAAACGGAAGCTTAGACAAAGTAGATAATCCATTGAAAAATGCCCCACACACTGCTGCCGTAGTCACTGGAAACGATTGGGAGCATTCATATAGCCGTCAAACAGCTGCTTTCCCATTGCCTTATGTAGCTGCTTACAAATTCTGGCCTTCGGTGGGTAGGGTAAACGATAGTCATGGAGACCGCTCTTTGATTTGTGCTTGCCCTCCGTTAGAAAGTTATATGGAAGAAGAAGCGATGGCTTAAACTTTGTCATCCTGAGCTTGTCGAAGGATCTCATAAACAAAAACACTCAATAGCTCGGACAAATGTTCGGGCTATTTTTATTTGAAAAGCAATTATAGCATTTCATTTTAACGTTTGCCCTGCTATCCGCTTTACTTCGGGCAAACACACAGGTTTGCCACTACGTGCTCGCTTCCATCAGGTTTATTATACTCAAGGCATTGCCATAAACTCACAAGATTAACGAAAGGCCTGTAACCACTTACAAACTTATTGCGTCCTATTGGAAACAATAACTTCAATGAAAAAAATCATATTAACTTCTTTATTTCTTCTTATTCAAGTAGTAGTCTTCGCTCAAAACCTAGATAAAAAAATAGATAGTCTATTATCGAATGTATTTACCGATACAAATGGTCCAGGTGGAGCTTTTATGGTTTCCAAAGCTGGTAAATCAATTTACCAGAAAGCTTTTGGGAAAGCAAATCTTGAGTTAAATGTAGCTATGAATACATCAAATATTTTCCAGTTAGGATCAATTACCAAACAATTTACAGCTATTGGTATTTTGATGCTAGAAGAGAATGGCAAGCTTTCAACAAAAGATCCAATTTCAAAATTTATTCCAGACTATCCAAATGGTAAAAACATAACCATCCATCAGTTATTAAATCATACTTCTGGAATCAAGGATTTTACTAAAATGAAGTCGCTCTCTCAAATTGCTCAAAAAGATTTATCGCCAAAGGAATTGGTAGATTTCTTCAAAAATGAGCCTGTAGATTTCCAACCTGGGGAAAAATTTGAATACAACAATTCTGGATATGCACTTTTAGGTTACATCATAGAATTAGTTGCTAAAGAAAGCTATCAAGATTATATTCAAAAGAATATTTTCGCTAAAGTAGGAATGCAGCATTCTCGCTACGCAAGTGATATCGCCATTATTCCAAATAGAGCTTATGGCTATCAGAAAAAATCAAATCAATACGTAAACAGAACAAAGATTAGTTTTAACATTCCTTATGCTTCGGGTTCGTTAATGTCCACGTTGGAGGATATGCAGAAATGGCAAAATGCATTAAATCAAAACCTTCTATTAAAATCGAGTTCTGTCAAGAAGGCATTTACAAAATCAAATTTAAACAACGGTGATGTTGTAGACTACGGTTACGGTTGGCATTTGCTAAACATCAATGGTATTTCAACTAGAGAACATGGAGGTAGTGTTTTCGGATTTAAAACCATGGGAGTTTATATCCCTAGCAAAGATATTTATGTAGTTGGCCTAACAAATTGCGACTGTAATTCGCCAACTCAAGTAACGAGAGATATTGCTAAAATCGTAATTGAAAAATTGAGAGTAAATTAAAAAGACATTCAAAATTCTGAATGTCTTTTTAATAGTATAGTCTTAATAATCCTTAAGGATAAAGCAAATACTTTTTTCTCATCTCTTTATAAGCTTTTAATCCTGGCTCCCAGCCTGCTCGTATCGTTTCAATAGGCACGCCATCAATAATCTGCTGTCTAAAATCACCACGACCAATTTGAATTTCAATGTTGTTCATTTGGTTGCTGAACTTAGACTCAAAAAACTGTTCTTTTTTAGGATGCGCTTTATAAAGCTCCATAATCCAGCTAAAATTGATCTTCTTGCTTTTTATTAATTTATCTGTATCGTAATTACGTAAGTCGATACCGTAACAAATTTCGTCCATAAAAATTGGACTTTCGGCCATGCCCTTTATACTTTTCGGTGTAAAACTGAAGCTATAAATGCCTTTGTATGCTGGACTACCTAAAATGGTGAATGGGTTATATGTTCCTCTACCATGATTTACATAAACTCCTTCAAACATACATACGCTTGGATACAACAAAATAGCTTGCTGCGTATTTAAATTTGGTGATGGTGGAACTGGCAAGGTGTATGGGGTATCATGCGTATAATTTGCTACTGGTATAATCTTTAAATCTGCTTTAACTTTATTCGTTAGCCATCCTTCGCCATTTGCCATTTGAGCAAATTCAGCAACAGTTAAACCGTGCGACATCGGTATAGGAAACATTCCAATACCCGATTTGTATTTCATGTCTAAAATCGGTCCATCAATTAAATAGGCATTTGGATTAGGACGATCTAAAATTAAAAGCGTCTTCTTGCTGGCTTCACAAGCTTCCATTAAACGAGATAAAGCATTGATATTGGTATAAAAACGAACGCCAACGTCTTGCAGATCATAAATTAAAATATCTACATCAGCTAAATCTGCTGCACTTGGTTTGTTCTTTTTGCCATATAATGAAATAATAGGAATACCTGTACGTTGATCAACCTCATCAGAAACTTTTGCGCCTGCACTTGCATTTCCTCTAAAACCATGTTCAGGACCAAATACTTTTACAATATTTACTCCAAGTTTCTGTAAGCTATCTACCAAATGAGCTTTGCCAATAATAGAGGTCTGATTGGCCAGTATGGCTACCTTTTTACCTTTTAGCAACGGAAGATAAAGTTCAGTTTGTTCTGCTCCAGTTTTTATGTTTGATTTAACGGTGTCGGTGTTTGTTGCCTTAATTTTTGGCGAACAACAGAATAGCAATGCCGTAATAGCTAATAGGGGCAACAATTTCATGGTTATTTATTTGATTGAATGATAAAGATAATCAACAACTCCTAAAAAACATAATTGATTATACTTGTTTTTGCAGGTTTTTGCAATATTACCAATGCCACACTAGTTTTTAGCTTATTTTAAACTTAACCACCCTACTTCTCCCCCGGTAGTACTAACCAATTGAAAATCTTCAAAAACACCCATCACGTTTACTGTTTGGCCAATAACTAAATTAGCTTTTACGCCAGCTGCTAAATTTGGGCTATCCAATAAATTTTGCATCACGCTGGATATTTTTCTAGTTGATAGCGATTTAGTCTCTACCAATGATTTATTAGCTATATAACCAGATTTCCCATTGGGCAATTCTACTTTATAAAAAGTATTGCTAGCCGCCAATACTCGAACTATGGTATTTTGCTTCAACTTTTCTGGGTTGATGAACTGTTGGTTATCTGAAATCTCTATAGCTCTATTTACAGTACGTAGTGTTGTATTTAGTTTTGCAATATCGCTTTTGATACTTGGCAATGGGGGTATTAAAGGGTCTACGAATGGCAATGGATCTACTGCACCCTCGCTGGTATAAATACCGAAATGCAAATGTGGAGGCGTATTTTTAGCATTACCTGTATTTCCCATTAAACCTAACGTATCTCCTATCAAAACTTCTTGCCCCGTAGTAGCGGTCTGTTCATCTAAATGTGCATAATATAAAGTGTAATCCTTATTATTATGTCTAAACCAAACTACTTTTCCACCTAAGTTATTTTCGTTCACTCTTGTCACCGTACCATCAGCAACGGCAATTACAGGCGTTCTAAAAGATGAAAAAATATCGATTCCTTCATGTCTACGAGTATCATTATCTCTACCCACACCGAAAAAGCTTTGAATCTGTTTTCTATTTACCGCTTTTAAAGGATAACCTAAAGAAGGACCGATATTGAGTTCCAACGTATAAGAACCTCCAACCAAGAGTTCAGGTTGTAAACGTAAATAGTAATCTCCAGTATTTTTAGCTTCTAACTGCAAATCATTTCCAATACTATCTGCAAAAGCGAGAACTTTCAATTCTCCATTATCTTTCTGTTCCCAAATATCCATGTAGATAGAGAAGCTATTTACGGATTGCTTATTCAATTTTACAGTAAGTAGCTGTCCACGCTGTAGACTAAATTTAAAACTGGCACCTTCAATTTTATCTGCTGCAAAATATCCAGTCTCTTTGTATGGTAATTTGATGCTAACGTAATTTTGCAATAAAGTATTTGCTTTATTGATCCATTGTGCACCCATTACGTTTTGATTTAGTCCAGCATTTACCAGCTTCCTTTCATATTGTTGATGTGGCGATGCAGGTTTAAGTAAATTAAAAGGCCCACTTTTACATGCCTGAAGCGCACAAATAAGAAACAGAGAATAATAGACTTTAAATTTCATTTTGAGATTAGCTTGTGAGTACGATATCTACCATGTTAGGTAAAACATCGACAATCCATGTGTGTAATTTACTTTCTTTCAGCTCGTCATCTACATGAATGTCCTTAGTTTCTAGCGCTATTTTAATTTGGTTTATAGGTATAGATTTTATCGGAAAAACTGGTTTTTTGCCTGCAACAATATCTTCAAAATACTTGATTAAAATTGGACGTTGTTTAGCTCTCACAGCAACTAGCTCCAACATGCCATCTCCAGGATCGGCTTTTGCCAATTGTAACTTTGGTCCTAGTCTAGAGATGTTCAGTAGTTCTATCATTATAAACTCATCATTCACTTCTTTGCCATCATAGAGTAAAGATGCCTTTAGAGGTTCATAGTGCTTAGTTAAGTGCAATAGCGCATTATGTGCTTGCTTTACTTCATCTTCCGGTTCTTCTGACTCAGCTCTTGGTTGTTCATCCATCCATTTGATCAATGCAGGAAACAAACCGAAGCCAAATGATTCTATAAAATGTTCTTCATCCTTCCGCGTTTTAGCTACGCCAATATCTAGTTTCTGTAGTTTTTCTTTTTTCCAAGATTCAGCATTTAATCTTAGATTTTCCTCTATTTTTAAAGAGCTTGCGATGTTGTTGGCAGTTCCTAGTGGTAAGATAGCGATAGGTCTTTTGAATTTTAGCTTCTTATCTAGCATCGCCAAAATCACTTTACGAACAGTTCCATCGCCTCCAGCAACAGTGATATACTTCACATCTGTAGCTATTTTTTTGAGGATTTTCTTCTTCGAGGAGGCGTAATTACAGCGATAGCCAGATGATTTTAACATTTCCAACAAATGTTCTGCTTCGTGTTCCTCTGCGCCAGCAGTTGGATTATGTATTAGTTGGATTTTTGTCTGTTCTATTTTCATAGCGAATAATCTATTTTCATTTAATGTCAACAATAACAGCATTCTAATAGTTTTTAATACATCACTAATAATTAATGAATATGAATATCTTAATCACTAATGATGACGGCATATATAGCCCAGGCATAGCGGCATTAGCGCAAACGGCAAGAAAATTCGGGACTGTTAGAGTTGTAGCACCAGATGTAGAGCAATCTTCTATGGGACATGCCATTACCCATTCGAGACCACTTAACTATAAAAAATCGCCCATTACCTTTGAAGGCATCGAAGCCTATCGTGTAAATGGAACTCCAGCAGATTGCGTGGCGTTAGGTTTACACATGTATCCAGATACCGAGGTAGTTTTATCAGGCATTAACATGGGCCCCAACTTAGGCAATTCGATGTGGCATTCAGGAACATTAGCAGCTGCAAAACAAGCTGTATTACTAGGTATTAAAGGAATTGCCTTAAGTACACCTGTAGGTAAAACGGAACCTGATTTTGAGCTTTTAGCTCCATTTGTAGAACGATGTTTGAGCTTACTTTTTGAAACCAACGAAGTGGCACTTTACAATGTGAATTTCCCGAAAGAACCAATAAAAATGATGTGGACCAGGCAATCAGTAAGTCTATATGATGGCACAGTAATTCCAGGAGAAGATCCAATGGGAAGAAAGAATTTTTGGATTTCGGTAAGATCACTTGAACAATCGGAAGAGAATAGTGACCGTTGGGCAATGGAGCGTAATTACGTATCTATTACACCTTTAAGATTAGATTTAACGGATGAAAAACGTTTGAAAGAAAAAATTGGAACTGAAGACGTAATTGGTTATCAAGGATTAGGAATTAGTTAATTACTCACTTATTTTACATACAAAAAACATTGAATACATATGGTTTTCGCACTTTTGGTTTCAATATTTAATACAAGCATATGAGTTTAGAAAATAAGGTTGCCTACATTACAGGGGGCACAAAAGGAATAGGTTTTGGAATTGCTAAGGCATTGGTTGATGCAGGTTTAAAGGTGGCTATTTCAGGTAGAAAGTTAGCAGATGTAGAAAAAGCAAAAGCTGATTTAGGCAGTGAGAATGTTTTGGCTGTAGCATCTAATGTTGCTAATTATGCAGACGAAGAAGCTGCTGTTGCTGAAATTGTCGCTAAGTTTGGTAAGTTAGATATCGTTATCGCTAATGCTGGCGTAGGCAAGTTTGGGCCTATTGACCAGTTAAGTTTAGAAGATTGGAACGCAATGATTGACACCAACCTAACTGGAGTTTTCCATACTTTAAAAGCATCTGTTGAACAACTGAAAGCTAACAAAGGTTATTATATTTCTATTGCGAGTTTAGCTGGAACAAACTTTTTTGCGGGCGGCGCTGGTTATAACGCCTCTAAATTTGGTGTAGTTGGTTTTACGCAAGCAGCCATGTTAGATTTACGAGAGTATGATGTAAAAACGACGACTATTATGCCCGGTTCGGTAACTTCTCATTTCAATGACCACCAACCAAATGACGCAGATGGATGGAAAATCCAGCCAGAGGATTTAGGCCAAATGGTGGTAGATTTATTGAATTTAAACCCCAATGTTTTACCGTCAAAAATTGAGGTTAGACCTACTAAAACTAAATAATTTTTTAGCCGCAGATGCAAAGATAAAATTTTTAGACAGCGAAATCTGTGTATCTGTGGCTAAAATTCTTAAAAAGATAACGCTTCAAGAAATTATGAACAAACGTTATTTTTATATTATCATTTGTAGGTCAACGTATTGCCTCGTCTAAAAATATATTATCAACAGCACTGAAACAACAGCAATATTTTCTTACCTTTGTATCCCGTACAAAAAGCAATAAAATGTATTTGTTGCAACAAAAATTCATCCATGACTAAGTATATTTTTGTTACGGGCGGTGTTACTTCCTCTTTAGGAAAAGGCATCATTTCCGCATCTTTAGCTAAACTTTTACAAGCCAGAGGTTACCGAGTAACCATCCAAAAGTTCGACCCTTATATCAACATTGATCCAGGAACTTTGAACCCTTATGAACATGGCGAATGTTTTGTAACTGAAGACGGCGCAGAAACCGATTTAGACTTAGGTCACTACGAACGTTTCTTAAATGTTCCTACTTCACAAGCCAATAACATTACTACTGGTCGTATCTACCAAAACGTAATTAATAAAGAACGTCAGGGAGAATTTCTAGGCAAAACTGTACAAGTTGTACCACATATTACTGATGAGATCAAACGCAACATGCGTATTTTAGGCGAAAGCGGAGATTATGACATCGTAATCACAGAAATTGGTGGTACCGTTGGTGATATCGAATCTTTACCATTTGTAGAAGCTGTTCGTCAGTTTAAATGGGAAGAAGGCAACAACAATGCATTAGTTATTCACCTAACGCTAGTTCCTTATTTAGCTGCTGCAGGTGAGTTAAAAACCAAACCAACACAACACTCTGTTAAAGCATTATTGGAATATGGTATCCAACCTGATATTTTAGTTTGCAGAACAGAACATCCAATAAGTCAAGATATTAGAAGAAAAATCGCTTTATTTTGTAACGTTAACATCAACGCGGTAGTCGAATCTATGGATGCATCTACAATTTATGATGTGCCATTGTTGATGTACAAAGAGCAATTGGATAAAACGGTATTAAGTAAATTAAAGCTACCTACCAAGGCCGAGCCTAGTATGGAAAGCTGGAAAGACTTCTTAGGTCGTTTAAAAAATCCAACTTCTGAAGTTAAAATCGGGTTAGTTGGTAAATATGTAGAATTACCAGATGCTTACAAATCAATCACGGAATCATTTATTCACGCTGGTGCGAAAAATGAGTGCAAAGTTCGTGTAGAATATATTCCGTCAGAAAGTATCTATGCCGATAATGTAAAGGAAAAACTAGGTCACTTAGATGGTGTTTTAGTTGCTCCAGGTTTTGGTAGTCGTGGTATCGAAGGTAAAATTGAAGCCATTAAATACGTAAGAGAAAATAATGTTCCTTTCTTCGGTATCTGTTTAGGTATGCAGTGCTGTGTAATTGAGTTCGGCAGAAACGTATTAGGATTGAAAGATGCAAATACGACTGAAATTGATGAAAATGCTCCACATCCAGTAATTAACATGATGGAAGAGCAAAAAAACATTACTACAAAAGGTGGCACTATGCGTTTAGGTGCTTATCCATGTGATATCAAAAAAGGTACAAAAGCTTTCGCTGCTTACGGAAAACAACACATCTCAGAAAGACACCGTCATCGTTACGAGTTCAACAACAAATACTTAGCGCAATATGAAGAAGCTGGCATGATTGCTTCTGGTATGAATCCTGAGAGTGGTTTAGTAGAAATCGTAGAGCTTAAAAACCATCCTTTCTTTGTAGGCGGACAGTTCCACCCAGAATTAAAATCAACAGTTGCTAATCCTCACCCACTTTTTATTAAATTTGTGGCCGCTGCAATGGAGCAGGTAAAAAAGAAGGCAATTTAAAAGCAGTATAAAACAGTATAATGGATAGAAATACATTCACGGGTCTGTTCTTGATCATGATTATTTTAGCAGGTGGCGTTTTCTTAATGAAACCGTCGGAAGCTGAACTTAAAAAAGAACGAGAAGTACAAAGAGCAGATTCATTAAAAAGAGCAGGTGTTAAAGAACCTGCTAAAAACCAAGAAAAACTAGCAGCTACCCCTGTAAAAACAGTTGATACAGCAGCATTATCGGGGCCTTTTGGAGGAAATATCACTGGAACTGAACAAACTACAGTTTTAGAAAATGAGAACTTAAAAATCACTTTCAATAATTTAGGTGGTAAAATCCAATCGGTAGAAGTCAAAAATGAAAAAACCTATGGCAATAAGCCTTTAGTTTTATTTGATGGAAACCAAAACAAGTTTGGTCTAAACTTGAATATTGCTGGTAAAATTACCAACACTAACGATTTATATTTTACCGCTACTAAAACTGGCAATGGTGTTACCATGCGTGCCAATTATAGCGCAGATAAATATGTGGATTTTGTGTATGCACTTCCAGCGAATGGTTCTAATTTAGATTTCAACATCAATTTAACTGGGTTTAACCAACTGTTGCAAGGCAATAACGTAAACTTAAACTGGGAAACTACGTTATTGCAACAAGAAAAAGATGCTAAAAAAGAGCAAGAACATTCTGGCCCTTACTTTAAATATGTAGAGGAAACTCCAGATCACTTAGACTTACATAAAGACGAGAAAAAAGAACTTACAGAAGGAAAAATCGAATGGTTTTCTTTTAAGCAACACTTTTTCTCAGCAGTTTTAATTCCTACTGTACCTTTCGATAAAGGGAACTTAGAGGTTAAAGTTTCCACTGAACCTGGTAAAATTAAATGGTACGGCGCAAATATGACTTTGCCATTTAACCAATTGGCCGCTCAGAACTATAACTTCAAATTCTACTTCGGTACTAACAAATTCAGTACTTTAAAAGACCAAGGTCACGAGATAGAGAAACAAGTAGATTTAGGTTACTGGCCTTTAAAATACATCAATCGTTTTGTGGTATTGCCAGTGTTTAACTTCTTGGAAGGCTTTAACTGGGGTTACGGTTTAATCATTTTAGTATTAACGATCTTGTTGAAGCTTGCTATGTCGCCGTTAACTTACAAATCGTACGTTTCGATGGCTAAAATGAGAGTTTTAAAGCCAGAAATGGACGAAATTAAAGCTAAAGTTGGCGAAGATAATCCTACTCTTTTACAGCAGGAATATCTGAAACTTTACAAACAGGTTGGCGTTAATCCAATTGGTGGTTGTTTGCCGATGTTACTGCAATTACCGTTTGTAATGGCTTTCTTCTTCTTCTTCCCTAACTTATTCGAGTTAAGAGGTGAGAGTTTCCTTTGGATGAAAGATTTGTCTACTTATGACAACTTTATCAACTTCGGTTTCAATGTACCTTTCATTGGCGACCACTTGAGTTTAATGTGTATTTTAATGACGATTTCTACGTTAATCTACACCTATTTCAATAATCAGATTTCTGGTGCTACTGGACAAATGAAATACATTGGTTATATTATGCCAATCATTTTCTTAGGGGTATTAAATAGCTATCCATCAGGATTAAACTATTACTACTTCTTAGCCAACATGCTTACTTTCTTGCAACAATTCTTAATTAGAAAGATGGTAAATGATGATAAAATTCATGCCATCTTACAAGATAATAAGGCTAAGCCGAAAGTTGAAAAAAAGAAAACTGGTTTCCAAGCTCGTTTAGAAGAATACATGCGTACGCAGCAACAACAAGCTAACCAGAAGAAAAAATAGAAACAACAAAACAATAATTGAGAATCCCGCACCTGCGGGATTTTTTTTTTGCCACAGATACACCAATGATTTACATTCTAAAAATCTGTTTATCTGTGGCTTTTATTTTCTACGAAAGCTATTGTAATATTTCCCTTAACATTTGCTTTAACTGGCTATTATTACGATTTTTAGAACAGTTTAACCAACAACTTAAAAAGTATTTATAAAAAACTCATGCAAAAGAAATTCTTTCTGTTTTTTATGCTCATCAGCGGTGCTGTATTTGCTCAAAAAAAACCTTTAGACCACAGTGTTTACGATAGTTGGCAATCTGTAGGCAGTAAACAGCTAACCAATAATGGACTTTGGGCTAGTTTTATCGTTAGTCCACAAGAAGGTGATGGAAACCTTTACTTTCAAGAAACGCTTACACCTTCAGGTCGTAAATTAACCATAGCTAGAGGTACAAACTTATCATTTAGCAGTGATTCCAAATTTGCTGCTCTGGCAGTTAAGCCTTTGTTTAAAGATGTGAGACTCGCCAAAATCAAGAAGAAGAAAGCAGACGAGCAAACAAAAGATACTTTAGCTATCGTTAATCTGACTAATTTAAACGTAACTAAAGTTCCTCGTGTTAAATCTTTCTCTTTTCCTGATAAAGGGGCAGCAATTATTGCCTATACATTAGAAAAACCATTAGATACAGCTAAAAAAACTAAAGCATCGGCTACGCCAGAAAAAAAAGATAGCGATGTATTTGCTGATGAACCTGCAGCCGGTGCTGGCGCAAGTAAAGAAGGAACTGATTTAATTGTTAAAAATTTAGTTACCGGAGTTGAAAAAACTTACAAATATGTAACGGAATATGCATTCAGTAAAGATGGTAAGCAATTAGCTTTCACTTCTACTGGTTCTAAAAAAGATGCAGCTGCTAAACAGGGTGTATTTTTATTGAACACAGAAAAATGGACTTTAAAAACTTTAGTAAAAGATAAGGGTAATTTTAAAGGTTTTACTTTTGATGATGAAAGTGAGCACTTAGCATTCTTAGGCGAAACTGATCCAGAGAAGAAAGAAATTAAAGATTACAATATCTATTATAACTCTTTGTCGTTAGATACTGCACAAGTTCTTGTTGATAACGAAACGCCGGGTTTACCCGCTAAATATGCAGTGAGCGCAGATGGCAGATTAAATTTCAGTAAAGATGGAACCAAATTGTTTTTTGGTATTGCTCCTGAGAAAAAACCAAAAGATACTACATTAGTAGATTTCGAAAATGCAAAACTAGATATTTGGGGCTACAAAGATGACTATTTGCAAACTATGCAGTTGAAAAACGCAGATAGAGAAGCTAAAAGAAGTTATTTAAGCGTAATCGATGTTTATAGCTCAGACCCTAAAATTATTCCGTTAACTGACGTAAAATTACCAGATGCTTCTTTGGTAAACGAGGGAGATGCCAGCTACGTATTGGCTTCTACAGACTTCGGCAACCGTGCAGCACAACAATGGACAGGCAGTAGTAAAAAAGATTATTATTTAGTGGATATAAAGAACGGCAGTCGTAAAAAAATCATCGAGGGCTTAACTGGACAGGCAATGTCATCGCCAGGTGGACAATATGTGCTTTATTTTAACAACGAAAATAGCAATTGGTATACTTACCAAGTAAGTACAGGTAAAGTTACTTTGCTAAACAACAACATGTCAGTTAAGTTCGCTGATGAAGAAAATGATGTACCAGATTACGCTAGAAGCTATGGAATAGCAGGCTGGACTGAAGACGACAAATCGGTATTGATTAACGACCGTTACGATGTTTGGGCATTTTCTCCAGATGGTAAATCTGCACCTAAAAATGTAACTATTGGATTCGGTCGTTCTAATAATATCACACTTCGTGTAGAGCGTGTAAGTGTTGGTTCAGAGCGATTAATGGGAATGAGAAATAATGGTGGCAATAGCGATGACCGCTTCTTTAAAAAAAATGAAGTTTTATATTTTGATGCTTTAAATAATGCGACCAAAGAAAATGGCATTTTCCGCAAAGCGATAAACGACAATAAACTACCAGAACAGCTGACAATGGAAAAAGCAAAGTTTTCTTCACTAGTTAAAGCTAAAGATGCGGATTTGTTCATCTACGATAAAGGAAGCTACATCAAATCACCAGATGTTTACATTTCAAAGGATTTTAAAACGACTACAAAACTAAGTAGCACTAACCCTCAACAAGCCAACTACAATTGGGGCACTACCGAATTGGTAAATTGGACAACTCCAAAAGGTTTCAAATCTCAAGGTATTTTATATAAACCAGAGGATTTTGATCCTAACAAGAAATATCCAATGATCGTATATTTCTACGAAAAACTTTCTGATGGTTTATACACTTATCAAGCTCCTGCTCCTACTCCTTCGCGTTTAAACATTCCTTTTTTCGTGAGTAATGGTTACTTGGTATTTGCTCCAGATATCAGTTACGAAACTGGTTATCCAGGTAAATCTGCTGAAGAGTTTATCAACTCTGGTGTAGAGCATTTAAAGAAAAATGCTTGGGTTGACGGCGCCAAAATCGGTATCCAAGGGCAAAGCTGGGGCGGCTACCAAGTGGCGCACTTAATTACGGTAACCAACATGTACGCTGCAGCTTGGGCCGGTGCACCTGTGGTGAACATGACTTCGGCTTATGGTGGTATCCGTTGGGAAAGCGGAATGAACCGTCAGTTCCAATACGAAAAAACACAAAGCAGAATTGGTGCAACTTTATGGGAAAAACCTGAGTTATATATTCAAAACTCACCTTTATTTAACTTCCCTAAAGTAAACACGCCAGTGGTGGTAATGGCAAATGATGCCGACGGAGCTGTGCCTTGGTACCAAGGAATTGAGATGTTTACAGGCTTAAAACGTTTAGGAAAACCTGTTTGGTTGTTAAATTATAATAACGAAGCACACAACTTGGTGCAACGTCAAAACAGAAAAGATATCCAAATTCGTGAGCAACAGTTTTTTGATTACTATTTGAAAGGTGCTAAAGCTCCAGTTTGGATGGTAGGCGGCGTACCTGCAACCGAAAAAGGAAAAACTTGGGGCTTTGAATTAACCGACGAGAAACCTTAGGTAGTAATCAGTAATCAGTTTTCAGTTTTCAGTTGGCAGTTATCAGTTGGCAATGACCTTATTAAATCGTCATTGCGAGCATAGCGAAGCAATCTTTCATACAAGAAAGATTGCTTCGCTTTTTTTATATTTGAAATATCATGGCCATACATTCAATATTATTAGACTACATCACTTTCGAAGAAAAAGCACTGACCAACCGCTTCTTCAAACACAAAGATGTCATCTCCCTACTTAAAAAACTACCTTCAGCTTTTGCAGTCAATGAACTCGGTACTTCTGTAAAAGGCAAAAGCATCAACGCTGTAAAATGGGGAAATGGAAAAACTAAAGTGCTGTTATGGAGCCAAATGCATGGCGACGAAGCTACTGGTACCATGGCCATTTTAGATCTGTTTAACTTCTTGCAAGAAGACAATGAAACCGTAAAACTGATTAACGATAATTGCGAACTATTGATCATTCCAATGGTAAACCCTGATGGCGCAGCTATGTTTACAAGACGTAACGCACAACAGATTGATATCAACAGAGATTTCATACAAACTACCACACCTGAAGGAAAAATTTTAAAACAGGCTAGAAATGATTTTGATCCTCATTTCGGTTTTAACTTACACGATCAAACTACTTTATGGAGTGTTGATGAAACACTAAAACCAGCTACACTTTCATACTTAGCTCCTGCATTTGATAAAGGGCTTTCTATAAATCAAGTTCGTGAAAATGCGATGCTAGTAATAGCTGATATGTTTAAAGAATTAGACCAAATTCTACCGCATCACATCGGTTTATTTGATGACGAGTATGAGCCGAGGGCATTCGGTGATAACTTTCAAAAAGCGGGTACATCTACCATTTTAATTGAAGCTGGAGGTTATCAAGATGATACTGAAAAACAGCAAATCAGAAAATATTACTTCGCTTCTATCCTATCTGGATTAATTTCTATCGCAAGTAAAAACTACGAAAATCAAAAGACTGAAAATTACTTTGCTATTCCCAAAAACAACAAGCAAATTTTTCACGTAATGATCAATAACCTTATTTTAAATAATATCAAGGTAAGTGTCGGTATCAATTACGATGAATGCCCAAATACAGATGGAATGAGCACTTTTAAAAGTTACAGTATACAAGATATTGGCGATTTGAGCTTCTGTGATGCTTATGAAGTTTACGATGCTAATAACTGCGAATTGAAAGGTGATATCGTATTTAATAAAGCAGCAAATTTTGAATTAATAATGGAGAAGCAAATCATTTTAGCTTTTAAGGATGGCTATTTGTTAACTTAATTTTTGTAGCCACAGATGCAAATATAATTTAAATTGAGGCTTAGAAGTATTAATCTGTGCATCTGTGTCAAAAAATTTTCAAATTAAATCTTTCCTCACTTGTGGTAAAATACCGCAAAAACACTAAATTCAACGCATAAAACTAAACAAATGGCATTAAGTAGAATTTGGTCGGCATTTATTATCGTAGCTATTACTGTAGCTGCTATTAAATGCTTCTTTTTTGGTCAAACAGAGATATTTAGTTGGATGGTGATTGGTAAAGGTGATGACCCAACCAACTTAACTAAAGTAGACGGCGTAATACAAACTTGTTGGAATGCAGTAGAAATGTGCTTAAAACTAATTGGCATCTTGGCATTTTTCATGGGTTTAATGAGTATTGCTGAGAAAGCTGGTGGTATCCGATTACTATCTAAAATTGTAGGGCCGTTTTTTTCTAAGTTGTTTCCAGAGGTACCTAAAGGCCACCCAGCTACTGGTCACATGGTGATGAATTTCTCTGCCAACTTATTAGGATTAGATAATGCAGCTACTCCTTTCGGTTTAAAAGCAATGGAAAGCCTACAAGAATTGAACCCTAATAAAGCTACTGCGAGCAACTCCCAAATTATGTTTTTGTGTTTACATGCAGCGGGCCTAAGTTTAATTCCAGTAAGTGTTATTGCATTGAGAGCTTCTTCTAATGCATCCGACCCGACCGATATTTTCATTCCTTGCTTAATTGTAACTTTTGTGGGTACAATGACCGCCATGTTAATTGTTTCCTTTAAGCAAAAGATTAATATTTTTCAGCCCGTAATTTTGGGTTGGATCTTAAGTATTAGCGCAGTAATTGGTTTGTTAGTTTGGTATATTACTACTTTAAACTCGAAAGATATTGCCTCTTTTTCTGGTACATTGAGTAGTGGCGTTATTCTCTTTATCGTGCTAGCTATTTTATTAGGTGGCGTTTACAAAAAGATAGATGTTTTTGACGCTTTTGTAGACGGTGCAAAAGGTGGTTTTGAAACTGCTGTAAAAATTATTCCATACTTGGTAGGTATGCTAGTAGCGATTAGCATGTTACGTACCAGCGGAACTTTTGACGTAGTTATTCTGGGAATAAAGAACTTCTTCACCTTTTTTGGTGCAGATACTCGTTTTGTGGAAGCTTTACCTACCGCGTTGATAAGACCGTTGAGCGGCGGCGGCGCTAGAGGAATGATGGTAGATACCATGACAGCTTACGGACCTGATTCTTTTGCAAGTAAATTGTCGGGCGTTTTCCAAGGAGCTGCAGATACTACATTTTATGTAATTGCAGTTTATTTTGGTTCTATATCTGTTAAAAATACACGTTACGCCATTGGCACAATGCTTATCGCAGATTTGGCTGGTGTTTGTACCGCAATTGGACTGGCTTATTTATTTTTCGGGAACAGTTAATTGAAATATAATTACATAAAAAAACCGCATCAATTTGATGCGGTTTTTTTATGATTAATGGATTAAGGTTTATCCCACCAAACTCTTGCGTTGAGTCCGTCAGTACCTCCGTACGGGAACGCAGCAACTGCAGCATTGTAATTGGTAGTATTATTAGCTCTCTCTTGAGTCGGATAGCCATCTCTACGTGGCATTAACCCGCCGTTTATTCCCACTGGAACAGTTAAACTTGGAAAACCAGTTCTTCTCCACTCTGACCAGCCCTCATAACCGTGCAAAAATAAATGTACCCACCTTTGATGTCCTATTTTTGAATAAGCATTTAAAGGGTCGTAAGCCACATCGGTTTGCGCTAGATAAGCAGCTACGCTAGCGGTGTTACCAGTCCATTGTCTTATAGATTCCGTTACGGCATTATCGTAATAAATTTTTGCTTGTGCATCTCCTCCAGCAATCCAAGTTAGTTTAGCAGCCTCTGCTAATGCAAAAAGAGCTTGAGCATAAGTAACCAATTGTACCGGGGAGTTCTGTTGCCTTAAAGATGAGCCCAATAACGAAGAGGCATTGATGTCTGCTGTAGTTGGAGAGGCTTTTCCAAACTCTAATCCTCCGTAAGTACCAGTCGAATTTAAATTTCCGTATACAGGTAATCTAGGATCGTTTATCGGCTTCATGTAATTCACTAACGTGTTACTTAAAGCATACCAATTTCTACCCAAGCGTGTAAATGAATTGTACCAGTAGTTTTCGTGAACTTGCTCAGCCAAATGTGGATAAGCTAAGTTATCTGTATTAGCTGCCATAATCCCATTAGCTTGAGCTTTTAAAAATTCCGCTTTCCCTTTTATCGCATCAACTTTCGATAATCGGAGCGCCATTAGTAAATGAATAGTATTACCTAGTCGTTTCCATTTATTAATATCTCCGTTATAAACGATATCATTTTTAACATTTCCATTAACGGTAATAATTTCGGTATTAGCTTCATCCAACAACGTAAATAAGGAATTATAAATCGTTTGCTGCTTATCATAAGCAGGCGTAAAATTATCTTTTCCTTTTAAAGCTTCGCTAAAAGGCAAATCACCCCATCTATCTGTTGCAAACCACATGAAGTATGCTTTCAAAATCTTTGCTACGGCTTTTTGATTAGCTACTGGACCGTCTGACAAATTGTTAGCCTTCGCTATTGCTTCATCTAAATTCTTAATCGGACCAGCCAACCAAGTATAAAAATTAAAGTTTGTAGGCACAAATCTACTATTGTCGGTAAATGCGGTTAACGACAAGTGCTGAGCATAATGTACTCCATTCGGCGAAGAACTTATATCAGGAAGGTAATACTCTGCATTAGCAACCAATTGCATACTTGATTGAGATACAGGATTATTTGGATCATTGTAATATTTCGAATCGAATTTTTTACAGCCAGCAAAAAGTAATGCCACACCCAATGCCGTAAATTTAAACTCATTTATATATCTTTTCATATTGATTCTATTTAGAAAATAACGTTTAGATTAACACCATAAGAACGAACGGTTTGTAGTTCTCCCTTTTCGATCCAACTAATAGATGCACTTCCAGATGATAATTCGGATGGGTCTAAACCTTTAGGTGCTTTTTGCCAAATCATTAATGGGTTTCTTGCTATTGCTGATAATCTTACTGATTTTACCGGTAATTTCTTAATTAAATCTTTATCGAAAGTGTAACCCACACTAACTTCTCTTAACTTGATATAAGAAGCATCATATAACCACTCTTCATAAATTTGAGTACCAATCTTATTTCTAAAATAAACTCTAGCATCCACATATCCATCAAAATTTTGTCCACCTACATTTGTTGGTACACCCGCAATTGTAATCATTGTACCTGGTGCATATACGCCAGTCATACGAACACCACCTCCATTAGCTAAGGGTTCACGAACATTCATGCCTTTATCATTAAGCACTACAGTTTCAGCAGCTTGCCCAGATTTTACCGCTAACATTTTACTCCAGCTAAAAAATTGACCACCTTTCTGAAAATCTATCATAGCTGCTACATCAAATTTTCCAATTTTAAAATTATTCACGAACCCCCCGGTAAATTCAGGAACAACAGAACCGAAATCTTTATTCAATTCTTGTACTGGCATGTTGTCAGCACCTAATAATAGCTGTCCGCTTGCATCTCTAGCATAACCAGGGCCTACCAAAGAGCCAAACTCTTTACCAACAGTTGCATTTAAATAAACCGTTTGGCTAGAATACACATTTGCATCTAATTGGTAGACATTTATACCAGGATACAACTCATTAATTCTACTCTTATTTCTGGCAAAATTTAGAATAGTATTCCATTGAAATAATTTACTAGCTACTGGATTTGCATTTAAAGAAACTTCAATGCCTTGATTTTGAATATCTCCTGCATTAACTACGAAACTTGTAAAGCCGCTTCCTCCAGAAACTGATAAATCAATAATCTGGTTTTTATTACGCTGTTTATAGTAAGTAAAGTCAATACCAATTCTATTTTTAAGAAATTTTAAATCTGTACCAATCTCAAAAGAATTTGCAAATGAAGGTTCGATACTCGGATTTTTTAACTTATCGGGAACAAAGCCTGTTGTAACTGTGTTAGTGGTTGTTTTGTAGACATTTCCAGTAACATATCCCATTACAGTTTCATAAGCAGCTAAATCAGCCCCTGCAATAGCAAATGACGAGCGTAATTTACCAAAAGAAAGCACATTAGATTTAAGCAGGTTACTAAAGATAAAACTACCTGAAACTGAAGGATACCAATAAGAGTTGTTATCTTTTGGCAAAGCCGATGATATATCGTTACGTACAGAGGCGTCTAAAAAGTAAGTGTCCTTATAGCCTACTGAGCCCATTGCATACATACTTCGAACTTCCTTTTCTCGTAGGTAAGAGAAGCTTGTAGGTCTATCTATAGAAGCTTCGATGCTATAAAACCCAGGAGATGATAGTCCTCCAGCAGTTGCAGCCGTAAGATAGTTGTATGATTGAGTTAATAAGTTGGCGCCAACATTTAAGTTAAAATCAAAATCGTTAACTTTTTTTAAATATTGAGCTAAAAATTCGTAATTATTGTCAGCACTCTGATATTTACCAGTACTGAAACTTTCGTCTAATCTGCCTCCAAGCGCATTTCGCCTATTGATATTTTGAGTAAATCTATCCGTTCTAACAAAACCACTAAGTTTTAATTCTGGTAAAACTTGGTAGGTCAAGTTAATATCGCCAAATATACGGTCGCGACTGTCCAAATTAAGATTTTCATAAGCATCAAAAAATGGATTATTCCAATCAGATGGTCTGTTCGTTACTATCGTACCTAATGTAGTACCCGATAAGCTTGGATTGACATTCCAATTTAGAACAGTTCCATCAGCATATTTATAATTTCTTAAACGGTTAATATCTATGTTTCTTTGAAACCATTGATTTGCGCCAGTAAATGAACCTTGATAACCCTGTACAGGGCGTTGGGCGCTATTGTTTGCATAGTTTGCATTTGTTCCAACAGTCAACTTATCTGTTAATTTCAAACTTCCAGCAAAGCTTACATTATTTCTTTTAAGCCATGAATTAGGATAAGTACCATTAATATAGGTGTTATTATACCCTAACCTAAAGTTAGAATTTTGTCCAGATCCGCTAATGCTAATACCGTTATTAGTATTTGTTCCAGTCTCAAAAAAATCCTTAATATTGTTTGGTTGAGGCAAAAATGGAGTTAATTTACCAAATTCAGCGTCTTGCGGATAAAAACTGTAATACATACGAACTGGAGTTCCGTCCATTTTTGGCCCCCAACTCTCATCATTTCCATTTACATACTTCTCTCCATTAGAAAAAGTCTGAAAAGTTTGATTGTTACCTACACCATAAATATCTTGAAGTGGCATAAAATTACCTACTTTTTCTATTGTAAATGCTGAATTAAGACTAACATCTATTCTGTTTGCTCCCATGGCTCCTTTTTTGGTAGTAATTAAAAGAACTCCATACTGTCCTCTTAATCCGTATAAAGCCGATGCCGCTGGGCCTTTAAGTACACTAATACTTTCTACATCTTCTGGGTTAATATCCTGCCCAACATTTCCGTAATCAACACCATTTCCATTAGAACCACTAAAATTAGTGTTAGATATTGGCGTACCGTCGATAACCATTAAAGGTTGCCCGCCACCAGTTACAGAATTCACTCCTCTAATCTTAATTTTCTGCGTACCACCCATACTTCCGCCAGACGAGCCAGTAACCTGAGCACCAGCGACTTTACCAGCTAAAGAACCAATCACATTTTGCTCTTTCGTTAACGTCAGGTTGTCGCCGTTAATTTGTTGGGTAGAATAACCTATTGATTTTTCTGAACGTTTAATACCTAGAGCAGTTACCACAACCCCTTCTAAGGTTTGCGAGCTCTCATTTAAAGCAATATTAATTGTTGACTGTGTTCCGACTGAAACTTCTTTAGTAGTGTACCCAATATAGGTAACTACCAACAGCGAGTTGTCTGATGGGACGTTAATGGTGAAAGAACCATCATTATTGGTTACAACTGTGTTACCAGCTTGTCCCTTAACTGAAACACTTGCTCCTGGAATCCCTTGACCATTGGTGACGTCTGTAACTTTACCCTTAACAGCCTTTTGGGCATAAGTAAATACAGCCAATAGCAGGAACCCTAACAAGGTTAGCGTAAATTTCCTGTTCATAGTTTGTGATTATTAGTTGATTATTAGTTGATTGTTAACTGAATATACGCACAATTACGCAAACTGCTTCATAAACAAGTATTTTTTGTTAAAATTTGTTAAAAACTAGCCTATATTTAACATATTAGAATATCCTCTTGCGATTAATCGGTTTTTAGAAGGAAGAAACACCTCACATTGAAGATTAATAATGGTTCTGCCCTGTTTTACGATGCTTGTTTTTGCTGTAATAACATCCCCTTCTTTAGCTGGGGCAAAATAATCGATGTTATTGTTTATAGTTGTGTAAGCATTGTTTAAACCCAACGTAAAAACAGTAGCACCAATTAAATCATCTATAATACCAGCGGTAATACCTCCATGTAAAATTCCGTAAGGGTTGGTCATTTCCAAGCGAACTATATAGCTACAGTGTAAACTGCCCTTTTCAGCACTAATTACAGTAGGCTTTAGCCAATTCATAAAGTTTGAAGGAGAATTGTTTACTTCTTTTCCAATAAAAGATTGAAAAACTTTTAATCTATCGTTAGTGTTGTCTTGTTGTTCCATTTCAATATTAATATCGTACCTAAATTACCTACCTAGTGTTTAATTTGATAAATTTATAAAAAATAAAAAGATGAGTAAAAAACAGATTACTGCAGTTATAGAATTAGACGAATCTAGATATAAAACCAAAATATTTGCTGATGGACATTTCATTTATGCAGATGAGCCAGAAGAATTAGGTGGTACAAATGAAGGAATGGCACCCGGAGCACTATTGCTTGCCAGTTTAGGCAGTTGTACAGCTATTACAGTTAGAATGTATGCGGATAGAAAACAAATACCCCTTACTGGGTTGACAATTCACCTTACGATTTGCCCTGAAGATGAGATGGATAAAAGCACTACGATAGAGCGTAAAATAGAATTACATGGAGATTTAGACGAAGAACAACGAAAACGATTAATGATTATCGCAGATAAATGTCCTATCCATAAGATTTTAAGCAATCCGATAAAGATTGTAAGCAATTCATAAACAGATAGCTTAAAAAGAACAATACTAGAATAATAAATATTACTCTAGTTCATTATATTTAATGGATCATATCTACGGAAACTAACAAAAAACACCGTTCCTGTACCCTGTGTACTATCTAGCCAAATATTTCCTTCGTGTTTCTCGAGTATACGTTTTACGATAGAAAGCCCAACACCAGTCCCTTCAAAATCTCGACCTCCTGAAGCTCTACTAAACAAGTCAAAAATATGGTCATGCTCTTCTTTAGGTATACCTATACCATTATCCGAGATTGCGTAAACAATTTCTTTGTCGTTTTTTGTTCCAGAGACAGTTACTTTGGGGAATTCTGTTTTAGAAGAATATTTTACAGCATTTCCAACCACGTTTGAAAATACCTGTAATACCATTAACTGATCGCCAACAATTTCTGGAGCTTCTTTAATTTCAATTAATAAATTAGGATTATTATTGGCTATCATTAAATCGTCACGGAGATCTTCCAGTAACTTATGCATATCAATTTCACGCTTCTGCAACGTAGACTGCCCGACTTTAGAATACGCTAACACCTCATCAATCATTGATTGCATTTTCTGTGTACCGGCATCAATCCGTTCTGCCATCATAATTACCTTATCCATGCTCCTATCCCCTTTCTTAATCAGCTGTGAATAAGATTTTATCGTAGCCAAAGGATTCTTCAAATCGTGGGAAATTGTATAACTGAACGCATCTAACTCTTCATAAGCTACCCTTAGTTTTTCATTTACAATTCTTAACTCATTAGCTTTTCTACTAATGGCGTAATTTACTTCATCTCGTAAAGAAATTGCAGCTTCCAACTCATGTTTTTTCCATGAAACAGCACTCAACTCTACCTGTTGCGACCACTCTTGAAATGAGTTTCTAGGCGAAATATGCGAGATTCCATTCTCATCTGTTTTTATAATCTTTTCAGGATTTCCAGCCCATTTTACTAAAGTTTTCACTTCTGGACGGAACCATAACATATATTCCTTTAAGTTTTTGCCTAACCTGCAAGCCAAAAGCCCACAAGCGGTTAGTTTATGTTTGCCAGCTAACGGAAAATCATCAACCAATTTATTGGTAGTATAAAAACCATCATTATAGGTTCTCTCACCTAACCAGTCTACCAATTTATTGATAAAGCCATCATCAGGAACATTACCAGTAACATGTAATTTATTTTCGAAATATAAGGCTGCTCCACCACAATCCAATACACTTTCAAGGGTACATTCCCGATTGATTAATGCATCTTGAACTGATACATTTCTAAGCAGATACCTAGTAATGGTTTCTACGGCTTGTCTGTGTTCTGCAGCGTGTTGCTGATCCTCTTCTTGCTCTCTAAAACTAATCGCTGAAGACAATACCTGGCCTACTAATTTGGCACTTTCTCTTTCTCTGTAATTAATGAACCTCGGTGTATAATTATGACATGCGATTAAGCCCCATAAATTATCTCCTTCTAAAATAGACACACTAAAACTAGAAGCCACTCCCATATTTTTTAAATATTGAATATGGATTGGAGAAACTGCTCTCAAAGTACTATGTGTAAGATCTAAAGGTATCGCTTTACCATTTACAGCTTGCGTTATTAAAGCCGAAGGTGTAGTATTTACATCAGCAATTAACCTTACAAGGTTTATTTTGTAAAGTTCCCTAGCTTGTTTTGGTATATCAGAAGCTGGATAATGTAAGCCCAACCAAGATTCAAAAGCATCTGATTTCGCTTCTGCAACTACTTCTCCATGTCCGTCATCATGGAATTTATAAACCATTACCCTATCGTAGCCAATAATCTTCTTTATTTGTTGTGCTACGTTACCTAAGAGATTTTCTATTTTTTTATCAGATAAAATTTCTGATAGAGAGCGGCCAACTAAAGATTGAAGGTCATGAGTTAAATTAGAGATTGCTGGCTCAAAATCAATGACGTGATAATCGTTATAAAAATGAACTATAACGTTAAATACGTTGTTATTTAATTGATAAGAAAAAGCATTTTGATTGGATAAAAAATCCTGCTGTGCTGCAAAACGAACCAATCTTTCCAAATTTTGGCTTGCTTCATTCTTGAAAATTTCGATATTACCTAATTCAACACCTAAAATACTTTGAGCATTTATTTCTAAGAATGATAGGATGTTTTCACTGCAGTACCTAACGACCAAGGCTTTATCAAGAGCGATTGAAAAGCCATGATTTTGTATACTTCCAGGTATGTGTATGGGCTCGTTGTCACAAGTCTCTAAATTCGGGTCGCTCATGTAGTAAAGCTAGTATTTTTATTTATAAAGCATACTAGCACTATTAAACTTAGAGAGAATATTTCAATTAATCAAAATAAAATATTCGTATAAGCTGTAATACCGTATTAAAACTATAGTAAATCCAATTATAGTTTTTTGCTTTATTTATTTAGTACCAAGTTAAACGGTTAAACGTCTTACTTTCCTCACCATTTCATCAATGTCAAATGGCTTGGCAATAAAATCGTCTGCATGATAATAGCCATTTAAATCTGCTAATCCCTTATTGGCAGACATCATTAGTACGGGTACATGTGCCAACGAAGTGCTTGTTTTAACACCATGACAAAGATCAATACCATTGCCATCTGGTAACATTACGTCCATCACCATCACATCTGCATCTGCATTAGGTAGAGATTCTTTAAAAGTGGTAGCATTCGGAAAAAGGGATACATCATAGCCCTCATCTGTTAATAGCAAGGAAATCACCTCCCCTATATCTGGGTCGTCCTCAATAACCCATACTTTCTTTTTCATTCGGTATAAAATAATAAATCGTTAGGTGAACAAATATAAATACTTATTGTTTACAACAAAGTGAATAAAATATTTAATACTTTAGGGAAAGTAGGCAGGTAATTCTATTTATATAAGTATTAATATTATTTTTTTCAAAAATTAATGGATTCAAATTACTCCAAAAATAGATTTAATGACTTAATTGATGCAGCACCATCAGCAACAGCTATTTATCACACTAGAGATATTGTTGTTACTGCGGCAAATGCGCAAATGTTGGCATTTTGGGGGAAAGATGAAACTGTTATTGGGAAGCCTTTAATTGAAGCTGTGCCCGAACTTGCTGGCCAGCCTTTTATAGCCTTGTTACAAAAAGTTTACGATACGGGTATAACGCATCACGCCGAACGTGATGGAGCAGAATTACTGGTTGATGGAAAATTGCAAATATCTTATTTTAACTATACCTATAAAGCAATTTTAGGCGTCAACGGAAAAACGGAAGCCATTATTCATAGTGCGATAAACGTCACCCCTCTAGTAAAAGCACAACAGGAACTGTCAGAAATGCAAGAGCGGCTTAGTCTCGCCCTTCAATCTGCAGAGATAGGTACTTGGGAGCTTGCGCCAGTATCAGAAGAAGTTTATTGGGACCAGCGCTGTAGAGCCCTTTTTGGTTTCGAAGGCGAAGCAGATATTAATTATCATCAAGTGTTGGATTGTATTGTTGCAGAAGATAAGCAAATGGTAATGGATGCTGTAGCGGCGGCTGTAGACCCAAAGCGTTTGGCTAATTATGATGTTCGTTTTCGCACTTTAGGTACGGCAAGTAAAAAGATACGTTGGGTACACTGTAAAGGCAGGGCCTACTTAAATGAGATGGGCGTTACCTATCGCTTTGCTGGCACAGCAAGAGATATCACAGCAGAGGTAAATACTTCGTTGAATGAGCAACAAATGCTATCCTTAGTTAATTACAATGCTGATGTAATGTCTATCGCAGATATGCAGGGTAATTTAATTTACATGAACCATGCGGGTAAAAAATTATTGGGTGTTGAAGAAAATACGCCCATGAACAGCATGACTGCAAGGGATTTTTATGAACCAGAAGAGTTAAGACGTGTACAGGAAACCATCATTCCGCAGATTGATGATGAAAAAGGTTGGACAGGAACACTATGTCTAAAAAATAGTAAAACCCACGAAGCGATTCCCTGCCAAGTGAATTACATCCTTATTAAAAACCCAATTACAGGAGAAATTATAGGTAGAGGTGCTACCGCTAGGGACCTAAGACCAGAACTAAAAGCTAAAGATAAACTTGCACAGGCAATGCAGGAAATGGAATTTTTGGCAAATTCGGTTCCTACCGTAGTGTGGACAGCTACTACCGAGGGTATGATTGATTTCGTTAACAAACAATGGTACGAACAAAGTGCAGTTGCTATTACAGATGCACTTGGTACGGGCTGGACAGAATTAGTGCATCCCGATGATTTGGAAAGAACTTTAGTTGCATGGAAAAATTCGTTAACTACAGGAATGCCCTACCAAGCAGAATTTCGTTTAAAAGATAAACACGAAAAATATCGTTGGTGGTTGGTACGTGCTGTAGCATTGAAAGATAATAACCACAATATCTTAAAATGGTATGGAAGCAATACAGATATTACAGAGCAAAAAGAGTTGCAACGCCAAAAAGATGATTTTTTAGGAATAGCTAGCCACGAGTTGAAAACACCAGTAACCAGCATTAAAGCCTACGCACAGATAGTAGAAATGATGTTAAAACGTTCTGGTGATGATAAAAATCTAGAACTGATTCATAAAATGAATAACCAGATCAATAGGTTGACAAATTTGATAGCCGATCTGTTAGATGTAACCAAAATAAATACCGGAAAATTAGCCTTTAAACCGTCTATTTTTGATTTCGACCAACTTGTGGCAGAAGTTGCTGATGAAATACAGGTTACCAGCGAGCAGCATAAAATTGAAAAAAAACTGAATAGCAACAGCCTAGTAGATTTAGATAGAGATCGCTTAAGTCAGGTAATTAGCAACCTGATAACCAATGCCATTAAGTATTCTCCTGATGCCAAAAAGATAATTATACAAACTGAGGTTTCATTTAACGAAGTTCAATTCAGCGTACAAGATTTCGGAATAGGTATCGCTTCTGATAAACAGGAGAAAATATTCGAACAATTTTATAGAGTATCCAATACCAATGAATATGCTTTTCCTGGTTTGGGCTTGGGATTATATATTTCGGTAGAGATTATCAAACAAATGAATGGTAGAATTTGGGTTAATTCTGAACAAGACCAAGGAGCGTCTTTTGGTTTTGCCCTACCTTTAGCTAATGGTAACCAAAAGTTTTAATTTTTATAGTTGTCTTGCCTAGCCTACTAATCGATGCTTCTTTTTAAAAGATCCTTTAAAATTCACTTCAGAAATAATTGTCGCCAAAAAAATCATTCCACCACCTAAAAGTAAGCGCCAAGATAGATTTTCACTTAGGATAAAATAAGCCGCCAAAGCTCCAAATACGGGTTCGAAAAGATAAATTACTGCTACCCTCTCGGCACTAATATACTTTTGAGCAATGTTGGAAATAGAGTACATGTAAGCAGTAGAAAACAGCGCACAGTAAATAACTCCAATCCAAAATGTATTAGCTGTTGGTACCCAGTTTGCTGCTTCATCTGTTAATGCTAAGCCAAAAGTTAATACTGTACAGGTAGCGAACATTGGAATAATGGTTGGCACCAAGTTTTTAATAGCAGCTTGTTTTTCGACCACGATTAAATAAACGGCAAATCCAAAAGCTCCAGCTAAGGTATATAAATCTCCAGTGCTAATTTTAAATTGGCCGTTGATGGAGATGATAAATAAGCCGCTTAAAGCGATAATTGATGCGATCCAGATTTTAGACGCCGCTGCTTTGCGATACAACAACAACTTTAACAAAGGCACAATGACCACCGTCATGCCGGCTATGAAAGCGCATTGCGAAGCGTGTGTTGCTTTGATGCCCAAGGTTTGCAAATGAATACCCAAAAATAAAGGAACCGCCAATATTGCTCCGGTCTTGATATCGTTAAGTTTGGTTTTCACCAAGTGCTTCCAAAAAATAACCGATAGCACTAAAGTAGCGAGTAAAAATCTATAAAAAAGAAATGTGGAGGGAGTTTCTGTTCCCATTGCTAACTTGGTTACAGAAAATGAAATGCCCCAAAATGCAGTTCCAAATATTAATAGAATTAGTAATAAGTTCTTTCTCTCCATTTGCAATCAGCCTATAAGTTCAATTCGTAATTCAACCAATCATTATTTTGATTAGCTTCCTAGCCTTTCATAGAACCGTTGTCCAGCTTTATTCCAAGGTGCAACAGTCCACTTTATTTGTGCACATTTTTGCGATACAGCTTCTTCTTTTAAAGCTTGCATCAGTTGCTCGCCAATTTTATGACCACGATAATTTTCATCTACATAAAGCTCCTTCATATAAATAGCAGGGCGATTTTGAGCTGTATAGGGCAGAAAGTAGTAAACCAAAATTCCAGCAATTGCTTCTTGGTCTTCTGCTACCAAACAATAAAAATCTGGCGGACTTTTACGAAAACCACTTTCTTTAACGATATCGGGTGTAATGGCAAAGCTGTTGATATACTTTTCAAATACAGCCAGTTGTTCCATTAGCACCCAGATTTTATTGCTGTCTGCCTCTACAGCTTTACGTATATTAATATTCATTTGTGTGTTTATCTAAGATTAAACTTCTTTGTTTAATTCTAACTTCATCAATAGATCAGTTTGTATATCATCGCCCAATACAAATTCATGTTGCCCAAATTTTACAAAACCATTTTTGGTGTAAAAAGCAATCGCCCTAAAATTTTCTTCCCATACACCTAACCAAACATGGTCTACGGCTAGTTCTTTTGCTACTTCAATAGCTTTATTATAAAGTAACTGGCCTACTTTTTTGCCATGAAAATCTTTCAGCACATAAATCCGTTCTATTTCTAATGCATTTTCATCAGGATTTTCCTTCTGACCTGCACCAGTATTTAGTTTCATATAACCAATTACCTCACCGCTAAATTTGGCAAAATAAAATTGTGACAGCTCATTACTCAATTCTTCATACAACTGTTCAGTCGCAAAGCTTTCGTCGAGATATTTACTCATATTCTCCTCGGTATTGATATCCGAAAAAGTCTGTGAGAAAGTTGCTCTACTGATGTATTGCAGCTGGAGTACATCTTTTACTGAAGCACGTGCTATTGCTATATTTTCCATGGTACAAATCTAACGCAACAACAAATGCAATAAAATGCTATTTTATCATTTATTAATGCTTAAATTGCATTAATGGACTTACAACAGATCAGATACTTTCTGGCTTTAGCAAAGGAGCTTCATTACTGGAATACAGCCGGAAAGATGAATATCACTCAATCTGCTTTAACGCGACAAATCCAATCGTTAGAAAATGAGCTGGGGCTACTATTATTTGAGCGAAACAAAAGAAATGTAAAGCTCACTCCTGCTGGTCGTTTTTTGAAGAATAAGTGGGAAGTAGAGCTCAATGAGATTGAATACATTCATCAATTTGCCAAACAAATTCATTTGGGAGAAAGCGGGATGATAAAAATTGCTCATCCCGATTCGATATCAGCTTCCATTATGCCTGATATTTTGGCTAACATTTCAGAAGAATATCCTAAACTACAGATTAAACTGGTTCAAGTTTTATACGAGAACCAACAAGAGTTTTTGACAAATTATAAGATCGATTTAGCCATAACTAGGGATATCAACAATATGCCTGGCATCAAATCAAAGAAGATCTATACCGACCATCTGGCTTTGGTGATACCAGAAAATCATCCTTACCAAACTATAGACGATTTAACGAGGGAAACACTTGAGCAGCAAAAATTCATTTTACCAACTATTGATGAAGGAAGCAGTTACGGGCACATTATTCAGCAGTTATTTAGCTCTTATGATTTTGTACCAGATGTTTACCTACATTCAGAATTTGGTTCTACCATAATTGCCTTGGTGAGAAAAGGTTTGGGCATAGCTGTGCTACCAGATTCTTATTCGTACCACGAAAGTCCGGCTTTGAGGTTTATTAAGCTGCCCATAAAAACAGACCTATATCTCAATTGGAGAGCAGATGATCATAATCCTATTCTTTCTAATGTGTTGAAATTGATCTTAAAATAAGATCTGCTTTTCAGGCTCACAATGAAGGAAAATAGCATAAAAAAGCCGCTCAACTTTATGTCGAACGGCCTATAATTAGAAACTAGGGTATTATTTTTTGTTCTTGTTCAAATCTGTAAACACGGCAGCTTTGTCTTTGCTGGCTTTCTTCAATTTAAAGCTATCGAAAACCTCTCCTGATGCCTTATAAGCAGTATAAGTCAGATTCTCGCCATCTACGTTAATGATTTGGAACAGTTGCGTGTTTTCGGCAAATACGTCCATCCATTTCGGATTTACATCTACCTTGTACATTTTTGGTCCAGCTACAGAAACTACATACATTGGCCCACCAACCTTACCAGAAACACCAGTAGGTAAATTCTGTCCACGGCTGTATGTATGGTCGTGGCCTTGCATTAAAATATCTACGTGATATTTATCGAAAAGCGGTTTAAACAACTCTCTAAACTCTTTATTGTCTCTTCCCTTCGCGGTAGAATAAATTGGATGGTGATAAGTAATCATTGTCCAACGTTTTGGGTTGTTTTTTAGCACTTCTTCCAACCAAACCGCTTGTGCTTTCAGAGAAGCAGAATCCAACACGATCATTTGCGAGTTTAATGAAATGATACGAACGTTGGCATAATCTACGTAGTAAACAGATTCTTCCAATCCCTTTGGCCCGTTTTCTGGCAAGGTGTATTGCGCTCTCCAATGTGGATCTAAGGTTAACGTACGTTGCTCATCACGGAAGTACTCGTGGTTACCAGACGATGGAATGCTTGGAATCATCCCATTGATGAAACCACCGCCAAAATGCCACTCACCCCATTCGTTGTCATTGTTAGAGCGGTTAATCAAATCTCCTGCATGCACAATAAAGCGGGCATCACCATGTGTAGCAAAAGCTTTTCTAATCACCCTAGACCACTTTGAACGGATATCGTTCTGTGCATCCCCCAAATAAATGAAAGAAAAAGGCTGCTCCTTTTCTGGTGCCGTTTTAAACTGAAACCACTCGCTCCAATTGGTCCCATCTCCTACTCTATAAGTGTACAATTTATCAGGAGTTAAGCCTTCGAAATTTACGCTGTGGTAATTTGCCGCCTCATAAGCTTTACCTCTTAGCACCTCAATTTTTGCAGGATATTCTTTCGCTTCTGGCTTATCCAATTTTGGAGAACTGTCTTCTACCAAGATTTGCGCAAAGCTTTTGTTAACCGTGCTATCGGTGCGCCAAGTCACCGCTTGTGTGGTTTTTGGATCTGCCGACCAAGTCAAAATGATTCTGTCTGGGAACTTACCAGCCTTAAATTCTTGCGCTTTTGCCAAAGTTGGCAGCACTAAAGCTAGTGCCGCCAAAAAGGTCATCTTTTTCTTAAAAGTTGTAATCATGCTTATTTATAAAATGGATTGTATTTAAAACCTAGATTAGCCCATCTAGAGTAGTATTTGTGGTCATTAGGTCTGCCATCGCCAAAATCAAGGATAGTTTGCGCATTGTTGATGTTACTAATTCCCATGAAAATGGTGAACTTATTATTGATTTTTTGAGAAGCAGAGAAATCCAATTGTACTCTTCCTTTTTCCATCAAATCGTTAGCTTCTACATCAGCCAATTCGTCAATAAAAGTATCGTAGAAGTTTAGTGATAAACGACCAGAGAAACCATATTTCTCGTAAGACAATGAAGCATTACCCACTTTAGGACGCATTGATGGCAAACGAACCGTACGCTCGCTCACAATGCCAGGAACCTTAAATTTAGATTGAATTTGAGTGTAATTGGCGTAGATACCAAATCCATTCCAAAAGCCTGGCAAGAAGGTTAATTGTTGTTGCCAAGCTACTTCGTAACCATATACATGCGCATTAGCTCCGTTTACAGTTTGCGTAACTTGATATTGATCAAACTGTCCGCCTTGTTGCAAATAAATACTTTCGTATATGTAATTATCAATGTTTTTGTAGAATATACCACCAGAAATTAAACCTAAAGATTTTAGGTAATGCTCAAACAAGAAATCGTAGTTAACAGAAGTTGCTTGGTCTAAATCTGGATTTCCCTTCTTCATACGTTTTCTACGCACTTCAATTTCTTCCCAAGGCACTAGATCATAATAACCTGGTCTAGATAATGATTTGGTTACCGCTGCTCTAAAGTTGGTACGTGGAGAAACTGCGTACTTTAAGTTTAAGCTAGGGAAAAAACCATTGAAATTAGATTTAACCGCTACTTTGTTGGTAGATACGTAAGCTCCGGTATTGTTAAAGTTTACAATGTTACCATTATACTCAAAACCAGTGTTTTCATACCTTACCCCTGTGATAATGTCTAACTTATCTAAAGTTAATTTACCCATTACATAACCTGCCTGCATGTTTTCTTTACCATTGTAAGAATCAGGGTCGGTATTTTGTCTGATATAAGTTTCGTCGTTACTAAATAGGTTTAAGTTATTCTGATAATATTCTTCCATCAAGTAACCGTTGGCAATAGCTCCCGAAAGGTTATAATGACCATTAAAATATTTCTCTCTCGAATAATCTGAAAGGAAATTAGACATCGCTATAGTTCCGGTTTTCAATTTATATTGATAATAACTTCTGGTATGGTCGTCTTCTTTGTATTTCATTCTGCCACCAAACTTAAATTTGAACTTATTTTTGTCGCTCAAATCGAAAGTACGTTCAATATTTAATGAACCTTGAATATCTCTATCGTTAGCTATTTGATGTCTGTTAACATAGTTTGAAGTCACGTATTTACTCGCATCGTTGGGATTGCCATTGGTAAAATCAAATTGTGGTGCTCTAGGATTTGAGATATCCATATTTGCCGTTAAACCACCATAATTAAAGAAACCGTCATAGTAAGTTGGCTGGTCGTAAAGACCACTTGCATAGGTTACATCTACATTACCAATCCAGTTATTGATATTTGTTTTAGCACCACCAGATACACTGAATAAATCCCTGTTATAATCTCTTGGCGTACCGCTAGAACCTATATTTACATCCGCTACGGTAGTTTCGCTAGTATATTCTCCAATGCTATAACTTTTTGTTCCTCTAGTTTGTAATTCATAGAACTTGTTATAGTTTCCTCGTACATAAATTTGGCTTTTCTCTGTTGGGAAAAAGCTTAATTCACCTTGCACACCGATGTTTTCTCTGTTCAAGTCAGAACCTTCTAGCTCTAAATTCGACAGCTTTAATTTCTCAACACCGTTGATTTCGTAGGTATCATAATCCTTTTGTACCCTATCTTCACCACGGTTGGTGTTGCTATAGTTTACACCAATTAAGTAAGCGATTTTATTCTTGCGTTCGCCATAATTAAAAGCACCGTCAAAGTTTTGTTTGCCTAAAAGGAAGTTATTACCAAACGAGCCCTTAACTTGAAATTGTTTCATTCCAATTTTTGGTGTTTTAGAGATGATATTTACCGAACCAGAAGTACCATCGGCCTCCATATCTGGGGTAAGTGTTTTGTTTACCTCAATAGCTTCAACCGTTGAAGAAAGGATACCGTTTAAATCGATATCACGAGAGTTGGTTTGCGTAGATGGCAATCTGTTTCCGTTTAAAGTAACCGAACCCATACTTTGGTCTAAACCTCTAATAATGATGTTTCTAGGTAATCCATAACTGTAATCCATGGCGATACCAGGAACCCTTTGCATAGCTTCACCAACAGTTGCATCTGGGAAACGCTCAATTTGCTCTTCAGAAAGTACATATTTTACGTTATCCGCATTTTGCATGTTATTTAGCGCCACACTCTCTCCTCTACGAATACCAGTAATCGTGATACCTTTCATATCATTACTTTCACTAGTCAGTTTCAAATCAGCGTTATTGGTTTTACCACCAACTACATTCACGGTAGTTTCAAAAGCTTTGAAGCCAATGTAAGTAACTCTTAATACTGCTTTACCTGCGCTCACATTACTCAATACGAAATAACCATTCATATCTGTAATTGCTTTTTGGTTGGTACCTTTAACCACTACGGTAGCGTAAGGTAGTATCTGATTGTTAGCAACATCTTTAACGAAACCTACAATACTTCCAGGTTTTTCTTGTACTGAAACTTTAGCTTCTAGCTTACGTAATACTACCAACAATCCATTTTCTACGGCTTGTAATTCATATTTTTTCAAAAGTGGAGTAAGTATCGCTCTTGCTGTTTTAGACTGGTCGCTCACCGATACTGTACCTGCTACATTTTCTTTGTTGGTGTATACAAAGCTAACGCCTGTTTTACGTTCTATTTCTTTAAGTAGCTCGGGAAATGTTTTGTCTTTTAATGTGATATCAATCCTTTTGTCAAGACCATATTGCGCTTTAACTACAGCTGCACTGCTAAATGTTAGGCACAGTGTAGAAAGCAAGCAGAAGATTAAGCTAATTCGCATAAAAATTCCTTTTGGGTTAAATAACCCATTGTTTTTTTTCATAAATTTGTTTGTTACTGATTATTACCGTTAATAATTATTAATAATTGCCTAAGGTTAGCAGACCGTTGGCAATAAGATTTTAGCCATTTCTGTAGCAGCAGAGATGGCTTTTTATTTTCACCTACATGATTGCCCTCCTTTTACTTCAATGGCTTTACCATCTTCTTTAAATTTGACACGAAGTGAGGCGCTTAACGTAGTTAATATTGTTTCTAATGATTGATTTGGGAACTTAGCTGTGATTTTACATCCCTCGAATGCCGTTTCTTCAAAACTAAACTCAACATCAAACTTTCTTGCTAGCGTAGCAAAAACTTCTTGTGGCGTGGCTTGGTCAAATGCTAAACCTCCATTTATCCAATTAGCTATATCCTCCTTAAAAATGGTTGTTTTCTCTAATTTTCCGTTATCACGATGATAGACCAACCTATTCCCAGGCAATAACATGGTAGGTTTGCTCAAGCTGTCTTGCTTTAACAAAACGCCCACTTTTCCCGTTTTTACGGTTACCGAACTTTGCTTATTGCCTTTGTAAGAATTAACATTGAAGCTAGTTCCGTACACAATAGTTTTGAGATTACCACTTTCTACTACAAAAGGCTGTTTTTCATTATGTGTTACTTCAAAGAAAGCTTCGCCGATTAATTGAATAGCCCTAGTTTTCCTTGTATGAAAATCCTTAGGATAACTTACTTCACTACCAGCATTTAGCCAAATGGTAGAACTGTCAGGCAGTGTTACTTTCATTACTTTACCATTTACAGCTTTATGAACTGTGTAAGCAATCTCTACATCATCAACTTGTGATTTAGATCTAGATAAATAATATACAGAAAGTGAAGTGAATACAGCTAGAGACGCCGCTACACCATACTTGATAATCCCTTTAAAAGATTTCCGCCTATTTTGCTCTACCGCCGGATGAGTTATGACATTTTCATTATCCTCTATTACAGATTTAGATACCGATCCTGTCCATTTCCAAAGTTGTTCGGCCTCGTGATAAAGTTTTACGTTTTCGTCGCTAGCATTTAACCACTGGTCTAAAAACAGTTTACTTTCCTCTGTTTCTACACCAGTTAGTCGTTTAATTATATAATTCCAGATTTTATCTTCCATGAATGATTTCTTACTCTTAAAGACAAGAAAACAGCAGGAAATACGGGCTTAAAGAAGTTAAGTATTCGTTAACTTTCCATCAACTAAATGTTTAGCCTGTGCGTGTATAAACTGCATACTTTTCGCTAAGTGGTCTTCTACTGTTCTCACAGAAATATTCAGTAGCTCAGCTATTTCGGCATAACTTAATTCCTCGAAACGGAACATTTTAAATACGAGTTGTCTTTTTGCAGGCAAGTTTGATATTACCTTTTCTAAAAAAAGAAGTTTATCAATGGTATCCTCGTTGTGATGAACATTAACAAACCCATCCGATAAATTCTCCAATTCAAAGGATTCCTTAAATACAACATTATCCTTACGTTGAGACAAATAATTTAGACAAGCATTTTTAACAGAGCGATATAAATAAGGTTTGATGTAAAGTGGTTTGCGCTTTCCATCCCAAAGCCGTAAAAAGGTATCGTTAACTACACTTTTTGCGGCTTCCATATCATTCAAATAATAAAATGCATAATTATAAAGCATTTCGCTGAAATTCTTGAACAGCTTATCGAAGTCTAGCGCACTAGTTTCTTCTACTTCATAAATATAGCGCTCTGTTTGTTGCTGAATTTCCATGTCGATGTTGTTACAAACATCAACATATCGTGTAAACAAAAGATTAAAATGAGGTTAACCTTCGTAATTAACCTCATTTTAAAAGAGCTTTTTGATTTAAAATTAGGATAAAAACGAAGACTTAAGCAGCTTCTACATCTTTAACCGATAGCAAATTGACTTCGAAACCTTGGTAACTCAACATTTCTGCATTATGGTTAACCGTTAAAGAGAGCTGAAAACGTTCTATGAGCATACGAGCTTCTTTCATGGCATTATGTAAATCTACGGCACCTCTAATTTCTACACCTTGGGCCATTAGCTTAAATTTATTTGGCTGGAATTTTTCGATAAAGCGTTGCAAATCTGTATTCATTTCTTTCATATTTTCTAGTGTACAATATGAACACAAAACAAAAGCAAAATGTTTAAGTGAGCATACATTTTGCATTAACAAAATATCATCATTTTTGATTGAAACTTAATACCTACTTAACATGGCAAGATTACCTTTGCAGTGTTAAATATTTGGTTAGTATTTATCATACAGTTTAGGTTAGTTGATACAAAAAGCTCTGGTGGATGCCATAGCTTTTTGTTTTTTAGCGTAAAATGAAATAACAGAAAATAGCTTATGAGATTACAGTTGGGAAAGATAGGTAAAACGTAGTGCCTTGATTTATTTCACTATTGAACCAGATTTTACCCTTTTGAAGCTTCACAAAATCAGCGCAGAGCACTAAACCTAGCCCTACACCAGGTTCTTCCATGGTGCCTAAAGAACTGCTTACTTGCGATGTGAATATAGATATTTCCTTTTCTGTAGCTATACCGACACCAAAATCTCTAACAGAAAGAATCAACCTTCCATTCAGTTCTTCGGATTTAATCATAATTTCGCCGCCCATTTTACTGTATTTAACTGCATTAGATAGTAGGTTTCTTAATACCATTTTGGTCATTTCTGTATCGGCAACAAATTGATTGACCTTAAGCTCCTTTTTAATGACTAAATTCTTTTTAATGGCTAAGGGATTTATAGTAGCTAGGACGGCATCCAACAGTTGATCTAAATTAGCATTTACTAGTTGAACTTTTGTACCATCTAATTGCGATTTAGACCAAGATAAAAGATTGGTAAGGAAATCTGAAGTGCCATTGGTAAGCTCCAACAACTGCACTTCTAACATGCTCCTATCGCTCTCAGTTAATAATTGACTATTTAACAACTCCAAGTAACCTTTAATGTTATTAAGCGGTGTACGTAAATCATGTGAAATGATAGAGAATAACCTGGTGTTTTCCTGATGTACGATGGCAAGTTCTTCGGCTCTTTGATTGGCAAGAAATCTTTCCCTATTGTAGCTCTTCAATACTAGTTTTATCAATACAAAAGCTAACGACAGCATAATGCAGAAGATACAAGCAATATCGAAAGAGCGTTCAGCAGCGCTATTATAAGTATTTACAACACCATAACGGTATTCGTAAAACAACAAACTTACCACCACGCCACAATGTAGTAGCCAATACAGATAGTGTTGCTTTTCATTAATCACTAGAATGATAATGAGCGTTACGAAAAAACTAAATAAAACGGGTCCGTCTATTCCCGAACTGTAGTAGTAATTGACAGCTAAAAAAATATAGCTACAGAAGGTAAATCCGAACCTAGCTACATTAAAATTTCTACGAAATCTCGATGCGTAGAAAAAAACAAATTGTAAAACTACCGTAAGTGCGGTAACTAGCGCCAGTTCTGGTAAAACTACCACGAACATATTGTAGACTACAAAAATAAATAGCGTGCAAACAGATAATAAACCAACAGCGTTGATTAACCTTTCTTCGAGGTTAAACTTATCTCGTGGTCCTCTAAGCCATTCCCAGAAATTTCCTAAAAGCAAAATCGTTAATTTAATAAATTGCAATATAAGCAAAGTAATTAAATAGCGCTAAAAACAGCTGCTGCAAACTAGCTTTCAGTATCGGCAGTTAACTTTTCTTGAGCAAGCGCTAAGTCATCCTGATCGGCTACTGGCTCTTCGTTAAGCTGCTCTACCTTTGGATTAAACTGTAGATTTACACACATTGGAAAGTGATCTGAGCCACAGCTTTCCATCCTTTTAATTCCAGAAAGTGCAAAATCTGGCGAACAGAAAATATGGTCTAGCGGAAAACGTAAGAAAAAGTACTTGGCATTAAAACTATTGAAGAAACCGCGACCTCTCCTCGGATCTAGTAAACCACTAATTTTACCAAATAATTCGGTAGTGTAGCTCCAAGCCACATCATTCAAATCGCCCATTACAATAACTGGCAATTCACAATCTTTGGCACTTTTACCTACCATCAAAATTTCTTTATCTCTTTCGGTAGACCTTGGGTTTTCTTGCGGAACCGGTGGCTCTGGGTGCAGACAATGAAGTTTAACCCACTGTCCATTTTTGAGTTTCACTTCTGCTTCTATAGAAGGAATGTCTTCCTTAACCAAGTAATTTACACTCCCATTTCTTAACGCTAACCGCGAATAAAATATCATCCCGTACGTGTTTTCCAACGGGATTTTTAATTGATGTGGATAATCAGCTCCAATAACATCTATTTGTTGTTGCCACCAAACATTGGTTTCTACCATTAACACCACATCTGGGTTACATTTTTTAATGAGCTTCAAATAGCTATCACTCTCACGATTATCTTGATATACGTTTGCAATCAGCAAAGAAATATTTCTGTCGTCAGCAGGTGATGCAGCAGAAACAATTTGCTTTTTACCGAAAATTGTAAAAGGAAAAACCTGATAAACGAGGTAGAAGAAGTTGAGTATCAGCGCTGCGAAAACCACTTTTTCAATTACTTCTATAGGAAGATAAACTAAATGCAGGATCAAAAGCACCACATTTAATACCAGCTTCTGGAGTCGAGGATATTCAAACACCCTGAAAATCCAGAAATCGTGACGTACCAAAGGCACTAATGTAAACAAGATAACGATCAGTGAGATATAGAAAAGGGCTTGCTGCATATGGATGAATTACTTACGAACTGCAGAAATAATTTTTTTAACTACAGTTACCAAAGCTACCACAATTAAGCCAGCAACTATACCAACACCAAATTCAGTGATAATTGATGGCACAGATGGAAATAGGCCATGTAGAAAACCAACGTTGTGTACAAAAATACCACCAGCTACCAATATCAGGGCGATGGTACCTACAATGCTTAACCCTTTAATTATAATCGGTAATGCCTTCACTAAAAAAGTACCAAAAAAGAATAAAAAGCCCTTCTCTCCTGAGTGCTTGATCAAACGATAACCAGCATCATCCATTCTAACAATTAACGCTACAATTCCGTAGACCCCAACTGTAGCTACAATGGCTACAACAGAAACGGTAAGGATCTGGATGGTTAATGATTCGGCCAATACAGAACCTAAAGCTATAATCACAATTTCAACAGATAGGATAAAATCAGTGGTTATTGCAGACTTCACTTTTGCTTTTTCTGCTACTGCCGCATCTTCGATAACTTCTACCGCAGTTTCATGAGTTTCCTTTTTATGAAAAAAGTACTCTACAATCTTCTCCATCCCTTCGTAAGCCAAAAAAGCTCCTCCCAACACTAATATCACGATAATTGCAACCGGAAAAAATGCGTTGAGTAGCAATGCTAAAGGTACAATGATCAGCTTATTCAAGAACGAACCTTTGGTAATAGCCCATAATACAGGTATTTCTCGTGAAGAAAGGAAACCAGTCGCTTTTTCTGCATTTACGGCCAAGTCATCTCCCAAAATTCCGGCAGTTTTTTTGGTCGCTACCTTTGCAGCTACCGCTACATCGTCCATTAAAGCTGCAATATCATCTAAAACTGCAAAAATACCAGAGGCCATATAAATCTAATTAAAATAAGTGCGCAAAATAGAAAATCGGACAGCATCCTGCAAGTGTGTTAATGAAATTTAACATAGGTTTATTGATATGGTTTCAACATTGTTGATTTAATTAAAAACCATGCAGATTTTACCACTATCAATTAAGTACGTATTCAAATTTGTGATATGATGTCCACCGAAATTAATCGATGGACATTTTGGCTGATAAGATTGCTATTTACAGTAGTGTTATTTACTCTTCGTCCGTAGTGTTCTTCAACTTCATCAGTAAAGAATAAGCACCTTTAACGGCAACCTTTTTACCTTTCAAATCGTTCGTAATGGCTGTTTTCCCTTCCGAAGTTTCGCCTGTTTGTACTGCCATCATAACGAATTTACGCGGACTGGTTTCTACAAAAACATAATCTTTATTCTCGAAACTGACAATCGCATCTTCTGGTAAGAACTGTACTTTTTGGTTTTTGAACTGTAGTTCAGCATTCATGTACATACCAGGAACCAAGCTTTTATCGTACTTTTCGAAATGGCAATGCACTTCACTTCTGCCACCTTCCACGTTATGACTAACTAAAATCACTTCCGTTTCGTATTTCTTATCGGGTTGTACGTTGGTATAGGCTAAAACTCGCTGACCAATACCAATTTGATGCAAATCTTTCTCGAAAATAGTTAAGTTCAAATGGATATCACTTGGGTTAATCAGTTCAAAAATTACATCAGACGGGGTAACGTATTTACCAATATTCACGTTTACCTTGCTCACATAACCATTAATTGGCGAGTACACATTTACTGCTTTCGAAATCTTACCTTCTTCCAATTGAGCAGTACGAATGTTGATCAACTTCAGTTTTTCTATCAATGCAGTATGCTCTACTTTCAGGTTTTGATATTCTATTTCTGCTTGTTGCAAAGTCTTATCGCTATTGGCTTTGCTTAAATTCAGTTCTTTTTGACGGGCAAGTTCTTTGCTAGCATAGTTCAGTTTGTTGTGAATGCTCAGATAATCCTGTTGCAATTGAATGTATTGCGGGTCTTCCATTACGGCAATAAGTTGCCCTTTACGAACCTGTGTACCTGGCAGCATTTTGGTAGTTTTTAGATAGCCACCCAAAGGGATACTTACCGAAACCAAGTTTTGAGGCGGCACGTCAATTTTACCCTGCAGCTTTAAAGTCTCATTAACTTCTCCAAAACCTACTTCTCCTATTTGTAAATCGATATTTTTTGCCTGCTCAACAGTTAGGCTCACTTCATTTTCGTTGATGGGAACAGCTTTTTCCTCTTTCGTTTCGTTGCTGCTACATGCGAATGTCATGGTTAGGGCTAAAGCTCCTAAATATAAATAGTACTTCATTTGTATTATTGCGGTAAAAGGTAATTCAATTCTGTAATGTTTCGGTTCAATTGTTGGATGGCTTCAAAATAACTTTCTCTCATGCTGATGGCCTGATTGTTCAACGTGGTCCATTCCAAATAATTGATTTCTCCGCTTTTCAACTGTTTATTTAAGGTCGAGGTAATTTCTAGAGCAGTTTTTAAACCGTCTTTTTCTAAGCTTTCTACCAATAGCAATTGTTGTTGATATTGGGTATAAGCAGCCTTCAAATTTGTACTGATTTGCTTGTTCGCATTTGCAGTTTCCGATTTTCTAAACTCTTGGTAAGTTTTGGCAGATTTAACTTTATTACGTTGCGAACCACCAAACAAAGGAATGCTCAATCCTAATTGGAACGACTGAAAACGGTCGCTTTGGTCAAAGTTTACACCATCTCTCAGCGTGGTATTGTTATAGCCCACGTTAAACTCTGGCAACAATTTAGATTGCTCCATTTTTGTAGTTGCCAATGCTGCTTTTTCTTCCTGTTGTTGCAGTTTAATGAATGGATGATTTGCCCATTGCAAGGTATCAGCGAAGGTAGATTTCACCTTTAAACTTTCCGCTTTCGGTTTCAATGGTAAATTAGTGTTCAGCAAAAATGCCAGTTGTTGTTGTAAAACCAGTTCTTGAATTTTAAGATTCCTCAACTTCGTGTTTACCTGCAACAACTGATTGTCGGCACTGGCTTTTTCCAACAAACTGCTTTCTCCACTTTTCAACCTCAGTTCTGCCAATTGCTTTAATTTTTTGTAAGAACTATCGGCCTGTAAATAAAGCTGCTGAAGTTTTTCCAACACTACCAAATCGTAGAATATTTGTGTAGTTGCTTTAGTGAGTTCGGCTTTGCTTAGCTCCTTTTGCATTAACGAAGTTTTCCATTCTTCCAAAAACTTGTCCTTCTGCCTTGCATATACATTTGGTAAACTAAAACTCTGGTTTACACTAAATTTATTATCCACCAAATTACTATTGAATTTACCATACTCGCCATTTACGTTTAGCGGAGCAATGGTAGTAGCAGTCTTGCTTAACTGTTGGCTATAATCAGCTTTCAATTGACTGCTTTTTAAACTGATATTGTTCTTGTACAAACTATCTAAAGCCGCATTTAAAGTAATTGGCTGTTGGGCATTAGCCGATGAAACAGAAAACCCAATCAATACCAAAATCATAGTAGCCACTTTTGGCATTTTCTTTTTACGAAGCAAACCTTTTTCGAAGCTTACATATAAAATTGGCAGCACAAACAGTGTTAGTAAAGTAGCAATCATTAAACCTCCAATCACCACAGTGGCCAAGGGGCGTTGTACCGAAGCTCCTGCACCGTTGCTGATCGCCATTGGCAAGAAACCCAGAGATGCTACAAAAGCCGTCATTAATACTGGCCTTAAACGAGTTTTGGTGCCTTTTAATACTACTTTCTTCATGTCCTGTTCTCCTGTTTTTTTAATGTTATTGAACTCGGCTACTAACACAATCCCGTTGAGTACCGCAATGCCAAACAATGCAATAAAACCTACTCCAGCACTGATACTGAAGGGCAATCCACGGAGTGCCAACAAGAATATACCACCAATAGCAGATAATGGAATAGCTGTGTAAATCAGCAAGCCGTATTTGATAGAACCAAAAGCGAAATACAACAACAATAAAATAAGGATTAGCGAGACTGGAACAGCAACCATCAACCTAGATTTTGCTTCGTTTAGGTTTTCAAAAGAACCACCATAAGTAACGGTATAGCCCGTTGGCAATTTAATTTCTGCTTTTACTTTCTCTTGCAGTTCGTTAACGATGCTTTCCACATCTCTCCCATTAACGTTAAAACCTACCAAAATTCTACGTTTGGTATCTTCCCTTTGGATTTGGCTAGGGCTGTTTACCAAAGAAACATTCGCCACCTGCGACAATGGGATTTGATTACCGTTTGGAGTTGGAATCAGCAAATTTTGTACATCCTTAATGTCCATTCGTTTATCGTTATGTAAGCGAACTACCAAATCAAAGCGTTTCTCGCCTTCAAATACCAAACCTGTACTTTGTCCAGCAAATGCGGTATTTACATTTCTGTTAATATCGGCAACATTTAAACCGTACTGCGCAATATCAGCCCTATTGTATTGAACGACAATTTGTGGTGTTCCCGATATTTGTTCTACGTATAATTCTGTAGCTCCCTTTACCGTTCTAACCAAATTGCCCAGCTTTTTTGAATATACCGCCAGCGTGTCGAAATCCTCACCGAAAATCTTCAATACTACGTCCTGTCTAGCACCCGTCATCAACTCATTAAAGCGCATTTGCACTGGAAATTGAAAACTGGTAGTTACTCCTGGAACTTCATTGGCAGCTTCGCCCATTTTTTCAGACAAATCATCAAAGGTTTTAGCAGAAGTCCACTCGCTTTTAGGTTTAAGATTGATGATCATATCGCCCATATCCATTGGCAAAGGTTCTGTTGGCACTTCGCTACTTCCTATTTTGGTTACTATATTTTTTACCTCTGGAAATCTTGCCTTTAGGATGCCAGCTACCTTTTGTATATTCTCGATAGAAGTATTCAGGTTACTGCCCGAAAGCACTCTAGTTTCTACTGCAAAGTCAGCTTCTTCAATAGACGGAATAAACTCGCCACCCAGATTGGCTAAAATGACAACGGCAGTTACAAACAAGCCCAATACAACTGCAATCACTGTTTTTGGGAAACCTAATACTTTTTGTAATAGCTTCTCGTAATGATTTTCTACTTTCGCCATCGCCTTGTCCGAAATATTGGGTTCGGTTTTGATCTTCTTGCTTAAAAATAAGCTCGACATCATGGGAATATAGGTTAAAGAAAGGATGAAGGCACCCAACAAGGCAAAGGCAACAGTCTGCGCCATGGGCTTAAACATCTTTCCTTCAATGCCCTGCAAACTGAAAATTGGCAGATAAACAATCAGGATAATGATTTGACCAAACACTGCACTGTTCATCATTTTGGATGAGGCGCTCTTCACTTCCAAATCCATTTGGTCTTGTTTGAGGAAGGAAATTCCCGCAAACTTTTTACTATGTCCAAGTTGGTGCATCACCGCTTCCACAATAATGACAGCTCCGTCTACAATTAAACCGAAATCTAGCGCTCCTAAGCTCATCAGGTTACCACTTACGCCAAAAATGTTCATCATGATAATGGCGAACAGCATAGAAAGCGGAATAACTGAAGCTACAATGAAGCCAGCTCTTAAATTCCCTAAGAAAATTACGAGTACAAATACGACAATTAAAGCACCTTCAAGTAAGTTGGTTTCTACCGTTTTAATGGCGTTGTTCACCATACTAGTTCTGTCTAGGAATGGCACAATTTCTACGCCTTCGGGTAAGGTTTCTGAAATCTGCTCAATCTTCGCTTTGATGTTATCGATCACCACATTGCTATTGGCGCCTTTCAACATCATCACAATAGCGCCAGAAACTTCACCTTCATCGTTAAAGGTTAAGGCTCCGTATCTGGTAGCAAAGCCGATTTCCACATTAGCCACATTTCTAATGAGTAATGGCGTAGCACCTTCATTAGTTCTAACTACTACGTTTTCGATGTCTTCTTTAGTGCCAATCAATCCTTCAGTTCTGATATATTGAACCGTTGCTTGCTTTTCGATATAAGCACCACCCGTGTTTTGGTTATTGTTCTCTAAGGCATCAAAAATTTCGCTAATGGTCACCTTGTGCGCTACCAATTTATTGGGGTCAATAGTCACTTGATATTGTTTCAGCTTACCACCAAAACTACTCACCTCGGCTACACCTTTAACACCAAGTAGCTGCCGTCTAACCACCCAATCCTGAATGGTACGTAATTCGGTAATGTCATAACGCTTTTCGTAGCCTTTTTTCGGTTTTACTGCGTATTGGTAAATCTCTCCCAATCCTGTAGAAATAGGCCCCATTTCGGGCTTACCAATACCTTTCGGGATTTGTTCCTGTACCACAAGCAACCGTTCGGCCACCTGTTGTCGGGCCCAGTAAACGTCTACATCGTCATTAAAAACCAGCGTAACTAGCGATAAACCGAATCGACTGTAGCTTCTAATTTCTTTGATACCAGCGATATTGCTATTGGCCTGTTCCACTGGAAAAGTAACCAATCGCTCAATATCCGTGGCACCATATGAAGGAGCTGTGGTAATAATTTGCACCTGATTATTGGTGATGTCAGGCACAGCATCTATGGGTAATTTGGTCAGCTCAAAACTGCCATATATGATTAGGGCAATGGTAAATAGCCCGATAATGAGTTTGTTCCTAATGGCAAACTCAATAATTTTATTCAGCATGAAAAAATGGGGATAATCGTTTCTAAATAGCTCGCACACGCTACACTAAAATTATTTTAGCATACCCACCGCAAAGCCGACAAATAGTTCAACTATGTGTGATTAAGAAACAAATTTTGGCGGTTGCCAGATTTTTCCGGAAAATGCCGAATTAGGGATATAATCGTTATTGATTAAGATCTTTTGCTTAGGCAGAATTTGATAAACTTTTTTAGGAATCACCTCAAAAGAAGGTGGTAAAGCTGGACTAGTCACGCTACCTGCAAAAAACTCATGTGTTTTAAAAGGGAGCTGATTGTCTCTTTCCTCATCATTATCTGTATGTGGCACATCGTTGTAATGATTTTCTACATAACTGAAGAAAGTGATGTTGTTATCAAGACTTTTGTGTTCAAAATAATGTTGAAAAAGCACAGGCACCCTTGTAAACTCTTGCAAACCAGTACAAGAAAGCAGATAAAAGCTAAGTAACGATATGTGCAACGTTCTTTTCAACGCTCCAAAATTAGCCAAATGAGGTAAAAATGCAATTATTGATAGCCAAATGTTACAATTAAAAATGCATTGATGATATAATCTTGTGAAGCACAAGGCAGTTGTACAAAAGTAAAAACTCAGCAAATGATTATCATTTTTTAGCGAAGCACGTAGAGTTTATTTTGCCATGAAGTAATAATATTCAGCAAGCTAAACATGATATATTCAATAAGAGCAAAACACGTTTAAATGTTGAAAAAAGAAATAGTCTCCATAAAACCCAAATCGCATTCTAACTTCTTCAACTCATCAAAAGTCCCTAAATACATTTTAGAGGAGTTCTAGTTTATAAAATAGAACTCCGGTTCTATCGAATTGGAGTGATAGGCCTGGCACCAAGATAGATATTTGCCATTATTAAAATCTAACTTTTATAAATGAGCAGCGCATTATTACCATTGCCTCTATTTATGAGATATAAGCTATAAATTTTCTAGGTGGTCGCTTTACACATTTCACAAATTTAATTCACTCATATGATCAAAAATTACTTAATTCTATTACTTTCCATCTTTAGTATAACGGGGCTTTCGGCACAAACTACGGAAACCTTCGAAACGGTTCCAGCTAATGCAAAATCTTTTGTCAGCAATGGTAAAACCTTTAGTTTAAGTACCAACGGCATAAATTTTTACGTTTATGATTCTGGATCAGCGAACCAAGGCTATTCCAACTCCAAAAAATTCATCCATGCAGATGACAGCTATGAACAAAAAGGAATTATTTCTTCTCCTTCTGGATTTAAGGTTAACAATTTATGGATTTATCTTGCCGGCAACGCCCTACAAGAGCCTAATGTAACAAATGATGGCGCTCCAGGCTCAGTTACCTTTATAGGTAAACTTGCTGGATCAACCAAATTTACAGTTACAAAAAGCAATGTTAGCAGCAATATTGGATATGCTTCGCCTGGAAATGGCTTTACTTTCGTTAATTTTTCTAACCTAGAAGGAATGGATAACAGTAACACCCTTATCGACCAGCTAGAAATTCAATTGAGTGCAAATTATGACTATTTTGCTATCGACAATTTCACTACAAGCCCAAATACCGTACTTCCTGTAGATTTGATATCTTTCACGGCTAAAACCGAAAATAATTCGATAAGATTGGACTGGACTACCCAATCGGAAAACAACAATAAATCATTTACCTTATTACGTTCCGATAATAAAATAAACTTCAACCCTATTGCTACCATAAACGGACAAGGAAACAAACAAACCAAAACGGAGTATACTTTTAATGACCGATTGCCATCGGCAGGTACAAACTACTATCAACTCGTACAAACCGACTATAACGGCGATTCTAAACAAATAGGAATTAAAGCTGCGGAATTTGGCTTGGATGCAGAAAATCTAATCACACTGTTTCCAAATCCAGCAACTACATCCGTCAAAGTAAAATTCTCTCAGCAAACAAGCAGAATTGACTTAGTTGACTTGAATGGTCGTTTGATAGAAACAAGCAAGATTGATTCGAGTGCAACTTTCCATAACTTTAATGTAGCCAAATTGCCAGCAGGTATCTATTTCATAAAGTTAAATCAAGAAGTAGCTACTAAATCCATAAAATTTATAAAAATTTAGCGTCTACCCTTAATTAAGTTGGAAAATTTCATGATTTATACCAGACCTTTATAATCAACTTTTGTTATCAAATTTATTTCATCGCATCAATAACATCTTACTCCAAATAAAGCTGCAGGCACATTTTCCGAAGGATGCTCTAATGTTATGGTTAAGTATTTTGTTGTAATCGGTTGATCTAAAAAAATGGAATTGATTGTTTGATAATTGGCTGTCTTTTCAAAAACAACATTGCCTAAATCATCTTTAACAGTATAATTACGCACACAGAAAGGCATCACGTCTTCTGGGTGCCCCATTAAAACACTTTCCATAGGATGGTCGTAATCGGTATCAAAGAATAGTTCTATCTTTTGAATAGTTTGGGCTTCTTCCCATGCTATCTTAAGGCTAGGCGCTTTGTCTTCTTTTGCGGCCACCCATGCATTTGGTTCGTTAACAGGCCTATACACACCAGTTTTAATATTCTCCTTACCAAATTTTATTAAGGATGGATTCAATTTGAAAGCTATATTATGTCCTTCTGGCCTACGTTGAGGGCACCAAAATTCAAATTCGTCTACGCCAATATCTTCTGTGGGAATTTGCTTTCCAAAATTGGATACGGCCTTATTCACAGAATTGAATACAGAAATTACTCCTGTAACACGTTGTTGGGTAAGATGTAGTTTTACTTTAGGATTTTTATGGAAAACGATAAATGCATAAGCTGTTTCTGTAAGCTGGGCAGAAAAATCTACGTGCAAACAGTTGCGACCTGGTTGTATGGCCAAAGTTTGCTTTTCAAGAATAACATCAGGTGTATAATTTGCCAATTTTCCGCTGATTCGAAGTTCGACTTCTAGTGCTGTAACTTCATCAGCCTCGGCATGAAAAATTACCTGAGGCACTTTTCCTTCGCTTAAAGGCAGCATTTGTGCAGTAGCAATTTCTAGGCTTTTCAATAATTCTGATGGCAGTTCATCTAACACATATTCACTTGATGCGGATAGCTTGGCTGTTTGTACCAAATCTGCTCTATCGTTTAATTCATATCCCGGAATATGTTGACCACTTTTGAGCAATTCATCCTGCAATTGACCAATCAGATTTTGATGAATAATTTCTGCTGGGTTTACACCGTTCTCCTTCGCTACAAAAGCAGCCATACCCACCGCTTGGCCCACGTGTGCTGCTGTTGCCATTACCCTTGTAGAAGCAAACGCTACGTGTGTAGCACTAATAATTCGTCCAGTAAGGAAAAGGTTTTTGATGTTTTTGCTGTATAAACAACGGTAAGGAATTTGGTAAATCCCTTTACTATGCCATTGGTTACAGCCAGGTTTCTCACTAAATACGCCATCTGCCGGGTGAAGATCTATCGACCATCCACCAAATGCTACAGCATCATCATGTGTATTTTGTTCGATGATATCTTGTTGGCGCAATATATAATCGCCTTCAAAACGACGGCTTTCTCTTTTACCAGGAATGGTACCTACCCATTCTAAGGTCATGGTTGCTGCTTCTGGGAAGTTGCCCGAATTTTTAATGTAATTCCAAGCGCCATAAACTACTTTCCACAGTTCCATTTTAATCTTTTCGGTGTCGTGTACTGTATCTAATCTTCCACCATATTCCAACCACCACAGTTTACAACCGTACTCTTTGGTGTTAAAGTTTCTAAAACGTGGAATTTCTGTAGCAATGTCTTGCAGGGCAAAATTTGGTGCCGTAAATTTTACTGGTTTGCCAGTATCTTTAGTGTAGAAATACAAACTGTGACCAAGCAGTTCGCCATACTCTTTGGATGGTGCAAATTTTTCACCAAACTCTTCTGTACTCTCGGCGCCCATTCTAAAAGCGGCACCTGCTAAAAAGCCTACAATTCCATCACCAGAGGCATCACAAAACAAAGGAGCATGAATATGGTATTCGGTAGAGTTTTGACTACAAAAAGCCTTTACTGATGAAATTTTTTCTGAGTCAGATTTATGTACTTCGTGAACTGCTGTGTTTAGCAAAAGTGTAATATTAGGCTCAGACAATACTTTATCCAATAGGATGGTATCAAATATTAAAGCATTTCCTTCTTTGTTTTTATAGGTATTTTCTACCAAAACTTCGTCGATAACACCACCTTCTCTACTCCAACGGTTATTGTTACCCATGTGAGAGGTTGCCCCTAAAATCCATAAACGAACTTCACTGGATGAGTTACCTCCTAAAACGGGTCTATCTTGTACTAAAACTACTTTTACACCTTTACGTGCAGCCGTAATGGCAGTACAAACGCCTGCCAGTCCACCGCCAATAACTGCAAAATCTGTGGTTAATTGATTAGATTTTAAATTACGGGAATGTGTTGCCTCTGATATGATCATATTAAATACTCGTTATCTTGGTTATTATAAATTTGGTATGGTTTGGTTTGGTCTACAAATATATTAATAAATCTTATAAATTTCCATTCAACCGAAAATTATCAGTTATTGGTACCATTTACCGTTACGGATAGGTTCTTATCCACACCATTAAGTGTTAATTGTAAGTTGAGTACCACCTGCTTGTCGTAAGGGATTTTTTTCAAAGACCACTCATAGGGATAAGCCACTCGTTGCTGGGCATTTGCATCAAGATTAGTGGTCAAATTAGCTTCTGCATTTTCCAATGGCGGTGTATCCAAATAGGCGTAAATAGAATCCCAACCAAATGGAGACCTGATCCTGAACGCATAAAAAGTGCCCCAATGACTATCTATCGTAGTGGTGTACATTCCTTGTGGCAATTTAGGAGGCTTGGCTTCCGTAAATGGGGTGATTAATGGAAATGAAAGTGCCGAAACGCTTTTTGCACCTAAGGTAAGCTGTGTGGTACGACCATTCATCAACGTAGTAGTTGGTGTGCAATTATCGTTGGTGTAAAGCTCACTTGATGAGTTAGAGGCCACTTTTACGCTATCTGTAAGCGTTAAACTTACCGCAGCGGGGTTAGCAGATTCATTTAAAGCGATAACCCAAAATTTGTTCTCAGAAACAGCCGTAAGATAATTTACATCGGGATTACTCGATTGAACCAAATCTTTCTTTAACACTAGTGTGGCCTCTTTATCCGTATAGATTTTCCCCTTTCCTCCCCCAAAAATCCGATTGTTGAACCAAACGAACCCTTCTTGCCTACTGTATGGAAAATTGATATTTCCTTGCGAACGTTGCATGGCTTCGGTGACTAAAAAATCAACCGAAAAAGCAAGTTGAGAAGGAATATGATGGTAGTAGATAGAACTTACATCAGGCCCTACGTACGGATAATCTACCTTTAGCGGTACATCAGTAAAACCTCTTGCATAATAACCTGGATAGTTGGCGAAACGTCCAATAATGGAGTTACGTGCATAAGTCTGGAAAATTTCTCGATTATTGTATTGGAATATACGCAACAAGTTGGGTGCCCAATTGGACATGTAAACATGCAAAATTTGAGCTTTGGGAAAGAAAAGCGTCACAGGTTGTTCAAAACCTAAACCTACAGGCGAAACAAGGTCTTGAGCAACTTGCTTTTCCTGCACATCACCAGCCACACGAGGATAGCCCAAACGATATTGCTGCGTGCCTTTCCACCAAATGGTGGTAGTTCCACTGTAGTTATTTCCTGGGTGAATGGTTTGCTGATTGGTGGTTACTTTAGGATAAGACCTGATGCCCGCAATGGTATAAAAGGCTGATTTCTCTGCCGCCGTTAAGTAGCGACTATACTTTGTGAGCTCATAAATATCCATCAAATCCCACCAATTAGGATAAAATGAAGTATTGTAAAAACCGTGTTCATCCAGTGCAGTGGTCTTGGTAGCATATACGTCGTTGGTCAAAAACAAATCAGCACCCCGAATGGCATCGCTTAACCAAGATGCGATTTGGGTCATTCGGTAGGCCGCTAGTTTTTCCGTCCAACTATTGGTGGTGGTTCTCAGTTCCCCATTGGGCAATGCCAAATCAACCAACCAAGGGTTAGCCCCTTTGGTCAGCTTATCCAAACCTTCAAAATAGGCTACATTAAACTCCTTACTGTATGGACTTAATTTGAGCGAGCTTTCGGTAGGTGTATACAAAGTTCCTTGCTTGTTAGACCATCTGTAGCCACGTCGTGACAGGGTATATTCGATAGCAGGAAGGGCTCTTTTAAGGTACATATCTTCATCTTGTCCAAGTACCGCTGCCGACAGTAACATCAAGGGCGAAGTATTCACCACTACTGGAGCAATGACAGGGTCTTGTTCAATGTCATAAAATCCTTTCATGTTGGTATCCCAACCTGATGCATTGTCATTTTTAATCAGGTCTACCATATTTAAGGCCGCATTGGTTAAGGATGTGGTGCCTTGCTTGCGATAATCTTTAACATCGTAAACTTTGTTGGATAGGTATTCTAAAGCTCCATCCCAAGTACTTGGCAGGGCACCTATCATAAATTCGCGAGTAGTGGACTGACCTGTATTCAGCTTTGAGTCGGCAAAACCTAAAATGGGTCCGAAAGCTAAAGGTTGTACCTGGTTACTTTCGTTTTTAAGCGAAAATCCCATCGGAGAAGTTTCGCCAGTGGCCCATTCTAAAGGAAAGTTTGATAATGCACCTGCTACAAAATAACTGTACGGCGTATTGTTCACCGTAGTTTCAACAATACTTACAGGTTGTGGCGTAAGCGCACTTGGAACCATTAGTGGTTGGCTGGGCAAACGCTGATATTGAAACATAGGAGGTAACTGCACATTTTTTACCGCACTTGCAGCAATGGGCTGTAAAGCGGCCACGGCAAAACTGTAATAGCCTGTTGCGGTTGCTTGGTAATTAAGCGTTAAACTCAAATGATTTACTCCTGCTGCCAATTTCCATATTCCTGTTAAGGTATATCCACTATCGCTCGCATAGGTCACATTTATTTGCTCGTCGGATATTTTGATAACAGAAGTAGCCCTGCACAATAATAATTGGCCAGCACTAAATGGATTTTTACCGTTGGCTTGGTCAAATACTGAAAAGGTTTGTCCCATGCTTTGGAACGTACTCATTCCTGCAGCATTTTCCCAAGCAGGGTTAACGCCAATATAATTGACGTCAGGCGTAGCTTCATGTAGTAAAAAAATCCTGTTGGATTCCACTCCCGTATTCACGGCAGTCCATTGGCCACCATTATACAAACTAGTAGTGCTCACGATACGCGGTAAATTAGTGGCCGCATCTAATACCGTAACAAACTGCAGTTTTAACTTACCGTTGTTCATTTCGGCATTTGTTGTTGCGGAGCTGGTTATGGGTAGATACGGCGCTGCCACTAAAGCTGAGGGCGGAATTGATTCCAGTTTTTTAGGACTTATTTTGAAAGCCTGCAATGCCGTTAAACTTTGCAGATTAGGGTTAAACGAAGTAACCGTAGTTAACAGCAAGGCATCGCAACGTCCAAAATAACCTCTGGTGTCTTTGATACGTAAAAGCGTTTCTGCTGTATCAAGCGTAGCGGTGCCTACTTTTTCCCAGTAATAGCCATCCTGTCCGTGTATGCCAGATTCCTGACTCATGGCAACCTCATTTACGTAAATCAAGAATCGCCGTGTACCAGGCCTATTATCGGGATAATCCCTAGAGCGGGTCCAAATATCGTAAGTGCCAGCGGTTTTAACGTTGATAGCAGTGTAGGCATTGGCGTTTGGCGTAGCGGTTTGCCCCACACTTAAAATGGCACCGCTTGATACACCAATTTCATTACTAGCCATCCACCGATCGGGAAACTGAAATTCTTCGGCTTCTACCAAAAAGGTGTTGGAGGTGGTTTGTGCTTTAATTTGAATCAGACAACTGATGAAAAAAAGAAAGCCTGTGAGCAATACTTTAGGTTGTTTCATACCTCAAACATTATTGTTTAATAAATTTTGTAGTTATCTCTCCTTGTATAGTGCTTATGCTCGCTATATAGGTTCCTGGAATTAGGTTAACCCGTGGTTTTATCTTGGTAAAGCCTACCTCTAGCTTGAGTTGCTCGGTGCTCATTACTTTTCCGCTCATATCAATAATCCTTAAGGTGGTTAAAGCGACTTCGGGCATGTTAATGAGCATTTCCAACACTTTATCATTGGGATAAATGGCTTGGATAGTAGCTTTCGTGGTATTGGTGAATTGCATAAAGCGAACATCAGATAAGCTGAATTGCCCATTAGTGTCTACCGATTTCAAGCGATAATAGTTTAACCCTTTGAACGGACTGGCATCTACATATCTATAATGAATGGGCTTATCGGAATAACCGTTGGCTAAAACCTTCCCTATTTCCTTAAATAATCCATCGTCTTGTGCCCGCTGTATTTCAAAGTAGGCACTTTCTTTTTCTGAAGATGAAGACCAGTTAAGTGTAGTAGTAAGGTTGCTTTTTTGCAATGAAAATGCCTGCAATGAAATAGGCAGCACGTCATTTTGAGGAACGGCAGTAAATGAATAACACACACCTCTGAAAACGGTGTTTGCGGCGGCGGTTGCCAAAACTACTGGTGTAGCCGAAAAAGTTCCATTTAAACCGCTATTATCTGTAATGCTCACCAACTCTCCACCGCCTGCATCGCTAGTACCACTTTTACGAGTGGCGTACATCACCACACTTCCATTAGTGGCATTACCTGTTATTCCCACATATTGATCATTGGCTACTCCTATTTTCCCATTACTTACCCATGTTCCATTAACCAAGGAGTATTTAAAAACTCCAGCGGTATTATCAGCTACATAAAGTACATCTGGACCAGGTACCGTATTGCATACATCAGCCAAAAAAAACTGACAAGGACTACCTGTTGAAGGATAACCAGGCAAATTGGCTACTGCTTGCCCTGTAATAGGTAATACACCTGGTCCAACGATAGCAATTCTAGTATCACCACTGGTAGAAGACATGTACAATTGCCCATCGAAAACATTAATGGCCCGCCCCGTAACCGTGGTTAATGCCGTAGAAGTAGTAGTACCAACTTGCGCATAACGAACTCCAGTAGTTCCACCTGTCATCCAAATACCTTTATTTCCATCAAAAACAGCACAACGGGCATTTACGGCCGAAAAGGCATCGGTAACACTGGTCGAAGTATTGATGGTATGATTGGCGTAAATAATACCCGCAGTTCTGTTGATGGTACCGCTTACGGAAGTACCAACGGAAGCTGTTCCAAGGGCGGCATCATAACCAAATAAACAAACGGATTGCCCATCGGGAGATAGCACCGGATAACCTTCATAAGCATATTTACCTGACAGCGTCAACTTTTTATGAGTTCCTGAGTTGACAATGGGCATCGCAATCGTTCTGATTAAAGTTCCAGAAGTATTGTATTCATCCAAATAAACGGGAGTTGCAGCAGTAGTGAGCGAGGCACTGCCATCGCCAATTCTTACTACGAAAATGTTTCTGTTGGATAAATTTTGAGCATGCAGCTCCAGTACTATGCAGCAGATGAGCAGCAGTAGTAAATAGCCATATCGTTTCATACCACAGCTTTGGTTAGTTTAACTTATTGTAATAGCAACAGTTATTGGATACCGCTGTAATAATTGATAACAGCAGTTCTTTTTATAAAGTGAAAAGGGTTCTCAAAAAAATAGTCTGTTATTTCAAAACGGAACAAAGTGGAGTGAAATCTAGCGTTCAAATAGCATTATGCTAGATTTCTCCTCCTATCGTCGTCGAAATGAAGACAAAGGTCAATTTCGGGCAACCTCTTCCCTATTTATTTTGCAATTTTTGTTTTGGTGATTTCACTACCAATTTTAGAAGCTACGATATATACACCTCTGCTAGCAGTAAATGGTACCTCAACGGTATTCCAACCGCTGGTTAGGTTTGCGCTTACTTTTGCCAAGGCATTTCCCGAAATGTTATAGACCTTAATTTCTGAAGTTGAATTGGTTGACGCAAATACAGAAACCTGTAAGCTGTTATCTTTCACCTGAACTTTTAAGTCGTTTTTCTGAAGGCTCGATTTTACTGGAATTGGACCATAGTCTTCAAAACGACTATCGAAATCTACTTGACGTAATTTGTAGTAAACCGTTCCCGATAATGGTGATAAATCTGTGAACGAATAGTTCAGGACCTCATTGGTGGTTCCGTTTCCTTTAACGGTACCAATTTTGGTAAAATTCTGTACATCGGTCGATCTGTAAATCTCATAATGTGAGTTATTTTGCTCGGAAGCCGTAGACCAACTTAAGCGTACACCATTGGCAGCTTCTTTGCCTGTAAAAGAAAGTAGCTTTACTGGCGTAGTGGTTACGGTTGGAGAAAAGGATAAACCACGAAATACAGTATTGGCTGCTGCCGTAGCAATATCTGTAGCAGTAGCAGTCATTGCAACATTGTGACCAGTTGCATCTGTAATTTTAAATAATTTATTAGCTGATGTGCCAAATCTCACCCCGTAAAGCGTCACTTCATTTCCAGAAACTACTCCTGTTAAACCTGTATACTGTCCCGAAATGTTACCATTTAATACCCAATTGTTATTTACCAGTGAGTACTTGGCAATACCATCAGTTATTGCTGTATTAACAACATATAAAACATCATAGCCAGGTATCGTAGCATCAACATCCGCAAAGAAAAACTCCCTGCCAGATGGTGTAGCGGTTGGCATACCAGGCAATCCTGCAGCGGTCTGTCCAGTGGTTGTGGGTAAGCCTGCGCCAATAGAAACTACGGGACCATTTGTACCTGATACTTGCGAGGCATAAAGTTGGTTATTGAAAATTCGCATAGACCTTCCAGTACGAGCAATTATTGAAGTTGCCGTAGTCGCCCCAATGGTAGCATGATAAATATTGATTGTACCACCACCCATCCATACGTTATTTCCATCTACAACAGCTGAGGATATGAATTGTGTATTAAAAATATCTAGTGCAGTACTTGTGTTTACATTACCCGTTCCATCTATTACCCCTACCACCCTGTTATAGGTTGCACTAGCCGATGCTGCTATCGAAGCTGTGCCTACAGGTGCATCATAACCTGTTAAGGTGAGCTTTTTACCATCTTGCGAAAGTGATAAAAGTCCTTCCGATGACGAATTACCGGATAAGGTTAATTTTCGGTTAGCACCCACCACCGCAGTAGGCAAAGCAATACTTCGAAGCAAAATACCGCTGGTAGAATATTCATCAATAAATACGGGTGTAGCATTTGCTCCTAAGGTTGCTGAACCGTCGCCAATCCGCAGCACTGATAAACTGCCTGCGGTGAATGCAACTTGTGAAAACCCTGTGTGGGCAGCCACTGCAAACAAACAACTTAATAGTAGTTTTCTTTTCATCATAGTTTGGTTTAAAAGGTTAGGGTTTTTGAGGCGATAATGAAAGTCCACGAAATACTGTATTGGCACCAGTTTTAGCCAATATCGAGCGGCTTAGTGCTGAAATAGACCCATCGTGACCTGTATTGTCGGTAATTTTAAATAGTTCTGATGAAGTAGCTCCATATTTAATTCCGTAAACGGTTACTTCGTTACCAGATACCGTAGCAGTAAGACCAGTGTATTGCCCTTTTACCGTTCCATTTGAAACCCAAGAACCATCTACTAGAGAGTATTTCGTAATCCCGTCAGTGATTCCTGTATTTGCAATGTATAGTACATCATCACCTGGGATATTTGGATTTAGGTCTGCAAAGAAAAATTCTCTACCAGTTGGACTAGTTCCATTTATGGTAATGCCAGGTATAGCGGCTGCAATTTGTTTACCTGTTACCGGCAGGCCATTTCCAATAGTAACCAAAGGACCTACCAAGCCAGATGACTGAGAAACATATAATTGATTTTTAAAGATGCGAATAGACCTTCCAGAACGACCAATAATGGAAGTTGCATCGGTTGAACCAATCGTAGTTGTGTAAATATTTGCGCTTCCACCAGCAACCCAAACCTTATTTCCATCGGTTACTGCCGAACTGATATAAACCTTAGAATAAATATTTAACGAGGTGCTAGTATTTACATTACCCGCACCGTCTATTACACCAATTACCCTGTTAGTTTGATCACTTTCTGAAGCAACTACAGCGTCTGTACCCACAGCAGCATCGTAACCTGCTAACGAAAGTTTCTTAGCATCTTGAGAAAGCGATAAAAGTCCTTCGTAGGAAGAAACACCAGGGGTATTTCCATCTAAGGTCAGTCGTTTGTTTTTTCCCGTCGATGCAGTTGGTAATGCAATGCTTCTAATCAGCTTTCCACTGGTCGAATACTCGTCGATAAATACAGGAAGAGCGGATGTTCCCAAAGTTGTTCCATCTCCAACCCTTAATACCGACAGGCTGCCTGAAGTAAATGCAGTTTGAGAAAAAGCGTTACCTACAACAATTGCAAATAAACTGGTTAGTAAAAGTTTTTTATTCATATCAGGATTTTAAATAATACGAGTTGGTTAAGAAGCATCTAAAACTTTGATGAATGAAACCATACTTATTATACGAGGAAACATTCGATGATTAGCTTGTGCAAAACCCGTAAGTGAGTTTAATTAAAAGATTTATATTGGTTTGGTTTGGTTTGGTTTTTATTTTAATCAAAAGTATCAGTTATTTTTGAAAAAGCAATTTTTTTTGAAAAAACTTTTTGTTTGACGAGATGGTGAGGGGAAGCGGTACTGTTTTTCATCATTGCTAACTTCGATCGGTCGTCATCCTGAATTTATTTCAGGATCGTAGAGCCAGGTTTTATAACTTTTTAAGATTATCTACGATGAACACTTCGTGGTTCCCGCTTACGCGAGAATGTGCCGTCATCCCGAATTTTCGGGATCGTAAAACAATAGCAGGTTTTATAACCCTTTAAGATCCTGAAATAAATTCAGGATGACGCTCTGATGAATGGCTTTATGCAATATACTAAGGCAAGAAGAGGCGCTAACATGTAAATTGCTTTAAGATTCCAGCCTACGCCTATTGTATGGACATATCTCATTCCTCCCCCTTAAATCCGCCTCCGATGGGAGACACATAGCACTAAGCATTTTGCATATTCCCTCTTTGAGGGGGCAGGGGGAAGAAAACACTGACAACAAATTTTGTGTCCACACGTAGGCCTAATCGGGATGACGCTCTGATGAATGGTAGGTGCTATGCCCAAACATATCTATTGATGCTTTAAAGCCTGGCTATTTACAAATAACCAGGCTTTGAAGTATTTCAATAACGACTTATTATTAGCTTACCACTGCTTTTCTAGAAGCTCTAAAAGGAATCAATGCACTCAATAGAATAATTGTAGCAATTATCGCAACCATATCGGTCGCTTTTGTAGTAAAAGCACACAATACATATAGCAACAAAGCAATGAATGCTAATGAAAACGAAATCACCTGTAATCCAAATTTATTCTGCTTTCTAGTTTCAGCAAGTTCCGCTTCATCTACTTGCACCACCGTTGCTTTACGTACGGCTTTACGCTCCTGTAATTGCAAGTATTCTTTACTAATCAGCCCTTTTGAGGCGGCATAGACTTCGTAAATCACCAATAAGGCAAATGGCAATAATACACCTAGCAACATTTCACTTGCACGGCTTAATTTATAATCAAACACTAGCGGTAGTACGATTTTAAATACTAGGTTTATAACCAAACTGATCATGGTTACCAAAATAGTTACCTTTCCCGTGATTCGTTTAGAGAACAAAGCCCAAATTGGAGGCGCTAACAACGGACCACCAGTGATGGCGCCAACGCTTAAAGTAAACTCCACAATTCCACCAATATAAGGTACAATTAAGGCAATAGCGATCATCCCAAAGCCGAAGCACCAAGAAGAAGTACGAGCCACTTTCATTAACTGTTCATCACTTGCTTTAGGGTTAATATTGCCTTTATAGATGTCGTTGGTAAACACTGCAGAAACCACATTTAACGCAGTATTTGCAGAGGCCGAAGTAGAAAAATACATGCCAGTTAAGATCAAACCCATTAGGCCTGCTGGCAGTACTTGCTTACAAACCATTAAATAAGCATTTTCGGTTTCTATACCAGATAAACCAGGATTAATAGTTTTATATATCATTGGCGGCAACATCCACAACACTGGGCTCAGGATATACAAGCCAGCAAAAAGAAAGGCTACTTTAGAAGCAGATTTTGGCGTATCCACACTGGTATAACGTTGAACAAAAGTCCAATTTCCGCCAATATAAAAAATATGATATAGGGCAAAAGCACCAATAAATCCCCAAGTGTATTCACCGTTAACGGGCTGAAAAAAATCATCGGGAACTTTAGTTAAGAAATTCTGTACGCCGCCGGCTTCTGTAAATGCCAAAGGAATGATTAGCAGAACCGCTGCCGTTAAAATAACAAACTGCAAAATATCAGTTACCATTACCGCCCATAAGCCTCCTACGGCTGTGTAAGCAATCATCAATATGCCAAGCACAACAGTTACAGGTACTAATGGAAACTCAAGAGAAGAACCAACTAATTTAGATACTGAATACAATACAGAACCTTTAATTAACAGGGATACCAGCATAAAAATATAGATAAAGCTCTTTTGAACACTCTCTCCAAGTCTATCTTTTATAAATTCTGCCGCTGTTAAGCTTCCAGTTGCTTTCCATTTTGGAGCGAGATAAATACCTGTTACCAAGCCTCCAATACACATAGTCCACTGAATAGTAACAGCAACCCAACCATGATTGTAAGCAATTGAACCCCATGCAACGAAAGTACCCGCTGAAAAAAAACTCATAAACAGTGATAAACCACCGATGAACCAGGGCACTGCTTCACCACCTGCAAAAAATGATTTTAGATTGCGTCCAGTTCGTGAAAATAACAAACCGATGATGAGGATAAATATTGAAAAAACAACTATTACGGAGGTATCTATTAGCGAGTTCATTCTTAATTAAGTATTGATATTTAAAAGTTAGGCGTTATAACGTCATTGCGAGGTACGAAGCAATCCTACAACAATCGCTAGGTAATAAAACAACCTCTTTAAGATTGCATCCCGAAAAATCGGGACAGACTTTTCCCTTCAATGACGGGATTTACAAAAAGTTATCTCTATCACATCCACAATTCTCGTAAACTATTTCTTATTTGAGTTCTTAATGGTTTGTGCAGCCACTTTCCTCAAATACTTTGCAAAATCTGCAGGAACTTTATTCGGTACAAATTGGATATTTTCAGGAGAATCTTTAAATAGAAAAGCATACCAAATCAATCCACCTAAATATCGTCCAGCTTCATTAGCATGGTTGGCATCAAAAGTAAATTCCTTATTGTTTTTCCAAGAATACCCCATGTTCAACGAGTTGATTTGATTTGGAAGATTAGGATACGTTGGATTGCTAAAGTCGAATGCGGTATCTTTTTGATAAGCATACCCCTTACCCGTAGCAACCTCCTCAAAAGCATCTCCTACTGGGATTAATCTTACTTTCAATTGCTTGGCTGCTGCGTGATAGGCCTCTCTAGATTTTTGCCACATCTCTGCCTGATTTTGCGCCAACTGTCCAGCAGCTACCCTACCAAAAGTTTTTGCATCAGCACGATAGGCCCAAGTTTGATGTAATACCACCTCTGCTTTTGGCTGAATAGACTTAACAAAGTCGTAAAGCTTTTGGGCATAGGGATTGTAACTTTCTTTATCTGCCGAAAGGTAAGAAGCTTGTTGTAAGGTTACAATATCCCACTTCCCTTCTGACAGGAGCGTACGTAAAGATTTTCCTTTATATGGTTTGCCTTCCACACTTTCAGGATTGGATTCTGCCGCCTCCACGTATTTCCAGTGTTGCTCCAATGAATGACCGCCTAATTCGGCCCTACCAATGACCAAATGCTTTCCTTTTTCTTTAACGATTTGAGGCAAGTAAGCTGATGCATTTTGAGAAAAGCTATTGCCAATCAGAAATATGCGGAGGGTGTCGCTTTTGGTTTGGCCGTATGAGACATTGCTTAACAGCATGAGGGCGATTACCGAAAATAAAATCTTTTTGGCACGCTCAATCTTTTGTGCGATCATTTTAGTGTAGTTCATTTATGTAATAATTTTCGAGTTCAATACGTAGCTTGTCTATTGAAGGCATCAATGAATAGCAAACTGGTTTGGTCTGGTATGGTTAAAAATCAAATTTATGAATTATTTCTAATTTTCAAAATCAATTCATAGGAAGTATCTCACCTTTGATCAATATTTTACCAATGTAAGCCACCGTTTTATTGTACTTAGCTGGATTAGCGGTAATATCAGCTGATTGGCTTTCTCCCAAAATCTGCTTTTTGTCGGGTATAATATCAGATACCGTAAACTTCACCGTATGTATTCCGTCCGCCAATTCAAAAAACTCTGCCTGTCCCCTATACCTATTATTGCAATAGAAATTAAACCTGTTGATCAGGTCTTCGGTATTATTTTCTGTTTGGGTTTTTAATACCAATGTTCCTGCCTGTTTTTGGATAGTGGCTTTCATCCCATCAATTTCTAAAGTGAGCTGCCCCACTTCTGGGCCACCAATATCAAAAAAGCCGATCATGTTGCCCTTAAATTTAAACGTGAAATATTCTCCAGGTTTTTCGGCTTTCATTACATAAGGGAACCAACCTGCAAACTGCTTAAAATCTGCCAACCCATTGGGATCAAACTTAGTCCAGCCCTTGCTAAACTGAGCAACAAATGGGGCAAGCATTTTCGCCTCTTCCCAATTATCTGCCAATAATGGCTTTGGTAATTCGTGATTTTTATTTTCGGCATAGTCTTGCATTTTAACGAACGATCGTGCAATTGCCTGTGCATATAAATTCCCTCCTGCTTCCACGGGATGTGTACCATCGTTAGAGAAAATGATCTTATCTGTTTGGGTTTCTGCAGGTGCTTTCCAAAGGAGCTTATCTTCTTTTTCGAGCATACTGGCTTCAAGGCCCATGTGTACCGAAGGTATTTGATAGTAGTCGGCTAATTTTTCGAGGCCGAGAATATTTGGAGGAATTTTTCCGCTGGCGTAAGTCTTGGTCTGGCCGCTGTAAATGGTGTACAGTAAACAAATATCCGTTTGGGGGTTGGCTTTCCATATCTGGCGGATGATACCTTCCATTCCTTCTGCAAAAGCATTGTTAACGGCAAACTCTACAAAAATCAAATCGGGTTTGTACTGCAATACTTGCTCCTGAATTCTACAGGCACCCAAATCAGTTCCCGTACCTGATATCCCTGCATTAATAAACTGCATTTTGGTATTAGGATACATTTCTTGTATAAACTTGGCCGATTGCATGCGATACAAATTAATGCCACGGGTAATGCTTCCACCTATATATCCTATCACTAGCGGTTGTTTCTTTTTCGCCTTGTTAAAAAAATTAGGCAGTCCTTTTCTTACCAAGAAATCGTTGGCATTACTAAAAGTACCAGGCGTAACTGTAGGTGTTGCGGGTACTAAAGGGTCAAAAAATAAGGGCAATGCCCCCGCCTGACTGGCGGCAATAAGGCGTTCCCGTTCTTGAGTTTCTTTACTCATCTGTGTGTTTTTTTGCGCTTTACAAGCTAGGGAGAGCACCAATCCCACTAGCAAGCAAGCGCTTTTACAAAACATTGCAAATTTCATCTGTGATTTCATTGTTTTACACCTTCTAAAATCAAATGAACCTGACGTACTTCATTCTTATCTTTGCTTTTCAAGTTCACACTGACGCTCACAGGCTGATGTGGATCGATTTTATTAAAGGACCATTCGTAAGGATAAGCCAAACATTTAACCGCAGTAGATGCGTCATCATTAATGATTAATTCTGCCTCTGCACCCGTTAATGGCGAAGTACTCAAATAGGTATAAATAGAATCCCAACCAAATGGTGAACGAATTCTGAAAGCATACAAAGTACCCCAAGGAGCGCCAAGATTGATTTCTTTCATCCCCTCCTTTACCGGTAAAAGCTCCTTTTCTGCCGTATTCGTTTTAAGCTGGAAAGAATAGGCTGCTAAACCTTTTCCAGCAATAGTTGCTTTTATTTTATTGTCAACAGACATTATACCTGCCTGTTCAGGATTTTGTGACTGATAAAGCTTAATCTCTGTATTTTCAATCCCTATTTCGTTGGCATTGAGCGTGAGATTAAACTGCTGCTGTTTGCTAGATTCGTTTAATAAGATGACCCAAAAACGATCTTTAGACTTCGCAGTAAGGTAATTGATTTCGGGAATATCAATGCTCACCAAGCCTTTTTTTAGCCAAATACTGGCATTGCTATCGTCGTAAATGGTTCCTTTTCCACCACCATAAATTCGGTTGTTAAACCAAACAAAACCTTCTTGCTTGCCCCAAGGAAAACTGATTCGCCCCCGTGATCTTTGTACCGCTTCGGTCACTAAAAAATCTAAGGTAAAAGCCAAATGCGGAGCAATATGATGGTAGTAAATTGAATTGATATCTGGGCCTTTGTAGGGATATTCGGCCCGATAAGTAAGATCAGTAAAACCTGTGGCGTAATAACCTGGATAGCCAGAAAAACGTCCGATAATTGAGTTTCTAGCATATATTTCAAAAATATCACGCTTATTATATTCTGCCATTCTTAATAAATGCGGCGCCCAGGTTGACATAAAAATATGGCGAACATTTTTATTCGGCAAAAAGAAGGTACTAGGTTGCTCCAAGCCAAGCCCCACAGGAGAAATTAATGACTGCGGGACTTCTTTTTCTTTCACATCGCCAGTACGGCGAGGAAATCCTAAACGAAATTTATCGCCATTTTTCCACCATAAATTGGTATTGCCTTCATATTGGTTTCCCTCGTGGATCAATTGCGGTTTTTCTTCAACCGTTGGATAGGAACGTATTCCCGCAATGGTAAAAAAAGATGCGTACTCTGCTGCCTGTGCAAACGAAGCATCTTTAGTTACTTCATAAAGGTCCATCAAATCCCACCAGTACGGATAAAACGAGGTGTTATAAAACGGTTGAGCAGTAAGCAAATTGCTTTTGGCACCATACACTTCATTTTGTACAAAGTCTTTGGCATGTGAAACAGCTTCATTAAGCCATTTTTTATCTTTTGTAAGGCGATAGGCGGCTAATTCTTGTGTCCATGCGGGTAGGTTGACCGAGTAGCCCGAAAGTTTGCGGGGTAACTGATCTGGCATGGCAACTTGTAACAACCAAGGGTTTTTGTGTCCTAGCAATTGATTAAGTGATTCGAAATAAGCCGTGTTAAATTGTACGTTTTTGTAAGGATTTAATTCGAGCGACTGCTTTGTAGCATTATATGGTGCGCCTACACCAGTTGCCCATCTGAATGCACTACGCGACAACGTGTACTCTATAGTTGGTAGCGCTCTGGTTAAGTATAAATCTTCATCTTTACCAATTACCGAAGCTGAAATAATGGCCAAAGGCGATGATTGTGCTACGGTTGGCGCAATTTTAGGATCGGCTTCTATGTCATAAAAACCTTTCAGCTTTGGGTTCCATCCCGAAGCATCCTCATTTTTGATCAGATCGATGATGTTAAAGGCGGCATTGGTTAAGGAGGTAGAATCTTGTAAACGATAATCCTTTACCTGATAAATATGGGTAGAGATATAGACCAAAGCTTCGTTCCAATTACCGGAAACAGCACCAATATTAAATTTTCTTTTTAAAGTTGCGCCTTTCAGCAATTTCGAATCGCTTAAGCCCAACACTGGCGCAAAAGCCACAGGCTGTACTTCGTTTAACTCATTTTTTATTGAAAAGCCCATGCGTGAGCTCACGTCTTTTGCCCAATCTAAGGGAAACTCATCGGCTACGCCCGACACAAATAAACTTAAAGGTTTGCCTGTGCTAGCTACTTCTACAATTGCCAAAGGTTGGGGAGTCATGGCGCTAGGCACCAACAGCGGTTCCTGAGGAATACGAGTATAATTGAACATGGGAGGTAACTGCACATTTTTTACGCTATTGGCCGAAACACCTTGAAACGCCGAAACCACAAAGCTGTAAAAACCTTCTTCTTTAGCTGTATACTCCAAACTCAATTCGTAATTGGCCGACTCGGGTTTTAGTTTCCAAGTGCCTTTTATCTCATTTCCATCTTCGGCTAAATAGGTGATTTTAATTTCTTCGGACGAAACCTGTGTAAAGGATGTTGGTTTGCATAAAAGCAAATCGCCTGAGAAAAATGGATTTTTAGCACCATTTGGATCCATTACCTGATAAGATTTTCCATTTGCAGAAAAGGTGGTGATGCTCGATGCATTTTTCCACGAGGCATAATAGGGTCCAAATTCAATTTTAGGTTTCTTAGCCCTTAACAGGAAAATCCTATTTTCTTCTACATTTTGGCTAAGGCTCACCCATTTGTTATCCTGAAAAACTTGAGAGAGTATAACGATCTGTTTTTTGTTTGTCTTAGCGTCAAAGACTTCTTGTAGGGTCAGTTTTAGCTTGCCGTTGGTTAAGGTGCCAAGTACTTTTTCTTTTTTAGTGAAGCGAATTGGTGTAGCGATATTTACTTGGGCCTGGCTTTGGGCAACCTGAACAGGTTTTAAATAATAGCTACTGAGCGATTGTTCTTTTTGATTGGGATCAAAAGATTCATCGGTGGTAAAAAAAATAGCATCGCAGCGGGCAAAACTTAACTTCGTGTTTTTTAACCTTAGCAGATTTTCGCCTGCATTTAACGTCACTTTGCCTACTTTCTCCCAACGATAACCTTCTTTTAAATGAGCACCAGATTCTGTAGTCAATGGTTCATCGTTGCAGATCAAAAGATATTTTCTTGTTCCTGGTTTATTTTCAGCGTAATCTCTTGATTTGGTCCACGCAAAATAATTGCCTTTGCTGGCTACTTTAATCACCGTGAATGCATCAGCCGCAGGCTCAGCAGCAGCAGATCCAATGAGCGCTCCTTTTCCAGAAACATTTGTTCCTGCTTCTTTACCAAAAGCCCATCCGCCCAGGAATTGAAAATCTTCGGCTTCTATCAGATAGTTTGTCGGTGCTTGCCCATAAGTATTTACAGCGAAAAAGCAAGCCAACAATATGGTAAAACTTATTTTAAAGCACTTTCTATCAACATTAACCATTTGTTTCATCATCAATAATTTAAGGCAATCACTTTTAAACCATAAGCTTCAATTTCGATATTCCAAGTTTGATCGGCAGCGGCTAATTTTTGCTTTTTCGAATCAGCATTAAGAAATACAGCACTTTTAATTTTGTTTACCGAAGCCCCCTGAATTTTCTCGGGATTGATATGGATTTTTGTAGTTAACGGCTTGTTGCTGTTATTGAGCAAAACCAAAAAGCATTTCTTCTGATCTGTATTGATGGCTTCGATATAATCCAAGTAAGGACTGTCTGCTTTAAGCAAACCATCACTAAGCATTAATGAAACAGGCGTGCTATATATTTTCCCTTTTGCAAAGCCATAACTTTGGTGCGGCCCTACTTTTGGGGTAATAAATCCTCTTGGAAAGGAAACTTCACCATTAGAACGAAACTTTGCTTCCGACAAAAGGTAATCGGTAATCCATCCAATTTGCCACCAAGCATGATGAGGAAAAGAACCTGGCCCAGCATTCATAGCGGTCCAGTAATAAGAAGCTACACTTGTTTTTTTGTCTACAAAAGCATCGCGGCCCCATGCAGCAGCTCTAGCCATATCTAAATAAATAGGGTCTTTCGTAAGCTCATGAATACGCACAAATAAACCAGCGTGACTGGCCAGTAAAATCGGTCCAAGAGAATTTGCAGAGCCAATACTTCCACCATGTTCAAAGCTTAAACCAACTTGGCTTATTTCCCAATCTTGGCGACTGATGCCTTTTACCGTTTTCACTTCTTTTGTAGGAATTGGATGCGTATAAATAGAAGTAGTATAAAATTTCGCAGCTTTAATTGCCGATTTTAGATAAAGGTCTTTTTTGGTGAGCTCATACAAATCTAACAATGCCTGAATGCTCTGTCCTGTAGCAAAATCTTGAACAAATCTAGTATCACCACAAACGCCTAAGAAATGGCCGCTATCAACCGCTTGTTTAATATACCAATCAGCACCTTTACAGGCAGCTGTTAAATATTTCTGATCACCCAAAACTCGATAGGCAATCAACAATCCGTAAAAAGTTGGGCGTAAATCCTGAAGTTCTGTAAAGAGTTGTTTTTCTGATGCATGATCGTAAGCTACCGCCCATTCGCCTTGCTGGCCTTGCCAAGCCAGCAATCGCTCTGCGCCTTTTCTTAATTTATCTTTTAATTCGGCATCGTTAGGTTCAAACAATAAGATATTGCCGATATCCATCATGGTGTAGTAAGTTAAGCCAATAGGTTCTACGTATGGTCCCCACTCTTCGGTAAACTTTTTGCTTTTGGATAAATAATACTGCCCTGAAGCAGATCCTTCAAAAAAACCTGTTTTTTCTTCTTGTTGAAGCAGTTTAAAATTACGGGCAAAGGGTAAACGTTGCTTTTGTAAAACAGAGTCTTTCATGATATTAGAAAGCATCCACATGGCGCCGTAATCTGAGTTTTTCATTGCATCTTTATCCGAACCCAATACCCCGCCAAGATAAGCCTGTGCACCAATCGTTAGGTTTTTATACTGTTCAGTACGCCACATCGAGGTATTATCATCAACCACGTATTTATGCATGGCCAAAATGCGATCTGTTAGCGATTGAGAAGTTTGCTTCAAGTCTAAAAAGTCTTTAAAGCGATAAATATCATAAACGGCATGTTTAAATACAGTATACCAGTCTGCAGCTTGAAGCGAGTATCTAAAAGTAAAGTTTGTTGTCTCTCCTTTTTTAAGGAATGATCCTTTTTGGCCCAATACGGGATGATAAGCCGTTGGCGAAAGCTTGGCCTCTCTATTCATCAACGAAAGACCAAGCCGCCATTCATTGTGTGTGTTTTTATCTTTGCTCCAAGGGTTTCTGCCTGTGCCCGGTTCTGGAATAACAGCCATGGTCACCCCATTTTTAGAACTGATTAATGGCGAAAGTGTACTAGCGGTACGTTCTCTCAGTACAATTGGTCTATCTGGTATTCCTTGTCCGTAGGCATAAGCTTTCACCAAGTCTTTTTCTACGGTTGCGCCCTGAAAATATCCTGGCATTAAACCCCAAGACAGTTGGTCATTTGAAACCGTAGCCACAGTTGGACTTGCGATAGAATAGTACCCGTCTTTATTGGCTTTTAGTGTTATTTTAACTGTAATATCTGTAGGAAATTTTGGATCGATTTGCCATGAGGCATTGATGTTTGCGGTTCCCGTTTCTTTAGCAAAACTCAAAGACTGGTCCTTATTTTTTGCTACCCGATCTGGATAGAAATGAAGCGCTTCTCCGGCAGTATTTAGCTGCACCGATTGCGTTACCTGACTCCAGTGAGAAGTGATGTACTTGTAAATAGGTTCTGGAAAATTAGACTTTTTGCCATCCTTATCAAACAACGGAGCTTCTACCGTATCTGGTTTAACTGCCGTATAGAGCAATGTATATTTTCCATCCGGATTGGGTAACGGTACCCAATTCTGTTGACCTTTAACTGCAATATTTACAATGCGCCATCCTTTGTCATCTTTTTTCCAACGGAGATCTAGTTTCGATCCTTTCAACACCATATCGTTATCGCTTTGCCAAGCAATATTACCGATAGTTATAATGGAAAGAAAGCTAAACAGACCTATATAAAAAGCATATTTTTTCTTGAAAGTCATAACGAGAAGTGGATCTTATTGAACAATATTAAGTGTGATTTCTTTAACTGTTTCTTTGGCAGATTCGCCTAATCTATTTGACGCTAAGAAAGTAACTTTATATATGCCTGCGCTATTAAATTTATAAGTAAAATCTGATGTTTGTGTACTGATATTTTTAACTACAAACCCTACATCCGATTTGATGAAATTAGGATCTAGCTGTTTAGAAACTACCCAATCTTCATTATCATCTGAGTTAGCTGCTCCGCCGTACATTAGCAGTTGAGCACTTGTAATGGTCCATACTGCCGCTGGATTTTTATAGTTGATGCCCACCCAACCTGCATCAGCCATTACAGCTAATGGAGTAACTGAAGTACCACGAACAGAATTGGCGTTAAAAGTACGGATTACCCAACGGTTTTGTTGTGCAGTGGTTTTCACATCCGTGTATTTAAATGCAACGGAGATGGGTTTTCCAAGATCAGAAAAATCGGATAAATCAATTGCACCCGATGGTGTATTATCTGCACCTGTAGAAAACACAGCACGGCTAGAAACGTCAGTCCATTTTGCGGCGCTAACAGTAGTTGCATTAATGGCGCCAGTAATGTCTGACGTAACCATTAACGAAAGGTTTTGTCTCAAACCTCTATCTAACAAAGACGTAAACTGAAGTTGTAATTTACCAGGCAACGAAGTACGGTTACGGTGTTCGTATTTTTTTCCATCTTCCCCAGAATAAAAGGTAATGTTATCTGGGTTTCCTGAAAAGTTAAATGTTATTTCTTCGCCAACTTTAAAAGTTAAGGCAGCAGTGCGCACTTCGAATCTAGGTTGTTCTACCTTATCTTTAGCACATCCCGATAGCAAAAACAGCAAAGCGCTTATAGTAAAAATCAAATGTTTCATTTTTCTAATATTTGTATTCATCAATTTTACCAACCAGGATTTTGATCATTAATGCCAATACCAGGGTTAAGTACCACTTCTGAGTTTGGAATTGGGAATAGAAGATTTCTGGCCGAAGTATTCTTACCTGCTGAAGCTGCATATCTCCAGTTAGTTGGCGCACCTGCGGTAATCTCCGTAGCTAAAGTGTTCATTTTGGTTACATAAATGCCCCAGCGTTTTAAGTCATGCTGTCTCATCCCCTCAAAAGCAAACTCTCTAGCTCTTTCATTTTGAATTTCTTCCAAAAATCTAACTGAAGATAGGCCAACTGATACATCTATCGTAGGATCTGATACTGTTACTGGTTTATTATGCCCTCTTCTTCTTACTTGATTCAGGTAGGTTTCTGCCAAAGCGTTAGGACCATTATTGATAGCATTGGCAGCTTCTGCATACATTAATAACACATCCGAATAGCGTAACACAGGGAAATTAACCGAATTAAAATCTTTTACTTTTGGCGTTACACTTTCGTAAGTTCTTCGCCACTTACCTATGTTACGATCGTAAATCTGGGCACTTGTCCAAGCAGTTTGAGTGGTTACGTTATTAGTGGTAGTGTATCTAAATGGAGCTATGCACCAATCGCGTCGCACATCTGTAGCATCGTACAAATTGTATAAACGTGCCGTGGTATTAATGCTTCCTGTTGAATAGCCTGGATCAACCAAATCTGTACTGGTAATGCCATTACTAATTCCCAAAGTACCACCTTGCATAAAATTACCTGTATTGTTGCCATAAAAACCAATCTCCCAAATACATTCTTTTGTATCTTGTTGATCTTTTGCGGCATTGATAAAAATTTGCTTATAATCCGAATTTAATACGTGTCTACCAGAGTTGATTACCAATTCAGACCATTTCAAAGCTTCGCTATATTTAGATTGATCATTTAGTGGCTGACCTGCCATAGTTAAACAAACTTTTGCGAGTATGCCTGCAACTGCAGATTTCGTTATTCTCTCACTATATTCGATACCCGTATCTGTTTTATCTAGCGGATCTTTTTTAATATCGAGCACTAAAGGATAGGCTTCCGTCATATCTTTTAAAATCTGTGTATACACATCTTTAAGTTGTGCTCTAGGCAATGGCGTTTCTGTTGGAATTTTGGTAGAAGTCAATTTCAACGGAACTCCTCCAAAATTATCAGCCAATAAAAAATAGTAGTACGCTCTTAAAAATAATGCTTCACCACGTATATTGTTTCGTTTCTGCTCATCCATTACGGGCTTATTTATATTCTCTAGCAATGTATTAGCACGATCTATACCTTGATAAAGCGCTTCCCAAAATCTGCCAATATCAACGTGTGCCGCATCAAAATCTAACACATAGATAGAAGCCGTAGAAACATTACGATAAAAAAACTCATCGCTAATAGCCAAGTAGGTAAACAAACCTCTGCGGTAAGTTCTTTCATCAGCTAGCTTATTATACACTCCAACCAAGGCAGTATTTAGTTCGCTTTCGGTATTAAAATGATTTTCTGGCGTTTTAAAATCAGAAGGTTCTGTTTCCAAAAATTTCTTGCAGGAAGTGAATGGCAAGATCAGTAAGATGCACATCAAATAAATAATCCTTTTCATGTTCAATTTTTTAAGTGATTATGATTTATAGTGTAAGGTTAATTCCAAAAATGATTGTTCTTGCTTTCGGATAGGCCGACCAATCGAAACCTGGAGTAAGCGCCGAAGCATACGTTGAAACCTCTGGATCTAGCCCCGAATAGTTGGTCCATGTAAGTAAATTCTGACCAGAAGCATAAACCCTAAAGTTTTTAATTTTTATCTTTTTAAGTAGAGATGGGTTAAGAGAATAACCTAATGAAACAGTTTTTAATCTCAAATACGAACCATCCTCAATCGTTCTAGAAGAATAAACCAGTGGTCCTTGTCCGTATACTTTATAAAGTTCGTTAGTTTGGTTTTCTGGTGTCCAACGATTGGCATAAGAAGCAAACATATTTAGAGAATTTCTATTTTCACCACCTTCAAATTCTATGCGATTGGCATTAAGTAGTTCACCACCATAAGACCACTGCAAGAAAATATTAAGGTCAAATCCTTTGTAATTGAAATTATTAGAAAAACCACCAGTGTGAATCGGATTAGGATCTCCAATAATTGTTTGATCGTAACCGTTTACCTGCCCATCGCCGTTAATATCCTTATATTTTATAAAACCAGGCTGCACGGTTGCTCTAGACTGGCCATTATTAGGCACATTATCTTTTAACACATAACTTCCGTTGGCCAACTGGTTAAAATCACTATACTGATAAACACCATCCCAAACATAACCATAAAACTGTCCTATCGGACGTCCTGGAATGGCAATATACGGATAGGCATTATTGAAATTCCCCCAGTTGATCCTAGATAATATAGATGGATCTTCTTCAGTTAATTCCAAAACCTTATTGCGGTTGAATGAGATATTAAAACTGCTGTTCCAAGAGAAATTCTTATTTTTCACATTAATAGTATTCAAGGTAAATTCAAAGCCCTTGTTACCTACTTTGCCAATATTCCTTACACCATTTAGAAAACCCTGAGAAGGAGCTAATGAAGAATTGATCAGCAAATCGTAGGTTCTTTTATCGTAATAGTCGGCCGTTACAGAAATCCTGTTTTTAAACAAACTTACATCTACACCAATGTCGGCCTGAGCGGTAGTTTCCCATTTTAAATTTTTGTTTCCTAAAAGATTTGGAATAGATCCATTTAAAGGCCCATTGTTAAAGTTATAACCTGAGTTAGAAATAATTTGATAAGATGACAAATACGCAAAATCAGTCACTCTATTATTTCCAGTTAAACCGTAGCTGGCTCTAATTTTAGCACTCGAAACAGGTTTAATCTTTTTCATAAAAGATTCGTCGCTCATTACCCATGCAAAAGAGCCCGAAGGGAAATACGCCCATTTGTTTCCAGTAGCAAACTTCGAAGAACCATCTGCTCTAAATGAAGCCGTAAACAAGTACCTAGACTTGTAACTATAATTCAACCTTGTTAAAAACGACATTAATGCCGATTTAGAACTGGTAGAATAAACACGGCTGGGAATTCCCTCTTCTATCCCGCTAATACCCAACGATTCATTAGGTACTTGCGTAGCTGCAAAGCCAGAGCTGAAACTAGATATCTGTTGAAGCGTAAAACCAGCAAGTGCATTAATGTTGTGTACTTTATTGATATTTCGTTTAAAATTCAAAGTATTTTCATTCAAATAATTATTGACATCATAATTAATAACAGAACCATTTATACCGTTACTACTCGAAAGCGGGTTGCCCGACCTCGTATTTGAATTGTTAAATATTTCTTTTCTAGTGTCTCTTTTAGTCACCCCACCCGATGCCCTAAAAGTGAAATATTTCATGAATTTATATTCCGCATACCCATTAGCAAGTATTGCATTTACAAAAGAGGGGTTGTATTCATTTCTAGTAGATATGGCCGGATTGATACGATATTCGGCAGTAGGATTTACATCTGGATCGAAGGGTTGATCTACCAATTGTTCATCGGTTAAGCCATCGCCAGTAATAGGTCTATACCCCCAAACGCTATACATTAAGCTAGCTGTTGCACTGCCGTTCTGCTCTGTAGCAATGGTACCATACGTTTTTGTGCTCGAATAGTTAAGATTGATACCTACTTTAAGTTTAGGGTTAATGGTTTGGTCTAATATCACTCGACCTTGATATCTGTTAAAACCACTATTGACAATAATTCCATCTTGATTTAAAACAGAACCAGAAATAGAATACCTAGTTTTATCTGTACCTCCATTAATAGACAAAAAATGGTTTTGCATAGGAGCTGTTCTAAATATTTTATCTTGCCAGTTGATACCTTGCACACCTCTGTAATACTCCAAATCCCTTCCATCTTTTAAATATATAGGCGTGTAAACTGTCGAATTAAATTCTAGCTGATATTTAACAAACTCATAAGGGCTCAGCAACTCCTGTTGCTTAAGGTTTTGCTGAAATCCAAAATAATTCTGATAGGAAATGGTAGGATCCCCGATTTTTCCTTTTTTAGTAGTGATGATGATCACGCCGTTAGCTCCTCTTGCACCATATATTGCTGTTGCCGAAGCATCTTTTAAGATATCAATAGATTCTACCTCAGCAGGATTAATGATATTATTGGTTGGGTCTTCGATTGGAAATCCGTCAATGACGTATAAAGGCGAATTGCTCTGTGTAATAGAGTTATTTCCTCTGATGGAAATTTGCATGGGTGCCCCAGGTTGACCATCAGATGCAGTAACCTGAACACCTGCAACCCTACCAGCTAACGCATCTTCTAGCGAGGCCACTGGTGCTTTTTGTAAATCTTCCATGCTAACCTGACTTACAGCACCTGTTAAATCTCTTTTGGTAGAAGTACCGTAGCCAATCACTACAATCTCCTCTAAAACTTTTAAGTCTTTGACAAGCTTTACCCGATAAACAGTAGCAGCTGTAATGGCAACTTCTTTAGTTGCGAAGCCAGTATAAGAGAATACTAACGTACCTTTTAGCTCAGGAATGGAAAACTTAAAAGTCCCGTCGCTATTGGTTTGCGTTGTACTGTTCGTTCCTTTCAATCTAACGTTCACTCCCGGTAATATTTCACCTTGATCGTCGGTTACAGTACCCGTAACATAAACTGGTGCGGGTGCAACATTAGCTTTGAGGTGCTTTAGTGCGTTTGCGTTCTTAAAACCCAAGACAGCACAGATTAAAACAACATAAAATTTCATTACATATTTGGTTAGTAAAACATATTTGGTTAAAAACTTTGCCTATTTACTAAGGCAGTCTATTTTAAAACTATTGCTTTCTTTAAATTAATATTCGCTGAAGATGAACCAACAAGGATTTCAAATGCACCCGGATCATATCCAAATTTCTTAAGATTGGTTTTATAATAGGCAAAAGCCGATTCATCCAATTCTATCGTGATGGTCTTTGTTTCACCCTTTTTCAAAAAAACTTTAGAGAAGCCTTTAAGTTCTTTTAATGGTCTAGGCACTGGGCTTACCACATCTCTAATGTATAGTTGTGCTACTTCGGCGCCGTCGTAATTTCCAGTATTACTGACATTAAAAGTTACCGTAGCCTGCGGCGATTTACCTTTTTGGATTACACTCACTTTAAGATCGCTGTATTTAAATGTGGTGTAAGATAAGCCAAAACCAAAGGGAAACATTGGTTTTACATTTTTAGTATCGTAATAACGATAGCCTACAAAAACACCTTCGTTATATTTAACTCGTTTACTGTTTGTTGGATCGTAATAATTATTGAAAGCAGGATTATCTTCCCATTTTTTTTCAAAACTTACCGGAAGCTTACCACTAGGATTAGTTACGCCAAAAAGTACTTCTCCAATAGCATCTCCACCTTCCTGTCCTGGATACCAAGCATGCAATAATCCTGCGGTTTTAGGCAGCCATTTTTCCATAGCCACATTACCACCAGCATTTAAAACCACAATAGTTTTAGGATTAATTTTGGTAATTACGTTAATCAGGCTGTCCTGATAATCTAACAACTCAAAAGAACGATCATTCCCCTCACGTTCACTACTTTCATTAAAGCCCACACATACAATGGCAACATCAGCACTAGATGCTGCTTTAACAGCTTCAGAAAAATCTAACTTATCTAAATGCCAAGCAAAGCTGATATCTACAGGATGCGAATTGGCGTAATATTCTAACCTAACTTTATGTTCTTTACCCGCTGCTAAGTCGAGAGCTACACTTTTTGTAGTAATTCCTTGTTCTCTCCAAAGATTGATTACCTCTTTATCATCTATGTACAATCTAAAACCATCAAACCCTCTTACCGTAAATTTATACTTACCAGATTGTTGTGGTTTTACAATACCGGTCCAACGTACAGAACAATGGTCGAAAGGAAATCCCCTACGATCAGAAGCTACATGCCAACCGTTATTAATACTAACTATGGTGTCAATTCCTGTTTTAAAAGGAGTGCCTTGCAACTTTATGTTGTTAAAATATTCTGCTTTTAGTCCACAAACGGCAGAGCCTTCTTCAGTATAAAAAACTGACTTGGCAACTAAATCTGAAAGTACAGGTAAACCTACAGAATGGATAATTTCTGCATTTTCAGAGTGCTTCTTTATCCCAGCCAAAGTAGTTACAGAATGAAAAGGAAAGGTATAAGAACTACCTCCGCCCGCCATGTAAACATCTGAATTTGGACCAATAACCGCTATTTTTTTAATGTTCTTAGATAAGGGCAATATATTACCTTCATTCTTTAATAAAACTACCCCGCCTCTAGCAAGGTCGAGTGATACTTTGGCACCATCTGGATTATCTTTTGGTATAGTAGTATCTAGCTGCTCGTTATCGTAAAAACCGAAACGGAAAATGACACGCAAAATCCTGCGAACTTTATCGTCAATCACTTCCTCTTTTAATGTTCCATTTTTTATAGCCAGGCCCATATCTTTTTTATTCATATGAACCGCTCGAGACATTTCTAGATCTAAACCTCCTTTTGCTGCTTCTATACCGTTATAAGTTGATGACCAATCTGACATGATAAAACCATCAAAACCCCATTTTCCTTTAAGAATTTCGTTGTTAAGATAATTATTTTGGGTAGTATAAACGCCGTTAACAGGGTTGTAACTATTCATTACCGAACCCGTTTTGCCTTCCTGTACTGCTGCCTTAAATGCGGGCAAATAAATTTCGTGCAAAGTACGTTCATCAATGTCAGAACTTACATTATTACGATCCCACTCTTGATTATTAGCAGCGTAATGTTTTACGGTAGCTACTACCCTTTCTTCTTGCAAACCCTGAATGTAAGCCACCCCAACCCTCGAATTCAAAAATGGATCTTCGCTAAAGTACTCGAAATTTCTACCACCCATAGGTGCCCTAACGATATTAACTCCAGGAGCTAATAATATATGTACACCTCGAGCCCTAGAATCTCTTCCTAGCTCTTTACCCAACCTCTTTATTAAGTTGGTATCCCAGGTAGCTGCCGATAAAATACTTGCTGGATAAGCTACAGATTTTCCGTCTTTATGTGTACCTACAGGACCATCAGTGAGTTTAATCTCTGGCAAACCTAACCTCTCAATTGGTCTAAGATAAAAACCTTTGTACCCACCAATATAGTCTAGCTTTTCTTCCAACGTCATTTTAGACAATAAGGATTTTACCCTATCTTCTACAGGAGCCTTCTTGTTTGCATATATCTGCGCATACGTGGAACTTGCATAAGAAATGGCAGCAAGTAATAGCACTCCCGACTTAAAAGAAATTGATTTTATCATGGATAAAGTAATTTATATTTTCTTTTCAAAAGATCCTTCAATCTCAAACAACGCTAACTATTAAAGCAGGAAGCAGGATAAATTGATCATTATATTTGGTTTATCCAATTAGAAAACTGGTTTGGTTTGGTTTGGTTTAATTGGCTGAGCAAATTTATAAAATATTATCAATTATCAAACATTTTATTTTTTTATTCCTATCGTTAGATCTCAACAACCAAAACCAGTTCTATCTCTTTTATTATTAGTTTGGTATGGTATGGATTTTTTTTTCAGAAATATCCTTTAGCTTTGTATTGAAAAACCTAAAACAGTGAGCCCAACTAAAAAGACAACAGCAGCTAATCCAAACGTTTCTACACACAGGATGAAATATCTTCAGCTTGCTGAGCATATCAACCATCTGATAGAAACCAACAAATTGAAAATAAATGATCGCTTGCCTTCATTAAATCAATTGACAGAGCAACTGAAAATCAGTAAGGAAACGGCGTTAAAAGGTCTAAACTATTTGTTAGAAAAGGGAATTATTGAGGCTGAGTATCGAAAGGGCTATTATGTAAAAAAGAAAAAACAGTACCACCCCTATCGCATTTGTTTGATTCTTGATAAAATGAATGTTTTAAGAGACCGGATATATCATTCTTTTCTGGAGACCATTAAAGATAAAGCTGATGTAGATGTCTATTTTCATCACCATAATTTTAAGGTTTTCGAGAAATTAATTGATGAAAACCTCCCTAATTATACGCACTTCGTAATTACCACTTTTTTGCACGGCAATACAGCAGAAGTACTAAATCGTATTCCTTCACAAAAAAGGATAATTATTGACTACCAAGAAAAAAATCTAGATGGCGACTACACCTGCATTTATCAGGACTACAGAACAGACATCCAGGAATCTCTTACAGAATTGCTTCCACAGCTAGAAAAGTATTCAAGACTGGTACTCGTTGCCCCACTTGAAGCCTTTCATGCCAAAGAGGTGATAGCTGGCTTTGAATTGTTCTCGAAACTTAATTCGAAGAGACACACGATTGTAAACGAAATAGATGCTTCATTTGCTAAAAAGGGAGATGCGTACATCACTTTTAGTCGATATGATCAGGATGATGTGACACTCATTAAAATAGCTCGTAAAAAGGGTTGGAAGCTTGGTAAGGATATAGGTTTACTTTCTTACAATGACACTGCGGTAAAAGAGGTGTTAGAAGATGGAATTACTGTAATCAGTACAGATTTCAATAAAATGGGTGAAGAAACAGCCAAAGCCATATTGAAAAAGGAAGTGGTTAAGATGCGTGATCCAGCGAAGGTTATCTTAAGAAATTCACTGTAAAGCTGATTAGTTGTGCACTGCAATTAAATTTGTTTTTTTAACAATTTAGCATTTTCAATTAATACAATAAGTAGATTTAAGCAAGAGAATAATCCAATTTCGTTACACCGAACGTGTCATTTAGCTTTTATGAACTCGTCTCAAAGATAATATTGGGTCCATTTTTTCGTACAAGCTAATTTCTAATAACAAATGTTTCTAAACTGCTCTTGGAATATAAAAAGCAGTTTAAAATGCAACCAATACTCTCCAAACTAACAAAAAACATTAACGTGTTTTTAAATCAGCTAAGCTAACAAAAACGTCATTAAAGTTAAATGAAGCTTAAAAAAAAGGTGAATTATATGGAACTCAAATATATTCCGAAAAACTGAGTTTCGATGAACACAGTATCGAACCACTAGTAAAAACTTGTGTTGTATCTAATCTAGATAATTAAAAACGAATTAAAAGGAAATAAAAAAGGACAAATCGAAAATTAATTCAATTTGTCCTCTGAAGTCGGGATGGCAGGATTCGAACCTACGACCTCCACATCCCAAATGTGGCGCGATACCGGGCTACGCTACATCCCGAACTTTGGTAACAAACTTCGTTACTGCGGAGAGGGCGGGATTCGAACCCGCGGTACCGTTACCAGTACGACAGTTTAGCAAACTGTTCCTTTCGGCCACTCAGGCACCTCTCCTTTCGATGAGCATTACTGCGTTTCGAGGTTGCAAATATAGTTATTCGTTCATATTTTCAAAAAAAAATTACATTGTTTTTGGATAATCTACGCGAACATGATAGATACTCATTAGCATCGTCTTGAATATCAGTTTAATAGTTTCTAAATCTTTTAACGTTAAATCGCAATTATCTAATTGATTTTGCTCCAATTTGTAGTCAATTATCCTTTCAACTAGGTCATTTATGTGTTGAGCGTCCGGATTTTTAAGACTTCTTGAGGCTGCTTCTACCGAATCTGCTAACATTAACACACCAGTTTCTTTCGAAAATGGAATCGGTCCTGGATAACGGAAAATATTTTCGTCAATAAATTTTTCTGGAGAATTCTTTAAGAATGATTGGTAAAAATAATCTACACGAGTATTTCCGTGATGTGTACGTATAAAATCAATAACCGATTCTGGCAACTTATACTTTCTTGTGATCTCAATTCCTTTATGAACGTGTCTGATGATAATTTGCGCACTTTGCTCATAAGGTAACTTGTCATGCGGACTAGTGCCAGTTTGATTTTCGATGAAATACTGGGGGTTTTCCATCTTACCCACATCGTGATATAAAGCACCTGCTCTTACCAATAGCGCATTCCCTCCTATTTTGAATATCGCAGCTTCTGCTAGGTTAGCCACCTGTAAAGAGTGCTGAAATGTTCCAGGGGCTTTAAAAGCAAGCTCACGAAGCAATTTATTATTGGTGTTGGTCAATTCAATTAAAGCAACGTCTGAAGTGATACCAAAAACTCTTTCAAATGCGTAAATCAAAGGATAAGCAAGTAATGACAATAGTACGCTAAATACAAACGGCAGAAAGTTAGTCCATTCTATGTGACCAAAAGAACCTTCTCTTAACAAAGCGATTCCAACAAAAGAGATAAAGTAAGCGCTTAAAATAAACGATGCAGAAATCAATAACTGCTCACGTTTTACCAAATTTTTGATACTATAAATAGCCACCATACCAGCAGTAGTCTGATAAAACACAAACTCAAAACTGTTAGGCACGAAGAAACCTGCTATCAGTATGACCAACAAGTGCAGATTTAAAGCCAATCGGGTATCGAATAATATCCTGATAATTATAGGAACAATACAGAATGGAATTAGATATAGATTGGATAGATTGAATTTAATTGCCCAAGTAAGTACCAAAAGCATCGAAGTAATAACCAGCAATAACAGTGAAAGCTGTCGGTTATCTGCGTAAATATCTTTTCTAAATAAGAAAAGGAATACCATTAGCAAGGTTACAATAAAACCAACCAAGAGTACCTGTCCTAGAAAAACCAGCTTATCATCGCCAACGCTTTTTGTCTGCGCATCGTAGTTTTCTCGAAACGACACCAGCTTTTGATAAACTTCTTCATCTATCACTGTTTCATTAGCAACAATCAGATCTCCCTTTTGCACCATGCCTTTGGTAGTAGAAATACTATTTAAAGCATTGGCCTGAACTGTCGCAGTCAGCGCCTCATCAAAGACCAAATTAGGCTTTACGTGACTTTCTGAAAGGTCTATAATTGTCTTTCTTACATTTTCATCATTAGATTTCAAGTTATCTCTGATAAACGCCAAAGCTGTTTCTACTGTAAAAACGTCTTGAGAATTACTTTTAGTAGAAACATTATTTTTCAATAAAGAAAAGTCGTAATACTTATTGCCCTTTTGGTGTTTAGGATTGATATCAATCACCCCCCTGTTATAAATCGCTTTCAATAGTTGGTGCGAACGCTGCCTATTGATTTCCTTTTCTGCCTCATCCAAGGTATTCGACTTCCATTTTACGTCAAATTCATTTAAATAAGCTTCGCTCTGATCTTTGAAAACATCCTCCTTAAATTGATAAATTGGCAATATATTTTCCACAACGGCTTTTTTATCAGCTTCTGCTTGTTGAGGGGTTTTTAAAATTGCAAAACTAAAAGGCGAGATTAAATCTTTGTTTAACCAAGTTTTTCCTTTTTCAAACTCGTAGCGGAAACGAGGCTGCTTGGGCAGATAAAGTGTAACTACCAGCACACAAACCGCCATCATCACATATTTGAGGTTGGAAGAGTACTTACGGTAAAGTAATTTATGCGAATTCTTTTTAATCTTGGCCAAAATATAATCCTTTAGTTAAATCAAAATTAAGATTTATTTCTTCATTAGGCTATAAACTAGCTAATAGAATAGCATTACTTATCAAAAGGATTTTTAAATTTCATTTTTTCTGACTAATATTGATATCAAAATAATATCATTATGAAAACGGAAAAAATTATACAACCACCTTCGGGTTACCTAACCTTAGCCATCTTTTTATTACTACTGATTGGGGGCATTTACCTTTTTGCGATTAGGCAATTTGCATGGGCATCTGCTGTGCTAGTCATAGATTTCATCCTTGTATTGCCTGGTTTAATTATCGTTAACCCAAATGAATCTAAAGTATTGACTCTATTTGGAAAATATGTAGGAACTGTAAAATCAGAAGGTTTCTTTTGGGTAAATCCCCTAACTACCAAAAAGAAGCTATCCCTAAGAGCTAGAAATTTAAATGGCCAACAGTTGAAAGTAAACGATAAAATGGGCAATCCTATTGAAATTGCAGCTGTAATTGTTTGGCAGGTTAAAGAAACTGCGAAAGCGAGCTTTGCTGTTGAAGACTATCTACAATATGTAAATATCCAAAGTGAAGCGGCTGTAAGACATCTAGCTAACAGCTTTGCTTACGATAGCTTGGAGGATGAAAATGCACAAATCACCTTAAAAGATGGTGCAGAAAAAGTAAATAATTTACTGGAAGAAGAATTGAACGAGCGTCTTTCTAGAGCTGGTATCGAAATTATTGAAGCAAGAATATCGCACTTGGCTTATGCGCAAGAAATTGCTAGTGCTATGCTGCAACGCCAACAAGCGGCAGCTGTAATTGCAGCACGTAAACTGATTGTAGAAGGAGCTGTAGGAATGGTAGAAATGGCATTAGAAAGATTGTCTGAAAAAGAGATAGTTAAGCTAGATGAAGAACGCAAAGCTGCCATGGTAAGCAACTTATTAGTGGTATTGTGCGGTGATAGAAATGCACAACCTGTGGTTAACACCGGGACGTTATACAATTAACCCTCTCTAAACTGAAGTTGAACACGAAAGTAATGAGATAGATCACCACAATGTCGGACAAAGAGAAAAAAGCATTTGTATTGCGGATAAGCCCTGCATTGCTTAAAGAAGTAGAGCATTGGGCTACCGATGAATTTAGAAGTACGAATGGACAAATAGAATATCTTCTTAACGAAGCGATAAAAGCACGAAAGAAAAAGTCCAGCAAAAAAGACAGTGAAACCCCTTAGTTTTTTGCAATAATAATTGACTTTCATACCTTATTTAGGAGATATTAGCTAAATTGCCGCCAACCAAATATTAGTTTATCACATACAAAATGAAAGAAGTAGTTATCGTATCAGCGGTTAGAACTCCTATTGGTAGTTTTGGCGGCTCACTATCAGGATTTACTGCCACACAGTTAGGCGGTATCGCTATTAAGGGCGCTATCGAAAAGACAGGTATTAAGGCAGAACAAGTGCAAGAGGTCTACATGGGCAATGTATTATCTGCTGGTTTAGGTCAGGCACCAGCTACACAAGCAGCTAAATTTGCAGATTTACCAGATTTGCCTACCACCACCATTAATAAAGTTTGTGCTTCTGGTACTAAGGCCATTATGCTAGCTGCCCAAAGTATCGCTTTAGGAGAAAATGACATCGTTATTGCTGGCGGAATGGAAAGTATGAGTAATGTTCCTTATTATTTAGACAAAGCCAGAAATGGTTATCGTTTAGGTCATGGACAAATTACTGATGGTTTAGTGAAAGATGGCTTGTGGGATGTTTACAACGATTACCACATGGGTTCTGCCGCTGAGCTTTGCGCAGAGACTTGCAACATCACTCGTGAAGACCAAGACAATTTTGCTATCGAGTCTTACAAAAGAGCACAAAATGCACAAGCGAATGGAAAATTTAAAGATGAAATTGTAGCTGTAGAAATAAAGGATAGAAAAGGCAACATCACTTTATTTAATGAAGATGAAGAACCTGCAGCAGTTAAATTTGATAAAATACCAAGTTTAAAACCTGTTTTCAAAAAAGACGGAACAGTTACGGCAGCAAATGCTTCTACATTAAATGATGGGGCAGCGGCTTTGGTTTTAATGAGCGCTGATAAAGCAAAAGAACTAGGCTTAAAGCCTCTGGCTAAGGTGTTAGCTTATGCCGATGCCCAACAAGCTCCAGAATGGTTTACCACAGCACCTTCCAAAGCAATCCCATTAGCTCTACAAAGAGCCAACATCACCAAAGAACAAGTTGATTATTTCGAAATTAACGAAGCTTTTTCTGTGGTTTCTTTAGCAAACAACCAAGAACTGGGCTTAAATGGAGATAAAGTAAACATTAATGGTGGAGCGGTAGCCATCGGACATCCACTGGGCGCTTCTGGTGCTAGAATAGTGGTTACGTTGCTATCTGTGCTACAACAAAATAACGGTAAAATTGGTGTAGCCGGAATTTGTAATGGTGGCGGTGGTGCTAGTGCAATAGTTATAGAAAATCTTCGTTAACGAATTTAAATGCAGAAGGAATTTTTAAGGGCGCTTTTTTTGATATTGATATTTGGGTCGACGTGTTTAAAGTTAAATGCACAGGTATTACTTACACCCGAAACCGTAAGCCAGCTTAATCTAGCTCAAGATAGTTTATCTACTTACAGTGATTCTACAATTACCGTAAAAGATGATGTAGAACGCATGGCATACAATACGATGTTTGTCAAAAAGCTAATTGGCGCACTTAAAACTCCTCACTCCTTCCAATTTAATTTCGATTCGCTAGCCAACAATGTTTCGTTTTTGAAGTCACCAAATTTATCATTTAGAATAATTACTTGGTCGTTGCCTTTTGCTGATGGCAGTTACAAATTTTACGGAACCATTCAAATGGCTACTAAAGATGGTTCATTAAAACTAATTCCGTTAAATGACGATACGCAGAACATTTTAGACGACAACTCAATTACCAATCATAAGAATTGGTACGGAGCTAGGTACTACGAAATAATTCCTGTAACCTATCCAAGCAAAAATCCTTATTACATCTTATTAGGATGGAAAGGCAACAGTACAAAGACGACTAAAAAGGTAATTGAAGTGCTGTCTTTCGACAAAGACCAAGTTATTTTTGGAAAGAGCATCTTCGAAATCAAGAAAAAACCGACGAACAAGAATAGAATTGTTTTCGAATATAACAAGCAAAACTCCATGACCTTGACTTTCGACAAACAAGCGAACATGATTGTTTTCGACCATTTGGCACCCTATGAAAGCAATATGGAAGGCAAAGCTGAGTATTATGTTTCCGATTCCAGTTTCGACGGCTACTCAATTAGTTATCCCAGATTATACTTTAAGGAAAATGTAGAACTAAGAAATGATGCTTCTAGTTTAGATGAACTTTATAGCACTCCAAGAAAAGCGACTACGCTATTCCCGAAGCGTAAACATTAATATTGTTGATAAAATACAAATGTATTAGCCTATATTGCACCCAATTTTTTTTACAAAAAAACTAAGACTAACTTATTAAATAATTTATGCAAACAAGTACTGCAGAAAATCAAAATGATTTTTTCAAGAGTAAAGTACTAGGACACCCATCTGGGTTATTTGTCCTTTTCTTTACAGAGATGTGGGAGCGCTTTTCATACTATGGAATGAGAGCTTTATTGGTATTATTCTTTACCGCCTCCGTATTAGACAGCGGCTGGGGATGGCCAAAAGAACACGCACTTGCCATATTTGGAACATACACGGCATTAGTATACCTTTCCACCATGTTAGGTGGTTATTTCGCAGACAAAGTAATTGGTATACGTTGGGCGGTAGTTGTTGGAGCCCTGCTAATGACTTTAGGCCACGCTTTTATGGCGCTAGAGACTTCATTTTTTATCTACGCTGGTCTACTTTTCTTAGTGTTTGGTAGTGGTTTCTTTAAACCAAATATGACCTCTATCGTATCAGAAATGTACAAAGATTTTCCTGAGAAGAAAGATGGTGCTTATACCATTTTCTACATGGGCGTAAATGCTGGTGCATTTTTCGGAATCATGCTTTGCGGCTATTTAGGCGAGAAAATTGGATGGAGCTGGGGCTTCGGTGTAGCAGGTATTTTCATGTTGTTTGGTTTATTACAGTTCTGGTTTGCTCAAGATATTTTTGGAAACATTGGCCTTAAGCCTGTAAAAGCTACTCCGGCTGAAAAAGCTGCTGCTGCTTCTACTACACAAGAAGGCGGTAAACTTAATCCATTTACAAGCTTTCACATGGTATTAATAGTAGCATGTATTGTTTTAGGTTTAGCATGGATATTAAACGACCCAGTTAATAAAATATCAGAAGGAACGACAAATCTTTTTAGCTTTAGCTTATTCGGAATCGATGGAAGTAACTTCATCATCTTAACGGCACTTGTATTATTTTTAATTTTGTTGGTATCTAGAATTTCTAGATATGATAAAGTACTTAAAGATAGAATGATTGCTATTGTGTTCTTTGCGGTTATTACCATGATTTTCTGGTCTATCTTCGAACAAGCACCAGGTTCATTAACATTGTTTGCAAAAGATTATACACAAAGAATTTTAGAAGGCACAGCAGGAACAGTATTTAAGTTTGTTAACTCTTTAATCACACTTGGTCCTTTAGCCATTATTACTTGGGTATTATTTAAACTTTTCGGACAAACCTTCGGCAAGTATAAGCTATCAAATATCATTTTAGGTTTCAGTTTTCTAATTATCTGGGGAATTGCAATTTGGATGGTAGTAAACGAATATAAATCTACTTCCTACAATGTTCAGTACCAAAATGCTAATGGTGTTGTGAACACGGGAAAAGTAGTTTCTTCAGAATCTTATAAGGATAACGAACAAGTAGCAATTATTGATGTTGAAAACACCTCTTTTTACACGCCAAGCGAAAAGGCAACTATCGAAAACAACGCTCTTGTTGATGCGGATAAAAACTACATTGGAGATGTTTTCAGCGGAAAAATTACCAATATAGCTGATAAAGAAAAACCTGGTGCTTTTGGCACATTGGTGAGTTACGCAGAAGTTGAATTTACCACTACCGCTGGAGCAAGCATTAAACGAGAAATCAGACTTGCTAAAGGTGAAAAAGATGGTTTAAAAGTAGGCGATGCAAAACAGATTTTAGTTACCCACAATATTAAATACGATAACAATCAAGTTTCTCCTACTAAAGCGACTATTGTTTCTAAAGTTGCCGCTACGGAAATCAACGCTAGTTGGTTCAACATTTTAAATTCATTATTCATTATCACATTAGCTCCTTTATTCTCGAAATGGTGGAGTAGCAAACGTAATCCTTCAGCTAATAATAAATATGCTATTGGCATGTTGTTTTTAGCAATAGGAATGGCATTTGTAGCAGTTGGCGCAGCTTCTATTCCAGCTGGTGCTAAATCTGCTTCTGTGAGTATGATGTGGTTGGTGTTTGTATATTTATTCCATACTATGGCAGAGCTCTGCGTATCTCCGGTAGCACTTTCTTATGTGAGTAAATTGGTGCCAGGAAGAATGATTGCCATCATGTTTGGTGTTTGGTATTTAGCAGTAGCCATCGGTAACAAATTAGCCGGTATTTTTGGTGAAGTATCTGAAAGTGTAGCTGGCGAAAAAGGTTACAGCTATTTCTTCTGGATGCTGACGGCTGTGTCTCTTGGTGCATCGCTATTCGCGTTTGTTTTAGGACCAGTAGTTAAAAAACTAATGCACGGTGTGAAATAGTTCCACTACTTACTATACAAGAAAAGCCCCGAATTAATTCGGGGCTTTTCTGTTTTATACGAGATATAGACTTACCAATTTTATCAAACTTCGTAAGTCTTAGGAAACTAAACCAACTCTTTAAATACAACCGTACTATTATGTCCGCCAAAACCAAAAGCGTTACTCATTGCTGTTTTAACTTCCTTATGCAAAGCTTTATTAAATACCAATTGCATTCCAGCAGGAATTTCTGGATCTGGTTCTGAAACATTGATTGTCGGAGGTACCACATTATCATTGATACTCTTAATCGCAATAATTGCTTCTATCGCCGCTGCAGCACCCAATAAATGCCCTGTCATAGATTTAGTAGAGCTGATGTGTAAATTTTCAGATGCACCGAAAACCAAGTGAGCTGCATTTAATTCAGCTAAATCGCCTACTGGAGTAGACGTTGCATGAAGATTCAGATAATCTAACTCTTCTGGTTTTACATTAGCTTCTTCTAAAGCCAAATTCATCGCTTTAGCTGCACCAATTCCTTCTGGATGTGGTGAAGTAATATGATAAGCATCCGCAGTCATAGCTGCACCAACTACTTCTGCATAAATTTTAGCACCTCTTGCCTTAGCATGCTCGTACTCTTCTAAAATCAAAGCGCCCGCACCTTCTCCCATCACAAAGCCATCCCTATCTTTATCAAACGGTCTACTTGCAGTTTGTGGGTCATCGTTCCTGTGCGACATGGCTTTCAATGCGGCAAAACCACCGAAAGATGCTGGCGTAATACCAGCTTCAGAACCACCTGTTACAAACATTTTGGCCTTCCCCATTCTGATGTAGTTAAAAGCATCCATAATGGCGTTGTTACCAGTAGCACAAGCAGAAACTGGCGTGTAGTTAATACCCTGCAAACCAAACTTCATCGAAATTAAACCAGAAGCCATGTTCACCAAAAGCTTCGGAATAAAGAAAGGATTAAAACGTGGGTTGTAATCTCCTTTTACATAATTTTCTACCTCGGTCTCAAAAGTTTGCATACCACCTTGTCCACTTCCCCAAATCACACCAAAATCAAATGGGTCAATAGTAGTCAAATCAATACCGCAATCTTCCATTGCCTGTGCAGCCGCATATAAAGCATATTGCGTAAATAAATCTGTACGCTTAATTTCATTTCTATCCAAATGCTCAGCAGGATTAAATCCTTTCACTTCGCAAGCCATTTGAGAACGGAAGCGAGAAGCATCAAACCTTGTAACCGTTTCGCATGCACTTTTACCCTCAACAATATTTGTCCAAAAATCGGCAACATTATGCCCTAATGGATTAATTGTTCCCAAACCAGTAACTACAACTCTTTTCATTTTGTGTTAAGTTTTATTAATGTATCCCCATTGTTTTTCAATGGTATTAACGAGCTTATGCTAAAGGAAACCCCATAGAATAAGCTTTATTTGTTTCAAGGGCGCAAAGTTCGCATTTGATATGAATTAAAATGTCTTTATTTTCTAATTTATTTATTAAACGAATATAAACCGAAAGCCAGCGAATATACATCTCCAGCCCTCACTAAGGTTATTTCATTAAAAATTGAGAATCTTGGCATCCCAATTGTTTCATCCATATTCAAAAATTCATTCATAAAAATTTACTTCAAATTTATGGCAGACAAATACGTTCCATCTGGTATTGCATCACCTTCAGGTGTTTTAAAAACGATTCTTTTCGGCATTCTCGCCTCCTTTATTTTACCCATTATTTATATCATTTTAGTGAGATTGATTCCGAATATTTGGTTTAACGGGATTTGTGCGCTTCTATTGGGAATGGGTTTAGGTTTTTTTATAGACCTAGGTATTAAAATTGGTAAAATCAGGAACTTTAAAGTTGCCATTGCCATAGCTGTGTTTTGTGGTCTGTTGGCATTTTATTTTCAATGGATAGTTTTTGATGCACTCATGTATAGTGCCAATGGCTTCACTTTTAAGTTAAGTGGTACAGACATTGGTAATCTGTTCAAAGATGCTTTCTATTTATTTACACACCCAATTGTTTTATTTGACGAGATTAAATACCTAAACGAAATTGGCACTTTCCGTATCAAAGGCAGTTCTACAGTTTCTGGTGGAATGCTTTGGTTTATTTGGTTCGGCGAATTCTTAGTCATTATGGGAGGAATAATTTTCGCAGTAGGCAACGGACAGGTAACACAACCGTTTTCCGAAACTTATGACAAGTGGATGGAGCGAAGAAAATTAATAAATCGCATCAATTACATTCATAGCAAAGATGATTTTTTAATTGCCTTAAGTAATAAAAACACAGATTTGTTAAAACATAATCCAGAGTTGGTAGACCAACAGAACTTTGCAGAAGTTGTGGTTTTCGAACTGCCAGGAGAACAGGCAAAGTATATCAACGTAATTAATGTAGACAATGCAGTAGATAAAAAAGGTAGAGTTACTGCAAAAAAGAAGAACTTGTTTACCAATTTAAGGATCACAAATCTCGAAGTTTAAAAAAGATTGACGTGTAAATACGTTACTATTTATTTTAAGGTTCATTTTTTTAGAGCGAATATAGGCTCATAGTTATTTTGCATGGTCAGCTATGCGTAACCGTAAGAACGAAAACTATTTTGAATTATACGTTAGATAAATCCGCTTTACCTCTAAATGTTCGGCTCTTCCTTTTACAATTGCCTTTTTACGGTAATGCTCTTTATGCGTATTTCTAGCTTGTATCTTATTTTTCACCACGTTCAGGTAAGCAATTTTGCCGGTAAACGTTTTACGCAACTGCAAAAGATTACAAGAATAATCGCCTAGTAAATAGTAATTATAGAACAGGTGAAATTCCTGCATCATTTGTCTACCAAATTTAGTGGTGGGGTAATTCGCCAAAATCGGCTCTTCGTATAAAGCTTTAGCCAATGCAATGGTATCTTCATCACCTTCTGGCTGTGTCATTGTCCAATAATAAAGCAACTCAATAGCTTCTTCTTCAGTATTAGGCAATAAATTAAGTGGAATACCCAGTAAATAACCAATGTACTTCCAAAAATGAAATAATCCCTTTACTTCATTTTCATTAGGCTTAAATCCAAGTCTGCGTAAACCAACCAAATAAACCAGAGAGAAACCTAAATTAGTCGCCAACATATCCCATTGGTTTAATGGAGCGCCAAGTTTACTACTGTCCCAATCGGTTAATTTTAAGATGTTAATTCTAGAAAAAGAATGAATCATCCTAGTTTTAATAATTGCTTTAAATCCAATACCGTTATTTAAAAGTGCATCATCACCCGTAATATCTACCCAAAATTCAGTGGTATCTGTTAATCGCTTTGCCGCACCTTTCTTTAGGGCTCCAGTGTAAATCAAAGGCTTATTAATAGCAGCCGATTCATAACCGCCCATCAAACAATAATCTCGTAAAACGATTAAACCAGAAATGCCACTTCGCTGACTAAACTCGGAACCTAATTTTAGTAGTGATAAATCCAGCCAACTAGGTGATGTATCTAAATCATCGAAGAATGTTTTTAATTGATTTTCAGTTTCTTTATCAAAGATATTTTTTCCAGAGATATAGTCATCAACTAGTTTTTGCCCTTTTACGAAACCCATTTTTTGGTGTAATTGTTGAACTAACTCATCAGCTTTCCCATCAAATTCGAAAAGATGAGGCAAAAACCTTTCCGCATCTTTTAAATCGGGTTTTCTTTCTAGTTTCTTTAACAATGCTACACCGATGCCCTTTTCCCAATAGTTTTTAAATGAAGTTGTGTTTAATTTGTAACGGCTAGGATTGTTCATGGTACGTATATTTCAAAATTTGTTCCAGCACGAATTGTTTCTAATAATTTTCTGCGATAACAATGTATAAATATAGACGAAAAAGAAATAAAACTGCTAAAAACAAAGCCCCGATAATCATCGAGTCTTTGTTTGTACATAAGTTAATCTTCCCTACTCCCATCATCGGCCATTCTCACCATCTTAGGCTCAAACTTGGCAACTACATCTACCAATTCGGTTTGTGCAGCCATCACTTGGTGAATATCTTTGTAGGCCATTGGCGCTTCGTCTAAACCCGCACCAATTAAGGTAACACCGTGGTCTTTTAAAATGGCTTTCATATCAGATTTAGTGATAGATTGGATGGCTTTAGAGCGGCTCATTAACCTACCCGCACCATGCGATGCCGAATTAATCGAAGACACTTCCCCTTTACCTCTAACTAAGAAGCCAGGCGCAGTCATACTTCCCGGAATAATCCCCATTACGCCCTTTCCTGCCGGAGTTGCACCTTTTCTATGCACAATCACTTCTTCGCCATTTAAAGTTTCTTTCCAAGCAAAATTATGATGGTTTTCTACCTTAGCTAAAACCTTTGCACCAATTGCTTTAGTCAATCTTTTATGAATTACCTCGTGACAAGCGGATGCATAATCACCAGCCAAGTTCATAGCAATCCAATATTCTTGCCCTTCTGCAGAGTTTAAATCCAAGTAAGCCAAGTTCGCTGCCTCTTTTGGTAATTTACAAATCTCTTTAGCCAATTTAGTGTAATGACCAGCGATAGTTGCTCCCAAACCTCTAGAACCTGAGTGCGTTAGTAAAGCAACGTACCTACCTTTATCGATGTTCAAAACCTCATCTCTTTCAGCAAATTCGATAATTCCCCATTCCACAAAGTGATTTCCGCCGCCCGAAGTACCTAATTGCGCCCAAGCTTTTCCATGTAAATTTTTAAAAAATGGTGTACCATTAAAAGCTTCGTTTTCCATCACCTCATGATCTGCTCTTTCCAGTCCTCTAAATTCTCTTCCAGCACCAAATTTGGTAAAAGCAATTAACTCCCTTTTGTACTTGTCATCTTTACCAAAGTAATGTTTCTCTGGAATATCAAAAATGCTCAAAGCCATTCTACAACCAATATCGACACCAACACCATAAGGAATGATAGCATTTTTAGTCGCCAATACCCCGCCAATTGGCAAACCATAACCTTGGTGAGCATCTGGCATTAACGCACCTGCTTCGGTAATCGGCAGTTTCATAGCAATGTTCATTTGGTTTCTTGCGCCTTCCTCAATGTAGCTTTCACCAAAAATATTATAATCTTTCGCATCAGCTTGTGCTAGCAAATCAATCGTATCTTTTGTTTTTGGCAAAGCGTCTTCAATCATTGCTTTTGCTAATTCGGCCAATATAGGGTCATCCAAAAAACTTTCTGGATAATCTTTTAATTTTTTAAATAAGGCTAATAATTCTGCTTCATCAACTTCTGCAAAGTTTTCCTTCAAAATATCTAAAGCCAAGCCCACTATTTTACCTTCGGAGTAACCAATTGCTAAAAGGTTAGCTCCTGTTACGTTTGTTTTCATTTTTAATCTCTTTTGTTGTAAAGCTCTTCTCTAATCTCGATAAGTATGTTTTCCATTTCTTTTTCATCAGGATTATCCTTTAACTTACTATAAACCGTTTCTTTCTCAATTTGCTGCATCAGCACTTCTGCCATTTCCAGCACCTCTTGATACTCAAATTCTCCTCTTTTTATTGCCAACAATTCATCTCTATTTGCTCTCTTCACATTTAGCTTACCATCTCTAACAATTTCCAATGCGACTTGTAGCAATCTAATAGTATGCATCATGTTTTTTGCATCATAATCTTTACCATGCTTTTTGTTAAGACGATATCGATCTTCATTACGTTTTCCAACCCAGTCCCAATACTCACTATGTTCCTTACAATAGGTTGAATAACTATCCTTATTAAAGAATACGTAAGCAATCTCTTTCTCCCCATTAGGTATAGACGATACCGAAACATCATTAGCAAATTCTTTATTTACTATTCCTCTATAGCTAAAATCATTACCTTCACTATAAAACAACGCATACAAATTCTTTCCATTTGGGATTTTTGACAATCCGCAATTTGCATTTGATAGGTTATGTTGCTTAAGCCATTTATTTGCTTTAACAGACGAATAAGCTTGCGTTATAAAACAAAAATCTAAAACTGATTTTCTAGTTTTAGGCATTGGATTAACGATTTTCTTTTTTAACCCTTTAGCTTTTTTTATCTGAGTAAGTGCATAACCGCCAAAGGTTTCCTTGCATAGCTTAGATAAAACTAAATCAATTTGTAATCTGTCCATAAGTGGATGTTTATATATCACGCAATCATTTGGAGTAGCTAAAATTTCAACTATGTTAGGGTTATTCTTTATCAAAAGCTCGACAAAACGACCTATTTCATAATAAACCTCATCGTTAGTTTCATTACTCACTTGAGGAATATATTTTAATCCAAAAAACATATCCTTTGGCATATAGTAGACTCCTTTAATGTCAGTGTCTGATTGAGGTGTATCTAAGCCATAAGCTTTGCTTCCACTTAAACATTCGAATAATAATAGATTTCTATCTTTTAGTTCTTTAATTGTCATAACTCATTATTGTGTTTCTAAAGAATGTATCTAGCATTTCGGCTTCAAAGCTTTCTTTTGGAAGTTTCATTGCAGCATTCCTGCATATTTCAAACTGCTCGTTAATATATATTTTCAAATTTGAATCTATTTTTACCATAAAACTCTCTGCCAACTCTGCCTTTAAAGCGATTAATTCCTCAACCATTACTTTTAAATTTTCTGGCATTAGCGTTAATAATGGACCAATTGTCATTGGAGCAATTGTTTCTTTATCTAAGCACCATTTTGCAGAAAGCAGTGGTCTAAGCACATAAAATAGTTTCTTTATTTTTATTTCATCTTCATTAACGATCGTTGCCAATGCGCCATGAGCAATACCTAAATAATGGTTAATATTTGTCTTTCTGTAGAAATAAGACTGACAAAGCTGCCACAAATCATTCTTGAAATTTTCCTGTTCACTATAAACTATTGGCGATTGCAACCACTCAAAAGGTGTAGTATTGGATTTCTTGATAAGCTTTAATACTTTTCTAAGATCCCAACCATAAATATCTAGCTCATCATTTATTGGAAAACCAAGATGGTCATCTTTTTCTAAAACTGAAAGGTAGAAATTAAGTGGTCCAACATAAATAAACCTTACATCATAATCACTATCAGGTGAAGGAAATTCCCAACCTCTGCTACCAGATTCACAAGCAAATAATATTTTTATATTATTGGTTATTTCTATTTCCTTTAACTTATTTATTATCGTTGTTTTCATTGTTTCCTAATCTAACCTCGACAAGCATCGTTCACTTGTCGAGGGCGTCTAAATTTAATTTATTTTGAGAGCATTTCCTCCCCCTGCCCCCTCAAAGAGGGGGATAAGCATATCGCTTAGGCATAACGTGTCTCCCTTTGGAGGGAGAATTAAAGAGGGAGGAATTAAGTACTTTTAGCCTATTACTTTACAAAAATCTGTTTCAACTGATCTACAATTTGTCCGCTGCCAGATAAACTGATGGTATTGATTTTCTCTGCAATCTTCTCCACGTATTCCATCTCTTTCAATTTGTACAACATAGTGTTATCTTCCATCAATTTTGCGGTATTCAACAAACTTCTGGTCGATGCCGTCTCCTCTCTCCTCGTAATCATATTAGCTTGTGCTCTTTTTTCGGCAACCAACACTTGGTTCATGATGTCTTTAATCTCGCCAGACAAAATGATGTCTTTCACACCAGCATCAGCTAATTTTACACCCAACTCTTCGGCTTTGTTAACGGTAGCTTCCAAAACTGATGTGCCAATTTTTTCTTTGCTCTCCATTAACTCATCAAAAGTCATTAAACCTACAGCCGCCCTTAAAGCCAATTGCATTGTAACATATAATTGCTTTTCGAAATCTTTGTTCATCAACAAGGCTTTAACCACATCTTCCACTTTGTATTGGATGGTAAAATTCATCCTCAATTGCGCTTTATCTTTCGTTAAAATCTCTTGACCAACAATTTCCATGTTCAATTGCCTCAAATCAGCTTTCAAAACGTCAATTGTGATATTGTTTTTCCAGTACAAATAAGTTCCAGCTTCTAAAATCCTATCGAATTTTGCATCAATTAACATGATGCCCTTTTCATAAGCTTCAATTTTATACATTCTGATAAAGTTGAACAACGCACCTTTCTCAAATAAGTATTTATCGATGGTGTTTTCAATTTCTATTTTGCTGATATCCACAGTTAAAAACTCATAAGTCGATAAACCTTTCCAAATCACATATCTGCCAGCTTTTAAAACGTTTTTAAAGTTCTTGTTTTGGTAAACTAAGGTCAATTCGTTATCGGCTACACTTACCAAGTAAATTAAGTTCACAAACTCAGCATTTAACAATAACACATCTAACTCTGCGGTCGAGAAATCGTAATCTTTGCTTTTATCGTACAAAGTCACATTTTCACCGAAACCCAACCAGTAAGTACCTGTTGTTAATACTCTTTTAAATTCTCCGTTTTTAAACACCAATCCAACATAATTGGTGTTAATTGTAATTCTTTTCATGTTTTTTGATGTTTAAAATTTGTTTTACTTTTTATATTCCGGCCCGCTTAACTGACCCTGAACTAAATTCAGGGTGACGAACCTTCGAAAATCCGTCATGCTGAATTTAGTTCAGCATCTGTTTTACAAGCTATTTTTACATTTTAAAAAAGCATTGCAAAAACATTCATCTGTTTTCTGCGGAAGTAAATTGTGTTGGGTTGTTTTTAAGAATGAAATCAAATTTTAGCTTCGGCGACATCCGTTGGATATGGCTTTCTACTGCACGATGATTTGATTGTTAAATCAGCACCTTTTTCGTTTTTACTTACAAAGCAAAAGGCAAATTTGCTCTTCGAGGTTTTGCAAGCTCTACAAGCCGATTGCTTTTGCAATGCTTTTGGTTTGAGAAATTTAAAGTATCTCTTCTTTTTAGATGGAACCCTAATCCATTGCATCAACCATTATGCTATTCCAAAGTATGGTTTTGGAAGCAGGATTCGAACCTGCATTTGGTTTGTTACTCTACCCCTGAGTTACTCCGATTGCTCGGAAGTGGGATTCGAACCCACGACACACAAATTGGACAAAAATCATTCTCCTATCAGCATATGATGATGCAATGCAACTCATACTTTGGGGCCTTTTGAAACCCTCAACTAAGGATAGGTTTAAACTTTAATTTGCCATCCCGATTTTTACATCGGAATTTCTTTATATCTATTTTATATTTAATCAAAGAACTGTTATCGACCAGCGACATTACAAAGATGCAAGCACCTATACGCAGTATATTTGCGCAATAAAATATTTTTCAGAATAAAAAGTCAATTAATTGATTTACAATAAAATAAATTAAAAATAAAACTCAAAACAGCTAATAAATAGCTTTAATACGCAGATATAATGCGCAGTTAAAATAGAGTTTTAACAAAATTATTTTAGCTTTATGCCTATATTTCTGAATAACAATAAAACCATAGCGAAATGGCTGCAAATAAGCTCGCATTAATTAGATATAAAACCATCGACGATTGTTTAAGAAACCGTTATAAAAAATGGACCTTAGAAAGTTTGATCGAAAAGGTTTCTGAAACACTTTACGAGCTAGAAGGAATTACTTCTGGCGTGAGTAAACGCACTATACAGGCAGACATTCAATTGATGCGCAGCGATAAATTAGGCTACAACGCACCTATTATCGTAAAAGACAAAAGATTTTACACTTATGAAGATGATAGTTTCAGTATCACCAAAGCTCCAATAAACAACGCCGATGTAGATAAAATGAAAGAAATTGTTGGGGTTTTAAAGCAGTTCAATGCCTTCAACTACTTCGACGAAATGAGCGACATGATTACCCGCTTAGAAAACAATCTTCATAAATCAACCCATGAAGGTGGTAATTATATCCAATTAGAAAGCAATAATCAGTTGAAAGGGATGGATTACATCCCGAAACTGTATCAGGCTATCTTGAAAAAATCAGCTTTACTAATAGAGTATAAATCTTTTAAGGCACAGCAATCTCAGCATTTAATCTATTATCCATATTTATTGAAGGAATATAGAAACCGTTGGTTTGTGATCGTTAAAGCTAAAAAAGGTGGAATGCTTTTAAATCTGGCATTGGATAGGATTATCGAATTTCAGGAATTACCAAATGAGCCCTTTAAAGCTCATGAGGGGATTGACTTTGAACGTTATTATAGTGATTTAATTGGCGTAACCAAAAGCAGCAACGACAGAGCACACAAAGTAATTTTAGAATTCGACAACAGAAATGCTCCTTATGTAATCACCAAACCATTGCATCACACGCAGGAACTTGTTGCAGAAAAAGAAAAAACTACCATTTTCAGAATTGATGTGGTACTGAATTATGAATTGGAGCGAGAAATACTTGGTTTTGGGGAGTGTGTAAAGGTTTTAGGACCAAAGATATTGGCTCAACGAATTAAACGTAGGTTAAAGGGAGCTCAACATCTTTATTACGACGAACAAGAAGAAGACAAAAAAGAAAAGACAACACCTCAAATCACTGTCCCTCTTGAAAAAAAGGAAAAAGAAAAGGTGCAACAACAATGGAAGTTGGAACTGTAAATTTTGCCGGTCGTCATTCCCACGAATACGTATCGTGTGACACAACTTGTGCACTTCCCTTAAAAATGCCGTCATACCTTCCGATAATATCGGAGCAGGCTGTGAAAGCGGGTATCGTAATGCAATAGCGTATCCAAATTAACGCTTTAAGATTCCCGCCTAAGCGGGAATGACGACAAATGAAATTGTATCCACACGATACAAGAATACGGAACCACGAAGTGCTCAGCAAAGCTAATCTTAAAGCTATTGTACTTCTGCTATATATTTTTCTAACGCATTACGATACCCAATCAAGTTGGGCATGACGTATTTCACAAAGGCATTTCGAAAGATTTCTCCATTTCACTGCGCTTCAGTCGAAATGACGGCAAGGTTAAAAACAAAAGCCTCGATTTACATCGAGGCTTTCAATATTTTAAGAAAGTTCAAACTTATAACCTACTCCTTTTACGGTTGACACGTAAGTTTCTCCTAACTTTTCTCTCAGTTTTCTGATGTGTACATCAATAGTTCTATTGGTAACCACTACCGAGTCTTCCCAAATGTTTTTCAATATCGCTTCGCGGGTATAAACTTTACCAGGCTTAGAGGCTAGCAAATAAAGTAATTCGAACTCTTTTTTCGCTAAAACGACTTTCTCACCACCTTGATAAACTAGGTAAGACTCGCGGTCTATCACCAAATCACCAATTTCTAATTTATTTTCAGAAACATCATCACTGCTCACATTACGACGTAGAATTGCATTGATACGGCTTACTAATGCTCTTGGCTTAATTGGTTTCGCGATATAATCATCAGCACCCACGTTGAAACCAGCAATTTCAGAATATTCTTCACTTCTAGCAGTTAAAAACACCATAAACGTATTTTTAAACTCCGGAATAGCTCTCATTAAGCGACAAGCTTCAATACCATCCATCTTAGGCATCATAATATCTAAGATGATTAAATCAGGCTGAACCTTTTTAGCTACATTAATTCCGTCTTGACCATTGCTTGCCAAATAAACTTGGTAACCTTCCTTCTTCAAATTGTATTCAATCAATTCAAGAATATCTGGTTCGTCATCAACAATTAAAATCTTCTGTTTAGCTGTACTCATTATAGTTTTAATTTGTTACGAAAGTAAGTATACAATTGCAACATTTAGTTAAACCTAAGTTAACAAATTGTTAAGACTACACCATGTGTTAACATAGAATTAGAGTTTAGCTAAGGTTTTGTTTAAGAAAGCTTCTAACTCCTCGCCTCGCAGGTCTCTAGCTATGATTTTACCTTGTGGGTCTAGCAAAAATGAGCTAGGAATAGCCTCAACCTGATATAACTTCACCGTAGCACCTTCAAAAGCCTTCAATTCACCTACCTGGTCCCAAGTTAAATTATCTTGTTTTATAGCCTGCATCCAAGCATTCTTGTCTTTATCTAAGGATATGCCCAGCACTGTAAAATTTCTGTTTCTAAAGGTTTGATAAGCTTTAACTACGTTCGGGTTTTCAGTTCTGCAAGGTCCACACCACGATGCCCAAAAATCTAGCAATACATATTTACCACGGTAATCGGTCAACTTCACCTCTTTACCATCAATGCTAGGAATAGTGAAATCAGGAGCTATCTGGCCTACTTGTACCGCTTTTAACCTCGAAACTTTCTCTACAAAATTCTTTACCGCCGAGTGTTGCTTCAAGCTTGCATCCACTTTCTCTGCATAATCTACCATTGCTTTTTCGTTGCCTTGCGGATTAACCAAACTAATGGCATAAAAGCTTACCAATGATTTGTTGTTATCTAAAGCAAACTTGATGATAGCTTGATTAAGCTCGTTTAAGGCATTATTATAAACTGGAGAAAGTTCTTGCAATAATTGGTCGCGTTTATCCGGAGCATCAGCAACTTTCTGCTCAAATTGTTGGCTAACTTCAAATATTTTCTGTTGATGTTTTATTTTCAGGTCGTTAAACTCCGCAAGTTTAGTTGCATCATCCGCACCTTCTATAGTATAATGTTGGTTTTTATCATTTACATCTGCTGTAATTTCTATCTCATCACCATTTTTAGCGATTACAATATATTCGTTATTTGCGTAGTTAACCCTAAAGAAATCTGCTTCGGGCTTAGTATTGGTAAATTTAAACTCTCCATTTGCAGATAGGTTGGTAGAATCTAATGGCACCATACTGTTGCTGGCCATACCATATAGATATACCTTGTTTTTCATCTCTGCATTAGTCAATTTTCCACTTATGGTAAATTTTGATTTATCTTTACAAGCTGTGATTATGCTGATTGCTACTAATAGTATTATGCTTATTTTTTTCATTCTTTTTAGTATTGAGATGTGAGTATTTAGTATTTAGACATGCTGCCTAGATACGTAAAACTTATCACGTATAACTTATAACCTATTTTAACTTTTCTAGAATCAATTCATTTAGTTTCTTCGCATCGGCTTTGCCTTTAGCTAGCTTCATTACTTCGCCAACAAACAAACCTAAAACGCCTTTCTTTCCTTTTTTGTATGCTTCTACCTGCGGTTGATATTTTGATAGAACCTCATCAATCAATCCAGCAATAACATCCACGTCTTCAACAATCAGTAAATTAAGTTGTTTAGCTAATTTTTCTGGACTGGCATTTGCATCTTTTTCTAGTGCAGGCAATAAGATCTGGATAGCATTTTGCTGCGAAATCTTCTTCTCATCAACCAAATTGATAGTTTGGGCCATTTGCAGGGGCTTTACAGTATAAGTGGTTATATCGATTTGTTTTTCGTTTAAAATAGCTCTTATGCTGCCCAGCAACCAATTTAATAAGCTTTTTTTATGAAGAACATGCTCTTGAGCATCGATGTAATATTGATACAATCCCTTATCGTCTGCTAATAAAGTTGCCTCTGAAAGACTTATACCAAGTTCGGTTATTAAATTTTGAGCAAGCTCTTTTGGTAAAACTGGCATGGCCGATTTAACCCTAGCTAACCATTCATCATCAATTACTACTGGCGGCAAATCTGGATCTGGGAAGTAGCGATAATCGTTAGCTTCTTCTTTGCTACGCATCGGCGAGGTAGTCCCCTTATCCGCATCGAAGTTTAAAGTACTTTGGATAATTTCTCCTCCTGCTGCTACCACTTCTACTTGTCTTCCAAATTCAAAATCCATCGCTCTGCGCACATTACGAATAGAGTTTACGTTCTTCACCTCGCATCTGGTACCATAAGTTGTTGTTCCTTTCTCGCGGATAGAAATATTGGCGTCGCAACGCAGCGAACCCTCTTCCATATTGCCATCGCTAACATCTAGGAAACGTACCAACTGCCTAATCTCTGTAAGCAAGGCAGCAGCTTCTTCAGAACTTCTAATATCTGGTTCGGTTACAATTTCGATTAAGGGAACACCGGCACGGTTCAAATCCACGAAAGAATAATTATCGTCCTGATCGTGCATACTTTTACCAGCATCTTCTTCTAAATGGATACGGTTAATGCCAATTCTCTTTTCAGAACCATCGCTCAAACGCACATTTAAATAGCCATTTTTACAAATCGGGCTGTTGTCTTGTGTAATTTGATATCCCTTTGGTAAGTCTGCATAGAAATAATTCTTCCTATCGAAGAAGTTGTATTGATTGATTTCGCAGTTTAAAGCCAGACCAATACGCATCGCTTTTTCAATGACTTCCTTATTTAATTTCGGTAAAGCTCCTGGCAAACCTAAGGAAACGGTAGAGATATGTTCATTTGGTCCAGCGCCAAAAGCAGCACTGTCTGAACAGAATATTTTGGATTGTGTATTTAACTGAACATGGATTTCTAAACCCGAAACGAGCTCGAAACTGCTAGTATCTTTTGCAATAGTGGTTGTACTCATTAATTGAAATTACTGCGTGGTGCGTCCTTTTTAGCTTTTCAAATATAGCGATTATCCTAATATAAACTAGGTTTTTAGCTACATATACACAGATATTAAACAAATTAACGAGGTAAATGAAATATCTGTACGACTATAGATAAGTCACAGCATTTAATGTATCAATTATGTAGCAGAGAAAAATGTTAGTTTGCAATGGCACGGTATTCGTATAGGTTTTAATACACACAGAAAACTAAGTTATATGAAACGATTAATCCTGATGTTTACCGTTGCTATAGTAGCAGCGACATTGCAAACAGCCAACGCTCAAGTAAGTTTAAATATCAATATTGGTGCGCAGCCCAGGTACGGTTATTATACCGACTACTATGCTAGACCAGTTGTTCATCGTACTTATTACGCACCCGCACCTACAAGGTATGTTTACGTAGAAAGAAACAATTATAGACCTAGTAAGCATTACAGAACGGTAAAAACTAGACATTACTACAGTGCTCCGCCTAGGCATCATTACAACAAGAAAGTTCATTATAAACATCATAATAAATCTTTCAAACATCATAAAGGTAATGGAAGAGGAAGACACTAAAACTACAAAGCCCCGATAATCTCGGGGCTTTGTAGTTTTATAATTTAAAGCATTATAGCTTTTAAAACTGATAGTACTTTTAGTTATTTAAATCACCAAAAAGCTTTATCCTAAGTAACATCGCTCCAGGCAAATACGCCAACGGAACAGCTTCTTTTATAAGTACTGCAATGGTTTCTTGTTTGGCTCCCTTCGATAATAGGTTACTTTTTGCCTTATCTAAAAGTTTTTGCATTTCTTCCTTTTCATCAGCACACATGGTATTAATAACAATTTCTTCTTCGCTGCTAATTTTTGCGATACAAACTCCAAATGCGTTTGCGACCTCCATATCTCGAGGAAAAAGCACTTCGGAAACGCCTGCGATTTTTTTAGGTAATAGGAATGCACCTCCTCCACAGCCCACTACAGAAACCTCGTCGGCATTGTTTTTCAGTGCATCAACCAGCTTTTCTATTTTTTGTTGAATCTCTGTTTTCACAAGTTCCAATGCCTGCTCGTAAGAGATAAGCAAAGTGCTGCTGATTTTTGCCACAAGCTCTCTCTTTTGCAGCACATCATTTAATTGCAGCTGGTTGTCGGCTATAAAGAAATCGGAAAGTGTAAGTGTATCTCCGCCAAAAGCGATTGACTTTTCTTTTAATCTAAATCCAACGGAATCAGGACCAAGCGTACAAACATCATGGTCGAATCGCACAATTGTTCCTCCTCCGATACCCACAGATACCACGTCGGGCATTCTAAAGTTAGTTAGAACACCTCCTATTTCAGTTGCCTGGGTACTTTCTCTAGGAAAAAAATTAATTAATGCACCTGCATCAGAAGTGGTGCCACCAACATCTATCACAATACCGTTCTTCACTTTCGACATTAAGCCCGCTCCTCTAATGCTATTTGTAGGCCCTGATGAAATGGTATGGATAGGGAATTGCTGAACTTGTTCCAAAGACATCAAAGTACCATCATTTTGTCCGATAAATAGTTGAGCATTTAATTGTAAGCGACTAACTGTGGCTCTGAAAGCATGAACCATTTTAAGAGCGACTCCATGTAGTGCAGCATTTAATATACATGCATTTTCCCTATCCAATAAGCCTAATCCTCCAATTTGAAATGAACAACTAACTTTAATGTCATCTCCTAAAATCTCTTTCGCCCAATCTTTAACCTGTATTTCCTGGTCAGCGTTAATTTTTGAGAATATCCCAGTAATAGCAAGTGATTCTACTTCTCCTTTCATTTTTAGAAGACACGCTTTAATTTGCATTTCATTCAAAGGATTTAAGAGACGCCCATCATATTCATATCCCCCATTTACCATATAACAATGCTTCTCTAGCATCTTTTTTAGGTCTTCTGGAAAATCTGTCATTATAGGAATAGCACTACCGGCCGGCAAGCCGATGCGAATTGCTCCCACTTTATTGAGTTCTTTTCTTTCTACCAAAGCATTTGTACAATGGGTTGTCCCTAGCATGATATATTTAATCAATTCCTTAGGGATTTTGCTTTGTGAAAGCACCTCACTAATGGCATTTTCGATACCACTACTGATATCTGATGTAGTTGTTTGTTTGGTCTTAGCTATAATTTCATCTGCATTAGAAACCAATACTGCATCGGTATTAGTTCCACCTACATCTACTCCTATCTTATAAAACATACGTTATTGTTTAGCGTTTAATAATTCTATTGGGATAAATTTCTCTGTATATCCAAACTTCTCCGGACCACCTAGCACAATTCCAGCAGCAGTACGCCATTGCTTATCAGCTTTAATCCCAATCACAATTACCCTGGTACCATATTGAATAGTTTCTGCCGTAATTGGGTGTGCATTTTCAGCATCTAACAACACAATTAAATCGGGTGTAATGGCAGCTGGTTCACCATTCTTTTTTGCAATTAGAAATTCATTTTGAAAATCTATTTCCATTTTCGAACCGTTATCTTCTTCCAATCCGTCTATTTCACAAATGCCTGTATTCCATCTACCTTCGGTCTTCATAGAAATATTGGATATTTTTCCTGAAAAGAGTTTAAAAGCTTGTGTCTGTTGCATTAAAGCTGAAATTGGATTTAGCTGATTTTTTTTCGCATTCAGCACTGATTCTCCCAGTATTTTAGCATACGAAATGGTATCGTGTACAGCGGATTTTTTAACTTCGGCACCACTCATTGAATAACAGGTAACAGCACAACTGCCACCCATTTGTATAGTCGTAGCTCCAACTAAGGTTTCGCCCCAAGTATTATCTATAGTATGATATAAATTTCTATTTCCTTTCTCGTCTGCTTGCGTAATTGGAGATGCGGGAATTCCATGAAGGGTAAAAGTTGTCATTTCTAAACGAGGAAATGCCCGTCCCATACCATCAGCATCAACAATTGGAATTCTTTTTTTTGCAGCAACAGCAAATGGAATTATACCATTGAGCCCACCCGCTTCTACAGGCATAACAGCATCAATTTTTCTTCCCAGATAATTTTCCATCATATCGAAAGCATTATAAAATTCCTCTGCAGAAAACAGCTTTTCGACGAGAATCATAGGAGCGCCAAAAGCGGCGACAGGTACTACTAATGCATCGTTATCTAGTTCATGTGCTTTTATTAACGTTACGTCGCCATAAGCTTGAATTGCTTGTTTCGCCAATAACTTACCGATGTAAGGATTACCGCCACCTCCAGTTCCCAATATGGTCGAACCTAAAGAGATATATTCGAGGTCTTCGATTGTTATTTTTTTCATTTGTTTTTTCCCTTTTTACCGAACAGTGTGTAAATAATTTGGGTTTCTTCTAGCACATTTCCTGCTTGCGCTTCGAGTGCGGTAATAAATACTACATCTCCAGCAGTTAAATACCCTTTTATCGTCCCGTTTTCATTAAGCATTTCAATTTTACCCTGCTGAATCACAGAAATTTCATGCTGTTCATGTTTAGAAAATCCTTTCTCAGGTATTCTGGTACCCTTCATTAAAAAAACGGTTCCGAATGTCATAGACAAGCCTTCTTCCTGAATCAAAAAAAGTTCTTTATTGTAATGCTCATTTTCAGCTGCATAGCTGATTTTCTTTATTTCCATTTTTTAATTTCAGCATGTTGTAAACGCTTAAGGCTCTTAATATATCGCCCAGAATTTCATATTGATATTTGATACGCTTCTTTAGCTTGTTCGATGGTGATATATTCATTTTTAATATCTAACAGAACTTGTTCTTTAGGTCGATTTTCTGGCTTTCCATAACCGCCACCAGTTGCCGTAACACAACGTACGATATCTCCCTTTTTGAGATTGATATTGGTACCCAAACTGTGACGCTCTTCTTCGCCATTAACCCGAATGATCTTAAAATAATTATAGGAACCATCATGGCCACCATCAATACCCCAAGTTTTGGTTTCGGCACCAAGAAACGCCGCCGTTAAAGAAGCTCCATCCGAAAGTATTTTATAATCGATGTATTGCCCATTACCTCCCTGGAATTTACCATAACCCCCACCTTCGTTATGAAATGCATATTGTTGCACTTCTATTCCGTAGCGCATTTCCCTAATTTCAACAGGAATATTATAGGATTCGCCACTTCCGCAAGAAAGTTGCCCTCTATTTCCATCGTGGCTTTTTGAAGCGCCCCAGCCACCAGCTAGCGGTTCTGCCTGAATATAAAATTCATTAGTATATGGATGTATGCCTGATATAAATGTGGCGCAAACAGAGCGTAAATGTCCAGCAGGTAGCTTATCTGGTATTAATGGAGCCAATATTTTCCAGACTAAATCTATCGCAACAATTAAGGTTTCATAATAGATAGATACAGCTGCCGGAAACTCGGCGCTTACTATCGTACCAGGTTCGCAAAGAACTTCCATAGGTCTAAAAGCTCCACCATTTGCATCCATTTCGGGGGTTGTTATGGCTTTAAAAATAGTTCTGCATCCAGTTATCAATCCATTAAAAGATAAATTTACAGCTCCCTTAACTTGCGGGTGCGAACCATTAAAATCCACGGTAAACTTGCTGTCTGTAATGGTTACTTTTGCTTTAACAGGAAAAGGGCCGTCTCCAAAACCATTATTTTCTACCGCAGATTCACCTAAGTAAGTACCTTTCGGGATTGATTTGAGCGCTTCTAAGCTCATACGCTCTCCATAATTTAAAAATGAAACTCCAGCTTCCTTATAAACTTCTAACCCGTACTTTTCTATAATTGAGATGACCCGTCTTGCTCCAACTTCGGCAGCGGCAATACCTGCAAATAAATCACCCAGCGTACTTTCGGGCAAACGTACATTGGCTTTAATGATATCTATCACCGCCTGATTAAGTTCTCCTTTACTCTTAATCTTTATAAAAGGAAAATGTATTCCCTCATGAAAAATTTCGGTAGCTATTGTAGAAACAGAACCTGGATAAGTACCCCCTAATTCTGTCCAATGCGCCTTATTAACCGTAAAAGCAACCAATTCATTATGATAGAATACAGGATATACCACAGATACGTCCGAAAGATGTGTCCCTCCGCCGGCATAAGGCGTATTCGCAATAATGACATCACCTTCTTTCAATAAATTTTCTCCAGTATATTTTTCCAATGTACTTCTCACTACAGAATCAAGTGCAGCTAAAAATGCAGTAATTCCATTTCCTTGAGCCAGTAACTCACCCTTGCTATCGGTAATCCCAACAGCATAATCCAAAGATTCGTATATAATTGGACTCATACTGGTGCGTTCTAATGTTTTAAACATTTCATCGCCTGCAGCAATTAATGAATCTTGTATGATTTCTAATGTAAAGTCTTTCATTTTATAGCATTGTTATGATTAGATTTCCATAGCTGTCAACTAATAGTTTTTGTAGCGGTGTAACTAAGGTTGTAGTGGCATTTTCTGCTATTATCGCAGGACCGTTGATAAGCATATCGGGTTCCAATAAATCACGATTGTAAAATGCGGTACGATGTATTCCTAAATCATCAAAATCCACTTCTTTAAATTCAAAAATGGCATCACACACTAGTTTTCCCTTAGTTTCTATTTTCGGGAAGTCAGGCTTATCTACCTTAACCTGGGCAACTAAATGAAAATTCACCAGCTCTACTTTATTGTCTAGTCTAAATGAATACTGCTTCTGATGCGCTTCATGGAAATCCTTGATCATCTCATCCAGTATAATATTAATAGAAAGCGGTATTTGCACTTTTACATAATGTTCTTGTCCAGCGTAACGCAAATCAGTATAATATGAAAATTCAATTTGCTCTTTTTCGAACCCATCATTTTCGTACTTTTTGATGGCATCGTTCTCCATATCCAAGAACGTATCCTGGATTTTCACTTTTGTTTTGTCGGTTAATACCACCACATTGGTTCGTATCGAGTCCCTTCTCAAATCAGACATCAACATTCCAACCGCCGAAAAAACACCTGCATTTTTAGGAACTATCAGTTCTTTTACCTGAAGTTCTCTAGCTAAATCTGCTCCATGCATGGCACCACCACCCCCAATTACTACTAAAGAAAAATCTCTAGTATCGTAGCCCTTGTTAATCGAAACAAGCTTTAGTGCATTAATCATGTTTGCATTTGCAATCCTTATAATGCCTCTGGCAATGGCTTCTTTATTAGTATTGAAGGTTTCACAGAGCATTTTCGAAGCTTCATCAATACTTTTATAATTAGGGGTAAGTTCTCCTCCCAAAAAATAATCTGGATGAATGCGACCCAAAATCACATTAGCATCAGTTGTAGTTAAGTGCTTTCCTCCTCTTCCATAAGCAGCTGGCCCCGGCATTGCTGCTGCACTTTTAGGTCCCACATGCATTTTTCCACCAGTGTCTACCCAAGCTATGCTGCCACCTCCATTTCCTATTTCTACAATATCTATTACTGGTGTTTGGATTGGATAACCCGCTTTAGTTTTGGAATGGTCAATTTTATAATTAGTAGTAATTTTTACTTGTCCATTTTCAACCAATGCACATTTTGCCGTTGTGCCACCAATATCTAAGACAATCATATTCTTTCTATTAATGACATTGCCTAAAGCTATAACCCCATAAACGCCACTTGCCGGTCCAGATTCAACAATGGTAATAGGATTTTCTTTGATATCCTTGATAGTAGTGATTCCACCATTAGACTGCATAATGTACGGAGCGTTCTTCAGACCATTTAGTTTCAGTTTCTGCTCCAGTTTTACCAGATAATTTTTGGTAAGCGGCAATACATAACTTGACAAAACCGTAGTGCTTGTACGTTCATATTCTCGCCATTCTCTAGTTATTTCATGAGAAGCGATGATTTCGACTCCGTTTAGTAAAGGTTTTATTTTTTGAATGAAAGCCAATTCATGCGCTGGGTTTTTATAAGAATGTAAAAAACAAACGGCTAAAGCTTCTATTTGTTCCTCTTTGCAAGTACGGACAATTGAAGCTATGTTTTCATAGCTGATAGGTTGAATTATTTCGCCTTTATAGTTCATTCTCTCTTCAACTTCAAAACGGAGGTACCTAGGTACAAATGGAGGTTGTTTTATAAAGTTGAAATTGAATAAATCAGGGCGGTTAGACCTTGCAATCTCTAAAACATCCCTAAACCCTTTGGTGGTTATTAAAGCAGTTCTAGCTCCCTTGTGCTCAGTAAGTGCATTAATTACTACGGTGGTGCCATGCGCAAAAAAACCTACCTTGTCTAAATCTAAACCATGCTTATTTATTGCATTTAAAATTCCTTCTTCAAAGTTAGAGGGAATGGTATCTGTTTTTGAAACTTTCAAACCTATTGGCTTTCCCGTTGTCTTATCAAATTCAAGACATACTAAATCCGTAAAGGTTCCACCGATATCTGTAGCTACTCTCATATTTATTTATTAATCATTTACTTGATAGCTTCAATCATTGATAAGCGATTAAATGCTATAGAACAGATTACCATATACTTTTACGCATCAATCAGTATATGGTAATCGTTATTTTTTGAATGTTTTTAAATCAAATTGGCTATTTGAAAAACATTGATTTCAATACGCTTCTTCAACTAAAATTTATAACTGAAATCAACTCCAAAAACAGCAGGTTGTCCCTTCCAAGCTAAATCTCCAGAGCCATTAGAAAAATCCTGTCCGAAATATTCTGTGATGTATTTTTGATTTAAGATGTTATTTCCAAACACGTTTACCGCAAAACCATTAACGGCTATCCCAACTTTTGAGCTAAGAAGATTGTAAGCGGATGATATTGCTCGGTTATCTTCATGCCAATAGATTTTGCCAGTTCCCCTCAAGGTAAGATTACCATTGAAAGATACTTTCTTTGTTAAATTGAAATTAGATTCTAGCGCTAGAACATAACTATTTTGAGGAACCAATGGCGTATTCTTTTTTGCAACATTAAAAGAGTTATTGGCTCCCACGCTATAGGTTGATGTTCCTTCTAGAATGATCGATTTACTAAGTCCATAACTAGCTAAAATATCTAAGTAATTTGTTGCTCTTATCTTAAAATCTGCTTCAAAACCATACGATTCGCTTTTTGGAAAATTAAAATTTCCTATCAATATATTTCCAGACCCATTAATTAGCAGGGCGTATTGTTGCTGATTTTTAAAATCGATATAGTAAGTAGATAGGTTTAAAATGATACGGTTGTTCAGAAAACTATTCTTGATACCAAACTCATAGTTATTGGTGATTTCTGCTTCGTAACCTTCGTTAAAACGTACGGTATTTGCCTGATTAAATCCGCCACTTCTATAACCTCGCCCATAGTTTGTGTACAGCAACATATTTTCTGTAGCTTTTAAAGACAGAGATAATTTCGGCTGTAACTGCGAATCGGTTTTATCTGGCTTGGTATTAAGGGTTCTGTTATCTTGTTTAATATGATCGTTGTCGTAACGAAGACCAGCAGAAACTGTAAATTTATCCGTCACTTTATAGTCTACAAAACCAAAAGCTGCAAGTGTTGAATAAGTATTGGTAAAATCGGAAACTGCCAAAGTAGATTGAGCTCCTGTTGGGGCGTAAGGAGGGGCAAAAAAACCAAAATCAGCAGTTGCTTGAGTATACAATAATTTTGCAGAGTTTTGGTAGAATGCCCCTAAATCCCATGTTAACTTGGTAGTTTCTTTATTTTTCGAGCTTAATTTGATTTCCTGATTGAAAGTTTTAGAGTCACTATTTTGAAATTGCCTAAGAATATCGGCAGAGGTAAAATCTAAATCACCTGTGTGATTTCTGTCGCTTTTGTTGTAAGTTGTGGATGATGTAAGTGTTACTCCTTCTAAATCAAAATTCACCTTTAAATTTCCATAATTCCCTTTCAATTTCGAAGTTCCAAATTGGTCGGCAATAACTGCTTGGTTATTAAAATCATCTGCCCCAAAATTAGGAGTTGTAACCCCAGCTGCATAATACGTTGCACCAGCTTTTGTATTAATTATTTGTCCCGTCGCTGTTGCATTTATTTTATTCGACAGGTTGGCTTTTATTTGGGCTCTCAACGATAAATCTTCAATATAATCTACAGGCTTATTTAAATAGGTGTTTTTAATTACACCATCTCCTTTTCTATAAGAACCAGAAACCCTATAAAACAACTTATCTTTCATAATGGGGCCAGAAAAAGAAAGCTGCGTTTTAAATAAATTTCCACTGCCGTAGCCCAAAGAAATTTTGTTACTAAAGTCATTGGTAGGCTGGTTTGTAGTAATGTTAATTGCTCCTGCTATCGCATTTTTACCATACAATGCACCTTGTGGTCCCTTAACAATTTCTATCATCGCCAAATCAAACAATTCTTGATTAATTAAATTAGCGTCTGGCAAGGTAACACCATCTATCACAAATGCTATCGGCGATTCTCCATTTCTTATATGGGAAATCCCTCTAACGGTAATAAAATTATTTCCAACCCCTTGCGAAGTGGTGAAGTTCACGTTAGGAATCGTGTTTGCAAAAGTTTGGACGTTCACAATTCCCTTTGATTCTATTTCTTGGGAGGTAAGTGTAACTACAGATTCTGGTACAGACTGGACAGATTCTAATCTACGTCTTGCCTGACCAATAACTCCAGAGAAGCCTTTAACAGCTACTTCTTTTAACTGTTTTGTTTCCTTATCTAGAAAAACCTGATATTCTTTTTCTTGATCAAGTACCACTTCCTTGGTAACATATCCCAAAAAGGTAAACACTAGTGTTGTAGCTTTATCAGAGACTGTGAGTTTAAAATTTCCCTGTGAATCTGTAAGTGTACCTTGGCTATTATCTTTTGTACTTATTGATACACCAATTAAATTGCCATCGGCTCCTTTTACATTTCCTTTGATAGCCCTCTGTCCGAAGAGAACAATTGGAAAAATTAAGAATAAGAGAATTGTGATTTTTTTCATTTTACAATAGATTAATTTTAAATTAAAGCTATTGTAATTGTTAACTAATCTTTTTTTTTACGATTACTTTATACCTAACAAATATTTCCTATGACAAAAACAAGAAAACAATGGAAAACGATAAAACATTAGTATCGGACCAATTAATTCTCTCCAAATATTGCTTTGATAAGTTGCTAAAAGCGATTATGAATAAGTTTAACAATAAACACAAAGTGGATTTCATCAGCGACTCGCAACTGTTTGGCTTTGCAAATTACGATCCTTTAAAGCCTAGTTTAAAAAATGAATTTGAACAAATAACGAAAGGATACATCAATGGAAAATACCTATACACTAAAAACAGAGAGTTAAAACAAGGGAAACCAATCATTAGACTCAACAGAGAATACAAATATGCTTTTTTGAACTACTTGAATTACGACAGGATAGAATCCTTTCTAGAAAATGAAATTTTTGATGAACTAGAAATGAAAGCACAGCTTGCACTTATTGAAACTGCGCAATCTAATGAGGATTTCTATTATTGTTGCTATTACTACGGTGAAGATCAAAAAATGAACAAAGGAAAACTAACAATTTACAACAATTGGAGTAATATGGAATTTCGCTTTGTTTATTTTGATGAAAACGACATCAAATCAGAATATGTTTTTTATGGCGACATTAAAATAAGCGAAGATTTAATGTTTATGCATACCAAATACGTTTCAAATAATATAAAAAAAGAAGGTGCAAACTTTGTTTTTTTTGTCGGAAAATCTACTTCTACAGAGAGAAATTACTTAATAGGTACGTACTCTGGGTTTGATAAATATAACAGAACTATTGCTGGCAAGATCATCTTAAAAAAGTTCGCCAGTAAGACAGAAATGGAAAATGAATTTTCTACCCGTCAAATCAATCCTTTGCTTACACAAGAACTTAAGGGGAAACGAATTATTATTGAAAGTCATTTACCAAGCATTTCTTCAAAAATTTCGAATACAAGCCCGTTCGCTTCCTTGTTCTCCAATTTATCAGGAGACTACCAATTTAAGTTTCACGGTGATAGTGAGGATTTTCATACGCTCGAACTCAGTATTGATTCCCTTAATTACAATATCTCAAGCAAAAACCCAGATGTAATTATTGAAAATGATATTGTTAAATTAATTAATAGAGGACAAAATGCATATTTAGATTTTGAAGTATTAGGGGTTTCATACATACAAAAAGTCAGCATATACATTAAAATGTACTACTTAATTAAACCTGAAAACGATTTTTCGGGAGTTTATAGCGGTGTCGATTTTAATAACAATCCAATTAATGGTAATGTAGAAATTAAATATAGCAAACAGTCTTAACCTTATTTTCAGTTACCAGTAATGAAATACACTTAAATTTTAAAACTACAAAGCCCCGAAATTATCGGGGCTTTGTAGTTTTAAAATCTTTTACCAATGGTAATACCTATTCTCGGGTAAGCTTCTACATAATTCTTCTTATTGAAAAAACGACCAGCACCCAAGTAAACCTCTCCTACAAATCCGTTTTTGGTAAGAAATTTACCTCCGGCAGCAGCACCTAAACCAAAGCTAGTCACATTAGTCTCTCTATATGAATAAGCATAACCGTTAGGATCGGTTAGATAAATCCTATCATCTTCAACCTGCATCACTGCAGCATTTGCTTCGATGAAAAAACCTGTACCCATTTTGTTATTATTTCCAAAATAAACTCTGTAGTAAGGTATTGCTCCAAGTTTATAATCTGTATTGTCATCTATCCCAAACAAAATAGACAGACCAGCGCCACTGTTATCGTTAAATATTCGCTCATAGCTTATTTCTGGTATGCCAATGATAGTGTTTAACAAGTTAAGTCTAATTTCATTTCTTCCAACTGTTCTATCAGTTACTTTTGTGCTATCTTTTTGAGCAAAAACTGATATTACCGAGAATGATAATATTAGTGTTAATAGATTTTTTTTCATTTAATGTGTTCGTTTATTTAATGGTGATGTAACAAAAAAAAATTGTAGCGCTTTCTACTTTTACAATACGACTAGAAAAGATAAAATGCTACAATTTCCGTGTTTTTTACTTCAAAAATGATTTCGCTTTCTCAATCGCTCTATCCAAACCAGCGGCATCTTTACCGCCAGCAGTTGCATAGAAAGGTTGACCACCGCCACCACCTTGTATTTCTTTAGCTAATTCTCTCACAATCTGCCCTGCATTGTAGCCTTTTTCTTTTACCAATTCGTCATCAATAGCTATGGTAAGTTGAGGCTTGCCATCTACCACCACACCTAACACTAAGAATAAATTCTGCACAGCACCTTTTACAGCATAAGCTAAAGTTTTCACAGCATCAGCATTTGGCAAATCAACAGTAGTTGCAATAAAGTTCACGCCATCAATATTTTGTATTTGTGCTTCTAAATCAGTTCTTAAAGCAACCGCTCTTTCAGTGATACTTTTTTCAATCTCTTTTTTTAGGGCACTGTTATCATCTATGATCTTACCTAAGGCAGAAACAAAATCTTTAGGATTGTTCAATAAGGCATTCAAGTTCTTCACTAAATCGAAGTGCTCTCGAATCACAGCAGCAGAACGTTCGCCAGTAATCGCTTCTATCCTACGTACACCTGCCGCAACCGCAGATTCAGAAGTTAACTTAAAGAAACCAATTTGACCTGTAGCTTTTACGTGAGTTCCGCCGCAAAGCTCTTTCGAAAAATGGTCATCAAAAGTGATTACACGAACAAAATCACCATATTTTTCGCCAAACAAAGCGGTTACACCACTATCAATTGCTTCTTGATATGGCACATTTCTTTGTTCTTTTAATAGGATATTCTCTCTGATTTTCTCATTAACGATATCTTCGATCTGGTTCAATTCATCATCAGTTACTTTAGCGAAGTGAGAAAAATCGAAACGCAGGTAATCCGAATTCACCAAACTACCTTTTTGATTGACATGCGTACCTAAAACTTGCTTCATTGCCGCATGTAATAAGTGCGTAGCCGAGTGATTGTTTTCTGAAGCTTTACGTTTTTCTTCATCGATAACAGCCCAAAACTTGCCTTCTAAATCTGCTGGCAAAGTATCTGTGAAGTGTACAGTTACACCGTTTTCTTTTTTAGTGTCGGTAATTTCCACCCAAAATTGTCTGCTGTGGTCTTCCAACCTACCTGTATCACCAACCTGACCACCACTTTCTGCATAGAAAGGCGTTTGAGCCAACACAATTTGATATTGCTCTTTACCTTTAGCTGTTACTTTTCTATACTTAACAATTTCAGTTTCTATCTCTGATAAATCGTAACCTACAAATTCAGTTTCTCTGTCTTCGTTAACGATCACCCAGTCTCCAGTATCGATAGCTGTTGCTGCACGAGAACGATTTTTCTGTTCTTCTAAGGCTTTGTTAAAGCCTTCCATATCTACTGAAAGTCCCTTTTCGCGAGCCATCAAATCGGTTAAATCTATCGGAAAACCGAAAGTATCATATAACTCAAAAGCGAAATTACCATCAATGATTTTACCGCCTTCGTATTTTTCGAAGCGCTGGATACCCGTAGCCAAAGTCCTCAAGAAAGAAACTTCTTCCTCTAAAACTACTTTTTGCACAAAATCTTTTTGCAAGTATAACTCATCAAATACACCATTAAATTGCTCTGCTAATACTGGAACTAACTGATTTAAGAATGGTTCTTTTAAGTTCAGGAAAGTATAAGCATAACGCACCGCTCTACGTAAAATACGACGAATTACGTAACCAGCTTTATTGTTAGAAGGTAACTGACCATCAGCAATTACGAAAGAAATAGCACGAATGTGGTCTGCCATTACACGCATTGCCACCGCTTCGTTCCAACCTTTTTCTCCAGGTTCGGCGCTACCTACATATTCAAATCCAGATTTTTCTGCAATAAAATTGATCAACGGTTGAAAAACGTCAGTATCATAGTTTGAAGTTTTACCTTGCAATACACGCACCAAACGCTCAAAACCCATCCCCGTATCTACGTGTTGTGCCGGAAGTGGATTTAAAGAACCGTCTTTTAAGCGGTTAAACTGCATAAATACGTTGTTCCAAATCTCAATTACCTGAGGATGGTCTGCATTCACCAAAGATTTTCCTTTTCCATCGGCACGCTCTTCAGCGGTACGGCAGTCTACGTGAATTTCAGAGCACGGACCACAAGGGCCCGTATCTCCCATTTCCCAAAAATTATCTTTCTTATTACCTAAAACGATACGTTCTTCTGGTACAAATTGCTTCCAAAGCTCAAATGCTTCGGTATCCATTGGCAAGCCTTCTTTTTCATCGCCCTCAAAAACAGAAACGTACAATTGGTCTTTAGGAATTTTGTAAACTTCAGTTAATAGCTCCCAACTCCACGCAATCGCTTCTTTTTTGAAATAATCGCCAAAACTCCAGTTGCCCAACATTTCGAACATGGTGTGGTGATAAGTATCAATACCAACTTCCTCCAAATCGTTATGTTTACCCGAAACCCGTAAACAACGTTGCGTATCCACCACACGTGGATATTTTACAGCCGCTTCACCTAAAAACAAATCTTTAAATTGGTTCATTCCGGCATTGGTAAACATCAATGTTGGATCATTTTTAACCACAATTGGCGCTGAGGGTACAATATGATGTTGTTTGCTTTTGAAAAACTCCAAAAAGGTCTGTCTTATTTCTTTTGCTGTCATTTTTTATAAGGTATTAGGTTTTAGGTTTTAGGTTTTAGGTTTTAGGGAATTAACAATCCCATCGTCTTAACCAAAATCCCTTTGTGTTCTTTGTGTCTTAGTGGTAATAATTTAATGAGGAACAAAATTATAATTTTATTGTGGTTTTCTGCTAAAATCAGTTTACATTTGAACACTTTAAGTAAATTCTATAATCGTTTAATAATCAGTATCAAACATGCCATACAAAGAAAGAGAAATCAATAAAATGTATTATACCATGGGCGAAGTGACCGAAATGTTTGATGTAAATGCTTCACAGATTAGGTTTTACGAGAAGGAATTTGAAGTTCTTAAACCCAAGAAAAACAAAAAAGGAAATCGTCTTTTCACCCCTGAAGATATCGAGAACTTAAAGATTATTTTTCATTTAGTAGATGATAAAGGTTTTACCCTAAAAGGAGCAAAAGAGCACATGAAGAGTAACAGTGGTGAAGTGAAGGAAAATCAAAAAATTATTGATTCGCTAGAACGTTTGAAGGGTTTTCTTTTGAAACTTAACGACGAGATATAGCTAAAACCTCTAAACTTCTTTTGATTTTTCTTCAAAGCTTAGTTGCAATGCCTTAAATTGGTGTATCTAAGCTATGTATGACAAAAAATCTATTAACCCTTATCCTAACTTTTCTGTTTACGGATGCCCTTGCCCAATATAACCAAGGTGCTAGACTTAAAGCTATGGCCAATGCCAGCGCTGCCGTAAATGATGTTTGGAGTTTAAATGCCAATCCTGCTGGAATCACAGGCTTAAAATCTTCAATGGTTGCTTTAAACTACGCTCGCTATTTATTTGGTGATGAGCTTAGTGAACAAAGCTTTGCATTCGTACATCCGTTTGGCAATAACTTCGCAGGCCTTAGCATCAATCGATATGGAATTAGTGAGTTCAACGAAATTAAAGCTGGCTTTTGTTTTGCGAAAAAATTTGGAGATGACCTTGCTATAGGTGTCAAAGCCAATATTCATCAAATTAAGATTACCAATTATGGCAACGCCACAACTTTTTCGGTTGACGCTGGAGTAAATTATTCGTTGAGTAAGCAAATTGGCTTGGGAGTTTTCGTGAACAATCCTTCTTCACAAAAATATAAAGCCACTAATGTTGAGACTTATATTCCAGCTGCTGTTCATTTTGGAGCTAGCTATACTCCTTCCAATAAAGTATTATTAGCTATTAATGTTTCCAAAGATTTAGAACGCAAATTTGATGTTGCATTAGGTGTTGATTATAAATTTTACGAATTATTGAGTTTACGCGGCGGATTGAGTGCCAAGCCTTTCAAACAATATTTTGGTATTGGCTTAAACTATCAAAAATGGATTTTAGACATAGCAGTAGAAAGTCATCCTCAAATTGGTTACACCCCTCAAATTGGCTTGTCTTATGCGCTTTAGATTTATCATCATTACTGCTTTTTTGCTAATTGGATTTTCAGCAACAGCACAAACGCAAGAAGACCAATTAATTAAAGATTTAATAGAAAGCATCGCCGAAAATCTGCCAGAAGACTATGACCTTTCCGAATTACAGGACCGCTTAACCTACTATCGTAAACACCCTATAAACCTTAATAATACCAATGCCGAAGAATTAAAGACTTTGATTTTCTTATCGCCTCTTCAAATCAGTAATTTGTTTGAGCATATTAGGAAGAATGGCAAACTAATCGATTTGTTAGAGCTACAAAGTATTGCAGAATTTGATTTACAAACCATCCAAAGATTAATTCCTTTTGCAACTTTAGACCAAACAGCTATGGCAGATAAAATCACCGCCACCAACCTAACCAAATATGGCAACAACGATTTAATCATACGTTATGGCAAAGTACTCGAAAAAACAAAAGGCTACACCGATTTACCGGGAAGTAGGTATTTAGGCACTCCAGACCGATATTTGTTAAGGTATCGTTACACCTACGCAAACCGTATTTCAGCATCTTTAGTATTTGAGAAAGATGCGGGCGAGCACCTTTTTAACGGTCCGAAACAAAAACCATTCGACTTTATGTCGGGACACTTAGCGATATTAAATACAGGAAGATTTAAAAAAATAGTTTTGGGAGATTATACCATGCAATTTGGTCAAGCATTAACGCTTTGGTCGGGTTTTGCTTTCGGTAAATCTCCAGACGTTACAGGCGTCGTTAAACGTGATGTAGGCTTAAGACCTTATACTTCTGCCAACGAGTTTTCTTTTTTACGAGGCATCGCTACAACAATACTTATTACTAAAAATATAGATTTCAGTCCTTTTGTATCTCACAGAAAACTGGATGCATCTTTAAGTACTAACATTGACGGCGAACAGACGCTTAGTACAATTAACGAAACAGGTTTACATAGAACGCAAACAGAAATCAACAATAAAAACAGTACTGAGCAGATTGTTTATGGTGGCGTTTTACAATACAGAAACAACGCACTAAATATTGGCGCTATAGCTTATCACACTTCTTTCAATAGATTATTTGTGCCAGGCTCTAGCTTATACCAACATTTTAACTTTACTGGAAAAGAATTGGCCAACGTAGGTGCACATTATAGTTATACTTACAAAAACTTCTATTTTTTTGGTGAATTTGGAAAAGGTATAGATGCAGGCTTAGCTTACGTAAACGGTGCATTGGTGAGTTTATCATCAACGGTTTCGGCTGTGGTTTTACATAGAAACTACCAAAAAAACTACCACAACTTCTTTAATCAGGCAACTGCCGAAGCTAGTGAAGCATTTAATGAAAAAGGGCTGTATGCTGGTTTAAATATCAATCCATCGAAAGTTTGGAGCATTCAGTTTTACGGCGATTATTTCAAATTTCCTTGGTTACGTTTTAGGGTTGATGCCCCTTCTGACGGCTATGAATTTTTAGGACAAGTTACCTATAGCCCAAGTAAAACTTTTAAAGCGATATTAAGATTCAAATCTGAAATCAAACAGCAGAACACTAACTTAACAGTTCCATTCAATTACCTTGATGATGTAAAGAAAGAAAACTACCGTGCAGAAGTTAAATGGGTAGTAGGCAAATCACTTGGTTTCCAAAACCGTGTAGAGATTGTGCAGTTTAAAAAAGGAAATGCAAATTCGGAGTTTGGTTATTTAGCTTATCAAGATGTGAGTTATAGTCCACTTTCTTCCAGAATTTCTGGAAACATCAGAGTCTCGTACTTCAATACCGCTTCTTATGACAGCCGTATTTATGCTTACGAAGATGATGTATTATACAACTTTACTTTCGGTTTATACAATGGCAAAGGCATTAGAGGCTATGCAAACTTAAAATACAGATTAGCAAAGAAATTAGATGTCTGGGGCAGGTATGCACTCTATAATTACGAAAACGTAGAAACTGTAGGCTCTGGATTAGACGAAATACAAGGAAAGATGAAATCTGAAATGAGAGTACAATTAAGGTATCAGTTTTAATTTAGAGTTAGGGATCAGCGATTAGTAACCAGCTAGCTTATAGTTGATGATTTCATGGTCAGTAGTCTAAAAAAAAATAATCTATCAACTATAAGCCATCAACAATTAACCATTTATACAATTTGAACAGTTAACCAACCAATTTGATATTTAGAGCAGAAATAGTATTTGTCAAGATACTTTTGCCGTTGATTGGCGGCATCATCTTAGGCTACTATTTACAGAACCAACAACTATTAAGAGTAGCCGCAATAGTTTTGGCATCATTATCAATCGCTGCACTCTTAATTAATACCTTCTACAAGAAACTCAAAGCTTGGAACTATAAAAAACCAATTGCCAGCCTCTATTATCTCCTGTTTTTCTTTTTAGGAATATTCCTTACACTATTTCATACCAACTTCCTTCGTAAAAACTATTATGCCCATAAGCAGTATCATCAATTAAAAGTTTGGATAAATAGCGAACCTCAACAAACGAATGATATTTTAAGATTTGAAGTTGCAGTTACGGATGGATATTTAAATAATGTAGCAGAAAAATGTAGCGGAAATTTACTTATCGCACTAAAAGTAGACAGTCTATCTCCTATCCATCTAAGCTATGGCGACGAATTATTGATTTTAGCAAATTACCTTCCGGTAGAACCACCTTACAATCCTGCAGAATTTGATTTCAAACAATGGTTAGCTGCTAAAAACATCTATCATCAAAGCTTTATACGACAAGATGAATTAATAAAACTTCTAGAAAGTGAAGGAAATCCGATCATAGATTATGCCTTAAAAGTTAGAAAGCAACAAGTAGAGATTTACAGAAAACTTATTCATGATGATGAAGCTTTTGCAGTAGCTTCAACCTTAATTTTAGGCTATCGTGCCGATTTAAGCAAGGAAACTTTAGCCGCTTACAGTAAAACAGGAACTATTCACGCCCTATCTGTTTCGGGTATGCATGTAGGTATTATTTACATTATGCTAAACTGGCTGCTGTCTTTCCTCGATAAGAAGAATGCGGGTCGCGTTTTTAAAGTTATACTCATTTGCAGCTTAATTTGGTACTATTCTCTTTTAACTGGCTTTTCTCCTTCTGTGTTAAGATCGGCAATTATGCTTACAGCTTTTATCTTAGCCAAACAGTTTAAACGGAGTAGCAACAGTTACAATATTGTAGCTTTTACTGCATTTGGCTTATTAGCCTACAATCCATTTTTAGTCTGGGATGTCGGTTTTCAACTTTCATTTTTAGCCGTATTTGGGCTAATTTATTATCAACCTAAAATCTATAAATGGTGTTATTTCAAAAATAAATGGCTAGATAAATTATGGGGAACTGTTGCCATGAGTTTGGCGGCACAGTTGGCTACACTCCCGTTGAGCATCTATTATTTCCATCAATTCCCAGTTTACTTTATCATTAGCAACCTTTTTATCCTTATACCAATTACAATATTAATGTACGTAGGTATTGCTATCTTATTACTAAAAGTTCATTTTATAGCACCTGCTTTTGAGTGGCTTATTGTATTTATCAACAAAGGATTAAAGTGGATTTCGGAACTCCCTTATGCTGGTATCACCGAAATATGGCTCAATAAATGGCAGTTGCTGTTATTGTGTTTATTTATGATCTTACTTACCATAGCACTAATCCAGTATAAAAAGAAATATCTGTTGAGCAGCGCAATTATACTGCTAGTTATTCAAGTTACTTTTGCCTACCAAAAAATAATGTCTACCAAGCAACAAGAGCTCATCTTTTTTAGCTTGAGAAAAAATTACGCAGCGGCATTTATCGATGGTAATGAAAGTATTTTGCTTACCGATTTAAATTCAACTGATAGAAACTTCGAATTCTTCGTAAAGCCTGCTTTAGACCAAAAACAAGTTAAAACCATTCAGTTTATTAATTGGGATACGGATTTTCAATCTCAACATTTTATAAAGAAAGACCACCAAATCAACTATAAAGGAAAACAATTTTTATTGATAGATGAAAAATTTAATGCTAAAAAATTGAGTCAAAAACATAGCTTTGATTTCCTTTGGATGCATAACAACCCGAGACAAAAAATGGAGTTTTTAAAAGAAGAAATCGAGTTTTCGAATTTAATTTTAGATGCCAGCAATAAAGATTATATAATTGCTAAGTTTGGGCAACAAGCCGATAGCTTAAAAGTAACCGTTCATGCATTAAAAAAGCGAAAGGCAGTAACGCTAAAGTTTAATTAGTTTATGGAATCATTAGTAATATATCAGGTTGAGCAACGCATTGCGGAGATTACCATTAACCGACCCGACAAAAGAAATGCATTAAATCCAACTTTGGTTGCTGAATTAACAGCAGCTTTCTTAAGTGCACAAAGTGATGAAAATGTAAAAATAGTAGTCTTAAAAGCCAATGGCGATGTTTTCAGTGCCGGTGCAGATTTGAACTATATGCAGCAGCTCCAGCATTTTTCTTACGAAGAGAACATTCAAGATTCTACAACATTAAAGGAACTTTTCGAGACCATTCGTACCTTATCTAAGGTTGTAGTTGCACAGGTTGAAGGTCATGCTATTGCTGGCGGTTGCGGTTTAGCTACCATTTGCGATATTATTTTTGCTGTACCAGAAGCTAAATTTGGTTACACAGAAGTAAAATTAGGTTTTGTACCCGCTATTGTAAGTTGTTATTTGGTACAAAAAACAGGAGAAACTTTAGCGAAGAAACTATTGCTCAGTGGAGATTTGTTCACAGCAGAGGAAGCCCTGAAATATAATTTGATTACTTATGTAACAAAAAGTGAAGAAATCAATCAAATTGTGCGTGAATTCGCAGTAAATTTGAGTGATAATACTTCGGGAAATTCGCTAGCTTTAACCAAGCAACTCATCAACCAAACTAGTAATACTTGGCTCGATAGTTGTTTGAATAATGCGATTAAAGTAAACGCCAAAACACGAGAAAGTGATGATTTCAAAAAAGGAATTTCATCTTTCTTGGCAAAGGAAAAAATTAAGTGGTAAAAAACTATAACTAAAACAATATGATGTTTAAATCAGTAAAAACAGGCTTTTTAGCAACTATCTTATTAGGTTCGGCAATTATTGCCAATGCTCAAAAGAAAATTTCTCAAGGCACAGTAACTTACGGTGTAGAGTACTCATTACCAGCAGAACAAGCTGCATTAGCTTCTCAGTTGCCTAAGGAGCAAAAAGTAAAATTTAGTGGCAATGTAATGCGTATGGATATGCAACAAGGTCCTGCTTCCATTGGAATTTTACAGGATTTTGTAGAAAAAACAGGTTTAATGCTAATTGATGTTCCAATGGCACAAATGCAATATGCGGTTAAAATGACTAAAGAAGAAGTAGCAAAAGCTGAGGAAGCTGCTCCAAAATTAAGTGATTTTAAAGCTACTGGTGAGAAACAAAAAGTAGGTAACTACAACGCAGAAAAATACAGTTACAAAGATGATAAAGGTGGCACTTACGAATTATGGGCTACTACAGACATCGAGCTTCCTACTGGTTTTGCTGGTCAACAATTTAAAGATATCAAAGGTGCTTTGGTAAAATACACTACTTTCCAAAATGGAATGAAAGTGACTTTAACTGTTAAAAATGTATCTGAAGATAAAGTTGGTCCATTCTCTTTAGAAGTACCTAGTGGTTACGAACTTAAAACCATGCAAGAAATAATGGCTATGCAAGGTGGTGGCGAATAAGGTCAACATTAAATAAATATTGGAAGCCCACGATTGAAGTCGTGGGCTTTTTTTCTGCTTTTTTAGTAATTTAGCCGCCCATGTTTAAAAGTCTAATTTTTTTCGCCAGATACTTTCTGTTCTGGCTACTCTATTTCGCAGTGGATAGGTTCATTTTCATGTTTATCTTCCACGTTAAACTCAGAGATATTCCTCTTTCCGAAAAATTTGCGGCTTATTACCATGCATTAAGGCTAGATCTATCGATGACCGCTTACATTGCGGCTATTCCAGTATTGGTGTACACTTTCTGGTATTTCACTAACAGAGAAAAAATTGCCTTTAACTGGGTAAGAATTTACAACGGCGTATTGATTGTGCTTTTCAGTTTCATCTCAATCATCAACTTTAACATTTACCGCGAATGGGGAAGCAAGGTAAATGCCCGTGCCATAGAATTTGCTATTCGCACGCCGAACGAGTCTTTAGCATCAAGCGCTTCTTCCCCTATTTTCCTTACTTTATTTGTACTCCTGATTTTATTAGCAGTAGGATTTTACTTGAATTTCATCCTCATTAAACGCCAAATACAGTTTACCAAAACACCAGTTTGGGCAAAGCTAATTATTGCAATTTTGGTACTAGGTTTTAACTTTCTACTTATTAGAGGCGGAACCGCAACTGCTCCAAATTCCCAAAGCATGGCTTTCTACTCTAATTATCAGATATTAAACCATGCTTCATTAAACACAGAGTGGAACTTAATGTCGAGTATTTTGGCTAGTGGCAAGGTGAAGAAAAACCCGTACATCTACTTAGACCAAAAACAAGCTGACTTAGAGGTAAGTAATTTATATCATGTAGAAAAAGATACCACTATTTCCTTTTTAAGAACAGATAAACCCAATGTAGTAATTTTCATCTTAGAGAGCTTTACCGCAGATTTAGTTAAATCTTTAGGTGGCGAAGATGGAGTTACTCCGATTTTAGATAGCTTAACAAAAAATGGAGTTTCGTTTAGCCAAATTTACTCAACGGGCAATCGTACAGATAAAGGCCTAATCGGTTCGTTAACTGGTTTTCCAACTTTAGGTGTAGGCAGCATTGTAAAATGGCCAGAAAAGATGCAGAAAATCCCGGCAATAAGTCAGAAAATGCATCAAAATGGTTATCAAACCTCATTTTATTATGGTGGGGAATCTGAATTTGATAACTACAAGGCATTTATCTTGGGTCATCAATACAACAAACTTACAGATAGAAATACCTTTGATAAAAAAGACATGAACTCTAAATGGGGTGCTTACGATGGTCTTGTTTTTAACAGGCAATTAACCGATGCCAATGCGACTAAGCAACCTTTTTTCTCCACCATTTTATCATTAACTAATCACGAACCTTTTGAATTACCAGTTAATTATAAATTTGGTAGCGCAGATAACGTACAGCGGTTTAAAAGCACTGCCTTTTATACAGATTCGTGTATTGGAAGTTACTTAAGTGAAGCTAAAAAACAGCCCTGGTACAAAAACACCTTATTTATTTTCGTAGCTGACCATGGGCATACGCTTCCAAAAATGGACCATGAAATTTACGAACCTCAACGTTATCACATCCCGATGATATTTTACGGAGAAGTAATTAAAGAAAATTTTAGAGGACAAGCATTTGATAAAACTGGCAGCCAACAAGATTTAGCAGCAACGCTATTGGCTCAATTAAAAATGAAGAGTACCGAGTTTATATGGAGTAAAAACCTTTTAAATCCATACAGCAAACATTTTGCTTATTTTAGCTGGGATAATGGTTTTGGATTTATCGATAATGGACATACGGTAACCTTCGACAATGTTGGTAAAAGTGTGCTTTACAATAGTAATCCGGAAAATGCTAAGCAAACCAATGCAATCTTAAATTCAGGAAAATCATACATTCAGTCGGCTTACCAATATTTTATCAACCTGTAAAACAAATACTTACAACAACTTAACTATTTATAACCAAATGAAAATCACCAAATTATTTATTGCTCTTGCAGTAGTTTCAATTTTTGGAGCTAGCAATGCAAAAGCGCAAAGAGGCGGTATCAACTGGACCAAAGATGGTAACAGTTACTACCAAAACACTGGCGGAGAAATCGTGACTATCACTTTGCCAAAAAATGATAGAAAAACTATCATTAGCAGTCAATTATTAACTCCAAGCAATGCTTCTAGCCCACTTAAAGTAAGAAGTTTTCAATTAACTGATGACGGCACCAAAGCACTAATCTACACTAATACTAAAAGAGTTTGGCGTCAAGATAGCCGTGGCGATTATTGGGTTGCAGACATCACCAACAATACTTTAAAACAAATTGGGAAAGGCAAACCAGTGTCATCTTTAATGTTTGCAAAGTTTTCACCTGATGGCTCAAAAGTAGCCTACGTGAGTGAGCATAACGTGTACGTAGAAGATTTAGCAAGTGGAAACATCAAGGCTCTTACAACCAACGGAACTGCTAGAATGATTAACGGAACTTTCGATTGGGTTTACGAAGAAGAATTTGGTTGTTTGGACGGTTTCAGGTGGTCGCCAGATAGTAAATCAATAGCTTACTGGCAAATCGATGCTACTAAAATCAAAAACTTCCTGATGATTAACAACACGGATTCTATCTATTCATTCAATGTTCCTGTAGAATATCCAAAAGTTGGTCAAGACCCATCTGCTTGCAAAATTGGTGTAGTAGATATTGCTACTGCAAAAACAAATTGGTTAGCAGTTCCAAGTAGCGCTATCCAAAACTATATCCCTCGTATGGACTGGATTCCTAATACCAATGAAATTATATTGCAACAATTAAATCGTGAACAAAACGAAAGCAAGCTGTTTGTAGCTAATGCCACTACTGGAGCAATTGCCGAAATCTATAAAGAAACCAATAAGTCTTGGATAGATGCACAAGACCAATTCATTTGGCTTAACGGCAACAAAGAGTTTATCTATCAAACTGAAAAAGATGGCTACAACCACTTTTATCGCATAAGCAAGGATGGAAAAAAAGAAACATTGATAACCAAAGGAAATTATGATGTAATTGATTTGAATTTGGTTGATGAGAAAAGCAACACTATCTATTTTATGGCATCTCCAAATAATGCCACCCAGAAATATCTATATAAAACAAAATTAGATGGCAAAGGTAAATTAGAAATGGTTACACCTTCTGTTTTACCAGGTACGCACAGCTATTCTATTTCTCCTAACGGACTTTTTGCTCGCCATAGTTATAACAGCTCTACTATTGCGCCAGTTACCGAATGGATGAACTTTACTACAAACAATCCATTAAGTATGGAAGGAAGTATCACCAATCAACTAGGTAAGCAACAAGCCATTAAAAACAAAGTCGAATTCTTTAAAGTAACTACAGAAGATGGTGTAGAAATGGATGGTTGGATGAAAAAACCAGACAATTTCGATGCTACGAAAAAATATCCGGTTTTATTTTATGTGTACGGAGAACCCGCCTCACAGACGGCAGCAGACGTTTGGGGAGCCGGAAAAACAGGATTATATGCGGGAGACTTGGCTAAAGATGGTTATATCTATATTTCTATGGATAACCGTGGTGCACCTGTTCCCAAAGGCACAGCTTGGAGAAAAGCAATTTACAAGAACATTGGCGTAATCAATATCCGTGACCAGGCAATGGCTACTAAAAAGCTATTGGCAACGTATCCGTTTATGGATAAAGATCGTGTTGCAGTACATGGCTGGAGTGGTGGAGGCTCTTCTACCCTAAATCTACTATTCCAATATCCAGAAATTTACAAAACAGGTATTGCAGTAGCAGCTGTAGCGAATCAATTAACTTACGACAATATTTATCAAGAGCGCTACATGGGAACTCCTTTCCCTAACACTGATGCTTACGTGAAAGGTTCGCCAATTACGCATGCAAAAAACTTAAAGGGAAATCTATTGTACATTCATGGTACGGGAGATGATAATGTGCACTACCAAAATGCCGAAATGTTGATTAATGAATTGGTTAAACACAAAAAGGTTTTTCAGTTGATGAGTTATCCAAATCGTACGCATGGCATTGCAGAAGGTGAAGGTACTAGAGAGCACTTGGCTTTAATTTTTACGAAGTTTTTAAAAGAGAATTGTCCTCCAGGAGGAAGGTAGGCACTTACCAATCGCAAAAGAAACTACAAATGGCTGAATGATTTAATCTTTCAGCCATTTTTTTTGAGGGAAAGCTTTCACAAATCATTTGCATAAACTCAGATTGACAACTCCGATAACAAAATAGCACGTAAAGATTTCTTATATAATTAGTTACAAATTCTATTAGCTAATCTCATAAATAGCTGCAACATTTCTCTTTTCAGCCCGTCTAATATCTAATATTTAGTCTCAATTAATTAACTTGCTAAAAATTAACAGGAAGGAATCAATCGTTCCAACCAACGCTAATCAACCAGTACACATTAACTAACTTAAAAATGAAGAAACATTTATGGTTAATTCCCGCGGCGGCGCTATTCGCTTTCAGCGCTAATGCTCAGGAAACAAAAAAAGCAGACAAACCTGCCGACACCACTAAAAAAGTGGCTCCTACCACTCCTCCAACCCCACCAAAAGCAACAGTTGCCGACAAGACCAAATCGAGCAAAAAAATTGATGGTTTGTTTACTCTTTACAAAGATACCGTTACCGGTAGTCTGCAATTGTATGTAAAGAAAGACCAGTTAGGTAAAGATTTTATCTACCAGAGTTTCTCTATGGGCGGACCAACCAGATTGTTCTTAAACCAGAACATGATTAGATCCACCAAATTATTTCACATCAAACAGATGGATGACAAGGTTGAGTTTTTAGAAAAAAATACGGCTTTCTATTATGATCCGGCTAATCCAGTGAGTAAAGCTGCTAACGTAGACGTTTCTGATGCGGTGTTTTTTGCTGACAAGTTTAGTGCTAAAGATGATGGCGGTTATTTAATTGCTGTAGATGGCTTGTTTTTGAGTGATAAACTAGATCCTGTTAAACCCACTACCCCTCCAGGATTGCCTCCTGGTGCCATGTTCAACTTAGGAAGTTTAAATGCTGCTAAGTCAAAATATCAGGCAGTAAAATCTTTTAACGGTAATACTGATGTGGTGGTAGACCTAGCTTACGACAATCCGATGCCTTTAAACGGAGGTGGTAAAGATATTACCGACGCAAGATATGTTCGTGTAAAAATGCAACACTCTTTCTTGGAAGTACCACAGAATGACTTCAGACCTCGTAAAGATGACCCTAGAGTAGGTTATTTTGGAGCCGAAGTTGATAACTTGACTTCTGTAGGTGCTACACCTTATAAAGACTTCATCAGTCGCTGGGATTTGAAAAAGAAAAACCCTAATGCTAAATTGAGTGAGCCAGTAGAACCAATTGTTTTCTGGATTGAAAATACTACGCCATTAGAATATCGCTCAATCATCAAAGAAGCAGGCGAAAAATGGAATGAAGCATTTGAAAAGGCTGGTTTTAAAAATGCAGTTGTCATGAAACAAATGCCAGATAATGCTACTTGGGATCCTTCTGACATTTCTTACAATGTGATTCGTTGGGTTTCTTCTGCCTATCCTTCTTATGGTGCTATCGGCCCAAGTTTCTATAATCCTTTAACCGGACAAATTTTGGGTGCTGATATTACTGTAGAATGGAAATCAGGTGCGGGTACCGCAGTGCAGGATGAATTGTACAACGGAGGTCCGTCTATGGCACTGAATCTGCCTTGGGAAAATCCTGTGCAAGCTGTAGCGGAAACTCAGCACGGCGCACACAATCATAGCGATAAAAACCACTTGGCTTTCTGTTCTTTAGCACAAGAGCTAAGCATGCAGTATCAAACTGGTTTGGCTGCTATCGAGGTTTTAGATGCGAATGTATCTGAAGCAGCAAGAGCAGCTACTGTTAAGGAAATGCATAAGCAATTCTTGTACTATCTAATTATGCATGAAATGGGCCATACCTTAGGCCTGAACCATAATATGAAAGCTAGTCAGATGTTGAGCCCAGCTCAAATGAATGACAAAAGCTTAACACGTAAAATTGGTTTACAAGGTTCTGTAATGGATTACCCTGCTATCAATGTAAGCAGCGATCGTAGCAAACAGGGTGATTACTATACCACTAAAGCTGGTCCTTACGATTTATGGGCTATTGAATATGGCTACACTCCTTTCAGCGAAAAAGAAGAAGAGGCTGGTTTAAACAAAATTTTGAGCAGAAGTACTGATCCACAATTAGCTTTCGGTAACGACGCAGATGATATGCGTAGTCCAGGTGGAGGTATCGATCCTAGAGTTAATGTTAATGATCAAACTAATGACATGGTTGTTTATGGCGAAGACCGCTTTAAATTAATCAATAGCATGATCCCTAAGTTAAAAGACAGATTTAGCAAACCTAATCAAAGTTATCAGGAATTAAGAATTAAATACAATCAACTTAATGGTCAACGTGCAAGTATGGCCGCTGCTTTAAGTCGCTATATTGGTGGCGTTTACGTAGATCGTAGTTTTGTAGGTCAAGAAACTAAAACTGCACCATTTACACCAGTACCAGAAGCTTACCAAAAGAAAGCGTTGGCATTATTGAGCACATATGTATTTTCACCTAATGCATTTGATGCTGATAAAGCTTTATTCCCTTACCTTCAAATTCAGCGTAGAGGATTTGGTTTCTTCGGCGCTACTGAAGACATCAAGCCTCAAAGTACTTTCCTTTCTTTACAGTTAGGCACTTTGGCTCAGTTATTACATCCAACTACGTTGAGCAGAATTAACAACAGTGGCTTATACGGTAACACTTATTCGGTAGCCAGCGTGATGAACGATTTGACTAATGATATTTTTGTTGCTGATTTAAAAGGAAACGTAAACTTATTCCGTCAAAATTTACAGACTGAATATGTGAAAGCTGCCGCTGCTATTGTTGCTGCCCCTGGTGGTTACGATAATGCAAGTAAAGCTGCTGCATTGGCTACTTTAGTTAAAATTAAAAGTCAGTTAGCTACAGCTACAAGCACAGATGAACAAACAAAAGCCCACAGAACTGCTCTGACATTCTTAATTGACAAAGCAACTTCTACATCGTCGGCTAAGTAGTAACTTTTAAAGTTAATTCTTTAAACACTCCGTAGGTAAAACTTACGGAGTGTTTTTTTTTAAAACAAAAATCCCACTTTCAAACCAATTAATTGTTTTAGAACAATAAGAACAACACTAAAGCGTTAGAGAGACAGAATTAGATAAAACAAGCTGAATCATCATATTAAAGAAAAAAAAGGAATGTCATAAAATAGCAAGAATTAGAATCTATATTATAAACAAACAAATTCAAATCTTACTTTTGTACCAACAAACAAAAAAATCACAGCCTATAGATTAAACCGCTTACGTAACCTTTAATATAAATAGATATAGTGAGAAAGAACCTTTTGGGATTAAGCGTATCAGGATTAGCACTCTTATTATTATTAGCTTCAGCACGTAAACCGAATACGGATTTCGAAACTAAAAATGCTACTAAAGCACCTTTGGCTGCGGACAGTATCTACAACAGCTATATTAACACACTTTATGCAGATTTGCATTTAAAAGAAGTTGGTTTATCACTGCCGGTTTTCGAAAAAGCACTGACAGGCTTTTACAACCTCAGATATTCTGGTCATACCTCTGAGAAAGGAATTTTAACTATCGCAGACTTTGATCAACTAAGCACTAAAAAGCGACTTTATATCATCGATTTGAACAAAAAAGCATTGCTTTTAAATACTTGGGTGGCACATGGGCAAAACAGCGGTGGCGATGAAGCAACCAATTTTTCCAACATCAACAATTCTTTATCCAGCAGCTTAGGTTTTTATGTTACGGGAGAAGTTTACAGAGGTATTCACGGAAAATCATTAAAACTGGACGGAATGGACGAAGGTTTCAACTCAAACGCTCGAAGCAGAGCCATAGTAGTACATGGTGCTCCTTACGTAAGCAATGGAACCATCAAAGCATTAGGTCGTCTAGGACGTAGTCAAGGCTGCCCAGCTGTAGCTCCAGAATTGGCAGATAAAGTAATCAATACTATTGAAGATAAAACTGTACTATTCATCAACAAATCGGTAGAAAACTATCAATCCAAATACTTAAATGAAACTTTAGCAGCAAGTTTTGCCAACGACTATCAAACTACGCACATGGATTAAAGCAATCTACTTTAATCGTATTAAGTGTGTATACAACACGATATCTAAACCATATACATCTTTACGATATTGCAATTTACCAGTATCATCTTGCCAGCAAGTGAGATAACTTAGATATACAGGCACTTTATTCTTCAAGGCGATGTCGTTTACTTTCGGTTCTCCTGTTTGCATAGCTTTTTTAATTCCTTCGTAAGTAGCACCATTACCAAATAATGCTTGTGCCAACTCTAAAGGCTTTTCTACTCTTACACAACCATGGCTTACAGCTCTTACCTGCTGATTAAAAGCTTGTTGATTAGGTGTATCGTGCAAATAAACACTGCTTTGGTTATCAAAAAGAAATTTGATCTTGCCTAGTGAATTATCCTCACCAGGACGCTGCTTGAATTTGTACTTTTTACCTGCCCCATCAACAGCCCAATTAACTGTTTCTGGATCTTCTACTTTTTTTCCATTTAGATACACGTCAATATTATTATTGGCCAAATAGTAAGGATCGGCGGCAGCGTATTTGGTAATTTCATTATTAGCGATACTTTCGGGAATGTTCCATACTGGATTAACTTGCACACTGTGAATTAAGCTACTAAGCTGTGGAGTTTCTCTATTAAAAGGACGATCTTTTTTCAATCCCGACTCGTCATACTCGATCAATTTATCTTTATAATCTTGATTTCTACCCTCCCCAACACATACTTTCATTCGTAAGGTAGACTTTTCATCTTCAATTACATCTAAACTAAAATCTGGAATATTAACCCAAACGTACTTATCCTCGCTCGGTTTATTTTGCCAGCGTAAACGCTCCAAATTAACTATCAAAATGCGTTCTGCTTCCTCTCCACCAGCACTAGTAGATGTTCTCTGAGATTTTAACGCTTTCTGCAATGCGACATACTGCTTATCTTTCGGCTGTACGCTATCCAAAAACTTCGTGGGATCTATCGCTTCTAATGCCTCAAAAAAACTCTTTTCATCAGGGCGTTTTGTTTTGGTATAATACTGCGCATATATCCTCCTAGGGCTAACCACTCCAAATTGCATGGCATTACTATAATTAGTGATCGCATTAGCCAAAGAAAGCTCCAAATCCACAAGTACGCTATATGCTTCTCCTAAGTCCGAAATTTTATTTTTGTGAGCAATTTTTTCATATGTCGATTTGATCTGCTCTCCATCAAACAACTTAGAACTTAAACCATGAGCATCCACCCTATTCAAAACAGACACAACACTATCCAACTGATTATCTTTTAAAATCTTTGTTAAAAGCACAGGCGCATAATTATGTTTTTCATAAAATGCTGTCAAAAATTTCGGGTTTTTAAAATCCATTGATTTTTCTTTGCTAACTGTTTTTAATTTTTCAGCAAAAGCTTCGTCATTTATTTCTTTAAAAATCTTATTTCCTGAAACTTTAAAAGCAAGTTTTCCCACTTCTGATTCACTTTTTTTACAAGCAGAAAATCCAATGATAATTATTAAAAGTGCTACGATAAAAATAGACAAGCCATTAATGGAGGTTCGATGTGTATTCATATTTATTTAATTAAAATTTCGACATTTTGTTTGGATTATTTTAATTAACCACGCAACAATTATCCTTTTAGGACAGCTGGAGACTACTATTTTGATATTTGGCAATCAAAATGAATTATAATTGGTTATAAGGAAAACATTAATTCTAAAAGTTATGATTAACCTAAATAAAATGATGATTGTCGGCGCTACAACAGCGTTGTTATTCGCAACTTCTTGCAGTTCTCCAGAAAGAGAACATCGTGATAAATCAGTTGAAGAGGTAGACTCAACAATTGATGATACGAATAAGGCAAAGGTAAACACTGCAGACATTGACATGGACGGTGCAGAAAAAGCCTTTATACTTTCAGTACACTCGCAAAACCTTTACGTTTCAGAATTAACCAACTTAGCCGCTAAAAGCAAGCACGCCGGTTTAAAATCTTTTGCAAAGAAGATCGCCCCCAGCTACATAAAACTTACTGATGACATAGAAATGATTGCAAAGGGAAAGGGCGTGCTACTGGAAAGAAAGCTTTCTGACACCCAACAGAAAGAAATCAATTCGATAAAAGAACTTTCGTCTCCAACCCTAGACCAGCAAATCTTACAAAAGCTACAATCCTTTCAAGCTGCCTATACCACTTTGTTCGAAGAGGCTAAAAATCTATCCAACACAGATTTAACGAACTACGCAAAAAATGCATCTACCGTTATTAAGGCGCAACAGGCAGAAACTACTAAATTAATTAATGAAGCCAACGAGACAGGTTCGCAAAGTACAAGGCCTGGCGAAGTAGCCATTAAATAGGTAACCATTTTTTTTACCAAAAAAATATAATTTTAATAAATTGATTATCAATAACTTAAAACTTATTTAAAAATATTTAATTTTTTCAGGGTTACCTTTTTTAGATAGAGGTATTAATCAGTAATTAATTAATTAAAAAAGTTTAAACGAAAATTAAAATGAAAAACTTATTCAAATTTGGCTTCTTAGCATTAGCTTTATCTTTAACTGTAGTTGCTTGTTCTTCTGAGAAAAAAGCAGAAACTACTGATACTGTAGCTTCAGACACTACTATCACTGCTGATACTACTGTAACTGATACAGTTGTTAAAACTACTACTGATACTACTGTTGTTGATACAACTGCAAAACACTAGTCAAATACGTAAAGTATAAGAAAAGCCTCGATATAATCGGGGCTTTTTTCGTTTATAAACTTTTTTCGGCTATGTTAATAGTCAACAAATGTTAACTTTGCACATCTTTATAAAAATCAATAAAATATGACCTTATCTTCATTACAAGCTATCTCTCCTATTGATGGCCGCTACAGAAAAACTACTGCTAAACTTGCCGACTATTTTTCTGAATATGCATTAATCAAATACAGAGTACTGGTAGAAGTAGAATATTTTATTGCCTTAGTAGAAGCAAATGTTCCAGGTACAGAGAGTTTCGATAAAAACCTATTTGCTCAGCTAAGAAAAATTTATGAAGATTTTAACGAAGCTGATGCGCAAAGCGTAAAAGACACAGAAAGTGTAACTAATCACGATGTAAAGGCTGTAGAGTATTTCATCAAAGGTAAATTTGATGGACTAGGCTTGCAGGCTTATAAAGAATTTATCCATTTTGGGTTAACTTCTCAAGATATCAATAACACTGCTATTCCATATACTTTTAAACTAGCCTTAACAGAAAGTTACTACCCTGCTATTAAACAATTAATCGAAAAATTGGCGGAACTTGCTAACGAATGGAACAACGTACCATTATTAGCTCACACCCATGGTCAGCCAGCCTCGCCTACCAAATTAGGGAAAGAATTTATGGTGTTTGTAGAGCGCTTAAAAGTTCAATTGGCTAATTTGGAAACGATACCTAACGGCGCTAAGTTTGGCGGTGCAACAGGAAACTTCAATGCTCACCATATTGCGTACCCTCAGATAAATTGGGTAGATTTTTCTAATCAATTTGTTAATGGAACTTTAGGGTTGAGTAGAGCGCAACACACTACACAAATAGAACATTACGATCAATTCGCTGCTCAATGCGATGCTTTAAAGCGTATCAATAACATCATTATAGATTTAGACCGTGATATCTGGACTTACATTTCTAAAAACTATTTTAAACAAAAAATTAAAGAAGGAGAAGTTGGTTCATCGGCTATGCCACATAAGGTAAACCCAATCGATTTTGAAAATGCCGAAGGAAATGCAGGAATTGCAAATGCGTTATTTGAATTTTTAGCTGCTAAATTACCAATTTCTCGTTTACAAAGAGATTTAACAGACTCTACAGTACTTAGAAACGTTGGTGTACCAATGGCACATACATTAATTGCAATTAACTCAACTTTAAGAGGCTTAGGCAAAATCATACTTAACCAACAGGCCATCAATGCTGATCTGGAAGACAACTGGGCCGTAGTTGCGGAAGCAATTCAGACGGTATTACGTAGAGAAGCTTACCCTAACCCTTACGAAGCGCTGAAAGCTTTGACTAGAACTAACCAAAAAATCACTGCAGAAACTATTGTTGAGTTTATTGACGGTTTAGAAGTTAACGACATTATTAAAGCTGAATTGAAGCAAATTACACCATTTAGCTATACTGGAATTTACTAGTTTGTTGGTTGTTTAGTTTTTAGGAATATGGACTGGTCACAAGCAACTAACACCTGACCCCTAAAATTAATGACCTAAAATAGACAACAATTGGGATCGCAATTGTATATTTTTGTAATATAAATTCTATTAGACATGACTATTAACGTATATACAGAACAAACGCCTAATCCAGCTACGATGAAGTTTATGGTAAATAAACTTTTAATTAACGGTAGCGAAGATTTTGCAACTAAAGAAAGTGCTGAAAGCTCACCTTTTGCAAAGGAGTTGTTCAAATTCAACTTTGTGAATGGTGTTTTCTTCGCAAGTAATTTTGTAACTATCACTAAAACTGAAGATGCAGAATGGGGCGATATTGAAGCTATTTTAAAAGAGTTCGTAAAAGGTGCAGTAGAAGCAGAACTTAAAATTAAAGATGCTGCCGAAGAAGCTCCAAACTTTGAAGGCACCGAAACTGAAATCAAGATACAACAAATTTTACACGACTACGTTCGTCCAGCAGTTGAGCAAGACGGTGGTGCGATTACCTACAAATCTTTCGACGAAGGTGTGGTTACAGTAGAATTAAGAGGTTCTTGCAGTGGTTGTCCATCAAGTACCATTACTTTAAAATCGGGCATACAGAACTTATTGCAACGTATGGTACCAGAAGTGAAAGATGTAGTTTCTGAAGCACTTTAAGAGTACAAAGCTTATATAAAAATCCGTAACTGAACGTTCCGGATTTTTTTTTGCCTATGCGTGTCGTCATTGCGAGGTGCGAAGCAATCCTAAAATATTAATTAAAAAGAGTTACGAAGTTTTTAAACGGCGAAGCCCTTAACTTTACATTAACAAGAATCATACAAAATAAGTTAAACTTCGTAAGTCTTTTTGCTCTTAAAACAACGAGTAAAACTTAGTTAAAATGCTTCTTAATCGTATCTAGAATTTCTTGTGTAATTAATCCATTGGTTGCTACGATCTCTCTAGTTTCAAGATATTCATCGCCACCCGAAAAATTAACCAAAGTGCCACCGGCTTGCTTTACTAAAAAAGCACCAGCAGCCATGTCGTAAGAATTAAGGTTATATTCAAAGTAGGCGTCGAATCTACCACAAGCTACGTAAGCTAAATCTACAGCAGCAGAACCTATCCTGCGTAATCCGTGGCATCTTTGCATCATCTCTGTAAATAACTTGATATACTCTGGCTGTTTATCGAATTGATAGTAAGGAAAACCCGTCGCCAATAGACATTGGGATAAATCGCTTGCTTTGGAAACCCTAATTTCTTTGTTGTTTAAATAAGCTGGGGCACCTTTGTAAGAGTAGAACATTTCTCCCCTGTTAATTTCATAGACCACGCCTAATACAGGTTCTTTTCCTTCATACAAAGCAATGCTGATAGAAAAAGTCGGGATACCATGAATGAAATTGGTAGTACCATCCAAAGGATCAATAATCCACGTAAAAGGTTTATCGTACGTATTCTCCGTTTCATCTTCTTCTGTGATAAAACCAGATTCTGGCAGCACTTTTTTTAAGTTTTTTACCAGTTGTCTCTCAGCAGTTTTATCTACGTAAGAAACTAGGTCGTTTAAACCTTTATATTCTATGGCATTACTATCAAAAGCCAAGGATTCCTTTCTAATGAAATTCCCAGTAAGTCTCGCAATAGCAATTACTTTATTGCATAATAATTCGTAATTCATTGGCTAGTAATTTGCGAGTTTATCTTTGTTTTTTAAAGCATTCGACACCAATAAAGCACCAGCGATAAAGAGAATCAGAGAAATCAGCTCTGCTTGGGTAAAAGAAATACCGGCAACCGTATATTTAGAATTTACCCTGATTAATTCCACTAAGAAACGCTCCACGCCACTAAACATTAAATAAATACCGAACATCATACCAGGGATGTTTACTTTAGTTCTAATTTTCCATAAAAACCAGAAAATCAATAAAGCTGCAATAACCTCATAAATAGGTGTTGGATAAACAGGATTCGGCAATTCGTTACAAAATCTTCCTACGCAGCCAGGAATAGGATTACCTTCTCCAGCTACGTTATTGGGATAAGTATACGCCCACAACCAATCTGGCAACCAATTAAATGGCTTCGGGTTTAAGTTATCAATTCCCCAATCACCATCACCAGACAAATGACAGCCAATACGACCAACGCCGTAGGCCAACATCATTCCCGGTCCGCCAACATCCAACATATGTAAAGGTTTGATGCCATTTTTATGAGCAATGTATAATACCGCTGCACCACCGCAAATTAAACCTCCATAGAAGGTTAAACCACTAAATGAAAGCAAACCACCAATTGGGTCTTGTATAAATGTATCCCAATGCTCTAGATTATCGAATATTTTAGCACCTAAAAAGCCCCAAACAGCCGCCCAAACAATCATGCTGCTCATCAACTCGTGAGGACGAACAGTAACCTCTATCTTTTTAGGTGAGGGCAATTTCACTTTTTCCTTCTCTTTGTACGACCAATACACAAATAGCGCCGCCAAAGCCAAGCCTCCCAATAAATTTCCTTTAGTAGATAGCAATACAGTTTGCGAATCCGCTACAAACAATTTGTAATTTGCTAAAGCATAAATGAGTTTATATCCAATCAAAAATCCAAATAAAGCATTTGATATTAACTCGCCTATAGAAGCAGGCTCTCCAATGGTGGTCACGTGCTTTACTGGCTTCAAAATACCCAAAGCTTCTTTACGTTTTAACTCCTTGCTAAAAGCCCAATACCCTGCAACAAATGCCAAAGCCACAAATACGCCAAAGGTATTAAACGGTAGAGGTACCTCTATGCCAAACAAATAAGAAATAAAATGGGATACGGTTGGAAACATACATTAAAAGTTTAGGCGAATATATAAAATTTGCCTATTCTTTTGCTCTTTTTGATCGCTTTTTAAAGCTCATTGAAGTCATTTTTAGGATTTGAAAAAGTAAAGTTATTCGCTTCCTATTTCGGCAGTCCCGCTATACGCTTTATCCCGATAATATCGGGGATGTTCGCTCCTATCGGGTTTGAAAGGCAGTTTCTATATATCAGTTTATTTTCATAAACCTAATTGAACGAAAAATACTTTTTGTCACTAAAAAACCTCATAGGTTTAACAGACATCGAGCAGAGGAAACCTATGAGGTTTGCGGGATGGGTGAAAACAAAAAGATTGAAGTGAAAGCAGGACTAACTTTGCCATAAGCTACTAGGTTGCTTTTCTAAAAAAAAGATATGTCGACTAAAAATTACACATCAAAGATTGAGGCTCATTAAAACTTCATTTTCTTCATTACTTAATGATTAAAAAACGTAAATTTTAATGGTGAGCGTAAACGGTCTCCATTTCAGCTACTTCTACCTCTCCTTCTGCCGTAAGCTCTATTAACTTCACATTTTTAAGTTCGTTAACCATCAATGGATCGTATTTAGCTTTCACTTTTACATAGTTTTTGGTGAAACCATGCATAAAACCGTTCTTTTGGTCATCTTCAAAAAGCACTTGGCCTTCGCTACCTATTTGAGATTGATAGAAAGCCCTACGTTTTTTATCCGACAGTATGTGCAACATTTTATTACGTTCGAAACGAGTACTGCCTGCAACTTTACCTTTCATTACAGCAGCTTCCGTTTGCTCACGCTCCGAATAGGTAAATACGTGCAAATAAGAAATATCCAATCCGTTTAAGAACTCATAAGTATCTAAGAAATCTTCCTGCGTTTCGCCTGGAAAACCAACAATCACATCTACACCTATGCAACAATTAGGCATCAATTCTTTAATTTTAGCCACTCTGTCTACGTACAATTCACGTTGATAGCGACGTTTCATTAAACCTAGAATCTTATTAGAACCAGATTGCAAAGGAATGTGGAAATGCGGTACAAATCTTTTTGAAGTAGCTACAAATTCGATGATATCGTTGCTTAACAAATTAGGTTCTATAGAAGAAATACGGATTCTCTCGATTCCCTCTACTTCATCTAAAGCTTTTACCAAATCAAAGAACCGGTCTTCACGTTGACCTTCCCTGATGCCAAAATCACCCAAATTTACACCTGTAAGTACGATTTCCTTTACACCACTAGCTGCAATTTGTTGTGCTTTTTGCAATACGCTTTCAATAGTGTCGCTACGGCTATTGCCACGTGCTAAAGGAATAGTACAATAAGTACATGGATAATCGCAACCATCCTGCACTTTTAGGAAAGTACGGGTTCTATCACCAATAGAATAAGCGGCAATAAAGTTATGGTTTACTTTCTCAATATCTTGCTGATGCACAACCGCTTTTGGCTGCTTAGTTAAATCGGTAATAAATTCAACGATACGGAATTTCTCTGCTGCGCCTAAAACCATATCCACCCCTTCAATTTCTGCAATTTCTTGAGGTTTTAGCTGTGCGTAACAACCTACGATAGTTACGTAAGCATTTGGAGCATATTTAAGCGCTTCTTTAACTACCTTTCGGCACTTCTTATCTGCGTGGTCAGTTACAGAACAAGTGTTGATTACGTAAACGTCTGCCGCCTCCGTAAATTCTACCACACTGTAGCCTGCATCGGTAAATAATCTACCAATTGTTGACGTTTCCGAGAAATTCAACTTACAGCCAAGCGTATAAAAAGCTACTTTCTTCATTTGAGGATGCAAAGATAAGAATTTAGTTTTTAGTTATCAGTTAACAGTTGTCAGTTGCATAGCGTTTGACAAACCGTTAACAATACTTTTAACTTTCCACTATTAAACTATTTAGTCGTTCCAGCGATAACTCTCTTTTTCTAAACCTGCTAAATCAATAACTCTGTCTACTACCGTTTGAGCAACTTCCTCTATCGTTTTTGGCAAACTGTAAAAAGACGGATTAGCAGGACAGATAATTCCTCCAGCTTCTGTTAATGCCTTCATGTTATTTAAATGAATCAAACTGAAAGGGGTATCACGAACTACAGCAATCAATTTTCTTCGTTCTTTCAAAATCACATCAGCAGCTCTAGAAATTAAATCGTTAGAGATACCGTGAGCGATACGTCCTAATGCGCCCATAGAACAAGGTGCAATGATCATCGTGTCGTATTTTGCCGAACCTGATGCGAAAGGTGCATTGAAATCCATTTTTGCATAGAAATCGAAACCGTAGCTATCATAATCGTCATTACCTAATTCGTAACGCCAAACTTCTTTTGCGTTATCAGACATTACAATGCCCACTTTATCTATCTGCGACTGTAGTGCTTTCAAATTGTCTAACAAGAGTTTAGCATAAATTGAACCACTGGCTCCTGTAATGGCAACTACGATTTTCTTTTTATTTAGCATATACAAATATACAACCTGATGCACTAGCTAGCTTCAAAAAACCGTATTAGTTAGATAAAATCATCGTTTATAGCCCTAAAATTAGAGTTTCTAATTGTGCGAAATAAATAATTACGCTCTAAATCAGCGAAGTACAACTTATCTCTATTTTTTATTTGCAGGTAATTAAACCTATTTCTATATTTGCACCTCCTTAGAACGAAGAAGTTCTTCAAAAAAGGAAGATTCCGTAGCTCAGCTGGTAGAGCATTACACTTTTAATGTAGTGGTCCTGGGTTCGAATCCCAGCGGGATCACAAAGATCTAAAAAACCCTGCAATCGCACGATTAGCAGGGTTTTTCCTTTTAGGATTTTACCAAAACTTACACGAATTCCCATAAAAAAAGTGAGTGATTCGGTGAGTACCCCTTAAAATAAACTAAGCAATTTGCTCTAAAACCTGCCTTATGCCCTACAGCGCTGTAGTGTAAAACACAAATATTTCTAAAATCTGGAAGTAATTAAAAAAGAATCCCGGAAAAGATTCAGTAAAAACTAAATTCTTTTTCGGGATCATAAATTAGTTATCAGTTCTATTATATCTGAACAAACATGAGGATATAATTCTTTTCACCTCAAAAAATATGTTATAAACCTATTTACATCGCTTATAACACGAAGTACCTATCCGCAGGTAATTATTCTTCTGCTTTTTCTGGAAACATCACTGATGCGAGTACCGACAAAATTAACACGCCAGCTACTACCAATAGTGAATGAATTGATTCGATATGATAAATTGGAGAAATCACCATTTTAACACCAATGAAAGCAAGAATAATGGCCAAACCGAACTTAAGTTTGCTAAACAAATGGATGAAGTTAGCTAATAAGAAATAAAGTGCTCTCAAGCCTAAAATCGCGAAAATATTTGAAGTATAAAGTATAAACGGATCGTCTGGTGCAATAGCGAAAATAGCAGGGATAGAATCTACTGCGAAAAGTAAATCGGTAAATTCAATAACACCAACTACAACCAATAAAGGCGTAGCTAGTTTCTTTCCGTTCTCAATCGTAAAAAACTTATCTCCATCGTAATTAGAACTTACCTTAAAAAACTTGTGTACCACCCTAGCACCAGGGCTTTTATTGAAATCTTTTTCTTCGTCATCGTCATCTTCTGCAAACCAAGATTTAATACCTGCGTAAATTAAGAAGATACCGAATAGTGTAAGTACAACATTAATTTTAAGGGTATAGCCTAGAATTACCATTTCGGGAAGATAGGTAAGCTTAATTAAGCCCACACCGCTGAAAATAAAGATAGCTCTTAGTACCAATGCACCAATAATACCCCAAAATAGTACTTTATGATGTAAATGCTTAGGTACATTAAAAAAACCAAATACGAGAATAAACACGAAAAGATTATCTACCGAAAGGGCTTTTTCTATCCAATAGGCCGACTGAAATTGAGAGAACTTCTCTACGCCCATAAAGTAGTAGATTACCCCACTAAAAATCATTGAAAGGCTTATCCATACTAACGACCAAGTGATGGCTTCTTTGTTAGACACCTCATGGCTTTTCTTGTTGAAAATGCCCAAATCTAGTAGCAGCATAATTAAAATTACCACTGAAAATACTGCAATTATTCCAGGGTGATTGATTAGATTGTCCATTATTTTTTGGTTAATTTAAGATTGTTTTTCATTTGTTATTGTTATCAATACTAGTCTTCCACCTTCTTCTGTAGAAAGTAGGATTTTTTTCCCTTGTGTAAGTACTATCATTTCATTTACTGGCACATCCTTATTCACTGTTAAATCTTTCATGTGTTCCAGTTTCTGATTTACCAAAACCCATTGCCCTTCGTAAAAGGTAAAATAGCCAACAGGCACTCTATCTTTAGGATCTAAACGTTCATTTCTTACCACGTTACGGTCTACATGCCAGTTAAATAAATACTGATTATTGTACACCATTAACCTCGAATTATCAGGCTTCCAAACTCCCGGACTAAATTCATAATAAAAATCGAGTATTGGTAACGTTCCTTTATGTTTTGTACCACAAAATGGACATTTAGGTTCTGTAGAATTATCAAACACATACCAACCTTCACTACAAGACGGATTTGTACATTGCTGCATTAGATCAACTGTTTTAAGCAAAGCTTGTTCCCAGCTTTCGGCAGGTGGTCTTTCTTGTGGATGATGCAATCCTTCTATAAAAGTCCTATTGAACATCTCTGTCAAATAAGGACCGGTAATGGAATATGGTAATTTATTGATATCGCTCCATGGTAAATCCCATTTAGAAAAACGATTGACTTTTGGTCTATTACTATGATCTGTTGGATGCTCAATAAACAATGCCCCTTTTCCCATCGACAACAAGTCGTCCATTTCTGTATCTAAGTTATGTACTTTACCGCCTTTTAATGGGTGGCGATGTAATAGAAACATATAAATCAGCACAGGCAATGCATGTAAATCTGTCAATCTACTTGGTAATACCCTATTTGGATCGGCTTTGTCCAAGTGTTTTGTTGCCAATACCTCTGGCGCAATAAACTCGGCAGTGCCAATTACTTCCGCAGGAAATAGACCAGGTACTACCAGCCCATCTAAATCTATCATACAAGCCGATTTTTCTATCGGGTCTATCAACACGTTATTGTAAGAAAGATCAGAATGTGCCAAGCCCATGGCATGCATTTTTTTAACGCCACGCACCAAGTTAACACAGATTTGAAAGTAGCTTAACCAGTTACCTAACTCTGCTTTCGCCACTCTTAACGGAAACTGCTCGTTTCTGAACTTAGCCGCAGCAAACCATTTTCCGTTCTTTTCCTTGCCTTTAATTAAATCTCCTGTTTCGTGTCCCTGCTTAAAAAAGAATTTCCCTTTATACGTTGGAACGATGATGCCTGTTAAACCTCTATGCTCCACCACATCTGCTGGCCAACGAAAAACCTCCTCCAGAAAATAATCTGCAGCTTCTTTATTTTGTATTTGTGGACGATAATAATTGGTAATTCTCTTTAACCGTTCTTTCTGATTCTCATCCAATTTATCTCTAAACAGCGCCACCACGTAAGATTTATCAGGACTGAAATAAACATCCTTTATCCCTCCCCTCATCGGTTCGCCATTATCGTTAAACTGATATGTCTTATTTGGGTCGTTCACCGACCTCACGGTTACTATATTCATCATCAAAAGCTAAGATAAAACAATTAAAGTTCTATCATCATGGTTACCTGGGCTCCAAAAATCCATCCAATCAGATAGGTTGCTCTGGTTATCAGCATCTTTTGATAGCGCATTTATCCCTTCACTATTATTTCCTTCCAAATCTTCGAAAAAGAGTTTCCATTTTTCAGTTTTCGCCAGGTTAGCTTCAACTTCAAATTTCGGGTCGTAAATACCATCTGTCATTAAAACCAGGTATGGCAAATCAGTTGTAAATTCGAAATTAAAACGTTCTTCAAAGTTTTCTTTCGTAAAAATATCTTCCATGGTGATGAACCTCGTTCCGCCGCCGTATTCGCCCACATCTAGCTTATTGAGTGGCTTTACCCATTCAAAAGATTTATTAACGAGCGCCATTGGACAATCGCCTACAGAAAAGCTTAAAAAGGCATAACCATTTGCAAATTTCTTTACCAGTACAAAAGCTAAGGTTGCATGAAAATCGCTAACTGATGCATTAGCATCCAGCGCAAAATCATTAATTGTTGCATAAGCTTTTTTAGCTGCCGCTGATAAATGTGCTCCGGCAATATCGAGCAACTTAGCTCTTATGGAAGTATCTGTTTGATAAATGGTGATGGCTTCATCCAATAACGCAACATTTTCTAAGCTAAAGTGCGTGGTAAAATAATCGACCACAGCATTGCATGCCAAAAGCGAACCTTTGCGTGAAAACTTGGCAGAGCCTGCGCCGTCTGAGATGGCTACAATACCCCAACCATTTTGCAATTCAGCGTAAGCATAATCATCATCTCTAAAACTACCCTTATTAGCATGTGAGCGACCTCTTTTTGAAGCCGCAAGTAAGGTAAAATCTAAAAGAGAAGCTGTTTCAGCTACATTATCTGCCTTTGCATAAATATCATTCGTATCACTAGGAATATCTTTCCATAACGATTTAGGATCTGGGTTGATGATAATCGTTACTTTCTTCTCGTTTAAAGGGCTATTTTCATCTTCGCCTTCAAAATTATAACTAAAAAGCATTGCGATATCTCCACTAGTTTTAGGCGTACCGCTAATTGTTTTTGAATTAGCATCATAGGCCAAACCAGTATTTTCAAACCCGCTTAAACCATAAGAGGTAATGTCTTCCAGTCCATATTGCTTAAAGTCGAATTTAGTTTGATAGGGCTTGCCTGCTATTCCATTTGGAAAAGCTAGCTGCAAAGCATTAATTTCTGCTCGCCGAGCTATTATTTTCCAATCTTTTGTCATGTTTTGTTGAAGTAGCCGAATATTTTTTACGCTGTTAATGTTTGCTTCTGTATTTACAAATGCCCGAAACAATTCACTTTGATTTTCGTCAATGCTAATGCCTTGTTGTTGCAAAAGTGCCCGTATGTACCTGTCTGTTTCGTCCATTAGCCTTGGGCTCTTGAAATATCGAAACCACCGTTACCCAAGCCATATTTGCCTTTAGTGCCACACCAAGGGCAAGTGCTTTCTAACTCTTCGCCTAAGCAATGTATTTTTTGGCAAGCACAAACTGCTAAACCGTAAGGATTACCGCAGCAAGGACAGTTGGGAGCACCTATCAATTCGTCGCTATGAATTCTGTTTTCTACTTTGTCATCTGCCAGCTCGTAATACGAATTATCTACCGGAAATGCTCCTGCAAGGCGATAAGATTTGGTCAAGAGTTTCATCCCTCCAAAATCACCTTCGTTGAGGTTTCTGGTATATTTCATTAAATACGGACGATTAGTGTTTTGACATTTTGCAGCAAGTACCACGAAATTATCATCTACCAAAGGCTTTTTATCTGCTGCTTTTGATAAATCTATTTTAGAAATGGTATCGCCATTGGTTTTAGCCAATTCAAAGCCCGAAGAATTGCTCTCTACACTAACGCTACTGGTTTTAATAGAATCAGATACCCATCTAAAGAACTCTTTATAAGATTGTGGGCTCGTATTTTTGAATAGATGTACTTCATTGGTCAATTGCCCCAATAAGGCACCATCTGCTTCGTTGCCGAACGAAATGGCAATCATATTGGTAGAACGTTGCCAATTGCGTTTCCACTCGCCTATGGCAGCAGTGGTGTCATCTGTAGGTACACCATCTGTAAATAAAAAGATGATGGGTTTCCAGTCGCCTTTTTGATCATAAGTAGTTTTTACGATATTGTTTCGAAGCTCATACATCAAATGCCCTAGCCCTTTGCTTAACGAAGTTCCGCTCCCGATTGGAAAACGTGGTGGATAAAAATTCACGATCTCTTGCAAGGGCACCAAAGTTTTAGGCTGGCCCGCAAATACGATAATGGATACCCAAACGGTTTCCAAAGCATAAGGATCAGATTTTAGGGCTTGAATGATACTCGCCAATCCCTCTTCTACCTGCTGTATAGGTTCGCCAACCATCGACTCAGAAATATCGATAAGAAAATATATTGGAAGCCTTCTCATAGGTTGTTCTGTTAAATAACTACGGTAATTTCGCTAGGTGGTGGTGGTAGTTTTGAAACTTCGCCCGTACCCTGACTTTTATTGCCTTGCTCTATGGTTTCGCTTACCCATTTGAAAAACGTTTTAAGCGTTTGGCTATCGGCCGAATCGAGGTGAACTACATTGTCGGTTAGCTGCTTTAACATGGCATCGTTTGCCAAATGACCAGCAGCACAACCCACTACAGCACCAAAATCAAAAGCACGTACTTCGGCTGTTTTTTCGTGGTACAATTGAATGTCGCTTGGTTTTCCATCAGTAAAAAGGAACAATAACGGTTTCCAATCTCCTTTTTGCGTATCTGATCCTTTAATTACATCTTGTCTAACTTTGTTCATCACAAAATCTAAAGCGGCGCCTGTATTGGTTGGTCCGCTTTGCGGGCAGGTAATTTCTGGTAGGCGAAATTGTACCAACTCTGTAAGCGGCACAACTTCTTTTACTTCTCTATCAAACGTGATGATACTGATCCAAAGGGAATCCAACGCCTGCGCATCGCTACGCAAGGTGTTTATCATTCCGCTCAGCGCATTATTTAACGCCTGTATGGGCTCGCCATACATAGACCCAGAAGTATCAAGTAGAAAATAAACTGGTAGTCTTCTCATAGCTTATCGTTTACCTTGGAATATTATACGTTGGCGGTTGATCGTCTCTTTGTACCGCGTTAGATGATACTACACCTCCAATATTGTAAGTGCTGGTATTTGCTTCGGGATCGTTTTGTAACAGTTCGCTCATCACAATATCTGTTACATCTTTGCCACCCTTCATGTGATCATAAATTGATCCGATGGTATAGATCGGCCCCCAAGGAATACCCCACCAACCTACCACAGCATTGGTAATTACATGCTTGTAAGAGTACTTGATAGATTTTTCATAAGGTCTGATGAGGTAGATAGACGAAGCTCTTTTAAAAGTGGCAAGAACCACGGAAACAGTGTAAGGAAAAAACACAAACCTGCCTCCGTCGTTTACAATGGCTTGTATCTCTGATACACTTAAGCCATCGATATTCTTGATTTTCATCGCTTACAAATAAGACTGAACAATACGATGTATCGTCTGACCTAAGAAAGTATCTTCTGTTGGATCGCCGATAGCACTAAATTTCCATTCGTTGTTGCGTTTGTACAATTTACCCATAATGATAGATTGTTTACCCACATATTGCGACTCAGCAGAAACATTGTAAGACGCAAACTCAGATTTTACATGAGTAGGTGTACCTTCGTACATTCTAATTTTTGAGTAAGGAATTTGTGAGAAATCTTCGCTACCCGCATTGTTTAAGAAAAAGAATATCTGCGCAACGTTAGGTGAAATTCTACTTAAATCTACGGTGATGATTTCATTGTCTAAGCCATCGTCGCCACCAGAGTCTCCCTGTAAATCATCTCCTGTGTGTCTCATTGCATTATCGACAGTAACCAGCTTACCTTTTGGCAAACCAAATTGCTGTAAAACCTCTACACGGTAAAGTGGCGAATATAAATGATCACAAATAGTGTTGTTCTCATCAATAAGTATGCAGCTTAAATCAAGATCTATATTTTGTACTTTTTTGCTCAGCCCTAAGAAACCTTTTGTTTCAATTGCGCCCCAGTTAACGCCAACACAAAAATTGGTAAGTGTTTCGCCCGTACTTTTTTTAAGATCGATTTTTTGACCTTTAGATAAATTAATTGCCATAGTAGTATCTGTTTATTTTGGTTAAGTTTAGTTGTATTTATTCAAGAAATCTTGAAGTCCTCCTTTTAATCCCGAACCTACCGCTTCAAATTTCCACTCGTTATTTCTTTTGTAAAGTCTTCCGAATTCTACCGCAGTTTCAATAGAGAAGTCTTCATCTAATTCGTATTTTACTAATTCAGCATTGTTAGCGCCATCTACAATACGGATAAATGAATTTCTGATCTGACCAAAGTTTTGTCTTCTAGCTTCTGCTTGGTGAATGGTTACAACGAAACAGATTTCATTTACGGCATCTGCAATTTTTGATAGATCTACAATTACCTGCTCATCGTCGCCATCGCCTGCTCCAGTTAGGTTATCTCCTGCATGTATTACCGCCTCATCTGGTGATTTTAGGTTATTGTAAAAGATGAGGTGGCTATCGCTAATTAATTTGCCATTTGCACCCAAAACAAATACAGATGCATCTAAATCAAATGCTTCGCCAGTACTGCTTGAATTAGCGTCCCAACCCAAACCTACGGTAAACTTTGGGGCACTGATATTTTGTCTTTGTCCTTTTTCTAAATTTATTGCCATTTTATTTTGTGTTGATATTGATGTTTAACATTGCTCGTAAAATATTGGTCTGCTCGTCTACATTTTGCAGTTCTTCTAGAAAATCAACTCCCGATATCTTTGCCAGATAACCTGCTAACACTTCTTCTACACTTTCGGGAAGTGATGTTTTAACGGTAGTCAACTTATCTCGCAACAAAACATTTTTGCTTCTCAATTCAAATACAATTGTTGCCTTATCAGAACTGTTTCTCGATAAATCTAAACCTTCAGACATTATCTCGTCGAGCAGGTAAAATGTTTTAATACTATTAATAAATATAAACTGATCGTTCGAGTCTACAAAATCAAAAACCTCTACATATTCATTTTCAAACCTTAAGCCGCAGGCAAACTTCACTCTGAAATTCAGCTTATTAAGTTTACCTATTAGCTTTTTCTCAATTACAGCATACTCTGCTTGATAGGTCTTTTTTCCAGCGCATTCTGTGAGTTGTAAAAAAGCTTCGCCACCTGGCAACTCTCTAAAAAACTCCTTACCCTTACGAGCAGAAAACACCATGATGTCGCCCCAGCCAAACGTGGGAGAAGCAGTGCCAGCATCTAGCATGGTATAAATCTCCCGAAGTTTGCTAGACATAAGCGTACCATGCTTTTTAGCCGCAATTTGAAAATTGCTGCCTTCTGTCTCCTGTTCTAGTTTTTTGATGAGATCATCGTTGATATAAATCTCATCGGTAATTAATAAATATTGCTGCTCTTTAGATTTCTTAAGTTTCTGGAACAATTCAATTAAGCTACTGGTATATTGTATATGAAACAGTTCCAGCTTATTTATATCTAGATTTTTATTAGACTCAAAAAGGTTATGAATCACCTTTGTGCGAATGTAAACTGCAAAGAGATCCTTATGGTTAAAAAAGTTGGATAACATTTTTACAACCCGTAGCCTTTTGGCACTGTCCTTAATTATCTGAGCATATATTTCTTCCAACCCTTCCACCATCTCATGTTACCATACGGGAGTTTTTAGTTAACTACTCCCTTTTTTAATTCAGCTTCTAAACTTTGTAATCCGGCATCTAATTCTCTTCTCTTTTGCGTGCCTTGTTCGTGAATTTGTTTCACTTCATTAAGTGTATCTATCAACGATTTGGTAGTCATTTGCAATGTCTCTAAAGATACCACCGTGTTCTCATTTTCTTTGGCTACTTCAATGCTGTTTTGTTGCAACATTTCGGCATTTTTACGCAAAATGGTATTGGTAGTTTCCGAAACTTTTCGCTGTACTTCAATGTTTTGCTTCTGTCTTTGCAATGCAACAGCCAAAGTCAACTGGTTTTTCCAAACCGGCATGGTGGTGGTTAAAATACTCTGTGCTTTTTCTGCAATAGAAGTATTGTTGTTTTGCACCACACGTATTTGCGCCAAAGATTGTAACAGGATGAAACGAACAATCTTCATGTCAGCCAGTCTTTTATCTAACCTATTGATGAAAGTTCTTTTATCAGCGATTTCATAATCTTGATAGTTAGCCGGATTGCCTTCCATTACCGCTAGCTCTTCAGTTAGTTCTTTAAACTTTAACTGACCTGCTACAATGTAATTTTCAAGCTCTTTAATTAAGCTAACATTGCTATCAAACATGGTTTGCAACGAGGTGTTATCTTTCACAGAGTTAATCATCCCTGCTTTAACCTTGTTGCTAATCTTGTCTACGTTAGCGGTAATTTTATCGTATTTCTGAAACAGTTTCTTTACGTCAACAACCAACCTTTTAAGAAAAGGAACATTTGAGATAAACCTTTGAAACGCATTTTGGTTAAGCTCATTAACGTCGATATAATTCAACTCGGCTAATAGTTCGTTGATTAACCCTCCTACTTCCCCACCTTGTTGCGCTCTAACGTTGGTTAAAAAGGTATCACTCTGACGAGAAATAGAATTCTGTATTTCGGCACCAAAGTTCAGAATAGAATTTGTATCCTTTTCCGAAAGCTTATCAGAGATGTTTTTATAAGTCGCTAAGTCTGCTTCTTTGATGTTCTCTAAAGTTACATTTCCTTCTTTGTCTATCGGAGATGCGGTAGCAGTTAAGCTAAGTTCATTATTTTCCATGTTATAAATGGTTTTGTTGAATGGTTACTACAGTTTGTTCCAAGTTTCTGTCGGCTGTAGGAAGACCGATAGCGTTGAATTTCCAATCGCCGTTTCTTTTGTAAAACACGCCTAAAACCATAGAAACGTTACCTGCAAAAGCACTATCGTTTGCTATATCGTATTTGGCAAAAACTTCGTTAACTCTGGTAGGTGTGCCCTCATAAATTCTAATCGAAGCAAAAGGGATATCTTTAAAATCTTGCCCACGAAAACTATTGATGAAGAAACCTACATAATTTGCTGCAGGGTTTAACTTGCTCAAATCAAGCGTAATTACTTCATTGTCCAAGCCATCGTCACCATTAAGATCGCCTGTTAAATCATCACCACTGTGTTTAATGGCACCATCTCTAGATTTTAACTGTCTAAAGCTTACTGTATCTAAATTTCTTTTGTTCTCGTCATAAATTGCACAACTTGCATCAAGATCTACCGGTTCTTTTTTATTTCCGAATAAACCTTTTTTTACAATAGCACCCCAGTTGATACCTACACATATACTTTGCAACTTAGCACCATTACTTTTTTCTAAGTTAATGCGCTGTCCTTTTTCTAAATTGATAGCCATGTTTTAGTTGTATTTAGTTACGTATTGCTCTAATCCGCCACGTTGGCCAGCACCTACGGCCTCAAACTTCCACTCGTCGTTTCTTTTGTAAATCCTGCCGAATTCAACCGCAGTCTCAATTGAGAAATCTTCCTCCAATTCGTATTTCACCAATTCGTTACCAGTAACAGAATCTACAATACGTACAAATGAGTTTCTTACCTGCCCAAAGTTTTGCTTTCTAGCGTCAGCATCGTGAATAGTCACTACAATACAGATTTCAGTTACCCTAGGATCTATTTTAGATAAATCAACATTGATTTGCTCGTCATCACCATCGCCGTCTCCTGTAAGATTATCTCCGGTGTGCTCTACCGCTTCATCTGGAGATTTAAGGTTGTTGTAAAACACAAAAAACTCATCGGCAATAATTTTCTTGTTTTCGCCAAGAATAAATACCGATGCATCAAGGTCAAAAGCAGCTCCTGTAGAAGTTGCGTTAGTATCCCATCCTAAACCTATCGTGAATTTTGGTGCATTAAGAGTCTCACGTTGACCCTTCTGTAAATTGATAGCCATAATTATGCGTTATTTTATTTTTTATACTTTGGTTAATATAAGCGAGATTTTCTTGGTAATCTGCTATGGTATGGTAATTATTGCTTACCGCCAGATGAAAAAGTTGCTCTAACAACGTATCTTCAACTTGCGCTACCAACAGCAACAACTCACTTTTTTCTAGTTTTAAAATGTACTTTACCGTACGGGTATTGAACACAAATGACTGAGCGTTAATAATTGTGCTTAGACTTTCAATATCCTTAACGTAAAAATAATTGTAATAATTTTCAATATTAGGGTGTATATCGCTATTTTTCAGTTCAGCATAATACATAAATACAAATTTTCCCTGAACATTGTACTGTTCCAATATCTTTTTTACGATATGCTCGTGACTACCGGTAATCTTAATATCATCTAAAAACAGACACAGCTTGCCATCTATAAAATTTCTATCGATGTAATAGGTATCATTGGCAATTAGTTTTACCCTTTGTTCATAATCTAGATTACCATAATCGGTGGTATAGGTTTGATTTCGATAAATTTTAGATTCTACCAATGCCTTTCTGTTATGCTCATAAAGAAAGGTATTCATTTTAGTTTTAAAATAGAAACTAAGGTAATTTGATGCCGTAGGTATAGAATGATAAGGGCTTGGCAGAATTACAATTTCTTCATTCGATAAAATGAGGTCTTTATGTTCTGCAATGAAACCATCGAATAATTCGTCGGCAAATTTTCTGGCGATAGCACTATCTCCAAACTTAAACTTACTGTATTCGCTTTCTGAGAAAGGACAATTATTTTTGTCGGTAATTTTATAGCGGCTGTAACTTAGATTCATCTGTTGTTTTGTGTGTGATTAGATAAGCATCAAATCCATAAGCAAGCGCTCCGTTATAATCGGACACTACATTATCTCCCACGTGGAGTACTTCATGCTTTTCTATTGGCGCTAATAGTTTGATATTTTGATAGGCGTATTCGTACATTGCTAGCCCAGGTTTTGAAAAGCCAGTTTCATCTGAAAAAGCCTGAAATGCGAAATAGCTATCGAGTTGATAATGTGCGATAATGTGGCGCAATGAACTGCCTTTAATAAAAGCGGTATTGCTCAAGATGTTCATGGTTTTGCCATCATCGTGCAATTGCTTTAAAAACTTAGGCAAGTTATCGTCTAGCAGTAATGGTTTGTACTGCATCATCAATTCTTCGGTATGTTTGTAAAAATCTTCTAGTTGTTGACGCTGATAACTCTCCAATTTGACCTCTAAGGCATCGAGAATTAAGCAATAGATTTCGTAAGTATCAAAATTTCGATTTACCTTTTCATTGATACCATTGGTAAGGATATCGAATTTTCTAATGACAGCGGCAACTTCCTCGATAGGTTTATCTATCGCAAAAAAATCTCTAAAAAGCTGGTTTCTTTTAGGTTTATATTCTGGATTTGACCTAATGAGCGTAAGCCATAAATCAAATGAAATATGTCTGTATTTACTGAAATCTTGTAATAGCTGTTCGTTAAACATTATACGTTCAAATAAGCGTAAATATAAAATTTAATACTTCCCTTAGCAACTTAATTAGTTTAAGTTTTTATAAATTCTTAAACCACAAATCTCTAATTAAGTTTAAAATTAAAGGATTTTAGGCGAAAAGTCACCGTAGATACCATTCCTGCAACTGTGCCAAGTATTTGCTAAACAACGGATTTTAGGACGGAGTTATATTTCATTCCTTACCTAAACCAAAAAAAGCTTCACATTTCTGCAAAGCTTTTCGTTTTTGTTATATTTTAATTTATTTCTATTAATTTCCAGTCCTTGCCCTCTCCTCTTCGTTTCCAGTTCGCCTCTTTTTAACATCGATTTTATTACTGCCGAATTTGTAGTTTACCGACAATTGAAACAATCTGGTATCAAAATAATAGTTAGAACTTCTATGAACCCCGTTCACAGTTGAGCTGAACCTAAATCTGTCTGATCTGAAAATATCATTGGCTCTTAGGTTTATCCTTAAATCTTTATTGAGCAACAGGTACTGAATAGCAACCGAAGTGGAAGTAAATGGTTTGATTCTATCTATGCCGTATGCACCAGACATATAATAATCGAAACCTAGATTAAAGGATACCGTTTTAGCTTTATTTAAAGTAAAGTCGTTATTAGTGGTGAAAAATGAAGTAAAACCATCTGCACCCTTTGCTGACGAATCGATAGTTTGTACAGTTGTATAATTCACATTTAGCATATTGGTACTGTTCCACCAGCTAATTTTATCGAAGGTAAACGATTCTGAAAAACCATATCTCTTCAGGTTAAAGATGTTTTTATAAATCAAACGAATGCGGTTGGTATTTACATCCGGTAATCCTAATTGGTTAAATACATCGTTTTCTATGCTGTAATATAACTTACTTTCAAGTTTTTTGTAAGAATAAATAAATTCGAAATTATCTATAAAATAAGGTCTTAACACTTGATTACCCTCTATGGTTAGAAATTGGGTGATGTAGGTCACATTTGGATTCAGTTCTGCAAAATTAGGTCGAGCTATTCTTCTGCCGTAGCTAAACCTATAAGTTGAATTTCCAGCCGGAGCATAGGCTAAATTAACAGTAGGAAATAGCTTGGCGTAATTGTAACTCAAAGATTGATTTGAATTTCCATTGTAAGACTTCGTTTGCGTAGCTTCCATTCTAAGCCCAATCTGAGCTTCTAAATTATTCTTTAATTTCTTGCTCCCAGAAAAATAAAGTGCCTGCACATCTTCATTGTAATTAAATTGATGGCTCGTTTGTGGCATACTCGTTATCGGACTATTTACCAAACCGCTATTAAAAGCAGAGATGTTGTTTGCTGTGTTAGAAACAGAAACCTTTGCTCCCGTACTCCAATTAGCGAATTTTGTTGGCAATTCGACGTCAACTTTACCTGAATAATTATTGGTTTTTTGCTCATTATCATTAATTCCTTTGAAATATTGAATAGCATAAGGATTATTCATTACTGAAGTCCCTTCATATGGTCTTGTATCATTATTTGCATAATTAAAGTAATCTAAATTCAGGATTATCTTTTTCCCAGCAGAATCAAGCTTAAACTCATTAAATAAATTTATAGAATTAAATTGCGGCTTTTGGCCGGCAGTATTAAGTGATAAGATTTCGTTAAAAGGTATATCGTTATTATAATTAAAAACTGATGATTTTGCAGGTCGGTTGGTATGTGTTTTATTCAAGTTAGCGATATATTGAAAGCCTAACATCCAATGATCAGTTGCCGAATACTGCATTCCTAATACGCCGTTAAATCTTTTGAACTTCCGGTTAAACACTTGTTTTGTATTCCATATATCATCTGGAAAAGAGTTGTAATCCTGATAATCAAATGTTTCGCCGCCGTCTCTATAATTAAATGAAGACGAAAGACTTAACCTATTCTTGCTGTACATGAAGTTACTTGTTACAGCTCCTTCCCCCTCATTGTATCTTCGCAGATAAGTACTTCCTAAAGATAGACTCCAAGCATCTGACTGCGCCTTTTTCAATTTGATATTAATAAGCCCACTGCCACCTGCAGCATCATATTTAGCAGGCGGAGTAGTAATTACTTCTATGTTTTTGATATTATCTGCTGGAATTGACCTTAGGAAACTTGCCAAATCTTCCGTTCCAAGCTCCAATATCTTATCATCAACCATTACCCTAATTGATTGTTTACCAACGATGGTGATATTTTCGTTTCTAACCGATACTCCAGGTGTTATTTTTAATGCGTCTAACGCATCTCCGCCAACAGCGCTAATCGTGTTTTCTATATTAAAAACGAGCCTATCAATTTTTCTTTCTACTAGTTCTTTCTTTTTGTAAATTGTAACGGTTCCCAAAATACTTGTAACATCAACTGTGATAGTTCCTGCATCAAAATCGGAATTCAGTTCTATATCTTTTGTATATAGCACCTGTTTAAATTGGCGAATTTCTAATTTGTAGACCCCTTTTTTAAAGTCAATCACAAATTCTCCATTCTCATTTGTTATGTGACTTACAAGTGGTATAGCTTTATCAGACAGCAGCGCAACTTCTGCATATTCTAAGGGATTTTTTTCGAGCGTAAGTACTTTGCCCGAAATTTTAATTTGAGCATTTAATGCATTGCAGAAAGCAAATACCATAAACACCATCAATAAAAACGCTTTTCTCATTTTTAAAATTTTATCTTTTTAATAATGAGTGCAAATATCAATGAGCCGATATTTTAAAGATTTCTAGTTGATAGAATTGAAGTTCTGCTTTATAAAATTGAACTTATTTGGAGTGTGCTTTTTGATATTCTGCTGGCGTTAAGCCTGTGTTTTTCTTAAATGCAGTAAAGAAAGTTGATTTAGAATTGAATCCACTATCGTAGCCTAAGCTTTCGATGGTGTAGTTTTTCTCGGTTTCTAACAAACGTTTCGCTTTCTCGATTCTATAATCTTTAATCAGATTGGAAAAAGACTTCCCTAGTACTTCATTTACATATTGCGACAACAAATGTTTCGTCACCTTTAGTTCTTTGGAAGCATCTTCAAGCGAGAAATTTGAATTAAGGAACAATTCTTTTTCAATAATAATAGAAAGTTTTTGGTCAATTAAAGCCATTGTTTCCTTATCGATTTCTTTGTTTTTATACCGTTCCTTTTCTATTAAGAAAGTAGATTCTTTACTATTTCTAAAAATGAAAAGTAAAATAACTAAATAGAGTATAAATGAGAATGATAAAGCGCCAACGATGTAGGAGGTGTAAGTTGCAACTGCATAAGCTAGCCATATAAATGCAATGCCTAAATAAATGCTAAGGAACCAAACATCTATCTTCTTTAAACTTTCTTTTTCCTTTATTTTTTTAACAATTGGGCGGATGTATTTAAAGGAAAAAGCGATGTAAATGAACCACTGTGCGTATATGCCATTAATAATCCATCTAACCCACAAGTTATTATTTTCAAAGTAAGGATAAACAACACCCAACACGGTAACGATGAAGGCATAAGGCAATATATGTTTTACCCAATTTATTTTTTCATTTGTAGTGTAAGATTTAAGGTATAAAAAAAGAAAGGGTCCGATTAGTGCACAGGCAGAAAGTCCAATTTGGATAAAAACATTAGAAACATTGGGGTTAAAATAAAAAAATACCGACTTGACAATTCGAACGCTTAAAACCAACAGCAAGAGAGACAGAAAATAGTTTGCAAAATGTTTCTTTTTAGCGTTAACGGCGAAGTAAATCGAAAGTAAAAAGCCATTAAAAGCGCCCAAAGCACTAAAAAAGAAAAGCAACTGATGATATCCAGTCATTAGCAAAAGGTGAGATAGTTATTTAAGGGTTCACAAACGTAATCAATATTTCAATCTTCAACGAGAAATTAAATGATGAAGCGAATATAAAATATATTAGTCTTTTTTAATCCATTTTAAGATTGCCGCCGAAAAAGTTTTCTCAACGATGGGCTTTGCTATGAAATCGTTCATTCCATTTTTCTTTGATTTATCTACTTCATTCATAGTATGGCTTGCTGTTAGCGCAATTACAGGCACTGTATTTCCTTTTTCCAGCTGTCGTATTTCGTTTGTAGCTTCGTAGCCATTCATTAGGGGCATTTGCAAGTCCATTAAAATTAAATCGGGCATGCTCAACTTACAAGCTTCCAGCGCCTCTTTTCCGTTAGTTACTTTCGTTAATTGTGCATTTGGTACAATTCTATTTAACATGGCTGCAGTTAACATCATATTAATGGCATTATCTTCTGCAACTAATATGTGAAGCTTACTTCCCATTAAACTATCGATGGTTTGTTGTTTATCCAAGTTAAACTTCATATCAACACGATCCGGTTTTTTTGAAGATTTAGCCAACGGAAGCTTCAAATCGAAAAAGAAGATACTCCCCTTTTCTAATTCACTTTCTAATTGCAGCTTGCTCCCCATCATTGCCAATAATTTATTCGAGATCGATAGACCTAGCCCAGTGCCTCCATAACGTTTGGCCGTATAACGCTCTTCCTGTGTAAAAGCATCGAATATTTTATGTTGGTGCTCTTTCCTGATACCTATGCCCGTATCATGAACTGAAAATCGAAGTGTAACTTCGGTAGCTGTAGCAAATTGTAAAGCTACATCTAGTTCTATACTTCCTTCTTCTGTGAATTTCGAAGCATTAGACAATAAATTGAGTAAGACCTGTTTCAGCCTACTCCCATCTGCAAGCACGGTTTTTGGCAAATCATCGGCTAAGCCCAGTTTCATCTGCAATCCTTTTTTCTGCACTTGATAAGTGAGAATATCTGCTGCCTGATGTGCTACTTCAACGATATCACAAGGCTCGATATCCAATTCCAACTTCCCTGCTTCTATCTTCGAAAAATCCAATACATCGTCTATCAAAGTTAACAACGCCGATGCCGACTGGTTAACAATGCTGACATATTGCTGTTGAGTTGTGGAAAGTTCCGTTTTTTGAAGTAAATCGCTGAAACCAATCACACCGTTAAGTGGCGTTCTAATTTCATGGCTCATGTTGGCCAAAAACTCAGATTTAGCTCTATTAGCATCATCAGCTATTAGTTTTGCCTTTTTTATTTCCTCTCGTTGCTCTACCAAATCACTCACATCCTGTGCAGAAATCATCATGCCACCAATAGCATCATCAAACTCAAACCAAGGTCGCATTTCCCAAGCTACGTGACGAACTTTAGCAAAATCAGCAAGTGTAGTTTTATCTTCTGCAGATGCCTCTAAAGCACCTGCCAATACACGTTGGTGTCGAGCTTTTGCTTCATCAGAAAGTGTAGGGAAAAGTTCGTAGTAAGATTTCCCTAAAGCAAAAGAATCTTCCAATGAAAAATCTGATATCCAACGGTTACTGGCGGCAATGTAATTCATTTGTTTATCTAACATAGCAACTGCTACTGGCGTGTGTTGCACAAAAGCAGACAGTATCGCCTGGGATTTTTGCATCTCCAGCTGTATTGTTTTTTTCTCATCAATATCTTGAAAAGTACCGTAAAGTCTTTTACAGACACCATTTTCGAATTCAGCTTTCCCCAACGCTCTAACCCATATTGTTTTACCTTGCGCAGTGGTAATCTGTAATTCTAAATCCCATTTTTTATTGTCTTTCATTGCTGCATCTACAGCAGTTTGGATCAACTCTCTACTTGATTCAGTATAAAAATGGATGGCAGATTCCAAAGTAGGCTCATAAGACTGTGGTACGCCATGAATGTCTTTGGTGATGGTGCTCCAGTGAAGCTGCTGTTTTTCGACGTTAAGTTGCCATCCACCAATTCCAGCGACAGAACTTGTTTCTTCCAACATATTCCTAGCCAGTTCAAGTTCTTTTTCAATCAGGTACCTTTCTGTAATATCAGTTCCATTAGAAATCACATACCTGTCGCCTTTGGCAGATAAATGCAGTAAATGATTAAAAATGATGCTTCTTCTATCGCCGTTAGGCAAATTGAAAGTCAACTGGTTCTGGCGTTTTCCGTCTATAGCAATAGCTTCCAAATATGTGCGTAACCGCTCCCATTCTGTGGAAGGAAAAACATCAAAAAGCGTCTTATCTTTTATTTCATCGGCATTAAAACCTAGCATTGCCGCACCTGCGGGATTAAGGGACAGCAAAGTTCCATCCAAATCGTGGGTAGCAATCATAGATTGAGACCCCTCAAATACAGTTCTAAATCTTGCTTCGCTTTCTTCAATCTGCTTATCTTTTAAAACTTCCTGTGTAACATCACGAGCCAAGGTAAAAAACTGACCAGATTCGGGGTCTGGACTACATGTGCACTGTACATAGCGATATTCTCCAGTCTTATGTTTTCCACGAAATATAAATTTCACTACAGATTCTCCAGCCTTGATGCGTTCGAGATAAGTCATTGCATGTTCGTGGTCGTCTGGATGCATGAACTCAAACAAAGAAATCGCACACATTTGCTCTTGGGTTAAGCCAACCATATCAAGCAAAGCTGGATTTGCCTTTTTGAACAAACCATCTGCACCAATCCAACTCAACATGTCTCCAGAAAGTTCAAAAAGTTTCTCAAAAGAGCTTAAGTCTTCTTTATTCTTACGTTCGAGCAGTAGCGTCATTAAGCTTTCAGCAAGTAAGCCCAACGCTGTACGTTGTTCTTTATTTAGGCTTCTTGAACGATAATCCATCACGGTTAATGTGCCAAAGGCAACACCTTCGGCATCTATTAAAGGATAGCCAGCATAAAAACGGATATCAGCAATTTCTGGGATTGCTAGCGCTCGCTTACTTTGCCAGTCATCGTCTAAGCTAAATTCAGATACTTCTTTTGTTTTCAGATCATTAAACAAATCTAATTCAATAGGAACTTCGTTTAATTGAATTCCAATTTTTGATTTAAACCAGTGCCTTTGTGTATCTGCAAAAGAAATTAACGCAATTGGAGTTGAGCAAACAATTGAGGCCAGCTTAGCAATTCGATCGAATTCTTCTTCGTTAGCAGTCCCTATAATTTTGTAGGCAGATAGCAAACTTGGGAAGTTAATTTTCTCGGTAGTTGTAGAGATGTTAATATTATTTTTCAAGATTGCTGGTTTACGGTTAATAAAGCGTGTCTTTTTTTAGACTTAAAAACAAATCATGTATAACTAGTTACTTAACTTTTATTATTCAACCAAATACATTAATATTCAAAAGTAAAAAGCTTTTGACATTGTTATAGAGCTGATTACGCACTTAAAACTTCTAAAAAAATCCAAATGTATTGAAATGAACCTCGTTAAACTGTTTGTGATTTTAGAGGCAATCATTCCATATAGTTTTAAAAAGCAAAAAATAGACCAATTATTACAACGAAAATTTATTGTTCAAAAGCAAAAGCCTGAGCTCAAAAAACCTTATCTGACTCGACCTAAAACCATCTTCATTTCTTCAAAATGAAGTTTTTACAAACATTTTTTGCGGTTACAGGGTTAGACTTATTCAATTTAATACTATGCAGAAAAAACTACGACAACTTTTCGTTAATTATTGGAATACCGCAAAAAACCACGCTAAAGCAAGAATACAAGCACAAAAGTACAAAGTAGTACTTGCTATTTTTAAACTTTTAGCCGACTTAATTACCAATGCTTCGATTGTTGTTTGCTTGCTGCTAGTTATCTTTCTTACCAGCATTACCTTATCTTTCTCCTTATCAGTATTCTTTGGGAGTCACGTTTTAGGATTTTTAGCTGCTACCCTTACCCTAACCTTAGCTGCATTACTTGTGCTATGGAAGCGTAAAAAGGTAGAAAATTATTTTGCAGGTTTAACCATTGCCAGATATTTTGAAAAACGAAGAGCAGCAAATGAAGAAAACTTAGCAGACAAAAGGAAATCATTTGATTTTTACAGAAACGCTAGATAAAAGTATCCTATGAAAAAAAACAAATTAACTTTTAAGGGCATTTTTAAAGTATTGAAAGCTACTTTTAGTGGTTTTAGTGACCATAATGTAACTAAGTTAAGCGGTTCGTTAGCTTACTACACTGTTTTTTCTATGGCTCCATTATTGGTTGTGATTATATCACTATGTGGAATTTTTCTGGGTCAAGAGGCTGCAGAAGGACAGATTTATCAGCAACTGAGCGGCTTTATGGGAAAAGAAACTGCTTTACAGTTACAAGAAATTGTTAAGAAAGCTGCCATAGGTAACAAAGGAAATATTGCCTTTATCATTGGTATCGTTACCCTTTTAGTGGGTGCTACCACAGTATTTGCAGACATTCAGGATTCTATCAATACTATTTGGGGCATTAAGCCGAAACCTAAAAGAGGTTGGTTAAAGCTGCTGCAAAATAGATTCCTGTCCTTCTCTGTTATCATTAGTTTAGGTTTTCTTTTATTGGTTTCCTTAGTAGTAACTTCCCTATTAGATGGTTTCAGCAAACAACTAGAAATACGCTTCTCTGATGTTTCTGTGGTATTTTTCTATATCATTAACCAAATAGTAACTTTAGTAGTGATTGCAGTAATATTTGGGGTAATATTCAGGGTATTACCCGATGCCGAGATTAAGTGGCGTGATGTGATTTTAGGTTCCTTGGTAACCGCAATATTGTTCATGATTGGCAAGTTTGCCATATCTATTTACATTGGGCAAAGCGATGTTGGCAGTACCTATGGCGCAGCTGGGTCATTGGTTATTTTACTGCTTTGGACCTACTATTCTTCTATCATCCTTTATTTTGGAGCAGAATTCACCAAAGCTTACGCCATTGCATACGGTTCAGAAATAAGACCTTCGCATTATGCGGTAAGTACTAAACAGGTAGAAATTGAAACTGGCAATAAACCTGTTGAATAAGGCAAACGTTAGTGTTTTTCGCCCTTATCGTATTTACTGTTGCAGGTTTCGTCGCGGTCGTAATGGTCAGCTAACTCTTCCGAACTTTTAATGTTTATTTTCTCAGAAGGAGAACTAAACGTATGGCTGCCGTTCATTTCGTAAGACTTATCGGTGGTGCCTTCAGGCCGTTGTCCAGAGATTATTTTTTTCTTTTCCATGTTAGTAATGATTTTGAGTGATGAAATCTAAACAACCGAAAACACACTTTGTTGGAGCGAAAAACCCAAAAAATGAACCTTTAGCCCATTTAACTGTTTTTTAAAACATGAAGAAATGGATACTCGTTTTAATTATCGTATTTAATTGCGTCATCATGAAAGCGCAATATAACGACAGTACCTTTTACCACGTAGCACTTACCGCAACGGGCTCTTTAAATGAAACCAGCACTGGAAATGCTTACCTGCTAAACAATGGTTTAAACTTCGGCATTAAGAAAAAAGACATCGTACTCAATTCGGCAACCAATTGGCTATATGGCAAGCAAAACAGTCTGCTAAGCAACAATGACTTTTCGTCTACACTTAACTTTAACCTTTACAAGAGCCTACCTCACTTTTATTACTGGGGATTATTGAATTATGCCACCAGCTATTCATTAAAAATCAACCACCAAGTACAAGCAGGTTTGGGTATTGCCTACAATATTATAGATAAAGAAAATTTCTATGTTAATATTAGCGATGGTGTAGTATATGATACGAGTAACTTGCTTTCGGACACCAAATACGATACCTATCGAAACTCACTTCGACTGCAGTATCGAATTAAGATAAAGGAATTGATTTTGTTTGAAGGAAGTAATTTCATTCAAAATTCTTTTGCCAAAGGCGATGATTACATTATTCGCAGTACAAACAAATTGGGTATACAATTGAAGAAGTGGATTAGCTTAACCACCTCTCTCAATTATAACCGAATGAATATCACACGAAGCGAAAACCTAAACCTTACCTACGGCATTACGCTCGACAAATACTTCTGATTTATCGAGCCAAATTTCTCAGTTCCTTGATTTTATCATGAGACTTATCTAATTGCACAGACTGAGCACTTACCGTATCATGAGCAATTCCGCTAAGCCTATTCTGTTGTATAACTGAATGATAGGCGTTTTTGATGATATCCTCGCCCCTTTCCGCTTCAGAAAGAATACTTTCTCGGTCAGTACCACCAAATAACGATTTCACGTCAATCCAAGCACGATGCAAACTGCCTGTTACACTATTTCCAGTTTCTGGTTCGCCTTCATTAGCTGCGACAATCAATGTCAGTTCTTCCGCAAATTTATCGCTCTGCAAGGCGAATTCTTCAAAAAGCACTTTTAAATCTCCGTTATCCATTTCATCATCAATGTTTTTTATCGCTTTGTGAAATCCCGCTGCTCTGTCGTTATTAAGCTCAATAAGCTCGTTTAATAAGTGAATTTTTGTCGTCATAATTTTCAAATTAGAGATGCTTGATTTTCGTTTTCAGCACCAGATGCTTTTGAAAATAAACAACTGTAAGAACTTAAAGTTTATTTGTAATAAAAATCAGCCAATAAATAAAAATTAGGTTAGCGAAAACATACGCAGGCTTCTTGTCCGAGTGGTGTAATATTAATGAGTTGTTTCGCCAAACCTGTAGCTGAATGTATATTTTAGCTAGATCACACACAGAAAACAATGACTACAAAATATCCTAGATTAGACCAAACTATAATTAATAAACTTGATAATCCAGTTTGGAGTTCCTTAGCAGAAACACACCAACAACACTGTCTAAATTTAGGCGGCTTTCGTTTTTTCAATCCAGAATATTGCCCATTTGGAACATTCCTAGAACAAAAGGTTGACCTAAAAGCATTAGAGGACTATGCAGAGCTAGCAAACAAATTTTTCGTAGTAGGTAACAAACCAGATGCTCGCCCAGAAAATATAAAACTAGTTGGGGAATTAGTTTGCGACCAAATGCTATTGCTGCAGCACGCATCAGTTGATTTTAAAGACGAAATTGTGTTATTAAATGAGAATCATCAAAAAGAATTGACTGATCTAGTTACTTTGGTCATGCCTGGTTATTACAGAAGCAAAACCTCTCTATTAGGAAACTACTATGGCATTTTTAAAGACAATAAACTAGTAGCGGTTACGGGAGAACGTATGGCGATAAATGGAGCTACCGAAGTTAGCGCAGTAGTTACACATCCGCAACATTTAGGAAACGGCTATGCCAAACAATTGGTAGCTCATGTAGCCAACGGAATACTAAACGAAGAAAAATTGCCTTTTCTACATGTTGCAGCTACAAATATGGGCGCAATTAAACTTTATGAAAAACTTGGCTTTACCTTCAGAAGAAAAATAAGCTTTTGGAATTACGAAAAGCTATAAATTAGCCTCAATCAGTAATTTCATCTTAAGAAGCCTTGTCATTAAAGGAGATTTGGTGAGTTCTACCTTCGCAAATTTTAATCCTTCGAAATGAGAATTCACGAACAGTGCATAGTCGTGTACGGTGTTTGCTTCATCTAAATGTACGGGCATTTGTGGTGCAGGAGCATTTTTGTACCACTCTTCAAGCTCTTCAATCGTCATGGTTCAAAAATAAAGTAAACTTTCCATCAATTGATGATTAAGCGCAATGAAAAATTTGCACAATGTAGGTAAAAGCGATATGTCACTGAATATCAGATAGCATCCAAGTAATCCTAAATTCTTTTACTTTTGTGCAATTAACTGCGCCATTAAGTTATATGGAAAAAAAATCCAACGAAAAAATTAAACCAGCTAGAGAAAAAAACAAAGAAAAAAGCAAAGAGCAATTTCTTAATGCTGTGGGTGAAATTCTACAAACCAAAGGTTACGCAGCACTAAAAATTAATGATGTTGCTGCTACTGCAAGATTAGACAAGAAACTGATCTATCGTTATTTCGGCGGCTTTGACCAATTGCTAGATGAATATGTGCTTTCTAAAGATTTCTGGAGCAACGTTAAGGGAGAAAAAGTTCCTTCTATAATTGAAGATGGTGGCAAGGACTTCTTAAAGCAAATGTTCCAAAATCAATTTGATACTTTGGAGCATAACATAGAATTGCAAAAAATTCTGCTTTGGAGGCTTTCGCAGCAGCGCAATTCGCTTACTAAGCTTACAAAAGAGCAGGAAAATGTTGGTGAGCAAATTTTTGCCAGTATGGTAGACCCTCATTTTAATGGCAAATCTGAAACTTTCCGAGCTATTTGTGCTATACTCGTTTCTGGTTTGTATTACCTTAATATGAGCACTGCACATAACAGCACAACGTTTTGTGGAATTGATTTAGAAGATAAGAAAGGAAGAAATCAAATTAAAAAGGCTATTGATTTTATTGTAGAGCAGACTTATGACAACTTATAGAATAAAAGATTAATTATTTTTAATCGGAATATCAATTAATACAATTGTGCCCTGGCCTACCGCACTGCTTATCTCAAAATCGCCTTTGTAATGGTGTATTCGTTCTCCTATATTTTCTAAACCAAAACCTTTTTCAGTTTCATCTACATTAAAACCGAGCCCATCATCGGTAAATTGGAAATGGTAATGATCATCATATCCGTAAAACTCTATGGTAACCAGTTTGGCTTTACCATGTTTAATGGCGTTGTTAATTAGTTCTAATGCTATTAGATAGATATCGTAAATCCATTTCTCATTAATTCTTTCTGGAAAATCGTAGCAAAAGAGCTCAATCTCTGTGTTTTCGATCCCATCGTTAAGTATTGCGATCTGACTTCGCAAGCTTGAAAGCAAAGCACCTTCATCAAGCGCTTTCGGGAGAATTTTATGTGAAATATCTCGGATATCACTTGCAAGCTCTGTGATGGTTTCTTTTGCCAATCTTGAATTTTTCATATCAAACAGGTGTAAGATATAAGCTATTTTACTGCCTACGTTATCATGTATGATGTTTGCTATATTTCTACGTTCTCTTAATTGCACAGTATTGATAGCACTCAATGAGTTTTCTTTCTCTCGTATTACCTCCTGCATCAATTCGCTATTCCTCAAAAAAACCTCTACGTAATTTCTAGACAACACCACTCCAAATAAAAACACTTCATACAAACTAGCATAAACCATCCATTGGTCTCCTAAAGATTTTGGAATAACTTCGAAAGTTTTAAGAATTAAGCAAGCGCCCCAAATCAATTGGGGTGCAAAAGCAAGTAGCGCATAAATTGCTTGTTTCCTCTCTATTTTTAAATGTGTTATAGCGGCCCAGAATAAGGTCACTATAGCTAACATAAATATGATATAACCTAAAACAAAAAACGGCCTAAAATCTAAATCTGGTGAAATCACTAAGAAGAAAATAGATAGAAATACAAGGAGAAGATTAATGCCACACAAAATAGAAATCAGCTTGTATTTAAAAAATTGATTTTCCTTTAAGCGTAAGAAGCAGCTTAAAAAGTAGCTTAGTGCAATGTACCACAACGCTCCAGTAAAAACCCTTGCTTCACTAAAGAACAAAAACTGTGGAAACAGCAAATGTTTAGCAAAATTGGTAGATATCATTACATAAAGCACGGTTAATAAAGAGTAACCGATGTAGTAAATGTAGAGCCGCTTTTTGGTCATTAAGTAGAGGATTCCGTTGATCATCAATAGAAAAAAAGCAATACCAATAAAAAATGCTACCAAAGCTATTTTTCTGGATGACTTAGTTTCAAGAGATACAGAATTATCTAGATGATAAGAAAATTCGAAGAAAGAAGTTTGCTTTTTAAGTCGAACCCAAACTATTTTTTCTTCGCCCGGTTCAATTTCTATTTCGTACGCTAAAGTGCTAAGAAAAGGACTTTGATTAGCGGTACGGTCGCCAAGTAAACGAATCTTCTTATAATCAAAAAATGTTAAACTATCGATATGATAATTATCGAAACACAGCCACGTTTTTGCAGTTTGCGATGAAGACGGGTTCTTGAAACTAAAGTAGCACCAAACGGCGTCGTATTTATTGTATCCAATATTGAGGTCTTGCTTTTCTCGAAAAAATTTAAACTCTTTTTTTTGAATAGCGGTTAATTGCCATTTCGAACCTTTATCAAGAATATATCCAGAGCGAGTAGTGATTTTTTGGATACCAGCAGCTTTCATGCTGCTAAAAAAGCCTAGAAGAAGAAAACTAACTAAGTAGATTGTTCTCATGGGCAAACTTGATGAGCGAACTACTATTCGTAATTTCTAGTTTCTTATGGATATTTCTCCGATGAGTATCTACCGTTGTTTTACTAACAAAAAGAGCATCGGCAATTTCCTTACTGGTTAGTCCTTTGATAATTAATTTAATTACCTCTTTTTCCTGCTTAGAAATCCGGAATTTATTGATAATAGGGACATCTATCTCTCTATAAATACCTACGCTTTTGCTATCTTTCCCGTTGACATAAAACGCTCCATTCAAATCAGCTTCAATTACATTCATCAACTCTTCTGCAGTGGTTTCTTTTTTTAAGAAGGCATCCATTCCCATTCTCCTTGCCTTTTGGATAAGAAAATCTTCGTAATAAGCTGTGAGTATAATTTTTTTTGTATTCTTTAACTGATGTTTCAATTCATCAAGTAATAAAAAACCATCGGCACTATCAATATTTAAATCGCAGATAAATACATCAACTGCGTGATTACTGATGTATTCCTTACAGGCGGTTACGTTGTTGAATTTAGCTATACGATAATCACGTCCAGTATTTTTAAATAGTTCGGCAATTCCATTTAAAAAAAGCTGGTGATCATCACAAATAACAATATGCTTGGACATAATTTGACGCGAAAAGCTATTGTCTAAAACTAGGATTTTGTTTCAATATCTACAACAATTAGTTTTAGAAACGAAAAATCTACAGCTGCTCTATTTATCTCCGGTTCCAGGCAATTTTATGCCACTTGCTTTTAGATTTTGCATCAGCTTTTGCTGAAACAAAAATTTATTATCGATAAAGCCGTGAGCCTCCAACCATACATTCATGGTTACTTTATAGCCACTTTCTTCTAGTACAGATACTCCGATACGGCGTTCCGGAGTTTTTAAACATCCTTCAAAATCGTCAACGGTCTTATTAAAAACTTCAACAATCTTATCATAATCTATTCCGTAGCTGAACTTTATCTCGATATCCAATCGCCTACTTCCTTCTCTACTGATATTGATGATTACTTCGTTAGAAAGCTTTCCATTTGGAATGATTACCGTCCTATTGTCGAAGGTCTTTATAATGGTATAAAAAATTTGGATTGACATTACCGTACCCTCTTGGTTTTGAGCAATGATATTATTGCCAACTACGAAAGGTTTAAGCAATAAAATCAATACACCACTAGCAAAGTTCTGCAAGGTACCAGAAAGTGCCAAGCCAGCTGCCACACCCAAACCACCAATCAGCACTGTTAAAAAAGTTAACTGTATGCCAATAATCTGCATTACCGTTAAAATGAGTAATATTCTTAGCGTTGTAATAACTAAACTAAGTAAAAATGGAGCCAATGATGGATTAATCTTGTTTTTAAGTAATTTCTTTTTCAGAAAACGACTAAATATTTTAATCAACCACATGCCGCCAAATAACAAGACTAAACCTAATAATAAAGAGGGCCCTGTTTGAATAATCCAATCGTAAGCTTTATCGTAAAAACGATCAATATCTTTAGCATCTACTTTCATAACTGATTTTCTTATCAAATATGTTTAAGACAACAACATGAGTAACAAAGATGTTTTACAACTACCTTAACTAAGGCTGAGAGGAGAACCAAGCCCTAACTATAAATCAGCTGTGTAAAAATTAGAAGATAAATAACTGAAATGCAAAAAGCCTCTAGTTTGAGGCTAGAGGCTTACAAAACATTGAAGAAATGCTGTTATCTTTCTACCAATTCTTTCACCGTATCTCCATAGTGATCGGTATATGCTCCCTCCATCTTCAGCAACTTGCTCCATCTCTTAAAGGTGTTAATGAACACAATGAACATCAATATCATTGCCAAAATAGCTAACGAAGCTAAAAGGTACTGCTGTTTTGGAAGATAGATATTTACCACTTGCTCGTAACCAGCCCAAAAAGTAATGACGGCCATAAATACCCCCGGAATTGCCGAACATAATGCATATTTCTTTCTATTCAGCCTGATTAGCATAGTGGTACACACAATCAATCCACAGGCAGCCAACAATTGGTTACTGATACCGAAAAGAGGCCAAATACTACTTACATTTCCGGTGTAAACCAAATATCCCCAAGAGAAAGTAAAAATAAAACTGCAAATGATAATTCCAGGCATCCAATTCTTATCATTGAACTTAGGAACTACAGTACCTATCATTTCTTGTAGGAAGAAACGACCAACCCTAGTGCCTGCATCAATAGCGGTAAGGATAAATACGGCCTCGAACATAATGGCAAAATTGTACCAATAAGCCATCACATCATCCATAAAGGGGATTTTATTAAAGATATGTGCCATACCAACGGCAAGAGACACCGCTCCGCCAGTTCTACCATGCAGATCTACGCCAATCTTCTCACTAAAATGAGCCAAGTCCACAGCATGTAAACTAGGATTTTGTGCTAAAAAAGAATCGTACAACTCCTTAGGTGTATTGATAGCAAAGTAATCGCCAGGCACTAATGTACAAGCTGCAATTAAAGCCATCAATGCCACAAAACCTTCCACCAACATCGCACCATATCCTACAAAAAGGATTTCCTTTTCGTTATTTAGCATTTTCGGCGTGGTACCTGTTGCAATTACTGCATGGAAACCAGAAATAGCGCCACAAGCAATAACGATAAAAATAAATGGCAATACTGGTCCGCCAATTACTGGACCGCCACCATTAATAAATTCGGTGATGGCTGGCATTTGTAAGGTTGGGTGCACAAATATTACCCCAACGGCCAACATCAAAATGGTTCCAATTTTTAGGTAAGTTGATAAATAATCTCTCGGTACCAAAAGCAGCCAAACGGGTAAAACCGATGCTAAAAATCCGTAAATGGTGATGGAGATAGAAATAGTCTTGATGTTCCAATGAAAGATATCACTGATTTCTTTAATCTGCATTAGTGAATGCCCACCGATGATACTAGCAATCAGCAAAACACCACCAATGATGCTCGCAATGGTGACACTGTTTTTTTTGTAACGCATAATCAGCCCCATAATTACCGCAATAGGCATAGTGGCAATTACCGTAAATAACGACCAAGAAGCTTCATGCATGGCACTGATACAAGCCAACGAAAGTCCTGCTAAGGTTAAAATAAGGATGAACAGAATTGCAAAACCGGCTATAATACCTGTTCCCTTTCCAATTTCCTTGCTGGCTATGGTGGCTAAGCTTTCGCCTTTATGGCGTACCGATGCGAAAAGTACAATCATATCATGTACACCGCCTCCCAATACGCAACCAATTAATATCCATAGTGTGCCAGGCAAATAACCAAATTGGGCTGCCAATACCGGCCCAACCAATGGACCTGCTGCTGCAATAGCTGCGAAATGATGCCCAAAAAGTACGTTTTTATTGGTAGCCACGTAGTCTTTTCCATCCGCAAATTCTATAGCGGGTGTAACATTGTTTGCATTCAGTTTCAACACCTTATTGGCCATAAAAATACCGTAGGTACGGTAAGCTATCGCAAACACTAGCAGCGACACAAATACAAGCGTTAAGGCATTTACGCCATTCAAGAATTCCATAATGGTTTTTATACTATTTTAGTTGGTTTAGATAGAGCCTTACCACATTTATAACTAATGCCCTTGACGTTTCTCGCCATAATGCGAAGATAAACATTCGCCGAAAAGTCGAAATTAATTTTCTACTGTTTTTATGTAAGTAACAATATTTTATCAATTGATTATTGGATTTTTCTCAAATTTTAGAAAATAGATACCCATATTTATCGTTAATGAATTACTATGACGGGACGTTGAAAAGACACTTCTATTTTAAAGCAATTTATTCAATCAATTAGTTGATATTTGCTTCTGAAACCCTGATAAAACTATTTTCAGTGAATAGAAATGGTAGTAAAATAGTTTATCATCGTTCAATTTTTAAAAATTATAACCCACATATGTTAAGCGCAACAATTAAAGAAGCTACTAAAAAGCCCCACCAAGAAGTAGAAAAAAAAGTGGTACTTCGCATAAAATCTATTCGTAATGAGGCAGATTATGCCGATCTGCTAAAGCATTTCTACGCTTATTTCAATGCAGTAGAAAATATAATTACCCCATATATTACCACGCAAATACTTCCAGATACAGCAGAGCGCCGTAATTCATCTTATATTAAAAATGATATTGAAACTTTAGGTTACACTATTGATGATTTACCAAATGCTGTAGCTCCAGAAGTAACGAATTTAGCCCAAGCTATGGGTGCATTATATGTTCTAGAAGGCTCTATTATGGGAGGTCCATACATTGTTAAAATGCTTCAAAAGGTAGGTTTAAACAATGGATTTTCATTTTTTAGTGGTTATGGAGAATCATCTGGTTCAAAATGGGCTGCATTTACGAGTGTACTTAATACCATTGCTAAAAACGAGGAAGAAGAAAGTGAAGTGTTGCAAGCTGCCAACCAAACTTTCGCACGTTTTGGTGATGTATTTGGCGAAGTAACGGTTACTGGTTAAATATTAACAACAACATAAAAAAACGCCCGACTAGCTAATCGGGCGTTTTTTTTATGTTTAAGATTTAGCTGGTTTAATTTAAATAATGCTTGACTAAATTAAGATCCGAATAAAAAATAGGCGATTACCAACGTAATCACAATATTGAATAATTGTGCAATTACAAAGGCATAAAATGGTTTTTTACTATTCTTATCGAATAGTTCAGAGAATTTTGTTTCTAGACCTATGCTGGTGAAAGCCAAAGCAAACCATACTCCTTGCAAATTCTTTAAGCTATCTTTTACTGCACCAATTGCTTCTTGAGAAAGGAAGAAGCTAAACAATACCGAAGCTCCCACAAAACCAATAACAAACTTTGGAAATCGTTCCCAGATGACCTTCAAAGTTGGTTTGCTGCCTTCTTCTTTAGCCTGTGGATTTTGGGTGTAAGTCCAATATACAGAGATGGCAAAAGCGGCAATTCCTAATAATACATTTTGCGAAAACTTAACAATAGTACTGATTTTCAAGGCTGTTTCGCCCACCAAAGAACCAGAAGCGACTACAGCGCCAGTGGTGTCGATACTACCACCTAGCCACGCTCCCGTTACTTCTTCGCTAAAATTGAAGTAATGTGCAATGTAGGGCATAAATATCATCATCGGAATAGCTGTAATTAACACCATTGAAATGACATACGACAGCTTTTTAGGATCGCCTTTGATGGCACCAGAAGTGGCAATGGCTGCCGAAACACCACAAATAGATACTGCACTTGAAATCATCATGGTTAGTTCTTTATCTACCTTTAACTTTTTACAAAGCCAAAAAGCGAAATACCAAACCGAAAGCACCACTACGAGCGCCTGTATCAAACCTAAAGAGCCTGCCTTTAAAATATCGGCAAAGATGACTGTGGTGCCCAAGAGCACTAGACCTATCTTTACAAAAAGCTCGGTAGAAAGACTCTCCACAAACCATTTTGGCAATTTAAAGAAGTTACTGATGGCCAAACCGATGCCCAAACTGAAAATTACACCTTCTAAATTTAGGGCTCTCATGGCTGAACTACCAGCAATCACCAAAGCCACAATAGTTAATACGTACACTGCTGGTACAACTATCAACAGATTTTTAACGGATTTGCGCATCAGCAATGCGCCTAAAATTGCAATGGCAAAAATGAGCAAAAACTGATAAATAAATTTCAGCAGGTTCCCTAATGCCAATACTTTTTCGGTTAGTTCTGAAGCATCTGTCCATTTCACAGCTGGCACTTGAATAATTAATCCTAATAGGGAAAGAATGATGATTAAAAAGCCAAGCGCAACTACGGTCCAGTCTTCGGTAAATGTGAATTTTGTTTTAGTTTGAGTCATTATGTGGGGTAATTGTATGTGGTAACTTGATCTTAAAAATATCTTTGAGTGCAGTTTTAGCGGCATGATAACCACACATTCCATGCACACCGCCACCTGGCGGCGTAGAGGAAGAACAGATATAAATTGATGGATGAGAAGTTCGATAAGGAGTAATACTCAATGTGGGTCTGGTGTACAATTGTTGCAAGTCTATAATCCCACCATTGATATCGCCACCAATATAATTTGGATTGTAGGCTGCTAACTGCTGCGTGTTTAAAGTAGATTTTGCGATAATTCTATCTTTAAAACCTGGTGCAAAACGTTCTACCTGATTTTCTATCGCAGTGGTCATATCTTTGTTTGAGCCATTGGGTACGTGGCAATAAGCCCACACCGTATGTTTTCCTTCGGGTGCTCTGGTTTGATCGAAAACACTTTGTTGAGACAATAACACAAAAGGTTTTTCGGGATGCTGCCCTTTAGAAGTGATTTTTTCGTTCTGTGCTATTTCCTCAAAAGTATTCCCCAAATGTACCGTGGCTGCTTTACCGCACAGTTCGTTTGTAAAGGGAACTGATCCATCTAAAGCCCAATCTACTTTAAAAACTCCCATTCCATGCCTATATTTCTCCAACTGCTTTTGATAACTTGATGTCAATTTTTCGCTGGCAATTTTCAAGATTTGTTTTGGCGTAAGGTCTAAAAGCAGTGCTTTATGTGAAGGCAAATCGTCTAGTTTTTTTACAAAATTGCCTGTCTGTATTTCGCCTCCCAAAGCAACAAAATAAGCAGCCAAAGCATTAGCGATAGCTTGGGAACCACCTTTTGGAATTGGCCATCCATGTTTATGTCCAACAGCAGATAAAATTAGGCCAATAGCAGATGAAGCCCAATTACTCAACGGTTGTATGGCATGTGCCGACATTCCCGCCCACAAACCTCTCGCCGCTTTAGTTTTGAATCCCTTCACTAGTAAACTAGCTGGCTGAATAGCATTTAGCCCAAACTTCGCCAATAGAAATGGATGTTGAGGAAAACGCAAAGGTCCCATCGTATCTTGCGCCAGTTCTTCCCAATTTTCTACAATAGGACTGATTAACTTTCGATAGCGTTTACCATCTAGGCCTAAAGAATTGACTGTTTCATCGATGGACCGAGATAAAAAAGCAACACTACCATCATCAAAAGGATGTGCGGCTTGAATTGGCGCATCAATAAATTCCAAACCATATTGCGCTAAAGGCAAGGTAGAAAAGAATGGAGAACCCAAGGCCATTGGATGAATAGCAGAACATACGTCGTGCAGATAGTTTGGCAAGGTCAATTCCTGCGTACGCATACCACCGCCAATGGTATCCTTTCCTTCTATCAAAAGTACCGACAAGCCCTGTTGTTGCATCGTAATCGCCGCAGCAAGCCCGTTCGGCCCAGAGCCAACCACTATCGCATCGTATTGATTTTTACTACTCATTATTTATTTAAACTTAACAAAGGATGTCGATACGCCGATTTCTTTAATTCTACATATAGCGAATCATTATGGTCATCCGTACCTTTCAAAATTATGGTTTGCGCATCTGGACGTGAATAGTTCAATGTCATTTTTTCCTCTCTGTGGTTCTTGTTTTTGTTCACTAATTTAAGAACTCTTTTAACGGTATCGGCCTCGTAATAATAAAACACTCTACCTTGTATACCGGCATATTCCCAATCGATTCTAAGGTCTCTTGGAGATTTAGCTTTTGGTTGATGTTTTCCTGAGGCATCTAAATGATATCTTCTAAAATCTCCACGCCAATCGAAATACAATTTACCATCATAAGGTTCTCCAACTCTCGGATAACTCCCTGCCGCAAACGAAGCTATCTGCTGTGGTTTGTCTACATATTTCACTCCGATAGATGACCATTTTTCGAAAATTACATCTTGCCATCTGTTGTTGTTTAGTGGGTTTTGTGGCAGTTCAACACCATTACGTTTGAAGGTTTCAACCTCATAAATACCAGCCGTATTTGCTAATCCCGCAGTATTTGGCAACTTATAATAATCGTTTTGTATGACTGCCCTTACTTCATAATAAGCAAACAAAACCACCAAAAGAAAATTGAAAACTACTTTTAAGCCAGTTCGTAGCCAACGTTGCCAAGCTTTATCTAAAGTAGGATAATAATGTTTCAACCAAGCATCTTTTTCCTTCACAATCACCTGATAAATGGCCGGAATATCTTTCCACAATAAGAACAAAGCCAACAGCGCCATTAAAGCACTAGGCACTTGTTCACCAATATCGTAGGCATGATTTGATAGGGCAATGTTTCCGAACACGACAAATGCCAGAGCTGCGCCGAGCGATGTGGTTTTTCTAAATAGCAACAAGAAACCTGCAAAAAATTCTGCAAAACCTAGGTAAACTTCATAAGTAGGTGCCACACTAAGCACTTCCCAATACAATCGTTTAGCAAAGAAATTAATGAGGTCTGTATTCCATATCGCTTCAAACTGGGTAGGCATTTGCATTACAAATATCTTTTTGTAACCCCAACTTATACCTGCGTAACCCACACGGTAACGGGCAAATACACGCACCAAATAATACAAATCATTATATGATGGTCTGTGCTTATCGAAATATCCCCAAATTAGTGCAGCTATGATTGAAATTAGCAATACAAACGGCCAGTTGATGTAACTAGCGATACCAAAAAAACCACTTTCAGAATACACATTTAAGAACTGCGGATTAAAAAACGCCGCCATTTCCGTCAACTGCCTGTAGTTAAGATTAAGCCAGTCGAAATGCCCCAGCATGACGTAATAGCCATAATCTGTAGGCACACTCATAATGGTAAAAAAGATGAACGCTATCCTAAACGCTATTTTTTCCTTCTTACTCCAGTTTTGGTTAGTGTGTACATCGGCATTGCTTTCTCCAGACCGCCAATGCAAATCAATAATTTGTTTCATGATGATGCGGGTTTAGGGTGTCCAAATATTTTGCTGATTACGATTTTGGAACAGGACGTAAGATTTTTCCTTTCTCTTCAACAGCAACTCAATATCTTGTCCATATTCATTATTACCTTTTAACCGTATTTCTTCGTGATTAGGTCGTTGATAAAGCAGCGTTAACAATTGTTCTTTATAAGCCTTGTTCTTATTTTTCAAAGTCAAAGTTTGCTTTGCACTGTCTATTTCGTAGTAAAAATGACGACGACCGCCGCCAGTTCCAGCAGATTCGTAGGTTCTGTCAATATCCTTAAACTGCTTTCCCCTACCTGCTTCGCCATGTATCTCGAAAGTGTTGAAGACGTTGAAAGATAAGGTAGACCATTTCTCAAAGCTTACTTCCTGCCATCTCAATGAATCCAGCGGCGAAAAAGGAATTTCTTTACCATCAATTTTGAACTCTTGCACATCGTACAATCCTCTAGCATTTGCCAATCCAGCATTTTGGGGAACTTTGTAAGAATCATATTTGTAGTTATGCCAATGCAAATAAGCGCTAACGATAAAGAAAAAGAAGAAAACGAAGCTTTTAAAAGCAATCCTCAACCATTTTTCCCAAGGCTTACTAAAAGGATAATAAACGATATTTAGCGATGCATCTTTTTCTTTGACTACTAAATTCCAGATGGCTGGGATATATCGCCATAAAACAAACACACCACCAAGGATGTAAAATGCAGCCAATAAGTGTATTCCACCATCGTAAGTGTGATTGGCCAAGGCGATTAAACCGATCATCGCAATACCCAATGCCGCACCTATTGCCCTAGTCTTTCTGAAAAATAACAACAGCATAATTAGCAATTCTGCCCAACCTGCGTATCGCTCAAAATTGTGTACAAAACTAAATTGAATCCAATAGAGTTTCTGCGCCACGAAATCTCCATACGGTGTGTTTAATTGGGTGACCGCTAAATCTGGCATTTGCGAAGGAAACACTTTCGAAAAGGTTAAGCCTTGCAACCTAATTAACATCGAATAGCTGACCAAAGCACACAAAAAGTAATAAAGTGTATTGTAGTTTTTGGATTTCTTGTCAATTAGCGTCCAAATCAATGCCCCTACGATACCAATGCCAAAGGCGATGACCCAATTGATATAGCTCCAAGCGCCATATTCTCCCGATTCGGGATAAATTACGTACTTAAATTCCTTTTTTTCGGGAGCTCCGCCAGTATCATTACCGCCTGCTCTTTTAGTAGCAACCTCCACAATTTTAAAACTAGAGCCACTTAAGGAGCCAATATCTCTAATGTGTAGGTTTTTCCAATCGGTGGTAAACCACCTTTGATAATACTTCCCATCGGTAGGAATAATCATCACCAAAAAGAAGACAAAAAATGTTCGGAAAGCGATTTTCTGAAAACCAGTCCAAACGGCTATACTTGAATTTTCTGCCATAACTTATAATTTGACTGGTTTTCTACGACCTTCGAACAAGAGGTACTTTTTATGGATTCTGTTCAATTCTACATAAATCGAATCTTTCTTTTCGTTTACCCCATTTAAGATGAGGGTACTATCGTTTACGAATTGATAATTGAGGTTAAACGTTTCCTCTTTATGATTTTTGTTTTTGTTAACCAGTTTTAAAGTTTTTGCAACAGTATCTGCTTGGTAAGCAAAATACCTTCTGCCACCCACACCAGCAGATTCGTAATTTCTTTCGTAATCGCTGTCTGTAAACTGATCGCCCAAACCATTGTCTATTACAATTGGTTTAGCGATTTTTACGCTTAAGGTTGCCCACTTTTCGAAAACTACATTTTGCCACCTGTTGCTATCGCTAACTGAATAAGGAATCTCGATGTTATTGAGCTTAAAAACCTTAACATTATAATAGCCGTAACTTCCTTTGATGCCAGCCGTTTTAGGATATTTATAAGGTGCTGTGCTGTAATTCTGATAAGTAGTAAAAGCTAAAGCGATGATAAAAACCACCATTAAAGGTCTAAGCACATTTCGTAATAATTTTTCTCTACTGTTAAATATAGGATGATACGTATTGGCTACTGTAAACTTTTGAGCTACCAACAAACTGTACAAACGTGGTGCATCGTAAATGAACAGCAACACGGCAAAAATGGCAAGTTGGAAGCTGTAAGCCTCATAGCCCATGCTATAAGCCATGTTAGATGCAAATACGTTTCCATAGTAACCAGCTAAAATACCAGCTCCAAAAGTGGTTGTTCTACGGTTTAATAGCAAAAGACCAGCTAACACCTCAACGCCACCTAAGAAAATTTCGAATGTAGGTGCTATCCCAGTGGTGTGGAAATATATTTTCCAAGGCAAGAAATCTCCATAATTGGTATGCAGATTACCTAAGCTAGGATAAGGAAATTGCAATGGGAACACTTTGATTAGCCCGTATGCAATAGCGACCAAAGCCAAACGATAGCGAACAATTGCTCGCAACCAGTAATACAGCTTATTGAAATCTTCCTTACCCTTGCATACTTTGCCACCAACTATAGCACCGATAAGGGCTATGGCAGCAATAACCAACCAATTCTGGTATCCCAATAAGCCAAAAAACTGCGGGCTATAATTCGCTGCTTTAAATAAAAGATAGAAACCTCTGCCAGTATCTTTTGTTATCAATTCTTGATAAAACTTATAATCCAAAGGGATGATTTGCAGGAAGAAATAGATCAACAAAAATCTTAGCAGGAACTTATTTTTATCGCTCCATTCTAATGAAGCATTTTGATTTAACAAACTCATAACTAGCTATCAATCTTAATAAAATGGATTTGGGTCTAAATTTTTATCTAGCAGCAGCTGCGTAACTGGTATAGGGAACACCAACTCATGATCTGCCACTTTGGTATTTGGATCTAAAGCTTCCAAAACTGCCTTGGCCCTACCCGTTCTGGCCAAATCAAACCATCGATGAGCCTCAAATGCAAATTCGTACCTTCTCTCTTCTTCTATCGCTAATAGTACATTTGGTTTTCCCACAGCTGTTGAAGGTGTCAGTCCAGCTCTATCTCTAACTTGGTCAAGGTCATACAAAGCGCCCGTTGTTGCCGAAAGATTGTCTTGCTGTGCTCTGGCTTCTGCTCTAATCAGGTACATTTCTGCTATCCTGAAAATATAGGCAGGGTCCGAAGCATCTTTTCTGTAGTACAAGTTTCCATACCAGTTCACGATACCGCTTTGGGTTACGCTTGCAATCAGTGCACTTCTTCCTCCACCAATATCCGGATTGTTGAGCAACTGCACAAACCTATCATTTGGCGCATAACGATATTGACCACCGTTAGTAGAATGTGCCATTTGAATACGTGTTGCATTTTGGTTAATGGCACTAAATTGTAATTCGAAAATTGATTCTCTGGTAGCCGATACACTATTTGCGAACCAAGTACTGTAAGGTTTCAATAAGGAATAATCTGCCGTTTTTTCGATAAGCTTGGTCGCGTAAGTTTCGGCTAAGCCCCATTCCTTTTTGTATAAATGCAGCCTTGCTCTTAATGCCCAAACGGTTCTTTTGGTTGCTCTGATACGATTTACGGCATCTGGCAAAAGTGTTTCTGCATCTTCCAAGTCCTTCAAAACTTGAGCGTAGGTTTGCTCCAACGTACTTCGTTTAACTTGTGGTGTATTCTGTAAAGACGAGGTAGGTTCTAAAATTAACTGTACCCCGCCCCAAGCTCTCGCCAAATCAAAATAAGCAAGCGCTCTCAGAAATTTAGCTTCGCCGATGTATTGATTTCTCAAAGCTGTAGTTAGCAAAGGGTCGTTAACAGCAGGCACTTTGGTAATGACGTGGTTGGCACGATTGATAGCACTATAAATAGCCACCCAAGTGGTGTTAAAAAGCACATCGTCCGAACGGAAGTTGACGTTTACAAAGTTGGCAGAACCTCCCGTAGTTAGGTTTTTGATGTCTCCGCTAGGAAAATATCCGAACGTAACGTAGTTTTCGCCATAATACCCGATGTTACCAAACTGGCGATAAACTGCTCTTAAGGCTGTTTCTGTAGAGACCTTATCTACAATGGTAGTTTCGTCTGAAACTGCATTTACAGGTTCTGTAGTTAAAAACTTCTCACAGCCGGTAAAGGCAAACAAAATGGCAGAGAAGAATAAATATTTTAAAGTGTTCATCTGTTTAATTTTTTAGTGATATCAAGAATTGCTCACTGATTTTATAATGAAACATTTAGACCAAATTGTATGGTACGAGGTTGTGGCGGTGTATCGTAATCATAACCTTGGATATTCTGTGTACCTAAATTAGACTCTGGGTCTGCTCCAGTATACTTGGTGAACAACAGCAAATTACTGCCCGCCACATAAAAGCGCACCTTGCTAATTTTGGCTCTTTGTGTGAACGATTTTGGTAAGGTATAGCCCAAAGTCAGTGAGCGCAAACGCAAGTAAGAAGCATCTTCAAAAAAGCGACTGTTCTCTTGTCTCGAATAGTTTGCGGCTGTTAATCTTGGCGTCTCCGTAATTTGCCCTGGCGTGGTCCATCTATCTAACTGACTTGCCAACAATACACGTCCAGCATCTAATGTACCACCCGTTTCGCCTAGCATACGGTTATGGTTCCAAATAGAATTTCCGTAAGAGAAAACGAAGAATGCAGAAAGATCAAAGCTTTTGTAAGAAAAACTGTTGGTTAAACCTCCAAAGAATTTTGGCCAAGTACTTCCCACAATCTGTCTATCATCTGCTGTGATTTTACCGTCTTTATTGTAATCTTCAAAAATGGCATCACCAGTGTTAGGGTCTACACCTAATTGTTTATACAACCAATAAGCATATAATGAATTACCTTGTTTCAAACGAATAACGTCCCTTCCCGCAAAAGGAATATCAGCTGGAATTCTTTCAATGGTATTTTTATTGCCAGCTACGTTAAAATCTGTCTTCCAAGTGAACGATTCATTGCGAATATTGACAGAGTTGATAGAGATTTCGTAACCATTATTGCTGATCTCGCCGTAATTAGTTAGATACGATGTGAAACCCGTGATACCTGGCGTGGCTACTTGCAGCAAGGCATCGCTAGTGTACTTACGATAATAGTTAACTTCGATATTTAAACGATCTTTAAATAAACCGATATCTAACCCAGAGCTGAACTGTGCGGTGCTTTCCCATTTCAAATCAGGGTTGGCAATTTGCAATGGTCCTGTACCAGGTAATTCAGCACCGCCAGCTACATCTGCATAACCAAAACCACCAGTCCATAATCCTCTCGAAGCAAAATCACTTACACCGCCTTGGTTACCCGTAATCCCGTAGCTCAACCTTAATTTCAAGTTAGAAATCTGAGGGATTTTCTTAATGAAATTTTCTTCACTGATACGCCAAGCCGCACCTACAGCGGGGAAATAACCCCACCTATTGTTTGCTCCAAATTTCGATGAACCATCGGCTCTGAGAATAAATTCGGCATAGTATTTCGAATTGAAATTATAATCAGCACGAGAAAAGAAGGATGCTAAAGTACTGTTGTTCTTAAATTGAGATGCTGTTTGTGTTGCAGCAGATGAGATTTGCGTGTACGAGTTATTAGGGAAATTAGTTCCTGTAGCCGACACGTTTTTCACCTCTGAACTTTGTAACGTGTTACCTACTAAAATGCCAAAACTGTGCTTCCCAATTTTTTCGTTATAGTTTAAAGTTTGCTCATTAATAGCTGTAGATGATTGGGTAATGCTTTGTGTACCACGGCCGCCATTATTACCTAAAATAGTCCTGCTATCCCAATACTCATTTTCTTCGTAGTTGTTATAATCTACCCCAAATGTTGACCTGAAAGTTAGTTTAGGGGTGATTTTGTAATCTAAATTGACATTACCCACATAGTGATAACTGTTAGACCACAAATTTTGCGTACTGGTTAACACCGAGATGTTATCGAAATTCACCCATTTAAGCGGTGTACCCGCAGCATCGAATATGGGCAGATAAGTAGGAATATTTAATGATGCCTGTAGTAATGTCCCATTTGCACCGTTGGCTGGTCTTGCTTGGTCGCGGTGGGTTTTGCTAATGCTGTTACTGGTTCCGATGCTTATTTTATCAGAAATTTTATGGTCTAAGTTAATTTTGATCGCACCACGTTCTAATCCCATTGGGCGCCAAATCGCCTCCTGCCCTGTATATCCTCCGCCAATGTAAAACTTAGTTTTTTCGCTACCACCTTGCAGGGAGATATCATAATTCCTAAGGCTTGCATTCCGGAACAAATAACTTAATCTGTCGTAAGTTGGCTGTTCTGAAGGCAATCCTCTTCCAGCTACACCGTTAATCACTACACTTCTATCTCTAAAAGGCTCAGGATTACCCATGTTTCGGTTATACTCATTTACTAAAGTTGCATGTTGTTCTCCCGTAGTTGCTTGCCAAATCCTATCTCCAGGCGCCCAAGCCACTCCTTCAGAAGCATTGAATTCAATTTTCGTTTTTTGTCCGTAATTACCTCTCTTGGTAGTCACTAAAACCACTCCATTGGCCCCTCTAGATCCGTAAATTGCCACTGCCGAAGCATCTTTCAAAATCTCAATACTTTCAATATCTGCCGGATTAATATCTGCCAAAGGCGAAATACCCCTATCCTGCGCTATGTTTTGCAAACTCGAGTTATTTACGAAAACACCGTCAATGATATACAATGGGTCGTTAGAAGCATTAATTGAAGTTGCACCCCTTACTCTAATAAAAACATCGGCACCTGGTACGCCAGAGTTGGCATTGATTTGCACACCTGCCGCTTTACCTTGCAACTGAACATCAAAACTTGCCGTTGGAATAGTCTTGGTATCTGTAGGATCGATCTTCGAAACTGAGCCAATTAGATTTTTTCTGCTCTGCGTTCCATAGCCAACGATCACCAAGTCGTTGAGTTGGTTTACAGATTCTTTAAGCGAAATCGTTAGCGGACTACCATCAACCCGAACTGTGGTTTTCTCATAACCTATGTAGCTAACAATGATGTTGTAAGGAAAACTTTGCCCTGTTACCAAGGTGAACTCTCCATTATTACTGGTTTGAGTTTGGTTGGTAACGCCTTCTATTTGTACCAATGCTCCAGGCAAAGGTCCTTTAGTTGCGGCATCTACTACCTTGCCTTTTAGCGTAGAATTGATTAAAGGTTTGTTTTGGGCTGAAAGCTGAAAAGGAAGAGCAGCAAGCAGATAAAGCACAAGCTTAATTTTGCCTGCATACTTCATGTTAGCAAAAACATCATAAAAATGCTTCGCCCTTTTAAAATTTTGCATAATTTTAAAAACGGTTTTAATTAAATAATGATTGATTAGGACTGATTGGTTAGCTGGTAAGTGATTGGTCTTGCATACCAGCTCCAAGGAAAGACAGGTTTTTGCCTGTCTTTTTTATTTATTGGCTACTTAGAAAAACGACAACAACAACATCTCATCTCTGCTAGGTATCCAAAAGGTTTTAAGTGCGGAGAGCTGAAACGTAAAGGTTTTCCCATGATTATGAATTTTATAATGATTAACCAAAAGTATTATAATAATTTTAATTAACCAATTAAATCTATAGAAATAGTAGATTTAATTTAAGCTATTAAAACCATTTCATATAGTGATAGTTCTTATAGGTTAGGCTCGCTAAATAGTTACTCCTAAAATGTTTGGTTGTTTATTAGCCAAATTTTGCTTTAAAATCCTCAAAATTCTACCATTTTAGTTTTTGTTTTTCGCTAATTTAATTAGTTTTGGGCTTCGGAACGTTCTCCTATGGCATTCCAAGTTACATTCTATTAAGATTTATTAACTAATGGCCGGTAATCCTGAACAGTTCAGTATATCTCACTTTCTTACAAACAAAAAACAACTATTTCAAAATGAAAAGCTTACTACTTTCGTTGCTGCTTTTGCATGCCACTACTCTATCTATTCAGGCAAAAAAAACAGTTAACTCTCCTATCTCTACCAATACTTTTAGATTTGCAGCTCCCTCCTTTAGCAAATTAAATGGCGATAAAGTGGCTTGGCCTGGCGTGGGAAATACGATAAAGTTAGATTTGGGAAGTGATGCAACAATAGCTGATGCCGATTATGATGGACAGAATGGTGGAAATGGTAACTACTCAGGCTCAAAATTAGTAATCAAAAGACGTGGAACAGCAGTTAAGACTGATATTTTCGGAGTTGATCCTACATCTCCTTTTAAGTTTGAACTTAGCCGCATAAAATATAATAACCGAAGCTTTGGAACTTATAGCAATGTAGATGGAGTATTAACTTTCGATTTCGCTTCTTCGGAAATATTACCGACTAGACAAGTTGTAATAGATCTGATTAGAGCCATTAATTACCGCAATGATACACCTGCTGGCGATGCTATTATAGATTTTAGTTTTAGCGACCCAAGTACTACAGTTACAGCAGGCGTAACAGTAACATCAAACAACATTTACGTTACCAATACAGTTCATGCAGCCAACATAAACCCTGCTGACGGGGTAAGCCTTGCGGAAGCCTTTGCAATTTCGGCAGCACAAGCAGGCACTAACATCATACACTTGGCAACTGCTACTGGTAGCACTATTAATCTTGGTTCTAGCTTGTCCATTGGAAAAAATACGACTTTAAAATCTGGAACGAATATTACCGTTAGTGGCAGTTTTATCATGACTATTGTTGCTGGTGTAACGGTTACTTTAGATCAAATAGGTACAAAACTCACCATCAATAGTGCATTAGTATCTAATGGTTCTTTTGTAAGTTCTCCAACGGCTATACTTTCACTTCGTGGATCAAATGGTGGTACAGGAAGCATAACCATTAACAATGGCACATTAGACATCAGTAACAATAATAACCTGCCAAACGCAGTTACACTTAATACGGCCACATTAAGTATTGCAGGTTCAACATCTACTCAGGCGTCTATAAATAGAGCTGTTCAGGTCAATGGAATTTCTGTAATTAGTACCGATGCTACTGCAACTTTAAATGGGATAATTAGTGGAAGTGGCACGTTGCACAAACGAGGTAATGGGACAGCTATTCTTACCGCAAATAATACTTATTCTGGAGTTCTGAACATCAATGGTGGCACGGTATCTATAAGTTCTGCAGCAAATATGATTAAAGGAAATATCACACTTAGTGGTGGTAGACTACAAGTTACAGAAACGACTACTTTAACTCATCCAATTGCAATTACCAGCAATAGTTGGGTAATAGTTGATGAGGATGCGAATGCTACACTAAGCGGACAAATTAATGGCACCAGTACACTAACCAAACTAGGTACTGGAACCTTAACTTTTGCTGGCAATAATAACAGTTCAGGTGCGCTTAACGTAAATGGTGGTGCTTTATCAATTGCAAGTGCCAATAACTTGCCAAGTGGAGCCTTAAATTTTGCCAATTCTACATTTATTACTACCGGAGCTGCAACTCTATTCCAAGCAATTAATGTTAGTGCGCCTACAATCTTTAATATTGGAGAAAATTTGACCTTGAGTGGCAGTATTAACGGTAACGCTAATTTGAATAAAATAGGAACTGGCATTTTAACCATGAGTGGAATTAATAATTTTGGATCTTTATCATTCACTGGTACGGTGGTAGTTGCGGGACAGTACAACCTTCCTTCGGGCTCAGTAGCTATCAATAGTGGCGGCATACTTTCAATTACAGGTAGTACAATAGTCGAAAACGATATTGTATTAGTAGGTCATCCGGCAACAATCAATACTGGAGCAATTGTGAGATTGACTAAAGGAATTGGTTTGACAAATACTGGCGCAGGACTAATCAAAACTGGTAATGGGACGCTATCCTTAAGTGGTACAAACGAATATAACGGACCTACGGTTGTAGATGCTGGTACGTTGGAAATCGATGGTAACTTAACTTCAACCAGCACAGTCACTGTTAGTTCTGGTGCTATACTAAGAGGTTCGGGCAGCATTTTCGCCAACAACTCATCCAATACTGTTAGCATTGCAAATGGTGGAACACTTTCTCCAACAGGTAATCTTATTATTAATGGGCATCTAAACCTCAACGGAGGAAGTACATTCCAAACATTAATTAATGGAAATACTGTTGGTAGCGGCTACGGCAATGCTTCTGTATCTGGAAATGTAACCTTAGATAATCCTACCCTGTCTGTTTCTCACAATTATACTACTAATAGCACACATACTTACACACTGATAGAAAAAACTACTTCGGGAGCCATTAACGGTTTGTTTAATGGATTAACACATGGTGGATCGATAACAGCGGCTGGAAATAGTACGGTACTCACGGCGAGTTATCAAGGAGGTACAGGGAACCATTTTACGCTTAGTACTCCAGACAATACTTTGCCTGTTGAATTCATTTCATTTAGCGCAAAGGCTGAGAACTCTGCAGTAAAGTTAGATTGGAAAACGGCATCAGAAAAAAACAATAGCTATTTCACTATCCTACGTTCGAAAGAAGGTAAAGACTTCAATCCAATTATTAAAATTACAGGAAAAGGAGACAGTGACATAAATAACAGCTACATAGCTTACGACCGTTCGCCGATGACCGGCGCTAGTTACTATAAGCTTACACAAACTGATCTAAATGGAACGACAACCGACTTAGATACCAAGTTTGTTAATTTCTCATTGAATGTAAAACAACTATTGAGCGTTGCGCCTAATCCTGCGAAAAACCATACGATAGTAAACTTTCCTAATGGCACCAACCGTATCGAACTATCAGATGTTAACGGGAGAATTATAAAAAAGATAAAAGTGCAAACTATCTCAACACAACAAAAAGTCAGCTTAGATGGACTTCCACAAGGAACTTACCTCATAAAATGTTTTGGAAATTATGGTTTGGCAAATGCTAAGCTTATCAAAATAGACTAACAAAAACTGATTAAATCTAATCCTTGTCAAATAATATTGGCGAGGATTTTTTGTGCAGTTATATTTTTAATCAAATTTTGTTATTGCATAATAATTCAGATGTGTAATTAAAAGCCATTATCTTCGCTTTATGAATAGTAAAACTCTTCTCGTTATTGATGATGAAAAAAAGCTATGTGACCTTTTGGCCCGCATACTTGAACTGGAAGGATATACTGTTCATAAAGCTTATACGGGAAAGGAAGGTTTAGCGTCACTGCAACAGCACGAAATCAGTGTGGTTTTATGCGATGTGAAGTTACCCGATTATAGTGGTATCGACTTAGTAGCACTGATTAAACAACAAAAACCATTTGTACAAATTATTAACCTTACGGCTTACGGTACTATTGCTGATAGTGTAAAAGCGATGAAAAACGGTGCGTACGATTACATCACCAAAGGCGATGACAATGATAAAATTATCCCATTGGTTGCCAATGCGTTCGAAGCTGCCGCAAAAAACAAATTGCAGCAAATTCAAAAGCAGACAGATAGCAAAGGTTTTGAAGCTATCATCGGACAATCTCCTATCCTAGCAGAAGCAATTAACATGGCTAGAAAAGTAGCCCCTAGCGAAGCAAATGTGCTTTTATTAGGAGAAACTGGTACAGGAAAAGAAGTCTTTGCAAAAGCCATTCACCAAGCAAGCAAGCATACCGAAAATACTTTAATGGCCATCAATTGCAGTGCCATTAGTGCCGATTTATTAGAGAGCGAACTCTTTGGTTATAAAAAAGGAGCCTTTACCGGAGCATTGGCAGATAAAAAAGGTCTGTTGGAACAAGCCGATGGCGGAACTTTATTTCTGGACGAAATTGGCGATATGCCATTGCACATGCAAGCAAAAATATTGAGGGTATTGGAAGATGGCACTTTCATTAAGCTGGGAGACTTACAGACCAAAAAAGTAAGCGTTAGAGTGATTGCAGCTACGCATAAAAATCTACTAGCAGAAGTAGAAAAAGGGAATTTTAGGGAAGATTTGTATTACCGTCTTTCAGTTTTTACGCTTCAACTGCCTAAACTGAACGATAGAAAGAAAGACATTCTTCTTTTGGCTGAACATTTCATCAAGTTATTTAGTTCTTCAGTTATTCAAATGAGTGAAGATTTTAAAGATGCACTTTTAAAACACAACTGGAAAGGCAATATCAGAGAATTAAAAAACACGATAGAACGAACGCTAATCTTAAATGAAGCCGAAATCTTACACGCTGATCTATTAACTACCAATTTCAATTCATCTACAGAAACCATAACCAACAGCTTAAATATGGCTAGCGTAGAAGAAATTCACATCAAAAAAGTATTGCAATATACCTCTGGCAACAAGACGGAAACCGCCAGATTATTGGGCATTGGCTTAGCTACACTTTACAGAAAGATGGAGCAATACGGCATTTTGAAATATTAAACTGAGTTTTACATCTAGCCAAAAATCGAAAGACTAATAAGCATCACCTCTAGTTATCCAAAGGTTTTTTATCCAAAACAGATGCTGAAATAAATTCAGCATGACGACCCGACTAAGGCAGTATTTGCAGAAATACATCATTTGCCGACAACAACCAAATCAGTTTATAAAACTTATCAAAATGATAAAGAAGCTTCTCAAAATGAGAGGCTTTTTTTATATGCAAAAGCCCATAAAACAAGATAAATAGCTTTTTATCAATTCATTGAACTATCAAAACATTTGGTGGCACAGCAATAGCAAATAGGCCAATCAAAAGATAAAATGATGATAACACTATTCCTTTTCCTCGCCTTGCTGGTCAGCATTTGGCTACTATTTAAATCTATTGATTGGTTCGAAAAAATTTAACCCATGCTCATTCTATTCATTATTTCCATTGCAGTTTTCGCATACATGTTATACGTACTGCTTCATCCCGAAAAATTCTAAATCATGCAAACCGAACTTTTAGGCATTATTGCCACGTTTGCCCTCACATTAGTTATTGCTATCCCGTTGGGAAATTATTTAGCAAAAGTTTTTGCTGGCAAACGTGTATGGACAAACATTTTTTCTCCTTTAGAAAATCTAATCTACAAAATAGCTGGTGTCAATCCAAATGAACAAATGGATTGGAAACAACACCTTAAAGCCATGCTCACCATCAACACACTTTGGCTCATCTATGGTTTCTTTGTATTGATGTACCAAGACCGTTTGCCACTCAATCCAGATGGCAACGCAGGTATGTCTCCCCATTTAGCCTTAAACACCATCATCAGCTTTGTGGTCAATTGTAACTTACAGCATTACAGTGGCGAAAGTGGCGTGAGCTATCTTACACAGCAGTTTATTGTCATGTTCTTGCAGTTTGTTTCTGCAGCCACTGGTATCGCCATTGCGATCTCCTTCTTTAAAGCTTTCAAAGAAAAAACAACCAATAAACTTGGTAATTTTTGGCAACATTTTACATTGGCCATCACTAGAGTTCTATTGCCACTATCAATTGTAATAGCGTTGGTTCTAGCTTTTAACGGTGTACCCGCATCTTACGAAGGCAAAGACCAGTTGACCTCTTTGCAGGGCGATAGCATTTCGGTGAGTAGAGGTCCGGCCGCTGCGATGGTAGCTATTAAACACTTGGGAACTAACGGAGGAGGTTGGTTTGGTGCGAACTCAGCCCATCCGTTAGAAAACCCTAGTTACTTCACCAACATGGTAGAAGCCATTTCGCAGATGATTATTCCCATTGCCATGGTCATTGCCTTCGGGATTTTTATTGGTCGTAGAAAGTTAGCTTGGACTATTTTCGGAGTAATGACCATAGGATTTCTGTTGCTCCTAGTCCCAACTTTACAAAGTGAATTGGGCGGTAACCCTAAGATTGCACAGCTGGGCATCACACAAGTCTCCGGAGCTATGGAAGGAAAAGAAGTTCGTTTCGGCCCTACCGCCACCGCTTATTGGAGTACCATTACTACGGTGGTCAGTACCGGTTCAGTTAATGGGATGCACGATAGCACCATGCCACTCACAGGGCTATATCAATTACTAGCCATGATGATTAATGCCTTTTACGGTGGTTGTGGAGTTGGTCTGCTCAATTATTTCGTTTACCTCATTATCGCCGTTTTTATAGCAGGGCTGATGGTGGGCAGAACTCCAGAGTTTTTAGGGCACAAGCTCGAAGCTAGGGAAGTGAAAATTGCGGCATTGGTTACGCTTATTAGTCCGTTTTTGATTATGTGCGGAACGGCGCTAGCCAGCTACACTTTTACCCAACATGGCAATGCAGCATGGGACACCACTCCTTCTGCTTGGCTCAACAATCCTAACTTCCACGGCTTTTCAGAAATGCTATACGAGGTCACTTCCTCGAATGCCAACAACGGCTCTGGTTTCGAAGGTTTGGGAGATAACAATATGTTCTGGAATATACTAACGGCTATCATTCTGTTGTTCGGACGTTTCATTCCCATTATTGGTCCTTTGGCTATTGCGGGTCTGTTAGCGAAGAAAAAATATATTCCAGAAAGTGCAGGCACACTTAAAATAGACACCAAAACCTTTGCCTTAATGACATTCGCCATTATCCTCGTACTCAATGCACTTTCCTATTTCCCTGCCTTGGCACTTGGTCCAATTGCAGAATACTTTACAATGATTAAATAACATGGAAAAATCATCCACAAAATTGTTGAACTCGGCCATGGTAAGCATCGCCATTAAACAATCTTTCGTTAAGCTCAACCCGCTTACTATGCTTAAAAACCCAGTAATGTTTACTGTGGAAATAGGCACTTTGATCATGGCAGGCGTGAGTGTATACAGTATCAATAATTCTTCGGAAGGAAGTTTTGCTTATAATTTCAGTGTATTCTTAGTGCTCTTGCTTACTTTATTGTTTGCTAACTTCGCCGAAGCCATTGCCGAAGCCAGAGGAAAAGCACAAGCCGATAGCCTGAGAAAAACCAGAGAAGAAACACCAGCCTTACTACTGTTAGCTGATGGCACTACCAAAACTATTTCTAGCAATGATTTGCAAAAAGACGATGTATTTGTTTGCAAAGCCGGAGATTTAATTCCTACCGATGGCGAAATTATTGAGGGTATTGCTACCATTGATGAAAGTGCCATTACGGGAGAATCTGCTCCAGTAATTAGAGAAGCTGGTGGCGATAAATCTTCGGTAACTGGTGGTACAAAAGTGCTTTCAGATGAAATTAAAGTGAAAGTAACTGCCCAACCTGGCGAAAGTTTCTTGGACAAAATGATTGCTTTGGTAGAAGGTGCTTCGAGGCAAAAAACACCTAACGAAATAGCCTTAACTATTTTGCTGGCTAGCTTTACTTTAATTTTCATCATCGTTTGCGTAACATTAAAACCATTTGCTACTTACGCACAAACGCCAATTACTATCGCTTCGTTAATTGCTTTGTTCGTCTGTTTAATTCCTACCACCATTGGCGGTCTATTATCTGCCATCGGCATTGCCGGCATGGATAGAGCACTAAGAGCCAACGTAATTACTAAATCTGGAAAAGCTGTAGAAACCGCTGGCGATATCGATGTGCTATTATTGGATAAAACAGGAACCATTACCATAGGAAACAGAAAGGCTACTGCTTTCTATCCTAATGATGGTGTGGATAAATCGGAATTTGTAAAATTGTCTTATTTGGCATCCTTGGCCGATCAAACCCCAGAAGGGAAATCCATCTTAGAATTAGCACATCAGGAATATCCAAATTTAATAGTAGCACAACCCGAAAATGCAGTATTTATTGCGTTTACTGCCGAAACAAGGTCTAGTGGAATTGATACAGGTGATGGTTTGAGTATTAGAAAAGGTTCTTTCGATGCGATGAAGTTTTTTGCCCAGCAGCATGGTCACGAACTTTCTTCCAACTTGATTGTCCAAGTTAAAAAGATTGCAGAAAACGGCGGCACACCTTTAGTAGTCAATAAAAATCATCAGCCAATTGGCGTAATTGAGTTACAGGACATTATTAAACCCGGCATTAGTGAACGTTTTGAACGCTTACGTAAAATGGGTGTAAAAACGGTGATGGTAACTGGTGACAATCCTTTAACAGCTAAATACATTGCCGAAAAAGCAGGTGTAGATGATTTTATTGCGGAGGCCAAACCAGAAGATAAAATGAACTACATTAAAGCCGAGCAACAGGCGGGTAAACTGGTAGCGATGATGGGCGACGGCACTAATGATGCGCCTGCCCTAGCTCAGGCAGATGTGGGCGTAGCCATGAACAGCGGCACACAAGCAGCAAAAGAAGCTGGTAATATGGTTGATTTGGATAATGACCCCACCAAATTGATTGAGATTGTGGAGATAGGCAAGCAATTGCTCATTACCAGAGGCACCTTGACTACTTTTTCCATCGCCAACGATGTAGCGAAGTATTTTGCCATTGTTCCTGCACTATTTATCGCCGCCATACCAGCATTACAAGGTTTAAATATCATGGGTTTAAAAAGTCCAGAAAGTGCTATACTTTCAGCAGTAGTTTTCAACGCCATCATCATCCCTCTGCTAATTCCATTGGCGCTAAAAGGTGTTGCCTATAAGCCTATTGGCGCTAGTGCATTGTTACGCAGAAATCTATTGATTTACGGCATAGGTGGCGTTATTGCTCCTTTTATCGGCATCAAACTCATCGATTTGTGCATTGGTTTATTTTTTTAATCCAATTATCTTGAAACCATCCACATTTCTTTCCTCCCCCTTTAATCCCCCTCGGAGCGGGGGACACTTATCGCTTAAGCATTATGTATATCCCCCTCTCCGAGGGGGCAGGGGGAGGAAAACATCTACAAACATTAAAATTTAAACAGCTTTTATACTATCGGTGGGTGTCCCCACCCACCGAACATTTAAACATATCGAATTAAAAATTTAATCATGAAAAAATATATTCTTCCATCTATCAAATTAACGGCTGTGTTTACCGTCATCTTATGTATACTTTATCCGCTATTCATCAGCTTTGCGGCAAAATTAAGCAAAGGCGAAGGTAGTGGCGAGAAAGTAATGCTCAATGGCAAAGCAGTTGGTTACAAACTGATTGGGCAATCTTTTACAGCGCCACAATACTTCTGGGGTCGACCATCTGCTGTTGGCTACAATGCCGCAGGTTCGGCTGGTTCTAACAAAGGACCAACAAATACCGATTATCTCAAAGAAGTAAGCAACAGGATTGACACTTTGTTGAAATACCACCCGACCTTACAAAAAAGTGAAATACCAGCAGAAATGGTTACTGCTTCGGGAAGTGGCTTAGATCCAAATATTTCCGTAAAAGGTGCAGAAATACAGGCCAAACGCATTGCTACTTACCGTCATTTACCCTTATCTAAGGTTTTAAAACTGATAGAAACTCATACAGAGAAACCTTTGCTAGGCTTATTTGGCCCAAAGAAAGTGAATGTATTGGCACTGAATGTTGCGCTAGACCAGATTAGTAAATAAACCTTTGGGTCAAGCCGTCATTGTAAGTCGAGCTCCTATTTGCACATGCTTTCGGTCGGTCGTCATCCCCGTGAAGACGGGGATCTTAAAGCGGTAGTTCCTATTTCTTGCATTACGATACCCGCCTACGTGCTATGGTTTGGACACAAATATTAGCAAATGTCAATTTCCTCCCCCTGCCCCCTCGAAGAGGGGGATATGCAAAATGCTTAAGCGCCACGTGTCCCCCTTTGGAGGGGATTCAAGGGGGAGGAACGAGATGTGTCCACACGATAGGTCTACGCGGGTATGACGCATAGAGCAAAAGTAAAGTGCAACATAATTGACAATAGATTTAAAGAAATCCAATTAAATCACATTACCACCATTTCAAAATAAACATCATGAAAAAATACATTTCAGCAGCAATCTGCTTCCTTTCTCTACAAACTACCTTCGCTCAAGATAGCACCTTAAAAATTTCGGGCTACATAGAAACTTACTACAGTCACGATTTAAACAAACCAGCTAACAATACACGCCCTAGTTTCATCTACAGCCATAACCGAAACAATGAAGTAAATGTAAACTTAGCCTTCATCAAAGCCAATTACCAAACCGAACGATTACGAGTGAATTTAGCAATGGCATTAGGTACTTACATGAGTGCCAATTATGCGGCAGAGCCTGATGTAATGAAAAATGCTTTTGAAGCCAATGCAGGGGTAAAACTTTCCAAAAATGCCAATATATGGTTAGATGCAGGTGTCTTCGGTTCCCATATTGGATTCGAAAGTGCCATCAGCAAAGATTGTTGGGTGCTAACAAGAAACATCTCTTCTGAAAATACGCCTTACTATGAAACAGGAGCCAAACTTACTTACAGTACTCCGGACCAGAAACTTACCGCTACCCTACTCTATCTCAACGGATGGCAGCGTATTAAACGTTTAGATGGAAATACTAAACCCGCTGGTGGTTTGCAGCTGGTATTTAAGCCGAGTGATAAATTCACATTTAATTACAGTAATTATTTGGGTTTTGAGGGCGAAGATGCTTTACGTACCCAACGCTTTTACCACAACTTTTACGGTATCCTACAACTCAGCGAAAGCTTCGGACTTACTGCAGGTTTCGATTATGGTACACAACAAATAGCTAGAGGAAATAGCGAAAAGAAAGAAGTTCTATCTCCCGTACTTATTGCGAGATATACCCTTTCTCCTAACTGGGCTTTGGCAGGGCGATATGAATTTTATAAAGATAAGCAAGCAATGATTGTCACTAACGAGAACCCGAGTGGATTTAAGGTGAATGGTTACTCCTTAAATGTAGACTACAGCCCTTTTAAACAGACTTTATTAAGATTAGAAGGCAAAGTTTACCAAGGAGACCAACAATTTCTTCGCAAAGAAAATCCAGTAAACTATAATGCAAGTATTACCACCAGTTTAGCAATCTCATTTTAATATGAAAAACAATTCCTCATCCAGCACTCATTTCCTCGGGCTTTTACAACAGTCGAAACGTGGTCGCTTAAAGATTTACTTGGGCATGAGTGCTGGCGTAGGAAAAACCTATCGGATGTTGCAGGAAGCACATAGTTTGCTGCAACATCATATCGATGTACAGTTGGCCTACGTAGAAACACACAACCGTAGTGAAACTGTAGCTTTAACCAAAGGTTTGCCGCTTATACCTCGCACAAAAACATTTCACAAGGGTAAAGAGTTAGAAGAATTAGATGTACAAGCTGTTTTAATACGGCATCCAGAGGTAGTCATTGTGGATGAATTGGCACATCATAATATTGCAGGTAGCAAAAACGAAAAGCGTTGGCAAGATGTAGTGGATATTTTAGACGCAGGAATTTCGGTAATTACAGCCGTGAATATCCAACATTTAGAAGGCTTAAATGCGATAATGCAACAAATAACGGGTATCCAGATTACTGAAAAAATTCCAGACCAGTTATTTAAATTGGCAGACGAAGTGGTAAATATCGACCTTAGTGTAGATGAACTGATTGACCGTCTTAAAGCGGGAAAAATCTACGAGCAAGATAAGATTACACAGGCATTGCAGCACTTTTTTAAAAAGGAAACCATTATCCAACTCCGAGAACAGGCCTTAAGTACCGTTGCCAATTACCTCGACCAAAAAATCAGTGACAGCAAATTAAGCAACCTTAAGCATGAGCAATTTCTGGCCTGCATTTCATCCAATGAGAAAATTGCTCAAATGATTATCCGCAAAACATCTAGATTGGCTAGTTATTACCGTTCGCCCTGGATTGTACTTTATGTGCAGACAGAAAGCGAACAGCCGAATAAAATTCGTTTAGATAAACAAAGACACCTCATTAACAATTTTAAGTTGGCCACACAATTAGGCGCCGAAGTCATAAAAATAAAGAACAACGATATATCTGCAGCTATATTGGAGACCGTTAGGGATAAAAATATCACCACCTTATGCATTGGAAAACCTCGATCGAATTGGCTTAACAGCTTGTTGGGAAATCAACTCTTAAATAAATTATTAAAAAACATAGCCAACCGAAGTATCGATTTGGTAATTTTATCCTAATTCAATAGCTATGAAGCTTAAAACAAAACTCCGATTAGGCATAGGTTTTCTATTTATCATCTTGCTTTCTTTTGGCGCAATCTCTTTGTATCAAATCAATCGGATTTCGGAAAGTACAGCCCTTATCCTAAAAGACAACAACCATTCGTTGCAATATGCAAAAGAAATGCGGGTGTTAATAGACCGCGATAGTCTACAACAAACCACATCGCTAATTGCCTTTAAGGCTCTCTTGAAGAAAGAACAGCAAAACATCACAGAATCTGGCGAAGGAAAAGCTGTGAATGAGCTTTCGCAAGCATTAGAACGGTTTTTAGCGACGAAGAATAGTATAGAAATCTCGCATATTAAATCGGCTATTTACCAAATAGAAGATTTGAATATGCAGGCTATTGTTAATAAAAGTCAGCTTTCGGAAAAGACAGTAGCACAGTCTACCCTGTATCTTGGCTTGGCAGCCTTTATATTTTTCGTTATCCTGTTCACTTTTATATTAAGTTTCCCTGGTTTTATTGCCAATCCATTGGCTTTGTTGCTAGATGGTATTCAAGAAATTGGAAAGAAAAACTATAAACAACGATTACACTTTAAAGGCACTGAAGAGTTTACCCAATTGGCTAGCGCTTTTAATGACATGGCCAGAAAACTGGATAGTTGGGAAAGCAGTAATGTTGCAGAATTAAAATCGGAAAAACTGCGTATAGAAACCATTATTGAGCAAATGCAAGATGCTGTAATTGGTATAGACGAACGAGAGCGCATTATTTTCTTAAATCAACCTGCCAGCAACGTACTTCATCTTGATACCAGCGATGTGGTTGGAAAAACTATAGAAGAGGTAACCAATAGCAATCATTTATTAAAAACTATTATTACTAAAACCAATTCAGAACTGTTGCAAATTGTGCTGAACGATAAACCAAATTATTTCAGTGTAGAAAGCAACGATATTGCTATTCCACAAATCCCTGACGATGAAACGGTAATCAGTTTTACTTATAAAACGGCAGGAAGAGTATTCATTCTTAAAAACGTAACCGATTTTAAAGAATTAGATCAAGCAAAAACCAATTTCATGGCAACCATTTCGCATGAGCTAAAAACACCCATTGCTTCCATTAAAATGAGTTTAAAATTATTGGAAGATAGCAGAATAGGCGAATTGAACACCGAACAGCAAAATATGGTTAACCACATCCAAGATGACACCAGTAGGTTGCTTAAAATTACTGGAGAATTGTTGGATTTGGCACAAGTTGAAACTGGAAATATTAAGCTGAATGTACAACAGAGTGACGCTAAAGAGATATTGGATTATGCCGTGAACGCCGTGAAACTGCAAACACAACAAAAGGAAATTGAGCTCAAGTTAACTATGCCTGCAAATCTACCTCCATTATTAGCAGATCAGGAGAAAACTGCTTGGGTATTGGTCAATTTTTTAAGCAATGCGATAAGATATAGTAGCAATCACTCTAAAATTGATATCACTATTACCGAACAGCAAAAAATGCTAAATTTTAGTGTTCGAGATTATGGCAAAGGCATTGCCGATGAGTACAAAAACAACCTTTTTAAACGCTATTTCCAGGTACCTACTGATGGTCAGCATAAGTCTGGTTCTGGCTTAGGATTAAGTATATCCAAGGATTTCATAGCAGCACAACAAGGTGAAATATGGGTAGAAAGCGAGTTAGGCGCTGGAAGTACATTTAGTTTTTCTTTGCCAAAATCTATTGTACAACCTTAAATATCTTGTTAAAATTAATATTCGATTGCGCTCTATTAATGTCATAATTATGGCATAAAACACATAGTTAGATTTAAATGGCAATTGATCAAAAGTCTGATTATATTTTTGGACCAAATGCCCGAATTGGCAGCCCACTTATAAAATATGATCAATAAACTATTTTCAATTCTCTTCTCTACCCGAACTATGGGGTTGATGTTAATCCTTTTTGCTACGGCGATGGGTGTAGCCACTTTTGTGGAAAATGACTATGGCACACCTGTAGCTAAAGCCTTAATCTACGATTCGTGGTGGTTTGAATTAGTGATGATTATCTTGGTCCTAAACTTTATAGGAAACATCAAAAGGTATCGTCTATACGATAGAAAAAAGCTTCCTTTATTAGTATTTCACTTAGCTTTTATCATTATTTTTATTGGCGGAGCCATTACACGCTATATCAGTTTCGAAGGTTCTATGTCGATACGTGAAGGAGAAGCTACCGATGAAATCATTTCGGATAAGACTTTTTTTAAAATTCAGATTGGTAACGAAAATGAATCTTTAGCCTACCAAGATTTGCCTGTAACTTTGTTGCCTGAAAAAACACCTTTTTACCTTAAGCCCTTCAAAAAAAGTTTTCACGAGCAATATGATTTCCAAGGGCAACGGGTAAAATTAGACCTGGTAGGCTTCTATTCTCGTGCTCAGGATTCGTTAGTACAAGACCCAACTGGCCCACCTACCCTTCATTTGGTGGTACAAGAAAACGGCCAAAGAGTAAACAAGTACATCCAATCTGGTAAATTACAATTGATACAAAACATGCTCATTAGTTTCAACAAAGAAACTTCTGGAGCATTAAATATTTCACAGGTAGATGGCAATCTGAAAATCTCATCTCCTTTTGAAGGCAATTACATGATTATGGCTACGCAAGAGCGTAAAGAAGTAAAAGGCCATAACGAAGTGCAAGATTTTAAGTTGAGGAGCTTGTATACCTACGGTGGTTTGGCTTTTGTTGTTCCAGAAGCACCAGTAAATGGCAAAATTCTTCATTTTGAAGGAGACAAGAAAAAGCATGAAAACGATCCAGATTTAATTCAAATGGCTATCACAACTAATAACGTTACAGACACGGTTAGTTTTTATGGTGGCAGAGGCATGACGAATTTTCAACATCAAGTAGAATTAGGAGGGTTAAGGATTTCTTTGGCTTATGGCTCTAAAATTTATAAATCGCCGTTTACTCTTAAACTAACCGACTTTAAAATGGAGAAGTATCCAGGAAGCAGTAGCCCATCTTCTTACTCTTCTGAAGTTCTAATCCAAGATAATGGGAAAGAAACGCCATTCAAAATCTATATGAATCATGTACTAGACCATTCTGGTTATCGTTTTTTCCAAGCAAGCTTCCATCCTGATGAAAAAGGCACTGTGCTTTCAGTTAATCACGATTATTGGGGTACCAATGTTACTTATTTGGGTTATACTTTACTTTTTCTGGGGATGTTTGTTACCCTTTTCTGGAAAGGCACACGTTTCGACAAATTGAACAAACAGTTGAAAGAAATTTCGAAGCATGGAAAAGTGCTAATTATCGGTCTGGCATTATTATCTATCAGCAGTGCTAGTTACGCTCAAAAAATAGATATGCATGGCAATGATGGTCAGCATAACCATGAGCATTCACAAGGTGATGGTCATAATCATGAAGACGGACACAATCATGACGGACATGACCATGGTCCTAGTCCAGTGCTTCCGCAGACAGACCATAATCATACCGAACAGACCAGAAAAATGCTCAGCACAGCATCTGTAAATGCGAAAGACTTTGCTGCTGCTATCAATATTGATAAAAAGCATGCTGAATTATTTGGTAGGTTATTGGTGCAAAACATAGATGGCAGAATAGAACCCATCAATACTTTGGCTTTAGAAATATTAAGAAAGGTACACGGGAAAGAGCGTTTTTATAATCTGGATGCCAATCAGTTCTTACTTTCGGTTTCAACCAATCCGTTTCAATGGGTTAATGTACCTATCGTGAATATAGGCAGCAAGGGCGGAAAGGCAGTTGCTCAAAAACTGGGTGCTGATGAAAATGGCTATACTTCTATGGTTAACCTTTTGGCGTTAGGAGCTGATGGTTCAGCAGAATTTGTACTTGCCGAAGATTATCAAAGAGCATTTTCAAAAAAACCAGCAGACCAAGGCACTTATGACAAGTTTGTATTAGAACTAAACGATAAGCTTTATGCCATGCAACAACTGTTGGATGGTCAATATCTTCGTGTATTGCCGTTAGCTGGAGATGACAATAGTCGTTGGGTAGCTATGCCCTTTAATCCAATGGAGAATCAAGCGGCACTTACCAATCCTGTAGCGATGTACTTTTCTAGCGTGTTGGCGGCACTACAATCTAACGATTGGTCTGGTGTAGATAGCAAACTAAATCACATCAGTAAATTGCAGTTGAAGCACGGTCAAAACATTGTTCCTTCTGCTGCTAAAATTGATTGGGAAATTAGGTACAACTCTTGGAACATCTTCCTTAAACTAATGATTGTTTATGCGTTGTTAGGTACATTAATTCTAGCTTTAGCTTTTTTAAAACTCTTTAAACAAAGCAAATTACTTAGCCGAGCAATAACATTTGTTTTGGTACTTATAGGCATTACAGCGGCATTGCAATGCTTCGGACTTGGTATCAGATGGTATATTTCTGGTCACGAACCTTGGAGTAACGGTTACGAAGCTGTACTATTCATCAGTTGGATTGGTGTACTTTCTGGATTATTGATGTACAGAAATAGCAATGCTTTCATTCCAGCGGCGGGCTGTTTAGTGGCTGTAATATTGATGGGATTTGCACACGGTGGCTCACAAATGAATCCTCAAATCACTCCTTTGGTACCGGTATTAAAATCTTATTGGCTGATGATTCATGTGGCTATCATTACCGCTAGTTATGGCTTTTTCGGATTAAGTGCGCTGCTAGGCACCGTGGTATTGCTTTTATACACCATCAACAATAAACGAATTTCTGAAAAAGTAAAATCGTCTGTATTTGAATTAACAACTGTGAACGAAATGTCGCTTACCATTGGCTTATTCTTACTTACAGTTGGTACTTTCTTAGGCGGTATTTGGGCCAACGAAAGCTGGGGAAGATATTGGAGCTGGGATCCTAAAGAAACCTGGGCATTTATTTCGGTTATTGTATACGCCTTTGTACTGCACGTAAGGCTCATTCCAAAAATGAGAGGACAATATTTATTCAACTTACTATCGTTGATTAGTTTTGCATCTGTAATTATGACCTATTTTGGTGTAAACTACTATCTTACAGGGCTACATTCTTACGCTCAAGGCGATCCCGTACCTATACCTGATTGGGTTTATTTAACCATTTCTATGGTATTACTTCTAGCTGTAGTATCTTACGGAAAATATAAAAAGGCCGTAAAATAAAACTATTAACAAAAAATTTAAGCCATGCTTTTGCGCAACAATTACGTTGAACAAAGTATGGCTTTTTTGTATCTAAATCTGAGGTCAAACTCATCAAACTGAGCAGTTTCTATTCTATCAAAAAATACACTAAGTTAGTTTTACAGGGGTTTCTGGCTATGTTAAGTTTACATCAACAGCACAAAAAGTGTTAACATAACAATAATTTAACCTTATATTTATGATAACTTATTTTTGCGGCATGAAATTTCCTATCTTCATCTTCCACGAATTAATCATTAGACTTGACCAAGCTAATCCACAAATTGGCCGCTACCGTTCACACACATCCCAAAACGAAGCTTTTATTTTATTAACCGAAAAAGGTAGCGTAATTATTCCGGAGCATTTTTTGGAGATGCAATTTCAAGACCCCAATCTCATTAATGAAGTAGAAATCGCCATTTTGGCCAAAAATTTCAGAATGTCCTAGAGGTTGACACCTAATAGGCTTAGACTGATAATCAAAGGAAACAACTTGCCTTTTAAACAACTTTTCGCTAAATCCTGTAAAAAGAATTAGACAGTTTTCATTGTAATGTTCTTCAAAACATCTATTAAAAGAGGTATTTGTAAAGGCTTAGAAAGATAATCGTCCATTCCTGCAGAAATACATTTTTCCCTATCCTCGGCCATCGCATTGGCAGTCATAGCTACAATAGCAGGCTGGTAAGCAGCAGATGTTCTGATGACTGTTGTTGCTTCCAAACCATCCATTTCTGGCATTTGTACATCCATAAGAATGAGGTCGAACCTAGTGGTTTCCATCAGAGAAATCACTTCAACGCCATTTTGTGCGATTTGTGGTCTGTAACCCAATTTCACCAAAATCTTCACAATCAGTTTTTGGTTAATGAGATTATCTTCTGCAATAAGTATCTCCATTGGATAAGATATAGAGAAATTCTCATCCATGAGCGCATTTTTAGCGGGTTCAATCTGTAATACTTCTTCAACTTGCTGTAAACTCATCTGTATTGCCCTACAAAGCTGCTCTTGTTTAACGGGTTTGGTAAGCACAGCAGAAAAAAGATGCGGAAATTTGCTTCTAGATTCGTCGCCAACGGAGCTTAACAAAACAATAGGAAGTATGGCGTTTTTCTGTTTTGCCAAGGTAGAAAAGCCCACTCCATCCATTTCAGGCATTTGCATATCGGTTATTATCAAGTCAAAGCCTTTTTCATCTAAAAGTGTTAAAGCTTCCATTCCAGAAGAAGCCATTATTGGCACCAGTTGCCAGTTTTCCAATTGCAACTGCAATATCCTGCGGTTAGTTTGATGATCATCAACTACCAAAACATGCTTGCCTTCCTGCCCAGTCATCATACATCGGGCATGGTGTCGAAGCTGCTGATGTCCAGACATTGCATTTATCGTAAAAAAGAAAGATGTTCCCTCACCGAGCTTACTTTCTACCCAAATGTTCCCTCCCATTAAGGCTACCAACCTAGCACTTATAGCAAGTCCAAGTCCGGTGCCACCATATTTACGTGTAGTAGAAGAATCTACTTGGCTAAATGCGCCGAACAAGCCTTTTAATTGATGCGCAGCAATGCCTATGCCTGTATCTCGCACTTCAAATAGTAGCTCCATAGGTTTACCAAGCTCAAAATTATGGAGTTTCACATCCAAGAAAACCTCGCCCCTATGCGTAAATTTAAGTGCATTACCTAAAAGGTTGATTAATATTTGCTTTAACCGAAGGCTGTCTGCCAACAATTGCGGTGGAATTTCACTTGCCAATTGATACACCAAATCGATACCATTAAGGGCAGCCTTACCAGCAAACAAATCCATCACCTCTTCCACGTTGTGCCTCAAATCAAATTCGTGAGGGTCTAGTTCCATTTTTCCCGATTCAATTTTAGAAAAATCAAGGATATCATTGATCACGTTAAGCAAAGTTTCTCCACTACTACGAATCGTCTCTACATACTCGGCCTGTTCAGTGTTCAGAACGGTTTCGTGCAAAAGTGCCGCCATACCCAACACACCATTCAAGGGAGTTCTTATTTCATGGCTCATGGTAGCTAAAAAAACACTCTTCGCCTGATTGGCTCGTTCTGCTTCCTCCCTTAAAGTTAGTTCTTCTGCCTGTTTTAATCTCAATTCTTCAGATTGGGCAATCAGCTCTTCCGACTGTACCTGCAGTTCTTCGTTAAGTTCCTGAAGTTTAATCGACTGAATTTCCAGCTCTTCGCCACGTTGCTGTAAGCGATAAATATAATTTCTGATGGTTTCCTTTAATAGTGAAAAATCCCTGAAAAGATATTCAAGCTCTATACTTCTTGGAATAAAATTACGTTCGGTATCAGGTTCTCGTACCTCCTTAAAATCGGAATAAATAAAATCAGATAAGCGTTTGTTTAGTACCTTGATATCTCTGGTAAGATATTTTGAAAGCATCCAACTTAAAAATACAACTACAATAATTGAAACTACCGATAGCAAAATAATAAGTGTATTGAAACGTGCTTTAAGCCTTTCGATTTCCCCTTTGGCCAAATTATCGGTATGCGTGTATAAAACACCAAAATCTTTCATTTTTGCCAAAGTTTCGGGCATCAAACCTTTCTCTCTTTGCACACCTAGTTCTTCTGAATAGCCCACCAACTGAATAAAACATTTACCATACTCGGTTAGGATATAGAACACATCGGTATTTTTGGGTAAATTGGCCAAGGTGCGCTGCAATTGAACCGAAAATGATTGTACCAATTCCGGGTGTCCGCGTAGCATGTAGTCCTTTTCATGCCTCCGAAGTTGTAGCAAATCAATCTTTGGAACTGCGTTTGAACTTTCTACCTTGTGCGCAAAATCTCGCATCCTGCCTTCCAATCCCTTATCTTGGAAGCCTCTTTTTAGATAAAGTGACTTCAACTCTTTTCCTAAGTAAACAGTCTCCCGATTGGCCAAATACAAGCTGTCTAATAGTTTTGACATTCCAAGTCCTATGCCATCAGCTTCATTCTCAATTCTCTTGATGCCTACACTTATCCTCAACTGAATATTTAGAAAGCTATCTATATCTTTTTGGCTACCAGTATCATAAAAACTGGGTTCATGAAAACCCTTTATCATAAATTGCTGTAGATAGCTAGCACTTTCCAAATAGCTCACCTGTATTTGGGATAGTTTTTGAGAAAATGTCTTGATTCGGCGTTGCTCAGCATCCATAATAAAATAGATAGCCACCCAGCCCAAAATAACCAAAATGAAGGAGAAAAAGCTTAACAAAAGTCTAGCCCGAAAGGACTTTAGTAGATGAGTAAAATGCACTGCCAAAAGTAACTAGCCAATACTAAGACAGTGTTAAATCTAGGTAAACTGAATTACCAAAAACTTGCAGTTGAACTAACGGAATACTGGATTTTCAGCAAAAAAAATCAAAGCTGAATAAAAGCGCTGTTTGACTACACGCTAATTTAAGGCATAACATTCTGATGCTGAGAATAAGTTAATCTTAATGAAAACAAAAAAACCGAAACATCTTGATATAGGGATTTTCTTTAAAAGAATTGGGACTTCAACGAGTTTAGGCTCATCCAAAAATTAGATTTATATTTACCTTCTTAGAAGAAAAAATGGAAATATTAGCTACAGAATCTACCGAGCAATTCCTTTCAGGTGGCGGAGAAATGGGAAAACTTATTCGTTCTATGGACTGGTCTACCACGCCTTTGGGACCTGTAGAATCATGGCCACAAAGCTTAAGAACTTCGGTAAGTTTGTGTCTATCCTCTACCTTCCCTATTCTAATCGCCTGGGGTCCAGAGACTATTCAGATTTATAACGATAGCTACCGTCCTATTTGTGGAGCAATGCACCCACAATCTATGGGTATGAACTTTCGTGTTTGTTGGGAATCTGCTTTAGAAGTAGTTGGTGACAAATTTACCCGCGGGCAGCAAGGTGAAGGCACCTATATCCACGATCAACAAATGTTTTTACAACGTTACGGATATCTTGAAGAAGCATTTATGACATTCTCCTTCGCTCCAATCAGAGATGAAAGTGGTGGTGTGGGTGGTATTTTCCATCCTATTACAGAAACTACAGATAAAATGTTGAGTGCCAGAAGAACTCAAGTGCTTCGTGATTTAGGTGCAGCCATAGGAAAAGCTAAAAGCTTAGAAGAAGTAGCAACAGAAACGGAAAGCAAACATCCAGAGTTTCTCTATGACCTTCCATTTGTATTAATCTATCAATATGACGCTACCAGTGGTCAAGCCAAACTTATTAGTAGTGCAGGAACAGCGCAAGCACCACAGCTAAACGTAGCGGAAATCGATATCAATCAACCTAACGATAATTATTGGCCTTTCCATCAATTATTAGATAGCAAAAACCCAATAGTGGTTACGCAACTTACCGAACGTTTTGGAGATTTTACTTGCGAACCTTATCCAGAAACACCTCATACAGCAGTGTTATTGCCCTTACATATCTCAGGACAAGAAACACCATTTGGTTTCTTAGTGGCAGGTGTTAGCTCCAGAAGAGCACTAGACCAAGCCTATTTGGGTTTTTACGATTTGCTGGGCAATACCTACAATACCGCAGTTTCTAACATTTACGCTTATGAACAGGAACAGAAACGTTCAGAAGCTTTAGCAGCAATTGACCGTTCCAAAACCGCATTTTTTAGTAACGTTAGCCATGAGTTTCGTACCCCTTTAACGCTCATGTTAGGGCCGTTAGAAGATTTGCAAAATCAAAATGGTCTTACTGAAGAAATGATGGGGTCGGTAGATTCGGCACACCGTAATGCCATACGTTTACTTAAATTGGTAAACAATTTATTAGATTATAGCCGCGTAGAAGCAGGTCGTATCCAAGCCAGCTACCAACCATTAGACCTTACAGAATTAACTGCTGATTTGGCTAGTAGTTTCCGTTCGATTATAGAAAAAGCGGAGATGGAATTGATTGTAAGCTGCGATCCCATATCAGCAAAAGTATACGTAGACCGCCAGATGTGGGAAAAGATTGTACTTAACCTTCTATCTAATGCCTTTAAATATACGCTCAAGGGTAAAATAAGTGTGAAACTTCTTCAGCAGGAAAATCACATTGTGCTACAAGTAGCAGATACAGGCGTTGGTATTCCTGAAAAGGAGCTTCCACATATGTTCGAACGTTTTCACCGTGTACAACATTCCGCTGGTCGTACTCACGAAGGAACTGGTATAGGTCTTTCTCTTGTTCATGAACTAGTGCAGCTTCATGGTGGAGAAATTAGGGTAGATAGTGTGAAAGATGTCGGTAGTACTTTCACTGTAGAGATTCCAGTAGGAAAAATACACTTACCTAAAGAACAGGTGCTAGAAACTACAGATATTGCCAGTTCTGCTGATCTTAGAGGCGCTTTTCTTAATGAAGCAGAAAGTTTACTAAACAGTTCTGCACCTCAGAACATCAACGAAAAAGAGCATGCTCTAACAGAAGAAGAACAATTAGCAAACCAAGATATTAAACTCTTAGTTGTTGATGACAACAGTGACATGAGAGAATATCTGGTAAGATTATTAGCACCGCATTTCTCGGTATTTACAGCCATAAATGGTAAAGAAGCACTTGAAAAAGTAAATGAGCTAAGACCCAACTTGGTAATCAGCGATGTGATGATGCCAGTGATGGACGGAAAGCAGTTTTTGCAAGAACTTCGCTCCAAAGATGATATTTTTCGCACTCCAGTTATTTTGTTATCAGCACGTGCTGGAGAAGAATCTAAAATTGATGGTCTGGAAGCTGGAGCCGACGATTACTTGGTTAAACCTTTTTCAGCGGCAGAGCTTTTAACTAAAATTAGAGCACAAATTAAAATAGCCAACGCTAGAAGTAAAACAGAAAATCACCTAAGAAATTTATTTATTGAAGCCCCTGTAGCTATTGCTATTTATCGTGGTCCTGAACATATTATTGAACTAGCAAACCAAAAAATGCTAGAATATTGGGGACGAAATGAAGACCAAATTGCCAACAAAGGTATATTCAAGGCATTGCCAGAGCTAGAACAACAAGGTTTTAGAGAATTGATGGACCGAGTTTATCAAACTGGAGAACGTTTCGTATCTGGAGAACTTCCTGTACAATTTTTACGTCGCGGTGGCTTGGAAACAATTTATATTAACTTAACCTTAGAACCACTTAGGGAAGAAGAAAGAGTGACTGGCTTAATGGCTGTAGCAGCAGATGTTACACCGCAAGTTAATGCACATAAAGAACTAGAAAAAGCAACTGGAACCTTACGGTTGGCTGTTGACGCTGCAGGAATGGGCATTTGGCGTTCTACCGTACCAAATGGAGATATGCAAATTTCGGAGAATGCCAAGAGGATACACGGTATTCCAAAAGACCAAGAAATGACTTTCGACCAAGCTGCAGAGATGATTGTTAAGCAGCATCGTACTCGAGTATTGGATGCTATAACACTTGCAATTAATACCAAAGGCTCCTTTAATGAGGACTATCAGATACAACTTTGGGGCAGTCATCAGCTTAAATGGCTCAATACCAGCGGAAAGGTAGAACTAGATGCAAATGGCGAGGTAATTGGAACCATAGGTACTGTGCTAGACATCTCGGAACAGAAAGAAGACGAGCAACGCAAGAACGATTTTATTGGTATGGTAAGCCACGAGCTTAAAACTCCGTTAACATCCATGAATGGCTATGCCCAGCTGATGAAAATAAAAGCCAAAAGAAATTCGGATGCGTTTATTGAAGATACCTCAGGTAAAATTTTGAACCAAGTGAACAAAATGACCGCATTAATTAACGGCTTCCTTAATGTTTCCAGATTAGATTCAGGAAAAATACATTTGCAACAAAGTAGTTTTGAAGCTAATGAGTTAATTAAAGAGATGATTGCCGATATTAGACCTTATGGACAACAAAGCCACGAGCTTTATTTCGAAGCACAGGGCGAAATCATCATCACTGGTGATAGAGATAAAATCGGCACCGTTATTACCAACTTATTGAGCAATGCAATTAAGTACTCGCCAGCTGGCACTGCAATTAAGGTAAATTGCGAGCAACGTGAAGAAGGAATATTTCTGAGTGTAAAAGACCAAGGAGAAGGTATCAAATCAGATGACTTGGAAAGATTATTCGAAAGATATTTTAGGATTGATAACGTTGAAAACAAGCATATTTCTGGTTTCGGAATTGGTCTTTATCTTTCCGCAGAAATCATCAAACGTCACGGTGGAAAAATATGGGCAGAAAGCGAAATAGGTGTTGGTTCTACCTTTTATATTAGCTTACCGCAAGAAGTAATGGTAATATAAATAAGAATTAATTGCCCCCCTTATAAAATTAAAACTAAGGGGGTTCTTATAATTTCAGGTTTATTTTCTATCAATAGGATTCTCTCCTACTTGCTCATCATCACGATTATCAGCGGCATCGCCTCCATACTGTTCATCTACACCTTCACTTTGGCTAGTGTGAGCATGAGTAGAGATAATTTCTTTACTGGTATCCTCTTCTTGAGGTTTTTCTTTAACTCCTTCGTCACGAGTGTAATCAATTTGCTTAGTATTTGGCAAATCCTTATTGAACCCTTCCCTATCTAATGGTTTGTTTTCTTGATTATCCATAAAACTTAATTTTATTTTACTAATAACTAAACAGCTCAAAAAGTTTCGAATAATTATATTGATTACATAAATTTCGTTTCAAACATTTCCTATAAGTAATCGGTTAATCCGTTAGAGTTAACCCAGGCTACATTAAAGAAAACTAATTATGGAAATGAAAATCATTATTGGTATTGCTGCCGGAACACTCACAGCAATATCTGCTGTACCTCAAATCTTCAAAGTACTTAAAACTAAAAAGGTAGACCATGTATCTCCGTTTATGTTCGTCATACTAGCGTTTGGCAATGCTACTTGGATATGGTACGGCACCATACTTCAAGACTTGTCTATCATTATCTCAAATGCATTTTTTTCATCATGGACATCGCTATGCTAGTATTGAAAATAACCTACAATGGTCGTAAACAATTAGGCGAAAAAATATTGGATTTTAATAGCCTAAAGCAATCCATAAAGACCATCTTTTGGATATAAGAAAAATGGTTGGGTAGTGTCGTTAATTAATTTCACTTTCTCAGAGATGATATGCTCTGAAATTTCAGAATTAGAAAGTTTTGGTAAAGTAGCTACTGGAGCATCTTGTTGTAATCTGGACATTTCTCTGTCCGCTGAATTTGTTGACATCTGCTAAAAATTAAATTGGATTTTCGGAGACGATAAACGGTTTAATGACATCAAACTATTAGTCTTCCGCCCATAGAACATTCCCAAGTAAACTTTGTTTGCACAAAACAATAATTTATTTTACAGACGTAATTCTCTTTCAATTTTTCACTAAAACTTTCTTGTTTACTTTTTGTTAGTTCCGTCGAAATGCGCTTACAATTACATTTAAAATACTTCTAGCTTTTATAGCATGAGCTAAAAATCGGAAACGCTAAAAAATATACCTATGGAAAATTTTACGATGCTGCAATACTTTGAATGGTATTATCCAGCAGATGGAAGTTTATGGAAAAAACTAACAGCTGATGCACAAACTTTAAAAGACAAAGGTTTCGATACACTTTGGCTGCCACCAGCTCACAAAGGTATGGCGGGAAGTGAATCTATCGGATATGACTCTTACGACCTTTATGACTTGGGAGAATTTGACCAAAAAGGTAGCATACGCACTAAATACGGAACAAAAGTAGAGCTAATTGAAGCAGTTAAAAGTGCGCAAAAAGCGGGGTTGAAAGTTTATATGGATATTGTATTGAACCATTTAGGTGGCGGTGACGAGGCCGAGACCGTAACGGTACGTAAGGTAGACCCACAAAACAGAAATGAATTTATTTCCGAACCGTTCGAAATTGATGCCTTTACCAAATTCACCTATCCAGCGAGAGCCGGAAAATATTCGCAATTTAAGTGGGACTTCCAGTGTTTTAGTGGTGTAGATTATGACCATCGTACTGGCGAAACAGCACTCTACAGTATACAAAATCAATATGGAGATGGTTGGGAAGATGTACTGGACAAGGAAAATGGCAACTACGATTATTTAATGCTATCAGATATTGATTTCCGTAACCCAGCCGTGAGAGAAGAGCTAAAAAATTGGGGGAAGTGGTTTCATGAAACCTTGGGTTTTGATGGATTTCGTTTGGATGCCATTAAACATATGCCTGCAAACTTTTACAATGAGTGGTTAGATTTCCTTCGAAACAATTTAAAAAAGGAGCTTTTTACCGTGGGCGAATATTGGGCACCTAACGATTTAAATTCACTTTTGGCTTATGCAGAAGTTACTGGCGACAGAATGTCGTTATTTGATGCTTGCCTGCAGGCAAATTTTTCTCAAGCTTCTCAATCTGGTAACAACTACAACTTGGCAGGCATATTTGACGATACTCTGGTAAGCACTAGGCCAGAATTGGCAGTTACCTTTGTTGAAAATCATGATACCCAGCCTTTACAATCTTTGGAACAAGTTGTAGAACCTTGGTTTAGGGCACATGCTTACGCAATGATTCTTTTGAGAGAAGCTGGTTACCCTTGTGTATTTTATGCAGATGTTTACGGCTCGGAATATACAGACAAGGGTCAAGATGGGCAAGACCATCAAGTTACTATTGGTAATTTGCCGCAATTAGAAATCATGCTCCAACTCCGCAAACACCAAGCTTATGGTTTTCAAATAGATTATCTAGATCATCCAAATTGCATAGGCTGGACAAGGTCTGGAAGCACTGATAGAGAAAATTCTGGATTAGCGGTTATTCTTTCTAACGGAGAACAAGGATATAAGAGAATGGAAATGGGAACTGAATTTGTTGGCAGAAAAATGATTGATGCTTTAGGCCATGTTCAACATGAAATCTTTATAGAAGAAGATGGATGGGCAGAATTTGTATGCGAAGCTGGATCGGTTTCTGTATGGATTTTTGGATAATTAGCAAAGCCTAAATCATCAGATTATCCTATTAGGACATAGAAATATTCTACTCCTTAAAAGAATATATCACTAACTTTGCGGTATGAGTAAGAAAGGAGCAGCTGAGAAAAAAATGGAGGAAGTACCTTCAAAAAATCTTGCTGCATACCTTTCGGAAAGCCCTTGGCATCGCAATTGGAAATTGGTATTTCCTATACAATGTCGGGAAAGAAGCTTTTATAGTGAAAATGAAAACTGCTTTCATCGGGCAGATGTACACACCTTCTGCGGTACTACAATAGAATTTCAACATTCTCCAATCTCATTGGCAGAATTACAAAGTAGAGAAGCATTTTACCCTAACTTGGTATGGGTAGTAGATGGAAAAAAGTTCAAAGGTTTTAAAATTCTTAAGCATTTACCGGATGTAGACGACCCTAGATTGAATGCTTACGAATTTTCACATACTCAAAATCTTACCCTCTATCGAAGTTGCGAATTGGATATGCCCAAGCCTAAGCTATTAACACTTTCGCATCCAGAGTTATTTGGCTTAAAACTTACCACAAACTATTTTTCTTTTGTATGGAAGCATCCGCATCGGGTATGGTACGAAGCTAAGTGTCCGATGATCTTCGATTTTGGAGGTTATTTCCTCTATCAACTCAAGCAAAGAGAGCAAGCCTCAGGAGCATATGCTTATTTAGAGATGATTTCAAGAAAAGATTTCATTAACAGTTTTCGTACAATAGGAAACCTATAACGCACTTTATTTTTCGCCGTCTACAATCAGGTATTTATCCCCTTTACATTAGGTATTTTACCCACAACCATCATATGAGTATTTTGGTTGTGATAGATGGAAAGCAAATATGAAAACATTAGAACCATCTTTTGATAATGTACTGCAGCAAATTCTTCATGAATTAGAAATGCTGGAAAAATTAAGCAAAAAGAATTATCTGCGAATTCGTGAGCTAGCGCATGCACCTGAATTGGCGAAAGCGATGCATAGCGACCAAACTGGTGTCTTAGACCATATCAATCGATTAAAACTAATCGGCATAGAATTGAAAATAAAAAGTGAAAAATCTACGGCATCATCTGCTGAAAATATTTCGATGGGAAGCAATAAGAAAAAAGGTGCCGAAAGAGATTTATGGATGATTTCTAAAGTACAACAGCTCATTCATCGAAAAATTGCCCTTTACAAAATAGCTCATTGCATTTCTTTAAACCAAGTGTTAGTTCACGCTCCTATTCTATTAGAACAAACTACTAGAGAAAATGAAGCAACCTCTACTTGGTTAGATAGGATCATTCAACGAATTCTTAGTGGCGAAATTATCATACCTGAATCAAAAATATAAATAGTATAAAAATCAAATAGTAGAAAAAATGGAAAACAAAAAGAAATATATAGAAGAAGAAGACATTAATAATCCTGAACAATTTCAAGCTAGAAGATCAAACAAATCTGAAAATGAAGAAGATGACAGTAAGTATACCCAACAGGAAAACGAATTCGCCGATGGTAAGGGCAGCAACTTAGCTGAGGCTTTTAAAATCGAAAATAGCAATGAAAGTAAACAAGACAATCAAGATGAAGACGAGTAATTTTGGAGATTACCAAGAGGTATCTCTTGCACACAATAAAAATGTGTTATACTTTAAAACTATTTACCTAGGGACTTGTTAAGCAATGGAAATTATCCTAAAACATGTACTCAATTTCTAATATTTTTTCTAAAAATTCAAATATATCTACGAAAATGAAAACCTTCGATCATCAGAAAGCGATGGAAGCTGCTGGTTACCTTATTGAAATTTTAGATGACGCCTTAGGTTACACACCTGGGCAATTGCTACAACAAGAGCATCAGCTGATATTAGAAGTATCACATTTAAATACTAAATTTTCGATAGCTATCGATTTCAGAAAAGAGCTGCAGCTCAATTCAACTTTTAAAACTGGCATTGTACAAACTGAATGCAAAAAGATTAGAGATTTTGTTGAAGATTTAGAATGTTATCTCAAAGTAGCACACGCTTGGTAAAGCACGTTGTAAATCTTTTTACAAGCTACTATCCAATCAGAAATTAATAGCTACTCATAAGCTATTTGCAAAATCATTTAATACTAAAGTTTCAATTAAGTAAGGATAATAACTGAATCTTACTTCCATAATTGTGCTCAGCATAAAATAAGCTTTCTGAACTTGCTTTGCCATTTCCTCTACCAAAATTGATTCAATTTTTTCCTATATAAAAATTACAGGCACTTATCTTCCTAACATTAACAGCTTTAAAATTGAGTTTAAAAGACGTCTATGAATTAGACTCTTTTCAAGTTAGTTTTCAATAGATTATACGATAAAGATATAGGGATATACCACAGAACAATACAATCTAAAAAATAGACACAGCGATAAATATGAAATAAAAGGAAGGAAAAACCTCTTGATTTCAATAAGCTAATCTTATTAACGAATAGATAAACGTTTTTTTAACGCACAAAGGCCACCGATTTCTCGATGGCCTTCTCACTAATTTTGCTTAACAGAAGCTTAAATTAGAATAAAGAAAACTCTACACGACGATTTTGTTGACGACCTGCAGCAGTTTTGTTAGTTGCAATTGGTTGATCTGGACCGTAACCTGTTGCTTCGATTCTAGATGCATTTGCACCTTGAGATACCAAATAAGCTTTTACAGATTCTGCTCTCTCTTTAGATAAACGTAAGTTTAATTCTCTTGAACCAGTAATATCTGTGTGTCCTGCTAATTTTAAACTGAAGTTCTTTTCAACTAATAAAGCTGCAACAGTATTTAAGGTAGCATAAGATTTAGATCTGATGGTTGCTTTACCCAAGTCGAATTCCAAGTTTTTGATAGCTTCATCCACTACTTTACGGTCAGCCTCAGTTACCACAACTTTTGTTTCTTTTACAATTTCTCTTTGTACTTTGATTGGACATCCAGAACCATCTACAACTGTATTGGCAGCAGTTCCCGGACATTTATCAAACTTGTTAGCTACACCATCATTGTCATCATCGCCCATGTCTTTAGCATATTGATCTCTGTCTCTTTGTGCATTTTGTTCAGCAGTAGATAACGCTCTTCTCAAAGCTTCACTTTCTTCTTTAGATTGGATACGTAATGCAGCTAATGAACTGTAGTTTTGCAGTTGAGGTTTTGCCTTACTTCCCAAAGCAAATTCTAAACCAGCGTGTGCATAGGTAAACTTGTCATTGGTAGCTCCATTTACACCATCAAATGTAGATGATTTCACGAAATTAACATCATAACCTAAGTCTAAGTTAATTCCTTTGGTTAAACCAAGTTTAAATCCTATACCTGTTGGAATGTACCATCTTTCATCATAGCTTTGATAAGCGCTCGCCGAACCTGCGTAGGTAGTTGCGTTAGAAGACATGTAACCAGCACCAGCTTTTACGTAAGGTGTTAAAATACCATTCTCGCTGTTGATGTTGATATTGGCGATGTTGTAAACCGCAGTTACAGCACCTGCCCATTCCATTCTGGTTGCAAAGCCAGAACCGTTTAAATAAGTTGCATTACCAGAAGCATCTAGGCCGTTACGTGCTCTCAAACCTTCAACCTTACCAGCTAAAAATTCAGCCTGGATACCTAAAGATGGTAAGATTTGTTTTTTCACATAACCACCGTAACCAAGATTTTCTTTTGCAGTTTCGAAATCTCTAAACTTTCCATCAAACATTGTTCTTGGACTAGTTACACCAGCATGTACACCTATTGACCAAGTACGAAATTGTTGAGTAGAAAAACGTGATCCATCTGTAGAAGGCGTTTCTTGCGCCATCACTGAACCTGAAACGCCTACCAAGGCTATTAGAAGTGCAGATTTTGTAAATTTAATATTCATATCTTTATATTTTCATAGAATTGGAAATTCCCAATCGACAGACATTGAAGAAAAACAATGCCAAATCCACTTTAGATAAAATAAATATTCAGAATATCAAGTATTTAACACACTTTAACTAAAATTTCAGTGACTTGTGCCAGTCCTAAAACCGTCCTTGAAAATATACACTTAGTGTTTTTGGTAGTCAAAAAAGGAGTAAAAATTTTATTAAAAAAGAGTTGTTATTATGGATTTGGTTAGTAAGATTTCTGAATGAATACAACATATTGCACATTTGATATTAGTTCTTTAATTAATTCTTGGGATTCACCCTAAATTTATTATTAAACACTCTATTGAAATAAAAAGCAGTTGTAAATACAGTTCTATGATCGCAATTAAGTTCTGTAAGATTTTTCGTCACTAAGCTCCACTTGCAAATCATCATCTATACAATAATTACAAACTTATACTAACCTATTCGTTTCTGGATTAATCACCGTCTTCCAACCAAATACTTATTACTAGCTTTAGAAGCTTTTCCAAACATGAGCTGTAAAATCTTAAGCCGCTCAACATCTTCCATTTAAATTTTTATGCTTTGTGCGGTAAACTGTAATAACTAAATTAGCCTTATAAATAGTCATTTGATCCCTCATGGAGCCACATAGCACACTCTGGCCAGTCCTCATTACAGGTATGGTCGCCATTATATTTTTTTTGTTTTCCATTTGGAAAGACTACGATAGAGAAAAAAGAAAAGAACAGAAAGAAAATAGCCAAAGAAACATCCATCTTCTGAATTTACTGGAAGATGCCTACCTGAATGTAGAGCAGCAGTATGCGATCAATTCCAAGACTATTGCACAGATTCGTAAAAAGCCTACAGAAGCAGCCCCTTTAGATTTCCTGCCCACCGGCTACTTAACAAGGCTTTCTTCCGCTCTAGCTAACGACAGTTATTTCACGGCCTATAACTACAGCTATGCGCATATCAATCAGCAGCAACGTATGAAAATTTACAACGACTTCTCTATGGATCTTGACCGTTTACAGACTAGACTGGCCGAGCTCCATAGCTATCCCAAAAGCAGTGCTGAAATTCTAGATAATTATAGGGAAAGCTATCTCCAAAAGGCAAGAACATTATTGACCGAGCTGACCGAACTACTAATCCAACTGGAGGAAGATATAGCAGAAAATCAAGACAAGGAGGAATTGACCAGGACACTATATAACATCGACACCGATAAGATGTTCCAAGCCATCGCCGAGGGAGACATCATCAAATTGGACGACGAATTTGTGGGCTCTATCCACCTCATGCTCAGCGGGCTACTTAGACCAGATTCGGCATACCTAAAGGAAATAATGAAAATGTGCGATATTTGCCAGCAAACTACCGAAGAGTACCAGAACCTGTTGCACACTAATTTAGCGCTAGCACAGCGACTTGCCCAACTTAACGGTTCATTAGAGGAGACCATAGGCAGCTTTGGTAAAAAACTAGTACTCGTTCGGCCCTAAATCACGCTACCCACAGCCTATTACACTGCATACGCTTTATTAATTGAGCAGGTTGAAACTGACTCCAGTTTTTCCATCAGGTCACGCTATTCTGCCTACATGAGGTTGCCTACCCAAGGCGCCGATAAATAAATAAGAAAGGAAGCCAAACAAAACTACCTGATCCACCGTTGAACAGGAAAGAAAAATTTGATGGATTTTACAATAGAACTGCAGGACATGGTAGCCATGCTCGTATCGATGATCTGCGGCGGCATTATCGGATTTGAAAGAGAGTACAGAAGCAAATCTGCGGGCTTTAGGACGATTATACTCATTTCCCTTGGTTCTACCATTTTTACCATCGTTTCACGCCATGGTGTAGGAGCCGACGACAGGATTTCTGCCAATATTATCACCGGAATTGGTTTTATCGGGGCTGGCGTTATCTTTAAGGATAAAATCTCTGTAAGGGGCCTGACCACCGCGGCCGTCATCTGGACCTCTGCAGCGATTGGGATGACTACAGGGATCGGTTATCACGCATTGGCGCTAGCATTGACTCTGATTACACTAGCCATGCTATTATTGGTCACCCGAATTGAAAAACTTATTGCGGGTCTCCAGAAAGAAAAGCTTTTGAGCATCAAATTCAGGAGTGGGGAATTTGATCAGATCAAGCTACTACAATCCACGCTTCAGCAAATCGGCCTGCTTATAGAAAGATTAGATGTGGGTAAAGAGCAAGACCAACTCACCGCCGTATTCCGTGTTTCTGGAAAAAAAGATAAGCTCATCGCAATGAACGAAACACTGGCTGCAATGCCTGAGATTGTATCGTTTACTTAGATTAAAAATCTCTCCTATTTACAATTCTAGTTCGGATAGCTACTTCCCTATCCAAAAACCTGCAAACCATCATTATAAGCTGCCCAAACCATATATGGATGCGAATCGCAATGATAAATTTCACCGTTGGCAGCTATGCCGATAACACCGGCAAAACCATCAAAAAATTTTAACTCGGTAAAAGATTTATCGCATGCTTCTTTTATGGAAAATCCATCGGTAACACGGGTCACAATTTTGGCAGCCAGCGCACCGCTCACAATATCCTCACCAACTCCCGTACATGAAATACCCGCAAACTCATTGGCGAAATTACCAGCAACAGTAGCAGAATCGCTCACTCTACATGGAATTTCAAACCCTTTACCTCCCGTTGAAGTCGCTGCTGCGATGTTACCTTCCGCATCTAAGGCTACACAGCCAACAGTTCCAATATTATTTTGCTGATTTAATTTTTCGTTGTATTCAGCTTGCCTTTGTACTGTGATTGGATTAAAATAATCAAACCCATTTTTACGGGCAAAAGCCAATCCCCCTTCTCCACTCAGTACCCTGTCTTCTTCATCCAATAATATCTTTGCCACTTCAATTGGATTTTTGACATCCTCTAAATTAATTACTCCACTAAATTTTTGGCTTTTACCATCCATTACTGAAGCACTCAATCTTACCTTCCCATCACTCTGTATCTGCGAACCATAACCTGCATTAAAAAGTTCGTTATTTTCTAGCAAGCCTACAGCATATACCACCGTTGCCAATGCGGTATTATGTTGCAAAAATTGATAAGCTTGTTGCACGATTTGCGCCAAGGCATCTTGCTTTGCTTTCTTGGTTGCTAAATTGGTGGCAGATTCACTAAAAAATCCACCATGTATAATGATTTTCATTTTAATTAGGTTCGATAACAATTATGCTGCTACCCATCGTAGCTTACACAATTTGATGAAATAAGTAGCTGAACTTGCTTCAAATAACTCTTGAGCTTAAATCTTAAGCAAGCAAGTTTAACTGGTTAATGTACTACCACCGCATGTGGATGTTGGATCACTAATTCATGATTGGTTAGATTATAGATATCGCCATCGCACATTACATGTACCACCATATTTTTAATAGATACAGGCTGTCCCATTTCTACGTCTGTAAGATTAGTATCAGCCATTCGCCTTCCGTCTACCAAAATCACCATACCAGAGCCGATGGTTTCCATTTTATTGTTACTGATGTATAGTCCAGTATCCTCGCCCAAGCCGATACCCAAAATACCTGGGTTACTCGCTGCAGCATACAATAACCTGCCAATTCTGCCCCGTTCCACAAAATGGGTGTCTATAATTACGTCATCAATAAATCCCAAGCCTCCGGTAATTTTCACCTCTCCTTTTAACAAAGCTTCCCTACTGCTGCCTTGATAAATCATATTCTTAGAGCTTGCTGCCGCACCAGCAGATGTTCCGGCGATGACAAACTCGCTGTTCATGTACTTATCCAATAAAATACGATGAATTTCTGTACCACCAAAAATGGAAGATAGCCTTAACTGATCCCCACCAGTAAAAATAATCACATCGGCCAACCTAATTCTTTCTACATAGGCTGGATTATTTGCTTCTTCCCTACTTCCAATATTTAAAACGCCAACATTGTGCACATCTAATTGGACAAAAGCCTTGATATATTCTTCTCCAACTTTTTCGGGAATTAGGGAAGCTGTGGTCATAATTTCGAACCTAGATTCGTTTCCTTTAATAGATTCCGTAGTAATTCTTTTTAAAATTCCACGCTCAAAAAAGTTCATATTTTGTGGCAGACCAAATTGTGTTTCTGCAAAACTTCCTGTATTTATTGCGCCGCCAATAATGATTAATTTCCCTTTTGGAGTCATTTCAATAGTGTTGATAATTGCTAAAATGCCAAATATATAGTCCTTTGCCTAATAATTAACATTATTTTTATCAATATCAGACTTTTAATTAACATTCAAAGAGATATCTACTTATTTCGATGGATAAATTTGAAATAAAACCAACTATTTTATTTTTAATACTACAAGCATATAAAATCCCGAAAAAAAATGATAATTTAAGTCCTTCTTTCAGCACATTTTCTGAAATGAGCTACACAAGCATTTACGATCAACTACAACAAAACAATAAATGAGAATACTAGGCATACAGGTACTAAGGGGACCGAATATTTGGTCGATAAACAGGAAAAAATTAATCCAAATGCGGTTGGATCTGGAAGATATGGAGCAGCGTCCAACAAATCTGATTGACGGTTTTAGAGAACGCATCGAGCAATTGATCCCAACTTTACAAACTCACCGTTGCAGTAAAGCTACTGCTGGAGGCTTTTTATTACGTGTGGAAGAAGGCACTTGGATGGGGCACGTAATTGAGCACATTGCGCTAGAGATACAGACCTTAGCGGGAATGGATACAGGTTTTGGCAGAACAAGACAAACCAAAACAGACGGCATTTACAATGTTGTGTTTAGCTACTTAGAAGAAAAAGCCGGTGTGTACGCTGCAGAAGCAGCTGTTCGCATAGCGGAAGCGTTGATTGATAATAAAGAGTACGATTTAGAGCATGACATCCAGCAAATGCGTGAACTTAGAGAATCGGAGCGTTTGGGACCAAGCACAGGTTCTATTGTTGACGAAGCCATTGCTAGGGACATCCCTTGGATAAGGCTGAACAAAAGTTCGCTGGTACAATTGGGCTATGGCAAAAACCAAGTGCGCTTTAGAGCTACCATGACCGAAAAAACCAGCAGTATTGCGGTAGATATTGCTGGCAACAAGGATGAAACTAAACGTCTGTTGAACGATGCCGCTATTCCAGTGGCCAAGGGCGTAACCGCCACTACGCTAGAAGACGTTCACAACGCCATTAAAACCGTTGGGTTTCCTTTGGTTTTCAAACCTTTAGATGGAAACCATGGAAAGGGAGCTACCATTAACGTAAAAAATGAACAGGAAGCTATCGATGCTTTCCACTATGCCAAAGAATATTCCCGAAGGATTATTGTAGAGCGCTTTATTACTGGCTACGATTTTCGGGTGTTAGTTATCGACCATAAGATGGTAGCCGCTGCGCTAAGGGTTCCAGCTCATATAGTAGGCAATGGAACAAGCACCATACAAGAGCTAATTGACCAGGAAAATACTGATCCCCGTAGAGGTTACGGACATGAAAACGTGCTGACAGAAATTACAATAGACCGTGATACCTTAGATCTTCTGGAAAAAAAGAACTACACGCTTCAGACTATCGTTCCAAAAGATGAGATTGTTTATGTTAAGTCTACTGCAAATCTAAGCACAGGCGGCACCTCCATTGACGTTACAGACCAGGTACATCCTCAAAATATCTTCAATTGCGAACGCATTTCCCGTATCATTGGCTTAGATATTTGTGGTATTGATATTATGGCTCAAAATTTAACCGAGCCCTTGACCGAAAATGGTGGTGTGATACTGGAAGTGAATGCTGCGCCAGGCTTTAGAATGCATTTGGCTCCAAGCGAAGGCTTACCACGCAACGTAGCTGCCCCAGTGATCGACATGTTGTATCCTCCTGGAAAAGATGGCAGAGTTCCCATTATAGCCGTAACAGGAACTAACGGAAAAACCACCACCACCCGTCTTATCGCCCATATTATCAAAAATAATGGCAGCAGGGTTGGTTTCACTACCTCAGATGGAATCTATGTTCAGAACACTTTGCTGATGAAGGGCGACACCACTGGTCCTTTTAGTGCAGAGTTTATATTGAAAGACCCTACGGTAGAAATTGCCGTTTTAGAAACTGCCAGGGGCGGTATTTTACGTGCTGGTCTAGGTTTCAATAAATGCGATATTGGTGTAGTAACCAATATTCAGGAAGATCATTTAGGTATTTCGGACATCAATAGCCTTGATGATTTGGCTCGGGTAAAATCGGTAGTGATCGGAGCTGTAAAACCATCGGGCTGGGCAGTTTTAAATGCAGATAATTCTCATTGCCTTAAAATTGGTGAGAAAGCGAATTGCAATGTCGCTTACTTTAGTATGGATGAAAAAAATCCAATTATCCAAGCCCATTGTAAAACTGGAGGTATTGCCGCAATTTATGAAAATGGTTATATCACTATCAAAAAAGGAGATTGGAAAATTCGGGTAGAGAAAGCAACCCACATTCCGTTAACCTTCAATGGCACAGTTTCGTTTATGATACAGAATGTGCTGGCCGCCACATTAACTACCTTTATTTGGGGGTATAAAACCGAAGATATCAGAACTTCATTGGAAACTTTTATTCCATCGGCAGCGCATACGCCAGGAAGAATGAATATTTTTAAATTTAAAGAATTTAAGGTGTTGGTTGATTTTGCCCACAACCCTGACGGATTTAATGGTGTGAAAGATTATTTGAGTACCATAGAAGCAAGCGAGCATGTGGGTGTAATATCTGGTACTGGCGATAGAAGAGACGAAGACATTATCGAAACAGCCCGTATTGCTGCACAAATGTTCGACAGAGTAGTCATTTGCCAAGAAAAATACCTACGTGGCAGAACTAAAGAAGAAATCATCGATTTATTGATGGTAGGATTAAAAGCTGTAAAGCCAAATATCGCTGTTACCATTAATAACAATGGAGAAGATTGCTTGAGAGATTTAATATCGAGTGCCCAAAAAGGTTCATTTATCACCATCCTTAGTGACACTATTGATAATGCGATACATAAAGTTACACACTATCTAGATAAAGAATTAGAGTCAAAATCTTAGTCTTTGGTAAAACGTATAGGCTATACCAATATCAATTAATGCCGACAGTATCTCTGTCGGCATTTCAAATAGCTTTTGTATTTCATTGTACACTTCCATAATCATCAGATACACTTTTAAAGCTAAGAGAAAAGCCTTTCTATAGCGCATATATCTTCATCCTAATTCCATATATACTAACAGGTTGCTTGTTTTTAACCTTAGTTTGCCTTAAAGTAATACATTATTTATATATTTTTACAGCTATGGTGTTAACGCAAGTTTCCACAAACTACCTATCCAGAGCTATCATGTTTTTGGCTAAGTAACATTAGACGGTAAACTTGCTAAAGATTTAAAATGGCTGAAAATAAAAACTATGATTCGCAGTTCTGTGGTAACCTGGCTATACACCAGACAAACTCTATACAGGACTATGGTTACCTATTAGTAATCAGTACCAACTCCATGGAGATCATCCAAGGTAGTGAGAACATTATAGATATTACAGGAAAAAGCATTCGGGACATTATTGGCCTTAATTTTTCCGAATTTCTTAGCGAAGATGATGCGGAGAGACTGAAGAAGGAACTGAATACAGATTATAGAACAAGAATCCCGTTCAGATGCACTTTGGTTAGCCAAGGCAAGGAAACTATGTTAGAGATACTGATGCACATCCAGGCAGATCAGACGATCTTGGAAATAGAGGAAACTCAACAAATGCCTGAGCGCAGTTTTTCTGAAGTGTTTCAAGAAGTGAGATCTTTCATCTCGATACTTGAACACAGCAACAACCTCGAAGAAATATGCCAGCTCAGCATTCTGGAAATCAGAAGATTGTCGGGTTTCGACGGAATTAGAATGTACCGCTTCGACGAAAACTGGAACGGTACGGTGATAGCCGAAGAAATTGAAGGTGCGTTGGAATCTTATCTAGGGCAGACTTTCCCTGCTTCAGACGTTCCCAAGCAAGCAAGGGCGCTCTACATTAAGAATCCCTATCGACTGATACCTAACAGAAACTACGTCCCATCAAAACTGTTTCCAGTAATCAATCCTATTACTAATGGTTTTTTGGACCTCTCGGATTGCAATCTACGCAGCATCGCAGCAGTTCATCTGGAATATATGTCCAATATGAACGTTACGGCATCAATGTCTATCAGGGTAATGGTGGATGGTGTACTTTGGGGACTCATATCCTGCCACCACATTACAGAAAAATATCTCAATGTTGAACTTAGATCGATATTCGAATGGCTGAGCATGGAAATATCCTACAGAATTTCTGCAGTAATTAAAAATGAAGAGCTACATAAGTCTGGCGCAATGTTGGAAATCAAAGGCACTATTACAGAACAGATATTTGCTAAAGGAAATATTAAAGATGGACTAATAAATGATACAAACAAAAGCCTACTTCGTCTGTTAAATGCAACTGGGTTTGCCATCATTTTGAATGGAAAAATTTCGACTTCGGGGGAAGTACCACCAATGAGGGAATTGGAAGATTTATTTCTCTGGACTGCAGGTAAGGCATTTGGAAATGTCTTCCATACGAATGAACTTAGTGATTCTTTTGAAGAAGCAAAGTCATTTAAAGAAGTGGGTAGCGGAATCATGATTATACCCATCAGTGCCGAGAGTGAAGATTTCATTATCTGCTTTAGGCCCGAGGTAATTAAAAGTATTAAATGGGGAGGAAATCCAAATGAAGCTTTCAGTATGGAAAAAGATGGATTGAGCTATCATCCTCGAAATTCATTCAAGCTTTGGCTGGAAACCGTACATGGACAATCCCTGCCTTGGTTGAACTCGGAAATTGAAGCTGCCGAATCGCTAAGAAGGTTTATGGTAGAATTTAGCTCCAGCCAACCTTCCAACTAGAAAAAGAATTAATGACAAAAAATACAACTATCAGGACAACAAAACGATACGATAATTATATTGTTGCTATTGGCGCTTCTGCCGGTGGTTTGGAGGCCATCCATGAATTCTTTGACAATATGGCCTCCAACAACAGTTTTTCCTTTGTAGTCATCCAACATCTTTCTTCTGATTACAAAAGTCTACTGGTAGAACTGGTGGGCAAGCATACCCACATGAAAGTATTTGAGGCGGCCAATGATATGGCTGTACAACAGGACTGCGTCTATATCATCCCAAATGATAAGCTGATGACGGTAGATAAAGGTAGGTTAAAGCTTGCCAATAAGTCTGCGGTTAAAGCGCCAAATACCGCCATAGACCACTTTCTTTTTACCTTGGCTAAGGATAAAGGCGAAAAGGCCATAGCTGTGATTCTTTCTGGCACGGGAACAGATGGCACAAAGGGTATCCAAGCTATCAAAGAGCATGGTGGGATGGTAATTGTGCAAGAGCCTTCTTCTGCCAAATTTGATGGTATGCCTAATAGTGCGATAGCTTCCGGAAATGCCGACTTTGTACTTTTGCCTAGCGAAATCAATAAGGAGCTGTTCAACCACATCAACGAAGAACCCATTAAAGTATTAGAGAAAGGTAAGATTAATGAAAAGCTACTAGATGAGATTTTTGCCCTAGTTTACCAGCAAAGTGGAAATGACTTCAACCTTTATAAAACCCCTACCATCATCCGTAGAATTGGCAGGAGGATGAACGAACATGAAATACGTAACCTGGATGACTATCTCAAGCTGTTAAGAAAAAGTCCAAACGAAGTCGCTATTTTAGGTCAGGATTTTCTGATTGGCGTAACGAAGTTCTTTCGTGATACTGAGGCTTTCAAGGCTTTCAACGACCAAATCATCAAAGTAGTTGAACGAAAAAACGATGGTGAAACACTAAAGATATGGGTATGTGCTTGTAGCACTGGACAGGAAGCCTATACCATTGCGCTGTTGGCTAACGAATGCGTAGAAAAATCAGGGAAAAAGATTGAAATAAAGATATTTGCTTCTGACATTGATGAAAAGAGCATCGAAATTGCTGCTAAAAATCAATATCCCCATATCGTTAAAAAGGAAATTCCTGCCCGCTTATTCAAAAAATATTTTCAACAGGACGGCAAGTTTTATGGCGTGATTCCCGAAGTAAGGAAACAGATTGTATTCGCCAAACACGACGTATCGAAATCTCCACCATTTATAAAGAATGACATTGTCACCTGCAGGAATATGCTGATCTATATGAACAGCTTGCTTCAGGAAAAAATCCTATCCGTTTTCCATTTTTCTCTGGTACAGGGTGGATATCTTTTCTTAGGATCAAGTGAAACTGCCTCCTCGCTTAAAAATGGTTTAGGTGAAATTTCTTCCAAACACAAGATCTACCAAAAGACTGGAGCTGTTAACTATGCCAACTACAACACTTATGGAACCAACATCAAACCTACCTTATCTGATGGAAAAAAGGTTCAAAAAGGGACTATTGGCCTCAGCCCTATCGAGCAAAACTTCAACAATTTCATCACAGGTAAACTAGGTTATGTAGCCATCTACATTGATAGTTCCTATATCATGCAGGATGCCATAGGAGATTACCGTAAATACCTGTCCCTGCCAGAAGGAAAGATCGAGCTAAATATCCTTAAAATGGTACCAAAACAGGCTGCCATTATATTGAATACAGGACTTAGAAAAGCTTGGAAGGAAAATGACACGATACATCTTCGTGGTGTAAGGTTTGATGAAGGTAATAGCGAACGGTACCTGAATATATCTGTTCAGCCACCAGACCCTTCGCAAATCGGTTCGGCTACTATGATCATCTTCTCAGAGCATACGGTAGAAGCCGCCACAGAAAAGGTCTACCCTGGAATGTTCGATTTTCACGATGGTAATCAAAATGAATACATCTTTGAACTTGAGGCAGAACTGAATGAGACACGTGGCAACCTTCAGATGGCTGTGGAGGAAATGGAAACCACGAATGAAGAGCTCCAATCGACCAATGAAGAGCTGCTTTCTGCAAATGAAGAACTCCAATCCAGTAATGAAGAACTGCAGTCTTTAAATGAAGAATTGCATACACTCAATACAGAACATCAGTTAAAGATCAAGGAATTAATAGACCTGAACGATGACTTAGATAACTATTTCAGAAGTGCGGATATTGGTCAGATTTTCGTTGACGCGGGGATGTATATCCGCAAGTTTAATGCAGCTGCCATAGGAATGGTTAATTTAATTGAAGCCGATGTTGGTCGTTCTATCGAACATATTTCAAATAATGTGAAGACCGAAAACCTGAATGGAGATATCCAACAGGTACTGTCTACCAACAGGCTGATAGAAAAAGAAATCCAACTAAAAAACGGAGACAGCTGTTTAATGCGAATCATGCCATATGTTAGAAAGGATAAAAAAACGGATGGTGTGGTAATCACTTTTGTGGATATATCTAAACTGACCGAACTCAATAATATCATTTCGGGAGTATTTAATGCCAGTCGTAATGGTGTATTGGCTTTTAAGTCTATCAGAAACAAACAACATTCGATTATTGATTTCGAATGTATTGCACTAAACGACCCTACCACCAAAATCCTTAAGCGTGACCGAAAAGAGTTGATGGGCGGAAGATTGTTGGAACAGCTTCCAGAACTTACTAACGGCAACTTGGCAGAAAGATACATTAACGTAGTCGAAAAAGGTACGCCGCTCCAATATGAATTCAAGTTTAGCGACAGCATTTGGTTGCAGTTGGTAGCAGTAAAAATGTCGGATGGTTTTGCCGCTACATTAACAGATATCACGAGCAAAAAACAGGCGGAGGAAAAAATCAAGAGAAACTACAATGAACTTTTAGGCACCAGAGAAAACCTGAAAAAGCTAAATGCCGAACTGGAGCTTAAAGTAACAGAAAGAACCAAAATGCTTTCGCAGAGCGAAGAAAGGTTTAGCCTCGTTTCTAAAGCAACAAATGATACCGTTTGGGACTGGAATCTCGCATCGAACACCATGTGGCGCAATGATAACTTTACCCGAATGTTTGGTTACGAAGACGAACTTAAAAACGAAAACATCAGTTTCTATTTCGGCATTATACACGATGATGACCGAGACCGTGTAAGAAAAAGTGTTTACGAATCAATCAACAATAGCAAACCTCAATGGACGGCGCAATATCGTCTAAAAAGAGCCGACGGAACATATGCAACTATCTTAGATCGAGGAAGCATCATTTTGGACGAAAACAAAATCCCGTATAGAATGGTTGGCTCTATATTGGACATTTCCGTACTTGCGGATACAGAGACCAAGCTCAATTCTACGGAACGTAAGTTTAGGAAAATTTTTGATTCCAATGTTATTGGGATGATTTTCACCAATCTTGAATCTGGCAAAATCGAAAATGCCAACCAGATATTTCTTGATATGTTGGGATACAGCTGGGAAGATTTTGAGAAAAATTCAATCAATTGGCAAGAGCTTACCCCTCAAGAATTTATGCCAATCAGCAATATTTCATCACAATTACTGAAAGATAAGGGCTTTTGCCCCCCATTTGAAAAACAGTATCTTACTAAAAACGGCGGAACTATTGATGTTTTGGTAGGATCTGCCATTCTCGATGAAGAAAATGGAAGAGAGGCGGTAACCTACATTATCGATATCAGCAAGCAGAAGAAGAATGAACTGAGACGTAACGACCTCCAAAAGCTCGTTAAAAAGCAACAGGATGAATTCTACAGCATATTTCAAAAGGCTCCAGCACTCATCACCATTAGAAGGGGCCCGCAACTGGTCTATGAATTCGTAAACGAAGCTTTCCAATTATTTGATGGCCTAGAAAGCTATATCGGCAAACCCGTGTCTAAAAATTCGCAATTTGCTACCGACACCCTGAGGCAGATTGAACAAAAAGTTATCGAAAATGGTGAGGCTTACATAGCAAATGCGTATAAACTGAGGAAAAGTAATGAAGAAACTGGAGAATTTGTGGATAGCTGGTTTGATTTAATCATGAATCCTGTTTTTTCATCAGAGGGTGTCATCGACGGCATTTCTTTTTTTGGTTTCGAGGTAACCGATCTTGTAATTGCGCAGCAAACTACGAAAGATCTCATGAATAAGAAAGATGAGTTCATGAGTATCGCTAGCCATGAGCTTAAAACACCTATAACCAGTATAAGGGGATTTTTACAGTTTGCTATAAAAATGGCATCATCTGAGAAATTCGATAGCATGTCGGCTCTTATCAGCAAAGCCGACAGACAGGTTGGAAAATTAAAAGAACTTGTAGAAGACTTGCTGGATGTCACAAAAATCCAATCTGGGAAAATGACGTTCAACTTCTCTCCTTTTAACATTGCCGAATTAATAGCGGAGACTTTGGAAGGCATTCAGGATAACCTTTCAAAACATGTTGTACTGACCGATATCGAAGATGTGGAAGTAAATGCTGACCGGAATAGGATTGAGCAGGTCATTTCCAACTTTCTATCTAACGGAATCAAATATTCACCCAATGGGAAGGAGATTTTTGTAAGCGCCAAGAAAAAGGGAGAGCGACTGAGAGTGTCTGTAAAGGATTATGGCATAGGCATCCCTCAAAACAAGATTGAATTTCTGTTTGATAGATTTTATCGAGTAGAAGAAGCTGCAAACCACTTTTCGGGACTAGGATTGGGCCTCTATATCTCAGCAGAGGTGATTAGAAGGCATCATGGCGAGATCGGGGTAGAAAGTAAGCAGCAAGAAGGTTCTGAGTTCTGGTTCGAGATTCCCTTAAATTCGGATATATAGCGGTTGTTATCAACGACTGATTAGGCGATCAAGTTGGAGACCTGTGTGCTAGGCAATTTTCAAAAACAAGGAAAACAAACTGATCAACAGATTGGGAATGCCGTAAAAATGGCCATTGGATCGATTTAACTGGTTTTAAGTATCAAAAAGTCATGGGACAAGCAGGTATTAAAACCAGTTAAATCCATCCAAAATTGAAATTTCGTCTTCTTGCTTTCCGGCTATCTCCAAAAACTTTTCATTGAGTATTTCTTACACAAAACCATTGTAGTTTAATAATTATTAAACTAACAAAAATTAAGTTATGGGAATTGTGAAAACAGCATTGATTGGCGCCATGGTTTACGGGGGCAATTAGATATTTAACTAGAAAAGATGCCTTTGGCAGAACAAAAATGGACGGTATCAAGGATAAAGCTCCAGAATGGATTGAAAAAGCCAAAACAATTGTGCCCGACCTGAAGGCAGGCCACATGCCGAAGGTTTAATTAAAATTATCTACAACCTATCCAAACGGAAGTAGCCCAAGTGCACTTCATCTGCCACCAGATTATCTGAAGGAACTAATCTGATACCATAGTTTTCATGTGCTAAGGGACGCCAGATATCCTCTATGCGATGAATATCGTCTACGTCGATACCATATTTCTCATCAATGTGTGCATTGGCACCCTTCATCCCAGCAATGGTTGCCGATTTAAAAAAAGCTACCTTCTTGGCTAGTTGAGTCGCCTCGGCTTTATCACGACAAACAGACAGCAACGTATAATGCTGCTCTTCCAATCTACCAGCCGTATAGCCGCCCAAGTTTATAAAAAACAGTCTGTTTTCTGCTAAAACGTCATCTGTCTGTTTCACATACACTTCTACTCTGAAACCATCTACGGCAGTCACTTCCCTCCAGCCATCAATATGTAGGCTTTTGCCTGCCTCTGGCCAAAAGGCTTGCAGAGCGGGAACCAATTCTGCAAGAGAATGGCTCACGCCGAAAAAAAAATCATGCTGTTCTACATTACGATTTTCGGCCTTAGAACCCAATAATACCATAAACAGTTTAGGCACGGCATTTGTATTTTCGTTCATATTCATATCCCTATTTTAAACTAAGCTCAATTTTCTCCCATCAGGCTTTGTGCAATCTTCGTCGCAGCCGTTTCGCAAAAATCTAACCCCGAGTAATCTGGATTATAGCCACCTATAAAAGGTACAGCCATTACGTAGATTCGTGGATTCAATGCGAGATAACGGTCTACCACTTGAAAATAGTCGTTAATGGCAAGCCCTGGCACCTTTAGATAATAGTTACTATCTTGACCAATCTCGATATCCTGATTTTCATCCATCATTTCCTTTGCGGTTTCCTTTGCACGAAACTGTAATTTTGCTGGGGCAATGGTCCCCTTTTCCTTCAGCCCCAAATATGGGATAGCCTCGAAAGATAGATGTGGCTGACCGATGCAGTCGATAAAGGTCTGATATTCGATCATCTTATCCTGTCTGTTCTCATCGCTATAATGGTAAACTATGCCGCCGTCTTTCAAAGGCACCACTTCGCTGTCAGCACCAACAGCCACTAGTTCCAATATGTCCGAGTCGTATAGCGCCAATAGTTCCTCCGCAGAGCTCTGCGGCACAAATGCAATCACCAACGAAATCAACGGCATTAGCTTTTGCTTGAACCTAAGCATGTCCTCTGCAGAAAAATACTTAGCCGGATAATTTAAGGTATAGCTTAGCCCGCAAAGCAGTTCCTTCCAATAGACTGACTGCCTACGCTTAATCGACTGTGCTGCTTCTTTGTATTCTGCCCTGAACAATTGAAATGCATCCAGACGTTCACGCAATTGCATCACCCTATCTACAAATGCTTCCATTTCCAATTCGGCAATCTGAGCATAAAACTCTGGATCATGTGCTGCCAATGGCTTTTTGAACTTCTCCTCGAATACCAAATCCAGCGGTACAAAACCTTCATGAGCCGCCCTGATGGTCTTGATCTCATTGGCATCGAACAAACTATCCCTGCCTAATATCGATTCCTCCAGATGAAACCGGACGCCCGGCAAAAGGCCTTCTCTGGAATGCAGTACCATCCTAAACTTCGAAGACGAATTTTTGAGTCTATAAGTCAATAAACCATCTGAAGACCTTTCATAATCGCCATGCTGCCTGGCAAGTGTACGCATTGCATCGATAGCCGTAAGCGATGCGCCTCGTATGGCAACCGGATGATCCAACACTAACTTTAGCTTGGCTGGAGGATAAGGTGAATCAAAATATCCAGCAACTTTCCCTTCATAATGTTTCGGCCACAGGTGTCCGGTACAGAGCACTACGTGATCATATTCTATATTTTTGCCACTAGCTAGCTCCAATGCTATTTTTCCCTCGGCAGGTTTGTCTAGGATATCTACCACCTCACAACCGAAAGAAATTTCTAGCAGAATACCAGATTTAGCAGCCCTTTTTTCTAGCCTATGGAACTGCTCTGAAAGGTACTGTCCAAATAGCAACCGTGGCAACACCCTATACTCATGAAAGTGATCTAGTTGAATATGAAAACGGGCAAGCGTATCTGGATGTACTGTCTTGATCCACTCTCCGACGGTTTGTTCCAAATGAGGAATCTCATTTCCCGACACATTAGTTACATGTTCGTCATTTGCTCCCTGTAAACTATAGGGCATTCCTGCACCAAGCTGATTACCTTTTTCAAAGATATGGACGGTCAGATCCGGAAGTCCAGCATCAATCAATTTTTTCAGCATAAAAAGTCCACTAGGACCTCCCCCGATAATGGCTATCTGCTTATTTTCTAAAGTAACATTGCTATTCATCACACTGAATTATAGATTTACAAAATATCTTTTCAAAAAGAAACCACCTCCAAAAGAGGTGGTTCCAAAAATTTAAAATTCTGCTCAATTATTTGGCAGCATCTCTCAGCGCCTTGATACTATCATGCGCAGCCTGCACATCTCCCGATTGACGGTTAACTGTTTCAAGCGCTTGGCCTGAAAGTCCGCCTTCTGAAAGCGCAGTTTTATAAGCCTTTTTGATTGCATCTTCACCTCTTTCGGCTTCTGAAAGAATACTTTCCCTATCAGAACCGCCAAATAATGCTTTTACGTCAATCCAAGCTCTATGCAACGTACCTGCAACGCTATTACCCGTTTCCGGCTCGCCTGCACTGGCAGCTACTAATGCAGTTAGTTCCTGGCTGAACTTATGGCTCTGCTGCGAATATTTTTGAAAAAGTTCTTTCAAATCGATGTTTTCATCGTTGATATCAGCAAGTGCCTTTTGAAAGCCTGCTACCCTGTCGTTATTAATTTCTATCAGCTCGTTGAGCACTGTGTTTGTTGTTGACATAAGATTCGTTTTTGTTTTATAATTGATTTTTGAGGAGCTGCTTGCTCCCCTACTGGGCAATACAACAGCAGTCTTTTAGAATTGTTTGATATACACGAACCTTAGCTTTAAAACTATCAAAACACCTTAATTAAAAGTAAAAAACCTGCTAAAACACGTATTAGTTTCCCATAAATTAAGTAGTTGACTACACCTACTATTTACATAATAAAAATGGCAATCAAGTTTAATACGAATTTGAAAAACTTTAAAGCAGTTTTTGCATGTTAATCTCTAAGTTGGTTCAATTTAGAAAAGTTAGATAGCGTATTGCACAAGACAGGCTCCACATCCTATTATCATCCAACAAACCTGAAGCCGACCACATTTTTTCGAAATATCTTGTACCATGTCGTCATTAATCGATCTGACCTTAAGCGTATTTAGTACATAAGCGTAAATCTGTTCTATATGCAATTCGTAAAATGCCGCAAACGCAGACTGATCGTTTTAAAATGCATAAAACCTAATGGGCTTAATCTTGTTATCCGTTGGAATATAGCACTGAACATATCCATTGAACAAACGAATCAAAATTTTTAAACATGAAAAAAGCAACATTACTCCTACTCTTGGCCATTACTTCCATCCTATCTGCCTGTAAAAAAGATGAGGCCGAGCGCAATTCGGACCGATTGATAGGCAGGTGGAAGGTAGAATCTGTAGCCTATATCGAATTCCAGAACAATAAAGAAACCCAACGGGAGCAATATTCAAATCTCGAACTGGCCTGGGAATTCAGGAACGATGGTACCGCTACGGTAAACTTCGATAGCGATGAAGAGGTAGTTGGCTGGACGGCAACCAATGATATGCTGCAGCTCACCCGCGGAGACGATCAAAGACTAGACTTCAAGATCAATTCACTCACCAAAAGCAACCTGCATGTTATTTTTGAGGACCGTAATAGAGTTATCGATGGCATTACCTATAGGGAAACAGTGGAGTTCACGCTGAGGAAATAGTTACCGTACCGATCGCCATCTTAAAAGGTTAGCACCGTTATTCCAATAGTTGAAAACCAATTCATCGACACATTTAGCAAAAATATCGATACCTTATTGTGGGGATTAACCGATCAGTTACCTTTGTTACGAGAGCGTTAATTTAGATGACGGGGATATGGCTTAGGTCGTATCTCCGTTTTTTTATACCAAAAATAGCGCCCTATTAGAAAAAACTACATGATACGTCTATCCTGTTTTAAAAGCTATCAAATGGGATGTAATCGTTATTCCAATTGTACCCCAAAGCCTCCACCTATTTGCTTAATAGTACCGATCGGGCTTCAGCTGATTCAACTCACACGCTACGAACCTGAGACATGATTTATTTCGCCCAACCAACGTTTAGCCTCCTCCATATCATGAAAAAAACGGACGTTCGCCTTACCATCCGATACATCGAAACTCTTCTGAGCGGCAAGTTGCGCAAAGATACTCGGAGAAAAAACCCAGGCAAAATCCCGAAGACCAGCTTCGATCATCATCGGAAACCAAACCTTTCCCGCCCAGTCCGATGCCTCTGACCAATTACCGAGCACTTCCCTGTTGTCATTGAGAACCTTTTTCAGTCCCGATGATCCGAGTACCTCAATCATCCGGAGCCCGCCATTCTGCACACTTTCAAAATCCTGGTACCCCGTCCAGTTGACCTCCATCCATCCCTTTTGATCATTACAGGTGATAGCAAGGTACTCGTCACTATAGGTCAGTCCGTTCGCAACTTGATTTTTGATTGCTGTTTCTCCCAAAGGGATGCGGATATTAACCGTGGTACCTACGCCCAGCTCACTCTCAATCCAGAACGTACCCTGATGTGCCTTAATGATCTCAGAGGAAATGAAGAGCCCGAGGCCAAGACCGCCGAAGCGCTCTGCTGCATTGTCCGCCCGGTAATAACGGTCGAAAAGCTTTTCAAGCTCCTGACTGGCGATTCCTATACCATGATCTTCCACAGAGATGATAACGCCTTCCTGTTCTACCCTAAAGCTAACATGTACCGTATCCGCCAAGGGAGAATACTTGACCGCATTACTCAATAGGTTACCGATTACCTGCTCCAACCTGAAACGGTCAGCATGGATGTAGATATTTTCGCTCTCCTTTAAAATGATCTGGTGTGTAGCAACACTTAGCTGTAGGTTATCACAGCACTCCCGCAATAGCTCATTGAGAATGAAATCGGTTTTATTAAACTGGAGCTTGCCGGCGTTGATCCTGCTGACGTCCAGTAGGTCATTGATCAGCCTTTCCAGTTTGGTAGTGGCCATATCCACCTTTTGCAGATAAGATTTTGCCTTATCGAGATCCTTAGCTCTGGCGAGTAGCTGGTTGAATGCCTTGATACTGGTTAATGGTGTTTTCAATTCATGTGAGGCTACAGAGATGAATTCATCACGCTGCTCCTGCCCCTTCTTTTGCAGGTCGATATTCGTATTGGATCCTATCCATAAGGTTACCTTACCATTTTCGAGGATGGGCACAGCCCGTCCCAAATGCCATAGATAACCGCCATCGGCCATTTTCAGTCTAAACTGTACATTGTATTCCGATCCACTCCTTAGTGAAAGCTTCCATGCCCTATCACATTCCTCTATGTCATCGGGATGGATAAAGTGTTGCCAGCCGAGCCCAAATGGGGAATCTGGATTCAGCGCAAAATCTCGGATGACTACGCCGTTAACATAATCGATATTACCATCAGCACTGGCCGTCCATACCTGTTGTGGGATCGTATCGAGCAGGCTCGTTAGATGGAGCCGCTCCTTCCTGCTTTTGGTAATATCCCTAAATATCACCAAAAGCCTACTTTCGGCAGCTTTATCGAAGATTTCGGGGATGACCTGAAATGAATAATAAGATAGGTTATTCTGCTCTCCAACTTCCAGTTCTCCTGCTATATTTTTTCTTCCGGCGAGTGCCTGCTCCAGTTCATTCCTAATGCGTTTGCTGAACGTCCGGGCATCGATGTCCGCAAATTGAGGAAGCTCACGTATATCACGATTGGCATATACACAGTCCAGATTTTCATCAAAGCGCATGATGATATCCGGAAGATTCTCGGCCAAAGTCTTATACTCTGTTTCGCTGGCCTTCAGCTCACGGAATATACTTGCCATGGGCTTCTCAAAAGCCATCTGCACATTGGCTTTATAAATCAGAAAAAAGGAAATTAACTTACCATAATGACCAAATTCATTCAACGTGTCTGTATTCGATGCATAGGTAGCAAAACAACACTCGCTCAAGACGGCGAAGATAATAGAACCGGCAAGGAGCTGGTAAGTCTTCCGATCGAAATTAGCCCTCCTCCCGTAAAGTAGTAACAAGCTGATCAACAATAGTAGAATGATGCAATACTCACTTACCACCTTGAAAAAGGTCTGCCCCTTTCCGGCCACAAAACATACCGGGAATACCTTCCATACCAAAATACTCGCAGCAATCGCTAAAGATACTACAAAATAGAAAAGGAAAAGTAGCTCCGTATTGATTTTGCGCTTACGACCGATCATGAGAAAACCACCAAAGAAGATCAACGCTTCCATACCACGTGTTGCCACCCAAAACTGGTTGGCGGGATATCCAGGTACCGGGATCATATTCATCCCATTATAGCTCAAGGTATGCAAGAGATCCAAGGCGCCGATGAACAGATAGGAAATGCCTACCATATGTAGGTATTTGTTATCCTGCATTTTCCTAGAGTTCCAGGCAACAATAAACACCGCGAAAGCAATAACGATGGAAAAGAGCTCGACCAGCGTATGGAAAAGCATGTAGCCTTGTTTCTTACTGTAAAAAAAAATCAGTATCATACAAATGACACCAAATGTAGTACGGTAGTAACGGTCGAAAAGAGAAGTAAGGTTTCGCAAGGATATAACTGTTCTAAAGACAAATATATACTTTTAGTAAGGTAAAAAAATGATTTTCCGTAAACCACTGACCATAAATCCAATGAGAAATAATATTACCCAATAGATACTTCAATTCAACTGAATCGACAAGTATCGTTTTCAAACGATAACTAAGAAAATAACACCACTTTCTATAGTGTCACATCTTTCAGCGGATCGTAGGATTCCATTAGGAGCTTGAGTATGTATCTGTAAAAGTAGCCACGCTATTTCGTTTCAAACTGCCCAATTCTCATAGTACTATCGCCCCATCCTACCATTTTTTTGAGATTATACTTTAAGTAGTTCGATATGAACAAGCTATCAGGCTTTCTTTAGCATAGCCAAAGGCGATGTCGTGCCTTACGCTTAAAGTAAGCACCGAGTTCAAAACATTCCAAGCATTCTGGACTATTTTAGAGCTTTAGATAAAAGATTTAAATGCTACCAGAACTCTCAAACTACCCAAAACACACATTAAAACCCTTTAAAACTAATCAGAAGAACACTTTATACCGAAAAAAATTGACGACTTTTCGAATATCCTTCACTAAATGGCTTGCAAACAAAAAAGCCTCTAGCGTAATGCTAAAGGCTTTTGGGTTGTACCGATCAAGAGGAGTATTTTGAACATCTAAAGCGCTTCCTAATACTTATAGAGCCGATTATTGAAGATTTAGTCAGAAAAAATTTCATATAATTTTTCTTTGAATTATAGTTCTGTCAAAGTACTTCATACCTTGACAGGACTATTTTAGAACAAAAAAGTTGGCAAATGTAAAAGTTACCATACTGATAAAATTATGGAACATGTAGCATCTAATGGAAATAGCTACCTTTTTTATTTTCTGTCTCCCTAAAAAAATAGTACCCCCTGATATAGTTAACGCGAACCGTTTATTACAGAGTTTCACAAAGATTTCAAAACTCGATGAACCTCTGTTTCATAGACACTTAGAGCCTCAAAAACTAATTGCAAAGGGCAAAAAGCGCAATCAGAAAAAATAAATTACGTTAAGTCGGGATAAATATCCCGATCTTTTTTTTTATAGCCGGTTTACTTAGCCTTATTATAATATTTCGGATTTTTTTAATTCTTCTTTAGAATTTGTCCTTTTCCAATTTCACCTCGAACCTTCTTTATATTTAACCTTTTAGGAGGATTTCCTGGTCTAATCAAGACATTCTAATTAAGGCTTAATGACATTAGTAAAACTACCCTGACGCGAAACACGTCTAATTAAAATATAAAAAGTCTCTACTAGGGAACGCAGAAACAAAATCACCTCTAGTAGGTATATATAGTTGTTATGTATATTACATTTTTCTACATCCCGACCCTTTTCCAATACGACTACAAGTTCAGCGTTCGTATGGAAATAAAATCAAACTATACAAAAATCCTACTTATCTGAATTTAGATATAAAGCAATCAAATTCCTCATTGTTCCAAATTATCTGTACGGAACGCCGCAACAGGAAGCTGGTTGCTGTCATATAGGTTAGCTCTTTCTGGATTTCGTGACCACGCATAACGTACGTAAATTGGGTTTTTCACGCTTCCAAATTCAACACTAACGGAATTAGCACTTTTAACTTCTGCTTTGGCCCAAACAAACTTGCCATCCTCTCCCGCTATAGCAAAATGGCGAAGTTCTTTCCCTTTTGAAACTAAGCCACTGCCTACATTATCAAAAAAGATAAGGAATTGTTGATCTTGCTTCACCATTGATTTGAAAACTGGACCAGTAGCAAAGGCTCCAGCAGCATGATATGCAACACGTTCCGCGGAACGGAACAGACGCCTTCCTACCTCCTTTTTATTCATCGGATGGATATCATCCCATTCGCCAATATCGTGTGCAACAGCCATCCCTGTATTGGCAACGGAAAGAGCGGTAGCTTGTGCTTCACGGAGTCTTGCCAATGCATCGTCTGATGGTAACGAATCTGAAGCTCCTAAATTTGCCAGCTGTACGAAGAGAAACGGAAAGTCGCCTTGGTCAAATTTTTCTCGCCAATTTTTGATCATCGCTGGAAATAAAGTGTGATATTCTTTCGCTTTATGCACATTTGCTTCGCCTTGGTACCACAGCACGCCCTTAAACTGATAATCTAATATTGGTGCAATCTTGCCATTATACCAAACCGTTGGTTTAACAGAAAAGTTGATGAAAGTATTATTACGCAAAGGCGGAACTTCAGCACCAATTTTATATTTCCATAGACCATTGAGCGGAATTATTTCTTCACCCAAAACCAACTGATAAGATTTGTTCAAAATGAAGCCACCGGGAGGCTCTGTGTCTATCACCCTTACGGTAATAATATTATCACCTTCTTTTAACACACCTTTTGGCAAGTTATATTTTCGGGGTTGATATTTGTTACTGCCAGTGCCAACTAACGTGCCATTTATGTAGGTGCTGTCTTGCTCGTCGATATTACCCAATTCTATATAAGCAGGCTTTAACGCTTGTTCCTTTGTAAGTAAAATAGTTCTTTTGAACCAGACCACACCACCTTTATTTGAAAGAATATCACTACTCCAAAGATTAGGGATTGAAAAAGATGACCATGAAGAAAAATCGATTTTATGATCGTACCATTTGTCATTTGTAGCCAAACCTTTATCCGTAGATCTTACCTGATCAAACCACACCTTTCTCCTACCTTCATCCGTCTTTTTCACTTTATCAACTTCGTTTGGATCCTTATACAACAAAGCTTGTTTCTGAAGATAAGGAAAACTTCTAAGACCATCTTCGCTCATCCAAGCTTCTGCTGGAGTTCCGCCTACGGCGTTATTAATTAAGCCAATGGGAATACCATACTTGCCATTAACTTCTAAAGCAAAAAAATAGCCAACCGCTGTAAATTCGAGTACATTTGCGGGAGTAACTGACTTCCAAGCTGATGGCTCTAGGTCTTCTTGTTGGTGAAAGCTCCACTGTTGCTTTACAGCAAATTGCCTAATTTTATTGTTATTAGCATCAGCTATTTCCTTTTGGTACTTTTTTCTGGCAGTGTTCATTGTAAGTTCCATATTAGATTGTCCAGAACAAAGCCATACATCACCAATCAATATGTCTTCCAACCTTATTACGTTGCTTCCTTTAACAACCATTGTTTCCGGCCCGCCTGCTTTCATTGCCGGAAGTGTCAATTGCCATTTTCCGCCAGTACCAGTGTTTGCATTAAACTTTTTTCCATTAAAAAGAACCTCAACTTTTTCTCCAGCATCTGCCCAGCCCCATATTTTTATGGGTTTGTCTCTTTGGAGCACCATCCCACTACTAATTAGCTTAGGTAACCTAATTGCAGCAAACACAGAAGATTGGATAAAAACAATTAAAAAAAATAATCCTATAGTTTTATTCGTTCTGGAAATCATAAAATGGCGTAGTTCAAAATTTTTAGTTTAAGTTATGCTTTTGGAAAATCTTGCGTTTTTATTTGATAGACAGATATGGGGGCAATACTGCGTAATTGTTTACCATATCTAATTCATTCTATCTTTCTACAAGTTCCTTCACCTCATCACCATAATAATCGATGTGCTTTGCTTCCATTTTTAACAGCTTGCTCCATCTTTTAAACGTGTTAATGAAAACGATAAACATGAGTAACATCGCCAATATGGCTAATGATGAAAGCAGGTATTGTTGCTTGGGCAGATAGATATTTACAACTTGCTCATAGCCAGCCCAAAATGTAATAATAGCCATAAATACACCCGGTATTGCAGAGCAGAGTGCATATTTTCTTCTATTCAACCTAATTAGCATTGTAGTGCAGACAATCAGTCCGCAAGCGGCCAACAATTGGTTGCTGATACCGAAAAGCGGCCAAATGCTACTGACATTTCCAGTGTAAACCAAATATCCCCAAGAAAAGGTAAATAATGCGCTGCAGATGATGATGCCTGGTATCCAGTTTTTATCATTAAACTTTGGAAAAACATTGCCTATCATTTCCTGAAGAAAGAAGCGCCCTACCCTTGTACCAGCATCAATAGCAGTAAGGATAAACACAGCTTCGAACATGATGGCAAAATTGTACCAATATGCCATTACATCATCCATAAAAGGAATTTTGTTAAAAATATGAGCCATACCCACAGCTAATGAAACCGCTCCGCCAGTTCTACCGTGAAGGTCAACGCCTATCTTTTCACTGAAGTGTGCCAAATCAACGGCATGCAAATTGGGGTGCTGAGCGAGGAAGGAATCATACATTTCCCTCGGAGTATTGATGGCGAAATAATCTCCCGGAACTAGGGTACAAGCTGCAATTAGTGCCATTAATGCTACAAAGCCTTCTACCAACATGGCACCGTAGCCTACAAAAAGAATTTCCCGCTCGTTATTCAACATTTTCGGCGTTGTTCCCGTTGCAATTACCGCATGGAAACCAGAGATGGCGCCACAAGCAATAACGATAAAAATAAAGGGTAATACTGGTCCGCCAATTACTGGCCCGCCACCATTAATAAATTCGGTGATGGCTGGCATCTGCAAAGTTGGGTGAACAAAGATTACGCCTACAGCCAACATTAAAATGGTTCCAATTTTTAAATAAGTAGAAAGGTAATCTCTAGGCACCAACAATAACCAAACAGGCAAAACCGATGCTAGAAATCCATACACCGTAATTGAAATAGAAATTGTTTTGATATTCCAATGGAACAAATCACTGATTTCCTTCACCTGCATAAGGGAGTGCCCGCCGATAATACTCGCAATCAGTAAAATACCGCCGATAATGCTTGCGATTGTGACGCTATTTTTTTTGTAACGCATAATCAGTCCCATAATTACTGCGATTGGCATGGTAGCAATTACCGTAAATAGTGACCACGAAGCTTCATGCATGGCACTGATACAGGCTAACGATAAACCCGCAAGCGTTAATATAAGAATGAAGAGAATAGCAAAGCCTGCAATAATTCCAGTTCCTTTGCCAATTTCCTTACTGGCAATGGTGGCCAAACTTTCACCTTTGTGTCTTACCGATGCAAAAAGCACAATCATGTCATGTACGCCACCGCCAAGCACGCAACCAATCAAAATCCATAAGGTGCCTGGCAAATATCCAAATTGTGCAGCCAATACAGGCCCCACTAATGGACCTGCCGCAGCAATTGCCGCAAAATGGTGACCGAACAACACATTTCTATTAGTAGCCACATAATCTTTACCGTCTGCAAATTCTATTGCTGGAGTTACATTATTGGCATTTAATCTCAATACTTTATTTGCTAAAAATATCCCATAAATACGATAAGCAATGGCAAATACCAAAAGTGAAACAAATACGAGTGTGAGGGCATTTACGCCGTTTAGAAATTCCATTATAGTTTATACTGTTTGTTTTGGTTTATTCATTTAAAAGCTATTTATCACTAAACAGCTACTGTTTCACGAAGCAAAACATTCGATGAAATTGGTTAAAGTATTGCGATCCATAATCTGCGGCAGAATTACCATTGACGTATTTCTACCGCAGTTTTTATTGGATTGACATTTGTATTACTTCACAGTTATTTTTTGAGCGTTACCATCATTAATACTAACAATGTAAATACCTTTAGCAGCTTGCAACTGTACGGTATACACGCCCGATGAGTTTCTGTTAAAGGTTTGATTATGGATGAGTTTTCCAGAAATGTCAGAAACTTTCACCACTACATCTTTAGTGTCGCCAGCAACATTTTTTATCGAGAAAGATGCCCCTTGCTGTACAGGATTTGGATAAATTGTAAATGTATTTTCTTTCAACACAACTTTAACAACTTGCACGCCTAAAACTTTCGATTTACCATCGTTATCTATTTGACTTAACTCGTAGTAATTAGTTCCGTTAATTGGGTTAAAATCTACAGTTGCATAAGCAGCGCCAGAATCTCCTTTAGAAGCTTGAGTATTGATTTCTTTATAATTTAAACCATCGGTACTTCTTTTAACTACAAACTTATTATTGTTTTGCTCTGATGAGGTAGACCAACTTAAATTAACTGCACTTCCATTTAGTTTAGCTGAGAATTCTTTAGAAATAACAACTGGCAAGGTTGTTAGCGATGTAAGAACACGTACAAAGTTACCAGGACTTTCTGCTACATAAACATTGTTGTTTGCGAAAACGATGCTTGTTGGGCCATCAATTGACCCTGCACTCAAAGCTCCGATACCAGAAACAAAATCATCTTCTGCGGTAGCAATTGTATTTGCAATACTTCCCGCACCAGTAATGGCTGGAATTGAAATGGTAATACTTGTTGCTGTAGGCTTAGCAACAACTTTGGTACCGATTACAAAATTAAGTGCCGATCGCAAGGTCATCCCTACTTTTAGGGCGGTAACTGTTGCTGCCGGAATATTGGTTACAGTAACACTTCCAGCTGCTGCAGTACCTGAAGAAATGATAAGTCTGCCACTACCTGAACCAATTACAGTTTCTGTTTCGCCTGGTGTTCCAGTTGTTCTCGCTACATTATATAAAGAACGTCTAGTAATATATAATTTACCAACGTTATCAAATGCAATAGATGAAGCTGCAGTAGTTACATTAATCGGCCCAGCAAGGAATTCAGAAATATTAGACGCTGCACTTACCACACCAGCAGTTGCTGCAATTTTTAAAATCCTCTGCCAAGCTTGGTCAACTAAAAATAAACTTCCATCGGTATCGAAAGCTAAACCTACACTATAAGCAGTGGCGTTGAGATTTAATCCAGTTGTTCCCGCAACACTTGCACCTGTAATTGTTGCACCAGGTGTAGTTGAGGGTGTATTATAAATACCTGCTACGTGTTCTACTTTAGTAACAAAGGCAAGGCTAGCTGTGTTATCGATACTTCCCCCAGTAACTGGTTTGCTTAATGTTACAGTGTTTGTTGCGGTATTAATGGCCGTTACGTAGGTGGTGGCTGGAATATTTATTCCACTCACTAAACAGTTAACTTTAATGTTGCTAACGTCTGTTAACTCCAACGTTGTTGCGTTGACTACTGCTGTATTAGCCACCGTCTTTTTCTCAAGAAAAATCTTACGTATCACATCGTAGGTTTCGTCTGCGTAAAATAGATTTCCAGCAGCATCAAATATAGCTCCTCTTACATTACCCACTGGCAACGCCGAAGCCGTAACGTCGTTATTAAAAAATACAAGATCATTATTCGTCAAAAATGGAATAGACCTAATTAAAGATGGAGCTCCAAAACTTGCACTTCCTGTTGTAGTTCCTGCAGGCATGTTGTTATAATAACCTATTGATGTATTGGCTCCAGTGTTAGACCAAATCACCCTTTGTATTGAATTAGCTCCTCCTAAATAAAGATATTCATTTTGTTTATCGATTGCTAAACTATAATATGCAATTCCTGTTAAAAATATAGTGGTAGTGGTCGCATTTTTATTGATTCTGCTAATCCTATTGCCAGCACTTGCACCAATTGCGAGATTACCGTCTCCATCTGCAACCATACATGTTGGACTCATTATTGGTTTCACGAATAGACTTGCAGGATCACCGTTTGTATTGGGCAAAATATTTAAAACCGCATTTGTTGAAGCATTAGATGAACCTCCCACCGGATCACCGTAATATAAAGTTCCATAGGTTAGCGTTTGCGCATTAACCTGCAGTAAGCCAACTACCAAAAAGCTGGCCGTTAGCACAGTTTTTAAGTGTGTTTTCACACTCATTAGTAAATGTTTTCTCATAATTTGATTTTTAAAATTGTTGATTCAAATAAAATTTGATGTTGTTGTTTTTTCCGTCGACTACCGCTTGAAGGATATATATTCCTGTTAATAAATTAATTGGAGTAATTTGAAGGCTATTTAACCCATTGTTCAGCACCACTTTGCCATCGTACACCTTCTGACCCATCATATTTGTAATTGTTAGATTGGTTAGGGAATGGCGAACAGCGGTAATTGTAAGCGTAAGGTTAGTTGCTGAAGTTTGTGCTACTTTGAAGATATTTGATACTAAGCCAGAATTTACTGCAACAATTTTAGACGGCGCAGATTTCCCATCCAAGTCCACTTGTTTTAGCTGGTAATAATTTATGCCTTGAGCAGGGTTAAAATCTGTAAATGAATAAGTCTTTTTAATGTCCGAATTACCTGCTGCTTTTACTGATCCAATGTTGCGGAAAGCCACACCATCATCGGCACGCCAAACCTCGAAATATGCTGCGTTTCTCTCTTGCGAAGTTTCCCAGTTTAACTTCACTCCTTGCATATTCATTGCACCTTCAAAATTGTTGAGTTCTACGGGTAGAGTACTGATGTCTGAATTTTCGGGAGCAAAAGCAACACCTTTGAAATAAGTATTGGTTGCTGCTGTAGCAATTACATTCACTACGTTTGTAGATAGTGTGGAATTTGATGCTGCTGGATCTTCAATCTTAACTAAAGTTGAAGCAAAATTGGATGAATTTAAGGTGGTACTATACAAAATGGCATTTGCACCATCCATTTTCCCAGTCAAAGAAACAACGCTTCCAACAGTTACACTTCCTTTGGCCACCCAAGTGCCCGAAACCAATTTGTACTTTATCAATTTATTAGATTCGGTAACGCCGTAGAATAGATCGTAATTATTGTTTCCAGTCGTCGACAAAAAAATAAATTGCCTCACTATCTCATTGGTTGGTAAGCCAGGTAATGGCATTAAAGTTTGTGTATTGGCCGTAGGCATGCCGGCACCAACAGTACTCACTTGTCTGGTAACTTCTGCATAATTTTGGGTTGTTGGCGATGTACCCGTAGACACATACAATTGCCCATTGTAGATAGCAGCACTTCTGTAGCCATTTTCGCCAGCTGCTAAAACTACGTTTGCACCTGTAGATTGATAAGGCACAAAACTTAAACCCTGCGTTTGTGAAATGTAATAAACCCGAGAAAGGTCATTACTTACCGTTGCCATACGAGCAACGCCCCAATTGGCTGTAGTATTTGTATTTAATGCACCATCTGCTGCTAATACTGCAATGGTTTTACTTCCCACTGCATTTACGGGCAAACCAACCGTCATGTTGTTAGCCGCAAAAGCTAGAAATTTCTTATTCTCACTTAAGCTCAATAAGGCTTCAACGCCAAATGAGTGCCTGCCCGAAATCAAATTAGAAATACCAGCACCGTAATTGCCAGCAATATTCGGCATTGGTCGGTTTACATTTCGCTTTGCGCCGGCACTGCTGTATTCATCTAGAAATATAGGAACGGTAGTATCCGTTGCTGGTAAAGCATTCCCATCACCATATCTAGTAACTACAAGATTACCATTGGTAAATGGCATAGCGGTATAAGAAACACTTTCCGACGGTTGGTCGCTTCTAAAAGATTCTGCTGGTAAGTAAAACGAATTGTAAAGGTTTGCATTTCTAGGATTATCCGCCCATGCGTAACGTACATACATTGGCGAAGCCACTGTGGCAGCACTTACTTCTACCGTATTGGTGCCTATAATGGTTGCGGTGGCAGTTTTGTAAACTTTATCTGCCCCTGCAATGGTAAATTGATTAAGCACCGAACCTACTTTATTTAATCCCGTTCCAACGTTTTTAAAAGTGACAATCATTTTGTTTCCAGAAACAACACTAGACTGATACGAAGGGCTGACATAGGCAATATTGGTTTCGCCGTAAATACGGTTTTGTGCCGCCGCCGATAGTCGCAAGGCTATAGGCAGTTTCCAAATGGGATGAATATCTACCCCACTTAAACCCGTTTCGTGGCTTACCACCATGGCAGTATTACCGATGGTTTGAGCCAAAGCCTGCGCTTCTCTTAACTCAGCAATTTGCGATGTTTGCTGTGGTTCTGTTACGCCAGAATAATTAGCCAACTGAACGTATAAAAATGGCAGGTTTGGCTCATTAAACTTTGTTCTAAAATCTTCAATTAGTGCTGGAAACAAGTTTCTATACTCAAATGCGTTGGATACGTTCGATTCTCCCTGATACCACAATACTCCTTTAAATTTGCAGTTTAAAAGCGGCGAAATCATAGCATTATGTAAGATACTAGGATTGGTATCAGCTATGCTAGGTGGTGATTGGTTGTACAAATCTGGAAAATTAATTAGTCCTTCGTGGCTAATCCAAGCTTCTATAATAGTGCCGCCGTAAGTACTATTGATAATGCCAATTGGAACGCCGTATTTGCTATAAAGGTCTCTAGCAAAAAAGTAAGCTACCATGCTAAAGTGCCTCATGTTTGCAGGAGCTGCTGATTGCCAGCCATAGGGTGTTGCCGAAACATCATCTGTTGCAGCAATAACGCTCTTACTCACTTTAAACTGGCGGATATTTGAATTTGAAGAAGTCGCAATTTCATCAGCGTAAAAGCTAGATGCGGTACCATAATCAAACTCGAGTTCCATGTTAGATTGCCCCGAAGCCAAATACACATCACCAATTAATACATTGGTAAGCGTAATAGTGTTGCTGCCTTGAACCGACATGGTAAATGGACCGCCTGCGGTTAGCGGCGTAAGTGTAATTCTCCATTTTCCAGATGCTGGAGTTACCGTACTATGTGTTTGTCCGTTAAAGGTAACGGTTACATTTTCTCCCACGGCAGCTGTGCCCCAAATTGGCAGGTTTACGTTACGTTGCAGCACCATATTATCGCCAACTAGTTTGGGTAGCTTAACAATGCCAAACATCAACTGCGGCAATAAGCAGCAGCTGATGAATAGCAAAGTTTTAGCAAAAAAGCCTAAGTAAAGCTGATGTTTGAACTTCTGTTTAAACATATAGGTTAGCTTGTGCATTTGAGTTTTTTGCTAGCGATATAAACAATATCACTATTATAATTTTTTAACCTTAGTTTCATAATTTCTATTAAAGATTTCTGGTGTTTCTATTTAATTCACAAGAAATTTAACCGACTGTTTTTTACCATCTATTACAGCGTGAAGAATATATACTCCGGTAGAAAAACTTTGGTTAGGTACCATCACCTGACTAATTCCACTTTGTAAAGAAACTTGTTGAACCAATCTCTTTTTACCAACCGCATCAGTAATTATTAACGAGGTGCGGCCAGCTGTTTGCGCTGAAATAGTTACTCGGAACTGATTTGCATCGACCTGAAAAATCTTAAATACGTTTTCGCTTAGCTGTGAATTTACAGTTGCCAGTTTCGATTTACCCGAAGTGCCATCCAAGTATTTTTGGTTCAATTGGTAATAATTCACCCCTTCTGCTGGATTGAAGTCAGTAAAAGTGTAATGATGTTTGTCGGTAGCGTTACCTACAGCTTTTACATTACCAATTGATTTGAACTCAACACCATCGGTAGAGCGCATTACTTCAAAGCTATCCCCATTTTGGTCACTGGTTGTTTCCCATTTAAGTTTAACACCTTGTGTGTCATTCGCACCGTTAAATGAGGTTACATTCATTGGAAGCATGGTGGCGTCCGAGTTTTCCGGAGCAAAAGCAACCCCTTTGAAATAGGTATTTGCAGCAGCAGTAGCAATTACAGTAACCGCATTTGTAGCTAAAGTAGCGCTAGTAGCTGGAAAATCTTCAACCTTAACCAAGTTAGAAGCATATGTTGATGTATTTAAAGTTGTGCAATACAAGTGGGTAGTGCCATTGGTATTCCATTTACCTGTAATGGATACGACATTTGCAATGTTTAGACTACCACGGTCTACCCAATTTCCAGAAATTAACTTGTACTTAATTAATTTGCCTGATTCAGTAACTCCGTAGAATAAATCATAGTTGGTATTGTTAGCTGTTGACAGTAAAACAAACTGTCTTACAATTTCTGTAGTGGTTATTCCTGGTAGCGCTGTTAATGTTTGAATGCCAGATGTTGGCATGCCCGTACCTACTGTTGCTACTTGCTTGCTTACCGCGGGAATACTTCCATTGGCTGCTACTACTGTTGTAGAAGCATATAATTGACCATTGTAAATACCCAAACCACGATAGGCATTTTCGCCAGCAGCTAAAACTACATTGGCGCCGCTAGTTCCATAAGGCACATAGCTGATTCCCTGTGTTTGAGAATTGTAATAGATACGAGAAAGGTCATCATTTACTGTGGCCGTTCTGGCTACGCCCAAATTGGCAGAAGTGGTTGTATTTAATGCACCATCTGCGGTAAGAATTGCAATCGTTTTACTTCCAGATGCATTTACAGGCACACCTACTTCTAGGTTATTGGACGCAAAAGCTAAGTATTTCTTATTTTCACTTAAGCTCAATAAAGCTTCAACACCAAAAGAATGGGTACCTACGGTTAAATTGGTAATTCCAGCATTGTAATTTCCTGCAACACTTGGCATTAATCGACTAGCCGTTTGACTTACTCCTAACGTATTAAACTCTTCCAAATAGACAGGAATAGTTGTTCCAATGGCCGGCAGTGCAGATCCATTTCCGTATCTGGTTACCACTAAGTTGCCTGCGGCAAAAGGTGTTGCACCATATAATGAAGGTGGAGTGACTGGAGTTTGCCCAGTTCTAAAGGATTCTGCTGGCAAACCAGTCGAGCCATATAGATTAGCACTTCGCGGGTTATCTACCCAAGCATATCGAGCATAAAGTGGGTTAGCAACGGTTGCTGCCGTAATTTCTACTTTATTGGTGCCCACAATAGTTGCCGTGGCAATTTTATAGACTTGATCTGCACCGGCAATAGTAAATTGTTTAAGATCTGTTCCTGTTTTATATAAGCCAGTGCCTACGTTTTTAAAGGTGATCACAATCTTATTTCCCACTACTGTGTGTGACTGGTAAGATGGCCCTTCATAGGCGACATTTGTTTCGCCATAGATGATGTTTTGTGCCGCTAAAGACAAACGGTCTCCAACTGGCTTTTTCCAAATGGGATGGATATCTACGCCAGATAAACTGATCTCGTGGGCAACTGCCATTCCTGTTAGGTTGATGCTGTTGGCCATGGCCTGTGCCTCTCTAACTTGTGCAATGGCAGAGGTTTGCGTTAATTCTGAAGCGGTATTCCAACCGGCCAACTGCACATATAAAAAAGGTAGGTTTGGCTTATTAAACTTTGTTCTTACATCATTAATAAATGCTGGCAATAAATCTCGATATTCGATTGAATTAGATGTATTTGACTCGCCTTGATACCACACAAAACCTTTGACACCATAGTTTCTTAAAGGAGAAAGTAAAGCATTGTAAATTGCACTTGGATCACTCGGAGCGGAACCAGCTGCCTGATTGTAAAGATTTGGAAAATTAATTAATCCTTCGTGACTGATCCAAGCCTCAATGATGGAGCCACTGTAGGTACTTGTGATGATACCAATAGGTACACCATATTTTTGGTACAAACTTTTAGCAAAAAAGTAGCCTGTTGTACTGAAATTATTCATGGTTGATGGCCTTGCAGACTGCCATTTCCAAGGCGTAGCTATAATATCGTCTAAAGGCGTAGCGCTTGAACCAAAATTGACTTTGAATTGCCTGATATTGGTATTTGCAGAATTTGCAATTTCATCAGCATAATAAGTGGATGTTGCACCGTAACTAAATGTATACTGCATGTTCGATTGGCCAGAGCAGATGTAAACATCTCCTACTAGTATGCCTTTTAAATTAATAGTATTGGTACCAGCAACAGTCATCGTGTATGGACCGCCCGCTGCAGATGGTGCTAAACTTACTGCCCATTTACCAGTGGATGGTGTAGTCACAGTATAAGTAGCTCCTTTGAAAGTTACCGTTACCACCTCGCCAACAGCCGCCGTTCCCCAAATGGGAATGTTGATGTTACGTTGCAAGATCATACTATCAGTAGCCAATTTTGGAAGCTTGACAACAGCGCTTGCTGATTGTGGCGTTAAACAATAAATGATGAAAAATAGCAGTATTTTTCCAAGAAATTTTGGACATAGCTTGCGCAAATGTGAAGGTTTACACATGATGAATTAGTTTATATTTTGGTTAGGTTATTTAGCTGTTTAATAGCTATTTACAGGCTATCATCTTAAAAAAAAATGTGGTTCAATTTTTAAGAATTGATGTTAAAGGATTCGAGAAATTTCCCGAACCCTTTATTTAAGATTATCCTTTTGAAACGATAGCGATATCATCTACACGGAAAACTACAAAGTTGCCCGTTTGTCTGAAACGAATAGATAGTTTTTCTGCTTTAGGAACAGCCGAAGTCTCTCTATAATTCCACACTAAACCAGTTCCTTCGCCCGTTGGCAATAATGGATATTTAAGAGCAAACCAAGTCTTACCATCAGTACTGTATTCTACTACTAGTTCTGCACCGTTAGAGCTGTTTGGACCTTTTAAAATTCCAAAACCCACTACCGGATTGTTTACGTTGCTGGTGTTAATGCCACTAATTACGAAATCTGTTTCTGCTACGTTCGCAAATCTTAAGTTTGCTCCACCAGATGCCGATCCGGTTGCTGTAGAATACTTGTCGGCCGAAGAACCTTGCATTTGTACTTCTGCACTACCGCTAAATTTAAGTTTTCCTGTGTTAGCAAAACCTTTTGCAGCATCGTGATCTGCCACTTTAGTGTTTGCCGTTACCGTGCCTAAAGTTTCTGTAAAAACTTGAGCTTTTGCCGAGAATAAAGCTGCAACAAGTGCCGCTGTAAGTAAAGTTTTTTTCATGTTACTGTTTATATATGGTTAATTTTTAATTCGTTATTAGTTGGCTTTAGTTCCCCATGTTTTATTGGGTCTTTCGCCCATGGTGAGTTCTAATTTTCCGCCTTGTAAAAGTTGTTCATGTGTAAATACAGGTTCGTTTAAAACTTTGCCATTCATTTTTGCAGATTGGATATATCTTGCCGTTGGCGAATTGCCGTGTGCCAAAACCGTAAATGTTTTTCCGTTATCTAAACGGATGCTAATAGAATTGAAAGTTGGACTTCCAATAGCATATTCAGGAATACCGGGCGTAACTGGGTAAAATCCCATCATCGAAAAAACCACGAAAGCACTCATACCGCCACCATCTTCATCTCCCGGAATACTGAATAAATTATCACCAAACCAAGTATCAATTAAACTGCGAATGCGCTTCTGCGTTTTCCAAGGCGAACCTAAATAATTGTATAAATATGGAATGTGAAAGCTAGGTTCGTTACCCATTACAAACTGACCAACACCGCCTGTAGCATCTGGAAAAGTAGCTTGGTAATTGTATTTGCTTCTGCCTAAATCTTCCCTAAATAATTGGTCTAATTTGGCCTCGGCTTTTTGTTTGCCGCCCATTAAATCAAACAGAGTAAACAAATCGTGTTTTACATCCCAGTTGTAGGTGTAGGCATTGTTCTCAGTAAAATATTGTCTACCACCCAAACCTCCAGAAAACTTAGGGTCAAAAGGTTCAATCCAATTTCCTTCACTGTCTTTAGGCCACATAAAACCTTTATCTACCCTAAAAACGTTTTTGTAGTTATTTGCCTTTTTAGCAAATAATTCAGCGTCTTTTGTTTCTCCTAAAGTATTGGCCAATTTGGAGATACACCAATCATCGTAGCTTTGCTGTAAAGTAACCGCTACCGCCTGACGTTTTTCAAAGCTTTCTACCTCTTTCACCGTCTCTTTTTCATCTGGTCGCAAGGCTGGAAAGTAATCGTTCTTGACATAAAAAGCATCCAACTCTGTTGCCGGCCCATTTCTCCAAGGCAGCAAAGTGGCTTCCAATGAATTTTTACGCAAACCTTCATAACTTTTTTTAATGTTGAAATTCTTTACGCCTTTGTACCAAGAATCTGCCATCCAAGCCGCGGCGTGATTACCTGTCATACAAGGATTATCTCCAAAAACTAACGCAAAAGATGGCATCCATCCAGATTGCTCGTACATTTTCACGTAAGATTCTAGCTTATCTCCTTCCCTTTCTGGGTTTAAAATAGTTTGCAATGGCTCTTGTGCCAAATACATGTCCCAAATCCAGTTATCTACATAAAACGGACGGTTATCGGTGTGTACTTTACGGTCGTACCCGCTGTAATATTTTCCGTATTCGTTAATGTTGACCATGCGTTCGTAAGTACGATACAAAGCGGTGTAAAAAGACCTTTTATGCTGCAACGAACCGCCAGTCAGTTGAATTTGACCCAACGTTTTTTCCCAAACATTTTGGGCTTTCAATTTCACGGCATCGAACGACCAAGTAGGAATTTCTTTTTGTAAGTTGGCTTTAGCTTGTGCAATGCTGATGTAAGAAATGCCATAACGTACGCTTAGCACAGCCGATGAACCTTTTACTTCCAGTTTTTTAGTTTCGCCTGTAGTAGTTTTAGTAGCGGTCACATCTTCGCTCAATTCAGCATATACAAAAGCTTGCATATCTTTAAACTGCTCTGTTCCTGTGATAATCCTTTTGCCTTTTACATTTAATTCGCCTTTGTTGATGATACCAAATTGTAGGTTTATTGGTTTTTTCTCTGAAGAGGTAAAACGATAGTAACCGCTTCGCTCTGATGGCGAAAATTCTACTTTTACCTGCGCCTCTTCTAATAAAACTGTGTAGTAATGTGGTGCCGTTTTCTCCAAATCGTAACTAAATTTCATACCCGCTTTTGGTGCTTCGCCACTTTTGTAAGGCATCACCGAAAATATGTTTCCAATTCGGTGCGAATACATATTCAATGGGAAATAGGCAATCTGGTCATCCAGTTGGTCTTTCTTTACCGGAAATACCCTAATCATACTGTTCGGCAAATGCATGGTTGGCCGAGTGGGCTCCAACAAATGTCCTACACCGCCAATGGTTGGGTCTACGTATTTCAATACAGCTTCCTTTTGTTGTGCCATTAAAGCACCACTTAGAAAACAAGCTGCAAAAACAATCGCTATTTTAACGCTCCTCATCTTCATCTATTTTTTAAAAAATGTAATGCCTTGCCAAGTATCGGTGCGGAATGGAGCCGCTGGTAAGCCTGCGCCATTTATTAAATTACAAACTGGGTTGTTAGCCCAAGCGTAACGTACCGCCACTGGTTTTTCTACGTCTTTGGCTGAAACCAAAATAGTATTTCCTTTAACTTCTGCTTTTGCCCAACGAAACTGTTTGTCTTCGCCAGCAATGGCAAAACCTGTTAATTCGCCTTCTTTAGCTTTTAATCCAGTAGCATCTGGTTTGAAAGTCAATTCAATCTTATCGCCTTTAACTGCGAAGCTTTGATAAACTGGCCCTTCATAAACTACTTTTTGATTATACACTTTTGCTTGTGCTACCAATGCCAAACGAATACCCACATCTTGTTTATTTTTAGGGTGGATATCTCCTGCCTCACCAATATCAATTGCTACTGCCATTCCTGTATTTGGTAAGTTTAAGGCCGCCGCTTGCGATTCGCGAAGTTCTGCCCAAGTAGATTCTACAGGTTGCGGATTAACCGCCATGAAATTGGCCAACTGCACAAAAAGGAAAGGCAATTTTGGTCTATTGAATTTCTCACGCCAGTTGTTAATCATTAACGGAAATAATTCTCTGTATTGGTAAGCTCTCGAGTTATTGCTTTCGCCTTGGTACCAAATCACACCTTTTATCGCCACTGGCAAAAAAGGATTAATCATACCGTTGTACAATAAAGTTGGCTTGTTTGGGTTGGTTAACTTTGTTTCTAATGGCAAAGCCTGTATTTTTTTTACGGTGTCGGTAAATACTTCCACTTTCGAAATCGCTTCGGCGCTAGTCCAAGACTCTATTACGGTACCGCCCCAAGTAGCATCTATTAAACCAATGGCAACTGGCGACGTTTCTTGTAATTTTCTTGCAAAAAAGTAAGCTGCCGATGAAAAATTAGCAATGGTTGAAGGTGATACTTCTTGCCAGCCCATCGTGTTCGATTTAAAATCTGTTTGTGGTGTACTGGTAATGGTTTTCTTCACTTTCAAAATCCTAATCATAGGATGTTTAGCATTGGCAATTTCCTGCTCGTAATTTTTGATTTTGCCCCAAGCAGCCAAAGGCATTTCCATGTTAGATTGGCCAGAACATAACCAAACTTCGCCAATCATAATGTTGGTTAACGTTAGTTTTTCGCCATCATCTAAAGTAATGGTGAATGGTCCACCTGCACTTGGCGTTTTAATTTTCACCTTCCAATTACCTTCTGCATCAATGCTTCCAGTTATTTTTTGGTTGTTCCAAGATGGGGTAATCGTAATGGTTTTGTTTGGTGCGCCCTTTCCCCAAAACATCGTGATGTCTTTTTGTTGCAATACCATATTGTCGGTAATTACATCGGGCAATACAATAAAAGCCTTTGCACTTAAGCTAAAAAGAAAGGAAATTGAAAATATAAATAGGTATTTAAATTGCGTTTTCATGTTTGTGATTAATAGGTTGCGGACATGATATAAGTTAATTTACCACCAGCCATAATTTGGTCATGGGTAATGTAGTTGTTAGTCAATTTCACGTTATTCAATAGAATTGATTTCACGTATTTATTCTTTTCCGATAGGTTTTTAGCTTCTATAGTTAGCGTTTTATTGCCAACTTTAATACTTGCGTTAGTGTATGCTGGCGTACCAAAAACATACTTTCCATCTGCCGGATTTACTGGATAAAAACCCAGCGAACTGAAAATATACCAAGCGCTCATCTGTCCGCAATCGTCGTTACCGCTTAAACCATCTGGCTTGTTGATGTACTGTTCTTTTAATATTTTTGGGATAAGTTGTTGCGTTTTCCAAGGAGCTCCAGCCAAAGTGTATAAGTAAGTAATGTGATGACTTGGTTCGTTGCCATGCGCATATTGCCCAATTAAACCAGTAACATCTACCAAAGCACCATCGCCATAAACCTTAGGCTCTAAGCTAAAAAGCGAATCGAGTTTGCTGATGAATTTCTTGTTACCGCCCATTAAATTGATTAAACCAGGAACGTCTTGCAAAACGTGGAAGGAATATTGCCAAGCATTTCCCTCGGTGTAATCGCCACCAGAAGTACTGGCGTGAGATACTTTCAAAGGGTCAAATGGACTAACCCAATTGCCATCTGAAGTTTTACCACGCATCAACTGTGTTGAAGGATCGAACAGGTTTTTATAGAAACCAGAACGTTTCATGAAAAAGGCATAATCCTCTTTTTTACCTAATTTTTGCGCCATTTGTGCGGCACACCAATCATCGAAACCTGCTTCTAAAGTACGAGAAACCGACTCTACTTTCGTTAAATCTGATGGATAATAACCGTACTGGTCGTACTGTTTCCAGTCGTGTTTATAGTTTCCGTTGTTGGTTAAGGTATATTTAATAGCTTGATATGCTTCTTCGGCATCAACACCTTTCAATCCCTTAAAATACGCATCTACAATTACCGGAATAGAGTGATTACCAATCATGCAGTAATTCTCTTTTCCGGCCAAAGTCCATACAGGTAAAGTATTGGCAGCCTTAAAATGCTGTACCATCGAACCTACAATTTCTCCATCTTGTTTTGGGTAAAGAATGGTATAAAGTGGATGTGCTGCCCTAAAAGTATCCCATAATGAAAGCGTAGAATAATAAGCCTTAGTGGGCGATTGATACACTTTATCATCCGCTCCACGATATTTACCATCGGTGTCGGCAATATTATTTGGTTGAATTAACAAATGGTACAAACTGGTATAGAAATTCTCTTTCTGTGCCAAGCTTCCGGTAATGGTTGCGGTAGCTAGTAACTTATCCCATTGGGCAAGAGAATTAGCTCTTATTTGAGCAAAAGAAAGGTTCTCTGCCTCTTTCATGTTCAACTGCGCACCTGCTACACTTGTGGTAGACAAAGCTACTTTTGCACCAATTTTTGCACCTGCAGTTACTTCAAAATCAAGGATAACTTTGCGTTTTTTATCGCCATCAATGAAACGATGTGCTGTGAAATTCTTATCGAATGAAATGGTGAAAAACGTACGGCGTTTAACCCATTTTTTCGATTGGATGTAACCTGTTAGTTTGTTGTTTCCCAAAACCGTAACCTGCCCTTCTAAAATGTACCCTGCTAATTCTCTTGGCGAATTCACCAATCCGTTTTGCGCATCAATTAAAATAGAGGCCTTGCCGCCTTTGGTGAAAGTATACTGGTGTACACCTACCCTAGCTGTGGTAGTTAATTCGGCTTTAATGTTATTGTCTTTTAGTACCACGGTGTAATAACCTGGGCTGGCTTTCTCTGTGCTTTTGTTAAAGCCACTTTTATAAACTTGCTTATCTCCCTGAAAAGGAAAAAACAACACGTCGCCCAAATCGCTCACACCTGTTCCGCTTAAATGCGTGTGTGCAAAACCTAAAATGGTACTGTCTTTATATTGGTAACCAGAGGTGTAATCCCACTTGAAATTTCCAGTTTCTGGGCTTAACTGCACTAAACCAAAAGGTACGGTTGCACCTGGATAAGTATGTCCAAAACCACTAGTTCCAATAAACGGGTTTACATATTTTGAGTTTCCACCCTGTGCAAAAACACCTAGATGAAAGCTGGTGATTACGGCAAATACAAAAAGTTTAAAAGCTATTTTCATGTTCGAGGATCTTAAATATTTGGATAGGTTTTGTTAAAAATGTATTGAAGCACTTCTCTTCTCGTATGACTTGTTGTGAAAGAAAGCTTTCGTCCAGCTAGCTTTTCCCAGTTTTTTAGCGTTTCCGCTGATATTTTATCGTTTAAGTTGGCTTTAAAAGATGGCAAATAACCTTTTAAACCTAGTAACTGTACCATTTTAAAATCTGGGTCATTCAACTTCACATCTTCAACATAAATGAGCGTTGCTTTTTGGTCAATCAGGATGTTTTGTATGGATACCGCAGGAATATCCTTTGCTAAGGTTTTTTTATCCAACATCAGTGATGCAGTAACTCCAGCAGCCTGTCCAATGGCCATCCAACAAGGTTCCATCCTTAAAGTAGAGAAACCGATGTGTGTACCAGAAACTGGAACTGGGCATAAAACATTAGTTATTTTCTGCGGAATAATAACTTCCAACGGTACAGTGTAAGGCTTTGTTTTATAGCTTAAAAAACCTTCCAACACTGGTTTTCCATTTTCTCTTTTTCGGGTAGCGTGCGAATCTAAAGAGTAATGCCCCGCCGTGATACTTTTAGCGTAAACTGGCGGTCTCTCCGAACCATTTACAGGAAGCGCATCGTTAGCGGTGAAGGTATGAAGCCCCACAATTCTTCTTCCCTCACGTACATAAACCTGTCTTGGGAAGTTTTGGTTATCCTGATATTCATCTTTCGCTAAGCCCCATTGTTGCACTTTGGTTCTAAATTCTTGAGGCAAAGCTTCGTCATGAGCGGCGAAATATAGCAAGCCTAAAGTGTAAGAACGCAACCTTTCTGCATACTGGTCTCTCCAAGCCCAACTGGCTTTTGGCCAATAATAGTTTTCTTCGGGCAAGTCTGTAGAAATTAAAGCAGCATGTTGGTTGTTGGCATCTACTTTTCCGTTCGGAATGCCTACACTATTCACCACCATATCAATACCACTTTTCAATGGACCAATGGCTTGCTGGCGACCTAGTTTAACATCGTCTACTAAAGAAAGATATTCGTTTCTATTGTAATTTGCTGGCTTCACAAAATCTACTTTCTGAGCTGTATTTTTAGTGAGGTTTACGCGATAGTTATAAGCTTGAATGGCGGTGTCGGCCTTGTGTGTAGTTAAAGAATCTACTTCTGGGCCATCCCAAAATTTGTAAACTACGCCGGCACCAATCTCGTTGTATTCTTTTTTGCCCTCTCTGCCTACACGAAATGGAATGCCTGCGGCTGCAGCTAAATCACCTTCGTAAGTGCCATCGATAAATACATTTCCTATGTATTGCTCTAATTTCTTCGTTTCTCGATTGGTAACTGTTATCGATTTTACGGCATTATTTTGTAGTACGATATTTTTAGGCAAAGCATCAAACTGACGCATTTTTAACACCGTAACTTTTGGCTGTTCGGCCAACATGGCTAAAAATACTTTCTCCGCTACCGAAGGCTCGAAATGGTAGCCATCTCTACTGTCTTTTACCTGCTGCGATTGTGCACCATACTGATTAACGTAATGCGCTTTAATACGCTGCACAAACTCCAAGAACAATCCTGTAGTTGCGCCTCTGGTATCGATATCTGTAGCGCCCAAACCATTAGCAGGCAAACCACCAATATGATTGGTACGCTCTAATAACAACACCGTTTTGCCCAATTTTGCAGCACTAATTGCCGCCATAATTCCACCTGGATTGGCACCAACTACCACTACGTCATATTGTTTCTTCTGCGCAAACGCGATGAAAAATACGAGGCTTAAACAAGAAAGGAGAATTATTCTCTTCATTATTTTACAGTTACGTTAGTCACGAAATCGTTTTGTTTGATGATATCTTTGGTCAACTTCGTCCCGTTCAAGGTGATGTTTTTAAAATCAACTTTGTTCACTTTATTTTCTGCGCCGTAGCCTAATAATTCTACAGTTACAGGGCTTCCAGCAACGCTGATATTTTTGAATGAGATGTTATCGATATGGCCACGCTCTGCATCTGTAGACCAAACAGCTTTGTTAATCCATAGGGAAATGAACTTTTTAGACTCTTCAATTCTTAGGTTTTCGAAACGGATGTTACTCACTTTTCCAGCATCGCAATGGTACACACGTAGAGACCATTCTCTACCCAAATCATGAATTACATCACAATCTGTAAATAGAATATCTTTGATATCGCCATTAATTTCGGCACCAATGCTTAATGCATGAGCTACTTCGTTCCACAATACACATTTACGAACGGTAATTCTTTCGGTAACACCTTTATTTTTTAGCGATTTAATCACCACTAAATCATCCAGTGTTCTGATGAAACACTTTTCTACCAAAATATCGGTACTGTTGCAGATATCAACGCCGTCAGAGTTGGCACGATAGCCAATTAACTTGATGTTATTGATGTGTACATTGTGAGACATACGCACAGGCAAAGTCCATAAACTTGCATCACGGAGAATAATTCCTTCGATACTGATATCACTTCCCTGCACCATAATCATGTTACGAGAATGGGTGGGACAAGCAGAACCGTCGATAATACCACGACCTCTAACTTTGATATTTTTACCTACCAAGCTGATAGATGGCGGATAAGGTTTGTTGTGTAAACCACTTGTTGGTACGTTGGTGGTTTGTTCTTTGTCGCCAATTACAGTTCTTAAAATTGCACCGCCAGCTAAATAAAGTGTTTGGTTGTCTTTTACAATTAAACGGCTAATTTCATGTACACCGGGACCGTAAAAAATCACATTAGGGTCGTTTGTCGAAGGCTTATCTTTCTCTATTTCGTTCGCAAAAATGTGCAACGATTTAATGATTTCGCCATTAATTTCTACCGTTACTTGCTGCCCAGTTTTAATTGGAAACGTAATGACACCACCTCTTACCTCATGCTTAATTTGATACGAACTTGGTAAAATCTTCACTTCTTTAATTTGAACTGGTGCTTTAACACTCACTTGTGCCGTGCCATTAAGGTCGAAATAAGCAAAAGCAGCTTCATCAAAGAACTTTGCCGAGTTCAATTTATCGTCCATCGCTTTATAGCGCAACTTTTTATCTAAAGGCGCTACTTTGGCAATGTAAACAGGTACATTTTCGCGGTTAACCGAAACGGTATAGGCTTCGCTAATTTTTTCTCCTGCTGGTGCGGGATAAATGATTACATCCGACTTTTTAGTCAGTGCCATCCCGATAAACGCCAACAAGGCAACTACTGTGGTAATGAGGAATTTCTGTTTCATTTTATGTGCTTATATTTTATTAAATCGGAGACCATCTGCGACTACAATACCACCGTCGCCTTTGTTAGAAATGGTTACTTTTGGTTGTTTCTGCTTCGAGAATTTAAATTCTCCTAGTGAATGCCACGGATTAGCCGCGGTATTCTTCTTGCTCATGTCTACCCAAACTTCCTTCTCGCCTTCGTCGTCGGTAATTACAATTCTGGCTTTTTTGCTTCTGTTGGTATCTGCCGAGTACATTAATTGCACTTCGTAATTTCCATCTTCAGGTAATTTAGGCTGATAAACTGCCGAAGCTGTTTCCTTTGGTGTTTGTGCGACAAACTGGTAATTGTACATTAAAAATGGCGCACTGCTGATAGAATGTAGCCAAGTCCCTTTTACCACTGCATCCGTATCGTCCATCACGTAACCTTGGGTACTTTCTTTAGTGATGAAAAAACCTGGTTTCGTTTGGTGACTTAGTATCTGCTTTTGCGCTAACAATTTTTCTCTCAACTGAGGGATATCGATTTGCTGCACTGCTTTTTTAGTATTGACGGCCATTGCTGCTGCCACACCTGCTGCCTGTCCGGTGATCATAAATACAGGTTCCATACGTAACGAACCGTAAATAGTGTGCGAAGCTGACATACAAACCGTAACGAAAAGGTTTTCGCAGTCGCTAATTTTTGGCACTAAAGAATTGTAAGAAATTTCGTAAGGTCTAAACGGTGCGTGTTCCATTTCACCTTCCTGCATAGCCCTGCCGTCTGGCGTAATAATTTGCTGTACCGTGTGGCAATCCATAAAATATGAACCCATGCCAATACCATCTACTTTGTTGATGTTGCTCCATGCATCTTGTTGTACCATCACGTAGTTGCCCAACATTCTTCTGCCCTCTCTTACGTATAAAAGATATGGCCAGTTACCGTTATCAGCGAACTCGTCTTTCGAGTAACCATAGCGACTCGCATCTTTACGCAAAGCTTCTGGCACGTTTTCATCGTTGGCCAGAAAATACAAATAACCTTGCTCGTATTCTTTGTGGTAATTAGCGATGTAATCTCTTTCTTTATACGAACCGTCTGGATAATTCCAAGATGCATTAATAACATCTAAGTGGTTGATATCCGTTTTGTTGTTTGGCATCGGATAAACCGTAACCACTTTATCAAACTGTATTAGTTTCGATTTGTAAATTCTAACTAAATTGTCGTGGTAACGCTTAGGATGATAATTTTTAGGCTTCGTAAAAGGAACCTGATTATTTTTATCGGTACTTAAACTTAAACGATAAGTATAAGCTTGCACTTTATTGTCGGCACTTCCTTTTTCGGCTTTGTTCGCAAAAATATAGTCTAATGGAAAAGTAGCGCTCAGCTCTTTAATTTCTTCTAATCTCGCATTACTTAGCACACCACTTTGGCTATACTTCTGAATTCCGGCAGAAGACTCTCCGTATTTTTTGTTGCTTTCTCTACCAACCGTATAAGGAATTTTTGCACCTGCCATCAAATCGCCTTCATAGGTAGCATCTATGAAAACTTTTGCAGTGTAGGTCTTACCATTTTCTAAGCTTACTTTTTCAATTTTATTGTTCTTTTTTACGACTCCATTTTTTTCGCGTAGGCGTGATTGATAAAATACAGTTACACCAGCTTCTTTCGTCATTTCTAGAAAAACCTTTTCTGCCGCAGAACTTTCCATTTCGGTGCAAAAGCGTTTCATTCCGTAATGCACACCCACTCTTTTTAAAAATTCCATGGCATAACCGCCCACAGTTTCGTGATTGCCAATATCTACGTGACCTAAACCGCTGGTGGTTAATCCACCTAAGTGTTTGTTGGGTTCTAGAATGACTACACTTAATCCTTCTTTTGCAGCAGCATAGGCAGCAATTACACCAGATGAAGTGCCACCATAGACCACAACATCATACTCATTTTCCTTTGGTTTACTCAAAAAGGAGGCATACAGCACTACTAAAAACAGGGATAGGGCAGCTAAAATTTTCATTACGAATGGGTCTTTTTGAATGGGCTATCAGCGAGGTGATAGCCCAAATTATTTTATTTTTTTTATGTTATTGGATAACTTTAAATGATACGATATAAAATCCTTTGGTATTATTGGTAGGATCTACGGTAAACGATTCGATCTTCATCATGCCGATTTTAGAAGGTGCAGTTGACAAAGCTGAAGTTTGAAAGAAAATAGATTCACCAGCTACCAAACCAGCAAAATCTGTGGCTGTAGATGCAGTATTTAGATAATTCTGTATGGCGGGAGTTTTTAAATCTGTAGACGTTACATCATCGAAATTAAAACTATATGAGCCAGGAACGTACTTTTTGATTTTAGTATTGTTTCTTCCAGTCCAAGTTTCTAACAAAGGGACATTGTTAGCAGGATCACTAGACCATGCTTCTCCAGGTCTGTTGGTAATTGGCGTATATATTCTTACCGCACCACCAAAGAAATAGAAATATAAATCAATGTTTGTTTTATTTGCATAAAACTGACTTAGGTTATAAGTTTTCAAATCTTTTACAGAAAAAAAGTTATAAATACCAGGATAAGCTGGGTCTGCATCTTTCGAATAAAACTGTGAACCGATACGTTGGCTGGCACTGTAATTTAAATCGATGATGGTTTTAATATCAACCTGTGTTGAACGACCTAACTGATCAAAAGCGACAATTCTGATTCCGTTATTTGTAGCGGCAAAAGCTGGCAATTCTGCAGAAAAATCAACATTCTTTTCAGCATTATAAGTTTTTGAAACTGGAGCTGGTATTTCGGTAACTACACTTTTCTCTACTTTGTAAACTCTAATGGAATTGATACCAGTAGCCGATGTTACATTAAAAGTTAAGGTTCTGCTGGTACCGCTGTTGGCAATAATTGGATTTAAAGTAGTAGTGCCGGTAGCAGTTATCACTGGTGCAGGTACAGCAATATACCTAATAGGTAAAGTTTCGATTTTTATCTTTCCGTACTCGTCCGTTGCAGAAACTTGTAAAGCATTATCGCCGTCTTTATATAAAATCTCTTGATCGAAATCGTAAGTAAGACCTTGTGCAAATGCAGGACTTAGCGGCACACTGATGATTCCAGCTTTGCCGTATAAGTTCACTTCAACCTTAGTTAATTTAGAGGCTCCTTTTACCGAAAACTTAGTTCTGGGAATTACAATTGTACCAGTATTTTCATCAATTACAATTTCAGGTTTTTCAAATGTGATTTCTGGCGGAGCCATGTATTTAATCACCGAAATTGGGATTAATTTTTCTACAGTTCTATCAGCCCTATCGGTAGCAATGATTTTGAAAAAGCTCATGTTCTCATCCCACAGAGGCAACTCTTTCACTGAATATTGGTTTACATCATAAAATGAAGTCACCTCCTTAAAATCGCTTTCTACGTTTTGTCTAACAATTTTCATTTTCACCGACTTTAAGCCTGCTTCAGAAAAAATCACACAAACCAAAGGGATGTTGTCTGCCTTATTTAAATCTGGCTTAATCTCGTCCAAAATCAAGCTAATTTCTGGCGCTTTAGTGCTAGAGTAATCAACCTCATTTTTTTTCTTACAGCTATTCATCACCAAAATGGCAATAACAAAGCAGCTGATTATTTTAAATATTTTCATGATCAATAATTAAGCTTTCGATTAAAATGCTGGTGTATAATTGGCGTCTCTTCTATAAAAAGCAAAACCTGGAAAAACGTGTATGGCACCATTGGTTGGTAAAATATTCGAGGTTACCGAACTAATAGAAGCGCTTAAAAAATTACTCGGTCTTAGGTTAATTAAGATATTTCCGTTGGTAATTGGTGAGCCCACTGAGTTTGCAGATGATTTGTTCACTTTGATGGTTAGCAAACCGTCTTCTCCTGCTAATAGCGTTTTCACGTAAATTGGTTCTACTGGCAATTTCTTATCATAAGCATGATATTCGCCCACAATGATGTGATATTGTAGCAGTTTTTTAACTTTCTGTACGTCTATTTGTGTAATGCTACTGAAACCATATTTGGTCAAAAAGGCTGTCATACCTGTGTTATTGATGAACAAATAAGTGTATTTAGCATTTGTTTGCTCGTACTCGGCACTCATGCCAGCATAATTTACAGCGGCAATCATCGTAGAAAATACGTCTGGTCTGCTGTTCATATAAGCCCAAGCCGTCATATTCACATGCGGATCTAGTGCCTCACCTTCATAATCATAGCTCTTTTGCAAAGCTAGTTTTTTACAACCGCTGCTGCTCAACAAGAAAAATATGCTGATGAATAGGAAGCCTGATAATTTTAGATTTATCTTTTTCATTGCGTTGCGATTAATAATCTAAGTTTTGTTTTATTGCAGGATTTTGGTTGATTAAACTCTGGTGGATCGGGAAAAGCGTTTGGTTAATGTTATCCATTCCGTTGATTGGTTTCATTACGGTTACCGCTCTTTTGTTCCTTACCAAATCGAACCAACGTTTACCTTCCCCTACTTGCTCAATTTGTTTTTGATCCAAGATGTAATCTACCACTTGATCTCTCGAAGAGAAACTGGCCAAAGTACGTGTGCTTGACGCTACACCTGCCCTAGCTCTTACTGTGGTAGATAGAATATTGAGTGCATCTTGCCACTTATCCAAGTAAGCTTTTGCTTCTGCCTGCATCAATAAAATATCCGTAAAACGATAAACTGGATACGCCATTTGGCAATTGATAAAAGTTTGGTAAGCCAATGCCGTTCCGTTGGCAATGTATTTATGCACTTGGTAAGTTGTTGTACCACCACCCGATGCTGCTAAATAGTTATCAAAACGGTTATCGCTTGGTGTAGCTGCTTTTGCTGCATTATAAATAGCTTGTAATTTTGGCGATAAAACCACCGTAGAACCTTGTCCAGTGCCGCTACCCAACAACAACCAAGTTAAACTGTAGTTATTTAAGCCAGCTTCGGCTACGTTCTGGTGAATCACAAAAATCAATTCGTTAGCTCCTGGACCATATTCATCTCTCGTTGGATCGTTATCTGACGGCTTGTTGTTCAGGTCGTCTACAAAGGTCTTCTTCATTGTTGCCATAACTGGCTCAAAATTGGTATAAGTAACGTTTGATCTCAATTTATCAATAGTCTTGTCGGCATTATCGTAATCTTCTAACCACATATAAACATCCGCCATGATGGCGTAAATGGCATTTCTAGAAATTCTCTTTCTTTCTACATTACCTGGATTAATGTTGAGTTCGGCAGTTTTTAAATCTTCCAAAATCACATTTCTAAGTACTTGCGTTTTTGCTGTTCTAGGTCTAAATTCGCCTTTATCTAAGTTGTCTATCGGTTCCAAATAAACAGGAACATCGCCCCAAACACGTACCGCATAGAAATAACATAAAGCTCTCATGGCATAAGCCTGTGCTAAATAGTCGTTTTTTAGTACCGCATCGGTAATGTTCGCGTTTGGTATATTTTTAATGGCGAAGTTGGCATTGCTGATCACCTTGTACAAACTTGCCCAGTTAGAACTTTGCATATCTGTAGTCAGCTGATTGAGAATCAGTCTTCCATTTTCAGTTGGTTGCTCATTAAACAACACAAAATTATCTGAGCGCATTTCGCCCCAAGCGAAGTAGTTGCTGTTGAGGGCCGTTCTAAAAGATGAGTAAATCTCGGCAATGCCTGCGTTTACATCTCTCTGGTTTTGCCACATATTTTCGGCAGGAATTTCACTGATCGGTTTAGGATCTAAAAACTTCTTGCATGACATTAAGCTGGTGCCCAACACCATCGTCATTAATATTCCTGTATATATTGTATTTTTCACGTTTTTCATTTAATGTCTCCTTCTAATTAAAAGTTAACGTTTAAACCCATTCCAAACTCTCGCTTACGCGGATACCTGTTTACATCCATACCCAAAGCCAAAGCACTATAGGCAGAAAACTCTGGATCGTAGCCCGAATAACCTGTAAATGTGAAGGCGTTATTTACATAAGAGTACACGCTTAATCCACGTAATTTTACTTTGCTAACCCATTTTGCCGGCAATGCATAGGTTAACCTAATGGTACGGATTTTCACATAAGAAGCATCTTCTAGATACATCGAATTAACCGCTCTGGCATTTTGGAAACGATCTGAATATGGGCGAGCGTAAGTCACATCATCACCTTGTTTTACCCAAAAATTATTTAGGAAATCTACTGGAGGAACGGTTGAAAGACCATTCATACTGCCTTGCACCAAATTGTATTTGGCAAAATTGTAAATCTCGCCACCTATAGAAAAGTAAGCAGATACAAACAGACTTAAACTCTTGTAACGTAAGTTGGTATTGAAACCACCGATAAAATCTGGTTGCGCATTGCCAATTACAGTTCTGTCTTTATCCGTAATTACGCCATTAACATCTTCTGGACTTTCTTGCCAATTGACATCACCACCTCTAAATGGTGTGCCGTCTGCTAGTTTTTTTTGATTTACAGTACCGGTATATACGGCATTGCCCAACAAATAATTTTGTAAGATGTATTTTCCATTGCCATCTTTAATCATTTGCCCACTGGCATCCGTTTGGAATACGGGAGTTAACTGTTCCCAGTTATTAGTAAAAGCGTTAGATTGATCGTAGGCAAAAATGCCATTAGAAGTATAACCATAGAAATCTCCCAATGGTTTACCTTGCGAAATCCACCAAGTATCATTAAAAATGTAAGGGATACCACCGGCAATTTCGGTTACTTTATTCTTATTGAAAGTGATGTTAGCACCAATGTTCCAAGTCACAAATTTCTTTTTGATCACATCGCCAGATAAAGAGAACTCTAAGCCTTTGTTTACAATAGAGCCGATATTTTTACGTACGGTGTTAAAACCCCATTCTTTAGGAATCTCGTAAGCTGCCAATAAGTTTGAAGTAGCTTTATTATAGTAATCTGCCGTAAAAACAATACGATTATTGTTGAAGTTCAAATCTAACCCTACGTTGGTTTGTGCTGTTTCTTCCCAACCTAAATCGTTTACGCCAATTCTGGCCGCAGTAACACCTGCAACACCGTCGTAAATACCGCCAATACCGTAGGTTAAAATAGATTCGTAATCGCCGATACTTTCATTTCCGGTAACACCGTAACTCAATCTAAACTTGGCATCTGTAATTTTCAGTTTTTTGGTCCATTTCATGAACGGTTCATCAGAGAAACGCCATGCCGCAGAAGCCGATGGAAAATAACCAATCTTCTTATCCTTCGCAAAACGAGATGAACCATCGGCCCTTACGTTTGCCGTAAACAAATACCTCGATTTATAATTGTAAGTAAAACGAGTGAAAAGCGAAGCTAAAGTATGTGCGGTTTCCGTTGTTCCGGTTCTGGTTAGATCAAAATTTGCAGCAAAAGCATTTTGAGTATAAACGGCATCTGTAGCAGAGTTTCTACCACTATAGCTGTCGATCTCAGTTCTCCAGCTTTGCATACTGAAACCTAATAATCCCGTAAAATTATGTGTATTGTTGATCGATTTGGTATAATTAAAATAGTTCTCGTTTAACCAATTGTAGTTTAAAGTACTGGTGTGCGAACCAAAATTGTTCAGATAACCGTCGCTCAATAACGTTGGTCTCATGAAATTATAACGATATAAGCTTAACGTACCACTCACATTGGTAGTGAACTTTAAATCTTTATTGAATTTATATTCTGCAAATTGAAAAAACGAAGCATTGTAAATATTAGTAAAGTTGGTTTGCACATCTAGTGCGATAGGGTTTGCGCCCCAAAGTGTCCCGATAATGGTACCATCTGGATAATACAGCGCCAAATTCGGTTTTCTAGATAATAAACTATTTAAAAAACCACCTTCATCAACACCCATTTTCTTACCATAACTTAAAGTAAGTCTGCTACCCAAAGTCAATTTGCTTGTGGCAATGTAATCTGCATTTAAGCGGGTAGAAATTCTATTGAAAGAGGTGTTCGAGATGATACCTTCTTCGTTTAAGTAACCTGCGCCAATAAAATATTTCAATTTATCAGAACCGCCGCCAAAACTCATGTCTATTTGATCTTTTTGCGCTGTACTAAATACCAATGCCTGATAATCGTTGTCCGCATTTAGCAAAAAGTTAAGTGAATCTGCTATTTGAGCAGCCATTACGTTCTTAACTGCGGTTGGTACCAGTGTTGCTCCTTCTCCGTTAATATATTCCGTTAAACCTTTTTGCATGCTTCGATATTGCTTCGAATTCATCTGCGGCATGGTATGTGTAAGATTGTTCAAAGAATGCAAGTATCTCAATTCTATTACCGGAGCTTTTGGAGATCCCTTTTTTGTAGTGATGATGATTACGCCATTTGCAGATCTTGAACCGTAAATAGCAGCAGAAGCAGCATCCTTCAACACTTCCATCGATTCGATATCGTAAGGATTTAGCGCATCTACGTTGGTAGTTGGTACACCATCTACCACCCATAATGGTCCCACGCCATCATTGTTCATCGTAGAAATACCCCTAATTACTACAGAAGCACTTTCTCCTGGTTGTCCAGAACCAGTGGTTACTTGTACACCAGCTGCTTGACCTTGTAAAGCTTCGTAAACATTGGTGGGTGCTTTTTTCTCAATATCTTCTGCACTGATAGAAACAATGGCTCCCGTCACATCGCGTTTCTTTTGCGAACCATAGCCCACAATCACCACATCTTTAAGTTCGTTGGCTACACTTATTAATGTTACGCTAATTTGTTTCAAGGTACCTACTACACGATCAGCATTTTGATAACCTAAATAACTAAAAGTAAGAATATCATTGGCACCAGTGATACCAATTTTGTAAACACCATTTGCATCGGCTACTACAGTAAGATTTGCATTTTTATTTTTAACCGTAGCACCTGGAATAGCAGCGCCATCGCCAGAAACGACACCAGTAACCGTACCTATAATTTTAGGTGTTTTAGTGGGTGTAACTTGCGCAAAAAGCGTGGAGTAAGAAAACAAGGTTAAGTAAATCAGCAATGCTGCTGTTCTCTTTCCTACATCCTGAAATAGGAGTGAGTAAGTTCTGTTCATATTTAGGTTATCTGGTTATGTGTTCCGCAATACCAACATGAGTCTGATATTACAGAGAACAATTTTACACAAGTGAAAAAAAGAAGCGGTTTAAATTCGTACCAACGTTTACGAAAATCCTATCAACACATTGAAAATCCTCTATTTTTTCGAAAATTTACAAGATCTTACAAAGAAAGCTAACAAAATGCACTTAGCACTTAAATCTCTAATCGAAATATTTGCCTGATCATTTTTGTGATTGTATCTTGTAAAACGAATCTAACCAAAATCAACCTTATAAAATATTTTCCCGATGCCGAGCAAGAAGATCTTAGTTATTGTACTTCTTTTATTTTGGGCTAGAAGCTATGCACAGAATTTTCAAAACCTATTGGTAGAACAAGGTCTAAGCAACAGTACCACCTTTGCCATAGCACAAGACCATAAAGGATTAATGTGGTTTTCTACCAAAGAAGGGATTGACCGCTATGATGGCTCTGGTTACAAGCATTACAACCTCTACCCTGCCGATAAACTGACCAGATACGGTCTTCGCAGAAACAAATTCCATATTGATCACAAGCAGCGAATTTGGGTAAACAATTTCTCTGACATTTTTTTGTACCAACACGATTTAGATCGTTTCGATTTTGTATATAACGTAGCTAAAAATAACACCATCAGAGACCTCTTTGTAAAAGACGATCAACAAAATATACTGTTAGCTACCGACCAAGGCCTGATCAAGTATAATTATCAGACTAAAAAAGCTAGCACCTTCGCTAACATCAATCAGCCCATCATTGGCTTTTACAGGTACAACAATGAGTTTCTGTTAATCGCACTGAAGAACGATATCCTATTCTTTAACCTGAAAGCAGAAAAAATAAGTGCTACCCAGCTGAGCGCCAACCTCAGAAAAGAAATCAGTAAGCTAAGCATATCAAGCATTTGTGTAGATGCAACAAAAAATATTTTTGTGGGTTCCACAGGTCAAATTTCTGCCTTTAAAATCACAGATCAGAATTTAAAAACCAATTCAAATTTAAATAATTCTATTAGCAAGGTTGAGGTAACTAAGATATTGCCAGACCAGCAGCAGTTTATCTATTTCGGTACCGAAGGAAAGGGCGTATATAAAATTGATGCCAATTTGAACATTATAAAAGCCTACCTCACCGATCAGAATAATTTAGCCAGTTTACCAGAAAATGAGGCTATAGACGTATTTATCGATAAAGAAAATCGTGTTTGGATGGCTGGGCACGAAATCTCCTATCTTAACACCAAACAATTAAAATTTAATTATTACACCCATCAGCTAAACAATCCAAATAGCTTAGTCCATAACTCCATCCGCTCTGTGGTAGAAGATCAAAACGGCAAATTATGGGTAGGCACCAATTTTGGCATTAGCATCTTGAAATCTGATAGAAAAAACTGGGATTACCTTAATACGCACAACCAGCAGCGCAGTATGAGTAGTAATAAAATAACCGCATTAGCTAAAGGGAATGGCCAAAATGTGATTGCCGGAACCTATCAAAGTGGTATTTATGAAATTGGTACAGGTTATCAAATCAAACACCTTAGTAAAGAAACCAACTTCTCTCCAAAAAACAACGTCAATAAGATACTGGTAAATGGTAACGACATTTGGTATGGTGGTGCGGGCGGCTACCTAAAACGTATAAATTTGAGCGATGGGGCTGTTAAAACATTTGACATTTCTAACGTGCTTTCTATTGCTAAAAATCAATATGGTCAGATCATCACTGGTGGACATAACGGCGTTCACATTATTAATAGCGATGACCGGATCACAATTTTCAATGCTAGCACTTACAAAATTGGTTCTATATTTTGTGTGATGGCCGACACTAAAAATCAGATTTGGTTAGGTTCCGAAGGTCAGGGTTTGATAAAATTTGATGTAGACCAGAAAACATTTAAAAAATACTCCACCGCAGACGGATTACCTTCAAACTTAATTTATGGCATTTTAGAAGACAAAAATGACAATTTGTGGCTGAGTACCACAAAAGGGCTTTCTTGTTTCAATATTAAAAAACAAACCTTTAGAAATTATAGCATAGCTGATGGCCTACCGATTAAGGAATTTGCCTATGGCGCTTATACCAAAACTGCAAAAGGAGAAATGGTATTTGGCGGAAACCATGGCTTGGTGATTTTTAACCCTGAAGACATCATTAACAGTGATTTTAATACCCGATTGATATTTACCGACTTTAAGTTGTTCAATAAAACTGCGGATATCAGTAATGAAAACACACCCTTAGAAAAGGCAATTGATGAAACCGAAAAGATAGCTTTGGCCTACAATCAAAATGCAATTACCCTAGAATTTAGCTCGGTAAACTTCACAAACAATGCCAACCTGTACCGCTGGAAGTTAGACGGTTTAGACAGCGAATGGTCTCCAGCAACAGCCGAACATGCTGCCAACTATACCAACTTAAGACCTGGAAACTACACTTTTAGGGTACAATGGGCCAACTCTGGGTTAGTATCAGAATTCGCAAAGAATGAAAGAGTTTTACGCATACAGATCTCTCCCCCTATTTGGGCTACAACTTGGGCTTATTTGCTATACTTTTTAATTGCCATCGGCATTGTATACGCTGTAATTAAGTTTTATATGGTGCAACTGAGTGAAAACCATGCGAAAGACAAAATTCGTTTTTTCATCAACATTGTACACGACATCAGAACACCTCTATCGCTAATTAGATCGCCACTGAATATTGCTCTTAAAAAGAACGACTTCTCTGAAAGCACGCAAAGTATCCTAAAAACAGCTAACCATAATGCATCTAGGCTAACCAGTTTGATAGATCAATTACTAGATTTTGAAAAGGATGATTTCAAGAAGATAAAGTTGAATCGTACTTCTATCCATGCAGAACAAACGTTAGATAGAATCTGTGATGACTTTATTCCGCTATTGGAGCAAAGGGGAATTATCCTCACTAGAAACCATCAGCATCAAGAAACGTTGTTAAAGGTAGATAAAGACAAGTTTGACAAAATCATCTTCAACATTTTATCTAATGCGGTAAAATACACGCCAAAAGGCGGACAGATACATATCACTACAAGTTTGATCAATAAGAATTTCCAAATCGATATTAGAGATAGTGGCGTGGGAATTCCGACAGAGCAACAGAAATATATCTTTAAGCGATATTTCAGAGCTAAAAATGTAGTTAACTCCAATGAAGTTGGTTTTGGTATTGGTTTAATGGTGACCAGAGAATTGGTTAAACTGCACCAGGGAGAAATTTGGTTCGAAAGCAACCAAGATCAAGGTACTACTTTCCACGTCCGTTTCCCAATGAGTGAGGTAGAATATCAAGATCAGCAGTCGTTGTTGGTACCACAAAGCAATGAACTAATTGTTAACGAATTGCCAGACCAGGCAACTCAACAACATAAAAAACCAAAACTGCTTATTGCAGAAGACAATGATGAATTGAGAAATTTAATGGCCGATCATTTGAAGCAATATTATCAAATTTACCATGTTAATAACGGTCAGCAAGGCGTAGCTACCACCTCTAAAATAGCACCAGACGTAATTGTTTCAGATGTGATGATGCCACTAATGGATGGCAATGAATTTTGTTACGAGATAAAAAACAATCTTAAAACCAGCCATATTCCGTTTATTTTATTAACAGCGCTAACAACAAATGAACATAAAATTGAAGGTTACAAAATTGGTGCAGATACTTACCTTGAAAAGCCTTTTGATATAGATTTATTGAGAAGCTGTATTGATAATTTATTGGTAGGCAGAAAAAAATTACGGGAAAGATTTGCCAATGCAGATGCGCCTTTAAGTGAAGGATTAAATGAACTGGATAAGAAGTTTATTGAAGAAGTGGTAAAAATAGTTGAAGAAAATTTGTCGAATTCTAGCTTTTCTATTGAAGAGTTAGAAAAGGAAATAGGCATGAGCCATGCAAGCTTATATCGTAAGTTTAAAGGGTTACTAGGTAAAACACCATTAGAATTTATTCAACATTATCGTCTTAAAAAATCAATGGAATTGTTGGTTTCAGGTGAGCATTACGTAAACGAAGTGGCTTACATGGTTGGCTTTTCTGATCCAAAATACTTTAGTACGGTATTTAAGAAATTCTATGGCAAAAATGCCAGTGATTATTTGAAAGAGAAGTAGTTGTGACAGCATATTACCGTTTAATGTAGGTTCGCAATGCCTATAATACGTCCGTCATCACAGATTTAGTCTGGGATCTTAATGCTATAAAAACGCCAACATTCATGTATATGCTTTAAGATTCCGTTTTCACGGGAATGCGATAATACATAGAAAACCCCTACCAACTCTAGCTAGTCGGGATTTGCAATCCCGATTTACTAACTATGGATTTTAAATCCATTATTCTTGGGTGCGGGATTACAAATCCCGACCAACGCAGACTGCAAAACCAAAAAGCATCTTTACAAAATTGCAAAGACGCTTTTTCACCTCGTTAATATTTTTATTTCTTCGCTTTCAAAACCACCAATCTCACCCCATGAGCAGGCAATTCTGTTTCAAAGTTTTGCTCAAACACACCTAAGTCTTTTTGTCTCCAAGCATCGCGTACCAATTGCTTTCCATTTACACCAATCGCCTTCCAATCAGCTTTAATTTTCTCGGGAAAAATCCCTCTATTAAACAAACCAATTGCTTTCGAACCGTCTTCCAAGTCTTTCATCCAGATCTCCAATTTACCATTAACATAAACTCTACTAGCTTGTTTCCCCAGCGGATCTTGATTAATATCGATTACTTCGTCATTAGTGAGCAGATTCAGCGTAAAATCATCCATTTTGGTCATATCGCAGCCAATCAGCAAAGGCGTAGTTAATAACGACCATAAAGAGACGTGTGTGTATTGTTCATCTGCACTTAATCTAGTCGGACGAAGTTTTGGTCCCCAACCTACCATACCAATCACCAACATATCCGAATCGTTCCAATGTCCAGGTTTGGCATCTACCTCTCTTCCTGCCTGTGCAAATCCAATTCCCGACATACTTGCCCAAGTATCGTGGACATCTCTAGAAATCCTCCAACTATTACCCCCGACACTCTTGCCCCACTTACCTACATCGCCCATTCCATATTGGCATAAGCTGAAGACAATATCACGCTTTACGTTTTTCAAACCATCACCAATCAATTGATACGGCTTTTGTAACTCAGCAAGTGGCGGATTTTCTAACTTATCGTAGATTTTATAGTAAGAGCACCAATCGTATTTCACATAATCAAAACCCCATTCTGCCCAACGCTGTGTATCCTTCGCTTCATAACCGTAAGAAGCTGCGTAACCGCCACATGTAGTTTCTCCAGGAGAAGAATAGATACCAGCTTTTAAACCTTGTGCATGCAGATAATCTGTCAATTGGTTCATATCTGGAAATTTCTTATTGCTGTTAATCATTCCATTTGCATCACGAACCTCACCCATCAGTAAAGGATCTTTCGAATCTGGTTTAATTTCCCAACAGTCATCAATATTGATATAGTTCCATCCGTGCTGTGTTAAACCAGAATTGATCATTGCATCAGCAGCATCTTTTACTTTATCTGCACTAACGGCATCTGCAAAGCAGTTCCAACTGTTCCAACCCATAGCTGGCGTTAAAGAAATTTCTTCGCCGCCTACTATTTTCAATACTCTTGATGCCGAACCTAAACTGTTTGTAGCAGTTAAAATAACTTCAGTAGTACCAACAGTTGCCAAAGCTCCAGAAATAATCCCCTTGTTTACATCCAGCTTTAAACCTTTAGGCAAATTAGTTGCCTTAAAAGTCATCGGCCTTTGCCCAGAAGCTGCAATTAAATACAAAAATGGATTTCCTGGTCTTGCACCATACACTTTTGCACCATTTATTTTCGGTTTAGCAGAAGCTTTTGGCGTGAGAATATAAGGCACAAAAGCTGCTTTTGGTAAAATTACAGGCCTTAAACCTTGATAGGTGATTACGGTGTTAATCCAATTGGCATGAGCCGTGTGGATACCGTCTCCGTCGTTTTCAACAATTAGGTAGAGTTTTTCTACATTAGCCAAACTTACATCAAAAGGCACCAATGCCGCTCCTTTTCGAATAATATCCGTTTTAAAAAGTTCCTTTCTATCTCCCATAATCACAAACCTAACGCCACCTTTTGGCACATTATCGTCCATTCCAACCAAGCCCTGCATACGCAGCCCACCTTTTTTCAGTTCGATGGTTACCAAGCCTTCCGGCGATGCCAATCCAGTTTCATAGTTTTTTCCAGCTACTGCTAATTTTCGAGGCAACTTTCCCGGACCTACAAAAAGGTCATTGGCTTTAGTAAAATCTGCTTGGTGAAACCACAATGAATCGATAACGTTGGCTTTTACAGAACCAACACAAAATGTAAATAATACGCTATAAATTAATAGCTTAAACTTTTGATGACTAAACATATTTTGTTAGGTTAAATTTCAAATAATTAATGACTAGTGGCAGCTCCCCATAAAATGGATTTCTCTCCCAAAATGGATTTCTTAACAGGCAGACTGTAGCCCATCATTTCGAATAAATGCTTACGAGTATCTGCTAAAAAATAGGCTTCCGCATTCGCGATATTACCACCTATTACAGCAGCTAAAGGCTTTTTACTTTGTGCAAATCGATAAATGAATTTTGCCAAGTTGCTACTGAACTCACTAAATAAAGTTTTAAAATGATCCGAATTTTTATGTTCATCGATAATCTCTTTCACGTCTTTTACAGACTTACCCGTTAACTCTTCAAAGCGTTTGGTAAACCATCTGGTAGAGATATAGTCTTCCGCAATTCCATCTAAAAATGGCATTTTCCATAAATTAGAATCATGAGCAATACCCTTTTCTATATGCGATGTACCTAGTCCAGTTCCTAAGGTTAGCCCAATGGCCTCACTAAACCCCGAAAGGCTTCCACAAAACAATTCACCTTTTAGAAAACATGCTGCATCATTACTGAAATGGATGTTTTTAGGATTGAAATTGAGTCGTTCGCCTAATTTATCCTTCAGATTTAAGTTGTATAATTCTCGGTATTTATCTTGCGATTGAATTAAACTGATGCCCTTTTTATAATCCATTGGACCTGGCATAGCCAAACAGATCTTAGAAGGCGTAATATTCTTCAATGCTATAGAAGTATTAATAGCGTTTGACCAATTGCCAATGATTTCCTGTGCCGAAGCTGTGGAATCTAGTCTAGTCCGAAACCAAGTATCGGGTACTTCGATTCTATTCTCTACGTCCATCATTACAGTGGTAATATGGGAACCGCCTATATCGGCGCTTAAAACTAGTTCCCCCATCAGTTATAGTATAAATTGAAATGAACATCTATATTAATTAGATGACCTAAACGAAGAAATTTCACTTCAGAAAATACATTTAAGCTGGAAAAGGTATTCTGATTGGCGAATTTAGAAAATCCGCTCTTTGATATGTTTACTGGTTTGAACATGAGAAATATTTGGTTATTAGTGTAACAACTGCACCTTACGGTTAACTCCCAAAACTATTGTTCAATACCGAAATGGATAGCGTAATTTAATATCAAATTTTATGAATTTTCTATCAATAGCCCTTTGCCAAACATCAAATAGAAGATAATTTGATTTGGGTAGCTTAAACCCGTAGCAACAGAACTTGATAGTGGTACAAGGGCATAAAAGTCCACAGTTTAGTGTTAAATAAAAGGAGTTTAAAATCCCTCTACTTTTCCATTGTAATTCGGGTCTACACTAAAGTTATTTGAGAGAAATAACTATTAGATACTTTTATTTTCTGCTTGCACTATCAGTGAAAAGCAACTAATAAAGAAAACATTACCTCCAAAACCACCAATCTATAAAAGAGAATAAGATAAAAAAAAATCAATCTCTAGTAGAGATTGATTTTAAGAAATTTTACTATGTACCCAATGATATAGTAGACCCGAACCGATTATTAGAGAGTTTTACAAAAATTTCAAAGCTCGACGAACCTGTTTTCCATAGGCACTTAGAGCCTCTAAAAATCGTTCTAAAAGGCAAGAAGCGGAATTCCAAAAAATAACTCATGTGAGGTCGGGATAAATATCTCGGCCTATTTTTTAAATCGATGTCGTTTAATTATTCAAGAAAATTTATGTTTTCCCTGATTTTTTGATGATATATCATTTTTCCAATTTTATATCGAACCGCCTTAAAATCATATCGCATATTAACCGTTATTAATATAATTTGCACGGTATTTTGAATTTGAATTAATTAGTTTTGCGATCCCCCATAAATACTTATTTATTTAAAGGGGCGTATGGATTTAATATCTCTACTAGTGAAGAACTTTGCGCAAAAGTGCATGTTACGCAAAATATCGCCATGATTAAAATTCTATATTTAATCTTGTCTTTGAGTTGTTTTTGTGCATTACGATAAGATGGGCATTGATACTATAAGTCGATTTTCGATAGGTAGTTACCCTAAAATCTTCGAATATGTTTTTATGTTGAGCTCTACTGGGATTTCATTAGCGTATCTACCATAATGGTCGCTATGGTATAAAGATGTATATGCACTCCTTTACGTAAGAAGCATACCAGTTTATAAATATTTTAGCCCCGTCAGAAAAAATCTGACGGGGCTAAAACTCGTATTTGAAGTTATTTCTTTATCAGCTTTTCATATTTCCAACCTGCGCCACTTCTCAGACCTAAAAGATAGACCCCATTCGGAAGCCCAGTCAAATCCATGTTTAGTGAGGTCGCATTGACTGCAAGCGCAATTCTCTTAATCAATTTCCCTTGTGTATCCAATAATTTTGCTTCTGTAAATTTACCAGATCCTAAACTAATGTCTACCCTATCGGTCACTGGATTTGGATAGGTAACTATAGCAGTTCCGCTTAATAAGAAAGCAACAACTTTAGTATCCAGCTCATTCTCCTTACCATCCAGATCTACCTGTACCAAACTATAGTAGTTATCTCCGTTCAGCGGTTTGCTATCGGTAAAGATGTAATTACTGCTGGCAGCAGTATTACCCTTACCCTCAACCCATCCAATTAGCGCTGGTGTTGTTCCCTCCGCATGGCGATAAACTTTGAAGCCCTTGTTATGCTGCTCATTAGCTGTTTGCCAGCTCAATAATACGCCCTTGCCCGATAGCTTGGCCACAAGTCCAAGAAATCCCACTGGAAGCACACTTGACGTAACAGGGCCGCGAAACGGACTCTGAACGGCTGTACCATTCAGTCCTCCATCTCTTGGGGTGACCTCAAAACCAATGTATTTGTTGATATCATTCACGCTTAGCAAATACGTTTTTCCTGTCGCCGAGTTAATTTCTACCTTTGGGTTTCCATTTACATTGTCTGATCTATACCATTTAAACATAGAGCCACTTTCTGTGTCGCCATCCGCATCTGAAAAGGTATAATTTCCAGTCAACGTCTGACCTTCTTTCAAGGTACCTGTGTGTGCAACATTGCTCACGGCAGGCGCATTTGCCGATACCACTGAAAATTCTGTCAGCTTGGGGCTACCTGAACCAAATCCGTCCTCGAATACATAGGTAACGGCATTAGCGGTAGTCTGCGTGGCCCAATTGCTCACATTGGTGATACTTGCCAACCAATTAGTTTTATTTCCGCTTTCTAAAGTTGGATTATAGATTACATTCGGATAACGTAATGCTGAAGGTTGAGTAAAAAAACCAACTGAATAGGCGGCACCCAGTGCAGTAGGCAGCTCGCTATATACCGGATACTGCGTAGGGGGTTCCGCACCAGTATTGTTATGCCAACCATTCGAATTGTTCGTGTTAGTTAGGCTAATATTGTTAAAAGCAAAAACAAACGATGGGCTAGCTTCAGATACTTGATAAATAATCAGCTGATCGCCAGTTGTTGGGGGCCAGGGATTCGCTGAGTTATTGGTGTTCGTCCAGGTGTCTGCGACTATCGCAAGATCAGCGTTGGGAATCGTTGAACCGTCACCTTTTTTTGCCCTCACGCCACTAACTGTCGGATCAAGTTTGAATATGATGAGCGTACCTGCTGTTATCTTTGCTGAAACTGTCCATTTAAAAATGCCTTCATTTGTAAAGCTGCTAGTGGAAGCTGTGAGAAAATGTCCGTTTACTACACCATTCGCACCCGTGTAGGTATTCACCCAGCCACGGTCGGTGAAAAAAATCACTTCTCCCTCTGCTATCGTATTGAGGGCAACAACTGCAAAGCTCCGAACAGATCCAGCGCCCGCGTCGGCACCGCCATTCATTCCGATAACCGCAAGATCACCCTTGGATAATGAAGCCTCTGCATTCAACATAGCGATGCTGATTAACGGGAACATTAAAAAACGAATTATTTTTTCTAGCATGTAACTTTTTTTCATATCAATTTATCTTTATTTAGGGATTCTTAGCATGATTTGATCATGTTTCTAAAATTTGGTTAATTCAAAAACTAATCCGTTACGAATTTATCGTAATTATCCTTAGAACTATAGGTTGTTAAAAAAATAACTTTTTTAACAACCTGATAAATCTTGACGTAATCAAAAAGCAGGCTATAAATTAAATTTCTCCTTCTTATCGAATATTAATTAGCTGGCTAAAGTGGGAGTTCTGCCAAAAGTGGTTCTCCCAAACTTTTTGGATATAGGTTCAGCTATAAGCATTAAAAGCCAATACATAACCGTGATCAGTTTCAGCGAAACCTGTAATTACACCGCCGTTAATATCATTTCAGATTTAAAACTGCAGTTTTATCTAATAAATTGGCTAAACTGATTTTCAGATACTATCAGGTTACTCTTAAAGCTAGGCTTTCGTTGCGAAGAGTTAGAATAAAGATAAAATGATGACTCTTCCCACTATATACCCTTCAAAAGCATTCGCGAATACCTGTTAAGCGATAAACTATACATTACAGAAATTACCGTTAAAATAATTGACCGGAACCAATTGAGTAAATACCATTGATGGAAGGCTTGCTGAATCGCCTTTATATCTTGCGTAGCGCCAAAAAGAACTATATTTAGCGGAAAGATAAATATGAAGGTAAGTAAGTCGTTAAATAGGATTGCTGCTAACGCGGTTACATTATACCAACGCACTTTCTTGTCGGTTTTCCAAAATCGAATAACGCAGTTGATACCGATGATGTGTACCAATGGACCTGTGAATTTGAAAAAATCAGCCGGATTTTTAAAAGCAAAATAGTTTCGGGCAATATTAATGGATTGCGGAAGCTGATGACCCCAATTGGACGCATCGACGATAGCATTGTAAAGGTTGACAAACAGTAATCCGCTGCTTACCACAATGGCCATATGCAGTACAAAAATTTTAATCTTCATTTTTAAAAATTGAATGAGCTTTTATCAGTGGATAAGGTGAAACGTATTAACTATAAATTTCAGGGCTTCTTTAGAATGCATATTTTCCATGGATTGCATGGTGACCTCAGTGATTTCGGCAGCACGCTTTCGCATCGTCCTTTCATATTTTGAAACAGCAGTTTTGAGGTCGCTTATATCCGTTGCTGTAAGCTGTTCTACGAGTTCCAGTGCATCCAGCATTGCCATATTTACCCCTTCACCGGCGTAGGGAGGCATACGATGTGCAGCATCGCCCAACATCGTTAGGTTGGGCAAACTTTCCCATTGCTGGTCGATTGGAAAGTGGTATTGGGGCCGGGGGACAAAATAGCTGTCATCACTAACAAATAGCTCATGCCATTGATTGCCCCAATCGGCAAAACGCTCCTTGAACCAATCGTATATTTCCAGCTTATTTTCAAAGTTGATACCAGAAGTTTTTACCCAGTCCTCCATTTCCCTTGTTCCTGTATAAAAGGATAGGGAGCCATCGCCTTTGACACTTAAAATAATGCTTTTTTCCAGTCCCAACGCAAATATTTTTCCACCTTTGGCCAGTTTCCATAGTTCCGGCGCATTGATCTCCGCATTGTATATATTGCCTTCCACAATGGTCATGCCCGAATAAACGGGAGCTATATCGGTAAGGTATTTTCTGATTTTTGAATTTGCACCATCTGCGGCAATGACAAGGTCAGCGTAAACTGTACTGCCACTAGCGAAGAAAATATCCCAACCATTATCTTTGGCCTGCAGAGATACAAATTTCGAATTCCAAACAACGGTACCTTTTTCAAGTGAAGCAATAAGCAGATCACGGAATGGTCCCCTGTCAATTTCCGGACGGAAAGAAGCGCTACTTTTCTCAACCGGAGTTTCATTGGTATGATCGTCGAAATGTACCACCGCATTATGGTCGGTTACACGCAATTTATCAGCACCAGGACGATAGTGCTTTTTAAATTCATTTAACAAACCAGCTGCAATCAAGGCCTTAAGCCCGGACTCTTCATGCAAGTCTAAAGTTGCACCTTGCTGACGCACATTTTGGTCTGTATCCCTTTCATATACTTTTACCTCATACCCTTTCATCTGCAACAACCTGGCGAGTGTTAATCCTCCAGGACCGCCTCCAATAATGGCTATTTTTTTATTTTTCATTTGATATCGATTTTTATTTGATAACACAAAGCTAGCAAGCCTTAACCGAGCATAATAATTGAATGCAACTTAAAAATAGTCGTAAACGGCTTCAACCTTATCGAATGGCCTAAACTCAATGTTCAGCATTTCGTATATTTTTAGGCAGCAAACGCATCAATATCGGGCACAGTATGATACAATCATAATTAAACTGTGCTCAACTGGAAAATTAATTGATCCTGATAGTTGTGCAATAAAGAAACTCGAAGTGATAGCTGTCGCACCAAAGCTACTGGAGAGCTATTTCACCGAACTCGAAAAACCCCAGTCCCTGCCTGCCTCTCCGGGACTGAGATCACTAGTGGTTAAGTCGAATAGGATCCGAAACAGAGCACCATTCCTCTGCCAGTCAAAAAGATGGCCGATGAAAAGGTCTGTGGATTTCGTGACAGCAAAGGTTGATTAGAAACATAATAACCTACTCCAATTAGGGTTTTGATTAACCTAATGTCAATAATATTCGTCCAATTTCCTTGATGAGTTGAGGTTTAAGGAATGATGAGATAAAGATACTAATCAATGCAGGCATTTATTAATTGTGCTGTCATCTAACTAATAAATTAATGCATAATTAAGTTGTATAATGAAGCAAAACAGCCTAATTTAGTCATAAAAATACTCATAAAAGACCTAATGAAAATTGAAATTAAATCAAAAGACGGATTAGGAATGCTCGCTGCTTTTGCCGAAAAAGTAGGTAGCACCGTCGAAAATGGAAGGGTGGAAGTACCAGAAGGATTTGGAATAGGCTTTATACAAGGCTATAGTTTCGATGAACGATTGCGGATGATGGTATTGAACTATGAGCTACATCAAGACTTTGCCATTAGCAGAAGAAATCAACCTGCTAATATGCTCCTGTTTAATTTTCAACACATCATAAATTCACCTAAATCACGAAAAGGCACCAAATTCCAACCATCAGTTCAAATTACGACCCAAGGATTAAATGTGGAACTTTTTATTCCAAAAAACACCGTTCAAAATTCTATATCATTGAGTATCGATGCGAGTTACCTACGAGAATTAATAGGAGCACGCATAAACCACCCTTTAATAAATACTATTTTGGAAAATAAGCACCCCTTGTTGTTTGAGGAGTTTGTATTTGTTCCGCTGTTGAAGGTTGTGGATGATATCACGACGAGTAATTTGCCCGTACAGCTTCAAGATTTTTACTATAGGCTAAAAACGCAGGAACTCATTTGCCAATTACTGATTTCGCTTGTCAGCCGAGACGACAAGAAAGTGCAAGGTTTGAATATTGCTGATATCAGGATGTTGTATCAGGTAAAAGAACGTCTAATACATAACCTTGAAGAAGCGCCTTCAATTTCCGAACTATCAAAATTTTCCGGTATGAGCGAGACAAAATTAAAAAGACTATTTAACCAAGTTTTTGGCAAGAGTATATTTCAATATTTCCAAAATTTCAGAATGCAGGAAGCTGCCCGCTTGTTGAGAGAAGAACGGCTGTCTGTTTCCGAAGTGGGATATCAGCTTGGTTTTTCAAACTTGGGCCATTTTACCAAAGTTTTTGAAGGGCTAATTGGAGTTAAGCCAAAAAGGTATAGCAAGTTAAGTAATGAAGTTCTTTAATTGGTTACGCAGAATCGCTGTAGCGTTACATCTCGCTTTACGCCTCCCATTCAACACTCAAGATTAATTGCTGATATAATAGATAAGAGTATAATACGTAAAGAGACATGGCAAATGCTTGCACAATCATCAAGTTTATATCATCGAAAAAATTGTCTAAAAAGTTGTATTCCTTATACAATTTATTAAATTTGAATAAATGTTTACGTACACGATTTTAATTGAAAATGATTTGTGCGTTAGATAAGAATGAAAATTTATTCCCCCGTTTGTTCTCAAACTTCGTAAACAAATACGAGATTGAAGGCTGATATTTCAATCGTAGGAATTTTAAAGGCATATCTTAAGTATACTAACAACCGACTCATTAAACTAAATCAAAAAAGAATGAAACATTTAAAATCCCTATCTCTATCTATAATGTTGCTTGTATTATTTTCGTGCAGCAAACAGCTAGAGGTTCCGGTAGAAAAAATATCAACAGACTCTAAAGTTTTGAACAGCAATAACGGCGTTGTACAGGCACTGGCAACGCCCGCGAACAAGGTTGTTATCGGGTATATTCCAGGATGGGCCAATGTCACTAACGTAACCAATGCGATCGATTTTAGCATCGTAACCCACGTTAATTTGGCATTTTTCGCACCTAGTTCTTCAGGAGCGATGATGTCAGGCGGGCAGCCCTTGTATAGTGACTTCAATGCGTCAGAAATCAATTACGTGGTGGCCAAAGCGCATGCAGAAGGGCGTAAAGTTTTGGCCTCATTAGGCGGGGGCAGTCCCGACCCCAACGCGGGTGATATCGCTGTTCAATTTCGAACTGCACATCGTACAAATTTTATCGATAACCTAGCAGCTTTTGTAACTTACTTTAACCTTGATGGCATTGACATCGATGTCGAGGGCACCACATTGGCTACTATCAAAAGCGAGCAAAACTACGCACCATTCGTGTCAGCACTACGAAACAAGATTAATCCCTTGGGGAAATTGGTAACAGCGGCCACAGCAGGCTATGTAAATGCGATGATCCCGGCATCATCCTATAGCTATTTGGACCTGATCAACATTATGTCATATGATAATGGATGGAACGGCACAGGAAACCATTCGACATATGATGCAGCAATACAACACATTCAGAATTTCTTAAACTTAGGTTGTCCTGCCTCTAAGCTGGTACTAGGTGTTCCGTTTTACGGCTATAAACCAACGGTGGGTACGGGCTATAAAGCTTATAAGGATCTATTGGCACAATATGGTACAGGCATGGCCTACGTCGATTACTACGATGGCTATAAGTATAACGGCATTACAGCGATTGAAGCAAAAACGAAGTATGCTGCACAATATATAAGGGGCGTAATGATCTGGGAACTCTCACAAGATGTTACTGGAACGTATAGCCTATTACAGGCAGTTGGAAGAAAAATCAATACGCCAGCACCATAAAAAATACTGATAGATATGCCTTTACTTTCTGTCAATCTCCTACATAAAGATAGTTAGGCACTCGATGAGGCAATGAGCTTACACACCTTTAGAGCCCAATGATTTAAAGAAATTAAATCGGTAATAATCCAGACTGTTTCCTTTAAATTGATGTTGAGATTACTTATCTAATAATAAATAAAAGGTCTCATTCTCCCGACCATCAGACAGGCCTTTACCTACAAATTATCGTGCTGTGATATCTGTTGGTCTATAAAACGATACTGCAAATATTTTGGAAATCGCGATTCCCTAAACCTGGCTACCTTAACACTCAACTAGATGCTGTAGGTTCGTGTACAATCACTACCTTCCTATCTCAATAATCGATACCCTAATAAACGGTCGCCGATCAAGCTTTAAGAACCGGGCACTTCGAGATCCCTGCAAACATTGATGCAGGAGATTTCCATTTCTTGATTATGCTCACATATAAATCTGTATGGCAGACAATTAAAATTTTAGCATTAAAACTCAATAGATGGAAGCAATTAGAGCAATAGCAATGCTCATTTGTCTTAGTTTAATGAGTACTGGATGTAGACATGATCACTCTTACGAAGAAGAATCATCTAAAAGGGATAATCATATCAACCTTCTTAAAAAAATCCTGACAAACATCGCCATTAAAAATAATAGTCTGTTTAGGTTAGTAGCAATTGTCCCAGTGGATACTGCGCCTTTGCTCGTTTTACACTTTAACGTAAACCTTTTTCTTATCGAGAATTATTCCAACAACCCACATCGCTAACATATAGACAACAGCAAACCAAAGCGAGGCATTAATTGGCGTTAACCAATCTGCGAAACCTGCTTTATAAACGATTCCTTTTAGCGGTTTGCCATCGATACGAATTACGGCCATAGCACTAATTACCAACCAGGCCAATACATATATAAACAAAGGGTTTTTACCAAACACTTCAAAGAAATATACCCAGTTTTTCATTTGCCAAATTTCTATCAATAACATTAACAAGGCAATAATTATTAAATCGTAACCTAAGGAACATAGTACATAACTGCTCGTCCACAAAGGTTTATTTATAGGAAAATAGACATCCCATAACATGGAAATGAATACTATAGCTACGCCCGCAATAGTTAATCTCCATACGGAAGATAAGTTATTACCATTCTTCTGAATAAATAATCCTGTAAAATATCCAGCGATTACATTAACAATAGCAGGTAATGTACTTAACAGACCAAGTGGGTCAAAAGGGATTGGATAATGCTTGTAGATATTTTTAGCTGGCAGATAAGCTAAATCTACCTTTCCTATGGCATTTCCTTCCAAACTGTAAGGATCGGGTTGGTCCCCGAAGAAATACAATATAGCCCAGTAACCAAAAAGAATAGCAATACTTGAAACAACTACTGTAGTTTTTTTGAAGAAATAAACCATTAAACTAGCCAAGCAATAACATACAGCAATACGTTGCAGCACTCCCCAAAGTCTAATATCCAATAAATTATTGAACACGATTTTATCTTCCTCGTAATGAAAAAAGGGAAAACCGTTGAGGAACAAACCAATCAAAAAGATGATCGATGTTCTTTTGAAAACCTTCGAAAGAAATCGCGAAGCACTCATTTGCCCCATTTTATTTATGCTAAAACTTAGGGCATTACCTACCACGAACAAAAAAGTTGGAAAAACCCAATCAGTAGATGTAAAGCCGTGCCAATCGGAATGTTTTAAAGGTGCGTAGATATTGCTCCAGTCACCAGGAGTATTTACTACGATCATCAGTGCCACGGTTAATCCCCTCAATACGTCTAAAGATAGGTACCTGTTCTGCATTGGATTTAAAGTTTGCTCGGCCATATTTTTAAAACTATGAATTTAACAACTTACTGCTATCCTTATCTAAAAATAGTACCGCATTTGAATGTGTTCTTAATATCGTCGCTGGGTTTTCTGTACTTATTTCACTGTTTAAAGTATGATTTACGGCTTCAGCTTTAGTCGGTCCAGGAACTACACAATTAATATACGTAGCACTTAATAATGCCGGAATGGTCAAGGTCAACGCTTCCGTCGGCACTTCATCCAAAGCCACAAAACAACCATCGTTTACTTGCTGTTGTCTACAAACCTCATCTAATTCTACTATTTTTACAGTATACTTATCTTCAAAATCTGCTACAGGAGGATCGTTAAAAGCCAAATGTCCATTCTCTCCTATGCCCATGCACACCACATCAACTTTGTTTTGAGTTAATAATGCTGTGTACCTTTCGCATTCCACAGCAATATCAGCGGCATTACCGTTTAAATAGTTTACAGATTTAAAATTGAACTTATCAAATAGTCGGTGCTTCAAGAAATTACCGAAACCTTGTGTGGCATCGGCAGCTAAGCCAATATATTCATCCATGTGGAAAGCGTTTACACGGCTCCAATCTAGGTTTTCATAATCTAGTGCTGCTAAAAATTCGTTTTGTGAAGGTGCTGCGGCAAATACTACGTTAATTTCATCCTTGGTTTTTAAAAGAGCTGTTATTTCTTTAGCGAATTTCTCTGAAGCAGCCGCTCCCATGCTTTTTCTGTCTTCGTAAATTCTTACATCTAGTTTGGTTTGAACAGGGTTTGTCATCTTAATTTATTAGGTTGGTTAGTTAACATAATTGAAAGAGGCTTTTTCCACCGCGTTCAACTAATATTTCCGCTAAAGTAATATTTTTCGTGTACGTTAACGAAAAATTTATATTTTTGTTTAACCCATTTTTCAAAAACCAAATAAATTTAAGGAGCAATCATATGATGCTTCAAACCTGAACTCTATAAAATTATGAAGAAGACAATTTCGCAAAGGTATTTATCCTTAGATGTTTTACGAGGATTAACCGTTGCTTTAATGATCGTAGTCAATACCCCTGGCGATTGGGGTAACATCTACACACCATTTAAACACGCAGAATGGCATGGTTTTACCTTAACAGACCTTGTATTCCCTACCTTTCTTTTTGTGGTGGGAAACGCTTTGAGCTTTAGTTTAAAAAAATTAGAAGATGTTTCTTTCGGAGATTTCTTTAAAAAAATAGCTAAACGGGCGCTCATTATATTTATCATCGGATTACTACTCAATCTCTTTCCATTTATAGTATTTGGCGAAGATGGCAGTGTTTCACTAAAAAACTTTTTAGAAGTAAGGATATTCGGGGTTTTACAGCGTATAGCTTTGTGTTATTTCTTTGGAAGCTTAATCATCTATTTTTTTAGAAAAACAACAACCATTGCAGTTATAAGTGCAGCCATGTCACTTGCTTACTGGGGTATCTTATGCTATTTTGGTCAGCCGGGCAACCCTTACGGTTTAGAAGGAAATGCATCCAAAGCTTTAGATGATTTCCTATTCAATAGCAAGAATTTATACCAAGGCTTTGGTGTCGCTTTTGACCCGGAGGGGTTATTAAGCACTTTTCCTGCCATCGTAAATGTATTAATTGGTTACCTCACTGGTAGATATCTGCAAAAACAAGGAAATAATACTACCGCTGTTTATCGCTTGATGGGTGTAGGTATCACCTTTTTAGTAATAGGTCTTGTGTGGAACTACAGCCTCCCTATTAACAAACCCATTTGGACCAGCTCTTATGTATTATTTTCTTTAGGTTGGGATTTAGTAATCACAGGCTTATTAATTGCATTGATAGATGTATTTAATTTCAAAAAATGGACGTACTTTTTTGAGGTTTTTGGTAAAAATGCACTGTTTATCTATATTCTAGCTTGGGTAATTATGAAGCTCTTGTACCTCATTAAAATTGACGGTTCTTCTTTACCTTCCCTATTTTATAAAAACGGTTTAACTAGTTGGTTGGCAGATAAAAATGCTTCTCTAGTATTTGCAGTACTTTATATGCTGTTGCTCTGGGTTATAGGGTTAATCCTTGATAAGAAAAAAATCTACGTTAAAGTCTAAAATTAACCGAACTAAATATAAAACCCATGAAACAAAAACTATTGACAAGTCTATGTTTGTTGCTAATTGCGGCTCAAGCTTATGCGCAGAAAAAGGTTGTACCACAAAAGATAAACTTAACTTGGATTATCGTAGAGGCAAACCATAAAAATACTGGAAATACACTTTCTGAATTAGTTTTAACGAACCCATCTACTACCTCATTTCCTGCTTCGGGTTGGAAAATATATTTCAATTCTGGAAATCCTCGTAACGCTGGTGCAGATTCGTTAACTTTGAAAATCAGCCATCTTAACGGAGATTTATTTACCGTTAGTCCTGGTAAAAACTTCAAAGGCATTGCACCTAAAAAATCGGTCAGTATAAAAATCCTTTCAAGAAACTTAAAAAACATTACGGATTATTCAGAAGGTTTTTACATCGTTTATGACAATCAGTCATCAAAACCAGTAGCACTATCAGTAAAAAGCGTATCTAAAGTTGATTATAGTGCGCAGGAAAAAGCTATAGCTAATCAAATTTTCGAGCAAAATAAGGCGATAGTGAAAGTGGGTGAAAACAACATCCCTCCTTTTATACCTAGTCCAGTAAGCTTTGAAAAAACAAATGGAAGCTTTTCGCTAAATGGAAACACCAAAATTGTAAGTAACGCTGCATTTACCAAAGAAGCAGAATTACTAAAAATTGAACTAGGTAAAGTGTTAGTTCAAGCACCACAAATTGTATCATCTGTTTCGCAAAACAGCATTACGCTAAAGGAAAAGGCTGGATTAGTGGCAGAAGCCTATGAGCTAGAAATCACAGCTTCTGGAATTAGCATTTCCGCATCAAAACCTGCTGGAGCATTTTATGGCATTCAGTCTTTAAAAAATCTACTGCCTTCCAAATCTTGGAAAGCCAAACAAAACAATATCACTATTGCCAATTGGAAAATTAAGGATGCACCACGTTTTCCGCATCGTGCGTTTATGATGGATATTTCCCGAAACTTCCAGACTAAGGCTCAAATTCTAAAAGTGTTAGATGTACTTTCACTGTATAAAATCAATGTTTTTCATTTACATTTTAATGATGATGAAGGTTGGAGAATTGAAATTGAAGGCTTACCAGAACTTACCCAAGTTGGTGGCAGAAGAGGTCATACTTTAACAGAAGATGCACATTTATTTCCATCTTACGGTTCTGGTCCGTCGGTAAACAATACTTCTGGAAGTGGTCATTTGAGCAAGGCTGATTTTATTGAAATACTTAAATATGCCAATGCCAGACATATCAAAGTTATTCCCGAGTACGAAACGCCAGGACATGCCAGAGCTGCCATTAAAGCAATGGATGCCCGCTACAAACGACTAATCACCGCTGGAAAACCTGAAGAAGCCAAGCAATATTTATTGAGAGATTTAGAAGACCAATCTGTTTATCGCTCGGTACAGGGCTTTAATGATAACGTCATAAACCCTGCACTACCTTCTGTTTATAATTTCATTGGCAAAATAATCGATGAAACAGTGGTAATGTACAAAGCCGCTGGTGCGCCATTGCAAAGCATCCATTTTGGTGGCGATGAAGTCCCGAACGGTGTTTGGGAGAAATCTCCTGCAGTTAAGGCTTTATTGGAAAAAGACAAGTCAATTGAAAATGTAGATGAGCTGTGGCACTATTATTTCGCCAAGGTAAGTGCTTTGCTCAAGGCTAAAAATCTTTACCTATCGGGATGGGAAGAAATTGGTTTGAAAAAGCAATTGGTAAATGGCAAAAAACAAATGGTGTTAGATACTCGCTTTATTAATGAGAACTTCCATACTGATGTTTGGAACAACCTAAAAGGAAACGAAGATTTAGCTTACAAATTAGCCAATGCAGGCTACAAAGTGGTATTAACCAATGTAACCAATATGTATTTAGATTTATCTTACAATAAAGACTACAATGAAATTGGTCAGTATTGGGGCGGTTATGTAGATGTAGATAAACCATTCAATTTCATTCCTTTCAATTACTACAAGAATCAAACTGAAGACCAATATGGTAATCCATTACCAGAAGGTTATTATGATGCGATGGATAAACTTAATGATAATGCCAAAGCGAATATTATTGGTGTACAAGCGCCTTTATGGAGCGAAGTTTTATATAGTAAGAAACGTTTTGAATACTTGTTTTTACCAAAAATAATGGGATTAGCAGAACGTGCTTGGGCAGCAGATCCAGCTTGGACTACAGAGAATGACCTAACAAAAAGCAAAACACTTTATCAGAAAGACTGGTCTAGCTTTGTAAACAGAATTGGTAGAAATGAATTTCCTAGGCTAAATTATTACGCTGGCGGATTTAAATATAGAATTCCAACTGCGGGATATGTGGTAGCTAACAATAAAGTAGAAGCTAATGTACTATATCCAGATTTAACCATCCATTACACTGTTGATGGTTCAACTCCAAGCACAAAAAGCCCGAAATACACTTCGGCAATTCCATACCAAAATAACATTAGATTAAGGGTATTTAATAATGAAGGAAGAGGTGGTAGAACTGTGAATGTCATTAAATAAACCAAAGCAACTGCTATAAAAAATCCCGTTGACGCTTTGTTAGCGGGATTTTTTTGTTTAGCAACTAGCTAAATGCTAGCTCCCCAAAAAAATCTTTCCTGTGGAAGTCTGGCTTGTCTGCTTCTATCATGTTCCAGGTTAAGAAATGAGGTTGCGGTAAACCATCGCCACATTTGTAGAAATTACCTTTTGCTTTTAGGTTGTTAAAAGAAGTAATTTGATGTTTGACAAAAATCGCTTTAGGTATTACCAACATAATTTCCCAATCGAAACCTATATTGCTATTAATGGTACTATTGGAGTTAATCTTAGAAGAAAAACTCAACTGCTTAATCACGTCGATGGGCAGTAATCTACGTCCGTGCCTTCCCGTTCCGTAACCTATCTTTGTAAAACCTAAGCAATTGAATTCTAAATTATAATATCCATTATCATCAAAAGCAATAAAAAGCTCTACACAGCTATCATTATGAATATTTCCATTGGTTACTTCATTAGCTAAAAGATATTTTTCGGCAATCACATATTTCAATAATATAGATTGACCGTTATGTGCCATCGAAAACTTTGCATCGGCATTTGCCTGATAAGCAGGCCAAGGATTACAATCAATAGGTGTAGTTTCCAAAGCATCCATTAACTGGCTGATTTGTACAACTTCCTCCACTCCATCTGTATCTAAAAAAGGTATCTCTAATCTTCTCACACTCGTTATAATTAACCACCAAGGCACCAAGGGCACAAAGATTTAATCTAGCATCTTCAATAATAAGCTTTACTTTGTGTTCTTCGTGTCTTAGTGGTTCCCCTTAAATTTTTATCTTATCCTTACTATAAACCACGTTCCCTTTAACCATAGTGGTATCTATATTTATCTCATCATCAAAAATTACGATATCGGCATCTTTACCTTTCACCAACTCCCCCTTCCTATCCTGAATATTCAAGATTTTAGCAGGCGTAGCACTAGCCATTTTAACAGCATCCAACAATGGAACATCGGCCAACGCCATCATATTAAACCGAATATAAAAAACAGCACTCCTATCAGTGAAATAGAAATAAGCGTATCTTTTTTACTTAGTGATGAAACCTGAACGATGTTATTTTGTGTCGGCATGGTATGTTGCTATAGCTTATTTAATTTTATTTAATCTCACAAGAAGGTCTAGGTATCTAAAATTCCTTAATCTTGTTTCTTCGTCAATTTCTTTATCGTGCAACAAATCAGCATTTAACTCCTTAAACTGCTGATCTACCTCTACTGTGTTTAATGCAGTCAATTTCTGTAGTAGTCCGTTAGCATCTGCTAGTTTAAAAGTTGTTTGATTTAAAGCAACCTCTACTTCGATTGTTACCAAATAGTTGTAACGGATATTAGACATGAGCGTGTAGTGGCTAAATTCATTTTTGTTTTTTGCAGGTTTTAACTGCTTTAAGGTATTTAGCGAAAGTAAAGCACTGTCAGCTAACTGTTTTACTGTAAAGTTTGGCTTGTTCACTTTACCTTGATTTATTTCGTAAGGAGCTATTTTTAAGGCATTCCAAAATGTTTTTGCATCGGCTTTGCTAAAGCCATATTTATCTGCTGCATATTTCTCTACGAACTCATTAGGCTGAAATGGTTTTTCTGAAGAAACAGCATTAAAAAAACCATCGATTAATAAGTTAAAGCCCGATATTGGGTAAACTCTTCTGATGGCATGTAAATCGATGAAATCGCTATGTGACTCTGCAATTTGCGTATAGATACCCGAAGTTGACCAAGAAGTCATCACCATTCCTTTATAGCCCAATTCCTTTCCTTGCGGAATAAATGTTTTGATGTTATTGAAGTGCTTTGCCCAATCCGTTAAGAAATAATTGTCGGGATGGCTTCTGATCGCGGGTGAACCCCAAATTTCAAAACCACTTTCCATCAATTTCTTGTGGTCGCCAAAACGGTCTAACTCCCAACCGTAATTCCAATCAATAAAAATGGTTTGTTTTGGTAATGATTTTAAAGCATCTGGATATTTTAAGGCAATATCCGCCCAAACGACAGGTTTTTTACCCAAACTAACTACCAATTCGCAGAGCATTTTAATATAATCGCCATATAAACGACCCATACCTAACGAATCAGCTTTGCGTTTGGATTCTTTCGAACGTCCCAGCAAATAAGTTTCATCGCCACCAATATGGAAATATGGCGATTTGTGTGTACTTACCATATCAGCAAACAAATCTGCAAATAGTGCTTTACACTGCTCTTCTTTAATAGGATTTACCTGAGAATAATCTTTTTGATCTTCTCTTAAATCTTTATAGCGATAATGTTTAAGTATATATTCTACGTGACCGAAGCTTTGTTGTAAGGGAATAACATCAATCTTTAACGAATCGCAATAAGCGATGAAAGATTTAACTTCAGCCTTGCTGTAAGCATATTTATTAGAAATTACGGCATGTTTTTCATAGGGATAGGTTGCCTCCCACTCCATTACCAAGGTATTAATACCATTTTGACTCAGTTTGTTCGCAAATGCCTTTAATGCGGGCATTTTCATCGCCTGTATCCTTAAATCGAGATGGAAACCTTTTATAGGAAACTCTCTGACAATAACTGGCTTGCCGGCGTTGACATTTACTATCACACCCAAAGACAAAGCTACTAATACAACCAAGCTCAGTACATTTACTTTCATTACCACTTCTTATTTAATTAAACCTGTCGACTTAAAATTGAGATGTTATTTAGACAATGGGTTTAAAACAATCAAACACTAAAATTATTAGTTCAAAACAGTATAATGTGGTCTCAGATTTACATCCCCCGATTGCGTCTAAGACCTTCACCATTATACTGATATCTTTATGCTACTTTATAAATTTCGCAGTACTACCTTTTCCTTTCGATCCAACTCTAACCACATACAATCCTTTAGGTAAGGCACCTACATCAAGCTTTGCTTGGTTTAAACCTTTCGTTAAACTTACTTTTTGAGAAATCAATTTCTTCCCGTTTAAGTCAACAATAGTGATATCTGCATTGGCATTTTCGGCAGCTTGATAAGTAAGTACCAAATGATGACCTGCGTTTACAAAGGCTGCTAATTTGCTTGTTGTCAGATCAAAACCTACGGTTACCGGACCATACTCTTTGCTATCGCCATTTTGATCTACTTGCTTAATTTTGTAGTAGTTATTTCCATTTAAGGGGTTTTGATCTACAAATTGATAATTACTGTTTCCGTTAGTAGTTCCTTTACCGCTTACTTTATCAATTGATCTGAAAACACCATCTTCTGAAGCTCTTAAAACATCGAAGTAAGCATTGTCTTTTTCTGACGAGGTAGTCCAGTTCAATTGTGCGCCATTATTTACTTTTTTACCTGTGAAAGCACTTAATTCTACCGGAAGTACGTTTTGCGGTATCCAACCGAATTTGATGTTGCTTACAGCAAATTTCAAAGTATTAGACGCACTACTGGTTCCTGCAAATAGAATTGCGTTGATACTTTGATCAACAGCTAATTCACCAGTAGTGGTTAAATTAACAGAGCCTGATGCATTAACCGCGTTATTGTTAGCGTAAATGTGATAAGACCTGGCCGGCAATGAATAATTCGTTGCTCCCCTAGCGTAGCTTTTAGCCAAAGCTGTATTATTACAGTAAACCTCGACATTAATTGTACCAGTTTTTGGAAAAACCTCTGGCGATGGCGCAGCATAACTGAAAGTACCTAAACGTACACCAGAATTACTATTGCTGTTACCTACTGTAAACCTTAAAGCTCCAAAAATACCTGCAGCCGATGCGTTGATTAGTGGATTATTATCCGTAAAGATGTCATTGGTTTTTCCAAATCCAATTACCGCGGTTCCCTGAGTTCCACCATCAAAAGACAAATCGAAAAAAATGCTTGTTACAGCCGTTGCATTTGGGACGTCGTATAGAGCAACTTTATTAGGCTCATTGGTTTTACTCGCATTTAAAGTAAGTACCGACCCAGCTAATGTAATATCGGCACCAGCACCTGCAGCAGTAGCAATACGTGCTTTTGCCGTACCAGACGGTGCGGGTAACCAACCTGGTGTAGCTTGTGAGGAAACAGACGAATTTATAGAAGGTCCATTACTAAATGTTGCGTTGCCCGAAAGTACATAATCGAACGATGTAGCTTGCGCTGCACCTTGCCATAGCCCATAAGTTTGTGCCTTGGCAAGATATGCTGCTCCTAAAAGCAGACTTGTAGATAGTAGAAGTTTTAATTTCATAATAATTGGTTTAGAGTTTAAGTATTGATCGGCTAATTAGCCGCTAGCGTTCCTGCTTTTATGTTGCTGATAGAAAAACTCAAGGTATTTTCTGCACTGCTAGCACCAGATAGCATAAATGCATCGATAGCCATATTAGGATCTAGTTCTCCAGTTGCAGGTAAATTCTCTGAACCATTAAATTTCAAGGTCTTATCGCCTACAAAAATTTTGAATGTCTGCGCTGGTAAAGTATAAATGTTTCCTTTACGTGTAAAAGATTGTTCTTCTTTTGAGTTATTGCTGTAAATCTCTATGTTAAGGTTTCCACTTTTATCGAAGATATCGGCATCGTAAGCTTTGTGCACATAAGAAGAACCACTGGCAGTTCTATGCTCTGGATTGGTAAATGTACTACCCACAATAAACCTTATGGCGCCAAATAACCCTTCCTGTTTTCTGTTATTATAAGCAGCGGCATTTTTAAAAATACTTGTTTGTGAATTTCCGAAAGCCAAAACTGCGGTACCTTTTACTCCATCGTTAAAAGACAAAGTGAAAAATAAACTACCAACTGGTGCCGACTGGGGAATATCGGTTACTGAAAATTTGGTTGGAGCTTCACCATTGCTTGCACCGAAATTGATTACGGATTTATTTAAAGAGAAACCTGAACCCGAAGATGGTGCTACCACTATCCTAGCCGTTCCAACAGCAGGATACGGTAAAAAACCAGGTTTCTCTTTGCTAGACTCAGAAGTTTTCACCTCAGAACCTGAGTTGAATTTCTTACCAGAACCAGTGCCTGTGTTTAAATCATAAGTCCAAGATGTAGCTTCTTTTGAACCTTTCCAAGTGCCATAAGTTTGTGCTTTTGCTGCTGTTATAGCCAAGCCCAAAACGGCTAACGTTAAAAATTTTGTCTTCATGTTTTGTTGTTTAGTTAGTTTAGTTTCCTATTAATGATTTGATTTTAATGTTGCTTACTGAAAAATTTAAGGTATTACCCGTGCTGTTTGCACCAGACAACATGAAAGCGTCAATTGGCATATAAGGCAGTAACTCTCCTGTTGAAGCGATGTCTTGTGAGCCGCTGTATTTAACAGCTGTTCCATTTACATACATATGAAACGATGCGGCAGGTAACGTATAGCTTGCACCCGCTTTTTGATACACTCTCGGATTTCCCGTGTTGTTACAATACACCTCGAAGTTCAAATCGCCTGTCCTAGGGAAAACATCCACATCGTGAGATCTGTGTACATAAGATGTTCCATCTGAGTATCTATATTGAGCATTTGATGAATTAGTACCAACCAAAAACCTAATTGCAGTAAAAACACCATCCTGCTTACTATTTGCATAAGCATCATTGCCTTTGAACAGATTTCCTTCTCCACCACCTATAGCTAAAATTGCCGTACCGCTTACACTATTGTTAAATGATAATTTGAAAGATAAATTAACCAAAGTTGACGACCCCGCAATGTCATAGAGCGAGAATTTATTGGGAGCCGTACCATTACTTGCACCCATAGCTAGCACGCCGTTATTAAGATTGAAACCTGCACCGGCGTTGGCTGCCACAACTGTTCTTGCTGCACCAATAGCGGGGTAAGGTAAAAAACCTGGAGTACCCACTTTAGACTCTGAAACTTGAACAGTCGATGTAGCATTTAAACTACTGCCTGTCCCAGTGCCAGAGGCTAAATTGTATTCCCAATTCCATGCAAGGTAATTTCCAGTCCAGTTATCTGCTGGTGTACTTATTTGAGTTCTAATCCACTTACCTGCCTCTTTTAAGTTATCATCGGTCCACGGTCCATTTGGGCAAGTACCTGTTTTCCAAGCGGCACCAGTAAGCGGACTATCAGAATAATTCCAATTACACCACGAAATTTTTCTCTCTTCCATAAACTTCAACCACTTGGCAGACATTACGAAATCGTTGGCGCCATCGCCCCAACCATCTTGAGTTCCAAATTCGGTTACAAATACAGGTACACCATTGGCAATTGCTTTAGAAACATAACCCATTCTCTTACCTTGATGGTTAGCACTCCATTTGTCTGCCGCATAAAAATGCATGGTGTACATGATATTTTCGAAAGCCAACTTGTTACCTATTACTAAATCTGGTCGCGACGCATGCTCTGGCGTGCCAACGATGATGATAGACTGAGGATCGTTATTTCTAATGATAGGAACAATCTGGTCTGCATAATTTTTAATGATTGGCCAAGTAACTTCATATTGCTTGTTGTTTGGCTCGTTACATATTTCGTAGATGACATTGCCCTTGCTTGCATGTTTTTTAGACATGTGCTCAAAGAAAACTTTAGCACGCTCTGTATTGTAATTTGGATCTCCGGGATCCAGCATGTGGAAATCCACCAATGCGTAAACACCTTCTTTATAGCATTTTTCCACTAATTCGTCTACAAAATTGGTAAAGCGAAGGGGGTCAGTTTCGTAACCACCTTCCTGTATATACATCGAGATACGTAAAATATCGATACCCCATCCATGCATTAAAAGGTTTAATGATGTTTCATTGTAGCAATTGCCCCTGTATTGCAGACCATGCGTACTCATACCGCGTAACTGAATGGCAGCACCATTTTTATTAACGATGTTGGTGCCTAATAATGTTAATCTGCCATTGATATCAAAAGGGCTACCTGCCCTTACGCTAACGCTAGCTTGTTTCTTTACAACTTCTTCCTCTTCGGGCATTATACTTTTATCTCCTTTGCAGGACATAAATACAATAAGCAACAAGCTTAATAAATTGAGTGTCTTCTTCATAATTACTGGTTTATTACAGCTAACCATCGAATATTATTTCGTTGCTTCTCTGTGAGTTTTATCAATTAGTGTTAAAAGCGAATGACTATTTGTACTATCATAAAGCAATTGCCATATCATAATCCCCCCTCCATCTTTTACAGCCAATTCTGTTTTTGCTTTAATGGTATTTTTTCCGTTGTAGTAAAAAGTACCTCCATTATTTGGAAAAGGGATTTCATCTACGTTTACCCAATCAGAATAATTCTGCTGAACCGTTTGCCAGGACATTTGAGCCAACGAAGCACTGCTGTTAAATAAGGTTCCAAAGCCATAGCCATAAAACGGAACACCTAACACTAGCTTCTTTTTATCTAGACCACGTTGCGAATGCCAGTAATTTAAATGCTGTACCGCATAAGCGAAAGTAGAATGCTGACCAGGGTTAGTCAAGTCCCAACGACCAGTGGCATCATAAGCCATAATGTTAATGAAATCGAAAGATTTCAATGCTTTATCGGTCACTCTTGCTCTAGTCCACCAGGCAACTGCAGAAGTAAGTAGCTTTTTGCGTTCTGTTAATGGCGTTCTTAGCTCGGTAATAAATGCTTCGTAGTTGGCATCAATATCATCGCCTTCTAAATCAACATCAATCCCATCTAACTTATATTTATCAACAAAATCGATAAAGTTTTTGACCAAAGCAGGTCGTTTAGTGTTTAGCAAATCGGTATAATACCTTTGAGGACTACCACCACCACAGGAAAGCATTACATACACACCTTTTTGATGTGCCGTCTTTACAACAGTATTTAAAGCTGGCATATCTGCAAAAGTGGCCGATGCTGGGTCAGGATTGATAAAAGCTATATTCAAATGCGTAATCTTATCAAAATCTACTTTTGCTAAATCATCTACAATGCTTGCTCTAGACCAAATATAACCTACTACCTTAAAATCCTGCTTTTTGGGCAGAAAGGTTTCCTCAACTACATCTTCCCTCGGAGGTAATACCTCTTCCTTTTTTTGCTTTTTGCAAGCGAAAAGGCACACCATTAACGTAAAGAATAAGTAGAAAGGAAGCTTCATATTAAATCTTATTTACCTGTAGTGGTTTGATTTTTATAGGTATTGTTAATTAGATTTAGCAGCGAATGTTCATTGAAGCTATCATATAGCAGTTGCCAAATCATTACGCCACCGCCTTGTTTTGCCGCTAGCTCGGTTTTCTCTTTGATGGTTTTCTTTCCGTTATAGTACAAGGTTCCTCCATTATCTGGTAAAACAATTTCGTCGTAATCCATTCTATCCGCATATTTGGTTACTACATCGTTCCAAGAAATCTGTCTAAATGCTCTGTCTTTGCTTGGCAATTCTCCAAATCCGTAGCCATAAAAAGGCAGACCAACGTTTAAGGCTTCTTTTTTAAGACCTCGCTCCTTATGCCAATAATTTAAATGGTCTTCCGCATACGAAGTAGGTGCATGCTGTCCAGGCACTTCAGGTTTCCACGGACCCGTTTTATCATAAGCCATGATATTGATAAAATCGAATTGCGCCAATGCCACGTCAGTGATACGACCTCTAGTCCACCAAGCAACTGCAGAAGTTAACAGCTTTTTCCTTTTGGTTAAAGGCTTGCGCAATCCAACTACAAAAGGTTCATAGTTCACATCAATATCATCTCCCTCAAGATCTATATCTACACCATCTAAATCGTACTTATCTACTACTTTAATAAAGTTTTTAACGAGATCTTTTCTGTATTTTTCGGTGAGTAGTTTTGCATAATAAGCATGACTGCTACCACCACCGCAAGACATCAAAACTTTTATATTTTTTTGATGCGCTATTTGCACAACGGTATCTAAACCAGGCACATCCTTAAAATCTCCCTCTGGTGTAGGGTTAATAAATGCGATGTTTAGGTGCGTAATTTTATCAAGGTCAATTTTTTTCAAATCTTGAACCATGTTTTTTCTAGACCAGATGTAGCCCACTACCTTAAATTGGGCAATAGACAGTTCAGCAACAAGCACTAAACATAAGGTTATTAAAATCTTTGCTGACTTCATTATTGTATGGTTTTTGAAATTGTTCCTATTAGTGAAGTCGCTTCGTCTACAGTGTCATTCTCGCCGGCCCACAAGTAAGCACCTAAAACATTCTCAGTTTTTAGCAATTGTACTTTACGTGTAATGGTAGGTATGCCATTATAATAAACACCTCTTGCAATAGCTGTACTGTTATCTTTTGTCGAGGCAGTAGCATCTTGGGCAATGATATCTCGGTATGGCATAAAGTCAAAGAATGTATTTGTCCAACCATTATTAACCAGGTTTCCATTGATGGTTGAAGTTTGTAAATGCCTAATTCCCAAAGCAGACATACCAACTACCAATTTATTTACAGGCACTCTTGCTTTCCAATAATTAACTCCAGCTTCCATTAATTCGTAACTAGAAGGTTGACCGATTACGTTTGTACCGCCCCAATAACCTGATTGAGAATAAGCCCTAACGTTAATCCAATTGGCATTATTGAAATGAGCAGGTACATATTTAGAAACCACCCATGTAGAATATAAGCCTGTTGCTCTTGTTAAAGTTGGAGAAGCCACAGAAACCGTAATGATTTTCTGAGCACCCAATAAAGCACGCAAGCGATCTACGAAAGCGCCAAGAGCTTGGATATTAGCCTGAAAAGTTGCTTCTACATCATTACCAACGTCAGACATCCTTACTTCAACCCCATCCAACTTATTATTAGTAACAAAATTCGCTAGTGATGTAGCAATAGTCTCTCTGCTAGTAGCATTTGCCAATCTAGCTCCGAAATCATTGCTATTGTAAACGTTCCAACCATCCGCAGATAAAGTACCGCTAACACCCAGCAATACCGGTACACCTTCTGCATGCGCTTTTTGCAATAAATATTCCCCTCTTCGTGAAGTGGTATAATCTGTAAAAGTCAATTCTCCAGCCAAATTAACAGTTGCTCCTTTTAAAGCTACGTGAGTTACTTTATCCCATTTAATGTTGTTTCTGATTTGTAAAATAGTTGACGTAGCCGAAACATAAGGCATTACCACTTTCGTGTAAGTTTTAGGTGTAAAAGTTCCAGTTGACGGGCCCAATACGATCACATCTTTGTACCTGCTAACCGTAGTTCCGTTATAAGTTGCTTCCACTTTTATTCGCTGCTCTCCAGCTGTAGTGGCTTTGTATTTATATTTTTCGCCAGTGGCTACTTCTACATTGTTTACTTTCCAAACCACGTTTACCTTTCCCGACGGTGAGAATTGAACTGGAGAAAAATCTATTTCTGTTCCCACATCTAATAATTGGGGAGAGTCTGAGGTTGGAAATAATGCCGCAATGTCTCCTCCAAGAATTCTCGGTGTAAAAACATTATTCTTTTCCTGTTCTGCTACCTCATCTTTTTTACAACCTGCAAACAAGCTGAGCGAAAGCAGGATGCATACTAATAATTTAATCTTTTTCATCTGTTTAAGATTTATATTCAATGTTGTTGACACCATTCTAACGGTATCAACTGTCTACTTTTTTAATTTTTGATCGATTATCAGATTGTCTAAATCAATTATTCTTGATCCCACCACACACGTTTATTCCAGTCATCTCCGCCCAAAATTTGGATAGCAGCATTTACGTTAACTGTGTTTTGTTGCTTCTCAGATATTGGATATTCATATCTTCTAGGAATGGTCTGCGATACAGATTCGCTATTTGGCGATGGAATTAATATTGGATATCCACTCCTACGCCAGTTAGAATAAGTCTCATTGCCGTTTAGCAACAAGGCAATCCATATTTGAGTATTGATTTGTTGTAGTTCGGTACCAGCAACTAATGGATTGGCAGTTTTAAAGTTATTGATTTCTGTAGCTGTAATTACTGGGCCGTTAGGATACAAGCTCAATTGTTGCATTGCAGCTTCTACACCTTTGTAGTAGTGATCTTGAGCTGTTCCGCCTAAGTTTAATCCAAAACGTTGTGTAGCATCTGCCAGCAACAATTCTACTTCTGCGTAAGTAATATGGAAGAAAGGCGCATCATTTCTTAATAAATTGTGATTAAGTTGCGGTTTCAAATCAATACTTCTAGGGGTGTAAGAGCTACCATCAGCTAAAGTAATTGCTGCCGAACTTAATACGTTATCATAGTTATAGGCACCCGGAACCGCTCCTACCAAACCTATTCTAGCTTTCACCTGTGCGGTAATGTCTTCTCTTTCTAAAAATCTTGTAGGCGCAACTGGGTTAAATTCCTTGTAACATCTAATTAAAGCGTTTACACGTGGATCATTGGTAGTGGTTAAAGCACTCAAGAAAGTATTTACCACACGTCCCATTTCATTTTTAACGTTCCAAGCTGCAGATATTCCGTTAGGTCTTTGATCTTGGTAGCTATTAGGGATATTCTCATGCCTAGTCATACAGATATCTGCATTGCTAGTAAATAAACCAGCAGTATAAGCTGCCTGAATCTCTGTTTTCGCCTTCTCTGGATCTCTTTTTGCCAAACGCAACGCTAATCGTAAACGAAGAGAGTTGGCAAATTTTTTCCAAGCTGTAATGTTGCCTTTATAGAAATATTCGTTTGGCACTTGGTCTTTTGAAGGATCTAGTTGAGCCGAGGCCACTGCTAGTTCTTTGAAAAAATCATTATAAATATCCTTTTGGGCATCATATTTTGGTCTAATTGTACCATCATATCCTTTACCAGCTTCAAAATAAGGAATATCTCCGTACAAATCAGTTAAGCGGGCAAACGTATATACTTTCATAATGCGGGCCATTGCATTCAAATTTGTTTTGTTTGCAACTCCATTGGTACGATCTACTGCATCTACAATGTTTAGAACATCATTTGCATAACTCTCGTCAAATGTTCTCCATAAATAACTTGGTGTTTTTTTATACACTGCACCAAAACTCATGTTGAACGCACCAGCAAACTGTTGCATCATGGGAATGAGCATAAAATAACTTGATCGCTCTTGAATACCTAAATCTCCTGAGAAATATACCTGCGCATACATCAACTGAGCAGCAGGATCTAGAGAAGTAGACCTAGTTTGGTCCGTATTCATATCACCAAATTTCTTGCATCCTATGGTACTTAAGCCCAACGTAAGCAATAAGATATATTTAATTTTTTTCATCTTTTATCATTATTAATGTGCAACACATTATTTTATAACATCCTTAGAATTTCACATTTAGGTTAAAACCAAATCCTCTACGCGTTGGCAGTGAACCATACTCCAATCCTTGTCCGTTACTATTGTTATAATTTGAATCTGGATCTACGTTGGGTACATCTTTGTAGAGGATAAATGGATTTCTAGCTACTAAGCCGAGTGAAGCACCTTTTAATCCTAATTGTTTACTAAAAGCTGGAGTTAATGTGTAGGTTAGCGTAAGCTCTCTAAGTTTCACATAAGTAGCTTTATATATAAATGGCGTAGCAATATTAGAACCATCCGTAATAAAGGTTTGCCAGTAATTTGTAGGGTCTATTGCTCTTGTATTTTCAGTATATACTGGATTTGTCGCTGTTCCGGTATTTACTACACCTTTAGGAACATAGCCCCTTACTCTACCTTCGGCCTGCCATTGTGCTGCTGTTTTCTTTTCGCCTAAACGTTGTTCTTCAGATAAAATCCACTCTGCTCTACCCTCTAGGGTTGCCAATGCTGATCCTCTGGCATGCATAAATAGGTTAGTCATAGAGAACAAATCAGCGCCATATTTTACATCGATTGCCGCATTTACACTAAAGTTCTTGTAAGAAACACGGCTGGTAAAACCACCTGTCCAATCGAACACGCCTTTACCCAATACCTTCATATTCGGATCTATAATTGGAAGTAAATTCGTAGCGTTTAAAACTACATTACCATTAGGATCTCTCAAAAAGTCGTAGCCCATTAATGTTCCGTACTGCTCTCCAGGTCTAGCCACCACACGTAAACCTGCCCAACGAGCTTCTGACAAACTAAGGTGATCACCCACACGATCAGATAGAGATTTAATTTTGCTCACGTTTCTGGCGAAGTTTACACTCATATCCCATTTTACCTTACTTTTACTAGACAGCGGACTTCCAGAAATCAACAATTCGATACCTTGGTTAGAAATCACACCTGCGTTGATCAACTGTTGAGGATATCCTGAAGAAATTGGCGCCGGTACAATGTTGATTTGATCTCTAGAGTCAGAATTGTAATAAGTTGCATCAAAGTTGATCTTGTTTTTGAAAAACTTCATGTTGGTACCTATTTCATAAGATCTTGTTCTCGTTGGCTTTAAATCTAGTGGAGGTATTACTCTCGATGAAATTTTACCATTCAATGAACCATTAAAGGTAAGTTGGTTAAGTGTGTAGTAACGATCTAACAAAAATGGGTCAGTATCACTTCCTACCTCTGCTACGTTAAATCTCAACTTACCAAATGAAAGGATATCGCTTTTAATTTTAAATGCATCAGTAAATACAAAACTTAAAGCGGCCGATGGATAAGTGTAAGAATTGTTGCTTTCTGGTAATGTAGATGATTGATCTCGTCTAACCGACATATCTAAGAATAAATAGTTTTTATAACCTACTGTTGCCAAACCATATACCGATCTAATTTGGCGAGGAATGTCATTAGGTATTACTACTTTATCTAAGTAACTAGTAGCGCTGATGGCATCTAGCACAATCATATTCGAGAACGAAGAGTTGGTTCCTTTACGAATACGATCGTTAATACTTCCTCCTAGCCTAGCAGAAACATTGAAATCTTTGCTTACTTGTTTGGTATAGCTTGCCAAAACCTCTACTTGGTTTGTAGTGTAACGTTGATTAACTTGATCAAGCTGACCACCTAACGCTCCAGGTGTAGTTCTAGGTCTATAACTTTCATAGTCTAAAAATGTGATATCGGTAGCCGCTTTAGCATTAAGGCTAAATGCCTTGGTAAATTGATAAGTGGCATTAAGTGCACCAGTAAACCTGTCTTTGTGTGTTTTGTTATACATTTCGTTAATTACCCAGTATGGATTTAAACGATACTGGCCACCTCCCCAATCCAGGTAATCGCCCTGTGCATTTTTGTAATTAGTTGCAAACAATGCCTGATCAATGTTATTGGCCAATCCATTAAAGTTCATGCCTATATTAGATGGAGAGTCGCCTAATCCAGCTCTGTTATTTACATCTTCATTTAAATAGGTAGCTCTTACATCAAATGTTAATTTATTTCCAAATTTTGAGCGACCTGTAAATGTGTAGGTATTTCTACGGATATCACTTTTAGGTACAATATCTTGATATCTTAAGTCTGCTGCAGAAAATCGGAAACTAGATTTTTCTGTTGAACTAGATAAAGCGACGGTATTGTTGAACGAAGAACCAGTACGGAAAAAGTTTTGGATGTTATCTTCAACCAGTGCATAAGGTCTGGTTACGCCATCAAAACCAACATAAGTTACGTTTGGATCTAATCTTGCACCAAAATTCACGAACAAACTGTTAAAAGCCTGAGCCTGATCTGAAGGTATTAATTGGCTTCTACCTTGCCCGTACAAATATTGTACATCGTCATACCTTGTCAATTGTGTTTCTATCGTATTTGTACTGTTGAAGTCAATACCCAACTCTTTATTGTTAGTCCCTTTTTTAGTGGTAATTAAGATGACGCCATTACCTGCCAAACTTCCGTATAGAGCGGTAGCCGCTGGGCCCTTTAATACCGTAATGGTTTCTACATCATCTGGATTGATAGCTGATATCGCATCTCCCATATCCACGCCACCGCCAAATTGATCACTTCCTACCTGCCCGTAGTTAGAATTATCCATCGGAATACCATCTATTACATACAAAGGCTGGTTATTTCCAGTAATACTCGTTGCACCTCTGATTACCACTCTAGATGAACCTGCCGGTCCACCGGCACCACTATTAATAACCAAACCTGCAACCTTACCCGACAGTGAATTCATAATGTTGGTCTCTTTCGCCTTATTGATATCATCGCCGCTAACTTGTGTAACCGAATAACCTAATTCCTTCTCGCCTCTCCTAATATCAAGGGCAGTTCTAACTTCTACCGCTTTTAACATCTGGATATCCTCCCTCAGTGAAATGTCCACCCTTTTCCTGGTGTCCCTGGCGACGAATGTCTGGGTAGCATATCCTGTCATCCTTACCTGTATGGTATCACCATTGGATGCCCTAACACTGTAGCCCCCGTCCACGTTTGATACCACTGCCTGTTTGGTCTTCTTGTTAAGGATTGTCGCACCAGCGGTTTTGAAGTTGTTGTCATCGGTCACGGTCCCTACTACCGAAAATTGCTGTTGGGCAGTAAGCCGATGGTTTTTAGCTGCAGCATCCTTTACACAGAAAGCATTAAAAACAATGGCGAGCAATACCATCAGCATTAAATTGAATAGTCTGTTTTTTTTCATTATTTGGTTATGGTTTAGGTTGTATTTCTACGTGTACGTACACGTTATTTGTTGAAAAAATATATGATTACCATTTTCTTTCAAAATTTGTTATCGTATCTAAAATATGTACATGAACTAACTTCCTGTTTTGATGGGACATATTTCTAAATATAAATAATGCCTCATTGAATCGATTAAAATAATAAATCCCCTTCTCTTTGTGTAGGATTAGTTCATTTTTTAGAAATTCTAGGAATCTAATGCGGAAAAGGCCAGCCAATTTTTCTAAAGTGGATTTTTGATGAAAATTTAAAAAAGATGAAAACTGCTTTGTTGATACATTGACAGTTTTTAAAAACCCGTGATGCTTTAACATGATACAATAGTTAATATTTATATATTTTATGTAATTAGGCTACGCCTTTATACATACAAAACATATAGTAAAGTTATATTTGGTTAACGGTAACGTACACGAAATTATAAATAATTATTTTACATGCAAATTTTTAAGGAAAAAAATTCTTATTTAACATTTTCACTAGGCAAAACAAGCCTAGTTGCTGTAATATTGATAATTTTCTTTGGTGATGATATCAATTGGCATGAACTGCTCTTTTTCTATGGTTGAGTGCAGTACCAAATGATTATAAAGGCTCATTAAACCTCTGTAGCCCTGCTCTTGCGGCTTTTGACAAATTAGGAAATCGATGGTTTTATTTTTTAAATGGTTGATATTTTCTTCCAGAAAATCGTAACCAATTAATTTAACATCCTTGATATTATTCTCTTCGAAATATTTTGCGACTGTAGAAACTCTAGAGTTTGTTACAAACACTACATCGTAGTTATCCTTTGCTAGCTGCTCCGTTAATTTTTGCTGTATATGTGCGTATCCAGTTTGTTGAATATCAATTTTCGTCAATTCATTAGTACTACCACTTTCCTCAAAATAGTTTCTAAAGCCTTCTTCTTTACGCAGCAAGTGATGGTGTAAGTCTATTTCCCTGGAGATATTTACAATCAATGTTTTTTTATTAGCTGGCGAAATATAATTAACGATATGAGCAGACAAATAACCGCTCTGGTATAGATTTGGCCCAATGTAACACAAGTTATCATGACCAGGAATATCCGAGTTGATAAACACCAAAGGGATTTTTTTTACATTACATTGCTCAATAAAAGCAATACTTTCGTCCTCAAACATTGGGGCCATTAATACGCCATCAAATTCTTCGGCGTTTATTTTACTGGTACTTTCTTTAAATGTGGTCTTGTTATTTTGATCGAAAAAGAAAGGAATTACTTCAATACCAAAATCCTTGATTTCTGCCGCCGCTTGTAAGATCCCAGTTAAAGGAGCTTCCCAATATTTGGTTTCTTCTGATACTTTAGGAATTAATGTAGCAAAACGAAGCTTTTTCTTAGAAGCCAACCTTCTAGCAAAGATATTGGGCTGATAATTCAATTCTTCGATGATCTTCAGGATTTTAGCTTTTGTTTTCTCCGAAACTCCTACCCGATTATTCAGTACGCGATCTACAGTGCCGATAGAGACCTTCGCCAACTGGGCAATTTTCTTTACGCCGACAGTTCCTGAATGCTTATTTTCCATTTTAACAAAAGTAATAAACTTTCAGACTTATAAAGACCGACTTGCCGTAAACTAAATGTAATTTGTTGTACTCTTGATTGCTTAATTTTTATCTTTGAATAAAGAGATAAGAAATCGATATACCTATGATAGTCTCAAGAGAGTATTGAATTAACCCTAGCGGCTAATCTTTTGGGGATGTGCCCAGACATTAATTAACACCCTTATTTTCAATTTATCTGAGTGAATAATGACTTCATATGTACTATTTTTAGTTCTAAGTGCCGCAGTCTTACATGCAGTTTGGAACTTTATTTCCAAAAAAGCAAATGGAAAGGTACCTTTCATATGGCTCATGTATATTGCCAGCACCGTCATTTATTCTCCTATACTCATCTACCAATCGAGTGATTTACGTTTCACAGAGCCTTTGGTATGGTTTTCCGTCAGCAGCGCCATTCTCCACATCGCCTATTTCCTGACCCTACAAACCGGCTATCGCAAAGCCGACCTCTCAGTGGTATACCCCACTGCACGAGGTTCTGGCCCTTTACTCTCCTCCATCGGCGCAATTTTTATCCTGAAGGAAGCTTTCAGCTATCATATCGGCCTCGGATTATTCCTCATCCTTGCCGGTGTATTGGTCATTACCGGTTTCCAATTCTCCAATGACGACAATAAGCTAAAAGCTGGTATCTTATGGGGAACGCTTACCGGCCTGCTCATCGCACTTTATACGCTTAACGATGCCATTGCGATCAAAAGTTACCACCTTTCACCGATGCAACTTACCTTTTCTTCAAATGCAATCAGCATTCTATTACTCTTACCTTTCGTTATAGGCAAAGCTAGCAACATTAAAAGGGACCTCAGGGAACATAAATGGAGTATCCTCGGAATTGCACTGCTCAGTCCAGCTGCCTATATCCTAGTGTTGCAAGCGCTCGAACTTGCTCCGCTTTCTGTCATTGCTCCAGCAAGAGAGACCAGCATCCTGATCGGGGTGTTCATGGGATCAAGCGCCCTAAACGAAAGGGATGGCAAGAAAAGGATTGTGGCGAGTATTCTCATTCTTGCGGGAATAGTCAGTTTGAGCCTAAATTAATTACCTAAACCTAAGCTACTACCCATTCTCGACGATTTTGCATAACTACCATCGAGGGAAAATTAAAGTATTGCTATCGAGAAAGTAAGCGCAGCTACTTTAAATGGTTGGGGTCAACATCATTTTGGCTACAAAAATAGTGGATATGGTAACATCTGCACTAATTTAACGCTGCATCTTTGTAACATAATTCAAATAATTAGCAATGAAAAAGAATATCATCATCATCGGAGCGGGCCCCAATCTGAGTTGGGGAGTTGCGGAAAAGTTTGCGGCACATAATTTTAATATAGGACTCATCAGTCGAAGTGAGGTAAAACTAAAATCACAGGTTGAAAACCTAAAAAGTATGGGAATACAGGCAATGTATGCCAGAGCCGATGCTTACCATACAGGGGAATTAGAGATGGCGATATCTAAACTAGCATCTGAACTTGGGAGTGTGGACGTTTTGTTTTACAATGCAGCGGCAATGAAATATAAAAATATCATTGAGGAAGAAACAGAAGATTTGGTCAATGATTTCAAGATTACAGTTGCGAACGCCTTTCATGCAGTAAAGACGGTTTACCAGCAGTTGAAAGAAGCTAACGGTGCGGTTCTCATCACGGGTGGAGGCTTGGCCATCCATCCCAATCCAAAGGTTGGTTCTTTGTCGCTCGGTAAGGCCGCGTTAAGAAATCTCAGTTTCCAGTTGCACGATGTGCTCAGAAGTGAAGAAATCTATGTAGGTACCCTGACCGTCAATAATGCTATCCAGCCGGATAGCGATACCCACTCACCAAGGATTTTGGCGAATAAGTTCTGGAACATGTATCTGGAAAGGGCGGTAAAAGAAATTCAATATTAATAGACAAGTAGTTACTTGGCATAGCATTAGCATCCTTCCAGAATACCTATTTAGTAACGTACTAAAGATAATAATTAGCTGAGTAATGGATAAATATCAAATCATAACCCAATTGGAAAGTATTGTTTTGCAATGGGATGATACAAATGTAAGAACGGGCGATTTTGATGCAAAAACATTTTTATTCCTTGGCGAGGAATTTGGACATATACACCAGAACGGGGATCTCGACATTGCCTTCACCGAGCAGGTAAAGGCAGAATTGTTGAAAAAAGATTTGGTACAAAAGCACAGATATGTTCCAAACACGAGCATCACATACCACCTATCCAGCGAACGGCAGCTATCATTCGCAGTCCACTTGCTACGTTTTTCCTATCTTGTCCATATGGTTAAGATGGAATATGAGCGTACGGGAGTACGAAATATCTCGGAAGAGGAGCTTGCTGCCCTTCCCGAAAGTTTGTCATCGATTTATTGGAAATAATATGAGGACAGACGACAGAATTAAAACGATTGGTGAATATCATCGTTTACGAGGCTTCCCAGAACCTCAGCATCCTTTGATAAGCGTAGTAGATCTGCAGAATGTCCCCGCGGGCCAGACTATCCAGAGCACCGTTATTAATTTTTATTCTATTTGTATCAAACGAAGTTTGAATATCAGTCTCAGATACGGGCAGCAGGAATATGATTTTGATAAAGGAACTATGTTCTTTATGGCACCCGGACAGGTATTCAGTCTCTCGGCTAAAGACAGTCCAGAAGTGGCTGGCTGGCTACTGCTGGTCCATCCGGATTTCCTTTGGAATACGTCACTTGCACAGGGGATCAAACGCTTTGATTTTTTTGGCTACTCTGTAAGCGAAGCCCTATTTCTTTCTGGGAAAGAAGAGGCTATCCTCAATGGGATCATCGGAAACATCCTTCAAGAGTGCCAAACTAACCTTGACAATTTTAGTAAACAGATCATTATCTCACATCTGGAAACCCTGCTAAATTATTCTGAGCGTTTCTACAACCGCCAGTTCCTTATCAGGGAAAAAGCCAACCATCAGATCTTGGAACGTCTCGAAAAACTGTTAAATGGTTATTTCGATCAGGATGACCTGATTACAAAAGGGCTTCCCACAGTCCAGTTTGTCGCAGATGAGCTTAGGGTTTCGAAAAGTTATTTGAGCAACATGCTGCGGATCTTCACTGGACAAAATACCCAACAACATATCCATGACAAGATTATAGCAGCAGGAAAGGAAAAGTTGTCGACAACTAATCTTTCCGTTAGTGAAATCGCCTATGGATTGGGTTTTAGCCATTCTCAGAGTTTTAGTAAACTTTTCAAGATTAAAACTTCTTTAACACCACAATCATTCAGACGATCCTTCAAATGATCAATACACGTTCCACCAGGTAAGGTTAGAATTAGTGCACGACTAATTCTCCAAGTACAGTACAACAGAAATACCTTCAGTACCTAGAAAACTTTTTTGCGGCTTATCGAGCCAATAGTGAAGGAGTTAAGGTCAAAAGATTTTTTAAAATAATCAGAAAATTATCAGATGATTCAATCTTAAAAAATTTTTATAACATTTAGCGTACAAGCTTTGAACCAAAAACTTGGGAATTAATTTAGAATTTATTATGAAAGAAACGCGAGTTGCGTGACCACATTTAAAAAATCATAATTTCTACTCACCACTATCAATTCGATATCAAACATATAACCTTCATATATCGAGACCTTTATTTGAAGAATACTGGACTATATTATCCATTCTTTCTTCTAGCCTTTATCTATAAAGTGTTTTGAAATGGCGGACTTTTGTCAGTTTACTTCAAACAGTTGTTACTCCAAACTTTTCTTGCAATTGGTCAAGTAACGAATAGTTCTTTTGCCGCAGTTACCACGGCCAATTATGCATATAGTTGTATTGATGATTCTCTGATCTATTTCAATCTCCAAGATCTGTCACGAAAGCTCTTCAAATTCCTTATCGTTAAGCAAATCAAGTCTATAATACATCATCAAGGCATCGATTAGTTGTGTAGTATACATATATTTTAACTCCGTCAAAAGTCTAATCTCAGCTAATCGATGAGATGTAAGGGTTGAAAAAAGGTCACAATCAATGCGATGAATTTCACAAACTAAAACACAAAACAATAACAACGACCAGTAACCCTAGAACGAGGCGGCAGATGGCTGATACCTTTACTTTATAAAGTTTATAATTGCTAATAAATTGGTCCTATTGGTAAATTTTGTACAGAAATGGTTTAATTATGTACAAAGGTTCAACAGTTTAGTAGACATATCTTTATCTTACCTTGAGATTAAGTCTAACCAACATAACCCAATTATGAAAAAAGTAATAAAATCATTTACTGATTATAAAACAGCAGTAATGATGTTTATCCCACCTGTAAAGAGTTCTCATTTTACTGAATCCCTGACATCAAACTTATTTAAACTAAACAGGTAAAATCTTGCAAATGGAAACCAGCAGGACTACCAGCAAGGAAATGGAGCTATGGAACCTTTTTAGAAATGGTGACAAAACGGCCTATGCTTATTTTATCCATACCTACTCCAACTCATTATTCAATTATGGTTACAGGATATACACTGATCACGATTTTGTAAAAGACTGCGTACAAGAGGTCTTCATAGAACTTTGGAATAGGCGTAATTCCATTAATGGAACCAATTCTATAAAATGGTATCTTTTCAAGTCTGTGAGGTTACGTATTTTTAGAGAAGCACCTAAATGGAATAAAAACCTGCCCCTAGAGGAAGACTATCAGTTCGCTGTTGAGTTTAATATCGAACATCAATTAATCGTCGATTTAGAAACCCAAGAACTTTCTTCAAGAATTAAAAGTGTTTTAAATCGGCTTCCTGGTAGACAGCGTGAAATTATGTACCTAAGGTTCTATGAAAATTTAAACTTCGATGAAATTTCAACTATTATGCAGATCAGTAAGCAATCTGTCCATAACCTGCTTCAAAAAGCATATCATAATTTCCGTAAAGATTGGAGTTATTTACTGGCCATTTACTTTCTACCTATTCAGCAATAGCAAATCAATTTCTTTAAAAAAAGATGTAAAAAAGGCCGATGTATTCGCGTACAACGGCCTTTATTTTACCTTCAACGATTCGCGTCATTGATTGGCGAGTTAACACTGAATATTAACCTACTCAAAGCTATGAAATAATAGCTAGCTAATGAAATCCGGAAAACGTATTCCCTATCTTAAAAAAATGAAGAATAACCATTCAGTTAAAACAGTATTAAACCAAAATAAAAAAAATATTTTAACTGAAAATCAATCAGTTAAACATAATTTAAAAAATAAAACTAAAGAAATAGGGTAATATCAGCATAGCAATTGCTTATCTACTTAAACCAAAGTAAATCAAATGAACGACTACACTAATTACGAAGTCAATGATTTCATCTATGACGATTTTTTCATTACTTGGGTACGTGAACGAACACCTGAAAGTATTGATTTTTGGGATAAATGGCTTTTAGAACATCCAGAACAGCAAAAAAACATTGCTATTGCTTTCAACATTGTTTCTGGTATCACTGTCAATCTACCTAAAACCAAGCTATCTAATGAGGAAATTGCTTCAATGTCAGCAGAAATAGCACTAAGAACAAGCGAGCTACAAAATAAACCAAGGCTTAAGATTTATAAGCAATCATGGACAAAAGTAGCAGCTATATTACTTTTATTCATTTCAGCTGGTTTGTGGGTATATATCGTTAAAAATGAAACCACAACAGGTATCTACCAGCAGATATCGATCGAAAAAAATCTAAATCAAGCCGAAAATAATTCTAATAAACCAAAAATAGTACGCTTAAGTGATGGTAGCCTTGCCATACTCCAGCCTGGCTCTACGTTAACCTTTCCAAATGTTTTTAACGATAAGCAAAGAGTCGTACAACTAAGCGGAGAAGCATTTTTTGAAATAGCGCACAATAAGAGCAAGCCGTTTTTAGTTCAAACCAAAGAGATTACCACTAAAGTTCTTGGCACCAGCTTTTCTGTAGAGGCTTTTGACGATGATGAGTATGCAAAAGTGTCTGTAACCACAGGCAGAGTAAGTGTATCCATGAATAAAGATATCAATCAACAAAAGTCAGTGTTTCTACTTCCTAACGAAGAACTCACCTTTCAGCAACATAATACGTCATTTAAAAAGAAACAGCTTCATTCGCCACTTCCTTTAAGTACTCCCGTCATCGAAAAAACCTTCTCATTCCACAATGCCCCATTAGCTGAAATTATCGAAAAACTGGAAATGGCCTACGGTGTGGAAATCCAATACGACAAGCACATGTACGGAAATATGAAGATAACCGCATCGCTCTCAGATAGACCATTAGATGAGAAAGTTAAGTTAATCTGTAAGGCTATCAATGCTGATTGTAGCTTTCCAGACGGCATGATCATCATCGAAAAAGAACATCAATAAATCCAAACAAACCAAATTAAACTTATGAACACCAGAGATTCCTAATTTCCAAGAAATGGGAAATCCATATTCGCGTATGGATGATCCATTTATTGCCTTTCCTATTAAACGATTCGCATCTTTTATCGCTTAGCCAAGGGCTGAGCTAAGGCTTCTATTGCCAAATTAACACTGAATATTAACCTAAAAACTAAGTATGAAATATAAACCTCTACTCGTAAAAATCATGAAAATAAGTTTTTTACAGTTAATCATTGCCCTTTGTCTATTAGGGACAACCTTTGCCAAAGAAAGTAGTGCACAGCCTATCATGGATAGAAAGGTAAGTCTCAACGAAACTGGGGTTGAGCTAAAGACTATACTCGATAAGCTGGAACAGAAATACCAACTCAATTTTGTTTACAGTGCCGATTTAATTGACATTGGCAACAAGATCAATGCAAAATACCAACAAAAAATGCTTTCAGACGTATTGAAAGGTTTGTTAAGTGGTACGAAACTAAGCTATGAAGTTTCGGGTGATGTCATTGTTATTCGAAATCTTAGTAGAAATGTTAAAGCTAATCTGCCTGCTAACCAAAGCGAACGCATTCAAGACATGCAGGTAACGGGAAAAATTACTGACGAAAAAGGAGATCCTTTACCAGGCGTAGGTGTTATTGTAAAAGGTGCAGACCGAAGCACCGTTTCTGATGTATCTGGAAATTATAAGATCGATGTTAATACAGGCAGAGAAACATTGATATTCAAATACATAGGTTACAAAACGCAAGAAATCGCAATTGATACACGTAGAAACCTTAACGTAATTTTAGAACCGGATGTTAGCAGTTTAGATGAAGTTGCAGTTGTAGCCTTCGGAACACAAAAGAAAGAAAGTTTGGTAGCGTCTATTTCTACGGTAAACGTAAGAGACGTTAAACAAGCTGCACCAAGGTCGCTCACCAACGCTTTGGCGGGCAAGGTATCTGGTCTAATCTCTGTACAAAGAGGTGGCGAACCTGGATATGACGATGCTCAGTTTTGGATCAGAGGTATCAGCACTTTTGGTGCCGGTGCCAGTCCATTGGTATTAATTGACGGAGTAGAACGACCGTTGGGCAACATCGAGCCTGAAGAGATTGAAACCTTTTCGGTACTGAAAGATGCAGCTGCAACTTCGGTGTATGGGGTACGTGGTGCCAATGGAGTTATTTTAGTAACTACACGACGAGGAGCAGTGCAAAAAGCAAACATCAGTTTTAAGTTGGAAAATGGCACCAACAAGCCTACCCAGCTACCATCATATGTAGACGGTGCAACTTGGCTAACCCTGTATAACGAGGCGCAGCTAGCCACAAACCCTAGTTTTGCATCACCTTACACGCCTGCTATCATTGAAAAGTACAGATCCGGTGAAGATCCTTACCTGTATCCGAATGTGAACTGGATGGAGATGATGTTGAAAGATCGAGCTGCAAATCAACGAGCTAACTTGAACATTACTGGTGGTAGCGATATGGCTAAATATTTTGTCTCGGCAGGATATTACCAAGAGGATGGCATTTGGAGGGGTGATAATTTGAATGCCTACAATACCAATGCAAAACTAAAACGTTACAACTTCCGTGCAAATGTGGATCTGAACCTAACAAAATATACGGAATTGAGTTTGGGTCTTGGTGGCATCTTAATAACCTCTAACTATCCTGGAACTGCTAGCGGAACAATTTGGAATACTATCCAACAAAATACACCAATAGGCTACTCTCCTACTTATCCTGATCCCGCCGATCCATCTAAATCAGTTTATGGCGGTATCAGCAGTTTGATTAATCCGTATGGACAGTTAACCGGAACTGGATTTAGAACAGAATGGAGAAACAACATTCAGTCTGACCTTACCCTAAAACACGATTTCTCTAAACTCGTAAAAGGCTTAAATGCACAAGCCAAATTCGCATTCGATGGTTATAATTATCATAATATCAACCAAACGAGGAATTATCTGGTAAACAACGATCAGGTGGATAAATATTTTCCAACTGGAAGAGATGCGCAGGGAAACTTGATCTTAACTAGACTAGTAACAGGTAAAGCAGATTTAAATTTTTCAAAGGCTTCAGGAGGTAACCGTCGTATCTATATACAAGCCAATATCGATTACAACCGTACTTTTGGAAAACATAACGTAAAAGGTCTTTTACTTTATAACCAGCAAGACTATCAAGATGCTGACGCCACTAATGCCATTAGTTCTCTTCCTTTCAGATTGCAAGGTTTAGTCTCTAGGTTGTCTTACGGTTACAACAACAGATATTTTCTAGAGCTGAGCGCAGGCTATAACGGATCAGAAAATTTTCAAGAAGGCAATCGCTTTGGCTTCTTCCCCGCAGCGGCCTTAGGTTGGATTGTATCAGAAGAACCGTTTTTTAAGAATAATATCAAAGCCATCCAATACTTAAAGTTTAGAGGTTCTTACGGGATTAAAGGTAACGACCAAATTGGAGGCCGAAGATTTGCTTATCTCACAACAGTAGGTGGTGGTAATGGAGGTTACACCTTTGGTATAGATGCCAATACCGCAGTTGGCGGACGTGGAGAAGACCAATGGGGAGCCAACCTAACGTGGGAACGTGAAAGAGAGACTAATCTCGGCCTAGAGATGCGGTTCCTGAAAGGCTTTAATTTACAGGCCGATGTATTCAAACGTCATCGCGAAGGCATATTTCTTCAACGTGCCGCCCTACCAGCCATTTTAGGTCTGCAAAATAATCCATTCGGAAATTTGGGCGAGTTTGAAAACAAAGGTTTTGAAGCTACGTTAGAATACCGTGCACAACTGGGCCAAGTCGATGTTTCGTTTAGAGGCAACTATACCTTTGCTCGCAATAAATTGATCAATACCGATCAACCCGATTATATGTACACCTATCAAAACCGTGTGGGCAAGCGATACAATCAACCATTTGGTTTAGTGGCCTTAGGTTTATTTAAAGATCAGGATGAGATTGCCAATTCTCCTAAACAGCAGTTCGGTACCGTCAGACCAGGAGATATCAAATATCAGGATTACAACAATGACGGGGTGGTGAACTCATTTGATGCGATTGCTATCGGCAATCCGTCGGTGCCTGAGTCTATTTATGGCTTTGGCACTACCTTAGCCTACAAGGGTTTCGATGTATCTGTATTCTTTCAGGGCAATGGCGGTGCGAGCTTCAATCTAGGTGGTACCGGATGGTTTCCTTTTCAAGCTGGCGGTCTAAATGGCAACGTGAACATCAATGCAATAGATAGATGGACACCAGAAAACCCAAGACAGGATGTACTGTTCCCGAGGTTATCTTTTGGCGATAACACCAACAACTATCAGTCTTCTACCTGGTGGCAAAGAGATGGCAGTTATATCCGTTTAAAAACGGCAGAGCTGGGCTATACCATTCCAAAATCGCTTACAAAAAAACTCAAAATAAACACACTTCGCTTATATATTAACGGTCTCAATTTACATACATGGAGCAAGTTTGATTTTTGGGACCCGGAGTTGGGAAGTGCGAATGGCGCTGCCTATCCCATCCAAAAGACTTTCAATTTTGGTCTAAACCTTAATCTATAATGTGTTCAATTAATAAAATTGGAAAACAAACGATGAAAAAGATGAAAAGAAATGCAATACGTATAATCGCGTTTATCGCTGTCATGAGTTTAATCTCCTGCAAAAAATTCTTAGATAAACAACCTAATGACATGCTCAATATTGATCAGGTATTTTTATTAAGAGCAGAAACAGACAGGTATCTAGCGAACGTTTATAGTTATATCCCAGATCCGTTAGTGTCTAATGGAGTAAACTATACACCTATTTCAGACGAAGCAGACTGGGTATTCAATTGGCCTCATCAACAGCTCAATACCGGTAACTGGTCGCCAGTAAATACGCCCTACGATATTTGGTCGAAATATTATAAAGGAATAAGAGCAGCTAGCACCTATATTCACCGTGTGGAAGAGTGTACGGAATGTGAGCAATCTACCAGCGGCGGTTACACAGGCTTTCGCGAGCAAACAAGGGAGCAGGCCAGGGTATTGCGTGCCTTTTACTACTTTTTGTTGTTGAGACAATATGGCCCTGTACCTCTATTGCCAGACCAACCTTTGCCTATCGATGCACCGCTGTCTGAAATCCAGTTACCAAGAAACTCTTATGATGAATGTGTGGATTTCATTGTTTCAGAACTTGATAAGGCCATGCAAATCTTGGTTGAAAACCCAGTGAGTGCTGCAGAATACGGAAGAACAACCGCACAAATGGCCAGAGCCTTAAAAGCTAGGGTTCTATTGTATGCCGCTAGTCCACAGTGGAACGGCAATACCGAATATGCCGACTTAAAAAACAAGGACGGCAAAGCTTTAGTAAGCCAAACTTACAACCAAGACAAATGGCGTAGAGCGGCAGACGCAGCGAAAGCCTTGATTGACAAACTGCCCAATGGCCTCTATAAAAAAAATGCGTCCAATGGACAGTTTGACCCTTATCTATCCTATCAATATGTTTTCTTAGATCGCTGGAACAGTGAAGTGATTTGGGCAAGGCCCAATACCGGTGACAATATACGTTGGGAACGTTGCGCCTCGCCTAGACAATTGGGTGGCTACATTGGCTTGGCACCTAGCCAACAATTGGTGGACGAGTATGAAATGGCCAATGGTTTAAGCCCATTTGCGGATGGAAGTACCACCGCAAATCCCGTCATCAATCCGGCATCGGGGTATTCTGAAAACGGTTTTTCAACCACTGCCACTACCTACACCAAAGCAGGCATACACAACATGTATGTAGGTCGCGAACCTCGTTTCTATGTTTCTATTGGCTATAATGGCATGGACTGGATATTTAAGGGTACAGACGGAAAAACCATTACCCGTGTAGAGTTGTACGCTACAGGCAGAGACGGATACAACGGCTCCAATGACCATTCCAATACCGGTTACACCACCGTGAAAATGGTACATCCTGAAAGTAATGTAAGGAATAGCGTACACGTGCTTAAATCCTGGATTTTCTTCCGTTTAGCCGAAACCTACCTCAATTATGCAGAAGCTTTAAATGAATATGACCCAGGGAATGCAGATATTGCCAAATACATCAATTTGATAAGGGAACGAGCTGGATTACCTGTTCTGCCTGCGGGTCTCAACCAAGAGCAGATGCGTCAAAAGATCAGACACGAACGCAGAATAGAGTTGGCTTTTGAAGAGCACCGACTTTGGGACGTAAAACGTTGGAAAATAGCGGAACAAACCGACTCAGCACCAATTTACGGCATGAATGTAACCGCTGGCACTAGCTTTACCGATCTAAACTTTTACAAGAGAACGCAATCAGAAACTAGGGCTTTTCAGAAGAAACACATGCTATGGCCTATACCGCAATCTGAGATTGACAGGAACAATAAACTGGTACAAAATCCAGAATGGTAGTGATAAAGCCCGACATTATCTATGTCGGGCTTCATTTTCTTCAACTAAATTACTTTCCATATCCTTTGAAGAAAAAAACTTTATTTTTACGTACAACCCTTTTCATACCATATATAATCGGAATGATTATGGCGTTTCAATGTTTGCATTGCTAGACCTATACCCATGTGACAGCAGCCAAGAGCAAATACTATCATCCCTGCTTGTTAAAATCCTGTAATTATCACTATATCATAAACCAGCTTCTGCCGCCCCTCTGCACCGTAATACTATTCACTCTATTTCGTTGCAAATTTGTAAATAGGTCATAGTACATTTCTCCCGTAAGCCATTCTTGCATTTTTCCGACTTAGACTTCGAACGTCAGCAAGCCATAAAGCCAAATCTAGACTTCCAATTATCTTGTCTCGAGAATTTATCACAAAACCAATCTTATTTAAATCGAAATACGTTGTTTAAACATCTACAGCTTCCTTTGACAGAAACGAAGTAAAGATTGCCTCGCCCATCCATTCTCGGGCCGTAGCAAACCATTACGGGAAAAAGATTGTTAACCTGCCTACAATTATTATCAACTCCATAAAAATCAACATATGAAAATAGCATTTCACGGTGCTGCAAGAGCAGTAACGGGCAGCAAACACCTGATTAAACTAGATAGCGGAACACAGATCCTTTTGGACTGCGGCATGTTTCAGGGTATGGGCGAAATTACCGATAAGCTCAACGGCTACTTTGGCTTTAAGCCCTCAGAGGTAAGCATGATGGTACTCTCCCATGCCCACATTGATCATTGTGGTTTATTGCCGAGGTTGGTTGCAGAAGGCTTTGAGGATTAATGGATTCTGCAAAGATACACGAACAGGATGCCGAGCATGTCAACCAGAACCTGAACATCGATCAGGCGGAACAGCTGCCGCTCTACACCGAACAGGATGTGATCACAACAATGGGACAGTTCAAGATTGTAGATTACGGAGAGGTATTTGATCACAATGAAGAAGTGTCATTATTTTCACCGACGCAGGACATGTGGTTGGAAGCGCCGCCGTACACCTGACGCTTAAAAGATAATGAAATCGTTTAGATTAATAATCCACTACCGAACAAGGAGTAGCGTAAAATGAAAAATTGAAACCTTTCCAATTTCGCTATCCGTATAAAAAGACATAACGTTTATGTTTAGGGAAAGCAGAAAATGTTACGCCCCATTAAAATCGTATCCTGTTTAAGCATATTCACCATAAGATTCTTAACTCGCTCAATAAAATAACATTAAAATCTACAATACATAAAACGTGCAATTTTTTCCCATTTTTTTTTGGTTATAATCAGAATTACTAATTTAGGACAACGCATTTAAATAAAAGCTCAGAATGAAACACATGCTCTCTAATACTATTCTTGTCATGCCAAAAAAGCAGTCTGCGATAATTGATGACTACCATACAATAAATACAGTAACAAGTATCGGTCTGTTACCTAGATTATAATTCGATATACTGCTTATCAACTACAAGTTGTTTTGCATGTATGTCGCTATCGAACGCTTTAAACTCTCAACCTTTTTAACACTATTACATGAACACGGTTATTTTCCTTGAAGGAGATTTTAAATCATCACTTTACGGTATGCGCTCCTATCGTGATTACCTTATAAAAAATAGTAAAGGCGTTGATGATTTTTTTATTGTCAGATATCATTCAACTGTAACCAAAGAAGTTAACATAGTTGATCTTGGTAATTATAGTGAAATCTCATTTCCATCCCCACTCTTTTATATTAAAACCCATGTAAATGAAATGACTTATGCGACAAGGATTGTAGATATACTAACTGGGATATTAAAGACTAATAAAATCACTGTCATATCGCGTCGGGTGGATGATTATGAACTAGCAAAGTCAATAAAGACAAAAACAGATTGGCAAATCGTTTTCGCACCACAATCGTTATTACTGGACGAGCTATTTCCAGGAAATCGAAAAGAGGTTGTGGAATACCTAAATGCCAATCCCGATTTACAAAAACTAACCCACCTTGCCAGAAAGGAATATGAGCTGGTTCATATGTCAGATGAAATTCAATGTTTTACAAACGATCACATCGAATTTATTACCGAACATTATCAGAAGGATTCTTCTAAGGTGGTAGATATAAAATTTGATAAGTCGACTGAGCTTATTTCTAAACAAGTATTTCAGATGTCAGAAGTACTTAAAGGAATAAAGTCTGACGAAAATGAAAAAATCATACTTTTTGCCGGAAGGATACTCAATAGAAGCGGTATAGCAGAGCTTATCGAAGCGTTTAAGAAGTTGGTCCAAAAGCACTCAAATATAAAGTTAGTTCTGGCAGGAGGAGGCAATACGGATAAGTTCTTACCATTATGTAAGGGAATTTGGAACAAGATCATATTTACCGGCTATTTAACCAAAGAAGATCTGTGTTGCCTATACAAAATTGCAGACATCGGTATTCTTCCTTTCCAGTTTGGTTCATTCTCATTCACAGCCCTCGAAATGAATGCTTTGAATTTACCATTGATCCTTACAGACACCAGCGGATTTAAAGAGTACTATGAAAATAATCCCAATTGCCTAATAGTAAAACGAAGTAGAGATGAAAGTGGGAAAATGTCTGTAAAGTCCGAATCACTTTACTCTGCTTTGGAAATGCTTATCGAAAAGAAGAAGTTAGTTCTTGTTAAGGAAAAATACCCTACCACATCATCTATTAACTAATTGAAGACTAAAATTACAACCTGACCAAAAATCTTTAATTCACATATTTTTTAACCTTAAATTTTTTATTATGAAAAAGTTACTTAACAAAGTAAAATTGAAAAGCGAGTTCGAAGTATTGAACGAAAGCCAAATGTTGCGTTTGACCGGCGGTGGTTCTTGTAGTACTTCTTCTAGCAGCCAAGCTTGTGATTCTACAGCGGTATGCAACTGTACAATTAAATGTGTAGATGATCCGGAAGTACAGGACATCGATTAATAACATTATTGATCAATCACAGCTAACGTTTATTATTCAAAAGTTGAAGAGAGGGGATGCTACCCCTCTTTTCATGTTTATTTGAGAATCTATACAGAATGAAACAAGAAAGCATTAAATCAGAGATACTTAAGATTTCGAGAGAATTAAAACCAGAGGAAATAAATAATTTTATCAAGTCTACAGACTTATATTTTACGCTCTTTCCTTTAAATAAATACATTGCAAGAAGGATCCGCAAACTTGTTTCACAATTTGATATAGAGGATAGATTTGCCAAACCCGCGGAAATTATTTTTGACCTGAATTTCCAGCTTAACATACAGCTGAGAAATACGCTATTCCAATACTTGTTGGTACATGAGCTTCGGATCGCAAACATTGCGGGCCTGCTCGAAGGAGCGGATGATCAATCGAAACGTAAAAGTTTCAATAAACTTTCGGCGGATGAAGAATGGATTGAATATATTTTTGAAAAATACAAATACCTAGAGCACAGACTAGAAGTCAATGTTAGCAATCTACTCCAGCATCTGGAGAATATACTTTGCCGTATTGATACCGATTGGAAGGAGATACAATACTTTATTGATCAAGAAAATGAAAAAATTACCAAGATTGATCTATTTCTAGGCGATGCACACCAACATGGCCAATCAGTATCCAAAATATCTTTTAAATCACGCTCAATACTTTACAAACCCAGGAACCAAAACTTAGAGGAATGTCTAATTTCTCTTTTGGATTTCATTAAGCATCAAGGAGAAGATATAACAATAAAAATTCCTAATTTTATTAACAGGGACCATTATGCTTGGGTAGAGCATGTTAGCAACACAGAAGTCGCTACACTTGAAGAAATAAATGATTTCTACACTATCCATGGCCAGGCATTAGCACTTTTTTATATTCTAGGAACAGTAGATATTATTGGAGATAATGTTATTGCGGTTGGAAAACATCCAACAATTATCGATCTAGAGTGCCTCCTAAGCCGACATGCTCCAATTGACAGATCGTCTGCTTTTACAAACTATTTTGAGGAGAGCGTTACATCAACAGGAGTATTACCAACCTTAAATATTGGAGATAATTTAGAAAGAGATTATTTTGGTGGAGCCCTACATGCCAGAGGCTCAGAAAAAATAAAAACGAACGTATGGAATTCTTTAGAAGGAATGGATATAACTGTTTCAGCAAAAGAAGTTTTCCGAGTAGCGGCCGACGACGAGAAACATCTTCCGGTTTTTAAGGGCAAAAAGTATGGGATTACCGAGGAATATCTGGAATATCTATTAAAAGGTTTCTCCAAGACCATTAATTTTATCTACCTACACAAGCAGGAAATAACCGAATACATTCTTAACTCAGGACTATTCTCAAGAGTTCCGTTCAGGATACTCACCCATCCAACAGCTGTATATGACAAATTGAGTCGGAGCTTCCTCATTCCTGAAGCATTTAAATCATTAGCAAAAGAAAGGGAAGTAAAAAGTATGTTAAAAAGAACATTTAGTTTTAACACAAAAGCAATCAATTCTGCAATAGTAACGAGCATATCTGCTCAATTCAAAGAAGGAGACATCCCCTATTTTTATACTTATCACGACTCAAAGCACCTTTATACAAGTGGCAATCAAGTTGCTGTTAAAAATCATTTTATTAAATCAAAAGACAGCATCGAGGGCATTCTAGATCGTCTGAAATACTTAGATAAACAGACGATCGACTCTCAACTACGGATTATTGAAGGAACATGCAATTTCTACTTTCATATTAAATTTGGAAAATATGACATTTCGGATCAGACTCGCTACATAAATTTCCCAAAACAGGATCTTCCTAAAACTGATCTTTTGAGTGGTGTGAAAATCATTGCCGACCACTATATGTCAAAAATGTTCAAGATAGAGGAAGAGATCAATTGGTTGGGCAAAACCACCAATCAAAAAGATCAAAGGTATGAATTTACCCCACTAAGCTACGACATGTATGATGGAACCCTTGGAATATCATTCTTTCTACTCTACGCATCGAAATATATCAAAGAATCAGGATACTTTGAAGTTGCCGAAAAAATTTTCCTAAGTTCCAAAAAGGTCTTTCGAGAACAGTATCTTAATGGCTTTTTTAAACAATTAACCAGTAATGAGAAAAAAGGTCTACCAGTAAGCCCATTATACTATCCATCATCCATTTTGTACATGATGGAACACTTTTCTGCATTTGATAAAAAATATGTAGATCAAGAATTCATTGATCTATACATCCAGTTTATCAATTCTGTGTTAGAGGAAAACCAAAATTGGGATATTCTTATGGGACAAGCAGGTTTATTAGAACTCCTTATCAATCTTAATGACGACCCTAATTTTCCCAATTTCGATGAATTGATAATAAAAATAGTCAACCGCATTGTTTCAAATGGCACAAGTTTTCCAAATCAATCTGTTGCTTGGTCTTATACAAATATGGTAACCAATGAAATTGATAAATATTTCGGTGGTTATGCTCATGGTACAGCGGGTATCGCATTGGTATTAGCCAAAGCCCAAGCAGTACTTAAAAAAGAAAAAATTGAAGAATCTATTGCAGGTGCTTTAAATTATGACAGACAATTATTTGACGAGAATAAGAAACGATGGAAAGACATGAGAGAGCCCGAAAGGAATTGGGATAGTATTTCCTGGTGCCATGGCTCTACTGGCATCGCATTAAGTAGGGTTTACTTGTCAGAATATAGAGCCGACCCAATGTTAGTTGATGAAGTAAAATATGCTGTCAATAATATCTTGAATGGTAAGACAGAGTCTGATTGTTTATGCCACGGAAGAGGAAGTGATTATGAGGTATTGTCCTTATGTGCTAGCTACCTCAGGGATAAAAAACTTCAAGAAAAAGTTACCTCAAAATTACATGCTCTGAATAAAAACATTTTGTCTAATAGTTATCAAATGGTGTATGGTGATGGCAATAAGATGGAGATGTTAGGTTTATTCACAGGATTGTGCGGTATTGGATATGTCCTACTACGTCATTACGATTGGGAAAATGTGCCATCAGTAATCAGCAACGAGTCTTCAAATTTGAACTACAGGACTGCCCACCAGATTTAAGCTATGCGTTTCTTTCCACATTATACTCAACAACAGGCAATGGATTGTGGACCGACGTGTCTCAAGATGGTCGGCAAATTTTATGGCAGAACTCTCAATATTAACAAATTGAGAGAGAAAAGCTACATTACCAAGAATGGAGTTAGCATGCTAGGGATTAGTGATGCAGCAGATGCAGTGGGCTTTCATAGTGTAGGAGTTAAGATCACAATTGAACAGTTAACAAATGATGTAAAACTACCCTGCATTGTCCATTGGAAAAAAGATCACTTCGTAGTAGTCTATAAGACGAGTAAACGAAAAGGTAATCTTTGGATACATGTTGCCGATCCAGCGGTAGGAAAGATCAAGCTAAAATCGTCTGAATTTGAAAATGGATGGATAAGCACAAAGACTAATGGTCAAAAAAAAGGCCATTGCCTTATTTTAGAACCAACCGAAACTTTCTACCAAGACGAGGACGAGAAAAACAAAAGTGGTTCCTTAACTCGTTTTATATATTTTGCTAAAAAGTACAAGGCTCTATTGTTTCATCTTATCTTGGGCTTTATATTAACGAGTATCTTTTCCCTGACACTCCCAATACTAGCCCAAGCGCTAGTGGATATCGGCATTAATGGAAAAAGTGAATCACTGTTAATTATCATACTAGTTGGGCAACTTTTCCTTACGCTGGGAATAGCAAGTGTTGGCTTTATAAGAGGCTGGATTATGCTTCAGTTGACAAACAGGATAAATATTTCCTTGATAACAACCTTTCTTTCGAAATTGATGAACCTACCTTTGTCTTTTTTTGATTCAAAGCGTACTGGAGATCTGATGCAACGTATCAATGACAATGGAAGGGTGCAGACTTTTCTGACCTCAACGTTGATCAACTTCTTCTTTTCTGTAGTGAACATCTTTGCTCTAAGCGCAGTGGTGGCCTACTATAATAAAATAATATTTCTTGTTTTTGTTCTTGGCAGTATCATTTATGTCCTATGGATTAAGCTTTTCCTAAAATATCGACGCGAGCTCGACTATCGACGTTTCACCTATCAATCGAACAACCAAAGCACGCTTATACAACTCATCAATGGCATGCAGGATATAAAGCTGTTCAATTCAGAAAAACAGAAAAGATGGCAGTGGGAAAGCGTACAGGCTCTATTATTTAAAGTAAGTAATAAATCCTTAGTATTAAATCAGTACCAGAATTCCGGTGCAATCCTGATTAACGGAATGAAGAACCTGTTCATAAGCTATTTGGCTGCGAAATATGTTATGGACGGAAAAATGTCACTTGGCATGATGGTAGCTGTACAGTACATCATAGGGCAGCTTTCAGGACCAATTGATTCGCTTGTTGATTTTTTCCAAAGTCATCAAGATGCCAAGATCAGTCTTGAACGACTTAATGAGATCCAGGATCTTGAACCAGAAAACGCAAGCGACAACCTGGCAAGGATCATTCCAGATCATTCAAATATCACTATCGAGAATTTCACGTTTCATTATAATGGGCCTAGATCTCCAGCTGCATTAAGTGATATAAATCTTACCATTAACGCTAACCAAATTACTGCGATCGTTGGAAGCAGCGGCAGCGGCAAAACCACACTGCTGAAGGCATTGATGGGAATATATCCACCGCAAACTGGTGACATTAAAGTCGGCAATATTTCGTTAGATAACATCCATACCAATACTTGGAGAGATTGTATTGGGGTAGTGATGCAAGACGGGTATATTTTCTCTGAGAGCATCATCAACAACATTACGCTAGGCAACAGTAACTACGACATGCAAAAGGTAGCTTATGCAGTGGAGATGGCGAATATTGGCGATTTCATAGAAGCGTTACCATCGGGTTACAACACGGTTATTGGGAATGAAGGTAATGGATTAAGTCAGGGACAGAAACAACGCATACTTATTGCGAGGGCAATATATAAAGACCCAGACTTCATCTTTTTCGATGAAGCAACAAATGCACTTGATGCTAAAAATGAGAAAATTATTATAGAGAACCTGAACAAGTTTTTCAATGGGAAAACTGTAGTAATCGTAGCACACCGTCTCAGCACTGTAAGACACGCAGATAATATTATCGTAATGGAAAATGGTAAAGTAATGGAAATGGGGAACCATGAGACCCTAGTATCAAATAGATCATACTATTACGATCTAATAAGCAATCAATTAGAACTAGCAAAATGAAGTAAAGAATATGGAAGAAATTGAAATACTCAATGAGCAACATGATGATTTGTTAGGCAAAGTCCCTAGGAACATTCTGATATGGAGCAGTATCATACTTCTTTTCTTTTCCCTATCATTATTTCTTGGGCTTTCATTTACAAGTTTTCCGACAAAGCAAAGCGGAAATATTACCTTCATTTCAACAGACTCAAAACCAATAATTATTCGCTCAACACAGCCACTTGTACTGACGAAACTTCTCGTGAAAGATTCCTCCTCTGTCACTTCTGGGCAAAGAATTGCTTACGGAATACCTGATATTAATAATAGTGATGTGTTAGCAATGGATAACCTCATTGAAAAAGTTTTGGGCGGTAACCTCGATGCATCCATGTTATTGGAAGTAAAGCATCTCAATTTTATCGGATTAAAAAAGGAATACAGGGAACTACTTTCGTTACTTCGGCAAAAATCACGTCAACAGGATGTCAAAGGATATGTGGCCATTTTCAAAAATAAATTTGATGACTGGAAGAAAGGTTTTTTCCTTACCGCCGAAAATACAGGAAGAATCTATTTCAACGAGGTTGAGATGCTCAACAACCAATTCGAAATTGGAACACCTATCTACACGCTTATTTCAACTTCAAAAAAGAAAATTTATGCCCAGATGCTGGTTGACAGCAAGAAAGCAACCGATATAATTAATGGGCAATTAGTTAACATTCAAATCTCTGACCTCAAAGAATTTAATGATAACATAATGCAGGGAAATGTATTAAAATCGATTCTCGATCCGGGTGTTGATGGAAAATTTAAAAAGACAAGAATTATCATTTCATGTCCCAAAGAACTAGAATCTTATGTCAGAAAAAAATACGTGAATCTTGAATCCTTATCGGCAAGCGGCGAAATCTATTCACATGATCAAACCTTATTACAGAGGCTAAAAAAATCGATTTTAAAAAAAAGAGGCTGACATTTAGCAAAAAAAGATGAATATAAACGAAAATACTGTCAAAGAAAGATTGGAAAGGATTAACAGGTTTCTGTTACTCAATGTGGATTTTATACCTTCACTTGGCCTCATTGAGGGTAAAATAGGTGTATGCCTTTATTTAATGGAATACGCTGCATTTTTCGAAGACGAAAAAGTTTTCAAACTGAGTTGTGATCTTTTCGACGAAATAATTGAAAATCTTAACATTAACCAGGGCAATGATTTTAAACGCGGGCTCTGTGGTATAACATTTGCAATCGAAGAGCTGGTCTCTAAGGGAATCATAGATCTGGGCGACGAGAATATCCTTGAAGAAGTTTACTCGAAAATTCTATCAGACGCCGAGACCATCCAGAGTTCAGACATGATGAATGGTCTTGGATGTGTCATCTATTGCCAACTAAAACGCTTAGCCAATAGCAATGACGCTAACAAAAATGATATTGAAGCCATCCTCTATAAGTATTTTTCCAGATTCGACATCTTTGAAATCGATAGAATTGACCTTCCCCTAACCCTAGATATGTTAACCCTCGCTTACGAACTATTAGATAGCAAACAAGTCATTGAAGAAAAACTTCTCGAGACGGCAAAAAGATTGAGTTCTGGAGTTGATTTGCAAGACTATAAGAACTATAACCCCATATTTCTCGCAAGCCTATTCAACACCAGCTTTGAAAAGACCGCATTAAAAATATTTTATGAGATGGCTAATAACATGCTCGCAGAACACGAGGAAACTTTTAATCATTTCATCAATAAAGAGAGTTCTGTTTCAAGTCACACAAATGCTGATATTTTACTTTCTTATATCAATATGAGAAATCTTCCCATCCAAAGTATAACTGAAAAAATAAATTTCTGGGAACGTAAAACGTTCGAAGAAATACCTAGCTCCATCGCAGGCTTCAATATTGATCAAGAAGTCAGTAATTTTCGTATGTTCGCATCCTATGCTCGCCAAGGCCGCAAACTGATTCAATATCTAAATAATCATGTTCTAACAAATCATTACTAAAAATGAATCGGATTCTCTCTCTTACAATCGTACTTCTCGTAAATATTTTCATTACTACCGCTCGCAGTCAGTCATCCTATTCAGTTACGTCAAAACTAGTGGATTCACTTTCGACTAGCTCAATTGGATATGCCTCGATCTACATAAAATCTGAGAAAGTTTCCAAAAAGATCCTCACCTCAGATGATGGAACGCTCAATATCAATCTGGAGCAAGGCAAATATATTTTCACATTTTCAGCCTATGGTTACCTCCAAAAGAAAATAGAGGTGTTCATAGAGAACAGACAAATCGATCTAGGGACGATTAAGCTCGAACAGACTTCAAAAAAGCTAAACGAAGTTTTAATTTTGGGAAGCAGGCCAATAATTAAAAAGGAAATAGACAGGCTCGTATATGACGTACAAGCGGACGAAGATCATAAGAATACAGTAATGTTGGATATGATGAGAAAAGTGCCGTTAATAGCTATAAATGCTGATGAAAAGATTACAATACAAGGGAAATCTAATTTTAGAATCATGGTTAATGGAAAACCATCAGTTTTATTGAGTAACAAGCCGGCGGATGTCTTACGGACTATGGCCTCATCTGGCGTAGATAAAATTGAAGTTATTACAGTACCTCCATCAAAATATGAAAGCGAAGGCTTAGCAGGAATAATTAATATTGTTACGGTTAAAAAACAAGGAGATGGATATGGAGGCAATGTGAATTTAGGCAGCAACTTTTTGTCAGCCTACAAAAGACGTTCTCTAGGAGGCGCTTTCAATTTCAAAAAAGATAAATTTAATTTATCAATATCAGCTGGGGCGACAGATGACCGCCCAAAAGAGGATGTAGATTATATGCGCAACGGTAAGATAGACCAAAGTAGTTTGACCCAGATCAAGAACAATAGATTCAAATCACCATACGCGTACGCAAGCACAGAAATGAGTTTACAACTTGATTCCTTGAACCTAATTAGCGGCGAATTAAATTTTTATAGAAGCAGCAACGATGTCACATTCCACACTATTTCCAACTTTGACCAACCGGGATCGGCCAGACAAAGCTTCACAAACAGCACTTTAATGGATGAAATTTTCGACATTGCTACTGTAGGACTCAACTATGAGAAGTCTTTTAAACGTAATTCCAATCAGTTGTTATCATTAGCTTACCGTTACAGTAGGCAATCTGACAACATAAATAGCGACATTGTCTTCAGCAACCTTTTTAATGCTCCCACGTATAATAATTTCACTCAATTCAATGATCAGAAAGCACTCGAGCATACCTTGCAGGTAGATTTCTCCTATCCAATCAAGAAAGTCATTATGGAGGCCGGTGCAAAACTGATTCTTCGAAACAATAACAGCAGATACCAGTATGTAGAGGACGGAGTTACAAGTTTTTCTAATGGTTTTGAAAATGACCAAAATGTATCTAGCGCCTATAATTCCTATAGTTTTGATTTAGGAAAGTGGAAATTTAAGACTGGGGCAAGATTGGAACATACCAGAATATCAAAGAATTTGAATGGCATTTCGGATAGAACAGAATTTAACTTCCTGAACCTCTCACCCTCCATAGCTATACAGCGTCCATTAACCAATAACAGAAGTCTTAACTTTGGTTATACACAGAGAATATCCAGACCGTCAATTAACGATTTAAACACCTTCGTAGACCAATCAAATCCTCTGGTGCAAAGAACCGGCAATCCAAGCTTGGAACCGTCAGTAGGGAATAATTTCCAGTTTTCCTTTAGCCGTTATGATAAAAGTATAATCGATATCGGTTTAAACTATTCCTTCCAGAACAACATGATACAAAGGATAAGGACATTTGACCCGAACACCAATATTACGTTGATCAGATACGATAACATAGCAAAGGACAGAGCGCTAGGTGCCAACTTCTATTTTAGAAAAACTTTCGCCAAGAAAGTAACGGCAACCGCAAATGGTAGCTTAAGCTATGTCTGGATATCGGGATTGGTTGGTGAGAATCTTTTAGAAAACGAAGGTCTTTTCCAATACTATAATCTGGCTTTGAGCTACACCATAAAAAAGGGCTTAAGACTTAATTCCAATTTCGATTTTCAAAAACCGAGAGTAACATTACAATCGAAAATCGGTTCGAACTTCGGCTCTACGATTACTATAAACAAAGATTTTATGGATAGGAAGATAACGGCTGGGCTATCTGCTATTAATCTATTTGCAAAACATAGGAACTTTTCAACGGTAACTCAAGGAGACAACTTCAATGAATACTCGAACACACAAGTCTACTATCGTGTTTTTAGCGCAAAGGTATCTTATAGATTCGGTCAGGTAAAAGGAGAAATGCGTAAAGCTAAAAAGACTATACAAAATAACGATTTAAATAACTAGAAGACTCAATTCAATTGCCGATAGGTACAGGTTCAAGTGGGTTTTACAACCATCAAGTAAACGCTGCAGGATTTCGTGTAGATAAAGAATTTGTAGCTTTCGCCGAATTGTGATTTGGTTATAATGTAATTATCAATGCAGTGCTTACTAATCACTGATTCCCTAGCCAGTTAATCTTAGCAGCCGAATATCCAAACGGTTGAAAGAAAAACAATGTACTAATCTAGGAGACATTCTATAACTACGAGAAAGCCCGACAAATGGCCGAGCTTTCATATCTAAACAATCATTAAAGAACGATAGGTTTAAATCAATAATAGAAATTTAAAGTATAAAAGTTTTACAAAAATTACACTATCTTAATTTTAGGTAGATAATTATTAGGAGGATACTTATTCATCTATCAGCAGTATATCCGAAATCTCCCTACTGGCAAAAAATGTTTTAGCATCTGAAGTAAACCTGCCCTTACTCGCCGCATTGACCTTTTGCCCTTCGCTGTATGGCACTGGATACTTCAGTTTGATGACCAAAATGTTCGGCACCTTCTTGCCGTCATATTTCGAGATTACCGTAGCACCATCATCCAACTTCAGCCCAAGGGACTGAAACTCATCGATCTTTTTTGTATCCAATGGGGCTAACGTATACCCGCGTACCGGAAGATCAAGGTCATTGAAAAGTTTCTCCAGCCGATGGCCAAGGTAAACCGACTTTCGAAATATAAAATTTCCCCTCAGGTATTTCAGGGTATCATTTTTAAATGCTAGCAAAGGTCTGATCGCTCGGACCGTATCCACACGTTCATGGATCACCACTTTGCGATTCTCCCCCTGAATCGATTCCTGCTCACCTTCCGAAGACGGGGCACAACTGAAAAAGAAACTTGTAGCTATACAGATTACTATTCTATTCATATCATTTTATGGGCAATCAATTGTAAAATATTCCGGTCCATTAGGGCCTATAGTACTGTCCGCTCCCAATTTTTTAAAATCCCCTTCCTTCACCCTTGCTCGCATCCAACTGAAGCCATAGCCTGCTGTAATATTTTTCGATTTCCCCATGTATGACCGGTATGCCCCCTATCCAATCGGAAAGAGATGAGATGTCTTTCATTCCCAGGACAAATCTGGACAGGTACCTAAGGTACAGCGGATGGCCTTCTGATCTTACAGCGAGCTCTGAAATATCTTCCTCTGCAATATTAAGGTGGTCCAGTTTCTTCCTGAGATATCTTTCGGTCTTTTCTTGGCTGAGGGGTGTTATAATCACCTCTTCACGCTCGCCTATGAGCGCTCCCAGCTCTACACCTAGTGCTTTTTTGGAAGTACATAAAAAAATGACTTTTAGCCCCTCCGGCATGGTCAGCGGAAGAATGGAAAGAAAGTCGTCTATAAGATGGTTAGGAACATTATCCAGACCATCAATGACCAGAAACCCAATATGCCCACTGTTGTTATAGTACCTCCCCAATAAGTCGAGTGCGCCCCTCACCTGTAAGAGTCTCTCGTGGGGCTTGGTGCCATCTTTTGGTTTATCAGGGAACCTATTGTACAGGATGCGGTGGCATACCTCCTCTAACCATCTGACAGCTAGACTAATATAGCCGCATCATTTACCAGCATATCACTTTAGATGATTGGGGATATAACTTCGGTCGCATCTCTTTTTTTACACGTAAAGCCAATAGAGCCAACCCGCTCAGGACTAATCTCCAAATTGTAGCTTACTATTCAAGGAAAGGTACTTTATCCGGAGCAGCAAACAGCCCTAAGTCCATGCTATGCACGCCCCATCGTTTTGATTCAGGTGTGCAGCGGCATTTCCCATATATTGCTAATATGTTCGTATCTTTGAGAAGATTTTTATGATAGCTATGAAGAAAAAAGTCGTTCTTGTCCAGGATAATGAAAATATCCTGGAAATCATGGATCATGTCCTGACCGAGGAAGGTTTCGATGTCACCCCGTCGCTAACGATTGATCCCATTCAAAATATTGAACAGATTGATCCCGACGTCGTTGTGATCGATGACCATATTCCCGGAGAAGTCACTGGACGCGAGGTCGTTGCAGACCTTAAAAATGACCCACAGACCGAAAATGTGCCGGTCATCCTGACTTCGACATCGAATCGGTTGCCAGAGCAGGCAGAAGCCTGTAGGGCGGACGACTTCATTGAAAAACCTTTCGACATAGATCATATGGTAGAAGTTGTAAAACGCAATGCTGAAGAATGAACACTCAATATACATCCTAAAACTACCTTATCCGTTGGTTTGGCAATCCCCGACTGTTACGTAGAAAACAAAGCCAAGATGTACTTGTTATTCATCGAAAGAACATCGACATGGCTGAACAATTGGAACATCTCCGGAACGAACTGATCATCAATCATCAAGCGTATCTATTGCTGGCAGATTTCACGGAAAACGGTGCACTGTTACTGTTGGCTAAACCATTTTTGGACCTGGACCAGGTGATGAAAGCAATCTGTGATGACCTGTTCGATAAGATCAGTTTCCGTCAACACTTGGACATCCACTTTCGCAGCTTTGGCGAAAATGAGCTGATCGCAATCTCCATCAATTAGGCTTATCACCAGCTGTTCAAACATCGCTGACCATGGGCAACGGAACATGTTATTTCCGATGGTCGGTAAAGCTGGCCTGATACACTAAACGTCTAATAATGTCATCAAGTTCTCCCGCCGATCTCTTCAACATCCGGATCTCTTCCGCTATCTCGCTGACCCCGGCCCCATCAATGATATCGACCAATCCAAGTATCGCAGCCAGCGGTCCGCGGATGTTATGGGACTGCATCAGGGCAATCCTGTCAAGGGCACGGTTCTTGGAGTCCCCCTCCTCCTTTGTCCGCTTGAGTTCGGAAATATCGGATGCCGTGTAGGAAACACCTATGATGGCACCCGAAGAATCGTAGGCCGGACTAAAATCAAACTGCCACCAGATTTCCGAACCATCATGCCATAAACTTTCCTCGAACGTGATCTTCTCCCCACCAAGCGACCTATGGAAATTCGACCCAAAACTTTCCGCAAAATCGGGTCCCACATAGTTTAGGATCGGCGCACCGATCTCCATCTTCTGACCGTGCTTGTCCAGCATGAATTCTGCCAGTGTCCGGTTGAAATAGAGAATATCCATTTCTTTCCCCACCAGCAGATGGCAGGCATTGGAACTCTCGAAAAGTGCCCTTAACTTGATCTCGTTGGCTTTGGATTCCAAAAACTGTTTCTTTAGCACATCCAGACTATATTCGAACTCAAGGATATGGACCACCTGTTTGGAAAGAATGCCAAGGATTCCCTGCTGCATTTCACTGAGCTGCTTGGGATGGTGCCCGACCACACAGAGGCTGCCCAAATTGATCCCATCTACAGTCGTCAGCGTCGCACCGGCGTAAAACTGGATATTTGTGGCACCGTTTCGATAGGGATGATCCGCAAAGCGTGCGTCCTTTCCCGTATCGGGGATTACCAAAACCTCTTTTCCAAGTATGGTATAATCACAAAAGGCATCGGCACGGGACGTCTGCACAAGATCGCTCCCAACCCGGTATTTGATGTGCTGGGTATCTGCATCGATCAAGGTGATCATCGCAATTGGCACCTCACATACTTCGGCGGCATAGTTGACGATCTCCTGCAGTTCATCTTCCCTGCTGATCTTCAATTTTAAAAACCTATCTACGGCCTGAAGCCTTTCCAACTCTTTTCCCGGCATACGGTCAACATTAAAAAAATATAAAACGATGAGCATCAACGGATGAAATACCTCAGTAAACACCACATCCCATAAAAATAAAACTTTTTTCCTTTAAAAACCTTGTAAATACATAATCGGCACAATTACCAGTTTTGATCCCAACCTTTTACGTCAGAGATACAATCTTGTTGGAAGCGGCCGAGCGCCGGGAGATCGCCGAAAGGCTATATCAGCGAAGCACCGTGCCATGGAGCTGCTCAACAACCTTCTGAGTTGGGGACAAGCACAGCCCAAGGGGAATCGGACATCGCCGTTATCGCCGAAAATAATATCCGGCTGTTGGAGGCGCAGGCGCTCGAAAAAGATATAAGGATGAATAACCATTTAACGGGGCCTACGCTGGTCTTTGCCGATCATTCCCATGTGGACTTTGTGGTAAGGAACCTATTGTCCAATGCCATCAAATACAGCTTTCAGGGAGGAAAAATCGAGATACGGAAATCGGATACCGGCAAAGCCGGACTTACAGCCTTCAGCATCTCGGACAATGGAATAGGTATCGACAACGACACTGCGGAAAAGCTCTTCAGGCTCGATGGACAGAGCCGGTTGGGAACCAGTGGTGAAAAGGGCACCGCACTTGGGCTGATCATCTGCAAAAGCTTTATCGAAGCCAATGGCGGCAATATCCGTGTGGAGAGTGTCAAGCAAAAGGGAACTACCTTCATTTTCTCGCTCCGCCAAGATAGGGACGATAGTGACCATACGGTGTCCGAAAGTGGTGGCCTGCCATAAGGTATGCACATGATCCTGGTCCATCTGGTATTCTATAGCCGGCATATCTTCGCATAAGGAGCACGCTATGACCAGGTTGCCAGCCTGATGCCACTGAACTGCCATTGGTGCCTAGGATGGAAAAAATTTCGATAGGTGTTGCGGCTATGCCCCTGCGGAGTGGCTACCGATGCCCCCCTTAACACCATCTGGCTCACCATGAATTTCCCATTGTACTCGCCGATAGCGCCAGTTTCCTTTTTGAATCCCGGGTAAGGCAAATAGGCACTATCGGTCCATTCCCAACGCTGGCCCCAATCTATTCTGCCAGAGGCGACCTCCCACTCCGCCTCGGTTGGCAATCGCATTCCCTTCCAGGCGGCAAATGCCGAAGCTTCATAGAAACTGACGTGGCAGACAGGTTCATCCAGTTGGAGCTCCTTTAGTCCACCCAATGTGTAATACATCCATCTGTCATCGATCTTATGCCAATACAATGGCGCGGTGATGCCATGCTGCCTTAGCCAATCCCAACCTTCGGAGTGCCAATAGCTGAAATCGGTGTAGCCACCGGCAAGCATAAACTGTAGGTATTCTCCGTTGGTAACCAATTTTTTTGATATCCCGAAGCTGCCAAGGTATACCTTGTGCCTTCCAAGTTCGTTGTCGAAGCAAAATCCCTCTCCCCGGAACCCAATTTCATAGACTCCTTCCCCGAAGTGGACCATCTCGTTGGGCTGCGGATTTGTTTGCCCAAAATCGAACTGTCCCGCATAAATGGGAAAAAGGGGATTATGGCCCAAAATATATTTGATGTCCGTATATAGGAGCTCCTGATGCTGCTGTTCATGGTTCAGGCCCAGTTCGACCAGAGCAGTTAGCCCGGTATCCAATAAGGTGGTCTCTAAAAAGGATATCATGTGGCGATCCACATATGCTCGATAACGGTAGATATCTTCTACCGAAGGCCTGCTCAGGTTACCACGGTCGGTACGGACCACCCTTGCGCCGACCGATTCGTAGTAGCTGTTGAACACAAAGTTATACATCGGATCGAAAACCTGATAACCAATCAGGTGCGGCATCAGTATAAAGGTTTCAAAAAACCACGTGCTATGTCCCAGATGCCATTTGGGCGGACTCACATCCGCGACCGGCTGTACCACATAATCCTCTGTCTGTAAAGGACTACAGATCGCAGCGCTCTGGTTCCTGACTTCAACATATCTATCTCTTAACATATCTTATTTGCTTTATCCCTGAACGGTCAGTTTAGTAGTTAATGTCCTGCCATCCACAAGGCATCGATGAACCAATTTTTAGAGTCACTGATTTCCCTTAATTGCATGAATCCGGATCGGATAGCCAGTTCCCCTATCTGCTGCCGTGAAAACTTTTGTGACACCTCCATATCGATCAGTTCGTTTTCCTCAAAAACGATACGATTCCCGGCAATATCCACCTGTTGGCGTACAAGGCTTACAAGGTAGCTCCTGCAGGCACCGGTTTCGGGATCGTAATTTTGATAGTGGCTGAAGTTATCCGTATCCATATTGGCGCCCAGCTCCCGGTTTATCCTTGAAAGCAGGTTGAGGTTAAATGCTGCGGTGATCCCGGCCCTGTCATTATAGGCGTCGAGGATCTGCTGCGGATTTTTTTTGAGGTCGAAACCAATCAGTGCCATATCTCCGGCATTGAGATGGCTGCGGAGTTCCCTGCAGAAAAGACCGGCTTCCCCGATTTCCATATTCCCGATGTTTCCGCCAAGAAAAAGCACGACCTTGCGTCTGTTGTTAGATCCGGTCGCTTGCCGGAGCATTTCAAAATATTCCCCCTGCAGGGAGTCAATTTTCAGCGCTGGAAGCTGCATGGCCAACCGCTCCCCCAGTTCGGAAAGGATATTGCCCGAAATATCTATGGGGCGGTAGGTAAAATCGGCTTCTTGATCTAATAGGAACTTTAATAAGAACGAAGATTTGACCGCGTCTCCGGCACCCAGCTCGATCAGGTCGAAGGGACTTTCCCTAAAACAGATCGCACTGGCCAGATCCGCCGTCCTGTTCTGGAAAATATCCAGTTCACATTTGGTCAGATAGTATTCTGGCATCGCCATGATCTGTTGGAAAAGCTGGTCTCCCCTATGGTCATAAAAGTATTTTGAAAGCAGTTTTTTGCGTTTGGCGGTAAGCCCCTCGATGACGTCGGTCCGGAATTGGTCGAGTTTTATGGATTCTTGAGGGAATGGTTTCAGCACAGTGGTGGCTCCTGTCATGTTAAAATGTTCAAATTCGGCGATATACTGGATACGCAACAAAGCACCGTATTTTTTGTTTTGATATATGGACACATTACCAGCGACCAACATCACGTGGAGCCACTGACAATCGTATCCCTCCTTTCCCAGGGGAATGGTGTTCCATTGACCATCAAAAGTAAATCTAGCCTAGGCAGATCTTGGTTCATTGTGATGCAGATAGGCCTTGATCTGCTAGCGGAAAGTTTTAAATCCAAGCAGAAACCGGATATCCATGTCTATAAATCCTGAAAGAAGTTTTCCACCAATTTATCCAAGAGTTTATCGAAGTACCAATATGGCAACAAAAAATCTGCTGTCTTTTTCCATAAAGTTATTACCTGGCCCACAAGTGATATGTTTATCGGAATATCGGCCAGCAGGTCAGGAGCACTGTACAGTTTAACAGACACAAAACTCGAAGATCCTGTTAGGTGCTTCCCCAACTCCATGCCCCAGCCAGTTCAATCATCTGTTTTTACAGTTCAAAACTTAATTTAGATGAAGAATATCCTAAAGAATGCAACAGGGCATAGAAGTTGTATCAGCTGGATCGATAATGAAAATGATACCACTGACCCTCAAATTCCCGAAGCTGATCGACTACGCCCTGGCATTGGCCATCAGTTCCATACCTGGTTTTGCCGAAGCAGATGCGGAAACACGTTCCCTGTATCAGTCCGCGGCCAAGCATTTTATCGCAAGCGAACTGAAATCAAAAAGGAGATTAATCGACCAACACCTGAAATCGGCAGCCCGTATCATGCCAACCCATAACGCTACGGCGGCCCGAGCATCCGGATTTGTACGTTCCCATCTACACACGAATTAACGATAAAAAGCCTTCATTCCACCTGCGCTTCAAACAGGTGGACTAGGGATATCGATCTGCCGTCTGGGCAGCCAAATATCAAAGGATACCGAATATGATGGCGTGTAGAACGAGATTGGAACAACATTACCGACCAGCCTATTTAGGTTCGACGACCTTGATCAGTAATATCCGCTCATCGCCCCTGTTTCCCAGCCCAGCACTAATTGTAAACTTGCCGACTGTGTGCTTTCCCTAAACTATTTGCCAATTACAAGAACTTTCTGGTTGAAGCTACTTCCATCTTTAAACACAACCTTGATCAGATATGGTCCGTTAACCAACACCTGCGGTACTTTAGTCCTTTCCTGCTCCAATATAGCTTCCCCTACTTTCCTACCGTCCAAGCTGTACCAGTTGACCACTCCATTTTTACCTTCCAGGCCATTAACGTAAAGCCATTCGGTTACCGGATTTGGATAGATCTTTAGCAAGGTAGCAGTAACGGCGAATTTAACCGGCAAAATTTCACTGTGCTCGGCGCTGCCATCCAAGTCCATTTGTTTCAGACGATAGTAGTTGATCCCAGCCTGGGGATTTCTATCCAGTAGGGCATAACTATTTACTCCGTTGGAATTACCTTTCGCTTTTATGTCCCCAATAGGGAGAAAAAGATTTCCATCTGTGCTGCGCTCCACGATAAATCTATCACTGTTCAGTTCTAAGCTGGTTTCCCAAGTCAACAATACGCCGCCATTTTCCACATTAGCAGCAAATTTCGTGAGTTTTACGGGAAGTGTAATCGGCGTACTGCCTATACCTACCGCAAAATCGGAAAAACTGGTAATGCCCGTTAAGCCTACACTTACTACATTTGCTGTTCCGGTACCTATACTTGTAGGTACAATGGTATTCTCTCCCTGGAAAATCCAGGGACTGCTGCTATCCTGTCTTTTAATCAGTATATATCTCGAAGGATCGGCAACCGTATTGCTAGAGCCTTTTATGGAAGTTTCCAGACCATAAGTACCACCGGTAGGCTGCTGGTTGGGCGTAAGGGTAAGAAAACCACCGTTCAATACCGAGGATATTACCGAGCCTTTCACGCTGACACTTGGTGCTGTGCCTGTTGGTATGGTCGAGGCGTATTTTACCGAAAGCGAATTTGTACCCGACAAATTATTGGGCTTGAAGCTTAGCGATGCAGATTTTTCGCTGCTGCCGCTGCCTGTACCTACCGGAAAGATATAAGTGCCGTTGGCATTGACGGCCCTGGTTAGAGTACCGTTCACAAATGAACTGGCCGACAATCCCGAAACTGCATTTTCAGCGGGACTGCTTACCGTAACATCTCCAATGAATTTCGCACCGGCACCAATAAACCTTAATGCATTTACCGTAACGCCCGACATGGTAAGACTATTATCGAACGAAACCGTATTCGCTATTTTTCCTGTAAAATTGAATGTTGACGCCGAACCTTTGAAATAAAATTCTCCATTGCCTTTAACTTCGCTAGCACCGAAGAAATTGAATAGGAAACTGGCATTCTCTACCGTAAGTTTGCCATCATTGAATATCCGATCTGCCAAGGTCAGCAGGCCATAACCCGACGGCAATGTAACTTCAGCACCAACGGGGATATAAATCTGCCCAGCCTTTGACGATGAAGGTATATTGGCAGGCATATTTGCCGGGGTTCCGGAAAATACTGCCCGCATCGAATTTGTGGGAATACCATTAGTCCAGTTGGCCACATCGTTCCAATTGGTTGATAAACCTTTCCAGGTGGTGCTTTCTGGTATTGTCGAAACTTGGTCCAGATTTCCCTCTGCAATTAAAACATCTGTTTTTATACTTGCCCACGCCGGGAAACGGGTACCAAAATCTGTATCGATAAAATTTGGGATTAAAGTTGTGCTACCAATTGTAGTTTGCGTTTTGAAGCTTCCACCAAAGGCGAACTTATGATTGCCAAGGGCCATTGCCGAACCTGCCGGCAACCTGAATACGGTCAGGGGATTAAAATCTGCATCAACTTCCATGGCCGCATGGCCACTTGCATCAAAACTGATAAAATTATCCCCAGCCTTGAAAACGTTTCCATTGGCCGTTGCCGAAAACAAAACTTTGCGTCCGTTATCGGCAATCTGCATCTGTGTTGGATAGGCAGTCGCATTTACATAATTCGCTTTAGATTTGGCAATACTGCCCGAAGTATTCAATGTGATGATACCGCTCCATGCGTAAACTGCCGGTATGTAACTAAAGGCGGGTGGAGGTGCGATATTGGGTAGCGAAGAAAAAGGTGCAATGGAAGCTGCCACAGCTGGACTTTGACGGCTATATTGGTAATTGATATAGATTTCTCCACTTTGTGGGTCCACACCGTAAAAAGTAGGCGAAATATAAGCACTCGTATTCCATTTTTTGGCTCCGCTGCTGTTTAGCGAAATGATCCAATTTTTTAGGTTACCGTAGCCAGCATAGACGTAGGGTTCCTCATAAGGCAAGTTATCCCCATTGAACGACATCGTGCCTGTGGTAGCCACTTTAAATGTTAGGTTGCCGGCATCGTCCACAAATTGTCTGGGCATGCCATCCACAAGAATTCCCGCGGTTGATGTTCCCGCATTGGGAGAAGTCATTTCATAGTGCCAGATCTCTTCGCCTGCATTATCTAATTTCAATACCCGTGCGGCATAGACACTACCTCTAATCGTGTTTGACTTTAGAATGGCATAAATATCCCCATTATCCTTTACCTGCATGGCATACAGGTTCGGGCCGGCAACACCCGTGGTCCCGAACTCGATATCAGAGAAAGTATTCAGCTTCTTTACCGCACCAGGTTGTCCACTGGCATCGATTTTCAACAATTGCACACCGTAGGTGGGCGTAGTCAAACTGCCTATGTTCTGTGCCATACCCATTCCCAATCTTAATACGTACAAACTGCCATCGGCACCGATCCTCGCCCCGCCGTTGATTGCGGAAAGCTCTACAGATTTGAAACGGCGCAGCAGTGTCTGTGTTCCCGAAGCACTAATCTTACCGAACAGCAGATCCTGGTCTGGATAACTTCCGATTGCACCAGCATCATAATTTGTTCCCGCAAACTGGTATTTGCCCATCATCCTGGCGAAGAAATAAAGGTCTGTACCTACGTAACGTAACTCCTCCACATCAGATCCCGCACCTCCAAAATTCATGGCCCTGTCCCCACCGTTGGCAAATTGTGCCTTTGAAGCGATAGCTGTATTCAGCAGCATGACAATTAGTAAAAGTTTTTTCATCGTATTTTTATTAAATGTTAAATAGATTCGGGCTTATTGCAGATCCCACAATAAGCTATAATCGCCGTTCTGTACTTCAGCGGTTTTAATCTCTTGTAAACCTTTTCGGAAAACCGCAAGTAGATCTGATTGGCGGACGATCTCCTTAATGTCTGCGGCGGTGATGTTTTTTGGATACCTTACACCTTTACCAGAGATGGTTGCCGAGCAATATTTGGTACCGTAGAAAGCACCATTATTTTCACCCGTGATCTCGAAGGCCAGCTTTGGAACCATTACGGGCCTCCCTTTTTCAATGGCGATCTGTAGATCGAAAGTGAATTTCATCAAAGCATTTGCACCCGATTCCCTGATGATCTTAGCATCGGCGGAGTTCTCTCCAAAACCTTCGCTAATCGGAATGAATGCAGAAATTAGCTTGCTGTTTTTGTACGAGTGCGAAAAGCTCACGCTGGTCGTTTCATCATCTTTAGAAAATGCAGAGATATGCTGGTACGCGGGAGTTGCGGTAATCTGCTCGATCGGCAGCAAAGGTGCTTTCAGTTCGTGTTGCACAGCGCCTGTAAAATCGGTATAAAGAGAGGCTAACGCTGCCGCCCAAACATCATCGGGAACGTTTGGAAACTGCGCCCAGGTATGCGTGGTGGTAGTGGTAGTATATGTAGTTCCGCCAACGCTATATGAACTGGAAGATCTGCTCGATCTGCCATCGACGTAGGTCGTACCACGAATGGAGAACGACATTACGCCCAATTTCCTGATATGCTCGAACGGCCTGCTGGCAAACGCATGTGCCTTATAGAAATTGTAATCGACATTGCCATTGGCTAATTTATCCGTGCCTTTCACCGTTAAGCCTTTGTTCAGTTCAGGTTCTTTGGTTACCTCTATAGAACGTCCATCTTGGGTGATGGCCATGTAGCTGATCGGTCCGTAAACGCCAGAATTATTGGTTGTTTTTTTACTTTCAACCCTATCGATAGACAGGTAGCTGTTTTTGTAGCTTAGCATTGGCGTACTTCCCGGACCAATGTTTACATTTCTAAATGCCGCCGCCGGAATGGTAATTTTATTGCCGCCCTTAAAGTAGCCTAGATCGTAAAAGGTTTTCAGTCCCAAAATACTGATGGCAATTTTGGCATGCAGCTGCATATTTTCTGAGCCTGGCGCATGCTGCAATTCAATTACCGCATCTTTGGTCAGGTCTAAAGGGATATTATCGCCCTTTTGGCCATTAATTGCCACAATTTTGAATGGATATTTGGAAGGGTTGATGGTAAACGCAGTTTTCTGACCAGTTTTTGTGGTAACAGCGATGTTGGCCGGCCTGGTGTTATCCCTGTTAAAGGCGACATAGACCCCGGTACTCACATAATCAGCAGGCGTTCCGTCGACCGTAACTTCTCCATCTATTTTTGCCCAACCACTCTTGTTTTTTTGTGAAAAGAATACGGTATACAAGCTTCCGTTGGATATCCAACCGTTAAAAAACGACATGTCTACCGTTCCTAAGGCGGTAGGATATAGATTGCTGCTGGCCGCAACCATCGGCACAACCGCACCAAGGTCACCAGTTTTGACCATCATGCCCGTTGCGCCTGCCACCAGACCGCTCGAAGCTTTTGCCAGTTTGATTACAGCTTTGCTAAAAAAACTTCCACCAGATTTATCCTTGGTTTTGCTGGCCGTGTCTGCGACTTTTGCGGCGGTGTCTTTTTTACCGCCCACAAGTCCTTTTAACTTTCCGAATTGTGCATCAGCAGTTAAACTAAAAAGGATTAAAAACGATAGCATTACGTAGTTTTTTTTCATTGGAATATAATTTGGTTCTAGCGGTGATATAGCTGTTTTTTGACCATATGGTTTTGACGGATTAGTTCGCTAGCAAACCACCTCCGTACTCACCAGTAATTTTCCATTTTTTGGCGATGGTGCCTTTCTCTATATCAATATTCTGTACGTAGTAATAGTCGTTTTTGGTAGCATAGCGTTGTTTGTCTACATCTACACCATAGCCTACTGAAATATTGGTGTTTCCGTTGGCCAATGCGATGGACAATTGTGGGGGAAACTGGACAGCTCCCTCTCCTGTAGTTGGAAAAGTATGGCTTAGCACTTTTTTAGCAATGTTGTCTCTTTTGGAAATATCGAGCACAAATACATCGTAAACCAAAGTGGAATAATCAGCAGAGATAACATACACCAGTGTGTTACCATCATCGGAAATAGCACTTGCCCTAAGCAGACCATTCACTTTCGCAATGTTAAAACTGCTGGCTTCGTCCCATGTGCCGTTCTTAAATTTTAGCACGTAAGAGCTAAAAGATGGCTTTGTGCCAGAGTAATCTTCTGCAGTAGAAATAAACGTAGAGCCACCGCTCGCTGCAATGCTAGGGCGTGGCAAAATGATTGAATTGTCGTTGCTGCCATCTTCCGACATGGTTCTAATTGTCGTTACAGGTTTCGAAGAACTGTAGTCGACAATTGAGTACAAGATCTTATCGCCAAACCCGCCCAAAAAGCTAATGCTAGCGGTTGATGGAAGCGATTTCAGAACTTTCTTATTGCTGCCGTCCGCATTAGCAACCTTAATTTGCATGGCACCACCCGCAGTTTTGTAGCCGTAAACAAACTTTTTGTTGTTGCTAAACGTGATTGCGTTAATGTAGTTATTACCCGATTTTTCGTCTTCGTCAACCAGAGCCTTCAGGCCTTCGCCTTCCAGATCGCTGCTGTAAACCCTGAAAGTATCTACAAAAAATACGAGATTGCTTTCCAGTCTGTTTTCGGGTGCTGTACTATCATTTTTCCTACAACCTGTAAGAATGGTTATGGATGCGAAAAATGCTGCCACTAGGGCTTGGTAAATTTTGTGGGTTTTCATATTGCTAATTTTATTGCAATACAAATTTTACCTTTTAGGTGGCCGTAATCAATAAGATGAAATACCTATATCTTAGAAAACACCGTTATTTTTTGCCTTTTGGATAGCTTCTAATTTATTGTGGACCTGCAGTTTACCATAGATGTTTTCGATGTGCTTCCTTATGGTGCTGACAGATAGGAAAAGGTTGTCGGCAATGGCACTATACTTTAAGCCTTTGCTCAGCAAATCCAACACCTCTACCTCCCTTGCAGTAAGGGCAAAATCCCGAGGTTTGGAGATGTTTTTAAAAGCCTGGGGCTCCCGCAGTAACTTTAAGGTTTTAGCAGCAATTGACGGTGTCATTGCCGCACCGCCCTGCATCGTTTCAGAAATGCCTCTACAGAGTTCCTGGTGAGAAACATCTTTCAGGAAATAGCCATCAGCTCCCGCTTTTATCGCGTTGAAGATATTTTCATCGTTATCAAAAACCGTGAGCATGATCACCTTGATGAGCGGGAACCTAGCTTTTATTGCCAGCACCGTTTCTATGCCGTTCATTTTGGGCATCTCAATGTCCATTAAGATCAGGTCTACCCTATCGGCTTCCAGTTTTTCAAGTGCTTCTATACCGTTGCTTGCACAGAACTTGATCTTTAGATCGGCTTCCAGCGAAAGCTTTTCCCGAATGGCCCGCTGCAGGAAAATATTATCTTCTACAATCGCAATTTTAAGCATTTAGGTTTCCTTTAAGCGTGATGTGTATCTGGGTTCCTTCGCCAACTTTTGATTTCAGGACAAACTCTCCACCAATGTCTTCAATGCGTTTTCGCATGTTGTAAAGCCCGTTTCCGCCTATGTTATTTTGGGGGTTAAATCCACTTCCATCATCAATAATAGATATGGCCAGACCAGCATCTTCAACTTTGGTGTTGATGCTGATTTGGGTAGCCTCGGCATATTTTATGGCATTGTTTACCGCTTCCTGAATGGTCCTATAAAGATTGATTCCCTGCACCGACGAAAACCTGATGCTTTCCAACTGTTCATCTGCTTCGAATTTAAACTGGATATTTTCTTTCGCCGTTTGCGCTTTATCTATATAATCCAAAATTCTCAGACGTAGATCTTCGAAAGTAAATTCATCACTATTCAAGGCCCAAACGGTATCCCTTAGTTCAACAATGGCATCCTTTGTAAAAGTGGAAATGTTATTTATCCTATCGTTTATCGCTTCATTTTTGGCATCCGACATCAACTTCAGGGTCTCCATAAAGGAGTTGATAAAGGTCAACTGCGAACCAATGTTATCGTGCAGGTTCCGTGAAATATCCAAACGCTGCTCATTGAGCCTGTTTTCCCCATCAATTTTAAGGATCGCTGTTTTGAGCGTATGTTTCTGTTGCTGTTGTCTGTAGCTATATAAGCTTGCGGCAAGAGTTGATAGCGCTATTCCCGCTATGCCAAAAAGCCATAAATTTCTGGTACGTGCTTCGTTCTCTTTCTTTGCTAAAAGTAACTTGCTTTTGTTCAGCTGATTTTCCTTTTCCTCCGTTTCGTATTTCGTTTTAAGTTCGTTTATCTGTTTTAGACTGGTAGCGCTAAGCGCACTATCTTTATATTTTTCAAACTGCTCAAAGACCGCACTGCCTTCATCTGCCTTGCCCATTTTTATATAGAGATTGACCTGCATGCGTTTGATGCCTTCCATCTCACCTACCATATTTTGTTTTTTTACAATGTTCTCGGCCGCCAGCAGATCATTTTCGGCCTGTTTGTACTTTTTTTGCAGCACGTAAAGACTGTGCCTATTTACCAGTTGTGAAAGTTCTGTGTAGGCATCGTCCGTGCCCTTGTAAACATCAATAGCTCTATTCAGCCAAGCTATGGCCTGCTCAACCTTGTTTTCTTTCTGGGCAATGGCAGACAAGTCCTCATAGGCATGACGCAAGGCTCTCTTATCTCCATATTTTCCAGCTATCGGCAGTACCTGGGAAAGGTAGTTTTTCGCTCCATTGTAATTTCCCAACCCAGTCAATGCCTTTGCGATGTTTATTCTATCGATAGCCATAGCATAGGCATTGTTTCTACGGTCGGATATTCGAAGAGATTTTTTATTGTACTCGATAGATTCCACGAACTTGTCGGTGTATAGGTACATCGTGCCAATGGTAGCATACGAATAGGCCAAATCCTCGTCATTCTTTAATCCTTCCCGTATTTTTAAGGACTTAAAGGCATATGCTAATGCAGGCTGATACTTTTGCTGCTTAAAAAATGTGATACTTATGTTCATCATTGCTTTGGCTGCTCCAGCTTTGTCTTTTAAAGTTTCATAGATCCTAATGGCAGCCAGGTAACTATCTTCGGATTTTTTCATCTGCCCCGTACTGTCGTATATATTGCCGAGATTATTGTACATATGGGCAGTACCAGCGGTATCATCCGTTTTTTTGTAGAATTCAAGTGCTTTTAAAATATATGCAAGTGATTCGGTATAATTGCTGGCCCTTCCGGCAAGCTCTCCACTTAACGAATGTATTTTGCCCATGCTATTTTCCAAATGATATCGCCCTGAAATCTGCAGCGCTCTTTTCAACAGCTGCTTGGTCTTTGGGATATCGGTGGTAATAGATTTTTGGGCGGCCGCTAACAAATTGTCTACTTCTTTTTGCGCACTGTTTATGGCATTATTTTTCTGGGCATAGCCTGATAGGCATAACAGGATCAGTACAATCGAAAAAGATAGTTTCATTAGCTAGTTCTGCGTTTAGTTGGTCTGGTTAATCTTGCTGGCCTAGGTCGGCAAGATTATATTCAAATATATATTTATTCCTCAAATCTCTAAAAGAAAGGTATTGATTTACATCAACTTATATGCAACAGGAGATTTTACCCTTTGCCGCAGTTAAATATGAACTTTTAAATCGTTCCCCTAAATAGGGAGAAATACCTATTTACGATCAGCGGTTGGCATGGTGCCTGAGCAAAACCTCTTCGTGCAATTGTTCAAACTCTCTCTCAAGTAGCTGGAGATTGTGCTGATGTTTTTTCTCGAGGTCCAACAATCGAAATACTTTTTTACGCAGGAAGGCACTACGCGATTTGTGATATTCGAATTCCTCTTTCTTTATAGACAGCTTTTTCTTCCTACGTCGTAGAAAGCTAACCAGTGCGGATACGGAAACGATGAGGGTCCACCAGATGAAAATGGCTACATGCATATCATTTAAAAAGTATTATAGTGACAAAATTCATCATAAACCCACTGCCATGGAATAAGTAGAAATAACTATTCCCTTTCAGGAACCTTCCATATTAGCACGTTCCCGAATTAGATCAAGGTGACGAGCAATAAAAATTGACTACAGCAGAACCATGGAAGGTATTTAAATGTTTATTTCAATAGATAACAATGTTACATGGAAAAAGAAAAAAGTAAAGACCCCTGCTGGAAAGGCTATGAAAAGGCAGGCACGAAAGAAAAGGACGGAAGAACTGTGCCCAACTGCATTCCCAGTCAAAACACAAAGACAAAACGCAATAAGTCCAGCTCCAAAAAGTAGTATGTCCATCAGTTGATGGGTACGGCATTAAATATTCACTCGAATACCTGTCAAAACATTGTAATGAAGATAGCAACCTATAACGTCAACGGAATAAATGGCAGGCTTCCCGTCCTGCTACGTTGGCTGGCCATGGCCCAGCCTGATATCGTGTGCCTACAGGAACTCAAGGCACCACAGGAAAAATTTCCGCTCGAGGCTATTGAAGAGGTGGGTTACCATGCCATTTGGCATGGGCAGAAAAGCTGGAACGGCATAGCCGTCCTATCGAAGGACCAGGATATGAGACAGATCAGCAATGTATTGGCTGGTGACCAGGACGATGGGCAGTCACGCTATCTGGAGGTTTTGGTACATGGATTGCTCATCTGCTGTCTTTACCTGCCCAATGGAAATCCCGCACCTGGGCCAAAATTCGATTATAAACTTCAATGGTTCAAAAGGCTACAGCAACATGCGGCCATGCTGCTGGAAAAAAAGCTGCCCGTGCTGCTTATCGGAGATTTTAACGTCATCCCCTCCGACCTGGATGTCTACAAGCCTGAGCGTTGGCTGGACGATGCACTGTTCAGGCCCGAAACCCGTAGGGCTTTCGAAAAATTACTTGACCAGGGATGGACCGATGCCATCCGTACACTTTATCCCAACGAAAAGATCTATACCTTTTGGGATTATTTCCGCAATGCCTACGGTAGGGATGCCGGGCTTAGGATCGACCATTTCCTGCTCAGCCCGACCATAAAGGACAGGTTGAGCACTGGGGGCGTAGACGGCCATGTACGCGGATGGGAAAAAACAAGCGACCATGCACCCGTATGGATTGAACTAAATGATGGGCCATGAAAGCGAGTGCAGGCATCCTTCTCTACCGTAGCGTTCAAAGAACCATAGAAGTTCTTCTGGTCCACCCGGGTGGCCCATTTTGGAAAAACAGGGACCTAGCTGCCTGGTCAATTCCCAAAGGGGAATTTGACATTAGCGAAAATCCCCTGCATGCCTCACCCTATGCCCGAATCTATGGGACAGCCTATGGATTCTATTCTTTTTCTGGATCCACAATAGCGTAGAACCTGTGTCCCTACCTCTCCTACACCCAGCTTCTGTCTGCTCTTTGCGCCATTAGAACTCCAGCGCATCCCTCGCATCAGATCGCTTTTTTATAGATCTTGATGGCCATTGTCCAAGTTATTGCTATATAGCAGCCCAAAAACAGCTGTGCACCCTGGATGCCTTGTCGTTTTGGACGAGGAAAAGGCTATAAAGATATGGCGCTATTTCTGCCGACATTGATGTCTTCACGACTGGTCTGAAGATGCCCATTTACCGAAAGCACAATATCCATCAATTCTTCCACCTCCCTTTTGATCTTCAGGTAATTTTCTTGGACATCGTGCTCGGTTACCTTCTTTACCACTGGAATGGATACGTAGCCCTGTTCCTCATCGGCAATGGCCCGGTGGTCATTCTGTATCTCGCTATGGAACATCTTCAGCTTGATCTTCTGTTCGGGATTGTCCGCCACGACCCCAACGAATTCACCCGATGATAACGTTGCGATCTTGCTTGCCGGAATAGCATAGTCCATCTGCGTGGACTTGGTCACAGAGGTATCCGAGGAATTAATGCTCATCGAATCCTTCTGCTGGGCAATCTTGCCAAAGTTCTCGGACAGCGTCTTGGCCGTAGTTCCCGTGACCTGTCCACTGATGATGTTGCCCACAACCCCTGTAATCACCTCGGACTATTATTGCCCACGCAGACAATTTTCGGTTCCTTTGGATTGTTGACATCGAGCGTAAAGTCATTTCCACTGAGCACATAGTACAGCTGTGGCGAGGCCAGCCTGGCCAATCCGATCTTGGCCGAGGCGATCTGCCCCTCCAACTGTGGCATAGCATCACTCTTGTAGGCGGAAATGAACGGATTCATCAGCACCTTGATCTCCTCTTGCGTTTCCAGTACAGCGAAAAGACGGTCATAATCAGACTGCATCAGTTCGATCACATGGGGTAGCGTACAATATCTGCCATCCTAGTATCTCTTCAGGTACCAGATGCAGGCCGTAAGGAAATTGATCGGGCTCTCTACAAAGAAATCCCCCTGTTTCTTGATCCAGTCCCGGTTGAGCCCCATCATGATGGTTCTAGAAGCCTCTGTGGCATCGGTAATATCCTGCATGTTCTCCGGATAGAGCGGGTTGCAGCGATGCGTCCGCTGTAGATCATCAAAGTTGATCACATAGAACTTCGGCGCAATGGCGTAGTTTCCCTGATACATCCGCAGTTTATTGCGTACCCGCGATCAACATTCCCCGAAAGGGATTGACCACGTTGATATAGCTGTCCCGATAGTCCTTCCCCAATCGATACCTTGCCGGAAGATTGATGGAGTACTCGTTCTCCAGCAGACGCTCTTCCTGCGGAAAAGTCTCGTTCTCCTCATTGAAGATATCCCTCTCCAACCTTTCCCTCAACAGCCTACTGAGCCTGCCTCCAAGCTGTCTCGCGACGAAAAAAAATTGCTAACTTTAATAGCAAGAATAATCGTCGAAATTTTTATCAAGGAGGAACTATGAATGCTTTAGGGTACATGCGATTAAGCTCAAGAGATCAATCTAAATCTCTTGAATACCAAGAATCTACCGTTAGGGAATATTGCAGGCGCAACAATCTTACGGTGCTGGATGTTTTCAAGGACAATGGCGAAAGCAGCTATACTTTTGACCGTCGAGATTATCTCGCCCTAGAGGCCTATCTAAATAAATATAAGGGCAAGATCCAATTTGTCATCGTACTAGACCATGACCGTTTCAGTCGAAACCTTCCAGAGGCATTGATGAAAATCGCCGAACTCGAGAAAAAACACGGTGAAACTTCTAAGGTGATGTTGCAAAAACCTGTCAAACTAAAGAACGAACGGCAGAAACAATTGAAGGCAGAACTGATAACCATTAACGAGAAGATCTACAAGCTAGAAGAAAGGCTTGTCAACGAGGAAATCGATGCGACTACCTACCAGACATGGTTCAAGAAGTTGCAGCAGGAAAAGAGGTTGACAGAAGCTAGTTTGAACACCGAGGAGAAACCAAGGATAAAATCGGAAAAGGATATTGTCGAAAAGCTGCTTCCCTACCTCAAAAACCTATTTTTAATCTATGACAAGAGCAACGTCATACAAAAACACACTTTAATCAGGGGAATGTTCAAAGATAATCTTGTATGGGATAGGGGTTTATTTCGAACAAATTTTATCGACCCAATACTTCAGGACAACATACTGAAAATCAACAAAAAAGGATTACTTTTCAACAAGCAATCCTTTCAAAAATTCGAAATAAATCTGATTAGTACCCCCAACAGGAACACGATTTCGAAATGCTTTAAGTTTATCTAAATATAATACTGAAAGCAAAAAACACCATTATTAGCGAAATAAAGCCTTTATACGTGTGTTAAAATAAATTTAAATAAAATAGGATTTAGAAAAAACTGTACCTAATATTGTACCTTTTAAATTAAATCGGGTACAGTATGGCTAAACCTAAATTCTATCTAGATACTGCTAAAAGTGCAAGAGATACACAAGCGATAAAAATGATGTACTCCTTTAACGGACAAAGGCTAAAGTACCATACACAAGTAAGCGTTAATGAAAAACACTTTCAGCCTAAATGCAATACTAGCACCAATATTAAGCCAGTCAAAACAATTGCACCCTACGGAGAGCAACATAATAAGCGGTTAGCAGATATTGCATTAGATGCTGTTAATATAGTAACCGCAGCCAAAGGAGATGAATTAACAGTAAAGTATGTTAGGGAGCAACTAGACCTAATCTATAAACCTAAGCCAGCTAAGCCAGACCCAACTCCAGAAATTAAGCATAATCTTATTACTTATTTGGAGCAAATAATTGCCGACAGCACTAGTGGCAAACGTTTAATCTCCAGCGGTAAAAGTGCAGGGAATAGATATACACGAAATACAATTAAAAATTATGGCATTACTGTATCAGCACTAAAAAGATACATGAAGCATAATAAAATAAATACTCTACATTTTGAGACAATAAACAAAGCTTTCTACGAAGATTTTAGGTTCTATTGCTACGACGTTGAAAAAAAAGAAGTAAGCACTTTTGCTGGATATGTAAAGGACATAAAAATGGCAATGAATGAAATTGGCTCCACAGCGTTTAAATCAAAAGATTTTGTTAAACCTAGCTACGAAGCAGATACAATTTATTTGACATTAGAACAGATTGATAAAATCGCCAGTTTAGATTTATCGGATTACAAAAAACATATAGATTTAAAAAAGGGAAATAGAGTAGAAAAATTGAGTTATGCCTCATTAGACAAGGTTAGAGACCTTTTCTTAATTGGATGCTATACAGGGTTACGCTTTAGTGATTTTAACACGTTAGAGCTTAAAAGCATTGAAAATAACTTTATCAACGTTAAGCAAGTCAAAACAGGGGGTAGAATAACTATTCCAATTATGAGCCGCTTGAGACCTGTTCTAAACAAGTATCTAAGCAACTTGCCTACTCTATCCAATCAAAAATTTAATGATTATATAAAGGAGGTAGCTAAACTTGCTGGTTTAACAGAAGAACGAAAAATAACTGATACTAGAGGCAACATCAAAAACGAAAGTTTTCACCCCCTATACAACCTAATTACTTCGCATTGCTGTCGACGTAGTTATGCCACCAATATGTTTAAAGCAGGTGTGCCGCCTATGCTAATAATGAGTGCCACAGGGCATAAAACAGAAACAAGTTTTTTGAAATACATTAGAGCGAATAATGAGGACAAAGCAAACTTATTGGCAGAAACGTTAAAGAAATTAGGGTTATAGATTATGGAAAAATACATATCCGTTATAGAAGATACATTAGATTTTTTTAAAGCTAAATTCCCGAACCACAATGAATTACTGGAAGCAGAATATATAAAAATTCCCGACGAAATTGTTAAGGAAATAATGGATATAAAAGACGATTTTAATGTAATAGGCGTAAATGCGATTATACCTCGCTTAAAATTAAGATTAGAAGATGCGATAAAAGAGTATGAATATAGTATTGAGTTTCATAGAAATTATAAAATTTCTACAAATCACGAAACAGAAATAGTGTTTCTATCAGTTTCAGCGTACTTTTTGTTAAAAAGAATGATGGAAGTAAGATGGCTCCCGATACTTATATCTGAATTGAGCAATCAAAAAACAATTATTGAACCCAAAAAAAATTACAAGATTTTAGAAGATGCTGTGATTTACGATAGAGCGTTTAAAAAGATAATAGAAATTTTAGTTAATGCTAATTTAATTGATAAGGAAACCTACATACTCATTGATAAACGAGCTTCCGCTAAAGGTCATTTCTATAGCACTATAATATCGTTGTTTGAAAAAGGCTATTTCAAACGAAGACCTACAACACATGAATATCGTGAAATCTGTCGGAATACATTTAAGGTGGAGATAAGCAAAGCAACAGCAGACAATCATAAAACAAGAGCTGCGGGTTTACCAAATATACCTCCCTTTACTAAAAATGATTAGAAAAATTAGAACTTATTCTAACTGTTCTAATCTCTCTAACCAAGATAATCAAGTATAATATATTACGATAATACATTTGCAATACAAATTTATAAGCAAATGGAAAATATCATTTTAACTTCAATCGATATTGATAGTTTAGAAAAAATCATTAAAAATAGTGTGGCCGCAGCAATTGCCTCATCAATCCCAGAAACTACTTCAAAAGACAATGAGCAAACCTTTTCAATATCGGAATTAGCGGAATATCTTAAAGTAACCAAAGCAACTATACACGCCTATAAAAAACGTGGTGTTTTCAAATTTTATCAAACTGGACGTACCGTATACTTTATAAAATCAGAAGTAGATGCAGCTTTAAAAATTGAAAATAACAAAAAATGATAGACTGGATAAAGCTAGAAACCATACACCCAAATCCAGAAGAGCTATTAGATAGATTTGACTTTATCAGACCTGTAAATATTTACACGGCAGATATAAAATCTAGGTTTGATGTTGCGGTTGACAAGGGACTAAAAATAACTTTATATACATCTGGTAGGCTACACATAACCGGAAGCTTACATAAATTTTGGAAAGGCAATAACTATACTAACTTTTCATACGCCGAACTTACCGACAGCATTAGGTGCCTGTGTGAAAAATTTGGTGTATCGGTGGAAAACTGGAAAGTTCTAAAAATGGAATACGGAGTTAATATTGAAACGGACTTTGCCCCTAAAGAGTTTTTAGAACGTCTCATTTGTCTAAAATATCAACCATTAGACAGAATAAAAAGCAAAATAAAAAAGTTTGGCTTTGAACACTATTTCACAGACTGGGGGATAAAATTATATGACAAAAGTGAACTGTGTAAATTACCTTTTAACCTTTTGAGAATAGAAAAAAAAGTTACAAAATCTAGGGCTTTAAATAAATTAAAAATATATAATTTGTCAGACCTAACTCTTACAAACTTAACTACTTTAGGACAAGACCTTTTAGACACGCTAAATCAAATCTTAGTCGATGACAAATCGATTGATTTAAAAGAACTTAAAACTCGTCAAAAAATTGCTTTAGCTAACTACCGGAATCCGAAATACTGGCCAATGCAAAGTAGACATGCAGCTCCTAAAGCTATTGAGCGTTTCAAATTACTTATGCGAAAATATGGTAATGAAAAATACTATGAAGAAGTCATTAACAGCGTACAAATCAAATGGAAAAACCTATGTAAAAACAACAAAGTTATAATAAGAGAATTAGACAGTAATTTAATTCAAATATCACAAAATTATAATTTACGAGCGACTACATTTGCAAACACCTTAATTCCGTAGCAAGAGGCTACAATTGTTCAATTTAGATGATAGATAGCAAGTGTTGTATTTCAGTTTAGTAGTATGTAGCGGTGAAGTCTGAGAAGTTAATTTAAAATTATCAATTTTTAGGGTTGCTAATCAAGCTACGACATAAAGTTTTAGTAAGCGTCTTCCAAAACCATGTTTATCGTTTTTTATTTTTATTATATTAGGCGTTTATATTTTTTAAATAAAAAGAGGCTTTAGACACCTCTTACAAATCTAAATGAAGCTCAAAAAATCAAACATTTATATCCAATTAAAACGCTATCGAAGAAGAAAAAAAAGCGAGAAAAAACGAGCAGCTAACAGGCATCGTGTTAATGCTAAAAGTATAGAGCTTAATAAGATACTTAAAAAGGACTTTTCTTACTATAATGTTCTAACTACATTTTTACCCAAAAATTTGAAATATTTAATTTTTGAGTGTGAAGATTCGCACATTTACATTGATAAGCTAGACTTTTCGCCATTATTATACAACCACCCTCTTTATGTTCCAAAAACATTTTCTTTGATTGATAAACCAGCTGAGAGTTACGAATTTGTAAGATTTGTAGTATCGGTTATGCTTTTACAGAAAAGTCATTTTGTCTCAATAGACTATACACATTGTGAGCATATCGGATTAGATGCCCAAATATACTTCGATGTGATTTTAAAAGACATAATTACCTTTTACAAACGGTGTCGAAGCTATGAGAAATTAATGCCTATAGTTAGGCAAGTAAAAGGTGATAATGTAACAAACGAGGACGTCAGAAAAATGTTATTTTCTGTCGGTTCTCCAGTTATACATGCAAATAATTTTATTAGATACGGTGATATAGAATCTTATAAACTCTGTATACATAACAGCTTAAGTAAAAACAGAAAAACAATTGGCAGAAAAGATGTCGATACTACAAATTTAGTTGACTATGTTTTAAATTGTCTTGGTCGTCTAAATAGAAAGCTATCAGGCGATAAAATAGAAGATTTATGTGTTGTTATAAGTGAAATACTAATTAATGCGGAAGAACATTCTTCACTTAACTACAGGTTCTCTATTGGTTATTTCGTAGAAAAAAATGATAATGAACAACATTTTGGAGTTTTCAGATTAGTGATAATGAATTTCGGGCAAAGCATTTACGAGAAGTTTAAAGACCCAAATTGCCTAAATTTAAACAGCATAGAAAAGATGAAAGCGCTATCGAAAAGATATAACAAGCGTAAACTATTTTCGAATAAAAACTTCGAGGAGCAGACGTTGTGGACTCTCTATTCATTACAAGAAGGAATCACAAGTACTGACCCGAAAATTTACAAGAAAAGAGGTAATGGCTCTATAAGATTTATTGATAGTTTTTTTAAACTTCGTGGCAGGGAAATATTAACAGATAATACTTCGAGACTAGGAATAATCTCTGGAAATACTGAAATTATTTTTGATGGCACTTACAATATTATAACAAAGAATGTCAGCGGAGAGCAATTTCAATACATGACTTTTAATAACGAAGGAGATATTACAAACAAACCTGACTCAAAATTCGTTAAATTTGTACCTCAATATTTTCCCGGCACGCTAATTTGTGCGGAGATTTTATTTAATGAAGATGATTTTGAAAACAACAATGGCTAGCAACAACACTATTGATTTAGAGGATTTCAGGACGCAAGGCTCAAAGGTTTTTACAGGGAGGGATAGAGGTCTTGATGTTAGAGAAAGAAGCATGATTGATGAAATTGAAGCGAATAATAGCGAAGTTATCGTTATTATACCGGACAATATATATTCAATAATCCCATCTTTCTTTGAAGAATTATTTTTAAATGTCGTAATTAAACTTGGACGTGATAAGTTCTTAGAAAAGTTCAAGTTTAAGTCTTTGGGAGAATATAAATATCAAAAGCCGCTTCATGAAGCAATTGAAAGAATTTTGAGAAATAACACGGCAATTGGATAACATGTCGTGTAAGGATATTATAACATCGTTAAAAACAATAGACAAGGAATTATTGAAAAGTAGCATCGACATTATACATAAGATTGCCACAATTGTTATTGCTGGATGCAGCTTATATTTTACCCGTTACATCTTTAAATATAACAGCCAAAGTCAGGCGGCGGATAAAGAAAAAGATAGAAATTTCCAATCTCTCAAGGTATTAGTTTTAGACCACAGCTTAAAACACCTTTATAGTTTCTTTGAGAACACAATACCCTTGCTAAATGAATTTAAGGCAGATAATATTTCGGACGAGCAAAAATCAATTATCAATGATAAAATTGCGGACGAGTTTATAAGCCTACGAATGAAGTTCGTAGATTTACTTCTAGCAGTTGACAACAGTCTTTACAATACTGTCTTAAGTAAATTAGACAATTTTCAACAACACATATCTGAGACTGTATTTGATAATGGAGTTAAATTGTCTCATGAACCCAAATTTGATGAATTGATTTTAGTCTTCCATACTAATTTAAAAACCGAAATTATAAGCACGTTATTTAAGTATAAAGGATAGTTATTCCTTCCTTTACACACTATTCTGCTAATGAGATAAATCTTTTTGAGATTATTGTTTATTGTACGTCTTGATTTTTAACCACCAACATTTAATTAGGTCTTATACGTAATTCAAAATTCAAGTTTTAATTAGGATTTGAGTTGCAAATTATTACGCTGCTAATTAAACATACGGGAATACCCAAATGGTTCTACAACGTAGTACCAGAAATAAAATGATTTTAAACCCTTGTTTATTTAAGTATTAGCTATTTGCCGCAAAGGGGGCATTTTATTGGCTTATCAATACATACTAAAAAACTAGAATTTTCAAACGCCAACATTTGTAAACAAATTAAACTCGTAGCGAGCGTTAAAAACTATTTAACTTGGACGAGATAAAACAAATGTTGGAAAACGTTTAAGACTTGAGGGCTTAAAACGAAAAGAACATTTTTAATATCTTAGTTCTTTAATTACAGATTGAAAAAACAAGTTATATTTATGAATTTTAAGCATCTATTTTTAGGCTTCTTAATTACCATTTTTCTCACTATTGTATCACTTTACACACTACAACTACCGGCACAAGCATACTCCTTTAGTTTAGGAGATAAAACATCTGATATAGTGACTTCCATTAGTGGAATAGTAAGCCCTCTTTTGACTATTGTATCAATTATCTTTCTTTACCTCGCGTTTAACAAGCAGCTAGAAGCAAACAAACAATTAAAAATAGATGGAGAAGAGCAGGCTAAATTAAATAAAATTCAAACTCAAAAGATGGATGCGGAATACGTTTTGATGTTCTATGAACGATTTATGAAAGATTTAGATGCCTTTATTTTTCAGAAGCCTGCTGGTGGAGGGGCTAATGAAACGGGACATAGAGGCTTTTTTAAATTCTGTGTCTATGCATCTAACTATAAAATTGACCATATTAAAGGAGCTCCAGAGCTGACGTACATGTTTTATCTTAGAGATAGTCTAATACTTTTAAAAGAGCAAATTAACCAGCTAGACAGCAACAATCCAATAAAAAAAAGACTTGAAAATAATTTAAGGTCATTTTTTTATGCTGTACTCTTTTATGGTTTAAGACAAATATTAGTAAACAAAGATGAAAACGACCCAATCACTCAAGAATTAATTGTGTTTTTCAAAGTTTACCCCAGTTAAATCATTACAAAAATCACAGAGGTTTTTCTGGTAAAAAATCTCTTGGGCTACACCCTAAAACAATCGCCAATTTATTGAGATGTTTTAAATTATAGTGATTAGTATATTTGGAACTCTCTACCATCCCAATAAAGCCAACGGAGACATTTAATTCATTAGCAATATAGATTTGGCTAAAGCCTTTTTTCAGCCTTAACTCCTTAACTTTTGCTATTACATAATCATCAATTGATACGCTCATTCTCACTAATACATTAGTGTAGCAAAATCACTTTAATGAGAAAAAAACACAATCACTTATAAGTGAGATAATTTTTATTATTTTCGATAAAAATTTATATTATGAATAGATTAAAATTGACGATTATCTTTGCTGTATTAAGCCTTACGGCGTTCAGTCAAATAAAAAAAATCGAAGTAGCAAAAAAGGAAATTGTTGGTAAGATTGCACCCGGTGGAGCAATTACTTTGACTATGGAGTGTTACAGATATGAAGATGATACTTATTTATTTAGATACTTGGATACTAAATTTAGTAAAATTGAAGTTTGGAAGGATTTTAAAATAAAGTCTACAGAAGATTTTAACACTCTGTATAGCTACTTGGAGGAAGGATTTTCTAAAATGCCAGAAGAGGCCATGTTGTTGAATATTGGGGACGGTTATTTAATATTAAGATTTAGCAAATTTCTGGGTGGAAAGGTTGTTAAAATTGCTCATTCAACATCGGATAGCGAGACTGCTATTGTTGGTTATACAAACCTTTACACAGTAAAACAAATTAATAAACTGTTTGGAAAAACGAAATGAAGAAATTACGGAAGTAGTCGGATAAATAAAAAATTGTACCTTAAACCGTACCCTAAAAATAAAAAATCCTCTCTAGAGTTACTAGAGAGGATTTTTTGTACCCCCAACAGGATTCGAACCTGTGACCTACGGTTTAGAAAACCGGTGCTCTATCCAGCTGAGCTATGGAGGCCCTTATAAGGAAAACAAATAATTATCCGTTTTTCTTATGGTGGTGCAAAGATATAATTTCCTACAGATAAACTAAAAAAAAATGAAAATTTCTTTTCTAATAATTTCCAGTCACCCCTAATTCTAAGCCACGTAATTCTGCCAAGCCACGTAAACGACCTATGGCTGAGTAACCTGGGTTCGTAACTTTGTTCAAATCATCTAACATTTGGTGACCGTGATCTGGCCTAAATGGGATAGGTTCGCTACGTTTAGCATTTTCGGCAGCTACTACTTTCATCACTTCGTACATATTTACATCGCCACCCAAGTGGTCAGCTTCGTAAAAATTACCTTCTTCATCCTTGGTTACGTTACGTAGATGTAAGAAGTAAACACGCTCCTTAACTGCCTCAAAAATCTCTACTAAGTTATTTTTGGTGCCAGCACCAAGCGAACCCGTGCAATAGCAAATGCCGTTAAATGGTTGGTCTACCCTTTTTAAAATATCTAAAAAATCTTCCTTTGTACTGGCGATGCGAGGCAAGCCCAAAATTGGATACGGCGGATCATCTGGATGTATCGTCATCTTGATACCTAGTTCTGTACAAGTCTCTGCAATGCTCGATAGAAACCAAGCCAAGTTATCTCTCAAACCATCATGACCAATAGCTTTGTATTCGTTGATACTTGCTCTAAGCGTTTCTAATTCGATTTCTTTCTCGTTAGGAATCCCCATTAATACGTTGATTCTTAAGAAATCAATCTCCTCTTGGCTCATTGCAGCAAATTTAGCTTTTGCTTTTTCTAAAATTCCTGCCGGAAAATCAGCGGCGGCATCTTCCCTTTCCAAAATATAGATATCGAAAATGGCTAAATCAGTCCAGTTGAAATATAGTGCTTTGGCACCATTTGGCATTTCTAAGTCTAATTGCGTACGTGTCCAATCTAGTACTGGCATAAAGTTGTAGCAGATGGTTTTTAGGCCACAAGCCGCCAAATTCCGTAAAGATTGGTTGTAATTTTCGATGTATTTACCAGCATCAGCTCTGCGTGTTTTTATTGCTTCGTGAACGGGTACACTTTCTACCACGCTCCAAGTTAAACCTGCTGCTTCTATAATCGCTTTGCGTTCCTTGATATCTTCTAAAGGCCAAACATCGCCATGTGGGATATGATGTAATGCGCTTACGATACCTGAAGCCCCAGCCTGTCTAACGTCTTGTAATGATACTGGGTCGTTTGGACCGTACCAACGCCAAGTTTGTAATAGTTTATGTTTTTGGTTACTCATTTGCTATTTATAAATGGATAGTTCAAGTATACATATTTTAGAATATTTAAAATGATACCTCAGCTAAAATAGTTACGGAAACGTTAGCGTAGATATTGAGGGATCAGGAATTAGTAATCAGGGGTCAGGAAAACTGTTCATTAGTTCATTTGTCATTGGTTATTAATTACTGATCCATTGGTCATTAAATCAACCTCAATAAATCATCCTTAGAAAGCGATTTAAAAATAGAAGTTTCCGTTTTGATGAGATCGGTAACGAGTTCTTTCTTTTTCTCTTGCATCAGCATGATTTTCTCCTCGATGGTATCTGGACAGATCAGCCTCACCGCCATTACGTTTTTATGCTGACCAATGCGATAGGTTCTATCTATTGCCTGATTTTCTACCGCTGGATTCCACCAAGGATCGATGAGAAAAACATAATCTGCTTCGGTAAGGTTTAGCCCCACTCCTCCTGCTTTTAAACTGATCAGGAAAACCCTCATTTCTTCGTCCTGTTGAAACGAGTTGACTACAGCTTCTCGGTTTTTGGTCTGCCCGCTTAAATAGACAAAACGAATATTGCGCTCTTCCAAGGCTTCCTTCACTAAGTTCAGCATCCCCACAAACTGAGAAAAAACCAATATTTTATGGTAAGGCGCTTTACTTTCAATCTGCTCCAACAACACATCCATTTTAGCTGAAGCATTGTCGTAGAAAGTTTCTTTACTGAGCAATGCTGGAGAATTGCAGATTTGTCTCAATTTGGTGATGCCTTGCAGCACATGCATACTACTTTTGGTCAATTCGTCTTCCGAACGCCCCATCAAGTAATCCCTGATTTCGTTGCGACAGCTCTCGTAAATTTCCCTTTGCTTCTGCCCCATTTCGCAGTAAATCACCATTTCAGTTTTATCGGGCAGTTCCTGAGCAACTTGGGCCTTCGTTCTACGCAGAATAAAAGGTTTAATACGCTGTTGCAGTTCTTCTGCTCGCTTGGCATCGTTAAATTGGTCTATTGGTACAGAATATTGCTGTCTGAAATGTTCTCTATTTCCCAATAAGCCAGTACAAGCAAAAGAGAGCTGACCATATAGATCGAAAGTATTATTTTCTATTGGCGTACCTGTAAGCACAACTTTATTTCTTGATTGCAATAGCCTAACTGCCTTATAACGCTGCGAATCTGGATTTTTAATCAACTGAGATTCATCTAAGAAAATATAATTGAAGTGATATTCCTTTAACCAAGCTACATCTGCCAGTAAAGTACCATAAGAGGTAAGCACCACCTGATATTTATCGAAACCTTTCAGTTGTTTTACCCGATTAGCACCATAAATGGTAGTTACTTTTAGCGTTGGCGCAAACTTCTTAATCTCCTGTTGCCAATTGAACACCAACGATGCTGGCACCACAATCAAATTGGTGTTTCGATCTACTTTTTCCTGTTGAGAAAGGATAAACGCTAAAATCTGTATCGTTTTACCCAAGCCCATATCATCCGCTAAACAACCGCCAAAATTGAAAGTATCTAAAAAGTTCAACCAATTCAGTCCTTCTTTTTGGTAGCCGCGTAAAGTTGTATTTAATGTGCTTGGCACTTCGGTTTGATCGATATGTTCGAAACTTGCCAATTTAGAGCGATAAAGCTGTAAACGTTCTTTTGCGTCGATGCTGAGCAAGGCTTCTTCATACAGTTCTTCTACCGCCGAATAATTGATGTTTGGTGTATGCAGTGTCTCTTCCGAGATTTCTGCAGCACCAAAATAACCTTCAAACTTCTTCAGCCATTCATCTGGTAAGATTCCGATGGTTCCATCATCCAAAGGCACAAATTTACTTTTGTTTCTGATGGACTTATGCAGATGCTTTAACGATACCGTTTGTTTGTTGAACTGTACCTTAATTGCGGTTTCGAACCAATCTATACCACTGATGACATGGATAGCTATGTTGGCTTTAAATGGACTCAAGCGATTATCTTTCAAACCGTTAAAACCTAAAATAGCAATTCCCTTACTACGCCAAGCTTCAAAAGCTTCTAAAAACCATTCTGGCGACAGAAAATGTTTGCGATGCATGTAAAAACAATCAGCATGGCGTTGCTCCGAAAACTCAACGGCCTGTTCCTCAAAATAGGGATGCATCTTAGCGATATCGGTAATGAATTGTAGTTCACGTTCCGCATCTCGTTGTAGCGTAAACATTTGTCCACGCTTATCTTTCGCTTTGATTTGTTTTTGGGAGATAATTGGAATTTCGAGTGCTCCGTAACGCATTACTGGTGTAAGCAGCACATAATCTTCCGACTCAGTTAAATAAATGAGTTGCTCGTTTTCTAAATCAAAACCTTGTTCTACCATTTGATTTTTGGTAGCAGGTTTCAGAAACGAATAATTAATTTTCACTTTCTCTTCCAACGCTTCGAGAATGTTTTCTTGGAAATCTTCGTATAACTCTCGTTCCAACACCAATTGGTTGCGATGTTGTTTAAAAAAATCAATTAGCGAAAGAAAAAATGGATCTTTAACGAGGTATAACTGTTGCTTAATCTGTACAAAATACTGATAACGCAATTCCACAGTTTCTAGCGCAAAGGATTTACCGTTTAAATGTAAAACACCTTCTATGGCAAATTGGTCTGCCCTTTCATCTACATTCAGTTCAAAATCTGGTTTCAGTACAGACAAATCAATACCAACCACAGAACTGGCGTTTACACTCGCAGAAACTTTCTCGTCGTGCAGGTAAACTGGTAGCTTTAGAGGATTAACCACTATTGCTTTTAATGCCTCTACATCCGAAACTGCTTGGCTTTCTTGATAATGGTTTTTGAACTTACTTACCGCAGCAAAAAATTTCAGTTCCTGTTGATCTTCAGTTTTCCAAATCAGGTCTAGCGGATCTACCACTTGCAGTGGATTTTTGAGTTTTCCGTGCTTGGTCTGCTCGGCACTTACCAATTCTATTACCAAATGGCGGTAGTGGCGGTGGCGACTGAAAACGAGCACCAAATTTGCAGGATGAATTTGAGGTGTTAAGCGCTTTGAGTTTCCTTTTTTGATGACAGGCAACAGCTTATCATAATTGAGCTCAAGTTTTATATCATCTTCTCTTTCCTGCATTGATATTTTTTGGTGGAGCAAAGATAGGGATTATTGGTTATTTGATGATTTTGTAAATTTGTGATTTGATTATTGATTATTTTATTGTTTACCGCAGATTCTCGCTGATGTAAAACGCAGATTCACGCAGATTTAGCCTTTGCTTTCTTTCCAGTTACTTAAAAATCTTTGCGGTAAAAATATCAACATAGATTAAAGAAATGCTATTGATCACTTCTTACAAATACCAAACGCTTTTTATCTTTAAAATCAATGGGTACAGATGGGTCAAAGTGCGGAATACCAACAGTGAGCTTCATTAATCCTTCACCCATTACCAATGTATCTTTTTTCACGAGGAATGCTACAGGTTTACGCTTCCACTCCAATTGGTAATGCTTAAAATGAAACTCCCCTATCAAGGTATCTCCTTTCACAACACCTTTTACCTGCCCAGAATCTATGTTATCGCCGCCGTTTCCGATACGTAAATAACCACTGAAAATCTTCTTAGATTTATTGATGACTACAACGGCACTATCATACTCGTAATGAGAAATATATTTAATGTACGTAAGTTTAGTGGGTTGGTTATTTCTGCCATTACAAGCTATCAACAACATCGACAGTACTAACTGAAAAGATAAGGGTTTTAGGATTGCCATGCCGTAAATTAAGGCAATACTTTCTTATTTAAAAACAGCCAAGCTTGCTTTTACTTAACTAAAACTAAATCAGGGGCTTATTTCTTGGTGGTATCCAAATTAACTGTATCTATGCCCAAACTATCAGCATCGGTAGTTTTGATAGCTAAACTATCTGAAACCGCAGGGCTATCTAAAGCTATGGTATCATTTGCATTCCCTGAACGGTCTGAGCTGCAAGCTGTCCACATTAAACCTACCAATGCCATTACGAACAAATATCTTCTTTTCATCACCTTTGATTGAGTTAAAACTAGCATTACAACAATTTTTGGCGAAGCTTGTTCTGTCTCAACTATTTTTTTGAATACTTGCTAAGTAGCTTGATACTTCTAACAGGTTCAACGGCTGTTCTCCCCAAGAAGGTAAATCGATGGATTGTTTTAAATTGAGTTGTCTAATATGAATTAACGACTGTTCCAAGTTGTTTTGAATGCTCACGATTTCCGTTTGTAATAATGAAGCCTTATCTAATTTTTGCAGACCAGCAAACGTAGCCGTAAGCACATTGAACTGGTAGTTAAAAAGTTGAACACGCTTTATCAACGACCAATTGAGCTGTTTTTTGAAGGGTTCTTTTTGCGCTGCTTGTATGGCTTCACTTAGCGCAGATAATTGTTGGTGGCTTAATTTCCTAGCTAACCGAGTTTGATGTATTGCTTCTAAATCGTGAGGTTTCAAATTAACTACCGACTGGAAATATAGCAGGTTTGCTTTGGTGACTTCGGTCATTAATTGGATTAACCTTGGAGCGTTCCAAATAGGGAATACAAATGTGGCGCCCAAGCACAGCAATACACCAACGATGGTAAATATGGCTCTATCAGAAATGAGTTTCCATAAATTGCCATCGTAAACATTGAGACACAAAATAACCGCTACCGTAATACAAAGCGCACTTATGCTGTAGGCAACTCTGTTAAATGCAAAAAATCCGAACAGTCCAAATACACTTACAGTCAGTTGTAAGGGAATACCCGCATACTGGCTTAAACACCAGCCTATGAGCAAACCGATAGCCGTACCACCTACCCTTTCTGCATTTCGTTTCATGGTCTGTCCGTAACTAGGTCTACTGACAATTACCATAGTTAAAAGCAACCAATAGCTATAATGCTCGTGGGTTAACCAAGTAATTAGTATCATAGCTACCAAACAAAGTGCAGATAAACGCAGCGAAAATCGGAATATGGGGGAGCTTAAAGAAAAATGGCTGCGTATTGCCTTAGCTTGCACTGGCGTTAAGGTTAAAAAATCCTGATAACGCTCGGTATTTTCTTCTAATTGGTTTACTACTGTATTTTGATGAATAGCTACAATTAAAGTATAAATTTCATCAATATTGGCTACGATTTGTTTAAGCAACGTTTTTTTATCCCCTTCTAGTGTTTCCGCCCGTCGAAGCAAAGCGATATGCAAATCTTCGAATTGAGTGATAGAAAGTTGATGATTTGGCTTAATGAGCACGTTAGCCAACAGCTCTATGCTTTGCTGAATAAATGGTAGCACACCTGTATTTTCAAACTGTTTACGCAAATACGGATAGTCGTAATGTACCGCACTTACCTGTTCGTACAAATCAATCAGATTAATAGCTTTCTCCAAGTAAACCCCACCTTTAGCATTTAACTGGCGGATGGCTCTACGGTCGCTTAACAGCAGCTGTCTCATCAATTCGTGATGATTTGCCAGTTTTAGATGCAAACGCATGTTACGTTGATTAAAACCTGATAAGCTTATTTCTGGGTTATAGCCTTGCGCCCTCAAATTCAATAAAGCGGCTGTTTCTCGCTCGGTTTGGGCAATGGCTCTACTCAACGAGCGGTAAGGGAATATTGAAATTTGGACTAAGCTAATGACGTAGTACCAAACACCACCCCAAAAAATATAATTGCCATAAAGCAGTGCGTCTTTTGGCTTTAATCCAATAGTAAAAGTAGCCAGAATAATGCCCATTAATCCTATACCAGCCATACGTTGCCCCATTACCGCCGACATGGTAAGTATAAAAGTGATGAGTACCACCACTACAATCATTAGCATGGGAATGGCAGTGCTCCAAGCAGTTAAAATAGCTACAATTGTAAAAATCAGTATGCTAATCCAAGCGGCTTTAAACTTATCACTACGGTTGCCAGCCAAATCGGTCATGCAAATCATTAATGCACCAATGCCTACGCCTATACCCGTTGTTGGCCAGCCCATTCTGTAGAAAACAATAATGGGCAAAATAACTGATAGAGTGTTACGCAAGGCATCTACCGTGTGCTCGCTAGTGAATAAGCGCTTTATTGCCGAGAAAAATTGCTTGAAGGAGTACCACATTTTAGCCGGCAAAGGTAAGGTTTTTAGTGGTCAGTTTTGAGGTGTTAGGTATCAGTTTCCGGATACTGTTTTGGTTATTGGTTCATTAGCTTCTCGAAGTTTCGGATTTTGACAGTAATGGAGAAATCTTTAAACAATCTATCGAAAGAGATGTAATATCCAAAGATCTCTCCGCTACGGTGGAGATGGCGGGATTAGGTAAGAAAGATGCTTTTAGCCTTAAAAAAATGTCTGACTTCTTAGTTTTAACTTACTCTTACATTTGCCCGCAGATCTTCGCAGATGGACACGCTGATTTAATAAGAGATAAAAACTGATTCCTGACTTTTTATACCTAGTACACTCATTTTTTCCCCGCAGATTTTCGCTGATGCAAACGCAGATTTAATAAGAGATAAACACTGATTCCTGACCACTGATTCCTAAAAATTGAACTTCCCTTGATACCTGCGTAATGCTTCGATGTAGTAATAATCTGCATAATTAATAGGCACATCAATTTCAGAATTGTTCGGACGGTGACCTGTGCTATGTTCTAAAATAAAACCATAATTATCGCCAATTTTACTTGTGTAAGCGGTACTTAACGAGTGTAAAATTTGATCTGCCGCTGCTTTATAGGTTTTTGCGTTTTTGCTATACTTTGCCAATTCGTACAATGCCGAAGCCGTGATAGCTGCTGCAGAAGCATCTTTAGAGACATTCGGAATTTGCGGGTCATTGTAATCCCAATATGGAATACCGTCTGCTGGGGTACTTTTATTGTTAAGGATGTATTTAGCTATAGCATCTGCCTGAGCTAAATATTTATCACTTTTGGTATAACGGAACATCAATGTGTAGCCATACAAGCCCCAAGCTTGTCCCCTCGCCCAAGAAGATTCGTCGGCATAACCTTGTGCAGTAGTTTTCTTGATTACACCGCCTTTGTTTACATCGTAATCTACTACGTGATAAGAGCTAAAATCTGGTCGGTAATGATTTTTAATGGTGTTATCGGCATGAGAGATCGCAATTTTATAGAACGATGAATCACCAGTGAATTTAGTGGCCTCAAACAGTAATTCTAAGTTCATCATGTTGTCGATAATTACTGGATAATCCCATTTAGTGCCGCTATGGTCCCAAGAACGGATAACCCCAACTTTGGGATTAAAACGAGTGGATAGCGATTTTGCCGCTTGGATAATCACCGATTTATAGGCGGTATCTTTAGTCACACGGTAGCCATTACCAAACGGGCAATATATCATAAAACCTAAATCGTGGGTACCTTTATTGAACTGCTCTTTCTTAATATCTTCGGTATATTTCTTGGCCAATTCTAACCATTTTTTGTCTTTGGTATATTCGTAGAAATACCACAGCTCCCCAGGGAAAAATCCGCTGGTCCAATCCCTAGAAACCACCATTTTAAGTTGTCCCTTCTCTACTGTACGTGGAGATACCAAATTGGGTTTTATTTTTCTAGCAGAATCTACGTTCTTGATTAGTACATCTGTTCGTTGCGCAGCAGCTTTAAAAGCTCTAGGAACGTCTATTTTCTGTGCTTGTACGCTAATTGTAGCTAATAAGAGCGCTGCTGTGATTTTTAATTTCATACGTTGTTATTTTAATAATTTTAGTTCTATTATTATAATACCCCGCCCGTTGGGCACCCCTCTAAGAGAGGGGAATTAGCAACCATCATTCCCCTCTCTTAGAGGGGTGGTCGAAGACCGGGGTGTTTTAGCATCCTATTTTATTCTATCTGCCAACTGTTTGACGTATAATGATGGCACAATTATCCCTTTTCCATTTAAACCTTCCCACATACCATCTGGGCGGCCCTTCAATCTACCTTCGCTTTTCTCGGCTTTGATTCCAATTGCATAGTTGTTTCCACTTGCATAAGGATTTTGCAGCGTTATTTTCCGAGCTTCGCAGTTCCATAACACTTGCGTTACGCCAGCCCAACCATGTCCTGTTCCCCAATTTCCTCGGTCTTGTACATTGATATCTCCATCGGTAATGATATTATCATATAACGTGCCTACCGCCCAACGATGATGCGGACCGATATCCGCTTTTGCGTTAGTTGATTTACAATTGTAAAAAACGTTTGGTCCCGATACCTTGGCACCAGTTACATAATCGTGGCGTCCTTCGTCTGCTGAACAATCTCTAACCAAATTCAACTGTCCATCATTATTGAAAGAGTATCTTCTACCGCCTTCTATCTTAGATTTTGGAGCTAATGAAGTACAACTTATAACAGTAATCTGTTTACTGTAAGTAGCAAGATTTACACAAGAATAACCAAAATATTTGCTCGTTACGTTGCTTACCCATGCGTTCTCCACTCTGTTTAGCCATACTGCATCCCAGCCATGGTTTTCATCCGTATCGCTTTGGTAAGCAGATTCCAACAACATATTCTCAATTCCTATTTCACTAATTCTCCCATCAAAAGTGTATTTGTAGATTTCGCCACCACCATACTGTGTTTCCATCGCCATTACCACAGGATTATCAATAAATATTTGATTGCCTTTTATTGCAGTGATTTTTCTTTCGAATTGTAAACCGTAATCTTCTGCGTTCCATTGGACGGTTCCCTCACGAGCTTCAATTTGGTTCATTTTTAAATCTTCTATCCACTTTGTGGTACCTGGACGGAAAACTACAATATCATCGCCAACTTTAAACTGAGCTGCGTTAGCTACCTTAAAAAACTTTGTACCCACAGGCACATAAGCATCTGTAATTTTCGTTCTTGTTTGCGGTACTTCTTTAGGTTTTCCGTTGCCATTTACGCTAATCAGTTTACGCTGACCAGTTCCTGTAGCCACCAATTTAGTCGATAAACCTTCGCCCCGCAATACAATCCCACTTGCATTGATATTGATAGTTCCAGGAATTTCATAAGTTCCTTTTTTCAGCAATATTGCTCCTCGTATACCATCTTTATTGAGTGGCATTTTTGCTAGTTCGTTAATAGCTCCCTGTATTTGTTGTTGGTCGTTAATGCCATTTGACGATAGTTCTTTTACCACTTTAACTTGCGGAATTGCTTTATCACCTTGATGGTAACCTACTCGACTAAAATCGGGAATGATATCGCCTTTGGCATCGGGCACATAAGTTAGATTTCCAGCTTTGTTTAATTTTACAAATTTAGATTGCCATGTTTGCGCCTGCGCCTTGTTAGCAAAAAGCAGGATTGCTATAGAACCAAGAAAGAATAATTTCATTTTCATGCTATAACCAAATTAATGGATGTCTAATTGGCAAATTCCTGACTACCTCTTCGTTAGTTGGTTTTAAATCTAAGCTTTTCCATGTGTTAAACCATGTTTGTTCGCCAAAGTAATTTGCACCAAATAGCAAAAATGGTTGTGCCACTGGCCAGTTTTCCCAAAACATGATGTCTGGTTTTAAAGGCCATTTAGATCTATCAGCGATGTATGGATATAGGTATTCCAATCCTTTTTTAATCGACTTCCCATCAGCAGTTTGATATGTCCATAAGTTATCTTTTGGTGTAGATAGCATTTGGCACAGCATTACCATCGCATCCAAATTAAAAATGGAATAACCATAAGGTTTGGTACGAGCTAACTCCAACGGAAAACCACCATCCGCAGCCATTTGATTAGGCAGAAACACATTTCTATAGCGTAATCTGAGCGAATCTAGCATAGGCTGGTCGTTTACCAATTTGGCGAAAGAAGCTGTTTGCATAGCCCAAGTAGTACCATGATTGTTTTTCGCATTCTTCTCGGCAATACCATTTTTACTGGTATTTAACCAAAGGATATAATCAGCAAACCATCTTTTGATGGTAATTAAGTTGGCCTTATCGAAAGATTTGGCTTTTTCCATCACCATGATCCCTTGTGCTACTTCCATTAAATGGATAGTGTCAATGATGCCAATACTTCGACCTGTGTATAAACCTTGTATAGCTTGTGCATAAGCTAAGTTTGGATTCATTAACGTTTCTTGATTAACGAACCAAGCCTTTAAATGCACTAGAGCTTGCTTTACATATTTTTCATCGCCAGTTATTTGGTAGGCAGAAGCCAAAGCACCAATAATTTCACTGAAACGAATCATTGCGTAGCGATGTGCCACGAAATTGTTAGGATTGGTTTCTCCATCTCTTTGAATATACGGTCCATTGGGATTTGCAGGGTTTGGCCACCAATAATCTCCTTCGGAAAAGAAATCGTGTTTACCACCAGCGCTACGTGGAGAACTTTCGGCAGTTACTGTAACTGATTTTTGTTGCATTGCCCATTCGGCTTCTTTTAACACCTGTACTTTTAATATCTGGGTAGCCTGTGTCTTAAATGTATTTTGTGCAAAGGCGATATTTATCGTTGCCACAAACAGTAGCATTTTCCATAAGTGTCTCTTCATTATTGCGGATTAAAATACGCGTTGGCGAGGACGCCAACGCATGAATTTGCTTTCTTGTTGGTGTCCCCGCCAACATTTATAATTTACTTCTCAATCGTTAAAAATTCAGTTGACAAACCATTTGCACTTACTGAAACTACATTCTTTTGGCTATTAGTTTTTAAGCTAATTACCGCCCTTCCATTGTAAAGTTGAACTTTAGAAGCAGCAGTTGAAGTACCTTGATTTTTAATTAGTTCACCATCACCAATTAAATTAAACTTAACCTCATTTGCAGCATCTAAGCAAAGTACATTGTTAGCGTCGTAAGCCTTAACTTCAACAGTAGCTACACCATCAGCTTCGCTTATTTTTTGAAGCACCAACTTCGCTGGCTTGCCCCATTTCTCTGATTGATATTCCTGCGTAATTTCGTCCGTTACGGTTACCTTTCCTATTTTGGCAACCACTTTGATTTCGTAAGTGCCTTTTTGCATCGGCACCAACCAGCGTAAACCCGCAGCAGGGAAATCTTGACTATTACGTTTCTTCATACCAAAGCTTTTTCCGTTCACAAAAAGCTCGGCTTCATCGCAATTCGAATAAACTTTTACCATTTTCTCTTCGCCTTCAGCTCCCCAGCGTACCGGCCAAGAGTGACCGTAAATATGTGCCATCGGTTTATCGGTCCAATAAGATTGAAAAATATAGAAGGATTCTTTTTTGGTGAAATCACGTTCTACTACACCTTTTTGGTTCACATAAGGAACTGGATTTTCTGGGCGGATGGGTGTACTGAAATCTTTAAATGGCCAATATGCGGTACCTGTTAACCAAGGCATGGTTTCTTGTTCTTTCAAATGCCAGTCGATGAGGTTTGCCATATAACTTTCACTCCAATCACCATCTTTACTTACCCTTGCACCACCACCATAAAGAGAAGCATCACCAGCTCTTTCATCGGCACCTACGCCAACCTTAATTTTTGCCAAAGCATTATCTGGATTTTCTGAGTGGCGACGAGCATGACTATCTCCGCCCCATTCTACGTGTAAAAAGCGTTCCGATTTATCGAACTCCCCTTTTGAAACATCTTTATATTCTGTGTAGTTACCACGATACCAACCCGCCCAAATAGATGGCGAATACACATCTACAATGTCTCTACAGAAATCGCAACGTCTAATTGCTGTACTTCTCGATGCGTCCAATTTGTGAGATAAATCGTTCAGTTCTTTCATGTAAGTTCTGATTTTTTCTTTATCAAATTCACTGAAATCGCCAGGCCAATCGTTCTCATTACCCAAGCCCCAAATGATTATAGATGGATGGTTATAATGTTGTTCAATCATATTGGTGAGCATTCTTTTGCCTTGCGCTTGGTAAACGGCTCCGCCCAAACCACCGCGGCACCAAGGAATTTCTTCCCAAACTAAAATCCCCAAGCTATCGCATAAATCTAAAATGATACGAGATTGTTGATAATGCCCTAAACGGATGAAATTGACCCCCATTTCTTTCATCATCTTCATTTCGGTAATCATCATTTCTTCAGTCATTGCCGCAGCTACGCCAGCATGGTCTTCATGCCGATGCGTACCACGCAACAACACTCGCTTGCCATTTAAGGTAAACGGACCTTTCTTTACAAATTCGAAGTGCCTGAAGCCTATTTTTTGTGTAGTAAGATACGTTTGTCCGTTAGCAGTTACACTTATTTTTACTTCATATTGCTGTGGCGTTTCAATCGACCACAATTTTGGTGATTTTAAATTGGTTTCTGCTAGCAATTCATCGCCGCTAAAGCTGGTAATATTTTTATTAGTATTAAATACGATTTTACCGCTCGGGTCTACCAAGCTGATTTTAACATTGGCATCTTTTAACCCATCTTGATTTAGGAAACGAGCTTTTACCGTTACGTTTCCTTGTGCTCCTTTGGCATCAACCGTTGCATGGGCAAAAACTTTATCTATTGCTAATTGTGGATTGTAAACTAGGTTTAAGTAACGATAGATCCCTCCATAAACATTAAAATCGGATAAGCTAGAAGGCATCATTTCTAAATCACGAGAATTATCGCAACGGATGATTACGGGAACTTTCCCTTTAAACTGCGTTTTAAATAGAGGAGATTTTTTGAAAGCCGCTACTGCATCGGTAATATCTGCGGTCCATTCGTCATAGCCGCCAACGTGCTCTGCCACCTTCGTGGTGTGAATATAAACCTGAGTTTTCTGTCCCGCTCCTTCAAAATGCAACAAGGTCCTGCCGTTAGCATAAGGATTTTCGATATCCAAGTTAGTTCTATACCAACCTGCACCCTGATAATAGTGCACATCAGGGTCTACCGCATCAACTGCGTTAAAACAATGCGGCAAACTTGCCTTTTGCCAAAATGGGAGTTCTTCGGGGTTACCTTTTCCTACTGGGCGCACTGCTTCCCAAATACCGCCTAAATCTTGTTTTACAAATTCCCAATCTGCATTTAAACGCTTTGATTTTTGTGCTTGCACATATTGAAATGCAACAAGTAATAAAAGAACGGCTATTTTCAGTTTTTTTAACATACAAAGTATTTTTATTTGGTTAACCAATTGGTGATATGAAGCTACAAAACCTTATTGGCACAACAAACACTTACTTAATGTAGTATTTACACTAACATTCTTGCCCACTAAGGGCATTTTACAAAAGTCATTGCTTATAGCTGTAGTCATCAACTTAATAAGCACAGACTTCAAAAACAACAATATCAAACTCAAAACCAAACACTTAACATTAAAGACAAAACTTAAAGTTTTGTATAAAAAGTAAAACATAGCATTTTTAATGTTTATAATCCTATACCTATCAAGCTCATTAAATAGGTTAAAACTTAAGCAAAATATTTTTTCAGAAAACACGGAAACGTTTGCGAAAAAGCTATATTCTCCTTTTATTTAATCCTTCTTACTTGTAAAGCATTTAAAACTGGCTTGCCTGCAATACCTTTAAAATCCAATCTTATACCTTTATCGTCGGTAATTACGCAATCAAATTGTTGTTCTACTTTATGGGCTACACCATATTTAGCAGCAATATTTAGTGCCTTAATGACCAGCTTGCCATTCAAATAGACATCGAATATGCGCTGTGGCGGCACTTCCTTGCCTTCTGCGATTAAGCTATCTAAGTTATAGGGCAAAACAGATTGAATACCATTTCCCATCAGCTCTGCAAAGTGTAGAGTTACTTGGTATTTACCCTTTGGCACCTTCAATTCATAAGCATCTAGTCCTACCAACTGCGTTTGATAAATTGGGTCGTTTAAAGTGCCTTTGATATCCTTATCTGAGCCATATTGTTGCCTGCTACTATTTTTAATCTTAAAGGGCTCGCCCCCAATAGCTCCCCAACTGTTTTTTTCGAAAGCTTTACTTGGTAACCAAATCTGGTTTTTATCATCGATAAATTGCCTTTGAGACCCTAGTAATAGATTGAAAGACTTAGTAGCATTTAGAAATGCCTGTGGTTGTAAGATAAATTCGATGGTGGAATTGTCTTTATAAACCTTTCCGTTCTTATATGCCAATGCTTCCAACTCGTTCTTGCCAGCTTTAAAATCGATCTTCCAGCCAACTACTCCATCTATTACTGCTTTTTTTACTTGCTTTTTTCCGTTTACAACAAGCACAATGCTATCTAAATTACTGATTACACTTACCTGTTGTGCTGTTGTAGTTCCACCTCTTAATTTCCACGAACCGTCCCCTATTTTAATATAAGGCTGCTTGCTGAAGTGAGCTTTGTAAAGGAAGTAAGTGTTCTTAGGTTGCCTATCTAACGTTAGCAAACCTTTATTATTTACACTTGGCATGGTTTCACTCCTTGTTTCCGAGCTGAAATCGGATAGATTCCAAGCTGCTGCACCAGCAATGAAAGGTCGTTTCAAGATGTCTTTGATGTAAATTTGGTGGTATTCCATTCCATAAGCCAAACTTTTATCGAAACGAATTGGCTCATCTGAATGGATTCTTGGATCAACATCAGCACCATATTCGGTTATGATTAAAGGTTTATCGGGCATTGCCGCGTGAATACGGTCTAAGTTAGGTCCAAAATCCTCTGATTTACCACCATACCAACCTTGGTACAAGTTCCAGCCTACAATCATTGGTATTTTTACCAAACCTGCATTGGTGTAACCGTTTACATCACCATGGTTACTCATCATCGTATATCTCGTGGGGTCGGTTTTACGAGTAAGGTCTTCTAGCTGTTGGGCTAAATTTTCAATACTTTTTAAGTAGGTTTTCTTCCTCTCTGGTTCTTTATTATAGCGCATTTTCAACAATACTTCGTTCATATAGGCCCATATAATTACACTTGCATGGTTGTAATTCTGCTTAATCATTTCCAATTGCATGGCTTTACTGTTATTGTAAAAAGCTTCAGATTCGGTAATCTCATTTACTATTGGAATTTCTACCGAGGTTAAGATTCCCAAACTGTCGCAGGCATCTAAAACTGCTTGGTCTTGTGGATAATGGGCTACACGCAAAAAGTTACCGCCCATTTCTTTTAACAAGGTTACATCTCTTACTTGCAAGGCTGATGGCGCCGCATTTCCCATTTTGGCAAAATCTTGGTGTCGACTAGCACCAATCAGCTTTACTGATTTTCCATTCAAGAAGAAGCCTTTATTGGCATCGAAACTGAAGTAACGAAGACCAACACTTGTCTTTACTTCATCCAGCACTTTACCTGTTTTGTAGTCTGTTAATCTGGTAATCATCTGATAGCGGTAAGGATTTTCTGGCGACCACAGTACCGGATTCTTAACCATGATATTAGGCAATTGGAAGCTAATATCTTCGTTACTTGCACTTAGCCATTTAGCTTCTCCAACTTTATTACCTTTAGCATCAATCAATAAGGCATTAACCAATAGCTGTTTGATGTTGGTTTCATTAAGCAATTTCCCATCGACTTTGATAATAGCATTATTTTCACTAACGTTTTCTGCATGCACGTAAATGCCATTTGTACCATAAAGTTGGTCGGCAAAGTGTGCTTGGTCTACAATAGTTAACGATACGTTGCGGTACAAACCTCCGAAGAAAGTAAAATCAGCGGTTAGCGGTGGGATGTTATCGTTATGGCTGTTGTCAACCTTCACTAGCAGTTCATCCTTTCCGTCAAATTTCAAATGGTCTAAGGCGATGGTAAAACCTGTATATCCACCGATGTGATGACCAACCTTTTTACCATTTAAGAAAACCTCCGTTTCTTGATTTGCTGCTCCAAAATCGAGATAGATCTTTTTGTCCTTCCATGCTGGTTGTAAGTTTAACTTTTTCTTATAATAACCAACTCCACGGTAATAACCTGGCTCGTCATCTAACACATCAAAGGCATTCCACGTATGTGGGATATTTACCAATGTATATTTTAATTGAGTGTAACTTTTAGCTTTTTGGTGCTTAGCGAAATGCCAATTTTGGTTGATAGCTATCGTTTTACGGCTTTGTGCTATACTTTTAATAGGTGCAAATGCAAATGTAAAACATAAGATAAAAGTGGAATACGATATTAGTTTCTTGATAATAGGTGGCATTATTAAGTGCTAAGAAAAGCCATCTCAATAGCTTTCGTATCGAGATGGCGAAATGATTTATTTAACTTCTAAAAAGCGTTTGTAGGCTTGTGTAAAAGTACCTACTGTATATTGAGCATTGTTATGCTGAACCAAATTAATTTCAATTCGTCGTGTTCCCACAACAGCGCTATTCAATACTTTAAAATAAATGGTATCTATTTTTGCCTTAGCTTGAGAGAAATTCAGGCTGTAAATCCCATTTGTAGCTTGTATGGCATTACCACTTTTATCTACTACATTAAAATCTTGTCCTAATACGGCAGGATTGGCAATGCCTGTTGTAACCAAGGTAAAATGTGCAGCAGCATCATAATTTCTCACAAAAGCCGAGTGAAATTGAACTGGGAATTTCACCAAGGTAGTTTGTGTTCTAAATACAGATTCTGTAGCGGTATTATTCCAAGGCAAAAAACCTGCATAATAGAAATTATCGTAACCATCGGCGCCTACTGGTCCATCTGGATCATCTTTTTCGCAAGCCGTAAAAGCCATTACAAAAGCAGTTAGTAGCAATATTAAAATATGTTGTTTTTTCATGTTCTTATCAATTAAAGTTTACTATTGCCAGCCTGTATTTTGCTTAATGTTATTATCGCTTAGGGTGATTTCATTTAACGGCACTGGATATAAATAATCGCGAGCAGGATTCCATTTACGCTTAGTAGCATCTTCTACCACTAACACACCATCGGCATTAAGCACTACCGCAGCAGCATTGGTACCCACCCATTCGCTAGCCACGTACTTGCCACCTAAAATAGGCTTGGCCATTACCGATTCTGCTGTTCTCCATCTTAACAAATCTCCGTACCTAAAACCTTCTAAAGCTAGTTCTACCGTTCTCTCTCTTCTTATTTCCTCTCTCATGTTCAATCCATTAGCAGTAGCGAAAGCGTTAGTTAATTTAGGGCCAAATGCAACCCTCGTACGTAAAGCGTTTATCGTTAAGTTTAAATCTGCATCCGATATAGTTTCCGTAAGCTCATATTTAGCTTCTGCATAAATCAATAATACTTCTGCGTAACGTATCAAATTCTTTTGCACTGTAGCATTGTTGTTAGTTGCCCAATCGGCAGCATCAAATCCCTTCTTGCCAGCATAAGCAGTTCTAGAACCTAACGCTGTTTGCGGCACCCAAGGGCGCTGATAAGATTGCTCGCCAGAACGATACAATAACGTAGTTAACCGAGGATCTCTGTTATCTAAAATGGTATTGTAACTGGTTTCACTAGCTTCAGCTACAAATAACGGCGATCTAGTTGTAGTTGGTGTCTGGTCTGAGTTCCAAGCAGGTAAACCATCGCTGTATAAATACTGACGAATTAAGTTTCTAGTTGGTGCAATTCTACCATTTTCCAAATCCCTAGAAGTGTTGTGTGTTAAAATGGTAAGTGCATACTGTTTCATTAATAGATTTTCGGTATTGCTCATTCCATCTCCTAAATGGGTAAACTCTCCCAAATAGTTATTGAACAAGGTATGTCCCTGCCCCATTACCGATGTTGCAGCGGCTACTGCAATATTTAAGTGGTCCTGCCATCCCGTTAGGTTACTAAATTTTGCGGTGGTACCTTCCATTAAACCTACGCGAGCTTTTAATGCCCAAGCAGCGCTTTTAGTGATGCGACCATACTGTGCCGCTGGTAGTGCAGCTCTAGTTGGCAACCAAGTTGCAGCGAAATCTAAATCGTCGTAAATAGCCTTTGCCACAGTTGCTCGAGCTGTTCTGCCCATTTTTAAATCTGGATCACCAATTGCCAAAGTTCTAAGCACCAAAGGCACATCTCCATATTTTTCAATTAGCATTGAATAAGCGTATGCCCTAAAGAAACGAGCTTCGGCAAAATATCTGTTTTTTACCGCAGCGCTCACTGTAGCCGCACCGCCCTTTTCTAAAATATTATTTGCTGTAAATATAAGTTGATATGGATCATTCCAGTCCCCAGAAGTAGCCGGAATACCTCTATTACCTGTGCTAATTGCGTTGATGTTTTGTCCAGTATTGTCATCGGCCCTATTATCAATAGTGTGACCAGCCATTTGTTGATATAACCTATTTGCTGCAATCTGAAGATCTGACTCTGTTTTCCAATAACCTGCATCGGGCATATTGGTTTCCGGAAGTAAATCTAGCTTAGTACAACTAAAAAGAAAACTAACGGAAATGATGTATATTAATATTTTATGCTTGTTCATGATTTCTGAATTAAAAAGTAACATTTAAACCAAATGCGTATGCTCTATAGAATGGATATGCTTGCGAGTTTACACCATTTGGTACCTCTGGATCGAACACGCTCATTACTTTTGTGCTTTCCCATAAATCTTGTCCAGAGAAGTAAACCCTTACATTTTGCAGATATTTCTTTTTAATTGGCACGTTATAGCCCACTTGGAGATTTTTCAAACGGATATAACTTCCATTTTGTACCCATCTATCTGATGGTCTGTAATTGTGGTCGCTGGTTTGGTACATCCTAGGGAAAAAGGCATTCGGATTATCAGGTGTCCATCTATCCATATGAATGCTCCAAGGCATATTAGCAGTACCATTTAATGGGGATAAAGTTTCTGTAGCAATTAGAAATGATCTTTTAAGTGTTCCCTGAAAAGCCGCTAAGAAATCAAATCCTTTCCAGTTTAAGCCTATATCGAAACCGTAAGAATATCTAGCACTTGTATTACCCAAATACACTAAATCTCCAGGAGCTTCTGGCGTTCCTTTTCCTGCATCTATAATGCCATCTCCGTTCAAATCCAAATATTTAATATCTCCTGCTTTTGGCGTAGCAAAAAATGGATATTTTGCTTGCGCAGTGTAAGCAGCCGCTTCTGCATCAGTTTGGAAAATACCTCCTGTTTTATAACCCCAAATGGTGTTCAGCGGAAAACCCTCGATCGCATTCATTAAGCCGCCAGTACCAATCAATCGAGCACCGTTAAAATCTATTAATTTGTTTTGGTTATCAGAGAAGTTTAATCCTACACTATAGCCAACAGCCCCGAGTTTATCTCTCCACCTCACGTTTGTCTCCCAACCCCAGTTTTCTAAAGTACCACCGTTAATTTTTGAGGGCTGCACACCCACAATACCTGGTAAGTTCACATCTACGTACATGTTGATGTTTTTGTTACGATAGAATTCTAATGCTCCAGAAAGTCTTTCTTTAAATAGGCCAAAATCTAGGCCTATATTGGCAGATTGCACTGTTTCCCAAGTTTTACCTGGAGACGGCAAACGATTTTGGTAAAAATAATTGGCTCTTGCGCCATTTAGCACTAAATTATTAGCAGATTCCAAAACGGTAATGTAATCGTAATTACCAATTCCACTACCTACAGCATTACCTACACGTCCCCAAGATGCTCTGATTTTTAAATTAGAGATTGGCTTGATGTTATTTTTAATGAAGCTCTCTTCACTAATTCTCCAACCAGCTGACAGCGACGGGAAGAAAGTCCATCTGGCTTTAGGGTCTAAACGCGAACTTCCATCGTACCTAAAAGTAGATTCGAATAAATATTTCTCTGCGTAATTATAATTGAACCTTCCAAATAAAGAAGCAAAGGCGTATGTCTCTACGTTATCACTTGCTAACTTATTTAGAGGCTCAGCAAAATTTAAACTGAAAGTATCATTACTATACAATCCATTTGCAGCAGCATTTACTTCATCCTTACGATATTGCTCATAAGAAGCACCTCCCATTACCTTAAAATTGTGCTTCTCAGCAACTTTCAAATCGTAATCAACCGTAGTTTGTAAATTGTCGTAATAACCTCTGTTTTTAATGACCGTAATTCCGTTAGGTACGTTGGCAGTAAAACGTGGGGCTTCTGTATTGCTACGACCGTACCAATATAATGAGCGTCTATTTTGCTCGTAATTGAAATTATCTTGGTTTCTCCAAGCCACCGTATTGATTTGCAATCCCTTGATGAAATTCTTGAACTTCAGGTCGATTTTGCCAGTCATACTTTCATACATTTCACGTGTAAATCCAGCATTTTTTTCAATATCAACAGGGTTGACTTGCAAATCGCCATTGTAAGGTTGACCAGTAGTGTCTTCTGCTGGTGTATAAAGCGATTGACGTGTTCTTACCCGATAAAGTGCATTCACAATTTGTCCAGTAGAAAAAGAATTAGAATTGGTAATCTGACCGATGTAGCCAACCACAAAACTCGCATCTATGTACTTGTTAATTTGTGTGTTTAAATTAAGCTTGAGATTGTATCTCGAGTTATCATCTGGTCCGTAGCGTAATACTCCGTCACTATTCTGAAAACCTCCCGAAAGCAAATAATTTAGTTCTTTTGTTCCACCGCCTACAGATAGAGAATGGTTTTGAGAATGATTTACCGTACTCATACCCGCTTTAATCCAATCGGTATTATCAAAATATTCCCAACGGTTTGAAGTTAAATTTGGGCGGTAATTAAAGTTTGGATTTTTTAGCCACTCAATTTGCTCTGGAGTAAACTCTCTTGCACCAGTAGCGTTAAAACGTGCTTCATCTATCAAGGTTTGCTCATCCCAAGAGTTTAAACGCTCTGGTTGTCTTGCAGTGATATTGAAGCTGTAAAACGAATTGAAATTGATTTTGGTTTTACCACTTGTACTGGATTTGGTAGTTACCAAAACTACACCACCAGCAGCTCTAGCGCCGTAAATAGCGGAAGCTGCAGCATCTTTCAAAAAGGAAATACTTTCTACATCATCTGGATTAATTAAGTTCAAATCCATCTGAATACCATCTACCAGCACTAAAGCCCCTGTTCCATTAATAGAATTAGTCCCTCTAATTCTCAAATTGTAGCCTTCCTTACCTGGTTGGCCGCCACTTCTGGTTACTACAACTCCGGGTACCTGCCCCTGTAAGGCCGCAGTTACGTTTGGTACAGGTCTATTTCTTAGGTCTTCGCCGCTAATAGCAGTTACAGCACCGGTAAGATTTACCTTCTTTTGAGTTCCATATCCCACTACCACTACTTCACTTAATCCCTTAGCATCTTCCTCAAGCGTTACGTTAATTACAGACTTGCCATCAAAAAGCACTTCCTTTTCTTTAAAGCCAATACTTGTAAATACAATTACCGCGTTTGATGGTACATTTTTTAAAATGAACTTACCTTCAGCATCTGTACTTACCCCCTGCTGCGTTCCTTTAACTTTTACACCTACGCCAGGTAATGGCAAACCTTTATCATCTTTAACCACACCAGTTACATCTGCTCTATTGATGACAGATTTGTCTGCGATGGAGAATGGTACTTCGTTACCATTTTTAAAGGCTAAAACATCTAATTGCAGAATGATACACCAGAACAGTGTAAGCATTGTTTTCTGCAAAATCCTTTTGAATAGAATTTTACTCATACAGTTAATTTGGTTTATGAATGGTTATTGTCAAACAAATTCGACATTGTAAATATAGCCGTGTTCTTTCCTCATTTGCAAGAAACAAAAACACATAAACAACTGTAAATTAGACTATTATAAAAATATTGATACGCTTTAATCTCAAGTAGCAAAAGACATAAGTAACTGATTAATTGCCTGATGAGCAATCGTTATTTTTTAGAGATGATACGTTTAAAACGCAATGAAAAAAAATATAAAAAAAAGACGAAAACGTTTGCGTAAGAAAGAATTTGAGGGATTTTTAAGCTTTTTTGTCGAGTACAATCTTACTCCAACCAGATTTTCCACTGCCACGCAGGTCCTTTTTACGCTCTTCCATTACTTTTTTAACTTTAGAAGCATATGTCCAGCAGGTACTTTGTCTAATTCCAAGCTTATCTGATAGCTTATGAGAAGAGATGGTACCCTTAGAATTATACATTAAATAAACTAGATAAAATGCTTTATTGATAGGGATACGGTTGTTCTCGAAAATGGTATGATGCAAAACAGATTCCTCATAAGCACATTTGGTACAGCGCCTGTTATAAGGAACTTTACCATTACAGTAATTGGTGTGATGGCATTTTAAGCAGCTGTAACCACTCTCCCACTTCAATTCTGATAGAAACTTATAGCAAGATTCCTTATCAGGATATTTCTGACTAAACTCATCAAAATCTAGCTCGGTAGCATTTACACGGGCATCCGTAACTTTTTCTATGCTCGTTTTTAAATTAATATTGTCTTTTTCGAGCAACACATTCATTCTAGAAATCTCTTCCGATTGATCTTGTAGCAAGGTATTTTTTAAAAGTAATTCTTCGTTCTGCTGCTCTATGGTCTCGTTTTGTTGTTGTAAAGCAATGGCTTGTTTTTTAACTTCGGTTGTTCTTTGCTCTACCTTAGCTTCTAATTCCCTATTCAAATTTTCCTGCATTTCAGCATTTAACTGCATTTGCTTGATGATCTGTTTTTGAGCGTTTTCTTTTTTGCGTTTCAGGATGCGCACTTGGTCACCAATCGCAAATGAAAGAAATACCATTTCCAATAAGAAACCGAAACTTAAACTATAATAACCTAAAGCTCCAGGTATATGTCTGGCGTAGCCCAAAATATGAATGATTTTGATGACAAAGCCTAGGAAAAGAAAGGAATAACCGACCACAAAAAACCGTGCTGGTCTGTATTTTTTTCTCCATAAAATATAGATACCAGTAATAAAACCAACCGATAAAGGAATAAACTCGATGAACTTATATTTAAACCAATCAGGATTATAAAATAGGCACAATAAGAAAAACAGCAAACGCAACGCAAGAACTATATTAATCAACTTAAAATAGAAAGGTGCTTTCTGTTTGACATGTAAAAGTTCTTTCGTAAAAATAAGTGCAAAAGAACTGATGCAAAACAGTGCGATACCATAAGCGTATTCATTCCAAACCGGATGCTGAGGCCAAAGGTATTGATAAGCAATTCCATCTATGGAAACCTCGTAAAGACCAACGCTGATAATATATAAGATGTAATAGAGATATTGCTTTCTACGTACGGCCAAATACATTAACAAATTATGGAAACTGAAGATAAAAATCATTCCATAAAACAGACCATAGGTAAGATACTCAGTTAACCCGTACTGAATAAACCTTTCTACAGTTCTAAAAACGATGATGACGTTTACCCTATCTTTCGATTTTACCTTGAAATAGTAGTAATAATCTCCCTTTTTAAGGTTTTTGATCAGGAACTCGAAATTTTTATGTTTGAATAAGCGCTCATTAAAAGCTAAATCTGCACCAGTTTTAGCATGAATATACTTCCCATCTTGATCAGGAACATAGGCATCAATGTAATCGGTTACCTGATCAAAGAATTCTATTACGCTTGATTTATCTAAATCTTCTTCAAACCGAACCTTTATCCTATACCAATAACTCGAATTTCGATTATAGTTTTTAGGATAATAGTCTACATTAGTTAAAAATTTATGATGATAAGTTTCACTAGAAATTTCTTCAAAAGTTAATTTGCTTTCAGGATCTTCTAAGGCTACAATTTCTCCCCGTACAAAGATATGCTCATAACTTTTCTTATTAAAAACAACTGCCTTTTGTGCATCAGCGGAAATAAAACAAAATAAGAACAGTAAAAATACAGCAGTTCGTAATAGCATTTTAAACATTACAGGGTTATTAGAGCAAGTTTGTATGCACTTGTCGGTAGTTATTTGGTAATGCTAAAGATAGTACAAAAAACAAAATAGCCGATACAATATATCGGCTATTTATGATAAGGATAATAGAATTATTATGCCTCGAAATGATACAAGAACAATACCTCGCCAGTAAATGCAGGCTTTGCTTGATCTTTTATTTCTAACACTACCTCTATGCAAACCTTAGTAATTCCTCTTAAGTTTAAAATAGATTTCAAACTTGCTTTTAATCTAACTTCGCTATCTACAGTAACTGCTTGACCAAACTTCAAACTTTCTATACCGTAGTTTATCTCCATTTTTAACTTGCTGATTTCGGCAATTTGCTGCCATAAATACGGTACTAACGACAAAGTCAAGTAGCCATGGGCAATGGTGGTTTTAAACGGACTATCTGTAGCCGCTTTTTCTGGATTGGTATGAATCCACTGATGATCTAAAGTGGCATCTGCAAATTTATTGATCTGCTCTTGGTTAATCTGATACCAGGTTGACGTACCTAATTCTTTACCCAAATAGGCCGCAAACTGATCGTGACTGCTAATTTTAATCATAAATATCTCGCTCTATAATCTTTTATATTAATCCTTTAATATCTGCTGGCGAATAGTTGATAGATTTTAATGTTTTATCATCCCCTTTTCGATACACCAAATATAAGCCTTCTATTTCTTTATAATAAGCTTCTACATTATCCTTTTGCTTGTAATGCGCAATTGTTTGCTCTGCTTCCTCTACGGTTTTACATGCCTTGCTCATATTAGAACGATGCACCTCATCAAACAATGTTTTAAATTTAGCGCCCAAACCGAACTCTAATACAGCACCAGCCAAAACATACTGCAAATCACATAAGGCATCGGCTACTTCTACTAAGTCGTTATTTTCTACAGCTTCTTGTAATTCTTTCAGTTCTTCTGCTATTAAATCTATCCTCAATTGGCTTCTAACTTTAGAAGGAATTGACGCTTCTTCTACAATTGGATGTTTAAAAGTTTGATGAAACTCGGCAACTTGGCTCAGTGCACTTAAATCTTGCATAATATATATTTGAAAACGCTAAGGTTTAACAATTTGAGCTGATTAGCAAATTTTCTTATCAACAGCACAATAATTACCTAACAAAAAAATTATACAACAAGCACAATGATAGAATTTTACAAAAAACAACAAGGCATTCTTAAAAGTTTTGAGTAGATTTGAACAACCTCATATTAACAGCTCTATTATTTTTGAAAAAGTTTCAACCTATCATGCCCCAATTAAATTTATGGCAACATCTAAATAAGAAATCTCACTTTAATATTTTTAGTTCGGTATTTTTAATTTTTATCATCATATTTTTTTACGCTTGCAATAAAAACGGTAACGAAAATGGACAAACCGCTAAATATAAAACTGAATTCGAAAAAATTGACAACTTTTATAAATCAAGAAATTTAAATCAGGTTACAAAATCCTTAGATTCTTTAAAGCCTCTAATTTCTTCTACAGATATAGAAAGTCTTACACCTTATTATATTTTCAGGTCTCAAGCTGTTTTTCCAGACAAAAACTTGATGAACATTTATGCAGATAGTCTTTTGCATTTATTTAAAAATGAACAGGTTATTACAGCAAACAAACGAAATTACATTAGAGCTTTAATTTTAAAGAGTGATGTATTTTTGTATTTCAAACAGTATGATAAAACACTTGAGTATTATTTTAAGGTTAGACTTTTTTTAAACAAGGAAAGCGACCCAGTAAATTACTGTGATTTTCTATCTAAAATAGCACAGATTTATTACTTACAAGGAAAATTTTCTAGTTCCGCTAAATACCAAATTGATGCTTATAATGCCATACAGGCTGCAAAAGATGTAAGTCCTTCTAGTTTATTTTATCTAACACAGGGAGCATTAAATAACGCTGGCTTTTCTTATGAGCGAGCAGAAAAATTAGATAGCGCTTTACATTTTTACAAGAAAAATCTTTCCTATATTTTAAACCAAGAGAAAAAAACTGATGTAAATTATGCACAGGTAATGTCTGCTAAAATTGTCGCATTAGATAACATTGGCGGACTATTTAGCAAGAAGGGAAATTTTGAACTCGCAAAAGATTACTTAGAGCAGTGCATTGCCATTAACGATTACGCTAATGATGCATCCAAAATAACTGCTTATATCAAATTGGCCAAGGTATATAGCAGCACAGGCAACTCACAGAAGGCAGATTCTATGTTGAATGTGACAGAACAGCTCATCAAATTGGAGCCAGAACTATCTCTGGCAAATAGTTTAAGACTCTACAAAGTAAAAAGCGACATTGCTACGGAAGAAGGTGACTACCAAGCGGCTTTAGAAAATCTTAGACTTTACAATAATGCTTCAGATAGTTTAAATAAAGTAAATAGCGAGTTAAGCAAAATCAATATTGACCAAGCTTTTAAAAGTTTTGAGGACCAACAAACACTAAAAAACCTAGAAAAAGTAAATCAAAGCAAAACAGTTTATTTGGTAGGCGCTATTTTATTTGGGTTAATGCTACTGATTATGGTTTGGCTAGTGGTTAAAAATGCCAAACAGGCAAAAATCACAGAAAAAGGAACGTTAGAATATAATAAGCAACTCGAAAAAACCATGCTTAGCCTAGAGAGCAGGAACAATGATTATGCAAAAATGATGAAAATTATGGCGCATGACCTTAAAAATCCTATCGGCGGAATGGTGGGCATTGCAAATTTGTTATTGAGCGAAGAACATAGGTTTACTAAGGAAGACAAAGAGATGCTTCAATTGATAGAAAGCTCTGGCTCTAATTCTATCGAAATGATTAACCAACTGCTTAACTCGGGGCTGGCTATTGAGAATGAAGTTCTAAAAAAAGAAAGCATTGATTTACAGCAGCTGTTGAGGCAATGCACCGAATTACTGCAATACAAAGCCGATGAGAAGAAACAGAAAATTATCTTCATTAGTGGTGGTCCAATTGTAATTCCTATTAGCCGTGAAAAAATTTGGCGTGTTTTTAACAATCTAATAGTTAACGCCATTAAATTCAGTGCACTTAAAACAGAAATACTGATCGTTTTAGAACGAAGAATGAATTCTGTATGCGTAAAAATTGTTGACCAAGGTATTGGCGTTCCAGATATTGACAAGGAGAAAATCTTCGAAATGTTTACCAATGCCAAACGTACGGGAACTGCGGGAGAACAACCTTTTGGGATCGGTCTTTCTATTAGCAAACAGATTATCGAAAGCCACAGTGGTAAAATATGGTTAGAAGATAACGCCGATGGCGGAACTATCTTCTACGTAGAATTACCTTTAAAATAAAAGTTAATTTTGGCGGCTTAACATTGCTCTGTACTTGTTGAAGATATTGGTTTTAGAAACTAAACCTACGTAAGCGCCAGAGTAATCTATAACCGGCATTACCCATAAATTTTCTTGTTCCATCTTCTTCAGCACTTCTTTTACATTATTAGTGATAGAAGCAACTTCTGCAGGCATATCGGTAATATCAATAATAGCTATACTAGCTATTGATTTTTCAGAGACATGCTTCAAGATAGTTTCAATGTAAACCACACCTTGAAAAACCTTACTTTCGTTCACCACAGGGATTACGTTTCTTTTCGAGTTTAAAATATCGGCAATTCTATCACTCAAAAGGTCAGTATCTTTTAAAATTAGTTGGTCTTTTTCAATCAGAGATTTTAGGCTCATCATATTCAACACTGTGGTGTCTTTATCTTCGTGATGCGAAAGATGACCAGCATCTACCAAGGGTTTGGTATAAATAGAATACTGACTTACGCCCCTACTGATAAAATAAGCAATGGCCGTGGTAATCATCAAAGGAACCATCAATACATATCCACCAGTAATTTCTGCAATTAAAAAAATACCCGTTAATGGCGCATGCATTACGGAACCTAAGGCCGCTGCCATGCCTGCAACAATAAAGTTAGCCACATTCAGCTCGGCAATCCCTAAAAGATTAACCGTGTAAGCGATGATAAAGCCCAACATACCACCAATAATTAAACTTGGTGCAAAAGTACCGCCATTACCACCAGCAGCCAAGGTTACCAGCGTAGCAACCGACTTAAACATTACCGTAACCAGTGCAAAAACGATAACTACAAATGGTAAATCGCTAAATTGAGAAAAAATGCTATTGCTAATAATCGCAGTATGGTCTCCTTTAAGCAAACTGTTAATCGTAAGGTAACCCTCGCCATACAAACTAGGAAAAAGAAACACCAGCAATCCTAAAATTAAACCGCCAACAGCTATTTTATAGTAAGGATTTTTGATTTTATAGAACGAACCTTTAATCAGTTTATTCATTTTCGTGAAATAGTACGAATACAAACCAATAACCACAGCCAAAACTACATAGAATAACAATGCTTTCAATTCCCAGCCTTCGGTAACCAAAAAGAAAAGCTGCTCTTTAAAGAACAAACGAGCCACAACCGAAGCAGTAGCTGCAGAAAGCAATAAGGGAATGAAAGCGGGAATAGAAAATTCGGGCAATAAAATTTCGATGGCAAATACAATACCCGCAATTGGACTGTTAAAAGCTCCTGCAATACCTGCCGCTGCACCACAAGCGAGCAACAAAGTTATCTCGCGGTAACTCAACCCTAAAAATCTACCAACATTAGAACCAATTGCAGCCCCCGAAGTAGCAATAGGCGCTTCTAAACCAGTAGAACCACCAAAGCCCACAGTAATTGCAGCAGTAATAATCTGTGAATAAGTGTTATGAGCTTCTACCCTGCTTGATTTCTTTGAAATGGTATACAACAATGGCGTTAAACCCATCTCAAACTTACCTTTTCGGATAAAGCGCTTTACGTAAATTACCGAAAGCAAGATACCAATGGTAGGAAATAAAAGGTACAGGTAATACTTATATTGCCAATGTAAATCTGACTGAAGAAAATGTTGAATGTGGTGTGTAATTCCTTTTAAAAGAGCCGCCGCCAAACCTGCGAAAATCCCAACGAAAACAGCAGCAAACACTAGGAAGTTTCGGTTAGAAATTTTGCTTTGTCTATATTTATTTAGCTGGTCTACAAAACTTACAAACCTTATGTACATTTTATTTCTCTTTAATTATGCATCAAATTTATCTAACAATTTGAGTAGCGTTGCAAAGTCTTTAGGATAAGGTGCTTCCACAAAAATATCTTGTCCATCTACACCTTTAAAAGTAATTTGTTTAGCATGAAGCGCAAAACGTTTCATGATTGGTTGCTCTTCTTCATCCGTTAAACGGTAACCCCTTTTAATTTTAGAAAGAAAAACAGGCTTTCCACGGTACATGATATCGCCACAAATTGCAGCACGTTGTGTAGCCAAGTGGATACGAATTTGGTGCATACGACCAGTAACTGGCTTACATTCTACCAAAGTGTAATGCTTGTAATATTTTAAGGAAGCAAAATAAGTTTCTGCTCTTTTTCCCTCTTGTCTATCAATAGTTACGTTTTTATTGCCATCGTTTAAGATCGGCAAATCCACAAAAAGGTTATCAAATTGAAACTGACCATCTACCACTGCGTGATAAACTTTGTTGACCTTACGTTTTTCAAACTGCATTGATAAATTACGGTAGGCCTCTGGATTTTTAGCAACCACAATAGCTCCCGAAGTTTCCTTATCTAATCTGTGGCAAATCTGCGCATCATCTGTGTATTGCCTAGCCAAGCGCAAAATATTGATTTCGCCAGCACCAGCTGCACCACGCTCATCTAACGAGGCCACAAATGGAGGTTTGTTGACAACGATATAATCATCGTTTTCAAAAAGTATGAGGTCTTTAAAATTTGGATATTTCAAAAGGATATTTTATTTAAAGTTGCAAAAGTACAAATACATTTACGAAAATGGGCGGCTTAATTGAGATTAGGTGAGTTTTGAAGCGCAAAAACTTATCATCTTATTAGCCAAACTTAACCACATAGACACATAGAATTATATCACAATAAATCTATGTGTCTATGTGTTTTATAAATAACTTATGCCTCATGCCCTACCAAGAACCCTATTTCTCTTCTAACAATTGCTTCTTGTATTCAGCTAACTTATCGGCTTCTTCCTGCACTAGCACTGGATATTCCAATTTCAGCCCCTTTAAAGTTTCTGCAATAATTTGACTTACCGCCAACCTTGTGTACCACTTTTTATCTGCTGGAATTACATACCAAGGCGCATAATCAGTCGAAGTTTCGTTCAATACGTCTTCGTAAGCGTCCATATATTTATCCCACAGCGCTCTTTCTTTGATATCGCTAGATGAAAACTTCCAATTCTTAGTTGGGTCTTCTATCCTATCTAGAAAACGCTTCTTCTGCTCATCTTTCGAAACATTCAAAAAGAACTTTAATATCGTTACACCGTTAGCTGTTAAATGCTTCTCAAAATTGCGAATACTCTCATACCTATTTTTCCAAAAGCCTTTATCAATCTTATCTACAGAACTATAATTAGGTAGATTTTCACTCATAATATATTCGGGATGCACCTTACAAACCAGCACATTTTCATAATGCGAACGATTATGGATACCTATTCGCCCTTTTTCTGGCAGAGCTTTGTAATGTCTCCATAAAAAATCATGGTCATATTCTTCGCTGCTTGGTGTTTTAAAGCTGTAAACCTGACAACCTTGCGGATTCAAGCCCGACATCACATGTGCAATAGCTCCATCTTTTCCTGCGGCATCCATCGCTTGAAAAAGCACTAAAACCGAATGTGTATTTGAGGCATACAACACCTCCTGAAATTCCGACAGCTCTTCCTTTACGGCATCCAACTCTTGTTTACCGGCTTCTTTATCTAAATGTCCATTATAATCTGTATCAAAATCTTTAATCTTTACTTTCTTATCAGATTTTACTAAGTATTTATCGGTATTGGTTTTCATCTTTCTGTTTTTTGTTTTTTAATGGATGATGAGCGCTCGATAAAATAATCACTGTCTTTTAGCACAAAATTATTTATATCTAGGCTTAATAGCGAATTAACAATTATTTATGAGTTTAGAAATTGGCAACAGACCTACAGACGATTTTGTTTTCTATTTAATTGGTACTGAACAGCACATCTTAAATTTCACATCCAAAATTTATCATTTGTGCATTTGTGGCTAAAATTTTAAAGATAGAACTAAAATTAAGTAAATTAAATACGTTAATTTGTATTGTTTGTTTTAACACAATTTAACAGATAATTTTTCACGTTTTTTACATCTTTACAGCATGTTTAAAGAAATTAAAAATAAATATTTCAGGTATTTAATCATCTTTATATATTTCACCATCCTCTTCTTTTGTGCACTGCAAATCAACTTCTTATGGTTATTTGGTTACTCTCCTTCTTATGCCGATATCAAAAGTCCATCGCAACGAGTTGGTTCAGAGTTATACACTTCTGACGGAAAATTGATTGGTAGATATTTCAAAGAGAATCGAACACCTGTAGATTTCAAAGATATTTCTAAAAACGTAGTGAATGCGTTAATTGCTACCGAAGATGTTCGTTTTTATAAGCATTCTGGTATCGATATCCAAGCTTTGGGAAGAGCCGTAGCAGGAATGGGTAAAGAAGGTGGCGCAAGTACCATTACACAACAATTGGCTAAAAACCTTTACAGAACTCGATACAACAAATCATCTGGCTTGACTAAACGCATTCCTTTGGCAAGAACCATCATCCCTAAGTTAAAAGAATGGATGACGGCGATAAAGCTCGAATCTAACTATAGTAAAGATGACATCCTCACGATGTACCTTAACACGGTCTCATTTGGAAATAACACCTACGGTATCAAAACAGCTTCACGAATTTATTTCAACAAAGAAGCGAATCAGCTGAGTGTGCCTCAATCGGCATTATTGGTGGGCATGTTAAAAGCTACCACTTCATACAATCCTATCAAAAATCCTGAAAAATCTATGGTAAGAAGAAATGTGGTTATTTCTCAGATGAGCAAATACGACTACATTTCCAAAGAAGAAGCTGTAAAGTATAAAGCTGCCCCTATTGGTATCGAAGCGGGCAATGATGAGGAAACTAGCGATGGTGACTCTTACCTTAGAGCTGCAGTAGACAAATATCTGGAGAAATGGTGCGAAGAAAACAACTACGACCTTTATGAGGATGGCTTAAAAATTTACACTACCATTGATTCTAAATTGCAAGGCTATGCAGAAGATGCCGTAAAAGACCAAATGCGTATTTTACAACGCAGATTTTATAGCGTTTGGGGCAACGAAGATCCTTGGGAAGACAGCGAACGTAAAAAAGTAGACTATCCAGATAGAGCGAAAAAATCACTACCTATCTACGCCTTATTACAGAAAAAATTCCCTAACCAACCTGATTCTGTTGAAGCTTATTTCAACAAGAAAAAGAAAATGAAAATCTTCACCTACAAGGGAGATAGAGATACTTTGTTTTCTACCATGGATTCTATCCGTTACTACGGAAAAATTTTGAATACAGGAATGATGACTTTAGAACCTAAAAGCGGTAAAATCAAAGTTTGGGTAGGTGGTATTGACCATAAATTCTTCAAATACGACCACGTTAATCAATCGAAACGTCAAGCAGGTTCTACATTTAAACCGTTTGCCTATTTAGCAGCTTTAGAAAGTGGTATGAGCCCATGTGATAAATTTACCGACAAACCTGTTCGTATTTCTTATCAGGATAAAGGCGAAACCAAATATTGGGAACCAAAAAATGCTGATTACAACGTTAGCTATCAAGAAATGTCTTTACGTTGGGCAATGGGCCGCTCGGTAAATACCGTTACTGCACAGGTTACCGAAAAAGTAGGCTGGGACAACGTGGTAAAATGGGCTCACAAATGTGGTATTGATAGTCGTTTAGAATCTGTTCCGTCTGTAAGTTTAGGCTCTAATGATGTTACGGTTTACGAAATGGTTAAAGCTTACGGTACCTTCTTAAACGAAGGAAACAAAGTTGACCCTATTCTGGTGGAGAAAATCACCGACAGGAATAATAACGTTATTGAAGAATTTACGGCCAAGTTTAAGCGTGCACTTAGCGAAGAAATTGCTTGGCTAATGCTGTACATGTTTAGAGGTAGTATAGAAGAGCCAAGAGGTACTTCTCAGGCCTTGTGGGAATGGAATACCTTATTCAAAAAGAACAATCAAATCGGTGGTAAAACTGGAACCTCTTCGGATTACGTAGATGCTTGGTACATGGGCATCACCAAAGATTTGGTTACTGGTGTTTGGGTAGGTTGCGATGAACGTACCGCACACTTCAAAAATGGCGAACAGGGCGAAGGCTCAAGAACGGCATTGCCAATTTTCGCCAAATTTATGGAGAAAGTTTACCTAGACCCTTTGAGTGGTTACACCTATGGATCTTTTGCTAAACCAAAAGTAGAAATTACCCGTACCTATAACTGCCCTACTCCTCGCCCGCCAGTAGATACAGTAGAAACTGACTCTGTAGTAGTTGACTCGTTGGACTTAGACTTACCAATGCCAGAAATTAATGAGGCCATAAAAACTGAGCCTGCTACAACAAAAGTAGAAGAGAAAAAACCGACTGCAGAAACACCGCCAAAACAAGAAGCTACCACTCCTCCGCTCACTAGAAAAGAAGAGAGAGAACTGAAGAGAAAGCAGAAAAAAGAACAAAAAGAGAAAGAAAAGAACGAGAAAAACAACTAATTCTCGCCTAACAATACGCTTATAATACCATAGTCTTAAAATTATTCGTTTATGAACAATTTTTTAAAAAAAGTCACTCTAGTTTTATCTATTGCATTACTATGCTTTTCTACTTCAAAAGCACAGTATTTCGGACAAAATAAGGTTCGATATAAAAATGAGAAATTCAAAGTGATGGAAACCCCACATTTTGACATTTACTATTACCTAAAAAACGACAAGGTAGTTAAGAAATTTGCACAGGATGCAGAAACTTGGTACAAAATGCATCAGGAGATTTTTAGAGATACTTTCTTTAAGAAAAATCCGATTATCCTTTACAACAACCATCCAGATTTCCAACAAACCACAGCACTACAAGGTGAAATTGGTGTGGGTACGGGCGGTGTTACCGAAGCATTTAAAAACAGGGTGATTATGCCTGTAATGGAGCTAGGTAGTCAAACCAGACACGTTTTAGGCCACGAGCTTGTCCATGCTTTTCAATACCATTTACTACTAGAAAAGGATTCTATTCCTTTAGAAAACGTGGGTCAAACACCACTTTGGATGGTTGAAGGTATGGCCGAATATCTTTCTGTAGGCAAAAAAGATGCATTTACTTCGATGTGGATGCGTGACGCCTTACTCAACAGGGATATCCCTTCTTTGAAAGATTTAACCAATTCTAACAAATATTTCCCGTATCGTTACGGACAAGCTTTCTGGACTTTTGTAGGTTCGCTTTATGGCGATACCACTATCGTTCCGTTATTTAAAGCTACGGCAAAATTTGGTTATGAAAACGGTATCAGATATACTTTTGGGTACGATGACAGAACTTTATCTGGCTTATGGAAAAACGCTATCGAACAGCATTATCGTCCAATGTTGAGACCAGACAGTTCGCAAATCAAAATCTCCGGTGCTAAAATTATAGACAACAAAAATGCAGGAAATATGAACGTTGCACCTGCAATTAGCCCCGATGGTAAATATTTAGCATTCCTATCGGAGAAAGATTTGTTTGGTATAGACCTTTTCTTAGCAGATGCGAAAACTGGAAAAATCATCCGTAAGCTCAGCAGTCAGATTTCCAGCAGCCATATTGACGATTTCAACTTCCTAGAATCCGCAGGTGCCTGGTCTCCGGATAGCAAAAAATTTGCCTTCAGTATTTTTAGCAAAGGCCGAAATAAAATGCTAGTAATTGATATCGCCAATGGCAAAACGCTGTTGAACACTGGAATGGATAAAGTAGAGCAATTCGGAAACTTAACATGGTCGCCAAATGGCAAAGACATTGCTTTTTCTGGAATGGTAGAAGGCCAAAGTGATATCTTTTCTTACAACTTCGACACCAAGCAGGTAACTCAAATTACCAACGATGAGTACTCCGATTACGCACCGAGTTATTCTCCAGATGGAAAGAAAATAGTCTTTTCTTCTGACAGAGCTGCTATACAATCGGGAAATTTAGCAGCTGTAAATCCTATCAACCTAACAATTTTTGATATCGATACTAAAGCTTTAAGCAATGTTCCTGTATTTGCAGGAGCTAACAACCTTAATGCACAGTTTTCTGGAGATAGTAAACGTATATTCTTCCTATCCAATCGTGATGGTTTTAGAAACTTATACGAGTATAATTTAGAGAACAGCAATGTAAAACAGCTTACCGACTATTTTACAGGTATTAGCGGCATTACCGAATTCTCACCAGCAATTACAGTATCTAGAAATGACGATATAATTTATAGCTACTACCGTTACCAACGTTATACACTTTATAATTCGGCCTACAGCAATTTCAAGGCAAAAGATGTTAATGCAAATGACGTTAATTTCGATGCAGCTATCCTTCCTCCTAAAGAAAATATAGGGGTAAATGTAGTGAACTCGAACCTGAGCAATTTTAGCAGATTTGAACGTACGCATTTGGATTCATTGAGGAATATCCCTTACCGTCCTAAGTTCCGTTTAGATTACTTGGCCAATAGTGGCGGCGTTGGTGTAAGTACCAGCCGTTTTGGAACAGGTATGCAAGGTGGAGTAATGGGTATGTTCAGTGATATCGTTGGTCAAAATCAAATTGTAGCCAACTTGGCTATCAATGGAGAAATTCAAGATTTTGGCGGAATGGTTGCCTATATCAACCAAGCGAGTCGCATTAATTGGGGTGGTTCAATCTCACACATTCCATACATTACAGGTTTTTTAAGCAGAGAGCAAGTTACCCGAGATAATCAAGATTATTTAGTGGACCAAACCAATATCTTAAGAACCTTTGAAGACCAAGTACAACTATTCGGAGCCTATCCCTTCAACAAAGCACATCGCTTTGAACTAGGAGGCGCAGTTTCTAGATACAGTTATAGCGTAACTCGTTTCAATAATTTTTACGCACTTGATGCTAACGGAAATATACTCGGGTATGCTGGATCGGAGAGAGAAAAAGTAGGCACAGACGAAATTGAAAATTCACTAGGCACTCGCTTAAGGTCATTTAACATCTTTCAAACCAATGCGTACTTTGTAGGAGACAACTCTATCTTCGGTGTTACTGCTCCCTTAGATGGTTTTAGGTACAGAATTGGTGCAGAGAGATATTACGGAGACTACAATTTCACGGCAGTAGCTATAGATGTAAGGAAATACTTTAGAATAAAGCCAATTACTATTGCAGTACGTTCTCATAATTACATGCGTTTAGGCAGGCATGGAGAAAATCTATACCCTCTTTACGCCGGTTATAACTATTTGATTAGAGGATATGAGCCTAACTCATTCTACAATAATCAAAATGCAAATACCAGTGCTTTTGATATCAACCAACTATCAGGAAGTAAATTAGCTGTATTTAATTTTGAGATAAGATTACCTTTTACTGGACCTAAGAAATTAGCACAAATACCGTCAAACTTCTTATTTACTGATTTAAACCTATTTTTTGACGCTGGTGTAGCTTGGACAGAAGATACAGAAGTGAAATTTAAAAGTAGTCCATCTGAAACAAGGATTGGCACCTATCCAAACGGGCAACAATATTTCATAGAACGTGTGCCTGCTTTAAGTGCTGGTATATCGGTTAGGGTAAATTTATTTGGCGCAATGATTTTAGAGCCTTATTACGCTTTTCCTTTTACTCGTAAAGATGTTAACGGCGGTGTATTTGGTTTAACCTTTGCTCCAGGATGGTAGAAAGTTAAAAAGCAGAAAGTCTAAAGCTAAAACTCTAGAATAATAAAAAGAACGAGCGCTAACAAAATTAGCGCTCGTTTTATTTTATATAGCAACAAATGGCAATAAAGATTGATTGTTGATTCGATGGATGTGCATATTTTCGAAATCTAATCCCGCTGTCAAATCAATCCAATCTGGATTACAAGCACGCACTAATCTTTCTTTTTGAGCTCTGGTAAATCTGCTTACGATTTTAAACCTGCTCAAAGCTTGAGCCTCTGTTCTAAATTCTTCAAAATAAACCAAACGAGTTAGTTGTTGTGCATTATCGAAGAATAGGTTTGGCATTTTCTTATAGAAATCTAAAGTCTTCATTAAATCGGCACTCATGCCAACGTGCAAAGTAGTACGATTTCTGTCGGTAACGATGTAAACAATCTTTTTCATAATGCTATAACTAAAGGTTAAAAACTAATTATATTAGATATTATTTGGCGATACAAATTATAATTACTAATTTTATTGGCACAATAATACTAACAATTTTAGTAAAAACAAATTTATTTTAAATTATTTTGTATGTCTAATATCTCAGCCAATCTTAAATACCTTAGAAAGAAAAAAGGGTTAACACAGCAACAATTTGCTGATAACATGGAAATTAAGCGTTCTTTAATTGGCGCTTACGAAGAAGACAGGGCAGAGCCAAAATACGATTTACTAAAAAAAATAGCAGAATATTTCGAACTAACGATTGATGAGTTCATCAACGAAAAGATAAATGATAACTGGAAACCACAGCCCAAAAGCCAAGGTTCTAATCTACGCGTATTAAGTATATCTGTAGACAAAGACGATAACGAGAACATTGAACTGGTTCCTGTTAAAGCTAGTGCCGGTTACATGAACGGTTTTTCTGACCCACAATACATCCAAGACTTACCTAAATTCCAATTACCTATCCCCTCTTTAAAACAAGGCACTTACAGAGCCTTTGAGATCAAGGGAGATTCGATGCTACCGATTCAATCTGGCAGTATCATTATTGGCGAATATCTTGATAACTGGAATGACATCAAAATTGGGGAAACTTATGTCATCATTAGCAAAAACGAAGGTGTAGTTTACAAACGTGCTGGTAATAAATTTAAGGAAGAACGAGAATTGAAACTGGTATCTGACAATAAAGTATATGATCCGTATTCAGTACCTGCTGAAGACATATTAGAGATTTGGAAAGCGAAGGCTTATCTTTCTACAGCATTACCAGAACCAACACCAGAGCCAACTATCGAGACTTTATCTAATATGATGGCGCAAATGCAAAAATCAATTTCTCAATTGAATAAGAATTAGTTTTTAGCCCCAGATACTGATCAAACAGACTTACGAAGTTTTAAAAAACTTCGTAAGTCTAACTAAATTTAATTAACATTTTTTAACATAGCAGCTTTTAAACTTTTGGTCAATCTTTTCATCTCAATAATAAAACAATGAAACTTTAAAATTGAAAAGAGATGAGAAAATTATTATTTACCGTAGCTTTTGCTATACTAGGCTTTACAGCTAGCTACGCTCAAAAACCTGAGAGAACACAAAGAACAGAAAGAGTTAAATTAACTGCTGAAGAAAGAGCTGAAAAATCAGCAGCTGCATTAGAGACTAAATTAAGCCTAAGCGCTGACCAAAAAGCAAAAATCAAACAGCTAGAGCTAGACCGAATCAAAAAACATGATGGCGTGCGACAAAAAGACGAAGCTACCATGAAAGCCAGATTCGAAGAAAGAAAGTCTGAAATGAAAGCACATCAAGAAAAGATTGATGCTGTATTAACGCCAGAACAAAAAACAAAGCTTGCTGCTTCTAGAGAAGAAATGAGAGGTAAAATAAAGGAAAGAATGAAAGATCGAAAAGGAGGAAGACCTCACCAAGCTCCAAAAACAGAAGAAGCTCCAGCTAAAGGCTAGTCAAAACAATGAAAAACACCTTTTAGACACATCAATAAAGAGCTCTAACAAGTAATCAAGTATAGATTAAAAACAAAACCTCCTGTAAAAATTTACAGGAGGTTTTGTTTTAGTATTATTTCAAATATCCGCCTTCGTTTAAAACCTTTGCCCAAACTTCATAACCAGCTGGAATTAAATGCAGGCCATCTTTGGTCAACTCAGCCCTTAGCTTCTTATCACCATCTAGAAAGTGTGGATACAAATCAATAACATCTACTTTTTTTGCCTTAAACTTTCTAATCTCATCATTTAAATAAAGGATATGTTCATCCTTACCATAGTGGTTTTTAAACTTCTCGAATGATGCGTTAACAGGCAACATCGTATAGAAATAGATTTGGGTTTTCTTCGAACCTTTCCTAATTCGTTCGATAATTGTTTTATAGTTTTGCAAAATCAAACTATCAGGAATATTTCTAGATATATCATTGATACCAATCAACACGAAAACCTTTGCTGGTTTTCTGTCAATCACTTCTTGCAAACGCTCCAAAACCCCATAAGTAATATCCCCAGATATTCCTCTATTTTTTGCTTGTGGCAAATTCAACAATTTGCTCCAATCTGTACCAGCGGTAATGCTATTCCCCAAAAAAACATATTCTTTCTTAGTAATTGGCTCTGCGTTAAACTTCTGCACCAATTCTTTGTATTTACCTGGACGGTAGGTACTATCATAGGGTTTAGTTTGAGCATCAGCTTTGCCAAACCACAATAAAGAGGCTAGTACAATAACGATAAATCTATTTTTAACTATCATGATTCTTTTATTAATGCGATAAAGGTGCGAGGTTAGCTAAATTTTTCTTTTCTCTATTCCAAGTAAAGGCGGTAAAGAAGATTGCTAAAATACAAGAAATAGCAATGGTAATGAAACAAGCATCCCAGCCATAATCATCTACCAAAGCACCCAATGCCGCATTTGCTAGTAAATCGCCAATAAAATAACCGAACAACCCCGTTAAACCAGCCGCCGTACCTGCTGCTTTTTTAGGCACTAAATCTATAGCTTGCACACCAATCAACATTACCGGACCATAAATAAAGAAACCTATAGCCCAAAGAGAGATATTTTGCATCAAGTGATGGTTTGAGGTTTTCCAATAAAGAATTACCGAAATTAACGTAAAGGCCATGTAAATGATCGTAACTGGAGCTCTTCTGCCTTTAAACAATCTATCGCTCATGATACCACAAAGCAAAGTACCTGGAATAGCCGCCAATTCATATCCGCCCGAAGCCCAAGCTGCTTCTGCCTGTGTATAATCTTTAGCCTCCTGTAAAAAAGTTGGAGCCCAGTTGATAATACCGTTCCTTACCAAATAAACAAAAGCATTAGCGATGGCAATAAACCATAGCAACCTATTATTGAACACATATTTAAAAAAGATTTCTTTAGCAGAAAATTCCTTTTCCTGAGTTTTAGCATCGTAGCTTTTAGGATAATCATTATTATATTCTTCTATGGCAGGTAACCCCACGGACTGTGGCGTATCTCTTACAAATACAAAGGCTATAACAGCAAACAAAAGAGCCGCTAAGCCAGGGAAGTACAATTTCGCATGCCAATCAGCGAATAATTCTAAGCCTAAAACGGTTAAAGGCCCAACTAAGAAACCACCAACATTATGAGCCAAATTCCAGATAGACATTGCCGTCCCCCTTTCGCGTACAGAATACCAATGCGCTACTACCCTACCACATGGCGGCCATCCCATTCCCTGCACCCATCCGTTAATAAAAAGTAGTACAAACATTAACGCAATAGAAGAAGTTGCAAACGGCACTAAGCCCATAAAAATCATCGTAAAAGCCGACAAAACCAATCCGATAGAAAGAAAGTAACGGGCATTGCTACGATCAGAGATATTCCCCATCAAAAACTTACTGAAACCATAAGCTATGGATAGCGCAGAGAAAGCAAAACCCAATTCTTTCTTGCTGAAACCTCCATTTTCCTGAAGCTGAAGATCGGGAATAGCAAAAGAGAAGTTTTTACGAACGAAATAATAAGCGGCATAACCTACGAAAATACCGATGAATACTTTAATTCGCTCTCTACTATATATTGATTTTACTTTTTCATCTGGCAATAAAGGCTTATGAGGTGCTGGTCCTGGAAATATTCTAAATCCCATATTTAGTTGGTTAGTTGTAATTTAGGTTAATTGATTAACTGGTTAGTCGGTTAATCGTTATGTATGACAAATTAGTTGATTGATTATTAGGCTAATTGTAAACTACAAATCGTTATTTTAAAACTCACAAAAGGTTTGTATAGTCTGAAATAATACCATCTACACCTAAAGCCTTCAATTCTTTTATCTCTTTATCAGTATTTACCGTCCAAGGAATGACTTTTATCCCATCCGCATGTGCTTTCTTAATCATTTCAGCATTTACCATTTGATAAGCCGGACTTAAAATAAATGGTTTATATCCTAAATCAGCAATATTTTGTTCATAAGTCTTCTTATTAGCCACTAAAAAAGACGTTCTAATATTTGGATATTCTTTATTGATGATTTGGATAGTACGCTTATCGAAAGACTGAATAACCACGTACGGTTCTATTTTTTTCGACTTGATTACCTCCATCAACAACTTCACAAACACATCTGGTGTTGGATTACTTACCCCATCGCCTTTTGCACTACATTTAGTTTCGATATTGTAGAAATACTGCTTTTTGTTTTTAGTCTTGATTTCATTTTGAACTTCATCAATCAAATCAGCTAGCAATGGAATATAGGTTTTCACTTTCTTTTGCTGAGGAAAATCTTTATGAAACTTAGTTCCTATATTAAAGGTCTTCAACAACTCATAATCCATTTTAAAAACGTTATATTTTTTAGCATCTGAAGCTGGAATCTCGTTACCTTCTGGTGTAAGCATAAAACCTGGACTAAGGTAATCATCGTGAGTTACCACCACTTTTCCATCCTTGGTGATGTGTGTATCCATTTCCAAAGTAGTCACATTAGGATAAGACATCGCATCTTTCATTGCCAAGATGGTATTTTCTGGCACTAGGCCTCTACCACCCCTATGTGCTTCGGCACTGAAATTTGGAAAAGCAACTTGAGTCATTGTAGTCGATTTTTTAACAGAACAGGCCGCTATCCCTAAAAGTAAAATTCCTAATGGGTAAAATAGTTTTTTCATTATCAATGGATGGAGTTAAAAATTAAATTTGGAAAATTGGCCACAGATGCACAGGTTTAATATCAAACTTATTCATCGCTCAGCCGTGGAAAATTATTGAATTAGCTTAGTTTCTTCTCTGCTTTAAATTGTTCGCCGAAACGATCAGTAGCTACTATTTTCACCGATTTAACAGAAGAACTACAATGCGCCATAAACAAATGCTCCGTTCTGCTTGGTTCGGCAAATGGTCTACTTGCCGGAAGCTTATCTCCTTTATAAAGTCTCACTGCTTCTGGATCGAAACCTTTCATCATTTCCATCGGCGCCGAAACGCCGTCTAAAAAGCACTCTACTTTCCACTCAGGATCGTAATTCCAAACATTAGCAATAATCCGGTTATTAGCAGTTAGCTTTTCAATATCTAGACTTACCTGATGTTTTCTATCTAAGTCAGTTCCTTTATAATACCATTTCAGTTTTTTGCCAGTTACCTCATAAACACCATAACCACGAGGCGCACCGTCGCTACAAATTGGACCGGTCCACCAAGCACCGCAAACCGCACCATGATTATGCTCAAAAACACCATCTCTAATAACGTTACGGTTGTAGTGCGTATGACCAGACATCACATGAACATTCTTAAAGCTTCTTAAGATATCATAAAAAGCTTCGTTGTTTTTCACACTATTGTGGATTGGAATATGCGCATTAATGATCACCAAATTATCTTTTGGCACATGCTGCAAGTCTTTCTCCATCCAAGCTAATTGCTCCTTAGAAATATAACCATCATATTTTCTGTCTTCACCTAAATACCTCACGTCGTCTAATACAATATAATGCGCTTTACCTCTATTAAACGAATAGTAAGTTGGTCCGTAGTATTTTTTGAAAGTTCTATCGGAAGTTTCATCTCCGCCCATGCGATAATCCATATCATGGTTACCTAAGCATTGGAAAAACGGAATGCCCATCAACTCCACGGCTTTGTTATAATCATCGAAAAGAGGCAAATTATCCCAAACTAGATCGCCCACACCAATACCATGCACTAAAGCTCTGGAGCCCAATTCTTTCAACAAGCGCTTTACATCAGGCACTGATGTTGCCATCATCTGCGCTACGTCTTTTTTGTTTTTAACTTGTGGATCTGCCCAAATAATGAAATGGTGCTTATCATCATCTTGCTTTAATTTCTTTAGCACATAATTGACTTCGTTACGAGCTCCTAAAGTTTCGTACTGTCTATTTACACTACCTAAATCCGTTTTAAAATCATAGCCAGCAGGCGTACTTAAAAACAGAAATTCTGATTTTTCAGTTAAAGTAATGGAGTAATTTCCATTGGCATCAGTTTTTACGACTGCAAATCCATCAGACAGCACCACATCGGCTATACCCTTTTTACCATCGGTTACTTTACCAGTTATAGTGTTGCCATGCTTAAGTTGATTGAAAGCATTTGATTTTAAGCTTACCACCATTCCGGTAGCGAGAAGCCCAAATCTTTCTAAAAATATTCTACGGTTCATTCTCAAAACATTAGTCTGTGTTAACAAAAAGGAGAGAATAAATCTCTCCTTATAAATTTTCAATAATTCACCACTAGTTAGAGTAAACAGCGATATCTTCTATACATAGTCTACCGTTTAAAACATTAGGAACACTAGTAGCACCCAGACCTAATTTGGTAATCCTGAAACGCACCTTACCTTTAATATCTAACAATACTGTTTCTTGTCTTGAACCGCCGCTTTGTGCTCTAACGTCCGGAGCTGCTGCAACCCAAGTTACACCGCCATCAACAGAATATTCTAGACGAAGTGTACTAATTGCATCGGTATAATAAGCACCTTGCCAATAGGTAACCTTAGAAGCCCCATTAGGCAAATCGAAATTCATTTGTACGTAAGCAGGAACTGTTAAATTTTGCTGCATACGAATACACTGTAAACCAGGAGCATTAAACCTATCCCGGCCATCTGTAAATCCCAAAATAGCTTGTTCTAATTTCCAATTACCAGTTTTAAGATCAACATTGTTGTTTGGAATAGCTGGTGTATTCATATTGTACGAACCTTTCACTAAATAATTTGGACTTTCAAAGCTTTCAGGCCAATTTGGATAGATAGGTCCGCTGGCATTTGAAACATCAGCAATAGTTCTAATTCTTACTTGCTTTACATCTCCATAACCACCTGTAGCATTTCCATATATGGGGATTACCTTATAAGTCGCACTTGCAGGAAGGCTATTTCCTTGAAAAGCTGCATTATTTTGCGTGAATAAAGAAATTGTAGAACCAGAGCCATCATCTAAAGTTTTATTACCTGAATAAGTTTCACCAGCCTCAGGCAATGGCTTAGTATCCGCAACTATACTTACTAATGTATTCTCATAAGTAGCAAAATTCGTAACCATTTCACCTAGAGAAACTGATTTCACTAAAACTGAGTTTCCTGAGCTAACTTTTCTTATTTTATCTAAAGAAATGTTTTTAAGCTGCAATGAGCTCGAAACCTTTCCTAATACAGCTCCAGATACATCTACAACTACAGAATCTCCAGTGGCAAAAGGAATTGTCCCACCTGTTACGCCTATCAAAATACCTCTGGTTAGTCCTCTATCAGAGTTTTGAATGATCAAACCTGCCTCAGGAAAATTTTTACCAGATAAATTAGAAATCACCACCCCGCCAACAAGATTGGCGCCTGCCAGATCTTTAGCAGATAACGTAATCTCACTTCCCTTATAAGCACTTTTTAAAACATGTAAAGCAGCAAAGGAATTAACTACACCTTCTGATTGATTGATATTTTTTTTGCAAGAACTAAAAATAATAGCGCTTATGATTATCGTTAATAATGTAATATTAATATATTTCATGTTTTTCAAATTATTTGTTCCACCACATTTTTGTATTCATATCATCAGCGCCAAAGGCCGCTACCGCCGCAGTGTAATTTGTACTATTCAATGACTGAACATAAACTGGGTACTTAAAACGAGAAGGCATTACACCACCATTTTGCAAACCAGCACCTTTAGGCAATACAGGATGTCCAGTCCTCCTATATTCAAACCATTGCTGGAAATCAGTAAAAAACAAAGTATAATATTTCTGCTTATGAATTTTCTCCAGCTTATAAAATTCATCATCAGCAGAATTCCAAGCCAAAAAGGTATTATTTAAATAATCTGAAGGCACTGTTGCACTCCAAAATGTGATCGCATTATTTACACCTCTTTCATAATAAGCTTTTGCATCACCAGCTATGTAGCCTTTCACAGCTGCTTCGGCTAAAATAAACTGCAATTCTGCATAGTTCATAATGTTACCTAACAAAGGCGCATTCATCAAATTAGTAGTATATGTAGATTGTCTATCAGGCACATTACCTCTAACATATCCACTAGGGATACCTATATAAGTACCACCTGATAGATTTGCCCAAAAAGGACGACGTGGATCATTCCATTCATTTAAAGTATTTATAAAAAACTCTGACAATCCGTTATCTCCATTAAAATCAAACACTCTGTAAGTATTAAAAGGCGAAGTAAATGGAACAGTCATCGTATATTTCAAAACTGCCGATTCATCATTTGTCGTAAAAATTGGATAAGTCGAAGCTTTTGTATCTACTATTTCGCTAATTTTAGCGGCTGCATTCGATTCCGGTCTACCAGATGCTCTCAGTAATAAACGCAAATACAAACTATTTCCAAATTTGCGCCATGAATTAATTACCATCGTAGAAGCTGTTGCTGTTGCTACACTAGACGGTATATTTCTACCATACAATGGATCATAAGCTATTTGTTCGGCGGTAAGCACACTTCCAGTCGTTAATAGCGTATTGGCTTCTTCCAATTTTCTAAAAAGATCCAAATAAATACTTTGTTGGGTGTCAAATTTGGGCTGATAAGAGCCCTCCCTACCTTTATTTGATTCTGAATAAGGAACATCCCCAAATGTATCTGTTATTAAAGAACTAACGTAAACGTCACTTATTAATGCCATTGCCATGTGGGTGGTTCTATTCAAATCCTTCGCTCGCTGATACATATCTCTAAAATTGGTTAATTGTAAGTACCAATTATTCCACATGTAATCTGATTCTCCTGGACGGACTACATACCTATGTATTTCGTCACCATCCGAAGTAGTAACATGTACCTGCATCAACTCATTTGTTAATCTAAGTGCTCTGGTATTATTTCTACTTACAACATCCCACAAAGATGAAGTTAGCAAAGCCTCTGGCAATGCAGCCGAGCTCTTGTTTGGATCTGTATTCATTTCCTCGAAACCAGACTTACAAGAAGTAACTAGGATACAAGCGGTAATCAGAACCAATATTTTATTTAATTTTATAGCCATAACTTAATATTTCTTAATTCTTAAAAGGCGATAGTTAGATTTATACCGAAGGTTCTGGTTGATGGGAACTGAGCGGATTCAAATCCAGCAGAGATATCACCATCGGCACCAATGGTACCGAACTCGGGATCAAAAGCAGGCCAATCAGTGAACATCAACAAATCACGCCCATATATACCGATAGTTGCTTTTTGCAGGCCTAATTTACTAGTGAACTTAGGTGTTAAGGCATAATCTAGGCGGGCTTCTCTGAACTTAATAAAATCTGTGCTAAACAAATTCGACTCCACATTATCCCTATTAAAATGCCCATTATAGTACGCCTGAATATTAGTTGCTACGATTGTATTTGGTACGTACACCCCGTCTTTCAACATCACCCCGTTACCAACTATACCATTGTACCTGCCAGGAACTGTTTTCTGCAACTTACCCTCCTCTGCCAAAACAGCATGAGTAAGTGAATATGCTTTTCCACCGAACTGCGCATCAAACAACAAATTCAAACTGAACCTTTTGTAACTAATAGTCGTACCCAAGCTCGACTTATAGCGTGCAGTAGAATTCCCTAAATACTGGGTAGTCTGACCTAAAACTGGAATTCCGTCCTTGTAAACAATTTGCCCATCAGGAGATCTCTCATAGCCCAGTCCATAAATATCACCCATAGCACCGCCCACTCTAGCTTCTATAGTACCCCTAGGACCTGACGAAAGCACAAGAGAACCTACACTATCTGATAAAGAAATAACTTTATTCCTATTGGTAGCAAAAGTACCGAAAAGATTAATATTCAGACCTGATTTTGACTTTAATGGACTAGCATTCAACTGCACTTCGAGCCCCTTATTTCTTACTTCACCGATATTCAATATTACTGATGAATAGCCTGATGAAGCATCAATCCTAGAAGGAATGATCTGATCTTTCGTATTATTTTGATAGACTGCAAAATCAATACCTAATCTGTTTTTAAACAATTTCAAATCTAGCCCCAACTCCACGCTACTAGTCTTAAGAGGCCTTAATTCGGTATTTGCAATTACTGTTGGATTAACCAAACTACCTGGAAAACCAGTTGGAGTGTAAGCATAAGCAGTCTGGTAAGGTTTTGTACTTCCACTACCCACCCCGGCAACAGAAGCTCTTAGTTTAAGATATGAAATTTGTTTTGGAAATTTAATTTTATCAGAAAGGACAGCACTTAAGCTAGCAGAAGGATAAAAGAAAGAAACATTATCAGTGCCGGTTGGAGTAGCTAGCGTACTTGCCCAATCATTTCTAGCAGTTAAATCCAAGAATAAAAAATTATCATAACTAGCAGTACCTAATGCATAAAAGCTGTTAACTGCGTAATTCTGTCTATTAGGCAAAGTAATAAGTGTATTTTTAGAATTTGCGAAGCTAAAAATACCAGGATACAACAATTGATCAGCCCTAAGCTCGTCAACAGTATATCTATTTTTCATCCTACTACCACCTAAAGTTACTGTATAATCAAACTTACTTCCAACCTTATCATTATATCTTAGCAAGAAATCACTATTAATCTCTTGAGAAAATATATTTTGTGTACGATACATTCCATTAGCATACTTATTTGTATTGAACGGCCTCTGCTGTGATCGACCTTCATAAGACAAATCAACTGAAGTCCTAACCATTAAACTCAGATTCTTGAGGAAATTATAAGTTGCACTCACATTTCCAACCACATTGTTCCTATTAGATTTATTAAGCATCTCGTTAGCAATCAAATAAGGATTATCTAACAAACTGCTAAAAGGCCTATTCTGCATAATCCCTTCTTGTCCAGGCATCCAATATTCTTTAAACCAGTCCATATTCATATTAGGTGTAAGCCCCCTAATAAAATACATAATAGATTGATTATTATAACCTGTAGAAGGCAAATTATCAGAATACTTATTAGTATAATTAACCTTACTTGCTATTTGCAACTTGTTAGTTAATTTACTACTCACCGATAACGAAATAGTATTTCTAGTCATACCAGTATTAGGTATAATCCATCTATTTTGCAAGTTAGTAACTGATAAGCGAGCAGTAGTTTTATCCGTTCCTCCGTCAAGTGCTACACTATTAATAAAAGTATTTGCTGTTTGAAAAAAATCTTTATGATTATTTGGATAAGCGACCCAAGGCAAGCGTGTTGCACTTGTAGTTTTCGTTACTGGATCATATTGAAAATAAGATTGTCCATCAAATTTTGGTCCCCAAGCCGAACTAGTACTTCTTGTACTTGCACCGTCAGCCGTAGCCAGATAAGAGTAATATAAATCTTGACCTGTAGCACCTTGACCGTATTCGTTTTGATAATCTGGCCATCTTGAAATGGTTTCGAAAGAAGAATTAGAGTTAAAAGAAACGCCAATTCCTTTTTGATTAACTTTTCCTGATTTTGTAGTGATAATTACAGCTCCGTTTCCTCCTCTAGAACCATATAAGGCTGTAGCTGCGGGACCTTTCAAAACAGAAACACTCTCTATATCATCTGGGTTAATATCAGCTAAACTATTTCCAAAATCCGTTGGCGAATCTCCAGATAAATATGCGCCACTACCCGAACCCGTAGATCTTCTACCACTACTACCACTGGTAATCACTCCATCGATAACGATCAAAGCTTCACTTTCTCCAGCTAAGGAATTTTCACCACGAAGAATAATTTTATTAGAACCTGCGGGACCGCCTCCAGACTTAATAAGATTTAAGCCAGCCACCTTACCGCTTAATGCGCTAGTCCAGTTATTAGCAATAGCATTAGTAAGCTGCTCCCCATCCACAGTAGTAGTCGCATAGCCCAATGCCTTCTGGTCCCTCTTAATCCCCAATGCTGTAACAACAACAGTATTCAATTCATTAGTAGAAGATTTCAACCTAATATTAACACCAGTTTGCCCATCAGTAAAAGTCTTAGATATTGCAGCATAACCAATCATAGAAAAACTAACTGTTGTTCCTTTAGCAATACTAATAGTGAAATCACCTTTAGCATCTGTAAGACCAAGCATCTTTCGATTGTTATCAATGATACTAACTCCAGGAACGCCGTTATTATCCCCATCATCCAAGACAGTACCTTTAATTGTGACGTTTTGAGATGCGTTTTGAGCTGTAGCATTTTGCAATAGCAAAAATTGAAAAATTGCTACAAAAAGAAATGTCATAACGCTTACATTTCTTAAAAATAGCTTTTTCAAAATACCTATTACAGAAAGCTGCGACTGCAGAATGTTCTCACATTCTGAGACATGCAGGAGCACGCCAGCCTTTTGAGTAGTTGTTTTGTTCATAATTGTTATATCGGGTTATTTACTAGTTTCTAATTATTATTTTCCCGAACGCTGCAAAACTAGACCACATGTGTTAACTGTACATTAACTCGACATTAACCTATTCTGAAACATTTCGAAATTCAAATATACTTAACTTTGCTACACAAACAACAGTTGAGCAATAAATAAAAAACAAACTGAAACTAAATATAAATAATAAACAATCAAAATAAAACGCAAAATTTTTTATAGAGAGCATAAAAACATAAACAACGCATTTTACACTAAAAACACCAAAACAATACGAAATAGTAAAGAAACAATACGAAAATATAAGAGCAAAAAAAAAGCACAATACGAATAGATTGCGCTCTCTTTATTAAGAATCTAGAAAATCACTAGACAACAGTAACTGTAACCCCCAAGCCTTCTAAGTGATTTATCATCTGTTGAGAAACCCCTTTATCCGTTATAATTTGGTCAACATCTTCAAAGCCACATATTTTACCGAAGCCCCTTTTTCCGAACTTAGTAGAATCGGCAAGCACAACTACTTTCTGTGAAACTTTAATCATTTGACGGTTCAAATGCGCCTCCATTGCATTTGTAGTTGTAAAACCATGTTCCAAATCAATACCATCAACCCCTAGAAATAATGTATTAAAATAGAAATCTTGCAGAACCTGTTCAGCATACGCACCCATTACTGATGAAGAACTTTTTCTCAATAGACCACCTAACTGTATCACTTCAACGTCTGGATTCCTAAGAAACTCCAAAGATATATTCAATGATGAAGTAACTACCGTTAAATTCAATGCATTAGGAATACTTTTAGCAAAATAAAGCAAGGTGGTACCAGAAGCCACAACTATAGAATCATTTTCCTTTAACAACTTAGCTCCCGCAACACCAATTCTATTTTTTTCGGCAGATTGCAGTTGCTCCTTTTCATTTACAGGCCGATCAACCGTATAAGGATTATTTAACGTTGCCCCACCATGCGTCCTAAATAACAAACTTTTATCTTCCAAAAGCTTCAAATCCTTACGAATAGTTACCGAAGAAACCTTAAGCTCTTTACAAAGCTCTACGACATTAATATATTGATCTTGCTGGATACGGTTAAGTATAAATTGATGCCTTTCGGCGAGGGTCATGCTCATAGCCTTTTATATTTAATCGCAATTTAATAATTAATACAAATACGCTTACCATCTTTAACAAAAGAAAAATAATTACATTAAGAATGTATTATTTCGATTTACATTACTTATAATTGCTTATTGTTTCGTTTTATTACACTTTATTATGCAGAGAATACATAACCACAACCTAGTTGACCAATCTGAATGGGATATTATTATTATTGGCGGAGGTGCAACTGGACTAGGAACAGCTCTTGATTCGGCAAGTAGAGGTTTAAAAACATTACTTATTGAACAAGCAGATTTTGCAAAAGGAACGTCGAGCAGAAGTACAAAACTAGTACACGGAGGTGTAAGATACTTAGCCCAAGGTGATATAGCCCTAGTAAAGCATGCCTTAAAAGAACGAGGCTTAATGCAGAAAAATGCAGCGCACTTGGTTCACAAGGAAGAGTTTTTAATACCTTGTTATAGTTGGTTCTCCGTAGCTAAGTACCTTATTGGTTTAAAAATTTACGATTGGTTAGCAGGAAGATTCAGTTTCGGAACTTCGAAATATTTTTCAAAAAACGAAACCTTACGAATTATGCCTGGCATTAAAGAAAAAGGCTTGAAAGGCTCCATTCGTTATTTCGATGGTCGTTTTGATGACGCCAGATTAGCCATTAACATCGCTCAAACAGCGAAAGAACAAGGCGCTACCCTAATCAACTACATGAAAGTTACCAACTTGATCAAAGAAGGAGGACAAGTAAATGGCGTTACAACAATAGATACGATTACAAACGAAACTTTTAAACTAAAGGCAAAGGTAGTAATCAATGCGACTGGAGTATTTGTAGACGAGATTTTACAAATGAACGATTCGAAAGCTAAAAAAACCGTAAGACCTAGCCAAGGCGTTCATATTGTTTTAAAAAAGGAGTTCCTTAACAGTGATTCTGCGCTAATGATACCTCAAACCTCAGACGGAAGGGTTCTTTTCGCTGTTCAATGGCATAACCATTTGTTGGTTGGCACTACAGATACGCCATTAGATGAACACAGCTTAGAACCAAGAGCATTGAAAGAAGAAACTGATTTCATTTTAAACACGGCAGCAAATTATTTCAAAACCAAACCAACAGAAAACGATATACTGAGCGTGTTTTCTGGCTTAAGACCACTTGCAGCACCCACCGAAGGCAAAGCTAACAGCACCAAAGAAATCAGTAGAGACCATAAATTGATGCGTTCTGCAAAAGGTCTGATTACTATTACCGGAGGAAAATGGACCACTTATCGTCGCATGGCAGAAGAAACTGTTGATTTAGCTATGAAAGAAGCTGGAATCCCACTTACTCCCTGCAAAACCGAACATTTGCCTATACATGGTTGTGAAAATGCTACAGATAGCAAGTATTTAAATATTTATGGAACAGATAAAAACCATATTGAAACTTTAATTAAGCAAAACCCAGAATTAGCACAACTGCTTCATCCAGATTTCCCATATACCTATGCAGAAGTAATTTGGAGCACTAGAAATGAAATGGCAGAGACGGTGGAAGATATTTTGAGCAGACGTTTAAGAGTATTAATTATTGATGCAAAAGCTGCCATTGAGATGAGTGCTATTGTTGCGAGTATTATGGCTAAAGAAACTGGAGCAGACAAGCAGTGGGAAGATGAGCAAGTGAAATCTTTTATTAAATTAGCAGAAGGTTACACTTACAAAAGCAAAAACACAAAGGAAGAGCCTGTTTTAGCAGGATAAAACTTCCGACCAAATATTTACTATGGGCAAGTACATTTTATCTCTAGACCAAGGGACGACAAGTTCGCGAGCCATTATTTTTAATCACGGTGGCGAGATTATAGCGCTGGCTCAAAAAGAATTCACACAAATTTACCCGAAGGCTGGATGGGTAGAACATGACCCAAACGAAATCTGGTCTACCCAGCTCGCAGTTGCTACCGAAGTAATTGCCAAAGCTGGCTTAACAGCGAGCGACATCAATGCTATTGGTATTACTAACCAAAGGGAAACGACTGTTGTTTGGGACAGAAACACTGGAAAGCCAGTTTACAATGCTATTGTTTGGCAAGACCGAAGAACATCTGAATATTGCAATGCCGTCAAGCAGCAAGGCCACTCAAAGCTCATTCAAGAGAAAACAGGATTGATTATAGATTCTTATTTCTCGGCAACCAAAGTGAGGTGGATACTAGAAAATGTAGAAGGCGCAAAACAAAAAGCACAAAATGGAGAATTAGCTTTTGGAACCATAGATAGCTGGTTAATCTGGAATTTAACCGCCGGCAAAGTCCATGTAACAGATGTAAGTAATGCATCTCGTACTATGATTTACAACATCCATACTTTAGCTTGGGATGATGATCTGCTAGAGCTATTTGATATTCCAAAGTCGATGCTGCCAGAAGTAAAATCATCGAGCGAAATTTACGGGACAACTGCAGGAAACATTTTAGCAGCTCAGTTACCTATTGCAGGTATAGCTGGTGATCAGCAGTCGGCACTCTTTGGACAGATCTGCACACAACCCGGCATGGTAAAGAACACCTATGGCACTGGTTGTTTTATGCTGATGAACATCGGCAATATGCCAAAAACATCAACTAATAACTTACTAACTACCATAGCATGGCAAATTAACGGAGAAGTAAATTATGCTTTGGAAGGAAGTATTTTTATTGCTGGAGCCATTGTTCAATGGCTACGTGACGAATTGGGATTGATTCAAAAATCTGCAGATGTAGAACAATTAGCCAAACAAGTTGATGATACACAAGGTGTTTATATTGTCCCTGCATTTGCAGGTTTAGGCGCTCCCTACTGGAACCAAGATGCCAGAGGAACAATAACGGGCATTACCAGGGGCACGAATAAATCTCATATTGCCAGAGCTGCTTTAGAAAGTATCGCTTATCAAACTATGGATGTTTTAAAAGCAATGCAAGCAGACGCTGGCACTCCGATCGCTGAACTTAGAGTTGATGGTGGCGCTACCGCAAACAACTTATTGATGCAATTTCAGGCAGAGTTATTGGAATGCAAAGTAATTAGACCAGAGGTTACAGAAGTTACAGCAATTGGTGCTGCTTATTTAGCAGGCCTAGCTACTGGTTTTTGGAAAGATATCGAAGAAATAAAATCTCAATGGAAAGTGAACAAAATATTTACCGCTGATAAAAAAATAGATCAGAAACGTATTAAGGGCTGGGAACAAGCAATCAAAGCAACTATAGCAAATACTGAGTAGCTTACAGTTGACAGTTTTCAATTCCAAACCAACCAACCAACCAACCAACCAACCAACCAACCAACCAACCAACCAACAAGCACTTATGAATATTTACGTAGCAGAATTTATTGGCACCGCCATTATGATCCTTTTGGGAAATGGCGTGGTAGCAAATGTTGTACTGAAAGACACCAAAGGTAACGGCAGCGGCTGGATGGTAATTACCACTGCTTGGGCTTTAGCTGTATTTGTAGCAGTTATCGTGGCTGGTCCACACAGCGGCGCTCATCTTAACCCAGCGGTAACCCTTGCTCTTGCACTAACAGAATCATTTGAATGGGCAAAAGTTCCTTACTACATACTTGCTCAATTAGCAGGTGCAATGACGGGCTCTTTTCTAGTTTGGTTATTCTACAAAGATCACTTTGATGCAACAGCAGACGCTGGATTGAAAACTGCTCCTTTTGCCACAGGCCCAGCAATCGCTAATAGAAAATCAAATCTATTTTCTGAAATCATCGGCACATTTGTGCTCATTTTTGTTATTTTCTATATCACTGGCGGAGAATTAGGCAAAGAAAAAACCCCAATTGGATTAGGTTCTGTTGGTGCACTTCCTGTAGCTTTTTTAGTTTGGGTAATAGGCTTAAGCTTGGGCGGCACAACTGGTTATGCCATCAATCCAGCTAGAGATTTGGGCCCAAGAATTGTTCATGCGATAATTCCAATGAAAGGAAAAGGAAGCAGCAATTGGAACTACGCCTGGATCCCAGTAATTGGTCCAGTAATTGGGGCTACCTTAGCTGCACTGCTACATCTTATATTAAAAAATTAGTTTGCATATTTACGTAATTCCGCAAAAAGATCGTTAGCATGAAACGGTTTAGACAAATAGCCATTCATCCCTACCGCTTTTACATCATCCTCTACCTGATTATTTACAGTAGCAGTTAGTGCAATAATAGGAATGGCAGACTTCACAACATCTTCTATCTGTCTGATTTTCCTTGTAGCCTCATAGCCGTCCATTTCTGGCATATATAAATCCATTAAAATGAGGTCATAATTATTTTCTAAATGCATGGATAAGGCCTCTCGCCCATTTTCAGCAACCGCTGGATTTATCCCTACCCTATTTAACGTTTTTCTAATCACCATCACATTCACAACATTATCTTCCGCCACCAATATCCGCATTTCAGAAAGACTATTATGATCACTAGTTACAACACTACTTCCATGAGCCACCTCTATTTTATCTTGGTAATGATAAACGATATCGAAAGTAAACTTAGTCCCCTTTCCTATTACACTTTCAACTTCTACCACCGAATGATGAAGTTTTAGCACCCTTCTCACAATGGCCAAGCCTAAACCTGTACCTCCATAATTCCTATTCGTACTGCTCGATGCTTGAATAAAATCCTCAAATATCTCTTGCTGCCTATTCACTTCTATTCCAATTCCAGAATCTTCAATTGAAAATCTCACTTTTAAATCCTTATTAGTAATATCGGCTACGCTACAAATTAATCTTACACTTCCCTTTTCTGTAAATTTTATTGCATTATTCAACAGATTTAAAAGCACTTGGGTTAAACGTGTCGGATCTCCCATAAGATTAACAGCTTTAAGCTGATCAGCAACTTCAATACGAAATTCTAAATACTTTTCTGAAGCCTTCAAACGGGTACTTGCGTAGATATTTTCTACAAGCTCTGAAAGATTGAAAGGAATCCGTTCCAATTCAACGGTATCAGACTCTAGTTTATTGAAATCTAAAATATCGGTAACTAAAGACAATAAATTTTCTGCCGAGAACTTCAATACAGATAATGTTTCTTCCTGATCCTTTCGCGGCTCTTGCAAAAGTAGCACATTCGTTAAGCCTACCACTCCATTCAAGGGCGTTCTCAATTCATGAGACATCGTAGATAAAAAACTCATCCTAGCATTAGATAACTTTTTAATTTCATCCACTTTGATGTTTAAACGTTGGTTGATATCATTAAGCTGATTTTTAGTTTCTGTTAGGGTGATGATATTCTTATTGAAAGCCTTAAAGAAATAATAGTGCAAAAATGCGATAGCGAAGAAATCGAAAACCAAGACATAGATGTAAATTGGCCTAGCAATCACTTGTGCACCATTGTTTAAAAAGAAATAGCCTTTAGAAAACATAGCGTCTATTAAAACAGGAATGATATTTAAAATGGTATAAATCCAGCCCCATTTATTGCCATGCATATAGAAACCTAATGCCGAGGCCAACCATATATACTGCAGTGTTGCCGCATTGACTCCTTTTACGAAAAAAAGCAGATTAGCCCAAACCCCTAATATCGTAATGAGCATTAAAATAAAATGCGAAATGATTCGCCATGAATTAAAGCAATATAACATTACGAAAAGCAGGGCAGAAAACCCCGAAATTACGCAAGCTCTCATCATTTGCGGCACCTGATTAGTATAGGAATATGCTAAAACTAATGATAAGCCAAATAAAAAATAGGCAACTAACAAAAAAACCAGCATTTGTATACGGGCTTTATTGATAAGATCCACCTCCTTATCTGTAATTCTCGCGATAAAATTTTGTAAAAGGCGCATATTGAAGTTGGACTAAGTTAAGAATAGAAAGTCGTTTTACGAATAAAACTATAAGTTTTAAAATTTGAAACGAATTCTAATTATCAGCCTCTATTTCTTCAAATTCTTTGCTTTCTATAATACCAAAACCATTCCTGTAAATTAGCCAAGCAATGAAAATCACTAGAAAAAAGGTACAGAACACAGAGCCCTCAATCCCGAATTTTCCACCAGAAATATATTCGGCTCCCTGAGGTATAGCTTTAACGAAACCAGACATCTTATTACCGCTTACATGATAACCTAAAAGGATAGCTTGTGTAAAATTCCATGCGAAATGCATACCTATTGCCCATGAAACATTACGTTTTTGCAAGGTATAAAGTGCAAAAAGTATTCCTGCTAGTGTAATGTTAACTATACCTAAAACAGTAAGTCCTGGATTTGCGAAATGCGCTAACGCAAACAAAAATCCGTTTACTAAAATCGCAAACCAAAGTGGATATCTTTCTGAAAGCGCAAACAAAGGGTAACTTCTAAATAGCAACTCTTCGAAAAAGGAAATTAGGAGAAAAAAAACAAGATATAAGCCAATAGTACTCCACGAAAATACAGCCACCTCAAATTTAACATTACCATTGGCATACAATAGCGATGCACAAAGCACCATCGTCATAAAACCCAATCCTGCTCCTTTAAAAAATTCAGAAAAAAAGCTAGTCTTTCTGACGAAAACTTGGTAAAAATCTAGATCAGGCAAGATTTTAAACATCATCAACAATGCACCTAATACTACTATGACTAAGCTGAACTGCGCAATAATATCAGTTATAATTGGAGAAGATATGGTAGGTAAAAAGTTAAGTTGCGAGATTAGACCGAATGGAATAGTGCAAAGCAACAAGAAAAACATGAACAGCCAAACCTTCAATACCGGCATCAAATAATACCCAAGCTTACTTTCCTCAATCATTACTTAGAAACCTCCTTTAACAATTTTACTGCAATTTTATCCGTTTTAAAAGTTACATCATCCTCAGTAAGCTCGCTTATTTTTTTCCATCTAAAACACTGGCTGGTTCCCTCATCAAAATCAAAACACTTACATTTAAAATTTAACTCAAGAGGTTTCACCGGTTTTACCAAATAATATATGCTCAACACCTGACTATCATTAAAAGAAGATTTCTCGTAAAAATCTGTAGTATAAAAATGGCTAATCACCTCCACTTCTGCATCACACTCTTCTACAAACTCTCTTTTTAGCGCTTCTATCAAACCTTCACCAAACTCCACACCACCCCCTGGAAATTTTGTAAAATATCGCTCTACAGCAAATTCATCACTTAGTAAAACTTCTTGTTCATCATTAACTAACAAACCATAAACTCTTACATTAAAATAGCTCATTGTTCAAAATGCTTTTGGTTTTTGGTTACGTTTTCCATGCTCCATTTAATCTCTGCTCTAAATGCTTCGGCTCTCACTGGACAATTTTCCACTTTACAATAGTTACAACATGCCGGCAAACATGGATCTGCATGAATAAACAACTCGGTTTGCCTACTTACCGCTTGGTTAATCATCTTATCTATACTTGAAATTTCGTGATGAACGGCATTTAAATCAAAATAATAGGGCAACGTAACATGACAGTCGATATGTAAATCTGCGCCGTATTGTTGTGCCCTTAAATTATGTACATCTATCCAAGGTGCCTGTCTATTATCCTGCAAAATCTCCACAACTTCTTCAACCAATTCTAGGTTACTTTCATCCATCAAACCGCCAACAGACTTGCGTGTAAGCTTATAGCCGTGAAAAATAATATATATTCCCAAAAGAATAGAGATTACACTATCTAGCCAATAAATCTGTGTAAGTTGAATGATCAAGATACCGATTACCAAACCTGCACTACTTACCGCATCAGTTAGCAAATGTTTGCCGTCTGCTTCCAGCGTCAAAGATTTGTTCTGCTTTCCAGTTCTGATCAAATACAAACCTACAACGAGGTTCGCCAAACCAGTTAACGTAATAATCATTGCTCCATCGTACAAATCTGACACTACGTTACCGTAAAACAAACTGTAAATAGATTTGATGAGGATGACAACTCCAGCAATACCGATAAGAACACCTTCTACAAAGGCCGAAAAAAACTCTACCTTTCCGTGGCCATAAGGGTGGTTTTCATCCTTTGGCAAAGTAGCGAGATAAATACTGTAAAATGCAAAACCACTGGCCAATACATTCACAATACTTTCTGCTGCGTCGGTAAGTATTGCATTAGAATTTGTGATAAAAAATGCAATAAACTTTGCTCCCATCAGCAAAATACTAGTGCATAGCGATATTAATATGGCTCTTTTATTAGACGTCAAGACCTTTGTTTTGTGTTTCCAAAATTACGCTTTTTAGTTTTGAATAATGGAATTAGAAAATGATGATATTAGAAATTAATCACACATCTATACAGCATTACAACACTTCAACTTTCAGATTCCAACATCGAATTATCAAAATACTAACAAAACCCCACAAAGCTTAAACAAATGCTATTAAAAAACATCTTTTATTAGTGCTTTATGAATAAGGTTTTTATATTTGCTACTTCACAGAAACATCATGAGTATTTTATCAGACAGAATAAATAACCTATCAGAATCAGCTACGCTAAAAATGACCAAACTAGGTCGCGAACTAGCTGCAAAAGGCGTAAACGTAATTAGCCTAAGTGTAGGCGAGCCAGATTTCAACACCCCAGAACATGTAAAAGAGGCTGCAAAGAAGGCTTTAGATGACAACTTTACTCGCTACTCGCCAGTACCTGGATACCCAGACTTGCGCCAAGCGATTGTGAATAAGCTAAAAACGGAAAACAACCTTGATTACGACATTTCTCAAATCGTGGTTTCAACTGGTGCAAAGCAGTCACTTTCTAACGTTATCCTTACTTTGATTAATCCTGGTGATGAAGTAATCATTCCTACGCCTTACTGGGTTTCTTACTCTGAAATGGTAACGCTTGCCGAAGGTAAATCTGTTTTCATTGATGCCTCTATCGAAAGTGATTTTAAAATTACTCCAGCGCAATTAGAAGCAGCAATTACCCCAAAAAGCAAGTTGTTTATGTTCTCTTCGCCAAATAACCCAACAGGAACTGTTTATAGCAAAGATGAATTAGCAGCTTTAGCGAAAGTATTTGAGAAACATCCTAATATCTATATCCTTTCTGATGAGATTTATGAGCATATCAACTTTGTTGACCAACACGAATCTATTGCACAATTTCCAAGTGTTAAAGACCGTGTAATTATTGTGAATGGCTTTTCTAAAGCTTTCGCAATGACAGGATGGCGCTTAGGCTACATTGCTGCTAGTAAAGAAATTGCTGCCGCTAACGATAAATTACAAGGGCAAACTACTTCGGGAACCTGTTCTATCGCACAACGTGCTGGTATTGTAGCTTACGAGCAAGGTTTGGATACAGTGAACGAAATGAAAAAAGCGTTTGCTCGTCGCCGTCAATTGGTTTATGACTTATTGAAAGAAATCCCAGGTGTTAAAACCAACTTACCTGAAGGTGCTTTTTATTTCTTCCCTGAAATCAGTTCGTTTTTTGGCAAAAAAGATGCTGAAGGTAACGTAATTAAAAATTCAAGCGATTTAGCTCTCTATTTATTGAACGTTGGCCACGTAGCGACCGTTGGTGGCGATAGCTTTGGCAACGACAACTATATCCGCTTATCTTATGCTGCATCAGACGAAAGTTTGGTAGAAGCTTTAAGAAGAATCAAAGAAGCATTAGGTAAATTAAGTTAATTATTTAATACCTCCATCATAAAAAAGCGCCCTGATTAATTTCAAGGCGCTTTTTCTATTAATGACCATTAAGTTTATTTAACTCCGAATCGCTTCTACTGGATCTAATTTAGATGCTGAATAAGCTGGCCAAAAACCAGAGATAATTCCAATACCTACCGAAACACCAATACCTAAAATAATATTGTTAAGGTATAAAACGACGGGCATATCAAATATACCAGAAGCTGCTAAAGTGAGTAGATAAACTAGGAACAATCCGCATAAGCCCCCCATTAAACACAATACTACTGCCTCAAAAACAAACTGCAACAATATAAAGTAGCTCTTAGCGCCTAATGATTTCTGTATACCGATGATATTGGTACGTTCCCTTACAGAAACAAACATAATATTCGCTATACCGAAGCCGCCAACCAAGATGGAGAAACCACCAATGATCCAACCGCCTATGTTAACCGCAGAGAACATGATATCTAATTGGTTAGAAAGCATTGTAGTTTTGTTCAATGAGAAATCGTCTTCCTGTCCAGGGCTTAACCTTCTAATTGCACGCATCTGCCCCTTCAATTCACTTTCTACCTCTTCCAAACTAATATTATCTTTTCCCCTAACTGTAATTTGAGGATTGTATCTCTCATTATTAACATCGAAAATACCTTTGGCCAAGCTCATTGGAATCAAAACGTTTTTATCTTGCGACATCCCCATCATATCCTCGCCTTCCTTTTTGAAAACACCAACTACAGTTACCCTACGTCCCATCACTTTAATCTGCTTCCCTATGGGTTCCGCACTTCCAAAAAGTCCTTCAGCTATTTCTGCTCCTAAAATGCAAACGGGTGTAGCAGACTTACTTTCGCTTTCTGTAAAGTACCTTCCATTCTCAAATTCTAGGTTCCAAGTTTGATCATATTCTTGCGTGGCGGCATTGATGGTTGCCCCCTCTACCGAACTGCTTCTATATTTAATGGTTCTACTGCCCGAAGAAATCTCGAAACAAACTCCTTTTGCACTTTCCATCCTTTCTCTCAAGGCTAAATAATCTCTGTAAGATGGTTCTGGACGATTTACATACTTCCACCAAGGATAGCTATCTCCGAAAATCCAAGGCCATTTCTGTACGAAAAGTGTATTAGAGCCTAGTTTATCAACGCTAGCCTGTATTTTGTTTCGCATGGTATCTACACCAGTAAAAACGCCAATAATGATAAAAATACCAATGGTTATCCCCAACAAAGAAAGAGAGGTACGTAATTTATTTTGTCTAAGAGCATCCCAAGCGAACCTAAAACTCTCTCCAATAAGTCGAAAAACTAGCAGCATAACGGTTAGACCAAATTTAGTTAAAAAGGTTACAGGTAAATTAAGTTAAATGTAAAAAGACTAAAGTAAAAACAAAGCAAGCTAAACTTAAATGGTTATAATTTGTCTTTATTATTCAATAATTTTTCATTAGGTTTTTTCCATTTCAGAAACACAATATTAATTCGTAAATTTGCGCCCTAATTTACTGTATCAAAAGCAAGTTTGAGCCATCACCTGTCCCTGTAGGACAGTTACATTAGATACCAATCTTGACTCGATCAAAAACAATTAAAAATTACACATGAAATTATCTCAATTCAAGTTCAACTTACCTGACTCACTTTTAGCGAATGATCCTGCTGAAGAGAGAGACGAAGCACGTTTAATGGTTTTACATAAAGACTCTGGTAAGATTGAGCATAAAATCTTTAAAGATGTTTTAGGCTATTTTGACGATAAAGATGTAATGATTCTTAACAACACTAAAGTTTTCCCTGCTCGTTTATATGGCAACAAAGAGAAAACAGGTGCTACTATAGAAGTATTTTTATTACGCGAATTAAATAAAGAGCTACGTTTATGGGATGTACTAGTAGATCCAGCTCGTAAAATCCGTGTAGGAAATAAATTATATTTTGGTGATGACGATTTATTGGTTGCAGAAGTAGTAGACAATACAACTTCTCGTGGTCGTACTATTCGTTTCTTATTTGATGGAACTGATGAAGAATTTAGAAGAAACGTGGAGATTTTAGGCGAAACTCCTCTTCCTAAATACATCAAACGTAAAGCAACAGAGAAAGATAAAGAACGTTATCAAACTATTTTCGCTAAGCACGAAGGTGCAGTAGCTGCACCTACTGCAGGTTTACACTTCAGTAGAGAATTGATGAAACGCTTAGAACTTAAAGGTGTAGAATTTGCCGAAGTAACTCTACACGTTGGTTTAGGAACTTTCCGCCAAGTTGAAGTAGAGGATCTAACTAAACACAAAATGGATTCTGAGCAGTTCATCATCGAGCAAAAAGATGCGAACTTAGTAAACAAAGCATTAGAGGAAAAAAGAAAGATTTGTGCAGTAGGTACAACTTCTATGCGTGCTATCGAATCTGCTGTTTCTGCAAACAAAACTTTAAAAGCAGCAAACGACTGGACAAGTAAGTTCATCTTCCCTCCTTACGATTTTAGCATTGCAAACTCAATGATCACTAACTTCCACACTTCTGAATCTACTTTATTGATGATGGTTAGTGCTTTTGGTGGCTACGAAAATGTAATGAATGCGTACGAAGTTGCTGTAAAAGAGAAATATCGTTTCTACAGCTATGGAGATGCGATGTTGATTATATAATAACAAGTAGTGAGTATCAAGTATCAAGATAGTTTTAAGCTAATCTTGATACTTGATACTAAAATCTCGATACTTAAAATATGAAATTCTACGCAATAATAGTAGCTGGTGGTTCAGGTAAGCGAATGCAAACCACAATAGCCAAACAATTCTTATTGCTTAACAATAAGCCTGTAATGATGCACACATTACAGGCTTTTTATCTTTCCGAGGTACAACCAGAAATTATATTGGTTTTATCAAAAAACGATCATGAATACTGGAAGGATTTATGCCTAAAATACAATTTCGATATCCCACATACCTTAGTTGAGGGCGGTAAGGAACGTTTCCATTCGGTAAGGAACGGCTTAATGACCATTAAAGAAGATGGCGTTGTGGCGATACATGACGCTGTTAGACCTGTAGTAAGCTCAAGCTTAATTACCCATTCTTTTAAAGACGCCTTGGAAATTGGCAATGCAATTCCCTGCATTAAACCAAGTGACTCTGTGAGGCAGCTTGATGACAATAGCAGCAAGATTATTGATAGAGATAAATTGGTTTTGATACAGACACCGCAGACGTTTGACTTAGGTCAACTACGAATTGCTTATCAACAAAGCTTCTCCGCTACATTCACCGATGATGCCTCTGTTGTAGAAGCTGCTGGTTTTCCTATTAATCTGATTGAAGGAAATAGAAACAACATCAAAGTTACCTATCCTGAAGATTTGGAATTAGCGAGTTTTTTGTTGAAGAACAATATTCCAGGATAACTACACCATTCGCTAAAAATGTATTTCAAGACTTACGAAGTTTTGAAAACTTCGTAAATCTATTCAACATTAATCCTACCGTCATTTCGATGAGGTACGAAGAGAAATCTAATGCATAGTATAAATCTTCAAGTTCTTCTTTACTCCTCCACTTGCTAGATTTCTCCTATCGTCGAAATGACGGCAACTTATTGTTGCAACAAAAAAGGCCCAAACGAAACTCGTCTGGACCTTGGTTGTAAAAGTATAAAAACAAAAGTTCTTAAGCGTAAGCTACGGCATCTTTAGATGGTAATTTACTGAAACCCATTAAGTGTTCATCCACTTTACGAGCAGTCTCTCTTCCTTCAGAAATTGCCCAAACCACCAAAGATTGACCTCTACGCATATCGCCAGCGGCAAAAATCTTGGGAATGTTAGTTTGGTACTGACCCTCAACAGCTTTTACATTACCTCTTTCATCCAATTCTACCCCTAATTTTTCAATTAAGCCTTCTTTTTGAGGATGCAAGAAACCCATCGCCAAAAGCACTAGTTCGCAAGGATATTCTTTTTCAGTTCCTGGAACTTCCTTAAAGCCTAGCGGTCGTCCAGTCGCAGCATCAATATCCCATTCTACATCTACCACTTTTAAGGCTTTTAAATTACCTTGCTCATCTTTAATAAACTCTTTTGTATTTACCGACCAAGCACGTTGTGCACCTTCTTCGTGAGAAGTAGTGATTTTCAATAACATTGGATAGCTTGGCCAAGGCATGTGTGCAGTACGCAATTGTGGCGGCATTGGCATAATCTCAAACTGAGTCACTGATTTTGCACCGTGACGGTTTGAAGTTCCGATACAATCTGAACCTGTATCACCACCACCAATCACAATCACATTTTTTCCTGTAGCTAAAATTTCTTCAGTTTCAACTTTTCGACCGCCAACACGCTTATTCTGTTGCTTCAAGAAATCCATTGCGAAATGAACACCTTTAGCCTCTCTTCCTGGCAAGTTTAAATCACGAGGGATAGTTGAGCCGCCTGCTAGTACAATCGCTTGGTAATCGCGTAAAAGTGTACTAATTTCCACATTCTCGCCAACATTTGCATTGTATTGGAAAGTGATACCTTCTTCCTCCATTAACTTGATCCTTCTTTCTACCACATCTTTCTGTAGTTTAAAGTCAGGAATACCATAACGAAGCAATCCTCCAGCCACGTCATCACGTTCATAAACTACCACTTCGTGACCAGCTTTGTTTAATTGCGCAGCGGCAGCTAATCCCGCAGGACCAGACCCCACCACAGCTACTTTTTTACCAGTTCTAATTAATGGCTCGTTAGCTTTGATATAACCTTTTTCGAAAGCAATTTCAATGATATGCTTTTCAATTTCCTCAATAGAAACTGGAGATTTGTTGATTCCCAACACACAAGCACTTTCGCAAGGCGCAGGGCAAATTCTACCTGTAAATTCTGGAAAATTGTTTGTACTTAATAAAATTTCGGCAGCTTGCAACCATTTACCTTGATAAACCGCGTCGTTAAACTCAGGAATTACATTTCCCAGCGGACAACCAGATTGGCAAAATGGCACACCGCAATCCATACAACGACCAGATTGTCTGTTCAACTCATCAGATGGCAATAACGATACAAACTCGTTGTAGTGATTTAAACGCTCTTGAGGCACTTGTTTTGAAGGCGAAACTCTTTCGTATTCAAAAAATCCTGTCACTTTTCCCATCTTAATTAACTTTTACTTGTTGACGTTGTAATAAAACTGCTTTGTATTCTTTAGGGAAAACTTTCACAAAATGTTTAGCTTGATTTTCCCAATCGCTAAGGATAAATTCTGCTACTTTACTACTGGTTAACCTCAAGTGGTTTTTCAATAGCATAGTAATCCTTTCTTCATCTTCTTGTTGTAATGGATCTAAATCCACCATCTCTGGATTACATTTGTTAGCAAAGGTTTTGCTGGTGTCGTAAATCCAAGCAATACCGCCACTCATACCTGCGGCAAAATTGCTTCCTGTATCACCTAAAATCAGCACCTCACCACCAGTCATGTACTCACAACCGTGATCGCCTACGCCTTCTACTACAGCCGTAGCTCCAGAGTTACGTACTGCAAAACGTTCGCCTGCTTTTCCACGAGCATACAATTCTCCAGAGGTTGCACCGTACAATGCCACGTTACCAATAATGATATTTTGCTCTGGCACGTAGTTGATATTACCAAAAGGATAAACCACTACTTTAGCGCCCGACAAACCTTTACCTACATAATCATTACCTTCACCTTCTAAAGTAAGTGTCAAGCCCTTGGTAGCAAAAGCACCAAAACTTTGTCCAGCAGAGCCGAAGCACTTAAAGTTGATCGTATCGTGTGTTAAACCAGCACTTTTGTGAACTTTAGAAATCTCGTTAGATAACATGGTGCCGATAGAACGATCTGTATTTTTCACATCGAAGTTGGCAAATACTGGCTCATTATTTAAAATAGCTGGCTGTGCAGCGGCAATTAACTGATGATCCAATACTTTATCTAAACCGTGGTCTTGACTTTCCGTATTGTACAAAGGCTGTCCATTTGCGGGTTCTTTGTACAAGATTGGAGATAAATCCACATATTTCAGTTTCCAATCTGCTTCCGCAAATTCTCTTACTTTCAGCAAGTCAGATTGACCAACCATTTCGTTCACTGTTCTGAAACCTAATTCAGCCATTAATTCACGAACTTCTTGCGCTAAGAAATGAAACAAGCTCACTACGTGGTCAGCATCGCCAGTAAATAACTTTCTCAAATTAGGATCCTGCGTAGCTACACCCACAGGGCAAGTATTCAAGTGACACTTACGCATCATGATACAACCTGCAGTTACTAATGCAGCCGTTGCCACACCCCACTCTTCAGCGCCTAGCAAAGTAGCAATTACGATGTCTCTACCTGTTTTCAACTGACCATCAGTTTGTAGTACTACTCTACTTCTCAAGCGGTTTTTCACCAAAGTTTGATGTGCTTCCGCTAAGCCAAGTTCCCAAGGTAAGCCTGCGTGTTGAACTGAAGTTAAAGGAGATGCTCCCGTACCACCATCGTAACCAGAAACTAAAACTACATCGGCGTGAGCTTTAGCTACACCAGCAGCAATAGTACCTACACCAGCTTTAGAAACTAATTTCACGTTAATTCTAGCCGCACGGTTGGCATTTTTCAAATCGTAAATCAGCTGCGCTAAATCTTCGATAGAATAGATATCATGGTGTGGAGGCGGAGAAATTAAGCCTACACCTGGCGTAGCGTGACGGACTTTTGCAATCCAATCGTCCACTTTGTGACCAGGTAATTGACCACCCTCTCCAGGTTTTGCACCTTGAGCCATTTTAATCTGCAACTCATCAGCATTTGTTAAATAGTAACTAGTTACTCCAAAACGAGCTGAAGCAATCTGCTTGATCGATGAACGCATTGAATCGCCGTTTTCCATGGTTTGGTAACGGATCTCATCCTCACCACCTTCGCCAGTATTACTTTTACCGCCAATTCTATTCATCGCAATAGCCAAAGTAGAGTGCGCTTCATGAGAAATTGACCCGAAAGACATTGCTCCTGTAGCAAATCTTTTGAAGATGTTCTCAATTGGTTCTACCTCATCAATGCTGATAGATGGACGAGTATAGTTGAACTCGAACAAACCTCTAATGGTATAAGCCTGTGTAGTTTGCTCGTTTACCAGTTTCGAATATTTTTTGAACGTAGGAAAATCATTTCTACGGGTTGCATTTTGCAATAAGTGGATCGTTTCTGGATTAAACAAATGTTTCTCTCCACGTCTTCTCCATTTATAGGTACCACCAGCAGTTAAAATATGCTCCGTTTGTGTATGCTTTCCGAAAATACGGTTGTGTTTAATCAATGCTTCTTGCGCAATTTCATCCAAACCTAAACCGCCGATACGAGAAACAGCTCCAGTAAAGTGAGTACTTACTACTTGTTGGTTAATACCTAAAATCTCGAAAATCTGTGCTCCGTGATAAGATTGCAAAGTAGAAATTCCCATTTTAGAGAAAATCTTTAATAAGCCATCCTTAACAGATTTGATATAGTTATAATTTAATTGATCCTGCGTTAAGCCACTTTCTTTTTGAAAAGTATTGATAGTTTCTAAAGCCAAATAAGGGTTTACCGCCGTAGCACCAAAACCAATTAAGGTAGCGAAATGGTGTACTTCCCAAACATCCCCAGCCTCTACCACAATACCTACCGCACCTCTGTAACCTTTTCTAATTAGGTGATGATGTACCGAAGAAACTGCCAATAAAGAAGGAATTGCAGCATGGGTAGAATCCAATGCTCTATCGCTCAAAATAATCACTTGGAAACCATCTTCCACAGCATCCACTGCGTAACGGCACAAACGATCTAAAGCTTTTTGCAATGATCCCGCTTTTCCATCAGCCCTAAAATACATTTGTAGGGTTTTAGATTGAAACAAGCCTGTATCAATACTTCTTAATTTTTCTAATTCTTGATTGGTTAATATTGGATGTTTGATTCCCACACAGTGACACTGCATTTGGTTTTCTTCCAACAAGTTACCATTGTTACCCATAAAACCAGCCAAACTCATTACCACTCGCTCACGAATTGGATCGATTGGTGGGTTGGTTACCTGGGCAAACAACTGTTTGAAATATGAAGACAAGTGTTGAGGTTGTTTAGAAAGCACCGCTAAAGGTGTATCTGTACCCATCGAACCAATTGCCTCTTTACCATCTATTGCCATTGGTTTAAGCAATAAATCGATATCTTCTCTTGTATAACCAAATACCTGTTGATAATTGAAAATAGATTCTTCTGATAAGTTGGTGAACATTACCCTAGGTTCTGGTAATTCTTCCAATTTAATTTGATATTGGTTAATCCAATCCGCATATGGACGACGACCGCAAACTTGTTGCTTGATCTCGTCATCGCTAATGATACGCCCCTGCTCCATGTCCACTACAAACATTTTCCCAGGAGTTAACCTACCTTTTTCGATTACAGTACTCTGGTCAATCTCAACCGCTCCCGATTCAGATGCCATGATCACTCTATCATCACTGGTAAGTGCGTAACGCGAAGGACGCAAACCATTTCTATCTAAAGTAGCACCAATTAGGTTACCGTCTGTAAAGGCAATAGCCGCTGGCCCATCCCAAGGCTCCATTAACGAAGCGTGGAATTGATAGAAAGCACTTTTCATCGGATCCATATCCTTGTTTCCGTCCCATGCTTCTGGTATTAACATCATTAACACATGCGGCAACGAACGGCCAGCATGCAATAGTAATTCTACTACATTATCTAAACATCCCGAGTCAGACTGCGTTTCGTCGATCACTGGCAAAATCATATTCAACTCCTCCGGAGTAAAAAATGGTGATGCAAATGATTTCACACTAGAACGAAACCAGTTCAAGTTACCTTGTAACGTATTGATCTCACCATTATGTGCAATATGCCTAAATGGTTGCGCCAAACGCCAAGATGGGAAGGTATTGGTTGCAAAACGTGAGTGTACCAAACCAAAGGCCGAAACCATGCGCTTATCGCTAAGCTCGGTGTAATAGGTACGTACTTGCAAAGAGGTAAGCTGACCTTTATACACAATGGTTCGCGACGAAAACGACGCTATGTAAAAATCTTGCTTACTATCCTTTACAGAATTGTAAATAGTTTTGGTCACATAAGTTTTAAGCACAAACAACTTACGTTCAAAATCTGCACCTGCAGCAATATGGTAAGGGCGAGAAACAAAGACTTGCTCAATTTCCGGCTCTACAGAAAGGGCCATATTGCCGATATCCGTAGTATCTACCTGAACCTTACGAAAGCCCAGCACCTCAAAACCCAGCTTTTCTGCTGTGCGATAAATAATTTCACGACATTCTTCTCTAGCCCTAATCTCTTTAGGCATAAAAAGCATACCTACGCCATAGTCGCCATATTGCGGCAAACTAAAACCTGTGCGTAAACATTCGTCAAATAAAAATTCGTGGGGAACCTGTATCATGATACCAGCACCATCTCCGGTATTAGGTTCAGCACCACATGCGCCACGGTGATCCAAATTCTCCAAAATGGTTAGCGCATCTGTAATGTTCTGATGTGATTTTCTCCCTTTCACGTGGGCAACAAAACCTATACCGCACGCATCATGCTCAAAACTGTCGCGGTACAACCCTTGTTGTTCATTTAAATTTTCCATTTATTAGTTGGTTGTAGTTAGTGTGTAGTGAACACTAAGATAAGAAAAAATATCTACAAATTATACATTTGATAAAATATTTGTAAAAAAACAATATTATAAGCAAAAAAAAGGTTTCAAATTATCAATATATCAAAAGATAACGATACCAATTGAAAATTTATCAAAACCATAAAAAATCAAATACTTGGTTTAAATGGTTTAAATAACTATTTCGATTAACATAAATACATAAACGGGTAGCGACAACAACCTCTAGTCTACATATAGTATACCCGAGTTTAGTTTGCTTATCAAATTTATTTTTCACCAAATTCAGTCTATAAAACACCCTCATCATCCCTAAACAGTCTCTCAAAGCAACACCTCAATGAAGAAAATCTGCTACCAGCATATTTTAAAACCCTGACAACAAACAGCTTAAAAAAACATCAAATTTTAATATAAAATATGTTTTGTAGAATTGCTCCTTTTGCTACCTTTGTGCCGGGCAAGTCTTCTACGATCAGCTCCCTTTGAACTCCCCCAGGTTGGGAACAAAGCAAGGGTAGAAGGTTGTAGCGATGCGATAGAAGTTGCTTGCCCTTTTTTTACCCCCTAGCCCCCTGAAGGGGGGATATAAATAATCAGGGTTTTTGTTCTGAAAACCTTTTATTTAAATAACCATGAAATTTTTTATCGACACAGCTAATCTAGACCAGATTAAAGAAGCGCAAGATTTAGGCGTTTTAGATGGCGTAACCACCAATCCTAGTTTAATGGCCAAAGAAGGCATTACTGGAGATGAAAACGTAATTAACCACTACAAAGCAATTTGCGAGATTGTTGATGACAACGTGAGTGCAGAAGTAATTGCTACCGATTATAATGGCATTATTAAAGAAGGTGAAGCTTTAGCAGCGTTAAATTCTAAAATCGTGGTTAAAGTACCTATGATTAAAGAAGGCTTAAAAGCTATCAAATATTTTAGCAGCAAAGGAATTAGAACCAACTGTACGTTAATCTTCTCTCCTGCTCAAGCTTTATTAGCAGCAAAAGCTGGTGCAACTTACGTTTCTCCTTTCTTAGGTAGATTAGATGATATTTCTACTGATGGTTTGACTTTAATCGAAGATATCCGATTAATTTTTGACAACTACGGTTACGAAACTCAAATTTTGGCAGCTTCTATCCGCGGACCATTACACATTGTAAGTTGCGCTAAAATTGGTGCTGACGTAATTACCGCACCACTTTCTGCAATTACAGGCTTATTGAAACACCCATTAACCGATAGCGGTTTAGCTACTTTCTTAGCAGACCACGCTAAGGCTGCAGGCAAATAGCAATATTAAGACAGATATAAGAAAGCCCTTAATTTTAACAGATTAAGGGCTTTTTATTTGAACTTTATTTTATTTGTGCTGTTTCTTACTTAGTTCGTTTACTATCTTTACTCTCATGAGAGCCCGAAACCTATTTTCAATAGCATTTATCGCATTAGGCCTAATAAGCAATTATTCAAATGCGCAAATTAAATTATCAGCACCAATATGGGAAGCCAAAAACAACTTACCTGTTCCAGAATCTGTTCTTTACAAGGCTGATACCAAAGAATTATATGTAAGCCTTATTGACGGTGCTGGCAATGTGAAAGATGGCAAAGGCGGAATCGCTATTTTAAATTTAGATGGCTCGATGAAAAACGCTGAATGGATCACTGGACTAAATGCACCAAAAGGATTAGCAATTTATAAAAACACACTTTATGTTGCCGACATCACCGCAGTTGTGAGTATTGATATCCGAAGTGCAAAAATAAAAAACAAGTTAGAAATAGATAGTGCAGTTTTTTTAAACGACATCACTGTTGATGAAAAAGGGACATTGTACGTTTCTGACACACGCACCAATAAAATCCATCAGGTAAAAAAAAATAAACATTCGCTGTATCTTAAAAATGCAACCAGCGCAAACGGCTTGAAATGGATAAAAAATGAATTATTCGTATTAGCCGGAACTGAACTTTGGAAAATCGACTCCAAAAAGGAAATAAAAATTATAGCGAAAGGATTTGAAAAGGTTGGTGATGGATTAGAGCCCATAGGAAATGGCGAATTTATAGTCACCTGTTGGGCAGGTATCATCTATCATATAAAAGCAGATGGTACTATGCATAAAATTCAGGACGTGCAGGGAAAAATGAATACTGCTGATATAGGTTACAATCCGCAGGATAAAATCATTTACGTACCTACATTTAACCAAAACAGTGTCATCGCTTATCAGTTAAAATAAACGGAACTTAAGAATTGACTTTGATTATCCTACTTGAAATGCAGTGGCCAGCTCTTTTAACTGCTCTGCAGAAATCTCGTTAGGGTTACGATATTGCTTCTCTAACATTTCTGGCTCAATTGCAATTTTGCCACTAGTAGTTTGGATTAAACATCTCCCATCTTCTATGGTACTAGAAATGTATCTACCAACCTGACGATTGATGTAAGAGCAACGGAGCACTAACTCATGGAAAATAAATACTGGATAATTCATACATTAAAGGTAAAGCCAGTATGTTAAGTTAATGTTAAGCAAACATCACTAAAAGGTTAAAAACTTTGGTGCCCGTAAATAATTCGATAACATTTCTGCTTCCACTCAAAAAAACTAGCCCTTTTAAGCAACCTTAACTACTCTGGATGGATATTGGCTTGCAAACGTCATCACCAATTGAAGCATGTAGTGGTTGCTTTTACATTTTTTCAAGCTATCCCTAACTTCTTCAATTTTTCCCGTAAAATCTTCCCCTATATAACCAATTCCATTAACTTTTCCGTTCTCTACCCATATACATCCGTTCTCCCCTATTTCCCTTCCATCCAAAATTAGTGCAAAATCATTCTGTTCTAAACCTAACTCATCTAGCAACTTATCCACATTAGCGTTATGACCAACTGCATCGGGTATCGGCAGTTCAGACTTGAACACACTTGCAGTACCATATCTGCAAAATCGGCGGTCAATATTAAATGCTTCGCTTTTTTCCACCAAAAAACTAACTGCTTCCGACTCGCTATTGAACGCTTTTAGGCATTGCTGCTGCTTTGGTAATTTTCCAACTGCTAAATGCGAATAGCCGCTCACCGCCATATAATGATATAAGCCGAATTTAGGTTCGAAACGTTTAAGTGCACTATTATATATGGGCCAATGCTTCTGAATTTCCGTACATTCCAATAACAAAGCCATTAGCTCAGAGCCACAGCGTTCAAAAGAGATATTCCAAATATCACGAAGAAAATTTTGACGACGTAAAGCAGTGTTGTTTCCTGTAAAATGAGAAGCTACACGCTTTCTGATATTAATCGCCTTGCCCACATAAATCACTTTTCCTTTCTGGTCGTGGAAGTAATATACTCCGGCACATTCTGGCAACGCAGCAAAATCTTCCATTGGCACATTAGGTGGTAAGCGCTGCTCTGGAGATATTTTACGCAGCATTCCAGAAATTACAGCGTCAACATCTCGCTCCAGCAACATCGAAAAAAGCTCTACCGTTGCCAAAGCATCGCCCATGGCACGGTGCCGATCCTTCAAAGTGATTCCCAGCTGCGCACACAACTTACCTAAACTATAAGAAGGCATACCAGGAATCAATTTACGAGAAAGCCTCACTGTACAAAGCTTAGGAACGTCCCAAAACATACCACAAACTGCAAACTGTCCACGTAAAAAAGAATAATCAAAATTAACGTTATGGGCTACAAAAACTACATCTTTCAATAAGCTATAAATCTTATCGGAAACATCGGCAAAAACTGGAGCTTCGGCAACCATTGCATCATCAATCCCCGTCAAAGCGGTGATATGTAGCGGAATTTCCATTTCAGGATTAATTAAACTACTCCATTCGCTAATTACCTTTTCACCATCGTGCAACAAGATAGCTACCTCTGTTATTCTACTTCCCGATACACTCCCCCCAGTGGTTTCAATATCCACAATTGCATATTTTGTAGCAGTATTAATTTCGTTTTTATTTTTGCCTGAAGCCATTACGCAATTTTACTAAAATAATTAGCAAAAACAAATACTTTATTTCGTATTTTTTATTATTTTAGCCAATGTTATGAAATACCACTATATGCGCATCTCGTCTACCACAGTTCGTATAGAACTGATACCAGAAGACAATGCAGAAAAACTAATATTGCAGGAATTGGCACAAGATTCTACTGACGATCTAGGCTTAACGAAACTTTTTGAAAATGGCTTGGCTATCTATCAGCCACAGGCAAAATTAATTACTAAAACCTTTATGGATTTTCCACGTGTGGCACTATGTAATTTTCAATTGGTTACAAACTTTTCTGCAATCCAAAGCGTTTAACTATTTACAAAAACAGCTATCATAAACACTAAATAATGCGCTCCAAGCCATGAAATAAGCAACCTAATTCACCTTTTCACCTATGCAAGCATCTACCACACAACTGTTTGACTTTCTTTATTTTTTGGACAACAACGAATTCTATCTAATAGAAATCAAGAGGAATGACCTTGGCGATTATGCTCCAGTTTCAGAAAAATTTCAATGGCTGAAGATTTCAAAACTCAATCACCTCAGTTCTCGGTTAACTTTTCGTTCGATGGATTCTTCTCAAGAAATTGAAGAGAGGTATTTTGAAGAAGGCTTTTTGAAATTCAATAGTGATACGGGCACTTTTATTGAAAAATATAATTCGGCTCAACATCTACTCGTGAACCGAAGTAGCGAGCAATTACCCGAGGAATTGAATAAACAAATTTCCGAATTATTAACGGCTCACGCATAGCCTCTCCGATTTAGGTAGATAAAAAAATAGGATGACAAAATGCCATCCTATTCATTAATATGCGGCAGGTTGATTAATATTGGCTTGCTTCGTTCAACAGTATTAAATCTAGTTGATCTAAATTCAGTTGAGGTGCTTGTATCAGTGTAGCCAATTGATTTTCATTAGTAGCACTTACAATTGGCGCAGTAATATTTGGCTGGGCTAACAACCAAGCCAATGAAACCGCTGCTGGTTTAGTTTGATGTTTGGCTGCAACTTCATCTAATGCATTTAAAACAGATAAACCTGTTTGATTTAAATACTTACTTGCCCCCTGCCCTCTTACGCTCTTTCCGAAATCAGCTTCATTACGATATTTGCCTGTTAAAAACCCAGCGGCCAAGGCCCAATAAGGAAAAACAGACAAACCGCATTTTTCAACTAAAGGGGCATAATCTGTCTCATATCCTTTGCGTTCTACCAGATTATAATGAGGCTGTAAGGCAACATATTTTGGAAGTTGGTTTTGGGTGGCGAACTCTAACGATGCCTCAAGTCGTTCTGGTGAAACATTTGACGCAGCAATGTATCGAACTTTACCTGCTTTAACCACTTCGTCGTAAGCAGAAAGGGTTTCTTCTATCGGCGTCTTATTGTCGTCAAAATGGGTATAGTATAAATCGATGTGGTCAACCTGTAAACGTTTCAAAGATTCATCTACCGACTTTAGAATATGTTTTTTACTGATATCAAAGCCATGTTCTTTCGTTTCGGAACCTACTTTTGTAGCAATAACCATTTCACTTCTGTTTCCTCTTGCTCTAAGCCATTTTCCAATAATTGTTTCCGATTGACCACCAGAACCATTTACCCACCAAGAATAAGTATCGGCAGTATCAATAAAATTAAAACCCGCTTCCGCAAAAGCATCCAGTATATCAAAAGACTGTTTTTCGTCTAAAGTCCATCCAAATACATTACCTCCAAAATTGATACGAGAAATTTCTAAATCTGTGTTGTTGATTTTCGTTTTTGACATCTTGATATTAATGTAAATATTCGCCTCTAAAAAATTCATCGCCTAAAAACACGATTATTCAATGCAAGTAACAATTTTTGCGTTGTGATGTTAGCAATTTAAAGCAAACCTTACATACAAATGGCATGCACAATATCTACTTACTAGTTACTTCGAAAATCATCTATCAGAAAATTTCGCAAAAAACATTCACCACAAAAACAATATTTGCTATCTGATGGTTATTAGCCAGACCATTAACTGCAGCGCCTTGAATACCAACGAACCAAAAAGTAGATTTAACTTAACCAGAATCTTTTTAATTCTGACCTTGTTAGCTGTAATTATTGCTCAAGGATATGCTGGATATCAGCTACATGAGCTTTCAAAAAAGCAACAACAACTAAAGCACGACTATGCTGAGATGAACAACATCACACTCGGTTTATTTTCTATCTCCCAATGGCAAGATAAAATAGAAACGATAGTCCAACGCCAAACCCGCAGTCTAAAGCTTAGCAAAAAACAAAAAAAAGAGCTTCAAAATGAAATTGAAGGTGTAATCATTGCATTAATTAACAAAGCGGAAAATTTGGTAACCAAACCAAAAAAGAAATCGCTTCGTGGTAAAATTGTAAAGTTTGCTGTAAAAAACTTTATTGATGTAGATAGCATTAAAAAACAAGTACCAGGAATAGCCTATACGATTATCGGAAAAATAGATAATTCGAAGACTAAAAAGCAATTGGGAGCGCTAGCTATGGAAAAGCTAGATAAAATTGATGAAATTGAAACCATAGACAGCACCTTAACAGCCAACGCAAACGCCATACTTAAAACTTACAGTAAATACGGCGTAAAAGATTCGGCTACGTTTAATAACAAAGTAAAGACCGAGTTGAAAAACATTCATCGAGCCACTTACAACTATTGCATTGCGATGCTTATTGGCATTGGTTTATTTTTAACTGCTTGGATCATTTTCAGAAAACGCAAAGATTTACACGCTACACTCTTTATACTTTCTCTAGTATCCGCGTTTATCCTTTTAGCGGTAGGCCTCACCGCCTCTATGATTGAAGTAGACGCTAGAATTGGAGCGATCGACTTTACATTGCTGGGGCAGCATATTGTCTTTAAAGACCAAGTGCTCTTTTTCCAATCTAAAAGTATTTTAGACGTGGTGACAATTTTAATCAGCGGCAGCGCTATTGATTCTATAGCCGTAGGTGTACTTATCCTAATTTTCAGCATCTTGTTTCCGGTGATGAAACTCAGCTCAACTGGTATTCATTTACTTGGAAAAAAGAAGCTGGCAGAGAATAAATTCATTAAGTATTTTGCTTTCCAATCGGGTAAATGGAGCATGGCTGATGTGATTGTTATTGCTATTTTAATGGCCTACATTGGCTTAAACGGATTACTGGAAAATCAGTTAGCTAAATTGGATATTCCGGTCAATTCGCTTACGATGATATCTACGCATAACACAGCCCTACAACCAGGCTTTTTGATTTTCATTGCTTTTGTACTGTTCGGGCTTATCCTCTCTACTATATTAAAATCTATTAGCCCACACGACTGTAGCTAAAGACAAACCATTGAAACCACTAAAGACAAGGATTAATCTTAGCTAAATTAAAAACATTGGAAACATCAGCTCAATTAAACAAACCCAAAAAGCCTTTAATCTCACAAATTCTCGTGATTTTAGTGATGGCTGCCCTATTATCGGCAGAAAGCTATTTTGGCTATAAACTTTATACACTTTCTGCACAGCAGGAACAATTGAAAGAAGATTATTCTACCGCCAACAACATTACTTTTGGCGTATTTTCTCTTGATTTATGGCGAGATAAACTTTCCGGTATCGTTACCAATAAAATCAAGAGCTTTAAGGTTACTAAAGAACAAAAGCAGGAACTAAAAGAAGAAGTAGAAAAGCAGCTCCACGGTATGATAGACCAAGTGGTGCATCAATTTAACAAGCCGCAAAAATCATTGGGAGATAAGCTTAAAAAATTTGCTTTTAAGCAGCTGGTAGAACCCAAGGAACTTCATGCGCAAGTACCTTCTTTTGCACAAACCATAGTTAATCGCATTAACTCCCCAAGAGCCATTAAAAAATTAAAGGGCATTGCAAATACAGAGTTCAATGAGCTGGCCGAGCAAATCTACGACAGCACCGCTACCGCCCAAAGCAAAGTAAGCAGTTATTTATTCAAGAAATACAAAGTAAACAACATCTCTACTTTTAATAAGCATTTAGAAACCGAATTAGAAGAAATTAGAAAAACCACCTATAATTATGCTTATGCAATGTTGGGATGTGCCTTATTAGCGATATGCCTATGGCTACCACTAAGAAAAAAACAACACTTGCACACGCCGCTTTTCATCATGTCGTTATTGGTTGCCTTAGCCCTATTACTCGTTGGCGCAACAGTATCTATCATTGAAGTAGATGCTAGGTTGAGTACACTTGAAATACATTTGCTAGGAGAAAAAATCGCTTTCAGCAATCAGGTATTGTTTTTCCAATCCAAAAGTATTTTAGGCGTAGCTGAAGTTTTATTACAGCAGCCTAAACCAGATTCTATTACTGTTGGAATACTAATTATAGTCTTTGTATTGATCTTACCTATCTTAAGAATGATTGCTAGAGGAATCCACTTACTCTGCAAACCTCCAATTGCAGAAAATAAGGTTAACAGATACTTAACGTTTGAAGCGGGAAAATGGGATATGGCAGATGTGATGGTAGTAGGTATCTTAATGACCTACATTGGTCTGAATGGCATTCTACAAAGTCAGCTGGGCGGACTAAACATGAAAACCGAAACTTTGGTGACTACAACTGTTAACTACACTTCTTTACAGCCTGGCTACATCATTTTTGTGGGCTACGTGGCGCTCACTATTGCCTTATCTTTTATATTGAAAAAAGTAGATTGTCCGCCGCAGGATAAATAAAAATATTTTTCTTGGTAGCTCAAAAAAGAGCTATGTGTATTAAACGAAAAAAGCTCCCTTTTCAAGGAGCTTTTGTTTTTGAACTTACTTTGTGATCCCGCTGGGATAAGAACCTTGTCCCATTTCCTGCGTTTTATGACTATCTGCAAAGGTTTTGATTTCTAACTCACCGAATCGCTCACCTTTTTATCTGTATTTTTTAGTTGCAATTGCTATACATTAAATATAATCATTTTTCTTAAAAATAATAAAAGTATTTTATCATTTTTCAAATTCTAATTTCCAAGCCTCATTTTTTTTCATCCAGCGCTCTTTTTCTTGATCATTAGCACGAAGGTCGATTCCCTGCTGTAGAGAAGCGATACAGTCACTTGATTTTAATAAATATTCTGTCTCTGCCTTGTCATTGTAAAATGCGGCAACAAAAAAGCTCTGAAGGTTTTTAGATTTTCCCATATCAATTGCTTTATCAATGGCAGTTAATGAATCATCATAATTATTGAGACCCCGCTGTATTTTGCATAGAGTTTGATATTGAAAAGCATCATTAAAATCAAAATCTTTAGCTAAAGCTAGTGCTCCAGCAAAATCTTCTATTAGAAGAAAGAATTTAGCAGCTTCACGTCTACTAAATGAATCCAAAACTATTTGATTAAAGTAATTAATTGCTTTTTGCTTAGTTTTCTCCAACTTAATATCTTTATCGTCATCTGTATAGTTTGAGTACAAGAACTTGTAATACTCCGATAGAATTTTCGCGTAGTTGAATCTTAATTTGTCGTTAGTGTCTATATTTGTTGGCTCAGGAAGACTTTCTACCAAATCTCCAAATTGAATAGGAAATTCGTAGCATAGTGAGCTAGATAATTTGCTTAGCACTTCATACGGCTGATCGAATTTATCATCCAAACAACGTTTGACCTCAATTATAAAATCGTCAATTCTGTTAAATATGTATTCTTTTCTAAGTTCATTATGGTTACTATCAGAAATTAAACTATAAAATGCCAAGAGAACGGTCAGAGATCCTTTTCTACGAATTTCCTCATTTGTGAAAATAAAATTTAATCTTTCTTTGACTTCATTGGTTTTTCTAGCTTTCGAATAAATCTTAGTAACTTGAAGAATAGTATAATCAGCGTATGGATCGATTTTCAACACTTTTTCAAAAAAATCCAGAGCAAGATTATTTTCGTTAATCTTACTATAGATTTTGCCGATATGATGTAAAAGAGCCAATTGACTATTATGTTCTTTCACCGAAGATAGTATCGTCTTTAGGGCATCAATCTGCGAAAGCGCTGTTATTTTTCTAGATTCAGTTTCGGAAATCAAATAAAGCTCTAATTCAAATTGTTCGATTAAAAGAAGTATATCTATAAAATCATTTCCGTTTGGTACGATTGACTTAATTTTCGAAATAGTATCAGAAGTAGATGTATTGATGTCGTTCGACTGTATTAGCGAATAGAGTATCGACTTTTTTAACAGACCAGTTGCTGAAGACAATTTTCTATCTAAAAATGTCCTATGATTAAAAATGAAGCCATAGAAATCGACACCCTTTTTTTGATGTTGTTCATTAAGAAAATCTAATAACAAAGTGTCGAAGTCAGACTCAAAAGAAGTCGTTTTAGCTACATCATTAATTGAATCCAAAACAATTTGATGGATATCAAAATAGATTGAATCTTGGGCTGTAATTAATGAAGATTTTTCAAAATCCGACAATGGAAGACGACCAAGCATACTTTTAATAAAGTATTTATTAATCTTCCTATTCCGTGGATTAATATATTTTACAAATGCTAATTGGCGTTCAAATTTATCTTTAACGAAACCTATTATCCTTGAAGCTATATTTTTATTAAGCATTTCGGGATCGCTAAGTGAATGTATTAATCCCAGTTCGTTAATTACATCTCCCCATTCGAATGATCCATCGTCTATATTAGACTTTAAAATATTTAAGATTAAAGGATATCCGCCAACAAAATCCAACAATACGTCTAATTGTGAAGAATTAGGAGGGACGCTACAGCTATTCAGTATTTTCTCTGACTGTTCCCTATTTAAATATCCTAAGTGAAAAGCTTCTTTCTTTGGAAGCGATATCTCTAGAGATGTAATTAAGCATTTAGAATTTAGCTTATTTAGATTCTTAAAATCTTGTACAATTTGTCTAACGTTCTGATTGAAATTATCTAAAATTAGTAATACTCTTGAATTTTCAAGTTTTCCTGCTAGATTTATCAAATGATCTTGCTTCGATAAACGTACTCCCTCGAATTTAAACCTAGTATTTTGTTCATAATCACCCTCAATGAAAAATGTAAATTCAAACTCTTGTTTTAATGCCTCAACGATGCTGATTGATAATTCACTTTTACCGATACCACTTAACCCATATATTTGAATAACGTCTTGGGATTTAAATCTATTTATTATTTGCGTTTCTTCATCTCTATTAAAGTAGTTAGCTTTATGTTTTGGAATTTGATTTGCATCTGGTAAAAGCCTATAAAGCTCATTTGACCTAACCAAAAAACTCAGTATTTTTAAAATTTTTGGGGAATTAAGGTTATCAAAGATTACATCTCCAATTTTATCTGCATCATAAGGATAAGCTTTTTGGCTATATTTCAAGTTTTCAATTTCTTTCGTCAAAGACGAAATGCGATTAGTTCGTGCAAATCTGTTGGAAAACAGATAAACTTCTTTACATTGGGGATGATTTTTTATCGCTCCCTTTAAATCTGCCAAAGGTTTTGAGAATGGATCATCGAAATAGTTCTCATCTGTTCCACACTGGCCAATAATATCGAAACGAATATCAGCCATATCGCCGGTATACTTTACAGGTTTGGCAGAAAGATTTTGCCCCTCCAGCGTAACAGGCTCTTTAAGTATTAATTCCAAAAGAGTAGTACAAAGCTCTTCAAATTCTGTACCATTGAGAGTAAGTAAGTCGTCTTTGACAGCAATTTTAAAGGTTCTTCGTATATTGCTCATTTAACTAAATAAAGATCATAAATAAACTACATTAGTTGATTGTATCGTAATCGAGGTTAATTACGAAATTCTTTCGTAGGGATAAACATTCTTAAAATTCCTATGCATATAGGAGCCAACTGAAGGTGCATACAATAAATTTTCATATTCAACTTGTGAAACCCCTTTGTATACATAAATCGATTGATTGGTGTATTTAATGAAAACGAACTCATTCTCTGCATCATAGCCCACACTTTCAATATTAGATGAGCTTACTGGTATTAATTCTGGAATATTCATATTTTATAATTTTGGTTTCTCCACGATTTTATTAATTTACTATACTCTTCATCTATATTATGTATCTCCCTACTCCAGAGTATTGAGGCTTTAGGATCTGAGCCTTTTGCTGTGTTATTGGCTTTATAAAATTTTACTCTTGACGGAATTTTAACTGCTTCTCCAGAGATTAATGCTTCACCAGTTCTAAGACTTGGCAAAATATCTATCATAGATTGAAGTTCGTCTTGTATTGCTGAACGAATGTGGCCTCGGTCTTTTGAATTATTCATTCTTAATGCTATTAATGTACCACATTGGCTTAAAACAGTCTCATCTATTTCCGATGGTCTTTGTGTTGACAACAACAGCCCAACACCATATTTCCTGCCTTCCTTTGCAATTGTTTGCACAGTCCTCGAAGAAATAGAATTTTCCCCAGCTTTCAAATAATTGTGTGCTTCTTCTAGTACTAATAACAATGGTTGACTCTTGCCTCCAACATTAGTGTTAATTCCCCAAAATAATCCATCATAAATTATTTTAAGGAGTGTACCTGATATTGAAGTCATGATTTCACTAGGTACACCTGACAAATCTAATATTGTAATTGGTTGTTTATTAGCTAACCAAACTTTAAAAAGGGAATCTAAATCTAATTTTATCTTTCCATTTTCATCAGGAGTATAGTTTCCAGGATTAAAAAGAAAGTTGTAGCTAGCGTTATTTAATTTATTTCTCATACCATCTAAGAAAGATAGAATGCCCTTTGCTTTTACATTGACAAACGGAGCAGAATTTCCAGTTCCAGCGGGAGGATATATATTGGATTTCAAAGTTTCGATGTCCCCAACCGCAATTTTTGTTGCTGGTGTAGTCCTGTCTGCGTTAAACGTAGTTCTTTCAAAATCATCAAGTTCAAACCATAGTTTTTTCAAACTGAATGGAATCGGTGAATCTGCGGTCACAGATTGCTCTTCTACATCGATTTTATTGTCTTTTACACTTTTTAACTTAGCGTCAACAATTTTTTCCCTTATATATTCTCTATTTTGATCCGATAATGATCCCGAAAAAACCTTTATCAATTCACTGAAGGGAAGTGCCCAAAATGGAACAACAAGCTTACTATCATCGTCCCCATTTACTTCAATTAAATTGGAGTGTTTAGTTAGACTTTCATTGTATTCTCCATGAGGATCAATTATTACAACTCTAGAATTCTTAAAATCTCTTTTAGCTATTGCCTGTAAAAGTATCGACACCGCATTCGATTTTCCGCTTCCTGTAGAGCCAACTATAGCCGTATGTCTAGATATCATCCTATCTAAATCTACTTTGGCATCTAAACTTTCTGATACACTAATATTACCTACTGTAATTGAGTTTATCTCGTCGTATCCACCGTAAATAATATTAAGATCATCAATGGTCACAAGATGTACCTTATCTCCAGTACTAGGAAATTGAATTATTCCCCTTTCAAATTTCTTGCCGATTTGCTCGCCTACTAATGCTATGTTTATCCAACGATTATTGACAAGTTTATCATAATCCTGTAGATATACTTCTCTTAAATTATCTGGTATTGCAGAAGAACCAATTTGCGTTACTATCCCATACAGTGTCGCATATCCTAAAGGAACTTTAACAAAAGATCCAATTTGACCTATCCTATATACTATACCGTCAATAATTGGCATGTTGGATTTTAGGTTGTCGAATAGTCTTACAGAAATAACATTTCCACTTATACTATCGATTTCCCCAATCTCAGTAATATTATTTCTTGCCATTTTTTGATAGTTTTATAATGTCGTCTTCATTAAGCATTATTTGCAGAAAACTTACTAAATTACCGAAGTCCGATAGTTTAAATTCCCCTTCTCCTGTCCATTTTTCTTCCCCTTTATATTCTTTATTGAGTTCCTCAGACTCTAAAATCGGTGCATCCTCGTCAAAGTATTGGTTCACATTGATCGTATCATCATTATTTGGCTCTGACTTTAATCTCCATTTACCATATTTGCAACCGATGATTGCATGGCTCGTTGCATACACTGATATTTTTGATGTTTGCAAACCTATTTTGCTAATATTTGATTCAATAGTTATCTTATCATACTTATCATAAAACAAAGCTAATACATGTGAAGTTGTATTTGTTTTCAAAGCCGAAAGTATCCTAGAATTTATATGTTCATCACCCCAAGAATAGCCACAAGTGATTAAAACTGAGTCGTCCTGTTTTATAAAATTTGAAAGTCGATCAAGTAAGCTCTCATAGGGTTGCTTTTTTGAATCTTTGTATTTCAATGTCGATGGATAAATCAAAAAATCTTCATCATTAGATATACTCCGTAGAATTTTTTGGTTTTCATTATCAAAGCTCCATCCTAAAGATCCATGTATTTTCCATAGCTTAGTCTGATTTGGCAAAAAACGTAAATCTTCGACAGTGTGTGGATTAAAAAAAGGCCTTAAACTTCCACAGAAGCCGTCATAATAACTTATATCATTGTGTTCTAATCCTAATTCAAACAAGAAGTCATAATTTGTAGTAAATATTTCAACAGGATGTTTTCTGTCTGCCTGACCAATCCATTTCGAGAAGTCTGCTTGTACTAAATTTCCAATTATTTCCTTTGAAACTATTTCTCCATCGGAAATATGAACGCTAACTTTTTTATGTATTGATTTTTTTATGTTTTGAATTAAAGTAGCTAATTCTTCTTTATTTATGCCATTTAACTTCGCCTTGCTTATGAAAGACAATTTTAGTTCAAGGTTAGATAATAATGTTTCGATGTTGAACTTTTCCCCAAGTTCTTCTTTTAACTCAGAAAATACATTCTCATTTTTTTTATTTCCGTTCGATAATTCTTCGACAATTTCTTCAGTCATTTTACCAATAGCTGGTACTACAAGTGAACTTGAATGCTTTTTTGCCAGAGAACTGCCAGCGCCAAATAAAAATCCAATTTTCTTTTTATCAGAAATCAGTATCTGCTGCACTCCCCGTATATACTCGGAAGGATCAAAATGGTTAATTTTTCCCATATTAAATTATTAATGTTTTTGAATGCACAAAAAGTTATTTTTTATGTTTAAACTATGTCGGTGTTGGTTGGAATTAAGCCATTGTTAAGCCTAACAGAGTTGATTATTAGGCCTGATATCGCCGTTGCAAAATAGATTGACATGAGAGAAGCGTTAGAATGCTAAAGTAAATAATTTGTTCTAATAATTCTCATTTAGCTCAAAGCATTTTTATAAATGGTTGCTTTAGAATAGGGTTTTATGGTTTATGAAGAATTATATAATTGGGCATCCTAAATTAAAGTGTATTCTGATACAGTTTTCTATTTAAAACGAATTTTAAATTCTAAGCCTCGAAGCTTCATAATCAAGATATTCAGCTACAATTATAAAGCGATCGCTTATTTTATAATTTAAAATTTACAAATAAAAATTTATTTTTTTTTAGGGACGTCCCTAGGTGCTTGTCAAATACTTCTATTTACTTAATTCAATTTCGTGTCTTAAATAAATCTGTAATTTCTTGAGCCCCCGAATTAAAAATTTCTATCTACTAGAGAAGTTAAAACGAGGTTTATCATTTAATTGCATAATCGTCAACTAAAGTATTGATTTATGACAACATTGGATTTGATTACTAGGGAGGATCTCGAAGCTTTCAAAAAAGAACTTTTCGAGAAGTTGGAAAAGTTTAACATCAATAATAAGAGCTACAAAGAAAAGCAATGGCTCAGAAGTTCAGAGGTCAGGAAACTACTGAAAATTTCTGCTGGGACTTTGCAGAACCTGCGCATTAAAGGTGTGCTGAAATATGAGAAGCTTGGTGGCATATTCTACTATGCACATTCAGATATTGAACAGTTGTTGGGCGAAATCGGGAGGTCATAATGGAGACGGCAACGATACTCGCCAGTTTTTTGAAACTGGCCAGCGGAAACCAGATTTTCCGCCAGTCACATATTAGCCTATTCTCGGCAATACTAGCCGTTCAGGACAAGGCTTCCAAACTTGATAAATTTCGGGTGTCCAGAAGGGAGCTAATGAAGTATTCTGCCATCCGTTCATACACAACTTACCATAAATGTATGAGCGATCTGGTTGATCACGGCCTTTTAGAGTATGAACCTTCATATCATCCGACAATTGCCAGTCGTATCAGGCTGTTGGATTTCGCTGGGAAACCATGAGGGATAGGCATAATGCAGAAAGTCCATTTTTCATAAAAAAAATGGAGCAAGCGGAACTTGGGCTGCGCCCTAGTTTGCTTGCCATTTGCTACACAAATGGGGTTTGAAGAACCCTCCAAGGGTTCTTCTCCTTTCTAAAAGAGCATTCAAGTGCGAAAAAGGAATTCCACACGGAGTTCTTGAAATCATTAAACAAAGATTGATAGATATATGGATATGCAGGAAGCATTGAGAACAGTCAAGTATTCGATAAGTGACGATATCAAGTTTGAAAAGATAGCGGTTAAGTTAGGTCGATCTAAGCGTCAGGTACTATCACAGATGATAGATTATTTCTACCGGAGCAAGAAAGATCCGACAGACCTTAATGACGAGTTGTTAAAAAATACCATCCTTAAGGGACAGAAAGATTACATTGGTTTTATCAGAACGCAGGAGACAGAACTTTTGATCCCAATCAAACGGGAAGCAACTTCCATAGTGGAATTATTGAAGAAGATAGTGTTATCATTCAATAACCAAGTACTGGAATACAATAAACAAGTGCTTTTAAACCAATCTATTCAAGGCAAAAGCTTATCGTCCGTTTACCAGACTTTGGATTATATCGAAAAAAAGCTAGAGGCTAAAGTAATGCTGAAACAAAAGTCCATGAGCATCCTCAACCGGTACATAAAGGAAAGGGAAAGTTTAGGCCTCATGAGTTCTACAAGGGAAAAAGAAGAATTGGCAAAACAGGCACGTAAGGAACTAGAACTGCTCTGATATGTACATCAATATTACCGACAGTAAAACGGCAAACAACAAGGGAAGCAGCGGGGAACTGGTGCATTATCTGGAAAAGGAGAACAGAATTGAAAATAAGCTAGAGCAAGAATATTGGTTCAATGCTAAAGGGCGGCGATTTGAGCCCTACGAGGTTCGCCATGCCATAGACGGAAATGTTGCCAAATTGGGAAAGGCCGATGCGAAATTCTTCCTGATCAATATCAGCCCCAGCCAAAAGGAATTGAAGCACCTTACGGATAAATATGGAGTAACGGACATCAGGGATCAATTGAAATGCTATGCCGAGCGTTTGATGGATGAGTATGCCCGAAACTTTAAACGTGAAGGTGTAAACTCGGCTAAAGATCTGTTATGGTTCGGAAAGATCGAAAACCATCGCTATTACGGCTTCAAGGATAAGGATGTGATCAATGGAGAGAAAAAACGGGGCGAGCTGAAGGATGGGAACCAGTTGCATGTGCAGATCATAGTCAGTAGAAAGAATGTGACCAACAGTATCAAACTTAGTCCGATGAACAATTCTAGGGGAAAAAACGAAGACCATTCAAAAAAGCTTGGGCAATTCAATCGTGTTGCATTCAAACAATGTGGCGAAGACTTGTTTGACAGGACATTTGATTTTGATAGGCAGCTAAAAGATAAAATGGCATATGCTAATATTCAAAAGAATGGAAATTTGGAACAGAAAATGCAATTGGATGTTATAAATAATATCCCTGACAATAAGCCCTTGTTAAATAACTTGGTCAATAAGATTGGAAATGGCGAATTTCCAACCCTTGATGATTTGATATCGAAATCTAACCACACAAATATCTTTGAACTGCTTTTAGCACCATCTTTTGAACCAGAACCCCAAGGATTTGAAAAAAAAATAAAGAGAAAGAAGAAAGGAAATTCACTAGATCAAGGAATAGGGAGATAATTTTTTGTTTGAAACTCACTGCCAAGTATTGCCCAAAAAGTATACTTTTTGTCTCATTAAAAAGTCGGCTATTGACCTCCGTTGATTCTGACTACCTTTACATAGGTTCTGTATTTTAAGTTTGGTTCAAAATCAATTACATCATGATTATTGAAAGTTAGCGTAATCAATTGTATAAAGAGAATTACCACATAAAACCGATAAACTTTAGTACTTTTATGTAGTTTTATTACATAAATATACAAGTTAGCCGTCAGTTTAGCGAACCGCAAAACCGAAAGACAAAACCAATAAATAACATAAATTAAAATCGCAAATTTGCGACTTAGAGAATTGATAAAAATTTAATGGCAAGAGAAATACAACATTCACAATTTACAGACGCAAAAACTAATAAGAAAGACGAGTTTTATACTCAACTTTCTGACATTGAACGTGAATTAAAACACTATAAACAGCATTTTAAAAATAAAGTTGTTTTGTGCAACTGTGATGACCCTTTTATCAGTAATTTCTTCAATTATTTTGCTCTCAATTTTGAAAAATTAGGACTTAAAAAATTGATGACAACTTGTTTTAAAAATCAAAGTATGGACTTGTTTAGTACGAATGACAGCGAACAAGCAATTTATCTTGAATATACAGGCGACAAAAACGGAAATAGTGTACCTGATGCAGAAGAAATCGGTGTAAAACCCTTAAAAAGCGATGGAGATTTTAGAAGCAAAGAATGTATTGAACTTTTAAAAGAAGCAGACGTTGTTGTAACAAATCCACCATTTTCACTATTTCGTGAATATGTAGCTCAACTTATTGAATACGACAAAAAATTTCTAATTGTAGGGAATATAAACGCAATTACATACAAAGAGATTTTTAAGTTAATTAAGGAAAAAAAGGCGTGGCTAGGTGTAAATATGGGGCGAGGTATTTCAGGTTTCATAGTACCTAAACATTATGAATTATATGGTTCAGAAGCTCGTGTTGATGAGAAAGGCAACAGGATTATTGCTACAAATAACTGTTTATGGCTAACTAATTTAGACAATGCAAAAAGGCACGAAAATATTATACTCTACAAAAATTATACACCCGAAGAATATCCAAAGTATGACAATTACGATGCTATAAATGTTGAGAAAACAAAAGACATTCCAATTGATTATGACGGTGAAATGGGTGTACCAATTACTTTCTTAGATAAATTTAGTCTTGACCAGTTTGAGATTATTGCTTTGGGTATTGTTGGCTCAATAGATTTCAAGTGTAATAAGAAAATGGAAATTTTAGACAAAAATGGTTTGCCAACAGGAAAATTTACATTTAATGCAAAAGGTACATTATACAGAAAATATAATCCATTAACTGATAAATCCCCAAGTTTTAAGAATGTTGAAACAGGAGAGTTATATTCAAGCATTTATGCTAGAATAATAATTAAAAAGATACAAAAATGAATATAGACCTTAAAGAAATAACAGTACAAGAATTATTTGACGGCTTTCAAGACAACAATGAAAACGGAGTTGTTGGTTTTGGTGGTCAGTTGGACATTCGTCCACCTTACCAACGTGAATTTATTTACAAAGACAAACAAAGAGATGCTGTAATAAATACAATTAAAAAAAACTTTCCTTTAAATGTAATGTATTGGGCAGTTCGAGAAGACGGAACTTACGAAGTTATTGACGGACAACAAAGAACTATTTCAATTTGCCAATATGTTGATGGAGAATTTGCATATCAAAACCGATATTTTCACAACTTAAAAGCAGACGAAAAAGAACAAATCTTAAACTACAAATTGATGGTATATATTTGTAGCGGAACTGAAAGCGAAAAATTAGAATGGTTTAAAACGATAAACATTGCAGGTGAAAAACTAACTGAACAAGAACTGCGAAATGCAGTTTATACAGGTAGTTGGGTTTCTGATGCGAAACGATATTTTAGTAAAAGTAGTTGTGTTGCTTATAATATAGGTGGCGATTATTTAAATGGTTCACCAATCAGACAAGAATTTTTAGAAACTGCCATTTCTTGGATTTCAGAAGGCAAAATTGAAAACTATATGGCAACGCACCAACACGACCCAAACGCAACAGCGTTATGGATGTATTTTCAGTCTGTCATAACGTGGGTAAATGCAACTTTTACCAATAAACGTAAAAAGTTTATGAAAGGTATTCAATGGGGTTTTCTTTACAACAAATACAAGGATGTTGTTTATGACACGAAAGCCATTGAAGAAGAAACAGCAAGACTAATCGCGGATGATGAAGTCGAAAAGAAGAGCGGTATTTATACCTATATTTTGACAAGAGACGAAAGATATTTAGGAATTAGAACTTTTTCGGATAGCGTAAAACAAAAAGTTTACGAGAAACAAAAAGGAATTTGTCCTATTTGCAAGAAAAGTTATGATATTTCAGCAATGGAAGGTGACCACATAACACCTTGGCACGAAGGCGGAAAAACAATAGAAGAAAATTGCCAAATGTTATGCAAAGACGACAACAGACGAAAAAGTGGAAAATAACGAAAAAAACACCGAACGGCTAACCGCAATTTGGCGAAATGGTGGGTTCGGTATTTAAATCAAGTTTTGGTTTTCTAATAAAGGTTAGTCCTAAAATCAAACTTTCTACTTATTAATCCGCTACTTCGTCAAGTTGCAAGTCGTTATCCTCAGTTCAATGATTATTAGATACTAATCATATTGCCCAATGAAAAAAGAATAATAAAAACATTCAATTAATAACTCCCACAAAGTTAACCTTTCTCTCCAACACGCCTAAAGGAACTACGGCATAAACGCTCACGGCCTTTGCGCTCTGACCCATTTATTCCGTTCCTCCTTTGCTTAGTTGGACAGAAAGATTGAAGGGTTCCATTCATTAATTTAAATACATTAACAATGGAACAGAACGAAATCTTCAGGGTTGCCGAGGTGCAACTAAGCTACAAGCCACATTTCAGAGCTCAGGAAAGACCACAGATTAGTACTTCCGAACAAGCCTATCAGGTATTGCTCAACAACTGGGATATGAAACTGATCAACTATATCGAACAGGCCAAAATGATCCTCCTAAACAGTAATAACAGGGTGCTTGGGATCGTCAACCTTTCTACTGGAGGCAGTGCTTCTACCGTATTGGATACCAAAATACTCTTCACAATTGCATTAAAGGCGACCGCAACCAGCATCATATTATGCCACAATCATCCAAGTGGTAATTTAAGACCGTCAAGTGAGGATATAAGGATTACCGAAAAGATAAAACAAGGTGGTAAGTTGTTGGATATAGCTGTCCACGACCATTTGATCATTAGTGAAAATGGCTATCTCAGCATGGCTGATGAAGCATATATGTAGTTCGACTACATAAAAAAAGAGACAGCTTGTATAAGCTGTCTCTTCTCATTTTATCTAAACTGTTGGTTTATTGATTTCCTTTTTTCAATAATTCTATTTTCTCTCGCTCACTAGCAAGCAGTCTTTCGTACAGCTCAACAACTTTATCAAGCGGATTGTAGTGACATTGATAGTTATACTGATATGCCGAAGCATTATCGTGCATATTTTGAATATGGAAGATAAGCACTTCCTCACTGAAATTTTTAATTGCCTCTGCACTAACACCAAGCACACCTGCAATTTTATCTAACATTGCGTCTTCCACATCTTCGCTCTGCTCAATCTTTGATATGGTCTGCTGGCTTACGCCAAGTTCGATGGCAAGATGATCCTGCTTGATACCACGTATTTCCCTGATGCGGCTGATCTTTCTGCCGAGATGCACTTTGTTAGATTTTGTAGGCGTTTCCATAAAGCAAATATAATAAATTCTGAAATAGTACGGAACTACGGTTCTGTGGTAAGATACCAATATAATTGGTAGGATACGGCAAATGGCCTGCGGAACTTTAGGATGATAACCTAAACCTAAAGACAATGGAAAATCAAGACGACATCCTACTCGGCGGAAAAGTGATCCGTACAGGCCACTACAAGGCCGATTTGTCCCGACCTGACATTAACATCCTATACAGCATGATGTTGCTCAGGATATCAAAGGGATATCTCTCAGAGGAAACATCATTCCTTATGGGAATGAGCAGCGACATTATCGGCAGATTAGAAAAGCTCCTCCGCAAGAGGATGACAGCGGGCATACTCTTGGGTATGGTCGCTGGTCTGGGAGAACGATCCTTTGCAGGTCTTATAGTTTTCAGTTCAGACCTCAGGGGAGGCTACTTTCCCTGCCACATGGTTCGGACTAAGCGCAAGAAGATCATAGAGCATGCGCTATACGTGATGGATAGTATTGGAACTGAAAGATTGGCCTTCAAGCTCTTTGAACAAAATCCAAGTTATATCGAGTTTCCGAATAGCGAAGATCAAAAATTGAAAGCGGTACGGGAAATCCTCGATGTCGAGCTGAACGACAATTGGTCTAGCTCGAAGACACCAATCGAAATCTGTCAGCATTGCAGTCTGTTGACCGATCAGTACGTACTACCCCGACACGTCATGAAGGTTCTCGGGGAAATGACCTCAAGGCGCAGCTATCCCAAGCTGTTGCTGAATAAGTCTAATGAAGGAAGAAAAATCACATACGAAAAGGTAACCAGCTAGGAATTATGGAAAAGGAAAACAAGATTATTATCGCAGGGCACATTGCTGATGCGATAGCTGTAGAGCGCATCTACGGAATGGAATTTCTATACGGTGGCGAAAATTGTCTCCACCTAATTATTGTGGCACTATCTTCAGACGGCATTAAGATAGGAGAACTCGAGCCTTTCGTTAGGATGGCGATAAAACAGAATGATAAATTGACCTTTAAGATCTATGACAGAAGCGAAATCAGAAAACTGCAGAGGGAGGGCAGTATCTACCATCTGGTCTGTTGCGATGTTTCCAATCTTTTATATGAGGCTAGCGGAGCTGATGAAATGCCAACGTTTACAAAAGAAATGATCAAAAAATGGTCTGTCGAGGCCGAGGCAAATTTTAGGGCTGCGATGTCACGCATAGCTTCGTTCGATAATGGAGCAAAGTTCTTCATAGAAAATACCGATACTGCTGTAGCACTCTTTATGTTGCATCAGGTATGTGAATTGAGTTGCAGGGCTTTGGAGATCGGTATGTGTGGACGGGAGAAACGAACGCACAACATTAGCCAGCATCTAAAGTTCCTGCGCTCCATGATGCCAGAGATCAGGATCATACCTAACGATGGCCTATTCGACCGTGGATTGCTTGAACAGTTGGACAAGGCCTATTCGGCTGTAAGGTACGAGAGCGGATTTTCTGCCGAGGGAATAGATATAAAGGCGGTGTATCTGTTAGCGGAGGAATTCCGTAATGCTGTAGAAGCAGAGATGGAAATTCTACTTGCCAAGGCGGATAGCATTGCTACACATATACCAAGCGATACTAAAATACCTTTGCAATTATCGGAGTTTACAGAACAACAAACCTGTGGGGAGGAAATTACAGGCATATTGGAGATCATCACACATTATCTTGAGCCGCAGGCGGTCTATCAGCTTGGGATGCGCACTGATAGCGATAAGCAGGATGGCATCTTTGATAGCAGCGCGAGTATTGCACGAAGCGGTGTGCATTATGACCTATTGGTCATTAGTGAAGTGGCCTATCCCTATGGACTGAACATTCAACAGCATATCACCCATAGATGTGGAGAGGGCGTATCGGTATTGTTGTTGATACATGGACAGAATGAATTCGCTAAGGCTGTAAGCAGAGGGAATAGTTTTTTTCATGCGATAGCCAAATCTGGAAAATTATTGCTGGGCAGCAAAATCCCTTCGAAAATGGTCGCAACAGATGCACGGAGGTACAGCGCAGAAAAGCTGGATCGCAGCACACTGAACAGGAATACAAGGGCTGAGGAACTTTTAAGATGTTCGGGCGAGATGATAGACGAGGGACATATGGTGCTTTCAATTTCCCTGATGTCCCAAGCGGTGGAACAGGCCTGCCTCGGGCTTATCCTCAAATATCTTGAGTATAAGCCGAATTTGTGCCGTGTAGCTCATCTATTGAATATCTGTGGAATGTTCTGGCCGCAGGCAAGACTGTATTTTCCGACGGTATTGAACAATGATAAAAGTATGTACCGCAGGCTGTCCGAAGGGCAGTCCAACGCAAGATATGGCATAGATGAGATCGATGACTGGAGTGATGCGTGGGGGCTGTACAGGAAAACCGAAGCATTTGTTGGCGATGCAAACCTGCTTTCAAGGAATAGTTTGGTTACCGCTGAAAATCCCGAATGATATGAAAAAAAGAAAAGAAGTCCCTATTGAAATACCATTAGAGTTCAGGGTTGCCTGCAAATTATTAAACCTAGAGATAGGTGTGGTACTACAGCGCTTTATCGACCATGTTTCGGTATACTGTTTTCTAGGGGGCGGCCCGCTTGATGGCTTTAGCGAGGCTACCAGTGTCATAACCGACCTGAACCTTGAACAGCTACCAACAGAAAACGGTAACGGCAAATCGGCCGAAACGGGAGCAATCAATACGGCATTCAGCCTGCCCGCCCTAAAGGTATTGCGGCAGTTGGTAGCACTTGGAACAAGTAATGTCGGTAGTGAGCAGCAGCGGCATCAGCGTAGTATATCGCTTGTGGAAAAGCTCTATGGTTATAGGAAGGAGTATCAGAGCAGCCCCGAGCAGCTGTTTTTGGAAGATGGGGCTTGTCTGGTCTTCGGAAAGGACCTTAGGATCATCTGCGAACTATATGCAGTGGATGCGATCAGCTATCTACAGTATTTTATGTCGTGTATCTCCCTTGCGGAATTTAGGGCGCAGGTCGCATTGAAGAGACAGCTCGAAAGTATGCCCCAACTTTTCGTCTTTGATTATATCAGCAGGAACAGGGATGAGCGATCGAAGATCATACCCTTGACCGAGGCAATCGATTTGTACATTACAGAATTACAGAAGCTCAACGCAAGGCACTTTATCGTGCGAGACCTGAAGAAAAGAACCGAATGCTATCGGGATTTCTTTTTATCGCATTACTACAATATACTAAAAGAGAAAGGAAATCATTATGGAAACGCCAATTAAACTTGAACTGCCCGAAGACTTCATCATGATATGTGAAATATTCGAGATCCGACCGCAGGAGTTCATCCAAAAGATACTGGATGAAATATCACTTCCACGCTATTACAGTGGCCAGAATGGAAAGGAAATTTGGTCGACACTGATCATGTTGGAGCACTTGGACACAATTGATTTTAGCGAGGAGAAACTTGCCCTACACGAACCCTATATGGAAAAACTGCACAATATCGTTTCCCAGAAGCCATCTACCAGCGAAGAAGAGGTTGAGCTGACTGAAACAGAAGCGAGAAACCTAATGGTCGAATGGCACAAGGCAATACTGGCATACCGCTCCAAGTATCTTCTGGATGGTCTGTCCGATGATGTATAGGTCATATTTCCCCACGCTCATTTTCGGCCTGCGGAACGCCCACGCACTTGCCCGCACCAGTTCCCGCTTTTGGCATCTACGGTGGGAAATTCGCTTGGAGGTTGGCATTGCAGTGGGAACTCCAACGGTATTTTGCTGATTTTTAATGATTTAATTGTATATTAGATCATCGTAAGAAATTTTTCATGGCCTGAGGGTAACAGGCATTTTTTGTTTTATAAAGTTTGAGGGGATTGCTATATAGCAGTCCCTTTTTGTTGATACCTGAATTTGAAATTTAAAACTCAAAAAGAAACGTTCCAAGTGAATGTATCTTTTAGTTAAATGACTGATTGCTTTTATATAGCTGAATTATTTAATGATAATTGTATATTTAAATGCTGTTAATTAACCTCTCTATATGACAACAGGACAATTGAAAGGTGCTCTTTTAGAATTTACAATAAGGAGCTTGATGTTAAATTGTGGTTTTGCTTCTGTGAGGCCAGATGGACATTATATATTTCAGCAACGTGGAACTGGGCTATTTTTCATCAATGGAAAAGGTGCTGCTCATGATGCAGATGTACTCATGGAGCCACCAATCCAAATGCCATTTTCTTATCCATCAAGATTACTGTTTGAATGTAAAAGTTATGATAAAACAATTGGACTTGATGTGATTAGAAATGCCCTAGGCTTGAGGTACGACATAAATGAATTTGAAATTGTTAGCGAAGATAGTATCAAGCAAAGGCAAAACAATAGAAGAGCCAATTATGCCATTTCAAACAGGAAGAGGTATCAATATCAGATTGGTGTAGCCTCCATTGAAGAGTTTAGCAAGCCAGCGTTTGAGTTTGCTGCAAATAATAAAATTCCTTTATTATCGCTACGCTGGTTTCTCCCATCCAATACCTGTGATTTGTTTCATCAGATTGATCAAAATTACCTAACATCAATTCCTCAAAATGTTAGACAACTTCTATATAGGTACCTTAAAGACAAATCTCCAGATTCAAAAGATGATTCTATATACGAACCCCTATTAGATTATCTGATGGGAGATTTACTAATCGGTGCAATACTTAGAACTTTTGATAGAACAATTAATAGGTTTGTAATCGGATTGCTTGAAACTGGAGATTTGTTGTTCTTATTTTCAAGACAGGATAACGTAAGGAATCTCATGAGTGAATTTCGGTTCTCGGATAAAAATGAGGCAAGAATACATTATAATGCTGATAACCCAACCCGATGGACGCTAAGTATAAGAGGAAGTAACATTTCGACCGATCGATTAGAGCTTAAATTTAATGTACCAATAAACCTAGTTCAGCAATGGCTGCTTTTTAACTATGATAAGACAGCTGGATATAACTTGAAAGATCAATTTTTCTCTAGAATCTTTATTTTTCATCAGCGTTTTAGCAATTATGGTTTACCATTTACTTTGATTAATCTTGATAGTGAATGGATAAATAATCTTAGAAATGACTAAGGCATTGTATAAACATCAGTTTCCTAACTTTAGCAAAAAACACCAGCCGATTAATGAACCAAATAAACCAAACTGTAAATATATATTTCGATTCCCCAAAAAACTTTGAAGCGAGTAATATCCTTCCGCTTAATGGAATTGCAGGACTATATTTTATTTTCTCTTCATCCATCCAAATCCAATATCCATTTGACAAATCAAGACTTTTATATATTGGGATGAGCGAGAAAAGAACTAATAGTATTGGTAATCGTTTAAATGGTCATTTTGGAGGTAAATCAAAAAACGTTGGCTTGACAAATTACAGAAATGTGGAACCACTATGGTTTACCTACATCAATTTTGATATGCTCAAAAATATATGGGCATATCGAATTGAAGATTTAGAAAGCTACTTCATTTTAGATTTTGTGCAGCATTTTGGTGTATACCCAATATGCAACAATAAAACAGGGCTTGATGTGATGAACAATGATATTGCAACCCATTTTAAGATTGATTGGAATTACTTTAAATAGATATGGAAAAAAAAGAGGTTAAGTCCGGAAAGGAGATTTTAGATGATTTCTTTAAATACATTGAAAAGATGCCAGAGGTTAATGAAGAAATTGCAAAATCTCTCGCATCTCTGTACGAGCAGGGAAAGCTGACAGACACAAATGTTAGAAATGAACTTCAAAAGCTAAGGGAGAAAGATGGCGGTTAAAATCAAACAACTGGAAATTACAGGCCTCCGTGGCGTCAAAGATACTTTCTCCCTTACATTGGGTGAAAAGTCGGTATTGCTATATGGTGATAATGGTACAGGTAAAAGTAGCATTTCAGATTCTGTAGAATGGTACTATAATGATGCAGTATCGCACTTAAGCGGAGAGGAAATTGATCTTAGAGAAGCTCTGAGAAACGCTTATCTTGCATCGGAGGATGAGTCTATCATCAGCGTTAACTACAACAAGGCAGTTATCAATTCCCAAAAAAAGCTATTTACAAAGAAAAGTAAATTGGTGAGCGAATATTCTAATGTAACCGAAGATTTTTCAGGCTACCTTGAAAGTTCAAAAAAAGAAAACCTAATTCTCCGTTATCAATTTTTACGGGATTTTATTGATAGGACAAAAGGAGATAAATTGAAGAATTTATCCGATATCATTGGCTTTTCCGAAGTGACCAAGATAAAGGATGTGCTTAGAAAGTCATTTAGTTCTATCAAATCAGAAATTAAGGCGCAAAATTTTGAGAACCAAATCAATACTCAGAAGCAAACGCTAATTGAAAAAATTGGTGCATCTGTAAGTCAAGAAAAAAACTTTTTTGAAAAAATCAATGAGATTATTGGGGACTATGCAACGGGAATTACAGTTGCATCAATGGAAGATGTTGATAAGGTTTTACTGAAATTAAAAACTCCTGTTGCTACTAAAACTGTAACTGAGCTTAGATTTTTAGAAACCTATCAGACCACTCTTACACTCTTAAAAAGTGAAACAAGCTTGATTGACCAGGAATATGATAAGTATTTTAAAGAATTTGAAAAGATTGCAGCTGATGTACAAAGCATAATGCAGACATATTTCGCTGAAATGCTCAAATCTGGAGGGAATCTTATATCCAAGAAGTTCCATACAGATAGTAGTTGCCCTTTATGTCTCCAGCCAAAGGACTTAAATGACCTAGCAAGTGAAATTAAGGTTAGGCTTCTTGCCATTGAAGAATCAGCAAAAAAGAAAGCTGTATTTGACAATGCAAAAACATCTGCAATTACAATTGTAGAGGAAAGGATTAAGCGGCTTAAAACATTGGGTTCCGAGGTTTTGCTAGCTGACAGTTCAAATATTACCGAAAAAAATGCACTTGATGAACTGAAAAAGAAATTGGAAGCATATCACAAAGCCATATCTGAAAAAGTAACCTCTGGCAATAAGATTGGCGCTTCCGATAGCTTAAAGTTAGAGGATAAAGATTTTTCAGTGCTTACAGCAGTTTCAGACCGCATTGGAAAAATAAAAAAAGCGATGGCCACAGATAACACAACCATCCTTTTCGCAAATATTTCTGCGTCTAAAGATGCATTTCAAAAAATTAAAAAATTTGAAGCTGAGAGGGACAAATTGGAAGCCCAAAAAAAATCTCTTGGTATCATATACGACGGCTTTGTGAAGAAACAAAAAGACGGTCTACAAGATTTTATAGATAATTTTTCAGATACCATTAATGAGTTCTATCAGTATATGAATCCTGGAGAGTTATTCGAAGAGATTCGGATTGTGACAATGGGAGAAGAAGATGAATTGAACGGGATAACAATTGAATTCAAATATAAAGGTAATTGGGTTTCACCACCTCAAAAATATTTTAGTGAATCGCATTTGAATTGTTTTGGTATTTCTTTTTTCCTTGCATCTGTAATAGCGTTCAATAAAGAGAATAAGTTTCTGTTACTTGATGATGTTATTTCAAGCTTTGATACCAGTCACCGTAAGAGATTTGCCGATCTGATCTTTGAAAAATTTGCTGATTATCAAATTATTCTCTTAACTCATGAGGAACAATGGTTTCAGTATGTAAAACAAATTGCAAAAAAGAAGGGTTGGCTCATTGGCGAAATCAAATGGACAGAAGCAAAAGGAACACATCTTGATGAAACTCCGTCGGACTTAAAGGAATTGATAGAACTAAATTTAGCCAATGCAAACATTGCTTTTCTAGGTAATCCTATTAGAAGATACTTAGAGCACATTCTGAAAACTATCTGCTTTAATTTGGAAGTCAAATTGAGTTTTAGGTATAATGAGGTGAATGAAAAAAGGATGCCAGATGAGATGATTAACGATTTGAAGTCGAAAATTAATAAGGCGAGTACAGATCTTAAGTTAAAACTTCCGATACTTGATAGGTTGACTAATTCTAACGTGTTTGGAAACTTGCTATCTCACGATAATCCGTTTGATCCAAAACTCGGTGACCTAAAGGCTTTCTGGAATGATATCCTTGAATTTGAGGGTCTTTTCAAATGCCATCAGGCAACTTGTACAAAGCCGCAGGTATCAATTAAAAATTATGACACAGTTGGAAAAAAAATAAGATGTGGTTGTGATGCTACCAAATATGATTGGAAAACATAAAACCCATTTGTGGAAAAACAAGAACTGAGCAGCTCTAATTGATTATATTTGCCATTTCTCATAATTTTAGTTAGTGCTTATTCATTCGGTTTCTTTAATAGTAGTATTGAAATCACCTTAATCGATACGGCAGCAATCCAAAGATTACTGCCGTCCATTTATATTAACGATCTGAAATTTAAGGCACGAAAAACATTAAAAAATCTTCAATAGATTGTAATAGTTATACAAACTGGTCAGCTAATCTTGCTTTAAGGTTTGCCATATCTTCGCTGAGTTTCATGTCCAATATTTTAGCATAGTGTTGCGTTGTTCTTATATTAGTGTGTCCTAGCATCTTCGATACGCTTTCTATTGGTACACCATTTAACAAGGTAACCGTTGTAGCAAAAGTATGACGGGCAATATGCGAGGTCAGTTTCTTTTCAATGCCACACAGATCGCCTATCTCCTTTAAATATTCGTTCATCTTTTGGTTGCTCGGTACAGGAAACACAGTTCCAAGATTTGAACAGATGGGATGCTCTGCATATTTGTTGATAAGCTCGACCGCATTTGGAAGTAATGGTATAGAAGACCTGATGTTGGTCTTTTGACGGTTTTTGATGATCCAAAGCTCGCCGTCGATACCCTTACGGATATCCGTTTCCTTTAGTTTTTGTACGTCAGCATAGGCTAGCCCCGTAAAACAGCAGAACATGAAAACATCCCTGATGGCATCCAACCTGGCGGTAACGAAACGCTTATGCAATAGGGTCTGTATTTCATCCTGTGATAGGAAATTTCTGTCCACCGTTTTGGTTTTTCCCTTATAAAACGTTATTGGGTTGCTCTCTGCATTCCCGTTCTCGCAGCATATATTGATGATCTTGCCAAGGTTCTTTATCATCTTTACGGTATAGTTGTTTGCACATGATCGTGATCTTAGGTAATAGTCGAAGTTGTTGAAGAAAGAGATATCCACTTTTCCGACTTCGAAATCATCCGATCCGTAATGCATCTTTATATAAGTCTGCAAGTGATTGTAGAGTACCTTGTACCTGTTCAGCGTTCCCCTAACATAATCTTTGCCGACTAACGCTTCCATTTTTTCATTGTGTTCAGAAACCGCATCCAATAGCATTGCACATTTTGCAACCTTTCCGATCAATATGTCCCGAATGGATTGTGCAGTGATCTCCATACCAGACTGTACGAGTTTGGCGTGGGCATCATACACTTTGTTCTGTAACTGGTCTAGGCTGGTGTTGAACAACCGATATTTTTCCCTTGTACCAGTTGCCCTCCCTGATCTGGAATGCCAGCGGTCGGGTTCACATGATCTTCCGGTGGCAAGTTCTACACGTTTACCCTCTACCGTAATGCGCATGTAGATAGGAGCTTCGCCCTCTGAATAGTTCTTTTGTCTTTTCATAAAGAAAAGCAGGCTAAAATTAGTTTTCATAATCAAACGATTAAAGGTTAACAAATTTAGCATTGGCAACTAAAACAGACAAGATGTTCAGTCCGTAACAGCTTGTCCATTAAATGGATACAGCTTATTCGGTGAGTCATATATACTTTCAGGATGACTCACCGAATTACTCACCTTTTTTTTGGGAATTCATGCAAGTTTTGGTAAAGTCCTAAAAGCAAAAACCCTGCTAATCGAGCGATTGCAGGGTTTTATACGTTTTGTTAGTCATTTCTGTGATCCCGCTGGGATTCGAACCCAGGACCACTACATTAAAAGTGTAATGCTCTACCAGCTGAGCTACGGAATCTTCCTTCGTTCTAAGGAGGTGCAAATATAGGAATATTAATTATTCGGTCAAATTATTTTTAAAAAAATATGCTTTTATTTTAACCCTGATTAAATATCTAGTTAATAATCAACAAATAAGAATTAAAATATTTTGGCATTGATGATGAATAACTATCACATCGAAAGAAAATATTTCTAAAAACTGATTTATCAACCTAAAAACACCGATTTAATTCCCTAAATCGCATAAAATAAAAAAGGGCCAAGAAACTAGTTCCTGACCCTACATCTACCTATGAAAAACATACCCCCGAAAGGGTAAGCCCAAATGTAAAAACTTTTTTTCAATATTCCGAACTTTTCTAAGAAAAAATTTAGAATATTTCTGTTTTAGGTAAAAATACTGGATTAAACCAAGACAAATACCTATCAAGTATTTAAAACAGATATTTTGTACTTAAGAAGTTCGAATTATTACCGTCAATAATCTCATTCAATAAGCGTTTGTTATTATCGTTTAATTTGGCTGCCACTAATGATCTAATCGAAAAAGACCTTAATGCATCTACCACAGACAAGGTTCCCTCAGCACTATCTTTTCTTCCTGTAAATGGAAAAACATCTGGGCCACGTTGACATTGACAGTTAATATTTACACGGCTTACCTGATTTACAATTGGATCTATCAAAGCTGCCACTTCTTCGTTATCGTTACTGAAAATACTCACCTGTTGTCCATGTGTAGATTCTATCAGATAATTAATAGGCTCCTCTATATCATCAAAAGTAACTACAGGAATTACTGGGCCAAATTGCTCTTCGGTATATAACTTCATTTCTTTGGTGACAGGATAAACAACAGCTGGATACACAAATGATTCTTTCGTCTGTCCACCATTTTTATTGACTATCTGAGCTCCCTTAGCAATAGCATCATCAATTAGCTCTTTTAGATAAGCAGGTTTTTGTGGCTCTGGTAATGGTGTAAGCGACACTCCAGCTTCCCAAGGCATTCCAAACTTAAGCTTCGAGATTTCTTCCGAAAGTTCTTTCACAAACTGATCTACATGTTTTTTATGTACGAAAATAACTTTCAAGGCTGTACAGCGCTGTCCGTTGAATGACAACGAACCTAAAACTGTTTCTTGAACGGCCAATTTTAAATCGGCGTTAGCAGTAATGATGGCAGCATTCTTCGCATCTAAACCCAAAATAGCACGTAAACGATTCACTTTAGGATGCATCTTTTTCAATTGATCTGCTACTTTACTAGAGCCAATTAAGGTTAATACGTTGATTTTACCAGATTCCATTAAGCCTGGAATAATTTTATTACCACGACCGTAAATGGTATTCACCACGCCTTTAGGAAAGTTATCTCTAAATGCCTGCAATAATGGGTAAAATAATAATGTACCATGCTTAGGTGGTTTAAATAAAATCGTATTCCCCATAATTAACGCAGGAATAAGTGTAGTAAAAGTCTCGTTTAAAGGGTAGTTAAACGGTCCCATACAAAGCACTACACCTAATGGAGAACGACGGATTTGCGCTACAATGCCTTGTTCGATAGTGAATCCTGCAGATTGTCTATCGATATCTTTTAGAGCATCTATAGTCGCATTGATGTATTCTATGGTTCTGTCGAATTCTTTTACTGAGTCGCCATAGGTTTTACCAATTTCCCACATGATCAGTTTCACTACCTCGTCCTTCTTCGCAATGATATCACGAGTGAACTTCTCTACACACTCGATGCGTTGTGCCACGCTCATGGTTGGCCACTCTCCTCTTCCGTTATTGTAAGCAGCTACAGCGGCATCTAAAGCGATTTGCGCTTCTTTCTCGCCACAAAGTGGATAAGTACCAATTAACTTTCGCTCTAAGCCTTTAGCAGTTTTAATACAAATTGGAGAAAGCACGGTATGTACATCTCCCGACCAAGTGAGCATATCGCCATTTGACAAATAGCTTCGCTGGTCTAGTGGTCCCTCTAGCGCATAGGCCTCGGGGATATCTGCCTCTAAAGGAAACAGATTTTCTAGGTTTAGTGACATTTTTGTTTGATTTATTACTTAGTTTATAGATTTACTAGATTTTATTGCTATTAATATATCCCCTCCGGTTGAAAGAGAGGATATATCTATTAAAGGTTAATGACTTTCATTTTTGGAACCAGTGATTTCATCACTACCCAAGCAATTAGATAAGCCACGGCACAGAATGAGAAGATGATAAAATAACCTGCTTCAATTCCTTGAAAACCCATGAACTTCATTTGCGTTTTTGAAGAATAATCAAATAACAGCCCCGAAGATTTATTGATAATTGTTGCACCGACACCTCCAGCTAAACCGCCAATACCCGTAATGGTTGCAATGGCCTTTTTCGGGAAGCTATCACCAATAGTTGAGAATATATTTGCCGACCAAGATTGGTGTGCCGCACCAGCAATACCGATGATAATTACTGGAATCCAATAGGAAATATGGCCTAATGGCTGTGTTAATAATGCTAACAATGGAAAGAAAGCAAAAATCAACATCGCTCTCATGCGTCCTTCATAAGGATTCATCTTCTTTTTATCTACGAAGAAAGTTGGTAACCAACCACCAAAAATTGATAACAAGGTAATGGCATATAGAATGAAAATCGCTAACTGTCCTTCAGTATCTGATGATTTGATATTGTAAACCTCAGACAAATAAGCTGGCATCCAAAATAAATAGAACCACCAAACACCATCAGTCATAAATTTACCAAAAACGAATGCCCAAGTTTGTTTATAGCTGAAAGCTTTAGCAAAGGATAAACTCTTTTCATCTGTCGGTAAAGCTTCTACTTGAACTTGCAACTGATCATCTTGATTGATATAGGCTAACTCTTCTGCATTCACTTTTGGATTGGCATCTGGCTTTTTATAGTAAAATACCCAAAACCCCATCCAAACAAAACCTAAAGCACCAATAATGATGAATGACATTTCCCATCCATAATATTTTGCAATTACTGGAATACTCAATGGGGCTGCTAATGCACCAATAGTAGCACCTGCATTGAAAATACTGGTAGCTAAAGCTCTATCTTTCTTAGGGAAATATTCTGCTGTAGCCTTTATAGCTGCTGGAAAGTTACCTGCCTCTCCTACCGCTAATACAAAACGGGCGAAAATGAAAAGCGTTACACTTACATTGATAATTAAGCCTACGTCTTCCACTTTTTCAATAGCGTGTTTAGCTCCTTCGAAACCTACAAACCAATCTCCAGTAATGATACCAGAAGTTGCAATACCGCAAAAAGCATGTAGTACTGCCCCTACCGACCAAATACCGATTGCCCAAAGAAATCCTTTTTTGGTATCCATCCAATCTACAAAACGACCAGCAAGTAACATACTAACTGCGTAGAAAATAGAGAATAACGCCGTGATATTTCCGTAGTCATTATTCGTCCAATGAAACTCTGGGCTAATGAAATCTTTCCATGTTAGAGAAAGCACCTGCCTATCTAAGTAGTTAATGGTTGTTGCAAAAAACAGCAGGGAACAAATGGTCCATCTGTATTTACTTTGCTTGGTTTGGTTCATATTTTTTGGTTTTGGTTATTTGGTTTGTTGGTTGCCCCTGTCTGCCTTCGGCATCTCTCCCCGAGAGGAGAGAAAATAACTTAGCAAAGCAAGTGCGTTAATTATTTCCTTACTTTTTGTATAATTTCAAAGGTTTGCTTAGTTAATGACTCAATTTTACTATAATCTTGTTGCTCGATGATTTGCTTGCTTACCAATTTACTGCCCATACCTACGGCACAAACACCAGCTTTAAACCAGCTTGCAATGTTATTTTCTTCAATTTCTACACCGCCAGTTGGTACAAATAATTGTCCTTGGAATAACTCTTTAATTGAGGAAAGGAAATCTGGTCCTAAAATATTTGCTGGAAACAATTTGATGATGCCTGCTTTGTGCTGTTGAGCCAAATCAATTTCTGTTGGTGTCATGCAACCTGGTATCCATAGTAAACCCGCATCATGTGTTAATTTAGCAACTGCTGGATTTACGATTGGACAAACGATAAAATCTGCACCAGCATCTAAAAAAGCTTGCGCTTGTTCGGCAGTTTTGATGGTACCAATACCTAAAAACAAATCTTGCATTTCAGTTTTCAGCGCTTCTTTAAAAATCTTGAAGTTCTCTAAAGCCGCGGCACCTCTGTTGGTATATTCGAAAACTCGAACGCCGCCTTTGTATAAAGCCCTGATGATCTCTAAACTAACTTGCGCATCTTCGTAATAAAATAATGGCAATAATCCTTGTTGCTGTATTGCTTGTATGGTAGTTTCTTTATTCTTAGTCATTTTGGGAGATAGTTTGGTGAATGTCTTGAACGGTTGCAGTGGTACAATCGCTAGGAATGTACAATTTGTTGTAGGCAGCGCCAGTAGCAAACTCTAAAATCTGCTGAGGCTCATGCTGATTGTAGAAGCCGTAAATTAAACCTCCCATGTAGCAATCGCCACTTCCTACGCGGTCTAAAATTTGCTCAGAAAGGTATTCTTTAGAAACAAAAAGTTGGCCTTCAGTAAATAAAGTAGTGTAATATCTGATGCCCGCTTTATAATCGAACCTAAATGTATTGGCTACGTGTTTACATTTTGGAAATTTATTGATGATTTCTTTTGATGTAATTTCTGCCTGTTTAAGGTAATTCTCTTTAGTATCAATTTCTACAATATCCGATGGCAAAGTAATACCCAACATCCGTTCTGCTGCCCATATATTTCCCATTACCAAATCACAATATTCTACCAAACTTGGGATAATATCGATAGGTTCCTTACCAAATTTCCAAAGCTTTGCTCTGTAATTTAAGTCGATAGAAATGGTGATGCCAAGTTCGCTAGCTGCTTTAACTGCTTCTAAGCAAACATCTGCCGCATCTTGATTTAACGCCGGGCAAATGGCACTGAAATGAAACCAAGTTACGTCCTGAAAAATTTCATCCCAGTTTAAAGTTCCAGGTTTAATACCAGCGAAAGAAGAATTAGCTCTATCGTAGATTACGCCTGCGTTTTTGAGGTCTTTACCTTTTGGCAGATAATACAAACCTAACCTATCGCCACTTAACTGTATTCTCGACGAATCGATGTTGCATTTGTTAACGTAGTTCAAAATCTGCTCTGACATGAAATTATCCGGCAATGCCGAAAAATAGGCCGATGGGACTTCCCAAAGTGCCAATGCTGTAGCCACGTTCAATTCTGCGCCTCCAACATAAAAAGGTAGTTCATTATCTGCTAACCATTGTCCATCGGTATCCGGACAGATGCGTAGCAATAATTCCCCAAAGCTTAAAACTTTCATTTATTAAAGGTAAAAGACGAAAGGTGAAAGATAAAAGGCTTTAATTTGCCTGAATATCTTTTTTCTTTCCCCTACTAGGTGATATAAATATGTTATTTAAAAGCTAAAATAGGCTTTTGCATTGTTATAACAAATATTTTCAATTAATTGGCTAACCAATTTTATATCGTTCGGGATTTCTCCATTTTCAATATCTGTACCGAATAAATCGCACAAAATACGACGGAAATACTCGTGCCTAGGGAATGAAAGGAAGCTTCTAGAATCGGTTAACATCCCTACAAACTGACTTAACAAACCTAAATTAGATAAAGCATTTAATTGGTTAATCATCCCTTGCTTTTGATCTAAAAACCACCAGCCTGAGCCCCACTGTACTTTTCCTGCTACGGTACCATCCTGATAATTACCAATCATGGTGGCCATTAATTCATTGTCTGCTGGATTTAAATTGTATAAAATGGTTTTCGCTAATTTATTATCAGCATCTAACTTATTAAGAAACTTAGATAGTTGTCTGCCTTGCGAAAAATCGCCAATCGAATCGAAACCAGTATCTGGTCCTAACGACGATAACAAACGATCGTTGTTGTTACGGATAGCACCTAGGTGATATTGCTGCACCCATCCTCTTTCATGGTCCCAAAGGGCAAATTGAAAAAGCATAGCCGATTTGAATTTCAGGTTTTCTTCTTGAGTAATTCCCTCTCCTTTTCTTATTTTAAGGAAGATTTGCGCCACTTCCTCTTCGGTATAATCTTCAGCATAAATCTGCTCTAAACCGTGGTCAGAAACTGATGCACCATTCTCTACAAAGAAATCGTGACGAGATTTTAAAGCCGCTAAATATTCTTGATAGTTAGTAATTGGCTTTTCAACGATGCCAGCCAATTTATCTACATACTGATTTAAACCTGCAACATCATCAGCGTTCATTGCTTTATCCGGTCTAAACGCAGGCAAAACCACTAAATCGATACCACTAGCTTTTATTTTTTGGTGAAATTCCAAATTATCCAATGGATCATCGGTAGTACACAAGGTTTTAACGTTCATTTTTTTCAATAAACCTAAAACGCTGTATTCTTTGGTTTGAAGCTTTGCGTTACACTCGTCCCAAATCTTCTTTGCCGTAGCTGGCGAAAGCAAATCGTGAACATCGAAATAACGTTGCAGCTCCAAGTGTGTCCAGTGGTACAATGGATTTCTTAAAGTATAAGGAACAGTTTCCGCCCATTTCTCAAACTTTTCCCAGTCTGATGCTCCACCTGTGATGTAATATTCGTCTACACCAAAAGTACGCATGGCACGCCATTTATAGTGGTCGCCATATAGCCAAACCTGAGTAATATTTTCGAACTGCTTGTCTTCTGCTATTTGCTCCGGAATTAAGTGATTATGGTAATCAATAATAGGCATGTGCTTTGCATAATCATGATACAAAGTACGTGCTGTTTCCGTTTGCAATAAAAAATTTTCGTCTAAAAACTTTTTCATTTATACTTTATTGGTTGTTTGGTTATTTGGTTGGTTTGTTGTTTAGCTTACACGCAAATCAAACCCTTAAACCAGTTATTATTTTTTTTATAGAAATACCTTAGATAATTGAACTTCGACTGCTATTTGGTATAATAGTTCTACCTAAAAAACCAAAAAACTAATCAACGAAACAACCAACTACACCCCTCCGAAAATAGAAAAGCCGCCGTCTACACAAATCATTGCTCCGGTTACAAATTGCGAAGCATCGCTTAACAACCAAACCAAAGCACCTTTTAATTCATCTGGGTTACCAAAACGTTTAAAAGGCGTTTGATTTATTACCGACTGACCTCTTGGTGTAAAACCACTATCAGCAGTAGTTAATAAATTGCGGTTTTGCTCTGTTAAGAAGAATCCTGGCGCTAATGCATTCATTCTAATTTTATCACCGTAACGGTTAGCTAATTCTACCGCAAACCATTGTGTATAGCAATCTACAGCTGCTTTACCCATGTTGTAACCTAATACTTTGGTAATTGCTCTTTTAGAGTTCATCGAAGAAATGTTGACGATGCTTCCTCTTCCGGTTTCTGCAATGGCTTTACCAAAAACCTGTGTAGGAATTAAAGTTCCCCAAAGGTTAAGGTCTAGTACAGTTTTCATTCCATCCATCTTCATTTCGAAGATATTTTGCTCTGGTTGTAAAACACCATCAGGCATGTTACCACCCGCCGCATTTACCAAACCATCTATTTTTCCGTAAGCAGCTAATACTTTTTCGCGAGCCGCGATTAATTGTTCTTCGTTCATGGCATCGGCAATTAGAGCGATGGCTTTACCGCCAGCTTTATTAATTGCATCTGCACGTTCGTTTGCTACTTGTTCGTTTCTGCCTAAAATACCTACGGTACCACCAGCCTCTACAATTGCGTTGATGAAAGAAAGACCTAAAATGCCTGTTCCGCCAGTTACAACGATTACTTTATCTTTTAATGAAAATGATTGTTCCATTTAATGTTTATGTTTTTACCACGATACTAATTTATTAGCACGGGTTTGTTTTTTTTTACCACAAAGACACGAAGCACACAAAGATTGAGTTATGAGTTTTGAACATTGCAGACTTACGAAGTTTACGAAACTTCGTAAGTCTTTAAATTTCTTAGTGCTCTTTGTGCTTTTGTGGTTAATTATTATTTCTTATCTCAATTCAGCTACTGGAAAAGTATCCATATCTGCGTAATCTAAATTCTCGCCAGCCATACCCCAAATAAAGCTATAGTTTTTGGTACCAGCACCAGAGTGAATACTCCAAGTTGGCGATAAAACTGCCTCGTGGTTAGCCATTACAATATGACGAGTTTGTTGAGGTTCGCCCATAAAATGAATAACTCTTTGGTCTGCTTCTACATCGAAATAGAAATAAACTTCCATTCTTCTGTCGTGGGTATGAGGAGGAATTGTGTTCCAAATAGACCCATTTGCTAATGATGTTAAACCCATTACCAACTGACAGCTTTGGATACCATCTTTATGGATATAACGAGAAATGGTACGTTGATTTGCAGTTTCTAAAGCACCTAAATCTGCTGAAAAAACATCTGCGTGACTAGCAAATGCTGTTGGGTGACTGGTATGTGCTGGTGCCGAAAGTGCATAAAAAACAGCTGGATTACTAGCATCTTTACTGCTAAACTTCACGTCCTTAACGCCTTTACCTAAGTATAAGCAATCTTTTTTGTTTAAATCGTAGCTAGTTCCATCGGCAACAATTGTACCTGCACCGCCTACGTTAATAACGCCTAGTTCTCTTCTTTCTAAGAAATAATCGGCACGTAAAATATCGTAATTACCTAAATCTACAACACTGTTTACTGGCGTGATTAAACCGGTAACCATTCTGTCGTAGTGTGAGTAGACAAAATTTGCTTTGTCCGTCGCTTTCAAGTCGTCCAATAAAAATCTTTCTCTGATTTTTTCGGTGTCGTAACTCTTGAAATCTTCTGAGTGTACTGCTTGTATTTGTTTCATTTTCTATATTTTGGGTCCGTCATTAGAGGTTTTGGTTTGATCCTCGTTTTAATGACAGACGATTTTGGCTAATATAACCCTAAACGTTGTGGCAGACAAATGATAATTTATCCAAACGTTGTTCTGTAAAGGCGCAAGATTTTGCGCCTCAGGAGACAAATGATGATTTGTCTCTACAATGAAACGCCACGTTTCCATGGAATAAAATCATCTTGGTTTAATAATACCGCTTTCGGAATTACCTCGCCACTTGCCGCTTTGATACAATACTCTAAAATATCCTCGCCCATTTCTTCAATGGTTTTCTCGCCTTCAATAACTGGCCCCGTGTTGATATCAATAATATCTCCCATACGTTTGGTTAAGTCATTATTGGTAGCCACTTTAATTACCGGACAAACTGGGTTTCCAGTTGGTGTACCCAAGCCTGTGGTAAATAAAATTAGTGTAGCACCACTTGCCGCTTTACCGGTAGTAGCTTCTACATCATTACCTGGCGTACAAACCAAGTTTAAACCTGGTTTGGTTGATGGCTCAGTATAATCCAACACATCTACAATTGGCGAAGTACCACCTTTTTTGGCAGCTCCGTTACTTTTAATCGCATCGGTGATTAAACCATCTTTGATATTACCTGGCGAAGGGTTCATATGGAAACCTGAACCTGCATTTTCTGCAGCTTCACTGTAAGCTCCCATCAATTTCATGAACTTTCTAGCAGAGGCTTCTTCAATGGTCCTGTCAATCATGTTTTGCTCAGCGCCACACAACTCAGGGAACTCGGCCAGTAAAACTGTACCGCCTAAAGCTACTAGCAAATCAGCGCAATAACCTACCGCTGGATTTGCCGAAATACCACTAAAACCATCGCTACCACCACATTTCACACCTAAGGTCAATTTACTTAAAGGTGCTGGCGCTCTTTCAATTTTGTTAGCCTCTACTAAACCTTCAAAGGTCTTTTTAATGGCCAAAGCAATCATATTTTCTTCACTTTGCGATTGCTGCTGCTCGAAAATATAGATTGGCTTATCGAAATTAGGATTACGGCCTTTTAAATCGGCAGTAAAATCTTGCACCTGCAAATTCTGACATCCCAAACTCAATACAGTTACCCCAGCCACATTTGGATGGTCGGCGTAAGCTGCCAACAATTTACTTAAAACAGCCGCATCTTGTCTGATACCGCCACATCCACCTTGATGGTTTAGAAATTTGATACCATCGATATTTTTGAAAACACGCTCATTTCTTGAACCTTCAAATGCCATTGGCGCATCTAAAGACGAAATATCTGTCCCACTTTTAAAAGCTTCGATTAAGTGTTGCGTGTAGTTTTTATATTTCGCAGTTACTGCATAACCTAGTTCATTGTGTAACGCTTCGCGGATTACATCTAAGTTTCTATTTTCACAAAAAACCGTGGGAATGAACAACCAATAATTGGCTGTACCAACCTTGCCATCTGCACGGTGGTAACCATTGAAAGTTCTTCCTTCAAACTTAGACACATCTGGCGCATGCCACTCGTAATGATATGGACGATACTCGTAAGGAGCCGCCGCATGTTTTAGGTTATCGGTAGTCATTCTAGTTCCCAATGTTACCGGAAACTGGATTTTACCTACCAAAGTACCATACATATAAACCTCATCACCTGCCTGCATATCTTGCATGTAGAATTTATGCTTGGCATCTACATCATCAACCAATAAATAATTTACGCCTTGGAAACCCACTAACTCGCCTGCTTTAAGATCGGTTAAGGCTACCAAAACATTATCTTTTGGATGTACTTTTAAAACTTGTTGTTTCATTTAAATATTATATTCTTTCGTCGGTCAGTATTTCTGCTCCGATTAATTAGAAAGCTTGATTTTTTCTAAACTTCTTTAAGCTGAGCTGTCGTGAACTTAGATAAAACAGTAGCAGCACCTTGGTTAATGATTTCCAAATATAAGTTCTTCACCTCTGGTATAAACCCTGTCAATTGAGTTAGATTTACCCCCCAAATGTGCTCATCTGTCAAAACTTGCTCTACAAATTCATCTGGATTTTGGTTGTACTTTTCAAATAAATAAGGTGCAGAGTCATCGTTTAACCGATAACTCGCACCATTATCCAAACCAAAATATAGACCATTCTCTTCTCTCTCTACTCGAGAGAAGGCCAAGTAAGCTGCGAAACCTAAAGCGATATGTACAGGAACTTGATTAAATATTTTATAGTAATTCAGTAGCAATGGAAGGATGCGAATTTTCATCTTCATTGTGTACTGAAATGCAATGCTTGTCCAAAAATGTTCGATAGATGGATTGGAAAAACGGTCTTTCACCGCATTTGCAAAGACATCGCTTTGTTTTTTATCTACTTCGTACGGAATTGCCGGACCAATTTCTGTGGCCATTAAGGTTTCGATGTAGTTCGTCATCAACTCATGAGTCATGGCATTCTTTACCGTATCAATTCCTAAAAGGAAAGCAATACCCGAGCTTAAGGTATGTGTACCGTTCAATAAACGCACTTTAAGTTCTCTGTAAATTTCGATGTCTTCGGCAATGATCACGCCTTCGTCTACCGTTGCAAAAGAAAGTACATCAGCCACATGCTTGCCACCTTCAATTGCCCAAAGGCGATAAGGTTCCGTCATTGACAGCAAAGCATCCTCGTAACCTAGTTCTTCTTGCAAAGCCTGAATAGTCTCTGCATCAGGCTTACCTGGCACAATTCTATCTACCAATGAATTACAGAAAGTATTTGCTTGTGCTAACCAAGCGATAAAGTTTGCTTCTAGTTTATTATAATGCGCTAGTTTCAATACAATTTCGCCTAGCTTAGTTCCGTTATCAGGAATTAATTCGGTAGCCACAATGACCAAACCTTTACTATTATCGCCATTAAAAGCTTTGAAACGTTCGTATAAAACAGATAGCAATTTTGCGGGGAATGATGAAGGTGGATTATTTTCAATGCTTTCTTCTACGTATTGAATACCAACCTCTGTTGTATTAGAAACCACGATTTGTAGTTCTTCCGATTTAGCGATGTCTAAAATTGCTTGCCAATCTTTTTCGGCTGCAATAACTCGGCTAATGGCTGATGAAATGATGTTTTCTGAAACTGGTTGTCCGTTTTCGATGCCACGAACACAAAGCGTATAAAGCGAGTCTTGTTGATCGAACTCTGAAGTGTTAGCACCTGTAGATTTCACTACCGCCACGCGACCATTGAAAACGCCTTCACGATTAGCTTTATCGATAAAATAATCTGGTAAACCACGTAACAACACCCCTGTTCCAAATTGTAAAACCTTCTCTGGTAATTCGAAAATTTCTGCATTTGGGACAACCACATTTTCTGTGGCAATTAGTTTCAGATTATCTTTTGATAAAATCATTTCTTTACAAGCTTTTCAGTTATTTCTGAGCTAATAGAGAAGCATAAAGCACCTTTACTAGCATTTGGTCGAAACAATTCTACATAATTTATGCTAGTAAAACTTTGATTTAAGCGCAAATATTTGCGCAATCGTTCCCGATAACGTAGGGCAATTTAAAGTGAGGGTAACCTCTTTTCAAATTAAAGACTAATCTGTATTTATTATAATGTATTTGTTAAGCTCGCCGCCGCTGGGCTCTTACTTTTTGACCGCAAAAAGTAACAAAAACTCTCGGTTGCTTATTTTTCTTTCAAAGTATATGCTTTGGCTTATTGATACTATCCGAAAAATAAGAGACCGAAAATTAGCTGAACGTAAGTTTGAGACGCTATCGCCTAGCGAAAACCCAAACAGTTTTATAAGGTTTCGTCATTGCGAGGCACGAAGCAATCTTACTACTATAGTATGGTGCTTTAATATTGCTTCGTACCTCGCAATGACGAGTTGATGTCGAGATTAATTCCTCTACTTAATCTCTACCTTTTTCATTCCTTCCCTGCCGTAAAAAACTGGAAAATACATCAGCTCTGCTTTTGCGGGATTTAATACATAACTACCGGTGTAACGCGGCATCAAATCTATCTCGAAGGTGTATTTGCCTTGTTTCATCTTAGTACAAAAAATTGATGTTTTGTTCTTAAAATACTCCCTGTGGGTTTCTACACCCCAAAAATTCTGCATTTTATTTTCGTAACTACAACCCGCAGGAATTGGGATTTCAATCATCACGTAATCTGCATCTGCTCTTACTTCCACATCAACCTTTAGCGTTGCAGTAGTTCCCGCTTTTAATTTCGACGAGGCGGCACCATTTTGCATTAAAGTAGAGGCAACCTTAAAATCTTTATCAACTTTGTTAGGTTTTGGATTTTGAAACTGCTGATATGCGGTAAAGTACACAGCAGTTTTTCCCGTCTTCTGCACTCTTAAGTCAGTCGCATTTTCTATCGTCGTATCAAAAGGGAACTGAGTTAGCTCTTGATCGTTCACTTTAATTGATGCAGGTTCTGCCTTTGCGTTAGTAGCCATAAAAGCTGGCAAAATGGTTTCTAAAATCAACGACGCTTCATAAGTATTTCGCCATTGCCCATCTTTACGTTGCTCTAAAAAGTAAAGTGCTATTTTATCCAATTCGTTTTCATAACCGCCAGCATTTTTTAAAATTCGGTAAGCCAATAAAGTATTCTGAATGCTGTTATCCCAAAAACGAATGTTTTCTTCGCCCCAATAAATACTACCAAACATCGTCTGTTTTTTAAGCTTTAACATCGCAGTCAAATCTATTTTTAAACCAGCTAATTGTTTCAATTCAATCATTTCTAAAATCGAATAAACTGAGGTTTTCGTTTCTCGCTGTTTTAATGCTAAAAGTTCTGCTGGCAAATTTGCATCACGCTGTTTTTGTTTTTCCAATTCCCTTTGCTCGTAAGCCAAAACCCAATCTTTGATATAATTCTTGCCATCTAGTAAGTGCAATAACCTAATCACCTGTATGTCGTTATAGCTTGGCATTTCGGTTAATTTACCTATCAAATAACGCTGAAGCAAAGGTTTATTCAAATCTACAGCATATCCATCTTTTTGTGCTTGCAACAATGCTTCTACCACATGTAGGCTAATCCACATTTGCTCTTCGCTGTTTTGCCACCAACCCCAAGTACCCTGCGGCTTTTTATTTTGCTGTAGTTTTTTAAGGATAAAAGTGATGTCCTTTTCGTGTGTAAACTTTTGGTCGAGATATTTGCGTACACGTTTTTCTAGCAACAGCGCCTTCAGTTTAGATGCCAGTTGCTCATTACACAAATACTCATAATTGCGAAGTTTGGTCATTTCGTCCAATAAAGTTGGAAATACCGATGCCTCAGCTCTAAGTGTAATTTTACCTAAGTTTTTATCAAACGAATAATTAATAATAGTATCTCTTAGCAGAGCTGAAAAATAGCCTTTAGTTTCCTTCACGCCAGCTTCAAAAACTGGAATTTTTCGACGTTCTCCATCAAAATAACCGTTCTCTTGCGCCAATGTATATTCAAAGTTTAAGCTATCTTTCGATTTCACCACAATGCCCAAGGTATCAATCAGCGAGTTTTTAAATTTCACGGTAGAATTTCTTAATTCGTGTCCATTGTAGGAGAACTTACGAATGCCCGTTTCTTCCAAAGGCGTGTAGTTCATCAGCTTTCCAATTACGTTGATGCTATCGCCGGTTACGGCAAAAAGTGGAGAAACGAAGTTGGCACTTAACGATTTAAATGATTTGATGCTTCCTTCGGTGTAGCCTGTTTGTTTATTTCCGTTCATCGCCATTACACGGGTGGTCCATTTGGTAATGTCATCAGGAAATTTCACCGTAAACTTGGCGATGCCATTTTCATCTGTAATTAGTTTGGGCTGCCAAAAACCTTCATCGTTAAAATTAGTACGCAGGGTTTGCTGTTGCGCCACAAGCTCGCCAGTTGCATTGCTAGCCAAATTACCTTTTTTACTTTTGATAATGATTACACCATTTGCGGCTCTAGAGCCATAAATAGCAGTTGCGCTGGCATCTTTAAGTATCGTGATATCTTTAACGATTTCTTTATCTAAAGTGCTGATATCGCCATCATAAGGTACACCATCTAAAATAACTAATGGCTTTTGATTAGCATTGATACTATTGGAACCTCTAACAGATATTACCGCTTCTTCCAATTGTACACCGGCAGCACGACCCGCTAGAGCCCCCACTAGTTCTTCCGATTTTAAAACAGCAATACTACCAGCCAGCATTTGCTTTTTCATGGAAGGATAACCAACAACTTCCACTCCTTTTATCTCGTTTCCAATCGTATCTAAGAATAGATCTCCAATTGTTGCATTGCCTAGTTCAACGATTTTATCGTAATAGCCCCATGCAGATATTTTCAGAGCTCCTAACTCAGGTGTTTTCAATTCGAACCATCCTTTAGCATTGCTAGTAGTGCTCACATCCAAATCCACAAGCGTTACAACTACACCTTTCAATACTTTTTTAGTTTCGGTTGATAAAATCCTCCCTCGTACTGTTTTTTTCAGTTCACTTTTATCAAATAGGTAGTTATTAAAGAACCGACGATGCCTTTCTAAAACAAGCTGGCGACCCAAACTTGGTGTAGCTTTGATAGTGCTATCTAATTTCTTGCTGAAAGTATCAGCCTGTATAATTTTAAAGCTGTTCCATTTGTAATAATTAGCACCGTTAGCTTTAACAGAAATACTATCGGTAATGAAGTAGCTATTATCTTTCAACAAGAATAGCAGCTTATATTTTCCACTTTCGTAATTATCTGTATTGACATCGCCTTTGTAAATACGCAAATAATTAGCCTGATTTGGTTTAAAAGCAATTACATTTTTGATGTATGGAATATGATTGGTAAATGCTGTATCTATATGGTACGTCAGTTTTCCAAACGTTTTTAAGTTTGTGTAATCGATACTAAAAAGTTCTGTAGTACGACTGCGCAAATCCAAAAAATCGGTCCAAATTTTGTCTATTTCTTTCTTCTTCAAAGCGTACTCATTAGCTATATTGGTGTTTCCATTACTACTTCCATTATACAATTTGGTATCAAATGCGTATTTGGTCTTATTAGATTTCTGCTTAATCAGACCTGGCTCGAAAGTGTAAGTATAGCCCGCTTCTTTCATAAAGTTTTGGTGCCACTTTTCATTATCGAATGTCAAATGATTTTCTCTAATGGGGCCAACTACTAGTTCTCTGTCGTTGCGGTTATTTGGGTTAATCAGCAAACGAGTATCCGTTAGTTGCGCAGCGACCGTTGTTTTGTTGAGGTTAAAATTATTGGCAATTCTTATCATGTAATTATCCAATTCCTGACTTTCTTCTGGCGTGAGTGTTGTTGGTTTGTTCACAGCAAAGAACTTATTTGTAGTATCTGCCAAAACACTAAAAATTGTCTTTTTACCAGCGGTGATGTGATAATTTTTAACCGTTACCAATTTATCCGCAGTGCGTATTTTAAAATCGTGCAAACCTGGCGTTACCAAAAATGAGTAGCGTTGTAGTTGTTGCGCTTGGCTAAAAAACACAGGTACATTATCGATATAAACGATATTAGCAGGTAAAATCTGTCCATCTAACATTACAAATGGAGCTACTTGCGTGGTGGAATCATTAGTAGCTTCAATTACATTATAAGTAGGGTTTGGATGGGTAAACTTAAAATATTCGATACTATCCAAGCCTAAACTTTTGCTCCATTTTATCCAAGCAAGCTTATCTAGATTTTTGCTCACACTGCCATAAGCTTCGTCTGCCTCTACCTTAATATTGCTTTGCTTGCGGATCAAATATTTTCGACCCAAATAAGGCAAACGAACGCTAGGTGCATCCTTAAATTTCGCGGTAAAAGCTTGTGCTGTAACATCAGTTTCGGCAACGGGTTTGTGGTTAATATCGGTTACCTGTACCAGCATGTTCACTTTTTGTCCAGGGTAAACCATTTCTGGCGCAACCAACTTTAAATTTAACTGATTAAGATTGTAAAAAGCACTTACTTCATTGGTCATCTCATCTTCATCCCAGATGTAATTGATTCGAATATGACTTGCTTTCTTACTGTTGTTTTTAATTAAAGTATCTAATTGGTGAGTGTACCCTCTTAAAAACACTTTGTTATCCGAAAAAATGGTGTACCAAAAAGGTATTTTATGTTCATTTATCACCACCACGCGTAGGCTATCCTTATTCTGCACTGCATTAATTTGTAGCTCTGGTTTCAAACTATTGATATAGATTGTGGTTGTGTCTTTTGGAGTTTCTACCTCATAATATTCAGCACGATAATCTGTTTTAACTTTAAAAGGCAAGGTGATTTGTTGCGAATTTATCACCATATCATTTGCTGTATAACTAATCAATTTCGATGATTGACTTTGGCTTTTACCATTCTCGAAATAAGAAAGAACTAAACTGTCTTTCTTAAATTCAGACTTTATTTCGATTGCTTTGTTTGTTTTTTTTGCCCAATTACTATCGTTATAAGTTAAGGATTTTGATGCTGTTCTAGCCTCGTTATTGCTGTTCAGGAATTTAGCTTCTAAATCAAAACTGAAATTAGCCCTAGGAAAAATATCTGCAGGTAAAACTAATTTTGTCTCGCCCACAGGCTCTAGAGTGATGTTCTTTTTCCAAAGCGTATCGGGCAAAAAAACTTTGTAATCGGTATAATAGCTCACATGGTTAGTGGTTAGTACCAATTCTACCCTACCATCTGGTACAGCTAGCTCATTTTCATCAGTTGCTTTGAAATAAACTGTGATTAAACTGTCTTTCGTTTGTACATCCTTATCCGTTCTGAGCGAAAAATCAAGTGCTTTTAACTCATAATCTTCGTAACGGAAATTGTTGGCAATATGGAATGCTTTCTTCTTATTTCTGGCTTTTTCTTCTAAACTTATGCTGTAATTTCTATCAAGTTTTAAGTTCAAACTATCAGCCAGCACGAAACTATATTCGTAACCTCCATTTTTATAAGGATTTATGGTAGCCAAAGTCTTGTTACCACCAACTTTCAAAACTACATCCGCTGGTTTATTTTTAATCTCCCCACCCTTGTAATTAATGAGGTAAGCTTTAAATTTTACGGTATCTAATGGTTTGTAAATTGGTTTGCTAAAAACCATGTAGCCCGCATACAAAGGCTTGGTAGTCTTTCTTTTGTTATGGATTTTCTTAAATGGTCGCCAAAAATACTTAACAGGAAAAGCATAAGCTACTTTTTTAAAAAACGACCAATCTTCTCTTTCTTCCCTATCGTAATACCTATTATTATCATCCAAATCGTACTCAAAAAAATTACTTACCCCTTCATGTACCACTTTAATGAGCCCATCTTCTTTAGGCTTACCATTTTCTTTACTGTATGTACTTCGGTATAATTTAGCTTTGCGATCGTACTGGGCTCTTTTTTTACCATTAATTTCCACTAACGCATTGGCAATCAGATTACCTTTAACATCTACAATGTAAAACTGAAAATCTTTCTGATTATTAATAAATTGAAGTGAAACATTATTTTCTGCTTTAAAAACTGTATTTAATGAACCACCACTTGCATTTACCAGCAAATAATTCCCGAAAGGCAAATTCTTTTTCAGGTATTCTTTATAATAATCAGAACTAGTTAATGTATGATAAAAACTTTCGTTTACTTTCTTGTCTTTTAGCAAAAATACTGCCTCTTTGTCGGTAATTTTATAAACAAATGTAGCATCGCTAACCTGTTTACTTTTAGAAAGTTTATTTTGAGCTACTGCGTTGAACGTAAGAAAAGCAGAAAGAATGAGTAAGCGTAATTTCATAAGCAATGAGTTTATTAATTGATGTCATAGATGTAGATTTTCCATAATCAACAATAAATAAAACTAATCATTTTCAGTTTTACTGCGTCTCTTTATCTTTTTTTAGTATTTGCCTGTGCTGTATATATATTTCGTTACATGTTATTTATTATTTGTTTTTAGGTTTTGATGGATTAAATTAGCCAAATGGACAACGAAATAAAAATACCTGTACTTACTGCCGAACAAATTAGAGTTCTAGGTTCCTTAATGGAAAAAGCGAGGACTACGCCCGACTATTACCCAATGACCATGAACGGATTAGTTTCGGCCTGTAACCAGAAAACATCAAGGAAACCTGTGGTTAATTATGACGAAGAAACCATTGGTGCGGCATTAAATTCATTGAAAATAGGCGGTTTGATGTCTACTGCTATGGGAGGCTCGAGCAGAGCTACCAAGTACAAGCATAATTTTGCTATCGTTTATCCACTTTTACCTTCGGAAGTAGCGGTAATGTGCCTTTTGTTTCTTCGCGGACCACAAACGCCTGGAGAAATCAATACCAACTCTGGCAGGTTACACGAGTTTGAAACTTTAGAAGAAGTAAACCAAACTTTGGAAAAATTGGCTAGCGAAGGCTATATCAAACAACTACCCAAACGAGCTGGACAAAAAGAACAACGTTACGCACACCTATTTAGCGGTGATGTAGAATTTAACGAAGAGGATTTTGCTACAGATGAAACTCCAGCTAGGTCTAATTCTGCATTAGAAGAAAGAGTAGCTAAGTTAGAGACCGAATTAGCAGAACTGAAAGAGAATTTTGAGAAATTGATGAAGGAACTTTATTAGTGGCTAGGGGTTAGGCATTAGGGTTTAGTTTTTCTTGATCTTGGTATATTCACTAAAACCTAATACCTTTTACCTAAATCCTATTACCTAAACAAATCTTTTAATCACTCTCAATTTGTGCGTATACCTATCCAACTCTAGGTTATAAATTCCTTGGTTATCTATGGGGTCTATGCGTACTTTACCAGCCGAATGTATAATCTTGTCATTGCTCAACATCAAACCAACATGGGTAATTTTTCCCTCTTCGTTATCAAAGAAAGCCAAATCTCCTAATCTTGCCGAAGCTAGGAAATCTACTAAATCTCCCTGCTCCACTTGCTGAGAAGCATCTCTATGCAAACTTAAACCCAATAATTTATAAACGGCTTGTACAAACCCAGAGCAATCAATACCAAAAAACGTACGACCACCCCATAAATAAGGCGAGTTCAAAAAGAACTTGGCTGTTTCTTCTATTTTTGCTGCAAAATCAGCCGAATTAGGAAGGATTGGTTCAGTTTTTACTTCAAACCTTTCTTCGCCCAAATAGCAGTAGCCATCTTGGTAAAAAGGCAAGGTACTTGCTGGACTCAAATAATAGGTTGTTCCTGCATCATCCACTAAACGGTTATCGAAAGTTAGTGCGGCAAGGTATTGATAGCTCTGTTCATCATTATATTGCAAGGCAGTGATTTTTTGCAACTGCTTGTAATCCATCCAGCCTTCGTAATGATCATGATGTGTTTTAACGAAGCACCATTTTTCAGTTTTTTCTACTAAGATTACTCTATCGCCGAAAAGCAATTGCGAAACAATTTCGCTTCTGTCAGATGGTTCTTTTCTGAGAGGTGCTACGGCAATGCGACAAACGTGATATATTTCCATAATAAAAAATGAATTGCAATAAAAGTACTTAAATATGTGATAAAAATCAGCCTATTTTATGCCCTTTTGTGGGAAACTTTATAGCTTACAATTTGTTATTTAGTGGAAACAAAAATACAACGCCATGAATTATAAAAGAATTTTAATTGCAGTAGATAATAGTGTTTCGGCAGAAAAAGCGGCAAAAGCCGGATATGAAATGGCTGCGCTATATGGTGCAGAGGTAGCTTTGTTAAACATCGTTGAACCAGCTCCGCCAATCGCCAATCCAGACTTTGGTTTTACACCAGCTATTGTGGATTTATATGATAATAGTCTAGAAAATAGCCATGTGTTACTCAAAGAAATAGAAGCAAAATTTGGTAACGATAGAAAAACCACTTATTTATCGGTGCTCGATACCGCAACCAATGGTATTTTGCAACAATCGGAAGAATGGAGTGCAGATTTAATTGTGATTGGCACACACGGCAGAACTGGCATCAATCACTTTTTAATGGGTAGTGTAGCCGAACACGTGGCTAGAAAATCTGCCTGTCCTGTTTTAATAGTACCAAACAAAGCAGAAGTATAATTTATAATGATTAATCGTTAATTGTTAATGCTTTAAATATCGCTTGTCATTAATAATTTATCATTTACAATTAACCATTACATCACCCTTCTTCGTAACGCAAAACGTAGTTTTTATACAAACTGCTCAATGCAAAGGTTCTCTCCAAAATAATAAGGACTATTGTTGGCAAGAATATCAATTCTACCCAATCGAGTTTGTAGAAGACAAATCCAAATAAGAAAATAAGCCTTACACATTCTAGGTAATAAATCCAGCGGCGTTGCTCTAACAATGCGCCACAATTAATTAGAGTGATGAGTACAAACAGCGCAATTAAAATCCCATCAGCCAAATTTAAATACGACCAAAAAGCTGTTGTTGTGGTCAATAATATCACACTCAATACGAGCTGTATATTGATATAACCCTTTAATTTAAATTTAGCAGGTGCTTTTACTTTATGTTGCAAAAACCTACGTTCTAACGCTGGCCTAATATCCTGATCTAACAACGCTGGACTGCCAAAAACCACTTTAATTTTATTGGCAAATCCTGATGTTCTACTGCAAGCCTCTATAATCTCCAAATAATAATGGAAGTGCTGCCATAAAAAACTGTGGCTTTTTATTGGATGCGTTAAACCGTAAGTAGGTGCCTCTTCTTCTTTCTGATAGGTACCGAACATTTTATCCCAAAACGTAAATACATCTCCATAATTCTTGTCGAGATATTTATCATCACTGGCATGGTGAACCCCATGTAGCGATGGCGTGATTAGTATGTTTTCTAACCATCCTAATTTGCCAATCATCTGCGTATGCGTAAAAAATGAATAGGCACCATGCACTGTTAAAATTACGGTAACCATTAACGGATGAAAGCCTAAAAATGGCAGTGCACACCAAAAAACACCTCTAATTAAAGCCTGAAAAGTAGTAATACGTGCCGAAACCGTTAAATTAAACTCCTCGCTTTGATGATGTACAATATGTGCTGCCCACAAGAAATTAACTTCGTGCCCTAATCGGTGATACCAATACCAAACAAAATCTGTAGCTAGAATGAGTAAAACCCATACCCACCAGGCGTTTGGAATGTTAAACACAGCATAATGCTGATAAACATAATTGAACAACTCATAAAAACTGGCAGCGATGAAAAGGTTCAATAATCGCTCTGCGATACCAATACTGATATTAGAAACCGAGCTTTCGTACTTAAATAAATATGCTTTCTTTTTGCTTACAGCCAACATATATTCCAAATATACGAACAAGAAAAAAGCAGGTATGGCAAAAGCCAGATAATTTATCTTTTCCATATTAAGATGCTAGAAAATTACTTACGTAACCATTAAAAAGTTCGGGTTGCTCCATCATTGGCGCATGACCACAACGATCTATATAGTGCAGCGTAGCATTAGGTAAATACTGGTAAAATTCTTCCGCAACTTCTGGCGGGGTAACAATATCCTGTAATCCCCAAATCAGTAAAACGGGGATTTTAATAAAATGAAGTAGCTCTTTCAGGTTTTGCTTTTGTGCATCTCTAGCTAGCATAATTACCGACAAAGCTTTAGATTTTTGCTGTACGATATCAAATACATAAGATACCATTTCCTCGTCTACCACTTCCTTCCTATCAAAAACATCTTCTATTTTCTGTTTGATGTACTGATAATCTTTTACACGAGGAAAAGTGCCGCCAAAAGAATTTTCGTACAAACCAGAACTTCCAGTAAGTACCAAACGTTCTACTTTTTCAGGATATTTTAAGGTATAAAGCAATGCCACATGGCCGCCTAAAGAATTACCAATTAGTATGGGATTTTTAATTTGATGTTCTTGAAGATAATCCTCCAAAAAATCTACCAGTTTATTTAATCCACCTCCCAGAAAGTGGTTGAAAAGAGGTAATTGTGGTGTCCACACCTGATAATTTGGAGAGAGTTCTTGCTGTACTGCTTTCCAATTACTGAGGTTACCAAACAAACCATGCAAAAGCACAATATCTTTCGCAGCTGTTGTTGGATAATGTATTGAATTAGCAGCTAAAGCTTGATTAATTTGTAATTGCATATCTTAAAACTTTCGGTAAAAACCGTCAATTATTCAAAATTAGCAATATTTATTAAAAGACTACTATTTCTATAGATTAAATATTAATTAAGATTGTTTTGCCACAGATGCACAGATCAATTTTCGATTATGCTACAATATAACCGAATAAAAATACGACATCTGTGTATCTGTGGCTCATATTTCTAAAATCACATTCTTTGTCAATTCATTATTTACCGTACGCCAAATGTTTAATGGATTTTCATTTTTCAGTTCATCTGGCAAAAATTCATCGTTCCAGTTTTGAAAGCTCACTGGCCTAGCAAAGCGCTTGATCCCGTCTGCCCCTACTGCGGTAAACCTACTATCTGTCGACGAAGGAAATGGGCCACCGTGATGCATTGCCAAAGCCACTTCTACCCCAGTTGGAACGCCATTAAGCACCAATCTGCCGCACTTTTCTTTAAGTATGTTGAGCAGTTGCGAATGGTGAGTAATATCTGACTTTGTTGCCATTAAGGTAGTTGTTAACTGACCTTCTAAGCTTTCTGCTACTGTTAAAAGTTCCTTTTCATCTTCACAAATTACAAGTAAAGAAAAGGGACCAAATACCTCTTCATGCAATTGATGGTTATTCAAGAATGATTTTCCTGAAACCGTAGCGATGGTAACAATGCCTTTTTCATCATCTGTTTGGATTTCATTTTCGTAAATCACTTCTACATCATCTTGTGTGATTGCCTTGTTTCTATTCTCAGTAAAACTTTTAGCGATGCCCTTATGTAGCATTCTTGCAGGTTGTACTTCTTCGATGTTTTGTACCAGTTGTTTGATATACAGACCTAAAGCATCGCTTTTAACGGCTATTATTAAACCTGGGTTAGTACAAAACTGCCCCATATCTTGAGTAATGGAGCGACTCATTTGTTCTGCAATCCATTGATGGTCATTTTCTAACTTATTTGGCAATAAAAACACGGGATTAATGCTACCCATTTCTGCAAAAACAGGGATTGGTGTTTTACGTTGGTTTGCTAAATCGAACAAAGCCCTACCACCGCCGTAAGAACCTGTAAACCCTACTGCCTTTACGGCTTCGTGTTTAACCAAATATGTTCCTATTTTAAAGTCAGCACCATAAACATGGGCGAAAATCCCTTCTGGCATTTTACATTTTTCTACCGCAGACAAAATTGCTTTTGCCACCAACGTTGAAGTTTTTACATGTGCAGGATGTGCTTTCACAATTACGGGACAACCTGCCGCAAAGGCACAAGCCGTATCGCCACCAGCAGTTGAATAGGCGAATGGAAAATTGCTAGCGCCGAAAACAACCACTGGCCCCAAAGGCACCAACATCTTTCTTAAATCAGGTTTTGGAGGAGTAGCACTTGCACTACCTATATCAATACGTACTTCTAACCAATCGCCTCTTTCCGCTGCATTGGCGTAGCTATTCAATTGGAAAATGGTACGTTTCCGTTCTGCATATAATCGCTTTTCCGACAGGTGAGTTTCCGCAGCAGCAGTTTCAATCAATTCCTCTCCCAAAGCCTCAATTTCTAAAGCAATTGTACGCATGAAATTAGCTCGTTCTTTAAGTGATGAGTTTTTGTACTGATAAAAAGCTACTTGAGATTTGGTTAAAAAATTATCGATTTCGGTGGTGGTGTGGTCTTGATACATAGTTGGTGATTAACATTCAAATTTAGTTTTTGTTGGTGGAATTGGTTCATTGATTCATTGGTTCATTGGTTCATTGGTTCATTGGTTCATTGGTAAAACTTTGCTGATTGATTATTGTTTTTGCATATCGGTTATTTTTGCTGATAGTTGATGGTTCATAGTTGATTGATAATTGCAAATTGAGAACTACTAATACGGAAAGTTCGGAAGACAGGAAATGTTTGGTTATTGAAATTTGATTATTGGTTATTTGCTGCTCATGGTTGATTGCCTAACTGCCAACTAAAAATTGTTAAATGCGCATTGGTCATTCCTTTAAATGTTAACTGACAATTGTAAACTGAAAACTGAAAAATTATCCATTACTTTGAAATACTAACATATTATACAAATGACACATTTAGAAAAGTTAGCTGCCATTCGCAGTTTAATGAAAAAAGATGGCATTGCAGCCTATATTATTCCCTCGGCAGACCCACATATTAGCGAGTATTTACCCGATTTTTATAAGAGTATCCCTTTCGTAACCGGATTTACAGGTTCTGTGAGTACAGTAGTAATTACCGAAGATTTTGCTGGTTTATGGGCAGATTCAAGGTATTTCGTACAGGCCGAAGAACAATTAGAAGGAAGTGGCTTTGAATTAGTGAAATTGAATGCCCAAGGCATGGCCGAGTATATCGATTGGTTAGGCGAAAAACTACCAGAAGGTGCTAAAATTGCTTTCGACGAAAAAACAGTTTCCGTTCTTTTAGGCCTACAGTTAGAGAAGCAGTTGGCATTCAAAAATATCAGTTTCGAGAACCAAGATTACGTGGGTCAAATTTGGAACGATAGACCTGCTTTGCCTGCTGAACCAGCTTTTTTATTAGCTGATGAAGTAGTAGGACAATCGGTACCGAGCAAGCTAGCAGCAATTAGAGCTTCATTGAAAAAACAACGTGTAGCTTATCATTTGGTGTCTTCATTAGATGATATGGCTTGGATTTTCAATATAAGAGGGCAAGATGTAGGCTATAATCCAGTAGTGTTGAGTTTTGCACTAATTACTGAAGATAAGGCAACTATCTACATCGATAGCAATAAATTAACTGCTGCTGATTTGGCGACTTTAGCTCATCAAGGAGTAACGATTGCGACTTACGAAGCTCTAGCTGCTGATTTACAAGCTTTACCTGCAAATAGCAATATTTTAATCGACCCTAAACGCAACTGTTACTATATGTATAAACAGGTAGCAGCAGGTGTGCAAAAAGTGATAGAAACCAATCCATCTACTTATTTAAAAGCCATTAAAAACGAAGTTGAGGTTGCCAATACCCGCAAAGCGATGATTAAAGATGGTGCAGCAATGACCAAATTCTTTAAGTGGGTGAAGGAAAATGTAGGCAAAGTTGAGATTACCGAACTTTCTGCGGCAGAGGTTTTGAAAAACTTTAGAGCAGAGCAGGATGGTTTTGTTGGTGAAAGTTTCAATACCATTGCGGGTTACAAAGCTCACGGTGCTTTACCTCATTACGCAGCCACGCCAGAGAGCGATGTAGCTGTTGAAGCTGACGGTTTATTTTTGGTAGACTCTGGTGGTCAGTATCTTTACGGCACTACAGATATTACCCGTGTGATTCCAATGGGAAATAATACCGATGAAGAAAGTACAGATTACACTTTAGTGCTGAAAGCAATGATTGAAGGCTGTAAAACCCGTTTCCCGAAAGGAACTTGCGGCTATCAGATAGATGCCATTACTCGTAGACCAATGTGGGATTACGCCTTGAATTACGGTCATGGTACTGGCCACGGTGTGGGTTATTATTTAAACGTACACGAAGGTCCGCATGTGTTTAATGCTTCGGCAACACCAATTGCTATTGAATTAGGCACCATCACTTCTATTGAGCCAGGAATTTATCGCAACGGCAAACACGGTATTCGTATTGAGAACTTGGTTTTAACCGTTAAAGATGAGCGCAATGAGTTCAATGAATTTTATGCTTTTGAAAGCCTAACCCTTGCTCCTATTGATACAACTTTAGTGAAAAAAGAATTACTAGAAGCTTCACATATCAATTGGTTAAACCAATATCATGAAGAGGTTTACGAGAAAGTAAGTCGGTTGTTAAATGAGGATGAAAAGGCGTTTTTGAAAGAAATGACGAAGGCGATATAAGTTAAACAACCCGCTCTCCCGATAAATCTGGATATCTCCCTGAGAGGGAGAGAATAGCAAAAAGTTTCAGATAAGCATATCGTTGCTCTCTCCCTCTTAGGGAGAGATGGCGTAGCCAGAGAGGGTTAATAAAAAAATGCCGAGCGATATGCTCGGCATTTTTTGTTTACTTATCTCTAGGCAATTGCTCTGGCCTATTCATTTTGTATTGTGTGGCCGTAATCGACTCTAAGAATGCTACTACAGCTTGTATTTCATCCTTTGTTAAATTCAACTTCTTCATCAGTGGGTCGGTAACAGGATGTAAAGGATCAGCAGCTTTTTGTTCTGGCTTTGCCGTATTCATCTGCATACCACTGTTATAAAGATTCAATAAGCCTGTAATATTATCAAACAAACCGTTGTGCATCCAAGGGTTGGTATTCATTACATCTCTTAAGGATGGTGTACGGAATTTACCTACATCATTTGGGTCTTTGGTGATGTTATACCTACCTAAATCTTGGTATTTACGCTTGTAATAAGTTAAACCTATATTATGGAATTGCTCATCCGTAAAGTATTGTCCGTTATGACAATTGATACATCTTGCCTTAGTACGAAACAAGTGCAAACCTTCTACTTCTTTATCACTTAACTGCTTATATTCTCCGTTCAAAAATCTATCAAAACGGCTTCTTCTACTGGTTAAAGTTCGCTGAAAACCTGCTAGTGCTTTAGCAACATGGTCGAAAGTGATTTTATCTGTTCCGTAAGCTTCTTTTACTAATTTTTTATAAGCCTTAATTTTATTCAGTTTAGCTGGCAACTCTTTCAAGTTCATTGCCATTTCGTTGTGGGCTTCAATAGGACTTTTTACTTGGTCTTCCAAAGTAGTAGCTCTACCATCCCAAAAGAACGTCTTACGCTCTTTTACATTCAATAACGAAGGCGTATTTCTGTTACCTGCTGCATGATCGTGACCGATAGAAACTTCTAATTTATCTGCCCACGAAGTTTGTGGATTATGACAGCTGCTACAAGAAATTTGGTTAGAACCAGAAAGTATGGGATCGAAGAACAGGTTTTTACCTAAAACAACTTCGGGACTTTCCATCGTAGCAAAATATTTCTTGCTATCAATTTCTGGAAGTGCTTTAAGCTCCTCCCATTTCACACCGTTGTCTACATTAGGTTTTGGCCACTGCGCTACTGGTTTTTCGTATAAATTACGCAGGCTGTCCAACTTTATTCCACTAGAAGTATAGCCAATTTCTCTAAACGAAAAATGTAGCAAACACGTGATGATTAACAAACACGCTGCTACAAAAAATTTCATCTTTCTCATCCCTACAAAAATAAGCATATGTTTTGTTTAAATTTCGTGATTTTAGGCATTAAAAGTTGCAGCCTACGGTAAATGCTAGCTCCGAAATATTACCACGACTACTATAAGTTCCTTGAGTTGCTTTTGCCTTTAAAAAAAGATTTATTTTACTTGTCATCGGTAAATCGGCCCTAGCTGCGGCAGAAATTATAAATGTACCAGACGATAAATACTCGTAATTATCACTAAGCATAGTGTAGATACCACTATTCGTTTTGACATTATCCCAAGAGTAATCACTATTCAGTATTTGTAAGTAATTAGCTTTAAACTCTAAATTCAAAATACTTTTACCAATTGGTCTTAAAGCAGAAATAAAGGCACCTAAGTTTAAGCTTTGATAATCAATAAATCTATCGGGTAAGATATAGTTTTCGTTATAATTAGCAAAAGTACCATCCAAGCCAACAAACCAGTTCAATTTATTGGTCGTATTACCATAAATAGCATTTAACTGCACATTTATTTTTTCGTTGATATATCTGGTTTCTTCAGCAACCTTATACAAACTTGTACTACCTATATTTGCGAAAGTGGCTTCAATACCATCTCTTTTAACAAAGGCCCCTTTTAACCTCACAATAAAACTTTGCTTCTGCGATTGAACATGATAAGCAAGCGCAAGATGTATATTATCCTCATTCACTTCAGATATGTTATCTATTATGCTTGAAAGCTCTTTAGAAAGTTGAAATTGATGATAGCCTAATTGTGCCGAAAAACCATTCAGATTTGTGGGGGTAAAATTAAGTTGTGCTCCCAACCTAGAACCTTTATAATATGCTTGTAGCCTAGTTCCTGCAAGTATTTCATTATAAACGCCCAAACCTGCATCATGGTAAACTAAAGGAAAACCCAACTCCCTAACGAAGGTTAAGCCATTGTCTTGATTATATTTTTGTAAATTTAAATCAAATGATAATGCTTTATTTTTTGACAACTCTTTAGCTACGGATAGAGAAAGATTAACATCCGATGAAATGTTTTTTGGTCGAGGATCTCTATTTCTAAAAGACTGTATTCCTTTAAAGCTTCCTTGAAATGCATATCTCAATCCACCAATTTTTTTTGATAGCCCACCGCCAAAATAATAAGTTTCAGTATTTAAATCACCTCCTATCGTATCAGCCATTACATATGGATAAACGTAATGGTAATCTAAAGTTTCATTAAAATTAACCTGTCTAATCTTTTCATTGTTGTAATAAGCTTTACCCCAAAGAGAGATTCCTGTAATATTCTTAATAAAGGATTCGGAATTGATTCTAAACGAGTTGTAACCACTTCCTTCTTGTTTTAAATACAAATCCTTATCTAACTTTTCTAAGTTAGCAGCTAACAAGGCATAGTTGTAATTCCTGTAAAATGGTCGCAAGGCCGGGCTGGAGTACATTTCATCCCTTAGGGTAACCAATGGCGATACTTGCTCAGCAACCTTATTTACATAGGTAGTATCTTGAGCGTAGGTATTAGCTACGCTCAAGAAAACAATTAGAAATATTAGCTTTTTAATGTTCATTAACTTATTTGAACAATGATGGTTTAGCTTCTGGTGTAAAATCGTCAGTAGAATTATTGGTATCCTGTAAAACAATTCTACCGTTTGCTTCAGTTTTAGCAACTTTACGAATTACACTTTTTCCGTAACGTGTAGCATCACTATCTACTTTTCCACAATAAGTCCAACCCATATCTAACACAGGACTAGTAACAATCCAATTAAATTCTTTTTCTACACTTAGGTTAACTGCATCTAAAACCCAAGAATTTGGAATTTTGTAAGCTGTAGTAGTGGTGATTTTCCCAGCAGAATTTACATAATCAAAGTTGTAAACCTGTTTAGATAAAAACTCGTCTTTTGTACCTTTCATTTTAGCTATTACATAGCTTTTGAAACCTCTATTGTGCATTGTCATGTATCCAGAAATATTATCTAAATCAGGTACTTGCGGATTATCTACGTTAATAGAGCTTAATAAAGTCAATTCGAAATTTGAATTTCTTAGATCTACAGATAAATCGTTAAAAACAAGGTGATTAATTGCGTTATTAGCGACAGTAATTGATGCACCTGGTTGTACTGGGTAAGTTTTGCCTGTACCTGGAATCATTACAATTGATTTAGAAGTAAAATCAGTAGACATCACATCTGGAGTATAAGCTCTTTTAGTAGTTGTAAGAAACTCAGATTCAGCAATCATTAAACTATCTGCATATAAAACCTTGTCGGTATTATTGTAAATAATGAAGTATTTATCGCCATTGTAAGTTTTTCCCTGCGGAGTAACTGTACCTGTAAAGAAAACTTCTTTAATCACAAATCCTTCTTGAGTTTTGAATAAGAATAAAGTAAGTTCCGTATTCACTTCTTCAACACCATTAACAATTACATTATCTTTTACTGCACGCACCTTACTTACCACTTTTTCTCCTGTAGTACTTTCAATTTCGCCTTCGAAAACGATGTTATATGAACCAGCTGGTAGAGAAACTGTTAAGGCTCCATTATTAATAGCACTTGAAGTACTTGTTCTTCCACTATTTACCTCTTTTAAAGTAAGTGTTCCTGATTTTAAAGCAAAACCAGCTAAACTAGTAGGTACAACAATTGTTGCATTAAGATTGCTCCTTGCACTTTCAGTTTTCTTACATGCATTAAAAAGTATTGTAAATGCAAGTAGTGTACTCATGAGGATTTTTACATTCTTCATTTTTGATATATTTATATTTAAAGATTAAAGTTTAATTCCATTCCGAAATAAGGTGATGCCCCTCGCCTAATGAACCTAATATTACTACTATCAGTATACGAAGGTGTGTAGGTTAAAAATCTACTCACAAACATTGATATTCGAGCATTATTCCTAAAGTCCTTTGATGCCTTGATATTCACCTGTAAGCTGATGGGAATACGGTCTCGATTAAATCTTTGAGCACTATAATTTTGCAGAAGCCATAGCAAATTAGGATCTTTCGCACTTGCTTCTGTATACGGTAAAGTATTCCCGTTGATATCCATATAGGCTATTGGCACTCCGGTTTTATAATTTTCTTGTCTAGATGTAAACCATAAACTCTGTGCAGAAGCAGAGAACATTAAGCCTAGCTTGGGCAAATAACTATCTACTGTTAAATTGGTATTGAATTGTTGGTAGTTAGTACCTTCGTCTTCATCATAGATGCCGATATACTGTCGTACCTTATTATCCGTATTCACTGTAGGACTTATAATACCATAATTGACCACACTACTCTTGTAACGATTATTAAACCAAGCGCCGTTAATCGTAAACCTTGTATTTATTGATGAGAACCTTTTAGTAGTGAACTGATATTCGATCCCCTCTTTAAATGTACCGCTACCATTACTGCTTATTGAATAGCCGTAATATTCTTTCATCTCTTTGAAGGCAAAATCTTCAACATTTGGTCTAGAAGTAAGGGTTGCAGCATCAATAGAGCTATTATCGTATAGTCGGTATGTGGTAGCCACATATCTAGACATTGGCCTAAATCCGCTAGCCATGCTTTCTCTAAAATAGGTTATTGATAGGCGGTTGCCATCATAATCAATATCGCCATTTATTTCCCACTTCACATTCTGAGCAGCCCTTAATGCGTAATTTTCCGTATTTAGAATAGTGGTTTTCGCATTAGCTCTAATAAAATCAGGATTATTATGATAGTAGTTTAACTGTATGTTATCAATATAGGTCTTGTTTGGATACAACATATCCATAGTTGGCAGTTTATGATGTACTCCAAAGCCACTTCCAAAACTGATTTCCAATTTTTTACCCCCTAAAGTAGCTTTAGGCAAGTACCATACAGCATTAACACGAGGATCTAATAAAAATTTGTTGGCAATATCATACTTAGTGTCCATTCCAACCATTGCCATGGCCCTTACACCAGCAGTAATATCGATATGATGTTCGCCAGCCAAAATCTTAGCTCCATCTTCTGCAAAAAAAGAAAGGTTTTGTAATGCAGGAATATCATTATACGCTCTTGGTCTTACAGAAGAGACCGAATTTAGAGCCAAAGGAAAGTTAATATCGTAGATTTGTCCCCTACCAAAGTTTTTACTAAAGTTATATTCTGTACCAAATCTAATTTGATGCTTAACGGTACCATGTGAAAAGCCTAAAGTTGAAACTCCTTTTAAAAACAAATAAAAAGGTTTTCCCTCTACATCTAATTCTGCCGTATAACTAGGTGTTACATAATTTACATAATGAGCTCCCTCTTCTAACGAATTTGCTAAAACGGTAGCAGATCTAGCTTGAACCCATCTAGATATGTCTATAAGTTCATCTTGATAACTAACTTTAGCTGAAAAGTCTAAAGATTTAAGTATTTTTTTATCACTGAACTTGAATTTTAAAGCATTATTGAGGGAATAGTTTTTATAAGTTGATTTATAACTATCTGTTAATGCATAGGAGTTATCAGGGTCTATCCGTTCATTATCAATATTGGTAGCATAATCTAGCGCACTGCTCCAGATTAGCTTTCTATGCTCGTTCTCCCAAAACTTTTCTGTACGTACTGATGCCGTAATTCTTTTATAATTTTCGTAACTATCACGTGGATCTGCTTTCGAGTCTAAAAAGTCTACGTTACTGTTAATTAAAAGATTTTTTTCTAGGATACTAACTCCTTTACCAATGGAATACAATTTACTAAATCCATCTGCTTTCATTCTAGCTGTGTAAGGCGTATTACCTTTTCTGCGTTCAATGCTTACCAATCCGCTGGTTAAATCTCCAAATTCTACCGAAGGAATACCTCTAACGATCTCCACCTTTTCTATTTGATCTGTAGGAATTGATCGCATGTCTATACCTCTATTAACAGAATTTCTGGATGCATTAGGATCAGTAGTTGTAAAACCACTGGTGGTCTGCATATTTGCAGTGGTATTCATAGGTGCGCCGTCAATATAAAACGCAGTACCTAAAGAACCTGTGTTATAGCCAGATGGAGCATTTGCAGGCTCTCTTAATCTAATTTGGTTCATCTGAGTAAGATTGGGAGTATAAGTTCTACCACCTGGCAATAACTCCAACAAATCCGTGAAACTTGATGGTTGCAACAACTCCATTGCCTTTCTATCTATTACCGAGGTACTAGCCTTACCTTTTGTTTGAGATGCAGTGACATAAACCTCATCCAATAACCTTTGCAAAGGTTCTAGTTTAACATTTACAGTGGTATCCGACAGAATATTAACATCTACAGATTTTGGTTTAAAATTGATAGAAGAAAAACTAATGGTGTATTTACCTGCAGCTACAGCTCTAAAAATATACTCACCACGTTCGTTTGTACTAACACTATAAGTTCTATCTCCTTTAACAATAATATTCACAAATGCTGCCTTATCTGCTCCGAATACACTTTCTACACTACCCTTTATCTGATAATTTTGAGCATTCGAATCATTACAAAACCCAATAAAAACTGCAAAAAGAAGCAACAACCTTTTATTAAAAGGTGATAATAACTGAACGAAATAGGTTGTAAAAAAACTCATCTATAGGCAATTGCTCATTGCAAGCAGACCAGAGAGCGAGTAGTCATGTAGCAAATTGCCGCAAATATAATGTTATTTAGACTAAGTCAAAATAAAAATCCAGTAAATTGATGTAGATTATTTTTTATGAGCTAAAAAAGATTTTAATTTTCAGAAGATAGCGGACAAGAAACGGCTAGTCTAAAACCTTTACCTATCTCGGTATCTATTTTGTAAACAGCATTAACCATTTGCAAACGACTTTGAATGTTCTGCATTCCTATACCACCTCGCTTTTCGAGCACTGCTAAATCAAACCCTTTACCATTATCTTGGTAATTAATTTGCAGGTCATCATCTTTTTTGAAAGAAATGGCAATTTCTGTAGCATTTGCATGTTTAATAGTATTATCTACCAATTGAGTAAGCACTCTAAATAGAGCTAGAGCGGTTTTTTCAGGCAGTTCTACTTCCTCAATATCTTCCTCTTGTTCAATAGAAATTTTTATTTCTCCAGTGTTGTTAATTAGTGTTACAAAGGCCTCTATGGTGGTAAATAATCCAAAAACAGCCAAGCCAGGAGGCGATAAATCATGGGAAATGTGTCGAACGTCTACGATCATTTTATCTATGAGCTGTTTGGCTTCGCTCATTACTTCTTCCTGGTCGGTTGACAGTTGATTTCGAAGTGAGTTTAACATCAATTTTATAGCAGAAAGTGTACCTCCTATCTCGTCGTGAAGGTCTTGTCCAATTCGTTTACGTTCTACCTCTTGAGAATCAATTACCGCATTAAGTAATTCCTTTTGTTGCGCAATTTGGCTTTCTTGAAACTGTCGTTTCTGTTTCCAAACTACACTTTGATTTTTGATGTAGAATAGCAAAAAAGATGCTACTAAAACAAGCAGCAATACTACTCCGTAAAAAATCAGTAGGTAAACGTTATCAACCATTATTGTCTTTCTTTATGAGCGTAAAACCTTTTGCAAATGCTAAATACATACCTAAAACTAAGATAGAGTGTATATCCCAAATGATGCTATTTAATGCTCTATTTGAACTTACAAATACAAAGTAATTAGAAAGTATGAATATGAGTGTTGCCGTTGGAAAATAAATTAAAACCCCGATGTTAATCCAACTGGTTGGCTGTTTCAACCAATCTTCAACAAATCCGCTTTTATATAGAAAAAGTAAACTTACTACAGTTATTGAAATAGATTCTAATGGCCTCGTATAAGTATTAAACTCGTTGATACTTTGCAGAAATACGAAATTAAGGACGAAAAGAATAGGCAAACCTATCATAGCTATCCTCAAAACCTTCTTGATTTTCCTATCCTGAAAAACAAAAGAAAAGTACAGCATAAAGAATACTATTTCTAGAATGGTGAAAATATGTAACAAAAATAGATTTCGCACACTATAATTACTTAAAATGATGGCAGTTAAATTAATGGATCCAGCCATTATCAAATAATAAAACAAGGTCCTAGCAGCTTTATCCGCATAGCGATATTTTGATAGAAAAAGGCCAATCGGCAGAAGAATACTTAGCGGAACTAAGAATGCGGTCAATAAATTTTTAAACATTATTTTTTTATTAAACTAAAAGCTTTGGTCCAAATAAGATACATTGCCAAAACCAAAATAGCATGTAAATTCCAAATAGAGCGAGACATTTCGCCATCACCACCTACAAAAGTAAAATAATTGGCTAGTATGAAAATGATACTTGCTGCCGGAAAATAAAGCAATATGCCCATATTCACCCAATTGATTGGTGAGCCTAACCAATTTTCGGAAGCACTACTTTTGTATAAGTATAACAGGCATATTACCGTAATAATTAAAGCCTCTAATGGTCTAGTATAGGTATTGAAAGTGAATAGATCTTGAATGAAAATGAAATTGACAACACACAAAGCAGGAAATGCAAACATGATCACTTTAATCACTTTTTTTATATTTTCATTTTCAAAAATAGAATGAAAGTAAGCAAGAAAAAATACCGTTTCTACAACTGTATACAAATGAAGAAGTGGTAAATTCCGCATTCCCATTCTCACAAGAAAAAGTGCAGCCAAATTAATAAGGGCTGCTAAAATCAAAAAATAAAATAAATATTTGAGACCTTTACCCGCTAACTTATATTTAAACAAGAAAACTATAATAGGTAATAGAATACTAAGAGGGACGATAAATCCCATGAAAATATTTTTAGGCATTATTTCCTTTAAAAAACTCTTATTGAGAAATACAGATCAAAAATTAAGATTTAATAAAGAGCAGTTTATTTAAGGAGAGGCTACATTTTGAATACCTATTGGCAGTTTTATTCAATAAACTGACCAATAGGTAAACTGATGAATAATTAATTTTTCAATATTTATTTAAACATACAAAGGACTATCTGGATCGCATTTATCTGGACAAGGCTGCGTAAAATCGTAGATGTCGCTATCATCATCTTCTTCGCCTTCTACCCCAGTAGTATGTGCAACAATATCAGAACCAGCTAAATCTACAGGAACAATAAGTGCAGTAACATCATCTGGTAGCGCTTGATCGCCATCTTTAACAGCAAAATAAGCTCTAACTCCAGTTAACGAATTACGGATATTTCCATGCTCATCTAATTCCTGAAATTTTTCAATAATAGCCATGATATCTGCTATAGGAATAAATACAGCTCTAGGAATATTTGCTTCTGGAACTTGTTTGATTAATTGATCACGGAAACGGGTTACTCGAGCAATCGCTTCGTCAAGGGGCACGGTTGGCACGTTAATTCTTGATTTCATCTTCTAAATTTTTTAAGTGGTTTTTAATGTTTTTTTGACAACCTAAGGTTTTACTTCTAGTTTATTTTTGTCGAATCTAATAAAAAAAAGATATTTGTAAACCTACAAAAGCTATGTTATTTTAAAATATTCTGCTTATCAGATATTTCTAGTAGATTAAAACTATTAGGAGTAAGTATTTTATTCTAACAAAAGCAAATTACTACAATTACAAAACCTTTGAAGCATGAGAATTAATGTTGCAATAGCAGACGACCAAAAATTATTTAGAAAAGGAATGATTGCTCTTGTAAATTCTTTTGAAAATATGAAAATCATATTTGAAGCTGAAAATGGAAAACAGTTAGTAGACTTTATAGATTCAGAACAAGAAAAGCCTAACATTATTCTTCTCGATCTCTCTATGCCGGAAATGAACGGGCTTGAAGCTTTAAAAATCATTAAAGAGAATCACCCAGAAATTGGCATTGTTATTTTGACCATACACGAGGCAGAGCATCATATTTTGGCAACTATACAGGCAGGTGCAAATGGTTATCTGGCAAAAAATGCAGAACCGGAGGAAGTAGAAAAAGCAATTAGAGAAGTTTTTAAGAGTGATTTTTATTTCACGGTACCCATGCTGGAAATTATGCGTAAGGGTTTAACCAAAAAACCTCAAGCAGTAAATTTAAATCAAGAAGACTCACTTACTCCAAGGGAAAAAGAGGTACTGCAATTAATTTGTAAACAATTTAGTAGTATAGAAATTGCCGAAAAACTGTTTTTAAGCAATAGAACTGTTGAAGGGCACAGGAATAATTTACTTGCCAAAACTGGTAGTAGAAATACCGCTGGCTTGGTCCTGTATGCTTTAAAACATAAACTTATCGAGATAGACCACCTATCTAACTAAACCCTCTTTTCAAGAAACTAGGTAATTTTACCTGGTTCACCGCGTAGTTTTACCTGTTCGTCATTATACGCAAAAAAGCTCTATTCCATTCTTTTCATTTTTTGTCACTTAGTGGTGTCGAAATTAACGGCTCTCCTTTTTAGTTTCAATTAAAAAAAGAAATAGAATGAACAATTACTTTTCTTACCCAATGAGCAACCACGTAGACGATAATCTAATGATTATCAATGACATTAATTCTAACGACAGCGAATTCTATAATGTATCAAGCGAAATCCTTCCAACCATAAAAACCTTAATTAGCTTATGTGCTGAACAAGGGCTATTCATTAAAATATTGAATAGATCTACTGTGGTGCGCAAATATTTGATTGACAACCTTGATTTTGATATTACCGCAGCTTATGAAGCTACCGAAAACCCGACAAACATTACTTACCATAATTTTGGTTTAGCTTTTGGCGTAGGTATTTACGAGAGTTCTGCTTCGGGTAAGCTCAAATATTTAGACCACAAAATGCTTTACGATAAAGTGGCAAAAATCGGAGAATCTATTGGTTTAACTTGGGCCGGAAATCTCCCTTTCTTATCTAACCTAAGATATTTTGAATTACGCCCCAACTGGGCAAGCAATATGAATGACAAAGAAATGATGAATGAACTTTACCGCAGAAAAGACGCCCAGGTAAGTTTACTAGCATAAGATATTTGGTAAATTAGCTCTCAATTTTGTTCCATCTAAATGGACAAACAAAAGCCCCCGAAATTCGGGGGCTTCACTGTTTTATGGATTATTCAATTTGCTTTTGTTTTGTGACTTTAAATTCTGTTCTTCTATTTAATGCCCTGCCTGCAGGGTTATCTTTTTTGCCGCCTTCTGTTTGATTTAGCGCTACGGGCTTACTAAATCCGTAACCTTTGGAGGTTAACCTATCTGGCGTAATGCCTTTACTCATTAAATACGCTACACAAGATTTAGCTCTTTTATCAGACAAATCCAAATTATAAGGCTCAGACCCGATGTTGTCTGTATGGGCACTCAACTCAATCTCAATATTCGGGTTATCAATCATTACCTGGAAAAGTGTATCCAAAGTCTTTTTAGATGAATCCGTTAGTTCGGCACTGTTAAATTCGTACAAGATATTTTTTAACACAATTGGTTTATTAATTACCATTGGTTCTAAACAGAGTTCTGAACTTAGCAAAGTATCTGCCTTAAATAATTGCGCATAATTGTAGCTGATATTTTTAGCAAAATATTTGTCTTTCATCACATTAATTTGCAAGTCTCTATTGCTTCCAACTTGAAAATTATACCTACCATTGACATCTGTTTTCATCACTTGTTCTGGAACGTTGGTTCCAACTGCGGTGATAGTTGCACCAGCCAGAGGTTTTTTAGTAGCGCAATCTAAAATTGTTCCCTGTACACTTATATACTCGCGTACTACTTGAAAGACCTCTAAACAACAAACCGACTCTCTATCTGAACTGATGTAGGCTTCTTTACCTGCATCATCTAAAGCGGCAAAATAGATATCGTCTTTAGCAGAGTTAAATGGATATCCCATATTTATAGGTTCGGCCCATTCTGCAAAATCGCCTACAGATTCGTAAAAATCAAAACCTCCCAAGCCTACTCTACCGTTACTGCTAAATACCAATTTTTGAGTTGCAGGCAAGTAATAGGCAGCCTGTTCATCTTCTTTGGTATTGATTTTTTCACCCATATTTACCGGGCTGCCTACGCTACCATCCGACCTCAAGGTTGCAAACCACAAATCATAACCTCCTAAACCTCCAGGTCTATCAGAAGAGAAAATCAAATATTTGCCATCTCTAGTCACCGAAGGCTGCATAGAATTGAAACCATTTATGTTGATTTCTCCACCAAGTGAAACTGGTGCTCCCCAACCATTCCCTTCTTTTCTACTGATGTAGATGTTACGTTTTTGATACTCCTTATCTGTTGCCCAAGCTGTTAAAAACATCATTTCTCCATTAGGATGCACAGTAGCCGCAGCAGATTCCATCTTTTTAAAATCCATGTTGATTTTTTGGATGTTTACTTTTTCTGCTGTTGGATTTTCAATAGCTACAGAGTAAATGGTATTTACATAAGGGGTTTCTTTTTTAAATACCCTCAGCTGCCCCTTGCTGCCTTCCAATATTTGATTTTTACCTTCGCTACCCACTGGCCTAGATGAAGTAAAATACAATTCGGAGTTACTTACAGCCGGTGCATAATTAGAACCAGCTTGATTGATATTATTACTCAATCTTGCAATTTTAAACATTCTAGGATAGCGCATCTCGTACAAAGCATACTTTGAAGAAGCAATTTCTAGTTTAGCTTTAGCAATAAAATCATCGTTTACTTTATACTTATCGATGAAACTTTCAAATGATTTGATAGCCTCATCGTATTTAAGATTTGCTCTAAGACACTCGCCGTACCAGAATTCACTTTGTGCGTATTTAGGATTGGTGAATTTATTAGATACAGCATACCATTTTTCGGCATCTCTAAAGTTTTTATATAATCTTAAAGATGATGCCAATTGGTAAACTGCGTATTCGTAATCGTCTTTTCTAGGGCTGGTTTCTTTCATTCTTTGCTCAAAGCCATAAGGAATTACAAAACCGGCACTATCTGGAGAAATTTGCAGCACTCTTTTATAATATTCTGCAGCTGCATAGTATTCTTTATTGAGGAAATACACATCCGCTATGCGTTTATTGCTTGACCCCATTTGTGCATTTGCTACATTGGCAAAGCACAGTACAACAATTAATATTTTAAGAAATTTCATAAGTTTTAGTTTTAAAGTCGAGGACAAAAGAAGTTAGGACCAATAATGCCTTTTCTAGCACTGAAAGAAACCGAAAGTTCTAAACCTCCCTTACTTCCAGTGGCTCTGTTTAAACCAGAGGTATTGAAATCATAGCTCAATCCGAAAACCATACTTTTGATATGGAAACCCAAGAAAGCTATTGCGGCATCGTCTACACGATAATTAGAACCAAAAAGTAAATCGGTTTCTGCATTTAACATCATCTGTGCGTATGCTCCTACGGCAACTTCTTGGGCATTTCCTTGTTTAAGGAAAAGTGCATTAGGTGTAATATCAAAAACATTGTTTACTCTAACTTTAGCGCCACCATGAGCGGTGAACCTCATTGGTACTTTAGCATCACCTCCTATAAATTTATCTTTTGGTCTGTTTAAATGGGCTACAGTAGCGCCTGCAAATACATTTATCTTTTTATAATCGGCAGCATCAAAAAACATTACACCGGTATTAATATCTGGAGCAGTAAAACTTTGACCCGAGATATTCTCGTCGAACATCATCCCTCCATCGTAACCCATTCCTGGATTATATTGGCTACCCAAGGTAATTTTAGACATATCGATGCTTTTGTTAATGATACCAGCCTGTAAACCAAAATTGATGATTTTATCGCCAGCTTGTCCAAACCTGATACGATAGGAAGCAGAAGCCAGAGCGTTTAACTGGTTATAAGAAACCGAACCAGCACGCTGATTAATTATCATCCCGCCAAAGGCGAAGTTTTTGATAGGAGCAGCATCAAATGACGCTCCTACTGTTAAATATCCATCATTTAAATTGCTCCACTGTTGTTTAGCGTTAACATTTGCTCTATATGCTCCATCTGTTACACCAGTTAAAGCCGGGTTTAACCATAATGGATTAGCATAATATTGAGAAAAATGTGGATCTATCTGTGCATATGCTTTATTTGCAATAATCGCTAACGTAACCATTACTGCAACTAATATTCTTGTCTTTTTCATTGGTACTATTTTAAATAAAACCATGTTCCGTTTAATTTGAGATTTATCGCAGTAGGGTTATTGTACCTTTAAAGGTTTTTACGGTTCCACTGTTAAAGGTTACGTCTACGTAGTAAACATAAACTCCTGTTGGCTGATTCCTACCTCTGTAGGTTCCATCCCACCCTTGCAGTAAATTCTGCGATTCGAAAACGAATTCACCCCACTGGTTGTAAACCCTCATTCTGAACTTAGCCACATTATTTCCGTAGGCCAAGAAGAAGTCGTTTCTACCATCGTTGTTAGGTGTAAAGGTGTTAGGAATATACAGCTCATCCTTAAACGGTTCGCTTGTTGTTGCTGTAATGGCGTTTGAATTTGCACTGGTTAAACAAGGAGATGCTCCCAAAGCTCTTACCACGATGGTTACATTTTGTCCCTGAGCTAAACCTGCTACCAAATAACTAGGCGTTGATGCTGCAATCCAAGTTAATCCGGCATCTATTGACACGCTGTAACTAGCTGCCCCTGGAACAGCTGGCCAAGTAAACAAGATGCTGTTGCTGGTTATGGTAGTAGCAGTTACTACCGGAGCTGGCAACGGAGATAGTACATTTACCGTTACCGCTGTTCTTGTTGCGCTTACACAGGTACCTCCTGCAGATACAGCTTCTACATAAAATGTAGTTGTAGCTGATAAAGCAGGCGTAGTGTAAGTTGTGCCAGTATGTAATGGTGTACCTCCATTAGGTGTAGTGTACCATCTGTAGGTTAGATTTAAATCAGGGTTATTTACCGTAAGTACAGTACTAGAACCTGCGCAAATATCACTAGCAGCTACAGTTACATTTGTTGGTGCACTTGGAGGTGTACCCACTATTACATCTACCCTAGCTCTAGTTAACGATGCACAACTTCCAATACTTGCTTCAACAAAATAACTCGCATTAGCAGTTACATTAGGTATTGTTAATGTTGCTCCTGTACCTACCACGGTACCATTAGATAATGCTGTGTACCAAGTGTAGGTTACACCAGTAACTGGATTACTTACAGCTAACACTACCGAACCATTTGTGCAAGTAGTAAGGGTTGAGTTTGCTACCGTTGGACTAACTGGCCTTGTAGTTACCGTAACCACAACAGCAGTTCTTGCAGAACCTCCAGTACAACCTACCGTACCAACCGCTCTTACGTAGAAAGTTACGTTTGAGTTAAGTGGTTGTGTAGTGTAGGTTTCTCCTGTGTGCAACAATGTGCCGTTTGTAGCGCTGTTGTACCATTCGTAAATGGTATTAGCCTGAACATTCGTTACCGTAAGTGTTGTTGAGTTATTGTTACAAATACTTGTACCAGCAACGGCAACCACTGGCGCTTCTGGCAAAGGATTAACCGTTACCATTATTGTAGCTGCGTTACCTGGTAAATTCTCACATTTATCGCTGCCTTTTACAGTTACATAATACGTTTTATTTGCCGTAAGCGATGGTGTAGTAAATGTAGTTCCGATAAACACCACGTTTGTTAACGCTGGATTATCGTACCAAGTAAATATTGGATTACTAATTAAGGTTGTACTAGATGCAGTTAAAGTAGTTCCCGATCCAACGCAGGTAGTAGTATTTCCCGTTAATGAAATATCTGATGCTATAGCGATAGATTTTACAATTACACTCACTGATTTAGCTTGTGAAATAGGGCTTTCACATCTATTATCCCCTTTAACCGTTACATAGTAGGTAGCATTCGCATTTACAGTTATCGTAAATGGAGACCCTGATCCTACAGGTACGGTTAAAGCTGGATCAGCATACCATGTAAATATTGGATTTATAACTGTTGCACTACTTGCCGTAAGCGTAACAGAACCAGGACCGCATCTTTCTTGAGTTTGCGATACCATCAAATCTGCACTTGTTGATGGCGGATTGACCGTGATAGACACTGATTTGGCATTTCCTGGTGCGTTTTCACATTTTTCATCACCACTTACTGTTACGTAATAAGTTACGTTTGCAGTAACCGAAGGAACAGTTAATGTTTTGTTAGTAGTGATCAAGGTAGTTAAAGCTGCATCAGCGTACCATTTAAATATTGGATTAGTTACTACCGTGGTACTTGAAGCTTCTAAAACTACTTGGTTAGCAGCACAAACGGTAGTACCACCAGTAACTTGTATATCCGCAGCGGTTGCTCTCTCACCTACGGTAACCGTTACTTTTGTTCTACCACCAGTATTAGCACAAGTGTTTCCGTTTAATGCTTCCACAAAATAATCGTGTACTCCAATAGCTAAATTGGTTGGTGTGGTATAGCTGGTGCTATTTAAAGCTACCAAGGTTCCAGCAGAGTTGTACCAATTAAAAGTAACGCCTACCACTGGCACTACACTTAAGGTAGCGGCAGTACCCAAACAAACACTTGTAGGATTAGCTGGCGAAGGAACTGGCGGTACTGGAGTTGGCAATATAGTTACCACCACCAATGTAGCAGCGGTTTCGCAACCATTTACTACTGCCCTCACATAATAATTATAAGTCCCTGTAGTTAAACTAGTTGACGTAGTAAACGTACTTCCCTCTGTTGGCGTACCTGTATTATTTAAATACCATCTGTAAGTAACACCAGCAATTGGATTGTTTACACTTAGCACGGCTCCAGTCCCTGCACAGGCACTTACTACTGCTGCATTTACCTGTGGAGCAACGCCTACACGTTGTGCATAGTTAAAATCTACTGATGTAAACGCACTAACTAGACCTGAGTTTAAACGAAGTTCTACAGCATCAAACTGTTGCGCCGGAACAAAGGTTAGCGTAGCTGCACTTCCATCACTTAATAAGTCTATTTTAATTAAAGGATTGTTAGCGAAAACAGCATCGTTATTACTTGTATTGCCATTATAGCTGAGCAAACTGATAGAAGGAAGCACTGCTAATGACAATAGTTTACTTGGTGAGGTGATGCGAACTTTAACTGTATCGCCCAAATTAGACAAACTACCAAAACCAACTCTTTGATAAGCGTAAGAACCTAGTGCGCCCACTGCCATAACTAAAGATGAAGCTGTTTCAATCTTGTCATCAACAGCAAGTTGCGGATTAAATGCACCACCTAAACCAACGCCAACTACTCCCGCATCTAAAGCTAGATTTGCTGCAAGACAAGGTACTGGTCCGGTATTTCCGTCAGTTACTACCGTTACTGTTACCGGAATTCTGGCCGACGCACAACCGCCACTTACAAAAGCCTCTACATAAAAGGTTCTTGTACTTGCAATTGGATCCGTTAAATACGAATTTCCCGTTTGCAATAATGTACCAGCTGTAGGATCATCATACCATCTGATAACTGCATTTGGATTACTAGAACTCGCAGTTAAAAGTGCTCTAGAATTAGCACTTACGCTAACATTTGGAGTAGCTACAATTGGCGCATCTAATGTTCCTGTGACAATTTGCACTGTTGCTTTAGTAGCAGAGGCAATGTTACAAGATGTATCAAAAGCTTCTACCGAATAACTGATATTACCTGTAACGTTAGTTACCGTAAATGTTGGTCCATCCTTTCCAATTTGATAAACGTTAGAAGAATCATACCAACGGTAAACAATACCTGGAATTGGGTCCTTCACTTCTATAATGGCATTTCCATTTAAACAAGTGGTAATACTTCCAGATAATACAGTTGGTGCCGCCGGAACTGGTTTAACAGCTACGTTAACTACCGTTCTTGCACTTTCACAATCTGCGTTAGCAATTGCGGTTACAAAAAACTTAGTTGCAGCAGTTATATTTGGCGTGGTGAAAGTAGTTCCATCCGCACCTGTTTGATAAACGCCATTTTCATCGTACCATCTGTAAATAAAATTAGCTCTTGGATTTTGTACACTCAATTGAGCTGTAGTATTGCTACAAGCTACTACATTGTTTACAGCTACTTGTGGCGCAGCAATTACCTGTTGAACATAATTGATATTAACAGAATTTAAGGCATTAAGTACTCCTGCATTCAATCGAACTTCTACAGCATCAAATGCTTTTGTAGGCACAAAGGTTAATAGTGCTTGCGTACCTCCGCTCAGTAACTCTAAATTAATAAGTGTATTGTTTAAGTTGATGACATCATTGCCAGCTACGCCTCCGTTTAAGGTTGATAACTGTACAGAGTTTAACAAACCTAGAGAAAGTAATTTACCTGGAGAATTGATAGAAATTCTAACGGTATCGCCAATAGCACCCTGAACAGGGAATGTAAAACGTTGATACACATGACCGCCTAAAGCAGCTACAGGTAAAAATAAAGTAGAACCTGTTTGGGTATCGTTATCAATTGCTAAACCTGAGTTAGAAACACCAGCCAATAAAGCTATTCCATTTACACCATTGGTTTCTGATACTGGCGAAATACAAGGTGTTGGCGTTGGTGTGCCTGTGTTTACCGTAATGGTAATTGCTACTCTAGATGGAGAAACACACCCAGTTAAGCTTGACCTAGCTTCTACATAATAAGAAGTAGTAGCGTTTAATGGAGGCGTAACAAAAGTAGCTCCGGTATGTATTGGGGTAGCAGCATTTGCTGAAGTGTACCAGTTAAAATCTACGTTAGTATCTGTAGAAGTTGCCGTAAGCACTGCGGTTTGCCCAGCAGTAACCGTAGAAACCGAAGCTTGTACCTGAGGCAAAACTGGTCTAGGGTTTACCGTTACAGCTACCGACGTTCTGCCTGCACTCTGACAACCTGACTGCGTAGCTTCTACATAATAAGTTCTGGTTGCACTAACATTAGATATCGTGTAAGTAGCACCTGTAAATAATTCGGTGCCAGCAGTTGCAGCATCATACCATTTATAAATAACTCCAGCCTGCGGATTAGTTACCGCTAAAGTAACCGGCGAACCCTCACAAGCAGTAATAGTTGCCGCGGCCACAGTTGGCAAGCTTAACAATGGAACTACGTTTATCGTAATTGGCATTCTTTCGCTATTGGCGCAACCATCTCTAGAAACCTGAACATAGTAGGTGGTTGTAGCAGTTAAGTTTGGTGTAATAAATGGATTTGTTGTTACAGGTATTAAATTTCCGCCAACTGGGGCATCATACCATGCAATTTGAGTATTGCCATTTGCTGTAGCATTAATAGTAGCACTGGTGTTATAGCAAATTGTTTGGTTGTTACCAACAACTGTTGGATTTGGATAAACAATTTGTGCACCGTAAATATCGAGACTACTTAATGCGGCAACAACTGCTTGAAAACGAACCTCCACTCTATCAAATTCAGCTCCTGCCGCAAATGTAGCCTCAAATCTATTTCCTCCTAGCAATTGAAGATATACTAGCGAAGAATTTAATTGCAGTGTTCTAACTACTGCATTATTTTTCATGATGTTTACTGTAATGTTGCTCAAAACCGAAAGGTCTAGCAAACCAGCTGGCAAGCCTAAATCTAAGCGGATGCTATCAGTAGCTAAACCATTAGAAGGGAATACCAAACGCTGAAAACCAGTTGCAGCAGCTCCTACTGTTAAAGTAATACGTGTATAGTTGCTTTTATCCGCATCTACAGAATTACCAGGATTTGCAACCCCACACAACACACACAATAGTGACGATATTCCACTGCTTTGTGCATTGGCCGCAGTACAATCTGCACCGCCACCTGTAACTACAGTTACCACAGCAGGTGTTCTTGTTAAGCTAGCACAACCTTGGGCACTAACAGCTTCCGCATAAAAAGTAGTAGTTACTGCTAAATTTCCTGTAGCATACTCTTCTCCAGTAGCCAAAGGTGTTCCGCCAGTTGCAACACTATACCATCTTACGGTATTGCCAGCCGCAACGTTTGCCCTAACTACCGTACTTTGGTTGGCATTAATGGTTTGGTTATTAGTGGAAACAACTGCAGCACTTGGCGCTGGATTAACCGTTACATTTACGGCAACTCTTGCACTTACACCTGTTCCAGAAACAGCTTCTACATAAAAAACTGTATTCGAATTAATGTTTCCAGTGGTAAAAGTGCCATTGTTATTGGTAGCTAATGCTGTGCTTCCACTTGAGCCATACCAATTATAAGTCACAATTCCTTGTTGTGTATTGCTTACCGTAAGCGTGGCCGAAGTTCCAGCGCAGGTTACAACACTTGCCACAATTGGTGCAGGCACGTTAATTTTAATCTGATAATCGCTGGTTACCGTATTGGATGCTGCATCAGTTACTTTAATAGAGAAAGTATAAGTTCCTCCTGCCAAAGGTGTACCCGAAAGCTCTCTTGTGGTTGTATTAAATGTTAAACCGTTAGGTAGATTGATTGCTTCGTACGTGTAATTTGGTGTACCACCAGTAACGGCAGGCAATATTTGCGCTGGATAAGCGGTACCTACTGTACCATCTGGCAAAGTAGCAGTAGCCAAGGTTAATGCACCATTCACTTTTAAAGCGTAGGTATTTGTTATGGTCCTTCCTTCAGAATCTGTTACCCTAAGCGTAATGGTATAGTTACCAGCTCCAGATGGTGTACCAGTAATTTGTCTGGTAGTTTCGTTAAACTGTAATCCTGCTGGGATGTTAGTAGCTGTATAGGTATAAGAACCTGAGCCACCGGTTGCAGCTGGTAAAGTTTCTCCTGGGTAAGCTACGCCAGCTGTACCGTCAACCAATGTTTTATTGGCCAATACCAATGGCGTTCCCACTTTGATTTCGTAAGTATTCGAAACCTTTGTACCAACAGCATCAGTTACCTCAACAGTTACCGTATAATTGCCGGCAGTGATTGGGTTGCCAGTAATTTCTCTAGTAGTTAGGTTAAATGCTAATCCCGGAGGGAGACCAGTAGCAACATAAGTATAACCAGGTGTGCCACCCGTAGCTTCTGGAATAATTTGCGTTTGATAAGCCGTACCTACCGTACCGTTCGCTAACGTAGCATTTGGTAAAGCCAAAGCATTTCTGATGATAATCGGATAATTTACACTTACCGTATTTCCGCCTTGATCGCTTACATTTACCGTAACCACGTAAGAACCAGCTGTAGTTGGGTTGCCAGTAATTTCTCTAGTTGTATTATCAAATGTTAAACCTGGAGGAAGACCAGTAGCGCTATAAGTATAACCTGGTGTACCACCCGTAGCAACTGGAACAGTTTGAACAGGATAGGTAATTCCAACGGTACCATCAGGCAAAGTTAAATTACCCAAAACAAGTGCAGTAGTAATAATTAAGGTATGTGGCGTAGTAACTGTACAACCCTTGCTATCCGTTACCGTAATCAAAAAGTTGTAAGTATCTGCTACAGTAGGTGTTCCTGTTAAAGCTCCAGTACTACTTAAGGTCAAGCCAGCAGGCAATGTACTTCCTGCGGTTAACGTATAAGTATAACCAGCCGTACCGCCAGTAGCAGGAGTTAACTGTTTACTATAGCCCACATTTATAGTTCCATTAGCTAATGTAGTTGCTGCAAAATTAATTACTGGATTTACAGTTACTGTAATTGGAACCCTGACAGATTCAGATGTACAACCGATTTGTCGTGCAGCCACATAAAAAGTTTTATTAGCTGTTAATGGTTGTGCTGTAGTATAAGTTTGGTTAAAGGCTGTAACAGCAAGTGGGGTTTCACTTTCTAGAGCATCATACCAAACCAATTGGTTAGAAGAATCTGTAGTAGCGCCTAAAGTTGCGGTGCTGTTATAACAAATATTGAGCGCATTAGACAATGGAGCAGTAAACGTTGGTCGAGGTGCCGAACGGGTTACCTCATGAATGTTAAGTGTTTGTGTTAACGAAACTCCTAATACAGAAGATAGTGTAACCTTAACTCTATCAAATGTTTTACCAACAGGAACAGTAAACGGGATAGTTACCGCCTGTCCGCTGTTAAACAATCCTAATAAATCAAGATTTAAAAGTCCTCCTACCCCTGTTCTGCTAGATACTATGTCGTTGCCGTTATATGCTTCAACTGTAATATTACTGATGACACCGACATTCGCCAATGCTTGAGATACGCTTAATCTAACATTAAATTCATCTCCAAGTCTAGAGGGCGAACTATAATAAACGTTCTGACTAATAGTGCCTAAAAGTGTAATTACTCCTAAACTAGCTTTAGAGAAGGTAGCCGGGTTTCCATCAATTGCATTTTGAATATCGGTTACACCAGCAGCAGTTAAACCTAATAGATCTAACGTTGCGCCAGTACCTTCAAAATCTGTAGCAATCGGCGGATCGCAATTTCCTGTTCCTGAAACATGAAATGCATTGTAGACTTTAATTTCATTCGGACTACTAAGCAGCAAAGCATTAGTAACATCCTTAACGAATACACTACGATAAGCAACGGTTGGCGTTATTGCCAAATAATAAAACCCCTGAACATCTCGCACCAACTTAATATTCGTTGTTGAGAAAGATCCATTGCTAGAACCGATGGCCACATTGTTACCATTAGCATCTCTTGCGCCAACAGTAAAATAATGATCGCCTAAAACTACATTTCCTAATACACTAGCCAATGAAGATCCTAAGTTTCCTCCAAGCAATGTGTTTAAGATATCAGTGTCATAGCCGATTCGAACAAATGTTGTTCGATTTGCTTCTACATTTTGTGCAAAGTTTAATTGAAGTTCGCCACTATACCTACCTAAACCCAAGGCAGCGCCTCCGTAAGATTTTACAGATGCAAAAGTATTGTCATCTCTAGTAGCATTGTCTTTGCCATCTACGGTATTAGTAATTATCGTAGCTGTTGTGGCAAAGGTTTTCGTTTGTGCATACGAAGACTTAGAAATAATCGTTAGTAAAACGAGATGCAAGAAAATGACCGCCCATTGTGTCACCCTTGCTTTTGGAGTAGAGGTTTGTCCCATAAGCCTGGTATTTTTATTGTTAATTCATCACAATATTAAATACCCAATTCCGCCTTTGAGTCGTTCAAATTATTCATAAAAGGAGTACAACTAAAAAGAGTTTGTTCATTTTATTCGATTTAGTAAAATCGAGACAATATGTTAGTATAAGCGTTTAAAACGCTTATTTTAGCAACAACCAATAAGAGTAAAATACCTTTCAAAGGTGGTTCAATACCTTTTTTGAACATTCAAAAATTATTTTGACACTTTATTTTATTAACTTAGATGAAACGCTTAACTAAACACCAACTCTCTCATGCCGCAAACTATTATCTTAGATAAAATAAGGCGACTCATACTCCTAAAAACGGGGATAAAATCCATCAGTCCTTCTGATTGTAGATTTATCTCTATTTCCATACAAAAAGAAATTACTAAAAACATAAGTGAAACCACAATAAAGCGCCTTTTTGGCTTCGCAGAAGTAAAAAACAGGTTCTCAAAATACACTGTAAATGCGCTATTAGACTACGTCGAAAAAAGCGGAAACTACGAATTGGTAGAAAAGGAGCTACTCCACATATCTAACATCAACGATAAGTTTTCCAATATTCAGCTTAATGCAATCAATATTACGCTCAGCACATTAAAAAGCGTAAAAAACCGTAGTTCGGTGCCGTATCATTTTACGCATCCCAGGGCATTTGCAAAGTTAGATTTCGAATATTTCTACAACAGTAAATACAGTTTTACGGCTTTTATATCTCAAGCTGGATATGGAAAAAGCATTTTACTAAGCCACCTTGTTCAAAGTTTGTTCATTGATAACGATGCTAAGCATAAGGTCGATACCATTCTTTTTATAAATGCTCGTGATGTATTTGATGACCAAAATGAATACTCAAATATTGAAGATCGAATCAAATCTAAAATAGGTCTTAATCAACGCACCAACCTCATCGAATATTTTAAAGATAGATACGAGAGAAATGGTTCTAAATTAGTTATAGTTATAGATAGTTTTTCTGATTTAATAACAAATAGAGACTCAAAACCAATCGTTTATGACAAACTAATTAACCTTATTTCGCTTATTGAAGATGAAAAATTCGTAAAAATTGTTTTAGGAATGCGTTCTACCATGTGGAGCCGTTTCTACGACAAGATAAAAAACATACCGTTCATCAAGAAAAAGTGGTTTCAAGGAACCTACTTCAACATCAAACATCATTCTAACATTCCGCCTTTAGCTAACGATGAAATAGATATCATTTTAAAAAAGATTGAACCCGACCGAAAAGAGCAGATCAACTCAGCATTAAAAGCACAGCTTAAGTATCCGTTTTATATACAGTGGTATTATTTGCTCAAAGAAGAATTCCCAAGATTTGATTCGTTTACCAATATTGTTTTTTTTGAAATTGTAGACCGTTTCATACACGATAAAATCTATAATACTTCTTATGCAACAGAAAAAACGCTATTCTGCAAAAAGATAGTAACCCTCAGCAATCATGGAAAAGGTAGGAAATCGGTTTACAAAAGTGAATTGATAGCTGACCTTTCTAATTTCAAAAATGCCTACAGAGAATTATTGGCAGAAGGTATTTTGGTTGAAGAAAAGCAAGAATTGGATGGGTTTGTGGTGGATTTGGTGAGATTTGTACATCCACACTTATTTGAATATTTTCTATTTGTAGAGTTATTGAACTGCTCTAATAATCAAATGGATGAAGCTTTTTTTGAAAACATTAATTTAAATTATGCTGGAAATCCAAATAGGTACCAAATTCTACAGTGGTCGGCCAGGTTACTGATTATCAAAAGTGATTTTGGTGCTTTAAAACATCTATTGAAATTAAACCTCAGCAATTATGAAAAAACCTACCTTATTTACTTCATTGCCGAGAATTTAAATTACCGACAACACAAACAACCATCAGTTGCTGCATATTTAGAAGAAGACGAGTTGCACCACATGATGATGGAAAATATCATTCATTTTGATTTTGCTGATTCTTGCTACAAAGAAGCCATTTGTTCATTATTATCAATTTCCAAAAACGATAAATTTTCATTTCTGTACTTGGTTATTCTTTCCACTTTTGATTCTTTCAGCTTTTATAAAGAGCAATTAAAAACTCGACTAAAAGCAATGGAAAAATTTGCCAATGAGGGAAATAACTGGTTGATTAATCCTTATGAATTATTGAAGTGTCTTTACAGTACTTTAGCGGGAGAAGAATATAAAAATGAAGCTTTATTAGCAAATATTGAAGCTTTTAAGGAAGGCGATATAAGTGTACCTAAAAACGAAAATGGGCTTCCAGGCTACAGGGAAATGTTATCTTTCGTTTTGTTGAGGACTTACAATACATTTCATGGAGATTCGCATGAAGCCCAACGAATGCTAGATGCAATGGTAGGTTATTACCCAAAAATGACGGTATCAGAAAGTGTGAGTTCTGCCTATTTATTTAGTATGATGGCATTTTTAAGATCGCTCACCAAACTACCTTATTCTTCTGGTCTATCTGAAAAAATTAGATTAAAAATATTTGAGATTAACTCTATAGGCAACTCTACGCCTTACATACAAACAGTTTATCTAGCTTCCAGAGCCATTGAAAGCAAGAACGAAAAGGACTACCAAACTGCAATTGCCTACGCAGAGAAATGTATTGAAGTGTTTAAACGTAACCGTTTAACGCTACAGGAAATCCTGATGTATAATCTTTTAATCCATTTAAATGACGAGACAGGAAACGAAGAGAAGAAGGACGAATATGTACACCACAAGCTAACGCTAATTGATAAGCGAAATGTACATGGTTCTGTCTTTCATAAACTAAAGTAGTTAAAATTTAAGCTCGTAACTAAGGCCTGCTTTTGTTTGGAAATCGTACAACACTGTTTCCTTTAAAGTAGGTTTCGTTAATACTGCTTTTTCGTTCACTAGCGGTTTTGTTATTTTAGCAACCTCGTAAAACGGATTTTTGTTAGCACCTTTGGCTATTGAAATATTACTGTTTGTAGGTTTTTGCCCGGTATTTATTCTTATTCTACAGTTGCCTCCCAAATTTGATTTGATTTTCAAACTACTAATCCTACCTGCTTTCCAAGCTACATCGATTAAAAAACCACCTCTAGCGTTTAATCCTTTTACCTCTCCATCTTTCCATTCGCTAGGTAATGCAGGTAGTATCTCTATACTTCCATCTTGACTTTGTATCAGCATTTCGGCAATACCAGCGGTACAACCAAAATTCCCATCTATTTGAAATGGCGGATGCGCATCGAACAAATTTGGATAAGTTCCTCCACCCTGTCCGGTCTGAATTTCTGGAGAAACATGAGTAAGCTGGCTTTTTATCAACTGATAAGCATGATCGCCATCTTTCATTCGAGCCCAAAAATTTACTTTCCAACCCATACTCCATCCGGTAGATACATCACCTCTGGTTAGCAAAGTTTGGTTAGCCGCCGCAAATAGCTCTGGATTACGATAAGGAGAAATCTGGTTAGCTGGATGTAAACCGTACAGGTGCGAAATGTGCCTATGCCTGTCATTCTTTCTATCCCAATCATTTATCCATTCTTGCAATTGACCATATTGACCAATTTGCATAGGTGGTAGTTTAGCTCTAAAACTTCGCAATGTATCAGCGAATTTCAAATCTATATTTAATGCTTTTGCAGCTTGTATGGTATGTGAAAACAGCTCGAAAACAATTTGGTTATCCATCGTTGTGCCATAAGTAAGCGATACGCCATTACCAGCAGCATCTGTCATGTATTTATTTTCGGGGCTCATTGATGGCGACACTACCAGCCAGCCATTTTTAGGTTCTACCTGCAAAGCATCTACATAATAAGTTGCAGCACCTTTCAATATCGGATAGTATTCCTTTAAAAACTCCTTATCGCCAGTAAACAAGAAATGCTCCCACAAATGTCGAGTTAACCAAGCGCCACCCATTGGCCACATTCCATAAAAACCACCATCTACAGGGCCGTTGATACGCCATAAATCTGTATTATGATGCGTTACCCAACCTCTGGCATTGTATAACTTTTTAGCACTTTCTTTTCCGGTAAGGGATAGTTCTTTTACCATCTTAAATAACGGATTCCCCAACTCCGAAAGCCCTGTAATTTCACTTGGCCAGTAGTTCATTTCTGTATTAATATTGATGGTATACTTACTATCCCAAGCTGGTTTTAATTTATCGTTCCATTTACCTTGCAAATTGGTGGGTTGCCCGTTGGGCTGCGAACCTGCAATCATCAAATAACGTCCAAATTGAAAATAGAGCGCAATAAATTGCGGGTCGTATTTTTGATTGAAAACTTTGAGTCTTTCGTCGGTTGGCAATTTAGCCTGCTCGCTTTCACCTAAATTCAATGTAGTTCTATCGAAATATTTCTTGTAAGCGGCAACATGTTTATTCAACAGCGTTTGAAAATCTAGCTTAGAACTTTGGTTTATAACTGACATTGCTTTTTCATGTGCATCGCCAGAAACATCCCGATAACTTTTAAAGTTAGTGCCTATCGAAATGTAAATAGTGGCTTCGGTGGCATTGCTCACTTGTACTTCGGTTGTTGTATACTTCACACTTCCACCAACTGTTGATACTTTGGCAAGTGCTTCAAATTCTATTGCGGGTTCTAGTTCTTCGGCTTTAGCAGGCTTGCCTTTTAGGCTAATTAAACCATTACTTATGCTAATTTTCTTATTGGCGTGAACGGAATTTAAACTTGCATTAAAAGTGAGCGCATTTGGTTTACTGGCTTTTAAATGTACCGCAATTAAGTTATCTGTTAAAGATGCGATGGTTCTGCGAGTGTATTTTATGCCATCAATTTCATAGCTTACTGTTGTAGTAGCATTGCTGATATTTAAATCTCTATAATAATTAGTAGCTGTTTGATGACCGGGAAATTGCAACCATAAATCGCCCGCCGGCTGATAGCTCATCCCATTCTGTACAGCTTTGATTTTCTCTTTAGACAAGGATTGTGCTTCTGCATACTTTCCCTCGAAAAGCATTTTACGTAGTTGAGTAATTGTACTTGCATGCTCATCCACTACATTATTATGTGGCTTTCCTGTCCAAATGGTTTCTTCATTTAGTTGAAGTTGCTCTAACGATGGATTTCCGAAAACCATAGCTGCTAAGCTGCCATTTCCAATCGGCAAAGCTTCGTTCCAAGTGCTAGCAGGCTGTTTATACCAAATTTTATAATCAGATTGTTGCGCCTTCACAAACTGAACCAGCAACAATAACACGATTAACTTTAACGCAAATTTCATTCTAAATTATTTAAAAGTGACAGCCGAAGTTTTAGCTCCATTTTCAGATTTAACTCTTTGTTTGGCAACTTTAATATCTGTATTGCTCAATTTAACTTCTGATGTTCGTTCGCCGTTTACGAGCAAAAGCAAATCAGAATTTGTACTGTACAAAAGGCCATCTAATTTGATATTCCGGCTATTTTCTACATAAACAACAGGCTTTGTTTCTGTTGAAATAGCGGTGATATTTTTCAAATCAATGTTTTCTGCTTCTATAATTTCAATCGCCTTTTGGCTTTTCAAATGCACATCAGTAATTGATATGTTTTTGATGCTCATTTCTGGCAATCCTCTTACAAAAATACCCTTTTTAGCACCGTTACAAACCACATTGCTGATGTAAAAATTCTGAAATCGAGGTGTTTCTACCGAAACTTTTGGAGCAACCACCTTCTCCCCTTTTGCTGGAGGTTTAGTATAATAATACATATCAAAGTAGATGGCTTCATCTACAATATCCTTCATAAAAATGTTTCTGATGTAGATATTCTCTACTACTCCACCCCTGCCGCGAGCAGTTTTAAAACGTAAACCTTTATCAGTTCCCATGAAACTACAATCGGAAATGAAGATATTTCTTGCTCCGCCACTCATTTCGCTACCAATAACAAAACCTCCGTGGCCTTTGTAAACAAAGCTGTTTTTTATCACCACATTTTCTGTTGGCATACCTCGTTTTCTGCCTTCTTCATCCTTACCAGATTTAATACAGATCCCATCATCACCAACGTCAAAAGTACAACCGTCTATCAGTACATTTTTGCAGGATTCCAAATCCAAACCATCTCCATTTTGTGCATAATCTGGATTTTTAACGGTTACGTTTTTCAACGTCAAATCTTCACTCATTAGCAAATGCAAACCCCATGCTGGCGAGTTTTGAAAAGTTACTCCTTCTATTAATACCTTTTTACAATGGGTTAAATTCACCAAAGTGGGGCGCAAGAAATCTTTTACCTCATTATAAAATATGTTGGTTTTATCTGAAGTAATTAATCCAGGTTCTTTCATAGCATGGGCTTTTTTTGTCTTCTCAGATGGATACCAAGTCCTGCCATCATCACTTAGCAAACCTCCGCTGGCTAGTTTTGCCTTCCATTCTGGTTCGGTTAATGCATCTTTCTTTACCATGCGCCACACATCGCCGTTGCCATCTATAACGCCTTGGCCAGTAATGGCTATATTGCTCAAGTTAGTTCCCGAGACCGGAGATTGATTTCTCATTTGTGGCTTACCTTCGTAATTGCCTTTTACTAATGGAAATTGGTTAAAATCATCGGTAAAAAACAAAATTGCACTACGACTAACATGTAAATTCACGTTGTTTTGCAGAACTATTGGTCCCGTTAACCAAAGTCCAGCCGGCACAAAAACTACACCTCCTCCCTTTCTACTGCAGGCTAAAATAGCATCATTAATGTATTTGGTATTTAAGGTTTGTCCATTGGGTTTAGCACCGTATTGAGTAATATTTACCGTATCTGTTTTAAAAGTTGGTAATGCTGCTGTTGGGAGATTGTCCCAAGAATATTTCTGTTGATTTTTTTGTGCGTACAAGTTTGATGCTGATAAAGCAATTATCCCTGCAAACAACAAATTTATTGCCGTTCTCATCATATATTTGGTTATTTAACACTTAAAAGGGAATTTATTTTTTAGGTTCCCAATCTTTAAAGATGGCTTTTAGTGTGTACAATTTTGCTTCGGTAGCTGTTAACTGCCTAGACCAAGCTACCCGCTCATCTGGTTTAAAACCTTCGCCTTTATTTTGATATTCTGCATAAAATGCAGTTTGTTCGTTAGTAACTTTGCCCCAATTGTGCCAGCCCAATTTCCTTATTAGCGCAGGCATTTCTGTATTGATGAAAACTACCTTCGCAAATGGTCGCCATGGTCTTCCCAAATACACCGAATTTTCTGGCGCTATCCCCGTAATCTTGCTATTTAAAAATACGTAGCCATAATCTTGTCCTTCGGGGGTTGAAGCAGCTGTAATGTAACCACCTCTTTTGCAGAAAATTTCACATTGCTCAAAAACTGCCACAGCTGCACCAAAAATAAAATCTACCGTACCTTCGATATAGCAATTATAAAAATATTGTCGACTGGTATTGCCAAAAGTGTAAACAGTATCCTGCGAACCTAGAAATCTGCAATTTTTAAAAGTTACTTTATCGCCGCCAACCGCCACAGCCACCGCCTGCCCTACTGGGCCAGAAGAATTTTCGAAAGTGATATTGCTTGCAATGAAATTATCGCATTCTATGGAAACTGTGTATGAACCAAAAGTGCCAATATCTTTCCCATTTACATCCTTTTTAGAAGCATAATCGTCGTAAGTGATGATGGTTTTATTTACATCTTCTCCAATCAGAGCGATGTTAGTTTTCAGCTTACCGAAAACCAATTTCTCTTTGTAATTGCCATTTTTAATGTAAATGATAATTGCCTTTTGATTATTATCGGGAACCGAAGCAAGGGCTTCTTTAATGGTTTTATAATTACCACTACCATCTTGCGACACCACAATTCGACCTACTTTTGCCGAAAGTGAGAAACCATTTAAAAGTATAAAAAAAAGACAAAAAAATATGTTATAGTTTAATCTATTCATCAAAAACATTAAAAATTTAAAAGAATTGCCCGCTTGCTACGGGCAAATTCTATAACCAAATTAATAACCATTATTGTATGTTTGAACAACTTGGCATCTCCATACCAATTAGTCCAGAATGGTATATTAAACTCTTAATTCATTAAACAATTTTGGATATAAACAGACCCCATTTAGTAACCAATGCTATTCAAAAGTATTGGTAAAGGAAATTTAAGTAGTTTAAAAACTGATAAAATGGGTTTAAAATTTGGTCAGACAAAAATTTTCGAGGTCATTTCCTACGCTGCCTGATACTTTTTAAATACTCACTTGGAGTTTGATTGTATTTACTTCTAAAACAAGTACTGAAATATTTAGGATTACTGAAACCTATGGCATAGGCGACTGTAGAAATATTTTCTTCGCCAGCATCGAATATTTCCTTTGCCTTTCTAAGTCGTAAGTCTCTTACAAATTCTACTGGAGCCAAATCGGTTAAGCTTTTCAGTTTTTTAAAGAATGCGGAACGAGACATTGCCATGGCATCGGCTACGTAGTCAATATTAAACTCTTCATCATCTAATTTCCCTTCCACAATGTGGATGATTTTTTCTAAAAACTCCTTATCATAAGCTGTAATAAAGGATTCTTTAACTTCTTCTTCTTCTGCTACTTCACCAGCTATCAGAGATTGTGCAAATTGCCTCCTCCTGTTTAAAATATTGGTCATTGCTACTTGTAGCAATTCCATTTTAATTGGTTTGGTCAGGTAATAATCTGCACCATATTTCAACCCTTCAATTTGGCTTTCTATCGAATGTTTTGCCGTTAACAGAATCACTGGTATATGACTAGTTGTAGGGTCGGTTTTCAATTGGTCTAACATTTCTACACCATCCATTTCGGGCATCATAATATCCGAGAGAATAAGGTCTGGAATCAATTCTTTAGCCTTTTGCAAACCTATTAGGCCATTATTTGCACTTTCTACCTTGTAGTATTCGGTTAGCTTATTGGTCAGAAAACTCCTCAAATCATGGTTATCCTCAACTACTAAAACTGTAGGCAAAACTTTGCTTTCTACTTCAAATACTTCCTTAACTTCGATCTCACTTTTTGGTTCTACATCATATTGAACAGGTGAATCAAATCCGTCTTCGAAAACGTGAACATTTTCTGCGTTAAAATGCGAATTACCGGATTTCAGTTCGATGCTGATACGCAGCCCTTTTGGAGAATGGTTAGCGGCAGTAATTTTCCCTTCATGAAGTTCTACCAGTTCTTTAGACAAGGCTAAGCCTATCCCAGTTCCTTTAACGTTTTTTCCATTTGAGCTACCACCTTCATAATATAATTTAAAGATATCATCTAGCTCAGCATGTTTAACGCCGGGCCCTTCGTCAATTACATCTATTTTAATACAACCATCAACCTCCACTATATTAATCTGGATATTTGAATGCGCTGGAGAAAACTTAATTGCATTGGCCAATACATTATAGATAATGATTTCCAGTTTTTCGGCGTCGCCCCAAAGCAATAACTGACGCTCATTATTAATTAACACGTTGATATTCTTTTGTGCAAGGCCATCTTTAAAATATAGTAGAATTTCCTCTACGAAACTATACACGTTAATCTCCGTAATTTTTAAGGTAGCTTTTCCACTTTGCACCTTTCTCAAATCTAGCACCTGATTAACCAATTTTACCATTCTGCTAGCATTTTTCACTACAATGCTCATATATTCTTTACCTTTCGGCGTAAGATTTTCGTTCTGTAACACTTCCTCACTTGGGTTCATAATTAGTGTTAACGGCGTACGAAGTTCATGAGAAATTTGGGTAAAGAAATTCAATTTCAATTCTGCCAGACGTTTTTCTACTTCAACACTTTGTCTTAGTTTCAGCACTGTAATTACTACTCTGCGTATCGCGACAAAAATAGCTGTTAGTAAAATTAGATAGGCTAGATAAGCCCACCATGTTTTCCAAAATGGAGGTAAAATGGTTATTGGTATGGATTTGAACGGTAGTTGATCGTAAAGTTCATCGTTTAAGCTTCGAACTTCAAAAACGTAATCGCCTGGTGGCAAATTGGTGTAAGTAGCTCTACGCTGGCCATCAGTATTTCGCCAAACATCATCAAAACCTTTTAAGCGGTAAGAGAAATTTTGCTTATCAACTGAACGGTAGTCTAAAACTGCGAATTCGATACTAATTCCATTCTGATTGTGTTCTAGTTCTAGTTCATTGAGGTTATTAATATCCGCTTTAAGTGCAGAACTCTCTCCAGGAACCAAGTCTTCGCTGTTAATCTGCAAATTCGTAAATGCCATTTTTGCAGGAACTTTGGTGGCTTTTACGTTTTCGGGGTTGAAACTTAAATAGCCAAATGTGGTTCCGAAGACAAAGTCGCCATTTTTATTTACTGTAGATGAGGCTTCTGAAAGAGTAGCATCATGAATGCCGTCATTATGGTTAAAATTTTGAAACTTTTTGTTATTAACATCAAATTTCGAAATTCCATTTTGCGTTGCCAACCACAGATTTCCCTGTTTATCTTCTAAGCAGCCCAACAGACAATCGCTTGGCAAGCCATTTTTAGTAGAATAATTAATAAAGGTCAAAGCTTTTGTAGGGTCATTGCCCTCTGCTAAATTTAAACCTCCCGCAGAAGTTAATACCCACATTCTATTCTTGGAATCCTTGAATATGTACTGTACATCATCGCCACCTAAACTGTTGATGTTGCCCAGCTCTTTTTTATAAACTTTAAAGGTGTAATTTTCAGATTTACCAGCTGGATTAAAAACTAAAAGTCCTCCAGTAGTTCCAATCCAAATTCTCCCTTTAGCATCTTCCGCCAAATGGCGTATTCTAATAAAATTCCCCTTCGGATATTTTAAAATAGCATTATAAATGGTTTTATAACTGACTTTTCCTTTTTCTTCCACAATTTGAACCAAGCCATCCCCAAAGGTTCCAGCCCATAATCTTCGTTGGTTATCTTCCAATAAGCTGTAAATAGACCTACGCGGTTTACCTTCAGTTGGCCCGCTGTAATCGAGAGCAAACTCGGTAAAATGGTATTTGCTGTGTATTGCATCAACTGGCTGGGCTTTCATCAATCCACTGGGTTTGGTTCCCAACCACACATTACCTTTCCAATCTTCGGTAATACTGTACACGCCCGCATGCTTTTCGGGCTGGTTAAGGAAGATATTGGCAATTCTTTTATTGTCTTTAGTGATGTGAAGTTGCCCATCTTTGGTACCCAACCAAAGCCTATTATTTCTATCCGAATAAATACCACGCACTTCATTTTCAGAACGTAACGTGCTTAAAGGTTTAGGAACGAATTGCGTAAAATTACTTTCTTGAAATACGATTTTCTCCACGCCATCAAATCCCGACCCCATCCACATTACTCCAGATGGGTCATAAAAGCACCTGATGATGTTATTGGAAAGTTCCTTACTTGCCGCTTCCGAACGATTAGAAAATACTTTTAAACTTTTAGTGCTTTTATCGTAGAAAAGTAAGCCTTTTTCTTTTAGGTTGATCCAAACTGTTCCATTTTTATCTTGAAAAATGGTAGAATTCCAGATTTTTGGTTTGAAAGGATAATTGCCTCGATGCAATAAATATGATAATTGTTTGGTAGCTATGTCAAACTTTACTATACCGTAGTTTTGAGATTCTATCCATAAGGTACCATCTGCGTCTTCGAAAGCTGCAAAAAGAGCAGAATCATCAGTCATTTTAGCTAGGTACTCAATGCTCCCCGTGTTGCTTACGGCTATTAATTCGCCCTTGGCTGTGGTGCAATATACCTTATCATATTTTTTAGAATACCAAGCATAATGAATAGCAGAACTGGTGACCTGAAAGCTTTTAAACGCTAAGGTTGTTTTATCTATCCCGAAAAGAATACCCTTTTGGTTAGTTATCCAATACTTGGTATTTCCTTCTACAACTGAAGAAATTGTTTCATTTTTTAATGTAGAAGGAATGTTTTTAGGTTCATATCCTTTGTTTCTGTTTGGTAAAAAAACACGCAAACCTTTGTTTGTTCCAATCCATACTTTCTTATTTTCATCAATCTTGAAACTTGTAATATTGTTACTTGGCAAACGTAGATTAGCACTTGCAGAAAACTTAATTAAACTTGGATTAGCGCTCGAAGAATTATTGACCAAGAAAATTCCAGCGTTATCTGTTTCCAGCCAAATGGTGTTGTTGTCCACCAGTAGCATTTTCGTAAAAACTACATTCTTAACAGCTTCCTGCTTCAATAAATCAGATAGTGCGCTAAATACTCCCAGCTTTTTATCAAATCTATAAACTTGCGAATCGTAAGCTTTTATCCATAAATCTCCAGTTGTTTTATCCTCTACTATATCATCTATTCGGTTATTTTTTAATGGAGAATGGTCTCCCGGATAAGACTTAAAAATGGAAAAGCGATAACCATCGAAACGACTAATACCTACCCAAGTACCGAACCACATAAAACCATCTCTATCTTTAATAATTGTGGTGATACGGTTATCTGAAAGACCATTAGCAGTAGTGTAACGTACATGTTTTGTATTATTTTGTGCATAAGCTGCAAAACTTAGCAAGTACAAAAACATGAATAAACAAAGCCTGCTGTACATTCTGAGGTAAAGAATTTTACTGGTTACATATTTGGTTAAAGAGGCAAAAAATGCCTTTTGCTATGGATAAGCTAGGCTAAAGTACTTAATCATTTTCATAAATAAAAAACTAAATACAAATCAATGCAATCGGTACAAAATACAATGGGAGCTACTTTTTGAGTAACTCCCATCAAATAATGGTTGTCTAAAGAACTATCGAATTTGCAATAAACCTTTAACGATGTTGCTGGTAGTAGCATTGGGTTCATCAGGCTGGCCGCCGCCAACGCTAATTTCTAAAGCACCAACAATGGGTTGAACTTCACCTTTAGCAGTTACAAAAGTTAAATCTTCTGCAGCTATTTTAAATTTTAAGATTTTGCTTTCGCCAGCTTTCAATGAAACTCGCTCGAAACCTTTAAGTGATTTTAAAGAAGTTTTAATGGTTGTATTTTTATTTATGGCGTATACTTGAGCTACATCCTCTCCTGATAATTTTCCAGCATTGGTAACTCTTACGCTAATTTCAATCTCTTTTCCTTTAGCTGCTATTTCTGGTAATTTAAGTAAATCGTATTTGAAATTAGTGTAGCTTAAACCATAACCAAAACCGTAAAGCGGCTTGCCATCGAAATATCTGTAGGTACGATTATCCATCTTGTAATCAGAAAAATCTGTTAAATCGGCATCACTTTTATAGAAAGTAACTGGCAATTTACCTGAAGGGTTATAATCTCCAAAAAGAATATCAGCTACTGCCGCTCCCGCAGCCTGCCCACCATACCAAGCATTTAAAATTGCTGGAATATTTTCCGATTCCCAAGGTGTGGCGATGGCGCTACCGGTCATCATCACAAAAACAACTGGTTTCCCAGTAGATTTTAGCACTTTCATCAACTCTGTTTGCACTTTTGGTAATAAGATAGAAGTACGGTCGCCGCCGTTAAAACCTGGGTCTTCTACCCGCATTGCTTCGCCTTCTAACTGCGGAGAAATACCTCCAGCAAACACGAAGGCATCAGCATTTTTGTGTCTTTGAGCAATGGCGTTGAAATCAGTTTTGATGTAGTTACCGATGTTAAATTTTAAGGAAGCCGTAGCATCTGTTTGCCAGTATTCTATCACGAAATTATAACTTACGCCTTTCTTTACTTCCAGTTTGTAACGTTTCAATTCTCGTTTTCTAGTCGCCCAATTGTCAATCACTAACTTTCCATCCACATACAATTTGGCACCATTATCTGCTTCTAATTCTAAGGATAAACTTTGGTCTATATCGGATTTGAAAGTAGTTTTATAACGGGCGGAAAAATTTTGCGCAATTAAGTTTTTAATTACCTCTTCGCCTTCTTGCCAGTTATGGTTGATATTATCTTGTTGTCTTGTACCTGTTGGCTCTCCTTTTAATTCGATATTATTAAAATAATCGGCTTTATAACCGTTTTTTCCTTCGAAAGAAAAAGTTCCTTTCACACTTTTGTAATCCAACAATTCATCGGAAGTAAAAGTGATGGCCTGTTCGTAAACCACTTCGGTATTTGCGCCTAACTTATCTTTAATTCCTTGCACAACTGTAGACAATTTGGAAGGATTTCCATTGTAGTTCCCTAAAATAGAAATGGCGTTATCAGCGTTTGGACCAAGTACGACAATCTTTTTTAGATTTTTGCTCAACGGCAGTAGCCCGTCATTTTTCAACAACACCATAGATTGACGGGCCATCAACAAAGCGTGATCTTTATGTTCCTTGCTTTCTAAAACCGATACCGGTGTTTGTGCGTATTTCACCATTTCCACTGGGTCAAATAAGCCTAATTGGAACCTAATCATGAACAAGCGCTTCACCGAAACATCGATTTGGCTTTCTGCAATTTTCTTGTTTTTCACAGCCTCCACCAACGAAAGATAAACTCCTTTACCACATTCTACGTCAGTGCCATGCATTACCGCATCAATAGAAGCAGATTCTGCATCGGGATGAGTTTTATGTTTGGTAAAGAAATCTTCTATACCGGCACAATCTGAAGTTACATAACCTTTAAAGCCCCATTGGTTGCGTAAAATATCATTCATTAAAATATCGCTACCGCAGCAAGGCTGAGTTCTAAAAGCATTGTAGGCACACATTACACCTGCAACTTTCGAATCAATTACCAGCTTTTTAAAAGCGGGCAAGTAAGTATCCCATAAATCGTAAGCAGAAACATCAATATCAAAATGGTGGCGCAAAGGTTCTGGACCACTGTGTACTGCATAATGTTTAGCGCAAGCTGCTGCTTTTAGATATTTCGGGTCATCGCCCTGCAAACCTTTCACAAAAGCATCGCCCAGCATGGACGTTAAGTACGGATCTTCGCCGTAAGTTTCTTGTCCTCTGCCCCAACGTGGGTCACGGAAGATATTCACATTTGGTGTCCAATAGGTTAAACCTAAATAGCGTTTACCTTGTTTATTTGTAGCCAATACTTTATTATAAATCGCCCTACCTTCTAAAGCAGAATAATCGGCCATTTTAAACAAGGCATCTTTATTAAAAGTAGCTGCCATGCCAATAGCCTGCGGAAAAACGGTTACTGGAAATGGTGTACGAGCAACGCCATGCAGGGTTTCGTTCCACCAATCGTACATCGGGATTTGTAGGCGGGGAATGGCAGGAGCACTACTTACCATTTGCGCTACTTTTTCTTCCAAGGTTAAACGACCTACCAAATCATCTACCCGTTGTTGAAACGATAATTCGGGGTTTTGAAACGGGTATTTGTAAGTTTGTGCTTTTGCTGTTACAGACGACAACAACAGGTTTGCACCTAGGGCTACAAGGAGTGATATTTTTTTCATCTACGTTAATTGAAGGCGAAATCGGTTTTGCCTAATTTACTTTATAAATGGATTTACAGTTTGAATTACACCACTTTCAGAGATGTGGAGTGGCGCAATTTTTACGTTTCTTAAATGACTTTTGCCTGAGAGCTCGGTGTCGTGGTAAAACAGATAGAAATTACCTTTAATGTTAATAATAGAATGATGGGTTGTCCAACCTTGAACAGGGTTTAGTACTACGCCTTTGTAGGTAAATGGTCCATAGGGATTATCTCCTATGGCATAAACAATTTTGTGCGTACTGCCTGTGGAGTAAGTAAAGTAGTATTTGTTCTGATGTTTAAACACCCAAGCTCCTTCAAAAAATCGTCTATCCTGATCGCCAGTTAAAAGAGGTTTGCCGAATGAATCTAACAACACTACATCTTTTGGTTTTTCAGAGAACTCCAACATGTTAGATTTCAGCTTTGCTATCTTGCCCGTTAAAGCAACTTCATTTGCAGCTCTTACTTCTTTCCTTGTTTCATTTTTATCAAAAGTACCTGTAGCCCATTGTTGGAGCTGACCGCCCCAAATTCCGCCAAAGTACATATAGCTTTCACCATCATCGTCTTGAAAAACAGAAGGATCGATACTGAAACTGTCTTTGATAAAATTTGGCTGAGCTTTAAACAGACCAACGGGACTTTTACTTACCGCCACTCCCATTCTAAAAATTCCATTTTTATCCTTAGCAGGAAAATAGAGATAATATTTACCATTTTTTGCGGCTGCATCTGGCGCCCACAATTGCCTATCGGCCCATGGCACATCTTTTAAATCTAACGCTACGCCATGGTCTATAACTTTTCCCCCAATGCTATCCATACTGAATACATGGTAATCTCGCATATCAAAATGGTCGCCATTTGTATTGGGCTTATCCGTAGCAATATCATGCGATGGATAGATGTAGATTTTACCATTAAACACATGCGCAGAAGGATCTGCAGTATAAATATGGCTGATGATGGGTTGATGCGCATATTTTTTATCCAATTTTTGGGCAAAAGTAAAATTAGAAAGGAACAGCAATGTTAAAATGTTTAATCTATGCATCATTAGATTTTCAAATAGTACAACAATATGTAAACAAAATGGATATCCCAGCTTAAAGGAATATCCATTTTGTTGTGATTAATAAATCCACCTAGGATCTCCAATAGGAGAACTTTTAGTACTTGCAGTACGCAATGGAGAAGGATTTGGAATCTTGAAATCTACCGTAGTATATACCCAATTAAGATTTTCGGATAGATTATTGGCCTGAACCGTAATGTTACTCGGAAAGTTAAGGTTGGCGCCAGTGCCAGAGGCCTTAAAGTTAAAGACGTTATTATTGCTAAATACAACTCCAGAACCTGCGCCTGTAGCTCTTAAAGCATCGGCATTTACGGTAGCTCCAGATCTAGGAACGTTTGTAATGATGTTGTTTGTAAAATTAAACCTAACAGGGTTTGAGCCCGCATCCATTAGGGCGTAATGATTACTAGCTCCGAAATTATTGAAAGTGCAGTAATCGATGTTAATAGTTGCATTATTGCTAGGAATTACTGTAGAACACGTTAAAAATGCTCTACCAATATTGTAAAGCGTAGAATTTTTAACATTCAATGTATTAAACTGTAATTTATCCAAGTGAAGGAAATGATAGCCTAACGTACTGCCGATGTCGTAAATTAGCGAATAGTTAATGGTGATGTTATCCATCTTATAAGAACCTGCAGAAGCACCCCTATTGGCACGGAAAAGACTTGTGGTAGCATTGTGTACAATGCAATTGTAGATAGATATGGGCTCAAAATTTGCAACATCGGCATTGTTATTTCCGCTTACTAGGTTTAGGAAGTAAAGAGATGCCGAAGCAGCACCATCGAGTTCTACCCCATCAAACTTTATTCCGGCTCCTGTGCCATTTAACACAAATTCTTTAAAGTTAATTTTTGTGTTAGTAGGCTCTCCAGAAATTGACCTCAACGTAATGGACTTTTGATCGATTTGAAAGTTACTTGTACCCGCACTATAAGTACCTGGATTAAGACCTATAATTGCATTATTTGGGGCAGCAGTTACAGCCGCAACTAAATCATCTCCTGGGTTTAACACTGCGTGATAGGTCACTGCAGCCCGAGTAGCAAACTCTAGATATCCTTTGCTCTTAGTTCCTTCAAAAATTTCTGCCTGATAAGCCGTTCCAGCTTCGAGGCCTGTAATTACAGTTAAGCCATCATTTCCATTAATCACATGATCTGTAGATGCCCCGTCTTTCTTAGTAATTACAATCTTATTTAAAATAGAACTTTTTATCCAATTAAACCTAGCTTGTGTTTCACGTACTTTCGGCTCGTAAAGAGGTAAAAAATATTGCTCTCCTGTAATTGTAAATGACCTACTTACCATCCAATTAGACTCTGGCTGTCCATTTGTGGATAAAGCCTTAACTCTCACATAGTATTTCTTTCTAACCTTTATTTTCTCTTCTCCAACGGTAAGACCAGCAGTATCTACCTGCATGGTAAACTCGGATGTTGCAAAGGTAGAATCTTGCGAAAATTCTGCTGCGTAGCTCAACTTTAAATTAGAGGTAAGCAAAGGGGCCGTCCAAGTAATTTTCGCAGAGGTTTCGGCAGCTCTTACGGTGATACCCGAAGGTTTAAAAATTCTTGGAGCTTCTAATCCTTCGTTAGGATCGCTCTTTTTGCAAGAATAAATTGCGGTGGATAAAATTACTGCCAGCAGTAGATACCATCCATTTTTAAAAAATATTTTTGTCTTCATTGCAAAGTATTTTAGTAACCGAAATTTTGTTCAGTTTTAGTGTTATACAACAATACATTTTGGTGGAAAGGAAAAACCTCTTTCTTGTTCGCCTCAAAGAAAGTGGCAAAACCGGTAGAACCTCCCGTTATATACTCCTCATTAATTGAGGCTCTCCAAGCTTTTGTAACATAACCAGAATTAGTGGCTGGGGTACCTGCATTGGGTTGATATAACGTAACATTAGGAGAACCTCCAAAGGTATCTAAAGTAGCAAACTCTTGCGTAGAAGTTACTAGATTGTACGCTGCTGGTTTACTGTAAACATTTAGAGGCACATTTGCGTAAGCGCCTGTTCCATTCATTAATTCCCTTAGTTTTGTCCTTGTTTCTGCAAACTTGGCAGCCATGATGTTCCAACGAATCAAATCGTATTTTCTAATCGACTCTCCGCCGAATTCTAACAATCGCTCCTTCACGATAGCGTTAAAAAAACCGGTGTAATCTGCTGGGATTACAGGTATCATATCAGGACGAGCGGCGTAAGCCCTTTCTCTTACTTCTCTCAATGCGGCAACAGCTTCAACGCTCGGTGCTCCATTAACCTCGTTATCAGCTTCGGCATACATCAAAAGAACGTCAGCAAATCTAATTACTGGCCAGTTTACGGCTAGTGTTTGAATTGGTCCGGTGTGTGTAGTCCAAGATTTTCTAAATTTGGCATCGGTCATGTTATTTAATGTATTCATCACCTTTTGGTTGTTGGCATCTATTTCGTAAGAACCAATAGTTACGTCGCGTCTTACATCGTATAACTGGTCAAACTCATAAAAATATGTAGCAATAGCCATGATACCCCCACCTCCTTGGCCAAAACGAGAAGCTCCATTTAAACGCAAACCATTGTAATAACCCAATTTGGTATCAGTACGAGAGCCAGCGCCGTAAGCACCAACTTCAAACATCAATTCGTTTTGGGTGTCGATACGAGTAGAGGTATGTAACGACTTAAATATATTCTCATACACTGGATTTAAGGTATGATAATTTCGATTTTGCATTAAATCCTTGCATTCATCTAATGCTATTTGATAGTATTTTTTGTAATCTGCACTTCGGGTCATAGTATGGCTTTGTTTATCCATCATATAGCCACCTCTAAATAATGCTATACGAGCTCTAAGCGCCTTTATCCCTCCTTTAGTCCATCTAGAACTCACATATTCTTCTGGCTTAGCAGCTACCAATGGCGAACCCTCTTTTATCCAAGGCACTAAAGCTTCTGCTTCCTTTAAATCAGCGAGCAACTTGTCTAAAATCTCAGTTCCTGCAGTAACTGGTACATCCCATACCTGAGTATCGCCAGAAGGCTCCCATTGCGATACCACATTACCCCAGTTTCTAACTAAGATAAAATAGTAAAGAGCTCTAAGTGTCAAAGCTTCGCCCAAATATTTACCCATCTGTGCCTTGCTTGATGAGCCATCAGCATATAGATCTGAGCTACGGATACCTTTGATACAAATATTTGCTCTTTCAATTCCCGTATATAATTGCTTAAATCCGCCTTCGAGCTCGCCATTTTCCTTATTGGCACCATACATACTGATACCTCTACGATCTTGAGCACTGTAACTTCCAGAAGTTTTAAAATCATCTGCAGAAAGTGACCAAACAGTTCCTTCTTTAGTAATGCCATTGTCTCCCGGCAAAAGATTGTATACGCCAATAATAGCAGTATTGGTATTAGATACGCTACCGAATGTTGCATTAAATGAGATGGTTGACGGGTTTTCCAACTCTAAATATTTTTTACATGAACTACCTACAACTGTAAGCAATAACACAAATGATATTTTATAAATCGATTTCATTTTCAATTAACTTTTGGTTAAAAACTCACTTCTAATCCTGCTAACAAGAAACGGCTTCTTGGATAAGCGGCGTAATCTACACCTGGAGTAAGAGGGCTACGGCGTGTATTGGCTTCTGGGTCATATCCAGAATATTTGGTAAAGGTGTATAAGTTGTTAACCGTGGCATAAACACGAAACCTAGAAAACACTTTGGTTCTGTTCAGCAAGCTTTGTGGAAGTGAATAGCCTAAAGTGATGTTACTGATACGCAAGAATGATCCGTCTTCTATGGCATAAGAGGTAAGAATGTATTGTCCTCCAGCTGGTGTCCAAAATGATGTATTTTTATTCATTTCGGCCAACTGATTTGGTTCTGTTACCTTCTGCCCCTTATCATCAAACCATCTCCATCTATTAGCTACATCAGCCAACATGTTATTGTCTTTGTAAAGATATTGACCAGTGAATTCAGTTTTGTTAGCATTATAGGTTTCGTTACCTACCGAAAAGTTCATAAATACACTTAAATCAAAATTTTTGTAGCGAAATTGTTGGTTAATACCACCGGCAAACGATGGAAAAGCATTTCCCAAGACGGTTTTATCCGCTTCTGTAATCAAATCGCCAGCTGTATTAGAAAGCTTCTTCAATTTCATATCTCCTGGTTGTGGATCCTTACTGCCCAACGCCACCTCTCTAGAATTAGGAATACCTGGTTTTAGTTTATATGAATAGGTATTAGCTGTAGCATTATAGGTTACATCAAAATCTTTAATTTCATATCTTCCATCACTTATATAACCATAGTACTGGCCTACCGGACCGCCTACTTGCACCAAGAAATCTAATCCGTTGATACCTCCCGATGATGCGGGATAAGAATTGTTTGGATTACCGTACTGATCCAAACCTAAGCTTACAATGTTATTTTTGTTAAAAGCAACGTTGGCACTGATATTATAGCTGAAATTTTTGTTTTCTACTGCCAAACCACTTAACTGCACTTCTATACCTTTATTTGAAGTCTTGCCAATGTTTTGTTGTTGGCTATCCCAGCCTGTAGTTGGCGGAACTTTAGCAGTAAGCAAAAGATCTTTAGTATTGTTACTATAGAAATCTATGGTAGCATTTAAGCGATTTTTGAAAAAAGCAAAATCTAACCCCAAATTTCTAGAAATAGTAGTTTCCCATCTAATTATTGGATTAGGCAATACATTTGGTGCAAAACCTGGTGTAACGGCATCGCCCACTGCATAACCGTAGTTACTTCCGCCCAAAAAAAGTGTAGTCCATTGGTCTGCATTAATTCTATTGTTACCACCTGCACCGTAACTAGCCCTAATTTTAAAATCGTTAAACCAATTAAGGTCAAGTTTTTTAAAGAAATCTTCCCTACTAACCCTCCAAGCTACTTGCCCAGATGGAAACATCGCAGATCTATAACCATTTGCGAATAAAGACGAAGCATCATTTCTAATTATAAAAGAAGCTAAATAACGATCTTTGTAGTTATAGGAAGCTCGTCCGAACAAAGAGAACAATCTTGTTTGGCCTTCTGAAGTTGTAGGTGCATCTTGTACTGCTCCATTTGGTGGCGTAGCTTTCTGTATACCTGCTAAAGCTTGTTCTGGAGTTAAATCTACAGGCAACCATTTAATGGTAGCACCATAATTGCGTACTTTACTTTGGTTGATTTCTTGACCAACTAAAAAGTTAAAGCTATGATCTTTATTGATCTTAAAATCATAAGCTAAAGTGTTTGTGTTAATTATAGCTAAGGTTGAACCATTTGCTAAACTTACCACAGGCAAATTCGAATTTTGGCGAGCAATACCAGTTACTGAACTGTTGTATTGGTCGTTTCTTCTGTCGGTAACTGTTACACCTACTAGGGTTCTCAGTGTTAAGCCTTTAACAAAAGAATATTGTGCATATCCGCTGGTAATAAATTGATTGTTATAATCGTTCTTGGTTACCGAAGCAGCCCCCAGCACAGGATTAATTAAATTGGTTTGCTGTGCATAATTTGGGTCAAAATCATCTACAAATGTTTCCTGTCCTGGTTCATCGTAAGGACGATAACGCACCGCATTTCTTAAACTGTTGTTACTTTGCGAACCCGAATTTGATGTCCCTGCGCCCCAAACCAGTTGGCGACTGTATCTCGCATTAAAACCAACACGAAATTTATCGGAAGCGGTATTATCAAAACGAAACGACATATAGGTTCTTTTAGCTCCAGAATTGAGCATAATTCCGTTTTCCTTATAATTATTAACGTTTAAGTTATAATTAGAAGTTTTTGAGCCGCCCGTAATGGTTAAGTTTTCTGTATGTGACCAAGCATCCTGACCAAATACTCTATCTTGCCAATCGCTAAAAGGAATATTTTTGTAGATATCCAAATCATCAAATGCGCCATATGTTTTTACAAATCCATCTTTAGTTGTTTGGTCTGTGTTGTTATTGTACAATTGATATTGGTACATTACAAAATCATAAGGCAACATCACATCTAGTTGGTTGGTAATTTTGCGTACACCTCCAAAAACATTAAGAGAAACAGTTGTCCTTGCATTTTTTCCAGATTTAGTAGTAATGATGACCACACCATTGGCTCCCCTAGCGCCGTAAATAGCTGTAGAAGCTACATCTTTTAACACATCTATGGATTGTATCTCTTGCGGTGAAATTACCGATAACGCATTTTCAACTTGTACGCCATCTACTATATATAGTGGTGAATTATCACCTGTAATTGACCCACCGCCCCTTACTCTGATGGTTATTTCTGCACCAGGCTTACCTTCTGATGCGATTACCGAAACTCCCGCTAACTTTCCAGCTAAGGCTTCTGCAGCTGTTGCCACTGGAAAATCTTTCAAATCTCTGGCACTTACCGAAGATACCGAACCCGTTACCGCATCTTTGGAAACTGTTGCATAACCGATGTTTACTACCTGTACTTCTTTCAGCATGGAGGCTTCATCTTCTAATAAGGTAATACTTAAATCTTTTTGATTGGTAACAACTGTTTCTGCTGGTTTGTAGCCTAGGTAACGTGCTACAATGGTAATGCTACCACTGGTTGGAATACTGATTTTAAATCTTCCGTCCGAATCGGTCTGTACTTGTGTTTGGGTTCCTTTAACGGTAACGGTAACCCCTACAAGCACTTCCTTTTCGGCATCAACAACTCTACCTGTAATTGTTCTGTTTTGAGCTCTTATCTGAGCACAGCATAACAACAGGAAAACTGCTTGAAGTATAACTCCTTTCATAACTTGGTTAGTTTTTGAGCCATAACAGAAGAGTTTCTGTTGTAGCCTTTGGTTTAACAATTTATATTTAGTTAGCGCTAATCGCCTTTTAAAGCTGCATTAGCTAACACAAACATAAAAATGCCCCAAGTGTAGCGAGTTCAAAAATTGATTAAAGAGGTTTAAAATCTGATAAAAATGCTTTGATGACTACAAAAAGCCATGATAACTCATTTTTAAATAAGATAATTTTTCAGGAATAGAAACAAAGGAAATTAGTTGGAAGCAACACAAGGTAACGAAAACCAGAACGTACTGCCCTTTCCCAATTCGGAGTCTACCCAAATTTTACCTTTGTGCCTCGAAATAATTTCATGCGACAAATATAAGCCAATGCCTAGACCAGAAATATTTGGCGTTGCTTCATCTACACGATAAAAACGCGAAAAAAGATTCTTGATTTTGTCTGCGGCAATTCCTAATCCAAAGTCGGTAATGCCTACTAAAACTTCGTCCTTTACTTGCGATAATTTTACTTCTATTTTATTGGTACCTGGAGAATATTTTATTGCGTTGGATAGTAGGTTAATCACCACTTGTTCAATCCGTTGGCCATCTCCTTCTACCATGCATAAGTCTGGCGCATCCAAAAGTACAATTTCGTAATCTTGGGTGGTGTTTTTAATCAGCTCTACTGCATCTTCCACTACAGTTTTAAGGTCAAAACTGGAGATAGTAAGCTTTAATTTACCTGCTTCAATTTTAGAAACATCTAGTAAGTCGTTAACTAAGGATGTTATTTTTCTTACTTGCAAAGACGCTTTACCTAAAAATTTTTGTGCAGAAAGGTCTTTCACCAAACGATTAAGAATTTGCAAATAACCATTGATACTTGCCAGCGGTGTTTTCAGTTCGTGACTTGCCAAACCAATAAACTCGTCTTTTTTATCGTTAAGTTCTAATACTTTCTCGTAAAGCATCGCATTATCAACACCAATGGCTGCCTGGCTAGCAATAGCAACCACCAAACTCTCGTGTTCTGCGGTAAATCTAGCTGGTTCTGGGTGACCAAAAAACAAGCCTCCAATCACTTTTCCAGAACGTGAAATCACTGGAACTGCCAAGTAACTAACTACCGGCAAATGTCCCTTTGGCATACCACGGTACGGACGGTTTTTTCCGTAACGAGGGTCTTGGGTAATATCATCTACTCTTACTACACCTTCTCCTGCAAAAGTAGGATGAAAAACAGCGGTATCTCTGGGCATACCAAACTGCTCAAAAGCCTCTTTAGAAGCTCCAGAAAGTGTATACAACAAATATGAATCGCCATTTTCATCTGTTCTGTTGTAGAAAAAAGCACCAAACTTAGCCCCAGTCAATTCAGTAGATGCATCAGTTACTTTCTGTAAAATACTGTTGAGGTCTAACTCTTCTGAAATGGCATTACTCACCATATTCATTACTTCCAAACGTTCGGTATACCGTAAAGTAGCCGCTCTAGCGTCTACTTGGGCACTAATATCCCTAGCAATTTTAGAAGCACCAATTACCTTTCTATTTATATCTACAATAGGAGAAACGGTAATAGACAACTGCAATTCAGTACCATCTTTTGCTAATCTTACAGTATCAAAATGGTCTACATTATTTCCTTTACGTATTTGAGAAATGATATAATCTTCCTCATCTAGCCTATTTTTTGGAATAACCAAAGAGATATGTTTTCCAATAGCCTCATCTGCGCTGTAGCCAAACTTACGTTCTGCAGCTCCATTCCAGCTGGTTATAGTTCCATCTAATTGCTTACTGATAATGATATCGTCAGAAGAATTGACGATAGCTGCTAACCTGGCCTGTTTTTCGGCAACTTCACGAACTCTTAATTCTGCGTATTGCTGATCGGTAACATCCAGAACAGTACCTATAAAACGTGATGGCTTTCCTTTTTCATCAAAATATACTTTTCCCTTGGCACGTACCCATCTTAATTTCTCTGTATTTGGACCTATTGTACGAAACAATACATCATATTCGCCGCCGCCCAGTCCTTCGTAAAGTGTTTGCTCTACAATTTTTGTAATTCTATCACGGTCATCGATATGAAGTCCCTGCACAAAATCTCTTTCGTAATTAACTTCACCTTGCTGCGCTGCACCAAATAATTCTCTACAACGCGAATCCCATTGCAAAACATTATTAACTACATCTAAATCGAAGGTCCCCAACTGTCCTGCTTCTTTAGCTAATTTAGTTTGCTCGTATGCTCTTTCTAATTCCCTACGAGCTAAAACTTGGTCAGTTACATCTACAGAGATCGCTAACATTCCCAAAATTTCTCCATCTACCCCTCGGTAAGCTTTACAAACAAAATTCAAATAGAAAACTTTAGCTTCACCATCATGATTGAGAATTATGGGTCTTTCTGTGGCTTGGTAAGTTTTTCCAGTTTCGTAAACTTTCTTCAGATCTTCGGCTAATCCCTTTTCCCAAGTATCTGGCAACACTTCAAAAAGTGGTTTACCGATTACTTCGTCATGATTTCTATCCCAAACTTCCAACATAGAAGCGTTAGATAAGGCTACCTTATGCAATGGTCCTAGCAACAAACACATGGCAACCGGTGCCTGAGCAATCATATTGCGGAATTCATTGCCACTGTTTTCTATCTGCTGTTTTACCACCACTAAATCGGTAACATCAGCAGCGGTACTCATTACCCCATAGATATTTCCGTGGATATCGTGCAGTGGTGTGAAACTGTAATTGAAATAAGAGGTTTTGAGCTCTCCATCAACCATCAAATCTATCTGCTGGTTACGGGCATGAAAAGGAATTCCTGTATCAAAAACATGCTCCAGCTGCGAATAAATTAATTGAGCTTCCAATTCGGGCAATATTTCACGGTAATTTTTACCGATAACATCATTTCCCTTGCCCCAAACGGCAATAATTGCATCGTTAGCTTGCGCAATTTTCATCTCTCTTCCTACATACACTCCAATAGGAAAAGGTGCACTGGCAACCATTTCATTGATTTGCTGTTTTCTATCGTTAATGATATTATCAGCAGAAGTATTATTTTTAGTTTGTCCAATACCTAAAACACCACAAGTGTTGCCAAGGTGATCTCTCAATGGACTTACATTTACCTGTAAATCTTCTAAAAACTCAGCACTATTTAAGTTAGAAAATAAGGTCCAATCACCGGCTAAACACTTTTCAATAGGCTGCCCCATTTCATTGGGTTGGTAGGCAAGTTTAAAAGCATCATTATAAAAAAGCAAATGTCTTTCTCCCCAACAAACAAATGCCGGAACATTACTTAACAGCACCATAGACAAGGCTTGCTTTAAAGCATTAGACCAATTTTGCGGAATACCCAAAGGAGATAAATTCCAATCTGCAGCTAGAATAAGCTGTGCGGAATCACCACCTCCCTGCAGGAAAGCTAAATCTACTGTATTTGCCGTTGTAACTATCATAGATGGGGATGAAGGTATATTTTGCTATTGATGTGACGATTTATCTACCAATTCTATTGCCATCGATAGTAAGTCGTCAAACTCGAACGGCTTCGGCATAAAACTATCAGCTCCTGCTCTAGCAGCAATTTCTTTCACATCGTTATTTGCGGATATATATATGACCGGAATCCGCTTTAAATCAGGGTCGGCTTTTAGCAATTTAACGGCAACTTCTCCGCCCACACTGGGAATCCAGTTGTCCATTAAAATCAAATCTGGTGCAGCCTGCTTAACTTTAGCTACCACATCATCACAGTTTGAAAAAGATTCTACAACGCATCCAGCGTCTTCAAATAAAAAACGAAAAATAGTTAGTAAGTCTTGGTCATCATCAAAAACTACCACTCTTTTAGCGGCTAATCCCATATTGTTTGTTCGGTTATATTCAAATAACGTCAATTTAAGTCCGATAAAGAAAATAAATTGACAATTTTGTGCTAACCAAATGTATTATTTCTCCAAACAATTAGGTGCAGGTGCTTTCCAATATTTAGCCAGTAGGCGATAAGATTTATCTATAGGCTTTACATTTTCACAATTTAACTCCTTATTAGCCACCTCTGCAGGGTTAGGATTTATTCCTGCATGTAAACGGATTTCATATTTTTTCTCTAAACACTTGATAGATTTCCCATCAGCAAGGTAAATTCTTTCTTCAGTAATTTTATCTTTTGTAGCACCTTCTGGCCCACTATCAAACGACCAAGATAAGCTCCAACGATGAGCGAAGAAAGCTGAACCATCTTTAATGTAATAGCGGTCTTTCATTTCATTATGGTCGTACTCAGCGTAAGAGTGAACAATCATTTTCAAATCTCCATTTTGAGAAAAATAAGTTACTGTGCCGCTTTTTTCTCCATTGCAATTGTACTTAAAAGAGGTAGAATCTAATTTTCCACTTTCATGAGCGGCAGTAATTGCTCCGTAGGCATTTTGAATTTGCTCCACAGTAGTGAGCTTAGCTTCGGTAGCTGAAGCTTTTGGTGGAGATAAAGGCACACTGTCTTCATAAGTTAAAACTTTTTCATCTGTTTCTTGCTTAGTATTTGATGTACAAGAAAACAGAACACTTAACAATACCAGCAAAAGGCAGTTTTTAAAATTGATTTGATAAGTCATATCACCTTAACAAATGCGAGGCAAGTTTTGTTGAATGATTGCATAAAAAAGTATTTCGGAATAAGGACTAGTCTTAAGAATGCTGGCTTCGTAGTATAAAGTGCTATTTTATGTTCAGTTTTCGGACTCTAGATACATTTTTATTTCTTTTTAAAAAAAGAAAGCATACTCTAAAAAGGGAAATAAACAAGAGTAAGTATTCCCATCATCCTTACCTCATTCATTTCCCTAAAACATAACAATAAGAATAATCTACTGTTTAGCGAGTTTTAAAAACACGTATGTAGCGCATAAAATACTTACTGTTTATACTTATACTGCTTGAGTTGCTTTAATATGCTCCCTAGCCTCTTTAGCTGCAGCAACCATATTGATTAAAGCGGCTTTCGTTTCTGGCCATTTACGGGTTTTCAGTCCACAATCTGGATTTACCCAAAGGTTACCTACTGGAAGCAAATCTGCGGCTTTCGTTAAAAGTGCAGCCATTTCTTCTTTGCTTGGTACTCGTGGCGAGTGAATATCATAAACTCCTGGACCAATCTCATTCGGATATTCGAAATTGGCAAAAGCCTCCAGCAGCTCCATTTGCGAACGCGAAGTTTCGATGGTAATTACATCGGCATCCATAGCGGCAATATGTTTGATGATGTGATTAAACTCGCTGTAACACATGTGCGTATGGATTTGCGTTTGATCTTGCACACCGCTCGCCGCAATGCGAAAAGCCTTTACTGCCCAATCTAGATACTGCGGATGTTTCGCTTTTCTCAGTGGTAAGCCCTCACGAATGGCCGCTTCGTCAATTTGGATAATGCCTATTCCAGCAGATTCTAAAGCTAAAACTTCATCACGAATGGCGAAGGCAATTTGGTTGGTAGTAGTTTCACGAGGCTGATCGTCTCTTACGAATGACCACTGCAAAATGGTTACCGGACCAGTTAGCATTCCCTTCATTGGTTTATCGGTTTGCGCAGCGGCAAAACTACTCCAACGAACCGTCATATCCTTTGGTCGACTAATATCTCCATAAATCACCGGCGGTTTTACACAACGGCTACCATAACTTTGCACCCAACCATTTTTAGTAAAAAGGAAGCCGTCCAACTGCTCTCCAAAATATTCCACCATATCATTACGTTCAAATTCGCCATGAACCAACACATCCAAACCTATTTCCTCTTGCCAACGGATACAGTCAATGGTAGCTTGCTCAATAGCGGCTTCGTATTCTGCTAAAGTCAATTCACCTTTTTTAAATTGAGCACGTAACTGGCGGATATCGTCTGTTTGAGGAAACGAACCAATGGTGGTAGTAGGAAATGATGGCAACTTGAAGCGGTTAGTGTGCAACTGCTGGCGAATAGGGAAAGCACTTTTACGACTTGCATCAGCTGTTGTAATGGCAGCCACTCTATTTTTAACGGTTTGTTTATGTACTTTCTGAGAGGTATTTCTACTTTGTATCGTTGCTTTATTAATTTGGAACAATTCATCATTTCCTTCAAAAACCTGTTTCAATTGAGTTACTTCATTTAACTTTTGTTTGGCAAAAGCCATCCAATTTTTAATCTCAGGATCAATCGCAGTTTCTAAATCTAAATCTATCGGACTGTGAAGCAGCGAACACGATGGCGCAATAATGACTCTATCAATACCTAGTTTCTGTACCGCTGTATTGATTAAACCCACTGACTTTTCATAATCATTTTTCCAAACGTTACGACCATCTACTATACCTAATGAAAGTTTGATTTGCTCAGGAATTACCGACAAAATATCTTCTAATTGCTCTGGTGCACGTACCAAATCTATATGTAATGCGGCAATAGGTAAATTCACGGCAAGTTGGGTGTTCTCTAGCAAAGCATCAAAATAGGTAGCTACCAAAATTTGAACACCACTTGTTCTGTTGGCAATGCTACGATACGCAAATTCAAAAGCTTCTTTATCTTTTGCAGATAAATCTAGCGCTAAATAAGGTTCATCCAATTGTATCCACTTGGCACCTTGTTGTTTCAAACGATTGATAATTTCCACATATACAGGTACCAGTTGTTTAATTAAATCGATACGATCAAAACCTTGTTCTTGTTCTTTTTCTTTACCTAACAAAAGATAACTTACTGGACCAACCAATACAGGCTTAGCTTTTTCGCCCAATAGTTTCTTCGCTACATTAAACTCGTCGAATACTTTTTCAGAGAAGATTTTAAATTCTTGTTTTGCGGTAAATTCTGGCACTAAATAATGATAATTGGTGTCTAACCATTTGGTCATTTCCATAGCGGTAATGTCCAATCCGTCTCTTTGATAGCCACGAGCCATCGCAAAATACAAATCAATTTCTTGATTGTTTTTTACCTCGGTGAGCACAGGTGCATATCGCTTAGGAATGGCTCCGAGCAATAAACTCATATCCAACACTTGGTCATAGAAACTAAAGTCATTACAAGGAATAATGTCAATTCCAGCATCTAACTGTAGCTGCCAATTTTCTTCTTTAATCTTCAGGGCAACTTGGTTCAGTTCCATTTGGTCAATCTTGCCAGCCCAATATTGCTCACAAGCTTTTTTCAATTGTCGTTGGCTACCAATACGCGGATAGCCTAGGTTTTGCGTTTGCATTTCTTTAACTTTTATAGGTTAATTGTTATTGCAAAAAAGCTCCTTAAATAATTTTCGGGAAATGAAGCAGGAATTAGAAAGATAAACACAAAGCATGATCTACCCTACGAAGGTAACCGCACCAAAATGAGTTTTTATCAGACATCAAGCTTCAATCGCGAAAGCATCGTCAATTCGGAGTAGGCAGGTATCCTGACTTGTAACAGTTTTTATCATCCTTCCCGTTGCCAGTGGATATTTTTGATAAAAACCTTAACGTTACTTACAGTTGCGCGACAGTCCATGATTTGCACATGGTTCCCTATTCATTTACAGCTAAGTAAAACCTTCTCCTTTTTGTTGAAATATGCAAAGAACTAATGATTTACAATCAGTTTTAAATTCTCAACAAATATAGATATGAAGATTATAACACTTATATAACACTAAATAATAAGGTTAAAAAACTACATTGATGAAAATTTTTAGTTTTTTAACCTGCCAATAACCTATTTTAGCAATCGTAAACAAATAATATGCTGATGAATGATTTAGATGCTACCGATTTATTATTGCTCAAAATACTATGCGATAACTCAAACCAAACGGTTAAGGAGTTGGCGGCTCAGGTAAATCTTTCGCCCTCGCCAGTATTTGAAAGGGTAAAAAGATTAGAGAACAATGGTTATATCAAAAAGTACATAGCCATACTAGATGCGGAGAAATTTAACCAAGGTTTCATTGTGTTTTGCAACATTAAGCTTAAACAACACGACAGGAAAATAGGGAATCACTTTGTGGCAGATATATTAAAAATAGATGAAGTGGTAGAATGCTACAATGTTTCTGGAGATTACGATTTTATTTTAAAGGTGTATGCAAAAGACATGAAACATTACCAAGATTTCGTATTCAACAAGCTAGGTTCTGTAGATAGTATTGGCAGTACACACAGCACTTTTGTAATGGCAGAAATTAAGAATACGCACAACATTAGTTTTTAGTTATTCAGCTAAAAATATTCGTCTCATTTTTAATGGAGGAAAAAGAAGACAATTAAAATAATCTTAGCTTTAAGCAATGAAAAGGAAACAGTTTATAGGAGCCACGCTACTTTCGTTAATTTTAGGCAAATCGCTTGCACAAGAAACCAAAAAAGATAAAAGAATGGCTCAGTTAAAAAAAGGAACTATTATACATGTGGTATATTTTTGGTTAAAGGAAGGAATATCCAAAGAAGAAGAACAGGATTTTCTACGTTATTTTGACGTGTTGGAAACGATACCGCAAGTACAAACCTTGAATTTCGGAAAACCTGCTCCTACTACAAAAAGAGAGGTTGTAGACCACTCCTATTCATATAATTTGATCTGTACCTTCAAGAATTTAGAAGATATCACGATTTACGAAAATCATCCAACTCATGTTGTTGGAGCTAAAAAATTCAGTAAATATTGGACACGTGTGGAAGTGAAGGACACGCAGTTGATGTAATAAATATTCTGAACTTTTATTTTCGTTAAAAGATTAATGTTTTTTTAAAACTAAAACAGCTGGATTCTGCTACAAGAACTTCCAGCTGTTTCATAACAGGCTTCTCGAACCATTAAATAATAGAGCTATCACCCGAGTGGCGACCATTTAAATCTTCCTCTTCTGCTGCTCCCCTCTCTGCGTCACTTAAGCCTTCTTCTCTGGTCCAGCCAGTTTTATTTTTAAACTCACCTTCACTATCTATTTGCGGCTGCGCTTCCTCCTCGTTTTCATCTCTTACTCTAGAAGATGCATCTTCTGTAACTACATTTTCTTTTTCTACATCTTGATGATCTTTACTTCCGCCAGCAGACGTGGGCATATCGTCATTAGATTGAGGTTTATTTTGTTCTGATTTTGGAGTTGAACCTTGTTCTTCCCTACTATCTTGATTTTGATATTCCATAACACACTATTTTTTAGATTTCCTTATTCACTAGACCATTCGTCTTTCCAGTTGGTAGTTCCCGCAGAGGCGACATTAATTTTTGAAGCATTTTTACGTTTCTCCACTGGTCCTTTCAATTTTTCGGCACTGGCCAAATCACGTTCCCAGTTTCCTGCATTTTTATGTTCTGCAAAACGATTCTTCAATCCGTCTACAGCGCTGCCAATCCATTTTCCGCAAGCTTTTCTAGTTCTCGGGATGGCACATATCAATGCAACACCAGCAAGTGCTGCAACGCCCGCTACTATCGCCACTTTATTGGTTGAGGTTCTTTGTGGCATTAAAAAATTAGTTATCATATTTCGGTGCATTTTAAGTCTGCTATTATAACCCTTTCATCCTCTTTATTGTTTGCAGATAAAAGAACATCCCGATGGAGATTTGGTAAATAGAGAAATTTAAGAGCAGAAAAAACCGACTAGCATTTAATAGGCTGAACTTAGTGGAATGAAAAAGAATCCATACTTCCTCCCGTTTATGCAAATGAGCAGGGCTGAAAAAAAACAGCAGCTTATCAATTGATTTCCAACAATCTAAACCAACCTTAAAAACAAAAAAGAGTGAATTTTATTCCCAATATGAGTAACAAATATCCAATGCTTCCACATCACTAAGCAACAAACCCGTTACAATAAACATTTAAAATACAGATTATCAAATTGTTAAATTAAAAACAATTCAAAATAAAAAGCTGCACGAGATTTGTCTGTATTACTACAAAACACAAAGACGGGAGGATAAATGGACGTTACATATTACATCCAAAATGGCATGCTAGAAGCCTATGCCTTAGGAACTTTAGATTCAAAAAACGCTGCAGAAATAGAAGAACTGCTACAAAGTAACATCGAATTAGGAGAAGCGTTAGAAGAAATCCTAATTAAAATCGATGGAAATCAAAATCAAACACTTCATTCTACTGGATAAATCCGAATTTCGGTTTCTGCCGATTAACGTAAAAAACGTTAACACGATATGTTTTGCTGTAGAAACCCATTGTCACAGCAAAACATATTTCATCAACCAGTTACCAAATGTTTCGGAAAATCTGACACGTTAGCACAACAAACTTGTTCCATTACCTGCGTTAGTTGACGTTTCAGCATGGCCATCGCATGTTGTCCGCCATCGTTGCCCAAAGCCGCAGTACTATACATAAATGTTCTGCCCAGAAAGGTAAAGTCTGCACCAACAGCCAATGCTCTGGCAACGTCGGCTCCAGACCTGATTCCACTGTCCATCATCACCGTTAATTTTTCTTTAAAAGTCAGTAAGTCTGAAAGCGATTTTATGGCAGATTCACCAGCGTCCAGTTGTCTGCCACCGTGGTTAGAAACAATCATGCCATCCAATCCCAAATCTACGGCCAATTGCGCATCTTCTTCGCTGGCCACGCCTTTGATTACTAACTTCCCTTTCCATTGGTCTCTAATTGCGGAGATTCGTTCTCGATTCAATCTGCCAGAAAAAGTTTTATCCATAAAAGCGCCCAGCTGTTTCATATCCAATCCCTTTGGCAAATAAGGCTTTAAGGTTGCAAAACTAGGCACGCCATGTGCTAAAGTCTGCATCGCCCAATTGGGTTTCCCCATAATTTGAAGTATGTTTTTTAGACTCATGCGTGGCGGCATAGCCAAACCATTCCGAATATCACGTGGTCTGAAACCAAAACTAGGTACATCCGCTAAGATTACTAATACATCGCATTCTACTTCCTGTAGCCTGCGGATGATATCGTCACGTAATTTTTCTTCTGCTGGGTGATAAAGCTGATACCAGAAATCTCCTTCTGTGGTTTTCGCTATCTCTTCTATCCCACTGGTAGTTACCGTACTTAAAATAAATGGCACGTTATGCTCTTTGGCCGCTTTTGCTAAAATATTAGGAGAATTTGGCCAAATTAAGCCCTGTAAACCAACTGGTGCAACACCAAACGGAGCAGAATAAGTTTTACCAAACAAAGAGGTTTCCATACTGATACCTTGATACTCGTTCAAGTAATATGGCTTCAATTGTATATCTCTTAATTCAGCGGTATTGCGGTGCAGATTTACATCCTCGTTACAACCTCCATCTAGATATTCGAAAGCAAATCGAGGTATTCTACTTTTTGCTTTATTGCGCAAATCATCTATTCCTGGATAAGCCTGATTGTATTTTAAATTCATGTTTTTGTTAAGTTATTGACGTAATAAAGCCCTATCTAGATGAACATAACCTCCATCTACATACAGTAACTGCCCCGTAGTATGGCTCGATTTTTCAGACAGTAAGAAGGCTACCGTATCTGCAATTTCACTCGCCTTTGTCATTCTATTTTCTAGTGGAATTCTAGCGGTAATTTCTGCCAACGTCTCTTCCGCATTGGGCAAGGTTTTTATCCAACGTTCGTACTGTGGTGTCCATGATTCGGCTACTACCACTGCATTTACCCTGATTTGGTAAGGCAATAATTCTACCGCCCATTCTCGGGTAAGTGCGTTTCTACCACCATTAGCTGCCGCATAACCAGAGGTTTCGCCCTGACCAGTGATGCCAGTTTTAGAGGTAATGTTAACAATACTACCCTTACTCACTTTAAGATATGGTAGAGCGTAATGAGCCAACAAATAATAGTGCACCAAGTTACTGTGGATAGATTTCATGAAAGCTTCGTAATTTCCATTCTCTAAACCAACCCCATCATTTACGCCGGCATTATTTACCAAGCCATCAATTCTGCCAAATAAGTTTACCGTTTCCGTAATTACATTTTCACAATCTTTTGGATTAGCTAATTCGGCAACTACACTAGCACATTTGCCACCTGCAGCTAAAATTTCTTGTTCTAAACGCTGATTATCTTCTTTGTTACGACCTATAATGACTGGAATAGCGTTTTCTGCAACTAATGATTTCACTATTGCTTCGCCAATTCCCTTGGCACCGCCACTCACTAAAATTACCTTATCTTTTAATTGTAAATCCATCTTTATAAATTATAATTGATAGCATTCTTTAGCATTTGATTCGAAAATGGCCTTTCGCTGCAAAACTGTTAACTGACTGATGTAATCTTCTACCACTTGTTTCGTTTCTCTGTAACTGGCTGCTAAGGTGCATACCGGCCAATCTGAGCCGAACATTAATTTATCTATGGAGAAATTTTCGAAAACGGTATCTAAATAGAACTTCATGTCTTCATTCTTCCAGTTGTACCAATCTGCCTCTGTTACCATTCCAGACACTTTGCAGTATAAGTTTTTATGTTTTGCCAAAAGGCTGATCCCTTCTTGCCAAGCTATATCACCGTTATTATCCTTGATATCTGGTTTGGCGATGTGGTCTAAAATGAATCGTTGCTCAGGAAATTTATTTACCAAACTAATGGCTTCCTTAAGTTGATTCCTTACAATCACAATATCATAGGTGTGTCGGTAGTTTTTAAGCTCTGCAATTCCTCTTAAAAATGAAGGATCTAACAAAAACCCATCTGGTTCTGACTGAGCAATGTGCCTCCATCCTTTCAGCTTTTTATACTTTGAGAATGCAGCAAGTCTATCAGGTAGATTTTCGCCTCTCAAATCAATCCAACCTACTACACCTTTGATAAAATCGTATTCCGTTGCTAACGACAGCAAAAATTCCGTTTCCTGTTCACTTTGATCAGCTTGCACTGCCACACATCCTTCAATGCCGTTTTCCATCAACTCCAATTGCAGTTGGTCTGGCAAAAAATCAGCCTGAATGGCTTTCATTTTTTCAGTTATCCAAGCTTCCTTTACTGGATGATATTTCCAAAAATGAACGTGGCTATCAATCATATTAAAGCTTAAAAATTTGTTTCATTAACAACCATTTCTCTCCTTCTCTTGCAGATGGTATCGCTTGTTGGTATTTCCACATTAAAGTTTCCCATTCCTGCACTTTCGGATTTACTTCATCAGCCTTTGCTTTTGCTTCAAAGGAGAAGTTATCTTCTACCTCCATTATCATGAAAAGCCGATTAGCCACACGATAAATCTCCATATTTAAAATGCCAGCAGACTGGATACTTTGCTTAATTTCTGTCCATATAGACTCATGATAAGCTTCATATTCAGCTATTAGCTTTTCATCATCTTTTAAATCTAATGCTAGCACATGTTTTTTCATAACTTATGCTTCATAAGATTTTACGTGTTGTTTGCTACTGCCTAATCCGTCGATACCTAGCTCTACTACATCTCCATGTTTTAAGTACCAAGGTGCTGGTTTTTGTCCTAAACCTACACCTGCCGGTGTGCCTGTAGTAATGATATCCCCAGGCAAAAGCGTCATGAATTGACTGATGTAACTCACGACAAAAGGAACACTGAAAATCAAATTAGCGGTGTTTCCATCTTGTAAAATCTCGCCGTTTACTTTTAACCAAAGACGAAGGTTATGTACATCTTCGATTTCGTCTTTTGTAGCAATGAATGGACCGATTGGAGCGAAAGTATCGCAGCTTTTTCCTTTAACCCATTGCCCGTTGCGCTCCAACTGAAACTCTCTTTCGCTGTAATCGTTGTGCAAAACATAACCAGCCACGTGCTCTAAAGCATTTTCTTCTTCTACGTAACTTGCTTTTTTACCAATTACAATTGCCAATTCAACTTCCCAATCTGTCTTTTTACTGTTTTTTGGAATAATTAAATCGTCATTAGGGCCAACAATAGCCGAAGTTGCCTTAAAAAATAAGATAGGTTCTGCTGGTATTGGTGCATTAGTTTCGGCAGCGTGGTCTTTGTAATTTAATCCAACACATATAATTTTTGAAGGGCGAGTCAACGGAGCTCCTAACCGCACTGGTTTTTCAACTTTTTCAAGCCATCCTCCTTCTACTTTCTTCTTTAATTCTTCTAAAGCATTGTCGCCAAAAAAATCTTCATTATAATCACTTACGTGCTGAGACACATCAAAGATGTCTTCTCCAATAATTATTCCTGGCTTTTCTTTTCCAGTTTCGCCATATCTAACTAATTTCATCTGTCTAAATTTTAGTTGTTTAAAGTTGTAAATCCCCCGTCTATTGGATAATCGCAACCAGTTATAAATCCAGCCTCATCGCTACATAAATATAGGGCTAAAGTAGCTACTTCGGAAGGTAAGCCCATGCGACCGATCGGCTGGGTTTTTGATAGTTTATCGAACATTTCTGGAATCTGATCGGAATAGTTTTTCTGTAAAAAGCCATCTACAAATGGGGTATGTACTCGAGCTGGTGATACAGAATTGCAACGAATATTGTCGCTCAAATAGTCTTTCGCCACACTCATCGTCATTGCCTTAACCGCACCTTTTGCTGTACTGTAGACAAATCTATCCGGAATTCCTACCAAAGCCGCAATAGATGCCATGTTTAATATTGCACCGCCACCAGCAGCTTTCATTTTTGGAATGGCTGCAAATAGACAGTTGTAAACGCCTTTGATATTTACGTTAACAACCCTATCAAAATCTTCTTCCGAAGTAGTATCAGCTTTACCAACGTGAGCAATTCCGGCGTTGTTTACCAAAATGTGTAGGTTTCCAATCTGCTCAAATACAGCTAACACCTGTTGATGGTTGGCTACGTTACAAGCATGTGCCTGTACCTTACCACCAGTGGTTCTGATTTCATTTACAGCTGCCTCAGCTGCTACTTCGGTAAGTTCGATGATATGAACTTCGGCACCTTGTTTAGCAAATAGCTGTGCAATTGCTTTACCAATTCCGCTGCCGCCGCCTGTAATTACTGCTTTTTTATTATTTAAGGATAACATTGTTATTATTGTTTTTCGTTATTCGGTTATCGTAGAGGCACAAAATATTGTGCCTCTACAGTGATACACCTCTTTTCCAAGGGATAAAATCATCCTGATTTAATTGCACTGCTTTCGGTATTTCCCTACCGCTGGCTACTTCGATACAATAACTCAATATATCTTCGCCCATTTCGGTTATTGTTTTTTCACCTTCAATAATAGGTCCCGTGTCTATATCTATAATATCAGCCATTCTTTTTGCCAAGTTGGTATTGGTAGCTACTTTTATGGTAGGACAAACAGGATTACCTGTTGGTGTGCCCAAACCTGTAGTAAACAAAATTAAAGTTGCTCCTGCAGCTGCCTTTCCTGTCGTTGCTTCCACATCGTTTCCTGGCGTACAAACCAAGCTCAATCCGGGCTTGGTGGCTGGTTCTGTGTAATCCAAAACATCAACTACTGGCGAAGTACCCGCTTTTTTTGCAGCTCCAGCAGATTTAATGGCATCCGTTATCAAACCATCTTTGATATTTCCTGGCGATGGATTCATATAAAAACCTGAACCTACTTTATGTGCCAAATCATCATACTCAGTCATTAATTTGATGAACTTTCTAGCCGTTTCTTCCTCTGGCATCCTATCAATTAATTCTTGCTCTACACCACACAATTCAGGGAACTCTGCCGATAGCACCTTTGCACCTAAAGCTACCAATAAATCTGCGCAATGTCCAACTGCTGGATTAGCAGAAATACCACTGAAACCATCACTACCACCACATTTAACTCCTACACAAAGCTTACTTAAAGGTGCTGGCTTTCTTTCTATCTTATTAATTTCTACCAAACCTTTAAATGTCTCCCTTAACGTTTCCTTCAAAAGTTGCTCTTCGTTCATTACTTGCTGTTGTCCTAAAAGGATGAGTGGCTTTTTAAAATCTGGATTTAACGCCAACAAATCTTCTTTAAACTGATTGGCCTGAAGATGTTCGCATCCCAAACTCAATACGGTAACGCCAGCTACATTAGGATGATTGGCATAAGCAGCCAATAATTTACTCAGGGTATTGGCATCTTGACGGGTACCTCCGCAGCCACCGCTATGATTTAAAAACTTAATGCCATCAACGTTTTTGAACGGTCGATCTGCACCTTTAGCCGCTGGCTGTAAATCAATTTCTTTTAAGTCTGCACCATTTTGGTATGCTTCTAGAAGCGCATGAGTGTAGTTTTTATACTTATCATCAATTGCATAACCTAATTCTTTGTACAGGGCTTCTTTAATGATATCCAAGTTACGGTTTTCGCAAAACACAGTTGGAATAAACAGCCAATAGTTTGCTGTGCCTACGTTTCCATCTGCTCTGTGATAACCTAAGAACGTTTTGTGCTCGAAACCGCTTACATCTGGTGCTTGCCATTGATAGTTCGATTTCCTATACTGATACGGGTCTGCCGCATGTTTCGTGTTTTCTATGGTCATTCGGGTTCCTGCTTTAAGCTCAAACTGAACTTTTCCAACTAGTACACCGTACATAAACACCTCATCGCCAGCCAACATATCATTCATAAAAAACTTATGCTTAGCAGGAATATCTTCCAACAATGTATAATCCACTCCTTGATAGTTTACTGCCGTACTCGCTGCCAAATCGGCCAAAGCCACCAGCACATTATCCCTATCATCAATTTTTAAAACTTTAGCGCTCATTTTTATTTGTTAACTGATGGTTTATAACCTTTATATGCAAAATACAGTACGACGAATAGGCAAATCAAGGGTACCGAGTAACCATACTGGATGTTATGGGTAACATCGGCGACGTAACCTAGTGCCAATGGAATAATTGCTCCGCCCACTATAGACATAATGATTAAACTTGATGCTGTTTTAGTGTCTTCTCCCAAATCTTTTACACCCAATGCAAAAATGGTTGGAAACATAATCGAAATAAAGAAACCGATGCCTAACAAACAGTAGATGGTATAAGTTCCACTACCGAAAATAGCTACTATTGTAAGTAAAATCGCAATTATTGTATATAAGGTCAACAATCTCGGTGCCTCTACAAATTTCATAAAAACTGTGCCTACGATACGTCCAATCATAAATAGTGCGCCATAAGCTATCAAATAATCACTAGAAGAATGATTATCTAAACCAGCAGCCTTTTCCGCATATACGAGAAAGAAACTACTGAAACAAATCTGCGCCCCAACATAAAAAAACTGTGCTATAACCGCCCAGCGTGTATGCTTGATTGCAAAAATCTGCCAAATGGTTTTTTCTTTTGCCGTGTTTTTTTGCTCTTTAATTTCGGGCAATTTTAGAAAGATAAATATAACTGCAACAATAAGGATGATAATACCCAATACTATAAAAGGCGCTTTCACACTATTTGATGCTTCCTCTATAAATTTGGCTTTGGTGGCCACATCCATTTGTTGAATATGCTCTGTGGTCACATCTGTATTGGTTAAAATCGTATGTTTTCCAATAAGCGGAGCTATAGAGGCGGCAATGCCATTAAAAGATTGCGCCATATTTAACCTAAAGGATGAGGTTTCTGGTGGCCCCAAAACGGTGACATATGGGTTTGCTGCTGTTTCTAAAAAAGCTAAACCGCTTGCGACCACAAACAAAGCACCTAAGAAGTAAACATATTGATGTGTGTTGGCAGCTGGAATGAACAAAAATGCACCACAGGCGAAGAGCAACAAGCCAAAGACGATGCCCGATTTATAGCCCCATTTCTTCATCATCAGGCCTGCTGGAATTGCCATTACGAAATAGGCGATAAACACCGAAAAATCTACCAGCGAAGACTCTAAATTACTTAAGGTAAATGTTTTTTTTAAGTGAGCAATTAACGTTGGATCGATATTATGAACCAATCCCCAGAAAAAGAAAAGGCTGGTAATTAATATGAGCGGAAAAAGATATTGTTTCCGAGATACGGTAGTCGAAACATCCTGTTCTGTTAAGCTTTGGTTACTTAGGTTCATTATCGGTTTATTTTTGGTTGTAACACAAATTAAGCACAAAAAAACTATTTAAAAATATCTCCAATTGTCAATTTATTAAGCTATTTTGTCCATTCTAAATAAACTATCAAATAAAAATCGTCAAAATCGCTAATTTTTCATTCTATCATTAATGAAACCTAGGTTACTTAAAATACATTCTCCAGAAATTGAAAGTTTTAGTGCAAGAAGAGATTTAACGCCAACCATGAACAGTATTTGGCACTACCATGAAGAACTGGAGCTGGTTTATTTTAAGGAGGGCGAAGGCACACAATTTATTGGCGACAACATTAGTAGGTTTAAAACTGGTGATGTTGTTTTAGTAGGCGCTAACCTACCCCATTACTGGCGTTTTGACCAAGATTATTTTGAAGCCGGTAAAAAATCTGCTGATGTTTATGTGATTCATTTCCATAGTCACTTTCTAGGTGAACGTTTTTTAGAAGTCCCAGAAAACAGGGAACTCAAGAAGTTAATTTCAAATTCGGCTAGAGGTTTGCAAATTCAATCCCCTAAGTTGAGCCACATCATCGAATCGATTATCAATACTGTGGAAGCATCTAGTAGCAAACGCTTATTATCTTTATTAGAAGTTCTCTTTCAAATCGGCTCTACAGATAGCGAATTAAATCCAATCGCCTCCCTAGGTTTTAAATACAATTATCTCAGCGAAGAGCAAGACCAAGTACAAAACATCTATAATTACGTTTTAAACAATTATCAAAAAAAGATTAGTCTACATGAAATTGCAGACGTAGCTAAAGTAAGTCCTAATACTTTTTGCAAGTTTTTCAAATCAAGAAGTAAAAAGAACTTTACCGATTTTGTTAATGAAATTCGGGTGGGTCAAGCCTGCAAACTACTTATAGAAAACAAACTCCGTATTAACGAAGTCTGCTTTGAAAGTGGCTTTAATAACTTTGCCAGCTTCCATAAGTGCTTTAAAAAGGTAACTGGAAAAAGTCCGTTACATTATCAAAAATCGTTTGTTGCGTAAGAGCGCTAGTTCACTTTAACTACCAAAGGTTGTTGAAGTTTTTGCTTGAAGTTTTTAAGGTAATCAAACCATTGTTGACTGTCAGTAATTTCTCCTGCTTTGTTCCAAGCGGCACCGTTGTAGTAAACCACAGGCTCGTTGGCTTTTACTTCCGTTACTGCCAATAATTGATTATGCTTTTTCACCACCTTTATCGGACTGATCAAAACTGCACCAACTCCAGTGATTCCGTCTTCGCCGTGTACAGGTTCCCAATAGCCAATTACGCCTTTATCATCTTGTAAAATTTGTTTGTCTTTCTCGTTTCTCGTAGCCAAACCAACAGCAACAGGTAATAATCCAGCCTCTTTAAACTTGTAGCTATTTTCAATTCTATTCATTTGCGAACCTGCATCTATCGACACAAGCTTTTGCACTTCGATACGCTGATTATTTGCCGATGCTTCATCATAATTTAATTGAAATGTAGTACGCAAAGGGCCATTATCCAGAATCTTATAGCTTTTGTAGTTTCCTAAATACCAAACACTATCAGCTAGGTATGGAGCCATATCGCCCGCTCCTAAGGTTTGACCAACACTGTAATAGTCAAGGCCATCGCCGTGGTCTTTATGGTAGTTATCTACTTTGTAACGTTTGTTGATGACTAATTCAGAAGTTCGCTTTACCCAAACATCAATTCCGTAGGCGTTTTCGTTGCTTCCCTCTAAGGCTTTGCCATACATCCTAAACGCAATCTTATCATTCTCCCAAGCAAAATCGTCTTTACGCTCTGGCACATACCTACCATAAGTCTTAGCGTTTAACGGGGTCGATTTTTCATCTTGCAAGATTACTTTCAAAGTCGATTTTGGCTGAACGGAAACCTGTAAAAGGAGAAATTTTACTTCATTGCTTCCAACTTTTTCTAATTGAAAAGGAACTTGCGCAAAAGTGGCCTGATTTACCACTTGAAGATTCGAAGTATCGATTTTAGGGTTACGCTTTAAAAGTTCATTCCAATCTATACGAACTAATTCGCCCTCTCTTTTTAACGCAGATTTATTTTTGATGGAAATAGTCTGTGCGTAGCTATTAAAACACAATAACGATGAAATGGCAAATAAGGATAGTCTCTTCATTATATTCATTTTTTAATGACAGCTAATCTATCATTTTTTTATCATCCAACAAGCGTTTGTAGCGCAAAAGTGCTTCTACATAATAATAATCAGCATAAGTTAATGGCACATCAATTTCGCTTTTAGCTGGAATGTTACCCACACTATATTTTAATAAATACCCTCCATTATCGGCAAGTGCAGCTTTATAAGTAGAAGAACTTAAATTTTTGATGATGTTTGTAGCGATATCAAAATACTGCGTACTCAATTTACCTTTAACCTGAGTGCTCATTTCTAGAAAAGCAGAAGCCATTAACGAAGCTGTAGAAACGTCTCTATTGGTACGATAAGCAGCGTATTTACTAGTATCTGCTAAATTTGGCGCATCAAAATCCCAATAAGGCACCAAGTCTTTTGGCATATTTGGATGTTGTAGGATATACTTCGCTATTTTGTTCGCAAATTTCAAGTATTTTTTATCGCCAGTTTCGCGATACATCATGGTATAGCCGTATAAACCCCAAGCCTGTCCCCTAGCCCAAGCCGATTCGTCAAAAGCTCCTTGGTTAGTTTTTTTCTTAATTACCGAGCCATCTTTAGGATAATAATCCACTACGTGGTAACAGCTCATGTCTTTGCGGTAGTGGTTTTTCATGGTAGTATTAGCATGGGTAACTGCGATGTCGTAGAGCTTTTTATCACCTCCTAAACGAGCAGCTCTGGTTAAAAACTCCAAGTTCATCATGTTATCTATAATTACCGGAAAATTATCGAAATCCCAAGAACGAATTGCTTTTGTGATTGGACTAAAACGAGTAGCTAAGGATTTTGCACCAGTAAGCAGTATGTTGCGATAAGCAGCTGTATCGCCAGTAATTCTCATGGCGTTGCCAAAACTGCAATAAAGCATGAAACCTAAATCGTGGGTGGTTTCGTTAAATTGTTCCTTTTCTAAAATTTTAAGCTTTTGTTGCGCCAATTGCAACAGTTCCTTATCATTCGAATACTCATAGAGGTAAAGTAAGGTGCCAGGATAAAATCCAGAAGTCCACCACCCAGTTTCAGAATGAACAGATTTGCCTTTATCAAAGGTGCGTGGCAACATGTGCTCTGGCGTTTTTGTAGCCAGTACCTTTATCTGTTTAACTGCATCGTTTAATTGCTGATTAATGAAAGCAGTATCTAATCTAGTTTGAGCTTTTGCATTTAAAAGTGAAAAGCAAAAAGTTACGATTAATAAAGTTTTCAGCAAGTGATTTCTCTTATCCATTCGGCAAAAAATTAAAAGTTTCTATCTATTATTTTTCGTTTCTCAACCAAAACTTGGTCGCCATTCATTGTTCTAGGCAACTTGAATACTTCTCCCTTTTTATTGGTGAAGTACAAGTTAGATTCTGATGGTTTACGTCCGTTTCCATCTGCCCAAAAGCCATAGAAATCATCTTTAGCGAAGTTTGGTTTACGTACGTAAGAATGGTTTTTATCACTGTTTTTGGTGAGCTGCTTAGCCTTCCATGTTTTACCGTAATTTTTACTCACCCATGATACCACATCACCACCTGGGTTGTAAGCCTGTGGCCCTGTCGCAGTTGGACCAATCACTCTCAATTGATTTTTACCTTCGGCATAGATAGATCCCATATCGTAATTACTGTCAGAAGAGGTAATCACCGTACTTTTCCAAGTTTTTGTTTTTTTGTCTGTATAGAAAAAGTGCCAATCTCTTGGACCATTTTGTGGGCCTGGTTGCGGCCCTTTGCTCGAAACAGATAAAATCAAAGGTTTACCTTCTTCGTCTAAATTCACATCTAGCAAGTAGTTATTTAGCTTTTGGGAAGTGAAATCTTTAACTAAAGCGATGTTTTCTTTTTTCGTTAATGGAAGTTCCGGGTTTTGTCCATCCATAGTTTGCCAGCTTTTACCCCAATCAGAAGATTCTAGGTAGTATAAATTGGTTCTGTAATCTAGGCCTTTTCCATCTGGATGATAATCAAAAGCTACGGCAATTTTACCACCAACTTTTGCGCTCACTTGATAGTGGCCACCTTCTATATTACCAATCACTTTCCATTTATCCCATTTCTGCCCGTCTTTACTCGTATTAAAACCAATCACACGTCTGGCATTTTCATCATACCTAGAAAAAAGAGCTAAAAAACCTTTTCCTTTTTCGTAATACACCTGAAAATAAGAGAAGTTGGTGAATGGTGTTTCCACGCCTTTAACATCTTCAGTAGCATTTACGAGTTCAAATTTTCCAATATCGTAAGGTTTTACAGATTTAGAAATATAAGATGGACGCTCTACGCCATGTGAGGTTGAAAACATCCAGATATACCCTAAAGAATCGATAGAAATTACTGGATTATCATGCGCATCAACCGTTTTTTTATCTAATACAATGGTTGGGTTGGCCACCATTTTAGTAGCGTGGTCGTAAGATGAAATGGTATGTAGCAAGGTGCTATTTTTATCGTTAGTACCGCCATAACAGAAGAAAGTTTTATTTACTTCTTCGGCATAGATAGCAAAAGGCCTGTGGTTTGCGGGATAAGTACCTAAACCGCCGCTGTACTTGTAAGCGTATTCGTTACCAGTTGGCTGTATCATATACCAAATACCTTTAAAACCGTTTGCTTTTTTGTTAAGCAGTTCTTTGGGTTTAGCCGGCTTTTTGTCTTGAGCTCTGGCTACTAAAACTGAACTTCCTACTACTGCTGTTAAAATAAAAATCTGAATGGCTTTTCTCATAGTTGCATCTTCTTAGTCTAATTTTTATATCGCTTTACTTGTTGTTGCGCTTACTGGCGCTAATATGCTTTCATTTTTTGAGATGATATTAGATACTGTATTTACCGACTCTGCCGATCTAAATCCATCTTCAGGTGTATTAATTACGTAATCAATCAGTTTATCTATAGTACTGGTTGCCACATGCATTCTGGTATCTGATGACGCGTAGTAGATAAAAATGTCCTCACCATTCTGAATCCAGCCGTTGCTGAACAAAACATTAGAGACATCTCCTATTCTTTCCTCGCCTTCTGGAGCCATAAAGTAGCCAGCTGGTTTATAAATCACTTTCGAGATGTCTTGCAAGTCGGTCATGAAAAGATACAGTACGTATCTTAATCCTGCGGCAGTATTTCTAACGCCATGAGCCAAGTGCAGCCAACCCTTTTCCGTTTTTATTGGTGCTGGGCCAAGTCCATTTTTGCCTTCATAAACAGTATGGTAAACCCGGTGATCTATCACTTGCTCTTTGGTTACTATCGGATTCTCGATATCATCACATAAACCAAAACCAATGCCTCCGCCCTTTCCAGCTTCGATAAAACTATCTTGTGGACGAGTGTAGAACGCATATTTTCCATCTATAAATTCTGGATGAAGTACTACGTTGCGCTGCTGTGCCGACGAAGTTTGAAGGTCTGGCAAGCGTTGCCACTGCTTTAAATCTTTGGTTCTCACAATGCCACACTGCGCTACCGCCGCCGACTGGTCTCCATCTGGTGCTTTTAGATCCTTTCTTTCTGTACAAAACAAACCATAAATCCATCCGTCTTCGTGTTGGATTAAGCGCATATCGTAAACGTTGGTATCAGGGTCGTTGGTTTCTGGAATCACCACTGGATAATTCCAAAACTTGAAGTTATCGATACCGTTATCACTTTCTGCAACTGCAAAGAACGATTTACGGTCGTTTCCCTCTACTCTTACCACCATCAAAAACTTTCCATTAAAAAGGATAGCACCAGCGTTAAAAGTGGCGTTAATACCGAATCTTTCCATTAAATACGGATTAGTTTGCGGGTTTAAATCGTACCTCCAATTTAAGGGCGTATGTGCTGCCGTAAGCACCGGATTTTCGTATCTATCAAAAATTCCGTTTCCTAAACCGCTCTTGCGATTTTCTGTGGTGATTAAATCAAAATGAGCTTGCTGTAATTCGCTTAACCTCTTCTCAAAGTGCAAATTCATAATTTATAAGTTAATATTTTTAAGTGTTAATTTAGTTTTCAAGTTTATTCCACCATGTTCTTTTCAAAATCAATACAATCACAAATAAGATGGCTATTACTACCATTAAAGGTAGTTTCATCCACATTACCAAGTACATGGGCAAAAGTGTAAGGCAACATTGTGCTATCATTCCCAACGAAACGTTGAACATATCTAACCCGAACCTTTTATTAGGCTGAAAATTGGGTTCTTCTACTTTCACCAAATCGTGGATTGGCTGCCAAAAACCCCAAGGTTTTACGGTGGTATAAAATGATTTTAAGATTTCTTTATCGGTAGCTGGTGCTGCATAAGTACCTATCAGACAACCCAACAGAGAGATAACAAATAGCAAAGGCCAAACATAAAGTGGCAAAATCCCATCAAAAAGGAATGGAAAAACAAGCGCAGCCGCAATCCCTGATGCCATTCCCCAGAAAAATCCGTTGGCATTAAATCTCCACCAGTACCATTTTAGCATATTAGATGCGATGTATCCGCCGTATAAAGCACCAACTATCCATTGTAAAATGCTGTTTACATCTTTTGCAAAAAAGCCCAATATCACACCGACAACTACTACTATTATCCCTACTAAATAATTCATCCTAATTATTTTCTTAGTAGAAGCTGTTGGATTTACATATTTCAAATAAACATCGTTAACGATATAAGCTTGTGCCGCATTTAAAGTTCCAGAAAAAGTGCCCATAAATGCACCAAGTAAACCTGTAAGCACCAAACCTAAAATCCCAACAGGTAAAAATGTGTTAATTGCCGCTGGTAAAATACGCTCGAAATCTGTAGCTCCACCAGCCGACAAGCCCATCTGATCAAAATAAAGCAGAGCCAATGCCGTTAAGCCAATAATCATCGAATATCTTACCGGCAATAATACTAGTGACACAAAACCTGTCATTTTAGAGGCTTCTTTTGGTGATTTTGTAGACAGCACCTTTTGCATATCGTAACTTGGAGACGGGCCTGCCAAACTTGCAAATACTCCTTTAAAGAGCATCATCATAAAGAAAATGGAGAATAAACCAAAACCATCATCTTCTATTTTTTGATTAGCCGCCGGCACGATGTTACTCCAATCCAGATCTAATTTCCAACCAAAAAATGGGTCGAACCAACCTTTAGGTACGTTAAGCTCAAAATTATTCTCTCTTAAATGCAAAAATGCGATGATAGCGATAGCTACACATCCGATAGTCATGATAATATATTTGATAAAATCACCTATTACGATACTGTGCATGCCCCCTAAAATGGAATAGAACATGGCAAACAAAGTGAATATGATACCATAAAAATGGGCTACGTATTGCGGCGGCACATTAAACGGGATATACGCTTTCACTAAATCCCAAGGCACAAAAACCTCTATAAATTTACCCAAACCCACAAAGCCATAGGCTAAAAAGCCCAAGCAACTGATAATGGCAAAAGCCACTACAATATTATGTGATGCCTTTACACCTGTGCCTACCAATCCAAATCTAGTAGCTAACCATTCGGCACCAGTATTTGCATTTGACCTACGCAACCATTTAGATAAAAACATCATGTTAAATACTTGGTTAAACACAGGCCACAGCCAAGGAATCCATATGCTTTTCATTCCGTACACAAAGCACAGCGAAATCATCCACATGGTGCCACTAATATCAAACATATCACTAGCGTCACTCAAACCTAACATATACCATGGCAGTTTTTTACCTCCCATAAGGTAACTTTCTTTGTTTTGCTTTGCCTTATTTTTGTAATACCATCCAATCAACACCATTAAGATGAGATAGGATACAACGATTGCGATATCTATAATTTGCAGTTTCAATTCGAGTTACAGTTTATTTGGTTATAAAAATGACAATTGATTTTTGGCCAAAAGAGCATCGATATGTCATCAATATTTATGGATGTAAATTTCTATAAATAAGCTCATGCCACACTAATACTTTTTTATCCGATTAATATATAATTTTCTACTTCATTATGTTATGAAGATAATAATATATTAATTTTACACTAACCAAGTATAACAAACAATGAGCACTAAGCCCAATATGATCAAAGAGATTACTCCTTTAACACCGAATGATTGCTTCACTATCTTTTCTAGGGTTAAGACCGAATTTGACTTCCCTCTTCATTTCCATGAGGAGTATGAGCTTAATCTGATTTTAAATGCAAGTGGCGCAAAGCGGATCGTAGGCGATCATATTAGTGTGATTGATGATGTAGAATTGGTATTAGTTGGCCCTAACCTACCACATGTTTGGCTTACTCACGAGTGCAAAACCGAAATTACCGAAATCACTATACAATGGCACAAAGACCTTTTTGATGAGAAATTCCTAAAAAGAAACCAGATGAGTTTCATTAGGCAAATGTTTGACAAAAGCTTGCGGGGAATTTCATTTAGCAAAGAAAGTGTGATTGCAGCAGTACCACGTCTACAGTCTTTAAAAAATACTAATGGTTTCAATTCTGTACTAGAGTTATTAAGTATACTCAACGACCTATCAATGTCTAAAAGCATGTCCTTGCTATCAGATATCGGTTTTATCAACTCCAATTCGCTAAAATACAACAGCCGTAGATTAGAGAAAGCTTTCGACTTTATGCATACCAATTACGATAAAGACATCTCCTTAAAAGACCTTGCCAAGCTCACTAACATGACTGATGAATCATTTAGTAGATTCATCAAAAAGCGCACTGGCAATACATTTATCAACTCTTTGAACGAAATTAGACTGGGGCATGCCTCTAGAATGCTGATAGATACCACACATACCATTACCGAGATATCCTATTCTTGCGGCTTCAACAATATCTCCAACTTCAATAGGCTCTTTAAAAAGAAAAAACACTGCACCCCAAAAGAATTCAGGGAGAACTTTTCTGGAAACAGAATATTCGTATAAAAAGCTATTTCAATTTTTCAGAGCAACTAATGTCGGAAAAGTATTAGCTTTTCATAAAAAAATACAGCCCAAATAACTTTCACAAAAAGCGGTAAACATCCTTTATCTAACGTTCATTAAACTGAATTAACTGCATCTATCAATCAGCTAATAACTAAAAAGCAGCTAATCTATCTAAATAGATTTTCCGTTGGTAAAGCAAAAAACAATCATAAAATAATTCCATCCATCAAAATTGATACGATTTTAGATAGTATTTTGTTAAAAAAGTATTGGTTTGCTAGTTATTAAAGAGGCAACTTTGAAATAACCAAATAATCAGTCTTGGCTACTCGCTAATATGAGCGACTGCAAGGCTTAAACCAACCAAGCAACCTAGCTCATGAACAAAACAAAACTACCTCCTAATTCTATCTACAGGATAGCGCAAAAAACAGGAACGCTCTATAGTATTTATTTATCCCGAAACTAATCGGCACATACAGACAACAACCTATCACTTATTTAACCAAATATTTAGCTTTTATGAAAAAACTTGTAGCTAAGCGTATTTTTTTCAAGCTCGAAGCGAGTCACTATCAAAGGAAGGAATCCGCCATACAGATCAGTACTTTTGTCATATTGATCTTATTAGCGAGCGTTCTGTTTTCTAATTTGACAAAGGCCCAGACTCCTCAAATTACAGTAACGGGTAAGGTGACCGACAACAAGAATCAACCTCTGCCTGGTGTAAGTGTAAAACTAAAAGGATCCAAAGTAGCAATTGGCACCTCCAACGATGGTACTTATCGAATAAGTGTACCTAACGAAACAGCAGTACTTACTTTCGAATTTATGGGCTACACTAGTATAGAAAAGATAGTAGGTAGCCAACGGACAATTAATGTCAATTTGGAAGAATCTAGCAGTACCTTAGATGATGTAGTAGTAATTGGTTATGGCACCAGAAAACGTAACGAACTTACAGAATCTGTAAGCTCTTTAAAAGGTGAAGATTTAATTGCCAACAACCCTATTAGCGTTAACCAAGGTTTACAAGGTATGATTGCAGGTGTTGAAGTAAACCGAAATGACGGAGCACCTGGAGCAGGAATTAGCTTAACCATTCGTGGTGCAAACTCTTTTAGTGGAAGCGAACCTTTATACGTAGTTGACGATATTCCAATTACCTCTGCGGGACAAACTTCTAATGGTAGTACCGACCCTAACGAACAATATCAAACCATCAATCCGATATCCTTTTTAAATCCACAGGATATTGAGAGTATAGAGATTTTGAAAGATGCATCTGCAACTGCGATTTACGGATCTAGAGGTTCAAATGGTGTAGTTTTAATCACTACAAAAAAAGGTAAAGCTGGTAAAGATAAAATTGATTTTACAGCCAACATCGGTTTGGCACAGCTGTCTAACAAAGTAGAATTATTAGGCGCATACGAATATGCACTTAGAAGTAATGAAGCCAAACTCAATTTTCACCTGTACGAAGATGCACCTTTATCAGTTCCTTTCCCAGGTGCTGTAGTAGTAGATCCAATACTTAACATCACTAGGTATATTCCAAAACCAGAGGATTTTTTAACTGGCATACCCGCTGGCAGTAGCTATCCAGAAGGCTTTAAAGGAACAGATTGGCTTGAAACCATTTTGAGAACTGCTGTTTCTAACGATTACTCGCTACGTATTTCTGGCGGTAATGATAAAGGTACTTACTCCATATCTGGAAACATGGTAGATCAGCAAGGCATTATCATTAACAGCGGTTTTAAGAGATACGGAACGCAAATCAACATTAATCGTAAAGTGAGTAAGCTTTTTGAGATGGGTTTAAATACCAACGTAAGTTTTGGACAATACAGAATGGTAAAGACCAATACTTCGCAATCTCAATCAAACTTAATTAACTCGGCAATGCTATACCCTACCATTTATGCATTTACCGATCCTTTTTCAGAGCTACGTGACGAATTATTAAACAATACCAGAGTTTCTAACCCGTACAAAGCAGCAACAGACAGTAAAGATGTCACCAGAGCTATCAGAGTTGTATTATCTGGATATGGTCAAGTTAACATCTCCCCTAACTTAAATTATCGTCAACGTTTTGGCTACAACCTTAACTCAAATCCACGCGAAACCTATTTAGGAAGAACTGTACATGAAGGCCGTCCGCCTATTAACGGACGTGCAAGTGAAGGCGATGTAACAACGAGACAATTCACTACAGAAGGCGTGCTTAGCTACAGAAAAACATTTGCGAAAAAGCACACCATTAATGCCATGGGTGCCGTGTCTTACGAAACTGTCAACGATAAGATGTATGAAATTAGAGCTACTGGATTTCCTACGGATCTTACAGAGAATTACAACTTTAGATCGGGGCTAATTCAATTGCCTACTACCAACGGCAAAACAGAATACCATCTATTGTCTTTCTTAGGAAGGGTAAACTACAATTACGATGGCAAATACATGGTTACTGCGAATTACCGTAGAGATGGATCCAGTAAGTTTACTGAAAAAAATCAGTTCGCAAATTTTGGTTCTGTATCTGCTGCTTGGGCAGTTAGCAAAGAAGATTTTTTCAAAAACCAAAGGATTTTCAGCAATTTAAAACTTAGAGCTTCTTATGGTACTACCGGTAACCAAGGTATTGTTCCCTATGCAACAAAATATGCGATGAACCCCTCTACTGTTTCAGTGACTGATAATCCGCAAAGCGGGTTTGCGCTAGGTCAAATATTGGTAGATGTAGACCAGAGATGGGAAACTACATATCAAACTGACATAGGTTTAGATATGGGTTTTCTTAAAAACAAATTAACGGTAACCGTAGATTTATACCGTAAGCTTACTGAAAACTTATTGCAAACAACCAACCTAGAACCAAGTCAGGCTTTTCCAGGAGGTTTTAGAACTAACCTTGGCTCGGTAGTGAATAGAGGTTTAGAGATTAGCGTTTACGGCGATTTGATCAGCAACAAAAATTTCGGATGGAAAGTTAATGGCAACCTTACATTCAACCGCAACAAGGTTCAAGATTTAGAGAGCGATCAGTTCAGAAGGCTTTACAATGGTTTAGAAAGTCCAATCATCATTAGAAATGGCTCTCCTATTGGAAGTATTTACGGCATGGTTGAAGATGGTTTTTACGATAGCGAAGCTGAAGTTAGAGCAGATCCTCGTTGGAAAAACTTACCTGATGCACAATTAAAATCGAAATTAGGTGAGATTAAATACAAAGATTTAAATGGCGATGGGAATGTTAGTGAAGCATCTGATCGTACAATTATTGGCAACACCCAACCAGATTACACCTTCGGTATCACCAATACCTTTAATTATAAAAAATTCACACTTACCGCTTTTGTTCAAGGTGCTGTTGGTAACGATATCTTAAACACCAATGCCATCAACATTAGAATGGGTGAAAGAACGAGTATGCCGAAATTCGCTTATGATGGGCGATGGACACCAGAAACTACCGCAACAGCTACTTGGCCTCGTCTAGATGCTGGACAAAGCAGAGAGATGTTCTTTAGTGATAGGTTTGTAGAAGACGGTAGTTTTATCCGCTTCAAAACTTTAAGCTTTGGTTACACCTTTAACCTAAAAGGCAAAATAGCGGGTACAATTAATGTTTACGGCGCAGTAAATAACCTAATGACATTAACTAACTACAGCTGGTTCGATCCAGATGTGAACTCGTTTGGTGCAGATGCTTCTAGAAAAGGTGTTGACATGAACTCGTATCCAAATACAAGAACATATAGTTTAGGTTTAAGATTAGGTTTATAATAATCATTACGATGAAAAAAATATTCAATAAAAACATATTATTATTACTTGTAGTCCTGTTTGCGGGCTCTTGTAAAAAAGCATTAGAAGAAAAACCCTACTCTTTCATTACACCAGAACAAATGGGAGATTCGGAGGAGGCGGTGAATCTATGGGTAAACGGCGTAAGATCTACTTTCCTAAAAGATGGCTTCTTCAGGTTCGAATCATTTAACAGACCGTACGAAACCGATTCTGATGATGCTACTGGCGCAATATTCGCTTTCGAAGCTACTGGAGCAGGAAACTTTGCATCAAACGAAGATATCAGAGGATACTGGACCAGTCTTTACTTACTTATTGGACGTAGCAATCATGCTATTCCATATATCCAAAGCATGAAAAATGTAAGTGAAGAAATTAAAAACAACGCTATAGGTGAGCTTAATTTTTACAAAGCATGGGCTTACTTTACTTTAGTAAGAGCTTATGGAGGTGTGCCTTTAATCAAAGAATCAGCCGTAACCAATCAGAATTTTAATATTCCTCGTTCTTCAATTGCAGATACTTATGCATATGTTATTGAAATATTGAAACTTTCGGAAGCGCAACTTTTACCAAGATCTAGCGCAGGCTACAAAGTTGGTACCATTAGTGCAGAAACCGCTAAAACGATGTTAGCAAAAGTTTATTTGAACATTGCATCATCGGCTGTGCCAAGTGGTGCTCCTATTAAATTATTAGGTGGTCCTCAAAAAAGTGGAACCACTCGTATACCTGCTATCGAAATTTTAGTAAACAAAGCACAGGTAGCTGGTTTCGAAGGTTTTAATCCGACAGAATATTTCACACTCGCCAGAGACAAAGCTAAAGAAGTAATTGACGTGGCCAATTCGGGTTATCTTACCGCTGCTGATAAAACTCTAGGTCTTTTCAGAAACTGGAATGATGTATGGAGCAAAGGATTCCGCGGCAGAGGCGAACACTTATGGATGGTTTATAGCATAGCTGGACAAAGTGAAAGCGGCATGGTGCTTACCTATCAATACAATGGTCAACATAATGCCAAAGGCGAAGTTTTAAATGGAACTGGTTTTTACGGATTGTCTGATCACTGGTATGATTTATTCGATTCTAGCGACAGAAGAGTTAGAGATGGTGTAATTCACAAATGGCTAACCGCCAATGCAACCGGCGCCCCTACTCGTAGATGGTATCCTCAAAAAGAAGTAACAACAGATCCAGATTCAATTGCTAAATTCGGTTACGAAGCTGGTTATAACTGGGTTTCTAGCGATCAAGTTTTAGCTAGAGTAACTAAGTTTTCAGACGTAACGGATAAAACGCAAAGAAGGTCTGATGCACCATATCCTTTCTTAAGATATTCAGAAACTTTGTTGATTTATGCGGAAGCAGAAAATGAGATTAATAATGGTCCTACTACAGAAGCTGTAGCAAAAGTGAATTTTGTTCGTCAACGCAGTTATGCACCACCGATAAATATAAACAACTTCAACAAAGACACCTTCCGTTCATTCGTATTGGAAGAACGCAGAAGAGAATTGGCTATGGAAGGCAATAGACAATGGGATTTGAGAAGATGGGGCATTTATCTTCCAGTAATGAATGCAATTGGCCGCGTAGATGCCAATAACATTGTAAAATTCCGTGAGCCTCGCCATTTGTTATGGCCATTGCCACTTACAGAAATGGACGGTAATGGATCTATCAAAGAAAACAATCCAGGTTGGTAAATTAAACTAGATATTTCATAGCACCTTAAATAGGAAAACCATGAAAACAACTTATAACAGAAAAAATCTATTGCTCGCCTTACTATTTGTGTGTAGTGCAGCGCTAGTAACTTGCCAAAAAGAGGCAGTAAAAAACAATATTTGCGATGGTAACGGGCAACCAGTAATTAGCTCTGTATCTGCAGTAGATCGCACTACCACTCTTACCCAAGGCGACTACAATCAGTATGTAATTATTAAAGGGCAAAATCTATGTAACCTCAAAAAGTTTATGTTTAACGACATCGAGGTTAGCGTAGATCAAGTATACGCCAACAATAATGAATTGACCGTTAAAATCCCTAACAGAGTACCTGAAAACCTAAACAATAAAATTACTTTGGAAACATCTTCTGGTACTGTTCAGTTCGATTTCAAAATCAATATCCCACCAGTTACCATTAAAAACATTGAAAACGAATACGCTCCAGTTGGCACTATAATGGTATTAAATGGACAAAGTTTCGATTTTGGTGGTTATTTAAAAGGGGAAGGAAAAGTGTTCTTTGGAAATATCGCCGCAACTATTGAAAAGGCTACAGTAGACGTGTTGCATGTAAAAGTTCCAGCAGGTGCTACACAAGGCATGATCATTAAAACCGTAGACAAGTACGGCACCGAGTTCGCCTATCAGTACCCTTACATGGATAATACTAATATGATAGTTAACTACGACGACAAACCTCATGTTGCCGTAAAATACGTTGGAACTGACCCAATACCTGGACCGTTAAGTGGCAAGTATGCACATTTTGTAGAAACACCTATAAGAGATGGCTTTAAAGTAGATCAATTTGTGAGAGGTAAGATCAGTGTACCACAAGATGTATTGAATAATCCTGCTAATTATGTAATTAAATTTGAAACGGCAACCGGCTTAGCTCTAAATAAAGCTGGAATTAGATTTTATGGAGATTACGGCGTAGCGCCTGGTAAATTTCATGCTTGGACTTTTACGGCAACTAGGTTTTTACACACCGAACAAAAATGGGTTACACAGGTAATACCGCTACAAAGTGCTATAGGCGGTACATTGACAATGGCGCCGAGAGCTAACAACGTGGTAGAGCTATATGGTGTGGTAACGGTACAAACTGGCTTCAACATCGACATCTCATTCGATAATTGGAGAATTGTAGAAAAATCAAAGCTTTAATTCGTCTAAATAAATTTCTTCAAGGCAGCTAGGTACTTTCTAGCTGCTTTTTTTATAAACCATAAAATCGATTTTTATACAATAATGGATAAAATAGTATTACCCATATTAGTGGTATTTTAGGAGATTTGATTACTAAAAACCAAGTATAACTAACTATTGCCTACAGCACCAAAAATTTCTTAAGCAATTGCAGTTAAAAAAATCTCATTTTAATAACTAATAAAACTTAAGGCAATAGATAAAAAACTTTACATGAAGAGAACCATTGGCCCCATGCTGCTACTTGCGCTTGTTTCGTTTGCATTTATTGCCGAAAAAACGCCCATCATTTATAAAGATGCCTCCCAACCCGTTGAAAAACGTGTAGAAGATTTGTTGAAACGAATGACCTTAGAAGAAAAGGTTGCGCAAATGAACCAATTTGTAGGTTTAGAGCACATGCGTTCGGCAGAAAAAGATTTAACCGCAGAGGAATTATCCAACAATACTGCCAGAGGTTTCTACCCTGGTTTAACTTCCAAAGATATTGGTGCATTAAACGAAAAAGGGCTAGTTGGCTCGTTTCTTCACGTACTTACCGCCGAAGAAGCGAATGACCTACAAAAGATGGCACAAAAAAGTCGCCTGCAAATTCCATTACTAATTGGCATTGATGCCATTCATGGTAATGCACAAGTAAGCGGCTGTACGGTCTACCCTACCAACATTGGTCTGGCTTCAGCATTTGACCCAGCGTTGGTTGAAAAAATATCTAGAGAAACCGCCATTGAAATGCGTGCTACGGGTTCTCACTGGAACTTTAATCCAAACATCGAAATTGCTAGAGACCCACGTTGGGGACGTGTGGGCGAAACTTTTGGGGAAGACACCTACTTAGTAACACAATTGGGCGTGGCTTGCGTAAAGGGCTATCAAGGTGCAGATTTTACAGGAACAGACAAAGTGCTGGCTTGTATCAAACACTTTATGGGCGGCACTCCTATAAATGGAACTAACGGTGCTCCGGCAGATCTATCCGAACGTACCATGCGTGAAATTTACTTCCCGCCTTACATTGCAGGGGTTAAAGCTGGTGCTTTTACCTTAATGACAGCCCACAACGAAGTTAACGGAATTCCAAGCCATAGCAATAAATGGTTAATGGATGATATATTGAGAAAAGAATGGGGCTTCAAAGGTTTCATCGTCAGCGATTGGATGGATATTGAACACATTCACGACCTACATAAAACAGCAGAAACTAATAAAGATGCTTATCATCAAAGCATAGAAGCGGGAATGGATATGCACATGCATGGTCCAGATTTCTTCTATAAAGTAGTAGAATTAGTGAAGGAAGGAAAAATCAGCGAAGAACGTATTAACGAATCTGTAAGAAAAATCCTCGAAGCAAAATTTAAATTGGGCTTATTCGAAAATCCTTTTGTGGATTTGAAGAAAATCAAGAATACTGTTTTCACCAAAAACCATCAACAAACTGCTTTAGACGCAGCTAGAAAAAGCATCGTTCTACTTAAAAATAACGGCATTTTACCTTTAAAAGCAGGTCAATTCAAAAATGTTTTTGTAACTGGTCCAAACGCTAATGACCAAGGTATTATGGGCGACTGGGCTCAACCTCAACCCGAAAAAAATATCATCACCATATTACAAGGCTTAAAAATGGTTTCCCCCGAAACCAACTTTACATTCTTAGAACAAGGCTGGAATATCCGCAAAATGGAGAAAGCCAAAGTAGACCAAGCTGCAGAAATGGCTAAAAAAGCCGATTTGAATATCGTTGTAGTTGGCGAACATGCTTTACGTATCAACTGGAACGATAAAACTGGCGGTGAAGATACCGACCGTTCTGACATTGCACTTCCAGGATTACAGCAAGAATTGGTAGAGAAAATCCATGCTTCGGGCAAACCAACCATTGTAGTTTTAATCAACGGTCGTCAGTTAGGTGTAGAATGGATTGCAAACAATGCAGCGGCATTGGTTGAAGCTTGGGAACCAGGTGGCTTCGGCGGACAAGCGGTAGCAGAAATCATTTATGGAAAAGTAAATCCTACGGCAAAATTGCCAATCACCATTCCACGCCATGTTGGGCAGGTACAGCAGTTTTATAACCACAAGCCTTCTATGTATTTCCATCCTTACACCATCGGATCAAGTACACCATTATATCCCTTTGGTTACGGGTTAAGTTATACCACTTATAAATATTCTGCATTGGCTTTGTCAAAAACCACCATCAATGATAAAGAAAGTGTTACGGTTTCGGTAAATGTAAGTAATACAGGTAAATTAGCTGGAGAAGAAATTGTTCAGCTTTACATCAGAGATGAATTTAGTTCGGCCACCAGACCTGTTAAAGAATTGAAAGATTTTGCTAGGGTCAGTTTAGCTGCTGGAGAAAACAAGACCATCAGTTTTACTTTACCTGCGGAGAAATTAGCTTTCTACGATAAAAATATGAAATGGGGAGTTGAACCCGGAAATTTCAAAATTATGGTCGGTTCTTCATCAGAAGATAAAGATTTATTGGTTACCAACTTATTGGTTAAATAACACATCAAAATCATATATAATGTTCAAAAAAATTCAGAAAATAGCAGCTCTCGCAATAATTAGTAGTTCCCTGTCCCTGTCATCTGTAAACGCTCAAACTTACGAAGCCAATTGGAACTCTCTGGATAAAAGAGCAACACCACAGTGGTGGAGCGATGCGAAATTCGGTATTTTTATACACTGGGGGCCCTACTCGGTACCCGCATACGCACCCGTAGATGAAGAGGAAGGTGTGTACGAAAAATATGCAGAACACTACCTAACCAAGTTAATGCAAGGCAAAACATCTTACGTTAATTTTCAAAAGAAATACTACGGTAAAAACTCAACTTACGATGATTTCATTCCATTGTTCAAAGCTGAATTTTTTAACCCCGATCGTTGGGCAAATTTGTTCAAAAAATCGGGAGCTGGTTATGTAGTACTTACCTCTAAACATCACGACGGTTTTGCACTTTGGCCTAGTAAAGAAACCAATGGAAGAAACAGTGTAGATGCGGGACCAAAAAGAGATATCGCCAATGAACTTACCGAAGCGGTTAAAAAAACTGGCTTAAAAATGGGCTTCTATTATTCGTTATTAGAATGGGCTAACCCGTTGTATACTGGCGGAGATATGGAAAAATGGACCACACAATACATGTTGCCACAAATGAAAGATTTAGTAACCCGCTACAAACCAGAAGTGATTTTTTCTGATGGAGAATGGGATTACAATAGCAAGGAATTAAAAAGCGAGCAATTTTTACAGTGGTTGTATAACGACTCTCCGGTTAAAAACTCTGTAGTAGTTAATGACCGTTGGGGAAAAGATACCAGAAGTAAACACGGAGGTTATTATACCACAGAATACGATTTAATTGGCGATACGGTAAATACCAAACGAATCGAGCATCCTTGGGAAGAAAGCAGAGGAATTGGAACATCTTACGGTTATAGTCAGTTCGAGAGATTGGAGCATTACTCTAGCTCTAAACAGTTAGTAGATTTGTTGATTGACAAAGTAAGCAACGGCGGAAATTTGTTGTTAAACGTTGGACCAAAAGCTAATGGTTTAATTCCAGTAATTATGGAAGAAAGATTATTGGATATGGGCAAATGGTTAAAAGTAAATGGTGACGCTATTTATGGCACCACAGCTTGGGCTAAGCGTCCAGCAAAAATGAAAGAGCACAACGTTTTCTATACTCAAAAAGGAAAAGATTTGTACGTGCTATGCACCGCTTGGCCAAAGGGGAACCTTACTATTCCGGGAGTAAAATCTGCATCGAAAGTGAGTTTGTTAGGCTCGGATGTAAAAGTTAACTTTAAACCCAACACAGCTAACCTAGTTATAACCACACCTAGTATTAATCCTGGCAACATGCCATCAGAACATGCTTGGGTATTTAAAATTTCAAACTTTAACTAAGCTATGATGAAATTTAGTTCGATAGCGTTACTTCTATTATTATCTGCCAGCAGTTTTGCGCAGAAAGTGCCCGTACCTACCAAGCAACAGCTAGCATGGCAAAAATTGGAAACCACAGCTTTCATCCACTTTACGGTGAACACCTATACTGGCAAAGAATGGGGTGATGGTACTGAAAGCCCATCTATATTTAACCCTACAAATTTCGATGCCAATAAAATGGTGAAAGTATTGAAGGAAACAGGCTTCGAAATGGCGATTATCACTGCGAAACACCACGATGGTTTCTGTTTATGGCCAACAGCTTACACCGAACATTCGGTTAAAAACAGTCCTTGGAAAGATGGCAAAGGCGATATGGTGAAAGAAATAGCCGAAGCCTGCAAAGCACAAGGCATCAAGTTTGGTTTTTACCTTTCTCCTTGGGATAGAAATCATCCGTCTTATGGCACAGCCGATTACAATACTTATTATAAAAACCAATTGACAGAACTATTAACCAATTATGGAGAAGTTGCCGAAGTTTGGTTTGATGGTGCCAAAGGCGAGAATGCAAAAGACATGAACTACGATTTTGATAGCTATTGGAGTTTGGTCCGTAAGCTGCAACCTCAGGCAGTAATGTTTTCTGATGTTGGTCCAGATGTACGTTGGGTGGGTAACGAAAAAGGTATTGCTGGTGAAACCATGTGGAGCACTATTAATGTAAAACCAGAAAATGCTCCAGGAAAAATGGATGCAAAATACTTAAATATTGGCGATCCTAAAGGAAAGGTTTGGCTAACTGCAGAAACTGATGTATCTATTAGACCGGGATGGTTTTATCATGAAGAAGAAGATAGTAAAGTACGTACTCCTCAAAATTTGGTAGACCTTTATTATACTTCTGTAGGCAGAAACAGTTTGTTATTATTAAACATCCCCCCTAACAAAAAAGGAGAATTTGCGGATACAGACATTAAAAATTTGTACGAATTCCGTTCGATATTGGATGAAACCTTCAAGAACAATCTAGCGAAAGGACATATCCCAAATACCTTAACCGACCAGAATCTGAGTAGCTTCAACACCATCTCGCAAGGCAAAACGCATTACCTAAATCTGAAGAAAGCAACCAGTTTTGACAGAATTTCTTTACAAGAAAACATCGCCAATGGCCAAAACTGCGCACAAGGTAACATCGAATATTGGGATGGAAAAAGCTGGAAAATACTGGTAGAATTTACCACCATTGGCTACAAGAGATTGTTGAAGACCAAATTGGTAAAAACATCAAAGCTGAGGTTAAATATTTTAAAAGCCGAGCGACCGGTTCAATTGGCTGAAGCTGGATTTTATAAAGCATCTACACGAGAGTAGCTTTTCTTTATTTACCAATCCACAAGCATAAAATTCATCTAAAAAACCACTCCGTTTTCATAAGAAGGAGTGGTTTTTTATTACCTAATTTTTAGGAAGGTTATGATAAGTATAAACCTCATCATGGTAATTTTTTTTAATCAGAAGACAATATTTATTATTACGTTTACGATAACAATAGAAATAAACAGCTATTTTAATGAAAAAAATAATGAGAAAGTAACCACGCTTTTCTTAAATTTAAACCCAATGCGAATTACAAAAAATCTCACATTGTGATGTTACGACTTTAAAATAATTGCTGATGACTTTCCCTATTAAGTTTCGAGTGTTAGGTTCTTTTGCCTTAACTACTTCAATATTGCTAAGCATTAATGTGCAAGCTCAAAATAAAAACATCTACAACAAAGGGTGGATTGATCTTAACAAAAACGGTAAAAAAGATATTTATGAAGATTCGGCACAGCCGATTGACAAGCGAGTAGAAAATTTGCTTTCATTAATGACTTTGGAAGAAAAAACCAACCAAACTGCTACATTATACGGTTTTGGTAGGGTTTTAAAAGATGAACTTCCTACTGCATCGTGGAAAAAAGCAATTTGGAAAGACGGTATTGCCAACATAGACGAACATCTCAATAGCCTACCATTCCACCCAAAAGCAGAAACTCAACATTCATTTCCATACAGTAAACACACTTTAGCACTTAACCAAGTTCAAAAATGGTTTATTGAAGAAACCAGATTAGGCATACCTGTAGACTTTTCTAACGAAGGTATACACGGCTTAAATCACGATAGAGCTACGCCCCTACCGGCTCCAATCAATATCGGTAGCACTTGGAATAAAGATTTAGTAAGAAAAGCAGGTTTAATGGTCGGCCGTGAAGGCAAAGCTTTAGGCTACACCAACATTTATGCTCCAATTTTAGATTTAGCCCGCGACCCAAGATGGGGACGTGTAGTGGAGACTTACGGAGAAGATCCATTTTTAGTAGCCGAGTTAGGCAAACAAATGACTTTAGGTATTCAAGACAATGGCATTGCAGCAACATTGAAACACTTTGCAGCTTACAGCGTACCAAAAGGTGGTAGAGATGGGCATGCCCGTACCGATCCACATATTAGCCCAAGAGAATTACACGAGATTCATTTATACCCATTCAAGAGAGTAATTCAGGAAACAAATATTTTAGGCGTGATGAGTAGCTATAACGATTGGGATGGCCTGCCTGTTACTGGAAGTCCTTATTTTCTTACGGAATTATTGCGCAAACAATATGGTTTTAAAGGTTATGTAGTATCTGATAGCGAAGCTGTAGAATTTCTATACACTAAACACAAAGTAGCATCCTCACCAAAGGAAGCTGTTAGATTAGCTATAGAGGCTGGTTTAAATGTACGTACGCAGTTTACGCCGCCAGAAGATTACATCCTGCCTTTAAGAGAACTGGTAAAAGAAGGTAGCGTATCGATAAAAACCTTAGATGAACGTGTTGGCGATGTTTTGAGGGTAAAGTTTATGCTTGGGCTATTTGACAACCCTTATAAAAATGCGAAGGAAGTAGATGCGACTGTGCATACCGCAACAGATGAAGAATTGGCATTACAACTGAACAGAGAAGCTTTGGTATTGTTGAAGAACGATAAACAAACACTACCTATTCAAATCAAAAACTTTAAAAATATTTTGGTTACCGGACCATTGGCCACAGCAACCAATTATCAACAAAGTCGCTATGGGCCGTCTAACAACAAACTGACTTCCATTTTAGATGCGATCAAAAGTCATGTGGGGCAGCAAGCTAATATCAGCTATGCTAAAGGAACCGATATTGTAGATAAAAACTGGCCTGAAAGTGAGATCATTGAAAGCCCGTTAACAGAAGCTGAGCAAAAAGAAATTGATGTTGCGGTTGCGCAGGCAAAGCTTAACGATATTGTTATTGCGGTTGTTGGTGAGGATGAAAAACGTGTTGGCGAAAGTCTATCGCGTACCGGACTGAATTTACCCGGCAGACAGTTAAAGTTACTTCAAGCCCTACATGCGACTGGCAAACCAGTAGTAATGGCACTAGTTAGTGGCCGTCCGTTAACCATCAATTGGGAAAACAGATACCTTCCAGCAATATTACTAGCGGGCTTTCCAGGTGCGCAAGGCGGAAAAGCAATTGCAGAAACCTTATTTGGAGATTATAATCCGGGAGGAAAACTGACGGTTACCTATCCAAAATCGATGGGACAATTGGAACTGAATTTCCCATTCAAAAAAGGTTCGCACAACGGGCAACCTGGCGATGGACCTAACGGCTACGGCAATACTGCGGTAGTAGGTGCACTTTATCCTTTTGGTTACGGATTAAGCTATACTTCTTTCCAATATAAAGACCTAACGGTAACACCTCAAAATCAAAACAGTCAGGGAGAAATTGAAGTTAGCGTAGAAATTACCAACACAGGCAAAGTAAAAGGTGATGAAATAGTACAACTCTACGTTAAAGATTTGGTAAGCTCGGTAACTACTTACGACAGCATATTGAGAGGATTTGAAAGAGTAAGCCTAAATGCAGGTGAAACCAAAAAAGTAAGTTTCAAGCTCAATCCAGATGATTTAGCGATACTAGATAAAAACATGAATTGGACAGTAGAACCTGGCCAGTTCGAAATTAGAGTTGGTGCTTCTTCGCAGGATATTAAGCTTATTAAAGAGATTACGATTAATTAGGTTCGAACCATATCTAGAAATTCTAAAACGTCATTGATTCTATCTTAGCAATGACGTTTTTTTTTCTACTTAACGTGAGTTCGGGATAAGAAAGTTGAGCTTTTTGCTGGCGATAGCCACCTCAAATCTCCGTTCAGCTAATTTTCGGTCTCCTATTTTTCGGTACGCAGAGATAAGCCAAAGCAGTTTCTTTGAAAGAAAAATAGGCAACCGAGAGTTTTTGTTACTTTTTGCGGTCAACCTGCGGAGCAAGCTTGAAGGCAACTAAAAACATAGAGAAATTCTGAGAAAAAGTAAGAGCCCAGCGGCGGCGAGCTAAAAAATAGGTTCAAATGTTAATTGAAAGAAGTTTACGATAATGCTTAACCCGAACTCACGTTACTTATACTTAAACTTCCCTTGAAAAACATCTTTAAAAAATGCCCCTTGCGCTGTAGGTTCATAATCCCAATTCTTAATCATTTGCGGCACCCAAACTGGGTCGAAAACCCAAACCACCCAAGAAATTTTCTTTTGATGAAAGTAGTTCACAATAGATGGTCCGTAAACTTTATCATCTAACAGATTTTCATCTTCACCTTCATTCATAAAACCCAGTTCTGTAGCTATTAAAGGATATTTATCCGCAACAAAACCAAAGTCTACATCCCATTTTGGTTCTCTCGGTATTTTTCTTTTACCCGGATACGGATGCACTACATAACCAATACCTTCCCTCGCAATGGGATGATCTTTCACTGGTGTTAAATCGTAGGCCCAATTAAAACCCGCCACCAACGGAATTGCTTTTTTGTTATAAGCATAAACCACATCAATCAGTTCTTCCATCATCAATTTCCACTCGCCCCAAGTACAGGTACCATACTTACCATCGTAAATTGTTGGTTCATTAAAAAGTTCATAAAAAGCTACCGTCGGCACATCTTTATAATGTGCAGCAATGGTCTGCCAAAAACTGAAAGTTTCCTTTTTGGTAGTATTATAGGCATCACTTGCTAAAAGTTCAGTCCTTAAATTCCCGATAGAATGCCAATCTATAATGAGGTATAGACCTAAGTCCTCGCTCCAACTCACCGCTTCATCTAAAAGTTTCAGGTAGTCTTCAATTCCTCGCTGCTGCACAGAAATTGGATGTACCGGAATACGAACAATATTTGCGCCCCAACTTTTAATCACTTCGAAATGCTTTTTACTCCATTTGCCATCCTTTTTCAACTTATCGGGGTCAGAAATGGAAAGCCCTTTAAACACAATTTCCTTCCCATTTTCATCTACAAAGGACTTCCCTTTTACACTGATGAACCCAACATGTTTAGCTTTAGTTGCTTGATAAGGTTTAATTCCAATGGGATGCCACCAATCAGATTTATTTTTGTTACTCAAGGTAGGCATCTGGCCGAATGAGTTCTCCGATATACAAATGGAGAACAACAAAAGCACTACAGGTAGAACGGAAATCTTTTTCATGTTTTATGATTTTATTTGGTTGTAATTTTCTAACGAAACACTGATACTTAATTAGCTTCATTTTCTCGCTACGATCATGCAAAATAGGTTTTTGAGACGCTAAAGCAAAAAATAAGCTAGCATCCGTTAATATTATATTAGCTTTGGATAAAAGAATATTGAGCCACTTTTGAGGGTTAGGATATATTTGTAATTAACCAAAATATAATCAATCATGCGTAAGTTTCTTTCGTCTATCATCATTCTCATTTGTATATTAAGTATATCGGTTAAGGCGCAAAAAGCTGGCGCACCTTTCGGGGTAAATTTGGCCGGTGCAGAATTCGGCAAAATTGGTACAGACCACTACGGTTATCCAACAACTGCAGAGTTAGATTATTTCAAATCGAAAGGTTTAACCCTTTTTCGTTTGCCTTTTAAATGGGAACGTTTACAGCCAGAATTAAATGGTGCTTTAGATGCAAAAGAGTTAAAATCGATGAAGACCTTTGTTGATGAAGCAGCGAAACGCAATTTATTGGTGATTTTAGACATGCACAACTATGCCAGAAGACATGTTGGAGACTCTACGCACATCATTAATAATGGCGTAATTACTGCAGCACAAGTGGCTGATGCTTGGCAAAAAATTGCTACCGAATTCAAATCTTACAAAAATATTTGGGCTTATGGTTTAATGAACGAACCTTACAATATGCCATCTAAAATGGCTTGGTTTGATATTGCGCAAGTCATCATCAACAGCGTAAGAAAGATAGATACAAAAACTCCAATTTTGGTAGGCGGTGATTTCTGGAGTTCTGCCTCTCGTTGGCAAGAATTGAGCGGTCACTTAAAAGACCTGAAAGACCCCAGTAACAACTTAATTTTCGAAGCACACGTTTACTTTGATGAAGATGCATCTGGCAGTTACAAGCGAAGTTATGAGGAAGAAAAAGCACATATCAATGTAGGTGTAGATAGAGTTAAACCTTTTGTATCTTGGTTGAAGGAGAATAATAAAAGAGGTTTTGTAGGCGAGTATGGTATTCCAGATAATGATGATAGATGGTTACCTATCTTAGAGAAAACACTAACCTATTTAAAAGAAAATGGCGTTAATGGTACTTATTGGGCTGCTGGTCCGCGTTGGGGCAAATACATCTTATCGGTAGAACCTAGAGCTGGCGTAGATAGGCCTCAAATGCCTTCTTTGAGCAAATTCACCCACGCTGATGTAGTTTCTAAAAAAGTTAAATAGGCTTATTTGATGAAAATAATGAAAAACTTCGTTGTCGCTCTAGCCATATCTTTAATAGGAAGTGTTGCTTTGGCGCAAAAAGCACCGATACCTTTTTTTAAGAACGGACAAACGGTAAGCTTTGTAGGCAACAGCATTACCCACGCCGGCGATTTTCATCATTTTATTGCGTTGTACTACGCTACGCGATTTCCAAACGAGAAAATTACTTTCAACAATCTTGGTATTCGTGGCGATAATACTTACTCGTTCTTAAAAAGAATGGATATCGATATTCTACAGAAAAAGTCAGATTGGTATGTGGTGATGGCGGGCATGAACGATGTGAACAGATTGCTTTATAATGTAGATAGGCAATCGGATCCAGAAGTGCAGAAACAAAAGCAATGGGCATTAAATGACTATAAGAAGAATTATGAGAAAGTAATTCAGCGGTTGATGCTGACTGGTGCAAAAGTAGTCTTACAAAAGCCAAGTATTTACGATCAAACGGGCGATTTACCTACACCTAACCAACCGGGAGTAAATGATGCGTTGCAAAAATGTACCGAAATTATTGATGAGCTTGCCAAAAAACACAAGCTGCAAGTGATTGATTATTTTACCATCATGAGCGATATCAATAAAAAGATACAAAGTGTTGACCCAAAGAAAACCATTGTTGGTAATGATCGCGTTCATCCCAATTCTCCTGGCCATTTTGTGATGGCATATCAGTTTCTAAAATCTACGGCAGCACCAAACTACGTCTCTGCTATAGAACTGCAAAAAGGAAAATTGAAGAGTGCTGCAAATGCCAAAGTAAGCGATATTGTATGGAAAAATGAGAGTATTTCTTTTACAGCAATAGAAAACAGCCTGCCCTTTCCAATACCTACCGCAGCAGAGCCTGCTCTAAATTGGGTTAATTTCAACGAGGAATTGAATGTGCAACTCTTAAAGGTATCGCCTTTGGCAGCTGGAAATTATGCGCTAAATATTGATGGCATACTGATTGACAACTTTAGCAGTGAAGACTTACAAAAAGGTATTAACTTGGCTACCATAAAAACCACTCCTCAATACCTACAAGCACAAAAGGTAGCAGAAAAAACCATCGCTTACAGAAACGTACAACGCAAATTGAGAGATTTAAAGTTTGTAGTGTACAGCTATTTCCCAAAACATTCGTGGAGTGCCGATTTAGCTACTTCACAAAAAGTAATTGACAGTGTACTTACTTCATTACAAACCACCAACGAGAAAAAATATAAAAGCTTACAACCTCAATTTGAAAGCTATTTGAAAGATAAGCCCAAACAAGAAGAATGGGAGAAAAAGGCAGATGTTTTAGCTAAGGAGATTTATGAAATCAACAAGCCAACGGCCCACTCCTATCAAATTTTAAAAAAGTAAGCACCTATGCTGAAAATTTGCTGTGATATTCAGCTTATTTTATCCAAGTAGTTTCTAGATTTAGTACATAATGCCAAAAGAGGTTACTCAACGAGTTCCTCTTTTTTTGTTACTTGATACTTGCAGCTTCAAATTCATATCATCATTAGTCATTTCGACAGTAGCGAAGCGAGTTGAGAACCGAAGCTCTACGAAGTGAAATATTTCGACAAGATGTTGTTATTTATTCAAGGATTTAGCTTCGCTGATTTTCAATTCTCGGCTAAACTCGAAATGATGGCAAGAACGAATTATCTCTCTTATGACAATAAATGGCAACTAAAAGCATCTTTAACTGTTAAACATTTCTAATATCGAATTTCGTATCGTAAGATTTTACACCACTGATTAACAGCTATAATTCAAATCTTTCCTAAATTACAATATCAAAAAGCTAAAAAAAAGCTCCGAGTTTACCTCGGAGCCTTCAAACAATCAACAAAACATTTTTAGTTGATAATCAGTTTCACACTTTTCTTCTCGCCTTTAGTTACATAAGTCGCTACATAAGCTCCTTGTAGCTGTCGACCTAAAGCAAACTCGAAGGTATTGTTACCAGGCACAACATTATTTGCAAACTTGGCAACTATCCTTCCAGATAGATCCGAAAGATAAAGATCAAAACTAGCCAATTGCGTGGTGTTTACTCGTAGGCTTAGTTTCCCAGCATTGGCATAAATTTTCAAATCGCCATTGCCATCTAAACTTGGAGTAATTGCTAACACCTTCGGATGATAACTCTCTGCTCCATTCAAATCCACTTGCTTTAATTTGTAATAATTAATCCCCAATTGTGGCGTATGGTCTGTATGACGATATTTTTTCAGCTCAGCAGAATTTCCGGCTCCCTTCACATGAGCAATATTATCAAAGAATTTACCATCTTTAGAGCGCAAAACCTCGAAGTGAGCATTATTACTTTCAGAACGTGTACTCCAGTCCAATTCTACACTACCATTTTTCTGCTTTTCTGCATCAAAATTTAAGAATGCAACCGGCATCACCGTAGAACCCATCAAAACAATTTCAGCATGTGTTAAAGCTCTGTTAAAGATTTTGAACTCGTCCAATACACCATCTAGTACAGCAGGAGTAGCAAAACGCGATTTCCCTAAATAATTAGCCGTGGTAAGTCCTAAGTCTGATGGCTTAATAGTAATATCTGTTCTTTGTCCGACTTGTTGTCCGTTTAGGTAAAGCGTTACCATATTGCCCGATTGGGTAAGCACAATGTTATGCCACGTTGCCCCAGTAGCTAAAGTTACATTACTTTCTACAGATTGTAGTGTTCCTCCGTTTTGAATCCCATAAGTAATACGGTTATTAGTTCCAGCTCTGGTAGTTAAATACATCATTTTTCTATTCGCATTGGGCTCATTAGTTCCATAATTGTCTCCAACGCCAAAATCAAAGATCCTAGCTCCACCTACATTTGCAATATGCCTGTACCAAACGCTAACGGTGAAATCATTCAAATCAGACATTAAACCGTTAGGTACTTTAATATAAGATGCTGCTTTCCCCCTAAAACGAACTGAGTTGTTCAAATACGAATTTGCTGGCTCTAGGAAAGTAATGTGCGAAGTATTTGCATTAGAACCAAACGAAGCATTTGGATCGAAAGTTCCGTCGTAATTGCCCCAAGAATCTATCACTCCAGTAGTCTCGTTGATCTGATCAAAAGACCAATACGCATATTCTACATTACTTGGTGTAGCAATTTTCTCCTCACTATTTTCTCCCACTCCCAATGTGTTTTCGGCAGCAACTACGTAATAATATGTGGTATTGTTTACTATGGCTGCATCTGTGTACGGACTGTTCGCAACAGTAGTAAGCGTAGTGTAAGGACCTCCTGCCGTAGTAGCTCGTTTAATCAAATAGCCAGTTACATCAATCTGTTCTGTCCAACTTAATTCTACCGAACCGTTTTTAGCTAACACCGCTACTCCTGCTACTTTTGCAGGAATGGTATATGCTGCCGTGGTAGCCGTTACATTCGCAGAAGCCACACCATCTCCTAAAACATTAACTCCCTTAATGCGATAGTAATAGGTAGTAGCGGGTGCTACTGTTTCATCTAAGAACGTAGTTACGGTAAGATTTTCTGCAACTGTTGTAAATGTTCCCGAAGAAGATTCGGAGCGCTCCAATTTGTATGAGGTAGCGTTAGATGAAGCATTCCAGCTTACGGTAACCTTGGCACTTCCAGAAGCCGTAGCAGCTAAATTAGTTGGTGTAATGGCTGGTTGCGCCACCGCAAATTCCATTCTATCTATGTCAAAAGTTCCGCTTACTACCTCTAAAGTAAATTGATGTTCCCCAACGGTTAAACTTGGAATCTCAAAGAATTTATCTGCCCAAGCATTTAAATCTGTTGTTACTGGGAGCTCCACATTCTCGGCAACCAAAGCATTACCAACCTTAAAATTAACCTTAGTTCCGGCAGTGGTAGTTACATATCGAAATTTAACTCTATACGCTGCTTCTTGCTGTACGTTAGTAGTGTATTTTAACCATTCTCCTGGCATGGTATGCGTTACCGAATAAATGAAGTTTGGAGAAGTTCCAGATCTTCTAAAATCCACGTCTTCATCTCGGTGAAGAAAATTACCCGAATTACCAATACTTTTGTCGTGATAAGCGATTCCTTCGCCCCCGCCGTCGTATTCCTCTGCCTGTAACGTTCCTGGTATTTTGAGTTCCACCCCTCTCAGTACCACATCCCTTTCTTCTCCCTGACCGCTGGCATTAGTTGCTCTAATTTTAATAGTGTGAGTTCCGCTAGGCATTGTACCTGTAATCTCCTGCGTGCTACTGTTATAACTTAATGCCACAGGCAACTGTGTAACGATAAAACCTGTTGGATTATTGGTGGCTGTAGGCTTATAAACTACAGGTTTTCCAATTTTGTAGCTCACCACCAACGGACTGTTAATACCCGACAAACTTGAAGGTGAAGCTGCAAAAAGATAATTGGCTAACACTTGCATTTGGGGACGTTCAGTGCCATTAGAATTTGGATAAACATTTAATTTATAAGTACCCCAAGAAGTACCGTATGACCAATAAGTTCCGTTTACACCATTGCTGGACAAATATTGGAGTGTGTTATCTAGTAATGTATTCCATAAACTATTATCGGCAGCATCTGCTTTATCCGAATCCGCATTCGGATTGTTAGGAATGCCGTACTCGCCCATAAAACCACGCAGATTATATTTTTTAAGCCATTCTACAAATGGAGTTACTCTATTTACGCCTGTTTGAGCTGTTGCCCCATCCAATACATACGTAGAATATTCTCCAGCAGAGTTTTTATCAAAATAACTGTGTGCTTCGAACATTAAATTATTTGAAGGATCCTTAAGCTTACGCAAGTTATCACTTACTGTAGGCCATGAACTTGCAGAACTGTAGCTGTCGCCACCTACCATAATGGTGTTTTGGGTATCTTCAGTTCTTATCGCATCAATAATAGCTTGTGCTGTATTTACCCAAGGCATATCTCTCGGAATGCTATAAGGCTCATTCATGATACCATGCGCATAAATATTATCGAAATCCTTGAACTCTGCGGCCATCTTTTTCCAAAAATCTTGGATAGTTGAAATTGGAGCTTCGGCCGAACCGATTATATCATCTTTAATGGTGTTATCTGGATTTTTAGTCCTTCTCCTGTTATAGTTATGAAGATCTAGAAGCACCCACATCCCTCTGGTTCGGGCGGCCCAAACAATGTTTTTTAAGTGCGATAAAGACTCCTCACTTAGCGGTCCGTTCAAAGTAGGCTGTACACGTTCCCACAAAAATGGAAGACGGATCAATTTAAAACCTTTACTAGCCAAGTAATCTAATTCCTGTGTACGTGGATAACGCCAATCTGATGCAGTACCGCTAAAAGAAAATTCGCCACCACTTAAGTTAGTTCCAAAGGGCGCTGGATTTTTAGGTACCAACGATGGCAATTGGGCAGTAGTTAGTGCTTCGGTAAAACGGATGTAATCAATTTCTATCGGAAGTTGATCGGAATGTACGTTAATTGGGATGGGCAACTGAATGAGCAGTCTAGAGATATTACCTTCCCAACGTAAATCATGAGTTAAATCCAATACGTATTCTTTAAAATCAGTGTCTTCTGTAGACATCAAAATTTCCATCTTTTTATCTCCACTGGGTGTTGTCCATATAAAATTGGCGATACGATCTTTAGTGCCATTTTTAACTCTAATTACAAACCTTTTGGAAACCGCAGGATCCACAATGCTTACACCGCCAGTGGCAACCAAATTGATATTACAGAATCCCGCGTTTCTTGTAGCGGTAAGTCTCAGTACACCATTCAGCGTATTTGGGCTGCCATACGCCACAATACTCCATCCATCAGCTTTACCACCCATTACGGGGTTGTCAAAATCCCAAGTTTGGGTTACGGTTTGAGCGCTGACTTCTAGCCAGAAGCAGCCGAGGATACATAAAAAAGTCAATAGTTTTTTCATACAAAATTTAATTAAATGGTTAGGGATAGGTTAAAATGGAGTTGAAATTTATTCGATAAAGTTGATGCTGGAAAAGAATTTTAAGGTTAAAAAAATATCATCATCAGCTATAAAAACATGTACAAAACAAACCTCTACTTTATAGATTTGATTAAACACAGCAATTCCATTACGCCAAATTGTTATGATGGCGAAAATATGTTGAGGTGCTAGAAAAATAACCTTAGGCTTTATTTCAAGCCATATAGATAAAGCCTAGTACGATGACTAAAAAACAGTTGGAGAAAATCAAATCAGCTGATTTTTAGGTTTATAATTGATTAGTACTAAAATCCTAATTATTCTAAAAATGAGTGATTACGCATCAAGCAATTACATGTACAAAACAAACATATATGAACAAAGTAAGTGATAGCTTGAAAAATGATCCTTCAGAGATTAAGCAGGAGTTCAGTAACATCAATATCAAATTGCTTTGTTGTCGCTATTGGATACTTCAAGAGTGGCAATGTTCAGACCTTTCCGTTCCTTTTTGGAGAATTTACCACAACAATATTGGCGATGCAAAAATTCATTTTAATGGGCGATATACATCGTTAAATAAACAGACTATAGTGATTATCCCGCCTCATACTGCATTTTCCACGACCATCGGAAATTTTGGTAGAAACCATCAACAAGAAAGTATAGTAGGTAGGAAATTCGAGAGAAGAGATGACATCCACACGCTAACTGATTACCATCGTGTAGACCATCTATTCATCCATTTCTCATTAGGCTTTCCGCTTGATTTTGTGCAAACAGGTATTTACACTATTTCTTGCAATTCAACCTTACAAGCGTTGATCGAGGATATTCAAATATCTTGTATCGATGATACTCATTTCAACCTGCTAGAATGCCTCAGAATAAAACAACTCATTAATAGCTGCCTGCTAAATATTAGAGAAAACATCTGGAAGGTTGACACGGTAGATCCAAGAATATTCATTGCGATGAAAACTATCGAAAGAAACTTTAATCAAGGCATATCCAATGCTGATTTGGCGAATACAGCAAACATGGCTGTAAATTCATTTTCGAGATTATTCAAAACTTGTACAGGGTTTTCCGTACAGCAGTATATCGCCAAAACAAAAATTGAAGTGGCCTGCAACCTAATGCACCATAGCAGTAAAACCATCGATGAAATAGCATACACCTGCGGTTTTTACGACCGCCATCATTTCTCGAAAATATTTAAAAGACAGATGAAGGTAAATCCATCTTATTACATGAAAAATCTCATCATCAGTTAAGCCAATAAATATGTTCCAAGCTTGATCATTGCAGCTCTCACGACTAACAGCATTAATTTTAGCCCATTTCAATTGACGACGTGTACAGCAAAAAATTGGGCAACATCCGGAAATGATCTCATTGCACACCAGAAAGTTTAAACAACGAATCGTCTACTTTTTCCATGTTTAAAAAGTTTCTTCCAATTTCTCCCTCACATTTGCAGAATCCGCATACTTAAATGCAGTTTCAAACATCAACTTATTGATACTGTTAGAACGTTTTTTATCTGTTGGTTTCATCGCAGAGTTATTCACCAAGTCTTCGTTCTGCTTAATTAGCGAAGCAAAACCATTGGTAGCCAAACCAGCAAGGCTGACGATGAATTTCACATCGCTAGACTTAGCCGCCGCAATTGCGATTCCCTCACCTCCTTCGCTATGGCCAATCAAACCTATTTTGATTGATTTGAAGCTGTATTCCTTTAGTAGAAACAATTACAGAAAAAAAAGAATTAAAGCCAGAAGTAGGTTAAAAAAAGAACTCGTAGACGCATTAAACACTCTATAGAAAAATTTGTGGCGATTTAAAAAACTGATAATTGAATTATCAAATCAAAAGAAAAAACTATAAATCTAAACTTAGATTAGGAAGTAGATTAAACACCAAATGAAAGTCTGATCGATACTTCTTGTGGTTAAGTTTGAAATAATAAGCACCTTTTTTTGAACTAGACTTATCCTTCTCATCCAGCTTAACCAACAAACCAGTTGAGTTCATTTTTCGATTAAAATTACCGGTATCTATCTTCATATCATTAACTGCCTCAAAGAGCGTTTGCAATTGCGGAAGGGTGAATTTCTTAGGTAGCAATTCAAACAAAATTGGATGTAGGGCAGCTTTATAACGCAATCTTTTTCTTGCATCAGCTACCATCGTGTTATGATCAAAAATCAACTCTGGCCTTTCATTGATAGGAAACCACTCGGCATGGTAATCAGCGTTAAGCTGTTGGCTATACTTCTTAATGTCAATCAATGCAAAATAAGCAACAGAAAGTGTTCTTTCTATCGGATCTCTATCGGGTTTACCATAAACCTTAAATTGTTCTAGATAAATTCCATCTAGTCCAGTATTTTTTTTCAGAACCTTAATTGCTGCATCATCAGTACTTTCTTCAGCGCCAACAAATCCACCAATTAAACTCCATTTATTAATTTCCGGCTCCAAGCTCCGCTTTACGAGCAATAACTTTAACGTTTCGCCATCAAACCCAAACACAATACAATCTACAGCTACCAAATAATGCGGCTGACTAGAATATTCAATCATTTTTTTTCCTGGATTATGATAAAAGTTAGGCGTTAAAACTTCTCAAAAGTAACATTCTTAATTAAATTATTAATTGTCTACATGACAATTAATAATTTATATGTAGCTTAGCCCTATATTATTATTACCAGATATAATTAAACATGGACGAATCGAACGCTTTAGAGCTAAATCCGCACAGAAGATTGAATATACTCACAGGAGAGTGGGTATTAGTTTCACCGCATAGGACTAAACGCCCTTGGCAAGGCAAAGTAGAAGACCTACCACAGGATAACCGACCTTCTTACGACCCTAAATGCTACCTATGCCCTACCAATAGCAGAGCAGATGGCGAAACAAATCCAGATTATAAAGAAAGCTTTATCTTCAAAAACGACTTTTCTGCGTTATTGGAAGAAACTCCAAAAAACAGTTACAATGAAGATAATTTATTGGTAGCCCAAAGCGAACGCGGTATCTGCAAAGTAATCAGTTTTAGTCCGCAGCACCACCTTACATTACCAGAACTTAGCATAGCTGATATCACCAAAGTGGTAGACCTTTGGCAAGCTGAATACAAAAGCTTGGCGGAAAACCCGTGGATAAAATACATCCAAATTTTCGAAAACAAGGGGGAGATTATGGGCTGTAGTAACCCGCACCCACACGGGCAAATTTGGGCACAGAGTGAATTGCCTGTTGAGATTATTAAAGAAACTGAGCGCCAAAGAAAGCATTATGCAATCAACAAAAGCAGTCTTTTAAGCGATTACCTAAACCTTGAATTAGAGAAAAACGAACGTATCATATTTGAGAATGAGGCATTTGCTGTACTTGTACCATTTTGGGCAGTTTGGCCTTACGAAACAATGATCATCAGCAAAAAACATGTTAAAAACATTGCTGCATTCAACGAAAAGGAAAAACAACTCTTGGCCGAAGCCATCAAAGTTCTTACAACCAAATACGATAACTTATTTGAAACATCGTTCCCATATTCTGCCGGAATGCACCAAGCACCAGTAAATGATGGCGAACATCCGGAATGGCACTGGCATATGCATTTTTATCCGCCATTGCTTCGCTCTGCAACTGTAAAAAAATTCATGGTAGGTTACGAAATGTTGGCCAATGCACAACGTGATATCACACCAGAATATGCGGCAGACCGATTAAAAGAACTATCAACCGAACACTATAAAAGTAAAGCACAGCAACATGGAACCGTTACAGCTTAAACAGGCTTTCAAAGAAATTTTCGATACCGAACCCATCTTAATTAAATCACCGGGGCGTATCAATATCATTGGCGAACATACCGATTACAATGGTGGATTAGTAATGCCCGCTGCAATTAACAAGGCAGTTTATGTAGCTATTTCTAAAAGAGATGACAGCGAAATACATCTTTTCTCAGAAAGCTATCAAGAAAAATATACTGGTCATTTCAGTAGCGTTAAAAAATCCGAAACAGCTTGGGCAAATTATATCCTAGGTGTTGTTGATGGCTTTTTGAAACGAGATTTAACCCTTTCTGGTTTCAACCTTTATATCTACGGCGATGTACCTTTGGGCGCTGGCTTATCCTCTTCTGCGGCTATTGAATGTGCTACAGCCTATGCGTTGGCGCAACTTAACGAGCTTTCGGTTGCCAAAATGGATTTAGCCCTAATTGCTCAAAAAGCAGAACATGAATTTGCAGGTGTAAACTGCGGCATTATGGATCAATTTGCCTCTGTATTTGGCAAAGCAGATTATGCGATGATGTTAGATTGCAGATCTTTAAAGCACGAATATATCCCATTAAAATTGGATGGATACAAACTGGTGTTACTCAACACTAATGTAAAGCATTCGTTGAGCGACTCTGCCTACAATGATAGAAGAGCACAATGTGAGCAAGGCGTAGCATGGGTCAAAGCACATCATCCTTCAGTAGAATTTTTAAGGGATGTAAGCGAAGATATGCTATTGACGCATGTGCAGCCTCAAAATAATGAAGTGTATACCAAATGTAGCTTTATAGTAGCCGAGATAGAACGTGTAAAAAAAGCGGCCGCAGCATTAAAAGATGGCGATTTAAAAGAACTAGGCAGATTAATGCTAGAAACACATGAAGGTTTAAGCAAAGCCTACGAAGTGAGTTGCAAAGAGTTAGATTTTCTGGTAGATCAGGTTAAAGAGGTAGATGAAGTTTTAGGTGCCAGAATGATGGGCGGCGGATTTGGCGGTTGTACCATCAACATTGTAAAAGATGAAGCTATTGAGGAACTGATTGAGAAAGTGAGCAAGTTATATAATGAGCAGTTCGGATTATCGCTTAGTGCATACGTAGTGCAAACCGGTAATGGCTCCGAAGTGATCAACCTCTAGCCCGATAAGATCAATGAAGATTGAAATAAATACCAATTATCAAATTGAACCAATGAACTAAAAAAATATTCGATGAAAACCAATTTATTAGAAGCAAAGGACTATATCGTATTTGCGGTATATTTTATTATTGTTGCCGCATACGGTCTCTATATTTATAAGAAGAAAAAATCAGCTACATCAGATTCAAAAGATTACTTCCTTGCCGAAGGCTCTTTAACATGGTGGGCTATTGGAGCATCATTAATTGCTTCAAACATATCTGCCGAGCAGTTTATAGGCATGAGCGGATCTGGCTTTAAAATGGGATTGGCCATTGCTACCTACGAATGGATGGCAGCACTTACCCTTATTATCGTAGCAGTTTTCTTTATTCCAGTTTATCTGAAGAACAAAATTGCCACCATGCCTCAATTTCTACATCAGCGGTACAATGGCACTGTAGCGATGATCATGGCGGTATTTTGGTTGCTACTTTATGTGGTTGTAAACCTTACTTCTATCCTTTATCTCGGTGCATTGGCGGTGAGTAGCATTTCTGGTTTCAGTATCGAGGCCTGTATGTATGCCATTGCAATTTTTGCAATCATCATCACCCTTGGTGGAATGAAAGTAATAGGCTATACCGATGTAATACAAGTGTTCTTTTTAATACTTGGAGGATTAGCCACGACCTATTTAGCGCTTAATCTGGTTTCTGAACATTATGGTACTAAAGGAATATTTGAAGGCTATAGTTTAATGACCACTAAAGCTTCAGAGCATTTCCAAATGATTCTAAAACCAGAAAATGAGAATTACATGGATTTACCTGGGCTTTCGGTGCTGATTGGCGGTATGTGGATTGTAAACTTAAATTACTGGGGATGTAATCAATACATTACTCAAAGAGCATTAGGAGCCGATTTGAATACGGCTAGAGGCGGTTTATTATTCGCAGCATTCTTAAAATTATTGATGCCCGTTATTGTAGTATTGCCAGGTATCGCGGCTTATGTCCTTTATAAAGAAGGTCATTTTCAAAGTGAAATGGTACATGGAGGTTCAGTAAATCCTGATCGTGCTTACCCAGTCCTATTAAATTTACTACCTGCCGGATTAAAAGGACTTTCTTTCGCTGCATTAACCGCTGCTGTGGTAGCATCTTTAGCTGGAAAAGCAAATAGTATCGCTACCATATTTACTTTAGATGTTTACAAAAAAGTATTTAACACCAAAGCGACAGAAAAAAATTTGATTACAACTGGTAAGATCACTATTGTAGTTGCCATGTTGCTTGCAGTAATCATTGCACCGCATTTAGGTATCGATAAAAAAGGTGGCTTCCAATACATACAAGAGTATACTGGTTTTGTATCTCCAGGAATATTTGCCATGTTCATTCTAGGTTTCTTCTGGAAGAAAACCACTTCAACTGCTGCCCTATTCGCAACTATTGGTGGTTTTATCATGTCGCTAATCTTAAAAGTATTACCAAATTTTGCAGACCTTTCATGGTTAGCTTCAACAGGATTTGCTGTTAAAAACGGGGAAGGTGTTTACGAAATACCTTTTATTGATAGAATGGGATTTGTATTTCTTTTCTGTATCATTGGCATGTACATCATCAGTAAAGTACAAAAAGTTAGTGCAGCAGAGTCTAAAGGACTTGAGATTGACGTCAATATGTTTAAAACCTCACGCAGTTTTGCTGTGGGTGCAATTATCATTATAGGACTTCTAACTGCACTTTACAGCATTTACTGGTAGGTATGATCTTTAAAAGCTTATTTAGCTCTTTACATATAAAACAACTGAAAGATTTCAAATGAACAAGTTTCATCTAAACTTCAGTTGAAAACCTGATAACGAACTATTTAAAAACATATCAATACTATAAAAAAACAGCCTAGTAATTTTCTTGCTAGGCTGTTTTTAATTTACAAATGCTTTCACATTAGTTTTTCTTAGCATTAATGGTAAGTCCAATCTCTACGTCTTTTGAAATCATCCAGTTTTCAGGACTTCCCTCTGTTTTATAATTGATTCCCCAAGCACTTCTATCAATTACAAATTTAGCAGTTGCAGTAACCGAAGTTGGAGTTACCTGAACTTTAGCTGGAAACGTTACGTTTAACGTACTATCTTTAAGCGTCAAATTTCCACTAATCAAATAATTAGGATCAGCAGTTAAACTAGCTTCTTTTGTTGCTGCATATGGTTCAACTTTGGTAATTACAAACTTTGCAGTTGGCGCTTTAGCTACGTCAAAGAAATCTGCACCTTTCAAGTGTCCTTCGAGATCTGTAGCTTTTTTACCTTCTTCTGTTACAGATGCCGGATCTACAGTTAGAGAGTTCATATTGATCAAAAACTCACCACCTGTTAAAGAATCTTTTGCTACAGAAACAGTTCCTAAATTTACACCAATTTTACCCCAACGTGGTGCTAAACCTCCTTTGTGAGCGCCTTTCCAATCTACCGAAGTAGTAAGGGTGTCAATGGCGAAACTTTCACCTTTTTGTTCGGCAGCAGCCTGCTCGGTAGTTGTTTCTGCATTATTATTAGAAGAACCTCCACAAGAAGCCAGTAAAAAAAGCGCAGGAAGCGCAAAAAGTAATTTTCTCATTTTTTTGTTTTTTATGATTAAAATTTAGCTTAATTCAACTATAAATTAAGGTCACAAAGTTAGCGTACCTCCTATTTAAAGTTCTTGATGTATGTTAATAATTTCAAATCAATGCACTTATTAATTTAAATTTGGCAAATACAATTTACAGCTATTTATAACAAGTTAAATGCTTTTTTGTTGAAATTAATACTAAGCAAATCTTGCATCATAAATCAATAAGTATCTAATTACTTTTAGCAGACTTTGATTTTATTGTCTATACTCTCGTTCTGTTACCGGTGCTAACCAGATTACACTACCTTTCTGTGTATTTGTACCAATGGCAATATGTATCATCTGATGATGAGGTGTAGCGTCATGCCAGTGCTTAATCTCGGGTGGGCATTTTATAACGTCTCCCTTCTTAATGGTTTCAATAGGGTTTCCCCTCTTCTTGATATAAGCCTTTTCCATCTGTAACCAGTAGCAGTTGTCCGCCGGGGTGGTAATGCCAATTGATTCTGGCACCTGGTGCAAAAGTTACCGAACCAATATTGCTATTGTACACCGTATCATTAGGAACCAACATCTGCAGCCAAACCTCACCAGTAAAATTTCCATTCTTCACTTTTGAGCCTAAAGGAAAAATAGCAGAAGCTGTACCTTCAGTAATTTTATCCTGTCCAAATGCCGTCATCGTAAGCAAAACTAATGGAATCACAAAATTCAGTTTAAACTTCATTTTCTATTTATTAAGGTTTTTTGATAAAATTCGACTAATTTATTGACACCTTTAGAAACATATTCTGGTTTCCAATAGGTTTGTATGTGCGTAGCTCCATCAATGACAAAAAGTTCTTTTTCGACTGTATTAACAGCTTTTCCAAAGACTTCATCAGTCATGTACTTTGTATCAGCTTTGCTGCCCGCTATCATCAAAAGAGGCTGATTTATTAAGTCGATACCAGCAGTAGCATCCCAAGTCATCAAATCAAGCAAGCTACTCATCGTGTACAAAAATGTAGAATTGGGATGCGCATGCGAACGGTAATAATATTCATATCCTTCACGATACAAATCAGGTTTGGTTTTCGCAATCTCCTCATCGGTGATACTAGACACACCTGCATAAATGATTTCACCACCCGCCGCTTCCTGTTCTCGAGCTTCAGTTGCTTTCTGTAAGCGTTCCTGCACGGTATTTAATTGAGAATTTTGAAAACCATTTCTTCTCACTTCGCCAGAATTGAACATACTTAAGGTAGCCACAGCTTTTAAACGCTTGTCTGATTGTGCTGCTTTTAACGTATAACCGCCACCACCGCAAATACCTAATGCGCCCAAACGGTTGGCATCTACCCCTGGATAATGACTGATAAAATCTGCCATTCCTCTAATATCTTCTGTTCTAAATGCTGGTTTGTCGGTACGAAGAGGCTCACCACCACTAGCTCCTTGATAAGCGGCATCAGCTGCAATGGCGATGTATCCTTTTTCCGCTAAATGTTGGGCGTACAGGCCAGCAGTTTGTTCTTTTATACCGCCATTTGGATGAGCCACAATGGTTTAACGCACATGCGTAAAGACAGTTGCTTCGACGCCATACAGTTTCCCGCCTATGATGTCTTAAGTTTTTATAAAATTACCTTTATCATAGACAACAAAGGCAGAGTACGCTATGGACAGCATTATTATGATTTCGATGAAGGTAGTATGATGTTCCTTGCCCCCAACCAGTTGGTAGGAAGTACAGAATATAGCGGTAGCGCCGAATGGTTTGTTCTATTGGTCCATCCAGATTATCTGCTAGGCACGCCATTAGCAAAAAAAATCAAACAATATGCTTATTTCTCTTATGCCGTAAATGAGGCGCTGCATCTTTCAGACAAAGAAAGAAAGACCATCTTATCGGTATTTCAAATCATCAAAGAAGAATTGGACAACCGCATCGATGAATTCAGTCAGGACGTGGTGATTGCCCAGCTTGACCTTTTATTGAACTATGCCAACCGCTTCTACAAAAGACAATTCCTTACTAGAAAAGTACCACATACCGACCTATTACAACAAACAGAAGCTATACTTGATGAATATTTTAATCAGCAGAAAGGTCTCGAACAAGGTCTACCCTCCGTACAATACGTTTCCGATCAGCTCAACATCTCTGCAGGTTATCTCAGCGACTTGCTCAGGGTACTCATTGGACAGAACGCTACACAGTACATACACTATAAATTGATCGAAAGTGCAAAAGAGAAACTGTCTAGTACAAATCTGAGCATTAGCGAGATCGCTTACATCTTGGGTTTTGAGCATTCACAGTCCTTTAGCAAATTGTTCAAGGCTAAAACCCAAAAGACACCGCTAGAGTTTAGACACGCTTTTAATTGACCATGACTATTATTTTTAACATATTAAGCACCAGTATCCCTGTTTAATTGTGCAGCAATGCCCTTTACAATCTTTTCCAGATAAGGCTTCAAAACTTTACTCGAAGTAGCCCAATAACCAGCATCCGAAAATGAAGTAGGAAGATCCATACGATACTGTCCAATAGCAGGTGTACGCACTGGTCTGTACATCAAACCTAATTGTTCAAAGTGCTGATTGAAAACCGAATAATCACCAATACCCAAGAGGTCCACTACAAATAGTTGTTGTACTTCTCCATCCGTTTTAACCGCTACCCGATAGCCATAGTGTTTTTCATGATATCGAATAATATTGACCAACTCTTTTCCTTTGTAGATATGGAAAACATAAGCTGTATTTTCATCACCATATTTGTGGATATAAGGCTTAACCAAACCATCCAATTCACGCATCACCTTTGCCATATCCTTGGTGGCTGAGGCAAATTCCATATAAAAATATTCGCTATCCTCACTCACGTTCAAATAATTTAGTCCAGCAAAAGTTTCCTTAAGGATTGGCTCCAGCCTTTCCATTGCCCTATTTTCGGTTTTGATATTTACTCTCATGGTCGGTCAGCTTAATTAAAACAATATGATTGTGTTTGCCAATCACAAAAACAAATATACTAATATCTTTAGTTTTCTAAAATAGTTAGCAATTATTTTAAGGTAATAGAAATAATATATCGAGTATTCAAAATGACTTTTAGGAAGCAAAGTCCGATAAAACTACCGTGTTTAAAAGCCACCCCTCTGGTTTAAGTGTTCCGCAGTGTCACTTAAATCTCTCTTAAAACCCTAGGTCTCCAAACCGAAATATCTTTGTGTATTAAATTATTTTAAAGAATGACCGATGTTTAGTGGTTTTGTTTTTATGACTTTGTTGTATAATTATTTCCAAACATAACTTGTACCGATTTATCGGTAGTCTTCGTTTGCATTTATGGTTTAAGTGACCGCTGAAAGAGCGAACACTTAAACCAGAGGGGAGCAGCTACTAAACTAGCCTTACACAATTTTTAACGATTGAATTAATCCATCCTCAAATTCATAATGATAAGTCATTATAATCGGGCTTCCTGGAAACGTTCCTGAAACTTCAGTTCTCAGCGTTTGTGCTGTTTCCGAATATTCAAGAGGCTTCATTATTGCCTGATATTCCTTGTTGGCCTTTTCAATCCAAGTTTCTATTTCTTTTCTGCCATGATGTGTTTTGCCCTCGTCAAAAACTACTGCTGTTGCTGTAAAACATTTTGCGTAAGCAGCGCTATCAAAGTTGTTTTGTGTTTTTACTAATTCTACGATTACTTTGGGTAAGTTCATATTTTTATTTTTTTAGATGATTAAATTGTGGGCACAGTGCCCCCGTCTATTACAAAATTTGTCCCTGTTAAATAATTAGCTCTTGGCGAAACCAAAAAGCCAACTAATTCTGCTACTTCTTCTGGTTCAGCAGGTCTGCCAAAAGGAATTCCACCCAAGGCATCCATTACACCTTGTTGCGCTTCTTCTACAGTACTGTTCGCATTTCTTGCAATTTCACTCAGCCAAGCTTTTGATGCTGTGGTGTTGATCCATCCAGGCGAAACCGTAAGTACACGCACACCTTTTGGTGCCACTTCGTTAGATAAACTTTTACTGTAATTAATCAATCCTGCTTTCGCAGCGGCATAAGGTAAGGTAGAATCATAAAGTGGTAGTTTACCTTGAATAGAAGCAATGTGAATGATCACACCAGTTTTTCGTTCAATCATTTGCGGTAAAAACCCTCTGTCAAGTCGCACAGGAGCAAGTAGATTAGCTTGTAAGGTCAACACCCAATCTTCATCGCTTAAAGCTGCAAAACCTCCGGCAGGCGTAACTGAGGAACCCAAATTATTGATCAAAATATCTAGTTTTCCATAAGTGGATAGTATTTCGTTCACTACTTTTTGTGCATCTTTTGCTTGGCTTAAATCGGAAGGAATAAAATGTAAGTTGTTATTTTCCTTTTCAGGTGCATTTCGTGCAGTAATAATTACTGTTGCCCCAGCTTGTAAAAGCCTTTCTGCAATTGCACTTCCGGCTCCTTTTGTGCCACCAGTTACCAAAGCAATTTTGCCTGATAACTCATTATTGAAATTAAAATCCTGTTTCATTGTTTAATTGTTTAGGACAAAATTCAGACTTATGTATAGTTCTCACAAGTACGGAGTTACGATTCGGATAGGGATAAATTTTTCCCCTATTGCACAATTTGGAACATAGGTTTACATTTGTTTGATGTATGAAAGAAAAATTACACCAAACCTCAATTGTGGTTTAGATTTGATTGGCGAAGTGCTCTACGGAAAATGGAAGATCCGTTTGTTATGGTTTATCCACCAAGGACATCAGCGTCCAAGTGAACTACAACGAAAAATTCCAGATGCCACAAGACGAGTGCTTAATATTCAGTTAAAAGAACTCGAAGACCACGACTTGATCACCAAGAAAATCTATCCTGTAGTACCGCCAAAAGTAGAATACAGTTTAACGGAGTTCGGCCAAACGGTAATTCCCGTAATCGCTGCATTGGGAAATTGGGGCGATACAAATGAAGCGCATTTACGTTCAGTTATTTTAAAGCGTTTGAATATTGAAGGTTGATTTATTGTTCTAGGAATATCCATCAATGATCAAGTCTCAGTTTATTTTTTCCGAACCCCTCGCTTGCAAATGCCTGCGGCCTGTACTAGAAGTATCAGAGTACTATTAGAAGGCTATTTAAGCATCGCACAAAGCTCCTCATGAAAATGGGGAGCTTTGTGTGATGCAAGGAAAAACTTGAACCGTTTTATGGATGATTTGAGGCTTTTAATCGATTTAAGAAAGAATCAAGCAGAGGATACGGGGTAAAAATTGAACCATAAGTAAGTAGTTATACCCATGGTTATCATCTAATTAGTCTTGAATATCCCAAGATCAGAATAAGAAATATTTCCCTTTTTATCTTTCGTTAAAATCTTCCAGTAGTAAGTAGACCCCGCCTCTATTGGAATGTCTATTACAGTCTCTTTAGTATTCTGATAAAAAGACGGGGTTATGGTTTTTCCGAAATAAACTTCGTATTCCTCAATGTCATTTTCTTCATCGCTCCCTTTCCAAATTAACGTTACTTTAGTTGTACCTTGAGCCAATATTGCATTTTTTTTGGGTGAGATAAGCTCCGCAGCATAAGGAGCGAAAGAAATGTCGCCCTGAGTAGCATTATGAAAATTCCAAGTTTCACTAGCTATGGTTTTTCCATTAGATGCTACAGCAGTTACCTGCCATGAGTACGGCGTATTTCTTAATAATGCATGTTCATAAACACCAGATCCATCGATAAATTTACTTTCTGTTGTACCAAGTGCTAAGTTTTTAAAAGTAATTTGATAGTCTCTACCTCCAGAAATGGGTGCCCACTTAAACATAACCGTACTACTTGTTGAACTCACAATACGGCCCGAAGTACAAAGTTCACCTTTCGCTGGGCTAACAAGCGCTATCTTTTCATCATCACCACTATCTTTCTTACAAGAAAACACGAAAACCGATAATATCAGAATGTAAAATAGCTTTTTCATTAGTTTTTGATAAAATTAACTGTTTCCGTCTTTTTCCCTGAGGTAAACTTTAATATATATGTCCCAACTTGCCAACTAGCAACGCCTATTTCCAATTTTTCTGAATAGGTAGTTTTATATTTCCGCCTGCCATTGATATCAAAAATTTCGACTATAGAATTTTGATTTGGCGACGCACCATTCCAAACTACTTTGAGCTTATCTCTCACAGGATTTGGATATAAGGTTAATAAATCGCCTACGTACAATTTATGTTCTATCACACCTTGGCAAGTTAAATCAGAACTCACTTTGATCAGGTTTTCACCTTTTTGTAATGGCAATACAAGTGTACTGTCGCTCGTGGTTTTTTGAACACCATTAATCGATACATGATAGGTTGTGCTACCTGTAAGCATTAATTTCACTTCATCTCTTGTAGGGTTAACTGCAGTAACCAACTTAATAAGACTAGGTTCAGAAATTACAACATCGCTACAACGTTCAAACGTTGAATGCCCATCAACTTTTATACAGATATGATATTTCCCGGCAGCCAAATCATTAACATTAAGCGGAAGCAAATCATTGATGCGATGAAAAGTAGTATCACTTCCTTGAGAAACTTTCACTTGAAAATTTAGATAAGAATGATTAGCAACTTTGATCTGAATACTTCCATTATTCATTCCTTTACAACTTATACCGGTAGTCGTAATCTTAAAATGATTTGGTGGAAGTTGCTGATATTGGTTAACCTGTACTTTTTCAGAGCTAAGGTAATATCCTTTTCTATTTACAATAACGAAATAACTACCTCCTGTTGTAGCTAAATGCGTATTTGACTTGCTATTTAGCGTTGGTCCATTCTCTGCTACCCAGGTGTGAGCAAATGTTGAGTTAGAATTTGACGAAAGCAACACTTGATCACCAGTAAACATTATAACTGGTCCAGAAGGAGTAATAATTGGTTTAGGGATAAATTCAAAACCATCTTTAAGCGCTTCGCCCAAAGCCGTAACAACTTTAATCTCACCAGTGTTAGCAACAACGTCTAATGTTGCTATGATTTTACCAGTAGAAAGCACTTTAAACGATTTTGCAGGAATACCGCCGAAACTTACAGCAGTTGCTCCTATAAAGTATTTACCAATAATCGTTATTTCTGTATTAGCAATGCCTGCATCTGGCGTAAAACTATCGATAATCGGTAATGCTAGGGGCTGCAGCAGTAAATTTTCTAAATTTCCCTCAATGCCATCATGAAATAATTGGAAACTAATTTCTCTCTTCGAAGTATCTGGTTGCTGTGCTTCATTTTTATAATACACACTACGAAGTGCTTCGTTCCATTGCGTTACTGTGCTGGAGTTTCCAGTAAGTAGCAACACACCCTTGGTTTGGTCAAAATTAGCAGCTATATTTCCAAAGTTAGCACCCGTTAATAATCCTAACACATCTTCTCTAGACTTAAAATTCTTTCTAATACCAATTTCAGCCTTAGTTATTTTTCCAGAATAAGAAACAACAATCTCCTGATCTAACTTCATTTGATTTTGCGCAGCGTTATAGTGGGCCAAATCTTTAGATAATTTAAGATACGGATAATCGTTGATCAAACTCGGTATCAAATACAAATGGTCGGCACTATGAGCTACAATATCAAACCTGCCATCAGCATCAAAATCGGCCAATTTCACACTCTTTTGTCCCTCTCCAATTGGTATTCTTGCCACTATTACAAAACTCTTCTCGTTTATCAAATCTCTTGTAACAAAATTTTTAAGAAGCTGTAAATAACTATTTGAAGAAGCAACCACTATATCCACCTTACCATCTCCATCTATATCTGCAAAATCAAAATCGTGACAAATATCTGCCTTATCTAAATTTAGATAGACAGGTGGAGCAAACTTTATTTTTCCCAATTCGGTAGTAATGTTTAAAAAGAACACCAATCTATTGTATGACGATAGAACTGCAATGTCTAGTTTACCGTCTCCATTAACATCTACCAACTTGGATTTTATTACAGCGCCTTCTGCCGAAAGAATCAGGTGCTGTAAAAGCATCTTATCGTCCATATAACCAATGGTGGCATTATTTAGAAATATATCGATAGCAATTTCTTTGCCCATTCCTATATTACCTATACTTAGCACCTCTGGTTTTCCGTCGCCATCTAAATCATCCGACAATAAGGACCTATTTGAAACTTCTAGTCTAGTATTAAACTCTATAAAATGCAGAAATCGTGAATTAAAATCTAAAGCAATATTTTTCTTCAGCGAAAGAACATTTGGACCTGTCCAACTATCGAAATGTGAAGTAATAATATCAGGTCTCCCATCCAAGTCGATATCGCTACTGGCTAATAAATTTCCTTTTTCAGAAAAGAAACTAGTATTCACCGTTTCTAACTTTCCAGGCTCAGATCGGTTATCAATAAGAATTACGCTATTGCCCCTTATTACCTCTGGCACACCATTGCCATTAATATCTTGAAGAATAGGCATGGCAGTTCTATTTCCCGTAGGATGCACATACTTTGGTGCGAAGCTATTGGTGGACAGTTTGGTTTGATTGCCAACATTACGATAGATAATGTTACCTAAGGCAAAGGAAAGTACTAGATCTGTCATACCGTCGCCATCCATATCTTCTGCATCAAGCTTAAGAAAATCACCATGGTTTACAGTATAATCTCTCACTATTTTTATGGCAGAAGTAAAATCTTTCTCCGAAAAATGATTTTTAGTATCGAAGGTAGTACTGAAATAGGTTTTTGAATAGCCCGTTAACCTAGTTTCTGTATTAAGTACAGATATTTTGCCATACACTGCACCTTTTGGCACAGTAACCGTTAAGCTGTTAGCCGATGCTTGTTCTATTTTACCTGGCACAGAACCAAACATTACCTTGTTAAGTTTACTATCGGTGTGGAAACCACTTCCTAAAATAGTGATCTTTTCTCCAACTTTTGAATGTAAAGGCACACTGGTAATAACTGGTGGTGTAGTCTGTATTTCACTCTGTGGTTTGTTGAGATAAGCAAAAAGTACACGTTCGGCTAAAAAGATATCTGGCTTGTTATCCATATCAATATCAACAATACAAAGACCCTCTGGCTCATACCTTGTGTTAAGATCCACTCTAAATTTAAAAGCGAGCTGATCACCTTCAGACACATTTCTAAAAATGGAAATAGTTTTCTCGTAATAACTAGCGGCAACAATATCAAGTTTACCATCTCCGTCCATATCGCTTAAACTCAATCTGTCTAACCTGCCACGATCATTTGTTAATGGTTTCTGCAAAACTAAATTACTGATTGTAAAAAGACCTGAACCTGCCTCATAATTATTTAAAAGCACGTAAACATCTTTAACAAACGCAATCACAATATCCATTTTCCCATCTCCATTCATATCACCAACTTGCATATCGCTGATAAGCCCCCACGATGGCCTAGGACTAATATCTACAGGCGCAGCAAATGAGATGTCACTTTTAGTAGAAGTGTTACGAAAATAAACCAGCTTACCATTTCCTGAAGCTACCAATTCGGGTTTTCCGTCTTGGTCCAAATCAATTGCAACCGCTTTATCAACAGAGATAGTGTAGCCTGGACCAAAAGATGACAAGGTTCCTTTGTATGCTATTTGTAAATTGCCACCACTAGAAGTATTAATAAATACGTAGGCAAAAATGCCATTTACTACAATATCTAATTTACCATCCGCATTAAAATCGGCAATTACCAAACCTCGTATATTAGGTGTTTCGCTCTGTAGCTTAATGGTAACCTTTGGCGCAAAAGTAATTTGGCCAGGTGTTGAGGTATTACGAAAAATAGCAAGAGTGCCGTCTTTGGTATTACATACTACAATATCCAGCAGGCCGTCATTATCCATATCTCCTAATTGAAAATAATAAGGTTCTTTGCCGGTTTCCAAACTCTCTGAATTATCAAAAAGGCTATAGTATTTTCCCAAATTAGCATTATTTCGAGAAAAATGAATTGAATTGGTAGCTACACTATTATAAATGATATCTGGAAGTCCATCATTGTCTAAATCTCCTGATAAAACTTGTGTACAGGATTGTGCTAGGTTGGCATTAATCTCATTTGTAAAATCGGTAGATTTAATAGATTGCTTACTTTGAAACACGGGCGAAAAGAACGAGGTGCTTATGCCTATTTTTCTCGTTTCTTTATTAAGTACGCTCAATTGACCAAACGAAACGGCCTTAGGTATAGTAACTGATAATTTTTCGCGGGAGGCGACAATTACTTTTGCCTGTACCCCACCAAAATAAACAACATTATCGCTTAGTTTAGCGCTGAAATTTTTACCCTCAATAATCACTTCGTCTCCAACTTCACCTTTTAGCTTAGAAATAGATGTAATAACAGGCGGTAGCACTGGATCATTTCTTAAAACAAAATTACCTCCAATTACGGCAGTAAATAAATCTACCCGTCCATCAAGATCTATGTCTACCAAATCTACAGCACCTGGATAAGTGTCGAGTTGCATCTTTTCTGGATTAGCAAAAGAAGCTTGCCCTACGGCACTTAAATTACGTAAGATTGTAACTTGATAAGCGGTGAAGTTAGCAACTACAACATCAATCATTCCGTCTCCATCAATATCTCCCAACGCCATATTTCTTGCACCACTTCCTACTGAAAAATCTGCTTTTGCTTTAAACTGTAGCGCAGAACCTGAACTATTATTAACCAAAACCGACACAGAATTTCCAGTTAAATTCGCAGTAAGTAAATCCAACTTTCCATCACCATCTATATCGGCAGTTAAAACAGAATTAGGTTCAAAACCCACCTGAAAACGCTGTGCTTGCCCAAAGCTAAATCCAGTACTACCTTTGGAAGTTTTATTCTCTAAAACCGTAACACTACTATCCCATTTATCTGCTGTAATAACATCTAATTGGCCATCATTATTAAGGTCTGCAGCGGTAATAGAAACGGCACTATTAGTAACTGTAAAATCTTGTTTTGCAGCAAAAAACTGCGCTCCAATTTCTCCACTACCTCGTAAATTTTCTAAAATTGAAACGTTTTTAGAAAATTGGTTTAGTATGGCCAAATCAAACTTTCCATCGCCATTAAAATCACCCGTAGCCAAGTCTACTGGCGCAGTTCCTACAGCAAAATCTATTCTCGAAGAAAAAGAAGTGGCGTCCCAACTACCGTCAACCATTTTATTCTGAAACACCGATATGTTGTTATCGTCTGTATTTACTACAACAATATCTTTTTTACCATCACCATTAATATCTATCAACTTTACTTTTGCTGGCTTTTTCCCTGTAGACAGTATAATTTCATCTCCAAAAGAACTTGGGTCAGTAAAACCAACTTTAACTTTGTTTTTAATTACGGTAATGGTATTATTAACAATACTCACCACAACCATATCTGGAAAACCATCTCCATTTAAATCTCCAAATGCTGAAACATAACCGTAAGGCCCCGTTACGTTGATTTTTGGAGACATGTCAGCAAAACTGAAATTATTAGAAGACGGGAAAGTTACAACAAAAGGTGTTTTAGAATTACCGTAAAGTGAAGTAGTGCGGTTAAGCACAGATATAAAATCGAGATTTGCACCTCTAGGAACCTTCACCACAATTTTATTAGCCGTAGCCGAAACAAGACTAGATTTAACTGTACCAAAAAACACCGAATTTTGATTAACATCGGCACTAAAACCAGAACCTTGTATTATAACCTCAGTTTCGATTTCGGCTTTAGAAGGTGATACTGAATTAATCACAGGAGCTTGTCCGTAAAGTGATGAATATTGCGTAGCGAGCAATAATAAAAGCGTGTAAACGATTTTATGCATAGAGCATTTTGGTAATTTAAATACATCAAAATTAATAAAACGCACTGATATATTGAACTTTGTGGTTTATTTATTCACAAATAATTCTTGTATGGAATACCGAACAATACATCTAATTCGTTCCGCTAAAACGAACTTTTCTCACCAGAAATTCTATATGTCGGACAATAGCGAAGTTGATCGTAAAAATATCCCTTTAAAATTTTAAAAGCAAAATAGCGCACCAATAAAAGGTGAATACAATAAAAAAGATACACGGTGAAAATCGAACCGATACAAAAACACAAACATTTGAAAATCAACCACTTTAAGCTCAGTAAAAATCCTAAAGCGGACAATTTACAAAAGAAATAAAAATAAAAAACGTCCTTCACGATACCGTGAAGGACGTTAGTGGGCCCAGCTGGGCTCGAACCAGCGACCAAAAGATTATGAGTCTTCTACTCTAACCAACTGAGCTATAGGCCCCGAAATCTCTATTGAGATTTGCGAGTGCAATGTTAAGGAATTGCAATGAAATTCGGAAAAACTTTTTCAATTAAAAATCAACATCACCAGCATCAAACTATTTCCCAACAGTTTAGCTTCGAATTCTTCATGATTATTCTACGCTTCATCTATAATTATTGCTACTAAAAAATGAGAAAATACCATTACACCACATCACCTGAATTAGGTTTTATGCTCGTTAAGACCCATATTTGCAGTAAAATAGCTTAGTCTAATGAACAACATCAAAAATATCATCTTCGATTACGGAAATGTAATCTTTGCTATCGACTTTTTAAGAACACAAAATGCACTTTCACAATTAGGTATTCCCAATGTAAACGATTTTTTCGCACATAAAGGACACAATCAATTATTTGACGATTTTGAAACCGGCAGCATCTCTCCTGCTCAATTTAGAGAAGGAATTAGAAAAGTAGCCAATAAATTAGACCTTACCGACCAACAAATAGATGATGCTTGGAACAGCCTATTGATTGGTGTTTCTGGAAATAACCATGATGTATTGTTAGAAGTAAAAAAGAAATATCGTACCTTTCTATTAAGTAACAACAACAAAATCCACTACGATTGGATCATAGCCTATCTACAAAAAGATTTCGGTTTCAATAACTACGATGACTTCTTCGAAAGGGCATATTTTTCTCAAGACACTACTATGCGCAAGCCAAATCCTGCTATTTTTGAAATGGTATTGAAAGAGAACAATCTAAATCCAGAAGAAACTGTTTTTATTGATGACAGCCCACAACATATTGAAGGTGCTAAGAAAGCAGGTTTACACACGCTGTTGATGGACGTTCATCCAGAGAATTTACATGCTTTTTTACAACAACATAAATTATTATAGTTATTTTAGGGTGATTTTGGGATAAGAATAAGGTGTTCGCTAGCGATAGCACTTCAATCTTCCGTTCAGCTAATTTCCGGTCTCTTATTTTTCGGATTGCACCTAACAAGCCAAGCTACTTTCTTTGAAAGAAAAATAAGCAACCGGGAGTTTTTGTTACTTTTTGCGGTCAAAAAGTAAGAGCCCAGCGGCGGCGAGCTAAAAAAGTATTTAATGCAAATTAATAGAACTACAAATACGTCTTCAAACTGAACTGACACAATTTATAATAAAACAATTAAGAAGAATGACTGCCAAAAAATACAAATCTCTCCAAGAGTTTTATCCTTATTACCTTAGTGAGCATCAAAATACCACTAGCCGTGTCCTCCATTTTATAGGCACGGCATTAGTTGTTGTCTCTTTAATTGGCGGATTACTTTTCCACGACCTACGCTTTATCTTAGCAGTACCCTTTCTTGGTTATGGCTTTGCATGGGTTGGGCACTTCTTTTTTGAAAAAAACAAACCAGCTACTTTTAAATATCCAGGCTACAGCTTAGCCAGCGACTTTATGCTATTTTGGGATTTACTTAATGGCAAGCAATCTTTTAAAGTGAAATAGCTTTTGCCTATCTACCTATAGAGAAAAGCACTTTGATATCCTCAGCCAAGTCCCGTACCTTTAATTCACCAAAAGGTATAGACATAGCAAACAAAACAAACAGCGAAATGTCTTTTCAATGGTCAAGTTTAAGGCAATTGAAAAAATACCATACATCATTAACAAAATTAATTAAGCATGGAAAACAACTCTCAAGACATCAGCAAATGCCCATTTCATAATGGTAGCATGAAAAGTAATGCAGGCGGCAGCGGTACCCGAAATCGCGATTGGTGGCCAAAACAACTCAAATTAAACATCTTACGCCAGCACTCTTCTTTATCTAACCCAATGGGCGATAATTTTGATTACGCAGCAGCTTTTAACAGCCTAGATTACGAAGGATTGAAGAAAGATTTACATGCGTTAATGACCGATTCGCAAGATTGGTGGCCTGCAGATTTTGGGCATTATGGTGGTTTATTCATTCGTATGGCATGGCATAGTGCAGGTACTTACCGTGTAGGCGATGGCCGTGGTGGTGCCGGACAGGGACAACAGCGTTTTGCCCCATTAAATAGCTGGCCAGATAACGTGAGTTTAGATAAGGCTCGTCGTCTCCTTTGGCCCATCAAACAAAAATATGGCAACAAAATATCTTGGGCAGATTTAATGATCTTAACTGGAAACGTAGCCTTAGAATCGATGGGTTTTAAAACTTTTGGTTTTGCTGGTGGTCGTGAAGATGTTTGGGAAGCAAGCGAGGATGTATATTGGGGCTCGGAAACTACTTGGTTAGGTAATGATGAACGTTATTCCAAAGGCTCGGAAGGTGTAGCAGCACATGGTGTGGTATCTTCTGATGAAGATGCTGACGGCGGAAAACACTCCAGAGATTTAGAAAAACCATTGGCTGCTGCGCACATGGGGCTAATATATGTAAATCCGGAAGGACCAGATGGCAACCCCGATCCTATCGCAGCAGCAAAAGACATCCGTGATACGTTTGCACGCATGGCAATGGATGATGAAGAAACTGTAGCTTTAATTGCCGGTGGACACACATTTGGTAAAACCCACGGTGCTGCTTCTTCAGATCATGTAGGCAAAGAGCCAGAAGCTGCTGGACTAGAATCGCAAGGTTTTGGCTGGAACAATAGCTTTAACAGTGGAAAAGGTGCAGACGCCATTACCAGCGGCTTAGAAGTGACTTGGACGACCACCCCAACCCAATGGAGCAATAACTTTTTCGAAAATCTGTTCGCTTTTGAATGGGAATTAACTAAAAGTCCAGGCGGTGCGCACCAATGGGTAGCTAAAACCGACCAAGAGATTATTCCCGATGCTTTTGATCCTTCGAAAAAACATAAGCCAACCATGCTAACCACCGACCTTTCTTTAAGGTTCGACCCAGCTTACGAAAAAATATCAAGACGTTTCTTAGAAAACCCTGATGCTTTTGCAGATGCCTTTGCTCGTGCTTGGTTCAAGTTAACCCATCGTGATATGGGACCAAAAGCTCGTTATCTTGGTCCGGAAGTACCAGCGGAAGAATTGATTTGGCAAGACCCAGTTCCTGCGGTAAACCATCCCTTAATTGATGAGAATGACATTACTTCGTTAAAAGAAAATATACTCGCAACAGGCTTATCTATCGGGCAATTAGTATCAACAGCTTGGGCTTCGGCGTCTACTTTCCGTGGCGGCGATAAACGTGGCGGTGCTAATGGTGCTCGTATCCGACTTTCGCCTCAACGTTATTGGCAAGCGAACAACCCCGTTCAATTAGATAAAGTTTTACGAAGCTTAGAAGCTGTCCAAAAACAATTTAATGATAGCCAAAGCAATGGTAAAAAGGTTTCAATAGCCGATTTAATTGTACTGGCGGGTGTGGCAGCGATAGAAAAAGCGGCGAAAGACGCAGGTTTAAATACCAAAGTTCCATTTACTGCCGGCCGTACAGATGCTACGCAAGAACAAACAGAGGTTGATTCTTTCGCTTATATGGAGCCAATTGCTGATGGTTTCCGCAACTACAAAAAAGGGCGTACTGAGGCCTCTACAGAAGAGTTATTGATAGATAAAGCACAATTATTGACCTTAACTGCACCAGAATTAACTGTTTTAATAGGTGGCTTACGTGCTTTAAATGCCAACCATGATGGCTCCGCTCACGGTGTCTTGACTTCAAAACCTGAGCAGTTAACAAATGATTTCTTCATCAATTTATTAGACATGGGAACTGCTTGGAAAGCTACTGGTCAAGATAAGGAGTTGTATGAAGGTCAAGATCGTAACACTGGCACAACCAAATGGACTGCTACTCGTGCCGATTTAGTTTTTGGCTCTAATGCAGAGTTAAGAGCCATTGCTGAAGTTTATGCCAGTGCAGATGCCAAAGAAAAGTTTGCTAATGATTTCGTAGCTGCGTGGACCAAAGTAATGAACTTAGACCGATTTGATTTGGTGTAATATTTCATTTTTATCATATTTTAACTTGAAGGCTGCGTTTATCGTAGCCTTTTTGCTTGAACGTAAAAAACACCCCGCCCGTTGGGCACCCCTCTAAAAGAGGGGAATTGAAGCCAATGTCTTCGCTTAATAGCCTTAATAAGAAACTGTCTCCAGTGGAGTCTCGCTAAGTTCCTTTCATAAAACCGCTATTTCGCCAAATACGACGTCAATCTTCAGTGCCAGCCAAATCAAAAAAAGAAGCAGTAACGAAAAATTCGCACCAACGAGCCTAAGCCTGTCTATTTCTGACAGGCAGCGATACTGTTTTTGATGTGTTGGATTTGTGGAAAGGCACCTTAGGAGATTGACAAGCGCTTTGGGTACTTTGGCGCAACAAATTGCGAAGCAATCTTTCACACCTTTTAAAATATAAAACAAACTGTGAAAAACTACCTAGGCCTACCCACCTCAAAGACGCTATCGTGTGGACACAAATATTGGCGAATGTTATTTTCCTCCCCCTGCCCCCTCGGAGAGGGGGATATGCAAAATGCTTAAGCACCATGTGTCCCCTTTGGAGAGTTTACTCCGATTTTCGGAGGGGATTAAAGGGGGAGGAATTTAGACAGGTTTTCTATTAAAAACAGAAAACCTGTCTTTTTTAATAGTCCTACAATTGTAACAAAACCTTTTCTTTTTGCTTTTCTCCTCCAACAAAAGCATCTTTGCTTAAATGCATAAAACATCAACATATCAATTATCTGTGGGCTTCTTGAAAAAGAGGCAGGATAGATTGATGTCTTTTGTAGCTTACCACACGCCAATTTTTGGCATTTCTTTAAATCCTATAGCGCTTAATCAAAGCAAGGATTTCATTAAATAAACCCCGATATCTACATTTCTTTTTTAAATGATTTCGGGGGATAACCATTCCTGATTTTAATTAACGCCTTGTTTTCGGGGCTATCAATTCACTTTATTTTATTAATAATGGAGACTAAATCAATTTTATTGTCTAAAAGCGATTACAAATTTTTAAACGAGCACTTGGAAAAGGCGATCATGAGCGATTACAATAAATCTCGTTTAAAAGAAGAAGTTAAAAATGCTCAAATTTTCGAAGATGATGAGCTTCCTACAGATGTGGTTTCTCTATACACAGAAGCCAAGATAGAAGCCACAGACAACGGCCAAACTTTTGTGTTTAAATTAGTTTTACCAAAAGACGCTAACATAAAACAACAAAAAGTATCTATCTTTGCCCCTATCAGCATTGCGTTATGGGGTTACCAAACTGGGGACTTAATTAACTGGGAAATGCCTGACGGAATCAAGGAGTTCAAAATCATTGCGGTGAGAAAATTGGCGGAAAATGAACACTAAGATTTAGAAAGTATATAAAGTAAAAATTTGTTGGTGGAAACGCTCACAAATGAATCCCCTGAGTTGGCGTCCTCGCCAAGGTGTAATTATAATTTTAAATAGCTAAACTTTAAGTTATGAAAACAGAACGAGCAGAGAAATTCAAAAAATGGATTAAAAGAGTCGGTTTTTGGGGCTTTATGTTCTTTTTGGTAAAAGGCTTGGTTTGGCTGGCTGTCGGTTATTTTATTGTCAAGTAAGTGGTAAGTAATAAGTAGTACGTTATAAGTTTTGCCGAACAGGCTTATAGCTTACCACTTAAAACCTACAACTAAAACTCATCGTTAATAAAAACAAAAGCTCTAAGCGGATGTGCTTAGGGCTTTTGTCTGAATACAATAATGAAATATTTATTCAAAAATCATATTAATTAAGGAATATCATATTTAAACACTTTTATTTTCCCGTCAGTTACTGTAGAAAGGTATGGAATACCTTCTTCCGAGATACGTAGTGTAATTTTATCAGGTGCAGCCGATTGAACTGTGGTTGCTGGATTCCAGTTTTGAGTATTGGTATTAAATGTTTGAACCTTTAATCCATTAGCATCACCGTGTGCAAAGTAAAGCGTTCCATTTGGATGCATTGCTAAAGCAATATTGTCTCTTTGTCCGCTACTGTTAGCCGTATGACTGATTGCATCTCCAATTTGTCGCCATGAAGTGCCGTTATACCTCATCACATAAGAAAACTTATTGGTGTTGGCTTGAGATTGAAATACCAAATACACTTCCGCACCATTTTCAGAGGTCTCTATATCCATTACCGCAGCACCTACCACCGAGGCATCAGGAGATATTAATGGAGTACCAACTACTTCCCAATTTAAGGTAGTCTCATTTAGCCTATACAATGTAGGTTTTCTGGTTGTAGAAATTCCATCCATTACTGCATAGTAGACTTTATTATCTCTAGTTTTTCTGATACGAGTATACAAGGTTGCAGGCGAGGCATCGATAGGTTTCGTCAACCAACTATTATTAACGAAGAAAGCTGATTGCGGAGACCTATTGGCCGCTCCTCCCTCGGCCCTAGCTGCTGCGTAACCAATGATTGGCGTACCAGATTGCGTAGTTGCGATGTGAAGGTAGCTTGTTCTTTGTGCACTTGCTTGTGGTCTAAATAGGTACGACCAATTTCCATCGCTATATTTTTGTACAGAAGCGTATTGTGTAAGGTCTGTTCCAGTTAGTATATTGTGGTCTTTGTATGCAGCATATATTACACCAGTTTGGTCTATGTCTATGCCAACCGTTTCTACACGACCCGTAGAAATTCCTTCCGGATCACCTACAAAATTCCATGTTGTACCATTGTAAGATGATACTATTGCCTTTCTAGTAGTGAGGTCGTTATTTACTGCTGATCTAGCAAATATAATCACAGGGTAATTTGTAGTAGGATTTATAGCCAAATTAACTTCAGCCACATTGTAGGCAGAAAGGTTAGCTGAAACGATATCGATCCATTCTGGCGCTGTTAAACGGCCAATAGAAACCACGAAATCTTCTGGAACAGTAGTTTCTGCATCAGTAACTTGGTAAGTAACCGATGTAGTAAAATCATTACTCGATTGGCGGCTAGTTTGGGTAACTCCTCCTACCTTAACAACTGCACCACTAGTGGTTACAAAACGTGCAACAAGTTTTGACACGTCAGCATCTGTAGGCAAATTCACCTGAATTTTAAGACCATTAAAGGTTCCCGTATAATTCTTGAATAGTACGCCATCATTATCTTCTGCATAAAAACCAAATGATACGATAGCTGCATTAAGCAAGGCATGCACATTAACCACCGACATATCTTTAGGAGTGGCAATTCGATATTGTACCGTCTTACTTAAATCAACAGGCGTAAATCCACTTTGCTGCACCTTATTACCGATATATACAATAGACTGATCATCCACCGTAAATGATGGTATAGCTTGGTTAATATTAACTGAATTAGGAACACGGATATAAACATTATCGCCTTCTATAACTCCTTTTACTTGTTTGGCAAGATCGGGATTAGAAGAAGACTCTAGTGTATAGCTACTGAACATAGCCTTTCCTTCATAACCTACCTCATACTTTTTACAAGCCGAGAAAAGGCAGATCGTAGAAAGAAAAAATAAATAAATTGCTTGCTTCATAATTTCTATTTTTTTGTATTGTCTAGTTTGTCTTCGGGAGTAAGCACCGCGGTAACTTTTGTTCCCTGAAGTAGTAATTTTTTAATTGCTTGACTGATATCTTTACTTTGTATTTTGCTTACCATTTCTGGATACTTGGTAAATAAAGACCAGTCTTTGAAGTGGTAATAAATATGATTTCTAAGCTCGGCACTCCAAAACGTCTCTTTGTCCTTTTGCTTATCATAAGTTACCATTAACTGCTTTTTGATGTTGTCGAGTTCTTTTTCGATATATGCTGGGTTCTTTGCTATTAAATCGATCTCTTTATTTGCCTGCTCGATCAAAAATTCCCTTTTTTCTGGAGAACAGCTAAATCCAATTCTAGCACGTAACAGTGTTGATGGGATAGAAGTTGCACTCACATTCACAGCAACACCATAAACACCAGAGTTCTTTTCTCTAAGATTTTCCCTCAATTTTACCTTAAGCACCTCTTGCAAAATTTCATAAGTAATGATCTCTGGATAATCGTTTACGACGTTACTATTTTGAAAAATAATATTAACGGTCGCTCTATCGGTCTCTCCCGCTTTCATCAAAATGGATGCATTCTCGCCAACAGGTAAAGGTTTAGCTTTGTTGTCTTCTACAAGATCACTAGAAGGCAGCCCTCCCAAATAAGTGGTTACATATTGTTCAACAGCGTCTAGCTCGAAATCACCAATAATTACAAATTCAAATCCTTTTGCCGAATTGAATCTTTTATGATAAGTTGGTAAAATCTTATTCAACACCAGATCATTTGAAATTCTATTTTCGTCAATCTCTTCATTTTCTTCACCAGATAGTTTTTGAGTGATTAACCTGTTGTACTGACTGGTAATAGAGTTCTCTTTGTTTTTGACACTTTCTAAAGCCTTTCTTTTTTGCAACTCAAAAACATCACGATCTACACGAGGCTCAGTCCACTTTAGATATAGCAGTTCGAACATCGTCTTGATGTCTTTCAAACTAGCGCTAGCCGCTAAACCTTCTCTGTATTTAGAAAGCACCATCATTGCTGTTGCGCTATTACCCGTCAAATACTTTGATAATGCTCTTCTTGAGAAATTACCTGCACCACTTGCTGCAACAATACTTTGGGCAAAAGAAGCATTCACCACATCGGTTGAATCTAAAACACTATAACCTCCCTGTCTAAATCCAGTTAATTGAATATGATCTTTGCGACCTTTACTCTGTTTCAAGTAAACCGTAGTATGGTTGGCCAGTTGCCATTTATGTAAATCTATCTCGGCAATATATTCTTTCTTCAATACTTTAGAAGGAATTGGAGAAGATGTCAAAAGCTTTGTAGGTACAATTTCATGATCAGACCAACGCTCCAAAGGAAGTCTGGAGATACTATCCTGCCATAACTGAAGCTGGCTTTGATTTGGTAAAATATGTTTTACTCGATCAGGTCCTGTTAACATCACTACGGTATTACCAGGTTGATTTATTTTTCCGATAAAAGACATGATGGTCAATGAGTCAATACCACTTTGCAATTGTTGCTGCAAAGCAAGTCTTTGTTCACGACTAATTACCGTATTACCGTTAAAGAAATCTTCTTTTACCGATTCGATTACTGATATCGCACTCGTCTTAGTATTTTGAGCTGCCCTGTTCAATTGGGCTAAAAATTCTTTGCGATAATCCGATAGCTCCTCTGAGGTAAAACCATACTTCAAAATTCTCTGTTGCTCAGTGATATAGTTCTTAATTCCAGATGCAATATCACTTTCAAATAGCGCAGCACCACCTACTGCAACTTCAATATTCGGCATCAAATCAATATCCGACATTGATCCAGACTTGAAAATACTATTGCGCTGAGTCAATCTCTCAAATCTCTTTTTTGACAGGCCGTTGAAAAAACTTCTGACAAGCAGTTCTTTAAATTTATCTACTGAATTGATTTGCGAAAGTGCCGTTAACTTAGTGATGTAAGAATAATCGATATCATTTTCTTCCTTATCAGTAGCAATACTGTACAAGGTGTCATTGTGTTTAGGCAAATTATAAACTACCCTTTCAGCACTGTTTTTCAAATTTTTAGCTTTACCAAATTGTTCTTTGATATACTTTTCAATAGCGCCTACATTTTGATTAGATATAACTGCTATCGCCAATAAATTTGGTCGGTACCATTCATTATAAAAACCCTTTATTTCCGAATGTTTGAAATGTCTAAGTATATCCAGCGTTCCAATTGGTTGGCGCTCTGCATAACGCGATTGATGAAATATCAAAGGCAAGTACTGCTCAGATAACCTAGCTGAAGCTCCTTGTTTGGTTCTCCATTCTTCGATTACCACGCCTCGCTCCTTTTCAATCTCCAAACTATCAAATGAAAGTTCAAAGGCCCAATCTGCAACAATATCAATTGTCTTTTCTAACTGCTTTAGATTAGAGGTATTAACTGTTATTTTATAAACTGTTTGATCGTAACTCGTGTATGCGTTGAGATCGGCTCCAAATTTCACCCCTAAAGATTCAAGATAGGTGATGACCTCATTTTTGGGATAGTTCTTACTTCCATTAAAAGCCATGTGCTCTACAAAGTGCGCCAATCCGCGTTGAGAATCTTTCTCTTGAAGCGAACCAGCTTTCACAAAAAGTTGGATAGAACTTTGATGATCGCCTACATCGCTTGGATAAATATAATAGCTGAAACCATTCTTAAGTACGCCCTTGGTCAGCTTCGGATCTTGCACCAAACGTTGCCCCGAAACAGGAATACTCAGAATAATGAGTAATACAACAAACAGATATTTTTGTAGTTGCTTCATTACTAAAATTTAACGATCGTAAGTTTGGTTTGTAACCCATCTGGACCAGGCAAGCCGATAGTGTAGTTTTTGCTATTCCTCACCAATTTAATCGCTAAAGTATTGTCTTTGGCAGCATCAATAGGATGAGAGATCCAACGGATGGCAATAGGCATCTCTACAATTCCTGGTAGAAATTCTAATTGACGTTTAGGGCTCACAAATTCGAAATCTACGCCTTCTTTTAGGCCTGCACCAACTACAAATTCATAGTCAAGTGTAATGGTTTCAAATTGGCGTTTCCCACTAAAGAACACTTTATATTCTACAGTTTCATTTCTATCGCTAGCTACTCTTACTGTACTGTTATTTGATACATTGATGTAAAAGAAAGGGTTGTCATAAGGAGTAGATGCATCTTTATTACATGCTGCAGTTAATAATACAACAAATAGTAAGCACCATGATTTAATAAACTTCATATTATTAAGGATTTTGAATAATTGTTGGATTTGCCTGAATCTCCATAGCTGGGATTGGAAGCACAAATTTATTATTAGGATAAGTCAGTGTACAAGTATTTGAATTGCATTCAACCCTGTTCAAGTTTTCTTTATAACGCATGATATCGAAAATACGCTGGTTTTCAAAACCTAGCTCTTTACGTCTTTCCAATTTAATTTGCTGTAAAAGTGCAACCGGATCTGCACTAGACAAAGTGATAGCTGATGGTGCAACATTATAAGCTCTTGCACGTACAACCTTAACTTGGTCTGCAGCCAGTTCGTATTGTTGCTTATGATAATAAGCCTCAGCAAGGTTCAGATAAATTTCTGCTGATCTGAACATTTTGAAATTTACAGGCCAGTTAGCACGAACTACTTCATCTGCTTTACCGTACTTTATGGTATAAAACACGCTTGGGTTACGCGGATTTGCTACGAATTGCTTAGACCTAATGTCAGTGTTTTCAAACAATGTCCTGTATGTAGCATGCGGATAAACATAGAAAGTTTCAGCATTAGACAGAATATCTGTTAAATAGGTTGATGCAGCTGCATTCAAATTAAGTTGCCAAATCACTTCCGAACTAATAAGCGTTGGGTCAGTTCTTTGCGCAACGCCCATGAACATATTCAAATAATCTGCAGACAGAGCTAAGGGATATTTATTTTTCAGCTCTTGATTTTCCAGTAGACCAATTACACCATCCCAATCTTGCATATACAAATATACTCTTGACAGTAATGCAGTAGCTGCATCCGCTGAAGCGTAGATTTTAGTTTTTGAAACAGTTCTAGTTGCGAGTAATGTTTGTGCTTCTTTAAGATCGGCAATTATCCTAGCGTAGGTGTCTTTCATACTAGCCCTTTTCGAAGCTACTCCAGCTGCTGGCGTTTGCGTAAAAATAGGAACGCCAAGATGACTAGCATCAGGTGTATATGCATATGTTTGACCATAAACATTGGCTAAATCGAAAAAACACATTGCCCTAAGTACTAGTGCTTCGCCGTAAACTCTGTCAATATTCGGTTTAGAAGTTGGGAAAGCCTCCAAAAGACTAGCTCTAGATTCGATGACATTATTTACATTATTTAATGTTTCGTAAATATTTTGCCAGATTATCCTTACGGCACCCAGATCTAGAGTAGGATCGCTTTCGTAATTGTACTCTGCTAGAACTCCACCACCTAAAGTTTGATTAAGCAATACGTTATCTCCACGCAGTTCTCCATACAAACCATACTGAGAAAGATGGTATTTAGCAAAAAGGTTATAACTTCCAACCATGGCAGAGGTATACCCTTCTACATTTACAAATAACTTTTCTCCGGTAAGCGAGCCTACGGGTTCGATATCTAAAAAAGACTTACAACTACTTATGATTAATAAATTAAAAATAAGTACGGTGCGTATCAATTTTTTATATAATATTTTGTTCATTTCTATAATTATTAAAAAGTAAGATTTACGCCGGCAGAATATGAAGCTTGACCTGGTGCCCCTCTAAATGAATTTGCGTAGGTATTTAACTTAATCGTCTCATATTGACCATTTCCAAGATTATTTCTTTTACTGGTTCTGTAAGGTGTCCACATCGCAACATTGTCAGCCATGATGTAAACTGCAGCACGTTTTAAAAAACCTTTTTTCACAAAATCATCAGGCAACCTATATTCTAAGCTGATATTTTTTAATTGAATATTAGATCTATCTATCAAATATCTGGTAGAATTTCTATTAGAGCTTGTTGATACCTGAGTTAATCTTGGGTTAACAGATAAATCTCCAGGATATCTCCAGTGATCTAACAAGTCAGTCGATAGGTTGGTACTTAAAATATTCAAACCGTCATGCCCCGCAGTATTTAACAATTCAGACAGTGATGATCCACCTTGAGAGTAGAGCAGTAAAAACGATAGATTAAATCCTTTATAATTGAAAGAGTTGGTGATACCACCGTAAAAATTTGGAGTTACACGCCCCATAACCACCCTATTATTAAGGTCGTACACTTTGGTAATATTGCCATTCGCATCATACCACATGGGGTCACCAGTACTCGGGTCAACGCCAGCCCAACGAACTAAGTATAATGCTCTTGAGTCTCCACCGACCTGCATAATCGAAGTCAAATTTGATTGACCGATATCGGTAGGCAAGGATAAGACTTTATTTCTATTTAAAGCTAGGTTAAAATTAGTTGACCATGTAAAGCCGCCCCTTTCAATGTTGGTCGAACTTATTGTAGCCTCAAAACCTGAATTCTGCAATTTTCCACTATTTCGGTAAATAGATCTTTGCCCTGTTGTTAAAGACACCGTTGCATCACTAATCAAGTCGTGAGTAATATCTCTATAATATTCTAAACCTACGTTGATGCGATTAAACAAACCGAAATCTATACCTGTATTGAACTTATAAGTGGTTTCCCATTTCAAACCAGTATTTCTGCCGCGAGACATGATAGCACCTACTACGCCGCCGTATCCATTTCCTTCACTGAAAGTATAAAGACCTTTCGCATAGTTTCCGTTAAATCTTCCATTTCCAGCTGTACCATAGGATAGTTTAAATTTCAAAAAGTTAATGTCTTTTGGAACATTATTTTTCCAAAATTCTTCATTTGAAACGGTCCAAGCGGCACCTAAAGCGTAAAAAGTCGCCCATTTTACATCTTCTCCAAAATCAGAGTCACCATCTCTTCTAAAACTTACGCTTACGTTATATTTATCTTTCCATAGGTAGGATAGTCGTCCAAAATTGGATAGAGACGCGGTCTCATTGGTATTTCCAGAACTTCTAGTATTTTCTGCAATAGCCATTGATAACTCTCGAACATAATCATTCGGAAAATTAAAAGCACTTGCACGAATAAATGAACTATTACTATTGTTTGCTTCAAAACCCAATAAAGCACTTAATGTTCCATCATACAGCTGCTTAGTATAATTCAAAGTAGCATTTGAGGTCCAATTATACATCCTTGCTTGGTTTTTATATAAATAGCCGTTAAATTGTTTACCCGTTAAATTTTGTAACGACGAGTATCTCAGTTCATTGATGGAAGAAAAATCGACACCCGAACGAGTAGTAAAATCTAAACCTGGAAGAATTCGAAAAGTAGCTTGTATTTGCGAAAAAGCTTGTAAAGTAGATTGGCCATTTTCATTTTGGTAAGCCTCTGCTAAAGAAGGAAACAGGCGATTCTCTAAATAATCGTACAATGCATAACTGCCATCAGGATTATAGGGAGACACTACTGGTAATTCTGTGTAATAATTACTTCCAACAGACCACATATCGTTAACATTGAAAGATCCGCCAAAAACGAAATTGAACGATAACCTTTTACTTACATCTGTATTGATTTGAGAACGCAAACTATAGCGTTTAGTTTCGTTAGTAAGGCTTGTCAGTTGCTGATCGTAGAAACTCCCAGAAATATAATAATTGGTACTTTCGTTCGATCCAGATAGAGACAAATTATGGGTGTTGACTTTACCTTGCTCATAATAAGTGTCTAGCCAATTTGTGGATACATCACCGTAACCTGCGATTTTATCACCTAGGCCCATTTCATTTACAACTCTTCTGTATTGATCGCCATTAAGTACATTAAACGTATTATAAGATGCAATTTGATCTATAGTAGTTCGATAGGTATATTTAACAATTGGCGTTCCATTTCCTTTCTTTGTTCGAACAAGAATTACACCGTTAGAACCACTAGAACCGTAAATAGCAGTTGCACTTGCATCTTTTAACACCGTTATAGATTCAATATCTTCAGGATTGATATAAGTCAAGGGACTAATACTTGTTTCTGGTCCAGCAATAGAATTGGTTGTACCACCTGTATTCACGGGAATACCATCTAATATCCATAGAGGCTCATTAGACATTACGCCATAAGGAGCAGAAGACTCACCTCGTACACGGGTACTAAATCTTGGTCTTGCAGAACCATTATTTTGATCTTGTATATTAAATTCCAGTCCTGGTACCAATCCCTCTAATAAGGCATCTATACGTAGCGCTGGACGTTTTTCAAGATCTTTTGCCGTAACTGTATAAGCACTACCGATTTGATTTTCTTTTGACTCCTTAATGCCATAAGCTGAAACCACCACTTCGTTTAACGTTCCTTCTAGTTCTTGTAAAACAAGATCTATTTTAGTTGCTGCATTTACAGCCATTTCCTTTTTTTCATATCCTAGATAGGAAATCACCAAAGTAACAGGCCCACTAATTTTTAGGGAAAACTGGCCTTTGAAATCAGTGGTGGTTCCCCTATTTGTTCCTTTAACAAGTACAGATACACCATTCACGGGAAACGGAATGTTATTATCCTTATTTTTCAATTTTACAAAGCCAGTAATGGTTACTTCCTGTTGTGGTACACTACTATTTTTGGAGTATAGCGTTACTGTTTTATCCACAATCTTGTAATTCACATTGATTTTGGAAGATAAAAGCTTAACGGTTTCTTCAAATGTCAAATTATCAAAATTAACACTCAAATTTTTATTACTATTCAGTAGCTCATTGTCATAGATAAAGTAATAGTTAGATTGCTTTTCCAACGATTCGATAATCGTCTTCAAAGATTTGTTTTGAGCGTTTAAATCTATCTTTTGAAGGCTGTTCGCATTCGCCCAACTGGGGAAATAAAAACACACCAACACAAGAAAGAATGTTGATAGTTTGGATAGCAGTTTGTTCATGGTTTATTTATTGTTATTAATTATTTTACTACGACTACGTTTTTCTCTAAAACGATTTGTTCGTTAGATACCAGGCTAAGCATATTCAATACTTCGTAAATACTTGCATTGGCACCTATTTTTCCCGAAATATGTTTATTTGAGGTAGGAACATTTGAGGTGGTAACGTTATACCATTTTGAAACTTTATCTAATATTTCAGCAAGTGTCTCATCTTCAAAAGCAAAAACTTGCTCTTTCCATAGCAGATTATTTTCCTTAAACGCTTCTGGTACTATCTCACCCTTATCAAGGATAATTGACTCCCCTGCAATCAATATAGCTTCTTTATCTTTTTGACTTCTGGTAGAAACTTTTCCTTCCACCAACGTCAATGTTTCCTTTTGATTAGGATAAGATTTTAAGTTGAATTTCGTCCCCAGAACTCTTATCGTTTGTTGAGCAGTTTCGACAAAAAATGGTCTCGTACTATCTTTTGCCACTTCGAAAAAAGCCTCACCAATAAGCTTTACTCTTCTTTCAGTTGCACTAAAATTCAATTTTTCGAGAGAAGAGGCGGCATTGATCCAAACTTTACTCCCATCTTCTAGGGTGATACTGAATATTTCTGCATTAGCCGAACGAGCAGCAATTAACTTATTGTCAGCATACTTAACTTTTCCGTCAATTTTTAAAGACGAATTTAAGCTGTTAATAGTTGGCGCTAGTACACTTAATTTAGGACCATCATAAATTATATGATCGCTTTTTCCTGTTTTAAAATAAGAAATGCCAACTCCTACGATTGCAACTACAGCTGCCGCAGACATAATGCGTTTTGAATATAAGCGCAGGTTGTTCTTTGGGGTTTTACTATCAATTTTTCTTCGGATGTTGTTTTTAACAACTTCCATAGAATCTTCAACAAGAAGCGTTTCCTCCTCATTTGATTGATACCAATTATTAATTATTTTAAAATCTTCTCGCTTTGACCGAGCAGTAAAAAGCCTATGTATAGCTTGTTTTATTGGTTCTGTTAATTTCATATTTCTAGCGTTACTAACTTATAGTACAGCAACTCGAGAAATACGCACGCTTTAAGAGTAAAAAAAATAAAAAATAATAGGCAAGTACTTTCTTAATACTTTCAAAGCCTTAGAAAGTTGGTTTTCTACAGTCCTTTTAGAGATATTCATCTTCTCCGCAATCTCGTCATTCGATAAATAATCCTGACGGGAAGATTTAAATATGATTCTACACTGCTTTGGCAACTCTTCTACCTTACTAAAAAGATGTTCCTTCAGCATTTTTTCCTCCATAGCATCTTCAATGGAAAGCTCCATCATTTCGATATCATCAGGATATTCTTCTAAATATTGTGTACGATTGTGCTTGTAGATGGCACGTAAAATCGAATACTTCACGGCCTTAGTTAAATAAGCACTAAGATTTTCGATAGATTTAGCATTTTTATGATTAAGCAAACTCAGAAATACATCCTGCACACAATCTTCTGCCATAGACTGGTCCCTACATCTATGAAAAGCAACAGCAAACAAACTCTCCCAATATTTATCATATAATCTGGAGAATTGCTGTTTGTCATTCTTAAGGTTAGATAAAAAATCTTTATCGTATGAATCACTTAGGTTCAATTGCTTTTCATTTTACGCAAAGATACCTATTTTCTAAATCATAAAAATCTTGCATTTTGTTAAATTAATCATAAAAATTTATCTTTTTTAATTCAATATTTTCATTTTATCACTACACTAAAGCATAATTTCTAAACCTTAATTACAAAATATTCTTAAAAACTATAACTCAGTAGAAATTCAAACTATTATCTTCGCCCCCAATTTTATTAGATGTTATGAAAGATAGAATCTCCACAATTAGCCTACTCGCTTCTTTATTTTTACTTATTCAGATACCTCAAATTGGATATGCAATTGATAAAGGAATCATCGTAAAGGGACAAGTTTTTTACGATGCCAATCGTAATGGCATTCATGAGGCTAAAGAAAAAGGTTTAAAGAACATCTTAATTTCAAACGGAAAAGATATCGTTAAAACAGATAAAAATGGCTTATATACCATTGAAGCAAATATTGGTGAATCAATTTTTCCAATCCTACCATCGGAATATACTTGGAGTAAATCCAAATCGAAAGTAGTTAATGCAAATTATCTTTATTTAGATCCAAATCAAGCAGTTATAAAGGACACCATTTCATGGTATGTACCGGTGTTCAAAAGCGAAGCAGCTAATTCCTTTAGTTTTGGAGCTATTGGAGATATCCAAGTAGATAATACAGAAGAATTAAATTATGCGGCGAAAAGTATTTTTTCTGAACTAAATCACCGAAACGATATTCGTTTCAACTTAATGCTTGGCGATATAGTTAATGATAAAGTTGAGTTATTGCCAATGATGCATGACATGATGAATCAGCTCCCTTCATCTTCTTGGACATTGGTAGGCAATCACGATCGAAACGTGGACAACCCATTGTTTATGAATGATGCTTTCAACCGTGTGAATGGAAGTGATAATTACTCCTTTAATTACGGAAAAGCGCATTTTATCGTGTTAAATAACATTTTCGCAACAGATAAGAAGAGTTATGAAGGAAGGTTAACAGCTAAACAATTACAGTTTTTGAAAAATGATTTGTCTTATGTCTCAAAAGAAAAAACGATTGTGATTAGTCAGCATATTCCAATGGTTGCCACAAAAAACAAACAAGAGATTTTAGATTTACTTAAAGATTATGCTAAGGTATTAATCCTATCTGGACATACACATACCGTTAGCAGGCATTTCTTTAATTATCCAAATATTCAAGAACTAGGAGTTGGCGCAACTTGTGGAAATTGGTGGCGAGGTGAGAAAAATACAGATGGCGTACCGAGCGCCTTAATGCAATGTGGTACACCGAGAGGCTATTTTGTGATAAATTTTGATGATGACAAATATAACTTTCGCTACAAAGGAGTTGGCTTAGATGCCACTAAACAAATGACACTCACCACAGATAGCAACCGAATGGTTATCAATGTTTTTGGAGGAGGAGATAGTACGACTGTTTCTATCAAAATCGATGATGGAAAGTGGGTGAAAATGAACCATAAAAGGGAGATCGACCCAACAGTGCTAAAAATTGTAGAACTTAACCAATCTAAAGTATACCCTACTCAAGGCAATACAGCCAATCCTCTTCGCAAACGATATTCTTCGCACATTTGGGAATTAACAAGACCAACCACATCAGCATCTCCAAAAAAGACCGTGGTATTAGTTAAAGCGCAAGATCGATTTGGATTAAATGTAGAGGAAAAGTTTTTATTGTACGAGCAATAGGGAGTAAGGAACAAAGAGCAAAGGATAAAGACTGGATTTAAAATCCTTTATCTTTATTCCTTGTTCCTTTTATCTAAATTAAATCCCTCTCCTAGCCTTTTCTCTACTAATTAAAGAAAGCTCTCTACCAGTTTGCCCAGCTACAGAGGTGTTTTCTTGCGCTCTTCTAAATAAATAAGGCATTACAGCTTTGATAGGACCATAGGGAACATATTTGGCCACATTATAACCGGCCTTCGACAGGTTGAAGCTCAAATTATCGCTCATACCTAATAACTGTGCAAAATAAACATGAGGATGGTTGTGCACTATCCCCTTTTCATCAATCAACTCTGTTAATAAGCAACTGCTTTCTTCATTGTGCGTACCACAAACAAAACCAATGCTATCGATGTGATTTACGCAGAAACGTAAGGCATCATTGTAATCTCTATCAGTAGCAGCTTTATCAGGTTGTATTGGCGATAGATAACCCTTTTCTTCGGCACGTTTACGTTCCTTCTCCATATAGGCGCCACGCACCAATTTAGCTCCCAAAATAAAACCAGCTTCTTTGGCAATCAAATAATCTGCTTCTAATCCAGTTAACTTATCATGACGGTAAATTTGGTACGTATTGAAAACGATCAATTGTTCTTTATTGAACTTCATCATCATTTCAATTGACAATAGATCAATAGTATCTTGGATCCAAGTCTCTTCAGCATCTATCATTACCGGTACGCCTCTTTCGAACGCAGTACTGCAAATTTTTTCGCAGCGCTGTTTTACTCGTTCAAACTCTGCTGCTTCTGTTGGAGTCAGCTCTTGTTTGGCATCTAACTTTTCCAGCAAGGCAAATCTACCAATACCCGTTACCTTAAACACGGTGATTGGAATTCTTGGATCGCCATCTGCACGTTCAATAGTTCTAATGATTTCCTCGCAGGTAAAATCAAAAACGTGCTCTTCGTCCTCACCTTCTACAGAATAATCCAAGATAGTTCCTACTTTACCTTGATGCAGCTGCTCTATGGTATGTTCACATTCTGCAATGGTTTCGCCACCACAAAATTGTTTAAAGATGGTTGCTTTGATTGCACCTTGTATCGGCAAACCTATATTTAGCATAAAATTAGCTACTGGCGGACCTACTTTGGTCAGAAAGTTGCTTCCAATCATTTTAAAAAGCCAATATGCTTGTTTTAGTTCGGCATTAGATTTATGCCCAAATGCAACCTCAGTATTATTAAAGTCTATTTTTTGCTTTGGAAAAGCATCCATTTTTATAAGTATTTAGTCAGAACGCTGCAAAAATATAAATAACTAAGCAGGTTAAAGCGAAAGACTTTCAAATAATCGTAAATTTGCACCGTCATGATACAATTTAAACTCGAAGGGGAATTTATCCCATTAATCGCCTTGTTAAAAGCTACGGCTTTGGTACAAAGTGGCGGAGAAGCACAATCTATAGTTGAAGAAGGGCTTGTGAAAGTAAACGGCATCACCGAAGACCGCAAGCGATTAAAAGTACGTTTGGGCGATAAGGTTGAATTTCTAAGTCAAACTATAGAAGTAATTTAATGGAAGCTTTACTAAACAACGACCATTTTATCCATTTTGAAAGTGGATTAGCGCCATTAAATGATATTCTTGCTGCAAAAAAATACAGTAAAGTTTTTGTTTTTGCAGATGCTACAACAGCAGAAGTTTGCATGCCTGTTTTTCAAGAGTTCCTGCCCGATCTGGATAATTTCGACATCATAGAAACCGATCCCGGAGAAGAAAACAAGAACATCGATTTTTGTATCGGCATTTGGAAAACCTTGTTAGATTTTGAAGCCGACCGTAAATGTTTGATGATTAACCTTGGCGGCGGCGTAATTACCGATATGGGTGGTTTCGTAGCGTCTACCTACAAACGCGGCATCGATTTCATCAATATCCCTACTACCCTACTTTCACAAGTTGATGCTTCCGTAGGTGGTAAAACAGGTATCGATATCGACAATGTGAAGAACATGGTGGGTACTTTTAGTTTACCTCAGGCAGTTTTTATCGAGACTACTTTCCTAAAAACACTTCCACAACGTGAATTACTATCGGGCTTTGCCGAAATGATTAAACACGGTCTAATTGCCGATGCAACATACTACCAGCAACTAAAAGATAGCGATTATACCAACATCGCTCCAGAAGCCATCTATCACTCTGTGAAGATTAAGAACGAAGTGGTATTAACAGACCCTTTTGAAAGAGGTTTACGCAAGATTTTAAACTACGGACACACCATTGGCCATGCTGTGGAAGGTTATGCTTTAGTTAATGATAAAAAGCCTTTAACTCACGGCGAAGCAATTGCTATCGGTATGATTTGCGAAGCACATTTATCGGCAAAATACTGTAATCTTTCTCAGGAGGAATTAACAGAAATATCAAGTTACATGCTTTCGCTATATCCAAAGTACCATATTAAACCAGCAAGTTTCGAAGATTTGTTGGTATTAATGCAAAGCGACAAGAAAAATGAAGATGGTTTTATCATGTTCTCCTTACTAGACCAAATTGGCAAATGTGTTTTCAATTGCAAAGTAACTAAAGAAGATATTTTTAACAGTTTAATTTATTACAATAGCTTATAAATAATGACGTTTACCGGAAGTGATATTTCTGTAGGCACACTTTTTAGTTTTGTGATCGTACTGACAATAGTTGAAATGTATTTCAGCTACTCACACGATAAAAAACTATACACCAAAAAAGATACCTGGACCAACATCTATTTAATGATTTGTGCCATTTTGGTAAACTTAACAATGAAGTTTGCCACTTTCTATTTGTTGGATTATTTCTATGAATTCAGGCTTTTTGAGATACACAATGTATGGATGTATTGGATTGTTTTGGTACTTACCCAAGATTTCCTTTATTGGTTTTTACACACCGTGGGGCACTACGTACGCCTATTTTGGGCTATGCACGTCACCCATCATTCGTCCGAACATTTTAATTTAACCACTGGATTTCGTTCTACGGTTTTCGAACCGCTCTATCGTGTATTTTTCTATCTGCCCTTGGCTTTTATGGGCTTCCACGCTATGGATATCCTGTTCGCCTATCTCGTTACACAGATATATGGCAACTTGGTACACACCAGAACCGTGGGCAAACTTCACCCAATTTTCGAATATATTTTCGTTACACCTTCTCACCACAGGGTTCACCACGCCTGTAACATTCGCTATTTAGATAAAAATATGGGCATGGTGCTTATTCTTTGGGATAGAATGTTCGGTACTTTTCAAGAAGAATTACCAGAAGACGAAATAAAATATGGCTTAACTACGCCACCTGAAAATACTGGTGCCTTTAACATCATTTTCCATGAGTTTTTAGCTTTAAGTAAGGATGTAAAAAAAGCACCCACTTTTTCAGCTAAACTAAAATACATTTTTAATCCACCAGGCTGGAGCCACGATGGCAGCACTCAAGTTGCAAAAGCTATGCAGCAAGAATTACTGGAAACCGAGAAGGAAAGTCACACGATTGGAAATAGTATCAAGAGTTTTAGCTAATAACTAAATAATAGGAAGATGTCGTGTGGGGACATCCAACATTAATATTAAGAGTTTAGTAAACGACTACCATTTCAAAAAAAATCTTTTCACTAATACCAATTATTGGTATATTTAAGAAAATATAAAAGCTATGGCAAAGAATACTTCAATATTATTGGGCGATTATTTTGACAATTTTATAAATCAGCAAGTTAAAACAGGAAAATTTTCTTCTGCAAGTGAGGTTGTTAGAGCCGCGTTAAGGTTATTTGAGTATGAAGAAACTAAGAAGGATGAATTAATCAAGGAATTAAAAAAAGGAGAAAAATCTGGTTTTGCAAAAGACTTTAATAGGCAGGCGTTCTTAAAAAACCTTCATCAGAAATATGCCGATAAATAATGAGATACAGAATTAGCGAACAGGCAGCTAGTGATCTTGAAGATATTTGGCTTTATACTTTCGAAACTTGGTCTATAAAACAAGCAGATAAGTATTTCGCTTTACTAATGAACGAAATAGATATGTTTCGGAAAATCCAGAACTTGGAAAAGACTACGATCATATTAGAAAAGGATATTTTAAAAGTTCCGTAGAGTCACATTTCATTTTCTATAAAATCAATAATAAAGATAATGTTGTTGAAATTATCAGAATTTTACATCAGCAAATGGACATCGATGAAAGGCTGTATGATAATCCATAATACCGTTTCGTTATTCGGTTCAAAAACAACAAAATTAAATTCTAACAAATTTATTTTCATTTAGGTATTGACAAATTAAATTTGTTGGTGTACATTTGACACCAGAAGACAAAAAATGAATTTTAACACTACATATTGGTTTGGTTACTTTTACTACTACAGTGAGAGCCAGGACTAATATGCAGAAAAATATATAAGATATTTAAAATGTAAAAAAGGTCCTGGCTAAAAAGTCAGGACCTTTTTTTGTTTAGCACAATTATGAAGACAAAAACGAGGGTAGCCATACAAGGTATCAAAGCATCATTCCACGAAGAAGCAGCTTTTAAGTTTTTCGGTAGAGACATCGAAACTGTTGAATGCAACTCTTTTAAACAGACTTGCGACGTTTTAGATGAAAACAAAGCTGATTATGTGGTAATGGCCATTGAAAATTCTATTGCTGGTAGCTTATTACCTAACTACACACTAATTCGTGAGTATAATTTTGCAGTAGTGGGCGAGGTTTACCTACCTATACAGTTGCACTTGTTAGCTTTACCTGGAGTAAAATTCGAAGATATTAAAGTAGCTACTTCCCACCCTATCGCTATCAGACAATGCGTGGATTTCTTCGAAGAATTCCCTCAAATTCAGGTGGTTGAAGGTAATGATACCGCTGCTTGTGCTAAGAAAATCAAAGATGGTCAACTAAAAGATACCGTAGCCATTGCCAATGCTTTAGCTGCAGAAACGTACGGCCTAGACATCATCGAAAGAAGAATTGAATCTAACAAAAAGAATTTCACTCGTTTCTTAATATTGAGAAAAGATAAAGCAGAAGTAGAAAAAGGAATCAACAAAGCATCTATCTGCTTTCAAGTTGGCCACCACGTTGGGGCTTTGGCTCAAGTACTTCAAATTTTTGCAGAACTGAACGTAAACTTAACAAAAATACAATCTATGCCGGTCCTTGGACGCAGAAACGAATACTACTTTTATGTAGATATCGAATGGAAAAGTATAGAAAACTATGATACCGCCATTAGAAAAGTACTAAAGTTCACGGTGAATTTCAATATCATGGGCGAGTACATTAAGAATGATAAAGTATAGCAGTGGTCAGGTATCAGGAGCTAGGTATCAGTAAAACAAACCGGTTAATCGTTGAAACTGTAAAACTGTTTAACTGACGATTAACCGATTAAAACAAATAACCGATTAAACATTACAAAATAAATATCCTAAAAAATGAAACTAAATTTAAACATCGAGCCTTTAGAAAACTGGCTAACGGCAAACAACCAACCTTTATTAATCTCTGGACCTTGTAGTGCAGAAACTGAAGATCAATTATTAACTACAGCGCATTTATTAGCTGCAACTGGTAAAGTGAGTGTGTTAAGAGCTGGTATCTGGAAACCACGTACTCGTCCAGGAGAGTTTGAAGGTATTGGCAGCATTGGCTTAGAATGGTTAAAACGTGCTAAAGCAGAAACTGGTTTACCTACAGCGGTAGAGGTGGCGAATGCTAAACACGTTGAAGAAGCTTTGGCTGCTGGCGTAGATATCCTTTGGATTGGTGCTCGTTCTACAGTAAACCCTTTTACGGTGCAAGAAATTGCTGATGCTTTGCAAGGACACGATATTCCAGTATTGATCAAAAACCCAGTAAACCCTGATTTACAATTGTGGATTGGAGCTATTGAGCGCATCAACAAAGCTGGTATCACTAAAATTGGTGCTATTCACCGTGGTTTCTCTTCATTCGAAAAATCATCTTTCCGTAACGAACCAATGTGGGAACTTGCTATTCAATTGAAAACACTTTGCCCAGATTTGCCAATCATCAACGATCCGAGTCACATTTGCGGTAACCGTGAGTTAATCCCTTACATTTCTCAAAAAGCGTTAGATTTAGATATGCAAGGCTTAATGATCGAGTCGCACTTAGACCCATCAGTAGCTTGGACAGATGCTAAACAACAGTTAACTCCAGCTGCAGTAAGCGAATTAATGGATCGTTTAACAGTACGTGAACCAGAATCAACTAACGAAGCTTTTGTAGATAAATTAGCTGATTTACGTAAATCAATTGATAAAATCGATGATTTGTTATTGCAAAAATTAGGTGAGCGCATGTCTATCGTAGAGAAAATTGGTGAATACAAACGTGACAACCAAGTAACTGTATTACAAGTTAACCGTTGGGATGAAATCCTTAAAAAAGGAACTGCATTTGCTAAAGCTTTGAAATTAGATGAGCATTTTACTGAGAAATTCTTAGAATTGGTACACGGTGAATCTATCCGTAAGCAAACTGAAATTTTAAACGCTGGCAAAGTTACTCAAGAAGGTATCGCTGCTGAACAACATACTGAAGTAAAGGCTTAGTTTTTAGCAATTACTTATTTTTTAGGATAATAAGCATTGTCTCGGTCGCCCGTCATTTCGAGCGAAGTGCAACGTAGCCGAGAAATCTTTGAACTTTGTAATCGACATTGTAAAAAGATCTCTCCATTTCGCTACGCTTCAGTCGAGATGACGGAAAGACCGAGACAGCTTTAACCTATATCGACCTAATACAACCAAACCATGCATAAAAATGCTATTGTTTCTTTTAAAGGAACACAAAATATACAAGCGGAAATACAACTAACAGGCTCAAAAAGCGAATGCAACAGAGCTCTGATTATCAAATCGTTGAGCAAGAATTTGGTAAAAGTAGAAAATTTATCAAACGCTGCCGACACCGTTACCTTAAACGCTATTCTATCTGATCTAGATACCTATGAAAATGATAGCACTATCGAAAAAACCGTAGATGTAGGCCCTGCTGGCACTGCAATGCGATTTTTATCTGCCTATCTTTCCGCAAAAAATGGAAATTTCCTCTTAACGGGCACCGAGCGCATGAAACAACGCCCTATCGGAATTTTAGCTGATGCGTTAAAACAAATTGGTGCGGATATCAGCTATGCCGAACAAGAAGGATTTCCTCCTTTAACTATCAACGGTCCTTTGGAACAAACAAGTTCACACATCAAAATCAAAGGCGACATCAGCAGCCAGTATATTTCGGCCTTATTAATGTTAGCTCCTACCCTTAAACAAGGGCTGACCTTAGAAATTGTTGGCGAATTAACTTCTAAACCTTATGTAGAAATGACTTTGGCGATGCTAGCTGAATGTGGCATTGCGCATGAGTGGAACGAAAATCTAATTACCATCCAACATCAAGCATTTAAGCCCTCTACCTTAATTGTAGAACCAGATTGGAGCGCTGCTTCTTATTGGTACAGCATTGTAGCTTTGGCAAAAGAAGCCAAAATTAGTCTTCCGCACCTGCGAGATAAAAGCTTGCAAGGCGATAGCCAAATCAAATCCATTATGCAGATTTTCGGCTTGAGTACCACTAAAACCGAAAACGGAATAGCTTTCGAAAAAAACCAAGCGATTAAAGACACCGATAAAGTTTTAGACTTAAAAACTTGCCCAGACTTGGCACAAACCATCGTGGTTGTTGCTGCAGCTTTGGGATTAAATATGGCCTTTACAGGTTTAGAAACCTTAAAAATAAAAGAGACCGACCGTGTAGCTGCATTGCAAAACGAGTTGGCCAAAATTGGCGTGAAGTTAAACGAAGACAACCTAATTTACACCTTAGATTGCGCTGGATTAAACTTTCCAAAGAAGGTAAGTTTTGCTACTTACGAAGACCACCGTATGGCCATGGCTTTTGCTCCTTTGGCACTATTAATTGAGGAATTAGAAATTGAAGACTATAACGTAGTTGAAAAATCTTATCCTTATTTTTGGGAAGACTTGAAGAAAGTGGGGTTTGAAGTGGAGCCCCTCTCTGCCTTGTAGGCATCTCTCCCCAAAAGGGAGAGAAATTAACTATGAGTAGACACAAGAACTTTCAACGTATAACTTAAAACCTACAACTTATAACTTAATATGGCAGGCAACTCATTCGGGCAATTATTTCGCATTACAACTTTTGGTGAATCTCATGGCGTAGCCATTGGTGTTATTTTAGATGGCTGTCCGGCAGGATTAACAATAGATTTAGATTTCATTCAATCGGAACTAGACAAAAGAAAACCTGGTCAATCTAAAATTACCACACAACGTAAGGAAAGTGATACCGTGCAAATCCTCTCAGGAACTTTTGAAGGAAAAAGTACAGGCACACCGATTGCCATGTTAATTCCTAACGAAGACCAACGTAGTAAGGATTATGGGCACAATGTGGATGTTTATCGTCCGAGCCACGCAGATTATGTTTATGATGCTAAATATGGTATCCGAGACCACCGTGGTGGAGGTCGTTCTTCGGCTAGAGAAACCGCAGCTAGAGTAGCGGCAGGTGCAGTGGCAAAACTGTTCTTGAAACATCATGGCATCGATATTTTTGCTCATGTGACCGCTGTTGGCAAGATCAACGCACCTATTTTAGGAAGCGATAACATTACCGAATTACTAGAACTAAGAGAAGCAAATATTGTTCGTTGTGCAGATCCTGCTACTGCCAATGAAATGATAGAATTTATCGACAGTGTGCGCAAGGATGGCGATACCGTTGGCGGTAAAGTTTCTTGCTTGATTAAAGGATGTCCAGCTGGTTTGGGAGAACCTGTGTTTGATAAACTTCATGCTGATTTAGGCAAAGCAATGTTAAGTATTAATGCCGTTCACGGTTTTGAATATGGTTCTGGCTTTGATGGCACTGAATTGAGAGGTTCTGAACATAACGATGTTCCTTTACCAAAATCTCAAGAGGAAAACCAGTTTAAAACGATTACCAATCATGCTGGCGGTATTTTAGGTGGCATTTCTAATGGAATGGACATTAACTTTAAAGTTGGCTTTAAACCTGTGGCTACGATCATGCACAACCAACAAACCATCAACGCAGCTGGCGAAGCTTCGGAAATTAAGGGCAAAGGTCGTCATGATCCTTGTGTGGTTCCGAGAGCAGTGGTGATTGTAGAAGCAATGGCTGCGTTAGTTTTAGCAGACCATTTGTTAAGAAATAGAACGAGCCAAATCTAATTAAAGATAGCTTTATGTCGTACCCGCGAAAAATATTTCGCCCCAACAATACCCTACTATGCGCATACTATTTTTATTACTTTTCTTAGGATTTGGGGCCCAAGCCCAAACTTTCAGCGAAAAAATTGCTACCCATCGTGAGCACTACAAAGCAGATTTTGTAAGCAATGAACATTCGCCTTTAAAGGAAGTAGACTTAAAATATCTTCAATTTTACGATGCTGACAGCAATTACAAAGTAGATGCAAAAGTTACTTTATTAGAAGGAGAGAAAGCTTTCAAAATGCCCACTTACGCCGGTACTACAGCAGATTATATCCGCTATGCGAAGCTAAATTTTGAGTTGAATGGCAAACCTGTTCAATTAACATTATATAGAAACATTGCTTTGGCTGCCAATGCGTCTTATAAAGATTACCTATTCTTACCTTTTACAGACCAAACCAACAACAAAGAAATTTACGGCGGTGGTCGTTATATCGATTTGAAAACCACAGCAATTGTAGATGGCAAAATAGAGTTAGATTTCAACAAAGCTTACAATCCATATTGTGCTTATAGCGATGGCTACCGCTGTCCTATTCCACCTGAGGAAAACGACCTTGCTTTAACTATTAAAGCAGGCGAGAAAAAATACACGGGCGAAAAGAAGAAACGACATAACTAGAATAAACAAAGAAGGGAGCAACAATTGTTGCTCCCTTCTTTGTTTTGGTGGAGATCTATTAATATAATTTCGGGTATCTATCTGGATTTGCCTCATTCATCATGGCGTAAGCAGCCTCAATGATATCATCTACAGATGGCTTAGCAAAATAATCACCATCTGAACCATACGGAGGGCGATGCGCTTTTGCAGCTAAGGTTTGTGGTTTACTGTCCAATAAGTAATATCCTTTCTGTACCTCTAGTATTTGCTGTAAGATATAAGCACTTGCACCACCTGGCACATCTTCATCTACTACCAACAATTTATTTGTTTTCTCTAGCGATTTCGCACACGCCTGGTCTAAATCAAATGGCAACAATGTTTGAACATCAATCACCTCTATTGAAATACCGAAAGCTTCTAGCTCCTCGGCTGCTTCTTCCACCAATCTCAAAGTAGAACCATAGCTCACTACAGTGATATCAGTACCATGTTTAATGATTTCGGCTTTGCCCAAAGGCACTGTGAATTCGCCTACGTTATTAGGTAATTTCTCTTTTAAACGATAGCCGTTTAAGCATTCGATAACCAAAGCTGGCTCATCTGACCTGAAGAGCGTATTGTACATGCCGGCCGCTTGGGTCATGTTACGAGGTACACAAATGTGCATTCCACGTAAGGAACCTAAAATCATCCCCATTGGAGAGCCTGAGTGCCAAATACCTTCTAATCTGTGTCCGCGACTTCTGATAATTAATGGGGCTTTTTGACCTGCTTTTGTACGGTAAGACAAAGTTGCTAAATCATCGCTTAAAACTGTGATGGCATACAACAGGTAATCTAAATATTGGATCTCTGCAATTGGACGCAAACCCCTCATTGCCAAACCAATACCCTGACCAACAATAGTAGATTCTCTAATACCAGTATCGCTTATTCTTATTTCACCATATTTTGCCTGCAAACCAGCAAAACCTTGGTTCACATCCCCTATTGCTCCCAAATCTTCGCCAAAAGCAACCAATCTGGCATCTCTAGCAAAATTAGCATCAAAACAAGCGTTCAAAATTTCACGACCATCCAACATTTTAGCTTGCTCGTTATATTCTGCTGCAATTTGAGGTGTATTAAATGGACTTTCTATCCCGTCTGTAAATAACTTAGAATTATATAGTTCGGCGTAAAAGTCGGTTTTAGCTTCGTACCATTTAATCAGTACTTCTCTATCTTCAGAAGGAGATTTCACGCTTTGCCTAATCGCTTTTCTAGCTGCAGAAACTACTTCTTTACGAAGCGCATCGTGAGTTGAAGCCAATTGAGCCGCAATTTTACTTAGAGAAGGGTTGCCATTCGCCATATTATTAATCATACGGACTACATCTGCCTGCTCTTGCTTAATGGTATCTAAAAACTCGTTCCAAGCTTCTCTCTGTACCTCTCGTACATATTTTTTAGCTGCCTCTTCTACGCCATCTAATTGTTCTTTAGTTGCAATTGCCGATTCAATCATCCAATCACGCATCTTTACGATACAATCGTGTTCTTTCTCCCAAGCTAGACGATCTTTGCCTTTGTAACGCTCGTGAGAACCGGAAGTAGAATGCCCCTGAGGCTGCGTAACTTCCGTAACATGTATTAAGACAGGCACATGTTCGTTTCTACAAACTTCAATAGCTTTTAGATAGGTTTCGCATAAAGCGGGATAATCCCAACCTCTCACCTTGAAAATTTCGTAGCCATTGGTCCCTTCTTCACGTTGAAAACCTTTAAGGATTTCAGAAATATTTTCCTTCGTAGTTTGATATCTAGCGGGCACTGATATTCCATAAGCATCATCCCAAACGGAGATAGCCATAGGTACCTGCAATACTCCAGCGGCATTAAAAGCTTCGAAAAATACACCTTCAGAAGTAGAGGCATTGCCGATGGTTCCAAAAGCAACCTCATTACCGTTAACAGAAAAGTTTTTCAGGTAATCCAGCTCTTTATTCTGCTTGTATAATTTAGAAGCATAAGCCAAGCCTACCAAACGAGCCATCTGTCCACCTGTGGTAGAAATATCTGCTGAACTATTCTTTACTTCTGTCAAATTTCTCCAAGTACCATCATCATTTAATGACCTTGTAGAAAAATGGCTATTCATCTGTCTTCCAGCCGATGCAGGTTCTGCATTCACATCTGGATTAGCATATAATTGTGCAAAAAATTCCTTAATGGTAGATATGCCTGTGGCAAAAGCAAAAGTTTGGTCTCTATAGTATCCAGCACGCCAATCGCCCTTTTTAAAAACCTTGGCCATGGCTAACTGTGGTACTTCTTTCCCATCTCCAAATATTCCGAATTTGGCTTTGCCCGTAAGCACCTCTTTACGGCCTAATAAACTCGCCTGTCGGCTCTCTACAGCAATTCTGTAATCGTCTATTACTATGGCTTTAAAGTCATCAAAACTTAGTTCTGAAGCATCAATCTCGTTGGTAACAACTTTCTCGGCTGATCTCATAAGCTACAAGTTGGTTAAGTCGCAAAGATACAATTCTTTCTAACTTTGACTTACGAAAGCAGGCAAATAATATTTGGAATACTTTTTGTTTTAACTTATAAAACACTAAATTTGTTTATACACTAAACTAATAACAACGCACATGAAAAAGTTATTTTTATTACTAGTAACTGTAGTTGGATTGGGGCTTGCGGCTAACGCACAAGCAAAGCCTGCTGAATTTAAATTTGAGACTGAAACTCACGACTTTGGAAAAATTAAATTGGACCAAGCAGTGAGCTACACTTTCAATTTCACCAACGAAGGAGACTCGCCATTGATCATTTCTAAGGTAGAGCCAACTTGCGGTTGTACTGTAGGAGAATACACACAAACTCCTGTTAAAAAAGGGGAAAAAGGTTTCATAAAAGTTACAGTAAAGAAATCGGGTTCACCACTTCCTTTTAACATGGCAGTAACAGTAAGTTCAAATGCTAGAACTACCACAAAGGTGCTTTACCTTAAAGGAGAAACTGTAGCAAATGCGACCAAATAGGTAGTAGTTACTTATTAATATTTTTTGGAGAACCTCGTTATTACAACGGGGTTTTCTTATTTTTGCCCCATGCCAAAGATATCAGAAAAGGGGCTCCAAATGCCCGCTTCACCCATTAGAAAACTTACTCCATTTGCCGATAAAGCTAAAACTGAAGGCAAAAAAGTATATCATTTAAATATCGGTCAGCCAGATATTGAAACTCCAGAAGGAATGTTAAACGCCATCAAAAACATTGATTTTAATGTTTGGGCATATACCCCATCTGAAGGAACTTTGGCCTACAGAACAAAACTAACCGAGTACTACAACAAGCTTGGGTATAACATTACTCCAGAAAACATCTTGGTCACCGTTGGCGGTTCTGAAGCTATCACTATCGCGATGCAAACTTGTGTAAACGAAGGTGATGAGATTATTATCCCAGAACCTTTCTACGCCAATTATAACGGTTTTGCTTGTATGAGCAATGTGGTGGTTAAACCTATTTTATCTTACATTGAAAATGGTTTTGCCCTGCCTCCAATTGCAGAATTTGAAAAGTTAATTACAGAGAAAACCAAAGCGATTATCATCTGTAATCCGAACAACCCAACGGGTTATTTATATTCTAGGGAAGAGCTGGAAGCATTGAAAGCACTTTGCGTGAAATACGATTTATTCCTTTTCTCTGATGAAGCTTATCGTGAGTTTTGCTACGATGGTCGTGAGTTTATCTCGCCAATGCACTTAGAGGGATTAGACGAAAACGTAGTGATTATGGATACTGTTTCTAAACGCTATAGTGCTTGTGGCGCTCGTTTAGGCTGTTTAATTACTAAGAACAAAGAGGTAATTGCTTCAGGATTAAAGTTTGCACAAGCTCGTTTAAGCCCAGGTATGGTAGAACAAATTGCTGGTGCAGCTGCTGTGGATACTCCAGATAGCTATTTCGAAACAGTAAATAAAGAATATACCTTACGTAGAGATACTTTGGTAAACAGATTAAACAACATCGATGGGGTTTTCTGTCCTAACCCAGGTGGTGCTTTTTATGTAGTAGCTAAGTTCCCTATTGATGATGCAGACAAATTCTGTCAGTGGATTTTAGAAAGCTTTGAGCATAATAACGCTACAGTAATGATGGCCCCTGCGACAGGTTTCTATTCGTCGGCAGGTTCTGGTAAAAACGAGGTGCGTATGGCTTACGTACTTAATGTTGATGATTTAAATGCGGCTATGGATTGTTTAGCATTAGCGTTAAAACAATATCCTGGGAAAATCTAGTGTCTAGGAATTAGTGGTTAGGTATTAGTAAAATCAAAAACTAATACCTAACTCCTTATCACTAATGCCTAAGCATTCACCCCCATTGCATAAAGGACAATATTAACAGCAAATTTAGTATTGTCCTCTGCTAAGAAACGTTTGTTCCGAAAATCATAATCCCATTCGCAACCATAATCTTTGTTACTGTACAATACGCCTATTCTTCCGTTAATGATAATTGCTTTGAGATAGTCGTGCACCAAATCATCTCCCCAACCATTTAGTTCAAAAGAAGTAGTAGGTGGTCCTTTTTCAAACTTGAAGAAAGCATTATATAAAGGATGATTATTAGGGATTTTCTTTAATGCCCCAGCGCCAAACAAACTGGCCATCTGCGTTTCAAAAGAACGGGCGAATAAACCATCTATGTCGTGATTGCAGTCATCAACAAATACAAAACCTCCATTTTTCACGAAAGCTTTAAAATTAGCAGCTTCCTGTTGATTAAATTGAACCAATTTATGTCCACTTAAATAGCAAAAAGGATATTTAAAAATATCTGGGCTACTTAATTCAATGATTTTCTCTTCAGGTTCTAATGGAATGGTCGTGTACTCCAATAGCGAGTTCAGCACATTTGCGGGCATACGTTGGTCCGTATCCCAATCTCCAGAAGTATATTTTATTCTCGCAAAAGTAAATTTAGCCGCTCGCATCCATCTAAATTACACTCATTTCATTTAAAATCCTGTTTTAACAAGGCCTAATGTTGTAATTTTTTTGATATTCTTTAAAAGCACTTTATTTTTCAATTAGATATGCGCTATATTGAAGCATCAATTACTAACCTAAAAAGATTTCGTCGTTTGGAAAATACAGAAAACAACCTAAATAGCTTAATACAGAAAATCTCGTCTTTAAAAAGTGAAATTCAGAAAGTAATTGTTGGACAAGACAGCGTTATCGAAGAAATGCTGATTGCTTTAATGGCTGGCGGGCATTGCTTGATAGAAGGCGTACCTGGACTTGCAAAAACATTGATGGTTCGTACCATGTCTCAAGCGCTGGACCTTTCGTTCAGAAGGATACAATTTACTCCTGATTTAATGCCATCTGACATTATTGGAACTGAAATTTTAGAAGAAGACCATACTACGGGTAAACGTTTCTTCAAGTTTAACAAAGGTCCTTTGTTTGGCAACATCATCTTAGCCGACGAAATCAACAGGACACCACCGAAAACCCAAGCAGCTTTGCTAGAAGCCATGCAAGAGTTTGAAGTCACCTATGCTGGACAAACCTATCCGCTAGACCGCCCATTTTTTATTTTGGCAACCCAAAATCCTATTGAACAGGCTGGCACCTACCCTCTTCCAGAGGCACAGTTAGACCGTTTCTTATTATACATCAAAATTGGCTATCCTAGCGCAGCTGAAGAAACACGTATTTTAAGCAGTACCACTGGTGCTACCAAACCTAAGGTAAATGCCATTATCGGAGCTAAAGAAATTCAAGAACTACAAAAATTAACTTTGCAGGTTAGCGTAAGTGAAGACTTAGTAACCTATACTAGCGAACTGATTAGAGCCACTAGACCAGACACATCTAGCGTACCATATATTAAAGAATGGGTACGTTGGGGAGCGGGACCAAGAGCCGGACAAGCAATAATTTTGACTGCTAAAGCCAGAGCTTTGTTTAAAGGCAGATACGCTGTAACGCTCGAAGATTTGCAAACCATGGCCTATCCAGTGTTAAGACATAGGATATTGATGAACTTTAAAGCTGAAGCTGAAAATGTGACTGCTGATGATGCTACTACAGAACTTTTAAAAACCATTTCTAGACCTAAAAACAGTCTGTAATGAGTAAACTGCTAGACCCCAAAATACTACTTTCGATCAAGCAACTTTCGTTGGCGGCCAAAACCACTGTTAATGGTTTTATGAACGGCATCAATAAAAGCAATGTGAAAGGGGCTGGTATGGAGTTTAGTCAGTACAGAAGTTACCAACCTGGCGACGATTTACGTTCGTTAGATTGGAAAATGTTTGCTCGGTCAGATCGATATTACATCAGAGAATCGGAAGTAGAAACAAACATTTCGCTACGTTTATTGATAGATGCAAGTGCTTCGATGAACCACAGCGATGGAAACTTGACCAAAATCAATTATGCGAAATATGTAGCCGCATCTTTGGCGTATTTAGCCAATTTGCAAGGCGATGCAGTAGGGCTGTACGTTTTTAAAGAAGCTGAGTTGTTTGTGATGAACACTCGTCAAGATTTCCAACATTTATCCAGATTGTTTCATCAGTTAGAAAGCATTGAAGCTAATGGTTCTTTTACCAATCCAATTGGCTATAAGGAGATTTTTAGTGGCGGCCAAAAAAAAGAATTACTGGTTTTCATCACTGATTTTTACCAAGCCGACCAAGAGTTAATCCAACTACTAGATACTTTATTGGCATTGAAACATGAAATCATCGTTTTTCAATTGTTAGCGGAGAATGAACTTAAACTTGATTTCAAAGGTTACACCACTTTTGAAGATTTGGAGACCAAGCAAACCATTCAAATTGACCAAGGTGCCGTTAGAACTAGTTATCAGCAAAAAATGGATACTCATTTAGCAAATATCAAAACTCAAATGCTGGACAGGAAAATTTACTACCGAACGCTCACCACCAACCAGCCTATTGACCAAGCATTACGAGATTTTTTAAAACAACGTCATAAAGTAAATAATTAGGTGCAGTTCCTCTATCCCATCAGCTTTATGGCATTGGCAAGTTTAGTGTTGCCAATCCTCATCCATCTTTGGCGTGTAAAACAAGGTAAAACGCTAAAAATTGGAAGCATATCCTTATTGGGCGAAAGTGCGGCTGCTAGCTCTAGAAACTTAAAAATAAGCCAATGGCTGTTATTTGTATTACGCTGTTTGTTTTTCATCCTATTAGCAATATTAATTGCCAAGCCTTATCTAAAAGGAAAAACATTAACGCAAAATAAAGCGGGATGGATTTTGTTAGATGAACGAAACTTGAAACCGATTTACCTCAGCCATCAAAAAAAGATAGATTCTTTACTGAAAAAAGGCTATCAGTTGAGGCATTTCGGGAAGGGTTTTAAACGTTTGGATTGGAAAGATACGGTTAATACAAATCTCGTTAATGACGCTATAGTATCGCCGTTAAATTATACCTCGCTATTGAAGCAAGCTAACCACAGTTTGCCCAATCGCTTTCCAATTTGGGTTTTTGCACCCAAATATACTGCACAACTGGATGATGTACTCCCAACATTGCATTTAGCTATTCATTGGCAGTCACTACCGCTGGCAGATACTTCTAATGTAAAGCATACACAGCTTTTAGGCAAAACTTATCAAGCTGCAATTCAAGGAAATGCCATTACTTATAGTTTAGCGAATACTCAAGACAATACACCACTCAACGTAATGGTTTTTCCTGCAAATACAGAAGATGCCAAATATGTAAAAGCTGCGCTATCTGCCATCGGAAGCTACCTCAACCAACCTATTAAATTCTATAACAGCGTAGAAAGCAAAGAATTGGATGCTATATTTTGGTTGAGTGCTACTTCAGTTCCTAAGGAAACCAGCAACAGTTTAAAAACCGATGGGGTATTGTTAAAGTATGCAAACAGCAACTCCATTAAAAACACCAGTACGCTTATCATAAATGGAAATGAATCCGAAGAATATCCTGTGTTAAAAATACGTAATGTCATCAAAGTAGACACCAAAGCTGAAACGATATGGAAAGATGGTTATGGCCAGCCAGTTTTAACCGCAGAGCAACAAAACGAACGTCATAACTATACGCTATATACGCAGTTTAATCCTCAATGGACAGACTTGGTTTGGAGAGATAATTTTCCTCAAGCGTTAATGCCAATCCTTTACCATCAAAAACCGACAGCATTCGCATTTCAACAGATACAACAAATTGACAGCAAGCAACCTATCGCTGTGTTTGAAGATACGAAACAAAACAAAACAAGGTACGCCGCCGACAAACCATTGGATCAAATGATTTGGGTTTTGGCTTTTATTGTTCTTGCGGTAGAGCGCTTACTTAATTTCAGAACCAAAAAATTAAAAGTGGATTAAGATGCAGGGACAGCGTTATATTAAGCAGTTGAAGTATAAATGGATAGCAATTTACCTTATCCAAGGATTTGCCGTATCCTTAGGCTTTTCGCTATTGATTAACAGCATATCTACTCATTTCTTCCAACCTAATTACGGAATCGCTTTATTGGCATTTTTCTTAGCTGCATTGGTATTTCTCACTATTCGTCCAGTTTGGAAAATTGACGATGCTTGGGTGGCTAGATATTTAGATACCCATTTTCCAATACTTGAAGACAGTGCCAGTCTACTTTTAAGAAATCCAGCAGAATTATCGCAGTTAGCGCAGCTACAAGCCAACAAAACTCTTTCCTTACTACCCCAAAAAGAAACAACAAAGGGAGCTACAAAAAAAGTCACCTTAGGTTTTGTTTGCTTAGCTTTGGGATTGCTAAGCACGTTTGCTTTAGGAAAACTCAAAAAGATTGACAAAGAAACTATTTCTGTTGAGCATCATCAAAATCCCACTATTGCTATACCAGAAAATATCGCTCCTCAAATTGCGGATTATTCCATTACGATACAAGCTCCCACTTACACTGCAAAACCTGCTAGAAGCCAAAAACAGTTTGCGCTAAAAGTGGAAATTGGAGGCACCGTAAAATGGACCATCAGCACCAACAAAAGTCTTCAATCTTTTGAAGTGATTTTCAATGATAAAGAACGTATAAAATTAAAGCCAACAGATAAAAGCGCTACGCAATGGAATTTCTCTAGAAAAATAGACAAATCTGGCTTTTATCAATTAGAAATTGAGGGCACGAAATCAGATTTATACCAAATAGAATTGATACCAGACCATCCTGTAAATATTAAAATTATACAGCCAAAACCACAAACAACCATAGATATTGGGCAAGCTGCAAAAATAGATTTAAGTGCAATTTTAACTGACGATTACGGAATTGCAGCGGCCTTTATCTCTGCAACGATGGCCAGTGGAAAAGGAGAAAGCGTGAGTTTTACCGAAAATAAATTAAGTTTTGAAACTAACATCCGCAACCAAAGAAGCTTGAACCTCAAAAAACACATCAACCTTAAAAGCTTAGGTATGAAACCTGGAGACGAACTCTATTTCTTCATTCAGGCGAAGGATAACAAAGGGCAAGAAAGTCGTTCGGATGTATATAGTGTTTCCATAGTAGATACCGCAGAGCTAATGAGCATGGCCGGAATGACTTCTGGTGTAAACTTAGTGCCTGAATACTTTAGAAGTCAGCGGCAGATTATTTTAGATACGGAGAAATTACTTGCTGAAAAAGCCAGTCTAACGCAAGATGAATTTAAAAAGCGCAGTAATAATTTAGGTGTAGACCAAAAGCTGTTAAGGTTGCGCTACGGTCAGTTTTTGGGAGAAGAAAACGAAACACAAATTGGTGGCGACGATGAACACCACGCTGATGATGGTCATGACCACGGCAGCCATAAAAAGGAAGAGGAAAAGTTTGGCGATGTAAAGGCTTTGATGGATAAATATGCTCACAAACATGACATTGCAGAAGATGCTACTTTCTTTGAACCAGAGATTAAAGCACAACTAAAAGCGGTATTGAACGAAATGTGGAAGGCAGAATTAAACCTCCGCACTTACAAACCTCAGGAAGCACTCCCTTTTGAGTACAAAGCGTTACGTTTGTTAAAAGACTTGCAGCAGAAATCTAGGGCTTATGTTGCTAAAACCACCATCAAAACCACAGCATTAAAATTCGAAAAACGCTTGACTGGCGAGCTCGAAAAAATTACGAACCCAAGTACAAAGTCGCAATTTGAGCTTACAGACCGTAACAGAGAAGAATTGAAAGTACTTTTAGCCTTATTGGATTTACATCAGAATGGAAAATCGTTCAACACTAACGAAAAAGCCTTATTACAAACTGGAGAAAAGCAAATCATTGCCGCTGCCGCCAGTAAACCTGCTAGCTTTTTAGCAGCACTCAATAGCCTTCGAAGACTAAACAGCCAAGCAAAACCACAAAAAAGAGATATAGAAACAGTGTCAAATGCTATCTATCGCATTATTGGTAAAGCTGCAGCACAACCTCAAGCTAAAAATGCAGGGTCGAGCAAGCAGCTATCAGCTAATTATTTCAACAATTTAAAAAATGGGAATTGATGGAAATGGGATTTAACGTTTGGATAATTATCGCATCTTTAATACTGCTTTGTAGCTGTATCTATTTCGAAGTTAAAAGAAAAAACAAGCATTGGTTAGCAGCGAGAATAGTAAGCACTATTTTATTGATAAGCAGTTTAGTTTTGATGGCTATTCCGACATTTCATCAACATAAAGAAGTACAAAATAAAAATGCCTTAACAGTTATTACCGCTGGTGCAAACTTGGATAGCCTATCCAAAATTCAAGGCAAGAAATACTATACCGACCCTTCCTTACATCAAAACCTAAAAGGAAAAGCTAATTACATTCCCGATTTAGCCTATCATTTAGCCGAAAATCCGGCAATTAACTCACTTCAAGTCTATGGCTACGGACTACCAAACGAAGAACTTAAAAAGCTAAAAGGTATTCCTTTGAACTTCCATCCTGCTGCTACACTAAGTGGTTTAATTGCCTGCAACTGGAATGGCTCGTTGAAACAAGAAGAAGTGTTAACAGTGCAAGGGTTTTATCAGAACAACACTTCAAAGGCAATATTATTGAAACTAGAAGGCTTCGGCACTACATTAGATTCTGTAAGTATTGCAGCAAATGCTCATCACGAGTTTAGTTTAAAGCACCAAATTAGACAGAACGGAAAAGCTTTGCTACAACTCATCGGACTAACCGGAAAAGACACTCTTACCAAAGAATTTTTACCCATACAATCATTTGCCAAAACGTCTGTTAAAGCAGTTATGCTCACTTCATTTCCGAGCTTCGAATATAAATTTTTAAAGAATTGGCTTTATGAGCAGCGATATCCAGTGGCATTTAGAAGTCGGATAAGTAAAGATAAATTCAGTACTGATTTCTTGAACAGAGATAGTTTGAGTTTAGCGAATATTTCTGCTAACCAATTACAAAAGGAAGATGTGCTGATGATAGACCAGAACGAGTTTGAAAATATATCATCTAGCACAAGACAAACATTAATGCAAGCGGTAGGAAAAGGCTTGGGGCTAATGATCTGGGTAGATGAACCCAATCCTAATGGAGCCTTACAGAAAAGAATCAATCAAGTTGAAAATCTGAAAGATGATAAAGTACTCCACTTAAACATAGTGGACAAACAAGAACGCTTATCAGATTTAAGTACGAGTTTGAAATGGCACTTAAATCCTCAAAAAGGACAGCAGGCTTTAATCAACAACCAAAACCAAACCGTTGCCTTACAAGAACTTTATGGTTTGGGGAGGATTGTTTACACCACTTTACAAAACAGTCATCAATGGTTGTTGAACGGACACCAAGAAGATTACGCGAATTATTGGACTGCACTTATTAATGCCGTTGCCCGAAAAAAACATACCGCTATCAGCTTAAATGCAAGTGACTCCTTTCCAACAATTAATGAAAAACTAAGCTTAAACATAACTACAGAGGGTACAAATGCCCCAGCGGTTAAATACCAAGCCGAACGTTTAACAGTGAATCAAAACCTACTATATCCAAATCATTGGGAAGTACAAGTTTGGTCATTAACATCAGGATGGCAAAGCATTCAAATCAATAAAACGGCTAAAGATTTTTATGTATTTGAAAAGCAAGCTTGGAAAAGCATCAAACTTTCGCAAACCATTCAAAATAATCTAGCTTACAGCAGAAAAACGAACATTGAAGCTATTAAAGCTTCTACAAACGAAATTACTTACCGAAAAGAGGTTTCCAAATGGTGGTTTTTCCCCATCTTAATTTTATCGGCAAGCTTCCTATGGTTCGAAAAACGGCACTATGCGAAGAGCTAAATTTTATTGGTAATCGTGAAATTCGGAGGATGCGACAGATGTTTAGGATTGATTTAAACACAAAGACACGAAGACCACAAAGGCTTCTTCTAAGCTTCTTCTTTTTTATAAGCTGGTGTCTTAGAATTTCTAAATATATCAGTTGGCGGGAACGCCAACCAGGGATTTGCTGACGTTGGCATCCCCACCAACGTTTATAGAAAACTTGATATTCCGAACACTTCTAATCTTAAATCTTGTAAAATTTATGCCAAGTCAATCAAATCAGCCTTTTTTAAGGCCTTATATCATCACCCGCCTATAAATTTCAGATTGAAACTAAAATGTTATATAATTTTGCGGGTTTTATCTAAACCTTTAACTAATTTGTCTTATTAACTAACTTAAACCAAACCGCTTTGAAAAGAAAAGACTTCCTTTACCTGTCCGGAATGGGAATGAGTGCTTTACTTTTGCCAGATTTATCGGCTTATGGCAATCCGATAGACCCGCTGCAAGCACTTGACCGTGTAGACCCCAAAATTAAAAAAGAACTGGCCGATGCAGCCCTAAACGCTGCCAAATCTAAAGGTGCAACTTATGCTGATGTCCGTATTGGGCGTTACTTGAACCAATTTGTTGCCACTAGAGAGAAAAGAGTACAAGGCGTAGCCAATACCGAATCTTATGGTGTAGGTATCCGAGTAATTGTAAACGGATGTTGGGGCTTTGCAGCTACCAACCAAGTTACCAAAGATGGTATCGCAAAAGCTGCAGAACAAGCTGTTGCTGTAGCTAAAGCTAATTCCAAAATCCAAGGAGAACCTGTACAATTGGCTCCTCAGAAAGGATACGGCGAAGTTTCGTGGAAAACGCCTATCGAAATCAACTCGTTTGAAGTTCCCGTAAAAGAAAAGGTAGATTTACTACTCAACGTGAATGATATCGCCATGCAAAATGGGGCTAGCTTCGTGAATTCGGCGATTTTCGCTGTAAATGAACAAAAGTACTTCGCTTCCACAGACGGTTCATATATCGATCAAGATGTACACCGCATCTACCCTACTTTCAATGTAACGAGAATAGATAGAACTTCTGGCCAATTCAAAACCAGAAATGCTTTGAGTTCTCCTATGGGTAAAGGCTACGAGTATATGCATGCTCGTCCAGAAGATAAAGTTTCGGGCATCGTAACTCGCTACAAAGGCCGTTACGATATGCTGGAAGATGTGAAAGAAGCTGCAAAAGTGGCGTCAGAAAAAATCACTGCTAAATCTGTAGAGCCTGGAAAATACGACTTGGTATTAGACCCATCGCACTTATGGTTAACCATACACGAATCGGTTGGACACCCCACAGAACTAGACCGCGTATTAGGTTATGAAGCCAATTATGCAGGAACAAGTTTCCTTACACTAGATAAATGGCAATCTAAAAACTTCAAGTTCGGTAGTGATAAAGTAAACTTAGTGGCCGATAAAACACAAGTTGGCTCATTAGGTGCCGTAGGTTATGATGATGAAGGGGTGAAATGCAAGAAGTGGGATTTAATCAAAGATGGCGTTTTAGTAAACTATCAAACCATCAGAGACCAAGCCCATATTATTGGTGAAAAGGAATCTCAAGGTTGCTGCTATGCACAAGGTTGGGATGATGTCCAATTTCAACGCATGCCTAACGTATCGTTACAAGCAGGAAAGACCAAGTTGAGCGTAGATGACATGATTAAAAATGTAGAAAAGGGAATTTACATTGTGGGAGATGGTAGTTTTTCTATCGACCAACAGCGTTACAATTTCCAATTCGGCGGACAAATTTTTTACGAAATCAAACAAGGAAAAATTGTGGGTATGTTAAACGATGTGGCTTACCAAGCTAATACACAAGAGTTCTGGAATTCTTGTACAGATATCTGCGATGAAAGCGATTATCGTTTAGGAGGTTCATTTAATGATGGAAAAGGACAGCCATCACAAAGTAGCGCCGTATCTCACGGCAGTGCTACTACCCGATTTAATGGAGTTAATGTTATTAATACAGCAAGAAAAATATAATTATGGCCATATTAAGTAAAGAAGAAGCGCAGGCAATTCTAAAAAAGGTACTTAGCTATTCTAAAGCAGATGCGTGCGAAGTAAGTTTAAATGGTTCTGATGAAGGAAATATTCGATATGCCCGTAATGCTGTTTCTACAGCCGGACAAATTGATGTAATGAGTTTGGGCGTAAGTTCTACTTTTGGTAAAAAGACAGGAACTGCTACCATCAATGAATTTGATGATGCTTCTCTAAAAAAAGTAGTAGAAAGAGCTGAAGAATTAGCTAAGCTGGCGCCTGAAAATCCTGAGTACATGCCACCTTTGGGTCCGCAAACTTTTTCAGAATCCTTGACCTATAATGCCAAAACTGCCGCCATGAATCCTGATACCAGGGCAGAAATGGTAGCTAAAAGCTTAAGTGTATCTAAAGGAGCAAAATTGGAAGCAGCTGGTTTCTTAGTCAATGCTAACCGTTTCAGTTCTATCATGAACTCTAAAGGCTTATTTGCCTACAACAAAAGCACCAACGTTTCTTTCTCGGTAACCATGCGTAACCAGCAAGGAACAGGTTCTGGCTACGTAGAGCAAGATTTCAACAATCTTGATAAAATGGACACCTTAGCGCTAAGTAAAATCGCCGCTTCAAAAGCAAATGGCTCGGCTGGTGCTAAAGCTATTGAACCAGGCAAGTACACCGTAATTTTAGAACCTTTGGCAGCTAGTGATATGCTGGGCAATATGTTCAGAGGTTTTGATGCTCGTAGTGCCGACGAAGGTCGTAGTTTCATGAGCAAGAAAGGTGGAGGAACCCGTTTAGGCGAACAGCTTTTCTCTGAAAACGTCAATATCTATTCTGACCCGCTAAATCCAGAAGTACCAGGTTCTACTTGGAGTGGCGACGGATTGCCAGTTACCAAAACACAATGGGTGCAGAATGGTGTAGTGAAAAATCTTTCTTACTCAAGATATTGGGCATCACAGAAAAATACACAGCCCCTACCTTTTAGCAGAAGCATTGTGATGGAGGGTGGCAACCAATCTTTAGAAGATTTGATTAAAAGCACTGAAAAAGGAATTCTAGTAACCCGTTTTTGGTACATCCGTATGGTTGATCCTCAAACTTTACTACTTACTGGACTTACTCGTGACGGTACTTTCTATATCGAAAATGGTGAGATTAAATTCCCTATCAAAAACTTCAGGTTTAACGAAAGTCCGGTGATCATGTTAAACAATGTAGAAGCCTTAGGTAAACCTGTACGTACAGGAAGTGGCTTAATTCCACCGATGAAAATTCGTGACTTCACGTTCTCATCATTATCTGATGCGATTTAATATTTAATCTGTCACGTTGAGCTTGTCGAAACGTTATCCTTCGACAAGTTCAACGTGACATCAATCCATTTAAATTGAAAAGAAGAGACTTTTTATACTTGTCTGGTCTTGGTGCTGGCGCAGCAATGCTACCAAGCCTTGCCTTTGGGAAACTCATTTCAGTAGAAGAGGCATTAACACCAGTAGAAGTGGCTTTGAAAAAGAAAATGGCAGATGTGGTACTGAACACCGCAAAAGCTAATGGAGCTAGTTATGCAGATGTGAGAATTGGTCGCTATCTTAATCAGGTAATTGCCACTCGAGAAAAACGAGTAGACAACATTGCCAACGGCGAGTCTTACGGAATGGGAATTAGGGTAATTGCCAATGGAGCTTGGGGGTTTGCGGCAACCAACAACTTGGATAACGACAGTATTGCTAAAGCAACCAAATTAGCAGTAGCCATTGCAAAAGGGAATGCAAAAATCATGACCGAACCTGTTCAACTTGCGCCACAAAAAGGTTATGGCGAGGTTAATTGGAAAACCCCTATCGAAACCAATGCTTTTACTGTTCCTATTGCCGAAAAAGTAGATTTATTGCTTAACGTAAACAACGAAGCCCTTAAAGGCGGCGCCAAATACATCAACTCTAATTTATTCATGGTAAACGAGCAGAAGTATTTCGCCTCTACAGATGGTTCTTACATCGACCAAGATATCCACAGGATATGGCCGACATTTACGCTTACCAAGATTGATGCCGCAGCAGGTAAATTTGAAACAAGAAATGCCTTAAGTTCCCCAATGGGAATGGGATTTGAATACCTAAAACCTTTAGATAGCGAAAAGATTAAAGGTGGTCCGGTTACGATGTACAAAAAGCGTTACGATATGCTGGAAGATGTACGTGAAGCAGCCGTCCATGTAGATGAAAAACTAAAAGCGAAGCCAATTGCTCCAGGAAAATATGATTTGGTGTTAGATCCATCACACTTATTTTTAACGATTCACGAATCTGTTGGACACCCGACAGAGTTAGACCGTGTATTAGGTTATGAGGCTAATTTTGCAGGAACCAGCTTTTTAACTTTGGACAAGTGGGAAAGCAAGAAATTCAACTTTGGCAGTAAAGAAGTAAACATTGTTGCCGACAAACTGGAAACAGGTTCTTTAGGTGCTGTAGGTTACGATGATGAAGGTGTAAAATGTGGCAAATGGGATATCATTAAAGATGGTATTTTAGTGAACTACCAAACCATAAGAGACCAAGCACATATTATTGGCGAAAAGGAATCTCAAGGCTGTTGCTATGCCGATAGTTGGGATAGCATCCAATTTCAACGTATGCCAAATGTTTCTTTAACACCTGGAACCACACCACTTTCTGCTGCTGACATGGTTAAAAATGTAGAGAGAGGCATTTATATGTTCGGCAGAAACTCTTATTCTATCGACCAACAGCGATATAATTTTCAGTTTAGTGCACAACTCGCTTACGAAATTAAAGAAGGTAAGATTGTTGGGATGCTCAAAGATGCGGCTTACCAAGCCAATACGCAAGAATTTTGGAACTCATGTGTACAACGTTGTGATCAAAATGATTACAGACTGGGCGGTACTTTCTCTGATGGCAAAGGGCAACCGAGCCAAGCTAGTGCAGTATCACATGGCAGTCCTACTACACGTTTCAATGGTGTAAGTGTGATTAATACAGGTAGAAAGATTTAATGCAGGGGCTAGGTATTAGTAGTTAGGTATTAGTTTGCTAGAGAATTCATTCCTTATTTAAGGAATTATCAGTATTCATTAGCCATTTATCTTTAATAATAAAATCAGACTAATACCTAATTCCTTGCATCTAACTACTATTATTGGCATTTTTTTTGTACTTTTGCAGCTTAGTTATGGTCAACATCAATTTACAGATACCTGACCACTAATAACTGACAACTAAAATGGGGCTGTTCCTGGATTTGACAGGGTGGCGCTGAGTATGTAAGCATGCAGTGCGTTGTACGGAGAGCACTTTAAAGAGAACGTTCAAAACAATAATTGGCGAAAATAACTACGCCTTAGCTGCTTAATTTAGAATTAAGAAAGCTTTTGTCTCGCTAACTGCTGCATAGTTAGGTTAGCATCAGAGGCATCGATATAACCATGCTAGCTTTTGTAGAGGTACGATGCAATCGCGAAACAAAGTATCTAAGGATGTTATCAAGGTCGGTTTCCAGCCCGATGCATCTCGAAAACCAATTGGAAAATAAGCACGTAGAAAGCATAATTTATCACACAACTGGACAAGGGTTCGACTCCCTTCAGCTCCACAGAAAAGGCTCCGATTTACTCGGAGCCTTTCACATTTAATTTCTTAGTTTACCTTCTGCCATTGTTGGGCATATATCAAGCTGTCAACATATTGATAAAACTTGGTTAACTCCGCTGTTCCCCTATTGCCATAGTCGTGTATTTTCTTGGTATTGGCTCCGTTATAACGAATTTCCAAATCGGTGGCAGGCAAGTCAGTTATCTGATTATTTCCATATTTATCATTTAGCTTCGGAAAATCAAGTTGGTTGAGTTCCTTAAGTAAACTGCCCATGTTTTCCTTGCTCAACTTAGCAGTGTATTTGCCTTTTAAATTATTCTTTAAAAAATTACGTGCATCTAAATAGGCACTTCCGTCTTTAGTGACCTCTAGTTTATACATCGGGCAAGTGCCAAAACATGGAGATTTACTAACTATTAAGCTTTCTATTTCATATTTCTGCTTGCCGTTACCAGCTTCTTTGTAGCTCTTGCAAGAAGCAAAGAATGCAAAAAGCACAACTATTGCGGATATTTGTTTCATTATTTTAAGATTTGATCATCAAAGATTAACCAAAAAACATGCCGTTGTGGTAAAAACTCCTTATCCATTAATCAAATGGTAATATCAACATAGAAATAAGTTAATCGAAAGTATACAAGCCCAGATATATATTATTTGCCGGCGACAATTCTGACTTGAAAATGTTGTTCGTTAATTATCCGAAACTTCGAAATTCTTAAATTAAACTTTTATACCAAAAAAAGGTTATACCTTGAATCCCATTATCGCGAAGTTCCAAACTATTTATACATAAGCTTAAACTACAAACACAAGTGGCAACGGAGGAAGTTAAAAATATGAAAAGAATTATATTTAGGTATTGGCTGATGAATATCTTCATAGGTGTTGCCTTATTCATTATTTACAGAATAGTTATTGCTGATACAAATCACGAGGATGGAAATTTTTTGGAACAAGTTTTACAAATTCTAGATGTCCTATTAAACGTAACGTATTCATTTATATATCTTATTGCAATAGTTTTTTGTTCGCTTACACTTTTTCTAAACCTGATAGATAAAATCAGAAATAACTTTTACCTTTCATTACTCACATTTTTAGGGATACCGTTATTTTGTGTCATTTTTATAATTATCAATACCTTAACGGAAAGCCTTCTATACACCGGCAGTGTTACTGTGTTCAGAAATTTTTTAATTTTTTCAATAATTTATCTACTCTGTACAACTTTAGAGTTTTTGTTATTCAGAAAAAGAATTAACAAAATAGTAGAAATAAGGGACGACTATTCGGAAAAGAGTTTGCCAATAAATTAAGGCACTATTCCAAAATTGGGATGTTTCTTCGATTACTACAAAGCCTCGAAATGTTAACGGATTTTAGTAATAACATATAAACTGACACTGGAGTTTCAAAAGCAATTCAGTTAAAAATAAATACTGCAAACAGCAGTTAATTTGAAGGTTAAGAATATTGAATGATTACTTCACTGCTGATGGAATTTTAACTTCCTGCCCTATCACTACATCATTAAACACGATGTTTTCTGTATTCGTTAAACTCACTGCAGTGGCACAAAAATCTATTTTCATGTTGGTAAAATATACGTTCTTTACTTTTTTATCGGGATAACCCTGAATGACTAAGCCCGCATGACTTGCACTTTTAAACTTTAAGTTCTCGATAAAGATATTTTCGATTGCTGTAGCGAAACCTTTGCCCTCGCCATGATAAAAGGAAGTGATAAAAACGCCATCTTCTACCGCACCAAACTCCACATTATTCACATAGATATCCTTGATGAATCCTCCCCTATCTGGATTAGATTTTAAGTAAATACCTCTTTTACAGTAGCCACCGTAAGTGCAATTTTCTACAAATACGTTTTGTACGCCCGCCGACATTTCGCTACCAATAACCACACCATGTAAGCCTTTAAAACGACAGTTACGGATAATGATATTCTCTGAAGAAATAGCCGTCTTTCTGCCTTCGTGGTCACGCCCCGCCTTGATGGCGACATTGTCGTCCGCATTGTTAAATTCAACATCTTCTATCAAGATATTTTTAGAATACTCGGGGTCAAAACCATCATTATTTTTATTGAAGGCATTGAATTTCACTTTCCTAGCGGTAATATTCTCCGACTTTAGAAAGTGTACCGACCAAAATGGAGAGTTGGCGATGGTTACACCTTCTATTAAAATGTTCTTGCAATCGTAAAACTGAATAAGGTGCGGACGCAAGTAATGCCCTTCGCCGAAAATACGCTCTTTTAACGGTGTACCGTCGTGGTTCATCTTCCTGCTCAATTGCTGGCTTGGCTTCTGCAAATCGTACCATTTACTAAAGCCGTCTTTACCATTTCCGTCTATTGTACCGTCGCCAATAATGGCTACGTTTTTAACTTGGTAGGCGTAAATCAGCGGACTGTAATTGTGGATAAAAGTTCCTTCCCAACTGGTTGGCACTACTGGCAAATAATCTTTCGCATTAGTACCGAATATCAGCTTTGCTCCCTTTTGCAATTCCAAAGTGGTGTTATCTACAAAATGGATCGGTCCGTTAACCAAGTAAATGCCAGCTGGCACTACAATCTTTGCTCCGCCTTTAGCTTTGCTGGCTTGCATGGCTTTATCAAAAGCAGGTTTGTTGTTGCTTATAGAATCGCCTTTGGCACCAAAATCAGTTAACTGCAAAACAGTAGTAGAAATTGCGGGTGCATTGATTTGTTTTAATATGGCATCACGCTTTTCTTCTCTAGAAAGTTCTTTATCATCAGGTGCTTTACAGCCGAAAATGCAAATAGATATAAACAGGAATATGTTGTGAAGCTTCATGTAATTTTATAAATCAATCCGTCACCATAAAACGGCAATAGACAGCTTTAAAGATAGTATAAAACTTAGGTACAAAATGGTAAAACCAATGAATTTTAGTGCAAACGATGCCAAAGATTAGGTCGAGAAAATCTTCGCCCTAACTGCAGCTTATAAATAATATTTAAAATATAAATATTGCAGAATATTAGGTGTTCTTTTCAAATTCATAAGTATGCAATTCCTTTCCATTTGGAAGTATATTTTCTTCAGCATTAGCTAATTTGAAACCAAATTTTAGGGCTGCATTTTCTAGGTTGTTTTTATCAACCAAACTAAATATATCTTTCACATACTTAATCGTTTCCACTCCTGTTTGCCTAACAGATTGACTGCCATTATTAATTTACAAGTAGCAATTGCTTGATTTTATCTCCAAATCTTTCTCGGGTTGTCGTCAGATAAGAACTATTGATATCTACGCCGCATACCATTTCCGTAATGTCGGTATCAATATGCTCTAAGCCATTCCCACTACTTATGCCCAAAAACAAAGTGCTTTTAGGTTGATACTTTTGGAGATATTTTTTAGTCAAATTATTCAATAACTGCGATTGAGCTACATTTTGATGCCCCATATGCAAATCATAGTCTTCTAAAGGAATACGATTCCAAGCATTTGTTTCAAACATCAATTTTACTATTATATATAATCTTGTCTAATAGGCGTAAATACATCAACCACTTCACCAGCTACAACAATCTCTATAGAATGCTCGATATTGGCCGGAATTGAATACGTATCTCCTTCGGTTAACTTAAATTCCTCGTGACCATATTTCAAGATGTATTCCCCAGAAATTACATACCCACTTTGCTCATTTGGATGCTGGTGAAAAGGTACAAAATCTGTTGTTTTATACAGCATTTTAGTTACCATGGATTTCTCTCCAATGGAGAGTACTACAAAATCTACCCCTAAAAACTGTCTCTTAACAGCATTTTCTTTAGTTACTATACTTTTCATTCTCTTTAAATTATTGATTAAGATTTAATTCCATTTGAATATTACAACGCTCATATGGTGTAGACCTACCAACCACCTTTTTAAAACCTAGTTTATGATATAAATTAATTGCTGGTTTGAGGAGCGTATTGCTTTCCAAATACAGTTTCTTAGCTCCTAATTGCCTTGCTGCTTCTGCTACCGCACATCCTAAAAGCCAACCTATATTTTTACCTTGTGCCTTTGGAGATACAGCCATTTTAGCCATTTCGAAATCATAATCGGGGTCGTCCATTTTTATCAAAGCACAAACACCCAAAGGTTCGTCGTTGTAAAGCGCTACCAATATTTGGCCACCCTTTTCTATAATATAAGTTTCTGGATTATCTAAAGCCTTGTAATCTGCCTCTTCCATAGTGAAATAGGTCGATATCCATTCTTCATTCAATGATTTGAAAACAGATTGATATTTACGTTCGTAAGGCACAATCTGTACTGCTTTACTTTCCCTGTTTTTCTTCTCTTCCGTTACCCTGCGCAGCAATGTTTTTTGGTCGAGCAAGAATTCCCATTCCGCTACAGCTTCCCATAAATTATGTCTTGCTTCTGCAATCAGCGTTTCTACAGCAGCTTCTACATCTAGCAACTGCACTTTTAGTTTTTCAGATAATTGCTTTCCTTTCTCGCTTAAACCAACCACATTAGTTCGCTTATCGGCTGCACCTGCATTAGCAGCAACTACACCCGCGGCAACCATTTCTTTAATAATTTTAGTTACTGATGGTTGTGAGTGACCTATCTCCTCCGCAATCTCTGTAATGGTCTTTTCTCCATCTTCTCCCAGTACGAAAAATACCGGAAACCATTTTGGCGAAAATTCAACATTATATAGTTCATATATCTTGGCAGCATCATCCGTCATTTTAGAAGTAAGCAGACGCATTCTACTTCCTAAAGCCATCTTTCCTGTTTTATCAAAAAAATTCATATCTATATAATTAATTACATAACTAGTTATGCAAATGTAGCTACTATTATCTTATTTGCAAATCAAACTTCCAAAATATCTAAAAAACATATCATAAACCAATAAAGATCAGCAAGATAAAATATATACTAATTTTATCTCAAGAAATATAGTCAATGAATCTAGGTTAATATTTAAATCAATCTAATTAACAGCTTGAATTTGTCTTTTAAATCATCTACCATTTTAGTAGTAGATATTAGCATTTATACTATATTTGTTCGTATACAAAAATTAGCATGAACGTAAGAAATTGTATTTCGCCTCCAGCGCCTTAATAATCCTTAAAAAATTACGGGATTAGCTTTAAGATTTGAGATAAATTCTCCTATCAAGACTAGTCTATATCAAAGAATTATTAATCTCTAATTATCCCAATTTTGGGAAGTACAATTTTTATGAAAAAATCATATATCATGCTGCATATTGCAGTAGTATTAGCTGGCTTTACAGGTGTTTTTGGTAAACTTATCACTTTAAACGAAGGACTTTTAACTTGGTACCGAGTATTGTTCTCTACCATAATTCTCTTCATCATTTTAAAAGCATCGAAAATAAAACCTTTAAATAATTTAAAAGAGAAGTTTGATATCGCCAAAATTGGCATGCTGATTACCATTCACTGGGTTTTCTTTTACGGCAGCATCAAGTATGCAAATATTTCTATTGGGGTGGTTTGCTACTGCCTTACAAGTTTCTTCACGGCAATATTCGAACCGATTATCAACAAAAAACGGTTCAATCCTTCGCAACTTTTACTGAGCTTACTTACCTTAACCGGCATTAGTTTGATTTTCCACTTTGATGCTTCTTACCAACTGGGTATTGCATTAGGTGTAATTTCATCTGCCTTTGCGGCACTTTATACCATTTACAACGAGCGCTTGGTGCAGACCTATCATAGCATTCAAATCAATTACTATCAAATGCTGGGTGGCACCATTGGTTTGGGAGCGCTGCTACCTTTGTACTTATATTACTTTCCGGTAAATACATTATTGCCTAACTGGAGCGATGCTGGTTACTTATTTGTGTTAGCATTATTTTGTACCGTTGGTTTGTATGTGATGGTTGCCGAAATACTGAAAAAGATAGCGGCTTTCACGCTCAACCTTACCTTTAACCTAGAACCCATCTACGCCATTATTCTCGCTTTCTTGTTTTTTAACGAAGGAAGGGAAGTCAATAGTTCTTTCTTTTACGGATTGGGCTTGGTGATGCTATCTGTGATTTTGCAAACGGTGATGGCAACGAGGAAGAAGGCTATAATTATTAATGGTTAATTATGATTGCATCTTAATAATGCTTTGGTTATCAAAGAATACAAATCCCGCCTACGCGGGAATGACGATAAAAATAGGGGCATTACAACTATTCTGAAAGATTAGAGTGCTACAATCCATTGGCTTTATCAAACTCTGCTAGGGTTTGATAAAGCTTTTCATCTGCTTGAAAGACTTTATCATAGAGTGTTTGTTTTGTTTTTAATAGTTTAAGGAAATCATTCTGCGCACTATCTCGTTCATTATCCTTAGTTTGCCGAATAAGCTTCTGCTGTGTGATTTCCTTTTTGGCGTACAAATGGAGATTCCTTAAGCTTTCATAATAATCAACTTTCGATTTCTTCAATTCAATTCCCATAGCTAATCCATCTGTATTTAGCCCTTTCACGGTATCTAGCACTTTATCAAATTCCTTAGCTTGTTCATCCACCACTAAAAGCGCTTTATCAAAGTCATCGTCAATTAAATATTCCAGCTTACGAGATTCTGAAGCATTTTTACCTATCAGCATGTGAGTAACCTTGCGTTCCTGCACATCCAGCGCATGCTTAAATTCCATTGCCTTTTTATTTTGGCAGGAAAATAACAAAACGTTTAAGGTTATGAAAAGGACTATCCTAAGTTTTGATGATGGGTTCATAGCTAAAAAACAGTCTAGCTATCAATAAAGTTTGGATCGTTGAGATATCTACTATTTCTTCAATTCCATTACTTGTTCCAATAATATTGGCAAGCCGCTTGGATTAATCTCGTCGTTGTTCCAAAAGCTCATCACGCAACTCACGAAATTTTGTCGTACTGGCGCAGCTACAAAATAAATGGTCAATGTTTTACCACCACTCATGCCCACCAACAACGACGTTACGCCCTTAAAATCATAAACTACTCTTTTTGCTTTTACCTCAGTGCCCTCGAAGAGTACATCAACTTGTTCTTCAGCTATTACCTTCCCTTGTTTCTTAGATTGTATAACCTGAAACTGATTTTCTGTAGTCAGCTTAGCATCTTCAAGCGTAGCATGGATACTCCAATTCATCTGCCCATCTGATGGACATTGCATATTTGCTACGCCCATCCATCTGCAACTTCGTCCTAACTTCATTTTACGACCAGCAAAATCGATGCTATCTACCGTTAATTTTTCATACTGAGACCGAGGAATCTGATTGTTGAGAATTAAAGGTAGCAGTTCCTTTTCTAAAGCCTTGTCTCTTTTGTTGATAGCAGAGAAAGCAATACCGTTCACTCCGTTTGACGTCTCTACAAAATAGTAGGTAGCATGCTGAATAATGTTCGGTGCAATTTCTACGTTTTTTTCCACATAATAATTCGGTTGCTGAATAGTAGAATCGGAGTGCAGCAGTTCAGCCTCTTTAATATGGTAAAGCTTAAATTTCTTCGCAATTGTTTTCTTAGAGAACGTTGTGGAGACGGCGAAGTTGCTTATTTCTATCCCATCTATATTATAAAAATCGGTTCCATTACTTGAGATAGCTTGAAGTCTTAACAAAAGCTGATCATTTGCCGACTGTGAATAGCTGCTTACACTTAGCAGTAAAAGTAGGGCAACTAGAATTTGACGTTTCATAATGGTAATACCTTAAGAAAACAAAATCTGAACTCGGTACAACCATATACCGAGTTCAGCGATAAATTTTATTTACCCAAGATAACTGGAGGTTTTGGACTTTGCAAGTTTTAGTTTTAAACTATCAGTATTATCTAAGTTCTATTCCGCTACTGTAGTCCTTTTATTCCAATAATATAATGGTATGCCTATCAAAGTAATAATTAGGCCAGGCCAAGTGAAATAAGGTTTATAAATGATCAACAAAATACAGAAACTTAACCCCAACACAATGTAAATTGCAGGTAATACTGGATAACCGATAGCCTTGTAAGGTCTTTCTACGTCTGGCTTTTTAACTCTTAAAATGTAAATACCAAAGATGGTAAGTACGTAAAATAATACCGCGATGAACGTAATCATATCTAATAAATCGCCGTATTTCCCACTTAAACAAAGAATGGAAGCCATCACAAATTGAATCCACAAAGCAAACTCTGGTACGGCATGCTTGTTCAGCTTTGCTGTTTTCTTGAAGAATAAGCCATCTTTGGCCATGCTGTAGTATACCCTTGCACCTGCCAAAATCAATCCATTATTGCAACCAAAAGTAGCCACCATAATTAGTAAAGCGATGATAATTGTGCCGTTGGCGCCAAAAATAGCTTGTGAAGCCGCAATGCCTACCCTATCTTTTTCTGTAGTTGCAATTTCGGTTAAAGGCAAAACCATGGTAAACATGAGGTTGAGCAGCACATAAATTAACGTCACGAGCAAAGTACCTAAAAGTAAGCTTAAGCCAATGTTCTTTTTAGGGTTATTAATTTCTCCCGCTACAAAAGTCACGTTATTCCACGCTTCGTAACTCATAATGGCACCTACCAAAGCCGAAGCCAAAGCGCCGCCAAAAGCTGGCAAGTTTTCGTAACTTAAAAAAGAGCCGTCAGGTAAAATTTTCTTGAATGAAAATGCGTCACTCCAGTTGATACTCACCACATCAGATTTAAAGAACACAAAACCGAAAATGATTAGTCCCGCAATACTGGCTATTTTGGTCAAGGTGAAAATTAGCTGAATCCATTTACCTCCTTTTACACCTTTGGTATTGATATAAGTGAGGATAAAAATAAGCCCAATGGCCAACACCTGGGCTGGGGAGACTTTAAAACTCCCGATACTAAACAACACTAAATCTTCGCTAACGCTAGGGATAAAATAAGCCAAGAATTTATAGAATGATACACCAACTGCAGCAATAGTTCCAGTTTGGATGACCGCAAACAAACTCCAACCATACAAAAAAGCAGTTAGTGGATTGTATGACTCTTTCAAGTAAACGTACTGTCCGCCAGCTTTTGGATACATCCCACTCAATTCACCATAACTTAAAGCCGCAGTCAACGTCATAAAACCTCCAATAATCCAAACCAAAATTAGCCAACCAGCAGAACCTGTATGACGGGCAATATCGGCACTTACAATAAAAATACCTGAGCCTACCATACTGCCCACTACCAAAAGTGTAGCATCTAAAAGGTTCAGCTCTCGTTTAAACTGCTTACCGTTTTCTTCTTGTTGTAATTCCATTAGGTTATTTTAAAGATGCTGTAGTTAATGGTGTAATGGGTGGTTTTTTGGGAATTCGTCCGTGTAACTCTGATAAGGAAGCATTAGGTACTTGACTAAGGATATGCTTAGCAAAAACTTCCGATTCTTCTATCAGCGGAAAACCCGAAAAGATAAAAGCACGGATGCCCATGTCCATGTATCGGTTAAGCTTATTGATGATTTGATCTGGATCACCTACCAAACCACCACCACAGCCAGAGAAAACTTTACCAATGGTAGTCCATAAATGAGGTTCTATAAAACCTTCTGCATCGGCATGCTTACGCATTTCATCTTGCCTAATTACACCTAAAGAACGTGAATCTTCTCCCCTTGCTCTAATTTCGGCGGCTCGCTGTTCGTTAAAATGGCTCAATAGTTTTTTCGCTTGTGCTTTAGCTGCATCCTCGGTTTCTCTCACAATTACATGAACCCGTAAACCAAAGTCTATCTTTCTACCATATTTTGCGGCACGTTGGCTCATGTCTTTCATGGTTTCATACATGGCTTCTTCCGTTTCTGGCCACATTAAGAAAGTATCGCAGTACTTTGCGCAAATTTCTCTCGCCCCTTCAGAAGTTCCACCGAAATACAACAGCGGACCTCCGTTTTGTTGGTAAGGCTTTACAGGGTCGGCAGCCATTTTAAATTGATACAGTTCACCTTTGAAGTCAATTTCTTCTTGTGTCCAAGCTTGCTTCAAAATCTCTATGTTTTCTGCGCAACGCAAGTACCTTAATTCTGGATCCTCCCTTGTGCCTGGCAAATCAGAATTGATGATATTGATGGTGAGCCTTCCTTGTAGCATGTGGTCCAAGCCTGCTAACGATCTTGCCAACATCGGTGGATGGTATTCGCCAGTTCTAATGGCAGTAATTAAGTTGATATTTTTGGTAAAAGGTGCTACTCCCGAAGCGAAAGTGAGCACCTCTTGTCCGACAGTGTAAGCCGTTGGCAGTAATATTTTGCTGTAACCCAAACGATCTGCCGTTAGCGTGATATCTTTACAATGCTCGAAACTGCTTCTTCGTTGGCCATCCAATACGCCTAAATATTCGGTATCGCCGCCAATAATGTCGTTAAACCAAGATATTTCTGCTACGCGTTGAGTGGTTTTGATGGGTACGGTTGTGATTTGATTTAACATGTTTTATTCTTTCTTATAAATGCGCTTGCCTTCTTTAAATGTTTCTAATACGATAATGTCTTTAATTTTAAGGGGATCGACCGTTAAGGGATTGTCGGATAGCACAACCAAATCCGCTAATTTTCCTTTTTCGATAGACCCCTTAAATTTTTCTTCTCCGTACTGATAAGCACCATTGATCGTTATCGCTCTTAAAGCTTCAGCAGGGCTGATTTTTTCCGCTTCGCCGATGGTTTCGCCACTGCGAGAAAGTCGGTTAACAGCACTCCACAACAAGAATAACTGATCAATTGGTGTTACCGGATAATCGGTATGATTAGTAAATACAATGCCTTTGTTTATCGCTGAACGCAATGGACTTAAACCAAATGCTCTTTCTTTACCTAAGTTTGTTTGATGTATATCGCCCCAAAAGAAAGCATGGTTGGTAAAGAAGGATGGCAATAAATCCAATTTCTTGTACTCATCCAACTGATCTTGGCGTACAAACTGCGAATGGATGACTACCGTTCTGCGCCCCACACTGCTTTTACCTAATTGCTGATTGGCATTTTTTACCGCAGCAATGTATAAATCGATAGCACCATCGCCATTGCAATGAGTGTACAAATGAATATTGTTTTTAAAAGTTTTCAGTACCACCTCGTCGAAAATATGAGTACTAATAGTTGGTACACCAGTACAATGATCTGAACAGCCTGGCACTAAAGTCAAATAAGGCTTAGTAAAGAAAGCTGTTTTGCCTTGTGGCGATCCATCTGCCGATAATTTAATGCCATCTATTTTTAGGCGATCGTAGTAACGTTTGAACTGATAATTCAGCGTGTCTGCCAGTACTTCATCCAAGATTCGATAAGAAGCTAAACTTACCACATCCAAATACAATTGTTTGCGTTTGGCAGCTTCCTTTAATAAATCAAGCGTTGCTTTATCAGTAAAACCATCTTGTGCAGTAGTTAAACCATGGCTCGCATATAGTTTTTGTTGTGCATTTACTCTATCCAACTGTTGTTGTAAAGTGGGCTTGATTTTACCTAATTGCAATAGTACTAGCCCTTGCGCATGTTCTTGCAGCAAACCTGCTGGCTCTGTACTTCCTGTCTTTCTGATAATAACGCCACCGTCTGGATCTTTGGTTGCCGCATCAATGCCTGCTAACTTTAAGGCAGCAGAATTAGCTACTAACATGTGTCCAGAAATATGTGCCACTACCACTGGGTTTTCTGGAAAAACACCGTCTAAATCTTCTTTAGTGGGATGTCTTTTATCGGTTAGCTGGTCTTGGTCGTAGCCATAAGCAGTTACCCAGTCACCTTTTTTGATTTTACGGTCGGCAGCAAACCTTACAATTTCATCTACCAACTGTTTAATGCTACTCACTTTACCCATGGGCGGCGCTGCTACATTGGCCAAGTCATTTTGCCCTAAGCCTAAAAAATGACTATGTCCGTCTACAAAACCTGGACTTAAAGTTTTACCTTTTAAATCGACTACATCAGTCTGCTTGCCTTTCAGTTTTAGGATTTCGGCATTACTGCCTACGGATAATATTTTTCCATCCTTGATTGCTACCGCTTGGGCAACTTCATTACTTGCATTTACTGTCAATACTTTAGCATTGTGCCATATTTTATCGGCTGTGCCAGTTTGTGCTTTAGCTGTAATTGCTAATAAATGGACAGCAACAATGGCTGCAACGTTATATTTGATCTTCATTATTTTCTTTGATAGATAGTTTTACCTTCTTTAATGGTTTGTAATACCTTGATGTCTTTGATTTTTGCTACTTCAAAGTTCAATGGGTTTTCTGAAAGGATAACCAAATCTGCTTTCTTACCCACTTCAATGGAACCTTTTTCCTTCTCCTCTCCATATTGATAGGCACCGTTGATGGTGATAGCTCTTAAACCTTCTAAAACGGTTAAACGCTCTGCCGGACCAATCACTTGACCTGAACGAGACTCACGAGCCACGGAAGTCCACCATAAAAAAAGCTGACTGATTGGCGTTACTCCGAAATCAGTATGATTGGTAAAGGTGATTTGTTTGGTTTGTGCAGACTTTAATGGACTTAAAAACCAAGCCCTGTCTTTGCCTAGGTTACGTACGTGTACATCTCCCCAAAAGAAAGCGTGGTTGGTAAAAAAGGAAGGAATCAGACCCAAGGTTTTGTAATCATCCAATTGGTCTGGCCTTACAAACTGCGAGTGGATCACTACTGGACGTAAAGCGTTGCTTTTAGCTGCAAATTGGGTATTGGCTTTTTTGATCGCCTTGATATACATATCAATCGCTGCATCGCCATTGCAATGAGTAAAAGGTTGGATATTATTGGCAAAGCAATAATGTACCGCTTCGTCTAATTTCTCTTGTGTGATGGTTGGAATACCGGTACAATTATCATGGCAACCTGGTACATCTACTTGATACGGTTTAGTGAAAAAAGCCGTCTTTCCCTGTGGTGAACCATCGGTAAAGATCTTTGTACCTTTTAACTTCAAATGGTTATCAAACTGATTAAAAGCATATTTACCGTCTTTAACTAAACGTGATAAAATGGCAAACGATGGTAAAGCCTCAATATCAATGTAAAGGCGTTTTCTTTTAGCGGCTTCCTTTAAAAGCTCGATAGAAGGCAAGCTACTTGCACCATCCTGAGCAGTAGTAACTCCCTCACTTGCATACAATTGCTGCTGCTCATCTAATAAACCTAATTGTTCTTCTATGGTTGGTTTTACTCTATCTCCACTGGTTTTCAGTACCGAACGAGCTCTTTCTAGAAGTAAACCTGTAGGCTGTCCGTCTTTGCCTTTTACAATCTGTCCGCCTTCTGGATCTTTGGTATTGCCATTTACCCCAGAGATTTTAAGCGCATAAGAATTCACTACCGACATGTGACCAGAAGTGTGCCCCAATGAAACTGGATTATCAGGAAAAGCGGCATCTAAATCTTCCTTAGTGGGGTGTCTTCCTTCTTTCAGCTGGTCTGCATCGTACCCTCTGGCATTGATCCACTCGCCAGCTTTGATCCCCTTTGCTTTTTGAAAAGCTTTAAGTACCGTCACGATATCAGCAATTGTTTTTACCGTACCCACTGGTGGCGGAGAAATATCTGCTGTTTTACCACGTCCTAAACTCATGAAGTGGCTATGTCCATCAATAAAACCTGGAATAAGCGTTTTACCTTTTAAATCGATGACTTGGGTTTGCGCACCTTTTAATTGGCTGATGGTTGCGCTGTTACCCACCGCCAAAATCTTCCCGCCTTTAATAGCTACGGCTTCGGCAACAGAGTTGTTGGCATCAACAGTTAAGATGTTGCCATTGATATAGATTTGGTCTGCTAAATCAACGGGTTTCTTAAATGCATTAAAAGAAATGAGAGCGACAAAGGCAAAGGATGCGAGGGTAAAAGCTATGTTCTTTTTCATCATTTATAATTTAATTTTGTTTTCCTTGCCGTCATTTCGAACGTAGAGAGAAATCTAGCATAATGAATACGTGATGCTAGATTTCTCCTCGTTCCTCGTCGAAATGACGAAATGGTTAATCTATTCTTCTGTAAACATTTTTAAATTCCTCCGTTAGTACCTTGTTCATCTGCCGGAATTGGCCAGATATAATTGCTCGCTGTAGTCGGTACTTGCGCAACATTTACAATACCTTCTGTTTTAGCTGGCAACGGTTGCAAGCGGCGTTGCAAATCAAATGTTCTAAAGCCTTCACCCAATAACTCTATTCTACGTTCGGTTAAAATAGTGTTGATTAAATCTGCTTTTAAAGTGATGGCCGCAGGAGTAAACGTATAACTTGCATCAGAACGTTTTCTCACCGCATCCAATAATGCTCTAGCCGTAGTTAAATCGTTATTCTCCGCGGCTGCTTCTGCATAGTTTAGCAATACTTCTGCGTAACGCAATACTGGAATATAGTCTGTAAAAGGGGTGGCAGACTTAGGGAACTTATTCAGCACATTCAGACTATTTTTAACGGTAATCAAGCCTTTTCTAGCATCTGTAGAAGTAGCGCCTGATAAAGCAGTATTTGAATAGATACCCGAATTACTTAAAGATAAAATCACTGCACCGATGTAATTGTGTGCTAGTGCACTTTGCTGATCTGGACCATCCAAAGCATTAAAAGGAATGAAGAAAATAGCCTCATTTCCAGTGTAACTTCCACCAAATACCGTTGCAATATTAGTTTCCAATCTGTGGGTAGTAGTACCAGCAGTATACACATAAGGCGCAGTAGCTGGCACCAATTTTTGCGCTTCGGTAATTACTTTAGGAAAATCACCTTTGGCCAAATAAACTCTCGTTTTTAAAGCAATAGCTGATGCCTTGTGTGCCCTAGAAGTATTCAATGCATTAGTAGCGTAACCCGCAGGCAAACCCGCTTCTGCTTCGTCTAAATCTTTGATGATTTGCGTATAGATTGCCGCTACAGTAGATCGGGATAAATTATCATTACCTGCTGAAGTTTCTGGAGTAAGTCTTAAAGGCAAACCAGCACTAGCACCTTGATCGGTGAGGTAAGGTTTAGCGTAAAACTGTACCAAAGCAAAATAAGAAAGTGCCCTAATAAATTTAGCTTCCGCCAGATATTGGTCTTTCAAAGTTCCGCTTACTACAGTAGAAGTGCCCACTCGATCTAGAAAAATGTTTGAATTGTTGATAGCCTGATAAGCCAAACTCCACAGATTTCCAATAAAAGTATCTGTAGATAAAGCCCCATTTTGCCAAATTAAAGCTCCTTCAGCCGCGTTACCTGAGTTCTGACTAAACTCCTCGCCTCTTTGCTCATTAAACAAAATATAACGCCCACCATAGAAATGTGCTCGTTGCACTCGGTAGTACAAGTTGTTTACCTGCGCCAAAATTTTATCGGGTGTACTATATGCAGATAGTTCTGAAATGGAAGTTTGTGGTTCGGTATCTAAAATATCTTTAGTGCAAGAAGGCGAAAGAAGAGAAGCAAATCCTCCAATTAACCCAACTGCTAAGTGTTTTTTATATTGATATATGGTTTTCATGTGAATGGATTAAAGGATTAGAACTGAAGATTTAAGCCCAAAGCAAAAGTTCTGGCATTTACAACTGCATTGTGGTCTTTACCTGAAGCAATTGAGTTTCCATTGATAGAAATCTCTGGGTCTGAACCTGTGTATTTGGTAATGGTAAACAAGTTAGTTGCTTGTGCATAAATCCTTAGGCTCGAAATTTTACCGTTAAACAAGGTTTGTGCTGGTATTCTGTAACCTAAAGCCAAGTTTTTCAACTTTAAGAAAGAACCATCTTCTACCATTGCGGAGTTGGTAATCGAGAAACCTGTAGAGACGTTATCAGAAAAATAAAGCTTAGGAATATCAGTTACCTGTCCAGCAGTCGTCCATCTATCTAACACGAAAGTTCCATTGTTAAAATAACGTTGATCTAGCAAGTTTGCCTTTGTACCATTATAAAGTTTATTTCCTCCAGAAAAGATGATCCCAAAATCTAGATCAAATCTCTTATAACTAAAATTATTGTTTAAGCCACCATAGTAAGTTGGCAATGATGATCCTTGTATCCTTCCATCCAAATAATTATCGATAGCTGGAGCTACAGTACCGTCTAGATAAGTCCATTTGTTGGTAGCAATGTGGTTATATTGTACCTCTCTACCATCTCTGTTGATAAAGATACGATTGCCATTTGCTGAGTTTACGCCATTGGTAGGGACTGCCCAAATGGCACCAATCGAATACCCTTCTCTAGTCATGTTCTGGATACCGAAGTTACTAGGCGAGTAAATATCAGCTCCGTTAGATAAAGCAGTTACTCTGTTTTTTACCGTAGAGATATTAAAATTCGCATTCCATTTAAAATCATCTTTTTGAATGATAGCAGCTGTTAGTGCCAATTCAAATCCTTTATTGTAAAGTGAGCCCACGTTAGCGCTGATTATATTCCCAGGAATTCCTTTCGAAGGTGCTTGCTTGGCATCTAAAATCAATCCATCTACTTTATTGTTGTAATAATCGGCTTCGAAGGTCAATCGCTCTTTTAAGAAAGATAAAACCACACCCACGTTGCTCTTTTTACTCGTTTCCCATTGTAACTGACTATTGCCAGCTTGCGAGAAGCCAAGTGTTGGGATACCATTATAAGTTGCAGCGCTAAATAAGCCTAAAGAAGGAAAATCTCCGATATTGATGTTCCCCACTTCTCCGTAACTCGCCTTGATTTTAAAGCGATCGAATACTGATGCCAATGGAGAGTTTTTAAAGAAATCTTCTTCAGACACTACCCAACCCACAGAGCCTCCGTTAAAATTTCCGAAACGATTATCTTTTGGCAAACCCGAATAACCATCCCTTCTGAAACTGTAGCTCAATAAATATTTACTAGCAAAGCTATAATTCAAATTAGCGAAATAAGAGATAAAGCCATTTCTACTTTGCGAATTGCCACTAGGTGTAATGGTGGTGAAACCTCCTTGGTAACTGGTAAAAAATGGATCTGAAAGACCTAAACGCTGTGCACCCCAACTATCAACAGTAGTTACAATTTCTTCGTAGCCAACTAGAGCATTCAGGTTGTGTTTTTCTAAAAAGGTTCTGTTATAACTCAAAGTATTTACCCAATCGCTTCTGTTCAGCCTACGGTTGGTATTGGTAGCACCTCCATTTGCTGGCCCTGCATCACCGTGAATTCCATTTTGGAAGCTTAGGTTTTCGATGAAAAGCTTATTTAACCCATAGGTAGTTTTAAACTTAAGACCTTTCAATATTTCCCATTCAGCATATACATCTCCTAATAAAGAATTACTTTCCGAGCTGTACTTATCCAAATCGAGAATTAATTGCAAGTTGTAAGCATTAATATTGCCTACATAACCAGCACTCGCTGCATTAGCATTGTTAGCTCCGTACCCTACACGTTGCTTATCTTGGATGTTGTAAGAACCATCCTCGTTATAAACCGCTACGTTTGGCGGCAAAACATAAGTCATACGTGAAAGTGCATCGGTACCAATGTATTGTCCAGGTAGCGAGCCTGTAGCTGGCCCTCTACCCAGCGTATTGTTATAACCGATATGTGTTCCTAAAGTGATATTGTTAAAAAGCTTATGTTCTAGGTTTATACGAGCTGTCTTTTGATCCTGATCATTGGTACGCAGAATACCATTTTGCTTGCCATAAGCTAGGGAGATGAAATAATTAGTTGCCTCCGTAGCGCCAGAAAAGCTTACGTTATGGTTTTGAGAAACACCATTATGATATGCTACATCGTACCAATCGGTATTTACCGTAGAACCATCTGAACGAGTTTGCAAAGCGAAGCCCGGTTGTCTACCTGCATTTACCATCGCTTCATTTTTGATAGCTACATACTGAGAAGCATCTAGCAGTTCTGGTAAATTAGCGGGAGTGCTTACATTTACCCAAGCATCATAGTTGACTTTGGTTTTGCCGCTTCTGCCTTTCTTCGTGGTTACTACGACTACCCCATTTGCTGCTCTAGAACCATAAATTGCTGTAGCAGATGCATCTTTCAATACGTCAATAGATTCGATATCTCCCGGATTAAGATTTGATAACGGGTTATTTCCCACATTACCACCCTGCTGACCTGTAAACGACGGTACTCCATCAATCACAATTAAAGGATAAATACCAGATGAAATAGAATTGATACCTCTAATACGGAAAACTGGAGCGGCATTAAGTACGCCACTCGGCTGCACGATATTTACCCCAGCTGCCTGTCCACCGATCAACTGATCGAAACTTTGTGCTGGTCGGTTGGCTATTTGTTTAGCACTTACCCTAGCTGCAGAGCCTGTAAAATCTTGCTTTTTTTGAGTGTTGTAGCCGGTAACCACCACACCACTCAATTCGTTGGCTATTTCTTTAAGCTCTACCGTAATAGGTGAACCATTTACCGTTACTTTTTGTTTTTCGTAACCTAGATAAGAAACAATGAGGTTATAAGGAAACGATTGGCCAGTGACCAAATTGAATTGACCATCAGCATCTGTTTGCGTTTGGTTAGTTACGCCTTCAATTTGCACTACAGCACCAGCAAGTGGTTCTTTGGTACGGGCATCAATAACTTTACCAGTAAGTTTAGAATTAATAAGCGGATTATTTTGAGCAAGAGACGAATATGAGAGGAGAATTAGAAATACCGAAAAGATGACAACATATTTCGGCAAAGCCCTACCCTTTAAAAAGCGGTTGGCTTTTCCATTTTTTTGCATAATTTTACAAAGGTTTTAGTTAGAGAAATGAAGCAGGTAGCAACGCCAATTGAACACCTGTTTCAGTAATTATCACCAAAGGGAAGTCTTAGGATTTCCCTTTTTTATTTTATGGTATCTTTCAACACATGTTTACCTCCCAAAAATTTAAAATCAGAAATTAATTTGCTTGTTTATTGAAATTTCGGCAGCTAATATAGAGATTAATAATTTAAACTACCAAATTAGTAGACTATTTAATTTCAATTATTTTTATACCTTGAAAATGCGTAATGGTTTACGCTTATAAACTGTATAGCGCATCGCATTAAGACGCTACATCCGGGAAGTAATGAATAAAAAGTAAATCGACGACATTGAACAGGTATACTTGGCTGTTAATACCTCATCGCTAACTCCTGATACCTGACCACTGATACCTGACCACTGATACCTAAAAACTACATATATCGTTTAATCGCATCCCATAAAATAGGGTCATAATTGTAAACGTCAGGTCTGAATTGCACTTTTCCTTTATCTGCCCATGCGGTATAATAGGCAATAAATACCCCAATACTTTTTCGAGGCGCATACCAGGTAGGCTTTAACTGAAAGATGTTGAGTGTGTCTGCTTTTTTAGCCAGTTTTTTTCTATAGACGGCATTTTTAGTAGTGTCAATTGGTGGCAAATCTACATCCATGCGTAGTCTATCATATTGGTACTTATCTTTCACCATTAGTTCAGCGAACTTTAAAGGCTGTTCAATACGTACGCAACCATGACTTATAGCTCTATTTGCCAATTTGAAGCCATATTTATTATTAGTATCGTGCAAATAAATACTTGAACTGTTATCAAATACAAACTTAAATTTACCTAAAGCATTTCCCTCTCCAGAGCCTTGCTTAAATTGAAAAGGCAGTTTCTCTCTCGGATATTTATTCCAATTGATAGTATCTGGGTCGGCAACTAATTTGGCTTTGTAATATACTTTAATGTTATTGTTCGAAAGATAGTACGGATCTTTTCTAGCCATCCAATAAATCTCACTTTTTGCAATGCTTACGGGAATATTCCAAATTGGATTTACCTGTATAGCATTAAAAACACTGAACAATTGTGGTGTTTCGTGGTTTTTAGGTTTGTCATCTAGCTTACCCGATTTTAAGAAAGCTTTCATTTTTTCTGCGTAAGCAGCTTCTCGCTTACCTCCTACACAAACGTTCATGTGGGCAAGCGTATCTTTTTGCTTAAACCACGTTAAAGTAAAATCTGGAATATTAACCACTACCAACTCTTCAGTTTCTTGCGGTAAACGCCAACGCATACGCTCCAAATTCATTTTGATAGCTTTTAGTGCCACACTTTCCTCGTTACCTGCACTGTCGCGATAACTAGCCAATGCCTTTTTCAATTCGGTATACGAATGAGCAGCTGGCTGTACTTTCTTCAATTCAGTTACTAAATTCTGTGTATTCAAAACAGAATCCATCCTTAAACTATCTGGACGAAGCACTTTGATGTAGAAGCGGTTAAAGAAATTACGTGGATTGATACTGCCATAGCCCATAAAATTGGTATACTTATTCAACGCATAAGCCGTATTCAGTTCTAAATCGGCAACTGCCTCATATACCTCTTCTATAGTTTTAAACTTGTTACGATTAAGTATTTGGAGCTGTTGCTCATAAACTTTAAAGTTAAAAACCTCTGGATTAAAGCCATCAGCTTTGCTTTGAGCTAAAAAGTTCTTAAGCGTATCTAATTGACCATTCACATAAAATTTGGTTACTAGCTTAGGCAGGTATTCATTCTTTTCATAAAAGGCAGAAATCAACTTTGGATTTAGAAATCCTTTACGCTGCTCCTCTAACTTAGCCTTAAAAATAGGCAAATAGGCTGCCGTGTCAAATTTATTGTACAACTTATTATCAAAATGTTTGGCCAATACTTCTGCAATCTCTGGTTTTTCCTTAAACCAGTTACAAGAACTAAAAAAGGCACATATAACGATAAAAAGTAGCGTTTTTTTCAAGTTGAGGAGGGTAAAATTTATCATTAATTCTATTTAGACAAGCATTCGATGCAAATTAAATGCCATTATTTTTGGATTGTATACCAAACTAGTATATATTTGCCATACAGTCCTGCAAATTTAAGGAAAAGAAACAAGTATAATGACGCAATTTTTAAACCATCATTTACATCTACACCATCGCCATTGTGGCGATATGTAATGTGATGCACTGTACTTCAGAGCGGTTTTAAAATAGATTTATATTTCTTATCCTTTAATTTTACAAAGTGAAAACACTTAAAATAGCTATCCAGAAATCGGGTAGATTAAACGAAAAATCAGTAGAAATTCTTAAAAATTGTGGTTTATCTTTCGAAAACTACAAAAGCTCCCTTATCTCAACTGTTACTAACTTCCCTCTAGAAATTCTTTTTCTTAGAGATGACGATATCCCTGAGTACGTACAAGATGGTATAGCAGACTTAGGTATTGTTGGTGAAAACGTGATTGTGGAAACCGGCGCAAACGTATCTTACCTACAAAAATTAGGATTTGGTAAATGCTCCTTAAAGATTGCTGTTAAAAACGATAGCGATATCGACAGCGTTGCCAAACTAGACGGCAAAGTAATCGCGACTTCCTACCCTGTCATCTTAGACAAATATTTAAAAGCAAACCAAGTAAATGCGCAAATCAGAAACATTTCTGGTTCGGTAGAAATTGGTCCGGGCTTAGGTTTAAGCGATGCCATTTTCGATATTGTCTCTACTGGCGGAACTTTAAAAAATAATGGCTTAAAACCTTTCACTAGCGTGATGAATTCGGAAGCTGTTTTGGTTGCTACCCCAGGTTTAGAATTCAATACTGAAGTGGTAGAATTGGTGCAAAGAATCCAATCCGTATTAAGAGCTAGAACTACCAAATATGTGGTGCTTAATGTTGCCAAAGAAAACTTAAAAGCAGTAGTAGATTTACTACCTGGAGTAAAAAGTCCAACGGTAGTTCCGTTGTTCGAAGACGATTGGGTTGCCGTTCATTCGGTAATTGAAGAGCAGGATTTTTGGGTAAAAATCAATAGCCTAAAAGCGGCAGGTGCACAAGGAATCGTAGTGATGCCAATTGAGAAAATCATTACTTAATATTGAAAACACATAGTCACATAGAAAACCATCTTGTTAAAGGAAATAAATCTTTGAAGTTTGTCCTTCTTAATTTATATGTCCCTAAAATATTAAGACCTATTTTTCCATGTGTTTAAAAATGATGATAAGATAAAAAACACTCAAAATATTTAATTTTTACTATTAACTATTAGTTAATTTAAAATTTTAAAACATTGAAAATCTACAACTTTAGGGATTTAAATAAAGAAAAACTAAAAGAACTATGCTCTCGGAGCAGTTCTGACGACAACTTAGTTAAATCTCGTACCGAAGAAATCATTAACAATGTAAAAAGCAATGGCGACAACGCCCTGCTGAGTTACGCACAACAGTTCGACAACATTGCACTTTCTTCGCTATTTATTGGCCAAGAAGAACTAGCCGAACTTGCTAAACAAATTCCATCAGATGTAAAAAGTGCTATCGATATAGCTTACCAAAACATCCATACTTTTCATGCTGCTCAACTAAAGCAAGAAGATAAAGTGGAAACGATGCCCGGCGTAGTATGCTGGCGTGAAAACAGGGCAATAGAAAGGGTTGGTCTGTACATCCCTGGTGGCACTGCTGTGCTACCTAGCACCTTCTTAATGTTGGGCATTCCAGCGAAGATTGCAGGCTGCAAAGAAATCGTAGTTTGCTCGCCTCCGCAAAGTGACGGAAAAGTGAATTGTTACATCGCCTATGTAGCTACTTTGCTGAACATTGACAAAGTTTATTTGGTAGGCGGCGCACAAGCAGTAGCGGCTATGGCTTATGGAACGGAAACCGTCCCTCAAGTGTACAAAATTTTTGGTCCAGGTAACCGATACGTAACCGAAGCCAAAAAACAAGTTCAAAACAGCGTAGCTATTGATATGCCAGCTGGCCCATCGGAAGTTTTAGTGCTCGCAGATGATACTGCCATTCCGTCATACGTAGCTGCAGACTTACTTGCACAAGCAGAACACGGAACTGATAGTCAGTCGATTTTAGCAGTCACCTCAAATAAAACTGCAGCAGAAGTAATTGCGGAAGTGGAGAAACAGTTAGCCGAATTACCTAGAAGAGATATTGCGAAGGCAGCTATCGATAATTCGTATATCGTACTGGTAGAAAACCTAGCGCAAGGCATGGAGTTTAGCAATCTTTACGCTCCAGAGCATTTGATTTTAGCTACTGAAAACTACGAAGCACTTATTCCGCTAATTAACAATGCAGGCTCTGTGTTTTTAGGAAACTTAACTCCAGAAAGCGCAGGCGATTATGCTTCGGGCACTAATCATACTTTACCCACAAGTGCTTTTGCAAAAGCCTATTCAGGGGTTTCAGTTGACACTTTCATCAAGAAAATCACCTTTCAACATCTAGATAACAATGGCTTAAAAAACATTGGTCAAACCGTAGAAGTATTGGCAGAGGCTGAAGGACTGCAAGCGCACAAGAATGCAGTGAGTATTAGATTAAAAGGTACCAGTGGTCAGTAGTCAGTAAAGACAAAACAACCAAAAAACAAAACAACGAAACAACCACCATGGACGTAAGAGATTTACAACGAGAAAATATAAAAAACCTTAGCCCCTACTCTACTGCTAGGGACGAATTTAAAGGTCAGGCTAGTGTGTATTTAGATGCCAATGAGAACAGTTTTGGCTCGCCGCTACCCGCAGATTATAACCGCTACCCAGACCCTTTGCAATTAGATTTGAAAGATGCAATTAGCAAAATTAAGGGTGTGCCTATTGAGAACACTTTTCTAGGCAATGGCAGCGATGAGGCAATTGATTTGCTATTCAGAGCATTTTGCAATCCAGGAAAAGACAATGTGATTATTCTTCCACCTACTTACGGCATGTACGAAGTATCGGCAAATATCAACGATGTAGAGGTACGCAAAGTGAACCTAACGCCAGATTTCCAACTGGATTTAGAAACGATTTCGGAAACCATTGATGCAAACACCAAGATGATTTTCATCTGCTCGCCAAACAACCCTACTGGAAATTCTCTAAATAGGACGGACATAGAGACGATCTTAGCCAACTTTAAGGGCTTGGTAGTAATTGATGAGGCTTACATTAATTTCGCAAGACAGAAGACCTTTATTCAAGAATTAACAGAGTATGGAAACCTTGTGGTATTGCAAACCTTCTCCAAAGCTTGGGGATTGGCCGCCTTACGTTTGGGCATGGCTTTTTCATCAACTCACGTTATCGATATCCTGAACAAGGTAAAACCTCCTTACAACATCAATCAGGCTACGCAAGATTTGGCCTTAGCAGCGTTAGAAAATATCCAACAGGTAAACGAATGGATTAAACTCACCGTTAGCGAAAGAGATAGATTAGGCAATGCTTTGAGCAGATTGGAGAAGGTAAGAAAGATTTATCCTTCTGATGCCAATTTCATTTTAGCTCAAATTGATGATGCTCATGGCGTTTACCACCAATTGGTAAACCAAGGAATTATTGTAAGAGACCGTTCTAAAGTAGTCCTTTGCGATGATTGCCTACGGATCACCGTTGGAACCGTAGAAGAAAACAACCAACTTTTAACCGCACTAGAACAACTATAATGACTAAGATTTTATTCATCGATAGAGATGGAACCTTGAACATTGAACCAGATGACGAGCAGGTAGATAGTTTCGCAAAGCTGAAGTTTTATCCACGAGCATTATACTATCTTTCGAAGATTGCCACAGAGTTAGACTACAAATTAGTGATGGTTACCAATCAGGATGGTTTAGGCACAACTTCGCATCCGGAAGAAAATTTTTGGCCGATACAAAACTTTATTGTAGACACTTATGCTGCAGAAGGTGTAGTATTTGATGAGATAATAATTGACAAAACATTTGCAAAAGATAACGCACCAACCCGTAAACCTGGCACTGCCCTGCTCACCAAATATTTTGGAGAAGAGTACGATTTGAAAAACTCTTTCGTAATTGGCGACAGATTAAACGACATCGTTTTGGCAAAAAATTTAGGGGCTAAAGGAATTTACATCCGCAACAATGATATTTTAGGATCTACCGAAAATCTAGAAAAATACGAAACCTTAAGCGACATCATCGCTTTAGAAACCAAAAATTGGGAAGACATTTACACCTTTTTACGTGGTGGTGCCAGAACGGTTAGGCACGAACGCAATACCAACGAAACTAACATCAGCATTAAGCTGGATTTAGACGGCACAGGTAAAGCTAAAATTGAAACGGGCTTGAACTTTTTTGACCATATGCTGGACCAAATTGCTCGTCACGGTGGGATGGATTTGGATATTTTGACCAAAGGTGATTTACATATTGACGAGCATCACACCATTGAAGATACCGGAATTGCTTTGGGCGAAGCTTTTGCAAAGGCTATCGGCAACAAACTAGGCATTGAGCGTTATGGCTTTTGCCTACCAATGGACGATTGCTTGGCTCAAGCAGCAATTGATTTTGGTGGTCGTGCTTGGATTGTTTGGGATGCAGAGTTTAAACGTGAACGTGTGGGCGATGTACCTACGGAAATGTTTTTCCACTTCTTTAAATCGTTTAGTGATGCTGCTAAGTGTAATCTGAACATTAAAGCAGAAGGCGACAACGAGCACCACAAAATTGAAGCGATTTTTAAAGCTTTTGCAAAAGCGATAAAGATGGCAGTTAAACGTGATGCGGAGAAAATGGTATTACCGAGTACAAAAGGAGTTCTTTAATTTACGAAGTAAGATTTTAGAGTTACGATTGGATAACCCCTTCGCAATGACGAGAAATAAAAGCAATGACGGACTTATGAAAGGCAATACGAAGGACGGAACAGAAGTTAATTAAACCCGATAGCAGCGAACACGTAGTGGTAAACCTATGTGTTTACCCGAAGTAAAGCATATAGCGGGGCTACAGCACCTATAAGACACCAACATTCATTTTCATAAAATGAAAAACAAAATGGATAACAACACAAAAAACAACAGCATCGGGATTGTAAATTACGGGGCGGGAAACATTTTCTCGCTAACTGCAGCGCTAGAAAGGCAACAAATTCCGTACGAAATGGTAAATACCGAAGCCGATTTGGAAAAGCATAGCCATATCATCATCCCAGGTGTTGGTCATGCAGGTGCGGCGATGGAAAAACTAAAACAAACCGGATTAGTAGAAGCCATTAAAGCTTTAAAGAAACCTGTTTTAGGTATTTGTGTTGGTATGCAACTACTTACGGCTCATTCTGAAGAGGGAAATGCTGACTTACTAAATATTGCTCCGGTAAAAACTAAACTATTCGATAAAGAGCTAGGCATAAAAATCCCGCACATGGGATGGAACAACGTAAATTTCGCAAACAATTCGCTGTTTATCAATGTTAAACCTCTTGCACAATTTTATTTTGTTCATTCTTATTTTATTGAATATAACCCTATTTTTGACATCGCCTCTGTAACTTATGGCAACAAGTTCTCGGCAGCAATACAAAAAGATAATTTCTTTGGCGTTCAGTTCCACCCAGAGAAGTCTGGAGAAGCCGGAGAGCAACTTTTAAATAACTTTTTTAATGTGATGATTTGAGGATGAGCTGATGTGATAATTAGCCCATGCCGATCAAAAACTTATAACCTACAACTTATAACCTTTTTAAACTTAAAAAAATGTACATCATTCCAGCAATTGATATTTTAGACGGCAAGGTAGTTCGTTTACGTGAAGGCGATTACAATCAGAAAACTGAATACAATGTGTCTATCGAAGACATGATTGAGCAATACCGTTCTAATGGTACAGACTTTATCCATATCATTGATTTAAATGGTGCAAAAGGCGATTTCAGTAATCAAAAGGCACTTTTTGATATCATCAAAAAAACAGACATGAAGGTGCAATATGGTGGCGGTATCCGCACCATTGAGCAAGTAACCAACTTATTGGATGCTGGTATTCACCGCGTAATTGTGGGTACGCAAGCGATTAGCAATCCTGATTTCTTACCTCAACTGAGCGAAGCTTTTGCTAAAAAAGATGATTATGCCAACCGTATCGTAATTGCTATTGATGTATTGGACGAAGTAATCAAATACTCGGGATGGATGGAAAGTTCGCCAATTAAATTGATGGATTACGTTGACAAATGCTTGGCTTTGGGCTTTTTCCGTTTCTTATGTACAGATATTAATAAGGATGGCAAGTTAGGAGGTGCTGCTGTAGACCTTTATAAAAAACTATTAGACCACTCTCCTATGATTAAATTAATTGCATCGGGCGGTGTAAGTTCTATGGATGACATTAAAGAGCTTGCCGAATTGCCTATAAGAAGCGTGGTTGTGGGTAAAGCGATTTACGAAAATCGTATTTCTATTGAAGAGGTGAAAGATTGGAATTTACAACAGTTGAGTTCGATATAACCCCCTAGACTTATACTCGTCATTGCGAGGCACGAAGCAATCTCTATACGCTTTAAGATTGCTTCGTGCCTCGCAATGACGGAACCAAACAATATGCTGAGTAAAAGAATTATTCCATGCCTTGACGTAAAAGACGGTCGCACCGTAAAAGGTGTAAACTTCGTTGATTTACGTGATGCAGGCGATCCTGTAGAATTAGCTGCTCAATATGCGCAACAAGGTGCTGATGAGTTGGTCTTCTTAGATATTACTGCTACCCACGAACGTCGTAAAACGATGATTGAAATGGTGAAATCGGTAGCTAGACAATTGAACATTCCATTTACCATTGGTGGTGGTATTACCGAAATTGCAGATGCGGAAGCTTTGTTAAACGCTGGTGCGGATAAAATCAGTATTAATTCGGCGGCGGTACGTAGACCTGAACTGATTGAAGAATTAGCAAAAGCTTTCGGAGTACAGTTTGTAGTGGTTGCTGTAGATACAAAATATGTAGATGGCAGGAACATGGTTCATCTCAATGGTGGCAGGTTAATTACTGAACTACAAACCGAAAGTTGGATTAAGCAAGCTGAAGAATTAGGTGCTGGAGAGATCCTACTCACTTCTATGGATCATGACGGAACAAAAGCTGGCTTCGATTGTGGTTTACTGAAGAAGATTAACGATAACATCAACATTCCAATTATTGCTTCCGGTGGAGCTGGCAGCATGGAGCACTTTACCGAAGTTTTCCAAAAAGCGAATGTTGATGCTGCTTTAGCTGCTTCTGTGTTTCACTACGGCGAGATTTTAATACCAGATTTAAAACAAGAATTGAGTAGAAATAATATACCAGTGAGGATATAAAACGCTAGATATATAGTTCTCGTCATTGCGAGGCACGAAGCAATCTTAAAGCGCATAGAGATTGCTTCGTGCTCGCAATGACGACCGAACAAAGGAAAAAACAAATGAGCAATATAAACACCAATCAAATAGATTTTACAAAAACCGACGGCCTAGTTCCCGTAGTGGTACAGGACAACCAAACTTTAGAAGTTTTGATGCTGGGTTATATGAATGCGGAAGCTTTCGAGAAAACACAGCAAGAGGGCAAAGTAACCTTTTTCTCTCGCTCTAAAAACCGCTTATGGACCAAAGGCGAAGAAAGTGGCAACTTCTTGTTCGTGCAATCTATCGCTATTGATTGCGACAACGATACCATCTTGATTAAAGCTAAGCCAGTTGGTCCAACTTGTCATACAGGTGCCCGTAGCTGCTTTAAAACGGAATACAACCAGAACTTTATCTTTGAATTGGAGAACATCATTAATGATAGGTATGAAAACCCTGTGGAAGGTTCTTATATCAATAAGATGCGTAAAAAGGGTTTAAATAAAATTGCTCAAAAAGTTGGTGAAGAAGGTGTAGAAACAGTTATTGCAGCTTTAGCAGAAACTAGAGAAGACTTAATCGGCGAAGCTTCTGACTTGGTGTTTCACTTAATGTTTTTACTAAAGGAAAAAGGCTTGAGTTTGAAAGATATTGCTGAGAACTTAGAGAAGAGGCATAAGTAAACTTTCTTTCTAGAACTTGGCTGTTCCGGATTTGCAATCCGGAACTATCAAACTGCAGATTTAAAATCCGCCGCTAATTGAGTCGAAATTACAAATCTTGAAAAGCGGAATAGTAACCCTCTCTCCCTAAAAGGGAGAGAATGCTAATTATTCGAGCTACTGCTCCAACGCATCATTGCGAGGCACGAAGCAATCTTAAAGCGTATAGAGATTGCTTCGTGCCTCGCAATGACGAAAATACTATACAAAAAGGCTCTTCTCTGCTCTTCGTCATTCGACCGTAGGGAAGAATATAGCATAAACATGATTACTAATGCTAGATTTCTCCTCATACTTCGTCGAAATGACGGCAGGAGTTATATAACTCCCCTACTATATTTCAGCTTCGTTAAAAAACCTTCGTAAAGCAGAATATTCAAGCCGATCAAACTCATTCCGTAGAAAACATCCTCAAAAGGAATAGTTCTAATACGAATACCCATAATTTCTTCAGGATTATACCAAACTATAGGCGCATCTAATCCTGTGCCAGTTAACACACCATTAACGATTAGGAACGGAATAATCATGATGAGGTAAGTGAAATAAAACTGACCCAACCAGCTAGGCTTTTTGATGAAAGCTAAATACGAAGTAAGCAAGATAAAAACCAAGAAGTTCATCATTGGGTACATCTTGTTATAGAACAAAAACAGCATTACTACACCAAAGAGCACCAACACTATTGAAATCACTTTTGTAGGGTAAGTTCGCAAGCCCAATTCCTTCCAAACACCAAAACAGTGATAAGAGAACAAGCAAGCGTAAGGAATGCAGAGAAAAAACAGAATTTCTTCAATAGGCAATCCCCAAATAAAAATTCCTACTACATAATCTGGATTGAAGCCCCATACGCCTTTTTCGGTAAACCAAACATCCCACACTAAAAACAAAACTGTAGTGATGATATTGGCTGGCAAAAAAGCTCTTACATTCTTCCAAAACATCAGCCTTGGATGAAAAGAAGCAATAAAAGGAACAATTACCGAAAAAAAGTTAACCAGTAAATAAGTGTATTGCTTCATGATTTTTGTTGCTGCATTTTTTGTTGGCGATAAGCTTCTCTGAAATATTTGAACGGCACCCAAAGCATTCCAAAACACTCGCCATGGTGTTTACCTAAATGTTTATGATGCATTTTATGTGCCCTTCTAATCGCTTTTAAGTAGATATTATTCGTATTACGAAACCATTTGAAACGTTGGTGGATGAAGATATCATGTACCATAAAATAGCAAAATCCATAAAGTGTAATTCCTCCCGCTATCGACATCATAACTACATTGCCATATATGGAACCTACAAGGAACAAAATGATAGCCGGTGTAGCAAAAAGCACGAAAAAGAAATCGTTTTTTTCAAAAACTTGTCCATCATCTTTCTTATGGTGGTCTTTGTGTAAGTACCATAAAAAACCGTGCATCAAGTATTTGTGAGCTAGCCAAGCCACCGATTCCATGACGACGAAAGTTCCTAGTACGCAGGCTATAATTATCCAAATCATTGTTAATCCGCTTTAAAGAATTCCAGTATTTTTTTAGTTCTGTAATTGAATATTTCCTCCAACTTACTTCTAACGACTAACTTATTTGCCAATTGCCCCAACACCCCAAAAGGTACAGCGTAAGTCACTTTATCCTTCATCAATACCTTTCCTCCCTTTTCTTCGAAAGTATGTTCGTGATGCCAATAAGCGTAAGGGCCTTTCAACTGCTCGTCTACAAATGAATGTGGGGCATTTACCGAACTGATTTGGCTTATCCACTTTAAAGGAACACCAGCTAAAGGTCTAACTACATATTCGATAATTAAACCATTGTGAATATGTTGAGGCAAATTGCTAGTTACCACCTTAAAATCCATTTCTGCGGGAGTAATTTTAGAAAGATTAGTAGGATTACTAAAGAAATCCCAAGCGGCTAACATGGTAATTGGCAATTCAGTTTCTCGGTATAACTCGTATTTCTTCATTCTAAATTACCTTATCTAATATATTTTTATCTAAAACTTCTGCTAAAATGATTTTAAACCAAGGGGTATATTTATCTGGGTTAACTTTCACATCTTTCTTCAGCTCTGCCAAGGTAACATATGCCCAATCAGACACTTCATTTTCATCAGGTTTCGGCGTACCGGAAAATCTCCCGAAGAAAACATGGTCAAATTCATGCTCAAACAAACCTTCACCCACATTAGCTTTGTAAATAAAACTGTAAACCCAATTGGTCTCGCAAGCAATTCCCATTTCCTCTTCCAAGCGTCTATCTACCGCAGCCTGCAACGTTTCTCCCGCCCTAGGGTGACTACAACAAGCGTTAGTCCACATACCACCGCAATGGTATTTTTTAAAAGCACGGCGCTGCAACAGCACTTCATTTTCATCATTCAGTAGAAAAACAGAAAAAGCACGGTGAAGTTTTGCTTCTCGATGCGCTTGCATCTTCTCCATCAAGCCAATCTCTGTATCTTCCGCATCTACTAAAATTACTTCCTCTATCATTTGGCTAAGCCAGTTAATTGTTGTTTTTCCTCAGGTGTTAATTCTTGTTTCTTCATAAACGAAATGATGGTTTTCGCCAATTGTTCGTCTATTTTATCATTGTTCAAACCTCTTAAGATTTGCTTTTTATCTGTATCGATGTTATCGTTGTATCCCAATATGGAAGGTGCAGAAACTTGTGTTGCATATCTTAAAAATACTAGCTCTACATTACCATTCTCCTTTGCGATAGCTTTATTCAACATCTTCTTGCCAGCATTAAAATAATGGAGTTTTGTGATTGGATTGAAAACATGCTTAGCCATAATCATTTTAGTAGCTCCAGCGTAACCTACCACAAAGGCATTTTGTTCTTGTTTTTCTAATACTGAAAGTAGATTTTTAGCCGTCTGTTTACTTTCTACCGACTTTGCATACATGGTTCTAATGTTTTGCTTAGAGGTATCAGTAGAGATAATAAATAGTGTTGAAATAAATAGTAAAACTGGTTTAGCCCACATTTGTTGATAATCTTTCTGGAGCCTGCGGCACAAAAAAGGTGTTTAACATGAGCAACGCCTTTTGGAAATCGGGCACTCGTACCCTTTTTTCCATAATGTGCTTAGCAGGAATTTCCTGTATTTTCCTGAATAGTGATTTATAATAAATATAGGCTAAATATACGCCCTTTTTAGCGCATCTCGGCAATTTTACAATCCCATTTAGGGCTTCATCAAACTCAGCTTTTATTTCTTGCTCTATCAGTGCCTTATCTTCTTCCGTAAAACAATTGAAATCCATATTTGGAAAGTACATTCTACCCAATTCAAAATGGTCTGCTTTAATATCCCTTAAAAAATTTACTTTTTGGAAAGCAGAACCCAGCTTCATCGCCGAATGACGCAAATGGTTATATTCATTGGCATCACCATTACAAAATACTTTCAAGCACATCAATCCAACCACTTCCGCCGAACCAAAAATGTATTTATCGTACAGTTGTTTGGTGTAAACCTGCTTATCCAAATCCATCTCCATGCTATCTAAAAAAGCCTCAATCAGTTCTACATCTATTTGATATTGATGTACCGTTTGCTGAAAGCTATTGATAATTGGGTTAAGACTGATTTTATTTTCTAAAGCTGCATAAGTTTCCTCTCTTAACTGCACCAAAAGCCCTTTTCTATCATATTCATGAAAAGAATCTACTACTTCATCTGCCAGTCTTACAAAGCCGTAAATAGCAAAAATAGCTGGACGAATAGTTGGCGACAGAAATTTAATGCCTAACGAAAAGGAAGTACTATACTTTTGGGTGGTGATTTGGCTGCATTTGGCAGAAACCTGGTCGAACAGTGCTTTCATAAAAATTAGTTTTGGTGCTTTACGATATAATTGGCTACTACTTGTCCGGAGATAATGGCTGGGGGAACGCCAGGACCGGGAACAGTGAGTTGACCTGTATAGTACAAATTCTTTACTTTCTTATTTTTGATAGATGGTTTTAAAACTGCAGTTTGTCCTAAGGTGTTCGCTAAACCATAGGCATTACCTTTAAATGCATTGTAATCTTTCACGAAATCGGAATAGGCGTAAGTGGTTTTGCTAACGATATTTTCCTTGAACTTTTCACCACAAAAACCTTCCAACCTCTCTACTAATTCATCGAAATATTTAGCTCTAATCTCTTCGGTATCCTGTAAACCCGGCGCTACTGGAATCAACATAAAAAGATTTTCCATTGCTTCTGGCGCTACGGATTCATCTGTTTTTGATGGGCAACACACATAATACAATGGGTTTTCAGGCCATTGCTGTGTCTCGTAAATAGCTTTAGCATGCGTATCAAAATCAGTTTCGAAAAAGAGATTATGGTGCTGTAATTTGGGAAGCTTTTTATTGACCCCTATATAATACAATAAGCATGAAGGTGCCATCACCCGCTTATCCCAATAGCTTTCAGAATAATTTCTTAACGATTTCGGCAATAGATGTTGGTCTATATGATGATAATCACCGGCGCCAATCACTATATCTGCATCGATTTCTCCATTTTCAGTAATTACTTTTTTAGCTTTACCATCCAATACTTCAATTGATTTTACTACCGTGCCAGTTTTAAACTCCACTCCTTTTTCTACAGCCAACAAATACATGGCCTCCGCAAGCTTACCAAAACCGCCCATTGGATACCAAGTTCCTAACTTGATGTCTGCATAGTTCATCATACTATATAACGCAGGGATATTTTTAGGAACAGCTCCCAGAAACAAAACTGGAAACTCTAACAGTTGCAGTAGTTTTGGTGATTTAAAATAACGGCGGACGTGTTTTGCGAATGACTGTAACAAATCTAATTTAGATGCCGCCTTCAGCACTTTCAAATCCATAAACTCGAAAATACTTAAGCCTGGTTTATGTACAAATTCATTAATTCCGACGTCGTATTTATATTGTGCCTCAGCTAAGAATTTATCTAATTGAACAGAACTTCCCTCCTCAATTTCTTCAAAAGATTGTTTTAATGATTGATAATCGGCAGGTACAGAAAGTAAATCATCCTTTCCATAAATTACCTGATAAGAAGGATCTAGACGTTTGAGTTCGAAATAATCTGCAGTTGATTTACCAAATTGGTTGAAGAATTTCTCCATTACTTCTGGCATCCAGTACCAACTTGGGCCCATATCAAAGGTAAAACCGTCTTTTTTAAACACCCTTGCTCTTCCGCCTATTTCTGTATTTTTTTCGACTACAGTTACGCTATGACCGCTATCTGCCAAAGTAATAGCTGCACTTAAGCCAGCAAAGCCAGCTCCAATAATTACAGTTTTTGGGGAAGTTTTTTGATTCATCTTTGGGTGTACAACAAACATACATTTATTTTGTTTAACTTTTAAACACAAAAACTAAACAAGAAAAAAAAAATCAAGAATAGCTTGATAATGATGTAGGTCATTTATTAGCTAGTAAGTTACAACTAATAAATTTAAAACTCGGCAGCTAACTGCTTAAGATTTTCAAATATTTTGAAGTGAGATGGAAGCTCAGCCTGCGCCTCGTAGATGGCATTACTGGCTATAAACACCTTTTTATTGGCAGGAACCACCGATAGTTTATTGGTGAAGGAAGTGATATCGCCAAGCGAAATGGAATTAGAAACACTGGTGATTAAAATATCTGGATCACTGATTTCTAGGATACGGGGCAAATCACTTAACGGTACTGCTTGACCTAAATAAATCGTACGGTAACCTTTGTTTTTTAAGATATAATTAAGGAACAATATACCCAATTCATGAAGCTCGCTTTCGGGCAGAAACATCAATACTTTTTTGGCAGAGGCATTTGTTTTAGTTGTGGCATTATCAATAGCGGCAATCAATTTTTGCCTTACCATGTTGCTAATAAAATGTTCTTGTGCTGGATTAATGGAATCGATTTGCCACAAAATTCCTATTCTACTAAAAAACGGGAATATGATACGGTTAATGGTATCTTCAAAGCCTAATCTCGCAACAGCTTTATAAAATGCTTGATGGAATAAGTTTTCATCCAAATCTATCATACTTAGCATCAAACCATCGAACAGGTCATCATCTCCTGTTTTCACAAAACTCAAGTCTTTTACTTTGTCTGCAATCTCTCTTGAGCTCATTTTAGCTATATGGGAGATTTTGATGCCATTTCGGTTAAGCACATTTACATTTAGCAATAGCTTAAGGTGCTCATTGGCATAATAACGGATATTGGTTTGGGTGCGCAGTGGCTTGATGATTTGGTATCGCTTTTCCCACATCCGTAGCGTAGCTGCACGAATTCCGGTCAGGACTTCAAGTTCTTTTATGGAATATTTAGCGACGATACCCATCGTACCAATACATTTTGTTTAAGTTATTAGACTACAAATCTAAACAAAAATTGTTTTCAGGCTTGATGATTTTTAAGAGTCAGTAAGGAAATGAAGTTTAGATTGTCTTTTAACTAAAACACGTCGATCTTCGACCGCCCCTTTGGAAGAGGGAAACACTAGCGCTGGTCGGGATTTGCAATCCCGACCTTACCCACCTTCGGATGTGTAATCCGAAATTAAATAAGCAAAAAACTGAGATAAGTGTAAGCTCCCAAAGACATATAGACGGCTAAATGATGACAATTATTAAATTTAGCGACCGTTAATTATCCTTACTTTTGTAATATGCTGAAACACCTACACACTTTCACAGGGCATCAAAACCCAGTTTATGCACTTGCAAAATCTGACAAGGAAGGAATTTTCTTTACCGCTGGAAATGACAAAGGTGTAGTAGAATGGTCGTTAAACAAAATGGCATTTGTGATGGTAAAACTACCTGTACAAAGTTCTGTTTACTATTTACACAATTACAACAACCAGCTGTTTATAGGAGAAAGAAGTGGCGCTTTTTCTGTTTTTGATTTTATTAAGCAGGAAATTGTGGCGAGAGTAAATGCTCATTCTAAACCGATATTCGGCATGCAAACCATCGCCTATAAAAACGAATTGCTAACCAGTAGTGAAGATGGCACAGTGGCCATTTGGTCGTTAAACAGTTTTAAAGAGCTTTATAGATTACCTATTTCTGCTGATACCGTACGATGCATTGCCGTATCTCCAGATGAAAAAGAAATTGCATTTGGCTGCAAAGACAGTACCATCCATATTTACAACTCGGAAGACTACAGTTTAAAGCGCACGCTAACAGAGCATACTTTGGGCGTTACTTCGTTAGCATATCACCCAAAGGGAAAATATTTGATTTCTGGAAGTAGAGATGCACAATTGAAAGTTTGGAACTTGCCAAGTTATGAACTAGTTCAGAGTATTCCAGCACATATGTTTGGCATTTACGATATTGTTTTCCATCCTATGCTACCCTACTTTGCTACTGCGAGTCAAGACAAGAGCATTAAACTTTGGGACGCCGAGAATTTTAAACTTTACAAGATCGCAAGCATTGAGAAAATGGGCATTGGCCACAGCCATTCGATTAACAAGCTGGCTTGGAGCCACGATGGAAGCAAGTTGATTTCTACAGGAGATGATAAGAAGGTGATGGTTTGGGAGTTGATTATTTAGTTTTTTTTATCTTTTTTTCTAAATCAGCTACGTCAGCAATATCAATTTTTCTACCGCTCATCTTTTTATTCTGAATAAGATGGTTTAATCCGATGAAATTGATTTTTATATCCTCTCCTATCTCGATTTCCATTTTTTCTTCGTAAGCGTCGTTAAACAGAACACCATCTATACTAGTAATCACATCTATTCTCAATGGCGGATAACCGATTTGATTGATTAAATTTTCTTTAAGGAAATCCTGTTCCGAAAAACCTAAACCAGAAAACCCAAACTCATTAATCACTGCAAGCATTTTAATTGCGTTACTTTCTGAAATATTTATCCAAATATCTAAATCACCAGTGTATCTAGGTTTACCATGAAAAGCCATCGCATAACCACCAACAACCAAATAATCTACATGATGCTTATTCAAAAGCACTAAGAAATCTTCAAAGTCTTCAGATAGTATCATTAAAATTTAATTTTTCCATACTTTGTCTTGTCCATCCTTAATGGCTTGCTGTGATATTGTTTTACAAGATAAGTAACGCAAGCGAGACGCTCAATTGGAGACTTAGTTAGCCAATACTGCAAATCCTCAAATCCTTGGTCATGAGTTAACATGTTAACTTTATTCGACACCATTGCCATTTTACGTTTTTTCGATTCCATTGCGATAAATATCTAATCGAAGATACTAAAAAACGAAGCATTTTGCAATCCAACATTAGCAAAAGCCAATAACTTAAACGTTTTGCAAATTTAAATAGTTGCACAAATTTTGCATCCTAAACCCGCTTGAAGTGGAAATACTTTTTGGGGCGTCATTTCGAACGTAGAGAGAAATCTCAAAGTTAACTGTTTCTATAGAACAGATTTCTCTCTACGTTCGAAATGACGGAATGAGAAAACAAAAAGATTGAAACGAAAAACGGGACTCACTTCAATTGAAATACTGTAATTGCTTTTCAAAAAAAGTTATCTTTAACGCATGAACCCAGAATTACTGAAAGAACTTGTTGTAATGAAAATGCCTTATGGTAAATATAAAGGTTGGGTTTTGTGCGACATACCTGAACATTACTTGGTATGGTATCAAAGCAAGGGCTTTCCGGCTGGAAAATTAGGGATGTTATTGGCAACACTCTACGAGATTAAGCTGAATGGCTTAGAATATTTGTTGCAACCATTAAAGCAGCGATAGTAGAGAAATTTCTTGTAGGATTTTAAAAACGCTTGTCAGGCTGAGCTTGTCGAAGCCTTTTGGAAGACATTTCGACAAGCTCAATGTGACAAGTACTATTTAAAACTTAAAGTTCAAACTTAACAAGAAGTTACGTGTAGCCTGTGGATAGAAGTACTCGTATCTACCAAATTCACGGTCAGTTAAGTAAGCACCACTGCCGCCGTTAGCTGCATAACGTACATTAAAAATGTTGTTTACCAAGAAATTTAAACCAATGTTTTTAATGCCTAACGCTTTTACATTATAAGTTAAACGGATATCGTTGATAAAGAAAGCATCTAACACACGAACAACGTTACCGTTTTCATCTTTACCACCAGTATTATCTAAATTCTGCTCACCCACATACTTGCTTACCAAGGCGATACCTGCGTTTTTATAAGTGTATGCAAATTCATTTGAACCTATAAAACGTGGCGAATAAGCGATATTGGTATTACTGTAATCGAAAGTTAGAAATTCGCCAGCTCTGTTTTCATCATCATCATAAACGAATTCGGTAAAGTTTTTAATTTTGCTCTGACTTAAGGTTGCCGTTGCTGTCCATGAAAAGTTCTTTACAATTTGCCAGCGAGCATCTAACTCTAAACCAATACGGTAACTATCTGGCACATTCTGACGGGTTTGTCCGCCAACTTCATTTAATTTACCTGTATTAATTAACTGATTTTTGTAAAGCATGGCAAAACCGTTTGCACCTATATTAAAATCACCTTGCTGTGTACGGTAACCGAATTCAATATCTGTTAAATTTTCGTGTTCAGGACGAGTACCAGTGTTTGAATCTACAAAATCTCTTCTATTAGGTTCTTTATTACCTACAGCAACAGATGCGTAAACATTACTTTGATCCGTTAAGTTATAAGTTAAACCAAATTTAGGGTTGAAAAACTCTAAGCGAGCATTTTGTTGTGCAAAACTACTAGCATCTACCCTTCCGTAGAAAGAGTAAAATACATTACGATATTGTAAATCTGCATAAATATTCAATTTATCTAATTGATAGCTTAACCTACCAAAAATATTGAAATCACTTTTGAAAGCATCGTTATCATCATATCTGTGACGCATAGAAGCGGCACCATTGTAATTTGCAAATTGCGCCCAAACTACTTCATCAAAGTGTTTACCTTCATAACGGTTATAAGCACCACCCAAGGTAAAGTTCAAGTTATTTGCAGGAGTGTAGGCTAGAGAATAAGTGGTACCGTAGAAATCATTATCTAACCATAAACGACGAACCAAATCAGACGTATCATAAAATGTAACTATGTTATCTGTAGCTGGGTCTTTAACCACAACTGGATCAATTTTATACTTTGATAATTTTTGAGCTTCTTTAAACTCTTCGTAATAACCTCTGCCATAAGTATAATGCAAAGCAGCGTTAGCTACTAATTGTTTACTGATATTACGGGTATAAAACAATTGGTAATGGTCTTGTTGATAGTTATCTGTTTGGTTATCGTACGTAAAGCTATTGTATCTACGATTGGTTTCCATCATCTCTCTACTGATGCCATTCCAAGCTTGGTAAGTTTTTTCTGTACCACTGAAAACGTTAACACGTAAAATATCATTTTTACCGTAATAAGCACCAGTTACAAAGAACGATTTCAAATCTGAAGATGCTCTATCTACATAGCCGTCAGATTTAATACGCGATAAACGAGCATCGAAACTAAACTTATTATTGATTAAACCAGTTCCTGCGCTTACAGTGTTTCTCCAAGTTTCGAAAGAACCGTAAGTATTGTTCAACTCTGCATAAGCAGAATCTTTTCTAGTGGTAGTTTGGATATTCAAACTTGCCCCGAAAGCACCTGCACCATTGGTAGAAGTACCCACACCGCGTTGGATTTGAATATTATCTACCGAAGAAGCCAAATCTGGTAAATTGATAAAGAAACTACCTTGACTTTCAGCATCATTTAATGGAATACCATTTAAAGTAACATTGATACGTGTGGCATCGCTACCTCTAATACGGATACCTGTGTAACCTACACCAGCACCAGCATCAGAAGTTACCACCACCGAAGGAGTTTGATTCAATAAGTAAGGCAAATCCTGTCCCTGATTGGTTTTGTCTAAATCTGCCTTGCTTAAATTTTTGTAGGTGAAAGCAGCATTTTTAGCTACCCTAGTGGCACTCACTACTACTTCATCAGCTACGAAAGACAGTTGTTGCAAAGTGAAATCTGCTACCGCATTTGCATTAACTATTACTTTCTTCTCTTGTGTGGCGTAGCCTAGGTAACTCACCACCACGGTATAGCTACCCGCAGGTAAATTACTTAATTCGTAAATACCATTGGCATTACTTCCGGCAGTAAAACCCTGATTTTTTAATTTTACACTCGCTCCCGACAAAGCATTTCCATTAGTTCCGGATACTTTTCCAGAAATCTTGAACTGTGCCAACGCCAAAAACGGACACAGCAATGCAGCCAAAACTGCAAATCTTAATTTTTTCAACTTATTGTTGTTTTTTAGTTAAACCCATCGGTTGTAGGGGTTACGCCCGACATTAGTTAAACTTCATAAACCATCCCTACGCCAGCATTACCTGGATCAGGTGCATTTAAAGGATTTACGATTTTAGATTTACGATTTTAGATTGGCAACACGCCTGCCCTAAAACCTTACACCTTATACCTTTCACCTTTAAAATGGGTATGATCTCAGCCTTTATTTGTGTTTCTTACAAAACAAGGCACCCCTTATTGATGGTGCAAAGGTATTATTCTTTTTCGAAAAGTAAAATTTGATTGTAAAACGTTTAAGAAATTGCTAAACATTAAGAAATGAAGATGCATTAAGATCGAATATGTATAAAAACTTAATTTTCCTTAACTCCTTAATGTTTATTTTATCTGAAAAGCAAAACCTGCAACTCTTTTTTACCGAAAGTCCTGCTATTCGCTCCTCCCGATTAAAAATCGGGATCCGCTGCTATCAGGTTTAGAAAACAAAAGAGACCTCTTAAAACTTCGCGACCTTAGCATTACTCTTTATTTCTTTGCGGTAAAAATTAACCGTAAAGTTTTAAAAGTATCCGCCAAGTGACACAAAGAGAGAATTGTAAATAATCCCTATCTTTAAATCACAAAACAACCAAAATGAGCAACGATTACCTTGAAAGCATTAAAAAGCAATTTCAGTATTATAAAATGCTTGCCGACAAAACCTTTCTGCAAATTAACGAGGAGGCTTTTCATTGGCAGTACAATGATGATAGCAACAGCATTGCCATGATTATCAGCCACCTTTCTAATAATATGCGTTCACGTTTCACTGATTTCCTCACTTCTGATGGTGAGAAAGCGTGGAGAAACAGAGACTTAGAATTTGAACCCCAATCGGCCAAGAAAGAGGAGCTGATTAAAATATGGAATGAGGGTTGGGATTGTTTACTTAACGAAATTAACAACCTAACTGACAATGATTTAAACATTATCGTTTACATCCGTAACGAAGGACATACGGTAATAGCAGCGATCAACAGGCAATTGGCGCACTATCCATACCATATCGGACAGATTGTGATGTTAGGCAAAATGCTAACCAATGGAAGTTGGAATTCACTTTCTATTCCAAAAGGCCAATCACAAGCTTATAACGATGGTAAGTTTGCACAACCACAGCAGGAAATACACTTTACAGATGAGTTTCTAAATCAACCTAAAGCATAAGTATGCAAGCAGAAATTCAATCTTACAACGATGCACAGCTAAGTAGCGACAAAGCAATTTGCAATTTATTAGCTGCAACTATAGATACTAATTTGCCCGAAGCGGAAAATAAGCTATGGCATGCACACCCTGTTTGGTTTTTAGATGGCAACCCCATTGTTGGTTATAGTAAGCTAAAAGATAGTGTACGTTTGCTGTTTTGGAGCGGACAGTCTTTCGAAGAAGAAAACTTACAAATTGAAGGCAAGTTTAAAGCAGCTGAAGCACGTTATACTTCCGTAGAAGAAGTAAATGTAGAAGATTTAAAACGTTGGTTAGCAAAAGCTAAAGATATCCAATGGGATTACAAAAACTTAGTGAAACGAAAAGGCAGATTGGAGAGGTTAAAGTAGATAACGAAGTTGAAGTAACTTCGCTAATCTTAATACGATAGTTATTTCCCCTTCTAACTCGTTAAGATTCCCGCGTAAGCGGGAATGACGTAGAGCACAAAAACAACTTAAAGTGGGTGAATTAATATCCAATACAAAACAAAGTCTCACCTTTATTTACCGGTGGTGTACCAACTTTGTACAAAATGATACCGTCAGCGGTTGAAACAACATCTTCTAGCTTAGTACCAAACTCATTGGAGATATAACCTAGCTTCTCCCCTTTTTTAACCTTATCTCCAGCTTTTAGCTTGCTATAAAACAATCCACTTTGTGGCACTTTAATATAAGCTTGGCTATTTAAACTGATGGTTTTGACCTTACTTATATTTTTCAACGGCTGCATCTTCAAATGCGACAATAGGCTATAAACCCCTACTTTAATCGCCCGCACTTGGTCAATTTGTACATTGCCCAACTTACCAGCTTCAAAACTTAAAGCCGTAATTCCTTTCTGCGTGGCCTGTTTAAAAGCATATTTTGCAGGTTCAGTTTCGGTTAAAGTATATGGATAAGCAACTACATACTCGAAGCCAGAGGCCAAAGACAACGTTCTTGCCAAAGCTGTTTGTTTTGGGGTTGATGTATTGTTGTAATAACACACAAACGGCAATAAATCTTCATTTGCATCTCCAGCATGAATATCTAAGAACACATCCGACTGCGGAATAATTACCGTACTGATTAAATGGGCAATCTGTTCTGTTACTGTTCCGTTGGCGCTACCTGGAAAAGCATTATTTAAGTTTTTACCGTCTAACGGATTTAAAAATGGTGTACGTCCGTAGAAAGCACCGACATTAGCCATCGGCAATACGATGAGTGTTCCTTTCAAAGTCTGTACATCTATCTCATTAATTAGCTCTTGCACGGCGACAATAGGAGGATATTCGTAACCATGAATGCCAGCAACTATGGTAAAAACAGGTCCTTTTTCCTTTCCTTTAAAGATAGTTATTGGCAAATAAGATTGAGTATCTCCAATGCCAACCACAAACGAAGTATCTGTACGGCTAGCAGGTTTTAACTTACTGACATCAACGGTTTGTGCTTTTGAATTTAGTAGGTTCATCGTCATAAGCGTTAATGTCAGCACCATCAATTTTAAACTCCTCATCTTCATCATATTTGGCTCAAAAGTAGAAAATAAGTATTTAGATTTCAGGATTTCGCTTTATCTGAAAGCAAATGAAAATAACGCCCATGAAAAAACCCTAACCATTAGCACTGTAATTAAGTTTCACAGTTGGTTAGGGCGATTATATTTTTTTCCGGTTAAGCCTTTTCATAGGCCTATTGTACATACCATGTTAAAAGGTATGATTAAGCATTTAGAAGAAAAAGCTACTACTTAGTCTCTATTGGCTTTACCTTTACGATAGAAAATACATATCTTCCCAAATCGTAACCTCTAAAATCGGCAACGTTAATTAACTTTACATCTTTACGGCTTCCCTGTTTGTACAACATGGCTTCTAATGTATATTTACCGTCTATTTTCACTTGTTGTGAAATATCAGGAGGCAATATACCATCAACATTTACTTGGATATAGTTTAATACCGAACCCGATGGACGAGTGTTATCATTATATCCTGCGAAAGTACCTAGCTTGAAATCTTGTCCACTTAAAGTGGTGTCTCTAATTGACTTTAATTGCAAAGGCATTTCTTTCAGAAAATCTTGTTCGTTACTCCATCGTTTCACTTCGTGTTGAAACTTATCTGTAATTTCTTCGTTGGTATTGTCTCCGCTGGTCCATTCTGGATGTTGGGCTACAAACTCTGATACTTTTTGTTCTATAAAGATATTTGAAGCTACTGGTGCTTCTTTCGTTTGGTTGTTGCTGCAAGATACTGCTGCTGCAGCCACAAAAAACAGGAAAAATCTTCTCATACTCGGCGTTTTTGTTTGTGATTATAAAGAAAGAAAGTTTTGTATTAAAAACGATGTTTTGCTTGTAAAAGGGTTGATACGTTTGGAGAGTGGGTTGCTGGTTTTTGGGTTATGAGTTGAAAGTACAGTAGAAAAAAAGAAGCAAAACTAGTGAATTTTGAGACCTCTCTGACTGCGCCACCTCTCCCTTTCAGGGAGAGAACAGCCAAGCTGCATAGAGTATGTGTTGCCACTATCTGTCTTTTAGGAAAAACCAAAGCATAGTATATTTATAAAACCCTCTCTGGCTACGCCATCTCTCCCTGAAAGGGAGAGAACAGCAAAATTTAATATAGGCATATCGCTACACTCTCTCCCTGAAAGGGAGAGATGCCCAAAGGGCAGAGAGGGTCAAAACTACCGTAACAACTTTCCCTCTTCAATAATCTCTTTCAAGTATTCTAACACTACTTCTGGATAATTTAGCACCGCATCATTATCTAATCTAATTAGGTGATAACCTTTGGCTTTTAAGCAGGAATCCCTTTGCTCATCGTACAAAGATTGTCCTAAGTTTTGATGGACACTTCCGTCTAATTCTATAATCAAATTTAATCTAGGGCAATGAAAATCAACAGTATACTTATCTACGGTATGTTGTCGCCTAAACTTTAGATTTAAAAATTTATTTGCTCTAACTAAATTCCAAAATGAGTTTTCAGCAGAAGTTTGATTTTTACGCAGTTCCTTTCGAAATGATTTGGCATCCATAGGTTTTAGGTTGATACCTAAATTTACTATTAAATAAATTAATACAATAATTTTCAAACCCTCTCTGGCTGCGCCATCTCTCCCTGAAAGGGAGAGAATAGCAAAGTTTAATATAGTACATGTCGCTACTATCTGTCTTTTAGGGAAAACAGAAGTATAATGTAATTTATAAAACCCTCTCTGGCTACGCCATCTCTCCCTGGAAGGGAGAGAAAAGCAAAGTTTAATATAGGCATATTGCTACACTCTCTCCCTGAAAGGGAGAGATGCCCAAAGGGCAGAGAGGGTCAAATTAAAAACATATACTCTCCTAATTACATATGAGAAACCCTTAGAACCCTCTCTGGCTATGCCATCTCTCCCTGGAAGGGAGAGAACAGCAAAGTTTAATATAGGCATCTCTCTATACCAACTGGACAATAAAAAAATCCTTTCAGCGTAAACTGAAAGGATTTAAATAGTGCACGTTATCTAAAATGCGACATGTTACTTATTACTTATAACTCGCAACCCGTAACTTAAGACCTACAACGCTGCTAAGCTTTCCTTAATGATCGTAATTTTCGACTCCGCATCTGCTTTTTTGTTGCGCTCATTTTCAATGATTTCTGGTTTTGCATTTTGCACAAAACGTTCGTTGCTCAACTTTGCGTCTACCGATTTTAAGAAACCTTCTAGGTATTGTAATTCTTTGGTTAAACGTTCTTTCTCTGCATCAGCATCTACGTTTTGGCTTAACGGGATAAAAAACTCATCCTTACCTACCATAAAGCTAGCTGCCCCTACAATCTTATCAATTACAAAATCAGCTTTGCTTACGTTAGCTAGTTTGTAAACAATGTTTAACCAAGTGGTATAATCAACCTCAGAATTTACTTTAATACTCAATTCTAAAGCTTCTTTCGGAGAGATCTGACGGGTATTTCTAACATTTCTAATTTCCGAAACCAAACCTTTCACTAATTCAGCATCTTTCAATAAAGCTTCGTTTATCGCCCCTATTGTCGGATAATCGGCTACTATACAGCAATCCATCTCCGTACGCTCGCCAAACAATTCATCGTGGTAAAGCTCTTCGGTTAAGAAAGGCATAAACGGATGCAATAACTTCAAAATCTGCTCGAAGAAAGCTACCGTAGCTGCTTTGGTAGCCGCATCAACAGGTTGCTGATACGCTGGTTTAACCATTTCTAGGTACCAAGCACAGAAATCGTCCCACACCAATTTATAGGTAGCCATTAAAGCTTCAGATAAACGGTACTGCTTAAAGTTATGTTCAATTTCTACCAATGCTTCGCTAAAACGACTTTCAAACCAAGCGATAGCCTGCTGGTTAGGGTTAGCTAAATTTGCATCAGTTTCCCATCCTTTTACCAAACGGAAAGCATTCCAGATTTTGCTGGCGAAGTTTCTGCCTTGTTCGCAGTAAGATTCATCAAACATTAAATCGTTACCAGCTGGGCTCGACATTAACATCCCTACCCGAACACCATCGGCTCCGTATTTATCAATCAAACCAATTGGGTCTGGTGAGTTACCTAACGATTTAGACATCTTACGGCCCAACTTATCACGAACGATACCTGTTAGATATACGTTAGTGAAAGGTTTTTTGCCCGTAAACTCACGACCAGCCATGATCATACGTGCTACCCAAAAGAATAAAATCTCCGGTGCAGTCACTAAATCGTTGGTTGGATAGTAGTAGTTAAAATCCTTGTTATCAGGATTTTTAAAACCATCGAACACAGAGATTGGCCATAACCAAGACGAGAACCAAGTATCCATTACATCTTCGTCTTGTTTCAAGTCTGAAGGTTGTAAATCAGGATTTTTCAGCTTCGCTTCCTCAAAAGCCCCTTCTCTAGTTTTAGCAATTACAAACGTTTCGTCTGGTAAATACCAAGCCGGAATACGTTGTCCCCACCATAACTGGCGAGAAATATTCCAATCGCGAACATTCTCCATCCAATGCTTGTAGGTGTTCTCGAATTTATTAGGAATTAAGTTTACTTCGCCATTCACCACATCATCTAAAGCAGGTTGCGCAAACTCTTTCATTTTCACAAACCACTGTAACGATACTTTAGGCTCTATTACCGCATCGGTACGTTCAGAAAAACCAACCTGCGATTTATAATCTTCTACCTTTTCTAAATTACCAGCCTCTTCGAGCATTTTGGCAATTTTCTTACGAGCCACAAAACGATCTTCGCCAACTAAAATTTCGGCTTTTTCATTCAGTTTAGCATCATCGTCTAAAATATCTAGGAAAGGCGTTAAGTTATATTTCAAACCTAGCTCGTAATCGTTGGTATCATGTGCCGGGGTTACCTTTAAGCAGCCCGTTCCAAACTCCATGTCTACGTACTCATCCGCCATTACCTCAATTTCGCGGTTAATTAACGGGATCAGTACTTTCTTACCTACCAAATGTTTAAAACGCTCGTCGTTCGGGTTTACAAAAATAGCCGCATCGGCCATAATCGTTTCTGGACGGGTAGTAGCTATAGTCAGGAAGTCATTAGTCGGCAAGTCCGAAAGATTGCTTTCCGTCTTTCCGTCTTTCTGACTAACAAAATACTTGATATAATACAACTTCGAGTTTACTTCTTTACGGATTACCTCCTCATCAGAAATAGAGGTTTTTCCCTGCGGGTCCCAGTTTACCATACGGTAACCACGGTAAATCAAACCTTTTTTGTACAGGTGAATAAAACTATCAATTACGGCTTCAGAAAGGTCTTCTTCCATCGTAAAACGAGTTCTTTCCCAGTCGCAACTGGCGCCTAGTTTCTTTAACTGTTCTAAAATGATACCGCCGTACTTCTCTTTCCACTCCCAAGCATATTTCAAGAACTCTTCACGAGAAAGGTCCTTTTTGTTGATGCCCTGCTCCTTTAACATGGCTACAACCTTTGCTTCTGTAGCAATAGAAGCATGGTCGGTACCCGGTACCCAGCAAGCATTTTTGCCCTGCATACGAGCTTTACGTATCAACACATCCTGAATGGTATTGTTAAGCATGTGGCCCATGTGCAGCACCCCCGTTACGTTTGGTGGAGGAATTACGATAGTATAAGGCTCACGCTCGTCTGGCTCTGAGTGGAAAAAACGCTTTTCCAACCAATAGCTGTACCATTTGTCTTCAGTTTCTTGTGGATTGTATTTTGTAGCTGTACTCATTAATATAGGGTCAATATTTCTGCAAAAATAGGAATTTGTTTAATGATTAAGGGTTAATGATAAATTATTAATGATTAAAGGTTAATAGCTAATCTGGCATAGCAGCAAAGTTGGTTGGTTATTCAGTTCATTGGGGCATTTGTTCATTAGTCATAGGTTTAATTGTTCATAAGGTCAAAACCATCCTTATGGAAGATTGTTGATTATTTCATAAGACACTAGCGATTAATGATACTTCATCAAAATTGATCACTGGCTATTGAATATTATTCACACCCACGTAAGCACATAAGTATTAAGAATATTAAAATCCCCTTCGACGACTTATAATTTAAAAAGATATATTTGATTAAACACAAAAAAGCCTTATACGTGTGGCGTAAAGCCAACAATATTTAGTTGGATTGGCGCCATTTTATGAAGGTTATAAATAAGTTAGCGGTCATTGTATGACGCCACACAAACAACGAACATTCGATAGAAATGAAACATATTAAACTGATGGCTTTAACATTTGGACTTTTGATTTTCGGATGTAACCAAACGGAAACAAAAACAACAATAGCATCAAATGAAAAACCGACTGCTAAAACAGAAGACAAACTTTTAAAACAAGAGAAGCCTGACGACAATGAAAAACTTGCTGACGATAAAATAGAAAGCATCAACAATGTTATTGAGTTGTTCAAATCGAATAATGTTGACAAAATATCAGACATTATTAGCTTTCCGTTAGAAAGACAATATCCAATTCCAAGCATTAAAAACAAAAATGAATTTAATAAGAGATTTAGCGAAGTTTTTGACAAAATTCTTATTGACAAGATTGCTAATTCAAAAATTGAACAATGGTCAGAAGTAGGCTGGAGAGGAATTATGTTAGACAATGGTGTTTTATGGATGGCTAATTCTGATGGAATAATAACAGCGGTAAACTACCAAAGTGATTTTGAAAAAAAACTCAGAAAAGATTTGATAGACAGGGAAAAGGAAAATTTACACAATTCACTAAAAACTTTTGAAAGTCCGACTTACAAAATAAAAACGAAAAATTATCTAATTAGAATTGATGAGCTTACTAATGATAAATACAGATATGCTTCCTGGAAAGTAAGTGAAAAAGAAACTTCAAAACCAGACATTATTTTGAATGATGGAGAATTAGAGTTTGAAGGAAGTGGAGGAAACCACGTTATTACTTTTGTTCAAGGAAACTATACATACAAAGTTTACAGAAATATTATAGGCGAGGAAAGTTCCCCAGACATTATACTTGAAATTGAAAAAGACGGCAAAACAATTTTATCAGAAGACGGAAAATTAACACTTGAATAAAACAACAAACCGCTAACATCGGTTTGGCAATATGGCGGCTGAAGTGCTTCTATGAAACATCTGTACAAGGTTCAACAGCAGTAATTCTATTGAACTTTTGTGCTAAAGTGCCGCCACTTTGCAAAGCCCAGAAACGTTATCAGCCATCATAAAACGATCACTATGACAAAACATTTTATATATTTATTGATTTTGGCACTCGTTATTTCGTGTGGACAAAATAACAATCAACAACAAGAAAAAGGGAATTCTGCATCGGACAGTCTTGCGGTTGTTAACGACCCTAAAAACAACTTGAATATTCAGACAAACTCGTTTTCTGAAATTGACAGTTCAGGAGTTTTGATGTTTCCATTATCTATGGGAGAAACTGAGCGAGAAGGTGGCAGTCTTTCTTACAAAGAAATGCCTAATCATGGCTATTGGAATATTATTTTTTACAATTCAAAAACTAAAGAATACTACTTATTGAGTGAAAGAAAAATGATTGTAGGTAATTACGATTACAAGTTTGGAAGTGACGACAATGACAACATTTCACAGACAACAAATCATATTTTTTATACAGTTCGTACAGACGATTTCAACAAAGACAAAAAACTGACCGACCAAGACCCACAATATCTTTTTATTTCAGACAAATTTGGCAACAATTTCAGACAAATATCACCAACAAATTACAACCTAAATAATTGGAGGTATATCAAAAGTTCCGATAAAGTAATTATGACAGTTGGAAAAGACAGTGATAACAATTTAGAGTTTGACAATTCAGATGAAATTACAACTTTTGAAATTGAGTTAGACAAAGGAACAGAAGCCAAAGAGGTTTTTGGAGACGACTTCAAAAACAAGCTAAAAATATTATTTGATAGAGATTGGAAACGACTGAAAAAATAACGACTGGTAACATAGGCTTGGCAATATAGCAGCTGAATTGCTTCTATGAAACATTTTGAATTTTATTGGAGAACTATACGAAACCCCTTGGTATGAAAAATGGACGTTAGGAAAAATGATACAGCTCAATACTTCTTCGCCATTCACAAATGCAAAGGATAGAATTAGGAAATGGAAAAAAGTAAAGCAGCTTAAGTAACAAGAATAGCATTTGCATATGCTTTTTTATTAATTTAGCTAAACATTAACGACGAGCACCAATATGAGCATCATTGATTTAAAGCAAAGACCAGACCTTACTAACGATTTCAAATTAAGCACTTACTATGCTCAATTCGACACGCTTTTAAGCGAGCTATCTAAAAAGAATTTACCTGCAGAAACCATCACTTTCATCAATGAACGCGTAGAGAGAATCAATGCATCATCTTTTGTTGGAAATGATTTACGTAAGCTCATCAAACAAGAGCAAACAGCGATTTTAAAACAAGTAGAAAAAGCACATAAAATTGCTCCAAAGAATCACTATCGCAACCTTTGGATGTTACTTGGATTTACAGCATTTGGTTTACCTATTGGTGTAACGTTTGGTTTAAGCATTGGTAATATCGGGCTAATGGCAGTAGGTTTACCTATTGGTATGGCTATCGGTGCTGCTGTTGGCTCATCTATGGATAAAAAAGCCCTAGCCGAAGGCAGACAGTTAGATATTGAAATAAAGTATTAATTAGCAGCTGTTTACTGAGTAAAAAGTAGCAGTATTTTCACTTCTAAAGCTTAAGAAACAACAGTATGACGAATGAATTTCCAAATCAAGAAATATAAGCGAAAATACAAAAATCAAATCATTTCAGTTTGGGAAAAGTCTGTTCTAGCTACCCATCATTTTCTAAGTCCTACAGATTATATCGAAATAAGAGACCTACTCCAAGACTACGATTTTAGCATTTTGGATATGTTTTGTCTAACAGATGAAGATACAATCATTGGTTTCATCGGCTTACACAATTCTAAAATAGAAATGCTGTTTTTAGATCCAACTTATATTGGAAAAGGCTTAGGAAAACAACTTATCCAATTTGCAACTTCAAAGCGGGGAGCAACATTAGTTGATGTGAACGAACAGAATATCAGTGCTAAAAACTTCTACGAAAAATTAGGCTTCGTAACCTACGAAAGAACAGAGAAAGACGATTTTGGTAAAGATTATCCTTTACTGAGGATGAAATTAATAACAATATAAGGTGGTGAACACTTTTAAGACATTTATTTTCTTCTTATATTAAGCTTCACTTTAAACGCTTCAACATGATTTATAAAGCTTCATTAGATAAAACAGCATTAGTGGTTACCATTGGCGTAAGCATTTTATTTGCTGTGATTATTGGTGGCCAATACTCCATCATCAAAGATGCCGAAAATGCCACGCCAATTTATACTACAGTAGGTTTGTTGCTTATCTATACGCTCGCTTTTGCTTTCAGTCCAACTGGTTATATAATTACTGCCGATGAAATTATGATACGTAGACCCTTGACAAATGTTCGCATTAAACGAGTGGATATTGAGCGTGTAGAACTGGTAGAGGAGCAAACTATGAATGGAGCATTAAGGACTTTTGGTGTAGGCGGATTATTTGGTTATTATGGTGGTTTTGCAAATACATCGATAGGCAGAATGACTTGGTACGCCACCAGAAAAGACACCGCTGTGCTGCTAAGAACTGTAAACGATAAAAAAATCATCTTAACTCCAAACGAGCGCCAACAATTTGTAAACCATCTCAACTCTTAATACATGACCTTAATTGCCATTTTCTTCCCATTTATTTCATTTCTACTTCGTGGCAGAATACTTACAGGCATTATCTGCCTAATTTTACAAATCACCCTAATTGGATGGATACCCGCAGCTGTGTGGGCAGTTATTTCTTTGCAGAACTCGAGAGCAGATAGACGCAACGAAAAACTAATTAGAGCAATGAGGTCTAAATAATTTTAAATGAGCATCAGAGAAGCATCAATTGAGGATATTAAACAAATACAAATTGTAAGAAATCTAGTAAAGGAGAATACCTTATCCAATCCTAATTTGGTGACAGATGAAGATTGTGAGTTATTTTTAACTGAAAAAGGCAAAGGCTGGGTTTATGAAATCGAAAATAACATCGTTGGTTTTTCTATAGTGGACCTAAAAGAGCATAATGTTTGGGCATTATTTGTACATCCCGATTTTGAAAGGCTGGGCATTGGCAAAAAACTACATGAGGTGATGTTGAATTGGTATTTCAGCAAAACTGAAGAGACAATTTGGCTAGGCACTGCACCAAAAACTAGAGCCGAAGTATTCTACAATAAAGCTGGCTGGAAACCAACAGGTATGCATGGCAAAAAAGAGATAAAGTTTGAGATGACTTATACAGATTGGATGGAAACACAATAAAAAAACTCACCATGAATAGACTTAAATTATTAATTCCTATGCTATTCTTATTGATATTTGCTTGCAACAGTAAAGAAGAAGAAATTAAAGAGGTGGGTTTTTGGAAGTACTCAGAAGGAGCTGTATTTGCCGACGTCTTAAATTTTAAAAGCGAAGACTACAGCATTAAAAACGATACGGTATTTAAACTAGACATTCCAGAGTATAGGATCACATCTTACGAAAGGCGTGTTTTGTCAGGCGATCAAGTTTTACAGCTCATACAATTAGAAACTGGAAAAACTGCAAGATATGTTTCAAAATAGTAAGTGATGATACCAAAAATCAATTTTATTACTTTAGCTGTAGAAGATATTGCTGTTCTATAGCCTTCTATCAAAGCACTTTTAACCTATCTATTGCTGAACAGAGTGACAAACTTTGTTTGTTTAAGATGTAAGATGATTTCTATGTGGGGATACAAGTTAAAGATGATTTCCTAAATAAAGTTGGACAATCAACAAAAGATCTCTGGTGCTGGAGTTATCCTTAGTCATAATGCTAAGTCGAAAATCAAGAACCAACGCTCATGAAAACCTGAATATTTCTCAACAATTCGGTATCTATATAGTTTTTTTTTTTAATGGTAATGTGTTTCAATGTTAACTAAATTATTGTGATTTTAGAAATGATTTATAAGATGTAATCCATAATTTTATTTAAAGAACTACTTCACATTTACTTTTATAAATTTACAGATAAATCAAATCCAAACATTAAAAAACTATACCTATGGCAGAAATAAAAACAAAGCAAACGGATGCAAGTGTAACCGATTTTATTGATGCGTTTGCTAATAACGAACAGAAACGTAAAGATGGCCATGCTTTATTGAAGCTAATGCAAGATTTTACAGGTTACGAAGCAAAAATGTGGGGACCTTCTATTATCGGTTTCGGAATGTATCATTATAAATCAGAGAAAAGCGCACAAGAAGGAGATTGGCCTCTGGTTGGTTTCTCCCCTAGAAAAACTGCCATCTCTCTTTATGTTTCTATGGGCAGCAAAACGGATGAGCACTTGCTGAAGAAATTGGGTAAGTTTAAAATGGGCAAAGCCTGCATATATGTAAATAAACTGGCGGATATAGACCAAGAAGTACTGAAAGAATTAATAGCTTCAACTATTAGCTTAACGCAAGCTAAATATGGAAAATTATAGGATTAGATATGAGCAGCAAAATATTAGGACTTAGAACAACAATTTACAAAGTAGCAGATATAAACGCTGCCAAAGAATGGTATGCTAAAGCTTTTGAAACTGAACCTTATTTTGATGAACCTTTTTATGTAGGTTTCGACATTGCTGGTTACGAATTAGGTTTACAGCCTGAAGAGAATCCGACAATAGAAAAGGCAGATAGTGTGGCTACTTATTGGGGTGTAAATGAAGTGGAAACAGAGTTTAACAGGTTGATCGACTTAGGTGCTACAGCACATGAACAACCTGAAGAAGTTGGTGGTGGCATTATTGTTGCGACGGTAAAAGACCTTTGGGAAAATGTTATCGGTCTGATTTACAATCCGCATTTTAAGCTTAAAAAATAGTTGTTACGAGGCGAAGCATGAAACAATATTTAACAAAGATTGCTTCGTGCCTCGCAATAACGTAAGACTAGCTAAAGTGCAAATCGATAATTAGCTCCAATTGCAAACCATCTTTTCGGAAGGGGCACCGCAGCAACTTCAATATATTCCTTATTAAGTAAGTTGGTTACATCTGCATAAACATTCCAATTTTGCTTTCCGTACAACAAACGCACATCAGTAATTAAGTAAGGATTTTTCAACTCCCGTTCTATCCATCTTGCGCCTACAGTAAACTGCCAGTTGGTGTATTTGTAAATCAATCTGCCTAAAGCTTGATGCTTTAAATTCTCTAACACATATTTTGAAGTGACATTGTTAGCGTAACTCATTTCGCCAGCATGCAGATAGTTGTAGCTTAACTGATAATTTAGCGAACTTTTGCTATTTAAACTTAACGACTGACCTACGCTGATATTTAATCCCTGTATTTTGTTATTACCAAAGTTTTGAGGTTGATAAGGCACCGCGGTCGAATTCCTTACCCAGTCAATAAAATCTGAAATGTTGCGATAGAAATATCCTCCTTGTACATTAAAATTCTCCAGTTTGTACTGTAAAGAAAGTTCATACTGCCAAGCATTCTCCGAAGTTAAATTAGGATTCCCTATGTTTCCAGGACGTTGATTCAAATACAAATCGGTAAAAGATGGAATACGCTGACTAGAGCCTACATTAAAAGCCAGTTTCCATTTTGGTGCAAACAAATAAGCCGCATCTAATCCAGGGAAAGCTTGCCAACCGTATTGTGTGTTGTAGTTAACGTAAGTTCCAATATTTAATAAAAGATTTCTTACCGCTTCCGTCTTATATTCAGCGTAAACACCATGATTGTATCGCTCTCTATCGCCAATGTTGCTGCTCTCAATATCTTCCGAACGAGACTCTAAACCAAAACCAAAATCGCCGATGCTAGAGTGTAACGTACTATTCACTTCTGCCGACCATACTTTGGTTTGATGTAGCGACCTTGCCCTACTTAAATCGTTACGGAAATAACGGTAATCGTCCCAATTGTAGCGAGCACTTACCCGTGGGCGCAAACTGAAATTCTTGCTCAGTTGGTGCGATGACCCCAACGCGAATAAAGCAGTTTCTACAATTTCGAAAGCTTCTTTGTCGCCAGGAGCAGCGTAATAGCCACTTGCACCGAAAGCATTATCGATGTAACCACCCATTAAATTCAGTTTATTTTTCTCATCTAAATCGACATTCCCTTGGTAGAAAAACTTATGATCGTAGGTACTGCTGTTGTAACGCTGCCCATTGTAATCTGTAATACCAAACCCAAACAAATGCTGGCTATTTTTTCCAACCATATTAATGGCTATTTGCGCTGCCGCACCGCCATATTTACCACTTCCATCGCCTGCTGCTTTGTTTTCAAAAGAAGTACCTGCTTGGACATTTACATCTATTGCAGATTGCTTGCTATTTTTAGTTACGATATTAATTGCACCAGTTAAAGCGTTAATTCCGTAAACCCTCGCCGCAGGTCCTTTCAACACTTCTATTCTTTCAATAGCTGATAAGGGCACCGGAATGTTCATAGAATGATGAGCAGTTTGTACATCCGAAATCTTTACTCCATTTAGTAGAATCAAGGTTTGTTCAAAACTACCACCATCAATACTGATGTCTGCCTGCGTACCAAACGGACCACGTTGGCGAACATCAGCTCCAGCAATAAAGCTCAAAACTTCATTGATAGATTTCACAGGCATTTCTGCAATTTGTTCTTTGGTAATCAGCTGTATATTTCTCGCTTGTTTACTGAACGGAGTTTGCAGCCTGTTTTCAGAAATCACAATTTCGTTGAGTTTCATTGTGTCTTGCTGCGCAAAAGCTAATGCTGGAAAGAGAGTTAGTGCGTATAAAAATTGTTTCATTGTTAAATTGCTTTATTTTTAGAACCCGCTAACGTCATTTCACTTGTATGGAAATGAAGCAGCAAGAATTTCTTTCTATTTCTTTGTGTCTTTGTGATTGATTAATCTTTTCTGACTTCCCTACTAACCACTTCCCGACTTCGGCGCAAAACTCGTATCTTTCCGGCGCATTAAAATAGTCCAGTTTTAAAAAAATGAGTAGTCCGGCTGAAATTCCTTTTTTGAGTTTTATTCATCTAGATAGAGATACAAAGACTCCGATTTATCTACAGTTGGCACAACAGCTCATTAATGCCATACAGAGAGGCTACTTGGTTGCTGGTATTAAAATGCCAGGGAGCAGAACTTTGAGCGAACTGCTCAAATTACATCGCAAAACAGTAATTGCTGCTTACGAAGATTTGCATCATCAAGGTTGGATAGCCATTCATCCCAACAGAGGTGCCTACGTAATGGATAACCAAACCAAGATTAATGAACGACCTTACGATGCACTCGTATCTTTGGCAAGTTATCCATCGCAAACTGGTTATGCTTTTAAGCAGTCAAACATTTTGGATAATCCCTTTGAACAATCTAATTGTACCTATCAGTTTAACGATGGCACACCAGATATTCGCTTAACAGAAATCAAGCAATTATCTAGCTTATATAGTGCTACACTTAAACGAAAAAACACACTTAAGAAAATAGATAACCCTTTATATACTGGAAACTATTTTAGGGAGCAGTTAAGTAATTACCTGAACAGTTCTCGTGGCTTACATATATCAAAAGACAATTTACTTATCACGCGAAGTTCGGAGGTGAGCCTTTATATTATTGCACAACTGCTAGTTGAACCAAATGATGTAGTGGTAGTTGCAGAATTAGGGCTATTTACTGCTAATATGGTTTTTCAAAAAGCAGGCGCTAATATCAAAACCATCCCCATAGATGAGCAGGGTATCGATGTAGATCAACTGGCGGAAAAATTAAAGACCACTAAGATCAGAGCCGTTTACATCACACCACATCACCACTACCCTACTACGGTAAGCTTAAGTGCGCAACGGCGGGTACAACTTTTACAATTAGCGCAATCGCATGGTTTTATCATCATTGAGGATGATTACGATTATGATTTCCAATATGAAAAAAGCACCATTATGCCTCTAGCCAGTGCAGATGTAAACGGAATGGTGATTTATGTGGGTTCTTTCGGAAAATCGTTGACGCCATCTTTTAGTTCGGGCTTTGTAGTAGCTCCAAAAAACTTCATCAATGAAATGCAAAAATATATGGGCATTTTAGACCGCCAAGGCGACATTGTAATGGAACAAGTGTTGGGAGAAATGATTGCCGAGGGTGATATCCATCGACATCTCAAGAAATCGTTAAAGATTTACCAAGAACGTAGAAATAATTGCTGTGCATTACTAGCCAAACATTTTGGACATCAGGCAGCGTTTAATGTTCCAAATGGAGGTCTAGCAGTTTGGCTCGAGTGGAATATTCCTGTTTCTTTATTACAACTCGCTAAGGTTTGCCAAAAGAAGGATTTATTTATCCCACAAAATATCCTTTACCAAAATAGGAAAACAACTGCCATGCGTATTGGCTTCGGGCACTTAACAATTGAGGAAATGAAAAATAGCTTGGAAATTATAAGCAGCTCATTGGTTCAATAGTTCTCTGGCTTACTAGATTTAATGAGTAATGCCTTTCGATAATTGAAATATTGAATCCATATCTCATAGTTTGAAATCCTTATAAAAAAGAAATGGAGATAAAACCGAAGTCCTATCCCCATCATCTAAATTAACGCTCTCGCAACAAATATAAGTATTTGATTTAAATCACCAAACATAATTGCTTATTTATGAAGCAACAATTTTTCAATGATGGTCAGTTCAACAAATAACTAAATGATAATTAAATAATTAAAAACATTTTAAAAAAAATAAACTTCTATGTATCACTTCCGTTACTCTCCTAATTAAACAGAAATATCCACAGCACAAAGAGAATTTTGCCAAGATATATATATGCTTTTGTTAACTAACAGGAGTAAGAGCAAAAATCCTTTTTGTATTTAGGTAAAACTTCATAGGTTTTCTCCTACTGCCATTTATAGCAGTAATCATCTGCTTTTCTAAAAATTCATTCTAAGCACATCAATCACCTTATTTTACAAAATAAATGGCATCTTTGTAGAAACAAAATTTTAACATGTCAGACGAAAAAATAATCTTTTCAATGGCTGGGGTAAGCAAGATTTATCCGCCACAAAAACAGGTTTTAAAAAATATATACCTATCCTTCTTTTATGGTGCCAAAATTGGCGTTGTTGGTTTAAACGGCTCGGGTAAATCATCATTATTAAAAATTATTGCTGGTTTAGATAAATCTATACAGGGCGAAGTCGTATTCTCACCAGGTTACTCGGTAGGCTATTTAGCACAAGAACCAGAATTAGACCCAGAAAAAACAGTACGTGAAGTAGTAGAAGAAGGCGTTGCCGAAATTACTGCTGTGCTTAAAGAATACGAAGCTATTAATGAAGCTTTCGGCTTAGAGGAAAACTACTCTGATGCCGACAAAATGGATAAATTGATGGCTCGCCAGGGTGAGCTGCAAGATAAAATCGATGCATCGAATGCTTGGGAACTAGACAACAAATTAGAGCGTGCGATGGATGCTTTACGTTGCCCAGATCCAGAAACAAAGATTGCTGTGTTATCAGGTGGTGAGCGCCGTCGTGTGGCGATGTGCCGTTTATTATTACAGTCTCCAGATGTATTGTTATTGGATGAGCCTACCAACCACTTGGATGCTGAAAGTATTGACTGGTTAGAGCAGTTCTTGCAAAATTACGAAGGAACTGTAATTGCTGTAACCCACGATAGATATTTCTTGGATAACGTTGCTGGATGGATTTTAGAACTGGATCGTGGCGAAGGTATTCCTTGGAAAGGTAACTACTCATCGTGGTTAGACCAAAAAGCGAAACGTTTAGCACAAGAAGACAAAACAGAAAGTAAGCGTCAAAAAGCGTTAGAACGTGAGTTAGAATGGGTTCGTATGGCGCCAAAAGCTCGTCATGCAAAATCTAAAGCTCGTTTATCAAACTACGATAAATTAGCTAGCGAAGACGGCAAAGAACGTGAAGACAAATTAGAATTGTTTATTCCTGCTGGACCTCGTTTGGGGAACGTGGTAATTGAAGCTAACAACATCTCAAAAGCTTACGATGGCAAATTGCTATTCGAAGATTTAAGTTTCTCTTTGCCTCCTGCGGGTATCGTTGGTATCATTGGTCCGAATGGTGCTGGTAAAACCACCTTATTCCGTTTAATTACTGGTCAGGAGCAAGCAGATGCTGGCGATTTTAGGGTTGGCGAAACCGTGAAATTGGGCTACGTAGACCAAATGCACAACGACCTTAATCCGGATAAAACGGTTTATGAAAATATTACCGACGGTTTAGACAACATGCTGTTAGGCAACAAGCAAGTAAATTCTAGAGCTTATGTTTCTAAATTTAACTTCAACGGTGCCGATCAACAAAAGAAAGTTGGCGTATTATCGGGTGGTGAGCGTAACCGTGTTCATTTGGCCATTACTTTGAAAGAAGGCGCTAACGTTTTATTACTGGATGAGCCTACCAATGATATCGACGTAAATACTTTACGTGCTTTAGAAGAAGCTTTAGAAAACTTTGGTGGATGTGCGGTAGTAATTAGTCACGATAGATGGTTCTTAGATCGTATCTGTACGCACATTTTAGCTTTCGAAGGCGATTCGCAAGTTTATTTCTTTGAAGGTAACTATTCTGATTATGAAGAAAACCGTAAGAAACGCTTAGGCGATGTAGCTCCAAAAAGGATTAGATACAAAAAATTAGGATAAGGGGTTGACGATTGTAGAATTACGATTTTAGATTTCCTGTGTTTACCACCTGAGACACCTGAGAGCACTTAAGCCTAAAGTTTTCTAAGATGTTTAAGGTGGTGAATTAATTAAAAGAATATAACAAGAGGCAGTCATTTCGATTGCCTTTTTCTATTTCTTAACTTGTTATCACATTTATACAACTTTCACTTTTAAACCCGTACTTTTACATCAAATTTTAACGTATGGAACCTTTGCAATTCGACTTTAATCAAATTCTATCGACCTCGATGATTTTATTTGCGATTATTGATATCCTGGGTTCCATTCCGATTATCATATCGTTACGTAAAAAAGCTGGGCATATCCAATCGGAAAAAGCAACCATTGTAGCAACTGCCATCATGATTATTTTTCTTTTTGGAGGAAAGGCTGTTTTAAATGTGATTGGAGTAGATGTGCAATCATTCGCTATTGCCGGTTCATTGGTAATTTTCTTTATCGCTATGGAAATGGTTTTGGGTATCCACTTTTTCAGGGATGAAGCTCCTGAAACGGTATCTATTGTTCCATTGGCATTTCCATTAATTGCTGGTGCTGGTTCTTTAACTACCCTCCTATCCTTAAAAACTGAGTATCGTACAGAAAACATTCTGATAGGAATTCTCCTAAACATGGTATTCGTTTACTTTGTGCTAAAAAATACGTCAAGACTGGAAAAAATGCTTGGAAAAACTGGGCTAAACGTACTTAGAAAAAGCTTCGGCGTTATTTTATTAGCCATCGCCATTAAATTATTTAGAACAAATACTGGATTGTAACAATAATTACGTAAATTCATCTAAGATACAAAAACAACCGAAGATGAACTTATTTGAGCAATTTACGGTATACCTTGGCGCTTTGGCGATTCTTCTAGAAGCTATCAGCTATTTGCGTGGGAAATTGAAAGGAAAAAGTTAATAGAACTTATAACACCTGTTGAAACTATTATTTCTTTCCCTAATGTATCTTGCTTCAGCTCTACCAGGTATTTCGGTTTCGTAAACTACAGCAGCTTCCGTTGTACCTCCAGTGGTAGTATAGTTGAGTTTTGAAGTTGTTGCATCATGACTTACGCCTAATCTAACCTTATTTGAACTTCCAGAATTTTTAAATAGGTCAAATATCACAGAAAAAACAATGGCATCGTTTTGGGAACCATTGCCCCTGTACCAAAGTCCCAAGTTGATAGAGCTTGTTTTAAATTGAAATCCGGCACTGATTGAATTGTATTGATCTTGTCTGTATACTACCAAAGACGGAATGATGGCAGGTAATTCTTCTCCATAACGATCTAAGCTGATGAGATAACTTGTGTGAATACCATAACGCATAGGTAGTTTGGAAACTTGACCAGTTAAAGATTCATCTGGTCTGTTGATGTGTTGAGCAGAGCCGCCAATCATAAAGTTGCCAGCTACTAAATTAATTCCCGCTGCTGCATCAAAAAAACTCCTATTGTTATTTGACAAGATAGATGCTGAAGATGTTGCACCAGGAATAATCCCTTGGTTATCCAGTTGATCAGAAAACAACAGCCTACTTTCATCTACCCTACTGTTAATCATTCCTGCTTGTAGCCCAAAAGAAAGTCGACTTTCCGAATTTAATTGAACGCTGTAAGAAAAAACAGAAGCTACGTTTAGTTTAGATAGATAAGCTGTGCCTTCTGTAGATTTATTTAAGATTAGCCCAATTCCGCCACCAAATGCCGGCAACTGATAATCTACTGAAAAGGTATAACTATCTAAAGCACCACGAACTTTTGTCCACTGAGAACGGTAAATCATATTAAACCTAATATCTCCTTCAAACTCTCCATTTAACGCTGGATTTAAATATACTGGGGCGTTGTAAAACTGAGAATAGATCAAGTCTTGTGCTTTAGCAGTGATCCCGATACTGCCAACCATCAAAATTGCACAAGCGTATTTTAAAATTAGTTTGTACATCTATCTTATTAAATGAATAACCCCATTTTTACTTTCCGACTTATTGCCGTATTTCATGCCTTTCCAAACTCCCCCATTAATGAATGTAGCTTCTGCTTGCCAAAAATAAGCTCCAATAGGCAGCAATTGACCATTGTGCATACCATCCCAATGTTCTATTGGTGCACCTTGGTCATCTAACTTAGTTGTTTGCCAAATCATTTGTCCCCATTTATTGAAAACCTTAAAGTGATAAGTTGCCAAACCACTACCTTTTACCTTAAACACCTTCAAGTCGTTATTTAAGTTTTCCGGCTCAAATGCATTAGGAATATATAGGTAACCCGGAAAATCCAAAATTGTTACTTGTTCTTCAATTATAGTGGTACAATTAGCCCTATTAGTAATATGTAGCTTCACGTTATAAGTACCAAACCTATCATATTTATGTGTCACTTCACTTCTATCAGAACCGGTACCGTCTCCAAACTCCCATCTATAGAGAATAATGTCATCAGTAGTAACCGCTTTAAATTGAAAACTATAATCGGGAACTTTTATGATACTACTAGGTGCTATCTGTATAATAGCTTGCGGTGGAGGTAAAACAGTAACGAAATTAGTGGCAGACACCTCGTCTCTGCAGCCATATTGATTAGTTGCTATTAATTTTACAGTATAAGAAGTACTTGAAGATGCATATTGGTGCTGAGGATTTTCTTCTCTAGAGAAAGAGCCATCTCCAAAATCCCAATAGTATTCTGTTGCATTGATAGATGTATTTCTAAATCTAACGGTTAACTGGTTACATCCATTTCTAACATCACTCGAAAACGATGCTCTTACTGGATTAGATACGGTTATAGTTTTGGTAAAAATATCAGAACAAAATCCGTTACTTGCTGTGAGTTTTAATGTGAACACTCCTTGTCTGCCGTAGCTATGTGTAGGGTTACTACCAACGTAGATAGGTGAGCCATCTCCATAATCCCAAGTATAGGTTGTAGCACCAACGCTTCTATTTGTAATCTGAAGATCTAATACACCATTACAGCTTAAGTCGTTAGCCACATCAAATTCTGCTTTTAGAAAAGCATAGGTCGACACCTGTACAATTTGTTCGTTTTCCGTACATCCATATTGATTTTTAACCAATAACCTAAGGCTATAAGTTCTATCAAAATCACTCAAGACAATATCTGTAGGATTGCGAAGTGTAGAAACCAAAGCTCCATCTAAATACCATTCGTACTGGTCTGAGTTAGTAGACTGATTATTTATTTGTAAGGTAAAAGGTGCGCACCCCCTTGTTTGTGCCAGATTAAAAACTGCTCTTGGAAGTGGGTTAAATTGTACTGTTTTCTCTTGCGTTGTTTTACAACCAACGATATTGGATGCTTCTAGTTTTACGGTGAAAATGTAAGGTAGTGTTGCCCCGGTCGGCACTATAAAAGCATGATTTAGATCGGTGCTGGTAGCCACCTGAGCATTGTTCACAAACCATTTGTAGGTAACTGTACCAGTACCTCCAAAAGTTGTTTCGTTTCGGAAATTAACATTTCCAGTTGTACCACAGATGTTATCAGTAGATGCAGAGAAGTTAGCAATTGGACTTTCTGTAATTCTAATTATTTGGGTACTGACATTGCTACAACCTTGCGAATTGTACGTTCTTGAAGTCACCACATAATCACCAGCTGTGATGTAAGTGTGGCTTGCACTTAAACCTACTGCAGTATTGTTAGCACTAGTTGGATCGCCAAAATCCCATTCTACGTTTATTGCATTAGTTCCATTTGCACGGACTTCTAAAGTAAACGGACCGCAATTAAGGCTACCTGAATTGGTCGTAAAACTTGCTGCTGGAGCTGCTAGAATTTCGATAGTCCTTACCGCTATAGTTGAACAAGTACCTCCATTAGGATAAATCCTAGTAGACCTTAAGGTTACGGTTTTTACGCCTGGAGTAGTATAAGTATGTTTCGGATTTATTTCGGTGCTGGTGGTACCATCGCCAAAATCCCACAAAGAGGTAAATTGCGGATCGGATAGATTGGTAAATGAAACTTCTTTATTAACACATTCCTGTGGTGTACTAATCCTAAAATCTGTATTAATTTGAGGATAAACCGTGATCGTTTCTGTGCTGGATACGGTAGAACAACCGTTTGTTGCAGTAAGAGTAACGGTATAATCGCCAGGTGCGGCAAAAGTATGTGTAATATTTTCGTTCACAGTACGGGTTTGGCGTATAGGTGAACCATCACCGAAATCCCAAGTAAATAAATTACCCCCAGTAGATTGATTAGTTGAAGTAAAATCTACTGTAAATGGCGAACATCCAAAACTTTGTGTAGCATCTAACACCAATCTAGAAAATACTGTTTGCGGCTGCACCCTAATTTCGTAAGGCCTAGAAATAGATTCTCCGCACTCATTTCTAGTCGTAATCGTCACATAAAACAATCTTACCGTCGAGGTATTATTTTCGTATATGTGAGTAATATCTCTGGTATCGTTATATACTTCAATCGGGCTACCATCACCAAAATCAACGGTATAAGTAGCTGGCAAAGCCCTCGAGTTTAAATTTTTTATCACTAAATTGAGCGGCGAGCATCCGTTTACTGGCGACAATCCAAAATTCGCAGTAGCTTGCGGATTAACCGTTACCACTATCGGTATTCTAATTCCAGACGAACAACCGTTGATACTCATTTCGTACTCGTAGGTTACATCAATTGGGTTTACCGTAGTATTTATAAGCACCTCACTAATAGTCGCTGCCGCATCTACACCAGTACCAGTTGCAGCACTATTGCTGATGCCTGGCACTGCCGCCCTAGTCCATCTAAATGTAACTCCCGAAGTAGAACTAGTTGGGGTATAATTAAAGGTACCGCCACTACAAATTTCTGTATTTGCAACGCTACTAGTAAATACTGGAGATGGACTAATTAATATCTCATAAACTGCCGAAGTACCTTCACAGCCATAAGCATTGAGTGTAATCTGATAGGTTATCCTTTGAGTTTCGGTACTAGAATTTACAATTTGCTGGCGAGGAATGTTACCTGTGCCGCTAGCTGCAAAACCAGTAACACTAGCAGAACTACTTGTGGCAGTCCACGAAAAAGAAGTACCTACAACATTACTTTGTAAAAGCACTTCGGAAGCAAAGGCTCCAGAACAAATTTGTTGGCTTAATACAGTGTTTGTTAGCCTAGCTTGCGGATTAACGATAACTCGATACTCAGCCACGAATCCTGCACAAGCATTGGCATCATTAGTTTTTGCAGTTGCCCTATAAACTACAGTTAAAGGCAAATTAGTAGTATTTACCAAAGTTTCTGCTGGTATGTTTGCATTGCCAGAAATTGTACTCATTCCAGTAATACCAGTAGGAACAATTGCCTCCCAAGTAATTACCGCGTTAGGAGTTACACTACTCAATGTAACAGCAGCTGTAGTTTGTCCCGAACATATTTCTGCATTGCTAGCAGAATAAGTAACTATTGGCGCAGGATTTACAATTACATTGATGTCTACTGGTACTCCATTACAATTTACTGAGCCATTTGTAAACGTCGGCACAACGGTATAAGTTACTGTTTGAGGTACTGTAGAGGTATTTACTAGCACCTGATTGATACTAATTCCCGACCCATTTGCTATACCTGTAACATTAGCATTTGCAGTTACCGTCCAAGAAAAACTAGTCCCGGTAACGTTACTACTTAAGCTTACATTTACATTCTCGTTGCTACAAATAGTTTTGTTTGTGGCACTCGCTGTAACTACCGGAACAGGATTTACGGTAATTCTGTACTCTGTTAAAATCCCTTCACAAGCAGCATCGCCATTGGTAGTTGCCTTAGCCACGTAAGTAATAGTAATTGGAGCATTGGTAGTATTAGCTAAATTTTGAATGGGAATAGTATTGCTACCGCTGGTTTGTAAGCCAGTAATTCCGGCTACAGGCGTTGCCGTCCAAGAGATGGTTACATTACTTGTAGCACTTGTTAAATCTACTTCATCAGAAGCTGTTCCACTGCAAATAGTCTGGTTAGGTATTGAAAAATCTACCCTCGGTGCCGGATTTATGGTAATTTGATAAGTCGTTGGAACACCTTCGCAAGTCCTGCCTCCGTAAGTATACAAAGGCGTAACCGTAATTGTACTAGTTATAGGTGAAGTAGTTGAGTTAATAGTAGTAAATGAAGGTATTTGACTTCCTGTACCGTTGGTTAAACCGATGGCTACAGAAGATGCCCAACGGTAGCTAACACTAGCTCCCGCAAATGTTTCTTGGTCTGATGTCAACGGTATTGCAGCAGCAGAAACTCCAGAACATAAGGTTTGATCAACTAACGCACTCGTAATTGCGATGCTTGGTAAAATGGTAATGTTGAAACTTTTACTCGGCGATTCACATCGAACACCATCTTCCGTATAAATTGCTTTATAAGTGATGGTTGCAATCAACGGTCGTTTAACCGCGTTAGTTGTAACAAAACTTGGAATAGCGCCTGTTCCACTTGTTGCCAGCCCTATACCTGTTTCGTTATTCGTCCATTCATAACTGACATTGGCACTGCTTAAATTAGCAGAAAAATTAATTCCGCTTTGGTTTGCTCCAACACATGATACTACATCAGGCAGTTGTTGTACCGAAACTTGTGGAGTTACTTTTACCGTCACCACACTAGATGTAGCGTTACAAGAACCACTGTTAACTGTTCTTCTATAATAAGTAGTTTGAGTTAATGCGGTTGGTTGATAATCTACATCAGTTGCACCAGAAATGGTGGTAAAACCAGTAGCAGCCGAAACTGTAGATTGCTGCCATACATAATTATAGGTACCGCTACCCCCTACCGGAACTTCGCCTATTAATTTTGCCGGTACGCTACTGTAACAAATAGTTTGGTTGGCAGAAATATTGAAACTCGTTAACTCGCCCTGTACTGTAATTTTTATGGTATTTGATGTAGAAGAACAGGTACCACTTGTTACAATTCTACGATAATAACTATCAGCAGTTACTGCCACAGGCTGATAATCTAAACCATTTCCGCCTAAAGTGATGTCTGTAAAATCTGTTCCATTTGCAGATATCTGCCATTGGTAAGTATACGAACCAGATCCACCAGCTAAAGCAGCTCCACTATTCCTCAACAAAGCAGCTGTACTATTTAAACAAATGGTTTGATCAGCAGAGATATTATTATTAGCAATGGTCGGATTTACCCTTACAGTAATCGTTGCGGGGTCACTTTCACAGCCATCAACGGTTTGTGTAACGTAAAAAGTAAAAGTACCAGCTGTAGAGGTAATTGGTGTTGGTGCTTCAGTAAGTAGATTAGCGCTATTTAATGGTGCTCTGTACCATTTTAAATCCGTTCCGATAGCAGTTAGCTGAGTTGCCGTCTCATTTAAACAATACGTATAATTTAATGTAGTGGCGGGTATCGGAGGTTTTGGAGTAATTTGTATTTTAGTAGCATTAGACGCTAATTCACCGCAACCGCCACTTCTAACCACTGCTCTAAAAAAAGTTGTAGTGGTAATGTTATTATAGTTTAAGGTTGGAGTAGTATTGGCAGGAGTTACCGCAGTCCAAGTGGTTTCGTTCGTGGATTGTTCCCAGCGGATAACCGAACCTACATGACCAGATAATATGATATTTCCAGAGCCAGACGTACCACAATAAATATTGTCGCCCGTAGTTGTACCAGCTAGTGTCGGCCTTGAAACGGTGATATTTAACCTGCTTTCCGAGTCTCCACAAGGTGGATAGCCCCTTACAGTCCATTTTATTACATAAGAATTGCCTGGTACTAATCCGTTGACTGTTGTGTTTGGCTGGTTCGCATCTGCAAAAGTGAGCCCTATTCCCGTAACTACAGACCAAAAACCACCAGTAGCTGCTGGTGTTGCATTTAATTGGGCACTTGTCACATCACACAAGTTTAAATCAGTACCTGCATTAGCTGGCTCAACATTTGGGTTTACAGTAATCGTAAACGTCCTAGGTACTCCCCCGCAACTTCCAATAGTGGCTGTCGGCGTCACCGTTATCGTTGCAGTTATCGGTGTTGTTCCAGTATTTCTAGCAATAAACGATGGCAGGTTACCAACTCCAGAGGCAGCCAAACCTATGGCGGTGTTACTGTTTGTCCATGTGTAGGTGGCTGCTCCAGTAGTACTAGTACTAAAATTAGTAGTAGGTATAGCCACACCATTACATTGGGTAATATCAGTTATTGGATTTAATATTGGAACTTCATTTACTGTAATATTTGTACTCGTCGAGACTGAACCGCATTCTGTAGTTACGGTCAATCCAACAGTATAAGTTCCTTTTGTGGGATAAATAATATTTGTGGGATTCTCTAAATTTGAGGTTGGTGTTGTAGAACCTGGAAAGGTCCAGGCATACTGAACTGGCCCTACAGAGTAGCAATTTTTTATTGTTATTGTTGGCGTAAAACCGCTGCCTTCACATACTTGATAATTTGGCGAGTTAAATCGGACTTCGGGCCTAGCTTTTATAGTAATATCCTGGGTATAGGGCACCGAAACGCAGCTACCGTCTGAATTTGTAATCACCAATTGAATGGTGTAAATACCTGGAGTAGTAAAATTAAACTCTGGGTTTTCCGAAGCGGAGCTCGTACCATTCACATAAGTTGGCAATGATGGAGCTTGGTCACAATCTGTTTGAGCTTTGCTAGTTACACTCCATTGATAGGTATTTTCACCACAATTTGGTATGGGCGAATTCGATGTATTCGTTGGCTTTAACACAAATGGCACACAACCTGCGGCCGGTAATGTAAAACTTGCTACAGGCACTGGGTTTACGCAAACTGTTTTCGTTCGTACAGACGTACCACAAAAATTCGTAGTGGTCAATTTAACTTCATACGTACCTATTGCGGTGTAAGTATGTGTTGGGTTAATCTCTGTACTCGTTTGCCCATCACCAAATTCCCAATAATAAGTAGTTTCTCTAGAGCAAGCAGGATTGGTTTCCCTTATCGTTCTATCTAGAAACGTAATAGAATTACCCAGACAAATCCTACTTACTGGAATTTCAAAATCGGCAACTGCTGGTGTAAAAACCTGTATATTTCCGATGGTAAACGGAGTTACATCACATGCATTTCTTATTGTTAATGTTGCAGTAAAAGAACGTTCAGGGCAAGAAGATCTTCTATATACATGATTTACGACAAAAGGTCCTCCTGTTGTATTTAAAGGATGTTGTAGAGTTTCCGTAGTACCGTCACCATAATTGATTTCGTAAACAGTGCCTGGCGAATTACCTTCCCAATTACTGATGGTAAATGGTAATGTTGCTGGAGCACAAAGACCTGTTGTGCTGCCTGAAGTACCAAAGCTCCCTGCCGGATTACTTTGGTTGATGATACTATACGTCTTTGTATTTGTACAACCATTAGCTCCAGTAGCGATTATGCTAAATGGAAATATACCTAAAGCTGTATAAGTGTGTGTAATGGGAAAAGATGCATTAGTTAAATCAGTAACTACAGTTCCATCTCCCCAATTTACAGTATAACTTACAATACCCGCACTGTTAGGAGAAATATTAGCCAAACTGATGGTATAGTTAGGATTTGTAATACTAGGACCTCCAAAACAGTTACTAAACTGGCTTACAGCACTTCTATCTCTTAACCGAACATCGGGCAATTGCTTAATGGAAATGTTTTGAGTGCTTGTTGCGGTAGTACCATCCGCGGCGGTAACTGTTAGTCTAACGACAAACTCACTCTTATCTATCCCTAATGGTGCTGTAAAAAGATGTGTTGGGTCTCTATCTGTACTGTTGCTTCCATCGCCAAAGTCCCAAAAATAACTAACCCCATCTACAGAATTATTAGTAAAAGTTACGTTTTCTGTACCACATGCAATACCAGTCGAATTGTGTGTAAAACTAGCGGTAGGAATTCCGAAATACCGAAAGTCCTTTGATGAATTTTCAAAAAAGAAAAATCCAAATCTATTTAGATAAGCTTTTTGAGGAATATTAAAATTAGCATTAAAAATGCCAGTGTTTTCTTGATAAGAAGAATAAGTTGTAGTCTTGTGAGGAGTGGCATTTACATTCGCCCCAAGGACATAATTATCCGAATGAAGACCTGCTTCTTTCAACAACTCAATAGCTCTCTCACCTGCAGTGTAGCTGGCACGAGCAGACACTATTGGCGAAAATGCCCATAGCATGAGAATAAAAAGAAACCTGAACATAGGGTAGATTGTAATGTAATTTACCATTTCTATATATAAAACAGGTTAGAAAAATAGTAAAAACAAACAACCAAAAGGAGTAAGTTTATTTATTTTTTTATCAATCTTGCTACAAACATGCTATCTGCCTTATTATCATAGCCTTTTATTAATTGCATTTTTTCCAATTTTAAAGGCAATTTATCCAGCAAATAATTCACCACTTCCTCATTCTCTTTTCGAAATATAGAACAAGTCATATAGATTAAAGGTTTGCCCGATTTTAAGTATTTTATTACATTTTCGGCAATTGCCTTTTGCAACTTCACATAGTTGGCAACTTTATGTTCCTCAAATAGATACAACATTTCTGGCGTACGTCCCCAAGTACCTGCACCAGAGCAAGGCGCATCTAGCAAAATACCATCAAATTCATAGTGATGCAATATCTGGTCGTTATTTTGCAAGAGGTCAATTGTCTTTTTCTGAAAATCTTTAATTCCTGCTAAAATGAAACGCTCTTGTAGGTTCCCTAAACTAGTTTCTCTTACATCGCTTGCCAGTAATTTCACCTTAGACTCTAAACTGTGAATCAATAAAGATTTTCCGCCGGATGCGGCACAGCAATCCCACCAATAATCATAGGCATTAGGCAGGAAATAATCGCCAGTTTTTTGTGATGAAGAATCTTGAACCTGATATAACCTTTGGTCGTCAATGATTTGTTCTAATTTGGTACCGTTAGGTAAAGCTAAAGTAGTATCTGATAGTTCTTTAACAGTAACTCCAGCTGCTTCCAGTCTAGCTTTTATTGTTGGAAGATGCGTTTCTTTAACCCGAATAAACAAATCTGGCTGTACAAATAAGGAAAGTAGAAATGCTTGTTTATCGATTCCATCTGATAATTCGCTGTCGAAAGGAAAAACATCCTCTAGCTCGAAATTCGGATACTGCGACTTTACGAAAGCAATTTTTTCTTTAATTGGTTTGCCAACAAGTTCAGCAGCAGCAGGAAAAGTATGCTCGGTAATTAAACTTAAATCGGTATTACAAAGAAAATCAGCAATGGCCAAACGCTCTATAGCCGGCAAAGATGAAAGTGCTTTACCCAACCTAAAATAACTATAAATGTACCTACTTGCCCATCTCCTATCTGATGAGCCCATTTGTTTATGTTGTTTAAAATAAATAATCAAGTGCCTGTGCAATGGCAATTTACCATCGTAACTTGCTAAAACCTGCTCAAATGCCCTGATATGGTGGTGTACTTTCATTGGTTGGTTAGTTGTTTGGTTATTTCGTTGTTTGGTTGTTCAGCTCCGTTCCCAAGTACTTTTCTCTCCTTTTAGGGAGAGATGCCGAAGGCAGAGAGGGTTTCCTCAATCTTTATTCCTTGTTCCTTGCTCTTTATTCCCATTATCTAATCCACCTGCATCAGCGACATATTCTTATATTGCAACATCATCAAGTGCTGATTATAATAGCCGTATTCAGCATCGTAACCAAAATCAAAATCGTTATGTAAACCTTTGTAGTTTTCTTTAATGATAAAATCTGCGTAACTGGCACCGTGTTTTGCCAGCAATTTTCCGAAGTAAAAACCGACATCAAAACCTTTGAAGGCATATTCGGTAGGTTCAAATTCGTACTTAGCACGGTAAGCTTTTATAAATTCTACCACAGATTTACTTTTGTAGTCGACGTAATACGACGAACTTAACACCGTTTGAAGATTTTGCAGTTGCTCAATATTATAGGTCTGTTTTGCCCAATTTGGATGTCCAAAGATTTGAATTGGATATCCACTCACATTTTTCATTTTATGCAGCTTAGTTAAACTAGGAGCCACAAAAGGAGCATCATCAGAACAAACAATTACCGCATATTTCTTACCCTTTACCATCTTCGTTTCGAATACGTAGGTTGAAGAAAACTCCTGCACTAAAAAACCAGGATACTTAGCAGCAAAGGTTTTTCTAATTGGAGCTGCAAATTGCTCATCAGATGATTTCTTGGTATTAATTAGCACCACAATGGCTTGATCTGCTTTGTATTGTTTAGCAATATAACCAGCGACTTTAATTCCATGCTGTTCAATGTCGTTTACGACCGAAATTAAGTTGGGATTATTGAACTCGCTAGGCTTGGAAGCTGCTAAAGGTGAAACTATTGGCATCTTGTTAGCTTCCGAAAATGTAGTCATGTATTTGATGCCATCTGGAAAAATTGGCCCGATAATCAAATTACTCGATTTAACAGCTTCTCTCTTACTTAACGCAGCTAGCTGACTGTTATCATCTCGACTATCAAACACATTCACCTTAAAACTTAAACCCGAGTTAGCCGCAGAATCAATGCCCAACATTAAACCTTGATAAAAATCTAAAGCCATATCAGCTTTGCCAATTTGAGCTTTGGTAACTGTTTTAAGATTAAACTTGTTCAGCTGAAAAGGAACAAAAACACTGATATTGCCTTGCGTAAACTTAACGGCAGGTTTTTGTTCTACAGGTTTAGCCGGGGTTTTCACCACCGGCTTAGTTATTTTGGGCGAACAACTCGCCAACCCAGCAATTAAGGTTATTGCTAAAAGTTGGAAAGAATTTTTAACCACATAGGTACATAGGTTTTTAAAAGAAAAAACCTTCAAAAATCCACCAATCATATCTATAATAAATACAACTATGTGTCTATGTGGTTCCAATTTAAATCTTAAAAACTTATTCCCACTCAATAGTTGCTGGCGGTTTCGAACTAATATCATATACAACTCGGTTAATTCCTCTTACTTTATTGATAATTTCATTGGATATTTTAGCGAGTACCGGATAAGGCAAATGGCACCAATCTGCAGTCATACCATCTAAAGATTCTACGGCTCTCAAAGCGATTACGTTCTCGTAAGTACGTTCATCACCCATTACACCTACTGAACGCACCGGTAAAAATATCGCTCCAGCTTGCCAAATTTGGTCATATAACCCAGCATCTTTCAAGTTTTGGATATAAATATGATCTGCTTCCTGTAATATCGCAATTTTCTCTGCAGTCACCTCCCCAATAATTCTGATACCTAAACCAGGACCAGGAAAAGGGTGCCTACCTAAAATAAACGATTCTAAGCCCAAAGTGTTTCCAACTCTACGAACTTCATCCTTAAATAACGTTTTTAAGGGCTCAACTACTTTCAATTTCATGAAATCTGGCAAACCACCTACGTTGTGATGCGATTTAATAGTAGCTGACGGACCATTAACCGAAACAGATTCGATTACATCTGGATAAATGGTGCCTTGCGCCAACCACTTCACATCTTGAATTTGGTGTGCTTCATCATCAAAAACTTCGATAAACACACGACCAATGATTTTACGTTTTTTCTCTGGATCTTCAACGCCAGCTAGTTCACCTAAAAATCTATCTTTTGCGTCAACACCTTTAATGTTTAAGCCAAAATCCTTGTATTGCTCTAATACACTTTCGTATTCGTTTTTACGTAGTAATCCGTTATCTACAAAAATACAGTGCAAATTTTTACCGATAGCTTTGTGCAATAATACGGCAGCCACACTACTATCCACACCACCAGAAAGCGCTAAAACCACCTTATCATCGCCTAACTGAGCTTTTAAGTCTGCAATGGTAGTTTCGGCAAAAGCGTCCGAAGTCCAGTCTTGGCTACAACCGCAAATACCAACCAAGAAGTTGCATAATAAAGTTTTACCATCTGTACTGTGCGTTACCTCTGGGTGAAATTGGATGGCATAAGTATTTTCTCCTTTTACCTGATAACCCGCTACCCTAACTTCAGAAGTACTTGCAATAATTTCGAAATTCTCTGGCACTTGAGTAATGGAATCACCGTGGCTCATCCACACTTGCGAATCAACCAAAATACCCTTAAACAAAGGATTTTCGTTGTTAACAAAGCTTAAATTAGCTCTACCGTATTCTCTCGTCGCCGATGCTTCTACATTACCTCCGCTTTGTTGTGCTATAAACTGCGCTCCATAGCAAACTGCCAATAATGGGTAAGCTTTAAACAAATTCAAGTCTACAAATGGCGCATTTTCTTGGCGCACAGACGATGGACTTCCCGAAAGGATTACTCCTTTTACCGTAGCATCTAATTCTGGAATGTTGTTAAATGGATGAATTTCGCAGTATACATTTAATTCGCGAACACGACGTGCAATAAGCTGTGTAAATTGCGAACCAAAATCGAGGATAATGATTTTTTCTAGCATCCGCAAAAGTAAGAATTTGAGATGACATTTGGTTAATTGTTTAAAGCTTATTTGATTTTTTTTATGAAGAGCAATTTCAGTGCTTATCGGCCCCGAAAGTCCTGCTATTTGCTTTATCCCGATATCCTTCGTCAAGCTCAGGATAACATCGGGATGCTCGCTCCTATCATGTCTATTTAACTCAAAACATTACAAATAACCACCACCTAAGACATTTTAATGAACCTAAGCCTAAACGATACACAAAACTAAAATGTACTAAGATGGCTTAGATGATTCAAAAACAAATCTAGTTACTACTCAACAAGGTAGTCTTCACCCCAAATCTATTTAAGAAATCTACACCTTCATCGCTACCTAAACCTTTGTAGGCAGCATAAGAATCGCGGTAGAAAACTTCTTTAATACCTGATGATAAAATTAACCTCGCACAAGCAATACAGGGAGATAGCGTAGTATACAGTGTAGAGCCCTCTATCTTCGAACCATTTTTAACCGCGTAAAGAATCGCATTTTCTTCGGCATGTAAGGCTAAAGAACAGCTTCCCTTGCTATCTCTAGCACAACCTGTTTCTGGCCATTCTTCATCACAGTTATGTGTTTCGGGTGGTGGCCCATTATATCCGATGGAAATGATACGGGTATCTTTAGTTAGCACTGCCCCTACATGCGCTCTCACACAATGCGAGCGACTAGCAAGGTCTGATGCTAAGTTCATATAAATCTCGTTAAAGGTTTTTTTTGCCATCGTTATAAAATGAAAAGCTCTCCGGTTATTAACCGAAGAGCTTTCAAAATTAGTATTTTTATTGTGTTGGAAAAATTTATAGCTTCTATTTAACTTTTTGCACCAGCTTTATGCCCTTTTGTGGCAAAATAAATAATGTACAAATAACCTGGTAGCATAGCATACAAGAAGGCATGCTGAAAGTCGATATGTAATTTATCTTTCATAAAGCCATAAACCAATGGCCAAATCGCACCACCGGCAATACCCATAATCATAATAGCCGAACCTGTTTTGGTAAATTTACCCAAGCCTTTGATGCCCAAGGGAAAAATAGCTGGCCACATTAAAGAGTTTGCCAAACCTAGCAAAGCAACAAACCAAAACGAAGTTACACCAGAAGTAAATACTGATAATACGGTAAACAAAATACCCACCAAGGTACAAACCATCAATGCTTTTTGCTGACTGATAAACTTCGGAATAGTTGTCATCCCTATTAAATAACCAACTAACATAAAACCTAACGTAAATGCAGTAGCATTATCTCTAAAAACCTGAGGAACTGTACCTAATTCCCTAGCGTAAGTTCCAATAATATCACCTGCCATTACTTCTACAGCGACACAAAAGAAAATAGCCAAAGAACCTAAGAAAAGATGTGGGTAACTAAATATCGTTTTACTAGAATTACTACTGACTTCTGTAGAAACTTCTTCTTCATCTACATTAACTTCTGGAAGCTTCACAAACTTAAGCAATAAGGCAAGCACGCCTAACAATATCGCTAAGGCTAAATAAGGTGTATGTAACTGATCTAATAATTCATTAAGTATCGCTTGCTTTTCTAATTCTGTTACAGCACTAGCCAACCTTGCCTCTGCCGCATTAGCTCCTTTCAACAACAAAGCCCCCAAAACAATAGGGGCAACAATGCCCGCTGTTTTATTACAGAAACCCGCAATAGAAATACGTTGAGCAGCGCTATCTATAGGCCCAATTATACTTAGATACGGATTTACTGCAGTTTGAAGTAAAGCCATACCAGATCCTTGTACGAATATTGCTGTCAAGAACAAAACATAACTACTTTTTTCGGCAGCTGGGATAAATAACAAAGAGCCAAGACCTAAAACTACCAAGCTTACCACTAAACCATTATGAAAACCTATTTTTTTAAGTATCCAAGAACTTGGAATGGCTAAGAAAAAATATGCGATATACGAAGCAAAAGTAACTAAGAATGCTTGTAGATCTGTTTCGAGATCGAAGGCCTTTTTTGCGAAAGGGATAAGAGAACCATTAGCCCAGGTGACAAAGCCTAGAATAAAAAATAAGGCGCAACAAATAACCATTGGCACGAGTGCCGTGGCTTTTTTTTGTGGTTGTATAGAATCCATCGTTTGGTTTTAGTTTGGTTTAAATTATTCGACTAACTTAAACAAAAGCAACCACATTTTAAAAAAATTTAAAAACTAAGTCTCCGCAAACGTTTGAATAGATACTAAAACGGCCTTCCATAATGGAAAGCCGTTCTAAAATTGGAAGTCAAATGAATTTAGTGACCACCAGAAACTTTTTTATCAAAACTGATGCCTTGAGCTTTTAAGATTGAACTTGCTCTTAACGCATAGAAAACTAAATAAGCGAAACACAATACACCAACTACATAGCTATACTGAATACCAGTATATTCTGAAACATAACCTTGTAACCAGCTAATAATTCCACCACCCATAATCATCATAATTAAATAGCTACTACCTTGACTGGTATTTTTACCTAAACCACTAACAGCTAAAGTAAAGATACACGGCCATAAAGTACTACAGAATAAACCCACACTTGTGAAAGCATAAACGCTCACCATTCCAGAAGTAGACATACCAGTGATTAAGGCCAAAATACCGATTAAAGAGAAAATCATTAACATTCTAGCTGGGTTACCTTTACTTAAAACATCGGCAACAATTAATACTAGGATGATTAAGCCGTATACATAGAAAGGTGCTAAATCGTGCTTTGCAATAGCATTTACCAATAGGAAAACACCGAAAGCCAAATATGGTGCAATAAATCTCAAAACCTTTTGCAAGCTTACCTTATCAGTAAAAGCTTCAACTGCACCGGTCCAACGACCAATCATCATACTTGCCCAATAAAGCGAGATATATGGAGCGATGTCTTTAGTAGCAAAGCCCAATTTGTGGCTCATATAATCTGGTAAGTTACTTGCTGTAGAAACCTCAACCCCTACGTAAACAAAAATTGCAATCATACCCAATACCAACTGAGGGTATTTCAATGCAGAACCTTTGTGATTAACATCTTCCACCTCTGCTTCTACTAACGCTGGTTTATCAGGCAATGCCGAAAACTTCAATAAGATGGCAACAGCTAAAAATGCTGCACCAAGTATCAAATAAGGAATTTTAACACTTTCGATATCAAGTGTAGTTGTTGCATTTGCAGCTGTACCAAAAATGGCAAAGCTTACAATAAGTGGACCAATGGTAGTACCGAAGTTATTGATACCTCCAGCCATGGTTAAGCGTTGCGAACCCGTTTTAATTGGTCCTAACGCAATAGCTAAAGGATTTGCCACCGTTTGTTGTAATGAGAAACCCAAAGCCACGGTAAACAAACCGGCAAGCATTAAAGGAAATGAACCTAAGTTTGCCGCTGGATAAAATAATAAAGTACCAACTGCAGAAATACCCAAGCCTAATGCCAAGCTATTTTTGTAACCAATTTTATTAATTAAATCGGTTTTCATTAATGTAGAAATACCTAAATATATTAAAGAACCTACTGTATAAGCAATATAAAATGCTAATGATACTAATTGGCTTTCACTTTGCGATAATTTAAAAGCTTCTTTAAAAACTGGGATGAGGATATCGTTACTTGCTGCAACGAAGCCCCAAAAGAAGAACACAGTTACTAGAGGTATAAACTGCGCCCAGTTGGTCTTTGAATTCTGTTCCATATTTGGTTATAAAATTTAAGGTTTGAAAATTTGCGATAAACATAGTTAATTTTTCCGAAACCAATAGTGTACTTTTTACACTTTAACATTACTCACCATGGTTATAGCTTTTTACGTTTTAGCAGCAACTTCTCCAATTGTAAAAACTGAATAAAAATTAAGGTTTTAGAGCTGAAAATCGCATATTAGCAGAAATTACGAAAGTAAACATGTTTGAAGCAATCATTTTGGGTATTGGGGCGGGACTGATTTCATCTTTTTTAACAGGACCGGTTTTTTTCGCCATGATTAAGACCAGCATTGAAAGAGGCTTTAAAGCAGGATTTTCTCTTGCTTCTGGCGTTATCGTAAGCGACCTTATCTTGATTACCCTTGTGCTATTTGGTTCGCACTTCTTTAAATACCAGAGAGAATTTGATAAATACGTAGGTATTGTAGGTGGAATTTTCATTGTAGGTGTTGGTCTCTACTATCTTCTATCGAACGTAAAAATCAACTATTGCGAAGGCGATAATATCAAAGTGAGCAAAAGAGGATATGTACTCAAAGGCTTTTTGATGTGCATCCTCACTCCTTCTACCCTGATGTTTTGGGTAGTAGTCAGTGGAATTATTTCTGTAAAATTAGGCACTTTACCTGAAAAAATTCTCTGCTTCCTTATCGCTATGGCTACACAACTGGCTATCGACGGCTTAAAAACTTATTATGCAAGCAAGCTGCGTTATCGGATTAAGGAAAACACCTTAAAAAAGCTGAACAAAATTGCCGGTGTAGTGATTATAGGCTTTGCCATTTGGCTCATCATCAAAACTTATCTTCAATTTTACCAGTAAAAAACAAGTTTCTCTTTAGGTTGTTACTCCTTAACAAAAACTATTGTTATGGAACCATTTGAAATTAACTTAGTCGGTCAAACACTTACTATACAACCACGTCTGGATGGCGCTTACGATGTATTTGAAGGCAGTGAGCTTTTAGGTGCAATTCATCCAGTTTCTTCTGATGGGCAAACCAATTGGACTTCCGAAGAATTAGATGTTGATTATGCTAAACAGATTGGCGAGTTAATTGATGAGTACAAGCTTTAATTTTATTGCCAACATTAAACTCCTACTTCTATCTTCTTTCTGTCGCTTCGCGGACAAACTTTTTTCCTTCAGCTGAAAAAAGTATGCAAAAAAAGCTGCGGCTGCGCCCTGTTCTATTAAAGCCACAAAGTTGGCTCAGCTTTTGCATCCCGAACAGGCCAAGGCCGATTTTTAGTGAAACGAAGAAATACTACTTTGGCTCGAGTAGTTTCAAAACCCAATTTCAAAACTAACTTGCCCGAATAACCTAAAATCGTATATCATTCGTTGTTTTAGTTTTACTTAAGCTTCTTTTTCATCTTTGCTTTAAAGTTAGTAGACTTAACTACTTCCCCCTCATCGGTTACTATTACACAACGGTAATCGGGGTGTAGATGAATTAGTTCTAGTCCTTTCTCTTTGCCCAAAACCATGATAGATGTACTGAAACCATTGGCTTTTTCTGCGCTAGGTCCAATCACAGTTACACTAATCAGTCCTGTAGCTGGATACCCCGTAACTGGGTTAATGATGTGTGCATAACGCTTTCCATTAAACTCAACGTACTTTTCGTAATTACCAGATGTAGTAACAGCTTCACGCTTTAAAGGGATAATAGCGATGTACTTTTCTTCATCAAAAGGGTTGGTAATGCCGACATTCCAAGCTTTTCCATTGGGTTTTACTCCCCAAGTAGTCATATCTCCAGAAGCATTTACGATACCCGCTTTGATGCCTTTGCTTTCCATCAACTCCCTTCCTTTATCCGCAGCATAACCTTTGCCTGTTGAACCGAAACCTATTTTCATCCCAGCTAATTTTAGAAAAATAGTAGAGTTTACACTATCTAGTTCGATATTTTGATAGCCAACTTTTGCTACCGATTTTTGAATTTCTTCGGGTGTTGGCATTTGCTTCATGGAGCCATCAAATTTCCAAATTTTATCCATGGCAGCATAGCTGATATCGAATGCACCCTCCGTGATTTTAGAGAAATAAATTGCTCGTTTGGTGAGTTCAAAGACTTCTCTATCTACTTTTACGGGTTTAACTCCTGCATTACGATTCACCTCCGAAATTTGTGAACTTGCCTTCCAATCTGAAATCAACTCTTCTATTCGGCTCATTTCGGCAATTACTTCGTCAATATGTTTTTCGGCTTTCGCGGAATCTGCAGCTACGATGGTAATATCAAAACGACTGCCCATTAACGTAACGGGACGTTGGCATTGTACTTGGGCATTGGCTTGCAAAGCGTAGAAAAACAATGATAATAGCATGAGAGATTGCTTCGTTCCTCGCAATGACGAGCGTTGGAACGTCATTGCGAGTTTAAGAAGCAATCTTAAAACGTTATACGAGTTTGGTTTCATCATGTTTTCTATTAACCCTCTCTGGCTACGCCATCTTTTGATTTTATTATATTTATTTTAGCATCAATGAGCTTCGTTTCACTACGGTTCTCCCTAAAAGGGAGAGAAACGAAATGCCTAACAAACTTTGCTATTCTCTCCCTTTGGGAGAGATGCCCACAGGGCAGAGAGGGAAACAAATTTACTAATAACAATCTGTCAACAACTGCCCTTTTTCTTTATAAAACGAAAGTGGATTACCATTTATTTCCACACAAATCTCATTCAGTGTTTTTTCTACATCTTGCTGCATCAATAACGAACCACAAATCATTACTACACCACCATCTTTTAATAAATTTGCCAATTCCGCAGCATCGTTACGGATTAAATCCATCACATAACAATGATTTTGCTCACGCGAGAAAGCAATTTGATAACGCTGCAATTTATGGTTCTGGACTTGCTGCTCCAAAAATGCCTTATGCTTTTTAATCACGTCAGTTTCTTGACGGAAACCAATGTACAAACGATTGTTTGAGTTTTTAGCACTTTGTGAAATCATCCCTAAAAACGGTGCAATACCAGTACCATTGCCAATCATCGCAACAGCTTTATTTTTTGGCAGATGAAACGAAGCATTAGTCACCATTCGAGCTCTGAAAACATTACCGACTTTGAGCTTGTTCAAATACTCAGAACCCAAACCTTGTTGATGAAGCTTAACTACTAATTGTACATTCCCATTGCAACGAGCTACAGAGTACAAACGCTCACGATTATCATCGGCAGGATAAATAGCCAGCAAATCTCCAGACGTAAATTTAGTTCTAGCAGGCGTACGAATGGTAAGCATAAAAGTTTGTTCATCTGCATTTACTTCCGTCCTATCCAACACCATCATTTTCTGTAAACCTTTCGGTTTTTTAGCATATAAAGCTGGTGTAGTAGCCAATTCTATGGTTGTCTTTTCGCTCCAAGCTTTTACCCAAGTCACAAATTCTATTGCAGACTTATCATCCACCGTGTGAAGTGCTATTAATCGTTCTGCCCAAGTTTGTGCAGCTAACTTTTGGTCTACCTGTTTGGCAAACTCACAGAAATCTGGGTAAGCATGCGAGCCAAAACCAATTACAGAGAAATTAATTTTATTCTTTTGAGGATGCTTATCGATTAACTGCAGAAATTTATTGCCGTTTGTAGGTGGGTCGCCCAAGCCATAAGTAGAAGCAAAAACTAGTAAATACTTGGCGTTTGGATAAGTCTCATACTGATTTAATTGCGTAAGATAAGAAACCTTTCCTTGCGCATTCAATTGCTCGTGAATAGCATTGGCGAAACGAAGCGTACTTCCATTTTCTGTACCTACCAATAAAATATATTCAGCATCCTGAGTTTTGTGTTTATTCTTAATCTTGGTCGCTCTTCTTTTCAGCGTAATGGCAAAACCAGAATAAATGAAGAACAGAATATTTAAACAGGCAATCCCCAAAATAATTGCCCAAATAATGTTAGTACGACCAGTATGTAAATCTAAACTGAGGTTTTCTAACAATAAAGTGCTTGGATATTTGACCTCACTCAATACCTGCCCATCAAACTGATTTACAATCAATTCTCGGTCTTTTAGCTTAAGGTTATAATATTCTTCAGGGTCTTCAGCAAAAGGAAATTCTATCTTTTTAACATCCGCCAGTTTAGTATTTTTAAACAGAGCGAAATCAGCCAATTTCTTTTGAACCGGCTCTTCTTCTGAAGCTACAATTTCTTTATGTTCGGCTTTATGTTCTGGAAAGAGCTGAAATCTTGCCATAGAAAGATAAGTTCCGGTCAAAGCAATAATTAACACCGGAATTAAAATAATTCTACCTGTAATAATATGATAGTATTGGGCAAAATATTCTCTGATCACTTTCTTAAAAAAACGCTTCATGCCACGCTGACGTTGGACAACCAAAGCCAGACCAGAAATAGCGATTAAGAACAATAAAAATGAGATAATCCCGATTATTGCACGGCCAGTTTCCTTCAAAAACAAAGAACGATGAAGTGCAATATTCCAAGTAACGAAAGCACTTTTCTCTATCGGCTTACCTAAAACCTTTGCAGTTGTGGGATCAATGTAAGCATCAATTTCATTGCTCTCCTCATCAAATCCCTTTAAGCGAACAAAACCATTATGATCTATGTCAATCTCACTGATTTCAGAGAAATTTTTCTTTAAAACAGGAACCGTTTGAGCTAAAGTAATTTGGTCGAAATTAGCAACACGATAGGGTGGCATTTTTTCTTGCACCGCATCTATAGCAAGTATGGCACCGGTAACCGATGCCATAACTAGAAAAAGCGATGAAATTAATGCCAGTGCCAAATGGGCATAACGCCAAATGGATAGGGTCATTTTATATATTTACGATTGTACTTTACTAAATCTAACGTATTTGATGTAGCCTTTACCATCGGCTTTACCTGCAAGTCCTTCTGTAGTCAGAGGAATTTCAACATCGGCCACGTGGTACTTTTGTGCTTCTACCGAACTTTCGAAACGTAGTTTGTAACCTTTGTTAATTACAGCGTCGTCGATATCTAGGTTTACCATAGTTCTGTCGCCACCTCCAATAGATGCACCAGTTTTACCGTCAATTTTTTTAGTTTTATTGAAGAACTTAAACCATTCTTTAAATCCGTTGTACCACTTTTTGTCATCGCCCATCATGTACAACGTTTTCTCATAATCTCCCTTTGGGTTGATTAACGAAACCACGATATAAGCCTCTTCGCCCGTATATGCATTCATTTGCAGCATACACTTATACTTAGAAGTTTGAGCTTGTGTTTGAGCAGCAACAGTTAATAATAATCCTAACGCACAAATCTTTAAAAAAGCCTTCATTCAATTATTTTAAAAAGTTAACAGAGATATTTTTTTCTGACAAGAACTTGTTATCAGCAGCTAGATCAAAAGCTGTTTCATCGAAATCAGTTTTAATCGCTTTATCAGCACCGATAGCTACTAAATATTTCAAAATTTCATCATCTTTAGAAATCAAGGCAGCTCTGTGCAATACAGTTACACCTTCTTTATTTTTAGCATTCACGTTTACCTTCAAATCGTTCAGTTTTTTTAGCAAACCTAAATCTAATCTAGCAATAGCAACGTGATATAAAGTACTACCATCTTTTTGAGGTGCATTGATATCCAATCCTTTTGCAGTTAACAAAGCTAATTTCTCAGCGAACTCATCTTTTTGAGCTTGTGGTGCACCTGGACCGCCTGGTCTGCCTGCCGGTCTGTAGCTCTGTACCAAGTAATAAGCTAAGTTATTACCTGCAGCATCTTCTACTTTCACGTTAGCTCCTTTACCAATTAAATAAGCAACAACTTCTGGAGAACTAGCACTTACAGCTTGCGTTAAAGCCGATTCGCCTTTTTTATTTACGACGTTGATATTTTTAACTTTTGGGGCTAACAATTCAAGAACCGATAAATTTCTGCTAGTAGCAGCGTTCATAAAAACGGTATTACCTTCTTCATTAGCTTTATTTACATCCACTCCTTTTGTCAAGAAATAATTAATGATTTCTTCTTGATTTGGTCTACGAACAATATTATGCAAAACATTATTACCTTCTTTATTAGTAGCTGATGGATTTAATTTCAAATCTTCTACCAAATATTTATACAATTCTAGCGAAGCTGATGACATACGACCACCCTGAGAGGCATAGTATAAAGCTAAACCTGTTGGTTTTGCACCTTTAGCTAATACAGCTTTCAAAAATTCTATATTACCACTTCTAGCAGCATAATCAAAAGCAGTAGCGCCTTCCGCATCAACGTCTTTGAAAGACAAACCTTTAGACACCAAGTAATCAGCCAATTTTAAATCTTTATCAGCAGCAATACTCAATAACAATAAGTTTGCTCCGTTTGTATATTTTTTTTTAGGGTCTGAACCTAATTTGAAGAAAGTATCATATAAAGCTGTGTTAGCTTGACCAGTAGAAGCTGCGTAAGCCACCACGGGCGCACCATAACTATCGCCTTTTTCAGCATCAGAACCGCGTTTCAATAGTTCATTTACCAATTCTACATTACCTTTAGCGGCAGCCCAATGTAAATAAGTACGGCTATGGTGCGTTCCTTTTGTTACCGGATTTCCTTGTTGATCTAATAAAAACTTGATGGTTTCCAATGGAGCATCAGCATTGATTGCCATAGAAGTTGGATCGAAATGTCTTTGGTCCGATTCTGCAGGATTATTTCCTTTTGCAACTTCGGCTTTTACAGTTTCTACATTAGGTTTTTGTTTCCAAAAATCTGATTGCAATAATGAATTTCTATTTTGTGCATTTGCTGAGACTACTGCAAATACAAATGAGGCGATAAGTGCTACTTTCTTCATTTCTATTAGATAAGTTTATGAATATGTCGCAAAACTACTTATTTAGACTAAATCTACATAATTTAGTGATAGCTTTTTTTCGCTTTGCGTCTTTTTTTTATCTATTTAATAGACTCACATTAGCAGGCATAGGTATTTTTATCATTTTTAGTGATTGGATATCTATAAATCAATTGCCATTTAAGTCTCTTCAGATAACTATTTTCTAATCAAAGAAATTTAATTATTTGAGAAATAACGAATTGCATTTTTTTTCCTTGCTAAATCAAAAAATATTTGATTTGAATAGATAAAGTTGTACTTTTGTGACACTAAAAAACACGGTGGCTGTAGCTCAGTTGGTTAGAGTATTGGTTTGTGGTGCCGAGGGTCGTGGGTTCGAGCCCCATCAGCCACCCCGAGTTTAAAAGCAGTTCTGAAAAGAGCTGCTTTTTTTATGCTCTTTTAATTCCTTGTTTTTCAAATACCTTACACTGTAATTCTGTTGGGTTTTGAAGTTCGAGACCCATCTTCTTTAGTAAATCGCATATCTTCAATAGTGGCAGTTTAATAAAAACGAGGACATGCTATTTTATTGCATTAATGACTATCCGCTGAAGACTATTTAATTCATAAAGCAAAAGCCCTACATTTCTGCAAGGCTTTTGAAAATTGTTCCGAATAGTCTATTCCCTAATTATTTCTTAGTTGGCTAACCCATAGACTTAACTTTAGAATTTGATCACTCTCGAAAATTCATTTCCAGCAATACCCGTTAATTTGATGATATAGGTACCTTTTGCAAGACCAGTTAAATTCAGGCTAACTTGCTGGTCAGCTTTATGAATGCTACCCTGAAGTACAGCTGTACCTTGTAAATTTATTACACTGTATTTGCTGTAGCCACCTGTAGTTAGAGCCACAGTTATTTTGCCAGCAGTTGGGTTTGGATAAACATTTATACTGCCACCCGCTAAGTCAATTTTCACTACTTGGGTGGCTAGATAATTTATCTCACCATTTAAATCTTCCTGCTCTAACTTGTAATAATAATTACCTCCGTTAACAGTCTGATCTGTGTAACTATAACTCAACGGTTCTGCACTATTTATCTTACCTGCTATTTTGGTCACTAAGCTATAATTTTCACCATCAACACTGCGACTAATGATATACTGTTTGTTATTAGTTTCTGAGCCAACTTTCCAATTTAACTGCACACCGTTTGTAATTGTCTTCGCCGTAAAACCGATAAACGAAACTGGCAACACAGTATGAAATTCGACAGCACCAATATCAATAGCGCCATTTTTACGAGCTCTACCATTAAAATCAATTAAACTAGTGTTGTCACTGTCACTACCTGCATCTTTAGCTGGACTATTATTTCCAGGTGCTAGAAAAGCCAAGTGAGTCGGCACTACACTTATAAATAGAGGGTTTGCATTAGCTTGATTGCCCGTGCCTACTGGATAAGTAGTTTGTTGGATAATGTTATTATTAAATGCTCCAATTAGCGCCGCATCGGCTACATAAATATCAATTGTACTTTTATTAGTATTATATGGAGCTTTATTACTGAAAAATATATTGTTATACAAGAAAGTTCCTTTCTCTTGATAATCGGCATTGCTACCTACTGCGGAGACAAATATACCTGAGCTATAGGTGCCTGTAGCGGTACCGAAATCATTTTGATTATCGTAAAATGTATTATTAATAAAAACAGCACCATGGTTATTATTACTGTTTGAACCAAAGGCGGCTCCATTTCCTGTTGCTGTTGTATTTTTATAAAAAATACAATTCACAAAAGTTGGTCTTCCCGAATAATTGTAAACTCCGCCTCCTCCGCCAGTTCCAGTAGCTCTATTTCCTGAGAATAAACAATTTGTAAATATTGGAAAACCACCACGGATGTCTATGGCCCCACCTCGGCCACTTATAACACGATTATTTAAAAACGTACAATTTGTGAATTCGGGGCTACTTCCATTTATGGATACACCCGCTCCGTAGGCTGCAAAATTTTCAGAAATGATCGTCTTTATGATCTGAGGATTACTTTTCGAAAGTAATGATATAGCAGAACCATAATTAGAAGCTGTAGATTTTGGTGTGCTATTAGTATTGAAAGATTTTGAAATTTCGCAGTTTTCAATCGTAGGGCTGCTGTTGAAAACGTACAGTCCCGCTCCAGTGGCGGCCCCTGTAGATCCGTCGCCAACTGCCCTATTAATAGTTGCGGTAACTGAAGAGATTTTGAAACCAGCACCACAGTCTAAAATGTAAAATGCTCCACCATATCTTCTATCAACAGCTTTTGTATCTACTGTTATTGTTGTACCCGAACCATCCGAAGCATCACCCCTAGTTACCGTAAACCCATCAAAGACTACATCACTTAAACCCAAGGCGATAACCACATGATAGGTATTATCAGATTTAAATTCTGTCATGTAAGTGTTGGTATTTACAGTAGTTTCGGCTACATCATCTCCATTTAAATCACCGCTTAATGTAGTTTTATTTCCTGCCGTACGTTGTGTTTCGTTGGCTTCATTACCCACAAAACCACCATAAATACTCACCCCATTTTTAAGCACAAAGGCATTGTCTCTATTTGCCGCATCTATTGTAGTTAAATTATTAGCGGGTCTATTTGGCAGGTAAGTGCCCATTGCCACAAAAATTTTGTCGCCAGCTTGTGCTATGTTAATTACATCTTGCAAATCTTTAGAGGCTGTAGACCACCCCGTCGCAGTAGCAGCAGTACCTGTTCCATCGGTTTTAACATAATAAGTTGTTTGTGCACTTACACTAAGTGCAAATAAATTTAGGCCTAAGATGCCTAATGCTTTCAAGTAAAATTTTCTCATACGTTTAATATTGGGTTATTTATTTTTTAATGATGTTAGATGATATTGTGCTACCAGAATTTGTGAACTCCTAGTTAATAATTCCCTATGAAATGGGTAAATACAGTATCCTTACCAACATAGGTGAAGATGGGAAACTCAGTTAAGTAGCAACTGCTTATATTGATGGGATTCCTGTTAGCGAAATATTTTGGAATTTGAATATTAGATTTTCTTTAGAAAACTTAAATTCAGAGAATTTGCTATAGCTGATTGCAGCTATCGTTAGGAGAGTTTTCATACACGTTAGTTCTTTAAATGGTTATACCAAAACTATGTGCTTACTGTATTCAGAGGGTTCGTTTTTGTACGAAAATGGTTTGGTTTTGTACAACGTTGAATTATATAGGCTTACAGGATTACAAGGCCATGTACAAAAGCTATTTAAATCAATAATTAATGATGAGACAACAAATCAAATACGTTTTTCAAAATTTATAGGCTAAAAGAATAACATCTTCGTTTCAAACCATAATTCCGAAGCATTTTGAGACTACTTGACAGACCAATTATCTGTTCTAAAAGCAGATATAGGCAAGCCTTCTACACTATAAAGTTCTCCTATTGCCCAATCTTTAAAGGCATATCTCACTGCAACTGGTTGCTTAACTTTATCGCTAATTACTCTTACCGAGTTTCCTTGCAACATCGCTTTGGCGGGATAAAAAATCTTATCAGTACCAGCTAATTCGAATTGAGTGATAGGCTTGTCGTAAGTAGTTAATCCAAGTGGGGTGTTATTAAAGCGTACAAAAACTGTATCGCCTTTGGTTACCATATTTTTAAAAGTAGGACTTGCTACAGGAATCCCTTTTTTAAGGTAAGTTTTAGCTAATGCCAGATAAGCTAGTCGCTTACTTGCTAATGTTTTATTTGCTGGGTGAATATTTTTTTCTTCACCACCATCGATTAATATGGCAACCCCAGAATTAGCCAAAGTATCTGGTAACTTTAACTGGGCTTCCATTAACAGAGGTACTTTATAGGCCTCTCGAGCGGCATATTTCATTGGCGCCAATTGAACTAAATAAAATGGCCATTCGCCGATGTTCCATTTTGCTCTCCAAGAACTTACCATAGCATGTTGCAGCTCCAAATAGTCACCATAATTATGACGATTCTGCTCTCCCTGATACCAAATCACCCCTGCAATGCCATAGCCAATCAATGGTGAAATCATGCCATTATACAAATTTCCTGGGGTTTGATGCACCCCTTTATAAATCGCTTGATTGGTCAACACACGTTCCTTTAACACATCGCCTACCAAAGTTCTATCCATCCAAGCTTCAATTGGCGAACCACCCCAGGTAGCTTGGATTATACCTACTGGCACACCTAGTTGTTTACGCAAATGACTAGCAAACTGATAGCCTACGGCACTAAAAGGAGCTACAGAACTGGCATCTGCCAATTGCCAACTTCCTTTTACATTTCTTTCAGGGTTAGCTGCGTACTTTTTCTCAATTTTAAATAAACGTAACATCGGATCTGGAGAATCCATCAGCAAATCCAAAGAATTGGTTACGGGCAAATTATCGTATCCTTTCACCGGCATGTCCATGTTAGATTGCCCAGAACAGAGCCAAACTTCACCCAACAATACATCTTTTAATACAACCTTATTTGCTTGGCTAATCACAATCTGATAAGGACCACCAGCATTGGCTGTTTTAACCACAACCGACCAATTTCCTTTATCATCTGGTTTAGCAGTGTAAGTCTGTTTATCCCAAGAAGTTTGAACTTTAACTTCTTTTTTACCTACCGCGTTACCCCATATTTTGGCATTGCTTCGTTGTTGAAGCACCAAATGATCAGAGAAAAATGCTGGCATTTCTATTTGTGCGCTTACCATTTGGCAAAACGCAAAACAAGCTAAACCTAACGAAAGGATATATTTTTTCATGCTTTATTCTTTTTCAAAGTAACCCCACCAATAGCAATTGCTCCTAACAAAATCAATGCTCCTACCACAGCAATAATAGTAGAAAAGCTAGGAGCTACTAAACCTAGATAAATAATTCCGGCACCAACTACTGCCATAGAAATTGCGATAACACGAATACCAAAAATGTTTTGCTTTTCTGCTGCTTGATGCTCTTCTTCGTTAAAAACCGCTATTTGTTTGGTTAATGCTTGTGCATTTTTCATCTCTATCGCTTTATCAGATACAAATCCTTTTGATTTATACAGCATTTCAAAAACCAGCAAAATTAACATGGGTATGCCCATACCAAGAACGGTTTCCATGGTTCTTGTCAATTTCAAATCGATAAGATCAGGAGCCGCAACTTTTAAAAATAAGTTGATGATCAATGAGACCACTGTAGCTGTAACTACCGAAAATCCAGTTTGTCTCTTAGAAAAAAGTGTCCAGATGATAGGTGCAAAAAGCGCCCCTCCAGCAATAGAAGCGGTACTTAAAACGACTTCTACAATTCCACCAGCACTAGGAATCCACATGGCTACCACAATGGTAAGTACTCCAAAAAGTAGCGTAAAGAACCTGGCTATCCATATCACATTTTTTTCAGAAGCTGATGGATTGAGCAGGTTTTTATAAATGTCTTGAGCAAAAACTGTAGCAGCCATGTTGATGGTAGTATTTGCTTTACTAGAAGTAGCCGAAACCATTCCTGCTAAAACCAAACCAATTAACCCTCCTGGCATTACTTTTTGGATGAGCATCATATAGGCATCTTCTGTTTGCAAACCTTCTAAATTTGGGTTGATTACTCGATAAATCATCGGCGGCAACATCCATATCACAGGACTAATGAAATATAAAATGGTAAAAATTCCTGCTACTTTTTTTGAATCCTTTTGTTCGGCTACGCTAGTATACCTTTGTACGTACGACCAATTTCCTCCGATATAAAAGGTTTGATACACGATGAAGGCGAGCATAAAGCCAAGCGTATAATCTTCATTAAATGGTTGAAAAAAGTGTTCGGGTGCTTTTTGAACCAGATTTTGCAAACCTCCAATTTCGGCAAATGAGATAGGAATAACGATCAATACCGCAGCTGATAAAATAACGAACTGAACCACATCGGTTACTAAAACCGCCCATAAACCTCCTGCGGCGGTATAAAGCACAATGATCATCCCGATGATTAAAATACAAGTATTTACAGGAAGATCTGTAGCTACATGTACCATTTTACCAACGGGATAAAGTACGGCAGCAGTAGTAAATAAACTCAACAGCAAGGTCATGTAAGTATAAAACTGCTGTTCTTTATCGCCAAAACGCTTTCCGATATATTCTGCAGCAGTGGCTACACCAGTTTTTTTCCATTTAGCGGCAATAAACAAGGTTACAATTAAACCACTGATGGCCATAGTTAACTGTATGGTATTAGAGACCAAGCCAAATTTATAGGCGATAGAACCCCATACCACAAAAGTTCCGGCAGAAAAATAGCTGATGAATAAGGAAAGTCCGTTGATCCACCAAGGTGTAGCGCCGCCAGCTTCAAAAAAAGCTTGGCCATTTTTACTACCTACTCTAGTGAAAGTTAAGCCTATGGCAAATATCAAGAGGGCGAAAATGCCCATTACTATAAAATCTAATTGCACCATAATTAAAGCTTAATTTCAGCATAACAACGAACCGCAAATATAGCCGCTGGCACCAATTCAGAAGGATGTTCTACTTCGATTGTGAGTTTTTTAGTATTAATTTCTTCTGCTAAGATAATACGTTGGTGGGTTTGATAATTATCTTCTTTCTTAAAGACAATCTCACCAGCTTCATCCTTAACCACATACTTTCTTACACAGAAAGGCATTACAGTTTCTGGGTGTCCCATTAGAACAGATTCCATGGGATGATCAAAATCTGCATCGAACCATAAATCTATTTGCTTAATTTTCTTTGTTTCTTCCCATTCAAAATTCAGGGTTGGCGAAAGGTCTTTAGGATCTGCCACCCAAGCATTTGGTTGGCTTACTGGCCTATCTATACCATTTACAAGGTTAGATTTTTCAAAAACAGGTTGTGGTGTTGCTAATGAAATAACCAAATTTTGTCCTTGTGGTCTACGTTGCGGACACCAAAACTCAAACTCATCCACTCCTGCTTCTGCTGGAGGCGTTTGCTTTCCAAAATTAGAGACTGCTTTATTGATAGAGTTAAATACCGATAAAATTCCAGTAACCCGCTCTTCTGTAAAACCGAGCTGTACGTCTTCATTTGCTCCGAAAACAATGAAAACATATTTGGCTTCTGGCAAATTTACTCCAAAATCAAGGCTGATGTTTTGTTCACCTGCTTGAATTTCAATTTCCTTACTTGATAAAACCTTATCAGGAGTAAAACCTCCATTCTTTTTAGAAATTCTTAAAGATGCTTTTAAAGTGGTAGGTTTAAGCACATTTACTGCAATATTGAAAACCGGCAATTCACCTTTAACCATCGGAAAAAGCTGAGCTGAAGCCGTAGTCAAGTTTTTCCAAAGATCGCAACGATCAAATCCTTTAAAACTTAAAGTACTAGATACCGATATTTCACTTTTCGTGATCAAATCCAATTCATCTTCAATATTTACCCCAGGAATATATTGACCATTTAACGATAGTTTTTGTTGCAATTGCTTGATGTGGCCGTTGGTGAGCACTTCTTTTGGCAACAAGCCTTCATTTTTACAAAGTACCGCAGCCATACCAATAGATTGACCGATATAAGCACAAGTTGCCATGACACGGGTAGCACCAAAAGCTACGTGACTAACACTGATGATACGACCGGCTATAAATAAATTACTGATGTTCTTACTGTAAAGTGTGCGATATGGGATTTCGAAAATGCCTTTGCCATGCCATTGGTTACATCCTGGTCTTTCGCTATAAACTCCATCCGCTGGGTGCAAATCTATCGACCAACCGCCAAAAGCAACTGCATCATCATGACTACGCTGTTCAATTAAATCTTTCTGACTTAAAATATAATCACCTTCAAAACGTCTGCTTTCACGTTTTCCAGGAATAGTACCTACCCATTCTAATGTTAAATTCTCCGCTTCGGGGAAATCTCCAGAGTTTTTGATGTGGTTCCAAATACCGTAAACCACTTTCCAAAGTTCCCATTTAATTTTTTCTGTATCGTGAACGGTATCTAATCTACCCCCATATTCTACCCACCACAGCTTACAACCAAATTCATTCGCATTAAATTGTTTAAAACGAGGAATTTCAGTGATATCGCTCAACGCAAAGTTTGGCGGTGTAAACTTAACTGGCCTACCTGTATCTTTACTGTAGAAGTAAAGTGAATGGCCTAGTAACTCTCCATATTCAGCAGTTGGCGCCATTCCCTCGTCAAACTCCTCCTTACTTTCGGCACCCATTCTAAAAGCTGCACCAGCTAAAAAACCTACTATACCATCTCCTGTAGCATCGCAAAACAAAGGCGCTTCTAGCTGATATAACGTTGAGTTCTGGCTACAAAAAGCACTGATAGATTTAATTTGATCTCCATCTTTATCTACTTCAAAAACTGCTGTATTTAAAAGTAACTGGATATTTTTTTCCTGCGTTACTTTATCCAACAAAATCATATCCAAAATCAATGGATTACCTTCTGGATTTCTGTAGGTGTTTTCTACTAAAATTTCGTCGATTACGCCACCTTCTCTAGCCCATCGGTTGTTGTTTCCCATGTGCGATGTAGCACCTAAAATCCATAACCTTACCTCACTCGAGGAGTTACCGCCCAAAACGGGCCTATCTTGTACCAATAATACCTTGATACCTTGTCTGGCAGCAGTAATTGCAGCGCATACGCCAGAAAGACCGCCACCTGCAACAACTAAATCTGCTGTTAAATTATCTTTTCTTAAATCTCTTTTCGCCGAAGCTTGCTCTCTTTTCATTCCGTTTTAGGGCAATTGTTATCAACTCGAAGATATTTATATTATCAAGAGATATGCCCTTGGGAATCCCGAAAAAGAATTGGGAACGCTCCCTAAATTTGGGAACGTTCCCTATATTACCATTGAAAAACTGAGGGGTTAGGATTACTACTCTGGTGCTTTGTAAACAGTAGAATTTCTAACAATCAACTCGGTATCAAGCGTTTTAATCAAAGGCTTCCACTCTGAGATATCTTTATCCATTAAACCCAATAATAATTCCATGGCGGTTTTCCCAATTTCTTTAACAGGCTGCGCCATGGTAGTTAAACTTGGCTCGATAAAGTTAGACCCGTAATTGTCGCTAAAACCAACTACAGCAATTTCATCAGGAATATGCTTACCAACTTGTTTGATGATTTGAATTGCCTCAATTGCAGTGGGGTCATTTACCGCAAAAATCGCATCTGGCGGATTGGTCATTCCCAACAAATGCTTTACGTACATTTTCACTTTGGTTAAGTTCAAATCATATTCAATGATCAGTTCTTCATCTACCGGAATGTTGTTTTTTTTCAACGCATCCCGATACCCATTCATCCGTTTACGACTTACCACCAACTGACTTGGTCCGGCTAAATGTGCAATTCTACGTTTACCTGTAGCAATTAAATGTTCTACTGCCTGAAATGCACCATCATAATCATTAACCACTACTTTTGGCACCATCATTTCTTCACAAACACGGTTAAAAAATACTATCGGAATTTTCCTTCTCACAAAAGCCTTCCAATGATCGTAGTTTAGGGTTTCTTTCGTTAAGGACACCATTACTCCATCAACCCTGTTAGCCAACATTACCTTTGAATTGGCCACCTCGGTTTCGTAGCTTTCGTTGCATTGCGATACGATTACACTGTAACCCTGTCGGGCTGCTTCTTCCTGTGCTCCAACTACAACTTGAGGAAAAAAAGAAGTAAAAAAATCGGGTAGTACGATACCAATTGTTTTGGTTTTGTTAGTGATTAAACTGATGGAAAGCATATTTCTTTGGTAATCAAGCTTCTCGGCAAGTTCCAATACCTTAGCCCTAGTTTCGGGTTTCACATTGGGATGACCGGTAAGCGCCCTAGATACCGTAGATTTTGACATGTTCAATTCTTTGGCAATATCTACAATGGTTACTTGATTACTTTTCATACAGTTTGAGCTCTGGTTGAATTACAAATAAAGAAATTTGAGTGGAATATGCAATGATGGTTTTAAATTAAACACATTCTAAAAAAGAAAATGGCAGCGCCATTGCGCTGCCCTGCTCCCATTACAAATTATAATAAAACTAATACTCTGGATTTTGTTCCATCAGCGGCATTTTCTGAATTTCCGATAAAGGAATAGGCAAAAGATACATCGCATTTCTAAAATTTAGCGGACGCGGAGCCCTTGAAATGGTATGCACAAAAGTATTGGTTCCAGTACGGGTAATGATATCAATGCTATTAAAACCTTTCAATACCGTCGATGCGATCTTCCATCTTCTAATGTCATTCCAACGATGATCTTCAAAAGCCAATTCAATCCTTCTTTCATTTTGGATCAACGTACGTAGCTCATCTACCGTGATATTAGCTTTAATACCATACCTGCCATCTGCACCTGGCAAAATACCAGCTCTATTTCTTAGCGTTATTAGTTTTTCTACTGCTTTTTCAGGCTGACCAACCTCATTAATTGCCTCTGCATAGTTCAATAAAATTTCTGCATAGCGGATTAATGGCCAAGCTCTTTCGGTTGTAGCAGCCAAGCCATTAGAGATATTCTCGTCGCACATTTTCCTGCTAAAATATCCAGTAAACTGGTTACTAGGCGTATAAGCATCTGAAGTGCTATTTGCGATAGTAGAACCTGTACTGGTATAAGTATAAATGACCGTTTTTACCGAACTGTTGTTGATGTAAGAAAGACCATTATAGATGATCGAATACTCGAAACGAGGGTCTCTATTCACATAAGGATCATTTGGATTATACGACGAACTTTCGCCAATGGTTTTACCATCTCTCATCGGAAATGCCTCCACTAAACTTTGCGTCGGCTTCATGATAGATGCACCAGTACGTGTTGGCGGCAAATAATAAGCTTCAAATTCCTTTTGTGCTGGTCGGCTGTATTGGAAAATATACTCACTATTTACACGTTTCAAGAACAATTGGTAGAAACCATTTCCAGGTCTAGTAACGTTATCTACGTTTAAACTATATTGATTTAAACCGATAACCACTTCTGCCGCATCAGCTGCTTGCTGCCACCTGCTTGCATTGGCATTTGGATAGGCTACTACGGGACTTTGGCTTATACCACCACCATTAAAAAGTGGACTAGCAGCATACAACAACACCCTAGATTTTAAGGCCAAACAAGCACCTCTAGTTACCCTACCAAAATCAATATCTTTATAGACAACGTTGGCCAAATCAGCTCCTGCGGCATCTAACTCTGTATTGATGTACGATACACAATCTTCAAAGCTATTTCTAGGGATGTTAATAATATCATTTATACCATAAACTTTATCGCCAATTAAAGGCACGCCGCCAAATGCAATCAGCATGTGGTGATAATAAAATGCTCTTAAAAATCTCGCTTCGGCACGCATTCTTCTTTTGGTAGATTCATGGAAAGGTGCGCCACCAATCTTCTCTAGTAAAATATTAACCCTACGGATATTTTTATAGGGGGTTGTCCAAAAATCTTTATCAGTGCCAAAATATGCCGGAGTGATAACGTTGCTTGGGCCAATGGTTCCTTGCGCATACGCATTTCCCCAAACCGCAAGGTTATTATTTCCTTCGGCGTTATCTGTGGCCAACTCTGTATTACCCGAACCACCTGCGCCTGCAAATCTTGATGGCCCAAAAGTATAGCCTGCATCAACGTAAATTTTATTTAGGAAATTGGTAGTATAAACACTGTCTGTAAAGACAGCTTCTTCCGTTAAACCCGTAGTTTTATCTTCTAAACCTCCTGATTTTTTGCAAGCAAGCAATACAACTGGAAGTAATGTGATCATTAATATCTTTTTCATGGTATAAATTAAAATGTAACGTTTAAACCCATGTTTATAATTCTTGTTGGTGGGTAAGGCAAATCTGCTGATGATTCTAATACTTCTGGATCCAGATTGTACAACTTATCCAGCTTAGTGAAAGTCAATAAGTTGTAGCCGTTGGTATATAACCTAAGTCCTTTTACCTTAAGTTTAGATAATAATTTCGGACCAGCAGTATAGCTTAACTCAGCAGTTTTTAAACGCAAGTAATCACCTGGTATAGCCCAAAAATCGGAATACCAATCGCGTGGACTTTGACTTAAAGCAGTAGTATATAGTTGTGGATATTTTGCGTTATTGCCCAATTCTGGTGTCCAATGTTGTTGGTGTATTGGCATCTGATTAGTTGCATTATGATGTATAACTGCTCCTTGGGCACTCGATACAAAGTTTAACGAAGCTTGGAACAACACGGTTAGCTTGAAATTTTTATAGCCAGCACCAAGGGTGATACCTGCTACAGTATTTGGTGTATTTGTATAGCCAAAATAAGATTTATCACTATCGTTGATCAATCCATCGCCATTCAGGTCCATGTATTTTAAATCTCCTGGCCTTCCACCAATGGTTGGTTTAGCAACTGCAGGATTAGCAATATCATCAGCCGTGTAAAATTCGCCTGTCCATTTGTATTTTAACTGAGACCCAATCGGCATACCTGTTTCTCTTTGATAATCATACAAGGTAACGGCTTCATCCCTGAACGTGATTTTGTTTTTTGCTAATGAATAAGTCCCTTGAATGGAATAGTTCCAATCTTTGCTGATATTATCTCTAAAGCTAATTTCTGCCTCGAAACCTCGGTTATTGGTTCTACCGATATTTACTAATGGCAAATTTTGTCCAAATACAGAAGAAACTGTACCTCGAGTAGTAATAATATCGTATCTATTATTATTGAAATAATCTAACTTAGCAGATAACTTACTTTTGAAAAAAGCCATATCCAAACCTATATCTAGCTTCTTATCTTTCTCCCAAGTTACTTCGTTATTAGCCATAGTTCCCTCGGTAACCACTCCATAAGGATTGTTAGTTGCTAAGCCAAACAAACCGGTTCCCGATCCTGTTGCCCAATTCTGAAGGTAAGCATATACGCCGTCCGTATTATCTGCTCCCACTAAACCGTAAGAACCTCTCAATTTGAACTGATCAATAAAACTTACATTATCTTTGATGAAACTTTCTTCGGCAATGTTCCAACCCACAGATACTGCTGGGAAAAAACCTTTGGTCTTGCCTTTCGCAAAACGATCGGAACCATTGTAAGCGCCACTAAGCTCTATTAAATACCTTTGTTTATAATCATAACCAAACCTCGCAGTAATCCCACTAAATATTTCTGGATTGAAATTGTATTGGCTCTCTTTTGCTGGATTTGCCGTTGTATTAAATTGAGCACGTTTATCACTGTTATTAAACAATACCAAACCAGATACGTTGTGCCCACCGAAGCTTCTGCTATAATTTAACATGGCCTGCATAGTTAGTGCACTAACTGTACTACCAGCATTATAACTTAAACCAGGCGTACTCAGCCTAAAGATGTTGTCACGTTGGCCGAAGCTGTAAGACTCTGTTGCTGGATCATAAACATAAGAAATGAAACCAGTTCCTGCTACAGGTCTTGAAAGTGAACGACCATAACCATACAAATTACGATAGGCCAACACTCCTTTTAACGAAAGCCCAGGAGTAATAAAATCTAATTTCTGAGTAGCTGAAGTAGATAAGTTAATGTTATTTTTGAAACTACGGTTGTAACCATTATACATTAAACGACCTACGATATTGTTGTTGTTTCTTCCCGATGCCGTTCTTTGCCAAACGCTATAGCCTAGAGTGCCATTAGGATTGAAAACTGGATAGTTAAAAGGTGCAGTTTCGGCTAAACGACCAATGTCGCTAAAGATGGTATTGTTAGGAGAAGCATTGTTACCATTGGTTTCGTCTACATTTCCAAACAAGTCAAATTTTACGTCGAGCGTTTTGGTCACTTTTAAATCGATGTTAGAGCGGTAATTATATCTTTTATAATAGTATTTACTATTTAAGTCCTCACTAAAATCTTTTATTTGCCCACCCTGATCTAAGTAACCTATAGAAACGAAATACTTGGCTTTTTCGGTACCTCCAGTTACATTAAAATTAGCCCTCGCTTGTGGAGCAAATTGTTTCAGTAATATATCTGACCAATTGTTATCTGGGTGGCCATAGGGATCAGCACCAGTACGATAAAGCTCTAAATCTGCATCGGAAAACGTACGTACAAAGCTAGAATTGGGATTAAGATTATTGGTATTCACCTGTGCCTCATTAATTAACGTTGCAGCCTCATAAGAACCCAAATATTCTGGTCGTCTGGTCAATTGGCTTAAACCATATTCAAATTGGGCACTAATTCTCGGCTTGCCTACTTTACCACGAGTGGTGGTAACTAAAATTACACCATTTGCACCTTTAATGCCGTAGATTGATGTAGTTGCGGCATCTTTCAATATACTCAAAGATTCTATCTCGTTGGCACTTAATTGAGAAAACTGATCGTAAGTGAATTCAATATCATCTACTAAAATCAAGGGATTATTGCTTGATCCCCCTACATAAGAACTTACCCCACGAATATAAAACCTCGCTCCATCTGATCCAGGCTGCCCAGTGGTTTGTTGAGATGAAAAACCTGTAATACGGCCTGCAAGCGCATTCTGCAAACTTGGCGATGGACTTTGTCTAATCTCTTCGCCTCCAATGCTGGCTACCGCACCCGTTAACGTTTTTTTCTTCTGTGTTCCATAACCAACAATCACCACATCTTCTAAGTTGGTATTGTCTTCTTGCAAGGATACGGTAACGTTGGTTCTCCCTTCAATATTGATTTCTTTAGTTGCGTAACCGATTAACCTTACCACAAGGATATTACTGGTTACGTTGAGGGTAAACTTACCTTCTTGGCTAGTAGTAGTTCCATTAGTCGGATTACTCTTTTCGAGCACCGTTACACCAGGTAAAACTCCCGATGGATCGCTTACCACACCTGTCACCTGTTTTCTCTGCGCATTAGCCTTAATGCTCAGCAGCACCAGACAAATGCAGCATAAATATGTTATCTTCTTCATCATGTAATTTTTATTGAACAGCCAATTAATAAATGGCCAGTACGATTATTGATGTTTAAATTGAATGCCTGAGTTTTTTAATAATAGCCCTCATTTTGAACTAGCTTAGTGTTCTTCGTGATTTCCGAATAAGGAATTGGCAGGTGATAATATTTGGGTTGAAATATCATCGTGTTTACGTTCTTCACTACATAAAGAGGATCATTTTGAGTAATGGTCAATCCTTGTAAAGTAGAGGCCAGTTCAGCACTCATTTTCCATCTGCGCAAATCCCAGAAGCGGTGCTCTTCGAAGCTCAGTTCGATACGTCGCTCGTTTTTGATCAAGTTGCGAAGGTCATCCTGACTTACGCTAACAGGAACTCCATACCTGCTACCTGTACCAGCTGTAATTCCTGCTCTAGCACGCACCAAATTCATCTGTCTTACGGCATCTTCTACCCTTCCAACTTCATTTAATGCTTCAGCGTAGCTTAACAAAACGTCTGCAAAGCGGAAATAAGGGAAATTATGGCTCTGGTTAGCATAAGTAGTTGATGTAGTAAAATCGGCCATGAACTTTCTCAAATAGTAAGAAGTTTTGGTTTGTGTTTTAAAAGCTTGATTAGGTTTATCCAAACCACCCTCGTAAGTCTGCACTGCTCTTCCCAACCATTGCACGCCATTGTAAAACAAGATCGATTTCAATCTTGGATCACGACCTTCGTATTGCGAGGCGGCTGTTGTAGTACCCGTGTAAGGCGTACCGTTTAGGTTTGTAAAAGCGTTTACGAAGTTTTGTGTGGGGCTATTTCTTCCGTTACTGGTAGTTGGTGCTACATAACCCACTGGCGCATTCGCATTCTCAATTACCGTAGAGTTTGGCAATTGCTTAGACAAAATAATATCTGTATTAATCTTAGTGGTAAATACATTCGAATACACAGTAGTTCCGCTTCCAGCAGGTAATTTATAGTAACCTTTAGCAATTAAAGCTTCAGCAATGGTAATTACACGTTGCCATCTAGCCGGATCATTGGTTGGATAACCTGTAATCGCTTTTAGCGTTGCATCGGTTTCAAATCCACCGCCATTAAATAATGGGCTAGCTGCATATAAATACAATCTGCATTTTAAAGCCATTGCAGCTTCAGATGGCACCCTACCAAATTCTGCCGCAGCAATAGTAGAACCATTTGGCAAATCTGGCGTAGCGGCGTCACATTCTGCCGCAATGTAGTCTACACATGCTGCAAATGTATTTCTTGGCAAATTCAAATCACTGTTTAAGTCAAATACCTGATCGCCAACTAAAGGCACCCCACCATAACGTTTCAATAATTCGAAGTAAGCAAAAGCACGTAGAAAACGAGCTTCGGCCACTTGTCTTTTCCTTTTTTCTTCTGGAATAGGAACGATTCCAATATTTTTAAGGAAAACATTGCTTCTTCTGATCATGGTGTAACTATTTGCCCAGTTGTTATCGGGATTATTGGTTGCGTTTAGCTGTCCATTGGTGAACAACATGATATTTGATCGTTCTGAAGACGGCACTGCATCATCGGTTGCAGCATCTAAAAAATCGCCTTCAATACGGTTAAATCCAGTAGGCAAGAAAGAATAAATGCCCAATAGATAAGCCGTAGATTGTACACCCTCTTGATCTGTTGGATCAAAGACATCTGCGTCTAAAACCCTTTCTTCAGGTTGGTTTTCAAACTTTCTGCACGATTGAGCCAGCACAGATACGATGATTAAAAAATAAAGTACTCTTTTCATATCTGTAATGCTATAATTGAATATTTAAGCCTAAAGAAAACACACGCTCAATTGGATATGAGCCATTGAAGTTTTCTGGATCGGCACCGTTAAATGTTTTTGAACTTAAAGTCCACAGATTTAATCCATTCGCGAATAAACGGGTAGATTTTACACCAATTTTTTGAGTAAGATTTGTAGGAAGCGTATAACCCAACTCCACATTTCTTAGCTTAAGAAAATCTCCATTTCTCAACCAAAAAGAAGAAGCTACAAAATTGTTAACCGCACCATTTCTTGGTCCAGAGTTGGTGGTTAAACGTGGATATTCGGCGGTAGCAGCAGTAGCTGGTGTCCATCTATTTAAGTGGTTTTGGTAAGCTTGTGCGGTACCTCCTTGGAATTCCCAATAGCTATTTCCCGACAGGTACACTTCTTGGTTAATCACACCTTGAAACAATGCACTTACATCTAAACCACCAATGTTAAATCCAAATCGAGCACCTAAAAATAAACTCGGTTTTTGTGAACCTATAGTCGTTTGATCGTATTGGTTAATGATACCATCATTATTCAAATCTCTGTATCTGATATCGCCAGGCTGAGGTGTATAACCTTCTATCGTAGCTGCACCCGTAATTTCTTGTTGACTTCGGAATAGACCTTCGGCAATGTAGCCATAACTTTGTCCAACAGGATGACCTGTTCTTTGCATCCAGCTATGTCTTTGGGCAGCTTCTGCATTGTAAATTAATTTACTGTTCTGCAAACTAGCATTTAACCTCACAGAATAGCCCCAGTCTTTCTTACGTTCAGTCCAATTCAATTGTGTTTCCCAACCATAATAATTCTGTTTGCCGATATTTTCAGCTGGATATGAAATACCTAACAAAGTATTGTTTGATCCTCTAACTATGCTCAAATCGGCATAATTGTTTCTGTAGTATTCGATATTTAAGCCTAATCTATTGTCAAGAAAAGCAGCATCGATACCCACATTCAACATCTTTGCGTGTTCCCAAGTAACTGCCGGATTAGCCAAGAAAGATTCTCCAATAGTAGTAACTACGCCAGCACTACTTCCAAAAATGGCCGCAGGTGCACCGTTGTAAACTTGCTGATAGGTGTAGTAAGCACCATTATCTCTACCTACTTTACCATAAGAACCATATAGTTTCAAGAGGCTAAGTAATTTATTTCCTTTAAGGAAATCTTCCTCGTGTATGTTCCATCCCAAACCAAGTGCTGGGAAAAAACCATATCTGAAACCACCGTTATTTGGATAACGGTTAGCTCCGTTCTGTGAAAAAGAAACCTCAGCCAAATATTTTTTATTGTAGTTATAGGAAACATGACCCGATATACCTTGAATGGTATAAGGCAAATTCGACCCACTGATTAGATTGTCTCTGTTAGCGAGTACCACCGCTTCGATACCATGAGCACCAAAATCACGTTGATAACCCAAAGACAATTCCTGAAAATCGGATCTGTTCTGGAAACCGATGTTATTGGTATTGGTTTGGTCGGTATTATTATTGTACTGACGATAAACAGGCGTATTTGTACCAAAGCCTCCTATCTGTTCAAATACAGCATAGCCCTTTGTTCTGATATAATTTTCGCTCAGGTTGCTAAAAAATGATGCTCTTGCTTTAACCCATAAACCTTTAGTCAAATCGTCTAAATTATATTTCAAATAAAAATCAGATAAAACGGTTCTGGTATTGGTTGATGAATAACCCGCACTCACACCTTGGGCAACAATATTATTTTGAAACTGTGGCGACCCGCCATAAGTTCCATTAGCATTAAACACAGGATAGGCACTATTTGGTGTAGCTCTCAACGAATTGAAAATACTTTCCGTTCCCGAATTCCCTGGGCTATTATCGGTAAGTATCCTACCCTGAACGTAAAGACCAGCACTTAAGTTATCAGTCAATTTAACATCTACATTAGAGCGAATAAAGTATCCTACAAAATTAGCGTTGGTAGAATATTTGGTATTGATGTCATCTCGTGTTTTTAGCAGACCATCTTGAGTAAAATGCTCTAAATTCACGAAGAAACGTACAAAATCATTACCACCGCTGGTGTTTAAGCTATATCTGGCAACAGCCGATGATTTTCTAAGCACTTCATCTGTCCAGTTTACGTTTGGATAGCGTAAAGGATCACTTCCAGTCTGATACGCATTGATTGCCGTTTGACTAAAACCATTATTGGCAACCGAAAGGCCGTCATTTACCAATGCTTCATTATACAAATTAGCATAGTTAAAGGCATCTAACTGCTTAGAAACCAAATTCTGGATAGGCTGCTGAATACCAAACTGACTGGTAAAACTAATTTTCTGACCAGAAGAGATTCCTTTTTTGGTGATCACAGAAATTGCTCCATTTGCGCCCCTAACTCCCAACATGGCTAATGAAACCGCATCTTTTAAAACCGTTATCGATTCTATTTCTTCGATACCAATTTCTGAAACCGAACGAGGAATACCGTCGATAAAAATAAGCGGGCTTTGACCACGCAACCTTAGGGCATACCCTTCATTAAATGGTTGTCCGTTATTTTGGCTGGTAGTTAAACCAGTTAGCCTTCCGGCCAACGCAATGGGATAAGAGGCTACCAAAGTGCTTGTAAGTTCACTTCCCGAAATAGATGCGGAAGAACTCGTGGAAAGGTTTGTTGGCGTATTAAAAAAGATAAGTTTTTTAAGCTTCTTATCTATAAGCTGCAAAGTATCTTGCTTCTTACTGGTAGTATCTACAACCTGCTGAGCATGAAGCGTTGATGCATGATAAAGCAGCAACAAGACACAGCAAGTAAATACCCTCAGCGTTCTAATAAAAACTGACATGAGTGGTGTATTTTAATTTGAAAAAAGCGGTTAAATCTTGAGGCAAGGAAACTGATTCTAATCTATGCCATGTGGGGCAATTAACTTAGGAGCCGCCCAACGAGTGTAGGGTAAATTTTGTCTTCATTTTAATTTGGTTAGTATAATAAGTGTGTTCGATTACTATCAAATATATCTACGTTTTTATTGCTACCCGAGATAAGCTTCATCTATTTTTCATGGAAACGTTCCCAATATTTGGGAACGTTTCCATGAAACCAAAAACCAGCACAAAATGAGTCGATTAGCATATTTTCAAATAAAAATCATGCATCATAATTGTTGCAAAATTGAAACATTACGCATTGTTTTCCCAAAAAAATCATTTAAAAAATGAAATGTTGCTCAATCGATTTTGATTAAAAACGAGAAAGCTCCCTGTTTACCAATTGGCAAACAGGGAGCTTTCTTTAATTAGTCTTAAAAAATGGCTTACTGCACCTGTACGTTAATCAATTTCAACCATCCTTCTGTGGTGATATCTCCGTTTACAGATAACCTAATTCCAGGTTTATTTTCATTTGCACTGTCTACAATGGCAACGGCCCAAGTGTAAGTTCCTGCAGGTACGCCTAAGGCAGTTTTAAACTCATACCTTGTTGGCGAAGTTTTTAACCAAGTAGATGGTTCTGCAGCTTTATCGATGAAAACTTTATTTACGCTTCCGTCGGCGTTTAGCAATGCAAAAGCAACTTTATATTTATAATTCCATTGCGGGATATTATTTGGAAGGTAGCCCCAGCCCATATTTCTCCAACGGTGTGTAATCACTGCTTCTTCGCTGCTGCCAATTTTCTCTGGTAAATAAACCTGATCAGGGTATACGCGATAGCCACCTTCGGAAGTAAAACGTTGCACAAAAGTAAAAGCTCTTGTAAACCAACTTTCGGTATCACCCACACGAAAATCCATCATATTTACTGCCGCTTCTGCAGAACTGTCAAACTCACCTTTTCTAACGTCCTCTGGAAAATTCTCTCTGTACTTACCGCTGGGATCTATCCAATAACGGTGTGTACCACTAGTGATCCAGCCACCTTCCATTAATATTGGACGTTTAAAGTTCCAAGCCTTCGCGAAAGATTTTTCCCAACTACCATAATATTCGGTCATACCAAAAGCATCCGAACGTAAACTGTATCCTTTATTGATTAGTTTAGTTAATAATCGATCGGCATTTGGATTTGCGGCTCCCCAACTTACGGGGTCTCCTACTACTCTATGGTAATTAATTATTAAAGGTATTTTAGTGAAATTTTTAGTATAAACGTCCGAAATCCAATCCATTACTTCCTCTTTTGCTTCTTCAACTCTTTGAGTTGGGGTATTAGCAGCTGGGTCAAAGTAAATCACATTGTGTGCCTCGCCCCATTTACCTAATCCATAAGCATCTATAAATGATGTTTTCTTTGGATCATTAAAATCTTTAGCTAGCTCTTCAATAAATTTAGCGTAATGCTGTCTAAAAATTGGATCTTGAGGATATGGAGTTTTTCGTAAAGGAAACGATGGATTTTCTAAATAAAATTTAGCCCCTGCATCATACACAAATTGTGGCGTATTTAAACCTTGGTCTCGGCCATCTACTACTACTCTAAAAGATATTGGCAAGCCTCTATCTAGTGCACCCTTAATCATTTTATAAAGTGCAGAATTAGGGTCTCTCCACGCATATACACCATTTGAAGGATTAAAAGTTGCCCAATTGGTGCGAATATAACAAGCTGATGCATAATCTATCGCTTTTACTCTTTTTCCCAAATCAGACACGTAATATTCCGTATCCCAATAATTAGGATTACCAGAACCAGAGCCATACATTACCCATCCATTTAGTGGATTACGAAAGGTAGAACTTCTGTTATAATTAGGTTTTACCAATGTTCCTTGTGCTTGTTTTGTATCTTCTTCGGAGTTCTTTTTACAAGCAAAAGTTAGCAGAACGCATAACACGCCCAATATTTTTAGACCAGTTATTTTATAGTTTAATTTTTTCATATATAATATAATTCAAAACTCTATTTTACAATTTGCCATCTCCTTTTGGATTTTAATCCACCATTTATGACAGTGCCAATTATTCAATCTTGTTTTAACGTTTTGTAGCAACGAACGTCTTATTTCTAATATCAAGCACCATAAAATTAGTTCCTGATGGCAAACTAAAATATGCATTACGTTCATTTGCACTAAAGCCACTAAATACTGGATAAGATGCTCCTAAAGTAACAGCAGTATTTCCGGATGTATTATTACCTGTATACACGTACGTGTTATTGTGCGCCGCTACACCAAACTTTGTTCTACCTGTTAATGCCGCACCTGAATAGACGAATATTTGTGGATCTGCCAAACTTTGTGTCCAGCTACCTGCTCTCCATGCCCAAGCTGTAGGTTCGCCATATGTCCATAGTGCATTTACTTCTGTTGTAGTGAGTACGCTATTAAGTGTCCACTCTACAGAAGCTGGTTTTAGTGCTTTAGCCGGAGAATAAATAGTTGCTGTAGCTTTTTGCATATTTACAACTACACGATACTCGCCAGCAGTTTCAATTTTCCACGCGAAAGCATTTTCTCTAATTCTTATTGGAGTAGCTGTTCCATCATTTAACGTCGTACTTGCATCAGTAGAAACAATATAATTTGTAGTGCCACTGTATTCTGTTGGAATTTGCAATTCACCTGGCTGCAAATTAAGCACATAAGCATATTGGTTTGGATTTTCTAAGGTTTTAGGCATTTCTATCCTATTAATACCTGTAATAGCACTTCCACCTAAAAATACTTTGTCTGCATCGAAAACTACTGTTTTAATTGGTGTTACGTTAACTCTAATGGTACGTACCTCTGGAGCTTCAAAAGTTGCCCCTCCTTCCCAGTCGCAAACTACCCTAAACTCAAGTACAAAAGGCTTATTAACTGCAATGCCCCATTTCTGATTTGCCCAGTTTTGAAGCTGCTCTGAAGTAAAGCTTTTGCTAAAAACTCCATCATCTTCGTAGGCCATTATCGCTGTTGAGCTACCAAAATTGTTTCCCACAACATCTAATCTAGTGGTATAGGTAGCCATGTGATCATCAGACTGTGGCCTGGCGGGTGCCCAATTAAATGTGATGATATTTCCAGATAGATTGTTCTCATCTAAAATAATAGCTGGTGCCGATGCCTTAAGTTCCATTTTCTCTTGAACTTTCGGTATGTCATTTACGCCTTTTTTGCAAGCTGTAATACAGAGCACAAAGCTTAAGAACAGTAAGGTTTTATATAAATAGTTTATTCTTTTCATGATGTCGTTATTGAATCAAAATCATTGGTATTTTTTATTATTTGATGTTATTAAAGTGCTGCTCTATATCAATCGTAACCTGGATTTTGAGGGAATGGCGCACCTGTATTGGCATCTCTAATTGCTTGCGGAATTGGCCATAGCATGTGATTTGCATTTACCTTACCCGCTAAAGCAGGATTATACAATTTTACTCGATCAACATACTTTTTGGTTCGTACTAACGTAAACCTACGGGTTTCCTCTCCCACTAACTCTCTAATACGTTCATCCAACAAAAAGTCCATAGTCATATCGGCAGCGGCAACATCTCCTGCTCCTGCCCTTCTACGCACCTCATTTACAGCATCCGCAGCTTTTTGAGGATTAGTTTGACCTAAGTAAGCTTCTGCTAATAACAGATACGTTTCTGCCAAACGGAATTTCATTCTGTCTTTGTAACTACCTGTTAAACTTAAGTTTTCGCTACGACCATAAAAGAACTTGGTAATTGCAGGGAATAACTGTTTAGTAGTAAACCACGTATTTTGCGTGATTGGCGCTTTCTTACCGAAAAGTGCAGGATCCGCGGCGTTATTGTAATACCAGGTACGTTTAATGTTATAATTTGAATTACGTATATCATTTGCAGTAAAAATACCTGGGATATTGTCAGTAAGGCCAGTACCGTTTGTTCCTAACCACCATTTCATAGGTACTAATTGAGCAATACCACGACCACCCAAAGTGTCAGCCAATACAAAACCGCTGATACCCGAGTAGTTTGGAATCCAAGCCCTACGTGTCCAATCATCAGAATTACTACCGCCACCTATGGTGTTAAATTGGAATTGTAAAACCCAAATACTCTCTCTATTGGCACTTTTTCTGTTTTGATTATTTTCTACAAACAAATCACTAAAAACGTCGCCAGCTTTATCTTTATTTACTCCAAATCTGGTTTTCATTAAACCGTAGTGACCACTGTTGATTACTGCTAATGCCGCTTGCTCTGCCGCAGGATAATCGCCCTGCAACAAATAAATCTCACTTAATAAATGACTTGCAGCCCATTTAGTTAACTTACCTTCTTTAAAATTTGGTACATCAGGATTCGCAGGCAAATTTGCCACAGCGAATTTCAAATCATCCACCATGTGACCAATTACTTCAGCTTTTGGAGTACGAGTAAAATTAAGTTGAAAATCGTACAGAATCGTTTCTACATAAGGTACATCTCCATAAAGATAAACCAAGGTGCGGTAAGCATAAGCTCTAAAAAAACGTGCTTCTGCCTGAAAACGAGCTTTGTCTGTTGGCGAATCCCAATTGGTATTTTTCTCTGAATAAACCAGCATTAAATTGGCAGAAGAAATTAAATTATAAGCCCAAGTCCAATAGGTACCCACAAATTGTTCTCTTGGCGTAATCGTCAAGTTTGCAAATGCAGTAAGTGATGCATCGCTATTAATCACGTCTGCAATATCTGTGGCAGCCTGCAAAGACTCATAAGGTGTGGCGCCATTATGAATGAACGCTCCTCTTTCGCCGTAAGTATTATATTCTGAACGTGTAAGCGCATAAAGACCTGCGCTACCTACTTCAAACCCGTAGGTACTTGTATAAGTATTGCTTGGTGCTAGTTCATTTTTCAATTCTTCATCCAAAAACTTTTTACAGCCACTAAATGAGATCAATACGATCAATGCAATGCTTGTTGTTATGATATTTTTCATCTATTTAAATTTGTTTTCAATGGTGATGAAGCGGCCTTGATTTTTAATTGTGTTACCTATTTTGAAAATCATGACGGTTTCACTTTCCGTGTGGTATTAAATTAGAAGTTTACATTTAGACCGAACATATAAGAACGTGCTGTTGGAAAAGATGCCATCCATGTGTTATCGTAATTTAGCACCTGTCTAATGTTCGAAAATGTGTGCAGGTTGTTTACACTTGCATTTACGTCAATACCACTTACGCCTACTTTTTTGGCTATATTTTGTGGAACTCTGTAACCGAAAGTGATATTTCTAACTTGTACGTAATTCACTTTTTTATAATAACCATGTCCTTGTTGTGTATTTAAATAACCTGGAGAAACTATGGTAGCATTAGGGTTTTCAGGTGTCCAATAATTGGCACCGTGTACATAGTTGGTAATCCCAAAAGTCCAACCTCCCATGTTCGCCACGTTATCGTCACGCCAAACTCCAAAAACGCCAGTTACCAAAGCCGAAGCATAGAAATTTTTATAACTTAATCTATTGGCAAAAGAAGCTGTGTAACGTGGATTTTTAGAACCAATAATTTTTCTATCAGCAGGTGTAATTGTTCCATCACCATTTACATCTTCTAATTTGGCTGCACCAGCAGCTGCACCTGGTTGCATACTGTAATTTTCGCCAGTTTGCCAAATTCCAATCATATTATAGTCGTAAAAAACTCTTAAAGGTTTACCGATGTACCAATTGTTACCGATATCATCAATTCCATCACCCCTTAGTTCTACAATCTTATCTCGGTTTAGTGAAAAAACACCTGTAGAGCTCCAGTTAAAATCTTTCCTACTAATATTAACCGTATTTAAAGTAACCTCTATCCCTTTGTTTTGGGTTTCGCCAACGTTATCCCATATTCTGTTATAACCGTTCATAATTGGAACAATACGCTCCATTAACAAATCTTTAGTTCTAGAAATATAGGCGTCAACAGTGCCGCTCAATCTATTTTTAAACAACTGAAAATCTAAACCTAAGTTAGTTGAATAAGTTGTTTCCCACTTTAAGTTAGGATTACCGATACCATTACCTGCTAAATATGCAGTGGTTACTGGCACGCCTGTATCCCCCCAAATATATTTAACATCAGAGTATAAACGATCCAAGGTTCTATAAGGCGTAATTGCTTGGTTTCCGTTAGCTCCGTAAGAAAGGCGTAGCTTTAACATGTCCACCCATTTCACATTATCTTTTAAAAAGCTTTCTTCTCCAACATGCCAAGCAGCGGCGGCAGCTGGAAAAAATGCATATTTATTATTGATGCCGAAAACCGAAGCCCCATCAGAACGACCTGTTAACGTAAGCAAATACTTGCCTTTATATCCGTAGTTTAACCTACCCATATATGAAAGCATTGCTTTTTTTACCGATGAAGAACTATTGGCAATAAGACGCTCTGCAGTAGCTATCATAAAGTATTCTGTATCATCTGTTACAAAACCCTGTCCACTTTGCGAAAAAGTATTGGTTTGATCCTGTTGAATACTGAATAACCCAGTAGCATCAAAACGGTGGTCGCCAATTTCACGTTCATATTTCAATATGTTTTCGAAATTATAATCGTTATATTGAGAGTTGCTCGTTGAAGCACTACCACCAACTAGCGTTGCCGTTTCTCTACCATCAAAAGTATCACGACCATAGTAAGTTCCTGTAAAACCATTTCTGTAGTTATACCCAAAGTTTGCTCTATAAGACAATCCTTTAACTGGCAATAATACATTAGTATAACCAGAAAGAAAAAAGTTGTTATTGAACCTATCTTGAATAGCATTTACATTACGCATCGGATTAACGATGAGCGAATATTCCATAGGTTCAGGCACGTAATTACCATTAGCATCTTTATAGCTACCGTAAGGACTTTGCTTAATGGCATGTTCTATATTTGGTGTAACACCGCCATCACTTCTTCTGGTGTATTGTACACCTATACCAATAGTTAGCCACTTATTAAAAGTTTGATCTAAGTTGGCTGTCATGTTTAAACGAGACAAACGTGAGTTATATACCACACCATCTTGCTCTAAGGCTGCAAGCGAGGCCATATACTTTGTACTTTCTGTACCTCCAGAAACACTTAGCTGATGATCCATTGTTACCGCTCTTCTAAAAATATAATCTTGCCAATTGTGCGTAACGTTATTTGCGTAATTTCCTCTCTCGGTCACACTAATAATATCTCCCGCAATTGGATCCAATAGATAACCGGTATAGCCTTGTCTCAGCCTTCCAATATCTTGTTGAAAGCGAATGTATTCGTTTGGACCCATCACATCAATACGTTGCATGGGCTCGGCTAAACCTAATTGCCCACGATAGCCAACCTGAGCTTTACCTAACGAACCTCTTTTGGTTTGGATAAGGATTACACCATTAGAACCACGAGAGCCATAAATAGCTACTGCAGAAGCATCTTTTAAAATACTTGAACTTTCTACGTTATTAGGGTCGATATCTGCTAACGAACCACTATATGGAATACCATCTAAAATAATTAATGGATTGTTGCTAGCTTGTATAGAATTTTCTCCACGAATTAACAAAGTTTGTGAAGCACCTGGTCTAGCATCACCAGTAGTGATACTAAAACCAGCTACCTGCCCCACCAAACGATCCATTAAGTTTGGTGTAGAAACCATATTTAACTGTTCTTTGCCTACTACCGCCAAGCCTCCCGTTAAATCTTTCTTTTTGGCAGTACCATATCCTACTACCACCACCTGATCTAATACTTTATCTCCGCTCATTTTAACGTTGATAACTCCCGATGGATTAGCTTTGATTTCTTGTGTATCGAAACCGATGTAGGAAAAAACCAGCGTAGCTGTTGGCAACGCATCTAGTGCATAGTTTCCATCAGCATCTGTAGAGGTGCCTTTTCCAGTACCTTTAACTAGTACCGATACACCAACTAGTCCTTCACCTTTTTCATCAGTAACTTTACCTTTAATTTTGACTTTGACTGGATCGGTTGTTTGTGAATAGCTGTAATTTGTCGCCAGCACCAGCATTGCGACAATCATTAGCCAGCTTTTAAGCTTAATGTGTAATTCTTTTATCATTTAGATTTATTTTGGTTAGGATTAAAACTTAACATTTTGCGTCTTTCTCTTTCATCAAGATGAAGACAATTAGATTTTAAAAAAATTTGGCTATAGGCTTACTGATTGTTTAGGTTAAATTTATTTTTGGGTTATTGATATTTTAGAACTGGTTGCAACTTTACAGTTCCCAACACCAATAATTTATAGGATATTTAGTAAACACGGAGATCATCTTCTTCCTGTATTTATCGAATTTTTTTGCAGCTCAAACCATAGCTTTTTCAACCAGCTTTTTACATCGTTGATATGACTACGTTCTTGTATTAAAAAAGGAGCGGTGCATTTTGTGGTATTCCTGTGGATTGAATTACCTTTTTGAATGATAATAGCGACAGCTATCAATTGCTTAGTTTTCATACTTGGTTCGGTTACTATAAATTGGTTAAGACAAAACTATGTCCATCAACCATACGGAGGGTTCACTTTTGTACGAAAATGGTTTGGTTTTGTACAAACGAAGGATTATTTGGATTTTTCCAGCCCAATTGACCGAAAAAATGCATTTCCGTTCCTTTTATTTTTTGATATTTTTTACATTATCAACCACTACACTCTCACTTGCCTGAACATCTATAGCACTTCCTTCTCCTGTATAAAAAACATCTCTGAAACTAGCATCCAATATTCCCTTAGCTTTTACTTGAAAGTTACTTACGAGGTTTCTCACAAATAAACCTTTAATGTTCTCCGCATATTCTGCTTCCAATCCTTTTTTAGATAAAGGGCTGATGATCATATTTTCGATAAAGACATTGCTAATCCTCAACTTACCAACCGGCATCATACGAATAGCACGATGTGAAAGAGAATAGAAGTCTTGCCAGTTTTGAAGGTAGATATTGGAGATATTATCTTTTTCGCCTGCGTATACAGAACCACTTACCACATTCACATTTTCTTTGCCTGCTTCTACACCTGTATCAGTTAAGCCGATATTGATAAAGTCGTCTCCGCTTTTTCCCTTTATGTTCGAAATGATAATGTTTTTACTTCCAAAACGCACTCCCAATCCATCTTGATTTAAGATTTGCTTCTCTGTTCCTGCAACGTTAACGGCTTGCCTTACATCAAAAGTGATGTCTTTAACCACTCCGTTAGTACTGCGTTCTAATACTAAACCGTGACCGTGATAATCTTTTAGCGTAATTCCGCTAATTTGAAATACATCTACATGAGCCAGTATAATCGCATGGTTTCGCCAACCTCCTTTTTGGTTTTCGTTTGGTTTGCCTGCATCAGTGCCATAAGATTGACCAAATCCGTTAGGGTTAAGAGACAAAGTTTTATTGTGATCGCCAGTAGAACGAGGGTTATTAGCTCCCTCCAAGAGCACATTACCTACCCCAACCACCTTTATGTTTTTTAAGGGAGCGATGTTCTTGATTCCCAGACCTGCGTTTGCCGAACGAATAAAGTTATCCCTGCATTTATCAGAAAGTTTGATTTTGCAATTGTTCAGTTCCAGCTCAAAATCGCTAGGTAGCAAAATAGCCTGATCTATCAGCCAAACGTTTGTTTTTGTAACAGCATCGTATCTTGGAATTACCACTTTTCCTGTGGTTTTCTTCGCTTCGTTAATTGCCTTTTGAATACGCTCTGATTGTGTACCAGTTTTATACGAATTAGGGCTGATGTAGGTTTCATCGAGTTTAATTGCCGTTGCTGACAAAAAGTTGAAACTGCACAATAAAATGCAGAGTGTAAATAGTGCTTTCTTAAAGATCGCCATTGCTATAAGTTGTATTGATTATTAATTGGAAACACAAGAATACCTGTTTTTAATCTTATTTAGAGCCTTTTTTTTAATCTTGTTAAGGCTTCTAGATAATAATAGTCTGCGTAAGTTAAGGGTGCGTCAATTTCTGATTTGAAGGGGAAAGCACCTGTGCTATGCTTCAGGATAAAGTCTCCGTTTTCGCCTAATTTAGCAGTGTATTCGTCTGATGCCAACGTTCTAATCTGCTTATCAACCACTTGCATATATTTCTTTTTCAATTTGGCATCTACAAAATCGCTTAACTCTATCAATGCAGACGCCATAACGGTGGCTGCAGACGCATCACGAGTGGTATTTGGAATTTGTGGTGCATTGTAATCCCAATATGGGATAAAGTCTTTTGGCATTTGTGGATGGTTGATTAAAAAATTAGCGATGTGCTTTGCCTGTTCTAAATAACGTTTATCCTTAGTTTCGCGGTAGAGGTAGGTGTAACCGTACAATCCCCACGATTGTCCACGGCTCCATGCAGAATCATCGGCAGCGCCTTGATGTGTCTGCTTTTTATGCGGTACTCCAGTTTTTTTATCGTAAGAAACCACATGATAAGAACTGTAATCAGGACGAAAGTGATGTACCAATGATTTATCTGCATGTGATATTGCTATTTTCTTAAAGCTTTCATCTTTGGAGTAATTTGCTGCCCAAAGCATCAACTCCAAGTTCATTAGGTTATCGATAATTACTGGATATTGCCAAACTGCGGTGTTATGGTCCCAAGAACGGATTAAACCTACGTTGGCATCATAACGGGTGGCTAACGATTTGGCACCAGTTAACAACACTTCCTTGTAGCGTTCTTCGCCAGTAATCCGTAAACCATTTCCAAAGCTACAATATAACATAAAACCTACATCGTGATTATCTGTGGTGTATTTCTCTCGCTCTACCCTATCCGTGTAAAGCTTGGCATATTTAAGCACTTCCTCATTTTTATTGTTTTCGTACAAATACCAAAGCGAACCCGGAAAAAAACCACTACACCACCATCTCGAATCTGAAGAAGTATCTTTACCACCTTCAAAAGATCTAGGAAATCTACCTTGCTGGTTTTCGTATTTTTTAGCCATTAATAAGCTTTGTTGTTCGGCATTTTCAAAAGCTTTGTTGATTACGCTTTTTAGAGATTGAGCTTTCACTTGACCTGCAGTAATTAATGCGATCAAAAATAATAATGAAATGTGTGTTTTCTTTTTGTTCATTTATTGAGGTTTGAAATATTTGGCACCAATCAAGATTTGGCATCATCAAAACTACTATTAAACGTTTTTTCAAGGGTTCACTTTTGTACAGAAATGGTTCGGTTTTGTACTTTAACAGGGAATTTGGGAGATTTTTCAAAAGGCTTACGAAGTTTTGAAAACTTCGTAAGTCTACTGATGCACCACTTCCATTACCAAGAACGTCATCCCAGATTTAATCTGGGATCTTAATGCTGTAGACGATTTTTCCATCTTAAACCTTTTAGCTCTTTACGATTCCCGCCTACGCGGGAATGACGATGTAGGAATGGAAGTGCTACAGATGCTTCAGTTTCCCGAACAGTCTGGACAGGCAGCAACTACGTTCCGATCCTGCTGTTCGAAATTTGTAATGTCGAATTACCTGTCGCGGAATTTTTAACTCCATTTAGATGGATTTAATTCGTTCGGATCGGAGATCCTACGATAGTGCTTCGGAATTTGAAATTCCGAAGAGCAAATTTTAAGGGTTTTTCGAAGACTTACGAAGTTTTAAAAACTTCGTAAGTCTGTATTTACTTCTTACTGACAGCTACTTTCTTCTTAAATTCAGAGGGACTTAATTCGAACTGTTTTTTGAAACATACGCTAAAGTACTTCGCATTATTAAAGCCTGTTTGGTAGGCGACTTCTGCAACCGTCAAATCTGATTTCTCTAACAGATAAGCACTTCTTTTCAAGCGAATATTCAAGATAAACTCTTTGATAGACATACCCACAATATCGTGGATTTTCTGATACAGGATAGTTCTACCCACATTCATATCCGACACAAAATCTTCTACCGAATAATTGGCATTGGCAATGTTTTCTTCAATTACCTTCATGGCTTTTCTAAGCAACTCTTCATCCATAGAAGTAACCGTCACGTTCGAAGGATCTACCTGTATGCGTTTACTATATTTCTCCTTCAGCTCCTGTTGATTTTTAAGAATGTTTTCCGTTTGCTGCAACAAATAGTCAACATCAAAAGGTTTATCAATAAATACGCTTGCACCATATTCCAATGCCTTAATTTTATTTTGGTTATCATCGCCATTACCAGAAATCATGATAATAGGAATATGACTGGTCTTGAAATTCTGCCTTAAACTACGACAAACCTCCAAGCCATTCTTGTTTGGCATAATCAAATCGGTAATAATCAATTGAGGATAGATTTTCTCTGCTTTAATCATCCCCTCTGCCCCATCACTAGCTGTATACACATTGTATTTTTCAGCCAAGCGTTGTTCTACGTAAGTTCTTAATGCTGGATCATCCTCAATCAATAAAACACTATCAGCCCTACTTACAGCAGTAGTTCCACTTTCCGGTTCTACAGTATCTTGCATTACAATGTCATCAATCTCTGAAATAGTATAATCATAAACGGTAGATTGCATGTCTCCAGAACCTGCTTGTTTTTTAAATGGCAAAACAATCGTAAAAGAGATTTTATCAGCTTTGTTCACCATCCAAATTTTACCATTTAATACATCAACGAGCTCCTTTACTATGGCCAAACCAAGTCCAGAACTTTCCTCAAAAGTTGGTCTGTGTGATGATAAGCGATTAAATGAAGTGAAAAGTGTAGCAATCTGTTCTTCAGAAAATCCATCGCCGCTATTTAAAACTTCTATAGAAACGTATTCGGTTTCCTGCTCATCTGTTTTATCTGCTAATCTTTCCTTCTCTTCGTCTGTAGAACTGTAAATACGCACGCCCACATAACCTTTGTTTGGCGTATATTTTAGTGCATTGGAGAATAAATTGGTCAATATTTTCTCAATTACATCGTAATCAAAAGCGACGTATAAATTATCTTTATGTGCAGCAATGTTGGTTTCAATTTCCTTCTTGTTGGCGTAAAGTTCAAACAAACCAAAAAGATCTCTCACAAAGTTGATAAAATCGCCAATTTGAGGATTAAGTGTAATTTTTTGACTTTCAATTTCACGGAAACGCAACAATTGGCTAATCATCCTTTGTATTCTGGATACGTTTTTTTCAATCAAGCCCATGTAACCAACCGCACTATCATTAGCGGCCAAAGTTTCCTTTAATTGTTTTAAAGGTTGTATCACCAAAGTTAATGGCGTTTTCAAATCGTGAGAAATATTGGTAAAGAAATCGGTGCGAGCTTGGTTAAGCTCTTGCATATTTCGTTCCTTCAAAGCTTCTAGTGCCAATCTTTCTTTAAAAACTTTTTTATTGGTGTAATATCTGGTAATGAAAAACAAGAGAGAAAGCGCTACCGCAAAGTAAAAGCAATAAGCCCACCATGAGAGAAAAAACGGCGGATCTACATGGATGTACAATCTGGAAATCTCATCGCCCCAAAGCCCGTCGTTATTGGAAGCCTTAATTTCGAAAGTGTAATCGCCACTAGGCAAATTAAGAAACTGAACTGATTTTTGATTTGCATGACTGGTTTGCCATTTGTCTCCTAATCCTTTCATTCGGTAGGCAAACTGGTTTTTATCTGCCGACAAGTAACTGTTTGCAGAAAACCTAATTTCTACATTCGATTGGCTGCTTGAAAGGTGTATTCGATCATCTTTTTGATTAGAAAGACTAGCGATATCTTTGGTTAAAGGAGAATCTTCTGAATTTGCCGTTACCTGTGTATTATTCACCAAGAAGTTAGTGAAAAAAACTTTTGGTTTCTGTGGGTTTTTGTTCAAAAAAGCGGGATCGAACATCATAAAACCATTAGTTCCACCAAATAACATCTCACCTTTGGAAGTTTTATAAGCAGAACGGATGTAGAATGACCCGCAGCTATTTTCCTGATAAAATCTTGCTTTTTCAAACACCTTCGATTTGCTATCATAGAAATACAAACCATCGTTTGTACTGAGCCACATATTTTTAGAAGCATGATCTTCCAAAATACCAAAAACCATCTTGGCAGCTAAGCCTTTATCAGCACCATAATTCACATAGGCGCCATCTTTTTTTAGCACATTTACACCTCTACCTAAAGTACCGAACCATAAATCGCCGTTAGAGGCTTGGACGAAACTACAGAGGTAATTAGCGGCGTAAGAAGGATCGTTAATTAAATACTGTTTGAGTACTTTTAATGTGTTTTGATCTACAATAAAAAAACCTTGATGCGTAACTAAACAAAGTTGATTTTGCTGATCAATAAATACCGCTTCAACTTCTAAACCGATTACTTTGCCATCAGCTCCAGTTACCCTGACCAATTCAATAGGCCCATCTTGTTTCTTTCTGTAAAAAAATGAACGATCTGGATCACTCATCCACCAAGTACCTTGATTGTCGCGAACGAAATCATATACTGTTAAAGGTTGTTTACTTTCTGGCGATAGGAAATCTGAACTGCTAAACGACCTACTATCCATGTGATAATAACCGATACCACCGCTATATGCAGAGATAGCCAATTGTTTACTTGCTCGATCGAACTTTAAACGCTTGATCATATTTGAGTTTGGCGAATTACCCTGCGACTTTAAATAGTGGCTAAAAGCATCACTTTGTCTGTTCCAATAATTTAATCCGCCGCCTTCGGTACCAATCCAAATGTTGCCTAAATGATCTTCCTGAAAACTACTCACAATAGGGTGATTAAGCCCTCCTGGACTTGGATTAAAATAACGAACTCGTGAATCGTAAAGTGAGCAATAGGCGATTTTCCCTCCGTAAGTCCCTATCCATGCACCTTGATCAGGATCTGGATAAATGGTCCAAATGGAGTTGGTTGGCAGCGAAAAAGCATCGTTAAGGTTCATTCGCAGGTAATTGCTCTTTTCGTTAACCGGATCATAAAAGAACAAACCCGCTTGGTTAGCTACCCAAATGATACCTGTTTGATCTAGATAGAGCTTCTTCGATAACATAGATTGATTTCCTGCTACCACTATAGGGATTTTTTTCTTCAAATTCCCTGCCGCATCGGTAACGTGAATTCCGCCCCGCTGCGTAAGAAAATAATACAAGCCGCGATATTCTAAACCATCATTTACTGCGTTGGTAACCGCTCCAAAATTGGCAAAGGGTATTAGCCTCTTTTTGGCCATATCCACCTTTTGCAAAACTGCATCTTGAGTGAGGTAAACATTTCCTTTTAGGCTAATTAGGTTATTTAAAGGTTGATTTTTAGGCAGTGGAAACAAATCAGTTTTCTTCGTTCGATCATCATAACGTTTCAACGTATCTCCCGACAACATGTATAATTTACCATCATCGTGTAAACAAAGCGAACGAATTCTTCCACTAACAACAAGATCGAAGGAAAATTTTTGGTAATCAAACTTTAATAAACCATGTCCGGTACTCAGAAATAGATTTCCTTTTTTATCTCTAACTACCGAACCGTAGCCCCACTTTACTTTGGGTTGGATAGCAAAAACAATATCATTCAATTGATAAAAGCTATTTCCATCGTACATGAAAAGTGCATCTGGTCCCGTGTACCACATTCTTCCCAAACTATCTTTTGCAATACTTTGTATACCTCCATAGTAGGAAGTTTCGGGCATGACATGAAATCGATATTTGGAGATATCAATTGCAAAAACACTTTGAAAAAGTATTGCAGTTAGAAAGGCGGCAAGAACGTATTTCTTCATTTACCAAAAAAGCTGTTCATCAAGTCTCTTAAGTTTTTTAAATTCCAACTATGCCTTTTGTCAGTCTGAGCTTCCCGAAGTATCGGGACAAGTAGTCGAAGACTTCTTATAACGAGAATGTTTCGAAAAGCTCAACATAACACTAGTACTTTTATGTGGAATTTAAAAAATCTACATTGCAGAGCGTTAATCTACGATTTCTATTTTAATTTTCCTGTTTTTAACGATGACATTGTAATCACCAGCTTCTAAAAAGCGTTTGCCATCACCATCCACAAAACTTAAATCACGTTGTAAGTCTACTTCGAATTTGTAGGTTTTGGTTTCTCCTTTTTTCAACAGTTGTTTCTCAAAATATTTAAGTTCTTTGATAGGGCGAGAAATCGTAGAAACCGGATCTTGAATAAACCAATGTACGGTCTCCACGCCTTCTCTATCTCCTACGTTTTTCACAGGAATTTCAACGATTAGCTTTTCACCACGTTTTAATTTTGGCGAAGAAACTTTTAACTCGCCATACTCGAATGTAGTGTAGCTTAAGCCATGAGCAAATTCATATAAAGGTGTGCTTTGAATATCTTGATATTTACCTTGGTGCGGGCGAGCACTTTGCCTGTAGTTGTAATAAATAGGAATTTGACCTGTCGAGAAAGGAAAAGTCATTGCTAATTTACCCGATGGATTTACACGACCAGATAACACCCCTGACAATGGTTTTCCACCTGGCGTTCCTGGTTGCCACATCGTCACAATCGCATCGCTAATTGGCTCTAACCTATTCAACTCTAACGGGCGACCGCTTGACAACACTAAAATGATAGGTTTACCCAATTTCTTCAACTCGATAGCCAGTTCTTCCTGTATTTGCGGCAAAGCGATGGTTGAACGAGAGGCATTTTCACCACTCCAATCTTTCTTTTCTCCCAAACAAAGTACAATCACATCAGATTTTGAAGCCAATGCTTTTGCTTCTTCAAAATCTTTTTTATCCCGGCCATCGAAATTAGCCCCTAAAGCATAAGACACTTCGGCTTTGCCTTTAAATTCTGCTTGTAAAGCATCGCTAATGCTAATAATATCGTCTGACTTGCCTTGAGCGGCCCAAGAACCTAATAAATTCCATTGGCTTTTTGCCATTGGGCCGATCACTGCAATTTTAGAGACGTTATTTAGTGGTAATGCTTTATCCTTATTTTTAAGCAAAACGATGCTTTCTTCTGCCAATTGTTCTGCAATCTTCAAACTCTCTGGGCGGTAGAAACGTTGCTTCTCGGTAGTGGTTGGTGTGTACGGACGGTCAAATAAGCCTAATTTGAATTTCACTCTCAATACACGTCTCACGGCATCATTCAATAACGCTTCGGTTACTCTACCTTCTTTCACTAAATCACCCAAATGGTTATCATAACTTCTGTTCATCATGTCCATTTCTACACCAGCCGTAAAAGCTTTTAAAGCTGCTTCCTTTTTGTTGGCAGCCACACCTTGCGGACGAAGTTGCTCTATCGAACCCCAATCTGAAACCACAAAACCATCGTGTTTCCAACGTTTTTTCAAGACTTCTGTTAATGTGTAATGATTAGCTGAGCCTGGTGTTCCACTGATATCATTGAATGAACTCATCAACGTTACTGCACCAGCTTTTACGCCAGCTTCATAAGGCGCCATGTAAGTATCCCAAAGGGTTTGGTTAGAAATCTCCGAATACACATAATCTCTTCCAGCTTCTGATGCACCATAACCAATATAGTGTTTCAAGCAAGCAGCGACATTTTTATCGCTAGCAAGGTCTGTTCCTTGGTAACCTTTCACCGAAGCCACGGTAAAAATAGCGTTGGTGTAAGTATCTTCGCCATATCCTTCGGCAACACGGCCCCAACGACCATCTCTCGCCACGTCAATCATGGGTGAGAACGTCCAATCTATGCCCGACATTCTCGCTTCTTGTGCTGCCACACCACAAGCTTTTTCTACCAATGCTGGGTTCCAAGAACAAGCCTGCGCTAAAGAAATTGGGTAAATGGTACGGAAGCCGTGGATGACATCGTATCCGAAAATGATGGGAATGCCCAAACGGCTTTGTTCCATCGCTTTTTTCTGTACTCGGTTACGTAAATCGGCATTGCTACCAAAATAGATTAACGAACCCACTTGCGCAGGAATATCATTTACGGGATCGGCCATGTTATTGGCATTATCATTTCTGCCTAAGGTATACTGGTTCAACTGCATTACCTTTTCTTCCAAAGTCATGCGAGCCAACAAATCGTCTATACGTTTCTCGATAGGCTGTTTGGCATCTTTGTATAATGGCTTTTCTTGTTTGTAGCTCGAAAATAAAGTTACAGAAGTAAGTGCCAGTACTAAAATCGTTTTCTTCATCATTTCTATTTAAAAACAGGTATTTGCGATAATTTCATTGTTTTTTGTTGGTTGTTTTTCAGCTCGAAAACCACAATTTCGTTTTCTCCCTGTAGTAAGTTTTCTGATGTGATTAAGATAGAGCGCTGTTTTTCCTCCTCCCAATAAGAACCTACATATTTTTGGTTCACCCACACTTCGCCCATTCCCCATCCAGAAATATCTAGATAGTTGTTTTTTACTGTATTCAAGTCGAATTTCGCTTTATAAAATCCTGGTATCTCAGCTTCAGAACGGTTTTCGAACTTCAAATCTTTAACTGGATACTTTTTAATGTTCAATGGTATCATTTTCCAGTTTTCTACTTCATTTCCGTCTAGTGTCACTTCTCCAAACAAACCTTTTGAGTTATCTGTAATTTCTGGTCCGTAGGTAATTCTGCCAATATTTTCTACGTAGATCTGCAGTAAGTACTTACCAGGATTAGTTTTAATTGCAATTTTCTTGTTGTTGTCGCTTACTCTTCCTTGCAACTTACCATCTACATAAACCGCTGCATAATCGCGAACATTCTCTAACTCCAAATCTTCGCTTTCTGATTGAGTAGTAATTTCTGATTGATAGAGCACATAACCGAAATCCACGTTTAAATCGTTCATTGGCAACAGGCTTTCCGCTTCCACAGCTTTTCTATATACCTGCTCCAAAGCTGCTTTTTGGTTGAATACAATTTCCTGCGCCATCACAGTCTGACTGACCAACATCGTTACCCCTAATGCAATTTTTCTCAACATCACGTTCCTCTCTATTTGTTTAAAAACGATTGGATAAAATTCTCTTCTAATTGTACTTGTGGCGAGAATTTATCGCTCTTTACATAATTATCTATACTGTACAATAACTGCTGCGTTGCCGGACGTTTATCCATATCCGTCTTCGTATCTACGGCCAACACTAATAATTTTCCGCCATTCACTTTAGCTTCGAAACCAATACCCAATTTCTGGTTATTATCATAGCTATCTATCACCTGAATGAATGGGCGAAGCTGTGCTGGTGTATTTTGCATTTCGATCACCTTGGCGTTGTTTAAGATATCCCACCATTGCCAATCGGTATGATATGACGTAGTAAAATCTTTAAACATTGGCTGCTCGTTATGTACCAAATTGCCGATCGTCATTGGTGCCCAAGCAAACATGATAGGGTTCCAAAAGTGGTTATGGAACATTGATTTACGTCCTTTTACATCTGTTGGATCTGGGTAAAGCACTACAGCTTTACCTTGTGCCAATTGTTTTTTAGCAGCATCATCATAAACCGAAGTGTACAATACTTGGTCTGTAGACTGCATTAAATTTTGATGACTTGGATAAACCCAAATGTCCCAGCTATTTTTAATTTGATCGTTAACAGATAAATGCACCGTTAACTTTTGCGCAATGCTGATTCCTTTTAGCGGTATCGAAAACTCGCCAACTGGCGATACATTGTCGTTAGCGATATTTTGGCTTTTCAGGTTTCCTTTCTGTAGTACTTTACCACTCTCATCGGTTAACCACCATTTCAATTTTGCATTTTTGATGGCAGCATCGCTAAAATTATAGACTTCGGCTTTACCAGTAAAGGTTTCGGTATTGAAAAAGCTGCTTTTTTCGTAGCGCAATAAAGCAACTGTAGGTGCACAAAATTCTCTAAACTTCTCTGGCGTAACCAAACCTTTGCTATCCCAAAAAGGATCTAAAATACCTACAGGTGCATAACCTTGTCCAGGGAAATCATTAATAGATAACAATTGAAAACCAGCAGATTTAGATGAACGCAACAATGCTTCGATGACCGCTTTGTATTCTAAAACCGTCAAGGCTCCAGAAGCTTTAAAGAAATCATTAGCTTGATCTAACATGCCATTTTTCTGCAGCATATCTCTAAATACCTCGAAATTGCGAGCTTCTACTGGGCTATTAGAATACTTCTTAATTTCTTCGAAATTAGGATATACACAGCGTTGTCCCGATTCGTGAGAAATTACGGGCACATCCACATCCGATTCGGTACTTCTATCCCAATCTGTATTTGGCAAACCCTCGTACACTTTTACCGGTCCCTTGTTGGTTTGCTGCGACACATAATATTGATCTGATTTTACACGAGTACGAGCGGTAGAACCACTAAATAAATGACGAGGATCTAGCTTGATAGCATCAGAAGTTAGTTCTTCAATAAAATCGAAATTTCCCGTGATTTCATTACCGTTACAATACAACACAAATGAAGGATGGTTACCATATTCTTTCAAAATAGCCCTCATTTCCCTGCGGAAGAAGTTGTAACGATCTTCATCAGGCTCTGCATCCTTACCCCACATTGGCATTTCTACTTCGAAATAAATTCCGTGTTTATCTGCCATACGGAAAGCTGCTTTTGGTGGACACCAAGAATGGAAACGCAAATGGTTCATGCCGTAATCTTTCATTAACAACATGATGCGCTCCCACGAAGCATCATCTACCGGTGCATATCCCGTTTTCGGGAATACCGCATTTTCTACATTTCCTCTCAAGTGAATTGGACGATTGTTAAGCATTACATGGTTTTTGCCCTGTTTTACTTCTCTCAATCCAAACGTGGTTGCTTTTTCATGCTGATAGTTTGTTTTACCATCAGAAGTATTCAACTGCACACTGATTTGATAAACATTTGGGTTAAACTCATCCCATAATTTGACATTTTTACCCAAAGGGATGTTAGCTTCTACAAAAGTTACCGAGTCTTTACTGACTACAGCTACCTCATTTTTAAGGTTGTAATTTTTACCATTTATGGTGAATAGAGCATTGCCTTTGAACTGTTTCTTAGTTTCGTTATTTACCTGCAAACGTACTTTTATGGAGTTATTTGCAATATTTGGATATACCTGAACATCTTCTACATAAACCGGATCTATCGCCATCAACTTCATTTCGCCCAAAATACCATTCCAATTGATCTGTGTAAATTCGGTATGGGCGTGGTTCCATTTGTGGGTTTTGTACTGAAACCTGTTATCAACACAAACCGTGATACGATGTGTTTTTCCAGGCTTCACAAAGTTGGTCAAATCGTGATTGTGCGGCACACTGATGTAATCGATGCTACTTACTTCTTTAGTATCAACATAGATAGAACTTAACCAATGTGTACGTTCAAAATACATGAAAATCTTTTTGCCTTTCCAAGCTGCCGGAATTTCGATATCACGTTGGTACCAAGCTGGTCCCATGTATTCGTATTTTCTCGTTAAACGATCAATGTATTGATAAGGAACTTTATAGCCAATTTGCTTATCATCGGTGATACCTGGAAGCTGAATTTCTTCTTGTAAAACGTGGTTATAACGTGGAGAAAGAGATCCCCTACGGAAATCCATCACATCAGTTTGAAACTTCCATTTACCAGATAAATCAAAGGATACGGTCTGCGCTTTTAATGCATAAGCCTGCACCAAAAACAGCATCAAAAGCAAGTGTTTTAGGTTTTTATATAGGTTCATTTGTGGGTTTTGTGTTATAGATCAAGTTTCTTTTATTTAGATGTTCCTCCCCCTACCCCCTCCAAAGGGGGACATACGTGACGCCTAAACAGTATCGAATAGAAAACTGTTCATGTCCCCCTTTGGAGGGGGGTGCGCAGGCAATTGCGTGGGCAGGGGGAGGAAATTTTACCATTGTTGAATTGTTCTTCGTTACTTACTATCGTAGTACTCTTTCATTAAATACCAGGCCTTCTTTCTGTAACCTTGATCAGAAACCAATCCTTTACGATTCCAATCTTCTTGGTTGGTTGGGTGAAAACGGAATGGTGAACGGAAATCGAAAAGCACCCAAGGCGAAGTACCACGCAGGTTCGGAATATACTTGAACATTTCTAGGTTCTCTCTGTATAAAGTCGCTTGATAGTCTTCGCTCCACGAGCTCACTACATCTGCATCGCCAGTTTTGCCATAAAGTGCTTCGCCTCCAAACTCAGAAACAATTAAAGGTTGACCTTTGGCCACATCCCAAATCGCTTTATCAGGCGTAACTGGCCAAGGGTGGTACCAGCCCATGTATTTGTTGATCGCCACGACATCCAACTCTTTGATGAAAGGATCATCCATTACAAAAACCTGTCTTTCTTTGTTAAACCGAACTAAATCGAAGGCCGCTGTAATCAATCTAGTCGTGTCTATAGATTTTGTGATTTCAATTAGAGATTTGATGAAAGCGTTACGAGGTGGCGAAGGTTGCGTTTCGTTAGCTACACCCCAAAAAGTTAAGGCCACACGATTTTTATCACGCATTATCATTTCACGCATCATTTTGCCTGCTTTTTCTTTGGTGGCTTCATTTTTAAAGTCGATGCCTTGCCAAATTGGAATTTCTTCCCATAACAAGAAGCCCATTTTTTCGGCTAATCTTACGATATATTCGTTCTGTGGATAATGTGCCAAGCGGATCATGTTACAACCCAAAGCTTTTGCTTCAGATAACAACATTACCGCATCTGCTTCTGAAAAAGCACGTCCTTTACGCTGTGGAATTTCTTCGTGAAATGAAATTGATTTTAAGAAAATAGGTTTATCGTTAAGATAAATATCCTCTCCTTTTACCCAAACATTACGGAAACCGATTTGCTCTTCTATTTTATCGCTCTCGCTGCTAACTTTCACCTTGTACAAAGTCGGTGAGTTTGGCGACCAACGTTTGATTTTCTTCGAAGCAAATGAGGTTTTTACTTCACCATTGGCATCTGTTTTAAGCGTTTGCTTTAACTGCAACTCCGGAATTTCGATCGTTACCGACTGGCTAACTTTTTCAGAAAGCTTAACACTAGCATTAATTTGAGTTGCTTTGGTTTTATCCAACTGGATGAAGTAATCTTCGATGAACACTTTCGGCGTACTTACCAAAAATACATCGCGGGTAATACCGCCATAATTCCACCAATCGAAAGCCATAGCAGGGATAGCATCAACCTGACGGGTGTTATTCACTTCAACTGCCAAGAAGTTATCCTTCTCTTTTACTGCATCGGTCACATCGATTTGAAATGGTGTAAAACCACCTTCATGCTGACCAATTTCTTTTCCGTTCAGGTAAATTCTGCAACGGTAACTTACCGCTCCAAAATATAGAAATGTGCGATTGTTAGCAGCCTTCGCTATATCAAACCGACGAGCATACCAAATGGTACCTTCGTAATATTTAAGCTCAGGCATTTGGCTATTCCAATCTGATGGCACGTTTAAACGAAGTCCATTATCAAAAGAATACTCATAAAAATCGATCTTGGTTTCTGGTTTCTTATTCAAGAAAATTTTGTTTTTTCTGCCTTGATCGTATAAGTCAATAATGGCATCCCATTTTCCATTTAACGATTGCACATTTCTTCCATACACATTGGTCATGGTTTGCTGCGCAATGGCATTCGAAAAAATCAGACTAAAAAACAGGGTTAAGGCTAAATAAAAGGTTCTCGGCTTCATCATTATCAGTGTTATTTCTTGTAAATTTTCATGGCTAAACCGCCACCCTTAGCCATAGAAAGGCTCAATTTGCGGTCGGCAGGAATAGTAATGGTTTCTTTTTTATAATCGGAGGCAATGCGATTGGCATTAGCGCCATCTCTGTACAACTCTGCAACATAGCTTCCTTCGCCTAAGAAAGACAAATCCAGTTCGGTTTTACGGGCATTCCAGTTGGTCATAGCACCCACATACCAATGATCTCCTTTTTTACGGGCGATAGCGATATGTTTGCCAATCTCTCCCTCCAAGGCAATAGTTTGATCCCAAACCGTGGGCACTGTCGAAATGAAATCGGTACATTCCTGCTCTTTTTCGTAGTTGGTTGGGCTATCGCAAAGCATATTTAGCGGCGATTCGAAAATGACATATTGCGCCAACTGACGACAACGTGTACCTTGGCTCATCGGTTCATCGTTGATGCCACGGTGGGTTCTTTTAGTCGCGTTTCGCATCGCACCCTGCGTATAATCAATCGGACCAGCCACCATTCGGATAAAGGGGAAAGTAACATCATAAGTCACTTGATCTAACTCTGGGCCAGTCCATTTCATTTGCTCTAAACCATGAACCGCTTCAAAGTTGATCACATTTGGATATGTTCTGTTGATACCGGTTGGTTTGTAAGTACCGTGGAAATCTAGCATCAACTTGTACTTGGCAGCTACTTCTGCCGCACGGTAATGGAAATCTACCATTTGTTGGTCATCACGATCCATGAAATCAATCTTGAAACCCTTCACGCCCATTTCCGAATAATGCTTACATACTTTCTCCAAATCTCTTTCGAAAGCATAATAACCAGCCCATAAAATGATACCTACATTTTTAGCTTTTGCATGAGCAATCAGCTTCGTCAAATCAATCTCAGGTACCACTTGGAACAGATCCGCTTTTTTATTTACCGCCCATCCTTCATCCAAAATCACATACTCAATTCCATTTTTAGCTGCAAAATCGATGTAAGCTTGGTAAGTTTTGGTATTGATACCTGCTTCAAAATCTACGTTCGAAATGCCCCAATGGTTCCACCATTCCCAAGCGACTTTGCCCGGCTTAACCCAAGAAGCATCTGCCACTCTCGATGGAGCCGCCAATTTGTAGACCATATCATTATCTGCCAATTGTTTATCGTTGGTAGATACAATCACGATACGCCAAGGAAATTGAGCTTTTGCTTTGCTTTTAGCCAAATAAGGTTGGCGGGCAGTAACCAATTGTTGTAACTCATTGTGACCGCCTTGTTTAGTAGCAGTTGGGTAAGACGCAAAATTAGATTGCAACGAAGTAGAGCCATTGGTATTGGTAAGATACATACCTGGGTAACTTTCCAAATCAGCCTCTGCTAAACAAGCCTTTTTACCATTCTCTAAACTCACTACCAAAGGCGAAAAAGCCAATTTGTCGGCACTGATTTTACTCAATGGTGTGTAAGTGTATTCGTTCTCAAAAGAATTGAAATACTGACTTTCGATATCTTTAAATTTTCCTTTTACATAAGGCACGTAAGCGTTAAAATCCTTTGAGAAATTGAAAACAGCTTCTTCATTTTTTACCGTAATTGCTTTATCGCTAGTAGATACAAATCGATAAGCAATACCTTCGTTGTAAGCTCTAAAAATGAGGTTAAAATTATCTTTGAAACTCAAAACAAGTTCATTGTAATGGTCGTCAATTTGATTTCTTTTATAAAACAGAGCGTTAATTTGTTGATGACGGGTTGTTGTTTTTGCACTTTTAAATTGCGAGCCTTTGCCCCAAGTCACGCCGTTATCTAAGGTCATGTTCAGCGCAGAAGGTTTTAAAATAGTGTCGTTTTGATGAGTAATAGCGTAGCTAATTTGGTCGTTCAAAGAAATAGCTGCTACCAATTTCCCATCGGGGGATTTTAGCTGGTACTTTTTTTGTCCCCAAGAGCTTATGGTAAGGGCTAATAAAAATGTAGTAAGGATAGTTCTCATATTTTTTGGTCTCATTTGTTGATTTCGTAGCGATACATCACGAAGTCGTTAATTTTTGGAAGCGTAACTTCGATAGTTCCGTTTTTAGCAATGGTGGTATTGATGGTTTTTCCGTTACCTAATACTGGCGTACATCTCACTTTGGTACCTGCCGGCAACCAAGTTTTCACAGCGCCAGTTGTTTCGGCAGTATTTTCTCTATAAAAAATGAAGTAACCTTGGTTACCATTCAGCGATTGAAAACCAGTCCAAGACCTGCCAGAAGGCTCATCGCCGATAGGCAGAATAGTTCCTAAATGGAAATCGTGCTGTATTTTTCGGTAAGCTTTAATTAAGTCTTTAACCTTCAATGCTTCGCTTGGTAAGCCTGTACCTTCAAACCAAGCCAAAGGCTGCGCAGCCATCGTAGTCGCAAATAAATACTCAAAAGAATGGTTGTTTGGCGCAAAAATATCTTTCCCGTACTTCTCAGCGTTTCTCCATTTATTCAGAAACTCGATCTGTAATTTCTCGGCAGGAACGTACTTAGACAATTGCCACAAGTTTCTTAAAGTCCAGTACGGGTAGTAATTTTGCCAATCGGTGTAACGGTTTTCCAAGAACACATTTCCATATTCGTTGAAGGTGTAATAACCTGCTCTCCTACCCGCGGTAGCATCTAAATTGAAGACCACTTCGTTATTAGTTTGCTCCAAAACTCCATCAAATAGCTTTCTAAGATTAATTTCTGATTGCTTGGTTGGAATAGCTAAACCATCGATTTTGAAAGTACGGATGCCATATTCTTTATACAGACTCACTAGCGCATTCACGTCTTTCTCCCAATCTGCATAGTCATTTTGCACACTCGGATTAAACCAAAGACAGATTTCTACACCTAATTCTTTTCCCCGTTTTACAATAGGATGTAAACCTTTTGGATATTTCGCAGGATCAGGTTTCCAATAATTTGGATTATCCCAAATGTTTTTGAAAGAACCTTTAGCTACTGCAGAATTAGGACTTTTGCCGATTTGCCAACCATCGTCGATCTGAAAATGAGATACGCCCAATTCTGCGGCTTTCTCTACTTCCAATAAGCTGAATTTTTCATTTACTTTAGAGTCTTGGCTACGATCGCCCCAAGTATTCATCATCACCATTTCATCACGTTGTGGCAATAATTTGCGCATGTTTTTTTGATAGTGACGTAATGCTGTTAACTGTTGTAATTCGCCTCCACTGTACACACCAATTACGCTGCTGTAGGCTTTTGTCCTCTCGTCAGGTTTGATGTCTTTTGTTGTTAATCCCAAACCGCTAACGGTAAAATGACCGAAATCGGTAGTAAAATCATGACCTTGATAAGCCAATTGTACACTAGAAGTTGGGGCTTCCTTTAAAAAGAAAAAACCTTTATTGTTTTCGTTATTGTGGGCTACCAATAAATTTCCTCTGTAATTCGTTTTACGATAAGGAATGATATTGCGTTCTTGGATGAGGTTGTTATTCCAATCCGTTACATCAAAAAACTCTACAATTTTAGTTTGCCAATGAAAACCATCCAACTTGATTTGATCTAAAACGGCATTTACCTGTTGCGATTTCATATCCTCAGTAAATTCGATGTTTTTCCGATCGCCAGCATTGGTCGTTTTATGATCGATGGCTAAATCGGCACTGCCTTTTAAATAGATATCGCAAGCAATTACTGGACTATCTTCATAAACTCGATAAACCTTTCTAACGCTTAAAGTGCCCAGTGAAACGTTCACTTCTACAGCCAAATAATTTGGATGGATAGCGGTTTCCTTAATTTCCTTTGATGCATAGACGCCATTTGAAGCGGCATCTTTGGTGATCTGAAAATCGGACGTTTTTAACCTATTCAACCAAGTTTGATTGGTCGATTTATCGGTTAAGCTGAAGGTAATCAGGTTACCCTTATTCCAAAGAAATTTTCTTTCAATCCATTTATTCCCTATCACTAGGGTATCTTTTTCCAATCGACTGTAATAGCTATCTTTTGCCTTCACGGTAGTAAAAACCGAAAGAAATAATAGTGCTATAAGTGTCCGTTTCATCATTGCTTGTTATTCTATTTTAGTTGACTTGTTTAAGCTGCAAAGCATTGATATAGTAAAACCCGTAAGAATTATTGTTGTTACTACCAGCAGTAATGGTGATGGTAATTTCTCCAGCAGCATTTGGCATAACCTGCTCTGCACAAGCAATATTAGCAGTATTATTGGCAGCATCCAACAAGGCAATTACTTCGTTGGTTCCTTTAACTGTATATTTTGTCTCTCTATTTTCGTTACCCGAATTGGCTCTGGAACCGAAGAAGCAGAAACTGTATTTCTTTGCTGTGTTCAACCCTGTTAGTTTCACTACACTTTGCGTAACAGACTTACTTTCCCACACCGCTTTTGAATTACCGTAGTAAGAATCTGACGAAACACTGCTAGGCATATTAAATGTAGTCGTAGTTGCGGTTGGGCCACTTTGATTTCTGTTGTTAAAGCCTTCTACAATGGTAACGGAAAAATTGGTATTCGCACCTACTTGATCTTTTAGGCTCGCAACAGTTGTTCCAGCAGTATATTGAGGTACCGTATTCCATTCTGTAGCGTTATTTCCACCAAAATTAATCAAGATAGCTTTGGTTAAATCAGAATTTCCTCCTCCTTGATAATTCACCAGTGGCGTAACTTGGTTTGGCGTTATATAAGCAAAATGAGCTGCATTTTGTGCAATTTCTGTATCACGAGCTGACAGTGCTGTTGGTTTATAGGTGTTTCCAACTACGGTTTCGTTGAACAGCGCCTCAAACCAAGTACAAGCCGCAGTGTATCGCCCAATATTAATATCTAAATGGTAACCATCTCTGCAGAAATTATCTCCAATGATACTTGTCCTACCATTTTGGATAGCGGTTCCTGCTGGTACTACTCTATCTATTGGAATCAAAGCTTTTGCTTTCGTATAAGCATCCACAATAGCTGCATACATTTTATCCTGATCTTTATCGTAATTAGCAAAAGCAGAATATGTTGAGTTTTTTTGATACGCCCAAGTTTGGTGCAAAATGTATTTCACCTGAGGGTTCTTCGTCCTAGTTTTTACATAATTATACAAATCTACCAAAGGACTAAAAGTGTCGAACTTTCCAGAATTTGGGCTTTCTTGCTGAAAACTGATATAATCCCAATCGTCGTCAGCAAGCGCCGTTGCAATAGAAACATTAGCCGTAGTTGCTTTTATTCCTTGTTGATTAATTTTACGATAAGCATATGCATTTATATTATTAGTTGCGTTTTGTACATGAAGAGAGAGACTCGCTCCACCGATATACATATTACCGATCACGATTTTATGTCCCTTAGCAATCGCTAAACCAGCCAGATAAGACTCCAATGCATCTTCCGAAAAACTGTTTCCAATAGCAAGGATTTTGAGAATACCATCATCCTCATATTTAGCTTCTTTTTCTTGAACAGTAATTAAACAGCCAACTATTTTTTTACCAGATGGCCCATAAAGAACCACTTCCGTTTCACCTTTACTCTTTCCTATAACATTTACAGAAAAATCGGCATTCACTTTAAATTCGGCAATCTTAGAATCAAGTACTTGCCATTTATACTCAGCTGCAGGCGTAGCTACCTGCGGCGTAAAATTTGGATTGATTTTGATTTCGTCTCCAGCCAACAGCGTGATTTTCTCTTTATCGATTTTAACTGATACAACTGGCGAAGCAGTTTCTTCAGCTCTTGGTTTTGAGCAAGAGTTTACACCAATGGTTAATAGGATAAGCAGGTAAGCAAACAACAACTTGCCTTTTTGCAATAGCGCAATAGGTTTGTTTTTAATTTTGAAGTACAAGTTTTGGTTCATATTATATTTGGTTTAGGTTCATATTGGTCGCTATTGCACTTGCACCTCATTCAATTTCACCCAGCCATCTAGCGTAACTTCTTCTTCAACAGCCAATTTGATCGCTGGCTGATTTTCTTGTGTGGTATCTACCATAGCTACCGCCCAATGATATTTCCCTGCCGGAAGATTTACCGATGTATTTAAATCATAAGACATTAAATTATCTTTTAACCAACTAGAAGGTTCGGCCTGATAATCTACAAAAACTTGCTTCACTTTATTTTCTCCGTCTAGTAAGGCAAAAGCCACTTTGTATTTATAGTTCCATTGCGGAATATTATTAGGAAAATAGCCCCAACCCATATTTTTCCAACGATGTGTAATGGTCGCTGTAGTATTTGCCTTAACTTGATTTGGAAGATTGATTTCGTCTGGATATAAGCGATAACCACCTTTGGCATTAAAACCCTGCACTAAAGAGAATTCCTTAAACCACGATTCAGTATCTCCTACCCTAAAATCCATCATATTTACATGAGCCTCTGCCGAAGCCTCAAACTCACCTTTTCTCACATCTTCGGCGTGCCCTTTTCTGTATTTCCCACTTGGATCTATCCAATAACTGTGTGTTTTTGAGGTAATCCAGCCGCCCTCCATAATAATAGGGCGTTTAAAATTCCACTTCTTGGCAAAATCCTTCTCCCAGCCTTGGTAATAGCCTGTCATTCCAAAAGCATCGTGCCTCAAACTATAACCTTTTGCTATCGCTTTTTCCAATAATCTTTCGCTATTATGATTTGCTGGCGCCCAACTTTCCGGATGGCCCACCAAACGGTGGTAATTGATGACCAGAGGAATTTTGGTGAAGGTTCTTGCATACAAATCAGTTACCCAATCCAACACTTCTTCCTTCGTTCTTTCTATATCTTCTGGTTTTGCAATTTTCGGATCTTGATAAACTACATGATGTGCCTCGCCCCATTTGCCTAAACCATAAGCATCAATAAATGAGGTACGTTTAGGATCATTAAATTCCTTGGCAAATGCCTCAATAAATTTGCTATAATATTTTCTAAATATGGGATCTTGTGGGTAAGGTGTTTGCCTATTCGGGTTTTCAGGATTTTCTAGATAGAATTTTGCACCAGCATCAAATACAAAAGCAGGCGTATTCTGTCCTTGATCTCGGCCATCTACTACTACACGAAAAGCTACCGGTAACCCTCTTTTTTCTGCACCTTTGATCAGCTTTGCTATTCTAGAATTTGGATTATTCCATGCATAAACTCCATCTTTCGGGTTTAAAGACGCCCAACTTGTACGGATGTAACAGGCAGCAGCGTAATCTATCACTTTCACTTTCTTCCCTAACTCTGGCACAAAATATTCAGTGTCCCAATAAGATTCATCAGCACTGCGAGCTGCATACATTACCCAACCATTTAGCGGATTACGTAAAACTGTTTTGCTATCGTATTTCGGCGTTACGGAAATGTATGTGGCACTTCCGTCATCAAACAATTTGTTTGCAGAAGAGGTCATCATCACAGAGCTACAAAGCAAGGCAATCAGAACAGCTTTTATTATTTTATTAAGGTTTAACTTCTCGCTCATTAATTCGTCGCAACTATATTATAGGTTTCATTCTCCGTTAATTTTCCCTTTTGAGATAAACTAACTTTTGGTTAATTCGAATTAATTGAAAAGAAAGATTTCTAGAATTGACGATTAAAAGGTCAAGAAACGACCGTAACAAGATTTTAGACTTGTCGTAATTCATTTTCATACATTCATTTGGTTAAGTCGATATGATTACAAAAGTATCCAAACCGACATTTGCCGATGGTATGGTTTTGTTCGGAAATGGTTTGTTTTTGTACAGAAAAGCTGAAGAAGCAGTCGAGAGCCCAATCTTATCTGTAGTTTTAGGTTACGCTAACCAACTATAAATACCATATCATGAAAGGATTCTCCAATTTCAAAACAAATCCATTGTGTAAAGCAAATCTTAGAAACATCACTTTGGCTACCCTACTTTTGATAAGCTCTAAAAATATCTATGCACAAAAAACAGACAAGTTTATGGGCGAGATTGTTAACTATGATGAAACAACGGTACCGAAATATAACTTACCCGATCTTTTAAAAAACCCCAAAGGTGAAAGGGTAAAAAATATTTCTACTTGGGAAAAGAAACGCCGACCAGAAATATTAAGCTTGTTCGAAGAAAATATTTACGGTACTATGCCAAGCAAGTTTGATAGCCTTAATTTCAAAATCACAAACGAAAAAGCTGATGCAATGGATGGAAAAGCACACCTTAAAGAAATTGAAATTACCGCTTGGAATAAAGGCAATTCGGTAAGTTTTCCCGTGGTGCTTTTCATCCCCAACAAACGTACAAAACCGGCTCCTGTTTTTTTATTGATCAATAACCGCGGCAAAAGAAATACCGATCCCACCAGAATAAGTAAAAGCACTTTCTGGCCTGCTGAAATGATTATAGATAGCGGTTATGCAATTGCTGCTTTTCATAATGCAGACGTAGCTCCAGACCGTAAAGAAACTTATCAAAATGGAATTTTAACACAACTATTTCCAGAACAACTACAAAAGGATAACGGAATGAAAGCTATCGGATCTTGGGCTTGGGCAGCAAGTAGGGTAATGGATTATTTTATATCTGATAAGGATATCGACGCTAAAAAAGTAGCGATTGTTGGCCATTCTCGTGGAGGAAAAACAGCTTTATGGGCTGGTGCGCAAGACCAACGTTTTGCAATGGTTTTTAACAGTTGTTCGGGAAGTACTGGTGCCTCATTAGCACGCCGCAAATATGGTGAAACCGTAAGTTTAATCAATAAACAATTCGGTCATTGGTTCAACAACAATTACAAAAAATTCAGTAATAACGTTGATAGCTTACCAGTAGACCAACACATGTTGATTGGACTCATTGCACCTCGACCAGTTTATACCACCAATGCCACACAAGATCGCTGGGCAGATCCGTACGGTTCTTTTCTGTCTTCGGTAAATGCCAAACCGATATACGATCTCTATCGTCAAAAAGTAACGTTGCCAAAAGATATGCCGCAGATCAATCGTCCAATCATCAATTCAGCTATTGGTTATCATTTTAGAGAAGGTGCGCATGACCTAAATGTTTACGACTGGACAAATTTTATAAGGTTTGCCAATTTCAATTATGCTGTGAAAAATTGAAAGCTTACAGTTTAAGGCCTAGAATAAAGCTTTGTAAATTGCTTTAGCCCAAAAATCGCCCAAAATATGTGCGCCTTCTTTATTTGGATGTAGATAGAAAGTACCATGAGTACCTTGCTCTGGAGCTAGATACTGCTCATGATGTTTTTTGAAAAACCGAAATGCTTTTATATCTCCTAGATATACGCTTCCTGGATTAGCTTTTTTATAATATTTCACCAATTTACGCAGTTCGGGACCGTAGGTCTGTAGCCTATCTAAACCTTCCTGCATGTAGGTAGAACGATTATGGGTATTAGGACTGTACCAAATAGGTTGTTGGTAAATAATCTTAGATTTAGGAAAAGCAGACAACAAGCTATCAGTAATGACTTTTAGGTTATTGTAGTAATCTTTATTTGATACTGGTGCGCCTTTTGGTCCTTTTACAGCACTATCGTTAGTTCCTAATTTGATAGAAAAGATTAACAATGCATCTGTATTTGCAAATGATCTTGCCGCTTTTAATACCGTAGGAAAATCTGTATTAGTTTTCGGTAAAACGTCAACGCTGGTATGTCCACTAACGCCCTGATTAGAAAACTCAACATTTCCAACCCCAGCTTGAAGGCGTAGCCAAGCACAGGTTTCGTTGGTAGGTGCATCTTTTGCTCTATCCGCTAAGCCTCCGCCGTAGGTAATACTGTTACCAATAAAAACGATATTAAGATCTTTTTTTTGTTGTTGAGCGTACCCTGATAAAGCACCTAAAATCAAAAAGGTGTAGATAAGGAGATAGTTAATATTTTTCACATCACAAGATACACAACTTAGTGGAATTACAATTTAGAAACCTAGAATTATAAACGCTTATGCCAATTGATGATAGTTGAATTATATCGCACAGTCTTTAGTTTCCGAAGACAATAGCGTATCCTCACCTCGATTTTGAAAATAGCTACGAAAAGAGGCTTTTTCTTTGTTTAGAGTAATTTCTAACAATTGTTCTTACCTATTTTTTCTTTCGCACCTATTAAATCAAGAGATGCCTAAACGGTTATCCGAAAAAATAAAAGTATAGAAAATACCATTGACGTTAGTCAGTTCCAATTCACCTTGCATCTGTCTTGTAAGGTCTCGAATCAGGTCGGTACCAAATGAAGAAATCACATTTTCGGGCATTCCGCTACCATTGTCATTATAATACATGAGCCAAGCATTTTCTTTAAGCTCTATTTTTAATGTTATTTGAGGATGCACACAATTTTTAAAAGCGTGTTTATAAGAGTTAACAATTAATTCAGTAACAATCAGTCCTAAAGGTAGTCCCCTACTACTGTCCAATTGTAATCCATCGTTAATCGAGACTTTAAAAGCTACTCTATTCTCAGCATCAAAAACTTGTGCAGAATGTTTAATGATATTTTCGATAAATGGTTTTAAGGCAAGAGGCTGATTACCTTCTCCTAACTGCAAATTATCGTTCACAAGCATCATCGCCTTTATTCGCGAAATATTATCTTTTAATATCCCATCGGCATCCATATTATCCTTAGCAGCCAAACGTAGACTGTTAAGGCCATATAATACTTGCAGGTTGTTTTTTACTCTATGGTTTAGTTCGTTGATAAGTGTCTCAATATGCGCATTACGCTGGCTCAGTTCTTTTGTGCGTTCTTTTACGTTTTGCTCTAACAATTCATTTTGATGTTGTTGCAACAATGTCAATTCTTTAAGGAAGTGGGTATGATCATCCTCAAACTTTTTTAGCCTACCATTTAGCCCCATCAAAAATAAAAATGCAATGCAAACAGAAACTGCTTTAGAAATACTAGGCAGAACGATGTAATAATCTTCACCCCAGCCGTAGATTCCTGCCGTACTCATCAAATTTGTCATCAGAAAACAAATGAGACCATAAGCCAATAATCGCTCATGTTTATCTAGTTTTTTCCAAATCTTTACTAAAAGAACAACGGAGTAGACAAACAGAACCAATAAAAAATTAGTAGATATTTTTGCTGTTAACTGGTAATTAGTAAAATAATAATTGATTAAAAAGATAATTGCTGCCATCAATGGAAGTCCATAAATTAAAGTCTTACCCCACCGATATAATTTGACATCCCTTTCTTTGATATTCCACGAATCAAGCAACAACATATACAAACCGAAAAGCCCTAAATACAAACAACATTGTACAATAAGTAAACCCATCCATGGTGCCGAAGCGAAAAACCAGTCTATCATATACCTATTTAAGCCAATGCCATACAAATTAAACGCACCTACAAATAACATAAGCCATATAAATGGTCGGTAACGTGTAGAAACCCATCTTAGGAATATATATATAAATAACAGTGCTGAAGCCCCTTGTGGCCAAAGCTCGTTGAGCTCTCTTTCGAATTTTTTTTCTAAGAATTGATACCTCTCACTAAGATAAAAATCAAATATGGGCGAATAGCTCTTGATATGCTCGCTTTTTATCAATAAAATGTAAGAGACATTTTTATCTGCCTTAAATGAGAAATGATATCGACTATCTCCTTTAGTGATCTGTTCGATTGCCCGCAGTGCCCCCGCCGAGCGGTGCATCAATACGGCACCAGGCGTATCGGCTATCAAATACAAATCTGCAAAGGTTAAATGTCGAAAATCAATAACCACACTAATTTGCTGCGTGCTTTTAAAGCGAGTCTTTAACCAAAAGGCATTGGTCTTTCCTTTATAAGTAAATCTATTAAGTGGCTGAAATAAGGAATCATTTTTTAACAATTCTTTTGCAGTATACTTTTGCATACTGTCTTCGAGAACTACAAAATGTTGCTTTAGGTTAACTTTAGCTTTAGAAGGTTCAAAAATGAATGGCTTTTGGCCGCGAATTTCACTTCCGAAGCAAGTAAAAAAAAACAAAAGACAAAGCAAATACCTAAATAGCAACCGCATTAAAAATGTTTTTTTAAATTAAAAATCATAGCACTACCAACCAAAAGCAAGAAAGTATATCTAAAAATGGATAAAAATATACAATTTCTTTCCCTGAAGTTCTATTTTTTAAAAAAACATTGCTTATAAAGAGTTAAACTAAAATACAGATACAGAGCTTTCTGTCTCAGAAAACTTCATTTTTAATTCAATTTTGAGCTATGGATGAATATAATCTAGGATTTTGCAAAGGCATATCTTTTATAAACATCTATGTCTTCTGTTTTACCAAAAGTTGGATTTTGACTATGCAGCACTTGTTTACTTTCAACAGCTACATCATCTAAATCAAAGCCCTGAATGGTTCTACCTAACAAAAACGAAACGGTATAATCTGTCCAGTCTGTGCCATGCTCATTTGCAATTGCAGCTGCTCTTTCCATATAACTCCAAGCCTCTGCTTCTGTCAAATATCCACACCAATAACACCATTTAGCTAGCGAGACAGCACGGCAGATATCCCAACCATAAGCATTTTTAGTTTGCTCAACTACTGAAAGTTCAATTCCCAATTCTTTGGCGATATTTTTTTGAATTTTTGCCAATTCTGGAGATGGCTGTTGTAAAAGGAGATAAAATTCAGTGCTTCTTCTGAGCGCTAACAAATTGTTTAATGTTTCTTTAGCGTCTTCAGCATTTGATATTTCCCATTGATTTTGCAGCCCAGAAATGTATTGGTCTAAACCATTTTCTGGAGTAAATCCCAAAATCTTTTCCATACGGTAATAAAAAAGGATAGCACCGAAAGTCAGTAATCTTTTTTGCTCTTCCGTTAAGGGATTTCCAGAGTGAGTGCTTTTAAATTCATCAAGTTGTTGCTGCTTTCTTTTTTTTGTCATGCTTCTCAGCACCATCATATAGATGATAAAAACTACGGCAACTGCTCCAATAATAAAATAAACGTTTGTACTCATAATTAAATAGTTAATGTTTTACACTAGGTATAAAACATTAACTTTAATTTTTGTTTTACTTCGTTGTTTTTTTATTTCGATTTATAGAATCCGAACGCTGAATTCTATATGGACACTATCTTTTTGAAGAAGATTAATTCATCACTTCGTTATAATGCTCTTCGCTAGTAACCGAATTTAGGTTTTCAACATCATAATAGATGATCAGTTTCTCGCCATTTTCTTTAGAAGGCAGCGCATTTTTATCCATTTTTGCGGTCACTAATTCTCCCTTATCATTTTTGAACTGAATTGTCCAGATGATGTTTGCACCTTTACCTATACGACCATTACTTTCCTGACTAATAATGGTGGCTTCTGTTTTACTATAATTCTGATAAGCTTTCTTTGCTTCGTTGTTAATTTGTGCAAATGGACCATAATTATAAAACCAATAGGCACCAATACCAAACACAATCAACAATACGATAAAGCCAATTTTTGCTCCTTTACTTTGCATAATTTATTTTTTTATTTGTGAATAGTTACGTTAGTTAAATGATAGTTGCTTCCATCGTAATCAATAGTTCCACTAAATTTCAGCTTACCATTAGCTACTTCTTGATAGTCGTCTGTCATAAATTTGATAGTACTATTTTTGAAACTCTTATCTACTTCAGCGTAATTGCGTTCTTCTTCGCCCGTTAAAGGGGTCTGATTGTCCGCAAAATCAATCTCTGCTTCAATTAGTTTATCGCCTTCGCAAAATCCATCGGCATAAATGCCCATTTTATTTTTCTTACCCGCTGTTACGCTAGAAAAAGCTCCACAGAAAGATGCATATCCATCTACTGTTACCAATTTCCCATTCATAGATTGGTGTATTGCCAACGCTTTTAAAGCTGCTGCAGACAAAATTTCACCTTGTTTGTTAGGCTTACCTTTACTAGTACAATTGGTTAAATTGGCAATGAATATCAAAGCCAAAACTGTAATTTTATATGTTTTCATTCTTAAATTTTTAAATAGCTATTGATTACGATTGGGCGAACGCATATCTGCTGTAAACATCCGCATCCTGTATTTTACGGAGTGAAGGACTTTGACTATGCAAAATCTGCTTACTTTCAATAATTAAATCATCTAAATCGAAACCTTGTATGGTTCTTCCTAGCAAAAATGAAACGGTATAGTCTGTCCAGTTTTTACCATTTTGATTGGCTATTGCTGCAGCTTTCCCCATTATGTCCCAAGTTTCACTTTCGGTTAAGTAACCACACCAGTAGCACCATTTTGCTAAAGAAACAGCTCGGCAAATATCCCAGCCGTATGCAGATTTGGTTTGCTCTACCACAGAAACTTCAATACCCAAACCTTTGGCAATGCTCTTTTGGATTTTAACCACATCCGCAGAAGGTTGATCTAACAACGATTGAAATTCGCTACTTCTTTCCAATGCTAATAAATCATTTAAGGTTTTTTTTGCTTCTGCAGCATTTGATATTTCCCACTGTTGCGTTAAGCCATGTGCATAAATCTCTAAGCGACTTTCGGGTGTGATGCCCAAAATCTTTTCGTTACGATTGTAAAACAAGATTGCTCCAAAAGTAAGTAACCTCTTTTGCGCCTCAGTTAATGGATTTCCAGAACTATTGCGGTTAAAGTTATCCAACTGTTGTTGTTTTTTCTTTTTCATCACGTTTTGCAGTACAATCATATAGATGATGAATACTACTGCAACTCCGCCGATAATAAAATAGATGTTTGTGTTCATGTTTTTGATTTTTAGATGTTTTATTTATTTGTTTTATAATTAGTTACTACGATACTGTGCTGCGAACTCTAAAAATGGCTTTGCAAATAGATGGTTTACTTTTGCCATATCATCTAAGCCATGCTTTTTGGCAGATGGATGTGCGTATACCTTATCATAAAAGAAAAACTTATATTGCGTATCTACACTTTCAAAGCTTAGACGTTCCGTTTCTCCAGCATAAGCATTGTTTTTAAGCATATCTGCTGAGGTTACTTTGCCAACTTCCAAGTTATTCATCTGACTTCTTTCAAAAGATAAATGTTCTTTACATTGCCCACGCTCTGAGTAATGCAGGTAGTGAAGTTTATGATTGGTTAATGCCAAATAATAATGCTCTGTATTATCCACTTCTTTTATACCAACGCCTGTTAACTTACCCAGTGCTTTACCAGCCATATTTACCGCTTGCTGGCGTAAAAAATCTTTGGTTTCTCGTTTTTCCTGGCAAGATATTACCGCAATAATATCTTGCTCATTAATTTGAAATGCGATGGGTTTGACGTGTTCGTTCTCTCGCACAAACTGCGTTTTGGTTTCTGTTTCTCTGCCTGCTATTTGTTGTGCAAAATCGATAGAAGCGTTATTCATCTTGGCTTCATAACTGGCATTCATTTTAGGTACAATTACAAAACTGTACAACATAAAAAGAGCGATAACCACTATTGGTATGGCTATAATCCACATAATTTGTTTTTTCTAGATTGATGTTTTTATTTATTATTTACTTGATCTTTGGTGTTCGCATGGGCCTCAACACTGAAAAATGTGCAATTGCTTGGCTCGATCGTCATGCTGAATTTATTTTACTGCGTAGCTTTCCGCATTGCTACAGGTCAGCATCTGTTCTACATGAAGGACTCTAAAATAAATTCAGCATGACGATGGCTCATTAAAAACAAAACCTTATAAATGTTTGGTAATAGTTCTACCGTCTTCTTGCTGAGGTATTTTCGGCTTTAGTTTGCTAGAAATTACCCGTAAAACGATGGCTAATGCAACTGTAAAAATCTCCATTTTACTGTGGCTTAAAAATGTCCAACCATAGTGCGACAGCTTTAATACCATAGAAAAAACAGCATAAAAAGCTATCAGGAAACTTAAATAATAAGTTACTAAAGATAAAATACGCATGGCGAAGAAGACGGTTAGATTTACGGAGTTTCTACGATGACAACTTTGCCCGCATCATCTAATTTGAAGTTAAACTCGTAATAGTTTGTTCTTACCATTCTACCTGTTTGGGTCTTCCCTTCGCCTTTTTTGGTTACGTTAATTTTGAAGTTCTGTTTAGCTTTTCCATCCTTATCAAATGAAAAACTATACTCATACAAATTGTGGGTTGCGGCTTCTTCAGGCATTAATTTGATTGCTTCGTCTACTTTTTGAGGGATTGGCTCCACATCAAAATCCTTAACTGCCATTGTTTTGGTTTTTTGCATCTGGAAAGTCATTTTACGCTCAGAAGCAAAGGTTTCTTTAGGCTCTTGAAGTCCTTTTTCTACGCTATACACATGCTCCATTTGTTTTTCGCCTTCCCAATAAACAATTTTGATTTCACCCAACTCGCCATAAAGCTCTTCTTTAGCCTTAATTTCTAATTCTTGTACCTGTTTTTCTGGGTCGAAGTTTTTAGCAATGATTTCTTTTACAGCCTTACCACCGCCTTCATTTTGGATGATAACATTGTCTGAACTGCATGAAGCTAGAGCGAAACTTATAGCCATTGCGCTAATTATTAGGTTTACTTTTTTCATTTTGATAGATTTAATTTGTTATTTATTGTTTTACATTATTTTCTAAATATTGCCACCAAGTTTTTATTGTTTTTGGTCATACTTTTGATGTTCCTTTTAGCCATTTTAAAGGTGCTTGGTGTAAAATTGGCATCAAGTTTTCCAAAAACAGCTTCATCGTTAATATCTGCCTGACTAAGGGCGTTTCCTTTGTGCGTTGCAAACACTAGATTTAGCTTGCCTGTATTGCAATGGGCACAAGTTTGCTGTGTACCAAAAGCCGATAAAAGTTTAGTTCTTGTTCCAAAAATCATCATGTTGTTTTTATAGTTAGGTTTAAAAATTTCTTGTTCTTTTTATGGTCTATTTATTAGATGTTAATTACGTTTTTTTTGAGATCAGTATGTTATTTATTAATTCTCCAACCAATCGAACAAATATTTTTCATCGTGTGCTATTTCAAATTTTTCTAGAAAGTCCAAATATTCTTCCTTAAAAGTTTTTGTACGATGATGTTCTTCCTGATTGGCAATATATTGATACACATTTTCTACTTGAGAATGTGCATATGAGAATGCACCATAACCTTCCTGCCATGAGAATTTCCCTTGTATCCAATTTTGCTCATTAATAAATTTTGAAGAATTGTTTTTAACATCGCGTATCAAATCTGAAATATTCATTATCGGTTTCAAACCGACAAATACATGAACATGGTCTGCAACACCATTTACTATGATTGATTTCTGACCTTTTCCAGTTATAATTCCAGCCATGTATTTGAAAACTTCATCACGCCAAGGTTTTTGCAAAAGATTTTGTCTTCCTTTTACCGCAAAAACAAATTGAATGTAGATTTGTGAATATGTACTCGCCATATTTTCATTTTTTTTACAATTATTTCCTTTTATAATCATATCATCCCTTTGGGATTTAATGACTACGATCCGTTTTATTCTATAATAATTTCATCCCTTCGAGATTCAATAACTATTTCGCCTTTGCTATAATCATAGCATCCCTTCGGGATTGGATTTTCGAAATTGTTACACATAAGTCCGAAGGACTGACAAGATTGTAGCCATTTTGCAATAATCATAGCATCCCGTCGGGATTGGATTTTCGAAATTATTATATATAAATCCGAAGGACTGACAAGATTATAGCCATTTTGCAATAATCATAGCATCCCGTCGGGATTAGATTTTCGAAATTATTATATATAAGTCCGAAGGACTGACAAGATTATAGCCATTTTGCATTTCTTCTTAAAAACCCCGAAGGGGTGACATGAATATTTCATATCATAATAATAAAGCAAGTTCTCTCAGTATTACCTCCTATAATTTGCCTTCTCCAATTTAACTGGGTTTGGATTTTTTAATACCCACTTAGTAGCAAGCTCACATAGAAAATGTATATCATCATCGTCACCATGACCATTCTTACGGATATATTTTACAATTTCTTCTGCATTGGCAAGCTCATCGTTACTTAAAGCACTACCCGATGAGAAATGCACTAAAAGGGCATCCAACATCTTTTTAAAATCTGCATCCCAATTACCACCACCATTTCTATAAATTTCGTCCCTCACTTTTCCAGCAATACGTACCACTTCGCCCTGAACGCTATTAGCACTGCCATTAGATGGAATTAGCAACTCCCACAATTCTTCGTACTGCGCCTGCCACGTGCTACCGCTTGCCACAATTGGCGATATACCATCATGCATAATCCTTCGTTTAACTGGCGTAACACCAAAAATCTTGTACAAACTACTTAGTGCTTCATCGGTTTCCTGCAGGTAATCTTTATTAAAATTATCTCTGTGAAACTCAAAATCTTCACCTTTGCGTGTTACGGCATCTTTCATTTTTTGCGTAATCGTATTGTCTGCTTCCAACAACAGCTTCGAAACTTCTACCAAATTTGGCAAATCGATGTTGTTGGCACGGCTTAATGCACTTTCTAATGGTGTTTGCTTGTAGTCATTCACCGCTTTCACATCAGCCCCATGTGCTATCAAAAGTTTTACGGCTATATCATTAAAACCACTACCCGCAGCAAAATGCAACGGGGTATCACCGTAAGTATCAACAGCATTTACATTGGCTCCGAGCTCTAAGAAAGCACTGATATCACCACCACGAAGCGAAGCCTGTTCATGTAAAGCAGTGCGCTGGTAAGTATCTACGGCTTCTAAATCGGCACCATTTGCTACCAGCCAATGCACAAACTCATTTGGGATGCGATAAAAACTAAACGCTGTTGCTTTTCCGTAGCCACCTCTTGCATTAATGTCGCTGGTTTCAAAAACCTTTTTAAATGCTTCAAAATCCTTACTCGAGATGATATCCCCAAAATCTTTCGGAAGTGTTTTCTTTTTCTTTGCCATAATATTTTCTTTATTGTTCTGTTAAAACTTTAAACAACCTTGATGGTTTATAGAATTTTTATTGGATTAAATACATAATAGCATTGCTAATTTGATACTTCAATTTCGGTATCACTTCGAATTTTGTAAGCTATATTTTCTCTATCACCACATTAGTGATATTATAAGTATAATCTTCCTTGCCAGAAATTTCGTTTTTTTCTCCTTTTTTGGTGTATTTCAAAAGCCCTGTTAACTTTACCTTATCGCTGAGGGTAAGTTTGTTACCACCTTTATCAAATACGATCACATCTTTACTCTCAAACTTTCTGCCTTCGCCATTAATTAAAATTGAATTCTTGCCTTCGCCGTAATTCATGGTTACAGTAAGTTTCTTATTTCCATTTAAAATGATGATAAAATCATTGTACACCTCAAACTCCATGTTGGTAGTACCGCCCCCTGTTCTAGTCAAAAAAGGCGTATTCAACCTACCTTCAAGTTCGATGGTTTTGCCATCATTATCATAGCTGGTTTCTATTTCTTTAGCCAATCTAACGCTACCATTGTTGTAGAAAATTGCTAAAAGCACAAGTACTACTAATGCTAGAGATAAGATTGTTTTAATTGTTTTCATAGTTGTTTTTTAGATGTTATTAAAAGATTATTTTGTTACTAGTAAATCCCAATACGAGGCCATATGATGGTATAGGCCACTTCACAATACTAGCGGTTTGTTGGTTTCTATTTTGTGTAATATTTTGAAGGTACAATTGCACTAGAAATGAGGTTGAAAATTGTTTTTAAAAATCCCATAGTTTTTATTTTAATTGTTTAATAGATATTTATTAATTTTTAATGATTAAGGCATAGTAAGATAAAAATATACCGATGCATAGCATTAATATTCCGCCCATGAAGCCAATAATTCGGGCAGTTTTTCGTCCTAGATAACGACTTATTTGTCCCATACTCCAATTGTTTTGATAATGTTTATACTCAGCATAGAGCCAATTCCAATTTTTTATTGCTCCTATAACGAGGCAAATTCCAAAGCCCAAAATTACCACAGCCAGTATTTTACCGAATACATTAGGGTCTGTAGTTTCCAAATGTTGACTTTTTCCTTCCATATGATGTTTTACGCTAAGAAAAATGTGTTTAAATCAACCATTATCCAATGGAGCTAATGATATGTTCCGTTTCGTCGATAAACCTTTCAATTCCTTTGGTTTTCCCAAAATCTCTCAATTCAAAGCTTTGGCGGGTTTTACCATTATTCTCTTTGAATAACAATTTCACATCTGTACCATTATACATTCCGTTGGTAGTGCTTCGGGTAATCGAAAAGTTATGAAATTCTGAAAGTGAATATTTGGCGAATGTTATGCCATAAAACTTAAAAACCAATTGCTTAGACTGGACATCAAAATGCGCCTGTTTAGAACACAATCCTACTAGCAATAGCAGTACACAGAACGAAATAACCATGTATTTCACTTCTTCGCTATCAGCAACAGTTCCAGCAAAGTAGTAGTAAACCGTTGCACAAAAAAACAAGGAAACTACAGCCAGGCCAAGTCCAAACTGCCTAAAAGGATTGGTGTGTACATGATATTTCCCTGCCTTAAAAGTATAATATTCAAAATTACCAGCAGCGATATCTAACTGCTTTTCGATAACAGCTCTGCGACTACTAGAAATAGCATTTTGGAGCGCAGGTAATACTTCGATTACAAACTGAGGAACAGCTGAGTGTAGAAAAACTCCCTTTCCAAATTTATCACCTTTTACGCTGATGAAATAGCCCATCTGCGTCGCCATGTTTTTATGGACAATGCTATCAATTTCATTAAAATGCATTAATCTTTTGCTTCCAAATATTCCTTTTCTATAAACTTCGGAAGTAATTAAATTGAAGGAAATGTAATTTTTCGCAAAAATTAACATCGGTATACCGAATATCAATGCAGTAACTAAAGCAGAAATACCGACAAACCTGAGGATACTTGTCAATGCGATATCTGCACCGCCCATGCCCAAAATTAAGCCTACCGGAATAATTAACAGCACTACGTAGATGATGGCGAGAATGATTAGCAGTTGATATTTTGGATAGACACTTATTTCACTTTGGTCTATCTTGTACTTGCATTTTTTTAACATGTTTTTCTTTTTGGTTAGATGTAGAATGTTTTTATTTTTTTATCAGATTGTAGAAGTCCGAGAACATTTCAACTTCCTTTTCTTGGTCTACTGCAATTTGATTTTGGCTCAGCAAAGCAGTAAGATTACCAGTGTATTTGGCAACGTTCATGGTAAAGCTATTGTCGTGTTTATCTACAAAGACATACCCTTGTGCTACGAAAGATTTTTCTAATCGCTGCAAATTATTTGGAAGTAGGTTGATTGGTTCTCCAAACTGAGAAAAATCATTTTTAAAAGGAACAAGGCTTAAATAAGTGCCTATGCTATTAAAGCCAATTATGTAGCTGTTTGCCCAATGAAACTTAACGAAAGGAACTTTAGCTTCACCTTCAAAATTACCATACAGGATGATGATATCATCAAGCTCGATTTTATTGGTCGCTTTCAAAAAAGTTTCTTTGAGTCTATTTTTTATCTCTTCATTTTGGGTCGGATTTGGCTTTATAATGCCCGAAAAGAAATCCTTAATATTCATAGGTAGTTTGGTTTGTTATTATTTAGTTCCTTATTAACTCGAGCTCGGTTATTAGTCAATTTTAAACTTATAGCTTGAACTTTAGTTCTGCCAGCCCCTGAAATAAATTCAGGGTGACGCAGGATGGACGGTTCGTCATGCTGAATTCATTTCAGCATCAACTTTTAGGTTTGTTTTAGTCATTAATTAATCGAACATAGGTTAGTGATTATGGAAATCAGGTCTTAAGAATCGGCTCCTGCCATAATTAATTGTTCTACAATTTCATTATAGCCCTTTTCCGAAGCGTAATGCAAAGCCGAATGTTCATCGTTATCTTTTTGATTTACATCTGCACCGCTATCAACTAACAAACCGGTAACTTCATTAAAACCACAAATCGCAGCTACAATTAATGGTGTTTCACCTTCGTTGTTTTTGCCGTTGATATCCATGCCTTCTTCTACCAGCAATTTCACAATTTCTTTATTTCCTCTGCTACTGCTATAGTGCAAAACCGAATTACCATCTAGGCGTTTTAGCGACATATCCGCGTCTGCATTAAGTAGCTGCTGTGCAACCCTTAGGTTATTTTGCATACAAGCCAGCACCAAAGCACTATCTCCATTATCGTTAAGGGCGTTGATGTTGATAGCACTTACTTTCAATAATTCTCCGACTACTTCAGCTTCATTATTCCAAACTGCCTGATGAAGTGGCGTATTTCCGGTACTATTTTTATCTTCAGCCTCGCCAACCAATAAAGCAACGGTATCTCGTAAACCTCTACTCGTAGCGTAATCCAAGGCGCTGTGACCTTCATTATCCTTAATACTTTTATCGGCACCTTTAGAAAGCAAAAACTTGGTAAATTCAGTTCTTCCTTCCGCAAGCGAATAAATTAATGCCGTTTTACCTTCTTTGTCGGTTGCGTTAATGTCCGCTCCGTTATCCAACAAAACAGTAACGATTTCTTTATTTCCGCTTTGCGACACCATGTGCAAAGGTGTGGTACTTTGATTATTTGCCAAGTTGATATCAGCGCCACCTTCTACCAAAATTTTAACGATATCTCTCGCACCTTTTTGGCAAGCATAATATAAGGCAGTATTGCCCATCGCATCACGTTTATCGAGGTTTATTCCACCTTTTTTAAGCAGTGTTTGCACAATTGCTTTCTGGTTATTTTTACAGGCATTTAAAAATATAGCATCCATTTTATTTAGTTTTTTTTGTGATTGATTTGATTTACATTTTTTCTAACAACCAAGCTACCAAGGTTTCGTTATCTCGTTCTCCGGCGTAATCCAATGCTGATTTTTCATCGTTATCTTTCGCATCGATTAATAGGTTGCCAAATTCCCCTAATAGCTCGCAATAGGTTTTCGCCACCGATTTATCCGAATTATTGATAGCGTACATTAGTACAGTTTTGCCATTTTTATCACGTAATTCTGTAGATGCACCTTGCTCTAAAATGGTGATGAGGTTTTTCTCCCCTCGCTGCGAATCTGCCAAACACAAATACATCAGTGCAGAGATTCCATCACGATTGGTTTGGTTTACATCAGCATCCGAATAAATGGCTTCCTGTACTAATACAGTCGAAATGGTATCGCCATTATACAGCGTTAAACTGTCTGCATACTTTGCAGAAATGGTAAGCAAAGTATTTTCATCATCATCTAAAAGCGAGTTAATATCAAATCCAGCTGCGAGATAAGCTTTCAAAATTTGCTGAAAAGTTTTCTCTTTAAATCTTTCAAAATTGGTATTTACGCTAGAGTGTGGCGTATACAAATACCTAAAAGGATGCCATGATTTGCTATCACGAAGTGTTGCATCTGCCCCATTTTTCAGTAATAAGTCTGTAATTTCGAAACTATGCTCCATCATTGCAATCGCCAATGGTGTCATTCCATTGTGTTTATCATTCTCCTTATCGTAAGCTTCATTTACGTTTTCGCCAAGTTCTATGAGTGCCGTTAATGCTTCTACATCTTTGTTGGCACAAGCCTGATGAACGTCCATTCCGCCAGCATTAAAATAAAGTGGCACAGTTTCTTGTTCAGAAAAATCAACACCTTTTAAAATGGCAGCAATTGATTTCGATTTCCGAGCGATAGCTAGTTCCACAGCAGTTCTTCCTTCGTTATTTTTCTGGAAAGGGTCAATTCCAAATTCTTTAGCTACAATGGCAAAAGTGATAAATTGGTTAAACCTTGCTTTACTTACATTGTGTTTCCATTCCAATACGCTTCTTTCTTGCGCCTGTCTCTGGTTACTTTCATCAAAATTGGGGTCATTTTGATGTACCATTAAACGTTCTAGATCATTTTCATAATTAGAAACCGCCGAATTTGAGTATTCTACTAAAATGTGTAATAGTGTATTTCCCCTGCGGTCGGTAAAGTCCATTTTGGCACCTATTTCCTGATAAGCTTCTAACATTTCGGTATAACCTACCCTTGCACCACGCATCAATGCGGTTTCGCCGTCAGAATTTTTTCTAAGTGGACTAACTTTTGTTTCAAGTAGCTTTTTTGTGCATTCGTAGACCTGTTTTTCCCCTATAAAATAATCGTAGGTACGCAACGGAGTAGCCAAAAAATGCAATAACGTATCTCCATTCCGATTTTCTACCCCAGCAGTTCGCCAACCTTGTTCAATCAAGTAGTCAAGCATTTCTAAATTTGCAAAACCACAAACCTGTTCCCAAACCTGAATTTGTTCTTCTTCTGTAGCCTCGGTAATTTCCGAAATGTACATTTCTTTTATTTCTGCAGGTTGTTTACCCTGAAGATAAGCTTGTTCAATGTGGTATAAATTCATGTTTATAAGGTATTTACTTTAGATTTTGCGACAATTAAGGCTTCTTGTACATTCTTACATTTATCCATCTCTGGCAATGTGGATAGCCGAATAACTTCCTGCCAATTTTCTTGTACGAGATGAAGATCAACCATTAACCTTCGGATGCGCAACTTTACTATGTTAGTGCTTAGTTCAACTGTCGTTTCATTTAATGCAAGCTGATATAGATTGTTTTCAAACTCGTGGATGAATAGTTCGTTTGATACATTTTGATTAGACTGACTGGAAATCGAAGGTGCCGTAACCTGAGTTAACGCTGCTGTTAAAACAGATATAGCTTTTGCATATTCTTTAGCAAAATAATGGCACAATGCCATATTGTACAGCAACGTTACAGATTTGCTCTTGCTATTTTGGTAGAGATAACTAAATGCTGCGTGAGCGAAAACCCATTGTGAGGTATTGATGTACACGATCCCGTCAGCAAATAATCTTGTTAAGTCGATATTAGGTTCTGTTGAGTTTTTATTTATTAACATAGACAGCAATTATTAGTTATACGAAAACGATATCAATATGTAAGTTAAAACACCTTATCGTTTAAAATAGTTGTGGATTGAAATTCGCTGGATATTCTTGATAATTCGTTAGCAGACAGTTACTATTCGAAAAGGTGACTTTGAAAATCTAATAACCAACATTTACTTGGCCATTACACATCCCTTGACCTCTGGCACTTAGCAACTTTTTTCCTGAATACACTTCTGTCACTATCATTTTCGTCAAATGCAACATTCTATCTTGTGCAAACAAAAATTTACTGTATAAAACATTTTCATCTTCCATATTAAATCTTATTTATTTGTGTTTTTGATAGGCTCGCATTCATTTTTTAAAATTTAGGGTAGAGGCAATTAATTCCCCAACCCCTTAAACAAAATCATTATTCCTATTCATGGGAATTAATTTTATTTTTGTTTTGAGACACTATAATTGTACCAAAATTGATGAGCCACCAAACGACAGAAAGCAAAAGAAAAATAACTGATGGTATGGTTAGAAATAAAGAACGTACCAAGAAAAAAATGCTCGAGGCAGTTGGAGATGTCTTAAAAGAGAAAGGATATGCTGGGCTGACCATCAATAATATTGTGAAGAAAGCAGGGGTTGACCGAAAGCTCATCGCACTTTATTTTGGTAGTCTAAATAACATGATTGAAGAATATTTAATACAAAGAGATTACTGGATGACCAAAGTTGCCCCCAAGCTAAATGCGATTGTAGATAGTACTGGCGTATTTGGAGAGCACGAAATCGTATCCATATTACATACCCTTTATGATGAAATAGACAGCTCTCCCGACTTTCAAAAAATACTTAGCTGGGAGGTTTGTGAGTATCAAGACAAATTGAGAGCGCTGGCAGACAAAAGAGAAGAACTCGGAACCGCACTTTATAAGTTAACGGATAAAGATTTTGAAGGTACTAACTTAAATTTAAGAGCAATTATAGCTTTACAAGTGGCTGGTATTTATTATATGATTTTACATGCAAAATCTACAGGTAGTAATTTTTGCGAAATTGATATTAACACAAAAGAAGGACAGCAGTTAATAAAAGAAGCTTTGACTAAAATTGTAGCTTTAGTTTACAACGAAGCAGGCATTCAAAACACCTTTAAATAATGGTTTATTCTTATAGGCTATAAGTTTTTTTTATACCAGTAATTTCTTGTTCATTATTTTAAAAAATTATTGGGTAAAATAAAGGAATCATGGGGTCGAAATCTCCTTTTTTCGGGCACCTAAATCATCTAAGTGTGGAATTTGAGACCATTCGCACTTAAAACATCAGGTTTGTTACCTGTAAATATTACATCATTATATTAACTTAGCCTAGCTATTAAAGCTGCTTCAAAAACGCAATTTCATGAAAAAACTACTACTATTTTGTGCTTATTTTTTACTGCATACGCAACTTTTTGCTCAGGAAAAACCTCAGTGGATGAGATATCCATCTATATCTCCTGATGGCAGTACCATTGCTTTTACTTACAAAGGCGATTTATATCGTGTAGCTAGCACAGGTGGCACCGCACAACAGCTTACTTTTCATGAAGCACATGATTTTATGCCTCAGTGGAGTAAGGATGGGAAACAAATTGCATTCGCATCAGACCGTTACGGTAATTTTGACGTTTTTGTGATGGAAGCTAACGGTGGCGCTGCAAAACGCTTAACCTATCACTCTAGTGATGAAGTTCCTTTCAGCTTTTCTGCAGATAATAAATCAGTAATTTTTGGTGGTGTAAGACAAGATGCCGTTAACCATCGTCAGTTTCCTACAACCTCGCAACCAGAATTATACAGCGTTCCAAACAATGGCGGCAATATTTCCCAAATTTTCACTATTCCAGCCGAAGCCGTACAAACCAGTAAAGACGGTTCTAAAATGATTTACCACGATAAAAAAGGAGGTGAAAACGAATGGAGAAAACACCACAAATCATCTGTAGCGAGAGATATTTGGGTTTACGATAAAAAAACCGACAAGCACACTCAAATCACCAGCTTTTATGGTGAGAACAGAAATCCGGTATTTACGGATAATGAGCAAAGTATCTATTATTTGAGTGAGGAAAGTGGCACTTTCAACATTCACAAAATGCCTTTGAAAGAAAAAGCAAAAAGCGAGCAGCTTACCAAATTCAGCAATTTTCCTGTCAGATTTTTAAGTTCATCCAATAATGGCACTTTATCTTTTAGCTATGATGGAGAACTATACACTTTAAAAGTTGGGGCTACTCCTCAAAAACTCAACATCACTATCCATACCCAAGAAAAAGCAAACAATGATGGCTTTGTGACTATTAACGGTGGAGTTAGGGAAATGTCGGTATCGCCCGATGGCAAAGAAGTAGCTTTTATAGCCAGAGGTGAAGTTTTCATCACATCGGTGGATGGAAAAATGACCAAAAGAATTACCAATACACCAGAGCAAGAACGATTTGTAGAATTTGCTCCAGATGGAAAATCGGTGGTTTATGCCAGTGAACGCGATGGCAAGTGGCGTATCTACGAAACCAAAAAAGTGCGCAAGGAAGAGCCTTACTTTTTTGCTTCTACCCTATTGGAAGAAAAACCGTTGATAAGTAATTCGAACGACAATTATATGCCTGCAATATCGCCTGATGGCAAAAAAATTGCTTTTATAGAAAATCGCAGGTCGTTGAAAGTAATGGAAATCTCCAACAAAAACACGGTTACCTTACTTACTCCAGACCAACTTTTTTACATGCAAGATGGCGACCAGTATTTTACTTGGAGTCCAGATAGCAAGTGGTTGTTAGCCACTTACAGACCAACTATGTCTAACGGCGAAGTGGTATTATTAGATGCAAATGGCAAACAGGCCATGAGAAATTTAACGAAAAGCGGTTACGGCGATGGTGGTGCAAAATGGGTAAATGGTGGTAAACAATTGATCTGGTTCAGTAACCGAGACGGGATGAAGGCACATGCCAATAGTGGCTCATCGCAGCGAGATGTGTACAGTTTGTTTCTAACTAAAGACAGCTGGGAGCGTTTTAATTTGAGTAAAGACGATTTTGCACTACTGAAAGATATTGAAGCAACCGAAAAAAAGGCAAAGGAAGAAGCAGCAAAAAAAGCAGCTAAAGATCCTAAAGTTAAACTAGTACCAAAGCCAGATTCTACCGTTGTTTTTGATTGGGATGGTTTGGAAAATAGAAAAGCCAGATTAACGATACATTCTTCTGCTTTAGGAGATGCTGTATTGTCTAAGGATGGTGAAAAACTTTATTACTTGGCTAGTTTCGAAAAAGGAAGCAATTTATGGAGCACTAACTTACGCACCAAAGAAACCAAAATGGAAATCCCTTTAGGTGGCATGGGCGGTAGTTTATCATGGGATAAAGCACAGAAAAACCTATATCTTTTGAGTGGCGGTAGCATTTCGAAGATTACTCCTGAAACCAATAAACGTGAGCAGATTAATATTGAAGGAGAAGTTCAACTAGACACAGAAGCAGAAAGGAAATCTATGTTTGAACATGTTTGGTTGCGCAATAAAGGGATGTTTTATACACCTACAATGCACGGCGCAGATTGGGATGGATTAAAACCTGCGTATGCAAAATATCTTCCTCACATTGGCAACAGCTATGAATTTGCCGAAATGTTATCAGAATTATTGGGAGAATTGAACGTATCGCATGCCGGAGCACGTTACAGCAGAACCATTCCAAATGCAGATGCTACCGCCTCATTAGGCGTCATTGGTAACTACCAGCACAAAGGTGACGGTATTTTAATAGATGAGGTGCTTTCTGGCGGTCCTTTAGACAGAACCAAATTCAATGTAAAACCTGGAATGGTGATTGAAAAAATTGATGGGGTTTTAATCGAAGCTAATCAAGACATCGCAAAATATTTGAATAGAAAAGCAGACCAATTCACCTTATTGGAAATCTTAGACCCTAAAACCAAGGAAAAACAGCAAATTACCATCAAACCTATCAGCTTGGGTGCAGAAAACCAGTTACTTTACAAACGCTGGGTTAAAAAGAATCAAGCTGAAGTAGATAGTTTAAGTAAAGGTCAACTCGGATATGTGCATATTCCAGGCATGAGCGATGGTCCTTACCGCAGTGTTTACGAGGAAATGATGGGCAAATATGCCGATCGTAAAGCAGTAATTATCGATACTCGTTTTAATGGTGGTGGCGATTTAGTATCTGATTTAGCCATGTTTTTTACTGGTCAGAAATTTTTAGATTATGCAACCGAACAACGTTCTGTAGGTTACGAGCCAACTTTTAGATGGACAAAACCTACTCTGGCTATGTTTAACGAAGCAAATTATAGCGATGGACATTGTTTTTCTTGCGGGTATAAAGATTTAGGCATAGGTAAAACCGTTGGTATGCCTGTACCAGGAACTTGCAGCTTTGCAGGTTGGGAAGCACTACCTGATGGCACACGTTGGGGCTCGGTTCCAATTAGTGCTAAAAATAAAGCTGGAGAGTGGTTAGAAAACAATGAAACTAAACCAGATATCCAAGTAAAAAACATGCCTGGATTAATTGATAAAGGTAAAGACCAACAATTGGAAGTAGCTATTGTAGAGTTACTGAAAGTGGTTAAATAAAATAGAGAGTGCCCCAAATTAAATGAGGCATTGCTTTTAGCTTCTTTTCCACATCGATACTCAACTTTCATCCATAAAACTTAGCTTTGCTTATTCATATGATAGAAATCTACACAGACGGAGCAGCAAGCGGAAATCCAGGACCAGGTGGTTACGGCGTAATTTTACGTTCGGGCAAACACTATAAAGAACTAAGTGGTGGTTTTAGAATGACTACCAATAACCGAATGGAGCTTTTGGCAGTAATTGTTGCACTGAAGGCATTGAAAACCCCAGGCCAAGATGTTGTTGTATTTTCCGACAGTAAATATGTGGTAGATTCCGTTGAAAAGGGTTGGGTTTTTGGCTGGGTGCAAAAAGGTTTTAAAGACAAAAAAAACAAAGATCTTTGGATACAATATCTTCAACAGCACAAACTACACAACGTTAAATTCAAATGGATTAAAGGTCATAACGAGCACCCGGAAAACGAACGTTGCGACCGTTTAGCAGTTGCAGCATCTCAAGACAAAGCCAATTGGGTGATTGATGCTCCTTTCGAAACAGAGCGTAATAATTCATCAAAATTACTATAACAAAAAAGCCGCAATCTCACAATCGCGGCTTTATAAATATTTAGTTTAGTTAATTATTCTATTTAATAGCTACAGGCACAGAAACCTTATCCCAATTTAAAGAAAAACCTTTGTTAGTAATGTTGTAAACTAGTTTTTCTTGCGTTGAACTTAACGGTTTAACTTTCACATCTACTCTCAAAGCATCTTTAGATTCTTCGTATTTATAAGCTCCCCATTGTTTAGGCTCTTTATTAAAGATAGCTGTCCAAGTACCGCTTTCTCTAGGAATTAAGAAAAAGCTATATTTTCCGGCAGGCAAAGCTTTACCTTCTACCTTAATATCTTTATCTGTTTCGAAAGTAGTAGCATCATTAGCACCAGCACGCCAAACTTTATCATACTTCTCCAATCCGCCCCAAATCTGACGACCTTTAACCGAAGGACTTCCATAATTAATGGTGATATTAGCAGCACCAACTTTTCCAGTAGCAGTTTCTGCCGGACTAGCTTTAGGTTTAGCATCTTGCGCCATTACATTAGCAGAAACCACCAGCATAAACATGAATGAGGTAATTGATTTAATTGTCGATTTCATAATTTTCTTTTTAATTTTCAGTTGCTACTAAATTAGTATTTATAAGAAAGCGAAGCATTAACTAATCAATAAATTTACAATCTTTATGCCGACTTGATTTCGATTGTTTTCTCTGCCAATTTCTCTACGGGCGAAAACTCGGCCATCAATTCTTCTGCTTTTTTCACCATTTTAGGAGAACCCACAAAAATAGCTACACGTTGGTGCAGTTCAGTTGGTTCTATATCCAAAATCCTGTTCAAGCCATCCGAAGCGATACCTCCAGCCTGCTCAATAATTAAAGCCATTGGGTTACATTCGTACAATAAACGTAGTTTTCCTTTTGGCGAAGCCGATGTAGTTGGATAGATATAAATTCCGCCCTTAATTAAACTCCTGTGGATATCTGCCGCCATAGCACCAATGTATCTCGAAGTATATGGTCTATTTGTTGCCGCATCTTCTACCTGCGCATATTTAATGTATTTCTTCACCCCCTCTGGAAAGTGAACATAGTTACCTTCGTTAATAGAATAAATAACACCATCTTCTGGTATCCTCATATTTGGGTGCGACAAGCAAAACTCCCCTATCGATGGATCTAAAGTAAATCCGTTTACACCTTTTCCTGTAGTATAAACCATCATGGTTGATGATCCGTAAATTACATAACCCGCAGCCACTTGTTCCGTTCCTTTTTGCAAAACGTCATCTAAAGTAGCTGGTCCTTCAGTAGATTTTCTTCTGTAAATAGAAAAAATGGTACCTACAGTCACGTTGATATCAATATTTGAAGAGCCATCTAACGGATCAATACAAACTATATAACGGGCATTTTTAGATACAGGCGAATCGATGCGCACAAAATCATCTTCCTCTTCCGAAGCTACGATACAACACTCACCACCGCTTGTTAAAGCAGAAATAAACTGATCGTTGGCATAAACATCCAGTTTTTTTTGTCCTTCTCCCTGTATATTAATGGTATCCGCATCACCTAAAATATCTACCAAACCAGCTTTATTTACTTCGCGGTTTACAATTTTTGCGGCAATGCCAATATCTCTCAACAAGCGAGAAAGCTCTCCTTTAGCATAGGGAAAATCTGCTTGCTTTTCAATAATAAATTGGCCTAATGTTTTTATACCCGACATCATTTTACTTAGTGTACTTTTTACGTTATCTATCTCCTAACTCTATGGCCTCTAAGGTATGTATTTTTTCTTCGGAAATGCAAAAGCGAATCAAAGTTCTTTTTTGATGCCAACCATGTTTTCCAGCTGCACCGGGGTTTATATGCAAGCATTGTATTTTTTTATCGAACATCACTTTTAAAATATGTGAATGTCCTGAAATAAAAAGCTGCGGAGGCTTAGTGTAAATTTCTTTCTTTACATTCGGTGCATACCTATCAGGATAACCACCTATGTGTGTCATCCAAACATCCACCTCTTCACACCTAAAACGATTATGCTCTGGAAACTCCGCTCTAATATCTGCACCATCTATATTACCGTAAACCCCACGCAACGGCTTAAATGCCGCCAAAGGCTCTGCCACGTTTGGTCCAAAATCGCCTACATGCCAAATCTCATCGCTTTGGTCGAAGTATTTAAAAACCGCATCGTCCAAATAACCATGCGTATCAGAGATTAAGCCTATTTTCTTCAACTTATAATTGATTAGTTTATTTTTCGCTCAGCCACAAACGTTCCGTTAGGCTGTATAAATGACAGAGATGCAACTTTTCTAGAAGGTAAAATTTCAAATTTCACGCTATAACCTTTTAATACTTTGATATCAAATGTATGATCATCTACCACTAATGTTTCGTAATCTGGTTGCCCAGGTACAGCAACAAATAATGTATTTGCTTTTAGGTATACTTTTATTATTGTTTTTCCTAATTCGTAATCCCCAACATAGCTCTGCAACAGTTTAATATCTAAAACTTTAATTTTCGGCTTATATGTAAACAACACCGGCTCTTTGTCTGGATCCAGCTGAATAGTAAGTCCGCTTATTTTACCTTTATTATCACTAAAAAAATTGAATAAGTTCTCACTTGAAGATGTATCTACAACCCCCTTCTTATTAACGTCTTTGGGCTCAAACACATCAAAATGAACATGCTTAAGATACAATCTATTATTGCCTGCTTGGGCATACAATCCGTTCTTTTCGTTGGTTACACTCACAACTCCATAAGCTGGCGTTTCAAAATCACCAACATAATCTTTAAGCTGGTGTGAAGGAGTGGTATTGGGAACAATGTTTTTCTCCTTCTTTTTAGACTTATTATTTTTGCTAACAGCCTCAGCCGCCTTTTTTGCATCACCATTCCAATCTATTGGCTTTAATTGAAAAAGTCTATCAACTATAGAATTCCTCACCACGTCTGGCACTTGCGAGTTATTTTGGTTAGTTAAAACAACCACTCCCAGCTTTTCTGTTGGGTAAAAAGCAACGCTGGCTGAAAAACCGTTGATATTACCACCATGTTCCACTTCATAATAACCTCTGTAAGAGCTCAACATCCAACCTAATCCATAATTAGATATGTAAATATCTTTGCGGCCTTTCGGCAATCCACCATCCATCACCATTTGGGAGCTTGCCGCCTCGCCCACATAACTAGAAGGCAGTATATTTTTACCTTTAAAATTACCACCACTTATCCAAACTTTCAACCAATTGGCCATATCGTTCACACTACTATTGATGCTACCCGCCGGTCCCATCCCATTGATATTGTAGTAATCTATTTTTTTATTTGTACTATCTATCGTAACATAAGGCAAAGCAGCATCAGAATCATTTTCAAATTGTTTAATATCTGTGTTAGAGCGAGTCATCTCTAAAGGAATAAAGAATTTTTCCTTGATGTTCTGCTCCCAAGTTTTACCACTTATTTTTTCTACAATCATACCTTGCGCCAAAAACATAAAATTGTTGTAATACCATTTTTCACGCACTCCAGAAGTTGGTTTCATGTATTTAACTCTGCTAATAATACTGTCTCGGTTAGCGGTATTAAACAAAAGCCATGAATAATCATACCTAGACAATCCTGTTCTATGCGCCATTAAATCACGTACAGTAATTTGATTGTTCATTTCAGCATTGTAAAAGCTCAATTGTGGCAATAGGCTAGTTGCCTTATCGTCCAGCTTTAACTTACCTTCCTTTTCTAATAACCCCACTAGAGATGAGGTAAAAGCTTTAGAACTTGAGCCAATTGCAAAAAGCGTATTTGGTGTAACTGGTTTTTTATTTTCTATATCGCGGTAGCCAAAACCCTTACTATAAATCACTTCATCGCCTTTTACAATTGCCACAGCAAAACCTGCAATATGCTGATCTTTTAGCACTTGGTTTAAAACCGAATCTATACTAGGAATTTGATCTGTTGTTTTAGAGTTTTTCTGCGCTTGCACAGAAAATGCAACAGTCGTAAGCAATGAGGAAATTAGTACGAAAAGCTTCATGTAATTAAGTTTTTAGATTTTCGCCTAAAATACACATTATCGCTTGCTAATACCCCAAAAAGAAATCTTTCAACAACAGTTTATACTCATTAGTGTATATTTTTTCACTTTCATAAATGTAAAAATGATTGATGATTGTTTCAGCTTTAGCTCGATTTAAATTAACAATATACCTAAAGGCAGGTTTAGAAATATCAGAATGCAATTGAATGATTTCTGAAGCATACATTTCCAATTGCTTAGCATTTTCAATCAACAACGCTGCTTGTTTAACTGGCAAAATGAACCAAAAATTCCCATCATCTGCTAAAACAGCATTTACTTTCACCAACAAGCTGGCAAAAAACTGTTCACTTGCATGTCTGGCAATTCCTTTTTTCTCTTCTGTATTTCTTAAATCGTTTATAAAAAATGGAGGATTACTGATAATTAAATCAAACTTTTCAGCAGTATTAAATTGTTCAATCGCCGTATTGATAACTGATAATTGCTTACTGAAAACTGAATTCTCAAAATTTCGTCCAGCAGTTATTGAAGCTTGTTCGTCAATTTCTACTGCATGAACTTCAGCTTCTGGAAAACGTTGGGCCATCATTAAAGCTAGCACCCCTGTTCCTGTACCAATATCTAAAATCTTTTTAGGAATGTGGCTTTCTGTCAAAGCCGCCAATAAAACGCCATCGGTATTTATTTTCATGGCGCAACCATCCTGATCTACCTCGAATTGTTTGAATTTGAAAACTGAACTCATTTTTCGTACAATTCTAAAGGCAATCTATCAGGATCTGTAAAAAAAGTAAATTGTTTTCCAGTGAACTCGTCAATCCTAATTGGTTCTGTAATAATCCCCTTTACATTCAAACCCCTTACAACTTCGGCCACATCATCAACTTCAAAAGCTAAATGCCTTAATCCAGCTGCTTCTGGTCTAGATGGGCGATCTGTTGGATCTGGAAAAGAAAAAAGTTCTATCTGGTAAATACCATTAACAGCCAAATCTAGTTTATACGATTTCCGCTCTTCCCGATAAATTTCAGCCAAAACTTCAAAACCCAACTTATTCACATAAAAATCTTTAGAAATTTCGTAATTGCTACAAATAATTGCAATGTGATGGATACGATTGAACATAATTAGCGGATGTAAATACAATTACAAAGATGAGATAAATATAAAACACAGCTATTAATAAATGTGTTTTTTGCATAGAAAAGACTTTGAAAACAATGTCAGTTTACATTGGATAGTACTACCCTGCTTTAAAATCGGGTTTGTATGATGAAGGCAATGCTTCTTTTGGCAATACCATACAGTTTGCTAAAAATTGTACCGCCTTAGGTTTTATAACCCCGATTGCAACGACAGCCCCGAGAGAGCGTTTCGAACGAGGGCTACAGTGTAAAGCGGGACTAACGTTAATAATTGTTGCAACTTGCGTTTCAAATTAAATAATTAAACAAATCTTTTATCTTTATTTTTATACATACCTAAAAACAAAACACAATGAAAAACTTAAAACGAACCATATTTTTAGCCCTTACCGCAGTAACCTTCGGCTTACAGAGCTGTAACACAAACAATATAGACAAGGCTGACAAATATTATAAAGAAGACAACATCACGGAAGCGATTAAACATTACGAACTGGCTATTGAAGAAGGCGACACAACTGCGACAAATAAGCTGGCGTTGCTATATGCGAATGAGCATCAACCTGAAAAAGCAAAAGCTGTTTACATCAAATCTTTCGAGAAAGGAAACACGTTTGCAGCCCAATACCTTGCTAACATAAGTTTGAGAGACGAAAAATATGATGATGTAATTAAGTATGCAAAACCCTTGGTAGATAAAGGCCACATAGAAATGGTTTATGCTTTGGGATCTGCTTATCTTAAATTAAAACAGTACGACGATGCTATTAAATATTTAAGTATGGACGCAGAGAATGTATACGTCAAAGATCCGTTAGGCCAATCCTACTACGATAAAAAAGATTACGCAAATGCCGAAAAATATTGGAAATCGGCGGTTGATGACCACAAATCTGGAGCTATTAATTCGTACAATAAACTTTTGAATTTATACAAGGAGCTAGGCAGGCAAAAAGACTATGAAGCTTATAATGGCAAATATTAATTTAAACATAAATTAAACCCAAAAACCATTACCTTTTTCGGCTAAAAAAACCTAAATTTGCGTCTTCAAAAAATAAGCATGATTCATTTCTTTTTAGGTCAATCTGACGAGGTTTTTGTTTTACAAACAAGTCAAACCTTATCCCCAACTGATACAGAAAAATTAGAATGGCTTTTCGGCGGAGCTAAATTGAGCACCGAAAGTTCTTTAACAGGTTTTTTTGTTGGTCCACGTGCGGCAATGATTACTCCTTGGAGTACCAACGCAGTAGAAATTACTCAAAACATGACGCTTGATGGCATCATTAGAATTGAGGAATTTAAAAAAGTGGCCGAAGGGTTTTCAGCATTTGACCCTATGCTTTCTCAGAAATACAGCAGTTTAAATCAAGATATTTTTACCATCAATATTCAACCTGAGGCGATTTTAGAGATTACCGACATTGCTGCCTACAACAAGCAAGAAGGTTTATCTTTAAGTGATGAAGAAGTTGATTACCTAAAAGGGTTAGCGGATAAGTTAGGAAGACCTCTGACAGATTCGGAAGTTTTTGGTTTCTCTCAAGTGAATTCAGAGCACTGCCGTCACAAAATCTTCAATGGTACTTTTGTGATTGACGGCGAGGCAAAGCCTACTTCTCTTTTTAAATTGATTAAGAAAACATCAGAAACACACCCTAACGATATCGTTTCTGCTTATAAAGATAATGTTGCTTTTGTAAAAGGCCCGAGAGTGCAACAATTTGCACCTTCAAAGCCAGATGTGCCATCGTTTTACGAAACTAAAGATTTTGACTCGGTAATTTCTATCAAAGCCGAAACACATAATTTTCCAACTACAGTAGAGCCATTTAACGGAGCTGCTACAGGTTCGGGTGGTGAAATTAGAGACCGTTTAGCGGGTGGACAAGGCTCTTTGCCTTTGGCTGGAACTGCGGTTTACATGACTGCCCTTTCTCGATTGGAAGAAGGTAGAGCTTGGGAAAAAGGTGTTGAAGAACGTAAATGGTTATACCAAACACCGATGGATATTTTGATCAAAGCTTCTAACGGAGCTTCTGATTTTGGAAATAAATTCGGTCAACCGTTAATTACAGGTTCTGTATTAACTTTCGAACACGAAGAACACGACCGTAAATTAGGTTTCGACAAAGTGATTATGTTGGCTGGTGGTATCGGTTACGGAAAACTAGAACAAGCTAAAAAACAAGAGCCAAAAACTGGCGATAACATTGTGGTTTTAGGTGGCGAGAACTACCGTATTGGTATGGGCGGCGCTGCTGTTTCATCTGCAGATACTGGTCAGCATGGTTCGGGTATTGAGCTAAATGCAATACAACGTTCTAACCCAGAAATGCAAAAACGTGCTGCGAATGCGGTTCGTGCTATGGTAGAAAGTGATCACAATACCATCGTTTCTATCCACGATCATGGTGCAGGCGGTCACTTAAACTGTCTTTCTGAGCTAGTAGAAGCTACTGGTGGTAAAATAGATTTAGATAAATTACCAGTTGGCGATCCTACCCTTTCTGCAAAAGAGATTATCGGCAACGAGTCGCAAGAACGCATGGGCTTGGTGATTAGCGAGGAGCACACAGCTACCTTACAAAAAATTGCAGATCGTGAGCGTTCGCCAATGTACACTGTTGGCAAAGTAACCGGCGATCATCGTTTTACTTTCGAATCGGCTACTACTGGTGCTAAACCAATGGATTTGGCTTTAAGCGATATGTTCGGCAGCTCGCCAAAAATGATTATGGACGACAAAACCGTTGACCGTAATTATGAAGCGGTAGCTTACGATCAAAATAAAATCAATGAATATTTAGAGCAGGTACTTCAATTAGAGGCCGTAGCTTGTAAAGATTGGTTAACAAACAAGGTTGATAGATGTGTTGGTGGTAGAGTGGCGAAACAACAATGCGCTGGTCCGTTGCAATTACCATTGAACAATGTGGGTGTAATGGCCTTAGATTTTCAAGGTAAAGAAGGTATTGCCACTTCTGTTGGTCATGCGCCTGTTTCTGCTTTGATTGATGCTGCTGCTGGAAGTAGAATTGCCATTGCAGAATCGCTATCTAACCTAGTTTGGGCTCCATTAAAAGATAACTTAAAAAGCGTTTCACTTTCGGCCAACTGGATGTGGGCTTGTAAAAACGAAGGTGAAGATGCTCGTTTATACGAAGCTGTAGAAGCTTGTTCTGCATTTGCCATCGAATTAGGAATCAATATCCCAACGGGAAAAGATTCGCTTTCGATGAAACAGAAATACAAAGATGGCGATGTAATTGCGCCTGGAACGGTAATTATTTCTGCGGCTGGTAACTGTAACGACATTACTCAGGTTGTTGAGCCAGTTTTACAAAAAGATGGTGGTAACATATATTATATCAATCTAAGTAACGATACTTATAAATTAGGTGGTTCTTCTTTTGCACAGGTTTTAAATAAAGTTGGCAACGAAACTCCGGATGTGAAAGATGCTGCGAAATTTAGCACGGCTTTCAATGCAGTACAGGGATTAATTAAAGCTGGTAAAATAAAAGCTGGTCACGATATTGGTAGCGGTGGTTTAATTACTACGCTTTTAGAATTGTGTTTTGCAGATCAGAATTTAGGTGCAAACATCGATTTGTCTAGCTTAGGTGAAGCTGATGCTTTAAAAGTATTATTTGCTGAAAATATTGCTTTGGTTTTCCAAGCTGATGAAAGTATTGAAGCTATCTTAAATGATAAAGGTGTAGCTTTTAAAAAAATTGGTTCGGTGAGCAACACTGCCACATTAAATGTAGTAAACAACGATAACGATTATTCTTTCGATATTAACCACTTACGTGATGTTTGGTATAAAACTTCTTACTTGCTAGATCGCAAACAAAGTGGTGAAGTAAAGGCGAAAGAACGTTTTGATAATTATAAAAACCAACCGTTAAAATTCAACTTCCCGGCACAGTTTGACGGCAAAAAACCTGTAATTGATGCGAGCAAACCTCGTCCGAAAGCAGCAATTTTACGTGAAAAGGGAAGTAACTCGGAACGTGAAGTAGCTAACGCGATGTATTTGGCAGGTTTCGACGTGAAAGATGTTCACATGACGGATTTGATTTCTGGCAGAGAAACTTTGGAAGATATTCAGTTTATTGGCGCCGTTGGTGGTTTCTCAAATTCTGATGTTTTAGGATCTGCTAAAGGCTGGGCCGGAGCATTTTTATACAACGAGAAGGCTCGTGTAGCACTAGAAAACTTCTTTAACAGAGAAGATACTTTATCAGTAGGTATTTGTAATGGTTGCCAATTATTCGTGGAGCTAGGTTTAATCAACAAAAATCACGAAGTAAAACCCAAAATGTTGCACAACGATAGCCATAAACATGAAAGTATCTTCACTTCATTGACTATCCAGGAAAACAAATCTGTGATGTTATCCACTTTAGCAGGCAACACTTTAGGTGTTTGGGTATCACATGGCGAAGGTAAATTCCAATTCCCTTACGAAGAAACCAGTTACGATATAGTTGCCAAATATGGTTACGAGCAATATCCTGCCAATCCAAATGGCTCTGGTTTTAACACCGCAATGCTTTGCGACGAAACAGGCAGACACTTGGTAATGATGCCTCACATTGAGCGTTCATTGTTCCAATGGCACTGGGCAAACTATCCAGCAGATAGAAAAGATGAAGTTTCTCCTTGGATGGAAGCTTTTGTAAATGCTAGAGAATGGGTGGAAAAACACCAGAAATAATTATTGACATTAAATATCTTACTTGTCACATTGAGCTTGTCGAAATGTTCTACTAAAGACTTCGACAAGCTCAGTCTGACAAGATTATATATCAACCCCACCGTCACGGTAAAATGCTATAAGCTGCTGAGCAACAACCTCTGATTTAAATTTTCGGGCAGCTTCTTCTTTGATCTTGTTGCGATCAAACTTCTTTTCTCCGATAATGATTTGTTTTATTGCTTTCGATAACGCATCTACATCGTTAGGTTGCACTAAAATCCCATTGCTTTCATCAATCATTTCTGGAATTCCGCCAACAGCAGTAGCTACAACGGGTACACCTAAGCTCAAACTCTCAGTAATTACTACAGGTTGGTTTTCGTAGTTACTAAACAGAATCAACGCTGTTGCTTTCCTCATTTCGCTTACAACATCATTATTATAAAGAAACCCAGTAAAATCCACGTTTTCAAGTCCGTATGCAGAGGCTTTTGCTAGTTCAAAATCATCACCATCTCCCACCATTGTTAACGAGAATAAATAACCTTCATCTCTTAACAACTTAAATGATTGAAGAATACCTTTTACGTTTTTACAATTTGCCGCAAAATTAGAAACATGTACAAAGTGATTTACAAGCTGCCCCTGTCCTTCCATATTTTCGAAAAACAAATCTCGAGTTACATTAGAGATTACTTTGAAATTGCGATGTGCTAAACCATGACGGTTCATGTGAAATTTCAAATTTTCGGAAACAGCAGTTATCCCACTAGATTTTTTAACAACAGACGTTGTAATCAGTTTTCTGAAAAAACCTTGGTAGGAGTTGTCTTGTGGCAAATACCTAGACCAGTGCTCTGTAATAAAATAACTAATATTACTTCCAAAAAATTTAAGAGTATAAGGCAGAATTGCAGCCCTCGTTAATACATGAACATGAAAAAAAGTAGGTCTCGAATTAAGTTGTCGATATTTATGATAAGCATAAAACTGTCCAACAAAATACAATATGCCTTTTAAAAACTGAGCAAAAACATGCTTCGACTTAGATTTTCGATAATATAGCACATAAGTATCAATCCCGTTAACACTTGATTTTTCGAAATTGTATATTTTTTTCGAGTCTTCATCACCACAAACATGTAGCACATCAACTTTCAGTTCAGCACTAACAGCCTCCGCATGATTCATGATAAATGAGCCAACCGCATTATCGCTTTTGTTTGGATACCATCCTGGAAGAAATAAAACTTTTTTCAAATCGCTCATAAAAACAGAAGGGTAAAAGTAAAAAATCCTTTGATACAAGGCTCTAAAAACCACCATTTAATTGGAATTATTTGTATGTTTGAATCTATGTTGCGCATTTACATATCTACCCTATTAACTATTTGCTGCTTAAGTCTTTTCGGGCAAACTCCTTTTGGGAATGACTGGATAAATACCAATCAATCTTATTATAAAATAAAGGTAGCTCAAAAAGGCATTTACAGGCTAAATCATTCAACCCTGAGCCAGCAAATACCTGCGCTTAGCAGTATCAACCCTAAGTATTTTCAACTGTTTAAAAATGGAAAAGAGGTTGCCATTTATATACAAGGTGAAACTGACAATACATTTGACCCTAATGATTTTATTGAGTTTTATGGAGAACCCAATGATGGTACTTTAGATAAGGAACTTTATCCAGAAGCCAACAGCCAACCGCATAACTATTATAGTTTATTTACTGATACTGCCGCCTACTTCCTAACTTTTAACACAAATACTTTAGGTAAGAGAGTTAAAAACTTTAAAGCTGCAAAAACTGGTTTGTCGCCAGAAACGCATATTATCCAAGAGAGTTTGGGCATATATCCCGAAACCTTTTATCAAGGCAGATATATTATTGCACACATGAGCCTTTCTGATTATCAAATTGGAGAAGGATTTATGGGAAATGCTTATGGTAGGGGTCAGCAGCAGAACAGAACACTTTCTACTCCAAACCTCTATAATGGCACTGGCGCACCTACTATCAAATTTGAAACCTATGTTGCTGGCCGGTCTGATTCAGAAACACCGCAGCCAAATAGGATAAACCACCACTTGCGCATTAGCGTGAATAATGGCAGTAATACATTCATTAAAAAAGACACCCTATTTTCTGGTTACGATATTGCTAGAACTACTTTTACTTTAGCAGCTAATGAAATTGGAGCAAATACAACTATAAACTATCAATCTATTGATGATTTGAACCTAGGTGTAAATGGCACAGATTATCAGGCTGTATCCTATGCTAAAATCACCTACCCTCGCACCGTCGACTTGCAGAGCAGTACAAACCTTGATTTTTCTTTAATTGGTAGTGCTCAAAATAGGTACTTAAACTTCTCCAACAACAATAAAACGAAGCCTTTGATATGGGATGTAAGTGCTAATCAAAGAATTGTTGGAGAAATTAATGGCAGTAATGCGGAGTTTGTTCTCTCTAACAATACTCAAACTAGAAGCTTGTTTCTGATAGATAGTGCTGCTTTCATTTCGCCGGCATTGTCTAAAGTAGAAATGCTTAATTTATCACCAACTACATTTGACAAAAACTTTATTATAGTAACGCATAAATCTTTGTTACCTAGCGCTCAAAACTATGCAGCCTATAGAAATCAGGGAAATTACAAATCATTTTTAGTGACCACAGACCAACTGTACGACCAGTTTTTCTATGGCGTACATCATCCTTTTGCTATTAGAAACTTTGCAAAGTACCTTCTTCAATACGCAAATACTAAACCTCAATACTTGTTGTTACTTGGCAAAGGTTTGGAAAATCATTTGATTAGAGCTGCAGGCACATTAAATGATGATTTGGTACCCACTTATGGTTCTCCGCCTTCTGATGACTTACTAACTGCCAGAATTAACACAACAAGTTTAGCACCAGCAATTGCAACAGGAAGGATTGGAGCAAAAACGAATGCAGAGGTAGAAATTTACCTGCAAAAGTTAAAGCGCTACGAATCGTACACCAATGGATTGTGGCGCAAAAAGTTTATACACATTAGTGGTGGCAACAATCTTTCAGAAAACTTATCATGGGCAGGCTATCAGGCTAATATGTACAATATGGCTAAAGCTGACCCATTTGGAGCTGATACGGTTAATTTTCAAAAAAATGTGACCATGCCGGTAAGTGCCAATCAAAAACAACAGATTATTAGCGAAATCAATAAAGGAGCGTCTCTGCTTTCGTTTCTTGGACACGGAGCACACCAAGCAACGGAAATTGACTTTGGTCTGCCAGAGGATTTAAATAACGGCGATAGGCTCTTGACTTATTTGGTTAATGGATGTACTACCGGCAATACCTACATCACACCTCCTTCTTTGGGAGAAAAACACATGTTTTACCCAGAAAAAGGTGCAGTGGGATGGATTGGCACATCAAGCGAAGGTGTAGCTAGTTACCTAACTAACTTCAGTTCAATTTTTTACCAGAAAGTATTCACTACTAATTTTGGAATTTCTATTGCAGAAGCATTAAAATTGACCAAAAACCAATATCAAAACTTCATCGACATTATCAATATAATGCACACCACCCAATATACATTTCAAGGAGACCCTGCATTAAAATTCTATACACCCGAAAAACCTGATTTTGCGGTAGAGAACCAAGATTTATTTATGTCGCCTTCAAATGTAACTGCACTCAGCACTTCGTTTGATGTGGCAATTGTGGCGAAGAACTTAGCGAAAGCTGTAAACCAGCCATTAAAAGTCTCCATGTCTCAAACGCTTCCAAACAATACGATTATTTCATATCCTACTAAAACTTTCACCAAACCAGTTTTTAATACCGACACGCTCTATTTCAAAGTAGAAACTAATGACATCAGCTCTGCTGGAATAAATAAATTTACAGTTTCTTTAGACCCAGAAGGAGAATTTGATGAGATTTCGAAAACAAACAACACCGCAACATTTGAGTATTTTATGGCTTCAAATGGAGTTAGTGTTTTATATCCTAAAAAATATGCAATAGTTGCAAAAACAGATATAGAATTAGTTGGCCAGTCTAATGACTTGTTAACAAAAGATGCCAATTATATATTTGAAATAGACACGGTAAAAACCTTCGACAGCCCTTGGCATAAAACCACTAATTTAACAGCTGGTCTTATCCCCAAATGGCGACCAAATTTACTGACGAATAACGAACAAGTTTATTTCTGGAGAGTACGCTTAAATGTAGATGTTGACAAAGGCGGCGGCTGGCAAGAAAGTTCATTTACCTACATACAAGATAGTCCAGATGGTTGGGACCAATCTCGTTACAACCAATACTTAAATGGAACATTAAATGGTTTAGCTTTTAACAACGCTACCAAATTACTCGAGTTTGGCAAAACTGCCTTCTCTACTACTATCCAAACCAGAGGAGACGACGCCCCAACTACAGATGAGAGAACTTACCGAGCAGCCCCAGGAGGTAGGTTAGGTTTTCTATCTTCCGAATTTGTTGGCTTTACTATAATTGCATTAAATCCTTTAGACCTTATACCATACAATTACGCTTCTTTTTATAATTTTCGAAATGAAGATAGAGTTCCATCCTATTATAGCGGACAATTTGTATTTAACATCAACAACCCTATAGAAGCAGATAGTTTAGCTGCACATTTAAATCGAATTCCAAATGGTTACTATGTCATGGGCTTCAATGGTCGTGGTATTAATCTTTCGGCCTTATCTCAAACTGTTAAAGATTCCTTTCTTCAGGTTGGAGTGGTAAATATTGGCAATATTGGTGCGGGCGAACCATATATGTTTTGGGGCGAGAAAGGCGCAGCTCCTGGAAGTGCTACAGAAGTGATGGCAGAATATGGGGGTATTCGATCTCCTAGAGATCAACAAATCAGGTTTGATAAGGTTTACCCCTACCCACTTAGCGCAGGAAACTACATCACAGAGCAAGCTGGTCCAGCTACAAAATGGAGTAATGCTCGTTACGAAGTTAAAGCAGAGGCAAACGACCAAACAACTTATGATCTTTTAGGTTATACTAGTAACGGCACAATGCAAGTCCTTCAAACTAATTTACCATCAAACACTGTAGATTTAAGTGGATACGATGCAAAAACATATCCAAGAATGTCAATCAGAGCAAACTTTACCGACAGGATAGACAAAACACCTCCGCAAATATTAAAGTGGAGATTTATTTACGATGAAATGCCTGAAGTAACAATCAATCCAGAAATAACTTACGATTTTTATAAAGGCACTATACAAGAAGGCGACAGTGTAAAATGGGATATTGGTTTTCAAAACCTATCTAAATACAAATCAGATTCGGTACATGTTTATTACACTTTAACAAAATCAGACAGAAGCATTGTGAAAGTTAAAGCTGGAAAATTAGAAGAATTAGCCGCTGGTGCAAATACCACGTTTAAAGTAAAAGTTCCAACTTTAGGTTTAAGAGGAAGCAATTTATTGAAATTAGATTTTACGCCAATCAACAATCTCGATAGTTATGCGTTCAACAACTTCATACAACAAAATTTTACGGTGACAAGAGATAATAAGGAGCCTATTGTTGATGTAGCTTTCGATGGAAAACATATTATGAATGGTGAAATCGTGGCTCCTCAACCCAATATCATGATTAACCTCACCGACGAAAATTCGTTTATATTATTAAGTGACACTACCGCTTTAAATATCAACCTAAAAACAGAAAACGGCAGTTATAAAAGGATTGCCTATTCTTCTGGCCTCTTAGACTTCACTCCTGCCAACTCTACCAATAACAACAAAGCTAGTGTGGCTTACAAACCTAGCAAATTGGCAGATGGCATTTACACTTTAATGGTTGAAGCTAAAGATGCCTCAGGAAATATCAACGCATCAAATAATTACACCATAGATTTCGAAGTAATCAACGAATCTGCAATTACCCATTTCTATCCTTATCCAAATCCTTTTACCACTGCAATGAAATTTGTATTTACCTTAACAGGAGATAAAGTGCCTGATAAAATTAAAGTGCAAATCATGACGGTTACAGGAAAAATTGTTCGTGAGATTTTCAAAGAAGAATTAGGGAACATCAGAATTGGAAATAACATCTCCGATTTTACTTGGGATGGCACAGATATGTATGGAGATAGACTTGCAAATGGAGTTTACTTCTACAAAGTGACTGTAGAGAACAATGACAAATCAGAAATTAAACATAGAAGAACAACAACCGACGCTTTCTTTAAACAAAACACTGGTAAAATATATCTGATGAAATAATGTGTGGGATTACGGGGTTTATTGACTATCAGCAATCAATAAGTGAGCAAAATTTACTTAATGCATCAACGGCGCTACGTCATCGTGGAGGCAATGGCAATGGGCATATCTACGAACCACATGAAAGGTATAATGTAGGTTTAGCGAACGAACGCCTTGCTACGATAGACCGTTCTAATAATGGATTACAGCCGTTCACCTCTGCCTGCGGCAACTACACTATTACTTTCAACGGAACGATATATAATTACCTCGAACTTAGGGCTACTTTAATTAAATACGGTATCACCTTCAATACGCTTTCTGATACAGAAGTACTGATAGAATGTTATAAAAAGTGGGGACATCAGTTATTTGAAAAAATAGACGGAGCCTTTGCTTTTGCTATATTAGATAGAAAACAGAAGCAGCTATTCTTGGCAAGAGATACGATGGGCGTAAAACCTTTATATTTCTTTAAGGATAAAAATTTCTTTGCTTTTGCTTCCGAACTAAAAGGAATGCTTTGCTATCCAATAGTAAAACAAACCAATACCAGAGCCTTAGCAGGGTATTTGCGCAAAGGTTATTTTGAAGGAAATGAAACCATATTTGAGAATATTTTCAGTTTCAAAAAGCAGCACTATTTCATCATCGATTTAAACAGTGGCAATTTTTTAGAAAGCAAGTTCGAAAACGCAACTCTTCTACACAAGCCAACCAATAGCGAAGCAGAAATAACAGAAAAGGTACACGAGCTACTAACAGAATCTGTATTGAGACGTAATGTAGCTGATGTAAATATTGGTGTAATGTTAAGTGGCGGTTACGATAGCGCAACAGTTGCTGCCATTCTCCAGAAAAATCAGGCAAAAAAGCTACGAACCTTCACATTAGGTTTTAAAGATAAGACCTTAGATGAAGCACCAGCAGCAAATGCCATTGCCAAACACCTCAACACCAACCATAGCGAATATTATATAGATGATGCAGGTGCGATAAATATGCTGGAAAAAATGCCAGATATTTTCGATGAGCCAATGGGGGATAGCGGAGCTGTACCGCTAGCATTTTTAGTTAGTCAAATTGCAAAAGAAGATATTAGCGTATTGCTTGGTGCCGAAGGTGGCGATGAGCTTTTTGCTGGATATACAAATTACAAGAGAGCAATCTGGTTGCACCAAAAATCTAAGCAGCTACCTAATTTTATTAAAAAACTCGCTATTGGGCTTTCAAAAGACAGAAAGAATAAATTAAAAGAAATACTTTTTGCTGAAAGTTTAACGGGAGTCTACGAATCTTTAGCCTCTTTCTATCCTGCAAACGAAATAAGCAAATTATTAAATAAAGAAGTAAAAATTTCTCTGACCAATAACTCATCAGATAGTATTAAATCGCTATTAATATTTGACCAAGAGAACTACTTGCCGAATGACTTGCTGCTCAAGTCTGACCGAATAACCATGCATTACGGAATAGATAACCGTGATGCCATGCTAAAAACCGATTTGGTTGATCTATTAAAAACAATAGAAGATAAATGGTTTATAAAGGATGGGAATCTTAAATATCTACTAAAAAACATCACCCATCAATATATCCCAAAAAAACTAATGGATAGACCTAAAAAAGGTTTCAGTATCCCTATTGTAGAATGGATGAGCACTATTTACAGGCCTTATTTAGAGCAATATCTTTCTCCAGAACAATTAGACAAACATCGTTTTTTCGACATTGTGGAAGTATTTAAGATTAAGAATAGATTCTACATGAACCCTAATGGTGGTGATGCAAGAAAACTGTGGCTACTGCTACAATTTCAAATGTGGTATAACCAACATTTTTCATAAAACTATCTTATTAAACCTTTAACTATAGTTTTCGCACTTGTTTTGAGTTTACTCGTGGCATTTTTAACCCAACTATATTTTACAACAAAATGTGGTGTAAGCGTTGGATTAAATCCAGCTTTAAACTTTGATATAGATTGCATGTCTGCACCCATCAAATCAATTACGCTAAAACCTTCTTTTGCATAATATTGAAATAAACGATGATAGGCGATGCTTTGGATATTATCCTCTCCTTTTAAGCTGTTCTTTAGTATTTCATAAATAAGGTGGTGTTCTTCATCCTTCAATAAAATATCGGAAATTAAGAGCTTTTCATCTAAATAGACATTAAAACTTACTAAATATGTAGTGCTACTTAAAGATTTTAGCAATTCTTTTATATCCTTTAAAGAAGTTTTACTAAAACTCAATTTTTTAAGCAGGCCTAAATTTAAATCAATAGCTGCAGCATCAATTTTCTCTTCAACAAATTTTAGAGGAAGCTCTTCTGCTTTGCCCAACTTACGCTCCATATATTTACCATAGCTCAACTCGTTAGTTTGCTTTAAGTAAGTATATCTATTTTCTACAGAGAATCCTTGCCACAAAAACGGACGAATATCTTTTATTTCAATTGGTAAAGTGATATGGATGTTCTTATATCTCTTCTTTAATTCTTCTATAAATTCAAATAAACTAGCTGCATATACCCTATCAGATAATCCCGAATCAACCCAAAAGGCAGAATAAAAAAAATGGATAGGCTGAAAAAGCCGCTGTCCTTTAGTAAATGCTATAAAACTAATGATGATTTTATCTTTACGTTTAAATATGAAATATACTGGCTCGCAAGCATAAACTTTAGCAAGGGCATCTACTATCACCTCCTGCTCATTAAGCAACATTCTTCTAGTGAGTTTAATTTCAGCTAGCCAGCTCTCTCTATTTAAAATATAAAGCATTAATATTTATAGGTACATGATTTGTAAAACTACGTAAATGTGTCAAAACAAAAAAGCGATGAAATTTCTTTCATCGCCCACACAAATCAATATTAATCTAAAACTAGTTACTAATGGTATAATTGATAGGCATATTGTAACGTACCCTTACTGGCAAATTATTTTGCATACCTGCTTTCCAACGAGGCGATTTTTTAATTACACGCATCGCTTCTTCATCTAAACCATAACCAATACCTCTAGTTACCTTAACATCGGTAATGGTACCATCTTTTTCCACTACAAAACTTAAAAAAACTTTTCCTCCTATCCCTTCATCTTGAGCCATACTGGGATATCTTAAATTTCTTTGGATGTATTTAGCCCAACCTTCCATTCCGCCTGGAAATTCTGGGTAAACATCTACACCAGATAAATCTTTCACATCATTTCCTCCCGTTCCATTACCGCCAGCACCAATTCCTTCGCCTGGCCCAGCAACTCCAGAACCTAAATCGGCATTTCCTTTACCAGCTAAACCATCTTGAGTCTTACTTCCAATTACGGCATCTTTTATTTCATCAGAGGTTGGCGGTTGCAGCGTAACCAAATCATCCTTTACTACTTTTATGTTATCTGTTAAGCCCACCGTTTTAACTTTTGGAGCTATTACCTTTGGAGCTACTTCTTCTTGCGCCTTAGCTTCTGCAGGTTTTGCTTCTTCTGGCTTAGGCTTTACTATTTCGTGAATCTTATTATCAAAATTTACGATGGTAGTTACTTGGTCATCTATTACTACCTTATCTCCTTTAAAAGCAGCTACAATGGACGGCCCTACAAACGCACTTACAAATATTGGCGCTGCAATAAGAAAAGCCTTCAGTAAAGTGTTCGATGATTGCTTTCTCAATTCGTAAGCACCATATTGTTGATTTCTGTTTGCAAATACGAGAGCGAGCCACTCGCCGCCGTATAAATTTGATGATTTATTAAACATAGCTATAAGGTTTTTTTAGCTATGATGCGGCTTTACATAAAAATCCATAAAAAATATTTCAAGACAATAAATCACTCAACAAAGCTAAAAAAGCATACAAAAAGTAAAATTTTAGCATTAAAAAATATTTTTTATCAGTTTTTTGATAAAAATTTCACTAAAAATCACAAAATATTATATTTTTGAATAAAAATTTAAACAAATCAATGAAAAGCTTAAGAACCATAGCACTAAAAGAAGCACAAACCAGAGAAATCCCTGAAATAACTTCACCATCTGCCAAAATTTCAGAATTCTACGGCCTGAACGTTTTCGACAAAAAGAAGATGAGAGAATATCTTTCTAAAGATGTTTTCGAAAAACTAATTTCTTCGATTAACCAGGGTGAATTAATTAATCATGACGATGCAAATCAAATTGCAGCAGCCATGAAAGCTTGGGCTATGGAAAAGGGCGTAACTCACTATACGCACTGGTTTCAACCATTAACAGGTTCAACTGCAGAGAAACACGATGCTTTCTTTGAGCCAAGTGGTGATGGCGCTATTGAGCGTTTTGCGGGTAGTGCTTTGGTACAACAAGAACCAGATGCTTCAAGTTTCCCTAACGGTGGTATCCGTAACACTTTCGAAGCTCGTGGTTACACTGCTTGGGATCCTTCTTCTCCAGCTTTCATTATGGAAAACTCTGCTGGTAAAACACTTTGTATCCCAACTGTATTTGTTGCCTACACAGGTGAAGCTTTAGATTATAAAGCACCTTTATTGAAAGCACTTTCTGCTATTGATAAAGCAGCCGTTGACGTTTGCCAATTTTTCGACAAAAGCATATCTAAAGTAAATGCATCTCTAGGTATCGAACAAGAATATTTCTTAGTAGACTTAGCTTTATTTAACGCTCGTCCAGATTTAGTATTAACTGGTCGTGCTTTATTTGGCCACATGTCTGCAAAAGGACAACAATTAGAAGATCACTACTTTGGTTCTATTCCGGAGCGTGTATTTGCTTACATGGTAGATTTCGAAAACGAAGCCTTGAAATTAGGTATTCCTTTAAAAACTCGCCACAACGAGGTAGCTCCTTCTCAATTTGAATGTGCGCCTATTTACGAAGAAATCAACTTGGCCATCGACCACAACCAATTGTTGATGGACGTAATGGAAAAAGTTGCTCGTCGTCACAACTTTAAAGTATTATTGCACGAGAAACCATACGCAGGCATCAACGGTTCTGGTAAACACAATAACTGGTCGTTAATTACTGATACTGGTAAAAACTTATTAGCACCAGGCAAAACGCCTAAAAACAACTTAATGTTCTTAACTTTCTTCGTTAACACGATTAAAGCTGTTCATGAGCATGCAGATTTATTAAGAGCAAGTATTGCATCAGTAAGCAACGACCACCGTTTAGGTGCTAACGAAGCTCCGCCAGCAATCATTTCTATCTTCTTAGGTCAACAATTAGATGAGATTTTGGATGAAATTGAGCACTCACGCTTAAGCAAAAAACTAAAAGAGGATAACTCTTTATGGTTAGGCATCCCTAAAATCCCTCAAATCTTATTAGATAACACCGACCGTAACCGTACTTCTCCTTTTGCCTTTACTGGTAACAAATTCGAGTTAAGAGCGGTAGGTTCTACAGCTAACTCTTCTGCTCCAATGACTGTATTAAACGCTATCGTTGCAGACCAGTTAAATAAATTTAAGATAGATGTAGATAAATTGATTAAAAAAGGCGACAAAAAAGACGTTGCTTTAATGACAGTTATCAAACGTTACATCAAAGAATCTAAAGCTATCCGTTTTGAAGGTAATGGCTACAGCGATGAGTGGGCAGAAGAGGCAGAAAAACGCGGTTTATCTAACATCAAAACTACACCTAAAGCACTTGATGCTTATGTTAGCGAGAAAACTGAAGAACTTTTCACTAGAACCAATGTATTCAGCAAACGCGAACTACATGCTCGTCACGAAATTTTGTTGGAGAACTTCTACAAAAAACTTCAAATCGAGGCTCGTGTAATGGGCGATGTAGCAAATAGCCAAATTATTCCAGCGGTTATTGCTTACCAAAACTCATTAATCGAGAACGCTAAAGGATTAAAGGAACTTGGCTTAAGCAAAGAAGCCTTAGCTACGCCATTGGCAATTATCGAGAAACTGTCTAGTCACTTATCAATCGTTAAAACCAGCATCGACAAAATGCTAGAAGAACGTAAAGTAGTGAACAAAGAAGAAGATACCCGCGAAAAAGCAATCGGTTACGACGAAAAAGTAAAAGTTTACTTTGACACTATCCGTTACAATGTTGACAAATTAGAGCAAATTGTTGACGATAGCGTATGGCCATTGCCTAAATTAAGAGAACTATTATTCTTAAAATAAGAAGCAAATTTTTCCTAAATATGAAGGTGCAAGGTTTACTTTGCACCTTTTTTGTTTATCAAATCTATAAATCTGAACAGGTGGTCGAAGCATCTGTTATTCTTTATTTTTTTGAAAAACAAAATCAATCTTGAAATCAAAGTCAACCCCGCTTTCTGCTGTAATCTTTTGCCCTACAATAAAACCTCATAGGTTTGCTCTACTTAATGCCTTTCAAACCTATGAGGTTTAACCCCTGCAAAAGTATTTCCGCTGCAATCGGGTTTACTACACAACCGAAAATGCTACTATGTTCGGTTTACTTGCAAAAACCCTAGTTAACTAAACGGGATTGAAGTGGTAATACTTTTTGTTGCGCTAAATCTCAGACTTCGTAAGTTTTTAAACGGCGAAGCCATCAATTTCAGCATTGAAGAACAATAAACAACAAAAATTAAACTTACGAAGTCTTGCGCAGCTGTAACTTTAACAAAAAGATTAAAACGTAAAGCCCGACTAACAATAAAACTACTTCTGACTCTGCTTTTCTAAAAATAAAACACCTTAAATCTTAGCTATTTCTTTGCGCTTTCAGCTTTATCCTTTCGGCTTAAAAACCTATCTTTGCAGCAATTATGAGCGACAATAGGTACAACCAACGTGGCGTGTCTGCATCTAAAGAAGATGTACATGCAGCCATCAAAAACATCGACAAAGGAATTTTCCCTAAAGCATTCTGCAAAATCATTCCAGATATATTGGGCAATGATCCTGATTTTTGCAATATCATGCATGCCGATGGTGCTGGTACCAAATCGTCATTAGCTTATACCTATTGGAAAGAAACTGGAGATTTATCAGTTTGGAAAGGTATTGCGCAAGATGCCATCATTATGAACATCGATGATTTGATTTGCGTTGGCGCTACTGATCAAATCTTGCTATCATCTACTATTGGCCGTAACAAAAACTTAATTCCAGGTGAGGTAATTGCTGCCATCATTAACGGAACAGAAGAAATTTTAGCAGAACTTAGAGAACTGGGCATTTCAATTTACTCTACTGGAGGCGAAACTGCAGATGTTGGTGATTTGGTACGTACCATCATCGTAGACAGCACCGTTACCTGCCGTATGAAACGTGATGAGGTAATCAGCAACGACAACATCAAAGCTGGCAATGTAGTAGTTGGTTTAGCATCTTATGGAAAAGCTACTTACGAAAGTGAATACAATGGAGGTATGGGCTCTAATGGCTTAACTTCTGCTCGTCATGATGTTTTCGAAAAATCTATCGCCAACAAATACCCAGAAAGCTTTGACCCTGGCGTTCCTTTTGACTTGGTATTTTCTGGTGGCAAGCAGCTGACCGATTTAGTACAAATTAACGATTCAGAAAGCGTAACTGCGGGCAAATTGGTATTATCTCCAACGCGTACTTATGCTCCCGTGATTAAACAAATTTTAGATAAATATCGTAGTCAAATTGATGGTATTGTTCATTGCAGTGGTGGTGCACAAACTAAAGTACTACACTTCGTTAATGAAGATGTACACGTAATTAAAGATAATCTATTTTCACTTCCTCCCCTATTTAAATTGATACAGGAGCAATCTGGCACCGATTGGAAAGAAATGTACAAAGTATTTAATATGGGACATAGAATGGAGCTTTATGTGCCAGCAGAAATTGCAGAAGATATCATTGCTATTTCGAAAAGCTTCAACATTGATGCACAAATTATCGGTCGCGTAGAAAATGCGGAGAATGGTAAGCAAGTAACGATACAAAGCGAATTTGGGGAGTTTGTTTATAATTAGACTCTATCTCCGTCATCTCGACTTTATGGAGAGATCTTTGAAAAATGTAACTATAAAATTTAAATTCAAAGATTTCTCCGTTCCGCTTCGCTGCAGTCGAAATGACGACGATTCTATTTTAACCCAACTTCTTCTTAAACAGATCAATTGTTCGTTGCCAAGCTAGTTTAGCTGCAGCTTCATTATATCTCGTAGGTGCTGTATCGTTATTAAAAGCGTGGTTCACACCTTCATATATATACAATTGATAATCGATATGATTAGCTTTCAAAGCCTCTTCATAAGCTGGGATACCGGCGTTGATACGTTCATCCAGTCCTCCATATTGCAATAACAGGCTGGCTTTAATTTTAGGTACATCCTCTGCTTTTGCTTGCGAACCGTAATAAGCTACTGCAGCATTTAGCTGAGGATCGTTTACTGCTAATTTATTAGCCATTGCCCCACCCCAGCAAAAACCTACACAGCCTGTTTTTCCATTACCATACTTGTGCGTTCTCAAAAAATCAAGTGCCTTTAAATAATTTTGCAAGTTTTTATCTGCATCCAGTTTACCAATTAACTCCCTACCTTTGTTTTCATCTTCTGGTGTACCGCCAAATGGCGAAAGAGCATCTACCCCAAGCGCAACAAAACCAGCTAACGCTACCCGCTTAGTTACATCTTTAATATGCGGAGTTAAACCCCTGTTTTCATGAATAACTACTACCGTACCCAACTTCTTTTTATTTCCTTTCGGCATGGCGAACAAACCTTTCATATCTCCTTCTATTCCAGGAAAAGTGATTTCTTCACTAAATACTTCGCTGTCTTTAACCGTCGCTGCTGAGGCATAGTTACTTTCTAAACTTGGCAAGATGGTTAAAGCTAATGCCGTACTCCCGGTTAAAATAGCTAGCTTCTTCATAAAATCCTTACGACTAATTTGACTGTGCGTATAAGAATCGTAAAGGTTGATTATTTTCTGGTCCATGGTTTTGGGGTTAAAGGTTTTTTCTAAGTTAGCTATAAACGAAAAAATCCCCAAGCGATTGCTTGGGGATTTAGATATTTTATTGTACTATTTACAGATTAGTTGAAAGAATATCTAGCTCCTACTTGAATTTGATATCTAGATCCAAAATTTGTGTTATCTCTAAATGTTGAATTTCCTAAATTCGTATTCAAAGTATATTTAGGTCTATTAGTTGCGGCGTCCCTACCTTGATAAACTACCGGAGTTGTTAACGAAGGTACTTTTGTAATTCCCCAGTTTTTATTCAATAAGTTACCAAAGTTGATAATATCTACGCTAAACTGAAATCTATTTCCATTTTCTTTTCCAAAAATAGTTCTAATTTCTTGCATAAATCTAATATCAAAACGATTAGCCCAAGGATATTCTGCACCATTCCTCTCAGCATATTGTCCTCTTCTAGTACGTAAATACTCATCTTGCTCAATGTAACTATTCAACCTATCCCATTGAGCTTGTACAGTCATAGGATTAGCCCCAGTAATAGCTTGTAATTGAATATCATTAATATCTCTTGGTACGTACATTAGGTCGTTAGAATTTCCATCAGCATTTACGTCACCTGAAACTTGGTAAGAAAACCTAGTATTTCCGAATCCATCACCATAAGGAGATCCTTCATAAATCAAACCAATAGATGTTGGAGAATTCGGGATTAATTTAACATTAAAATTAACAGATGCTATTACTCTATTTTTAACTACAAAACTACTGTAAGCTAAAACAGGTTTGTTAGGATCTCCCACAACTGGATTACCCGAAAATGCTGAATTAGCTTGTGAACCAGGATTTGAAGTAATATCTCTTGCATCACTTCTAGTATAAGCAACCATTACGTTTGCAATTTCTCCAAATCTCTTTTGAAGTTGAGCCGTTACATTGTAAGCATATCCCAATGAAGTATTATCTAACACGATTGCATTAGTAATAGTAGAATTAACCCTGTTAGGACCAGCATTTGAATTTGCACCTGTAGATACACCTGGAAAATACGGACGAGTATCTCCAGCGCCAGAATAACTAGCTGCCGAGTTAACTAAATTCGCATTCCTGTGATACACTTCGTTAATAGAATTAGTGTACATACCTTCAAGAGTACCCAAGATACCACCTGGAAGTTTATAATCAACAGCCAAGCTAGATCTCCATATCTGAGGCAATTTAAAGTCAGGTGACGTTAAATTAATTGCAAATGTTGAAGGGATGCTAACATTTGATGGAATATAAGCAGACGGATTAGGATTAAAAGGACGGTTCGTAGGATTTGTTAAAAAATCTTGTCCAAACATTAATCCAGTATTTCCAGCTTGATTAGTTAACCAAACTCCTGTCGATGCTCCAGTAAATATACCCGAACCACCTCTAACAATTAAGTTTGTATTGTTAAAAACGTCCCAGTTAAATCCTAAACGTGGAGAAAATAAAAATTGAGTTTTCGGCAACTTACCCACGTCTAACTTTTCACCGTCTCTAAAACTCATAGCGGTAACTAGCGGATTAGAAGGAATATCCGCTGTATAAATAGGCGCATCTACCCTAAGTCCGTAAGACAACTTAAAATTCGGCTTTACATACCATTCATCTTGTACATAAGCAGCCAATGGCATTTGACTGAAAGTAGCATAAGGTGTTGGATTGTTAGGATCAGCAGAGTAAGTCAACTGATATTGAAGTGGAACAATAGATGTATTTCCATTAGCAGCAGCTATGAAATCAGAAAGACTTCTATATCTAAATTGTCCACTATAGAATTGTGCGAATGCATTAGCAAACTTTTGATATCCAACCGTACCTCCAATGGTAATAGTATGGTTACCAGCAAAAATATTAAAGTTGTTATTCAACGTATAGATATCTTGATTTAATCTATTTAAACCACTAAATGGTTCTGCACCTAAAGAAATATAGTTTCCATTTGCACCGTCCTCTATATCAACTAACGGGAACGCTCCACCATTTTGCTCTCTGTAATCTCTAAATCCAGAATAAATCAATTGTAGATTGTTAGCAAATTTACTTCCAAATCTCGAATTTAACTCAGCAGTTATCGACTTTAAGTTGTTATATTGTTTATAACGAAGATTTGAAAAAATCATGGAAGTCAAACTAGGCCCCCTTCCAACCCTTGCACCTGAACCACTTGGAGATTTATCATCAAAAGAGTTTAGGTAATTATATCTAATTGTAAGTTTTTGAGAGTTACTAATGTTCCAATCTAATCTTGCAGTTAAATTATCTGCTTCTGTAAGGTTACTATAATTATCTATTTCTCCAGCATCATACCCAAATCTTGAAGCAACAAGATTTTTCACGGTTAACATATCATTATACGTTACTCTAGAGATACCAGTACCAGTTGTTCCACGGTTCACTTGAATTGTAGAGAATGGAGCAGCTCTCCTACTCATTTCTCCATTAACAAAAAAGAACAACTTGTTCTTTACAATAGGACCGCCAAATCTGAAACCAAATTGTTTGTTGATGAAAGAAGCGCCAGCATCCTTAGGTACGGTAAAATCTCCTACTTTATAACCTTGCAAGTTCTGATCTTTGTAATAAGTATAAATAGATCCAGAAAATTTATTTGTTCCAGATTTAGTTACAGCGTTAACGCCTGCACCAGTAAAACCACTTTGTTTCACGTCATAAGGAGCCAAGTTAATTTGAAGCTCTTCTAACGCATCTAAAGTAAACGGTTGCGCTCCAGTTTGCCCACCAGGCAAAGAAGAAAGACCAAATACGTTATTCATCTGAGCACCGTCCAAAGTCAATGAATTAAACAATGCATTTCTTCCTGCAAATGAAAACCCATTTCCAGCAGAACTCGATTGTGGTGTTAACCTTGTTAAATCAGTTAAACTTCTAGAGATTGCAGGCAATTCTTCTATTTGTTTTTTAGAAATTGACGTTGCAGAACCTGTTTTAGATTTATTTCCTGAAGTCGTACCAGTGATAACAACATCCTTCAAGGTATTAACACTGTTATCAAGAACAATATTTATAACAGATGCTTCTCCTAACTTCAAATACACATCCTCAACAGTTTTTGTTTGGTAACCAACAAAACTGATTTCCAGTTTGTATGGACCACCAACTCTCGCATTTGGGATAGTAAATCTACCATCATTGTTAGTAGTTGTAGTGTAAACTGTCCCAGTTGGTGTATGGGTTGCCTTTATCCCAGCACCAGGTAAAGACTCTGTTGCATCCTTTATTGTACCCGTCATAGATGAAGTAGTTACCTGCGCACTTGCGGCACCGATAAAACCAACTACGACAAGAATAACCGATACAATTTTTAATAGTAAAGATTTTTTCATGCTCTTTTGTAAAATGAATTTTAATTGTTTTGTTAAAATATGTTAAAATAACGCCACAAATCTAGATAATAATTTCATGCTTCCACTTATTCCAATGTTAAATAATTATTAATTATCTCAAAACTTTTCCACACTTAACACTACTCTAAAAGCGTGTAAGCCACAAGGATACAATACATTAAATCCAACTTTAACAATATTTTAATCTATATTTTACCATTCTTTCATTTACAGCACTGCTTTATTACAATTACGTTACGCCAACACATCGTGATTTAATCAACATTTTTTCTAATTTTGGCAGCAAATTATTACGTTAATTTTCCTTATAAACAAGAATATGAACTACGATTTAGTTGTATTGGGTAGCGGTCCGGGCGGATATGTTACTGCCATTAGAGCTTCACAGTTAGGAATGAAAGTTGCTATTGTTGAACGCGAATCATTAGGTGGAATTTGCCTTAACTGGGGCTGTATCCCTACCAAAGCCTTATTAAAAAGTGCGCAGGTTTTCGAATATATCAATCATGCTGCCGATTACGGCATCACTACTTCAGAAGCAAAAGCTGATTTTGATGCAGTGGTAAAACGCAGTCGTGGTGTTGCTGAAGGAATGAGCAAAGGCGTTCAATTCTTAATGAAGAAGAACAAAATTGATGTAGTAATTGGTACTGGCAAAGTTAAAGCTGGTAACAAAGTTGAAGTTAAAGGTGCTGATGGTTCTCAAAAAGAGCTTTCTGCTAAAAACATAATTATTGCTACTGGTGCTCGTTCTAGAGAATTACCTAATTTAAAGCAAGATGGCAAAAAAGTAATCGGTTACCGCCAGGCAATGGTATTGCCTCAACAACCTAAATCTATGGTTGTAGTTGGTTCTGGTGCTATCGGTGTTGAATTTGCTTACTTCTACGCTACCATGGGTACAAAAGTAACCATCGTAGAATTTATGGAAAACATTGTTCCTGTAGAAGATGAAGACGTTTCAAAACAATTGCTACGTAGCTTAAAGAAAAATGGTATCGAAATCATGACTTCTTCTTCTGTTGAGTCTGTAGATACAAGCGGCACTGGCTGTAAAGTACAAGTTAAAACTGCAAGCGGTATGCAAACCATCGAGTGCGATATCGTACTTTCTGCTGCTGGTATAGTTGCTAATATCGAGAACATTGGCCTAGAAGAAGTAGGTATCAAAACCGATAAAGGTAAAATCGTTGTTGACGAATATTACAATACCTCTGTAAAAGGATATTACGCGATTGGTGATGTAGTCCCTGGGCAAGCATTGGCACACGTAGCTTCTGCTGAAGGTATCATCTGTGTTGAGAAAATCGCTGGCCAACATGTAGAGCCATTAGATTACAACAATATTCCTGGCTGTACTTATTGTTCTCCAGAAATTGCTTCTGTAGGTTATACTGAAAAGGCTGCTAAAGCTGCAGGTTATGAATTGAAAATTGGCAAATTCCCATTCTCTGCTTCTGGTAAGGCAAGTGCTGCAGGTGCGAAAGATGGTTTTGTTAAGTTAATTTTCGATGCTAAATATGGAGAATTATTGGGTGCGCACTTAATTGGTGCTAATGTAACCGAAATGATTGCTGAAATTGTAGTAGCTCGTAAATTAGAAACTACTGGACACGAAATGATTAAAGCAGTACACCCTCACCCTACTATGAGCGAGGCGATTATGGAAGCAGCCGCTGATGCGTATGGAGAAGTAATACACTTATAGGTTTAATTGTTAACCGAATTGGTTAATCGTTTAAACCGTTTGAATTGGTTAATTGTTAATAGGCAATTAACCAATTTTTGTTTAAAGGTATTTTCATTACAATTAACCAATGCATAAATTAACCAACCGAAATGAAACTCTACACGATCAACACCGGAAATTTCAAGCTAGATGGAGGCGCTATGTTTGGCGTTGTTCCAAAGTCCATTTGGCAAAAAACAAACCCAGCAGATGCAAACAACTTATGCTCTTGGGCGATGAGATGCCTTTTAATTGAAGATGGGGGAAGGTTAATTCTAGTCGATAACGGATTAGGGAACAAACAAGACGAAAAGTTCTTTGGTCATTATTATCTTCATGGTGATGACACCTTAGATAAATCTCTAGCCGCCCATGGTTTTCATAGAGATGACATCACTGATGTATTTTTAACGCATTTACACTTTGACCATTGCGGAGGCTCTATCGAGAGACAGGGCGACCAGCTGGTGCCTGCATTTAAAAACGCAATTTATTGGAGTAATCAACAACACTGGGACTGGGCAGTAACACCAAACGCAAGAGAAAAGGCTTCTTTCCTGAAAGAGAACATTTTGCCAATACAAGAAAGCGGACAACTGAAGTTTATTCCGACACAGCAAAATGTACATTTTCACGATGGCATCAATATCCGCTTTGCTTACGGGCATACCGATGCGATGATGTTGCCTCAATTACAGTATAAGGACAAAACAATTGTTTACATGGCCGATTTACTTCCTTCCACAGGACACATTCCACTACCTTACGTAATGGCATACGACATGTTTCCCTTACAAACCTTAGCAGAAAAGAAAGATTTTTTGGAAGAAGCCGCAACTAACGAGTACATACTTTATCTAGAGCACGACCCCATCAACGAGTGTTGCACGCTACTGCATACAGAAAAAGGAATTCGCCTAAAAGACACTTTCTCATTAACTGAGATATTATAAACAATTGCAGGCGCTCTATGTTATCCATCAAATGAAAAAACTATCTTTTTATTTCGCCATCTCTTTTATTTTTCTCTTAGGGTGTAATGGCGTAGAATTTAGCCCGAACCAAAAATTCAGAAGCGGCACTCCAGAGAACGTAAATAATACCGAGATTGCAAAATTACAGCAAAAAACTCCAGGCTCCCGTATCCGAATAGCAGTATCGGGCGATACGCAAAGAATGTACAAAGAAGCTCAGCTTTTTGTAGATCAAATCAATGATAGAAATGACATCGACTTTGTTATTTTAAATGGAGATATCTCTGATTTTGGACAACTACTGGAATTTGAAGGTATTTATAACATCTACTCAAAATTAAAAGTCCCGTTTATCTCCATTGTTGGCAACCACGATTTGGTAGCAAATGGCCCTTATGTCTTCAGAAGAATGTTTGGAGAATTCAATTTTACATTTAACTATGGAGGAGTGAAGTTTGTATGTTTTGACTCGAATAGCCGAGAATACAACTTCAATGGCGCAGTACCAGATATTGCCTGGCTAAAAGCCAACCTCAAATTAGAGAATGGTGTTTCAAACATTATTGCTTTCTCTCATATACCTCCCAACGATGCAGATTTTGACCCCAAATTACGCCCTGTCTATGAAGAGTTGGCTAACAGCACTCCAGGCTTTTTAGCTTCTGTACATGCACATCAACATGCTCCCGATAAAACCTATAAACCAAACAGCAACAGCGTTCCTTTTATCATCACCAATGCTATTGTAAATAGAGCTTATACCATATTAGATATTCTTAATGGACAAATTGAAACACATCCTATTAGCTTTTAGCTTACTACTTATCCCAACATTGATTTTTGGCCAACGTCAGATTATAAAGGCCTTAACACCAGATTTCATCAACATGCAATACGGCGGCAGCATTGGTTATATGAGTGGCGGCATAGGCTATTTTTTCTTCAACCATAAAACAACCGCTAGCTTAAACTATGGATTTGTACCCAAAAGTAAAGGCGGACCAATCAATATATTGACAACAAAGTTTGATTATAAGCCGTTTAATATCAAATTAAATAAGGACCTGATATGGCAACCCATTAATCCAGTAATTTTCATGTCGTATACTTTAGGCCATAATTTCGATAAAAAATTTGATCCTAATCAATATCCAGAAGGATATTACTGGTGGTCTACAGCGTTAAAAGGGCACTTAGGTTTCAGCACAGAACTAAAGATTTTAGGAAGTGAAAAATCGGCAATTAAAGCAGTAAGCCTTTATGCAGAAACCAACACTAACGATCTTTACGCAGTAAGCTGGTTCGAGAATCGTACAACAACGTCAATAACAAAGATATTCTTTATGGGATATGGAGTTAGGCTACATTTATAATTTAATGTGTAGACAAAACATCCCAATTTTGCGACACATCAAATGTCCCTTTTGTCAGTCTTTTTGAACGCATTGTTGAAAAACATAAATATACAGTAATAATTAAGTCATTGTTCACCTCGAAAAACAGCGTTAAAAAACTAAAAAACAATAACTTAATCAACAACCAATCGAAACTACATCACTATTATTAGAAACAAATTGGAATGATTTTTGCTATAAACAAATCGTTCAAAAATACATGACAAAACACAACATTTTCAGTAATTTAAGTTTCTATTCCGCTTAAAAAAAACGTATTTTTGCAGAATTGAAAAATCCAACGAGGACCAATACATATAAATGAGACAACTCAAAATAACCCAATCCATTACCAATCGCGAAAGTCAGTCGTTAGACAAGTACCTACACGAGATTGGCAAAGTAGATTTAATCACAGCTGAAGAAGAAGTAATTTTAGCTCGTAAGATTCGTGAAGGAGATCAAGCCGCTCTTGAAAGATTAACAAAAACCAATTTACGTTTCGTTGTTTCGGTAGCGAAACAATATCAAAATCAAGGTTTAACACTTGGAGATTTGATCAATGAAGGAAACTTAGGTTTGATTAAAGCTGCCAAACGTTTTGACGAAACTAAAGGTTTTAAATTCATTTCTTATGCGGTATGGTGGATCCGTCAATCGATTTTACAGGCTATCGCTGAACAAAGTCGTATTGTTCGTTTACCTTTAAACCAAGTAGGTTCATTAAGTAAAATCAGCAAGGCCTTCTCTAAATTAGAGCAAGAGTATGAACGTGAGCCTTCTCCAGAAGAATTGGCAGATATTTTAGAAACTACTGTTGACAAGATTTCTGACACTTTAAGCAACTCTGGCCGTCACGTATCTATGGATGCTCCATTTGTGCAAGGTGAGGAAAATACCCTACTAGACGTATTAGAAAATCACGAACCTAATACGGATAGTAACCTAATCAACGAGTCACTTTCAGAAGAGATTAAACGTTCTTTATCTACTTTAACTGAAAGAGAGCGTGAAATCATTGTATTGTTCTTCGGATTAAGCACCAACCATCCTCTTTCATTAGAAGAAATTGGCGAGAAATTTAACTTGACTCGTGAGCGTGTACGTCAAATTAAAGACAAAGCACTACAACGCCTACGTCATACTTCAAGAAGTAAAATCTTGAAATCTTACTTAGGATAAGCTGGAAACAAAAGCTACTTAGTGTAAGTTAAACACACTGTTAGACAATATTTTACAAGAAAAATAAATCAAAAAAGATTGGGCACTCGCTCAATCTTTTTTACTTTTGCAGCATTTCTAACCAAAATAATTTCTTGTATGTCTAATAAATATCAATCAGAGTTTCAAAACTGGATTGAAAAAGAAAAGAAAGCACTTGAGCTAATTAAGTGCGTAGGTCATCTGTGGTTCGATAGGTCTATCGAATTAGTACTCTTCCGTAAACCTTTGTTTGATGTTGGTAGTAGCGAAATCCTTGCTTACCATCAGTACGCAAAAGAAATTAGTGGAAAAGATATTTCCATCTATGAAACATTGGAACTTGCTAATACGATAGCCAAATCGAGCTTAGCGCCTTCTAGGATTGATGTAGGTAGACTAGCTTCCGAGTGGCTTGATGAAAGCAATACCCAATCTTCCATGCATGATTTCATTATCAGCAAACTAGGCAAACACATTGGCAAAGACAAAATCAATTTAAAGCCAAAAGATGTGGTATTATATGGTTTTGGTCGCATTGGTCGTATTGCGGCTAGAGAATTAATTGTACAAGCCGGAAAAGGTGAACAGTTACGCTTACGTGCCATCGTAACCCGCAGCTATAGCGACGAAGAATTAACTAAACGTGCTGAACTACTTCGCACAGATTCTATTCATGGTCCTTTTAACGGCACTATTATAGAAGACCACGAGAACAGAGCTTTAATTATTAACGGACAAACTATTTATCTAATTGCAGTTAAAAATCCGGAAGACGCTGATTACACAGCATATGGTATTAACGACGCATTAGTCATCGACAACACTGGCGTTTTCCGCGACCGCGAGGGCTTAAGCAGGCATTTGAGCGCCAAAGGTGTGAGCAAAGTGTTGCTAACCGCTCCAGCCAAAGGTGATATTCCAAATATTGTCACCGGAATTAATGATACAGATTTCGATTTCAAGGAAGAAAACATTTTCTCTAACGCATCTTGTACCACGAATGCGATCATTCCTGTATTAAAAGTTGTAGAAGAGAGTTTTGGCATCGAAAAAGGTCATATCGAAACAGTTCATTCTTACACCAACGACCAAAACCTTTTAGATAATTACCACAAGAAATATCGTAGAGGCCGTTCGGCAGCTTTAAACTTAGTTATTACCGAAACTGGTGCCGACAAAGCGGTAGCAAAAGTACTCCCTCAATTAACTGGGAAGTTGACAGGAAATGCGGTTCGTGTACCCACACCAAATGTTTCTTTAGCAATATTAAATTTATCCTTAAACCAAGAAACCACGAGAGAAGAGGTAGCAGAAGTATTGAAACAAGCTTCTTTATTTGGCAACCTCTCTGAACAATTAGAGTACTCTGTTTCCAACGAATTGGTAAGTACTGATTTGATTGGCAACAGTCATGCCTCTATTATAGATGGCCCAGCAACGATTCTTTCTAAAGATGGGAAATCTGTGATTTTATATGCGTGGTACGACAATGAGTATGGCTATACCCGTCAGGTAATTCGCTTAGCTAAAAAAATTGCTGGCGTAGTAAGGTTGACTTATTATTAAATAATAGAGTGTCACATTGAGCGTGTCGAAATACAATTAACACCTGTTTTTAGGCTTCGAAAGGCTCAGCCTGACACACAAAGTAGACTTACGAAGTTTAGAAAACTTCGTAAGTCTTAAAAACATCTTCTAAAAATCTGCCAATTGAGGCTTCGTTTTCACAATTTCCTCTATTTTCGTTAGCACATCCTCTGTTAACACTGGTAACACCTCTAAAACTTGAAGATTTTCCTGCAATTGCGGCACCTTAGAAGCTCCTAAAATTACAGTACTTACGTGGGGATTTTTTAAGCACCAAGCAATCGACAATTTTGCTAAAGAAACATCTAAACTGTTGGCTAACTCTTGCAGAGCGGCTGCCTTTTGCATTCTGTCTTCAGCCAAAGTTCTATCCTTAAGCCACTCCAAACCTTCTAAAGCTAAACGCGTTCCTTCTACCCCACCGTTAGTGTATTTTCCAGACAAGATTCCAGAAGCCAATGGCGACCAAATGGTAGTGCCTAAACCATGGTTATTGAATAAGTGCAAATACTCATTTTCTAGCTTGTTGCGCTCAAACAGGTTATACTGCGGCTGCTCCATAGTTGGACCAATCAAATTGTATTGTTTCGCGATAGCGATAGCTTCTATAATTTCGGCAGCACTCCACTCAGATGTTCCCCAGTACAAAATTTTGCCTTGTCGCAATAAGGTGTTCATCGCAAAAACAGTTTCTTCGATAGGTGTATTTTTATCAGGGCGATGACAGAAATACAAATCTAAGTAATCTACTTGCAAACGTTTCAAAGCAGCATTACAAGCTTCGATCACGTGTTTACGAGATAACCCTACCCTATTTGGGCCTTTATTTTCTGTACCAAAGAAAACTTTGCTAGAAACCACAAATGATTCGCGTTCCCATTTCTGGTTTTTGATGATATTACCCATTACAATCTCTGATTTACCTTCGGCATAACCCTCGGCATTATCAAAGAAATTTACACCAGCATCATAAGCTACACCCATTAATTCATCGGCTACTTTATCACTAATTTGATTGCCAAATGTTAGCCAGCTACCAAACGAAAGGGCGCTTACCTGCAGCCCGGATTTACCTAATCTTCTATATTCCATTTTATGAGAATTTATGAAAGCAATTTAGTGAGTTATTAGCAAAGGAGAAATCCGTACTTAAGATTTTACAAAAACAAAACTTTATTGCTAGATATTCCTAACTTTAAACTTCAATTAAAAATTATGAACCGATTATTATTGCTTATACCATTGGCGCTGCAGTTAGGTTGTGGTTCCGTTAAGGAGGTTAAAACTGCCAATAGCCAATTACTTAAAGATGTAGAGATTTTATCTTCTGATGAATACGAAGGTCGTAAATCGGGAACTAAGGGCAGTGAACTTTCTAGAACCTATTTGGTAAAACGCCTAAAGGAGATTGGCGTAGAGGCGCATCCATTTTTGGGCAAATATGAGCAAAATTTTGATATTAAGGGAAGAAATAGCATTACCAAAGGAGTTAACCTTGTTTCTTATATACAAGGCAAAACAGATGATGTAATTGTTGTATCAGCACACTATGACCACATCGGGGTAATTAACAATGAGGTTTACAATGGTGCAGATGATAATGCTTCCGGTGTTGCAGCCTTATTGAGTTTTGCGAAATACTTTAAAGAACACCAACCCAACAACACCATCATTTTTGCATTATTTGACGCTGAAGAAGTTGGCTTACAGGGAGCGAAAGCTTTTGTAGCAAATCCACCGGTTGCGTTAGAGAAAATAAAATTAAACATCAACATGGATATGATTAGCCATAATGATAAAGGTGAGCTTTACGCAGTTGGCACTTTTAAATATCCTCAACTAAAGAAATACCTAATTACCACCAACCCTAACATCAAATTAATGTTAGGCCACGATGACCCTAAATTGGGACATGACGATTGGACCAACCAAAGTGATCAAGGTGCTTTTAATGCAAAAAATATCCCTTTCATCTATTTCGGGGTTGAAGACCATAAAGATTATCACAAAGCGACTGACGAGTTTAAAAACATTAATCAGGCATTTTATACTGATGCAGTAAGTGTGATACAAGAAGTAATTGTGAATATTGATAAACAAAGAGACATTCAAAGTATTTTCAGAGAAACACTGCAAATGAAAAAACAGTAGAAACAAAAAATCCCAACCTTTTAAAGTTGGGATTTTTTGTTTTAATTAGAAATCTATATCCACTATGGAGTTGATGGGTACATGTACGTTATTTTTCAACTGTAGGTATTTTTCTGTTACAGACCACACAGTTGTGCTTACCTTTCTAACTCCTTGTTTTGTATTAAAGGCAATATAAGCCTTTGATTTAAACTCATTGCCTAGCCTTTGTGCAGAAGAAAGCTTAGCTAACATCTCCTCAGACAACTGTACATCTGCGGGCACAAATTCTGTTACATCTATTTCTTCCTTTTCAATTAATTCCCCAATCATAAGTATTATAATTTTGTTTAAACAAGCTTAACAATTTTTTAAAAGAATAACAATATTGTATCCTAATTTTTAGACAGTCTTTTGTAAAAATTTAATGTACAAAAAAAGCCGCAATAGCGGCCTTAATGCTATTCTAATGTTATTTTAATTTTTCAGTTTAGTTCTATTTTCAATCATTCCTACAAAACTATCGTTCTTAAGTGGCTTCATTTTTTCAAAGTTTTTCAAGTTAAAACTTTCTCCATTTACACTCATAGTGCTAGCCACTCTAGCTGAATTTGTGAAAGTAACTCCTGGAGCTAAAATTTTCAATGCTCCTGCTAAATAAGCCTCTTTTACATCTCCAAAATCATATCTAATGTCATCCCAAAACTCTCCAGACGCATCTGCATCTTCATCATAACCTACTTCAGGCTTAATCCCAGCGTAGTATCCACCTTGACCTAGTGAATTTCTAGTTTCAAACAAAGAGAAATAAACTTCATATCTATTTTCAATGACAATAGGGAAGAAACCAATTGGCTTACCATAAGTAGTAGCACCTATAACCTTTACTGACATATGTGGCTTTAATGAATTAATTACTAACTCACTAGATGAAGCGGTATTTCCAGTTACCAAAAAGATAACATTCTGCACAGAATTCAAATTCCCCTTTTTAGAAAACGTTGCAGTATTATTAGCTACTGAATATGGATTTGTCATATAGTCAAAATAGGTTACAATATTACCATTCTGTCTCTGAACCTTACCATTTGCATCTAGCAAAGGTTGATTTTTTAAAATTGTAGCTTTATTGTTCTGCATAGTTGCATTGTAGTGTTCTGTAAACATTACCTTGCCATTATTACTAGAAGGCGCTATCAAATTTGTTAAATATTCTGCAGTTTCTACATAACCCCCTCCATTGTATCTCAAATCTACAATCAAATCCGTAACACCCTGACTTGAAAACTCATTAAACGCAGCATCTAAATTAACATCAGAAGGAGTTCTGCCGGACACCGTTAATTTAGAAAATCTCGCAAAAGCAAAATATCCAATTTTCTTAGCACCCGCTGTAATTACCTTAGTTTTATAAACCGGACTACTTTTATAAGAAGCTTTCGCCAAAGTAACGGTTGTTTTTGCACTAGTTAACAAATTAGTCAATTCTAAAGTAACCGAAATACCATTAAGAGCTGCATTTAAATTAGCTATTTCATTCGTATAATTTGCTCCGTAAGCCTGTCCGTTGGCTTTAGAAATATACCATCCTCTTTTCACCCCTGCACTTTCTGCGGGTGAATTTTGATAAACAGCAGTTACAAAAGGAAGATATCTTGTTCTAGTATTATCTAACAAATAAGACACCAACCTGATACCGACATCATTTCCATTACCTAATAAATCTACCGACAGGCTCTTATTATCATTAATTACAACGCCAGTAGCACTTGGATTTTTAGTAGTAATATCAGTTATATTTGAATACTTTGTAGAATTTTGATAAATATCATACTTATTCGCAGAATAGTTAGCAATTCCTAAAAGTTCATTTTCATATTTATCCAATGCTACACTTCCAACATTAAATTGCCTAGGATTAAAAGCTTTATAAGTAGGCAAATTATCATTCCAATAATATAGCTGCTTGGCATACAAATAAATAGAATCAATGGAAAGCTCTGTTCTATTTGTTGTTGTTGGTGGAGTTTCATCTTCTGGTTTAGGCTCTTCTTTGGTTGGAGTTGGCGTCGGTTCATTTTTACTTTTCTTACAAGCTCCAAAAGCCAACATTGAAACTGCAGTCAGAATCAATAAGTATTTTTTATTCATTTTAAATGATTTAATAAGCACACTAATTAACGAAATATTCTCTACAATATTTCTGTTACAGAAAAACATTCTATATCAGCATCTACGAAATTACTTTCTGGCTGGTTTTTAGCGAAGAACAACACAACTTCATCTTTTTCAAGGCTTTGTTCTTTTAACAATTCAATTACTGCTTCGTTAGCCGAGTTATGATATTCTGCTGTAAAATACAATTTAAGATATTGCTCTAAACCGTTCCATTCTATTTGCTTAATTTTATTTATTGCCTCCGCTGGATTTCCGTCAACCAAAATAAACAACTGCTTTCTATCTAAAACCACTTGCTGTAGTAGCTCCAAAACATTTTGAAACAGCAATAATTTCAAAGGCAGTCGAGCAGTCTCAAACAGCAGGTTAAAATTCTGCTCGTATTTTTCTGGAATACCAAATTGTGTAGCCGTCTTTGCAAAAATACTTTGCTCTCCATTCTCGGCGTATTCCTTACTCATAAAATCTACGATGGCTTTTGCATCTATTTGCTCTGAATAGGCCATAAATTCAGAAAACAGATAATAAACCTGTAGTAGATAATCTTTTTTAGGATACAGCGCATCATCTAAAGTGATGATTAAAGCTTTCTTATTGGAAAGATATTTTTCGAAAGACATGGAAAAAAAGTCAAAAATAAAAAGGTAAAAGTGAGGCGGTTATTAAACTCTTACTGAGAATTTGCGATAGAGATAAGTGCAAACTCTTTCGTCTCGGCATCAAAGGTATAGGCTCCGTTGAAGTCCACGCTCTCATCTATTTCTATATCGGATGAAGTGTAAATCAGCTTACCATTTTCAAAAACGCAGCATTCTTTAATTTTCTGAGGATTAAACTGAGGATTTTCTGGTACCAAAACTTTTATCCCAAATTCATCAAATAATACCAATGATTTAGACAATGCTGTAATTTCAGCTTCGTAAATTGGCAACAATAGTTCTACGCCATTATCTAGGCATTTGGTCAGCAAATTATGCGCTAGCACATCAACGTTCCATTTACCAAGTTCAGCAAAAGAATAAGAACTGGTACTGATCTTTGGCATATCGCCATAGTCGCCTAAAAGGATTTCATCATGATTAAACGCCTTAATTAATTTTAAAGCAGTTGCTGTTTTACCACCGGTAATTAGAATTTTCAAATTTTATATTTTAATGAATGAATTTTGCCTGAGAGAATGATTAAATACTGCTCCAAAAATTAAATGATTAAGCCATCCTTCATCGTCACCACCCTATCGCTAATTTTAGCCAATTCGTTGTTGTGGGTAACAATCACAAAAGTCTGCTTGAAATTATCACGCAAACTAATAAAAAGCTGATGGAGCGCATTTGCGTTCTCAGAATCTAGATTTCCAGAAGGCTCATCTGCCAATACAATAGAAGGATGATTCACTAAAGCTCTGGCTACCGAAATACGTTGCTGTTCGCCACCCGACAGTTCGTTGGGTTTATGATAAGCACGGTCTTTTAAGCCGAATAAATCCAGTAATTCGAAAGCTCTTTTTTCTGCTTCTTTCTTACTTTTTTTTGCAATAAAAGCTGGTATACAGATATTTTCTAGCGCATTAAACTCTGGTAATAAATGATGGAACTGAAAAATAAAGCCAATATTCTGATTTCTGAAAACACTTAAAATCTCCCCAGAAAGTTTGTTGACTTCTCTTCCTTTTAATGTTACAGAACCGGTATCGGGCTGGTCTAAAGTTCCTAAAATATGTAACAATGTACTTTTACCAGCACCAGAAGCTCCAATAATACTTACAATTTCCCCTTCAGAGACTTCAAAATCTACCCCTTTTAAAATCTGAAGATTTCCGTATGTTTTTTTTATCCCTTTGGCTTGTAACATGGAACAAATGTACAGAATTGCCGATAAATACCCTAAAATAGGCTTTGCCTAATTTAGGGTACAGACGCAATATTTTGCGTCTCTAGCTGAATGCATTATTAAAATTAATACACGCAATCAAAAAAAAATTTGCAAATCAAAAATCCATTCTTAACTTTGAACTACAAAGCACTTTAAAAAATGAACCAACAAGAGCAATTAGATACGCTAAATGATATCAGGAATATCATGAATCGTTCATCGAGATTTATTTCTTTAAGCGGGCTTTCTGGAGTCTTTGCTGGAATAACGGCATTGATAGGTGCCTATTTTGCTCATCGTTCGATTACAGCTTTTGGAAATCACAAATCTAGTAGCTACGACAATGTAAATGTGATGTTTTTAGAAGGAGAGCTGATTTTAATCGCACTAATAGTGCTGGCAGTGGCTGTTTTAGGTGGTATTTTCTTCACTTATAGACAAAGTAAGAAAAAGAACCTGCCAATTTGGGACAAAACTTCTAAAAACCTTTTGATCAACCTAGCTATTCCACTGGCTACGGGTGGTCTTTTTGTAATTGCGTTGCTATTAAACCATAGAAATGCCGCAGGTTTAATTGCTCCAAGCACTTTAATTTTTTACGGATTAGCCCTTATCAACGCTAGCAAATACACCTATTCGGATATTAAGTTTTTAGGCATGTGCGAAATCGCTATCGGACTTATAACCATGTTTTATGTGGGATACGGCCTCCTATTTTGGGCGTTCGGGTTCGGTGTGTTACATATTCTATACGGTTTAATCATGTATTTTAAATATGAAAAGAAGTAATAAGTTATACGTTTTAAGTTGTAAGTAACACGCCGTTTATCTAAACAACAAAAAACTTAAGTTAAAATGAAAAACCCGATAGAAGCACTAAATAAAATTTTCGACAGCCGAATTAGGCTGGGTGTGATGTCTGTACTGATTGTAAATGACGGTGTGAGTTTTAATGAGCTTAAGCAACTTTTAGACTTAACCGACGGCAACCTTGCTTCGCACTTGAATACTTTGGAACAAGCAGAATACTTAAAAGTAACCAAAGCATTTATTGGCAAAAAAACAAATACTACTTATACCATAACCGAATTAGGCAGACAATCTTTCAAACAGCATTTAGATGCACTCGAAAAGATGATCAAAGGAATTTAATTTTTTTTTTGAACTTTAACTTTGAAAAACAAAGTACTTTATATTAACTTTAATAACAATAATCATGAAAACAGAAACAGTATCCACAACAAACACCAAACAAAGGCTTATCATCACCTTTGGAATCATCGCCTTAATTTTAGCTATACCACTGGTAGCCATGCAATTTACCAACGAAGTAGATTGGAAGCTATTTGATTTTATAATAATGGGCACTCTACTAACCCTAACTGGTTTGGCAATTGAGTTAGTTACTCGTAAGGTTAAATCTGCACAATGGAAATTTTTAATCTGCGCAGTAATTTTATTCATCCTATTCCTAATATGGGCCGAACTAGCTGTAGGTATTTTCGGAACTCCTTTTGCCGGCAGCTAACGCCATTTTTTTTAACCATTAACTTTGAAATACAAAGCACTTTAAAATGAAAGCATCTTCTGAATTAGCTATTGTAATTGCCGCAAAACGATGTGCTAGAATATCGCTGTTACTAGGCATCAGCATATTCTTAGCATTTGCCATCAGTAAAGTTGAGCAAGTGATGATAGGTGCATTTTTCTTCATCTTATTGGCTTGCCTAACAAATGGTTTCATCTTGCTGATTTTACTACTGCATTTAATCGGGGCTAGGTCTAATTGGAGACAAATATTTAATGCTATTATTATCATGCTTATCAATATTCCCATTGGGATATTCTTTGTTTGGTTGTCTATTCAGATAGCTGATTTAAACCACATCAATCTATAAATTGAACTGACTAAACAGGCAATAATTTATTAAAAAACGCTTATCACAAACTACCTAACACTAGAAACATAATTATTAAACAAATGACACAGAAAATCGATTATCGTCTTCCGCTCCTACTTATTGGCGGATTAATCTTCGAACTCCTTTTTTGGGACGAATTTTTAGGACTTAACTTACTGCTATATAGTTTATTTATTATCGCCATCACTTTCACAGACAGTGATATTCCTTTCCATAAAAACAAGCTTTACACCGCCTTGCCACATTTAGCGATAGCCACCTATATTACTTACGACAATTCCATGCTAGCTATCATTACTTGGTTCATCACTTTGTTGATTTATTTGGGTACCGCACATTTTGTAATGCTGAAATCGAGCATTACCGCGTTGGTTTGGGGAGTTTTACAAATTATCAGCGGCCCTTATGGCATCATTACCAAACTGAAAGGTACCAAGTTGGGCAAATTTAACTTTAAGCCTATTTTAAAACCCGTAAAATATATTGTACTTCCACTGTTAATGGTCATCATTTTCTGCTCGTTGTATAGTGTTGCCAATCCTATTTTCGATAAATATATTCGTTTGGTTACCGATCACATCAGCCACTTCTTCAATACCATTTTCAACTTCTTTTTTATCGATATCAGCTTACCTAAATGCCTATTCTTATTATTGGGAATCAGCATTACCGCAGGCATTACAGTGGGGATTAAAAGCAAATTACTGGATGACGTTGAAATTGGAGAAGATGACCAATTAACTAGAAAGCGTAGGGATATTAAAAAACCATCTCTTTTTCAGGACTTTAGGATGTTATTATCAGGAAATCAGACAGGTAAAAAACTAGCACTGAAAACCGAAAACGTTATAGGCATTATCTCTTTTACGGCACTAAACTTACTGCTTTTGTTTTTAAATGCGATTGATACGGCTACGTTATGGTTTAACAACGCAGTTGATGCTAGCAAAAATTTCTCTGCCGAGTTGCACGATGGAACCAATACTTTGATTTTTAGCATCGTCATCGCCATGTTGATTATCGTGTATTTCTTTAGCGGCAATTTGAATTTCTACCGAAAAAACAAATGGATTAAGCTCTTAGCCTACATTTGGATTGCTCAGAATATATTTTTAGTGCTCTCGGTTTTCCATAGGGATTACGATTACATTTTTTACCATGGTTTAACTTACAAAAGAATTGGCGTGGCAGTTTTTGCTACTTTATCTCTTATTGGATTGGCTACGGTTTATATTAAGGTTGCAAAACAGAAGACCGTTTTCTTTTTATATCGTATAAACTCGAAAATATGGTACACACTGTTGGTCGTTTTAAGTTTTGTGAATTGGGATGCTTTAATTATGAATTATAATCTTAGTAATTCTAATAGAATTAGCGTTGATGTAGACCATTTAATGGGGCTTTCCGATAAAATCACTCCGATATTAGAAAAGAATCGAGGATTACTTTTAAAATATGTGATTACACAGGAAGAAAAAGAACAGGCAGGTAACGATGAAATAAAAGCGGCAGTAGATTCTACAGCTACTGGAACTGTAGAAGTTACTTTAGAAGGAACAAATATAGCTCCTCCATTGAGCAAAACAGAAAGAAAAGCACTAGCCATTAAAAATGCAAAAGATGGCTTCAATCAAAGACTAGACAACAAAATTAACTGGTTTTTGGAGAAGAAAACTTCATGGTTGTCTTTTAGCTATTTGGAGTGGGAAGCCTTGAAAACATTAAAGAAAACGTATTAAGCAAAATTAACGATGGAAAATATCACTGAAATTAGCATTGGTAAACTAACCGCAATTTGGTCTTTCGCATTAGGCACCTTGCTATTCTTGTCGTACCTTATTACTGGCGCTTCTGTATTACTACCTATTGGATTTTATTATTTGATTTTCATTGTCCCTGTTAATATCCTAGTGCTTCTAACGGTGATACTGGCCGCATTTATAAAACGAGAAAAACCGATAGAATACGTTAAAACAATTAGCTTCATTTTATTAAATATCCCAATTGCGTTCATATATCTCAGATTATTAAATTTCTAACTCTAAATAAAATGCAAAACTCTCAAAACTGGCTGCAGTACTTTTCGGAAAACCTAAAAAAACAAAGAATTGATTGGACTATTGCTCCCGAGCTTACATTAACAGAAAGGCAACATATATTAAAATCTTTACAAGCTTGGCAATTGGGCGAAACTTCGGATGGTAGCAACCTAATCAATGCCGCTAAAAAATACGCCAGAAAGTTAAATGACGATAATTACGTTGAAGCCATCAGACTATTCATCAAAGAAGAGCAAAAGCATGGAAACAACCTTGGAAAGTATATTGATTTAATTGGAGAAAAAAGAATCAAGAAAAATTGGGGAGATAGTTTATTTAGGAAATTTCGTGGACTTTATACAGATATGGAGTCTTGGACGATTGCCGTTATTACAGTTGAAAATGCAGCGCAAGTATTTTACCAATGTCTAAAAGATGCCACTAATTGTAAATTGCTTAAACAGATATGCACAGATATCTTAATTGACGAAGCGCCACATATCAGATTCCAGATGGAACGGCTCGCTATTATTTATAGCGATAAAAACAAGTTTATTCGCTTACTATCCTATTGCGGCTATTCTATTTTCTATTTCTCGACTACTTTAGTTGTATGGCATGCTCATAAAAAACTATTTAGAGCCGGTAAAGTAGACTTTAGAAAGTATTGGAGAAAGATGAGCTCGAAATTTAATAAGACCATTCAAAAGTTGTCTAATCATCAGCAAGGCGGATATGCTACAAATTGATTAAGAAATGGGAATGTCTTTAATTTACGGTATATTATTCTTAGGCATGTTTTTCTTAATTGGAATTACTGTGCTATACTTCTCAATAAAGAAAAGAACGATAATTGGAATCATATCTTCTTTGGTTTTAATTGCACCTATCGTATTATTCTGTTTAACCAATACCATTGATGAATTAAGTATATCAGAAAATGATGTAAACAAAGACTTAGCGCATTTGCACATAAAATTAAAAGATAAATTCAAAATCTTGAATAATTCTGTGAAAGGAATGCCCGAAAGGATACAAGAAACAGAAATTGAAATTAGCGAAATGGATAAAATTAATATTATACAGTTAATTAAAAATACGCCAAATTTCAAATCTTTTAACGACGAATCTTTAACAGATACAGCTATGTATCAGCTAAATCCCAACAATGAGATAATCAACTTCAAGTATCCAGAATTTTATTCGAGAGAAATATTTAAACAAATAGACGATTATCCAACTCGGATACAAGTAACAATTGAAGGAAGTAGCAATATCTTAAAATACCGGAGAATAGAAGATTAAGACAGATTGCCTTTGTTAATTAAACCTGATTGAGCGGATTAGCCCGCAGTAAGCGTTAGCGAAACGAGGACTATAAGCGAAAGCAGGACTGCAGTAGCCAATAACCATTGTCCCTACATTTTCAAAAATAGACGAATATTTACCGCTACAATTTAACAATCCATCCATTTAACAATAACATCTTACCAACATTGCGATTTCTTTACATTTAAATCCATTTTGCTATTGGCATAAAGGATTTGAAATTGTAGATTTGGGCAAATTTTAAAGAAATGAATATCCACGAATATCAAGGTAAACAAATTCTAAAGAGTTTTGGCGTTGCTATACAAGAAGGCATTGTTGCTGACACAGTTGACCAAGCTGTTGAAGCCGCTAAAAAAATGAAAACTGACTTTAACTCTGACTGGGTTGTGATTAAAGCGCAAATCCACGCTGGAGGTAGAGGTAAAGGTGGCGGTGTTAAATTGGCCAAAAACTTAGACGAAGTAAAGCAAAGAGCTACCGATATTTTGGGGATGCAATTGGTTACGCCGCAAACTGGTGCAGAAGGTAAAAAAGTAAACAAAATCTTGGTTGCTCAAGATGTTTACTATCCAGGCCCAACGGAAACTAAAGAGTTCTACATGAGCGTACTTTTAGACCGTGCTGCTGGCAAAAACATTATCATGTACAGTACTGAAGGTGGTATGGACATCGAGGAAGTTGCGGAACACACGCCTCACTTGATTTTCAAAGAAACTATCGACCCTAAAGTTGGCCTACAAGGTTTCCAAGCTCGTAAAATTGCTTTCAACTTAGGTTTAACTGGTGCTGCACATAAAGAAATGGTGAAATTTGTTGCTGCTTTGTACAAAGCTTACGACCAAACCGATTCTGCAATGTTCGAAATCAACCCTGTTTTAAAAACTAGCGACGAGAAAATCATTGCTGTTGATGCTAAGGTAGATTTGGATGAAAATGCATTATACCGTCATCCAGATTATGCAGCAATGCGTGATAAATTGGAAGAAGATCCCACAGATGTTGAGGCTAGCGAAAGCAACCTTAACTATGTTAAATTAGATGGTAACGTAGGTTGTATGGTTAATGGTGCTGGTTTAGCGATGGCTACTATGGACATCATTAAATTGGCTGGTGGTGAGCCTGCTAACTTCTTAGACGTGGGCGGAACTGCTAACGCGACTACAGTTAAAGCTGGTTTCAACATTATCTTGAAAGATCCTAACGTAAAAGCAATCTTAATCAACATTTTTGGTGGTATTGTACGTTGCGATAGAGTTGCACAAGGTGTGATTGATGCTTACCAAGAAATTGGCGACATTAGAGTTCCAATCATTGTTCGTTTACAAGGAACTAACGCTGAAGAAGCTAAAAAACTAATCGACGAGTCTGGATTGAAAGTTTACTCTGCAATTTTATTGAAAGAAGCTGCAGATTTAGTAGAAGAAGTTTTGGCTAAATAGTCGAAAAGATATATTTCGTAAAAGACCAGTTGAGCAATCAGCTGGTCTTTTTTTTTGTTTCACACGTTATTTCGACCATAGTTTCGCTTTTTTTGAAAAGCAGACACAGTAGTTCTTTAGTTATTTCAGCCCCGCTTTTCGCTGTAATCTTTTTGTTTTCTGTCCCCCGTCATTTCGAACGCAGAGAGAAATCTGTTTGATAGTAGCTTTTAACTTAGAGATTTCTCTCTGCGTTCGAAATGACGCAACAAAAAGTATTTTCGCTTCAATCGGGTTTGGGAAACAAAAACTGATGCGCAAACTTTGTCAATCTTATAAACAGTTCGCAAAATCAAGATTGACAAAGTCCCACTATAAATTTCTTTCATTATAAAAATGAACGAGTTTTCTGTAGATTTAATTTCATGAATCACAACCAGCACAACTTAAACACCTGGAACAAAGTCGCCAAAATCTACAATGACAAATTCATGAAACTGGATTTGTACAATGAAACCTATGACTTCATTTGCAAAGCAATTAAAAAGGAAAATGCCAAGCTGCTAGAAATTGGTTGTGGTCCTGGAAATATTACTAAATACCTACTTCAAAAAAGACCAGACTTTAAAATCTATGGGATAGATCTTGCACCAAACATGATATCTTTAGCGGAAAAGAATAATCCAAAGGCAAGCTTTTCAGTAATGGATGCTAGAAAAATAAACGAACTTGAAAGCAAATTTGATGGCATTATTGCTGGTTTTTGCATCCCCTACTTCTCTTCTTTAGAAACTGAAAAGTTCATCTCAAACGCCGAACAATTATTAAATAGCGGAGGGATGATCTACATCAGTTTTGTAGAAGGTTTGCCCTTGCAATCTGGGTTGATGACAAACAAGAATGGAGACAGTGTTTATTTCAACTACCACGAATTGGAAACTTTAAAAGACTTGCTTCGAGCAAACGGCTTTAAAGTTGAACATATTTTCAAAGTAGATTTCAAAAGATCTGAAAATAAAATTGAAGTACATACTATTTTAACAGCAAAAAAAGGTTAACCAACAAACCTTATTTATGTTTAGTGCATTATGATTGCCAGTCGAGCCGGCAATGACGGCGAGCATAATTAGCAATAACACACATACTAAGGTCGTAAATAACAAAAGCCAATCAAAATTGACTGGCTTTATATAGGTTGTTTAGGTTTAGTTTAAATTTTTTATCAAAAGTTTTTATGTTTTTATGAAAAAGCTCTGGCCATCCAACCAGAGCTTTAATCAAACCAAATATAAATGTACTTTTTTGTATGAACACAACAAATATAGACGTTAATTTTTAAAAACAAAACTATTTTGAATATTTAATTCAAAAAAAATATAAAAAATCACAAAAACACAAAAAATAATAAAATAAAAAACACAAAAACAATACACAAACAAAAAAATAACAACTAAAAAACAATAACAACAACAAAAAAACATACAAAAAGATAAAAAACAAAAAAATAATTAGACAAAAAACATAAAAAACATACAAATAACACAAAAACACCTAAAAATAAAGACAATTTTCAATAATGTATATTTGTACAACACAAAAACAGACTAACAACATACATGCAGGTCACAACTGATAAATCACTAACAAAATCTTTAAGTCTTATAAAAATTTTATTAGACAGAACATTCAGCTTCACTCATACACAAATAATATGGCTAGATAACGACGAAGCGTACTACTATCCGAACAATCAAACAATACCTGTTGATTTCGATTACAGAGAGGAAACATCAATCTACAACAAATCAGAAAATAAGGTACGCACATCAAATAGGCACCCTTTCAAAGGACTGCCGTCGGAAATTAAATCATACACTAGCTTACCACTAATTTCTTCCACAAAAAACATATCAGGTCTCATACTATTATTAGACGAAAACGAACGCGACCTATCTACTAAAGAAATCTCCATACTTGAAGATTTTGCCAGAAGTATAGCAGACGCCATAGAAAAACAGCAAGAAAATCAAAGGCTGCAACAAGTTTTTACGGATTTCATGCACAAATCAATACACGACCTTAAAAATCCATTAACTTCCATCTCTCTTACTTCAGAATTATTAAAGCGAAAGGCAGACGACCCAAAAATGGTGCTTAATTTTTGCGAAAAACTAGAGAAAGCCAATCAACGACTGTTTTCAAATTTAGAAAAACTTAAATCTGCTTTTCCAGCAGAAGACAATAATTTTAAGCTAGTTATTAACGAAACCAATTTAAACGAGCTCCTAAATGATGTCAAAAGCACTATACGCAACATCAACATCACTACGACAAACCAAATCGAGAAGAATATCTACGCTGACTACAACCGCCTAAAAGAAGCTATTATTTTATTAATCAGCAAAACCCATTCTTCTGAAAACACCGCTATAACAATTAAATCTTTTAGCAAAGACAAACAGGCTATCATAGAAATTTCTTCATCAAAGGAACATGATGACCACCAAAGCACAGCTTTAACAATTTCGAAAACATTAATAGAAATGCATGGAGGCAGAATAGAAACCGAAACGGATGCGTTTGTTATCTACTTGCCTTCAGATAACCTATAGAGATTAAAGGAAACAACAAAGGTACTTCCTTTATCAACATTGGGCTCGTACCAAATTTTACCATTCTGCAATTCAGTAAAATCTTTACAGAGCAAAAGCCCTAGACCAACACCTTTTTCATTATTGGTACCAAAAGTAGAAAGCGCTTTTAGCTTAAACAAATCAGCCTGATGACTCTCGCTGATACCCAAACCATTGTCCTTAACCTTAATCAAACATTCTTCTTCATTAACACTTAGCGACAACAACACCCTACCTCCTTCCGGAGTAAACTTAATGGCATTATTAACTAAGTTACGAACTACAATGAGAAACATATTCAAGTCTGCTGCCACAAAAACACCATCGTCCAAATCAAACTCTAAGTCTATATCTTTTTTACAAGCTATATTTTTCTCAAGACTTAAACCTTTTTTTAATTCAAGAGCTACATCCACTTTCACAATATCTACCCTAGCTCCATCTAACTGAGATTTCGACCAAGACAACACATTCGTCAACATCTCAGAAGTATCTTTAGTAACATGCAGCAAACGTTGCTTAATCTGTACATCCTCTTTTTCGGTCATATCAGTCTCTGCCAAAATTTCCAAATAACCTAAAATAGAACTTAAAGGCGACCTAATATCGTGTGCCACAATAGAAAACAGCTTAGCTTTTTCCGAATTCAATTTTTCTAGCGCACTATTTTGCTCCATAATTTGAAAGCTCTGCTCTTCTATCTCTAAGTTTTTTTGAGATACAGCTATACGCTCTCTATCATAATTATTCCTTATAAAACTAATACTTAAGCAAATCAATAACGCCGCCACTCCATAGGTAACAGCAAAATCTATTGTTTTTGTTAAATTATCTGCATAAACATTAGGAATATGTTCTGGATATAGATATTCAAAAATCAACACACCAAAAACCGTAAACATATTTAAGCCTATCCACAAAAACAACTGTTTTTTGGGAACTACAACAATAGTAATGAGCAGTATCAAACAGAACAGCAACATATTCGGACCGTAAATACCCGAATTGTAAAAGTAATTTAGCAAAAAGGTAAAATTAGCAACTACTCCAAGACAACTAATGGCTATTGTAGTATTTCTCCTAAATCGAGACAAATAATAAAGAATAGCAGAAAAACTAGCTCCAAACAAGCAAATAAGTGCAACTATCTTTAATCCGATGTAATAGTTAAAGAAAATTTCTAGGAATAAGGCTATTGCAGCGATTACGCAAAAGCTATTGAATATTCTTTCTTCGAGTGAAAACTTATTAGGATTACCGATAATATGATTAGCACTGAGCCACGAACGTAAATTTGCCACTACGTATTTAGAATAAGATTAAAGCAAACATAACCATATTCAATGAAAGAAAGGTAAAATTCATTTAAAATTAACCTACATAAATACCTAAAATTAAGCAACAAATCTTTATTTTTGCAGCTTTTATAATAAACTCAATATGATTAAGAGACAACAAATTAAGGACTTATTAAAATCTACAGATTTTAACACTGAAGTAACGGTTATGGGATGGGTAAGAACCTTCCGTAATAATCAGTTTATTGCGTTAAACGACGGATCTTGCATGGGCAACATCCAAGTGGTAGTTGATTTTAATAATACGCCTGAGAATTTGTTGAAGAGAATTACCACTGGAGCCGCAATTAAAGCTACCGGAACTTTAATCGAATCTTTAGGAAAAGGACAAACCGTAGAAATTAAAGCTACAAAGGTTGAAATTTTGGGTGATAGCGATCCTGAGAAATTCCCTCTACAACCTAAAAAACATAGCTTAGAGTTTTTAAGAGAAATTGCGCACTTGCGTTTCAGAACAAACACTTTTAATGCAGTTTTCAAAGTACGTCACGCTTTGTCTTTTGCGATCCATCAGTTTTACAACGAAAGAGGATTTGTATATATGCATACTCCCGTAATTACGGCTAGTGATGCGGAAGGGGCTGGTGAAATGTTTAAAGTAACTACGTTAGATTTCGAAAATACACCTCGTACTGAAGATGGTAAAGTAGATTTCTCAGAAGATTTCTTCGGTCGTGCGACTAACCTAACCGTTTCTGGTCAGCTAGAAGGCGAGTTAGCGGCAATGGCTTTTGGACATATCTACACATTTGGACCTACTTTTAGAGCAGAAAACTCAAACACTACTCGCCACTTGGCAGAGTTTTGGATGATTGAGCCTGAAGTTGCTTTTGCAGATTTAGAAAATAATATGGAATTGGCAGAGGATATGATGAAATACGTCATCAGCTACGCTAAAGAAAACTGCAAAGAGGAATTAGAGTTTTTAAACAACCGTTTAGCTGAGGAAGAAAAACAAAAACCTCAAAACGAACGTAGCGAATTTACCTTATTAGAAAAATTAGATTTCTGTTTAGCAAACGATTTTCAACGCTTGACTTATACAGAAGCCATTGATATTTTAAAATCATCAAAACCGAATCAGAAAAAACAGTTCAAATATCTGATTGACAGCTGGGGAGCTGATTTACAAAGCGAACACGAACGTTACTTGGTAGAAAAACACTTCAAACGACCAGTGATATTAACAGATTACCCGAAAGACATCAAATCGTTTTACATGCGTTTAAATGACGATGGCAAAACTGTTGCCGCAATGGATATCTTGTTTCCAGGTATTGGCGAGATGATTGGCGGTTCGCAACGTGAAGAACGTATGGATGTATTGAAACAACGTATGGACGAAATGAGTGTACCTCAGGAAGAATTATGGTGGTATTTAGATACTCGTCGTTTCGGTTCTGCGCCACATGCAGGTTTTGGTTTAGGCTTTGAGCGTTTAGTGTTGTTCGTAACTGGCATGACCAATATCCGCGACGTAATTGCTTTCCCTCGTTTCCCTAAGAGCGCTGAATTTTAATTTGGAGCAAGGATAAAAGATTAAGGAAAAAGATCCTTTATATAACAAAGCCACTTAAATTTTAAGTGGCTTTTTATTTTCTTTATCGTTAAATACAGACTTACGAAGTTTCTTATCTAAAAAATTACTCATGATAAGGATTAGCCATTTGATAGTCAACCTCAGTTACTTTATAATCTGTAGGTAAGAAAGTTTCCGATGCACTTAAAGCCATTCCCAATTCGAAACGAGACGGATAAGGTGTTTTCAATAACGAACCTGTTGGAAGATACGGATAGGTTTCTCTGTAATTTTGTATCACATTAGGGCTCACCCTTCTATTAATATATGCCCTAGTTAACTGGCTAAACTCTTTAAGTCCAGCCGCACCCAATAGTTCCACAGCACTAGCCACCGTTTGATTGTGGAAGTTCTTCACTCTTACTTTCTTATCCTCAACCACTAAACCTTTCATTAAGCTTTGGTCTTGTGTTGCCACACCTGTTGGACAGGTATTGCTATTACATTCTAAAGCTTGGATACAACCCAAAGCAAACATCATTCCTCTGGCAGCACTGCACATATCCGCTCCCAGAGCTATGTTTTTTACGATATCAAAACCTGTAGACACTTTTCCAGAAGCAATAATTTTAATGTGCTTTTTCAAATCGAACCCTACCAAAACATCGTAAACAAATGCCACGCCATCTCTCAACGGCATACCTACGGAGTTAGAAAACTCTTGAGGTGCTGCACCAGTACCACCTTCTCCCCCATCCACAGTTATAAAATCAGGATAAATACCAGTTTCTACCATCGCTTTGCAAATCGCAAAGAATTCACTTTTACGACCAATACACAACTTAAATCCTACTGGTTTTCCGCCAGCTAAATCTCTCAATTTCTTAACAAAGCCCATTAATTCTATTGGCGTGGAGAAAGCAGAATGTGCTGGCGGCGATAGCACGTCTTTTCCTTCTGGCACCAAACGAATACGAGCTACTTCTGGTGTTACTTTTTTTCCTGGCAACATACCACCGTGACCTGGTTTAGCTCCTTGAGAGAGCTTGATTTCAATCATTTTCACCTGTTCGGTTTGAGCACGCTCACCAAAGGCCTCTCCATTAAAGGTACCATCCAGATTTCTACACCCGAAATAGCCTGTACCAATTTGCCAGATTAAATCGCCTCCCAATTCTCTGTGATAATCGCTAATTCCGCCTTCCCCTGTGTTGTGTGCAAATTCTCCCAATTTTGCTCCACCGTTAAGTGCCAACACGGCATTTTGACTTAAAGAGCCAAAACTCATCGCAGAAATATTGTACACACTAGATGAATAAGGCTGTTTACAATCTGGACCACCCACTAAAATTCTAGGCTTCAAATTTAAGTCGTGATGGCTTATTGCCATGATGCTATGACTTAACCACTCATATCCATTTTCGTAAACATTTAATTGCGTACCAAATGGAATAGTATCTAATTCTTTTTTCGCTCGTTGATAAATCAATGAACGATTTAGCCTATTATAAGGCGTTCCATTAGTATCACTTTCTACAAAATATTGGTAAACTTTTGGTCTCATGTGCTCCATAAAGTAGCGCAGACGACCAACTACTGGATAATTACGCACAATGCTTCGCTTAGGCTGAACCATGTCATAAATACCCAACAACACTATCGGACCGGTAAATAAAAATGTCCACCATAAAAATGGATGGTAAAGTCCCAACATTACCGTAAATGCTACCAAAAAGGCTGCAATTGCAACAAATGCTTTTCTCATCTCAATTAAATTAATGTTTTGCCATTTTTATAACTTTTACTCTCATTTTAAGTAAAACAAGTTATTTAAGATGGCTATTTTGTTCGTTTTTTGCTAAAGTAACAATATAAAGGTCGATACCGAAACAAGTACCGCATCATTTTGTTATTTTTACAAATGCTTATCAGAATATATCCGGAAAACCCAAATCCCAAGGCGATAGAACAAGCCGTGGAAGTACTTAAAAAAGGTGGACTTATCATTTACCCTACAGATACGGTATATGGTTTAGGTTGTGATATTACCAACCATAAGGCTATCGAGAAAATCTGTAAAATTAGGGGCATTAAACCTGAAAAAGCTAATTTTTCTTTTATCTGTTCTGATTTAAGACATATCTCCGATTACATCAAACCTATAGACACTACTGTTTTTAGAGTACTCAAAAAAGCTTTACCTGGGCCTTTCACGTTTATTTTTAATGCGAATAATAATGTTCCAAAACTGCTAAGTTCTAATAAAAAAACGGTTGGTATTCGTGTGCCCGACAATAATGTCGCTCGTCAAATTGTAGCAGCTTTGGGCAATCCAATTATCTCTACTTCTATTAAGGATGATGATGAAGTAATTGAGTATTCTACCGACCCAGAATTAATACACGAAAAATACGAAGACTTGGTAGATTTAGTGATTGATGGTGGTTATGGCGATAATGAAGCCTCTACTGTTATTGACTGTACCAGTGGTGATTTCGAGGTGATTCGCGAGGGAAAAGGAGATATTGAGGACTATTTATAGTAATTGTTGAAAATTAGATTATTTGTTAATATTAATTTAACATAAACGCAAAAATTCTCTTCGTAGCTTTACAACTTATTTGTTTAAAAAGAAAGATATGAAGAAACTTTTACTCTCTATTTTACTACTTATTGGCTTCGCATATTTAGATGGGAATTGCCAAGTAATACTATCTACAGCAGGGACAGCAAAGGTAGAAGATTTTAATACATTAGCTTTAAGTGGTACTGGTACAGCGTTACCTACCGGGTGGACGTTTTTAGAAACTGGTACGAGCGCAAATTTAAATTCTATTTATACTGCTGGAACTGGTAGTAGTAATACTGCTGATACTTATAGTTTTGGCGCTACTGGTTCTTCGGAGCGAACTTTTGGCATGCTAAGAAGCGGTACATTAACAACTACCATTGGTGCTTCATTTAAAAATGAAACTGGAACAGCAATTACCAAACTTAAAATTTCTTACATCGGTAAAACGTGGAGAGTAGGAAATGCTAACAGAAGTGATAAAATTGAATTTGCTTATAGTACAAATGCTACAGCTTTAAATGCAGGAACTTATACTGCAGTTAGCCAGCTTGACTATGAAAACACTGCTCAAACCGCTACGGCTAACGGATCTGTGATACATAGTTCAAATATATCTTATACCATAACTGGATTAAATATTCCTGCTGATGCAACTTTTTGGATTAGATTTTCAGATTTTGATGCTACTGGTGCCGATGACGGTATGGGAATTGATAATTTTAGCATAACTCCTAACCCTACTGATCCAGAATTTTCGGCAGATCCCACTTCTATCTCATTTGGAGGGCAAAACATTAACACAGTTTCTTCAGAAAGAAGCTTTGTTTTAAACTATTCAAATCTTACCAATGTAAACACATCTGTTGTTACTTCTGCTCCTTTCAGCATTTCGAAAACAAGCGGAGGCACCTTTGAGCAATCTTTAAGCTATACCCAAGCTGATTTAAATTCGAGCAACACTACTATTTATGTAAAGTATAGTCCAACAACGGTTGTTACAACAAATGGCATCATCGCCATCACTGGAGGTGGCACGTCAACCGCAACCAATGTTGCCTTAACTGGTGTTGGCTTAGATCCTAATTTTCAAATCACTGCAGATTATACTCAAAATTTTGACGATGCAAATTACTTGAATACTTCTTATTGGAAACCAGTAAGTGTAAAAGGCTCAGTAAAAACATGGGAACACACTACTTCTAACGCACGTTCGGTCGGTGCAGCTTACATGAATGGGTATAGCGAAACTGAAACTGATGGAGATGGTAACCAACCAAGTGATGACTGGTTAATCAGTCCAAAAATGAACTTAACTTCATTCGCCAACTTTCCTATTGTTAATTTCTGGACTAGAAAATGGTTTACTGGACCAGATATCAAAGTATATGTATCAACTACTTACAATGGTTCTGGAACTATCAACTTAGCTGATTGGACAGAGATTACTTCTCCAGGACTACCTACCACTACGGGTACTTGGACAAAATCAAACAACCTAGATTTATCTGCTTATAAAACCGCAGCTACTTATATCGCTTTTAGATACGTTACAGAAACTGCAAGTAATTCAAACGCAGCAGAGTGGAGAATTGATGATTTTTCATTAACTAATCAAACGGCTACTTCAAGCATACCTACAAACACCATCAGCTTCGCAGAAACTAATATTGGAGCATTATCGCCAAGCGAATCATTTACTTTTACTTCTTCCGGCTATGGCGACATTACCATTAACGCTACAGGTGATTTTGAGCTTTCGTTAGATGACAATACTTTTCAAGCTAGTATTGTTGTACCACAAGCAGATGCCGTAAGTGCAAAAACTGTTTATGCTAGATTTAAACCATCGAGCGCAGCAGCTCAAATTACCACCACTTTAACTTTCTCGGGTACCGGACTTAATGCAAACGGACCACAATTAAAGGGAAGCTCACTTTTAAAAGCAAACACATTTGATTTGGCTACCTGGAATATGGAATTTTTCGGAAATGGAACTACAATTCCAAATTATGGACCTGCCAATAGAACCCAGCAAATCAGCAATGCATCTATTGTTTACGCAAAGATGTTACCAGATGTAATTGGAATTCAGGAGATTTCTGATGAAAATGCAGTTGACGAATTGTTAGCGACTTTACCAAACACCTACAAAAAGAAAATATCTCAGGTTTATTCTTATTCAATTAAACCGAATAATAGTACAGACCCTTTCCCTGCCCAAAAAATTGGTTTCATTTACAACTCTGCAACAGTTGATACCGTTGGTTTTAGAGCAATGTTTGTAGGTTTATACAAAGATGCAGTAGCTGGTAATACAAACACAATTAGCGATAGTTTCTGGTCATCTGGACGTTTACCTTTTATAGGAACATTTAACGTAACTACTTTAGATGGCTTAAAGAAAAAAGTAAACGTGGTGGTTATCCATGCAAAATCTGGTAGCACACCCGCTGATTATAATAGAAGGAAATTTGACGTACAAGTGCTTAGAGATTCTTTAGCAGCACAATATCCTGGAGAAAACAACGCAATTGTTGGCGATTACAACGACTTAGTATTAGGGTCTATCGCTTCTGGACAAACTTCTCCATTTGGAGTGTTCACAAGTAATGGCTATACTGCCTTAACCTTACCACTTCTGCAAGCAAGCAAAGGAACTTATGTTGGCAGTACCAACCCAAGCATGATTGATAATATTATTGTTTCAAATGAACTGAATGCATTTTATGCTGCTAATTCTACAGCAATAGAAGATGCAAGAGATTATATCTCTGGTTATAGTTCTAACACTTCCGACCACTTAGCAGTGTATTCGAGGTTTAGTTTTCCAGTAGGTACACTTCCAATAAAATTAGAAAACTTTGACGCTACAGCAAATGGTAACGTTACTAATATTAAATGGACCACGCTTACCGAAACCAACAATGATTACTTTACGGTTGGACGCTCGACAGATGGTGTAAACTTCATAACGATTAAAACTGTAAAAGGTGCTGGCAACAGTGAAGAAGTTAGAAATTACAACGTAGTTGATGAAAATCCGATTAATGGAACAAATTACTACAGATTGAAACAAACAGATTTCAATGGTAAATATTCTTATTCGGAAATTAAATCTGTAAAGTTTGCCAACTTGAAAGAAAATGTCCTTAAAATTTACCCTAACCCAGTTATCAACAAAACGGCATTCAGCTTGGCAACAGAAAGTGCCGCTGTGCAGATGTTGGTTAGTGCAATAGATGGCAAAGTAATTTTAAGAGAAACTGGTTCTATTAGTTCGTTAAATCAAAAACTGAACAGCAAAATAAACCAACTTACTACCGGCGTTTATATCCTACAATTAACAGTTGACGGACAGCAACACAAAGCCAAATTCATTAAACAATAAGTAATTTAACAATTGATTAAAAAGGCTTTTGGAACTAACCAAAAGCCTTTTTTGTTGAATAATTATTTAATTTAGCGATATGGCTCAGAAAATCAATTCCACTATATTCAAGAACTTCTTTAACTCTGAAAAAACAGGCGGAATTCTATTGATGATTTGTGTGATCATTTCTTTAGTTATTGCAAATTCTAATGCGGCAAAACCATTTGAGCAGTTACTGAATTACAACATTGGTTTTAATATAGGCAGCACATGGATTAATTACAGCATTTCTTTATGGATAAACGACGGCTTAATGGCTGTATTTTTCTTTTGGTAGGGCTTGAAATCAAGAGAGAATTAATTGGTGGAGAACTTTCAAGCATACAAAAAGCTAGTTTACCCGTTTTGGCAGCTGTAGGTGGCATGCTTGTTCCAGCCGGGATTTATTTTATCATTAACAAAGGAACCGATACAGCAGGAGGCTTGGGAATTCCCATGGCAACAGATATTGCCTTTGCACTGGCTATTATTGCAATGCTAGGTAAAAACGTCCCATCATCCTTAAAAATATTTTTAGCTGCTCTAGCCATCGCTGATGATTTAGGAGCTATTTTGGTGATTGCCGTGTTTTATAGTGAACAAATACATTGGCAAGAATTATATATAGCAGCGGCCAGTGTAGCTGCACTTTTCACTTTGAATTATTTCAAAATCAAATCACTTTGGCTTTATTTAGTACCTGGAGTTTTCCTTTGGTATTTCATGCATCATTCGGGTATTCACGCTACTATTGCAGGTGTGCTATTAGCTTTTACTATCCCTATTGGAGAAAATGGCAAAGTATCTCCATTAGAGAATCTAGAACATGCTTTAACTAAACCTGTCAACTTCTTCATCATGCCACTTTTCGCATTAGCAAATACCAATATCACTTTTGAAAAAGGAATGATTTCAGGTTTAATTTCGCCTTTGGCTTTAGGTATTATCTTAGGACTTTTTGCAGGAAAAACTATCGGTGTGAGCTTGCTTTCTTTCATCGCCGTAAAACTAAAATTGGCTAAGCTACCTACCGCAGCAAACTGGAAACATGTCATTGGAGTAGGTATGCTAGCTGGGATTGGATTTACCATGTCCATTTTCATTTCTATACTTTCATTTTCTAATCCTAAACATATTGTTACCGCAAAATTTGCCATTCTTTGCACCTCTGTATTTTCGGGATTGGCTGGATTTTTCTTTTTAAAATCAGTAAACAATAAAGTTAAAATTGGCACCACATAGAAACATAGATAATGCAACTACAACGACGTGTATTTGTGGTTTTAATTATTTTTAAAGAAATACATAGCTCTTCATATGGCTCAGATTATTATTGAAACCGAACGCTTTTACATTAGACCTTTAGTAGCTGAAGATGCAGCGGGAATATTCGAATTGGATAGCAACACCAACGTGCATACTTATTTAGGAAACCATCCCATAAAAACCTTTGCGGAAGCTGAAAATACAATTCGACTAATTCAAAAACAATACGAGGATTTATGCATTGGCCGATGGGCAATCATCGAAAAGTCGACTGGTAATTTTGTGGGATGGACCGGCTTTAAGTTGATTACGGAATTAACCAATAATCATGTTAATTATCACGATTTAGGTTATCGATTAATAGAAAAATATTGGGGAAAGGGCGTAGCGACAGAAACCGCAAAGGCTTGTTTAAAATATGCTTTCGAAACACTAAAATTAGAAGTAGTTTATGGTATTTGTGATGTAGACAACATTGCTTCAAAAAACATATTACAAAAATGTGGTCTGCAAGTAATAGAAACCTTTAACTATGATAAAACCCCTCACTATTGGCTTCGTGTCTTTAAAGAGGAATGGGAAAAACAAAACAACTAACCATCTTTTTATGCCTCTAAAATCTAAATCTACGACGGTAATAATTGCCATCGCCATACCTGTTTGTATTATCGTTATTGCCTCATCTTTGGTAATTAGTAAATATTACCACAAGTTTAAAAAAGCAAAGGATACTGTTGTAGCTAAAACTCTAGCAGCCAACACTCCACAGTCCAAAGCTTATGAAGCTATGATGATCGACTTCTCTTCCATGTCTAACATGGCACAGGGTATTTTCCCATTAGACACTACCGAAGCTGGCAAGCAAAAATCCTTATCAGATCTTAAGGATATTGGAATTTATTACTGGAACAGAAGCTGGGAAGTATTAGAAGAGAGCAAAAAAAACATGGAGCTTACAATAGAAATGAAAACCACCATAAATCTCTGTCAAGAATACTGCGTCCTTAACAAAAAATATTATGAACTCATCTATAAAGCACTAGACGAAAAGACGGAAAAGTACTACGCTAAAATGGAGCTCTATGTGGACAGCGTTGATACTAAACTGAAAGAAATTAGAGCTAGGGAATACTAATTCAACTGAAATGGCATTCTACGATCTACCTAAAGATGAAAGGAATCAACTCGTTGCTGATATTAACAGAATCATCCTAGAAGAATTAACCAATGGAAAGACTACCCTCCTACTTTCCTATTTTTCAGATGAAGACACTTACATCAGAAAAACGACCTACATAGCTATTGGAAAAATTTTTCAATCAAATCAGAATTTATTGGCAGCTATTATTTCTTTAATAGAAAAGCTATGGAAACATGATGATTTTACAGTATAACAAACGGTAATCAATGCCGCCGGAGAAATTGGCAAAAAGAACTTTGAAGTGGTCCAACATTTCTTCGATAACGGTTTACTGGATGCTCATCACTCGGCAAGAAATGCAGTGATTGGTTCAGTTAAAAAGATGGGAGCAGTAAATCCAACACCGGTATTGACCTGGGTAGCAACTTATTTACATCATCCAGATAAAGAAATTAGAAGAGAAATTTGTCACGGTATTGAGTTGCGTGGCAGAAAATATCCTCAGGAGATCTTGCCTTTGTTACAACAATTAGAAAACGACCCTACTAAACGAGTAAGTAGCACTTTAGTTCATGTCATAGGTAAAATCGCTTATAAAAAAGGATGTTTGGCTACGGTAATTGCTCACCTTAAAACTTGTAAAAATAAAGATCTAGTCGAAAAAGCCATGCTGAAATTATTGATGTTCATGAAAGATACAAGGATTTTGCTGTGCTAACTCAGCAAGAAGCGGTAGATTATATCAATGAAAATTGACCTTGCTAACATCTGCTCTGGATTTGCATTGCCGACTAGCAGCATTACACAACTTTGTCATTCCGAGGTACTAGGAGTCGGTTATAAATCATAGTTAAATAGATTTCTCGTTCCTCGGAATGACAGTAGACATTGTAAAAAGGATTGCTTCGTAGTATCGAGTCGAAAGAAATAAAGATTACATCAAACCTATAAGGTTTCAAAAACCTTATAGGTCTAATAAAGTATTAGGATCTAAATTGCTTCATAAAAGTCTTAATACTTCCCTCTAAATTATTTCTATCGATATTTTTAACGAAAGCACTACCAATAATAGCACCACTTGCGTATTCATTAGCGGCGTCAAATGTTTCTCTATTCGAAATACCAAACCCTATCACAAATGGGTTTTTCAATTTCATATCCGCTATGCGTTTGAAATACGCTGCAGAGCTCTCAGAAACTGATAGATTACCACCAGTTGTTGCCGCAGAAGATACCAAATAAATAAAAGCATTACTCAATCCGTCAATCTTACGGATACGCTCTTCTGAAGTTTGAGGTGTCACCAAAAAGATATTACTTATGCCGTACTTTTTAAAGCTAGTTTGGTACATTTCCTCATATTCGTACATCGGTAAATCCGGAATGATACAACCATCTATGCCTACTTCTTGGCATCTTTTACAAAATTCTTCTACACCATATTGCAGCACCACATTTACGTAGCCCATTAATAAAATTGGAATACTTACTTTTTGGCGTAAATCTTTGAGCTTCTCAAATAAAATTGGCAAAGTCATCCCGCTATCTAAAGCTTTTTTACTGCTAGCTTGTATTACTGGTCCGTCAGCTACGGGGTCCGAATAGGGAAAACCAATTTCCAGAAAGTCAGCACCAGATTGTTCTAATGTTTCTGCAATTTTTAAGGTATCACCTAAGTTTGGATACCCCGCTGTATAATAGATAGAAAGCAAACCTTTCTGTTCTTTTTCAAATAATTGTTGAAGTCTGTTCATGACATTTCTTTGCCGTCATTGCGAGGCACGAAGCAATCTTGAAGCGATAGAGATTGCTTCGTGCCTCGCAATGACGATATTGCTTTATAAATTAAAATATTTCATATACGTTTCCATATCCTTATCGCCCCTGCCCGAAAGACAAACCACTACATTCTCTCCGCCTTTAAATTCCATTTTTTCAAGGTAAGCTAAAGCGTGTGCACTTTCAATTGCCGGAATAATTCCCTCGTACTGCGTTAAAAGCAAACCTGCCTGCAAAGCTTCGTCATCTGTGATAGAAGCGTACAATCCTCTGCCAGTTTTAAATAAATGGGCATGTTGTGGACCGATTCCAGGGTAATCCAATCCAGCTGAAACCGAATGTGGTTCCACCACCTGTCCATCTTCGGTTTGCATCAAAATACTTCTGCTACCATGCAACACCCCTTCTTTGCCTAAGGTAGTCGTCGCTGCAGAAAATCCGCTATCTACACCTTTACCTGCAGCTTCCACAGCAATCAATTTTACACTTTCATCATCAATAAAATGATAGAACATGCCCATGGCATTGCTACCACCGCCTACACAAGCCAATACATAATCAGCCAGTTCGCTACCAGTTTGTTCTTGCAGTTGCTTTTTAGTTTCGAAAGAGATAATAGATTGAAATTGAGCCACCATATCCGGATAAGGATGTGGACCAACTACAGAACCAATGATGTAATGTGTATCTACAGGATTCGCAATCCAATCTCTCATGGCTTCATTAGTTGCATCTTTCAAAGTTTTACTACCTGAAGTAGCTGGGACTACCTTGGCACCCAACATTTTCATGCGGGCCACATTCGGGGCTTGACGTTTGATATCTACTTCGCCCATATAAACCACACATTCTAAACCACGCAAAGCACAAACTGTAGCCGTTGCTACACCATGTTGCCCAGCACCAGTTTCCGCGATGATACGTTTTTTGCCTAACTTTTCTGCCAATAAAATCTGACCAATAGTGTTGTTAATTTTATGCGCTCCAGTATGGTTTAAGTCTTCTCTTTTTAAGAAAATATTTGCACCGTACTTTTCCGACAATCTTTTAGCCAAATACAATGGCGAAGGTCTTCCAACATAATCCTTTAATAAAGCTTTAAACTCTTGCTGGAATTGTTCGTCATCAATTACCGATTGATATTTTTGGCGCAGTTCTTCTACGTTTGGGTACAGCATTTCGGGGATGTAAGCACCTCCAAAATCACCATAATAACCTCTTTTGTCTACAAAATAATTCATGTTTTATTTTTTTTGCCGTTGGTTTAAACCAACGGTAATGAATTCAATTCTTTAAAAAATTCCTTCAATCTAGCTATATCTTTCAATCCAGGCTCTTGCTCAAATTTGCTATTGATATCTATAGCGTATAATCGTTCGTCTTTAATCGCTTTAATTTGTTCAACATGCCCTAAATCTATTCCACCACTCAAAAAGTAAGGTTTGCTCAGTTGATAGTTATTAAGCAATGTCCAATCGAAAACTTTACCTGAGCCGCCATGCGCTGGCGTTTGTGTATCGAACAGAAAATAATCTACCTCAGATCCGTAATCTTCCAACGCACTAAAATCAAAATCTGGATGGATGCCAAAAGCTTTGATCACCTCCACGCCTATTTGCTTCATTTCTTTACAATAGGATACATCTTCTTTTCCATGCAGCTGCACCGCTTTTAGATTGTGTTTAGTAACTAAAGCTTTTACAGTTTCCAAATCTTCATCTACAAAAACACCAACAGTTTTAATTTCTTGCGGTACGTATTTAATCAGTTCGGCAGAAACTTCACTAATGTATCTCGGCGATTTCTCATAGAAGATAAACCCCAAATAATTGGGCTGTAAATCGGCTACGGCAGCAATGTTAGCCGCATATTTCATTCCACAAACTTTGATTTTTGGTTTCATATCAATTTTTAACCACCTTAGACATCTCAGGTCACTTAAGCGCTTAGTAACTAAGATGTACTTAGGTTTCTAAGGTGGTAATTAATTTATCCGTTAACTAATTTCCTAAAGCTTCCCAATGCCTTTTTACTTAACAACGATTCTTCCGCTTCATAATAACAATCTGCAAAAGCTTTATCTTGCTTAATAGTTTGAATTGCCAATGCTGCGTTGCATAGCACAACATTTGTCTGTGCATCAGTAGCATTTCCTTCTAAAACATCCATAAATATTTTGGCAGACGATTCAATGGTATCTCCCCCTTGAATTTGTTTCTCTTCCAATTGCTCGAAACCTAAGTCAGCCACTTTCAATAAAGCTTCTCCTTTTTTAGTGAAGGTTTTAAAATCACAGGTTAACGAAACTTCATCAAAACCATCTACTGCGTGAACAATACTATAGTTTTTATCTGTTTGTTGATATAAGTAAGCATAAATACGAGCCAATTCTAAACTAAACACACCTACCATTTGGTTTTTCGGCTTCGCCGGATTACACATTGGCCCCAACATGTTGAAGAAAGTTTTTACGCCCAATTCCCTTCGGATGGGTGCTACGGTTTTCATCGCCGGATTGAACAAAGGTGCATGGATGAAGCAAATTCCCGCTTTATCTAAACTGCGTTTCAGTTCATTTTCTTGGTTAGTGAACGAATAGCCCAAATACTCCATTACGTTACTAGAACCACAGCCAGAAGATACCCCATAATTACCGTGTTTCGCCACTTGATGTCCGGCACCGGCCACTACAAATGAGGCCAAAGTAGAAATATTGAAGGTATCTTTTCCATCGCCACCAGTTCCGCAAAGATCTATCAATTCAAAGTCTGAGAAATCCACCTTTAGGCATAAATCCAACATCGCATCGCGAAAACCTTGGAGTTCCTCAACGGTGATATTTCTCATGCCATAAGCCGTAATAAAAGCAGCTATCTGCGAATGGTTAAACTCTCCCAAAGCAATTGAAGTTAATATTTTTTGGGCTTCAGCTCTACTAAAAGTTTTATTTTCAAATAAATGGTTAAGTATTTTTTTCATCTATTATTCTTTACGGTTGATGAGAGCTTCTCAAACAAGTTGATTCGGCTTCATCGTTGTATAACAAAAAAAGGTTGCCTCATCAGCAACCTTTCAAAATATTCTTATTAAAAAATAAACGTACAAAAGGTTACATCACGCTATTGCGTTATGCCACCACCAAATTGTATTTACGTTTACTTGTCTCATTCTGTAAGCAAATATGTGATTGTTTTTCTTTAAATGCAACACCGATGTTATTTTTTATGCAATCTTTTTTATAAAACCTTTCATAGTAAAAGAAAACGTTGCCCCCTTTCCTACTACACTTTCTACATTTAACTCGCCTTCATTGGCGATTACGAACTCTCTACAAATAATAAGCCCCAAGCTTGTTCCTTCCTCTGCTTTAGTACCTTTAGTTCCCGTTGCAGACAGTTCAAACAGCTTTTCAATTCTCGCTTGACTAATACCCACGCCATTATCCTTCACTTCAAACTTGATTTTATTTTTTCCTAAAGCTTCTGCTTTTAACTTTACTTCGCCATTTTCCTTTGTAAATTTTATAGCATTGGCAGTTAAATTTCTAATTACAAAATCAAAATGGTCGGCATCGGCGTAAAGGGTAATATCTTCTGGAATATCAACATCTATAGCAATATTCTTTTGCTCAGCAGCTTCCTGTAATAAGGCCAAATTTCTAATAATATTCGGCATTGGATTAAACTCTGAAGTATTTAATCGTACCCCTTTGATTTGCATCTGTCCCCATTTCAGCAGCTTATCCAAAATTTCTAAACTACTATCGCAGTGCAACATTAACTTATTCACAAGCTCGTGCTGGGTACGTTCATCTAATTCCTTATCATTTATCAAGCCCAAAATACTGATAGTAGAAACCAGCGGAGAACGAATGTCGTGAGCAATGATAGAAAAAAACTTGTCCTTAATATCGTTACTTTCTTCTAATTCGAGATTTGCTTTTCTTAATAATTTATTGAGATGTTTAGAACGAAAATAGTAAACCAGTGTAATAATGAGCACTAAAAAAGTACCCACAGCAACAGATAAAATGATGTAAGAAACAATCTGTTGCTCTTTACTCTCTACCGTCAGCTCGTTAAGTTGAGCCTTTGATTTCTCTAATTCATAAGCACTTTCTAGGCTAGCAACCTGCTTAGCCATATCTTTATAAAAAAATTGTTCGGCAATTTCATTGCGTTTTTCCCTAGAAGAAAGTGCTTTTGCTAAATTACCTTTGGCCTTATATAAATCTCCAATCTTATCTAAAGCAGCAATTTGTTGCCGATACATTTTATGCTCTTCAGCAATTTTTAAGGCCTGTGAAAGATAAAATAGCGCACTATCTGGTTGCTTCTTCACATACACTTGTGAAAGTTCTACGAGTGTAAACTGCTCACGAAGTACATTTTTTATTTTTCGAGTAAAAGCCAAAGCTTCCTTAAAAATCTTGATAGATTGCTCTTGCTTACCACTTCTAAAATAAACAGTACCTAATTGCAACAACAAACTTATTTTTAAGCCATTATACTCAACCTTATTACTTTTTGATAATCCTTTTTCGACATATTCAATGGCTTTTGCATACTCACCTTTTTGCGTGTACACATAACCGAAATTGATATACATATTTAGAGACAGATTGGATAACGGAATTTGCTTGTCTATTTCTTCCGCAATACGAAGGTTACTGAGTGCATTTTCGTACTCTCCCAAATTGTAATAGGTTTCGGCAAACACTACACGCCCCTCAAGCATTCCTAATTTGTGCTTGTTTTTTTCACTAATACTCAATGCATCCATGAAATAAGCAAGTGCCTTATCATAGTTTCCCTTACGTTTTTCTACCACTCCTAACCTTACGATAGTGGCAGCCAAACCTATGTCATCTCCCTGCTCGCGATAAATTGCCTCTGCTTGCAAATACTTTTCCCTCGATTCCCTATATCTCGTCGCATTATCTTCAATCATCCCAAATTGGTTTAGCAAAGCTGCTTTCCCCAGTTCATCTCCCTCTTCTTGCGCTCGTTTTAATCCTTCATTCACGTAAAACAAAGCCGAATCGGGATTGAGGTATCGATAGTATTTAATGATATTGATGTAATCCTTACTGTTATTCAACGTTTTGGGTAACTGCTGACCAAAAGCTTGAAGCAAGAAAAACTGATTTAGGAACAAAACTCCAAGCAAAGCAAAAATGGATGTCTTGTACTTTTTTATCTTCATTATTTTATCAGTGGATTCTTTTCTTTCGTAAAAAGTTCGAATACCTTTTTATCGGCAAATGCCGGAAATAATTTATTTACCCAAACTGCTAATTTGCCCTGACGAGTCATTACCAACGTTCTTTTTCGCTGTTCAATGCCGTCGCAAATACGTTGTGCCACTTCTTCGGCACTCATCATCTTACCCTCTTCCATACTGGTCTCTCCGTGTGCGTTACCGTCTTGAGACAATGCTGCAACTCGGATGTTTGATGTGGTAAAACCTGGGCAAGCCACCATTACATGAACGCCAGTTCTTAGCAGTTCAGTACGTAGACACTCCATAAATCCGTTCATGGCAAATTTAGAAGACGAATAGCCTGTGCGCCCCGGCAAACCACGATAGCCTGCAATAGAAGAAACTGCTACCACACTTCCACCAGTTTTTAAAATTTCTGGCAAAGCATATTTAGTGCAATATACTGTTCCCCAAAAATTCACATCCATCAGGTTTTTAAGTACTGCTAAATCTACATCATTAAATAAGGCACGCATAGATAAACCAGCGTTATTAATCAGGATATCTATCTTCCCAAAAGTTAACGTAGCTTGGTCAATTAATGATTTGCAATCTTCTTTTTTAGTTACATCAGCTTGGATAGCTAATGCCTTAACACTATATTTTTGCTGCAATTCTGCAGTAATTTCGCACAACGTTACATATTGACGAGCGCCCAATACCAAGTTGGCTCCACGCTTGGCCATTTCTTCAGCCAACGCTTTACCAATGCCAGAAGACGCCCCTGTAATTACAACAACTTTATCTTTCAAACTCATAATTTACTTCATTAAGGTATTTTCATAAGGTACGCGGGTAACAATAGACCTACCTAAAGTCACTTCGTCGGCATATTCCAATTCTCCGCCAAAGGCAATTCCTCTAGCAATAGTGGTAATAGGGATGTTAAAATCTTTCAGTTTTTTATGGAGATAGAATAAGGTAGTATCACCTTCCATATTAGCACTCAAAGCTAATATAATTTCTTTAACGTCAGCCTCTTTTACTCGTTCCACCAAGGTTTCAATATTTAAATCTGATGGTCCAACACCATCCATTGGAGAAATTAATCCTCCCAAAACATGGTAAACCCCAAAATATTGATTTGTATTTTCGATAGCCATTACATCGCGGGTATCTTCTACCACGCAAATTATCTCTTTTTCTCTCTTGACAGCCGCACAAATACTGCAGGTATCAAAATCAGAAATATTATGGCAAACCACGCAATTTTTGATTTCGCTTTTTAGTTTAATCAAGGTGTTTCCAAATTGCGCTACTTCGCTTTGGTCTTTGTTCAAAAGATGCAATACTAAGCGTAAGGCCGTCTTCTGACCAATTCCAGGTAACTTACCAAACTCATTCACCGCATCCTCTAGCAGCTTGGAAGAAAAATTCATGGTACAAATTTATTAGTTATTTGCCACAGATGCACAGATTATTTCTGGTCTTATCATATTAATTACAAATTAATTGCTAGACTCGGAGCAGGTTTATGGCAAAGCTAAAACTCAACTCCATTTATTTTTACTAACTTTTGCTGTTTTTAAAAACCAAGTTGCAAGTTTTAGCAAGTTTTTGCTACTTTTAGCAACTAATCAAATTATATATGAGTTCTACATTACTATTATGCTTTTTAGTGGGCTACTTTGGTCTTCTAATTACCATCGCATTTGCGACCTCAAAAAATTCATCCGACAATTCGACATTTTTCTTGGCAAACAAGAACTCAAAATGGTATTTAGTTGCTTTTGGCATGATCGGCACTGCCTTATCTGGTGTTACTTTCATATCAGTTCCAGGTGAAGTTGGTGCTCCTGGCGGTAATCAATTCCAGTATTTTCAGTTTGTACTGGGTAATGCAGTTGGTTTTATCATTATTGCCACAGTACTGCTACCACTGTATTATAGAATGAACCTCACCTCAATATATAGTTATATTGAACAACGTTTAGGCTTTTACAGCTATAAAACAGCAGCATTTATCTTCCTAATTAGTAGAACTTTAGGCTCGGCCACTAGATTGTATTTGGTAGTAATTGTATTGCAACGTTTTATTTTCGATAGTTATAACATTCCATTTTGGGTAACGGTATTGATTTCTTTAGGTTTAATTTGGTCGTACACCTTTAAAGGAGGGTTAAAAACAATCATCATTACCGATACACTTCAAACGTTTTTCTTAGTGCTTTCTGTGTTTCTAACCATTTATTTCATTTGCGACAGCTTAAACCTAAGCATTCCCCAAGCATTTGAAACCATTAAAAGCAGTAGCTATTCTAAAGTATTCTTTTTTGAGGATTTCCTGTCTAGTAAGTTTTACTTCAGTAAGCAATTTATCGGCGGTATTTTCGTAACCATCGCTATGACTGGGCTAGACCAAGATTTGATGCAAAAAAACCTGAGCATGAAAACCATTGGTGAAGCACAAAAGAACATGTTTACCTTTACAGGGATATTTGTAGTGCTAAATATTTTCTTCTTAAGCGTAGGTGCTTTGTTGTACATTTTCGCTACAAAAAATGGCATACAAATTCCTTTAGACCACGTTACGGGTAATCCTCGAACCGACCTTTTATTCCCAGAAATCGCGTTAAATCATTTAACCACCATTCCGGCAATTGTATTTATGTTGGGTTTAACCGCGGCAACTTTTGCTACTACAGATAGTGCTTTAACTGCTTTAACTACTTCTTTCTGTGTGGATTTCTTAGGTATGGGCAAAAAAGAAAATGCCAATAAACCAGACGCCGTTAAGAAAAGACACCTAGTTCACGTTGCTTTTTCGCTAATCATGTTCTTCGTAATCTTGGTGATCAACGCACTGAATAGTTCATCGGTAGTGAGTTTAATTTTCTTAATCGCATCCTACACTTATGGTCCATTATTAGGACTTTACTCGTTCGGTTTATTTGTAAAATCTCGTGGCTTACATGATAAACTTGTTCCTATTGTTTGCATCGTATCTCCTATTATATGTTATTTCTTTGCTAGTAATTCAAAAGAGCTTTTAGGAGGATATGTTTTTAGCGTAGAACTGATTTTAATAAACGGATTCATTACATTTATGGGATTATTGCTGATTTCGAAAAAAACGGACCAGCAAACTAGATTTTAATCCTAATATTAGTCTATGAACAGTGAAGAGAAGATAAGAAGTGCCTTTGCCAACAAGGATTGGCAAGAAATTAAAGTAACCGATAGCTGGCAGATTTTTAAAATCATGGCCGAATTTGTGGATGGTTTCGAAAAATTATCGAAAATTGGTCCTTGTGTGAGTATTTTTGGTTCGGCTAGAACAGCAGAAACCAATCCTTATTATCAATTGGCTGTACAGTGCGGACAATTATTAACCGAACGTGGGTATGGCGTAATTACAGGCGGTGGTCCAGGTATTATGGAAGCTGGTAACAAAGGGGCTCACCTAAATGGTGGTAAATCCGTTGGTTTAAATATTGATTTGCCTTTTGAGCAATTCCACAATAAGTATATTGAACCTAGTCGTTTGTTAACCTTCGATTATTTCTTTATACGCAAGGTAATGTTCATGAAGTATTCGCAAGGTTTTATTGTATTGCCTGGCGGTATGGGAACCATGGATGAGTTATTTGAAGCTTTAACGTTAATCCAAACTGGCAAAATTGCCCGTTTCCCAATTGTATTGGTAGGTTCCGATTATTGGGGAGGATTAGTAGATTGGATCAAAAACACGATGTTGGAGAAAGAACACAACATCCATGCAGAAGATTTGAACCTATTTAGATTGGTAGATACCGCAGAAGAAGCTGCTGAACATATCTTTAGGTTCTACGACAAATATGTACTAAAACCGAATTTCTAAGGAAATTAACTTTTAATAAGAGGGAGTGTGAGTTTATTCTTGCACTCCTTTTTTTGTTTGATGTAGCAAAAAACGGGACTTGCAAATCACAGTAGTAATTGCATTGCTTTTCTAAAAATTTGATTACATATATAGAAATCCAAACAACCTTAGAGATGCTACGTTCTGTAATATCAAAGTCAAGTAAGGGTTATAGATTTTTTTAATGTAACGTACGAGACTTTAATTCATCTAAACAGAAAAGCCTACATCATGGAAAAGGTAGTTACATGGACAAAGGGAGTATTTGATAGTTCTTACATGATATTTTGTAACGGACAAGTTTGTGGCAACCTTATTTTCGACACTTGGAATAATCACGCATTTGGTATCATGTCGCAAAAAAACTATCATTTCAGATGTAAAGGTTTTTCTGATATTACGACCACAATTTACGGTGACAACAATGTAGAACTAGGGGTGATTACCTTTCATCTTTGGCAATTTAGAGCAATTATAGCCTTAAAAGACCAAATTCCTTTTACATGGAATTATAGCAATAGCTGGTTGAGCAGCTGGAATTTAAGTAATCACAAAGACACACAAATGCACTTTAGGGCATCTTCTGGTTCGGGTACAATTAGCGGCGAAAACTTAGAAAATGAGTTAGCATTAATTGCTGGTCTCTACATCAAAGAATTCTTTTCTCGTATATTGGTAGCATTTATTGCCTTCGTTGCGATAATGGTTGCAGTGAGAGGTATTTAAATGTGGGTAACACCACCACTCACCACCAATTTCATTGCATCAGCAGCACTCATATTGAGTGGTTTAATTTTATCTTTCTTTACGATATAGATTTGCCCTGCGAACGAATAGGAAAATGGAAAATAGACGATCGCCTCATCCATCATACCTAGTTTGCTCAAATCATTTTGCGTTAAAAAACCTATACGTTTCATCTCACCCTCAGTTTCTACTATAACTGGATGATTAAACTTCTTTTCATCCCCAACAAAAGCTTCCGTAAGGTCTTTAATAGAGGTATAAATGAAATTGAAAAGCGGCAATTTATTTAACCAGCGCCTAAACCAACTATACATTGGCTCGGTAACGAAATAAGTAACGAAAATACCTGCCGCAAGGATAATGGCTAAAACCAACACCAAACCTAAACCTGGAATGTTACGACTTTCGCCAGTGTTGGGGTCTACACCTAGAATGTTATTGATATTTAACCAGCTATCTACCGTACTCACCGCCCAAACTACAATGAAAATACTAAGGGCAATGGGCATTACAATCAACAGGCCCTTAATCAAGTAATTCAACAAAGCTTTTCCAATCCTATTCATGCTGCAAAATTAATATTTTTAGTTTATTGGTTGTTTGGTTTGTTGGTTCTTTAGTTTTTAAGCATATGCCATCCAAATATCCAACAAACCAAACACCTAAACAGCTACGCTATTCGTAATAATAAACTCGCTTTACCCTTTGAGAAACATTAGTTAAAATCTCGTAAGGAATGGTGTGGATTTCCTTTGCCAAATCAACGATACTATGTTCTTCGTTGAAAACAATTACCTCATCTCCCACTGCTACATCTAAACCAGTAACATCAAGCATACACATGTCCATGCAAATGGAACCGACCGTCGGCACCAATTCCCCATCTACCAACATCTTTCCAACGCCATTACCAAAAGCACGGCTATAACCATCAGCATAACCTATTTTTACGGTAGCGATTTGTCCACCATTAGGCAAGCTACCTCTTCTTCCGTAGCCCACTGTTTCGTTAGGCTGTAATTGCTTAATTTGCGAGACAGTGGTTTTTAAAGCAGCTACAGTTTGTAATTCTCCCTTAGCCAATGCAGCATCGAAACCATACAGACCAATACCTACCCTTACCATATCAAATTGATAGTTTGGCCAGCGACTAATACCAGACGTATTCAACACATGTTTAATGGGCTGGTAAGCAAGTGACGAGGTCAAAACTCCGTACATCTCCTCGTATTTACTTACCTGCAATTTGGTAAACTCATCATGCTGTTCATCATCTGTAGCCACCAAATGTGTAAATATAGAAACCACTTTTAGTTTTTCAGTTTTTAATAGTGAGGCTAATTCTTTAATCTGTTGTAGTTCGAAACCCAAACGATGCATTCCCGTATCCAGTTTAATATGGATTGGAAAATGCGAAACCTGCTCTGGTAAAAAATGAAGAAAGCTTTGCAGCACTTCTAAACTGTAAATTTCTGGTTCTAATTGATATCGCAGCATCGCATCAAACGCAGATGGTTCTGGGCTCATCACCATAATTGGCAAGCTAATTCCTGCTTTACGCAAAGCGATGCCCTCATCTACATAGGCCACTGCCAAATAATCCACTTTGTGATATTGCAATAAATTAGCGATTTCGAAACTACCACTGCCATAAGAAAAGGCCTTAACCATAGCCATGGTTTTCACACCAGGAGCTAACTTAGCCTTATAAAACTGAAGATTAGCTAACAAAGCATTCAAATTCACTTCTAAAACCGTATCGTGTACCTTTTGAGCTAAACGTTTAACCACTTGTTCGAAACCGAATTTACGAGCGCCTTTTATCAAAATGGTTTCGTTATTAAAATTATGTTGACCAACTTGAGCTAAGAAATCTGAAGTATCGTTAAAAAAACTCTTTTCTATCTCAAACAAATGTTGATGAGCTGTAATCTGCTCCCCTATCCCAACCAAACGATTGATTTTTTTCTGCTTCAACAGAATCGAAATTTCTTGATACAGTTCATCTGCAGATTTTCCTGTTTCGTGTAAATCAGAAAGGATTAGCGTACGTTTGGCGTGCTGGTTCTGTTGATTTAAAAAATCTAAAGCAATACTTAGCGAAGAAATATCTGCGCTGTAACTGTCATCAATTAACGAACAATGATCAATGCCGTTAATCAATTGCAAACGCATGCCTACTTTAACCAATTTTGATAGTCGGAAGGCAGCTTCTTCTGTTTCGTAACCCATTGCCAACAAGGTTGCCCAACAAATCACGGTATTTTCAATTGCCGCAGCATCGGTAAAAGGGATGATTATACCAATCTGTTCCTCAGCGTATTCCGCCTTCAAAACAGTGTTCGTTCCTTCGTTTGACACTTCCAAGATCTGCAAATCTGCTGGTTGGCTAAAGCTCCATGTAAACTTTTGTTTACCAGGCAAGGCTACTTCTGCAAGAATATATTCTGGCGAATAAATGAAGGTTTGTACACCCTCAAAAAGTTGCAGCTTCTCTCTTAGTTTCTCTACTTTATTTGTAAAACCTTCATCGTGAGCCTCTCGGATGTTAGTTAATATACCGATACTAGGCTGAATAATTGATGCCAATTGTTTCATTTCTCCAGTGGTAGAAATACCAGCTTCGAAAATCCCTAAATTATGGCTATCGTTGATTTGCCAAACCGAAAGCGGCACACCTAGCTGAGAGTTATAGCTTTTTGGACTGCGTACTACATTATAATCTGCCGACAACAATTGATACAACCATTCTTTCACGATGGTTTTTCCGTTGCTACCAGTAATCCCTATCACTTCCAATTGGTGAGCTGAGCGATGATAAGTCGCTAATCGCTGCAAGGCAGATAATACATCACCTACCTTAATCCAATTTGTTTCTGGATATTTTTCATAATTGATATCTTCAGAAACCACGAAATTACGAATACCATTTTGATAGGCATTAGCAATGAATTGATGACCATTTCGCTGCGCTTTGATGGCAAAAAACAAAGCATTCGGAGCATTAATCAGCGTACGGCTGTCAATAACCAAGTTTTTTATCATTACCTCTTTATCAAATAAGACAACTTTCCCTCCTACAATTTCGGAAATTTGTTCAATGGTATAAGTATCCGCTTTAGACATGGCAATGATTGAATAATAGGGTTAATGAGATTTTTTTACGAATTTCAACAAATATTTATGAACCGTCCATGATTAAATGATAATTAGTTAAAAAATGAGTTATTATTTCATCATGATAAGGAACCGCCTACTGTAGGCAGGCATCTGGCAAGTAAAAATGTATAATGAGCAGATGAAATTAGAGCAAGAAAAGAAATACAATTACGATAAAAAAACCGCTTTGCAAAAGGCTGCCAATTGGTGCGCTTATCAGGAAAGGTCGCAGCAGGAAGTAAGAGATAAATTGTACGAATGGCAAATGAAGCCATTAGAGGTAGAAGAAATTATTTCTACGCTTATTTCAGAAAACTTTTTAAACGAAGAAAGATTTGCTTTCTCCTATGTTTCTGGCAAGTTCAAAATCAAAAAATGGGGAAAAATTAAAATTAAGCAGGGACTTAAATTAAAAAGAGTACCCGAACCTATCATTAAAAAAGCTTTAAATAGTATCGACGGAGATGAATATTTAGAGACTTTAAGCAGTTTACTGGAAAAAAAACAGCAAGCAGAGAAAGAAAAAAATGCAATCAAACGTCAATTTAATTTAGTGAACTATCTTTATGGTAAGGGTTACGAAAAGGATTTAATCTTTACTTTGCTAAAATCGTTATGATTTTTATATCGTACAATAAAAGGAAAACACTTGACCACATTATTGTTTTCACCAAAACGAAAATATATAAATATGAAAAACAATAAGTTAGCCTAAAAGGTTAATTTTTTATTAAATATTTCTTGGCAGAAACATAAATCTGCGTATATTTGCATCACCAAAACGAAACGGCATCTTAAAAATGTCAAAAGTTTTGAAAATATCGGATGATATTAACAATGCGAAAGTAGCTCAGTTGGTAGAGCACGACCTTGCCAAGGTCGGGGTCGCGAGTTCGAATCTCGTCTTTCGCTCTAAATACCTTCCTACCAGGGGGTGTTTATTAAAAGCGCTAAGCTTTGCTGAAGTGGTGGAACTGGTAGACACGCAGGACTTAAAATCCTGTGCCCTCAACAGGCGTGCGGGTTCGATTCCCGCCTTCAGTACAAACCTTCTTTTTCACTAAAGAAGGTTTTTTTTTCAAGTTATGGTGATAGTCACTTGAATTAAGATAATAAAATCACTAAAAACATCGGACGATGTTAAACATGCGAAAGTAGCTCAGTTGGTAGAGCACGACCTTGCCAAGGTCGGGGTCGCGAGTTCGAATCTCGTCTTTCGCTCTAAAAGCCTTCCTAACGGGAGGCTTTTTTTTTGCATTAGATAGGATCGTCCCGAGCAATCGGGATTTTTAGCTACATCATACCCCGCCTTATGTTTTACACCTACATCCTTCAATCAGAGAAAAGCGGAACGTTTTACGTTGGCCATACCGAAGATATGATTGCCAGACTCAACAGACACAACCAAGGTGCTGTGACCTCAACTAGGAACAAAGGCCCTTGGAAGATTGTTTACCTTGAAGAATTCGCGACAAAAATCGAAGCTAATAAACGTGAATTGGAAATCAAATCTAAAAAGAGCAGAAAGTATATTGAAGCACTGATTGCTCGCAGTAGAAAGGACTGACACGTCCCGACCTCAAAGTCGGGATGCCCTCAACAGGCGTGCGGGTTCGATTCCCGCCTTCAGTACAAACCTTCTTTTTCACTAAAGAAGGTTTTTTTTTCAAGTTATGGTGATAGTCACTTGAATTAAGATAATAAAATCACTAAAAACATCGGACGATGTTAAACATGCGAAAGTAGCTCAGTTGGTAGAGCACGACCTTGCCAAGGTCGGGGTCGCGAGTTCGAATCTCGTCTTTCGCTCTAAAAGCCTTCCTAACGGGAGGCTTTTTTTTGCATTAGATAGGATCGTGCTGAGCAATCGTGCAGACACAAATCCGTTCACCTGCCTTCATTCCCACGTAGGCGGGAATCTTAAAACGTTAACCAGGATATAAGACAATGCAAAAGTTGTTTCCACAAGATAGCAGCAATCGGGATCCCATCAACAAGAGTAAGTCTTAGGTTCTTCCTTCAGTACAGCAACCGTAGCTATCAGAAATGATGGCTTTTCCCTATCTTTACCTCTTAAATCTTCCTTAAGATAAACGAGCAAATCTCAGCGACGACCATCAACATCATAGTTAAATGAATTTCAACATACAACCTGTACTACAAGACGAAAAAGTATTACTTACGCCATTAGCAGAAGAAGATTTAGATGATTTATATACTGCTGCATCAGATCCTAAAATTTGGGAACAGCACCCAAATCCCGACCGCTGGAAAAAAGAAGTATTTAAGGGATTTTTTGAGGGAGCGATTAAAAGTAAAGGTGCTTTTAAGATTGTCGATAAACGTACAGGAAGCACTATAGGAACTACCCGATTTTACGACTACAATAAGCAGGGAGATAGTATTTTTATCGGTTACACTTTTTACAGTACATCCTACTGGGGCAAGGGCATCAACCCCTTGGTTAAAAACATTATGCTAGATTACATTTTCCAATTTGTTTCTAAAGTACATTTCCATATTGGAGCGAGTAACATTCGCTCGCAAATTGCGATTGGTAGAATTGGAGCCAAAAAAATTGCAGAGCAAGAAGTCAGCTACTATAACGAAGCTCCAAGATTAAACTTCGTGTATGAAATTGACAAAGAAACGTGGTCTAAAAACTAAGTAGTATGAACGTAACCGAGCTTTTAATTAATGACAAGGAACAGGTTTTACTTGAGGATGTATTCCTAAATCAAGCGAACAGATTAAAGTTGGCACAACTGCTAAAAGAGCATTACTATACTGACGAACTAACAAAATACGGACTGCCCTTAAACAACAAAATTTTGCTCCACGGCAGCTCTGGCTGTGGAAAAACAATGACTGCCAAAGCCATCGCAAAAGCACTAGGAAAAAACCTTTTTATCCTCGATTTAAGTAGTGTAATCAGCGCCCGAATTGGAGAAACCTCACAACATCTGAAGCAGGTTTTTGATAAAGTAGCTAAAGACAAAGCGGTCTTGTTTTTAGATGAATTTGACCAGATAGGAAAAGCAAGAGGAAGTGATGAGAAAGATGTTGGAGAAATGAGAAGATTGGTAAATACACTGATACAGCTAATGGATTATTTTTCTGAAAAAGCGTTATTAATCTGCGCCACCAATCATCCAGAAATTATTGATACAGCTTTAATTAGACGCTTTCAGTTGAAAATCGACTTTGAAATGCCTAATCAGCAAACTTTAGATAGTTATTACGAGCACATCTTGTCTCGATTTCCGAAAGAGTTCCAGTTGATTGAGCGAAAGTATGACATCTCATTTGCAGAGGCTAAAGATTACGCCCTAACGCTTGTTAAATCGAGGTTGATTAATACGCTAGAAGAAAAGAAAATACTCAGTGGCATAGAATAAAAGTGACAACCTAATCAACACCTAGATTCTAAAAGTTAAAATGCTGCAAACGTTTTCGCTCTAAAAACAGGCACGGAAATTGGTTAAAAAAATAGAAAATGAAATTTTTCTTATTAACGTTTTTCCAAGCCGTCTTACATGAGCAAAGTTTACAAATTTGATGAAGTACTGAATGATTTAATGGACTATTTCATTCTGGGCGATCCTGATTACTTATTAAATTATCAACGGGACCATAATTTACCAGAAGATCTATTAACTGAATTTACCACGAAAGCAACTGGCGACCAAGTGGTAGAAGACGGTATAATGGTTCCGCTGGCTGGTGTAGAAAATTACCCTTACATTATTTATTTTAACTTATCTAACCACACACCCGAATTACTTAAAGAAGGTAACAAACTACAAGTTAGGCAAGATGGATATTGCTTAAAAGTAGAAAACAACCAAATTTACCTGTTTACTATGCCTTACCTTAGGCAATTTACGGCCGACAAAGTAGAAACTTTAAAGAGAAACCGTACAGCCACAATTTCATTAGAAAATGGTTGGTACAGTGTAGAGGTACTAGGTGGAGAAACTATCCAAGAGATGGAGCTCACAGACAAAGATGGTCAGATTGCCAAGTATCAATATCTTGAGCCAACTTTTGAATTCATCATTACACCGAGCCCTATCAAGCCTAAATATACTGCAGATATTAGTTATTTTTTTAAGATCGAAACAAGCGAATAAATATAAAACTAAAACATGAACAAAGAAGATTATAAAAAGCAATTCACCGAAGACGACGCTGTTGGATGGCTTAGCATTGATGCCCAAGTTGATAAATTTTACCCCGCACAAGAACCACAACATTTTGGCACCCTGATTAAATATATGCTTGGTGGCGAAGATCCGCTAGATGGCATCAGTGTTTACGATAGCAATGCACAGGAACCACATCATCACTTTGTAAGCTATGGTTTTTCTGAGCTTTATTATGATGAAGAAAAAGCTGGCGGAGAATTTAGTAAATTCGGTTTCGAGCTAACTTTTAGGTTGAAGAAAGAAAACAACGACGAGTTTCATTGGGCGATGAACTTGATGCAGAACTTGGCTAAATACGTTTTTAAGTCTGGCAATTGGTTCGAAGAATTTCATTTTATTCCGGCAAATGGGCCCATTAAATTGGAGTCTAATACGGATATTACCGCTTTGGCATTTGTATTAGACCCTGAACTCGGAAAAATAGAGACACCGCATGGAGAAGTTTCCTTTTTACAAATGGTTGGACTAACAACGAGTGAGTATGAGCAGCTAAAGCAAAATCCTAAAACTACAGAAACAGAAAGGCTAATTGAAAAACTAAGGGAAAACAACCCACTTTTAATTACTGATTTGAACAGAAAATAGAACTTGTATGACAACACATTCATACTGGGGAGCTGTAGAAGAAGATTGGGATGGATTTTCTGCAGAACTTACATTTGCACATCCATTTTTTGGAGACCAGAGCGTTGAGATTTTTTTAGGTGAAGAATACGACGAAGATGGTGAGGAAATTGAAGAAGCACCAGATGGAAGTCGGTTAAATGCTTTTGCTACGAGCTATCAAAGTTTTCTAAATCATTTCGAAGTCCATCTCCAAAACATACAAATCAAAGCATTTGAACGATACCAGAAATTGTATGCGCATTATTATGAAAATCCGGAGAAATCTGGAGAACCTGCCCTGCAAATCAATGATATTGAAAAGCATAACGAGTACATCAAAGAAATCATGTACCTGAGGATATTAGAAGATGATACCATTAAACTTTCCATCCGCTACCAAATTGACACAGAACATGGTCTTGAGTTTCGATTTGAAAATGGAGCAATAGCTGCTGTTGGTGGAATTGCAGAGACCTAAAAAAATGAGTAAGCAAATTACATTTGAGGAGATAAAAGGCAACCCTTATTTTTGGTATATGTACATCAAATGGTTTAGGGGATTTGATGATAAAAACGAACTCAATCTCGATGAAGCAATGGAAGCTATTGACATCGACCAAAACCAAGTGCAGCAATGGGAAGAAGATTTCTTTGCAGAAATAAGCGATGAAAATGTAAAGCTTATTGCTGGAAAATTGAACGATGAAATGTCATTCCGTATCGAATTTCAGGAATATGAAATTGTGTTTTTTCTCAATGAAACTTACATTGGCAACTTAGGAGGCCATTTTGAAGCTTGGTTTTTAACTTGGCAGGAGCTTTTGGCTTTCGAAAAACATCCCCTACTTTTTATGCTGCTTTTACCTATGACTGGCATTGAACAACATCAAATTGAAGATGCAAAAGCACTAATAGCCAAACACCTGAAAATTATTCCAAAATTTGAAAAAGAAGCTGCATACATAACTTATTGCATTTTAAACGGACTGATTATGGATGATGGTTTCTTAAATCACAATGAGATAGGCACGATAAACATACAAAACCATAGTGCACGTAATGTAGAAAAATACCCCCGATATAGTGACGATGTTAAGAAACTTAATATAGAGTTAAACAAGTTTATAAAACACTAACGATAAGATTACGAATTATAAAATCATTCGTCGCTATCAAGATAGTAGTTTAAATTTTCTTTGGTAACAATATCAAGAGGTAAATATTTAAGCATAGGTACTTCTTTCTTAAATATCAAATGGTCTACTAAATGGCTAACACTCCAATAACCTTGACCTTTAGGATGTTGATTAATCAAAAAACTAATCATTCCATTATTGAGCAATTTTATGTTTTTAGAAACCAAATCGTAACCTACTATTTTAAGCGTACGAATATGTTTTTGCTGCAATAAATTAGCTATTTCGTGTGCTTTGGAAGTTGTCACATAGATCCCTTTTAATTCAGGATTTTCACGTAGGATAGTATCAAATGCATTCAAAAATGAAGAAAGTTGAGCTGTATTTAACTCAGCACGAATAATCTGATAATCTGAAAGGCTGTTTTGTTCAAAATAATCTCTAAATCCCTGCTCCTTTTTTTCTAAATGTGCAGCATTAGCCGTTCCTTCATCAATGTGTGCAACTAAAAAAGTACTAGGATCGGGATTTCCATAATGAATCAGTTTAGCAGCAATTAAACCGCTTTGATAAGAATCTTGCCCTATGTAAGACAGTGGGTCATACTCATGAATTTCTGTATTAAACAGTACAAATGGAATATTCTGGCTTTTCCATTTTTCGAAAAATGGCAAAGTTTCCTTATAAAAAATCGGAGATAAGATGATGGCATCAGGCTTTTCCTTAGTAAGTTCATCAGCTTTTTTTACGAACGATTCGACTTTATAGGGGTTAAAGGTATAATATTCTATTTTCGTTCCGTACGCCCTAAACTCGCTCTCCGCCTTTTTTATACCTGATTTTGGAGCAGACCAATAAGCATCTATTTTATGATCGGGTATCAGCGCTGCAATGTTAAAAGTCTTTCTGGAACTTAAAACACGAGCCATCAAATTTGGTTCGTAGTTTAATTGCTTGATAATACTGTTAACTCTTTCTTTAACATCCTCAGCTACCCTTCCCCTATTGTGTATTACCCGATCAACCGTTCCTGTAGAAACCTGTGCTTTCTCAGCAATATCTTTTATTCTTATTACCTTTTTCCCCATAAAAAAATACGACAGGTCTTGTCGTACCAACAAAACTAAACAATATTAAATCTTTTTAATCATCAAACTATAACAAACTCCTTTCGATAATACTTGACAAAGTTAGAAAAGTTAATATATTTGCGTGTCCGAACACACAAACAAACTAACCAACTAGAAAACAAATGGGAGAACACAAATACAAATTTCACGTGTTCGAACCATACCAATTAAACTACTAGAAAAACTATGACTACAGAAACTATCAAGGCCACCAATATTACCGAAATTCTATCAAAATTTAATTTCGACAGCAATTTCGTTAAGGTTAAACCTTTCGGATCTGGCCATATCAATGATACCTATCTAATTGAATATTCTGATTCGGACCTTAAGTTTCTTCTACAACGCATTAATCATCACGTTTTTAAAAATGTAGATATTTTGATGGATAACATTACCAAAGTAACTACACATATCCGTAAAAAGGTTATTGAAAAATACCATGACGATAGTGATGAAAGATCTATGGTAGCAGTAAAATCAAATGACGAAAAATACTACTACCAAGACACAAATGGCAGTTACTGGCGTGTTTTTAACTATCTCGACAACACCAAAAGCTACGACATTGTCACAACAGAAAATCAAGCTTTTGAAGGCGGCAAAGCTTTTGGTGAATTTCAAGCATTCCTTGTTGATTTACCAACTTCCGAAGTAAAGGAGACAATTGTCGATTTTCACAATATACAGAACAGATTAATCAACCTCCAGTCTGCAATAAAAGCAGATTCATTTAATAGAGTAAACAAAGTCCTTCCTGAAATCAACTTAATTAACTCTCGGGCAAACGAAATGGAATATGTGCTTAGAAAGGGCAGTGAAGGCAAGCTACCTCTTCGGGTTATACATAATGATACCAAATTCAATAATGTACTACTTAATCAAGCCGACCAAGCCCAATGCGTTATAGACCTGGATACCGTGATGCCAGGTTATGTAGCCTATGATTTTGGCGATGCGATAAGAACCATCATCAATACAGCAAGTGAAGACGAAAAGGATTTGAGCAAAATCAACATCAATCTTTCGTTGTATAGTGCATTTACAACTGGATATTTAACGGAAACCATTAATTTCCTTGAAGAAGAAGAAATTAAATCTTTAGCAGAAGGCGCAATTCTTTTCCCTTATATGCAGGCCGTTAGGTTTTTAACCGACTTTATTGAGGGAGACCATTATTACAAAACCGAATTTGAAGGGCACAATCTACAAAGAGCTAAAGCGCAGCTCAAACTATTTTCGAGGATGGACAAAGAATTTGACACACTGAAAAGCATTGTCCAAGAAGTTGTTAAAACGTTAAGGAGTAAACCATAATACACTATGAAAAAAATTAATGTCAACTTTCTTTCGAACATTAACAAGCACAGCTCATTTGAAAACATCAACAAAAGCTTAAGCCAATGTGAGAAAACGCCTATTCAAATCATCTCATGGGAAGATTTTCAACACAAACCCGAAGCCTATTTCTCCATTGGATATAATGATGCGCTATTTTTAAAGTTTTATGTCACCGAAGATGATATCAGGGCGGTATATAAAAACACCAACGACCCAGTATATGAAGATAGCTGTGTTGAGCTTTTTATTGCATTTAAAAACAGTGATAAATATTACAATTTTGAATTCAACTGCTTTGGAACTTGCCTAATAGGCTACGGCGATTCCAAAGAAAACAGGCAATTAGTTTCGCCACAAATTATAAGAAATATAAAAACAGAAACATTAATAAAGCCAGAATACCGCATGATAGGCAAGTTAATTACATGGCAATTAACTATAGTTGTGCCACTTAATGTATTCTGCTTCGACTTTTTTGAATCGCTAAAAAACCAAACGGCTAAAGCTAATTTTTATAAATGTGGAGACAAAACTGACAAGAGACACTATCTATCTTGGAATCCAATTGACACACCCAAACCTGATTTTCATCAACCAGAGAGCTTCGGCACATTGATATTCGAGTAAACTACAAGAAGTAGTACAAAATAGCGTAATCATAAAACCTAATCAATACACCTTATTTACTTATCTATCATACACTATGCCATAACGAGTATTAAAAAACAACTAAATCATTTACCTAAAAAACAATTTATGTTAACCAAATTACACCTCAAATTCAAATGTCTCCTGACATTAATAGTCTGCTCGGGCAATCTATTTAGCCAAGTAGCCTACCAAGAGTTGCCCGACCCAAAGGGAGTTGATATGATTTCTTGGAAAAATATAACTGAACAAACCGCTTTTAAATTTGCTTCGGCTGACGTCAGATATCAAAAACATGTTGCTCCTTCTAACGGCACTTTAAAAATAAAATGGGAAGGCACTGGTTGGCGTGGCGAAAAAATACATACCAAAATTTTAGTGTGCACCAAAAGAAATCTAAATAAAGTGAGCTTTGCTTTGTCGAAACTTACCAATAAAAATGGCAACACCATCGACGCAAGTAATATTAAAGCAAATTTTGTTAGATACGTGATGACCGATGGGCTGAATGCCAAGGGAGGAGGCTGTGAGATAACCCCAAAGCTAGACTCTTCACTCGTTGAAGACGTAATTGACAACGCAAACGAATTAACGGTTCCAAAAAATACTGTTCAACCAATATGGCTCACCGTCACAATCCCTACAGATACAAAACCAGGTTTATATTCAGGATCTATTTATCTAAAAGAGAACAATAAAAACTCAAAGTACAAACTAAATTACACAGTTAAGGTTATCAATCGTGTACTTCCATCACCAAACCAATGGAAGTTTCATTTAGATCTTTGGCAAAACCCATATGCGATCTCACGTGTTTCAAACACCAAACAATGGTCTGCGGAACATTTTAGAGCTATGACCCCTTACATGAATATGCTTGCTAATGCTGGTCAGAAAACCATTACTACAACGCTTATTCACGACCCTTGGAATAGTCAGACTTATGACAAATATGGTTCGATGATTAAATGGACGAAAAAAAACAATGGATCTTGGCAATACGATTTCAGCATATTTGATCAATGGGTTTCTTTCGCAATGTCTCTTGGAATCAAGAAACAAATCAATTGTTACAGCATGATTCCTTGGGATTTAAAATTTGCTTATTATGATGAAGCAACAGGAAAAGATACCGCGTTAGTTGCGAAACCAGGAAGTCCGGAATATACCTCGCACTGGACTCCGATGTTAAAGGCATTTGCAACTCATCTTAAATCAAAAGGCTGGTTCAACATCACCTGTATTGCTATGGATGAACGCCCAGTGGAAGACATGGAAAAAGCTATTGCAGTGATTAAATCAGTAGATAAAGATTTCAAAATAGCTCTAGCAGGCAGGTATCATCCAGAAATTGAAAAAGATATTTTCGATTATTGCGTTGCATCTAATCAGGTGATCGAACCAGAAGTATTTAAAAGAAGAAAAGCGGAAGGATTTAACACGACAGTTTACACCAGCTGCACCGAGGGTTCTCCAAATATTTTCACCTTTTCACCACCAGCAGAAAGTGCATGGTTACCTTGGTTTGCCCTCAACAATAATTATGATGGATATTTGAGATGGGCCTATAATTGCTGGAATGCTAACCCATTGCAAGATAGCAGATTTGGAAACTGGTCTGCAGGAGATGCTTTTTTTATATACCCAGGAGCCAGAACATCCATAAGGTTCGAAAAATTAATAAGCGGAATTCAGGATTATGAGAAAATTAAAATTTTGAGCAATGAATTATCAAAAAAAGGCTTAAGTACGGAAAGACTAAAAACAATAACTCAACCATTTTTAATTCAAAATCTTAAGACTATTGAGGCATCAAAAATGCTGTCTGATGCGAAGAAGCAGTTAAATTCATTTTAAGCTTACACCAGTTGTACTCAAAAGAACTTTTTACACCAAAAAGAGTACGCCTAATATTTTAAGATAAAAAACAAATAACACAAAAGGGCTAAAGTTAAAACTTTAGCCCTTTTGTGTTAACAGAATATTAAGCAAGAAACTTATTTCAAGTTTGCTATTTAATTGAGTTTCTTCCCATAGCCCTCACCCTTTAGTTCAATTTAACTATCAAACAAAAGTAATCGAACACGCAACACAAATCACCACCCAAAACGAACCAAAACCACATAGAACCCTGGGGTTCTATATTTAAAAATAAAATACAATAATCTAATTATCAATTAATTAGATAAAAAAATACAAACATAATAAAGTAACACCAACACTTGATTTAATCATTATATCAATATATTTGTGTGTACGAACACATAAATTCGTAAACTTTAAAATTATACCAAATTTAAACACCTAAAAAAATGAATGGATTTTTACATCTACCCTACCACTATCCATCTCGGGTAGTTATGCTTAGGACACCATTCCTAACATTTTTAATTTTAATGGCCTCCTCAATATTTAACGCTAAAGCGGCCAGTTTCGAAATCACCAGCCTCAAAAACATTATGAAGCCCACAAATGCCTTGGCAAAAGGAAAAGTGAGCGACCAGTCAACTGGCGAAACACTAGCAGGTGTTTCTGTTAGAGTTAAGGGCACCAACAATGGCACGGTAACAAATGCACATGGTGAATTCTCACTAAATGTACCAGAAAACAGCGTACTGACATTTAGTTACATGGGCTACAAGACTATAGAAGTAACCTTCAATGGCACCACCACACTTGACATCAAGTTAGAAAAAAGTGAAAATTCATTAGATGAAGTGGTTTTAGTTGGGTATGGAACTGTAAAACGAGCAGATCTTACTGGTTCCGTAGCTTCATTAAAAGGCAAAGACCTGGAAGACCAACCTAATGTGAGAACAGACCAAGCGCTACAAGGAAGAGTAGCGGGGGTTGTAGTTCAAAATAATAGTGGCGGGCCAGAGGGAGGAGTTTCTATCCGTATCAGAGGCGCCAACTCATTAACCTACGGAAACGACCCACTTATCATCGTAGACGGTATTCAAAATGCAAGTATTGCAACCATCAACCCTAATGATATCAAATCTATAGACGTACTTAAAGATGCGGCCGCACTATCAATTTACGGAGCTAGAGGAACTAATGGTGTAATTTTAATTACGACTAAAAATGGCAAGGACTCTCCTTTTACCGTAGCTTACGACTCTTTTGTGTCATCAGATCGTGTAAGAAAAAAGCTTGGCTTACTAGATGCAAAAACCTACGCAACCTTGCTTAACGAATCTCAGACCGCAAATGGCTACAATCCTATCTTTACACAAAGCGAAGTAGATGCTCTTGGCAAAGGAACGGACTGGCAGAATGAAATATTTCAGACTGGAGTTACGCAAAGCCACAACCTAAGCATCAGCGGATTTAGTGACAAGATATCCTATTATGTTTCAGGCAATGTATTAGACAGAACCGGAGTCATCATCAACTCAGCATACAAACAATACACCTTACGTTCTAATCTAAATATCAAAGCTACCTCAAAATTAACCTTTGGTTTAAACACATTCGCTTCTTACGACATCAATCACTCTGGTGATCCACAAGGTGCCGTAAGATCTGCTCTATCTTGGTCGCCAACCAAACCAGTTTATGAAAGCAATGGAAAATATTCACAACCTGGCGGTGGTGTAGGACCGAACGGAGTTTACAACCCAGTGGGTATGGCTAAAGAAATTGTAGATGATCGCTACAATAAATCGTTCACATTTGCTCCATCTGCAGAATACCAGATCATTCCAAGCTTAAAATTCAAAAGCATAGTAGCTTATAAAGTGATTGATCGTTTTAGCGGTTATTTCAACAACCAAGTAGTGAACGCTGGTCCTGCAAGTGCAATCTCCGGATCTACGTCGATGTCGCAGTATTCGAGCTTACAGAATTCCAACATCCTTACTTATGACAAGAAAATATCTGACCATAGCATTAATATAACCGCGGTATACGAAACCTTACAAGATCAATATAGAGGCTCAGACCAATCAGCTCAAGGCATACCAATTAACTTAGGCTACAATGGACTAAGTTATGCGACTACAACCCCTTACCCCCAGCCACGAAATGAAATAGTTAACACAGCTACCCGCTCTTTGATGGGCAGAATAAACTACAGCTATAAAGATCGTTATTTGATTACTATCTCCGATCGCTATGATGGAGCAAGCCAATTAGCTGATGGTCATAAATTCGAAAATTTCGGTGCAGTTGCAATAGCTTGGAATATCATGAATGAAAATTTCATGAAAAAATTTAAAAATACGATACAAGACCTGAAAATACGTGCGAGTTATGGTGCTGTAGGAAATGCGGCAGTTCCTGCCTATGCTTCGCAACAAACGTTTTTCCCAGGATTAGATGCCAATGGAAATCCAACGCTTACCATAAGACAATTGGCAAATCCGAACTTAAAATGGGAGCGCACTACAGAGAAAAACTTGGCAATAGACGGAAGCTTCCTAAATAACCGCCTTCAATTTACGGCAGAATATTATGATAAAAAGACCACAGACCTGCTTTTATTCAAAGCCGTTCCAACAGGGCTGGGTGTAAGCTCAATTCTTAGCAATATCGGATCGGTTTCCAATAGAGGTTTTGACTTTTCAGTTGGCGGCACCCCTATCAGTAAGAAAAACTTCAAATGGGAGTCTACTGTAACATTTAACTTAAATAAAAACAAAATTCTTGCATTGGCAGGTACAGACACCGTATACAATTCGTTCAATGACTTTCCTGGCGTAACAGGATCTTTCGCCTTAATCGCTGGGCAACCCATCAGTAGCTTTTTAGGTTACGAATTTGCTGGATTATGGAAATCAAACGAAGCTTCTACCGCAGCCTTATATGGTGCTAAACCAGGAGACGCCAAGTATGTAGATGTAAATAACGACGGTATTATTGACAAGGAAGACATCAAAATCATCGGAAGTGCCCAACCTAAGTTTAACTACGGATGGACCAATACCTTTAGATACAAAAACATTGACCTTAACATTTTCTTTCAAGGAGTTTTTGGCAACCAGATCTATAACTTAACACAAAAAGGCACAGGAGCTACTGGCACACAATTACTTACCCAGTGGAGAGAGGGAGATGAGGACACTGATATTCCATCTGTTACCGGAAGATCTTTTTCAAACTCTTCTTATTGGGTAGAAGATGGTTCGTATTTAAGATTGAAAAATATAACCCTAGGCTATACACTGCCATCGAGCATACTAGCAAAAAGCAAAGTATTGTCTTCTGCTAAAATATTCTTCAGCACCACCAACCTAATCACCTTCACCAATTATAGCGGCTACGATCCTGAATCATCTACAGGAGTGGATACCAATGGAGGCGTTGACCTAAATGTTTATCCTTCACAAAAGTCTTTCACCTTTGGCCTTAACATTAAATTTAAATAAGATGAAAAATATAACTAGAACAATACTACCGCTTTTCATTTGTATCGCATTTGCGGGCTGTGTTAAAGTTAAGGAAGATTTAACGGGCCAACCTACGTCCGACAAATTCTTTCACAATATCGAGGATTTCCAATCCTATATATCTGGAGCTTATGCACCTTTATTTCAAGATAATTTCACCTTCGAGGGCGATTATGCCTTTATAGCTGAAGCGGGAGCTGAAGATATCTATCATCGCATTGGTCGCTGGCGTGGATTTGAAGAATTGAATGTCAAACAAGTTTCTAACCCAGATGAAATAGTTCGTCCACTGTGGAATGGCGCCTACAGCAGTATCAGTATCTCAAATACACTAGTAGGTTTGGCCGATACCTCAAGCATTGATAAAACTTTACTAAACCCTGTAGTAGGTGAAGCTAGATTTCTACGGGCGTTAAATTACTTCTTCATGGTGAGATGGTTTGGTGAAGTACCATTATTAACTGAGAAAAATACGATAGAAGCTACTTCCCTACCCCAATCTTCTGTTGCAGATATTTATAACTTTATTGTAGCCGATCTAATTGCAGCAGAGGGCTTTTTACCTGCTATCCAAACCAATGCCAACAAACCAACCAAAGGTGCTGCTTCGGCATTACTAGCAAAGGTATACCTTACCATGGCAGGCTTCCCATTAAACCAAACTGCAAAATATGCTTTGGCAAAAGATCAAGCTACAAAAGTAATGAACATGGGTATCTATAGCCTGAACACCAACTTCAGTGATCTTTGGAACTGGAACAATAGGCTAACCAATCGCGAACTCATCTTTACACTTTATGCCAATAGCCAATCAGGTGGCGGAAGCCAATTGCACATGGTTAGTCGACCTGGCACAAACAGTGAGCAAGGCTGGGGAGACTGGGGAACAGACAAGCGTTTCTATGATCAATTTCCGAATGGACCTCGTAAGGATGCGAGTTTTTATACCACGATGATAGATGGAACCAACTTTATCAATACCAATTTTGCCAACCCATTTGTCGCCAAATATAGAAATGCAGGCCCGAGAAGTAATTTTTTCACAGGTCCTCCGGCAAGCGACAAAGCAGACGGCTACTCTCCTATTTTACGATATGCAGATGTGCTATTGATCTATGCAGAAGCTGCAAATCAAGCTGAAGGTTCACCTTCTACCGCAGCTTATGACGCCATTGATAAAGTAAGGGTTAGAGCAGGCTTAGCGAAATTGCCAACAGGCTTATCTAAAGACGACTTCGACAAAGCGGTACTGGCTGAGAGAAATTGGGAATTGGCATTTGAGCACAACAGATGGTTTGACCTTTGCAGAAGACAATTGGTAAAAGATGCCTTAGGCACTTGGTATCCTCAAACTAACATCACCAACAACAACTATTTACTGCCTAAACCAATTACAGCTTTACAACTGATGAAAGGCTTACGTCAAAACCCTGGCTACTAAACCGAAAATTCATTAATAAAACAATTGATTATTATTAAAATCAAGATTATGAAAAAGATACACAACTATTTAATGGCTATAGGACTACTTTTGGCAACGGCTTGCGAAAAACGAGAACTGCCAGAAAACCCAACAATTGTATCGCCAATCAATGCCCTTGTTTTAAATGTTAACGGCATCGACTATACGGCGACGCCTTTTTTAAAAGATGGCGCTTTGGCCGATACTTTAAAACTTAATGTTCAAAGGCCCAGCGCTACGGCGGTGGTTAAAAGAATTTCATTAACCAACAACTCAAAAGCTGATATTGAAAGTGGTGCAAGCCTTTTATTTACAAACAATGTAGCAGCTATCAACATCACTAACGCTCAAGGCGCTGTAAAAAAGCATTTCTTAAAGATGATTTTCACGCCGCCACCAATAATGTATGTACCTCTAAGTAACGAAAGCTATACGGTGAGACCTGCAACAACGCAAACCATAGCTTCTGGAAATTACGACACCAAGTTTGAAGGCTATATTGAATTTAAAGCAAGCTGGGCAGGATTTTACTTGGTGACCAATGCTACTCCCGCAGTAAGATATGGCATCAATGCAGGCTTCGATAGCGGCACCACACATACACTTCAAGTAACTACATCTGCTGCACCTTGGGGCGATTGGGGCACTAATGGATACTGGAAGTTTAATTACAATGCCGATACGAGAGAATTAACCTTATTGAAAACAGACTGGGCGCTTTCAGGATCTGCCACGGGAAATGAGGTTAAGAATATGACCTATGCACCAGCTACTAAAACATGGTTTTTAACCGCTACCCTTGCTGCTGGCACCTTTAAATTCAACAGTTTAAACACACCAGCCATTGTTTATGGAGACACCGTATCAGGCACCAATAGTGGCACATTAACTTCTGGGGGAAATCCGATAAACATAGCTACCGCAGGAACCTACACCATTACATTAAGCTTGAGCAAGCCACCTTACTACGCCTACACGATTGTTAAGCAGTAATTTTTAATATGAAACGATATCCGAAGTACTTCATAGCTCCATTTATTTTTTTCCTACATATTGCATGTAAAAATGCAGATCCGAAGCCCATTGATAGCACCGAGCCAGGCAGCGAAGCAAAAGAATCGTTAAATGGCTCATTCGAAAGCAAATTCAATAGATATACGAGAGGTGAAGCATTTACAGGAAAGGAGTTAAAAACATGGACCGACACTGCCTGGAAAAATGATCGTATACATAAACAGCTCATTTTATGGACTGATAAAAACATCGATGATCTTTCCTATGAAGTGGAAAACCTGAAGAACGGTAACAATGTGATATCGGCTTCGAACATTAAATTACGTTTTGGTCAATACGTAATTGGCGACCAAGTGCCCACGGGATGTGGTGAACAAACGAATCGTGCATCTGTTGAAATAGCAGATGCACTATCTCTTACTCCCGTAAACAAGATCAACCAGTACGACCCGCTTAAAATCTGGATCACTATTGACGTCCCCGAAGCTATAGCAGAAGGGAAATACACTAGTAAAATCCATGTTAAAACAGGTGGCACCACACAGCAAACCTTCAATATAGATGTACTTGTTGTAAATAGAACCTTGCCTAAAGTTGCAGATTGGAAGTTTCACCTAGATTTATGGCAATTCCCTTTCCAGTTGATGAAATTTAATAATGCGCAACCAGGAAACTCCCGTATTGAACCATTTTCAGACACCTATTTCAAGCAACTTGAACCATTCTATAAACTATTAGCTGATGCTGGACAAAAATCCATCACCGCGTATATTAAAGATGGTGCATTTCTTAAAGGCGAAACCATGATCAAGTGGACTAAAAACACCGACAATACTTGGAGCTACAATTACGATAATTTCGATAAATATGTAGAAACCTTGATGAGTTGGGGAATTAACAAGCAGATCAACTGTTTCTCGCTGGCTGGCTGGGACATGAACTACATCGGTTATTTTGACGCGGCTACTGGAAACTCGGCCAACCTCAATGTCGAAATAGGATCAGTGGCATACAAAACCATTTGGAATGATTTCTTAAATGATTTTAAAACACATTTACGAGCTAAAGCTTGGTTCGGCAAAACCGTTTTATACTTAGATGAAATCAGGGAGGAAAATCTGGCTGCTGTAATCAATACGATAAAAGAAAATGACCCTAACTGGAAAATTGGACTTGCAGGAAGTCATGTGAGTAGCACCAACGAAAGTGCATTATACGAATACTCAACTATTTTAGGAACTCATAGCAACACCAATTTTGGTGCCGATAAAACTGCTACTTTTTATACCAGCTGTACACAATTAATTCCCAATAACTATGTAACCCCACAAAACAATCCAGCCGAAATGACTTGGATGGCTTGGTATGCATCAAATAACGAATTAGATGGATATTTGAGATGGGCTTATGATTATTGGACCTTATCAAATCCGATGAATATAACGGACGGAGGCAATACCGCTGGCGATTTTAGTTTAATTTACAGAAGTGGCAATACTTATCCAAACCAACCCCTATCGAGCATTCGTTTAGAGCTACTACGCGAAGGCATACAAGATTTTGAAAAGATCAGGATATTAAATAATAGCGGGGCAGCCACATCAATAATTCAACACCTTAAATATTTCAACAGTAGTTCTGGAGCAAACGCTTCAAAATTGGTGAATACCGGACAATCACTAATCAAAAAAACATCAGCATTTCCATAGCCTTTGTACTAAATTCAACTATCTCAATTTATTAAGGAAAGAGAGTTACTCAAAAGCTCATCTAAATTTTAATAAAATTAAATGAAGCGGCAATTTTCAATTCTGAAGATTGCCGTTTTTTTTGGAAGGTGACATATAAAGCTGAAATTTATTTGATGATAATGAATTTTCATATCAGTTTACACATCAACGAAACCATTCCTCCCAAGCAGCAAACGAAAAAAGCCCACTACATAAGGAAGTGGGCATGAGATTGACGTTAACTTACAAATACTATTTTTAGAAGGTATAACTATTCAACAGGTAGTTGTTACCTTTTTCAAAGAGATGTAGGGAACCTGATTTAAAGCACACAACAAGAGTTGCCCTACTTACCTCAGTTTGTTTTACATTTTTCTTTTAAAACATTGTATTAAAAGCTATTCCGACAAAGATACACAAAGTCACTAAATAGTGATATTAAAAATATTATTTTTTCTTTGAGGATTTACATCATCTATTTAGCTTACAGAAAAGGTAAATTCAAAATCTAAAAAAGATGACATGTTATAAATAAAAAGCTAATATTTTTATCAACACAAAACAACATTGCTAATATTTTTATTATTTTTACTAAATATTTTAGTAAAAAGAAATGCAAAAGCCCCTTCAAAAAATCATTATCGAACGCCTTCAACGTGAAATTCTCGATTTAGAGGGTTTCAAAACAAAGGTTCATTACACCAAAACCAAATTAGGTTTAAGAACTTTGGAAGATAATTTCCCAAACCAAACCTTTCCTACTGGCACTATCCACGAGTTTGTAAGCGAAAAGCCAGAACATACGGCCTGTACAAGTGCATTCATTAGCGGAGTGCTCACCAAATTGAATGACCAAAACGGCATCTATATATGGATTGGTAAACAAAAGCAATTATTTCCAGTCGGGCTAAAAAAATTCGGCATCCAACCTCATCAAATTATTTTCATCAACCTTGTTAAACCAAAAGATATACTTTGGGCAACAGAAGAAGCTTTAAAGTGCAAAAGTTTAAGTGGTGTCATTAGCGAGTTGGAAGATATTACTTTTGCCCAATCGCAGCGTTTACAGCTCACCGTAGAAAAAAGTAAGGTTACTGGTTTTATCCTGCGTACTCAAAGCGAACGTATTCATGCAACTGCCTGTGCTGCAAGATGGAAAATTAAACCTTTGGCTAGTGAAAATGAAAATAATTTACCTGGAGTGGGATTTTCTAAATGGCAGGTAGATTTATTGAAAGTACGTAATGGCAACACGACAAGCTGTATCATCACCTATCATCATGGGCAATTAGCTATTGTTGAAACCGAAAACACCTATCCGTTCACCCATCAAGCTATTGGCTCATGAGCAAAAGGTATCTAGCAATATGGTTTCCTTATTTGCTTACAGACCAAATGGCCGTTAAGCAAGAAGAATTATTAGGAACAGCGTATGCTTTAATTGCACAAGAACGCAACAAGCAAATGATTGTAAATGTGAGCAGCGAAGCCAACAAACAAGGTTTACGTGCCAATATGCCTTTGGCTGATGCGAGAATCACACTTCCTTCTTTACAGACTTTCAAATTTCAACCCCAAAAAGAGCAAAAGCTACTAAATGCAATGGCAGAATGGTTTATTCGCTTTACCCCACAGGTAGCACTTAATCCCCCAGATGGGTTATTTTTAGACATTACAGGCTGTACGGCATGGAAAAGCGAAGAGCAACATATAGAAGAAATCAAATCTCATTTTACAGGAAAATACCATATCAAACTAGGCATAGCCGATACTTTAGGTGCGGCTTGGGCCATAGCACATTACACCAAAGGGCAAATTGCGAAACCTAATGAACAACTACAGCATTTGTTGAATTTACCTGCAAAAGCTTTACGGTTGGAAGAAGCCACCTTACAACGTTTGGCTAAATTGGGTTTTCATAGCATTGATAGTTTTATACACATTGCTCCTTCTACCCTTCGCAGGCGCTTTGGGGAGAAGATTAATTTAAAGATTGGGCAGGCTTTGGGTCACAAACCAGAAGCTTTCGAAGCGATTACCGAACCCAATCCTTACGAGGAAAGACTGCATTGTATAGAACCCATTCAAACCGCCAAGGGAATTGAAATTGCGATTGAAAGTTTATTGGAGAATTTATGTAATAGGCTGCAAAAGGATGATGTGGGCGTTAGAAATGCAACGCTAAGTGCTTTCCGCCTAGATGGCAAACTACAACAGATTAGTATCGGCACCAACCAACCTTCCATCCATATCAAGCATCTTTTTAAACTGTTCGAGCTCAAAATCAAACAAATTGAACCCGATTTAGGCATCGAACTTTTTATCATGGGAATTACCAAAGTGGAAGAGTTGCCCAAGCAACAGGAAACTTTTTGGCAGGTACAGAACCAAACTGATTTGGGAGAAATTGCGGAATTATTGGATAGAATTAGTATTAAAGCAGGTAAAAATGCCATCAGACGGTATTTGCCACAAGAACACCATTGGCCAGAGAACAGTATCAAAGCAGTAACCGACCTCAAAGAGCAACCCGAAACGGAATGGCAAACACAAAAACCTCGCCCCACGGTGCTACTTAACCAGCCCGAACCGATACAAGTGAGTGCACCTATTCCAGATTATCCGCCAATGACTTTTACTTATAAAAATGAAGTGCATCGTATTGCGAAAGCCGATGGACCTGAGCGAATTGAGCAGGAATGGTGGCTAAGTGAAGGCAAACACCGAGATTACTACTATGTGGAAGATGAAAAAGGGCAGCGTTATTGGTTGTTTAGGTCAGGACATTATGATATTAAGGTTGCTGCACAATGGTTTATTCATGGTTTTTTTGCTTGAATTAGGATGGTAGCTCATGGTTGATGGTTATGGCTTAGATAGTTACCTCCCTAAAACCGCTTGTGTTTTCGCTCTTTTTCGTTCTCCGGGATTTGCAATTAGGAGTGTTCGAATCAAGTTTATCGAAAAGTCTGAAGGACTGATATTTTTATAGAAACATGAGTTGAGATAATGATAAACTACGAAGTGGTGAAATTATTTCGCTCTTCGAGATTTGCAATCCCGAAGCAATATCTAAGGATTTGAAATGCGTTTTTAAATAGGATTAGAAACAGAAACCATCAAGAGAACTCGCCTCCCCCTACCTCTCGAAGGAGGGATATGCAAAATGCTTAAAGCGCTATGTATCCCCCTTTGGAGGGGGTAGGGGGAGAAAATCAATTCAGAATGAAAAAGCTTATGACCTACATAGAACTCCAAACAACCAGCAATTTCAGCTTTTTACGAGGTGCATCGCATCCAGAAGAACTCGTTGCAAAAGCAGTTGAACTAGGCTACCCAAAAATTGCCATTACCGATAGGAATAGCTTGGCAGGCATTGTTCGTGCACATGTGGTTACGAGGAAGCACGACATCAAATTGATACCCGCTTGTAGGTTAGATTTATTGGATGGCCCATCATTGTTAGCTTACCCGATCAACAAAAACGGCTATGGCAATTTATCAGCTCTGCTAAGCCTAGGTAATAGCCGTGCTGAAAAAGGACAATGCCATTTGTATCAAACAGATGTTTGGGCGTACAAGACCGATATCCTATTCATCGCTATTGCGCCTATCTCCTTAAATGAAAATTTTGATTTTGAAGCCGATTTCAAAACACATCTACAGCAATACAAAAAGGTTTTAGGCAACCATGTTTACTTATCCATTAACCGAACTTATACGGGGTTAGACCAAAAACGAATGTTCCGTTTAGCACAATTGAGCGAACAATTAAACATCCCTTTGGCCGCCACCAATGATGTGCATTACCATGATAAAGAACGCAGGCAATTGCAAGACATATTGACTTGTGTGAGAGAGAAATGCACCATTCACAGCGCAGGATATAAGCTACATGAAAATGCCGAACGGCACCTGAAGCCAGTTGAAGAAATGCACCGTTTGTTCAGGCAATATCCCAAAGCTATTGAAAATACCATCCATATTGCGGAGAAATGCCAATTTTCTTTGGATGAACTGAAGTATGTTTATCCTGAAGAACTGACCAGCGAAGGCAGAACACCGCAAGAGGAATTAACTTATTTAGCTTGGAAAGGTGCCAAAGAAAAATTTCCCGATGGTATCCCCGAAAAGGTAATCAATTCTATTCACTATGAATTGGATTTTGTAGGACGCAAAAACTATGCTTCTTACTTTTTAACGGTTTACGACTTCGTTCATTTTGCCCGCAGCCGTAATATTCTTTGTCAAGGCAGAGGCTCGGCAGCCAATTCTGTAATTTGTTATTGCTTGGGCATTACTTCGGTAGACCCTATGGAAATTGATTTACTTTTTGCACGTTTCATGTCTGATGCCCGCAACGAACCACCAGATATTGACGTAGATTTTGAGCACGAACGCCGCGAGGAAGTCATGCAGTACATCTATGAAAAATATGGCAGAGACCGAGCCGCTATTGTAGCCACGGTTACGCAACTGCACAGCAAGGGAGCCATTAGAGATGTCGGCAAGGCAATGGGCTTATCAGTAGATACACTTAATATTTTATCGGCAACGATAAGCAGCCATTATGAAGATGGTTTCGACCGTGAACGATTAATTGCCCACGGACTGAACCCCGATGAACCTTTGCTTAAAAAAACTTTAGAACTCACCGCCCAAATGGTTGGTTTTCCTCGCCAATTGGGACAACACACTGGTGGGTTTATCATTACCCAAGACAAACTCACCGACTTATGCCCTACCCTAAATGCTCGTATGGAAAACCGTACTTGCATTGAATGGAACAAAGATGATATTGAAGCTTTAGGCTTTTTAAAAGTGGATGTACTAGCCTTAGGAATGTTGACCTGCATTCGTAAAGCTTTTACGTTAGCAAAAAATCATTACCATAAAGATTATACTTTAGCCAATGTACCACAAGAAGACCCAAAGGTATACGAAATGATTAGCAGGGCTGATACTTTGGGCGTTTTCCAGATTGAAAGCCGAGCTCAAATGTCAATGTTACCTCGTCTTAAACCTAAAACTTTTTACGATTTAGTCATTGAAGTAGCCATTGTTCGCCCTGGACCGATACAAGGAAACATGGTTCATCCTTATTTAAAAAGAAGAAATGAAGAAGAAGAAGTAGATTATGCATCTGAGGAACTCAAAGGAATACTAAAAAAAACCTTTGGCGTACCGCTTTTCCAAGAACAAGCCATGGAAGTTGCCATTGTTGCGGCCGGATTTACCCCTACAGAAGCTGATGAACTACGAAGAAGCATGGCCACTTTTAAAGCTGTTGGAAAAGTTACCGATTTCAAAAAAAAGCTACTGGAAGGCATGGCTAAAAAAGGCTATGAACCAGAGTTTGCCCTCCGCCTTTTTAAACAAATAGAAGGTTTTGGTGGTTATGGATTCCCCGAAAGTCATGCCGCTAGCTTTGCTTTATTGGTTTATATTTCTAGTTATATCAAATGTTTTTATCCTGATGTTTTTGCAGTTGCATTGCTTAATAGCCTGCCTATGGGATTTTACCAGCCTGCACAAATTGTGATTGATGCGCAAAATCATGGTGTAACCGTTTTACCTGTAGACATCAACCACTCCGAATGGGACAACACTTTAGAAAATAAAGTTGGTGATTTCTTTGCGGTTAGATTAGGTTTTAGACAAGCAAAAGGTTTATCCGAAGAAGAGATGAACATCATCGTTAAGCATCGCCAATCAGGTTATAACAGCCTAAGCAGTTTACGAGATATTGGCATTGCCCAAAGCACACTAGAAAAATTAGCCGATGCCGATGCTTTCAGAAGCATGAACATGGATAGAAGAGCTGCACTTTGGCAAATCAGTGCATTGCACGATAGACCCATAGCTTTATTTGAAGGCAAAGCTGATAACAGTCAGCACGAGACGCAGATTACACTACCTCTAATGCCAAAATCAGAGCACGTAATACACGATTATGCCCATACTGGACTTTCCCTTAAAGCACACCCCGTGAGTTTTATTCGTCATGAGTTAAGCTTGATGCACATTGCCAGCACCAAAACAGCCAATGAATTAAGTGATGGTGCAAGCGTAAAAGTAGCAGGACTGATTTTAGTAAGGCAACGACCAGGAACTGCTAGCGGAATTTGTTTCATCACCATTGAAGATGAAACTGGAGTTTCCAATTTGGTAGTTTATCAAAAGCTTTTCAATACTTTCCGAAAGGAGATTTTAGGCTCTAAATTATTGATGGTGGAAGGCAAGGTGCAGCGTGAAGGACAAGTGGTACACATCGTGATGCAACGTTGTTATAACTACAATGGATTATTGCAACAACTTCACGGTGCCAAAACTAGGAACATCCCTCCTACCATGGGTGAAAAAGCTTTTCATGATGGAAGGAATTTTAAATAGCCCCACAATACTTTACTAAGAACGTCATCCTCGTGTAGACGAGGATCCTAAAGAAATAGCCTATACTAATCATTTTACGATTCCAGAATAAATCTGGAATGACGAGCTACGAAAGTAAGCAAGATATTTACGTAGGTTTTTGTGACCCAAATCACAGGTGTAATCTCTCATTGTTTCGGAATTTTGTAGAAAGATTATTGACAATGAAAAAGATATTTGTAATTAACGGCGGACAACATTTTGCCCATTCTGGAGGTAAATTCAACAAAACCATCAGCAATTGGGACAAGGAGTTTTTCACCATCGACAACGGATTTGAATTAAAATATACAGACATCAACGAAGATTACGACCTAAACGAGGAAGTGGAAAAGTTTGTTTGGGCTGATGTAGTGGTTTATCACACTCCTGTTTGGTGGTTTGGGCTACCTTATAAATTTAAGCAGTATTTAGATACCGTTTTTACTGCTGGACATAGAAAAGGAGTTTATTATAGTGATGGTCGCAAACTGGAAACTCCAGCAATTAACTACGGCACGGGAGGCTCTTTACACGGCAGAAACTACATGCTCACTACCACTTGGAATGCGCCAGAAACAGCTTTTACTTTACCAAATGAGTTTTTCAATGAAACCAGTGTAGATGATGGTGTGATGTTTGGTTTCCATAGAATGAATGCATTTACCGGAATGAAGAAATTAGATGGTTTTCACTTCCACGATTTAGAAAAGAATGCGACACCCGAGCGTATCGAAAACTATGAAAAAAACTATAAAAATCATTTAGAACAAGTTTTTAACGAAACATTAGCAAGCACACAAGCATCATGAAAACAATCTTATCCAATTTGATATTATTAATTGCAATTACTGGTTTTAATTCAGCAAATGCACAACAAAGCAAGAAAATGAAAAAGAAAATATTATTTGTGGTAACTAGCCACGACAAGAAAGGCGACTCTGGTGAAAAAACTGGCTACTTTTTAGGCGAAGTATCCCATCCTTGGGAAGTTTTAGTAGAGGCTGACTATGAAATCGACTTTGTAAGTCCAAAAGGAGGCAACCCGCCAGTAGATGGATTTGATTTAAGCGACCCAATTAACAAGAAATTCTGGGAAGACAAGCATTACCACCAAAAGATAACCAATAGCTTAACACCTAACGAAGTTAAACCTCAGGATTATGTTGCCATTTTTTACGCTGGCGGACATGGTGCCATGTGGGATTTGCCTAACAACACAGAACTAGCGAACATCGCAACTAAAATATATGAAAATAACGGAATCGTGTCGGCAGTTTGCCACGGTCCAGCGGGTTTACTTAACATCAAATTAAGTGATGGAAAATATTTGATTGCTGATAAGAAAGTGAATGGATTTTCTAACGAGGAAGAAGAACTCGTGAAACTAACGCAGGTAGTACCTTTTCTATTGGAAAACCAAATGAAAGACCGTGGTGGCGTTTATGAAAAATCTGCCCCTTGGCAAAACCATGTTACTGTAGATGGTAGGTTAATTACTGGCCAAAATCCACAATCGGCAAAAGCAGTTGGCGAAGCGATTAAGAAAGTATTGACACAATAGGAGACCTTTCCTCCCTTATACAAATTCTTTCATCTCACGTCATTCCCGTGAAAACGGGAATCGTAAAGCACCACAACATACCTATTTAACTTTTAAAGCATTACGATTGCCAGTCGAGCTTACAATGACGAAAACCAAAAGAGTTAAAAAGCATATTTCATTTCGTATTTTTACCAAATGGAATATGCTTCTTTTTTACGTCAACATATTGAGCAAATTGTTACGCTTAGCGATGATGAATTTGAATTAGTACTTAGCTATTTTAAACCAAAGGAAGTAGCAAAAAAAGAGTATCTCATCAAAGCTGGTCAGAAAGTTACTTCAGAATTTTTAGTAATTGAAGGACTTTTGAAAACGTTTCTGTTTGATGAAAAAGGGAAAGAGCACATTATTCAATTTGCGATGGAGAATTGGTGGATTTCTGATTATCCAGCTTATGCGCAACAAAACAGCGGGGAGATGTGTGTGCAGGCTTTAGAAAATTGCATCGTGCTTGAGTTAAGCCTGAAAGACAAAATCCAACTTTGTGAAACACTACCTAAAATGTACCGTTTTTATGGGCAAAAATCTTTTGGTGGCTACGTATCTTTACAAAAGCGAGTGCTTTCTATGATGAAAAATTCCTCGAAAGAAAAGTACGAACTGTTGCTTAACCAATATCCACAGCTATTCCAAAGAGCTTCAAAAACCATGATTGCACACTATTTGGGCGTATCTAGAGAGACCTTAAGCAGATTACACAAAAGATATTTTTTATATTTAGAGTAAATCAACTCTGTTGTCATGAAAAAACTAATACTTACTTTCCTTGGTTTATTTTTCTTCTTTAATAGTTTCGCTCAGTTTGAAAAAACAGAAGTTGAAATAACCGAAATAATGAAAAAGCTGGATGCAGTAGGACTAGCTGTTGCCGTAGTTAAGAACAATCAACTGATTTATAACCATTCTTTTGGAAAGAAAAGTATAGAGAACAATACCTCATTGAGCAATACAGATATTTTTAGGATTGCCTCTATCTCAAAATCTTTTGCAGCTACCTCTATCATGCAATTGGTAGACGCTAAAAAACTTTCTTTAGACGATGATTTTGGTGATTTAGTAGGCTTTAAAATCAGAAATCCCAAATACCCAGAAACAGTAATTACGCTGAGAATGGTACTTTCGCATACCTCTAGCATTAACGATAGTGAAGGATATTTCAACTTGGATGTGATCAATCCCGCAAAAAATGAAAATTGGGCTAAATGTTATACCGACAAGAAGCCGAGTACAGGTTATTTATACTGCAACCTCAATTTTAATATGATTGGCGCAGTGATAGAACGAATCACCGGACAACGCTACGATAGCTATGTAAAACAGCACGTCCTTTCCCCGCTCAACTTATATGGTGGTTATTGCATCGACTCGCTCGACAATCAGCGTTTTGTTCCTTTATACGAATATGAAAATCAGAGTTTCAAATTAGCTACTGCCGCTTATGCACCTCGCAGAGAAGAATTAAGCACTTACAAATTAGGCTGCAGCACTCCAATTCTATCGCCAACTGGCGGAATGAAAATCTCGGCTACAGATTTAGCAAAATATATGATGATGCACATGAACTATGGAAAAGTTGGTGGGGTAAAGATCATTTCAAAAAAAAGCGCCAAGCAAATGCAAACAGCTCTTAGTGCTGATGAAAATTATGGGCTAGCTTTATTGAACACCAACAATATGATTGATAGCGTGGAATTAACGGGACATACCGGTTCGGCTTATGGTTTATATAGCGCTATGTTTTTCGACCCGAAAAAGAAATTTGGCTTTGTAATGATTACCAATGGAGCAAATGGCAAAATGGAAAAAGATTTTAGAGTAATTACAAGAGAAACCTTAAATATTCTATACCAAAACTTGATTAAAAATTAAACCAAATTAAAGGCATGCGCAAATTTCACCGCATCGTAATTATTTTTGAGTGCTAACTTTTGCCTGATATTCCTTCTGTGTGTATCTACGGTTGCCATTGCAATAAAAAGCTTATCCGCAATTTCTAAGGAGCTTAAACCTAGCGCCATCAATTTCAATACTTCTACCTCTCTCACCGAAAGCTTGCCAAACACCATCGCATTTTTTCTTAAAAACCGTACATCATCCATCAATCTATTAATTTTAATGGTAATATGATGCTCTGGCGCCAAAGGACTAGCCGTCGTTATCACATGTGTAGCATTTCCTTGTTCATCTTTCAAAAACACCTTGGTGTTACTCGCATAAAGGCTCCATTCGCCATCCTTTGATTTTACTTGCTGAAAATATGAAGACGGACTTGAAGCTACATCCGTAACCCTACGATGAATCTTCGCTGAGGATTCTGCATCATCCTCTTCATTAAAGTAACGAGCTACGTATTCTTTCGGGTCTATAGTCTGTAACTCCGTCAAGTCTACACCCAAAATATCCAATCCTACTTTATTCATATAAACCACACTGAAATCGGGTACGTGGTGCACAATGATGGGAATTGGCAAATCATCGGCAGAAAGCCTCAGGGATTTGAGTTTCTCTTCTAGTTTTGAAGGCGTTAAATTTTCCATAGATGTAAAATTAGCGTTTGTGATTATACTATTAAGCATTTCAAAAACAAAAGCTTGTAAATATAATTATTGGCATATATCATCCCAAATTGTGGATTTTTTTTCCTAAAGCTCAAATTCGCATTTTGTTGATACCAATACTCTTTTTAATTTAGAGCTTTCAAGAATACATTCACACGTGATTACAACTTATTTTTCTAAACAATTCACGTGTTTTAATCTGTTGGTATGCTAATTGAATTAACTAGTGATATGAAAAAGGCCATGATTAGATTTTTATCAATCACTTTAAGTTTGCAAATTTTATTTACCGGGTATGTTTTGGCACAAGACCTAACCAATTTAACATCCGACGAACTTTTTACACAAGCCAGGAATATACCGAAAGAGAAAGCTAACTATCCGAAAATTATTAGCACTTTAAAGCTTGCATTAGACAAAAGTCCCGATTATGCAGACATACGTTTGTTTTTAGGCAGGGTTTATACCTGGAATGACAATTTGGATAGCGCTAGATTTCAGTTTAACCAAGTAATTGCCAAAGAGCCGAAAAATATGGAAGCTTATTCGGCGATTTTCGATACAGAATATTGGAATGGAAATTACTCCAGAGCATTAGACCATGCAAATCAAGGTTTATTACAAGACCCAAATTCTTCTGAATTACTGATAAAAAAAGCCAAGGCATTAAACGCTTTAAAAGATAACAAACAAGCTTTAGCTGTTTTGAAAGACTACAACAAGGAGAATCCTACGCAAGACCAAGATACAGTTAAAAGCTATTACGATTTATTGAGAAAGCAAAACACCAAAAATCTTATAGATTTAAGTTACGAGTACGTTCATTTCGACAAACGCTTTGATGACCCTTGGCATTACACTTCAATAGATTATACCAGAAATACTAGTTTGGGTTCGGTTACGGGGAGGTTGATTTACAGCAATCGTTTTAGAACTGATGGTTTACAGGGAGAAGTTGAAGCCTACCCTTCTATCACCAAAGGAATCTACGCTTACGTAGGTGCTGCTTATTCGAGGTCGAGTATTTTTCCAAGATTTAGAGGCGGAGTATCATTATATTACAGTTTACCAAAAAGCTTCGATGCCGAGACAGGTTTTAGATATTTAGATTTCAATCCGAGCAAAACTTACATTTATGTGTTAGCCTTAGGAAAATATACTGGTAATTGGTATTTCAACCTAAAAACCTATATATCTCCAGATGTAGATGTATTTTCTCATTCCTATACCTTTAGCGCTAGATATTATTTTTCAGATAGATTTAACTTTATTGGCGCTCAAATAGGTGCAGGAATTTCTCCAGATGATAGAGCTAGAAACATTATAGGTGAAGGAAATTTAAACAGCTATAAGTTTGGTCTAAACTACTCCAGAGATTTATTTAGCAATTTCACTGTTGCTGCAACTGGTTTATGGTTTTATGAAGAATATCGTACTAACGAGTGGGGAAATCAAATTGGATTGGGTATTTCTTTAATCAGAAGGTTTTAAGATGAGGAGAGGAATTTTAAGTACCATACTATTTTATTTTGTAATTGCCTTACCGCTTTGGATGTTCTTAGCCTGGCTAATTTGGCCAAAAACAAAGTATGTTATTGCTATTATAGATAAAACCGTTCTATTTAAATCAGGGCAAGAACACGCATCCCTAACTTGGGTATTGCGCAACAACAAATATTCAAAAACTTCTACAGACCTTTACAAGGTTGGCAGAGATTATTTTGGTTTTTTCCCTAATAAGAACAAAAAATATGATTTAAAGGGCCTTGAGAAAGTTTCTAATGAAAACTTAGAAAAGCTAAGTAGAAACTCTGATATGGTTTATGTAACCGATACTTACGGAATTTATTCTAAAGAGTGGTATTTGGGAAGAAATATTACCGAAAGGCAACGTTTATTGTACGGAGGCTTATCTACCCAAGACATGCTGTTTCTAAAAAAGATGAAGCAGAAGAAAAAATTAATCGTTACTGAATTTAATACCTTTGCAACCCCCACTCCAGAGCCCATAGCAAGGGAGTTTGAACAAACTTTTAATCTGAAATGGACTGGCTGGGTAGGCAAATATTTCGATTCGTTCGATACAGTACAAAACAAAGAGCTTCCTAAATGGCTAGTAGAAAACTACATGGCTCAAAACAATAATAAATGGCCATTTAAAAAATCTGGGATTGCATTTGTACACAAAAGTGATAAGATTGTAGTACTAGAATACGTAACTCACTTAAATGCTGAGGTGCCTTATATCCTCACCAAAAAAGAGGAAAGAGAGAAGTATAATATTCCTAAGAGCATGAAATATCCCTTTTGGTTTGATATTATACAAACGTCGAGGTCAAATAAAATCGTTTCCTTTTATGATTTAAAAGTGAATAGCGAAGGCTCCAAAGTATTAGCTAAAAACCACATTCCTTCCCAATTTCCGGCAATTATAGAGCATTACAGAAAAGATTATAAGTTCTACTATTTCTGTGGTGACTTTGCCGATAACCCTATTTCACAAGGTGGTTCTTATTTTAAAGGCATCAGTTATTTCAGAAGCTTATTTTACAATGATGATATTGCTGCAGAACGAGTGAGTTTCTTCTGGGAATTCTACAGACCAATGGTCAACAGCATTCTTCATGAGTATTATGAAGATATGAAAAAGGAAGATAAAAAATAACTGATTATAGTAATAAATCGACTCCAAAACTTAGTTATACGAAAAAGCAGTTCATCTAATAATGAACTGCTTTTCTATTTTTTATCAATGCTGAGTCGCTGTTATGATTCCATGCAATGATGGAACAGCTAATTAATCATAAATAGAGTTGTTCTATAATCCCTACACAGTTTAATAAACATTCAATTGATTGACAGCCAAATACCTGTAAAAAGCCTTAAAAACTGATGCTGACCTGTAGCGAAGCGGAAAGCTACTTGTAAATTTATTTCAGGATCAGTCTCATACTGAATGCCATATTTATTTCTGAAAATCAATAAATTAATTATTCGAACTCAGCTTACTACTTAAATTTCCTGTACAAGCTATCAGGTATTAATTTCAAACTCTTTGACACCTGGTTGTTTTGAGATTTGTATTGATTAAATTCTCCCATCAACTGACTTCTCTTCGTATCTTCTTGAACAGCTTCCAGTGCAAAATTATCGCCAACACTAAAAAGTGTCTGTCCATTTAAGAAATATTCTCCAGAAATATAGTCTGTTAAATCGCTAACAGTTTGTTTTAATGGGTAACGGTGGATATTTCTAAACTGCCTAACCGTATCCAAGCCTGAACCTACCCAGGTTACCAAACTAGGAGCATTTAACTTGTAATTTACTTGCAGAAACTTAACCATAGAAGGAGCAATATCCAAATGACTAGAAATAGAACGGATACTAGCACTACGTTTTAACATTGGCGAATAAATGATCAAAGGCACATGATATCTATCTATTTTGGTAGACATTGGTATTTCCGGCAACCTGTGATCGCCAGTAATTACAAAAATAGTATTGCTGTACGAAGGCAGTTTTTGAAACTCCTGAATTAAATGCTTGATGGCATCATCAGTGTATAAAATAGTAGCATATTGATCTTTGTAAGTTCTATGTTCTTCCTTTTGAGCGTCATTAAAACCGAGTTTCTTCATCTGCTCTTCTACTAGCGCATAATACTTGTCCATTTCTGGCACTTTGTAAGGCGTGTGCATAGAAATAGTTTGTATATAGCTTATAAAAGGCTTGTTAGTTGGTTGTTTGGCATAAAAACCGATCGCTTTTTTCATCAAATCCAAGTCTGGATATCCCCAATAAGAGTTATGAGGTGCTGGAAATTCTTTGAAATTAGCTTTTGAAATTAACTGATCTACACCTTGCTCCTTAATGAATAGATTTTCATTGTCGAAACTAGGGTCAGTACTCATAATAAACGATGATTGATAGCCATTTCTTTTTAACAAACTAAACGTAGTAAATGCCTTAGGCATATTAGCCCCCAAATCATTGTATCCTCTATTGAAAAATGGCAATGAACCTAAAATAGAAGGTAACGAAGCAAAAGTTCTTCCTTGTGATGCCAAGAAATTTTCGAAATACAAGCTTTTCCCTCTTAGCTCATCCAAAAATGGTGTAAAGCTACCTAAATAAGCATTTGGACCACTAAAAGCCCTACCCAAACCCTCTACCTGAACAAACACAATATTGGGGCGTTGCGCACTATTTACATTAAAGAAATTACCCAAAACATCAGCAGTATTGTCTTCTCTTAAAAACGGATAATCGTTATCTACATACTTCATTTGTGGCCTCAATGCATTATCGCCATCCATGCCTTCCTCAAAATAGTTAGAAGCATAGATATCTACAAGAGGCTCATCATCAAAGAAATAAGTATAACTATTTTCGAAGAAATAAGCTTGTTTATTAACGGCAACATTATAATCGTAATCTTTACTAAAATCTGCTTGCGATGGCAATGAAGAAACATTAAGCCAAATCAACAAAAGAGAACCTGCAAATACAAGGAGACCTATTCTGTAGGTAAAATATTTTATTTTCTGTACAAGCAAAAGTCCAAACCAAAGAAAAACAAAAGGCAGTATAAAAATAACTACGCTTAAAAAATCTATACTTAAACCCGCCGAAACCGTCTGTTTAATATCGGCAAACGAATAGCCATATAAATCAGAACCTAATGGAACTAAAGCGGTAAAGAAATACTTTAGCAATAGCAAATAAATGAGGATGTAGATGCTAAAAATAATACCTGTTGCCACATAAATATGTTTCTTTACCTTCAACGAAAAAAAGAAAAGTACAAAAGGCAAATACAGTATTGGCAAACATTTAAGCACAAAAACGATATCAAACAATAACGATTTTAAAAATACATTTGCCAAATCGCTCGGCATTTGCCCTTTTACAGCAACATAAGTATATTCTAATATTTTGATAAAAAGAACGGTAGCCAGCAAAGCAATAGCGTATTTCATAAACATGATTACACTATTCTTAAATCTATCTAAAACAGGATATTCTGGTGCCTCAAAAAAAGTATTCTCCATTATATTATGTAGTTGTAGTTTGTTCGGTTTTGATTGGAATTTTATTTTCTTTAAAACCCTTACGAGTCATAGCTCCCCAAGAATTTTTACCCAAAAGTTTTTGAATATTTCCCTGTACTGCCCAAAATATGGTTAGTGGGTGGTACAAAATTGGCTCTAGGAAAGCAGCTAATAGTAGCTTTATCAAATCGGTACCTTTTGTATATTGCTGGTAAGACATTTCTTCGAAAAGAATGGCCACTGTAGATAATGTTACCGAAAAGAAGTAAACCATTGACATTAAGATAAGCGAGAACTCCAAATTAACGTTACCCATGATCACAAGGATGATGAAAACGCTAAGACCTAAAAACTCCATTATCGGTGCCAACCATTCAAAAAACAACCAATAAGGATAGCTCAGCATACCCAATATGCCATATCTAGGATTAAAAAATAAATCTTTGTGCGCCCATAAAGTCTCTAAGTTTCCTCTTGTCCATCGGTTACGTTGGCGACCTAAAATAGATAAATCTGCAGGCGCTTCTGTCCAACACAATGGATCTGGAATGTAAACCACTTTAAACCTGCGGTCTTGCTCATACATATAGCGCCTCATTCTCACTACCAGCTCCATGTCTTCGCCAACGGTGTTGTGATCATATCCTCCTACTTTAATTACCACGCTCTTATCGAACAAACCCATTGCCCCAGAAATAATTAAAAGGCCATTCAACCTACTCCAGGCCATACGTCCCATTAAAAAAGCACGTATATATTCCAAAACTTGAAAACGGGGCCAAAGATTTTTAGGCATGTTCACCTCCACCAACTTTCCATCTTCTACTTTACAAGAGTTAGCAATACGTACTACGCCACCAGTTGCAATAACTTGATATTTTTCTTCGAGGTAAGGTTTTGCAAGCTTCAAAATAGCGTCTTCCTGTACAATGCAATCCACATCTATACATAGTAGCAAATCTTTTGCAGCAACATTAATACCAGCATTTAACGCATCAGATTTACCGCCGTTCAATTTATCAACCACGGTTAATTTAGAAAAAGATGGTAGTTTCGATTTATAAACACCCCTTACGTCATTACAACCAATCTGATAATCAACCGCAAAATCTACTTTCTCTAGCTGATAATAATCAAACATACGTCGGAAGGTACTATCTGTACTGCCATCGTTAATAATGATTACCTCGTAATTACCGTAATGTAGCGATAACAAAGATCTAATGTTATCTATAATAGTAGCTTCTTCATTGTAGGCCGGGGCCAAAACAGATACCGACGGGGCCAAAGGCGAAACCAATATTTCGCGATAATTCAGATAGCTATTTTTTTTCATGTAGCCATTCATTTCAATGGCAGAAAGTAGGGTAAGCATTACGTAAGACGCCATTACCACCATAGCGTAATAAAAAATCGCGTTATTGAAAAGGATCTCGAAGGTTGCTAAAAACTCTTTCATTATGGTTTAATACGATTATCTAATACGTGTTTAATTAATGTTCGGTTCTCTGCTGTAGTTTGCTTGAAAATTTCTTTCAACTTATTTTCGCCATCATCAGGATCGTTTTTAATTGCATACATCGCTTCCATTTTGATTTTCGTATCTGCAGAGTAAATTCTTGATGATAGAAATTCTGCATAATTGCCCGATGAAATTTTACCAATGGAATTTAATATTTCCAGTTTTATCTCGTCGGGGTGGTCAAAATAAACGCCGAACATATGTTTTTCAGCATCTTCCAATTCCAGTTTACCAATAATATTGATTGACTTTTTAACGATTTTAGGATTGTGATGCTTTAACAACCTTTGCACTTCTTCTGCTGCGTCAAACTGCATAAAATGGTCTATCAGTTTCAAACAGAGCATTACAACCGTATCATTCGGAGAACGCAACCACTTAGAGAAAGAAGGAATGGCTAGTTTTTTATTTTTGGTGATGATTTCGAATAAAACTACCTGGTGCCAATCCAAAATACGTTCTTGTGCCCTATCTAAAAAGTGAAAAGGGTTACTTGGCGAAAGTTTGATATAGGCTGCCTGAGCTTCCATACGTAGAAGTCCATTTTCGTCATCCGTATATTTCACGATTTCCTCGGCCATATCCGTAATTTCCATTTCGTTGGCCTCTCTTATACCCTCAATCTTGGTTTCCCAGTTTTTATTATTGATTTTTTTTCGAGATTTTTTATCTAAATCTAGTTTATGAAAAAGTACAGCAAGCACTTCAGGAACTTTACCCGTAAAGTTTTTATGATAGGTTAAAATTTCGGTAGTTAAAATATTGTTAACGATTGGATTTCGAAGTGGCATCTTCTTTATCTTCGGATAGAAATGAGCGATAATCTCATCCGTATCATCACTTTCATCGTAGATTACCACATTAGCCAACATATTATCAATATGTTCCTTCCAATATTTAATTTGCTTTTCTTCTCTGTTTTTGCTGGCTCGCTTAAAAAGGATATAGATATAAAGCTCTACCATAGCCACAATGCAGAAAAGTATAATCAGCAAAGAAACCCTGATATTCGTGGGAAAATAAGATAGCCTGTCGGTATAGGTATCCCCGATGTATTTAAAAATAGTTTCGAAAAAGTTCATTCTTTAGAATCCTTCTACTAAAAAACGTTCTGTTTAATGTATCTTTTTATGCGAACAGAAAGTTCATTTAAGTTAAATGGCTTGTAAATAAAATCATCTGCACCTAAACTAAATCCCTCTAGCACAACATTCTCCAAGCCAACGGCAGATATTAATAAAACAGGCGTACTCTTTTTAAGTGGGTCGTTCTTGATGTAACTGAGAATTTCCATTCCACCAACAAAAGGCATCATAATATCCGTCAATATCAAATCATAGGTTTCACTCTTCACCTTATCCATCGCTTGTCTACCATCAGATGCAACATCTACCTGATAACCATCTTTTTTAAGCTTAAACTCTAAAGCTTTAAGCATTAATACTTCGTCTTCGGCAATTAATATTTTTGACATCTTTCTCCTATTAGATTAATACTATTACAATTTTCTTACCACTTATAAGAATACAACCGAAAGTTGTTGTCAGAGCGCAGAAATAGTGATTTGATTATACAAATATAATCTTAAACACTCCTTTTAGGAGTATTTTTTTCCCCACAGTGTAGAAATTAATTTAATGGGCAATTGCTAGTTGATAGATTTGTCCGTTGCCACCTACGAGAATAGCTGTATTACCAACCGATTTTACAGCATTAAAGCTTAATGAAGAAACATTTTGCCAAGTTTTGCCCCCATCTTTAGACATCGGTACCAGAAGTACCCGTAGCAACACAAATATCATTGGTAACGTAAGTAACACCAGAACGGTAACCAAAAACTGGCTTCTCAGCTTTTCTCCAGCTTTTACCTCCATTTTTTGTGTACAATACATTGTTACCATTGTCTTTATCCTTCAAATAATTGCCACCAACCACAATTCCGTTGTTGGCATCATAAAAATCTAAAGAAAAAACGCCAGTACTGCTTTCGCCTTGTACAATTGGACATGGATAAATCTTCCATGTTTTGCCATAATTTGGCGAGAAATAAATGTTAGACACAGAACCGCCGGTGGCAATCCAAACTTTTCCATTGCTGGAGGTTTTAATGGTAGTGCCACTGGCCGCAAAGCCAGCTTCGCCTACTTTAAGTTCTTTGGTTAAATTATCAGTTATATTTTGCCAAGTTAAACCGCCGTCATCGGTTTTAAGCAATTGCATTTTTTGATGGATGGGGTCACCGAAAATCATTCCATTTTCTTTGTCCCAAAAATCCATCCCATCTAAAAAAATGGCACTATCGGTGTTTTTATAGTTTTCTCGCCAAGTTTTACCGCCGTCTACCGTAGATAGGATGTACGCTGGAGAACCGGCATTTACGATGATTGCCTTTTTTGCATCAAAAGCATGGATATCTCTAAAATCGAGGGTTTCGAAACCTTTGGGCTGTATCCATTCCCAAGTTTTACCGCCGTTAACAGATTTCCCTACGTAACCTTTGCTACCACTTACCCAAATCACTTCTTTATTAACTACCGAAAGGCCACGCATACTCGTTTTAGCATCGGTCACCAAAGGCTTTAGCTCGTAAGTTTGCGCCATAGTTAGAAATGGCAGTAACATTAAAGAAAGCTGCATTTTAGCTGCGAGGTTCATTACTTAACCCGTTTAAACACTTCGGTTCTGCCAATTAAAGAAACGCCAATAAAACCACGAACACTTAATTGATTGGCTTCTTTTAAGGTTAATTTACAGCTATATGTTTTCCCAGATTTTGGGTCATAAATAGTTCCGTCAATCCATTTACCATCATCAAAAATGAAATTTTTAAGAATTTCGAGACCTAGAACCGGTCTATTTCTTAAACTCTCCGTTGGATTTTTTTCGTCTGTTTTAGGCTTTCCATTTGCATCGTTTGGCTCTTTTATCCAAGCTAATTTGCCAAAAAACTTGTCGCCACGCTTATATATTTCTATTTGGCCTTCGCCTGAAGGATTAAGCCATTTACCTAAAATATCGTCTTTCTTTTGCGCAAACACTTGTACAGAGAGTACAAAAAGCACTATAAATAATGAAGCTTTCTTTAACATAACCTTATAATTTTATCTATATAAAGTTAAGTATTTTAAGAGAGAAAAGTTTTAGGAAAATAAAATTAACAGTCTAAATAAAGCTTAGAAATACATTTATTCCTCGTTTTTGGTGAATTGGCGCAAAGACTTTTGAAGAAATAGTTTGCAAAGGTTTATCGTCTAAAAGGGCAGCAAAATGTCCCATCATTTCAAACTGCTTAATGACCAACAATGCTAAATCAGCATCATTACCTTTTGTGCTAATACGAAATATATGGTCGCAATCTTCCAAATCAAAGTTGACTTCGATGGCGGCTACGTGACTACTTATAACATCTACAATCTCCGATGCTTTAATTGGACAAGTTACATCTGTTCTAAAAACTTCAATCATATTGACCAAAGAAACATTTATTCAATATACTAATTTTCGCACTAATAACTTTCTTAGAGTCACTAAATGTGCAAACAAAACAACTGGAACAATAAATGTGGGCAGCCATACAAATGGAAAATGCAATATAGCTACGTTTGGCTGCTCAAATGCTAATTTTTGAAGTGGAGAAGGAGCTGATAAAAATGCGATAATCACCACATTCAATAGCAAAGCCAGACAAACGAAATTCCAAACTAAAATTATTTTAGGATTAGATTTTCTAGCGACAAAGAAATGGGCAACAATGGGTGCAGTAACTCCCGCCAAAATATCAAAATTTCTTCCTTCGAAAGTCATTAACTGCGGTACTAATTTATTTAAGTACAACAGATACAAACCAACTTCCACAGGAATTCTGATTACATGCAAATAGGTTAATGCTTTTAACGGAAGAGCGTCTATCCACCACCTACCTTTCTTTGAAATAAATAGAATTACAATTAAAAACAGCATCGGAAAAATGCCAAAACTCACTATTTTGGGAGGGATAGCATCAGTATCATTACGATAAACACCTGTAATGCTAAGAAAAGATTGGAGGAACAACCAAAATAAGGAACCGACAATAGCGATCATCACTGTTGTCGGTCTATTCCTTTTTACAGCGAACACCAAGAAGAGCAGTAGTACTATCGTTATCATAATAAATAAGACAGCAGCTGGGTCAAGCAATTCTTTTGGCATCTGTTAAAGCTTACTGAGGCAAGGCGCTCATATCCATGAAACTTATTTCCCACATGTGGCCATCCAAATCTTCGAAACCGTGACCATACATCCAGCCGTGGTCTTGTTTTGGCATCAATGCTTTTCCGCCTGCTTCTATTGCTAAGTTCACATACTGGTCAACTTCTTCCCTACTATCGGCAGAAATACAGATCAGCACTTCTGTACTTTCCTTCGCATTAGCAATTGGTTTAGGAGTGAATTTCTTAAAAAACTCTTCCCTTAGCAACATCACCATAATATTTTCTGAAATAATCATGCAGGTTGCATTTTCATCTGTAAATTGTTGGTTAAAAGTGAAACCTAAATGCGTATAAAATTTTATCGCTACATTTAAGTCCTTAACTGGGATATTTACGAATATTTGCTTAGCCATTTTTATTTTTTTTGTAAATGATGATACGTGATATAAGAAATTAACAACAAGGTGAATACTACCAGCGGCGAGAATGACATCGGCACCAAACCATCTACTGCCAAATGGCCAATTATTGCCGAAATATACTTGATACCGCAGCCAACATAAGCCCATTCTTTGAGGCGTTTTCCAATAAATGGCAGAACTATGATTAGTCCGCCAATAAAGTGACCGATACCTATTTCTATTGCCAGCCATTGGGGAATGTCCAAATGTTCGGTACCTTGTTTCGCTTCTGGACTATCCATAAAAAATACACCAGGCAAGATAAACAAGGCAAGTAGTCCGGTTGAAACCCAGTAAGCTACCTTAATGGATTTTTTAGGCTGATTATTGAGCGGCTTTTCCATCCTGTGCTTCGTTGTAACTTACCATCCATTGAATTTGAAACTTGTCTACCAACATTCCATAATAATCTCCCCAAAACATATCTTGCATTGGCATTTGTACCGTTCCGCCTTCGCTTAGCGCTGCAAAAATTCTATCTGCATCTGCACGACTATCTACACTGATACAAAGCGAGACATTAGTTCCTGCGGTTATTGGCGGCATATTCGAAGGAACATCTGTACCCATTAACATGGTGTTACCTATTGGAAGTGCAATATGAGCGATACCGTTACCTTCATTTTCTGGCACACCATCACCTGCACAACCTTCGCTGTCTGCGGCATCTTGAGGTATTTCGTTAAAGCGCATTACAAACGGAAAATCTCCACCAAAAATAGATTTGTAGAAATTGAAAACTTCTTCGGTATTACCGTTAAAGTTTAAATAAGGATTGATTACCATAGTCTTATTGTTTTGATTGATTAAGTCAAATTTAGGCATCAACTTTAGTTTTTGAGATTGCCGAACAGGTCAACTTTTAGGGTGGTTTAGGACAAGTTGATTAAATACGATGAATAACTTTGGATAAAAAAATACCCCAGTCATCGGCTATCTCTCTCGTAGAGCATGACCAACGACTGGGGTGTAGACTAGATTGACCAACAATCTTACATGTACTTCATACCATCGTATCCTAACAACCTACGCCAAAGTGCAATTTGACCAATGCAATTTGCTTCGCGATAAGTATTGAAACTCACCATCTCAAATAAAGGAAACGTCATTTGTTCTACCGGAAAACTTAGTATTTTATCCAATTCATCATCGGTAACGTTGGCTAATTTTTCTCTCAAAATAGGCGAAATGGTATTCCATTGGTCTTCGTAAGTACTAATGGTCGGATATTTTACGTCTTCCTTAATTCCTTGATGGTGCTTAAATAGCTCATCGGCACCAGCCTTTAGATCTACACCTAATAAATTAGCCAGTTCAAAACGTTCTTGCAACAAACTACCAGCTAACCAAGCAATATGATTAGCTTTGGTATCTAAACGTTTGTTTGCGTCCTCGTCGCTAATGCCTTCGAGTACGTTGTGGTAAAATTTGGTATGCATATCATACAACACCAAAAAACCATACATTCTGTCACTTACAGGTTTAATTTCCATCGTTTAATTTTTTTAAAGGGTGATTGGTCGTCATCATTAGCTTTCGCCTAATACAATTATTAATCATGAGAGCTCGGTAGCATTCAATTTTTATTATCCTAAATTACCTGAGTATTGTAAATTTTCCAATTATCATTACGGTCAAAATTTGGGGGCATTCGAGACATTTACTACTTTTAATCAACCCAAGATATAAACATGAAAAAAATAGGATTGTTCTTAAGCAAAGATTATAAGTTACTAAGTGTTGCTGCGGCGCTTGAAGTATTTGAAACAGTGAACAAATTTGCGATAGCAGAAAAGCAGCCAAAGCCCTTTGAAATTGTTTTATTAGCTAGCGAAGAGGCTATTGCTCAAAGCAAAGAAGCTTTAGGCTATCAACTTACTTCGTTAAAGGACGCCTCTTCCATGCAGATTATCCTTATTCCGGCATTTACATCAGAAGATATGCAGGCAACATTGATGGCTAACATGAACTGCATTCCGTACTTGGTAGCGCAATATCAAAAGGGCACTTGCTTGGGTAGTTTTTGTACAGGTGCTTTTTTACTGGGGGCAAGTGGTTTGTTGAATGGAAAAATTGCTACCACGCATGTAGACGCCAGTAATGGCTTTGCAAATGCTTTTCCGCAGGTGAAATTAAAGGTAGATAAAACGGTAACGCAAGACGACCGTTTATACACTAGCGGCGGTGCGACTTCATCTTTCCATTTATTATTGCACTTGGTTCACGAGTATTGCGGTAGAGAGATGGCTATTCGCATTGCGAAGGTTTTTGCCATTGATATGGATCGAGAAAACCAATCTTATTTCAGCACTTTTCAACCTTCTAAAGACCACACTGATGAATTGGTAGCGATTGCGCAGAGCAAGATTGAAGCTAATTACCACGATGCGGCTACCATCGAAGAACTGATTAAAGATATTCCATCTAGCCGCAGAAATATCGTACGTAGGTTTAAGCAGATTACCGGTATCACTCCCATCGAATATCTACAACAAACCAGAATTGAAGCTGCCAAAAAGCTGTTGGAAAAAACCAATCAACAGATGAACGAAATTATTTACAGCTCTGGCTACAATGACCCGAAAGCTTTTAGAAAGGTATTTAAGAAGAGTGTGGGTATGACACCTACTCAGTATAGAGAGAAGTTTCAGGTGAGGTAAAACAGTCCGAAAGACAATAAAATCAGAACGTTGGTAAAGACCGAAAGAATAAGGTGCAAAGAATAACGACTATCTTTTTGAGTCTTTCAGCTGTTGCTCCCAATACTCCTTATTCTTTTCGATATAATGGGTTGGGCTATCAATGTATTTAGCGTTTGCATCAACACCACTATTGATTAAGTTTTTGATCGTATCAGGCATATATTCGAAAACTGTTCGATAATACTCCTCTTTGCCCATCTTCTTGCCATGATATAAATCCTCTGGAGAAAGCTGTTTCGGTTTTAGCTTAGTTTTTAACAGTACTTTTTCGAAAAACATTCCACGTAACCAAACTATCAAATCTCCATCATTTGCAATACCCACTACAAATTTTAAACCTTGTCTTTCCTGCATCCCCGTGTTGGTAGAAATTTGAAGCAATTGATTTTTAGCCTTCGCTTCCTTAAAAATATTTTCAATTGTCTGTCGGGGTAAGTCTAAGGTATCTTTATAAAATTTCTTATCTCTATAAGAAACATATTGCAAGGCCAGTTGCTTAGGAAACTGCATGGGGTTGTTTACTCTTGGCGAATAATACTCTGTTCCCCAGCTACTATTGAAACTATTCACTTCATCTCTCGTATAATAAAAACCGTCGCCAAACTCATCCTCATCAGGATAAATGAAATAAATATCCCTCAAATAAATAGGATGAGTATAAGGCGCACTTACGCTAGCAAAAAAATAATGACGATCCCAAGCTTTATAACTTAGAACCCGCCAAGCTATACCTAATACCAAAACTATGGCAATGCCGATGTAAATCTTATTAACTAGATTGAGTTTCATTTTTTGCGTTAAATTAATGTTGAAAAGCCTTACCTAACTGAAATGCGTACCAGAGAAGACCGGTGAAGATTAACAAAATCATAAATGAAATTCCAAAAAACCATTTGGCCGCACGGTAGCCATAACTGAAAGCGTAAATACCTAGCAGAACGACAAAAGCGACTCCAGCAAAATATATTCCCATCATAGACTCATCTCCTGAACTTGGCGTGAGATTGAAGAAAATCATTATTAAAATAACATTAACGACGATTAACAGTACCGAGAGGTTACTGTTTTTTTCTTTAAGTTCTTCTTGTTGCATGGTTAAGAGCTTTAACTAATTATACAAATATAAACGCTGTTTTGTTCATTTAAATTTTAGCAGCGATATTCGCTTCATGAAAAAACACCTCTTTGTTTTCTGCATATTATGGATTGAAGTCAACAATTTACAAGCGCAACTTCCTGAAATTAAAACCATTTCTTTCGATAGTACAGCATTTTTAGCGAAAAGAAATGAACTAAATAAAATTGATGTTAGTTCATTTGCAAAGCTGAATTATGAAGTAAATAGCCTTAAACTTCCTTACAGATTGTTATCTCCAAAGAAAATTAAAACTGGTGCTAAATATCCGCTGGTTATCGCCTTACACAACTCAACAAGGTTAGGCAATGATAATGAAAAGCAATTAGAACCCTTAACCAGAACTTGGCTGCAAGACGAATTTAGAACAAAATTCCCTTCGTTTGTTTTGGCTCCTCAATTTGAAGACAGACCAACACAATATGCCACAAACGAAGCTTTCGGTGCAGTTACCGCTACACCTCAACAAAATCTAAAAGTTTTAATTTTATTGGTGGAAACCTTGATGAAAAATCCTCAAATTGATAAAGAGCGAATTTATTTGATTGGTTACTCGATGGGTGGCTCGACAGCGCAGCATTTACTTAGCCAAAAGCCCGATTGGTTTGCTGCAACGATTTCTGTTGCAGGAGTTCCAGATGTTTCGAATCTACCAAATATCAAGAATAAACCTATTTGGTTAATTCACGGCAGAAAAGATGATGAAAATCCATTTAATGGCAGTAATAAGCTTTTTGCACAGCTAAAAGGGAACAAAAAAGCTCGATTTACTATTTACGAAAACCTAGATCACAATACCATTAATTTCCCTTTGTTGGGTACAGATGAATTGGCAAAGTGGCTGTTTAAATGGAGAAGGTAGATATTGTCTAAAACCTATGGTCTCAAAACTTCTCGTCATTTCGACGATAGGAGAAATCTAGCATCTAATTAAATAATATGAGCTAGATTTCTCAGTCGTTCCTTCTTCGAAATGACGAACGCCTTATTTCAAAGTCTCCTTAATCTCCCCACAATCCAACATGCTTTCTCCATAATAAGGATTTCTAACTTCCTTTTGGTTACTTAACCACGAAGCACCTTTATCGTTCATCGCCATTGGACAGTATTCTACATAAACTTCTCCTGATTGTAAACCGGTAGCTTTTACTTTGGCAATCATCTCATTACTTAAGCTAGAGAATAGCGCTCTTTGCACTTCAATATCTGATGCGGCAGTAATCTTCGCTGCAAAACCAGCTAGTTTTTCTCCGCCAGCTAAGGCTTTTGCACCTAGTTCTAATGCCATACTCGCCTCTTTAGCTGTAGCTAAATCAGAATTAATTAAGGCGCTGCTCAACAAAAGATACTGTTGATAGACAGCGTTTAATTGATCATTTTTAAGAGAAACTGGATTTACAGCCGTCACCTTCGTCTGCTCTTTGGCAACTGTTGTGTCCTTTTTTTCTTCAGTTTTTTGATTGCTGCAAGCAACGAGTAACATTGCCAATGCAGCTAATAATATGATGTTTTTTTTCATTGTTTTTTAAAATCTAAATGGTCTTGTCAGGCTGAGCTCGTCGAAGCCCTTAAACATTTCGACAAGCTCAATGTGACAATAAATGCTAAGACTTACGAAGTTTCGAAAACTTCGTAAGTCTAAAAGTTAATTATGATTTATCCAAAGGATGCTTGCCCCTTTTTAACACGTACTCACTATAAAGCAAATAAGCTCCAGTTACCACTACCTCATCGCCCGTGGCAATACCTGAAGTTATATTGATACTATTTCCATTTGCTTTTCCAGTACTTACCGACATGGGTTCAAAACTGTCCTTTCCAGTTTTAATCCACACATGCTGACCTTTGCCATCACGAATTACCGCATCTATAGGTAAATTCATTTCGCCGCTAACTGCCTGCGAAGTCAACATTACCTTCACTTGCAAACCGGCTTGCCATTGTCCATTAGGATTAGCAATGCTCCCTCTGATTTGTGTGAGTTGCGTACCGGCTTGTAACGATGGATTAATGAAATCTACTTTCATTGTTTGCGCTTGGTCTTCCCAACCGTCCACCACCACTTTTAAAGCTTGACCTTGCTTAATTTGCTGCATTTCATTTGGATAAACATCTACCTCTACCCATAATTTTCCGTAACCTTCCAATCGCATAATGGGGCTACCTTCCGCAACATACTGGCCTTGAGTTATACTTAACTCAGCAACCGTGCCTCCTTGTGTAGCAAATACGGTTACGTAAGGATTTTTCTGTTGAGTTTTGTTCAACTTCTGTAATTGGGCTTCGGTTTGTCCGTATAACAATAGCTTTTGTTTAGCAGACGAAACCAATTGTTGCTCCAATTTATCACCCGCAAATTGTTTCTGTTGCGCTAAGGCCATCAAATATTCTTGTTGTAAGGTGGCCAGTTGTTCTGAGTACAATTTGTATAATGGCTGACCTTTGCTAATCACAACGCCAGTTTCTCTTACAAATAATTCTTCTATCCTGCCAGCTACTTTTGCCGAGATGTAATTGCTTTGTTGCGGGTCTATCACCAATCTACCATTTAGGACACTTTGGTTTGAAATATCTCCGTTTTCTCCATCGCCAATGCGAATGGTTTTGATGTTGGCAAGCAATTGTCGTTGCGCATCCAACTTGATACTTTTATCGTCACTGTTTTTCTCAAAAGGCACCAAATCCATGGCACAAATTGGACAGGTTCCCATTTCATGTTTAATTACCTGAGGATGCATGGGACATGTGAAGGTTTGCTGTTTCGCTTCAGCCGATTTTTCCTCAGTTTTTTTCTCTCCACTACATGCTACAACTCCAACAATTAAGCTGAAGAGAATAAAGATGGAGATGATATATTTAATTCCTTTCATTTGTATTTATTTATGCTTGAATACAAGTTTTAACATTAAGGAATTAAGATTAGTTAAGAAGAACCTAATGTTTCTTAATTCCTTAATGTTTTTATTTCGCTTTTATAAAACTCTCACTATCTACTAAATACGCTGCATTTTTAGCAAATTCCATATTATGGATATTTTCTTTTACCTGTATCAATCCGTTCATACGCAAGCCAGTAATTAAGTTTACACTCACAAACACACCATTCTCTTTTTTGAAAGCCGTGCTTTGTGCGCCTATGCTCAAGACTGCCGATTCGGGCAACCAGTAACTTTGAGGTACCAACATTGGAATCTTTGCCGTTAGAATTTCACCTGCTTTGAAACTCCCCTTGTTAAGGTAAATTCTCGCCACTGTAAAATTCTCCTCTGCTTTAATCATTGGTTGTATTAAACCTACACTCGACGTCTGAAAAGTATTTTCCTTATCGGTCGTTTTATAAAATGCCAGTTTACTACCTTTCTTAATTAAAGTCCCTAAAGTGGGTTTGAGTGCGAACTCTGCCAGTAATTGGTCGGCTCTATAAATCGTGAAGATACTTTGTCCCACATTTACATATTGGCCTTCTCTCAGCATCACTGGCGAATTTTCAACTTGTGGTGTTGGCGCTGCACTTGAAGCTGTACCACCTCCACCACTCATTCCCGACATCCCATCACTTCCACTCTCACTACTTGGTGCACTCGCAGCAGCAGCATTGTTATTGGCTAACTGTTTCTCCAAAATATAACCATCTGCAGGACTGTAAACCGGAATACGGTAATTCACTTTTTTAGTTTGCAACACCTGTTGGATGGTCTGATGACTCATTCCCAACAACAGCAAACGTTGTTTAGCTTGTTCTAACAAACGTTCGTCACCAGCACTCTGCGAAAGATAAATCAGTTCTTGTTGTGCCGCAGCCAAATCTGGAGCGTAGATTTCAAACAACAACTGCCCTTTTTTTACAGGCTGATAATTGTATTTGATGTAAAGCTTTTCCAAACGTCCACCGACTCTGCTAGCTATGCTTGTCTCACTACGAGTATCATAGTTCACCATCCCCTGCACTTCGGCAGTAAAGATTTTAGTTTCGTAACTCGCTTTAACTACTGTTGCTTTGGCCACTACCTGTTCGTTAGACGGCGCAATCAAAGCTTTCAAACTAGCATCTACTTCTACCTTTCCAATATCATGATGATCTTGTTTTGGTTTGGTTTGGCAGGATGCGAGGATTAGCACGATTAATAACAACAGCACACTTTGCAGCCCCATTCCCACCTTCGTCATTTCGAGCGTAGCCGAGAAATCTTTGAACTTTGAAACCCTATCTAAAAGATTTCTCCATTCCACTGCGTTCCAGTCGAAATGACGGCGGCTGCTTTTCTCTCCCCCTTGGGGAGAGATGCCCAACGGGCAGAGAGGGGCTTTACCTATACAATTCCTTTTCATAATCTGCGATCATTAAGTAAAGTTTCAATTTTTCATCCAGCACATTGTTCTGCATCATATTCAACGCTTCCCACGAAGCAATTACCTCTGGCAGCTGCATTTTATTTTCACGATAACCCAACACGTTCACGTCCAATGTTTTCTGTAAAGTTGGAATGATTTTTTGTTCCATTGCCGCTATTTGTTGTTGCATCGTTTTAATCTGATACTGCATTCCGTATAACATTCCTTGCGTTTCTTGCAACATCGCAGCTTTCTCCATCTGCATCGCTTCTACTTCATATTGCATTCCCTTCACTTCAGATTTATACATTTTTGATGCCCACGGTGCAATCGGGATACTGACCATTCCCATTACGCTAAAGGCTTTTGGCATTCCGCTGCCCAAAGGCGACATATGGTCGAAACGAACTCTAAAATCTGGTCGGCTTTGTTTTTTCATAGCCTCAACGTTCAGTTGCATCGATTGGATATTATAATCCATCTTGGCAATATCTTTTCGAGCCACTGCCAAACTAGCTGTATCTAAAGCCGTCGCCGCTACAAATTGGGGAACGTAATTACTATCGATTTTAAACTCGGTATTGCCTTGTCGGTTCATCATGCTGTTTAACCAAGCCTTTGCTCTACCAATTTCTCCCTCCTGCATACGCTTCATGTTTTCTGTTTCTTCCAGCTTTGCTGAAGTTTGATAAACACTCCCCAATTTCGATTGATTAAACGGATATCTGATTTCCTCAATCTTCTTCATGGTTTGCATAATTTGGGTGCTTTTCTCAAGCACTTTCAATTTCTGCTGGGCAACTAGCCAACTGTAATAAAGCTTTTTCGCCTGTGTTTTAAAATCGTTCAACGTCACTTCTCTAGTTGCCCGTTCTACCTTCGCTTTAGATTCAATGAACTTCTTTTGTGCATTCAGTTTTCCGTAATTAGGAATATCCTGTTCCACCTGAAACATCAACGAACCTTTATCTCTACCGTCCATAATCATTTGCCCAGGATAAGGTGTCATGAAGGTTCCTACACCAACCATTGGCGCCATCCAAGCAGTAGCCGCTTTGGCGTTGTATTGATAACTCTCCGCTTTTAACCCATAAGATTTAAGCTGTAGGTTGTTTTGGTCAATACGATTTAGGATGGTATCGAGAGAAAGAACTGGCGTTTGGGCTACAGCAAAAAAAGGCAATAGAACTGTAGAGAAAGCGAAGATTATCATAAACATCTTATTAGAAATAATAGATTGCTTCGTCGTTCCTCTCCGATTTGTCGGAGTAAACTCTCGCAATGACGGAGTGCCCATTTCCTCCCCCTGCCCCCTCAAAGAGGGTGATATGCAATCGCCGATAAGCGTCATGTATCTCCCTTTGGAGGGAGAATTAAAGAGGGAGGAATTACTTTCAATGTTACTATACCTCTCTGCCCTTCGGACATCTCTCCCCAAAGGGGCGAGAACAGCGTGTGAATTAATGTTGTACATCGTGCACCTCCAATTTTCCGTATTTTTTCAATTCGTATTCTTTAGACATTAAAAAGATGAGTGGTGTCACCAATAAAATATGTGTAGAAGAAGTCAAGACACCACCTATCATAGGTAACACGATAGGCTGCATTACATCAACTCCTACACCAGTAGCCCACAACACAGGTACCAAACCAAACAAGGACACACAAACCGTCATCAGTTTTGGGCGTAAACGTTTTGCTGCTCCATAAATCACATATTCTCTTAAATCATCTCGAGTAATTGTTTCCCTAGAATTTCCTTTGAGCTTAATCAATTGTTGCATCGCATCGTTCAAGTAAATCACCATCACAATGCCTGTTTCTACCGCAATACCAAACAAAGCAATAAAACCCACAGCCACGCCAACCGAAAGGTTTACGCCCCAGAAGTAAATCATGTAAGCACCACCAATTAAAGCAAATGGCACTGTAATTAAACTTAGAAAAGCTTCTCTAATCGAATGAAAAGCGAAATAAAGTGAGAAGAAAATAATCACCAAAACCACTGGAGCAATCCACATCAACGTTTGCTGACCTCTAATTAAATTCTCGTACTGACCGCTCCACTCCAAGAAATATCCCTCTGGTAAAATGCCATCTTCCTTGTTCAGTTGCTCCATCGCCTCTTTTACCGTACTGCCCAAATCTCTGTCACGGACGTTGAACATCACTGCCCCACGTAAAATCGCATTGTCAGAACTGATCATCGGCGGACCATCCTCAAACTTTACGTCAGCTACGCTAGATAAAGGAATTTCTCCAAAACTTGGCGATTGCAATGGAATACGCTGGATTTGCTCCACACTATTACGATATTCTTGCGCCAAACGCACACTGATAGAAAAACGCTGACGACCTTCAATGGTATTGCCAATGCTGGCACCACCTAGCGCCGTTTCTACCACTTGGTTTACATCATCAATATTTAAACCGTAGCGAGATAATTCTTCTCTTTTGATGTTTACAGCCAAATATTTTCCACCTGTAATAGGCTCTACAAATAAATCGCTCACCCCAGCAGTGCCTTCCAAAGCCGCTTTCACTTTCTCCGAAACCGCAGCAATGGTATCCAAGTTTTGTCCGAAAACTTTAATGCCTACATCGGTACGAATACCCGTAGCCAACATATTAATTCGGTTGATGATGGGTTGTGTCCAACCGTTCACTACCCCTGGAATTTGCAACTTTGCATCTAGTTCGGTAATGATATCCTTTTTAGTAATCCCCTCACGCCATTCTCTTTTTGGTTTCAGCGTGATGATGGTTTCTATCATACTAATAGGCGAATTATCCGTTGCTGTATTTGCCCTACCGGCTTTACCTAACACCTTATCAACCTCTGGTACTGATTTGATGATTTTATCCTGTACCTGTAAAATTCTTTTCGCCTCTGCATTAGAAACGTCTGGCAAGGTTACGGGCATAAACAAAATACTCTGTTCATCCAATGGAGGAATAAACTCCGTCCCTAAATTTTTTAATAAGGGAATGGTAATCAATAACGCCACCACGTTAATAGCGATAGTTGTCTTACGCCATTTTAGCACTTTCCTAATGATAGGCTCGTATACTTTTTCCAAAAATCTGTTCACCGGATTGGCACTATCTGGCTTAAATTTTCCTTTCATAAAAAAGGAAATCAGCACCGGAGCCAAAGTGATCACCAACAAGGCATCCACAATCATGATGAATGTTTTGGTGTACGCCAACGGATGGAACAGTTTTCCTTCCTGACCAGTTAACATAAACACTGGCAAAAACGACGTGATAATGATTACCGTAGCAAAAAACACCCCTCTAGATACTTGCTTGCTCGACTTCGTGATAATCGCCAGTCGTTCTTCTTCGCTGATCCATTCAGGCTCTTTGCGAAATTTATTTCTTAACCAATTTTTCATTTAGGTTTTATTAGTTATATGTTGTGAGTTACGAGTGAAATCCAAACGCCTACCTTAATACTTCCAACTTTTTTTTGAAAAGCAATTCTTGCATTTCATCGCTTGCTGCAGCCCCACTATCCGTTACTCCCGATGAAAAATCGGGATTCACTGCTATCGGGTTTATTTCACTTTATTCCAATTTACTTCGGAAAATTCCCAAAATCCTCGCCGCAGTAGAGACGCAAAATTTTGCGTCTCTACTGTGGCTTCTCTTTATTCCCAACTACCTGCTCATACCGCTCCGACAAATGTTTATAAGCATTCTCGCTCATGATAATTCCATTATCGACAATTACGCCAATAGCTAAAGCAATACCCGTTAACGACATGATATTAGAACTAATTCCAAAAGCATTTAACAGAATAAAACTTGCCGCAATGGTAATTGGAATTTGGATAATGATACTTACTGCACTGCGCCAGTGGAACAAGAAAATAATCACGATGAGCGATACCACAATCATCTCCTCAATCAAAGTATGCTTAATAGAATCTACCGATTCCTTAATCAATTCGCCACGGTCGTAAACAATATCGAACTTCACTCCTTTGGGTAAGCCTTTCGATACTTCAGTCATTTTGGCTTTTACCTTATCAATCACCTCTGCAGCATTTTCACCATAGCGCATCACTACAATTCCACCTACACGTTCGCCTTCACCATCTTGGTCAAAAATTCCTAAACGAGTTTCGCCAGTCATTTGTACCGTAGCCACATCTGCAATTCGAATAGGTGTACCATTTTGGTTTTTAATAGGAATGTTAGCGATTTCGTCTATCGATTTTAGGTAACCCGAAGTTTTGATGATGTAACCAATGTCACTCATTTCGAACTTCCGTCCACCGGCTTCGTTGTTGTTACTTCTCACCGCCGAAATCACCTGTGGCACCGTCAATTTGTAGAACAACAACTTATTCGGGTCTATTGCAATTTGATACTGCTTTTGGAAACCACCAAACGAAGCAATTTCACTTACACCTGGCACAGTCTGCAAAGCAAATTTCACATACCAATCTTGTATGGCTCGCTGCTCACCCAAATCTACATCTGGCGCATCTAAAGTGTACCACAATACGTGACCCACACCTGTTCCATCGGGACCAAGCTGTGGCGCAGCACCATCTGGTAATGTTTTTGAAATTGTACTGATACGTTCTAATACTCGTTCCCTAGCCCAGTATACATCTACGTCATCCTCAAAAATGACATAGATAAAGCTCATCCCGAACATGGAAGAACCACGCACATATTTAATTTTAGGAATACCCTGTAAATTGGTCACCAACGGATAGGTAATCTGATCTTCTATCAATTGAGGCGAACGTCCCATCCACTCTGTGAACACAATTACTTGGTTTTCGGACAAGTCTGGAATAGCATCTATCGGATTTTTCTTTACCGCAAAGATGCCCCAAACAAATATCCCAATGGCCAGCACCAACACGATAAATCGGTTGCGCATAGACCAGTCAATAATTTGATGTACCATTTGAAAATTATTACCCTCTTTCTTTTATGGCTTGTTATAATTAAAATCCTCCCCCTACCCCCTCCAAGAGGGGGACAGCACCATTCAATTCTCTCCCTTTTAGGGGAGAGATGCCGAAGGCAGAGAGGGGTTAATGCGCCTTTACCGTTTTACCTGTACGGTCGTATTTGCAACAACCTGGCAACTTATCGTAAACCTCATTTTTAGCTTTTGCTTTATCAGTATCATGACCTAAAGCAGCTATTTTTTGTTGAATTTTTTCGTTGCTGATTTTTGTACTATCATAACTTACGGTTAAAAACTTATTGTCTTTATCCCATGTTGCGCTAGTAATTGCGGCATCTTTCAAACCAGTTTCGATACGTTTTTTACACATACCACAGTTACCTAATACTTTAATTTTGTCGGTTTTTGTTTGCGCAAAAGCAGCAGTACCTAACATAGTGAATACCACAACAGCAATCATTTTTAATGAGTTCATAATTTCTAAGTTTTGTTGATAGCAAGAGCTCACACAAAGGCGGGCTTAGCTAGCAACGGATTAAATAAATAAGATTTGGATTTTTTGGCTAAAAAGCCTGTTGAATTTGTTCGAAACGTTGTTTTATCGTCATTCCCAACTCGATTGGGAATCCTAATGCGTACGCTTTAAGTTTCCCGCCTACGCGGGAATGACGACATAATGAAAGGCATTACGTTTTCGAAAGAAAAAGGGTATTATATTCTGTAAGTACAGTTTTTGATAAAAATAGGGGTTCGTTGCCCTAAAGGAGGCGCATTGCTTCTGGCCTCTTGTGAAATAATCTTGGTAACTGGCAACAAATAGCTTTCTAAAGGCTTTACCTGAGGAATTACAAAAGCCGACTGCTCGAACTTGTAAATCTGTGCATTTGCCTTTTGAGCTTGGTCTACCTTAGCTTGATGTTGTACATCTTTACAGCAAGATTTTTCGGAAGATTTCTTTTTTTCCATGCCGCAGAAATCGCAAGCATGCTTTTCGCTATCGGTTAAACTCCAATCTACGAGTTCGCCCATGCAGTAATGAAGATTCACTCCAGCCCCACTGGCTACTGCCAGATAGAAAAATGCCATAAGTGTTAAAAAGAATTTCTTCATTGCGACACAAAGATGAAGAAAAAATTTGAAATGTGTTTTATATAATTTTTTGAGTTTGTTATAGAATTGACAAATTTTGGTTAATCGATTATTTGTTTAAATTGGTTAATTGTTCAGTATTATACCGACATACAAAGTTTCAGTTAACCAAATAACCGGTTTAAACAATTAACCAAATTGCATATCTTCGCTTAAAAAAAAACAATGATTGCACACCACGTATTATTTTGGTTAAAAGCCGATACCACTGAAGCTCAAAAAGAAGCTTTCTTAGGAGGATTAAAAAGTTTAGAAAACATTGAAGTTGTAAAAAGCTTTCACGTAGGTACACCAGCACCAATTGAGCGTGCAGTGGTTGATACGACTTATACTTTCAGCTTAATCTTATTTTTTGAAGATTTGGCAGCACACGATGTGTACCAAGTTCATGCAATTCATAAAGCCTTTTTAGAAGAATTTAGAGTATTCTTTGAAAAGGTGGTGATTTATGATGCACAATAAAATCAATTAACCATATTAATACTTTAAGTAAAGAAACAACATGAGACAAGGACTTTTAATTGATATGGATGGCGTAATCTATAGCGGTGAGGAATTGATATTTGGCGCTGATAAGTTTATCAAAAAGCTGACCGACGATGGTATTCCCTTTACGTTTATGACCAACAACAGTCAGCGAACAAGTTTGGAGGTAATAAGAAAACTAAAAGGATTAGGCATAAAAGTAGATAAAAGTCATGTTTATACTAGTGCGATGGCCACTGCAAAATTTCTTTCAGACCAAAGTCCTAATGGAACGGCCTATGTACTTGGAGAAGGAGGCTTACTTAGCAGTCTACATGAGCATGGCATTACCTTGGTAAATACCGATCCAGAATATGTGGTACTTGGAGAAGGTAGAAATTTTACACTAGAAATGGTACAAAGGGCGGTAGACATGATTTTGGCAGGAGCTAAATTTATCACCACCAATAGAGATCCTTCTCCAAAAAAACCTGGCTGGAATAACCTTGGAATTGCGGCAACAACAGCCATGATTGAAGAAGCTACTGGAATAAAAGCCTTTGTTACTGGTAAACCGAGTCCCGTAATGATGAGATCTGCACGTAAATTTTTGGGATTAGAAACCAGCGAAACCACCGTGATTGGAGACACTATGGAAACTGACATTCAAGGTGGTGTACAGATGGGATATAAAACCATTTTGGTGTTATCTGGAATTGCCAAAAAGGAAACGCTAGGACATTATGCTTTTAAACCAGATATGATAACAAGTTCGGTAGACGAAATCAAATTCCCTTTAACTTGGTGGAATACAAAAAAATAAACAAATGGCTTTATTGATTTAAAAGACCAATTAAAATGAAAAGCCCCCAATAAAATGTGCAGTGCCCGCAAAAAGCTGGACACTTATCGGGGACTTTTTATTGCACTCTTATTGGCGGGACGCCAATAAGGGACAATGCTCACGGTGGCGTCCCCGCCACCGTGCTAATTTAGTTTATAATTTCGAACTGTATCTTAATATCACTTAATCGTTCCTTTTTCTTGTGCAGTTTGAGCTTCGTTATCTGGCAGCAAACCTTTTCTTTGAGCCGGTGTAAGCAACTCTGGCGACGCTTTAGTGTTAAACGGATTGAAGAAATAAAGCCCGTCGGCGGTATAAAATTCAAAGTGTTTTTTCAACCTGTTATTGAATTCACTTACATTCTTAGTTTCCGTGTTTGTCCATGCTGCTTCTGCTAAAGCTGCTATACGAGGAAACAATTTAAAATCCAATTGCTGTTCATCTACAATAACCTCTGTCCAAATGTTGGCTTGTATTCCTCTAATCAAAGAATTAGCATTAGGCAAATCAGTAATTTCTTTCGAAGGAAAATCATAAACGCTTTTTAACGGAACGAATTTACCTGCCCATTTACGTCCTACAACGTGAGCAGAATCTTGCACAAAATCAAAATATAGCGGCGAACGAGGGCATAAAACTACTTTAAATCCCTTCTCCAAAGCTTGTTTAAGAATTTCCGGTTTATCGTGTCGCCACCAAAAAACAGTGGTTTGATCAGACGACAAATTACCACTTACGATTTCATCCCAAGCTAAAACTTCGTTATTTAAAGCTTTGATACTGTCTGCTATTCGTTTTACGAAATAAGCTTCAACTGCCGGCAAATCCTTAAAGTTATTTTTCTTCATCAAAGCTTGTACAGCCTCATCTTTATTCCAATGTTGGTTTCCAAAATGTACCTCATCAGCGCCAATATGGATCATCTGTGATGGAAAAAGCGCATCAACTTCTCGAAGAATATCAGTGAGATATTGATAGGTACCTTCTTTGCCAGGATTAAAAGTAAACTCTGGATATTTTGGAGAGCCACCGCCGCTAAACTCGGGATAGGCTTTATTCGCTGCAGTAGCATGACCAGGCATATCAATTTCCGGAATTACGTCTATAAATCGCTCTGCGGCATAACGAACAATTTCTTTAATCTCTTCTTGTGTATAATATTGTGCCTTTGCCAAAGAATCAGTAAAACTTCCTACGCCCCCAATTACAGTTAGTTTAGGATATTTTTTGATTTCGATACGCCATCCGGGCTGATCTGTTAAATGCCAATGGAACTTATTGAGCTTGTAAAATGCCATCCAATCCAAAATCTGCTTCACTTTCTCCTTCCCGAAAAAATGTCTCGATTCGTCTAACATCACTCCTCGCCAAGCATATCTCGGCTGATCTTCAATATTCCAAGATGGGATAGCAATTTGATGATTTACTGACGGCTGTTGCCTAATGAGCTGCAGTAACGATGTTACTCCAGCAAACAAACCTTGTGGATTTGCAGCCTTGATTTCTATCTTCTTCTCTCCAATCGATAACTGATAAGCCTCCAAAGCTTGTTTAGCATTCGGTTTAATTTGCAGGTCGATATAATTAGCTGTCGCTTTATCAGCGCTGCGCAAAGCGATTCCCTGATATTTCAGTAGCTCAGTTTGCAGATATTCTGCAATTTTCAACGCTTCTTTATTAGCGACTATCTGTGTTTGCTGATTAAGTGCAAATGCAGATGAGTTTTTAACCGCTTTCAGTGGCTTGGGAATAATGGCGATGTCTTGCGCCCTAGTAGTTAAACCAGCAAATAGAATTGTAAATATTAGTATGATAGTTTTCATATTTATGTTTTATCGCCAATTGAACCAAAGATTGCTTCGCAGGCTCGCAATGACGAAAAGGTTACTTCACTGTAAAAATGGCCGTTTGTCTAATATCTTCTGATGACGAACCCAGCATCACTTTAAAATCTCCAGGCTCTACCACTTGCTTCATTTCTCTGTTCCAAAGCATTAAATCATCTGGTACAAGCGTAAAGTTTACTTTCTTAGTTTCGCCCGCTTTCAATTTAACACGCTCAAATCCTTTAAGTAATTTTTCGTAAGTAGTTACCGAACTCAACACATCACGGATGTATAACTGTACCACTTCGTCACCATCTTTAGTTCCTGTATTTTTAACATCCAAAGAAACCTCCACTTGTCCATTTTCATTAAGCTTATTATTCACCACCAAGTTTTCGTAACTGAAGGTAGTATAGCTTAAACCATGACCAAAAGGATATAGCAAACCTTTAACTCTAGCCGTTTCGCCTTCATCCGTTTGTGCGTTAGGTTTAGTTGGAAAATTTAGTGGCAATTGCCCAACAGATTTAGGAAAAGTCAAAGTCAATTTACCGCCTGGATTATAATCTCCAAAAAGCACATCGGCCACCGCCAAACCTCCTTTTACGCCAGGATAACCTGCGTAAATAATTGCTGGTGCATGCAAATCAACATAGTTGATAGATACAGGCTGTGAACCAATTAACACCACCACATAAGGTTTGCCAGTTTGATGGATAGCTTTAACTAAAGCTAATTGATGTCCAGGTAAATCTAATGATGTACGACTTTTATTTTCGCCAGCTGTTTTCGTATTTCCGCCTATGGCCAATACAACTACATCGGCTTTCTTTGCAGTTTCTACCGCTTCATTAATTAAAGCTATTTCTTCTGCGTTAGGTTCTTCTGGGAAGATTTCACTATTTGGCCAGTTTTTATCTATCAATTCTGAGCCTTTAGCATAAGTAACATTTTGAGCACCTATTTTCTGTTTAATACCTTCTAGTACATTTACACTTGGCGACATTAACGGGCCGTAGTGAGAATGTGCGTAATCTGCATCGGTAGCATTTGGCCCAACAACCGCTACTTTAAGTCCGCTTTTAGCTAATGGAAGTGCATTTTTAACGTTCTTCAATAAAACAATACTTTCTTGGGAAGCCTGTAAAGCAACTTGTTGGTTGGCTGCACTGTTCACCAATTGCTTACTTGCTTCGGCGTCTTTCACATACGGACTATCAAACAAACCCAACCTGAATTTAACGCTAAGTACATCTGCCACTCTACTGTTAATCGTTTCTATCGGAATTCTTTTTTCGTTCACCAAATCTCTTAAGTAGTAAATGATGCTATCTGGTCTTCTAAACGTAGTTCTCACATTTAAACCAGCAGTAAAAGCTTGGTAAACTGCTTCTTTCAAATTTGCAGCTACGTGATGCTTGTTGTAAAGATATTCTAAGGCATCGCTATCACTTACCACATAACCTTTAAAACCCATTTCTGTACGTAAGCGGTCAATTAACCAATAGCTACTTCCCGTAACCGGAATACCATTGTAATCGTTATATGAACTCATGATGCCCATGATATCAGCTTCTTTAATTACCTTTTTAAAAGGATAAAGCAGTACATCTTCTACCTCACGTGGCGAAACCTGCGGGTCGGTACGGGCCAAACCTTCTCTAGCTCCTTTATTTGCACTGTAAACTGCAAAATGTTTAGGTGTAGAAGCTGCTCCCATTTCCTGAATTCCTTTGGCCATTTCTACGCCCAAGCGAGCGGTCAAATATGGATCTTCACCGTATACTTCTTCCAATCTTCCCCAACGTTGATCGCGGGCAACATCCAAAATTGGCGCATAAACGTTAGTATATCCTAGTGCTCTAGCTTCCTTTCCGGTAATTTGACCCATGGCACGTACCAACGAACGGTTCCAAGTCATGCCCATATTTAACTGCGTTGGAAAACCAGTTGCTTGATAAGCTTCGATGCCTCTAATCCCTTCGTTAGAAAAATCTACAGGAATACCCAAGCGAGTTTGTTCGATGAAAAAACGTTGGGTCTCATTCATCGCCCAAACGTGGCGTTTCACATCGGTTACTAAATCAAGTTTGTTCTCTACTATACCCCAGTTGATGAAGCCATTCAAATGCTCGTCGATATTAGCGATTCCATCTTTCCATACTTCATTTTTCCACGATGGCATAGGTAGTGAATCTTTCAAAATCCGTTTCCAACCATATAAAGTCGCCATTTGAGCTGTCTTTTCATTCAGGTTCATCTGCGACAATAAATCGTCTACACGCTCCTTTGTGCTACGTGACGGATCTTCGTACACATCTTTTTTGCCATTCTTGTTTAGGTCGATCCAGTCTTTTTTATAAATTTTCTTATGCTGGGCTAAACACGATGAACCAATAAATATGGTTGCTAGTAATACTGCTATTTTTCTGTAATTCATAAAAACTTAATGATCTAATTTACTGCTTTCTGATATCTTAATAATGCTTCCAAGAAATAATAATCGGCATATACCAATGGCGTACCTACTTCAAAATTGTGAGGAAAACTACCTACAGATTCTTTTAAGATAAAGCCTGCGTTGGTACCAACCTTAGCCAAATATTTTTCACTAGATAATGATTTAAGCATAGTTTCTGCATTCTTGAAATAAAACTGCTTTTGCTTTTTACCTACGTAATTACTTAGTTCTAACAAGCCAGAAGCCACCAATGCACCAGCAGAAGCATCTCTAGGAATAGCTTTTAAATTGATTCTACCTTCTGTTTTCCAATCTGCTTGGTAACCTTTTTGCCCCACGTTAAAGTCCCAATAAGGGATTTTATCTTTGGGTAAGTTAGGGTGTTTTAGGTAAAAGTCAGCTGCTTTTTTTGCAGTTGCTAAAAAACGTTTGTCGCCCGTTTCACGATACATCATCGTGTAGGCATAAATTGCCCAGCCTTGCCCTCTAGACCAAGTAGAATCATCCGAATAGCCTTGATTAGTTTGCTGATGTAAAACCTTTCCAGTTTTCGGATCATAATCTACGACATGGTAAGTGCTAAAATCTTTTCTGAAATGGTTTTCCATCGTTTTTAAAGCATGGCTGATGGCAACATTTTTATAAATAGGATCTCCCGTGATTTTTGACACATAGCATAACATTTCCAAATTCATCATGTTATCAATAATTACCGGATATTGCCATGTGGTTTTTCCATCCCAAGAAGCTTTTGTATTCCATGATTTGATTAGCCCAACTTTAGGATCGAAACGAGTTAGTGCCGTTTTAGCAGAATGAATCAATATGTTATTGTACTCTTCCCGTTTTTTTGGATCTTTTTCTAACCTTACTGCATTGCCATAAGAACAGTACATCACAAATCCGATGTCATGATGTTGGTTCAAATCCTTCCCTTTTTCCAAGGCTGTAGTCCATTTTGTAGCTGAGGCTAGCCAAGCTGGATTTTTAGTGTATTCGTAGATATACCACATTACCCCTGGAAAGAAACCTCCGGTCCAATCGAATACACCCACCCCTTTCACCTTACCATTTTCGTCTGTACTTCTAGGAAAGCTAGTTAAATCATGTTGTGTTTCCAACATAATTTTATACTGCTGATCTGCCACTTCAAAATCTTTCTTAATCATCTGCGCATTTGCAACAGAAGTAGCAAAAAACAGGCTTGCAAGGACAGTGAGATTTGTTTTTTTAAAGCTCGAATTCATTTGTTTATTCATTTTTTAGGATAAAAAGGTCTCCTTTCGGCAGCTTCAGAAACTACCAAATCTTGTAATCAGTAATAAAAAATTGGTTAGGATTTACATTAGCAATCCAATAGGTTGACTAAGGCACAATATTTACTTGAACTTCTTTCATTGTTTTGCTTTCTCCATAAATATTCACGTTTGAGGCGATAAAAGTTGCCGTATATGTACCAGCTATAGTGTAAGTATGCTGATAAGCATCCATCCTAGTACTCATATTTTTCAACGCTACACCTGTATCTGGCTGCACTTTGGTAAGCGAAAGCCCTGCAGAAATAGCCCATACCTGATTGCTCCCAACTGTAGCTCCACCACCTTGAAACTTCAAAATGTTATCGGTACCGAAAATCCAACTTACTGGCGAAGTAGCGAGTACTTTCACTGATGTCCAACCAGCTGTTGCAATGCTTGCCACTGGCAATACCTGAGCATCTGTAGTGATGGTTTTAATATCAAATTTGTTAACCCACCAACGCGGCTGAGTAGTTCCTGTTACGCCAGTGTACTTAAAAGCAAAATAAATCGGCTTCGCTTTATCTAGCGTTAAGCCCAAACTGGTTAAAGAAGTGAGGTTTACTACACCAGAAGATACATAAGCTACATCAGTAGATTGTGTACCAGACAAGGTAAATGCCGAAGTAATATCTATCCAGTCGGCAGGATTTACCCCAGCAGAAGTGTAGGTACCACCAAAGGTTTGCGAAGCCAAAATCCTAAATGATTGAGGTTGTTGTGCATCTAAACCGTAGCGTCTGTTGGTCGCAAATTCTAATGTAATTTGGTCACTTTGTGCCTGTGTTCTATCTTTATAAGCATATTTATGACCTTCTGCTCCAGAAAAGAATAAGACTTGATCTGGATTACCAGTAATTATAAAATTTACTGCTTCACCAACTTTGTAGCTCGATTTTTCAGGTTTCACGTCAAAATCTAGCACAATTACTTCTTTTTTGTTACAGCCAAATAAACCAATGAGCAGTAATGAAAGTAGAGATATTTTCTTCATCATGTTATTTATATTTACCATCCTGTATTTTGAGATAATCCTTTATTTAATGAAAGCTCCAGTACAGGAATTGGCAACAAATTATTCCTGCTAGTTACGCTTTTACCTGCCAATGCACCGAAACTCCAAGTAGCACCTGCATCGGCCTGTATTGCGGTTCCTAATTGGTTCATTTCTGATACAAAAATGTCCCACCTTACTAAATCGAATTTCCTTAAACTCTCGAAAGAAAGTTCTAGGAAACGTTCCCTCCTCACTGCGGTTTTTAAATCGTCATAAGACGAAATTGAAGCAGTGATATCTGTAGCATTCGCCCTCAATCTCACTTCTTTTAATGCTTGCTTTGCCAGAGAACTTGGCCCATTTACTTCATTTTCTGCTTCGGCAAACATCAATAAAACATCTGCATAGCGTAATAAGGGGAAGTTTTGCGGTGTGTAGTTTCTATTTTTAGGCTTTAACTTTTCGTAAGCTCTACGAAATTTCCCTACGTTTCTGTTATAAATCTGTGCAGAAGTCCAATTCAGAGAATCGGTAACCGTAATTAAAGTATTTACCGTGCTGTAGGTATATTGATATGGCGCTATGGCCCAATTTTTCCTAACATCTTGATTTTCGTAGCTATCAAATAATTTTTTGGTTGTGTTCACTAAGCCATAGCTGTAACCATAAGCATCATCATTGCATTGCAAACCGATGGTATTGCCTATACGTCCCGATTCGAAATCTCCACCTCTGTTGCCATATAATTCCACTTCCCAAATGCTCTCCCCTATATCGTACTTATCTCCGGCATAATTGGTAAAAATCTGTTGATAGCTTGGCAGCAATCGGTGTTCATTTGCTCCAGCATCTGGATAAATAATCTTCCTTGTCCATTTTAATACGTCGGCAAATTTGCTTTGGTCTTTCAATGGCGCACCAGCCATTTTCAAATAAACTCTGGCTAAAATACCTCTAACTGTAGACTTAGATACTTTACCACCAAAACCTATGGATGTTGCTGTTTTAACCAAACCTTCCGCTTCTTCCATTTCTTTCGTGATGAAATTATAAATCTCCCTTTGTGGTGCAGCTTTGATATTCACGTCATTCACCGAAGCTGTTGGCGTGGTTTTCAAAGGCACATTTCCAAAATTATCTACCAAAAGAAAATAATAGTAAGCTCTTAAAAATTTCACCTCTCCCTTAGCCGCATCCTTCGCAGCTTGCGGCATATTTACTTTATCCACGCTTGCTAAGAATACATTTGCACGCTCAATGCCTTCATACAAGTATCTCCAAAAATTAGCTACGGTAGCATCTGCAGCATCGAAATTATAGACTGCCGGACCAAATGTGTAAGCACTCCTAGAGTAGAAACCATCGTCTGCGACAGAAAGTAGCAACTGGTAATTACCTCCGTAAATCTCTTCTTTACCAAGCACATCGTAAACTCCTGCTAAACCATTATTCACATCATTTTCGTTATTATAATAGTTTTCCTTTACAATAAAAGTTGGTGATTTATCTAAGAATTTCTTGCATCCGCTTGCTGCAATGATTATGATGCAAGTAGCCACAAATACCATGTTCTTCTTCCATCCCTTAGGAGAAAGATTGGCTTTTTTTATAGTTTGAATTGTATTTATATATTTTTTCATGACTGCCCTCTTATAATGATACGTTTAAACCAAACACAAATGTTTTAGGACGAGGATAAGATGAATAATCAAATCCTGGTGTTAAAGGCGAATAATACACCGCGACTTCTGGATCATAGCCCGAGTAGTTGGTAATGGTAAATAAGTTCTGCGCCGAAACATAAACCCTAGCAGATTTCAACTTGATGCGCTTCAATAATTCAGAAGGCAATCTGTAACCAAAATCAACTGTTTTTAATCTTAGATACGAACCATCTTCTACGATTCTGCTCGAATAAGCTGTAGGTCCCTGCCCATTTACCCTAAACATATCGGTATTGGTATTCGTAGGTGTCCATCTGTCTGAGAAAGTAGCATACTGATTTAAATATGGTTTGTTGCCTGCCTCAAACAGTAGGCGATTCGCATTTAGCACATCATTACCGTAAGACCATTGAAGGAAGACACTTAGATCGAAGTTTTTGTATCTAAAACTGTTACTAAAACCACCCTGATGAATTGGATAACTTCTACCAATTACGGTACGATCCAAATCATTCACTACACCGTCGCCATTCAAATCTCTGTATTTAATATCTCCTGGCTGAATTAAGGTCCTAGTATTACCGTTAGTAGTTATTCCACTTTTAAGCTGATAAGCACCGCTTGGCAATTGGTCAAAATCAGCGTATTGATAAACACCATCCCAAATAAAACCGTAAATCTGTCCTAATGGCTGGCCTTTTTTAACGATATAGCCAGGCAATTCTCTATAATTTTGATCCCATGGCACCGTGCTAATCAAGCTTTCCTGATTTTCGGTTAATTCCAATACTTTGTTTTTGTTGAAAGCGATATTAAATGAACTAGTCCAGTTGAATTTGTCCGTTTTGATATTTTCCGTAGTGATACTTAACTCAAATCCTTCGTTAGAGGTTTTTCCAATGTTTTTAAATGCATTAGCATATCCCGTAGAATAAGGCAATTGTGCATTTAGCAACAAGTTAGTAGTTATCTTTTTATAGTAATCTGCCGTAAGACTTATGCGTTGTTTGAAGAAACCTAGATCTAAGCCTATATTGGTTTGTCCTGTAGTTTCCCATTTCAAATCTGGATTAGCCAACGAACTTAAAAATACACCTTGGGTTAAACTGTTGTTGAAAGAATAATAACCGTTGTAGGTAGGGCCAGTGTTATCGAAATTCATTTGGGTATAGGTAGCAAAATCAGAAACCCTGTTGTTACCAGTTACACCGTACCCAGCTCTTAATTTAGCATCAGAGATGAACTTATATTTCTTCATGAAATCTTCATTGATGATTCTCCAAGAAAGTGCTGTAGAAGGAAAGTACCCCCATCTGTTGCCGTCTCTAAATTTAGAAGACCCATCTGCTCTAAAAGAAGCGGTAATGTAATATTTGTACTTATAATTATAGTTAACACGCCCTAAGTACGACATTAAAGACCATTCGCTATTCAATGAAGTTACCGGTTGCGATATTCCTTGACTTAAACCTGCTAAACCAAGCACTTCATTTGGCATTTGAGTAGCTCGTAAGCCATATCTCTTATAGTTATTCTCCTGAAAAATCAATCCACCAACGGCGTTTAAGTTATGTTTACCAAACTTTTTGGTGTAGGTTAATAAATTTTCGTTTTGCCAAGTATTACTGTTGGTATACATAATTGCCCCATTTACCTTATCGGTGCTGGCAAAATATCCATATCTTGTTTGCGAATTATTAAAAGTTTCCTGCCTGTAAGCTCCGTTATTGATTCCTCCTGTAACTTTAAATTTTAGGCTTTTAGAAAATGAGTACTCAGCAAAACCATTTGCTACCAAGCGATTTTCGAAAGTTTGACGCAGCTCATTCTTTGCAGAAAGAATAGGGTTAATCCGGAAATCATTTCTACCATCATCGGCACTCAAATCGGGATCGGTTAATAAATCCTCTAATTCTACTCCACTAAATGAAGTTGGCCTGTATCCCCAAACACTGTACATCAAGTAATTCATCGCAGAATAAGATTGATCAGGAGTTGCAGGATTAGCACCGTATAATTTCGACCCAGTATAAATTACAGATGTACCTACTTTAAATTTATCATTAAAGGTTTGATCTAAGGTAAATTTGAACTGTTTGCGGTTAAATCCAGAATTGATCAATATCCCATCTTGATCAAAAAGGTTCCCTGAAACTGAATATTTTGTATTCTTGCTACCACCCATCACAGAAATAGAATGGTTTTGCATAGGTGCAGATTGGAAAAGCCTATCTTGCCAATCTATTTGCTCTACATCACGATAATAATCAAGCGTTCTACCGTCTCTTAAGTAATTGGTTAAAATACCAACGGGATCTCTTTCTGCATGCAATTTAACGTACTCGTAAGCATCCATCAATCCTATTTTATTGATGATTTTTTGTACGCCAGCATAAGCATTGTAATTAATTGTTGGCGCACCTTCTTTCCCTCTTTTAGTAGTAATCATGATTACTCCATTTGCACCCCTAGCACCATAGATAGCCGTTGAAGACGCATCTTTCAACACTTCTATAGATTCAATTTCTGCCGGATTTAAAATACTAGCATTAGCATCCTCCATTGGGAAACCATCAATTACATATAAAGGAGAGTTATCTTGGGTAATAGAATTTGCGCCACGCACTACAATATTTACTCCAGCGCCAGGCTTGCCACTTTCTGAGGATACCTGTACACCTGCTACCCTACCTGCTAAGGCTTCTACCGCAGAACCTACAGGAGCTTTTTGTAAGTCTTCTATTTTCACAGAGCCAACAGCACCTGTTAAATCCTTACGCTGAACTTCGCCGTAGCCAACCACTACAATTTCATTCAAAGAAACGTTATCAGGTCTAAGCCTTACCTCTACGCTCGACTTACCTTTGATAGATACTTCCTGCGAAGTGTAACTGATATACTTAAATATCAGCACCTCATCACTGTCAGTTATTTTAATGGTGAATTTTCCGTTGACATCGGTTACGGCTCCTAATGTTTTTCCCTTTACAGTCACGCTTGCTCCAATCAGCGTTTCTCCGGTTTCAAAATCTTTTACAGTACCTGTTACTTGTTTGGTAGACTGTGCAAAAATTTGAATACTGGTCAGCATCGACAAAAGAAAAATTAAAATCTTCCTCATATTGTTTTTAGTTTATGTTATTTGGTTAGATTAATGATTCGAGCATTCATACTATTCCGCTCAAATAATCTTCTCAAATTTAGGAATAAGCCAAGCACAAAAGAGGGGTAACCATCAGTTAAAATAAGGGTAATAATTAATTTATATTGATTATGAGGTAAACTATTTCGGTATATAATGTACAATATTTTCGAAATCTTAACTTGCTAAACAAAAACAGCTTCCGCTTTCTGGCAAGTGAAAAACACACCCTTTTAAAGCTAATTTATACCCCTCCTCGATTCCTCTTCATCCATAAATTTAAACCGACAAGCTATTTCTTAAATTCTAACCTTTAAACTGAAAAATGAGCAAGAAAATATTAATGGTAGCTATGATGAGCCTAGCTCTAGTAAGCTGCAAGAAAAATTCGTCTACCGAAAAAATCACAAACGAAAAAAAATCGAGCCAAACTCGTACCGCTTCTAATTTTACCGTAAGCAGCGGTATGACTTTGGTACAAATTAATCAAGTATTAGCTTCGGCAACTGCCGGAGATACGGTATGGGTAGAAGCCGGCACTTATAGTATTACTGGTAAAATTAATATTAAAACTGGTGTGACCATGATTAAAAAAACCACTGCCAATCCAATATTTGACGCCACCAGTAGCACAGCGCAGCTCCTATCACTTAGCTATGCAAGCGATATCAGCAACAGCACTTTTTCTGGTATTACTTTTTGGAATTTAAGGTTCGTTATTAATGGTTCTTCCAAAACAACATTTAAGGACTGTATTTTTGATTACGGCGTGAGAAAAGCAGGAACCGATGAAAGTGATTACTCTGATGCCTACATACAGCTTACTGATACAGATTTGCCATTAATTACCAATTGCGTATTTTCTAGGAGGGTAAACCATAGTGGCAGAGGAATTTGGATCAAAAGCGGTACCTCTAACAGTAAAATCATTAATTGCACTTTTGGCGACGGCGCTGCCACTGGCTATTTTGTAACGGCAATTAACGACAACAGCCAAACCAACTCCCTTATTGAAGGTAATACAATCAATCGTAACATCGTCCTTAACTCAGACCTTCTACAAACCGACCACGGCATCTACGCACATAGTTTCAACGGGATAACGATCAACAAGAACACCATTATCGGATGGCCACCAAATGCCGATGGTGGTGCCATTAAAGCCCGTAACGGTCAAAACCTAATTATTTCTAATAATACGTTGAATGATTCGGGGATTTTACTTTACGAATACAGCAACACTCCAGCTTTCCCCTATTTAGATTATGTGAAGGTGTTGAATAATAAAATCAATGTTGCTTCGCCTGTAAATGATATCTACCACGGCATTGGCTATTATCGCGATAATACAACACATACCGAATATTCTATTAGGATTGAAGGAAATATCGTTCCAAATGGCACCATCAGTTTTAATGGTACAAATTTAAATATCAATGATTTTAATGCTGCTAATGGAGGTGTTTACAATAATGATTACGGAATCATCAACCTTAAAACGGGTATTAACCAATCTGGAAATTTTTAATAATACTAACTATTATAAACAAAAAAAGGTTGCTAGAAAATTGATCTTCTAGCAACCTTTCTTATTTAATCGCGATAACTACCTTAAAAATTTAACGCTTTGAGTTCCGTCATTAGTAATTATTTTAGCGATCAGAACCCCCTTAGCTAAGTTAGTTGCATCTATAGCGTAGGTGTGACTACCAGAATTCAGCTTCAATTTTGTTGCAGTCAATTTTCTTCCATTGGTATCGTAAATATAAAAATCGGCTACCGTAGCATTTTCTACACCAACAGAAACATTCAGCACATTCTCTTTAGCATTTACGGAGAAACTATTTTGCAGATCCAATTTATAATTTACAGCAACTTTCTCATTAAATACTGCAGAAGTTCCATCAAAATCTACCTGTTTCAAAATATAGTAGTTCATTCCAGCAACTGGGCGAGTATCTGTTAACGTATACTGACTTTTCTCACTGCTATTTCCATTTCCTTTAATTGTACCAATGCTCTTATAAGATATCCCATCAGACGAACGTAGAATATCAAAATGACTATTATTTTGTTCGGAAGCAGTTGCCCAACTTAAGGTAATTCCGTTATTGCTTTTTTTACCTGTAAAAGAGATGAAGTTTACAGGTAGCGCAGATAGTGTATAAGCCTGTTCCAATCCAGAAATATTCAATTTGGCGTTACCTCCAGTGTTAGCTGTACCTTGAATTAAAAATGAATTAAGTGTCTTATCATCTGTAATTGACTGATCTCCAGTAGCAGTTACTGTTTCTACAGCTCTAGGCAAATCGTAAACAGAACTACCAATATATGGCCTAGTGGTTGTATTTGTTAATGTATTAGTAGCCCATACATGAAAGCTTCTAGGTTGTACCGTATAGGTAGTTGCGTTTCTGGTATACAATTGCTCGTTAGAAGTATTATTGGTATAAACCTCAAAATCATAAGGTGTGCTTTCTAAAAAAGTACCACCTGATAGCGTAACATAATTTTGTGAAGTGCCTGTACTTCCAACTCTATAGCTCATCACGTAAGTGTTACTACCCGATGAATTATATAACCATCTTAAAGCAGTAAATAAAGATTGAGCAGAACCCGATGCCTGATAAACTGCAGTTGGGTTACTGTATAGATTAGAAGTAGCGCCCCTATTTCCTATAGACCAAACGTAGGTTGTATTTGTTGCTGGTGCCGTTGCGGCTACACGTCCGAAAGTTAAAGTAAATTTTGAATAAGCTATTGCTGTAGCATCGGCAATGCTGTATACTCCGAACTTGCCTATGTTGCCTGTAACAGAAGGTACAAAATCTAACTTATTACCTGTAGCGTCAATAGTTGCAGATGCAGCAGTTCCTCCGCTAAAAAAAATCATGCTGGTTCCAGAAGGTGGCGCAGGTAAAACCGGAGAAGGATCGGTAGAAAGGTAAGTCGAATTGCTCGCAGTAGCAGATACGGTATTATTGGTGCCGCTGCTAAAATTATAAATCCAGCTGGCACCCTGATTGCGCCATTGCGCTTTTAAAAGTCCAGCGCTCAACACTAAACCTAAACATAATAGTAGTTTTCTTTTCATATGATTTTATTTGGTGAATAATAAATCAAAAATGATAATTTAAGGACCTAAACAAGGGGTAAAAATCAACCTAAAAAGGAATACATAATCGTTTTCACAAATTAATTCACCACCTTAGAGAGGTTATAAATCAGTTATTTCCAACCATAACTACATAAAAAAGCCATAGCATTTACGCTATGGCTTTAAACCAAATATGAGCATGCGCAGATAGATAAATGCGATTATCTCACTATAAACTTAGCAGATTGACTGTCTCTGCCAGCTTCTAGTTTAACGATATATAAGCCAGAGGCTAATGATGGTGCATCAATAGATAAAAAGTTTTTCCCATCGTTCAACTGCACTTTTCTTTCTGCCAATTTTCTTCCTTGCAAATCAATAAGTACTAGTTTTCCAGCTTGCGATTGAGTTGCATAAGCATCAACTTTAACTACATCTTGACTTTTGTACACTGATAAGCCTTTATTGATTAAATCGTAAGTAACGGCAACCATTTTTTCAGTAAACAAGGTTGGCGTTCCGTCTTTATCTACTTGTTTCAGTTGGTAGTAATTGGTTCCAGAAACTGGGTTTCTATCTAGAAATTGGTATAGGCTAGCAACACCAGATTGTTCTTTTCCTTTAAAAGTCCCTATAGATTGGTAAGGTTGTCCATTCGCAGAACGTAAAATTTCGAAGTAATCATTATTTTGCTCAGATGCCGTAGCCCAATTTAACTCAATACCATTAGTTGCTTTTTTACCTGTAAAATCAATTAAATTCACTGGCAAAACGGTAACATTAAAGAATGAAACTTCTAGGTTAGAAACGCCAACTTGTTGTTGCGTAGCATTATCTGCAAATTCAAAACAAAGGGCATCTAAATTAGTAAAGTTATATAGGGTTCCGTTTTTAGGAAAAGAATTCCCATACTTTACACCATTTACAAATACTTCGTAAGTATTTGCTGCCATTAACCGCTGGGTAGCATTTAAGGTGTAAGGTACATTATTAGAAGAACTAGAATTGATAAAAATATCTATATGTTGTGATACGTTTGGTCTTATCAGAGATTGACTTTCGGGCAATGAAGAAAATGTAGTACCATCTGCATTACGATACTGCGTAATAAATAAACCTCCAGTATTTGCCAACCTTAAAGAACCAAAAACATCTCCCGCTTGATTTTGAAAAGCAGATTCTGCATTAATCATTTTGGAAGCACCAGCAGTTCCTCCGTCATCGTTACCAAAAGCAATGATAAACGGAGCCAAAGCTGTATATGATGTTAAGTCTAAATCGAAGCTAATTCTTACTATTGGTCTAGCGCCAACGATATTAAAGAAAGCTGATTTTGTTATACCCGCCGCTGGATTAGACATCTTTACCTTACCTGCTTCTAAGGTAAACAAGCCGGTTGGGGTAGCAGGTGCCGAAAATAAAGCACGTGCTACATATTTACCGTTGGTAAAAGGAAAGTATGTTGCAGGAGTTGTTTTACCAGATTCCCTAAATCGAGTATCCGATTCGAGCGTACCATAAGCATAGTTGAAAATTCCAGTAGAATCTAATTTAACAGGAACTGTACTAGTTGGAGTTTGGGCTTTCACTAGACCAGCAAATGTTACTAGTAAAATCAAGAGTAGATGTTTTTTCATAATTTGTAGGATAAATGTTTATAGTTTATTTTTTTCTTTTCATTGAAATGCTTTAAAGTTTTATCGAATCTAATCTTTAGAAATATTAGCATCGACTATATCTTACCAGGTACTAGGCCCTATATTAATAGGTATTTTCTCTTGCATCGATATAGCCGAATGCTATTGTTTTCATTAGGTAGATGAAATGCAATTAATATTTTTATGCGTTTTATATTTTAAAGAACTGATACAAAGTTGAAAATTAATGCTATCCTCTGAGGGATAAAAAATAGTTTTATTAGGGTAACAAAATAGTTGCAAAGCAGTCGAGAAAGATATAAATCAACTAAAACAGGGATAGAAATTGGTTAAACTATTAATGTCATGATATACTTGTTGAATATGTTTTAACCAAAACCCAAGTTTTTTGATGTGCTTTAAACAGCTGCAATTTACCATAACCACATCTATCTCCACAGATGTAATACATCGCAATTAAAATGTAATCGCCTGCTTTACTAACGTAAGGTTGAGAGAGTGTATAAAAACCTTGATGCTCATCATAAAATTTTCTTTGGAGGTTTAAATCATAACGAAACCGAGTGGTCTCTTCAGAAGAGACAAACCTTGAATCTTTAAAATAGCTGCTATCCCACTCTTTGATGGCTAAGGGAGCAAACTGTTTGGGCAGTAAACTGTCGATGGTAATTGTATTCCATATTTCATCGTACTTCCTTCTCTCTGTAGGCTCTTTCAAGATGACTAAACTTTTCCCTTTCTTAAGCACATTAGCTTGGTAGTATTTCAAAAAATCTTTAAATGCTTGATATTTCTTCTCTTCATTTCGATTACAGCTTATCAAAATAAGAATAAGGAAAACCAAACAACTAATGTGTTTCATCAACTAAGGCTATTATTAAAAAGAGAACATTTAGACTTAAGTGATGGCAACGCGAACACCTAAGCCAATTGAGGGCATACTACCCGTTGCTAAATATAAAATTAACTTCATTTTCCTTAGATAAATTAGCTTTGGGCATAACTACCCAAAGCTAAAACTCAATAACACAATGCTATTAAAAGCATTATAGAAAGAACAATATCATTTGATTTTTTTATTTAAATATTTGTAATCCTTATAGGCTGAGTTTGCTAGACTATCTAAATAATTACTTGTATATAATTTCAAGCATTCTGAAAATAATGGCTTCATTCCATACAAATCATGTTCAGTTTCTACATCCAATGGCTTAATATTCCTTGCATATTTCCTGCCAATCGAATCTGCTTCATCAGCATAACTTCCAAGTATTTCTCTATGAATGCTAAAAGAAATATCTTTTTTCGTCCATAATATTTTTTCAAGATTGTTATCAGTTATTTCGCAAACACTTTTATATGTTGCATATTCCTTATATAATATAATCCAATCTTTACGAATCTGCTGTTGTTGAATATTACATGCAGTAAGAGACGATAATAAGAGCAAAAGATATAAATAATGTTTCATCATATTTTTAATTAAGTTCCCAAATTTCTATTTTTTCAACGCCTCCTTTAGGAAAAGCATTACTTCCATTTATACAAGCCCCATTTATTATGAAGTCAATATGTCCTGAATAGCCCGCTGTTCCCGGATATTGATTTATAACAGTATATATGCCTGTTTTACCTTTAAGAAATTGCGCTATTTTAGTCTTATCGTTTCCAATTTCTTGGTTAGTTAGTGTATATGTAGGAGGCCCAAATTTATCCCTCATATATCTATTAAATGTTGTAGCAGATAGAATATAATTTTTACCATCCCCTCCCTTTTCTGTTTTTTTACGATTATCGTACACTAACTCTGGGATTTCTAGTCCAGAAGAGCTAAAAAGTGATTTATAGTGAGTAGTTGATAAACATAAGGTCTATCCTAGCTTCAATGTATGAATATCGAATTGCTCAAAGTGGGGTAAGTCAATCCTTAAAGCTTCTCAATCAACTTTTTTGAAGATCCCCTATATGGTCCTTCAGGTAGTTTTACTGCTAAATCAACAGACTTCCCTGTCTTTACATTTTTAAGTTTTATACTAATTGTACTTTCCTGCTGCAAGGGATCAGCGATATAAAGTAACCGCTCATTTCCCTTTCCTTCTTTTAGCATCAGTACGCAAGGTTTATCCACTGAAATTTCGTAACTGCTGGATGTAATTGACGAAGGACTGTAGAAAACGGCCTGTAATATCTTTAACTGTTGGTGATAAATCGATTGATTTTGTGGCGTATTGCTGATCAGCTCAATGGTTTTAGGATCGAAGCTTTTGATGTTTTTTATAGCTGGTAGCACAATGTATTGATAGCTGGCCGTGTCCGGTTTTGTACCATGATCTATCCACAGTTTAAATACATCTCCAGCAATATTTTCTTTACCATAAGTTTGGTTGATTTTGTTCCAGTTGCCATTTTGTGTTTGCGTGCTAACCACTAAGTTAGTTTGTTTAGGGAAATAGTAAGCCACACCATTATGCTGTACCCAACTTGATGGTGCAGCATTTTGTTTCACTACATCGCCTTTTTTGATGGTCCCAAAAGAGCTAATTACGCTCCCTTCCAACCACGACTGATTTACCGTAGTAGCAATAGACAGCACACTATCTGTCCGGATGTCGGTACCCATTGCCACAACCTCCTTATCGAAGAAAAACCAAGCTTTTTTTGCACTAACGCCATCATAATCGAGTTGATAGGCAGTTGCGCCATACATACCATCAGAAACGCCACCAGCAAATTCATTATGACCTGTTTCGCCCCAATTGACGTTCATCTTTAAATCTTCTGCACGATCCGCAGCGGTAACCCCAGGAATTTTATCCCATTCCCAAACTGGCATAATGTTATAATACTCAGGCCCGCTCAACTGTAGGTTAGTGGCTCCGTCTGATAAGTATCTACCATACAAATTCTCATTGTTACCAGCTTCTGCTCTTTTGGTGCGCTTACTGGCAATCCGTACATTAAAGTTGTATTCTGGACGTATATGTACCGTATAATCTCCCTTCCAAAAGTGTTTATGGTACGGAGCTATAGTAAATCCGGTTAAACTATCTACCCTCAAACGCTCGTTTTCCCATTGATCAGCATTACTTGCGTCAATTTCCTTCATCGCGTTTAAGCGGTATTTCTCCGAAGGCTTTCTTAAATTTTTAGGTCTGGAAACTCCCCGACCTTCTACATTAAAATCTACATATCTAGATCTAAACGTCTTCAAATAAGTGTTTTGATAGAACTCGGATAACAAAGCTAATTTTTCTTTACTGAGCGCATAAGGAGTGCCAGGCACATAACCCGCTATTTTAATAACTCCGCCTAAAAATACATTTCCATAACCTCCAATGTACAACTGCGGCCCATGTTGCAAATAAGAAAAATCATACTGCAAGCCTTCTTCCCCATCTACCAAACTCACAGGTCTAAAAATTTCAGCCAACGACTCTCCCAATAACTTACTGTCTTCTGTTAATAAAGACCTATAAAAATAATGCATGGCGATATCGGTTTTGTTGGCACCAGTTTTTTCTACCATGTTACCACGCTTCATACGCTCTATCAATTGATCTTGCAACTCGTCTGGCAATTGCTTTTCCGCAGCGGTCATGATCACCAATAACAAGCCTAACTTTTGGGGTACACTTATTTCATTATGCCACCAATTGGTACTTTTAGGATCTTTTTCATACCAAACTTTTAAAGCATTTACAATAGCGTTGTAAACTTTGTCATTTTTACGATAAGCACTACCCTCGGTAGTGTAAGCAAATACTAAATCTGTTACCCTACTAATGTGTGTAATTGGTAGCCAATTCGTTGTAGATTTATCCTCGTAATTAATATCTACCCAAGTTCCATCCGGCTGGATAGTTTCTAAAACCGATTGAGCGGGTTTAACTACGTTATTGGCATTTTTACCCTGATCAGCATATAACTTTTTAAGGATCGTGCCAAAAGGGTAAGTTGCTTGTGCATTGGCCAATATTGGGAACAAAAAAAGACAATAGGCAACTAGATATATTGATTTTCTCATGTACGGTTTATAAATCTCCGAGGAAGATGTTCGTTTCTAATTTCAAATATTCCAAAAAACCTCTAGAACTTAGGAGGGCAAATCAATCTAAAAAGGAGTAAATTTTAGTTATTTGTTACTCTTTTGATGTATCTGCATAATCTGATGGCACCACACCAAACTGTTTCTTAAATTCCTTACTGAAATATTTCCTATCGTTAAAACCTACGGCATAAGCTACTTCGGCGATGGTCGTGTGTCCATCTTTTAAAAGTTGCGCCGCCCTTTTTAACCTAACGGTTTTAATAAAATCGGCTATGGAAAGATCAGTAATTGCTTTGATTTTTTTGTATAATACCGTTTGACTCATGCCAATTTCGGTAATCAAGGCCGACACATTGAATTCAGGATCTTCCATTTTATCTTCAACAATGTGCATCAGTTTTGCTAAAAACTTCTCCTCTGGGGTTTGACCTTCTACTTTAGTTGGCGTTAGCAACAACTGTTTATGATATTTTGCTCTTAAAACTTCTTTCGAAAGCAGCAGATTTCTAATGTTTAATTCTAACACCTGTATACTAAAAGGTTTAGTGATATAAACGTCTGCGCCAGCTTCCAATCCTTCTACCTGATGATGGTGAGAAGCCATTGCTGTTAGCATTACCACAGGAATATGATTGGTTTTTTCTTCGCCCTTAATCCGTCTACAAAGCTCGTTTCCATCCATAATTGGCATGGTTACATCACTTATAATCAAATCAGGCAGGTTTTCTATGGCATATTCCCAACCTTCTAAACCGTTTACACAACCAGTTATTTTGTAATGATGTTGTAGCGACTGAATAATAAACTCTCTCAGTTCATCATTGTCTTCAATGACTAAAATATGCTGCAAACCATGTTGATGCTCGTCCGATACCGGTTCATCCACATTTTCTTTCGTTAATGGTAAATCAGTAAAAACTAGACTAGGTGTTACATTTTCTGTATCAACTGTAAGCTCTTGTGCTGTAAAATGTGTATTTCCTTTTAATAGTAAAATACAGAACTCGCTATAACCATTTTGTCCATCGGTAGCTAATTTACTTTGAACGGTAATTTGCGCCTTATGGAGATCTAAAATATGTTTCACTAATGCCAAGCCTATCCCCCATCCAGTTTGCTGAGCATCTTGTCCCTTTATTTGGTAAAAATTAGAAAAAATATGCGATAAATGCTCTGGTGAAATACCTTTTCCCGTATCATAAACCCTTATCTGAATTTCATTGGCATATTCTTCTATACTTAATTTGATAGTACCATTTGCAGGCGTATGTTTCAACGCATTGGAAAACAGATTAAATAGCACCTTCTCCATTTGAGCTGGATCTATAAAAGCATTCAATTTCTCTTGGGGATATTCAAATTCAAAATTTAAATGCTCGTTAGTTTCCTGATTTTTGAATACCTCGAAAATAGATTCGCAAAATGCCACCAAATCCACCTCCACAACTTTTAATTCCAGATTTCCTGTTTCTATTTTTCTAAAATCTAAGAGTTCCTTAATTAGTCGAAGTAACCTGTCGGTATTATTTTTAATGCCATTTAGCGGCGCATGAATAGCCTTATTATCTTTAGTTAAATGGATTAGTTTCTCTATCGGTGCCGATATTAAGGTTAATGGCGTGCGAATTTCATGGGAAATCCGTGTAAAAAACTCCAATTTATTCTGATGAAACTCTTGTTGCTGCTGCGAATTGAGATGTTCGTAATACAGTTCAGTTTCTAACCTTTCTTGCCTCCTTAAAAACTTATTGATATAGTACCAAGCCAGTGCAATAACGATGGCGTACAAAGTATATGCCCACCAAGTTTTCCATAACGGAGGTAATATTTTTATCTCTAACTTAGCTGGAGTTTCTCCCCAAAAACCATCATTATTACTTCCTTTCACTAATAAATGATAAGTTCCAGCAGGCAGATTGGTATAAGTTGCAGACGGAATAGAAACCTCATTCCAGTTATCCTCAAATCCTTCTAGTTTATAAGCATATTTGTTGCGTTCGGGCTTAATATAATTTGAAGCAACAAAATCTACTGTAAAAATATTTTGATTAGCACTAAAAGTGATGGCTGGAGCGAAAGAAATATCTTTTTCCAAAAGCTCGTCGGGGCCACCCACAGACACTTCTTTATTGAATAAGCGTAAAGCAGTAAATAAAATGGTTGGCGCAGTTTTATTGACAGAAATAGACTTGGGTTTAAACGACACTAAGCCATTGTAACTTCCAAAATATAATGTTCCATCAGCTGCGGTATAAGCTGCATTATAACTGAACTCGTTGGTTGGCAAACCATCGCTCACATAATAATTTTTGAAATTACGCTGATGAGTGTCAAATTTAGACAAGCCCCTATCTGTACTGATCCAAAGATTACCCTCATCATCTTGGGCCATCCCCATTACGTTGTCGCTTGTTAATCCATCTTTAGCCGTATAGGTTAAAAATTTCTTTGTCTTCACATTATATTTAGCGAAGCCTCCCCTATGCGAACCAACCCAAATATTTCCCAAGCGGTCTTCCACAATACAGTTGATATAATCTGAAATTAAACCATCTGTATGCTTACGAAATTGCTCAAATTGTTTGCTGCCTTTCCGTAATATGCTTAAACCAACAGCTGTTCCTACCCACAAATTTCCTTTCGAATCGCCCAGCATGGTCCTGATATAGTCATTACTTATCTTTAGTCCCTTTGAAGTTGTGTTTACCCTAGTAAAATTTTGCTTATCGTAATTATAGAGGTTAATTCCTTTTGAGGAAGTACCAACCCACAAACGACCTTGTTGATCTTGAGCAATGCTGCTAACGTAACCGTGACTTACACTTGTACTATCGTTTGGGTTAGGTTTGAAATGTTTAAAGGTACCACTTTGAAGGTCAAACAGCTCTAAACCACCTTCATATAAACCAATCCACAAATTCTTTTTATGATCTCTAAAAATAGCTTTTACGTTGTTAGACCCAATACTGGATGGGTTAGAAGCACTATGTGAAAAATTACGGACAAAGCCTGTTTTCGTAGCTATAAAATCGAGTCCAGAACCTTCTGTACCACTTAGCACATGTGTTTGATCTAAGCCTGCAACTACACTAATAATGTTGTTACTAATGCTATTTCTGTATTTACTGTGCTTGTAAACCTGAAACGGAACTGTATTCTTGTGAGCTACATTGATACCGCCAAAATTAGTTCCAATCCAAATAGAGCCCTGTTCATCTTCATAGATGTCTTTAATGGAATTATCGCTAATACTTTTACGGTTATCGGCGTCGTGCTTATAAACAGTGAAGGTGTTCGTTTTTGGATCATAGATATTTAAGCCATTCATGGTAGCAATCCAAAATCGCCCATCTTTACTGATGATGATTTTTCGGATAAAGTTATTGCTAAGTCCTTTTGCTATTTGTTTGAGATGAGAAAACGTATTTAACGTAGGATTGTAAATACTGATTCCGTCATGTTCGGTGCCAATCCAGATACGACCTTGCTTATCTTCTACAATGGATTTGATAGAATTGCCACTTAAACCATTTTCCGCTGGTTTATTAAAAAAGTTAGTGAATTTATAATTACCATTTCCAATAGGTTTTAGGCAAGATAAGCCTGTGGCGGTGCCTACCCAAATATTTTTTCTACTGTCCTCAAAAATACTGTAAATCTCATTTCCTGCTAGACCGTCTTTCATGTAAAAATTACGGAAACGATGCGAACTCGCATTGGCTAGCATGCTTAAACCTTTATTGGTGCCAAACCAAACCTTCCCATCTCTAGCTTCGCAAATGGCTATTACTGCATTACTACTAATAGTTGATGCGTCTTTATCATTATGATAAAACTGTTTAAAGCCATCTTGTTCTGGCTGGTAAAGGTTGAGCCCATTTTGTGTCCCTATCCAAAGGCTGCCATTTTTACTCTTAGTAATTACATGAATATAATCGTCAGCACTAATGGAAGTACTTTTTTTATCGTCGTGTCGGTAGATTTTTATGGTGCGGCCGTCATAGCGATTGATACCATCTCTAGTACCAAACCACATGTACCCTCGGTCATCTTTGTTAATGGAAAGAACGGTACTTTGTGACAAACCATTGGATACAGAAAGGTGGTCGAACGACAATTGGGAAAATGCGCCGACACTACCTATCAATAACAAGAAAAACAGAATGCAACTTTTCCGCATTTGTATTAACCCCAATCTTAAATTTATATTTGAATACAATAATAAGAAAACGTGGCTTTATACCAATACGTTTAAACCTATAAGCTCTAAAAAATCTGCTTACACAGGCTTTATTGATAATTGCAATTAGGGAACAAGCTCCCTTTAAAGCAACTATGCTAACAGCTGTTTAGCATTATCTATTACCTGCATAAACTCTACTTTTAAACTTTCGTCTGTAATGCCCTCTCCAAATGCAAAATTATCTCCAAACTTAGGTAGACTGAAACTGCCCAATACCTCTGCACCGTGAATTGGAAAACGTGTAATTGCTGATTGCAACGCTGAAATGCCTCCCCTTGGACCTGGCGCAGCAGAAAGCAATAACATTTTTTTGTTTTCAAACATTTTCACCTTTAAACGCGAAGCCCAATCAAATAAGTTTTTGAAAGCGGTAGTATAGCTCCCATTATGCTCAGCTAAGGAAATAATCAGTAGGTCGGCTGTTGCTAGCTTTTCCACAAATTCTATAGCCGCCTGTGGTTTGCCAATCTCTTTTTCTAAATCTGTGGTAAACAAAGGCAGTGGAAAAGATCTTAAATCTAGAATTTCTATTTCCGCAGCTGGAAAAAATCCAGTAGCATATTCGGCAAATGTTTTGTTAATTGAAGTGCTGCTATATGATGCACCAAAAGCTAATATTTTCATTATTTATTTTTATTATTTGAAACTTTCTAAAAGCTTCCGATATCCGATATGCTAACTTGAAAGTGTATGCAAATGTATGTTTACAAAATCTTGTTTGCGTTGATGTAGGTTAAGAAATCTACTTTTATTTACTATCCAATTCCTCTGCAAGCCCTACCAAAATACCTTCAACACCTCGGATATAGCATAACCGATAAGAATCTTGGTATTGAACGATATCGCCTACCAGTTCAGCGCCTCGCTTACAAAGTCTAGCCACCAATTCGTCAATATCTTTAACAGTGAACATCACCCTTAAATAACCAAGACTATTTACAGGGGATGTGCGATGGTCGGATATTGGTGTAGGGTTAAGAAACTTTGAAAGTTCAATCTTACTATGCCCATCGGGTGTAACCATCATGGCAATTTCTACACTTTGTTCTCCTAGCCCTGTTACACATCCAGCCCATGCCCCCGCTACCATTCCCCTACCTTGCAACGTTAATCCTATCTCAGAAAAGAAGGAAATTGCATCATCTAGAGACTCCACAACAATCCCTACATTATCCATTCCCAATAGTTGATTATTCGACATAATTAGATATTTAATTAAGTTTAGCATACTAAGGTACAATCTGCGCCGCTAAAGTTTTGCAGCATTTTTACCACATAACTAAAAAAAGTGGGCGACATCCGTCGTACCCACTTCTATCATTAACTTTACCTAAAAATTAAACTATTTAATAACGGTGATTAGCCAGCTAGCCATGGTAGTTAAAACTTCCCCATCTACTCCGGTCTTGATCTTCGCATATTCATCTGGCTTACAGCTTTCACATTTTTGCAATAAATGGTTCACACTGGGTATCAACTTCGTGGTTACCTTTTTATTTCCGCCAACAGCTATGTAATTTTTCCAGTTGGCTAAATTTGGCACACCTGCTACCATCAGATCCTTATCACCGTTGATGGCCAAAACTGGAACTTTGATTTGCTTCATTACAACTTGCGCATCGTACTTTACGAAATAACGATACCATTTACCAACAGCATGGTTTACATAGCTATAGATTGGAAACCGAAAATGATCCCACTGTACGCCAGAAAGCTTAAATAATGAATCGTCTACTTTTTTCCATTCAAGATAGGTTTCATCCAGCTTCGCTCTCATATTTACAGAATCTGCATATTTTAATGCGGTCTCAAACATTAACCTATTAATTTGGTTAGACCTGTTTTTATCCGCTTGAGAAAGTTGGGAATGATTGACGAGATCTTCATTCTGCTGGATGAGCGATTCAAAACCATTGGTGGCCAAGCCAGCAAGACTAATGATAAACTTTACATCGCTAGACTTGGCTGCCGCGATGGCACTTGCAGCGCCACCTTCGCTATGACCAATTAAACCTATTTTGTCCTGATTAATTTGAAACTGTGTTCTTAAATATTTAATGGCAACCAAGGCATCATTGGCAAAATCTTCGGTGGTTGCATATGGGTAATTACCTGTAGATTTTCCAACTCCCCTGTCGTCCATTAATAAAACGGCGTAACCTTTGGTTGCTAAAAAAGTGGCAATCTGTTTAAAGAATGGATAACCTGCCATCATACCATTTCGATCTTGAGGATTAGTGCCAGAAACCATGACCATTGCTGTAACTTTGCCGCTTTTAACTGGCATATACAATGATGCACCTATTTGCAGACTATCATTTTTGATGATGATAGTGCTATCTACCTTAAAAGTTTGTTGCGCAAAAGCAAATGCTGATAAAAGCACTAGACTAAATACACTAGATAAAAGCTTTTTCATTAATCTCCCTTACGTGCCAGTTCAACCATCATGCTAATTTCATCTACCAATTCTGATGGACTACCCATGTAACCCACTTCAGAAAAGCGTAGCATGCCATTTTTATCCAATACCATTTTATGAGGGATAGCCCCCACGCCATAACTCTTTGAGAATTTAGCATCGGCATCAAAAAGCACATTAAAATCGTATTTATTATCTTTCAGATATTTGATTACGTAAGCTTCGTAATCCTTCATCTTTTCTTGTGTATCTACGAAATAGAAAACTACATCTTTATCATTTTTGTACTTTTCTACCGCCATATTCATTCCTGGAAATGCAGCTTTACAAGGCGCACACCAAGATGCCCAAAAATCGAACACGACCACTTTTCCCTTTAAATCACTTAGTGATACCATTCTACCATCTCTATTGCTTTTCACTTTAAAATCTGGAACAGACTTTTTAATCATCGATTTCTTTACTTTAGCCTCTAAAGCAGCATCAAGTTTTACGTCTTTTAAAGTAGCCAAATAAGCGTCGTAGCCCTGATCCAATTTAGTGCGAGCTACATAGTTCTTTTTCAGCATCTCCAACATAATTGGACTCATCTGATTTTTACGCATACTATTTTCCAATGCCTTTTGTAACTCTTCGGTTTTACCTAATTTCTCTAGTAAAAGCACTTGTAGCTCATTTAATGTGGCTTTTTCAAACTGGTATTTTTGTTGAGCGGAAACGGCTAGGTTCAATGCGGTTTCATATTTACCTAAACGCATTAAAATATCTGCGTAAACTGGCGTAAAGCCAAAATACACATCCATAAAGCCTTCTGGTTTTTCATCATTAAATTGAAAAAAACGATCTACTACTGGACGAGCATATACATACACCTGTTCAGCATTCATAGATTTTTGAGAAACATAAGGCACGTCCACACATTTGTAAAAGATGGTAGATAAAGTAGAAAAAGGTGCTTTAGCCACATACTTTTTATAGGTTACCGTATCTTTTTCAATAGAAGCAATAATGGTTATGGAACTATAAATTCTCGAATATTCTATCCAATTTTGTTTATCAAAAGCTCTATCAGCTTTCTCGGAAGGATAACGTTCCAGAAATTCAATATTTCGAGCAAGTACTTTTTTATAATCTCTTTCAGTTGATAAAGCCTTATATGCAGCTAACTTTTCTGGATTTGCCTTTTTAATAGCAGCAGAATCTATCGAAGAAATTACTCGCGACATTGAATCAGCTGCTGCTTTATCATTCAATATTTCGCTATATATTCTTTTGATATTAACCAAATCAGCTTCGGTAAAATCCTGTAGATTTTTTAAATACTGGATACTTTTCTGCGCTTGCTCCTGAGCATCTTCTGAACCCATGTTATTCAACACCTTCAACCATGGATAAACAATGTATCTTCTAGTGGAAGGATATTGTTTTACTTGTTGCTTCATCCAATAATCCACCACTTCATCGCCAATCATGGCTTTATTATCGGTATAGTCTGGAAAAAACTCAGGTACCGTGCCATTCCTTAAAAAAGCCCATCCAGCATAGCCACCAGGAATGTTCTTGCCGTCTTTATCGGATAGTATCCATCCGTATGCGTTACCTATATCAGTGAGCTTACCGCTTTTAAACTTGAAAGCTACAAATGCTGCATCAGCAGGCAGCAGATAGTCGACGGTCCACAAACTATCTTTTTTTACCAGCTTAACTTCTTCCTTTTTCCATTTATAATTACGGAATTGATAAACTTCTGCATTTACATTTTTCTCTTTCGCCAGAACAGTCTTCGTAGGATTGTAAGCCACCTTGACTGTAGTTCCAGGAACTGCCGCTTTGGGGTTTATCGAAAAAACTTCCTGTGCTCGGCCTGTATGTATTGCAAGTACCGAAATGGCACTTGCAATGATCATTAACTTTTTCATTTGTGTGTGTGTGTTATTTTAAGGATTCGGTTCTAACTCTGGATTAAAATTAATTAGCGACTGCGCAATTGGAAACACATAACGATCGCTGTTTGGTGCTAAAGTATAAGTAGTTCCATTAAATGTTCTGGTATAAGTCCTTTGGAAAGCAGGCTCACTCTTAAGGCGGCGCATGTCCCACCAACGCAACATTCTGCCAAAAAACTCCCTGCGTCTCTCTTCGATCACTTTCGCTAATGCATCGGCAGGCGAAGAGGCGGTCATAGGCACATAGTCTGTAGGCTTGAAACGTTTTTCACGTAAACGGTTTATCCATAGCATGGCATTAGTAACATCATTATTCCTAGCATAATATTCGGCTTTAATCAACATCATTTCTGGTACCGATGGGCCAACATTTCTAGTTTCGCCTATTGAACGCTCTTTATAAAAAAATCTACCAGTATAACCAGTTCCTATGGTAGCCCCAGGAACTGTAAACAAATTATAACGCTGATCAACAGTCCCCAATAAAGCCAATAACTCATCGCTTAACTTAAAGGCGGTTGGTGCCCAAGCCAAAGTGCCTCCGTTAGGTAATTTTGACAAGATCACTTCAGGATCTACGATGCGGCGAGGATAATTGGTAGAGGTGATCGCGGTAATGGCTCCCAAATCGTTCAAGGTGTTTCTTAAAGAAAGGGCTAAATCCGCATATCTATTAGCCTCAGCATAATTATTCATATACAAGTAACAACGTGCTAACTCAGCATAGGCTGATGCTTTACTCGGCAATGTATTGTACTGCTGCGTATTCGGCAGAGCGGCAATAGAAGATGTCAAATCGTCAATAATCTGATTATAAATCTGCTGAACAGAAGCACGTTTTAAACTCTGACTCACGGTTTGCGCAGTTAACAAGGGCAAGCCCAAATCGGTACTGGCAGTTGCCATATGGTAAGGTTTTGCGTAAGCATTTACCAAAGTTAAATAAGCATCTGCACGGTGTACTTTTGCTTCTGCTATCAGTGCCGCTTTTTCTTGTGCTGTACCGTCGCTACCTGGCAATTCGTTAATGATGGTATTACAATTTAGAATTACATTATAAGAAGCATTCCAATTCAAATCATTCTCATTAGTGCTTCCAGCAACGTAAAAAACAGGTTGCCAAGTATAACTTGCCGCATACCAATAATAAAATGCATTACCAGACAGAGAAGTCGTCTGTGTTGCATCGGTAAGGTTAATATCATCCGAAGCCATATCAAAAAGACCTGGATTGGTTTCGAAACCTGAAGTATTGTTCAATAGATAACGATAGTTGATGGTTTGATTGGGCACCAAATTACCTTGTGTCTTGATGTCTACAAATTTTTGGCAACCTGCAAAAACCAATGCAGCTGCTGCAAAAACGATAGCTTTATAGTTGATTTTCATGATTTTTGATTTTAAAAGTTTAGGTTAAGCGAAAAATTATAGGACACAGTTGCTGGTAAGCCTAGCGTATTACTCGAAAGATTTGGCAACACATCAGGATCTAAGCCCTCTTTGTTTGCAGTCCAAATTAAACCTAGGTTGCGTACATTAAACCCAAAAGTTGCGCCTTTTATTTTATCTGTAATTTTCTGCGTTGGAATTCTATAGCTTAAAGAAAGCTCTCTTAAACGTACATAATCACCTTTTAAAACATTGATATCTGATTGTTGGTACCGCAGTAAACTGGTAGGTGCGAAAGTGCCAGCCATTCCTGGTACATTAGTCGTGGCTTCATCGCCAGCCTTTTGCCATCTTTTGGCTACATCTTCATGCAAATCGTACCTTACACCTAACCTAGAACTAGAATAGCTGCTTGCTGTAGGTTTCAAGAAAACACTTCCAAACTGGTAGCTCGCTATAGCGGTAAAAGTGAAATCTTTATACCTCACACTTTGTACAAAACTTCCAAAATGACTTGGCGCACTTCGTCCAGCATATTTTAAAGCGGCTATATTGGTTACATTTTGGTTAGCGGATACTTTATTTCCCTTCTCGTCATACACCAATGTTAAGCCTGCAGCATCTAAACCTGCGTTACGATAAACAAACATTTTGTCGCTTGGATAACCAGCAAGCACCGAACCATAAGCTGGGTTGGCATAAAAACCAGAAGTAACTATAAAACGTGTATCATTCACATTATTTGTATTGTAAGCGTAATTTATCCTTGAGCTTACTTCCCAGTCTTTGGTTGTATAAAGCACGCCGCTTAATGCTAAATCAACTCCTTTTCCAGTCATAGTGGTAGAGTTTCTAGTTAAAGTGGTTACACCATAAGTTCCGTTAATAGGAAAGTTATAATAAAGGTCTTTTCCATCTTTGTGATATACATCCACAGATCCTGATATTCTGTTATTTAGAAATCCAAAATCTAATGCCAAGTTTCGTACATATGTTTTTTCCCACCTTAACTCAGGATTAGCTGGTGCAATAATACTTGCATTCGGCAAGCCCGTAATAAGATCTGCAGGTGATACCGATATCCAAGTAAATGGAAACAATTGAGTTGAGATATTTCCATTTACACCATAAGTAGCACGTAAGCTCAAATTCGATATCCATGAGATATTCTTCAAGAAACTTTCTTTGTGCGCATCCCATTTAGCTCCGAAAGAGTACAATGGTGTGGCTCTAAAACTACGATCTAAACCGAAGTTATTATAATCATCATATCTTACACTTCCAGAAAGTGTATATTTCGATTTATAGGTATAAGCTGCATTGCTATAATAAGACAAAAACCTTCTTTTTTTATTTTGCAAGGTAGGATAAGATCCACCTAAAGAAGATGAAAAACCCGTAACAGTTGCATAAGGTGTGAAAAAATCTACTGGCCTTGATCCACCAGTACCCATATTATAGCCATATAAGGTTCCAGTAGATTGTCCGGCGTTGGTCTCTCTAATTTCGCTACCGGCAATAGCAGTTACCTGATGATCTGTACCAAATGTATTGTCGTAATTTAATTGTCCTCTAACGGTATAATTATTTGATGTCGTATTCTGTGTGTTTAAAATACCCGCACCTTTTGATAAGCCGATACTATTCACTGCGGTGCCAGTTGTAGGATTTGGCGTATAACCATTTACAAAATCACGATAGAAAAAGCTTTGTTCGTTATAATACCTGCGAGCATTACTAAAACCAAATTCATTGGCATAATAAGCATTAGCGGTTAATCCCTTAAAAATGGGTACGCTTAAGTTGAGGTTTACACTGTAATTATTGTCTTTCTGGGTATTATCCGCATTTTCAATTTCATCCAACGCATTATAACCCCAATTTAAAAATCCTTTCGGATACAACGTATTTAACCAACCCGAATAGTATCTTCTTGAGTAAGAAACTCGGTTTCCGTTATCATCCACCAATTGATCATAAGGCATAAAAGTTGTAGCTGACGGCGCATACAAAGCGTTTAGTGCCATCCCATTATTCTTGTAGTTCAGGAATGCCCCTTTAACATTGGTTGATAAGGTTGCAACCTTAAATAATTTAAAGGTATTGTTTAAGGTAACAGTTAATCTTTTACCACTGTTTCCAACAGCATAAGGTTTTTCGTTAGCATAAGAAGCCGAATAGAAATAATTTGAATAGTTGTTACCGCCACTTATCGAAAAGTTATACACCTGATTATTGGAACGTTGCAACAAATAATCTTCTACCTGTGCACGGTTGTCCATCGTAGAATAACGTGCAATTGCAGCATTGTAATCGCTCTGCGTAATGGTACCCGCCCTTAATTTAAAAGTCAAATCGGTGACAGCTGCAACTGGTTGTCCTAGAGGTGTAGCATTACTTGGTGCAGTAATTAAGTTTTTATTTACAATTTCCTGCTCAAAAGCAATAGTTTGTGCAGCATTCATCAATGGTAAATCTTTTAAATTAGGATGATTAGAAACAGCTGCATTCATCGAAAAATTAATTGCTGGCACTTGATTGTTCTTTCCTCTTTTGGTATTGATTACCATTACCCCATTTCCTGCACGCACACCCCAAATAGAAGCTGCAGCAGCATCTTTTAGAAAGGTTACACTTTCAACGTCGTCCGGATTGATGGTAGAAATATCATTTTCAGAGATAGCTCCATCAATTACGATCAAAGGAAAACTTTCTGCCGACTGCGGACCTGGTAATGAACTCCTGCCACGGATAGACATATTATAATCACTGGTACCCCTAGTACGTGTTCCTCCATTGATAGAAGACATCGTATTGCCATATACGAAGCTGTTATCGCCAGAGTTTAAGGTGATTTTAACTCCCGGAACCATAGTTTCCAAACGATAAAGCAAATTCGGAACTGGCACTTTTTCAATCTCTTTCGCGGTAACTACCGTTGCCGAACCTGTGGCTCTTTCTTTAGAAATTTTCTGATAACCTGTAGAGACCACACTTACCTCTTCCAATTGATTTGATGATGGCTTCAACACCATTCTCAAGTTTTTGGTATTAGGATTTATTTTTTGAAACGATGGCTCGTAACCAATATAAAAAACACTTACTTCAGTGGTATTTGGAGTTACAAACATTGAGAAATCACCATTTGAATTGGTAATGTAAGTTTGGTTAGATGAATTGGTTTTTATCGTAGCACCAGGCATCGGGCCACCACTTTCATCTACCACTTTACCCGTAATAAATGTTTCATTTGCTCTGTCATCTGCTGGAGTGACACCGCGTTCAATAGTAACCGTTACATCGGTTTTAGTATCTCTCGTAACAATAGTGTAGTTTCGCTCACTTACATATAAAAACAGTAAATTATTTGGATAAAGTACAGCCTTTAATGCTTCTTCTAGGTTTTTAGCATTTGAAGCTTCGCTTCTATTTGCCGTTTTTCCTTGAACAATACCATGTTCGTAGGCAAATTTAGCTTTGTACTTTTTGGCAATTTGGTCTAGTGCATCAGCCAAAGGCACTCTAGATTGTTGCGCAAAAGCACAAACAGAAATAGAAACGCCCACGAGCAGCAGCACAACTGCCCTGCTTAGGCTTTGTGTAAAATGTTTCATGAAGTTGGTTAGGTTAGTTTGTTGTTGTTAGTTAATGGTATTTGCTCATCGCTTTTCTAGGTAGATATTGTTTCCTTCTTGTCTTACGTTGACGTTTAATATATTTTTGAGTACAAAGAGCATGCTTTCTTCACTTGCGGTAGATATGGTACCATCGATACGCTTGTCAGCCATTGAGGTATCAGGCAAAATCACCTTAAAACCATATAGATTTTCAAACTCGGCAATGATATCTCCGACACGAGTTTGCGCCATTAGCAATTTATTTTCTTTCCAAGAGAGCTGTGGAGCCACAGTTGCAGTGCCATTAACTACAAATTTGCTGTTAGTGGCTAGTCTTGCAAATTCACCAGGTTTTAATATTTTTTCTTCGCCAGTAACGATAGATTTTACTTTAACCTTACCACTAACCAAAGTCACCTGATTTACGTTTGGTCTAGATTTTAAGTTAAAGGTGGTTCCTAGTACTTCAACTCTTAATTTTTTACCTTCGGCTACAAATCGTTCGCCTGTTTTAATGTCATCTGGGTTTTGGTTAAGGTGTTTTACCTCGAAATAAGCTTCACCATCAATAGTTACTTGGCGACTAGTATTCCAATTAAAGGCTCTAGCATAGCTGATAGACGAATTTGCATTTAAACGAACTTTGGAACCGTCTGGCAGCACTAAAACTTTTTGCTCTCCATATTTGGTAGTAACAGTAATATCCGAATAGAAATACCAACTACCGTAAGCGAAGCAAGCCAAACAAGCTGCCACTCCACTTAACCAGATATTCCGCAATTTTACAATTCTACCTCTACGTTTGCTTTTCTCAATGCTCATCTCAATATCATCCCACAAGCTATCGGTTAAATCAGCTGGGATAGCCATTGGCTCGGCACTTAAAATTATTCTTATTTGAATTTTAGCTTGCTCGAAATCTGTACGTTTTTCTTCATGCTGCGTTAAAACATCATTCCAAAACTGCAGATCTATTGCCTGCTGATATTTCACATAACGGATGAAATCATCATCCCCAAGAAAATCTTCTACGGTATAGTTAAGGTATTTTTCAGCTTGCATGTTTAGGCTATTTATTATACAAACAGCCAGCACATAAAAAACACCCCACGAGATTTAAACTTTTTTTAAAAAAAAATTAATGCCAATAGTTTTGCTTAGCAGAAAGTAACATTCCGATCAATATCACTTTATCAATTTGCATAATTTCTTTGAGGGCCTCGAGCGCCCTTGCACTTAATTTATAAGCCCCTTTAACGGTGATATCCATTATCTCCGCAATTTGATTGTAATCCAATTCCTCAAAATAGCGCAGGTAAATAATTTCCTTTTGTCTCGAGGTCAATTGGTTCATGGCTTCCGTAAGCTTTTTGGTTTGTTCGTTTATTTCTTCCTTACGGATATAAACCGACTCTACACTAAAGTCTAGCACAAAGGATTCTAGGTTTATTTCATTATGATCGTAGCGATTTTCCCTAGTTCTGTAATTGATAATTTCGTTTCGCAAAGCGGATATCAGATAGTACCTAATGTTGTCTGTGTGCTTTAACTTCTTACGATTTGTCCAGATTTTAACAAAAAGGTTATGAATGCAGTCGCGAGTACCTTCTTCATCTAATAAAATACGCATGCCATATTGAAACAATCCTTTATGGTATTCCATATAGATCTGTTTCAAAGCAGCCTGATTTCCATTTAATAAATCAGCCCAAGTATGGTTAGGTTCAGGTATTGCGCTCAATGTATCGTTCTCGTTACAAACAAATGTAGAAAAATTAGAGCTAATTTAACTTTTATATATCTAATTGCTATGCTGTATTAAAAATAGCCAATATTAAAAGTTAATTCTTAATCACATTACTTTCAACTGGCAGCCGTTTATGAATATATAAAGTGTTTAATAATGCGATATAAATAGCAAATGATGTAAAGTCAATATCAAAAATCAGCATTAATAGATGAACAACTACCTAAGCCAACAACCATTTAAATTACATATATTTATTTATCTAATATGCTGACTATGCTTTTCAAACACAGTATTTTTTTCTACATAACGGTACTTTTTTCCACTCACGCATTTGCTCAAGATCAGGTTTCAACAGAAACCTTTCCAGCTATAAGTCTTGTCAATAGAATTGATTTTATAGATCCAAAATACGACCAACCTAGATTTAGTTGTGGGTTTCTAATCAATTATAGTGGAGAAGAATTTGCGGTAACAGCTAAACATCTGTTAAAGATCATTAAAACGGATAAAATGAAAAAACTAGTCTTTGAAAACTATATTAAAGACTGGATTTTATATCCTCTAAATAAAAAAGAGCAGCTAGTAACCACCTCTAAACTATTAAATGAAAACCAACTAGAATCTCTTAATGATGCATCTAGCTACAAAGAAGATTGGCTCTTATTTTCAATAAAAACGAACAACTCGAGTGTAAAACCCTTAGAAATTCGCACCACTCAACTAATAGGAGGAGAAAAGCTATACGTGGTTGGTTGGACCCGAAAAATGGACGAAGGAAGTCAGCGAGTTTATGAATTTGAATATGTAAAATCAATTGGCAACCGTATTTTATTGAGAAATCTTGTTGTGCCAGAACAGTTCGGTGGATTAAGTGGTGCGCCAGTAATAGATAAGCAAGGTTTCGTAGTTGGTATTGTGTCTGGAGGAACTACCGATCCAGAAACAAAGGAAAAATACTTCTCTCCCTGCTCAATCGACGGTTTAGCGGCATTTCTGAAAAACCAACAAAGAAAATAAGTCGTTGTAAAGTCTTATCGAAGCTACATCTCTAAACCCATGCCTATTTAAAATAGGATATCCCAAAGGAAGGAAAGGTAAAAATAAGACACTTTCCAGATGGCTTGACATTGTCATACACAAGCATTCACCGATAGAACAAGCAGAAATACCGATACTTCATTGTAGCGTCTGGTTTAATCTCTACTTTTGTCTTGAGAGCGTTAATTTAGATGGGATGGGGCTTCGGTATGAAGCCTCGTCCTTTTTTTGGATAGTAGCGCAATTGTAATCTTCGCTACTTTAAATTATCCTTCCCAATTAACTCATCTATCGTAATACCGTCTCCTGCCTTTTATCATATCCCCATATATCGTTAAATCTTGCCTTAAAAGATGCGCACCAAATGCCAAACTTAAATTGGTGTCTTTATTTTTTAGCTGCAATTTTTTATCCAATAACCAGACGACCTGATCGATGGTAAATGAATCTATAAAATCAGATCGCTTAACTGTTATTGGCAGATCATTTACCGTGTAGAAGTAAATGTGGCTGGTAATTATCTTCTGTGTTAACTCTTGCTGTTCTTTATCAGCCAGCTCATAATCAGTATTATTAAAAGATAGCGGGTTAAAATTCAAATTGAGAGCGGATAGGTATTTATTATACGCTTCTTCTAATTCTTGCTCATTAATTCCTTTGAAATAACAGTTAACATTATCGTTCTGTACTCTTATTCCATCTACCTCTCCAGTAATCTTGAAAAGAGTTTGTATTGGCACTGGGTCCAGTTTTCTTTCAAAATAGATATCGTTGTTATTATTGTATTCCATATTTTGATTAATGGCTTATGAAACCAATCTTCTACTAAATTTAAAATCCTATTTCAATAGATTAAACCCTTAGTTGATAAATCCTTGATTCTTCTTCCCAAGGATGGTAGCCTTGACCGATATAATTAAATCCAAATTTTTCATAGTAACCGATATGGTCAGTACATAGATTCAGAAAAGAGAAACCAAATGCTTTCGTATCTTCTTTTGCTTTTTCAATCAGCAATTGCCCATAATTATTTCCTCTATGCTTTTCTGCAATGAATATTGCGCACAGCCATGGGTACAGATCCATCCTGCTAATAAAATCGTTGGTAATCAAACCAGCGCATCCTATGATCTCCGATTCTTTTTCTAAGAGATACCATTGAGGTAAGGATTGCTCGGCTCCTATACAGTTTACAATACAATCTTCATAAATAATTGGAGATACTTCTGACCAACTATGTTGTAAATACTTAATTGCTCGTTCTTGATATTCTGGATTTTCCCTTACAGTTATTACTTTCATTATTTGTAATATAGCAATTATAAGTCGAGCAACATCCAAAGTGTACATGCATAATGTCCCGAGTTTCCCATTGGCTGTTCTAATTTTCTAAATCCAGCCTTTTCATACATACCAACAGCAGTTGCTAATTCTGGAAATGACTCTAAATACACTTGCTTATAACCCATGCTTCGAGCTGAAGCAATACTTTGCTCCATCAGTTTTCTTCCTAGACCTTTTCCACGAGCATTGGCAGAAAGATAGAACTTTACCAATTCCACACAACCTGCTGGTAAACCATCTGTAGGATAAATCCCACATCCGCCTAGTAAGTGCGCATCCTCTTCAGCAAGCCAATAAGTAGCTCCATTGGTATCAAACAACTCGTAAAGGGCATCGGTAGTGGGATCTGTATAAACTGTTCCAGGTTTATCAATCTTAAATTCTACAAATACTTTTCGGATGAGTTCGGCAATTAGAGGGTTATCTTCTTTGTTGATATTTCTTATCGTTGTGGCCATTTATTATAAATTATAGAGGCCCAAGATAGAAATCTCAGCGCTAAACGTCTTTGGTATCTTAAAAATCTTACAGTTCAATAACAGACAGCTTTTTACTTATCTACAGCATAGCTTCGGTGTAGACCTACTGTTACTGGCTATCTTCTGTGTTACAGCTAGGGGACTACAAATGTTCTTATTCCCATTTTCTTTGAACTTATTCGTACGCTTTACGAACAAGATACGGAGGTGGTAAAAGGTATTTTTTCTTACATGCCAGAACTGACGTGATCAAAAGGACTTATATATTTCCAATTTGCCAACAAAGCTTTTACTGAGGTACATAGATCGGAAGCCGAATTATCATCACCTCCCGCCGCTTCTTAGATCATCCGGATTTGGGTCTTCATCGCTATCGTCTTCACCGCCTATCGCATAAGATAACTGCCGGCCATGGATGGCCAGCCTTATGTTCCTTAAATGAGGGATAAAGTAGCTCTCAATAGATAAAATTCATGCCTTACAGCCATTCGCCGATAGAATTAACTGTAATGCCGATACTTCATTGTAGTTTTTAAGTTTATAGCTACATTTGTTGTGAGAGCGTTAATTTAGATGGGATGGGGCTTCGGTATGAAGCCTCGTCCTTTTTTTATAACTACACATTTCGCTCTAGCAAATGCTTTCGCTGGCAGCCTACCCTCTTCTGCTTGAAGTCATTAGCAACACCACACCAACTAGCACGCCAATACCCATAGCCATTTTTGTTGTTTTAGAAGGCACTGGCCATATCGTTTCGCCGTAAATGCGGTGTGGATTACCTGAGGGTTGTAATACATTACCTGCGGTAGGTTGGCCTTGCTTTAATTTCATCATCATACGCATGCCAGCCGATGCTGTATTTACCAGTAATTTTGGAAAAATCGAATGCATGGTTTTAAGTGCCCAAGAGCTGAAATCTGGGAATTTGTCTTTTTGCGGATCAATTGCTAACTGCAATAATTGCGCTGCCGTGTCTTTGGGGTCTGCGGCAAACGGTGGGACTTTAAAATCGAGTCCAGAATACTTTGCCGAATGCATATTTCCCGTAGAACGTTGTATTTGAGGATATAAGTTACAGATGTGAATATGTTCTTCAGCTGAAAGCTCTCCTTGTAGACATTCCATCATTCCCTTTATCCCAAACTTAGTTGCCGAATAGACTGCACTATAAGGGGCAGGCATATAGCCACCAATGGAAACGTTATTGACTAACACACCGTGACCTTGTTGTTTAAAAACAGGCAATAAAGCATGCGCACAATTAAGATAGCCGAAGAGGTTGGTTTTTACCACTTGATGGCTTACTTCAATTGGTATTTCTTCAAATTTACCACTGGCCATTACTCCGGCATTATTTATCCAGTAATCTATTTTGCCCCTAAAGGCTAAAGCATGGCTAATTAGTTGCTGTACTTGCACATAGTCTGAAACATCGGTTGGTACCGCAATAGCTTTTGCCCCCAGTACTTCACAGCGCTTTACCGCAATATCTAAAGCTTCTGCTCCTCTAGCCACTAGCACTAAATTACAACCTGCTTTAGCGAAAGCTTCTGCCGTTGCTAAGCCTACGCCACTAGATGCACCAGTAATCACTACAGTTTTATTTTCAAAGTTGGATATGTTTTCTATTGCATTCATGATGACTCGTTTTAATAGAGCAACATCGATAGTACTGAAATGTTTTATTTAGAAGTATTCACTCAAAAGTTAAAAATGGATTTCAGTTTTATTTCGAATAAATGACATCAAGAATCTGTATTTGCTATACACGGATAAGACATTGCTCAAGTTTGAGCTATAGTAAGTCCATAGTAGGTCCATGTTAAGTCCATGTTTTTATGCTAATATGTGGACTTAACGTGAACCGACTTTAGAGCCACTATCCATTTACCCTTGACAATGACAGGAACTTACTTCAACGATTACAAAACTTACTTAGGAGTATCTGAATTTGGTCAATGTTACCGTGCGGAATTACAACCATTTTATTGTCGAATTGATTCAAATAGGTGGTTTTAGAAAATTTTGTAGGGATAAAAAACTAGTCGCTTTATTTCACTTTAACCACTACTTTCCCTTTAGCACGCCCACTTTCAACATAAGCTAATGCTTCGTTGGTTTTCTCAAATGGAAATATCTTGTCTACAATCGGTTTGATAGTACCTGCCTCTATAAGCGTAGTGATTTTACTTAACTGCTCACCCTCTGCCCTCATAAATAAGAAAGAATAATCAACATTTTGTTTTTTTGCTTTCTTTCGGATACCGCTGCTGATCAGTGTAAGGATTATTTTCACAAACCACGGCACGTTTGCTTCTTTTGCGAAAGTTGGTGTTGGTGGACCAGAAATGGAAACAGCTTTTCCTCCCAGCTTTAGGATACGGATTGATTTTTCAAGGGTTTTTGTATCCTGACTGTTCAATACAGCATCATAGTCTATTAATAGATCTACAAAATCCTGTGTTTTATAATCTATCAGCACATCTGCACCAAGTGTTTTAAGCAAGGCAAAACTTTTTTCGCTGGCCGTCGTGGCAACCGTTGCGCCCAAATATTTCGCCAATTGAATAGCAATGGTGCCCACACCACCCGAACCTGCTTGGATAAAAACCTTTTGCCCTTTTTTGAGGTCTGCTTTTTCTACCAGCGCCTGCCAAGCGGTTAGTGCCACCAACGGAACAGATGCCGTTTCCTCCATCGTCAGGTTTTTAGGTTTAAACGCTACGTCCTTCTCGTCTATGGCAATAAATTCTGCAAATGTACCAATCTGAAAATCGGCAGGTCGTGAATAAACCTCATCGCCGATCTTGAATTTTTTTACATTTTTCCCAACCTTGATTACCACACCTGCAACATCATGTCCCAACACGAGCGGAAGCTTGTAAGGTAAAATCAATTTAAACTCCCCTGATTTTATTTTAGCGTCTAACAGGTTTAAGCCTGCTGCATGAATCTCTACCAACACATCGTTGTCTTTTACCTGCGGAACTGGCACATCGTTAAGGTGTAAGGTTTCTTTTTTTCCATATTTATCAATGGTATATGCTTTCATTCTGATGATTATGATTTTAATGCTGCTTCCGATTTCTTTGGATTGATCAATCCAAATGTCAATTTAGGGAAAAGTCGGTTCAATACATATATCAATTTTGTATCTCCAACCTGAATGGTATATTGGTCTTTTTCCAATCCCCCTATCAGTTCTTTCACCAATTTTTCAGGACTTATTTTTTTATCATCTCGATCTGCAACCATTTCCGTATCTACCAGTGGTGGCAACAGTTCGAAAACTTTTACATTGCTGTTCAAAATTTGCAGATGCCCTCTTAAAGACTTGGTATAGAAGGACAATGCAGATTTTGATGCCGAATAAGTAGCTTCTATCATTGACGGCACAATACTCAAGATGGAGGTAGTATTAATGATAGCTGCTTCCTTTCTTGATTTGAGCATTTCCATAAAAAGATTATTGAGGCGGATAACACCAAAATAATTGACCTCCATTTCATAAATAGCGCCTTTGAGATGCTTGTCGTTTGCTACACCTAAATTGGTAGGCGGAATGCCAACACCGGCATTGTTGTACAGTATATCAATCCCGCCAAGTTCTTTAACTTTGTCAAAAAGGAATTGGGCATCTGCTTCATTACCCGCATCACTTTGTATAGCAATTAGACTAGGGTACAATTTCCTTGCGGCATTTAATTTGTCCTGATTTCTGCCCGTAATGATCACCTTTGCCCCAATTTCCAAAAATTGCTTTGCCGCTTCCAATCCTATACCCGAACCACCACCTGTGATCAGGATTGTTTTTTCTTTTAAATCCATTACCTGTTGAAATTAGTGAGGAACATTTTCTGTAATTGGAACAACCAATTCGTGGATTTTCTTTGTATCACCAACTGGTACTTCGAATTGATTTTTTTCCAATGCAACGAACAGTTCATCTGCCACTTCAGATGCCGGAATTCCATTTGCTCCACCAATTTCTGCAGAAAACTCGGTATTTACCAAAGGCGGATAAAGTTCGTAAATATTTAAATTTTCGTTTTCTGCAAATGTATCCCTCAATCCCTGCGTATAGCTATGTAATGCCGCTTTACTTGCCGAATAGGTTGGTAGATATTTGTTAGACCTGAATACAGCAATAGAGGAAACATTTACGATTGCTGCCTCTTCCTGTTTTAAAAGTAAGGGTAAAGTTAACGCAGTAAAATCAATCACACTGATGTAATTGGTATTCATTTCTTGATAGGCTTTTTCTGCCGCATTGTTATTAGCGTCGCTCAAATCGTTCATAAACGCTGCACCAGCATTGTTGATGATAATGTTAATCTGTGGGTGGTTTACTTTCAGATCTTCTGCAATGCGAATTCTATCTGCTGCTATCGATAAATCGCCACGAATGGCTACTGCATTATCCAATTCTTTTAAGGCGTTTTGAAGACGTGTTTCATCACGGCCATTAATGATTATATGATTACCTGAAGCACTTAGTTTTTTAGCAATTGCCAAACCAATACCGGCACTTCCACCGCTGATAAATACTGTATTTCCTGTTATTTTCATGATTGTTGAGTTTAAGAACTTATATGTTATTTATTCAATGTTGGATAATCGGTGTATCCCTTTGCGCCTGGTGTATAAAAAGTAGTTTGGTCTGGTACGTTAAGGGCGGCATTTATTCTAAATCTTTCAACTAGATCAGGATTTGCTAAAAATGGTACACCAAACGATACCAAGTCTGCATCACCATCATTTAACACTTTGGTTGCAGTTTCCTTATTAAATCCCCTGTTAATCATAATGGTACCTTTGTAAATCTGACGGAAATGTTTGGCTACTTCCTGTACCGCATCCGGGATTGCAGACACATCAGTAAAAGGTTCTATCAGGTGCAGGTAGGCCAGTCCGTAGTCATTTAACCTGTTTACGATATAATCATAAAGAGCTATGGTTTCATCATCTACAAGAATGCCCATAATGCCATTTAGCGAAGGATTTAAACGAACAGCAACCTTTTTAATGTCAACCGATTGTTTCAGTTCATCCAAAATCTCAAACAGGATTCGTGCCCGGTTTTCTACCGAACCACCATATTCATCTGTACGCAGGTTAGTGTTTTTGCTGAAAAATTGCTGTAAGAGGTAACCGTTTGCACCATGCAGTTCCACACCATCAAAACCTGCTTCGAATGCATTAATGGCTGCCTCCCTAAAATCATTGACCGTTCTTTTGATATCTGTGATAGACATCGGTTTTGGTGATTCGGATAGCTTAAAACCTTCCATCGTAAACACTTGTTGCTCGGGATTTACATCTGAAGGCGCCAATGGTTTTTCTCCATTATGCAGATCAGGATGAGAATAGGCACCAGTGTGCCATAATTGTGCGAATATTTTTCCGCCTTTTTGGTGTACGGCCTCTGTAGTTAGTTTCCAGCCCTTTACCTGTTCATCTGTATAAATTCCGGGTACATTTACCACACCTATAGCCTCTTCGTTCACGAAAGTTCCTTCTGTAATGATAAGTCCTGCCGTGGCTCTTTGGGCATAATACTCCGCTATTAATTCTGTAGCGACATTTCCTTCATTATTGGCACGGGAACGTGTCATCGGTGCCATAACCAGGCGGTTGCTCAGCGCTAGGCCTCTTAGGCTATAAGGTTCGAAAATTATTGATTTTTCCATTGCATCTATAATTTAATTATGTAATTTTACTTGCGTTTTGCAAGTGCAAATATATAAACAACTTTTAATTTGCAAGTGATTTAATAATTTATTTTATGGGAGATTTAAAAAAACGGTCTGAATGCCCTATTAGCAGCTCATTAGATATATGGGGAGACAAATGGTCGTTGTTAATCGTGAGGGATTTAATGTTTGCTAAACAATGTACTTATGGTGATTTCCTAAAATCGGATGAAAAAATAGCGACCAATATTTTGGCTTCCAGATTACAGATGCTGGAAGAAAATGGCGTAGTTATCAAACAAGATCATCCAGATAGCAAAGCCAAGGTTTTATATAAATTAACTCAAAAAGGGATTGGTTTACTTCCATTGATGCTTGAGATTAACTTATGGGCAGATAAATATCTTACGATTCCAGCAGATCGCAAAGCGATACTAGAAGAAGTTAAAAAAGACAAGGAAGGTTTTATAAAGGTAAAGACAGTAGAATTGATGGAACGATTGGAATTAAAATAAGTGATGATCTAATCTAAAAGTAAAATGTATACGGTGCTAATTAAGGAAGACAGCAAACAATTTATCTACAATAGGACCGATTGTACTGCTTCAATAGCTATCAAAAAAGTTTAGTTGAAACACTTTGAATAGTGCTGAGATAGGATAACCATCCGAATTGATATTTAAAAAACCGGACTTTGAAAATTCAGAGTCCGGTTGTACCCAAGAGGAGATTCGAACTCCCACACCCTTAAGGGCGCCAGCCCCTCAAGCTGGTGCGTCTACCAATTTCGCCACCTGGGTAAGTGGAATGCAAATATATCACTTGAATTGATAAATTGCTACATTGTTTAATTGTTTTTCAATATTCTAAAAACAACCTTTAATCAACGTTAAAGGTTAAACCATCATACGCCAATTGTATGTTAGCTGGCAACTCCTTACTGATTTCTTCGTGCAAACCTAGATTATGACTAATGTGTGTAAAGTAGGTCATTTCTGCTCCTACTTTTTCGGCCATGGCGATAGCTTCATCAAATGTTAAATGAGAAATATGGCTTTCCTTCTGCAAAGCATTCAACACCAAGACCTTCGTTCCTTTTATCTTTTCTAAAGACGCTTCGCTGATTGTTTTGGCATCCGTGATGTAAGTAAAATCACCAATTCTATAACCTAAAATGGGAAGCCTGTAATGCATTACTTCAAATGGAGCAATTTCCGTCTCTCCTACTTTAAAGTTCTCGTGTGTAATGGTATGTAAGTTAATTTGTGGCAGACCATGATACTTTACCTCAGAAAAAATATATTGAAATTCTCTTTTTAAAGCATCCTGTACACGCTCCGTAGCGTAAATATCTATACGCTTTTTAAGGATATAATTGTAAGGTCTGATATCATCCAATCCTGCTACATGATCTTTATGTTCGTGCGTATAGAGAATGGCATCTAAATCATCTACTCCAGCTCTTAACATCTGATAGCGAAAGTCAGGTCCACTATCAATTACCATACTTTTATCATCAGTTTGTATCCAGACGGAAACCCTCAATCTATTGTTTTTTTTATCGGGAGACTTACATACCTCACAACCACATCCAATAACTGGAATGCCCTGCGATGTACCCGTACCTAAAAAAGTTACCTTCAAAACAAATGATTAATGTTGATTTCCAAAGCTAATAAAAAAGGGCTTAAGCTAATAGCCTAAACCCTTTTTGATATATAATTAATTTTAATCAGCAATATGATTAACGTAAATCTACCACTTCTACACCTGGATATTTCTTGGCATCAAAAGCGAAAGTAGCTTCTGGAACTTTTACGTTAGGTGAAAATGTCTTTACGTTGTAAGTATAAGTATTTCCATTTTTTTCGAAAACCACAATATTGGTGATTTGCTTTGCAGCTTTATCAATACTTAAACGCACTTTAAATACATTTTTCTTGATATCTGTTGGAGACAAATCTATCATCTGATAAGTTTTTCCTCCCACTTTCTGTTCACCAGTATAAACATATTTGAAGCCCTTCTCGTAAATAGTAAAAATTTTAGCTGGGTTCAATGCTTCTCCATTTGGATCTACGTTAGATACCTGAACTTCCTTATCGTTTTTTAAATAAGTCCACTGTACTTTACCATCGCTAATCAACTCTTGATTTGTCATGGCAACTTTATACTTATTTGCATTAGCCTTTACATATAAAGTACCTTGTTGAGTTTCCTTCACTTTAGCTTGTTTGTTATCCAAAGTAAATGTAAAATCTGTTTTCACTACATCGTATGAACGATATTTTTTGCTCACTTCTGCTAAAATCGCTTTAGCTTTAGGATCTGTTTGTGCTGAAGCTACTGAACCAAAAACGCCTAGCGCTAAAAACGCTAATATTACTCTCTTCATTTTATCTTTAATCTAAATTCTTTACTTATTGTTCAGGTTACTCAAGAATTGTTCCAAAGCATATTCATCTGGAATTAAAACTTCGCGAGCTTTACTTCCTTCAAACGGGCCAACAATACCAGCACCTTCTAATTGATCGATAATTCTACCAGCCCTGTTGTAGCCCAGTTTCATTTTACGCTGAATTAACGAGGTAGAACCTTGCTGATGCATTACAATCAGCCTTGCTGCATCTTCAAATAAGGCATCTTTATCATCTGGATCGAAGTCTTTTGTACTTCCTTCACCATTTTCATCGATGTATTCTGGCAACAAATAAGCATCTGGATAACCACGTTGGTTACCGATAAAATCGGAAATCCTATCTACTTCTGGTGTGTCTACGAAGGCACACTGTAGCCTAATCAAGTCACTTCCAGTAGCCAAAAGCATATCACCTCTACCGATCAGCTGGTCGGCACCACCACTATCTAAAATGGTACGCGAATCGATTTTTGACAGTACCCTAAACGCCAACCTGGCAGGGAAGTTTGCCTTAATTGTACCTGTAATTACATTTACTGATGGACGTTGCGTTGCCAGTACCAAGTGAATACCAATGGCACGAGCCAACTGCGCTAAGCGGGCAATAGGTGTTTCTACTTCTTTACCAGCAGTCATGATTAAATCAGCAAACTCATCCACCACTAAAACAATGTAGGGCAAGAAACGGTGACCGTTGTTTGGGTTTAACTTACGTTTGATGAACTTCTCGTTGTACTCTTTTAAGTTCCTTACCATTGCATCTTTAAGCAAATCGTAACGCTGGTCCATCTCTATGCAAAGCGAATTCAAAGTATGAACCACCTTTTTAGTATCAGTGATAATTGCATCTTCGCCGCCTGGTAATTTAGCCAAGAAATGACGTTCGATTTTATTGAATAAGGTTAGCTCAACCTTTTTAGGATCTACCAAAACAAACTTCAATTGCGAAGGGTGTTTTTTATAAAGCAAGGAAACTAAAATAGAGTTAATCCCTACTGATTTACCCTGCCCCGTTGCTCCAGCTACCAATAAGTGAGGCATCTTCGCCAAATCGGCGATATAAACTTCGTTGCTAATGGTTTTACCTAAAGCAATCGGCAAATCCATGGTATTTTGCGCCCATTTTTCGGTTGCAAGCACACTTCGCATGGCTACCATTTCAGGATGCGAGTTTGGAACTTCGATACCGATGGTTCCCTTACCGGGCATTGGCGCAATGATACGAATACCTAATGCGGCCAAACTCAACGCGATATCATCTTCTAAATTCTTGATTTTAGAAATACGCACCCCTGGCGCTGGGATAATCTCGTACAAAGTAACGGTTGGACCAATGGTCGCCTTAATTTTATCAATTTCGATATTGTAGTGATTTAAGGTCTCTACAATCTTGTTTTTATTAGCTTCTAATTCATCAGAATTTACGGAAATTTTATTGGTTCCATAGTTTTCCATCAAATCTAAATGAGGGTATTTATAACCTGATAAATCCAAAGTGGGGTCGTAGTTTCCAAACTGCTCCACTAATTCGTCCGATTTCAGTTCTTCCTCTGTTTTCTCGATAGTAAATGTAGGTTCCTCCACCTTCTCTTCTTTTGGAGCAGGTGTAATTTCCATTGCCAATGTCGTTGCCGCTACTACAGGTTCAGCTACAATTACTGGAGCTGTGGGAGTTAATAGCACATTTGTACCTAAGGGTATTGACGACCTTTCTTCTTCCTCAGGTTCTGCTCTTTCAAATCTGCTAGGCGTTAAAACAATGTTTTGTTCCTGCTTCTGCTGATTTCTGTATTTATCGTTCAAGCTAAACTCAACTGGTTCCGATCTTTCTTCTTCTTCCAGTTCGATATTTTCGGGCACTTCGGGTTCTACAATTCTTCTCGGATTTGGAACAGGTTGTTTCTCTGGAAATTTAAAATCGATGTTATAGGCTACAATGAGTACCGAAAGTCCCAAGAAAACCAATATTCCGCCCACTCCCGTTCTACCAATTTGCACTTCTAGTAATTTATTTGTCCAGTAACCAAACTCTCCTTCTAAAAAATGTGGTGTTTTAGAAAAAAATGAATGTCCGAAACCAAAAGCCAAAGACAAGAATAACAGAAAAAAGAAGCTATAGGCCAATACTTTTTCTACCGCAAAAATCCTCACTTTGAAAAGCATTCTGTAACCGATCACGAAAAAGACAAATACAAAAAGGAACGATGCCACCCCAAACCATTCGTAAATAAATTGATGAGACAATAAAGCACCCACTTTACCTAACCAGTTCTGTACAATCGGGTCTTCTACGCCACTTTGTTTCAGTTCTTCTATGCTTTTAAACAAGTTGCCCCAACCTCCATTTGCATCAATTACATAGCTTTGATCTTCTTCCCAAGTAAATAAATAGGAAGTAAATGCTACTAAAAAATAGATAGATAGGATAATGAAAAACAGGCCGATAATCTTTACCAACCTGCCATCTTGCAAGTTAAAAGTAGGGAGATACTCGGATTTTACTCGGGGTTCTTTTGCAGTTGTTCGCTGCCCGCCCTTACTTGGCTCAGCATTTTGTTTGAAAGAATTAGATTTGAATGAATTTCCCCTTACCGACATCGTATCGTTTAATATTTAATGAACAAATATAAGAAACTGTTTATATTCTTTTAATGCGCCGAGCATTTAGCTACCACTATTTGGTTTAAGCTGAAAAAAGTTAAACCTTATGTGCCCAACACAGTCTGTAACTTAGAAAGCAATGAATTTATTGCATAGGTTTTTTTATTTTATTTTTATCCTGCGCAGCAGTAACTGAGCAGGATTTCTTATTTAGTTATGGTAAAGTCACAGATACACAGACGATATTTATCAAATGTACTATCCAATGATTTAAATCTATACATAGGTAGTTAAAAACTAGTTAAAACTGTGTTTTCTAAATGTTAATTTAATTTCGTTAATTTAACCTGTTAGCGAAACCTAATTAAAAAAATGGACATTAATCAGCTAGAAACTTTCATAGAAAACAATCAGTTAGATGAAATAGTGGCTCTATTGCAGCAAAAACCGCAATTGGCAACACAAATTACTTCGCATCAAATTTCGCCAATGTTATTGGCCTGCTATTACAAAAAAATGGATATTGCCAATGCAATTGCAGAATTTATGCCTGAACTGAATATTTTCGATGCTTGCTCCATTGGTAAATTTGATGATGTTACCTTATTAGTTTTCAAGGAGCCTCGTTTGGTCAATGAATATTCTGCTGATGGCTTCACCCCATTAGGTTTAGCTTGTTATTTCGGTCACGAAGAAATTGCTCGCTTTTTGGTGTTGAAAGGTGCAGAAGTGAATTTACCAAGTAAAAATGGTTTCAATGTCTTCCCTATCCATTCTGCTGTGGCGAGCAACAATTACAATATTGCGAAGATGTTGTTAGACGCAGGCGCTTATCCTAATGTTTGCCAAAAATCTGGCGTGGCACCTTTACATAGCGCTGCTCAACTAGGAAATATTGAATTGATTATCTTGCTTTTAGAACATGGTGCGGAAGTTGGCTTACGCATGGAAGGCGGCAAACTACCTGCCGATTTAGCCGCTGAAAAAGGTTTTGTGGAAATTGCGGAGATATTGAGAGACGATGATTAGTTGGAGTAACGAGTTAAAGGTTGAAAGTTACCAGCATGACCATTCTAAAATCAAAGGCCGTTGGTACATGACGCTACTTTACCTGTAACACACAACTCATAACCCGCAACTCGCCTATTCCCAAACTCTTAACCTAATACGTTTCATATAGCTTCTGATATCTAAAACTACAGCAGCTAATACATAAAAAAGAATCGGGAAACCTACAGCCAAAAACGACGAATAGATAAAGAACAACCTCACTTTCGAGGTACTCATATCTAATTTGTTTGCCAAATAAGCTGAAACTCCGAAACTACGTTGCTCAAAATAAGTAACTATGCGTTGAAACATATAAGTTGATTTTAAACCTAATTTACGAAATTAATAGTTAAACGTGTAATTATTAATTTTTGATTTAACCATAACGCCTAATTCTTTGTTTTAATATTAATCAAAAATTAAGGTATTGAGATAAATTAAGAGGTGACATATTAGTGTTTTAAAACATCAAACTTTCTTCAAAATCTTTAGCCCAATACCGCAGTTCAAACACTTTTTATCGTTGCAATAACCTTTTCTTAACTGTAATAAGGCTTGAGTTTGACAAGCATTTTCTACAATAACTCCAGCTTCTAAATATTGTGAAACTATTGCATTTTTCTCTGCAGCAATACTTTCTAATAGATAAAGAGCCCTAGTTTGATAATTCGCCTGACTTGTATATTTCCCATAAGCAAACAAAAATAGGCTAACGGTATTAATCAGCAGGTTATCGATGGAAGATTTACCTAATTGTACACTTACTTTTTCCGCTTCTTTATTAAAGTGGTAATGGTGCAACCAAAATTCATTTACATCAAGCTCTTCAAATAGCAGATGTAGTTCTTTCACATTTTTCACTTCCAACACCTTTGAAAACAAATGGCTTGACTTTACAATTAACGCAGCGAACTGTGCTAGTCTCAAGGTCGGGAAATTTTGTGGTCGCATCCTTAAAAACTTCCACAGAGAAATATCTATAGGCAAAAGAACATACTTCTTTCTCAAAAAATCATATTCCGATTTTAACTTATTTGAATAATCGCGTTCAAAACTTTGATTCAAGAAACCTGCCTGCCCGAAAATCAAAGCTTCTATCTGTAAAGGCTGGTCTTTATGTTTAGCAAATAAGGTTTGAGGCAAGCTTTGGGCAAGTAACTGCATAGGCAAAGCATTCACTTTAAAACCAAAATTTCTCGCCATAAAATGATAAAAGGTTTCATCCCAATTGCCATTCAGCTGTGCTAAACGCTCAAATACCTCTTTAGATTTATGTTCTAATCGTTCTACCAATACCCTTGAGAGAAAGCCGTTGACAACAAAATCATCAACCTGCCCTATTTGTTGTTCGCAAGGAAAAGTATAGGTTGAAGCAATTAAATCTTGGTAATTTTCAAATAGGTGCTGAGGAATTTTATTTTTCAGGCTCAGCGTGGGCACGATGGTTCCGTCGGCTCTAGTGATATCAATATCGTAATCCCATACCACATGCAGCACTACGTTTTCGTATGCATAGTCGTGCTGGTGCTGGTGCACATTCCAGTCGGAAGATTTTAGATGGACTTCTACCTGTCCTGCCCAAGTCGTATCATCGATAACTATTTTGGCATTACTAAAATCTGGGCCTGCATGCTTATTTGGAAAACCACAGTTGAGTATTTTTAACGCTTTTCCATCAACAGTTTGAAGCTGTAACGCATCATAAAGCCTAAACTGCCATACAAAATGTAGAAACTCTTCTGGAAACCGCATAGTTGAATTTAGCAATAAAAAGCTTCATTCAACCATGTTAAAACTTTAAAGAGTTAAGATTTTCTTAAATGATAGACCTTTTAAAGAGCTGCCAAATCTTAAAACTACGTAAGCCTATCAATTTTATTTAGCTTCTTTCTTTTTGTAGTTGGTGATGAATACCCCCAGAATAATTAGCACCGTGGCAATCAATAAATCGTAAGTAACGGTTTCGTTAAGAATTAGCCAACCTAAGAAAATAGCAATAATGGTATTGAAATAAGATAAAATGGAAACTTCTGTTGCACTCACTTTTTTTAATGCATAATTATAGCAGAAAAAACCAACCACAGAACCAAAAACTCCCAAATAAACAATAGCTCCCATACTTTGCCAACTCCAACTCCCAAAATCTATATCGGGAGAAACCAAAGAAGCTATAATTAATTGCGCCACCGCAGCATAAGCAAACTGGTAAAATAAATCGAGGAAGATATTACTACTCTTGTGAGTGTATTTTTTCGTATAAATAGTTCCTGCAGCCCAGCCTAAAATAGCTACAGCTAAGTAGGTAATTCCAGTTTTATAATTAGGGTCGAGTATATCGCCAATGCCATCCCTAAAAATAAAAGCTACGCCACTAAAGCCAATAATTACGCCTACGAAGCCTTTTAAACTTGGTTTCTGCAGACCAAAAACTAAACTTCCTAAAAATACAACAATCGGAGATAAAGCGGTTAATAATGAAGTTAATCCACTAGGGATACTTTCTTCGGCTACGGTAGTCATGCCATTGGCAATGATGATCATTAAACTGGCTACCAAAATTTGTCGTCCAAGGCTTTTCCAGCCTATCCATTTAAACTCTCTCTTATATAGTAAAATAGCTAGTAAAATTGAAGAGGCAACTACTTGACGGAAACCCGCCACAAACCACGCTGGAATTGTATGAACCGCTATTCTAATACCCAAATAGGTGGTACCCCAAACTATAGCGATTGCAAATAACGCTGCAATTAACTTAACGTCTTTCTTTTGGCTCATATCAAGTTGGCAGCCTTTAAAATCTGCTCCATTTCTTGTTGTAAAGCCAACGCTTCTTCTCTTGCTCTTTCTGCGAAATCTTTGCCATTGCTAGCGTAAATTACACTACGTCCTGCATTTATCAACAAACCGCACTGGTTATTCAAGCCGTGTTCACAAACTGCGCTCAAACTGCCTCCTTGTGCGCCAATACCTGGAACTAACAAGAAGTTGTCTGGTGCCAAACGGCGAACATTTTGAAATTCCTCTGGTTTAGTAGCGCCAACTACATACATCATCTGGTTGCTATCTGCCCATTGCTGAGAAGTAGTAATTACCTGCTCGTATAGCTTTTGATCATCACTTTGCTTCGACTGAAAATCGTTGCTTCCTTCGTTAGAGGTTAAGGCTAAAAGAATTACCCATTTATCTTTGTAAGCCAAAAATGGAGATACAGAATCTTTACCCATGTAAGGTGCTACAGTTACCGAGTCGAAGCTCATGTCAGAACTTTCTTCCTTAAAAAAAGCCTCTGCATACATTGCCGAAGTATTCCCGATATCGCCACGCTTAGCATCTGCGATCGTAAATACATCTTTAGGAATATGTTTCCAAGTTTTCACCAAGGTATCCCAACCTTTTACACCACGAGTTTCATAGAACGCCGTATTAGGTTTATAAGCCACACACAAATCGTGGGTAGCATCAATCAGCTGCTTGTTAAATTCAAGAATTGGATCGTCATACTTTAGTAAGTGCTTAGGCAGTTTATCTAAAACTGGGTCTAGACCTACACACAAGAATGATTTTTTAAGTTGAATTTGTTCAAAAAGCTGCTGCTTGTTCATTTCTGATAAGATTTTAAGGATGTGCAAAGATGAGGAAAGATTTACGATTTTAGATGCTCGATTTTAGATTTAATTGTTTAACCGCTTATTTAGTTAATTGAGAATAGTTGATGGACAATAGTCACATAGTAGATAGTTAATTGAAATTATTTGAAATTATTAAAGTATGCACCCTTAGAAAAGCAATTGCAGTTCTACTATCTATATTTGTTCCCGCCACAGGCTCATACTGCACTGGCCTTAGCCACAGGGCCGGTATCCGCCAATGTCGGGTTTAGTTTGCAAGTGCAGTGCACAGGTTTAAGTTAATTAAACCCTGTAGCAGCGGAAATACTTTTTGGATGAGGAACCTCATAGGTTTTATTAGGCATTGAGCAGAGGAAACCTATGAGGTTTGAGCGAGCGCAGCAAAAAGATTGTAGCGTATAACGGGGCTAAAGTAAGCGATGTAAAGCGACACGCACATTTTCTAATTCCTCAAAAAACATGAAACTGAGAGAAATAGCAAGCTAAAGAACAACAAACCAAGCAACTAAAAACACTTGCATTTAAAGAATGTGCAAACTTTTTTTCCAAAATTCTTGCAGATTAAAATCCAATTCCCTACAATTGTGGCATAATTCTCAGAAAGTTTATCTGAATACCCTCCGAAAATATCTTAGCAAGAAAAATTCTTTAAATCTTTTAAGCCCTTTTTTGGTTGTATTATTTGGTTAAACCCTTAAAATAAAATTCTCGACAAAATATAAATGTTTAGTAAAACAGAACTAACTGAAAAGCTAACTGCCGAATTACGTGAGTTAGCAAAAGCGAATGGTGTTGATAATGCTGGCGATTTACGCAAAAGTGACTTAATCGAACAAATTCTTCAAAAACAGACTGTAACAGCTGAAGTTGCTGTTACTCCTGAGCCTGCCGCTGAAACGCCTTCTACCGAAAAAACTTCTAGAAAAAGAACACGTATTGCGAAAGACGCTGCACCTGTTGCGGAAGAGAGAAAAGAGGAAAAGGCAGCAGAGCCAACCCTTTTTGATAGTGCGGAAGAAATTGAAATTCCTTCGCCTGATTTTGAAGCAATTGCTTTGGTTACAGGTCAGGACCTTTCGAAACAAGAAAGCATTGCTGATAAAATCCAAAATCAGAAAAACAAAAAAGACCGCACTCCAAAAGGCAAAAACGACAATGCTAACAACGAAGTTATTGTAGTTGAAGAAAAACCTGCTCAGGAAGAAAAACCTCAGCGAGAGGAAAATAAAAACCGTCCGCAGAAAAATCAAAACCAGAACCAAAATCAGAACAATAACAACAGCGGTAATCATAAACAAAACGAGACTAGCTATTCTAACTTAGATTTCGATAATACGATTACCAATGAAGGTGTTTTGGAAATTATGCCTGATGGCTATGGTTTCTTGCGTTCGGCAGATTACAACTATTTATCTTCTCCAGATGATATCTACGTATCGCAGTCACAAATCAAATTGTTTGGTTTAAAAACTGGTGATACGGTTAATGGAAGTATCCGCCCGCCGAAAGAAGGTGAAAAATATTTCCCATTGGTAAAAGTAATTAGCATTAACGGTCGTATTCCTGCTGATGTGCGTGACCGCGTTCCTTTTGATTACTTAACGCCACTTTTCCCTACAGAAAAATTAAATCTATTTACTGATAGCACCAACTATTCTACCCGTATCATGGACTTATTTACCCCAATTGGTAAAGGTCAGCGTGGTTTAATTGTAGCACAGCCTAAAACGGGTAAAACCAATTTATTAAAGGAAGTTGCTAATGCGATCGCTAAAAACCATCCAGAGGTATATTTGATTATCTTGTTAATTGATGAGCGTCCGGAAGAGGTAACAGATATGGCCCGTAGCGTAAGAGCAGAAGTGGTTTCTTCTACTTTCGATGAGCCGGCAGAAAGACACGTAAAAATCGCCAATATCGTTCTAGAAAAATCTAAACGTTTGGTAGAATGCGGTCATGATGTAGTGATCTTATTAGACTCTATTACGCGTTTGGCAAGGGCTTACAATACTACCGCTCCTGCTTCTGGCAAAATCTTATCTGGTGGTGTTGATGCCAATGCTTTACACAAACCTAAGCGTTTCTTTGGTGCGGCTCGTAACATTGAAAAAGGCGGTTCTTTAACTATTTTAGCTACAGCTTTAACAGAAACTGGCTCTAAAATGGATGAGGTGATCTTCGAAGAATTTAAAGGTACAGGTAACATGGAGCTACAATTAGACCGCAAATTGGCTAACAAACGTATCTTCCCAGCAATTGATATTACGGCTTCGAGTACGCGTAGAGACGATCTATTATTGGATAGAGAAAGTCTACAACGTGTTTGGGTATTGCGTAACCACTTGGCAGACATGAACTCGCAAGAAGCGATGGAATTGGTACAAGCCCAAATTAAAGGCACTAAGAGCAACGAAGAATTCCTTTTAGGAATGAACGGATAATAGACTAAAGACCAAAGTTTAAAGACTAAAGCCATGGCGAGAATGCTTTGAGCTTTAGTCTTTCAGCTTTAAACCTTTTAAAAGATGCTGAACCTCCCTAATGCTTTAACGTGTGCCAACCTATTTTCTGGTTGTATTGGTATTGTATTTTGTTTTAATGGCGATTTAAAATCTGCCGCCTACTTTGTCATCCTATCAGGAATCTTTGATTTTTTTGATGGCATGGCTGCTAGAGCTTTAAAAATAAAGAACAGCATTGGAAAAGATTTAGACTCACTAGCAGATGTGGTAAGCTTTGGTTTTTTGCCTGGAGCAATCATGTTTCATCTATTTAAAGCAAGTGATGCGCCTCACCAATATCTTCCTTATTTTGCTTTTATCATTACCTTATTTTCTGCACTGAGACTGGCTAAATTCAATAACGATACTCGTCAAACAGTAGATTTTATTGGTTTAAATACACCAATGAATACTTTGTTTATTGTCTCCTTACCTTATGTTGCAGATTATCACCCTCAAGTAATTGGTAACTGGATAGTTTTAGCGGCTATTTCTGTAGTATGTAGTTATTTATTGATAAGTGAAATCAAGATTTTCTCCCTAAAATTCAGCAACTTCAGATGGAGTGAAAATAAAATCAAGTTCGTCTTTATGATTTTATCTATTGCTTTATTTGCATGGCAACAGTTTGTGGCTATTCCAATTATACTGCTATTATATATCGGATTGTCTTTTGTTTATTTTAGAAACAATTAGTTTTTTATATTTCCGGGTCGTCATTGCGAGGTACGAAGCAATCTTACAACCTTAGGAAAAGAATACATCGCTTTAAGATTGCTTCGTCGTTCCTCCTCGCAATGACGATAATACTATAGCGATGTTACAACTGAGCTTCTAACTCCGTTTTAGACTTTGCTACTTGTGTAAGAATAATATTGAGCTCTTGTTTAATTTCCACAAGCGCAGCAGGAATCTTCTCTACATCTATGCCTTCTTTAGCATTACGTTCAATTACCTGAACATAATCTCTGATATCTTCTCTACCTACGTAATAGAAAGTTGGCTTCACTTTATGAGCAAATTCAGATGCCGCTTTCCAATCTTTTGCGTCCACAGCTTTTTGCAAATCTTCTAAATAAATAGGAATTTGCTCCACCAAAGTATCCAACATCTCAATCATAAATTCTGCGCTATCGCCAGACATCTCTCTCAAATATGATAAATCTAAATCTTCGTTACTTTTAGCTGGGTTAATCATTGTTATACTTAGTTATTTTTTCGACTGTCAATTCATCGCTCAAGTTAGTTAAAATGCTCGAAATTTTCTCCTTAAAAATCGGATGAATAAAATTTTCCGCAATTTCATTTAAAGGTTGTAACACAAACCTGCGCTTATGCATTTCGGGATGAGGCAAATGCAAGTCATTACGATCATTAACAATCACATCTCCATAAAATATAATATCGATATCAATTAAACGCTCTCCCCACCTTTCTAACCTCACTCTTCCCATTTTTTGTTCAATTGCTAACAATACTTTTAGCAGCTGTAAAGGTTCCAAATCACTCTTCACCCCAACAGCTTGATTTAAAAAACTTGGCTGGTCTGTTTTACCCCAAGCCGCTGTTTCATAAACACTTGATTTCACAAAAACCGGTCCCACTTCTCTCTCAATAAACGCAATTGCAGTATTTAAATTTTGCGTTCTATCTCCCAAATTTGTACCAAGTAACAAATAAGCATTTCTCTGCTCTAATTCCATATCGTTTTTCTTTAGCGAAACAGGTCAATTAATTTCCCGCTTAGCTAGCGTAATTGCGTTATATCACAATGCATTTTTTATATTTACAAATTAAACATTATTAAAACTTATGAAAGAATTTTTCAAATATGTTTTCGCTACTGTGTTCGGTATAGTTATCTCGGCAGTTATTTTAGGTGTACTATTTTTCATTGTATTTGTCGGCATGATCTCGTCAATTGGCAGTGAAACAGAAACGGTAGTTAAAAAGAACTCCGTTTTATACCTCAATCTAGACCAAGCAATTATAGAACGTACTCCAGAAGGTTCTTTTGGAAGTTTATTTGGTGGTTCTAACGATAAAAGTATAGGTTTTAATGACGTAATCAGGGCTTTAAAAAAGGCTCAATCTGATGAAAAAATCCAAGCAGTTTACATCAACGTAAGCGCTCCAAATGCTGGTATGGCCACCATGCTGGAAGTTAGAAATGCCATCATCGATTTTAAGAGAAGTAAAAAACCAGTAATTGCTTATAGCGAAGTATATTCTCAAGGAGCTTATTACTTAGCTTCTGCAGCCAATAAGGTTTACTTAAATCCGGAGGGAGAATTGGAATTTAAGGGCTTCAGCTCTAATTTGATGTTCTTTAAAGGTGCATTAGAAAAACTGGGAATCGAAGCACAAATCATCCGTGTAGGAAATTACAAAAGTGCAGTTGAACCACTTATTAACACAAAAATGAGCGATTATAACCGTCAGCAGGTTACCGCTTACGTAAATGGTTTATACGATACTTTCTTAACAGGAATTTCTCAAACTCGTAAAATCGAAAAAGACAGCTTAGCTCAAATCGCTGATCAATATAAAATCCAATTACCTAAAGATGCTTTGGCTTATAAAATGGTAGATGGCTTGAAATATAAAGATGAGATTTTAGATGAGTTAAGAAATATCACTGGAACGGACAAAAAGAAAGATATCAATACCGTAAGCATCAACGATTATGTTAAAAGTTTAACTACCGAAGGTGAATCTAATTCTAAGAACAAAGTAGCTGTAATTTATGCCAATGGTGATATTGTTGGTGGCGAAGGTTCTGATGAGCAAATTGGTTCTGAACGTATCTCTCGTGCCATTAGAAAAGCTCGTTTGGATGATGATGTAAAAGCTATCGTGCTTCGTGTAAATTCTGGGGGTGGCAGTGCCTTAGCGTCTGACGTGATTTGGAGAGAAATGGTGTTGAGTAAAAAAGCAAAACCGGTAATTGCTTCTTTTGGTGATGTTGCCGCATCTGGCGGATATTACATTGGTTGTGCTGCTGACAGCATTTTTGTACAACCCAATACCATCACAGGTTCTATTGGCGTTTTTGGTGTGATTTTTAACTTCCAAGAATTATTCAACAATAAATTAGGTTTAACTTTTGATGGCGTAAAAACTGGTCAATACGCGGATATTATGAGCAGCAACCGCCCATTAACTCCCGCAGAAAGAGCAATTATCCAAAAAGGTGTAAATAACATTTACGACACTTTTATTACCAAAGTAGCTGATGGAAGAAAAAAGACGAAGACCCAAATTGACAGCTTGGGCGGCGGTCGTGTTTGGATTGGTACTGATGCCGTTAAAAATGGTTTGGCCGACAGACTAGGTAGTTTTAGTGATGCTGTGACTTCTGCTGCTAAAAAAGCTAAATTAAAAGATTACAAAGTAGTAGAATATCCAGAAAAAATTGACCCGTTAAAAGAATTCCTTGGTTCGGCTAAAGACAATGTTAGTGCTTATTACGCCAAGAAAGAGTTTGGCGAAAACTATGTATTGTACAAACAAATGCAAAAAGCAATAAGCAATACTGGTATGCAAGCTAGAATGGAGTACGAAATTAGAATCAAATAATTTTCGAGTTTAGAGTTACGATTTGAACCTATCAATCCCGTAACTCGCAACTGATAACTCGTAACTTAAATCCCAGAATGGAAAACAAACCCGTAGCACGTACACTTAGACTATTATCACAATTAATGGAGCTTCACAACGAAAATCCATTCAAGATAAAATCTGTAGCAAACGCAGCTTTTAAAATAGATAAATTACCTTTTGCTATTGCTAGTAAGCCAACCAGCGAAATCGATAAGATAGATGGCGTTGGTAAAGGCATTGCTGCTAAAGTAATAGAGCTGCTAGAAACTGGAAGTATTGCAGAACTAGAAACATTATTGACCCAAACGCCTCCTGGTATTGTAGAAATGTTAGCGATTAAAGGTATTGGCCCTAAAAAGATTGGTGTCATCTGGAACGATTTACAGATTGAAAGCGTTGGCGAACTTTATTATGCTTGCAACGAAAACCGATTGATTGAAGCCAAAGGTTTCGGCCTAAAAACTCAAGAAGAAATTAAAAAAGTAATTGAGTTTAAAATGGCTGCCGATGGTAAGTTTTTGTACGCCAAAGCAGAGCCGTTGGTCAACGAAATCCATGAAAAGCTATCGGTTTGGCTTGGCCAAGTAGACCATGAATCACTGTTTGGAATTGCAGGCGAATACAGAAGGCTTTGTGAAATTATCGAGGAGGTTGTTTTTGTCATTGGAACCGAAACTCCCGAAATTATCGTTGAGCAACTTATTAATTTTGAGTTGGGACTTGTAGAAACTTCTACGAATGTATTTGCGGTACAGACAGAAACCGGTTTACATATCAAGTTGTTTATAGTTCCCAAAACCAATTTCTATTTAGATTACTTTAGGCTAACTGGTAACGAAACACACGTTGAAAAAGTGCTTTCACTAGCTGGAAATCATGTCTTTAAATCAGAAGAAGAAATTTACGAAAAAGCAGGTTTAGCTTTCATCTTACCAGAATTACGCGAAGGTTTAAATGAAGTTGAGCTAGCTAAAAACCATCAATTACCTACCCTAATTACCGATAATGATTTAAAAGGAAGTTTGCACAACCACTCTGATTGGAGCGATGGCGTGCATACTTTGGAGGAAATGGCATTATACTGTCGTGATGTGTTGAAACTGGAATATCTAGGTATGTGCGACCACTCCAAATCTGCTTTTTACGCCAATGGACTAAACGAGCAAAGAGTGTATGCCCAACATCAGCAAATTAACGAGCTAAACAAAAAATTAGCACCATTTAAAATTTTCAAAGGTATTGAGAGCGATATTTTATACGATGGCTCACTAGATTATAGCGATGACATCCTGAAAACTTTTGATTTCGTGGTAGCTTCCGTTCACAGTCAGTTAAAAATGACAGAAGAAAAAGCTACTGAACGTTTATTAAAAGCTATTGAAAATCCTTATACCACTATTTTAGGGCACCCAACCGGGCGATTATTATTAAGCAGAAAAGGGTATGATATTGATTATAAAAAAATAATTGATGCTTGTGCTGCCAACGGAGTAGTCATAGAAATTAATGCCAACCCGCTACGTCTTGATTTAGATTGGCGTTGGCATCGTTATGCTTTAGAAAAAGGAGTTCTACTTTCTATTAACCCCGATGCACACCGTAAAGAGGGTTTCTTAGATATGCGTTATGGCGTAATGGTTGCCCGCAAAGGAGGCTTAACAGCAGAAAAATGTTTGAATGCTTTTACGTTAAATGAAATCAGCGACTTCTTTTCTAGTAAGAAGAATTAACCTTCCTTTTGAAAAATTAAAATAACTTTGTGAATGATTAGTGAATTAGCCAACCAAATTTTTGTCCAAGCCATCGCAGACTATCATCTTTTTGATGAAATAGACCACCCAATCAACAATCCTTTTGATAGCAATACTATTGAGCACTTACTTTATCATAAGAATTGGATTGACACAGCTCAATGGCACATGGAAGATGTGGTAAGAAACCCAGACATCAATCCCGTTGATGGTTTACAATGGAAGAGAAGAATTGATGCTCAAAATCAGGTAAGAACTGACATGGTAGAATATATCGACAGCTATTTTCTTCAAAAGTTTGAAGGTATTGAAGCTAAGGCTGGTGCAAAAGTGAATACAGAAAGTCCAGCATGGGCGATAGATAGGTTATCTATTTTAGCTTTAAAGATTTATCACATGCAAGAAGAGGTAAATAGACCTAATGCAAGTGAAGAGCACAGACAACTTTGCCAAGGAAAATTGGATATTTTGTTAATGCAGAGAAAAGACCTTTGCTCTAGTATAGATGAGCTTTTAACTGACATAGAAAATGGGGATAAATACATGAAAGTGTACAAGCAGATGAAAATGTACAACGACCCTAGTCTAAACCCAGTATTATACAATAAAGCTTAAGCAGCGTTTTATGTCTGCTAGAAGAATTATTATATTTCGTTTTTCGGCCATGGGTGATGTAGCCATGGTCGCTTCTGTTTTAAGAGAGCTTATTGAACAAAACCCTGATGTGCAGCTCGTAATGGTGAGCAGAGCACCTTTTGAGGCTTTTTTTAATGGGATAAAGAATCTGAGTTTCCATGCTATCAAACCGAAAAAAGAGCACAAAGGCTTTGCTGGTTTATACCGATTATACAAGGAACTTAAAAATTATCAAGCTGATGCTGTTGCCGATTTACATGATAACATCAGAAGCAGAATTTTATCGTTGTTTTTTAGAATCTCAGGCACAAAAATTAGGAGAATAAACAAAGGTCGTTCTGAAAAGCAAGCATTGACTAGAAATAACAACAAAATACTGAAACCTTTAAAACCTACTGTAGAACGTTATGCAGATACCTTTAGGAATTTAAGTTTAAGTTTAACATTAAAGCATCAGTTATTAAAACAGCTTCTTCCTCTTCCTGAAAAAGCGAAATTGTTCTTTAATGCGAGTATCAAGAAAATTGGAATAGCTCCTTTTGCACAACACATTTATAAGATGTATCCAGTTGAAAAAATGGAAACAGTTATTCAACTATTAATTGAAACAGGGTATCAGGTTTTTATTTTTGGTGGAGGCGAGAAAGAATTTCAAATAGCTAATCAATGGAAGGAAAAAAAGCCGTTACTGATTAACACCATAAAACAATTTTCACTTGAAGAAGAACTGGATATCATTTCTCATTTAGACTTAATGCTGAGTATGGATTCTTCAGGAATGCACATGGCTTCGTTAATGGGTATAACTGTAATTTCTATTTGGGGCCCAACCCATCCGTTTGCCGGCTTTTTAGGATATGGGCAATCTTTAGACGATTGTATTCAAATTGAACATCCTAATAGACCTAATTCGATCTATGGAAACAAACCTTGTCTTTGTGGTGTTGAAGAATGTATCAGCCTTATTAAACCAGAAACGATTGTTAATAAAATAAGGGACAAATTAAATGGCTAAGCAGTTAATTATCATTAGACATGCCAAATCTGACTGGGGAGATTTTAACCTCAAAGATTTTGACAGACCATTAAATCCGCGAGGACATAAAAATGCTCCAGAAATGGCAGGACGCCTCGCAGCAAAAGAAATTAAGCCAGATGTTATTGTTAGTAGTCCTGCATTGCGGGCATTAACCACAGCAAAATATTTTGCCTCAGGTTGGAAATTGGAAGCTGAACAACTACACACCAATGCTTCTGTCTACGAAGCGAATATCAAAATGCTACTACAGGTAGTTAACGGATTTGATGACAAGCACAACAGTATTGCATTATTTGGGCACAATCCTGGCTTAACAGATTTTGTGAATTACCTAACAGATGAATATCTAACGAATATGCCAACTTGTAGCGTAGCAATCATTGAATTCCCTTTTGATGAATGGAAATTGGTTAGTAGCAATACGGGAAGTCTGGTATTGTTTGATTATCCGAAAAACGGATTGGACTGACAGGGTTGTCATTCTGAACACAGTGTAGAATCTGCAAAAGATACTTCAACAGGCTCAGTATGACACGCTCGTCAAATTTTAAATGTTAAAACTGAAGGTGTTTAACTGTTTGACCTCCATTAATCAGCTGTTTTAACGAATCGATTCCGATTCTTAGGTGAGTTTCTACATAGTTAGCTGTTACCGAACTATCGCTTTCAGATGTTTTAACACCTTCAGGAATCATTGGTTGATCTGAAACTAGCAACAAAGCTCCTGTAGGAATTCCGTTAGCAAAGCCTGTTGTAAAAACAGTTGCAGTTTCCATATCTACAGCCATTGCACGGATACTTTTCAAATACTTCTTAAAATCTTTGTCGTGTTCCCAAACCCTGCGGTTGGTAGTATAACAAGTTCCAGTCCAGTAATCTCTAGAGTGGTCTCTGATTGTAGTAGAAATTGCTTTCTGCAATGCGAAGGCCGGCAAGGCTGGCACTTCAGCTGGTAAATAATCATTAGAAGTTCCTTCTCCTCTAATTGCAGCAATTGGAAGGATGAGGTCCCCAATTTGGTTTTTCTTCTTTAAACCACCACATTTACCCAAAAACAATACTGCTTTAGGTTGAATTGCTGTCAACAAATCCATCATCGTTGCTGCAAGTGGACTACCCATACCAAAATTGATGATAGTAATACCATTAGCAGTTACGCTTTGCATTGGTTTATCTAAACCATAAATAGGTGCATTGTCATTCCACTCAGAAAACAAAGACACGTATTTGCTAAAATTGGTTAACAGAATGTATTGACCAAATTCTTCTAGTGGCCGACCTGTGTAACGAGGCAACCAGTTTTTTACGATGTCATCTTTAGACTTTAAACCTTTTCTTACTGGCGTTTCAACTTCCTTAGCTTTCTTAGCCTTTTTTACAACTTTTACTACTTCTTCGTCTTTCTTTACGTCTTTTTCTTCGTTCATAGGTTTTCTCCTTTCTTTAAATTTATTAATTTTTGTTGATATTAGATCATAGTTGATAGATAATAGTCTGTGGATTATCGGTCTATTAACCATGAACCAATAGGTTAAAAAAAATCCCGAACAAGTCGGGATTTTATATTTTAAGCAGCTTTTAATTTCTTGAAATCAGATTTCTCAAATTTCTCTTTAGCGTACTCTAGTGTTATTTCCAACTCTTTCACCTCAGCTTCTGATGGCGTCTCATACATCGCATCTAGCATAATCGATTCGCAAATTGACCTTAATCCCCTTGCTCCCAACTTATATTCCATTGCCTTATCTACAATGAATTCTAAAACTTCGTCATCAAACTTAAGTGCCACGTTTTCGTAATTGAAAAGCTTTACATATTGTTTGGTCAACGAGTTTTTAGGTTCGGTTAAGATATTGCGCAACGCCTCTTTGTCTAATGGCTCTAAGTGCGATAAAACAGGGATACGTCCAATCAATTCAGGAATTAAACCGAAAGATTTTAAATCTTGCGGAGTAATGTATTTGTACAAGTTCTTAAAGTCGATATCAACATCGTCCTTCTTCACTTTATAACCTACCGCTTGCGTACGTAAACGATTTGCAATCTTTCTTTCGATACCATCAAAAGCACCACCACAGATGAATAAAATATTGTTGGTGTTTACTGCGATCATCTTTTGGTCTGGATGTTTTCTACCTCCTTGTGGCGGCACGTTAACAATTGTTCCTTCCAAAATTTTCAATAATGCCTGCTGCACACCTTCGCCACTTACATCTCTCGTTATCGACGGATTATCGCTTTTACGAGCAACTTTATCTACCTCATCAATATAAACGATACCACGTTCTGCAGAAGCAACATCATAATCCGCAGCTTGCAATAATCGAGTTAAGATACTTTCTACATCTTCCCCTACGTAACCAGCTTCGGTTAAAACAGTAGCATCAACGATACAAAATGGAACATGTAAGATTTTAGCAATGGTTTTAGCCAAAAGCGTTTTTCCAGTTCCAGTTTCGCCAACTAACATGATGTTAGATTTTTCAATCTCTACTTCATCCTTATCAATCTTTTGACTTAAGCGTTTGTAATGATTATAAACTGCTACAGAAAGTACTTTTTTCGCATCATACTGACCAATTACATATTGATCCAAATGTTCTTTGATCTCAGCAGGTTTTAAGAGTTTAAACGAATCGTCAAACGCTTTACCTTTTTTATTTCCTAGCTCTTGCGCCAGTAAAACATTGGCTTGATTAACACATTTATCGCAGATGTAAGCATCCAAACCCTCAATTAACATTAAGGTTTCGCTTTTTGGAGTGCCGCAAAACGAGCAATGTGAATCTTTACTTTGTCTAGCCATTTTTTTAAGTTATGAGTTATCAGTTGTGAGTGATGAGTTTACTAGCCTAGACTTTTAACCCATAACTCCCAACTTTTAACTAATTTATTTTGTTCCACCTAATACTTCATCAATCATTCCAAACTCTTTAGCTTCAGAAGAAGTCATCCAATAATCTCTATCAGATGCTTTTTCTACCCACTCGTAAGACTGTCCAGAGTGTAATGAAATGATGTCATATAACTCTTTTTTCAATTTAAGCATCTCTCTCAAATTGATTTCCATGTCTGAAGCCACACCCTGTGCACCGCCAGATGGTTGGTGAATCATTACTCTAGAGTGCTTTAATGCTGCACGTTTGCCTTTAGCACCAGCTACCAATAAAACCGCACCCATTGATGCTGCCATACCCGTACAGATTGTTGCCACATCTGGTGTGATGTACTGCATCGTATCGTAAATACCTAAACCTGCATAAACAGAACCGCCTGGTGAGTTGATGTAGATTTGAATATCTCTATCAGCATCTACAGATTGCAAGAACAATAGCTGCGCTTGGATGATATTTGCATTTTGGTCATAAACTGCATCACCTAAGAAAATGATACGATCCATCATTAAACGAGAGAATACATCCATTTGTGCAACGTTCAACTGGCGCTCCTCAATGATGTAAGGCGTCATCGATTTTGGCGAATTATTAGTAGCACCAATAAATCTATCTACGTTTAATCCGTTAATGCGATGGTGTTTAACGGCATATTTTCTAAATTCTTCTTTATCTATTTTCATAACGGGATTAGTGTTAAGCGTTAGGGTTAAACGTTGGAAAGCGTTAGTACCAAAACGAAATTATCATATTTATAATATTTCTTTAGGTTGGTTAATTTTCGTGCCAATCTGTACACTCCGCTAAAATAGCAGATTATCCGACAATAAGAAATATCTTATTCCATTAATGAGTTTTAAATACCTCTCATTTATACTTTCAAAAAACGCAATCAATCGTCTTAAAAATAAACCAATACAAAAACCAAAGGCTTTTATATAACAAGAGTCCCGATTTTATGTCGGAACTCTTGCTAACTTTATTTACTGACAAACGGTCAGTATATTGTTGCTATTACTTCAATTCAGTGAATTTGTTATAAGCAATTTCTTTTTCGTTTAAAGTAGCTACCGATTTAATGTAATCGAAAACTTTCAAAGCTTTAACCTCTTCGAAAATACGATTGGCATTTTCTTTCTCTTGTAAGAAGTTAGCAGCATATTGAGCTAATTGTTCTTCTGGAAGTGGTGTTGGGCTATACATTCTGAATTGCGCATCTAAACGTTGTTTTGCAGCTTCAAAAACGTCAGTATATTCAATTTTGATATCGTTGTCTTTAATAATTTTGTTCTCGATTAAAGTCCATTTTAAGTTTTTAGCGAAATCATCATAACCTTGAGCTAACTCTTCGTCAGTTAATTTCTCGTTAGTAGCTTTTAACCATTTACGTAAGAACTCATCTGGCAATTGCATTTTTGTTTGCTCGGTTAATTGAGCATAAATATCGTTTTGCAATTTACGGTCAGCATCTTGCTTAAACATGGACTCAATTTCTTCAGTGATTTTAGCAGTGAAACCAGTTTCATCTTTAACTGCATCAGCACCAAAGATTTTATCGAAGAACTCTTGGTTCAAATCAGCTTCTTCCAAACGGTTTACATTTTTAACCGATACAGAAAACTTAGATTTCAATTCTGCGGCATCTTCTTCGCTGATGTTTAACAATTTAGCTATTGCAGCAGCATCACCACCGAAAGCCTTATTTACATCAAGCTCAAAAGTATCATCTTTCTTAACACCAACTAAGGTTTTCAAGATTTTCTTGTCAGTCACTAAATCTAAACGGATAGAACCAGTAGCTACAATACCATCTTCAAATTCAGTACCGTCGTTAGCTAATTGTTTCAACTCAGCATAAAGTACATCACCTTCAGCAGAAACTTCAGGATTTGTCATTTTACCGTAGCTCTTACGGATATTTTTTACACGCTCGTTTAAAGTTTCTTCGTCTGCTTTAACGTTATAGTATGTAAATTTATCCTTAGAGGAAACTTCGATGTCAACCGCTGGAGCTAAACCTAATTCGTAAGAAAAGTTAAAAGTATCTTTCGAATCCCAGTTATACTCACCTTCTTCTTCTTGCACAGGTAATGGTTGACCTAAAATCTCAACCTTGCTTTCAGTAAGGTATTTTGAGATGTTATCATTCAACATGTTATTGATTTCTTCTACCAAAATGCTTTTACCGTACATTCTTTTGATATGTGCAACTGGCACCATTCCCTTACGAAAACCTGGTAAATTAGCTTTTTTAGCCTGCTCCTTAATAGCTTTTTCTACGTTTGGAGTGTAATCTTCAGGGGCTAAAGTAATTTTTACTAAAGCATTTAAATCGTCAATTTTTTCCTGTGTAATATTCATTCAGATATGAGTATTGAGATATGAGATTTGAGACAAAAAGGCAAGTCCAAACGCACACATCGATTCATGTTTAATTCTTTATCAATGTCTTTTTAAAATAAAACCGTTCCGATTTGCATCGGAACGGCCTTTATCTTTAGTGCGGAAGAAGGGACTCGAACCCCCACGCCGTGAAGCGCCAGATCCTAAGTCTGGTGCGGCTACCAATTACGCCACTTCCGCAGTTAGGATGTATTTAGGACTGCAAAGATAGAAATTACATTGACTATTTCGCAACATTTGAGGAAAAATTTTCATTTTATTTCACCAAAAAACATAACACATTCATATTCAGCAGAAATAATTTTTATTGAAATGGCACACCACTGATAGATAAAACCTCTGCTCCTTTTGCAACCTGACTATAACTCGCCTTTACTTTGAAATTATTTGCCGCTGGGCACATCATTTCGGTATATCTGGTTTTCTTAAATGGAACGGCTACAACCTCATTATTAAGTAATCTAAACAGATTGGTCTGTTTCCATTCTGCATTCTGCACTTTTGTTTTAGTAGCCTGTACCGGCTTGCCTTCGTTAGCCACTTGATCTATTGCATTTACCCTTTTAAATTCTCCAACTGCACTCAACAGGTAGCCATCGCAATCAAAGTCTCTCTCAAATTTTTTACCTGCACCTTCCACCACAAAACGGACTTTTTTATCAGACACTAATAGCAAAGACATTTTTACTTCCTCCCCTGGATACCAATAATATTGCTTTTGAGCTGGCGCATTTTCAAAAATAGACTTTTGTCCACTGTCATGTTCCGTTCGACGTAAAAACGGTCTAAAAGCCTTCCTTATCTTAGAAACTTGTCCATTATCTTCTTTGATCACTTCCCAAGTTAAACCGATATCTGTTTCTTGGTTTCCCATGCTACCGCCCAAATAAATAGATGGATTATCTAAATATTGACCAGGCTTTTTGGCATGCTTTCTATCTTCATCAAAAATGATGGTAGGCAAAATTACAGTACCTTCAATACCTCTCCAATAATCATGGCTAGAAACCAGTTTACGATAATAAGCTCCTTCGAAACATGGCTTTTGGGCAACTGGCAATACTTCATTAGCAATAACTACGTCTTGGCTATTATTTAATGATTGATTTTTTTTAACTCCACAAGCTACCAAAGTACTCATGCCAAAAATGGCGAAACAAAATATAAAATGACGCATAATTTTAAAAATTTAAAAACTAAATTATAATTTTTAAATTATTTTAAAAATAAAAGCAACGATTTATTTTTCAAGTAGTTGATTTTGAAACTCAAAAAAGTATTGTACCGCTTTTACTAAACGGCTACCATACCACGAAAACATTTCCCCATCTACCAACATTACTTTTGTTTTTGGCAGGGCTAATCGAATTTCTTTTAGGTGCTTCTCTTTAAAAGGGTAAGGTTCTGAAGAGAGGAAGACCAATTCACAGTTTTTAGTTTGCAGTTGCGGTAACTCAATTTCTGGATATCTACTTCCATTAATAATATTCCTTAGGCCAATTTTCTGAAGTATGTCATTAATAAAGGTATCTCGCCCTGCCAACATATAGGGATCTTTCCAAATCACATAAGCTACGGTTTTATCAATGTTTTTTTCCAGTGCTAAAGTTTGCAAATCTCTAAAACCCGCATTAATTAAATGATTTAAATAAGTAGCTTCGGGTTGTCTATCCACCAAATTACCTATATCAGAAATGGTCTGTATGGCATCTTCCAAATTGTAAATATCGCTCATCCAAACTGGAAATTCTTGTTGCAGCAACTCAATATCAGCTTTGCTATTTTCTTCTTTATTGCCAATAATTAAATCGGGTTTCAACTCTCTGATGATATCAATGTTGAGTTTTTTAGTCCCTCCTACTTTCTGTTTCGCTGCAAACTTTTCTATCGGATGGATGCAAAACTTCGTCAAACCCACCACCTCTTCATCCAAACCCAAATCAAAAAGCAGCTCTGTTTGTGAAGGCACTAATGAAATAATCCTTCTAGGCGGATAATTGATCATGATTTCATTACCAAGTTGGTCTGTGAAGGATTTATGCATTTGCAAAGATAAACATCTTTCGTTTTAGATATTTTTCGCTCGTCATATCCATCACATAAAGGCAAAAATATTTCGCCCCAACAAACAAAAACCCGTTTAAAGTCTTTTTATATATAGGATACTTAAGATAAGAGCATGAATAGAACAATTATTATTTCGAATAGACTACCCGTAAAAATCAGTAAAAACAATGGAAAATACGTGCTTCAGAAAAGTGAAGGTGGTTTAGCTACCGGACTAGGCGACGTTTACAAAAGTGGAAGCATGCTGTGGGTGGGTTGGCCAGGCATTGATATTCCAAAAGAAGACCAACCAGAAATTGCAAAAAAATTAGCGTCACTTAACCTGGTTCCAGTTTTTTTAACACAGGAAGAAATTAATTTATTTTACGAGGGATTCTCGAACGAAGTTTTATGGCCAGTTTTTCATTACTTGGTGACTTATGCCCGTTTCGAGCAAACCTATTGGGACAGCTACGTTTCCGTAAATGAAAAATTTGCTACAGCAACTCAAAACGCTTTTAACGAAGGCGATAAAATATGGATTCAAGATTACCAACTTTTGTGCCTTCCAGCGCTGTTACGAGAAAGGCTATCTAACACTACCATCGGCTTTTTCCAACATATCCCTTTTCCATCCTTCGAAATCTTCAGGTTGATTCCTTGGCGAGATAAATTGATTGAAGGAATGCTAGGGGCAGATTTGATTGGCTTTCATACCTATGATGATGTTCGACATTTCTTAAGCACGGCATCACGTCTTACACCAGTTACTTTTTCGTCAAACATCATTTCTATGGATAACAGGCAAATCATTGTAGAGCCTTTTCCGATGGGAATTGATTACGATAAGTTTGAAAAATTGCCACTACAGAGACAAGTATTAGCAGAGATAGACAATCTTAATAGCGAGAAACGTGGTAGGGTTGCACTCACGATAGATAGATTGGATTATAGCAAAGGCATTTTAGAGCGCATCAGAGCTTTTGAACTCCTATTACAACTTCATCCCAAGTTTATTGGCGAAATCAGTTTATTTATGATTGTAGTACCATCTAGAGACACCGTGCCACAATACAAAGAACTTAAGGAAAAAATTGACCAGTTGGTAGGTAATGTTAATGCCAAATACAGAACGCTTGATTGGGTTCCTATCAATTATTTCTACCGTTCTTTTTCTATAGAAACGCTTTCTGCGATGTATAGCGTAGCTGATATTTGTTTGGTTACGCCGATGAGAGACGGTATGAATCTGGTAAGCAAGGAATATGTAGCTAGTAGAAGAGACGAAACAGGCGTACTGATTTTGAGCGAGATGGCAGGTGCCTCTAAAGAGCTAAACGATGCAATTATTGTGAATCCGAACAATATTGGAGACATTATGAACGCTATTGTAGAAGCAATGCTGATGCCCCTAGAAGAGCAAAAAAGAAGAATGCAGATTATGCGGTCTTTGGTAAGCAAATTCAATGTAAAAAGATGGGTAAGCAACTTCTTAAGTCGCATGGATGATGCCAAACTTTTACAGCATTCCTTAAAAACCAAACATGCCGTAAACAAGGTAAGTCAAGGTATAATCAGTAGATATGCTGCAACACAAAAACGCATTATTTTTCTAGATTACGATGGTACCTTAGTAGGTTTCAAATCTAATATCGATGAAGCAAGCCCAGATGAAGAACTTTTGAAACTATTGAGTGATTTCTCTGAAGATAGCAACAACAAACTTGTGATCATTAGCGGCAGAAAACATGAAACTTTAGAGCAATGGTTTGGGCATTTAAATATCGGCATTATTGCGGAACACGGCGCTTGGCAGAAAAGACAGAACGAAGAATGGCATTCGCTACCTTTATTAAATGACCAATGGAAAAGCGAAATCAAGAATATTTTAGAAGCCTATACGGATAGAACTCCTGGTTCATTCATAGAAGAAAAAAGTTTCTCACTGGTTTGGCATTACCGTAAAACGGAGAGTGGTTTAGGCGAGTTAAGAGCTAACGAAATCATCAATAGTTTACGAGTTTTAGCGGCAGATAAAGGCTTACAGATTATGCCTGGGAATAAGGTAATTGAGTTTAGAAACATGGAAGTGAACAAAGGAAAAGCTGCCATGAACTGGATGCACGAAACGGAATATGACTTTATTTTGGCCATGGGCGATGACCATACCGATGAAGACATTTTTAAGGCAATGCCAAATAATGGCATCACTATTAAGGTAGGAAGTGAAGTGTCGGAAGCGAAATTTTACTTGAACGACCATCTGGAAGTGAGGGAATTATTGCAATCGATACTTGATGAAAGTAAATAATTCCGTCATTTCGAGCGTAGTCGAGAAATCTTTGAACTTGCAAATAAACATATTCAAAGATTTCTCCACTAGCTACGCCTCGGTCGAAATGACGATGATGGATTACAAAAAGACTGGTCTATCCAATTTAGTAGCAATTCTATAAGCTGCATTCATCAAACCAACATGGCTGTAAGCCTGTGGAAAGTTACCCCACTGACTACCAGTTTTTGCATCTACATCTTCGCTAAATAGCATCAAGTGATTACAATAACGGATGATATTCTCAAATGCTTCAATCGCTTCATCTACCCTACCCACGCAGGCCAAAGCTTCTACATACCAAAAAGCACAAATCAAGAAAGTTGTTTTTGGCTTACCGAAATCATCGGCATGCAAGTAACGATAGAACAATCCGTCTTCAGTTTTCAACTCTTTTTCCAAACCAATCAAATGGTCTTTAGCACGTTGTGATGAAGGATCTAAATAATTCATCATAATCAACTGAAGCGTACTTGCATCCAAATGCTTACTGCCAACTGCATTGGTATACACTTTTCTTTCCTCGTCATAACAAGCCTCTATATGCTCGGCAGCTTTATCAATTAGCACTTTAGCTCGTTCCTGCAAAGATTGATTACCTATCGTTTTTGCCATCTTCAATGCCGCATTAGCCCCCGCCCATTGAAATAAATTACTGTAGCAATGTGTATTAGCTATGTTTCTGAATTCCCAAATTCCGGCATCTTTTTCGTCAATGGTCATTTCTATTTTCTCCAATACACTTTCTATCCAACGCACCGAATCGCCTCGCTCCGAAAACACATATCTGTGGTCGGTATAAAGTGGCAACATCGAAATGAGCACCTGTCCGTTAATGTCATTTTGTATATGTTCATAAGCTTGGTTGCCTACACGGATGGGTTTTTCTCCCAAATAACCATTCAAATGCTCTAAAGTTTCTTCAACTATATTTCGTTTACCTGTGATACCATATAACGGCTGATAACGTTTGTCTGTATCAAAACTGATGTCTGACATGTAATTGAAGTATTTTTCCATTTCCTCAAAGTGGCCAATGTGGTTTAACGAGGTAAGCACATAAAATGAATCTCGAAGCCAGCAATAACGATAATCCCAGTTTCTCGTACTTCCGGGAGATTCTGGCAAACTGGTTGTACTTGCCGCAATAATGGCACCGGTATCTTCGTATTGATGAATTTTTAAAACGAGTGCAGACCGAATCACCTGTGGTTGGTAAAACCCTGCTATTGAAGAATGCTTAATCCATGTGCGCCAATAAGTAGTGGTTTCTCTTAAAAATTGTTCTGCAGTGGCTACCACCGGAGCATCCAAATTATAGCCGTAGGTAAAAATCAGGTATTTAGCATCGTTCAATACGAAATCTTGTTCATCCAAAATATAATTTAACGATACGTTTGTAGTCAATCGCATATCTTCTTCGCAACCGAAATAATCAATGTGATTGCTACCTAGCGCACTTCTCATTTTACTTCTTCCATAATCGCAAACTGGCTCGCAAGCCACTCTAATACGCGGACTACCCTCCAATGGTTCTATCTTCCGCACTAACATTAAAGGTTTAAAATAACGTTCGTGTAAATGAAAACGTGGCGCAAAATCAGTGATACGATATTTACCATCTGCAGCTGTAATTTCCGTTCTAAGTACATTAGTATTTTCTATGTAATACTGATGCGAGCTGTAATCTGTGGTTGGCAGAATGGTACATTTACCTCCTTTTTGTTCATCGAGCATACCTCCAAAAACAAAGGAGCTATCGAACTTGGGCCAGCAGAGCCAACTAATATTTGTGTTTTTGTGAATGTGAGCGATGTAAGAGCAGTTTCCAATAATTCCTGTTTGATATAAATGTGTAGCTGTCATAAAAAAAATGGGATGTTTATAATTACAACAGAAAAATGATGGGATGGTTTAAATTCGATTAATTTAATCACTATAGTTTATGAAAACACTAGCTAATTATCATCATCTTTAAAAACATTAACCTTTAATATGAAAAAAATAATTTGGATTTATTTGGTCCTAGTCAACATAATTTTTAGCTGTAAAACTAAAACAGAAAATATCGATTTTGAGAAGAATGTGCTAATTGGAATAATCCCAAGTATTGTAGACAGTACGTGTCAAGATCCTAGAATTTTTCTTAGCCCTCCTACATTTATAACTTTTCCTCCTCCAGCCGGAATGAATTCGATTACAAAGGCAACTCAAGGAAAGCAACATAAACAACTATTGAAGCAATGGCAATTTAAATTAGATTCCATCGAAAAAGGTACTTCCTCTATATACTTAGCATTTAATCTTCTGATAAAAATATCGACAGATTCACTGGAAAAGAAACTTGCTAGTTACACAAATAGAAAAATTTTAAAAACCAATTCTAAAGAAAACTTGACGATGGATATCAATTCGATAAAACTAAACAAACATTTCAAATTCAAAAACGATAGCTCTTTTTCTAAAAATATCAATGTTTGGAATGAAAAATACGACTTTGTATTTTCTGGTTTTTTCAATGTTAGCAGAATAGTGTTTGATGAAAGTAAAAGCTACGGCATATTAAGCGCAGGCTATAGCTGCGGAGAAAGATGCGGGCAAGGTTACATCATTTATATTAAACAAGAAGATAATAAGTGGAAAATAGATAAAATAGAAGAAACTTGGATATCTTAAGAACCAGAAGTCAATTTAAACTGCAAAATGTAAAAATCCGTCATTTGGACGAAGCACGAGGAGAAACCTTACAATCAAATAGATTTCTCGTCGTTCCTCTCTCGAAATGACGGACTAAATAGTTGGTTATTTCGCCAACGAAATTATATCACCGTACCATTTGGCACCACTGCTCCTTTTTTCACTACTACAATTCCATCTTTCACCACATAAAACCCGAAATCGCCTTCGGCTAAATGTGAGCCACCATTAATGCGTACATCATTACCTATTTTAGAGTTTTTGTCAATGATGGCATTATTAATATAACATCTATCGCCAATACCCAATAAAGGCGTGCCGACATTATTAGCGTGGTTAATTTCTTCAAGGGTTTGGTAACGATCGCTTCCCATTACATAGCAATTAGCAATGGTTGTTCCTCGTCCAATACGTGATCTGATACCCAAAACCGAATGTTCTACCCTACTTGCCTGTACAATACAGCCTTCTGCAATAATGGCTTTTTCCAAAGTAGTTCCCGAAATTTTTGATGGTGGCAACATCCTAGATCTGGTGAAAATAGTATGTGCTGTATCAAACATATTGAATTGAGGCAAATCATCTGTTAAACCTAAGTTAGCTTCAAAGAATGATGAAATATTACCGATGTCTGTCCAGTAACCTTCGTATTGATAACTCAACACCTTATTATTTTCTAAGGCTCTCGGGATAATCTCCTTACCAAAATCCTTTTCCTCTGGATTTTCATTCAACATCTTGATTAAGACATCTCTATTGAAAACATAAATACCCATAGATGCCAAGAAATGCTTTCCTTCGCGTTGCATTTCTTCACCAGTATCAGAAGTCCAATCCGGCAGCAGTTCGTCTTTAGGTTTCTCGATAAATAAAGTAATTACATTTTGCTCATCTGTTTTCATGATACCGAAATCATTTGCATCTTTTGCCGTCACCGGAATAGTTGCAATAGAAATTTCTGCTTCTGCATCAATGTGCGCTTGCAACATATCCTTAAAATCCATCTGATACAGTTGATCTCCCGAAAGAATCAAAATATAATCAAATTCGTGACTTACGATATGGTGCATACACTGGCGCACCGCATCAGCCGTACCCTGAAACCAAGCTGGATTGTCTGGCGTTTGCTCTGCAGCTAAAATATCTACAAAAGCCTTCGAAAAATGGCTAAAATGGTAAGTATTTTTGATGTGTTTATTAAGCGATGCAGAGTTAAACTGTGTAAGCACGAACATGCGATGAATACCCGAGTTTAAGCAGTTGGAAATGGGAATATCTACCAAACGATATTTACCTGCAATAGGCACCGCTGGCTTGGATCTGGTTAATGTTAACGGTGCTAATCTCGACCCTTGACCGCCTCCTAAAATAACTCCTAATACTTTGTCCGTCATAGTTTTTTATTGTTTTACATTTGGTATATATCTATGTATTGCTGTGCCGAATTGTCCCACGAGTGGTCTATCGACATCATATATCTTCTTATTTCTTTAACTTTATCCTGGTCAAGGTATAATTCATATGCCCTACCTATCGCATGTCCCACATCCCAAACGCTAGTTTGATCGTGACAGATTCCAAAACCTCCATCGCCAATATCAATTACCGTATCTTTCAATCCGCCAATTCGCCTTACAATTGGAATGGTTCCATATCTCAATGCGTACATTTGGTTCAATCCGCAAGGTTCTACCCTTGATGGCATCAGCAGGAAATCTGCCCCTGCATAAATTTGATGAGATAATGCCTCATTATAGCCTATATAAGCATTGTACCTACCTGCGTAATGATGTGTAATTTCATTCAATCGGTCTTCTACATGCGAATCTCCAGAGCCTAATACTAAAATATTGATTTCGCCATCGCTTTGCGCTAAGGCATTGTAAAAAATATCAGGCAATAAATCCGCTCCTTTTTCCCCTACTAAACGACCGATAAATGTAAATAGTGGTTTAGTGGAATCGAGGTTAAAAACACGGCAAAGCTCCTCTTTGTTTGCTTTTTTTCCACTTTCTATGGTACGGGCATTAAAACCTTTCACTATCATCTTGTCTTTCTGCGGATTCCACACCTCAGTATCTATACCATTAAGCACACCGATAGATTTTCCTCGCTCTTGCGAAAGTAATCCTTCTAGACCATTGGCAACATGGCTAATCTCTTCTAAATAACTCGGAGACACTGTAGTTACACGCCAAGCACATTTAATTGCAGATGCTAATGGATTGATTGCATTATCCCAGTCCAGTTTATTAGTATTAATTAGATCGAAAGGCGGAAAATAATGAAGTTTGTCCCAACCAAATTGCCCTTGGTATTGCGCATTATGTATGGTTAATACCGTTGGTATCTGACTTAAATGACGGTATTGATTACAATTACCCAGCATAAACGGAATTAAACCTGTATGATGATCATGTACGTGGACAACATCAGGGCGATGCTCCCACTGTGCAATCCAATCTAGTGCGGCAATCTGGAAAGCGATAAAACGTTCGGTGTCGTCGCTATAACCATAAACACCTTCTCTATCAAATAATCCAGCAATGTGGACTAAAAAAATATCAAACCCTAGTTTGTTAGTCTTCTCTCTTAATATTCTAGCTTGATAATTGGTCGAAGCTACTTTTACCCAGCCATCGTAAACTGTTTCAAACTCATTTTCGTATAAAAACTTAGAATTATAGGCAGGCATAACCACCTTGGCCACATGGCCCAGTTTGTTTTGATATTTGGGCAAAGCCCCAACAACATCGCCTAAACCACCTACTTTAGCAACGGGATAGCACTCTGCACTTAGATGTATGATCTCCATAAAATAATACTCGGATAGAAATTGCTTTAAATTAGGCAAATGATTGAGCATTGCAAACATTTACTCCAAATAAATTTAGAAAACTAATGAATATCAATTTAGCCGCAGATGCACGGATAGATTCTATATGCTTAGATAAATTATATGTCGACGATATCTGTGCATCTGTGGCGAACAAAAAAAAGCTTTAAAAAAGAAAAAGCTGGGCGCAGGGCCCAGCTAATCACAACCAAACAAAAATATTACTCTAAGTAATAAGTCTTTAATATTCTTCTTGCGACATTATCGCATAAAATTCGTGTATAGCATTGAACTGAGGATGTAAAGACACCACATTCCCGAACACCAATAAAGCTGGCGAACTTAATTTCTTTTCTTCTATTAATTCTTCGATCGTATCTACAATTCCAACCACTACATTTTCTTCGGTAGACGAACCGTTTTCAATTACGGCAACTGGTAAATTAGCTTTACCTTCTGATTTAAAAATCGAAGCAATTTCTTTGATTTTTTCGATACCCATTAGTACTACAATAGTAGCGTTAGATTTTGCTGCTACATACAGGTCTGGAGAAATTTGCCCCTGAGCATTGGTTCCTGTTACTACCCAAAAACTTTCGCTCATATTACCATAAACCATAGGGATTTTTTGCAACCCTGGTACACCTAGCGCACTAGAAACACCTGGTACAATTTCGGTAGGAATATTGTAAGAATCTGCTACGTGAACTTCTTCGTAGCCACGAGCAAAAACAAATGGATCACCACTTTTCAATCTTACTACGTGACCATAGTTCAATGCGTAATCGATCATTAATTTGTTGACTAATTTTTGAGAGAAAGACTCGTCATCAGAACGTTTGCCCACATAAACTTTGATGGCATTTTCTGGCGCATGATTTAATAAAGCTTCATTCACTAAAGCATCGTATAATACTACGTCTGCACTTGCCAAAGCTTTTACACCTTTCAAGGTTAACAAATCTGGATCTCCAGGACCAGCACCTACTAAAGTTATTTTAGGTTCAACAGTGTTTCTTTCTACTTTTTCTAAAATCATCTCTCTGTATTTTTAATCAACAATACAAATGTATATAAATTCTACCTATTTAGTAGAATTAATTTTAAAGAAAATACAATCCATTAAAAATCAGCAGGATAAATTTAGTACAGGATAGATTTACTATGATACTTGAAGCGCAGTTTCAATATTTCATCGATTCTTCAGTCCTGCACTTCGCTACAAGTCCTCGGTTCCGTTACACTTCACCTGCGGGCTTTTCGCTTCGTTCAGGGCTATTTAACTTTGGTAAGCAATACTATTTTGGAAATAGGCAGTGGCAACATTCTAGATTCATATCTGAAAACTCTAGCTCAGTTATTAAAACTGTAAAAGCAGATGCTGAAATAAATTCAGCATGATAGAACAGAGCAAGAAACGATCAATAAGCAATCAGAAATTGAAAATTAAGTCAAATTTCTATCTCTAAACCAAACCTCATCCGGTGCAGCCGAAAAGCATTGCATTTTTTCTATTAGGATATTTGCATCACTTTCGTTGATTACTAAATCTCTATTGGTTTGTTTTAGGAAGCGGTGTTTCACCATCACATCCATTTGAGCAAAAAGGGGATCATAAAAACCGCCAACATTTAATACTCCAATAGGTTTGGCATGCAGACCCAGCTGTAACCAAGTCAATACTTCAAAAAACTCTTCGAGTGTTCCAAATCCACCGGGTAAAATCACAAAACCATCAGAAAGATCTGCCATTTTTTGTTTACGTTGGTGCATATTTTCGGTGATGATCATTTGGGTAATACCTTTATGTCCTACCTCTTTATCCATCAAAAACTGCGGAATTACTCCTGTTACAGTTCCGCCTAAAACCATTACTTCATCTGCAATTACGCCCATTACACCTACGCTACCACCTCCATACACCAAGCTAATTTCTTGCGACACCATTGCTTTTGCTAAATCTACGATAGCTTGTTTCAAAACTGGATCTCCATTAAAATTTGAACCGCAGTAAACACAAAGTGATTTTAATTTTTCCATACTATAAAATTGTGCAGCGAAGATAAAACTCTTTTTCCTGAAATAAGAAATGGCCAGCGTTAATACACTGGCCATTTTCATTAAATTAAAAGATAAAGTTTAGAGATTTCTCCTCGTTCCTCGTCGAAATGACGGATCAAAATAGAGACTTACAAATTTTAACTTTAGTCTAATTTATTTTTCTAATGGAAAAGTTGAGGGCTTCGCCGTTTAAAAACTTCGTAAGTCTTGAATTTTTATTAAAATCCAAATCTTAACGTAGCTCCGTAAGTTCTTGGATCTCCCAATACACCAGCATACAAACCAGAGTTACCCGCTGCAGCTTGTAATTGCTCAAAATAGTTAGTTCCACCGAGGTTTCTTGCCCATGCAAAAATCGAAAATTTCTCTGATCTAAATCCAAGCCTTGCATTTAACAAAGTATATCCACCTATCACCAAAACTCTTGAAGGTGTTGGATTTGAAGAATATTCTGAACGATAAGAAACATCACCAGCGATAAAGAATCTACCTTCTTTTTCAATCAGGCTTCCAGCAGTGCTTAACTCGGCACCTCCAGAAATATTCCATTTAGAAATACCCGGTAAACGGCCGCCAGAAGCATCTTTAAATGCTACTTGTGTATTAGGTACGCCATTTACAGTTTCTACGTGCCCAGTTTCTTCCAATGGAAGTGGCGCATTGGTGAAGCTAACATACTTACCATCTAAATAAGCGACTGCAGCATTTAAGCTTAAGAACCTTTGCAACTGATAGCTACCATCAACCTCCAAACCTTGCACTCTTACTTTTTCTGCATTTGCCAAATAACCTCTGTTTACACCTAATTGCGGCGATTGTACATTAGTTTGGTAATCTTTGATATCTGTTCTAAAAGCAGTTACATTTAGTAAAGCGCCAGTTGCTGGCTTAGTTTTTAAACCTAACTCGTAATGTTGCACATATTCAGGTTTTACTACCGCCACAGATAAATCGGCTGCTCCTGTTGATGTTGTTGGCAAACCTCCCACATTTACGCCCACTGGTTTGTAAGCGGTTGAATAAGTACCAAAGACATTTAGTTTATCGCTTGGACGATAAGAAACTGTTAAGTTTCCAGAAAGATTATTATTATTTGTACTCGTATTAAATTGCTGGTTCGCATAAACAGCGGCCTTTAATCTGCGCAATGCTGCTGCATTTGGATCAGCACTATCAATTGTTCCGCCTCCGTAAGTTTGTCTATCGTAATCAACTTCCTTTTTATCGTAAGTAAACCTGATGCCCGGCAATACGTGTAATTTATCTAAAACTTCCCAGTCTACCTGTGCAAAAACGGCAGCACTTAATGATTTGATGGTAGAATTGGTAGTGATACCATAACCAGTCAATAAATCACGGTAAGTATTGTATAAAGCTTGCTCCCCAGTTGCGCTGGTTTGTACAAATCTCCATTGGTCTCTACCTACTTCTTCAGTTTGACCTAAACCTTGTAGGTTCTGACCCAAAACGAACACTCCTATTACACCGCTCAATTTTTCGGTAATATCTCCTGCATATCTAATTTCTTGCGAATATTGATCGTGACGAGTGTTACCCTGTGATTTAGTTAATGCCGAAAACTCCGTAAAATCTCTATCATTAGTTGGATCCCAATTCCAGAATCTCCAAGCTGTGGTTGAAGTTAGTTTACCACCACCAATTTTATAATCTGCATTTAAAGAGATACCTCCGATAGATTGGTTATGTCTCCAAGGTGTATTGGTATAAATCTCTCTAGAATACGGATCTATTTTAGGTAGTTGATAGCCCAAACCATTAGCGGTGTTTGTTACAATTTCATTGTACTGGCGGAAAGCACTTCTTTCTGTAGCCGTTACGCCAGCAACCACCAAAGGATAACCAGCTGGATGTTGAATGCTTACATCACCACTTAATAATAACTCTAGTTTTTCGTTTGGTGTAAACAACAATTGACCTTTAGCACCTAAATTGTTCTGTCCGCTGTATCTGCGCTCTTCCTTCACATTCCAAATGGTACCATCGCGTTGCGTGCCCGAAACTGAGATTTTAGCAGCTAGATTTTTTGCTACTCCGCTAGTAACGGTTGCTTTAGCTTGGATGAAATTGTAATTACCAAAGCTTAATTCAACTTTACCACTTGGCACTTGACTAGGTTTTCTGGTAGTGATGTTGAATGCGCCAGCGGTAGTGTTTTTTCCAAACAAAGTTCCTTGCGGACCTCTGATTACTTCAATCTGCTCGATATCAATAAAATCTGTTGAGGTGGCAGCCGGACGAGCATGGTAAACACCATCTACGTAGAATCCAACACCAGGATCGATACCATCATTAGTTAAGCCAAAAGTAGAGCCTAAACCACGGATATTTAAAGTGGTATTTCTAGCATTTGAAGCATATAACTGAACCGATGGCACGAGCTCTTTTAAACGGTTAACGTTGAAAGCTCCAGCATTTTCAGCTGCTTGTCCACCGATAACTGTAATTGGAATAGGTACTTCTTGTAATACCTCCGAACGGCGCCTAGAAGTTACTACAATTTGGTCTAGTTGCGATGCTTCTAGCAAAACAAGTTCTAAAGGTGTAGCCGATATGGTGATGATTTGAAAGTCTTGCGGTTTGAAACCTACCGAGCTAACTTGGATATAGAATGGAACCTCCGGAACCGAGGCTAGACGAAATTCGCCTTTTTCGTTGGCACTTGTGGAGATATTTGCGCCTCTAACTTTAACAGTAGCGTGAGGGACTGCCGAGCCGTCGTTGCGTTTAACTACTCCAGTAAGTACGCTTTGTGCAAAAGTAGCATTGCCAGAGATAGAGAAGATGATAGTTAATGAAGTAAAATAAATATAATTTCTTAGTTGGTATAGTTTGATTTTCATTGTTGTAATTGGATGTTAGAATGTTTGCTGTATGGGTATTTTGAGAGCGTTTCTACGAGCGTTCAAATAGCTAGATGTTTTTTCTACGCAACAGCAACACATGAGATTATGGACTTTTTTCATATCAAAAATTTTAATTATATATAATATCTATAGAATTAGTAGACAAATATATTAAAGTTTTTACAATTCGAAATTTTATTTTGAAAAATGTGTGACATTATCACCTTATTCGTCATGATGATAAGGTTCATCATTGGATGAGGCAATCTTTCCAATACAGATAAATTAGTGTTGAAATTTGAATTCTATTTTTTGAAAGGCGTGGATTACAAATCCACAGATAAAAATTCCGGATTGCAAATCCGGAATAGCGAGAAATACAAATTTGAACCTCGAGATTCTTTGAAACATCTTCACTTTGGCCCACGATTTAAATCGTGGGCCAAAGTGAAGACCTAATTGTAAACCATTTTAACAATTTTTAATAGTTAGATGATTTTTGATGAGCGTTATGACCAAAACTGCCTAGTTGCACAGATTTATCTTAATTAAACCCGATTGTAGTGAAAAGCTTTTTTGTTGCACTTGCTTTGAACCTCGTAGGTCTTGAAAACCTACGAGGTTTAGCATTAAAGTTCACAAAAAACTTGTAACGAAAAGCGGGGCTATCGTAACCGATGCCCCGCTGTATATGCTTTACCCCTAAATCCCCTAAAAGGAACTTTTTGTTAACTCCCCTTTACGGCCTGAGGGTTATCTACTTACTCGTATAATTTGGTGCTTCCTTAGTAATGGTAATATCGTGTGGATGACTTTCACGCATACCTGCCGCAGTAATTTGTACAAATTGTGCCTCTTGTAATTTTTCGATGCTAGCAGCTCCACAATAGCCCATACTGGCACGTAAACCGCCGATGTATTGATACATTACCTCTGCCAAAGTTCCTTTGTATGGTACGCGACCTACAATTCCTTCTGGTACTAATTTTTTGATATCATCTTCTACATCTTGGAAATAACGGTCTTTAGAACCTTGCTCCATCGCTTCGATAGAACCCATACCGCGATAAGATTTAAACTTACGTCCTTCGTAAATGATAGTTTCGCCTGGACTTTCTTCTACTCCTGCGAATAATGAACCCGCCATTACCGTGCTTGCTCCTGCTGCAATTGCTTTTGCGATATCTCCTGTGTGTTTAATACCACCATCTGCAATAACTGGTACTCCTGTTCCTTTTAAAGCTTTAGCACATTCGAAAACAGCATACAACTGAGGCACCCCTACCCCTGCAATAATTCTGGTGGTACAAATAGAACCTGGACCAATACCTACTTTTACGGCATCAGCACCTGCTTCTGCTAAAAACTTAGCTGCTGCACCTGTAGCAATGTTACCTACAATCACTTGCAATTCTGGATATTTAGCTTTTACTTCCTTTAACTTATCTACTACACCTTTCGAGTGACCGTGGGCAGTATCGATAGTAATTACGTCAACACCGGCATTTACCAAAGCATCAACACGTTGTAAGGTATCTGGCGTAACACCAACTGCAGCACCTACACGTAAACGACCGCGTTCGTCTTTACAAGCATGTGGATAGTGCTTTACTTTTTGGATATCTTTAAAAGTAATTAAGCCACTTAAAAAACCTTCTGCATTAACTACAGGTAATTTTTCTATTTTATGATCTTGTAAAATTTCTTCTGCTTGCTTTAAAGTTGTTCCCTCTGGGGCAGTAATCAAATTTTCTTTGGTCATTACTTGCGCAATTGGCTTAGCCATATCTTTTTGAAAACGCAAATCTCTATTGGTGATAATACCTACCAATTTATTGTCTGCACTAACTACTGGAATACCGCCAATTTTATGCTCTTTCATAATTTTAAAAGCATCTGCAACTACCGAAGTCTCCAATAAAGTTACCGGATCTTGGATCATGCCACTTTCCGAACGTTTTACCTTACGTACTTCCTCAGCTTGTCTGTCTATGCTCATATTTTTGTGTAGCATACCTACACCTCCATTTTGAGCAATAGCGATAGCCAATTCGGCTTCAGTTACCGTATCCATGGCAGCAGAAACCAAAGGAACATTTAGTTTGATTTTTTTGGTTAAAAAAGTGCTGGTATTTACGTCACGGGGCAAAATCTCTGAATATGCAGGCACTAACAAAACGTCGTCGTATGTTAAACCTAAAGCAATAAATTTTTGGGGATCGAGTTGCATAGCAAATAAATTAGTAGTTCTTATTTGCGGGGCAAAGATACAATATTTCACCGTAAAATAAAATAGGGATTGTTATATTTTGGTAAAGGAATTGTTCTTTTTCATCGCAACGGATAGTCCCGCTGTACGCTATTATTCCCGATAAAACCTGTGAAAAGCACAAGCATATGCTAACCATGTAAAAACACTGCCGATTAAATCGGGAGATAACCGCTGCCATCGGGTTTGGTGTACCCACAACAATGCTACTATTTTTCTCCAGCTTGTAGCGTTTATTTGTAGAACCACGTATGGGCTACAAAACCTAAATCATGAACCAATCCAAATTCTACTTTTTTTGCTTACTACTCTCTGCAATGGTTTTTGTTAGCAGTTGCGATAAAGACGAAACTAAAAACAAAGATCAACAAGAATTAAAGCAACTATTCACAAAAATCAAGGCTTTAGCAGAAAGCAGTACTTGTAATAATGAATCTTACGAATTAAAATTTACGGGGTATGGAGAAAGGGGCTGTGGAGGACCTGTTGGTTTTTTAGCCTATAGCACTAGCATAGATGTTATTGAGTTTGAAAAACTAGTTGCCGACTATAAAGCACTTGAAATTGCGTACAATAAAAAATGGACTATTGTTTCTACTTGTGACTTAATCCTAGCCCCAAAATCTGTAACCTGCGAAAACGGAAAACCTAAATTAGTTTATTAACCACCAATTAATTTATACAATATGGAAAACCTGATTTTATACGTCAAAATTTCTTTGGAATTCTTCTACGACAAATATTTATCCTAACTTCATTCCAACTATTAGGAATGATTAATCGATGAAGAATTTCTTTATAGCAATCTTATTATTGATTGCGAATTTCAGCTATGCTCAGAACTTCAAATATGCTTTTGTAACCGATACCCATGTTGGCACCGCTACGGGCGAAGAAGATTTACGAAGGACTGTTGCTGATATCAATTCACAAACAGACATCAATTTTGTACTGGTTACTGGCGATATTACCGAGATGGGTACTAACGAAGAGCTGAAACTTGCTAAAGAGATACTAGCTGGGTTGAATAAAAAATTCTACGTTATCCCTGGTAATCATGATACAGGCTGGTCGGAATCTGGAGGCGTATCTTTCATTAGAGAGTTTGGCTACGACAAATTCACCTTCGATTATAATGGTTATCGCTTTATTGCCTGCGCTTCGGGTCCATATGTTCGTATGAGTGATGGCCATATTCCACGTGATGCTACCGTTTGGTTGGATAGTGTGTTAAACAAAACTCCTAAAAGCATGCCGATCATCTACATCAATCATTACCCTTTGGATAACAGTCTAGACAATTGGTACGAGGCCATTGATAGGTTAAAGAAGAAAAACATCCAATATTCGATTTGCGGACACGGACATCAAAACAAAGCGTATAATTTCGAAGGTATACAAGGTACCATGGGACGTTCTAACCTGAGAGCTAAAGACAGTATTGGCGGCTACAATATCGTAACGATGAACAAAGACACTGCTTATTTCGCTACTAAAAAACCTACCGAAGCGCTAATGCCAGCTTGGCGCAAAATAAGCTTAAAAACTTTCGTTAGTGATGGCAAAACCTATGAACGTCCAGAATTTGCCATCAACCAAAAATACAACATTGTTAAGCCAGTTTGGACTTACCACTCAAATGCCAATGTGGTTAATACGCCTGCCTACAGTAACGATTTGGTGGTTTTCGGGAATAGCATTGGACTCATAGAAGCCTTAAATAGAAAAACTGGAAAACCTGTGTGGACTTACCGAACGCAGGGAGCAATTTACTCTTCGCCAATAATTAGTGCCGATAAATTAGTGATTTTTGGTTCTGGAGATGGTAACATCTATGCATTGAATTTAAAAGATGGCAAATTGGTTTGGAAGACCGCAGCAAAAAAATCTGTATTAGGTTCGCCTATAGTAGAAGGAAAAACCGTTTTTATTGGAGCAAGCGATAACACTTTCAAAGCGCTAGCTGTAAAAACAGGAAAGCTAAAATGGCAATTTGCAGACGTGGAAGGCACCATTGTGGGCAAACCGTTAATCTATCAAGGTAAAATCATTTTTGGTTCTTGGGGACGTCATTTGTACGCATTAGATATCAATACTGGAGCCTTACTTTGGAAATGGAATAATGGCCACGCCAACAGAATGTTTTCTCCTGCAATGGCTACTCCAGTTGCGGCAAACAACACGATTTATATTGCAGCTCCAGACCGTGTTTTAACAGCTATTGATGCGACCACTGGTCAAACTTTATGGAGAAACAATGAGGCTAAGGTTCGTGAATCCATTGGTTTATCTGCGGATAGCACTTTAGTGTATGGCAAAACCATGCAGGACGAAATTGTGGCTTACAAAACCACACGTACCAACGAAGGTGTCGCTTGGAAATATAACGCAGGCTACGGATACGAACATACGCCATCAGATTTGGTTGAGAAAAATGGCAAGTTATTCTTTGGCACCAAAAACGGAACTATCTATTGCATCAGTCCTAAAGAACAAAAGACTTTATGGGCTCACAAAATTGATAACTCCATGGTAAATACTTTTAAAGTGATTGACGATAAAACTTTACTAATAAGCACAATGGATGGCAAGGTAACCTTATTAAAAGAGCTATAATCTCTAATTTTTATTTTTCTCTGCGGATTTTCTTTATTATCATTGTGTTATAAAGAAAAACCATGAAAATTAAACGCTCAATCTATCTCATAGGCTTCTTATGCCTGTCTCTGAGTACCTATGCGCAAAAAAAAGAGTTCAAGTTTGGAAAAGTAACACCAGAAGATTTTAACGCTAAACCTTTCGGGCAAGACTCCGCAGCAGCAGCTGTTAAAATATTTGATGTTGGCGACTGCTATTTCGAATACAATGACAGAAACGGATTTGAATTTGTATTTGAACAACATGTGAGGTATAAAATCATCAACAAAAATGCCTACGATTTAGCGGATTTTCAAATTGCATTGTACCGAGGTTCAAACAGTGCAAAAGAAGACGTGTCGAGAATGGAAGCAGCCACTTACAATATGGAAGATGACAAGCTTGTGATCACTAAATTAGGGAAAGATGCAAAATTCACCGAAAACTTCAACAAGAATTACCAAATTAAGAAATACACCCTAGCTAATATAAAAGAAGGCTCGGTTATAGAATACAAATACACCATCAGGTCTCCTTTCACTTTCAATTTACGCGGCTGGTCATTTCAAAGCGGTATTCCAACGTTGTATACAGAGTACAATGTCAAAATACCTGAATACCTATTTTACAAACCTTCATTTATAGGTTATTACAGACCAACGCAAACTAAAAGGGAAACTATTAATGCGCATTATGTGACAGGCGTAAACTCTAGTGCTGTTTACAGTCAGTATGTTGCAGAAAATGTTCCAGCGATGAAAGATGAACCATTCATTACCACAATGGACGATTACATTTCTTCAATTGAATTTGAATTGATGGCGACTCGATATCCAAATGATATCTACAGGGATTTTAACGGTACTTGGCCAAAAATTGTCAAAGATTTAGCTGAAGATGAAAACTTCGGACTTTTCGTAAAAAGAAATGCTGTTGCCAAAAGTTTGCTTCCTACCATCATCAAAACAGAGACTGATACTTTAAAAATTGCAAACCTGATTTACAATTACGTAAAAACTAATACTAAATGGAACGACAGTTATCGCCGTTATACCAGCGAAACTAATCCAAAAACTATCTTAGAGAAGAAAACAGGTTCATCTGCAGACATTAATCTTCTATTGTTAATTTTCCTTAAGGAAGCGAAAATAGATGCAAATCCAGTTTTAATTAGTACCCGCAACAATGGTGCGCATCCTGGAAATCCAATTATTTCTAAATTCAATAGTGTTTTAGTTAGCGCAAAAATAGGTGGAAAAGACATTATTATGGATGCGACTAATAATGATCATTTTCTAGGAATGGTTTCTTACCAAAGCCTAAACCATCAAGGGTTTTCTATTGATTTAAAATCTCAAACTGGCACTTGGATAGCCTTAGAACCTTCTTTTAATGATGAAAAAATTTACAACTATAGCTTAACACTCGATAAGGAAAACAAACTAAAAGGCACTATGCTTCAATATTACAAAGGCTATGGAGCACTTTCTTTAAGAAACAGGTATCGTTCAAATGCCAGCGAAACAGAGTTTATCAAAAATTTGAAAAAAGATAAGCAAGGATTAGAAATCGACAGTTATAAAATCAATAACTTGAATAATTTTGAGGAATTGTTAAACGAAGAGCTTACGGTTACTATTGAAGACAATGTAGAAGAAGCAGGAAATTTGGTATATCTTAATCCGCTACTTTACGAACGAACTAAAGAAAATTTTCTAAAGCACGAAGCCAGAACTTTCCCTGTGGATTTTGGTTATCCGAAGAAAGAAAGCATTCGGGCTACCATTAACTTTCCTGAAGATTACGAAATTGACAAATTACCAAAAGGTGGAGTTTTCAAGCTTCCAGAAAACAAGGGTTCATTTACCATAAGCTTCCTATCACAAGAAAAAACTGTATTGGTAAGAAGTGTCATCGAAATCAACAAAAGTGTTTTTTCTCCAGAAGAATACTTTGATATTAAAGAGCTTTTCAAAGTAATCGTAGAAAAACAAGCAGAACAAATTGTGTTCAAGAAAAAATCTTAAATGAATCTGCCATGATTTTTTAAATCACACAGTGGGATGAACAAACGGCTTTAGCGCTCTTCAACACCATTGAACCAAAAAAATGTGAAAAATCATGGTGGCTTCATCACCATTGCAAATAAATTTACACAGATGAAAAAACATATCTATTTAACACTCTTAATTGCTCTTATGTCTACGTTTGCATGGGCGCAGAATAATTATGATGTAAGTAAAATTCCTGACCAGCTAAAACAAGATGCAGTAGCTGTTGTGAGAAACGAACAAAAAAACTTTGATGTAAAAAGTATAGGTTCGGCACAATATGATTATAAAACTGCCATCACCATTATAAACAAAGCTGGTGAACGCTTTTCAAATATGGTCATTGGTTATGACAAATTCTCAAGCATTTACGGTGTAAAAGCCACTATATATGATGCAAATGGAAAAAAAATAAAGGATTACAAATCTGCTGATATTAAAGATGAAAGTGCTTCTGATGGCTTCTCTATTTACAATGACAATCGTGTTAAATACTTAAATTTTAGCAATACAACTTTTCCTTATACGATAGAATACAGCTACTCTCAAGATTTTAAAGGAATTTTGGACTACCCTTCGTGGCAAGATTTAAAGGGATTTGGTGTATCCGTAGAACAGTCTAGCTACACTGTTCAAACTGCAAAGGGAATTACTTTTCGTTTTATCACCAATAACGGTTTGAAAACCGACTCGCTAAAAAATAGCGACAAAACAAAGTATGTTTGGAAAAGTGAAAATAGACCTGCCATTGGTAGCGAACCACTAAGCAGTGGATTAAGTGATGTTAGTAATTGGGTTCTAGCTTCTTCTAATGATTTTGAGTTTGATGGAACAAAGGGTAATTTGAACAACTGGAAAGACTTTGGTATGTGGTTCCATAAGCTGAACGAAGGTGGTAATGTACTTCCTGAAACGTTAAAAGCAAAAGTGCAGTCACTAACAAAAGATGCTGCAAATACAAAGGAGAAAATCAGAATTCTATATAACTATTTGCAACAAAACACACGTTACGTAAGTATCCAATTAGGTATTGGCGGCTTTAAACCTATTTTAGCTGAAAAGGTTGCCCAAGTAAATTATGGCGACTGTAAGGCACTTTCTAATTACATGAAAGCCATGCTAAACGAAGCTGGTATCCATTCAAATCTAGTTTTAATTGGTAATGATATGCCTAGCTTGAACAAGAATTTTGCTAGCAACAGACAATCTAACCACATGATTTTATGTGTACCCCAAAAAAACGACACCTTATTTTTAGAATGTACAAGTCAATATAAACCTATGGGATTTATTGGTTACAGTAACTCAGACAGAGATGTTTTATTGATTACTGAAAATGGCGGTAAGGTAGTGCGTACCAATACTTACAATGCTAAAGACAATTATCAAATTAGGAAAACTAAAATAGATATAGATGATAGTGGATTAGCAAATATTGCCATTAGAACAAATTATGGCAATGCCCAATTCGAAGACAACTTTAGCTTACTACTTAAAGAACCTAGCGAACAACGTAAATCTATCATCAGCAATAACGATATTCCTGGGGCGGAGTTAATTGGATTTAAGATTGAACAAGCGGATAAAACAATTCCAATAATGACGGATGAAATCAATTTCAAAACCAATCAGTTATTTACCAAAGGAGGAGAAAAGCTATTTCTTACCTTAAACCAAACCAACAGAAAAGAAAGCGCACCTGCAAAAGTCAACAACAGGAAAACTCATTTCTCAGTTCCTTACAGCTATAACGACCAAGACGAAATTAGCTTTACCTTACCAAAGGGATACGCTGTAGAGTTTATGCCAAAAGATATCGACATTAGTTCTGAATTTGGAAGTTATACAGCCAAGTTCTTGGTGAAAGATAATATCATTACCTATGTTCGAACTCAGACGATGAACAACAGTAAATATCCACCTGAAAAATACAATGAATATGTAGATTTCTATAAGAAAATCTATCAAGCAGATAAACTGAAGGCTGTTTTAACGAAAATATAAATGATATAAAAATCCCCGATTAAACTATCGGGGATTTTTATATCATCTCATCCTAGTAGTCGTTGCGACGCTTAAGTTATATCTCATCTAGCGTTGTAAGATTGCTTCGTACCTCGCAATGACGATAGTTTAACCTAGTATTTTTTATTTTACTTCTTACCAACCACTACCCTAGTCATCGCGTTCCAATCTAAATATTGATTTGCAATAACCTTTAAGCGCTCGGCAGTTATATTTTTCACCGTATGGATATAATTATCGTAATAATCATAATCTAAGCCAGCGAAATGAATGTTCTTGAATTTATCAGCGTGAGAGAAAGCATTCTCTAAGCTACCCAAAAGTGAACCCAGCATATAGTTACGCACTAAATCCAGCTCTTCTTCGGCTATTAAATCGCTTCTCAAAATATTGATTTCCTTTTCTATTTCTGTTAGTGCACTTGTACAAACATCAGCGCCAACCTCTGTAGCTAAAAAGAAGTAACCAGCATGTTTTAGCGAAGCAATTCCAGAGCCAATACCATAAGTATAGCCTTTATCTTCTCTAATATTGGCCATTAAGCGAGAACCAAAATATCCGCCAAATACACAGTTCAAAATTTGCAAGGCAGGAAAATCTGTATGAGTACGGTTAATACTCAAATTTCCCATTCTAATTGCAGATTGTAAAGCTTCTGGTTTCTCGATATATAAATCTTTACCAGCCTCTGCTACAAACTGAAAATCGTTTTTAGTTACCGCAGCATTATTTTCCCAAGCACCACCAAAAACCTTATTTAACACCTCAAAATCTTGTGCTACAAACTTGCCGGCAATAATAATGGTACAATTAGCTGGCTGAAAAGCAGCTTTGTAATACGCCAACAAATCTTGCTGTTGCAATTGGTCATAATCGGCAGCGTTAATGTCCGAACCATAAGCCGTATCCCCGAAAATAGCATGAGCAAAAGTTTTACGGGCTAGGTAATCGTTCTTTTGCAAGCTTACCTGTAATTTTTGCTTTTGGTTCTGCTTGTAAATATCCAGCTCATGCTGTGGAAAAACACTTTCATTTAACACCGACCATAAAATTGGCAAAACCGATGGCAAATGCTTAGTAAGCGTATAAAGCGTAATATTGGTATGGTCTGCACCATATTCAGTTTGCAAAAAGGCACCGTAATAATCAACTTTTTCTGCAATTTGCATGGCAGTTAAAGTCTTTGTACCACTATTAATTAAACCATTTGCCGCAACAGCTTGTAGGGGTTGGCGCACATCCCAGTTTACATTTTCAAAAATAAACTCAATGCGTACCAATTCCGTTTCGCCAGCATTAATAGTGTAAACAGGTATGCCGTTAGCTAAATTATTTGCCGTTGGCTTAATAAAATTGATATCATTTACCTGCCTAAAAGCAGGTGCAATTGTTCTGTTAAGCATTGGCTAAATAATATAAGGTTGATGATTTTTCTTTCTTAAACGTTTCTTGCGCAACTTGTTGAATCTGCTCGGCAGTAATCGATAGGTATTTGTTAATTTCTACATTCAGCAAATCAGCATCGCCTAACAACTCATAAAAAGCTAAATTCATAGCTTTATCTAACAAGTTCATTTCAGAAAACACCATAATCGATTCCGATTTATTCTTCACTTTCGTTAATTCTTCTTCGCTAACTAAAGAAGTAGCAATTTTTTGCAACTCAGTCCAAATGGCACTTTCAGCTTGCTCCATGCTCACACCTTCCACTAACTTGCCTTCTACAATAAATAAACCTTCATCTAAACTACTGGTGATATAAGCATTAATTTCGCTGAACAATTGCTGTTCTTTCAGCAAGCTGTTGTACAAACGCGAAGACTGACCTTGCGATAAAATATCCGATAGCAAATCGAAAACTTGGTAGTTCTCACCTAGCCTAGCAGGCATTTTAAATGCAGTGTAAATAGCATTCAAAGGAACATCAGCATTTACAGTCAAACTTCTAGCTTCAGTTTGCTCAACTTCTTTTGGCAAATCCCTTAAATATTTATCGCCTGCTGGAATTGGACCGAACCATTTTTCTGCCAACTCTTTTACCTCTTCGGTTTTGATATTACCACCAACCACTAAAATCGCATTTTGCGGGTTGTAATGCTTCTTGAAAAACGCCTTCACATCTTCCATTTTTGCATTTTCTATTTGTGCTAAATCCTGTCCAATAGTTGCCCAACGGTACGGATGTTTTTCGTAAGCCAGCGGACGTAGCTTCAACCAAACATCACCGTATGGCTGGTTCAAATAGCGTTGTTTAAATTCTTCGCAAACTACGTTACGTTGTGTTTCTAAGCTCTTTTCAGAGAAAGCTAAACTCAACATCCTATCACTTTCTAACCAAAAAGCAGTTTCAATATTTGCTGCCGGCAAAGTGATATAATAATTAGTGATGTCGTTACTGGTAAAGGCGTTATTTTCGCCTCCTACACGTTGCAAAGGCTCATCATAACTCGGAATATTGATAGAACCACCAAACATTAAATGTTCGAAGAGATGCGCAAAACCAGTCCTTCCCTCCTCTTCATCCCTTGCGCCAACGTCGTAAAGTATATTTAAAACAGCCATTGGAGTTGTTGGGTCTTCGTGCACCAAAACTTTTAAACCATTGGCTAATGTGAAACGATTAAAATTTACCATAGTCGGCAAAGATAGTTTAATTGCTTTATTGTTAAATTGTTTTATTGTTGGAAGATTGTAAAGTTGAAACACTAATTGGTGTAACAAAACTGATTATTGCTTTTTTGAAAATGTATACTTGTATTTCATCGCTGCTGCAGCCCCACTATCCGCTTTAGTCCCGATAAAATCGGGAGCTGCCGCTACTATTGGGTTTATTTAACTTAGACCTGTGCATCAAACTTCCAAGCAAGACGCAGAACCGAAAGAGTTTAATAGTAGTACAGCAGGTTTAACGTAACGATGAAACCGAACAAATGCTTTTCAAATTAATTTACAATATAATTTAGAAGTTAAAATTCGTTAATGTGTGCTTTCTATCAATCTCTGTAATCCTAATTATACTTACCTTTACGCCATGAATACAGGAGAATTACTGCAAAGAGCCCTAAACTTCGATTTTTTAACTAAAGAAGAAGGTATTTTTTTATATCACCATGCTAGCACTTCCGAGTTGGCTTACACAGCAAATGAACTAAGAAAAATACAGGTACCGAGCGGTAAGGTAACTTGGCAAATTGACCGTAATGTAAATACCACTAACGTTTGTATTGCCAACTGTAAATTCTGTAATTTCTTCCGTCGCCCAGGGCACGATGAAAGCTACATCACCGATATTGAGACTTACAAAGTTAAAATCGAAGAGACTTTCCGCTTAGGTGGCGATCAACTTTTACTGCAAGGTGGGCATCACCCAGATTTAGGATTGGAGTTTTACGCCAACCTATTTAAGCAGCTGAAAGAACTTTATCCTGATTTGAAGCTTCACGCTTTAGGCCCACCCGAAATTGCTCACGTAGCTAAAATTGAAGGCATTTCGCATACCGAAGTTTTAAGAACTTTGAAAGAGGCTGGCATGGATTCGCTTCCTGGCGCTGGTGCAGAAATATTGAATGATAGGGTTAGAAGACTGATTTCTAAAGGTAAATGTGGTGGACAAGAATGGCTGGATGTAATGCGTGCTTGCCACCAATTAGATATCACTACTTCGGCTACGATGATGTTTGGTCACGTTGAGACCATTGATGAGCGTTTTGAGCATTTAGTTTGGATACGTGAAGTACAAAGCGAAAAACCTGCAGAGGCAAATGGTTTCTTAGCGTTTATTCCTTGGCCTTTCCAAGACGATGGCACTTTATTGAAACGTTTACGTGGAATTAGCAACAACGTAACTGGCGACGAATATGTAAGAATGATTGCATTGAGCCGTATCATGTTGCCGAACATAAAAAACATACAAGCAAGTTGGCTAACGGTTGGTAAAGCTGTAGCTCAGCTTTGTCTGCACGCTGGCGCTAATGATTTTGGTTCTATCATGATTGAAGAAAATGTGGTTTCTGCCGCTGGTGCACCACATCGTTTTACAGCAAACGGCATACAAACAGCGATTAAAGAAGCTGGTTTTGAACCGCAACTACGCGGACAAAAATACAATTATAGAGAATTACCGGCTGAATTAGAAGAGCAAGTGATTACTTACTAGTTTAAAATAGAAATCCAAAAGTAAAACCGCAATGAAACGAGCTATCTTTATCTGTTTTCTAATCATAAATTCGGTTTTTGTTTTTGCACAAAAGACTTGGGTAAAGCAAAGAGTTACCAATCGTGTAATAGTTGCTTTTCCAACAGCTCCATCAAAAACGGCAGGAACTACCTTTGCATTAAAAGACACTACGAATACGGTTTATACAGTAACCTACAGCTTTATTGCGCAAAATCTAAAAATAGCTCCAAAGGCATTTAACAAATTAGTTATGACCAATGAATTTGCTAGCGAATTTTTAAGCGGTCTACAAACTACTTTAGCAGGATATAACTTAGAGCAAGTAAAAATAAAACAGAACAAAAACTACGTTAGCTACCTAACAGAGGGCAAAAATGAGAATGAGAAAAAATCTATTTTCATGCATATCATTTTTGTAGATGGTGTATATTACAGTCTTTCAGTAGTCATTCCTGATGGAGAAAGCCTTCAAAACAAAGACATTTTCCTCAATAATTTTCAAGTGACCAAATAGCAGAAAATGAAAAATCCCCTACTACTTGAAGGAAACACAGCTGCGAGTTTCTTTTCAAATAATAAGGGAGTATAGAAGGTTCGGTTTTAAAAATTTAAAGTTTAAATCCTGTTCTAAGGAAGATATTGGCAATTTCTACTACTTTAGCCTTTACCAAAATCTCATCAAAACTTTCTACTGCCGCTTTTTTCTGTCCATCGTTGGCTGTTGGTGCTCCAGTTAATGGCGGAATGCTTATTGTTGCTTGCATAACAGAATCTTCACCTGCATAAACTAAATCTAAAGCTGGGACCCCAGAATCGTTAGCTTGTCCGGCAGCACCTAAACTAACCCAAGGTTTTACGGCAACACTACCTCCTTCTGGAGTACTTCTCATTAGGCGAATCTGTGCAGCATGACGAGCTTCCACACTGTGTATTTGTAAAGCCGTTTGTAAAACACCCGGACTAACCATCAAGGCACCAGCCTGTCCTTTATACGCCCTTACTCCTGTATCTTCAAAGCCCTGTGCTACTGCTAAAAATGTTGGATAACTACTATACACAGGAAAAGCGCCACCTGCAGTAAAATCTGTCATTGCATAAGTTATTTCCGCTCTAGCAGAAGCACCCAATGCACCTTTTAACAAATCTACGTGTGCTTTCTCATGATCGCGAATCACTGTAATAGCCGCCCTTGAAGCACCAGGGTAGGTAAAAGTTACATCTGTACCTAATAAAGCATGGTTGTAGTAATGATATTCAAGATATTCTAACGACAGTGCAAAATTTAGCACATCTACCACTGCCGTTGGTAACGTAGTTTGACCATAAGCTTTATTAAACATAGAACCCAAAGCCAAAGGCATTGCCGCTAACGAAATTTTCTTACCCACATTAAAAAAGTCTTTCATCGCTTGGCGACGTGGATTTAATCTCTCATAGATTTCGCCATCAACTTTTTCTATTTCTTCTAATATATTTACAATATTCATGATTGCTGAGTTTAAGGGTTAAAGATTAATGATGTTAATTTTAGTTTTGATAAATGGTTTAGCTGCAGCCAAAACTTTGTCTGGGCTTAGGGCACCATCTAATCCTCCCGAATTACTTGAACCAAGACCCGTCAAACTATTTAAGTCTGCGAAGGTTCCAGGCGTAAGTTGCTCTCTTACCCAAGCTGCATGGCGAGCTTCTACTGAAACAATTTGCCCAGCAATAACCAAATTTGCAGCAGTTTTTAATCTGGCACCCGCACCATTATATGCTGCAACGCCTAAATCTTCGAAAGTTTTTGCTGCACCTAACACACTCGAAGCGCTAGTAAAATCTATCGAAGAAAAATCAACTTCTAAGCTTCCTATGGAGGCTGTACCTAATGCCTTTTTAAAAAACTCCCTGTGCGCAATCTCATGATATTGTACATCCTGAAAATAATTTTTTTGAGCTTGTGTAAATCCTGATGGTGGTGCAGAAGCTACCTTGATGTAAAATGCAGCCTCTAGTTGCTCTAATGCATAAGCGTAATTAAGTACGCCAGTATCATCTTTAAAGTCAAGCGTTGCACCAAAATCGGTGTAAACAGGTCTGTCTTTTTTACAGCCAGCAGCTACTAAGGCTACTACCGCTGCTCCTGCTCCGGCATACTGAAGAAAAGCTCTTCTTTGCAGCCTTGCATCAAAAATATCTGTTTCTTTAGGTGATGTTTTTTGGTTCTCTTCTAAATTTTCCATAACACTTTTTTAGGGGTTTAATTTAAAGGTTGGTTACAGACACTTACGAGAAGTAAAAACATTTGGATTTACGAAATCAAAAATATTTCATATTAGCATCATTTTTTGATAAATTGAGCCAAACTAAAACATGGCGGCATTAAACACAATTATTGTTGATGACGAGGAATTTGCACGTTCCTCACTATACTTTCTATTACAGGAAAATTGTCCTGATGTCAACATTTGTGGTATTGCCAAGTCTGTTAACGAAGCTAGATTCTTGCTTCAAAGTTTCGATGTTGACCTCATTTTCTTGGATATTGCCATGCCGGCAGAAAACGGCTTCTCATTAATTCCACAAGCCCAAGAGGCTAATGCCAATGTGGTTTTCACTACCGCTTACGACCAATACGCATTGAAAGCAATTAAGGCTAACGCACTAGATTATCTTTTAAAACCAATTGATATTGATGAGCTTGTCGCCGCAGTAGAAAAGGCATTAAAACAACGAGCTTTAAATGATGCGTTAAACAGAAGTAATAGTCTTAAAAATTTAGAAGAAGACCTTAAAGAGCAAAAAGGTGTTTGCAGATTAACGCTGCCAAGCGGACAAGGCTACCGCTTAGTAGACCTTGATGAAATTATTCATATAGAAGCAGACAGCAACTATTCTATTTTCCATTTAAAGAACACCGAAAAAATAACAGTTTCGAAAGTACTTAAAGATTACGAGGAAATTTTACCCGAAGACCGTTTTGTAAGGATACATAAATCGAGCATTGTTAACTTAAAATACGTAAAGGAATACAACAATAAAAACGGTTTGGTGTTATCACTTTCGAATGGACAAAATATTGTGGTTTCAAGAAGAAGGGCCAGCGATTTTTTTGAGAAAATGAAAAACTACAGTCAACTACAAAGTGAGAAATAGCGTACTTAAAATAGTCTCTTTTTATTTCCTAGTCATTTTATGCCTTGGAAAAAGTTACGCCCAAACCGTTTATCTTCCTCATTACACCACCAAAGATGGCTTGCCTAGCAACAACTGCTATTACACCTTGCAAGATCAAAAAGGCTTTATCTGGATTGCTACAGATGCTGGAGTAAGTAGATTTGATGGCGCAGTATTTGAGAATTTCTCAGTGGATGACGGCCTACCTGATAACCAGATTTTACAACTAAGGGAAGACAGTAAAGGGCGGATTTGGTTTATGGCCTTGAATGGACAGTTGAGCTATTTTTTGAATGGTAAAATTCACAATGAAAGAACTGATACCAATCTCAAAGAACTGAACTTAAACGGTGTTGTGGTTTCATTTTTGGAAGACAGTAAAGGTAGACTGTGGTTTGGTACCAACAACAACATCATTGGTGTTTGGGACGGCAAAAAAACAACTAAAATTATCTCGAACAGCACTGAGCAAAAGTACCAGAACGTGTTTATTTACGAGGATGAGAAAAATGACATTAGAGCCGTTAACAGCACCGCAAACTTCATTTTTTCCAATGGACTTTTTATTCCGTCGAAAACTAAAATACACCCAGTATCTTATAAAGCGATTAACCGAATTAACGGAAAAATCTATTTTTTAAATCAACAAGGTTTAAGTACTATAGAAAAAGGAATTACAAAAGAGGTGCTAAAAATAAACCCTCATTTGCTAAATTCTAATTTGGGCTACATTTTACTAGGCGAAAAAAAGTTATGGTTTTCTAATGATGATGGCGTTAACGGAATCAACCTTGATGGAAGTGGAGGAAAAAGATTTTTGCAAAGTATTAGCGTAAACCAAACTATTAGAGATAATCAGGGGAATTTATGGTTTACTACCAAAAATGGAATTTATAAGCTGCCAAAAATCAAAGACCAATTGTATACGTTTGGGAAAGAGGATGGATTAAAAGGTCCCAACATCAAAAGTATTGTAAAAGACAAAAACAATAGGCTTTGGTTGGGAAGCAATAATAGTAGCATCAATATTTTAGATTTAAAAACAAAAAAAACAATACAAGTTAAACTTCCAGATGCCAGCAAATACAACACAATTAAGCAACTAGTTGTCGATAAAACAAACAAACGCATCTTCTTCGCTTCCGACTATGGTTTAGGCTCTGTGAGCAGCAATTACCCCCTTACTTCGGATTTCAAATTCCTTAAAGAAACCAACAATTTGATGTTCGTGGTTAAAAACTTTGCAATTGACAGCACCTCGAAGCTTACTTTATCTATGTCTTCGGGAGTGGTGATTATCAACGACCGGAACCAACTGCAGTTTTCTTCCTTCAAGTATAAAGAAGAGCAAGATTTTTTCAAAGACCGTTCCTATCGCGTATTTTATGACAAGCAGCAAAACCTCTGGTTTTCTAATATCAATGGCTTATCAGAATTTAACTATAACAAACTTAATAAGCATTACGAAAGATATCCGCTATTAACTAAAAGGATAAATGATATACGCCAAATGGCTGATGGAAGTATTGCCATGGCTACAGATGGCTACGGAATTGTGATTTTCAAAGATGGCAAAATCACTCATATTATCAATAATAAAAAGGGACTAAACAACAACATCATCAATAAACTTTTTGTACGTGGCGAATACCTTTGGGCCATTAGCAATACAGGCATCAACAGAATTTCTATCTTAAATGGCGGCATTAGTATCAATACATTTGACGATGTAAATGGTATTTTATCCGATGACTTGAATGACCTTTACATCGATAAAGACACTGCCTATTTTGCTACCAATAACGGATTAGTTTACTTCGCTTACAATCATTCGCTACAGAATACCGAACCGCCAAAAATCTACATCAATTCTATCATCAATAATAAAAAAGCGCTTGATTTAACTAGCAAAAACTTCATACTCAAACCTAATGAACAGAATTTAATCATCAACTACAGTGCTATTGATTTTAAAAACCGAAACATCAGTTATCGATATCGCTTAAAAAACAGAGGAACTTGGATTGAAACCAAAAACCGCAGACTGGAACTCTCATCTCTTGAACCTGGCGAATATACTTTTGAGGTTAGTGCCAAAAGCCAGAATAGCAGCTGGAGCGAGCCTACAAAAATCAAACTAGTTCTCGAAAGACGGTTTCACCAAAGTTGGTGGTTCATCAGTATTTTGATTGTTATTGGCGGATTTTTAATTTATGTAATTGGTGTTCGTATTACGAAACGACAAAAAAATAAAGAGCAGGAACAGCTGTTATTAAAAAACAAGATTTTGATGTTGGAACAGCAAGCTTTGCAGGCCATGATGAATCCACATTTTGTATTTAACGTGATGAATTCCATCCAACATTTCATCAATACAAAGAATACGATGTCGGCGAATAAAGTGCTTACCGGCTTTGCCCGTTTAATTAGAAAGAACCTAGAGATCTGTACACAGAGTTATATTTCATTAGAAGAAGAGATTAATTACCTCAACCTTTATTTAAGTTTAGAAAAGAACAGGTTTGGCGAAAAATTCCAATATGCTATTGAAGTAGACGATGCAATAGATAAAGAAGAAGCCCTAATTCCATCTATGTTATTGCAGCCCTATATAGAAAATGCGATTTGGCATGGCATTATGCCCAAAGAAGAAGGTGGTAAAGTAACCATTTCCATCAAAGAGGTAAATGACGATACTTTATTAATCAGCATTATTGACGATGGTATTGGTATAGACAATTCTTTATCAGCAAAAAAAGATGGTCATCAAAGCAAAGGAATGGATTTAACCAACGAAAGAATCAACCTTTTGAATAAAATTGAAGCAAAAGCGATACAGCTGAACATAAAACAGAACGGAAAAACGGGCACAATTGTCTCTATTTCTATACCCATGAACCGATAAAATACCGTTTACTCAAATATTACTACCACTCACTAAATAAGCACACATCTTCGTGTTTTTTGTATTAAACTTGTTATAAGAAATTAAGCAAACATTAATTGTTTGTTCTGAGAACGTTCATATAGGATTGATAAAAGATATTTTTTAACCTAACCTAAAAGTATATCTCAATTCAGGTTTCATTTGTGTGTTAAAAGCGTCCCGATTTTTCATAATCAGGACGCTTTTTTAGTTTAGTGAAACCCGTATTTCATTGATGCTCAGAGCCAGCAAAAAAAATGTAAAAAATTTTCCTAAAAGTGGTTTTTATTCTATTTTTGAGCCAATAAGAAAACAAAACAAACGCTGCTATCTTCTAATTCAGAAAAGATTTTTGTAACTTTAATTAGAGCACTTAACTTTCGAACTATTAAAATTTTTTGAGTAATGAAAACGCCAAAAAAACCTATTCAAAACAAGCCAGCTGGCAAGCCAAATTCTAAAAAAGAAGAATCTGATGAAGAATTGGATGATATCCAAGATGAAAGAAATGTTGATGAGGATGAAGATGATTTAGACATGCCTCTGGATGACTTGGATACGTTCGATAGTTTCGATGATGATGACGACGATGACTACTAAGCAGTAAATCCATAAAGATTACCTTAACAAAAAGCCCCAAATTATGGGGCTTTTTGTTATTTTAGCCCCTCACAGAGAGTTTATGAAAGCAATAATAGTTAGTGATAGCCAAACCCAGCAACAGTTCCTTAATATAGTTGAAAAGCTTTACAGCGATGATAAAGTATATATAAGACCTTTAGACCAAGACGTTGAAAAGATATTTGACGTTAACCAGAATTCATTTTTTAAGCATGGTCAATGTATCAGATGGATTTTAGTTGATGACCATAATAAAGTTATTGGTAGAATTGCAGCTTTTGTGAACGAGAAAAAAGCTTATGGTTACGAAGTTCCTACTGGTGGTGTTGGTTTTTTTGAATGTATAAATGACCAAACCGCAGCTAATTTCTTGTTCGATACTGCCAAGAGCTGGCTGGTAGAGAAAGGAATGAAAGCAATGGAAGGTCCAATTAACTTTGGCGAAAATGATAGCTTTTGGGGTCTACTGATAGAAGGTTTTATCCCTGCTTCTTATGGCATGAATTATCACTTGCCTTACTATCATCAACTATTTAAAGAATATGGCTTCGAAACTTCTTACGAACAGCTAACTAACATCATCGATTTAACTGTTCCATTTCCTGCTAGGTTTACCAAAATTGCCAATTGGGTTGCTGCTAAACCCGGCTATACTTTCGAGTACTTCCAAAAAAACAATGCAGAAAAATACATCAATGATTTGATGGAAATTTATAACGATGGCTGGCAAGATTTCGAAAATTTCGTTCCTATCAAGAAAGAAGTGCTACAAGAGAGCTTTAAGCAAATGGAAGTAATAATGGACGAAAAATTGATTTGGTTCGCTTATGTAGACGGAGAACCTGCTTCTTTTACCGTTCTTATTCCTGATGCCAACCAAATGATTAAGGATTTTAACGGAAAGCTTGGCTTGTTGCAAAAATTGAAATTTGCTTACAGGCGTTGGATTGGCGTAAAGCGCATGAGAGCCATAGTAATGGGCACTAAGCAGAAATTTCAAAAGCATGGTTTAGAGTCGGCCCTATTCATCAAATTAGGTGAATATGTGTTACCGAAAAACCAATATACCGAACTGGAACTTTCTTGGGTTGGTGATTTTAACGAGAAAATGTTGGCTATACACGAAGCTACTGGCGCTAAGTTTGGAAAGAAGCATTTGACTTTGAAGAAGAGTTTTTAGAAGAATATGCTTCTCGTCATTTCGACCTTGTGGAGAAATCTTCCGACTTCAATAATAGATTTAAAGATTTCTCCATTTCGCTTTGCTTCAGTCGAAATGACGTGAAGATTAAAAGCTTATGCCTAGCCACTTACAAACCCAACTTATCGTACAAATCAATTACCTTTTTCTGCAATTTCATCACTTCAGCGTCTTTATCTACTAGCTGCTGTTTAAGTTCGGCAATCTCCTCTACTACATCTTGTGAAACTGATAAACTGCCTTCTTTTGATATTATTGAGCTTAACGAAACTTCAAAATATTTAGCAATTTGAGCTAACCTAGACAAATTGATATCGGTTTGTCCGTTTTCTATTTTAGATAAAGCAGCGACAGAAATTTTTAAGGCATTAGCCACTTCGGTTTGTCCTTTAGCTTTACCCAGTCGCAATTGCTTAATGTTTGCTCCTATATCCGATATTAATCTCTGATTAATCAAAACGAAATCATTTGGTTTTTAATTCGCCTGCTAATTTTGGCAAATCTAAACCGGCGTAAGTGCCAGAACTCATCATCAATAAGTTTGTACTTTGATAATCTAAACCCTTCAAATAAGCTTCTAATTTTGCTGCATTATCAAAATACAACAAGTTTTCATCCTCAAAAGCTAGCTTAATATCTTGCTCAGTTAAAGGCTGCATTTTCTTTTGTTCAAAAGTTTTTGCATCGATGTAGACGATAGCTAAATCAGCATCGCTCATTGCACCTTTGTATTCCTTTAAAAACTCTTTATTTAAACTACTGAAAGTGTGCAGCTCCATAAAAGCTACCAGTTTTCTATCTGTAAATTGAGCTTTTACCGCATGGATAGTCGCTTTCAATTTAGATGGCGAATGTGCAAAATCTTTGTAAACATTGGTTTGATCTACGGCACTAATCAACTCCAAGCGCTTTGCTGCACCAGCGAAAGAACTAATGGCAGCATTAAATCCATCTTCATCAATCCCTAACTGTGCACAAACTTGTTTAGCTGCATTTAAATTCATCAAATTATGATCGCCAAATACGTTTAATGCAGTATGTTGAGGCAACAGATAACTTACCCCGTCTTTTACTTCGTGAGCAGGAATTCCGTAAGGTATTTTCACCACATTAGCAGTCGATTGCACTACGGTTTGCTTCAATTCCTCATCTAACTCACAATAAATTAATTTACCATTTGGAGTAATGGTATCAATGAACTTTGCAAATTGCTCAACGTAATCCGCAAAAGTTGGAAATACATTGATATGATCCCAAGCTATACCGCTAATTACAGCGATGTTGGCATGGTACAAATGAAATTTCGGTCTTCTATCAATCGGTGAGGCCAAATATTCATCACCTTCTATCACCATAATTGGGGCCGAATCGGTAATTTTCACCATCGTATCAAAACCAGCCAATTGAGCACCAACTAAATAGTCGAACTCTTTTTGGTGGAAATTCAGCACATGTAAAATCATCGAAGTAATGGTGGTTTTACCATGACTTCCACCAATGACCACCCTGATTTTCTCTTTCGATTGCTCGTAGATATAGGCAGGGTAAGAATAGATTTTCAAGCCTAGCTCTTGTGCTTTTAACAACTCAGGATTATCTACGCGGGCATGCATCCCTAAAATAATAGCATCAATATCTGAAGTAATTCGGTTTTCATTCCAACCCATTTCAGTTGGCAATAAACCGTGTTTATCCAATCGGCTTTTCGAAGGTTCGTAAACTACATCGTCCGAACCCGTAACAGCAAAACCTTTTTGATGTAAAGCGATGGCTAAATTGTGCATTGCAGCACCGCCAATGGCTATTAAATGAATACGCATACTTTTCAATTATTAAATGAGTAAATTCTAAATGACAAAATGGGCATCATGCCTATTCAAAATTTACTCACTTTATCATTTAATCATTTTGTAAACTTGGCCGAAACCCAGTTATCTATTTTCTTGTGGTTTTGATAAATTAAACCAAATTGTTCACAGTGTGATTTAATGATATCCAAATCTGGAGTTTCATAAAATCCGCTGAAAAAAATCAACCCATCTTTCTTTAATACAGAAACGTAAGTCTCTATTTGGTCTAAAAGGATATTCCTATTGATATTTGCTAAAATAATATCAAAATTCTGATGTGGAATAGCTTCCTTACTGCCATGCAAAGAAACTAAGTTATTGATATGATTCAGCTTCGCATTTTCGATTGCACTTTCATAACAAACTTCATCGTAATCAATGGCGACAACATCTTTCGCTCCTCTTTTAGCAGCTAGAATCCCTAAAATAGCTGTACCCGCTCCCATATCCAACACAGAAGTTCCCTCAAAATCAGTCTCTAAAATATACCGCATCATCATCGTTGTAGTTTGATGGTGACCGGTACCAAAAGACATTTTAGGGTCGATGACGATTTCGTACTGATATTGGGGTTGTGCTTCGTGAAAAGTAGCCCTAACGTAACAGTTATCGGTAATAATTAAGGGACTGAAATTACTTTCCCATTCCTTATTCCAATTTTCTGAAGCCACTTCTTCTACTTCATAGTTCGCATTTAGCGATTGATGCTCAGCTAAAACAACGTCAAGCTTAGCATGATCAAACAAACTCTTTTGCACAAAAGCATCGAAGCCATTTGTAGTATCTTCAAAAGTTTCAAAATCAATATCAGCCAAGTCTGCAATTAGCAAATCTTTTTGATACTCTTCAATTTCGCCAAAGGCGAAACTTACTTTCAGGTAGTCCATATTTTAAAAAACCATTTAAGGCATATAAGTTCATACTTGACTTATATGGCATACTGCTAAAATTCAATTTGACTTTTTGGTTGTATATACCTGTAAAACAGACCCTGAAATAAATTCAGGGTGACGTAGAACGCCCACTCCGTCATGATGAATTTATTATGTTATAGGCGGGTGTCCTCACCCGCCTATGTATTAAAACTTTTTGTTTTATATTTCTTGTCAGTCTGAGCTTGTCGAAGACGCTATAAAAAATGCTTCAACAACTCGTTCCGATACTTCGGGAAGCTCAACATGACGCATTTCACTTAAAGCTCTCTTTTGTATTAAGAATTTAATGCTTTAATAATATCTGTAAAATCACGAGATTTCAAGGAAGCACCACCAATTAAACCACCATCGATATCTGCTTGCGAGAACAATTCAGGTGCATTTTTCGCATTACAGCTTCCTCCGTATAAAATCGTAGTATCATCAGCAACGTTAACGCCATACTTAGCTTCCACTTTAGATCTGATGAAAGCATGGATATCTTGTGCTTGTTCTGGAGTAGCAGTTAAACCTGTACCAATTGCCCAAACTGGCTCGTAGGCCAATACCACTTTACCAAAATCTTCGGCACTTAAACCAAATACGCCTTCTTCCAATTGAGTTTCTATTACCTTGAAATAGCTTCCGTTATTTCTCTCATCTAAAGTTTCGCCAATACAGAAAATTGGAGTTAAGTTATTTGCTAATGCAGTAACTGTTTTTTCAGCCAATAACTGGTTGCTTTCTGCGAAATATTGTCTACGCTCAGAGTGACCGATAATCACATACTCTGCACCTGTAGATTTAATCATTTTTGCAGAAGTTTCGCCAGTGTAAGCACCATTTTCGTTTTGGTGACAGTTTTGCGCACCAATTTTAACAATACCTGATGACAACTGCGCTAAGCTGTTCAAATGAATAGCAGGAGAGCAGATTACAGCAATTTGATTGCCTTTTTTCTCATCTCTAACCATGTTTACAATTTCAGAGAACAATGATACACCTTCATTGTAATCGTTATTCATTTTCCAGTTTCCTGCAACTATTTGTTTTCTCATTTCTATATTGGGTTTTATGTTGTACGTTCTAAATTCCTTGAGTCGTAACTCGTCAATCTAAAATCGTAATTTAAAAATGTCTGTATTCTTTTGTCAGCTCAAAAATATGAGATATAATTTCTTTTTCGGTTTCGTTTAAGATTAAATCTCTGCGTTCGAAAACCAAAGCGGCGGTTTCTATCATTTTATCTAAGGCATAAATATCAAAGCCATGTGCGCCGCCCCAAGCAAAATCAGGTATAAAATTACGTGGAAAGCCCGACCCGAAAATATTGGCGCTTACTCCTGCTACCGTTCCTGTATTAAACATGGTGTTAATAGCACATTTGGCATGGTCGGCCATAATTAAGCCGCAGAACTGCAATCCAGTTTTTCTGAAGTTCTCCTTTTCATAATCCCACAAACGAACTTCCCCATAGTTATTTTTAAGGTTTGAGTTATTGCTATCCGCACCTATATTACACCATTGTCCCATTACCGAGTTACCTAAATAACCTTCATGTCCTTTGGATGAGTAACCCCAAATTACGGCATTATTAATCTCTCCGCCTACCCTACTGAAAGGTCCAATGGTAGTTTTACCATAAATTTTAGCGCCCATTTTCACTTGCGAATCGTTACACAAGGCAAACGAACCCCTGATATGACAACCTTCCCAAACTTGACTATTTTTACCTAAGTAAATTGGTCCCTGCAGCGTATTAAATGTAGCACATTCTGCAGTTGCACCTTCCTCCACAAAAATCTGGTCTCCTAAAATGGTGTTTGTTCCGCTTAATCTGGCCGATGTTTTTCCTTTGGTCAATAATGCAAAATCTTTCTGAAGCTCTACATCATTCAAACCAAAAATATGCTCGGGATAATCTATCTTCACAAAACTTGATAGGTACGCCACACGTTCCAAACTATTTAGCGCTTCATGATAGTTAAGCGATGAACTGGCGTGATATGCAATTATGATATCTGCAGCATGTAATACTTCGCCATCTTTCAGATTGGTTACAGCCTCCAGCAATTCTTCATCTGGACAGATAGAACCGTTAATAAATAGATTTGAATTAGCTAGAGTAAATTTCCTGCTAAGATACTCCTGCGTGAGATAGCCAAAATCAGCATTAAGATACTTCCCCCATTTTTCGGCGATGGTTAAAATTCCCATCCTTAAATCAGCGACAGGTCTTGTAAAAGTTAAAGGCCTAAGCGAAAACCAAGATTTATCATCAAAAAGATTGATTACCATAAGCTACAAAAATAAAAAAAGCCCACGATTTAAATCGTGGGCTTTGAAAAAAATATCTTTTTAAGCTAAAATTATTTTTTAGCGTAACGGTTTTTGAATTTATCGATACGACCAGCTGTATCTACTAACTTCATTTTACCAGTATAAAAAGGGTGTGAAGTGTGAGAAATCTCTAATTTGTAAAGAGGATACTCGTTACCATCTTCCCATTTAATTGTTTCTTTAGTTTCAACACAAGATTTAGTTAAGAAAGAATATTCGTTAGACATATCTTTAAAAACAACGAATCTGTAGCTTGATGGATGCAAATCTTTTTTCATAATCTATTTAATTTTATTTTGAAACCTCAGGGCAACCTTTGCAATTTGCTGGCAAACAATGCTGATGAGTGCTTCTTATCTTTTATCTCTATTTTTAGAGGTGCAAATATCAAGATAATTTTTCAGACTTACAATAGATGAAAAACAATATTTTCACAAAGTCACTTCCAAGATAGACAGACACCTACTCCCTGTGCTTATACAAATTAGAACATTTGGATGTTTTCCGAAATCAAATCTGTATCAAAAACCGCTCGGGCTTCACCCTGACGGATAAATCTCGTGCCACCATTTTTATTATCGATGTTAATCAAACCATAACGGACATTTCTTAACACTGCACCATCTTTAGTGCCTGAGATAATGATACCGAAAATAGCCGAATTAGTACCCGAAACTGATTTCACTTTCCCATAGATGGTAAAATCATTGCCTTTACCACTAATTGCTGTTACAATACTGGTATCGGCATCAGTTAGAAATTTCCTACCTATTAACTTAATATTGTTATCACTATCTTGACTTAAAAACTTAACGGTCACATCTGTGAAAGTTAAAGAAGCTGGATCCTCTGGACGATTGCTTTTTAACAATTTTAATGGTTTAATTGCAAAAGCACCTTCCATGTTTGGTGGGGTCGCATCTAAATTTAATGATATACCTAACTTGGTAAGCGTATCCTGATACTGCTTAGGAATAATCTCGTTGATTTTCCTTTTTAATTCTTCTTTTTTTATCGCTTCAACAACTTCTTCATTTTCATTACCTTTTTTACAAGAAGAAAAAATAACAGCGCAAAGCGATATAAACAAAACAACTTTAGTTCTTTTCATTTCAGTTCAATTTTAATTTTCGATTAATTCCTAATCAAAACTGAAGGTTTAAAAGAACTCAAACCATACCGCTGTGGGTGATTTTTGTATTTACAGAATTCCTTGTTGCTTTGCTTTCAATACCGCCTCTGCCCTACATACCACATGCAGCTTTTTATAGATATGCTTTACATGGGTCCGTATAGTTTCATAACTAATAAAGGCTTTATCTGCCATATCTTTATAGCTAAGTCCTTGAACCATTAATGCCAGTATTTCTTTTTCTCTGTTACTCAAACCTAAATCTCCTTGATTTGGAGCTACCAAAATCACATTTCTGTTCACAAAAAAACCCATTACTTTTTGAGCAATCGAAGTAGACATGGCGCCACCTCCGTTATAAACTTCTCTAATTGCTTCTACTTGCCTTATTGGGCTATCGGTTTTAAGGATATAACCAGATGCACCGGCACAAAGCGCACTAAATATTTTCTCACTATCGTTGAAAACAGTCTGAATCAACACTTTAATCTCTGGAAATTCTTCCCTGATCATCTTAGTTGCTTCAATACCATTCCGGCCAGGCATTTCAATATCCATCAGCACCACATTTGGCTGGCTAAACCTAATATCGCCCTGTACTTGATTTACGTTGGCAAACGCTCCTGTACAAACAAAGCCTGGCAGTGCATTAATTATAGTCTGCAAAGCCTCTCTAATTAGCCTATTATCTTCAAATATTGCAACCTTAATATCCATGTTTGCTTATTTTGATATCCCTTTGAATTTATAAGTAAAATGCACAGAAGTACCTTGATTTGGTACACTTGACAACATTAGCTTAGCATTAATTTCTCTTGCCCTACTGTTCATGTTCAACAAACCATTGCCATTAGTTTCTCTTTCCACCAAGAAGCCCTTTCCAGTATCCTTTACACTCACGATCAACAGCTTTTGTTTTACCTCAAATACAACTTCCAGTTCTTCAGCTTCGCTATATTTAACTGCATTATTAATTGCCTCTTTACAAATTAGGTAGATATTTTTACGAGCTTGCATAGGCAATTTCACTTCGTCTAATTTGCCAATTTCACGAAAACCCAGCTGAATTTGCTTTGCATTAGTAGTTTGAATGGCAAATTCTTTTAATCTTCCTATTAAATCTTGCAAATGATCTAGCCGAGGATTAACTGTCCAAACAATATCATTAAGTTTTGCCACCATTTCTGCAGCGTTATCTTTAATGATATCCAAAGAGCCTTGTACCCTTTCGGGTTGTTGATTCTTGATTTGTTCTTGAGCAATATAACTATACATCGCTATTCCACTTAAGGTTGCCCCAACTTCATCATGCAAATCCTGACTGATTTTGGTTCTCATATTGGCCAATCGCAAACGTTGAAGCGTATAATAACGATAGGCAACAAATGCAATTACTACCATACCCAAAACTAGCAACAACACATAAATCCTTGTATTTGCCAAGCTTTGTTTGCTTTTTGAATCAGCCAATTCTAGCTTAAAAATTGTTTTCTCGTTATTGATTCCCGTTAATAGCAAAGACTGGATTTGCCTGTTATTTCTATTGTAAGTCACAGTCTCTCGTTTCGATTTCAATTCCAAAGTTCTGTTCAGCAGTTGCACATTGTCATATTTACGATAGAGTTTAATCGCAATGTCCAAAAACATAGCAGCATAGAAATCATTTAACTGCGGATATTTTTTCAATACAGCAAATCCCTCATCTAGATACTGAAAAGCCAATTTCTTATCACCTTTTGCAGCTGCGCATTCGGCCATGCCGCTACACGCTGTCAGCTCTACATCAAACTCATCCGCCTTGATGGCGTAAAACTTGGTAAGCTCAAAATATTTGTATGCACTATCTATCTCCACATTTAACAAGTAAGCATTGCCTGTATTGAGCGCTCCAGTAGCTACACCTCTTTCAGAATTAATTTCTCTAGCCTTTTTTAAGGACAATCTACTGAAAAAAATGGCACTATCTGGGACGTTCAGCTTTTCATAGGTTTCTGCCAAATTCCCCAAAATATGATGAGGCTTGGTCAAATCCATATAGAACTTTTTATAGGGCGGCTGTTTAGCAAATGTTAATGACTTTTTAAACGAAACCTTTGCCTGCTCCAGTTTATTATTGTTCAAGTGAAACAAGCCAATGAAGTTATATGAATCGGCCATCAGCACACTATCTTTTAAGATTTTAGCTATGGTTTCGCCCTTCAGCGACTCTTGCAACCCCAATAAATGCAAATTATTATAGTAATAAATTTCAGCCTGACAAGTAGTTAGGTAATATGCAAATTGGGTAGGTTTTCGAGAACTGTCTATCGCATAAATTTTATTAAGGCAATACTGTGCAGAGTCATACTGGTCGTTACTCATGTAGGCATAGGCCTTTTCCAAAATTAACTTTTGGGCTAGACTGCCTTCGGTCTTATCCAATCTCTTTTGTGCATAAACCAAATCACAAAGCAAAAACACGACAAAAAAAATCTTTATTTTCATTTAAATAAATATAATCATCATTTGCTTATGTATCCTTAGCGCACTGAAAGCTTTGCAATATAAATACTTATCTCTTTTGAAACGATACCCCATTGGGGTATTTATTAAACTATAGAAGACTTTTTCAACGGCCTAATTCGTGTAACAAAAGCCACTTAAAAATTGGTCAAAAAGCCCCTAATTGTTATATTGCGAACTTACCTAGTTCGAAAACCTTTAAATTTTATTCATGGAGTTATACTATTCTTTTTCCGTTCTCATCGTTCTTGCGTCTTTTTTCTCGTATCTCAATCTTCGATATTTAAAGTTACCTTCTACTATTGGCATCATGATTATTGCCATGATATCGTCTATCATTTTAGTAATTACAGGTCATTTATTTCCTGATACTTTCACTCATTTCTCCAACCTTTTAAAGGATGTAGATTTTACGGAAGTATTGATGGGCGCCATGCTAAACTTTCTACTCTTTGCGGGTGCTATCCATATCAACCTAAAAGATTTAAAGGAACAACGTGGGCCAATTGTAATATTCTCTACCGTTAGTGTGGTTATATCCACTTTTGTAGTTGGCGGAATTGTTTTTTATGTTGCGCCATTACTCGGTTTAAATATTCCTTTTCTTTATTGTTTGTTATTTGGAGCCTTGATATCTCCTACCGACCCAATTGCGGTAATGGGCGTGTTAAAGGAAGCCAAAGTGAAGAAATCATTAGAAACGAAAGTTGCAGGCGAATCGCTATTTAATGATGGTGTTGCGGTTGTGGTTTTCGCTGTTATCTTGCAGTTAACGCAAAGTAGCGACTTAGATATTTCGTTTGGCAATATCTCTTGGCTATTGATTAAAGAAGCAGCTGGTGGATTTATAGTTGGTGCTTTACTAGGTATTGGGGCATCAAACGCCATGCGTAAAATCGATGATTACAAAGTATCTGTTTTGATTACTTTATCGGTAGTGATGGGCGGTTATTTAATTGCCAGAGGGATGCATATTTCTGGTCCGCTAACCATGGTTGCGGCAGGTATTGTGATTGGAAATTATGGCAAAAGAACAGCCATGTCTACTACTACTAAAGATTATCTAAATAAATTTTGGGAGTTGATTGATGAAATATTAAACGCCATTTTATTCCTGTTTATCGGCTTCGAATTATTGATTATCCCTAACATTACCAACTACTGGATCATGGGTGGCCTAAGTATTTTAATTGTACTTTTTGCCAGATTTATCTCTATTTACATCCCTGTTAAAGTAATTCCATTTAAAAACAAATTTAGTAAGGGAACAATAAAAGTATTGGTTTGGGGAGGTTTAAGAGGTGGCGTTTCCATTGCCTTGGCTTTATCCATTGATGAAGGCCCACACAAGCCGGTAATTTTGGCCACCACTTATTTTATTGTGGTATTCTCCATTATTGCACAAGGTTTAACCGTTGGCAAAGTGGCTACGAGGGCGCTTTCTCAGGAGGAAGAGTAAAGTATTGTCCGTCATTTCGACTGGAGCGCAGCGTAATGGAGAAATCTTTAAGTCAAATTATTATTCAAAGATTTCTCGACTTCACTATGTTTCGCTCGAAATGACGACAAGATATAAAACTCAAGACTTCGAATATTTATTCCAAATCTCCAGCTTAGCTTTTTGCCTAGCGATGTACGCATCTGCGATTACTTCCCCAGAGCTAGAGTTTTTGGCACTTTCCAATAGTTGCTTCAATTTATCTTGGTCTACATCGGCACGGTAAAGAATTTGCACCAATTTAGAAAAATCATCTTCTACCAAATATTCAAAAGCTTTCACCAAAACCTCTCTCAATTGATTTTCAGCTATATCTTCTGGCAGTTCAAAATCTTTGCCTACCATTTTTGCCAATGACATGCTCATCTAATCTCCTGACAAAGTTCAATTAAAACACCATTCGTTCCTTTTGGATGCACAAAGCAAATCAACTTATTGTCTGCACCTTTTTTAGGCTCTTCGTTTAACAACACAAAACCTTCATTCCTCAATCTTTCCATTTCAGCATAAATATCATCCACCTCAAAAGCAATGTGATGTATGCCCTCTCCTCTCTTGGCAATAAACTTAGCGATAGCGCTATCATCAGCTGTGCTAGCTAATAATTCTATCTTATTTTCTCCAGTTTTGAAAAAGGCCGTGTCAACATTTTCACTCTCCACTCGCTCGGTTTTATAGCAATTTGTACCCAACAATTGCTCGTACAAAGTAGATGCTTTTTGCAAATCAGCCACCGCTATCCCTATATGTTCTATTTTATTCATAATGAAGTTATGAGTTGCGAGTTACAGGTTGTGGGAGCGTGAACACGTAACCCTCAACTCCTAACCCGAAACTATTCTCGTTATCAGAATGTAAAAATGCAGGTTTTATCTATAGCTTCATAGCCATTATCTATAATTGTTCGGAAAGTTTTTTCGTATCTTTGTATTGTTAAAAGCTGAAAAGCGTTAAGCCCTCAGCTAAATTTTAAAAATTAAATATTAGATGGAACTTCCTATTTACTTAGATAATAATGCTACAACACCTCTAGATCCAAGAGTATTGGAAGCTATGTTGCCTTATTTCACTAACAAATTTGGTAATGCAGCTAGCCGTAACCACGCTTTTGGCTGGGTTGCTGAAGAAGGTGTAGACTATGCCCGCGAACAAGTTGCAAAATTGATTGGCTGTACAGAAAAAGAAATCATCTTTACTTCTGGCGCTACTGAGGCTGATAACTTGGCGATCAAAGGTGTTTTCGAAATGTATGCTGATAAAGGTAATCACATCATTACCGCTACTACAGAGCACAAAGCTGTTTTAGATACCTGCAAGCATTTAGAAAAACAAGGTGCAAAAGTTACTTATCTACAAGTTAAAGAAGATGGTTTAATTGACCTAGCTGAATTAGAAGCTGCAATGACACCGGAAACCATTTTGGTAACCATCATGTATGGTAATAACGAAATTGGTGTAGTACAACCTATCAAAGAAATTTCTGCTATCGCTCACAAACACGGTGCTTTATTTTTTACTGATGCTACACAAGCGGTTGGTAAAATTCCGGTAGATGTAAATGCTGATGGAATTGACTTAATGGCTTTCAGTGCGCACAAAATGTACGGACCAAAAGGTGTTGGTGCTTTATACGTACGTAGAAAAAACCCAAGAGTTAAGGTTACTTCACAAATGGATGGCGGTGGTCATGAGCGTGGTATGCGTTCTGGCACGTTAAATGTACCAGGTATTGTAGGTTTAGGTAAAGCTTGTGAGCTTTGTCGCTTAGAAATGGATGAAGAAGCTAAACGTTTATCTGCTTTGCGTGATAAATTAGAAACCTCTTTAAATACAATGGAAGAAAGTTATGTAAATGGTAATACACAACATCGTTTACCTCACGTAGCTAATATTTCTTTTAAATATGTTGAAGGCGAAGGTTTAATGATGGCGATGAAAGATTTAGCAGTTTCTTCAGGTTCGGCTTGTACTTCGGCTTCATTAGAACCATCTTACGTGTTAAAGGCGTTAGGTCTTTCTGATGATTTGGCACACTCTTCAATCCGTTTTGGATTAGGAAGATTTACTACAGAAGAAGAAGTTGACTACGCAATAGAAAACACTAGAAAAGCAGTTAACCACTTAAGAGACCTTTCTCCACTTTGGGAAATGTTTAAAGAAGGAATTGACTTGAGCAAAATTGAGTGGGCAGAACACTAAAGAGAATTACGATTGTAGATTTACGAGTTACGATTTGAAATAGACAATCATTAAATAAATTAAGAATATAACAATTTACGGTGGCAGACAATCTAAAATCGTAAATCTAAAATCTAAAATATCATGGCATATTCAGAAAAAGTAATTGACCACTATACCAACCCTAGAAACGTTGGTACTTTAAATAAAGACAATAAAAACGTAGGTACTGGTTTAGTAGGTGCTCCAGAGTGCGGCGACGTGATGCGTTTACAAATTGAAGTTGATGACAACAATATGATTACCGATGCTAAATTCAAAACTTTTGGATGCGGTTCGGCTATTGCTTCTTCATCTTTAGCTACAGAATGGTTAAAAGGTAAATCCATTGACGAGGCTTTGGCTATCGATAATATGGATTTAGTTGAAGAATTGGCTTTGCCTCCAGTAAAAATCCACTGTTCGGTATTAGCTGAAGATGCTATCAAATCTGCAATTAACGATTACCGCGTTAAAAACGGAATGGAAGCATTAGAGTTACCTAAATCACACCACTAAGAAATTTTAGATTTTAGATTTGCATCATGCAGGTCAATCGTAAATCTAAAATCGTAAACCGTAAATATCATGATTACTATCACAGATAAAGCAAAAAGTAAAATAGACACCTTAATGCAGGATTCTGAAATGGGTTCTGATTATTTTTTACGTGTGTCTGTAAAAGGAGGTGGCTGTTCTGGTTTGTCTTATAATTTAGATTTTGACAACGAAGAACAAAAAGGCGATCAATTTTTTGAAGACCGAGGAATTAGAATTGCTTTAGATATGAAATCCTTTTTATATCTAGCAGGCACAGAATTAGACTTCACTGATGGCTTAAACGGTAAAGGATTTAACTTTGTTAATCCAAACGCTAGCCGTACTTGCGGTTGTGGGGAAAGTTTTTCTGTATAGCTTTTCGAAAATCATTATAAAAAGGCACTGCTTCACAGCAGTGCCTTTTTTGTTTTACACTAACCGAATGAGACTAAATAATAATGCTTGGTATAAAAATTGAGCTAAGTGGAAGAAAAAGCCCTATTCCATGATTTTACAAGCGATACAAGCCAAGAATTTTGACGAAGCAAAACAATTATTACAAGCTGGTGAAAAGCTAGACCCATCGTTAAACATCTACACCAAAAGCCAGATTTTCGACACCTTACTAAAGGAAAAGCAATTTGAAATTCTGCAACTTCTCTTCAAAGACAACACCATCGAATTAGATATTTATGAACTCGATAGTTTCAACAATACCATTTTCGATAGAATTCTATATAGTTTAAATACCGATGAAGATTCGTTGGCTTTTCTAGACGATTTCTTTTCAAAAGTTGAGAATATCAATGATGAAGTTGCTGGCTCAACATTACTTTCGTATTTTTTTGGAAAAGAAGCTCCCTTAGCGTTTATATCTAAATTAGTAGATGCTGGTGCTGACATCAACTTTAAAAATAATGCTGAAGAAGGTTACCTACATCAGGTTGCTAAAACTTATACCAGAAATCCTGAATTGCTCATTAGTTATATTGATTTTTTGATTGAACAAGGTCTAGATATAAACGAAGGAAACGTAGTCGAAAAAACACCGCTTTACCAAGCTATAGACCTTAATAGAAAAGAATTTATTGCTCCACTATTAAAAGCAGGTGCAGATCCTAACCAAGAAAGCAAAGAAGGAAAAAGCTGTTTCTATTTAGCAGTAGCCGAAAAATTAGACCTAGAAACTTATCAGTTATTAAAGGAATATGCTAGTCCAGATTTCGATGCGCTAAATAAAGATCAGGTCAGTATGTTTTTTGAATATGTTCGAATTAGTTACAGTGGCAGCGAAAAAGAACTTCAATTATTAGCTGAGCTTTTAAAAGACGGCGCAGATTTATATCAAATCAATTCTTATTACGGAAGAGAAACCAGGCCTGTAGATATATTGGCTGAGAAAAAATCTGAAATACTTCAAACTGCATTAACTAATGGGAATATAGATATCAACCGACAAGATGATGAAGGAAATACACTTCTACATAAGGTATGTGCCTATAACGTTAATTACGAAGCAGAAAAGGCGAAGGAAACCTATAGAAAAGTAAAACTGTTACTCGAGAATGGTGCAGATAAAAACATCACTAATAACAAAGACCAAACTGCTCTAGCACTTGCCAGCGATGACAATTTAAAAATCAAAACAGTAGAATTATTGATGAAATAATTTTTAGTTCATTTGTTCACTGGTTCATTAGCTAGCGACCATTTGTTTTATTGATTATTGGTTATTTATAATTCTAAATTCTTTCATTTACTCATCTAACATTTCTCATTATGTCGATGTCATTTATAATTGCCTGCGAGTCAGGAAAACGCAAAATAGCCGAATTACTACTTAGCAACGGAGAGGCTGATCCAAAATATACGGATGAAAGAGGAAGAACGGCACTTCATTATGCTGCTCATCACGGTTTTTTAGACTTAGTAAAGATGCTACTTGATAGCGGAGCTAATGTAAACTACGAAGACCAGGCCGGAGAAACTCCCCTATATTTTGCCCTTTTGCAAAAGCAGAAGCAAACGGCTTTGTATCTGCTAGAAAAAGGTGCTAATACAGAAATTAGAGACCACAAAGGCAACAGTTTAATACATCTCGCTGCTCTTTATGGTCAAGTAGAGATTTTAAACAAACTTTTGGAAAGTGGTTTATCGGTAGACAACGGAAACAATCTTTCAGAAACTGCGCTACTTTTAGCCGCGGGAACTCGGAATCGCCAAGTGGCAGAAGTACTTTTAAATAATGGAGCGGATGTAAATACTACAGATAAACAAGGCAATTCGCCATTGTTAGTTGCAGTAGCTTCCAAAAATTCTCCAACGGTAGAACTTCTACTGCAAAATGGAGCCGACATCAACCACAGTAATCATAACGGAGAAAACGCACTGCTACTAGCCTGTTATGACACCAACAGAATGATGATTAAGTTTTTGGTAGAAAATGGGGCCGATGTGCTTACCACTAACAAAAATGGCCTATCTCCTATTTGGTATGCTTGTGCACATAATCAAAAAGAAGTGGTGGAATTGTTCTTAGATAAAGGTGTAGATGTAAATTATGCCAAACCAGTAGTGTCTTCAGACAATTCTATGTCTTCGTACCTTGATTGGGTAGAAACTGCTACCAATTTGAGTAACGAGGCAAGTTTCTCACTTAATAATGCTTACAGTTATGGCGGCGAAAGCTTAATGCATGTAGCAGCAAAAAGCGGTCATGTTAGTATGATTAAACTATTGCTTAGCAAAGGCGCTAATGTAAATGTGCAAGACGAGAGCGGAAATACTCCACTTCATTATGCGGCGGCAAATGGTAAAAAAGATATGGCAGCAATTTTATTAGAAAATAAAGCTGACCCTACAGTAGTAAATACCAAAGAGCAAAGAGCCATTGATTACGCAAATATTAAAGGCTTTAATGAAATTACCGAACTATTGATTAAATATGGCCCAGCTAGTTCAACTGCTCAAGCTGCACAAACTGACAGCAAGCTTGAACAAAAATCTACTAACATAGTTGATAAAAAGCAAGCTTTATTAGACCTTAAAGAATTATTGGATGCAGGAATTTTAACACAGGAAGAATTTAATGCAGAAAAAACGAAAATCCTTCAAGGAAGTTGATCTCCATAAAAGTTCCGAATTAAATTTGAAGATATTTAACTTTTAAGATGTAGGAAATAGACATTGGCGGGGACGCCAATGTCAGCAGGAGTCCTTATTGTTTGAAACATTGCTATTTGTTGGCGTCCCCGCCAACAAATACTTCCATCCAACGCTCCTAATTTAAATCGGGGCTTTTACTTTTTAATTAGCTTCAAAAATCTTGTTACCAGAACTATCTACCTTATAAGTTCCAATCTTATTTCCATTTCCATCTTCTACGATCTGGTTGCCAGAAAAATCTTTTTTGTAACGTCTAATCACATTTCCGCTACCATCCTCTACAACCTCATTTCCAAAAATATCGGTCTTATATTTCCCTATCACATTACGATTCCCATCTTCAACAATAAAGTTCCCAAAGATGTCTTTCTTACGGACTAACTTCACCTCACCGTTCCTTCCCTCAATAATCTCGTTGCCAAAAATATCTGTTCTAAATTTGGTTACGACTTCGCCTTTTCCATCTTCCACTACTTTGTTTCCAAAAATATCTGTTTTGAATGTGGCAATTGTATTTCCTTTTCCATCCTCCACTACATCATTACCGAAAATATCCTTTCGATGTTTTCTTACTACGTTGTTTGCAGAACTTTCAACTATTGTATTTCCAAAAATATCCTTCGAATATTTAGCAACCTGTTGCCCTCTTCCATCTTCCAAAATTGTATTGCCGAAAATATCCTTTCTGAGTTTTAATACGGTTTGCCCCCTTTCATCCTCTAACACATCATCACCAAAAATATTCTTTTTAATTTTCCCAATTGTCTGCAATCGTTCATCAACGATTTCGGTGTTTCCAAAAATATCCTTACGATAAGTGTAGTTTTTCGATTTTTTATCTTTCAAAAAACTACTCAACAATAATGTTTCTTGGGCAAAAGTTAGGCCTACATTAGATAGACAAAGCAGCATTACAGCCGCAGTTTTTACCATCCTCCACTTATGGGAGAATAGCTTTAATACAACATTTTTCATGATTCAAGTTTTTTATTTGTGTGTAATCCAAGATAATCAATTTCATTCCATAACCAACTACGTATCAATTATTTTATAAAAGCGTTATTTCCTCTTTTTTACCAACAATCCTTAATTGATTTTGTATTATTAGTTACAATGCTTTATCATTGTCGGTTCAAAACATCACCAAACTGTAAATGTAACATGGTCTCATTCAACGAATTTTCTACCGTACCTACGCTATTACGCAACGTTGTTAAAAACATACATCAACCAGAAGACACTTTTTTAATACACAAGAAAGGTGCAAACTGGGAAGAAATATCTTTCAAAGAAACGCTAGCAAAAGCTGATGCTGTAGCTTCATTTTTTCTAGAAAAAGGTATCGTTAAAGGTGATAGGCTCGGTTTAATGATGGAAAATTCGCCAGAATATGTGTATTACGACCAAGGTATTCAACAAATTGGTGTGATTAACGTATCCATCTACCCTACTCTTTCCGAACAGGAAGTAGCTTACATTATTAATGACTCTGGTATTAAAGCCATTTTAGTTGGTAACCCATTTCTATTTAGAAAAGTATTAAAAGTTGCCGACAACTGTCAGGAACTAAAATATATAATTCCAGCATTTCCTGATTTCGGAAAAATAGCCATACCAGAAGGTTTAAACATTGAAGTAATTGACTACAATAACATTTTAAACAGACCTGTTTCAGCAGAAGAAACCGCTGAAATCGATAAGAGAAGAACCGAAGTTTTACCGCAGGATGTTTCCTCTTTAATTTATACTTCTGGCACAACGGGAACGCCAAAAGGTGTGATGCTTACCCATTATAACTTCGTAAAAAACGTGGAAGTTTGTTTACAGCAAATTCCTGTAATTGATGAAACAGAAACCTTCTTATCGTTCTTGCCTTTATCGCACGTATTTGAGCGTACCGCAACTTATCACGTTTGCTGCGCACAAGGATGTAAAATAGCCTTTGCACAAAGTTTAGAGCTTTTGGCAAAAAACATGGGCGAAGTGAGACCGACGGTAATGTCTTGCGTACCTCGCTTATTAGAGCGTATCCATGACAAAGCGATTAAATCTGGCACCTCTGCAGGCGGCATGAAAGCGAAAATATTTACTTGGGCTTTGGAGGTTGGTAACAGTTGCAGAGTTGCGAAAGAAGCAGGCAAAAACCCTGGGTTGATTTTAGGTGCAAAAAAAGGCATTGCGGAGAAATTGGTTTTCAGCAAGATTAAAGAAAAGACTGGCGGAAGATTAAAGTTCATGATTTCTGGCGGTGCAGCCTTGCCTAAAAACGTAGGCGAGTTCTTTGGTGATTTAGGCATTAAAATATTGGAAGGTTTTGGTTTAACAGAAACTTCGCCGGTAATGTCGGTTACGGAGTACCACAGACAGGTTTATGGCACTGTGGGCCGTGTAATACCTGGTATAGAAATTGGCATCCAGAATGTAGACACGAAGCAAATCATCAATATTCAAACTCACGATACATTTAATGAGAGTTTTGAGTGCGAAGAAGGGGAAATCATTGTTCGTGGGCATTGTGTGATGAAAGGATATTTTAACAAGCCTGCTGAAACTGCCGAAGCGATTGACAAAGACAAATGGTTCCATACGGGAGATATTGGTCGTTTTTACAAAGGCAATTTACAAATTACCGACAGGCTGAAAAACATGATTGTAAATGCCTACGGTAAGAATGTTTATCCAACGCCGGTAGAAAACATTTACTTGAAAAGCCCTAAGATTGAGCAGTTGTTTCTGATTGGCGATAAACGTGAATACATTACGGCAATCATTATTCCCAATAAAGAGACATTACAGGAAACCTTCAATTTAAAAGAAGAGTTTTTCCAGCAAGAAGGCGATTTTATTGAGGAGAAAGAGATTTACGATTGGATAGAAAAAGACATCAAAAAGATTTCTAACGAGTTAGCTAAATTTGAGCGTATTAAGCACTTTAAGATTAAGCGCAACCCATTTAGCATTGATGAGGGCGAAATTACACCGACAATGAAAGTGAAACGCAGAATTGTTGAGAAGAAATATGCGCCTGCAATTGCGGAAATGTATGCGAAGGATAGTGCGGAGGTGGAGTAAAATTTGTTATCTACACCAATTGTAAAGTGATGAAAAAGGAAAAGAAAGTCGCAAAATATAAAGAGACCATACAAAAACATATTGACAACAAAGATTTTGTAAAAGTTATCTGCAACTTACAAGATACCGAGAGCAGTATTTATGGTTATATCCAGCTGCAATCTGGAGAGTTTATTTTACTTCAAGTACATAATGAATTTTCCCTTAATGGATACGTTATATTACCATTACGATACATTGAAACTATTCGATGTAATAAATATGATAAAACTTCCAATAAGATACATAGAGCCGAAGGAACACTGAAAAGACAGTACAAAATCCCAAATTTTATCTCTTTAGATGGTTGGAATAAACTATTCCTCAGTTTAATAGAAGCCGATTTCCATGTAATTATTGAATGTGAAGATCAACCAGAAGCTGATTTCCTCATAGGTCCTATTCAAAAAGTAGGCAAAACAAAAATATCCATATTGAATTATGATCCAGCAGGAAAGTTAGATAAAGAGCCTAGTAGAATTAAGTATGCGGATATAACTAGTATAACTTTTGGTGATCAGTACAGTATGGTATTTAGAAAATACTTAAAATAGTTACATCTACTGTCCGACATTTATAATTCCGAACGTTCGTGGAATTTCTGTTAATCTGATTTTTTAATCCCGCTTTTAATAGCTATGGATTTCAAATCCATAATTCCATTTTTACAGCACTATGGATATTTGTTGTTCGAATTCTAAATCCTGTGATTAGGCTTTAGAACTGTAAATCCAATTGCATTTTCATTACCGTTCGGCTTTAGCCAACGGAATAAGAACAAACCATTCTAGGCTTTAGCCAAAGCCTCATTTTTGGCTAAAGCCAGCTATTTGTCACTTTTAAACCGTCAGCTAAAGCAGACGGCAATGAAATCCTTTCTTATTCACAGCTAAAATATCTAACTACCTAATAAGGAAAATAAACTATCAAACTTTTTAAGATGGCTTCGCATGCTTGCAATGACGAAATGTTTAATAGCCTTGTCTTAAGCCCATACGTTAATCCCAAAATCCGCTAGTCGGGATTTGCAATCCCGACTTTAATAACTATGGATTTTAAATCCATTCTGAGATAGGAACAGGATTACAAATTCTGACCAACATAGTTTTATAAACGAAATAGTGGTTCTGATTCGTAGCACAAGCTTTTGTTTTCTAAACGGGATAGCAGCGAAAATCCTTTTTGTTCTTGGGTAAAGAAACCTCATAGGTTTAATGAGCATATCGCAAATAAAACCTATGAGGTTTGAGCTAGGGCAACAAAAAGATTATAGCGTATAGCCCGACTTGCTTCAATAGCGTGGGCAATTTGCTTTTCTAAAAACTAATTATCTAAATCTTAAGATTGCTTTATAAACTCGCAATGACGAAACGCTTATACGAGCTATCACAGATCTGAGCTTGAACCTGATTTCTGCCTCCCAAAACCGCAAAAAATTTACTACTTTTGCAAAAAATTCAATTAATGAGTATAGGATTATCAGAACAGGAAATATTGCGTCGCGATTCGCTAAAACAGCTTCGCGAACTGGGCATTAACCCATATCCTGCAGAGGCGTACGAAATCAATGCTAATGCAGCAGACATTTTAGCTAACTACGAAAAAGATAAAACAGCATACAAGACAATTAGCATTGCGGGCAGAATTATGGGCCGCAACATTATGGGAGCAGCATCTTTCGCTGAACTTCAAGACGCTACTGGTCGTATCCAAATTTATTTAAAACGTGATGAGCTTTGCCCTACTGATGATAAGACATTGTACAATACTGTATTTAAGAAATTATTAGATATCGGTGATTTTATTGGTGTGGAGGGTTATGTTTTCACTACCCAAACTGGTGAAATTTCAGTACACGTGAATAAATTTACCGTACTTTCTAAATCTTTACGTCCGTTACCAATTGTAAAACGCGATGATGAAGGAAACGTGTTCGATGGTTTTACCAATCCGGAATTGCGTTACAGAATGCGTTATGTAGATTTAACGGTAAATCCTGACTACAAACAAATTTTCATCAACCGTTCTAAGGTGATTAACACCATGCGTAATTACTTCGATAGCCAAGGTTGGATGGAAGTAGAGACGCCAATTTTACAAGCGGTGCATGGTGGTGCAGCGGCTCGTCCGTTTGCGACACACCACAACACTTTAGATATGCCTTTGTTTTTGCGTATTGCTAATGAACTTTACCTAAAAAGGCTAATTGTTGCAGGTTTTGATGGCGTTTATGAGTTCGGTAAGATGTTCCGTAATGAAGGGATGGACAGAACGCACAACCCTGAGTTTACTTCAATGGAAATCTACGTAGCTTACAAAGACTATGTTTGGATGATGGGCATGGTGGAAGAGTGTTTGGAGAAAATCGCTGTGGCTATCCACGGTTCGCCTGTGGTGAAAGTTGGCGGACATGAAATTGATTTTGCTGGTCCTTACGAGAAGTTAACCATGTACGAATCCATCCAAAAATATACAGGTATCGATGTTTCGGAAATGAGTGAAGAGCAACTGGCTCAAACTTGTAAAGAGCAAGGTATCGAGATTGATGATAGCATGGGCCGTGGTAAATTGGTGGATGAACTTTTCAGTGAGAAAGTGGAAGCTAACTTAATTCAGCCTACGTACATTACCGACTACCCTATCGAAATGACACCTTTAGCGAAGAAACACCGCAGCAAACAAGGTTTAGTAGAACGTTTCGAGCTTTTTGTAATGGGTAAGGAAATTGGTAATGCTTATTCTGAATTGAACGACCCAATTGACCAAAAAGAACGTTTTGAGGATCAGTTGAAATTAGCTGCCAGAGGTGATGATGAAGCTATGGCAATGGATGATGACTTCGTTCGTGCTTTGGAATATGGCATGCCTCCTACTTCTGGTCTGGGTATTGGTATTGATAGATTGGTGATGTTAATGACTGACCAATCAACTATTCAAGAAGTATTGTTCTTCCCGCAAATGCGTCCTGAGAAAAAGAAAATTGAGCTTTCTGCTGAAGAAGCTGAATTGTACGCTTTGATTAAAGAAGGCGAGCAACAATTATTAAGCGATGTTAAAGCTCAATTGCCAGAATGGAGCAATAAAAAGTGGGATACTACATTGAAGGGCTTAACTGGAAAGAATATCCTTAGAGTAAGCAAAACTGATGACGGATTGTTTTTAGAGCACAAATAGAATAATCTTAAATTATTAGATATAGAAATCCTCAGTTTTTACTGGGGATTTTTTTGCTTATAAGCTACTCGATGGGTAAAAGATAAACCACCTTTTCAAAGATTTAGAAAAACCGTATTAAATAGGATTGAAACATTAAGAAATGAAGAAAATTAAGTTCATTTTACGACACATCCTTTTACAAAGAACAAGCTAATGCCTTAACACAAACATAACAGAAACTTAAAAGCTTATTGCAGTTACAGTAACAAGCCTTTTCTATTTTAGTACTGTACTAATTTTAAATAAAATGAATAGTTCAAGTATTGAAATCACAGAAAACGAATATTGCATTAAATTAAGCAAAGACACTTTTGATTTATCGCTAATTCGTCAGTTAATTAAACGCATTCAAGCAGAAGAGCTTTTTTTCAGCAAAAAAAGAAGAGAAGAGGAAGAAGATGATTTGTTGAGCAGAACAGACGCTGCTTACGAAGAAAACTTCGATCGCTTGTGCGACAAATAAAAAGAGCTAATCGCTTTAAGCAATTAGCTCTTTTTTATGTTTTAAATCTTATTATCTATGGCTGTAGCGCACTTGTTGTTGCTTATCTAACATGCCAAGCTGATCTTTCATTTGCTTAATCTGATCAGCTAATAATTTATTTTTATCAGCTTTTTTAGCTTCTGTTAAGTACATCTGAGCTTCGCGTTTATTGCGTTTTCCCATAGCAATACCTGCCAAACTTAATTTAGCCAAAGCAATGTTGTGATCCATATGCAAGCCCAAGCTTAAAGCAGCTTTAAAATATTTCTCAGATTTCATTGGTGCTTTTCTCGATTCCATCAAACCCAACAAAAGGTTGTAATAACCGTATTGCATTTTGTTCAATTGCTTTTCGTAGTTGGTTATTCTACCCAAAAAAACTTCGGCTTTGGCCATATTATCTTTACGCAAGTACCACTGTGCAATGAGCATGTTTTCGTTGTAGAAATACGTTATAAAAACGAATATGCTGAAAAAAACCGTTGGAATACCCCAACCCCAGTGACCGAAGACGAAAAGTGCAACTGCTGCACCCAGTAAAGCAAAGCCTATAATTAGGCGTACTAAATTTGACATAGTTTTTCAATATTTCTGCAAATATCGGTTTTATATAGCAGATAATAACGATTTAATTTATAATTTCAACAAAAATTTAGCTAACGATGAAGTACGTATTCGCCATCATGTTTGGGTTATTTTTCGTTTCGGCGAATGCCCAAGAAATCAATAAAAAATTAGAAGATCAAATAAAACATAAGCAAATCATGTTAAACGAGTGCTCAAGAGAGGGTTTAGTAGAATTCCCAGAATTTAAAGCAAGCTATGATGCCAACTACGAAAATTACAAAGTAGACTCTGCATCTGTACCTCAATTAACCAAATTGATGAAGGACAAGAAAATCAAGGTGGTTTTGGGCACTTGGTGTGGAGATAGTAAATTCCAAGTTCCAAACTTCTTAAAAGTTACTGATGCCATTAAAGTGGATGAAAAACATGTTTCTTTTGTAGCTGTTGATGGCGCTAAAAAAGCGGAGAATGGCTTAATTGATGGTCTTGATATTCAACGTGTGCCTACATTCATCATCACTGATAAAAAAGGTAAAGAAATTGGTCGTATCATCGAACATCCTAAGAAAAGCCTAGAGCTAGATTTGATTGATATCTTATCTGCTAAAAAATAGACTACCAACATCTTTTATTTTTAACTTTTAAGCTTTGACTTTGTAAATGGCTGTAGATTTAGAACCTAGCTGGTTTAAAGTTCTGGAAGGAGAATTTGAAAAACCCTACATGAAATCGCTGAAAGATTTTCTTCAGCAGGAAAAACAAGCGGGCTTTACAATTTATCCAAAGGGAGCTGATATTTTCAATGCTTTCAATCACACGCCTTTCGAAAAGGTGAAAGTGGTGATTTTAGGACAAGATCCTTATCACGGTGTAGGTCAGGCTCACGGTTTATCTTTCTCTGTACAAAAAGGTGTAGTTCCTCCGCCCTCGCTTAAAAATATCTACAAAGAACTGGCGGATGAATTTACAGATTTTAAAATTCCTAACCACGGTGAGCTGACCGCTTGGGCTGACCAAGGAGTGCTATTGCTTAATGCTACTTTAACTGTTAGAGCACACACGGCTGGTTCGCATCAAAAAAGGGGCTGGGAGCAATTTACCGATAAAGTAATTACTGAGCTTTCGGAGAAAAGAAGTGGTATAATATTTATTCTGTGGGGAAATTACGCTAAGCAAAAGGAAGCACTGATAGACAAAAGCAAGCATTTCATTATTAGCTCTGCACATCCATCGCCATTTTCTGCTTATAACGGTTTCTTCGGCTCAAAGCCTTTCTCCAAGACTAACGAAATCCTTAAAAAGGAAGGAAAAGAAGGGATTAACTGGCAGATCGTTTAATTTACGATTTTAGATTTACGAATTACGATTGAAAGCCGCTGGCCAAAACTAAACAACTGACACCTATCCTGCATAGTTATAAGTAGTAAGTTTTACGTTGTAAATTAGCAGCTACTAAGAAAGACTGATACCTAGCTCCTAATACCTGACCACTATATCAAATAACCACCTAAGACACCTTAGAACATTTTAGTTTTTTATATTGTCTTTCTCTATATTAGATATACATCTTTTGAAAATATCTAATGGAAAACAATTTGAATTAAAAAGCTTATCAGCGCTTTGGAATATGAAATAACCGGTGCATGCATTGATATCCATAAAAGCCTTGGTCCAGGATTATTAGAGAGTGTTTATCATCGCTGTCTAGAAAGAGAATTACAACTAAGGAATATCTCTTATATCTCCGAACATATTATTGATATCGAATACAAAGACACGATTATTAATACTGCTTTAAGAGTAGATATATTAGTGGAAAATTGCTTGGTAGTAGAATTGAAATCAGTAGAAACCATGCATCCAATTTATGAAGCACAAATACTAACGTACATGAAATTACTTAATGCTCCCAAAGGACTACTTATAAATTTCAATTGCACAAACATCATTCATAATGGAAAGAAAACTTTTGTTAATGAATTATATCGAAACTTACTCTAAAGTGAACTAAGGTACCTAAGGTGTTAAAAACTAATACTCAAGAGGCACAATTGGCTCTTTCTTCGTCGTAGACATAATCATCATCGTCTGGAAAGTCTTCACCACGGAAATCTTACTGATTTTATCCATAATTAAACGCTCGTAAGATTTGATATCACTCACGTAAACCTTCAATAAAAAATCTGCCTGACCAGTTACGTGATGGCATTCAGTTACTTCTTTAATTTGGTTTACCTCGTCTAAAAAGATTTGGATAGTATTATTTTTATGGAAATCTAACTGAATTTGGATGAAGGTTTTGATACCCAAACCTAATTTTTCTTCATCAACTAATGCGTGGTAACTTTTAATGTAACCAGACATTTCTAACTTACGAACACGTTCCAAAGTCGGCGCTGGAGATAAACCTATTTCTTGTGATAAAAGCAAATTGGTAATCCTACCATTTTCTTGCAATAATTTTAAGATTTTAAAATCGATTTTATCTAGTTCTAATGCCATACCTTATTTTGATTGAATTGCTCAAAGATATAACAGGAAGGCTAACTCGCAAAATTTTATTCTAAAATTAATGTAAAAATTTAGCGAAAATTTTATAGATAAATTTTTAGATTTGTCTAAATAATGAATTAGAAAAGCAAAAATGCAATCTTATACCGAAGAGAACTACCTGAAAATCATTTACCATTTATCAGAAATTAGTAATCCAGTGCTAACTAATGCTATTGCAGAGCGTATACAGACCAAAGCAGCATCAGTAACTGACATGCTTAAGAAACTTTCTGACAAAGAATTGGTTAATTATGTAAAGTATCAAGGGGTAACCTTAACGGAGAAAGGCAAATCAACGGCTATCAATATTGTTAGGAAGCATCGCCTTTGGGAAGTTTTTTTGGTAGACAAGCTCAATTTTAAGTGGGATGAAGTACATGATGTTGCAGAAGAACTAGAGCACATTCAATCTAATTTATTAATTGAACGTTTAGATGAATTTTTGGATTTCCCGAAGGTTGACCCTCATGGTGATCTCATTCCCGATAAATATGGAAACTTTGCAGATCTTTCTTTTGCTAAGTTAAGTAAGCTAAAGCCTAAAGATAAGGGCACTATAACCGGCGTAAGCGAGCATTCATCAACTTTTCTTAAACATTTAGAAAAACTTGGCTTAACCTTAGGAAAACGTATAGAAATCATAGAAGTTTTAGAGTTCGACGGCTCAGTAGAATTATTAGTTGAGCAACAAAAAATGAATATCAGCAGAGAAGTAGCCAAACACATTTTAATTACCAAGAACTAATGGCAGAGAAGCAATCCCTAAGCGAAGTACATCAAAGTGTAGCTACCAACGAGAAAAAAGGTTGGCGGAGAATTTTGGCGTTCTTAGGTCCGGCATACTTGGTAAGTGTGGGCTACATGGACCCTGGAAACTGGGCTACAGATATCGCTGGCGGTAGTAAATTCGGGTATCAGCTCATTTGGGTGCTACTCATGTCGAACCTTATCGCACTGCTTTTGCAATCGTTAAGTGCTCGTTTGGGCATCGTAAGAGGATTGGATTTAGCGCAAGCTTCGAGAAACACCTATCCAAAATGGGTTAATTTCCCATTATTTGTATTGGCACAAACCGCTATCATCGCTTGTGATTTGGCAGAAATTATCGGGATGGCGATTGGTTTAAACCTGCTTTTCGGCTTACCGCTCATTTGGGGGATTTCCATCACCATTTTTGACACCGTTCTTTTACTCTTCTTGCTTAATAAAGGCATGCGCAAAATGGAGGCTTTTATTGTGTCCATGGTGTTTATTGTAGGCCTCTCTTTCTTAGTGGAGATGTTCATTGTAGAACCATCTTTGAAAGAAATTGCCAAAGGTTTTGAACCTTCTATGTTAGGTGGCGAAGCGCTTTACATTGCTATCGGTATTATTGGTGCCACCGTGATGCCCCACAATCTTTACTTGCATTCATCGCTGGTACAAACCAGAAAGTTCGAAAGAGACAGCAAAGGTATTAAGGAAGCCATCAAATTCAATTTTATTGATACTGCAGTTGCACTAAATTTAGCTTTTTTTGTCAACGCAGCCATTTTAATTTTAGCCGCCGCAGCCTTCTACAAAAACGGTTTCCACGAAGTTGCAGAAATACAAGATGCCCACGAATTACTTTCTAATATATTTGGCAGCGTTGCTCCTGCCCTATTTGCCATTGCCTTAATTGCCGCCGGACAAAGCTCTACGGTTACAGGTACCCTAGCCGGGCAAATTGTAATGGAAGGTCATTTAAATTTAAGAATTCAGCCGTGGTTACGCCGACTCATTACCCGACTGTTGGCAATAGTACCTGCTTTCTTTACAATCTTATATTTTGGTGATGATGCCTTGGGCGGACTGTTGATTTTAAGTCAGGTGGTGCTGAGTTTACAGTTAGGATTTGCTGTAATTCCATTAATACACCTCAACTCTGATAAAAAAGAGATGAAGGAGTTTGCCATCAAACCTTGGGTAAAAATATTGGCTTGGCTAAGTGCTGCTGTTATTGTTGCACTTAATATCAAATTGGTGATCGAAGAAATTGCTGGTTGGATGACGGAATCTCATGATGCTTGGTACATTTATGTTATTGTACTACCTGCCACTATTCTTATTGCCCTCCTTTTGGGTTACATTTTCATCTATCCATTTGTTGGCAAAAAACAACGAATTGGCAATGTACCGCATGGCGATGCCTTGGCGATTGGTCATGTAGAAAAAATCAACTATCAGAAAATTGGCATTACCGTAGATTTCTCAGAGCATGATAGAAAAACGATTCGCCATGCCTTAATTCAGGGCGGGAAAGATGCTCACTACTATCTAATTCACGTAGTAGAAACCGCAGCGGCTCGCTATCACGGTAAAACAGCAATGGACCACGAAACGCAATCAGACATCGACAATTTGAAGAAATATCAGGAAAACCTAGCAGATTTAGGTTACAACGCTACACCGCACATAGGTTTTGGAGGCACTGCAAAGTCAATCGCCGAAATCAGTAATTCAAATGAATTGGAGCTTTTAGTGATGGGCGCTCACGGACATAAGGGTTTAAAAGACTTGATATTTGGCACAACGGTAGATTCTGTAAGGCACAAAGTGGATATTCCGGTTTTGATTGTGCGATAATTTATTTTGAAAAGCAGTTTCAGTGATACTATTTAATGATAGTCCCGCTTTTCGTTTGAATCTTTTGTGAACCCTACGTCTTAATACTTCGCAAGTTTTGAACCTTACGAAGTTTGTATCTACAATAGAAAGGATTACACTTCAATCGGGTTTAGAGAACAAAAAACATTGCTAAAATTCAATAAATTTGAGCAATCCTTAATTCAAAAAATTGAAGCATCAATTCACTGCAGTTTTAGAAATTATCGGCATAAATCCTTTTGTGTTTATACCAGAGGAGATATTGAAACAGCTTTTTTTGGAGTACGGCAAAGATAAAGGACAGATACCTGTCTGTGGTGAAATTAACAAAAAAGCGTACACTCAAACTTTAGTAAAATACCAAGGCGAATGGCGTTTGTATATTAATACTACGATGCTAAAAAACTCTCCGAAACGAATTAGAGAAGAAATAAGTATCGAAATTAAAGTCGACACCACAGACCGAACTTTAACTCCACCTCCGAAATTGGTAAAAGCACTAGACGAAAATCCAACCGCTAAAGCTATATTCGAACAGTTGTCACCATCAAAACAAAAAGAAATCATCAAATATATCTCCTTTCTAAAATCTGAAAAAAGCATAGCAGAAAACATAGAAAAAACGATTGGCTTTTTGCTAGGTAAGAATCGTTTTATTGGAAGAGATAGGCCTTGATTCAGCACTATCATTTAATAAACAAATATGAAGCTAACAGCATTGTACATAATTACATTCTTTATTTCCATTAACATTTCTTGTAAAAGAAGTACCAGAATATCTGAAAATCACAAAAATTCATCAAACAGTATCGAAAAAGACCATCGAAAATTAGCCTTTCAAGATGACAAACATGTAAGTTACTATGACTTCAATATAAAAAAGACTACCAAGCTCGTGGAAGGTTTTGATCCTTGCATTTCTCCCGATGGGAAATGGATAGCGTACACAGAATATTTAACCATACCTGACAAAGATTTTTATTATTACCCAAGAATAATTAAGCTAATAAGCACAGAAGACTCAATAAAAAAAGACTTGCATATTGATAATAAAAATCATTATGGTCCAATCTGGTCTCCAACAGGAGAATACATAGTTTTTTCAATTATGAAAAATAATTGGCAAATAGGTATAATCAAACCAAATGGTTCGGGTCTAAAAATTCTATCGATAAATACAGATCTTGCATTATATGGACCGACATGGACTCAAGATGGAAAGTTCGTTTTTGTCCATGATTTAGAAACCTTGTATAAGTTTGATTTAGAAGGAAAAATAATCAAACAATATAACTTAACACAAATATTTGGAGACAAGTACTTTCTTTCGAGTTCAACGCGTTTTTGGCTTACTTCTAACACTGAGAATTTAATTTTCGAAGCCGGAATTCCCGAATATATTGAAGGATTAAAAGAGCCATCCAATGCTATATTCTGCTATAATTTGAAAACAAAGAGAGTGAGTCGTATTTCTAAAAAAGGAATGTACACCAACTATTTCTGGATTGACAATCAGGATAAAATCTATTTTTCAAGTTTTAAAAACATAAATGGCCCCGACAAAATTTATCAGGCAAATCTATTTGATACAATAGTAACCGAACTTCCTGTAACTGGCATACAAGTGAGCATATCAAAATAAAACGCTGTAAATCTAACTCTTTATACTCTTCGGATTTGCAACCTTAGCTCTTACAGATTTGCAATCTGGAAGCCCTATCGGCGGATTTTTAATCCGTGCCCAAGCTCTACCTCAAATTATACCTTAAACCAAAGAAACCTCTAATCCCTTGATTTGGTGCATACACATAACTCGGGTCAAAAGTCAATCCGTAAGGATTATTTGGTGTCGCCATTGCATTTCCATTAGCATCAAATTGCACCTGTTTATCAAAAGGATCATTAGCCCTGGAAATAATAAAAGGATTATTTCGAGTTGGCTTAAAGTTCAGCAAGTTTTTTACGCCGCCGTAAACTTCTAAATTCTTAAACCCACGATAGGTGAACTGAATATTCTGCAAACTCCAAACTTGCGAATACGGTTGGCGTGGATCAAATTCGTTCAACAAAGGCAAGCGCATTGGTCCATAAATGTTTCCAGTGTAGTCAATGCCTAAATTCAGCTTGTTAATAAGATAAGAAACCGACCAAGTTCCCATCCATTTCTCTGTTAGTATTTGCTGCGTTTTTATACCTTCTTCCACCAAACCTACATCCTGCAAAGTAATACCAGCATTCAATTTCAAACCAAAATTTAAGCTAACATCCAAATTTCCAGTTAAGCCTTTGCTTACGGCATAACCGCTTAAATTATCGTATCTAATTTGAGTGGTATTCGTTTCGTAATCTGCCACAATGCGGTTAGTGAAATGCGTATAAAAAGCAGATACATCAAACGTAAAAATATTACCGTTGGTAGCATAAAGCTTCTTTAAGTAATTTAGATTGACATTGTAAGTTTTATCAGGCTTCAAATCGTTTTCTATGACTACATCTCTAGCTCCTGTTAAAGCCGCATGGTCTTCCGTAAAAATATTCACTACCCTAAAGCCAGTTCCAGCATTTAGCCTTAAAATACTCGTTTCATCAAAATTGACTTTATAAGCAAAGCGTGGTGTGAAAATATTTCCGTGGTTAGAATTATAATCGTAACGCATGCCTAACAATACCGAATGCTTTTGAGCCAACTTGATCTCATCTTGTACAAACAAACCTGGCAAGTAGGTATTTTCAGGAGTGTTACCTCGAACCTGTGAAAAAGTTGCCGTCGTATTATCATCATAGTAAGTATATCGGAAAGCAGTACCAAAAAGCAAATCGTGGTTATTGATTTTCTTATCCCAAGTGAGCTGAGAGAAAGCAATGTTTTGTCTGGCAATGTACGAGGTGGTACCGTAACGACTATCCTGATTGTGGCTAGTCAATGAAAAAGAGAAGAACATCTTTTCTTTAACAGGCAGCTGGTAGTTCCCCAATAACTCGAAACGTTTGGTGTAAATACTTTCACCGTAAACTTCATCACCACCTCTATATTGTTTGCTCCATTTCATTTCTCCGCCCCATCTATCCTCATATAAAAACCTTCCAGCTAAAGAAAACAAACGCTTTTCTTTTCTACTGAAATTCCATTTTTGGAAAACAGAAATACGGTCTTGCAGCGTAACATCAGTAAAATTATCATGATTATAGTCTACTTTGTTGCCGTACTTAAAATAATTTATTCCAGTTAGCACATTCACTTTTGGGTGAATTTTAGCTTTAAAGCCCAAATCTAGATTATGCTCCAGATAGCTTGTTGTCATAAAATCTGCACTTAAGGAAGGGGCTTTATTTACATCTTTGGTGATGATATTGATTAAACCGCCTACCGCTTCACTACCATATAAAGAAGAAGCTGGACCCTTAACCACTTCCACCCTTTCCACCAAAGAATTCGGGATACCAGACAAACCGTAAACGGTAGAAAGGCTACTCACTATTGGCATTCCATCAATCATTACCATCGTATATGGTCCTTCTAAACCATTGATGTGAATATCTCCAGTATTACAGATATTACAGTTCAATTGCGGACGTACCCCATTGATATTCTGCAATGCATCAAAAATACTTGGTGTTGGATTTTTCTGGAAGAACTTCGCCGTGTAAATCTCAACAGGAACTGGGCTTTCCAATCTATTTACTTCCTTCTGTGTTCCAGTAATCACCACTTCTTTTAAATCTTCCTTCTGTTCCACTAAACTGAAAATCAATACAGTATCTGATGAAATATCAATCTTACTTACTTGCGGTTTATAACCAATTGCGGTAATCCTAATCTGATAACTACCAGCCTTTAATGCAGTAAAACCAAACTCTCCTTCTACGTTGGATTGTGTTGAACGTTGTAATTCAACCAAACGCAAATTTACTTTAGGCACGGCAATTCCATTACTTTCAACCTTGCCTTTCAGTACAATTTCTTGCGCAAAAGAGTTCATTAACAAACAAAGGAGACCAAAGATAAGTAGGATATTTTTCATTAAATTAGCTTTACAAAAACATAAATTTAGACAAATCTAAAAATATATTTAGAATTATAAACAAATTAATTTAGAAATCTTTAAACAACAATTAATGCAACATTATTGCGAAAAATAAAAAATACATTTTAAAACGCAACAAAATTGCATTAAAACAAAAATTGGAGAGATACGTTAAATAATTTAGAATTGTTGATATTTGCACCATGCCTAACGATATACAGATAAAGAATAAGCGAGCGTATTTTGACTACCATATTTTAGATAAGTATGTAGCTGGGATTGCTTTGCTTGGCACAGAAATAAAATCAATAAGACAAGGAAAGGCGAATTTAACGGATGCTTTCTGCACGTTTATCGGCAGTAGTCTTTATGTAAGAAATCTTCATATTTCAGAATATAGCCACAGCTCTTTTTATCACCACGACATTAAGAGAGACCGAGTTTTGCTTTTGCAGAAAAAGGAATTGAGAAAAATCAAGATGAAAGGCGAAGAAAAAGGCTTTACCATTGTTCCTCTACGGGTTTTCATTAACGAACGAGGTTTTGCTAAAATGGAAATAGCTTTAGCACAGGGTAAAAAAGAGTTCGATAAACGCGATAGCATCAAGGAAAGAGATAGCAAGCGTGAGTTGGACAGAGCAATGAAATTCTAAAAGTAGAAATGAGTAAATAATAAAATGACTGAATGAGTAAATGCTAGCACGTCATGACTATTCAAAATTTTCTCATTTAATCATTTAAAATTTATTAGATACATGAAAATAATTTTTATGGGTACGCCTGATTTCGCAGTGGCATCGTTAGATGCACTAAAAAATGCAGGATTTGATATTGTTGGCGTGGTTACCTCAGCAGATAAGCCTGCCGGTCGTGGGCAAAAGTTAAATGAAAGTGCCGTAAAAAAATATGCCGTAGAAAACGGATTAAAAGTACTACAGCCATTAAAGTTGAAAGACCCTGAGTTTATCAACGAGTTACAAGCTTTGAAAGCAGATTTACAAGTAGTGGTTGCTTTTAGGATGTTGCCAGAAATAGTTTGGAACATGCCTCCAAAGGGAACGATTAACTTGCATGGTTCGTTATTACCACATTATAGAGGTGCTGCACCTATTAACCACACTATTATCAACGGAGAGAAAGAAAGTGGCGTAACTACCTTTTTCTTAAAACAGGAAATTGATACTGGTGATGTGATTTTATCTGCAAGTACGCCAATTACAGAAGATGACACTGCTGGCACCCTCCACGATAAACTAATGAATATTGGTGCGGAACTTATCGTGAAAACGGTAAAATCTATTGAAGATGGCAACTACACGGAAGTGCCACAACCAATGGACACAGAACTCAAAGCAGCACCAAAAATTTTCAAAGATTTCTGTGAAATTAACTGGAAGCAAGACAATCAAATTGTTTACAATCATATTAGAGGTTTAAGCCCTTACCCTACTGCTTTTACTTTTTTAAATGAGAAAACTTTAAAGGTCTTTAAAGTAGAAAAAGAAGATGCAAATCCAACCGTTGAAGCCGGAAGCTTTGAAACTGATGGTAAGACTTTCTTAAAGTTCGCTACTAATAATGGCTACATCAAATTGTTGGAGCTACAACTAGAAGGTAAAAAACGCATGCAAGTTGATGAGTTTTTGAGAGGCGTGAGACTTTAATTAGTTCATTGGCTCATTAGTTAACTGCTCAATTTGGTTATTTTTTGAACTGGTTATTTCTTGCTGTTCCGGATTTGCAATCCGGAACTATTTATCTGCGGATTTTAAATCCGCAATTCGCTAAATCTCTCTTAACATCTTGCGTCAGATTGTTAGAGATTTAATCCCACTACTACACAAGTCCACCTAAGCCTTTACCGATAACTATTAGGAGAAGCGGCAATACTTTTTGTTGCATCATGTTGACGAAGAATAAGGAGAATTGAAAATCAATCAAGTTAAATTTGTTAGACATTCATTACTAATTTTAGATTTCTCACATACGTTCGAAATGACGTGGAACGGAGGAAAAAAAGATTTAAGCAAAAAGATTGACTACTATTGCCGAAAAGCGCAAACTTTGTTTTTCAACAGAATAAAAATATTTCGCTCTAAGATTGCTTCGTTCCTCGTAATGACAAATCGCTTAGATAGACTGATTTAACCAGCCACTAAATGCCCTAGCTACTTCGTTAAAATAACGTTTACGACCGTAGCCCATTACCCAGCGCACACCTCCAATGGCATTGGTAAGGAAGACTTCTTCGGCTTCATTTAGTATCTGCGGGTTAATTTGCGCTTCTATTAATGGCAATTGATGTTCCTTCGCTAATCGCATCACTACGTTGCGCATTACACCACCTACACAGCCCTCTGATAATGCTGGTGTATAAATCTGATTTTGATAGACTACGAATAAGTTTGAACTCGTACTCTCGCACAAAAACCCGTTCTGATTTAACAATAAAACCTCATCCAATTGATGTTGCTTTTGATAAAGCGCTGCCATTACAAAAGGAAGTGAATTGGTAGTTTTATAGTTGGAAAGTTTGTTGATCGGCTTTGCTATTTCATCGTAAACATCTACAATCATCCCTTTTTTATTCAATTCGTAATTCGATGTCTCCAGTGGTTTAACTTCTAGCAGGTAGCCAACTTTATTAGTCTCGGGAGTGTAAAGTCCCTCTCCTTGCCTGTAGATAGTTAAACGAAATCGAGCATTGCCATGAATTTTATTTTTGCGAGCCAACTCTCCCGTTTTTTGTTTCAGGAAATAATCGTCTAACAGGTTATAGCCATCCATTTTCAGCGCTTTCATCGTCGCTTTAAGTCTATCGGCATGTAACTCTGGAAACTGTAGTTTTCCGTTGCACATTCGCATAGATTCGAACAAACCATCACCAAACTTAAAAGCTCGGTTGGTAGCCTGCAAAATAGCAGCATCATTAGCAAAAAACTGGTCGTTGAATAAAATAAATTGCGACATCTAAACTATATAGTTACGCCATTTGGTTAAAACTGCTTCAAAATCTGCAGGCATCGGCGCTTCAAATTCCATATATTCTTGTGTTGTAGGATGTATAAACCCTAATGTTTGTGCATGTAAAGCCTGACGGGGCATCATCTCGAAACAATTGGCCACAAATTGCTTGTATTTAGAAAACGTAGTTCCCTTCAAAATCTTATCGCCTCCGTAAGTAGCATCGCTAAATAATGGATGGCCGATATGTCTCATATGTGCTCTAATTTGGTGCGTACGCCCTGTTTCTAGCTGGCAGGTAATTAAAGTGACGTAATTTAAACGTTCTAACACAGTGTAATTAGTTGCCGACCATTTACCTTTATCTTCCTCATCATATACATCTTGTATGGTTCTATTTTTTAGGCTTCTACCAATATAACCTTCAATTCTTCCATCAGTCTCTATGTCTCCCCAAGCTAAAGCTACATATTTACGAGTAATGCTATGATCGAAAAACTGTTTCGCCAATTTAGTCATGGTAACTTCGTTTTTACTGATCAACAATAAACCAGAAGTATTTTTGTCTATACGATGTACCAAACCTGGGCGACCATCATTGCCTGGCAAAGTTGGCAATTGCTCGAAGTGAAAAGCCAAGGCATTTACCAAAGTACCTGTATAATTGTTGAAACCAGGATGTACTACCATGCCAGCAGGTTTATTTACCACCAATAAATCATCGTCTTCATAAATGATATCTAAAGGAATATCTTCTGGATAAACTTCGGTATCTCGTGGCGGCTGAGCATAAACAATAGAAATCTCATCAAAGGGCTTTACTTTATAGCTTGCTTTAACCTGAAGTTTATTTACGAGCACATTTCCCGCATCAATTGCATTCTGTATTCTATTTCTTGAAGCATTTTCTATACGATGCATCAAAAACTTATCAATACGCACCAAAGATTGTCCTTTATCTACGACAACATTTAAATGTTCAAATAAATCTTGTTCTTCATCTTCTTGTCCTATTGCGAAATTTTCCATGTTACAAAAGTAATTTATCAAAATGATATTCCTAAAAAACAATTTGGCTTATTTGTTGTAGTGTATTTGATGATTAAAAGAACAAGTGCATGAGAAACTTTTCCCAAAACCTAAAGATTGTAATGAATTTCTTCCCTTATTTGATTAAAAAAATATATTTTCGTGTCTGAAAATCAAACAAATAGACATGAAAAAGAAATTCAGAGCGTTAAGTCACATGGTGTTACTTGGCGCTTTTTTTATGCCATCAACTTTAATGGCACAAGATGAGGTTGGAGGCGTATTTAAAGGTGCACCAGAAGATGCATCTAAATTAACCCAAGCTTATTTATCTCCACTTTTTATAGGACTGGGCACCTCCATCAATTCTGGCTGGTTTACTTCGGCCAAGGCAAAGAATACACTTCACTTTGACTTAAGAATTACCGCTACTGCAGCCATAGTGCCTAGTAGCGCCAAAAATTTTGACGTTACCAAATTGGGATTGACCAGTATGTCTCCAGCTACAGGAGCCAACCCAATCTCTCCAACATTTTCTGGACAAGATAGAAGTGGAACATTAATGCATATCAACAATACTACATCTGCAAGTGATTTTAATTTACCAAATGGTGTAAATATTGGCTATATACCTGCTCCACAAGTGCAGCTAACAGTAGGCATTCCTAAAAACATTGATATCTCTTTGAGGTACGTTCCAAAAATTAACTTAAAAGAATACGGCAAAATTGATATGATCGGTGCCGGAGCAAAGATTGAAGTTTTACCTCTTATTTTAGGCAAGACAGAGAAACTAATTCCGCTTGACGTGGCCGTAGCATTGGGTTTTACGCAACTAAATTATAGCCTTCCGTTAGAAGTAGGCACAAATCCAAATGCTAATCAGCATTTATCTGCAAAAATAAAAGGGATGAGTGCCGATGCTGTAGTATCTAAAACTTTAGCTGCATTTACCCCATTCTTTAGCATAGGCTATCAAAAATCTGAAAGCACTTTAAAAGCTTTGGGAACTTATGAGTTTGAAGTACCTATAAGTCCAGCAACACCTACAGGGAGAAAGACATTTAACGACCCGTTTTCTTTCTCGCAAACAGATGTAAGTGGCGCTAGAGCTTCTTTAGGCTTTCAATTACAATTGGCTTTCTTTAGATTTTATGCTTCCTATACGCAAGCTAAATACGGTTACGTAAATACGGGCTTCGGCTTTGGCATCTAAAATAAAATTTTAAAAAACGATTTAAAAAGCTTCTCTTTGGAGGAGCTTTTTTTATGCAGTTACCTAGTCAAATACATCAAATTTCATATAATGGAATATCACTTTGGATTAAGAGAGATGATTTGATAGACCCATTTATTTCTGGCAACAAATGGCGTAAATTAAAGTATATACTGCAAGATGCCGCGTCAAAAAACAAAAAGCATTTAGTAACATTTGGTGGAGCTTATTCTAACCATCTATTAGCTACCGCAGCCGCTGCAGCCAAATTTCAATTGAAAGCAACAGCATTTGTAAGGGGCGAAAAAGTTAACAACGAAATGCTTACCTTATGCAAAATATTCGGCTTGCAATTGCACTTCACAGACAGAGACAGCTATAAAAATAAACCAGCATTATTTCAAAAACACTATGGACATGATGATGAAGCCTATTTTATTGATGAAGGTGGTGCAAGCTACGAAGCTACAATTGGTTGTGCTGAGATCATTACCGAGCTAGAAGAACATTTTGACCATATATTTTGTGCAGCTGGAACAGGAACTACCGCAGCTGGCTTACTGAAAGGAATTAATCAATTAGACTTATCTACGCAATTACATGTAGTGCCAGTTTTAAAAGGTGGAGATTTTATTAGGGAAGAAATAGCACAATATGAGCAAGATCTTTCCAATTTACATCTGCATATTAATTATCATTTTGGTGGCTATGCAAAAACTAAAACAGAGTTGATTCACTTTATCAGAGATTTTAGTGCTAAAACAGGCATATTGATAGACCCAATTTATACGGGAAAAATGTTTTATGCCATCCGCGATTTAATAGAAAAAGAACAAATTGATAAGGATGCTAAAATTTTAGCTATTCACACGGGTGGCTTATTCGGAATTCTTGGAAAAATTGTTGAATTCGATAAAATTTTCTAAAATATTTTTTCCACATTTCTTAGAACCTTTACGAGTTCAGTTCAAAAACTAACTTTAAACTGTTTAAACCTAGTTTTTAAACTCAGAGTTCAAAAACCGCTTAAATTTGATAATTTGGCGCATTTTTATAAATTTGAGTTATACCAAAACTTAAATATATGTATCAATTAAGTGTAGCTCCAGACCAAGTTAAACAGACCTTAAAAAAGCATATCCTTGCCGATGGGTACGACCTCATCTACGATATTGAGAAAAGTAACGGTGCCTATATCTACGACTCCAAAAATAATCGTAAGCTCTTAGACTTTTTCACTTGTTTCGCCTCTGTACCATTAGGCTACAATCATCCAAAAATGGTAAATGACGAAGCATTTAAGCACAATTTGTTTTTGGCTGCGTTAGCTAATCCGTCTAACTCTGATGTTTACACCCAACAATATGCAGAATTTGTTAATACTTTTTCACGTGTAGGTATTCCCGATTATTTGCCCCACGCATTCTTTGTTGCTGGTGGTGCATTAGCCATTGAAAATGCACTTAAAGTGGCTATGGATTGGAAGGTTCAGAAAAACTTTGCCAAAGGTTACAAAGAAGAAAGAGGATTTAAGGTAATTCATTTTGAAAAAGCGTTTCACGGTCGTAGTGGTTACACATTAAGCTTAACCAATACGCTTCCAGATAAAACTAAATGGTTCGCTAAATTTGATTGGCCAAGGGTTAGCACACCTCTGCTTAAATTCCCTTTAAATGAAGAAAATTTAAAAATTGCTGAGGAAACCGAAGCAGCATCCTTAGCCCAAATCAAACAAGCTTTTGCAGATAATAAGGATGATATTTGTGCGATTATTATCGAGCCGATCCAATCAGAAGGTGGCGATAACCATTTTAGAGAAGAATTTCTAATTCAATTGCGTCAACTGGCTGATGAAAACGAAGCTTTCTTAATTTATGATGAAGTACAAACAGGAGTTGGCTTAACAGGAAAATTCTGGTGCCATCAACATTTCAGTGAAAAAGCTAGACCAGACATTGTTGCTTTTGGCAAAAAAATGCAAGTTTGTGGTATTTTGGTTGGAAATAAAGTGGATGAAATAGCAGGCAATGTCTTCAATGTGCCTTCTAGAATTAATTCTACTTGGGGCGGAAATTTGGTGGACATGGTTCGCTCAACTCAAATCCTCAATATTGTAGAAGAAGATAATCTTTGCGAAAATGCAGCTACTGTAGGCGAATATTTAAAAAATCAGCTTCACGAGTTAGCTGCTAAATATGATAAAATGAGTAATATTCGTGGCAAAGGTCTGTTATGTTCTTTTGATTTCCCTGATAAGGAAATGAGAAATAAATTTGTTGAAAAAGGGATGGCAGAAAATGTGATGTTTTTAGGATGCGGCAACCAAACGATTCGTTTTAGACCCGCACTTTGTATCGAAAAACAACATATCGATGAAGGAATTGAGGTAATGCATAAAATATTGCCAACGCTGTAAATCTCGAACCTCTTTCATCTCAATAAATAATAAAAATACTTCTTCAAACCATTAAGAAGGTGAGGCAATCAAGCCTACTTCTTAATGGTTTTTCTATTTCATGACCTCACTCCTACAAACCAAGAATCAAATTCTCTTAATTTCGTGACATGAAGAAAATCGGCATTGCATTATTTATTTTAGCTTTAATTGGCTGGATGCTCAAAGACACTTTTACACAATCGGGCATTGAAGATTTAAAAGGAGGTTTTAAAGAAGTGACAAGCTATAGAAATGAAAATAATACTGGGCCGGTGCAGCGAATCTATGCAGTAACACTTACAGATACCTTGGCTGCTCAGCTTAAAGAGTATGGAGATTTGATGCCGCATAACAAGTACGGCAATACTAAAGTGTATTACTTTTTAGCGGGCAAAGAAGTTCCCTCATCCTTATCTCCTGGCGACATTAACTTCGATCTTCGGTTTAATAAAAACTGCTTTGCATTGTATGAAAAAAGCGCAATGGGAAATGTTGGGATGATCAAATGGCCATTGAAATAGATTTTTAGATTGAAACTTACGAAGTTTTAAAACGGCGAAGCCCTCAATTTTACCGATGAGAACAACGACTAGAAAAAATTAATCTTCGTAAGTCTTTTAAAGCTAAACAAAAGCGGAGAAACCCGTAATCGCTCTTCCTACAATTAAAGTATTGATTTCTTTGGTTCCTTCGTACGAGTAAATCGCTTCGGCATCTGCCACAAAACGGGCAACGTTATATTCTAAAAGGATACCGTTTCCACCCATTACTTCCCTAGCTTTACTTACCACATCTCTTGTGCGAAGAGAACAAAAAACTTTAGCTAAGGAAGCATGTTCGTCTTTCAGCAATCCTTGATCTTGTAATTGAGATAACCTAAAACAAAGTGTCTGCATAGCTGTAAGATTGGACAGCATTTCTACCAAATGATTCTGTATCAACTGAAAAGAAGCGATTGGTTTTCCGAATTGCTTCCTAGTTCTCGTATAATCTAAGGCGTTTTCGTAAGCACCACGAGCGCATCCAACTGCTTGCCAAGCTACGCCAGCCCTGGTCATCTGCAACACTTTTGCCGTATCTTTAAACGAATTGGCATTTTGCAACCTATCACTTTCCTTTATTTTACAATTAGTTAGTGTGATTAATCCATTCTGAACGATGCGCAGAGCCATTTTATCCTCCATCTTTTCTACTGCAAACCCTGGATTATCCTTCTCTAGAATAAAACCTTTTACATCGCCACTATCTTCGTCTCTTGCCCAAATAATTAGAATATCTGCAAATGTTGCATTACCGATCCATTTCTTCTGACCGTTAAGCACCCATTCATCACCTATTTTTTTGCAGGTGGTAGTTAACCCTCCAGCTGCCGCAGATCCTACTTCTGGTTCGGTTAAACCAAAAGCCCCAATAGTTTTAAATTGTTGCATAGATGGCAACCACTTTTGCTTTTGTTCCTCAGAACCACAGATGTAAATAGAACCCATTGCCAAACCACTTTGCACGCCAAAAAATGTCGATAATGAAGTATCTATTCTCGCCATTTCCATAGCTAAAATCCCCTCCATCAAATTAGATTTACCTGGGCATCCGTAACCTTTGTAAGTTAATCCACATACATTTAGTTCGGCCAATTTTGGTATAATTTCAAACGGAAACTCAGCTTTATTCCAGTAATGGTTCACTATAGGCTTTACTTCCTTTTCTAGGAACGAACGTACTTTTAACTGCAATGCCCTATCTTCATCGTTCAAAGCTTCATCCCCGAGATGATAAAAATCTCCTTCAATAGGCGGCAATTCTTTTTTTCGAGAACTTCCACCCATCATTTTCATCATCCCTTGCAGCTGTTTTTCGTCGAGGCTAGAGATGGTTTCTACCATTTTCGGCAGGTCAACTTTTTTGGAAAGTGCATCCAGTTTCTGAAAGTCTACACTTTTAAATAATTGATAAGCATTTTTTAAAGAGGAAAATAGATTGGACATACATGGGAATTTTAAAGTAGTAAATTAGAAGCCAATTAATGACTTCATTATTTTACTTTAAACATAAAACTGCCCAAATTGTTGGCTTTGAAAGGATTTTGTTACCTCAAATCGAATAAATTATCTACTCCCAAAAGTTTTTTAGAAGTAAAACCTTCGCCATATTCTGCTCCAATATTCTTGCCCATTTCTCTAGCTCTAGCAATTACCGATTGCAGAAAACCTGGAGTAGAGATATAGGTTTGAGGTTCATCTTCATTTGGACTATCGAACTGAGTTTTAAAAGCTCTAATGGCTTCTATTTTCTGCTCCATTTGTTCAGAAATATCGATAATGATATCGGGTTTGATGTAAGTGTCCTGAATATATTGTAAGGTTAGTCTTGGTCGCCAAGGCTGTTGATTAACACCATCCACAGCAGTTTCCACTTTTCTCAGTCCAGAAAGGAAGATAGCGTCATTAGATAAATCAGATGCTCTACCATGATCAGGATGACGATCATATAAAGCATTTGTTAAAATGATTTCTGGTTGGTATTTACGAATCATCTTCACTACTTCCAACTGATGTTCTTCGTCATTTTTAAAGAACCCATCTCTGATACCTATATTTTCTCTGGCATGAATTCCCATAATTGCAGAAGCATTTCTTGATTCCTCTGCACGAGTTTCAACAGTACCACGTGTTCCTAATTCACCTCTGGTAAAATCTATAATCCCTACTTTTTTACCTTGGGCAATATGTTTGATAATGGTACCAGAGCATCCCAATTCTGCATCGTCTGGATGAACCGCTAATACCAATAGATCTAGTTTCATGTATATTCCAATTTTATCACTAAGGCATAAAGAATACTAAGCAAATTTATTTTGTGTCCTTAGTGTCTTTGTGGTTAGTATATTTAGACATTCTCTTGTAAAAGACGTTGTATTTTCTTCTTCACTTTTGATGAAGTTGGCTTGGTAAAGGGAAAGAAATATTCTACCACCTCTCCTTTCTTGTTGATTAGATATTTATGGAAATTCCAGCGTGGCGTAGAAGTTAAATTTCCATTTTGTTTTTTTTCAGCTAAGAACTTAAACAGCGGATGCGCTTCCTTTCCTCTAACCATTATTTTATCAAAAATGGGAAACTGAACACCATAATTCACTTCGCAAAACTCATTAATAGCATTGCCATCTAAGGGTTCCTGCTTTCCAAAATCGTTAGATGGAAATCCTAAGACTTCAAAACCTTGTTCAGAAAACTCGTCTCTAATTTGTTGTAATTCTTTTAGCTGAGGAGTAAAACCACAACCAGAAGCTGTGTTTACGATCAACAATACTTTGCCATTGTAATCGGCTAAGTTTTTATCTGTTCCATTGATAAGGCGAGCCTTAAACGGATACACTGTTGGATTTACCTTCATATTTAAACTTTACTGATAGTAGCCCGAGCTTCTGATGATCGATTCGATATCTCTATCTTCTTGCACATTGTAGGTGTTTTTCAAATTATGCCCTACAACCCTTGCAACAAGTTGATAAGAAAATGCTGCGAATTTACCTTTGGTTTGCTTCACTATATCATAAGTGGTGCGCCCTACTTCTCTATCAATTAATTTCGTTAATATTTGTCCCTGAGTAATGGTCAACTCCTTTATTTCGGTATTGAACATTTTCTTAATTTCATTATCGCATTCCTTCACTAAACGCTTTTGCTCTTTTTTATCAGCTACTACAGCTAAGTCACGTTCCAATTTTTCGTATCTCCTTTTGGCAAACAAAGCATAAGGCATTACTTTCAGTACATTATATCTTAACCTGTTATACATAGCCTGCTCTTGAGGCGATTTCCAGATCCGATTACCAAGGATTACCACTTCTTTTAAGCCAATCCACGGGATCATGTATCCTCCATCATTGGTAGCAGCTACACGAATGGTATCATTTTTGCCCAATTTTGGCCAAATACCAGTTGATGTGCTGTCTTGGGCTTTTGCACCAAAACCAACAATCATGACAATTGAAACAGCAAAAAGACGATAAAATTTCATAAATTTATGCCTATTCAAAGTTAGCGCTATTTTTATATATTCGTTTTTAACTACAACCCAATATAAGACTTTATAGTGTAATATCACTATAATTTTACCTATAAAACACAAATGAAGAATACTTTGGTTATAGATCTTGAGGCAGAGAAGAAAGAGATACTAAAAAGGTACCGTGCTTTGTTACGTGCCTCTAAATCGACACTCCAAAAAGGAGATAAAAAGGAAATACGCAAGGCTTTCGACATGGCACTGGAAAGTCATAAAGATATGCGCCGTAAATCTGGCGAACCTTATATATACCACCCAATTGCAGTAGCACAAATTGCCGCGGAAGAAATTGGCTTAGGTACTACCTCTATCGTTTGCGCCTTGCTTCATGACGTGGTGGAAGATACGGACATCACTTTGGAAGATATCGAACGTGAGTTTGGTAAAAAAACCGCAAAAATAATTGACGGTTTAACTAAGATATCAGGTGTTTTTGACACCAATAGTTCTCTACAGGCAGAGAATTTCAGAAAAATGTTACTGACGCTTGCGGATGATGTTAGGGTAATTTTAATTAAACTAGCAGATAGATTGCACAATATGCGTACGATGGACTTCATGCCTCGTCACAAACAATTGAAAATCGCTTCTGAAACTATTTATTTATACGCTCCTTTAGCTCACCGTTTGGGCCTGTATGCTATAAAATCTGAGTTAGAAGATTTATCAATGAAATATTTGGAGCCCGATACCTACAAATACATTGCTACACAGCTTAACGAGAAAAAAGCGGAAAGAAATGCTTTTGTCAAGAGCTTCGTAGAGCCTATCAATGATATTTTAGCGGAACAAGGTTTAATTGCAAATGTTTACGGCCGTCCAAAATCAATCCATTCTATATGGAATAAGATGAAGAAAAAGAATATCCCTTTTGAAGAAGTGTATGATCTTTTCGCTATCAGGATTATTTTAGACAGTTCACCAGAAAGTGAAAAAGCGGATTGTTGGAAAGCTTACTCCATTGTTACCGACCTATATCGTCCAAACCCTGACCGTTTAAGAGACTGGGTTTCTTCACCCAAGGGAAACGGCTACGAGTCGCTGCATACTACCGTGATGGGACCAAAAGGCCAATGGGTAGAAGTGCAAATTCGTACACAACGAATGAACGAAATTGCAGAAAAAGGATTCGCTGCGCACTGGAAATACAAGGAAAGCAGCAATGACAATGGTCTCGACCAATGGATCATGAAAGTGAGGGAAATGTTGAGCAATCCAGAGTCTAATGCTTTAGATTTCTTGGACGACTTCAAAATGAACTTGTTTTCTGATGAGATTTTCATTTTCACACCAAAGGGAGCTTTATTACAATTGCCGCTAGGCGCTACTGCTTTAGATTTTGCTTTTGAAATCCATACCGATATTGGCGCTAAATGTATTGGAGCCAAAGTGAATCATAAATTAGTTCCGCTATCGTACAAATTACAAAATGGTGATCAGGTAGAAATTATTACTTCGAGCAAGCAAACTCCTAAAGAGGACTGGCTGAATATTGTGATGACGGCTAAGGCCAAATCGAAGATCAAATCATCCTTAAAAGAAGAGAAACGTAAAATTGCGGAAGAAGGCAAAGAGCTATTAGAACGTAAACTAAAATCGCTAAAAATTACTTACAATACCGATAACCTTAATAAACTAAGTTATTTCTTTAAACTTCAATCTACACAAGATCTGTTCATTGCTGTTGCTACCGGAAAAATTGAGCTTAAAGATTTACGAGAGTACGTTGCGAGTGAGAAAGAAATTGAAAATCGAGGCAATGAAAAAGTAAATGACAATGAACGCATTGATGCATTACTTAAAAAAGTTAAAGGTCCAGAGTCTGATGTATTGCTTATCGGAGAAGATTTACAAAAGATAGATTATACTTTAGCTGCTTGTTGTAACCCAATTCCGGGAGATGATGTTTTTGGATTTGTAACGGTAAACGAGGGCATTAAAATACACCGCACCAATTGTCCTAACGCAGCGCAGCTGATGGCCAACTATGGTTACCGTGTGGTTAAAGCTAAATGGAATAGACAACAAGAATTGAGTTTCTTAACGGGTTTACGCATTGTAGGTATTGATGACGTAGGTCTAATTAACAACCTAACGAAGGTGATTTCTAACGATTTTAATGTTAATATTAGATCTATCACTATCGATACCAACGATGGTATTTTCGATGGAAATATCAAAGTTTTTGTAAACGACAAAGACCACTTAGACAACCTCATTAAAAACTTGTTAGAAGTAAAAGGTGTGACAGGCGTAACTAGGTTTGATGCGTAGGTAATGGTTAATGATAAATTATTAATTGTTAATGATGAAAGAGAACATTATAAAGAACAAAAGCTTTAAGTTCTCTATTCGTATTGTGAAACTATATCAATATTTACAAAACCAAAAGAAGGAATTTGTTTTAAGCAAACAGCTGCTACGCTCAGGAACTAGCGTGGGTGCAATGGTTCGTGAAGCAGAGCACGCAGAAACCAGGGCAGACTTTAAACATAAAATGGGCATTGCTCAGAAGGAGATTAATGAGACCATTTATTGGCTACAGCTATTGAAAGAAACTGATTACCTCGAACAGGAACAATTTGAAAGTATTAACAAAGATGCCGTTGAAATCATTAAATTGATTACTGCTATTATAAAAACTATTAAAAGTAATAGTTAGTGATTAGTAAAAAGTGTTGATAATATGCAAAGCCGCTGATAACTGATCATTAACCATTAATAACTAACCATTAACATTCCATCATTTTATCAACATAAATCTGTGTAATCCTTTAATCTCTGTAATCATTTAACTACCTTTGGAATGGAGTTTAAAACTATGTCTGAACAGAACACAAACGAGTTGGTAAGAAAGATATTTGAAGCCTATCTCGAAAATAAAAACTTAAGAAAAACCCCTGAGCGTTTTGCTATTCTAGAAGAAATCTATTCAAGAGATGACCACTTTGATGTAGAAACACTTTACATACACATGAAAAACCAAAAATATCGTGTAAGTAGAGCTACAGTTTACAATACATTAGAGCTATTAGTTTCTTGTGATTTGGTGACTAAACACCAATTTGGCAAGAATATGGCGCAGTTCGAAAAATCTTACGGATATCACCAACACGACCATGTAATTTGTATCGATTGTGGTAAAGTGGTAGAATTCTGCGACCCTCGTATTGGTCAAATCCAAAATATGGTTGGCGAGTTATTAAAGTTCGACATTAAACACCACTCTTTAAACCTTTATGGAGTATGTTTCGATTGTAGCGCAGCGGCAACCATTAAAAACAAAGCACACTAATTATTCACAATAACCAATCTTATTCTCTTAATTTATTATAATGACGCAAGTAGATGTACTACTAGGCCTGCAATGGGGCGATGAAGGTAAAGGAAAAATCGTTGATGTTCTCAGTCCACAATATGATTTAATAGCTCGCTTTCAAGGCGGTCCAAATGCTGGACATACCCTAGAATTCGATGGTAAAAAATTTGTATTGAATACGATCCCATCAGGTATTTTCAACGAAAAAACCATGAACCTTATTGGTAATGGCGTTGTGATTGACCCTATCATTTTAAAAAGAGAATTAGATAATTTAAAAGCTGCTGGTCATGATCCAGTTGGCAAAGGAAAATTAGTTTTAGCACGTAAAGCACACCTAATTTTACCCACTCACCAATTATTAGATGCTGCTAACGAGCAAAAAATGGGTGCTGGTAAAATTGGTTCTACATTAAAAGGTATTGGGCCAACTTATATGGACAAAACTGGTAGAAACGGTATCCGTGTTGGTGATACTACATTACCAGACTTCAAAGAAAGATACGAGAAGCTAGTACAAAAACATAAAGACATTCTTTCTCATTATGAATTTGAATACGATTTGGCTGAAAAAGAAGCTGCATTTTTTGAAGCGATCGAATTCATCAAATCTATTCCTCATGTAGATAGCGAGCATTTTGTAAACGGTTATTTAAAAGAAGGCAAAAAAGTATTGGCAGAAGGTGCGCAAGGCGCATTACTAGACGTTGATTTTGGTTCTTATCCTTTTGTAACCTCTTCTAACACTACTACTGCTGGTGCGTGTACCGGTCTAGGTATTGCTCCTAACAAAGTAGGCGATGTTTACGGAATTTTCAAGGCTTATTGTACTAGAGTTGGTGGCGGCCCATTCCCTACCGAATTATTTGACGAAACTGGCGAAACTTTACGTGCAGTAGGTCACGAATTTGGTGCTACTACAGGCAGAGCCCGTCGTTGCGGATGGATTGACCTTCCTGCATTGAAATATGCGATCATGCTTAACGGTGTCACCGAATTAATTATGATGAAAGCTGACGTATTGGATGGCTTTGATACCATTTACGCTTGTACGCATTATGAGCATGATGGACAAACTATTGATTACATGCCATATGACATTATTACTGTAGAACCTAAGCCTGTTTTAAAATCAATTGAAGGCTGGAAGACAGATTTAACCGGCATCACTTCAACAGAGCAAATTCCGTCTCAATTAAATGCTTACATCGAGTTCTTAGAAAAAGAATTAGAAGTGCCAATCAAATTTTTATCGGTTGGACCAGATAGAACACAAACTTTAACTTTGAAATAAAAAAGTTTGATAACAAAAAAAGCTCCCGAAAATTTCGGGAGCTTTTTTTGTTTATTCATCTTCTAACAAACTTACACAGTTTTCAGCTAAAGGTTTCAATCGAGCTGACAACGTAGCAATTGCTTGTTGTTCCTTAATACTTTTGTATAGATTAGTGATGATAGTCAATGTTTGCTCATCAGGTTCACAAGCCTGGTATTTTTCTAAATGCGGAAGTGCTTTTTGAACCATGGCTTTATACTTTTCAAAAGCTTTTGAATTTGCTATTACATTTTTAGCTGCCGAGGCTTCATTCATCTGCTTCACAAAAACCTTTGTTTTGTTCAAATAAATAAACCCCATTGCTCGGTGAATAACTACATAGTTGGGTTCTCCTTTAATTGATTCTGTGTAATGTAGTAATGCATTATCCGAATCACCAACTTCTTCGTACATCCGCCCCAAGTGATATTCTACGTTAGCGAGCTGCTTCCCTGTCAATTCATCTTTCTGCTCCAACAACGCTGAGACTTTCTTTATCAACGCATCGCTACCTTTAGTAGTCCGATAAACAGTAAAATCATGGTAATTTTCTTTTGCTGATTTTTGGGCATTAACAATGATACAACTCCCCATTAGCAAACAAAGCGTTAAGATATTTTTCTTCATAAAAGCAATTAATAATTAAGCCCGAAAGATATAAATTTTAACCTGTGCTTAGTTTACATTTTTTAACTTTGTGAGATAAGAAAATGACCAAAGAGCAAATCAACACTTTTAAAGAAAAAGCCTTAACATATGCTTCAAATTTTGATGTTTGCTGTTATCTAGATTCACATCATTATCAAGACAAATACGGTAAGCACGACTGCCTAATCGCATTTGGTAAAGAAAAGGAGCTGATTGTTCCAACTGGAAATGCTTTCTCTTCATTAAAAAACTTTGTTGAAGAAAACCAAGAATGGATGTTCGGTCTCTTAGCCTACGACTTAAAAGATGAAATAGAAAACTTAGACCACTTCAAAAAAGAAGACTTTTTAGCATTTCCCGACTTATGGTTTTTCATCCCCACCCATCTAATTTCAATTAAAGACGATCGTATCCAAATCATCAAAGGCGATAAAGAAATTGTCAGTAAAATATTAGAAATTTCTATTTTTAAAGAAAAATCTAATGATGATTTAAGTATACAGCAGAAGTTCACCAAAGAAGAATATTTAAATCATATCGAAAAAATTAAACATCATATTAAACGTGGCGATGTTTACGAAATGAATTTCTGTCAAGAGTTTTTTGCCAAAAATGCAATCATCAATCCGCTTGCAACCTATAAAAGTCTAACAGAAGTTTCTCCTACTCCTTTCTCAGGCTTTCTTAAAATTGAGAATAAGTTTATTTTATCGGCTACGCCAGAAAGATTTTTATCTAAAAGGGGTAATATGCTTACTTCTCAGCCGATTAAAGGGACAGCTAAAAGAAGCAAGGACGAAGCGGAAGATTTAACTATCAAAAACACATTAAAAAACAGCAAAAAAGAACAAGCTGAAAATGTAATGATTGTGGATTTGGTTAGGAACGACTTAACGAAAAGTGCTGTAAAAGGAACCGTAAAAGTTGATGAACTGTTTGGAATCTATACGTTTCCACAGGTACACCAAATGATATCTAGTATTAGCTGTGAGCTATCTCCAAATGTTCATTTTGTAGATGCCATTAAAAATACTTTTCCAATGGGATCAATGACAGGAGCTCCGAAGTTAAGGGCAATGCAATTGATTGACCAGTATGAAAGAAGCAAAAGAGGAGTTTACTCTGGGTCTTTCGGCTACATCACTCCAGATGGAGATTTTGATTTCAATGTAGTGATAAGAAGTATTTTGTACAATGCGGAAACTCGATATTTATCGTTCCAAGTAGGCGGCGCAATCACCTATGAATCTGATGCTGAAAAGGAATATGAAGAATGCCTATTGAAAGCATCCGCGATTATGAGCGTGCTAAAAAAATAGCTAATTAGCAGATCTGCTAATTAGCTATTCAGGAAAAATTATTTCCCTTTATAATATTTCATCGCCTCTGGTAAATCTTTTTGTATTTGTGCAATACGAGATTGGTCTGTAGGGTGAGTGCTTAAGAAAGCAGGTGGTTTTTGAGAACCTGCACTAGCTTGTGCCATTCTTTGCCAGAAACCAACAGCATTACTAGGATTATATCCCGCCATTGCCATAAAAGAAAGTCCCATTTTATCGGCTTCTAACTCTTGGTTTCTTCCGTAACTTAGAATGGTTAACTGGCCTCCGATACCGTAAGCTGCGTTGATGTAACTTGCGTATTTAGAATTGGCACTAGCTACGCCAACCGCGGTACCTAAACCTTGAGCTACTGTCATCTGCGAAGCTCTTTCTGCAGAGTGTTGTGCTATTGCATGTGCTACCTCATGTCCCATTACGGTTGCTAGGCCAGCCTCATCTTTAGTTACTGGCAAAATACCTGTGTAAACCGCAATCTTACCTCCCGGCATACACCACGCATTAATCTCTTTACTATCAATCAGGTTATATTCCCATTTATAGTTTTTAATTTGGTCACCATAACCATTTTGATTCATGTATTGCGTTACAGCAGCGGCTATTCTTTGTCCAACACGTTTAACCATTGCTGCATTAGCATTACTAGACGGCACCACTTTTGTAGCTGGGTCGCTCAGTAACTGACTATAACCAATTGCAGCCTGTTGTTGTAATTGGCTGTCGTCTACTAAACTTAATCTGCTACGTCCAGTTAATGGAACAGTTGAGCACGAGGAAATTGCAAGCACTACAGTTGCTATTCCGAAAATTATTGTTTTCTTCATGGTTTTAATTTTATCACCCAACACATAACTGTTTTACAAACAATTTTGTTTGGCAGTTTTGAGCTTAGGCTTGCTTTTTCTTAAATAGATATACTTTTGATTCTTTTCCTTTTAACAGACGTTCTATGTTTTTTTGGTGTGTAACCAATATTAGTACACAAACACATATACTATAGAGCACTTCTGCTTTTACGGATGATTGAAAAACAAAAACTGTGCCCAAAGGAAAAGTAAAACCAGCGCAAATTGAACTTAAAGAAACGTATTTAGAAACTAACAGTACTGTAACAAAAACAGTTACGCAAAGTAGAGCCGCTGGTGGGTTTACGGCCAAAATCATCCCGAAAAGTGTAGCTACTCCTTTGCCTCCTCTAAACCCTGCAAAAATTGGGAATAAATGTCCCATAACGGCAATTACACCCAAGGCCAATTCGTAATTTACAAACTGTGCGGAGTATTTTGGACCAGTTACGGAGAGACCAATAAAATAGGCTAATTTGGTAGCAGTAAAGCCTTTCATGATATCAATTGTCATTACAATGATACCTGGCTTTTTACCTAAAACCCTGAAAGTATTTGTAGCTCCTGCGTTACCACTTCCATATTCCCTTACATCGATACCGTAAAAGGCCTGACCTAGCCAAACGGCTGTAGGTATAGACCCCAAAAGATAGGCCGCAATAAGCGCAGAGATGGAATAGATTGAAATCATTTGCCTACAATGATAATAAAAAAAATGTTTTCGAAAGGTTTAGATAATTCTCTTGCATGCTAAAACGCCTTTAAACTTAAATCTAAACTTTTTACAGAATGTGTTAAAGCGCCCATTGAGATGTAATCTACACCACAAGCTGCGTAGTCTGTTACATTTTCTTCCACAATTCCACCCGAAGCTTCGGTTAAAAACTTACCATCAATTAATTCTACAGCTTGCTTAAGCAATGGCAGTTCAAAATTATCGAGCATAATCCTATCTACCCTACCAATAGTTAATACTTGTTGCAGTTCTTCAATATTTCTTACCTCTATTTCTATTTGCAATTGTTTGCCAGTATCTGTTAAATAAGCATTTGCTTGATTAATGGCATTTGCAATTCCGCCAGCATAGTCTACATGATTATCTTTGATTAAAATCATATCATACAAACCTATCCTGTGATTGACGCCACCACCAATTCTCACCGCCCATTTTTCTAGATACCTTAGACCTGGAGTAGTTTTTCTCGTATCTAGAACCTTAGTTTTATATCCCTCTAATGCTTTTACAATACGATGTGTTTTGGTAGCAATACCGCTCATGCGTTGCATACAGTTTAACACTAAACGTTCTGCCAAAAGAATGGCATGTGTACTGCCATAAACGTTGAAAGCAATGTCTCCGAAATTCACTTCTTGACCATCTTTTAAAAAAACTTCTACTTTTAAAGAAGGGTCTATTTGATTAAAGATTTCAAGAGCAAGCTCAACACCTGCTAAAATTCCTTTTTCCTTAACAATCAGCTTAGCTTTTCCTTGTGTGCCTTGTGGAATTGTAGACAAAGAAGTATGATCACCATCTCCCACATCTTCAGCAATCGCATTTTTTATAAATAGATCAATAAGTTTCTTATCCAAAGCGGTATATTTTTGCTACAAAAATAGCAAAATGCTCATCAATATAGAATTATCTCTCCTGTTCTATCCTTAACTCAGTGATTAAAAAAGCGTTAGAAACTTTTTTCATGGTCACGGTTACCCTAAACTTATCAGTTTTAGAGGTTAAAGAAAGAATTGTAAGTCGGTAATTTGGGTTATTACTCAACTTGTGGATGATGCTGGTTTTACTAGGTGGATTTTTTAGAAAAAAGTCTTTAAGAATTTGCTCAGCTTGTGCTCTATTGTATACATCTTCATGGTCAATAATGATTAATTCTACAGATGTAGCAAAACTTTTCGCTATCTCTTTAGAGTTACCTTGCTTAAAGTGTGCCGCTAGTTCATCAGCAATATCACCCTGCATTGCGCCTTGAAGCGGAAACTGCAGAAACATTACCATGAGCGCAAGTATAGATTTGAACATCATCCTTAAAAACTAAAGTTTAATTACCGCTAAAACTATGCCATTTGTCCGCAATTAAATTCAAATAATTGGGTTTAGGGCTTAATTTCGAGTATATTTGCAAAACAACGTAAAACATTGACAATAACAAATTATAATGGAAACTAAAAAACTGGTACTCTTAATTCTTGATGGATGGGGCTACGGCAAAAGAGATAAATCTGACGCCGCCTATGCTGCCAAAACTCCATTTTTCGATTCTCTATTACAAAACTATCCCAGCTCTAAATTAGAAGCCTCTGGTGAAGCTGTTGGCTTACCTGCAGGACAAATGGGAAATTCGGAGGTAGGACACATGAACTTAGGTGCAGGACGCGTAGTTTACCAAGAATTAGGCCGCATTAACAAAGCAATAACTGATAGAACTTTAAACACCAATGAAACCTTGCTTAATGCATTTTCTTATGCAAAGGCGAATAACAAACCAGTACATTTTATCGGCTTGGTATCCGACGGCGGTGTACATGCCCATATTAACCATTTAATGGCACTTTGTGATGCAGCCAAAGAACAAGGTTTGGAAGATGTATTTGTACATGCGTTTTTAGATGGTAGAGATACAGACCCAAATGGTGGTTTAAATTACATCACTGCGTTAGACAAACATTTGCAAAACTCTACTGGTAAAATCGCCTCTATTGTAGGTAGATACTATGCAATGGATAGAGATAATCGTTGGGAGCGTGTAAAACTAGCTTACGACGTTATGGTGAATGGCATTGGCGCCAAATTCACCAGTCCAGAGATAGCCATCCAACATTCATATACTGAAGGAATTACCGATGAATTTGTTAATCCTGTAGTAATTACTGATGCCGATGGCAACCCAACCGCCACCATCAAAGAAGGTGATGTAGTAATTTGTTTCAATTATCGTACAGACAGGGGTAGAGAAATTACGCAGGCGCTTTGCCAAAAAGATTTCCCAGAGCAAGGCATGACCAAGCTACCATTATACTATGTTACCATGACTACCTATGATGAAAGCTTTGAGAACGTAAATGTGGTTTTTACTAAAGATGATTTGAACAATACTTTAGGTGAAGTTTTAGAAGCCAACAACAAAAATCAAATCAGAATTGCTGAGACAGAAAAGTATCCACACGTAACTTTCTTCTTTTCAGGAGGCAGGGAAAAAGAATTTCACAATGAAAAACGCATTTTAGTTCCTTCTCCAAAAGTTGCTACTTACGATTTGCAACCAGAAATGAGTGCGGCTGGAATTACAGAAGCAATCACCAAGGAACTACAAAGCCAATGGCCAGATTTTGTATGCTTAAACTTCGCTAATCCAGATATGGTTGGACACACAGGTGTATTTGATGCTGTGGTTAAAGCTGTGGAAACTGTGGATGCTTGTGCTCAAACTGTTGTTGAAACGGGAGTTGCCAACGGATATTCTTTTATTATTTTGGCTGACCATGGTAATGCAGAATTTATGTTGAATGCCGATGGTTCTGTAAATACTGCACATACAACTAACTTGGTTCCTTGTATCTTAATCGATAAAGACTACAAGACCGTTGCCGATGGTAAATTGGGAGATATTGGCCCCACTGTGTTAAAAATAATGGGTATTGAGGCTCCTGCTATAATGACAGGAAACTGTTTAGTATAATGAAGCAATCAATTTTAGGTGTATTTGTCTTATTGCTATTTTCTTGCTCATCACAAGAAAGTAAGAAGGCAGATACGCCTACTTATTTTAATCTTGCATCATATTTTGAGGGAGAAATAAGTCGTCTACAAAAAACAGACCCAACAATAGCCAAAAGCGTGATTGCAGCAGGCAGAACAGAACAGCTTGCCATCAAAATAAATGACTGGAAAACAGAATTATCCAGCTTTAGCACCGCTGATATCAATAAAGCTTCGTGGAAAGGCGAGTTTACTGAAACGGTAATCGATGGCAATATCAATTACACTACGAGCAACCTAAAAATCCCTATTAAGAGGATTGAAATTCTAAAAGCGAATAACCAGATCAAAGGAATCAAGATATTCAAGACCACAAAAAACTACCTGTATACTTCTACAGATACACTTTTATATTATCCAGATAGTTTATACTTTATTCAAAACCTACAGGATATTACATTTCTTGGTGAGAAAAGATATCAGGTTACTGGAAAATTCAAATAGAGTTATTTAAGGCTAGCAATTTGAGCTTTTACATAATCAATTAATGAAACCACATCTTTTTTAAGTGGCTGCATCGTTAATATTTTCTGAAAATCGGCAATTGAACTATTAAACAAAGTGATGCAAGCATTTTTATCTGCTGATTTCTTTGCTTTATAAGACTTGAAAATACCATAGTCTTTATAAGCTACACCCCTATTTTGCAAAATCTGAATATCTTCTTCGCCGCTAATCTCCATCGCTTTAGAAAAATCTTTAATTGCAGAGCTGTAAAAGCTATCTCTCATTTGATTAAGCGCTTCTTTAGGTGCATTTGCGATATTCAATCTAGCTTTTCCTCTATAATAAAATGCAGAATAATCACTTGGCTTTTGAGCTATTAAACGAGAATAGGCACCAATAGCATTTTCAAAATCCCCATTCTGGAAATAAGAATAGCCCAACATCTTCAACACATTAATATTACTCGGGTCTTTCGCTTCAGCTTTTTCGAGTTGCACTACGGCAGTTTTAAAATCGCCTTTCATCCAAGCTTGAGTACCTTGTTTCTCGAAATTGCTTTGCGCCTGAGCGGTGATACTAAATGAAATAGCTAAAAATAGTAAGTAAGATTTTGTAAGGAGTTTCATTAAAATGTTTTTATTAAATCTACACATTTTCTGAAATGAAAAATATGTTAATTAATTTTCATGTGCAATTATACAATTAAACGCACAATAATTGTAAATATGATTTTTCCGTTTGCTTTTATTTACATGACGTTTTTACCGAAAACTAATTTTGGTAGAAAAGTGTTTCAATTAAAATACTTAATTAATTTTAGCACGGCTAAAGTAGCTGTAGTGTCTATAAGAACGAATATTAATCTAAATCGACTTATAGAAACATCGCCTTGCGCAGAAATCTTATTTTTGGCATAGGAGTTGAAATTATACCTCTGCATAATTATTTGATAAATTTAAAGTGGCAATGCTGTCATATTGTCGCCTACCATATAACACACAACTGAATGAGCAAACAAGACCCGTTTGATTTTAATACTTTACCTATTATAAGCGAAGACACAGAGTTTTTCCCGTTGATGTCTCAACAAGACGAAGACGATATGAATAGTGAAGAAACTCCTGAAATACTTTCTATACTTCCATTAAGAAATACTGTACTTTTTCCTGGCGTGGTAATTCCAATTACGGTAGGTAGGGATAAATCTATAAAATTAATTAAGGAAGCCTACAAAGGTGATAGAGTGATTGGTGTAGTAGCACAGAGAGATGTTTCTATCGAAGACCCTACTTTTGAACAACTACACAATGTTGGCACGGTTGCACATATCATTAAAATGCTGCAAATGCCCGATGGAAACACTACCGTGATTATCCAAGGCAAACAGCGTTTCCAATTGGTGCAAGAAATGCAGACAGAGCCATTTATTAAATCGGTTGTAGCCAAATTTACCGAAACAAAGCACAAAAACGATAAAGAGTTTAAGGCTTTGGTAGCGGCAATAAAGGAAATGTCGAGCCAGATTATTCAGCTTTCTCCTAACATTCCAAGTGAGGCAGGAATTGCTTTGAAAAATATTGAGAGCACTTCTTTCTTAATCAATTTCATTTCTTCTAACATGAATGCAGAAATGGCCGACAAGCAAAAAATGCTTGAGATGGGCAATTTGCGCAAACGTGCTGAAAGGGTAATGGAGTTATTGACCTTAGAGCTTCAGATGTTAGAGCTTAAAAATCAAATCCAAACTAAAGTAAGGACTGATTTAGATAAGCAGCAACGCGATTATTTCCTTAATCAGCAACTCAAAACTATTCAAGAAGAGCTAGGCGGCTCTACAGATTTAGAATTTGAAGCCCTACAAGCTCGAGGGAAAAAGAAAAAATGGACGGTAAGTGTAAAAGAGCATTTCAACAAGGAATTAGAAAAATTGGGTAGAATGAACCCTGCCGCTCCAGATTATTCGATCCAAATGAATTATTTGGAATTGCTTTTAGATTTACCTTGGAGAGAATTTACTAAAGACAATTTCGATTTAAAAAGAGCACAACGTGTTTTAGATAAAGACCATTTCGGTTTAGAGAAGGTGAAACAACGTATTATTGAGTACTTAGCCGTGTTAAAACTAAAACGCGACATGAAAGCACCAATTTTGTGTTTGGTTGGCCCTCCAGGAGTTGGAAAAACATCTTTAGGGAAATCTATTGCCAAAGCATTAAACCGTAAATATGTACGTATGGCTTTGGGCGGTGTAAGAGATGAAGCGGAAATCCGTGGGCATCGTAAAACTTACATTGGTGCAATGCCTGGTCGTATCATTCAATCTATCAAAAAAGCGGGCGCAGACAATCCTGTTTTTGTTTTAGATGAAATTGACAAAGTAGGTTCTGACTTTAGAGGTGACCCATCATCAGCTTTGCTTGAAGTGTTGGATCCAGAACAAAACAATGCTTTTAACGACCACTACGTAGAAGCCGAATACGACCTTTCGAATGTTCTTTTCATCGCTACGGCAAACTCTTTAAGCACCATACAACCTGCTTTGTTAGACCGTATGGAGATTATTGAAGTAAACGGTTATACTATTGAAGAGAAAATCGAGATTGCTAAAAAATATCTATTGCCTAAACAAAAAGAAGTGCATGGTTTAGACAGTAAGCAAATCACGCTTAAAAACTCTTTAATCGAGAAAGTGATCGAAGATTATACCAGAGAAAGTGGTGTACGTGGTTTAGAGAAAAAAATTGGTTCGTTAGTACGTGGCATTGCAACTAAAATTGCTATGGAAGAAACCTACGAACCTGCTTTAGATAATGAGGATGTAGAAAGAATTTTAGGTGCGCCTATTTTTGACAAAGATGCTTACGAAGGTAATGAAGTAGCCGGTGTAGTTACAGGTTTAGCTTGGACACAAGTTGGCGGCGATATTCTATTCATCGAAGCAAGCTTAAGTCCAGGTAAAGGTAAATTGACCTTAACCGGAAACTTAGGTGATGTGATGAAAGAATCTGCAGTAATTGCTTTAGCTTATATTAGAGCACATGCATCGCAATTTGACATCAATCACGAGTTGTTCGACAACTTCGATTTACACGTTCACGTTCCTGCTGGCGCTACACCAAAAGATGGACCTTCTGCAGGTATTACAATGTTGACAGCTTTGGTTTCGGCCTTTACACAACGTAAGGTGAAACAAAACCTAGCAATGACTGGCGAAATTACCTTGCGTGGAAAAGTGTTGCCTGTTGGCGGGATCAAGGAGAAAATCTTAGCAGCTAAACGTGCCAACATTAAGGAAATCATTTTATGTAAATCTAACCGTAAGGATATTTTAGAGATTAAGGAAGATTACATCAAAGATTTGAAATTCCACTATGTGACAGAAATGCAAGAAGTAATTGGATTAGCTTTAACCAAAGATAAAGTTAAAAACCCAATTGATTTAACAATAAAAACAAAAACTAGTACTAATTAATATGTACAAAAAACTCGTTCTGGCTGCCCTTGCCATTTTAGCTATTGTTTATGGTTCTTATGCGCAAGAGTACAAGAACGAGTTTGGTTTTAAAAGTGATAACGATGCGTACCTTTGGTATGGCCAAGATCGCTATTACACCAACGGACTATTCGTTTATTTTAGGCGTGCAGTTGACCAACAGAAATTAAAAAGAAACTTAGAGAAAGCAACCTATGAGATTTCTGCAGGACAGAAAATGTATAACGCACTTTCTGGTTACCGGCCTGATCCAGCTACCCACGATAGACCTTTTGCGGCTCATTTATACGGAGGTTTGCAAACTAGTCTATTTTACAAAAATGAAAGCCTTTTAAAAGTTGGTGTAAACTTTGGTACGGTTGGACCAGATGCCTTGGGCGAAGAAGCACAAGATTTACTGCATCGCATTGTAGGTTTTTACCAAGTACAAGGTTGGGATTATCAAATCGCTAATGATTTTGCTGCTAATGCGAATGTGCAGTTTGCTAAGTTACTACACCGTAGTAGCGATAATGTGGTAGATTTTACCTTAGATACTTATGCAAACCTAGGGACCACTTATAATGGTGCTGGCGTAGGTGTTGTTTTTAGGGCTGGTGATATCAATCAGCTTTTTAATTCTGTGCATTATAATGCAAGCATTAGCAACAAGAGTAAAACTGAAAAACTAAAGAAGAAAGAATTTTACTTCTATGCCAAGCCTCAATTGAACTACGTAGCCTATGATGCCACGGTACAGGGCAGCTTATTTAACGATAACAGTCCAGTTACTTTCGATGTTAAACCTCTAGTTTTTTCGCAAAGTTTAGGTTTTAATTACAGTTCTCCGCGTTTTACGATAGACTACAGTTTAATTTTCTTATCGAAAGAAATTAAGAGCACAGCAAGAGCTCACCAGTATGGAAGTATTTCGATGTACTATCGCTTTAATTAAATAGTGATGAAAACAGCGAGAAAAATATTGCTTTATCTTGTCCTTATTTTTATTGCTGCTACTGTTACCTACAATTTTTGGCCAGAGCAGAAACTACCTTCGGGTTCTAAAATTGATTTTCTTTTGGTAGAGAAATCAAAGAGAACCATGAAAGCGTACCAAGGTGCAGAACCTTTGAAGACTTATCAAATTTCGCTGGGTGATAATCCAATTGGCCATAAGGTTTTTGAGGGCGATGAAAAAACTCCCGAAGGTGTTTATCGTATTAACGATAGAAATCCTAACAGCGGCTATCATAAAAACTTAGGCGTTTCTTATCCGAACCAAGCGGACAGAGAAAAAGCGAAATTACTAGGAAAATCCCCAGGTGGAGATATTAAAATCCACGGTTTACCCAATGGAGCTACTGGAATGATTAATAAATTGCATCGGTTTACCAACTGGACCAATGGCTGTATTGCAGTTACCAACTCAGAAGTTGACGAGCTTTATGAAGCTGTGATACCTAACGCCAAGATTGAGATTAGGCCTTAGTGCAGTAAGTTAGCAGAAATTCTCCTACTCCGTCATCTCGACCGCAGTGGAGAGATCTTTGAATTCAACTTTAAACCCATCAAAATTTAGCAGTCTATGCAGAGTTAAAAACAGCGGGATAGTAAATGCATATCCAAAGATTTCTCCATTCCGCTGCGCTCCAGTCGAAATGACGAAAATACCAACTCGTCACAACTAGGTTTCCTTCTACTGTCTTTTCCCTTCATTATCTTTGTCCAAAAAGGCAATAATGTTAACAACTTAATAACTGATATATAGCATGTTATACCTATTTTTAGACATGGAAAATTTAAATAAAAATTTCATAGTAGAAATCAAAAACGAGATATTGCATCATGCGTTTAGCCATGACACTAACTATGCATATCAAGAGGTGGGACAAATCTTGCGCAAAGTACAAGCAATTGCATTGAAACACTTTAGCCTTGATGCCGACAAATACGCAACAAGTTGGCTAACTTTAAACCTAAGACATAGTGAATTAGAGTTAAGCAAAATATATTGGCAAGATGGCAATAAAAGAGATAGAAGTGAAAGACTAAAATGGTTTGTTAATGGTTATATTGAAGCCTTAGATGGAATAATACTAAATCTGCCAATCAGTTCTAAAGTTTACATTCAATAATAATAACATTATGGTAGAGGAAACCTTAATCAAAACTAGGTTTCCTTCTACTCTCTTTCTTTTGAGCATTTACCGCCTTATTAGCTAACCGCCTTTCTTTAACCGCTTTTGGAATTTTACTAGCCTTTCTTACTTTTTGCACCTCCAGTCCAGCTTTCAAAATAGCAATCAATTTCAAAACTGTTCTTTGCTTATTCAACAACTGACTTCTATCTTCTTGCGAAACCACATGCAGCAAACCTTCCGTATCTAACCTCGAAGCAAGCTTATCTTTTAATCTCAGTTTTTCTTCTTCTGTGAAAAAATGCGCATCATCAATGTTAAAAATCAGTTCTACTTTACTAGATACCTTGTTCACATTTTGTCCGCCTTTACCTCCACTTCTCGAGGTTTTAAAGCTAACTACTTTTAATATATCTGATTGATCTGGCAACATGCCACAAATGTAGTTTTTATTTCATTAAGTACATTTAACTGTACTATATTTGCAGCTTATGAGAAAGAATTTGGTGATCGCTATAGACGGTTATTCGTCTTGTGGAAAAAGTACATTGGCAAAAGCGTTGGCAAAAAAGCTAGGCTTTATTTATATCGACAGTGGAGCTATGTACCGAGCAATTACCTTATATTTTTTGCGCAACAATGTAGACTTAGAAAATCATGATGCGATTGTAGATGCACTACAACATATCGAATTAAATTTCCACGCTAAAGATTACGAATCTCATATCACCTTAAACGGCGAAGAAGTTTCAGATGAAATTAGACTGATGCCGGTTTCTGAAGCTGTAAGTCCGGTTTCTGCTATTAAAGAAGTGCGTACTGAAATGGTGAAGCAGCAACAGCGCATGGGCAAATCCAAAAACATTGTGATGGATGGACGCGATATTGGCACTGCTGTATTCCCAGACGCACAGGTAAAATTTTTCATGACTGCCGACCCGAAAATTAGAGCGGAACGTAGATACAACGAAATGTTGTCTAAAGGCGATACCTCTATTACCTTAGAAGAAGTTTTCGAGAACATCGCACATCGTGATTATGCCGATACCACAAGAGTAGAAAGTCCGCTTACACGTGCCGAAGACGCAATTATATTAGATAATACCGAAATTACCGAAGCAGAGCAATTAGCTTTTGCTTTAGAAAAAGTTCAACCGTTTTTACACACCTAAAAAGAATATGATGATGCTTAAAACTAAAATCTTTCCGATAATCATTTTAAGTCTCTTTATATTTACTACGACTTGGGCACAGCACAGTATATCTTCCATTCCCGACCCAAAGCAACAAGGGCAAGATCATTTTGTAAGCAATCCCGATGGGATATTATCAAGTTCGGAAGTTAGCGAGCTCAATCAAATTGCTAAGCAAATTGAAGCTACAGGCAAAGTAGAATTTGCGGTAGTGGTCATTAACGATTTTACTTACGAAGACGATGATTTCAACTTTGCTTATACCCTATTTAACACTTGGGGAATTGGCAAAAAAGGTGCTAATAACGGATTACTGCTTTTGGTAGCCAAAGACAGAAGACGTTACCGTTTCATTACAGGTGCTGGTATAGAAGGTTTACTGCCGGATGTTACACTCAAACAGATTGGTGAACGGTCTTTAGTTCCTGCCTTTAAAGAAGGTAGATATGGTGCGGGAATCGTAGTTGCTGCTGGGGTTATCGAAAAAGTATTAACTTCTCCCGACGGCATCGCCGAGCTCAATTCATTAATCCCAAGAGAAAAAACATTTATAGAGAAGAACAGCAACTATTTTTTAATAGCACTATCCGTTATATTAGCTTATTTTGGCTTATTTAAGCTGATCAAAAAATGGGCACCAGAATCGCAGAAAAATTCGAAAAAGAATAGCAAATTTGAAAAAAATGTGTTTATCGGATGCGGCATTATATTTTTTGGTATCTTCTTTTGTGTTTTCGCTGTAACAATCTTCAATACCAATCTATTAGAACCAGAATTTTTACCTTGGACTATTGGCGCTGTAGCTTCTTTGATATTAACTATAAAAATAAATTCTGGTAGAACAACTATTAAAGAGCAGAGTAAAGATGTTGCCAGTTATCTCGAGGCAATGAAGAACTATCTAGCAAAAACCGCCATTTTAATTCCCTTTGCGCCACTAACCCTCATCGGATTACTTAAACAGTTTCTAAAAAACAAGGAACTGAGTAAGCAGCTTATTGCACCAGAAGGCTTTGAAGATTACCGACGTATAGATAGAAATTCAAATCCTACAGGCAAACCTCATTTAACTGCTGGGCAATACAAGGAAGAACAACTAGGCGTTAAAACTTATCAAATTTGGAAAGGTCGCCAAGCTGATGATATCGAAATTGTGGCTTGGCCAGGGGAGAAAAGTAAAAATTACTTCGAATGCGAAAAATGTGGATTTGTTACTTTGGGCAAACCTGAACAAAAAACAATCAAAGCGGCAACGTATAGCAGCACGGGACAGGCCGAGAAATTTCAAAGTTGCCAATTTTGCAAACATAAAATTGCTTTAGGCTTAGTTGTACTAAGTAAATTGGTTCGTAGTACAAGTAGTTCATCATCATCCTCTTCTTCATCATCTTCATCCTCATCTTCTGGAAGTTGGGGTGGCGGTCGAAGCAGCGGTGGCGGTGCTGGCGGCAGCTGGTAAAATGTATTAGCTACTTGATAGTAATCTCTTTATCGCTTATCTTCGAGGATTAACCAAATCATAGAAATGAGCAGATACAAAATTTTACTTGCCACTATCACCTTATTTAGCGGTTTAAATACCTATGCACAAAAAGGCTGGATTAATCTTTTTAATGGAAAAGACTTAAAAGATTGGAATATTAAAATCTCCAAACATAATTACAAGGAAAATTTCGGCAATACCTTTTACGTTCAAGATGGCCTGATGAAGGTAAAATATGATGGTTACCAAGATTTCGACAAACAATATGGACATATTTTCTACAAAAAACCCTTTTCTTATTATTTACTAAAAGTAGAATACCGATTTGTAGGCGAACAGGCAAAAGGCGGGCAGGAATGGGCTTTAAGAAATAGTGGAGCCATGTTGCACTGTCAAGATCCCGCTACCATGTTAAAGGACCAAGACTTCCCGATTTCTATTGAAGGTCAGTTTTTAGGTGGCAACGGAAAAGATGAACGCCCCACAGGAAATGTCTGTACACCTGGAACCACCATTGAAATTAAAAACAGCTTGTTTGAGACACATTGCCTAAATAGTACTTCCAAAACTTATCATGGTGAGCAATGGGTTACTGCAGAATTCTTGGTCTTAGGTGATTCGGTGATTAAGCATATCATTAACAAAGACACTGTTTTAACTTATACCAAACCAAAAATTGGCGGTGGTAATGTAGCTAATTTTGACCCTAAGGTGAAAGAAGATGGAAAGCGTTTAACTAGCGGATATATCTCATTGCAAAGTGAAAGTCATCCAATTGAGTTTAGAACAGTAAAACTTTTTGATTTGCAACCTTATGCAAATGATCAAAAGAAACTGGATAAGGTTTTGGAGAAATTGGGCAAAGAGTAGTTTTGTGGAATTTTTATTGAATTCGTCTCCTTGGCGCATGATCAAGAAAACTTTGTGCATATTATTACTTGCTGCTGCATTTTCTATACCGAAAGCATTCGCTTGTTATTGTAGTGAATCAACAATTACTTTTCCGTATCAAACCGCAGATTTTGTTGGAGTAGTTAAAATTTTAAAAAACTACAAAAACTATCCAAATACAAATGAGTATTACAGAGCCGATGTTGAAGTACTAGATTTGTATAAGGGCAAAAATTTAAAGCATTTATATATACTTGGAAGCAACGGAGTAGATTCCTATAATTCGTGTGGCACATTTATCAAAGAAGGTGAAGTTAGACTGATTTTTGGTAATTTCATGAAAGACAAATCTATATCAACCTATCTCTGCAAATCTTATAAAAGCCCTGAAGAACATTATTACAAACGAGATCAAGTTGAAGAAAAGCTGACATTACTAAAACGCTTTGCTAGAAAACACACCAATAAAATCCCTAATGAGGCATCGATATATATCGGTGACTTTAAGAAAACTATAAATAAAGATTCTGTTAATTACACTAGTCTAGTAGGCGTTGAACTAAAAAATAGCGGCGAAATAAAGAAAATATTCAATCTCACCAAAGATAACGAACAACTTAGAAGTGCGTTAGAAAAGTATTTTAGAAATACTTTTAATTGGAAAAGAATAAAAAGTATGAGAGAAAATAATACTGGCGATATTACCTTATTTTTTGAAGTACGACCTTACAAATCATAAATGTGTAAAACGCCGCACACATTTACAAATTAAAATTGGAAACAAATTCTTTTGCATTATTGCGAATACTTTGCCAGCCTTCGTTAAAAATAATATTTAGAATTAACCATAAAGAAAATAAGAAATATGTCAAGACCGAAGAGTATGTGTTTTGTATAGTTTTGGGCTGATTAAACCCGATAGCAGCGGAAATACTTTTTGTGTTGCGTCATTTCGAAGGAGGTACGACTGAGAAATCTCCTAGTTACTAGCACAAGTGTAACAGATTTCTCTCTGCGTTCGAAATGACGGAAAGGGAGACCACAAAAAGATTGCAGCGAATAGCGGGACTGTATTTGCCATGCTGCACTGATAAACTTTTCCAAAAAAATCTGTCTTTAAATTGAAACAAGGCAGTGCGAATTTTGGAAGAGATCCTTCGCTGCGCTCAGGATGACAATAGGTATAACTAAAAACCTCCAAACCAAAATTTAATTCATTAAATATCAGCAACATTTATTTAAAAATAGTTTTGGTTTTTTAAAATTATGCTTACCTTTGCCGTCCCTAAATAGGGAAAAAAGGAGATAATTAATTAATGGCAAAAAAACAAGTTGCAGAAAAAGAACTAGAGGCTAAAACAGCCGAACTACAAGGTGCAGACGCCCGTTTGAACCAAAAGGAAACTATTGAATCAGAAGCTGATTCAGTATCGATCGAGCAGATCAAATCACAATTAGCAACCCCTTCAGCAGATTTTGACTGGGATGCAGACGACAAAGTTTTTGGTAACTACAATGACGAAGACCGTAAAAAGTTTGAAGCAATGTATACTGATACTTTCAATCAAATCACTCAAGGTGAGATCATTTCTGGTACAGTAGTATCAATCAACAACAAAGACGTAGTATTAAACGTAGGTTTCAAATCTGACGGTTTAGTATCTGCTTCTGAGTTCCGTGATCTTCCTGAATTGAAAATTGGCGATTCAGTTGACGTGTTTGTAGAAGCACCTGAAGATGCAAATGGCCAGTTAATTTTATCTCGTAAGAGAGCTAAAACTCAACGTTCTTGGGAAACTATCAACGCTGCGCTTGACAATGACACTATCATCAACGGTTTCGTTAAAAGCCGTACTAAAGGTGGTCTTATTGTTGACATTATGGGTGTTGAGGCGTTCTTGCCAGGATCTCAAATCGACATTAAACCAATCCGTGATTACGATGTTTATGTTGGTAAAACAATGGAATTCAAAGTGGTTAAAATTAACCATGAGTTCAAAAACGTTGTTGTATCACACAAAGTATTGATCGAGGACGATTTAGAGTCACAAAAAGTTGAAATCGTTTCTAAATTAGAAAAAGGACAAGTACTTGAAGGTACTGTTAAAAATATCACTGATTTCGGTGTATTCATCGATCTTGGTGGCGTAGACGGTTTATTACACATCACTGATATTTCTTGGGGCCGTATAGAGCATCCAAAAGAAGTATTAGCTTTAGATCAAAAAATCAACGTTGTTGTTTTAGATTTTGATGATGAGAAAAAACGTATCGCATTAGGCTTAAAACAATTAACTGCTCACCCTTGGGAGAATTTAGATACAGCTATCCAAGTTGGTTCTAAAGTAAAAGGTAAAATCGTAACTGTTGCAGATTACGGTGCTTTCTTAGAAATCATCCCTGGTGTTGAAGGTTTAATCCACGTTTCAGAAATGAGCTGGTCACAAAACTTACGTTCTCCACAAGAGTTCTTAAAAGTAAGTGACGAAATCGAAGCTGAAGTTTTAACTTTAGACAGAGACGAGCGCAAAATGAGCTTGGGTATCAAACAATTAACTCAAGATCCTTGGGGTGGCGTTGCTGAGAAATATCCAGTTGGAAGCAAACACCAAGCTGTGGTTAAAAACATGACTAACTTTGGTGTGTTTGTAGAGATTGAAGAAGGAATTGATGGATTAATCCACATTTCTGACCTTTCTTGGAGCAAAAAAATCAACCATCCTAATGAGTTCACCAAAGTTGGCGATACTTTAGATGTTGTTGTGTTAGAACTTGATGTTGATAACCGCAAATTATCTCTAGGTCACAAACAACTGGAAGAAAACCCTTGGGATACTTTCGAAACTATCTTCACTTTAGATTCAATTCACCAAGGTACAGTAATTAAAGTAACTGATAAAGGTGCTGTAATTGCATTACCATATGGAGTTGAAGGTTTTGTACCAACAAAACACATGGCTAAAGAAGACGGTTCTGTATTGAAAGCTGAAGAAGTTGCTGATTTCAAAATCATCGAGTTTAACAAAGATGCTAAACGTATCGTTGTTTCTCACGCTCGTATTTGGGAAGAAGCTAAAGCTGAAGTAGTTGCAGAAGAAAGAGCTACTAAGAAAAAAGACGCGAAAGCGGCTAGCTCAGCTGTTAAAAAAGTGAAAGATTCAGTAGAGAAATCAACATTAGGAGATCTTGATGTGTTAGCTCAATTGAAATCACAAATGGAAGGCGAAGAGAAAAAAAACAAAGGTTAATTCTCTAAGTATTCCATAAATACATTAAATCCCGATAGCGAAAGTTATCGGGATTTTTTTTTATTGTTGGCACCATCGTCATTTCGACCTTGCGGAGAAATCTTTACAAGAAGCAGCATATTTAGATCGTCATTAGAAAATCAACTTTAGTAACACTTCGCTCGCTTCTGCCCTGCTTTCGCTCATAGTCCTAAGCTTCGTTACACTTCACCTTCGGGCTAATCCGCTCTATCAGGTTTAATTAACAACGGAAGTATATCTTGACTTATAAAACTTACGAAGTTTTGCAATAAAGGAAATAACTGCAAAAAACAGCATAAAAACTCAAAAACATTCAAATTATAAATTTAGTTTGTAAATAAATGTTATTTTTGAATATGAAGAAATTTGTATTAACCAGTTTGCTATTTGGTGCTTCATTATTGTCCGTAGCGCAAGTGAATATTATACCGAAACCAGTTGAGCTACATATAGGAAAGCAAGATGATGCATTTATATTAACTAATGAAACTGTAATTTATAGTCCCGATTCAGTATTAAATCGCTCGGTATCATTTTTAATAAACTACCTTAAGGCCAATTATGGTTTAGCACTTCAAGTTAAAACAAAGCTAGATACTAATGATAAAAGTAGAATTGTATTGCATTTGACAAAACCTTCTATGGGAGAACCTCCTTTTGATTATTATTCGACGTATAACTTACGGAGTTTCAAAGGTTCAATAAACGTCACCTCTCACAATGCTGAATTAATTTTCAACGGGATACAAACTTTGATCCAACTGCTACCAACCGAAAAAAGCAATAAATTAAAAGTACCTGCGGTTACCATTAACGATTATCCTCGCTTCGATTACCGTGGAATGCACTTAGATGTGAGCCGACATTTTTTTGATGTAGCAACTGTTAAAAAATACATTGATTATCTAGCACTCCATAAAATGAATTACTTCCATTGGCATTTAACTGATGACCATGGCTGGAGAATAGAAATCAAAAAATACCCGAAACTAACAGAAGTTGGTGCTTGGCGTAACGGTAGCATTGTAGGTTTGTGGCCAGGGAAAGGTAACGAAAATATCAAATATCAGGTGCTACCTAATGATGTGAAGATTACACCAGCTAATGCAGTTATCAAAACAGACGGAGTTCGTCATGGTGGATTTTACACACAAGATGAAGTCAGGGATGTGATTAAATATGCAGCAGACAGGTACATTACTATAATTCCAGAGATTGAGATGCCTGCACATAGCATGGCCGCTTTAGCAGCGTATCCAGAGTTTGGTACCGACCCAAAAAGTGGTTATAAAGTAGCCGAAACTTGGGGAATGATGAACAAATACAATAATGTTTTTGCCCCAACAGAGAAAACATTCGGCTTTTTGGAAGATGTACTTACAGAAGTCATGGCTCTGTTCCCTTCGAAATACATTCACATCGGTGGCGATGAAGCTTCCAAAATTTGGTGGAGAAAATCTGCAGAGACCCAACAAATGATGAAAGCCAATAATCTCAAAGACGAAAGTGCTTTACAAAGTTATTTCATTCATCGCATTGAGAAATTTGTAAACAGCAAAGGCAAAACCATTATTGGCTGGGACGAGATTTTAGACGGTGGTTTAGCTCCTAACGCCATCGTCATGAGCTGGCGTGGCGAAAAAGGAGGAATTGCCGCAGCAAAGTTGAAGCAAAGGGTAATCATGTCGCCAGAAGAAAAATTATACTTAAACCATAAGCAATTTATGAACGACGACAGCTTGGCTGCCAATAAATTTCTTCCTTTAGAAACAGTTTATAATTACGAACCTGTACCAGCAGAATTGAATGCCGAACAAGCTAAATACATTTGGGGTGCACAAGGTAATTTATGGTCAGAATATATCGGTAACCTAGCAAAAGTTGAGTATATGATTTTTCCTAGGATGGATGCATTAAGCGAAATTCAATGGTCGAAAAAAGAGCAAAAGAATTACCCAGATTTTTTGAACAGATTAAAAGCACAATTTAAACGCTACGATTTAATGGGCATTACTTATAGCAAGAGGTATTTGAACCCAAATCCATAACTTATAATTGGCCACAGATGCACAAATATTTACGATAAAATCTGTGCATTTTCGCTTGCTTTCGGTCGGTGTCTCACTGACCGAAACATCAAACATCGGCGGGTGAGACACCAGCCGATAATACGAATTATTATTATGTCACAGATATAATGATAATCTTTAGCTAATCATTTCATATTCTACCTAATCAAAACGTTACCCCTCTCTGGCTACGCCATCTCTCCCAAAGGGAGAGAATTAGGAGAGTTGCAATCTCTCTCCCTACCAGGGAGAGATGCCCAACGGGCAGAGAGGGTTAAATTGTCCCCTTCTCAGTTTAAAAATATACCTATGCCTTGTGGCTAACCCTTTTTTAAAAAATATTTCTTTCCTGTAATTTTTTAAGGTCATTGCTTACTAACTGTACAAATTAAACAGTTTTAAAATGAGCAATACAGAAAAAAACAGGCCTAAAGGTAGCATAGCTATTACAGCTTTTCTTATCATTATTCTCTCCACTACAGAAATACCGCCATTATTGAAATATCCGATGTTGGCAATCGCAACTATTTCTTTTATCATTGTAGCGGTACGTCTATATCACGAATTCAAAACCAAGCAACTTTTAAAGGATAGAAAGTAATGACCGAAAAATCCTATCTGCAAAAAATTGACGAGCACAAAGGTATCATCCTCAAAGTGGTAAATCTATATGCCGATGATTTGGAAGACAGGAAAGATTTGTACCAAGAAATTGTACTACAAAGTTGGAGTGCATACGCTAGATTTGAAGGTAACTCCAAGTTCTCTACTTGGCTGTACAGAATCAGCTTAAACGTTGCCCTTACCTTCCTAAATAAAAGCAAGAAAGCAACGCAGTTGAAGCAAAATAGTATACAAGAAATTGCCTTTGAGCCACAAGAATTATCTGAACGAGCAGACTTCCTCTATCGAGCAATTAAACAACTAGCGGAGGTTGACAGGAGTATCATCATGCTACATTTAGACGGTTTCGATAATGCAGAAATTAGCGAAATTATAGGACTATCTAAGGGCAATGCCACTGTTAAACTACACCGAATTAAACAACAACTCACTACTATTTTAAACAGAAAATAAAATGGATTTACAACAAGAGTGGAAAAATATGTCGGCAGAAATATTGACAGCACCGCAAAACGAACTGATTTCAAAATTCAAGTTAGATGGGCAGTCGAAAGACTTGCTGCAAGATTTAATATTTAAGTTAAAATGGAAGTTACGTTGGGTAAGAATAATCGATTTACCAATTTTAGCTATCGCTTTATTTTCGGATAGAGATTTGAAAATATTATTAATTGGCGTTTTTGCATTATATGAGGTATCCAGATGGTTTGGTGCTAGAGAGTTTCAGAAAATCAAAACAGTGGTAGATTACACTTGTAGTACAAAAGAGGTGCTAGATAACAATCTAAGTGCTATTACAAAAATTCTAGCGATAGAAAATATTTGGGGCTACATTACAGCTCCTTTAACTGGACCCATTGGGTTTTTGTGCTACAAGTTAACAGTACATCAAAGTTTTGCAAATGTATTTGAACTCCCAAATATTTATCTGCACTTAGGCTTGTTAATCCCGCTGGGCATTTTAGTTATTGTACTGGGAAATTTGATGAACCGCAGCATCTTTAAGAGGCAAATAGAGAACTTGAAAGTGAAGATTAGTGAATTTTCTGATGATGTAACCACATAGACACATGTCTTAATAGTCCGTCATTCCCGCGTAGGCGGGAATCGTAAAGCGAAAAAGTTTATTTAATTTCCTAAAGCATTACGATACCCAATCGAGTTGGGTATGACGCAAATCACAAAGTTACTGCCACAAAGGAAGCATCAGTATTTACAACCTACATCACCAACCTTGGCATCATACCCTGCGACTGGAAAGCACCAGGTGTCATCCCTACAATCTTTTTGAAAGCTCTGATGAAATAGTTAGCATCACTAAAGCCCAATTCGTAACTAATGGCAGCTATTTTAATACCTGGCTTGAGCAGCATTTCCTTCGCTTTTTTCATCTTTTCAGCCAAGATAAAATCATTCGGGCTAACGCCTAATTCTCTCTTGAACAAACGATAAAATGTAGCTTTACTCATACAAGCTTTATTACTTAAACTTTCAATGCTGATTTTCTCATTCAAATTAGATTTGATGTAACCAATTACATAGGCTAAGGGATTGTTATTGAGTGATTCACCCTGTAAAAGTGTTAAATTTTGGGTTTGCATAATCCTCACTAACAACTCTTTCAAAGTCAAATCTGCCAACACATCTTTTTCCCTAGAAGTGTCAGAACAAACTTTAATCACTTTATTAATTAAGTATGCTATCTCCTCGTTGTTATAGAAATGATATTCATCGTAATTCAATTTCCACTCTTCATCGCTACTCTCCTTCGGGAAATACTCATTCAAATATTTGATGGTCTGCTTAATCTGTCCGTTATCAATAGCCAAGGCAATACACTGCGTTGGATTTAAATCAGTCGCCTCTGGAAAATCAATTCTCATCGTCTCTGACGGAGGAACAATTACCGTTTCCCCTGGCAAATATTCAAACTCCTTTTTCTCATTCAAATGCATTACTTTTTTACCACGTAGCATGCTCGTAATCACAAAATCATCGAAAGTTAAAGGCACTTTGTAAGACTGCGTGTAAGTTTCAAACACATTCAATTCGCAGCGTTCCAAGGTATACGAGGTCCTATTTTCTACCAATGTTTGTAATTGCGATTCGCTGCTCAGTTTTACCAAATCAAGTTTGTGGTTCATCATTTTTATGCTTTGGTTAGATAACGGATTACTCCTTTTATTTGTTAAGTAAAGATAGAATTATTTCAAATCTATTACATTCCATGAAACGATAATGCTATCAATTGAAACAATTATACTATCCTTCGCGACGAATGAATACTAGGTTTGTAATAACCAAATTTTAAAATCATGGAACAAATTGTAAAAAAACCAGAATTCAAATCTCATTACAACAATTATATCAACGGTCAGTTTGTAGCGCCAGTTAACGGAAAATACTTCGATAATATTTCTCCGATCGATGGCAAAGTATTTACAAAGGCGGCACATTCCAGTCCAGAAGACTTAGAATTAGCAGTTAACGCAGCAGCAGAAGCTTTCAAAACTTGGGGCAAAACATCTGCTACAGAGCGAAGCATTATCCTTAATAAAATTGCACAACGTATTGAAGATAATCTAGAATATTTAGCTACTGTAGAAACCATTGATAATGGTAAAGCAATTAGAGAAACTTTAGCCGCAGATTTACCTCTCGGTGTTGACCACTTCAGATATTTTGCTTCGGTAATTCGTGCAGAAGAAGGTTCGCATACAGAGTTAGATGAACATACAGTTTCACTGATTGTGCATGAGCCAATTGGCGTAGTCGCACAAATTATTCCTTGGAACTTCCCTTTATTGATGGGGATTTGGAAACTAGCTCCTGCCCTAGCTGCCGGAAACACTGTGGTATTGAAACCTGCAGAAAGCACCCCAACATCTATCATTGTATTAATGGAACTGATTGGCGATTTGTTGCCTCCAGGAGTTGTTAATGTAGTGAATGGATTTGGAGCAGAATTGGGCCGTCATTTGGTAACCAACCCGAAAGTGAATAAAGCGGCGTTTACAGGTTCTACACCTACTGGTCGTTTGGTAATGCAGTACGCTACAGAAAACATCATTCCAGTAACTTTAGAGCTGGGTGGCAAATCTCCAAACGTATTCTTCAATTCTGTAATGGATGAAGACGATGCTTTCTTAGACAAGGCGATTGAAGGTGCGGTACTATTTGCGTTAAATCAAGGCGAAATTTGTACTTGTCCTTCAAGATTATTGGTACAAGAAGATATCTATGAAAAATTCATCGCTAAAGTGATTGAAAGAACCAACGCCATTAAAGTTGGTAGCCCCTTAGACAAAACGGTAATGATGGGTGCGCAAGCTTCAAAAATTCAGTTCGAGAAAATCAAATCGTATATCGAACTAGGTAAACAAGAAGGTGCAGAAGTTTTGGCCGGTGGCGATATTAACGAACTACCAGGCGAATTAGGCGGCGGTTACTACATCAAACCAACCATCTTTAAAGGCCACAATAAGATGCGTATTTTCCAAGAGGAGATTTTTGGTCCAGTACTAGCCGTAACTACTTTTAAAACGGTAGAGGAAGCCATTGAAATTGCCAATGATACCTTATATGGCTTAGGTGCCGGTGTTTGGACACGTGACGCTCACGAACTTTACCAAGTGCCAAGAGCTATCCAAGCTGGTCGTGTTTGGGTAAACCAATACCACGCTTATCCAGCAGGTGCTCCATTTGGTGGGTACAAACAATCTGGTGTGGGTAGAGAAAATCATAAAATGATGTTGGGTCACTATCGCCAAACAAAAAACATGTTAATCTCTTACGATAAAAACAAATTAGGCTTCTTTTAGTCGAACATATTGCCGTCATTCCCGCAGCTTGTCCCGATTATTCGGGATAGGCTTGAATCTCAAAATTATACGCATTAAGATTCCCGATTAAATCGGGAATGACGAAATGGTTAAAAAAGTAGGAAAAATGGTTAAACGATTAGATAGTACTGAAACAGCAAAAGAGCTAATTAAAGAGCTAAAAGCCCAACACGGCGAATTGATGTTCTACCAAGCGGGCGGCTGCTGCGAAGGCACCCAACCACAGTGCTTCCAAAAAGGAGGTTTTTACGTCCGGATGCACGATGTATGTATTGGAACCGTGGAGGATTGTGAATTTTGGGTAGACAAAGACCTATTCGAATACTGGAAATACTCCCATTTTACACTCGATGTATTAGATGGCTTTGGTGTAGGTGGTTTTTCTTTGGAGACACCTCTCGGCAAGACCTTCAAAATACATTATAAGTTATTTACCGAAGAGGAACTGAATAACTTGGAGCCCGTAACAACCGCAAAATAATTCTTAGTTTATATTTTGGTTTGATTTGCCAGTGAGCCGGTCGGCTTGCTGGCTTTCTTCGTTTAAAGCTAACAGTTGTGGCCGATATCCTATTTTAACCTGACCATCGTCACAGCCTTCCCTATCGCATTTACTTATTTTTAAGATAAACAATCATCCGTTCACTAAATTAATTTATTATGCTTCCAAACACCATGAAAGCAGCCGTTGTCCGCGAATTCGGAAAGCCGTTGCAAATCGAAGAAGTTGAGGTAAAAAGACCTGGCAAAAATCAAATTTTAGTAAAAGTTATTGCTAGCGGTGTATGCCATACAGATTTACATGCTGTAGAAGGCGACTGGCCAGTTAAACCAAAAATGCCATTAATTCCAGGACACGAAGGTGTAGGTTATGTAGTTGCCGTTGGTCCCGATGTAAATAACGTAAAAGAAGGTGATGCTGTTGGTGTGCCTTGGTTATACAGCGCTTGTGGTTGCTGCGACCATTGCATTACTGGTTGGGAAACACTTTGTGAAACTCAACAAAACGGTGGCTACAGCGTAGATGGAGGTTTTGCCGAATATGTAATTGCTGATGCTAGATATGTTGGAAAACTTCCTGTAAACACCGATTTCTTACAAATGGCACCGATACTTTGTGCAGGTGTTACCGTTTATAAAGGCTTAAAGCAAACCGAAGTTAAACCTGGCGAATGGGTAGCCATTTCTGGTATTGGCGGTTTAGGCCATGTAGCCGTACAATACGCTAAAGCGATGGGAATGAACGTAGCCGCTATTGATATTGCTGATGATAAATTAGCTTTAGCCAAAAGATTAGGTGCCGATGTAATTGTGAATGCCAAAAATGAAGACCCAGCAACAGTTATTAAAAAAGAAACCGGTGGAGTACATGGCTCCTTAATTACTGCGGTTTCGCCAATTGCCTTTAAACAAGGTTTACAAACCATGCGCAGAAAAGGCACTATGGTTTTAAATGGTCTGCCTCCTGGCACTTTCGACCTTTCTATTTTCGATACTGTACTCAATGGAACTACCATAAGAGGTTCTATAGTAGGTACACGTAAAGATATGATTGAAGCTATTGAGTTTGCCGTTGATGGCAAAGTTAAATCAAATGTTACCGCCGCTAAGCTAGAAGACGTAAATGATGTTTTTGAGCAAATGAAAAAAGGCGAAATAGATGGTAGAATTGTGCTGCAAATAGCAGAACAGTAATTCATAAGCCACGGATGCATAGATAAATGAATATCCTTCTAGCATTTCTCACTTGATTATCTGTGCATTTGTGGCTAAACCTTAATAAGCAGTAATTTCTCATGTTAACATCCTCTTTTAACTTTTATTACCAAAATCAGTAGAAAAAGCCAATATTTGAGCATCAATTTATAATTAAATATGCTGCGTAAAATCATAGCTGTATTGGTTACCATAGCCACATTGTGGGCTATAAAAGAAACTGTCGTTATTTTTACTACTACCGATGCAGATATTGTTGCAAAACGAAGCCAACTGATATTAGCGAGCTTAAGTATCACCATACCTTTGGTTATTATTAGCTTGTTGCTATGGCGCCCCAAACCTAAAGCAGATAACCATGAACAACGATAAGGATTTTTTAGAACAACTAGCCTCTCAGTTAAGCTGTCCAAAAGATACGATAGGCCTCGAAGTAGCAAATAACATGCATGAGAGTAATATTAGGATGACAAGAGCTGCAATAGCTGCACTTCAAATTACTGATGGTGACTTGATTTTAGAACTTGGTCACGGTAATTGCAAACACCTAACAGAAATCTTAGAAAAAGCAAACCATACTTCCTATTATGGGCTAGAAATATCAGCGCTGATGCAAAAAGAAGCTGCTGAAGTTAACAGCATGGCTACACAAGCCAATAAAGCATCTTTTCATTTATATGATGGACAAAAAATCCCGTTTTCCGTTAATACCTTCCATAAAATATTAACGGTTAACACTATTTATTTTTGGGAAAACCCAGAAGACTTTATCAAAGAAATTTACCGAGTTTTAAGACCAGGCGGTTTACTAGCCATCAGCTTTGCGGATAAAGACTTTATGGAAAGCCTACCATTTACTGCCTACGGTTTTGATTTGTATAGCAAAGAAAGAATTCATTCCCTGGCTGAATTTGCTGGTTTCAAAATCAAAGAAATTTCTTCTGCCACAGAAAAAATCAAGAGCAAGGCCGGAGACGAAGTTGAAAGACTTTTTTACGTCGCGTTGTTAGAAAAATAACCAGTTTTATTTCGCCAATCCACAAACTGGCGATTATTTAGTGCAAAACCGTCTATTTAAATTCACTATCTGATGCTTGATACCGATTTGTATTCAAGCGCATTTTTTATGTAGCCATACGAATTCTAGAAAAAACACTACGCTTATAAAGTTGTTCTCCTATAATGAAAACAAATGTGCTCTATTTGGTAAATTTAGCATGAAGTTTGTAATCATTGAAACCTAACGGCGAACAAACCAGTAGAATTAACCTTTCTATTCATCGATTTTTTTGGATACTAAATGGCAAAAGAGATAAAAGTTATCAAATGTCCTAATTGTGGCAGCGTAAATAAAATAGAGTTAAAACCTGATTTTTATAAATGCACTAGTTGTCAAACAGAATATTTTCTAGATGACAATGATGTAAATATCAATTATAACCACAACTATAATCACCATCATCCCTTTAATAATACCAACCCAAAAGCGTTAAAAGTTATAGGTATTGTTATCGCCTCTGTGTTTTTGTTTATTATGGCAATTACTTTTCTGAGTTCTATTTTCAGTAGTAAAAGCAGTAACAATAATTACTCGGCTTACAGCACTGCTACAAAACCCGAAGAAGACCAAGGATACTATACCAACAGATATTCTAACATCTCATTTTTGCAAAGTTCGGGGCAACCAATTATTCTTATTCTAGAAAATAGACGATATAAATCAAACACCAACCAACAACAGGATGGTACTTACTTAGCATTTTATAATCCAGTTAAAAAGGAACTAGTAAAAGCAGAAAAAGTAAGTGACAAATCATTATCCTCTTCAGATTTTAAATTCAAGCTATTTTCTGACGGCAACATCTACATGGTAAAAGATAAAGCCTCTTTATTAAAATTAGATACAGAAAATTTGAAAACGGAAGATGTAGGCAAAAAGTTCTTCGAAGCCAACAATGAGCTACAAATTGGCGTGGCTACTATGGAATTTGTCTACAGCGATAATGGCGATGGTTTGGTGATTTTAACCAATGATGGCAAAAAAAGATACTACTACCCGCTTATCCAAAAGTTGTACACCGAAAAAGAATATTACAAAGCCAACAATGGTTTCGACACACTTTTACCAAATGCCAAGGATAAAACGATCTATTTCTTCACTTCGGAAAGTTCAGATTATCCTGATGAAAAACTGCAGTTGATTCAACTTACCTATAAAGACAATGGTCCAGGTCCAAAAGATATTACCGACCGTTTGAGATGGAGTAAAGATTATGGAGGTTCTGGAATTTTTACAGATAGAGACCCTTACCGAAAAGTATTGGTAGGAAGATGGGAAAAAGATCGTGGTAGAATTGTGAATTGGAGAGATATCACTCCCGACAGGCTTTACTTTGCTCCTTCGGTGCTTATTGGAGAAGGCGAAAACTTAGTCATCCAATTTAGGGCTGATGCCAACACCAAAAGTCCCTTTAAATTGCAAAAAATAAATAAAGATAACGGTTCTGTAGAATGGACTGCCGCTCTGCCAGATGGAGCAAATGTAGAATCTTTAATTAGATATAAAGATGGTTTTACGGGAGTAAATGACAGAAATCAGCTCATCGTAATAGACAACAAAGGAAACATTACTAGCAACTATAAATTAGATTAATATGGGATTAGGTAATTTTTTTAGAAAACAATTATCTCAGGTAATTGAGTGGAACAACCAAAATGCGGCCCTATTGGTTTATAAATTCCCATCGGCTAACGACGAAATTAAAAATTCAAGTAAACTGATTGTAGCGCCTGGACAAGGCGTAATATTGGTATACGAGGGTAAGATAGCTGATCACATCACCGAGAACGGAATTTATGATATCGAATCAGACAATCATCCGTTTATTACCACACTTTTAAAATTGCGAACCAATTTCGAAAGTGAGCATAAGCTTAAAATCTATTTTTACAGAACTTCAGAAAATGTAAATCTAGGTTGGGGAACATCACAGGCTATCAAATACATGGATCCTGTTTACAAAATCCCAGTTGAACTTGGAGCAAACGGAAGTTTTTCATTTAAGGCAGGCAATCCATTATTTTTATTCGAAAACATCATTGGTTCCAGAGACAGTTACACTGTAGAAGAAGCTAAGCAATTGTTGCAAAGTCGATTTCCACAGGCTATTTCTTCCATCTTGGCAAAAAGCTTAATTTCTTATCAGGAAATAGATTCGCAACTTCCAAATCTTGCAGTAAATATCAAAGAAAGTTTAAATACAGAAGCTGAAAATTTAGGTTTGGTATTGACAGATTTTAAGGTTAACGGAACCATATTTGATGAAGGCACTAAGGCACGAATTGAGAAAATTGCAGACATTACTACAGACACTTTTGCAGCTAAAGAAGGTGGTTTAACCTACGTAGAACTAGAAAAACTGAAAGCATTGAGAGACGCTGCTCGTAATGAGGGAGGTCTTGCAGGTGCTGGTTTACAACTTGGCGTGGGTATGGAGCTAGGAAAAACTTTTAATGATGCTAAAGAAGAGCAACTGAATTCGACAGACACGGATGTAGTTACGAAACTTAAACAACTTAAATTATTGCTAACAGAGGGTATTATTACCCAAGAAGAATTTGATAGCAAGAAAAAAGAATGGTTAGATAAATTTTAAATCACGGTTATGAAAAAAGTCATTGGTATGCTCATACTACTTTTAAGTATAGCATTTATAGGCATTCTTATCTTAAAAGTATGGGGCATTAATATTGTAAGCTTAGACAGTATTTTAAAAAGTGGTTATACTTTGCTTTTGCTTGGGGCATTAATTGTTGTGTTAATTTTAGTGTATGGTGCTTTTTTAAAAAATGATGGCAGCAAGTATAACAAGCAAGTTGGTAACAATGCGCATCCAAAGCTGTAACTACAATTGGTAGATTTTTAGTTAAAAGTTAATCTAAAAATCTACTTCTTAATGCTGGAGTTGGTACCCAGCAGCTCTCTTGTTTACCGAACCATTTGTAGCGATTACGAGCGATAAACCTATAGATAGCATTTCTCAAAAATGGCGGAATGACGATAAATATGTACAAGATAGGCCAAAGTCCTCCCAATTTACGGGCTACTTTTAATGCTGCTGTAGACTGTTCGTATACTTTACCATTTTCTAGAAGCACAAAACTATTACCTTGTTTTACCTGCAAGGTGAATTTTTTCAAAGTTTTATAAGCAAAATCACTTTGTAATGCGGCAAATTTAAAATAGTTTTGTTTATCACGTTTAATAACAAATTGTACAGCGCCATTGCATAAGTTGCAAACCCCGTCAAAAAAAATTACTACATCTGTATTCATTGATTTGCAATTTAGCTAAACTTAAACATTTTTCAGATTTCGCAAACTAGTTCAATCCATTTTTGTTATACCGCTAATTTTATGTAAAAACGGACCTAAATCACTTTCATAACACTCTCAATGGTTGTAAACAACTACTCTAAAAATGAATCACAAATACATCTATCTTAACGGCCAATTGGTTTCAGAAGATGAAGCCAAGCTCTCAGTAACCGACCTAGCCATACAGCGAGGATACGGCATCTTCGATTTTCTAAAAATAATTAAGGGCAAACCCATTTTTATTGAGGACTATTTTGATCGATTTTATAACTCTGCAAACGAAATGAATCTGGAAATAGATTTAGAAAGAAAAGAATTACACGCTGCTGTTAATTCTTTGCTGGCTAAAAACAATATTCCTAACTCAAGTATAAAACTTATTCTTACCGGTGGATATTCTGAGGATGGTTATCAAATTGCCAAACCCAATTTAGCAATTATCCAGTCACCTTTTGAATACGACCAAGCAAGTTTTTACAAAGGGTTAAATTTAGTTTCTCATAATTACCAAAGGCAATTTCCTGCAATAAAAACAATAGATTATTTACAGGCCATACGATTACAGTCTTTATTAAGTTTAAAGGAATCGGATGATTTATTATACCATAACAATGGGAAGATAAGGGAATGTCCCAGAGCTAATATTTTTATAGTGAAGGACAATGAAGTAATTACACCAAGCACAGCAGTTTTAAGAGGAATAACTCGAAGTAAAATATTAGGTATCAAACTAAATGGAATTACCATTAAGGAACGAAATCTCTATTTAAAAAATTTGATTGAAGCTGATGAAGCATTTGTGACCAGTTCTACCAAGAATGTTTTGCCCGTGTTAAGTTTAGATGGGAAACCAATTGGCGACGGGAAACCTGGAAAAATCACTTCCGCATTAAGTGAAAAACTTCTGGAAATGATTAGTAATCATTAGTTTTCGATGAGTATGTAAAATAAAAAACCGTAGAACTGTAAAAACCTCTCCCTACCCTCTCCTTATAAAGGAGAGGAGAACAAGATGCAAAAACATTGCATAGATAGGCTCTTCGCTATTCTCTGCCTTTTAGGGAGAGATGCCTAAAAGGCAGAGAGGGTTTTTTAAATTATAACACAGGTTAAAGTTTTATAAACCAGATTGTAACGTAAAGCCCGCAAACAATCCGCCAGTTGGCGGAAAGTGCGGACTTGAAGTGAAAAGCGGGGCTAACGCTAACTTTAGTAGTCTACTGATTTTCCAAAAAAAATTTAACGAAATAGTGAAAGTTTTTTTGGTTCACGGTTTCTATTGACAGTTAACCGATTAACCGCTTAAACAATTAGCCATTCATAGCAACATTCAAACTTTCCAACTTTTCAACTTTTCAACCTTAAAACATTTACCTATATTTGTGCAATCCAAGTGCAATGCAAAAGAGAACTCTACTCAGCGGCCAAAAACTTCAAATCACAATTAAGCGACTTTGTCATCAGCTAATTGAGAACCATATCGATTTTAATAATACTGTTTTAATTGGCATACAGCCAAGAGGAACTTTTTTTGCCGATAGGGTCCATCAAGAATTATCGGAAATTTTGAAAACCGACACCATTAAAAAAGGTCATTTAGACATTACTTTTTTTAGGGATGATTTTAGACGTAAAGATGGTTTGGTTACCGCCAGCAGCAATACCATTGATTTTATTATTGAAGGCAAGCAAGTTATTTTAATTGATGACGTGCTTTGGACCGGACGGACCATACGTGCGGCAATGGATGCACTTTTAGCTTACGGCAGACCAGAAAGCGTAGAACTGATGGCCTTAATTGACCGTAGGTTTTCTAGACACTTACCTATTGAAGCTAACTACGTTGGCCTACAAGTAGACTCTGTAGATTCGCAAAAGGTAAAAGTGAGCTGGAAAGAAAACGAAGGTGAAGACAAAGTAATTTTATTATCAGAACCGTCTATGTTAAAATGATAATTTTAATATAGTAAGCTCTATCTGACAACTGAAAAACAATATAACAAACAGATAACCAGCAATAAAAATGGCAGCAGACAAATTATCAACACGACATCTTTTAGGCATTAAAGACATTAACCTGAATGATATTGAATTGATTTTCGAAACTGCTGATAATTTTAAAGAAGTGATTAACCGCCCGATAAAAAAGGTGCCTTCTTTAAGAGATATTACCATTGCGAACATCTTTTTTGAGAACTCAACCCGTACTAAGCTATCATTTGAATTGGCAGAAAAAAGGCTTTCTGCAGATGTAGTAAACTTTGCTGCTTCTTCCTCATCGGTAAGTAAAGGCGAAACATTAATTGATACCGTAAACAACATTTTAGCGATGAAAGTTGATATGGTGGTCATGCGTCATCCTTATGCTGGTGCGGGTCAGTTTTTAAGCCGTCATATTAATGCACAAATTGTGAACGCCGGCGATGGCGCACACGAACACCCAACCCAAGCTTTGCTAGATGCTTTCTCGATTCGTGAGAAATTAGGTGATGTAGCTGGTAAAAAAGTGGTAATTGTAGGTGATATTTTGCACTCTCGTGTGGCTATCTCTAACATTCTTTGCTTGCAAAAACTAGGCGCAGAAGTAATGGTTTGCGGCCCTACTACCTTAATTCCAAAACATATTGCTGCGCTTGGCGTTAAAGTAGAGCATGATTTAATGAAAGCTTTAAATTGGTGCGATGTGGCAAACATGTTGCGTATCCAATTAGAGCGTATGGATATCAAGTACTTCCCTACTGGTAGAGAATACTCAATGATGTACGGTTTGAATAAGCAGATACTAGACAGTTTGGATAAAGAAATTGTGGTAATGCACCCAGGACCTATCAATCGTGGGGTGGAGATTACCAGTGATGTAGCTGATAGTAAGCAGTCGATTATATTAAATCAGGTAGAAAACGGAGTAGCGGTAAGAATGGCTGTGCTTTATCTTTTGGCAAGCCAGAACGATAAATAATTAATGACCCCACAGGAAAAACAATTTGTAGACTATTGGGCTGAAAAGCGGAAAAAGTGGAGCTGGAGAAAGCATAGCTATCAAACTTTTATCACTATTGTTTTGCCTGTTGCACTGCTAATCGATTTCGTTAATTACTTCATTATCGGCGACACCGAATACGCCTTTTTTTCTTTTACCCATTTGTTCACTTTTCTTATCAATATGCTTCTACTTGGTGTAGTGATCATTCTTGGTTCTGGTTTTACCAATTGGAACTATAATGAGGGAAGATACTGGAGCATCCTTCGAAAAAACACCAATAAATTGCAATAGACTAAACAATTTGCTGTCACTTACTATCCAATGCTTTAGTGCATTTAAATACTATTCTTTGATCAAATGCTGTTTTACAATGCAGCAGGCATCAGATTTTTAAAAATTTTATTAGCCCATACCAAGCTCATATCCATTTCGTTAAATGTCTGTTATCAACAGATGTTAATTTCTTATGTTGATAGCTAATTGCATTAATTCTATTTTAGTACCAACCCAACTTAAAACCAATGCACAGCATTAGGTATTGAGCAGGGATTTTAATGAAGGATGCTGTAAAAGCTACTTAAAGAGAATACACAAATGAAGAAAAGATATTTATTGGTTCCCCTATTTATCGCCAGCGGATACGGATTTGGCTACGCACAAATTAGTCCTTTGGTAAAGCTGAACCAAAACTACCAAAGTGGTTTAGAGCTGCTTCAAAATGAGAAATATGTAGCTGCTGCGCAACAATTTAAAATGGTTGAGCAATTTAGGAACAAACCTAGTACACAGCAACTAAGCAATGCCGAACTTTCTACCATTAAAGAAAATGCAAAATTCTACGCTGCTGTTTGTGCCATTGAGTTAGGTAACGATGATGCCGAAACACTATTTCAAGAGTTCATCAGAGAATATCCGTTAAATCCGAATACAAAATTGGCTTACTTCTACATGGGAAAGGCTTATTTCGGACAGAAAAATTATGAGAAAGCATTAGAATGGTTTAACCAAGCCGACCCAAGTTCGCTGTCGGGCAAACAACGTTTAGAGTATCAATTTAAACAAGGCTATGCTTATTTTGAAGGAAATAACATTGAAAAAGCAGAGCCTTTATTTGAGGCAGTAAAGAAAGAAGAATCGCCTTTTCAAGAAAGTGCAACTTATTACTTTGCCTACATCAATTACCTGAACAAGGAATACAAAACGGCTCTAGCTAATTTTGAGAAATTGAAAGGTTCGCCTACGTATGAAGCTAGCTATCCGTATTACATCACATCGATGTATTATTTGGATGAGCGTTACGATGATGTGATTGACTATGCGCTGCCAGTAATGGAGAAAACCAAGCAAAAATATGAAGCAGAAATGTTGAGTTTGGTTGCTGCTTCTTATTTCGCAAAATCTGAATTTAAAAACGCAGAAAAATACTTTGCGGCCTACTACGAAAAAGATAAAAATCAGGTTAAAAACAACCTTTTTGTTTATCAATATGGCTACGCTTTATTTCAAAATGGCAAGTACAAAGAATCTGTTACGATATTAGAAAAGCTAAATACCGACGATGTATACCTGCAAAATGGTATGTTTACTTTAGGTAAGGCAGCTTTAAAATTAAATGCCAAAGAAAAGGCAAGAAATGCTTTTTTCAGGTCGTCTCGCTTAGAGTTTGATAAAAATTTACAAGAAGAAGCTTGGATTAATTATGCGAAATTGAGTTATGAGTTGGAGTTTAACCAACAGGCTTTAGAATCTACACAAAGTTTCCTTAAAACATTCCCTTCTTCTAAAAAGATTAACGAAGCTAAAACCTTGTTAGGTGAGATTTTATTGACCAGCAAGAACTATCAAGCGGCTATCGATATTTTAGAACCTATCCCTAATAAAACTCCAGAAGCTAAGGCGGCTTATCAAAAGGTTACTTACTTCCGTGGATTGGAATTCTATAATGAAAGAGCTTTCCCGAATGCACTTTCCATGTTTCTTCGTTCTGAAAACTTTAAAGAAGATGGCGAAATTTACGCACTTAGCACGTACTGGAAAGCTGAAGCAGCTTACGAATTGCGCAAATATGGCGAAGCTGTAAGTACTTTCGAGAAATTCTTAGCGATGGAAGATGCGAAGAAAACCGACGTTTACAATTTTGCTAACTATGCTTTAGGCTACGCTGCCTTTGAGGATGAAAAATATTCTAAAGCCGCCAATTATTTCGAGCGCTTTTTAAGAGGTGCAGACAAAGATGCCAAAACAGCAAACGACGCAACCATACGTTTGGCAGATTCGTATTTCGTGAATAAAAACTACGGCGATGCTTTAACTTACTACAACCGTATCATCTCTAGCAAACAAACGGGAGAAGATTATGCCCTTTTTCAACGTGGTATGATTCAAGGTTTGCAGAAACAAGATGATGCAAAAATTGCGACCATGCAAAGTCTGCTTCAACAGTTCCCTAATTCTAATTACTCGGATGATGCTGGTTTTGAAACAGCTTACACGTACTTCAACAAAGGAGAATTAGACAAATCTAAAACAGATTTAGTGGGTTTAGTGGCTAAATATCCTAGAAGTAGTTATATTCCGAAAGCTTTATTGACTATCGGTTTGGTACAATACAATCAAGACCAAGATGATATGGCACTAGAATCATTCAAGAAAGTGATTAGAGATTATCCAAGTGCCCCAGATGCGAAGCAGGCTTTAGAGTCTATCAAAAACATTTACGTAGACCGTGGTGATGCTCAAGGTTTCATTTCTTACGCTGCAACTACGCCACTAGGGAATTACTCATTGAGTGAGCAAGATGGTATCATGTTCCAATCTGCTAACAATATCTATCTACGTGGCGATGCCAAAGGAGCTTACGAGGCTATCAACGCTTACTTAGATAAATTCCCGAAACCAATTCACGATAAAGAAGCCAAATTTATTAGAGCAGAATCCTTAGTGAAGTTAGGTCGTTCAGACGAAGCTATTGCTGACTACGACTATATATTAAATGATTGGACTAGCGACTATACTGAACGCTCTTTAATGAGTGTTTCTAAAGTGTTGATGCAGGAAAAGAAATATAATGAAGCCATTGTTTACTTAAAAAGGCTAGAAACAACAGCAGATTATAAAGCGCATCACAGCTACGCGATCAACAGTTTAATTAAGGCATACAATGAACTAAACATGCCTGATGATATGTTGAGATATGCGGAAATGATTAAAACTTCTGATAAAGCATCTGAAGAAGAAAAAAACAGTTCTGATTTATACGCAGGTAAAGCTTTCTTGTTAAAAGCAGATACTACTTCGGCAGTAAAAGCCTTTAACAATGTGGTAGCTAAAACAAAAACTTTAGCAGCTGCAGAAGCAAAATACAATTTAGCCTTTTTACAATATGCCAAAGGCGATTACAAAACTTCTCAAAAAACTTGCTTTGATTTAATCAACAATATGCCGTCTTACGATTATTGGGTGGCTAAATCTTTCATCCTTTTAGCTGATAATTATTTGGCTTTAAAAGATAAAATGCAAGCAAAAAGCACCTTGTTAAGTATCATCGACAACTACGAAGGTAAAGATGATATTGTACCGACTGCAAAAGAAAAATTGGCTAAAATCAACTAGAAAAACACACAATGAGATTTAATAAAACAACATATTTAACGCTTGCCTTAATTTTCGGAGCTGCTAGTTTGCATGCGCAAGAAGTAAAACCTCCTGAAAAGACTGAAAAAACCGTTAGTGAAGAAATTGAAATCATAAGACCTTACAAACCTGTTTTAGCCGAAGCTGTGAAGTTGAGAAGAAGTCCGGATTTGGATAACGTAAAAACTTACAGAGCTAAATTCAACTACCTATTAACGGATAGGAAATTGGAGCTAAATACAGATATCCAAAAACTACAAGCTCAAAAAGTAGCTGATGAACGCCAAGCACAATTATTTAATAACTATGTAAAAGGTGGTTTAGGTAATTTGGGAACTTTCCTTGCAGAAGCTTATGTAGGTATGGGACAAGATCCTGCTTTGCAAACAGGTGTTTTCTTCAGACATTTTGGCCAATCTGGAAAACTGAACAAGCAAGACGAAAACCGTCAGCAGTTAAGTGCTTTTGTACGTAGCATTGACGAAAATACTACCTTAAATGGGAAGCTAAATTATCAAAGACACGGCTTATACTTCTACGGAATTGATGAAGCAAGACCAACTTTAAACCCAGATCCAGAGAAACAAGCATTTAATTTCTTTGAATTAGAAGGGGAAGCAATTAGCAAATTCACACCAGATCCAGATGCATTTAGCTATGCAGCAAAAGTAAATGGCTATATGTTTAATGATAGGTTTAGCGCTAAAGAAACCTCATTTACTTTAAATGGTTACCTGAATAAACGCATCAGCAGTTTTAATTTAGGTTTGGCAGCATCTGCCGAATTGGGAAAAACCAAAGATCTAAACACCGATGTTTCCAACAACCTTTTACGTGTAAATCCTTATATCAAATTACAAGCGGGTGGTGTAAAAATTATTGCAGGTGCAAACATTACGCAAGAGTTCGGCACTAAATCTGCTACTAGAATTTTCCCTGCCGTAACTGCAGATTTCACGCTAATTCCAGATTTCTTACAAGTATTTGGAGAATTAAAAGGAGATGTAAATCGTAATACTTTAAAAGATTTAACGGATGAAAATCCATTCTTAAACCAGAATATCTTCATTAAAAACAGTGTAGAGAAATTAAGTTTTAGTGCAGGTATCAAAGGAACAGGTGGTCCAGGTTTTGGTTATAAAGCTCGTATCTATAGCAGACAAATTACTGATATGCCTTTGTTCGTGAACAACTTTGATTCATTCAACAAATTTGATGTGATTTACGATTTCGACAAAACCAAAATATTAGGTTTGGAGGGAGAGTTATCGGTTCAAGTGAGCGACAATCTTAAATGGACTGGTAAATTGAATATGGAAGATTACAAAGCCGGTGCTGAAAAAGAAAGTTATTTCAAACCTCAATTACGCGTTTCATCAAACTTTTCATTCGTAGTAGATAAGAAATTTACTTTTGACGCTGCTGTGGTTATCCATGGAGAAAGTAAAGCCAAAGTTTTCACGGCTAATCCTTTAAATCCAGATGGAACTTATCCGCCAGTACCAGATTTTGCTAATGAAACGATAACAAATGTGAAAGGCTTTGTAGATTTAGGTGTAGGTGGTAATTACAAAATCAACAATAAATTTTCGGCTTTTGTAAAAGCAAATAACATATTAAGCACTAATTACAGCAGATTTTTATATTACCGTTTAAATGGATTTAATATCTTTGGCGGCTTAACCTATTCGTTTTAAAAGGTTAATTTTATAATTATTTTACCCAAATGGATATATTACAATACCTGATAGAGCTTTTAAAAACCCGTAAACAAATAGGAATTGAAGGCTTAGGTACTTTATATAAAAAGAAAACGCCAGGAAGGTATGATGCAGAAACACACTCGTTTTTGCCTCCTAGCTATACATTGGAATTTACTTCTGATGTATTGGAGCATACTAACCTTGCCGAATATATCCAAACTAAAAGGGGCATTTCTGAGGATTCTGCTAAATATTTTGTCAGTCAGTTTGTAGAAGAAGCGAAAAAAGCTTTACAAAATGGCGAATATGAAATGGAAAATTTAGGTACGTTCTCTGCTCTCGGAGAGGAAGTGGTTTTCATTCCTAGCCAAGATATCAATATAGGTTTCGACTTCTTCGCATTACCCCCTATTACGGCACAAATACAGCCCGAAAACAAAGAAGAAGAAGAGGTTACTTTAGAAGAGACTTCTGAAGTAACAGCAGATGACTTACCTAGAGAAACTGAAGAACCTGAAATTGAACAGATACAGGTTCCAGAATTTGAGCAGGAAGTAAGTGAAGTAGAAACTGCTGAAAATGAAGTAGCCCTTTCTGAAGAAACTGAAAAAGAAATTACAGAAGAACCAATTTCTGAAACTGAACAAGAGCTCAATAAAATTGAAGAAGAAGTTGAAGCTGAAGCTGAGCTTGCAATAGAAGAAGTAAACGAAACGGAAGAAGTTGAAGAAAATACTCCCGAGACAGCGCATACTGATACAGCAGAAACTCAAACTCCTGCTAATGTAGAAACAAATGAAGCAACAGATTCAGAAGCTTTTGAAGAGATTACCGAAGTAGATAGCGAAAATCCTACAAATGAAACAGAAATAGTTGCAGAAGATCAGCAAGAAGAGAAACATACTTGGGATTTTAATGATGAAAATGTAGTTTCTGCAGAAGATATTAGTAAGGAAGAAACTTTTACAGATGAACGTCCCTCTGTTCTAGATTCGATAACTGCCCAAGAGCCTGCAGCATCAATTTCTTTTGATAAAGAACAAAAGCCAGAAGATATCAAACTAAAATCTACTACACATGAGTGGGATTTTAACAATATCGAAAGCAAGCAAGCTATTGAAGACAACACATTAATTGGAGAATTTGATAAAGAAAATTTCGAAGAGGAAATAATTATAGAAAAAACCAAGATGCCTCTTTATCAAAAAGTAGGTTTTGGTTTAATTGCCTTACTCGTTTTAATCGTTATTCTTTATTTCGTTAAGCCAGACATTTTCGAAACCTTCGAAAGAGATACAACTAATCCCGACGAAAAATTGGCAGTGCCTATCCAAAGAAGTAACTTAAAAACTCAGCAAGATTCTATTTCTTTTGCAGATAGCATTATGAAAAATGCAGAAAAAGTAGGCTTAGATGTAGAGCCAGCTAAGGATACTTTGAAGGTTACTACAACAACAAAAGAAGTACCAACTACTTATACTTTCGATGTCATCATCGCTTCGTTTGCTACAGATGCAAAAGCTCAAGATTATATTGCTCGTATGAAGAAGAAAGGCTTCGATGCAAAAATATCAACGATGCATGGCAAGCGTAAAAATATAAGTATTGCTACTTACAATAATATAGATTCGGCACAAAAATACGTTACTAAGTTTCGTAAGCAATTTAAAAACCAAGACATTTATGCCCAACCCATTAAAAACAAATAACACACAATGATATTATTATTAACCACTTTACAAGACACGGTTCAAAATCTGGCAGATACCACACAAACTGTAGCTACTAGCGCAGTAAAACCTCAAGAGCCCCTTCATTTTATCGACTTGCTTTTTAAAGGCGGTTGGGTAATGATTCCCCTTACCTTATTGGCTTTCTTAGGATTGGTTATCTTTATAGAAAGATACATAACTGTACGTAAAGCTTCCAAAGATGATACTAACCTATTATTTCAAATCAGACAGAACATAAAAGACGGACGTTTAGAAAATGCTATCGCTTTATGTAAAAACACTCCTTCTCCCCTTGCTCGTATGTTAGAGAAAGGTTTAAAACGTATCGGTCGTCCAATTAAAGATATTGAAGGTGCAATTGAAAACACTGGAAAGCTGGAAGTTGCTAAGCTAGAAAAGAACATTGGTATTTTAGGTATCATTGCTGGTATTGCACCGATGCTAGGTTTCGTAGGTACCATTATTGGTGTAATTACTATCTTCCAACGCGTAGCTGCAGAAGGAGCTATCGAAATTGGTACCATTTCGGATGGTCTTTATACCAAAATGATTACCTCTGCAACAGGTTTGATTATCGGGATCATGGCTTACGTACTTTACCACATTTTAAATATGATGGTAGAGAAAATCATCCTTAAAATGGAAACCGAAGCAATTGAGTTTATCGACCTTTTAGAAGAACCAGGAAAATAATGAATTTAAAAAACAGAAAAAAGGGTCATGTAGAGGTGCACACCGCTGCCTTAAACGATATCATGTTTTTCTTGATGTTGTTTTTCCTCTTGGCTTCTGCTGTGGTAAATCCGCAGGTAGTAAAATTGCTACTTCCTCGCTCCTCTTCTGGTCAACAGGCTAATAACCAAAAATCTATTACGGTAAGCATCGACGAAAATTTAAACTACTTCGTTGATAAACAACCTATCACTTTAGAAGCGATGGAAGGCCAAATACAAAGTCAAATTCAGCAAGATACTGACTTAACTATCGTTTTATACGTAGCAAGAGGTGTATCTATAGAAAATACGATGAAAGTATTTGACGTGGCTAACAAATTGAAATTGAAAGTTGTTCTTGCTGTAGAGCAAAAGAAATAAACATGGCACATAACCATAAAGAAGAAAATAATTATCCAAAAGCATTAGCCATTTCTACAGCGCTAATGGGGGGCTTTATTGCCCTTAGCTTTATCTGGATAATTGGCAAATTTGAACCTAACGAAGAGTTGGGAATGGGTGGCATGGTGGTTAATTATGGTACATCTGTAGAAGGAATGGGTACGGACTACACCAGCATTGAAGAACCATCTATGGACCCCGATGCAAACAATAAAAAGCCCGACCAAATCACTCCAGATCCAACGACAAAAAGTACCCAATCGCAACTGAGTGATCAAAACCTAACCACTCAAGATAATGAAGAAGCGGTGAGTGTGAATACGAAGGCAGTTAAAAGTAACGCCAATCCAACGAGCACTCAAGATAAAAAAGTAGAGCAACCAGCAGTTAACCCAAATGCACTTTACAAAGGCAAAAAAAACAATGCTACTGGTGGCGGCGATGGAACAGGTTCAACCCCAGGTAACCAAGGAGATCCAGATGGCGATCCGCTAACTCCTTTCTATGGTAACGGCGGCTCCGGATTTGGTAGTAAACCACTTCCTTTAAGCAACTTTAAAAATCTGGTAAAACCTGAAGATGATGGTCAAGAAACCGGAACCATCATGGTGAAAATACTAGTAAACAAATCTGGTAGAATTATAAGTGCTGAAGCTGGAGCTAAAGGAAGTACATTTAGAAATAATGCTTTAGAAGATAAATGCGAGAGAGCTATGTTAGGTGCTTCCTTAAATGCTATAGAAAAAGGTCCAGATACCCGTATTTTCTTTGTGCCTTTTAAATTTTCAGTAAAATAATAATCTAAGTATAGTTCTAAAACCAAAGAGGAGGCTGAACCTATTGCAATAAAGGGTCAACTTCCTCTTTTGTCATTCCAGCTTTGATGTTTTCATTATAGAAAGCAGTAATAATAGCAGAATCAAATGCATCAATTTTCAATTTACCATTGTTTGCCTCATAAAATAGGCTCTTCGGTGCGTTTTCGCTTTTCTTAAACAATCCGAAGCCACCAATAATTCCCTTTTTTACAGCATATCGAACATCTGCCTTATTACGGTATTTAGAAATAGCAAATACACGCTCTAGTCTGTAAATTTCACTTTTTTTATTAGCCTTGTAAGCAAAACCTCCAGTAGTATTGGCATATCTTTTCGCATGTTCCGATAACTGAGCTATAGTTTCTACGTCATTTCGAAGTGCTATGATAAAATTTACCTCGTCATCATCGTCTGATTTTTGAATATCTAAGTTGGTAAGCCTTGCCAATTCACTAAATGTAGTATCTATCTCATTCAATATATATTTGCTACTATCACCAATTACTTTGTAACGTATTGGAACTACCCACTTGTGAATTTTTTCATATTCCCCAGTTCTAAAACGATGATAAGCGATTTCATCGAAAACGATTTTTTCTTTTGGAGTTAATTTCTGCCCAAATGCAGCAATAGCAGAAATAAAAAATAATAGGATTAAGAAAGATAATTTTTTCATAAAAGCGTATATATCCTACTAATTTAAAATAAAATTGCATTCGAAATAACTATTAGATAAATATTATTTTTCAGATTGTTCTCAAAATACAATCGCATATCTTTGCCTCTAGTTATGAATTACAGCCAAACGTTAGAATATCTTTACAGTCGCCTACCAATGTTTACAAGAGTTGGGGCATCGGCTTTTAAAAAGGATTTGGATAACACAATAGCACTTTGCAATGCCTTAGAAAATCCTCAAAACAAATACAAAACCATACATATTGGAGGCACCAATGGCAAAGGTTCTACATCGCACATGTTGGCTGCCATTTTACAAAAAGCTGGTTATAAAACAGGTTTATATACTTCTCCTCACCTCAAAGATTTTAGAGAGCGAATTCGCGTAAACGGAAAAATGGTTTCTAAAGGTTTTGTAACCAATTTTGTGAAAGCACAACAACAATTAATTAACAAAATAGAGCCTTCCTTTTTTGAAGTTACCGTAGGCATGGCTTTTTCTTATTTCGAACAAGAACAGGTGGACGTTGCTGTAATTGAAGTTGGCTTAGGTGGCAGATTAGATTCTACAAACATCATTAAACCAGAGCTTTCTGTAATTACCAATATCAGTTTAGACCATACCAACATGTTGGGTAATACCTTGGCCGAAATTGCATTTGAAAAAGCGGGTATCATTAAACCTAATACTCCCGTTGTTATTGGCGAACGTCATCCAGAAACAGACTTGGTATTTATAAAGAAGGCAAAGGAACAAAATGCTTCATTAGTTTTTACGGAAGATGTACTCAGAGTAGCAAATATTTCAAAGAAGGCAAGCACGTTAAAATTAGATATCAACCAAAAAAATCAACCCTTACTAAAAGGATTAACGCTAGATTTAACTGGAACTTATCAGTTAAAAAACATCTTAACCGTAATCGAAGCTGTTCAAGAATTACGAAAAATCGGTTATCAAATTCCTGATGAAGCTATTTATCAAGCCTTAAAAAATGTAAAAAAACTAACAGGTTTACAGGGAAGGTGGCAAACATTAGCTAAAAATCCGTTGGTAATTTGCGATACAGGACATAACAAAGCAGGAATAGCTGAAGTAATTCAAAATATCAATCAAACTCCCCACCAATATCTACACATGGTAATTGGAATGGTGAAAGATAAAGACATTAGTGCTGTTTTGGCCCTACTCCCTAAAAATGCAACTTACTATTTCTGCGAACCTCAATTAGAAAGAGCATTATCAGCAAATGAACTGGCAACACAGGCCGCCGATTATAATCTTAAAGGAAATGTATTTAACACAGTACAAGAGGCGCTAAACAATGCAAAAGATAACGCAAAAGATAGAGATTTAATTTTTATAGGTGGAAGCACCTTTGTTGTAGCAGAAATTTTATAGAATAGCATCCGTTTGTTCGTCAATGTTCATCAAATATTTAACTGATAATTTTTACCTTTATCAGCTTATAAACATTATTAAAACAAAAATCTACCTACAACTTAAAATAATGAAAATCAAATTCTTGTACATTTCTCTCGCTGTTTTATTTGCAAATAGCTTGAGCGCTCAAAAACCAGTTAAAAATAATCAGAAGGTTAATTCTACTTATCCTCAAACTGTTGCTCGCCCCAAATTGGTGGTGGGTATGGTGGTAGATCAAATGCGATGGGATTACCTTTATCGCTTCTACAGCAGATACGGACAAGGTGGTTTTAAGCGACTAATTAACGAAGGTTTTTCTGCCGAAAACACACTAATTCCATACACACCAACTATTACAGCCTGTGGACACGCGTCAGTTTATACCGGTACCGTACCTGCAATTAATGGCATTATTGGCAACAACTGGTTCGACCCACAATTGGGAAGAGATATGTACTGCGTGGAAGATAAAAGTGTAAGCACTGTCGGTAGTCCAAGCAAAGCAGGTTTAATGTCACCTAAAAATTTATTGGTTACTACCGTTACCGACGAGCTTAGAATGGCAACTAACTTTAGAAGTAAAGTAATTAGTATCTCGCTTAAAGATAGAGGTGCTATTTTACCTGGTGGACATACCGCTAACGGTTCTTATTGGTACGATGGTGCAACTGGAAATTTCATCACAAGTACGCACTACATGCAACAATTACCAACTTGGGTAAATGATTTCAACGCTAAAAAACTACCTAATAAATATTTTGCTGAAGATTGGAATACTTTATATCCAATAGCAACTTACACAGAAAGCACAGCTGATGATAAGCCTTACGAACGTTTATTTAAGGACGAAAAAACGGCAACTTTCCCTCACCTATTTAAGCAATACGCTAATAAGAACTACTCACTAATGACCAGCATGCCTCAAGGCAATACTTTCACACTTGAGTTTGCTAAGTCTGCTATACCTGCTGAAAAATTGGGTCAAACAGGAAATACAGATTTCTTGGCGGTTAGCTTGTCTTCGACTGATTATGTCGGCCATCAATTTGGTCCAAACTCTATAGAATTAGAAGATACCTATTTGCGATTGGACAAAGATTTAGAAGATTTCTTCAATTACTTAGATAAAACAATTGGTAAAGGCAATTATCTATTTTTCTTAACGGCAGACCACGGGGTAACTCATGTACCAGGTTTTTCTAAAGAAAATAAGTTGCCAGCTGGTGGTCTAAATCCTAAGAAATATCAAAAAGAATTAGATAGCCTAATTTTAAAAGAATTTAAGGTTAAAGATGCCATTTTTACTTTAATGAATAACCAACTGATTTTTGATACAGATGCAATTAAGGCTGCAAATGCAGATTATAGCAAAATCAAACAATTTAGTATTGATTATTTGGTTAAACAAGAAGGTGTATTGAACGCAGTAGACGTAAAAAACCTAGGTAATGCCAGCCTACCTCAAGATTTAAAAATGAAAATCACCAACGGTTTTAATGCTCGCAGAAGCGGAGATGTTTATATTATACTAGATGCTGGCTGGTATCCTACACTAAGCCCAGGAACTGGACATGCAGCTTGGAACCCTTACGATAGTCATATCCCTAACGTATTTATGGGCTGGGGTGTTAAGCCTGGTAAAACCAATAAAGAATACTATATGACAGATATTGCTCCTACAGTTTCTGCGTTGCTACATATTCAGCAACCTAGTGGAGCTATAGGAAAGGTAATTACCGAACTTATGAAATAAGACATTAACAGTTTCACAATCAAATCCTCAATTCAAAATAACGAATTGAGGATTTTTCATTTAAAAGCCTTATATAATACCAATTCATCAATAACCCAACGCTATTTTTACTTTTGAACTTTAACTTTTGACTTCCCAAAACATTACCTTTGGTGAGTAATTTTCTAACCAGTATTGTACTCAAACCTGTTACTTCCTTCGATGGAAATCTATGATTATGGATAAAATTGAGATTTATAAGCCGAACAATAAAATACGTTTTGTAACTGCAGCTGCACTATTTGATGGTCACGATGCAACAATTAACATCATGCGTAGGATTTTGCAGTCTAGCGGTGCCGAAGTCATCCACCTTGGACACAATAGATCAGTTGACGAAGTAGTAAACTGTGCGATTCAAGAAGATGTACAAGGAATAGCAATGACTTCCTACCAAGGTGGTCACATTGAGTATTTCAAGTACATGTTTGATTTGTTGCAAGAACGTGGAGCAAATCATATCAAAATTTTTGCTGGTGGCGGTGGTGTAATTTTGCCAGATGAAATAAAGGAATTGGAAGCTTACGGTATTTCTAGAATTTATTCTCCAGACGACGGACGTAAAATGGGTTTGCAGGGAATGATTAACGATATGTTGCAAAAAACCGATTTTGTAACAGTTAAAACCTTAAGCAATGAAACTGAAAATTTAACAAAGAAAGAAAATAGAAAGATTGCAAGGTTAATTTCTGCCGCAGAGAATAACGCTGATGATTTTGAAAATACAATAACCAAGCTAAAGAAGAATCAAAAATCCAATCCCCCAGTTTTAGGAATAACAGGTACTGGAGGTGCAGGAAAATCATCCTTGGTAGACGAACTAGTAAGAAGGTTTTTAATCGAAGTAAAACATAAAACTATTGCTATTATTTCAGTAGATCCATCGAAAAGAAAAACTGGTGGTGCGCTTTTAGGTGACAGAATTCGTATGAATGCGATTAACAATCCTAGAGTTTACATGCGTTCTCTGGCAACTCGACAAGCAAATTTGGCATTATCGAAGAATGTTCAAGAAAGTATTGATATATGTAAAGCCGCTGGTTTTGATTTAGTCATCGTGGAAACTTCCGGCATCGGGCAGTCTGATACAGAAATTACCGAGCATTGTGATGTGTCACTATACGTGATGACACCAGAATTTGGTGCAGCAACTCAACTGGAAAAGATAGATATGCTTGATTTTGCAGACTTGGTCGCTATCAATAAATTCGATAAAAGAGGAGCGCTAGATGCATTAAGAGACGTAAGAAAACAATACAAGCGCAATCACAATATATTTGAGGCAAAAGATGAAGAAATTCCTGTTTATGGAACTATGGCCTCGCAATTCAATGATCCTGGTATGAACAATTTGTTTGTCTCCTTAATTAATAAGATACAAGAAAAAACTAAGGTAGATTTCTCAGCTAAAATGGGAATGACATCTTTAGAATCTGAAAAAATCTATATTATTCCTCCAGAAAGAACAAGGTATTTGTCCGAAATAGCTGAAGCTAGCGAACATTATAACGATTGGGTACAAAAGCAAGTAGATATTGCTCGCAAAATGTATCAACTGCAGGGGGTAATTCATTTACTAAAAAATGAAAATGAGGTAAATGTTGAAAATCTTGAACAACACTATAACTATCAAGAAGAACTATTAGATGGAGAGTGTAGAAAACTATTAAGGAAATGGCCAGAAATAAAGCATCAGTATCAACAAGATAACTTTATTTACAAAGTAAGAGATAAAGAAATTAAGCAACCATTGTTCTATGAGTCACTTTCGAAATTAAGAATCCCTAAAGTTGCTTTGCCCAGTTATGAAGACTGGGGAGATATACTTAAATGGTTACTTACAGAAAATCTTCCTGGAGAATTCCCTTATGCTGCCGGAGTTTTTCCTTTAAAACGTGAGGGAGAAGACCCTACCCGTATGTTTGCTGGCGAAGGTGGCCCAGAAAGAACCAACAAAAGGTTCCATTACGTCTCTTTAGGCCAACCAGCTCATAGGTTATCTACTGCTTTCGATTCGGTTACACTTTATGGAGAAGACCCTCATTTACGTCCAGATATTTATGGAAAAATAGGTAACTCAGGTGTGAGCATTGCCACTTTAGATGATGCTAAAAAACTTTATTCAGGTTTTGACCTCTGCGCTGCTAGCACTTCGGTTTCTATGACAATTAATGGGCCTGCGCCTATGTTATTAGGATTTTTCATGAATGCAGCAATAGATCAACAATGTGAAAAATATATTATTGAAAATGGCTTAGAAGAAGAAATTGAAGGCAAGATAAAGCAGATATACAAAACAAAAGGCATTAATAGACCGAGCTATAATGGAAAACTTCCAGAAGGCAACAGTGGTTTGGGATTAATGTTATTAGGTGTCACTGGTGATGAAGTTCTTCCTCAAGATATTTACGCACAAATCAAAGCAAAAGCAATTAGCGCAGTTCGTGGAACCGTACAGGCTGATATATTAAAAGAAGATCAGGCTCAAAACACTTGCATTTTCTCTACTGAATTTGCTTTGAGGATGATGGGCGACATTCAACAATATTTTATCACCGAAAAAGTCCGTAATTTTTACTCAGTTTCTATCTCGGGATATCATATTGCTGAAGCTGGTGCCAATCCTATTTCGCAATTAGCTTTCACCTTAAGCAATGGATTTACTTTTGTAGAATATTATTTAAGTAGAGGAATGCATATCGATGATTTTGCACCGAACTTATCCTTTTTCTTTAGTAATGGTATCGACCCAGAATATGCAGTTATTGGTCGAGTAGCGAGACGAATATGGGCAAAAGCCATTAAAAATAAGTACAAAGGCAACGACCGTTCGCAAAAGCTGAAATATCATATTCAAACTTCTGGTCGTTCGTTACATGCTCAGGAAATAGATTTTAATGACATCCGAACTACGTTACAAGCGCTTTATGCCATTTACGATAATTGTAATTCTTTACATACCAATGCGTATGATGAAGCAATTACTACACCAACAGAAGATTCTGTACGCAGAGCGATGGCTATTCAACTTATCATTAACAGAGAACTAGGCTTAGCGAAAAATGAAAATCCACTACAGGGGGCTTTTATCATAGAAGAACTAACTGATTTAGTAGAAGAAGCTGTATTGGAAGAATTTAAGCGCATTAATGATCGTGGTGGTGTTTTAGGAGCGATGGAAACGATGTATCAACGCGGCAAAATACAAGAAGAAAGTCTTTATTATGAAACACTGAAACATACTGGAGAATTTCCTATTGTAGGTGTAAATACATTTCTAAATAAAAATGGCTCGCCTACAATTATTCCAGGCGAGGTCATTCGTGCAACAGAAGAGGAAAAGCAATACCAAATCACCGCTTTAGAAACCTTTCAAAAAAGAAATGAAGATAAAGCTGCTGCAACGCTGAAAGACTTACAAAAAGCAGCTGTAGAGGGAAAAAATATATTCGAAAAATTAATGGATGTTTGTAAGATTTGTTCTCTAGGTCAAATCAGCAATGCATTGTACGAAGTAGGCGGACAGTATAGACGTAACATGTAATAAAAAAGCCACAACTAAATTGTGGCTTTCTCTATTCATTTATTTATGCTAAAATCCATTTGAACTTATAATCTATTGAAGGATTTTTCATTCTCTCTGCAACTCTCAACAAACGATCCGGAAGTTTCATGATATAATCTCTCGCCTTCTCTCCAGCTTCATTTAGCTCTTTAACACTTTCTATATTCCACTCAACAATTAATTGTTTTAGAATATCTACATAGTCTACCGCGGTGTAAACACCTAAACGTTGGGCAGCGTCTGTAAAATGTCCAAAAACCTGCCCAATAGGCAAACCTACTTCTCTCAAGAAATGAGCAGGCATTACAATCTTTTTCTTCATCATATCCTCAAACGCAAGCATCGCTTCGTTTGCATCTACTTTAAATATTTGGCTTATAAAATCTTTATAGGCTTTTGCGTGTCTGGCTTCGTCAGAAGCAATTACACCACACATTTTAGATAACAACGTATCTCCATCCTTTTTTGCTAACGAGGCAACCCTTCTGTGAGAAACATTGGTAGCCAGTTCTTGAAAAGAAGTATAAATGAAATTTCTATATGGATCATGACCTGTACCAATATCAAAACCATCGGCTATTAGGTATTGTGTAGACATCTCCATCTGACGCATATCTACGCGTCCTGACAAATACAAATATTTATTTAATAAGTCTCCGTGTCTATTTTCTTCCGATGTCCACTGACGATTCCATTTCATCCACCCTCCCTCTTCATCTCTACTCACGCCATCAACCATAGCTAACCAAGATTCATATGTAGGCAAAGCTTCTTCTGTAATAGTATCTCCAATCAACACTGCTACTAAATCATAAGATAATTCACTAGCGCTTTGTTGTAATTCTTTTACTTTATGAAAGAAGTCATCCTTACTTGCATCTGGCAAAAAATCTGATGGTTGCCAAATTTCATCAATAGGCTTTAGATATTCAGGCATCATTTCAAGCATATATTTTTCAATATGCTGCATTACTTCCCTTCTTCTTTCAACAAAAAAACTCATTTGTGTATATATGATTTATAAACCTCAAAGATAACCAAATTATATGGCACGGAGGAATTTATTAACGTAAACGTCAAAACTATCTTTGCAAAAATGACGTAAATCATCTTCTTAAAACAGCTTCTCTATAACAACTATATCAGCTATTATGGATAAAACATATTAAATGCTAAGAAATTCTAGATTTTAAAAGTATTTTGACAAAAGCTCTCGAAAACTAATGGTTATCGAGATGTTAGGGACATCCCACATCTGGCAGGGATTCGAATCTGTTATTTTCGGTTCCACAAAAAAAGCCCCCCGACATTTCTGAAGGGGGGCTGTAGGTTTAGGCACCGACCTACTCTCCCACGTGTTACCGCAGTACCATCGGCTCGG
>NZ_OCMT01000005.1 GCF_900215335.1 Pedobacter xixiisoli | reverse complement strand
AGGATCGCATTATTACCGCAAGGGAAAGAAAGGGGCTATGCAAAGGCCGCAAGGAAGGAACAGCAGTGTGATGTATATATACTATTATATACAGGGAGCGCATCAAGCTAATTGTTATATAGCTCCAATGGCAACCCCAGCCCTATCCGGAACCCGCTCTGGACTATCTACTACCGGATTTGCCTCCGTTAAAATAAAACCCATGGAAATGGAGACTATTAAAGGTCGAATTATCCAAACCTTTATATAGTTATATATATGTAAGCGGTTTGCAGGCGCTGAGCTTGCCACTGGCAGTGCCGCAGTAAAATAAACCCGATGGAAATGGAAAGCCCGCAAGCGAGGTACGAGTGCGGACTTGGAATAAACAGCGGGACTATCGGAACCGAAGAATTACTACAATTGATTTGCTAACATTTAAAACTAATATTGACCAATACTTAATAATACCAAAGTACAGGCCTCTGTATATTCGATATTGTTTGCGTCCAATACTCGTTGCAGCTCTATATTTTCAGTACCCGGATTAAAAATTACACGCTTAGGCTTTGTAGCTACAATATAATCGAAATATACTGGTTGTGTAGGCGGCCCAATATAAAGTGTAATGGTATCTATATCGTTATAGATAGCTTGCGGCTTTTCAATCTCCACTCCTGCAACCGCTCCTTTTTTGATACCAACGTTTACAATTTCATGTCCACGACCGGTTAACATGTGTGCGGCTTTATAAGAATATCTATTAGCATCTGGACTTGCGCCTATAATTAATGTCTTTTTCATTTCAACTTTTTTGATTGTACAGATTTTAGAATTGCACAGATTAATTGACTTTAGAACTGTCGAGAGGATAATTGAACGGTATAACTATTAAACGATTTTGAGGTGCTAATGTTTATTCTGGTTTAGAATCGCATTTGCGCAATTGACTCCATCTATAGCAGCAGATACAATTCCGCCTGCATAACCCGCACCTTCCGCACACGGATAAAGGCCTTTAATTTGCGGATGCTGGAATGTTTCTTTATCTCTTGGGATACGTACTGGCGAAGACGTTCTACTTTCTACACCTACCAAAATAGCTTCGTTAGTATAATAACCTTTCATTTTACGGCCAAATAATGGCAGTGCACCACGTAAACTTTCGGAAACAAACTCTGGAAGGATATTATCCAACATGCTACTTTTTGTACCTGGGAGATAAGAGTTCTTCGGCAAATCTAACGAAAGTCTGTTTTCTACAAAATCTACCATGCGTTGAGCTGGCGCCACCAGGTTACCTCCGCCCGCTTCAAATGCTTTTTGTTCTATTTCGGCTTGAAAATGTAACATCCGCAATGGATCGTAGCCTTGAACGTCTTCCAAAGTAACTTGCACTACCGTTCCAGAGTTGGCATAAGGGTTATTTCGCTTAGATGGCGACCAGCCATTGACCACAATTTCATCTAAACCTGTAGCACATGGAGCAATGATACCTCCGGGACACATACAAAAAGAAAATACACCTCTGTTTTTTACTTGTTCTACCAAACTATAATATGCAGGCGGCAAATATTCGCTCCTGATATCACAGTGATATTGCGCCTGGTCTATGATGTCTTGAGGATGTTCTATTCTTACGCCCAACGCGAAAGGTTTAGCTTCGATAAGTATATTCTTACGATGTAAAAGCTCGTAAATATCTCTAGCAGAGTGACCAGTTGCTAAAATAACTGATTTGGCAGCTATCTCCTGCTCATTATTTACAACAATTCCTTGTACACTTCCTTCCTTAATAATTAAGTCTGTTAATTTAGAATCAAAAAGTACTTCACCTCCAGCTTCAATTATGGTTTCGCGGATGGCAGTGATGATATGTGGTAATTTATTTGTGCCTATATGCGGCCGGGCATCAATCATGATATCTTCATCGGCGCCATGTTGCACAAAAATTTGCAATACCTTATTGATATCACCTCGTTTGTTAGACCTAGTGTAGAGCTTTCCATCTGAATAAGTTCCGGCGCCGCCTTCACCATAACAATAATTAGATTCCGTATTAACGACACCTTGTTTGTTGATTGCCGCCAAATCTCTACGACGTTGTTTCACATCTTTGCCGCGTTCTACCACAATTGGCTTAAGTCCGTTTTCGATGCATTGCAATGCAGCAAACAAACCAGCGGGGCCAGCACCTACAATAATTACTTTTTTATCGTCAGTAACCTTGGAGTATTTAAAAACTTGTTCTTCATCAATATATTCCTCATCTAAGAAAGCTCTAACTTGCATTCGATAAACCACTTTTCTAGAGCGGGCATCAATAGAGCGTTTTAATATTTTGAAATGTTTGATTTTGTTTGGGCTTACATTTAATGCTTTGGCTAAGCTTTCTGTAATTGCTACCTGATTATCTACATTGTGAGGAACAATGGTTATTTCGATGTCTTTTTGCATGGCGTATGTCGAGTTTTTATCTCGAACACTGCAAAATTAGAATTATTGTTGGATTGTTTTATTGTTAAATTGTCTGATTACTATTCGAAGAGATATTAGATGCTGTTATTTTATTTACTTATCTTGTATTGGAATATGGCAACTTGTCAGTTTTTTATGCGTTTTAGTAACAAGGAATGAATATTGATATCTAATCATCAAATAATAAAACCTAAAAAGAAATAACATGAAAAAAGTTTTAATTGGAATTGTTGCGATTGTTGCAATAGTAGCTTTGTTTAGCGGCTGTGGATATAACAGCATGGTAAAACTAGATGAGGATGTTAAAACAAAATGGGGAGCTGTGGAAGCTCAATACCAACGCAGATCGGATTTAATCCCTAACTTGGTAAGCACCGTTAAGGGCGCAGCGAAATTTGAGCAATCTACTTTAACAGCTGTTATAGAAGCTCGTAGCAAAGCAAGTCAAATTACTGTAGACCCTAATAAGCTTACAGAAGAGAATATGCAAAAATACCAACAGGCTCAAGGTCAAATTACACAGGCTTTAGGTCGTTTAATGGTATTAACAGAAAACTACCCACAATTGAAAGCTACAGATCAATTTAGAGATTTATCTGCACAATTGGAAGGAACAGAAAACAGAATTACGGTAGCCCGTACAGATTATAATGCTTCTGTACAAGTTTACAACACCAAAGTTAGGTCGTTCCCTAACAACTTAACAGCTGGTATGTTCGGCTTTTCACAAAAGGCTGCTTTTAAAGCAGACGCTGGTGCGCAAAACGCTCCTAAAGTAGAATTTTAGTTATAAAACTGCCTTTTTACAGGGTAATGTATATCTTACGAACATCTAAGCATACATTACCCTTTACTATTTAAATTAATCGGCATGTCTATTTTCAGTACACAAGAACAAGAACTTATTGCCCAAGCTATTACCGCAGCCGAAAAAGCAACTTCTGGCGAGATACGCATTGCGGTTGAAAAACACTGCAAAGAGAATGCATACGAAAGAGCGACCGCTTATTTCCATGAATTGGGAATGGACCGAACCTCGAAACATAATGGTGTGCTAATTTATTTGGCTACCGAAGACCATAAATTTGCTATTATTGGCGATAAAGGGATCAACAATTTAGTACCTCCTGATTTTTGGGAAACTACCAAAACTGCGATGAAAGCTCATTTCATGGCAGGAAATTTATGCGATGGAATTATTGCTGGGATTGCATTGGCTGGAGAAAAGCTCTCCTCATTTTTCCCTAATCAAAACGACGATGTAAACGAATTACCAAACGATATCGTTTTTATCGACAAAAAGTAAGCTCAAGAATTAGCATATGGCTATAGCAATTAATTAACGTAGCCATTTAACCCAAGTTACATTTTACGATGAAAAGAATATTGCTTTTACTTACCATACTGCTTTCGTCCATCTTTGGGTTTTCACAGGATTTTCCTGAGAAATCAAATAAATTGGTTAACGATTATACCAATACCTTATCCGCAGCACAAGTAGCTAGTTTAGAAAACAAACTAGTAGCATTTGATGATTCTACTTCAAATCAAATTGCGGTAGTTATCATGAAATCTGTTGGAGACTACGACATTAACGAATACGCTTATAAGCTAGGGCGAGCATGGGGTGTTGGTGGAAAAGAAAAAAACAATGGTGTAATTTTATTGGTTGCACTGGGCGATCGTAAGCTTTCCATACAAACCGGCTACGGATTAGAAGGGGCTCTACCTGACATCTACACCAAACGAATCATCGAAAACGATATTAAGCCCTTTTTTAAGGATGGGAATTATTACGCAGGCATAGACGCTGGAACTACTTCTATCATTTCGTTAGTTAAAGGCGAGTACAAAAACGATAAACCTAAAGGTAAAAAAGGTGTTGGCGGTGCCGGCTCTGGCTTAATTGTATTGATCATTATTATCGTTATCATTATCCTCATTAAAAGAGGCGGCGGCGGAGGCGGTGGTGAAGTCATCGGCGGTCGTGGCGTTTCTGACGCTTTATTTTGGGGAATGTTATTTGGCAGCGGTCGTAGTTCTGGCGGTGGATTTGGTGGTGGTTTCGGAGGAGGAAGTGGCGGCGGCGGCTTCGGTGGATTTGGCGGTGGAAGTTTTGGCGGCGGCGGAAGTAGCGGAAGCTGGTAATCCAGTTATCAGTTATCAGTTGGAATTGAATAATCTTTCAACGTTACAACCTTTTAGCATTACAACGTAAATAATGTACAGAAAAGATTTAATTACAGCGGAGATTGAAAGACTTGCGCAAGTGCTGGCAAGAATTATGGGGTTGAAATTAGAAGGAGATTTAGCGCAGGCTAGTCTACTTTTTAATGAAACCCTTAATAATGCTTTTAAACTTCCTTCAGTAATATTGGAAGATGGTAATGTTACTACATTTGAAAAGTGGTTAACAGAAACTGATTTACCTGCCGAGAAACTGGATTCTTTAAGTGAATTCCTTTACTATGAGCTAGGAATCAGCATTGAAAGAAATAAGCTGATTGCCCCTCGATTAAATTTGATCTATAAAGTTTTAGCAGAAAAACACAAGATTGTACATCTGGTAAATTTTCACAGACAAGAAGTTATACAGCAATACCTTTAGCAAGGTAAAATTCAAAAGTAAAATTAAAAAACCTACTAGAATATTTGCTTTAGATGCTTAGGCTATTTTTAATCTTTACTTTTAACTTTTGATTTAATTATAGATGGAAATAAAAAAATGGCAAAAACTTGCCTCAAAATATTTAGTACAAGAGAAATGGGCAACTTTAAGGGTTGACACCTGCGAACTACAAAATGGGGTGGTTAAAGACGATTATTATGTACTTGAATATCCGAATTGGGTAAATGCGGTTGCACTAACCAAAAGCAATGAAATAATTATGGTGCGTCAGTATCGTTTTGCAGCCGATATTATTTCCTTAGAAATTCCTGGAGGTGTAATTGATGATGGTGAGGAACCAGAAACTGCCATTAAAAGAGAACTGCTGGAAGAAACTGGTTATAGTTTTGATAGCTGTGAATTGATTGCCACTTTGTATCCAAACCCAGCCACATCTACCAATAAAACTTTTACCTACTTATTAAAAGGTGGTGTAAAAACACATGAACAACATTTAGATGAGCATGAGATTTTAAATGTGGAACTTTATAGCATTGATGAGGTTAAACAATTATTAAAGGACAACAAGATTGACCAAGCGCTACACGTAGCTGGTTTATTTTATGGCTTGCCCAGATTATAAAAACTAAGAACATAGATACATTTAAATAAAAGGCCCATTTTGGATAATTTCAAAATGGGCTTTCTTTTATATCCTTACTCCGTCGACTAAAGTCGACGGCAATGAATTAGGGCAATCAATTATATCAAAACCAATTAAAGTAAAAACTTGTCTGCACTCTTCCTCACGTCATTTTGACAAGGAGCTATGACGAAGAAAAAGCCATAATAAATTTATAATGTTAGATTTCTCATCGTTCCTCGTCGAAATGAGCGATTACCATAAAAAAAGCCGAGCAAATTTGCTCGGCTTTTTTTACATTGTGATATGAGCATTAGCTCATTTTAAGTTTCTTTTGAATATCGTTTACGTAAGCTTTAAACTTTTTATCCGTCTCAATTAAATCTTCCACCGTTTGGCAAGCATAAATTACAGTAGAGTGATCTCTACCGCCAAAAAATGCACCAATAGTTTTTAATGAAGATTTAGTATGGCTTTTCGACAAATACATAGAGATTTGACGAGCTTGTACAATTTCACGTTTACGTGTTTGCGATTTTACCATATCTACTGGTACTTCAAAATATTCGCAAACCAATTTTTGGATATATTCCATCGAAATTTCTTTCGAGGTATTTTTAATAAAGTTCTTCAACATCTGTTTAGCTAACGCTAAATCGATGTCTTTCTTATTCAAAGTAGATTGAGCAAGTAATGAAACCATCGCCCCTTCTAGCTCACGAACGTTATTATCAATGTTATGTGCTACATATTCAACCACCTCACCTGGTAGCTCAATACCATCGGCATACATTTTCTTCTTAAGGATAGCGACACGAGTTTCCAAATCTGGCACCTGCAAATCTGCAGATAAACCCCATTTGAAACGGCTTAACAATCTTTCCTCTAAACCTGCCAAATCTTTAGGTGCTTTATCTGAGGTTAAAATTACCTGCTTACCTGATTGGTGCAAATGGTTAAAGATGTGGAAGAAAATATCTTGAGTTTTTTCTTTTCCTGCAAAGTTGTGTACATCGTCCATGATGATGACATCCATTGCTTGATAAAAGTTTACAAAATCATTGATGGTGTTGTTCTTTAACGAGTCTACAAACTGTTGGCAGAACTTTTCGCAAGAAACATAAATCACCAATTTATCTGGCACACTACGTTTAATTTCGTTACCAATAGCTTGGGCCAAGTGGGTTTTACCTAAACCTACACCTCCGTAAATCATTAACGGGTTAAACGAAGTACCTCCTGGCTTAGCAGCCACAGCGTAACCCGCAGAGCGAGCTAAACGATTGCAATCTCCCTCAATATAATTATCAAAAGTATAATTAGGGTTTAATTGCGGATCTACATTTAACTTCTTTAGACCAGGTATAATGAATGGGTTTTTAATATCCTTATTGATAGAAACAGGGATTGGCATCGACTGTGTTTTTGCCTCTGCACCGTTTCCATTAGACGGCATGTTAGTAGTGTATGGAGAGCCCGTACTAGACGACTTATCTACAACGATATTATATTCTAATCTACCCTCGTCTCCTAACTGCTTTTTTACTGTTTTTCTAAGTAAACCAACATAGTGTTCCTCAAGCCATTCGTAGAAAAATAAACTAGGTACCTGTATGGTCAAAACCTTGCCTTCTAACTTAAGGGCAGATATCGGTTCGAACCAAGTTTTGAAACTTTGATTCGGGATATTATCCTTAATAATTTGGAGACAGCTATTCCACACTTCTGTACAAGTTTTTTCCATATCGTTTTCTATAATTTATTGATTTTCAGTTCCGTTAAGTGCGAATTGATAGCGCACTTTTGAGACTTCGAATATTCAAAAAATTATCAACATTCCGAATATTTTTTTGAATTATTTTGTAACTACTTAAACAGCAATACCATAAACAAGCCCACCTCAACGATTGATGTTAATAACTATTTTTCCACACTGTTTTTAGTACTCTCCGAACACTTCTCTTAAGCAGTTTGCTATTTCTCCTAAGGTAGCATATTCTTGTACAGCAAGCAATATAAAAGGCATTAAATTTTCAGTTCCTTTAGCTGCATTTTTCAAATCATTCAACGCAGCTTCTACAGCTATATTATTACGCTCAGCCTTCAGCTTTTTTAGCTTATCCACCTGTATCGTCCTAATGGATTCATCGATGTTAAAAACCTCATCAAAACTGTCTTCTTTTTGAGTAAACTTATTAACCCCCACAATTACACGTTCGCCACTTTCTACTTCTTTTTGATATTGATAAGAAGCATTGGCAATTTCCTGCTGGATGTAACCATTTTCGATAGCATTTACCGAACCACCCATCATTTCTATCTTGTCTATATATATATTAGCGGCAGCCTCAATTTCATCGGTAAGTGATTCTATAAAGTAGGAACCAGCCAAAGGATCAACTGTATCTGTAACTCCGCTTTCGAAAGCAATTACCTGTTGTGTACGCAGGGCGATTTTAGCCGCAGCTTCTGTAGGTAGCGACAGCGCTTCATCGTAACCATTGGTATGCAGAGACTGGGTGCCACCTAAAACCGCTGCCAGCGCTTGGTTCGAGACCCTCATCACATTATTTAGCGGCTGTTGAGCAGTAAGTGTAGAACCTCCCGTTTGCGTATGAAAACGAAGCATCATTGCTTTCTCATCTGTAGCACCTAAACCTTTGGTAATGTTGGCCCACATCCTTCTTGCTGCCCTAAACTTTGCAATTTCTTCGAAAAAGTTATTGTGACAATTAAAGAAGAAGGATAGTCGCTTAGCAAAAACATTAATATCTAGGCCCTTTTGCAACGCCGCATTTAAATAAGCTTTGCCATTTGCTAAAGTAAACGCCAACTCTTGCACCGCGGTAGATCCCGCTTCGCGGATATGATAACCAGAAATAGAAATGGTGTTCCATTTAGGCAACTCTTTGCTACAATACTCAAAAATATCGGTAATGATACGCATAGAAGGCTTAGGAGGATAAATATAAGTACCTCTAGCTGCGTATTCTTTTAAAATATCGTTCTGTATGGTGCCAGAAATCTGCTGCAAATCTGCACCCTGCTTTTTTGCCAATGCAATGTACATCGCTAACAAGATAGATGCAGTTGCATTGATAGTCATAGAAGTGGTGATGTCCTGTAATTGTATCCCATCAAATAGTATCTCAATATCTTTCAAGGAATCAATGGCTACACCAACTTTACCAACTTCACCTTCTGCCATTTCATCATCAGAATCGTAGCCAATTTGTGTAGGTAGATCAAATGCCACCGACAAGCCCATGGTACCTTGAGCCAATAAATAATGATAACGTTTGTTTGATTCTTCTGCTGTGGAGAAACCTGCATACTGCCGCATAGTCCATAAACGCCCACGATACATGTCTTTTTGTATTCCTCTGGTGAATGGAAATTGACCTGGAAGCTCCTGATTTTGGGAAGCAGTAGTATACACATCCTTGATTTCTATTCCAGATGTGGTGGTATGTTTTTTCGCCATAGACTTTTTATATTTGGTTAACTGTTGAAATCGGTTAATTGTTTAACTGTTCGCACCAATTTTCAACTTGCTAAAATGTTTAATAGCTGATTAAATGTTGATTTGTTTAATCGGTTAATTGTTGGAGCATAAGCTTAATCTCAGTTAACCAATTAATCAGTCCAAACACTTAACCTCAAAACAATTTATGTATATCTTGCTTAATCAGCCCGATAGTTAATTCATAAGGATTCTCTTCAATTTCTCCCATGTGATGGAGTACTTTTTTACTCAATTCGATTCCTGAAGCATCAGCAGTTAGGTTTTTAACAGCATTGTTTATCATGGCAATAGTATCGTCCTTTAATTGACGTATTACTTTCCAAGTAGCAGCTTCCAGATAAAGCTGTTGTGTAATATTATGCTGAAATTCTGTTTTAATTTCGTTCACCGCCATTAGCTGTAACACTTCAACTTCAATACCTTGTTGGTGTAACCGAAGCAATAAATTAGACGGATTAATCCTATCCACGAAAATAATCATCCGCTCATGGGCTTGTAAACGCAAAGCCAACAAACTACCCTTATCTTCTGGGATGGAAACGCTTTTTCTTGAACTAAGAAAATTCATGATATCGTTTCGAACCATATAATAAGTAAGCACAATAATAACAGTACCGCCAGCAGCCAAGCTTGCCGAGTTGACTAGGAATTTACTTAAATCCATTCAGTTTTGTTTATACACCGTAATATTAGCCATTACGAGCAACAAAAATGTACATTAATATTTATATTTGTTTATCATAATTTTAAAATAAAGATGAGTAATCCTGTTGAGACAACTTTTGCACCTGTAACTTTTACCCAAGGTGCTATTACCGAATTGATAAAGCTTAGAGACCAACAAGAAATTGCTGAAGATTTTGGCTTACGTGTTGGTGTAGAGGGCGGTGGCTGCTCAGGCATGAATTATGTGCTGGGTTTTGACCAAAAGAAAGAGGGCGACCAAGAATTTGTGATCGAAGGCATTAAGGTTTTTATGCACAAAGCGCACCAAATGTATCTTTTAGGTATGGAGATAGATTGGCAAAATGGTCTTAACTCTAGAGGTTTTACATTTAACAACCCTAATGCAGCTAGTAGTTGCGGTTGTGGATCAAGCTTTTCTGTTTAAACAAAAAATATTGTAACATTTTAAGAGGTCTCGTTGTCTTAACAACGGGACTTTTTATTTTTACCTTTAAGGTTTAAAGCTAAGAGCATCAGCTTAAGATTATAACAAACATCTAAATACTCATAATGAACTATAGCGAAAACGTACGATTAGCCATGCAATCTATTAAAAGTAACCGCTTGCGTACTTTTCTTACTGCACTCATTATTGCTATAGGTATTTCTGCACTGGTGGGCATTTTAACCACTATTGATGCTATTGAAAAGAAAATGACAGATGCCTTTTCTAGTATGGGAGCCAATTCGTTCACCATCAGAAATAGAGGCACGGGCATTAGAATTGGAGGTTCTGGAGAGCGACCAAAAAGCTACAAGCCGATTAGATATGAAGATGCCTTGAAATTTAAGGAACGTCTAAATACACCTGCTACAGTATCTATCAGTGTATTTGCGAGTAGTGGTTCTACCGTAAAATATGGTCAGGAAAAAACAAACCCTAACATTAATATTAGAGGAATCGATGAAAATGGATTAGCCGCACAAGGCTTGGAACTTTCGCATGGAAGAAGTTTTAACAACTCAGAATCTCTTAATGGACCAAACATTTGTGTTATAGGGTCGGAAATTGCTAAAAGCATGTTTAAGGATGCAGACCCTTTAGATAAGGTAATTACTGCAGGCAGCAATAGATTAAGAGTTGTTGGCGTACTTGCGGCAAAAGGTTCTAGCATGGGCGCAAGCATAGACAGAGCGGTTTACGTACCTCTTTTTAAAGCGAAACTTATCAACTCAAATGCCAATCCATCATATACCATTACTGTGATTGTGCCAGGTGGCGATATTGTAGATAATATCATTGGTGAATCTACTTCGATGTTCAGAAGTATCAGAAAAATAAAGATTGGCGAAAGCAACAATTTCGAAATTACCAAAAGTGACGCTGTAGCCCAAACTTTAATAGAGAACTTAAAAGTGGTGAAAATTGGTGGTATGGCCATTGGTATCATTACCTTGCTTGGAGCATCTATTGCCTTGATGAACATTATGCTGGTATCGGTAACCGAGCGTACTCGTGAAATTGGTATTAGAAAAGCTATCGGTGCCAATCCATCAGTTATCCGTAAACAGTTTTTAATAGAAGCTATTGTAATTTGTTTACTTGGCGGTATAATGGGGATATTTTTAGGTGTAGCCATAGGTAATATTATATCCATGGCCATGAGTGGAGGCTTTATTATCCCTTGGTTATTTATTGGCGGAGGTTTAGCGCTTTGTATTGGAGTTGGAATTGTTTCTGGATATTATCCCGCACAAAAAGCATCAAAATTAGATCCGGTGGAAGCCTTACGTTACGAGTAATTATTTACTAAAAAGCAATCGTTTAAAGCAGCACGTTATTTAAATGCCCTTGTTGTATTAGCTTTTCTACTCTAGACAAGTTTAGGCTTTCTTTCAATGCTTTGGCATGGCGTAAATGGTGCATATCGCTACCTAAAAATGAGATACAATGATGATCAACTAAACTTTCAGCTGCGTTTTTCACACCCTTACCATAATAGCCAGTTAACGAAATGGTGTTCAATTGTAAAAAGCAACCATACTCGATAATTTGCTGATAGTTCTCTATACTTCCGTGATAATATGGGTAGCGTTCGGGGTGCGCCAAAACTGGATAAAAACCTGCATCTTGTATTTTGAAAAGTACATCTAATAAATTTGGTGGTTGATTAATGTACGATAGTTCGAATAGAAGATAGTTGTTGCCAAATCCTAAAACTTCTTTTCTATTTAGCTTATTGATAAAGGTCTCATCAAAGTAGTACTCAGCAGCAGCTTCTACTTCTAAGTTAATTTCATTTTTGAGCAGGCCCTCTTTTAAAACATCCAAGCCTTTATTGATCGTATCGGGCGTATTTCTGTAAAAATCGGCCATTACATGTGGTGTTGCAATCACTTTTTTAAAGCCCAAATCCACATATTTTTTAGCCATAACCAAAGAAGCTTCCAAATTTGGCGCACCATCATCAATACTCGGAATAATATGCGAATGCATATCGGTAACTACCGAAGAAAAATCGATATTAGGCTCCTTACCACGTTTTTTGAATAGACCAAACACTTTGCTAAGTTAAAAGTAAAAAGACAAAAGTTAAAAGTATTGAGGTACAACGAGCATCAGTTAATCTATCTGCTTAGGTAAGCCCAAGCTTAGAGCCGTCTTATCGACATAGCTATCGTAAACTTTAGCTAATAACTTATTTACTTCTTCTTTCAAATCGAATTGCAAATCTTCGTGCAGCTTTTCGAACTTACGCAGAACAATTAATATTGATTTAACCACATAATTAGCTAACAATTGCTCGTGGTTTTTAGTTAAAGAATGCACCTTGAATCTAAAGTTCATTGGCGAAGCATTAAACATCATCAGTTTCAATTCTATTTCCTCAAAATCAGCTTTGGTAACTTTATAAAAATGGTTGATTTGCTTGGTTAGCTTACGTAAAAGCAGTAAAGCATCTTTTGCACTCGTTTTCGGAGTAGTATTTAAATCCTCCAAAACATCGGTAATCTCATTTTTAATAAAAGCAACCCTATCACTAAGGTTGCTTTCATCTTCTAATAACAAAAAATGTAAATGTTCGGTGAGCACTTTGTCTTTAGCAACCAAACGTAAAAGCAATTTATCTTTCTCTTTTACCGGCAGTGCTAAAATTTCTTTCTTTAAATCTTTATGCTCACTTAATTTCATTCGTAATCAGTGTTTTTAATGGTAAATGAGCTATAGTGGGCATGACAATCTTCATTGAATTAATTTAATGAATGCCCATGATGGTCATTTAAAATGGATTGTTCTTAATATATTTTTCCCACTCCCAAGCAGAGCGCATCATTTCATTTAAATCTAACTCTGTTTGCCAACCTAAAATCTCTTTAGATTTAGTTACATCTCCATAAGTTTTCTCTACATCTCCTTCTCTTCGAGGTGCAATTTTATAATCTAATTTTTCACCTGTAGATTGTTCAAAAGCATTGATGATTTCTAAAACAGAAGAGCCTTTTCCAGTTCCTAAGTTGAAAACATCGTAGCTGTCTACTTTTCCATCTTCCAATCTTTTAACAGCGGCAACGTGTGCTTTTGCTAAATCTACCACGTGAATATAATCGCGAACTGCAGAACCGTCTACAGTATCATAATCATCCCCAAATACTTGGATTGGACCGCGTTTACCTATTGCAGATTGCGTAATGAATGGGATTAAATTCTGCGGTACTCCATTTGGCAATTCACCAATTAAAGCTGTTTTATGCGCACCTACTGGATTAAAATAACGCAAAGCAATTACATTTAAACCAGGCGTTACTTTAGCTGTTTCTACCAATATCTCCTCCGCAATTTGTTTGGTATTTCCGTATGGAGACTCAGCTTTTTTAACTGGGCTATCTTCTGTTACAGGTAATTGATCTGGCTGACCATAAACCGTACAAGAGGAAGAAAAAACAAAGTTGGTTTTTGGATAAGCCGTCAATAAGTTAATCAAGCTATAGAAGTTGTTTTTGTAATACTTCAATGGTTGCTCTACAGACTCGCCTACCGCTTTATAAGCTGCAAAATGAATAATTCCAGAAAGATCTTGGTTCTGTTTTGCAAAACCTTCTACTGCAGTTTCATCCTGTAAATCTAACTCAACAAAGTCAAAACGCTTACCTGTAATTTGCTCTAACTGATCTAAAATCTTAATATTAGAGTTAGAAAGGTTATCAACAATGATCACTTCGTAGCCTGCATTATGTAATTCTACAACAGTGTGGGAACCGATATACCCCGTTCCTCCGGTAACTAAAATTTTAGACATGCTTATTTATTATAGGTAGTGAAATCTTTATGGTCTATTTTCGCTAGCGCTTCTGGCGATAACGATTTAAAATATTCGTAAGTAATTTTCAAGCCTTCTGCCCTATTCACTTTAGGTTCCCATTTCAGCAATTCTCTTGCTTTCGTGATATCAGGTCTACGTTGCTTAGGATCATCTTGCGGTAATGGTTTGTAAACAATTTTTTGGTCTGTGCCGGTCAACTTGATGATCTCTTCGCAGAATTGCTTGATCGTAATTTCATCAGGGTTACCAATATTTACAGGACTAGCATAGTCTGACTGTAACAAGCGATAAATACCTTCAATCAAATCATCTACATAACAGAAAGAACGAGTTTGGCTACCATCACCAAAAACGGTTAAATCTTCGCCTCTCAAAGCTTGACCAATGAATGCAGGCAAAACACGTCCGTCATTTAGTCGCATACGAGGCCCATAGGTGTTGAAAATACGCACAATACGGGTTTCAACTCCATGAAAAGTATGATAAGCCATGGTAATTGCTTCTTGGAAACGCTTTGCTTCATCGTAAACACCACGAGGACCTACTGGATTTACATTACCCCAATATTCTTCTGGCTGAGGGTTCACATTCGGATCTCCATACACCTCAGAAGTAGATGCAATTAACATTCTAGCTCCTTTAGCCTTTGCTAATCCAAGTAAATTATGCGTACCTAAAGAACCTACTTTTAAGGTTTGAATTGGGATTTTAAGGTAATCGATTGGACTTGCAGGCGACGCAAAATGTAGGATATAATCTAAATTTCCAGGAACGTGAACGAACTTAGAAACATCGTGATTATAAAACTCGAAATTCTCCAATTTAAAAAGATGTTCGATATTGGCCAAATCTCCAGTAATCAGGTTGTCCATACCAATCACATGGCATCCTTCTTTAATGAATCTATCGCAAAGGTGTGATCCTAAAAATCCAGCAGCACCTGTTATTAATACTCTTTTACGTTCCATCTAGCTTACAATTTTACGACCTATGCTGTTATAATAATATCCTAAATCAATCATTTTTTGGAGATCAAAAAGGTTACGTCCATCAAATACAACTTTATTCTTTAACACTTCTTCCATTTTCTCGAAATCAGGGTTACGGAATACAGACCATTCTGTAGCAATCAATAATGCATCTGCACCTTCTAATGCCTCATACTGATCTTTAGCATAGCCGATTTTATCTCCCAGCAAGGCTCTAACGTTCCCCATAGCCTCAGGATCAAAAACAGTTACTTCTGCGCCGCCTGCTAACAAATCATTAATGATATACAAAGCAGGTGCTTCTCTAATGTCGTCAGTTTCTGGCTTAAAAGCTAAACCCCAAAGAGCAAATTTCTTTCCCTTTACGTCGCCTTTATAATATTTTAAAACTTTATCTGTTAAAACGGTTTTTTGTTTTTCGTTTACATCCATTACGGCTTTCAAGATTTTGAAGTCATATTTATGTTCTACTGCTGCTTTTTCTAAAGCCTGTACATCTTTAGGGAAACAACTGCCTCCGTAGCCAATACCTGGGAACAAAAATCTTTTACCAATTCTGTCATCAGAGCCAATTCCTTTACGCACCGCATCTACATCTGCTCCTACAATTTCGCAAAGATTTGCTACTTCATTCATAAAAGTAATTTTAGTTGCTAAGAATGAGTTGGCAGCATATTTAGTCAATTCAGAAGAGCGCTCGTCCATGTAATAAATTGGATTTCCTTGACGCACGTAAGGAGCGTACAGCTCACCCATTAACTTCTTCGCTTTTTCGCTTCCAGTGCCAATCACCACACGGTCTGGCTTCATGAAATCATCCACCGCTACTCCTTCACGTAAAAACTCTGGATTAGAAACTACATCAACCTCTATATTGGTATGCTCTTTGAAAACCGCAGCTACTTTATCTGCTGTACCAACCGGCACCGTAGATTTATTTACGATTACTTTATATTCCGTGATTAATTTAGAAATATCTTTTGCAGCACCTAAAATGTAAGACAGGTCTGCAGCACCGTCGCCTCCTGGAGGGGTAGGCAATGCCATGAAAATGATTTGTGCATCTTCAATTCCTTCTGCCAAGTTAGTGGTGAAAGATAAGCGGCCTTGCGCTATATTACGGTGAAAAAGTACATCTAGACCTGGCTCATAAATCGGCAGTTGACCTGCTTTCATTTTATTAACCTTTTCTTCAACGATATCTACGCAGATTACGTTATTGCCTGTTTCGGCCAAACACGTACCTGTTACCAAACCTACGTAACCTGTACCAATTACAGCTATCTTCATATATTATGGAATGTTTTTAACATTAATATTTATCTTCGACGAAGATAATAAATTATGCAGCAAATATGTATTGGCTTTACAACATTAGTATTTTAATTTACGAGCTATTGGTTAGGTTAGCATCGTTGTTTAATGCGAAGGCCAAGCTACTTATTGGGGGCAGAAGAAAAATTTTTGACCAGATCGCAATTAAAACGCAAAACTTGGAACATCCCATTTGGTTTCATTTTGCCTCATTAGGAGAATTTGAGCAAGGGAGGCCAGTATTAGAAAAAATCAAGTCCCTAAACGCCGAAGAGAAAATCATAATCACTTTTTTTTCTCCATCCGGATACGAAATTAGAAAAAATTACACTTTGGCTGAAGGGATTTTCTACATGCCTCTAGACACTACTGCTAACGCTAAAAAATTTATTGAACTTGTAAATCCTAAGATAGCAATCTTCACCAAATATGAATTTTGGCCCAATTATTTTACAGAACTAGCTTTAAAACAAATACCATTATACATCATATCTGGCATTTTTAGGCCGAATCAAGTTTTTTTCAAATGGTACGGTGGATTTTATAGAAACTTGTTGAAATCTGTTGATTATTTCTTTGTACAGAACGAAGAAAGTGCTGCCCTACTCAAAAGCATTGGTATCAACAATATCAATATTAGTGGCGACACTAGGTTTGATCGAGTTTTCGAAAATGCACAACAACCAAAACAGCTACCTATTATTAAGCAATTTTGTGCAAATGCACCAGTTTTAATTGCAGGAAGCACTTGGCCAGATGACGAAAAATTATTGGTTGATTTAGCTACAAAATATCCTAATTGGAAAATAATTATCGCCCCACATGAAATTCATGAATCTCATATCTCAGAAATTGAAAAACTATTTCCCCAGGCAACAAAGTTTTCAGAACTAAATCCAATGAAACCAGATCATCAGGTTCTGATTATAGATAACATTGGAATGCTGTCTTCGCTATATCAATATGGGAAAATTGCTTATATAGGTGGAGGATTTGGGATTGGTATTCACAACACATTAGAAGCAGCAGCTTTTGGCTTGCCGGTAATTTTTGGACCTAACTACCATAAATTTCAAGAAGCTAAAGACTTGATTAATATCAGAGCTGCCAAAAGTATCTGCAATACAGGAGAGCTAGTTTCCGCATTTGAGTATTTTAACAAAAATGAAAATGGAAAAATTGCTTCAAGCTATGTCGCTGAGAAAAAAGGTGCTACAGATATAATTATCGAAAAAATTTCAAGTTAGATCTTATCTACTCTTACCCAGTCCATGCCAGCGGCGATAGCTCCTTGAACACCCAAATCTGCATCTTCAAATACGATACATTTATTGGGATCTATCCCCAAAGCGTCTGCAGCAGCTAAAAATGGATCTGGAGCAGGTTTTCCTTTTGGAGTTTCGCCAGCACAAACCATCACATCGATTAAATCAATTAAACCTAAAACAGTTAAAGTTTTAGTAACTGTTTTTCTGCTTCCACCAGATACTACTGCTATTTTAACCTTGCCAACATGATTTTTAAGATGCTCGGCAACGTAGGCAATAGGCTGCGTTTTTTCTATGTATTTATCGATGAAGATTTGAGATTTTTCGCTCGCAAAAGTATCTGGTAATGCCACGCCGTACCTCTTAGTGATTTCTTTTGCGAAGATTGCAGTTGGCATCCCTGCAAATTCATCAATCATGTTTAAATCTAGGGCGATGCCATAATTAGCCGCAACTTCCTCATAAGCCAATTTGTGCGCCATCATGTTATCTGCCAAAGTACCATCGCAATCATACAAAAAAGCTTGATAGTCACCTTCTGTTCTTTTGGTTAAAAGTTCTAGTTTTTCTAAGTGATCTTCCATTTATATAGACATTTCGGCTAGTGCATCAATAAATCTAGGATCATCATTTAAGCTTTCTACCAACTGTACGTGCTCCCCTCCTAGTTCCTTAAATTCTTCGTGGTACTCTACCGTGATTTCATATAGCGTTTCTAAGCAGTCAGCCACAAAAGCAGGGCTAAAAACCAACAATCTCTTTTTACCTTCCGATGCTAATTTTTTAAGAGTATCAGTAGTATATGGTTGTATCCAAGGCTCTTTCCCTAGGCGAGATTGATAACAAACAGAGTAATCTTCACGAGTAATACCAAGTTTTGCTGCTAAAAGTTTTGCTGTATTATGGCATTGCGCTGAGTAGCAGAACTTATTAGCATCGTTATAGTTATCGCAGCAGTTATTCACTTTCAGACAATATTTCCCCGTATGGTCAGATTTAGTCATCTGTCTTTGCGGCAATCCGTGGAAGCTAAATAAGACATGGTCATAATTTTCTAATCCGTGCTTTCTTGCATTGTCTGCAAAAATTTCCAGCATTAAATCATTATCATGAAAAGAATTCACAAAAGATACTGGTGGAATTGTTGGCCATTTGCTAATTAATTCCATTACCAACTGTAGTACCGAACCAGTACTTGCAGATGCATATTGAGGAAAAAGTGGAATAACTTTGATGCTGCTTACCAAACCCTTTTTCAACTTTTCTAACGCATTTTCGATAGATGGACTTTGGTATCGCATTGCCAACTCTACTTGATATTCTTTACCTAGTTTATCTTGTAGCATTTGAGCTTGCAATTCACTATAATATAATAATGGCGACCCGTTTTCACTCCAGATTTCTTTATACAACTTCGAAGTTTTCGGGCTACGAAAAGGAACAATTATACCTTTCACCAATAAGGTTCTATTTAGCTTAGGGATGTCGATTACTCGCTCATCCATTAAAAATTGGTCAAGATATTTTCTTACGTCTTTTACTTCTGGACTATCTGGTGTGCCCAGATTAACTAACAGTATACCTTTTTTAGCCATTATTTATTATTTGCCGCAAATATAGCTTGATTTACGATTTTAGATGTATGATTTTAGATTTTAAGACATGAAGGAGACACAAAACAGTTCTCGATTGGCAGTTTCCAATCAAAGTGCCTAGAAACAATTAAAAACTCTCCAATTGTGCTTTCACCTGTTCCATTAACCACATAGGTGTTGATGTTGCACCACAAATACCAATTTTGTCATTGGTTTGAAACCAAGTGTAGTCTAATTCTTCTACATTAGAAATGAAGTAGGAATTATCATTGTATTTTTTGCACACATCGTAAAGCACTTTACCGTTTGATGATTTTTTGCCCGACACAAAAACAATTTTATCGAAGTCACTTACAAATTTTTCTAATTCATCATAACGATTAGAAACTTGTCTGCAAATGGTATCATTAGCTTTTACTTCGTAACCCCTACTAATTAATTCTTCTTTAATTTGGTAAAATTTATCTACGCTTTTAGTCGTTTGGCTGTATAGGGTAAATTTATTGGGAAGCTCCACATTATCCAGCTCAGCAATATCCATAAACACTAAAGCTTCACCATCAGTTTGACCTTGCAAACCAATTACCTCTGCGTGTCCATGTTTTCCAAAAATGAGAATTTTCTCGCCATCATCATGTGTGTTCTTGATACGATTCTGCAGTTTTAGCACTACAGGGCAAGAAGCATCAATAAGGGTTAGGTTATTTGTTAAAGCCAATTCATAAGTTGAAGGAGCTTCACCATGTGCTCTAATTAGCACCTTTTCGTTGTGTAATTGCTGAAGTTTTTCGTGATCGATAATCCTCAATCCTTTTACCTTCAATCGCTCTACTTCTTCATCATTATGCACAATATCACCCAAACAATAAAGATATTCTTCATTATCCAAGATATCTTCTGCCATATCTATAGCGTAAACTACACCAAAACAAAAACCTGAAGACTTATCTATTGTAACCTTTAAATTATAGCTCATCATAACCTCTTACCTAACAAAGGTACACAGAAGAAGTTTAATTTAAGGAAAATTTTTAACATCGGATAAAATTAATATATTTGTTAACGATATTAAAAGAGATGTGGGAATTTAATTTAGAAGACTTAGTAGAACTACAACCACACATAGATAGGCTGTACGAAAAAAAAGCGAAGATTAATCAATCAAGACCTTTGCCCAACGCTGTATTGCACAAAATAAAGGAACAACTTAACTTAGAATGGACTTACAACTCCAATAGCATTGAAGGAAACACGCTCAATCTTCGTGAAACACAGTTAATTTTAGAAGAGGGCATTACTGTTGGCGGGAAATCACTAAGAGAACATTTTGAAGTGGTAAACCACGAAAAAGCAATAGATTACCTATACAATTTAGTTAATCCAGATTATACCTTAAGGAGCATTGATATTTTAAATCTGCATAGCTACATTTTAAAAAATATTGAAGATGAATACGCTGGCAGATTGAGAAACGGGGGTGTTCGTATTGTTGGCGCTAATTTTACGCCACCAAGCGCTAAAAAAGTTCCAGATTTACTTGACGAACTAGTTTCTTTCACCAATGAAAACCCAATTGGTGCAGATGATTTAGTGTTGGCAACGTTATTTCATCATAAGTTAGCCTGGATACATCCATTTTTTGACGGAAACGGGCGCACAGTTCGTTTAGCGATGAATTTATTGTTAATGAGAAAAGGATTTCCACCCGCTATTATCCTTAAAAATGACAGAAAGAAATACTACGATGCACTTAATCAAGCTAACAATGGCAGCTATCATAAACTCTGCCTATTAATGTTACAGGCTACAGAGCGTTCGTTAAATATGTATATCAACGCAATGCCTGGCAATAGCTACGATGATTATGAACCAATCTCTAGCATCGTATCAGAGCCTGATTTTCCTTATGGACAAGAATATGTTAGCCTATTAGCACGAACGGGCAAAATAGATGCATATAAAGAGGGCAAAAATTGGCTTACCACAAAAGAAGCCATAGAGGAATATGTAGTTAATAGAAAAAGAAAAAGGTAGAATCATCAGACGGGCTAGTGCTACACAGAAATAGTACTAGCTCAAATAAACCCTGTCTTCTTCACCTTCTACATCCATAATTACATCTACATGTTCCTTAAGTACCGTAGCCAGCTCTAAACCAACAAAATCTGTTGCAATTGGAAAAATTTTATGGCTTCTATCCACCAAAACCACTGTTCTGATTTTCTTGTGGGGAGTATTCAAAAACACACCCAAACCATAAGCAAGGGTTTTACCACTGTTCAGTACATCATCTACCAAAATAATGACTTTGTTTTTCCAGTTGCTTTCTGGCAAATCGGTTTTGGCGATTAACTTGCTGCTTTGTTTTTCTAAATCTACACGCAATAAGGTGGTTTTAAATTCAGAAATTTCTTTTAGTGTTTTTTCTAAACGAACAGCCAATTTATAACCTCTATCCCATATTCCAGCAAGTACAATTTCTTTCTCATCCATATTATCTTCTAATATCTGATAAGCAATTCTATTGATTTTTTGCTGGATTTGCTTCTTATCTAAAATGAGTAATTGATTTTGGGGCATCTTGCTGAGATTTATTATACAAAAGAACGATTTTAAGCTTCAATATCAAATATCGATTTTTTTTTAGTTATTGGTGCAACGTTTGGCAGTTAACGTGCGTCTAATGATTAAACCAATTTTCGAAACATCATGAGAAATTCTTTTCTTTTAAAAATTAGCGGTCTATTTATTGCCTGCTTCATCACGTTAAATGTATCGGCGCAAAGCTCTAAAACTGTAAGTGTCAAAAATTTCAACAGTATTGGCGTAAGCAGTGGCATCGACTTGTTTTTAACCCAAGGCAGTACCGAATCCTTAGTTATTAAAGGTTTAGAAGATGTAATTAAAGATGTAGTTATTGAACAAGAAGGGAATAATCTAACCATTAAATATAAAGAAGGCATTAATTGGGGACGTTTATTTAAAGGTACCTCTATACAAGTTCACGTTACCTTCAAGAAGTTGAACAGTATTTCTGCTTCTGGTGGTAGCGATGTAGAAACTCAAAACACCATCAACACCGATAAAATAAGCATTAAATCTTCTGGAGGTGCTGACATGGATTTAAGTATTGTTTGCAAAGACATCACTATTGCTTCTAGCGGCGGTAGCGACATCAACCTAAAAGGTTCGGCAGAAAACATGGTTTTAAACACTAGCGGCGGTAGTGATGTAGATGCTTTTGAGTTTAAAGTGAACTACGCAAAGGTAAATACCAGTGGAGGTTCGGATGCTAACGTTTTCGTAAATAAAGGATTGACAGCAAATGCTACTGGCGGTAGCGATATACATTATAAAGGCAGTGCTGCATTAAAGAAAGTATCAAACTCTAAGAGTGCTGATATTATACACGTAAATTAATCACTAGCGGATACCAAATAGGAAAATTTAGTTTAGTTAATAGTTAAGTGCCAATACCGCGGATGCAGTATTGGCCTTTTTTATTTCTATATAATTTACTTATGATTTGACTAAGAACCCCTGTAGAAACGGGATAAGTATAGTGTTATTAGTTTTTTGAATAAGGATAGTAAATAAAATTAGCTCCTTCAGGTACAATTACAAAAACGCACATAAAATCTTCTGGCTTTTTGTAGTTTTTAAGAAAATGTTCTTTCTTTTCAGGCTTGATAATTCCTTTTTCTATAAATTCTTCTAAAGTAGAAGCCTGTATTGTCCAGTTGGTATTTAACTCTTCTCTGTTTAAAATCATTTCTCCCAACTTCACCTCGTGTTGATGCGCTATGAAAATTGGTGCAGCTGATATGCCTTCTACCATAATTTCTACGGCCACCTCTTTGATGGAGTCAACATAGAACTCTAAATCCTTTTCTAAACTTAATAAAGGACTTTGCTTTTTTTCTTCTTTTTGTTCCCCATTAGGATTTCCACCTCCTAACAATTCTTCCGATTCCATATCTTAAAACTTGATTTCGTTTTTATTAATTATAAATTGATCATCTGCCAAACTATCAGTAAGCAGGTAATATTTATTGTTTTTTTCTTCTATACGCTTAGCTAAAGGATATTCATCGGCACAAAAGTACATGCTACCCTTTTTGAGCATTTTCCAAGTATTGTCTTTCATGCTAAATAGATTGATACTTGCCCAACAACTGCTAAACCATTCTGGTCTAAGTAATAACTCAGGTTGATTATCGCCATCTAAATCCTTAACTAAATAAATATCTGCACCAATGGCCTGCTTAAAATTTAAGGCTGGCCATTTTTTGTTACTAAAGAGTACATTGATTTCGAACACTTTCTTTTCTTGCAACGTAGGATCTTGCGCTACTTTCGGTTTAATGACAAAGGCTGTATCTTTTTCGCTAAGCAGCAACGTATCCACCAAAGTCGTATCTGCATCCATCCTAAAAGTTTTGGTGCTCACCTCCACTTCTTTCGTTTCTCCGTTTCTACAGGCAAACATTACCCCTACCAACAGTAGCAAAAAACAATATCTTTTCATCTGCATCATAAAAGCTATTTGATATTCAATTCACTCTGTAACAGAAGGAAATTATTTAAGTTTTAGCAAAACCACATTTTCTACGTGTTGCGTATGCGGAAACATATCCACAGGTTTAATACGAACCACTTCATATTTTTCGGTAAGCAAAGCTAAATCTCTAGCCTGCGTTGCCGCATTACAACTTACGTAAACAATCTTCTCTGCTTCCATCTCTAACAAACGGTCTACCACATCTTGGTGCATTCCAGCTCTGGGCGGGTCGGTTATTACCACATCTGGCTTGCCATGTTCTGCTATAAAATCTCTTGTCAGGATGTCTTTCATATCACCGGCATAAAAGATAGTATTATCAATTCCGTTAAGTTGAGAATTGAACTTCGCATCTTCAATTGCAGACGGCACATATTCTACACCAACCACTTGTTTTGCACTATGCGCTACAAAATTAGCGATGGTTCCCGCTCCGGTGTATAAGTCGTAAACCAGTTCATCGCCTTTTAAGTCAGCAAATTCTTTAGTAATGCGATACAGCTCGTAAGCCTGCTCAGAGTTAGTTTGATAGAAGGATTTGATACCGATTTTGTATTTCACACTTTTTCCATTACCTAGAGGCATTTCCTCGAAAATATGGTCACGACCAGCGTAAGTGATTACCTCTTGATCAAAAATTGTATCGTTCTTTTTATGATTTACAATGTACTGCAACGATGTAATTTCTGGGAAAGTGGCTTTCAGGTATTCCATTAAGCCATCAATCTTTGCTTGTTCAGCATAAGCGAAAACCACACCGACCATTACTTCTCCAGTGCTAGAGGTACGGATAATTAGGTTACGCATTTCTCCTTCGTGATTACGTAAATCGTAAAAACTTAAGTTGTGTGCCAACGCATAATCACGAACCTTTAAACGAATTTGATTGCTTGGGTCTGCTTGTAAATAGCAATGCTCAACTCCTAAAATTTTGTCAAACCTGCCAGGAACGTGAAAACCCAAAGCATTCATTTCTCTTCCTTCAGGTTGGTCAGCCATATCCGCAGCATCTAGCCAACGTTTATTAGAGAAAGTATATTCTAACTTATTACGATAATATTGATTTTCAGTAGAACCTAAAATTGGTTCGATATTACTTACATCTATTTTACCTAAACGTTGTAAAGCAGACTCTACACTTTTCTGTTTGTAAGTCAATTGCGCATCGTACTGCATGTGCTGCCATTTACAACCGCCGCAAGTACCAAAATGGCTACAAAAAGCATCTTGTCGCAAAGCGGATGGCGTATGTAAAGTTTCAATTACCGCTTCTGCAAAGTTTTTCTTTTTCTTTACCAAACGTACATCAACTACATCGCCAGGAACGGCCTTATCAACGAAGATTACCAATTCATCGGCTTTGCCCACCCCTTTGCCTTCTTCGGCAATATCAATAATACTTAAACCAGAAATCCTGATAGGTTCAGTATTTTTTCTTTTTCTGCTCATTGGCGCAAATATACGACGTTTATTTAATGATTGAATTTTGAATGATTAAATGACTAAATACGTAAAGTTGGGACAAAGTAATAGCTAACAGACCAATTGCCTGAAAATTAAAATAGAAAATCAGCTGTGCAAATTAACCTTCAAAAATGCTTAGAATTAAACCTAAAACACCATCGCTAAGATTAAAGTTCACATCAAACTGCTCGTCAACTCTTACAGAAATTTCTAATATTTCTTGACTCATAATTATAATGCTATTATTACAAATTTAATAAAAAATGAACCAAAAACCAAATCGGTATATGTTATAATTTTGTTAATTATAAGTAATCAGAAGATGTACAGATTTTATACATGGGCAAAGATGTAAAGGTTTAAGGGAATAATGTAACGTACACCTGATTCTGTGTAGCTAATTTTGTTTCATTAAAGAAAACCATGAAAACGGAAAACCCTATATATATTCCTTTAGAAAATGTAGACAGTGAACATTGTGCGCTCATCGTCGACAAAGGACTATCAGAAATCAAAGAAATCACTTCTCACACAGTAGAATTGAATAACCACAGAGCTTTAATTACGGCTAAAAAATATCCAGAAGAAGCAGTACAAGCTGCCGTGAAACAGATTAGAGATTTAGGTTATGAGGTAACTACTGTTAAACAAACATTTCCTGTTACCAATATGTCTTGCGCTTCTTGTGCGGCTAATACGGAAGCTACTTTAAATAATCAGGTTGGTGTGGTAAAAGCAGAAGTAAATTATGCGAATACTTCGGCAAAGGTAGAATACATTCCTAGCTTGGTAACGGCACAAGCAATGAAAGAAGCAGTGCAAGCTGCAGGTTATGACTTGCTTATCGACGACAGTAACGAAGCAAAAGAATCGCTTGCTGACATCAAGGCAAATCAATATCAGGCATTAAGAAAACGAGCTATCGGCGCATTAATTTTAGCTGTTCCTTTATTTGTTATTGGGATGTTTTTTATGGATATGCCTTATGGAAACTACATCATGTGGGCTTTAGCTACGCCAATGATTTTCATTTATGGCAGTCAGTTTTTTGTAGGCGCTTGGAAGCAGGCTAAACATCGCTCTGCGAATATGGACACTTTAGTTGCCATAAGTACCGGAACAGCTTATATCTACAGCGTACTCATTACATTATTCCCAGATTTTATGCACCGCATGGGCATTCATTCTCATGTTTATTTTGAGGCGGCTGGTATTGTCATTGCATTTATCCTTCTAGGAAAGCTATTGGAAGAAAAAGCGAAGGGAAATACTTCATCAGCCATTAAAAAGTTGATTGGCTTACAACCTAAACATGTTACGATAGTTCATGAGAACGGGCATCAAATGCAAGTTTCTATCAGCTCAGTTAATGTTGGTGACATCCTTTTAGTGAAACCTGGCGAGCGTATTGCCGTTGATGGATTGGTGGTTAATGGCAGTTCTTATCTTGATGAAAGTATGATTAGTGGCGAACCGATTCCTGTTTCGAAAACCGAAGGGTCTGCTGTGTTTGGGGGAACAATTAATCAAAAAGGAAGTTTTCAGTTTAAAGCCGAAAAAGTTGGAAGCGATACTATTTTGGCCCACATCATTAAAATGGTGGAAGATGCGCAAGGCAGTAAAGCGCCTGTGCAAAAATTAGTGGATAAAATTGCCGCTGTGTTTGTCCCGATTGTAATTGGCATTGCTATTTTAAGCTTACTAATTTGGATGATTTTAGGTGGTGAGAGCGGTTTAAGCCAAGGCATTGTTGCTTTTGTAACGGTATTGGTAATCGCCTGTCCTTGTGCTTTAGGTTTGGCTACGCCTACAGCCATCATGGTTGGTGTGGGCAAAGGTGCAGAAAAAGGTATTTTAATTAAGGATGCAGAAAGCTTAGAACTGGCAAAGAAGGTAAATGCCATTATCCTTGATAAAACGGGTACCATTACCGAAGGCAAGCCGAAAGTAACTGCTATTAAATGGTTCGAAGAATTTAATGAACAACATCAGAACATTCTTTATAGCATTGAAAAATCATCGGAGCATCCTTTAGCAGATGCGATTACCGAACACTTAAAAGATAAGTCTCAGTTCTTACAGGGCATTGCTGTAGAAAACATCAGCGGACAAGGTATAGAAGGAAAGTTTGAGCAAAGCGTCTACATTATTGGCAACGAACTGCTAGTCAAAAAGCGAGAGGTTGAAATCTCGTCAGAAGTTAAAAACTGGGTTGACCAACAATTGGAAGCTGCCCAAACGTTAGTGCTTTTCTGTAACAATAAAAGAGTGCTCGCTGCCATTGCTATCGCCGACCAAATTAAAGCTACTTCTAAACAAGCTGTACAGCAGCTGCAAAAAGATGGAATTACGGTTTATATGCTCACTGGTGATAATGAACAGACTGCTAGAGCAGTAGCCGACCAACTTGGTATTAATGAATATAGAGCAAATGTATTACCTGCCGACAAAGCTGCTTTTACGAAAAAACTTCAAGAGAGCGGCAAGGTTGTAGCGATGGTGGGCGATGGTATAAATGATAGTACGGCACTTGCCCAAGCCGATGTAAGTATTGCGATGGGCAAAGGAAGCGATATTGCCATGGACGTAGCAAAAATGACGATTATTTCTTCTGATTTGACGAAAATTCCAGAGGCGATACATTTATCTAAAAACACAGTTCAAGCGATTAAACAGAATCTATTCTGGGCATTTATTTATAATATTATTGGCATTCCAATTGCGGCCGGCATATTATTTCCAATTAATGGATTTTTATTAGACCCCATGTGGGCTGGTGCGGCAATGGCATTAAGCTCGGTAAGTGTAGTGAGCAATAGTTTGAGATTGAAATATAAAGTTTAACTGATTAATTGTTTAAATCGGTTAATTTCAAAATCAACAGCAGCTTAACGAACTACTCAAAAACTTTTTAATTTTTACTTTTAAAATTTTACTTAACAAATGGATACATTAAAATTTAAAACAACGATAAACTGCGGCGCTTGTGTTGCCAAAGTTACACCAGTACTTAACGAGCAAGAAAATGTAAATAGCTGGTCAGTAGACACGGAAAATCCCGATAAGGTTTTGACCATAGAAGGAGAGCATATTGACGAGGCTGATTTGATAAAATCTTTATCGAAGATTGGGTATAAAGCCGAGAGAATTTAGCATTTTAATTAACCATTAAGAAATGAAGATGAATTAAGAGTTACCCCTTAATGTTTCTTAATTTCTTAATGGTTTTTACTCAACACTACTTTAATTCCGTCATTAAATTTGGGTAATCGGTTACGATACCGTCAACACCTAGGTTTTTGAGATAAACGATATCTTTCACTGTGTTCACCGTCCACGGGATAATTTTTACACCCGCAGCATGGCACTTATCTACCAAACCTTTGCCCACCAAAGGCATATATGGACTATAAATTGTCGGGGTAAACCCCAAAGCTTTGATGTTATTTTCGAAATCTTCTTTCTCATCAATACCTAATGAAGTTGGTATATGAGGATATTTTTCATGGAGATATTGCAAGCTACGGATATCAAAAGAGTGAATCGTTACTCGTTTCTCTAACTTCTTCGTTTTAATGATTTCCATTACCAATTCCACATACTCTTCTGGACTTGGCTGAAACTCTCCATCGCCTTTACGGATTAGCTTTGTCTCTATATTATAGTGTGGTTTAGTTTTCTTTTTCTTGGCCGAAAAAATTTCAACTTTATCTATCAAATCATTAAGCAAAGGCTTTTCTACCCTAAATTTTTCTTGGTGCGGAAAACGAGCATTTGGCTTTGAACCTACATCGAACTGTCTAACCTCATCGTAATTCATTTTATAGATGTTGAATTTCTTCTCGTTCTTTAAAGTAATTTCTTCACCGCTGGGGGAAATACTGATGGTGTGATTAAAATAAGGTTCCTGAGAAACCACCACCTGTTTATCTTTGGTAATCACGACTTCCATCTTTAATGTAGTTGCTCCATTTTCCAAAGCTTTAATCATACTAGGAATAGTATTTTCTGGCATTAAACCTCTTGCGCCACGGTTGCCCTGCACTTCAAAAAGTACAGTCTTTTTTTGGGCAAATGAAATTTGAATGGTAACGGCTAGTAATAAAATAGGAAGTATAAATTTTCTCATCATATCTAAATTAACGAACTAATACGTAAAAAAGGATAGCTACAAGTATAATAGTTTTACTTAAAAATATTGGATTTAAAAGGCTGTAAAACTAAAAAAGGATTTCAACTGACGTTAAAATCCTTAATTTATATTTGATATTTGGTTTGATTAATTACCTTTCTGCAACAGTAAATATCTGAGCAATGATATTCCAATTTGCATCTGCTTGTCGCTCCCAAATAAACACATAATTAAAACTTTCACGTAAATCTGCTTTGTAATCGATAGTTGCTAAACCGTAAGTATAAGCAAAGTCTCCACCTAAAGCCTTGTCAGCCTGAGTAGTTTTCAGGTTAATTTTATCGATTACTCGGTTATTAAATGCTAAAATTCCGTCCTTACCAATAATTGCTTCAGTTCCTGGAAACAACAAACGAGCATCAGGATTAATAAAACCAGAAAAAGCTTGAACTCCGTGAGTTTTAAGCATAGTATTTAAGGTTTTTTCTGTGCTATAGATAATATCAGTTGCTGTTTTTAAATCTTTTGCAGAAGCAAATTTTGGGCTATGAGTACCAACTGGCTCTATAAATAGATTTTTAGGTTCTTTTCCTTTAATTGGTTTAATTGCATCTGCACCCAAATCAATAATCAACTGCCATTCTCCGTCTTTACCTCTCCACACTGATAAATAATGACCAAAAGTTTTTTTCTCGCCTCCAGCAATGTAAGAACCAGATGTAAAACCCCAGTCTCTGCTTTTAGATAAACGAGCATAGTTAGGCTCCCAAGTTAGTTCTTTAGTATCTGGAGCAGTTGCGAAGAATTTCTTAGCATTGATTGCATTTGGACGGAAAACGATACCATCAGGTGCTGAAAATTCTGTAAAAGCAGCATTTACACCACTTTTTGCAGCTTTTTGAGCAAATGCCTTTTCGGTATTTACTAAAGATTTTACCGTACCATCCGACTTTTGTGCATATACGTTTGCAGTTACGGCAACTGCTAATATTGAAAGATATATTTTGTTCATGATTATTTTTTGTGTTACGAATTTAAAATTTGAACTCCTTTGAAGAATAAAAAGTAATTAACAATTACACATTTCGACTATTGGATGATAGATTTATGGTCGATAAATAATAGCTATCGACCATAGAACTATCAACTATTGACTAAATTTTTCTCTATAAATTGTTTCCAGCACTGTTTGTCCAACTGCTTTCAACGTATTTCTATCGATGTTATTTAAGTTATCTAATTGTGTATGCCAATTGCTGTAAAAACCTGACGCATCAGAATAATGGATGATATCGATAGCGGGAATTCCAGCCTGATTAATCCAATAGTGGTCGTCTATTAATGTGCCAGAAGTTACGTTGATAAAATAGTTACCATAACCTATTTCGCTAGCAATGCTCCAAACTTTGCTGATTACACTTGGTGCGTATTTTCTAGAAACTTCATCTTGTGTAAATTGTGCATTTGCACCACCCACCATATCTAAGTTAATGGCAAACAATGGCTTATACCCCTTTACTGACTGGCTTTTAGCCCAATGTTGGGATCCTAAACACCAGGTGGTTTCATGGGTAGTTTCATCATTAGCACTTCCGTAATCTTCCAAATCCCATAAGATAAAATCTACGCCTACTTCTGGTTGTTTTTGTTGAATTTGACGAGCCATTTCCAAAATTACTGCCACTCCGCTGGCACCATCATTAGCAGCATCAAATTGTTTATCCCTCATTCCCATGTTAGGATCTTCATCCGAAAAAGGACGTGCATCCCAATGGGCAGTAATCAAAACTCGTTTTGTTTTTTCTGGATAAAAAGCAGCTATGATGTTTTTAAGCTGGTGCGTTTTACCATCATAAGTTTTTGCCGTAGCTTGCTGAACAGACACCTCGCCACCAAAAGATTTCAGCTTTGCTACCAAATATTCTGCAGTTTTAGCATGTGCTGGTGTAGATGGAATACGAGGGCCAAAATCTACCTGAGCTTTGGTATAGGCATAAGCACTATCTGCATCGAAATTTGGAGATTGCAGGTTTACTTCAGCTGTTGCTACTTCGTCTGTTGGCTTATTTTGCTGGCAGGACTGTAGCGCCAACAGAGCCAAAAACGATACAATTATCCGATTGAATTTCATTATATTATTTAATTTTTACGCATTAAGATTGCTTCGTCGTACCTCCTCGCAATGACGAGTAATCTTTTACATTTTACTCCAAGTAGTGCCTTCTTTACTATCTTTTAATTGGATGCCAATTTTTTGCAGTCCCAAACGTATAGAATCTGAAGTAGCATAATCTTTATTTTCTTTTGCTTCTTTACGAAGGTCAATTACCATTTCCAAAATTTCATTCAATTCTAGATTACTACTTTCTTCATCTTTCAATCCAAAAATTTCAAATACAAAATCGTTGATTAATGCTTTTAACTTCTCTAGCTCCTCTGCGGTAATTTTAGCAGAACCATCATAAACCGTATTGATAATTCTGGCGGCTTCGAATAATTCCGCAATAGCTACCGGACTATTGAAGTCATCATTCATGGCATTTACACAGTTTTCCTTGATAGGGTCAATAGCCACATTTCCATCAGTAGAAGCTACCAATTTTGGCAATAATGCTACAGCGTTCATCAATCTTCTAAAGCCTTTTTCCGAAGCTTCCAACGCATCATTGCTAAAATCTAAAGTACTGCGATAATGTGCTTGCAACATAAAGAATTTAACCGTCATTGGGCTATAACCTTTACGCAGCAGCGGATGGTCCCCAGTGAACAATTCTCCCGGTAAAAAACCATTGCCAGCAGATTTAGACATGCGGGTACCATTTACCGTAAGCATATTGGTGTGCATCCAATATTTTGCTGGCTGATGACTTGAACAAGCTTCTGATTGTGCAATTTCGTTGGTATGATGCGTTGCCGCTAAATCCATTCCACCACCATGAATATCAAACTCGCTGCCCAAATATTTAGCGCTCATGGCAGAGCATTCAATATGCCATCCTGGAAAGCCCATGCCCCATGGTGATTGCCATTGCATTAAAGTTTCTGGTTTGGCCTTAATCCAAAGCGCAAAATCTAAACGTCCTTTTTTATCATCCTGACCACTTAACTCTCTAGTATTTTCTAAAAGGTCTTCTAGTTTGCGGTTCGTTAAAATGGTGTAATTATATTCTTTGCTATATTTCTCTACATCAAAATAAATGGTGCCATCTACTTCATAGCCATAGCCATTATCGATGATTTTTTTCACCATTTCGATTTGCTCAATGATATGCCCCGTTGCAGTTGGCTCAATACTAGGAGGCTGCGTATTAAACATCCTTAGTACATCGTGAAAACCCAAAGTATATTTTTGCACAATTTCCATTGGCTCCAATTGCTCCAATTTAGCACGTTTTGCAAATTTATCATCGCCCTCATCCCTATCACCTTCTAAGTGGCCAGCATCGGTAATATTGCGCACATAACGCACCTTATAACCACTATATTTAAGGTAACGGAAAATTAAATCGAATGAAATGAAAGTACGACAGTTACCCAAATGAACATCACTGTAAACGGTTGGACCGCATACATACATACCAACATTTGGTGCATTTATAGGTTCAAAAACTTCCTTTTTACGGGTTAATGTGTTGTATAACTGTAACTCTTGTATCATGTTGCAAATGTATAATTTTTAGATAGTAAAAGATGTTAAGACAATGTCTAAATTTAATCTTAGATGCTTAGGTTTTTTCCTTTTTGAAAAGCAATTTCAGTATTTCTTGGTTTCCGAAAGCCCCGTTTTCCGCTTTACTCACCCGATTTTAGATCGGGATCGTGTTCGCTGCAACCGGGTTTAGTAAACAAAAATACTACAACTTCGCTAACACTTAACATCGCTTAATCTTTCTAGACTTTATATTTCGGGGAAACATTAACAAGTAGAAGCTAATGTGTTAATAATCCTCATCATCGTTTTGTAGCGAGAAATTAAGTCTCAAATCACTTCTCACAGGGAAATGATCCGATAGCTTATCTTGTGAAATATGATGATTGATAACATCGAAATCTTTTGTGGTGGCAATATAATCTATTTGAAAATTCGGAAAAGCTCCGTTATATGTTTTGCCAAAGCCTCGTCCCTTTTCTTTAAAAGAATTTTTTAACGAATGTGTAATTTGGCCCACGCAATAAGAAGCAGGCGTATCATTGAAATCTCCAGCAATTACATACGGTATTTTGCAATGTTGCATTTCGCTTTTCATCATCGCAACTTGCTCACTTCTTCTCTGAAAAGCGGCTTTAAGCATCCCAGCAATCCTTCTGGAAGATTTATACTCAGGCCCCATTTTCTTCGCTACCTTGTCTATATATTCGTAATCTTCTTTTTGAAAAGAAATGGACTGAAAATGAACATTATAAATTCGAAAAACCTGTCCCTTTACATCAACGTCTGCATAAATGCTTCCATTTCCTGCAAATTCACCAAACGAAACCTTTCCTTTATCTTTAATAGGATAGCGAGAAAAAATGGCCAAACCTGCCGCTTCATAATTGTTGTCTACAGAAGGCACAAAGTAGTAGTGTTTTAACTTCAGTCTCTTTTTAATACTGTCTATCAAATCGTATTCACCTTTTCGTCTGGTAAAAAATTCTTGAAAACAGATAATGTCCGGGTGCTGATTTTCGATGACTTTAATAATTTGGTCTTTGGTAGAAACATCATTATTTTCTCCATATTTTTTGAATTGATGCACATTATAAGTCATCATTCTTACATAGTGTTCACTATCCTTTACCGTACTTCCTTCTTCACCAAAAAACTGAAAAGTTGCGGTAAAAGTTTTCCAGCCAAGGGCGATAAAAGCAAGCGTAGCAATACCGAACAGCACTCTGCGGCGAAGAAACCACAACAGTACAAAAAGCAAATTTGCTATCAATAAAAAAGGATAAGCTAAACCCGCAAATGCAATCCAAATTTCATCTCTAGGATCGGTTTGACCAGCAAGCATGCCTACGCCCAACCCAATTGCTGCAAGCACAGCGAAGAAAAGGATGAACCTATCTAATAAAGAAAGCTTTACTTTGTTACTCATTAATTTTTGCTCGCGTCGAATAAAATTTGTTTCTCTTTAGTTGTCAATTTGTCGTAGCCACTTTTCGAAATCTTATCTAAAATCGCATCAATTTCGGCTTGATTTGACACTACTGTTTTCTTTTTCGGAGCGTTGTTTTTAATCACTTTTAATGTAGGCTTCTTTACTAAAAAGTTGCTTAAATCAGTTCCATTTTGAAGTAGCTTAATAAAAACAAAGCCGAACAAAGCGCCTCCCAAGTGCGCTAAACTTCCACCAATATTTCCTGACCCGGGAGAAGTACCCACAATATCAATCAGTATATAAACCAGCAATAAGTATTTTAACTTTACATCTCCAAAAAGCAGCAAACGTATACTGTAGTTTGGAACCAATGTAGCAACGGCACTAAAAATAGCCATTACCGCAGCAGAAGCACCAATTAAGGTGGCACCGCCAGCATTTAATTGCGGACTCAAATTATAAATTAAAGCAAAGGCTAAAGCCCCAGCAATTGCTCCTCCCCAATAAACGACTTGGAACTGTCTAGGTTTTAAGAAATCTAAAAAAAGATTCCCCATCCAATACAACCAAAGCAAATTAAATAAAATGTGAAATAAGCCTTTATGAAAAAAAACATAGGTTACGAATGTATAAAAACGAACTGGCCATTGAGAAAAATCAGCTGGAAATGCCAAGTATTGGCGTATCAAATCATCTCCCAATCCTCTTGCCAAAAACAAAGAACCAATGCCAACCAGTAAAAATACAATCACATTGATTCCAATGTAAAGCATTGCTGGATTGCCTGATTTGAAAACCTTATCGGTAATCTCTTTAAAACCGTTGTTATTCATAGTATTTATAAAATCTGTCTTTATCGTTCCATATTTTAGCTAAAATGAAACCAATTAATGCACCACCTAAATGTGCGAAGTGCGCTACAGTGTCACCAGGTATACGTGCTACACCTAAAAACAATTCTATAACGATGTAAATTGGTATAAAATATTTGGCTTTTACTGGAAAAGGAACAAAAATTAACATCATTTCCATATTTGGATAAATTACCGCAAAAGCTGTCATGATACCGAAAATTGCTCCAGAAGCTCCTACCATACCACCAAAGTAAACCGCATGTAACGTAGAAGCTTGGCTATCTGTATATACGGCAGGATTGTATTTTCCCTCTGCCAACATATCGAGCGGTAAGTTACCATGATTAATTACAGCTCCAGTAATTTGATATAGTTCTATTCCTTGTACTACCCATTGCAAGGCTAAAGCTCCTAAACCTGTTATAAAATAAAAGTTGATGAACTTTTTAGCGCCCCACTTCTGCTCCAAAATACCTCCAAACATAAACAGCCCGAACATATTAAAGAATATATGCTGAAAACTACCATGCATAAACATATAAGTAATTGGCTGCCAAATTCGAAACTTAGGCGAATCAAAATAATGTGCTCCCAAAATATCAGCTAAATCTTTTCCTTGCTGTTCAAACACCAACGTTGCCAAAAAGAAAATCCCATTAATAATTAACAGGTTTTTTACAACTGGCGGTATATTAATCCCATTCATCATTATTTTTCAAATTTTTGAGCAAGCTCCGCCAAAGTTATGGTTTGTATAGCTGACTTGCCATTGATACTGAAATTTGGAGTCTTACAGGCAAAAAGCTCATCAATCAGCGTGTTCATTTCTTGCTGGCTCAATGCTGTACCCGCTTTAATCGCACTATTTCTAGCCATACTCCTTGCCAAAGCATCCCGCTTGGTTAACTTTAATTCTTGCTGCGAATTTTTGAAACCTTCAATTAGATGTTCAAAAAGTTGCGTTTCGTTAATATTGGTACTGCCCAAATCAACCGGAATACCTTCTATAACCAATGTATTTTTACCGAACTCCCGAACATCGAAACCTAAGCTCTTGATATCCTCCAACAAACTTTTAGCCAATTCGAAATCTCCAGGGCTTAGGTTTACTGTTTGCGGGAACAGACTTTGTTGCGAAGCTCCTTTTCTATCTTCCAAATGCAACAGGAAACGTTCGTACAAAATACGTTCGTGAGCGGCTTGTTGGTCGATGACCATTACACCAGATTTAATTTGTGAAACGATATAGCGATTATGAATCTGCATATAGAGCTTGTTCATTACTGCTGGCATTTCCTCCTCCTTCTCATCATCTAGCTCAATAGTAGCTTGCGCTGCCTGCTGATAGTTTGCTATTTCGTAAAGCGAGCCCCAATTTTGGCTTACTTCTTTAGGCTGATATTGTTCCTTAAAATAAGTTGAATTATCTCTTGGTGCCGATGGTGCTTTTGGCGAGCTGAAAGGATTAAAATCTGGATTGAAGGCAATACTTGGCGGCACAATATCTTCTGGAGCTTTATGCGTAATCATATTGCTAAAAGCAGTTTCTTGGTTAAAATCTAAAGTAGGACTGATATTAAATCTGCCCAAACTTCTCTTTACTGCCGAATGGATAATAGCATAAATCGATTTTTCATCCAAATATTTGATTTCCGTTTTTGTTGGATGCACATTTACGTCAATCTTAGATGGGTCAATCTCAATAAAAAGCACATATAAAGGAAAATTATCATCAGGTAATAACTCTGAATATGCCTTATTTACAGCATGGTTTAGATAATTATCCTTAATGAATCTATCATTAACGAAAAAGAATTGCTCGCCACGGGTTTTCTTTGCAAACTCGGGCTTACCGATATAGCCTTTTAGGTTAATAATGGTAGTTTCTTCCTCAACAGGAATTAAACGTTCATTATAATTGTTGCCAAATAAATGTACAATACGCTGCTTGATGGTTGCTGCTGGCAAACGGAAAATCTCGTTACCATCATGATGCAAACTAAAAGCGATGTGTGGTTTTGCTAAAGCTACACGCTGAAACTCGTCGATGATGTAACGCATTTCGGTGGGATTGCTCTTTAAGAAATTACGTCGGGCTGGTGTATTGTAGAATAGGTTTTTTACCGAAATGCTGGTGCCATTTGAAGATGCTGTGGGCTCTTGTTTTACAATCGAAGAACCTTCTATTTCTATCAGAGTTCCTACTTCATCTTCGTGACGTTTGGTCTTCATTTCTACTTGGGCAATTGCCGCAATTGAAGCCATTGCCTCGCCTCTAAAACCCATAGTACGGATAGCGAATAAATCTTCTGCCTTGCGAACTTTTGAGGTTGCATGACGCTCGAAGCACATACGGGCATCGGTAACACTCATGCCACAGCCGTTGTCTATTACCTGAAGAAGTGCCTTACCAGCATCTTTAACAATGAGCTGTATCTTATCGGCACCGGCATCTAAAGCGTTCTCAAGCAATTCCTTTACCGCCGAAGCCGGCCTCTGCACTACTTCTCCTGCCGCAATTTGATTGGCTACACTATCGGGTAAAAGTTGGATGATATCAGACATTTATTTCGCTTTGTAAAGCCGCTAATTTAACGAAAATAAGGCGGACAAGCTTAGCTTGTTTTCACTTTACTGATACTAAATGACTTAAAGGTGGCATTCAAATAAATTAAATTAATCAAGCTCCAATAATCAAAATCTTATGCTTGGCAACATATTTCCTAAACAACTAACCAGCAAACAAACTAAACACCTACACAAAATTGTAAAATCTTAACATAGGTCAACGCCAATTCATTTTAAAATTAGATACCTTTACGCTAACTATAAATTATTCAACAATGAAATTAAAAATCACTTCTATTTTAATGTTAGCTCTTGTGGCTAGCTTTTCTTTCTTCGCTTTTAAGCCAAAGGCTGATGTTTACACTGTAGACGTAACTAAATCTACTGTAAACTGGGAAGGTAAAAAATTCTCTGGTTCACACACTGGAACTATCGCTTTAACTTCTGGAAACTTACAATTTAACGGTAAAAATTTAGCAGGTGGCGGTTTTATTGCTAATATGACCTCTATACAAACTATGGATGGTGACAAACCAAGCCCGAATTTAGACAAGCATTTGAAAAATGATGATTTCTTTGGTGTAGAAAAATTCCCAGCAGCGAACTTCGTAATCAAAAAAGTTGAAGGCACTGGTACAGATGTAAAAATCACTGGAGATTTAACTATCAAAGGAAAAACCAACTCTATCTCTTTCCCAGCAAAACTTACTTGGAATGCAGATAAAACTGTAACTGCTGTTGCTGAAAAAATAACTGTAGACAGAACTAAATATGGTATCGAATACAAATCAAAATCTATCTTCAGTAGTATTGGCGATAACTTCATCTATGATGATTTCACTCTCGCTGTTAAATTAGTAGCAAAAAAATAATATCCTATTAAATAGGTATTTAGAAATCCAAGTATAACTTGGATTTTTTTTTGTTAAATAATTTAATGTATCTTTAGTAATCCACTTATGAAATATACTTTCACAGCGGTTAACAAGTATTTCATAAAAGCAAGATGCAACGTACACCTTCTTCTAAAATTAATCTCTTGGTCATCGATGATGACGACATCAACATTTTCATCATCAGCAAAATTGTTGAGAAAACAGGGTACGATGTAGAAATATGCGCAAAACATAATGGGCAGCTCGCCATCGACTACATTAAGGACCTTTTATCGGACAACCAAAATTTACCAGACCTAGTTTTGATAGACATTAATATGCCTATTTTAAATGGTTGGGAATTTATTGAAGCTTTTGAAGCCCTAGATCTAAAAGCAGATAACGATATGTATATGCTTTCTTCGTCTGTTTATGAGAACGATATTGAAAAAGCAAAAAGTTACAAATCTGTTAAGGGATTTATTTCGAAACCTTTATCGATTGACAGATTAAAGGAGTTGCTGGAAGCGGTAAACTAAAATCATCAAAAGTATTTATTTAGGAAATTAAGATTTTAGTAGCTAGTCTTTATTCAATAATGCTTGAGGAGAGTGGTTTTTCTATCAATAGCAATTTTAAACCATTAAGAAATTAAGAAACATTAAGCTTTTCTTAACTAATCTTAATTCCTTAATTTTTCATAAAAAAATAAAGCTCTCTATAAGTAAAATTGTAAAACTTTAAGGAGTTGGGAAATATTAAATTTTCCTTAAATAGTTATCTTTCAATTTCAACCTAAATAATTTTAAACTTTTCGTCTTCGAATTCTACAAAAGCCTGCGTTTTTGACTTAGAGTGATAAAAAAGGCATTTCCACTTTTCTGCTGCTGCTTTACGACCAAATTCGTCTCTCAATTCCATCGCCTTGCGACCATCAAAATCGTACTTAGCCACAAATTTCCTAATCAATTCTTCTGGTTCCGGCAATACATCTCCACCAAAAAACACCTTATCTTCTCCATCATCAATTAGAAATACCTGATGATATGGACAATGTGCGCCAGTAAATTCGTAACTGATTTCGTCGGTTAAAGTACCACTATCTTCTATCAAATGAATTTGGGCATTGCGTTGTACAAAATCGAAAATATCGGTATGATATGACGAAGATTTACTAGAAAAAGCTGTTTCCCATTCACCACGCTGCATTACATAGGTAGCATTAGGAAAACTCAATTCCATTTTTCCATTGTAATGATGCACCATACCGCCCGAATGGTCGAAATGTAAATGCGACATTAATACCAATTCTACATCATCTGGGTCGAAACCAGCCTTTTTAATATTTTCATGCAAATGAAGTTTACCCTCCTCGTTGCTATATCCTAAACCCGTATCAAACAATACCAAACTGTTTTCCAGTTTTACCAGAAATGGCTGAACGTTAATGAATAAAGAAGCAGGTCTATCCTTCGGATTATCTTTGGCAGGATCGAAAGGCACGAATTTCTTGCTTGCATCTACTGAATACGAACCTTCTGATAAGGTAAAAACTTGTATCGCCATCTCTTTTTACGTAGGGAATTTTATGATATATTTACAGGTTGCAAATATAACTAAGGACGCACGATTATATGTCTTCGTAGTATAAAAAATGTAAAGACACATGATCACGTGTCTCAACGATAACCAATAAAGACACAAAATCATGTGTGTCAACATAACCAGTAAAGACGCATAATTATGCGTCTAAACAAATAAAAACTACAATGGAAAAAAGGTGGGTACATCATCAACATACAAATCGTGAGGTAATAGATGAACTATCCCATCAGTTAACCATAGATAGGAATCTAGCAGAAATCTTAGTGAACCGTGGTATAGCTACTTTTGAAGAAGCTAGGCATTTTTTCAGGCCTCAATTAGCCCACCTTCACGACCCGTTTTTAATGAAGGATATGGAAGCTGCTATCGACAGAATTGATTTAGCGATTTCCAAGGAGCAGAAAATTTTAATTTATGGTGATTATGATGTGGATGGAACTACTGCAGTAGCGCTAGCTTACCAATTTTTTCATCAGTTCACTAAAAATATTGCCTACTATATCCCAGATAGACACAGCGAAGGCTACGGAATTTCTACACAAGGCATTGATTATGCAAACACCAATGGTTTTGATTTAATCATCGCTTTAGATTGTGGTATTCGTTCTAATGATAAAGTAGCCTACGCAAATTCATTAGGCATCGATTTTATCATTTGCGACCACCACTTGCCGGCAGCAGAAATACCCAACGCAGTAGCTGTTTTAGACCCAAAACGCAACGATTGCGAATATCCATTTAAGGAACTTTCGGGATGTGGCATTGGTTTTAAGCTGGCGCAAGCTTATTGTATTGCCAAAGATTTACCAGACGAGCTGTATGAAAGATATTTGGACTTGTGCATGGTCAGTATTGCTGCCGATATTGTTCCCATTGTAGATGAAAATCGAGTGATGGCGTACTATGGCTTGCTTAAATTAAATGAAAATCCATCTACTGGATTAAAAGCATTGATGCAGATTTCAGGTAAAACCGAAAACTACTCTATTATGGATGTGGTATTTATGTTGGCCCCTCGTATAAATGCCGCAGGGCGGATGGGACATGCCAACGAAGCAGTGAAAATGCTGCTTAGTGAAGAAGATTTTATTGCAGATGAACAAAGTGCGCTCATCAACCTACAAAATACAGAACGTAAGAGTTTCGATAAGGATATTACCCTAGAAGCACTGGCCATTATTGAACAAGATGAAGTATTGATTAATCGAAAAACTACGGTGGTGTTTCAGGAAAGCTGGAACAAAGGAGTAATTGGCATTGTGGCTTCTCGGTTAACGGAAAAATACTACCGACCAACCATCGTTTTAACTCATTCTAACGGTAATTATACAGGTTCAGCTCGCTCTGTTGTAGGCTACGACTTATACGAAGCCTTGGTAGAATGCAGCGATTTATTGATTCAATTTGGTGGACATAAATATGCGGCAGGTTTAACCATTGCGCCAGAAAATTTATCAACTTTTGCTGATAGATTTGAACAAGTAGTGTCTAATAGCATAGATCCAGCCTTATTAATTCCAGAAATTAACATTGATGCAGAAATAGATTTTGCACAGATAAATGGCAAGTTTTTCAGGGTACTTTCGCAAATGGCACCATTTGGCCCTTTGAATATGGCACCGGTATTTACCACTAAAAATGTGACTCTAGCTAGTGCTGCGCAAATTGTGGGTACAAATCATCTAAAAATAAATGTAAAACAACAAAATTCGACTATTTTTGAAGCTATCGGTTTTAATCTTGGAGAATTTGAAAAATTGTTAAAACCAAACCAGCCATTTTCTATTTGTTATACGATAGAAGAAAATAACTGGAAAGATAAAAAGCGAATACAACTAAATATAAAAGGAATTAGATTGAAGTAGTTAGGTATCAGTGGTCAGTCGTAAATCTAATATCGTAAATCGTAAATATAAATGATTCTAAAAGCCGAGCATCTCATTAAAAAATACAAGCAACGTACTGTTGTTAACGATGTTTCATTTGAAGTTAGTCAAGGAGAAATTGTGGGTTTATTAGGGCCGAATGGGGCAGGAAAGACAACATCGTTTTACATGATTGTGGGCTTGATTAAGCCAAATGAAGGCAATATTTTTTTAGATGGCGAAGACATTACCAAAGACCCAATGTACCGCCGTGCTCAAAAAGGGATTGGTTATTTAGCGCAAGAAGCGAGTGTGTTTCGCAAGCTAACAGTAGAAGATAACATTATGGCCATTTTAGAAATGACCAAACTAAATAAAGAGGAACGCAAGGAAAAACTGGAAGAGCTCATCAACGAATTTAGCTTACACAAGGTGAGAAAAAACCGTGGTGATTTACTTTCTGGTGGTGAGCGCAGACGTACCGAAATTGCTAGAGCATTGGCGGCTAATCCTAACTTTATCTTATTAGACGAACCTTTTGCCGGAGTTGACCCTATCGCGGTAGAAGAAATTCAGAGCATTGTTGCCAAATTAAAGCAAAAAAACATCGGCATTTTAATTACCGACCATAACGTACAAGAAACTTTATCCATTACCGACAGAGCTTATCTACTTTTTGAAGGTAAAATCTTAGAATCTGGAACGCCAGAAGTATTGGCAGCAAATGAAATGGTACGAAAGGTTTACCTAGGTTCTAACTTCGTTCTACGTAGAAAAAACCTATAAAAGAATATCTGATGGCGATAGTAAATTCAATTTTTACGTGGTATATGAAAAAGCGAATCCATCAGATTGAGCTTTTCATGAAATACCCATTAGATGTACAGGATGAGTGGTTACACACGCTAATTTCTAGTGCAGAAAACACGGAGTGGGGAAAGCGTTACGATTACAAATCTATTTTAACCGTTCAACAGTTTAAGGAACGAGTACCTATACAAAATTACGACACCCTTAAGCCTTACATCGAAAGGATGTTGCAAGGCGAACAAAATATTTTGTGGCCTTCAGAAATTAAGTGGTTTGCAAAATCATCAGGCACTACTAGCGATAGAAGTAAATTCATTCCAGTATCTGAGGAAGCATTGGAAGAATGCCATTTTAAAGGTGGTAAGGACATGCTTTCCATCTATTGCAACAACCGCCCCAATGCACAAATGTTTACTGGAAAAGGTTTAGTTTTAGGTGGAAGCCATCAAATTAATCAGCTTTGTGAAGACATCCATTTTGGAGATTTATCTGCCGTACTGATTAAAAACTTACCGGTTTGGGCCGAGTATTATCGTACGCCAAATATGTCTATCGCCTTGATGGATAACTACGAGGAAAAGATAGACCGTATGGCCGAGGCAACCATCAAAGAAAATGTAACAAACATTTCTGGCGTACCTACTTGGACTATTGTTCTGGCAAAAAAAGTAATGGAAATTACTGGCACCAAAAATTTGTTGGAAGTTTGGCCAAATCTTGAAGCTTATTTCCACGGAGCGGTGAATTTTGCACCTTACAGAGCGCAATTCAAAGAGCTCATTCCATCTCCAGATATGTATTATTTGGAGACCTACAACGCCTCGGAAGGTTTCTTCGGCATACAAGACCAATCTTATTCTGAAGAGCTATTGCTGATGTTGGACTATGGTATCTACTACGAATTTTTACCAATAGAACATTTAGATGATGAAAATCCTAAAACGCTTTCGTTAGACCAAGTAGAGCTGAACAAAAATTATGCTATCATCATTAGTACCAATGCTGGTTTGTGGCGTTATTTAATTGGAGATACTGTTCAATTTACTTCTATAAATCCTTTTAGGATTAAGATTACTGGGCGCACCAAACATTTCATTAATGCTTTTGGTGAGGAAGTGATTATAGATAATGCTGAAAACGCATTAACGAAAGCTTGTGCTGCAACTAATGCCAAAATAAAAGATTACACTGCCTGCCCTATTTACTTTAGTGGCGAAGAAGCAGGTGGCCACGAGTGGATTATTGAGTTTGAGCAGCAGCCGACAGATTTTGAACAATTTGTAGATGTAATGGATGATACTTTACGTGAAGTAAATTCTGATTACGACGCCAAACGTTTTAAGGACATGGCACTGAAAAGACCTACAGTCCACAATGCACCAAAAGACACTTTTTATAAATGGCTGAAAGAAAAAGGTAAGCTCGGTGGTCAACATAAAGTGCCTCGTTTAGCTAACAACCGAGAGTATGTTGATGATATTTTAAAGTTGCTTTAGTTTAGGTATGCTTATTGATAGTTACTCATAAACATATCAGATGAATTTCAAAAAACTAATGTTTAGCTATTTTGCTTTTAGTAAGATTGCAGGAACTTTGATTAAAGATAAAGGCAAAACCTTAAGCAAAATTCAAGAAGGTTTCGCCAAAGCAAACGAAAATAAAGGTGCACTGACTAACGTATGGGAACAGTTACAACTGCTTTTCTCTCTAGCTAAAGATTATACCAGCGGTACTTACACAGCCATCCCTAAAACCACCATGATATCAGTTTTGGCGGCGCTGCTTTATTTTATTTCTCCTTTAGATTTAATACCAGATTTTTTAGTAGGACTAGGATTTTTGGACGATGCTGTAATTTTAGGATTTGTTGTTAAAAAGGTAGCTAAAGAATTGGAGAAATACCAAGCTTGGAAACAACTTAGCAACTCAAAAGAACAACCCATTAAAATCATACATATTTAGTAAGTTGTTGTAACAGTTTGGTTTTACTTTTATTTTAAGTAAATTTAGTTAACTAAGCAACCTCCAAATATGAAAACTGTTCAACAAATCTTCAACACAAAACCTTTAGAGATTTTTAGTGTAGTGCCAAATACTTCGGTTTTAGATGCACTAAAGTTAATGACAGAAAAGAACATTAGTGCTTTGCTCATTATGGAAGAAGGACAATTACTTGGCATTTTTACGGAACGCGACTATGCCCGAAAAATCGTTTTACAGGGCAAGGCATCTAAAGACACTCCAATTAGCGAAGTAATGACTGCTAATCCAATTACTGTAGCTGCAACAGATAGCATTGATTTGTGCATGCAAGTTATGACCGACAAACATATTAGGCATTTACCAGTGGTAGCAGCAAATCAAGCTGTTGGCATGGTATCTATTGGCGATGTGGTAAAATTTATTATCGCAGATCAAAAACAGACTATTTCGCAGCTAGAGAGTTACATTAATAGCTAGGAGTTGTAATATAACCAACAACTAGACGGCTTTCGGTTTCGATTTCCATATCAACAAACATAACAGCATAGAAAGCAGCGCAGATCCAATCCAGAAAATAGAAATGAGTGTAAAGTCGTAGTTGACTTGGGTGCCCACAATTGCTTTTCCATTTGCAATGAGCTTTCCACTAATGATATCCTGCAGACCAGCACCAATGTAACTGGCTACACCAACCACACCCAATGCAGCACCGGTTGCTTGTTTAGGTGCAATATCTACAGCCATCAATCCGCCCAAAAAGCAAACTAAACCGCCAATAGAAATACCAAAAACTACCATCGACAAGGCAAATAACCAAACATAATCTTTAGAAACACTTAAAAAAAGTGTTATGGCTAATGTATTTAAAATTCCGAATAGTAAAGCAGGAACATTTCTACTTCCTTTGAAAAATCTATCTGAAACAAAGCCAGATAGTATGGTACCGATGATACCACAAACGGAGCTAATAGAAATGATGGAACTTGCTTCTACAATAGAAAAACCTTTGGCATTTTCTAAGTAAAAAACGCCCCAACTGTTAATTGCATATCTACTAATGTACATAAATGAACTCGACAATGCCAAAATCCAAATCGCTGGATTTTTTAAAACCGCAATTTGTTGCTTTGCTACAGAGGCATCATTTTGGTGCGCCACTTTTTCTTCCTTCAACAAATAAATTCCTTTGCTTTCTGGGCTTTCATATAAAAATGAGATGATAATAATTGCTCCAATAATACCGAACATGCCAGCTCCCCAAAAACCCCATTGCCAACCCGCAGCAGTTACTGCAAAAGAGATGACGATAAAAGTAATGCTTTCGCCTATGTTGTGACTTGCACTCCAAAATCCATAAAAACTTCCTCTTTCTTTTCCGCTAAACCATCTGGAAATGGCAATCACACTTGGTGGCGCACCCATACTTTGGAACCATCCATTAAATGCCCAAAGTATAATAAAGAGCACAAAAGAAACTTTAAAACCTAAAGCTATACATAACAAAGCTGAGCATAGTAAACCAAAGGACATGAACACCCTGATATTTACTCGATCTGCCAAAAAACCATTAACAAACTTGCCTCCTGCATAACTAAAAAATAACGCAGAACCCACTATTCCTAGTTCTGTTTCGGATAATATGCCTTCTTTTACCAGCGGCGTTTTAACTACGTTTAAACATAAACGGCAAACGTAGTATAAGCCATAGCCAATGGTGGCAGATAAGAAAACATGCCATTTCAATCTGCTATAGTATTTCTTTTGTTCTTCTTCCGATAGCTGTTCTTCCATTTCGGGAATAGGGTTAAAAAAACTTCTCATTAGTTGTTTAGGTTAAGGAATAGCGAAGCTTACTTTACTGCTATCACGAGGCAGCAAAGCAAGCTTAACTATGGTTAGTTTTATTTATAGTAAGTTTGGTTCTACTTACTTAGCATATTGAGGTCTGTGATGTAATTGGCATACTTAAAATCATCTAAATATACCTGTGCGGCATTATTGGTATTGCTCAAGCCCATAAACATAAAAGCGTTTAATGTTGCATTCGCATCCATTTCCGAAGTCACAAAATTTGAATCTCCAGCAGCTTTTAAAAGTAAATTGTTATTGATCCAAATGTGCGATGCACCAGGTAAGATTGAATATTTTTCGTTATTCTTTACATATCTCCTAGCTCCTGTAGAATTGTTGGCATAGATCTGCACATCATATTCTCCACCAGTTACAAAGCTAACTTTTGGGTTCAGCGTTGCATCTACTGCAACCAAACTTTTATCCTTTTGTTGAATACTTAATTGGTAACCGTTTGGCGTAATATCCCACCACATAATTAAAAAAACGGGCAGTGCTGCGGTAGGACTAAAATTAACATTATTAGAAAACTGGGAAGCATTTAAAGACGGTAATGCCGTATTCCAATCCATGGTACTGGCATCTCTGCCTAGTGCAAATTTATAAGTACCTGCTGTACCAGCCTGCAATTTCATTTGGTAGCCAATGCTGAACAAATTTGTACCATCGATATTAAGTATAGAGAACTTACTGGTAGAAGTTGACGGCGGTGCTTTAAAAAGTAGTCTGGCACCCGAGCCGATAGTAGCAGTGTTGGTTAAGGTAAACCCTCCTACATTACTATTTCCAGTCCATATACGAGCTATCTGACTACTTGTTGGTGCTGGCAATAATGCATGTATGTGACCCGCAATGCCATCATTAGCAGATAATGCTCCAGCAGCAGATGTAGGCGATAAATTACCTTCTGTTTGTCCAAAGTCGTAAATCCAGTTTTTTTGATAATTGCCTACCACTACACTTAACTTACATACAGAGGTAGCATCCTTATAAGTTGCCTTGATATCTACCGCACCAGTTTTGTAAGCGGTAATCATTCCGGTAACACTTACGGTTGCTACGGAAGCATCTGAAGAACTCCAAACAACTTCTTGTGCAGGTACACCAGTCACGCTCAACTGTCTTTCTTCGCCTATACCAAGGATCACAATATCTTCAGAAAGCGTAACAGTTACCGCTGCTGTATTGTCTTTTTTACAAGAAATCAATGTTAGCACTAACAGTGCAAAACAGGATAATATTCTTAAAAATTTCATCATGATTACTTACTTATAAACTTGGTTGTAAAATGATCTTCTTTGGTGTTTAGGACTCCCACATAAACTCCTGAACCTAGTTTTGCAGGTATAGCCAGCTGGTTCGCTCCCTCGGTTAGTCTTACTTTTTCACGTAACAAACATTGACCGGATAAATTATAAATTTCAAGCGCAGCACTTTCGCTAGTTAAAGAATTAATCGACAATCGTACTGAATTTGTATTTGCTACGTAGATGTTGAAATCGCTTTTAGCAAAGCCCATTTTTGCAGATGCGGTAGCTAACGTATCGGCCTTACCATTAAAATCTGACTGTACCAGCTTGTAATAGTTATTTCCTATTAATGGCGAATTATCCGTCGTACTATAATTAGTTAGCGTGGATGTATTGCCTTTTCCTGTTATTGTTTTGATGAGCTTAGGAGCTTGATCTGCATCTCCAGACCTAAAAATTTCAAACTTCGCATTGTCTTTTTCTGACAAGGTTTTCCAGTTTAGTAATACGCCATTGTTTTGCTTTGTTGCCGAAAATCCGTCTAAAACTACTGGTAAGACGTTGATATTTTCTAGATAATTGGCATAAACGAAATCATCTAGGTAGGCTCGTGCATCATGCACTGCAGAATCATCTGGATCTGTATTGTTATAGCCCAAAAAGATAAAGGCATTTAACGCGGCGTTAGCTGCCAAACCTGTACCAGCATCCTTAAAATTAGGATCGTTAGCAGCAAACAACAACTGAGTATTGTTTATCCAAATATGGCAAGAGCGTGCCGCCACAGTTTGTGTAACGCCCATTTTGGTATAGGTAGCGCTTGCTGAACCATTATTTGCATATAGCTGCACATCATAAATACCTCCATTTACAAAAGAAACAGATGGGTTTAGCGTAGGATTTAATGTCTCCCAACCATCAAAAGATACATTGTTATCTGAGCTTGCCTGTTTTCTAATTTTTAAGGTATAATTGGATGAACTTAAATCCCATTGCATTAGCAAAAATGATGGAAGATTGGTAAGCATATCATTAAAGTTAGTGCCATTAGAGAGTTGGGTAGAACCTGAGGCTGTACTCCAATTGATCGTAGACACATCTCTACCTACGGCAAACCTATAGCGTGCATTTGTACCCGTCTCAAATTTGATTTTAAAACCCACACTCATTACAGCGGTTCCATCAATATTCAATATCGAGAATTTTGTAGTTGAAGATGTAGGCGCTGGATTAAAAAGCAATTTCGCTCCCGAACCCAATGTACCAGATGTAGAAAGCGTGTAGCCACCCACGTTACTGTTTCCAGTCCAAACCCTAGCTATTTGTCCATCTGCTGGGGCAGGCAACAAAGAATGAATATGGGTAGGATCTCCATCGTTAGCAGATAGTATGCCTGCAGCTGCGGTTGGAGAAAGGTTTCCTGTAGCAGTTCCAAAATCGTACGTCCAGCTTTTGTTCTGCGCTTTAGTATATCCCGCAAATAGAACACACATCAATAATAGTTGTAAGCATTTTTTCATCGCTCAATTTTTTTGTTTTGAATTATTAATTTATTCCGTGTTTAGATAAAGTTTCCTTGATAATTGGGTAGATGTAATTGACCATTCTTTCGAAGCCCAAATCGTTGGGATGTGTACCGTCTACAGAGCCTTCATGATCGAAACCCAACATCTTTTCTGATGTGATGAAGTACAAATCTTTTACATTGGCCTGCAATAATTTTAACACTTCACTTTGGATTGCCAAGTTTTGATTTCTCACGTTTTCGCCCATTTTTTTGTCTACAAAACCTCTTTCGCGTATCACACTTTGCATTACAATTATTGGTGCTTTAGGATGTTTTTTACGAATTGTATTTACCAGATAAGCCGTTCTTTCTTTAATTTCTTGAGGAGTAGAATTAGGTACGCAATCTAAAATATAGGCATCAGCCTCAACAGAGGCAACCATATCTGCCACCGCAGGTTCCATTTTGGCGCTCCCGCTAAAACCTAGGTTAATAAAGTTGATACCGCTAAGTCTAGAAAGCTTGGCAGGATAGGCCATTCCAGGTCTACTTGCTGATGCACCTTGCACAATGCTAGAACCATAAATAAGTACCTTATGCTTAAATGGATTTGAGCCAGACTCGATTTTAGCTTTGTTATCCACACCAATTTCTAACTGCCTAATTACATCGTATAAAGGCAAATACAGTAAAAATTCCTTCTCCGTATTATCCATGTTATTGATAATTACCTCATCGCTACACAACGCAGTATTTTTACCAATTCCAGCAAATTGCCACTTGCCATCAATTTTCACATACAAGTCCAATCCTTTATTGGCTATTGGCGTGAGATAAGGGTTAGGCCTACTTCTAGACACGCACCATTTAGCCGAGATAGATGTACTGTTTGTTTTAAAAGAAATGGCCAAACCCGCAGTATTTGACAACAACTGAACTATGCGTGGCGGCAAACCTTTGTATCTATTGGTATCTAATCGGTGATAAAAAGAGTCTGTTTCTTGCGCCTTCCCCACCATTGTAAATTGCTTGGCGGGATAAAATTTAACTTGCGCACTTACATTTTGCAGCAGCGTTGCTAAAACAACTGTGTATAATAATCTCTTAAGCATAATCTTATTTTTTTTCTTTTTTTAGGATTAATAAGGTTGGGTAATGGTCGGACATGTAATCAGTAAGTTGATCCTTTACGATGAACATATCCACACAATCTGGTTTGGCATTTTTGTTTACCCATATATAATCTATACGTGTATAGTTGTTATGGTTCTTCATTTTTGTAGGGGCACTTTTATCGTAGTGCTTATTGAAGATTCTATAGGTATCATAAAACCCTGCATCTAATACTTTTTGAATTGTGGTATAATCTATCTTTCCGTTTTTCAGATAAGTATTACCCGGATTATTCTTCTCTGAATTTACCAGCGCCTTCATTTTTTCAGGGTTGTTATCGTAATACTGTTTATCTTCTGGAGACATGTTATTAAAATCTCCCATCATGATTATTTTCTCATTTTTTGGGATATCGTTGACTAGTTTTAAGACCACACTATCCACTTCTTTTATCCTTTGCTGATAGGTATAAGAAACCAAGTGTGTGATAATGAAATTGTAGTCGAGTATTTTGCCAGATAAGATGCCGTGTCGCATTCCGTCTTTAATTTTCTTTACGTTACTGATCGGGTATTTTGATAAGAGACCTAGAGGATAACCTTCTTCCTTGTGCATTACTGCATAGGGAAAACCCATTTTTTTGGCGAACTCCTCCAATCTTTTTGGGTTAAAACCATTCAATTCTTGGATAGCTATTACATCAGGTTTACGCTCATTGATCCACTCTTGAAAAGCTAGCTCTATCGCAAGATCTCCGCTAAACCCTTTCAAAACATTGCAAGAAAGAATCTTTAATACATCAGGATTAGGTATATCTGTTTTTCCAAAAAGTGATGCTGTTTTTTGATAAGAGGATATACTCCCAGTTCCCCAAACAGGATCCAATTTTTCGGCTTTACCTGCATTGGCATTTTTTTGAGGGATTTTCCTAACCAGCTTTTTAATGTAATTGGCGTAGACGAAATCATCGAAATAAGCTTTTGCATTGTCGGTTCCCTCTCCCAAAAAAACAAAAGCATTAATTATTTCTTTTGCAGGCAATTCGGCAGTGAAGAAATTAGGTTCTCCAGCAGATTTAAGTAAAAGCTTGTCATCAATCCATATTTGTGACGCACCTGCGGCAATTTTATATTCCTTCGCTTGATGGAAATACATTGTTTCTTCTGCGGTGTTATTGGCATAAACCTGCACTCTGTATTCCTTGCCATTCACAAAAGATATTGCTGGATTCAATGATGCATCTATCCCAGACAAACTTTTATCTTTTTGCTGTACGGATAATCGATAACCAGTTTTAGAAATATCCCATTGCAGAATTAGAAATGTAGGTAGTGCCGCCGTAGCACTAAAATTATAGGCATTTGAAAAAGGTGTCTTACCATCTACATCTTTCCCAATGGCAAACTTATAGTTCCCCTTGCTTCCTGAGTCAAATTTTACGTGGAAGCTAACGGCGAACAACGGTGTTCCATTGATACGGGTGATAGAGAATTTATTAGTGGAGGAACCTTGCGGAGCAGTCATCACCAATTTCGCCCCTGTTCCAAATTCAGTCCCAGAATCAGACACATTGAAGCCCCCATTATTTTCTTTATTGTTTCCTACTCTTAAACTAATAACTTGAGATTCGGCAGGAATAGGAAGCAATTCATTCGTTTCGTTTCTTGATATGGTTACACTTGTATTTTTAGTATCGTTAACCACTCCATTTAAAGAGCCAAACCCGTACTCCCATTTTTTTTGTGCGCTTACCTTAGCAATTAACACACTATAAAGAGCGCATAGTAATAGTATCTTTTTCATCATTTTTGATTGAAATAGTTCCTGATTTTAAGTTTTGAGATGAGTTATCGCTTTTTATAAATAAACACCATTGGATAATGATCTGAAGCGTAATCTGTGAACTCGTCTTTTATCATGTAAGATTTGGCAAAGTCGTTCGAAAGTGCTTTGTTCACAAAAATGTAGTCTATCCGAGTGTAGTTATTATGCGTTCTTAACTTAGTGGGAGCACTTTTTTCGTAGCCTGTTCTGAACATTTTCCAAGTGTCATAAAAGCCATTATCCAACAATGTCTGTATTACTGTGTAATCTATCTTCCCATTATTCAGGATTTTAGTCCCTGGATTATTGATTTCACTCTGCGCTACCAAATTCATTTTAGCAGTATTGTCATAATCTTTAGCATCTTGAGGCGACATGTTATTGAAATCGCCCATCATCAGTATCTTCTCTTTATCGCTAACCTTATTCACACGATCCATAATGATGCTCATTTCTTGCTGCCTTTTTTCGTAAGTAGCAGCGTTTAAATGCACTACAAAAAAGTGATAGCCTAGAATTTGAGCTTCTATGAGATGCAGATCTGAAGGCACAGTTTTGATATTGGTGATAGGATAACGCGACACCAAAGCTACCGGCAAGCCAGATTCATGAAACATTACCGTATACGGATAACCAATTTCTGCAGCAAAAGTCTTCAGGCTTGCTTTGGTAAAATATTTCATTTCCTGAAAAGCAATTACGTCGGCTTTTAAGGTATCTGCCCATTTCTTAAAGTTGGTAATAGTCGTTTCATCGCCTCTAAATCCTTCATAAATATTATAAGAAAGCACTTTTATAGGCTCGTACTCAGTACTAGCAGGTTCTCCTTTTTTCTTACAAGCAAGTACGGTTAACGCCACTAGTAAAAAACAAGCTACTTTAACGAAATAACATTTCCTTAGTTGTTGTCCCACCATACCCTTGTTTTTAAATTATCGCCACCAATTCTTGCCGCTACTTCTCTGTAATTTTCTTTATTGGTTGCCTTAACAATCAATGGATATTCTAATCTACGAGGTAAAATTCCGTCATTACCCACTGCTGGACCAATAGGCAAGTTTGGATAGCCCGTACGGCGGTAGTCATTCCATGCCTCGAAACCTGAAAAGAAAAGCGCAATGTATTTTTGGTTCATTAAACGCTCCATGGTGTTGTTAAACTTTACCGTACTTCTGGCCAAATAGGTTGTTCCGGCACCGCCATCCCAAGTGCAATTCCATTGCCTCCATGATGCCTCGATACCTTTATTATAATAAGTTTCTGCACTTCCGCTTATCCATCCTTTTAAAGCTGCTTCAGACAAATTGAACATTACTTCCGAATAGGTCAACAATGGATATGGATAATCCTGCAATTGTAGCGTAGCAGCGTACGTAGATGCCCCAACACCGCCATTCACCGCAAATTCAGCAGCTTGTGTTTGTGTATATCCGCTAGGAATGCCGTTGTAACCGCCGTCCCTGTTTTTAGTTGCATATCTGAACCGTCTACCATCAACAGTAGTATTCATCAGATCCATCAGTGGTTTACCTAAACGTCTGTTACCACTAAACTCTGCATCTCTCCAGGTTGAAAAAGTATTGATAAATGGACTAATACCAGTGTTTTTCATCATCGCTTCATCCTCATTTCTCTCAAACAATGGGTACTTTGTTGGATTACCTAGCATTTCTGCAATTTCCGCTCTGCTGTTCATCTCCGGCCTATCAGATAATCTCAATAACAAACGTAATCGTAGCGCATTCGTAAATTTCTTCCACTTGATCACATCATTATTGTAAATCAGATCTGTACCTTCAAATGCTAGATTTTCTTTAAACAAATCATTAGCTCTCTTTAAATCGGCTAGTAAGCTCTCATAAATACTCTTTTGGGTATCAAATTTTGGATAGTACAATTCATCATCTCCTTTAAATGCTTCGGTGTAAGGAATATCTCCAAATATGTCCGTAAGGTTTGATACCAACCAAGCTTTCATCACCAAGGCTGCCCCCATATTGTTACTATCCTTTATCTTCTCTGCCAACTGATACATTTCTTGCATGTCGTAAGCTCGTCTGTAAAGGTTTGTCCACAAGTAATCAGGTTCGTTTTCTCTAAATATGTAGCGGGCGAAATCATTTAAGGTGCCCGTTTCTACCGTATACTGCATTAATTCGTTATGAATACGATGTGCTCTTAAGGTGATGGCCCAGTGTCCGTAATATTGAGCTGGTGCTAACAATGTTCCTGGAGCTACGTTTTCCAAACGGTTGGGATCATTGTTTAAATTGTCGAAATCTTTGGAACAAGAAACTAAGGCTCCAATAATCAACACTACCATGATCAGCTTCATCTTGCTAATAATTTTCATACAATGATATTTTAAAAAGTTACTTTAAGAACTGCGCCCATGCTTCTAGTAGAAGGGAATTGCGCTGTTTCGAAGCCTGGTTCTATTCTATTTCTATTTAAGGTTGCTATTTCAGGATCGTATAATGGGAAACTTGTAAACAATAACAAGTCGCGTCCGTACAGACTAAATGATGCCGACTTAAAAGCTTTTATTTTACTCAGCAATTTTTGACTAAACTTATATTCTACACTTACTTCACGCAGCTTGATAAATGAAGCATCGAAAGTATTTCCTTCTACGTTATCTCTGAAATATTTTGCGATGTAGTAATTTGGAGCATCTGCAACAATATCATTAGGACGATAGCTACCGTCTGCATTTCGCACTACTCCTTCGCCTACAATACCTTCGTACCTACCGGGCAAAGTTGATTTCAGCTTGCCGAATCCCCCAAGAACTGAGTGTGAGAAGGAATATATTTTTCCGCCTTTTTGGCCATCCACAAGAAAACTAAAGCTCCAATTCTTATAATTAAATTTGTTTTGGATGCCCGCTTTCCAATCTGGCACTGCCGAGCCAATGTATTTAATTGTCTCTGTATCTATGATCGGATACCCGCTTGCGTCATGCACAATTTGTCCATCCGGAGATCTCAAATATCCTGACCCATAAATATCACCAACGGCCCCGCCTACTCTTGCTTCAATATATCCTCTAGGTCCGGTAGCCATAATAATAGACTCTACACCTGGCGCAAGTTCTCTAATTAAACTCTTATTGGTAGACCAAGTAATGGTGCTTTTCCATTTCAATTTACTTCTATTACTCAAGGGACTGATACCCATAGCAGCTTCCCAACCTATATTATTGATTAAACCTGCATTGAATATTCTATGTGTATAACCTGTACTGGGATCATTAGGCACTTCTAAAATTTGGTTTCGGCTATTTGAATTGTAGTAAGTAAGGTCTAGACTTAACCTGTTCTTGAAAAATCGGATATCTAAACCCAATTCACGGTTAGTAATGATCTCTGGTTTTAAATCTTCTCCGCCTGGGCGAGTAGTAGGACTGCTGTAACTTCCTCCAAAACCTGTGTTAGAAAAATATCGTCCAACACGATAAGGTTCGGTATCGTTACCTACCTGTGCAGAAGATGCTTTTAGCTTCAGATAGGACAGCGCTTTAATTGCCGACATGTCGAACATCTCGGTAAATATGGCACTCCCCGATGCGGAGTAGTAAAAATAAGATCTATTAGCTTTAGGTAGTGCACTCGAAACATCGTTACGACCAGAAATATCTAAGAAGAGATAAGTTTTATAATTGAACTGAGCCAAGCCATATAAACTGTTCACCACCTTTGTATATCTGGTATTATCTATTAAAGGGCGATCTTTTGAGTTTGCTAGAGTGTAAAGGGCGGGGTAGCTTAATCGCTCTGCAATAGTGTTATTATTTTGTGATTCTTGTCTGGTAGAGCTACCACCTGCAGTAAACAACATTCCTACATTCTTAGATAATTTTTCATTGTACTTATACAAGAAATCGATGTTCTGCTCTTTCATCCCTACATTTTGTTCTTGGTATCTACCGTTAGTAAAGCGAATAGAGCTGAAAGGTCTTCTAAAAGTACGAAAGGAAGTGCTCTTGTCTAAACCGCCTCGTAATTGGATATCCATTTTCTTACTAATGATATACGATGCCGTGATATTCCCAAAAAGGCGATCATAGTTTACGGTATTCAAATTTTCATAAGTCGTAAAATATGGGTTGTCTATAGAAGTAAGCAATCTGTTATTTTGCGCTATACCTTCTTGGCCTGGCTTCCAATAATTTTCGTACCAACTAAAAGGCACACTCGGATGGGTAAACATCAAGGCATACATGTAGGTGTTGGAGTTGTACCCTGCCAGAGGCAAATTGTCGCTACCCTTGTGATAGTAGTTAAATCTAGTATTAACCTGAAATTTATTAAGCTTACTATTGCTAGAAAACGAGAGTCTATTGTAAGTAAAACCAGTATTTGGAACGATATATTCGTTGCGTTGATCGTTGTATGAAAACCTCACCGCATTTCTACTATCGCCTCCAGCTAGCGATACTGTATTGTTATACGTTACCCCCGTTCTGAAGGCATCTTTCAAAAAATTTTTATCAGCTACCCAAGGTGTGCGCTCAGTAGCCATAGTTTGAGTTACTGGGTCATACTGATAATACAACTGTCCGTTAAATTTTGGGCCCCAACTGTGAGATGAGTGTGTAGCCGCTCCATCTGGGCTAGTAGCAAAAGAGTAATAGTCTTGCTTTCCTGGTGCGCCATCTCCGTATTCCATTTGGTAATCTGGAAATCTCAGAATTTTATCTATCGTAACTCCAGAGTTAAGGCCAACAGTAAAGCGTTCGTTTTTTTCTTCGTTAGATTTGGTTGTAATTAAAATAGCACCCGAAGCTGCCCTCGATCCGTATAAAGCTGCTGCAGAAGGGCCTCTTAATATCGAAACTTCTTTAATGTCATCTGGATTGATATCGCCTAGTGCATTTCCGTAGTCTACAGGCGTTTCCGAATTTCCTGCGGCACCATAACTTTGCCCATTATTACTGATCATTCCAGAAGTTACTGGTACACCGTCAATCACTAACAATGGCTCGCCTTTATCTAAATCTAGAGAATTCTGCCCTCTTAAAGTAATACGTACGGAACCTCCTGGTCCAGCCCCTGCCCTAGAAATGTTAAGACCAGGAACCTTACCTGAGAGTGCATTTACCCAGTTAGTAGGCGCCGTTTGAGCTATGTCATCACCTTCAATTTTAGTAATGGCATAACCTAGTGATTTCTCTTCCCTTTTTATCCCTAAAGCAGTTACCACTACTTCACTGAGGTCGTTCTGTTGCTCTTGTAAAACTACAGTTAGGTTATTTTTTGTTCCTACCACAACTTCTTGCGTGATAAACCCCAAAAATGAAAATGTCAATATACTTTTAGGGCCAGATGCCTTAATGATAAAATCACCATCTACACCCGAAATCACTCCACCTACCAATCTATCCTTAACTCTAATATTTACACCCTGTATACCATTTCCATCTTTATCTACAACCTTACCTTTTACATCAATATCTTGGTTAAGTTTTGCTTTAAGTGTAATTGTTTTCCCATTAATGATGTAGGTAAGAGGTTGATTAACTAATAACCTATCCATTACCTGTGTAATAGAGGCATTTTTAATTCGGATAGAAACAGGCTTAATCTTTTTTAATAAATCTGCACTGTAGAGAAAATCGTATCCACTTTGTCGTTTAATATTTATAAATACGCTTTCTATGGCTTCAGCATCGGTTTGCAAGCTAATTTGTTGCGCATAAGTTGCTGCGCTTACTTGTAAGATTGCAGCAAAGACAAACACCATTATTAATTTCATGGTACGATAAAATTTCGGGTAAATGCAAGAGTACCTGCTGCAATTAAATGCAGTATTTTTTTTATACATTTGAATGTTAGGTTTAAATATCTATTGATTGCTATATCGGTTCAATTAACCCTGACATAATCCCTGGATACGGTGCGAACGTCTCCAGGGTTTTTATTTTCAGGCTATCATTAGTAGAGCTAGTCCATAACGATTACCCTCCTTTCTTCAGACGAAACGCCCTCTTCTATTTTAAATTTAACGAGCCCAGTAAGCTCCAATCCTTTTAGTAATTCTTCTAAATTTTTCGATTTATCGTAAATACCTCCAAATAATTTACCTTCTATCCCATCTTCGTAAACCACTCTTACCTTATACCACCTCGCTATTTGATTCATCACTTCTACGATAGAATTCTCTTTGAAAAGAAAATATCCGTTTTTCCATGAAAGAGCTTGCAATGTATTTGCCTTTTGTAGAATGATATTGCTTGAATTTCCTTCCGTCACTGCCTGATAACCGGGCTTCAACAATTTTTGATTGCCTAGATAGGCTAACTGAACAGAACCTTCTAATAACACGGTACGAACTGGCCCGTCTTCCGCATAAGAAGAAACATTAAAGTGAGTTCCTAAAACACGCACCTCTGTGTTTCTTACTTTTACTTTGAACGGCATCCTTTCGTTTTTAGCCACTTCAAAATAAGCCTCACCGGTTAACTCAACTAACCGTTCATCTCCACTAAAGTGAGATGGATAGCTAAGTGAAGAAGCGGCGTTCAACCAAACTTTAGTACCATCGGCTAAGGTTAGTTTATAAGTAGCACCTTTAGGAATAGAGATTTTATTTAGTGACTTGTTATTTCCTATTAATTGACCAGAAGTATGGTAAGATAGTTCTCCATTCTTCACCTTCCTAATTTCTAATCCATCATCTTCCGACAATACTCCACTCTTTATCTCATCTAGTGGAACCATAGTGCCGTCAGCCAAGGTAAGTACCGTTACCGTTGTATCTATTTTTTTAGCGACAGGTTTATTAACTCGATTAGCTAGCTTAGGTTTTTCAATTGATATTTCTTTATTTTGCTTAAGGGTTAAAAACACACCTATAGATACAATTACAACGGCGGCGGCGACGTATCTGTACCATAATTTAAAGCTGCGTTTTGTATCTATTTCTTTTTCTATACGATTGCTTATTCTAGTTTTAAGTGCGAAATCTTCTGTTGTTTCTTGAGCGTCAATCAACTGAAAACTGTCTTCATAATCAAATAATTGCTTTACTTCTTCTGTATTGCATTTACCGTCTATATATTTTTGATATAGCTTAATATATTCCTCTGAAGTCATTTATAAATTGGTATTTATCTTTATAGAGGTATAAATAGAATCTCAACACACATAAAAAGAATATTTTTTTTTTCTGCAGCCACAAGTTCACTTTTAGTTTACAGCTACTTAACATCACATGAATAATTTTGCAGAAACAACAGGTTTATTTGATTATCGTCTACAAATAATTACTTTTATCATATCAAACCTGATATAATACCTTGGAGAATGTCCGAATACCAAACAAGTGATGAAGCTTTATGGATAGCGACTCAAAATAATGACTATAAAGCATTTCATACTTTATTCAATCGTTATTGGAAGAAGCTACATTCTACTGTTTTACACTATATTAACGACCCTGAAACGGCGGAACATATAGTGCAAGATGTATTTGTGGTATTATGGAAAAGAAGAGAGCATCTAAAAATAGAGAAATTCGCCAATTATATTCATGTAACGGCTAGATACCACGTTTTTAAGGAATTAAAAGCAAAAAAGAAATCTTTGGTAAGCTACGTAGACGACTATCAAGCTTATGAAGGAGGAACTACAACCAATTTGGGTGAGCTTAAACTAAATTACAAAGATTTCGAAAATCAAGTGGGTAGTTTTCTATCTCCTCTCCCTAAAAGATGTAGAGAGATTTTTTGGCTGAGCAGGATAGAAAATCTTTCTAATGATGAAATTGCTGAGAAGTTCGGGATATCTAAACGGTCTGTAGAAAATCAAATTACCACTGCTTTAAAGCATATCAGGAACTCAAACCTGAATATTACTTCAGCAGCTTTTACATTTGCACTACTGACAAGCCTCATATAAAAATAGGGAGACTAATCTCCCCATTTCCATTCGCCAGCTATTTTTAGCGGTTCTTTTAATTTCTGACTTTCTAAAAATGCTTTCAAATCAGCATCTGAAAACCTGTTCACAGGAATTTTTGCGGTATTTGCCAAAGCATAAGTAAGCATAGCAGAATAACGTACCGTGTTTTTCATTCCTTGCGCATCTACCAAGTGAAAACCATCGCCATCTGAGTGATAAAACGGTCCAGAATTGTTCGGTAGTTTTCCTCCTGCACCACCACCAGTTGGCACGCCTTCTAGCATAAATGGTTGATGGTCGCTATGTAAACCTGCCCCTGCGTGAAATAAGTTTTTAAAACCTGTATCAATCTTCACTACTTCTGCTCCCCAGCTTTTAAATAGCGGTTCCATTTCTTTTCTAGTAGTCGAAAATCCTTTTGGATCGTTGGTCATATCGTAATTCAACATGAAACGAACTTGGTTTAAAGTTTTATCTTTTGATCCTTGTGCCACATAAGCCTTAGAGCCTAATAGACCTTGCTCCTCGCCCATAAACATCACAAATTCTACCGTGCGTTTGGTTTGCAATTTCAATTTCTTGAAGGTTCTAGCCATATCGATAATTGAGAAAGAACCGATGCCATTATCAATAGCGCCAGTAGCCAAATCCCAACTATCTAGGTGACCGCCTACTACAATTTTTTCGTTAGGGAATTCGGTTCCTTTTAAAGTAGCAATTACATTTCTGGCTTTAATCATTCCCGAGAAATTGGTCATCTCTATTTGCGCAAATTGAGGTGCAGTTTTAAGTTTTGCTTTCAACGCCATACCATCTTCTAAACCAATGCAAACCGCCGGAATTGGAATTAATTTACCAGTCACCGAAGCCGTACCTGTAAGTAAAACGCCGTTTTCCACTTTGTTAATGATAACCACACCAATGGCTCCATATTTAGTTGCGATGGATGTTTTTTCTGAGCGATGTAAAGATGCAGTACCAGCTGGTGAACCAGGCAATACTCCTATATAAATCAAGGCAATCTTCCCTTTCACTTTATCTTTCAATGGTTGATAATCGGCTTCTAAGCCATTGCCAACATCTATAAGCTCGCCAGTTACATTTGCCTTAACCGGAGAATGGGCCAAAGTCACTGCTTTAACTGCTGATAAATTACCTTTATCTCCACCAACTTTAACCGTCAATGTTTTTCTATCCCAGCTTTCTACTTCAAATGGTTGATATTTCACGTCAAAACCGTAAGACTTGAAGAGATTGTATGCAAGTTCCTCTGCTTTTGCACCATTAGCAGAACCCGTTAAACGATGCCCGATTTTCTCCGTAGCATTTTTTAAGTTCTGATAAGCCTCCGAATTACTTTGAACTTCGGTGTTAATCTGTTTGAATGCGTTAGAAAAATTGTCTTGGGCTTTGGCATTAAACATTAAAGCAGCAAGACCAGTAAAAAGGATGATTTTCTTCATGTAATCGTTATAGTTTAGCTAGATTGAAGTTAGCATTTTAACCGCGTAAACATATTTTATCATTTAAATTTTACATTCATTTTGCTCGTAAATAGGTCGTCATTTCGACTGGAGTAAAACGAAATGGAGAAATCTTTGAACTTAAATCCAAAGATTTCTCGACTTCACTACGTTTCGCTCGAAATGACGAGCACCTGCCTAATTACTTGGAGGAGGCAAAAAAGTCTTGCTAGCTTGTTTCCTTGTGTAATACCTAATCACAAAGAAGGCAATCACACCAGCTACAACAAACAGCCACAACTGAGACAAGAACAAAATAAACTCTTTGAAATACATCCAACCATCAACCAAGTTCAAACCCAGTCTTCTAAAGAAATCTGGTTTATAATCGTAGATATTATCATTAGCTACAATCATTGTTTTAATGGTATTTGGTTGATAAAAGCTCAAAGTGATAGTGCTATATCTTACTTGTTTATCTATACTCAAATTCTCGATTTTCTTTTCTATATAATCATCTTTGATATCTAATGAGCTTTCTACATTAGCGCCTTTTTTTGTTGCTATTTTATTGATTTGCTCTACAGCCTCTTTTCTATTTTCGACCTTTAGCTTATTCGATAAATAGGACAAGCTTTTATCTTCCATCTTTAACGATTGGTTATCAACAAAAACTGCAATACCAGCAATTTGATTGGTAAAATCATCCAATTTCTCAGAAGGAACTCTAGCGACTAAATAGCCTTCTGTCCTGTAAGAAGTGATTTCCTTAAGTGAATCTGCACTGAATCGGACCTTTTCTGTATTTTGAATAGAGCTGTTTACAGAAAATTCCATCACCAAGCCTCCTTGTTTTTTAATGACGTTACTCAAATCTTCTTTGGTTCGTTGCACATCTTTAACCCTAAACCGCATATCTGCAGTTTTAGTCATTTTTTCGACTAGCTCTCCGTTTGCAATTGATTCGGCAGCAATGGTATCTGCGGCAGCGTAATCAGCTGTTTCAGCTTTATGTTCGGAACTACACCCTGCAAATACAATTGCAGCCATAGCGATAATGGCAAAATGTCTTTTCATCTTGTTAAAGTTTTAAGTAATACTCATCCTTTTAACAAAATTGTCTTAAGCATGCTAATTCCTTAAGGAAGACAATTTGTATAGAGGTTTTATGCTTAATGCTAAAAACTGATTAAGGTAACCCATTTCAGTTTTCACTTGCTAGTTTCTCATTTTTGGCAATAACGAAAAAATCCCCTCTGGACCAACCATAAGGGGATTTTTTATTTATCTAAATATTTTTTTGAAGCTAAGCCATCAAGATTGATACACTTGCTTTTTCAATTCAAATTTGAATATTACGACTTACTTGAACCTAAAATTCTAAAAACACCTTTGCAACAAATTACTGTTCCAACAGCCAAAATTGCCCAAGATAAAAGTGATAACCAAAGTGCATCAAAAGCGAAACGTAAGAAAGTACCTACCACGCAGATTACTACACCAACTAAAATTGTCATATAGATAGATGGCTGATTTGCCGTATCAATGCTGTTTTCTCTTTCTTTAGCATCCATGATTTATTCGTTTTAATTTTGTTTAGCGCAAAAATAACATTTCTTCTATAAAAAGCACGATAAATTAATAACTTTTAAGCTTTTGCAAACGTTGTTTAGCTTTCTCTTGTTCGGTAAACTTTCCTTCTTTGTAGAGCAATTTTTCCCAATCGCCATACATTGGGTTAGGCAACACAATAAATTTTGTTCCGAACAAGTGTTGATTGGCATCTACTTGCTCTTTAGTGTCTTTTCCTTCACGATAAAAAACGTTAGAAAAATCGCTTAAATTATCTCCACAAAGCAGTAATACATTGTACTTAGCTAGTATTTTATCCCTACGTTCCTGCTTATCAGAAGTGGTACTTTTGGTAAGCACATGCGCCTCATCTACGTAAGGAAATCCCAATTTCTTCAAGTTTTCAATGGTACCTTTTCTATCTGCCTCATCACGATTAGTAACATAAAAAGTTTCTACATTCTTGCTCTCTGCAAATTTTAAGAATGACAAAGCTCCTGGTACAGTATCAGCCATGGCTTTTGCGGTCCAAGCGGCCCAATCTGCGGGCACATAACTCACACCATGCTGAATTTCATATCCTTGAAAACGAGAATTGTCTATGATCGTTTCATCAGCATCCACAATAATGCAGTTAGGTTTACCATTTTGATTTTCCCACAAAGCCTCTTTTAAAGACAGCCTAGCAAAGTTGTACGCTTGAAAAGCCAAAGCTCTATACTCGCCACTATGTTGCTGCCACAACACCGCATTTGTCCAATCTCTTTCCGGCCCTGCTTTTTGAGCCGAAGCAATTACTGGAAAAGCCAACAGAGCAATTATTAAAAGTTTAAATCTCATATTTCAATAGTATGATGCAAAGATAAAAAACATAATCATTTTGGATTTACCGATTGAAATTTAAACTAAACATTCTTACTTCTTGTAGATATGCAACTCCAAAGAATTCTCGGCTGCGCTCGAAATGACGAAGAAACGAAGGCAGATTCAAGTTCCAATAAAAAACCCTCACCGAAAAACGATGAGGGTTAGTATTTTTTTATTATCCTTCGACAACTTGTCCCGAGTATTCGGGAAGCTCAGGAAGACAAAGCGCAATGAACTATTGAACAAATGAACTAATTATCCATTCAATGCAGCTGCACCACTTACAATCTCAGTTAACTCAGTTGTAATAGCCGCCTGACGTGCTTGGTTATAAGACAATTTCAATGCTTTCAATAAATCTCCAGCATTTTCAGTTGCTTTATCCATTGATGTCATACGAGCACCATGTTCAGAAGCATGAGAATCTAACACCGCTTTGTACAACTGAATTTTGATTGATTTAGGAATCAACTGAGAAACAATCTCTTCTTGATTTGGCTCCAAAATATAATCAACATTAGCAGCACCTTTAACTTCAACTACCGCATCTGCTTTAGGCAAAGGTAATAACTGCTCTGTAGTAATAATTTGTACGGCAGCATTTTTAAACTGATTGTACACCAACTCCACCTTATCAAACTCACCTTTTTCGAAACCAGCCATAATAGCATCGGTAATTTTAGTTACGTTTTCGAAAGTAAGCGCTTGGTAAACATCATTGTTATTACCAATAACTTTGTAACTACGTTTCTCGTAAAAATCTTGTGTCTTTTTACCAATAGAAACGATACTTACATTACCATTTTTAAGCTGCTCGCTATATTTTTCGGCAATTAAATTATTTGTGGCCTTAATCACGTTCATGTTAAAAGCACCAGCTAATCCTCTGTTCGAAGATACAGTAACGATCAACACTTTATTAGGCACTCTCTCGTCAGTAAACGGAGAGGTGGAACCTTCTAAACTTGCCGAAAGATTTCCTAAAATCTCTTTCAACTTGGTTGCGTAAGGACGTAATTGAATGATTGCATTAGTAGCACGCTTCAACTTCGCTGCCGATACCATTTTCATTGCTTTGGTAATCTGCTGAGTTGACTGCACAGAGGCAATACGATTTCTTACTTCTTTTAAATTGGCCATTTGTTATTCAGTGAGTATCAAGATTTGAGTATCAAGTATCAAGATTTAGATCATGTCTAGTCTCGATACTTGATACTTACTACTCGATACTTATTAGTATTTACTTGAAATTTCTTTTGCTACAGTTTCCAACACACCTGTAATCGTGTCATCAAATTTACCAGCTTTTAACGCTGCTAAAGTTTCTGGATGACGCAATTCTAATGCTTGCAAATAATCAGCTTCAAATTCTCTAACCTTGTTTACAGGTACGCTACGCATTAAGTTTTTAGTACCAGCGTAAACCATAGCAACTTGATTTTCTACTTTAAACGGAGTAAACTGCGCTTGTTTCAAAAACTCAACGTTACGAGCACCTTTATCTAATACAGATTTTGTAGCCGCATCTAAATCAGAACCGAATTTAGAGAAAGCCTCTAGCTCACGGTATTGTGCTTGGTCTAACTTTAAAGTACCAGCAACTTTCTTCATTGATTTAATTTGTGCGTTACCACCTACACGAGATACCGAGATACCTACGTTAATAGCCGGACGGATACCAGAGTTAAACAAGTTAGACTCTAAGAAAATCTGACCATCAGTAATCGAAATTACGTTAGTAGGGATATATGCAGAAACGTCACCAGCTTGAGTTTCGATAATTGGCAATGCAGTTAACGAACCACCACCTTTAACGATACCTTTGATAGACTCAGGCAAATCGTTCATGTTTCTAGCGATATCATCGTTAGCGTTGATTTTCGCAGCTCTTTCTAACAAACGACTGTGTAAATAGAACACGTCACCTGGATAAGCCTCACGACCTGGAGGACGTTTCAATAATAATGAAACCTCACGGTAAGCCACAGCTTGTTTAGACAAATCATCATAAACAATTAATGCCGGACGACCTGTGTCACGGAAGAACTCACCAATAGCAGCACCAGCAAATGGAGCATAGAACTGCAAAGGAGCAGGCTCAGCAGCAGATGCAGCAACAACAACAGTATAAGCCATTGCACCGTTTTCTTCTAAAGTACGTACAACGTTTGCTACTGTACTTGCTTTTTGACCACAAGCTACATAGATACAGAAAACTGGCTGACCAGCTTCATAAAATTCTTTTTGGTTGATGATCGTATCGATACAAACCGCAGTTTTACCAATTTGACGGTCACCAATAACCAACTCACGTTGACCACGACCAATTGGAATCATTGCATCGATAGCTTTGATACCAGTTTGTAATGGTTCGTTTACCGGCTGACGATAGATTACCCCTGGAGCTTTACGCTCTAAAGGCATTTCGTAAGTTGCACCAGCGATAGGTCCTTTACCATCAATTGGCTCGCCTAATGTGTTTACCACACGACCAAGCATGCCTTCGCCAACTTTAATCGAAGCAATTTTTTTAGTACGTTTAATCGTATCACCTTCTTTGATTTCGTCAGATGGGCCTAATAATACCACACCCACGTTATCTTCTTCAAGGTTTAATACAATTCCTTGCAAACCGTTTGCAAACTCAACAAGCTCACCACTTTGAACTTTAGTTAAGCCGTAAACACGAGCAATACCATCGCCCACTTGCAATACAGTACCAACTTCTTCAAGTTCAGCTTCTGATTTGAAGCCGGCCAATTGCTGTCTGATAATTGCCGAAACTTCGTCTGGTCTTACCTCTACCATAATTTTATGTTATTTTGATATCTTTTTGTAAATGTAATCTCTTACTCTTTTGTTATTTCAGTCCCGCTTTACACTTCAATCTGTTTTACTCCTTCGACAAGCTCAGGATGACAAACAGGATTTTCGCTTCAATCGGGTTTATATTACTTATTGCTATAGTTCTTCTTAAAGTTCCAGTACCCCTCAAAATTCATATCTTGATACTCGATACTCAAATCTAGATACTAATTAGCAAATTCCTTTTTCAACTTTGTTAAGCCACTTGCAATGCTGGCATCAAATTGCTTATCACCAACTTTCAAGATAAAACCACCAATTAAAGCAGGATTTACTTTCTCTTTCAGTACAACTTCACTAGCATTTAATTCCTTTTTAACTAAGGCAACCACTTCTGCTTTGTTAGCTTCGGTTAGTTCGCTTGCCGAAGTTACTTCTGCAGTAACAATACCTTTAATAGCATTGTATTGCGCAATAAATTGCTCCGATGTATCATATAAGATAGAACTACGACCTTTGCTTACTACCAGTTTAAAGAAACTAGCGGTAATGGCGTGTACTTTACCTCCAAAAATCCCTTGCAAAATACCTTGCTTTTTATCCAAAGGCACAATTGGGTTTTTAAGGATAGCTTCTAACTCAGAATGATCGTCTACTACCTTCTCAAAAAACACCATATCATTTTTCACTTCTTCTACTGCGTTTTGCTCTTTAGAAAGATCTAACAATGATTTTGCGTACCTAGCTCCTGCTTTACTTGACATATCTTTGTGTTACGAGTTAACAGTTGCCAGTTGCGGGTACTCATAACCCATAACTCGCAACCCATAACTATTTTAGTTTAATTCAACGTCTTTTAACAAATTGTTAACCAACTCTTGTTGCTTAGCTTTATCGTCTAATTGCGTACGTAAAACACGTTCAGCAATATCTAAAGACAAAGCAGAAACCTGACCTTTTAATTCAGCCAAAGCAGCTTTCTTTTGGTTTTCGATTTCGATACGAGCTTTTTCAATCAATTTAGCTCCTTCAGCTTGCGCTTGAGTTTTAGCTTCGTTAACGATACCATCTTTTAAAGCCTTCGCTTCTTTCAAGATTTGATCGCGTTCTTCACGAGCTTGTTTCATCAACTCTTCGTTCTGAGAACTTAAACGAGCCATTTCTTGTCTAGCCAATTCAGCTTTGTTTAAAGCCTCATCAATGCTTTGCTCACGATCGTGGATACCTTTCATAATTGGTTTCCAAGCGAACTTGCCCAATAAAAACACTAATACTAAAAACGCAATAGTATTCCAAACTAACAGACCAACTTCAGGAATTAATAAATCCATCTTATATAATTAATATCTTTTAATGTTAAACTTTCTTTAAATAAGCACCTTAACGGCAACCCCGAAAAGGTGCTTATCTTAAAACTCTTCTTTGATTATTTTGCGATCAAAGAAACTACTACTGCGAATAACGCAACAGCCTCGATGAAGGCAGCAGCGATAAGCATAGCAGTTTGAATTTTTGAAGCGGCTTCTGGTTGACGAGCGATAGATTCCATTGCAGATCCACCGATTTTACCGATACCTAATCCAGCGCCAATTGCAGCTAAGCCTGCGCCGATTGCAGCTAATGTTCCAGTCATTTTTCTGATTTATTTATTATTGTTTAACAATTATGTTCTAATTAATGGTGCTCCTCTACCGCCATACCAATAAACAAGGCCGATAGAATAGTGAATATAAATGCTTGAATAAACGCTACCAAAAACTCAATTAGACCAATGAACACTGCAAAGAAGATCGAAGCAGGCGCAACCGCGTAAGAGTTAAAGATAAAGATCAAGCACAATAGTGACATTACCAAGATGTGACCCGCTGTAATGTTTGCGAACAAACGAATAGCTAGAGCGATAGGTTTAGTAAACATACCGAAAATCTCCACAGGAATCATCAATGGTTTTAACCACCAAGGCACTGGAGGGTTTAAAATGTGTCCCCAGTAATATTTATTTGCTTTAAAAGTAGTAATCAAGAAAGTAGCAGCTGCCAAAACAACAGTTAAAGCAATGTTACCAGTTACGTTAGCACCTCCCGGAAAGAAAGGAACCAAACCTAACATATTGTTTAACCAGATAAAGAAAAACACAGATAACAAATAAGGCATGAAAGCAGCATATTTATGACCTAGGTTTGGTCTAGCAATATCGTCACGAACAAATAGAATGATTGGCTCTAAGAAAGACTGAACACCTTTTGGCGCTTTCCCAGCTCTCTTCTTATAACCAGCAGCAACAGTAGTAAATACAATTACCAAAATGATAATCGACAACAACATACTGAATACGTTTTTAGTAATTGAAAAATCTAAAGGACGAACGTTAGTTACCGTTTCCTCACCTTTTTCGTTAGTTACATGCGAAACGTAAGAACCGTGCGCATCTGCAGTTGCGTTAGCGTAATAGATTTTATTATGAGCAATAGCAAAACGTTGTCCGTTTTTCTCTACCACAACTTTACCAGCATCATCAAACTGGAAAGCAGAAGAGCTGAAAGTAACCAAACCGTTGTCAGTCCATAAAATAATTGGCAAGTGTAAAGTTACACCGTGATCACCATGACCAAACAAAGTGAAGAAATGACTATCGCTAATGTGATGAAAAATAAATGATGTAATATCAAATCCTTTTTCTTCTTTTCCATGCTCTTCGCCATGTGTTACCGGAGCAACAACTTCATGACCAGCCGCTGCTACGCTATCTGTTTGCGCAAAAGCACCAGTCGTAAATCCTAAAAACGCAGAAAAAAGCGCAAAAACAACAATTAGCCTTCTAACTTTTGACACAAAAACTCGGTTATAATCCATTTACTCGCAGATTTTTACTATTTATTTTGGTGGCGCAAGTTACGTAACAAACCTAATATTTCAAAGAGGGTAAACAATAAATATAAAGAAAAAAAATTCAGGGCAAATGCCATATCCCCTTTAGTCTGTTTCAAGCTGTAAATCAGCACAAAAGACATAGCGAATAACATCTTAATAATTATCGCCCCCAAAATAGCAAAAACCCCAATCTCTGGTTTTTTCTGGATACCAAAATAGGCCAACAAATAAGCGATTAACGTTAGACCGCACAAAAAGCCAAAAATCAACCAAAACTGAGCAGCAATTGCCTGAGGAAAAAAATACCTTAGGAGCATAGCAAGACCTGCCAGCAAAACTGAATACAGCAAATAAGCGGGAATAAATTTTCTTAAAACCACAATGTTTAAATTTTATGCAAAGGTAATCAATACATATAAACCCGGTGATTACTTCTCCTTATTTAGGGAACGAATCACCTGATAAAGTGAAGCAGCTACGCCCACAATACCAAAAACAGCAGTAAATAGAGAATTATCGATATGTTGGTGCTCATCTAGCTTGTAACCTACAAACACGAAGACTCCAATAGTAGCCAACATTTGAAATGCGATGCCACTATATTTAATATAATTAGGCGTAGGTTTATTCTTAGGGTCAATCATTATACCTAATAGTTTTAGTAAATTGCAATCAAATATTAAGAATATATGAGCGAATAAAATATTTTTGCATATATATTGTTATAGTATAAATAATTTAAAATTCATTGAACACCTACAGAAAACATCTAACCAGCGCCACTCTATGCAGCCTGTTGCTTGCATTAATTTTAGGCTGCTCTTCTCAAAAAGACACTGCTGTAAACAGAAAGCTGCAAAATCTGTCTGCAAGATATAACCTAATTTATAATTCTAATGTTTTATTGGATGAATATTTAGAGGGTGTGAATCAAAGCAGGAAAGATAATTTCGACAATTTTCTACCACTTTACCATGCGCCTGCAATTGCTGACGCTGCCACCACAGCTGGAACGAAGATCAAGGAACTAGACGAAGTAGACCAAAAGGCCAGAACTATAATTGCTGAAAAAAACGTAAGTAATTATATAGATGACGCCTACATCCTTTTAGGTAAAACCAACTTTTTTCAAGGAAAATATTATAACGCACAAGCTTATTTCGACTACGTGGCAAGCGCTTACCAAAAAAATCACAAAGTCTATTTAAATGCGCTAAACTGGAAAGCTCGAAGTTTCATAGAATTAGATGATTTAGAAAATGCTGAAAAAGTTCTAGATACAGTAATCATGGAATTGGATTCTGTAAAACGACAAAAATCAGAGCCTTTAGCGACTTTGGCACAAATTAATATCCTTCAAGAAAATGACAAGCTAGCCATCGAGTATTTAGAGAAGGCATTAAAAGCTGGCCCTACATCTTTAAATAAACTAAGATGGACCTACACTCTGGCCCAGCTCTATGAAAGTGAAAAGGAATACGAAAAAAGTTTAGCGGCTTATCGAAAAATAGAAAAAAGCAATGCTGCTTTTGATATGTATTTTAATGCCAAATTGAGTAGAATCAGAATAACCGAAAATTTAAATGGCAAGGAATTCGATAGAAAATTAGCACTCAACAAATTGCTAAAAGATGATAAAAATGCGGACTTCAAAGACCAGATTTATTACGAAATAGCCGAGGACTATTATGCTGGAAACGATTACGGAAAGGCAGAAGAATTTTACAACTTGTCTGTAAAAAACAGTACTGTAAACAATACTCAAAAAGCCTTGTCATATCTAAAAATTGCTGACTTAAATTTTAAGCACTATAGTGATTATGTAACTGCAAAACTTTACTATGATAGCACTGCCTTGACCCTTCCTAAAACAAACCCGCTGTACAATTCTATTGTCAATAAAGCGCAAAACTTGGCTTATCTTCAAGAAAGATACGAGACGATTAATTTGCAAGATACGTTACAGAAAATAGCACTTCTGTCATCCACTGATAGACCAATTGCTTTAAACAACTATTTTGCTGCGCTAGAAAGTAAAACAGTTACCAACACTAATGCAAGCACTGATGCAGGCACTACTGGCCGAGCAAATGTGAATTACCAATCTCAAACCGGTAGTAGTTTCTATTTCGCTAATTCAAATGCCATTAGCAGAGGTTTTAATGAATTCAAAAGACGCTGGGGTAATAGAAAATTAGCTCCAAACTGGCGACAAAGCACGAAATCGCAACAAAATCAGCCAGACATGACCAGTCCAACAGATGCCGGACCTGGAGCTTTGCCTTCTAACCCAGATGAAGTTGCGGCTACTGCCCCGAAAGCCTCTAATAAAGCTACAGCTTATCTAGATTCGATTCCATTAACTCCTGCACAGCTAGAAGCATCAAACCAAAAAATTATTGGTGCATATTTAGACATGGGTAGTTTTTATCAACAAGTGTTAAATGATAAGCCAGAGGCGATAAAGACGTATCAAACCTTATTAAAAAGATTTCCTAACAACGGAAAACTAGATATGGTTTATTACAGCTTATACTTAGCTTATCGTGGCACAGATAACACCAAAGCTAACGAGTATAAAAACCTGGTATTAAGCAATTTTCCGAATTCTGTTTTTGCAAAAACTATTTTAGACCCTAATTTCTCTGCAAAGCAAAATGAGCTAGAAGCTACTTTAAACAGAGAATACGAAAGCATATTTAATAAATTACAGGATAAAGATTTCAAATCCGTAATTGCTGATGCGACAAGCATTGGTCAGCGTTTCCCTGGACACAACATGGAACCTCAATACGATTACCTGAAAGCTATTGCTGTTGGTAGAACGCAAAATGTAGATTACCTAATAACTGCTTTTAAAGAAATTACTGAAAAACACAAAACCGACCGATTAATTAAGCCCTTGGTAGACCAACATTTGTTATATATCAATGCTCACTTAGCGGAATTTAAAAAGAGAAAAATTGCTCTAATCAGTTACGACCCTAACGAGCTTCCATTTGCAGAAAACAAAACTGGAATAAGACTGAACGAGCCAATAATTGCTAACGTTATTGACCCAACAGGCAAGAAAAAATTTACGCAACCAGCTCCACCACCGGTTAAACAACCTGTTGTAGAAAAGCCTGTTGAAAAACCAATTGAAAAGCCTATCGTTAAAAAACCTGAAGAGAAACCTGTTGTTAAAGAAATCAAGAAAGACACCGTAATTGCTAAAACACCAACAGTTGAGCCTAAAAAAGATACTGTTGTTACACCTCCTATCATTGCAAAAAAGGATTCGGTTATCATTCCTCCTATTGTCAAGAAAGACACAATTGCTAATCCGATAGTTATCAGCAAACCTATAGATACAGTAGCTAAGCCAATCGCCAAACCTGAACCTGTAAAAGAGACCTTGTTTAATCCGGCTTCGTCTAGCAATTATTACTATGTAGTTGCCGTTAATGACGCCTCTTTAAGCGTAAGTACTTCTCGTTTTGGTATCGGACAGTTTAACAGAGCAACTTATGCCGGCACAAACCTCCGCCACCAGCTTAAAGAACTAGACCAAGACCAGCTGATACTAGTTGGAGATTTTGGAAGCGTGTCTGATGTGAAGGAGTACCAGCAAAATATAAAATCACAATTAGGCAGAATTATCAAAATACCTGCCGCTAATTATACTACTTTTGCAATAAGCAAAGAGAACCTCGAAAAAATCACTAACCGTGACACTTTAGAGAGGTATATTAGATATATCAGCAACAATGAACTATAGAAATAAAAACACCAATTCACTACCTTCAGAACTGATTAAAAAATATAACTGGCGCATTTGGAAAGTACTTATTGCGGGCATTATCGCTTTTGCCATATTCATTGTCATGATCAGTTTTGGCATTTTCGGAGAAATACCTTCGTTTAGAGCCATAGAGCATCCTAAAAGTAACGAGGCCACAGAAGTAATTTCTGAAGAAGGTAAGGTGTTGGGTACCTACTTCGTAAAAAATAGATCAAACGTTAACTATAGCGAGATTTCGCCTAACGTAATCAACGCTTTAATCGCTACCGAGGATATACGTTTCCGTTCTCACTCCGGTATAGATTTTAGGCGTACTTTTACTATTTTCCTTTATGCTCTAATTGGCAAGAAACAAGGTGGAAGTACCATTACACAACAACTGGCGTTAAATTTATTTTCTGAGGAAGGAAGAGCAAAGAATTTTTCTAAACGAATTATCCAGAAATTTCAGGAATGGGTTATTGCCATCAAATTAGAACGCAATTATACCAAGGAAGAAATCATCACGATGTATTTAAATACAGTTGATTTTGGAAATAATGCCTATGGAATCAAATCTGCCGCTAGAGTATATTTTAACACTACGCCAGAAAAATTAACGGTACCACAAGCAGCAGTACTTATTGGCCTACAAAAGGGTATCACTCGTTACTCGCCTACCAAAAATCCAGAACGTTCTTTAGACAGAAGAAATACCGTTATGGCTTTGATGGTTAAGGAAGGATATATTACTGAAGACCAGTTTGCAGGAGAGAGAGAAAAACCTTTAAACTTACATTTCAATGCTGCTACAAATAATGATGGTATTGCACCTTACTTTAGAGCTGTATTAAAAACAGAGGTTAAGAAGATTTTAGAAGAACGCTCAATCAACAAAGCAGACGGTACTCCTTACGACCTAGATAGAGATGGATTGAAGATTTATTCGACGATCAATTATGACATGCAGGTTTACGCCGAAGAAGCGCAGAAAGAATACATGAAAACACTGCAGGCGCAATTCACCAAAAGCTGGAAAGGACGAAATCCTTTTAGAGGGATGGAAAAATTGATTGACCAAGGTATAAAAAGATCAGACAGATATAAGGCATTAAAATCGGAAGGCAAATCGGATGACGAAATTACTACCGACTTTAACACTCCTGCGAGGTTAACCATTTTTACTTGGAAAGGAAACATCGACACCTTGATGAAACCTATTGATTCAGTTAAATATTACAAATTGCTATTGCGTAATGCGATGATGGCCATGGATCCGAAGACTGGAAATATCAAAGCTTGGGTAGGTGGAATTAATTTCGAGCATTTCAAGTACGATCAGGTTAAAATGGGTAAAAGACAGGTTGGCTCTACAGCTAAACCTTTCACCTATGCTGTTGCTATAGAAAATGGATATTCGCCTTGCTACGAGGTTTTGAACGAACCGGTAACTATTTCTAGTCCTGGTAGCCCAGATTGGACACCAAGAAATTCTGGCACACCACTTCCTGGAAAAATAACTTTACAAAAAGGCTTAGCTTATTCTCAAAACTATATTGTTGCCTACTTGATGAAACAGGTTGGACCTACAGCAGTAATGAATGAGATCAAGAAAATGGGTATTACCAGCGAGGTGCCTGCTGTACCTTCTATTAGCTTGGGCACTTTTGATGCTTCCGTGTACGATATGGTAGGTGCTTATGGTGTTTTCGCCAACAAAGGTGCGTGGACACAACCTAACTTCATTACTAAAATAGAAGATAAAAACGGAGTGGTACTTTATGAAAGTAGACCGATTATCAAAGTAGCCATGAATGAGGAAGTAGCTTATGTGATGACTCGAATGTTGCGGGGTGTTGTTACAGGGGGAACAGGATCTCGTTTAAGTTACAAATACAAAGTTAATGGCCCAATTGGCGGTAAAACAGGTACCACGCAAAACAACTCCGATGGTTGGTTTATGGCAATTAGCCCAGATTTGGTTGCTGGCGTTTGGACAGGCTGCGAAGACCGTGCCTTCCACTTTACAAGCACACGAGATGGCGAAGGTGCTAATTCGGCGCTACCAATATATGCGGGTTTCATGAAGAGAGTTTATGCCAATCCCAACTTAAAAATGAGCAAGAACGACTTTGAAGCTCCTACTGGCGGTGTGAATATTGTGTATGATTGCAATCAATATCAGCCACAAGAAGAGACCACTTCAGAACTTGATAAGAAATTAGGATTTTAATTCTCCAAATCATTATTAATTAGACCTCGTAAGTTTCGAAAACTTACGAGGTCTAATTTTTTAGTGTAAATTTGTAGCCCCAATGAGCAGTTTCGATTATAAAAAAGCATTAAAGGATATTCCTCACAGACCAGGTGTTTACCAATATTTTGATGTGGATGACAAGCTCATTTATATTGGCAAGGCAAAGGATTTGCGTAACCGCGTGAGTTCGTATTTTGTACAGGATAAACAGCTCAACGGAAAAACTAGGGTACTGGTTTCTAAAATTAGGCGCATCCAATTCACCATTGTTGATACAGAGATTGATGCCTGGCTACTCGAAAATAGCTTAATTAAAAAACATCAGCCTCGCTACAACATTATGCTTAAAGATGACAAGACTTACCCATGGATTGTCATCAAAAAAGAACCATTCCCCAGGGTTTTCTCTACTCGAAGAATGATTAAAGACGGATCAACCTACTTAGGTCCTTACGCTTCTGTGGGTATGATGCATACGATTTTAGACCTTATCAAGGAAACTTATACTTTGCGCACTTGTAATTTGGCATTAACCCAAGAAAACATCAATGCGAACAAGTTCAAAGTATGCCTAGAGTATCAGATTGGTAATTGCAAAGGACCTTGTCAGAATTACCAATCTAAAGATGATTACGAAAACAATATTGCCGAAATTAAAGACATTTTAAATGGCAAAATCGGTAATGTAATTAAAGAAGTAAAACAAGTAGTTAAAACCGCTGCCGAGGAGCTCAACTTCGAACTAGCACACAATTACCAGAAAAAACTCAGCGTACTAGAAAAATATCAAAGTAAATCTACGGTAGTGAGCAGCGCCATTACCAATATTGATGTGGTAAGTATTGCAAGCGATGAACGATACGCTTTTGTCAACTATCTAAAGGTTATGAATGGCGCCATTATCCAAACCCAAACTATAGAAATTAAAAAACGTTTGGATGAAAGCGATGAAGAACTACTCTCTATCGCTATTGCAGAGTTTCGGAGCAGATTTAAAAGCACTTCAAGAGAGATTGTTGTTCCCTTTGAAATTCCATTAGAAGACACCAATCTTAAACTTACCTTGCCTAAGTTAGGCGAGAAAAAAGCTTTGTTAGAACTTTCCCAAAAAAACGTACTGTTCTTCAAAAAAGAAAAGCTAAACCAATACGAGAAGTTAAATCCGGAATTAAAGACAGACCGTGTGTTAACGCAGATGAAAAACGATTTGAGGTTAACGCAATTGCCATATCATATCGAATGTTTCGATAACTCCAATTTTCAAGGAAAATATCCAGTGTCTGCCATTGTGGTATTTAAGGACGCCAAACCTAGCAAAAAAGATTATCGCCATTTCAATGTGAAAACCGTAGAAGGGCCTAACGATTTTGCAACAATGCAGGAAGCCGTTTACAGACGATATAAGCGCATGTTAGATGAAAATCAGCCATTACCTCAGTTGATCATTATTGATGGAGGAAAAGGACAATTGTCATCGGCTGTAAGCAGTTTAAAGAAGCTCGGCATTAATAAGAAGGTTACCGTTATTGGCATTGCCAAAAGATTAGAAGAACTTTATTATCCTAACGACAGTTTGCCACTTTATTTGGACAAGAAATCGGAGACCTTAAAGATCATTCAACATTTAAGAGACGAAGCCCACCGATTCGGAATTACCTTCCACCGTAAAAAACGTGATCAAGGAACATTAAAAACTGAGTTGGAAGAAATAGAAGGCATTGGCAAAAGCACAGCTGACAAACTACTTCAGCATTTTAAATCCGTGAAGAAAATCAAGGAGGCCAGTACTGAAGAATTAGCTAAACTCCTGAATAAAAAACAATTGACTACGCTTGTCAATTACTTCAACAAACTTGAAGGAAATTAAACAAAACGTTCATTTTTACAATTTATATAATGATGAACATATAAAAAGCATATGCTATCAACAAAAAAAGTCCCGATGAAATAACGTCAGGACTTTTTTATAAATTTTTTTTTGAATTAATATTCCCAGAGACCTTGTTCCATATCAGCCATTTTCTTTTTGATACGTTCGCTTTCTAACAAACGTTGTCTCGGATCACCAACTAAATCTTTCACTTTATAATCTCCAGCATTTGTTTGTTTAACTACATGACTAGAAAACAATCTATGAATGAAGAAATCGTCCAAACTTAGAGGAGAAGAATCATTTAAAGGATTGAAAAGTCTTTTCGTAGAGAGAATATCTCTTGCTTCTTCGTAGGCAATCCAAAAAACTGGCTGCCAATCTTTACTTTGATCGTTAAATTTCAAAGGTGCCAAAGCAACGATACGAGGTTCGAAAACACCTCTCTTTCCATCAAAAACCCAATCTTCTTTAACTCTGTATTTTAAAAACAATGCTGGGTTAAATTCTCCAGCTACTTGAGTAACTGTACCTGTTTTGTTGTTGGTTACGTTTACAACGCCGTTTGCCAATCTTATAGCCTCTGTTGTATCTAAAGGAAAATTGAAAGAATCATCATCATCCAAAGTAGTTGGATTCTTTGGATTATAAGCTGTAAGCTCTTCGTTTCTCACATGAGTTAACAGCACATCAATCAATCTCGATTTAGGATAGTTAAGCACACCATTAATGGTATCACGCAAGTCTATATCTCTCCAAACACGCTTGGTATAAACCACATCTTCATCCTTAATTACAGGTAGAAATGCTTTTTCCGAAGCCGTGTCTCTAAGCTCCTTTTCCATCGCATAGCCATCTTTCGGCTTCACCCTGATTTTCTTTTTAGCTACCGTTTTAGTAGTATCTACTTTTGGAGTTTCCGCAACGGCAGTCGAAGTAGTCGGTTTCTTTGCATTGGTTTTTCTAGTATTGCTTTTTTGAGCAAAACTTACCGCAACAACCAACATCATACATACAAACGACAACGCAATCTTTTTCATCTTCAATTATTTTACATTAAACACCAATGCCGGCAACACCTTTTGTCTACCATCAGGGCCCTGAGATACAATATCGCTAAAGATAACCCTTGTTCCAGGAGACACCGCATTAATTGCACTTCTTACTGCTCCTACAAAGTTACCGCCTTGTCCAGATATGGTTATTGCGTCAGAGCGTGGCTTAATCACTGTCAATTCGAAACGAATAATTCTAAATTTCACATCAAAAGGGAAATCATCCAAATCAGCTTCAATTTCAGATTCGCTCTTTAATTGTACCGAAGCAATATCTCCGCCTCCGTAACCACCAACTTTTGCAATTGGAGCAGGAATAGCTTTAACCCTAAACTTAGGAGCTCCCAAGTTTACCGTTTTTCCATTGTTAACACCGCTTACACTGATAGAAACCTCTTTGCCTACCATCGAACCAGGTACGTTGATCATGTATTTACCATTACCGCCAGTTAAAGAACCACCAGTGATAGATGCATTGATACTAGGGAAACCTGCTGCAGAAATAGTAAACGGATTTGGAATACCTGCGTAGATTACATTCAACTTATCAGAAGAAACTGTTGCCGATGGCGCAGCTACTTGATAAGTTTGAGGTTTGGTCTCGTAAGTTTTAATATTTCCGTTTCTCTCTTTAACTCTAATTGTACCTTTCCAAGTAAAAGTACCTACACTTCCTGTACCGCCGGTATAAACACCTTTGCCATTATCAGTTGGGACTTTATTTCCATTTACACTCACATCTGGCGAAGATTTAGAATCACTTGCCGTTAGGTAAATTTCTGCTTTGTATGGCTGTCCTTGAATTACATAAGAAGAAGGAGCTACTGCCACAGCCTCAAATTGATCCAATACTACGATAGGCTTATCAGCTAAGATCTTGTTGATGATATCAGCTTCCATATTCTTAGCATCGTTTTGAAGCATGGTTAAGATAGTTCTAAAAGCGGCCAAGGGAACACCCTCACCGAACATAGAACCAGTCCATGTTTTAGGTTCTCCAGCTTTAGGTTTGGCAGGGTCTAAAGCCTGCAAAACAAACGTTGGTTTACCTTCATCTTCTTGTAAAAGTGAAGCTAATTTTTTCCCTGTTTTATTAATTTCCTCTTGCAACTTCTTACCTTCTTTAGAAGAAGCATCGTTACCCATGATATTTTGACCAATATCTAGGTTGTTCTTTTGCACTAAATCGCCATCTTCGTCTAAACCATCAGCAGCAATTTTAGCTTGAAGCTTATCAATATATTTGATTAAATCTTCACCTACCTTTTGCGCCTCTTTAGCTCTATTTAGCTTTAGCAGGTTATCCCCGCCTTCTTTAGCTTTTGTATTTTCGTAATTTCTCAACAGTTGAGAAATATTACTTTCAACGTTATTTTTAGATGTGTTTAAGCTATCATTAATATTCTTGAAAGCTTTTAACACCAAATCCGAAACGTTAAGGGCAAGCATAGCTAATAGTACCAAATACATGATACCTATCATCTTCTGCCTTGCTGTTTCCTTACCTCCTGCCATATTATCTCAATATTTAATAGTTAATAATATGACTGATTATGCACGTGGTTGATTCATTGCCGTTAACATGTTGCCATAAATAGCATTTAACGACGATAAGTTTTTAGCTAGTTTACCAACTTCTTCTTTGAACTGCTTCGAATCTTCCATAGAATCGTTGAAGTTGTTCATGGTTAAAGCCAAGTTTTGGTAAAATTTATTCATTGATTTTAAGTGAGCGCTAGAATCTTGTAGCTCTAACTCATATACTGCATTTAATGCCGATAAGTTTTTAGCCAAGTTATTTACTTGCTCATGGTAAGCTTTAGAATCAGCATGACTAGCTCCTAATGCAGCCAATTGCTCTGTAGCTTTGCCAAAGGCATTATTCATGTTTCCAAGGCTATCACTAGCACCTTTTACTTTATCTGTAAACTCCGTAGTAGCAATAGAAGCATCTGCTACCTTAGAAATATTTGCAACTTTATCTCCGAAGGTACGTAAACCGTTACCTAAGCTTTCTATCAATTCTGGACCAATTTTTTCATTAACCAATTTATCCAAAGCACCTGTTGCACCAACATTAACTGGAGCAGCCTGCGGAATTGCATCTTGAGGTGTAGGCTTACCATCTTTACGCAATTGCGGATAAACTTTATCCCATTCTACATCTGCGTGTGGTGGAAAGAAACCTCCTAATAAGAATAGAAATGCTTCTACACCTAGTCCCACACCAATCATAATACTTCCCCAAATACCTCCCAAGTGAAGGATTTTAAATAATGCACCAACAATTACGATAGCTGCACCCACAGAGGTTGCAAGGTGTAATTTAGCTTCTTGAGTGGCAAATTTTCCGGCCATAGTTCTTAATAGTTAATTTTAGTTTTTTGGTTTTTATATTATATTTTTTTTGGAAAAAGCTACATTAATCTGTTTCCAGGATAGTGAGATACACATCTGAAACCAATGTAAGATCTTGGCACATTCTGATACTCGTACTGTGCTACAGAATTTTGAAGGAAAAAGCCTATATCTTTCCAAGAACCGCCTTTAACTGTTTTACGGGTTCCTTTTCTAAAAATTGGGTTTCTGTCTTCTGGCAAAGAAGTATTATAAGAGTTTAAAGTCCATTCTGCTACGTTTCCAGCCATGTTATATAAACCGTAATCGTTAGGCAAATAAGCTTTAGCCTCCACAGTATAAAGCGCACCATCATCAGCATAGTTACCTCTACCAACTTTAAAGTTAGCTTGCAAGCAACCTTTCGCATTCATAATGTATGGACCACCCCAAGGATACTTGGTTTGTGTTCTGCCACCACGTGCTGCATATTCAAATTCGGATTCTGTTGGCAAATCGTATTTCAACCTTGAATTGGCAGGAAGTTTTCTTTGACGTGCTACATTTTCGTAGAACTGTGTACGCCAATTGCTAAAAGCTCTAGATTGATCCCAAGTTACACCAACTACAGGATATTTATCATAAGAAGGGTGGTTAAAATAACCCTCAACCATAGGATCATTATAATCGTAGGTATAATCTTTTCTCCAAACCAAGGTATCTGGATAAACCATGATAGAAGGGAATTCATTAATTTTTCCTGGTGTTGGACTATCCGTATAGATATCGTAATCATCGATACGCTGTCTTTCTGCTACACCAGCATTTTCAACTGCTCTATCTAGGTTTTTTTCTACAAAAGCGTATCTCAGTAATTTGATATCAAGATCTTTATCATTTTTACCTTGAGTAAAACTAGATAAATTGTCATTAACGTACATCGTTTTTAATTTTGTTTGTACGTCAGGTTTTTTATTACGCCATAGATTAGAACCATTTCCGACCTTTTTCCAATCAATATTTTTGAATTTGGCTGGACCAGCGGCTGCATTTGCTTTTGGCTTAATGAAATAATCATCAATATTGCCTTTGGTGATTGCTACCGAATCTCTCACCCAATTTACAAATTGTCTATATTCCGCATTTGTAATTTCGGTTTGGTCCATAAAGAAAGGGCTCATAGAAACCATCTTACTTTGTTTGCCCTGATAAAACGTAATATCTTCATCAGTCATTCCCAAAAGGTTTCGACCACCAGGAACATAAACCATTCCCAAAGGGATTGCCGTATTTTTGAATTTTCTGTTATAGGCACCGACCAATTCCCCTTGACCGCCTTTTCCACAGCTCGAAAGCATTAAAGAAAGCAGGGTAACGGCAAGAAAGTATAGTTTCTTCATATTTCGTCTAAGCAATTTTACAGCAATTTTATTAATTAACATTGATATTAACAACTATTCGCACAAAAAAATCCACACTTTTTAAGAGTGATTTTTTTTATTAACATTTCGTTAATCTCAAAACTGAAGGTTTTAAAAGCCAAAACACGAAAAACCGGCTTTATTACTTGACCAACAAACCTACGCTAATCATCAAATAAAACGACTTTATATACCCGTTACCTGATAATCAGTACAGATTAACGTTACAAACCTTACTTTATTGTGAATAAAGCAAAAACATCAATCATTTATAACGCCTTACCAGATAACAGATTGCTTATCAACACCTATAGATGGGTATTTTTATAGAATTACTTGTTAGACTTCTTGATGTAATTCTCTAAAGCCATAATCATAGATGGAGCCTCAGGATTTGGAGCTGCGATATCAACAATTAGCCCATTATCAGCTACTGCTTTTTGAGTATTTAAACCAAAAGTTGCTATCCTTGTATTGTTTTGTAGAAATTTGGGGAAATTTGTATACAGCGACTGAATACTCGAAGGACTGAAGAATGCCAACACATCATAAAATACATCAGCAAGGTCTGACAAATCACTTACTACTGTTCTGAACAATACAGCAGGGGTTACATCGTAACCGTTCTTTTGAAGGAAATTCATGGTATCCTCTGTAGCCACATCCGAACAAGGGTACAAGAATTTTTCAGTAGCATGTTTTTTCAGCACCTCTGCTAAATCGGCAGCAGTTTGCTTACCGAAGAATATTTTACGCTTTCTATATTGAATATACTTTTGCAAGTATAGTGCAGTAGATTCTGAGATACAGAAGTACTTCAAATTAACGGAAACCTCAAACCTCATCTCCTCACAAATCCTGAAGAAATGATCCACGGCGTTTCTACTTGTAAAAACTACAGCAGTAAAATCAGCTAGGTTAATTTTTTCTTTTCTAAAATCTTTAGCAGGAACGCCTTCTACGTGAATAAAAGAGCGGAAATCTATCTTTAGATTATACTTCTTTGCTAAATCAAAATATGGGGACTTTTCAGTTTCTGGCTTAGGCAGGGTTACCAATATGCTTTTTACCTTGCGTAGTCTTTCGTTGTTTTCTTGCATTTTCCTAATTAGCACTTATAACCCTATTGCCTTGATTAATATCAATATAGGGCAAATTTCGAGGGTGCAAAAGTACAAAAATAAATACAATTTAGGAAACCTATATTGTGATAAAATATTTATTGCCGCCCTTATAAACTGAAAAACAAAGATTAGAATTAGTGCAGATACACCCAAGAAGATATAACCAGAGCCATATTCTTTCGCAGAAAGCGCAAAAGCAATGATAATTGGGACAAACAATAAAGAAGTATTAAAATAACTTAAATATAATATTGACACATATTGGTGGAGTGCCCGCTGCACATCAAACACAAATCCGATAAATCGTAAACAAACTATTTTTAGTAGATATAATAAAATCACGATTACCGATATGGTGACGAAAAATGTAAACCCACCTTGATGAACCTGCGGCAAGCCCCGATATTGCGCAGCAAGATAAAAGAACATCCCTATGGTAAAGCCGAACTGGATAAATAACAATAAAAACGACCAGGAAGTAACCAAATTATCTTCCTTATTAAGATTAATGAGCGCCCTATTGCTATAAAAAGATTGTACCACTGCACTGAGTTGCTTACCAAAAGTATTTTTTAGAATTGCAAAAAGCACCAACAAAAAACCGATGATACCTAACACCCAGACATCGCCTTTTGGCAACAAATCTCCATGCTGATACACTACTTTTTCCTGGGAGTTGCCTGCCAATTCAATCCATTTTTTTAATGAGAAAACTTCGAAACCATAACCAGCATTTAAACTATCGAGCCATTTTGCATTGGTTAACGAATCTCTAATCTTCAGAATATCTGGCGTTAGCGTATCTATAGCTACCACATTAGCAGTGTCTATAATGGTTAAACTATCTTGTAAAGGAATGGCATTGTTTAGGGTATCGACCTTTGTTGTTACCTGCGCCTGAGCAGCGACCATCAATACTGTAAAAACAAGAAACAATAAGTTTTTCTTAGCCATTTTAAAATAGTGCGGTTATACCGAAGTGTATTTTTCCTTGGCGCAAATTTAATGGATTATTTTTTTGTTTCCCTAAAGCATAACTCACAGAAAGAATTCCGAGGTTAGTTTCGAAGTTAACGCCAGCCCCAAAACCCAAAGGAAAATCAGCATAATCTAGTTTAGCGGTTTTATGTTGAAGATAAGCTTGGTTGTAAAATGCGAATAAAAATGAATTTTGCTCTAACAAATATCTTATCTCGGCATTACCGATGGTGTAACCTGTTGCCAATATGGATAGTTCGTTAAAACCCCGAAGGCTTCTTTGTCCGCCGATGCGAAAAACCTCATTATCTAACAAATACTTACCACTAAGGAAAGCTGTTTGATTGGATGCAGTAAAAACCAGCTGCTTAGCCAAGGGCACATAATAGTTGATTTGACTGAACCATCGATAAGATGTGCTACTTAGCGGTATCCCTTGGTATAAATTCTCTGGAATGGCCGCATTACGTTTAATCTTCTTACTTCCAACCGCAGCATCAAATGAAATACTGTAACCTTTTTGCGGATTGTACCTGTAATCTAGATTTTCGATATTTAACCCTAAGCCGTAAAAAGTAGTGCTAGCATCTAAAATTGCAGGCAGTATTGTTGCATTTTCGTAAGCTTCTACCGAAGAAAGGCTTGTAGAGCGATTTTCTATAAAAAACTGAAAAGTATTGTTTCCTTTTAGCAAGTAATTGAAGCCTAACTTAGTATCTACATTTAAAAAAGACGAATCTTGCTTGTACAGGTATAAGCTTGGACTTAAACCAAAATCTGTATTGAGCACATGAGGAAAAGCGGCTTTAATATCCAACAATTGGCTCTGTTGTGCCAAACCTTGATAATTAAAATTCAATTGCTCTCCCCTTTTAAAGGCATTTTGCAAATGAAGCTTTAAGTTACCCACCAATTGCGTTTTACCAGAACTTCCATTTTGCTGTAGTCCTAGAATACCGTCAAATTGGTTTGCATTCTTTTTATTTATAAATATTCGAGCCGAAGCTTTTTCTGTAGAGAAAACTATTTCGGTTGGCTTTACAACTTCTAAAAATGGCAATTCCCGTAATCTATTTTCTATTTGAGAGATTGCTTTTTCAGAATAAAGCATCCCGCTTTTGGTATTGAGGTAAGACTGAAGATATTTTTGTGCAATTTGAGCAGTACCTACTACCTGTAATGTATCAAATAGAATTTTTTGATTGGGTTTTACTTCAATTCTTGCTGAGATAGCGCCAGTATCAATCTCAATTTGTTGCAAGCTTACACTAGCGAATGGATATCCGTTATTTTCGTAATGCGTTAATAGTATTTTAAATAGCTGTGTTAAACCTTCAACATCAAAATTTACCCTTTCGTAATTTCTTTCACGAAAACCCACACTCTGCTTAACTGCAGAAGGTAAATTTCCGCTAGAGAGTTTAACCCATTGGTATAACTGGTTTGGCCTAATCGCTAGCGAAACTTCTTTCCCTTGAAAATCTAAAGCAGTAATCTCTGCCAACAAGTACCCTTTAAACTGCAACTGAGAGAGTAATTTATCCGCTTCTTTGTAGACTTCTAGACTATCCTTAATTTCTTTCGGCAATTCAAAATCCTTCGATAGGGACTTAAAATTATCTGGCAATGAAATCTTTAGCCTATAGCCTTGTTGGGCAAAAATACTTCCGCCGCAGAAACAAAATATAAGCCAAATGATAAACCTCATATACTTTCTCAAAAGTAAATAAAAGCATTAGGTTTAACGCAAATACTAATTGTATTTACATAGGTAAGAAACCTGCCCTACCACTTTTACTTTAAAAGAAGAATTTGCGTCTACCTCAAATTTTTCTCCTGCATTAAAGTTTTTCCAGTCAGTTTGCCCATCTAATAAAACTTGCATTGTACCTTCTACAATAATCATGGTTTCGTGGGTAGAAGTTCCAAATTCGTATTCGCCGGCATCAATTACGCCTACGGTAGATTTTCCATTGTTTTCGTAACCTAGAGACTTTACGGCTCCGTCAAAATATTCGTTTACAGTTATCATATTGCTAAAATAGCAACATTGCGCATAAAAATTCTACTTACCAGAAAATTTAGCCCATTAACCCTACCTTTGTGGCAATGGCTGGCATCTATATCCATATTCCTTTTTGCAAAAAGGCTTGTACTTATTGCGATTTTCATTTTACCACCTCTACAAAATATATGAACGAGATGGTGGAAGCAATTTGCAGGGAAATCATCCTTAAGAAAAACAGATTAGAGCACCAACAAATTGGCAGCATCTATTTTGGCGGTGGCACACCTTCAGTTTTACCAACGGCAGCGTTGCAGCAAATTTTGGCAACCATAGAAAAGCATTTCTCTATTTCTTCTGATGCAGAAATCACGATAGAAACCAATCCCGACGATTTAACAGCTTTGAAAATTAGCCAAATTAGAAAACTACCCGTGAATCGTTTCAGCATTGGCACGCAATCTTTTTTTAATGAGGATTTGGTGTGGATGAACAGAGCGCACAACTCGCAAGAAGCTTCGGATTGCATCAAAAGAAGTCAGGATGCAGGCTTTGAAAACTTGACTATTGATTTGATTTACGGCTATCCCCTGCTCACCAACGAAAAGTGGAAAACCAACATACAAACAGCTATCGAACTCCAGATACCACATTTATCTGCTTACTCGCTTACTGTAGAACCGAGAACAGCTTTAGCCCACGCCATTGAAAAAGGCAAACAGCCAGATGTGAGCGACGACCAAAGCGCTGATCAATTTATGATGCTGATTGATACAGTTACGTCAAATGGTTTTGAGCACTACGAAATTTCAAATTACAGCTTGCCCCAAAAATATGCAGTTCACAACACTAATTATTGGAAAGGCGTACCCTATTTAGGAATTGGTCCTTCGGCACACGGCTTTGACGGATACGATAGATATATCAACGTTGCCAACAATGCAAAATACATGGAAAGCCTTGCAAAAGGCCAGTTGCCCGAAACGTTGGAACAGTTGAGTACAACTGATAAGTTTAACGAGTATGTGATGACTTCCCTAAGAACCATGTGGGGCTTAAACCTAGAAAAAGTAGAAAAAGATTTTGGCAGAAGCTATGCAGAACAGACTAAAAAATTAGCTAAACCATTCATTTTCAACGGGAAATTATTTAAAGAAGACGACATTATCAAACTCACTAATAAAGGAAAATTATTTGCAGACGGCATTGCAGCAGAGCTTTTTGCAGAAAACGAATAAAATGTTTTAGTAGTTTTTTGCGTACTTTTGTACAAATTATTCTTTTATGACTTGGGAAAAGCTCATTAGTTTCTCTTTGGAGGTGGCCATTAGATATTTCGTAATTGCAGGCCTTGCTTTCTTAATTTTCTATGTACTGTTCAGCAAAAAACTTGGTGGAAGGAAAATACAAAGCAAAAAACAAAAAGTTTCTGATTACAAGAGAGACATTTTTTACTCTATTATTGCCATTCTAATTTTTGGTGCGCAGCCAGTTATATTTTTAGAAAACGATGCAATAAGACCTTACACCACCTTATACACTGATATTTCACAGTACGGCTGGGTGTATTTCTTCTTGGCTTTTCCAATCATGTTCTTCGTTCACGACACTTATTTTTATTGGACGCACAGAATAATGCACCATCCAAAACTGTTCAAGTGGTTTCACTTAATCCATCATAAAACTACTAATCCTTCACCTTGGACTGCCTATGCTTTCCATCCATTAGAAGCATTGGTTGAAAGTGGAATCTTCATTATTTTCATTTTCTGCATGCCTGTACACGTGGCGCATTTGTCTGTTTTCTTCTTTCTGATGTTTGTTTACAATGTATATGGGCATTTAGGCTACGAACTTTATCCGGCAGGCTTACACAAAACAAAAATTGGCAAGTGGGTAAATACCTCTGTAGCACATAACCAACACCATCAGTTTTTTACGGGCAATTATGGCTTGTATTTTCTTTTTTGGGACAGATGGATGGGAACTTTGAGAGCTAATTACGACGAGAAGTTTGAAAGTAGAGTAATAAAAGCACCAGAGGCCGATACTGTTGTAGAACAAGAACTTGTTGAAACTATTGTTGCCCATGAAAAATAAAGTTGTTTGGATTACAGGAGCTTCTTCAGGAATTGGTGAGGCATTGGTTTATGAATTAAGTGCTGCCGGCGCAAAGCTGATCATTTCTTCACGCAACCGAGATGAACTTTTTCGAGTAAAACAGAACTGCAAAAACCAAATTGACTTACATGTACTCTCTTTGGATTTGGAGGATAGCGAAAACTTGACCACAAAAGCACAAGAAGCAATTCGCATTTATGGTCATATCGATATTTTGATTAACAGCGGTGGTATCAGTCAGCGGGCACTAGCTTTAGAAACTGATTTTGCAACTGAAAAACGTTTCATGGATATCAATTTTTGGGGTACCGTAATTTTAAGCAAGGCGGTACTTCCTCAAATGATAAAACGAAACACGGGTTCTATTGTATGCGTGAGCAGCTTAGTTGGTAAATTTGGTACTAGGTTGCGTTCGGCTTATTCAGCTTCGAAACATGCATTACATGGTTATTTCGAATCTTTAAGAATAGAACTAGACAACCCTAACATCCACATTTTGCTAGCTTGTCCAGGCTTTATTAAGACCAAAGTAACCATTAATGCCTTAACTGAAGATGGAAGCAAGCAAGGCACAATGGATGAAGCACAAGAAAATGGCATGCCAGCCGAAGAATGTGCCAAGCAAATCATCCGGGCTATCGAAAAGAAAAAAGACGAAGTTTATATAGGTGGCAAAGAAGTGAAAGGCGTTTTGTTGAAACGTTTATTCCCTTCTTATTTTGCTAAAATCATTAAAAAAGCAAAAGTTACCTAGGTTTTATAAGTATTAGCCACAGATTATTTACATGTGAAATTGTAAAAAGAAATTTTAAGATTTGTATCCGTACATCTGTGGCCAAAAGAAAGTGATTTAAATCATTTTATTCGCAACTTTTATATAATAGTCATACATCTTAACGTTTTTTATCACAACTTTGTACAGTTTAATTTAGCAGTAAGTTAACCGAAAGTTTATAAATCACACCAAATGAGCTTTAACTTAAAACCCGTAGATACCGTAGAATCTATCACTCCAGAGGACTTCAAAAAGAATTATTTGAAGAAAAAACGTCCTTTGGTAATTAAAGGACTTACCAAAGATTGGCCAGCAAGAGAAAAATGGACTACCGAATACCTTAAGGAAATTGGTGGCGAACTTGAAGTTCCACTTTACGACAACTCGAAAGCAGACCCAAGCAAGCCCATTAATGCGGCTACGGCACACATGAAATTTGGCGAATACCTAGATTTAATTAAGCGTGAGCCTACCGAATTAAGGATATTTTTCTTCAACTTATTCAAGAAAGTACCAAGCTTAATTAACGACATCAAAATCCCTAAAGATTTGATGGGTGGTTTTATAGAAAGTATGCCAGCCATGTTTTTTGGTGGTTCAAACTCAGTAACTTTCTTACATTACGATATCGATTTACCTCATATTTTCCATACCCATTTTGGTGGTCGCAAGCACATTATCTTATTCGATTATAAATGGAAAAAACGTCTTTATTGCTTACCAAATGCCACTTACGCTTTGGAAGATTACAAAGTAGACAATCCAGATTTTGAAAAATTCCCTTCTTTAAATGGCATTGAAGGTTACGAGGTTTTCTTAGAGCACGGTGATACTTTATTTATGCCAACCGGTATGTGGCACTGGATGAAATACGTTGACGGTTCGTTCTCGTTAAGTTTAAGAGCTTGGGACCAATCCATCAGTCGTAAAGCCGCTAGTGTTTGGAGTTTGTTTAGACACGGCGCAGTAGATAGCTTAATCAAAATGGCATTTAAAGAAAAATATGCACATTGGAGAGAGAAGAAAGCCGTAAAAAGGGCAGAGAATGCTTATGCAAAAGGCAAACTTTAAAATATTGTAGAAAAAGCAAATACAGCGGGGCATCGGTTACGATAGCCCCGCTTTCACTTTTATCTTTTTTGTTGACATTACCTCTATCTTGTGTCACACTGAGTTTATCGAAGTGCTTGCAAGTAACAAACAAATCCTTCGACAAGCTCAGGATGACAAGCATCAAAAAAGTATAATCGTTCAATCGGGTTTATTAAACCAAAGCTTACGCAAAACTTCGCATTCTTGGAGTAGCTCTTCTTTACTTTGCGTTAAAATTGAACCGCAAAGGTTTTGGAAGTTTCCGTAAAGAATGCAAAGACTGATTTCTTCAAAAGTTTTCCTTCCCAGCAATTAGACTTATCACAAAAACCTATAAAAACACCCAAATCTCATAAATTCAAATATTTTCGTACTTCGAAAAGCCTTTAGCTAATTTTGCGGTTAATGGAAAAGCAACTTACCGAGAAAGAAAAAATGTTGGCTGGCAAAGCATATCAAGCTGGCGACAATGAATTAGCTAACGACAGGCTAAATGCACGTGAAATTGTTTTCGAATTCAACAATCTGCCTCCAAAACAAATTAAACAGCGCAAGCAGCTCATCAAAAAACTGTTCGGCAAAACTGAAACCATGTTTTACGTAGAACCACCGTTTCGCTGTGATTATGGATATAACATCGAAGTTGGTGACCATTTCTATAGTAATTTCAATCTCACCATTTTAGACTGCGCTAAAGTTTCCATCGGCAGCCACGCTTTTATTGGACCAAATGTGTCTATTTACACTGCTGGTCATCCTTTACACCAACATTTACGCGACCAAGAACATGAATGGGCGCAACCGATTACTATTGGCGATAGCGTTTGGTTGGGTGGAAATGTGGTAATTAATCCAGGTGTTACTATTGGCAGCAATGTGGTTATCGGCTCTGGAAGTGTTGTAACAAAGGATATACCCGATAATGTATTTGCGGCAGGAAATCCATGTAAAGTAATTAGAGAAATTACCGATGCAGACAAAGACTTTTATTACAAGAATTTCAAACTAGGCGAATAACAAAACTTACATCATAAAAATAAGACTTACGAAGTTGATGAAACTTCGTAAGTCTCTCAAAATACCAGCATGATAGAAAAAATAAACCAAGAAGCTGCTCATCTAAAATCTCAAATTGTTAATCACAAAGTATACGCTCAAATTAGTGATTTACCTGCACTTCGTATCTTCATGGAGCATCATATCTACGCCGTTTGGGATTTCATGTCACTTTTGAAAGCATTGCAAATTAATCTTACCTGCACTACGTTGCCTTGGTTTCCAGTAGGCAATTCCAAAACTCGTCAGCTAATTAATGAAATTGTAGCAGGCGAAGAATCGGATTTAGATGCAGATGGCGGTATTAAAAGTCATTTTGAACTTTACTTAGATGCCATGGAGCAAGTTGGTGCAAATACAAAACCCATTTCAACGTTCATAGATACTTTACAAAAAGGAGCTACTTTTCAAGAAGCTTATGCAAAAGCACAGGTTCCATCAGCTGCGCAAAAATTTATGGACAGCACTTTTGCGGTAATTAACGCTGGTAAAAACCATGCTACCGCAGCCGCGTTTACTTTCGGCAGGGAAGATTTGATTCCTAATATGTTCCACACCATGGTAAACGATTTGAATAGTAAACATCCCGCTCAGGTAACTATTTTCAAATATTACCTAGACAGACACATCGAAGTAGATGGCGACCATCACAGTCATTTAGCCTTAACCATGACTAGCGAGTTGTGCGGCACCGAAGATAAAGCTTGGAACGAAGCCTCAGACGTGGTAAAAGAAGCGCTACAGCAACGAATTAACTTGTGGGATGCAGCACTTCTAGAAATTGAACGGCTAAGCGAAACTACAGTTTCACTTCAGGCTTAAATCTTTGACTTCTAACATAATTAGGTTATCTTCATTTTAAGATTAACCTTTTATGCACCAAACCAATTCTAGCAAATCCATCAAAACTGGACTATATGCCGCCGTAGTGGTTTTCTTAGCCTACACCATGATTTTTGGTTTTAGAAAAACTTTCACCGTAGCCACTTTTGATGGTTTAACCATTGCAGGTTATAGCTACAAAACGGTTTTGGTAATTAGCCAAATGTTGGGTTACTTATTGGCTAAGTTCTACGGCATCAAATATATTTCTGAACTAAAGCGAACGGGCAGAGGAAAAATTATTCTGATACTGACAGGCATTTCTTGGTTGAGTTGGTTGTTTTTTGCCGTAGTTCCAATGCCTTATAATATTGTATTTCTATTTATAAACGGTTTCCCGCTGGGTATGCTTTGGGGCGTGGTATTTTCTTATGTAGAAGGTAGGAGAAGTACGGATTTTATTGGTGCAACCTTGGCGGTGAGTTTCATTTTTGCTTCTGGTTTTGTAAAATCTGTAGGGGCTTGGTTAATGTCTAACTTTGGTATTTCCGAGTTTTGGATGCCTTTTTATACGGGCCTAGTTTTTTGTATTCCTCTAGCGGTATTTGTATTTCTGATGGAGAAAATTCCACAACCTGACGAGGAAGACATTAAATTTAGAACCGAACGTGTAGCCATGACTTCCGACGACAGGAAGAAGTTCGTCAAGGAGTTCTTAGGTGGAATTATTGCCTGTATTGTGATTTATTGCTTCGCTACCATCTTTCGAGATCTCAGGGATAATTTTAGCGCCGAAATGTGGAAGGAAATGGGCTTTTTTAACCAACCAGCAATATTCTCAAAAACAGAAACGCCAATTACCATTATAGTGCTAGTTCTTATTGGCAGCATGGTCATGATCAAAAATAACTTTGTTGCCTTAAAAACTGCACATTGGTTTATTGTCATTGGTTTTGTGATAGCGGGAGCTTCCACCTTAGTTTTCAAATTCAATCATATTAGTCCAATTGCTTGGATGACTTTAGTTGGTCTGGGCTTATACATGGTTTACATTCCTTTTAACGCCATCTTTTTCGATCGACTGATTTCTACCTTCAAATACGCAAGCAACGTAGGTTTCCTCATTTACATTGCCGATGCTTTTGGTTACATAGGCAGTATTGGTGTTTTACTAAGCAAAGAGATTTTTAAAGTGAAACTGAATTGGGTGCCTTTCTTTTCGAGCAGTGTGATGATTTTATCGGTAGTTGGTGTAGTACTTACTTTTTATTCGCTGTATTACTTTTCTAGGAAGTATAGGAAGATGATTGAAAATTAAAGGGTATTAATTGCTCTTTGGGATTTACTTTAAAGGCACACCCTACAGGCGTGCGCCAGCGTGGGTTCGACATTACAAATGTCGAACAGCGAGAAAAGAATATAACTAGCTAGCTAATTTTGGATTAAAAATCCAATGTTAATCAAATCGGGATTACAAATCCCGACTAGCGAAAACCAGGAAAACAGGGTACTATAGAAAAGAGATTGCTTCTTCGTTTCTCCTCAAAAGACGTGAATACATGCGTCATTGGTAGTTCACCAAGCAATCTTAAAGCACGCTCTATTCTACTTTTAGTTTTACCACCATACCGCTCTACATTCTAATGCTAAGAACTATGGTCTACCACAACCTTCCACTCCCCACCAATCTTTCTCAACAGCAAAGTAAAATAACCTTTCGGCTCATCTTTTTCTCTTTTCAAATTCCAACTACCCAAAACGAAGGCTTTGTCTTTCGCTAAAAATTCCACTTTCTTAATCCCGAAAGTTAAAAAGCCCATGGCACTCTTATCTGGATAGCCTTTTTTATAATTATCCAAAGTTTTTTGCCAGCCGTAAGTTGGACCGTTTTTGCCGACAAACAAAAGGCTATCACTTTTCCAGTAACCTTGCATATAGTTTTCCATATCACCTTTATTCCAACCTTGGCGTTGATTTTCTAACACCTTTAAAATGGCAGCTTTATCTTGGGTGGTTTGAGCCATCAAAGTATTTGCGCAAATAACTAATAGTAATAATATAATTTTTCTCATCAGCTTCGTTTAATTCAAAATCTAGATTAAATTAGGTTTTTAATACTATCTCACCAAATGGAGAAAAAAGAAAACGCTTTTAGGTTCGATAAAAAGAGCTTCCTTATTGCTGCAGCTATATTTATCATCGAAGTTTTAATTGCACTGTACATTACCGACAACTTTATTCGTCCTTACGTTGGCGATGTTTTGGTGGTGATACTCATTTACTATTTTGTAAAGGCTTTTGTACACATTGGGGTTTGGCCTTTAGCCATTGCTACACTTTTGTTCTCCTATCTGATAGAAACATTACAATATTTTCACATCGTAAAACTGATAGGATTAGGAGATAACAAGTTCGCCAACATTGTAATTGGAAACTCTTTTGCTTGGGAAGATATCATGGCCTACACAATTGGAATAACTATTGTTGTTTTGATAGAAACATATTCTATAAAACGCAAAACCGCCTCCAATGAACGACTTTTATGAAAAATTCAGAAACAGAACCAGTTTTGATGAACATGCTGAGGCAATTTCAGCACACCTAGATGAAAGATACACCTCTGAAGAGCTAACCGTTTTCCACGAAATATTCTCTCCAGATATCCATCTTGATGTTTATTTCGTACAATCTGAAAAACACAACTTCAATATCTTACTTACCGCTGGGATGAGTACACTAGCAATGACCGTTCCCGCAGCTGTAGAAAATCCACAAGATTATCAATTTACAGAGCTGATGTTATTGCTACCAAAATCAGTAACATTTGGCAAGGTAACTGGCGACAACCCTAACGATTGGCTCATTGCGATGCTTAAAGAAGTTGCCCGTTTCCCACATCATTACGATACTTGGTTAGCGATTGGGCACACCTTACAAGCTACAGCAGATATGGAACCTTATGCCGAAAACACCGATTATACAGGTGTGGTCGTTCTACCTTCGGTAACTTTTGATGAAGAGTTTACTTCGGTACAGGCTGGTGAAAACTTAATCAACATTTACTCCATTTTTCCATTGTATGCCGATGAAATGAACTATAAAATAGAAAATGGGTATAATGCGCTGTTAGATAAATTAATAGAAAAAAATGCGCAAGAAATTTTCGACGATAACAGACCCAATTTACTAGTCTAAATTAAATGCAATGGATAAACGAATTGAAAAACTAAAAGAGATTAACATCACCCTTTCGAAGGCGATTTCGAAAAGTAATAAATTTTGGTTCGAACATATTCTGCCCTCTCAATCAGCTACACCTTTATTTGAGGAAGCCGAAAAAGAACTAAACGCCATTTTAAGCGAACGTCCAAACGATGCTAACTTTTGGCGGATGTTGAGCAACGTAAAAACCTACACCATGGACTACGCCGAAGCTATTACTGCCTTGGAAAAAGCCATTGCTCTAGAAAACAAACAGAAAGATAAAACACAGTTGATAGAACTTGCGGCTCATAAAGATGTACAAAAACCTAAGCCAAAGGTTAAGAAAACCAGCAGCGACGTAGCGAAGAGAGACCTGCCTTTTTTCAAATATCACCCAGAACCTACACTTACTGGAGCTTTTGAAACCGATACCGTAGTTACCTGCGACTGCTGTAAAAAACCGACAGATGTTTACTACACTAGTCCATTTTATGCAATTGATGATATTGAAGCGCTCTGTCCTTGGTGCATAGCAGATGGAAAAGCAGCAAAGAAATTTGAAGGCAGCTTTCAAGATGATGTAAGTGTAGATGACGTTAATGACCAACAAAAACTGATAGAACTCACTGAACGTACTCCAGGCTATCGAGGTTTGCAACAAGAGTATTGGCTGGCTCACTGCAACGATTATTGTGCGTTTAAAGGCTATGTGGGTTGGCAAGAAATTGAGCCATTGCTAAGCGAATTTGCCGATATTGAAACAGATTTAGCCAATGCTGGCGGCATATCTCTTGCTGATTTACCAAAATACCTGCAAGACAATGGTTCTTGCCAAGGTTATCTTTTTCAATGCACTTGCTGCAATAAGTATAGGTTGTATTACGATTTTGACTAAACAATTATGAAAAGCAGTTATAAAATTTTGTTAGGAGGTCTGGCTCTTTTTGGTATCATCACATTGGCAACATCGAGTTTGCATTATGATGCCGATGGAGCCGATGAGTACGGTTTTCCTTTTAACTTTTACACCAAAGTGAGTGGTTATAGTTTAATTACAAAACAAGGAAATACAAGTACAGATTTTAGCCCCTTAGCGCTCATTGGCGATATTGCTTTGGCTTTTCTTACCAGTTGGCTCATCCTTAAATTAACCAATAAATTCAACGCAAAAAAAATCCGATCTAAATGAAACCTTTCCTATCCTTTGCTACTCTCCTACTGTTTATTAGTTCCTCTGTTATGGCTCAAACCACTAAAAACGATATCAAAAATCAGTTTAAAAACAAATCGTTAACTGAAGTAAAAGAATATTTAGAAAGGCAAAATAAAGAAATTGAAAAGTTGATTAGACTATCCTCAACTTCCTTAAAAATAACACCTGGAGATGTTGATTTGAAAGAAGTAAAAACTACAGAAAAATTCGATAACTCCCCTAAAGAGCAAATCATCAAACAATTCAACAAAACACTCGATAGGCTATATTTTAGTCCGCAGGTAGTATACCCAAATACCGATTTAAACATTAACTATAGTGCAGGAAGCTTAGTTTATAGTGCCAAAGATTACGATGATTACAAATTCCCAGAACCAGTTTTAAAGCTAAAAAAAGTATATTTCCAAGATGGAAAAACTTCTAATTTTGATAAAGAGATACACGGAAGAAATGATAAAACTACAGATGAAATTAAAGGCACCAAGTGGATTGATAGCATTGAACTAGAAGCAAGCTATCATTATCCAGAAGCTATGCCAGTGATTACTTTAAGTCCAGAAAAACCCCTACAGCAATTTACAGATGGCAAAATTCAGTTAATTTCTGTTAATGATGGCAAAGCCAATTTGAAAGTATCGCCAGCAGTAAAAGAAAAAATAATGAAGGTGGAAGGTATCAACTCAGCTGGCAAATCGATAGAGCAATATGGTTCTTCATCTTCCAGTAATTCGTCTAATTTCTCGGTAGAATTTTTAGCGCAATATTACGAAGCAGGAAAAAGTGTCATCGAAAAAATCGACAAATCGGCTTATAAAGATGTAGATGAACTTACAGAAGATTTGTACTCAAAAATTCCGAAAGAGGATAAGAACAAACCTGAAAATTTGGTAAATGCTACCTACAATTTTAGAGGAAACATTACACAAATCAACGTATTCCTAAAACCAGAGCAAAGTGCCATAAATAACTACAGGTTTGTATTGCAAAACAGCATCAAATATCCTGATGGTTTTGGTGTAGCTTATAACAAAAACGAGCTAGCGGGCATTTTAGATAAAGATGGCAAATGGATAGTACAGCCAGTCCACGATAGGTTATCTCATTACAAAGGCAATTATTTTATGGGCGAGGTAGCAGATGATGGTTACCGCACTGTGCTTTGGCTCGATAAAGCAAACCGCAAATTGGTGCCTTTCAACTATCGTTTTTATCGTGACGAATCTATATTCGATAAATATTATGCGATAGAAGATGGCATAAACGGCCCTAAAGGCTTAATCGACATCAAAACCAACAAAGTGTTAATTGAGCCAACGTTGAATAACATTGTGGTAAAAGGGAACTACATTGTGCTGAGAGATCACAACGAGACCAATACCATTATCAATAAAGATTTAAAAAAGGTGCTAACCGTAGAGGGTTACAACTACAAAATAAACGATGATTTTATATTCATAAGCAAGCCTTATACCTCTAAAGAAAAATTTGCAGACTACTCTGTGCTCAGCAATATAGATGACATTTACAATGCCGAAGGCAAAAAGATAAACAAGGAAGATTATGTTATAGAAACTTTCGACTTTTTTGGAATAGATAGCCTGCTGTTAGTGAAGAATAAATTAGGCAAAAAACTATTCATTAATACCAAAGGCGATGTGGTGATAGATGGCTCGAAGTATAAAGATGTAAGACCTTTTTCTAGTGGACTAGCTCCTGTTAAAAATGCAGAAGGAAACTGGGGTTACATCAATAGCAAGAATGTTTTAGTAATTCCGTTTATGTATAACGAAGCTAAGAATTTCTCAAAAATCAGTGCCATGGTACAAACCAATAAGGGCTACCAACTGATAGATCACAACAACAACGTGATTAAGAAGTTTGATGACGGCTTCAGAAGCTATTCGGTAAAGAAAGATGCTGATAACCTCACTTACTATAACTACAACGGTAATACTTATAATTCTCAAGGAGAAATTCATAAGGGAGACAGGTAAGCACTTTTCGTCACTGCAAAGCAAAATCTTAATTTCGTTATAAAATGTTTCCTGCCTTGCAGATTTAAGTCTTGCATCCTTGCTCTTTACTCTTTATTCCTTTCGGCTCAAAAATGACACACGTCTTAAAATAGTCCATCGTTAAACCTTTACCTTAGTTGTTATGTTAAAAAAGTAATTTGAGCTGCGAGAGATATGAAAGGTTATCAGTTTTCTAAATTTTTACCCAACGAATTGCCCAAAGGCGGTTTTGACGAGTTACTGAAGTTATTTACGCAACTGCTGAACTACACCGCGGGCGATGCCGGCGAAGCCTTGGCCTGGATGAACGAACTGGACAAGCAGTACAAGTTTACCAACAAAGATTACGGCATGGGCGATTTCATTGAGGACCTGAAGGAAAAAGGTTACATTAACGAAGAAAATGGCGAAACGAAAATTACTGCAAAGACGGAACAGACTATTCGTAAATCTGCCTTGGAAGAGATTTTTGGCAAGTTAAAGAAGGCTGGAAAAGGCAATCACAACAGTAATACTTCGGGCATTGGTGAAGAAAAGAATGCAGACAGACGCGAGTTCAGTTTTGGCGACAGCCTTGACCAGATCGATATGACGGCTTCTATCCATAATGCGCAAATTAACCATGGCATTGGCAACTTTACACTTACCGAACGAGATTTGGAAGTAGAAGAAAAAGATTACAAAACTTTAACTTCTACCGTGCTGATGATTGACATTTCGCACTCCATGATTTTATACGGTGAGGATAGGATTACGCCTGCCAAGAAAACGGCAATGGCTTTAGCAGAGCTGATTAAAACAAAATACCCAAAAGACACTTTAGATATTGTGGTTTTTGGTAACGATGCTTGGCCCATCACCATTAAAGATTTGCCTTATCTGCAGGTTGGACCGTACCACACCAATACTTTTGCTGGCTTAGAATTAGCTACTGATTTGTTGCGCAGAAGAAAAACGCATAACAAACAAATCTTCATGATTACGGATGGCAAGCCGACTTGCTTGAAAGAAAACGGCAGATATTACAAAAACAGTGTTGGTTTAGATAGAAAAGTGATTGGCAAAACACTAAATATGGCGGCCCAGTGCAAAAGATTAAACATCCCCATCACTACGTTTATGATTGCCAAAGACCCTTACTTGCAACAATTTGTGAGGCAGTTCACCGAAGTAAACGGTGGAAGGGCATTTTACAGCTCACTTAATGGCTTGGGCGAATACATATTTGAAGATTATATTAAGAATAGAAGAAAAACAGTGAGGTAGTCAGTAAAGCTGATAGTCCGAAAGACGGAAAAGATATTACGCTTTAAACTTACGGACTTCACTGACTTTACAGACTTCCCGACTAAATAAAACATATGCAGGCAAAAACACTAGGCGAATTAAAAGCAACATCATACCAATCTTTAAGCGTTAAAGACGAGCTGAGGAAGAATTTAATTAAACAACTACAAAATAAGGAAGCGGGTTTCGAAGGAATTTTAGGTTACGATGATACGGTAATTCCTGAATTGCAGACAGCGATATTGGCTCGTCACAATGTGCTGTTGTTAGGCTTACGTGGACAAGCGAAAACCCGTATTGCCCGTTTAATGGTAAACTTGCTAGACGAGTACATTCCCTACATTGCTGGAAGCGAAATTTTTGACGACCCATTGAACCCGATTTCGTGGTTCGGTAGAAATGAAATTGAAACCAAAGGCGATAAAACACCTATTGCTTGGCTACACCGCAGCGAACGTTATACTGAAAAACTGGCTACGCCAGATGTAACCGTGGCAGATTTAATTGGTGATGTTGACCCGATTAAAGCAGCAAACCTAAAACTGACTTACAACGATGAACGTGTGATCCACTTTGGTTTAATACCAAGGGCGCACCGCAGCATTTTTGTAATTAACGAATTACCAGATTTACAGGCTCGTATTCAGGTGGCTTTGTTTAACATGTTGCAGGAAAAAGACATCCAAATTAGAGGTTTCAAGTTACGTTTACCTTTGGATATCCAGTTTGTATTTACCGCAAACCCCGAAGATTACACCAACCGTGGTAGTATTGTAACTCCGTTAAAAGACCGTATCGAAAGTCAGATTTTAACGCACTACCCTAAAACAATCGAAATTTCTAGGAAAATCACTTTCCAAGAAGCAAAACTAACGGAAGAACAACGCTTAATAGAAGCGGATGGATTGGTGAAAGATTTGGTAGAGCAAGTTGCTTTCGAAGCACGTAAAAGCGAATACATCGACCAAAAGTCTGGTGTTTCTGCCCGTTTAACTATTTCTGCTTTCGAGAATTTAATTAGTAACGCAGAGCGAAGAATGTTGGTAAGCAGAGAAAAATCTACCTTTGTGCGTATTTCTGATTTTAGTGGAATTATTCCTGCTGTGACTGGGAAGATTGAGTTGGTTTACGAAGGCGAACTAGAAGGTCCGGCGAAGGTAGCGCATACGTTAATTGGAAAAGCGATTAAGCATTTGTTTGCAAGATATTTCCCTGACCCTACGAGAGCGAAGAAAAGCAAAACCGCTAATCCATACACCGAAATTACCGAATGGTTTACCGAAGGCAATACCATTGATGTGGATGATAACCTGACTTTAACGAACTATAAAAAAGAACTGCAAAAGGTAAATGGCTTGGAAGCTTTGGTAAAGAAATTTCATCCTAAATTGAGCGCCAACCAAACGTTGTTATTGATGGAGTTTGTGTTGCATGGTTTATCAGAGTTTTCGCAGCTAAATAAGAATTACCTAAATGGTGGTTTCGGCTTTTCGGATATGTTTGACAGTTTATTCAATGCCGATTTAACGGATGACGACGAGGATTTTGGATAGCTAATAATCCCGTCATTTCGAACGCAGCGCAGCGAGAGAGAAATCTAACTCCTAAACAGCCAATTGCTAGATTTCTCCTCGTTCCTCGTCGAAATGACGGCAGAGCAAAGACTTACGAAATTTTCAAACGGAGAAGCCCTCAACTTTTCCATTAGGAACAACAAAACTTCAAAGTTAAACTTCGTAAGTCTGAAAAAAGTAAACCATGAAACAAATCCCCAAAACAGACATCTAACAAAAACACATTAACTTTACACCCAAACATGGGAAGAACAGGATTTTTAACAATACTGTGTCTAATTGTTATTCTATTAGACATTTACTGCTATAAGGCTATCATTAGCGTTTTCAAAAATTGGAAACCAAGAACAAAGAAAATTTTTACCTACACTTGGTGGACTATTAATTCTCTATTGATTATTGGCGTATTCGCAGCCATCTTTTTAAATCTCTTTTTAAGTGCAAGAGCAGTTATTCTAGTGGCCTTTTTCTTAATTAGTACAGGTAAGATAGTTATGCTACCGTTTTTACTAGTAGACGATTTAAGAAGGTTTGGCATTAAGTTCTTTAGATTGTTAAAACGTAAACAACCTACCGAAGCCGCCAAAGAAACGATAGCAGGCGAACCCATCAGTCGTTCTTCTTTTTTAGTGAAAGCAGGTTTGATTGCAGGTGCCGTACCTTTAAGTTCTTTAAGTTGGGGCATCATTTCTGGTGCTTACGATTATCAAATTAGACGGGTTAATTTGAAACTGCCTAACCTACCGAAAGCTTTTGATGGTATCACTTTAGCACAAGTATCAGATATCCATTCGGGAAGTTTTTACAATAAAACTGCAGTAAAAGGTGGCGTAGATATGTTATTAGCAGAGAAACCTGATTTCGTTTTCTTTACAGGGGATTTGGTAAATAATTTAACGAGCGAACTTAAGGACTATCAAGATATTTTCAGCAAGGTAACCGCACCTTTGGGTGTTTATTCTGTATTGGGCAACCACGATTATGGCGATTATCATTTCGGAAGAGAAACATCCCCCGCAAAGGTGAAGAACCTCCAAGACATGGTAGCTTCTCATAAAATTATGGGTTGGGATTTATTGATGAACGAAAATCGCAGGCTGAAAGTTGGCGGTGAAGAAATTGGAATTGTCGGCATTGAAAACTGGGGCATGGGTCGCTTTCCTAAATACGGAAAAATGGAACTGGCGATGCAAAACACCGAAGATTTACCTGTTAAACTATTACTTTCTCACGATCCATCGCACTGGCGTGGCGAAGTTTTGGAGAAGTACAAAGATATTGATGTTGCCTTTGCTGGTCATACCCATGGAATGCAGTTTGGCGTAAGATTAAAAGACACCCAATGGAGCCCTGTACAATACATCTACAAAGAATGGGCAGGTTTGTACCAAGAACAACAGCAGCAATTGTATGTGAACGTAGGTTATGGCTTTTTAGGCTATCCAGGGCGTGTTGGTATGTTGCCAGAAATTACGATATTTACGTTAAGCAGAAGTTAAAAGTTGCAGGTTGAAAGTTAAAAGTTACAGGTTTGGATTCATAACTAGTAGCTCAAAACCGGTAACTCGCAACTCATAACCAACCCGTAACCCATAAATGTTAAAAAAACTAGGCTTATCTATTCTTGATTTTTTGCTGTTCAGCAATTTTTTTATTGCTATTTGTGCCGTTGCCCAAGGTCTGGTTACCTATCATTTATTGGGAGCAAAACCCAGTGAACATGTGCTGGCTTTCCTGTTTTTCTCTACTTTGCTGATTTATAACTTAGCGGTATTACTGGCTAAGCCTAAAGAACCACAGAAATCACCTTTTAAGCGAGTAAGGTGGATTTTTGCACATCATCGGCTAACGATATCCACCACTTTAATTTCGGTGCTTTGTCTCATTCCTTTAGGCTTGCTCTATCTAAGCTTTGAATCGAAGTTATTGATGATATTCGTAGGCTTATTAGCCATTGCTTACAACATACCATTCCTCACACTCAATAATAAAAAAATAGGTTTACGGAATATTCCTGGAATTAAGCTTTTTCTGATCGCCTTTGTTTGGGCAAGCAGCTGTGTGCTACTGCCCATTGTAGAACTAGAAAGTATGCATCAAATACAGGTACCTTTAAGTGAAACTGTATTATTATTGGCAAAAAGGTTTTTATTTGTTTGTGCCATTACCGTTCCATTCGATATCAGAGATTTATTCCAAGACAAGCTTTACGAACTTAAAACCATACCTGTTGTATTGGGTGAAAAAAAAGCCTGGATTTTCTGCCAGGCCTTATTAGGGATTTATCTCTTACTTTTAGTGTTGTTTACAAAAGGCATCAACATTGATGTAATTGGATTAACCTTAACTGTAATTCTTACGGGATGGTTAATCTTCAAATCAAACATTAAAAGAAACGAGTATTTCTATTTCTTTTACCTAGATGGAACTATGTTGTTGCAATATGCGATATTGGTTTTGTGTAGTTGGATGAGTGTTGCACTTGCTTAACCAAGCTCCTCATTTCGAGCGAAACGAAGTGAAGCCGAGAAATCCTTGAACTTTGTTTTACATCCAAAGATTTAGCTTTGCTGATTTACAATTCTCCGCGAGGCCGAAATGACGAACTTATTAGGTACCAATGCTATGATTAACTCCCTACATTAAACCTATAGCCTACACCTCTTACCGTTTGCAATAACTGCGGATTATCCGGATTAACTTCAATTTTCTTACGCAAACGAACGATGTGCATATCTAATGTACGAGTATTTACATCGGAGTTATAACCCCAAACTTCCAACATCAAATCTTCTCTACTAATTACCTGATTTGGGTTACGCAAGAAGTAAAGCAATATCCTGTTCTCTAAGATAGTCAACTCAATTTTCTTGCCCTCACGAAATAAGGTATGTACGTTTGGATGATGCTCCATATTGCCGAAGCGATGGATTTCTGAGCGTTCTGCATTAAGCAAAAACTTTACTTTGCTTTCTAACATCGCTACCAAAACGTCCATGCTAAATGGCTTGGTTACATAATCAGAAGCACCAAATTGATAAGCATCAATTTTATCTACGTCTTGTGCTTTGGCAGTCATCATAATTACCAAACCTTCAAAACCTTGCTTACGAACTTCTTCGCAAACCTCAGAACCTTCTTTTCCTGGAAGCATCCAGTCTAACAATACGATATCTGGTTTTTCTGTGGTGATGGTTTGGATAGCACTGATGCCATCAGCTTCTTCCAATACTTGGTAGCCTTCCGTTTTCAAACGCATTGCTGCTAAGAAACGTAGGTTTTCATCATCTTCAACAATTAATATTTTGATATCTTTTGACATGTTTTTGAAATTTTGAATGAGTAAACGAGTGAATGAATGAATTACCACTCAAACAAACATCCCCTCACTCCATTAACTTTTATTTAATCATTTAGTCAATTCATCATTCAATCATTCTCTAATTGAATCATTGTATGTACGGTAATACTATTTTAAATTCTGTTCCTTTACCAACAACACTACGAACACTAATTTCACCTTTCATAAAATTAACAAGTTCCTTACAAAAAGCCAAACCTAAGCCTACACTTCCTGCTTGGTTGTATTGGTTTTGTACACGATAAAACTTTTTAAAGATATTGTTTATTTCCGAAGCTGGAATGCCAATACCTGCATCTTTAAAGCGCAACACAATTTTATCTTTAATTAAACGAGCAGTAATGTGCATTTGTTTTTTATCTGGTGGCGAATACTTGTAAGCATTCTCCAACAAATTATCGAATAAGCTTCCTAAAAGCACAGGGTCTGTTGTAAAATGGGTAAGTTCAGTTACTTCATAAGTAAGTTTAAAATCTGGATGTTTTAATTGATGAACATCAATAGTGCTTTCAATAAATTCGGTAATATCTACTCTATCTTCGTTTAGCTTGATGGCTTTATTCTCTATTTGCGTAAATGCCAGCAACTTATTCATCAAACCATTCAGCTTGTCGGCTTCTTCATCCAATATTTTACCATAAAGTTTTTGCTCTCTCTCGGAGATGCTTGCCGCACTTTTAATATTATTTCCGGCAATCTTAATGACACTGACTGGCGTTTTAAACTCATGTGTCAGATTGGTAATGAAATCATACTGTAGCTTAAACATTTTATGGTTGATGTTCAAGTTTCTGTAGATCAGAAATGCAACCAAAAGTAGCAAGCCATAAAAAATCAAAATCAGCGCTGCTATGGGGAAGAAATAGCTAAAAATTTCCTTCTTGATGAAAGACTTAGCTGAAATAAAATACAATTTATAAGCAGAAAAGGGACCTCCTAGAGTAATTTCACCGGTAACATACTCCGAAGAAGTTTCTAAGGGGTCATAAGTTACAGGTTCTATGCGCACAGATTGATAAAGCAGAGGTCTATTGTTCTTGATTTTGATCTTCATCGGATCTAGCTCAAAAGAAAGCATATCTTGTTGATAAACTGGTTCAGTTGGCAATTTAGTGCCAATCATCTGCTTGTACACCTTCAAGTCTTCAAACCTAGGGATATTGAAGTAATCGATTCTATTGGGTTTGATATTCGAGAAATTACTAAACAAATCCTCTTGTGTAGGCACTCTTGTAGTATCTAACTTGTGTACAAACGTATATAACTTCAGCGCTAGTTCATTAAAGTTCTCTAGGGTAGTATTGCTAGGTATTGAATTTTCACCGAAAATCTTTACCGAATCTGCAGAAATATACGTACCAAATTGGTACACACTTTTCATTCCTGCAGAGAAGTTCCCTACGTTTAAGCCGTTCTCTTCGTACCTCGAATTGCGCACCTCAGCATCGAAAAAAACCACTCTTTTGATGAAAGGATATTTCAATAGAATGGTATCAACAAATTTTGCTGCAGTAGTAGAATCTAGGTAACCGTTGTAGTAAGAAATTTCGGGCAGTTTATTTAGGAAGAAATCATTGTAGGGCTTAATACTTTCTTCTAGTACATTTGTTTTTGCCGATACAAAGTCGCCTTCTATCTTTTTCTTGCTAAAATTAAAAGCCAAGAATAGTGAAAGTATAAACAGTGCAGAAATTAAGCCTATGAAAGTTACAATCAGGGAGAAATTCTTGCGGTAACCACTTTCTTTTACAGATTCCTTAGGCATAATTAGCGCTTTCTAAGGTTATCTTGTAAGAAAAGCTCCAAAGCTGCATAAGATTTTTTCCTAGCCTCTTCCCTATTCAATACTGATTTATTATCTTCTTTCTCTAGATAAGTTACTGGCGAATTCAATTTCTTTAGTTCTTTTACAAATTGAACAGCATCGTTTCCGTTAATTCTAGGGTCTTTAGAGTTTTGGGTAATAAATATCGGAATTTTGACTTTATCGGCATGAAAAACTGGCGAAGCTTGTCTCATATATTCTGCGTCTTTATCTGGATTACCAACCATTTCATAAAACATCTGTAAATTAGACGTCAAGAACGGAGGTATTGTTTTCAAATAACTGAAAAGATTAAGCACACCAGCGCTAGAGCCAGCACATTTATACATTTTTGGATTAGCCACAGCACTGTTAATTGCCACTAAACCACCAAAACCATAGCCATAAATTGCCACACGTTGCGGATCAGCAATTTTCTGGTCAATTAACCATTGTACACCTGCGTCTACATCTTTCTGGATTTTCTGCCCCCACTCCTTGAAACCTGCAGCATAAAATTCCTTACCATAGCCCGTAGACCCTCTGTAATTTACCTGCAGCACAGCATAACCTCTGTTAGCTAAAAACTGTACATCAGAATTAAATCCCCAGCTATTTCTTTGCCCAGGCCCATTATGAGGTATTACCACCACTGGCAAATTTTCTGGGTCTACACCTAACGGCAACGTTAAATAACCATCTATTTTAAAACCATCCGTTGTAACATAACTAATTGGCTTCATTTCGCACATTTCATCTTCTTTAATAGAAGTATTAATGTCGCTCAATTTCTTCAATGAATTGTTTTCTGCATAATACAAATAATACGCTCCCGGACTACGGTCTGTAAATGTTCTTACGATGAAATGTTGCTCATTTTTATCATTATGAACAATCCTTGATTCTGCATCCGGAATTAGCTTATCTAAATTCCCGAACAGCTTTTTTGCTTCGTCATTTAAGTAGTGCTTTTCCTTTTTCCAAGTTTCGTACACTACAAAATCCATTTTACCCCTACGCTTGGAATATTGCGCTTCAACTACGTTTAGCGTATCATCAGCAAACAGTACATTTTTTTCTTTACCGTTAATACAATCTATTTCTATTAGCGCATTCTTATCACGGTTAACATTAGAAATAGCGTAAACGATATTTGGTTTATTTTCTGAAAAAGCAACAGGCCAAAGCGTTGTTTTGAAATTATTGGTAATGATTTTTTTGAAAGGCTTGGTTTCATTCTCTCTGTACCAAAAAGATTCATTTACACCATCGCTAGAAATCGCCATGCGTAATTTACCTTTGCTGTCGGTTAGCCAATTGGTAAAGTTACCTGGATTTTTCGCAGCAACAAGCATCTGTCCGTTTCTCACGTTTAATCGGTAAACATCAAAAACGGTAGAATCTCTCTTATTACTTGTTACCAGAAGGAATTTATCTTCAATCAGCTGGTCATCCAAAAGGCGTACTTTGCTTTTTTCGTCAGCATTTAACAGGCGCTCTTCTGTGCCATTTTTGTTAACGATGTATAAATCGGTTTGAAACCTACTGTCGTCTTTCTCTTTGTAGTAGATCAATTCATCGTTGCTTACCCAACAATAGAAATGAATGTTGCGCTCTTCCAATTTAGAAACTTCGGTAGTTTTACCATGTTCTAAATCTTCTACAACTAAATGTTGTTTCTTGTCTTTAAGCGTTAGGTATGATAAGTATTTGCCATTGGGCGATAAACGATACAATGCCCTGTCCTGCGTTTTAAAGAAATCGTTAACAGGAATTTCCCTAACCTCCTTCTTCTGATTGCAGGCAAAAAGCATCACCACCACCAATAACCATATATATTTTTTCACAGCAACCTTCATATCACAAAATTACACAACACTATTACGGTTAAGCTATAAGCATTAACATTGTTACTTATTTCAAATTTTAAGTTAATACCAAATAAAACAAAAAATAGTACTCGTTAAAAATACAACGCGTAACATTTAAAATACAGTGATCTGTAAAACGTTATTTTAATTTGAATACCTAATTATGACTTAAAAAATTTAATTTTAGCAAAGCTGATGGCTGGCTAGACTAATCTCTAACCACTAATAATTGATTTCTGAAACAGATGAAACATTTTTTGCTCCTTCTAATTACTTGTTGCCTATCATCCACTATATGGGCTCAAAACAATACGGACGAGGCATTAGCCTATCAATATTACCAGCAAGCTGATTACGAAAAAGCTGCGGTGCTGTTAGAAAAACTATTTAACGGTACTAGAAATGACGGTTATTTCGACTTATATTATACTTCTCTCCTAAAAATAAAAAAATACGACGAGGCAGAAACTTTAGTTAAAAGATTGATTAAGCAATCGCCACAAAAATTAACCTACCAAATTGCATTGGGAAGAATTTATCAGGAAAGTGGCAAAACTGCCCAAGCTGATAAAATTTATCAGATAGCTATACAAAACATCCCTAAAAACGAGTTTATGTTCAGGGAATTAGCTAATTCTTTCTATAGGTTTGAGGCTTATGATATGGCTGTGAGTACTTTTTTACAAGGCAGAAAGGTATTGAACGATGAACAGGTTTTCGCCTTCGAGTTATTGAGTATCTACCGTTTTAAGAAAGACAAGCCAGCGTTAATTTACGAATATCTAAATGCGCTACCTGCCAATCCTCAACTTTTGCCTCAAGCACAAAGCATACTTGCCAATCTTTTCGAGAGCAACAACGATTATCAAGCGCTACAATCAGCCCTGCTAAAAAAGATTCAAAAAGCTCCGGATAATGAGATTTTCACAGAATTACTCATTTGGCAATTCATACAGCAGCAAGAATATGAAATGGCGCTCCGTCAGCTTATTGCACAAGATAGACGTACCAAAACAGCAGCTAATCTGCTATTTAACACTGCCAATACTTTTGTGGCCAACAAAGCTTATCCTACCGCAATTAAAGCTTACGAATATTTGATTACCAAAGGCCCAGAAAATGAATTATACCTTCCATCAAAGATTCAGTTGATTAATGCAAAATATGAGCTGGCCATGCAAGGCAAAACGGATCAAATAGCTATCAAGGCATTGGCCAATGAGTTTTCGCAAATCATTACGCAATATGGCATCAACAATCAAACAGTTTTTGCACTAAAAAAACTGTCTCACTTACAAGCCTATTACCTTAACGATTTATCTGCCGCCGAAAAAACTCTAGAGCAGGCTTTAAAAGTTCAAGGTTTACCAGCCATGGAAATTGGGCAGTTAAAAATAGATTTGGGCGATATTTATGTACTGAACAAACAACCTTGGGAGGCGGTACTTATTTACGAGCAAGTATCCAAACAGTACGATAATTTACCTGTAGCTAGTGATGCCCGTTATCGTTCGGCAAGGCTTTCATTCTATCAAGGCAACTTCAAATTTGCTAAATCGCAGGCCGATGTATTGAAAGCCTCAACATCTCAGTTAATGGCCAATGATGCCTTAAATTTAAGTCTGTTGATTTCAGACAATCTGCAGAGCAAAAACGACAGTTTAGCGCTAATGATGTATGCAGATGCAGAAATGTTGCAGTTTATCAACAATAATACAGCAGCGTTAAAAAAATTAGACAGCATCGATATTGCCTACCCTAAAAATAGTTTGGCAGATGATATCTTGATGGCGAAAGCAAAAATCTTTATCAAAAACAACGATTTCTCTCAGGCAGAAACCAATCTTAAGCAATTAATTTCTTCGCATTTGACTAGCATTTGGATAGATGATGCCATTTTTACCCTTGCAGAACTGTACGAAAGCAAACTCAACAACACAGAGGAAGCGAAAAAACTATACCAACAACTCATTACTGATTTTCCCGGAAGCATGTTGAATGCCGAAGCTAGAAAAAGATACCGGAACCTACGTGGAGAGACCGTTTAGTAAAGCTACTTTAGTCTTTCCGCTTTAGCCTTTATAGAGTATCTTTGCCACATGTTATTATTTAACGTTACTGTCATTGTAGAAGAAGCTTCAGCAGCAGATTGGTTATCATGGATGAAGGAAGTCCATATCCCTCAGTTAATGGAAACAGAAAGTTTTGTTTCTCATAGACTTTTGAAAATTGTAGACTCTCCAAACGAAGGAGTAAGCTATTGTGTCCAGTTCATTGCTGAAAGTGAAGAAAAACATCAATCTTTTTTGGCTTTACACGAAAAACAGTTTATCGCCGACATATACGCAAAGTACCCCAATAAATTAGTTGTATTTAGTACCTTAATGGAATTTGTAGCATAAATTATGAACTTAATAGAAACACCAATAAACGACCTTTTTGTATTAGAACCTAAAATCTGGAAAGACAGTAGAGGATATTTTTACGAAAGCTTTAGCCAGAGAGTTTTTGACCAAGCAGGCATCGCAGTAAACTTTGTACAAGATAATCAGTCGTTTTCTCAAAAGGGAACTTTGAGAGGATTACATGCACAAGCAAATCCGTTTGCGCAGGGCAAATTAGTAAGGGTAATACAAGGCCGTGTGGTAGATGTTGCTGTAGATATCAGAAAAGATTCTGCAACTTATGGGCAACATTTTGCCATTGAGCTAAGTGGCGAGAACCATAAACAATTATGGGTTCCACCAGGATTTTTGCACGGTTTTTTAACTTTAGAAGATAATACTATCTTCTGCTACAAAGTAACCAATTACTACGATAAAGCTTCAGAGATTGGCATTATGTGGGATGACGCAACCATCAATATCGATTGGGCTTCTTACTTAGACCCTAGTAATTTCTTATTATCAGATAAAGATCTGGTATTAGCTGATTTCGCTTCTTTCGACTCGCCGTTTTAACATGAAAGCCACAGCTATACAAATCAACTTTGTGCAGCTGTGGCTTTTTATTCCTATAAACTTACGAAGTTTAAATTTAACAGTTCAAAAACTTCGTAAGTCTTCAAGCCTCTAGGTTACTGTTTAATCAAATTGTATAGTTCATCCAATTTTGGAGAAAGCACAATTTCAATCCTACGATTTTTGCTTCTACCGTCGGCAGATGTATTTTCTGCCAAAGGTTGAAACTGGCCTTTACCAGTAGCCGTCATTCTTACACTCTCTACTTTTTGTTCTTCTGTAAGAAAACGAACCACAGAAGTAGAACGTAGTACACTCAAATCCCAGTTATCCTTAATTTGCCCCAAATTGCTTATTTTCTGCGAATCAGTATGACCTTCTACCGCAATATTAATATCAGGCTGTTGTTTTAAAACTCCTGCTAATTGCGTTAATGCTTGTTTACCTTTCTCATCGATAATAATACTACCAGAAGGGAACAGTAACTTATCGGTTAATGAAACATAAACCTTTCCATTTTTCACTTCTACAGTTAAACCGCTTTTAGTAAAGCCCAATAATGCCTGCTGTAATTTTGCTCGTAATTGATCGGTAGCCTCATCGCGTTTACGCAATATCTCCTCTACTTCCTTTAAACGTTTTTCACGCTTTGCCAAATCACCTGTTAACTTGTTAATTTCAGAAGAGCTATTGGTTCTTAATTTCGAGTAATTTGCATCTAAATCAGTGTACCTGTCGTTTAGTGCAGCCAATCTGTTGTTTAGCGCTGCAGTATCTGCTTGCAAACGTTTAAGTCGTTGCTCCAAACTTTCATTATTTACCTGCGATGTATTCCATCCTGTATTTAACGAATCTTGTTTGGCTAAAAGCGATTTATATTTCTTGGTAGAAAGCACTACACAAGAACTAAGCGTAGCGGCAACTAGAAAAAGAGCGATAAAAAGGTTCAGTTTTTTCATCTGTGTTAATGTATATGGTTTATTATTGAGATACAGCTTTTCGTAAAAATGTAATGAACGGCTGTACGGCTTTGAAGGCATCCGTCAGCTTATCCACAATATCATTTTTGTAAAATTCTTCTTCTTTTAAAGGATAGATAGCAATGAAGCTCTTCAATCTAAGATACTCAATCATTGGGTGATCCATTTCATAGCCTTTTGGTGCTTTTTTCAAGGTATCATCTTTGCTTAGTGAGAAAATAGCCTTATAGTCCTTGCCATTAATAGCTTCTAAAAATTCATTCCCACTGTAATCTATTTCCTCACGGATACTTTTCACCACTTTACTTTCTGGCATCCAAAAACCTGCACCAAAGAAACAATTATTTGGCTCTAAATGTAGGTAATAACTCGGAGTGGTTGGGCCGTAACCTTTCACATCGAAAGCGATGCCATAGTTTTTCTTATATGGATCTTTGTTCAAACTGAACCGAACATCTCTGTAAATTCTCAGCAGACATTTCTTGGGTTCAGTATCTGCAGAAAACTCTGAATCTATTGCAGCAAGCTCTTTAATCAATGGAGCGGTTAAGGCAAATAAATCTAATTTAGCATCTTCATACAGATGCTTATTTTTAGCAAACCATTCTCGGTTATTATTCTCCGCCAGTTCGCGTAAAAAGTTTAAAGTCGATTTCTTAAGCATAAAATTATCTCATCAGCAATTGCAGCCAATGTAGGAAATTAATAGGTATTTCAATAAATTTTAAAGGTATTTAACAGTAGAATTTAGGCTACGTTTGGTGTGCTTTTCTTACGATAGCTAGTATACCAAACCATTCCTACCACTCCAGCTAATAGAAATGGAGCCGCTAACAAATACAAAACACCGGTGTTTAGCCCCTTAGTTTGTGTATTGCCATTCTTTACACCCATTTCTGCATTTGCAGTACACATCGCACATTGTGCCTTTGCTTCTGGTTGTGCAGCAATCATCACAAAGATGAAAAGTAGAATGGATAGTGCCTTTTTCATGATGTAAAGGTAAGGGAAAAATAGAAAAAATTATTTCATACGTGAGTAAAGTTTCTATTTCTTAAAAAAGAAACCCCTCAACCGAAGTTGAAGGGCTCGAACGTATAATTAACTATTGACTATCTTGTTTATGTTAAAGTATGACTACCTGACTAACTCAATCTTGGTACCTATCAAATATTAGAAATAAAGACAAACCTACCCCTAGTGTCAATTCCAAGTAATTAACAATTTGGAGGCTTGAATTTATGAACAAAGGATATAAACCTATGAGCAGCCAAACCGGTCCCATTAACCAGATTAGTTTTATTCTGTATTTTTTAGTTTTTCTCATTTGGAAAAGTTTTAATAAAACATAGTCGTAATACAGTTAGTTCTTAATCATTCTTCCGTAATAAAAGTTGCTTGGATCACTCACTTTATACAAACCACCTATGTTACTAACAGTAGGATCGCTACTAGGAACCCAATCCATTTTAAATGAAGGACTAGTTGTAAAGTAGTTTTTTATAGCTGTAGTAACCCATCCATTATTCCAGTTTGTATTAGAAACCGAAGGGATATAATTGGATAGCGTAATTACATCGTCAACAATGGTGTAGGTATAAGAAGCATCAGCTAAATATCTGGTAGTACCAGATACGAACCAAACCTCTAACTTGGCAGTTGTAGCATTTATTAATCTAAATTGCATAGACTCCATAGTAACATTATTTAATGCGTAATTTGCAATTTGAGCCGACCATAAAGTGTTCCAGCCAGATGTAATACCTGCCGGAAGTACGCTACCCGTTATCATTATTCCATTATAAGTACCGTTATAAGCAAAAACCGTTTTAAACTCAATTAGTGGAATAGGATTGCTTTTGATAATATATTCCTTACCATTGCTATCAATTAAGATTAAAGTCGCTGCATCTTTCCAAACAAATTTTGTAAAAGTAATACCTTGGTAAACTAAAGGTGCACCTAAGATATCCGCTCCATTAATGGTTAATCCAAATTTCCCAACAGCTGTAGATATCTTTCCATCAGCTAAAGGGCCAGCAAAACTCACCCTTTTACCAGTAGCTAAAGTATTATTAAAGTCAAGAGAAAGACCTACTTTCAACTGCGTGTTTCCAGCAGTATACTCTATGTAAGGGTTTTTTGTAGCAGTGAAAAAATCCTTAAACTTGTCAATCGCAGTTTTATACCCCCCATTTTCATAAGCAGTTTTTTGTGCGGCGGTAGCTTTGACCATTTTCATCACCTGTCCATACTTTTTACCGGTCAAGACTAGCGTGTCAGCAGTCGATTTCGTGAATAAAAACTCTATGTCACTTTTATAACCGGAACCTGCAGCACCGCCAAATACGCCTGGCACAGGATCAACCAGTAGCGAGATATAGTTGAAAGTATCAAAAATTAGTTCTGTACCTAGTACCGCTTTCAATCTGTAGGTAGATGTTGCAGATGTTGAAATAGCCGCAGCATTTAAATCGCCTAACATTTTTACATTTTCAGCAGCATCGAAAGACATGTAAAATCCGTAGCCACCTCCAGCAGAAGTGGGTAAGGTTGCAATCCAACCATTCTGAGCACTGAGCAAAGTAGTTTTTGCTTCACTTACAGATATACTCAACCTTTCCTCAGGTTTTTTATCGAAAACTTCCACATTCGATTTTTTGCAGCTAGCTAAAATGGCCAGCAACGCAACTAGTATTAATATCCTTTTCATGTATTACTTCAGGGTTATAGGTCCATAAAAATAGTTAGTCGGTGTACCTTTCTCATAGAATCCAGCAAATGTTCTATACAAAGGATTTGTTGATGTAATACCTACTGGCAACCAATCTGCTACAAATACTCTATTCACAAAATAAGGCAGCAAATATTGTTCAAAATATGGTTTGAATATTGTAAGCTGACCATTATTGTGTGCCGAAGTGGTACCTTCAGGCATTGTTTTTACAAAAATAACATCTCCAGTTGCCGCATTTACATTAATACTAAAATCATAGTCTGCTGAATTTGCTGCATTAGAAGCATTCAAATAATTTACACGTATTGTCATCGTAGTTGCTGATGTGAAAGTGAATAACAACGATTGAGGGAAACGTCTATTAGCTACTACGCTCTGTGTTTCTACAGCATTTTTAAAATTGGTCCAAGCAGTATTAAAAGTTGTAGAGCTTCCATAAGTAGTGTAGTGTGTTGCTGTTGGGTTAAAGGCCAAAGTACCAACCCTATTGTTTTTCAAATAGTTAGAAAAAGTCTGCGTATTATCCGCAGGGTCAGTAGCACCATAAGTATTTTTCAAGACACTTTGCACCTCTATTTGCAATTGCTTAAAGTCTATATTAAAGTAATCCTTGTAATATGCATAAACCAGTTTTTCTTTTTCACGCAGCTTTGCGGCTGCTGCTGGAGTAGCTGAGACCAAATAGTTATCAAAATACACTTGCCCTTCTACTAAGAGGTGAGCAACCATTTCTGCAAAATCTTCCCCGAATGAACTTCTAGCATACCGAGAAATAAAACCAAGGTCTCTAGATATCTCGGCGGTATTAGCTGATGATGTCCAATCTGCATAATAATCTGCTTTTGAGACTTGCTCAAAGGCTGGAGGAATAACAATGTTTTGGTTCAAAATATGCGTAAACTCATGATGAATGGTTCTTATCTTACGCTTTACATCACCTGCACTCGTAAAATTCAAACTGTTCAATTCGTAAAGAATTACAGTTCTTCCTGCATCTGCAGAGCCTAAAGTTACCGAACCATTGGTATTATAAGATGGAGATCCATATAACACAAATTGTTTAGGCGTATATTTTTTAATAAAGCCTTTACCTGCTAGTTTTTCAAAAGGCTGTAAAAAGCTTACCAATACAGCATTCATCATTGGCTGTACCTTTTCCACAGAAACAGGTGACAAATCTCGGTTCACATCTGTTAAATTTCTTTCGAATCTATAAACAGTGGATATGTTGTAAGGATCTTCTAAATTCGTTTTTAGCCAAGTATCAATTGGTCCTTTAACATAATCATCAGTATTGAATTTTGACAAATCCACTTCTAAATTCTCATTCTTTTTACAAGAGAAGAATAAGACTAGCATCATCAATGCTAAAACTTGATATAATGTCTTTTTCATAATCTAATTTATCTAGGATTTAATTCCACTCCAGCTATTTGAGCCTCTCTCGGAATTTGAAACATTCTTCTGTTATCAGTTGGAGACAGAGTCATAAAAGTTTCTGTACCATCTACAGCTAAAACATTATGTCTAACTGGTAAGTGATGCCTTAAGATATCCATCCATCTCATGCCTTCACTCATCCAACCAATTTGCTTAAACTGCAACACAGTCTTCAAAAGAGCATCTTTATCGTCAGTTACATTAAAGTAAGCCTTAGCTTTATCAATAGTAACGGCATGTGTAGTAGCGTTGTAATTTGCAATCCGTACCGATGCAAAAAGATTTAAATCAGCTAAGCCCTCATTAAATTGGCCTTTTTGGATGTAAGCTTCGGCCCTATTGATCAAACCTTCATCTGTCAAGAAAAGGGGTTGCATAATATAGGGAAAACCTATACCGGCAGCAACATTGGTATAATGAAAATATTCTTTTAATGTGTAAGTAACATAGTTATTATCAGACCATCTTAATCCCTTATTCACAAACCTTGCGCCCGTAACAGTAATACCATTATAAATATTTTGGAATATGGTAGTTCCAAATCCGTAACGGGTAGTACCTCCAACAGTATTTCTTTGATAAGTAGAGTAAGTTTCTCCTAATAAAATATTGTAATTTTTATCAGCTTTCGTTATTTCCGTTCTAAATTCTTCAGAAGTATAGTTTTGTAAAGTAGTATTCCATGGACGTTGATTGTTTACGTAATTTCCATTAGCAACAACCAAGTTTGAATGTCCAATTACCTTGTCCCAGTCACCTTTAAACAAGTAAAACCTTGAAGCAAAAGCATTGGCTGCCGCTGGAGTAAAGTGATATTTAGGCACTTGCCATGTACCACCTGATAACAAAGGTAGACCTTCTGTTAAATCTTTCTCTATTTGAGCATAAACCGAAGCAACCGTACCTCTCGAATACTGAGGCAATGTAGTTGTTTCTGGCTTTAACATGTAAGGTATTCCAGGCGAATCATTAGCTGCACCTATAGTATATTCCTTCGCAAAAAAGGTAACCAACATAAAATGAGCATAAGCCCTTGCTATTAAAGCTTCTCCTTTATATTGATTAGCACTAGTACCAAAATTATTTTTTTCAATGGCATCTAACGCTTGGTTAGCATTATTTATAGCCTCGTAACATCCATTCCAATATTGAGTTGGAGTATTATTGCCAGTATCTTCAATATCTTTCCAATTATACAGACTTACAAATGGTTCATTAAGATGGCCAACGCCGAAGCCTTTATCCACCACATTATCTGAATAGGTTTCCGTCATCGCTAAATAATTGTATTTAGGGTATGCAGAAACTATTAGTTGTCCAACTTTCTCAACCGTGTTAATTTCGGCTCTCATGTCAGGATTTTGATCTAAGTATTTCTTACAAGAAGAAAATAATAAACCAGCTCCAACAAGTGCTATTATATATTTTTTATCAAATCTCATGTTTCAAATAATTAAAATCCAACTTTTAATGAAAGAGTATATTGTCTAGGGATAGGCATTGCAACGCCTCCATTGTTGAAAAACTCTGGATCAGCGCCATTTAAAGCTTTATCAGAATACAACAATGCTATATTATTACCTACAAAAGATATTTGAGCGTTAGATAAACCCAGTTTTGACGAAAACTTTGCAGGTACCTGATAAGCCAAGCTAATATTCTTCAACCTTACAAAATCACCTTTTGCTACTCTTTGATCTGAATAGTTATATGCATTATAAGGATATACCGCATTTACTACTGTACCATCTGGTCTAGTAACTTTTGCTGCTGCAGTAAATCTATCCAATATAGCTGGTATGTTGGTAAATTGCTCGTCTCCAGGCATCAACCATCTATTTAAAATATCTCGAGACATCGCTGTCATGTCATTATATGTCGCTGTAACTGTAGGCTGCATCCTTACATAATTTCCCATCGAAAATGTAAATAATGCAGAAAAAGTAAAGTTCTTATAAGAGACCTGATTCCAAAAACCTCCCGTGAAAGTCGGATCAACTGGACCATGGTAAACCAAACTTTCCACGTTAGTATCCTGCAATTGAATTTGGGTTTCATTTCTACGTCCATTAAGACCTACAAATGTTGGATAACCGTATTGAGGATTTAAGCCATCAAACTGAATAGAAAACAGTCCTCTTTGCGGATATCCTTGTTTTGGAGCACCTTCGGCTCTAACTAAACTCCAAATATTTTGATTTACGTCTAAGCGTGTTACCTCATTTTTATTTAAACCAAAGTTGAACTGAGTTCTCCATCTAAAAGCAGCAGTTTTAATCGGGTTCCCAGCTATAGTTAGCTCTACACCATTAGCTTTCATTTCGCCATAGTTAGCAAACTTAGTAAACTGGCCTCCAATACCTGAGGTCCTGATAGGTCCAATAAGGTCAAAGATATTGCGTTTATAGTAATCGAATGTCAGGTTAATTTTGTTGTTAAAAAAGGTCAAATCCGTACCTATATTCAACTCATAAAGTTTCTCCCAGGTTAACTCAGAATTCTCTAAGCTAGAAGTATAAATTTGCGACTCTTTTTCATTTTCATAAGGCCTATAGGTAACCCTATTATAAAAAACAGATGTTGAATTTGTAGCTGCACCTAGACTTCCCACTAGTCCATAGGTTGCTCTCAACCTAGCTCCAGAAACATAAGGCTTAATGCCTTCAAAAAAACTTTCTTGGTCTACATCCCACGCTCCAGATACATTCCATGTTGGCAACCAACGTGCAACTTTTGATTTACCCATTAAATTAGAACCATCATTACGTACAGTAGAGTTAAAGCTGTATCTGTCTTTATATGAATAGGCTACTCTACCCATCATTGCCAAAAATCTATCATATCCTAACCCCATACCAAAATATGGATTACCACCTTCTATAGCTTTCTTAAAGTATCTATAATTAGGATTAACTAGTCCTCCGTTATCATACTGATAACCAACACCATCAAAATTACTGTTTTGACGATCTGTGTATCGCATTTCGTAAGATGCAAATACGTTTAGACGGTGATCTTCTCCGAACTTAGAGTCGTATTCTAGGTTATTTCTTAAATAATAGTTTAAAATATTATTATTACTAGCATTAAAAAATCCACCTTCAGGCAATATTACTACTGCAGGCTCATTCGGATGATCTGGATCTTTATATAGTAATATGTTGGCATCATTTACAGCTGGATTCGGATTAGCTCTGAATGCCATTGCCATATTTGAGTTACTTGTAACGTAATGTTGTCTTTCTGAACGAGCATAACGATATGCACCATCAACAGAATATGTTAGTTTTGGCAATATTTTATACTTCACCCCTCCTTGCACTTTGATATCAAGCATTTTTAGCGACAAGTAGTTATTATCTAATTCATTTAAAATATTAAATGGAGCATAAGTTCTTGTAAAGTACTCCAAGTTTCCATCAGCATCATAAGGAGTTAATACTCTACTAGTGTTTAGTGCATAAGAATATGGATTAATATCAAAATCTCTAGAATATTGACCAAAAACGGGATCAGACTGCCTGGTAAGTGTACCAGGAGATTTTTGATCACGAATTGAAGCATTAGCCAACAACTCCACACTTAACTTTTCATTTAACTGAACAGTACTTCGAAGGTTTGCAGTAAAACGTTTTACATTATCTCCTAAAGTTTGTCCGCCATCGTGAGTGTAGCTTGTCGAAAAATAATTTTGCACTTTTGCGGTTCCACTATTAACGCTTAAAGAATGCTCTTGTAATAGAGAGTTTTTAAACAACACATCAAACCAATCAGTGTTAGCTCTAGCATATCGGTCTAAAAAGTTCAATCGACTTTGCAAATTATTTTTCAAACCGAATGTATCGGTATTCGGATCATATTCATACATCTGGTTATACATTTTGTTAAATACACCACCATTTGCAGAATTGGCCAATGAACTATGTGAGTAGTACCCTTTATTTTCCATCTCCAACAACACCGACATTTGCTCAGCCGAATTCATAATATCGAAATTATCGTATGTTGGCTTAAGATAAGTGGTAAATGTTCCTGAGTAATTGATATTAGCTTTACCTTCGGTATTTCGGCCTTTTTTAGTCGTTACAACAATAACACCATTCATCGCCCTAGCACCATACATAGCCGTTGCCGCCGCATCTTTAAGAATTGTAAATGATTCTATATCATCTGGATTTAGACCAGCTACTGAAGAGCCTATAAGTGTATTTGCATCACCAGTTGATAACGCTTCATTGGAGATATTTACCACATCCTCCAAGATAATACCGTCAACAACCCATAAAGGCTTATTATCACCAGATAAAGAAGTAGCTCCACGAACACGGATTTTAGGCGCTGCTCCAAATGTACCTGAAACGTTTTGAACAGATACACCTGCAGCCTGCCCTTCTAGCATTCTCGAAATATCAGGCACACCACTTCTTTCTGAATCCTTCGCACTAATTTTAGTAGTTGATCCAGTAAATAACTTTCTATCTAAATTTTGATAACCCGTAGAAACAATATTTACCTCTTTTAGCTGAGAAGCATCCTCCTCTATAGAAACGTCTATTTTCGTTCTACCATTAACTCCCAGTTCTACCGTTTTATGCCCAATATATCTAAACACCAATACCGCATCCTCTGGTGCTGTAATTTGATATTCGCCTTTTTCATTGGTAATTACGGTAGTGTTAGTACCTTTAATCGTAACACTAACACCTGGCATTGGTAAACCATCTCCCTTGCTTTTTACGACACCTGCTACTTTTACTGCAGCAAAATAATCTATAATCTTATCAATAAATGACTTTTCTTTCTGCTTTACAAGAATTGTCATATCCTCAATAATATACGTAAGGTCTTTACCTTCTAACACTTTGTTCATCACATCCTGAACCGATTTGTTCTGGAATCCTGCATTTACTAAAGTGCTACTCTTGATTTTGTTAGTAGATAGCAATACGTCGTAACCGGCTTGCTTTTTTATCTCTTTAATGATTTTTTCGAGCGTAACCTTTTTATCTTTTATAGTTACCGATTGACCAAACGAAGCAGCACTCACTTGCACAAAAGACACAAGTAAAATAACTGTTACTAACTTCATCATAAGCAATAATTTTGGTACATAACCAGGGTGGTTACATAGAAGTTTGGTATATTTTCTATACATTTGATAGTCTGTTTTTTACGCGAAATACAACTTTGTTTAAGTTCTAAATTGCATCTCGCAGTTAATCCAATAAAAATTGATTTCCAAATCGATTTCCGGTTAAACCGGAGGGCAAACAGATAACGAAAAGGGGTGTTCCAGCATCCCTTTTCTGTTTACTGCAGAATGCAGTATTTAAGTAATTGTTTTATTCTTCTTCATTCTTAATAGTTTTTGGTTAGTTGATAAATAATTGTTAGTTCTTTTTTAACTAAAAGTTGGTTAATCTTCTAGTTTGCATTCTTTTCTTTAAATACGATGACTTTATTTTTTATAATTTCAAATCTCACTTCTCCAGTTTGCTCGAATTTCCTCAAGACTTTAGATATATTGTCGAAACGGCTAATACTGCCGTAATAAGTTACATCCTTCGCCTCTTGATCGGCGTATTCAATTTGCACATTGTACCATCTAGCAATTTTCCTCATGATACTTTCCTGCTTCTCATTGTTAAACATGAAGTATCCGTTTTTCCAATCAATTGCCTCATCTACATCAACTTCTTTCACATCAAAAGCTTTTTCTGTTAATATAGATTGTTGCCCAGGCTTTAAAATTTCACTTCTATTTCCATTAGAGAATAAGTTCACCCTCACGCTTCCTTCTAAAAGGGTCGTTTTTACAGCAGTTTCATCTGCGTAAGAGTTGATGTTAAAATGTGTACCCAAAACTTCAACTTCTTGTTTTCTGGTTTTTACCACAAATGGGTGAAGTTTATCTTCGGCTACCTCAAAATAAGCTTCGCCTTTAAGCTCTACTACTCGCTTTTGCCCCTTAGAAAAAGAAAGTGGATAAGTAAGAGAGGAGGCTGCGTTTAGCCATACATTAGAACCATCTGGTAATTTTATTCGCCACATGCCTCCTTTTGGAGTTTCAATTGTGTTTACGGCATTGTCATCTTCATTGGTTTGCCCAGTTTCAGAAACGGTATACACTAATTGCCCATCAGCTGTTTTCGTGATTGAAAGTCCCGCTTCTTTGGCCACATCGCCGTTATTAATATCAGTTAATGAAACTTTACGCCCATTTGCCAGTACCAACACAGCCTTATTGCTACCAGGTAAAGCATCAGAGGCATAAGTATGTGTTTTTGCCCCGCTTAGGGTTTCAGTATTCTTATAGAAATAAATAGAAGAAGCAACGACCAAAATGACTGCAGCGGCGGCAGACCAACGTAAAAATGAAAATTTAATAGTTTTCTTTGAACCATCCTTATCTTCAAAAGATAAACGCTTTTGAAATCTTGCGACGGCTGCATGCTCATCAAACGAATCAAGTACACTAGATTGACTAGACAACAACCAAACCTTCTCTATTTCTTTAAAGAAAGCTTCATTTTTAATCGATTGCGATCTAAAATCATCTACAGAAGACTTTAATTGTAAATCTTCTGGGTTATTTAGATACATAGCAATCAATTCCAGTATTTCTGGTTTGCCTGTCATTTTGTTTGTTTAGTTATATCCCTAAGACAAACGTGATTCAAAAAACCCCTAGTTATTTTTCACTTTTTCCTTAAAAAAAGAAAAAAACCTTTAAAACATTTAAATGAGACGATTTAAAATTGCTTTCTTTATTGCTCAACATCGCCTCTCGTAAGATTTTAAGTGCATTTGAAATGTGATTTTCAACAGTCCTTTCAGAAATATTAAGCTTTAGGGCTATCTCTCTATATTTCAGTTTTTCGAATCTATTTAACTTAAAAATTTCTTTGCATTTTGGTGGCAACTTCTCTATTTCATCAAATAGCATTACAATTAATTCATTCTCCTGATCAATTTCTTCAGTTTCTGTTTCGCTAAAATCTCTAACTATTTTTTGATGATGATACTCTAAACTTTTCTGTCTATTTACATAATTAATAGACTGGTTAATCACCGATCGATAGAGATATGACTTAATCGACTGAATATTATTTAAATCTGCTGAGCGTTCCCAAATCTTCACGAAAACATCTTGGACGATTTCTTCGGCGACTTGTATATCTTTTACATATTTATCACTTTCGATAAGAAGTTTCTTAAAAAACAGCGTATAGAAATTGGTGAAGGTAGTAATATTACCTACGCCCAGCATTTTTTTTGCCTCTTCTATGTTCCCGTTTCCCTGCACTTAGAAATTATTTGCTTGTTAGTAATTCTAAGATAAGAATTATAGCAACTTTAGCACAGAAATTTTACAAAAATACGTAAAAAGTGCAGAGGATTAAGTTGTAGCTAAAAATGGGTGTATACTAATTAGCGTAATAAGGCGAAATCATTAAGTAAACAATAACACCAGTTACTGCTACATATAACCACATTGGAAAAGCAATTCTGGCAATTTTTCTATGTTTATCAAATCTTTGCGACAACGCTTTTACATAGGTAATTAGCACAAATGGAATAATGATGATTGACAATAAGATATGAGTGATTAAGATCAAATAGTAGATGTATTTGATAGCGCCCTCTCCTCCAAACTTAGTAGAATCTGAAGTCATATGATAAGCTACATACATCCCTAAAAAAAGTACCGACAAAACGATGGCAAACTTCATTAGGTTTTCGTGTAGTTTACGTTTACCATTTTTGATGGCCCAAACAGCGGTAACTAGTACTACAGCGGTTACGCCATTAATTGCGGCGTAAATTGGAGGCAAAAAGCTTAATGGCTGTACGTCGTAACCTAGCTTCCTTAAGTTCACACCAAACAAAACAGCAACCACTACTGGAATGGCTATGGAAAGAATCCAAATCCACTTGTTATATTTTTGTTCTATGGTATTTTCTAGTTTGCTATTTATATTTTCCATCTTTATTAAAGTTGATTAGGCTATATTCAGCCTGAGAGCGGTTAACTGAGAGCTGTTAATTGAAAACTCTAAACTATCTACCGTCTTTAATATTCCTTAACTCTTCGGCAATTTGCACTTTAATTTCATCATCTAGCTTAGAGAGCGCTTCTTTATTACTCGCTTCGTAAAAACCTCTAATTCGATGTTTTGTATCTAATAGAACGATTTTATTGCTATAAATAAATTTACGTTCGTTGGGGGTACTTTGATTGACCGCATCTAGCAGTAAGGAATTTTTAACCAACTTACGTACATCACTTGTATCGCCTTTTAGAATATCCCATTTTTTTGATTCTGCCGACCACGTTTTAGCAAAATCGGCTAGGTCATTAGTGTTATCTTTGTCGTCGATACTGATGCTAGCCAAATGTACCATGTCGTTCTTCTGATAAAGTTCGTTAAACTGATGCATTGCTTTCAAAGCCAATTTAGAACCGTCTGAATTTACCTTGCTATAAAAAAGATTCAAAACAACTACTTTACCTTTCCAACTGTTTAATGTAACAGTATCTCCCACTTGATTAGTCAGTGAGAAATCATCCACAATGTGATAAATTGTATCTGGAATTTGCTTCCCTCTCACGGAGTGGAAAGTAGAGGATACTACCTTAGGGCCAAAAATCGGCAAAGGTCTGTACCTATTTTTGCCTTGATCCTGTAGTAAATAATATAAAAATCCCGGCATAACTAGTATAGCTGCCAGGATCAATATAGTTGAAATCTTTTTCTTGTTAGAACTTCCGTTCATTATTATTTATTTGGATAAACAGGGTGTTCTTGAAGATGGTTTAACAAATAACCGCCTTCTATTAACATCAATACAATGAAATAAATAATGAATATGAATACAATTGAACAACAGATGATGAAGCTCTTTTTTTCAAACTTTAAGTGCATGAAGAATGCAACAATATAATAAGCTTTAATTAGCGTAAGTACAACGTAAAATGCATATAAAGCTGGTCCTTTTACTACAAGCTGCCAGTGGTGTACAAAGCCTAAAGCTACTAAGAACTCAATTGCTGTGATGAACAAAAGGATACCGAATACTTGCCAAATGCGCTTTACTCCCATGCCTTCGCCGTGTGCGTGAGCGTCATGAGAATCTAATGTATGATCGTGGTTTGCCATTATCTTTAAATAAATATGATTAGGTAATTAGATTAAATAGAAGAAGGTAAATACAAATACCCACACTAAATCTACAAAGTGCCAGTAAAGACCTACTTTTTCAATCATCAAATATGATCCTCTTTTCTCAAAAGTATTATTCAATACCATAAACAAAATGATGATATTTAAAATGATACCTACCGTTACGTGGAAACCGTGGAAACCTGTAATGGTAAAGAATAAGTTAGAGAACTGCAATGCCGCTGTATACGAAATATCGTTGGTAAAATACGGTTGTAATGCTGCAGATATAGCCGCTGGATCAGTTAAACCTGTAGCTGGGTTAGTGCCAAACCAAAAGCCCATGTGGTGCAAGTGAGTCCACTCTAATGCCTGACAGCCAACGAAAGCAATACCGCCTAAGATGGTCCATATCATCCATTTTACCACTTCTTTTTTAGAATTACGATGACCTGCCTCTACTGCCAATACCATGGTAACTGAAGACATAATCAAAATAAATGTCATGATACCTACAAAAACCAAAGGTTGTCCGTGATCTGCAATGCCTGGGATAGATTGGAATATTTTATCCGCATCAATCCATGTTGGCTGAGCAAATTTTTGAGCACCGTAGTAAATCAAAAATGATGAAAATGTAAATGCGTCTGACACAAGGAAAAACCACATCATTATTTTACCATATTCTATCGACCATGGTTCACGACCACCGCTCCACGGTGTGGTTTTAACTTCGTCTAATTTTGATAATGAATCCATTTAATAATTAGTATAATAGTTTGTTAAAAAATTAACTGTTCAAAAGTAAAAAAACATATAGATAAATCCATAATATATCTATAAAATGCCAAAATATAGAGGTAATATCTTGGCGATATTCTGCAACATCTTGGGTTATATTTTTGTAGCTACCAATTAAGCTGCTCAATACAAATCCTAAACCTGCAACAATGTGTAACAAGTGAAAACCTGATACTACATAAATCATTGAGATTGCAGCATTATTATTTACCAATACCGCACCTGTTTGATATAAGCTAGTCCAACCTTGAAATTGCATTACGCCGAAAACAATTCCTAAAATGAAAGTAACCCATAAAAACATGCGTTGCTTACTTCTATTACCACTTTTTAAAGCTCTTGCTGCTAGAAACAGACAAACGCTGCTAATTAGCAATGCACCTGTACTATAGGTAAAAACTTCAGGCAACACCAAACCGTGACCTTTGCCTTTAGATGCCATGAAAACCAGGTAATAACTGGTCCAACCACCAAACATAATGGTTGATGATACCACGAACAACCAAACTAAGAATTTCTTAGCTTTAAAGTTCACTGGTATATTTTCTTGTTGTAATGTACTCACCATCTTATACTACTAAATCAAACAATAAAATTAATTGTACCAAAGGGATGTAAAAGAAAGAACAGAACATCACTTTTTTGGCACTTGCTGTATCCATTTTTACTACCAATTGATAAGCATACCAACTAAATAATAAGCCCAATACTATGGAAGCTCCAGCTACGTAATAACCTCCAAATCCGTAGAAAGTAGGCAATAAGCTCACCGGAATTAAAATTAAAGTGCCCACAAAAGTGAAAATTGCACTTGTCTTATCTTTTTTCTTGGTAGGCAACAACCTAAATCCAGCTTTACTATAATCCTCATCCAACACCCAAGCAATTGACCAAAAGTGTGGAAACTGCCATACAAATTGTATCGAAAATAGAATGATGGCAATTAGATAATCCATAGGCACGTAACCTACAGGAGAATGACCAATTGCTGCGATATAACCAATCAATGGAGGAAACGCACCTGGTAATGCCCCAACGAAAACCGCTATTGGAGATTTTCTCTTCAGCGGCGTATAGGCAAATGCGTAAAGTAAAATCGAAAAAACAGAAATCAACCCAGTTTCTAAATTCAACTTCCCAAGTAACCAAGTTCCGGCAATACCCATTACTAAACCGGAAACCAATCCTTGTCCAGTAGTCATTCTACCAGCTGGCATAGGTCTATCCTTGGTCCTAGTCATCAACTTATCTAAATCAACTTCAATAATCTCATTAAAGCAATTTGCTGCACCTGTAACTAAGAAACCTCCAACAATTAGAATTAGCCAGTTCATCCAGTTAATTTCATCGATGATAGCACGTTCCACCTGTATTTTCGAGCCTATTAAGAATGCAATAGATGCCGAAAATACCACTGTAAAAGTTAAGCGGAATTTGATGAGCTTCGAGAAATCAGAGAAAAACTGTTTCAATCTTTAATTTTTAAGTTGTTTTATAGGTTGCTGTTCTATAAACCAACAGGTATAAATAATATTGCAGGCTAAACATAATTGTAGAAAACAAGATATGTATCGCTTGTGCATAAGGTGGCAGTCCTAAATAAGATAGCAAAAAGCCCGAAGCAATTTGTACCAAAAGTACGACCATCAAATAATTTGCAGTAATTAACGGCCAAGCTTTTCCGCTGAACCTATCAATCACCATTTTGTAAACAATAAAATTGCTAATACCTACCAAAATAGCTAAATCTCTATGGTAAGAAAACACGCTTCCTATTTTAGAAATCCAAGTATTACGTCCATTATATTGCAATGATTTGGCAATACTATCTACCGCTTCCCTCACTTCAGTTCCTAAAATAATTTGTAAAATAGAAATGATGATGGTAAACAATAGAAAACCTTTCAACCAGAGGATACGGTACATAATTACCGAGGGCTCTTTATGTAATTGCTTTGCATAGTTATAGGTATATATTGCAATTCCTAAAATCACCAATGCCAAGAGCATGTGCACTGTAACTACCCATTGCGTTAAATTGGTAGAAACAACTATAGAACCTAACCAGGCTTGATAACCTACTACAATGATATTTAACCAACTTAATACAATAATTCGCTTTGCGCTTTTCTTGTAAGCAAATGAATAAATAGCAGTAAGTAGCAAAAATATACCGAGAATAGCTCCGGTAAGCCTATTTACATATTCTGTCCAGGTTTTTGCGGCATTAAACTCTTCATGCACTAAAATCGACTTGTCTTTTCTAAGACTATCTGCCAATTGGTGCTTGCCCATACTTTCCAAGTATTTGGCGAACTTCTCGTTTTTCTTCTTTCTGCCTGCTACGTATTTGCTTTCGTAATCTGCTGGAAGTTGACTAGCGGAAGTAGGTGGAATATATTGATCGAAACATTTAGGCCAGTCTGGACATCCCATTCCCGAACCTGTACTACGAACAACGCCCCCCGCCAAAATCACCACCAAAGTGGCAATAATGGTTATTAAATTTATTCTAATAAATCTACTTTCAGATTTAGCAATCATTGATATGTGATAGATTTATAAAAATAAGGTACCTGTAAGTGTTTAAACAATTGCAGATACCTTATTACATATTTTCGACAAAGTCTGCGGCAGTACTACTCTTGTACTGGCTTATTCTTTGCTTCCCACTCTTTTTGGATACGCTCAGCTTCTTCGTTACCTTCAAAATCATGAGGTAAGTTAGAGCTCATTGTCTCAGAAAATGGAGTTGTTTGAAGGATAAAGTCTTGATCTGCTCCTGGTTTGCTATAATCATACGGCCAACGGTATACAGCTGGAATCTCTCCTGGCCAGTTACCATGTAAGTGCTCAACTGGAGTAGTCCACTCTAAAGTATTTGCTTCCCAAGGGTTTTGAGTTGCCTTTTTACCTCTAAAGATAGAATAGAAGAAGTTAAACAAGAACGCTACTTGAGCTAAAGCTGCAATGATAGCAGACCAAGTTACAAATACGTTAACGGTCAACCATTTGTTCATGAATTCAAACTCAGTAAATGCATAGTAACGACGAGGTACACCATCTAAACCTAAGAAGTGAAGAGGGAAGAATACCAAGTAAGCACAGATGAAAGTCAACCAAAAGTGTAAATAAGCTAACTTAGGATTCATCATTCTACCGAACATTTTAGGGAACCAGTGGTAAACACCAGCAAGCATACCAAAAATAGCTGCAGAACCCATTACCAAGTGGAAGTGAGCTACTACGAAATAAGTATCGTGTAAGTTAATATCTAAAGAAGCATTACCTAAGAAGATACCGGTTAAACCACCAGAGATAAAAAAAGATACTAAACCAATTGCAAATAACATTGCTGGTGTAAATCTGATATTACCTCTCCATAGGGTTGCTAAATAGTTAAATGTTTTTACCGCCGATGGTACCGCAATGATCAATGTGGTAATCATAAATACACCACCTAACAGCGGGTTCATACCAGTAACGAACATATGGTGACCCCAAACGATAAACGATAATACCGTAATACCGATTAGAGAGTAAACCATTGCATGGTAACCGAAGATTGGCTTTCTTGAGTTTACTGAAATAATCTCAGAAGAAATACCTAAAGCTGGCATAATTACGATATATACCTCTGGGTGACCTAAGAACCAGAATAAGTGTTGCCATAAGATTGGAGAACCACCTTCGTTTGGCAAAATCTCAGTACCGAATACTAAATCTGATAAGTAGAAACTTGTTCCAAAACTACGGTCGAAGATTAACAATACCACACCTGAAACTAATACAGGGAATGACAAGATACCTAAGATTGCAGTTAAGAATAAAGCCCAGATGGTCAAAGGCATTTTCCAAAGGTCCATACCTTTAGTACGCATATTCAAGATTGTACTTACGTAGTTAAGGGAACCAATTAGCGATGAAGCTACGAAAATCACCATACTGATTAACCATAAAGTCATACCTAGTTGAGAACCTGGCATTGCTTTAGGAACTGCAGAAAGCGGAGGATAAATGGTCCATCCACCACTAGCAGGGCCAGTTTGAATAAAGAAGGAACTCATCATGATGATACAAGCTACTAGGAAAAACCAGTAAGATAGCATGTTCATGAATGGAGAAGCCATATCTCTAGCTCCAATTTGTAAAGGGATTAAAAGGTTACTGAAAGTACCACTTAAACCAGCTGTTAATACGAAGAATACCATGATGGTACCGTGTATGGTTACTAACGCTAAGAAAAAGTCAGGTTTAATTCTACCTCCTTCAGCCCATTTTCCTAAAAATGTTTCTAATAAAGGAAAAGTTTTATCTGGCCACGCAAGCTGAAGTCTAAATAAAATAGATAAAAGCATTGCGATAACTGCCATAATGATACCAGTTATTAAAAACTGCTTGGCAATCATTTTATGGTCCTGACTAAATACGTATTTAGTTAAGAACGTTTCATGGTGATGGCCATGTCCATGATCGTCGTGGTGTGTATCGTGTAATGATATTGTTGACATAATAAGGTTTTTCCAGTATTATTATTTTTTTAAAGCTATTTGGTTCTTCACATCTAATTTTACCGCTGCTGCAGTAGCTGTAGTATCAGCTGCTTGCGCTTCTTCTGTAGCTGCTGGAGTTGCCTCTACCGGGATTGGTAAATTAAATGCCTTTCTTAAGTCGTTAGTTAAGTAAGGAGTTTGTGCAGCTAACCACTCTTTGTATTCTGCATCGCTAACTATTCTAACATTTTTCTGCATGTTAAAGTGGTTGGTTCCACAAATTTTAGCACATAGTAAAATGTAGTTAAACTTAGGATCGTTAGTTTTAGTTCTCATCTCCTCAGTGGTAACCGTAGGTGTAAACTCGAAGTAAGAAACCATACCAGGTACAGTATTTAATTGTACTCTGAAGTGAGGCATATAAAAACTATGGATAACATCTTTACTAGCTAATGTAAAACGAACTGGTTTGCCTACAGGTAGTACAATTTCATCAGCGATTAAATCATCTAAACTGTTTTTATCGTTGAAATCGATACCTAAACCGTTGATAGCAGTAGTTAACTTATAGTTTCTTTTACCTACAATAGCATCTGGTCCTGGATAACGGATATCCCATAAGAATTGAGAAGAAGTTACCTCAATATTGATAGGTCTGTTATTTGCATCTTCAGCTTTGTAAAAGATAGATCTCCAAGTTAAGAAACCTTTCAATACCAATAAAGTCAACACTAAAGCTGGTACAATAGTCCAAATTTTCTCGATAGTGTTGTTATGAGGATAGTAATAAGCTTTTCTTTTATCAGAACTTCTGTAGATGTAAGCAAATACAAAAAGTACAATGTGAGTAAGAATAAATACAATTGTAGTGATGATCAACGTTAAGTTAAACATCTCATCAATTCTAACTCCGTGTTCTGAAGCTGCCTCTGGCAAAATCATACTACCGTGTACTGTATATTCCCAATAAACGCCATATAAACCTACTATTAAAAATAGGGCAAATAAAACTGCGTTCACAGTGTTCCAGTTTATTCCTTCTGACTTGCCTTGCGTTTCGCGGGTTAATTCATAAACTTTTAATGCTTTACCTACAATTGCAATAAATAAACATAAAAGCAAGAACAACAATACATAAAAAGCTGCTGTTTTATGTATTGGCCCCATATCTACAGGTTTAGCCGTAGCGGCTGCTGCTGCTTCTTGAGCAAAGGCATTAGCGCTAGAGAATACGGTAAATATCACCGCTAGTGCTGCCATTGTTTTATTAACTATTAATCTTCTTAAACTCATTTTCTTTAAAAGTAGTACTACGTACTGTTTTATATTAATGTTTATTGTAATCGCAGTGATTATAATTGGTGGTGTAAACTCTCTTGTAAAAACGGATGGTTTTTTGCCACCAATGGCTTTTTGCTCAATGCACTTAATGTAGTATAGGTAAACAAACCTACGAAACCTGCTGCAATACCAATTTCCAAAATTCCGAAACCGCTACCATCTTTAGGACCAAATTCAAATACACCTGGCATAATCATTTGGTAGTAATCTACCCAGTGACCACATACTACGATGATAGACACAGTCAATAAGATGTTTACACTTCTCTTGTTATCACGATCCATTAATAATAATAACGGCGATAAGAAGTTCAGTACCAAGTTAAGGTAAAACCAGAACTCGTAGCTGTTGAAACGTTTGTGGAAGTATACCGTTTCCTCAGACATATTCGCATAGTAGATCAATAAGAATTGAGCGAACCATACGTAAGTCCAGAAAATGGAGAAACCGAAAATAAACTGTCCCAGATTATGTAAGTGGCTATTGTTAACCCAGCTCATATAACCAGCTTTCTTCAATAAGATGATCACGATAGCAATGATAGCTAAAGTACTCACCCACATAGAAGCGAAGTTATACCAACCGAACATAGTTGAGAACCAGTGTGCTTCTAACGACATGATCGTATCGAAAGCGAAAACTGGTGTAGTAAATCCGTAGATTACTAAGAACACACATGAGTATTTGAAACTCTTGCGATACGATTCCAAACCTCCAGATAAATCTTCATTGTAAGACCATTTGGTAACAAAGTACGAGAAGATTGAATACGATCCTAAGAACAAGAACTGTCTTGTTAAAAAGAAAGGGATATTCAAAAATGCCGATTTACCATCAATAAGTTTGTCGTAGCTATCGCTGCCTTTATCTAGTAACGCTGGATCAGCCCAGTGGTGATAAAGGTTGTGCGTAAACAAACCAGCTGAAATAATTGCAATCAGAATTATAGCTGCTAAAGGTAAGTTTTTTGCCATTGCTTGAGGTACACGCAATATAGATGCTGACCATCCTGCTTGTGCAACAAACTGCACTGCCAAGAAGAAGGTAGCAGACATACATACGCAAGCGAAGTAATAACCCATCAATAATAGATTGGCATAGGTACGCTCGTGCATTGCATGTGCATGCTCGTGATTAAAAAACAAGCCGTAAGCGATTGTTAAAATACCAATTACGATACCAACAATACTCAGGGTTTTTGCTTTTCCAGTAAACTCAAATTGTTCACTTAAATTATAATGATGAGTTCCCATTTATATCTGCTTTTCTTATTGTATTTTTTGTAATTGTTGAACATACATCACTACTTTCCATCTTTCTTCAGGACTAAGTTGTGAAGCATGAGATCCCATTGCATTTAAACCATACATAATGGTATGATAAACTTTTCCGGCTGGCATATCTTTCATTAAACCACCACGAGATGAGTTTGCGTCAGCTCCATGATAAGCAGGTACACCTGAGATACCTTTATCTAATTTAACGATATGACCTTGGCCATCACCTTTCTCGCCGTGGCAAGGAGCACAGAAAACAGTATAAAAATGCTTTCCTTCTGTAAGGTTCTTTTCTGTTAATGCCAATGGATTTACCAATGCTACAGATGCTTCATATCCTTCTTTAGTATTAGGATATTCATATCTGATATAATCAACAGGGTTCGTATTTGGAGGTGGCGTTTGTGACGTTGCTCCGTTAGCAAAATTTTTATTTGGTTGATCTTGATTGTAAGCAATCGGATCATACATATTTCTTGCGTATTCTAAACCTGTACTTTTGTTATCGTTACAAGCCGAAAGCATCGCTACAGAAGCCAGTAAGCTAAATGCTCCTAAAACAATTCTATTCTTATTCATAGCTAAGATACTTCCTTTCATTATGTTTAACTTCTAAAGCACCTGCTCCTTTTAAAAGTTCGTCAATTTTTTCGTGTTCAGTATTTTGCTTTGCATCAATCGCAATGATGAAACGATCATCAGTTGCACGTAAATCCATTACTCTTGGTGCTCTTCCTGGAAACAAGTGGGTAGAGGCATAATAAGAACCTACTAAACCAAAAGCACAGAATAGAATTGTTAACTCGAAAGTAATTGGAATAAAATCTGGCAAAGCAAAGTGCGTTTTACCACCAATATTTACTGGCCAATCTACTGCTGTAGCTAAGTAAACTCCGGTAAGCATGGTAATTGTACCTGTAATTCCGAAAAAGAAAGCGGCTACATCTAACCTAGATCTTTTAACGCCTAATTTTGCTTCGATACCGTGAATAGGCATTGGGGTATAAACATCGTAAATAGCGATGTTATTTTCCTGCAATTTCTCGATGCCGTGTAGCATCTCATCAGGATCACCGAAACTGCCTAAAATATATTTGATATTACTCATTGTTATATTTTTGCGTAATCTTCTTGTTTAACACTATCAAATTTCTCTAAAGACTCTACGTATTCAGCTACGTGTTCTTTATCTAAATGACCTTCTTTGATCAATTTCATTTTAGACTGCTCACTTGCAGTTTTCAATATCATTTTAACCTCTGCAATTGCGATAGAAGGTAATACTCTTAAGAACAATAGGAATAACGTAAAGAATACACCTATTGAGCCAACAAACACGCCCACATCTACCCAAGATGGATAGAACATCGTCCAACTTGATGGCAAGTAATCTCTGTGTAATGAAGTTACGATAATTACGAAACGCTCAAACCACATACCGATGTTTACTACGATAGATAAAATCCAAGTAGCAGGAATGCTTAAACGAACCTTTTTGAACCACAACAACTGCGGAGAGATTACGTTACAAGTCATCATCATCCAGTAAGCCCACCAGTATGGTCCAGTTGCACGGTTAATGAAAGCATATTGCTCATATTGTGAACCTGAATACCAAGCGATGAAGAACTCTGTTAAGTAAGCCACACCCACGATAGAACCAGTTAAGATGATAATCTTGTTCATTGACTCGATGTGGAACATGGTGATATAATTCTCCAGGCCTAATACTTTACGTACTACCAACATTAGGGTTAATACCATCGCGAAACCTGAGAAAATCGCACCAGCAACGAAGTAAGGAGGGAAAATTGTAGTGTGCCATCCTGGAATTACTGAAGTTGCAAAGTCCATTGATACAATAGTGTGTACCGAAAGTACTAGTGGCGTTGAGATACCCGCTAAGATTAACGAAACGGCCTCAAAACGTTGCCAAGTTTTCACGCTACCACTCCATCCGAAAGAGAAGATAGTATAGATTTTTTTACGAACGCCTGTTGCTCTATCTCTAATTGTTGCGATATCTGGTAATAAACCTGTGTACCAGAATAATAATGATACAGAGAAATAAGTTGAGATCGCAAACATATCCCATACCAATGGTGAGTTAAAGTTTACCCAAAGTGATCCAAATTGATTTGGTAAAGGTAGTACCCAATAAGCTAACCATGGACGGCCCATGTGTGATACAACGTATGTAGCGGCACAAATAACGGCGAAAATTGTCATCGCCTCTGCCGAACGGTTGATGGAGTTACGCCAGTTCTGACGGAAGAGTAATAGTACTGCTGAAATTAGTGTTCCAGCGTGACCAATACCTACCCACCATACGAAACCGGTGATATCCCAAGCCCAACCTACTGTTTTATTTAATCCCCAAGCACCAATACCAAACCAGAAGGTGTAACCTACAGAAACGATCCATAGGGTAGCGCCACATAGTGCAAGGATAAATCCAATCCACCATGCCTTGTTAGGTTTGTTTTCTACCGGTGATAGAATTTCTTCCGTAATTTGAGCATACGTGATATTCTGGCCGGTAATTAACGGTTCTCTTAAAATTGATTCGCTATGTCCTGACATAATTTATATTGCTGTAAGTAAAGCCTAAGCGTGTACTTCTTTTGTTGTTGAATCTATATTTCTAATCTTAGTCATGTAGCCAATTCCTGGCTCAACGTTGATCTCTTCTAATACGTAGTAAGTACGCTCGCTACGTAGGGCTTTAGAAACTTCCGAGTTAGGGTCGTTTTTATCACCGAAGATAATTGCGTTTGCAGAACAAGCTTCTTGACAAGCCATTTTGATATCGCCATCTTTCAATGCACGTTTCTCTAATTTGGCAGTTAACTTACCAGCTTGGATACGTTGGATACACATTGAACATTTCTCCATTACACCACGTGAACGTGTAGTAACATCTGGGTTCAATACTAATTGTGTAAACTCATTGTTCAAGTAGTTATCAAAACGTGAATCATTCCAGTAGTTGAACCAGTTGAAACGACGAACTTTGTATGGACAGTTGTTTGCACAATAACGAGTACCAACGCAACGGTTATAAGCCATATGGTTTAAGCCGTCTGATGAGTGTACCGTTGCCAATACTGGACATACAGTTTCGCAAGGAGCGTGATCACAATGTTGACATAACATTGGTTGGTGCACTACAGAAACGTTCTCTAAGTTATCTAAGTGAGCAATTTCTTTCTCCTCAGTTACCGCACCATGTTGCTCATCATTGAAGCTATAGTAACGGTCAATACGTAACCAGTGCATTTCACGACGACGGCGAACCTCATCTTTACCTACAACTGGGATATTGTTCTCTACGTTACAAGCAACAATACATGAACCGCAACCAGTACAAGCATTCAAATCGATTGCCATTACCCAGTTGTTACCCAACATTTCGTGCTTATCAGTAGTCCACAAGTCATAAACTTTATGTTTATGGTGGTTACCCGAACCAGCCATTGGATCTTTTAAGAAATCCTTAAAGCTAGCTTCGCGAACGATATTTCTACCCTCGAAAGAATAGTGAGTTTGTGTTTGTGCTAACTCTTCCCAACGACCTGTACCTGTTAAAGTAGCGGTAGTTGCATATTTTAAAGTACCGTTAGTATAAGTTACAAATGGGAAGGCATTTTTACCTACGTTGTTACCAGCTTTACCAACTTTAGTACGACCGTAACCTAAAGCTACAGAAGCTGTACCCATTGCTTGTCCTGGCTGGAACAATACTGGCAAATCTACAGTATAACCGTTTTCAGCTTTGATGCTTACTACATCAAATTCTTTATAACCTAACTTCTCCGCTTGGCGAGGATTCAGGGCTACATAGTTATCCCAAGTTACTTTGGTAATTGGACAAGGAAACTCTTGCAAGAATGCATTGTTGGCCTGTTTACCATCACGCATTGGAATGCTTTCAAAAATTTGAAGCTCGATATCTTTCTTTAACGCTTTGCTGCTTGCTACGATAGCCGCTGCTACTGCATCTAAAGATAAAGTGAAACCATAGCTACCTGCTGCTTTCGGCGCATTAGCGATTACACCTGTTTGTAATACATCATTCCAAGATTTACCTGCTGCTGGTAAAATATTTTTCTCCCAGAAGTTACGTACATATTGGTAGTAATCTTGTACCGGAGCATCAGCCCAAGTCAATAAGCTTTGCTCAGCTTGACGAGAGTTGAAAACTGGATTAATAGTAGGTTGAACGATTGTATAGTAACCTTCGTAAGTGTTGGCATCACCCCATGACTCTAAATAGTTAGGCGTAATAGCAACAACATCAGAAAGATCCGCAGTTTCATCTTCTCTATCAGAGAAAGAAACTTTCAAAGCAACTTTAGCTAAACCTTCAGTAAATGCTTTTGCGTTGATTGCATCGTAAGCAGGGTTTGAATTTAAGAAGAATACAGCACCTACTTCACCTTTGTTCATTTCGTCAACTAATAATGCAAATTCAGCATCATTACCTTCGTAACGTTTACAAGGGTTATCTAAATCGATAGTAGTACCGTAGCTACCAATAGCAACGTTGATAGCGTTAACCAAAGTTTGAACAGAAACATCGTTAGAACCAGCTACTACAACTGCTTTACCTTTGTTCTGTAATAATTCTTTAGCAACTAATTTAAGGGCTTTATCAGCATTTGCATTATCTGGCAAGCCAGCGCCTGGCAAACTAGCACCAGTAATTGCATTGTATAAAGCGATTAATGCAGGTCCTTCTTCCGATAATTTTAAAGCAATACGAGTATCAGCGTTTGTACCTGTTAAACTCATACCAGCTTCAAACTGGAAGTGACGAGACATTTTCTTTTTCTCTAACGATTTGTAATCTCTGTTAGAAGTATATTGAGCAGTAAATTCTTCGCCGCTGATCCAAGTTCCTAAGAAATCGGCTGCAAAGCTTACAATTAAATCTGCTTTTTCGAAGTTGTATTTTGGTAACACTGCTTTACCAAAGCTGTTTTGATTGGCTTGGATAATACCAGTGTAAGAAATTGGATCGTATTGAACCAATTTAGTAGTAGGATACTTCGCAGTAAACTCAGTAACTACCGCTTTAGCTGATGGGCTGTTCAAAGAACTAGCTACCACACGGATTTGCTTACCCGAAGCTTGTACTTTGTTCAATTCGCCTTTAACGAATTTGTCCAAATCAGCCCAAGTCGTCTCCTCTTTCTTTAATAAAGGAGTTTTAAGTTTAGATACATCGTACAAATCTAAAACCGAAGCCTGCGCTTGTGCATCAGTACCGCAGTTAAACGTTCCTGCATTAGGATTAGCCTCAATTTTAATTGGACGACCTACTACAGTTTTAACCATTACACTGTTTCCTTTGAAACTAGAAACATAAAAGTTAGGGATACCTGGAGTTACCTCTTCTGGTCTAACTAAGTAAGGAATTGATTTGTGTACCGGTGCTTTTTGACATGCAGCTAAAGTTACAGCTCCTAAACCAAAACCTAGTGCCTTTAAAAAGTCACGGCGTGGGGTAACTGTACTTAATCCTGCTTCACTTAAAACATCTTCTATTGGAAGCGGCTCGGCAAATTCGCTTTTGTTGTTTTCAACAAACTCGGGAGTTTTGTTCAACTCCTCCAAACCTTTCCAGTATTTTTTGTTGCTTTCCATTTAAGCTATATTACTGTTTATCGAACGTTCTTAAAAAACTCTATTAATTAATAGTGGCACTTACCACACTCTAAACCACCTAACAATGCTGGTGTAATTTTCTCACCTTTTTTGATTTTCTCGTGCGCAGCAATTACGTTAGCATAGAAAGCATCGTTTTTCTTACCAGAGATATCAGCATCTTTGTGACAGTTGATACACCATTTCATGGTTAATGGAGAATATTGATAAACTTCTTCCATAGTATTAACTGGACCGTGACAAGCGAAACAAACTGGATCTGTAGGTTTCAAACCTGCTTCTTTACGAATAGCTTCCTCACCTACTACTACGTGTTGAGAGTGGTTAAAGTAAGCGAAATCTGGCAAGTTGTGTACACGTACCCACTCCACTGGCTTCTCTTTAGTCTTGTCGTAAGTTTGAGTATCTGGGTTATAACCCAAAGCGTTATAGATTTTTTGAATTTCTGGAGAAATCAAACCATCATCTGTTCTTGCTTGTACGTTTTTATGACAGTTCATACAAACGTTTAACGAAGGAATAGTTGAGTTTTTAGATTTGAATGCACCAGTGTGACAGTACTGACAATCGATTTGATTGATACCAGCGTGTAACTCGTGAGAGAATTTGATTGGTTGCGTTGGCTGATATCCTGTGTGAACACCAGTCTCCCACATACCCATCCAACCGAATGAACCTAGAACCATAACCAAACACAATACAGTAAAGAATACAAATTTCTTGTTTTTGAACAAGCCTTTAACGCCAGCAACTAAAGAAACGTTTTCTTCTTCAACGATATCAATTCCTTGTTTCTCAAGAATTAAACGCTCCAACATTTTAACTGCTCTACCTAAAACTACCAATACTACGATTGACAGCACGATAATCGCAATTACACCAGCGATAGAAAGACCAGAAACGCCTTCATCTTTAACACCTGTTAAAGTAGGGTCCTCAGCTTTCTTAGGCTCGCCTTCTTTTGCATAAGCAATGATGTTTTTAATTTGATCGTCAGTTAATGTAGGGAAAGCTGTCATCTCTGAAGGAGAGAATTTAGCTGCCTCAATAGCTTGCGCATTACCTGATGCTCTTAATTCCACGTTGTTTCTAATCCAAGGAATCAGATAAGACTCCTCCAACGAATTCACTTTAGGAGTTAAGGCTGGGCCAGTACCATCGTGATCTAAGGCGTGACAAGAAGCACACTTAGACTTGAATAATGTTCTTCCCTCTGCAACATCTTGCGCTTTCGATACATTTACAATTAAAAAAGATAGCACAGCTAATAAAAAGGTCGCTTTTCTAAATTTTTTAAGTCCGAATGAGATATTCCTCATAATGAGTATTTTATGCTTTATTTTGAAATAAAATTGTTAATCTAAGTGATGAATGGTGATTTACCTCTCAGAAATAATGGGACAAAAGTAAGCTTTATTAGCATACCAATGACATATTAATGACAGTGAAATACAATTTATAATCATTCTAAACTATTGCCATTTTACCTACTAGAACCAAATAAATCAGCGATTTTTCGCAAAATCGCTGATACAATTAGTGTGACTTTCACACCTTGATATTTTGAATTTAAATTATTGTTTTAAAATCCAAGCAAACATTAATGGTGCTACGATTGTTGCGTCACTTTCTACGATGAATTTCGGGGTATTGATATCTAACTTGCCCCAAGTAATCTTCTCATTAGGAACAGCTCCAGAGTAAGAACCATATGAGGTGGTAGAATCTGAGATCTGGCAGAAATAGCTCCAAAATGGAATATTTTCCATCTCCATATCTTGGTAAAGCATAGGTACTACACAGATAGGGAAATCACCTGCAATACCACCACCAATTTGGAAGAAACCGATACCCTTACCGCCAGAATTAGCAATATACCAGTCAGCTAACCAACCCATATATTCGATACCGCTTTTCATAGTAGATGCATTCATTTCTTTTTTCATCACATAAGAAGCGAAAATATTACCCATGGTACTGTCTTCCCATCCTGGAACAACGATTGGCAAGTTTTTCTCAGCCGCAGCTAACATCCAAGAGTTTTTAGGATCGATCTCATAATACTGCTCTAGCACACCACTCAATAACATTTTGTACATAAACTCATGCGGAAAATAACGCTCACCTTTATCATCAGCATCTTTCCAGATGGCATGGATGTGTTTTTGCAAACGGCGGAAAGCCTCTTCTTCTGGAATACAAGTATCAGTTACACGGTTGTAGTGGTTTTCTAACAAATCCCACTCGTCTTGTGGACTTAAATCGCGGTAGTTAGGCACTCTTTTATAGTGTGAATGAGCAACAAGGTTCATGATATCCTCTTCTAAGTTGGCTCCGGTACAAGAAATAATCGAAACTTTATCTTGTCTAATCATTTCTGCCAACGAAATACCCAATTCAGCTGTACTCATCGCACCAGCAAGGGTAATCATCATTTTACCGCCCTCATCTAAATGCGTTTCGTAACCTTTAGCCGCATCCATCATTGCTGCAGCATTAAAGTGGAGATAATTAGTCTCCATGAATTTCGATATTGGTCCTCTGTTAATACTCATTTATATATTCATTTTGTTTTCGCCGCAAAAATACAAATGATTTATGATTTTAGGTTTACGATTTGATATAAAATCAAACCAATGAAACACATAGACACATAGGCTTCGGTTAAAAATGGCTTACTATTAATCATTTAAACTAGATACACAAGCAAGGCAACTATGTTTCTATGTGGTTAATTTAACCGAATTAAAGCTTACAACCGCAGCAGCAATAAAATACTTAGCTTTGCATAAACCATTCGTCATTATGAACTCAAACCCTTCAGACTTTAGCAAAACGAACGCAACCGTATTCCCAATTTTATTTGCTTTAAGTTTTTCGCACTTACTTAACGACACTATCCAATCTTTAATTCCAGCGATCTACCCTCTGGTTAAAGATTCTTATCACCTTACTTTTTCACAGATTGGGTTAATCACACTTACCTTTCAACTGGCAGCATCGCTATTTCAGCCATTTGTTGGTTTATATACAGACAAAAAGCCTCAACCCTACTCTTTAGCTATCGGCATGGGCTTTACCTTGATTGGACTTATCACTTTATCGCTATCAAACAGCTTTTACGTTATTCTATTTTCGGTTGCCTTGGTGGGCACAGGCTCATCAATCTTCCATCCGGAAGCATCGAGAATGGCACATGCTGCATCTGGCGGAAAAAAAGGTCTGGCGCAATCTGTATTTCAATTAGGAGGAAATGCAGGAAGTTCAATTGGCCCACTTCTAGCCGCTTGGATTATCGTACCAAAGGGACAGTTTAGCGTAATTTGGTTTTCGGTGATTGCACTATTGGCTATCATGGTATTGAGCTATGTAGGGAAGTGGTATAAAGGCTACATCATGAATCGCGAAGCTAAAAAAAGTGCCGCAGCTACAGAAGGTCATCAACTTTCTAAAAGAACCGTCATTTCTGCTATCGTGATCTTATTGGTTCTGATTTTTTCAAAATACTTTTACATGGCTAGCCTAACCAGTTACTTCACTTTTTACCTGATTGATAAATTCCATGTATCAGTACAAACCTCACAGATTTATCTATTTGTATTTCTGTTTTCGGTAGCCGCTGGAACTTTATTAGGCGGACCAATTGGAGACAGAATCGGTCGCAAATATGTGATTTGGGTATCGATTTTAGGCGCTGCTCCTTTTGCTTTGCTATTACCTCATGCCAACTTATTTTGGACAGGCATTTTAATTGTTCCTATTGGGATGATCTTAGCTTCTGCATTTTCGGCAATTTTAGTATACGCACAAGAATTGATCCCAGGAAAAGTTGGGCTCGTTGCAGGGCTTTTCTTCGGCTTTGCTTTTGGTATGGGTGGATTAGGCTCTGCGCTGATTGGAAATCTAGCTGACAAGACGAGCATCAACTATGTTTTCTCGATTTGCGCATATCTGCCATTAATAGGCTTAATTACCATGTTTTTACCAAACATTAGCACGACTAGGAAAGCAAAATAAAATCAGGAAATACAAGATTTAGCAAAGCACTGGCTCATCACCAGTGCTTTTTTTATTCTCTCCTTTTATTTCTGCTGGGCATCCTCGTAAGTTGGACCATAAAGTCCAGGAGGCTTGTTACCCGTACTACGCAAATACACTACCATTTCTCCTCTGTGGTGATAAACGTGATTATACAAAAAACTTCGCACTACCGCTGCTCTTGGCAAAGGACCAAGTACCGTCTTCTCACCGATCTTCATCGTCCACGGTTTTTGCAAGTCTTCTTCACTCACAGACTTTAGGACCTTTAGCGCTTTCTCAGTATTTTTTTCAAAAAGCTCAAGTGTAGCACCGATATCATCGGGACTCCCCCTTTCTAAACTATCGGTAGCCATATCGTAAACATCTTGGGTAAATACACCAACATACCAATAATAAATTGTCGCAATATGCTGAGCCAATTCGCCCATAGTCCACGAAACTGGAGAAGGCCTGAATCTTAAATCTTTTTCGGGCACAGCATGCAATAACTTACGCGTACTTTCTACCTCATATTCAAATTCAGCGATTAAGGATTGGAGAATCATAGTTTTAGGATTTATCACTAAAACATTGAAACGAAGAAAGTGTTTTAGAACGCGTTAAAATGTAAGAAGGACAAAAAAATTAGTAAAAACAAAAAAGCCCCGCTAGTAAAACTAACAAGGCTTGATGTGGAAAATGAGGGATTCGAACCCCCGACCCTCCCGATAAAATCGGGATGCTAAGAACTAGCTGAGCTGATTAGCTTTTCTATTGCTGTCCTGCTCTTCCAAGATTTAATTTGCTTTTCTCGTTTCGACGCTTGTTCCTTTAGTTCAAATGTTTCTGCGTATACAATTTTCCTATCTCCAGTCTTACCCGTGAAACCCTTGTGATTTGTATTATGTTTTGCCAATCGCTTTACCAAATCTGAGGTAGAGCCAATGTAATATTTGTTCCGAGAAGCCGAATAAAGAATATAGGTAGTGAACATATCTTAAATTTAGATATTTCGCCAAAAACAAAAAAGCCCCGCTAGTAAAACTAACAAGGCTTGATGTGGAAAATGAGGGATTCGAACCCCCGACCCCCTCGGTGTAAACGAGGTGCTCTGAACCAGCTGAGCTAATTTTCCAGTATTTTAATATTTCAACTCCTTTCTAACCCGACCCTCCCGATAAAAATCGGGATGCTCTGAACCAGCTGAGCTAATTTTCTAGTATTTTAATATTTCAACTCCTTTCTAACCCGACCCTCCCGATAAAAATCGGGATGCTCTGAACCAGCTGAACTAATTTTCTAGTATTTATCTATGTCGTTTACTATCCTGTAAACTTATTAAGTGGAAAATGAGGGATTCGAACCCCCGACCCCCTCGGTGTAAACGAGGTGCTCTGAACCAGCTGAGCTAATTTTCCAATATTTCAATTTCCTTACTTATTTCCGGACATCTATCCGTTTTCGTTTGGGAATGCAAATATAGTGTTATATTATTTCTTTACAATTCTTTTTTTCTTTTTTTTAAGAAAGCACCTCTTCTAAAATCTGATGTGACTTAACCTGACCAAAAGAAGCGGTATGCAACTGATAGTAAATCAATATTTTATCCAACAGCAACCTCCTGTAGCTATTAGGAAATTTTATTTCAGTATTTTTTTCAAAAGAAGTATTCAAAAGCTGCATTAACGAATTTCCTTCTTCCGCACTAGTAAAATATGGATGTATTGGAGATAAAGAAGTGAAGTTTCCATCTTGCAAATCGAAATACTTTTGGTCAACCCTCGCTTGGGGCTGTGGTGCAAAGCCTAAAAACCGCGTTAACTTCATTAAGAAAGACAAATGGAAATTCACATTTAGTCCTTCAGTTTCATCAAACCAAGAGATGGCATTATATAGGTATTCGAACAACTGTTCATCCACATGCTGCTGCCTGATGCTTTTATACAACACTTCATTTAGAAATTGGATAATGGTATTTTTAATGACATCGTAGGGAATGCTTTTGAACATTGGCATGGGCCTAGCCTCCTGCACCCTTTGTATTTGTGTATTCTGTTTATGGTAAACTACCATATCTAATAAATGCAATGGCTGTAATACATTCATTGGGATTTTCGCCTTTGGCTTTTTAACACCATTAATAAGGTAGGATTGGATGCCGAATTTCTCCGTAAACACCTGTACCACCACGCTACTTTCGCTATAGGTAGTAGTTCTTAATACAATCCCTCTGGTTTTATGCAGCATTTAAAAGATTTTAGGCACAAAAATAATCAAACCTACAACCAAACTCATTAAAGCAACAATTAAAACTGCCGCAGCAGCAATATCTTTAACCAAACCAGCTTTTGGATTAAACTCTGGAGAAACTAAATTCACCAGCACCTCAATAGCAGTATTGAATAGTTCTGTAGCCAAAACCGCACTTATACAAACAATTAATGCAATCCATTCTAAAAAAGAAACCTCGAAACACCAACCTGCAAGCACCACTACTACGACCGAAAATAGATGAACTTTAAAATTGAGCTCGCTTTTAAAGGCTTCTTTTAAACCGTTTGATGCAAATCTGAAACTCTTGAAAAACCGTAACATTTCGATTTAATTTTATCTGTTTAAAGTTAAACTAATTGTCACAACAATTAACTGAAAACCTTGTTTATAAAGGCAACGTTAACGAATATTTAACTTATCAGATTTTGCATTCCATCAATTTTATGCGTTCTTTACATTTTTTCAAAGATTTATATGTGGGTAAAACTATCTAATGCTATATTAAAAAACCGCGTTCTCCTTATCGTTTTATTTGTCGCTATTACCATATTCATGGGATGGCAAGCGAAAAACATCAAGCTTTCTTACTCTGGAGCCAAAATACTACCACTAACAGATTCAGTTTTTGTAAAATACAATGCCTTTAAAAAGCAATTTGGAGAAGACGGCAGCATTGTTGTGATTGGCGTAAAGAGCGAGAAAATCTTCCAAAAAGACACCTATAACAAATGGGCACAGCTTTCTAACGACCTACGAAAACTTAACGGTATTAAAGGGGTACTATCAATCGGAAAATTCTTTGAATTGCAAAAAGACACCACCAACCAAAAATTTACCGTTAAGCCCCTGCCAGGAAAAGTACTAGCTACTGATGCAGAAATGGACTCGTTGAAGAGCAAACTCAATCAACTGCCATTTTACAAAGGCTTACTTTACAATACGGAGAGCAACGCCACCTTGATGGCAGTAACTTTCGACCAGAAGATTTTAAATTCGGCCGCCAGAAATCCAATCCTTAAAGAAATTGAGGGAAAAGCACTGGCTTTTGGCAAAAGCGAGGGCATAGATGTTCATCTGTCTGGCCTACCTTATATCAGAACTGCAACCAGCAAGTTAGTGTCAAATGAATTTATCCTTTTCTTAGGTTTATCCATTTTAGTTTCCGCCCTGATTTTAGTGATATTCTTCCGTAGTTTCTCTGCAGTTTTCTATCCTATTTTAGTAGTGATTATGGGTGTAGTGTGGAGCATTGGAACTTTGGTTTTATTCGGTTACGAAATCACCATTTTAACAGGATTAATTCCACCGCTTATTGTAATCATTGGTATTCCGAACAGTATTCTATTGCTTAATAAATACCACAACGAACTCAAAAAACATGGCGACAAGGATAAAGCTTGGCAAGTTACTGTAGAACGAATTTCGGTGACTACTTTAATTGCTAATATAACTGCCGCTATTGGTTTTGGCGTATTATATTTTACGGGAAGCGAGCTATTGATGCAGTTCGGTAGTGTAGCCGCACTAAACGTGATGTTCACTTGGCTGATGAGTTTATGTTTAATTCCTGCGATTTTTAGCTACTTGCCCGCACCTAAAAATAAAACCAACGGTGTGCATGAGCCAAACTTCCTAGATAGACTCCTAATTAAAACCGACACATTAGTACAACACAAAAGCACTACGATTTACATTGTCACTATTATATTAACCGTAATTTCTATCATTGGCGTTTACCGCATCAATGTGAATGGCTATGTGGTGGACGACTTACCGAAAAGTTCTAAAATCCTTACCGACTTGAAATTTTTTGAGAAGAATTTTGAAGGAATTTTACCTTTGGAGATTAGTGTAGACACGAAGCGTAAAAATGGCGTATTGAGTATATCAACGCTTAATAAGATTGATAAAATGGAGGAAATGATTTCGGCCTATCCGGAGTTTTCTCGTTCTATCTCCCTAAATACTGGGTTAAAATATGCTACTCAAGTGTTCTACAATAGTGACACCAGCTTCTATCGCTTGCCAACTGATTTTGAGAAAAATTTCATCTTGATCTATGCTGCAAACTCTGGTAAGGGCAATGGCAACATGCTCACCAATTTTGTAGACAAGCAAAAGCAAACAGCTCGCATCAGTTTTCAAATGGCTGACATTGGTTCGAAGCGTTTAGACGAAGTTCTGGAAGAATTGAAACCGAAAATAGATTCTATTCTTTCGCCGAAACGCTTCAATGTTACTTTAACGGGCTCGAGTATCATTTTCGCCAAAGGCACCGATTATTTATTAGAGCATTTATTTGAAAGCATTGGCTTGGCTATCGTTTTGATTTCGTTGTTACGCTTAGCACAGTTCAAGAGTTTAGGCATCATGTTTATTTCGCTGTTGCCAAATATCGTTCCTTTGGTAATTACAGCAGGGCTGATGGGTTTCTTCGGCATTCCATTAAAGCCATCTACTATTTTGATTTTCACCATTGCTTTTGGTTTGGCATCCGACCAAACGATTTACTTCCTAACGAGGTATCAGCAAGAATTGAACTTGACCAACTATAGCGTGAGTAAAGTAATTACCGACACCATTACTGAAACTGGCGTGAGCATGACACATATTGCTTTGATATTATTCTTTGGTTTCGGAATTTTCACAGCTTCTACTTTTGGCGGAACGGTAATTTTAGGATTTTTGCTTTCTATTACCTTGATAGTAGCTTTGGTTTTTAACCTTACTTTATTGCCTGCATTAATGTTATGGTTGGATAAAAACAAAAAACGAAAGAAAATATCTGAAGCAGAAGTAGCTAAGAATTTAGAAAATTTAGACGACCATTAGAAATTAGTCATTTTCAAACCTGCAAGGTCTTGAAGACCTTACAGGTTAACCGACTACACCATGAACTTCCTTAACATCGAATATCTAAAAATAGGCAACACCAAGCAGCGATCAGCCTACCAAACGCTCGTTAACCTTCAAATATTAGAAAAACTTAAAGCTTATAAGCCCATTTTAACAGGTACTATTCCAATCAATATTGACATCGAAAACAGCGACCTCGACATTATTTGCTTTTGGGAAAACAAGCAAGAATTTTCAGCTACACTAACCAATTTATTTGGCGAAAAGAAAGAATTCAAAATTAGAGAAGGGAAAACAGGGGAACAAGAAATTGTGGTGTGCAATTTCAAATTAGATGATTTTGAAATGGAGATTTTTGGTCAAAACATTCCATCCGAACAACAGAACGCCTATCTACACATGCTGATAGAGCATCAAATCCTGCAAGAAAGAGGAGAAGGTTTTCGGTTAAAGATTATCGAACTTAAGCGTAGTGGATATAAAACAGAGCCCGCTTTTGCCAAATTATTGCGATTAGATGGAGACCCTTACGAAGCTTTATTAAGTTATTACATCCAGAAGTAAGTTATAATTTACACGAACTTATCAAGCAGATTCTTCCTCTATAACTGGCTCTTTGGACACAGGCTTTAACTCTACTACTTCTCCTTCGTTATCTGCTTTCTTAGCAAACACTATCGGATATAAGAACATTAGTGCTCCGGCAATAAAAAACACTCCAGAAAAGGCTAGCAAAATTTGATTGCCATCCACTCTGTTAGCTTCCATAATTTTTGCAGCAATCAATGCCACAATACCTAAAGCAATTGCTACAACAGCTTTAGTTAGCTTCAGATCCTTAATCATACTTATCGAATTTGATCTCGTCTTCGTTTTAATATACTGATGATAACAAAGACGAGCCCGATAAGTTCTAATATCATGCTTAAAAAAAGTACAGCTAGCGTCACATTTTCATTAATGCCCTTAAGCAACATCGCGGCTGGCATCAGTAAAACAGCTGCCAGCATGCAAAAAAGCCCTCTTTTAATAAATTTATCCATAAAACTATTTCAGGCGCAAAACTACCATTATTCATTCTAAAACCTTAACTTTGCAACCTTTAATTTTTGAGATACTTGATTGATGTATAGGGAATTTAAAACTTTAGAACTAGCTAAAATAGGAGAAGAAATACTAGCATTTTGGAAAGCACAAAATATCTTTGATAAAAGTATTGATAGCAGACCAAAATCAAAACCTTTTACTTTTTACGAGGGACCACCATCGGCAAACGGTATGCCTGGTATTCACCACGTAATGGCTCGTGCTATTAAAGATATTTTCTGTCGCTATAAAACCCTAAAAGGATATCAAGTTAAACGCAAAGGCGGATGGGACACCCACGGTTTACCTATCGAACTTGCGGTGGAGAAGAAATTAGGTATCGTTAAGGAAGATATCGGAAAGAAAATCTCGGTAGACGAATACAACGCAGCTTGTAAAGAAGAGGTAATGCGTTATACCGACGTTTGGAACGACCTTACCGAGAAAATGGGCTACTGGGTTGATTTGAAAAACCCTTACGTAACCTACGAAAACGAATACATTGAAACCCTTTGGTGGATTTTACAACAATTGTACAACAAAGGACTTTTATACAAAGGTTACACCATCCAACCTTACTCGCCAGCTGCTGGTACAGGCTTAAGCTCACATGAGCTAAACCAACCGGGCACTTACCGCGATGTAAGCGATACGACTATTGTAGCCCAATTTAAAGCAGTTGCAGAAACTTTACCTTTGTTTTTACAAGGTTTTGGAGAAGTGAATTTCCTAGCTTGGACAACCACACCTTGGACTTTACCAAGCAACACCGCTTTGACCGTTGGTCCTAAAATCGACTATGTATTGGTAAAAACTTTTAACCAGTACACCTTCGAGCCAGCTAATGTAATATTGGCAAAACCACTAGTAGGCAAACAATTTGGCGGCAAGTTTTTCCTAGCGGAAGATGAGGAAGCTTTTGCCAACTACAAAGCCGAAGACAAGAAAATTCCTTACCAAATTTTAGCCCAGTTTGTTGGTGCTGATTTGGTGAACATCAAATACGAGCAACTTTTACCGTTAGCATTACCTTACCAAAATGCAGAAAATGCTTTCCGTGTAATCAGTGGTGATTTCGTAACTACAGAAGATGGTACAGGTATCGTTCACACGGCTCCTACTTTTGGTGCCGATGATGCTCGTGTTGCTAAACTGGCTACACCAGAAGTGCCACCGTTGTTGATTTTGGACGATAAAGGCAATGCTGTTCCTTTAGTAAACCTACAAGGTAAATTTGTAGACTCGTTAGGAGAATTTGGCGGCAAATACGTTAAAAACGAATATTACATTGAAGGTGAAGCTCCTGAAAAATCGGTAGATGTAGAAATTGCTATCCGTTTAAAAGAAGAAAACAAAGCCTTTAAGGTAGAAAAATATGTACACAGCTACCCGCACTGCTGGAGAACTGACAAGCCTGTTTTATATTACCCATTAGATAGTTGGTTCATCAAAACTACAGCTGTTAAAGAAAAGATGGCTGATTTGAACAAAACCATCAACTGGAAACCTGAAGCAACTGGAACTGGTCGCTTTGGAAACTGGTTAGAAAACCTGGTAGACTGGAACCTTTCTCGTTCTCGCTATTGGGGCACACCTCTTCCAATTTGGCGTACCGCCGATGGTTTGGAAGAGAAATGTATTGGTTCTATCGAAGAATTAAACAAAGAAATCACCAAAGCAATTGAAGCTGGATTGATGCCTGCAGGCTTTGAACTAAAAGATATGCACCGCCCTTATGTAGATGATGTATTTTTAGTATCAGCCAAAGGCGAAAAAATGACCCGAGAAACCGACCTAATTGACGTTTGGTTTGATAGCGGTGCCATGCCTTATGCACAATGGCACTTTCCTTTTGAGAACAAGGAAGAATTTGAGAATGCTTATCCTGCAGATTTCATTGCAGAAGGTGTTGACCAAACTCGTGGTTGGTTCTTTACTTTACATGCCATTGCGGTAATGTTGAGCGAAAGCAGTGACGAAATCAAAGCCATCAACGAGCGTGTAAACAATCCTGGTGTTGCCTTTAAAAATGTGGTATCAAACGGATTGGTATTGGATAAAAACGGCAACAAAATGTCTAAACGTTTAGGCAATGCTGTTGATCCATTTAGCACTATCGATACTTACAGTGCCGACGCTACCCGTTGGTACATGATTTCAAATGCATCGCCTTGGGATAACCTGAAATTTAGTTTAGATGGGTTAGATGAAGTACGCCGTAAATTCTTCGGAACTTTGTACAACACCTACTCTTTCTTCGCATTATATGCTAACATCGATAAGTTTGAGATTGACTTGAATAATCAAACGCCTGTTGCGCAACGCAGCGAATTAGACCGTTGGATTTTATCGTTATTGCAAAACTTGATTGCCGAGGTTGATGAGGCTTACAATACTTACGAGCCTACCAAAGCTGCAAGAGCTATCCAAAACTTTGTTGACGAACATTTAAGTAACTGGTACATCCGTTTATCTCGTCGTCGTTTCTGGAAAGGCGAAATGACCGAGGATAAAAAAGCAGCCTACGAAACTTTATACACTTGCTTGGTAAATATCGCACAGCTGATGTCGCCAGTGGCACCGTTCTTCTCAGATTGGTTGTATCAAAACTTAACGGAGATATTACCAGCTGATGCAAAATCAGAATCGGTACATTTAACCACATTGCCAGACACAGATCAATCATTAGTGGATAATGAGTTGAACGAGCGTATGGAATTGGCGCAGAACATTTCTTCAATGGTGTTATCACTTCGTAAGAAAATGGGCATCAATGTTCGTCAGCCATTGGCAAAAGTATTGATTCCAGTTTTGGATGATAACTTTAAAGACAAGGTAGAATTAGTGAAAGATTTAATCCTTTCAGAAACCAACATTAAAGAAATTTCCTACATTACCGACACCGCTGGTTTCATCAAGAAAAAGGTAAAACCAAACTTTAAGGCTTTGGGTGCTAAAGTTGGAAAAGACATGAAGTTGGTTACCGAAGTCATCAATAAAATGAGCCAAGAAGAACTAGCTCAATTTGAAAAAGAAGGCAACTTCTCGATACCTGATACTAGTTACTCGATACTTTTATCTGATGTAGAAATCATTGCAGAAGATATTCCAGGATGGCAAGTAACCAACATGGGCAACCTAACAGTAGCCTTGGATATCAATATCACTACCGAGCTTAAACAAGAAGGCTTATCTCGTGAATTGATTAATCGTATCCAAAACTTAAGGAAAGAATTAAACTTTGAAGTTACCGATAGGATAACGGTAAGTTTACAGCAACATAATTTAATTGCAGATGCGGTAGCACAAAACAAACACTACATTTGCAACGAAATTTTAGCTAATGATATTTTGTTAACAGAAAGTCCGCTTAATGGAAACAAAATCATCATAGAAGATGTTGAATTGGATATTTTGATTGCCAAATTATAAACCATATGGGATAATCTTGGTTTAAAATCAGATAAAAACCATATATAGCTTCATACCACTAAATTAATTTAAGAGATGGAAAAGACTGAAAAAACACGTTACTCTGATAGCGAATTACAAGAATTTAAAGAGCTTATTCAAGAAAAATTAAAAAGCTCTAGAGAAGAATTACAATCGTTGACCTCATCGTTAAGTAATCCTAATTCTAACGGAACAGAAGATACTTCTGGTGCTTACAAAACCCTAGAAGATGGTTCTGCTACTTTAGAAAAAGAGCAAATCAATCAGCTGGCAGCCCGCCAGAAGAAATTTATAGATAACCTTGAAGCAGCTTTAGTGCGCATCGAGAACAAAACTTATGGTATTTGTAGAGAAACTGGTAAACTAATTCAAAAAGAACGTTTACGTGCAGTGCCTCACGCTACTTTAAGTATGGAAGCTAAATTGAAACAGAGTTAATGAAAGGCTATACAAAACCTTTACTTTTAATATTCCTAGTACTGCTGGCAGACCAAGCTTCAAAAACTTGGATTAAGACCAACATGTACCTTGGTCAAGAGTTTAAAATCTTGGGCGATTGGTTCATTATTCACTTTACAGAGAATAACGGAATGGCTTTCGGCCTAGAATTTGGCGGAGAGTTCGGAAAACTGGCACTTTCGTTATTTAGAATATTGGCAGTTGGAGGTATCGGTTATGCTTTGCATTACATGATTCAACGTAAATATCACCGTGGCTTAATTTTAAACGTAGCCCTGATATTTGCCGGAGCTTTGGGTAACATTATCGACTCTGTTTTTTACGGATTGATTTACAAATACGAGACTTTGTTTCATGGCCGTGTGGTAGACATGCTCTACTTTCCTATTTTCAAAGGAACTTTCCCTACTTGGTTTCCAGTTTGGGGAGGTGAACCATTTGAGTTCTTTAGACCTGTTTTCAACCTAGCTGACGCAGCTATTTCTGTAGGTGTAATTACCATTTTAATCTTCCAAAAAACCTATTTTAAGGAAGAAGTGAAAGATGAAATTGGCATTAACAACGAAAGTGTAGAAGACTAGGCATTGATAATTGTAGAATTACGATTTTAGATTTAAAACATAAAGTTAAAAACCTCGTAGCGTTTGTTGCGAGTTTTTTTGTTTTGCTTCCGTCATCTCGACTGAAGCGCAGCGAAATGGAGAGATCTTTGAATTTGGCGTTGTATGTTTCTACTTAAAGATTTCTCCACAAGGTCGAAATGACGACAACAACAATTTGTCTAATATCTAAATTTACCCGCAATTTAATTACATTTGATAAAATACCAAATTGTATGTTCAGTAAAAAACTCCTTTCTATCTATTTACTATTAATCAGTGTGAATTATGCAGCTAATGCCCAAAAAAGCATCAGTTTATTTAATGGTAAAGATTTAACAGGGTGGCATGCCGATGTTCCTGGTAAAGATAAAAACCCAGATACTGCAGCTTCTTTTATGGTTAGAGATGGTAAATTGGTAAGCATGGGTGATCCACGTGGGCACCTGATAACAGATGCTAGCTATGCAGATTACAGGTTGGATGTTGAATATCGCTTTGCTGGAAAACCTGGTAACTGTGGTGTCTTGGTACATGCTTCTATCCCAAGAGTGCTCTATAAAATGTTTCCAAAATCTTTAGAAGTACAAATGCAGCACCAAGATGCTGGCGATTTTTGGTGTATTGAAGAAGACATTACTGTACCTAACATGGAAGAAAGACGCGGACCAAAAGAAAAATGGGGAGCTAGTGCAGGAAAAGAAAGACGCATTAAAAACCTAACCGATGATTCTGAAAAGCCTTTGGGCGAATGGAATACCATGCGTATTGAATGTTTAAAGGATAAGGTTAGAGTTTGGGTAAACGGTATTTTAGTTAATGACGGCTACAATTGTACCGCAACTAAAGGTCAGATAGCGCTACAAGCCGAAGGTAGCGAAGTTGAATTTAGAAAATTGCAGCTAACACCAATTAAAAACCTGAGCAAGTAAGATGAGAGATCGGATAGCCCTAAGATATTTCTGCATTTACAACTTTATGACAATTAAACGATTAAGCATTTAACCAAAATCCAACCTTTCAAAACAATCCAACAAATTATTCGTATCTTTGCGCATCTTCAAAACATCCCAACGTAAATTGTTGGCTCAGGCACTGTCTTAAGATTAAATTATCGATAACGCTCCATTACCGGCAATAATGCCAATAACTATCCAATGTGCCTATCTGGATAAAAAACGAAATAATTAAATATGGCTAAATCTCAAGCAACTTTTAGTAAAAAAGAAAACGAGAAAAAACGATTAAAAAAGAGAAACGACAAGTTAGAAAAACGTGAGGAGCGTCAAGCTAATAAAAAAAGCATGAGCCTAGAGGACATGATGGCTTACGTAGATGAAAATGGTAACATCACTTCTACTCCACCAGATCCAAACAAAAAGAAAAAAGTAATCAATTCGGAAGATATTCAAATTTCTACTGCAAGACAGGAAGACATTATTGACGAAGATCCAATCAAAAAAGGTGTTGTTACTTTCTTCAACGACTCTAAAGGTTACGGTTTCATTAGAAATACAGAAACCCAAGAGAGTGTTTTTGTACACGTAAATGGCTTAAAGACACAAATTAAAGAAGGTGATAAAGTTACTTTCGAAGTTGAAAAAGGTCAAAAAGGACCAACTGCCGTTAGAGTTTCTGCTGTTAAATAACCTTTATATAACTGAAATAAATTCAATGGGACAATTTGGATTTATTTCAGACTTTAATTAGAGAACCTTTCTCTTTGTTATTTTTTAGCAGCATTTTCTGTTGTTAACAAACCTGATTGGAACGGCAGCTCCCGATTTTACATCGGGACTAAAGTGTAAAGCACGACTATATTCTACTAGTACCACTGCCCCATCTTTTCCAAAAAATAAAAAATAATCTACTCATTATTTGGCGTTTGGCTTAATTTTAGCTGACTGCATGAAAAATGTTTATGGATTTGTATGGATATTTACATCTGATTTATAAACACACATAAAAACATACAATATGAAACGTTTATTTGCAATAGCTATAGTGGCTTTATTTAGTTTAAATGCCGTAGCGCAACAAGTTGATTTAAGAAAGAAAATTACCGTTAGTGGTACTGCAGAAACTGAAATCACTCCAGACATTATCTATATCAATATTTCCTTAAAAGAATATTTGAAAGATGGAAACAGCAAGAAAAAGGTAGATATTACTACTTTGGAGACTCAGCTATTTAACGCTGTACAAAAAGCAGGTATCGCAAAAGAAAACCTAACAATTAACAATTTAAGTAGCTGGAACTATCAAACTACTAAAAAGAAAGACCCAGACTTTTTAGCGAGCAAACAATACCGCTTAAAAGTTACCGACTTAAACAAATTCAACTTGATTTTAGAGGCTATTGATGCTAAAGGAATTGCTAGTACTAACATTGACAGCTACGATTACAGCAAAATTGAGGTATTGAAAAAAGAGTTAAAAGTGAAAGCTTTATTAGCTGCGAAAGAAAAAGCTGCTTACATGGTAGAGGCCTTGGGAGATAAATTAGGTAGCGTTTTAGATATTCAAGATTTGGGTGATAACAACGGTGGCATGATGGTTCCTCAATACAGAAACTATGCAATGAAGGCAGAAATGGCGATGGATGCTTCTCAAGCTCCAGAAATTGACTTTAAAAAGATAAAATTGAGCTTTACAGTGAACACTGTTTTCGAGATTAAATAATTTATTTTGATAATTTTGTGAACCTATCAGCGTAATGTTGATAGGTTCTTTTATTTTATAACCAGTGCATACGCAAAGCTACCATGGCTTCGTAAATACTAAAAAGATATTACACAAATGAAAAAACTACTCTACACTTTAATCTTAGTTTTCACACTTTCGACTGCCGTTAATGCCAAATCGATTGTTAACGACAATCCTAAAACGGAACTTACTGCCGAGCAAAAGGCAGAGCTGGAGAGCATTACCAAACGTGTAGAAGAGATTAAATCTATGGATAGATCTTCTCTCACAAAAACTGAAAGAAAAGCTTTGAGAAAAGAGGTTAAGGAACTAAAAAAACGTGCTGATTTCTTAAATCAGAATGTGACACTTTCTTTGGGTGCTATCATCATCATTTTATTGTTGTTGATCATTATTCTTTAATTTTTAGATTCTTCTTGTTTGCGATAGAACAATTCACCCATGCGTTTGTTATTGGTGTTGAGTTATACACGGGCTCAAATAAAAATCGATAACAAAATTTAGATGAAACCGTTATGATTTCAAGATAAAATCAAGACAGCTTCAGCTCATTAAAAAAACAAATTTTAAACACATGAAAAAAATTATCTATCCTTTAATGTTATTGGTAACCTTAACATTTAACTTAAACTTTGCTGCTGCAGCAGACAACAAGCCAAAAACTGAATTAACAGCAGAACAACGTTTAGAGCTTAACCGCATTACTTCTAGAGTAGAAGAAATTAAGGCAATGGACAAATCTAATCTTAGCAGAGAAGAGCGAAAGGAATTGCGCAAAGAGCTAAAGGAAATGAAGAAAAAGGCAAGAGCAATGGGTGGAGGTGTTTACTTATCGGTTGGAGCCATTATCATTATCATATTATTATTGATTCTTATTTTATAAAAAAAATCAATAATTGAGAGCCAGGCACATGTGTCTGGCTTTTTTTGTGACTTTAATCACGGGCTTTATAAGCAGCATCATTTTATGAAATGAGTAGCATCAGGCTCGCACCTCTCAATTAGGCTGACCTTTATAGTATAAAAATTAAATGCTATGAAGACTTTTAAATCATTCTGGATTGTCTTAGCCGTCCTTCCGTTTTTTGCCTTAAATGGCAACGCACAAACCGCTAAATTAAGCTTAAAAGAAAGATCTATTATTGTTAAAGGCACCTCGTCGTTACACGACTGGCGCTGTAAGACCGAGCAAATAAGTGGTGATATTTCTTACGCCGCAAATGCACTTACTTTAAAAGATATTACTGTCGCTAACTTAGAAATGGTAGTGAAATCGATGAGAAGTATCAAAGAAAATGGGAATTACTACGAATCGGGCATGGACAAAAACATGTACAAAGCCTTAAACGCAGACAAGAATCCGAAAATCACTTTTGTACTTACAGATATTAGCAGCTTAAAAGCAAGCGCAGGCAAAGCCGATTTCATAGTCAAAGGAAATTTGACCATTGCCGGTAGCCAAAAACCAATCAGTTTTCCAGTAAATGCTACACTAACTGCTAACGGCATCACCTTTAAAGGAAGTACAACTTTTAAAATGACCACTTTCGGTGTAACGCCTCCAAAAGCTTTATTAGGCACCATCAAAACTGGAGATGAAATCACCATTGTGTTCAATACTTCTTTTAAAAACGATTAATCCGCTCACCATTCAAATTTTAACAATATGAAACGAATTTTACTTGCCGCAGTTTTTGTTACAGTAGCGGGGACTGCGTTTGCCCAACAGCCAAAAATCCAAAACTTTAGACCTTACGATAAATCTGGTATCAACGTTTTTGAAACTCCTAAAACCGACACCGTACCTTTTGATGATGTGAAAGTGAGAATTGGTGCAGGTTTTACACAACAGTTTCAAGCTTTGAAACACAGTAACAACTCTACAGGTACTACGCCTCTATATAACTTACGCAGTGGTTTTAATTTGGCTACGGCTAACTTAAATATCGATGCACAATTGGCTAAAGGGATTAGATTAAACTTGATTTCTTACTTATCTGCCCGTCACCACCAAGAAACTTGGGTAAAAGGAGGTTTTGCTCAAATTGATGCCTCACCTATTAATTCTCCGGTACTTGATGAACTATTTAAATACGTAACCGTTAAAATCGGTCACTACGAAGTGAATTACGGTGATGCGCACTTTCGCAGAACTGACAATGGGCACTCATTGTACAATCCATTCATTGGCAACTACATTTTAGATGGCTTTACCACAGAGATTGGTGCTGAAATTGATTTCCAAAAAGATGGTTTCTTAGCGGTAGTTGCTGTTCACAATGGTGAAATTAAAGGAGAAATTTCTGATGCTCCAACCCGTAATCCATCATTTATAGGAAAACTAGGTTTCGATAAGCAATTAAACAATGATTTAAGAGTACGTTTAACAGGATCAGTTTATCACAACAATGGCGCAGCTAGCAATACTTTGTATACTGGCGATAGAGGTGGCTCTAGATACTACATGGTTTTAGAGCCAAAAGCCACTGGTGTAACTGCAATCACCAACGCTTGGTCTGGTAGTGTACGCCCAGGATTTAGTCGCCAAGTAACTGCATTTATGATTAACCCTTTCATCAAATATCAAGGTTTAGAATTGTTCGGAACATTTGAAATGGCAAAAGGTAGATCAATTACCGAAATAGATAAAAGAGATGTAAGTCAGATGGCGGTAGAAGGTATTTATCGATTTGCTAAAAACGAAAATTTATTTGTCGGCATGCGATACAATACTGTTAAGGCCGAACTTGCAGGTATTGCGCAAGATGTAAAGGTAAATCGTATACAAGCAAGTGCCGGTTGGTTTGTAACCAAAAACATGGTGTTAAAAGGAGAATATGTACATCAAAAATACAATGACTACCCTAGCTCAAACATCTTAGCAGATGGCAAATTCAAAGGATGGATGTTGGAAGCAAGTGTAGGCTTTTAAAGATTAGTTAGTAATAGTTGAATAGTTATGGTTTGAGCCGCTCTTTATCTCGTTTAAGGGGCGGCTTTTTTGATAAACCATTAAGAAGTTAAGATCAATTAAGTCTTCATTCTTCTTAATGCCTTAATGTTTCGATTTAAAAATGAATACATTTCCCCATCAATTGCTAGGTATTTTTTTCCTTCTGTTCATCAAATTTGTTGATGCACAAGAATATCAGCTAAACATCCTTGCAGAAAGCAGTATTTTACTTAGAGGCAATTCTAACGTAAACAAATTCACTTTCACGTACGAGAAGGCTCTCAAATTAGGAAGCAGTTCGGTAAGAGCAATTGCCTCCAAAAACACGCTGAATATCAAAAATGCGAAGCTAGATGCAGAAGTAACAGCTTTTAGTTCGGGCAGTAATTTGATGGATAGAGATTATCGCAACATGATGAATTATCGCGTTCATCCGAACATCAGCATTGCATTAAATCAAATTAACTTTGTGAAAAATTACAGTGATGATAACGGAACGGCTTTAGCTACGGTAGACATTACCATTGCTGGAGAGAAACGCACCGATACGCTGCAGTTCAATTACAACAAATCAAAAGGGATTTACCGTTGCAGCAGTTCACATCAAATTTCGCTGAGGGATTACAAAATAAAGCCCCTCAAAAAAATGATGGGGCTTATTTCATTGAAAGACCAGTTGACCGTAGACATGATTATCTACCTTAAAGTCGATTAATCGATGATATCGAAACCTGTATATTTCACCAAGGCTTCAGGTATTTTAATTCCTTTATCTGTTTGATAATTTTCTAGGATAGAAGCTACAATACGAGGTAATGCCAAAGCACTTCCATTTAAACTGTGCGCCAACTGTGTCTTTCCTTCCTTGCCTTTAAACCTTAATTTTAAACGGTTACTTTGGTAAGTTTCGAAGTTAGAGACAGAAGAAACTTCTAACCAACGTTGTTGCGCTGCACTCCACACTTCCATATCATAAGTCATGGCAGAGGTAAAGCCCATATCGCCGCCGCATAAACGCAACACACGATAGTGCAAACCTAGCTCTTGCAATAATGATTGTACATATTGACTCATGTCTTCCAAAGTTTCGTAAGATTGGTCAGGATGTGTAATTTGTACAACCTCTACTTTATCGAACTGATGCAAACGGTTCAAACCACGTACATGCGCACCATAAGAACCAGCTTCTCTACGGAAACAAGGTGTATAAGCGGTATTTTTAATCGGAAGGTCTTCTTCCTTCAAAATCACATCACGATATAAATTCGTTACTGGCACTTCTGCCGTTGGGATTAAGTATAAATCGTCGATAGTAGAATGGTACATCTGTCCTTCCTTATCTGGCAATTGGCCTGTACCAAAACCCGAAGCAGCATTTACCAAATGTGGCACTTGCATTTCTTTATAACCCGCAGCAGTAGCATGGTCTAAAAAGAAATTGATTAAAGCACGTTGCAGCTTCGCTCCTTTTCCCTTGTAAACAGGAAAACCAGCACCGGTAATTTTCACACCTAACTCAAAATCGATGATATCATATTTCGCAGCCAATTCCCAATGTGGCAAAGCATTTTCTGGCAAAGCCGATGGCTCACCATGTGTATAAACTACTTCATTGTCATCAGCTGTGCTACCTGTTTTTACCAAATGATAAGGCAAATTTGGCAACTGTACAATTAACGATTGTTGCTTTTCTTCTAAAGCTGTTAATTGCTCGTTCTGTTCTTTAATTTTCTCCTTGTGAGATGCAGTATTGGCTTTAATTGCTTCGGCTTCTTCTTTTTTGCCACTGCGCATCAACTCCCCAATTTGTTTGGCTGCTGTATTAGCTTCCGCCTGCAAATTATCCAAAGAGGACTGCGTAGAGCGGCGTTCTTCATCTACAGCGATGATTTCATCTACCAATTCTACCTGTTTAAAGTTACGAACGCTCAATCGCTCTAAAACTTTCTCTCTATTTTCACGGATATAGTTAACTTGCAGCATTATTTATAATTTTTGACAAAGATAGCAAGAGTTTTCAGTTTTTAGTTTGCAGTTTTCAATAGCAACTGCACAATCTTGATACTTGATACTCGATACTCGATACTATGACTGGAAAACTTTACATCGTACCTACACCTATCGGTAACTTAGAAGATATGACTTTTAGGGCTATCCGGATTTTAAAAGAGGTGGATTTGATTTTGGCAGAAGATACACGTACCAGCGCACCTTTGTTAAAGCATTTTGGTATCGATAAACGAGTTTTTGCACACCATCAGCATAACGAACATAAGGCAACAGCCGAAATTATCAAGTTCCTGAAAGAAGGACAAAAAATTGCCTTAATTTCTGATGCAGGTACACCAGCCATTTCTGATCCAGGTTTTTTCTTAGTTCGTGAAGCGATTAAGCATGAAATTGAAATCACTTGCTTGCCTGGCGCTACTGCTTTTGTTCCTGCCTTGGTTAACTCGGGTTTACCTAACGACCAATTTGTTTTCGAAGGATTTCTTCCTGTAAAGAAAGGCCGACAAACGAGATTAAAGCAACTTGCGGAAGAAGAAAGGACGATGATTTTTTACGAAAGTCCGCACCGTTTATTGAAAACATTAACAGAATTTGCCGAGTTTTTTGGTGAAGACAGACCAGTTTGTGTGAGCAGGGAATTAAGCAAACTGTACGAAGAAAATGTTCGTGGCACAGTTATAGAAGTAAAATCACATTTCGAAAACAATATTTTAAAAGGAGAATTCGTAATTTGTGTTGGCGGAAATGAGAACAAGGATAAAAGAGCAAAGAACAAAGACAAATACGGAATAAAAGAAAACAATGATTAACATCGATAGATTTTTGGCTGACGAGCAAGACCCGAAAGCCGTAGAAAAAGTAGCTGGTAAATTAAATGACTTGCTAACCACCGGAGAAGAAATTTTATACCTAGCGGTACAGAAAAAACCAGCGGTAAATTTGTTACCAGACTGCATCGCGATCAGCAACAAAAGGATATTCTATTGTTCGCCCAGCAACTTAGGTTTAACAATGAACTTCAAAGATATTTCTTGGAAGAACATTAAAGAAGTCTCCTTTAAGGAAGGTTTGTTAGGTTCTAAATTTATTTGCGTACCACAATCGGGAGAGAATATCGTAACTGATTTCATTCCGAAAGTGCAGGTTCGTAAATTACACCAAGCGGCAAACCAACAATTGGAAGAGTATAAAGAATTGTTGAGACAGCAAAAGTTGGAAGAGAACCGAGCAACCGCATCTACATTTAATATTCCTGCAACCACTCCACAAATCATTGATTTGCCAATTGAGGAAGCTGTGGTTATTCCAGAGATTGCACCTGTTGTTGAAGTGAGTAAAGAAGATGAGATTGAGCAAAAACTCATCAAACTAAAAACTTTATACGACAAGCAGTTGATTACCCGTGAGGAGTATGAACATAAAAAAGCTGCGATTTTAGATAGCATGTAGGCAACTTTAACGTCATTGCGAGGCACGAAGTAATCTTAAAGCATAACTAAGAGATTATTTAATGCCCCATTATGACAACTTATTGGAATAGGTAGTTCAAAAAGCAAATTAATGGAACTTGGAGGTTGTGTTTATATCCTATCTAATTACAATCATAGGGTGCTATACGTTGGAGTTACTTCAGATTTATTATTTAGGATAAAAGAGCATAAAGAAAAGTGCACCTTGATTCTTTTACTGCCAAATATAACTGCAACATCCTAGTTTATTATGAACAATTCCCTAGTATAGAAGAAGCGATAAATAAAGAAAAACAGCTAAAGAACTGGAAGAGACAATGGAAATTGAATTTAATTAATGACTTTAATCCAAATTGGGAAGACCTTTTTCACAAACTAGACGAAGAACTCTAACTTAAATAGCCGTCATCCTGAATTTATTTCAGGATCTACCATGCTAAAAAGATGCTGAAATAAATTCAGCAGGACGACATAGGAAAGCTAATGCAAATGACAAAAAACCTAAATTCGAAGACCTTTTAACAAACTAGACGAAGAAACCCTAACTTAAATAGCACGTCATCCTGAATTTATTTCAGGATCTATCATGCTAAAAAGATGCTGAAATAAATTCAGCAGGACGACATAGGAAAGCTAATGCAAATGACAAAAAACCTAAATTCGAAGACCTTTTAACAAACTAGACGAAGAAACCCTAACTTAAATAGCACGTCATCCTGAATTTATTTCAGGATCTATCATGCTAAAAAGATGCTGAAATAAATTCAGCAGGACGACATAGGAAAGCTATTGCAAATGACAAAAAAAAACACCCTCTTATCGCTACTTAGTGCTTTTATCATGTGGTTGGCTTGGCCACCGCACAATTGGCTGGCTCCATTACTTTTTATAGGTTTAGTGCCTTTACTAATTGCATTAAAGCAAATCACAAGTACTTCAGATAAAAAGACAGGCAAAAAGGTTTTCCTTACTGCTGGCTTAACTTTCTTGATTTGGAACACTGCCTCTATTTACTGGGTTTTCAACTCTATTAATGCCGTTAATACAGGTGTTGTTGGCACCATCGTTTCATTATTAGTTTCGCTTATCCCTTACGGATTAGGCGCACTCTTAATGACTTTTGCTTTTTGGATGTATTATCGTTTAAGTACTTACACCACCAAAATTATTTCCTATGCAGGGCTGATTGGATTTTACATCAGCATGGAATATTTGCACCAAGCTTGGGATTTAGCATTCCCATGGATGACTTTAGGTAATGGCTTTGCAGGAATGCATCAAATTGTACAGTGGTATGAATTTACAGGTGTTTATGGTGGCTCACTTTGGATTTTAATTAGTAATATACTAGCCTTCGAAGCTTACCAACAAATCAAATCTCAGAAGCAATATAAGTTGGCTGGAATTTGGGCTTTGCTTATTCTTTTACCTATTGGATTTTCTATTTACCAATACAAAAACTACGAAGAGAAAAGTGTACCTGTAAATGTGGTTACCGTACAACCCAATATCGACCCTTACGAGAAGTACGGTAGTACGTCTGCCAATGAGCAATTAAGCATTTTAACCAAACTTTCTGATTCTGTAGCACAACCAAATACAGAATATTTCATTTGGCCAGAAACAGCTATTCCGAATTATGCAGATGAAGATAGGATAAGAAGTAATCCAGACTTTTTGCAGGCGCAACATTTCTTGTCAAAATATAAAAACGGCACTTTAATTACAGGAATAGAAAGCGTAAGATTTTACAATGATAAAAAGACGATTTCTGCAAAGGAAAATCCTAATGGTGGCTTTTATGATAACTATAATGCAGCGATGCAGGTAGAAAATTCTGCAAGTGTTTCTTTTTATCATAAATCGAAATTAGTTCCAGGCGTTGAAAAAATGCCTTTCCCGAAAGTATTTTCTTTCTTGGCTCCCGTTTTCAGTAAGTTGGGGGGTAGCGTCTCTGGTTGGGGCTGGCAAGAGGAACCTGGTGTTTTCTATGCACAAAGCGGCATTGGCGTAGCTCCTACAATCTGTTACGAATCTATTTGGGGCGACTGGGTAGCTGGCTCGGTTAAACAAGGCGCTCAGTTCATCGCTGTAATTACCAATGATGGTTGGTGGGGTAACACTTCTGGTAAAGACCAGCACTTACTGTATGCTAAACTCCGTTCTATCGAAACCAGAAGATATGTGGTACGTTCGGCGAATACAGGAATTTCAGGGTTTATTAATCAACGTGGAGATGTTGTACAGCAATCTAAATGGTGGACACGCACCGCCTTAAAAGCTGACATCAACCTTAATGATGAAATTACCTTTTACGTTAACTATGGTGATTTGATAGCAAAAATTGGCATTGTACTAGGATTACTTGGTGCAGCGTTTATTGTGATAAGCAAGATAAAAGACAAAAGAACAAAGAGCAAGGATTAATCGCTCTTTTTATAGCTATTTATATGAAGAAACAATCAATAAAATTCGCTTTTCTCTTAATTATTGTCGCATTAAACTTAGGTTGCGACCAGTTTTCTAAGGTTATTGCCAGAAAAAACATAGCTCCTTACGAGCAAATTGATATCATAAAAGACCGTTTCACATTAACATTAGTAGAAAACACAGGAGCTTTTTTGAGTGCTGGTAGTAACTTGCCAAACTTTGTGAGAATCATTGTGCTAACCATTTTACCCATCATCGTTTTGGGTTATGGTTTATGGTTTCTTTACTCCAATAAACATATCCCTCGTTTAATGCAAGTTGGTATTTGTTTTTTAATTGGCGGCGGCATCGGAAATATCTACGATAGGATTGTTTATGGTTCGGTAACCGATTTCCTACACATGGATTTTGTGCTATTTAGAACGGGTATTTTCAACATGGCCGATGTTTCGATTATGGTTGGTATTGGATTATTACTGTTGCAAAATTTAACTGCTGCTAGAATCAAAAAACAAGAAGCTACGCAGGAAGAAGTTTCTGCTTAAGGATAGTTTAGACTTACGAAGTTTTCAAAACTTTGTAGGTCTGCTTCTTGAAATCGAAATGAAGTGTTATCTTCTTACTTCTCAAAAATAGCCCTGATTGGCGTGGAAATACTTTTTGTTTTTATAGCTGCGAAGGGATCCAACCATCTTGCTTATTAGATCCCTCGAAACTCGGGATAACAAAATGCCCAACAAAAAGATTGGAACAAAAAGCAGGACTACCATTTAATAAGAGTACTGCAATTGCGCTTCTAAAAGCTTGAAATTAAATCGTAATTCGTCAATCTACAATCGTAAATTTCCTAGTCCATATACTTGCCTACAATTGGCATACGTCGGCCCATTCCAAAAGCCTTTGGCGATACTCTTAAAATCGGTGGAGTTTGATAACGTTTGAATTCCGCCAAGTTTACCATTCTCAAAATTCGCTTTACCAAAGCCTCATCAAAACCTTGGGCAATAATCGCTTTAGAACCTTTTTTTAGTTCAATGTGCTGATACAAAATAGCATCCAACTCATCATATTCTGGCAACGAATCCGAATCTTTTTGGTCTGGGCGTAACTCTGCCGATGGTGGTTTCACGATGGTATTAATCGGAATAATTTCTTCGTCTTTATTAATGTACTTCGCCAAATTGAAAACCTGTGTTTTATACACATCGCCAATTACACTGATGGCACCGCACATATCGCCATACAACGTTCCGTAGCCCACAGCACATTCACTTTTATTGGAAGTATTCAGCAAGATATAACCAAACTTGTTCGACATCGCCATGACTACAATTCCGCGAGAACGAGCTTGAATATTCTCTTCGGCTAAATTGAAAGGCAATCCCTGAAAAGGCTTTTCTAACATACTATCAAATGCATCAGCAGCTTCTTTGATTGGGATAATTTCGTGCTTACAGCCAATGTTATTCACTAAATCCAATGCATCTTGTACCGAATGGTCTGATGAATATTTGGAAGGCATTAATACTGCCATCACATTTTCGGCGCCCAAAGCTTTACATGCCAAAGCACAAACTACTGCCGAATCGATCCCTCCAGACAAGCCCAAAACAGCTTTTTTGAAACCAGATTTGGCAAAATAATCCTTAATGCCCAAAATCAAAGCATCATGAATTTGTTCGATGTCCGAAGTTCTTTCAGCTGCCGGATATTTATTTTTTACGTTCTGCACTTCCTCCAAATCAAAAACCTGCAAATCCTCTTCAAAGTACTTCATCTCCGCCTTTAATAAACCTTCTTCATCAAATACCAAAGAACCACCATCAAAAATAATTTCGGTTTGTGCACCAACTTGGTTCACATAAAACAATGGCAGTTGGTATTTCTTGGCATTATCCGACAGTACTTTAATGCGGTCTTCATCGTGTCCGTAATCAAACGGAGAAGCAGCGATGTTAATCATCAAATCTGGTTGCTGCTTTATCAGTTCATCCATTGGAGAAGAAACATACAGCGGATTATCGTTGATGTTCCATAGGTCCTCGCAAATGGTTAGTGCAATTTTTTTGCCTTTGTAATCTACACAATCAAAAACCGTATTTGGCTCGAAATAACGATATTCATCGAACACATCGTAAGTAGGCAACAATGCTTTTTTAACGATTTGTTTCACTTCGCCATCGGCAATAAAATAAGCAGCATTAAACAAATCCTTACCTTCTATTACCGGATTTTTAATTGGCAAGCCAACAATGCAGGCAATGTCCGTGGTGTGCTTTGCAATTTCTTGTGCTGCCTGTTCGCAAAGCGATATAAAATCTTCAAACTCTAGAAAATCTCGTGGCGGATATCCACAAATAGCCAGCTCGGCAAATACAACAATATCTGCTCCTTTAGCTTTTGCCAATGCTAATTGAGAAATAATTTTTTGTGTATTGCTTTCGAAATTCCCGATGTGGTAGTTGAGTTGTGCTAATGCTATTTTCATGATTGTTTCTGAGCTATAAATATAAAAAAAACAAGCCTTGAATAAGGCTTGTTTCGCTAAAATCTAAATAATTTCTGGATACTTAAAAGAATACGCCAATATTAAGTCCCACATAATGATTCTTGATTGACTGTCCGTTTTTGGCAATATTTGTTAAACCGTTGTTGTAAGTTAAACCCGTTAATAAACTCGTTTTTCCACTTAAGCGATATTCTAATCCACCACCAATAATCATCCCTGCTCTAAGAAATTTGGTTTGATCAGTAGCTTTGATATCACTTGCCAAAGTGTTGTTCCCCGACTTCACATCTTGTTTCGCTCCAATACGAAAGTTAGTGGTTAAACCAAATTGTCCGTACCATTTCATATCATTCGTTTCATCTGTCTTTAACTTGATAGACAAAGGAATTTCGATGTACTGCATCTTAAACTTTACATCATATTCTGCGGAATTTGTAGAACCAGATGCAGCATAGTATGGCAAATAATTTAAAACCGCACCTTTACCATTGATAGTAGTAATGGTTAAACCTGTTGCAAAACTGTAGTTTTCTGCAAATTCAAAATCGCTCATCAAGCCATAAGAAAAACCAGTGCTTAAACCACTTCCCTTTCCGTTTTCAATCTTTAAAAACCCAAAAGTAGGATGAGCAGTAAGACCTAATCTAACTTGTGAAGCATTTTGCGCAAAAGAGATAGTTGCAATGCTTAAAAATAATAATGTTGCTAATGTTTTTTTCATTCGGATGTATTTATTTAGTGATATCAATCTACTCCCAAACTCTCTATTTTTTTAATATTATCGAGCTTTCATATTAACGACAGTTCACATTCGTTTTATATATTTGTTAGCAATGATATACAAATCAAAATTTCGCCAAAGTTATCTATTTTTTCTATGCACTGCGCTTTTTTTTTCATGTAGCAAGAGCAAAAAGCCTGATGTTAGCGGCATTAAGCTAGATATTAAAGTAGAAAGATTCGACAAAGACCTTTATCAACAGAGAGATAAAAACGTGCTGCTTAGCGACAGTTTATTACATCAAAAATATGGTGCTTTTTATGAAGACTTCATTTTCAAAATGGTAGGTAACGATAGTTATACCAGCCAAGAAGTTTTACAAGGTTTATACCAAGACACGGCTTATACCGACCTTAACCATGAAGTAGATAGTGTATTTCCAAATTTGAACAAAGTGGAAACAGAGCTTACGCAAAGTTTTAAATACATCAAATATTATTATCCGAAGGCTCAAATTCCCCGTTTTATTGGCTTCTTATCAGGATTTTCTTATCAAACTCCAATTGGCGATAATTACGTTGGCATTGGATTGGATATGTTTTTGGGGCAAAACAGTAAGTTTTATGGGGCTTTAGTTCATAGCATTCCTCTTTATCTTTCTAAAAGATTTACGCCAGAATATATCGTACCACGTGTGAGTGAGTACTATGTAAGGGAAAACCTTTTTAAAGAACGTGATGAAGACCGTAGCTTATTGGCAAAAATGGTTTACAACGGAAAAGTGCTTTACTTCATGGACCAAATTATGCCGGATGCTATGCCTGATAGTATCAAAATTGGCTATACTGACAAACAACTAGCGTGGTGTAAAACTTATGAAGCCGAAATATGGGGCTTTTATCTAGAAAGTAACTTGCTTTACGAAACAGACTATCCCAAAATACAGGTTTACTTAAGTGAAGGACCATTTACGCCAGGCTTAGGAGAAAAGAATTCATCCGCTCCTAAATTAGGTATTTGGACAGGTTGGCAAATTGTGAGAAAGTATATGGAAGAAAATCCCGATGTGACTTTACAACAGCTCATGGCAGAAACCGATGCGCAGAAAATTTTAACAAAATCGAAGTATAAGCCTAAGCTGATGAAATGATAAGCAGATGCGATAATTAGCTAATCATCACATCTCTCAAATCATCAAATCTATTAATTATCACATTCTCAAATCAAAAAATCATCACATCAAAAAACATGAAAATCGGTATCGTATTAAGCGGCGGTGGAATTAGAGGGATTGCTCATTTAGGTGTATTGAAAGCACTTCAAAAAACGGGCATTCAATTTAGTCAAATTGTAGGCACAAGTGCGGGTTCCATTGCTGGCTCTTTTTATGCTGCTGGCGTAGACCCAGAAGATGCTTTCAATATTTTCATGAGAACAAAATTGATGAAGTTTGTTCGACCAGCTTTGGGCTCACTTGGCCTAATTAATATCGAACGCACTGGAGATATTTTTAGAGAATATTTACCTGCACACATCGAGGATTTAGAAATTCCGATGACGATTTGCACCACCAATTTTAGCGAAGGCAATGTCGCTTATTTTACCAAAGGTCCGCTAGTTAGGGCTATACATGCTTCTTGCTGCATTCCTGGTGTATTTAAACCTATCATGATCCACGACCAAATGTATGTAGATGGTGGAGTATTGAACAATTTCCCTGTAGAGCCTTTGTTAAATAATTGTGATTACATTATCGGCTCTACCTGTAACCACCTTAAACCTGTAGACAAAATTGTAGGGATTACCAGATTAATGCAACGAGCGGGGATTATGTCTATCAATCATGACATGGAAAGGAAATCGAAGTTCTGCAACTTGATGATCGAACCGAAAGGTATGGGCGAAATTAATACGTTCGACACCAAAAAAGCGGAGATTATTTACTGGATAGCATATGAGGAAGCTTTGAAAACGATTAAAAGTAGCGAGAGTTTTAAGGAGTTAATTGCTGCACAGCAGCAAAAATAACTATCGTCTTTATTTTTTGGTATTTTAGGTTTATCTATTATGAAAACTTATGCCAAAACAATTTAACAGACGGAGTATTAGACTAAAAGGATATGATTATTCGAAGGAAGGATTATATTTCGTAACGATTTGCTGCCAAGACCGAGCTTATAGATTTGGTAAAGTGGTTAATGGACAAATGGCGTTAAATGCAGCGGGGCTGATGGTTGATAAATGGATTCAAGAAATCCAGAATAAATTCCCTGATATCCAAATTGAAGAATACGTAATTATGCCAAATCATATACATATTATCATTGAAAATAATGGCATTGCGATGAATAATGGCGCCGTACGGGTCGACCTATGTGTCGACCCTAATGATGATAATAATGATGATATTAAACGCCCAGCAGGGGGCGAACACACAGGTTCGCCGCTACACCGTGTCGTTCAATGGTTTAAAACGATGACCACAAACTCATATATACAGGGTGTGAAAACTTCGGGCTGGGAACCTTTCAATAAAAAAATCTGGCACCGCAACTATTATGAACATATTATTCGCGACGATAGGGTGTATCACAATATCGCTCAATACATCCAAAACAATCCATTAAAGTGGGAAGCGGATAAATTTTATTGATAACTAAACAGGCAGTTTCACCAAATACTCACCTTCCAACACTGGAATAGTTTTACAAACATCAACCTTCAAACAAAACTGTACGTCTTCTTCAATATTCAATTTGATTAAACGATGGCTATGTGAAGATTTTTTAAGGTATTCGCGTAAATTGCCTTTGGCTAATTGGTACATATCTAAAGCTGCTACACTAGAATCATCTCCTACTGAGAAGTCTTTTTGGAGTTGCTCTACTACAGCGCCGGCAAATAAAGTATCTTCTAAATTGAAGTTGTCTTTCCAACCCGCACAAAGTAAGAGCACATCTTTATTTTCCTTTTTCAAATAATTGCAAACTGAAGTTAGGTTAAGAAAAGAACCTACAATCACTTGATGCGCTCTTTCTTGAGCCAAATGCATTGCTTTGGTGCCGTTTGTAGTAGTCAGTACAATTGTTTTTCCAGCTACTTTTTCAGCAGTGTAAGAAAATGGCGAATTACCAAAATCATAACCAGCTACCACTTCTCCGTTGCGCTCCGCAGCTAGCAAGTAACCTTTGTCAGCGTAGTTCAAGCAATCTTCCACATTCATTACTGGGATAATTGCTTCTGCACCATTTTCTATGCCGTAAGTGATAGACGAAGTTGCTCTCAAAATATCAATAACAACAACTATACTACTCTCTATAGCATATAAATCTAACAAGGCAGGCGTTAAACAAACTTCTATTTTAGGCATTTACTTGAGTATTGAGTAATAAGTATCGAGTATCGAGACCAGCGAAATCTTGATACTCGATACTAAATACTTGTAATCTATTTTTTAAGAAAAGGGAACTTAACTATTTTAGCTTTTACTTTATTATTTCTAATGTCGATGAAGATTTCTGTACCTTCTTTGGCAAACTCTTTAGCTACATAAGCAATACCGATAGCTTTTTGTAACGATGGCGATTGTGTTCCAGACGTTACTTTACCTATTTGGTTTCCTTCGGCATCAACCACTATATAATCGTGGCGAGGAATACCTCTATCAATCATTTCGAAACCTACCAATTTACGAGTTACGCCAGCTTCTTTCTGTGCTAATAATGCAGCAGAGTTGGTAAATTCTTTAGTGAATTTAGTAACCCAACCTAAACCTGCTTCAATTGGCGAAGTCGTATCATCGATATCATTTCCGTACAGACAGAAACCCATTTCTAAACGCAAGGTATCACGAGCACCTAAACCGATCGGCTTAATACCAAACTCGGCGCCAGCTTTAAATATAGCATCCCAAATTTGGTCGGCGTATTGGTTTTCGAAATAAACCTCGAAACCACCAGCACCAGTATAACCTGTAGCCGACACCAACACATTATCTACACCAGCAAATTTGCCTTTCTTGAAAGAATAATATTCCATCGAAGCCAAATCCATATCAGTTAACGATTGCAATGCGTCTGCTGCTTTTGGTCCTTGAACGGCTAACAAAGAAGTCTGATCAGAAATGTTGTGCATCTCCACATCTTTGTCATTGAATTTCTGAATCCAATTCCAATCTTTCTCAATATTAGATGCATTTACCACCAACATATAAGTTTTTTCGTCTATACGATAAACCAGTAAATCATCTACAATACCACCATTTTCGTTAGGCAAACACGAATATTGAATTTTACCATCGTAAAGTTTCGAAGCATCGTTACTGGTTACACGCTGAATTAAGTCCAGAGCATTTTCTCCTTTAAGGATAAATTCGCCCATATGACTTACATCAAAAACACCTACCGCATTACGTACTGTAGCATGTTCTGCATTAATTCCTTCGTATTGCACTGGCATATTGTAACCAGCAAAAGGAACCATCTTAGCTCCAAGTGATATATGTTTTTCTGTTAACGCTGTATTCTTCATTTTTATAATAAGTTATAATCAGGAATATATTGGTTTTATACGCGGGCAAAAGTACTAAGAAAAAGCCAGTTTTTTGTTGTCAATCCCTTTTAAAGGTATATTTGGATGATAAATCTCGACTATGACTTATTCAGTTAAAAGAACCGCTTCTACCGATTCAGATTTTATTGAATTGGTTAACCGATTAGATGCAGAACTAGCCAAAATCAACGGCAATGAAGAAGCGTTCTATTCACAATTCAATAAAATTGACAAAATCAATCACGTAGTTTTAGTTTACGAAAACCAGATTCCAATAGCATGTGGTGCTATCAAACAGTTTTCTACCACCGAAATGGAAGTAAAACGGATGTTCACCCTACCAGATTACAGAGGAAAAGGTGCAGCTAGCATTCTATTGAAAGATTTAGAGAAATGGGCTAAAGAAATGAACTACGAAAAATGCGTGCTAGAAACCAGTAAACGCCAACCAGATGCCTTAGCACTTTATGAGAAAAATGGCTATCAGGTTATTCCTAATTACGGACAATATATAGGAATTGAGAACAGTATTTGCTTCGAGAAAAACTTACAATACGCATAAAATTAATTTTATGCGTATATTTACTCTATGAAAGCAAGGGTAAATTTAACAATTGAGCACGACGTACTGGAAAAAGCGAAATCTTATGCTTCTAAAATGGGAGCTAGCGTTTCTGAATTGGTCGAAGAATATTTAAGAAAGATAACCGAATCAAAAGAGATCAAAACAGATCTATTTGAAATGGTAAGAAACCTACCTAAAGTCGAATATCCAGAAGATTACGATTTCAAAAGAGAATATTACGAAGAAAGAAAGAAAAAATATGGGTTTTAACGTATTTCTTGATGCTAATTTTTTACTGGACTTTTTACTAAACCGTAAGGGATATGATATCGCTTTGCAACTTTTACTTCTAGCAAAAAAAAGAAAATTAATCGCTTTTACTAATCCATCAATCATTCAAACCGTTTCTTTTTATATTCAAAAAGATTTTAACGTCACAACTTCGAAAGCGCTGCTAAAAGAACTACTAAAAGTAGTTAATCTTATAGAAACCTGCCCAGAAGCCGTCTATAATGCTTTAAATTCTTCCATTAAAGATATTGAAGATGCCATCCATTACTATACAGCTATTGAACATCAAATGGATTACATCATCACCAATGATATTAATTTCCTAAAACTCAACGGAACCGCCTTAAACATAAAAACACCTGAGCAATTTTTACAATTATTACAAGCTTAAGTCGTTTTTAAAACCAACTTCACAAAATTTCAGATAAAAATTTAAAATTTTTCACACAAACATTTGTTATTACAAAAAATAATATCCTTATTTGTAATGTAAAAAATACACAACACGTAAAGCAATGATTTTTAACTCTTCAATTATTACCACAATTATTATTACCGGCGGCGAAGCTATCGGGAGCAACCTTGTGTAAGATTGAAAAAACATAAAAACACAGAAAGCGTCCCGATGTAAGTCGGGACGCTTTTTTTTTAAACCGTAAACAGAAAATAAACAATAAACGATGAAAGTCCTAAAATTTGGTGGTACATCCGTAGGTACGACCGAAAACATTAAAACCCTTTTAAAGCTAGTACAAGAAGAAAGAAAAAATGCCAATCCGGTGGTTGTATTATCGGCGATGAGCGGAGTAACCAATCTTCTTCTAGAAATGGCGGAACTAGCCGAAAAAGGTGAAAGCTATACTGAACAGTTAAAAAGCATCGAGCAAAAACACTTTGATGTGGTGAAGGTATTATTGCCAGCAGCTGCTCAAAATCCAATCTTAACCAAACTAAAAATCCATTTCAATGAGTTGGAAGATGCTTTACAAGCAGTTTCTAGTTTGAAAGAATTGAGCTTACGCACCAAAGATTTCATTGTGAGCTTTGGCGAAAGATGTTCGAACAGCATGGTAGCACATGTTGCCACACAGTATTTCGATAACTCATTATATGTTGATGGTTCTAAATTAATCAAAACCGACAGCGAATTCGGCAATGCTCGTGTAGATTTTGAGTTGACGGATGCTTTAATCAAAGAGTTTCACGAAGAAAACAGCGACAAAGTTTTGTTCGTTACAGGTTACATTGCAAGCAATGCAGCAAACCAAATCACTACGCTTGGTCGTGGCGGTTCTGATTATACTGCAGCTATTTGGGGCGCAGCTTTAGATGTAGAAGAAATCGAAATTTGGACTGACGTAAATGGGATGATGACTGCCGACCCTCGCATCGTTAAAAAGGCTTTTTCGTTAGATGAATTAAGTTACATCGAGGCAATGGAATTGAGTTACTTCGGGGCAAAAGTAATTTATCCGCCAACCATGGTTCCCGCTTTTGCGAAGAAAATACCATTGGTAATCAAAAACACTTTTGAACCAGAGTTTGCGGGAACTTTCATCCGCAGCAATATCAAACCATCAGAATTACCTATCAAAGGCATTTCATCAATCAATCAAATCAGCATCATTAATTTGAGCGGCAGTGGTATGGTTGGTAAAGCAGGTTTTAGCGGAAGGTTGTTTTCTTTACTTTCAAGAGAGCAAATCAACATCATTTTAATTACTCAATCATCCTCTGAACATAGTATCACTTTTGCGGTTAATCCATCGGATGCAGCGAGAGCGGTAACCATCATCAACAAAGAATTTGAACTAGAACTAGCAGCCGGAAAATTAGCTTACCCAGAAGTGGAAGGTGATTTGGCAGTATTAGCTATCGTTGGTGAAAACATGAAACGTACCCCAGGCATGAGTGGTCGTCTGTTCAACGCTTTAGGCAGAAATGGTATCAACGTTAGAGCTATTGCGCAAGGTTCTTCAGAATATAATATCTCGGTAATTATCGGCAAAGATGATTTAGCAAAATCGCTAAATGCGGTGCACGACGCCTTCTATACGGATTTAAAACGTACTTTGAACGTGTATTGTTTAGGCACTGGAAACATCGGCAAAACGATGTTCAAGCAGATCAAAGAACAAACACAATTCTTGGCAGAGAAAAACGACCTACAAGTAAAAGTTGTTGGTATTGCCAATACACGCAAAATGGTTTTTGATGCCAATGGAATTGATTTAGATACTTGGGAAAGTACTTTAGAAGAAAAAGGCGAGCAAGCCAATTTATCTGAGTTTGTTGGCAAGATGAATACATTAAATCTAGCAAACAGCGTTTTTGTAGACAATACAGCAAGTGAGGCTCCAATTCCTTTCTATAAGCAAGTTTTCGAGAGCAGTGTTTCCATTGTTGCTTGTAACAAAAAAGGTAATTCTGCCGAGTTTGAACAATATAATTTATTTAAGGATACCGCTAAAAAACACGGTGTAGATTTCTATTACGAGACTAACGTAGGTGCAGGTTTACCAATCATCGGTACATTAAAAAATCTGATGATGAGCGGCGACAGAATTGATAGGATTGAAGCCATCTTATCAGGAACAATTTCATTCATCTTCAATAGTTTTAAAGGCGATAAAGAGTTTTACGACATTGTAAAAGAAGCACAAGATTTAGGTTATACAGAGCCAGACCCTCGTGACGACTTAAATGGCAAAGATTTTATGCGTAAAATGTTGATTTTAGCTAGAGATGCAGGTTATCCTTTGGAAGCGTCGGATGTGAAGATTGACAATATTTTGCCAGATGCTTGTTTGAAAGCCGCAAGTGTGGAAGAATTTTATGCAGAGCTGAAAAACAATTCTGCTTATTTCGAGAATTTGAAAAACACAGCGGCAAACGATAAAAAAGTACTTCGTTACATTGGAAAACTAGAAGCTGGCAAGGTAGAAATCACTTTGGAAATGGTTGGCGAAGACCATCCTTTCTATGCACTTTCTGGCGCTGATAATATCATCTCTTTCGTAACTGACAGGTATAAATTCCGCCCAATGGTAGTGAAAGGCCCAGGTGCTGGCGCAGAAGTTACCGCAGCAGGTGTGTTTGCAGATATTATTAATGTAGCTACTCCTTAACCAACCTGTGACTATTAAAAGAAAACAAAATGTCAAACAATACAAATACACTTGTAGAACCTAAAAAAGTGGCTTTAAAGGAAATCAAAGTCTTTGCACCAGCAACTGTTGCCAACGTAGTATGCGGTTTCGACGTGCTCGGCTTTGCAGTAAACGCTCCAGGGGACGAGGTGGTGATGCGCTTGGTTGAAGAGCCTGGTGTTCGCTTGCTAAAAATCACTGGCGATGATGGCAAACTTCCCTTAAATAGCGATAAAAACACCGTAAGTGCTTCGGTAAAGCATTACCTAAGCCATATCAAACGTGAGGAGGTTGGAGTAGAAATTGAACTGCATAAGAAAATGCCAATTGGCAGTGGTTTAGGCTCTAGCTCAGCAAGTACGGTGGCAGGTTTGTACGCCATTAACCAACTGATGGGAAATTTACTGACTGCTAAAGAATTGGTTCCTTTTGCCATGAAAGGCGAAGAAATTGCTTGTGGTTACGGTCATGCAGACAATGTGGCTCCGGCTATTATGGGCGGCTTTGTATTAGTCCGTAGTTACGAGCCTTTAGATGTGATTTCGCTTCCCGTTCCTGATGGCATGTTTGCGGCAATTGTTTATCCAGAGGTAGATGTCCCTACTAAAGATGCACGCCAAATGATACGTGCCAAAGTAGCTTTAAAAGATGCCGTTACCCAATGGGGAAATGTAGCTGGCTTAGTGAGCGGCCTGTTCTTAAATGACATGGATTTGGTAGGTCGAAGCATGAAAGATGTCTTGGTAGAGCCAACTCGTTCTATCCTTATTCCAGATTTTGAAGTGCTACGTAAACTAGCGATGGAAAATGGCGCAGTTGGTTTTGGAATTTCAGGTTCTGGCCCATCGGTTTTTGCCTTAACAAAGGATGAGGAAAGTGCCAAAAAAATCACCAAAGCACAGCAAATGCACTTGCATCAAATTAATATCAATAGTCAAGCTTACGTTTCTGAGGTAAATACTGAAGGACCGAGAACGTTGTAAAATTGTTACGAGTTGCGAGTTGAATGTTACGGGACTAGATATCTAAACCTGTAACTCGCAACACATAACCCATAACCCAAACCCAATGCAATTCTATTCAACCAACAATAAAGATTTACGTGTTTCCTTTAAAGAAGCCGTTTTTAATAGCATGCCTTTAGATAAAGGACTGTACATGCCTGAGGAAATCCCTCAATTACCTGCTGATTTTATCAATAATATTGAAAAGTATTCCCTAACGGAGATTGCTTATGAAGTAGCATCAGCTTTACTAAAAGATGAAATCCCTGCCGAAGATTTGAAAGCTTTGGTAGAAGAAGCGGCGAATTTTGATGCACCTGTTGTTCCTTTGAACGAAAATACTTTCGTTTTGGAACTTTTCCACGGACCATCGTTAGCATTTAAAGATTTTGGTGCTCGTTTCATGAGCCGTGTGATGGGTTATTACCTTAAAGATGGCGAGCAATTACTGGATGTTTTGGTAGCAACTTCCGGTGATACTGGTGGTGCTGTAGCTTTAGGTTTCCTAGGTGTAGCTAATACCAGAGTAACTATTCTTTATCCGAAAGGGAAAGTGAGCCCAATACAGGAACAACAATTGACCACTTTAGGACAAACCATTAGAGCTATAGAAATTGATGGCACTTTTGACGATTGTCAAGCCCTAGTGAAACAAGCATTTGCTGATGAAGAACTGAACAAAAAGTTCCGTCTAACCTCGGCTAACTCCATCAATATTTCACGTTTAATTCCGCAGACTTTTTACTACTTCAATGCTTATGCACAATTGAAAAGAAAAGGTTTTAAAGAAGTGGTTTTTTCTGTACCTAGCGGAAATTTCGGCAATATTGGTGCTGGTTTGTTGGCTTACAAAATGGGCTTGCCAGTGAAACAATTTATCGCCGCAACAAATGTGAATGATACCGTTCCTCGCTTCTTGGAAACTGGTGTTTACGAAACTAAGCCTTCAGTCCAAACTTATGCTAACGCGATGGATGTTGGTGCGCCAAGTAACTGGGTTCGCATCATGGATTTGTTTTCAGGCGATGCAGATGCGTTGAAAGAAAAAGTAAGCGCTGCTCGTTTTACAGATGAAGAAACTTTTGCTGGTATTAAGAAAATTGATGCAGATTTTGATTACATCGCTTGTCCACATACAGCAATTGCCTATTTAGCCGTAGAAAAATACAGAAATGAAACTGGCTATAATGGTGCTGCCGTATTTTTATCAACTGCACATGCCTGTAAATTTCCTGATATTTTCCCTGCCGAATTAGCTGCTAAAATTGAAATTCCAGCTTCGGTAAAAGAATTGGAAGGCAGAGCTAAACAAGCTGACGAATTAGGTGTAGATTTTGAAGGCTTTAAAAGCTGGTTGGAGGAAAAGAACTAATTACACTCACCAACATAAATAGTCCGTCATTTCGACTGGAACGCAGTGGAATGGAGAAATCTTTGAAAATGTATTATGGAGTTCAAAGATTTAGCTTCAATGATTTTCAATTCTCAACTACAGTGGAAATGACGGACTAATTTTATAAAACTATTACCTCTCTCCTTCACTCTCGTTACAAATACAGCCCATAGAAGTAACCTTAGTTATTCGTTTAGAAATGTCAGCGAAGTAAATAGTATGGCAATTATATCAACATCTGGCCGTTAAATTTTAAAGCCCTAGCCTATTTACCTATATTTGGACGATATATGACCGTTGCCGAAGATTTCTTAGTAAAAGCCGATGAAAAGGCTTTCGATATGCCACATCGTAATATTATTAACCACAATATTGGTAAGTATAATGTAGCGGTTGAGCGTGGCTTGTCGAAATTTGAAAACTTGGAGGCTTCTAAACGCAAAGCACACGTGGTTAAGTGGCGTGTGATGGAAAACTTAGACAAGCTCTTACCAGAGTTCGAATCTAATTTCCAAAAACGTGGTGGTAAGGTAATTTGGGCAAATGATGCTGCCGAAGCTCAGAAGGAAATTCTGCAAATTATTCAACGAGCAGAAGGCAAAAGCGTCATCAAATCTAAATCAATGACTACCGAAGAGATTCATTTAAATGAGTTTCTAGAAAAAAACGGCATCGAATCTTTAGAAAGTGATTTGGGCGAGTACATTGTGCAGTTGTTAGGGCAAGCTCCCTACCATATTGTTACACCTGCCATGCACCTAAGCAAAGAAGATATCGCCAAGCTTTTTAATGAGAAGTTCGGTACACCGATAGATGCTACTCCTGAGCAGTTGACTCAAAAAGCTAGAGAATTGCTTCGTGATAAATATTTAAAAGCAGATATCGGAATCACCGGCGGAAATTTCTTGATTGCCGATAGCGGAAGCATTGCACTTACCGAAAACGAAGGCAACGCTAGGTTAACCACTACTTTCCCGAAAATCCATATTGCTATTGTTGGCATAGAAAAGTTAATTCCTTCTATTACCGATTTAGATTTATTTTGGCCTTTGCTTTCTAGTCACGGAACGGGACAAAATCTAACAGTTTACAATACTATTTTGAGCGGTCCACGCCAAGCACACGAAACAGATGGACCAGAAGAAATGTACGTGATCTTACTTGATAACGGACGTACGAACTTATTGGCTCAGAAAGACCAACGCCAAGCACTATATTGTATTCGTTGTGGAGCTTGTTTAAATGCTTGTCCTGTTTACAAAAACATCGGCGGACATACCTACAGCACGACTTACAGCGGTCCAATTGGTTCTATCATTACTCCTCATTTTAAAGGGATGAAAGATTTCAAACATTTGAGCTATGCTTCTAGCCTTTGCGGAAAATGTTCTGAAGTATGTCCTGTAAAAATTGACATCCACAAAATGCTGCTGTTAAACCGTAGAGATGCGGCTACTGCAAACGAAAATACAGCTACTGAAAACATTGGTTGGAATCTTTGGAAAAAAGGAATGAAAAAACGCTCAATGATGGATTTTTTTGGCGGAAAAATGAAAAACTTCTTTCTAAAAACCTTCTTTAAAAAAGGCTGGGGCAAATACCGCGAAATGCCCGAAGTAGCACCTAAATCTTTCGCTAAACGCTGGGAAGAACACCAAAAGAAAAAAGAGATAGATTAGACTAAGGGCTTGACCTAACTGGTTTCGTTACTCGTTAAGATATCAACTTATATCACATCATTTTAATAAATGACAAAGACTAATGTAAACGATTAGAGCTTACTTCAAAATGGTTTATCAAAAATAAAAGTGGTTCTACAATAACAAGACCTCGAGGTTTCTTACAACCCCTTCTAACTCGGTATTTTTTTTAAAAAATTAGAGAATTTTTCCTTCACTCCATTTTGCCGTAAATATTTACATCCAAAAGCAATATTTTTCATCAAATTAATGCCTCTACAAAAAGATGTATTATTCCAATAAGCTCTAAAAATAATTCAGTAAAACAACTATAAAAATCTAGTCATTTTATTAAGAACTTATGGCTCTCTTCCATGGGGAATATTGTGGCGTAAAATGACTTTTTAACATGATTAGCTATGGCTTTTCTCCCATTAAATAAATGATTTTCCTTTATCAGATCCATAGTTAAAAAGAAGTTTAAGCAATAGTACGCCGCAAACATATTCACAACTAAAAGCTCTTTCTTTTTTACGCAACATACTCATAACAAGACAATTATTAACAATCACAGAAGTATATTTGCATCTTATAATCAAATGAAAAACATTATGAAAATTAAACTTCTACTTATTCCGCTACTATTTTCATGTATTATAAAAATAAGCTTAGCGGCAAACCCTACATCTTCTTTGCATACTAAAAAGACCAGTAGCCTAGACAAAAAGACTAGCTCTAATACAACTAGAGGTTCAGTAAACGATGGCTGGCCTGATGTACTACACAACACAAATAGCAGTACGGATAAAGGCTGGTTTCTTACCAATAGAAGTTCTGGCACTACAGCCTATCGCAACACGGCTCCAGTGTTAACCCTCTCGGCTGGCAACACCACCTATACGCTTGGAAGCGTTGCAATAGATGGGGGGCTTACGTCAACAGATGCAGATAATACGACTTTAGCTTCTGCTACCATAAGTATTACCAATGGCTTCTCTCCTGGAGATGTACTTTTATTCTCTCCATTTGCAGTTTCGTATGGCAATATAACCTCTGCTTATGACCCTACGACAGGCGTATTAACGCTTACTTCTGCTGGCGCCACCGCCACCATGGCCAACTGGCAAGCCTTACTGCGCAACATAAGACTCAGCGCAACAAGCAACGGTAATACCAGAGACGTTAGTTTTGTAATTTCCGATGGCACCCTCAGCAGTGCTACAGTCACAAAAACAATTGACATTCCAGCTTTACTAACTTCTAGAGGCAGTACCCCTTATATGGCTGGGGGTGTTGTGGCAGATGACATGGTCTCCATCACAAACGCAAACAGTACAGGCGTAACTACCGCAACGGTAAGCATTACCGCCAATCGTAATGCTGCAGATGTATTAGCCTTCATTGCTGATGCCGCTTACGGAAATATTACCTCTAATTATAATAGCACCTCAGGTGAATTAACATTGAGCTCTGCAGGTAATACCGCTACTGTAGCACAATGGCAAGCTGCACTGCGCTCAGTTAAATTTATTGCGGCAACCAATGGTGCAGTAAGAACTCTTACTTTTAAAATTAATGGCACCGCCACGGCCACTAAATCTGTTAAATCAACTTTAGACTTTATCACCGTTTGGGACATGAGCAAACCTGGTAGTCCGGCAAACGAGATTAGTTTTAGACTCGCGGGCTCGAGTACAGTAGGTTTTACCTGGACTACCATACCTGCGAGTTCTTTTAGTGGAAGCGGAAACATTACAGTCAGCAGTAGCTTAGCAACCAAAACAATTACCAACTCCTTTCCTAAAGATGCCATCATCCAATTAAGTTTTGACGGTGGAAGCATACGAGGCTTTTCTATAAGAGATGGCGTCAATGCAGGTCAGCGAGACAAAGCAAGATTTATAGACATTAAGGCATGGGGGTCTGCACCGTGGACAAACTTAAGTGGAGTAGCCTATCAGGCTCCAAACTTTAATCTGACAGCTAAAGATGCCCCTGTTTTAACAGGAAACCCTAGTTTTCTGTATGCTTTTACAGACTGTACTAGTTTTACTGGGGAAGACAGTGATCTAAGTGCTTGGAATACCTCAAACTTAACCAATCTTGGATATGCATTTAGAGGCGCTACACTTTTCAATCATAACATTAGCTCATGGAATGTATCCAACGTGACTAGTTTGGACAATACATTTACTAACGCTAGCTCTTTTAACCAAAATTTAGGCTCTTGGAACCTAAATGCCGGCGTAAATCTATCTGGCACATTAGTCAATTCTGGCTTAGACTGCGTCAATTATTCGAGTACATTAGTTGGCTGGAGCCAAGGTTCGGCAACAGGGAGAGCTCTTGGTGCTGCAGGCTTAAAATATGGTCTTAACGCAACAGCAGCTCGTAACATATTAACTACACCTGTTATTGATGGCGGTAAAGGATGGACCATTACAGACGACGTTGTCAGCAGTTTCAACTGCCCTAATAGCTCCCCTATCGTAACTACCGGTACGGATCACACCGCTTACATATCCAATGCAGTAGTGATAGATAATACACTCACACTCACAGATGCAGACCATGCTACTTTGGCTAGCGCCAAGATAAGCATAGCCAATAACCACACAACAGGAGATGTTTTGGCATTTACTGCTGATGCTGCGTATGGCAATATTACTGCCAATTACAATACTACTACTGGCGTATTAACACTTAACTCTGTAAATGCTACAGCAACCCTAGCCGAATGGCAAGCAGCTTTACGCTCCGTGACTTTTCAAAAAAGCACAAGCAATACCAACAACAACAGAACCATTAGCTTTACTGCTTCTGACGGTGACATCTATGGCCCTGCTGCCTCAAAGATTATAGATATACATTCATACTTTATTACCACTTGGGACTTAAGTAAAGCAGGTAATAGCCCTACTCAAATTCGATTTAATTCGACAGTAACAGGAGGAGGTGCAAACTATACTTGGACCACGATACCTGCTGGCGCTAGCGGCAGTGGTACCATTCCGGATGGAACCGCTGCTGCTAGCATTATTAGCGGCTTGCCTGCAGGCGCTATCATCGAACTGAGCATTGAGCCTAACAACTTCAAAACTTTTGCAATAGCTAATGGTAGCGACAGACGACGTCTTATCGATGTAAAAGCATGGGGAACTGGAAACTGGATAAGCATGCAAGATGCATTTTACGGAGCTAGTAACTTAACTATTACCGCCACAGATGTTCCTAATTTAACTGGAGTAACATCAATGGATAATATGTTTAGAGATTGTACCAATCTAAACGGACCAGCCAACATCGGTGCTTGGAATACGTCCAATGTAACCACTATGAATGGTACGTTCTATAATGCCGCAGCCTTTAACCAAAACATTTCAAATTGGAATATCGGCAATGTAACGAATACGAGTTCTATGTTCCGTAGTGCCCTAGCATTCAACCAAAATATTAAAAACTGGAATATCGCTTCGGTAACAGAAATGGGATATATGTTTAATGGAGCTACCCAATTCAATATGGATCTAGGTAACTGGGCATTAAATCCAAATGTAAATTTAATTAATACGCTAAACAACGCAGGCATATCATGTAGTAACTACTCTAAAACGCTCATTGCATGGAGTAATCTATCAGTAACTGGACGTAACTTAGGTGCTGTAGGACTAAGATATGGTACGAATGCGACTACTTCGCATACCACTTTAACAACGCCTATTGGTAGTGGTGGTAAAGGCTGGACAATCAGCGATGCAGGTACCAGCGGCTCTAATTGCGACAACGCAATTCCTGTAATAACTACTAGTGCTGGCAACACTACCTATAACAATACTGCCGGTATTGTGGTAGACAATGCCTTGGTGATCACAGACGCTGATAATACTACTCTAGCAAGTGCTACAGTAAAAATTTCCAACAACCCTACGACGGAAAATACTTTGGCATTCACCCCTAGCTCTACTTATGGCAACATTAGCTCAACTTACAACAATGCTACTGGCGTCTTAGCACTTACTTCTACCGGTGCCACTGCTACCTTAGCACAATGGGAAGCCGCATTACGCTCAATTGTTTTTAGTACCACGAGCCCTGCAAATATAAATACTATTAACTTCGAGGTATATGATGGCAATGCTTACAGTGTGGTTGCTAATAAAACAATCACAATTCCAGCTTTTGTAACCACTTGGGATTTGGGCAAAGGCACCACAGGAACTAACAAAATTAGATTTAAAGCTACGGTAACAGGAGGAGGCGCAAACTATACCTGGAATACCGTACCTGCAGCTATTAGTGGTAGCGGCACAATTCCAGATGTAAACAATGCGCTTGTTACTATCCCAAACTTACCAGCAGATTGGGTGATAGAGCTAAGCATTGAGCCGGGTAATCTCAAAGCGTTTACCATAGACAATGGAGCTGATAGAACGCTTATCACAGATGTAAAAGCATGGGGAGGCGGTAGCTGGACAAACCTGTCTCGTGCATTTCTAGGGGCTAACAACTTGAATATAACTGCTACCGATGTTCCTAACTTAGCAAAAGTGGCATCAATGGCCAATATGTTCCAAAATTGTACCAGTTTAAACAGCCCAAGTAATATTAATTCTTGGAATACCGCTAATGTAAGCGATATGTCCGGTATGTTTTACGGAGCAACGGTATTCAACCAAAGTCTCAATAACTGGAATGTTTCCAATGTTAGTTTGATGAACCTAATGTTTCGTAATGCTTCCGCATTTAACCAAAACATTGGGAACTGGAATACTATCAGCGTAACTAATATGGCTAACATGTTTCAGAATGCTGTTGCCTTTAATCAGAACATAGGAAACTGGAATACTGCTAATGTAACCGATATGGGAAATATGTTCAATGGAGCTACTGCATTTAATGAAAATATTGGTAATTGGAATACGGCTAGTGCTACCAATATATCCAGCATGTTTGCCGGGGCTACTGCATTTAACCAGGACATTGGTAACTGGATTACTACTAGCGCAACCACTATGGCCAATATGTTCAATGGGGCTACAGTCTTTAACCAGAATATCGGAAATTGGAATACCGCTAATGTGACCAACATGACCGGCATGTTTTACGGAGCAATTGCATTTAATCAAAACCTTAATACCTGGGATGTATCGAAAGTAGTTTTAATGAACCTAATGTTTCGTAACGCCAGAGCATTCAATCAAAACATTGGAAACTGGAATACCTCTAGTGCAACCAATATGGCTAACATGTTTCAAACCGCTGTTGTATTTAACCAGAACATTGGTAACTGGAATACGGCCAGCGTAACCGATATGGGAAATATGTTTAATGGGGCTATAGCCTTTAACCAGAACATTGGAAACTGGAATACCGCTAGCGCAACTAACATATCCAGTATGTTTGCCGGCGCTACAGCATTTAACCAGAATATAGGGAACTGGAATACTGTCGCCGCAACCAATATGGCTAACATGTTGAACGGGGCTACAGCATTTAACCAAAACCTTGGAAACTTGCAATTAGCAGCAACTGTTAACTTAACAAATATGTTAAATAACTCAGGCATGTCTTGCACCAACTACTCCAAAACATTAATTGGATGGAGCAGCCTATCGGTAACAGGACGTACACTTGGTGCTACAGGCATCAAATATGGTACCAACGCAGATGTAGCTCGCACTACTTTAACTACTGCTACGGGCAGTGGCGGCAAGGGTTGGACAATTACAGATGCAGGCAGTAGCGGAGCTAATTGTGATAACGTGGCTAGTCCTATAGTAACAACTAGCGCAGGAAGCACAACTTATAATGCAACTGTTGATGTAATCATAGACAACACAGTAACAGTTACAGATGCAGACAATATCTCACTAGCCAGCGCCAAAGTGAGTATTACCAACAATTTTGTTGCCGGAGATGTCTTGACATTTACTGATGGTGCCGCTTATGGCAATATTACCTCAGCTTACAACAGTACTACAGGTGTATTAACACTCAGCTCGGTAGGTGTTACTGCAACCTTGGCAGAGTGGCAAGCGGCATTACGTTCGGTAACTTTTAGGGCAGCAAGCGGTACAACTACAAAAACAGTTAGCTTTGAAGCTTTCGACGGCGATATTTATAGCAACATTGCTACCAAAACACTAGAAGCAGAATCGGTGTTGTCGGTTAATTTGGTGAGCTTTACGGCTACAGCACAAACTAACAAAGCCCTGCTACAGTGGTCTACCAATGCTGAACTAAACAATAACTACTTTGAAATAGAAAGAACCACAGATGGGGTTAATTTCATTAGTATTGCTAAGGTTAATGGAAAAGGTACTACCAACCAAACCAGCAGATATAGCACATACGATTTGACGCCAATAAATGGCGTAAATTACTATCGCTTAAAGCAGGTAGATTTAGATGGTAAAGCTACCTTATTGGAAACTAGAGAACTTCGTTTCAGCTTAGATAAGCAACTAACAGTAACATTGTATCCTAATCCAGTTTCTGAAACAATCAACTTAGTGTTTTCTGGATATGGGGACATCAATACCAAAGTAGTAATCACCAATATCTTAGGACAGGTGGTGCATCAGGAAGATTTGAAAATAAATGCTGCACAAAGTGATTACAGACTAAATTTAATTAAAGCTTTAAACCCAGGACAATATATCTTAAGGGTAAATGGAAAAGGGTTAGCACAAACAATTAAACTTATTGCAAAATAGTTAATTAAGAAGACAAACTCTTCCATTACAAAACGCCGAGTTTATGCTGGTATCCAGCTAACTCGGCGTTTTTTTTATACATTAGCATTAACTACCTGAATTTGAAAGCAGTTAAAGCAGAACTACAAAATCTTTCAAAATTATGGTAGATTCTGTTCGTTGAGATTTGCAATCCCGATTTATCCAACCGTGGATTGTAATGCATTTTTCAAAAAACAAAAGTTCATACTAGCTAATTCCAACCACAATTATTATTTTGTAACTATAACTGATATCATCAAATAATGACTTTCGATTTTAAAGGAAAAGTTGCGCTTATTACTGGCGGAGAATCTGGGATTGGAGCTAGCATAGCTACGGAATTGGCCCATCTTGGCTGCAACATTATCATCGCCTACTTTAAAAAGTATGAATTAGCTGAAAAAGTTTTAGACCAGCTGAACAAAAATGGGCTTCAAAATTTAATGGTCAATTGTGATGTTCGAGATGAAACTTCAGTTATCAATCTATTTAGGCAGGCAAGAAATATATTTGGGAAAATAGACTTTCTCATCAATAGTGCTGGCATTAGGAGTTATGACAAGCCACTTATTGAACTCTCTTTTGCTAAGTTTAAAAACACTGTAGAAACTAATCTCTTTGGTGTGTTTCTGTGCTCCAAATATTTCATCAACCAAGAAGAACATATGATGGATGGTCGTATCATCAATATCACCTCCATACATCAAGATGTGGTAAGTGCAGGCAAAACGGATTATTGCGCTTCTAAATTTGGAGTTAAGGGTTTTAGTAAAGCGCTTTCTTTAGAACTAGCTGAGAAAGGCATCACCGTTAACTGTATTGCGCCAGGCATGATTTTAACGCCAATGAATGAAAAAGCAATGAACAATTCTGATTATCGCATTGAACAAGAAAAACGAATTCCCCTACAATATGCTGGCCTACCTAAAGATGTAGCAAACATGGCCGTTTTTCTATGTTCACCGCAAGCTAAGTATATTACAGGAAGCACTCAAATTATAGATGGAGGGTTAAGCCTAAATAGGTCTAAAGGTGCAAAATAAAAACTGACCACTGATTCCCAACGACTGATTACTTAATTACTATCTTTACTGTAAACCAATATTAAGCCCATGCAGTTCGACCGTAAGCAAAAAAGCGATTCAGAGTTATTGGATATCTATAAGCGTTTACTTTTCCCACGTTTGGTAGAAGAAAAAATGCTGATTTTACTACGACAGGGTCGAATTGGCAAATGGTTTTCGGGAATTGGCCAAGAAGCTATTGCTGTTGGTAGTACATTAGCAATGCAAAGCGATGAATACATCTTACCAATGCATCGAAACCTCGGTGTTTTTACTACACGAGACATTCCACTTAAAAAGCTAATGGCACAATGGCAAGGCAAGTTAACAGGCTTCACCAAGGGCCGGGATAGGTCTTTTCATTTTGGTACGCAAGAATATAAAATCATCGGAATGATTTCCCATTTAGGTCCTCAAATGGCATTGGCCGATGGAATTGCATTAGCGGATATCATTGCCGAAAAACCAAAAGCAACCTTAGTTTTTACTGGAGAAGGCGCTACCAGTGAAGGCGATTTTCACGAAGCAATTAACGTTGCCTCAGTTTGGAATTTGCCAGTGATTTTCTTAATTGAAAACAATGGCTACGGCCTTTCTACTCCCATCAATGAGCAATTTAAATGTAAGCATTTAGTCGATAGAGCTATTGGTTATGGCATAGAAGGTGTTCAATTAGATGGCAACAACATCTTAGATGTTTACGATAAACTAAACGAGCTTATAGGAGATATTCGCAAAAATCCTAGACCAATATTAGTAGAATGTTTGACCTTTCGGATGCGTGGCCACGAGGAAGCTTCGGGCACCAAATATGTTCCTCAACAGTTATTTGACGAGTGGTCGCAAAAAGATCCAGTAAAAAACTTTGAAGATTATCTTTTAGATGAAGCTGTCTTAACCGAGCAGCTCATTTCCGAAATCAGGATTAGTTTCAAAAAACAGATTGACAGTGAAATTGAAGCAGCTTTTTTAGAACCAGAACCCCAAGCAAATGCCGAGCAAGAACTGAATGATATGTATTATCCTTATGATGTTGCTCCAATTGCTCCAACTGCTGCTGCTAGCGAAAAAAGATATTTAGATGCGATTACAGATGGCTTGAGGCTAGCCATGCAACGTCATCAGAACTTGGTACTGATGGGACAAGATATTGCCGAATATGGTGGTGCCTTTAAAATAACCGAGGGTTTTGTTGCGGAGTTTGGTAAGGATAGAATTCGTAATACACCTATTTGCGAATCGGCTATTGTTGGCGCTGGTTTAGGTCTTTCTATTAACGGCTACAAATCTGTAGTCGAAATGCAGTTTGCGGATTTTGTAAGTGTAGGCTTTAATCAAATTGTGAATAATTTAGCCAAAACACATTATCGTTGGGGCGAAAAAGCAGATGTGGTAGTACGAATGCCAACGGGAGCAGGAACTGGTGCAGGACCTTTTCACTCTCAAAGTAACGAGGCCTGGTTTACTAAAACTCCGGGGCTAAAAATAGTTTATCCCGCTTTTTCTTATGATGCTAAAGGTTTGTTGTTAGCTGCAATTGAAGACCCTAACCCTATAATTTATTTTGAACACAAATACCTGTATCGCAGCTTATCTGGCTTGGTGCCTGAAGGTTTCTATACGATCGAAATTGGCAAAGCAAATACCCTACAGCACGGTGAGCAAATTACAATCATCACCTATGGTTTAGGCGTACACTGGGCACTAAACTATCTAAAAATACATCCAGAAATTTCTGCTACCTTAGTAGATTTGGTGAGCTTACAGCCTTGGGATAAAGCAACGGTGAAAGCTGCAGTAAAAGCTACTGGAAGGGTTTTGTTATTACATGAGGATACGTTGACAGGAGGTTTTGGTTCTGAAATTTCTGCTTGGATCAACGAAAATTGCTTTGAATTTTTAGATGCTCCAGTAATGCGATGTGCTAGTTTAGACACGGCCATTCCAATGAATAAGGCTTTAGAAGATGATTTTTTAGCAAAGGCCAGATTGGAAGAAAGCATCAACAAGTTGTTAGCTTATTAAGCGTATTTTTTTGAATCAAATAATATTCTTTTTGGGAGAATGTAGGCCCGCCAAGCCCGCAACATTTGAATACAGAGAGCGCTAATCAAATGATGGGGCTTTAAAATTTAAGCGTGAGAGCGCCTACGAGCGTTTATTTAAATGACGGACCTTAATTGTTAGGGCAAAATTATTCATTTACAGTGTTTAACGAGAAAATGTGACTTTTTTTCCCATTTTCTCTATTAATGAAGTTGTATCTTTAGTTGATTTACTACAAAAACGCTTTTATGAATGTTGGTAAAATCTTAAGGAAGCTTCGAAAATTAAAGGGAGTTACACAGGAAAACATTGCTACTTTTTTAAATTTGGAACGAACCAGTTACGCCAAGTTAGAAAAAGACAAAACTATGTTACGACTTGATACGGCTAAACTGATTGCGGTTTTCTACGGCTTTGAGTTACACTATCTTATTCTGTGTATGGAGTACGACCAATACGTAAATAATGCCACTACCCTTAGGTTAATCAAAGCTCAAAAAGAGAAAGAAGCACTATTTGAAAAACAGGAAGCTCACTCGGCATGAACTTCGGCCAGTGGATTAAATAGGTAAATTTTCCCGTTATCTAAGCAAGCACAACGATAACGCTTTCTAATCCTCTCCCCTTTTTGAAATTTCCTTCCATCTTTTAAAGTGAATATAGCATTTAACGGTAATTGCTCTACGTGTACGGTTTCTTCCTGCTGATCGTATTTCTTTAATGCTCTGGCCAAATGTAAATCTGTACAGCTAGAGGCCGCAGGGTTATTTAAATAAGCAGTAATGCTTTGATTTACATCCGGAGGGAAAACTTCTAAATCGAAGAAAGGCTTCATCATCCGCTTGAAATTAATTTTCCATTCAGCACCATGAGGTTTCACCTTATTTTTATGGTCATTCCAAGTTAGCAGATGTGCAAATTCATGCACAGTAGTCACTAAAAAGGCATAAGGATTTAAGTCGTTATTAACCGAAATTTTGTGTCCTTTTTCCTTAAATGGATGTCGATAATCTCCAAGTTTAGTGCTCCTATTTTTCGAAATCTTAAACTCACACTGAAAGTAATCTATCCATTTAGCAATAATAGGAGCTGCCAATGGAGGCATATATTGTGCCAGTACTTCTTTCTTGTCCAATGAATGAATAAGTTTTAAATGATTGAATATCCTTTAAGCAATTCAACAATAATAAAGCAATATAGCAATTTACTTTAAAAACTGATAAGCAATTAACGCAGCAACATAGGCCATTACGGTCATGTATACCAATTGTATTACCGGCCATTTCCATGATTTGGTTTCCCTGTAAACAATAGCGACCGTACTCATACACTGCATCGCAAAAGCGTAAAATAGCATTAAGGAGAATGCAGCTGCAAAAGTAAATATAGGCAACCCCGTTTCTGGGTCTTTGGCAGCAGCAATCTTATCTCTCAATCGCAATTCTCCATTTTCATCATCTACACCTTCTACACTGTAAATAGTTGCCATGGTACCAACAAAAGCTTCACGAGCCGCAAACGAAGTGATTAATGCAATACCTATTTTCCAGTCGTAACCCAACGGCTTAATAACCGGCTCTATTGTTTTTCCGATAATACCAGCATAAGAGTTTTCTAACTTCTCTGCCGACCTGTCTCGCTCCAAAGAAGCCAGCTGAACTGTATCAGTAGAGGTAGCTTCTATTGTGTCATATTTCTTATCAATGGCTTCGAAACGAGAGCTTGGGCCATAAGTAGACATTACCCATAAAATGATGGAAATGGCGATAATCACCTTACCAGCTTCAATAACGAAGGTCTTAGATTTCTCGTACATCGTGTATAATACGTTTTTCCAACGCGGCATACGATACACAGGCAGTTCCATGATAAAATATGAACGCTCTTTTGCTTTAATGATGAACTTGAAAACCAAGGCTACCAACACAGCGGCAATAATACTGATCAAATACATCGCCATCAAAGTTAAACCTTGAAGACTGAAGAAGCCCAAAACTTTTTCATCTGGTACAACCAAAGAAATTAACAAAGTGTACACAGGAAGCCTTGCCGAACAACTTACCAAAGGCGTTACCATAATAGTGATGATACGATCTTTCCAGCTTTCAATATTTCTGGCACTCATGATAGAAGGCACCGCACAAGCAATACCGCCAATCATTGGCACTACAGATTTACCACTTAAGCCAAACTTACGCATGATTTTATCCATCATGAAAGTAACACGTGCCATGTAGCCCGTATCTTCCAAAATGGAAATCAGTGCAAATAGAATAGCAATCTGCGGAATAAAAATCACAATTCCTCCCAAACCAGCAACCACACCGTCTAACAATAAATCGGTAAGTACGCCAGCTGGCAAATATTCATGTCCCCATTCGGTTAATGTTGCAAACGAACCTTCAATCAAATCCATTGGCATAGAAGACCAAGAGAAAATTGCATTGAAAATGAAAAATAAAATGAAGATAAAGATGATAAAACCCCAGACTTTGTGGGTTAGTATCGAATCTAATTTATCTGTTAATGTAAATTTCTTTTCAGCTCCCGTATCTGTAACTACATCGGTTAAAACCTTGCTCAAATGCTTATATCTAGCAACAGTTTCCTCACCTTGCAGCTTTACGGTATCAAATCCATTTCCTATTTCTATGGCTTCAATTTCTTCTTGCTCTTTTTCGGAAAAGAATGCCAAATGCTCATGCTGGTGCAAAACTTGCAAAGCATAGTAATCATTATCTGTACCTATTTTTTGTTTAACGGCATCAACAGCCGTTGGAGCTAAATCTTTAGCAGAAATACTGGTAGTTTGGGTCGCAATAGTGGTAGTCTGGGCAATGGCTTGTTTCAATTCGCTTAATCCCTCGCCTTTTCTAGCAGAGATATTTACCACTTGTACACCTAAACGTTCTGCTAATTTATTTGTATCGATATTGATGCCTTCTTTCTTAGCCATATCGGCCATGTTAAGCACCAATAGCATCGGAATACCTAAATCGGCAACTTGTGAGAACAACAATAAATTACGACGTAAATTGGTAGAATCTGCTACCAACACAATCATATCTGGATGACTGGCATTGCTTTCATCGGCCAAAACCTGAAAAACAATACTTTCATCTTTACTTTTTGGGTAAAGACTGTAAGTTCCCGGAAGGTCGATAATTTCGGCAGTTTTACCTGTTGGCAATTTGCTATAACCTGTTTTCTTATCTACGGTAATCCCTGGAAAGTTCCCGATTTTTTGATTTAATCCGGTTAGGAGGTTAAACAGGGTAGATTTTCCGGTATTCGGATTCCCAACTAATGCTACTTTTAAATCAGCCAAAATACTATTGAATTATAATTACCGCCGCTTCGGTTTTACGTAAACAAAGTTGATATCCAGCTACACGAATAGCGATTGGATCTCCAAGCGGCGCACATCTTTCTACTTCTACCACTTCGCCAGGAAGACAACCCATCTCCATTAATTTCACCGCCATTTCTGGATCAGTAAATGAAACGATTGTGCCTTTTTGACCAGGATTTAATTCAGAAAGTGTCATACAAAAATCTTTTATTTAAGGGTTAAAAACAACGATTTGCATGCCCCTTAAAACGATTGCAAGTTAGGCCTTATTTATATTAAATACAAATAAGATAGTGTAACAAAAAGGTAAAAGGATAATTCGAAAAGATAGCCAGAAGCTTATTTTTAAGCAATAAAAATTAGAGATATATGAGTTCAGGCAAATATTTAGGCATAAAAAAGGAACCAATCGGTTCCTTTTTTATTTCTACTGATTAAACTCTTACATTCTTCCTGGACCGCCCATTCTAAAATTGCCTGGGCCTCTTCCTTGTTGCTGCTGCGGGCTCATACCTGCAATAGTACTTAATGAGTAAGTGAACGAGAACATAAAGTAACGTTTCAACACGTTGAAGTTTTTATCTACGATCTCGTTAGCTGTCGCCGTACGTAAAACACCAGTATTTTCATTAAACAAGTCGTTTACAGACAATTTGAATGTACCCTTATTTTTAAAGAACTGACGGCTTATGTAAGCGTTTACTTGTGTATAGTCTGCGTTAGCTGTTCCTCTGCCTGTTAGGCTGTTGTAAGTAACATCTGTTTGCAAACGGATATTTCCTGGAAACATGTAACTAATATCAATATTTGGTGATATCGTATAGAAGTTAGTTTCTTGGCCAACTGTATATGTTCCATGATCCCATCTTCCAGAAACACCAGCGATTAAATCTAGTTTATCCATGTTAGAAACCAATTTATAACCATTTCTCACACCAAAGTTCTTTGTTACATTTTCTATACCTGCAGTAATGTTAGTGCCTTTACTTACGTTCACACCCCCATCAATTTGAAGATTTAGTTTATTGCCTTTAATAATTGGCAACCCTAAATTACCAAACAGGTTAGCGTTGTAATTCCCTTTCACATTAATAAAACCATTTTCAATCTTACCAAAATCGTCTGATGCTGCGTCTGTGATTACTCGTTGTGTGTTTCCAAAATCGTTGAAAGTTTGGGTAATGAATGCGCCTAAGAATAAAGTACGGTAACTCGCAAAATCAAAATTATTATAGAAAATCCTCAAATTATTAGAGAAAGACGGCTTCAAATCTGGATTACCCAATGGAATACTCCTAGTATTTGTATTATCTCTTACTGGTTGAATTTGATCTATACTCGGCTGATTTGTTCTACCATCGTAACGAATATTTAAACGTTTGGTGTTACTAAAGTTATACCTAAACTGTGCAGAGGGAGTAATGTTTACAAACTCTTGTTTCAACAGCTTGCCAGTAGTAAGATTATCGTTTTTACGATTGGTAAGTTGTCCCGCTACACCTACATTCCAATTATATTTCTTCTCATTTTTGTTGAAACTAAAGCCTACTGAATTAGTTAACGTTGTGTTTTCAAATTCGTTACTATAATCTAAATCAACAACATCATATTGCTGTGTTAGGGTATTGAAATCATAAACAAAACGCTTCCTATTATCTTTTGCATAACCATTTTGATAGTTCAACTCCAAGCTCAAAGTTTTAGAAAGAGGCTCTGTGTAAACCAGCCTTGCTGTATTACTAAATGAATTTACGTTATTATCATTTAGCTGATCTAAATCTTCAGTAGTAACACCTGTAGGCCTAGTTAGAGTCCATGGGTTTCTATTGAAGTTATTGGCATCACTATCATTAATATTTGTATTAACATTTAAAGATAAAGTACGCCCTCTACGTAAAAACTTTCTTCTAAGCAATAAGTTATTACTAATTGAAGGAGCCGTAGAACCTGTAATAGAACGCTGATATCCTACTTCCTTTCCAGCTACAGTGTTTTGCTCATATTCTTTTAAACTGTTTGCAGAATTATCAGTGTATGAAATATTCGGTTGAATTCTAATTGATGTTGCAGAATCCAACTTTGTATCAATCATGAAGTTTAAGCGATGATTTAAGCGCTTGGTAGTACTTTCAGTATTATCAAAACTGCTCGCAACATCATTACCAATAAAGCTTTGTGAATTTGTAGTACCTGTATTAAACAACGAGGTCTTGTTAAAGAAATAACTTCCGTTAAACTGCATGCCATCATCAAAAGTATCTGCAAAATCAATACCGGCAGCACCAGTGGTGGTGATACCTTGTTGCTGTTGTCCGCCACCAGCACCACCAAACATCTGACCACGACCACCGCCACCGCCGCCAACTCCGCCACCAAAGTTTTGCTTGTTAACGTTATTAAACTGCCCTAAAAGTGAAATCCTTTGGGAACCATCAAAACGATTTACATTGATATTTACATCATGACGTTCATCAGTACCATAGCCAAAGGTACTATTTCCCACATAGCCTTTATTTTTTACTCCATTCTTTGTTACGATATTCAAAATCTTCTCACGGTTGCCATCATCAACTCCCGAGAATTTTGATTGCTCAGACATGTCGTCGATGATCTGGATTTTATCTACCATATCAGCTGGCAAATTTCTGGTAGCCAACAAAGGGTCGTTACCCATAAAATCTTTGCCATCTACCCTCACTCTTTTGATGGTTTCGCCTTGTGTGGTTACTGTACCATCTTTAGAAACTTCTACACCAGGTACTTTTTTCAAAAGATCTTCAACTACCGAGTTTTCTTTAACTTTCAAAGTAGCTGCGTTGATTTCCAAGGTATCTTTTTTAACAACTACTGGCGGAGTTTCACCTTTAATCTCCACCCCTTTAAGCGTTACTCCAGTATCCTCCATTAAAAGTTCACCAAAGTTAATGCTAGGCTTAGCGGCAGTTAATTCGAAATCTTTGTTAACAGTTTTCAAACCTAAGTAAACTACATATAGCCTGTATTTACCTACTGGAATATTGTTAACAGAGAAAGCGCCACTTGCATTGCTCGAAGTAGCACCGGCTACGCTCGAGTCTGCAGTTAATTTTTTAATAGCAATAGAAGCGTAATCTATAGGTTGTTTATCTTTTTGACTCAATACTTTTCCGCTTACAGTTCCCTGCGCTTGCACAAAAGCAACATTGGCTATGCAAAACATGGCCAACAATAAAATTCTTTGTAAATGTTTGTTCATTCGATGTTTTAAAATATTTTTTTGAATTAACTATCAGACTTCAAAAAGCTATAAAGGTTTGTTAGATACGAGCAAAAGCGTGGTAACATTTTAAATACAACTAACTTTGTCGTTACAAAGCTTTATTGATTAAAAGTTAATTTTGAGATTGAAAACGTGATTATCTGCTCTTATAGCTAGAATAAGAGACTTTGGGGCATTTGCAGCTAGGTTTAAATATGCTACAAGATTGCAGCATAAAAAGAAGAAAAAAAATCAATATTAAATTAAACCTTAGTTTCATTGTAGTTTGATAAGTGTAAAAGGATATAACTAAATACTGCCATTAAACATCCAATCATGTCGCAAGCGAAATCCCACCACTCTGCAGAACGATAGGTAAACACCTTCCATTGCAAAAGTTCTATACCTCCGCCAACAACTACCGAAATCATGATGACCTTAAAGATCGTAAGAGAGCGAAAACTATAATTGTGTTGATATTTGATTTTTCCGTAAAAAAGTAAAATAGTAAGTACGTAGAAAAAACCTAAATGAGCAAGTTTATCAAAGCCATTAAAGAAAAATCCAGCACTACTTTCGCTAGCACTGGATAAATCTATATTGCAAAGCACTAAAGTAATTATCGTCCATAATATGGCCCAACCTTGGTATTTTAGTGCTTTGAACTGGGCCATATTATGCGCCTATTAAAGCTTTGTAATCGTCTGCACTTAATAGCGCATCTACGTCTGCAGCGTTAGCTAAAGTAACTTTAACCATCCATCCTTCTCCATAAGGATCAGAGTTTACCAATTCTGGGTTATCGTTTAAAGCCGAATTAAATTCGCTTACAGTACCTGCAACGGGCATGAAAAGATCTGAAACTGTTTTTACCGCTTCTACAGTACCAAACACTTCTTCAGCAGCAACTTCAGAACCTACAGTGTTGATGTCGATATAAACAATATCTCCTAGTTCTCTTTGTGCAAAATCAGTAATACCGATAGTGGCCTCATTACCTGATACCGATACCCATTCGTGATCTTTTGTGTACTTCAATTCTGATGGAAAATTCATTTTTATATAATTAAGTTTTTTTGTTGTTGATGAATTGCAAAGTCAAAGTTAATGATTTTTGTTGGGGCGGAAAATTTTGTACGGGCGAATTATTTTTCGCCCGTATTAAAATTAGTTTAACGTTGCTCTTAAGCTGAATCCGAAGTTACTGAACGACGTATTAAATGACTGCGACGTATATGGTTTAGTGATATTTGAATCGTAGAACAAACGCACATTAAAGCGTTGGTTAAGCACATAATCTACACTAGGTCGCAAAGTGATGTTTTTAGCGCCAGAAGAAACCTCTGCTTCAGTAATGTCTGCTCTGTAGATTACCGTTTTATTATCTCTAACCGATACATCTAACTTAAAGTCCATATTATTATCCATTTTCATTTGCTTAAACAAACCAAAAGGGAACCTGAATTTTGTAGTTCGATAACCCAAACCAAACACCACATTGTTTTCAGAAAGGTGAGCCAGTTGACTATTGGCTAAACTTAAACCAAGCAATCTCGTCTTATTGATTTCGAAGTTAAGCGTCATGTTATTTTTCAAGCGAGTATCTACACCAATCAATGGTGCAAACTGCTCGGCGATACTCACTTGACCAAATTGATACAATGGCAAGAAATTCCCGTTTACATCTTTACTATACGCAGCACCATTTCTTTCTTCATATTTCAACAAACTGTTAAATCCGTTAATGCTATAAGTAGAACGATAACCATGTCTAACACTCAATTCTGAAAAACGATCAGCAATAAAAGGATATTTGGTTAATCCAGAATAGGTTAAACGCCAGTTTGGCAAAGGTATTTTAGGCATACTGTTTAGGCTCGATGAATTAGCATCTTTACCAGTATAAGCTGCAAGGAATGCCAATACTGCAACATCTTGTGAGCTTTTATCATACCCTGCAGCATAACCACCAACAACTCCACCAGAGTTAGGATTTAATGCTCCCAAACGACGAGAAATTACCGCTCTATTGCTCATAAACTCAGTAAAAACGCTTGATAAAGTGCTACCGCTTTTGTCTCTAAACGCTGTACCAAAAGTGATGGTAGAAATACTGTAATCTCCTGTTGTGTTAGGGCTTAAATTAGTAAATCCTCCAGTAGGTGTATCGTACTTAAAGTTTGTAGAGTAATTTAACGTACGGTTTTTATTAGCAGTTAAGGTTACCTTCAAATCCTTAATTGGCTCTATCGTACTGGTTAGCTGGAAGTCTTCTCTAAGTGTATTTACATACAACTGCATCTGTTCTTCGTCTACAGTAATCCAGCCGTTATTAACTGCCATTAACCTAATATCTCGTTGACTACCGAACACGAAACCAAGACCTGGCGCACCTGTAAGTCCATCTATACCAAAAAACTTGGTTTTAGGCAAATACCCTGGCAAGAAAGTACCTTTAGTTTGTGTAAACGCTACATTGATATTCTTGATACTCGTTAACAAACCAACTGCGAAATTAGAAAATTTAAAAGTAGTATCTCTATTATTAAGTTTTCTTCTTACAAATCCAAACTTGTTGTACAACGAGGCCATGTTTAAGGTAGGATTTATCTGAACTGTTTTAGAGTTTTGGATGGTATTTCCTAGATCAATTTCTGAGCTTTGTAAGGTTGCCAACGGCTCTGTTTGCCAAGTAAAGGTAGTACCGTAAGTAGTGGCTAAGGTTACCCAATCCATTCCAGGTATTTTACCGATTGGCCAATTATACCTCACATTAAGACTGTGGTTATAATCAGTTGTACGTCCCAAGCTTTTCAAGTTATTCCATAAAATCTCTCTTTTGATTCCTTCTATTTTCCCTTCAGGTTCGTCAATAATAGAGTAGTTGGTAGCATCAAAATCTAAGCTTAACGACTTGGTCAAATCCCATGCAATGCCATAAACTCTGGTTACCTGAAAATTCTTATTGAATGTAGTATTAATTGGAATCGCATTCTGAGGGTCATTATTCCTCAATGTATTCTCCGCATAAAAACGATCAAAGTCTATTCTAAAGTTGATGGAATTAGGTAACAAAGAAAAATTGAAATCTTTCAATAGCTTCAAAGTATTCGACTTAATTATCTTTTCAAATGGCTGATAGCTTTTCGAATTATAGCTATAATTATAAGCTAAGGAAGCTTTGTAAGTATTTTGTATAGTTACCTCGTTAATAAAATCGCGGTGCGATAACTTACTTTGCGCATAAGAAACATTAAAGTTTTCAATATCCCAAAGCCTCACTTTTGCATCTTCTTTTACGCGGTCTTTACGCACATTTGTAAAAGCTAAGCTACTACGAGTGGTATAATCTTGCGCAAAATTAAGGATAGAGTCTCTTTGTGCTTTTGTAGAATTATCCAAAGCTTTTGACAGCTCGATATCTGGAGTACGTGGGTCAAATTGAGGTGTAGCAACTTGCTTAGAGTAACTTACAAACATTGGAATTTTAACACCACTTTTTTGAGGTAAAAACTTACCTAGTTCCATGTTCGAAGAAATATCGAAAGCCACATTATCAGCTCTGCTACGTTCACTTACTTTACTATCAATAGATCCAAAACCTATGGTTGATTTGGTTCCTGAAACATTTACATCTGCAAAATCAGCCAATTTCATGCTCACCCTTCCAGTTGCTGCCCAACCTCCACGTTCGTCAAACTCAGTTAGACGTAACTCGTTAAACCATGCTTGTGCAGATTTTTCGGCACCATCATCATTTGCTGGCGAGCCTAATGCGCCTTTTAATGGATTTTTTAAACCCAACATGTAAACCCTAACCTTACTCATATCAGGCTGACCTTTTACAATGATGGTGTTTACGCCATCGCTATATCTAAAAGGTTCATTAATAGGCCATGGCCCAGCACCTCTACGGGCATTGTTACGGGCAATTTTTGCTTTTTGGAACAACTCTAGTTCTATCACCATCTTGTTCTCTTCTGGCCAAATTGCATAAGGGTCGCTTGTACCCACGTTGGTTACTCTTAGAGGTTGGTTATATTCGTAATAGTTATCGTTATTATCTGTTCCAATCCTTAAAAAGGCATTTAGTTCATTATTCTCTAAAGGAAGATTTTCTAATGCCTCTAAATGGACATACATTTCTAACTTTTTATATGACCTAAAATCGTTAATGGCAGTTTTAAAGGCCGCCCTTCCATAACCATCTTTTAAGCCTTTAACAATTAAGGAAAGCGATTGCTCATTTTGGCGGGTATCTCCTCTATAATTACTAAAATCACGTTCTCTTTCAATACCTGGAGGTACTACGTAAGGAATAGGAACTCTCCTACCATTTTCTTCAATATTTACAGTTCCCAATTCCAACACCGAATTATCCGCCGGCGGCGCCAATCCTAAATCAAGGTCGGCGATAACTTTGTTGCTCTCGTTTTTAGCATTATATTGTCTCCACTCGCCTCTTACAAACTGTATTTTTGCGAACCTCAATACCGTAGTATCTGCAAAGTCCGTCATAAACATTCTTACAAAACGAATAGATTTAAAATCTTGGATGCCTCCTCTAGGCGATCCATCGTGTTGAGCTAAAGGAACCCTGATTTGATACCAAGTAGCATTTTGCGTTTGTCCATTGGCTAACTTAACCGCCGAAACCACCTTATCCGTTACAAAACCACGTCCCACTTCTAAATCTCCAGGACGCATAGATATTTTGTACTGAAAATACTCATCAGACTGGGTCATGTTATTATCACGGTTAATGTCTTCTCCGTCTGGCAAAGAAGTAGAGGCAGAATTTTCTAATCCCAGCTCTTGTTGAGATTGTTGCGAAGTTTTTGAATTGCCCTCCAATCCGTTAAAATTCATGTAACGCTTCAAGATACCGGCATTAGCCTGATCCAAATCACTACCTCTAAAATACGAGTAATCATCTGATGCAGGGTCATTGTCAAAAGCTGCTGCTGCACTCGGATTTAGTATTGCCTTAATTTGAGCTATATTGGGTGCAAAAAATTGATAAGTGCGCTCATCGGCACTAGAAAGTCCATCTAAACCAACATCTTGCGTTCTCCTTGCATTTGGGTCATTATCGAAAGACTGAATTACAGGCTGCAATCTAGCCACTCTCCCCCAAGTCTTTTCTTCATATTTTGATGGATCACCATTACCAGGCATTCCATTTTCAATAGATTTACGACCATCCTTTAAAATATCTTCTGAGATATTTCCAATATTAAAGTATAAATCCCCACCTTGTGAGCCTGGCTTGTACATGAAAGGATCTAACAACCACATCTCAATGTACTCGATATTTTGAGCTTCAAAATCATTCACATCTACCCTGCGCATTAAACCACCCCATCTACTTCTTGGATTTTGTAGCGTTCCATCTGGGTTGAAGCCAGTAGGTGTAAAATTGTACGGACCTCTTAACGTTGGGTAATAAGCCAAGTCTAACGTTTGTAAGGTGATTGCCTGTCCTGTACTAATTTGCTTAAATGGAAACACTTCTGTCTCCAAAACCTCTCTCACATAGTGATTAGAAAGTTCATTTTTATTATTAGTCAAATTACTTGGCAACTGTCCCTGTCCACCTCTACCGTAAAAAATAGGGTCAATATTATAAAAAGCTACTTTAGCACGGTTGTAACCATAAGCTAAGTCATCACTAAACTGATATTCTGGAAACATTTGTGGTGTTCCAGAAATTTGCCAAGCAATAGCACTTTTCAAATCTATTACAGAACGTGAAGCCTCAAAATCATCGATATAACTAGAGCCACCTCTACTACCTCCCATATTTAATGCCGAAGGATGACCTGGAATTAACTGCGCAAACTCACCATAAAAGGTAATATTAGATTTTTCCTTAGTGGATATAAATGGCAACTTATCCACCATCTTAGTTAAAAATCTAGACGAAGAAGTATAGTTCACATCCATTCCCCAAATAGAGTTGGATATTGGCTCTTCTCCGAAATTAACTTTCGGTGTAATTGGACGTTCGGTGAGGTTCATAAACGTACCTCCGATATTTAATTTATTGTTTACCCGATAATCTCCACGAACACCAAATAAAGAGCGCTGCTGCAGACCAAAGAGTTCATTGTTTTCAGTAGAAATACGGATAGACTGTCCAGAACTTAGTAATGCGGTATTCAAAATCTTCACACGCCCACTCATGTAATCAACCGTATAGTCATTTCCTTCCATTAAAGGAATGCTTCCCATAAATACTTTTACCGAACCTTCTGGTACGTTGATTGCATTTAAGCTAAACTCTGAGGATATCTCTGACTGATAATGACCTTTGATGATATACCTATCTTTACCAGGAAATAACTGTTGCGCATCAACTTTTGTGTCGCTATATAATTGAGGGTAAGTATATTTATCGATTAAGTTTGTTTCACCTGGTTGAAATTGAGCCGCTAAATCTTTACCAAATGGCTCTATTACTGGAAAAATAATACGTCCATTTTGTGGATCTATAGTAATATAGCCACTAACGGTATTGGTTAAAGATGTTGCCGAAGTACCCGTTCCAAAAGTTGGGTTGTTTGTGGTACCGATGTTGCTTTGTGAAGAAGCAAATGGACTACTTTGTGCCTCAAAATCAAAAACTCCATCTGGTTTTGGTTCTTTTTGAGGATTTAAACGGTCCAAGCCCAATGCTTGAAGCCAAATTCTATTGAGTGTATTAGCTCCTTCGGTTATTACCGCACGCTCTACACCTGCAGTTTCATCGACTCTAAGTACATCTAATCTAAAATTTTGATTACTGATTTGATACCCACCTATGTTATAGATGTTCTTCATCATCAAATTCCAAATTGGCAAATTAGGCTTAGTCGTTTCATTTTTTAACAACTTAGCAAATAATACATTAGGCGCAGCTTGATTAAAAGGCACATCAGTTGAAAACTCTCCCACCTGATACTCTGTACCTTTCTCAGTATAACGATAAGCTACTGCCAATAATTCATCTGTGTTTAGCTGTATATTTAAAGAGACATAACCCAACTGCGGATGTAGGGTAAATTCCCTATCGGTGAGTTTACGAGCATAAGTAATTTTAGCATAGTTATCTGTAGCGCCTGAGCTCGCAAAGAAATTTGCTAAAGCCGGATCAGTAGATAATCTAGCATTAGCTGGTATTTTACTTAATAAATCGTTAGACCAGCTAGGAAAATTTGGATTATCAAATGCCGAAGGTAAACTGTCTACTGGTCTGGTACGCACAAAATTACTATTGTAAGGTGCGTATTCCCCTAAATCCATAAAACCTACCACATCTCTAGAATCCGTGGTATTTCCTGTCTTATTAGTTACCCAAACCTCTATCTTCGTGATATTTACACCAGAACGAATTACTGGTGCTGTTCGTTGGGCTTTATTATACTGGTCTCTAAAGTATTGCGCTAAGAAATAATGCTTGTTGGCTTCGTACTCGCTACCACTAACACGGTAGTCGCTCTGCTGCGCACCATTGCTTATTTCTATTTGTTTAGATTGAGATTTTTGCTGCGTGAAAACAGTAGTTAAACCTAATTTACCGAACTGCAGTTGTGTTTTAATACCGAATAAAGCCTGCGTACCCGTAATTAAAGAAGTATTTAATGGCAAACTTACGTTACCCGCTTCAATCTTTCTAATGATATCATCTGGTCCGCCAGTGTAGTCTAATTTAATCTGGTTTTCAAAATCGAACTGCGCTTCGGTATTGTAGTTCATTTTGATTTTCATCTTGGTACCGATGTTACCTACCACATCCATTTGGATACGTTGCGTGAAATCGAAATTACTCTGAACTCTTTGACGTTCGTTAAAAAGCGGATTTTCGTTTTTGTTAATACGTCCCAAGAAGGTAAGCTCTGCCTCTCCGCTTGGTTGAATATCAATGGTAGTTCCACCAAAAATCTTTTCAAAAACACGGCTATTGATTTTTACCTCCGGAATAATTCCAGTTTTACGGATATCATCTATCTCTTGATTAGAGAATAAACGCCAGTTTTCACGCTTAATATCACTATTAACCAAGCGCAGATATTGCTCTACCGTTAGGTATTGCGGAGGCGTATAAAGTTTGTCACCAATACGTTCTGTAATGATGTAACGGTTGTTGTTGGCGTCGTACTCTACTTCCCGTTTAATATTTTCGGGAAGTTTAAAAAATGGATTGCTATAGTTACGTAAGCCCATCCATTGTTTTTCTTTTAGGTTAAATGTGTTTTTTGCAGAGTCTATTCTAGATCCTGCACTATTTACCTGTGAGAACGATTTTTGGCCCACGCATAGGCCTACCAATAAAACAAAATAGGTAAGTTTGTTTGTCAATCTGGTTTATTTATAAATTCTTCAAAGCTTGTTTGATCATTTGCTCGACAGTTAACTCACTATCAGCTCTTTTAATCACATTTTCTAATGCTTTATCTGCCACTTGTTTACCAAAGCCAAGCATGATCAAAGCTGATAACGCTTCATCTTTAATTGTATTGTGGATCGGCATAGAAATTAATGACTCTATACCCTCCTTTTTCAATTTATCTTGTAGCTCTAGCACAATACGTTGTGCAGATTTGGCACCTATTCCTTTTATTTTTTGTATCAATGCCACATCGGCATTAACAATAGCTTGTTGTATTTCTGCTGGAGTGATAGACGAGAGCATCATTCTGCAGGTGGTTGGGCCAATGCCCGAAACTGAAATTAAATGAAGAAACAACTTTCGTTCGCCTTCATCTGCAAAACCATATAACGTGTGTGCATCTTCTTTTACATGCAACCAAGTATAAATTTTACATCGCTCTGCGCTACCTAGGGCAGCGTAAGTGTTTAAAGATATATTGATGTGATAACCAACACCGCCTGCTTCGACAACAATAAAGGTTGGACATTTAAACGTGAGCTTACCATCAATATATGCGTACATAGTTCTAAGTTAAAATTAAAAAGCTAAAGGTAGTAAACAATTAGCTTTTTAACTTTCTTAGACTCAGAAATTCAACACGTAAAAGTGTTAAACTATTTCTTTTTGAATAAACCTTTCTTTTTTGGTTCAGCTTCTTCTTCTTTTGCTTGTACATCAAGCACTGCAATGGTCACCATGTTCACAATCTCTCTTACCGAGCTACCCAATTGTACAATGTGAACTGGCTTTTTAAGTCCTAACAAAATTGGACCTACTGCTTCTGCACCACCAAGCTCTTGTAAAAGTTTGTAAGCAATGTTTCCAGACTCTAGATTAGGAAAAACCAACGTATTTGCCGGTGCATCTGCTAACCTACTGAAAGGGAAATTATCTTGTAACATCGCATTGTTAATCGCAAAGTTTCCTTGCATCTCTCCATCAACAATAACTTCAGGATATTTTTCGTGAAGAATTTTAACCGCTTTTCTAGTTTTTTCTGGAACCACACCGTCGTTAGAACCAAAATTAGAGTAAGAAAGCATAGCAATACGAGGTGTAATGTTGAATCTTCTTACCGATTTCTCCAATAGCAAGGTCAAATCCACCAATTCTTCTGCAGTTGGGTCAACATTTACTGTGGTATCACCAAAGAAAACTGGACCTTTTTCGGTCATCATCATGTACATACCAGCCACACGTTTCACACCTTCTTCTGTACCAATTACCTGTAAAGCAGGCTTAATCGTAGTGGCGTAGTTTTTAGTCAAACCAGAAATCATGGCATCAGCTTCGCCAAACTCTACCATCGAAGAACCGAAGTAGTTCCTGTCACGCATCATTTTCGCCGCTTCAGCTAATGAAGTAACGCCTCTTCTTTGTCTTTTTTCGTATAACGACTTTGCATACTTCTGAGTTCTTTCTGGCTCTAATGCAGGGTCGATAATTTGAACACCTTCTAATTCTAGTGCACTTTCTTCAATAATTGCTTGGATTTTCTCTTTGTTACCCAATAAAATTGGAATAGCGATATTGTCATCCTTAACAATTTGGGCAGCTTTTAAGATCTTATAGTTATCCGCCTCTGCGAAAACCACACGCTTAGGATCTGATTTTGCCTTGTTGGTGATGGCACGCATAATCGCATCATCTGTACCCAAACGTTTTCTTAATTCTTCTGCATAAGCATCCCAGTCGGTAATAACTTTACGAGCCACACCACTTTCAATTGCCGCTTTTGCCACCGCCATAGAAACGTTGGTCATCAAACGGAAATCCATTGGTTTTGGAATGATATAATCTTTACCGAATTTGATATTTTTAGCATTATAAGCCATGTTTACCGCTTCCGGAACAGGCTTTTTAGTCAGCTCTGCAATAGCACGAACCGCAGCAATTTTCATCTCTTCGTTAATTGCCGTAGCTCTTACGTCTAAAGCTCCTCTAAAAATGTAAGGGAAACCCAACACATTGTTCACCTGGTTAGGATAATCAGAACGTCCAGTTGCCATAATGATATCCTTACGAGAATTGATAGCTAAATCGTAAGCAATTTCTGGGTTAGGGTTAGCCATTGCCATTACGATAGGGTTTTTCGCCATCGATTTTAGCATATCTACCGAAACGCAATCTGCAGATGAAAGACCGATGAAAACATCAGACTCTTTCATTGCTTCTTCTAAGGTATGTAAGTCGCGAGTGGTAGCAAATTCTGCCTTAATTGGATCTAATTTTTCACGGTCAGCACGAATTACACCGCTTCTGTCACACATCACGATGTTCTCTTTCTTAGCACCAATAGCTTCGTAAAGTCTCGAACATGAAATAGCCGCAGCACCCGCTCCATTTACAACAATCTTGATTTTATCTAGTTTCTTTTTCTGTAGCTCACAAGCATTAATTAATGCTGCCGCAGAGATAATTGCCGTACCATGTTGGTCATCATGCATTACCGGAATGTTCATTTCTTCTTTAAGTCTACGCTCAATTTCGAAACATTCTGGGGCTTTGATATCTTCTAAGTTTACACCACCAAAAGTTGGCTCCAATGCTTTTACGATTTTCACAAAATCGTCTACATTTTTAGTGTCTAACTCAAGGTCAAAAACATCGATATCAGCAAAAATCTTAAATAAAAGGCCTTTACCTTCCATTACCGGTTTACCAGCTTCTGCGCCAATATCCCCTAATCCTAAAACTGCAGTACCGTTACTAATTACGGCTACCAAGTTTCCTTTCGCGGTGTATTTATATACGTCTTCTTTGTTCTCTGCAATTTTTAAACAAGGCTCTGCCACACCTGGTGAGTAAGCCAACGTTAAATCTCTTTGCGAAGAGTATGGTTTAGTTGGTATTACTTGGATTTTCCCAGGTCTTCCCTGCGAGTGATAATCTAAAGCATCTTGTTTTCTGTTAATCTTGCTCATCTTTTAATGAATTTATAGCCGTCAAAGTTACAATCTTTTTTGAGGATACAGCTTGTTTTTTGTGAATCAACGCTGAAGGGTAACCAATTGTAGCGGCATTTAAAATAGTCTCTGTAAATAAGCGAAAGGACCGATAAATTTAATGCGATTGTCTAATTTTAAGAAAAGCTAATGCTAGCTACTATTTATGGGAAGCCCCTCTTTCGGCTGTAGTCCTCGCTCGCTGAAGCTCGCTGTGGGCTGCCGCCTCAATAGGGTTTAGAGAGCTAAAGCATTCCCACATGCACGTCATTTCGACGAGGTACGAGGAGAAATCTAACATGCTACTATAAATTTTCTTCGCCGCTACCACACTCACGTGGCGTGTACTGATAAATTAGTCTAACAAATAGAATAAGCGCATGCATTATTTCGAAACTTTTACTACTCGTCCTATGGCATAGGTCTTGTCGTATCGGCATTGATTTATTGAAAAAACAAGATGTATTTTGTCCTTTTCTGCAAATCTCTGACTATGCACCCCAATACGAGCTACATTATCCTGCTTATTAATTTCAAATTCCAATGCTTTTCCATTCAACTCTAATTTGGTTACTTTCAAGTTATCGTCTCCAAGGTTTTTTATCGTTATTGCTTCGCTCGTATTTACAAGTGATTTTGAAAAGAAAAGTTCAAAATTATTTCCATCGCATGTTAATTTATCATTCAGCGAGTTATTTAGCATATAAAGTCTTGGGGTGTCACAAGATAATAAGCAAATTACCAATTTAATTGCAAATATTTTCTTGGATATGATAATGGCTCTCATAACATCATTGAGCTTACATCACTTTCAACACCATTCCCTCAGTAATTTTAGCAGACTTTAAACCGTTAGCGGCTTTTAAACTTGCTACGGTAATGCCGTCAAATTTTTCAGCGATGCTAGATAAAGTATCGCCTTGCTTTACTTTGTAATTTGCAAAGCTAACTTTAGCTTTCGGTGTAAACTTAGCGACAACAGTGTCTCTATATACCTTCAACCTTTGTCCAGGAACGATAGTAGAAACTTTGAGTTCATTCCAAACTTTTAAATCTTGCACTTCTACTCCGTATTTATTGGCAATAGCATTTAGGCTTTGACCAGGCAAAACCTTATGCAATAAAATTTTTGAAGCAGCTTGTTTTTTTGGCAGCATCTTTTTCCTTAAATCCCTTACATCATCGGTAGACGCCAAGAAAATCTGCTTATCCATTTCTACATCATTATTTAAAACCTCAAAAAGTGGTTCGTAAAACTGCAATTCTGGTTTGGGAATAACGATGCGTTTGGGTAGCAAATCTGTTCCATTCACTATCTTTTTCTTATAACTAGGGTTTAATGCTAATAAAGTTTCTTCTTTATGATTTATCGCAAGTGCAACATCATTTAAAGCCACAAAATTTTTAACCAAAACTGTGTCCGTTTTAAAAGCAAAGTTGTTTGGTTTGATAGTAATTTGATGGTTTTTGGCATACTTCATCACGTAAACCGCAGCAATAAATGCAGGTACATAATTACTGGTCTCTTTAGGCAAAAACTTTCTGATTTCCCAAAAATCACGAGAACCAGCTTTATCAATTGCCCTATTTACATTTCCTTTGCCACAATTGTAAGCCGCAATGGCCAACAACCAGTCGCCAAGCTCTTCATAAGCATCTCTAAAATATGCCGCCGCCGCATAGCTTGCTTGTATAGGGTCTTTGCGTTCATCAACAAAGTTATCCATATTTAAACCGTAGGCTTTTGCGGTGCCAAACATAAACTGCCAGATACCCGTAGCGCCAACCCTAGAAACCGCATGTGGATTTAAAGAAGATTCTACAATCGCTAAGTACTTAATTTCGGTGGGAATGTTATAGCTCTTTAGCGCTTTCTCGAAAATTGGGAAGTAATACGAAGATAGCCCCAGCATATCGCCATACATACTTTTACGTTTAGTATAAATATCAATATAGCTTTGTACGTATTCGTTATAATCTAATGGAACGGTTTGTTTGATGGAATCTAACCGTAATTTATACAACAAACTTTGCCCGAAAAGCAAGGGCTGTTCTATTACGGGCATTGCAACAGTATCTGAGGGTAGAGCGGTGGTTAACCTTTTTAAAATGGTATCGCTTTGTATTACTTTAACAGGAATTTGAGCTTGAGCGCTTAAAATAACTACAAAACTCAAAATAGTAAGTATCAATTTTCTCATAAGCCGTTTTTTAACCACACAGAAACATAGATAACTTACCTAAACTTGTATTTTCTATGTGTCTATGTGTTATTATTTTTATGCGATGAATTCGCCTTCTCTAAAAAACTATGTGATAACGAGAGCAAAGCTTGCTCATTAAAATGCTTGGTCATTAACTGGATACTTAACGGCAAACCTGCTTTATTATTACCCAAAGGCAATGCAACCGCCGGAATTCCTGCTAAGGATGCCAATACCGTGTAAATATCTGCCATATACATCACCAAAGGATCTTGTACATTTTCGCCAATTTTAAACGCCGGCGTAGGCGCAACTGGACTAACCAGCACATCGTGAGATTGCAATAGCACCTCAATTTTTTCTCTAATTAAACGACGTACTTTTTGAGCCTTTTGATAATACGCATCGTAATATCCAGCACTTAAAACAAAAGCACCTAGCATGATACGACGCTTAACTTCTTCTCCAAAACCTTCTGCCCTTGAGCTTTTGTATAATTGGTTTAAGCTTTGTGCCTGCGTATTACGATAACCGTAATGTACACCATCGTAACGCGATAAATTAGAAGAAGCTTCTGCTGTAGTTAGAATATAGTAAGTAGGCACCAAGTATGCCAACAAATCGAAAGACACATAACTAACCTCGTGTCCATCTTCTTTAAATTTTTCGATAGCTGCAAGAATCGCTTCTTTGGTTTCTACATCCAATGCATCGCTTTCTATCGTTTCTTTTAAAACGGCAATTTTCTTTTTTGCTGTGGAAGATAATACTTCTGAATATTTAGGAACTGGCAACGAAGAAACGGTACTGTCGTTTTCATCAGCACCTGCTAAAACTTCTAACAACAAAGCGGCATCAGAAACTGATGAAGTAAGTGTTCCTACTTGGTCGAATGAAGAGGCATAAGCAATGACACCGTAACGAGAAATGCGTCCGTAAGTTGGTTTAAAACCAATATTACCACAAAAAGCAGCTGGTTGACGAACAGAACCACCGGTATCGGTACCAAGTGCAGCCAAACACATATCGGCCTGTACTGCAACTGCCGAACCGCCAGAAGAGCCACCAGCAACACGCTCTTCATCGGCAGCGTTTTTAACTGTTCCGAAGTACGAAGTCTCATTGGAACCGCCCATTGCAAACTCATCGCAATTTAAACGACCAATAATAATGGCATCTTCCGTTAACAACCTTTTAACTACAGTTGAAGAATACGGAGAAACAAAATTCTCTAGCATTTTAGAAGAAGCACTAACCACATGGCCTTCGTAGCAGATGTTATCTTTAATACCGATAACCATACCCGCTAATTTACCTGCCGAACCTTTTTCAAGTTTAGCTTGTATTTCTTCAGCTTGTTTCTTCGCAGAATTAAAAAACACCTCATTGAATGCATTGAGGTGTTGATGCTTTTCTATTTGGTCGAAATAGTATGCAATAAGTTCTTTTAAAGTTAGCTGCTTTTGCGCAAGTTCTCCCTGTATCTCTGTTAAAGAGCTGTATTTCTTCAAAATCTTAAAAAAAGCGTTTATAAATGCGGATTATTGAGGTTTGTTGGTGTGATCAGTAGTAGTTGAGTCAACTCCATCCTTACCATCTTTAAATTCCTTCATCCCTTTACCTAAACCACGCATTAATTCTGGAATTTTTTTACCTCCAAAAAGCAATAAAATTGCTACAATGATTAAGATGATTTCGGTTGTGCCTAGCGCAGCTAGCATTGGTGTTTGTAACATGACTGTTGTTTTATGTATTCAATTTCTTAAACAGAACTTTTAGGTTCCTTTTCTTCTTCTTTAGTATCTACGGGCTGTGCTTCGTTTTGGTTTTCCGCAGCAGCAGTAGGTTCATCGTGAATAGAGTGCGAGTTGTCTACTTCTGGTTCACGATACTTGCGATTTTCATCAGCCTTTCTGTCTTCTTCATCTGTATCAAAAGAATTGATATTGCGATGAATTTCTCTCTTTACACCTTCAGAAGCATCTTTAAACTCTCTTATGCCTTTGCCCAATCCCTTTGCTAATTCTGGTAATTTTTTACCTCCAAATAACAAAAGTATCGCAATTACGATGAGAATCATCTCGCTCCCTCCAATGTTCAAGAACTCTAATAATGGCGTATTGTACATTTTAAACTCGTTTTATACAAATATAGCTTTTATTTAAGCAAAATTGCGGTTAACGTGCTAACCAGCTTTCAGGATTTTGCGCTACAGCACCTCTGTGTATCTGAAAACCTAATTCTGGAACCCCGTCTGAAGTTCCCGCAGCTCCAATAGTCTGTTTAGTTGTAACTTTATCTCCCTTACTTACACTTACACTCTGCAAACCTTCGTAAACTGTAAAATATTCTCCGTGAATAATCATTACATAGTAACGTCCATATTGCTGGAAAACAGTACTCACCGTACCATTAAAAACAGCTCTAACAGCAGCACCTTCACTCGTTTGAAAAACTACACCGTTACGCATTGCTGTTGCTTGGTCTACCTTATAAGCACCAAACCTACCAGTAATATAACCTGTTGCCACCGGCGAAGGCAAACTGCCTCTGTTAGCTTCAAAAGCATCAGAGAGCTTGGCTGCTTCTGGAGTAGACCTTAAAGCTTCGTTAGCTGATTTAGGCTTGGTAGTGGCGGTGGTGGTTGGCGTAGGCTTATTTTCTGCTTTAGCTTTTGCGGCTGCAATTCTTTCTCTCTCTCTCGCCTCTTCTTCTGCTTTTTTACGAGCAGCAGCTATTTCTCTAGCAATGGCAGCCTGAATTTGTCTATCTACGGCAGCCTGTTGCTGTCTTTTTTTCTTAATATCTTGCTGAAATTGCTTTTCTTGCTTACTTAGCTTATTTAATACGACTGTTTGCTCGCTCCTGTTTTTATCAAGCTTAGTTTTCTCGTTCTGTTCTTCTTTTAATAGCGTACTTTTGCTTTTCAAGTTCTTATCAAGAACCACAATCTGATTGCTCAACTGTTTCTCAGTACCCTGAATATAAGCCGCTTGCTTTTTACGGTATTGACCAAATTGCTGTAAATATTTGATACGTTTATAAGCTTGGTTAAAGTCGTTCGCAGCAAAAATGAACATCATTTTATCATACGAATTTCTGTTACGTTGCGCAAAGCGAATCATCCCAGCATACTCCTTTTTCAAATCAGCTAAACGACCTTTAAGGTTTTGAACCTTGTTGGTATTTTCATGAATCTGATGGTCGAGATTTTTCATCTCCGAGTTGATGGTAGAAATTTTATCTTGCCTTAATCTAATTTGCGCTTTTATGGCATTGATTTGTCCTAGCGTTAGCTTTTTACCGCTGGCCGCTTTATTCAAATTTTTCTGAGCCAGCTCTATCTCTCTTTGTAAAGCTTCTTTTTTACGTTTTAATTCTTTACTCGATTGCGCAAAAGCATTGGCGCAAAGGCACAATGCAACAATTAAAAGTAGGGCTTTATTTAACTTCATTAACCAAAAGTATAAAAAATTAATTGATTACCTCGTAGTTCTTCGGAACCGAAAAAGGGAACTCTACAGCTACATTAGCATCGATTTTTACAAACTCAACGGCGATATTTATTTTTTTATTGCCTACTGCAGAGTTTATTTTTAAGCTGGATGGGAAGAGGCCATTATTTATTGGCGTATACTTATCATAAACCACCTTAAGTCCCTGAGCAGCTTGGGCATCATTCAGCGTAAGTTCGGTAGATTTCAATAAAGTATTGAATAAAACCTTATAAGCCAAGCCTTGCTCTGTTCCACTTAAGGCCCAAACACCATTTTCTTGGCTCAAGTCAGACTTTTCTGTCATCAAAGCCTTAATTGTATTTCCAGTTAAGATAGATTGCAACCACCCGAAGCTTACCTGTTTATTCGTGTAATTTTGAATGTAAGACAATGGTTTTCTGAGGATTGTTTTATCTGGAATTCGAGTCATCAAAAGCAAGCTATCTGGTGTAATCATTCCGCGGGCAGCTTCTATTGCTCCGCCCAAAGCAGTGATACTGAACCAAATCTTTTCATCTTTCTTAATGCGAATGTTAAGTGTTACATTTTTCACATCGCCATCAATATCTAAGTCTGTTTTTCCTTTTAAAGACAAGGTATTGTATTGAAGCTCTTTGCTCAATAAAGTGGCTAAATTCTCGGATTTTTTGTTGGCTACTTGAGTTGTTTCTGCAGCTGGTGGTGCTTTTACAATTTCCTTTTTAGGTCTACAGCCAACTACAGTCAAAGCGCAGGCTGCAATTAAAACGCTATTTAATATATTTCTTCTCATTGATTTTTCTATTTAATTTTTCGGACTGATTTCCTGCGGTTTTGGCTTTTTGCCATTGCACGACAGCATTTTCTTTATCTCCCTTCAAGGAAAGAATATCACCATAATGCTCTAAGTAAACAGGATTATCAGTATCGTTGTTTTGCAAGGCTTTCTGTATATACGTAAGTGCATCATCAATTCTATTTAACTTAAACAAAACGATAGCATAAGTATCCAAGATAGAAGAGTTTTGTGGCAATGCCGATGCCGCTTTAGAAGCTAATTTTTCTGCCTTTGGCAAGTCGTGGTTACGCAATGCCAAATAATAAGCGTAATTGCTCATGGTTAGGTAATTATTTGGGGCTAAAGCTACTGCTTTATCAAATGCAGCATCAGCCTCTTTTAGTTTACCTTGGTCAATCATTACTTCGGCTTGCAATGCTAAAATCATTGCTTTTAAATTATTATCTTCTGGCTCTAACTGCAATGCATTTTTTAATTCAAAAGCAGCCTCTGCATTTTGTCCGTTCCTGTGCAAAGCAAATGCTCGGTAATAGTATAAAATTGCCTGATTAGGATAAATGGTCAGTGCCTGCTCTCCCATCTTGATCGCTTCTGCATAGCTGCCCATCAACGTCTGCACACCTAGCAATTTCTCCCAAGCGATATACAGTTGCTCCGACAATTTAATTGCCGTTAAGTATTGCTCCCTTGCTCCACTTAAGTTCCCTTGCTGATATAGGATATCACCATAAAGCACGACTACTTTTGCATCGTCTTTATGACCGTTCAATGTGATCAAACCTAATTCTGTAGCATTTTTAACCACTTCGGGTTTACTAAAACGAAGCAACAGCTGGCTTAAAATTTTAACTTTAGTAGGTAATGGCATCTCTGTGCTAGAAAATGCCAATTTAAGTGATGTGAAGGCCTCTTGTGGTTTTTTCAGTGCATGATAAACATCGGCCAATGCCAAGTCTATTTCATAATTATCGGCATCCATATTTTTAGCCTTGAGCAGTACAGCTAAAGCCTCGTCATTTTGATTTTTTTCTAGTAATGTACCGCTTAAATCAAGGTAGTTTTTAACATCACTTGGATTATCCTTAATCAGTTTGTGCAAGTCATCTCCGTTAGTCAATTCGGTTTGGCTCTTGAAACGTTGTTTGGCTGCCGTAGAAGATTTAGTTACCCCAAACTTCTCTTCAAGCAAGTCGTAAGCTTTCTTAGATTCGTCTACCTTGCCCGAAATGTACAATGCATTTGCACGGTCAAAATAATAGTTCTCTGCTTCGGGCTCTAGTTTGATTAACCGATTAAAAACCTGCACCAAGGCATCCATGTTACCACTACGTTTATAAATTTCTGTTTGCAACTTTAAGTACCAGGTATTATTTGGCTGTACTGTTAGTGCTTTTTTTATAGACACCTCCGCATCCAATAACTTATTTTGACGCAATTGTATATTTGCTAGCTCGAAATGTGCGGCATTATTGTTGGGGTCAATAGCTAAAATTTTAGAAAAGCTACTACTAGCATCCACATAGTTCTCGGTCAGTTTTTCTTTTAAACCAGCGAAAAAAAGTTCCTTTATCGCATTACTATCTCTTACGGCAACAGGTGTTTGTTGCGCTTGTATAGTAAAGCACAACCCTATTAAAATCACTGTAAAAAATAGTTTATTCATTTTTTTAGTCCGAAGTTAAAGTCCGAGGTCCGAAGACATCTTCTCCAACCTATCAACAATTAAACAATTAACCCTTACCCGTATGTCCGTAACCACCAGCACCTCTATCAGTATTGCTTAATTCTTCTGTGCTTTCCCATACCACAGTTTCATGCTTTGCTACTACCATTTGCGCAATTCGTTCGCCATTATTTACCACAAACTCAGTATCTGATAAATTTACCAATAATACTTTTAGTTCTCCACGGTAATCTGCATCTATAGTGCCAGGCGAATTTAACACGGTAACGCCATGCTTGTAAGCCAAACCACTACGCGGTCTAATCTGTGCTTCGTAGCCTATAGGCAATTCGATAAACAAACCTGTTGGAATTAAAAAACGCTGTAATGGTTTAATTATGATTTGCTCTTCGATATTAGCTCTTAAATCCATACCGGCGGCATGAGCAGTTTCGTAAGCAGGTAATTGGTGTGTAGATTTATTGATGATTTTGATTTGCATATTATAAATGACTGAATTTTGACTGATTAATTAGCAAAATGTAACACTAACGTTTCAAAACTCTTCTTAACTCATTCTTTTCGAAGTAAAGCACAATCGCAATAAAAGCGACGAGTAAAGCATTACCGATGTAAATATTTCTGTTAAAGATAAAAAATGATGAGAATACAATGAGCGTAGAGCCTATTAAGTAAGCGGATATTTTTTTCAGGTTATAAGGTATTGGATAATACTTTTGACCTAAAACATAAGATAAAACCATCATTACAAAATAAGCAATCATACTTACCCAAGCCGACCCCATATAACTATACTTAGGAATTAGAACCATATTTAGAACGATCGTGATAATTGCTCCACTCACTGATATATACAAGCCAAAACGGGTTTGGTCTGATAAGCGATACCAGATGGAAAGGTTCATATAAATGCCTAAACAAACATAGCCCAATAACAAGTAGGGAACCGCAGGCAAACCTACCCAATATTCGGCAACGTGCGCCTTATCTCTACTGATAAAATATTTCAAGATTTCGATGTTAGCCACTAAGGCTACAAACAAAATAGCCAATGCAATTACAAAATACTTAAGAATATCAGCATAGGTATTTCTAGCGTTTTTCTCTTTCGCATAACTAAAGAAAAAAGGCTCGGCACCTAAGCGGAATGCCGTATTAAATATGCTCATGAAGATGGCAATTTTACAAACTGCGCCATAAATGCCCACCTGTGTTTCGGTAGAATATTTATCTAAAAGTATTTTATCTAGATTTTCGTTAACGATAAAAGAAAGATTAGCCACCAATATTGGCCAACTGTAAGAAAGCATCTTGGCAAACATACCTTTATCAAACTTCAGTTGGATTTTTAGGAACTCTGGCAAAAGGAAAACAAAAGTTAGTACGCTGGCTACCAAATTCGCAATAAATACATAGCCAACCCATTTTTCTCTGAACCAACTGGCAAAGAAACTAGCGGTTGGTAAATCATTTTTGATGATTGCAGGTATGCCATAAATGAAGAACAGGCACAAACAAACATAGGTAAGTATGTTTAAAAACTTGATGAGACTATACCTAAATGGCTTCCCATCGGCTCTCAACTTGGCAAATGGAATAATACAAATGGCATCAGAAAAAAGCAACCACACAAAATATTGCACATATCTTCTTTGGTCTGCAAAATTCGAGGTGTCGTTATTTACCAACCATCTGGTAATTGGGTCAGTAAATACCAATCCGGTAATTAGAAATAAGGTGGCGATGAAAGCAACCACCAAAAAAGAATTGTTATAAACCTGTTGTTTTTTGTCTTCGAATTTATTGAGATACCTGAAATAGGTAGTTTCCATACCAAAAGCCAAGATGGCATTAATAATGGAAGCCCAACTATACATTTTAGTAAAAACGCCATATACCGCAGCAGCATAAGTGCGTGTAAAAATTGGCGTTAAAATAAAATTAAGCAAACGAGATAAAATGGTACTGATACCATAAACCATTGTTTGACCTAAGAATTTTTTTAGTACAGACAAGTTGATTTTAGATTTGCGACTTTAGAATTACGATTTTCTAAAATCAATTTTATTTTAAAACCTATTAGATTGTGAAAGTCTAAATCGTAATTCGTCAATCTACAACCGTAAATTATATTACCACAATAAATTCTTTTTAATCACTACAAAGTTGGTATAATTCTGCAATTCTCCGTCTTCCACAATTACACTTTCTACAACTGCTTTTTCTGGTCCTTTATAACACCACTCCAAAAACATATCTAAAGTAATTTGGTCGGCCTCTGCTTCTATTACTACCGATCCATCTTTTTCATTCTTCACTTTCCCCTTAACGCCCATTTGGTCGGCTACGGCTTTGGTGCTTGCCCTAAAGAACACGCCTTGTACTTTTCCTATTACTTTTATATTGATATGCTTCATTTATGAGTATCGAGATATGAGTATTGGGTATCAAGACTTTTGAAACCTCTTGATGACAAAAGTAAGAAATTTGAACCACCTTAGACACCTAAGCACATTTAAGATAATAAATCGATGAAGAATATAATGTTTAATAAATTTTTAGCCAGTCTTTCCAAATAATTATACTTCAGAAAAAATTTAGGTTTTCTTAGGTGTCAAAGGCGGTAAAATTTAAAACTTTAATGCACTCAACTTATCTTTTTCTGACAAAAACTCTTCCCATATTTCATGCAAAATAATGGCAGCAGGTTTAATCTCATTCAGCATAGCTGATACTTGACCGATTTCCAACTCTCCTTCTGCTATATCGCCTTCAAACATTCCCAATTTGGCTCTAGCTCTTCCTAATAAAGTGGCGAGTTCTGTGGTGCTAGCTCCGTTTGCTTCGGCTTGCGCAACGGCATCGGCAAATTCATTTTTCAATAAGCGCACAGGCACTAGTTTTTTCATCCTCAGCTTGGTATCGCCTTCGGCGGATGAAATAATACGTTCTTTAAAATTTGGATGTGCGGACGATTCTTCGGCTACAGCAAATGCAGAACCTATTTGTACTGCATCAGCACCTAGGGAAAAAGCGGCTAACATCGATTTTCCACTTGCAATACCACCAGCAGCAATTACAGGAATTTTCACTGCTTGTTTAATCATCGGAATTAAACATAAAGTGGTCGTTTCCTCTCTACCGTTATGACCGCCAGCTTCAAAACCCTCGGCTACAATAGCGTCTACCCCACTCTGTTCTGCTTTTAAAGCAAATTTAGTATTGGCAATGACGTGAACTACCGTCATTCCTTTTTCCTTCAAAAAGCTAGTCCATGTGGCGGGGTTACCGGCAGAAGTAAATACAATCTTAACATCCTGTTCTACCAAAATATCCATGATTTCCTTAATGTTTGGATAAAGCAATGGTACATTTACGGCAAAAGGATGATCAGTTGCTTGCTTACACTTTTGAATATGCTCACGTAACACCTCTGGATACATTGAACCTGCACCAATGATGCCCAAACCACCTACATTGGAAACCGCGGCAGCTAAACGCCAGCCACTGCACCAAACCATGCCCGCTTGAATAATTGGATATTTGATATTAAATAGGGAAGTGATTACGTTCGCCATTAAATCAATCGCTTTACGTTTTTAGACTTAATGATTTTTGCTTCTCCCAACTCAATCAAATTTACCCCTGGTGTTTTTCCTGCTTCAAAGCTTCCGTATTGGCTATCGATACCTAGAAAAGCCGCACCGTTAATCGTAGCCCATTTCAACAATTCATCAAAAGGAACTCTTTTTTTCTGTTGTAGGGTTTGCATCTCTGCCAAAATAGATAACTGATGATTGCTTGCTAAACTATCAGTCCCTAACGTTACGATAACTCGAGAATCAAAAAACAGATTTACGTCCGGCAGGTTATTTTCTATATAAACGTTTGCGTTTGGACACAAGCACCAATATAAATCCTTATGCTGCCCCGAAGCAAAATCTATATCAGCTTTGCTGGTGAAAGTATTATGCACTAACAATGTTTTATTACTTGGCATTTGAGGTAAATGATAATGAATGGCATTTTTTCCAGTTCCGTGGGCTTCGCTTTTAGGTACGCCCATACGTTGATACATGGCTTCAAAATCTCCTGTTCCTCTTTCAAAAAACTCATTTTCTGCAGCAGTTTCCTGATTATGAATACTTAAAATATCGTGCGGACGGGTATTTTTTTCTATATACTGAAACAACTCGTCACTTACCGAATACGGTGCATGTGGTACAATAGAGGCTTTAAGTGGCCAATAGCTATCCCTTATTTTAACAGCTTCATCTATAATAGGCTGCGATGGCCGGTTAAAGCCAAAAACTTCCACAAAGGTGTGATAATATAAAGAACTGTGCTGTTTTACTTCTTTAGAAAGCAGCTGATTTGAAATATCGCCCACGGCTACAATTCCATTTTCGAGCATCTGCTTGTCGGCAACATCCATAGCAGCAAGTATAATTTCATCTGCCGCTGCTCGCTGTGCAACAATTTCTCTCACGAAAGCTGGCAAGCCTGTATGCTCGGGTATTTTGCCAAACATGTGCGACAGTTCTAAATGGCAATGTGTGTTCACAAATCCAGGAACCAGAACACCTTCAAATTGCTCTATTCCCTCTAAATTTCTTTGTTCTGCTTCTTCTGCAGTTAATATCGATATAATTTCACCCGTTATAGAAACTTCTAAAACACCATTTGCAATTGGCGCACTGGTTACTGGGTAAATCAATTCTGCTGATAGGTATCTTTGCATATTACAAATTAAGCGGAATACTAATTAAATTCGAAATTTAAAACTTTTTTGCAGCGTTGCGCAACAAGTTGTAGACTTTCTCCACAACCTCATTTTTTATCAAAAACAAACAAGCACCTGTTTTACAGCTATTTACATTTTGGTACGTTTAGATACTCGCCTCTGGCACCATTGTGAAGCATTACCTAGTATAATTCACAAAATGTATTAAACTTAAAAATAGATATTATGAAAAAGTTATTTGTAGCAGCTATCGTAGCATTCGCAGGATTCACAGCAACACAAGCTCAGGCTTCAGTTAATAAAATAGAAATCGTTTCAGTTCAAGACAGTGTGGTGAAAACGCCGATCGAAGTATCAGCATTACCAGATGCAATCAAAACTGTATTGGCAACTGATCCATATAAAGATTGGACTCCAACTGCGGCGTTCAGCGTAAAAGATGGTGACAAATCCTACTTCCAAGTGGATGTGAAAAAAGCAGAAGAAACAGCTTCATTGAAATTCGATGCAGAAGGTAAACCAGTAGAATTTGCAGGAGTTGCTTCGGCACAGGTTTCGATCAGCAATGAAGAAAATGTTTCAGTACAGGATAGCGTAGTGAAAACTCCAATTGAAGTATCGGCATTACCAGAGGCAATTAAAACGGTATTGGCAACTGACCCATATAAAGCTTGGACGCCAACTGCAGCATTCAGCGTAAAAGATGGAGATAAATCTTACTTCCAAGTTGACGTGAAGAAAGAAGAAGAAACTGCTTCGTTGAAATTCGACGCTGAAGGTAAACCAGTAGAATAATTAGATCATTCTAAAACTACATAATTTGAATAAGCCAGCCTTTGTGCTGGCTTATTTTTTGTGCAATTTTTCTTGAACTGCTAAATAGACCACAACAATTAGCTTTTCTAGCAACTATGAATGAACGTTGATATCAAAATTTTGGTAGTTCGGTCATCACTCTGCGCTCAAATCACTATTATCTCCAACTTCAAATCACTGACGTAGTACCGACGGTAGACGAACGGCAGACCGACGGTCAACCAGCCTACCCAAAACGACAAAATCTACAAATACAGACAAATAAATCAAATGCGCCAAAACCGACAAGACTCATCTAGCTATAGATGGGTATCCTCACTTACCCCATACTTTTACAGATTGAATTCTTACAAGGTCTAAATCAAGTTAATTCATTAATAATGCTACTACGATATTTGCCGCCTTTGGAAACAAGTTGTAGAGAAACTCCACAAAGTCATTTTCAGAAAAATAAAAACAATTAATTGATTTACAACAACTTAATATTTTGGCACAGTGCAAATTCTCTATTGGCACCATTGTGAAGCATTACCTAGTATAATTCACAAAATGTATTAAACTTAAAAATAGATATTATGAAAAAGTTATTTGTAGCAGCTATCGTAGCATTCGCAGGATTCACAGCAACACAAGCTCAGGCTTCAGTTAATAAAATAGAAATCGTTTCAGTTCAAGACAGTGTGGTGAAAACGCCGATCGAAGTATCAGCATTACCAGATGCAATCAAAACTGTATTGGCAACTGATCCATATAAAGATTGGACTCCAACTGCGGCGTTCAGCGTAAAAGATGGTGACAAAGCCTACTTCCAAGTTGATGTGAAAAAAGCAGAAGAAACTGCTTCATTGAAATTCGATGCTGAAGGTAAACCAGTAGAATTTGCAGGAGTTACTGCAACTCAAGCACAGGTTTCAATCAGCAATGAAGAAAATGTTTCGGTACAGGATAGCGTAGTGAAAACTCCAATTGAAGTATCGGCATTACCAGATGCAATTAAAACAGTGTTGGCAACTGACCCATACAAAGCTTGGACGCCAACTGCAGCATTCAGTGTAAAAGATGGAGATAAATCTTACTTCCAAGTTGATGTTAAGAAAGAAGAAGAAACTGCTTCATTGAAATTCGACGCTGAAGGTAAACCAGTAGAATAATCAATTATCTACATTTCTTAAAACTAAATAAGGGAAAAGCCAGTTATATAATACTGGCTTTTCCTATTTTTGTATATATGGCATCTGTTTTAATTATTGAAGACGACAGCACTTTCGCTCAGATTATTGAAGGATTTTTAACAAAGAACAATTTCGAAGTAACCACCGTTAGTAATGTTGCCAAAGCTCTCAAATTAATTGCTCACGAAGATTTTCAACTGCTATTAATAGATTACCGATTACCTGATGGCACTGGAATAGATGTACTGAACCATCGTCGTGAAACAGGATTGGCTGTTCCAGCTATTATCATGACCTCTTTTAACGACGTACGTACGGCAGTTAAAGCCATCCATTTAGGTGCAAGCGATTATATTACCAAACCCATTAATCCAGATGAGTTGCTCATGGTAATTAATAACGCACTACAGAAAAAAGAAACGCCTAAAACTACTGAAGACAATTTTATTAGAGGCAAAAGTGAAGTAGCCAATAGGTTATACCAGCATATTGATTTAGTGGCAGAAACTGATATGTCTGTAGTGATACAAGGCGAAAGTGGTACTGGAAAAGAATTTGCCGCAAGAACGCTACATCAACAAAGCAAGCGTAAAAGCAAGCCATTCATCGCGATAGATTGTGGCGCTTTGTCTAAAGATTTAGCTGCCAGCGAACTTTTTGGACACATTAAAGGTGCTTTTACAGGTGCGGTAAACGATAAAAAAGGTTCTTTTGAAGCTGCCAATGGAGGTACTATTTTTCTAGATGAAATAGGCAACTTAAGCTACGAAGTACAAGTTAAGTTACTGAGAGCACTACAGGAGCGAGTGATACAACCACTAGGTAGCAACAAACAAATTCCAGTGGATGTTCGTATCATCACAGCTACTAACGATGACCTAGCCAACAGCATGAAAAACGGCGAGTTCCGTGAGGATCTTTACCATCGTATCAACGAATTTAAAATTCAGTTGCCACCACTAAGAGAACGAGGCGTAGATTTAGAGCTTTTTATTGAACTTTTCATCAAACTATCTAATGAAGAATTGAACAGAAATGTAAAGGAATTAGATAAGGAAACTCGTAGCCTATTGCTTAAATACGATTGGCCAGGAAACCTAAGAGAGTTGAGAAATGTGATTAAGCGAATGGTTTTACTTACTGCGGGCAGCATTGCAAGCGCAGATAGTTTACCAGACGAAATGAAGATTGCCGTTGCTAACGAAGTGCCTTTGGACAACCCATCGGATTTAAAAGCGGTAAACGAGAGCAACGAAAAAACATTGATTACAGAAGCGCTGATTAAAGTGAAATACAACAAATCTAAGGCAGCGAAACTACTTAATATTGACAGAAAAACGCTTTATTCTAAAATGGAGCGCTACGGAATTGATTAGTTTTTAGAACTCCTCTTTTTTAAAAAAGCATAGTATGGGCGAAAAATTTTTCGCTTTAATATTTTAAAGCACTCCAAAATGCTTTAGCGCATTCCAAATCCCATCGCTATCCACGTCGTCGGTAACGTAATCTGCTATCGCCTTTACCTCCGGATTGGCATTTCCCATAGCTACACCAACATTTACGTGCTTCAGCATTTCAATATCATTCCCGCCATCGCCAAAAGCCATAGTTTCTGATAAATCAATTCCAAAGTGTTTGCAGAAAACATCAATCCCTACTTTTTTACTTTGATTTTTTGCATTCACATCTGCAAATAAAGGTGTCCATCTTGAAGCAGTAGAATTTGGCATTACCGCAGCCATAAAAGCACTTTCCTGCTCAGGGCCTAAGAAAATATTGGTTTGCAAAATTGAAGAAACATCCACATGATCTACATCAATAAGTGGTGGAACTGGAAGGTTAACATGCGCATACATTCCAGCAATTTCGGGAGTTACATCGTGAATACCAATTTCCTTCTCAGACATGAAAGAGAAACTCAACGTATTTTCTTTTGCATAAGCTAAAATCCCCCGAATATCATCAGCGTCAATGCACTGCTTAAAAAGCAACTCGCCATCTTTCGCAGTACAATAACCACCATTAAAAGTAATGTAGCCATCAAAATTTAAATATTTAATATGGTCTATACTGTTAATCGAGCGACCAGTAGATAAAATAGTTTTGATGCCTTTGGCTTGTAAATCAGCGATAGCTTTCTCTGTAGACTGTGCAACTTTATGTGTTTTGAAACTTAACAATGTACCATCTATATCGAAAAAAACAGCTTTTACAGTAGGATTTTGCATAAAACAAAGTTAAAGCAATTAATTAAATGGCATATTTATCTAAAGTCATTTAAACATTAAGAAATTTAGGTAGTCAAGCCTACCGTTTCTTAATGACACCTTAACTTCTTAATGTTTAATTAATAAAATTACAGCGAAGACTGAATGCGATTCGCCACAGTTTTTAATAACGACTGCAATTGCGCTAATGATGCATTTACTCGATCACGAATAGCTTCATCCAATATCTCAACCGCAGCAACTTCCTGCTCCAATTGCCTGAAAGCAGCGCCTAACTCTTTAGCACCAATTTGTGCAATCCTTCCTGCCAAACGGTGTACTACCAGCCTCGCTTCGGGCTGGTTCTGATTAGAAATGCTCTGCTTTAAGAGCGTTTCGTCTTCCTCGCAGTCACGGATGAAACTAGCCAAAATTTTCGCCATCATTTCTTGGTCACCCATGGTCATTTTTCGCAAGGAGCTATCGTCAAAATCGATTTCCTCGGCTACTGGCGAAATCGCAAATAATGCCAACAAATCTTCTGCCTTAAAAGGCTTGATAATCACTCCTTCAAAGCCTTGGTCCAATACCGCTTGTTGCTCATCGGGAAGAACTTGTGCCGTAATAGCATAATATTTCACATGATGAGGTAAACGCTTTTTAAGTTGTTGATGTATTTCGATGCCGGTAACCCCATCTTCCAAACGCATATCTACAAAAACATAATCCAAATTTTCGTCTATAGGCTCATTCAAAATGGCATCTGCTGTGCTAAATGTTTTATACGGAATTTGATGGGCAGAAAAAATCAACTCGCACAAATTAAGAATCAGATGATCATCATCAATTACCCAAACACCTTTAGTTTTAGTAACCGCTTTCTTATTTTCTATCTGTTTAGACTCAATAGGTGCTGCAGCTTGCTGATACTGCAAATAAACCACAAACGAAGTCCCTTTCCCTAGCTTACTTTTTGCATTAATTCTTCCGCCCTGCGCATCGATCAAAGTTTTCACAATAGCCAATCCTAAACCAGTGCCGTTCTGGTTCATCGATTGGTGGTCTGGATTAGTACCCTGTTCAAACTCCTTAAAAATCTTTTCTTGGTCTTCCTCAGAAAAACCAATCCCACTATCTTCTACTGTAAAATAACAGTGCATGTTTTGCTCTTGCTGCTTGCAATCAACAATGAGTTTTACATAACCTTTAACCGTAAACTTAATTGCATTTCCCAATAAATTATAAAGCACCTGTTTCAGCCTAAAAGCATCGCCTTTTACCCAATGTTGCTCTGCTAAATTAAAATTAGCCAACAGGCTGATGCCTTTCTTTTCCGCCAATGGTTTAACCGCATCCAGCACCTCTTCCAACAACTTCTGCAAATCAAAATCCTCTTGCTTAAAGCTAAATTCGCCCGAAGTAATCCTATTGTAATCCAGCACCTCATTTACAATTTGCAATAGATGAACCGACGAGCGGTGGATAGCTTCCACGTGCTTTTTATTGGGATTTTCCTGTTTGGCGATAAATTCGGAATATCCCAAAATCGCTTGGAGAGGCGTTCTGATTTCGTGGCTCATGTTAGAAAGAAAGCGCTGTTTTGCCCTACCATGATACTCTGCCTCTTCCTTCGCCTTTTCCAAGGCTAAACGATATTTGTTGTTCCTAGTGATATCCGCCAGAATAAGCGAACCCAAAACCATCGTAATCACAAAGAAAGCAATAATGATAATTTTAATCTGATAAACGCCCTCGCTCACCATGCTCTTAGCCTGCTCGCCGTTGAGGTCAATTTGCATTAAAGCTTCCGCTTCCACCTCACGCAGCACATTAAGCATTTGTTTGGTCAATGCGCTACTAGAGTTTGCCAATTCAGCTTCCTTCTTTAAAAAGCGATTACTTTTTTGGCGTTGTTCTGTTTCAATCGTTTTCAGCGAAGCTTCCACATTTCGCATCACACTATCTTCAACCTGCGGATTAAGCGTATCTTTTTTGACCTTATACTCTTCGTTAATGATTTTATAAACTTCTGCTTTTTTCTTACCGAACAATCGGCTTAAAAAACCACGAGATTTCTGTTCCTCTTCTGGTGCTACCGTTGTGGTAGAAGTAGACGTTTCGGTAGTAAAAACAGCGCTGTCTGCTTCCCTCGTACGTTGCGCAAACAGGTTATTTAGCTTTTCTACCTCTTCAGAAAACGATTGGGTATTCACCAAATTTTCCTTCACCTCTAGGTAAAGCAGAAATTGTTTGTCTCTATCCTTAAGCAAATCTTTTAACGTTTTTATCCGTTTAGTTTGCTCTTCATCGGTAACGTAAAGCGTATTTAAAGTATCTAAGGTTCTTCGTAATTTTTGGGTAGCAGCGAAAAAACTGACATTATTTTTAGGCTCCCTTTGCAATTGGTCTAACGAAGCAATTTGGTGCGAGAGCTTATTTACCAACCTTAACTTATCGTTGGGAGCTGATATCTTCTCCACCGTTCCTAAAATCTCTCCGAAAACAAACTTACTTACACCCCAAGCCAAAAACAGCGCCAAACCTGCGAATAAAAATCCGAGCACCACTTTACCTTTGGTGGCCCTAAAAAAATGTTTCTGAGGTTGAGCTGTTGATTTGATAGCCATATTTAATATATAACCACAAAACACGCACCGAAATAGTTTTAACCAAAGCAAAATTTTGTAACAATTGCCGTTCATTAAAGCAGGGCAAATATTTGCGGCACAACTTGCCTATCTTATCTTTGTGTCATGAACAGAATCGACAGGCTATTCGGCATCCTCATTTTATTGCAATCTAAAAAGCATGTAAGTGCCGAAACCATTGCCAGTCGCTTCGAAATCAGTGTTCGTACGGTTTACCGAGATGTAAAAGCATTGACCGAACAAGGTGTACCGCTAAGTTTCGAACCCAACAAAGGTTATTTTATCGTACAAGGTTATTTTCTTCCCCCAGTTTCATTTAATACTGATGAGGCAAGTGCACTATTGATGATGGAACGTTTTATTGAAGGTTTTGCCGATAAATCGATCAAACAACATTACCAAAGCGCATTAGATAAAGTTAAAAATGTACTGAAAAGCAACCAAAGAGAAGTGCTCGAAAATTTAAATGCCAATATCAGACTTCAGCTCCCAAAGCGTTTGTACAGCGATGTCGAATATCTTTCCTTATTACAAAATGCCATTGCCGATAAAAACATCGTCTCCATCAAATACAAAAATTATAAAGAAGAAATTTCTGAGCGCCGTTTAGAACCTATCGGACTTATTTTTTACGCTTTTTCATGGCATCTAATCGGTTATTGCCATTTGCGCAGTTCCTACCGCGATTTTAAGGTCAATAACATTTTACAACTCAACTGTTCTTCATTGCCGTTTACGCTAACCGAGCATATCAGTATTAACGATTATATGAAACAATTACCTGTAGATTATTAGTTTTAGAAAGTGAAAGCCATCCAATATTGGATATTTTAACCCCGCTTTTGCTACAATCTTTTTGCCCCACCTTTACAAACCTCATAGGTTTAATAAGCACGATGCAAATAAACCTATGAGGTTTTTCCACCGAAAAAAACAATTTCCGCTACAATCGGGCTTATTTAACAACGGTACTTTATCTGCTTTGCCTTCTTTGCGTAGCTCTTATTTCCTTTGTGTTAAAAAACGAGCGACTATAACCGCGAAGATTTTGTGAAGTAATCGCAAAGAACGCAAAGGAAACCGGCACTCCGTCATGCTGACCTGTAGCGAAGCGGAAAGCTACGGAGTAAATTTATTCAAAAAAATTCTTACATCAATTTCCGCACTGACATAGGGTTGTCACTTGTCCATATCAACTTTGTTCCAACAAAATATTTAAAAGCTATGGATATCATTAAATTATTACAAAACGAACTAACTCAAGAGGCTGCAACTACCCGTAAATTTTTAGCCTTAGTACCTTTCGACAAGCCAGATTTTGCACCACATGAAAAAAGCATGAAAATGATGGACTTGGTCACACACATCGCCGACTTAATGAGCTGGACAAAACTTGGTGTAGAAACTGATGAACTTGATTTCGCTACGGCACCTTACAATCCAACAAAAGTGGAAAACAATGAACAGCTCATTGCTATTTTAGACAAAGGTTTAGCAGAAAGTTTAGCAAGCTTAGCAGAAGTTGAAGAAGCATTTTTAGAAAAACCTTGGCTTTTACGCACTGGAGAACAAATCCACGCAGAAATGACCAAGTATGGTTTAATCAGAGTTTCGTTAAGTCAAATCATACATCATCGTGCACAGTTGGGCGTTTATCTTCGTTTATTAAACATACCAGTGCCTAGCTCTTATGGGCCAAGCGCAGATGAGCAAAGTTTCTAATTACACACCATATTATCACCACATAGACACCTAGTTTTAAACTAAAAAGCTTAAAGCTAACTCTAAATAACGATATATTTCTCTCTAAATTCTCCTTACTATGTGTCTATGTGGTTTTATTTTAAACGGTTTCTAAAACATCTTTTTAACAGATATTCGGATTAGAATTGGTTACTTTGTAAATTATTAACTCATACTAATCATGGATCACACCACACGTTTAAATAAATACATTAGCGAAAGCGGACTTTGCTCTAGAAGAGCTGCAGATAGATATATTGAGCTTGGCCAAGTATTTATCAATGGCAAAAGAGCTAAAGTAGGCGATAAAGTGCTATTTGGAGATGTGGTGAATGTAAATGGTCAAAGTATAGAGCCTCGTCAGGCAGAAAACTCAATTTTAATTGCTTACAACAAACCTGTTGGCATTACAAGTACTACCGAAGCAGGCGTTAAAGACAATATTGTAGACCATGTAAATCATAGCGAACGTGTTTTCCCTATCGGGAGATTAGACAAAGATTCGCAAGGATTAATATTCTTAACCAACAACGGTGATTTAGTTAATAAAATTCTACGTGCCGGCAACAACCACGAAAAGGAATATGTAGTGACGGTTAACAAACCTATCAACGAAACTTTTGTGGAGAACATGGGCAAGGGTGTTCCAGTTTTAGGTGTAATGACCAAAAAATGCAAGGTAAAGCAAGAAGGACCCAACACTTTCCGAATCACATTAATTCAAGGTCTTAACCGACAAATTCGCCGTATGTGTGAACATTTTGGTTTCGAAGTAACTAAACTGGAACGTGTGCGTATCATGAATATCACACTTAAAGGTTTACCCGTAGGAGATTGGCGTGAGCTGGATGAAAATGAACAAGCCGAAATTTTTAAAATGGTGGCAAAGTCTAGTTCAGAAAAGCCTGCAGCACCGAAGCAAGTAAACAAAAAGGCTAGCGCTGAAAAAGCAGAAAAACCCGCTCAGCGTTTTGCAAAATCTAAAGGCAAACCTGACCCTACCAAAGCAAACCCAGACAAAAGAAATGGCGCTGGTGCATCAAGAAATAGTAGCGCAGCCGCCAACGATTGGTTCAAATCTAATGGTCCCAATAAAAGAACAACTCGACCAGCAAACGGTAAATCGGGAGTGGCTAAAGTAAAAACCCGTAGCCCCAAAAGAAAATAGCTTCGCAAAGCCTTTTTTGCTAGAATACCACTTAAAACTGGTATTCTAACAACTATTTGGTTTATCATTTCCCTAGATTTTCTTGGCAAAATCGTCTAATTTCATTATATTAGCGAGAAACGCACAACAGTAATCTATGGACGCACTAAACAATCTCGAACCTTTACTTAGGGTCTTTTGGTATCTTGCAATACCTATCAGTTTTATTTTCATCATTCAAACGGTCATGACTTTTATCGGTGCCGATTCGGGCGATGGTCTCGACGCAGATTTTGATGGTGACTTAGATGGAGGTAACGCTCCGTTTCAGCTTTTCTCTTTCAGGAACCTGATCAATTTCCTACTAGGATTCAGCTGGACAGGCATCTCTTTCTACGGTTTAATTACCAATAGAGCAATACTCATTATCCTCTCGGTAATAATAGGAGCTGCTTTTATCCTCATCTTCTTCGTCATCATTAAACAAATTCAAAAATTAGCAGAAGATAATTCATTTAAAATCACTTCGCTATTGCATAGAAGTGGTTCTGTTTATCTACGTATTCCCGAAAAGAGAAGCGGTACTGGAAAAATACAGATAAGCGTAAACGGCTCGTTCAGAGAAGTGGATGCCATTACCAACGAAGAACAAATTGCCAGTGGCGCTACCATAAAAATAGTAAAAATTGAAAGTAACAACTTAGTACTCGTAGAAAAAATATAATATATGGAAAACCTCTTACAATCACCTATTACCCTAATTTTAATTGCCGTTGTCGTTATTTTCGTCACGCTCTCAGCCTTATTAGCACGTTACAAACGCTGTCCTTCCGATAAAATTTTAGTGATTTACGGAAAAACTGGTGGCACATCCGCTAAATGTATCCACGGTGGTGGTGCTTTCATTTGGCCAGTAATTCAAGACTTTGCGTATTTAGACCTTAAGCCAATTTCTATTGAAGCTAACTTGGTAAATGCGTTAAGTAGACAAAATATCCGTGTGGATGTTCCTTGTCGATTTACCATTGCAATTTCTACCGAAGCAGATAGCATGAACAATGCTGCTGAACGTTTATTAGGCTTAGCTCCTGCTGATATCCAAGAATTATCAAAAGACATCTTGTTTGGTCAGTTACGTTTGGTAATCGCAACCATGACTATCGAAGAAATTAACTCCGACCGTGATAAATTCTTAGACAATATTTCTAAAAACGTAGATACTGAGCTGAAGAAAATCGGTTTAAAATTGATCAACGTAAACGTAACTGATATTAAAGATGAGTCTGGCTACATTGAGGCTTTAGGTAAAGAAGCCGCAGCAAAAGCGATCAACGAAGCTATCATCAGCGTTGCTGAACAAACTAAAATCGGAGAAACTGGTAAAGCCATAGCTGATAGGGAGAAAGATGTTCAAATTGCAGAAACGCAACGTGAACGTGATGTTAAAATCGCTATTACCCAAAAAGATAGAGAAATCAGTATTGCATCGGCATTTAAAGATGAGGCCATTGGTAAAGCCGAAGCAGAAAGAGATACCCGTATCAAAACTTCGGAAGCCAATGCACTTGCGGTAAAAGGAGAAAATGAAGCTAAAATTAACATCGCAAACTCTGATGCGTTAAGAAGAGAAAAAGAAGCAGAATCTTTAAAAATTGCAGTTTCGGCAGAGAAAGTTCAACAAGCAAAAGCCTTAGAAGCCTCATACTTAGCTGAGCAAAAGGCGGAGGAAGCTCGTTCTGACAGAGAAAGAGCAACACAAATTGCAAACATTGTTATTCCCGCAGAAATTGCTAAGCAAAAAGCTATCATCCAAGCACAAGCTGATGCAGAAACCATCAGAGAGAACGCAAAAGGTGAAGCTGATGCGATTTTCGCAAAAATGGAAGCGGAGGCGAAAGGTTTATTCGAGATTTTAACCAAACAGGCTGAAGGTTACCGCGAGGTTGTTGCCGCAGCTGGTGGCGACCCAACCAAAGCCTTTCAATTATTATTAATTGAAAAATTACCCGAATTGGTTAAAACACAGGTTGAAGCCGTTAAAAACATTAAGATTGATAAAATCACGGTTTGGGATTCTGGCAACGGAGCAGGTGAAAATGGTGCTGGATCTACCGCAAACTTTGTGTCGGGCATGATGAAAACTGTGCCTCCTTTAAACGATTTGTTTAACATGGCAGGCTTAAACTTACCTACTTATTTAAAAGGAGAAGATACTGAAGCTACACCAAGTATTGAAGCAAACGACACCAATCCTAAAGCTTAATTTTAATTAGCTTTTATACATTTTTGAGGCTTCGGAATTAGGTTTTCGAAGCCTCAATCTTTTTAAGTAACTTTGTAGCCCAATGCAAAGTACAAAAAAGATAGACATTAGGTCATTAAGTCCAGAACAATTAGCCCAACATTTTAAAGACATGGGTGAACCTGCATTTAGGGCCAAACAAGTCTATCAATGGCTTTGGGAAAAATCTGCTCGTAATTTCGATGAGATGAGCAATCTCTCTAAAGATTTACGCAAGAAATTGAACGAAGGCTACACCATCAATACTGTTGAAATTAGTAATGCACAATTCAGCAACGACCATACCATCAAAAATGCTTTTAAGTTACATGATGGTAATATCGTTGAGGGTGTTTTAATTCCGACAGAAGAAAGAATGACTGCTTGCGTAAGCTCGCAAGTAGGCTGTAGTTTAACCTGCAAATTTTGTGCAACTGGCTATATGGACAGAGTACGTAATTTAAATGCAGATGAAATTTATGACCAAGTGGTTTTGATTGACAAGCAGGCAAAGCAAAATTACAATATCCCGTTAACCAACATTGTGTATATGGGCATGGGCGAGCCATTGCTGAATTATGCCAATGTGTTAAAATCTATCGAACGCATTACTGCTCCAGATGGGTTGAATATGTCCTACAAACGTATCACTGTTTCTACTGCAGGTATAGCCAAGATGATCAAGAAACTGGGTGACGACGGTGTGAAATTCAATTTAGCTCTTTCGCTTCATGCCGCTAACGACCAAAAACGCCACGAGATTATGCCAATCACAGAGCATAACTCCTTGAAGGCATTGGCCGAAGCTTTAAAATACTATTTCCAAAAAACGAAAAATCCAGTTACTTACGAATATATCGTCTTCAACAACTTTAACGATGAGATACAGGATGCGATGGAGTTAGCTAAATTCTGTAAGCATGTACCTTGTAAAGTAAATTTAATTGAATACAACCCTATTCAATTTGCAGATTTCGTTAATGCCGAAGGCGATAAAATAGATGCTTTCGCAAATTACTTAAAGAAACAGGGCATCACTACTAATATTAGAAGAAGCCGAGGTAAAGATATTGATGCCGCTTGCGGACAGCTGGCGGTAAAGGAAAAAGCTTAAACCCCTCAATAGACGAATATGGTAATTAATAATTAGAAGAATGATTTAGATTGATAATCCCTAAACCATTCTTCTAATTTATCCTTATCTATAAACTCTTATTTCATTTTCAGAAGCATAAAATATACCTCCAGTAACGGGATCAATTTCATATAAAGGCTTATTAGAACCTAAAGTTATTTTTTGCAATTCCTTCCCATCTCTTTTATTAACTTTTATAAGTTCAGCGCCATTTTCTCCTCGGGCCAAAATAAAAGCAAAATCTCTGTTTTGTTTCAAACCGTTAAAGCGATTCTTAACCTGCGACAATACAGCATCATCGATAAATGATGCAACTGCAGCTTGATTATCTGCCTTCTTATTTAATCTATCTTTGGTTTGCTTATCTAATAAATCAGATGTCTCTTCAACCAGATTTCCATTAGCATCTCTATATTTTACGACAACTTGTGCATTGGCAATTGCGGAATGCAGACTTGCCGCCGTTCCAAAGTAACCTTTTCCTATTATAGAACCTGTTTTCAACAATCTTCTACTAGCTTCTCCTGGCTCTTTATAAGTTTTTTGGTAAATCGTATTTCCATCATTGTCTAATCCAATCACGTCATTTTGCCCAACTATGCAAATTCCCCAATCGAAAGCCTCAATGCTAGAAATAGTTTTATCATTCTCTACATCCACTTTACCTTTTGGCTTAGGATCATCTTTAGTATTTGGATTAAAGGTATAGATCCTTTTATTGTTGTAAACCAGAAACTTAGTGCCATCAAAAGAATAAACAAGAGGTCTTTTTGGATCAAACTCTACATTCCTTTTCCAAATTTTCACACCTGTACTATAATCCACCATGTTTCCAAAAACATCTGTAAGATAGAAAACCCTATTATTTTCAACCTTGCCTAGATAAAGCACTTGGTCATCATCTTTATCTGCAATTTCAACAAATTTCTTCCACTTGTTTTTACCATCTTTATCTATTAAATTCATTTCTCTATCTGCAATGTAAAGGTAATCCTGATCAATCGGAATCACCTTCTTTATGGCATCTCCTTTTGCATCTTTTTTCCAAACCTTGTTACCATCGTTATATCCATAGAAGTTGAATCCTGAAGCATGCGCAACTAAAATCTTATCTACGTAATCTTCTAAATAAGTAAAATACTTAGTGGTGATATTTTCTTTCCAAAGTTTATTCCCCGTTTTTTTATCTAATAGATTAAGGTTTTGTTTAGATGACAATAAACCTCCAGAATTAGTAATAATCGCAACCTTTTCACCATTATTGCTTACAAAAAAATCGGAAATAGGATCTGCATAGCCCCAATTGATATTACCCGTTTTTCTATCTAATTGATAAAGTGAAGAATTTACGATTGTGTAAATATATTCATCTTTTACAGTCACTTTATTCTCATTTACTGAGGCTTGTTTTCCATCACCAAACAGACTCTTGTAAGCATTTTTAAGCTTTAAACCATAACTTTCAACTGATGCCAATTTGCTCTCCCAATCAATGCTCTTAGTTTTGAGATTGTATTTTTGAAAATAGATATTTTTATCTTTAGTTATCAAAAGAAGCATCGAATTTTCATCAGGAATCAGCAGGTTGCTCAATATTTTATTGTTCATTTTTGCGGCATTGTAGAGAACATTTCCATCTACAGTATTAATAATAACCTCATTATTATCAAAAACAACTTTAGCAAAAGGAGAGTTGGCAATAACTTCGATATCTTCATCTCCTGTAGACTGTTTTAAGAACTCTGCAGAAGATAATGAGGCTAAACTTTTACTAAAAGACTCTAGTGTAGACTGATCAGCCAATTCTTGCTTATTAATTTTCCAGATGATTTTGTTTTCTGATTGACTTATGCCATAAATTGTGTTTTTATCCTTTGTTAGGATATTTCCGGTGTAGCTTTCTAAATGAAGTGTTTGTATTTTTTCATTTAGCTTGATACTTTGGTATTGCTGAGCATAAATGTTAGCAGAAGCCGTAATTAAGGCTATGGTTAAGATTTTTTTCATAGAGCTGGTTTTTCACAAAAGGAATGATTTTTTATCAGATTTTATGATTTTACCACCAGAGGATGTAAGAAAGATTGTGTGATGATTATATTTTACTATTCTGTCTGCAATCCGCTCGCTTTTCAGGCTTTACAATCCCGAAGCCCTATCAAAATGACCCTATGCTTTACAAATGCAGAACATTGGCTTGTAGGCAAATAGCTGTTAAGGAAAAAGCCAAAAAACTTTCTAATCAACTAATAATTAGTAAATTACACAACGTTTACCTCAAAAAATTATACCAAAAATTTAATCAATCTGCTATTCCTTCAGCGATGCGGTTGTAGAAACAAAAGGTATTTGCCTTTTATTTACCCCTGAAAAATCAGTACAATTAGGAGTATCATTTTTCTTTCATTTTAGCTCTTACATACTTAAGTTTACTTGTCTTACCTATGAATAAAACTTATGCCAACATCATCATCTCAATTAACTTTAACATTTTTAAAGTTAATAGTCGTTTTACCGTGTAAAACTCTACTTATTAAGCCTTCAAAAGGACATCTAAATCATCAGACTTTAGCCTCTCCAAATAATTATGTATAACGAAAGCGCTAGTCTGTAGTTTTTGCGTATCATTTATTTGTGCTAATCACTTTGTTTTCTTAGTTCTACTCAACAGCTAAATCACCCCCCTAGTTTAAGTGTTCGCTTTTTCAGCGGCCACTTAAACCTAAAATGAGAACCGAAGACTTAGTCTGGAAATAGTAGCAGAAATAAAAATATGGCGACAAAATACAAGTTTGGAGACAACCGTTTGCCGCATTTTATAACATTTGCGGTGGTAAACTGGATAGATGTATTTACTAGGGAACGCTATAAGGAGTTGGTGGTTGACAGTTTAAAATTCTGCATTAAAGAAAAGGGGTTAAATCTGCATGCCTGGGTTATTATGAGCAACCATGTGCATCTCATTGCTTCTGCTAGGGAAAGCTTTGAACTGGTCAACATTATTAGGGATTTAAAGAAATATACAAGTAAAATGATTATTTCAAGTATTGAAAGCAACCAACAAGAGAGTAGGCGAGATTGGATGTTATGGCTCTTTAAACGTGCTGGGTTGCAGAACAGCAATAACAAGATTTACCAATTTTGGCAACAGGACAACCACCCTGTAGAATTAAGTACAAATAAAATGATAGAACAACGGCTAAATTATCTGCATGAGAACCCCGTAGAAAGTGGCTTGGTTACCGAGGCACAGTATTACAAATACAGTAGCGCAACAGACTATTACGAAGAAAAAAGTGGGCTTGTACCGGTATCGTTTATGCAGTGCTGCATTCCGGTCTGGAGACCTTGGTTTTCTAAATAGGTTTAAGTGACCTTTGGAACACTTAAACCAGAGGGGGGAAATTGCAGATTACGTTAATAACCTTGAATTGGAGATAAAATCAAAATATAAAAGTAAAAAAGTAAAAAAGTAAAAAAAACAGTAATAATTTCGGAAGAAAATGAAATCAATAATTAGTCTAAGCTTAATTTTTATAATAAGCATAAGTAGCTGTATAGCGCAGGAAAATAATACTAAAGGAGTTGCAAATTATTTAAAACACAATAATTTCCAGCTTAGTTTGTGCGATCTATCCTTCTGCACAGAGGAAATAATGCCAATGCTAGAAACTGATACAATTAGTAGAAAATATTTTAAAATGAATTTACAACAATCCTTTGACTCTCGTTTAGATAAGTACAATTTCTATTTTAATTATAACCAGGCACAAATACTATTTGATTCTTTAATGATTTTAAAGTACCAAAAACTCTACCCAGCAGCTTATCAATTTATTATTAGCTTAAAGAAAAACATGCCAAGTCTTAAGACCTCATTTAAAGACTACGTAGAGCTTTTCTTAAAGAGAATAGAATATCCAGAGGATGTGGATGATGCTTGCATCTCCTATTTGATCCTTTACAAAGAAGAAAAACCTTTTGATGATATTCTAAAAAATAAAAGCGCATTATACCGTTTCAACCAATGGTTAAGATACGGTTTTAAGGAATTTAGAGGCTATTCTTTAGAGAACACTCCCCAAAATGAAATCAGTAATAGAATTATACAGCGTATTAGAGAAAACCATGCCAACCCAAAAAACGAGTTGCTCAAGAGAACTTTGAAGATGTTTGATGAACTACAAAATATTAAATGATTTACCCCTCTGGTTTAAGTGTTCGCTTTTTCAGCGTTCACTTAAACCTAAAATGAGAACCGAAGACTTAGTCTGGAAATAGTAGCAGAAATAAAAATATGGCAACAAAATACAAGTTTGGAGACAACCGTTTGCCGCATTTTATAACATTTGCGGTGGTAAACTGGATAGATGTATTTACTAGGGAACGCTATAAGGAGTTGGTGGTTGACAGTTTAAAATTCTGCATTAAAGAAAAGGGGTTAAATCTGCATGCCTGGGTTATTATGAGCAACCATGTGCATCTCATTGCTTCTGCTAGGGAAGGCTTTGAACTGGTCAACATTATTAGGGATTTAAAGAAATATACAAGTAAAATGATTATTTCAAGTATTGAAAGCAACCAACAAGAGAGTAGGAAAGATTGGATGTTATGGCTCTTTAAACGTGCTGGGTTGCAGAACAGCAATAACAAGATTTACCAATTTTGGCAACAGGACAACCACCCAGTAGAATTAAATACAAATAAAATGATAGAACAACGGCTAAATTATCTGCACGAGAACCCCGTAGAAAGTGGCTTGGTTACCGAGGCACAATATTACAAATACAGTAGCGCAACAGACTATTACGAAGAAAAAAGTGGGCTTGTACCGGTATCGTTTATGTAGTGCTGCATTCCGGTCTGGAGACCTTGGTTTACAAAGAGATTTAAGTCGCCCTGCGGAAGACTTAAACCAGAGGGGAATTTGAATATGAAAATATTATCATCCATATGATAATCCGTCAAAACAAAGCGCTAGAAATCAAAACGTATACAAACAAAAAAGAAAGCCATTGCGACAAAGACTCCTTTTCCTATTTCGGCTTTTGGGATTATGAAAAACATGGAGATGAAGAACTAAAACATGTCTCTCAACTTGAAAAAAGTGGTAGTCGTATTTATTTTTATACTAAAAAAAATCAAAATGATGACTTATTAGAAACAACAAGAGACTGCTTTGTTACATTAAATGAAGATGACGACTCCACTATTCCTGATCCTGATTTATTAAGACTCTATGCAATTAATGGTACACCAAATGTATATGAAAAAATCAAACAAATACCCCCTACAATACTGAAAAGTCTAAAGAAGAAACCAAAAGACTGGAAAATCTATCTAGATTTTATGGGAACCGTAGAAAAAACCATTGCTGTTCCTAAAGCCTCCATCTTTAAAAATCCAGCAGCAACACAGCCTACAAAAATGTATCTGATAAAAGGCGACAAGGTAGAGATACTTAGCCAAGATGGCCAGTGGGTAAAAATTCGTTACTATGGTAAAGCTACAATAGAAGGTTGGTTGAGAATAGATGATATAGGCAAATAAACAACATGAATATAAATATATATGCAGCTATAGTTTTAAGCTTAATTAGTTTTAAAGGTAGAACTCAAGAAATACAAAATAATTCTATCAAGGATTTTAACGGAATTTTTATAGATATAAATAACGACAAGAGTTATCATTCATTTTATAATGGACATTTCCTCTTTTTTTACGTTGATGAATCTAATAAAGTTGATAATTCTTTAACTAGACATGGCTCATATGGTTTTTTATCTCCTAACGTAGACACAGATAACCTTATATCAATTAAACTGAATAATACAGGAAGTTTAAATGACAAATTCGGATTGAATTTTAAGAATGGTGGCGTTTTGGGATATGAATATGAATTAGGTGATAGAAGTTTAAATCTATACAATCAAAATGCATTTTTTTATGAAAAGTTATATACTTTATCCCCTAAGATAATAGCTGACCTGCGAATTAAAGTGAAAAATAAAAAAATCAACATTGATGATTTTATATATTCATACGAGACAGTAAGGTCATCTAGGGCAATTATATATGAAAAGCCAAATATTGCAACCAAAATGTATTTAATTAAAGGGAATAAAATTAAAATCATTGGAGAAAATCTAACCTGGTTAAAATTTGTCTATAATGGAAAAAAGACAATCACTGGCTGGATAAAGAAATCGGAATTAGAATAATACAAATTTATATACCGGATATACTTTGCCCATAGTTGGTGCACGACATCTGCTCTTCGAGATTTATAATCCCGAAGAACTATCAAAGAATCTGTGATCCGAACTAAATAAGATTATAAATCTTCTACATTAAAACTGAGCACTAATACTCGCAGTTAAAGAAAAAGCTTAAAATTTTCTAATCAACTAATATTTAGTAAATTGTATAATGTTTGCCTTGAAACGTTATACCGAAGATTTAATTAATCTGCTTTTCCCCGAGCTATGTAATGGCTGTGGAAAGTTGCTCTATCATGGAGAGAAAGACATTTGTACCAAGTGTCTGTACGATTTGCCTTTTACCGATTTTCATTTGTACGAAGATAACCTAGTGGCGAAACAACTTTGGGGCCGATTGCCAGTAAACGCCGCTATGGCGATGCTATATTTCAAGAAAGGAACCAAAGTGCAAAACCTTATTCATGGCTTAAAATATGCTGGTAAAACCGATATCGGCATTACCCTAGGTAAGCTTTTAGCCAATAAACTATCCAAAAGTGATGCTTACGCAGATATTGATATCGTTATTCCCGTTCCGTTACATCAAAAAAAATTGAGACTAAGAGGTTACAATCAAAGTGAGTATATTGCAAAAGGTTTGGCAGAAGAACTAGAAATATCGGTAAGCACAAAACATTTACTACGAAATAAATCTACCGAAAGCCAGACCAAAAAAGCAAGATATACCCGCTATGAAAATATGCAGGATGTTTTTAACGTTAAAAATGCGTATGATTTATTAGATAAACACATCCTTTTAGTTGATGACGTAATTACTACTGGAGCTACGCTAGAAGCCTGCGGAAACGTTTTGCTAAACCATGGAATTAAGAAACTGAGCATCGCTGCTATAGCATTTGCAGAATAATGAACCGTCAAAGATTTAAATTGATTTTCAATCTTTGTAAGCTCCATCTGACAAATAAAAATTTATAAAAAAACAGATGAAAAATGTAACTCTACTTATATTACTTACCATACTTACCTTCTCCTTTGCAGCTTGTAATAAAGATGAGGATATTGCTTTTGACCCCAATGCAAAGCTGAGTTTTTCTACTGATAGTGTTTTATTTGACACCGTTTTTACCTCTGTAGGCTCTACGGTACGTCGATTTAAAATCTTCAATTATAATGATAAAGCCATTAATCTAGATGAGATTAAAATTGGGGGCGGTACAAACTCTCCATTTATCATCAACGTTAATGGGAGGCAGATGGCAGAAGGAAAAAACGTAAAAATTAATGGAAATGATTCTATCAATGTTTTGGTAAAAGTAACCATCGACCCTACCTTACAAACCCAAACCTTTATTGTAGAAGATGCGATCTTGATGTCTTTCAATGGCAAACAAGAAAAAATACCTTTAGTAGCTTACGGTCAAAATGCCATCTTTCTTAAGAATGAGTCTATTAAAAACAATACCGTATGGGATAGTAAATTGCCCTATATCATTTCTAATTTGCTAACCGTAGAGGAAAATGCCACATTAACTATTGCTGCTGGAACCAAAGTTTTGTTTCATAACGGTTCCACAATGAATGTAAAAGGCACTTTAACTGCTGTAGGAACTAAACAAGATTCCATTTTATTTGCCAGTGACAGAACCGAGCGCATCTATGAAGAAGAACCAGGACAATGGAATGGCATCCATTTTTATGGCAGTAGCAAAAATTCTGTGATTAATCACGCTACCATTAAAAATGGCATTGCAGGAATCACAGTTGATTCGCTTTCTTCCAACAGCAATCCTAAGCTTATATTGGCTAACACGATGGTAAAAAACATGCAAGTGGTTGGGCTTTTGGGCTATCACACCAATTTAGTTGCCTACAACAACCTTTTCCATAATTGCGGGCAATACTTAGTTTACGGTATTGGCGGGGGCACTTATGATTTAGCTCAGAACACTTTTGGAGCTTACAATTATAGCTTTGCTCGCAGAACATCAGGAGTTCATCTGTCAGATTTTATTAGCGCTACGGAGTTTGCATCTCTAAATGCAACGTTAACCAACAATATTATTTGGGGCAGTTTAGAAGATGAGCTTACCATTGAGAAAAAATCTACTGCAGTTTCGGTGGTTAACCTTAGGAACAACCTAATTAAAACAACTAAAACTGAGTTTAACGGAAATGATAATATAATTAATATTGACCCTCTTTTTATCAATCCACGACAAGGAAACTTCAAAATTAGCGATACTAGCCCTGCTAAAAACAAGGGATTAAATCTCAGTTCTCATCCGTATTTCACCATCTATTTATCGAAGGACATCCTAGAAAAGCAAAGATTATTTCCTTCTGAATTAGGATGTTATGAGAATAACTAAAAAAACTTCAATCTTTTAAAAACTTTTTAATCATGCTTCTCGTTTATTATATCGAGAGCGTTAATTTAGATGGTAAGGGTCGATACTTCCTCAGGGAATATCGGCCCTTTACTTTATATCAGAAATTCAGATAACACCTTTTTAATCTCAGTCGGGCTGAAAGGTTTCAGCACATGTCCGTTCATACCACTTTCCTTAAATTTACTTTCCTCGTCGTGCAAAGTTGAGGCAGTAAGTGCTACAATAGGTAGGTTTTTATAGTGCTCCTCTTCCATCCCTCTGATGATAGTTGTAGTTTCAAATCCGGTAATACCAGGCATTTTGATATCCATAAAAACTAGATCGTACTTATTTTTGGTAATACACGCAATTGCCTTATAACCATCTGCGGCAAAATCAATACTCAATCCCCATTTCATTAGAATACGCTTAGCAATAAGAATATTAATTTCATTATCATCAACAACTAAAACTCGTTTTCCTTCAAAAACTACTGGTTTAAATGCTTTCTGAGTTTCTACTTGTGATATTTTATCAAAGCTAATTACAAATGAAAATGACGTCCCTTTTCCTTCTAAGCTGTCTACTTTAATTTCGGACTGATACAATTTGAGCAGTTTTTTAGTGATTGCCAAACCTAAGCCCGTTCCACCGTATTTACGGGAAATATCTGCTCGAGCCTGCGTAAAAGTCTCAAAAATATAGTCTTTCTTATCTGAAGGAATACCAATTCCATTATCTTTAACTTCGAAATAGATATCAATTTTCTCTGTATGTTCTTGTTGAGCCTTCACGATTAAATCTACCCGTCCTTTAGTTGTAAACTTAATGGCATTACCCAACAAATTCATTAGTATTTGGTAAAGTCTTGTTTTATCTGCCGACACCAAAGAAGGGATTTGTCCATCAAATTGTAGATTTAAATCATTTTGCTGTTTGGTTGCGTTAATTTGCAGTGAACTAATGATATCTGCACACAAAAGCTGAAGATTAACGGGCAAAAATTCCAAATGGAGATTACCCGTTTCTATCTTAGTAAAATCAAGTACATCATTGATGATACTCAACAAGTTCTCGCCAGAAAACTTTAGAATATTAAGATCGTCAGTTTGAGAAGGCTTAGGGTCATTTTCAATTAGTAAATGAGTCATCCCGATAATGGCATTTAGCGGCGTGCGTATTTCATGGCTCATCACCGACAAGAACATTTCTTTAGCTTCACTTAACTGCAAAGCTTGTTCTTTTGCTTCCAAAATATCTCGCTCTACTTGCTTACGTTCGGTAATATCAGTAATTAGCTCTATATACCGTTCTACCTTGCCGCTACTGTTAACTATAGGCGTATTAGACACTGCCAACCAAATAGAAGTGCCATTTTTTTTCTGTGCCAATACTTCAATAGAGAACGATTGCTTGTGCTCTGAAGCGGTTCTTGCTTTCAATATCACCTGTCGATCTGTTTGATCAGTGGAAAGCACATCACCCAACATTTTTCCTGAAAGCTCAGCAGAAGAATATCCTATCAATTTTTCTAATGCTTCATTTATCCAAGTGATTTCTCCATCTTGGTTACAAATACTGACACCTGTATTGGTTTTACTCGCCACCGTAGACAATACTGCCAATTCCTGCTCTGCCTTCTTCTTATCAGTAATATCAAGGATAATTTCTATTTCCGTTTCCACTTCACCATCAGCACTCAAAATGATACTACTGTAAATCGATAGCCATATTTTGGTCTTATCTTTTCTATAGGCAAGAATATCTACCGTAAATGATTTCTTTTCACTAGTTAGCTTTCTAGCCTCTTCAACAACCGACCAATCCGTTTCCGGACCTCTGATCAAATCTCCTAATGGCTTACCCTGTATATCTTCTAAAGTGAAGCCAGTAATCTCTGTAAAGGCGTCATTTGCCCAACTTACACGATTATAATCATCACTAATTACTACGCCATTATTTACTTTGCTGGCTACAAAAGACAAATGAGTTAGCTCTACATCTAAGCGCTTTTTCTCTGTGATATCCCTTCCATAACTATACCACCTATCTTCTTTAGCTACCATGCTCCAACTCAACCATTTCACCCTCTTAGCTTTATCAACAACTCTAAAATCTAAAAAGAATTGCTTTTCGCCTCTTATCAAGCCTTGCTCTATGTGCTTCGTAATTTTAATGATATCATCTCTATAACAAAAGCTCCACATGCTTTTTCCCAGAATTTCTTCCATGCTATAGCCCAACAATTTATTAGCCGCCTGATTGGTAAACAGGATATCGCCATCTCTAGTCAAAATACAGTGTATTTCTGGAGAAGCTTCAAAAACATTGATAAACTCTTCAGAACGTTTAGTTTGTGCTATTAACTGAAGGTTTTTCCTTCTCAAGGAGAGTTGTGCAACAATTTGTAGGGAAAGAGTTTGTAGTGCCTCAATTTGTAGAGAAGATAGATTTCCCTCGCAATCATCAACTACACACAAACAGCCCAAAGGAAAACCATCTGTATCAACTAATGGAATACTTCCATAAAACACCAAATTATCTTGAGAGTATAACAGCGGACTACCCTCAAAATCTTTGCTTATTCTAATATCTGGGATGATATAGATATCGCCATGCATTGCATATTGGCAAACACTCCCTTCTCTAGTAAAAATTCTTTCTTGAGTTAATAGACCATAAGTGGCCTTAAAGACCACATGGTCTTGATCCACAAAGCTGATATAAGCTTTTTTAGTGGATGCAATCTGAGCAGCAAGCTTAACTAAGTTGTCGAGCTCGCTCTCAAGCCCTTCTCCAAGAACATCATATGAGTAAAGTGCAGCTAACCGCTGCTCTTCCATTTGATAATATGGAGAAGGGATATTGAGCATATTTGTACAAATAACTACCTAATATAGCTATTTATACAGAGGAAAACGACTTACTAAGGCTTGAACTTTAGTTTTTACAGCACTTAATACTTGTTCATCTCCTGAATTAGTCAAAGCCTCATCGATAAGTTCAACAATATCAGCCATTTGCTCTTCTTTAAAACCTCTAGAAGTAATAGCAGCAGTACCTACTCTAAAACCTGAGGTTACAAATGGAGATTTATCGTCAAAAGGCACCATATTTTTATTCACTGTGATATCGGCTTTACCCAAAGCTTCTTCAGCTAACTTACCAGTGATATTTTTGTTTCTCAAATCGATTAACATCAAGTGGTTGTCTGTACCTCCAGAGATAATTCCATATCCTTTAGCTACAAATGCCTTAGCCATTGCTTGTGCATTTACGCCAACTTGTTTGATATAATCACCATACTCATCTGTTAAAGCCTCGCCAAATGCAATTGCTTTAGCTGCAATAATGTGTTCTAATGGACCACCTTGCGTACCAGGAAAAACAGCCATATCTAATAAATTAGACATCATTCTAGTTTCGCCTTTTGGTGTTTTTAAACCCCATGGATTTTCAAAATCTTTACCCATCATAATCATACCACCACGAGGCCCTCTTAAGGTTTTGTGCGTAGTTGTAGTTACAATATGGCAATGAGGAAGTGGATTGTCTAATAATCCTTTAGCGATAAAACCTGCTGGATGAGAAATATCTGCCAACACCAAAGCACCGATTTGATCTGCTACTTTACGGATAAAAGCGTAATCCCACTCCCTTGAGTAAGCAGAAGCACCGCAGATAATCAATTTTGGTTTTTCAGCTAAGGCTACTTCTTCCAATTTTGCATAGTCTATTTTACCATCTTCCTTTTTAACTCCATAGAACAAAGGCTGATATAATTTTCCAGAGAAATTAACGGGAGAACCATGAGTTAAGTGACCTCCATGAGACAAATCGAAACCTAAAATTTTATCTCCAGGTTGAATTACCGCTAACATTACTGCAGCATTAGCTTGAGCACCTGAGTGTGGTTGCACGTTTACCCATGCAGCACCGAAAAGTTTTTTTGCTCTATCGATAGCAATGTTCTCTATTTCGTCTACCACTTGGCAACCTCCATAGTAACGCTTTCCTGGCAAACCTTCCGCGTATTTGTTGGTTAATACCGACCCTGCAGCTTCCATTACTTGCTTGCTAACGAAGTTTTCAGAAGCAATAAGCTCTAATCCGTGTTCTTGTCTGTCTAGTTCTTTGTCAATTAAATCGAAAACTAATGTGTCTCTGTTCATTCTTGAAATTGGAAAATATGTGTTTGTTTCGGTAAAAATAACCAAAAATTTAGGTTATACAATGAACTAATGCGCATAACTAAGTCATTCTCATCAGCATTGGCTAAAGCATACTATCGATTTGAAACTTTTATTGATAAATTTATTAAACAAAATACCGTAATTTGTACTTTTATAACATTGCATGGAAGTTAAGACAGGAACTTTATTATCTACTATAAATTACCCAGAAGATTTAAAGAAATACAGTGAGGAGGAACTGGAGCAAATTTGTCAGGAGTTACGTCAATATATCATTGATGTAGTGAGCGTTAATGGCGGGCATTTTGGCGCAAGTTTAGGTGTGGTAGAACTTACCGTTGCACTGCATTACGCCCTCAATACGCCTTATGATAAGTTGATTTGGGACGTAGGCCACCAAGCTTATGGTCACAAAATCTTAACGGGAAGGAAAGACCAATTTCACACCAATAGGATTATTAACGGCATTAGCGGCTTTCCGAAAATTAGCGAAAGCGAATATGATACTTTTGGTGTAGGTCACTCTTCTACTTCCATTTCCGCAGCTTTGGGTATGGCCGTAGCCTCTCATTACAAAGGCGAAAAAGATAGACAACACGTAGCCGTAATTGGCGATGGTGCAATGACTGCAGGTCTAGCCTTTGAAGGTTTAAACCATGCAGGCATTGAAAAATCTAACGTTTTGGTGATTTTGAATGACAATTGTATGTCGATTGACCCGAACGTTGGTGCACTGAAAGAATATTTAACCAGCATCACCACTTCTAAATCTTATAACCGTTTTAGGGATGATGTTTTCAATGTGCTGACCAAACTTTCTGAGCTTGGTCCAAATGCACAGAAATACGTAAAGAAAATCCAAAAAAGTATCAAAGGCACTTTACTTAAGCAAAGTAACCTTTTCGAAGCTTTAAATTTTAGATATTTTGGTCCCGTAGATGGTCATGACGTGAAACGTTTAGCGGCAATCATCAAAGACCTGTCTGCTATTCCTGGCCCTAAGCTGTTGCATTGCGTTACGGTTAAAGGTAAAGGTTTCGCATTAGCGGAAAAAGACCAAACCAAATGGCATGCACCAGGCTTATTCGATAAAATTACTGGCGAAATTAAAAAGCCTGTAATTGATAAACCGCAACCTCCAAAATACCAGGATGTTTTTGGACATACGATGGTGGAATTAGCGGAAGCAAATAGTAAGATTGTAGGCATTACTCCTGCAATGCCATCTGGCTGCTCGCTAAATATCATGATGAAAGCAATGCCAGAAAGAGCTTTTGACGTGGGTATCGCCGAACAACATGCAGTAACTTTTTCTGCCGGTTTAGCTACCCAAGGTTTAGTACCTTTCTGTAACATCTACTCTAGCTTTATGCAAAGGGCATATGATCAAGTCATCCACGATGTGGCCATACAAAACTTGAATGTAGTATTTTGTTTAGATAGAGCAGGTTTAGCTGGCGCTGATGGCGCAACACACCATGGTGCTTACGATTTAGCCTTTATGCGCTGCATTCCAAATATGACAGTAGCTTCTCCAATGAATGAAGAAGAGCTACGTAACATGATGTATACCGCTCAGCTAGAAAACAAAGGTCCTTTCACTATTCGTTATCCAAGAGGAAATGGCATGTTACCAGATTGGAAACGTCCGTTGAATGAAATACAAGTAGGGAAAGGTCGTAAAGTATGCGATGGTGAGGATGTTGCAATCTTAACTATTGGTCACGTTGGTAATTTTGCTGTAGAAGCTTGTAAGGAGCTAAACAGCGATGGCATTAATCCTGCGCATTACGATTTACGTTTCGTTAAACCTTTAGATGAAGAACTACTTCACGATGTGTTTACTCGTTTCAAAAACATAATCACTGTAGAAGATGGTTGTTTACAAGGAGGAATGGGTAGCGCAGTATTAGAATTTATGGCTGATAATGGTTATAAATGTAATGTTACTAGATTGGGTATACCAGATGAGATTGTAGAGCATGGCGAGCAACCTGAATTGTGGGCACTTTGTGGTTACGATACTGCTGCAATTATCCAAGCAGCAAAAAAAATAGCAGTAAGCAGAACCACTAAAATAATGGCTTCTTAGAAAGAAATCGTCATTTCGACCGCAGCGCAGCGAGCGGAGAAATCTTTGAACTCACCTTTAAAGCGAACGGATAAAAATGAATAACTATCAAATTAGTAAAAATTCGATACTAAAATATCGGAATGGGAAAGTTTAGAGATTTAACTTCGTTGATTTTTAATTCTCCACTTCGGTCTAAATGACTAGAAGACTATATTATTCTTAATTGAAAAATTATAAAATTGGAAAAAAGTTCTAAAATTTTCGTAGCTGGTCATCGAGGGATGGTTGGCTCTGCCATTTACCGCAAACTTCAAAAAGAAGGTTATCAAAATATCATCACGAGAACTTCTAAAGAATTAGATTTACGTAACCAGCAGGCAGTAGCTGACTTTTTCGCTCAAGAAAAACCAGACTATGTTTTCTTAGCAGCAGCAAAAGTTGGCGGCATTGTTGCAAACAACACCTATAGAGCAGACTTTCTTTACGAGAATTTAGCTATCCAAAATAACGTTATTCATCAATCCTATTTAAATGGGGTTACAAAGTTGATGTTCTTAGGTTCGAGCTGCATCTATCCTAAAATGGCACCTCAGCCACTCAAAGAAGATTACCTACTTACTGGAACTTTAGAACCCACCAACGAGCCTTACGCTATTGCTAAAATAGCAGGAATTAAGATGTGCGATGCCTATAGAGACCAACACGGCTGTAACTTCATTTCGGTGATGCCAACCAATTTATATGGGCTTAACGACAATTATCACCCAGAAAATTCTCACGTATTACCAGCTTTAATTAGAAAGTTCGATGAGGCTAAAAATAATGGAAGTAAGGAAGTCGTAATTTGGGGAACAGGCTCACCGATGCGTGAGTTTTTGTTTGCTGATGACTTAGCTGATGCCTGCTATTACCTGATGGAAAATTACAGTGAGCCTACTTTGATTAACATAGGTACAGGAGAAGACCTTACTATCAAGGATCTAGCCTTAGCGGTTAAAGAAACAGTGGGATTTGAAGGGGAATTGGTATTTGATACGAGCAAACCAGATGGCACACCTCGTAAATTAATGGATGTCTCAAAACTACACAAGCTAGGATGGAAACATCAAATAGAGCTCAGAGAAGGCTTAAAATTAGCTTATCAAGACTACTTAAGTAAGAAATAAAAAAGTCCCGATTTGAATTCAAATCGGGACTTTTCTTTTTATGTATATAAACTAGACCTACGAAGTTTAACTTTCTTTAGTTATTGATTTTTAAAGTATCAGTTGAGGGCTTTGCCGTTTTGAAGCTTCTTCGTAAGAAGAAACATTAAAAATCGTAGTATAAATTTCTAAAACTAGTTCTCAATCCTAAGGTTACCATAGCAGTATTGTTTTTAATCAAACTATTTTTCTCCTGTCTTAATACACCACCTAATTCTAATCGGAGATTGTATTTTGGATTTAACAGATAGGCCACTTTTCCTTGCACCATATATAACTCCGTTAACAATCCCTGCCCAACGTGACTGCCATATTGCACTGCTCTAGTATCATAACTTTTGAAAATATCTTTACCATAATTAGAACCTGCTTCATCTAAACCGTACGAGGCATATAAAGCTTGTCCTTGGAAATCAAATTTCTTTACGCTATAGTTCAACAAACCTAAAAACTCTCTAAAGTTGGCTCCAAAAGGATGCGCCAAAGGCTGATTATAGTTAGAATAATTAGATAGCCTATCAAAGTGAGCATAGGTATAAGGGCGAGCCGTATTAAACTCAGCTAGATAATTTAAACGAGCAACTTTAAACAAATCAGAGCCTCTTAATCCTAATTGGATAGCCCATTTATTTGCCCAATATCCATTGCCCTTAAAAAATTCTTTTGCGGTAAACTCGTCAAACATAAACTGCCCGTAAAGAGCTGTTTTCTCTAACAGTTCGTACTTCACATTTAATCCCAATCTCATCTTATCCGGCGAAGTAGTATTTGTATTTTCTACTGGTCTAATGAACATAAACGGATGGATGTAATTAAAATCGAATCCTCTTTTGCCTTCAACTTCAGCATCAGCCCAAGTTACTGCTTGAAAAAAACCTATCGAAAGCCTGTTTGTAGCATTCCAGTCTAAATAATGTGCTGCCATCCATTTGCCTCTGTCGCCTAGTCTTCTATCCGAAGCTAATTTAGGTGCTCCAGGGTCTAACATGTAAGCATAAATAGTTTGATACTGTACACTTCCTAAACTGGCCCTCAATCTAAAAAAAGAATAGTTAGATGAATTATCCGAAAGCAGCACAGAGCGATAACCATCACCGATAAAATTCTTATCGTAACCTAACGCAAAATTAAGATACTTATTGGGAGTGTAAGAAAGCAAGGCAGTAACGTATGCCCAATCTTGTTTGTCTGTTGCCAGTTTTCCATATCCCTGACCCGGCACAACCTGATTGCTTACAATATAGTCGTTTACGTAATTTGCAAACTTACCTTGGTTTTCGAAACCATTTAAATAGAATGAGAATTTCTCTCCAACATTACCACCTACTTGAAAACCACGAGTATTTAACCAAGTACTTCTATCACCTTTAAAGTCTTTACCGATTTGAAAATCTGCCAATAAATCTGCGTAGATATTGTACTCTTCATTTTTAAATTCTATCAAATGCTCTTGAAACAGTTTTCGGTGTACCCAACTCCTTTTATTTAAGGTATCCACTCCATAACTCATCAATGAATCATAAGCAGTTTTTAATTTGGCATCATCTGAGTAAAATCCTCTAATCGAAGAATGGAATTTACTTTTTGTATCATATACCGAGCGGTTTAGCTTTTGGTAAAGTTGATAATCATGAAGTAGATTTTGATTAGCTGTATTAGTTTCTTGGCTAGATGCGCCAAAAACAAAAAAGGCCAAGAGGGTGGCCGTTAATAGATATTTTTTCATTAAGTATTATTCGTTTATAGCTCCATCTAACTCTTCAAATACAGAGTTTTTACTTTTAAACTCCACCACCAATTTCTTCATCCCCATCACCACCTGTCTATCATCATTGGCTTTGGCATATTTAAGTAGCGAATATATTTGAGCTTCTACCTCTGTGAACAGATATTCCCTCACCTTACCAATCATGATTTTCTCATGATGTGTAGGCATGGTATTTTCATTATCGTTTAGTAACTCTTCGAAAAGCTTCTCTCCTGGCCTTAACCCTGAGTATTGAATTTTAATATCTTGGTTTGGAATTAACCCAGCCAATCGGATCATTTTCTTTGCAAGCTCAGTAATTTTAACAGATTTACCCATATCAAATACGAATATCTCGCCACCTTTACCCATACACCCTGCTTCCAAAACCAACCTACAGGCCTCTGGAATAGTCATAAAATATCTCGTAATTTCTGGATGCGTTACCGTTACAGGTCCGCCTTTTTCAATTTGCTGCTTAAAGCGAGGAATCACAGAACCATTTGAACCTAGCACATTTCCAAATCTTGTGGTAATAAATTTGGTTATTGGCTTAACTTCAAGTTCATTGATATAGCTTAAACCATTGCTGTATATAAAATCCTTTTTGGATAACGAATTATTTAAAGACTGAACGTAAATTTCTGCAATGCGCTTAGTAGCTCCCATAATATTTGTTGGGTTAACTGCCTTATCGGTAGATACCATTACAAATTTCTGCACACCGTACTTTACAGATAAGTCAGCAATCATTTTTGTTCCTAAAACGTTATTTTTTATCGCTTCAGAAGGATTGTCCTCCATTAAGGGAACATGCTTGTAAGCTGCCGCATGATATACATAATGAGGCTTATACATTTCGAACAGGTGAATCATCCGAGTTTCGTCTTTTACATCACCAATAAAAGCATGGAAATTATTATGCTTATAGTTTTCTTCCAACTCTAAATAGATATTGTGCAAGGCTGTTTCAGACTGGTCACATAGAATTATCAATCCTACTTCGAACTTCATTAACTGCCTAACAATTTCACTACCTATAGAACCTGCTGCTCCTGTAATTAAAATTCTTTTATCCTTTAACTGACTTTGAAGTTCCTTTACATCAATTTCTATTGGTTTTCGATTAAGAAGATCCTCAATATTAATATTCTGTATTTGAGATTTGTTTAGCTTTCCACCCTCCCAAGCATCGGCAGGTGGTATATTCAAAACAGTTACTTCATGTTCAAGGCAAACGTCTACAATCCTGTTCTTTCTTTCAACAGGAATGGTGTAGGAAGCAAAAATCACTTCATCTATCTGATGTTCCTTTATTAGCTCTTCTAAGCGTTGAGCACTTAATATCTTGATGCCGTCTATTGCCTTACCAACTTTTCTCTCATCGTCATCCACAAAAGCCACTATAGCCTTATTTACTTTCCCATCATGGTCAAACGTTCTTTTGGTAGCCAATCCGGCTTCACCAGCACCATAAACAATTACTTTCCGTTTATCTAAGGTTAGATTTTTAATATACATAAAGAAATACTTTATCAGTACTCTATAAGTAATCAGTAATAGAAAAGATGTAAGTAAATTGATAATTAGAACCGTATTGGATATATACGGATGATAACCTAAGGCAGTAACAACAAAATTAAGAAAAGAAAAAACTCCATTGCTAATGATTACAGCAAAAAGAATCCTAAAAGTATCTTGGGCACTTGTGTAACGAATAATTCCTGCATAAGTTTTTACATTGAAAAACACTACGATACTAATAGCTGTAGTGATAAGTATATTTCTACTAAACTCTACGATATCAATCTCAGTGAGAGCTAAATTGAGTTTTACAGCATATGCAATAGTCAAAGACATTATGCAAATGCATAAATCAAGCAGGAAGATTATCCACCTAGGGACGATATTTATTTTACCAAACAAAGCAAGTAATTTGAACTAAGGTACAACAATAAATGTGCTATATCAAAATTATTACAGTCTTAGTGGTTGTAAGACACCATTAGTTTATTTTTCCCTTCTAATGAAAAACGCAACACCAGATAAATGGTAACAAATGCTAAAAATACGCCCCCAAAGTGCAAAATATTATCATTGACAAACACAACTAACGCAGCATTTATCAATAACTGCGCCAGCATGTAGAAAAACGTGACTAATAGGTGGGAATATTTTAAATGGTTGGAAAGATATTGGTAGAAATGGCTACGATGTGCTTCAAATATATTTTCCTTTCTTAGCTTACGAAAGAACACGGTAAAAGCAGTATCGGTACCGTAAACTAAAAGAAGTAAAATATAGAAAGGGTTTTGAGTCTTTAAAATTAACTGCCCAATAAAAAATACGATAATAAAAGCGATACTGACACTTCCTACATCACCAGCAAAACATTTTGCTTTAGTTCTAAAATTAAAAAAATTGAAAACAAGCAATGCCAAACCCACTACAAGTAAAAGCTCATCTGAAGTAAAATTTACCACACTTTTATTGATGTAATATAGGCTGCCTATGGTTAATAAACTATATCCGCCAGTAATTCCATTTATTCCATCCATGAAGTTGTAAGCATTAATGGTAGCAATCACGAAAACTAATGCTATTAGTAGCCAATACCAACTGAAACTGAACAAATCCCATTGCATAAAAAGCAATAATACCGAAGTTAAATGGATGCCCAAGCGCACTTTATTATTCAGTGTTAAAATATCGTCTAAAAAGCTTATGGTTGAGATTGCCAGCAGCCCAATAACAAAATAGATCTGCTGAAAATCGTTGAATAAAGTATATATCAAAACAGAAATAGGGAAAATTATTCCTCCGCCTCTTATCGTAATCGTTTGGTGAGAGCTACGATGGTTAGGTTTGTCTATAATATTGAAACGATCGGCTATTTTAAAATAAACGAGTTCTAGAACTACGAAAATGACAAAGTATAAAAGTAAAATTGAGTTTTGCATTAAGTTAAAATAAGATATCATTATGTAAGTAGATTAGAAAAATATGGTGCACTATCCCTACTTAAATTCAGCCTTAATCGAAGGAAGAAGTATTGAAAGATTTTGCTGTAATTTTTAATCCATTGGTAGCAGAAATTGGCAATTCGACACCTAATGCCTTTTTGATTTTCGCATTGCTTACAACATAGCTTTCTGTCAATTTCTGCAGGCGTTCGGTATTTAGAGGCAACTTCAAAACATTTCCAATTTTAGCGATTTTATTAATAATGCCCGAAGGAATTGACCAAAGTTTAGCTTTTCTATTTGAAGATGCTGCCAAAATTTGCACTACTGCGTTAGTTGATAAAGCTTCATCATCTGCTACGTTATATACTCCAGAAATAATTTCTCTACCTACCAACTGTTTTATTACAAAACATAAATTCTCGACACTTAAAAATGAACGTTTATTTTCATAAGCAGCTAAAGGATATGGAATACCTTTTTGCACAATTTTATACAGCAAGTTCAAATTCCCTTTATTGCCTGGTCCGTGTATCATACAGGGTCTAAGAATATAATAAGCTTTTCCTTCTGGAAGCTCTTGAGCTTGAATATATTCCTCTGCCATGAGTTTAGATTTGCCATAATCTGTTTGAGGATTAGGTTGATGAGCCTCATCTAAAACACCTTGAAGGCTATCTGCAGCAGCTTTAACAGAACTAATGAAAATAAATTTCTTAGCATCAGATTTTAGGAAAGCGTCGAATATTCGTTTGGTCAACTCAAAATTAACTTCGTAATATTCCTCAGGATTTGAAGTCTTCTTAAGATCGTGGGCTTTACCGGCAAGGTGAATGATAGCGTCACAACTGCTCAATTGTTCTACCGAGGGATTGCTTAATTGGTAGCGTTGAAGGACATCTACTTCATAACCTATCAAATAGTTAATAAGATTTTGTCCAACAAAGCCTGAAGAGCCTGTAATATTAACTTTCATATTAAACTTACTTGCATTGGTTCCAAAATTCCGCTTCATTATCTACAAATATGTTATAGAGCCAGCCTTCCAGTGTCAGTTTTTGATAAATTTCTTCATCTACTGGCTGATAATCACTTTTAAAAAAGCGCTCATTCAACTCCACGTTATCGCGGTTAATAATTTCTACATTGTTCTCTGAATAGAATGGGAATTTGGCAATTTCTTTATTGGTGGTAATTAATTTCTTTTTAGCACCAATTGCTTCAAAGGTTCTCATTGTTAACCCTTTCTGATGAGGGTGATTAATATCTAATACCACATTTGACTTCTGATACAGAGATACGATATCGGTGAGTGTTAATGAAGTAAAACTCAATTTCCTATAATCGAACTGCTTAAAGGTCTTATCAAACAATCTCTTGTAAAGATAAACAAACCTTCCATGCATATAATAGTAGCAAAACATAGTCAATTTATGTGCTACTGCCCAATTTTTTATTTCAGAGCTAATCTTATATCGATCGGAGTGTGCCGTACCTAAAAACAGAATATCATTTTCTATTTTTTCAGAACTCAGGTTTTTAAACGCATCTAGATAAAATAATGGCCTAAAATTGATATTGAACTTTGTTGCATCTTCGGGGTCAAAGGTTAACTTGCGATCAAAATGTTCTAATATCGTTGTTGGGTGTACATGGTTTGTAAACGAGTCCCATGTGTAAAATATAAACTCACAGTTGGCGTGAAGCTTCTTAAATTCCATTAGAAAAAAAGCTGGGATAACTTCGCCTCTATTCACAAACAGAAAATCAAAGTGTTCATCTTTAGTATCAATTAAAATTGATTTATAATAATTATCAATTTTTTTTTGATAGAGATCTCTTTTTAGTCTAATGATTCCCTTTGTAAAGTTACTATTAGATGGTCTTTCGTCAAAGTAGCTAACTTTGGCTCCTAACTCTTCTAGCTTACGCTTAATTTCCTTTTCTAAGTTAAATGTTTGTACGGAGAAGAAGATTATATTTTTCCCAGAAAGCTTATTTCCTAATGTCATTCTATTATTTATACAATCCTTTATTCTTCATCTCTTCGATAGATTTGGCATAATTATCTTCTTGCACTTCTTGTGTATTAACCCAAGTAGTAAATTGCTGAAGGCCCTGCTCAAAAGTAAATTTAGGTTCAAAAGCCAACTTGCTCTTAATCTTTGTTAAATCAGCGTAATTATGTCTAATATCTCCTAATCGGTAATTACCACTAATTGATATAGGAACTTCAACGCCATAGTTTTTAACTAATCCATTAGCTACCGTAATTACATCTGTTGGAACCCCAGTGCCCACATTAAACACCTCATTATTGGCCTCTTCTTTCTCTATACCTAAGATCGTAGCGTCAACAACGTCATCAATAAAAACAAAATCACGAGTTTCCTTCCCATCTTCAAAAATATTGATACCATTTCCATTTTTTATCTGAGTAGAAAAAATAGAAAGTATACCTGTGTAGGGATTTTTTAACGACTGACCAGGCCCATACACGTTTTGATAGCGAAACGCTACTGGCGCAATTCCTAACGTTGGACAAACCGTCATGATCATTTGCTCCTGATTTTGCTTAGTAATGCCGTAAACTGAAGATGGATGAATTTTAGAATCTTCGTCAGTTGCTGTCAATTCTAAAGCGCTTGAGCCCTCAAATTTCACATCAAAGTCTCCATTATCCATATATTCTGCTGTGCGGTGTTTTGGATAAACAAATCCCAGCTCCTTGCTTTTGTACTTGCCTTCGCCATAAATTGACCTAGAAGAAGCAATAACAACTTTCTTTACCTGATTTGGTTCGTTGGCTAATAAATCCAATAATATTGCGGTACCATTAATGTTAACGTCAACATATTTCTGTATTTCGTACATAGACTGGCCAGTTCCTGTCTCTGCGGCATAATGAACAATTACATCTTGTCCCTTAATTGCTTTTTGCCAGTCAGCTTTGGAGGTTACCGATCCTTTGATAAACTTAACTTTATCTTTTATACTTAGATAGAGAGGCGATGTATTTTCAGCATCGTCGCCGTGAATTTGTACTGAAAGATTATCAAGTACAGTAATTGTATAACCTTTGCTGATTAGCTTTAATGCTAAATTACTTCCTATAAAGCCAGCACCGCCAGTAATTAGTATATTATTCATTTTATATTTTATCGATTTAAATTTTTTCCCAACGCTGAGATTCAAAATTATATTTTTTTATAGGCTTAGCAGGAGATCCAACAGCAATTACATTTGGAGGTAAACTTTTTGACACTACCGAATTTGCCCCCACTATTGTTCCTTTACCAATGGTTACGCCTGGCAGAACGGATACAAATTCGCCCAACCATACATTATCTTCTATCGTTACAGGTTTTGCGTAAAGCGGTCTGTTGTTGGGAATAGACGTTGGATCTGAATCATTTTCGTCACCTGAGTAACTTCCATGCGAGCAGTCTGATATATATATCTTACTTGCAAGAAGTACATTATTACCTATAGTAACGTTCTCCATTGCCGTGATATGATTATAGTCGTTTATTTGAATATTGTCACCCAAAAATAGAGTTTTGAGATTTCCATTTTGAGGATAACACTCAATTCTATTCCCTACACCTGTTGTTAAGCCAATTCCCCATGATATATTTTTCTCATTCCTAATATCAATCGGAAATCTAACTAAACGCGATTTACTGTAAAGCAGCTTTGTCATTATTATATTTCTAAGCATTTTAATAGAACCCAGTAAACCGTAAGTACGTACCATTTTTATATTCTTTTTATTAAATTATATTGAAAATGAGATTTTAGCAAAGAAATAATTAATTACAATTATTGCATCCTATAGTTGAATGCCTTCATACCTTTTACCAAATACCAAACTAAATTATGTGAACTAAAAAATCTTACTACATTTTTAAATTTTGTAGGCAGTGCTTTTGACTTCAGCAAATCTTTCCAAATCTCAGATTGATAGATTGTTTTAAGGTTTTCGTAAAAATCTATTTTCTTTTGCGTACTGAAAGTTGATACCAATATCAATCTACATAAAACTCTTGTACAAAAAATCTCATAAGCTACATGATAGGTAGCACCTAATTCCTTTCTGATTAATTCTTTATAGAAAGTTAATAAGGATAGGGCATTAGTATAATGAAAATTATCAAATTTATTGGTGTAACTTTCCTTGTTATCCGAGATATGGTTGTATAATATTTTATTTAGAAAAACAATCTTATTTGTCTTAAGCAAGATTTCAAAGACAAATAGCGAATCTTCATTTGGTTCGAAATTAGAGCGGAATTTGATGTCGTTTTCTACTATGAAACTTCTACGATATATTTTATTCCATATTACATTTTTAACGGTACCTCTCTTCAAAAAGTCTTCCTTATAGTCATCGATTTTTACTGAATCGCCATAAGTGAATTGCAATAATGACTTATTATTATCATCAAAAAATTCATAGCCAAAACATGCAATATCAAATTGATTAGAATGTATCACATTAGTAACGTATTCAAGTGAATCTTGAACAAAAGTGTCGTCACTATCCAAAAACAAGATATATTCTCCATTTGCAGAATCTAATCCTGCATTCCTCGCAGACGACGCCCCGCCATTTACCTTATTTACAAGAATTATGCTAACACCTTGTACAGATTTTATATATTCTTCAACAACATTTTTGCAATTATCACGAGAACCATCATTAACAACTATTATTTCTACTTCTGCACTAAATTGCTGTTTAACAATAGAATTTAAACATCTAACTATTGTTCCTTCAGCATTATACATTGGTATTATTATGCTTATCATTTATTTAATTTAAAATTATATTCCATTGTTCCAATAACTTTTCATCATTCCAGTTATTACTAATCGTTAATGATTCATTCCCCATTTTTTCAAGTAGTTCTCGGTTATTCAATAAATTTACCACCATCTGCTCAAATATGACTTCATCATTTGGTGGCACTAAATAACCGTTTTCATTATTCTTGATAATATCTCTAGGTCCTGATGGACAATCGTAACTGACACAGGGCAGCCCGAATGAAATTGCTTCTAACAGAACCATTCCAAATCCTTCAGATTTAGATGTCAAAAGAAATAACGACGCTTGCTTATAATATTCTTCTACCGATTCTTTTGGAGGTTTTAAAAACACGTAATTCTGTAAGTTATTACGCTCGATATACTCTTCGAATTGATTTTCCAATTCTCCTATACCTACCAGAAACAATTTCCAATCTTTGATTTGCTTAACATTAACTAATGAGTTCCATAATCTAAGTAATGCTATTTGCTGCTTAACATCAGTGAACCTACCAATATTTAAAGCTATTTTTTCTGACAGGGAGGCCTTTTCATATTTCAATTTAGATTTGAAATGCGGCAAATATTGTGCAGGGAAGCCTAAATTTTTATAGTATTCTGTATCCTTAGTAGTTGGAACAACATAGACTTTTGCTTTAGGGTACAGCCAACTTTTAACCTTTCGATAAATTAAGTTATAAGCGGTTGATGCTCCGTGTTCAGTAATAACGGTATTGGTAGTAGTTACTCCTTTTGAAAAATGAAACTCTAAAACATTTAGTGGATGTGCTAAATAATAATAATCAAAATTATTTTGTTTTAAATACAGCTTTAAAGATTTCGAATTTTTATATACTGACTTCATTGCGGAGAAAACACGGCTTAACTGACTATTCATATTAAAGTTTAGCTCATTTCCTAAGCTCTCTAAACGAACTCTACCATCCAGCTTGTAGAAAGATATTGGTTCACCTTTAACCAAAATCGTAACCTTATATTGCTCACACAATTTATTAGCCACAGTAACAATCACTCGCTCAATACCTCCAGAAGGCTTTAAACTATTAAAATATAAAAGAATACTCTTCATTAAAAACCAAAGTTAAAATGCATTTTCTATCAGTCTACTTGAACTTAGCAATATAAAACTTCATTACTTTTTTATACAAACCTCTAAGTAAAACATATAATCTAAGCTTCATTAAAAGATCTTTAAATCTTACTCCTAAATATGCTGCTTTAAATTCTTCCCACAATTTTTCATTTAAGACCTGGTTATCTTCGATTTTGCTCGGATGCACCAAGTCATTAATTGACATTTCTCCATACTTAAAGAAGATGTTTTGGTTATTCATAGAATGTGCACCGTTGGCACCTATATTTGTTGTCAAATTTGCAAGTGGTGCAACTACACGGCCATTTTCGACCATGATCATATATAACATTTGATAGTCCCATGTATCTAAGACACCCGCTTGAATTATATTCAGATTAAACTTTACACCTTCGATAGCAGCTTTATGATAGACTGACTTTACCTCCCGGCTTTCAAGCAACGACATATCCAAATTGTCAACTTTATAGTTAGACCATCTTGATTTCCAAGTTGCCCAGCCCCATGCATAAAAACCTCTGGAGAAATAGTAGGAGTTACTTTCTATATTTTGCCCAAATTGGTTAAATCCAGAAACTGCTTTGATGACATTTTCATTTCTATATTTTTCGAGCATAATATCACAAAACTCAAAAAATTCATTTTTAGGTATAATGTCGTCTTCCAGAATTATCCCTTCAGGTTCATTTTCAAAAAACCAGTCGATAGCAATAACTATAGCTGTTTTACAACCCAGATTTTCCTCTCTAAAAAGAGTTAAAACTTCACAATCCCAATCTACGTTAGTCGCAATCTTTCTCACAGCATCGCAAATTTCTCGCTCTCCATTTACAGCGTTTCTAGGGCCATCTGCTGCAACATACAATTTTGGTGGTTTGGCTTTTCTAATCGTTTCAAAAGATTCTTTGGTTTCATCTATTCGATTAAACACCAAGTACAAAACAGCACTTTTCATATTATAATTTGTATATTTTAAATAAACCGTATTTATTGGTCAATGAATGTTTTATAGGGATAGATGTAATTACCGCGAGTAGCCAATTCGTTTAACAGAACGAACATTGTATTTGCATATAATGCCAAAAGCGCTAAATACATCAAATATTTAAAAGGAAGTTTCTCGAAACTTAGATATTTCACGAAGTATATAATTAAAATAGCCTCTGGCCAAAAAAAGTACCACTTTATTCTGTAAGATAATTGTGGTATTCCATTAAGTACGGTAGCAAAAATTATTCCTGCTACGAATATATTCGTCAAAATATTTTTAAATTGTGCATTAGATTGCTTTTTATCGTTTAAAAAAATAAAGATCATTGCTAAAACTATCTGCTTTAGCGATACAAATGCAAAATTCTGTTCTGCACCATAAAATGCTGCTTTTCCCGCTGCAGCCTCAGGTAGAACGAATTTTTCTAATGCAAACTCTACTAGTCCGATTTTGATTTGAAGAATATTTATTACTGCACAAATCCCCACAATGCAGTATAGGTATATGCCCGAAATTTTTTTGCTGAAAATAAAGTAGCCAGGTAATAGCAAAAGAATAGAAGAGTGAATAAATGCACCTAAAACAATACATATTAGATAAGGAACGAGTCGCCTTTCTAATACAAAGACCAAACTACACATAAAAATAGTGATGGTTACCGCTTGTCTTATGGCTATGAAATCAAATAAAAAATAGATTGAAGTGAAGTAGACTAGAGAAGAAAATAAAAAGTTAGGGCTATGTTTATAGAAGAAAATTACTTTGGGTACAATAGCTAGAAAGGCCATTATAAACACTACTGCTTGAAACCCCAGACCTACTGCTTTAATGATATAATTCAGAAACAGATATCCGTGTTCTACTCCTTCGCCACCCTGGCTAAGATAAATACCAACATTATCGAACATCTCCTCATAATTGGCGTAATCAGGTTCTATGTTACCTCTTAAGCCAGCTAGTAGCGTAAGCGAACCAGCGGCTATAACAATTAGAAGGTATTTTAGTGTACGAGTAAGCTTGCTCTCGCTAAGAACTGCTAAAATGAATAATAAGATTAAGATTATCCAATAAATCATTTACTGCAGTCGTTTATATACATCTTTTTCTACTTTTATTGTAAGTGCCCAAGCATTTGATTTGTTTTCCTTACCCAAACATTTATATAAGATGTATCTCTGATAACTTGTTAACTTGAAAATTAATCGTAACAGTTTTTTTTTACCTTTTAGATTTGTTTTATTGATGTACTTGAATTTACTTTCGAAGGTTCTTCTTATAGAATTTTCCTTTTTTGTTTCAGAAGCTCCCTCTAAGTGAATAATCTTTGCATCTGGAACAGATATTACTTTTAACCCACGTAACCTAACCCGATAAGTCAATTCAGTCTCTTCATAATACATGAAAAAATCTTTATCAAAACCTCCAATTTCTTCAAAAAGGGCTTTCTCTATCATCAAGTCAGCACCAGTTATAAAACCATCTATTTCCAAAATGCGGTTGCTATAATTAAAATTGAGGTTTTTATTATACTTTATTTTTGTAAAAACATTAAAAAGCAGGTAATCCACATCACCTAACAAGCCTGGCATAGTTTGATAAAACGATGTATTTGGCTTCATTTCGCCATCATACAAATTTCCTCCAGCGATACCAGCATTTGGGTAAGAAAATAGCGACTCAAACAATATTTTTGCTGCATTATTAATGAGTAGTGTATCAGAATTTAGAAACCACACGTATTTTCCCTCCGAGTGTGCTACACCTAAATTATTAGCACGCCCGAAACCTACATTATCATTATTAGCAATTACCTTAACCGAAGGAAATTTAGCTCTAACCTTTTCTACTGACGAATCTGCAGATGCGTTATCTACTACTATGATTTCATAACTAATCTCATTGGTTTTTTCAATAATAGATGCTATGCAGGCCAATAGTAGATCTGCTGTATTATAATTGACTAAGATTATCGATACATCCATTGAATTACTTATAAAGAAATGTTTCAATTTTATTGTTGACTGTAGATAGTATGTTCGGCCAATAAAAATTTTCTTGATAAAAACTGCTTATAGCAGTAGAATTATTCTTAAGAAACTCTTCATTTTTAGCTAAATTAAGTAATGCTTCCTTCAAGGCATCTACATCGTCAACTGGAAATATACGCCCAAATCGACCGTTATTAGTAACATCATTGGCTGGAAGAATATCAGAGCTAACTATAGTACAGCCAGCAATTCCTGCTTCAAGAAATACAAGAGCGAACCCTTCCCACTTTGATGTTAGCACGAAAATTTTTGATTCATTATATTTAAGCATTAACTCTTTTCTATCAAATATTGGACCTGTAAAATTAATTCTTTCTTTCAAGTCAGGATGCTTGCTAAAAAAACTGGATATAAACGACTGGAATTCCTCATGTATAGGCCCAACGAGCGAGAGATTCCAAGATGGCAAAAGTTTTGCAACTTTTGCAAACGCATTCATTAGTACATCATTGGACTTCTCTGGAGAGCCTATACGCCCAACTGTTAAAAATATATTTTTTTTCGGTAATAAATATTTCGGATTTTTAGGATAGAACCCATTGGGTACATATAGAAGATTTTCAAATTCACGAACTAAAGGATTATAAATTGATGTATTTTCGATACTCAAAATATCTGCGAACCCCATCAGTTTGCGCAATATTTTTCTTTCCTTCATTTTAAAGATATCTTCTTTAGCATCGAGTTTTATATATACAACTTTTTGTCTTTTAAATCTATTCAACAACTTGAAGAATGTGGTAGTAATGCCTGTAAAAAAACTATAATGAAATCCTATTAATATATCAAATCTTCTGGCATGACGTAGTAAGAAGAAGACTGTATCTAAAGTCGCAACTCCAGTTATCTTTGGTATGCGTAACAACTTTAAACCTGGAGTATCGATTTCTAAATTCGGAAAAGGCCCACTACTATAGCAAGCTAATGTAGCATCATAATTATAAAATTTATGCATTATGAACGGTACCATTCCAACATCCTTGGTAAGATGTACATTTTCCGCAAGTGGAAATATCGTTAAGATTTTTCTCATTTCTTTTTTAAAAACAATTTTTTAAGAAACACGGCCTCTTCCATTTTAAACAAAACTAGCGCTACAATTAATGCCATCATACTTCCAAAAGAAACTGAAAGTACTTCTAGGTATACGTTTGTAAGATTTAACATTTTATCTATGCAAAAACACCAGGTAAGAGTCCAGATAAATATCCCGATAGCTTTTAATAAATTCTTACCGATATTATTTTCAGATACAGGAAAATAGTACAACATTATTCCGCCGCAGATTAAATGAGAAAAAAATAATGATAGGGGGAAAATAGATAACCCAAATTGCTTATACCCTATCCAATTTATTACAATATTTAAAATTTGAGCAACCATTCCAAATATGGCATAAATCTTTGATTTACCATACGTCATCAATGCTATCCCGCTAATAACATATACAAAAATAGGTAGAGCACCCCAAGAATAGAATGTGATTAATTTTGCTATCTGGTTACTATTTTCATAAGAAAGAGTCGGATAAACTATGGTAACAAATGCATTCGGCGAAATCGTAAAAACAGTAACCATTAAAATAATCACTAAAAATCCAAGCCTCAACATTTGTATAAATTGAGCTACATATTTTTCTTTCTCATTTTTGCTGTAGTGTAACGCCAAGACTGGAATAAGCATGGTTGTCAGTACGCTTGAGATTACTGTATTAAACGTTTCGGAAAATTTTCGAGCATAATCTATTGAAGAAATTGCCCCCACAAATAATTTACTAGCTAATGATTTTTCAAATAGAGTATTTGCTTGACCGAAAAAATAAGGTAAGAAAAAAGGCAAAGCAAAAATTAAGAAAGGTAAAAATAAAGTATTTGGTTTTTTGCTGAACAAATTGCGAATAATGTTTTTATTAAGCTTTTTAACGTAATACACTACTAAGCCTAAGAGTAAAAAAACACCAACATAATATGCTATAGCCAAAGAATACACACCATAGATAGGAGCAAGTATAACCGTTAGTACTATATTAAAGATGGAAGTTCCAAATGATGCAATTTCTGGAATAAAAAAAATGTCATAAGCATTTAATACACTAATGCCAATTTGGATAAGTTGGTTTATAAGTAATATAGGTGCAACGTAAATGAACATATTGCTCAGTTTGAGCAACTCATTCCCTTTGAAACCAGGAGCGACCGCTTGCGCCAATAAATCACTAAATAAAATTACTATTAATGTTATACCTAAAGAAACGATGCTGGTGAAAAGAAGTAATGAGTTCATTTTTTCTAATGCAACAGCTTCTCCTTCAAGTTCCCTTGTAGTTATATATTTAGCTCTGAAAGTTTCGTTAATAGGCCCCCATATAGCCATATCAACGACAAGAATAGTAGTTAGTGCTAATATCCAAATATCTCTATCCAGAGATACACCAAAATACTTAGCTGCTATGGTAAGGTTTAATATACTTAAAAAAACCTTAAGTATTCGAAGAAAAAACAATAAACTAGCTTTCTTTCTCATTTATTTTGGCAAATGAGAACTTATAACTCTCTTAACAATTAAAATGATAATTGTTAAGAAGCCAAAAGCTATACTTCCTATTAAAAGATAAATAATCTTGCTTTTTTTTGTCTTCAACAACGGATATACTGGGCCATCAATCACCTCGATAAGAGGAGCTTCCTTTAATAAGGACATTTTTGCCATTTCAAGATTCTGTATAAGAGTTCCCAAAATTGCTTTATTTGTTTCTGTTGAAACCTGCGCCTTCTGAATTGGAACAATTCGTTGTACCTGCCTCGTCGGGTTTAAATTTGGGGTCGCATCGGAAATAGCTACAGCGTTATATATAGCTCCATTCATCACCGCTCTGACAGAATCTGTTTTATGTTGCAGAATCGTCACATTAGCAAGTGATTTCTTAATTTTGGTCTGAATATAAAAATCATTTACATTTTTCACCAGCTCTTCGTTAAAGCGTTTTGAAAAAACCTCATCTCCAGATTTGACTTCTACTTGAATTTTGCTTAACAACTTGTTGGGCTTTAAAACATTTAAATGACCTTTACTTATATTTTGTGCAATGGCACCTATCAAGCTATCACAAATTCGTTGTTCTTTCGGATCTATCCATTTTTTTTTGTAATCGGTTACACTAAAGTTGATATCTTTTAATATAGGATCATTTTTCCAACCTTCTCTTAATTTATTAATGTCTATATACATTTCAATTAAAGGCTTTTTTGAAATACCATCAGTAGAACTAAATAATGTTTTCTCGATCATTTTACGAGATTGATATAAATCCAAGATATTATCTCGTTCAAACATGCCACCGCCATTTGGGCTTAAGTCAATTCCCATCATAGAAGCTACTCCAGAGTAAGCGCCTAATCCTCCGCTTTTTTCTCCTGAATCTAGTACGAAGGTGGTTGTGGCCGTATAAACTGGCTTTCTAGTATAGGCGTAGACAAATCCAATAATCCCTCCTAATAATCCTGCAATAATAATCGTCCATTTTTTGCTCCAGAAGTAGCTCCACCACTCAATAACTTTGAGGACAAACTCCCTTAAAGTGAGTTGATCTTTATCTGTCTGGTTATTTTTATCGACTTCGTTTGTCATTTTTCTTTTTTAACAATAATTATGTTACGTAGTTAACTGCTCTTTACGAAGAGGCTTTTTTGTTATTCTTGCGTCTCTATGCGTATAAATTCTATCAATGATATCTACAACTTTTAGACCATCTGACAAAGATACGTGTTGCTCTTCGAAACCATTGATGGATTTTATTACATTATCCACCACCAAATGATGATTAGATGCTGAACCTTTGTAAGCTCCATAGTCATTCATCATCTGATTATCCTTTAATATTGGTCTTTCGGCTCCTTTAATTAGACAGTATTCTAGGCTATTCATGTACTGTCCACCAATTTTGACTGTTCCATTTTGACCAACAACCGTTATACTGCTCTCAAAGTTGCTTTGGTAAATTGATGTAGAGTAATTAATAGAACCCATGCCACCTTTCAAAAAATCAAATGTTACAACTCCACTGTCTTCAAATTCGGTATTATGTTGATGGTTGAAATTAGAGAATCTAGCATTGATATTTTTTACATCTCCAAATATCCAATTCAATACATCAATAAAATGAGAGAATTGTGTGTATAAGGGTCCACCGTCGAGTGCTAAGGTTCCATGCCAGCCACCTTTAGTGTAATAATGTTCGTCTCTGTTCCAAAAGCAATTTAATTGCACCATGAAAATTTCTCCCAACCTGCCATCTGATACAATTTCTTTGAGCCATTTAACGGTTGATGAATAACGATTTTGAACAACAGGAAATGCGAACCTACTATTTTTATTGGCTGCCTCCAGGATTTTTTCTGCATCTGCCTTGTTTAGCGCTATAGGTTTTTCAATTACTACATGCTTACCTTGTTCTAAACATTTTATAGCTTGTGAGGCATGAAAACCATTGGGCGTACAAATATTAACTACATCAACACCGATATCAGATTTTAAAAAATCATCGATACTCGTAAAATGTGGCACCTTAAATTCCGAAGCTCGAAGATTAGTGCTACTGACAATGTCTATAGTGGCTACCAACTCGGCATCTGGATGTCGAGACACAAGCTCTGCATGCCTCTTTCCTATATGCCCGTAACCAAGTATTGCAAATTTTATTTTCATAGGTGTATGATCGATAGATTTTAATCTAATTTACAAATTTGGTTATTTAACAAAATATATTTTTGAGCACTTTCTGTGCACTCTGCTACTTCATTTGATGTAAAATCTAAAAGCTGCCCATATTGGCTAACCCAGCCAACATGTTTTGCTGGATTACCGATAACTAATGAATAAGGTGCAACGTCTTTTGTAACCACGGCACCTGCCCCAATCATTGCAAAATCTCCAATGTTACTTCCACAAACAATGGTAGCATTGGCACCTATAGATGCACCTTTACCTACGTTAGTTTGTAAAAATTGGCTTTTGCGATTAACAAAACTTCTAGGTATTTTAACATTCGTAAATGTTACCGAGGGACCTATAAATACATCATCTGCTATCAAAACGCCTTCAAATACAGACACGTTGTTTTGTATTTTAACGCCGTTTCCCACCACAACTTTCGAAGCCACCATCACATTTTGTCCGATAATACAATATTCACCAATATTTGCATTAGTCATTATATGCGAAAAATGCCAAATTTTTGTCCCTGTTCCGATGATAGCACCCTCATCTACCACAGCTGTTTCATGTGCAAAGTACCTAATTGGCATCGCTTATAAAGGTTTTCAGTTGGTTGATAATATAATGTTGCTGCTGTATATCTAGCGTTGGGAATATTGGCAATGCCAAAATACGCTCACATGCATTTTCTGATAAAGGAAAATCTCCCTCTGTACCTCCGCAAATTGAAAATGCTTTTTGTAGATGGGTCGGTTTAGGATAGTAAATCATCGTCGATATGCCGGCGTTTTTTAGGTATTCCTTCAACGCATCTCTAACCAATTTATTTTCTAAAAGGATACAATATTGATTAAAGCTATGGACAGTTTTGGGCGATTCAAAAGGAAGTTGTACCTTCTCTACATCTTTTAAATGTTCATGATATAAATTTGCGATGTTTCTTCTTGCTTCAATTGCTTCATTTAGCTTATGAAGCTTAACATTTAATATCGCTGCCTGGAGTGTATCCAACCTAGAATTGACACCAATTATTTCGTGTTCGTATTTCTTTATTTGTCCATGGTTGGCAATCATTTTTATCTTGCCTGCTAGGATTGCATCATTTGTAAAAACAGCGCCGCCGTCTCCAAAACAGGACAAGTTTTTAGTAGGAAAAAAAGAAGTACATCCAATATGTCCTAAGGTTCCAAGTTTTTGGTTTCGGTATTCACTTCCTAAAGACTGGGCAGCATCTTCAATGATATATAAATTGTGCTTTTCTGCAACAGTTTTGATTTCGTCCATTTGTGCGGATGCTCCGAATAAATGGGTAACCATAATAGCCCTTGTTTTAGACGTGAGCTTGCCCTCAATCAGTGAGCTATCAATATTGAAGTCATTTTCACAGATATCTACAAATACAGGAACTAATCCCAATAGAGCAACTGCTTCAGCCGCAGCAATAAAATTAAATGCAGGAATTATGATTTCGTCTTCCTTATCTAATTCTAGTGCCATTAAGGCTAAACTCAATGCATCTGTACCATTTGCACAAGGGACAACATGGTTTACGCCTAAATATGATGCTAGGCTGTACGAAAATAACTCCACCTCCCGCCCATTGATAAATGCACCTTTATCCAAAACATTTTGGATAGCCCTATCTATTTCTTCTTTTTGAAGGTGGTATGAGGCTGACGCATCAAAAAATGGAATTTGAATATTAGAGTCTGCCATCTATTATATTTCTATCCAAAAATGCTTTGGTGTCAAATATTACGGCGTTGGCATCTTGTTTTAAGTTGTTATAGTTGATTTGTAGAAATTGCTGGTGTGCTACAGCTAAAATAATAGAATTGTACTGTCCATTTATCTCGGATAGTAATTCTATTCCGTACTCTTCTAAAACCTGCTGTTTATTAGCTAATGGATCAAATACATCTACATCAACTCCAAATTGTATCAATTCACTATAGATATCAACTACTCTAGAATTTCTAATATCTGAGCAGTTTTCTTTAAACGTAACTCCAAGTACTAAAGCCTTAGAATTTTTGACATGATTTCCTTTATTGATGAGTAGTTTTACTACTTTATTGGCCACAAACATCCCCATATTATCGTTAACTTTTCTGCCAGATAAAATTACTTGAGGATGATAGCCTAAAGCCTGTGCTTTATGAGTTAAGTAGTAAGGGTCTACTCCAATACAATGCCCTCCCACTAAACCAGGTTTAAATTTCAGAAAATTCCACTTTGTTGCAGCCGCTTCTATCACGTCATTTGTATCGATGTTCATTCTATCGAAAATAAGTGCGAGTTCATTTACGAAAGAAATATTCACATCTCGCTGTGCGTTTTCAATAGCTTTGCTAGCCTCAGCTACCTTTATAGATGGGGCTTTGTGTGTTCCAGCAGTGATAATGCTTGAGTAGAGCTTGTCTACAAAATCTGCAGTTTCTGCTGTTGACCCAGAAGTTACTTTTTTAATTTTCTTTAGTGTGTTTATTTTATCTCCTGGATTAATCCTTTCTGGAGAATAGCCACAGTAAAAATCTTGGTTGAATACTAAACCAGAATATTTTTCGAGAATAGGTACGCAGTCTTCTTCTGTACAGCCGGGATAAACGGTGGATTCGTAAACCACCAAATCTCCTGGCATTAATACGCTACCTACTGCTTCACTAGCTTTAAATAAAAAGGTTAAATCAGGCTTTTTAAACCTATCAACTGGTGTTGGAACCGTAATGATATATACCCTTGCTTCTTTGATATCAGCAAGCTGGTCAGAAACTGTAAGTTGATCAGTTTTTAAAACGGCATTTAGTTCATTGGTTTCTACTTCATTAGTTGCGTCTAAACCATCTTTTAATTGTAATACTCTAGAAGTATCAATATCAAAACCAACAACTTGGTATTTTTCAGAAAATGCTACCGCCAAGGGCAAGCCTACATATCCTAGGCCAATTACCGCAATTTTTATTTCAGAATTTAAGTCCAAATCTACCTAAACAAACTCACAATTACCACTGCCAATGATGCAATTCCTGTACCAATTCCAACCCATGCTTGTGTATTCATTTTTTCTTTTTCTGCCTTAAAAGGAATTAGAATCTCTGCACCAGGTTTTACTTTAGGATAGTTATTGAAAAACAAAAATTTCTTTGCTGCTTCAGTAGATCCATTCGCATACTTAATGTAAGCTCTTTTTTTCAATGCAGAATTGGTAAATCCTCCTGCTCCATTAACATACTGCTTAAAATTTTTACCAGGTACATATACGATGCTATTTGGATTTAACACCTCTCCGGTCACTTTTACAGTTTGTAATTGCTTAGGCACACGAATAATGTCTCCTTCTTCTAAAATTAAATCTTGTCTAGATAAAGGTTTTTTCAAGATACTTTCTAAATCAATGCCAACTAAATCAGATTGAACTAATTTTTCATCAACTTTAACTGCTGCGTCGTCTTGAACTCTTTCTAAGTTTAAAAACTTCTTTTCTTCTTCTTCTGCATTATTGATAGCATTTTTATCTCCAGGATTAATTTTTTCAGCACCTGGTCTTTTTAATGAAGCTCCTTCTGGATAAGCATAAGTAGAAAGCCCACCTGCTTTTTTAATCAAATCAGAAATTCTATAGTCTTTACTTGTAATCGTGTACATTCCCGGGTACTTTACCTCACCTTCTATTCTTACTTGTTTTTGCACTGAATAACTTTCAGAGTTTCTAATTGTAATAATATCGAATGGTTTAAGCGCAAACTCATTGCCAACAATCCGTAAATTCTCATCAATATTAACTATAAATAATTCGGCTGTTCTAGAAGAGGAATCTGCTTTTGTTATCCTTCGAGAAACTTCTATACGATTTGGTGTAGCTCCTTCTTTGAAACCTCCCGCCATCTGTACTACATCTACCAAAGTTAGGTTTTCTGCAAAGTCAAAAGTTCCAGGAGCCCTAACCTCTCCTTGAATGGTAACCGAATATTCTTCTCTTAAATCAAATAACGAATTAATCGTCACCTTATCTTCCCTAGTTAAAAGAATATCTTTTTCTTCTCCAGAAAGTATTTTTGCAACATCAAAAGAGATAAAGTATTGTGTTTTATCTGGATTCAAACGATTAATATATCCACGATTTAGAAATGCATCTTCAGTAATACCATCTGCCTTTTTGATTAATCCAGAAAGCGTTAAACCTTTATCCAGTTCATATACGCCTGGTCTAAATACAGACCCAATAATTTCTACTCTATTTTCGAAACGTTCTAAAATAGCTTCAACTATAAATTTGTCTCCATTTTTAGGTTGATAAGTAGCATATTGCGCCGAAGACACGTCGCTAATTTTTCTTTCTCTATCCGTATTTTGAAATGACTTTATTTTAGCTGTATAAGCTTCTGAAGTGAAACCTTTTGCGAAATTAATTACATCTTGTAAAGTCTCAGTTCCCTTTACCTCAAAAATAGCAGCCTCTTTTACCTCTCCCGAGATTTCCACTCGCTTGCTGTAAGCAGGAATATTAATTACGTCTTGGTCCTGCAAACGAACGTTTCCTTGTTGCAGTCCTCTCAAAAGAAAATCGTAAACATCCACTACAGCAATCACCTTATTGTTACGGATTACCTGAATATTTCTAAATGTACCGTTGTTAGACGGCCCTCCAGAAACATAGAGAGCTCTATACACATTCGCTAAGGAAGGAATCGTGTAAGTTCCTGCCTTTATTGCTTGACCTGTAACGGTAACTTGAATGCTTCTGATATTACCCAGATTAATGGCGACTGATGTTCTACCAGTTTTCAATGCGGGATAAGTTTTGGCCATTACAGACTTTATTTTAGAGCTGGCTTGTTCGATAGTTAGGCCTCCTACAGAAATTCTGCCAACATACTCCATGCTGATTATGCCTTCTGGACTAACCTGAAGTTCATAACTTCTTTCGTTATCTCCAGTCAAATCTATGATTAGCCTATCATCAGGTCCAACAATGTAAGTCTTTGGTGTTGCTATTCGTAAGTTAGGTTCAAAAGTGATACTTCCATTTCTAAATAAACCAGCTCCAAAAATCTTGGGTTGAATCTCCGCATCATCTTCCTTTTTTGCATTAATTATGGATCCACCTCCAGTAGTTTCTGTATATTCCCTTCCTGCGCCAACCGAATGCTTACCTTCAGCTTGGGTCACCTTACCTTGTTTCTTTAATTTTTCTACTCTAGCCCTAAATTTAGCAATCTCTTCTTGCTTGATTCCTTTAGACATAGCAAACTGTTCTAATTGCGCATCACTAGTTTGCCCCATAGACTCTGCTTGCTTCATTAATTGCGAGATCTGGGCATCAGAAAGCTCATCTACATTAGTGGTCGCACCTATTTGAGCAAAGAGTGAAACTGAAATGGCAATCAGTAGTATTGATAAAAATATTTTTTTCATAAGCCGTAGCTGTATTTTTTGTTTTTTGGCAGATTGTTAAATTATTCGAAATAATTCAAAGTTTTATAATCTCCTTGTTTAAGGTACTCATCTTTCTTCATCAAATTCAAATCTGATTGCATCATGTCCTCAACTAGAGCTTGTAAATCATATTTAGGCTCCCAACCTAACTGAGTTTTTGATTTTGTTGGATCTCCCAACAATAAATCTACTTCTGTTGGTCTAAAGTATTTAGGATCTACCCTAACTACCGTTTCTCCCAATTTGAGTGATTCTACATTCAATCCCAGCTTTAATGCTTTCTCCTGATCTACATCTATAATCACCCCTTTTTCTTGTTCATCTTTACCAGAAAACTCCACAGTAATGCCGAGCTCTGCAAAAGCCATACGTACAAAATCTCTTACCGTAGTGGTCACACCTGTAGCAATAACGTAATCTTCGGCTTTTTCTTGCTGAAGAATTAACCACATTGCTTCGATGTAATCCTTTGCATGTCCCCAATCGCGTTGTGCTGATAGATTCCCTAAGTACAAACAGCTTTGTAAGCCGAGGGCAATTTTAGAAGCCGCTCTGGTGATTTTACGCGTTACAAATGTTTCTCCACGTAATGGACTCTCGTGATTAAACAAAATTCCGTTACAAGCGAACATATCATAAGCTTCACGATAGTTAACTGTAATCCAGTAACCGTAAATTTTAGCAACAGCATATGGCGAACGAGGATAGAACGGAGTGCTTTCGCTTTGAGGAACAGCTTGTACCAATCCATATAACTCTGAAGTTGACGCTTGATAGATTTTTGTTTTCTTGGTTAGTCCGAGAATCCTAATTGCTTCTAATAACCTCAAAGTACCTATGCCATCTGCATTAGCTGTATATTCGGGCATCTCGAAACTCACCCTAACATGACTCATTGCTGCCAAATTATAAATTTCATCTGGCTGAGTTTCTTGAATTATTCTAATTAAGTTGGTTGAATCTGTAAGATCTCCGTAATGTAGCTTAAACTTAATATCTTTCTCGTGTTGGTCTTGATACAAGTGATCGATTCTATCCGTGTTGAAAAGCGAAGACCTTCTTTTTATCCCATGTACAAAATATCCCTTTTTTAACAAAAATTCTGCTAAATAGGCACCATCCTGGCCGGTCACCCCCGTTATAAGTGCAACTTTCATTTAATGTTTTAGTAAGATTAATTGTGCTAACGCACACAACATTTCCTTTTGTAATGAAAAAGTTGTAATTGCGAAACGCTTCAAAAATAGTATTTTTATTGAATTTAAATCATTCTAATTTGCTAAGAAGGCTTAAAGAAGTACGCAAATTGAGAATAATTAAACGAGGTTTTTTTAATCCCAAAATTGTTATGCACAACACCTAGCCGCTTAACTTTAGCTTAACAAGTGATTTAATTTTGAAGGCAAGCACTCATTGATAAATAAATACTTACACTTTTACAGAATAAGATCCTGATATCATTCTTAAAAACTAGAGAGCTCTATTCTTTTAAGGATAATAGAAACACTTGTATGTTATTTGTTATTAAGCGGTAATTTCCGGTACACTTGTAGCCGAGCAAGATAAAAATCTGCTCAGCAATAATAATTACTAAGAGAGGCAAAAAATCTGCTGAGCTATTAATACAATTTGTCTAACACCTGCTTCCAGTTGTCTACACGTTCGTATTCGGTAATGAGCAAGTTATGGGGAGAAGTGAAAAGCAATGGCCTTCCACTGAAACCTTTGAAGTTTTTAATTCTATCATCAATCATTACATCTACGTTAACGATTTTATCCCCACAGAACATGATATGCTTCCAATCGATGAATGGAAAATGATCCGCAAGCCAATCTAATTTATCCTCTAAAGAATTTCTAAACTCCATGGCCGCAGATACGATATACACCTCATGTTTTTCCTGTAATTGTTTTACTGCTTCTATTGCTCCGTCGATCACAGGCAAATCTCTAAAAAAACCTTTTTCGTTGATATACTCGAACCATTTATTGTTTACTTCTTCCGGTACGTTTTCGAAAAGCTCTGTACCTGGTTTAATAATTAGATCTAAAGGAACTTGATGATCTCTGTTGTAAAGTTGTATGAATTTATGGATGGGGTCGGCTAAAACCTCGTCCATATCTATAGCTATTCTCATTTAAATGTGATTGGATTTTTACACCTTTCGGCGCTGACAGACCAAATATCAGTAAAAGAGATTTCACTTTTGTAAGCTTAATCTAATTTTAATGAGGTAGAGATAGCTTTTTTATGAGAACCACATAGACACACAGTTTTAAGGGAGCAGATGTTTTTGTATGTGTAGTTATTTTGATTTTTAAACCATTTGCCAAAATGCACAGCCTTTGTTAGTTAAACCTGATGGCAGCGAAAATCCTTTTTGCAGGTTCCGTCCTTTTGTAAAATGCAGAGGCTTCGACAAGCTCAGCCTGACAATTATTAAAGTCACTGCCAACAAAAAGATTGCAGCGCACAGCAGGACTACAGCTTCCATGAAATGATGTTTTTGATTTTCAAACAATTATAACCAACTATAATTTTTAACCTTTTTGCTAATTACCAACATATTGTTTACTTTTGCAGCCCCGCAACACGGAGTTCCGGGAACTATGTTGAATACATAAACTATAAAAAAGAATGGCAACTAAAATCAGATTGCAAAGATTCGGTAAAAAAGGAAAACCTTTTTACCATGTGGTAGTAGCGGATGCTCGTGCTCCAAGAGACGGAAAATTCATTGAGCGTTTAGGTTCTTACAACCCAAACACTAACCCTGCAACTATCGAATTAAACTTCGATAAAGCTGTAAACTGGGTATTGAATGGTGCTGAACCTACTGACACAGCTCGTGCTATCCTTTCTTACAAAGGTGTTTTATACAAAAAACACTTAGAAGGCGGTATCAGAAAAGGTGCTTTAACGCAAGAACAAGCAGATGCTAAATTTGCTACTTGGTTAGAAACTAAAGCTGGTCAAATCTCTGGTAAAACAGAAGGATTAGCAAACACTAAAGCAGAAGCTCGTAAAGCAGCTTTAGCGGCAGAAGCTAAGAAAAACGAAGACAGAGCAGCAGCTATTGCAGCTAAGAACGCACCAGTTGCGGAAGAGGTTGTTGAAGAAGAAGTAGCTACTGAAGAAGCTCCAGCGGTAGAAGCTGAGGCAGCAACAGAAGCTCCTGCTGAAGAAACTCAAGCAGAAGATAAAGCTGAATAATCAGTTTTACTTTAAAAGAAATAGCGTTTCGGGTAAAATCGGGACGCTATTTTTATTAGCTAATTAGCCGATTTGATAATTAGCTAATCAACAAATCACCACATTTCCAGCATGACAAAAGAAGAATCATTTTACATCGGTTACATCACTAAAACAAAAGGCCTAAAAGGCGAACTTCAACTTTTTTTTGAGTTTGAAGATTACCAAGACTTAGACCTTGATGTGGTTTTTCTAGAAGTAAACGGCAAATTGGTGCCTTTCTTTGTCTCTAGTCATAAACTGTACGACAACAAAACCGGTCTTTTTTATTTTGAGGATGTAGACCATATAGATAAGGCACAACCTCTAGTGAAGAAAAAGGCGTACATGCCTTTGAATAAAAAACCAGAGCGTGATGAAGATGAGTTCTACTATACCGACCTGAAAGGTTTTATTGCTGTAGATGAAACCTTAGGGGAACTGGGCGAAATCATTGAAGTAAATGAATATCCACAGCAATTTGTGGCAACTGTACATTATAAAAATACAGATGTCCTATTTCCTTTGAACGAAGATTTTATTGTGGAAATAGATGATGAAGAAAATATCTTAACCTTAGATTTACCTGAGGGATTGCTAGACATCTATCTAAATCCTTAATTCCATCGCAAACAAAAGCGAATCATTTCAGTTTTTATAGTCATGAAATGGTTTAATGTTTTTTGCTTTAGTATTTTAACTGTGTTGCTGTTGAGCTGCAATAATACCGATAAGCCAGCAGACTCAACATCGTCAAAAGATACTGTGGTAATTCATAAACCAAAGGATACCGCTACTGTTGACGAGGGAACACTGATCACCATTGCAACAGAAATCCTCACTGCACTTAAAGCCAAGGACTATAAAGCTTTTGCAGCTTATTTTCATCCAACAGATAGCGTACTATTTTCGCCTTACGCATTTATAGACACGAAATCTGCTAAAAAATTAACTAAAGCTACTTTTACCAAGCTGATAGAGGAACGAGGTTCGGTAAATTGGGGCAACTACGATGGATCAGGCGAAACCATCAGATTAACTGCACAAAAATACCTAGAGAAGTTTGTGTACAATGCAGATTACCTACATGCCGAAAAAACTGCTTACAACCGAATCATCGGCAAGGGGAATTCAATAAACAACCTTAGCGAAATCTATCCAAAACACCCATTTCTAGAATATTACTTTAGCGGGTTTGACAAAAAATACGAGGGTATGGATTGGACCAGCCTTCGATTAGTATTTAAAGAACATCAGGGCAATCATTACCTCGTAGCTGTAATTCACGACCAGTGGACAACCTAGTGCGAAACAATAACTGGCAATGAAACCATTTTCTTTTCAGCATTTATAAATTGTACAAAATACATTCCTTGGGCAAGCGTACTAACTGGAATTTGACAAGAAGAAACTCCCGACACTACTTGTTCATACACACTACTACCTAACACGCTAACCATTTTCACCTTTACTGAACCCGTTGCAGTGTAGCCAAAATCTACCGTAAACGCTTTGATAGCTGGATTAGGATAAAGTTTTGCCAATTGGCTACTCAATACACGCACTGCTTTTTCTTCAAAAAAATCTACATCTCCGTTTTCATCCACGGTTTTAAGTCGGTAATAATTATTGCCTACAATTGGAGAAGAATGTTTTGCGATGTAGTTAAGCTGCCCTTGCACTGGAGATAAATCAGCCACTGCTTTAAAATCAGAAAAATCTGTACGCCATTCTACCTCATATCGTTTTACATTTTCTTGCTTTGCTACATTCCACTTCAACTCTACTTGCTGGTTACGGTAGGCCGCATCAAATGAAACTAGTGTAATTGGCAACACATCAAAATAACTGTAATTAAAAGCTACAGCATTGGGGCCAACATTACTTTCATCTAGCGCACTAACCTGCACCATATTGTTCCTATCGTACTCATCAGCACCAATATCAGCCAATCCAACCCTACTTTGTTTTTCGTAGTCTGTGGCTGCATAGCTAAAATTACCTGTTGAGGCATTAATAGCTGGACTTGATGCACTTAAACGCAATACCTCATAAGCTTTTTGCTGCTCACAACCCGAACCATTACAGACTGGCTGCTCAAGCAAAGGGTCAATATTTTGGATTTGTGTATTAGCAGCAGAAATACCTATAGTTGACGTACCTGTAGGATACATGATATTATTGCTAAAATTAACGCCTGCTAAAGATTCAGCACTGTAAGATTTTATGATTTGTGTTGCATTTTCCTTCACAATATTATTTGCAATCAAACAGTTGATAGGTGCCTTATCATACTTATAGCCTATTTCAATATTCGATTTATTGTTGACAAAGGTATTGAACACGACTTCTAAGTTTTCGGGCACATAGTGTTTAGCCAAATCTGTTGGATTAGCCACATTGTAGGCATCACCATTGGTAATCGTAATAGCTGCATCAAAGATACTTCCCGTTAATCCAGAAAAATAGTTGTTAAATATTTTGTGCCCCTTACCATAAACCCTTACTCCGCCTGCACCAATTGTACTAGAATTTCCGTTTTCATTGGTATAGATAGCGGTTTTTCCTTCTCCAAAAAAGTAGTTGCCTTCTACAATGCTGTTGTTTCCCTGACGCAAACAAACCGTACCCAAGCATCTTCTAAAAGTATTATACCTCACTGTGTTTGCAAAAGATTTTACGGAAACTATTTCTGGATCTCCATCACAGTCTTCGAAAAGATTATATTCTACTACAGTATAACCATTACTTTGCGAAAGTGTACTTACGCCAATCCTAATGGTCTCTTTTTCATTTTCTTCTCTCGGTCCGTTGTTTCTGAATACATTGTAGGCGATTGTGTCATACTGTGTTTGCTGGTTAATATTCCCATCTAGCAGTATAAATTTACCAGATTTAGTTTTCCCTTCAAACAAGTTATAGTCAACTCTATTATGTCCCGATTTTAAAGGTGCTGTGCTTCCAAAAGTATCGCCAATGTACAACCAGTTGCAAGAGTTGATGTTTGTTTCATCTAACTTAAAGCTGTTTCTCGTAATTCGAACTCGACTACAATTCAACATCTTGATACCCGTTCCCACATTTGCACTTCTGAATGAAAAACCTTGTAAAGTCACATATTGCAAACCATCTAAAACTAATGCAGTAGCGCCATTTAAAATTGCTTGACCTTGATTTTTAGCTTTAATCACTATCGGTCTATTGGGGCAAGCAGAACGATTGACAGTTAAACTGCTTAGATCATAACTTCCATCTTCAACTGAAATTATGTCTCCAGGATTCATTGCTGCCAGAGCTGCCTTAAATTCAGTAACCGTAGTCACATTTCTAGTAATTCCAGGTGTTGTATTGATGGCAATCTCCGCTCCAATAGACATATCTCCGCTAACGGCAAAGGTTTTTGACACTTGTGTGCCGCTTAAATTTCCAGTCCAGCCATTGAATTGGTAGCAAGACGCTACGTTAACAGTAGCCGTAACGGTAGTTTCACTTAAATATTTACCATTGGTAGGCGCCGGCGACAAAGTAATCGTCGCATTTGCAGGTTGAGTAACTGCTACCGTGTATTCTGCTGGCGGCGCAGTGTTATCTACCGTAACATTGGCCCCAACAACCATATTATTGGTGATATTGAAAGTTTTTGTCAACTCCGTCCCAGACAGATCGCCAGTCCAACCATTGTTTAGATAACCTTGTGGCAAGGTTAATGTTGCCGTAACTTGGTCATTCACTTGATAACTCGCTTGCGCAGGATTTAAGCTGATGCTTCCGTAACTTGGCTGTTCTACGTTGATAATTCTTGCCGTAGGCGATGCTAAAAATGAAATATCTGGAATAGGATTTTTGCCTATATAAAGGTCATCTACTGTAAAATTAGAACTAGCTACCTGCGTGTCTGAAGTGTGATTAATTCGCAACGAATGAAATTCTTTAATCGTAGCTGCCCTACCCATACTTGCAGTTGGCGTATAAGCTTCTCGTAAAGAAAACTCCGCAGGATTTAGTACACCATTGATTGCAACTTTAAATTTTCCCAATACAAGATCTGTCTTAATTGACAACCGAAACCAGTCATCCTGAATCCATGTTCCAAGCTCTGTATCCGTACTGGAGCTACCTGTAGAAACCTTTATTTTTTTATCTACCGTAAGCTCAATAGCATAAATACGTTTTGCATTACTTGCATACTGATCATACGCAATAATCTGAATTCCCTTGGTTGCAAAAGACACAGGATTGACCCACATATCTGTATAAAAAACATCCCTAATTCCAGTTACAGAACCACCATAGGCATTATAATTTACTAGTAAAGCTGATGATGCATTGTTAAAACTTAAACCATTAGTGCCAGTTTTGGCTTTTGTAGCACTTATAGCGGCATTCCCAACTACCGTCCATGAGTTTTGAGAATTAATACTACCTGCAGTATATATTGGACTTTCGAATGATGTTTTTATTGCAGTTTGTGCCCAAGAAGACAATTGCGTTAACAGCAGTCCCGCTACAAAGTAACTGATTAGTTTCATGAAGTTTATATTTGGTGTACCAATTTTTGGTTAACCAAATATAAATGAGTTTATTTCAAAAACAAATTATTATGAATTAAAAAAATCTCATGACAACTCGATAGATTTTAAACTGCCATTAAAGCCTTATATTTGTAGCATGCGTTTTGACATCATCTCCGTACTACCTGATTTACTGACCAGCCCTTTTGCTCATTCTATTTTGCAGCGTGCACAAAAAAAAGGCATTGCTGAAATTGTGGTGCATAATTTAAGGGACTATGCCACCAACAAGCAAAAAAGTGTTGATGATTATCCTTATGGAGGTGGCAGCGGTATGGTAATGAGCATTCCGCCATTTGCGGCCTGCATAGAAAAACTACAGGAAGAGCGAAGCTACAATGAGATTATTTTCATGAGTCCTGATGGGGAAACATTGAATCAAACTATTGCCAACGAACTTTCTATTAAAGGAAATATCATCATTTTATGTGGGCACTACAAAGGTATAGACCAACGTATCCGTGATATTTATGTAACACGAGAAATTTCTATTGGCGATTATGTACTTTCTGGTGGAGAATTACCAGCTGCAGTATTGGTAGACGCCATCATTCGATTGATACCTGGGGTTTTAAACGACGAAACTTCTGCTTTATCAGACAGTTTTCAAGGTGAATTGTTAGATGCACCTGTTTACACCAGACCTGCAGATTGGCGTGGGCATAAAATACCCGACATTCTGTTGAGTGGGCACGAAGCAAAAATTAACGAATGGCGCCACGAAGAGGCCTTAAAACGTACGCAAGAACGCCGTCCCGATTTATTAAAATAATAAGATAATTGGTTGATTTGATAATTAGCTAATAGGCAAAATATTAAATCATCAAATATTTTTAAAATTCGCTTTTATTTTTAAAAAATATTCCCTAATATTGCAGTCCGATTTTAAACGTTACAAAAATCGGCTTAATAGCTTAAAATCATGGATTTAGTAAAATTTGTAGAAGAACAGGTAAGCACTCAAAAAGAATTTCCTTCTTTCAAATCTGGAGATACTGTAAGTGTTCATTATAAAATTCGCGAGGGTAATAAAGAACGTGTTCAGATTTACCAAGGTGTTGTTATTCAACGCAACAGCGCTGGCGCTAACGAAACTTTCACTGTTCGTAAAATCAGTAATGGTGTTGGTGTAGAGCGTATCTTCCCTATCGGTTCTCCAAATATCGAGAAAGTAGAAGTTAACAGCTATGGTAAAGTACGTAGAGCTAAATTGTTCTATTTACGTAGCTTAACTGGTAAAGCAGCTCGTATCAAATCTTTAAGAAAGTAATTTTCTTTCTATAGAAAAATATAACCCCGACTAACCGTCGGGGTTTTTTTGTTTATATCTTTGCGCAACCAAATAGAATCTGATGATGAATAGCCAGAGTTCATCTTAAAATACTCATGGCAACTCATTATTTATAAAAATGAATCCCCAATGAAAGAACTTTTAAAAAAGTACGAAGAAAAACAACCCGAGATCGTTTTTGAATGGAAAGACAAAGAATCTGACGCCGAAGGATGGGTAGTGATCAATTCTTTACGTGGCGGTGCTGCCGGAGGCGGGACTAGAATGCGTAAAGGATTAGACAAACACGAAGTAGAGTCACTTGCCAAAACTATGGAAGTGAAGTTTACGGTTTCTGGCCCTCCTATTGGTGGTGCAAAATCGGGAATCAACTTTGACCCTGCCGACCCCCGTAAAAAAGAAGTACTAGAGCGTTGGTACAAAGCAGTAATGCCTTTGCTTAAAAACTACTACGGTACCGGTGGCGATTTAAATATCGACGAAATTCACGAAGTGATTCCAATTACCGAAGGTTACGGCTTATGGCACCCACAAGAAGGTGTAATTAGCGGTCACTACCAAGCCAGAGAAAACGAACGCATTCACCAAATTGGCCAATTGCGCTATGGTGTTTCAAAGGTTTTGGAAGACTTAACCTATACACCAGACATCAAAAGAAAATATAAAGTAGCTGATATGATTACTGGCTACGGTGTATCTGAATCAATTAGACACTTCTACGAAATTTGGGGTGGCAACATCAAAGGAAAAAGAGCCATTATACAAGGCTGGGGCAATGTGGCTGCAGCGGCAGGATATTATTTAGCTCAGCAAGGCGTTAAGGTGGTTGGTATCATCGACCGTGTTGGCGGGCTAATCAATCCAGAAGGTTTTAGCGAGGAGGAAGTGGCTGCCTTATTCAACAACCGTGTAAACAACACTTTGGTTGCAAACAACTTGCTTTCCTTTGAAGAAGCCAACGAGAAAATTTGGAGTATGGGTGCAGAGATTTTTGTACCAGCTGCCGCTTCTAGATTGGTAAAACAAGCCGAAGTAGACCAAATGATTGCCAATGGCATGGAAGTAATTGCTTGTGGTGCCAATGTGCCTTTTGCAGATAAAGAAATCTTCTTTGGTAGCATTATGGAACACGCCGACAATCATTTAGCGGTAATCCCTGATTTTATCGCTAACTGCGGTATGGCCAGAGTATTTGCTTATCTAATGCAGCGCAATGTTGAAATGAGCGACGACGCTATTTTTACCGATGCATCAACGATTATTGGTAACGCATTAAAAGCCGTGTATCAAACATCAAATAAGAAGACAAATTTATCGAGTACTGCTTTTGAAATTGCATTAAAGCAATTAGTATAATCTATGGACATTAACTTTTTCGAACAAATTTTCTGGGGAAATACCTTGAAACAATATGCCATTTTGGGCGCCATTATTGTAATTGGCCTTTTATTCAAAAGAATTGTTTCTCGCTTACTGAGTAAACTTATTTTCAAGTTATTCAAGAACTTTGCCGACCAAGTTAACTCAGAAACTTTTATTGCGCTACTTTTAAAGCCAATAGAATTTTTCATCAGCATTTTTACGCTTTATATTGCCATTAAGCAATTGAAGCACCCGCTAGATGTTACATTTTTCAATTACAAAAAAACAATAGATAAGGTTAAAATAAATGAAGCTTTTACTATTGGGGAATTGGTAGATAAGGTTTTTCTTTTCTTAATTCTGTTGTCCATTTTCTGGATTGTATTAAGGATTATCGACTTTGTTACTCATGTTTTACTGGTTAGAGCAGCCAAAACGAAAAATAAAGCCGATGACCAATTAGTGCCTTTCATTAAAGAGCTATTAAAGTTTCTAGTTTCTTTTATAGGCTTTTTTGTATTGCTGGGCTACGTGTTCGAAGTAAATGCGGTTAGTTTAATTACAGGTTTGGGTATTGGCGGTATTGCCATAGCTATGGCTGCTAAAGATAGTTTGGAAAACCTTTTAGGCTCTTTCCTGATCTTTATGGACAAACCTTTTACCGTAGGCGATGTAGTAAAAGTAGATGGTATTGAAGGCACCATAGAACGTGTAGGTTTTAGAAGTACGGTTTTGCGCAGTGCGGATAAAACTACTTATGTGATACCTAACCGCTCTATGATTGACGGTGTATTGGAAAACTTGACGATGAGAAATGCTCGCCGTGTAAAGTTTGATATTGGCTTAACTTACGAAACCAGCAATGAGGTACTTAAAAAGATTATTGCCGAAATTGGTGAGTTTTTAAAAGAGAATGCAAGTACTACAGATGCGGTGGTAGCTCTCGATTCCTTCGGAGATTCTGCCTTGAATATTCAAATCATTTATTTGGTACCGATGAACAAAGAGTTTGATTTGGCTAAAGTTAAAGAAGCGGTAAATTTCAAGGTAATTGAGATTGTGCAGGCTAACGGTTCTGAGTTTGCCTATCCAACGCAACGAAGCGTCGGGGAAAGTACTCATAAAGAAGAAAAATAAGTACGCTTTAAAATAATTTGAAAAGCAATTACATTAGCCCGATTAATATTTAGTCGGGCTTTTGCTGCAATTCCCGATGAAAAATCGGGATATTTACGCGTCAATCCCATTTTATTTAACCCACAGTAATCATTCTATCTTAAACAATCTAGACTTGCCATCTCTCCCCGTCATTCCCGCGTAGGCGGGAATCGTAAAGCGATCGCATTAAGATACCCAATCGTGTTGGGTATGACGACCAACAACAAACCTGTAACACAAAAAAGCCTTAAAAGTTCGACACTTGCAAGGCTTTAATTTATGCTTTGAGCTTTTAAAGCTTGGGCTTTATACTTTTAACTGACTAAGCTAGTTCGCCTAAAACAGTAATCCCACCTTTAACCACTTGGTTCAATTCTAAGTTCACTTTAGTTCCTAAAGGCAAATAAATATCTACCCTAGAACCAAATTTGATAAAGCCGAATTGCTCGTTTTGCGTTACTTGGTCGCCTTCTTTCACATACCATACAATACGGCGTGCCAAAGCGCCAGCAATTTGGCGGAACAATAAAGGCGCACCATTTTTATGTTCAACTACTACGGTAGTACGTTCGTTCTCCGTGCTCGATTTTGGGTTCCAAGCAGCTAAATATTTTCCTGGGTGATATTTAAAAAACTTAACAACTCCTGAAATTGGGTTACGGTTAATGTGCACATTTACAGGTGACATGAAGATAGAAACCTGTAAACGTCTATCTTTAAAGTACTCTCCTTCTTCAGTTTCTTCTATTACTACAACTTTACCATCAGCAGGGCAAATGATCAAATTATCGCCGTTGGTAAACGTACGTTTTGGGTTTCTGAAAAACTGTAATACCGTAATAAATAATGCGAAAGACAAGATATAAACAAACCATCTCAATATAAACACATCCGCAAACCTGTATTCTACTACAGCATTGATAATGAATATGAAAAGTACTGTTAGGGCGATAGAGGTATATCCTTCTTTATGTATGGTCATTTGATTTTTAAATTATGATTTTAAAGCTGATTTTTATTACTCTGCAAAACTCGTAAAATTATATGAAAAACAAATATTTATTACTAAAACAAATAATTTCTTATTTTTGATACTATCATTTGATACTATCATGAAGCCTACTTACGAAATCACTTCAGAAATATTAAGACTTATTATGGCCATTGCTCAAAAAATAGGAGAAGTAAATGCCAAATATTTAATTAAGCAAAATCCAACACTGAGGAAACAAAATCAGATTAAAACCATTTACTTCTCCTTAAATATAGAAGGTAACACCTTATCTGAGGAGCAAATAACTTCTATTATCGAGAACAAAAGGGTGGTTGGCCCAGAGAAAGATATCCGAGAGGTAGTTAATGCTATCGAAGTTTATCAGAAAATTAAAAGTTATAATTACCAATCGGAAAAACATTTTTTAAAAGCCCATCAAACTTTACTAGATCACCTCATTTTAGATAACGGAAAATACAGAAATAAAAGTGTAGGGATAGTAAAGGCAAGTAAGGTAGCTCATTTGGCACCGCCTTATACTAATGTCCCTTATTTAATGAAAGACCTTTTCGAATACCTAAAGGACTCCTCCGAACTAACACTAATTAAAAGCTGTGTGTTTCATTATGAAATGGAATTCATACACCCTTTCATAGATGGAAACGGCAGAATGGGAAGGCTTTGGCAAACACTAATTTTAATGAGCGAATATCCTGTTTTTGAGTTTCTACCTTTCGAAACGCTCATTTCAAAAAATCAATCGGATTACTACCAAACATTATCGATGTGCGATAAAGAGGGAAAATCAACAAAATTTATCGAATATATGCTAAATATCATTGACCTGTCTCTATTAAGGCTATTGGAAAATTCAACTAAAAGATTAAATACGACGGAGAGATTAGCCTTATTTTTAGAAAACTATACTACAGTATTTACTAGAAAGGACTACATGAAATATTTTAGTGAATTATCTACTGCAACTGCCAGCAGAGATCTTCACCATGGAGTGGTAATAGGTGCGTTGAAAAAGATAGGAGATAAAAAAACAAGCATCTATCAAAAAAACTAAACAGCTCTATAAATTTGATTCAAGTTTCTGCCCAAACCATCGTAATCTAAGCCATATCCCACTACAAATTCATTAGGGATTTCGAAACCAATATAGTTAAGCTCATTGATTTCTTCTTTCAATGCATCTGGCTTAAATAATAAAGTGCAAACGGAGACAGACGCAGGCTCTTGTTCGTAGATTTTTGAGAGAATGTATTTCATGGTTAAACCACTGTCGATAATATCTTCGACAACAACGATATCTCTGCCTTTGAGATTTTGGGGCATACCTAAGGCATCTTTAACCATTCCAGTACTGCTTGTACCATGGTAAGAAGCTATTTTGATGAATTCAGTTTCGCAGGCTAAATCTATTTCTTTCATCAAATCTGCCAAGAAAAGAAAACTGCCATTAAGCACCCCAATAAATAAAGGGTTTCTGTTTTCGTAATCTACATTAAGCTGTATAGCCATTAAGCGAATACGTTTGGCGATGGTTTCTTCTTCCAGAAAAAGCTCGAACTCTTTGTTATGAACGCTGATGTTAGTTTCCATTTTTCTCTTGCTCCTTCTGTCTTCTGCGCTCTTCGCGGCGTTCTTGTCTCAGTTGTTTTTTTTTTTTTGTAGTATCGGCAGCTGGTTGCACTTTAGTGGTATCTTTTTTTGCTGCGCCTCCAAACAGTCTATCGAACAAGTTTTTCGACTTATCCTGCATACCTTCTGGGGTCATCATATCATCTTCACCAATATCAACTGCATTGGTATCTATGGTAGTAGAATCTGGCAGCAAGTATTGCCTTAAACCTTCACGCAAGCGCACGTTATAAAACCCATAACCTGTGCTATCTGACGTTGCCAATCCACGACGAGCCATGATGTTACCAATATATCTAAAATAAGGTAACAGATAGCCTTTTAGCGAACCATTACTCATAAATTTGTAAAGCGCTACTTTCGGTTTAGGCACAATGTTCGCCAAGAAAATACCTTCACCTATAGTTAATTCTGATGGACTTTTACCGAAGTAATGTCTTGATGCCTCTCCAATACCATACACATTGTTGCCCATCTCAATAATATTAAAGTAAACCTCCAGCATCCGAGACTTGCTCACCAAACGGTTATTCTCTATGAGCCAAACAATCAGGATTTCTTCTGCTTTACGTACCAATGTTTTCTTTCTACTTAGGAATACATTTTTAACCAACTGCATAGAAATGGTACTTCCGCCTCGTTTAAATTTTTTCTCCTTAAAGTTTACTGCGATAGATTTACGGATTGATTCTTCCACAAAACCCTTATGCCTGAAAAACGAAGGGTCTTCGGCGGTTAACAAAGCGTTTTTAAAGTTCGGAGAAATATCATCCAGCCTCGTAAAATTAGGATTAGATGGACCGATGGTGATGTTCCTCATCGGTTTGCCATACTCGTAAGGTGTGTAAACGAAATCCGAATTGATTTTGGTAAGGTCTGTTTTTCCGAAATGAAGTACCTTAAAATCTGTCGGCGTTAGCGTAGAACTAAACTTTACACTATCGGGTAATGTCGTATCTAAATAAAAATCGAGATTGTATTTTAACTTTCCTTGTACTTTAATGCCATCTAAAGACTCGAACAAACCTACTGGAAAAGAATTAAATATAGCCTGTGCATCTTGCTCGGGAGCGTTCAGTTTCATCTCATAAATTTTATTAGGAGATAGCGTATATTTCAAGTAAGGATGAACTGAAGCATCACGCAGAAAAACCGTAGAAGTGCTATCCAGACATACAAAATTCGCCCCAATCAGCATATCAGCTTCAACCCTAGCATCAGGCACTACGATATCTTCCGCAGAAATACGAGGTTGGTTAATCAGTAAATTTTTGATAGCCCAAGAACCAGATATTTTATAATCTCCACCACTAAAACTAGCATCTTTCATCTGCGTTTTTACAGTATCGAAATTAACTTTAGTATGCAGTTTATTCTCCAGATACGGCAGCTCAACTTTCCTCCCATCTGCAAATAACATGACATCCAACTGCTTATCACTTGGGTCTAAATTTCCGTTAATATGCCAAACTGCTGCAGTATCATTTACTTTAATAGTCGATTTTAGCTCTCCGCCATCAATAGTTGCCGTAGTAGTTAAAAACTTTACAAAAGCAGTATCGTTATCGTTCAACTGCATCATGAAATTCTTGATTTCCATGTCATCGGGTATCTTGTAGAAAACCTGATTTAATAAGTTGTTAGCAATCTCGCTTAAATCGACTTTGCTTTTAGTGGTACTGCTGTCTTTCTTCTTTCTTTTAAGTATAAAATCGATGTTGGTTAGGGTATCTCGCAGTACGACATTCAGTTTACCTTCATTCAAAGTCACTTCTGATAATTTCACATCTCCAAACAATAGAGGCAATAGCTTTACTCCAACAGTGATGTCGTTGATCGTAGTTAATGTATCTCTGTCTTTAGGTACAACAGAAACTTTGTTCATGTGAACACTACTTAAACCGTTGAAACCGTATTCGCCGATTTTAACGTCCAATCCATAGTCTTTTTCGGCTTTAGCGATAGCTTTGGCTACCATTTTATTTAACAGTGCCTCTCGCTTACTATAAGCTATAGCTCCACCAGCCACGAACAAAAGCGCTAATACGCCTAAAACCCAGGCGCCAATTTTTAAATATTTCTTTGGTATCTTAATCTTCGGTAGCTGCATAAACCATCTCAAAATTACTGCTTTAACGCTCTAAAATGCGCCTCTAACATTTTCTAACAAACGCAAAAAACAATTGTTTATTCCGTGTTAAAATTACAACAAAAAGCTAGATACAAAATTATTTATAGTTATTGTTTAGTAATTTTGCGGAATGATAATTACCGAAGAAAATGTTTTAGCTGCACTTAGCCATGTAGAAGACCCAGATTTGAAAAAAGATCTGGTGACTTTAAAGATGATTAAGGACGTTAAAATTGAAGATAAAAAGGTTTCTTTTACGCTTGAACTAACTACTCCCGCCTGTCCGATGAAGGATATGCTAAAGAATGCCTGCATTAACGCAGTAAAGCATTTTGTAGATACTGAAGCAGAAATAGATATCAATATTACTTCGAAAGTAACCAAACCAGTGGATACTAGTCAGCTAAAAGCCATTAAGAATATCATCTTAATTTCTTCGGGTAAAGGTGGTGTCGGCAAATCTACCGTATCAAGCAATTTAGCAGTCACTTTAGCTGCAGACGGTGCTAAAGTAGGTCTAATTGATGCAGACATTTATGGTCCTTCGGTGCCAATTATGTTTGATCTAGTGGGTGCTAAACCTAGCGCTAGAGAAACCGAGGATGGAAAAACTTTAATTCTTCCGATAGAGAAATATGGCATTAAGTTGCTTTCTCTTGGCTTTTTCTCAGACCCAGACCAACCTGTGCCTTGGCGTGGCCCAATGGCTTCCAATGCAATTAAGCAACTTTTTAATGATGCCGACTGGGGAGAACTAGACTATTTACTGATTGATTTACCTCCAGGAACTGGTGATATACATATTACTATTTGCCAAAGTTTTCCAATTGCTGGCGCCGTGATTGTAACTACGCCGCAACAGGTTGCTCTTGCCGATACCACAAAGGGATTAAAGATGTTCAGCATGCCAGGGATTAATATTCCAGTTTTGGGCGTCGTGGAAAACATGGCTTATTTTACTCCAGAAGAGCTACCAGAAAATAAGTATTATATTTTCGGTAAAGATGGAGGCAAAGAATTAGCGCAACGTTTTGATGTGCCATTTTTGGGAGAAATACCATTGGTGCAAGGCATTACCGAAGCTGGCGATAAAGGTGCACCGATATCTTTGCAGACAGACCATCCTCAAGCCATTTCATTTAAAGAAATTGCAGGAAAAATTGCGCAACAGATTTCTATTCACAATGTGCAACCAATGGCTAATTGCTAAATTTTTACTACTTTTATATTTTAAAATATTACAACATGGATTTAACAGCACGAGTAGAGCAAGCTTTAGAAACTATCAGACCTTATTTGATAGCTGATGGGGGAAATGTGGCTATTGAAGAAATTACGGCAGACAACATTGTAAAAGTGAAATTATTGGGTAACTGTGGCTCATGTAAAATGAGTTTCATGACTATGAAAGCGGGCATTGAGCAAGCAATCATAAAAGCAGTACCTGAAATTAAAGCGGTAGAAGCAGTTGATTTAGCTGAGCAAGCGTAACACTTTTAACACATTTTAACCAAATAGAAACTCCATAGCATATACATTTGTTCTATTATTGTATTACAGATGAGATATTCGTTAGCCATCATATTATTGTTTTTTGTTAGCTCGGTTTTTGCTCAAGTTAAAAGCCCGCAAAACAAATTGGTTCAGTTTTCTGGTATTGTTACCGATGCTGATAGCAATATCGTTGTGCCCTATGTAACCATTACCAATCTTAGTAATAAGTTGCAGAAATATGCAGCCAATTATCAGGGTTTTTTCTCTTTTGTAGTTAATCCTGGTGATACGGTGATGTTTTCGGCTGTTGGATTTACCAGCAAAACATTAGTACTTCCTACTAATATTACCGACAATAAGTATACGGCGATGGTTCAAATCAAATCTGAAATTGTTTACTTGAAGACCGTAAGAGTTAATCCTTGGGCAACGGTGGAGGAGTTCAACAAAGATTTCCTTTCTTTAAAAGTAGCTGATGACGACATGGCTATTGCTAAGAAAAACCTTTCTCGTCAGAGTATTAATGGCATGAAACTAACCCTACCTAGGGATGCTGGAGAAATTAGCAACGCCAACTATCGTTATAATTTCGATAGAATGATGAACGTCAATATGCGCCAAACCAATCCGCTATTGAACCCATTTGCTTGGGGCAGGTTGATGCAGGAAATCTTCAATGGCGATAAAGCCAGAAGTTCTGAACAATAAAGCATCTCAAAAATGATTAAAAAGCTCTCTATCTCCATTTTTTGTTTTTCAGTTATAATTTTAAGTTTTTACGCTTGTAAAAAAGACGAACCTATCGAAAAAAGATTGACTGGTACTTGGGAGCTAAATAGAATATCTTTTTTGGAAACCAATGTTTCTATCCGTTAGATTCGTTCAGAAATTTAATTAATGTAAATCTTACATTGAACAGTGATTTTTCATTAACGAAACTGAAGATTTTGGAAAGTTTAGCTTCGGGCCTTTAGGTAGCGGTATTGTAGAAGATTATACAAATCCAAGAAATAACAACGCTCGATATTTAATAACCAGAAATTACGAAAAATACCATTATACTAGATATTCCATTTCTGGAGATTCTCTATCTTTCTATTTCAAATACCAGTACGCCAATTCATTAAGCGAAGAAAGACATAATAGAAAATACGTTTTAAAAGGTGATAAAGAACTCGATATTGAGCGTAGAGACTTATTGATTATCAATAAAAACATCCCAAATACTGGATATTCTCGAATAAAGTTATCTTATCTAAAAAGATAACTCTCTAACATTTTCAAAATATTTTTATTTCTCATGCAACAAAACTAAAGCTTTGCCGACTATCATATAGTTAGCAACAAAAACTATACGATTTATTTAATTCATATAGTTTTAAGAAATTAGTAGAATTAAGTTTTAAACCTTGCATCTGAGTATCTCTATAAACGAACAAGAATTGGTAAAACAATGTGTAGCCGGCGAAGAAAAAGGCTATGCAATGTTATACAACAAATATTCAAAGCGTATTTATCATGCTGTTTTTAGGGTGATGGGCAATACTGCCGAAAGTGAAGACATTGTACAAGAGGCTTTTTGCACTGCTTTTGAACAGATTGGTAATTTAAAAAACCAGAACAATTTTGAAGGTTGGGTAAAACGGATTGCTTTAAATCAAGCTATATCTGCCCTTCGGAAGAAAAAAATGGTTTTCGCAGATGACAGCCAATTAGAAACTGTTGCAGATGAAGAGGTCGATATTAGCGAAGAATTGCTTTTTCAGTGCCAAGTTGATGACATTAAAAAAGCAATAGCAGATTTACCCGATGGCTATAGAACAATTGTTTCCTTGCACTTATTTGAGGATATTGGGCAAGAAGAAATAGGCAGAATGCTCGGAATCAACCATACTACCGTACGTAGTCAGTACCACCGAGCAAAGAAAAAAATTTTTACAGCATTAAAAGATAAAGCATACTATGGAACGTGATTTTTTTAAGCAATACATCCAAGAGCACAAAGATGCTTTTGAGAATGAAGCTTTGCCTCCAAACATGCTAGGCAACATTCTAGGTAATTTAAAAGAGCGTGAAGAACTTAAGCTTCAAGCGCAAAATAAACGTAGGCTTACCTATACTTGGTTAGCGGTTGCATGCTCGTTGTTTCTGGCATTAGGTGCTTACTTATTTGTTTCTCAAGAGACCAAAGAATTAGCGCAACCTAATACACAGATTGCAACCAACATTCCAAATGCGATTGAACAACCTATAGTTTCTAAGAACGAAGAAGCTCCAATTATAGAAAATACAGCAGTTAAATCAACTAAACAGTTTGCGGCTCATCAGCCGACAGTAAATCCACATCAGGCAATATATGATGGCTTAGCAGATAGTCTTTCGGTTGCCAGTAGATTAGATGCGATTATCAAAGCTGGAACCTTAACATCGCTAAACGATAAATTGAAAACAGAATTATGTAGAGCCTTTGATAATGATGGAAATGACAATGTGAGATTGGCAGCGTTAGAAGTACTATCGAAATTTTCAAACGATAAATATATTCAAGAGCAGTTAATGGCTGGATTAAGCAAAGAAAAAGACCCAGTGGTACAACTAGAACTAATCAAGATAATGGGTAATAACAGCAACCCAGAAACTACCAATAAATTGATTGCAATGGCCAACAATCCTTTTACTGTAGAAGCTGTTAAAGAGCAGGTATATTATGCCTTATTAACGAACAATAATTAAACAAACAAATGAACAAGATAACATTTATAGCTTCAGCATTGCTTTTAACAGCAGTTCAAGCATTTGCCCAAAAAGAATTCAAAGTAGCAAAGAGCGGTGGAAAACTAGTCATAACCAACATTTCTAATTTAAGTGTAGAAGGTTACGATGGCAAGGATATTATTTTCTCTGCAACCAGCAAGGAGGAAAATAAGAACGATCCAAGAGCAGCGGGTTTAAGCGCACTAAGTAACGTTGGTTTCGATAATACAGGAATCGGCCTTAGCGTGACAGAAAAAGAAAGCATAACCTTAGTTTCCTCAATAGAAAAAGACCTTACCTTGAAAGTAAAACTTCCTAAGAATGTAGCCTTATCTTTTAAAACAACAGGTTTTGCTAATGGAGACTCCACCGTAATCACGTTAAGTAATATTCAGAGCGAAGTAGACGCGTCTACACAATACGAAAATGTTTCTCTTAAAAACGTTACCGGCCCCATTAGCCTTAAAACACTTTATGGCAATATAGAAGGGAAGCTAATGCCGTCTTTCAAAGGTCCAATCTCTTTGGTTTCTGTATATGGTTTTATTGATGTTACCGTACCAGAAAACACGAAAGCAGACATGTCCATAAATACTACTTATGAAACGTTGTATGCAGCTAAGGATCTTAAATTAGTAGTTGATGATAACCAACCTAAAGACATCAGTTCTTTACTTGCAGCTGTGGACACCAAAAGTGCATTAGTAATCACTACAGATGGTTCTTCGCCTGCAAAGGTTAAAGGCACGGGTTTTACCACAACTTCTACAGAAGCTTCAGCTACTGCTCCTTCTACCACCACGCTTACTGGAAAAAATAGCCAGTTAAAAAATAAAACAAATACCGTTACTAGTGATTATTCGTATACCTATACAACTAATGCTCCTTTATACTTCGGGTCTAGCAAAGGTACAGTGGTGAATGGAAAGCTAAACGGTGGCGGAGAAAAAATAATCCTAAAGTCTACTTACGGAAAAATCTATTTAAGAAAATAATTAAGCATACCAAACCAACTATCGGAAGATAGTGTCGAAAGGCAGCTAGCTTTTTTATTATATAGACATGCGCAAATATGCGGTTTTTTGCTTATCTTGTTTAAAAAACCTAACCAAAACCGCATATGAAAAAAATTTTACTCCTCGCAGCTATATTTTTACTGCAAATTACTGCATTTTCACAAAATCCAAAAAGAGAATTACGAGCCGTTTGGCTCACTACCCATCTCGGTTTAGATTGGCCTTCAAGCAGTAATTCATTGGCAAATCAAAAGGCTGCACTTAAAGCCATTCTAGACAGGCAAAAAAGCTTAGGAATGAATGCCATCTATTTTCAAGTAAGAAATATTGCAGACGCAATGTACCCATCAACTTTAGCGCCTTGGTCCAATACTTTCATGGGCACTTATGGTGTCAATACAAAATGGGGCAGTGAAGACCCTTTAAAGTTTGCTATAGATGAATGTCATGCAAGGGGAATGGAATTCCATGCTTGGTTAAATCCGTATAGAGCAGCTACTGCGGCAGCCAATATAGCTAGTTATCATAGTAGCCACAAAGCCGTAACGAACCCAGATTGGCTTTTAAATGAAGTCAATAGCTCTTCTACTTTAAGATACTTTAACCCTGCATTAAGTGATGTAAGAAATCATATAGATAATATTGTAAGAGAATTGGTAACAAATTACGATTTAGATGGAATACATTTTGACGACTATTTCTATTATGCCGGCATTGGAACTCAAGATGATGCTCAATTTGCCTCAGATTCTAGAGGATTTACAAACAGAAGTGACTGGAGACGTGATAATGTGACGTTACTAATACAACAAGTCAGCAATTCTATAAAGGCACTGAAGCCTTGGGTAAAATTTGGCATATCACCTTCCGGGATATATAGAAATAAACACAATTCAAATTTTCCGGAAGGGCCTGCAACTACTGGAGCAGAACATTATGTTACTCAACATGCTGACACAAAAAAATGGATGCAAGATGGCACTATAGATTATCTTATGCCACAAGTGTATTGGGCTTTCACCACTACTGCAGCTCCATTTGTAACAGTAAGTAATTGGTGGAACTCATATGCTTATCAGAGACATATGTACATCGGGCTAGCTACTTACAGAACCGCAGATGGCACGCCTTCCGCTTTTTCTGCAAATGAAATTTCTAATCAGATTAACCATCTACGGCAAAATGTACCGAACATTCAGGGGGTTGGGCATTTTAGAGCAAATTTCATCGTTCCTACTGGAGGAAATGGTGTAGGAGCTATGCTGCTAAGTAACCAATACAGCACTTTATCATTACCTCCTGTAATGCTTTGGATAGACAATAATGCCCCAGTAGAACCTACCAATTTAACATCAAACTTAGCTGCTGGAAAAACTCAACTCACTTGGACTGCTCCGGCAGCAACTACAGACGAACTACAAAAAGTGGTAAGGTATGCCGTTTATCGCTCTACTTCTCCAACCATAGATTATAATAATTCCTCCAACTTGATTGCAATTTTGCCAAGTACGGCTGTCAATTATACTGATAATACTGTAACGCCAGGCAGCGGAATAGCTTATTACTATGCAATAACATCTTTAGATAGAATTAGCAATGAAAGCGTTGCTAGCAATGTAGTACCAGATGCAGTTACGTTGCCTGTTAAATTGATCAACTTCGTAGCGAAGAAAGACAACAACCGAGTAAGACTTGAATGGTCTACTGCCAGCGAAATCAATAGTGACTATTTTCTAATTGAAAAAGCTGGATCCAATGGGATTTTCAATTACTTAGACAAACATAGTTCTGATTTAGAAAATACTACAACAATTAAAAGCTATTTAGCAATAGATAACAATCCTTTCAATGGCACCAACTATTATCGCCTAACACAAGTTGATAAAAATGGTGATATGTCTAAGCCTAAGTTTACTTCGGTAGATTTCAATGAACTAGTCGTAGTAAACGCAAAAGCATTTCCAAATCCTACGCAAAAAGATATCCACTTTAGTTTAGAGAATTTTAATGGAAAATCTATTAAAACAAAGTTGATTAATCTATATGGACAAATAGTTCACGAAGAAGAGTTCTACACACAAAATGGCGCTAATCAATACCAGTTGGGTATAAAAAATGAATTACCTAAAGGGCAATACATTCTAAATTTATCAGACAACAGGTTTAAGAAAAATATAAAACTAATTGTTCTATAATGCAAAAAGCCCCGATCAGTTCGGGGCTTTCATTTATCTTTTTTTATTCTGTCTCGGGTACTTCATCTTATAATCTCCTCGTATTTCTCCTTTAGAGATTTTATCCAGCTTACCTTTAATTAACTGTTTACGCAACAAATTAATTTTCTCAGTAAATAATTTCCCTTCGATATGATCATATTCATGTTGGATTACACGAGCTGCAAAACCAGAAACTTCCTCTTCATGTTTTTGCCAGTTTTCGTCATAGTAGCTAATCAAAATATTAGGTTTTCTGAACACTTCTTCTCTAATTTCTGGAATACTTAAACAACCTTCAGTAAATCCCCAAGGTTCGCCAGTCTCTTCCAAAATCTGCGCATTGATAAACACCTTTTTATATCGAGGTTCATCATCATTATCACTCGTATCAACCACAAACAATCGGATGGGCAAACCAACCTGAGGTGCAGCCAAACCGACGCCACTAGCATTATACATGGTTTCCCACATATTCTCTATTAGCTCATTCAAATTTGTATAATTTTCGTCTATGGGTTCGCAAACCTTCTTTAAAACTGGATCGCCATAGGCTACAATCGATAATTTCATTGTTTGTTCTTATATTTTATTCTATGGATGAGATAGGATAGACTTTAAAATCTCATCTTATATTACAAAGGTACTAATTTAAGGGCTAAGGTAAAATAACCGAAGCTCAGGAGAATGTCAATCTACGGGATTAAAAAGCAAACTAGTCCATTTACTTTCGTCAAAAACATCGTTGATAATCTCGGACATCTCCGAAACTGAAACCTGTCTTATTTTATCAAAAACAGTATTTAAACTGTCAATCTGATTATAATCAAGCAAGCTTTTAGCCATAGCGATAATCAACCCAATTCTATTTTCTTCTCCCAGAGCAATCTGCCCTATAAATTTATTTTTTGCCTTATGTAATTGTACTTCTGTTAAAGGCTTTTGCTTTAGTTTATTCATCTCCTTCTGAATAAGCTTCGTCGCCTTTTCTGTCTTCTCTTTATCTGTCCCAAAGTAAATAGCAAATATTCCAGTATCAGATAATGGACTATAAGCAGATTCAATCGTATACGCAATTCCATACTTCTCTCTCAATTGTAGATTTAATATAGAACTCATGCCATTGCCTCCAAAAAAATTATTTAGCAATAGCAGACCTGTTTTATGAGGATGATGTAGCGAATAAGTCTGCGTTCCCATCATACAATGACTTTGCGCTATTTGTTTATCCCTAATCTCATGCAAAGAAGGATTAACTATTGGAACTATCCTATTGATTAAACCTGTATTCTCGGGCACTTCAGAAAAATGTCTTTCTCCAATCTTAACAAGCTTGTTTAGCGAATAATTACCAACTACTGCTACTACAATTTGGTCTGTTTTATAGTTATTCTTAATGAAAGATTGAATATTTTTCTTAGACAAATCAGAAACTGTATCTGGCGTTCCTAAAATATTTCTACCAAATGAATGACCTCTAAATAAAATATCTTCAAAGTCATCATTTATTGCTTCTTCTGGTTGGTCCAAATAAGAGGCAATCTCATCAAGCACTACTCCTTTTTCCTTTTCCATTTCTTCCTCTGGAAAAGTAGAGTGAAAAACGATATCATTAAAAAGCTCTAAAGTCCTATCCAAATAGGGATGTAGAAATGATGCGTGAACACAAGTATACTCCTTGGTGGTGTAAGCGTTTAAATCCGCACCTACACTTTCCAATCTATTTAAAATTTGTGAGGTATTTCTTTTCTCAGTACGCTTGAAAATCAAATGCTCTATAAAATGAGCTAAGCCCATTTGCGCATCTTCTTCATCACGAGAACCAGCATTAATTAGTATACAAGCATGTGAGATTGCCGAAGCTACCGGTACATGCAATATACGTATGCCATTTTTAAGTGTATGTACGTTGTACTCCATAGAAGGCGCAAAGATACATATTGTTTTATCGTTAAAACGTTGAAATAATGTAAGGATATCCCTACATATTAATTATATATCCTCGTTGAAAAAGTAATTTTAAAGTGATATAACGAGGACTTTGTTAGAAACATAATATTAAGGGTTCAATTTTCTAGAGGCTTTATATGTACCCGCTCTTGAAATAGGGAAAACTAGTGCTAACAAGATGTTAGGGACATCCCACATCTGGCAGGGATTCGAATCTGTTATTTTCGGATCCACAAAAAAAGCCCCCCGACATTTCTGAAGGGGGGCTGTAGGTTTAGGCACCGACCTACTCTCCCACGTGTTACCGCAGTACCATCGGCTCGG
>NZ_OCMT01000002.1 GCF_900215335.1 Pedobacter xixiisoli | reverse complement strand
CCGAGCCGATGGTACTGCGGTAACACGTGGGAGAGTAGGTCGGTGCCTAAACCTACAGCCCCCCTTCAGAAATGTCGGGGGGCTTTTTTTGTGGAACCGAAAATAGGGACATACCATCGTCTAGGTCTGTATGTGTGAAACACAAAAACACGATCCATCCATTCCCTGATGCGCTTGTTCCCTTATTTTTAAAAGGGTTTTGTCAAAATACTTTTAAAATCTAGAATTTCTTAGCATTTAATATGTTTTATCCATAATAGCTGATATAGTTGTTCCCTTGTTTTTCAAGAGTTGGCACATATTACGCTTCTATGAGCCATCCGAATACCGCCGCCACTTCGCATAAATGAAACTTATTTCTTGAAGAAGTCTCATTTATGCGAAGTGTTTCTCTGTTAATTTTTGTTAAAGTTTCCTATCAAGATTATCCATACTTTTTAAATGGTTATTTTTGTATCTTATGATATATAATCGAAAAGTTAAGATGAGCGTTTATAGAATTTTTATATCGTTTTTAATAGTATTAGCTAGCACAGGCATTAGTTATGCGCAAGATAAAAATGTAAAGCTACCTCCAAATTGGTTTAATTTAGATTTGCTATCTGATGGTTACTTTGGGATTAGTACTGAAAAAGCATACAAGGAGTTATTGAAGGATCAAAAACCAAAGCAAAAAATTGTTGTTGCCGTTATTGATGGTGGCACAGATATTAAACATGAGGATTTGAAGGATGTGTTGTGGACTAATAAAAAGGAAATCCCTGGAAATGGTATTGATGACGATGGAAACGGTTACATAGACGATGTTCATGGTTGGAATTTTATCGGTTCAAACAAGGGTAATCTGGCTCATGATAACTTAGAGCTGGTACGTATCAAAAGAAAATTGGAACCAAAATATCGTTCTGTGATTAGAACAACTGTTTTAGACAGTGCCGAGAAAGAAGAATATAACTTATACAGACGCGTAGTTTCTGACTTCGGCAAAAAGTATGATGAAGCTAGTTCGGTTTTCCCTATTTATATTGCTATTAAAAAGGTGATGGATTCTGTAGCATTCGTTAATCAAAAGAAAATTCCATCATTGGAAGATATGGAGAAGTACAAAGCTGATGACGAAATGCAAGAATACATTAAAAAGATTGTACGTAAAGGTTCCAAGGATGAAGGTAGTATCGAAAAGTTCTATGAATCAATTGAAAAAGGGCACAAGGAGCTTGACCAAATGCTAAAATACAATTTGAATGAAAATTATGATGAAAGAGCCGCTTTGGTAGGAGATGATTATTCAAATTCTAAAGAGCGTATTTACGGAAATAATGATGTAATGGGGCCAGATGCTGACCATGGTACTCACGTGTCGGGAATCATCGGAGCAAATAGAAATAACGAACTTGGTATTAAAGGTGTGGTGGATCATGTTAGCATCATGACAATAAGAGTAGTTCCGCAAGGAGATGAGAGAGACAAAGATGTAGCTAATGGTATCAGATATGCTGTAGAAAATGGAGCTAGGGTTGTAAACATGAGTTTCGGTAAAGGTTACAAATGGGATAAGAAAGTGGTGGATGAAGCCATCAAATATGCAGAAAGTAAGGGCGTACTATTAGTTCATGCGGCTGGTAACGATAATCAGAATAATGATATAACAGATAACTTTCCTACAAAGTATTACGATAGTCCAGAAGCAGATGCTTATGCTAAGAAAAATAAGAAGCCAGAGGTAAAACCTTTCGCTACTCCTATTCCGAATACGATGAATGGAGGACCAGGCGCTCCAAGAAGAGATGCGGTTGTTAAACCGCTACCTTTAGATGTAGAAAAATATCAACTACCTCATGCTAAAAATTGGTTAGAGGTTGGCGCTAGTGCCTACAAGGATGATGATAATTTGAAAGCATCGTTCTCCAACTACGGAAAATATAATGTAGATGTGTTTGCGCCAGGCTTTATGATTAATTCAACTGTACCTAATTCGAAATATGAGGAATTTGATGGTACAAGTATGGCAGCTCCGGTTGTTTCTGGATTGGCAGCATTGATTTTGAGTTACTATCCAGAATTAACAGCTGTTGACGTGAAAGATATTATCATGAAATCGGTAACTAAAGTAACAAGAAAAGTGAAGTACAAAAACGATAAAGACGAAACTGTACGTGCTAATTTTTCTGAACTATGTGTAAGCGGTGGAATTGTAAATGCTTATAACGCACTTAAGCTCGCTGAAACTTATAAACCTTCGACAGCGAAATAACTTGAATAATAAAAATTGAAATCCTCAGATGATAGCTGGGGATTTTTTTTGCGAAAAGGTTTTTAATCCTTTTTTGATTTTTATGGTCTATCCTTAACACACACAAATGTAAACCACAAAAATGACACTATTTTACGCTTTTTTATTGCTCTACTGCACAAGCCTAACTACTTATGCGCAAAAACTGCCTGATCTTCAAACGAACAGCGTATCAGCTCCTGCCACAACAAGAATTGATGGTAAAAACCTTGAATGGAATACTTTCTCGGCAGAAAATAAAAGGACTGGATTGCTTTACACCATCGCAAATGACGATAAAAATTTATATCTAGCCCTCAAGGCAACATCTAGTGAAGTTATCAATAAGATTTTTGCCGGTGGCATTTCTTTTAGTATCAATGCTAAAGGAAAAAAGCGAGAAGAAGATGCAAGTACTATTACTTACCCCTTAGTTGTTAGAAACAATGCAAACCGCGGTGCTGGTGGGCAAGGCGGTACAAGCAGGCAGCGAATGGGGCAAGGTAGAGCAGACCAAAGTCAAGAACAGAAAGATTCTACTGCATTTGAGCAACGAAAAGCTCAGTTGGCAGCTATAAAAGAAATCAAGGTTAAAGGCTTTAATATTACTGATTCTCTGATTTCTATTTATAACGAATACGGAATTAAAGCTGTCGCTAAAATGGATGAGCAAAAGGCTTATTTCTGTGAAATTGCAATTCCTTTAGCTGCTTTAGAAGTTGCGGTAAACGATAAGAAAGAAATCGCTTATCAAATTAAATTGAACGGACGACAAGGAGGTAATTTTACCCAGAGAATTAATTCAGGAGTTGGAGGTTTTGGCGGAGGAAACAACCGTGGTGGCTTTGGAGGCGGTAATAATAATGCAGCACAGCAAGATTTAATGGTTGCTACCGATTTTTGGGGCAAATACATTATTCAGAAATAATAGCTCACATTTAACACTATATCGAAATGAAGAAGCTATTACTCAGGCTAGTTCTGTTATCGCCATTCTTATGCTTAGCAACTAACCTTTATGCTCAAAATACACCTAGAGGGAAAAATGTACCTCCACCAATTTCTACTCGAGAGATTAGTGGAATTGTAAAAGATTCTACCGATTTGGGAGTGCCGGGGGTGACCATCCGATTAACTTCTGAAAGAGATACGCTAATTACCAGTACCAACCCAGACGGGATTTTCGTGTTTAAGAATGTAAAATTAGCTACTTATACCATGAGTTTTACCATGATGGGATATAAGCAGCAAATCAATAAATATAAGCAAAACGATGCCATTCCTAGAGTTGTGATGGATCCCGTTATTTTGCAACCGATGGCTAATACCTTAGATGAAGTAGTGATTAAGGGGGCTCCATCCATCACTTATAAAACAGATACGGTAGAATATAAAGCTAGTGATTATATTGTTAGAGAAAATGCCACGGTTGATGAATTGTTGAAGAAAATGGAAGGCATGGAGGTTACAAATGACGGAACATTAGTTCATCAGGGAAACAACGTAACCAAAGCCAAAATCAACGGAAAAACTTATGCTGGTGGAGACATTGCCACAGCCATTCAAAACTTGCCTGCCGAAATTGTAGATAAAATACAAATTGTAGACGATTATGGCGACCAAGCAGCTAGGACGGGAATCAAAGATGGGGACCCAGAGAAAATACTAAATATCGTAACCAGAACAGATAAATCGGTAGGTAATTCTGCAAATATTCAAGCTGGAGGAGGCAGTAACGAACGTTATGAAAGTTCTCTTTTCGGCACCAGATTAAATGGGAATCAAAATCTTTCAGTAAACCTACGACTAAATAACACAGTTAATGGTGTAGCTAATACAGGCACCACGGGAGGTGAAGCGATGGGAAATGGAGGCGGTGGTGGTGGTAGAGGTAACGGTGGTAATAATGGCGGTGGTGGAAGAGGAGGAAATGCAGGGGGCGGCTCAGGTAGTGGAAATTCTGCAAGTGGCAGCGGAGGAACAACTAATAGCGGTGGTTCAGCATTTTCTTACCGAGACCAAATCGGTTCTAAGGTTCGAATCAACACCAACTACCGATATAACTTTAGTAACGTAAACTCTTTGAACAGTAGTTTGTCCGAAATTTATTCTACCAATGGAACGATATTTTCTACCAATGAAAGTGAGCGGGATAATAAGACTAGAAATCATAATTTCAATTTCGAAGTAGAAGCCGATATAGATAGTAATAACTTTTTGAGGATTACTCCTGAAGTTACTTTCTCATCGACTAATAACAGCGGAATATCTAGCATTGGACAATCTGGTGACCTGATTACACAAAATCAATTAGGTAGTAATTTGAACAAAAACACCAGACCCAACATTGGTGCTACAGTTTTCTATCAACATATCTTCAGCAAGCCCAGACGCAATTTGTCTTTGCAGTTTAGCTTTAACAGTGCAAACCAAGAGTCGGAGCAAGAGCGTAATACCAAGTTTTATAAAGACGATATCAACGTGTTAGACTCATTGGTACATCGATTAATAGCAAGGCGAAATTTGACCTCTAACTATCGCGGCAGTTTTACATATGTGGAGCCATTGGCCATTAATAGTCAGTTGGAATTTAACGGACAAGTTAATTATAACGGTTACGATAACAGAGCAATTACGAGCGATATAGATGCCTTCGATAACAGAACAGTAGTAGATGCGTTGAGCAATATTTACGATTATTCATTTACGCAAGCTCGTATCGCTTTGAACTATCGTTACGGTTTGTCTAACACTTCCAAAGTGAGGTTCTCGGTGGGTTTAACCGGTGTGCCAGCAGTTTTAAGCGGCACTAAAGTAAGTTTGGGCACAACAACACATCGCAATAGCTTTAACCTTATTCCAATAGCAAGGTTTCAGTACCAGTTTTCTAAAACACATAGCATACAAGTTAACTATTCGGGAAATGCCCAAGAACCTACGTTCGACCAAATTCAACCTGTTAGCGATGTTTCCAATCCGCAAAATACCATCGTCGGAAATCCAGATTTGAAAGTTACTTTTAACCACACTGTTAATTTAAATTACAACAATTACATCGCTAACCATAAGCTAAACTATTCGGTAAATGCTAACGGAACATTAATCGATAACTCGGTAGTGAGTAATATGGTGCAGATTTTTAACAACAATAACGAGTTGTTGCGTAACGAAACTCGCTATGTGAACATGAACGGAGGTTATAGAGTTGGAGGTAATTATTCCATCAATAAACAGCTGAACAACAGAAAATATAACCTCGCTCTAAGTGGAAACGTAAATTATATTCATGGAGTTTCTATGAGTAATAATATCGAAAGCATTACCAATACTTGGAATATTACCGAACGTTTTGGTCCTCGTATCAATCCTAACGAATGGTTGGAAGTAAACCCGAATGTTTCCTATAATATCCAAAAATCTAACAATACCATTAGTCCAAACCGAGTTAATACACAAACTTGGGCATTAAATGTTGATGGACGTTTTTACATGTGGCAATCTTTGATTTTCGGTTATAGTGCAAGCAAAAACTTTGTGAGTGGTATCAACGCCAACATTACCAGCAACCCTTTGGTTATTAATGCTTATTTGCAAAAGGAATTCTTCAAACGTAGAGCATCAGTTACTTTCCAAGCTTTTGATATTTTGAAGCAGAACAATTTTGTAAATCTTAACGTAACCGATTTGATGAAAACTGAAACCCGTACCAATGCACTAAGCAGGTATTTCATGTTGCGAGTTAATGTTCGTTTGCAAAAATGGACTGGAGCTAGTGGAAGAAATGGTCGCCAGATGATGCGTAGGGGAGACGGTAGTTTTTATTAGTCCCAATCTGCTATTGCTACCAAAATGAAGCAAGACTTTTAAAATGCTAATTATTTGAAGCGCAATTACAGAAGCTTCAAACTCCCGATAGTCCTGCTTTCACTTCAAGTCCGCACTCGTTTTACTCGCTTGCGGGCTTTCCCGTTCAATCAGGTCTATTTGGCAAATTGAGGGGTGCTATCTTTGGTTTCCTAGCAATAGCCTAAGTAACTCAAACCCGATTGTAGCGTAAATACTTTTTGGTCGATTAACCTTTACTAAGCTGTCATGCTGAGTTTATCGAAGCATCTGCAAGCGATGAAAATCCTTCGACAGGATCAGGATGACAGAAGTACAAAAAGATTGCAGCGAAAAGCGGGACTATCCAAAAGTAGAAGTACAGATTTCGCTTTTCAAAATAATTAAAAAATGGTTGTGCTACGAATAGTTCAGCACTACATACATGGATTCAAAATCCATAGTTAGTTAAATCGGGATTACAAATCCCGACTAGCAGCCTTTCTAGCCTTGAAAAAGTACAGTTTTTAGGATAAGTGATTTGATATAAAAAAGGCCTGAATAATTTTCAGGCCTCTTATATTTTGATTAGATTTTAGAGAACTCTCTAAAATCCTGTCCGTCTTTAATGGCTAACAAGCTTTCGTAAATCAAGCTGATCACATTATCAACGTCTTCTTTGTGTACCATCTCTACCGTAGTGTGCATATAACGCAAAGGCAATGAAATTAATGCCGAAGGAACGCCTCCGTTTGAGTATGCAAAAGCATCCGTATCAGTTCCTGTAGAACGTGAAGATGCCTGACGTTGGAAAGGAATACCCGCTTTTTCTGCAGTTTTAATTAATAATTTATTCAAGTTGGTTTGTACTGCTGGTGCGTAAGAAACCACTGGTCCTTTACCTGCAGCTAAATCACCTTGCGTAATTTTGTTAATCATCGGCGTAGTGGTATCATGAGTTACATCTGTAACAATTGCTACGTTTGGTTTAATGCGATCCGCAATCATTTCTGCTCCACGTAAACCTATTTCTTCTTGTACTGAGTTCACAATGTATAAACCGAAAGGTAGTTTTTGCTTGTTTTCTTTCAATAAACGAGCTACCTCTGCAATCATAAAACCGCCAGCACGATTGTCTAAAGCACGACCAACATAGTAGCGGTCATTCAACACCATAAATTCATCTTCGTACGTAATTACACAACCTACATGAATACCTAAAGCTTCCACTTCTTCTTTAGTAGTGCAACCGCAGTCTAAGAAAATGTTTTTAAGCTCAGGTGCTTGTTCTTTTTCGCCATGACGAGTGTGGATTGCTGGCCAACCGAAAACTGCTTTTACAAAACCGTTTTCTGTGTGGATATTTACACGTTTTGAAGGTGCAATTTGATGGTCGGAACCACCATTACGGATAACGTAAATTAATCCATCGTTAGTGATGTAGTTCACATACCAAGAAATTTCATCGGCGTGAGCTTCAATAACAACCTTATATTCAGCTTTTGGATTGATAACTCCAACGGCAGTACCGTAGTTGTCAACAAAATGCTCATCTACGTAAGGTTTTAAGTATTCTAACCAAAGTTTTTGTCCTTCCCACTCGTAACCAGTAGGTGCTGCATTGTTAATATATTTCTCGAAAAACTGTAGTGATTTTTTGGTAACTACAGGCACATGCTTTTTATTTTCGTCTTTTTTCTTTGCCATAGTTTTTATTATGTATAGTGGTAAATGTACAATTTAAAGGCAATTAATGAAACCTGTTTCTTGATTTTTGACACGAAAATCATTATATTTCTAAAAACTGTAAAACTATATCATTATGAACGTAATCAAGATTTTCATTCCGACGGCGCTCTTTGTTTTAATTGTTATTGTGGCTTTAATGTGGGGCTTGCCTCGCTATAATGTTTGGCAACAAGAAATGGCCGGAAAAGCTGAAATGGCTAAAGCTGAACAAAATCGTAGAATTTTAGTAGAGGAAGCCAAGGCAAGGCTAGAAGCAGAAAAACTAAATGCCGCTGCAGAAATTGAGCGTGCTAAAGGTATGGCTGAGGCAATGAGAGTAGAAAATGGCACCTTGTCTGCCACTTACAACCAATATTTGTTTATCAGAACCTTGGAGAAATTGGCGGATAAAGGCAGCTTGCCACAAATTATTTATGTGCCGTCTGAAGGTTTAACTCCTGTAATGGATTTGAATAAAGCCTTACCTAAAAAGTAAGTTCCATTTTAATGTATGCTAATTGGTTTCGTTCGTAAGGTTCGCCTACAGTTTCGAAACCGATTTTTTTATAAAACCCGATAGCGCTTACTCGGGCGTTGCACCACAAGTTTTTAATGCCCTGCTCTCGGCAATAATCCACCAAATACTGTAAAAGCTGTAAGCCAAAACCTTTGCTTTGATCGTTAGGCAGCACTGCCATTTTTCTAAATTGAGCTGTGGTTCCATCAATAAATAAGGAAACTACACCAGTCAATTCATATTGATGGTAGAGTCCAAAATGCATGGCATCAAAATCGCCGGCCAATTCCATATCGGTAATTTCCTTTTCGGGATACATGGCTAACTGCCTGATACGCCAAGTAAGTGCGGGAAAAATTTGTTCTATCGGTGCATTATTCATTTAGGCCTTCCGATTATAAAATTGATAAATGCTCATATTTAAAATGATGATGGCCGTAACGCCGGCGCAAAACATTGTCCAGCCACCCAATGCCCATAACCATAAACCTAATGCAGAACCGCATGCAGCACCCACAAAACTTACCGACATGAAAATGGTGTTCAATCGGTTTCTAGCTTCGGGAACTAAAGTATAAATACGGGTTTGGTTGGTTACATGTATCGCTTGTTGACCAATATCTATCAAAATAATACCAATAACGAAAAGGAAAACATTTTGGCCGGTGAAATAAAACAAGCCAACGCTAATCAGTTCTAAGATAAAACCAATCATTAAGTTTTTACGAGGATTACTGCCGCCACTTAATTTACCGACCAATGGTGCCGCTAAAGCTCCTGCTGCACCTGCAATACCAAACAATCCAATTTGGTAAGTGCTAAATTGATATGGTGGATTAGCCAGATATAGCACCATGGTAGTCCAGAAACCCATGATAACGATAAAAGCAAAGAAGTTAATTAACGAAGCTTCCCTTAATGCGGGTTGCGTTTTAATGTAGCCAAACATCGAGCTCATCAATTCTTTGTAAGTTCCTTTAAATGTTGGCAGGTTTTTAGGAAAACGGATCGCCATTAAGAGAATGAGTAGTGTACATATTGCTGCTGCAATTAAAAACATCGCTCGCCAGCCTAATAAATCGCCGACGATTCCACTTACTGCTCTTGATGCCAAGATGCCAACTAACAAACCACTCATCACAATACCAATATTCGAACCTCTATTCTCATCACTACTTAGTGATGCAGTGAGAGGTAAAATCAATTGTGGCACAATGGAACAGGCGCCAATTAATACACTTGCTATCTCTAAAACGAGAAAGCTTTTCGCAAATCCTGCAATAATTAAAGCGATAATAGCCAGTGCCGTCGTAAATAGAATCTGTTTTTTCTTCTCGAACATATCGCCCAATGGCACCAAAAGAAATAAACCAATGGCGTAACCGGCTTGCGTTAAGAAAGTGATACTTCCAGCATCGCTTTCGTTCAAATTAAAATCTTTGGCAATGAGGATAACCAAAGGTTGACAATAGTAAATATTTGCTACGATAAGGCCTGTACAAAAGGCCATTAAAATTACGTCAGTTCGTTTTAAAATATGCTGCATTTTTAATTTCCTAAAGCGGAATATTGCCGTGTTTTTTTCTAGGCATTTTCACCACTTTGTTTTCAAGCATCTTAAATGCTTTGATTAATTTTTCTCTGGTTTTAGATGGCTCAATTACCTCATCTACAAAACCGCGTTCTGCTGCACGGTAAGGGTTGGCAAATATATCAGAATATAATTTCTCTTTTTCTAGCCACTTTTCTTCTGGGTTTTCAGCAGCGCTGATTTCCTTCTTGAAGATAATTTCAGCAGCTCCTTTAGCGCCCATCACGGCAATTTCTGCACTAGGCCAAGCATAGTTCATATCTGCACCAATGTGCTTAGAATTCATCACATCATAAGCACCACCGTAAGCTTTACGGGTAATTACCGTAATACGTGGAACAGTAGCTTCGCTAAAAGCGTACAGTAATTTTGCACCATTGGTGATGATGCCATTCCACTCTTGGTCGGTACCTGGCAAAAATCCAGGAACATCTTCAAACACCAACAAAGGGATATTAAAGCAATCGCAGAAACGTACAAAACGAGCCGCTTTAACAGAGGCATTGTTATCTAAAACTCCTGCTAAATAAGCCGGCTGATTGGCAACTACGCCAATGCTTCTTCCAGCTAACCTGGCAAAACCCACTACCATATTTTCTGCATAAGCGGCGTGTACTTCCAAAAAGCTTTCTTCATCCGCAACTTGTGCAATTACCTCACGGATGTCGTAAGGTTGGTTAGCATTTGAAGGTAGGATGTCATTTAATGCCGTTCGTTCTTCATCGCTTGGTTCGTAAGGAGTAAATGGAGCTGGGTCTTCACAGTTCTGTGGTACATAGCTCAAAATTTTCTTCAAATGGTTAATGGCTTCTATCTCATTGGCACAAGCAAAGTGTGTAACTCCAGATTTGGTAGCATGTGTACTTGCTCCACCTAATTCTTCAGAACTTACTTCTTCATGAGTTACGGTTTTTACCACGTTTGGTCCGGTTACGAACATATAAGAAGTATTTTCTACCATTAGAATGAAATCTGTAATGGCAGGAGAATACACAGCACCACCAGCACAAGGCCCCATAATTGCAGAAAGCTGAGGAATAACTCCAGAAGCCTGTACATTGCGATAGAAAATATCAGCATAGCCACCTAAAGAAACCACACCTTCTTGAATACGAGCACCTCCGCTATCATTTAAACCAATAATTGGCGCACCATTTTTCATAGCCATATCCATAATCTTGCAGATTTTTTCTGCATGAGTTTCAGAAAGTGAACCTCCAAAAACTGTAAAATCTTGAGAAAAAACGTAGGTCAGTCTACCATTTACGGTGCCGTAACCCGTAATCACACCGTCGCCCAAATACTTCTCATTCTCCATTCCGAAATCCGTACTACGATGGGTAACTAACATCCCAATTTCTTCAAAACTTCCTTCGTCTAATAAGAAATGAATACGTTCGCGAGCAGTAAGTTTACCTTTTTGATGTTGGCTGTCAATACGAGCTTGTCCACCACCTAAGTGTGCTTTTTGTATTTTGTCTTTTAAGATTTCGATTTTGTTGTTCATATGTTTTGGTTCACTTGGTTTAAAGGTTCATTAGTTCACTTGTTCATTGGGCTATTCCGAAAGTCCGAAAAATATGCCTAACAAGTTCGCAACAATAAAGCAATAAAGCAATCCGAACAATCGATTTAATTACAAGGTTTCGATAAGCTGAATCTGAAATGAGTAGCTTCTTGGCAATTTCCAGACAAAATCGTCATTCGTAAATCTAAAATCGTAACTCAAACTACCATCTATATTGCAGACGAGTTGTAAACACGTTGTCTTTGATGTCGCTTTGGTAATTTGGTAATGCTGTACCATCATTTTTTACGTGTTCATTGTAAATGGTTAGTTTTAAACGACCGTTTAAAGCGTAAGTAAAGCCGTAACCTAATGTGCTAAATTTAATATCTCCTGCAGTGGTATTATTGCCGGCCATTCCAATTTCAGCTTCATCTACATCGGTATTTGGATCATAAACATCATAGCCAACTATTGCGGTTAATTTGCTATTGGCAATTTGTTGTGTTAACCAAAAGAAATAGCCATTAAAGTTGCGGAGGTATAAATTACCTGTAGGTTGCGTTCCAAAACTTGTACTGGCTGCCAAACCAGAAGTTGTTGTTGTGGCTGCAACACCAGGTTGTTTACCTTCTATATATTCTGTTTTAAAGGTAGTTTCTCCGAAGCTATTTTTATAGCCAAGCTGAAGATTCGCACCATAGTAATCTCTTCTGAAATTATACCCTTCGTTGGCGGCATCAGTTGAGTTAGAGAAACCATTGTTTATAGGCTTAAATACTGTAGTTGTATTGTTTCTAACGGTTCCTTTGTAAATCGAAGCTCCGAAACCTAAATGTAGTTTTTTATTGGCCAAACTGTCAAAATTGAAGCTTAAATTGCCGATAATATCCTTGTTGGAATCGTAATCTCGGGCATTTAATCCGCTACCATTAACCACGGCAAGTTCTGCGGTAATAAAAGAGAAAGCTTTGTTTGGTTTATAAGAAATCATTGCCCCTAAGTCCCTTTCCCTTGGCATTAGCGTTTGGAAAACACGAGCTCTTTCTGGGAAATCTCTGTATCCAGATGAGTAGACAATAGAGTAGCCAAATGGTCTGTTAAATAAACCTGCTGTAAATTTCAAAGATTTGTTTTCAGGACTGTGGAATTGAATAAAAGCATCCATAATCCTTAATCCATCTTGCGTACCATCTAACTGAAAAACCACTGATGAGAATTTATCCACCCTATCTACTTTCAAACGACCACGTCTCAGCATAAAACGGCTACTGGAATGCTCGCTAAAATCTCCTCCAGACCAAGAATAAATACCTGGCGATTGAGCTACTTGAAACTGAGTTTGCAAATAACCAGTAATTTTAATATCGTGAGGATCATAAGATGAAGGCGCATTGTTGTTTTGCGCTTTCGCGATAATAGGTAAAAGAAAGAATACAAAAACCAAAAAATTCCTCATTGGGTTTACAAAATAGATTGAAATACTTATATTGAAATAAAAGTTTGAAAATGCCTAATAATTTCGAGATCACCGTAACATTATTCTTATATTACAAATATATTACGTAATATATTTTGATTTTAAATTAATTCGGGATTTCTTTGAAAGAATTAGAATTGCATTAGAAATTTATGAATCTAAGAAAATACAAGTTACTAATCATGGTCACATTTATGAGCATCTTTGTCTCAAAAATGATCATTTCTGGTGCGCCTGTATTTTTATCGCACTGCGATGATGAATTTATGGTTTCTGTAATTATGCAATTAGAAAATGAAAATACTTCGGAAGATAAAGGAAAATCGAGCGCTAAGTTTGTAGATTATAAATTGGTTCTCCCAAAATATGACCTTAACTACGTATATCTCGATCTAGATTGTGGTGTTCCTAATAGCTTTATTGAACACTCTCGACGTTACGTCGATCCACACCATCCTTCGGTTCCAACACCGCCTCCTAATTTCTCATAAGTTAATGTAATCATTAGCACCACATACTTTTGTGGAGCTAAACTCTTATAATAACCTTAGAAATTAATATAATTCTTTATGAAAAATTCAAATTCGGCTTCGATGGGAAGCGGAATCGGTAAATATTTGCAAAAAAGGAACTTAAAAGCCGATTTGCCAGCAAGTATCGTGGTGTTTTTAGTGGCATTGCCACTGTGTTTGGGTATTGCTTTGGCTTCGGGTGCTCCTCTATTTGCAGGTCTGCTTACTGGAATCATTGGCGGTGTGGTGGTAGCCTCTATCAGTGGTTCTCAGTTAAGTGTAAGTGGTCCGGCAGCGGGTTTAACCACTATTGTACTAGCTGCAATTACTAGTTTAGGTAGCTACCAAGCCTTTTTAATGGCTGTAGTTTTAGCCGGTGTTTTCCAACTGGTTTTAGGTTTAATCAAGGCTGGTACCATTGGCAACTATTTTCCTTCGAGTGTAATTGAAGGTATGTTGGCAGGTATTGGTATTTTATTAATCATGAAACAATTGCCACATGCTTTAGGTGTAGATAGCGACTTCTTCGGAGACGAAAGCTTCTTTCAAAAGGATGGCGAGAACACCTTTTCTGCTTTAGGAAATGCACTTCAGCATTTTAGTGTTGCTGCTATCGCTATTAGTTTAATTTCTGTACTTGTTTTAGTGCTTTGGCCTAAACTCAAGAAAATAAATGTTGTGCCAGCTCCTTTAGTGGTTGTTGCTATTGGTATTGTTGGTGCAATTGTATTTAACGGTTCTTCAAGTGCTTTAAGAGAAAATCAAATGGTAACTATTCCAGTGGTGAATAGTGCTGCAGAGTTTTTTGGTTTGTTTACCATGCCAGATTTTTCTATGATCTTTGATTCTAAAGTATTGGTTGTGGCCTTAACTATTGCAGTTGTTGCTAGTTTGGAGACATTGTTGAGCCTTGAAGCGGTAGATAAAATCGATCCGTTAAAAAGAGTATCGCCAACAAACAGAGAGCTAATTGCACAAGGTATAGGTAACGTTACCAGTGGTATGTTAGGTGGTTTACCTATGACAGCTGTAATTGTACGTAGTTCTGCTAACGTAAATGCTGGTGGCCGTACCAAAGTGTCGGCAATCACACACGGTTTACTTTTATTAGTATCGTTATTGTGTATTCCTTCTTTAATCAATATGATTCCGTTATCATGTTTAGCGGCAATTTTATTGGTAACTGGATACAAATTAGCAAGAATAGCTTTGTTTAAGCACATGTATCACAAAGGTTGGGATCAGTTTATTCCGTTTGTGGTTACTATTATAGGCGTTGTTGGTATCGATTTATTAAAAGGAGTTGGAATTGGTATGGCTGTATCTATTTTCTACTTGTTAAGAACCAATATGCGCAATCCCTTCTTTTACCGAGTACAAGAAGAAGGAAATAAAAAGAACATCAGAATCAAACTCGCCGAAGAAGTATCGTTCCTAAACAAAGCTTCGATTCAGGTGTTGTTGATGGATATTCCTAATGAAACTAATGTGGTTATTGATGGAAGTAATTCTAGATATATCGATCCAGATGTATTGGAAGCAATTCACAATTATAAGCATAATGCCTATACAAAAGGTATCATAGTTAGCTTAGAGAATATCAAAAAAAGTTACTCGGTTCCAAAAATTAACACAAAAATTATCAATCAAAATTAAAACAATGAAAGCACATACTTTAGAAACACAAGCTACAATTACTCCTGAAAGGGCATTTGAAATATTAAAAGAAGGTAATCAAAGATTTGTTCAAAATTTAAAAGCCAACAGAGATTTACTAGCGCAAGTGAATGATACTAGGGCGGGACAGTGGCCATTCGCTGTGATCTTAAGCTGTATTGATAGCCGTACTTCTGCAGAATTGATCTTTGACCAAGGATTAGGAGATATTTTTAGTGTAAGGATAGCTGGAAATTTTGCTAATAAAGATATTTTGGGTTCTATGGAATTTGGTTGTAACGTTGCAGGATCTAAATTGATCGTTGTCTTAGGTCACTCAAAATGTGGTGCTTTAAAAGGTGGACTAGATGCAGAAGCAATTCGAGGTATGGGAATGGATAATTTGACCCATTTAGTCGATCATTTTAATCCAATTATTGAGGGAGTTATTAATGAAGGCGAGGAACGTTCGTCTAAAAATGATGATTTGCTAGAAAGGTTGAACGTACAAAATGTTAAACAAACTATAGAAGATATCCGTAATCAAAGCACCACTTTAAACCAAATGGAAAAAGATGGTAAAATAAAAATAGTAGGTGCTAACTATAATGTAGAAACTGGTGTTGTAAGCTGGTTATAGTTTAATACCATATTAGATAATAATAGTTGTAGGTTTAGTAGTATATAAGTTGGAAAGGGTGCCTGCGTTTGGGCACCCTTTTTTTTGCAAAAATTGTTCATCGTTTAGTGCGTGGTAACGCTTAACGTAACAAGTTGGTCTTCGAGCTTGCACTATTATTTTCGAAGCATAAAACAGAAGTGTTAATGCTAATATCTTCAGTCTGATAAAAATATTTATCATTGTAATGTATACTGTTACTCAAAGATTACCGAACGAAATAAAATTTAATAATATGTCATCAAATCAAGATAAAATCACTTACGAAAGTTTATTAGAAGGAAACAAGATGTGGGTTGCTGAAACGTTAAAGGTAGATCCTACTTTTTTTGATGAGTTAGCGGCGGGTCAGACACCTCCAATTTTATGGATTGGATGCTCTGACAGTCGTGTACCAGCTAACCAAATTACCAATACCATGCCTGGTGATATTTTCGTACATCGTAATATTGCTAATGTAGTTACTCATACTGATATGAGTTTGTTAAGTGTGTTAGATTACTCGGTAAACGTGTTGAAAATTAAGCATATCATCGTTTGTGGTCATTACGGTTGTGGTGGTGTAAATGCTGCAATGGGAAATAAACAAGTAGGTTTAATTGATAACTGGTTAAGGAATATCAAGGATGTTTACCACGCAAATGAAAATGAAGTTAAATCTATTCAAGATCCACAGCAAAAATTCGATAGAATGGTAGAATTAAATGCTATCCAAGGAGCTAAGAATGTAATGAGTACATCAATTGTGCAAAATGCTTGGGCTAGCGGACAAGAATTAGGAGTTCATGCTTGGGTTTATAGTTTAAAAACAGGGTTGATTAAAGATTTAGAAACTAACGCTTCTAGCGTTGAAGATGTTCCTGAACTTTTTAAGATGGAAACAGAATAGTTTGTAGGTTTATGTATATAAGTTGAAAAGGGTGTCTGGGTTTGGACACCCTTTTTTATGTAAAGAAAAATAGCTTCTTTATTTGCTACGTTGCACTAAGTAATAACATCCGTATAAAAATAATAACCATATCGGAATTAGTTCGACTGACATTTTTAGCCCGGTAAGCCACATCACAATTAATATCCCCGCCAAGAATAACAAGCAGATGTAATTGCTAATAGGATATAAGAACGAAGGAAATTTCGTTTTTTCGAGCTGATGAGCTTTCCTGAATTTGATATGCGTGTAGCTAATCATTAACCAATTGATCACAAGAGAAGATACCACTAAGGACATCAATATACTTAGTGCTTGTTCTGGGATAAGCTTGTTGATAACGATACAAATGGCAGCAAATAATGCAGAAACTAAAATAGCCATCACTGGTACATAGTTTTTATTAAGTTTTGACAGGAATTTCGGAGCATTGCCTTGCTGGGCCAATCCGTAAAGCATACGACTGTTACTATAAACACTGCTGTTATACACAGAAAGGGCTGCAGTAAGTACAATAACATTCAGCACGTTGGCAATTAGCTTTGTGAAATTGATGGTATGCCCGAAAACGTCAAATTGAAAGCCATTTAGCCTTTCAAAAACCATTACAAATGGACTGCTGCCGTCGGTAATGTTTTTCCATGGAGATAAAGAAAATAAAATGATCAGTGCACCGACGTAAAAAATTAAAATCCTATATATTACTTGGTTGGTGGCTTTTGGTATGTTTCTCTCTGGATTTTCAGCTTCTGCAGCGGTAATACCTACAAGCTCTAATCCTCCAAAAGAGAACATAATGAGCGCCATCGCTGCTAAAAGCCCTTCATAGCCACCACTTCCATTGCCACTAAGCCAACCTTTTGGAAAGAAACCGCCGTCGTTCCAAAGGTTCTTAACAGTTGCTTGCTCTCCGCCAGTGCCGCTAAGTAGAAGGTAGCTTCCAAACAAAATCATCGCGATAATAGCCACTACCTTTACAATTGAAAACCAAAACTCTGCTTCGCCATAAACCTTTACTGAGGCGAGATTTAGCATGTTTATGATGACAAAAAAGAAAGCGCTAGAAGCCCAAAGGGGTATTTCGGGCCACCAAAACTGGACGTAGATACCGATAGCTGTCAGCTCAGACATGCTTACCAATATGTAAAGCATCCAGTAGTTCCAGCCAGATGCAAAACCAGGGAAAGGTCCCCAATATTTGTATGCAAAATGACTAAAACTGCCCGAAACAGGTTCTTGCACTACCATTTCGCCAAGCTGGCGCATAATGAAGAATGCAATGAAACCTGCAATAGCATAGCCTAAAATAACAGATGGTCCGGCTAAAACTGCCGCTGGACCAATGCCCAAAAATAGACCAGTACCTATTGCACCACCTAATGCAATTAACTGTATATGTCTGTTTTGTAAACCTCTTTTTAAATCGTTTTTGTTATCCGTATTTTCCAAAATAAATTACGTTTTGAAGATGTGATGTTTGAGTCGTTAAAATAGTCTTTTGAACAGCAAAGCCCCATATGTTGGGGCTTTCTGTTGCAATGCATTTAATAATTGGCAAATTAAATTTGCTGTTTATTGTAAAGCCGTGATTAGTCGTTTGCTAAAAACGGATAAGTATAATCTTTTGGTGGATCAAAAGTTTCTTTGATGGTACGTGGAGAAACCCAACGTAATAAGTTGATCATCGATCCAGCTTTATCATTTGTTCCACTACCTCTAGCGCCGCCAAATGGTTGTTGGCCAACTACTGCTCCAGTACATTTATCATTAATGTAAAAGTTTCCAGCGGCATTGCGTAAGCGAGTAGTAGCTTTATCAATGGCATAACGATCTTGAGCGATTACTGCTCCCGTTAAAGCGTAGATAGAAGTGCTATCAATGATTTCTAAAGTTTTGTCGAAATCTTTGTCGTCATAAACAAATACAGTTAACACTGGGCCAAAAAGCTCTTCGCACATCGTGGTGTATTTTGGATCATCTACTACTAAAACAGTAGGTTCAATGAAATAACCTTTGCTCTTATCGTAGTTTCCACCTGCAATAATTTCTACACCTTTGTCTTTTTTAGCTTGGTCGATGTATTTGGCTAGTTTATCAAAAGATCTCTCGTCAATTACCGCATTAATAAAATTACTGAAATCTTCAGTCGGCCCCATTTTTAACGTAGCCAAATCTCTCAATAGCAATTCTTTGATATCAGCCCATTTGCTTTTTGCAACGTAAACTCTAGAAGCTGCTGAACATTTTTGACCTTGATACTCAAAAGCTCCTCTTAAAATTGCTGTGCTCGATACTTGTGCATCGGCAGAACCATGAACTAAGATGAAATCTTTACCGCCTGTTTCGCCAACAATACGAGGGTAGGTTTTGTATTTGAAGATATTTGTACCAATTGTTTTCCAGATTTCTTGGAATACCGCTGTTGATCCCGTAAAGTGGATACCTGCAAAATCAGGGTGAGAAAAGATCACATCACCGATATCTGGTCCATGACCGTAAATAAGGTTGATTACACCATCAGGCAAGCCCGCCTCTTTAAAGATCTGCATAATCAAGTTTGCAGCATAAATTTGTGTATCTGCTGGTTTCCAAACAACAACGTTACCCATCATGGCCACACAAGAAGGTAAGTTACCTGCAATAGCTGTAAAGTTGAAGGGAGTTAAGGCAAATACAAAACCTTCCAATGGACGTTGCTCTACTCTATTCCAATTTCCACGAGGAGAAACTGGCGGTTGTTGCTTGTAGATTTCAGTCATGTAACTTACATTGAAGCGCAAGAAATCTATAAATTCACAAGCTGCATCAATTTCTGCCTGAAAAGCATTTTTACTTTGACCAAGCATGGTCGCTGCGTTCAATTTATATCTGTATGGCCCAGCAATTAAATCTGCGGCCTTCAAAAAGATAGCGGCTCTTTGTTCCCAAGCTAAGTTTTCCCAATCAGTTTTTGCTGCTAACGCTGCATCAATTGCTTGCTGTACATGTGATTTTGTACCCTTGCTGTAGGTAGCTAAAAGGTGTTGATGGTCATGTGGAGGAGTGATTTTTCCTTTGTCATCGGTGAAAACCTCTTTATTTCCAATGTACATTGGGATGTCAATTACTTTTGACCTCCCTTCGGCTAAGGCCGCTTTTAGTAGTTCTCTTTCCTTGCTTCCTGGTGCATACCCCAAAATGGGCTCGTTAATAGGAGCTGGAACATTAAAAAATCCTTTAAGCATATAATAAGTAGTTAATGCAACAAATATAAGGCTTTTAAATTTGATGACTATTGTAAAGGTCGTAGTTGTCAGATTTCGTTGCTCAATAGATTTTTTACGAGAAAAATTTTTATTAAAAAGATGCGGATACAGTTTTTAAATCGACTTTTTAAGAATTGATAACAAGTTTCAATTTTATTTATTAGCAAAAATATTTTTTTAATTAACGGTGTTAATTATATTTGCATCATTCAATACGATATGGGAAGAAAAGAAAAAGATCAACAACAGATTGAAGATGTGAGATTGAGGATTTTAGAAGCGGCTAAAAAGCTTTTCCTAAAAGAGGGATATGAAGCTACATCAATTAGAAAGATTGCTGCCGAAATAAAGCTTAGTCCTACAACGATCTACCTTTACTATAAAGATAAAAGCGATATTGCTTATACACTTCACAAAGAAGGGTTTAAGGTATTAGGTGAGCAGTTTATGGTATTACAGCATGTAGAAAGTGGCTTCGAAAGACTAAAAGCTATGGGTAGAATTTATATAAATTTTGCTATTCAAAATACTGATTTTTACCAGCTTATGTTTATTATGAAAGAGCCTATGGAGTTTATATCTGATAAAGATTGCTGCGAATGGGAGGAAGGGGAGTTTGCTTTTGGTGCTTTACAACAAACTGTTTTGGATTGCAAAGCTGAAGGTTATTTTAACGGCTTGAATGAAAATAATGTAGCCTTAAATATTTGGGCTTTAGTACATGGTTTGTGCAGTTTGAAATTGCAAGGTCACTTAGACCATGTGGCAAGTGCACACCTTCACGTACCAGAAGATAGAAACATTTTGGAGGAAGCTTTTGAGACCTTGGTACTGATGTTAGATAAAATGAAATGATATGTTAACACTGTTAATTATTAAAAATAGATTTTACTTTGTTCTGCTGTTCACGCTGCTTAGTTTTTCTGTTGCAAATGCGCAAGATGTGCTAAAAGCTTATGTAGATACTGCCTTTAAAAACAATATCGTTTTACAACAAAAAAATGTATCGTTAGAGAAAGCGCAATATGCTTTGAAATCTGCAAAAGGATTGTTTCTTCCTAATGTGGCATTTCAGGGAGCTTATCAAACGGCAGATGGTGGTCGTAATATTCCTTTGCCATTGGGCGATTTGATGAACCCAGTTTACAATACACTGAATCAAATCACGGGCAGCAGTAATTTTCCGATGCTAGAAAATCAGACTATTAATTTTTTGCCTAAAAACTTTCACGACGCGAAATTGCGTACTACGGTTCCAATTATCAATACGGATATCATTTATAACAAACGTATTGCGGAGCAACAATTGGTGTTGAAAGAATTTGAGGTTCAGATTTACAAACGTGATTTGGTAAAGGAAATCAAAACTGCTTACTATAACTATTTAAGTGCGCTTGCGGCAGTAGATGTTTATAAGTCTGGTTTGCAATTAGCTAGGGAAGGTCTTCGCGTAAACGAGAAACTTTTGGAGAACGGAAAGGGTTTGCCTGCTTATGTACTGCGCTCGCAAAGTGAAGTGGAAAGTGTGAATGCGACCTTGTTGGATGCGGAACAAAAAGTGAACAACGCTCGTCTGTACTTTAATTTTCTATTGAATAGAGATGCCAATGAAGCAATTATTGTGGAAGCTGCTAACGACAAATCAGAATTGGCAAAAGTGGAAGGTTTACTGGCTGGTTTAAATATCGCTAACCAAAGGGAAGAACTGAAAGCGCTGGGACAAGTGGAAGGCATCAGTAAAAACGTTCAAAAGATGAACGGGCAATTTGCAGTTCCAAAACTCGGAGCATTTTTAGATGTAGGTACACAATCCGAAGGTTTTCATTTTAATTCGAATACCAGATATTATATGGTCGGCTTGCAATTGGACATCCCAATTTTCTCTGGAAACAGAAACAGCAACAAGCAAAAAGAAAGTAGCCTCGATTTGAGAAATGCACAATTGAATTCGAACTTGGTCGCTCAACAATTGGGCTTGTCTGCCAAAGTTTCGCAAAACAACCTACGTTCGGCATATCAAACTTACCAATCGTCGCAAAAACAGTTTGAAGCGGCTGCTACCTATTTAAGGCTAATCGATAGAGGTTATTTGGCAGGTGCAAATTCGTTTGTAGAAACCATCGATGCTAGAAACCAATATACATCGAGCAAAATTTTAGTAAATATTAACCTTTATAAGGTGCTTACTGCCATGGCCAATATGGAACGTGAAACTGCATCTTATGTAATCAATTGATAACCATGAAAACGAAAATTATACCTATTGCATTTGGTTCGGTTTTCTTGTTGTTGCTTGCCTGTAAAGGTGGAAGCCAGCGAGAGAAAGCGATTATTCAGCAAGACACCATTCCTGTTAAGGTGGTATCATTAGTGGAGGAAGATACCGATGCGGAAATTATCACCTCTGGATATTTTACTACCAATGATGAAACCATTCTTTCGTTTAAAAACGGCGGTGTAATCAATCGGATTTATGTAAAAGAGGGAGACCGAGTTACTAAGGGACAGTTATTGGCTTCTGTAAATCCAACAGAGATTGGTTCTCAGGTAGAGCAAGTTCAGCTTTCTGTGCAAAAGGCGCAACGCGATTACGACCGAGCCAACAAGTTGTTTAAAGATAGCGTGGCTACTTTGGAGCAATTACAAAATGCTAAAACAGCCTTGGATGTCGCTAAACAGCAAATTCAATCTGCAAAATTTAATGAAGGTTATACGGCAATTAGAGCAACCAGAAATGGCTACGTGCTTAAGAAACTTGCTAATGATGGACAAATTGTTGGACCAGGTACTCCTGTGCTACAAATTAATGGCGCAAGTGAAGGTAACTGGATTTTGAAAGTCGGCTTAAGCGATAAACAGTGGTCGGCTTTGAAAGTTGGCGACAGAGCAACTATTAGTTCTGAAGCGTTATCGGGGCAAGTTTTGCAAGCGAAAGTGAGTAGGAAATCAGAAAGTATTGATGCGCAAAGCGGGACTTTTGGAGTAGAGCTGGCTTTAGTAAATCAAGTTAAAGGTTTGGCTGCTGGATTGTTCGGCAAGGCAAGTATCTATCCTTCGAAAAAACAGAATTCATTCACTATTCCCTATGATGCGCTTTTGGATGGCGGTGAAAATGAAGGGTATGTTTTTATAACCAATGACAACCAAACCGTGAAAAAAGTGAAAGTACAATTGGGAGCGATACAGAAAGATAAAATCGCAGTAACTGGCGGCTTGGAAAATGCTAGCTCGGTAATTATTTCAGGAAGCGCTTACCTAACCGATGGTTCGAAAATTAAGGTGGTTAAGTAAGCCCTCCGAAGTATCTGAGCGGGCCCTCTCTGCCTTCGGCATCTCTCCCCTGAGGGTAGAAAAAAGCGTTGAACAAAGTGCGGTGGTAAACGAATCAGTATAGATATGCAAAATGCTTAGGCGTCATGTGTCCCCCTTTGGAGGGGGTAGGGGGAGGATTTTTAAGAACGGGACTTGAAGTGCTTTATACAGGCTTAAGTTAAATAAACCTGATGGCAGCGGAAATTTTTTTGTGTGATGCTTCGACAAGTTTAGCATGACAATCGCAAAAAGATTATAGCGAACAGCAGGGCTAAAGGCAACGATGAAAGTAGAACGTTGCTTTTCAAAAAATAGATAAAATTCGAAAAGAATCGGAATGAAAATATCAGATTATGCAGTAAAAAATTATCAGTTTACCTTAATTATGGTACTGATGGTGATGGCTTTAGGAATCACCACTGTTTTAAATATGCCGAGGGCAGAAGACCCAGATATGAACCCTCCAAACTTTCCTGTGGTAGTGGTTTATCCTGGTGCAAGCCCAAAAGATATGGAAGAACTAGTGGTAAAACCGCTAGAGAAACGTATTTATGGCTTAGATGATATCAAAACTATTAAAACAACGATTAGAGATGGTTTGGCTGTTGCTGTAGTTGAATTTAGGTACGGCGTAAATGTAGATGATAAATATCAGGAGTTGGTGCGTGAAATTAATAGCGAGCGACCAAACTTGCCACAAGATATTTATGCGATGGAAGTGCAAAAAATATCTCCTACAGATGTGAATATTCTACAAGTAGCGTTGGTTTCTGAAAATGCTTCGAGAGATAAACTGAAAAGTACTGCCGAAGAATTACAAGATCGTTTGGAGAAAATTTCGTCCTTAAAAAATGTAGAAATAGTTGGCTTGCCCGACCAGTTGGTAAAGGTTGATTTGGATTTGGAGAAACTGGCTTTGTTGCGTATTCCGGTTACTCAAATTGCCAATGCGATACAGAGTGAGGTGGCTAATATTCCAGGGGGAAGTATTGATGCAGGAACTAAATCTTTCAATGTTAAAACTAGCGGAAACTATCAAAGTATAGATGAAATTAGAAACACCATTGTAGCCAGTGGCGGCGGTAAAAATACTACGCTTAAAGATGTAGCCAATGTGTACTTCGATTATTCGCAAGACAAGCATATCACTCGATTAAATGGGTTTAGAACGGTATTTGTAGTGGCTGCCCAAAAAGTTGGCGGTAACATTACCCAAACACAAGAAGCTTATTTGCCAGTATTGGACGCTTTCAAGAAAACTTTGCCGAGCAATATAGACCAGCAGGTGATGTTTGACCAAGCAGATAATGTGAATAATCGTTTAGGAGGCTTGGGTGTAGATTTTGGAATTGCGATTTGCTTGGTGCTAATTACTTTGCTGCCTTTGGGTACTCGAGCTTCGTTGGTGGTAATGGTTTCTATTCCATTGTCGCTTGCTATTGGTATCATTTTGATTAACCTTTTAGGCTTCAGTTTAAATCAGCTGAGTATTGTGGGCTTGGTGGTTTCGTTGGGTTTACTGGTGGACGACAGTATTGTGGTGGTAGAAAACATAGAGCGATGGATGCGTGATGGGCATAATCGCCTGACCGCAACATTAATGGCTACTAAACAAATTGGTTTGGCGGTAATGGGCTGTACAGCAGCTTTGGTGATTGCTTTTATGCCACTGATGTTCATGCCCGAAGCTTCGGGAGAGTTCATTAGAAGTTTGCCGGTAGCGGTAATTTGTTCGGTAATTGCTTCTATGGTGGTGGCGCTAACGGTAGTTCCGTTTTTGTCGAGCAAGATTTTAAAACCACATGCAGATGTAAATGGAAACATCTTTTTAAGAACCTTACAGAAAATTATTCACGGGTCTTATGCGAAGTTGTTGGATAAAGCATTGCACAAACCTTATTTAACCATTTTAATTGGGGTAGCGGTTTTTGCAGGTTCCTTGGCCTTAATTCCAGTAATTGGTTTTAGTTTGTTCCCGTCTTCAGAGAAACCACAATTTATCATCACGGTTTCTACTCCTTTGCAATCTAATTTAAAATACACTGATTCTATTGCCAAGCAGATTGAGAAAGAAATCAAGGAAATTCCAGAGGTGAAATATTTTGCTTCGAATGTAGGTAAGGGAAATCCTCGTATCTACTATAATTTGCTGCAAACTAACGAGCGTAGCGATTTTGCTGAGATTTTTGTGCTGTTGCACCCCGATGTGAGGGCAGATAAAAAAGTAGAGCTGATTGAAAAACTGAGAGCGAAATGGTCGCCGTATTTAGGTGCTAAAGTAGAGGTAAAAGATTTTGAACAAGGCCAACCGATTATTTCTCCGGTAGAAGTTCGTGTTTTTGGAGAGAATTTGGATAGCTTGAGAAGAATAGCTGGACAGGTAGAAAACTTACTGCTAAAAACAGAAGGGACGATCTATACCAACAATCCGCTCAAGAATCTGAAATCTGATATCAAGGTAGAAATTAACAAAGAAAAAGCTTTGGCATTAGGTGTGCCAATGGTAAATATTGACCGTACGGTGCGAATGGCAGTGGCAGGTTTTGAAGTAGGTAAATTCCTTAATCCAAAATCTAGTGGCGATGATTATAATATCTTGCTAACCACTAAATATTCTTCAAACCCGAGCTTAAATGTTTTCGATAACCTGTACGTAAACAATGTGCAGGGAACTTCAATTCCATTATCGCAGTTGGCTAGTTTAAAGCTCGAAACTTCAGCTTTGAGCATTAATCACCAAAATAAGGTGCGTACCATTTCTGTAAACTCATTTGTACAAAAAGGTTACTTAAATGATAAGGTAATTAAGGATGTAGAAGCGCAGATGGCTAAAATGAAATTACCTGATGGTTATCATTTCGAAATGGGTGGAGAGGTGGAAAGTCGTAACCAGTCGTTTGGCGGATTTGGCAGTATTATTTTGGTAACGCTGTTTATGTTCATCGCGGTGTTGGTGTTGGAATTTAAAACTTTCAAAAGCACTTTGATTGTACTTTCGGTAATTCCATTGGGGATTGTTGGTGCGGTGTTGGCTTTGATGGTTACTGGAAATTCACTTTCATTTGTAGCCACCATCGGGATTGTAGCATTGGCAGGTATCGAAGTTAAAAATACCATCCTATTAGTTGATTTTACCAACCAATTGAGGGCAGAAGGGAAAGAGTTGAATGCCGCAATTGAAGAAGCGGGAGAAGTACGTTTCTTGCCAATTATCCTTACTTCTTTAACTGCAATTGGAGGTTTATTGCCAATAGCAATGTCGAGCAATCCTTTAATTTCGCCTTTGGCCATTGTAATGATTGGCGGATTGATTAGCTCGACTTTGCTATCGAGAATTATTACACCGGTAGTTTACAAATTGATGCCACCTAAGATTGCGAAGGCAGAAGATTAAAAATATGATAAGAACGGCAGGGATGCTGTTCTATGAAACCAACAAAGCCTTTGACTTATAAGTTCAAAGGCTTTGTTGGCTATGTGGTTGTTGAGGAAGCTATATAGCTCGATATTGCAAATGTAGAACAGCAGGTTGTTAAGTTGCCGTAGCAGACCCTGCAAGCTGATGCTGAAATAAATTCAACATGACGAAGCGATCAATTTACGTCACCCTGAATTTATTTCAGGGTCGGTGATATCGATAGCTTGTTGTGTTAATATGTCAAAGCTCTTCGGAGTTTGTAACTCCGAAATCTTATCATATTTTTAATCCGAACAAATAAACAAGCAAACGATATAGTTGTATAAGTGGGAATTAGAAATTCCCCGATAAGTAATTCGACATTATAAATGTCGAACAGTGAGGGATGCGTCATTTCGACTTTAATGGAGAAATCTTTGAACTGTGTGTGAGCAAATTTACAGATTTCTCCATTTCGCTGCGCTTCAGTCGAAATGACGAGAGAGATCAATTTACGTCACCCTGACCGCGAAGTAGCGGCAAAGTAAATTTATTTCAGCATCAGTAATATTCAAGAACAAGTTATGCTGGTGTGTAAATAATATAACAAACGATAACAAAAATCATTACCTATCACTTCGGTCATCCATATTCAAATCGGTATCAAACGGACTTTTAGTAAACGGATAAATAGATTGTTTGATAAATCCTTTTGGATAAGAAGCCTCATGTACACCTGTTCCTGCTGGCCATTTTTTGTCGGGCAAATAGTAAGTGCCGAACATCATATCAATAAAAGGAAAAATAGAAGCAAAGTTATGCCCATAGTATTTTGGGTCTTCGCAATGGTGCCAATGATGATACTGTGGCGTAGTAAAAATGTATTTAATGAATCCAAAGTTGATACGAGTATTGGCATGAATTAGTACAGCATGAATAGCAATAAATACAATGTAAACGCTAAATACAGTAGAAGAAAATCCTAAAATGTAAAGCGGAATAAAAGTCATTGCTCTGGTGAAAAAGATGTCGATAAAATGCGTTCTACTTCCAGCTAACCAATCCATGTTTTGGGTAGAGTGGTGGATAGAATGGAAACGCCATAAAAATACTCTGGTGTGAAAAAAGCGATGTGCCCAGTATTGAAATAAATCGGTAGCGAAAAAAGCCAGAAACAAAGCAACGATAAAAGGCAAACCTTGCACCCAAGCATGTAGATTTTCTAAGCCAATCCACCCGAAAAACAACACTGCAGGTTTTTGTGTAACGATACCGAAAAACTGTATAAATAAATGACTGATGACGAAATAGGTTAAATCGGTACGCCACTCTTCGTGAAACTTGGTCTGAGATTTATTTCTAGGGAAGAATAACTCTAAAGGCACGAAAATCGCTACCATCAGCAATAAATCTAAAATCATCCAGTCTAGTCCAAAATGCCAATCTGTTTTTACCACATCTCTTCCGTTTAAGGTGAGAGCACCTAAAATAATAGCCAAACCTGTAATGGAGGTTCCTATTAAGGCCAATTTAATTTTCTTGCTCAATAATAAACTTACTGCGGCGAAGAAAAAGGAAGCAATTACCCCGAAAATCATCAGTGCTTCCGCAATAGTTTTGGTGTAAACTTCTCTAAATTCTGGTGTGGTTAATTGCTCTGGATACCTGAAACAGAAAACCGCCAGTAGCACCAAAACTGCTAAAAAAATAGATAAATACCCGCTAATCTGTCCTTGTCCTACTTTGAGGCGTTTGTTTGTAGTCATTTAGTTGTGTTGTTTGTTTCAATTATAGCAAAATTGCTGCAAATTTTAAACCATTTCAAATCTTGACTAGCATTTAGAGACGATAGCTCTGCTAAAAATAAAACAAGCTTGTGTTTCCAAACCCTTAGCGCAAAAGCTAAATATTCAGTAGTTTTGTGCTACTTATATGCTAAAATACCTACGTCTTTTATTGTTGCCATTTAACGTGATTTATGCCTTGGTGGTATTTATCCGCAATAAATTCTACGATTGGGGCATTTTTCAGTCTACCAGTTTCGATATGCCTGTTATTTGCGTAGGTAACTTGGCTGTAGGAGGTTCGGGCAAAACACCAACTACCGAGTATTTGGTAAGGCTACTGGGCGAATATAAAGTAGCTATTTTAAGTAGGGGCTACGGTAGAAAAACCAGAGGTTTTATTTTAGCTAATGAAACTGCAACTGCGGAAACCATAGGCGATGAACCTCTGCAGTATTATCGGAAATTTAAAAACGTGACGGTTGCGGTTTGTGAAGACAGGGTAAAGGGTATTCGAGAATTGAAAGATGGACATGATGTAATTTTACTGGATGATGCTTACCAGCACCGTAAAGTAAAAGCTGGCTTTAATGTGTTGTTGTTCGAGTTTGCAAAAATCAGGAAGTTCCAAATGTTAATGCCCGCCGGAAATTTGAGAGAGCCGTTTTCGGTAGTTAAAAGAGCACAGGCAGTTCTGATCACCAAATCTCCCGCAGAAATAAATGAGGGCGTAAGAACTGAAATTGCTAATAAACTTCAATTGGAACCTCAGCAAGATTTGACTTTTTCTAGCATCGGATATCAACAATTAAAACACATTTATACTGGGGAAGAGGTAGTTTTTAAGGCAGAACAAGAAGTTTTTTTATTAACTGGAATTGCTAATCCTGAACCACTGAGACAATATTTAGAAAGTATGCCCGTAAATATTCATGCCTTCGAATACCCCGACCATCATCGTTTTACGGAGAAAGAAATAGAAGCTTTAGCTAAGGCTTTTCAAAAGCATCCCGCAAAGGAAAAAATCATTGTCACAACAGAAAAAGATGGACAACGTTTATTAGATGATAAATTAAGAGATTTACTGTTAAATTTGCCTGTATATTATCTGCCAATTGCAAATGAAATTAACGCAGCCGATAAGTGCAGATTTGACCAAAAAATATTAGATTATGTTGCAAGCGCTAAACGATTCGATAAAATACATTAAAAATAAAATAGGTGAGTTTGAACCAGAAGTAGGTATTGTTTTAGGAACAGGCTTAGGTGGTTTAGTTAGCGAAATTGAGGTGCAGCATAGCATTATGTATTCGAGCATCCCAAATTTTCCAATTTCTACTTTAGAATTTCACTCTGGTAAATTAATTTTTGGAACACTGAAAGGTAAAAAAGTAATTGCCATGCAAGGCCGTCTGCACTTTTACGAGGGCTATAGCATGCAACAAATTACTTTCCCAATTAGGGCAATGAAGTTGTTGGGCATTAAGTATCTTTTTGTTTCCAACGCTGCGGGTTCTTTAAATCCAGCTTTCAAAAAAGGCGATTTGATGATTATTAACGACCACATCAATTTACAGCCAGAAAGCCCATTAAGAGGATTAAATAACGAAGATTTTGGGCCACGTTTTCCAGACATGAGCCAGCCTTACAACAAGGAGCTGATTGAGAAAGGTTTAAAAATTGCACAAGACGAAAATATAACTTGCCATCAGGGCGTTTATGTATCGGTAACTGGACCAAACCTCGAAACTAAAGCAGAATATAAGTATTTGCGTATCATTGGTGGCGATGCTGTTGGAATGAGTACTGTACCAGAAGTAATTGTAGCTAACCACATGAATATACCCGTTTTTGCAATTTCTGTATTAACAGACGAAGGTTTTCCTGAAGATTTAAAACCAGTGAGTTTAGAAGAGATTATCGAAACTGCTGCTAAAGCAGAACCTCAAATGACAAAAATTTTAAGCCAGCTTATCTCAACTCTATAATGCAGAAAATATTTGTTGCTGTACTTTTCTTTTCGCTATTTGGTATAATCAACGCTTTTGGGCAAGATTTGAAAACCTCTATTGCCGGTAATAAGGAATTAGATTCGTTGCGTAAAAAGGAACAGATGGGCAAGGATTCGGTAGTTTTTACTTCTAAATACATCCGCTACACTACACGTAAACTTACCAAAGACAGTATACAAACTATTCCGTTGGATACTACCTTAACTGGTATCCAAAATTTTAGCCCAATAGCACAGCCACGCTACCCAACAGTAGGTACGGGTTTGGTTGGTTTAGCGGTTACTCCTTTGCTGTTTGATCCTGTTAAAACTATTGGTTTCGATGCAGGTTTCCATTCGTTGGATATGTACAGGTTTACCCACGACGACACCAAGTTCTATAGAGCTCGTACACCTTTTACTAGTTTGTCTTATATCAGTGCTGGTGACAACGTACAATTACTGAAAATCATCCACTCGCAAAATATCAAACCTAACTGGAATTTTGGAGCAAACTTTAACCGTATTGGTGCCAATGGTTTTTACAAACGCCAACGTGGTGATGTTTTAAATGGAACCTTATTTACTTGGTATCAAACTAGAAACAAACGTTATAATATTTGGGTTGATGCTGTTTTCAACACCATGAAGGCACAAGAAAATGGCTCTATTTTAAAAGATACGGTCATTTTTTCTAAAGGTGGAAATACTTTGGTAAGTAAAGTGACAGAACCCGTAAGATTGAATAGTGCTAGTCAGCTTTACCGATATAATTCTTTGATGATTAGGCAGAGTTATTTTGTTGGGCGTATAGATAGTACCACGAATAGCACCACGCAAAATATATTGCCAACCAATAAGGTAACTCACACCTTTGTTTATAACAATAGTTCTTTCAGCTTTAAAAAAGACGAAGAAGATTTGGAAGGTGTTTTCCCTTCCATTGCAGTTTCTGATTTGGTTTTCACCAACGATACCACCAACGTAAAGCATATTCAAAATGAGTTTATTTATAGCTTTTTCTTAAGGGCGAAAAATAGCAGTATCATTAAAAACGAATTGAAAATTGACGCGGGTATCAGAAACGATATTTACAGTTTTAAGCAACAAGTTTTACAACGAGATACTAGTATCTTCTTTGGTCGTAATTTCAGTGCCCAAAACACTACCTTGTTGGGCGCTTTAGGCTACCGCTTTAGTGATAAAGTAGATGTAAACTTAAACGTTCAGCAGATTTTTCAAGGCCGTAACGCTGGCGACTACCTTTACGAAGCCAGCAGTAATTTCGCTCTAAATGAGAAAACTGGTAAAATTGTGATGAGTGTTTACACCCAAAATAAATCTCCAGAAGAAATCTTTAACCGCTACTATGGTAACCATTACCAATGGGATAGAAGAAACGATTTTTCACGCACCAAAACCACCAATTTTTCTTTTGCTTACATCAACAACTTTTTAAAGCTAGATGCAAGTGCATCGTATTATCTAATCAGCAGCTACCTTTATTTTCTTCCTTCATCAACTTTGGATAGGGCAATTGTACCCGAGCAATTTAATGGCGAAATTAGTTTATTACAATTTAAAGTTGGCAAGCAGGTAGACGCCGGTAGTTTCCACATTAATGCCTACGGAGTTTACCAAAAAACCGACCAGCAAAGCTTATTGCGTACACCAGAAATTTATCTTTTCGCAAGTGTTTACAAAGACCAAACGTTTTTTAAAGTATTAAAGACTCAAATCGGATTCGATGTTTTCTATAACGACTCTTACTTGGCGAAATCTTATTCAATAGCAGCAAGTCAGTTTTACAATGGCGATGCGGTAACTTTTAGTTCAAAACCAATTGTAGATGCTTGGGTGAAAGTTGGTTTAAGAAGAGCGAATCTTTTTGCTAAATATCAATATGTAAATCAAGGTTTGTTGAGTGGCGGTTATTACACCGTTAACCGTTATCCAATGCCAGATCGCTTGCTTACCTTGGGCTTTACTTGGAACTTTTACGATTAATTTTTGAAAAGCAATACCAGTTTCACTTCGGTAAACGAAGCCGAGCTTTCCGCTTAAATCTTTTTGTCAACAACATGTTGTGCTAAGTTGTCGTAGGCTTTTTATTGCAAAAAGTTTCGGTAAACTAAACTTGGTGAATAACAAAAAGGATTACCGCTTCAATCTCGTTTAAAACGCAAGGTCAATTTATCAATCTGCGTTACCTTTTAGATCGCATAGCCTTTACTACTTTAATACCGGCTTGGTTAAGGAAATCCTGATATGCTGGAGTTTCGCATCCGTAAATGGCAATTTTACCTTCTGCATCGTGATGAATACCCCAGCCATAGCGTTTGCCCAAAGCAGAAGCCCTCAAACAAGCTTGTCCTTTAGAGAAGAATTCAGCTTTGGCTTTATTAAACTCGGTGGCTAATAAATCTTTCTGTAAGGCATGTGCCAAAAACAGCACGTCATCAGAATTGTATTGGTAAGGGTTATTGCTAATAATATCAAATTGCCATCCAGCCAATGTTTTAAGGTCAGCTTTTTCTGCCGGTATTTCGCCTCGAGCAGCGTTAGAATCATCCGCGATAGCGATAAAAGTATTTTGGTAGTTTGTGGTGTGAATTTTCATCTTTATGCATTAAATTCTCGTTGCGAATAATCGTAATCAGTAAAAACAATCATCTTTTTATTTCGCAATACGACCAGCAAAATAAGCTACAGGTAAATATGCCCCAGCTAAATCTACAATGGTAAACCAAATGGGCGAAGGTAAAATCGTCACCATCCAAATGCCTCCCATTAAGAAAAACATGCCAATAAACATGGCGAACAATATTTTCATGGTCGAAATACGAGCGGCAATGTAAGCGCCTATAAAGGTTCCAATGGCATGTGCCAAAAATGGAAATATATAGTGTTTGGGCTCAAATAAATGCATGCTGGCTTTTAAGCCTGCTTCGGTAGTAATGTCTGCACCAGTTGGAGGAGCAATGATGTTTCCGCTAATCATGATGATCGCAGTGTTTACTAAACCGCCAATAATAATACCGACGATGATGGCAAGAATGTTTCTTAATATTGGATGCATACTGCGTTATTTTGATAAAGCTTTGATGGCTTCGATTTTTGAATTTACGAAATTGATTTGACCTAATTTATTGCTTTCAAAAATAAAATCTTTAATGCTTTTACTTTGATACGGTGCAAAATTGCCCACTATGGCTAAACTCATACGATAGTTAGAAAACTTCTGTAATATTTCGCCCGCTATTTTTGTACTTAAATCGAAGAATTTTGGTGTAATGTTTTGCTCGTAAATAATCATTTTATCAAAACCTTGGTAGTATACATTTCCTACCAACTCCACACCATCTTCTATATTAGTTATTACAAACTCATCAGCAATTATTTCTGCAATTCCGTTGTCAATTGGTAAAATTTCCATATCCAAATTTATAAAACTAATGTCAACCAAAAATTAATTCAAAAAAAAGCCAGTTTCCAAACAGAAACTGGCTTAAAATTAAATTTGTGGATTCTATTAGAATGAGTATCCTAAACTAAACCCCCAAACTCTATTTGCTAATTTGCTATCTCCAGAACGCTCAGCTTTTGGTTGTACGTTAGTTAAGCCCATTCCATAATTCGCACCTAGCAAAAATCCATTACCCATACGGTAACCTACTCCAAAGTTGGCACCAAAATCTGTGCTAGTGAAATTGTCTCCAGAGTCGTTACCAAATTTTAAGTCAGTTTCAGTAGTTCCAGAGTTCGCTCCTCCACTAATTTTAGTTTTTGCCTTACCGTCAATGTTAAATCCGATGTATGGACCAGCACTTATTTGTATAGCTCCTTCGTTTCCAGTAGGAATTCTAAATACAGCATTTACAGGCACCTCTACTGCCATGATATTTGCCGTAGCTTCGGTAGTTACACCCGCTGTTGTATTTTGCAACTTCGTACCTTTATTTTGCAACGAGACACCCGGTTGTATAAAGAAGTTATTACCTACGCCGAAGTCACCAAATACAGTAAAGTTATAACCAACGTTCTGTTTTGTTGCATCGTTAATTGCACTAGCACCATCAAAGCCTCTTGCTCTAATTGTACTTAAGTTCACACCAGCTTTAATTCCTATACGGGCATCGCTTCCAGACATTGTGTTTTGTGCAAATAATGCAGAACTTGATAGTGCGAGAGCGGTTCCAAATAATAATATCTTTTTCATAACATTTCATTTTTGAGTTGAAACTATTTTCAACACTCACTCAATTCCAAAAGCTATGCCAAGTTCCGTAACAATTACCGATGAAAATACTTAAAAACAGCATTTTTAGATGTTTTATCGCATGTTTTGACCTGTAGAATGAATGATGCTTTTTAACGTAACAGAGTGTTTACAAAAGCAGACAATGTTGTGCTCGTTAGTGGAAAATTGGCTTCAGGACAAGTTGATTTCTCTATTCATATTGATTCGTTTTAGAAAATATTCATCGTGAGATACCACGATTAAAGTTCCTTCATATTCGTTGATAGCTGCAGTTAAAATTTCAACATTCTGTATATCCAAATTATTGGTGGGTTCATCTAAAATGATTAAATCTGGCGCTATATTTTTAATGGTTAAACAGCATAACATCAGCCGCATTTTTTCGCCGCCGCTTAAACTCTTGCATAATTTGTTCCAATCATCCTTACCGAACAAAAAACGGTTTAGTCTAATCTTTACCTCATGTTCTTGCAGTAGGTTGGTATTGTAATTTTGAGCTTGTTCGTAAATAGAGAGTTCGTTATCAATTAACGAATAATCTTGGTCGATATAAATGGCATGACCAATAGCTTGATAGATTTCGTCCAACGAACCTTCCAAATTGCCTAATATTAATTTGATTAAGGTGGTTTTGCCAGAACCATTAGCTCCTTTTAGCGCAATACGTTCGCCACTATTGATTTGAAGGTTTAGACTTTCTTTCCAAAGCAATTCATTTCCGAAGCTATAGTTTAAGTTGCTTGCCTTAAATAGGATTTTCCCTTTATGCAGTTTGGCATTGTCGAAACCGAATTTCATTTGATCTATATCGGCTATATTTGTCCTTAATGAACGTAATTCTTCCGTAATTCCTCCAATTTTTTCAGTATGAATATCCTTAATTTTGGCAGTGCTATTTTCTGCATTGTTCCTCAAAGTATTCATCATGATGCGAGCTACGCCAGCTTTCTCTTGTTTCTTTTTGCCACGAGCATCTTGCTTTTGTTGCCGTTCTGAAGTCTCTTGTTCTTTTTCTTTCGCCTTCCGTAAAGCCTTTTCTTTATTTTGTATATCATGACTTAATGCATTGCTTTCTATTTGCTTTTGCGCTGCATAAAAATCATAATTGCCGCCATAAATATGGATACCAGATGTGGTTAATTCGCAAACGGTGTTTAACAGGTTAAGCAATTTTCTGTCATGACTGATAATGAGTAAAGTGCTCTTGGTATTTTGTATAAATTGATATAACAATTCTCTGCTAGCAATATCTAAGTGATTGCTAGGTTCGTCCAACAAAATAAGTTCTGCCTGATGAATTTGTATACCTGCCAAGAACACCTTTGTCTTCTGCCCACCACTTAGTGAAGCCATTTTTTCGGAGAGTTTGATGTCTTTTAGGTTCCAATATTCTAAGGCTTCTTTGCAGCGCTCTTCAATAGTCCAATCGTCATTAAGCAAATGGAAGTTTTTTTCCGAAGCATTACCATCTAAGATTTGTTGCAGTGCATGGAGTTTGTCTTGAATTCCCAAGGCTTGAGCTACGGTTAACTCATTAAACTGCCCAAAAACTTGTGGAACATAGTAAGGCGTTTGGTCAATTGTTATTTGTCCAGCAGATGGTTGCAATGCCTTAGTAATGATCTTTAACAGTATTGATTTTCCAATGCCATTGTTGCCAATTAACGCAATTTTATCGTGTGGGTTAATGGTTAAGTTTATACCATCAAAAAGTAATTCCTTATTAGGATGTATGTAGCTAATATTTTGTAGGGTAAGCATAATTTCTTTCTTTAAAGATGAATAGATAGGCAAGGCAATTCGCTTTGCGGTCTTTAATGAATGGAAAGAAATTTAATCTTACATGTGGTGGTGACTTTGATTTTTACTGTTGCAAATATAGGATTTTTTTAAAAAGGGCAAACTGTATCAAATTGAATAGTTGCCCTGATTTGTCAGTCTGAGCTTGTCGAAGACCTTGTTGAAATACTTTGACAAGCTAATTATAAGGACTAGTTAAGTCTTCTGAGGTTTCTTTTTCGCTGCCGGAAATAATACATTATTCAAAATCAATCGATAGCCCGGCGAAGTAGGATGCAAGCTTAAATCGGTAGGCGGATCATTAACTTGGTGCTGGTAATCTTCAGGGTCATGTCCTCCGTAAAAACTAAACTGTCCTTTTCCTATTTCGCCATGTAAATAGCGAACTTCAGCACCAGCTTTGTTTTCTCCCAATACCGTAACATTAGGTTTCACCAAACTCTTACGAAATGCAGTGGTTTGTCCCATAAAACCTTTAATTGCTTTTTCATGGTTTTGGGTAAGCATGGTAGGCACTAAATCCCATTTGGCAGAGAAATCAAATAAAGTAAAATAATCGTTGCTTTGATTAAAATTGGTCCGAGTTTGCGTTACATCAATATCCGAAAACTCGTAATTATAAGGATTCATATCCAATTTAAAATTGGTAAATGCTACCGCCTTGTTGTAATCTAATCTCGACTGTGCATTTGGGTCCATGCCATCGCCATCAAACATACTTTCTAAAATATCTACACCTTCAGCTGCTAGAGCGATGTCAAAACTGTCGGTGCCAGAGCACATAGCGAACAAAAATCCACCGCCAGCACAAAACTCTTTAATGCGTTTAGCAACCGCCAATTTCATTTCCGATACTTTTTTAAAACCATTGCGCTTGGCTGCTGCTTCTTGGTTTTTTACATCTTCTTGGTACCAAGTTACATTTCTGAAAGACGACCAAAACCTTCCATATTGTCCCGTGAAATCTTCGTGGTGGAGGTGCAGCCAATCGTAAGTAGTTAATTTGTCTTTGAGTATTTCGTCGTCGTAAATTACATCGTAAGGGATTTCTGCATAAGTGAGTACAAGCGTTACGGCATCATCCCAAGGTAACTTGCTTTTGGGTGAGTAAACGGCAATTTTTGGAGCCTTTTCCAGCTTTACCATTTCCATATTTACGGCTGGGTCGCTAATTTCGTTAAGGATGGCACTAACTTTTGCGTCAGCAAGCACCTCATAAGAAACACCTCTTATTTTCAGTTCATTTTCAATGGACTTGGCTTGCTTGACCAAAAAGCTTCCTCCACGATAGTTTAGTAGCCAATCTACTTCAGCTTGTTGCTTAATACACCAATAGGCAATTCCGTAGGCTTTAAGGTGGTTTTTCTGACCTTCATCCATATAGATTAGGATAGAAGCCGCTCTTGCTGCTATTTGAAATAACAGAAATAAAACCAGTAAGCTATATTTTTTGCCTTGCATATATACGAAGTTAAAACTTACGAGCTAAAAAGTAGAACGTTGAGATGTAAATTGTTGGGGCGAAACAGCTTTCGCCCATGCACAAGGCGAAATATCTTTCGCATATTTATGAGGGTGAAAAATGTTTAGCCCGTACGAAAAGCTAAAAATCTTTCCTGAGGAGTGCTTAGCCTAGGCATGCCAGAGGAATAAAATTGTATGATCAGAACTGCGAAAAATCATTAGCAGTAGCATTCATTTCACAATTATCTCATCATCATGTTAACTAATTATCACATTTAATTTATTTGTGTATTTTTGCATCCTTATTAAAAAAGAAAATGGGTAAAGCAATTATAAAAACGGTAAAAGGCGATATGACCGTGGAGTTCTATGAAAAAGATGCTCCTAAAGCTGTTGCTAACTTTAAAAAATTAGCCAGAGAAGGATTTTATGACGGTGTAGCTTTTCACCGTGTAATTCCTAACTTCGTAATCCAAGGTGGTTGTCCAAACTCTAAGGATGGTGCTTCGGGTATGGCTGGTACTGGTGGTCCGGGTTACAAAATTGATTGCGAGTTAGATGGCGAAAACCAATACCACGATAGAGGTGTGCTTTCTATGGCTCACGCTGGTAGAAACACTGGTGGTTCTCAATTTTTTGTGTGCCATAGCAGAGATAATACTGCGCACCTAGATCGTGTACATACTTGTTTCGGTAAAGTAGTAGAAAACGTTGATATAGTTGACGATATTCGCCAAGGCGATAAAATTTTAACTGTAGAAGTAATAGAAGATTAATTAGACATTAGATTTGAGCTATTAGATTTGAGACTATCTCTCACTTCTCTTATCTCATTTCTCAAATCTCAAAAATATATGAATTTAAGAGGAATTGTATCTGTTTCGGGCAGACCAGGTTTGTTCAAATTAATTGGACAAAATAAAGCTGGCTATGTTTTAGAAGGTCTTGATGAGCAAAAATTAAAAATCGTTGCTAATCTTTCTAATACTAAATTGGCTTCTTTAGAGGATATCACTATCTACGGAGAAGATGAAGAATTGAAGTTAACTGACGTTTTAGCAAATATTGCAGCTACAAAAACTGCAATTCCTGATGTTAAAGCTGATGGTAATACTTTAAGAAAATTCTTTGAAGAAGTTGCTCCAAACCACGACCAAGAGAAAGTTTATGCTTCTGATATGAAGAAAATTTTAGCTTGGTACAACTTCTTGAAAGATATGCCTTTGTTTACTGAAGCAGCTCTGGTTGCTGAAGAAGATGCGGCAAAAGTAGAAGATAAAGTTGAAGCTAAGCCTAAAGCTGCACCTAAAGCAAAAGCGGCTAAAGCACCAACGGCTAAAACGGCTGCGCCTGCTAAAAAAGCAACGATGCCAACTAAAAGAGGAGCTTAGTCTTTAAAAGAGATTCAATATGATACAAACACCAACCTGCTGAAGGTTGGTGTTTTTTTATGTGAAAAAGTATTTATACGCATACCATAATACCACTAGCACAACCATGATAATAAGGATAATGTTAAGGTATTTTTTCTCTTTAGAAGTGTCTGTTCTAAATCTGTAATTTCTTTTATAATCGTTAGGTAGTTTCATAATTCCCTCCTTTTTATTATTTGATGATTGTGATAGTTATTTTCCATAATGTTTAGCCGCAGATGCACGAATAAGTTTATAAATTATTCGATTATTTTTAAATCTGTGCGTCTGTGGCTATCTTTTACTCATGGTGATAAGGTTCGTTTTTCAAGATAGTAAAAGCTCTGTAAAGTTGCTCTACAAAAAACAGACGTACCATTTGGTGAGAGAACGTCATATCTGATAATGAAATGCTGCTATTTGTTCTTTTGTAAATACTTTCGTCAAATCCATAAGGTCCGCCTATAATAAACACCAAGTTTTGCACACTTCCCACCATTTGTTTATTGATATACTGAGCATACTGCACAGAAGTATATTTCTTGCCTTTCTCATCTAATAACACCACTACGTCGCTATTGTTCAATTGTTTTAAAATCAACTCTGCCTCTTTGGTTTTTTGCTGTGCTTCGGTAAGGTTTTTGGTATTTTTCACGTCAGGAATGATAACCATGTTGAAGTTAATGTAATGTTTCAAGCGGTTGAGATACTTCTCAATTCCTTCAATCAAATATTTGTCTTCAGTTTTACCGATAGCAATTAAGGTAATCTTCATGTATATGCTTTCATTTTTTATCTTTACCGTTGTAAATGTAAATCTTATAGGCACCTTTCCCGTCATTTCGACTGGAGCACAGCGTAATGGAGAAATATTTTATATGGATAGTCCTGAAAAAGATTTCGTCCTAAGGTCGAAATGACGACCGCCCTTGGAGCATACAAAACGTAATAAATTCCACAAATATAATGTTAAATACCGAGCTAGATAGATTAAAACGATACGAGCAATCTGCAAAAGAGCAACAAACAGAGATTGCTATATTGAAGAAAAAAGTAGATCAACTTTCTTTTGTGCGGGTGGCTTTGTTATTGGTGGAAATTGGCTTTTTTGTAGGATTGGTTAGTTCTGAAGGGACTACTGCAAACGCAATTTGGTCGGTGTTACTTGTACTGCCCATATTTACTTTCGCTGCGGTAGTTAGGCGACAAAATAAACTTGAAAAGCAATACAAGTTTCATCAGAATTTACTTTGGGTTTTTGAAAATGAGATTACTCTACTGCAAGGTAAACCTAATGGATACGATGACGGAACCGCTTTTGAAGATGAAAACCATCCTTATCTTTCTGATTTGGATATTTTTGGAAGGTCATCGCTTTATGCGTTAATAAACAGGGGAGCATCAAAAATTGGTGTAGAAGAGCTGGCTAAGCATTTGGCTACGGCGAGTAACCAAAATACCATCATCGAACGCCAGCAAGCAATCAAAGAATTAACGGAACATATAGATACTACCTTCGCTTTTAGAGCTAATTTAAAAGGGCATGAAGTAACCAGAATAGAAGAAATTAAACAAAAATTGGGCAGCCAATTGTCGAAGCAAATAACCTTCACATCAAATAAATTGCTGCGAGTTTACGTGAAGTTGGTGCCTTATTTAATGTTGCTGTTATTTTTAATAGGATTAATTTTTGGCGGCACATTATGGAATATTTTCGGTGTGTTAGCTTTTACGAATGCAATGCTAACTTTCTTCTATTCTAAGCAAATTACTGCGGTTTATTATGGATTTAGTGGTAGTTCTGGTTTGTTAAGTAGTTATGCGGATGCCATTGAATGGACAGAACAACGTGTTTGGAAAAGTAAATACATTAAAGGTCTTTTCCAGTCGGAAGAAAAGGTGAGTGTTCATATTAAAACTTTGGCTAAAATCATTGTGGAATTTGATGCTCGCTTGAATTTCCTTTTGTATGCTGTACTTAATTTCTTTTTGCTATGGGATTTGAAATGCTGTATCAAACTTGGAGATTGGAGTAGAAATGTAAGTGATAAAGTGGCTCAGGGTTTAGATCGTATCGGTTATTTCGAAGAAGTGATTTCTTTTGCGACCTTAAATTACAATCATCCCGATTGGGTTTTTCCTACAATTAACAAAGATTTCGCTTTACAAGCAGATGAGCTGGGACATCCTTTAATTGCCACCCAGAAGCGGGTGAATAATACCTATTACGTAAAAGAAACGCCAACGGTGGACATTATCACTGGCTCTAACATGGCAGGTAAAAGTACGTTTCTGCGTACAGTTGGCATTAACATGGTATTGGCTTATGCGGGTGCACCGGTTTGCGCAAAGCGGATGAACTTATCTATTTTCCGTCTGTTGACTTACATGCGTATCAAAGATAATTTGATAGAAAGCACCTCTACTTTTAAAGCTGAACTAAACCGTTTGAAAATGATTTTAAGTGAAGTAGAGTTACATGCTAATGCTTTTGTGCTGATTGATGAAATGCTACGAGGAACTAACAGCAAAGATAAGTTTGACGGTTCTAAAGCATTTATAGAAAAACTGATTAAAATAGGAACACCAACGTTATTTGCTACACATGATTTACAACTTTCAGAATTGGAACAGGTACATCCAGTTGCGGTACGTAATTTCCATTTTGATATTCAGCTGGTAGGTAACGAAATGGAATTTGATTATTTAATTAAACAAGGACCTTGTACGAAATTTAATGCGGCTATTTTGTTAAGAGAGATAGGTTTGGGTTAGATTTGTTTTTAGCCATCCAAAAATTTTTTGCCACAGATTCACAGATATTAAAATGATTAATTATTAAATTATATTTCTAATTAAAGTTATCTGTGGCATCTGTGGCTAATCTTAAACCAATAATTTAACTTTAATTTAATCTCATCATCCTAATTATTCATTTTATTTGATGCAATGTACAGCAGCGATTTTGGGAAAGACTTTTTATGGGGCGTGGCTACTGCCGCTGCTCAAATAGAAGGTGCTGCGAATAGCTACGGCAAAGGTCCTAGTATTTGGGATACTTTTTCGAAGCGTACTGGTAAAATCAAGAAAGGGCACAATCCAAGCGAAGCCTGTGATTTTTACCATCGTTATCCAGAAGATATTGCTTTGGTAAAAACCCTCGGGTTTAATGTTTTTCGCTTTTCTATTGCGTGGTCACGCATTTTTCCGATAGGTCACGGTACGCTAAATAAAGAAGGCGTAGCTTTTTACCACAATGTGATAGACGAGTGTTTAAAGCAGGGCGTCACACCGATGATCACGTTATACCATTGGGATTTACCAGAGGCCTTATCTAAAGAAGGCGGCTGGACTGCCTTTGGAATTAATAGCCATTTTAACGAGTTTGCGACTTTTTGTGCCAAAGAATATGGCGATAAAGTAAAACACTGGATTGTAATTAATGAACCATTCGGCTTTACTTCGTTGGGTTATATGTTGGGCGTTCATGCGCCAGGACAAAATGGCGTAAGCAATTTCTTTGATGCCGCCTTGCATACCGCAATTGCACAAGCAGATGGTGGCAAAATATTGAGAGCTGAAGTGAAAAATGCAGTGATTGGAACTGCCTTTTCATGTTCTGAAATTATACCTTACACACAATCATCACAAGATATAATAGCAGCGAAAAGAGTAGATGCGTTGATGAACCGTTTCTTTTTGGAGCCTACTTTAGGTATGGGTTTTCCTACCGCAGATTGGGATGTGTTGGAGAAATTCGCCATTAGTCACTCCACGTGGCGCCACCAAGAGCGAATGAGGTTTGACTTTGATTTTATTGGCGTACAGAATTATTTCCCATTGGTGATTAAATACAACGCTTTTATTCCAGTAGTACAAGCTTGGGAAGTGAAGGCAAAAAATAGGAGGGCACCTCATACTGCCATGGGTTGGGAAGTTAATGCCGATAGCTTTTATCGTATCATCAAACAGTTCGCCGCTTATCCTCAGGTGAAAAATATCATGGTTACTGAAAATGGCGCTTATTTTCAAGACCATTTGGTTGATGGTAAAATTAACGATCAAGCAAGAATTGAATATTTCGAAGCTTATTTAGCTGCCATGCTAAAGGCTAAAAATGAAGGCATCAACATCACTGGTTATTTAGCCTGGACTTTAATGGATAACTTTGAATGGGCGGAAGGTTACCAAGCTCGTTTCGGACTCGTGTACAACGACTTTAAAACCCAACAGCGCACCATTAAACAATCTGGGTATTGGTGGCAAGATTTTTTATCGAAGTAAATCCTTATATTTAGGGATATGACAGAAGACAAAATTGTAGTTTATAAAACATTCGAAAATCCAATGGAAGCAAACATCGTAAAAAGTCGTTTGCTTGATGCAGGTTTTAACTGTTTCCTTACTGGAGAAAATGCAGCCTTAGTTTATCCGGTATTTGATATTTCTATAAGTGGGATACAATTACATGTTTTTGAAAAAGATGTTCATGCTATCGACCAGTTTCTAACTGAAGATGAAGCTTTGGAAGGATTGTAAAAAAGTATTAAGGAATTAGTAGGTATCATTACAAATAATAAATCCCAACTAGCTTTTAAACCAGTTTTCTTTCCCTTGTTGGCGTCCTCGCCAACGAGCCTTATAAATTCTACTACAAATAGTCTTATCAAATTTTGTTAGTTTTAAGTCTACCTATTTTAGATTTTTATGCTAAAATCATATCATCCAGAATTTCTTACAGCTACGATTTTAAATTGGGAACATTTATTAAGTGATGAATTTAAGCAAATAATAATTGACACGATGGGTTGGCTTGTAAGACAAAAACGTTGTACAATTTATGGCTTTGTGATTATGCCAAATCACATTCATTTATTATGGAAGATTGAAGACGGTTTTGAAAGAGCTAAGGTTCAAGGTGCCTTATTAAGCTTTACTGCTCATGAATTTAAAAAGAGAATAAATGGAGATACTGAGAAATTAAAAAGTTATCGGGTTAATCTGTTAGATAGGATGTTTCAATTTTGGCAGCGAGATTGTATGGTTAAAGAATGTTGGGGAGAAGAGTTCTTAAAGCAAAAGCTAGATTATATTCATAAAAACCCGTTGCAACCTCATTGGCATTTAGCTGGTTCGTCAGAAGGTTACTATTGGTCTTCAGCATCATTTTATGAAAATGGAGAAAGTCCGTTTGACTTTTTAACTCATTATAAAGAATAGCATTTTTTTGCACGTTGGCGGGGACGCCAACCTGAGCGAGAATGAAGCTGTGGAAGGGTTGTAATATGGTGATCAGGAATTAGTCTTCAGATATCAGTTATATCAAAATAAAAATCCCAATTAGCTTTTAAACCAGTTGGGATTTTTGTCTTAGGGTCTTTCGAAAGATTATGCCTGCGCAGCTTTCGCGGCAGCTTCTTTTCTAATGATATTTAATGCGCCGCCAGCTTTGAACCACTCAATCTGTTGTTCGTTATAGCTATGGTTTACATCAAATTGCTCTGTAGAGCCATCTGCATGGTGTAATACCAACGTTAATGGTTTGTTCGGCGCAAATTCTGTTAAACCTACAATGTCAATAGTGTCATCCTCTTGAATTTTGTTGTAATCTTCCTTGTCGGCAAAAGTTAAGCCTAACATTCCTTGTTTTTTCAAGTTGGTTTCGTGGATACGAGCAAAAGATTTTACCAATACAGCACGTACACCTAAGTGACGAGGTTCCATAGCAGCGTGTTCACGAGATGAACCTTCGCCATAGTTTTCATCGCCAACAACGATAGAACCAATTCCCTCTGCTTTGTAAGCACGTTGCGTAGCTGGTACAGGACCATACTCGCCTGTCAATTGGTTTTTAATGTCGTCGGTGTTATCGTTAAAGTAGTTTACGGCACCAATTAACATATTGTTAGAAATGTTATCTAGGTGACCACGGAATTTCAACCATGGACCAGCCATAGAAATATGGTCGGTAGTACACTTACCTTTAGCTTTGATTAACAGTTTTAAGCCTTTCAAATCTGTACCTTCCCAAGCTGCAAAAGGGTCTAGCAACTGCAGACGGTGAGAAGTAGGGGAAACTGCAACTTCAACATTAGAACCATCTTCTGCTGGAGCTTGGTATCCTGCATCTTCTACAGCATAACCTTTTTCTGGCAATTCCCAACCAGTAGGCTCGTCTAATTTCACCTGCTCGCCTTTATCATTGGTTAATGTATCAGTTAATGGATTAAAGCTTAAATCGCCAGCGATAGCCAAAGCCGCTACAATTTCTGGAGAAGTTACGAAGGCGAAGGTGTTTGGATTACCATCGGCACGTTTAGCAAAGTTTCTGTTAAATGAGTGTACGATGGTATTTTTCTCCGCTTTCTCCGCACCTGTTCTGTCCCACATACCAATACATGGACCACAGGCGTTGGTGAAGATTGTGGCATCTAAATCAGTGAAAGTATCTAACAAACCATCACGGTGTGCGGTATAGCGCACTTGCTCAGAGCCTGGGTTGATACCAAATTCAGCTTTTTTACCCAAACCTTTTGCAATAGCTTGCTTCGCTACCGAAGCAGCACGAGATAAATCTTCGTATGACGAGTTGGTGCAAGAACCAATTAAACCCCATTCTACTTTAGTTGGCCATCCATTAGCAGCGGCAACATCTTTCATTTGTGAAATAGGTGTAGCCAAATCTGGTGTAAATGGACCATTCAAGTAAGGTTCTAATTCATCAAGATTGATTTCGATTAATTGGTCAAAATATTTCTCAGGTGCTGCGTAAACTTCAGCATCTCCAGTTAAGTGTTCTTTTACCGCATTGGCAGCATCAGCAACATCGGCACGGTCGGTTGCACGTAAATAACGTTCCATGCTTTCATCGTAACCGAAAGTAGAAGTAGTAGCACCAATTTCTGCACCCATGTTACAGATAGTGCCTTTACCAGTACAACTTAGGTTAATGGCGCCATCGCCAAAATATTCTACAATAGCGCCAGTACCGCCTTTTACGGTTAAAATACCAGCAACTTTTAAAATTACGTCTTTAGCGGAAGTCCAGCCGTTTAATTTTCCAGTTAGTTTCACACCAATTAGTTTCGGGAATTTTAGCTCCCAAGGTAAGCCAGCCATTACATCGCAAGCATCGGCACCGCCAACACCAATGGCCAGCATGCCTAAACCACCCGCATTTACCGTGTGGCTATCAGTACCAATCATCATCCCGCCTGGAAAAGCATAGTTTTCTAAAATTACTTGGTGAATGATGCCAGCACCTGGTTTCCAAAAACCAATGCCGTATTTATTAGAAACCGAAGAAAGGAAGTCGAAAACTTCTGCACTTTCGGTTTTAGCATGAGGTAAGTCAATTTCTGCACCTAGTTTAGCAGTGATTAAGTGGTCACAATGTACAGAAGAAGGTACGGCTACTTTTGGCCTTCCAGCTTGCATAAATTGCAGTAAGGCCATCTGTGCCGTTGCATCTTGCATAGCTACTCTATCTGGAGCGAAATCCACATAGTCTGCACCACGAGTAAAAGCTTTGTTAGATTTTCCGTCCCAAAGGTGTGCGTATAATATCTTTTCTGAAAGTGTTAAAGGTCTACCAACCAATTCGCGAGCTGCATCTACGCGTTCGCCAAAAGTTGCATATACCTTTTTAATCATTTCTATATCAAAAGCCATAATTGTTTTGTTAAAATTATCATCAATAACGATGTTATCTAAATTAAACAATTTTCAAGACAGTTGTTTTTGAGATTTGTCAAATTGTGTTATTTAAAAACATTCTATGCAATTTTTTTTGCTTAAACAAAAGGCCATCTCGATTATCGGGATGGCCTTCTTTATGTATTGACAAATAAAATGTCTTATTGCTTCGTAGAAATAGGGGTAAACTTAGTTAGATTGATACCTTCTACTGCTAATTTATATTCTTCGATGCTTGGGATACGACCTAAGATTGCAGAAAGAACTACCACTGGCGTAGATGCCAATAAAGATTCTCCTTTTTTGCCATCTCTGTCTTCTACCACACGACCTTGGAACAAACGGGTAGAGGTAGCCATTACGGTATCGCCTTTGGCAGCTTTTTCTTGGTTACCCATGCATAAATTACAACCTGGTCGCTCTAAATACATGATATTTTCATATTCGGTACGAGCTGAACTTTTTGGTAAAGCATCGCTGAATTCAAATCCAGAATATTTCTGTAAATATTCCCAGTCGCCTTCTGCTTTTAACTCGTCGATGATGTTATAAGTAGGCGCCGCAACCACCAAAGGAGCTTTGAATGATACAGAACCAGTTTGCGTCTCTACGTTTTTCAACATTTGAGAAACGATTTTTAAATCGTCTTTATGTACCATGCAAGAACCTACGAAACCAAGGTCTACTTTTTTATCGCCACCATAGAAAGTTAAATCTCTGATGGTATCATGTGTGTAGCGTTTAGAAACGTCAGCGTTATTTACATCTGGGTCAGCAATCATTGGCTCGTTGATGATATCCAAATCAATTACTACTTCTGCGTAATACTTGGCGTTATCATCTGGAGTTAAAGCAGGTTTAATACCCGTTTTAATTTCCTCGATACGTTTGTTTGCTTTATTGATTAATCCTTGAAGAACTTGGTTATGGTTGTCCATACCTTTGTCAATCATGATTTGAATACGGCTTTTCGCAATTTCTAAGGACTCGATTAAAGTATCATCTTGAGAAATACAGATGGAAGCTTTAGCTTTCATTTCTGCTGTCCAATCAGTAAAAGTAAAGGCTTGGTCGGCCAATAAAGTACCGATGTGTACCTCGATAATACGACCTTGGAATACGTTTTCGCCATCAAATTGTTGCAACATCTGTAATTGCGTTGCATGAACCACATCACGGAAATCCATGTGTTCTTTCATTGCACCTTTGAAAGTTACTTTTACCGATTCAGGGATTGGCATAGAAGCCTCGCCAGTTGCCAAAGCTAGGGCTACTGTACCAGAATCTGCTCCGAAAGCAACACCTTTAGACATACGTGTATGTGAATCTCCACCGATGATAATTGCCCACTCGTCAATGGTGATGTCGTTCAATACTTTGTGAATAACGTCAGTCATTGAATGATATTCGCCTTTCGGGTCACGAGCGGTGATTACACCGAAATCGTTCATGAACTTCATTAATTTCGGGATGTTGGCCTGTGCTTTTTTATCCCAAACAGAAGCCGTGTGGCAACCAGACTGATAAGCGCCATCAACAATTGGAGAGATTACTGTAGCAGCCATTGCCTCTAATTCTTGAGCAGTCATTAAACCTGTGGTGTCCTGAGAGCCTACAATGTTTACCTCAACACGAACATCAGAACCAGCATGTAAAACTTTTCCTTGAGCTATGCCTACTGCATTTTTATTGAATATTTTTTCTACAGCAGTTAAGCCTTGGCCTTCGATAGAAACTTCTTTTGCTGGGGCATAAACTAGCGGAGCTTCTATTCCTAAAACTCTAGCCGCAAAAGTTTGGATTTTTTTACCAAAAACGATGGCGTAAGAACCGCCAGCCTTAATAAATTCCATTTTCTGCGGAGTTAATGCTTTTGAAATATCAATCAGCTCTTGCTCTCCGTTAGATAGTTTTTTAGTTTTTGTATTGATGGTCAATACCGTTCCTGTTGCTACAGAAAAAGCCTCCTCCAAAACTGGCTCACCGCTTTCGTTACGAATAAGGTCGCCATTTTCGTCAGTTTTCTTTACCCAGTTTTTAAGGTCGATACCGATACCGCCAGTAACATCTACTGTAGTTAAGAAAATTGGAGAAATACCATTAGTACCACCAACAATTGGAGCAATATTTACAAAGGGAACATAAGGGCTAGATTTTTTTCCAGTCCAAAGCGCTACGTTGTTTACCCCCGACATACGTGAAGAACCTACACCCATGGTGCCTTTTTCAGCTACTAACATCACGCTTTTGTCTGGATGTTGCGCTTGTAACGCTTGGATTTGTTCTTGAGCTTCTGGTGTAATCATGCATTTACCATGCAGCTCACGATCAGAACGAGAGTGCGCTTGGTTACCTGGAGATAATAAATCCGTAGAAATATCTCCAATGCCAGCAATAAAAGTTACCACTTTGATTTCTTCGGCAACCTCAGGTAATTTGGTGAAGAATTCGGCTTTAGCGTAACTTTCTAATATTTGCTTAGCGATAGGATTTTCATTTTGATAAGCTTCTTTTAAACGGTCTGTATCAGCATCGTATAAGAAAACTTGTGTTTTAAGAACATCAGCTGCTTTTTGAGCCTTCTCCGCATCATCAGCTAAGGCAATGTCCAATAAAACTTTAATAGAAGGTCCGCCCTTCATGTGTGATAACAATTCGAAAGCAAAGTCAGGCGTAATTTCTGCAACAACAGCTTCGCCCAAAATGATTTCTTTTAAGAATTGTGCCTTTACACTAGCTGCGCTAGTAGTGCCTGGCAAAGTATTGTAGATAAAAAACTTAACTGAATCTTCTCTGTTGGCGTTGTTGGTGTCTTTGATTTGAGCAATAATTTCACTTAATAAATCTGCTCCATCAATAGGTTTAGGGTGAAGATTTTGGGTTTTTCTCTCTTCAATCTCCTGGATATAATCGTTATAAATACTCATCTTAGTTGTGTTATTCTTTTTCTATGGAGGTTGCGATAAGATACACAACCTGTTTTTTAAAAAAAGAATACTGGTTTTCGTGGATTAATTTGTGTTTAACGACCAAAGAACGCAGTTTTATGGTCAAGACCAAAAATAACAAAAAACTATCTTTAAATATAATCTAGGCAGGCGATTAGCTAATTTGGAATTATTCTAAACAGCGGAATTGTAAGCTTAAAATATTAAGTTGTAATTCTCATTATAGAACACAAGATTTAATCAGCGCAGACATCTTTATAGACATTGTAAAAATAGTTTAAAGTCTTAGGTTCCAAATTGCCAAGTGTGTCAATTGAAATTTTAAAAGCTTCAGTTTGTGTCGGGCATGAATGAAATTTAGCTAGGTGAAGCTCAAATCCATTAGATGTTTTTTTATAGGAGCTTCCTAATTTTTTCTTTAAGTCAACTGAGAAATTCTGCGTTTCTGCAATGAGTAAAGCATTGGCTAAATTGTCTATTTTACCAATAAACGTTTGAAGGCTTTTCGTGTCGTAAGCATATTTCAGTTTTTTTCCATCTTGATACGCTATGTAATAATAACCGGTCCAATTTTTATTGATAAAGCCATCTCTCGGGACATCATATTTTAGATTTCTAATACTAGAACTATCTCCTTTACTAATAATTACTTTTGATGTCTTTTCATATTCCTTATAAACACATTCCCAATAAATGTATTTTTTTGAAGGATTGATATGTTTAATGAGGTTTTCTAAAGTATCAAATTCAGTGGGGATTTTTTTAAAGTCTTTTTCTACTGAGGGTGTACAAGAAAATAAGCATAATACGAGTAAGAAAAATAGGTATTTCTTCATGCTTTGTCTCTGTGAGATTATTTCTTTCCTAAATTTTTAATCTCTTTTTTCGTCATTTCTTTCTGGATAATTTCTGGAGTAATGGCTGAGGTATAATATTTCTGATTGGTTAAAATACCATTGGCATTAGCTGTGGTGCAAAAATAGGGCGTAACAAAACCATACAGACTTTTAGATTCTTTAGTGTTCTTTTTTGCTGCACCTATATCCGCAGATTTCAAATAAGTAATCATCAATGAAATACCATAACGCTCATTGGTAATGTTATTCATTCCCAGTGCTGTACCAGGGAATACAGTTTGACCCTGTTTCACAAAAATACCTTTCTTGAAACCTCGGTAATTTGCGAGTGTGCCATCAGCATGTTCTATAACGATGGTATTTACTTTACTGGTATATTTCAGGTCTTTGGTGTCTTCGTCATACAAGTCGGAAACGCTGACTACAATCCCTTTTCTAACTGCTGTTACGGTATCTATTTCTTCGGTATAAAAACGATAAGATTTCCAATCATCAGGAGTAGTAGAACCAAAATAAGTAGCATTCAGGAAATTAGCTTCAGTGGCTCTTACTTTCTTACCTTTTCCATAAGGTAATGCATACACAAAAAGTGGGTTATACTTTGGGTTAAGTTCTCCTCTAATGTAACTGTAGCTATATGCATAGCCAATACTTTGGTCTCTATTGCTAGGCGTTAAAGTAAGGAAGTTGCCTCCGCTGTGTTTAACCTTATAAGTAGGGTCGCTAACGCTGTGAGTGTTGGTTAGTTCCCTAAAATTTAAAACAACGGTATAAGTTCCTGGAGAAGTTTTTTCGGCGGTAAGTGTAACGCTCTTGTCTTCGTTTCTTTTACTACTAACAGTTAGCTCTCTATCTTGGGCGTTTAGGGTAAAAGTATTTGCACAAATTGTGAGAACGAGAATGGCTTTAGATAGTTTGTTCATGGTTTCCTTTTAATTGAATGGCTAAAATAAGATTTGCTATATGTTTTTAATATTAAGGATGAAAAAAACTTCACGAATCCATAGAAAAGCCAAAAATTAAAGTGTTTCGAATCGAAAACCTTTCTTTAAAAGAGATTCAATCGATTTTGGTAGCGCATATTCTAGTCTTTCCCAAGCTTTTAAACTATCGTGAAATACGATGATAGAACCATTTCTAGTTTTGCTAATTACGTTTTCATAACATTTTTCTGGAGCTAAATTGATGTCAAAATCACCACTTAATACATCCCACATCACTATATCTAGTTTCTGATTATGGGTTGTGGGTTGTGTATTGACCATAACTCGCAACTCGCAACTCTTAACTAAATCCTTAATCTGACTTTTCTTAATCCTCCCATATGGCGGGCGAAACAAATTAGTATTTGTTAATTCTTGACATTTCCAAAAATTATTGATGTAGGTTTCGTTCTCTGTTTTCCATCCTTTTAGGTGGTTGTAAGTATGGTTGCCGATAGCATGACCTTCTCTTTTAATGCGCTCAAATACTTGTGGATGTTTTTGGATATTGTCGCCAATGCAAAAAAACGTAGCTTTAACATCAAAGCTTTTTAATGTATTTAACACAAAGTCTGTAACATTTGGTATTGGACCATCGTCAAAGGTGAGATAAACGATTTTTTCTTTGGTATCTTTATTCCAAATTAAATTGGGATAAAACCATTTGAGAAAAAAGGGCGGTCTAACAGTGTACATGCTGTAAAAGTAATATTTAAGCACTATAGTTAAAAATTTACAAAAAACGACCTCCCGTTTATTTATAATTGTGAACGAAATTTATGAGACAAACTTCTAAAATAAGCTTTTTGTTTGCGGCGTTCTCCCTGTCTGTGGCAGGTTTTACAGCCTCAGCACAAGAAGTGATTACCATTCAGCAGGCGATAGATAAAACGCTAAATAACAATTTGCAGGTAAAGCAGGCGCAGTTTAGTGCAGCATTGGCCGATGAAAATTACGGTCAATCGAAAAATGCGTTACTGCCATCTATAAGTGGAAGTATTAATGGTAATAGAAACTTTGGTAGAAGTATTGACCCATCTACTAACCAATTTATTAGTCAACAGTTTAATGCCGCTAGTGGAAGTATTAACGGAAGTGTAGATTTATTTGCTGGAGGCCAAAAAGTTAATCAAATTAAGCAGAATAAGTTATTGTTGGATGCGGATAAGGCTAATGTAGAAAAAGTTAAAAACGATTTGATACTACAAGTGGTTACGTCTTATATGCAAATTTTGTTTAATAAAGATTTACTAAAAGCCGCACAGCAACAGCTAGAAGTAGCTAAACAGACATTAAATCAACAACAACAATTGTTGGATGTAGGTAATAAAACTTTAGCCGATGTTTCACAAGCTAAGTCACAAGTTGCCACCTCGGAACTTGAAGTTACTAATGCTCAAAATAACTTAGCAATTTCTTATTTGACACTTAACCAGTTGATGGAATTGCCATCTGATAATAAGTTTGAAGTACAGGTGCCATTAGTAGATGCCATTACTTATGCTAAAAATAGTTACAGTGCACCAGAAGTAGTTGCAACGGCAATGACTGTATTCCCTGATATTAGGTTGGCTTCTTTAAGAGCTCAGGCAGCAGAAAAAGCAATTGATGTTGCAAGAGGAACTTATTATCCCCGGTTATCATTTGGTGGTGGCGTAGGTTCCAATTATTCTAGCATAAAACCAAAAGTAACAGAAGTAAATAATGGTCTTAAAGAGGTTGTTATTGGAAAAGTACAAGGTACCCAACAACCCGTTGTAAATGAAGTTCCAGATATCCTGAGAACTTTGTCCAATTATAGCTTTGGCTCACAGATTCAAGACAACTTTAATCAGTTTGTTGGTTTTAGTCTTTCTATTCCAATTTTTAATGGATATCAAGCTCGTTCTAATGTGAGAAGAGCAAAAATCAATTATCAAAATGCACAAGTTGACGAGCAGCTTTCGAAAAATAATCTTAATAAGGTTATTTATCAGGCAGTTGCCGATTTAAGAGCTGCTGAAAGTAGATTCCGATCTACTACAAATGCATTTGCGGCACAAAAAGATGCTTTTTTCGTAATCGAACAGCGCTATAACGTTGGTTTGGCTAATTCTGTAGAATTTAGTACTGCACAAACGAATAGAAACAAAGCAGAAATAGATATGATACAGGCTAAGTACGATTTGTTATTCAAATCGAAAGTGATAGATTACTATTTAGGCAAACAAATCGCATTTTAATTAATACAAAAAGAAACCACGACTTGTCCCGACCATTCGGGATTGGAATATTAAATAATTATGAAGTTAAAACACATTTTAATAGGCGCAGGTGCAATTATCGCAATACTAATCGTATTGGCTGCTACAGGTGTAATTGGTAAAAAGCAGGTAGAGAAAGTTACCGTAGAAAAAGCAGGAAATAAAACGGTTATCGAAACAGTAACTGCCAGTGGAAAAATACAACCTGAAACTGAAGTTAAACTAAGTTCTGAGGTTTCGGGAGAGGTGACGGAGCTTTTGGTTAAAGAAGGTGATATAGTGAAGAAAGGGCAGTTGTTGTGTAAGGTACGTCCAGATATTTTGCAGTCTAGCTATGAACGTACGGTTGCTTCTTATAATGCTCAAAAAGCTAGTGTGGCTTCGGCTCAACAACAATTGGTACAAGCGGAGGCTAACTTTGTAAACGCAGAGGCAACTTACAAGCGTAATGTTGAGCTTTTTAATAAAAAGGTGATTTCTGCCGCAGAGTTCGATAATGCTAAAGCGGCATATTTAACAGCAAAATCTACGCTGGCTAGTGCAAAAGAAGGTGTAGTAGGAGCTAAATTTAATTTGGAACAAACCGGAGCTAGTGTAAAAGAGGCTGGCGCTAACTTAGCTCGAACTACTATTTATGCTCCTGTTGATGGCGTAGTTTCTAAACTTTCAATTGAGTTAGGCGATCGTATTTTGGGTACGTCTCAAATGGCTGGTACAGAAATTATGCGTATTTCTAACTTGAGCAGTATGGAAGTAAATGTAGATGTGAACGAAAATGATATTAACCGCGTAACTTTAGGCGATAGCGCAACCGTAGAAGTCGATGCTTTTGCAGGTAAGAAATTTAGAGGTGTGGTAACGGAAATTGCAAGTTCTTCAACTGCAGTTGGTGCCACTACAACATCGGTAGATCAAGTAACTAACTTCTCGGTAAAGGTAAGATTGTTAGCTGCATCATATAGTGCAGTTAAAGGCGGTGCAAAAGATTTGCCTTCGCCATTTAGGCCAGGTCTTTCTGCTACGGTTGATATTGAAAGTGAAACGGTGAACGGCTTAGCTGTACCAATTCAGGCAATTTTTACTGATGCTAAGACTGACGGTGATAATAGTAGCAGTGCTCAAGATGCCGAAAAGCAAAAGAGTAAACTTAATGATAAGCAGGTTAAACAATATATCTACTTATTTGACGCAAAAGCTTCTACGGTGAAAAAAGCAGAAGTAACCACGGGTATCCAAAATGATCAGTTTATTATTGTAAAAACGGGGTTAAAAGCTGGACAAGAAATTGTTTCGGGACCTTATTCGGCTATACAAAATAAACTTAAAGATGGTTTAAAAGTAGAGCAAACATCTAAGGATAAGTTATTTACTTCTGGAGACAAAAAGTAGGTACAACAAGTCATAATATTTAATTATTTTTGCAAAGGTTTAAAAAGGTGCTCATCGCATTTTTTTAAACCTTTTGTTTTTAATCTGTGTTTAAAATTAAATACCCGCTTTAAGATAATTAGATATGAGTGCACCTAAGATAGCCATGATTGGCGGTGGAAGTTGGGCAACAGCCATTATCAAAATGCTTTCAGATAATGAAACTGAAAAGGAAATTTTTTGGTGGATGCGCAACGAAGAAGCGATAACTCATATCAGGAAATATAAGCACAACCCTAGCTATTTAAGTGCGGTTGAGGTTAGGCTAAAACCAGAAAATGTATCTTCAGACATTACCCACATTATTGCTCAGGCCGATTACGTGATATTAAATGTGCCAGCTGCTTTTTTAAAAGACAGCCTAAAGGATATTAGCCCGGCGCAAATGAAGGGTAAAAAAGTAGTATCTGCCATTAAGGGAATTGTGCCAGAAGATAATTTGATTATTGGCGATTTTTTGCATGAGAAATATGAATTACCTTATGAAGATATCTTGGTAATTAGTGGTCCGTGCCATGCAGAGGAAGTAGCCCTAGAGAAGCTTTCTTACCTTACTATTGCTTGTACAGATGTTAATTCTGCAAGTGTTTTTGCTAGTTACCTCAATGCCCGTTATATCAAGACCAATATTTCTGATGATATTTTTGGAACTGAGTATGCTGCGGTTTTGAAAAACATTTACGCAGTGGCTAGTGGTATTTGTCATGGTGTTGGCTATGGTGATAATTTTCAAGCGGTACTCATTTCTAATGCTATTCGCGAGATTGAACGTTTTGTAGATGCGGTACATCCAATTGAAAGAGACATCAAAGAATCTGCCTATTTGGGTGATTTAATGGTGACCGCTTATTCCCAGTTCAGTAGAAATAGAACTTTTGGCAACATGATAGGGAAGGGTTACACGGTAAAATCTGCGCAGTTAGAAATGAACATGATTGCCGAAGGGTATTATGCTGCAAATTCAATGCATCGCATCAATGAAAAATATAAGGTAGATATGCCAATAAGTGAAGCGGTTTATCAAATTTTATACGAGCGTAAATCTCCTCATATAGAGATGAAGATGTTGACCGAAAAGTTGAGTTAAATCCCTAAATCGACTAAAAGGGGACTTGAACTAGCTGGCGTCTAAACACAGCTTAGACTAGTTTCAGTGTCAAAGTCTATTGGCATTTTAAATCAATTCAAATTATACCAGCTTTTTGATATACTTAACGTGAGTTCGGGATGAGAGAATTAAGATGTTCGCTAGCGATAGCCCTTCAAATCTACGTTCAGCTTATATTCGGTCTCTTGTTTTTCGGTTTGCAGCAATAAGCCACCGCACTTTCTTTGAAAGAAAAATAAGCAACCGAGAGTTTTTGTTACTTTTTGCGGCCAAAAAGTAAGAGCCCAGCGGCGGCGAGCTAAAAAACACATTCTAGTATCGATTGAATAAAGTTTAAGACAATGCTTAAACCGAACTCACTTTTATACTTGCTTTTTGAGCGAACCGAAAACTCTCAAAACCAAACCTTTCTCTTTTTTGTTCTCTATTCATTAAATTCTAAGATAATGAAAAAGAGATATTTATTAGGTCTGTTCGCTATTGCTGCGATGACCCTGTTTTCAACAAGTGCTAGTGCACAAGAGAAAAAAACTGAAGCTGGAAAAGTAATCCAAAAAACTGGCAAGGCAGTAGAAAAAGGAGCGAATGCTGTTGGTAATAAAACGGCAGAAGTAGCTGTTAAAGGCAGCGCTAAAGTTGCCGACCAGACCTATAAAGGTAAAATGGCTCCAGACGGTACTAATGTTTACATCGATGGTAAAAACCGTAAATATTATGTAAACAAAAAAGGAGCAAAGGTTTATTTAAAAGCAAGTGAGATTAAGAATAGACCGGTGCAATAAGTCGATATTTTTCAATTTACAGTTTGCAATGAGGCGCCCAAAACTGTAAACTGATATAAAAAGAAAAAGTCCCATTAAATTTAATGGGACTTTTTCTTTTTATAATTGGAAACTGAAAACTAAGATCTACGTCTTCTATCGCTTCCGCCATTTCCACTTCCGCCTTCACGTCTTCCGCTTCCGCCGCTTCTTTCTTCACGACTACGTCCAGAGAAGTCTCTGAAACCGCCTTCACTACTTCCGCCACCAGAACGATCACCACGTCTTCCGCTTCCAGAACGATCTCCACCGCCGCTTCTTCTGTCGCCACCACGATCTCCACCTCTTCTATCACCACCGTAGCCACCACTTCTTCTCTCTCCTCCGTTACCACCTCTGTAGCCACCACCGCTTCTTCTTTCACCGCCTCTACCTCCAACTGGAGCTTCGCCACTTTTCTCAATTCTAACTTCTCTACCGTTGTATTGTACGTCTTTAAAGTTGTTGAAAAGTGCATCAACTGCACCATTTTCTACCTCTACAAAAGAGAAAACACCTTTTAAGTCGATTTTGCCAACAGCTTTGCCGCTAATTTTACCGTTGTTGCAAACGAAGCTCAATAAATCACCTCTGGTAAACTCATCTACCGAACCAACGTTAATAAACAAACGAGAGTAGCCATCTTCTGCACCACGCCCATTACGTTCTCCACGCTCTCTTCTTTCACCACGCTCACCTCTGTCAAAACGGTCATCAGCACTTAAGTTAAGGTCTGGTGCGTTTTGGTAATATTCTAAGAAACGGTTAAACTCTAATGACGCAAATTTCTTAATTACTTCTTCTTTGCTCAAATCAGCAAATTCGTCGTTAATTCTCGACATATATTTGTCGATTTGCTCTTCGTTAACCTCTACGTTATGTACACGGTGAATTAAGCCGAACAATTGTTTTTCGCAAACATCAAAACCTGTAGGTAATTCAGCTTTTGTAAATTGTTTGCCAATGATTCTTTCAATCTGACGGATTTTACCAGTTTCTTTAGCGTTGATGATACATATAGAAACACCAGTTTTACCAGCACGACCAGTACGGCCAGAACGGTGAGTGTAACTTTCAATTTCATCAGGCAAAGCATAGTTAATTACGTGAGTTACCCCTGAAACGTCAATACCACGAGCAGCAACATCAGTAGCAATTAATAATTGCATGTTACGATCGCGGAAACGTTGCATTACCTTGTCACGTTGTTGTTGAGACAAGTCTCCGTGTAAAGCATCAGCATTGTAGCCATCTTTAATTAAATGCTCGGCAACATCCTGCGTATCCATTTTCGTTTTACAGAAAACCACACCAAAAATATCTGGGTTGTAATCTACAATACGTTTTAGGGCAGCATACTTATCGCGAGCTTTTACAATGTAATACTCGTGCTCAATATTTACGTTACCTGTGTTTTTTGTGCCCATGGTTAATTCTACAGGGTTGTCCATGTAGTTTTTAGCTATGCGACGAACCTCAGGAGGCATCGTTGCAGAGAATAACCATGTTTTTTTATCGTCTGGTGTAGTCGATAAAATGTCGTTGATGTCTTCTTGGAAGCCCATGTTTAACATTTCATCTGCCTCATCCAATACTACATATTTAACGCTAGAGAAATCGATGGCTTTACGACCAATGATATCTAACATACGGCCGGGCGTGGCCACTACAATTTGTACGCCATTGCGTATTTCGCGTAGTTGTTGCATAATGTTAGCGCCACCGTAAACGGCAACCACGTGTGCATTCTGCGTGTTTTTAGAGAAATTTTTGATGTCGTTTGCAATCTGCAGACATAGCTCACGCGTTGGGCACAAAATTAGTGCTTGCGGCTTATTGCTCTTAAAGTCTATTAATTCTAACAACGGCAAACCAAATGCGGCTGTTTTTCCTGTTCCTGTTTGGGCCAAACCAACAAAGTCGTTACTACCTTCTAACAGTACAGGAATAGATTGCTCCTGAATAGGCGTAGGATTTTCGAATCCTAGCTCTTTTACGGCATTAACAACGTCATCACTTATCCCCAATTTACTAAATGGGTTTATCATTATAACATTTTTTATTAAGGCGCAAAGGTACGGTTAATTATTCGTAATATATATAGTTGTAAATAATTTGTTTTAAGCTTAATAAATTGTAAATAAGAAAGTTATGAAGGGTGGTGTTTGCTCAATTGGCTTGGTGCCGTGTTCGAGGCGCATTTTTAGTGCTTGTTGCTCTCGAAAGTTTTCCTGTTTCGACTTTTTTTCGGGAGCTTTACTGTAATCTAAATATGGGCTAATTAACTTCCGACTGACGCTATTTGGTTAGTTTCAAAAATGTGATGCAATTAAGATTTGATAAGTTTTTAACACTTCATAAGTCTTGTTATTATCGCTAGACCGAGTATTGTTGCTCGCTATTTTGTCGATTTTATAAGCAGAAGCTCAACAAGTTTAAGGATACAGAAAAGCCAGTCTTTGAAATAAACTGGCTTTGATGCTAAGGATTGCATTGCAATAAATGTCGTAGAGTCGACTACTATATAAAACCTTTGCTTACATGTAGCTTAACGCAGTCTATCAGCAGAGCGAATCAGTTTTTCATCTTGTTTGATCCCTCTAATCGCCAATAAGGTAAAAATGATAGCTACTAATGGAAGAAATATTCCTGGTTCAATATCTAGTACTTTTAGCTCTCCAAGACTTTTTACCATTTGGGTGAGCCAGAAAGATAAAGCGAGGATTAGAAAAATATTTAGCGAAGCGATACGTATTTGTAGTTTTCTATTTCTGAAATTAAAGACGTTAATCAAGCTGATTAATCCAGCTAAAATAACACTTACTAAAAGCGGGATATTAGTTGCCTGCTCTTTTGCGCCTTCTAATTTAAGACCGGAACCATTTAATATATAGTATCCACTATCCGTAGATGCGCCGATGGTAGGTACAAATAATAGGCATAAAATATTGATTGCAGCAAGCAAAAGCCAAATAGATTGAATTCTTTGGATCATGAGTTTTAATTTTTTACAAACTTAATCTTTTGAGGATAAAAGAACAAAGAACAAGGATGAAAGACTTCTTCTTTGTAAAATTATAGCGCATGTTTCATAATCTTTTATCCTTATTCTTTATTCCTTGTTCTTTCCGCTATTTTTGCAGCATTGGAAACAAAGCGATATTTTATTGAATTGAGCTATAATGGCACAGATTTTCATGGTTGGCAAACACAGCCCAATAGCATTACTGTGCAGGAATGTTTAGATAAGGCGTTAAGCACCTTTTTTAGGCAAGAAATAGTTTCATTAGGTTGTGGAAGAACAGATACAGGGGTGCATGCCACACAATTTTATGCGCATTTCGATTTGGTAGATGTAAACCCGAAACAAGTAGAAAATTCAGTAAAGGGGATCAATGCTTTGTTGCCTTACAGTATTGCTTTACATCGTATTTTTGAAGTAGCTAACGAAGCGCATGCCCGTTTTGACGCAACAGCTAGAGAGTACAAATATTACCTGCATTTCCATAAAAATCCTTTTAAGTTAGACCGGTCTTGGTTGTACAAAGGTCAATTGGATATCGGAAAGATGAACCAAGCTGCACAAGTATTATTGCAGCACAAAGATTTTTCTTGCTTTAGCAAATCCAATACACAAACCTTTACCAATAACTGTAAAATCAGCTATGCTAAAGTTGAACAACAGCCCGATGGTTTGATTTTTACCATTAAAGCTGATCGTTTTTTGCGTAATATGGTGAGGGCTATTATGGGCACTTTGGTAATGGTAGGTAGGGGCGATATTGAGATTGCTGCTGTTGAAGAAATCATAGCAAGTAAAAATAGAAGCAAAGCAGGACAATCTGTGCCAGCGTGCGGATTGTATTTAGTCGCAATAGAGTATCCTTATATTAAAATTGATTAAAATGACGAAATGAGAAATTGATTGAATAGATATCGGAGAGCTTCATTCGATCAATCAAGTTGTACTCATTCAAAATTAAAAATATGGCTGTAACCGGAGACGCGTTTAATTTTAGCTTATTGAAAAGGGTGATGGCCTATGTGAGGCCTTACAGGGCTATTTTTGTGTGGTCTGTTTTGCTGACGATATTATTAGCTGCAATTGCTCCTGTTAGACCAATGCTAGTGGGCTATACTTTAGATCAGCATATTTTAAAGGGTGATTTCCAAGGCTTGCTAAACATTACTATTTTGATGTTGATATTGCTGGCTCTGCAAACTGTTTTTCAATATGCACATACATTATTGACTAATAAACTTGGTCAATCGGCTATTAAGGATTTAAGAATAAATATATTCAATCATATTACTAAGCTAAGGTTAAAGTTTTTCGACAAAACACCCATTGGTCAGTTGATTACCCGTACAGTATCCGATCTGGAGACCATCGCAGATATATTTTCGGAGGGCCTAATTGCTATGATTGGTGATTTACTGCAAGTGATTGTGGTTACTAGTATCATGTTCTACATGGATTGGAAACTTACACTTGCCGTGCTTATCCCAATGCCATTTTTAATTATAGCAACTCGGATTTTTCAGAAAGCTATCAAGGTAGCTTTTCAGGAAGTAAGGGCAGAAGTTTCCAACTTGAATACTTTTTTACAGGAGCATATCAGCGGTATCGCTATTATCCAATACTTTGCAAGAGAAGATCAGGAATACAGAAAGTTCGAGAAAATCAACTCTCGCTACCGTGATGCCAATATTCGTTCCAATTGGTATTATTCGATTTTCTTTCCTGTAGTGGAGTTAATTTCGGCGATGTCACTAGGTTTGTTAATTTGGTATGGTTCCAAAACAATATTAAACAATCCTACTATTGAGCCGGGCATCATCACCACTTTTATCATGTTCATTAACATGCTATTTAGGCCCATAAGGGAGTTGGCAGATAAATTTAATACGCTGCAAATGGGGATGGTTGGCGCTGAGCGTGTTTTTAAGGTGCTAGATACGCAAGAACAGACCGAAGATAAAGGAACTTTGGCACCACAGAAACTAAGGGGCGATTTGTCTTTCCAAAACGTTTGGTTCAGCTACGACCAGGATGGGGAGGAAAACCCGAAATATGTTTTGAAAGATATTTCTTTCGAAGTTAAATCTGGACAAACCATTGCGCTGGTTGGTGCTACTGGAGCGGGAAAATCATCCACCATTAATATTTTAAATCGCTTTTACGAAATCCAAAAGGGAAGTATTGCTATTGACGGTAACGCGATTCAGGATTATGAATTGGCGTATCTGAGGAAAAATATAGCTACGGTGCTGCAAGATGTGTTTCTTTTCTCAGATACAATCTATAATAACATCACATTAAATAATCCAGAAATTAGTTTCGATGAAGTAGTAGATGCTGCGAAAAAGGTTGGAGCGCATCATTTTATTGAACGTTTGCCTGGTGGATATCATTACAATGTGATGGAAAGGGGAGCTACACTTTCGGCAGGACAAGCACAGTTGATTTCATTTATTCGTGCTTTGGTGTACAAACCAGCTATTTTAGTATTGGATGAAGCTACCTCATCTGTAGATACAGAAACAGAATTGTTGATACAGAATGCTATCGATAAATTAATGCAAGGCAGAACTTCTATCGTGATTGCGCATCGTTTATCAACTATCCAAAAAGCAGATTTAATTATTGTTTTAGATAAGGGCGAAATCAAAGAAAAAGGAACGCACCAGCAATTGTTAAAGTTAGATGGCTATTACAAACGTTTGTATGACCTACAGTTTTCTTCAGTAGGCATCGCAAAGTAAGTTACAACTTGCTAAACTCTTGTTCTATCACATATTTATGCACATCTGTGCCAATAGTCTCCTGGCGTGTATGCGTAATTTTGAAATAATTGTTTCTCAAATAAGAAATTGTCCAAGTGCTATCTGGAGTGGTGGCAAAGTTGATGTTTTTTCCATCAGCGTCAATACTGTATTTAATAGTATCTCCATTTTTGATAAAGGTCATGCCTTCTGTATACTTTACCCTAACTTTAGAAGTGTCATTTTGTATTGGAAGTATGGTGTCGATTTTCGAGCTGTCAATTATACCATTTTTGTATTCTAACCTTACGTACGTTTTGATAGGCCATTGACCTACTAAATATCTTTCTACAAATAGTTTACTGTCTACAGGCTCTTTCTTGCAAGCATATCCAATAATTCCCGTTAATATTAAGCCTAATAAAACAAACTTTAATTTTCCCATCACTTTTTGATATATGCAAATATACAAAACAAAATTGCTAGACATTTTTTGGATGAGGGTTATTTTAGTCCTAGAAATAAAGTGAATTCAATGTATTTTTAAAATATTTTAAAAATAAGTTATATATTTCCAGCTTCAAACCAAACCAAACCCAACCAAAATGAAGAAAATTATTTCGAACCTTACTTTTCAGGTATTATTTGCCATCTCTCTAGGTATTTTAGTGGGCGTACTTTATCCAGGGTTTGCTCCCCATGCCGAATTGATTAGTAAGAGTTTTATCAATATGATTAGCATGTTGATTGCTCCAATCATTTTCTTTACTATCGTTTTAGGTATTGCCCACATGGGCGATATGAAAAAGGTAGGTGTGGTAGGTGGAAAAGCCTTGCTTTATTTCGAAGTTGTAACAACCATTGCCATTGCTATTGGATTGTTGGTGGCTAATATATTGAAACCTGGAGTAGGTGTTAAAGTGCCAGAAGGCGATGTAACTAAAATTGCTGAGTATACTAAACAAGCTGGTTCTATCAACTGGTTAGAGTTTATTGCACATATTTTCCCTAAGAATATTTTTGAAGCTTTCTCAAAAGGTGAGATTTTGCAAATCCTTGTTTTCGCTATTTTATTTGGCTACGGCCTAAGTAAAATGGGGCAGGCTGGGCAATCACTTCTAGTAACTTTTGATAAGATTGCAAAGGTGCTTTTTAATATGATGAAGGTGATTATGCGTTTGGCGCCCTTAGGTGCTTTTGGCGGAATGGCCTATAGCGTAGGTAAATTCGGTTTGCATACCTTGTTGCCAATGGCGAAGTTAATGGGTGCTGTTTATCTTACCTGTTTTCTGTTCATATTTATTGTGTTAAATGCAATCTGTCGTTACTATAAGTTCAGTTTGTGGAAATATCTTAAATACATTCGCCAAGAAATCTTAATTGTTTTGGGTACTTCATCATCAGAATCGGTTTTGCCAAGTATGATGAAAAAGATGGAAGATATTGGTTGTGAGAAATCAGTAGTAGGTTTGGTCATTCCAACGGGGTATTCTTTTAACCTCGATGGCACCGCGATTTACCTTGCTATGGCGGTAATTTTCTTAACCCAAGTATTCGGCATCGATTTAACTTTGGGAGAACAGGTAACGATTATGTTGGTGCTAATGGTAACGAGTAAAGGTGCCGCAGGTGTTACGGGTAGTGGTTTTATTGTGCTTGCAAGCACTTTAACCGCTTTAAAAATTATGCCAGTAGAGCACATCGCTATTTTGTTAGGGGTAGATAGATTTATGAGCGAGGCTAGAGCAATTACAAATATGATTGGCAACGGCATTGCGGCTATTGTAATTGCTAAAAGTGAAAACGAATTTGACGAAGAGAAATATTTGTTGGCGGTTAGTCCTGCGGCAATTGAAAATGCTGAAGAAGAGAATATAATGAAGGAATAAATAAAAATAACTAATTATCAATTATCAATTATCAATTATCAATTATCAATTATCAATTATCAATTTTTTCGGTATCAACCATTTATCATTAATAATTATCCATTAAAAATCATCCCCAATTCCAAAATTGAAGTTCTTTTTGGTCTAAGCTAGTTGCGATACTCGCTACGTAACTTTCTTCAATCATAAAAGTACGCATCTTAAAAACTTCTTTATTTCGCTCCAAATACTCGCTGAGGCAGTCTATTAGGTGTAGGTTATCACTTACGCCTTCTCCGCTAGCTTTTAATAAGGCCTCTTTTCGGGTCCACATTGCATAAAAGTTAGTAGGATTAACTTCTTCGGATCCAATAAAATCGATTTCCTTTTTAGAAAAAGTGATGTCTAAAATGGATTTGAAATCAAATTCTCTGTTTAAATATTCTACATCAATGCCAACTGGCTTAGGGCTTATGGCAATTAAAACATAATCGCCCGTGTGGCTAATGTTAAACTCAATGTCTTTTACCGTTGGTTTTTTATGTTCGTGAAAAATGAACTCTACTTCGTGTGGCGCTTTATTTAAGCATAGCGAAAGGATAGTACGGAGGCAGAATTTACTAACGGCATAACGTTCTTTGTCTTTTTGAATGAACATCCTGCCAGCCTTATCCTGCTCGCGATCTGATAGTACTTCGGGTAGCTCTCTTTTGATTTTCTGAAAATGATTTTCGACAGAAATTCTGAAAATATGAGTTTTATCTGTGGCTAATGATTGTTCAATGCTATAGGGTTTCCACGCAAGGTCGTAGCTTAACAGGGTATCTATCATTTTTAGGTTGAGTTAGTTTAGTGTTGGGCTGATGGAGTAAATATCGTTAATTTTTATACTTTACACTAAATATTTGTATAAGTTGTTAGTTGTTGAAAACTAATTAGTTGTGCTTTGTAAAAGCTTTGTTGAACTAAAGGTGGCTAGTGGAACTTCTCCGCCTGTAGTTCGTCAGGAACTATTGCGTTAACTCAATAATGGCATTGCGTTTTGGTACAAAGTAAGTGCATAGCTTTTGTAATGATTGATGTTAAGCTTAAACTAATGATTTGTAAAGAAATAACTAGATAACAAATAATATGCTTTTGCAGTTGACATTCCGTTGCAATTAGTTTAAGTTTGCACAACAAAAAAAATAGATACAATGAGTGTTTTAGTAAATAAAGATTCAAAAGTAATTGTTCAGGGTTTTACCGGAAATGAGGGTACTTACCATGCTGAGCAAATGATAGCTTACGGTACAAACGTTGTTGGTGGGGTAACTCCTGGCAAAGGCGGACAGGAACATTTAGGCAGACCTGTTTTTAACACAGTTAAAGATGCTGTTGATAAAGCTGGCGCTGATGTATCTATTATTTTCGTGCCTCCTGCATTTGCTGCTGATGCGGTTATGGAAGCTGCAGAAGCTGGTATCAAAGTAATTGTTTGTATTACTGAAGGTATCCCTACAAAGGATATGATCGCAGTAAAATCTTATATTGCTGATAAAGATTGCCGTTTAATCGGTCCTAACTGCCCAGGTGTAATTACTGCTGATGAAGCTAAAATTGGTATCATGCCAGGCTTTATCTTCAAAAAAGGTACTGTTGGTGTAGTTTCTAAATCAGGTACTTTAACTTACGAAGCGGTAGACCAAGTAGTGAAAGCTGGTTTGGGTATTACTACAGCTATCGGTATTGGTGGTGACCCAATTATTGGAACGCCTACTAAAGAAGCGGTTGAGTTGTTAATGAACGATCCAGAAACTGAAGGTATCATCATGATTGGTGAAATTGGTGGTGGCATGGAAGCTGAAGCTGCTCGTTGGATTAAAGAACACGGTACTAAGCCAGTTGTAGGTTTCATCGCTGGTCAAACTGCTCCTGCTGGACGTAGAATGGGCCACGCTGGTGCTATTGTTGGTGGTGCTGATGATACTGCTGCTGCTAAAATGGCAATTATGCGTGAATGTGGTATCACAGTTGTAGAAAGCCCTGCAGAAATTGGTGCTGCTATGGCTGCTTTGTTGAAAAAATAGTCTCGACAAAATATATTTTAGAAAAGCGTCCCGACATAAAGTCGGGACGCTTTTTTTTGGAAGTAAAACTTACTTGCTGGTGAAAAATCCCAAATGTTTAATAATTATATTTGTGTAAGGTAGCTTCTAAAAAAACTAAATCTTCTGCTAAAGCGTATATAATTAAAAATGTATAGCATGAAACTGATAAGCAATAAAACATTCTTAGCATTAACCTTGTTAGTGGCAACAAGTATATCTGCTTGTGCGCAACAGCAAAAGGAAGAGGGAAAGCAAACTACTAAAGCATCCTCAAAAACAACGAAAAAAATGGAATGGAATAAATTAACTAAGGAAGAAGAACGCGTTATTGTTGGTAAAGGAACTGAATATCCTGGAACTGGCCAGTACGATAAGTTTTTCGAGAAAGGTACTTACATCTGTAAACGTTGTAATGCTCCTTTATATAAATCGGATACTAAATTTGATGCACACTGCGGCTGGCCAGCTTTTGATGACGAAATTAAAGGAGCTGTAAAACGTATTCCTGATGCTGATGGCTCACGTACAGAAATTGTATGCGCTAATTGCGAGGCTCACTTAGGACATGTGTTTGTGGGTGAATTTTTAACATCGAAAAATACACGTCATTGTGTAAATTCTGTATCGATGAGCTTTGTGCCTGATAAGAAAGAAGAGTAGTGCGAAAGAATATAGTCAGGATTCCGATAAGCTGAAATGAAAAGCGGAGTAAACTGTAAAGTCTACTCCGCTTTTTTATATATGATCTTTCATTCTACTCAAACGGCAAAAACTAAACTACTTCAACTACGCCCGCTTCTGTTTTTACAGGAGATTTTGTTTCTACTTGTTCCGCTGCCTTAGTCTTCGCAAATCTCAGAATCAACCAATAAGCGAAAAAGGAACCTACTAAGGCCATCACTGCACCAACTAATGAAGGATAATTGTAAGTGAATCCATACACCAAAGGAAAACCTCCGAACAAAGCGCCCAAGGCGTTTCCGATGTTGAAACTTGCCTGACTAGCAGAGGCAGCAATCATTTCAGATCCTTTCGCAGTTCTAATCATCAACATTTGTATCGGCGCTGCTAAAGCAAAAGCAATAGCTCCTGTTAAGAAAGTGGTAATTAACGCTAATATTGGATTGGATGATACAAAGAAAACCACAATCAAAATAGCACACATGGCAAGCAGCAAAGCAATGGAAGCTTTGGCAGGTGAGAATTTATCGGCCAAATAGCCACCAAAAAAATTGCCTACCAACATGCCAAAACCAGCTAACATCAAAATATAGGTAACATTTGCTTCTTTAAATCCAGCAACTTCAGTCATTAAAGGTGCGATATAACTAATCCAACAGAATAGCCCTCCAGTACCTATAGAAATCATTAAGATGATGATCCAAGCCTCTCTTTTTGCGAAGAAGCTCAATTCTGTTTTCATGTCTCTGTTTTTCTCCGATTGAAGATTGGGTAGCCAATATTTAAGACTTAAAAGTGTAATGATTCCTACAATCGCCACAATACCAAAAGAATATCTCCAAGAGTAGTTGTGCCCAATAAAAGTGCCAAGTGGAACACCGAATAAATTAGCGATAGTAAGCCCAGCGAACATTAAGGATACTGCTTGTGCTTCTTTACCTTTTGGTGCAATACGGCTGGCAACTACAGAGCCTACTCCAAAAAAAGCACCATGAGGTAAGCCAGAGAAAAATCTGGCAATAAATAAGGTTACATAACTTGGAGAAAACGCAGAAATAGCATTAAAGACAGTAAATAAAACCATCAATGCAATTAAAATATTTTTAGGTGGATATTTTGCTGCAATAATTGCTAATACGGGTGCGCCTACTACCACGCCAAGTGCATATGCCGAAATTAAATGTCCAGCTTCTGGAATTGTGATGGAGAGGTCTTTGGCAATATCTGGTAAGAGGCCCATCATTACAAATTCTGTAATACCTATACCTAAACCACCAAAAGTTAGGGGAATTAATTTTTTGTCAATCAACATTTAGCTTAGTGTTTTATTTACACTAAGCAAAGTTAGCCGTTTTTATTTTAGGATACTGTCACCTTAGAGTTAATTGTGTCTTAAAATAATAAAAGCCCCAATGTTTATCGGGACTTTTAGTTTCAACGCTTCTTAGCGTAGCTTAAAATCTTTGCTATCGTTTCTGCTGATGGCTCTCTGTAAAGCTTGTCTAATTGCTGTTTAATGCCGTCATAGAATTTTTGATCATCTTGGTTTTGTTGGTCAAAAGCCTCGGGTTTCGATAGGTTTTTTAAATTAGTTGGAGTAAAGGTTTTTGTCATACGCATTTATATCTTTTTGTTTAGATTTTAAACGCAACTAAAAGCCCTTTATTTTATGAATGTTGTGCTTGAATTAAAATATTTTTAGAAATAACGATTAAACTGAGGTTAAACCATTGTTAAATCAGTAAAGAAGTTATTTTAGTTTAAAAATCCTTTTTGTAACATTTATGTTGCTTAGCTTCTGCTTACACTTACTTCCTTCACGTTCATCATTTTGCGCAAGTTGCTTAGTGCATAACGCATTCTGCCTAAAGCGGTATTAATGCTCACATCAGTTAATTCAGCAATTTCCTTGAAGCTTAAATCAGCATAATGACGCATAATTAATACTTCTTTTTGTTCATCCGGCAAATGATGAATCATTTTGCGCAAATCTGTGTGCGTTTGTTCTCTCAACATACGCTCTTCTGCACTTTCCTCATGAATCTGTATAAGGTTAAGTACATCTGTGCCATCCGCACTAGTAATTGTTGGTGTACGTTTTTCCTTTCTGAAATAATCAATAACCAAATTGTGCGCAATACGCATTACCCAGGGTAAAAATTTGCCTTCTTCATTATAACGGCCAGAGCGTAGGGTGTTAATTACTTTGATAAAAGCATCTTGAAAAATATCTTCAGCCAGATATTGATCCTTAACCAATAAGTAAATTGAAGTGAAGATTTTAGACTTGTGCCTACGAAGAAGTTCTTCGATAACATATTCTTCGCCACCGATATATAACTTCACTAAATCTTGATCACTAACCTGTTGTAACCTCATAGGAGTGTGTTTGATTAAACCCATCTTTATTAAATAATAAACACGTAAATTTTTAATCTATAGCTTTTCTCCTTCTGTTTTTTAGTTAATGAGTAATGAATGATTTTGCGTTACAATTTCAAAAGAAACATTTTTTTGTGAGATTCAAAGAATTAATTTGTTAAAAATTCTAAAAAATCCGGATCAACCTAAAAATTTCCTGCCGTTAACGTTAATTATATATTTCATTAGCGATTGACATATTGCTATCAATCACTATAACATATGGCAAATTTTGTACCAATTGAATTTTTATTGTTTTATGAGTGGTCATGAATATTTGTTAGTGATTGAATAAGTGGATTTTGAATGACAGAATAACCTCATTCATCTTTCTTCACGCTTCCGACCTCGGACTTTTATAACTATCTTTGTGAATTATATCGAGAGGTTATCAATGAGCAAGGAACTAGAGAAAGATCCACATCAAAATATCATCATAAAAGGGGCTAGAGTACACAATTTAAAGAATATTGATGTCGCTATTCCTAAAAACAAATTTGTCGTAATTACTGGAATGTCTGGCTCTGGAAAGTCGTCGTTGGCATTTGATACACTATATGCTGAAGGGCAACGTAGGTATGTGGAGAGCTTATCATCTTATGCCCGTCAGTTTATGGGACGGATGAACAAGCCTGATGTTGATTACATTAAAGGTATCGCTCCGGCCATTGCTATCGAGCAAAAGGTAATTACTTCTAATCCACGTTCTACGGTGGGTACTTCTACCGAAATTTACGATTACCTTAAATTATTGTACTCGAGAATTGGTAGAACCTATTCCCCGATTTCGGGCAACGAGGTAAAAAAGGACACTGTAAGTACAGTAGTAGATTTTGTATCGGCGTTAGCGGAAGATGAGGTAGTGACCATTTTCTGTCCGTTATATCCTCAAAATAATAGAACCATAAAAGAGGAGTTAGCTATTCTCCTACAAAAAGGATTTTTAAGAGTTTCTTATTTAGGAGCTATCAAGAAAATAGAAGATATATTAGAAGATGAATCTATTAATGATGCAGAACTAACTGAAGTCGACCAGGTTTTTATTTTGATTGACCGTATAGTGGTTGCTCATGACGATGAAACTTTAAGTCGCGTTGCAGATTCAGCACAAACTGCATTTTTTGAAGGTAAAGGCGATTGCTATATTGAAAACGATGGCAAGCAAACTTTCTTCTGCGACAGATTTGAGTTGGATGATTTGAAATTCGAGGAACCCACACCAAACTTCTTCAGCTTCAACAACCCTTATGGTGCCTGTAAACGTTGCGAAGGTTACGGAAATGTAATCGGCATTGATGAAGATTTGGTAGTGCCTGATAAAAGCAAGAGCGTTTATGATAGTGCCATTGCGCCTTGGCGTGGTGAGAAAATGGGCGATTGGCTAAAAGCATTCATTAAAAATGCGGATAAGTTTGATTTTCCAATCCATAGGCCATACAGCGATTTAACCGAAAAACAACAGAAACTACTTTGGACAGGTAATAAATACTTTAGAGGTTTGGATGATTTCTTCAAGGAATTGGAGGAGCAGACCTATAAAATCCAATACCGTGTGATGTTATCGCGTTACCGTGGTAAAACGTCTTGTCCAGATTGTAAGGGAACTCGTTTACGTAAAGATGCTTCCTACGTAAAAGTTGGTGGGAAATCTATTTTAGAATTGGTATTGATGCCACTTTCTACGATTCTGCCATTTTTTGATGCTTTAAACCTAACTGAAAACGAGCAGAAAATCTCGAAGCGCTTGTTGGCAGAAATCAGTAGCCGAATTTTGTATCTAAATAATGTTGGTTTGGGGTATTTAACCTTAAATCGTTTGTCAAATACTTTATCTGGTGGCGAAAGTCAGCGTATTAATCTAGCCACTTCTTTAGGTAGTAGCTTGGTAGGTTCTGTTTATGTTTTAGATGAACCTAGTATTGGTTTGCATCCGCGAGATACACATCGTTTAATTGGTGTGCTAGAATCATTGAGAAACGTTGGAAATACTGTTTTGGTGGTAGAACACGAAGAGGAAATGATGAAAGCTGCCGACCATCTGATTGACATCGGTCCTGAAGCGGGTACACTAGGTGGGAATTTGGTTTTTAGTGGTACGTACGAACAAATTATTAAAGACAAGAAATCACTTACTGGCAGGTATTTAGCAGGACTTGAAAGTATAGAGATCCCTAAAAAACGCAGAAATTGGAAAGACCATATTCTCATTAAAGGTGCTCGAGAGAATAACCTGAAAAATGTGAATGTAAAATTCCCTTTAGGCATATTTACTTGTGTTACGGGTGTTTCTGGTTCTGGTAAAACCAGTTTAATCAAACGTATTTTGTATCCGGCTTTGCAGAAAGCCATTGGTAATTATGCAGGCGAACAAACTGGTTCATACGATGGTATTTTCGGGAACATCGATTTGGTGCAGCAGGTAGAAATGGTAGACCAAAACCCAATTGGCAGGTCTTCACGTTCTAATCCGGTAACTTATGTAAAAGCTTGGGATGATGTAAGAGCCTTATTCTCAGGTTTGCCAGCAGCAAAGGCAGCAGGTTTAAAGCCGGCGGCATTTTCATTTAACGTAGAAGGTGGCCGTTGCGATGTTTGCCAAGGCGAAGGCGAAGTTAAAATTGAGATGCAGTTTATGGCTGATATTTATTTGCCATGCGAAACTTGTGGAGGTAAACGCTTTAAACAACAGGTGTTAGATGTAACTTATCAGGATAAAAATGTGTCTGATATTTTAGATATGACCATTGATCAAGCTGTTGAGTTTTTTGCGAAGGAGCCTAAGATTATGGCTAAGCTACAGCCTCTGGTTGATGTTGGCTTAGGTTACGTTCACTTGGGGCAGTCTTCGAATACTTTATCTGGAGGTGAAGCACAACGTATCAAATTGGCTTCATTTTTAATTAAAGGAAATAATGCGCAAAAGGCGGTTTTCATTTTCGATGAACCAACTACAGGTTTGCATTTCCATGATATCAAAAAATTATTAAAGGCATTAAATACTTTGATAGAACAAGGCAGCACCGTAATTGTTATAGAGCATAATATGGACATGATCAAGTGTGCAGATTGGGTGATTGATATTGGTCCTGAAGGTGGAGATAAAGGCGGAGAGGTAGTTTTTGAAGGGAAACCAGAAGACTTACTCCATGTAGAGAACTCTTATACAGGACAGTTTTTAAAAGCGCATTTGAAGGGTTAATAAAAAACAAGGAATAAAGACAGATCACCTAAAAAACAAACAACCAACAAACCGGATATGCTTGTGCTAACATTTCTAATTGGCGTTGCTCTCAACGCGATGGGATACATCCCACCGGGTAATATTAATCTAACGCTGGCGCAATTAACCATCAACAGGGGAATGCGCCAAGCTTGGGGATTTATCCTTGCTTTTTCTTGTGTAGAGGTTTTCTTTACCTTCGGGATGATGCGTTTTGCTCGTTGGATTTCTAGTGATGTAGATATTGATGCCATCAAAGTTGGAAACTTTCAGTTGAGCTTTTTGGTTGATGTTTTCATGATTGTACTTTTACTAACCATGGGGACATTGGCATGGAAAAACCGAGATAAAGTAAGCCAGCCTAAAGCTGCCGAAGATAGTAGGAAAGGCAGTGTACTTTATGGCGTAATTTTAGGGGTGCTCAATCCTGTTCAAATTCCTTATTGGTTGTTTTTTGGAAACTACGTTATTCTGCACGAGTGGATTACAACCAGTTATCTTTCTTTAACTATTTTTAGCTTAGGCTCTGGTGTGGGTTCCATTTTGGCGCTTTATGCTTACGCTTATTTCGCTAAATTTATTCAGGAGAAATTTACACTGAGTAGCCGATTAATCAATAAATGCATTGCAATTTTTCTTTATTGTTTGGCGCTTTATTTGGTGATAAAGCAAATAGTGGTTCATTTCGGGTAGTCTATTTAGAGAGTAACACGTCATTTCTATGAGGAGGCACGACGAATAGAAATCTCGAAAAAAGCCTACTGATTTAAACTGAGCATGTTGCTAGATTTAACCACGTTGATTTTCAGTTCTTTCCACACTGTGCTCAGAAATCGAAATGATGGAAAGTTAAAAGAACCTGTGTACTAAAATTAGCCATTCTTCAGCTTAAATAATTTTGTGCCGAAAACAGAAAGCGAAATAAACTTAATGCCTTCCGCAATAGCGTAGTATAAATGTAAATTAGATGGGGGAACGGTTTTACCTTCGATATATAATTCTGCTCTTGCATCTAATGCAGGTAATAGCCACACAGTTTGTACAATCAATATTAAAACCACTATAATGTAAAACGGATTGATGCTGATTTTTTTCGCTATCCTGATGTTACTAATCAAAATCGCTACTGCAAATACCCATTCCACTTTGTTGAGTGCAGCAAAAACCAATCTGCCTATACCTAAACCAATTGGCAAAGTAACCCCAGGTGCTCTAAATTTTAACCAAGCTTCCATAAAGCTGATGGCACAGATAAAGCCCACCCAAGTGAAAGTACAAATGACTGCGATAGGTTGTTCTACTTTTGATTTCATGTTTAGATTTGAGACGGTAGATTTGAGATTTTAGACTGCAAACTGAAAATTGTAAACTGCCGACTGGGAACTGCTAAAGCAACGGTTTTGCATCGTTATTACGATAATATTCAATTTTGTACATGAACATTTCTGCCATTTTATAACCTCGCCATTTTGCTTCGCTCGCTTTTTCTCCAGCAAAAAACTCGTCTAAAGTGCCGTTCCATATTTGTAGCCAAGTATCAAAATGTAAGGCTTCTACAGGTAATTTAGCATGTGGTGGAAAAGGACTTCCCGTGTAGGTATGAACCTCTAAAAGTACAGTTTGCCAAAAGCGATACATTTTTTCTAGGTGTTCTGCCCATCTATCTCCAATTCGTTCGTTGAAAATTGGACCTAATAATTCGTTCTCTCTTACTCGCGAATAGAAGGTGTTTACTAATAATTGAATGTCTTCTAAGTTACTAATATCTGCCAATGCCATTTATTCATATTTAATATTCAAAGATAAGGCTAATTGAACTTTTGTTTTTATGACGGAGGTCAGGTTATTTGATTATGGTGGTCAGGTATCAAGAATTAGTGCTCAGATAAATGACCAATATCCAAGTACCAATAATCAGACACGTCATATTATAGAACCTGCAACTTTCGACTATCAACCATTAACCATTTACAATTAACCATTATCAATCGCCTACTTCTTCATAAATTCCAAACTCCAGATTTTTTCCGCTTTGCGACCAATCAATATAAAGGAAATAGCTAGAACGAGAAAGAAAACCGCTTTGTGCCAGCTGTCCCAAAAATATTCGAAATAGCGGGTGTAAAGATTGATGAATAGAAAGATAATCCCGAATTCTCTTAACATCGCATCGTTTTTTTTAAGGCCGATGATGATGGCGAGCACACATATTACCGCAGAGATAATTGCCCAATAGAAAAGCGTAGTTTGTTTAATGAGGTACCATTCTTCTAAAGTGCCATAATTGCCAAAAATGGATAGCAGTAATAGCGAAGTAAATAGGTACAGTAATCCAGCAAAATAGGTAATATCGAAGAAATAGGATAGTTGTTTGTGTTTCCTTAAAAATAAAGAAACCCCAGTAAGTAATAATCCGAAAAAGACGAACCTAAGCGGATAATTTAAGCCCAAAAAGTACCAGTTCCATTTTGAAAGATAGCCTGTTTCTGTACCAAACCAAGCGCCCAAAGCTAATAAGGCGAAAATCCAAATTAATCTTGATTTGAAGAAATAAGCTAGTGATAGGTAAATTATAACCGAGAAAAATATCAATAACGAAAAGTGATTACTATTACTGTTGAACGCTTTACCTAGATAGGCAATGGCATTTGCAGTGAGCATCACTCCGGAAAAAATAATCGCCTCGTTACTGAATACATGTTGAGGTTTTGTTTTTTTTCTGCGAAAGCCCAAAATGTAACATCCAGTTGCCACGAATGCAGATATAATGCTGATAACAATATTTGGTGTATTGTAAAGATTTTTGATGTAATCGAGTAATGATTTATCAACCAATAGTGCACTTAACGAAATTACGCCGCAGGCCATTGCAATCCAGAATGAATACTGGGCCAAACGACGCCAATCGAAAGTTTTAGGTTCGTAACTGGCTTTCAGCTTTTGAATGTCAGTATCAGCTAAGAAACCTTCTGATTGCCAATAATCTAGCATTTCATCTAAAAATTCACTATGATCTTGGTCTATCTTTTTCATTTGCAAAATGTAATAAAAGAGCAGCGTATAAAACTAATCGTAATTAACATCCCGGTTTTCAACCACCCCTCTAAAAGAGGGGAATTAAATACAGCCATTCCCCTCTTTTAGAGGGGTGCCCAAAGGGCGGGGTGTTTTACTAAAAGTAAATATAGTTTTTATCTCCTATTTCAATAATTCGGGAATACGCTTATTGTTGCCCACAATCCAAACAATATCGTCATTTTCAAAAACAAGATTTGAATCCGGATTAAGGATACGTTGACCATCTCGTTCAATACCAACTACCAAACCTTGCGTTTTTTCTCTGATGCCGCTTTCTCTGATGCTTTGACCAAATACTGGAGATTTGCTGTTAATGACAATCTTCTGTAATGACATATCCTGTTTAGGGAAAGTTTCGTCTTCGTCAATCTCTATCTGTTCACCATCAAAAAGATGCTTAACGCTAGCCAATTGGTCATCTGTTCCAATGACGAGTACTTTATCGTTAGGGTACAGTCGTTCATCACGTTTTGGGGTTGGAATCATGATTTTACCACGTTCAATCATGGCAATGTTAATTCCGTATTTCTCTCTCACAGCTAAATCCACTAGAGTTTGTCCTACCAACCTCGACTCTGGTGCTACCGTAAGTTCTAATAAGTGCGTATCCCAAGGTAGGATTTCGGGTTGTTTTTTAGCGGTTTCTCTAGCGTTAAGGTTATAGAAAAATCTGTTCTCCATACGTTCGTAAAAACTTTGTAGTTTGCGTGAGAAAACAACCATTACCGCAACAATTAAACCTAGCGCTATTCCTGCAGCTACCCAAGTATCAAAGAATTCGTACATCAGGAAACCTACAAAGAATACACCTAGTGCAATTCTAAAAACCTCCATGGCGATCAATGGACCACGAGTATATTTTTTGTTTAACCACAAATGCGAATAGGCAACTTTTTGTATCCTCTTAATAGATAAAGCCCATAAAAATGGAGACATAATGAGGAAGGAAATAATTACACTAATCACAACTCCGTCTTTTCCATTGGTAATGTTTTTAACTATAAATGGATGTAAATACCTCGAAGCTAAAACCACAATCGCAATAATAATTACCGAGTGAATGATGGTGTTGGAGATATAAGCTCTAAGTAGAACTTTCCAATCGCTCAGGGTGGTGATACCTTCGGTGCTACTGCTATATCTGCTAATGGCATCTAACCATTTTTTTGGAAGTATCTTCGCCAAGAAATTATAGAAATTCTCTGAATACTTGATGAGGTATGGCGTAGTAAATGTCGTAATTGCCGACACAGCAACGGTAATAGGGTAAAGGAAGTCGCTGGTTGCTTTTAACGTTAAACCTAAAGTAGCAATAATGAACGAGAACTCTCCAATTTGTGTTAAACTCAATCCAGTTTGCACCGATGTTTTAAGTGGTTGCCCCGACAGTAGTGCACCACTTCCAGTAGTTATTAGCTTACCAACAATGGTAATACCTGTGATAATTAGGATTGGCTGCCAGTAGGCTAACAATATTTTTGGGTCAATTAGCATCCCGACGGAGACGAAAAACACTGCTCCAAATAAATCCTTCACTGATTTGGTGAGATGTTCAATTTTTTCGGCTTGAGGTGTTTCTGCCAGAATTGAACCCATGATGAATGCGCCGAGTGCTGGCGAAAATCCAACCTTTACAGCCAGTATTACCATTACTAAACACAATGCTAGTGATACGACCAATAAGGTTTCGTCGTTCATCAATTTTTTAGTCAATTTTAAGAAAGAAGGAATGATGAAAATACCACCTAAGAACCAAAGTATAAGGAAGAAACTAAGTTTCAGTATAGATACAATCATTTCTGCTCCCTCAAATTGCTGACTAACGGCAACTGTGGTAAGCAAGACCATAATTAAGATGGCTGCTAAATCTTCTACAATCAATGCCCCGAACACAAGGTTGGCGAATTTCTTGTGCTTTACACCAAGTTCATCAAACGCTCTGATGATAATGGTGGTAGATGAAACGGAAAGCACAGCACCTAGAAAGATGCTATCCATGGTTTCCCATCCCATTAATTTACCTGCAAAGTAGCCAATGAGAGACATTCCTATAATTTCTACCAAAGCGGTAATAGAGGAGGAACCTCCAACCTTGACTAGCTTTTTAAAACTAAATTCGAGTCCTAAACTGAATAGCAAGAAAATAACACCGATTTCTGCCCAAATGGTCACATTTGCATTATCGGAAACGGTAGGTATAAATTTGAAATGTGGTCCAACTAAAAGTCCGGCAATGATATAGCCTAAAACCAGTGGTTGTTTGATTTTTTTGAATATAATAGTGGTAATGCCTCCAGCGGCAAGTATCAATCCTAAATCTGCAATAAGTACAGGTAAGTGTGTCATCTAGCTAAAAATGTTGTTGGGTTGTTTAAATTTTAATGATTAGAAATGAAAACAGTGTTTACCAAAAGGCATGTTTAGGGTATAGATAGCTGTAGATATATCGGTAACTGAAATTTTCGAAAGTATTCCAGCCAATAATTGGTATTATAACAGGTAGGGCGGACTTGGTTTTAATACTAAAAGGCAAATCTGGCAAATTGCTTTGAGAGAAAAACAGTCTAGCTTTTGTAGAATGAAGTTTGATTTTTGTAACGCTTGGAGATTTTTTCTTCTTGCTGATATTTACGCTATTAGAAATACTCGTTTGCAAATATTTTTGCTTGTGCGAAGGCATTTCGCTGGCAGATAACGAAGAAAAACATAACGTTAACCATATACAAAAGAGCAGCACATACTTCATAGCCCACAATTTACAAAAAAATGTTGGGTTCTTTAAGGTTTAAAGCAATAAAGGATAGTTGTTAAAATTGAAAACGACAATTAGATGTTAATGACCTTCAAAAAAAGCCAAAGTATCTTGTTTGTCTCGTTGTAGTTGTATTTTTAATGCGTCTAATCCGGTAAATTTTACATCGTGCCTTAAAAAAGCCAAGAAATTCATCTTGATATTCTGTCCGTAAATTTCTCTGTCGAAATCAAAGATGTTCACTTCGATGTTTCGAGTCATACCGTTAATAGTAGGACGTTGACCGATGTACGCCATTCCTCTGTAGGTCTCTGGGTTTTTCTCTTCGCCCATTTCAACCGTAACCGCATAAATGCCATCACTTGGAATAAGTTTGTAGGTTTCAGATACGAAGATGTTCGCCGTAGGAAAACCAATGGTTCTGCCAATTTTATCACCTTTAATTACTGGCCCATAAATAGAAAAGGCATAACCTAAATATTCGTTTGCCAAGGCTACATCGCCATCTAATAATGCTTTTCTAATTTTAGTAGAGCTTACGGCAACGTCGTTAATATCTTGCTCCGGAATTTCCTCTACTTCGTAACCGTGTGTAGCAGCATTTTCCACTAAAGTTTGGATGTTACCCAATCTATCTTTGCCAAAACGGTGGTCGTAACCGATGATGATTTTTTTTGTGCCAATGGCATCAACCAAGATGTTTTTGATGTACTCTTCTGCACTTAAATTAGAAAAATCTCTAGTAAATGGTGTGATGATTAAATGATCTACCCCTAAACTTGCTAAGATTTGAGCTTTCTCATTGACAGTGTTAATCATCTTCAAATCCTGATTTTCAGGGTCGATAATCATTCGTGGGTGCGGGAAGAAAGTAAGTAGTACTGTTTCTCCGCCAGATGATTTTGCCAGCTCACAAAGTCTTTTGATGATTTTTTGATGCCCAAAATGTACACCGTCAAAAGTACCGATGGTAACTACCGCATTGGCTAATTTCTTAAACTCCGAAAGTTGAGTATATATTTTCATCCAGCTATATCTTTGCTTAATGGAGATGAGCTATCATGATTATTTGCTTATTTTTTGACTTGAAAATCATGATGGTTCAAAACGTATAAATCTTTTTTAACCACATAGAAACATAGTTTTTCCTGTCTATTAGATAAAACATTCTGTGTGTATGTGGTTTCATTTTAATTTTAATGGAAAGCCTGACGTTTAACTACGCCACCTTTTAAATCAGCAATTTGTTGTTGTACTACAAACGCATTTGGGTCAATTTCGTTTACTTTATCTTGCAGTTTGCTCAATTCGAGCTTCGTTACCACTGTATAAATAATGTCGATGTCTTTTTTCTGCAAATAACCACCTTCGCCTTTATAAATGGTTACACCACGTTTCATCTCGTTAATAATAAACAATTTGATGGTTTCATTCTCCTCAGAAATGATGGTTACACCTGTATAAGCTTCCAATCGGTTTACAATAAAATCGATGGTATTGGTAGCGGATAGGTAGGTTAGTATAGCATATAATGCAGTATCTATATTTATAAAATAAGCGGCAAAAAGGAAAATCACAATGTTAAGCATGAAAATGATATTTCCTACCGTTAGTTGGCTATTTCTACTGATGTAAAGTGCTAAAACTTCGGTGCCATCAATTACACAGCCACCACGCATTGCCAAACCAATACCACCTCCCAAGAAAAATCCACCAAAAAAAGCGACTAAAACTTTCTCGTGGGTAATGGGTTGGAAAGGAATAAAAATCAATCCTAAAGAAAGTGCCGCAATGGCGATGGACGTTTTAAGTGCGAAAGTTTTTCCAATTTGCTTATATCCTAAAATGATAAAAGGAATATTAATGATGACGATGAGGTACGATAAATTCCATTTGGTTAATGTGCTTACTAATAAGGAAATACCTGTTACGCCACCATCGATAAAATCTTCGGGCATTAAAAAACTTTTCAATCCAAAACAAGCAGAGATTACACCTAAGCACATGAAAAGGATTTCCCTTGCCATACGCTTACTTTCTGTACTATTAAGCTTTTTCATCAGTTTCGATATTTGCTTTTGCTTCTTCTTTTTTATTACGAAGATAACCAATCAAATCTGGGAGCTCATAGGCTTTACTCAATAAAAAGTTACCACTTCTTGTGCGTGTAAGTTTAGACAAATAAGCTCCGTTATTCAGTGCTTTTCCAAAATCAGAAACCAACGAACGGATATAAGTTCCCTTGCTGCAAACCACTCTAAAATCTACATCTGGTAAAGCAATTCTGGTAATTTCGAACTCATTAACGGTTACGAAGCGTTTTTTTAATTCCACCTCTTCACCCAAACGAGCTTTCACATACAAACGTTCGCCGTTTACTTTTACTGCAGAATGCGCTGGCGGATATTGACTGATGTCACCAGTAAATTGTGCTGTAGCCGCGTAGATTTGCTCCTCGGTAATATTAGCAATCTCGAAAGTGCCATCTACCTCGGTTTCCATATCGTAAGATGGGGTGGTAGCTCCTAAAACTAAAGTTCCTGTGTATTCTTTTTCTTCCGCTTGGAAAGTATCAATTTGCTTGGTGAGTTTTCCTGTGCAAACAATCAGCAAGCCGGTGGCTAAAGGGTCTAAAGTACCAGCATGGCCAACCTTTAACTTCTGTGGTTTTAACGAGTTACGGATTTTTCCAACAACGTCAAAAGAAGTCCATTTATACGGTTTATTGATGAGCAGGAGTTCGCCAGCGGCAAAGTCAAATTCTGGAAATGTAATATTTTCTTGCAATACGGTATTTTATTAGGCCGCAAAGTTACAGATTAAATGATTGATAATTCGTGGCCAGAAAGTAATAAAACCAAGATGATTAAGCCTACTACAATACGATACCATCCAAAAGCTTTAAAACCGTGTTTAGTAAGGATATTGATGAATGTTTTGATAGCAATAATAGCTACGATAAAACCAACCACATTGCCAATAACTAACATATTGATTTCTTCGCCAGAAAAAGTATGGCCTTCTTTTAAAAACTTGTATAATTTGATAACAGACGCTCCCAGCATCATTGGTATGGCCAAGAAGAATGAAAATTCGGCTGCTGCCTTACGTGTGAGGTTTTGCGTCATTCCACCAACTATTGTACTTGCAGAACGAGAAGTGCCAGGAATTAAGGCCAAGCATTGGTAAAGACCAATAATGAAAGATTGCTTATAACTGATTTCGTCCGAGTTGTCAATTTGTGGCTTGTTAAACCATTTGTCTACAAACAGAAGTATCACTCCCCCAACAACTAACATCACAGCTACCATTAATGGACTTTCCAATAGCGAATCAATAAAGTCGTTTAACACGATCCCTAAAATTGAAGCTGGTATGGCGGCTACCACCAATTTATAATAAAAGTTTAACGATTTGAAAAAGCGTTTGAAATATAATACCAACACTGATAAGATAGTGCCAAGCTGGATAACGATGGTAAAAAGTTTGACAAAAGGAGTAGGCTCCATGTTCATCAAGGCCGTTCCAATAATCATGTGACCTGTAGAAGAAACAGGCAAAAACTCGGTTAATCCTTCAATAATAGCAAGGATGATTGCTTGTATATAATTCATTATGGAATTTACGATTGTAGATTTGAGAATTACGATTCTAGTGCAATTGCCTAGCTTTCGTGTAGAGGCTCTATCTCTTTAAAATAGCGTAAACACCAAATCCAAACCCAAAAAGTACGGTTATCGGAGCAATAAGTGTTCTTCTAGTATCGTAGATATCTCCATCTGCGCCCATCATCAATAAAAAGCCAACCACAACAATTACCATGCTGATGATTAACAATTGGTAGTTTTTCTTGGTAAATACCAATTCTTCTTTTTGGTTCTGCGTTGCAGAAGTTATTTTTTTATCTGACATGATCTATCTGTACAGGTCGTAAATTTTTAAACGTAAATATTTGCTTACCGCAAACCAAGTGCTAATTGCAGTAATGAAAATGCCAATCGCTATCATACTGATGAATACAAAGCCAAATTCGGTAAAGTTTCTCAAAATGATGATTTCTGGCAACTCTTGTTGTGCGTAGTATAGCAATCCTAAAAGGATGATAATGGCAATGAATGATGCAATAATACCATGTAAAGCCGCAACTAAAATAAATGGCTGACGGATGAAGTTCTTCGTAGCGCCTACTAACTGCATACTCTTGATTAAGAAACGCTGAGAGAAAATGGCTAAGCGAATAGTATTGTTGATTAAAGCAATGGCAATTACTAATAAAATTCCCGCAAAACCCAATACGATTAAACTAATGGTATTGATGTTTTTATTCACCATGTCAATCAATGAGCTTTGGTAAACTACTTCTTTTACAATAGGATCTTTTTCTATACTTTTTCTTAACGCATCGATATTTTGGTTATTAGCGTAATCAGCTTTCAAGTAAACATCAATGGTAGAAAGTAGCGGATTGTAACCTAAGAAATTCACGAAATCCTCACCTAAATCTTTGGTTAAGTTATGCTGAGCAACTTCTTTATTTACGTATTGCGTTTGTTTAACTGCAATATTGTTGTCTAAATTCTTTTTAAAAGCAAGCACTTCGGTTTCTTTAGCACCTTCATCTACTATGATGTTTAGAACAATATTTTCTTTCACATAATTAGATAAGTTTTTAGCGTGTACCAAGATTAAACCCAACATCCCCAACATTAACAACACTAATGCAATGCTGAAAATGGTAGAAATATATACTGTTTTGGTCTTTTTAGCCGCCTGACTTACTTCAAATTCTTCCATACGTACTTAATTGTTTTTGCGAAAATAAGTAAAGATAACTTAAAATTAAATTTAATGAGGGCTTAATTGCTCAATTGTTTTATTGTTGGTAGTGAATAAAGTTGAGAAAATGTATCGATTAGTGAAGATAGTTTAACATTCTTTAACGTGTTTAGTCCGGAAGTTGATAGTCGGGAAGTCCGTAAGTTAGCAAATGCGATAATATTTCTTGTTTGATAATGATGCTTGGTTCTTGATTATTTTCTATCCCGCAGATTTTTGCTGACGTTTCCGCACATTTAAGAGGAATTTGCATCAGCGATAATATGTGTTGTTTGATTATTGGTGCTTGTCTATTGGTTATTTCTCTGACCACTGATACCTGACTACTGCCCCCTTTTTGACCAATCGTAAATTTCCTTACCTTTGCCCGTTAAAGAGCGTTATTAGAAACAACATATCAATGGATTATCAATTTGCAGCCATAGAACAAAAGTGGCAAAAATACTGGGCAGAAAATCAGTCGTTTAAAGCCGAAGCCAATTCAGACAAGCCGAAATACTATGTTTTGGACATGTTTCCTTATCCTTCGGGAGCAGGTTTGCACGTTGGTCATCCACTGGGTTATATTGCTTCAGATATTTTTTCGAGATACAAACGTTTAAAAGGTTACAATGTATTACATCCAATGGGGTACGACTCATTTGGTTTACCTGCTGAGCAGTATGCTATCCAAACTGGGCAACATCCGGCAGTAACTACTGAAACTAACATTAATACTTACCGTCGTCAGTTAGACCAAATCGGTTTTTCTTTCGATTGGAGCCGTGAAGTTCGTACCAGCGACCCAGCTTACTACAAATGGACACAGTGGATTTTCATGCAGCTATTCAATTCTTGGTACAACCTAGAAACAGATAAGGCAGAGCCGATTTCTACCTTAATTCATAAATTTAATGAGGCTGGCAGTGCTGATGTAAAGGCTGCTAAAGATGAAGATACAAGAAGTTTCTTGCCAACTGATTGGGCTGCTTTTAGCGAAGAAGAAAAGCAAGTAGAGCTATTAAAATATCGCTTAACTTATTTAAAGGAAAGCACGGTAAATTGGTGTCCTGCTTTAGGTACCGTATTGGCTAACGATGAAGTTAAAGACGGTTTTTCTGAGCGTGGTGGTTTTCCTGTAGAGCAAAAGAAAATGATGCAATGGAGTATGAGAATTACTGCCTACGCAGATAGGCTTTTGCAAGGATTGGACACCATCGATTGGCCAGAACCGATGAAAGAAATGCAACGCAACTGGATTGGCAAGAGCGTGGGTGCATCGGTGAAGTTTAAAGTAGAAAACAGCGAAAAACAAATTGAAGTTTTCACTACACGTGTAGATACGATTTTTGGTGTTTCTTATTTGGTTTTAGCGCCAGAGCACGAATGGGTAGCAGAATTAACTACTCCAGAACAAAAAGCTGATATCGAAAATTACATCTTACAAACTAAGAAGAAATCGGAATTAGACCGCATGGCGGATGCTAAAACTGTTTCTGGTGCTTTTACGGGAACTTACGTGGTTAATCCGGTAAGTGGCGAGCGTGTACAATTGTGGATTGCGGATTATGTATTGGCGGGTTATGGAACAGGTGCCGTAATGGGCGTGCCAAGTGGTGACCAACGCGATTGGTTGTTTGCAACGCACTTTAATTTGCCGATTATCCAAATTTTGGATGCACAAAAAGATATTGATGTACAAGCCGACCCAACCAAAGAAGGTAAATACATTAACTCTGGTTTCATCAACGGCATGGAATATAAAGAAGCGGTTGCTTTCTTAAACCAATGGTTAGAGGACCAAGGCGTAGGAAAAGCAAAAGTAAATTTCCGTCAACGTGATGCTATTTTTGGTCGCCAACGTTATTGGGGCGAGCCAATTCCAGTATATTTTAAAGATGGTTTGCCTTACTTGTTAAAAGAGGAAGAGTTGCCATTGTTATTGCCAGAAATCGATAAATATTTACCAACGGAAACTGGGGAACCGCCACTAGGTAGAGCCGAAGGTTGGAAATATGAAGACCAATACGAGTACGAATTATCTACCATGCCAGGTTGGGCAGGAAGTAGTTGGTACTGGTATCGTTATATGGATGCGCAAAACAACAGCGAGTTTGCTTCAAAAGAAGCGGTAGATTACTGGAAAGATGTGGATTTGTACATCGGTGGTAATGAGCATGCCACAGGTCACTTGTTGTACAGTCGTTTCTGGAACAAGTTTTTGAAGGATTTAGGTTTTGTGCAAGAAGAAGAGCCTTTCAAAAAGTTGATTAACCAAGGGATGATCCAAGGTAGGAGTAACTTTGTTTATCGTGTGGTTGATGAAGAAGGACGTGGCACTAATACTTTGGTATCTGCTGGTTTAAGAAAAGACTACAAAACCATTGCTCTACATGTTGATGTAAATATTGTTGAGAATGATGTCTTAGATATCGAGAAATTTAAAACGTGGCGAGATGAATTTGCAAACGCTGAACTTATCTTGGAAAACGGCAAATACGTTTGCGGTGTAGAAGTTGAAAAGATGTCGAAATCTAAATTCAACGTGGTAAACCCTGATGTGTTAATTGCACAATACGGAGCAGATACTTTGCGTATGTACGAAATGTTCTTAGGTCCGTTAGAGCAAAGTAAACCTTGGAACACCAATGGTATCGAAGGTGTGTTTAAGTTCTTACGTAAATTCTGGCGTTTGTTCCATAACGAAGCTTGGGAATTTACCGTAAGCGATGCTGAACCAACAAAAGCAGAGTTGAAAGCATTGCATAAAATCATTAAGAAAGTACAAGATGATGTTGAAAGGTTCTCTTTCAATACCTCAGTTTCTAGCTTTATGATTGCCGTAAACGAACTAACAGATTTAAAATGCAACAAGAGAGCAATTCTACAAGATTTAGTAGTAGTATTGGCACCTTATGCACCACACATCTGCGAAGAATTATGGTCGTTGTTGGGTAACAAGGATTTGTCTACAGCAGCATATCCAACTTTTAATCCTAATCACTTGGTAGAAGACGAGTTTGCTTATCCAATTTCTATCAACGGTAAAATGAAGATGAATTTGAATTTGAGCTTGGCGTTAGAACCTAAAGACGCTGAGGCAGCTGTTTTAGCCAATGAACAAGTTCAAGGATTTTTGAATGGTGCTACACCAAAAAAAATCATCTTTGTAAAAGGAAAGATTGTGAATATTGTAATATAGTCAGCACGTCATTTCGAGCGAAGTGGAGAAATCTTTCAGGTTGGTCATATTAGTCGAAAGATCTCTCCACTTCGTATTACTACGGTCGAGATGACGACCAAACTATTTAAAAACCCCAAATAAGTGTAAAACTAATTTGGTATTTTTTGTTTCATCACATCACATCACATCAAAGCTAAAGCTTTTCTACAAAAACAGGAGTTTCGGTTACATTAACACTTAACTTGCCGTTTATTAAGTTCACCTTCGTAGCTTTTGCTGTTCCTTTGTCCGTTTGCAAATGGTAGAGGACTGCCTGTTTAGTATCGCCTAAATTTAAGGTATAGTTAGCGGTACGTCCAATCTGGTCTGGAATCGTTAATACGTAAATTTCTTTGTTCCCCTTTTTATAAACATCAACAATAGGGTCTTGATGGATGGTATTTGAGTAAGTATAGTCGCCTAATATAGTTTTAGCTTGTTGCATGTAGTACCAAGATGGACGAGCGCTCAAATCAGGATTAATAAAGCCACTGGTGCTAAATTGAATTGAAGGATCTCCGTTAACAATATCATTCAGCATGTAAAATACAGACCTGCTAATACCACTTCTAGCATAGAGCAATGAGGTACGTAAATTCCAGTCTGCTTGTGTTACCAAAGCTGATTTGCTGCCGATGGAAATGGCTCTTATGTTACTATTCGGTGAAATGTCATAGCCAGTTTCTGTAACCCATACCGGTATAGAATTTGCTTTTTCCCTAGAAAGTGCGACAAACTTTTTCGTAAGCTCTCCTATCAGTGAAAGCTCTGGTGCCAAACCGACAGTGCTTCGGCTCCGTTGGCTGTAATCTGTATCGCCAGAATAAGCATGGTAATTAATTATATCGAAGCATAAGTTCACCGATCCATCAGGGTTAAGGCCACGGTATTTTCTACACCACTCAATCATACGACTAACGTAATTCGTATCTGGTACGGCCAGTCCACCCATTACAACTTGAATGGAGGTGTCTGCCGTTTTTACCCCTACATCTTTTCCGAGTGTTTCTTTATGCCCGTCATAAAAAGCAGAAAGATTTGCGGCATATTCTTCAGGACTTTGGTAAGCCTGCTGCCCCTTCCACCATTTATCCCTTTCGTTATCACATTCGATATATTCAATGAGACCTAGACCTGTTTTCAATTCGTTAGCGTTATCTCCAGGCCAGCGAGTTTTAGTGTTGATCTTAATTAAAGAAGGATCTATGTTTTTATTTCGACCGTATCTTGCAGCAAGTTGGAAGCCAGCTTTTGCTTGTGCGATGTAAGATTCTGGTTTGCTCTTGTCCAATGGATAAGGAGCAGGCACATTTTCATAATCTCTTTGGTTTTCGGGATAGGAGTTAATTAACCATTGAGGAATGGTTTTTAAACAAACCAAAGTTCCGATATCTTCCTGAGCATTGCGTTGGTAAATAATATCAAGGTTCCAATTGCCGGTATGCGAAGGGTTAAATGTAAAGCTATCTTGTATGGTTTCAATTTTTTCCCAATCTAGATAATGCCTTACTGTTCCAAAGGCTTTAATCCGTTCCATTTTAGCTTCATTAATATGGTTTTCCTGTTGGTAGGTGAGGTAATCCCATTCAAATAAGTTAATGCCCAAATAGTTCTTAAAAAGAGGTTTTACACTTGTGTTTTGCCAATTGTTTGCAGCCTTATAAGGAGTGAAATTAGGTTTGGTACAAAAAAAGCAGCAGGAAATAACACAGATAAATGTGACGAGCGGGTATTTGGACATGGGCTATTGGTTTATTACGTACTAAATTATGGATATAAGCTGAACAATATTCTATGCGAATTACTTTTTTAGCGGAAAAATGATTTATCCTAAACCATTCGCCGTTTAAAAATTGCCATTCACCGAGGGTTTCCTACAAGTTGTGAGAAATTACTTTAGTGCCCCTGTAACAAAATATATCTTTGAAAGACTAATACGTACAAACAACAGAATAAAATGAAAAAACTACTACTAATTTGTGCCGCTTTACTGATGATGATGAATGCAAAAGCGCAATTCCCGATGATGGGAGGAGGCAATGCAGCACCGAAAGTAACAGGGCGTATATCGGCAACTATTTTAGATTCATTAACTAAACAACCTGTAGAATACGCTACAGTTTCGTTAATCAATACCAAAACATCAAAACCAGTAAATGGAGCCTTAACAGATGCAAAAGGTAAGGTCTCTATCCAAAACATCGCCCCTGGCGAATATAAATTGGTGGTTGGTTTTATTGGGTACACCACTAAAAATGTATTGGTTAAAACTACTCCAGAAAAGCCAGACAACAATATGGGCAATGTTTTTTTGTCAGGTAGTGCAAGTACTTTAAATGAAGTAACTATTGAAGGAAAAAAGAACGTAGTTGAGAATAAAATTGACCGTATGGTTTACAATGCAGAAGCAGATGCTACCAATGCTGGTGGAGATGCAACTGATGTAATGCGTAAAGTGCCGATGTTATCTGTAGATATGAATGGAAACGTTCAATTGCGTGGAAGTGCAGTGAGGGTTTTAATCAATGGAAAACCATCTGGAACGATGGCAAATAGCGTAGCTGATGCCTTGAAAATGATTCCTGCAGAGCAGATTAAGAGTGTGGAGGTAATTACCAACCCATCGGCTAAATATGAAGCAGAAGGTTCTGGTGGTATCATCAATATCATCACCAAGAAAAGCAACGCAGAAGGTGTAAGCGGTTCAGTAAATGCTTCGGCAGGTACACGCCAAAACAACGGTAACTTTAACTTAACAGCAAAATCTGGACGTTTTAGTGCAAATACGGCATTAGGTGGTAGTTTTGCTTATCCGCAAGAAACCAAAACATCTTTCCTAAATACAACTAGTTCGGGCGATGTTTTGCAAAATGGAATGTCTGATTGGAAAAGAGAAGGCTTTAACGGTAGTTTAGGTCTAGATTATGATTTTAACGCTTATAACAACTTAAGTACCAACGCTAAATACAACAGGTTCTATAACGGAGGACCTTCTGGATCAAGTATATTCGAGAATGGAGTACCAAATGGGACTATTGTTGGTAGAAGCGATATGGGGAACAACAACTTGGATTGGAATTTGGATTACAGAAAGACCAGCAAAAAACAAGGCGAAGAATTTTCTGTTGCTGGTCAGTTAATACAAGGCAGAAATACCAATGAATTTGTAAATGATCAACGCGATGCTTCTGGGGCTCCATTAAGATATACAGAGAGCGATAACGTAGGTAAAAATAGAGAGTATACCTTACAAACTGACTACGTATATCCTTTTAGTAAGACAGTAACTTGGGAAGTTGGAGCAAAAGGAATTTTAAGAAATATCAGAAGTGAGTTTGCTCAAAATTCTGCACAGGATTTTGATTACGACCAAAATGTTGGTGCTGCTTATTCTACTATCGCTTTCAATTTAACGGAAAAGATAAAATTTAAAGGAGGCGTAAGAGGCGAGTATACGGAAATCGGTTTTACCAATGCGAACGGTGTTCCAGTTAAAAATGATTATTTTAACTTGTTCCCAAGTGCGGTACTTTCACAAACCATTAAAGGATCTACTACAATTAAATTAGCCTATAATAAAAGGGTGCAACGTCCAAGTTTGGCTTACTTAAATCCATTTTTGAATGAAACAAACCCGTATAGCGTAATGCAGGGTAATCCAGATCTAGATCCAGAGTTGAGCCATAATGTAGAATTAGGTTACTCAACTTTCATTAAAGGTTCAATGATCAATGCTTCATTATTTTACAGAAATACTAGAAACGTGATTGAAAACTTTGTTACGGATGGCGATATTCCAGGATCAACCTTGACTACTTATAACAACATTGGAACTACACAAAGTTTCGGCGCAAACGTTTTTGCTTCTTATAACCCAACACCAAAATGGACTTTAATGACTAACGTAGGTGTAAATACTTACGAAATTGAGAACAAAGATCCTAATAGAATAGGCATGCACGAGGGTACTTATCTAAATTATAACCTCTTTTTACGTTCTGCTACAGCATTTAAAGGTGGTTGGAATTTAGAATTGTTTGGTGTGGTTAACTCACCTCGTTATACTTTCCAAAGCAAGACAGATCCAATGTTCTTCTATGGAGGTGGTGTGAAAAAAGACATCATGAAAAAACAAGCTTCACTTGGGTTGAACTTATTGAATCCGTTCAATAGAGATCTACATATCAAAACGGTATCAAAATCGGGAGAGTCATTTGGTCAAACCTCTAATATTTACTATCCATTACGTCAGATCAGCTTAAACTTTAGCTACAAATTTGGTAAGTTGAAGTTTACTGAGAAAAAGAAAATTAAAAATGATGACGTGAAGCAAGACCAACAACAAGGTGGCGGCATGGGCGGCATGGGACAAGGTAAATAAGTAAAAAGTTAAAAGTATAAAGTTAAAAAGGGCTGTTCTAAAGTTTAGAACAGCCCTTTCGTATTTCCGTCATTTCGAGCGTAGTCGAGAAATCTTTGGATTATAGTTGCTTAGTATTTCGCTTTAAGATTGCTTGGTGCCTCGCAAAGACGATATGATTATTTAGCAAAAAATGATTTTCTATTGCATTACGATCCCGAAATAAATTCGCAATGACTTTCTATTTTAGGTCTTCGCTAAGTCACCGATGGAAATGAAATACCCTTAATCTTTCCATAAAGTTCAACGGCATACAAATCAGTCATGCCAGATACGAAATCCAGTACACTCTGTACACGAGAATATAGATCTTCTTTTTCGGTATGGAATTGTTTTGGTATCAGCTTTACTAACTTTTTATAATAGTGACTATCGTTATTGACCAAGGCAGGCACAAATTCTTCTAGTAAACCAGCCATTACCTTATAGCCAGAAACCTCTTTTTGTATAACCGATTGGTAGTTGTAGATTTTTTCTACCGAGACTTTCTCAATCTTCTTCCAAGCATTTAAATAAGCCTCGGGTAGGGTATCTGTTAAACTTTGATTAAAAGTGCCACTTAGGATAGCGCTTTGTTGAGCGTAGAAAACAGCAGAGCATTCGTAGATTAAAGTGCTAATTGCTTTTGCTCTCAACAAACTTACTTTTGCATCGTCATCTTCTAGATCGTTTTGCAGTCGTTCTTCTAAAGTGGTGCTGTTACATAACGGCAATAGCAAATTTTTCACTTCATCGAAACTTAGTATCTGCAAACGATGCGCATCTTCTAGGTCAATAATTCCGTAGCAAATATCATCAGCGGCTTCTACTAAATAACTAAGCGGATGTCGAAAATAACCTAGTGGATTTTCACTGTCGGATATCATCCCCAATTCTGTAGCTATCTTTCTGAAAATTTCTTTCTCTGATTGAAAGAAACCATATTTTTTACGATGCAACAACGGTTTTTGATGCCCTAATATAGATTCGCAAGGGTATTTCCCGATAGCGGCTAAAGTAGAATACGTAAGCGCATAAGCACCATTTCCTTTACCTTCGAATGGATGTGTTAGAATGCGGATAGCATTGGCATTTCCTTCAAAATGGGTGAAGTCCTTTTTTTGCACTTCTTCTAGTTGGTCTAGATAGAATTTGCCTTCGCCATTAGTGAAATAACGTGAAATTGCTGCTTCTCCCGAGTGTCCAAAAGCTGGATTACCTAAATCGTGTGCGAGTGCTGCTGCGGCAACAATATTGCCTACTTCACTCATCAAAGGCACTTCTTTGTCAATATTTGGGTTGTCTTTTTTAGTTTGGTTATAGAAAATCCTTCCTAAAGATCTACCCACACTTGCTACCTCTAAACTGTGCGTTAAACGATTATGTACAAATACACTTCCTGGTAAAGGGAAAACTTGTGTTTTGTTTTGTAGCCTCCTAAAAGGCGAAGAAAAAATTAACCTGTCGTAATCGATTTGAAATTGAGATCTGGCCTCGTCTGTATCTCTTATTGCTTTGTCTTCGTGTCCCCAACGTTTTGCTGAAAGCAAATTTTTCCATTCCATCATATAAAAAAGTGGTATTCTTGAATTAGGTAGCAAATGTACATTTTATTGGTTTAATGGTAGCGTAAGTAATGAACTGTAAAATATTGCCAGATTGTAAAACATTGCCGTCGACTTTAGTCGACGGTTTTTAAATATTTGGCTTTAGCCAAAATGTTAATCGCCATCAGCTGTTTGGTTAATAATCGATATGCTTCTTGGCGAATTGATCAATCGCTTTTTCGACACTCGGAATATCTTTTGAAGTAATGGCAGAACCAATTACATGATTGCCAGTTTTAGGTAAGGCATGCTTTTCTTTTTTCTCCACAGTAGTGCCCAATTCATCAAACATGCTAAGCATTGCAGATACCTTAACCACAGGATCTTGTTCCTTTTCGTTTTTATAATAGTAAAGTAATAGCGTTGGTTGTTTCACTTTTTCAAAATTTGTTTTTGTCATGCTGCTTTCCAATAGCTCTTGTAATTGAACTACAGATTCTAAGCGATAATGATCATACCAGTATTTTTTGTAGACGGGAGATTTTCCGTCTAGGATACGTTCATTGCTTTTACTGACAGCTTGGGCAATTTGCAAGCCCCAAGGTTTAGTTAACAACCAAACTTTATCATCATTAATGGCAATGTTTGGCGATAGTAAAATCAAGCTATGTACTTCAGGATAAGTAGCTGCTAACTGTAAAGCCAAGGTTCCGCCAGTAGAAGTGCCTACTAATATTACTTTTTTACCCAGTTTTTTACCAACTGCAAAGGCTTCTTTCGCTGTTTCCCAAAGTCTGTCGGCAGTTAAATATTGCATGGGAGCCACTGTATCAATACCATGATCTGATAAGCGAGCTAAATAAAGATTGGCTTTAATGGATTTTGCAAAATTGATATGAACTGGATTCCCCTCTTCTTTTGATGCAGAGAAGCCATGAAGATAAACAACTGCGTATGCGGTCTGTTGATGACTGCTGTCTGCCCAAATAACTTCAGCTTGATTGTTAGGTTTTATTTTATGTTTGCTTTCCTGATTTTTAACATGAGTAGTTAAAGAGTCCAAAGCTGGTACTGTTGGCAGTGATGTTTCATACTTTGCCTTTTGTGTTTTTGGTCCAAACAAATAAATAATTCCCAAAAGAGCAATTAAGATAGCGAGAGTTCTTAGAATGGTTTTCATAAGTGTATGGCTTGTTTGGCTGTAAGATTAATAAGATTAATGAAGGTCTGTGCGAATAGTTTCATTAAAAATACGCTTTTAATAGAAATTCAACTAAGTTTGCAAACACATTTTTGACAGATGCCCGGAATAGATCAGATTAAGCAGCCTATTGCAGCAGAAATTGATGCCTTTGAGGTAAAGTTCAAGGAGTCGATGCAGAGTAGTGCGCCCCTGCTAAATAGAATTACCCATTATATTGTTAAAAGAAAAGGGAAGCAAATGCGCCCCATGTTTGTATTTTTTGCAGCCAAGCTTTGCGGTGGTATAGTAGAATCTACGCATAGAGGTGCTGCTTTGGTTGAGCTGTTGCATACAGCAACTTTGGTTCACGATGATGTAGTGGATAACGCTTACGAGCGTCGAGGTTTCTTTTCTATCAATGCGCTTTGGAAAAACAAAATTGCTGTTTTAGTGGGTGATTATCTGCTTTCTAAAGGTTTGCTACTTTCGGTAAACAACAATGAGTTTCAGTTGTTGAAGATTGTGTCTGAAGCGGTACAACAAATGAGTGAAGGGGAGCTTTTGCAGGTAGAGAAGGTACGTAGGATGGATATAAGCGAGGAATTGTATTTTAATGTCATCCGTCAAAAAACAGCCTCCTTAATTGCTTCATGCTGTGCATGTGGTGCTGCATCAAGTGGCGCTTCGGAAGAAGATATTGAAAAGATGCGATTGTTCGGTGAATTGGTGGGAATTGCTTTTCAAATTAAAGATGATACTTTTGATTTTGGAACTGATGATGTGGGCAAGCCTGTAGGCATCGATATTAAAGAGAAGAAAGTGACTTTACCTTTAATTTACGCTTTAAACAGGGTTGATAAAGCCGAGCGTAAAAATATCATTAACTTAGTAAAAAACCATAACGACGACCCGAAGAAGATACAGCAAATCATCGATTTTGTAAATGCTAATGAGGGTGTGCATTATGCCAATCAAAAAATGCTTGAATACCAAAATAAGGCTTTCGAAGTTTTAGAAACATTTCCAGATGGAGATGCTAAAACCGGACTGCAGCAATTGGTCAAATATACTACAGAACGTAAAAAATAATGTCGCACGAATTAATATTCATCGGTGGATTTCTTCTTTTCATCGTATTTATCCTAGCCCTAGATCTGGGCCTTTTTAGTAAGAAAGAGCATGTAGTAAGCTTAAAGCAAGCCGGTATCATGAGCTTTGTCATGGTGCTATTAGCGCTAAGTTTCTATCTGCTGCTAATCTTAAAAGGCGATTATCTTCATGGGATAGATAGTATGGAGCGTTTAAAAGAAGTTATTGCAGCTCACAAGCATCCAATCACTATTGTTCCGGAAAGTTTCGAGGCTAGTTTGCAAATTTATAAGAAAAACTTAGGGATTGAGTTTTTAACGGGTTACGTAGTAGAATACGCACTTTCTGTAGATAATATCTTCGTTATCGTGCTGATTTTCTCTGCATTTGCTGTGCCCGAAAAATACTATCACAGGGTTTTATTCTGGGGTATTTTAGGAGCCATTATCATGAGGTTTATCTTCATCTTTGTAGGTGCGGCTTTAATCAATCAGTTTGAATGGATTTTGTATGTGTTCGGTGCGTTCTTGGTTTTTACTGGTGTGAAAATGTTTTTCTCTAAAGATGAAGACGAGAAGATAGATCCCGAAAACCATCCCGTAGTTAAATTTGCTTCACGTTTTTTCAAGATACATCCTAAGTACGAAGGCAAGAAGTTCTTCCACAAGATTAACGGTAAAAAGTTTGTAACACCTTTGTTTTTGGTACTACTTATTGTTGAGTTTACTGATTTGATTTTTGCGGTAGATTCAATCCCTGCGATTTTTGCAGTAACGAAAGATGCTTACATTGTGTTCTTCTCTAATATTTTTGCCATCATGGGTTTGCGTTCAATGTTCTTCCTTTTGGTGAATATCATTCATAAATTCCATTACCTAAAAACGGGATTAGCAGTTTTATTAACCTTCATCGGAGTTAAAATGTTGGGGCATGGTTATTTAAAAGCTTGGGGTTTTACTACGGAACATTCTTTGATTATTATTGTAGGAATTTTAGCTTTAAGTATCATCGCTTCGCTGGTGTTCCCGAAGAAGAAAATACATACAGTCTAGTATTTTTATAATAGACAACTTGCTGTTTCTTTTCAATTTTCCTTAGTTAATTGGATATTTTCCTTAGCTCACTTCTTTTATCTTTTTAAGATGCGTTTTGACAAATAGTTTTGTGCTATTCAAATCATATTAATCTAAAAAAAAACGAGGAAATGAATAAGGAACTGGTGTTTTTAAGAAGCTTTGGTGTAGCTACAGCCTTTGGTGTGATTATACTTGCCTCTTCGGCTTTCAAAAAAATAGGTAATCAAAGGTTTACGGAAATAGATGTAGAAAGAATCAACATCATCGAAAAAGACGGAACGGTTAAAATGGTCATCACCAATGTAGACCGTTTTCCTAACGGTCAGGATTCTATTAATCACAGGCCTACCAATGTAAAACGTAAAAAGCGTTCTGGAATGCTGTTTTTTAATGAAGAAGGAATAGAATGTGGAGGTTTTATCTATGATGGACAAAAGAAAGCCAACGGCCACAGTGCTGGTTTGTCTTTAACATACGATCAGTACGATGGCGATCAAGTGATGCAATTACTTACCCAAGATTTTAAGGAAGGAGAACATCGTTATGTGACTAGTAGTTTGGTGTTTAATGATAGACCTGCAAATGAAACGCAGTTTAACGATCAGCTTTACGAAGAGCTTGCAAAGTTGAAAAAGACCGATCCTGCAGCTTCTAAAAAGAAATATGAAGAATATGTAGCAAAAGGTTTAATGGGTGGTGCTCCTCGTGTGATGCTTGGTCAGACCAGAAGCCGTAAGAATGGATTATTCCTAAATGACGACAAAGGGAGGCCAAAAGCGATGTTCTACGTAGATGAAAACAATGAAGCTAAACTCAGTTTTTTCGATGACAAAGGAAATGTGATTGCATCTTTTCCTAAGTAAGCTAAATAAGGTTAAGTAGCCCAAATAAAAAGGGCTACTTTTATATTTTTATGTGATGAAATTTCTAAAAACACTACAGCTTCATCAATATTTTTTTGGATTCATATTTCTGTTTGGTTATGCGCAATCTATACAGGGACGTATTTTAGTGCGACAAACTGTCGATTTCTACACATTTACACCAGAAGCGGCAATCGGTACATTTATAGAAAGCTGTATTGTGTTTCTAATTATCACAAAACTATTAAAGCGATTTCAAAGGTCTAATGAACTAGACTTTGTAGCGGTAATCAAAGTTTTTGCGCTATCATTATTATTATATCTTTTCGTAGCAAATCTTATCTCGGCAATAATAGCATTGATTTTTAATACTTGGGATAGAAATTTCAACGGTAATGTATTTCTAAATAATAACATAGGTAATGTTTTAGATGTATGTATATACGGAGGCTTTTTTATCGCCTATTTTTTCTATCAAAAAAACAAGAATGATACCAAGCAGCTGCTAAGCTATAACAAAGCGTTGGCTGATAGTAAAATTGCTCAATTGAAAATGCAGCTCAATCCACATTTTTTGTTCAATAACTTAAATGCCCTAGATCAACTTATAGAGGAAGATCAAAGTAAAGCTTCAGATTTTCTAAATGATTTTGCTGAGCTGTATCGCTATGTACTTGAAGTATCCAATGAAAAGTTAGTTTCGATAACGGAGGAATTGGTATTTGCACAATCTTATTTTAGGATCATGCAGTACAAGTTAAACAACGGCTATCATCTACAAATAAATGCTCCTAAAGAAGTTGATGGCTTTGTAGCTCCTTTAGCACTACAACTACTTGTAGAAAATGCAGTGGAGCATAATTTAGGTACTGCGAGCCATCCTGTCAATATTCTAATAGAAATTACAGACCAACTCTTAGTTACCAATAATGTTGCAATTAAAAAGAAAAAGAAGACAGGGGGAGGTAGAGCCTTGCAAAATCTAAGCGAACAGTATGCTTTGCTAACGAATAAGCCTTTAGAAATTATAAAGACTGAGGATTCTTTTACTGTGTGCTTACCTATTATTTAGTAAATAACTGATGACAAAAATTGTAATTATAGAAGATGAAGCACCTGCAGTAAGAAAACTGAAGCGATTTTTAGAAGAGCTAAGCGAACCACTGACCATTGTAGCAGAATTAAGTAGTGTTGAAGATGCGATTGTCTTTTTTAAAGATAATGTGGATATCGACATCGTTTTTTCCGATATAGAATTAACGGATGGTAACGCTTTCGGCATTTATCAAAAAGTAACGCCTAATTGTCCGATTATATTTACTACGGCCTACAATCAGTTTTTAATGGATGCTTTTGAAAGTAACGGCATCGCATATCTTTTAAAGCCATTTTCTTTCGGCAGGTTTGAAAAAGCATGGCAAAAATTCAAGTTGCTTTATCAGTCGAAACCCCAACTTGATAATTCGATGATAGAAAAGCTGGGTTCGCTATTGGGTCAATCTTCCATCCAAAAGAATTACAGAACCAGATTTTCCATCAGTAAAGCTAAGAGCACCTATTTTTTAGAAATCGATGATATTGTTTTTTTAAACGCGGAAGATGGAATTGTTTTCGCAATAGATTGTCAAGGCAAGAAACACCTGCTTACACAAGCCACCTTGAAAGAAATAGAGGAAGATTTAGACCCGAAATGTTTTTTTAGGATAAATAGGGGGCAGCTTGTTCACAAAACTTACATTATAGGATTAGAGCGTTATAACAAAAATACCTTAGCTGTTAAATTAAAAAATAGTGAACAAAATTTGATGACTAGCCAAAGTGCAACTTCTGTGTTCAAAGATTGGATAGAAAAATAAACTTACTTCACTCTTTTTTTATTATCTGTAACGAAAGCTTCCCAGCCAGAGTAAGATTTACTTTTGCCTCCACTGGTAGGGATTCTTTGGAACGAGTGACAAACGGCAACTGCTAAACCATCGGTAGCATCTAAAAATTCGGGAGTTTCTTTAAAGTTGAGCAAGCGTTGCAACATTGCGGCAACTTGTTCTTTGGTGGCAGTTCCTTTTCCGGTAATCGACTGTTTGATTTTTCTGGGAGCGTATTCTGATACTGGAATGTTTTTAGACAGTGCGGCAGCCATAGCGATGCCTTGCGCTCTGCCGAGTTTAAGCATAACCTGTATGTTCTTGCCGTAAAACGGTGCTTCGATGGCTAAAGCATCCGGCTTGTAGGTCTCTAGCAATACCATGGTTTTTTCGAAGATGCGCTGAAGTTTAAGGAAGTGGTCGTCTAAGTGGTCCATGCGTACGATGCCCATAGTTACTAACTCCATCTTACTCCCTTTTTCCAAAATCACTCCATAACCCATAATTGCCGTTCCTGGGTCAATACCTAAAATAACACGTTCCTTTTTTTCAGTCAACATAGCACAAAAATAGAACTTATTTGTTCAATCTCTTGTTGATTTACACACATCTAGATTTTATACCAATTTAAGTTTCCAGATGTTTTTATGTATTTTTGTGAAAGTAGAAAATAAAAAATCAAGAGTCATGACCACATTTTCGTTTGAGATAGAACAATCTGAAGTTTCAAAGCTTAAAGCTGTACTTAAGGCTTTTGGAGTGAAAAAAATGAAGATTAAAGATGATGAATCTGAGTTGAGTAAAGAGGAGTTTGAGGAAAAGATTGAGAAAGCTAAATCAGGTTCTGGAACCATCCTTAAAACTAAAAAAGATATAGACTCATTTTTTGACTCATTATGAGTTTTATCATAGATTTTAAAGATATAGCTAAGAAAGATGTTGTTAAACATCAGAAATCTGGTCAAAAGATTCTAATAGAGAAAATAAAAATCTTCACATTTGAGTGTCAAACTAACCCTAGAGTTGGTACGGGTAAACCTGAACAATTAAAACACCAGAAAAGTGAAATTTGGAGCAGAAAGATAAACGAACAACACAGGTTTGTTTATGAAATAAAGGATGAATTTGTTTATGTCCTTTCAACATGGGGGCATTATAAAGATAAGTAATTTTGACATCCAACTATAAAACAGTACTAACCACTCTCATCAAAATAGCCGTAGTGGCTTTTGCTTTTTGGTTCATTTACAATAAGCTAACCAAGCACAATGATCTTAAAGAGTTCATCAAACTATTAGATAGTATTCCGAACCAGCAAATTTGGATGGTAATTGGTAGTGTATTTATATTAATGCTTTTTAACTGGGGTTTGGAAGCCGTAAAGTGGAAAGAACTCATTGCCAGAGTGGAGCAAATTAGCTTGTGGCGAGCTGTAGAATCTGTGTTTTGTGGATTAACGTGGGCCGTTTTTACGCCTAATAGATTGGGAGAATATGGAGGCCGTGTGTTTTTCCTTTCTCCAAAAAGGAGGATTATTGGCGTTGTAGCTATGACCGTAGGAAACATCGGTCAACTCGTGCTAACTAACGTTTTTGGCGCAATCACCGTTTGCATATTCGTATATCACTTTATTCCGTTAGAACCTATTCTGCAAGCTGCAATTTGTGCGGCAGCTTTCGTTTTTGCACTGTTTTTTATCATCTTCTACTTCAATATTAAATGGCTTAATGGTTTATTGTTATCTGTAAAATTTACTCGCAAATACCAAAAGTTCTACGCTGTATTAGCCCGGTATCAAAAGAAAGAGCTTTTAAAGATATTATTGTTTTGCTTAGCTAGATATGCTGTTTTTACCACGCAATATATCATCATGTTTTTATGGTTAATACCCGAACTAAGGTTGCTTGACATATTAATGTTAGTGCCAATCTTGTTTTTTGTACAATCTACTTTACCTTCATTAGATTTGCTGGATGTAGGCATTAGAAGTGTAACAGCCTTGTTTTTCTTCAAATATGTAACTAGCCAAAACACAGCGGTGGTGGCATGTATTGCAAGTATTTGGCTCATCAATATTATAATTCCTGCTATCTTAGGCTCATATTTCGTATTTAAACTCAACTTCTTTGGAAATACTCGACGCAATTAACTACTTCTCCGCTTTTTTAACACTCATCTATGTGTTTGTAGTGATTACTTTCATTGTCGGTTGGATTAGAATTAAGCCTTATCTGAAAAGTTTGAAGCAGCCCTCTACCGTTGTTTCTATAATTATTGCAGCTCGTAACGAAGAAGATAAAATTGCAAAAACGATTGATGATGTATTGGCACAAAGTTACCCAAGAGATTTGTTTGAAGTAATCATTATTGATGACCATTCTACTGACCGTACAGCCGAGATCGTAAAATCTTACAAAGGGATTAATTTAATTCAGCTTAACGAACATAAAGCATTGAATTCTTATAAGAAGATGGCGATTCAAACCGCTATTGGTCAAGCCAAGGGCGATTTGATTATCACTACCGATGCCGATTGCAGGATGGGAGCTGAATGGCTTGCCACTATCGTAAATTATTACGAAGCCACTAACTGTAAAATGATTTCCTCGCCTGTGGCTTATTTTGAAGAGAAAAGCTTTTTCGAAAGGGCTCAAGCCTTAGAGTTCTCGTATCTTATTGGTTTGGGAGCATCAACCATAGGTAATAAAAATCCAAGTACCTGTAACGGTGCAAACTTAGCTTATGAAAAAAAGGCTTTTTTCGAAGTTGGCGGTTTCAAAGGAATCGATGATTTGGCTTCTGGTGATGATGAATTGCTGCTGCACAAAATGGCAGCTATCTACGGAGATAAAATCGGATTCCTTAAAAATAAAGATGCTGTAGTTTACACCCATGCCAAGGAAACATTGGGCGAATTTATTCAGCAGCGTAAACGTTGGGCGTCAAAAAGTACTCGTTATAAAGAAAAATCAGTTATTATTTTAGGCGTAAGCGTTTGGATGTTCAATCTAAGCATTATCGTCAATGCCATCTTGGCTATTTTCTCTCCCGCAACATTACCCTTCTTAATATTTCAATTGGCTGCAAAGCTGGTATTAGAATTTATTTTCCTTAATAATATGATGTCTTTTTTCAAAAGAAAAGCATTGTTATGGTGGCTGCCAATTTTGAACGTACTGCATATCATTTACATTGTTTATATTGGCATTGCCGGAAATTCGGGCAAATACAATTGGAAAGGCCGCATGGTAAAATAACATGGCAAATAATACACAGTCTGCTAAAATTTGGAAGAAGTTTAAGCGTAATACGTTCGCATTAGTTGGCCTTATCTTTATCATTTTAATGGTATTGGTTGGTGTTTTGGGCTATTTAATCACACCCGACCAAACGCCTTACGCCAATACACAGCAGTTGCAAATCAGCAAAGAAAAACCTGGGAGTAAATTTAAGTTCCTCATCGTGCAATGGTACTCAAACGTAGAAGACGTAGGGTTTTTCGAAAAAATGCTCTACGGACAGCCAGCTAAATTTAAAAGTGTGCCTATTACTTCGTACAAAATTGTTAACGACGAAGTGATTGCCTACGAATATATAGGCGAGGAAAAAAATCTAACGCCAACGGTTTACAAGCTTAGAGATCTTTGCAGAAATTGCACTTTGCCTAGTAAACTTGGTAGCACAGCAATGCTTTTTGAACGCAATAATGTTTACGAGCAAACTTTTTACTTAGGTACAGATATTTATGGGAGGGATTTGTTAAGTCGTCTAATTCTTGGGATACGGGTTTCGCTTTCTGTAGGCTTAATGGCAGTACTCATTTCTATGTTTATTGGCGTTGGCTTGGGTGCTATTGCCGGTTATTTTGGAGGAAAGATAGATGCAGGAATCAGTTGGTTCATGAACGTAATTTGGTCCTTGCCGTCGTTACTTTTGGTTATTGCTATTTCATTTGCTTTGGGCAAGGGATTTTGGCAAATTTTCATCGCCGTTGGTTTATCTACTTGGGTAGATGTAGCCCGTTTAGTGCGTGGACAGGTGATGGCTCTCAAACAGGTAGAGTTTGTGGAGGCTGCAAAAGCGCTTGGTTTTTCTAATAGCAGAACCATCATTAAGCATATTTTACCTAACATCGCTGGACCAATTTTGGTAGTAGGCTCGGCCAATTTTGCTTCGGCTATTTTGTTGGAAACAGGGTTGAGTTTCTTAGGATTTGGTGCGCAACCGCCAATGCCAAGCTGGGGAACCATGATTAAAGAGCATTACGGTTATATCATTATGGATGCCGCTTATTTGGCCATGTTGCCAGGTTTGGCCATTATGCTTACGGTTTACGCATTTAACCTTATCGCCATTGGTTTACGTGATGCTTTTGATGTAAAAGGGCAAAATGTAAGCGTTTAAAATTTTTCTTTCTTGAAAAGCAGTAGCATTGCTAATCGGCGCCGAAAGTCCCGCTTTTTGCTTTATTCGCTGCGCTCATGTTCGCTCCAATCGGGTTTGATTTGCAAGGACTTTGCAATTAGCTTGGTTTTAGAAGCACAACTTTAAGTACAATAAACCCGATTGAAATGAAAGCCCGAAAGCGAGTGCAACGAGTGCGGACTTAAAATGGAAAGCGGGACTTACACTTGTGAGTAGCATGCTAAAGCTTTTCAAAACTCATTAAAAAACAATTATAATTTTCATCACTATTGCGTGTAAGGGTTTAGAAGTGTTATTTTTGTAATATGCTGTTAAACTGTTATCAAATAGAACTTATTGAAGCTGGCTGCGATGAAGCTGGACGTGGCTGTTTGGCTGGTCCTGTAGTTGCTGCGGCTGTAATTTTGCCTAAAGATTTCTATTTGGAAGGTTTGAACGATTCGAAGCAATTATCTCACAAACAACGAGATTTGTTGCGTCCAATTATCGAAAAGGAAGCGTTGGCTTGGGCAGTTGCTATGGTAGACCACGAAGAAATTGACCAAATCAATATTCTCAATGCCTCTTTTTTGGCTATGCACCGAGCTTTAGACCAACTCACTTTACGACCAGAATATTTAGTGATAGATGGGAACAGGTTTAAAACCTACCAAGACGTAAAACATTCTTGTATTGTAAAAGGCGACGGAAAATACCTCAATATTGCCGCTGCTTCTATTTTAGCCAAAACCCATCGAGACGAGTACATGGCAGCTTTAGATTTGGATTTTCCTGACTACCAATGGAAAAAAAATAAAGGTTACCCAACTATTGCACACCGAAACGCCGTTATCAATATAGGCCCGTCTCCGTTCCACCGAAAAACATTTAACGTAAGTAGTCCACAATTAGCTATAGAATTCGAACTTGAAAGTACTTCTGTTAAGCCATAGGGTCCCTTTTCCGCCAAATAGCGGTTATCCGATAGTGGTTTATAACACTATCAAGGGCTTGCTTAGTCTTGGGGTAGAGGTTACATTGTTCAGCCTCAATAATTCAAAACAGTACATAGATGTAGATGATATTTACGATCCTGTTTTCGAAAAAATCAGTTTCCATTCTTTTACGGTAGATATTGAAGTAAATGCTTGGGATGCTTTTGCGAACATATTTTCCAATCAATCTTACAACGTTTCTAGGTATTTTGATAGCGATGCTGAGAAAGTGCTAGAAAATGTTTTGAGAGAACAAGAGTTTGAAGTAGTTCAATTTGAAGGTCTTTTTGTAGTACCTTACTTGGACGTGGTTAAAGCATATAGCAAAGCCAAATTAGTTTACAGGGCGCACCATATAGAACACGATGTTTGGGAGCGACTAGCGCTTCGGGAGCGTTTTACCCCTCGAAGAACTTACTTAGAATTTTTGTCGCGAAGGTTGAAGGCTTATGAAATGGAACAAATCAATCGCTTTCATCAGGTTTTTGCCATTAGTAATCCCGATAGGCAGAAATTGTTGCTAATGGGATGCGAAACGAGGTTGGATGTTTTTCCAGTAGCCTTAGATTTTGAGAAGTATAAAATAGATACGAGTAAAACGAGTTTCCCAACTTTGTTTCACTTGGGGGCTATGGATTGGCGCCCAAACAAGGAGGGCTTAGAATGGTTTTTGGATGAAATTTGGCCTGATATTGAAGAACTAAGCGGAGAGTTGCGTTTCTATATTGCTGGTAAAAACATGCAGAAGCATTTCTTTGAATACGATTCTGATAACCTCATTGTAGAAGGAGAGGTGTTTGATGCGGTGGATTTTATTAATAGTAAGGCTATTATGATTGTGCCTTTGCTTTCGGGTAGTGGAATGCGGGTAAAGATTATCGAAGGTATGGCCATGCAAAAATGTATCATTGCTACCACTATGGCTGCAGAAGGGATTGATTGTAAACATGGTAGGGATATTTTAATTGCAGATACCGCAGATGAGTTTTATCGCTCTATCTTAAAATGTATTACACAGCCCAATAAATGGCAGGAAATAGGTAAGAATGCACGTAAAACTGCAGAAAAGCATCATGAAGTTAATGCCAACGCAAAGCGGATGTTTGATATTTATGGAGAGTTGGTTGGTATTCAAGAAGAACCATTGTCAAGCTGAGCTTGTCGAAGCTTTTGATGAACATTTCGACAAGCTCAATGTGACAAATGCAGTATTATGATTTTGGAACTTCCAAGTTTGTGCTAATCGCAATTCTGTTCCAAGCGTTAATGGCCACACAAGCCATGATAATTTGTGCCACATAACTTTCGCCAAATGTATCAACTGCTTTTTTGTACAAGTCATCATCAACACCGCACTGACTAATTAGCGTAATTTTTTCTGTTAAGCCTAAAATTATTTTTTCTTCTGCCGAGAATAAATCCGTTTCACGCCAAGCGTTTAATAAAAATATACGCTGTGGAGTTTCGCCTAGTTTAATGGCGTCTTTAGTATGCATATCTAAACAAAAAGCACAACCATTAATTTGCGAAGCTCTAATTTTAATTAACTCTTTGTGAGATTTTTCTAATGACGTTGTTAATAAATAATTTTCTAATCCATACATGGCTTTGTAAGCATTAGGCTCCAGTTTCGATATATCCAGTCTTTTCATTTTTGTTGTTTTTTATGTGATTTGATAAAGCAAAGTTATTGTGCCTATAGCTCAAAAAACTTAAACTGGTTTAAGAAAAGATAGTTTAATAAATTATCCACATAGACACATAGAATAACAAATTAAAAACTATGTGTCTATGTGGTTTTATCTATTTTCCAAGATGTTTTTTCTTAATCTCGCTCAAATATTCTGTTGTAAAACCTAAATAAGAAGCCAGCATATATTGTGGCACACGCTGTAAAAATGTAGGTTGAACTTTTGCAAAATAGATATACATTTCTTCCCTCGAATAATCGTTAATATACTTGATTCTGAGTTGAGAAGCAGCGAAAGCCTTTTCGTACACTTTCCTAAAATAACGTTCCATTTGAGGGAATTGGCTTAACATTTTTTCCTGTGCTTCGTAGCTGATGGCTAAAACTTCAGATTGCTCAATTGCTTGTATGGCGAACGAACTTGGTCTTTGTTCCAAAAATGCGAGGTTGTCTGTCATCCACCAGTTTTCTATCGCAAATTGAGTGGTTTGCTCAATGCCCGTTTCTTTCATGAAAAACAAGCGTAAACACCCTTTTAGCACAAAGAAATGTCTTTTACAATGTTGACCTTCGTTCATCAACATCTCTTTTTTCTTCACAGAAAGCACTTCGAAAAACAATAATATTTCTGCAAAATCAGCTTCGCTAACGTTAACAAACTTTTTAATATGTTGATGTAATGAATGAGCCATGGTTGGCTAAAGATAGTTTTTTCTACCTTTTTTTAGGTTTCAACAACGTTTCGTAGTGTTATAGATATGTAAAAATGAAGTAGCGTTTTAAGCTTTTGGCTTATTTTTTTGCAAATTAGCAGTCACTAAATAGAATGGCTTCGGATATGGGCAAAAAGATTTTGGTATGGTTTAGAAATGACCTTCGCTTGCATGACAATGAAATGCTTGTTGAGGCTATTGCTAAGGCTGATGAAATTTTGCCAGTTTATGTATTCGATCCTCGTCATTTCGAGAAAACCCAATATCATACTTATAAAACCGGTGCTATAAGAACTAAATTCTTTATAGAAAGTGTTGCTTCACTGCAACAGTCTTTACAAGCAATAGGCGGTAATTTGTTAGTGCTGCAAGGTCATCCAGAAGAGGTGTTGCCTGCATTAGTGGTGAAGCATGATATCACGGAAGTTTACCATCACAGAGAGGTGGCAAGTGAAGAAACTGCCGTGAGTTTAAAGTTGGAAGATGCGCTTTGGAAGCAAAAAGTGAATCTGAAACATTTCATTGGGCATACACTTTACAATAAGGAAGATTTACCTTTTCCAATTAAGGATATTCCTGATGTGTTTACGCAGTTTAAAAAGAAGACAGAGCGTGATGCTGTGGTAAAACCTTGTTTCCCCACGCCAAGCGCAATCAGTTTTATCAGCCTTGAAGATTGGGGTGCAATTCCTTCAATCAACGAATTGTTGCAAGATGAAGCTGCGGTAATCCTAAAAATCCAATCTGAGTTTATAGGAGGCGAAAAGGAAGCATTAGCACATTTGCATGAATATTTGCACGCAGGCGAAGGAATGGTTTTAGCCAACGCTACGTTGAAAAAGCATGAGATTGTATCCAAACTTTCTGCTTGGTTAGCATTAGGTTGCCTATCGCCAAGAGAGGTGTATTGGAAAATGAAAGATGCCGAAGCGACACACGGTGTAAGGCCTTATTTTCATCAAATTGTTTTGGGCTTGTTGTGGAGAGATTATTATCGTTTCATGTTCAAGAAATATGGCAATACCTTCTTTAAACCTCTAGGCTTTAAGAAAGATGGCGTTTCGTTACAGTTAGAAAATACATCAGCCTTGCAAAATTGGAAAGATGGCAATACTGGACAACCATTAGTTGATGCCTGCATGCAAGAGTTAAATACTACTGGCTATATTAACCAGCTGGCCAGACAACTGGTAGCTACTTATTTGGTTAAAGAATTGGAAATAAACTGGGTACTTGGTGCTGCTTATTTCGAAGAGCAACTGTTAGATTATGCTCCGGCAAGTAACTGGGGTAATTGGGCTGCCGTTGCAGGTGTGGGTAACGACCAAAAATTGTCAAATAGTTTTGATTTTGAGAAGCTAATGAAAATTTTAGACCCAAAAGGTGCGTTCGCACAGGTCGTTCGAGCTTAGAAAAGCGTCTATATTTTAGTTACAGTTTTTTAATTTATTTAAATGTGATTTTATTGCCTTTTCTAAAGGTAAAATCCTAATTTTGCAATACTTATCGTAATAGTTATATATACAAATGGATAACCTAACTTATCTTAACGGCCCCAACGCCGAATACGTTGAATCCCTATACCAGAGTTATAAAGAAGACCCTAGTTCTGTAGAGTTTGGATGGCAGAAGTTTTTTGAAGGTTTTGATTTCGGAAGAGGAGCAGATGCACCTGCTGTTAGTGGTGGCGATGCTCCAGAGCACTTTTTGAAAGAAATTAGTGTTTTAAACTTGATTAATGGCTACCGTCAACGTGGTCACTTGTTTACCAAAACAAATCCGGTTAGAGAAAGACGTAAGCACTTGCCAACTTTAAATATCGAGAATTTTGGTTTAGCTGCGGCAGATTTAGAAACTGTTTTTAATTCAAGCGTTGAGCTTGGCATTGGCCCAGCAAAGCTGAAAGATATTGTTGCTTTCTTAGAGCAAACTTATTGTGGTTCTATAGGTGTTGAGTACAAATATGTACGTACGCCAGAAGTACTTTCTTGGTTAGAAGGTAAAATGGAAGGTAACCGCAATACACCCAATTTATCTAACGATGAGAAAATGAGAGTAGTTAAAAAGTTGAACGAAGCAGTTGTTTTCGAAAACTTTTTAGGTACTAAATTCTTAGGTCAAAAGCGTTTCTCTTTAGAAGGCGCTGAGGCATTAATTCCAGCGTTAGATGCTGTAATTGAAAAAGGAGCTGATTTAGGTATTGAAGAATTTGTATTGGGTATGGCACACCGCGGTCGTTTGAACGTGTTGGCTAATATCATGCAAAAAAGTTATAAAGATATTTTCACTGAGTTCGAAGGAAGAAGTTACAATCCGGAAACTCCTTTTGGTGGCGACGTGAAATACCACTTGGGTTACTCAACCGATGTAACCACTAATAAAGGTAAAAACGTACACTTAAGCTTATGTCCAAATCCATCGCACTTAGAAACTGTTGATGGTATTGTGGAAGGGATGAGCCGTTCTAAAATCGATTTCAAATATGCTGGCGATGATGGTCGTTTAGCTCCGATCTTGATTCACGGTGATGCTTCTGTAGCGGGTCAAGGTATTGTTTACGAGGTCATCCAGATGGCTGGTTTAGATGGTTACAAGACTGGAGGTACCATCCACTTGGTCATCAACAACCAAATCGGTTTTACCACCAATTATAAAGATGCTCGTTCTAGTACTTACTGTACAGATATTGCTAAAGTAACTTTATCTCCAGTTTTTCACGTAAATGGTGATGATGCAGAAGCGTTAGTTTATGCAATTAATTTAGCAATGGAATATCGTCAGAAATACAGAAATGATGTATTTATTGACATCCTTTGCTACCGTAGATTTGGCCACAACGAATCTGATGAGCCTAAATTCACTCAGCCTTTACTTTACAAAGCAATTGAGAAACATGATAATCCATTAAAGATTTATGTGGCTGAATTGATTAAAGAAGGCAAACTTGATGATGCTTGTGCAAAGAACATGGAGAAAGAGTTTAAAGCGCTATTACAAACATCATTAAACGAGGCAAAAGAACACAATGCAGCATTATCAGATGTTAAATTTGGTGGTGCTTGGGCTGATTTACGTATCGCTACAGCAAAAGATTTCGAATCTTCTCCAGAAACAGGTGTTAAAAAAACAACCCTGCTAGAAGTTGCAAAAAGAATTACCACTTTACCAAAAGATAAAAAGTTCTTCAAGAAGATTGAAAAGTTATTTGAAGAGCGTTTGAAAATGGCGACAGAAACTAACGTTTTTGACTGGGCGATGGGCGAGCAGTTGGCTTACGGTACTTTATTGGCTGAAGGGAAACGTGTTCGTTTAAGTGGTCAGGATGTGAAACGTGGTACTTTCTCTCACCGTCACGCGGTATTGACGCTAGAAGATTCGGAAGAAGAGTATACTCCATTATTGAATATTTCTGAGCAACAAGCTCAATTTGATATCTACAACTCACACTTGTCTGAGTATGGTGTTTTAGGTTTCGAATATGGTTATGCAATGGCTAACCCTAATGCATTAACTATCTGGGAGGCACAATTTGGTGACTTCTTTAACGGAGCTCAAATTGTAATCGACCAATATATTGCAAGTGCGGAAACTAAATGGCAAAGAGCTAACGGTTTGGTAATGTTATTGCCTCACGGTTACGAAGGTCAGGGTCCAGAGCACTCGTCAGCACGTATTGAGCGTTTTATGGAACTTTGTGCAGAGTACAACATGCAGGTAACTAACTGTACTACTCCTGCAAACTTCTTCCACGCTTTACGTCGTCAGTTTAAACGCGATTTCCGTAAACCTTTGGTGAACTTTAGTCCTAAGAGTTTGTTACGTCATCCACTTTGTGTAAGCCCATTAGCAGATTTTACTGCTGGAGGTTTTAAAGAAGTAATTGATGATGCTAACGTAAAAGTGGCTGATGTGAAGCGAGTTGCTTTCTGTTCTGGTAAGATTTATTACGATTTGTTGGAAGCACAGAAAAAGAATGAGAACAAAGATGTCGCTGTTGTACGTGTAGAGCAATTATATCCAACTCCTGTAGACCAAATGGAAGCTATTGTAGCTAAATATAAAAACGTTGAGGATGTGGTTTGGGTACAAGAAGAACCAGAAAACCAAGGTGCTTGGCCATATTTGTTACGTAGATTGAGAAAAACGTCATTGAGTAATATCGATGTGATTTCGAGAAAAGAAAGCAGTAGTCCGGCCACTGGTTATATGAAGCAACATACTAACCAACAGGCTTATATTGTAGCTAAAACTTTCGAAACTTCGGTAGCAGAAGTAGCGAAGAAACCACTTAAAGAAACTGCTAAAAATGCAGTGAAAGATAAAGTTTAAGAAATAGTAAATAAAGACTAGCGTTAAGCGATTATGATAGGCTTTGAAAAAAAAAGCTTTTTGCTAATCGCCAAACGCCAAACAAAACATATAATTTAATATGAGTTTAGAAATCAAAGTTCCGCCAGTAGGCGAGTCGATTACCGAGGTAGTATTATCTCGTTGGGTTAAAAACGATGGCGAATTTGTGGAGATGGACGAAATTATTGCGGAGTTAGAATCAGACAAAGCAACTTTCGAACTTACTGCAGAGAAAGCAGGAACTTTAAAAATTGTTGCTAGCGAAGGTGATACGCTAGAAATTGGTGCTGTAGTTTGCAGCATTGAAGAAGGTGGTGCTGCTCCGGCTGCTGCGAAAGAAGAAGCTCCAAAAGCTGATGCTCCTGCGGCAGATAAAGTTGCGGCGCCAGTTGCTGAAAAAGAATCTAAAGATAGCTATGCTTCTGGAACTCCATCTCCAGCTGCTGGTAAAATTTTAGCAGAAAAAGGCGTTGACGCTGCTAGCGTTAAAGGTACTGGCGTTGATGGCAGAATTACCAAAGAAGATGCAAACAACGCACAAGCTGGTAAACCTGCTGCTAAGACAGAATCGCCTAAAGCTGCTGCAGCTCCTGCGGTTGCTGGTTCAAGAAATGAGCGTGCTGAAAAAATGTCGCCATTGCGTAAAACGGTTGCTAAGCGTTTAGTTGCCGTTAAAAACGAAACGGCCATGTTAACTACTTTTAATGAAGTTAACATGAAGCCAATCATGGATTTACGTGGAAAATATAAAGACCAATTTAAAGAGAAACACGGTGTAGGCTTAGGCTTCATGAGTTTCTTCACTAAAGCAGTTTGCGAAGCAGCGAAAGATTTTCCTGCGGTAAATGCTCGTATTGATGGCGACCAAATTATTTTTAACGATTTCGTTGATGTTTCTATCGCGGTATCTGCGCCTAAAGGTTTGGTTGTACCAATCATTAGAAATGCAGAGAGCATGAGCTTAGCGCAAATCGAAAAAACGGTAATTGAGTTAGCTACTAAAGCTAGAGATAGCAAATTGACAATTGAAGAAATGACAGGTGGAACTTTCACGATCACTAATGGTGGTGTATTTGGTTCAATGATGTCTACACCGATTATCAATGCGCCTCAATCAGCAATTTTAGGTATGCACAACATTATTGAGCGCCCAATTGCTGAAAATAAAGAAGTGGTAATTCGCCCGATGATGTACATTGCTTTATCTTACGATCACAGAATTATCGACGGACGTGAGTCTGTAGGTTTCTTGGTAAGAGTTAAACAATTATTGGAAGATCCAGCTAGATTATTGTTGGGCGTATAATCGCCAACTGTCATGCTGAATTTATTTCAGCATCTGGTAGAAATAAATACAAAGCCTTGTTCATGAAAATGAGCAAGGTTTTTTTTGTGCGCTATACTCATCTAATTCGTCATTGCGAGGCACGAAGCAATCTTAATGCGCCATATTATGTTAATCGTTGTAAGATTGCTTCGCAAAGCTCGCAATGACCACAAAGTGTTTTATGCACAAAAAGCAGTTGGGTATGACGACCCTACTTAGGATGACGGCAAGAAAAAAACACTTTGTTTAGTTTCTGTTACGTTTTCGTTGCTTTTAATAGAATTTAATATTTTCGTTATCACACAAATTAAAACCAAATGAGAAAAATTGTACTTGTCGCTTTCTTAAGCGTCTTCACATCCTTGAGTTATGCACAAACCATTAATCAAAATACTGGCTGGCTTTTTTTGATGAACACCACTAAATTTAATGATAAATGGGGAATGCATTTCGATTTGCAAGTTCGTTCTGAAAATAATTGGGATGGTGTTAGAAACTTATTAGTAAGGCCAGGAGTAACTTACTATATCAATAAGAATTCAAATGCAACTGTGGGCTATTTATATACGCCAACTTTTTTGCCAAATGATATTTTAATTGGTGCGGCACCGATGAAAAATACCTTAACAGAACACCGTATTTGGCAACAGTACATCTACAATCATCAACCTTGGAAAGGGGCAGCATTAAGTCACAGGTTTAGGTTAGAACAACGTTTTATAGAACGTCAAATTGATGATTTGTTTTCGCAACGTTTTCGTTATTTCTTTAGGCTGGTTCAGCCGCTACAAAAACAAGAAGGTGCATTTACCAAAGGGATATTTGCCGCTTTGCAGAATGAGCTTTTCTTCAATATTCAGAATAAAGAGCAGTTAAACGGAAGTTTGTTCGATCAAAATAGAGCTTATTTAGCGGTAGGTTATCGAGTTTCTAAAAGCTTTGATATCGAAGCTGGATATATGAATCAAACAGTAAATGGAGCTAATGCCAATACTGTAAATAATGTGGCTCAGTTAGCTTTGTATACTAGGTTTTAAAAAACCTTAATTGTTTTCACAATAGAAACTTAGATTTGGGAAGATATCATTTTAATGCTGTTAAGTCATATATAGGTTAAATAAGTATTTATACTTAAAATAATCACGTATTTTACGCAATTTTGGCGAATGAAACGTGCTTCTATATTAGTACTAGCTTTGCTGTTCGGCAGAAAAATAAATGCTCAAGAAATTATTTCAAAACCCATTTCAGAAGCAAAGATTGGCAAAAGTTTATTTTCCAATTCTACTCAGAGAGATTTCTCTAGAAAAGGTCAATTCTATGTGCATTGGGGTTGGAATTTTTCTTGGTACGATAAAAGTGATATCACATTTCAAGGTCCAGGATATGATTTTACTTTGAGAAATGTAAAAGCAAAAGACAGACCTTCCAAATTAAGTTTGGATTATGTTAACCCAATGGAGTTAACTACACCTCAATTTGATTTTAGATTTGGATACTTTTTTAAAGACAATTATAGTATTTCCATCGGTTGGGATCATATGAAATATGTAATGGATATCCCACAGAAAGTAACTATAGATGGATATATCAACGCTACAGTTTCTAATCCGGCAATAGCGACTGGAAGTTATGCTGGTGTTTACAAAGATCAGGAACTAGATGTTAAGGATGATATGCTGACATTTGAACATACTGACGGACTGAATTATGTAAGTGCAGAATTAGAACGCTACGATGATATCTGGATAGCCAAGAATAAAAAACAAATGTTAACGATGGAAACGGGAGTGGGAGCAGGCTTTGTAATTCCACGTTCTGATGTGAGATTCTTTGGAGTAGGTGAAAATAACTTTTGGAATTTTGCAGGTTATGGAGTTTCGTTAAAAGCAGGTTTAAAATTTAACGTGACAAGAAAGCTATATTTTCAAAATGTGACTAAGGCAGGTTATATCGATATGGATAAAATTCGTACCACCGGCAGAAACGATATAGATAAAGCTAAGCAAACTATCCGTTTCTTAGAGAACTATACTGCTATTGGCTACCAGTTCTAAAACCTGCATTTGATAAATAAAAAGCCTAGTGAATTTAACCACTAGGCTTTTTGTTTGGTGTCTTGATTGGATTAATCTAGTTTTTTTACTCCACCAGAGCCTAAAAATTTCTTCTCTTTAACATCTGCGTTGCCGGTATAATAAACTTTTCCAGAGCCACTAATTAAGGCACTAATTTCGCCATTTGTGTGTATGTATGCGCTGCCCGAACCACTGATGGTAGCCGATAGTGAACCTACTTTTAAAGCTCCCTTTTTAGAAAGTACACCAGAACCACTAATGGTTAAGCTTGCTTCGTCGGTTTCGCCAGAAATATTCAATTTACCAGATCCGCTAACTACACCGCTGTATTCTTGCACGTCTACATTTGCAGAAATAGAACCAGAACCACTTAAAGTTGTAGTAAGGGAATTATTGTTAATTGTTCCTTTCACTGTGATGGAGCCATCGCCACTCATGGTTAAGCTTTTGATGGTCTTAGCATTTACATGAGCAATAATTTTCTTGTCCTTGTATTTATGCGACCAACTCGTCCAGCTCATTTGTGGTCTGATGATTAAAGCATTCCCTTTTACTTCTGTAACGAGCGTAGCAATCGCCTCTTCATCACCTTCAAATCTAATGCTTTCGGTATTGCCTAAAGTAATGATTACTTGTAATGGACCGCCTGCAGCAACAGCATTGAAGTTTTTCACCTCTGTTTCTTTAGCCTTAGTTTTTACTTTGGAAACACTGATGTTAACAGGTAGTTCTGACTGTACAGGTTTTGCAATAGCTACACTTACAGCTAACATTAAACCAACGGAAATATATTTTTTATTCATTTTTGTAATTTATCTGTCTAAAAGACGTGGTCTATTCTAAAAACGTTGCATCATTTAGAAACTTATTTAAAGGAATAAGTTGTTAACGTAAATTTAATACAGTTTCTTTTAATTATTCTGGCTTTGTCCAAAATAAATTAGGGTTGTTAGTTTTGTATTGAATGAATTTTACTCCAGATTTTTCGTAATTAACCTCTTTCAGCTGTGGAGTTTGTTCTATTCCATCTAAAGGTAGCAGCTCTACGTAAGTAATATTTTTGCCTCTTACCGAAGTTTCCGTATTGTATTCACTTGTTAATGGGGTTTGTAATCTGTATAAATTTTTTGCCATATATTTTTCGAGGTATTCTTCCTTGGTTTGCAGATTTGTCCTGTTCCAATTGGCATCAGCGTTTAATACCAATGGAAGCCCTTTTATCAGCCTTTCCCTTACTTCTTGTACGCCTAAAAGATTTCCTTTTTCATCCATTACGTAAGAATCGAATGTTGGATCCATCCAAATCCATTTGTTTAAATCTTTACTATAAACCATGTTGATTACATGGCAGTCATCAAATTTACTTTCTCTCGGCATACAGGTGATGTGCCTAGATTTGATGTCCATCGCCAAGTAGCATTCATTCAAGATTGTAGCCAGCATTCTGCAGTTCACTCCACGGTTTTCGGCTTTGCAAACTTTAATCAAATCGATAGCATTTTGTAAGGTTGGATTATTGCTGCTTCCATCATGTCTGATTAAATTATGTACCCAATGCATTAAATTGAATATTTGCGAAAGTTCTGTGCCTTTACCAGCTATAGAATCTAATTTTAGTTCTTTCCTTACTTTTACTAAATCAGGATGGTCTTTTGATTGGTAAGTAAATGCTGGGATAAAACGATTATCCGAATAGTTGTATTTCTCTGCTTTCTTTAGTTGTGCTAATCTTGAAGGTTGATATTTAATTTGAGTTTTGGCGGTGTCTTTACCATTTAGTAAAATAATGAAATCGTACTTTTCTACTTTCGGATCAATTTTGAACGAAATAGAATCTACATCGGTGTAGAAAGTAACTCTTTTGCCCGAAGTAACATATACATCTAGTTTTTCTTCGGGAACAATTCGCCAAGCTTTTTTAGTTAATTTTTGATCATCCCTGATATCAACTTCTATTGAATTAGCTTTGATGATAGGCAATTTTTTCTGTGCAAATGCGAATTGGGTTAAAAGTGCAATAATGCAGCTGGAAAGTAATTTAGTCTTCATGTTTTGGTTGTTAATTAATTGAGCAGGAGTTTGACCTGCCCAATTTGAAGACGAAATTTTAAGCTAGAGGTTGCATGGTTAAACCAATTATTCTGCTTTTTTGGTTTTTACATAAAAATTTCTTTCTACTGAAAAATTATCGGAGTTAATGCTGCCATCTACCTTGATTGATTGCCACTCATTACTTGGCTTAACTAAAGTATATTCGTTGGCTCTTAAAGATACTTTTACAGGCATATCAAAACCTACAACATCTGTTAGCCAGCGGTATTTTAATTCACCGTTTTCAATTTTGTATTCTAGCGTAGGAATTTTAGCATGGCGCAAATACTGGTCGAAAAACTTGTCTAACTTTAATCCACTTTGTTTGGCGATAAAAGCTTCTACTGCCGCCGAAGTAGTCGTTGAGTGATAAAAAGTCTTGTTCAAACCTCTTAAAATCTGTCTAAACTTTTCATCGTTATTTACTAACTGGCGGATGGTGTGGATGATATTGGCTCCTTTCGAATACATATCGCCATCGCCTTCTGTGTTCGTGTTGTATATGCCAATAACTGGTTTTTTGTTGCCAATCCCCTTTCGCTGACCAATTACGTAATCTTCCCCAGCTTTTTTGCCCTGTGTACTTTCGGTAAAAAGCGCTTCAGAATAGGTAGTAAAACCTTCGTGAACCCACATATCTGCAATGTCTTTAGTGGTAATGTTGTTGCCAAACCACTCGTGCCCAGTTTCATGGATGGTAATGAAATCCCATTTTAATCCATTTCCGGTACCAGATAAATCCTGACCTAAATAACCTTTCATAAACTGATTACCATAAGCTACGGCACTTTGATGTTCCATGCCCAAATGTGGGGCCTGAACTAATTTGTAACCGTCTTTGTACCAAGGGTAGGGGCCGAACCAATATTCGAAGGATTTGAGCATTGGCTTTACATCAGCATCCCAATGCGGACGAGCTTTTGCGCTGTCTTCTTTCAAAGCGTAGAAATCCAAATTGAGTTTGCCGTCTTCGCCATTGTAAGTGTCTGTCCAATGGGCGTACTTGCCAATATAAAATGCGATGCTGTAATTATTGATAGGATTGCCCACAAACCAGTTGTGTTTGGTGTAGCCATCTTTGCCGTCAGTTTTACCACGATAGCGACCGTTGGCAATACAATCTAAGTCTTTAGGTGCGCTAATGCTGACCAACATGCTATCCACTTCATCACTTTGATGATCTTTGTTTGGCCACCAAACGCTAGCGCCCAAGCCTTGACAGGCTACAGATACAAAGGGGTTGCCAGATTTGTCTTTTCTGAAAATAAAACCCCCATCCCAAGGTGGCATTTTAGCAATTTGAGGATTACCACTATAAAAAACTGTGAAACGCTCTTTACTGCCTTTTTTGATTTTTGGGAATTTCACAAAAACCGCTGCAAATTCTCTGATGAACGGCAACTCTTTACCTTTAAAAACCACTTTTTCAACTTTCAGGTTTTCAAATAAATCGAACTGTAGACTTTCGAAATCTTTGGTTGCAGTAAAAGCGAATTCATTACTTCCGCTCACAGATTTATTGTCGATATCAATTTTCACATCTAAGTGATAGTAATTGATATCGTAGCAGGTTCTCAAGTCTGTTAAAGCACCTCTTAGAAATTTGGCTCTGTCATTTTTTGCATTGCTGCCGAGCATATCTTGGGCAATTACCGTTAAGCAAGAGCCTAGTAACGCAAGAGCGAGGAATGTTTTCTTCATTTGATTATATTTTAACCACATAGAAACATAGGAAAATTTATATAAGGCCTATGTTTCTATGTGATTTGTTTTACGGTTTTAATACAGGTAAAGATAAGAAAGAACCGTCGGCTTCGCCATGATAAATTCTGTGCGTTGCTTTTTGGAAATCGCTTGGTTCTGCCTCATAAATATTCATGAATTGCTGCGGATTTCTATCAGCCAAGGGAAACCATGAGTGTTGTACTTGCACCATGATGCGATGTCCTTTTTTGAAGGTATGACCAACATCTGGTAGTGCATATTTCACTTTGGTTGCCTCGTTTGGCACAAAAGCTTCAGGTTTTTCGAAGCTGTTTCTATACTTGCCTCTCAAAATTTCGCCACGAACCAACATTTGATAGCCAGCCATCATTTTGTCTTTATCAGCAGGAGAAACTTCTTTAGTATCTTCCGGATAAACATCGATTAACTTCACTACATAATCTGCATCAGTACCCGAAGTGCTGACCATTAAATTAGCTAAAACAAGTCCAGTAAGGGTAAGGTCTTCTGTTAAAATATCGGTTTGATAAGTTTTTACATCTGGTCTTCTGGAAGCAAAACGTTGGTCGTCTACCATGTATTCTCTGGTACGGTTCGCCTGTACACCATCTTGATAAGGAACAGGTGCGTTAGGGTCGCTTACGTATTCATCGAAACTATTATTGGTAGTCGGTTTTGTGAAGGATAATTTCCCGTTAGCATGGAAATACAAAGATTTTAGCTCTACGTCTTGTGGAGGCCAAGTATTGAACTTTTTCCATTGGTTGCTTCCAGTCAAGAAGATGTTTGCTTCAGCAGCATCAAAATTTCCTTCGCCTTTGAGGTAATATTTGAAGAAAGGTAATTCTAAATTGTCTTGATAGTAAGTGCTAGTAGGCGTACCAAAGTTGATATCTCCGAAACTATCGCCTTTGCCACGCACCCAACCACCGTGGTACCAAGGTCCTGCTACTAAAATGTTGTTTGCTTTTGGGTTTTGTTTTTCTATGGCTTTGTAAGTCGCGAAAGCTCCGTATGCATCTTCGGCATCAAAGAAGCCACCAACGGTCATTACCGCAGGTTTTACATCTTTCAAGTGTTTCACAATTTGGCGAGCTTGCCAAAAAGTATCTAGGTTTGGATGTTTAAACAAATTGTTCCAAAACTGGATGCTATCGCCCATGTATTTTTCTTTCAAGTTTTTTACCGAGCCAGCTTCTAAATAGAAACGATAGTTGTCTTTAATTGGAAACTGGAAAGGTTTCGGACCTTTGTCTGGTGTAATTGGTTGCGGGCGAGGAACACCAAAAGAAGTCATAAATTTAAAGGCATCCATTAAAAATAGCGCACCACCGTGATGGAAATCATCGCCAATAAACCAATCGGTAACGGGTGCCTGTGGCGAAACCGCTTTTAATGCAGAGTGAGATTTAACCAAAGAAGCGGTAGAGTAGAAGCCAGGATAGGAAATGCCGTACAAGCCTGCTTTTCCGTTATTGTTTTTGATGTTTTTTACTAACCAATCGATGGTATCGTAAGTATCGGTGCTTTCATCGACAGCTTTTTTGCCTCTGTCTAAATTGGTAGGTCTAATGTCTTCAAAATTTCCCTCGCTCATCCAACGGCCACGTACATCTTGGTAAACGAAGATAAAGCCGTCACGCATTACTGCAGGGTAGCCACCTAAGCTGGTTTTATATTCGTTTTCTCCGTAAGGACGTACCGTGTAAGGAGTACGATTAATTAAAAATGGATATTTCTTATTGGCGGAAATATCTTTTGGGATGTAGATAGCAGTGAAAAGTTTCGTTCCATCACGCATTGGAATTAGGCGTTCTATTTTGGTGTAGTGACTGCGTACGTAAGCAGAATCTGTTTCTTGTGCAAAAGTGATTTCTGCAAAAAAGCAAGAAACTAAAAATAAGGCGAGGAGTATTCGTTTCATTGTTTGATTGGATTTAGGGTTAGTTCTAAGCAGAAAACTTAAGGCTGAAAGCCCTTGTGGGAAAGAAACGCAAATAAAATCGTCATTTCGAGCGGAGTAAAACGAAGTCGAGAAATCTTTAGATTGTGTTTAGCTAATTCAAAGATTTCTCCATTACGCTACGCTTCAGTCGAAATGACGAGAGAAAATTAGTGACCGCCGTCTGAGGTATCAATTGGTTTGCGGAATGCGAAACCTAATACGAAATATACTAATGCAAGGATATACCAAACATAAGGGCAGTCATTTTTGAATGCCAATGCTCCTAACAAAAATGTAGCTAGGCCTACTGCAAAAAATGGAATGTTTCTTAAGCTTATCATATTCAAACTTAGATATTATTGCTTAAATAAGCAATAATATCTGTTTGAAAAAGCAGTTCTATCATACTCAAATTTACAGACAAATAGTTTCGGATTGAAAAAAGTGCAAGCGATACGGTCAAAATAGTAAATTACATTGTGATATAAGTTGTGCCTAGATAATCAAAGTCATTGTCGAATAAAAAATTGTATACTGAAAATCCGTTATTGCTTAAGCTGGGATCTAACCCCAATGGCACACCATTAGTTATAATAGTTTTACATAATAAATGATGAGATAAGAAAGAATAGTTAGGGAACAAAACTGTAACAATTCGTTTTATTGTGTCCATATATTTTTCCTGATAATTAGCAACACGTGTCTTTGAAGAACGAATACTTGTTGTTATAGGTGTAAATGTATGTAAATGTAAAGAGGAATTTTTATGGATTATTCTTTCTTCATAGAACGCTGTAAAGTATTGAGTTAGTAATGATAATCTCAATTCTAAGCTATAGATTATTGTTAGTTCTTCTATATCTTTTTCATGAAGTTGTATTGAAATAGAATAGTTAGGGAACTGTTTTTCAAATTCTGAAAGAACATTAAACTCTTTGAATTCTTTTTCTATATCGGATATTAGTTTTCTTTCGGTAAAAGATAGATTATCAGTGAGTAATCGATTGATTTTTGCTTCTGTTATTTTGAATATATCGTCAAATTGAGAAGGTGAGCCATTCGGCATGGTCGGAAACCCTAAATCATAATATCTTTCGATTTCTTTTATTAAATTGTCAATGTTCATATGGCAGGAGTTATAGTTTTAATAGCCTAATTGCAATAGGTTGCTACCGTTGATGGTACATTTCCCAGACATCCACTTGTAGAGAAAGATGAACCGTAACCGCCAGAAATCTGTAATACAGTGTTTATTTGAGTAATAAGGGCTTGTCTAAGTGTAACAGAGTTAGCCACAGGAATAATATTCCATTTTACTTCATACATTATTGCTTCAACGGCAAGATTATAAGATGTTAAAAAGGCTGTAGACGCAAGTGCACCATTAGTATTTTTAGTTGAAAAACATGCTTCACCTATAATTACTGGAATTGAAGAAGTTCCACTCGATGTCGTTATCTGCATTGTGAAACCTAGGTTTTTGTAGGCCTCCAGTATACGAATTGCCAACTTTAATCACCGCAGGTACTCCACATAATCTGGCGTGATTGGCATCTATAGTTACTGAAATAATACCGTTTCCGGTATATACACCGCCGACAGGAATATCTCCTCCTCCAGGATTTGGGTATGTTGGTATATAAGGTATGCCGCCACCACCACCACCGATGATTGTTACTGTGCCTAATCTGGAATAAGTAAAGTCAATATATTGTCCAACTGTATATAGTTTTTCTGCCTCATCATCATAAATATCTATTTCAAACTCTTCTTCGATATCCATAACAATTTCCCTGATATTTAATTCATCCGCTCCTAAATCCATTACTAAATCTGATTCGAGTGTTACGTAGTCATCTGCGATACCAATGCTTTCCGCAATAATTTTTTTAACTTTTTGGGTAACAGTATACATTGATGGTGGTTGGTTTTCATCATACCCACCGTAGCTGTGCTTGTTTTCAATTTTGAGCTTTTCGCTTTGTTGAGTAAGTTCTAGTTCATTCTTACTGCAAGAAAAAATGAAAATGCTTAATAAGATAGTTGTAAGATGTTTTTGTTTTTCATATGATAGGATTAAAAATTTTCGACAAAAATATTTAAAGTATTTGTAAAACGCATAAATGTGACAATTTTTCACACTGCGCAGTTTGAGGGAGTAGAGTGATTTTTTATGTTTAGTAGTAGCAAATACTTTGGTTCTCTAAACGGGATTGCAGCGGAAAAACTTTTTGTTATTATTCCTGTCATCCTGAACGCTAGTGAAGGATCTGTAAGTTAATGCAGACCAGAAGTAGATTCCTCGTTCCTCGGAATGACAGGTTAACTAGAAACAAAAAGATTGCAGCGTAAAGCCCGACTTTCGAGTGCTATGGAATGCTGGTATTGCTTTTCAAAAAATATTCTTTGCTCTTCAATTTATGACCACCTTAAAACCGTGACCAAGTTTTTACAACATTAAAACACTTAACTTTTGGTGTTTAAGCGGTAAAACGTACATTTGCCAGAACAAAAATTCTTAAAAGATCATGCAATACGATGTAGTTGTTATTGGCTCGGGTCCGGGCGGTTATGTAGGTGCCATCCGTTGTGCACAATTAGGTTTAAAAACAGCGGTAGTAGAAAAATATAAAACTTATGGCGGTACTTGCTTAAATGTAGGCTGTATTCCGTCTAAGGCATTGTTAGATTCTTCGGAGCACTTCCACAACGCGGCTCATACTTTCACTACTCACGGTATTAACATCAAAGATTTGAAAGTTGATATGAAGCAAATGATTGCTCGTAAGGATGATGTTGTAGCGCAAAACACTGCTGGTATCACTTATCTTTTCAAGAAAAACAAGATTGATGCTTTTGAAGGTGTGGCTTCTTTTGAAGATAAAAACACCATTTTGGTAACTAAAGCAGATGGTAGTACAGAAAAATTAACTGCTAAAAATGTAATCATCGCTACAGGTTCTAAACCTACGGCTTTGCCTTTCTTGCCCATCGATAAAAAACGTATCATCACTTCTACCGAGGCTTTAACTTTGAAAGAAGTTCCTAAAACTATGATCGTAATTGGTGGTGGGGTAATTGGTTTAGAGCTAGGTTCGGTTTATGCTCGTTTGGGTACTAAAGTAACTGTGGTTGAGTTTGCTCCAGCTATTATCGGTACAATGGATGCTGGTTTAGGTAAAGAATTGCAACGTGTGCTAAAGAAATCTTTAGGCATGGAATTCTTAACTAGCCATAAAGTAACTGGTGCATCGGCTAAAGGTAAAGTGGTTACGGTAACTGCTGAGAATGCTAAAGGCGAAGCAGTTTCTGTGGAAGCTGATTACTGTATCGTTGCGGTTGGCAGAACGGCTTACACTGCTGGTTTAGGTTTAGATAAAATCGGAATTACTACAGAAGAAAGAGGTAATAAAATTCCTGTGAACGACCACTTAGAAACTTCGGTTGCTGGTGTATATGCCATTGGCGATGTAGTTAAAGGTGCCATGTTGGCTCACAAAGCAGAAGATGAAGGGATCTATGTGGCTGAGCGCATTGCTGGACAAAAACCGCATATCAACTATAACTTAATTCCGGGTGTGGTTTACACTTGGCCAGAGGTGGCTTCTGTGGGTCAAACCGAAGAGCAATTGAAAGCTGCTGGTGTGAAATATAAAGCTGGTTCGTTCCCTTTCAAAGCGAGTGGACGTGCGAAAGCAAGTATGGATACTGACGGTTTCGTGAAAGTATTGGCTGATGAAAAAACTGATGAAATTTTAGGTGTTCACATGATTGGTCCACGTGCTGCTGATATGATTGCAGAGGCGGTGGTAGCGATGGAATTCCGTGCTTCGGCAGAGGATATTGCTAGAATTTGCCATGCACACCCAACTTATACTGAAGCTTTAAAAGAAGCGGCAATGGCTGCTACTGAAAATAGAGCGATACATATTTAATTTAAGTGGTCAGGTATCAGTTTACAGTGGTCAGTTGATTACTACTTTATATACAAATCCTGCGGTTGTTACCGTGGGATTTTTTTTGCTCTCGTCATTGCGAGGCACGAAGCAATCTTACAACTTAGACAAAAATACAAATCGCTTTAGTATTGCTTCGTGCCTCGCAATGACGAAAACTTTAAGCTTTTCTCATCTCAATCTTAATTTTCTTCATTCCTTAATGGTTTTATTTTTAGATATGTATTTTAGCATTGATGAGAATTACCTTTTCTTTAGCCGCGATTTTACTTTTCCTTTCTGCATGTGTACCCTTACGGTCTATGAAATATCTAATCCCCGATTTGGGCGATAGTGCCAAGTTCGAAAATGTAACTATCCAAAAATCTGCTACACCTTTTTACTTTAAAAATAACTTAGCGAATAAAGTTTACGACTCATTAAAAACACGTTTAGATACTTCGCTGATTGGTACAAAAACCAATGTCTTTTTGGTCATTAAAAACGATAGCATCATTTACCAATACCTATCAGATGGAAATACTTTAGCAGTGAGGCAACCTAGCTTCTCTATGGCGAAATCTTTCGTTGGTACTTTGGTTGGCATGTCTGTAGATAGAGGAGAAATCAAATCAACGGATGATCTGGTGATTAAGTACCTGCCCGAGCTAGCTAAAAATGATGAACGTTTCAAAAGATTAACGATTCAACAGGTGTTGGATATGCGCAGTGGATTTGACTTTAAGGAACGCTCTTTTAGTCCATTTTCGCAGATAACCCGCAGTTACTATGGTGCCAATTTGAAAAAGATAGTGGGCAAACTGAAGATGAAAAACGAACCTGGAAAGGTTTTCGAATATCAAAGTATCAATACTCAAGTGCTGGCTTTTATTTTGGAGAAAGTAACGGGAAAGGGCATGCAAGAATTGATGCAAGAACGTTTATGGAAACCACTGGGTGCTGAGAGCGATGCGCTTTGGAGTTTGGATAACGATGAAAATATCAAAGCTTTTTGCTGTATTAACGCCACAGCTTTAGATTTCGCTAAAATTGGAAGACTTTACTTAAATGGAGGTAATTGGGAAGGCAAACAATTGATTTCTAAAAAATGGGTGGATATAACCACCAATCCAGATACTTTAACCAAGTTAAGGTATAAGAACCAATTTTGGGCAACCCGAGATTTTAAATTCTTTAAAGATTCAATTAGTACAATAAACGCTTTGCTTAAAGATAAATTGGATTATCCAGTTGAACTAAATCCAGATGGTAGGTACTTTTATGCAAAAAAGGTTTACGATTACAAGGCGCAAGGTATGTTCGGACAATCAGTTTATGCAAACCCACAAAATAAAGTGATTATTGTGCGTTTGGGAGATAGGCAAAAGAAAGTTAATCTTCACAGTTTTGTACAAATGGTAGGACGGAGTGTGAAGTAGTTGATTTGAACAACCTCCATTGCTTCAAAAGTAATCATTGTGTTAAAATAATAAATAGCAAGTGTTTGAGGTGGTTTTATTGTAGGTTTTTATAGACCTTTGCAGAAAATTTAATCCCCGCCGTTCTTTCATGTCAACAATTGCAGATAGTCCCGATTTGTCCGTTAAGGAAACTTCTAAATATAGTAAGAAGACCGTCCGTTTAGCAGTATCGCTTTTTTACTTTGGTCAAGGTTTAGTATTTGCCAGTTGGGCAAGTCGTATACCAGATTTAAAGGCTGCGTTAAGTCTTTCTGATGCTGCCTTGGGAAGTATTTTATTAGCCTTACCTATTGGTCAATTAATTACTATGCCCGTTTCTGGGCGTTTGGTAGCAATTTTTGGCAGCAAGAGAATCCTTACCTTGGCAACTCCAGTTTACGCACTTTGCTTAACCAATTTGGCTTTGGCTACTCATGGCTGGCATTTAGCTGTTTTTCTATTGTTATTTGGAATTTCGGGAAACTTGTGCAACATCGCTTTAAACACACAAGCGGTTACCGCCGAGGGGCATTACGGAAAACCAATCATGTCATCGTTTCATGGTTCTTGGAGTTTGGGGCTTTTTACAGGTGCTTTAGTAGGTTTATTGATGATGAACCTACACTTAACTACTGCGGTACATTTTTGGATAATCGCTCCCTTGGCTTGGGTTCACATATTTATTAACCACCGTTTTTTATTGATTGGTAAGTCGGTACAAAAAGAGAAACCAAAGTTTTTAATGAAACCACAGGGTATGTTGGTTCAGCTGGGGATTATCGCTTTTTGTAGTATGGCAACCGAGGGTGCTTTGATGGATTGGAGTGGTGTTTACTTTAAGGAAATTGTACATGCGCCAGCTAAATGGGTAATTCTGGGATATGCTTCTTATTCGGCGATGATGACTATAGGTCGTTTTGTGGGAGATAAGTTCATTGCGTCGTTAGGTCGTAAAACGATGCTACAACTTTGCGGAGTCATTATTTCAACAGGGATGTTCCTATCCGTGGCTTTTCCTACTGTTATTGTAGCAACTATTGGTTTTATGTTGGTGGGTATTGGGGTTTCGGTGATTATTCCCATGACTTATACCATTGCAGGCAATAATGATAAGATGCCATCTAGTTTGGCTATTGCGATGGTATCAAGTATCGGTTATTTTGGTTTCTTGATGGGCCCGCCATTAATTGGTTATATCTCTGAGTTATTTAACCTTCGTTATTCTTTTGCCTTGATTGGCTGCTTTGGTATCCTGATTAGTTTATTGGTAAGGAAAATTAGTGCGATTAGGTAGGGGATAGGGATTAGTGGTCAGGTGTTAGGAATCAGGTACTAGGCTTTAGTAATTAGTTGGATGTTTAAGCAATTTGCTACTCTCTCCTTTTTAAGGAGAGATGCCTGAAAGGCAGAGAGGTTTTGGATACTTCTTACTTCATTTGAATAGGATAATTTTTGTCGATTTATTCCTTGTATAAAAGAGATTTAAAATAATTTATTTACCCTCTCTCCCGATAAATCGGGATCTCTCCCTAAGAGGGAGAGAATGTATTAATCAACGGAAGCACTGAATTCTTGCAACACCAATTTCAACTTATTTATCCTGACTGACCAAACTTTGTGCAAAATGAAAAGTTGCGCCGAAAATACAATTAAAATTGCCACCAAAGCCCACCAATTACTTTCTGAAAAGTTGATATTGTAGGTGAAGAATAACATCATTCCAGAAATAAATATGATTCTTGTTATGAGATTTTCTACTCGTAACACTTTTAGATTGGATACAAAATCAGTTAAATTGTCTTTAAGGTTGGTACCACCTTTAAATAGCTTTTGTAGCTTGTAGCTTTTGACGTGATGTAAGATTGGAGCCAGAATAGCTATGGTGATAATGATGTTCACAAATAATGGTTTATCTGCGCCATCAAACATCGAATAATAGCAAAATAGAAAAGCGGTGAATCCCAAAAGCTCTATAATCATCTGTTTCTTAATGGATTTTAAAACTGGATTGCTATGTTCTTTACACATCTTGTTTAAATCTTCCTTACTTTTTTGAGCTGGGGCAATGCCTTGCCAAACTGATTTTAGATTATCTGTTTCCATGACTTAAAATTTGATGAAGTTTGTTTTTAATTCGGTTGATTTTTACGCCTACGTTATTTTCGCTAATTCCAATAATTTCTGCAATTTCTTGATAACTCATTTCTTCTAAGTAAAGTGCAATGATGGCTCGTTCGCCTTCGTTTAATTGTTTTATACCCCAAAGTAATTGCTGTTGTTGTTCATTTTTTTCATTTGGATGATGAAAGTTGTTGTCTGGTAACACCGCTACAAATTCTATCGTAGGTTTTCTTTTTCTAAAAGAACTGATGGCAGTATTTAATGCAATGCGGTATAGCCAAGTGCTAAATTTAGCGTCCCCTCTAAATGAAGTGAAACCTTTCCAAGCTTGGTAGGTAATTTCTTGAAATAAATCCTCGTAGTCTTCCCTTTGATTGCAATAAATACTGCAAACCTTACCAATAATTCCTTGATTGGAAGTAAGTAATTGAAGGAACTCTATTTCGCTCATAGTTTAGGTTTGCAAGCTTATATTTAAGGTAGTTTGGAAGCGATATAATAAAGGTCGTCATTGCGAGGTACGAAGCAATCTTACAACTACTAAAATATATAATTTGCTTTAAGATTTTCATTGTCTGTTTGTGTTTTAATTGCATCGAGCTTGCTCTGCAAGTGCTTCGTACTTCACAATGACAATAAGCTAATTTTTTATTGCTTCTATCTTCTCATTTAACAAACGCATACTATCTAAAATAACGATTTGCTTTTTTTCTAGCTTGTCTATTCTTTGAGAAAGCTCTGCGTCTCTTAGTTGTGCCCGTCCATCTGGCGATGAGTTTTTGCCACAGCTGGTTAAAGCCAATAGCGAAATTATTGTGATTGCAATTCTTTTCATTTTATGTTCTTTATGGGTATAAGTAGCGAATTGAAAAGAAAACTTACACTTGCTAGTATTTTTTTTGATGGGAGTAATGCCTACAGTTTAATAAACGGGATTGCAGTGGAAATACTTTTTGCGTGTCACGTTGAGCTTGTCGAAACGTTGTTGCCATAATAATCCTTCGACAAGCTCAGGATGACGGAATGGAAGGCCGAAACGAGAACAAAAAGTTGTAGCGTAAAGCCCGACTAATTTTAAACCAAGTTGATGACCTTGCTTTTCGAGAGAATATTACATCCATAACACCCCCGCCCTTCGGGCACCGCTCTAAAAGAGGAAATATAAAAAAGTCCCGATAACAATTTGCTATCGGGACTGGGTTTATTGTGTGTTGGGAAAAATTCTTAGTGGTGTTGTTCCCACTCATTTACATCTTTATGGTCGTAAGGTTCTACCATTAATTCTTCAATGGTTTTTCCTTTTTTGTTGAAACCGAATTTCTCTAAAATATTATCGAAAATTTGGTACATTACTGGTACAACTACCAATGTAAGGAATAGCGAACTGGTTAAACCGCCAATAATAACCCATGCCAAACCATTTTTCCAGTCGGCACCAGCACCACTTGCCAATGCAATAGGTAACATACCGATTACCATGGCAATAGTTGTCATCAAAATTGGACGTAAACGAGCATGGTTAGCTAAAATTAGCGCTTCGTGAGTAGTTTTGCCTTGCGCTTTCATTTGGTTGGTAAAATCGACCAAGATAATCGCATTCTTCGCTACTAGACCCATTAGCATAATGAAACCGAGGATAGTAAAGATACCCAAAGCGTTATTAGTTAACGCCAAAGCAAGTAAGGCTCCAATTAATGCCAATGGTAAAGAGAACATTACCACAAACGGATAAACAAAACTATCGTACAATGCCACCATGATTAAATAAACCAAGATAATTGCTGCTAACAAAGCGATACCTAAAGTACCGAAACCTTCGCTTTGGTTTTCTTGGTCACCAGCCCAGAAGAAACTTACACCTGCAGGCAATTTCATTTTATCTAACTCCGTTTGGAAATCAGTTACCACAGAACCTGTCGGTCTGCCCACTGTTTGCGCTTGTACTGTTACCGAAGTAGATTTATTTAAACGCTCTAATAAACTTGGTCCAGAACCTTCTTTAATTTCTGCAAATTGCGAAAGTTTGATTTGTTGGCCTGTAGCATTTGCAAAGATCAGGTTACGTACGTCATCAATATCTTTACGATCGAAATCTTGGTACTGGATGTTAATGTCGTATTCGTACTCACCTTGACGGAATTTACCATCGGTATTACCAGCAAAAGCTGTCTGCATGGTTGAACCTACTGTCGAAAGGTTTAATCCTAATGCCGACATTTTATCCCTATCAACTTTTACGTTAATCTCTGGTGTACCTTTTTCTACCGAAAGTTTAGTTTGCGTAGCACCAGGAATTTTCGCTAGTACTTTTTCTGCTCTTTCTGCAACAGCTAAAACAGTATCTAACTGAGGTCCCATTACTACCAATTGAATTGGAGCATTATCAGCGGTTCCCAAAATACCGATTGGAACGGTCTTGATTTTAGCGCCTACCAACACTTTTTCCAACTCACGGGTGTAAGTTGTTGAAATGATATCAGAAGAGACATTGCCACGTTCTGGTTTGTCTTTTAACTTAACGTTAATTTCCGACTTATAAGCAGTAGCAGTGGTAGCGCCCATGTTTCCGCTAGATTGACCAACAGTGGTAATCATTTGAATTACATCTTTCTGACCGCTTAAATAGTTTTCAGCCTTTTGCGTATATAGGTTGGTCTGTTCTAAAGAAGCATCTTTAGGCATCTCTATTTGTAACAAGAACTCGCCTTTATCAGACTTAGGGAAGAATTCGAAACCAATGTATCCGCCAGCTAATAAGCCGCAAGAAGATAGCAGTAACAAAACCATTGAAACAAGTGTAATGGCTTTGTGTTTAAGTGTCCATTCTAATAATCCAGTAATCCATTTGGTAAATTTTGCCAATTGTTTTTCGAACCAAAGGATGAATTTACCAAAGGCATTTTTACCTTCTATTTTCTCCAATTTACCAAAACGAGAGAAAATTAACGGTACAATAGTAAACGAGGCAACTAACGATAGTAATGTTGCAATAATAACTACCACACAGAACTGACGTAAAATGTTAGCTACCATACCAGTACTTACTGCGATAGGGAAGAAAACTACCACAATTACGAAAGTGATGGAAACTACGGTAAAACCGATTTCACGTGTTCCGTCTATAGCAGCACGAACCTTGTTTTTACCCATCTCCATGTGACGTTGGATATTCTCCAAAACCACAATCGCATCATCTACCAAGATACCTACCACTAGGGATAGACCTAGTAAAGACATTAAGTTTAATGAATAACCGAATAATGAAATACCAATAAACGTAGCAATTAAAGATGCAGGAATGGAAACCATTACAATGATGGCATTACGCAAACTGTGTAAGAAGAAAAGCATTACCACGGCTACCAAAATAACCGCTAAAATTAAATCGTGGATTACCGCATCGGCAGATTGCAAGGTATAAACAGAACTATCGTTTACAATCTTGATATCTAAGTTGATGTCTTTATAATCAGTTTTTAGTTTTTCGATAATTGCTTTAGTGCCTTCACTTACCGTTACCGCATTGGCATCACTTTGTTTAATAATTTGCAAAGCGATAGAGTTAGCTCTGTTGATACGGGCAATTTTCTCAGTTTCTTTTTGGGTATCCTGAACATCGGCAATATCGCCTAAACGAATTTGTGCGCCATCTTTACCTGTAGAAACTACTAGGTTACGCATCTCTTCGATACTTGCGTATTTACCAGATAAACGTACTAAAATGTCTTGCTCTTTAGTTTTAACACTTCCTGTAGGGAAATCTAAGTTAGAAGCTAAAATTGCCTGTTGTACAGCTGGTACAGATAATCCGTAGCCTTGCATTTTTTTAGCATCTAAACCTACTTTAATTTCACGCTCTGAACCACCAATTAAGTTAACTTGCGCTACACCAGATACACGGGAAATGATTGGTGCAATACGTTTGTCCATTAAATCGTAGAACGAAATATCATCCATGTTACCAGATGCAGACATGGTGATTACAGGGAAATCGTCTAACGAGAACTTACTCAATGAGGGTTGTTTAACATCGTCTGGTAAATCCGCCAAGATGGCGTTCACCTTTCTTTGTGCATCATTTAGTGCAATGTCTATTTCAGCTTTATCCGTTAAGGTAATTACCACTACAGATAAACTTTCGTAAGAGCTGGCATTAATTTTCTTGATGTTTTCCATCGAAGAAACCGCATCTTCAATTTTCTTGGTTACGGTACTTTCTACTTCGTTTGGCGAAGCACCAGGGTAAATGGTAGAGATAGATACTACGTTTGAAGTGAACTTTGGTAAAAGCTCGTATCCTAACGAGAAATAGCTCAATAGACCCATCAAGGTTAGTGCGGTAAATACCACAATTACCAGCGACGGTCGTTTTATGGATATGTCAGTGATTTTCATTTTTTTATGTTGGGTAATTAGTATCGAGATTTAAGTATCGAGTATCGAGATTTTAGCTCGTAGCCCGCAACTCTTAACATTCAACTATCCTTATTTAATAATGGTAACCGGAGTGCCTTCTGTCAAGTTAATTTGACCACTTGTAATTACTGTTTCTCCTTCTTTTAAGCCTTCTAAAATCTCTACGTTATCTCCCAAAATACGACCAGATACTACTTTACGAGTCTCGGCAGTGTTTTTAGATTTGTTTAGAACGTAAACTTCGTTGCTACTTACACTACCCACAAAAGAAGTACGAGGAACCAAAATTGCAGGAGCTTGTTTAGGGAATTTGAATACCGCTGTACCATACATACCTGCTTTTAAGCTAGATTTAGTATTGTTAGCTACTTCAATCTCGATAGGGAAGTTTAAAGTTTCGTCAGCTTTTGATGCAATAAAAGTTACTTTTCCAGAAAATTTCTCTGTAGGGAATACCGATGATTGAATTTGAACTGCATCACCATTTTTTAGGTTAGCAACCTGTCCTTCGTTCACGTTTACTTTCAACTTCAATTTGGAAACATCTACCAATTCGAACAGTTGCGTACCTTGAGCGGTTACAAACGCACCTACCTCAATGTATTTTTTGTTTACGATACCGTTAATTGGAGATTTGATGTTAGCATCGCTTAATCTTCTTTGTGAAGCTTGTAAACGTAATTTAGCATTTTGAGTTGCCAATTTAGCTTGGTCTAACTGTTGTTGTGTAACACCACCAGTTGCATAAGAACTTTGATACCTAGCTTCGTCTTTTACCGCATTTTGGTAAGCAGCTTCTGCAGTTTCTCTATCGGTATTGATAATTTCAGCATCGATACGAGCTAAAACTTGTCCTTTGCTTACACGGTCACCTTCTGACACATATATTTTAGTCACACGACCGGCATTCTCTGATAAGAAGTTTAGCTCTTGCTGAGGAGCAAAGTTTCCGTTAGCAGTAAAATCCAAATTCACTTCTTTGCGTTCTACGTTTGCAGCCTTTACAGCTACAGCACCACTACCTTTCGCGATAAAATCGGTGGTCTCTTGTGCCTTCTTCTTGTTGTTGTTTAATATGTAAAAAATTGCAGCTAATATGACAACAACTACAATAATTATGGTAATTACTCTTTTCATCTGTTTATTGATTTGACTTTATTTCTTCTGTACTTTGGTTTATTGTGCTAAAGTGTTGATTTCGCCTTTAGACTTGATCAACTGTATTTCGGCAATTTTATAGTTTAATAATGCTTGTGTGTAGCTGTTTTGAGCTTGTGTTAAAGCATTTTCAGTATCTAACAGGTCGGTTAGAGAAGCCAATCCGTTATTGTAATTGTTTTGTGTACTTACATAGATTTCTCTAGCCAACTCTGCGTTTTTCTTTTGAGCATTAATGGTATTAATGCTGTTTCTCAATTGAATTTTAGCATTCTCGTAAGCCATATTCAGCGAGTTGGTGGTTTCCCTACGATCTACTTCATATTGTTTAATCTCTACATCTGCTTGTCTTACTTTAGAACGAGTTAAGAAACCATTGAAGATGGGAACACGTAAAGTTAAACCTATTGCAGAGGCATCAAAGCCAATCGCATTACGGTTGGATGTTAAGAAATCGAAACCATTTGATTGGCTGTTATAGTTGTAGTTTGCCGTTAATGCAAGTGTAGGATAGTATTCAGAGACGTAAGCCTTACGCTGTAGATTTAGCAATTTTCCTTGTACATCCAATAACTTCATTTCGGTCCTTGATGCTGTGTTCAAAGTATCTGCCAAAACTGGATTTTGATTAACGTCGGTTAGTTCAGAAGAAGGAAGTGTAATTGGATTGTTAATAGGCATTCCCATGGCAAATTTCAATTGATTTTCTAACATGGTAATCCCATTCGCAGCTTCAGCTCTTTGTGTGTTTAAATTAGTGAGGTTAACATTGATACGATCAACATCAATCTTCTTGGCTAAACCATTTTTATATTGGTTTGCGATAATTTTCTCAACTACTTTTACGTTTTTGATATTAGTATCGATTACATTTAATTGCTGCCTGTTCACCAATACTTGATAATAATTATTGGCAACCTGCTCAATTACTTGTTCTTGGGTAAGTTGTGCATTTAACCTGTAATAAGCTTCGCTAGATTTGGCAGCTTGTAAGCCAGTAAATACTTGCTGGTTAAATAACTGTTGAGATAATTGTACTCCGGCTACAGAGTTCCAAGCTTGTCCCATTTTAAAAGATTGAGTTTGTCCGCCAATATCTGCAACCAATTGACCGATGATTGCATTGTAAGTTAAGCCTACGTTACCCGTAATTTGTGGTAAGGCTTGTGCTCTTACCTCTTGCGTTTTAAACTTACCTTTATCAATTTCTAATACCGCCTTCTTAGCAGCCGCATTGTTTTCTAAAGCATATTTTAACGCATCTTTTAGCGTTATTGGCTGTTGTGCGTAGGTGAGCGCTGGCAAACCGAGACTGGCTAAGAGCAGTAACATTAGTTTTGCCGTCTTTATTCTAAACATAGTTGATATAATTATTATTTTTTGGGGTTAATGCTATATTAATTGTTTTTTACTAGTTCCTTTTGGTTCAATAGTTCATCGTCGTATTTATGGATTAACTTAAGTCCTTCATTGTTACAAATTCCGAACAAAAAATGACGAGTTATTTCCACCATAATACTTGATAAGCTATTTTTATTGGTGTCATAATGACCATTTTGAGTGAAAACCACATCTACTTGATCTAATCTCATTCTGGTAATGATTTCGGTATCGATATCTGCTCGGTAAAGGCCTTCTTGTTTACCTCTTTCCAAGTTTTCAGAAATTTTTCTTCCAATTTCTTTTTCTTTAAAAGCAACAAATTTTAACCAAGCTTCCTGATGATACTTCTGTAGGTCATAAAAAAGCATCGGGTTCATTGTTGCTAAAAAGTAGTCCATGTCCTGCATTCCTAAATACAGTTCTTGCACTGCATTTTCAGATTTAGCAAAACAATTGTTCATTTGTAGGTCCTGATTTACAATCCTGTCCTTAATCAGGATATTAATCAATTCATTTTTATCCTTGAAGTTCTGATAGATTGTCTTTTTTGATATGCCTAAATGCTTCGCAATATCATCCATCGTTACGCTTTTAAAACCGTACTGGCAAAAAAGTTTATCTGCTTCGTTAATGATATAATCTCTTACTTCCAATTTGTTATCCTTTCAAAAATCTGACGCAAAACTATGGAAACTTTTTTTAATCTGAAAGTTTCCTAAAGTATTTTTTTCTGATATTTAGTAATTTACAATTGAGAGACAAATACTTTTTAGCTCATCAGACTAGGACTACAACATGCAAAACTTAAAACGTAAATCTATTTTGTAAATCATTGTTACATTTGCAGTAAACAATAGCTTTATGCCACTTTTAGAAAACCACTCTTTAAAACTACTCAATACTTTTGGGATAGATGTAAATGCCAAACTTTACGCAGATATTTCTTCGGAAGCAGACTTGACATCAGTTTTTTCAAATCCAGTAGTAAAAGAAAATAAGTTGTTGGTGTTAGGGGGTGGTAGCAATATGCTTTTCATTAAAGACTACGATGGGCTGGTGCTTAAAATCAGCATTAAAGGTATAGATGTTACAGAAGACGGTGAAGATATTTTGGTAACTGCTGGAGCGGGAGAGGTTTGGGATAGTTTGGTAAAATATTGCGTAGCTAATGGATATGCAGGTGTTGAAAACCTAACATTGATTCCTGGTACGGTGGGAGCATCGCCTATTCAAAATATTGGAGCTTACGGCGTAGAGATTAAGGATGTTTTTGAAAGTTGTACGGCATTTGAAATTGCTACTGGACAAGTTCGCTCTTTTTCTAAGGCAGATTGTGAGTTTGCCTATCGTGAAAGTGTATTCAAAGGAAAGTTGAAGGGACAGTTCATTGTTACTTCGGTTACTTATCGATTGTCTCGTACAGCTAATTTGCAAACACACTATGGTGCTATCAATGCCGAATTAGAGCGTAGAGGAATTACAGCGCCAAGCATGGCTGATGTTTCTGAAGTGGTTGCTGCCATTCGTGTAAGCAAATTGCCAGACCCAAGTACCATTGGTAATGCAGGGAGTTTCTTTAAAAATCCAATTATCGATAAAACTGTGTTTGATGATTTACTGTCGCAATTTCCAGACATGCCGCATTATCCAGCACCAGATGGAAGGATAAAATTGGCTGCGGGTTGGTTAATCGAAGCTTGTGGTTTTAAGGGAATGGTAGACGGAAATACAGGGACATGGAAAAATCAAGCCCTGGTATTAGTGAATCATGGCGGCGCTACAGGACAGGAGGTGTACAGATTTTCAGAAAAAATAATCAATACTGTACAGCAAAAATTTGGAGTGTTACTAGAAAGAGAAGTAAATATCCTTTAGTTATAGCTTTCTTGAGTACTTTTTATTAGTTTTTAAATTTTAAGAGTTCAATTCTGCCGTTTTTGGTATCATAGTTGTAATGTGTTACACAACTATGACAGTTGCCACCCATCTAGCATCTGTTCTTTATTAACTAAAAACTAAGAATATGACACAGCTGCAATTTAACGAACAACTAAACGACTACTCTACTTCATTAAGGTCATTTGCTTTAAATTTTACTAAAGACCTTGAAGATGCGAATGATTTGGTGCAAGACACCATGCTTAAAGCAGTAACCTATTATAGTAAATTTAAAGAAGGTACCAATTTAAAAGGCTGGTTGTTTACCATTATGCGTAATACTTTTATCAACAATTACAGACGTTTGGTAAAAACAAATGCCTTAATTACGCAAAGCGATGACATTACCTATGCTAATTTGCATTACAGTGCAACAAACAACGGCGTAGAAAGCAAGTTTGTATTGAAAGATATCAATAAAGCTTTGGATTCGTTAGCTCCAGAATACTACATTCCTTTTATCAAATATTTCGAAGGATTTAAATATCATGAAATTGCTGAAGAGCTAAACATTCCAATTGGTACGGTGAAAACTAGAATTCACGTAGCAAGAGGACAACTGAAAAAATACCTTAAAAACTACTCTCTTGATAGAGGATAAGGTTAAAAATATTTTGAAGCCCTGAACTTGTTCGGGGCTTTTTTTATGAAGCATCGTTTTGAGGTTAGCCTTTTAGTTCTGTTCAGCAACCAAATTATCAATATTTCTTCTTGCTGAATTGATTTCAGCATTTGCCACATGTCTCTTTAGTTAATCCAATCATCTAATGCTAATAAAAGTTACTTTTGTGGAATAACACCCAACACCATGAAGTTTACTTTTCTTTTATTAGCACTCGGCCTTTTCGTATTGCCACTGATCTTCCATTTCGATAAAAAGATATTTAGGGATGGCAATTTTAGAGCTGCTTTGGGCGCCAGTCTAATTTCGGCAATTGTATTTTCTACTATAACTGTGGTATTGCAATTATTGGGTATAGTGGCTTTTGATGCAAGCAATACGATAGATGTGGTTTTTAAAGACATTCCGGTAGAGCAGTATCTACTTAATTTGAGTTTCAGTTTTACCGCAATTGCTCTGTTTCAATATCTTAATATGAAGTTTCCGAATAATGATTTGCAGAAATATAGTTTATCGTTAAGTAATTTACTGTTAGGCTTATGTGTGGCGTTTTTGTTTTTCGGTTATCCTAAATGGTACACCCTGTCTACTTTCGCTACACTTTTAATTTTACTGTTTTTAATTGAATATGTAGCAACGTTGAGGTTCATGTATAGAGCTTACAGAGCTTTTGTGGTAATGTTGATTCCTTTTTATTTGGTATATGGTTTTTTATTTTGGAATGAAATTTCATTAGTAGCTAAAAACCAGCTTACGGGAATGTACGTTGCCAAAATTCCAGTAGAGAATCATTTTATTGCACTTTCTATGCTGTTGGTCAGCATTTATATGTTCGAGTTTTTTAAGAGCAAAAGACCAGCCTAATGGAGCTTCAAACTTATACCAAACAGCAATTGGCCTTGCGTAATGGTCAAGACAAACCTCAAATTTGGGTAGCTTTTAAAGGCATTATATATGATGTTAGCGAAAGCAGGCTTTGGAAAAATGGTAAACATTATGAGCATTGGGCTGGGCAAGATTTAACCGAAGAACTAGCCGATGCGCCACATACCGAAGGTGTTTTTGAGAAATTTGAGAAAGTAGGGACTTTGAAAGTTTAAAGGGAGTAAGATAGCTTCTTCAGTATATAAACATTAAGAAATTAAGGGAGATTAAGATTGATAACGAGTTGCTTAATTGGTCTTAACTTCTTAATGTTAAATCAACTATTTATTGTTTGATCTCGAAGCTACTTAAGCTTACGAATTGTTGCAAGCGGGCAGTGATTTCTTCTTGGCTTAAGTTTAATAATCTTTCTGTACCAAATTTCTCTACGCAGAACGAAGCTAGTGCAGAACCGTAAATCAACGCATTTTTCATATTGTTGAAGTTGATGGTGCCTACTTTCGCTAAATAACCGATAAAACCACCTGCAAAAGTGTCGCCAGCACCGGTAGGGTCAAACACATCAGCTAATGGTAATGCAGGAGCAGAGAAAATTTTGTCTTCGTGGAATAGCAAAGCACCATGCTCACCTTTTTTGATAATCAGGTATTTTGGTCCCATGGTTAAGATTTTGTTAGCTGCTTTAACAAGAGAATATTCTCCAGATAATTGACGAGCTTCAGCATCATTAATGGTCAAAACATCTACCATTTTAATGGTTTCCAATAAGTCATCCATCATAATATCCATCCAAAAGTTCATGGTATCTAATACAATTAACTTAGGACGATTTTTTAGCCTCTTGATTACCGTTTGCTGAATTTGAGGGGTAAGGTTGCCAAGCATTAAATATTCGCAATCTTGGTAGCTTTCTGGGATAATTGGGTCAAATTTTTCCAATACGTTTAATTCGGTAATTAAAGTATCGCGACTGTTCATGTCGTTATGGTATTTTCCGCTCCAAAAGAATGATTTTTCGCCTTCTTTAATTTGCAAACCTTCAGTATCTACACCGTGTTTGTTTAGGGTTTCGATATCCTCTTTTTTGAAATCATCGCCAACAACAGCAACAATTTTTGTTTGATTATAGAAGTAAGAAGCGGCTAAACTAGCGAAAGTTGCGGCTCCACCAACGATTTTATCTGTTTTTCCGAATGGTGTTTCAATAGCATCGAATGCTACAGTACCTATGATTATCAGGCTCATACGTTATTTATTGATGTTTTTATCTTTTTTTTCGCTACAAATATTGCATAAATAATTTAAAAGCCCTAATATTGCATTCCCAAAACAAACAAGAGTGTTCAAAATAATAAAAGAGCATTTGAGAACGTTTTAAGGATTACCAGCATTCCTTCTTAGCTCAGCTGGTTAGAGCATCTGACTGTTAATCAGAGGGTCGCTGGTTCGAGCCCAGCAGAGGGAGCAAAGCCTTACTAGAGTAGGGCTTTTTATTTGACAAATTGATAACCATCTTTCCGAGGAAAATTCCTTCTTAATTGGTTAGAGTCCCGTAGGTACGGGATTAATCAGAGGGAGAGGAAAGGTAAAAGAAAATATTCCTTCTTAGCTCAGCTGGTTAGAGCATCTGACTGTTAATCAGAGGGTCGCTGGTTCGAGCCCAGCAGAGGGAGCTTGAAAGCTCAAGCTTAGCCCCACTCCGTCCGAGTGGGGCTTTTTTGTTTCTTTACTTTTGTGCGATGTAATGCTCATATTAAATTTTTTGAAAGAAAATAAGTTTTGTCGCCAGCAAGGAGTTTTAGCCCAACTGATTAGAGTCTGGTACGTACGGGATTAATCAGAGGTTAGCTGGGGAGTACTGTCCCGATAATTTTGGAGCCCAGTAGAGGGAGTTTGAAAGCTCAAGCTTGAGATTACTCCATGCGAAGCTTTTGTATCTTAACATTTATGTTTTACCTATATATTCTTTATTCTACTTGTTCAGACAAATATTACGTTGGCTACACCAGAGACTATGTTCGGCGTTTGAAGGAACATAATTCTTCTGAGGGGTTAACCTTCACTTCTAAACATAGACCTTGGGTTCTAAAAGCAGTTTTTCTATGTGGAGAAATTGAAAGCGAGGCTGTACGTTTGGATAGGTTCATCAAAAAACAAAAGAGTAGGCGACTGCTCGAAAGGCTTATTGACGTGGTAGCGCCAACAGGAGTTTTAGCCCAGCTGGTTAGAGTCCCGTATGTACGGGATTAATCAGAGGGTCGCTGGGGCTTTTTTGCTCTAAATTTTCGCTTAACTATTTTAAAGCTTTTGCCCAACTATTCGGTTAGTTCTAATATCTTCGTATAACGAATAGATTTTCACCTATCCAACCTCTAAATATGCTAAACGACACCTTGACCTCACTGTTTGAAAGAGATTTAAATAAGGTAATTAAAGAACTCGAGCTTTATCAAGCTGAGCATAATATTTGGCGCATCGAGAAAAACATAGCTAATTCGGCAGGCAATTTGGTACTTCACCTTATTGGCAATTTAAATACTTATATAGGTAAGGAAATTGGTGGTACGGATTATGTAAGGAATAGAGAATTGGAGTTCTCCCTCAAAAATATTCCACGAGAAGAACTGATTGCAAAGTTGAACGCTACGGTAGCAGTTATCAAAACTTCGCTTAAATTATTAACCGCTGAAGATATGGGCAAGGCATATCCAATCTTAGTTTTATCAGAAACAACCTCGTACGAATATTTTTTAGTGCATTTGCTAAGCCACTTGGATTACCACCTCGGTCAAATTAATTACCACCGACGGTTATTAGAATAAAATTAGTTGAGTGAATAATAGCAATGGGTATATAATGTAGACAGTTGCCGTGTTATCACAGATCAAGCCGCTTAACCAAAAAAGCCACCTGATTGCTCAAGTGGCCCAACCAAACAAGTTACTATTTATTCAAATTAACTAAGGTTATTGTGTTTTGGGATAATGCTTAGGTTTTGCAAAATTGAATTTAGGTTCTAAATAGGTGTCCTATTTTTCTTCTCCTCTGCTTAGCGTTAATTTGATTATCCTAAGTTACGTTGTGTTTTTGATTTGTAACGATGTAATTCTACTCGAAATTACACGTGTTTTTACTTGAATAAATACGTTTATTCTAACTAGCTGATGTCGGCCAATTCATTAATGAGACTATTGACTGCGCTGCTGAGCTAAAAGGTGTGAGGGCTCGAGAATAGATGGCAACTCGCAAAATTTCAATAAAGGTAGCAAGTGCTTCCAAATCTTTGGGCTGGATAGGTTTTTCAAAAGAAAAAGGTAAGTTATTCGTCATTACAGCTTCAATACTTAACATTTTCTTATCATTAACTCAATAGAATGTTAATGGATTTTTTGAAAGTTTGCAATGTTTTAAAAATCAGTTCATTGTGTTTGTTTTTGAACAGCTTGTTGCTGTGTTGTTAACGGCTTGTTCATGGTAGTTTCTTTTTTGTAACGCCCAGTTTTACAAGTGGGAGCGTCATTATTTTCAATTTCGTATCGATCAAAAAAAGGATATCCAAATTCAAACAAATTAAAGAACAGATGAGACATTCAGATTTTACAGCTGGGTGGCTTCATTACCTTAAAACAAGAACAAGTAAACAATGAAAACACTTTTTACTTCAGTACTTTTACTCTTAACTGTGGTATTTGCCCATGCACAACAAGGCAGTGGCGTAATTACAGGTAAGGTGATCGAGAAAATAACTAAGGCATCCCTTCCAGGGGCTTCTGTTAGATTAAATGTAGGTAATCGTTACACCATCTCAGACCAAACAGGAGATTATGAATTTCTAAGAGTGCCAGAAGGTACTTACGAAGTGGAGGTGATTTATATGGGTTACCAGGCACAGAAACAAACCATTACGGTAAGCAGAGGCAGCAATGCCGTACTTAATTTTTCTCTGGAAGACGGTGCTTATGCCATGAACCAAGTGGTGGTAATGGGCGATAGGTTAAGGGGACAGGCTCGTGCCTTGAACCAACAAAAGAACAAATCAAACATTTCTAACATCATTTCATCAGACCAAGTGGGTCGTTTTCCAGATGCCAATGTGGGCGAGGCTTTACGTCGTGTGCCGGGGGTAACCATGCAGAACGACCAAGGTGAAGCTCGTAATATTATCATTAGAGGTTTGGCGCCAGAGCTAAACTCTGTAACGTTAAACGGCGACCGTATTCCATCTGCCGAAGGCGATAACCGTCGTGTACAAATGGACTTGATTCCATCCGATATGATTGCGACTATTGAAGTAAACAAAACCTTAACTTCTGATATGGATGCGGATGCGATTGGTGGTTCGGTGAATTTGATTACCCGTGCTTCTCCAAATGGCGAACGTGTTTCGGCAACCTTATCATCGGGTTACAACCCAATTCGTGATAAAGCTTTGTATACAGGTAGTTTCGTGTACGGAAATCGCTTTGCTAACAATGCCATTGGTATGGTAGTGAGCGGTTCTTACAACAACCAAAATTATGGATCTGATAACGTTGAAGCGGTATGGGCAAAAGATGATTTCGGAAATGCTTTTGTGGAAGAGACGGATATCCGTAGGTATGATGTACAAAGGGTGAGAAGAAGTGTGGCTGCGGCTTTAGATTTCAAATTAGGTACCAACCATACCATTTTTGCTAATGCGATGTACAACTGGCGTGATGATAGAGAAAACAGGTACCGTATGCGTATTGATGATATTGCACCTCAGTACAACACTAGCAATGAAATTATTGGCTACAGAGGTCGTGTGGGTTTGCAAACCAAAGGCGGTATTGATAACGATAGAAACAAAATGACTCGTTTAGAAGATCAACGTGTACAAAACTATTCGTTACGTGGCGAGCATTTGATTACTTCTGGCTTAGATATGGATTGGACGGTGAGTTATTCTACAGCGAGAGAATATCGTCCGAATGAGCGTTACATGTTGTTTAGACAAAGCAATAGAACGTTAGACTTTACAGGTACCGACGAATTTCCAGTATTTAACGCAACTAACCTTAATGCCAATGCTGTAGGTTTAAATACCATTTCAGAAAATACCGACTTAACAGAAGAAAGTGAATTAGGTGCGAAATTAAATTTCAGAGTACCACTTTCAGTAATTGAAGGGCAAAAAGGTCGCTTACGTTTTGGTGGTAGATTGAGAATTAAAGATAAAGACAGAAATAACAGCTTTACCAAATATACTCCAGTAACTGGGGCGCTAATCCCGAATTTAGGTTCTATTCCTAATACGTTTTTCGATGGAAAAAACTTTCAGGCTGGAGAGCAATATGTACCAGGCTTATTTGCCAGCAGAGCTTATTTGGCTAGTTTGAACTTAAACAATACTGCTGTATTTACTGGCGAAGAAGATCCGACCGAATTTTTAGCATTAAACTATACTGCTAAAGAAAATATTTATGCAGGTTACTTGCGTTGGGATCAAGACATCAACGATAAATTATCGGTAATTGCTGGTTTGCGTTTAGAGCATACCAGAATTAACTATACGGGTAACATTATCGAGGATGAAGAAGATTTAGCAGGTACACGTACTTCGAAAAATAACTATACAGATTTATTGCCGAGCGTAACCTTAAAATATCAAGCTAATGATGATTTAGTTTTCCGTGGAGCATTTACTACGGCTTTGGCGAGACCAAATTACTATGCACTTACCCCATTTGTGGGCATTATTGCTGGCGATGAAGAAATTGCTGCTGGTAATCCGAACTTAGATGCTACGTATGCCTATAACTTTGATTTAATGGCAGAGCAGTATTTTAAATCGGTAGGCTTAATTTCTGGAGGTGTATTCTACAAAAAACTTAAAAACTTCATCTACACTTACGCCGATAGAGCATACACTACTTCGAAATTTGCGAATGATTTCCCTGATTTGGCGAACCCAATTCCTGCTGGTGAGCAATGGGCTTTTCAGCAAGATAGAAATGGTGAAAGTGTAAATGTGTACGGATTTGAGGTGGCTGCGCAAAGACAATTAGATTTCTTACCAGGGAAATTCTTAAGAGGTTTTGGTGTGTATGCCAACTATACCTTCACTAAATCTAAAGCAAAAGGTATTGCTAACAGCGATGGCGATTTGAGAGAGAACATTACTTTGCCAGGCACAGCGCCACACATGTTAAATGCTTCTTTATCTTGGGAAAACAGCCGTTTTTCTGCAAGGTTATCGGCAAACTACACAGCAGCTTATATTGATGAGCTAGGTGGCGATGCTTTTGGTGATGCTTACTACGACAAGCAATTCTTCTTAGATGCGAATGCTTCTGTGAAGGTTTCTAAAGTAGCTAGGTTTTTTGCTGAGGCTACCAATTTAACTAATCAGCCATTAAGATATTACCAAGGTACAGTAAACCAAACTAGACAAATGGAATACTATCGCCCTAGATATAATTTGGGAGTGAAGTTTGATTTTTAAGATGGGTAATTGAGAAGATAGCAGGATAGATTGCCGCGTCGCTACTCTCCTCGCAATGACGAAAATAGTCGCGTCATTGCGAACTGAAGCGTTGGACTTAACAAGAGGGTGAAGCAATCTCATTTAATGAGCTCGTTGAAAATAAACACCCCGGTTTTCAACCACCCCTCTAAAAGAGGGGAACTGCATCCAACATTCTCTCCGATATATCGGAGGGTGCCCAATGGGCGGGGTGTTGAAGATGATTTAGTGATAGAGTGCAGACAGGGTAAAATAAATATAGCAGTATGATAAAACAGATTTTATGGTTCCTATCAATGGTATTTTGTGCAGCAGGGCAGCTTGTTGCACAAAATCCAACTGCTATACATGAAGTTAACGAGCATATAGAAAGAACTTCGCCACAAACTTCGGATGCCTTGTTCGTTAGACAGAACGAAATCTATAAACAAGCAAAGGCTGATGCTGATTTAGTGCAACAGGCCAGAGCCTTGCAGCGGATGGGGCAAATCTGTTACCAAATGGGTTTGTTTACGCAGTCGCTCAATTATCACATCAAAGCTGATGAAATTTACCGTTCTGATAAAAACGAGAAACAGGCTGCAGATAACCTGAACGATTTGGCTCTGCTTTTCCTGATCACCAAGCAGGAAAAAGACGCCAAATCATCTTACTTCAAAGCTTTAACTACCTTTCAGCGATTGCGAGATAGTAGCGGTATAGCCCGTACTTATGCCAATATCGGTCATTATTACGAGAAGACGTTGAACTATGACAGTGCCTATTTCTATCAGCAAAAAGCCATGCAGGTGTTTGATCGCATTGGCGATGCGGAAGGTGCGGCCTTGGTACACGAAAATTTAGGTAGCATTTATGAAGACAAGTCTCAGTTTGATAAAGCTTATTTTCATTTTTCTAAAGCCTTAGCTTGGTTTGAGCAAGGTGGCAATACCGAAATGCTGATTGATGCTTATAACAACGTAGGTGATGTTTACCGGAAACAAGGTGACTACACAGGAGCATTACGTTATACCAGAAAAGCAGAAGCTCTGGCCAAAAGTACCAAGTCTTACAGCAGGTTAAGCAGTGCCTATCGGGATTTAGGGAAAACTTATAGCTTCCTTAAAAAAACCGATAGTACTTTTCTCTATTTGGAACTAAGCAGACGATACTTTTTGAGGTCTTATTCTGAAGAAAGTAAAAATCAGGAAGCTTTGCTTAAAGTAATTTACGGGCTGGATAGAAAGGAAATACAGCTTGCCGAAATGGCTCGACAGGAAAAGATAGCTTGGGCAATTTATATTGCTTCGGGCATTGCTGCGGTGATGTTTATTTTGGTGGCTGGCATTATCATCCGTAACCAACGTCATCGCATTTTAAAGGAAAGAGCAACCAATGCCAAGGAAGAGGAAATCTTGAAAACCAAGCAAGAGCTGATGGAGGTTGATCTGAATAATAAGAAATTGCAAGAAGAGCAGTTCAAGCAAAACCTACATACCAAAGCCAAGGAAATTACGGCGCATACTTTACAGACTATTCAGAAAAATCAGTTGTTGGAAGATATTAGGGAAGCCTTAACGGAAATGATTAAGAGCGATGGTAGAAGCTATAAAAAGGAGCTACGTAGCTTATTGAATAAAATTAATCAGAACTTTCATAAAGATGCTTATTGGGATGATTTTAGAAGGATTTTCGAAGAAATTAACCAAGAGTTTTTTGACCAATTGCAGCAAATCAATCCAGGACTTTCGGCAACAGATATCAAGTTTATCTCGCTGATTAAGCTCAACATGAATGCGCCTGATATTGCAGCATTGCTAGGCGTTTCTACAGACAGTTTACGTGTGGCAAGATATCGCTTGCGTAAAAAGCTTAAATTAGAGCAAGGAGCTAGTTTAACCGCATTTATACAATCAATTTAGCAGACTGTTGCTAATTTGATTACACCATTTTTTATTTGTTAACTATTTGTAACGCCATTTTTTTGGCGATACGGTAGTTTAACGCAAAATTTGTTAAACATTAATACAATTGTAAATGAATCATTCAAAGACATATTTTTTAGCACTAATGCTACTGGCCTTAAACGCTTGTGGCCAGAAAATAAAAGAAGATAAAAATAAAAACAACGCTAATACGGTACAGGCTACCGTAATTACTGAAAAAGTAAAACACGACACCGACGACCCTGCCATTTGGATTAACCCCGCTGATGCGAGCAAGAGTTTGATTCTTGGTACCGACAAAGATACAGATGGCGCTTTATATGCTTTTGACCTTTCGGGAAAAGTAGTAAAAAGAGTAGGGAATATCCAGCGCCCCAATAATGTAGATATTGCCTATGGCATTATGCTAAATGGTAAGAAAGTAGATGTTGCTGTCACTACAGAGCGTCAGGCCAATAAAATCCGCATTTTTACTTTGCCAGATTTACAGCCCATTGATAATGGCGGTATCGAAGTTTTTGCTGGCGAAACAGAAAGAGACCCAATGGGAGTGGCTTTGTATACTCGTCCATCAGACCAAACCGTTTTTGCGGTAGTGGGTAGAAAATCTGGTCCGGCAGATGGGTACTTGTGGCAATATGAATTGAAAGATAACGGCAAAGGTGCGCTTACTGGAGCAGTGGTGCGCAAGTTTGGTAAATACAGCGGCAAAAAAGAAATTGAAGCCATTGCGGTAGACAATGAACTAGGTTTTATCTACTATTCTGATGAACAGGTAGGGGTAAGGAAATACCTAGCAGACCCAGCAGCTAAGAACGACCAAGAGTTGGCGTTGTTCGCAAAAATTGGCTTTTCAGAAGACCATGAAGGAATTGCCATCTATAAAACGGGTGCTCAAACTGGCTATATCTTGGTGTCTAACCAAGGTTCGCAAAGTTTTATGGTTTACCCACGAGAAGGTAGCAATGGCAATGCAAATCAGTATGATTTAATTACTGAGTTTCCGGTAAGTGCGATGGAAACTGATGGAGCCGATGCTACCAACGTAAACTTAGGCCCTAATTATCCAGAAGGTGTTTTTGTGGCGATGAGTACGGATAAAACTTTCCATTTCTATGATTGGAGATTGATTGCGGCAAAGATTAATGCGGCGGCGAAGAAATAATAAATTGTCAGGCTGAGCCTGTCGAAGCCTTTTAAATTAAGACACTTCGACAAGCTCAGTGCGACAAATACCAAAGTAATCCCTCCAGTAGTACAGTGTCTATCGTTAATTTCCTTTTCCCGAAGGAACTGCTAACGTAGGGTAGTTTTCGTAATGCTTCCCCGAAAGCCATAAATCATTCCCTTCGAACCTTAAATCATAGCTTTTGGTGAAAAAGAATTTATAATATGCCGCATCATGCTTTGCTTTTTTTAGCTCGCTTGCATTATAAATGGCACCAGTTTGTGCAATAGGCTGCATGTATCCTTTGGGAACTTTTGGTGCAACTGCAGTTACATTAAAGCCAATATTAATCATTTGGCGGTCTTGGGTGCTTTGATTATAAGTTCCCACAAAAGTTTGTTTATTTGCTAAAGTCACTTTCCAGTTCATATCATCTAAAAAAATGATTTTATTGCCATACTTAGCTTTTTTTGAGAGTCTTACATTGATGAAATATTCGTCAGTGTAGGATTTGTCGTCTTTGAGATCAGTATCGAAATAATAGGTAGTATTTTGTAGTGGATAAGAATAATCAACTGGAAATTTAATTGGTCTGTTTTCAATAGCGATTCTACCATTCGTAAAATCTTCTATCACTACTAAGCTTAACAGGTTATAGCTTTTACCTACTTCTTGTACATTTCTTTTGATTGCTATCCTTATCGTCGTGTTCTTATCTTTATGCTCGAACAGATTTTCGTTCATCTTCTTCAGCCCACTTTCTCCTGCTCGCTTCATAAACCGATTTAAATCTTTCGCCATGCTGTAATAATCTACCCTAATTTCCTCTTTATCTTGACTGACATTGGAAGATAATTTAACCTTTTCGCCGCTTTGCTTATTCACAAATAATAGGTCATCAGCCAAAAAGAACCCTTTCTCATTTAAGAAATAACTGTTGGGTTTGATTTCCATTTTATCTCCCGTTTTTTCTACTGAGATAAGCGATTTTAAGTTCATCGGGAAAAATTCCTGACAGGAACTTTTATTTATAGTTAAGCCCATTATGATGGCGATGCAGATCAATATTCTCATGATGTAGGTAGTTATAAATAATTTATTTATTGTTCTTATCATAAAACTCGAAGAAATCCTGTAGCCTGAATATTTTCGTTAAAAAGGCATAATCTTGGTTCATTTTATTATAACTCTCCGAAGATGGTTCTTTAGTATCGATATTGCCTTTTCCCAAGGTTCTGTCTGGTATAAATAAAGCGGTACTTACTTCGGGCTCACCTAAAAGCGAATAAACTTCTTTGCCTTCTACTTGATAAGGTTTAAACTGGTCTCTCAAATCTTTTTTAGTGTAGATGATATTGTAAATCACATATTTAGATTTAGTTGGATTGATGACGCCATATTCCGTTGGGTCTAGGTGTAAATCTTGCCCCGCGATATTGTAGGCCTCACAATCAATTTTATGATGCCCCAACTCAAGTTCCACCGCAACATAACTGTTTGCAGGTACGTTGTACGCTTGTCCGTCAATTTTTACGTTAATGGCTTTTGCTGTGGGGTTGTCAATTAGTGTAGCACCATTGAGCTTGGTTTTCAAAACAACCTCATAATAGCCATAGGCAAATAAAGCACCAATAAAAAGTAAGATGACTACGATGTGTGCCTTGGTTAATTTTTTGTTCGCTGTAGTTGTCGTCATGGTTTTGGTCATTAAATTTATTCGAATATAAAACGCAGTTGGCAGTAATTAGTTTGTGGTCTTATATTCAATTGGTTTCGGTGTAAATGCGTAGCAATTTGATTTAAATTCGTAGCGCTACAATTGCCATCATCTTCTTTTTTTCTCGGCAGAGTAAGTATATCTTCCTATTTTGGTGTCATTGTATCAACCAACCTTTTTGCAAGCCAAGTTTTGATGTCGGAAAAAGAAAAGATTAAGCTACTATTTCAGGAAATCCAGCAGGGAGATAAAACCGCATTTAATACACTTTTTGTAGCTTATTACGCAAAATTGGTGGTTTTTGCCCAACAATACACCAAACAATTGGAAAGTGCTGAAGAAATTAGCGCTGAACTTTTTGTGAAGCTTTGGCTAAAGCGACAACAACTTTCTACGGTACTTCATCCAGAGGTTTACCTGTATGTTTCTGTTAAAAACGCTTGCTTAAATTTAATCAGAGCTGATAAAAAACGAGCTGTAGTAGGTTACGAAGAAAATCAACTGTTTCCGACAGAAAGAGCTGCGGCAAATTCAAAATTGGAAGACAAAGAGTTGTTCAATTTGCTCGATAAAGCGGTAAGCTCACTTCCCGAGCAGCGAAGGATTATTTTCAGATTGATTAAGGAAGATGGATTGAAAACGGATGCAGTTGCTGCGATATTGGGAATTTCGAAAAGAACGGTAGAAAATCAGTTGTACAAAGCAGTGAAAACACTTGCCGATGAGATGAGTGATTATTTGGGCTATCATCCGCAATCTAAAACAGCTAGGAAACAGCTTTCGAAGTTATCTGCCATTTTTTTGATGTTGCAGTAAGTAGTTTGCTAAAAGTTGGTGTCTTAATGAGATAAGATTAAAACGATGGAAAAAGAAAAGTTCATCCTATTGCTTTCTAAAAAGCTTTCGAAGGAAATTTCTGCGAGCGAACAAGCACATTTGGAGCAGGCACTTCAACATGAAACATACCGAGTATTGGCTCATGAGATGGAGAATTATTTTTTGAAGAAGAAAGATGTCGACACCATTTTACCGCCACTTGATGCCACTTGGCAGAAAATTGCGGAAGCTGAAAATAATGCCGTAGCTCCTCGATTTGATTTTTCTGCACCCAAAAGAACTCTGTTCTCGCATGCTTTAGTGAGGGTTGCGGCCATCGTAACACTTGTTTTGGGCATAGGTTTGGTGGCTTATCATTTTTCTAATCGAAGCCAAACGATATTACTTACTGCAACAGACCATAAAATCTTTAAAATTTTGGATGACGGTACCCGAATTTGGTTAAATAAGGAATCTAGCATTACTTACAATGAAAATTTCGGAAAGCATCAACGTGAAATTACCTTACAGGGAGAAGCGTATTTTGATGTGGTTAAAAATGCTGCTGTTCCTTTGATAGTTCATGTTGGGGCGCCAGAGAAAGGAATTGATATTGAGGTGAAAGGTACTGCATTTAATGTGAATGCATACCCAAAAAATAGTGGAATAGCAGTGGCCTTGCTGAGAGGTTCTATAGCCGTAACCGATAGAGGAAACGTGAAAAATAGTGTGCTGCTGAAACCTAATGACAAGCTGGTGTTTGTTAATCAAGCTGCCTTAACCAATCAAAATATTTTTCAGATTGTTGCGCTGAAACCTGAAATGATGCTGAGAGAAGCGAGTTGGGCGGCAGATACGCTGGTTTTCCACAAGGAAAGATTAGTGGATTTGGCCCCAAAGCTAGCCAAGAAATACGATTTGAAAATCGAAATCCGTAGCGAAAAATTAAAGGAAAAGCGCTTTAGTGGTACATTTATCAACGAAACCATTTATCAAGCATTGGAGGCATTGAAACTTTCCTATCCATTAACCTACACCGTTGACAAACAACTGGTAATTATTAAGGATTAGGAATGAAGAGAATTATTTTAATTGCCCTGATTTGGTGTGTCTGTTTTACGGCTTTTGCTCAAGATAAGAAGTTTAGTTTGTCGCAAGAAACGTTGTCGCTGCCATCGTTATTTAAGAAAATACAGGCACAATGTGGCTATACCTTTGTATACAGTGATGAAATCGTTTCGGACACCATGATGGTAACTGTAAACGCCAATCGATTGCCAGTTTCGGAAGTTTTAGCGAATGTGCTTCCCCATAGAAAGCTCTTTTACCAAATGCTCTCGGAAAGCATGATTGTAATAGGAAGTGAAAATTTATTGAAGCAGCAGGATGCAACTGCGAAATCCTTATTAACAGGAGAGGTGCTGGAAAATGACGGTGCTGTGGTGCCTTTCGCTACCGTGACCTTGTTTCAAGATACCACTCAAATTAATGGTGCCATTGCAAATGAAAAAGGCGAATTTCAGTTTTATCAATCGTTAAGAGTTGGCGCTGCTTATTTGCTGAAAGTTTCTTCAATGGGCTTCGAAACTGCTCAAGTTTCCTTTTTTCCTACTGAGCAAAATCGTTCATCGAAGGCTTTCGGAAAAATCAAATTGAAGCACAAGGCTAGGGTTTTGAAGGAAGTAAATATCAGCGGTGCGCAAAAGGTGATTGAGATGGATGGTAGTAACATCGTTTTCAACGTTTCTAAAAGCTTGACGGCACAAGGTACAAATGCACTGGAATTATTGAGCAGGGCGCCCGGCGTTACAGTGGGTACTGATAACAACATTGCTTTAAATGGCAAAGGTGGCGCAGCGGTACTCATCGATGGCAAACAGACCTACCTCTCTAATCGGGAAATTGCAGAATTGTTGAAGTCTATGTCTGCTTCCGAAATCAAATCGATAGAAATCATGAACAGCCCAAGTGCCAAGTATGATGCGGCAGGAACGGCTGGCGTAATTAATGTGAAAACATTGAAGTCTACTATGCAAGGCTTTTCTGCTGGCTTTACTACAGGTTTAAGTTATGGTGCTTACTTGCGCAACAACCAAGATTTATTTTTTAATTATAGAAAAAATAGACTGAACGTCTTTGGGAACTATAGCCATTTCATAGGTTACTATTCTTATTTATATGGAGCAGATAGAATCCAAGAGGGGAAATTTTATGATAGTTTTACCGATGATGTGGACAAGCGTAACAAAATGGGCTCTCGCTTGGGTGCAGATTTTGCCATCGACAAAAAGAATACCGTTGGCATTTTACTGAATGGGAATTTTATTTTCGGGGGAGGAATTACCGATACACAAACAGATATTGGTGTTGCCCAAAGCAATCAGATAGACCAAACATTGAGTGCCATTAACGATTATTATCAGCAACAAACCCAACGCTACAATGTAAATTTAAACTATAAATATGAGGATACGTTAGGCAATATCATCAACTTTGACGCAGATTACGGCGATTTTACCAAAGGAGCGGGCAACCTTCAAACCAACAAATATACCGCAAGTAATGGTACGGTATTAAGCGATAATCTGTACCGTTCTTTAAATGCCATTGACATTGGTTTGCGGGCAGTTAAAGCAGACTACACCACCAAACTTTGGAAGGGAAAGCTAGAAACGGGACTTAAATTTTCATCGGTTTCTGCGGATAATGATTCGAAGTTTTTGGAAGTGAAACCAGAGGGCGAATTTAGAGACCCAGATAGGTCGAACAGGTTTGTTTACCAAGAGGAGATTGCGAATGCCTATGTGAATTATCAAAAGACTTTCGGTAAATGGCAGTTGCAGGGAGGTTTAAGGGTAGAAAACACGGCTTCTAAAGGCGAGTTAGACGAAATTTCTGTAGTGGCTGGCAATATGAAAGTTACCGAACGTAATTATACCAATTGGTTCCCGTTCTTCTCCGCGGCGATTAAGCCCAGTGCTCATCATAATTTTTCATTGAGTTACTCGAAAAGAATTGACCGACCAGCCTATCAAAACCTCAATCCATTTATTTACCTATTGGATGAACTTTCTTATTGGCAGGGAAATCCGTTTTTGGCACCTCAAATAAGCCATCGTTTGTTGCTACAGTACGCTTATAAAAGTTCTACCATTATTGGCTTGAGTTATACGCATACCAATAATTTTAGTGTAGAAGTTACCGATGTGGTTGATGATACGAAGATTGTAATGGTTCCTCGAAATTTGGGTACACAGCAGCATTTGGCCTTAACGCTAACGCAAACTTTAAGTCCTGCAAAATGGTGGAATGTAATTTTTAACGGTACGCTTTTCGGCTTACATAATGACATTGATTTTGGTGGAGGTAGAAAATTGGATTTGAAGCAATTGGCCGGTAGGATGAATTTACAGCAGACTTTTAAACTACCTTATGGCTTCAATGCGGAAGTAGTAGGGATTTATAATTCGAGGAAGTTAGCGGGTGCCAATCAGTTTCCAAGGGCTACCGGTCAGATAGATTTGGGTTTGCAACGTAATTTGATGAACGACAAAGCTACGCTGAGATTAATTTTTGCAGATATTTATAAAGGAACTAAAGCTTACTCTGTACAAAGTGTAGATGGTTTGTATATCCGCAACTACAGCTATTTCGAAACCAGCCAAGTCAGGTTGAATTTTAGTTATCGGTTTAGCAGTGGTAATTCTAAAGGGCCTAGAACCAGAAGTTCGGCGCTTGAAAATGAGCAGGGAAGGATTAAGTAAAGGAGTTAGTCTTGGTTAATTTTATAGCCCACGGTTTAAACCGTGGGCTATGAATCTTAATCATTTTTTATTACCTTCGTCGCCCCGCAAATTTTTATTGTTTTAGCTTCCTTCTCATGAAACGATTTTTATATGGTATCGACTTCGGTACTACCAACTCTGCTTTGGCCATTTACGACGAAGACTCGAAAGAAATTCACAGTACCATCATCATTCCTTCTCTAATTTATTTCTACCACCAATTAAATACTGCTGCCGAGAAATGCTATGTAGTTGGCGAAGATGCCATCGACGCTTACCTCAGCGAAGGGATGAAAGGTCGTTTCATCAAATCCATTAAGCAAATTCTTTCTCGTAGCAGTTTTTCGGAAACTCGAATTCACAATAGAAGATACAATGCTTCAGATTTAGTGGCGATAATTTTAAAAGAGCTAAAAGGCAGAGCTGATGAAATCGTTGGTCAGGATGTGAAAAAGGCAGTAATTGGTAGGCCTGTTTTCTTTGACGATGATAACGTACAGAAAGATACCTTAGCGCAAAATCGATTGAACAAAGCCGCTGAATTGGCTGGTTTTACGGAAGTCCGGTTTCAGTTTGAACCCATTGGTGCCGCCTTTGCCTACGAGCAAACTTTAACCAAAAAAGAGCATGTATTGGTAGGGGATTTAGGCGGTGGTACTACCGATTTTACCTACTTGGTGCTAGACCCCGCTAAAGTGGGAAGCAAAGACCGCAAGAAAGATATGATGGCTACAGGCGGTATTTACATTGGTGGCGATAGCTTTGATTCGGCCTTTATGTGGGAACGTGGTACGCCATATTTTGGCAAACATACCACTTACGAAGCAACGCCAGGCAAAGTACTGACAGTCCCGAAATCATTATTCGCTAATATCTGTTCTTGGGAACAAATGAACTTCTTTAACGGTCAACGGATAAGAAAGGACATTGATGATTACTACTATTATTCTGGCAAGGATAGAAAGTTTAAAAACCTAATTACGCTCATTGAAAATAATTTGGGTTATTCTGTGTTCCAAGCTATCGAGCAAACGAAGATTGCCCTATCAAGCGAAGAGGAAGCCAATTTTGCCTATCATCAAATGGAGATAGACATTGATGAGCAAGTTTCATTGATAGAATACGAAGAAATTATCCAAAAGGATGTCACTAGAATTGCTAATTACTTGGAAGAATTTCTGATGCAAAATAACATTGAAGTAGAAAAGATTGATAGCTTGTTCTTAACTGGTGGTACTTCTATGGTAGCAAGTATCCAATCTTTATTCAAGAATAAATTTCCTCATATTACTTTAAACTCTGGCGATAACTTTAAAAGTGTGGCCAAAGGTTTGGCTTATAGTGGTTATTTGTTTGAGGAGTAGGTTTTGCTATGCCCAAACCCAAGCACGTCATTCACGCGTAGGCGGGAATCTTAAAGCGATCGTAGAATTCTTCTAAAGCATTAAGATCCCGTATCGAGTACGGGATGACGCACTATTCATGGACTGCACTTCTTGATGCGACATGAAATTAGCATTACGAAGTTTAAAAAACTTCGTAAGTCTGTAAAACAATAATTACCCCAACAAAACCTTATCGGGTGTAATTGGTAAATCTCTTAATCTTTTTCCAGTAGCATTGTAAATGGCATTGGCAATTGCTGCGGCAGTGCCGATGATACCCACTTCTCCCAAACCTTTAGAACCTTGTGGATTGATATTTGGGTCTGGTTTATTGATGAAAGCCACCTCAATTATCGGAGCATCTGCATTTACAGGAAAGTGATAGCCTGCGAAATCGTTGCCCACTAAAGTGCCCAAACGTTCATCGGTGGCTTGTTCTTCCATTAGCGCCATACCAATGCCACCAACTGCCGCTCCCGACATTTGATTCGCAGCAGCTTTTTCACTGATAATTTTACCACCGTCAGAAACTGTTACTAATCTTTCAATCTTCACTTTTCCTGTTTTGCGGTTAACCCTTACCTTGCAGAAATGTGCCGCCGAAGAACAGAAAGCATATTTTTGTCGCTCCGCACCTGGGCCAGAACTAGCTTCCACTTCTAATATACCTAGCTTATTTTTCTCCCAAAGGGAAGCATAGCTGATGAAGAATTGACTGTTCGCTGTTTTAAGAGAAATTCCCTTGTCGGATAACAAAATATCAGCTGCTGCCACATTTTTATAGGCTTCATTTTGTAGGGCAGCATGCTCAGCTAGTTTCAGTTTTAGTGCATTTACAGCAGCTACTACCGCACCGCCAATAGAAGATAATCCATTACTTCCACCTTGACTAGGCGCAGGGGGAAGGTTGGAATTTCCTAATTCTATCTTGATTTTGCTTTTAGAAATTCCTGTAGTTTCATGAGCGATGTTTTGCATTGATATTCCTGTACCTGTACCAATGTCTGTCATTGCTGTCTGTACGGTAATCGAACCGTCTTTCTGCATTTGGATACCTGCACTTGCATTACCTCTACCTGCGTTCCAAGCACCAACGGCCATTCCGTATCCAATATTCCAATCGCCTTCTATGTTTTGTGAGTGCGCAGCTTTTCGGTCTTTCCAGCTAATCATTTGTGCACCTTTTTCAATGCACTCGTTAATGTAGTTGGTAGACCAAGGTAAACCCGTTTCTGGATTTTTCTCCAAAGCCAAATTTTTCATCCTTAAAGCAACTGGGTCGATGTTGAGTTTGTAACTCAGTTCATCAATTGCACTTTCAATAGCAAAGTCTCCGGTGCAGTCCCCTGGGCCACGCATCCAAGTTGGCGTAGATAAGTTTAAGGGAACTGTAGCTGCTTCTGCTTTTAAATTATCGAAATTGTAAATTAATCGGGTTACACGAGTAATGCCTTCGTTAAAGTTTTCGTAAACCGAAGTACCGTTTTTAGCTTGGTGATGGATACCAATAAATTTGCCATCAGCATTAGCACCCAACTTAATTTTTTGCCAAGATGCAGGGCGGTAACCCACCGAATAAAACATCTGTGGCCTGGTTAACATCAGTTTTACTGGACGTTTGACCAACTTTGCCGCCATGATGCAAGCCAAAGCATGAGGCCAAACTCTTAAGCCCGAACCAAAACCACCGCCTACAAATTCACTAATTACTTCGATGTGATTTACAGGGATATTAAATAATTTGGCGAAAGTGCGCTGTACATTATTTACTCCCTGGTTTTTATCGAATAACTTCAACTTATCGTCAGCCGTCCATTCTGCAATGGTGGCATGCATTTCCATCGGGTTGTGCACTTCTGCTTTGATATTGTATTCTGCTTCTATAGAATGGGCAGCACTATTTAAAGCCGTAATATCTCCTCTATCTTTTCCTGCAGGTGTAAGCGATACGAAGCCTAAAGTTCCGTTAAAATCTACAGTTTTTGCATCTTCCCTATATTCTGCACTAACCAACGATGCCGCATAAGTAGCATCTTCCAAAGTCTCCGCAATTACTAAAGCAATAGGCTGCCCTTTAAAATAAACTTTATCGGTATGAAAAACAGGTAAACCAAAACGAGCTTCCTTGATTTTCTCTTCATCGGCCATGCCAGGCACCACAGGTTTCTCTAAATGCGTAATAACACCTAACACACCTGCCACTTGTTTGGCATTGCTCGTATTGATGTTGAGTATAGTGCCAGCGGCAATAGTGCTGCCTACCAAAACAGCGTGGCAAAGTCCATTCACTTTATATTCTGCTGCGTATTTACCGCTACCAGTTACTTTGGCAACGCCTTCTACACGACCCTCCGGTGGCGTCATTAAATCGAAAGGTTCATCAAAAAATCCCATAGCTATTTAATTATCGATTTAAACATTGTTGTAATGCAGTTTCAATCGCTCCTTTTAACATCGGGATTTTGAAACCATTATGCGATTGTGCTCTTAAATCTTTAATGGCGATATCAGCCGCAGCTTCAAAAGTTGCTGCATTGGCAGTTTTGCCTTTTAGATACTGCTCGGCTTCGAGCCAACGCCAAGGTTTGTGTGCTACACCGCCTGATGCTAACCTCGCTTCCACAATTTGATTATCTTTTAAGTTTAATGCTGCTGCCACAGACACCAATGCAAAAGCATAACTGTCTCTGTCACGAACTTTCACATAAGCACAGTTTTTAGCAAAAGCGTTTTCATTAATTTCTATGGAATGAATGAGCGCATTTGCCGGTAAATTATTATCTCTTTCTGGCGTAGTTCCTGGCAGGCGATGGAAATCTGTAAATGCAATGGACTGCGTTTTTCCGCTTTTGTCTTGGACCTTAACGCTGGCATCTAGCGCAGCTAAAGCCACACATAAATCTGATGGATGCACCGCAATGCATTGGTCGCTATAACCCACAATGGCCGACATGCGATTTTCGCCTGGTATAGCACTGCAACCCGAGCCTGCTTTGCGTTTGTTGCAAGGAGTGGTTACATCGTAAAAGTATGGGCAACGGGTGCGCTGTAGTAAATTTCCGCCAGTAGAAGCCATATTACGTATCTGTGGAGAGGCGCCAGCTAACACAGCTTTGGCTATCAAAGGATATTTTGCAAGGATGATGGCATCGTTAGCTAATGGAGTATTGCGTACCATGGCACCAATCTGTATACCTTTTGCGGTAACTTCAATTTTTGCCGGCAAAGCCGATGTAATATCTACCAAACTTTCAGGCTCTGCGATATGCTTTTTCATCAAATCTACCAAGTTGGTGCCACCCGCAATGTATTGCGTAGTGCCATTTTTCTTCGCTAATGCCTGATTAATGGCTGATGATTTTGAAAATAGAAATGGTCTCATTTTGCAGCTACTTTTTGAATAGATTCGACAATACCATTATAAGCGCCACAACGACATAAATTGCCACTCATAAATTCTTTAATTTCTGCTACCGATTTGGTGTGTCCTTCTTTTACACAAGCTACCGCCGACATGATTTGTCCTGGCGTACAATAACCACACTGGAAACCATCACATTCGATAAAAGCTTCCTGCATGGGGTGAAGTTTGTCGCCGTTAGCTAAACCTTCAATAGTCGTCACTTCCTTACCTGGAACCATTGCTGCTAGCGTCAAACAGCTTAATGCTCGTTCGCCATCAATATGAACGGTGCAAGCACCACACTGACCATGGTCGCAACCTTTTTTAGCTCCCGTTAGGTTCAAGTCTTCCCTCAGCAAATCCAATAGCGTAGTTCGCGTATCCGCCTTGATGGCGTAACTTTTTTTATTGATAGAAACGGTGAGTGGCAATTGTTCCTTTTTGGGAACAATGAAGTTTTTTACTTCCTCATAAAATGCCTTTACACCTTTTGGGATAAAAGCCAATGCGCCAAGCGCCGACGAGGTTTTCAGGAAAAACCTTCGGGAAAAATTGTATTCCTGCTTCATAAATGATGGTAATCGTTTAAGGCAACGGATTTATTAATGAAATTGTTTTGTTTATAAAGTATGGTTGTTAGGCCATCCTCTAAATAAAAGTAAGAAAAATAAGTTGTGGTTTTAGCAAAGGCTCAAATTTGATACAAAGGTTTTTTTAGCCACAGATGCACAAATAATTTCAAATAAATCAACCACATAGACACATAGTTTTTCTTACAATCATTCTATGTGTCTATGTGGTTAAAATAAATTCTATTTATCATAGCAAGCGTTTGGTGAGGACAACAAACGTTAACGATGGCTAAAGGCGGGTGTCTTCACCCGCCTTATCTGTACATCTGTTGCAAAAATCTTAACTATTTTTCAAAGAAGCCATATCAATCACAAAACGATAGCGCACATCACTTTTTAGCATGCGCTCGTAAGCGGTGTTGATCTCCTGCATCTTGATGATTTCGATTTCTGAAACGATACCTTTTTCACCACAGAAATCTAACATTTCCTGAGTTTCGGCAATGCCGCCAATTACAGAGCCAGCTACCGATTTACGTCCTAAAATCATTGGAACAGTATTTAAGATAGGCTCTAAACCTCCTAAATAGCCCACTAAAACTAAAGTGCCGTTGATATTCAATGTAGCTACATAAGGGTTTACATCGTGAACGTAAGGAACAGTGTCAATAATTACATCGAACTGTCCACGTACGGCTTTCATTTGTGCTTCGTCTGTTGAGATTACCACATGGTCGGCACCTAATGCTTTTGCGTCTTCAGTTTTATCAGGAGTTCTAGAAAACAAGGTCACATCAGCACCTAAGCCTTTGGCTAATTTAATAGCCATGTGGCCCAAACCACCTAAGCCAATTACCGCTACTTTGCTACCTTCTTTAACATTCCAGTGTTTTAATGGCGACCAAGTGGTAATTCCAGCACATAACAATGGTGCTACCGCTGCTAAATCAAGGTTGGCAGGTACCGCTAAAACGAAGTCTTCCTTAACTACCACTTTTTCTGAATAGCCACCAAAAGTTTGTCCGCCTAATTGTAAATCTTGTCCGTTATAAGTGCCAGTGAAGCCGTTTAAGCAATATTGCTCTAAATCTTGCTGACAGCTGCTACAAGTTTTGCAAGAATCTACAATACAGCCAACGCCTGCTAAATCGCCTACTTTAAATTTGGAAACGGCACTGCCAACTGCGGTAATTTTCCCTACAATTTCGTGACCTGGTACTGCTGGATAAATAGAACCTCCCCAGTCGTTACGGGCTGTATGTAAATCTGAATGGCAAACGCCACAGTATAAAATCTCAATCTCTACATCGTTTGGTTGTACTGCTCTACGGTTAATGCTCAATGGAGCTAAATCTGCTTCAGGTGCCGTAGTACCGAAAGCTTTAACACTTGTTGTTTGCATATAAATTTATCTATGATTATTATTAATTGGTTTTGTTTTGAAATTTGGTCTTTTCCTCAAATAGAATAGGGCTCATGTCTAATAGCTCTAAAGATTTGATCATCTTAAGCGTGCCGGTTTTGTATTTTAGAAAATGAGGTGTTTTAATGTGCGCTTCATAGGCGGTGGTATTTGCATAAACTTCTAAGATGGATATTTTGTAATGTTCATCTTTTTCATGCATTGCATATAAAGTTAACACGCCAGGTTCTTTTGTTAATGATGCTTTAATTTCCTCAGTTAAAAAAGATTTATACTCTTCTAGATATTCTGGGTGGACTTCAATTTTTGCTATACGTATCATCCTTTCTTGATGCTGAGCATGTGATTGCTGATAACTAAACAAAGAAAATAGAGTTATGATTGCAGCCGAAGTAAATTTCATTCTAATAACAGATTAATTTAACACTCGATATTCCTTAGGAGAAACGCCAACTTTTTGCTTAAACAATCGAGTAAAGTGCTGGGGATATTTAAAGCCCAATTCATAAGCAATTTCGCTTACCGATTTACGCTGGTCGAAAATGAGTTCTTTGGCCACATCTATTACCTTGTTTTGAATATACTCTTGTGGAGATTGCCCTGTTTCCTTTTTAATTAAATCACCAAAATAATTTGCGGATAGGTTTAGTTCTTGGGCACAGTAAGCTACCGATGGTAAGCCAATGTTCTGAGGATTTTCTGAAGAGAAATAACCATTTAATAAATCCTCAAATCGTTCTAAAAGCCCTTTGTTGGCATTTTCACGGGTAATAAACTGACGGTCGTAAAAACGGGTGCAATAATTTAGAAATAGTTCGATATTTGATACAATCAGTTGTTTGCTGTGTTTATCGATGGCGTGTTGTAATTCGTATTCGATTTTCGAAAAGCAATCTAATATTATTTTTCTTTCCTGTTCTGATAGGTGTAAAGCTTCGTTTACGGCATAAGAGAAAAATTGATAGCTGTTCATGTTTTTGCCTAATGCAGTGCCATGCAATAAATCAGGATGAAAAACCAAGGCAATACCTTGCGGATCGTAATATTCCTCACTATTTTGACCAATTACCTGTCCTGGTCCTAAGAATATCAAAGTGCCTTCTTCGTAATCATAGTTTTTTAAGCCATAACGTAAATCGCCGCACTTAATCTGCTTTAAAAAGATAGTGTAGAAATCGTAACGTAAGCGTCTGTGTTGCCTAGGACTAGCTTTTTCCAAATAAACCACGTTTACCAAAGGATGCAGTGTTTCGTTGTTGTTGAATTGGTTGTATTCCTTAATGGTGCTGAAATTGATAATCTCTGCCATGATTTCCTAATTTGTCTTCACAAATTTAAAGAAAGAAATAACCGCTTTTGTCATGTGTAACTCCAATCAGTAATTATGGTAGGTAATACAGGAATCAATATAAGTAAAAAAGAGATTGGTTGATATTTGCTCGCAGAACAATATTTAAGCGTGGTCTGCTAATCGTTTTCTATTCCCTATAATTGTATCTTTCGGATTAGAAGCAGCATAAGTAATGGAAATAACTCAATCTACAGACAAAGAACTTTCTACTGGTCATCGTATCAAAGCCATTGTTGGTGGCTCCATAGGTAATTTGGTAGAATGGTACGATTGGTATGCCTACGCTGCTTTTGCCATTTACTTTTCTGGTTCTTTTTTTCCAAATGGAAACCAAACGGCGCAGTTGCTTAATACCGCCGGTATTTTTGCAGTAGGCTTTTTAATGCGCCCCATTGGAGGTTGGCTGTTTGGTACAGTTGCCGATAAAATTGGTCGTAAAAAAGCGATGACGGTTTCGGTTTTGTTAATGTCTTTTGGTTCTTTATTAATCGCAATAACGCCCACTTATGAATCTGTCGGGATTTTTGCGCCGGCTATGTTACTATTGGCTCGTTTGCTGCAAGGTTTAAGTGTGGGGGGAGAATATGGTGTATCGGCCACTTATTTAAGTGAAATGGCGACAAAAGATAGGAGAGGATTTTATTCCAGCTTTCAGTATGTAACGCTTATTGGCGGGCAGCTGATGGCTTTGGGCATCCAATTGGTGTTGCAGAAATTTATCCTAACAGAGGCGCAGCTACACGATTGGGGTTGGCGAATTCCTTTTGTAATAGGGGCGATGTTGTCGGTAATTGCGCTCTACTTGAGGTCTAGTTTGCACGAAACCGCGTCCTTCGAGAAAAACAAATTAGCCGCTGATGAAGCGAAAGATAAAAAAGGTTCGATTAGGGAATTGTTGAAACATCCTAAAGCACTGATCACCGTAGTAGGTTTAACCTTGGGCGGTACTTTAGCATTTTATACTTACACTACTTATATGCAGAAGTTTTTGGTAAACACGGTGCATTTAAGCAAGCAAGAAGCAACGTTGATCTCGTTTTTGTCCTTATTTATTTTCGCCTTGATACAACCTCTTTTTGGCTTGCTGTCGGATAAAATTGGTCGCCGCCCTTTGTTGTTAGGTTTTGGCATTGCTGGAACTTTGCTTACCGTTCCGCTGTTGAATGGATTAAGTAACGCAGCGGGTATGTGGGAAGCCTTTGTTTATCTCCTTATTGCCTTGTTGATTGTTTCGGGCTATACTTCTATCAATGCCGTAGTGAAAGCTGAGTTGTTTCCTACGCATATTAGAGCACTTGGGGTGGGCTTGCCTTATGCGCTAACGGTGGCTATTTTTGGGGGCTCGGCAGAGTACGTCGCTTTGCTGTTTAAACAAAACCATGTAGAACATTATTACTATTGGTACATTACTGGTTGTATTGCTTTTTCGTTGGTTGTTTATATTTTTATGAAAGACACCAAGCAAAATTCGATGTTGAACAAGGATTAGGAGATGTAAAAAATCAATATTTTGAATAAACAAAGACATCTGTTTTTTTCTTTAGTTAGTAGCTTTACTGCCGCAGTCAAGGATAAAAGATAATGCAAGAATCCACTTCACCACCCAGCACCACGAAAAAACTACTGCCCGTAATACTGGCAACGTCCATCTTTATGCAGATGTTGGATTCTACCATCCTAAATACATCACTGCCTACCATTGCCAAAGATTTGAACGAATCGCCGCTAAACATGCAAAATGCGATTATCAGTTATGTGCTAACTTTGGCGCTATTTATGCCGGTGAGTGGTTTTTTGGCAGATAAGTTCGGTACCAGAAAAATATTTATTGCCTCACTAATTTTATTTGCTGCAGGTTCTTTATTTTGTTCGCTTTCCCATAATTTAACGCAGTTGGTTTTTGCTAGGGTGCTACAGGGTATAGGTGGTAGTTTAATGACGCCCGTAGGAAAGTTGGCGCTCATTAGAACTTTTCCCAAAAACGAACTGCTTAAAGCAATGAACTTTGCCATTATTCCAGCATTAATTGGTCCTGTGTTGGGGCCATTGGTGGGCGGTTATATGGTAGATTATTTATCGTGGCACTGGATTTTCCTTATCAACATTCCCATAGGGTTAATTGGCATTGTTTTAAGTATCAAATACATGCCCGACTATCGTTCAAACATCATCGATTTTGATCTTAAAGGCTTTTTGATTTTTGCTGCGGCTTCTCTATTGCTTTCCATTGCGTTAGAAATGTTCGGTAATACGGCGCACATGACACCAGTTTTATCTGTGTTTTTTCTGGGCTTCTTAATGTTATATTTCTATTATCGCCATGCCACTCGAGACAATAACCCTATCTTCCCATTAAACTTGTTCAAAGTTAGAACTTTTAGAGTGGGCATTGTTGGTAATTTGGCCACTCGCTTAGGGATCAGTTCGGTGCCCTTATTGCTACCAATGATGATACAGATTGCTTACGGTCAGTCGGCAGTTACCTCTGGTTGGATTGTGGCGCCAATGGCACTTACAGCCATGTTAGCTAAATCTAATGTCATCAAAATTCTCAATAAATTTGGTTACCGCAAAACCTTAATGTTCAATACGTTTATGATTGGAATATTAATTTGTTGCATGGCCATTCCAGTAATACAAACCTCGTTTTACTGGTATATGCCAATCATCGCTTTGCTAGGTTTTTTCAACTCCATACAGTTTACCGCAATGAACTCCATTTCTATTGCCGATTTGCGACAATATCACACCAGTAGCGGTAATTCCTTAGCTTCGGTGAACCAGCAGCTTGCCATCGGTTTTGGTATCGCCTTTGGCCTAATTGTTTTAAAGGTTTTTCAGGGCGATGTGAAGTTGATTCACAACGAAATTCACAATGCCTTTCGCTATACTTTTTTAGTTATCGGAGGTTTAACCATCCTATCGGGATTTGTTTTCAGAAGACTACACTTTAAGGATGGTGAGAACATGAGAGCAAAAGAATAAACTCCAGCCTTATGGCTTGCCTCTCTGGTAAATAGCGTCACTTCTATAGACTCAAACAAAGTGATTAGTGGTTTGTTGGATAAGAAAAAGGACAACGCTACTATGCTCCAAGCTTCTAGTGAAATATTAACGGAAATGGCTTCTATGGCTAAAATTGGCGTTTGGGAACTCGATGTTCTCCAAATTAAAGCCCGTTGGTCTGAGGAAGCTTTCCGCATTCACGGTGCCTTGAACGCCACAGATGCCGATATTGAACAAATTGAACAGGGCTATACTCCCGAAGCGCTTTTAACTTTAAAGAGTGCTATTGACGAAGCCATTAACGAAGGACTACCTTTTGATTTGGAATTACCTTTTAATCATCCTTTAAATAAACGTACATGGATTAGAATGATGGGCAAGCCTATGAAAGAAAATGGAAAAACTGTAAAACTATACGGCGCTTTCCTTGATGTGTCTGCAAGAAAGGAAACCGAGCGCAACTTGATTAAAGCAAAGGAATTGGCAGAAGATGCCGATAAACTGAAAACAGAATTTCTGTCGACCATGAGCCACGAAATTAGAACGCCGCTAAATGCCATTATTGGTTTTACGGACCTTCTGCTAGTGGGAGAGACTTTGCCCCATCAAATTGAATCCTTAAATATTCTCAAGTTTTCGGCAAATAACTTGATGGACTTGATCAATGATATCTTGGATTACCACAAGATCCAATCGGGTAAACTGGGACTAGAAGTAGTGGCTATTAATATTCGGGAATTATTGGAACACACACTTGGCTATTTCAAAAGGCAGTTAGAGCATACCGACGTAGAACTGAATGTAAGGATTGCTTCGGAGGTGCCCCAATGGGTTAATGGCGATCGTACACGATTGGCGCAGGTGCTCACCAACTTAATGACCAATGCAGTAAAATTCACCAAAAAAGGTTCGATTACAGTAGGTTTAACAACTAAAAAGGAGGGAAGAGTAGATTTCCTTGTTTTCTCGGTAGCTGATACGGGTATTGGCATTGCTAAAGAAAAGCTAGGCTTGATTTTCGAAAGCTTTACTCAAGGAAGCAGAGATACGACAAGAAAATACGGAGGTACAGGCTTAGGTTTGGCTATTTCTAAAAAACTAATTGAACTGCAAGGTGGAAGTATCGACGTGGCAAGCAAACATGGCATAGGTTCTACATTTACGGTTTGCGTTCCTTTTTTAGTGCCTAAAAATCATCAACAATCTACTGTGATCACAGAAGACGATTCGCTGAATGGCAAGCACATACTTTTGGTAGAAGATAACGAAGTGAATGTGATGTTGGTGTCTAGGTTGTTGAAACGCTGGGGCGTAACTTTCGACGTGGCAGAGAATGGACAGGTAGCGGTCGACCAAACTATCGAAAGAGATTACGATTTGGTGCTAATGGATTTGCACATGCCTGTGATGGATGGCTATCAGGCAACTAGGAAAATTAGACAATTGGAGGGAGCACAGCAGCGTGTACCCATCGTAGCCTTAACGGCTTCTGCGGTAACCGTTGTTAGAGAAGATATGATTCAGCAAGGGTTTGATGAATTGGTGTATAAGCCTTATCCTCCGAAGGAGCTTTTCGCTAAACTTAAAATGTTACTGTCTTGATGGTATAGCATCTAATCAAGTAAATCCACTATTATTTTAAAATCTGAAAGTGACCTGTTATCTTGCAGGAAAGCTTTGATATGATAGCACTTAAGGAAACTTTTTACACGCTTTTAAATCGCTACACTATTAACAACGAGTTGATTGAAGAACTTTGGGATGAGATAGAAATAGCGTACTCAGGGCAGCAGCGGTACTATCATTCTCTAACTCATTTAGAAAATTTACTGGCACAGCTCGAAGCCATAGCAGCGCAATTGCAAAACTGGGATGTTATTTTGTTTTCATTGTATTATCACGATATCATTTACAGCGCTACACAATCAAATAATGAGGAAAAAAGTGCTGAACTAGCCGAAAATCGAATGCTAAAAGCTGGAATTCCCTTAGCTATCATCAAAGAATGTAAGGAGCAAATTCTGGCAACAAAATCTCATGTTGTTAGCAATAATCACGATACTAATTATTTTACAGATGCAGACCTTTCTATTTTAGGACAGGATTGGGATAGTTATGCTGCATATTTTAAGAGCGTTAGAAAAGAATATCAAATATTTCCAAATTTGATTTATAAAGTTGGTCGAAAGAAGGTTTTAAAGCATTTTTTAACGATGCCGAGAATTTATAAAACAGCCTACTTCTATGAAAAACTAGAATCTAAGGCGAGAGAAAATCTACAAAAAGAAATTGATTTGCTTTAGGCTTTAGCCTGGTAATAAAATGATGAATCACGTTGAAATATTAAAAAGATAAGTCAAACGCAAAAGGGAAAATTGTCTTTAAAATGTATCAATATGCAGGTTATCAGATAGCTAAGTTTTTGTTTACTTTGGTTTGACAAACCAAACCCTAAGTATTGCCGTATATTTGCTCAACGTTCTTTATTGGATTAAACTTGTTCGAAAAGCATCAAATTAAATAAAAATAGATGCCATAAATAAGTTGAGTCTTTTTAATAATTAACAGAGTAAAATTTTTAATCCCATCATGTCTACCAAAAGAAAAACGTCGCTCTACCTCGTATGTTTTTATGCTTTATTTTTAATCACTTCCTGTGTAAATTCAAAGAAAAACAAAGTTACTTTCCAAGCTCAAAACAAAGAAAGCCAAGCCGAAGTTTCGGTGCTGTATAGAACAGAAACGTCTTTAAGTATCCAACTCACCTGTGTTTCGAAAGCTAAGGGTATAGATATCAAGGAGGTTAATCTGGTTTGTTTAAATCCTAACCCAATAGGTAATAACGTAAAGGTTTTAGATACTGCCGATAGTAAGCCGGTACAGGTTTACAATGGCGAGTATAATGGCAATAAAATAAGGGTGGTTCTTCCTTACGGAAATCTAGAGAAAACCAGCCGAGATTTAATTTTAAATGTGGTGAGCGCCAGTAAAGCGAACTTAGAGCTAAAACTTGCGAAGAGCAAAGTCGTTAAGCAAGAAGCTTAGAAATACTAAAGCTTACTAAAGCCTTCAATAATTTAGCTAAATTTGAAGTCTAAGGAGCAATTAGTATGAAAAGTAACAACGAAAGAGTTTACAAGATGTCTTTTGCTAGTGTTTATCCGCACTACATCACCAAACTAGAAAAAAAAGGACGTACGATAGCTGAACTAAATGAGGTGATTACTTGGCTAACAGGTTACGACGAAAATGCGATACAGCAGCATATCGATAACAAAACTAATTTCCAAGATTTTTTTGCCCAAGCTCAGCTTCATCCCAATGTTTCAAAAATTACAGGAGTAATTTGCGGCTACAGAATTGAAGAAATAGAAGACGACTTAATGAGGCAAGTACGCTACCTGGATAAGCTGGTTGATGAATTAGCAAGAGGAAAAGCAATGGATAAAATATTGAGAAAGTAGCTTTTTCAGTTTAGCGATAAGATGCAGATGGAATTCTATAGACCAAAAAACGAGGTCTTGAAAAAATATATCGAAGGTTACTATTTTATTGCTTCTTCAGAAGAGCCAACATCTTTACATTATTGGACTTTCCCAAATAACTTTTTTATTGTTTCGGTAAATGCCAATGCCGATATACAGGTTGAAGAAAATAAAATTGTGGTTAAGGAATCCGAGCACGAAAATTTAGTAGCTAATTATGTTTCGCGTTACACAAATCCAATAGAAGTTAATTGCGAAGGCGCCATCAACGAAATTACAATTTATTTCAAGCCCTTAGGTATTCATCATTTTATGGCTAACGCAGATGAGCTGATCCTGCAAAAAAGTGCCTTATGTTTTAATCCTTTTCCAGATTTCAAGGAGACAATGGCTGCCGTTCTAAAACAAAAAGATAGAATGCTTCAACGAGATATGCTAGAACAGTATTGGCTTTCAAAACTTCGTACTGTTGAGTTATCGTTGCTAGAAAAAGTAATTATTGATATAGAAGCTGATCTGAGGATAGACGGAATTGCCAAGAAACATAATTTCTCAAGACAATACCTGAACAAATTATTCACTCAAGGGGTAGGTAAATCTCCTACAGAATATAGAAAGATACACCGTTTTAGAAATGCGATAGCAAAACGAAAAGAGACCGATAGCTTAACGGAATTATCTTACGAGAGCTTGTTTTACGACCAGTCACATCTCATTAAAGACTTTAAACAGTTGGCAAAAGTTAGCCCAAACGCTTTCTTTAAAAAAGTAGATACCAATAAAGGATATATCTGGCTGTTTATTTAGCAGGTTACATTTTTACAATTTTGATTAAAGCGTTAAACTTATTTTTGTTGCGTAATCGAAATTGATATGAAGAAAATACTTTACCTAATTGCTGTCTTATTTGCCCAATCCCTGTCTGCCCAACAGCTGCCAGCCTGTAATTGCGAGCAAACCCTAACAAAACTAATCTCCAAAGTAGAGACCGAATATCCAGGCTTTTCCGCAAAAACAAAAGAAGCCTTTTTATACAATGGATTTAAAGAAAACCTAATTGCTGAAGCTAAAAAAGCAGACGAATTGACTTGTCGGCAACTTTTAAAAAGATACACCGATTACTTTAAAGACCCGCACTTGTGGGTAGGTGCCAATGGCGCTCCCTTTGCTGCTGGAGGTGTAATTGGTTCGGTTGCTTCTTTTGCGGTGGATATTAAAGACTTTCAAGATAAGGTTCAATCTTCAGAGGATCATTTAGAAGGTGTTTGGATAACAGATGGCTACAAAATAGGAATTAAAAAGAACGGAAAAGATGAATATGTTGGCTTTATTATAGAAGCCGAATCTATCTCTTGGAAACCTAAAGAAATTAAATTTAAGCTATTAACTAATGGAGATTTTGAGTACGCACTCTTAGATAAGAGCTTAAAACAGGGTTCGTATAAATATTACGATGAAGGTGTGCTTTTTTTGGATGAAGTAAGTGTAACCTTGGTAAAGCAAGTGCCAAAATCGAAAGTGAATGAGGCAAAAGTTGCAGCTAGGTTAAAAGAATTTGAAGGTTTCTATATTAAAAAATTGACTGCTAGAACAACCATTCTAAAGCTGCCTAGTTTCGAATATCAATATTTGAAAGAAATAAATGAACTTATTGAACAGCATAAAGAGTTGCTTGAAAATACTGAAAATCTGATTGTTGACCTTAGAGGTAATCCAGGGGGTACCACCGATGCCTATAAAAAGTTATTGCCCTACATTATGGGTAAAAACATACGCAACACCGGCGCAGAGTTTTTAGCTACCCAAACATATATTGACAACTTGGAACGATACAAGAAAACGCTTGATGCCAATGCTTCAACAGAAGGAATCGACAAGAATATTGCAACTTTGAAACAACAGCTTGGTAAGTTTGTAAACTTTAATGGAGGTGGGGAACTTGTTCAAATTCAAGAAGTGGAAATTGCCGCGAAAAGTCCAAAGAATGTGGTTGTACTAGCCAATAAACGAACGGGAAGTTCTGCAGAATATTTCCTGTTTCTCGCTAAGCAAAGCAAGAAAGTAAAATTAATGGGCATACCAAGTTATGGTGCATTAGATTACGGTAATGCTTATTTAATAGATTTTGGTTGTGCGAATTATCAACTCCTAATGCCAACTTACAGAGCCTTGCGCTTGCCAGAGTATCCGATAGATAACATTGGGATCCAACCCGATGTCCATTTAGATAAATCGGTAAAAGACTGGGTAGAATTTGCTGTAAAATATTTGGAAGAATAAAACGAAGCGTCTCATTTATTGGGACGCTTTTTTGTTGAAGGTGAAAAGTAAATGCTTATTCCTTTAAAACCAAAAAAGCCCACATTGCTGTGAGCTTTTAACCAGTAGCGGGGAGCAGAATCGAACTGCCGACCTCAGGGTTATGAATCCTGCGCTCTAACCATCTGAGCTACCCCGCCGATTTTCGAGATGCAAATATAGGATTTAATCCAGTAAACAAGAAAAATATTTTCAAAGGTTTTTATTTCCCATAAAACTAATTCAGATGTGCTTGTTTTATAGGTTTTTGCAGTAGGAATAAATTTTGTGAAACCTTTAAATCTATCTGCTGTGAGTTTTAAAAAATACTTATTTCTAAAACTTTGCTTTTATAAAAGAAATTACTTTTCTTTAGAAAAATATAGTCAGTACTAAAAAAGAAGTAAGGATGTCAGAAAAGAAGAAATTTACATTAGAATACGCCATAAGGTCTTCACCACGTATATTATACAGTTTTTTGAACGAGCCCAACGGCTTGTCGCAATGGTTTGCAGATGATGTAATATTTAGAGACCAAACTTATACTTTTACTTGGGACGGAGAAATACAAAAAGCGAAGCTCATTAGCATTAAAGAAAATAAACTAGTGAAGTTTAGATGGGTTGATGATGAACCTTATTGCTACTTCGAAATGGAGATTGTACAAGACGAACTAACCAACGATGTAGCTTTGGCCATTACCGATTTTGCTACGGATGACACTTTGCAGGAAAGAAAACAGATTTGGGATAATCAAATTACTTATTTGCTGAGCGTATTGGGAGCTTAAGTTCCGAAATCAAATTGCAGTACTTCATCTTTGCCTCGGTTAAAGGTGTATGTTTCTAGCGTTAAAACAAAAAACTTACCAAGTATAAGCCTCCAATTTCTGCAAAAAACGCCTATCTTTGCATAGTTGAAAAAGATTCATTTACTGCTAATCAAGGCATTTATTAGACCTTTTGCCGTCACATTTTTTATTGTGATGTTTATTCTGTTGATGTTCTTTTTGTTTAAGTACGTCGATGATTTAATAGGCAAGGGGTTCGAATGGTACGTTATAGCCGAATTGATGATGTACGCATCGGCTTCAAATGTAGCTATGGCATTGCCGTTGGCCATTTTGCTGTCTTCCATCATGACTTTCGGTAACCTCGGAGAGAATTATGAGTTAGTGGCCATCAAGTCGGCGGGAGTTTCTTTGCGTAAAGCTATGCAGCCATTGCTTATTCTCATTGTAGGTTTAGCAGTCGCCTCCTTTTTCTTTTCAGATTATATGCTGCCCAAGGCCAATTTAAAATACGGTTCGCTACTCTGGGATGTTCGTAATAAAAAGCTTTCCTTTTTAATTAAAGCCGGAGTGTTTAACAATAGCATTCCAGGTTATTCTATGCGTATAGAGCGCAAGGGCGAAGGAGCGGTAGATTCCCTTTATGGCATCATGATTTATGATCATAAAAGTGGAAGTAACACTGGTATTCCGCAAATTATTATGGCCGAAAAGGGGAAGATGTCCAAAACCTCAGATGGTAACTACATGGTGCTGAACTTGGTCAATGGCGTTCGTTACCAAGAAGCTGCGTCTAATAACGGTAGCTATAATCCTCGCCAGTCGTTAACTAGGATGCGCTTTAAGCAAACGGAAGTTAAGTTCGATTTCAGTAGTTTTAAAAGCATGACACGTACAGAGGAGCAAAATTTTAAGAATAATGCACCTATGCTGAACCGTAAAGAGTTGCTGCACCGAAGAGATTCGTTGACAAAAGGTTTGGATAGTATTGGAAGGGCGTTGCAAACAAATGCACAGTATTACTTTAAACAAAGTAGTTATATAAAAGGATATACCAAGGTTAAAACCCCTCCAACGATCTTTAAAGGCGATGTGCTTAGCTTTATCCCCAAAGATCAGAAAGCGCAGGCATTACAAAGTGCATACGATCAAATAGACGCTTTGAAGCAAACGATCAAAGGTCAGCTTGCAGATTACGAGTTTAGAAGTAAGGAAGTTTTAAGGGCGAAAATAGAGTATCAGCGTAAGTATACCTTAGCCGTATCTTGCTTGTTGCTTTTCTTTATCGGCGCACCTTTGGGGGCTATCATTCGTAAAGGCGGTTTAGGTTTGCCGGTGGTAATTGCAGTGATTTTCTTTTTGTTCTACCATATCATTTCTACAGTAGCCGAGAAATCTGCCAAAGAAGGATCTTTAGACCCTGTTGCGGGAATGTGGATGGCCGTAATTATCCTCACGCCAGTAGGTGCTTTCCTAACTTACAAAGCAACGGTAGATTCTGCCTTATTCGATATCGATTATTACAAACAACTAATTGTTGGCTTATTCAAAAAGCTTTTTAAGCGTAAAAAAACTACAGAAATAGAAGCCAAAAACTAGTTTTTTGCTTATTTGTTTAAAAAGCTGCGGCTGTTTTCCATCGCAATGGTAGTCCCGCTTTACGTTTCAATCTTTTTTGTCTTCTACTGCCGTCATTTCGAACGCATGTAAGAAATCTCCAAGTTATGCGCTACTAAAAAACAGATTTCTCCCTGCGGTCGAAATAACGCGTCAAAAAAGTATTTCCACTTCAATCGGGTTTGGCTTACCTAGGCTTTTGCTAGGAACGTTAAATAGCACCCCTCATTTTGCCGATTAGACCTGATTGAAATGGCAGCCCCGAGCAAACGTAGTGTAGCGAGGGCTATAATGAAAAGCAGGACTACAGGAAGTTTGGAATAGCTGTTATTGCTCTTCAAATTATTTGCTAATTATAATAACTGTTGATTTATTAAAACTAGGAAACTGCTTCTCCAATGTCATAATGTTCTTTACAGGTCAAAAACTAGTGGCTAATAACCCACAACTCATAAAATGGTTGTACCTTTGCACTCAAATTAAAAGTGGGGCAAATCCCATGCATTTTGTTATTGCCAAAATGGAAATCAAATTAAATACAATAGAAGAGGCACTTGCCGATGTAAGAGCTGGAAAAATTATCATAGTAGTTGATGATGAAGACCGTGAAAATGAAGGTGATTTTTTAACGGCTGCCAGAAATGTAACACCAGAAGTAATCAACTTCATGTCTAAGTACGGACGTGGTTTAATCTGCGCTCCACTAATCGAAGAAATGTGCGATAAATTGGAATTGAACTTAATGGTTCAAAACAATACCGTTTTACACCAAACGCCATTTACTGTATCGGTAGATTTAATTGGACAAGGTTGTACTACAGGTATTTCGGCACACGATAGAGCTAAGACTGTACAGGCTTTAATAAATCCATCTACTAAGCCAGAAGATTTAGGTAGACCTGGGCATATTTTCCCGTTGAGGGCTAGAAAAGAAGGCGTATTACGTAGAACTGGGCATACAGAGGCTACCATTGATATTGCTCGTTTAGCAGGTTTTGAACCTGCTGGCGTTTTGGTAGAAATTATGAACGAGGATGGTACCATGGCTCGTTTGCCTGACTTGATGCTAATTGCTAAACAACACGATTTAAAAATCATTTCTATCAAAGATTTGATTACCTATCGTTTAGCAGCAGAAAGTTTAATTAAAGAAGAAGTAACGGTGAATTTGCCGACACAATGGGGCGATTTCAAAATGACTGCTTATACGCAATTGAGTAACGGTGCTACGCACATGGCTATCTCAAAAGGCGAATGGGAAGAGGGCGAAGCGGTGTTGACACGTATTCACAGTTCATGCGTTACGGGAGATATTTTTGGTTCTTGCCGTTGTGATTGTGGTCCACAGTTACACAGAGCTATGGAAATGATTGAGAAGGAAGGTAAAGGCTTAATTGTATATATGAACCAAGAAGGTAGAGGTATTGGTTTAGTGAACAAACTGCATGCGTACAATTTGCAGGATGCGGGTATGGATACGGTAGAAGCAAACATTCAACTTGGTTTTAAAGGCGATGAACGTGACTATGGTGTTGGTGCTCAAATTTTACGAGCGCAAGGTATTACCAATATGAAACTGATGTCCAACAATCCAACTAAAAGAGCTGGCTTAGTTGGCTACGGTTTAGAAATTGTAGAAAACATAGCGATAGAGATAGAAAGTAACAAACACAATGAATCTTACTTAATTGCTAAGAGAGATAAAATGGGACACCAGATTTTAAAGGGCTAACTTTTTAAGTTAAAAGTAGAAAGTAAAAGGTTAAAAAGCGTCAGGAGGTAATTACTTCTGGCGCTTTTATATTTTAGTAGTCGAAATCGTCAGTCGTAATTCTAAAGTTGTAAATACCCTTATTTGTTTTGGTTTTTCTTCTTCTCAGTAAGAATCGCTTCTTTATCTATTCGCTGCTTTTCTTTCTCCGCGTCTTTCTTCTTTTGCTCTCTGCGATATTTGCCCGAAATTTTTTTCAGTAGCTCTGTAAAGGTGTCGAACTGTTGGTTATAAATTAAACCTAAAGAAAATACATTTCGATATGGATCTATACCTGGGTTGGCAAATATACTTTGAATAGTGGGTGGTTTATTGGCGATTTTACCAACTAAGCTGCCATCTTTTTTAATTAAGCCTAGTATTTCTACCTCACGACCAATCTCATTTCTAAAACCGATAGAGTTATCAATAGAACTTTTGCTAATATCGGTGATTCCAGCACTAATAATTACCCGGTCATTGAAGAGCTTTGCTGAGGCACTAGCTTCATTAAACGAACGAATATTAATGTCTACAAAGTTTAAGTTTAAGCTAGATAGTACATTGTTCAGCTGGTTAAAAATCAAATCTGTTGCGGTACCTGTGCCTACCGAGCCTAATTGCTGACTTAAATTCTCAGCACCTGTACCAGGAGCAAATCTACGCTGTATAATTAAGCTTAAAGCTTGAGTGTTTAAGTTGTTTCCGTCGTTAAAATAAGACTGTAGTTCTTCTTTGATAGCTGGATTGGCAGGGAAAAAAATATCCAATTTAATATCTGGTTTCATTAATAAGCCTGTTAAACCCATTTCCACCTCGGTTTGTGCAGTTTGTGTAGCATTACTACTTGCATCTCTATTTGCAGCTTGATAAAGGTCGCCCAAGGCTGCACGTAACATGTAAATGGCCTTCAGGTTAATTTGCGCATTAGTTGGGTTTCCAGTCCACCTAATGGTTCCTCCTTGCCTAATTTCAAATCGCTTATTGATTACTTCTCTCGCCGTAAAATCAAATACACCACTTTCAATAATGTAATCGCCCTTCATCTCAAAATCACCCACTTTAGATATATTGAGCTCTAAGTCTGCATTTCCCGTTCCACTAAGCTTGCCTAACACGGTAAAAATATTTACTGTAGTATTTGGGTCAACGCTTAGTTTAAATCTCATGCTTAATCCTTCGAAGCTCGATATTTTTTTAACTACTTTGGTGGTGTCTTTACTTACAAAAGTGATGAAGTCTTTGTCCGTTATTGTTTCAGAACTGTTTAATGGTAAGCTAAATACAGTTCCTTTTTCGGTTTTGGCATCAATGTCAATAAACATATCATTGGTAGGTCCTTTAAAAGAGAATTTACCGGTACCATAGGCTTTCCCGAAATAAACAGCATTATCTTTTGATGTAGTATTTAACGCTAATAAATTTTTTGCCTCAAGTTCTACCTGAATGTTAGGGTTGTCTATATTTTTTAGGTCTACCGAACCACTTGCTGTTCCTGTATGCCCCTCCAAGTCTTTTAGTACTAAATTGTTTAGTTGTATAGCACTGTTGTTTACCGTTACTTGGTCGTCTATAATGTAAGTTGTTTTTAAGTAGTTAACAGTTACCTGCGCTTTATCCAAATTGATATCGCCATTTATCAATGGTTCTGAGAAAGGACCTTTTACCGATAAATCTGCAGATACCTTTCCTTTTAGGTTAGAAACCAGCTTGCGCACAAAAGGGGTGAGTAAGGCCAGCTCACTGTCATCTAATTTTACATTAAGATCAATTTGCTTTTCTGCGGCATTGATATTTCCAGTGATATTGAACGTTTCTCTGTCGGCAGCCACAATTTTAGCGTAAACCGTAGCTATTTTGGTATCACTATTAAAAGAAGAAGTATCGGTTAAGCTGCCGATGTAAGTACCATTAAACCCTAAAGAATCAACCCTCAAGCTGTCTGAAATTTTAGGCGATTTTAATAAGCCGTAGACCATTGTCTTTCCGTTTGCTACACCAGCAAGATTAACGCCTGCCGATTTGAAGAACGGATTTAGCGTTTTAAGATTAAAATTTTCTAAAGCTAAGGTGACCACATCAGTTGGATCTTCAGAAATAATTCCATTGATTTTTAACTCCTGTGTACCGCTGCTCAGCGAGAAGTTTTCAATTTTTGTTTTGCCTTTGTTGAGTCCAATTTGTACTTTTTCTTCAATATTCCAGTCTTGATAGTTTATTTTCAAGTTAGAAGGGAGGATACTGATTTTAGCGGTATCAGGTAAGAATTCAACTAGTCCGTTTAAATCGAGTTGGTTGGCATCATCTGCGTTAGAAAGCTTAACGTTTAGCGATAGACTGTCGTTCCGTAGAATATTAGAAATGTTGACGTTCTTGATGTAAAGGCTGTCATTTAAATCTATTCTATCCGAAGAAACAATGGCAGTAAGTTGTTGTGGCGAAGTATTCTCGTCGATAATAACGTTGTTGGCAACGATACCTTTGAACTTTAATCGTTTAATTACGCCACCCAACGTAGCGGTGTTATTTCTAGAGTCGAAAGCACCTACTAGTAAGGATTCTTTGTCAATTTCTAATCCCGGAGAAATCAGTTCAGCAATAGGCTCGAAGTTTTTTATCCTTAACCTAAAATCAAATACCTGTGTTTTGAATTTATAGATGTCTGTTTTTAGAGACGGAACGTATGTTTTTCCAATGGTTTTAAAATAAGATACAATGGTTCCTAAATCATACTGGCCCTTAATTCCTGCTTCCAGAATATCAGAATTGATGCTTAGACTTCTATCCATCCCCGTACCTCGAGCATTTAAAAATACAGAATCAATTTTATAGATTCCACGTAGATTGTTCAAGGTGATTTCTTGAAGCAGCAATCGTCCTTGTATATTATCTAAGTTAGTTCCGGAGAAATTGGTGCTGAAAATTGCATCTACTTTAAGGGAATCTTTGTAAAGTTTCAGTGTTTTTAAACGGGCATTTCTGATGTTTGCTTTAAAGTTAAAAACTGGTAGTTCTGGATTAAGGTTTACGCCGCCATCAAAGTCTAATTGTACGTTTTTATCATTTATTTTTAAGTTTCCGTCAAAGAATTTTTTCTCAAAAGTACCGTTGATATCAATGTTTCTGTAACGATAGCCTTTAAAATCTAGGTAACTGATCTTTCCCTTCAACTCTTCGTTTAGGTCTTTGATTTCTGTACCTCTACCTTTAATATTCAGTTCAGAGGTAACTCTGCCTAATAATTTTTCATTGAGTAAATCGCCAATATGAAAATCGTAAGTTTTTACATTCCCTGAGTAAGATGGAATGCCTTTTTTATCAATTTTCATGTTTACATCAGACTTCAAACGGCCTAACTTGGTTTTAAACTCACCATAGGCGATGAAATCATTCTGAAAACCAGTGAAATGCCCATTGAAGTTGATATTTCCAAACTTGTTTACAATTTCTGGAATTGATTTGACGCGTTTCCCGGTAAGGTCAGTTAGAATTTCGTCTAAGTCTTTCTTGTTGGTTCCCGCAAGCTCAATCTTCATGTCCATAAAAGTTTCATCCCAGTTGGGAAGTCCTTTCATAGAGAAATCGCCTTTAATGTAAGTTGCTTTTCCAGTCTTAACTGATAGCTTTTTTGCTCTTAAATTATTTACTAAACCCGTAATCTGCCCGTCAATATCGATATCCAGTTTCATCTTTTTTAACGCAGGAGCAAAAAAAGCGATATCACTGGAAGATATATGACTATTTACGAAATTGGCTTTCATCCTTACCTTATTTTCGTAATCCTTAAAATCTCGGAAGCTTTTAAACTTCATTTGATAATAGTCGGTAAGGCGAGTTTTATTGGTGACTAAAAGTAGTTTTTTTAATTCTATTGCATTACTATCTACTGTAGTAAAAGCGCTCAGGTTTTTTAAATAAAAGCCACTTTTTTCCTTTAGAGTAAGGTTCTTGATGTTCGCTTGCAGTAGGTGGTCCTTCGTATCTAGACCTTCGAATATGCCATTCATCTCGGTAACATCAACATCTTCAAAATTTACGCCATCAACCTTTTCGTTATCATTAAAGTTTTTGTATTTGAAGTGAAGATTATTGATGATAACCCTATCGAAGAGAATTTGAAACTTTTTCTTTTTCGAAGGAGTCTTTGGCTTACCGCTATCAAAATAATCAATTATGAAATCCAAGTTGCTATTCCCATCGGTCTGTTTTTTTAGAAAGAAAGTTCCATCGTTTAGTTGAACAGTGTTGATGTCTACTATTCTTTCTTTCAAAGAAAAATAGTTAAGATCTACCAGAAATTTTGGAAAATGGGCCAAAGTATCTTTCTGTAGGTCTAATACTAATAATTCTTCAAGCACTACAGATTTGAAAGGCCTTACATAAAGCCCACCAACTTTAACGGTTGTATTCAATTCTTTAGAAAGATAATCTGCGGCTTTTTTGGCTACAAACGTCTGTACAGGTTTAAACTGTAGGGAAAAAACTACGCCGGCAACCAACAATATGATTGAAGCGATAATCCACAGAAGTATTTTTAATAGTTTTTTAATAATTTTGTAGCTTAAATCTCTTGTACGTGCCCATTATATTAGCTATAGAATCATCCTGCGACGAAACTTCAGTTGCCATCTGTGATAACGGCAAAATTACTGCCAATGTTATTGCAAACCAAACAATTCATGAAAATTATGGAGGTGTAATTCCAGAGCTTGCCTCGAGGGTGCATCAACAAAATATCGTACCGGCTGTGCAACAGGCTTTAGCGATAGCAGGAGTGGATAAAAAGGACTTGGAAGGCGTTGCATTTACGCAAGGTCCCGGCTTATTAGGAGCGCTTTTGGTGGGCGTTTCTTTTGCAAAATCTTTTGCTTTAGCATTAAATTTACCTTTGATTTCTGTAAATCACATGCAAGCTCACATTTTGGCGCACTTTATTGACGAGCCAAAACCGAGATTTCCTTTCTTATGTCTTACCGTTTCGGGTGGTCACACCCAGATTGTTTTGGTGAAAGACTATTTTGATATGGAGATTGTTGGAGAGACGTTAGATGATGCAGCAGGAGAGGCCTTTGATAAAACTGCGAAAATTTTAAACTTACCTTATCCCGGTGGTCCGTTGATTGATAAACATGCGAAAGAAGGAAATCCGAAAGCCTATCAATTTCCAGAACCGCAAATACAAGGTTTAAACTTTAGTTTCAGTGGATTTAAAACTGCTATACTCTATTTTGTAAGAGACCGTCAGAGAGAGAATCCATCTTTTGTGGAAGAAAATCTGGCAGATATTTGTGCATCCGTACAACACAGCATTGTAAATATCCTACTTAATAAATTAAAGAAGGCCGCAAAGCAGTATAATTGCAATCAAATAGCTATTGCTGGCGGTGTTTCGGCAAATTCTGGTCTGCGTAACACATTGTTAGGCTTGCAAGATACTTTAGGTTGGGAGGTTTTTATCCCAAAATTTGAATATTGTACTGATAATGCGGCTATGATTGCAATAGCTGGCTATCAAAAGTTTTTACAAAATGATTTTGTTGGTCAAGAGGTATCGCCAATGGCCAGAATGAATTTCTAATATTAGAATATATGCAAACTACTAGTTTTATTTTTTTCGGCTTACTAGCCATTCCCTTAATCGCATTTTTAATTTGGGTAATTAAGCAAGACAAGAGAAAAAATTACATAGGCTTAGTGCTGTTATTAATCGGTGCTGTGATAGCTGCTTATACCATTGTTAGGTTAGATTCTTCTTTTGTGAAAGAGAAAATGCCTGCCGCCGCACCAAAAGCTTCTAGTTTTAGGTAATAATAATATGTATAGGAAAAGTCTGTTACTACTGATGCTTTTTTTGCTTCATCAATCTCTGTACGCTCAGACTGATTGGACGCTAAAGAGTACGAAGAATGGGCTAAATATTTATACCAAAACGGTTTCTGCTTCTGGCTTAAAGGGCATTAGGGTAAAATGCAGTCTTCCTGCCAAGCTTTCTCAGGTCGTCGCTTTAATTATGGATGTTAATGCTGGGGAAGAATGGGTGTATGGAACTAAATCAAGCTTCTTGCTTAAAAAAGTTTCACCATCAGAACTGTATTACTATTCTGAGGTAGATATTCCTTGGCCAGTAAATAATCGAGATTTTATTGCTCATTTAAAGGTAACTCAAGATGCGCAGAGCAAAGTAGTTACCATTAATGGTCCAACAGAAGCCAATTACCTACCTGTTAAGCCACATATAGTTAGGGTAGCGCACTCTAACGGTAAATGGGTGTTAACTCCTGTGAAAAATAACTTAGTGCAAATAGATTATACCTTAGAGGTAGATCCAGGAGGTACTATTCCTGTTTGGTTGGTTAATCTTTTTGCTACCAGTGGACCAGCAGAAACTTTCAAGAAAATGAAAGTGCAGGTGAACAAATCACAATATGTAAATGCCAATTTAGGTTTCATCGATAACGGGTAGGGGCGAAACATCTTTCGCCCAGTAGCCTGTGAGATATTTTTAAAGATGTTTTGAAACAAAATCAAAAAGGAACGTATATAATTAAAAAGGTCGCAATTTTTAAATTGCGACCTTTTTAATATCCTGGCATTGTAATAAATGCTATTGTTCTTCTAACTGTTCTCCAGTTACTTCTTCTCTAATACGGGTTTCAATTTCTTCTGCCAACTCAGGGTTGTCTAATAATAATTGTTTAACCGCATCTCTACCTTGTCCTAATTTAGTTTCTCCGTAAGAGAACCACGAACCTGCTTTTTTAACGATACCAAAGTCAACGCCTAAATCTATAATCTCACCAACTTTAGAAATACCTTCACCAAACATGATGTCGAATTCTGCTAAACGGAAAGGAGGAGCAACTTTATTTTTTACAATCTTAACTTTAACGCGGTTACCAGAAACTTCGTCAGAATCTTTAATCTGTGAAGTTCTACGAATATCTAAACGTACTGAAGCATAAAACTTAAGTGCGTTACCACCAGTAGTCGTTTCTGGGTTACCGAACATCACACCAATTTTTTCACGCAATTGGTTGATGAAGATACAGCAACATCCTGTTTTAGAAATTGTTCCAGTTAATTTACGTAGTGCCTGACTCATTAAACGAGCTTGTAAGCCCATTCTACTATCACCCATTTCACCTTCAATCTCAGCCTTAGGTACCAGTGCAGCAACAGAGTCAATTACGATTACATCAATAGCGCCAGAACGGATTAAGTTATCCGCAATTTCTAAAGCCTGCTCACCATTATCTGGTTGAGAAATCAATAGATTATCAGTATCAACACCTAATTTCTTCGCATAAAATTTATCAAAAGCGTGTTCCGCATCAATAATAGCTGCGATACCACCTTTTTTCTGTGCTTCAGCAATAATGTGTGTAGCTAAAGTAGTTTTACCAGAAGATTCAGGGCCATAAATTTCAATAACACGACCCTTCGGTACGCCGCCTACACCTAAAGCAATATCTAAACTGATAGAACCAGTTGAAATAACGTCCATCTTTTCTACAGCTTGGTCGCCAAGCTTCATGATAGAACCTTTACCGTAGGATTTTTCAAGTTTATCTAAGGTAAGCTGTAATGCTTTTAATTTTTCTGTATTTGGATTCATGTCTTTTAAATTCTGGTAATAAATATAATAATAGGTTTCGGCAAATATTTAATTATTTTTAACTAATAATTTTAGCAAAAATATCAAAATGTTTTCATTAAGTGCAAATGTTTTTAGAAATATTTTTTACTCCTTTATGTTTTGCTCATATTTTTAGCTTTTTGCTGTTTTTCAAAGTATTGGCAAAAGTAAGTTAATTCACAAATATCGCATTTTGGACTGCGAGCCACACAAATATATCTGCCATGCAAAATTAACCAATGGTGCGCCACTGCTATGGTATGCTCTGGGAGGTGTTTTACCAAATCTTTTTCTACAGCCAAAGGCGTCTTTCCTTTGGTTAAACCTAAGCGGTTGGCTACTCTAAATACATGCGTATCTACAGCCATTGCTGGTTCATTATAAACTACAGAAGCAATTACATTAGCCGTTTTTCTGCCTACACCGGGCATTTTTTGTAGCTCTTTTATGTCAGAGGGCACTTCGTCATTAAAGTCATTTAGCAGCATATTGGCCATGCCTACCAAATGTTTGGCTTTATTGTTTGGGTAGCTTACACTTCTGATATAATCGAACACAATATCCGGAGTAGTTTCTGCTAATGCTTTTGCATTGGGAAACCGCTGAAAAAGAGCCGGAGTTACCTGATTAATACGTTTATCGGTACATTGTGCGGATAGAATTACCGCAACCAATAATTGGTAAGGATTATTGTAATGCAATTCAGTTTCGGCATGCGGCTGATTGGTAGAAAAATGCTCAACAAAATGCTGATAACGTTCTTTTTTTAGCATTGCCAAATTTACGATTATTAGCTCAATAGTTCATTAGTCATCGGTTCATTAGTTTGCCTTCTTTTTGAAAATGTTTGCTGGTGTTCCATGGCAATTGTAGTCCCGCTTTCCGCTTCTGCCGATAAAATCGGCATTCGCTGCAATCGGGTTTAATTAACTTAAACCTGTGCACAACACTTGCATTTTAAACCCGACATAAGCGAGCACGTAGTAAAGCGTTTGGCGGGAGTAAGCCTCAATAGCAGTACTGTCATTGCTTTTCAAATAATGAATAACACCTTTAATCCAAAAATTCTACCTTTGTATTAATGGCTCGCAAATCAACCAAATCAAAAAGTGAAAATTCTTTATTTAAACGTATAGCTATTGTAGTAGGAAAAGTACTGTTGTGGTTTTTTATGTTCTCTGTGATTTGGGTTTTAGCTTATCGCTTTATTAACCCGCCAATTACCTTTTTAATGGTGCAACGTAATTGGGAACGCAAAGCTGAAGATAAACCTGCCAAAATTAAAAAGGAATGGGTGAAGTTTGAAGATATTTCGGATAACATGAAACGTGCCGCGGTATCTGCCGAAGACCAACTTTTCCTTAAGCACATGGGCTTCGACTTGAAAGCGATGGAAAAAGCTTACGAAAGCAATGCGAAGAAGGGAAAGAAGACTAAAAAAATCAAAGGGGGCAGCACCATTTCCCAACAAACGGCTAAAAATGTGTTTCTATGGCCTGGACGTTCGTATATAAGAAAAGCTTTTGAAGCTTACTTTACACTACTGATAGAAGTATTGTGGAGCAAGGAGCGAATTTTAGAAGTATACTTGAATGTAATTGAAATGGGTGATGGTATTTACGGTGCCGAAGCTGCATCTCAGAGATATTATGGCCATTCTTGTAAGAAAATGAGCCGTTCTGAAGCAGCTTTATTGGCTGCATGTTTCCCAAATCCATTACGTTGGAACCCAAACAAGGCAACAAGTTATATCCAGCATCGGAAATATCTGATTATGCGAAATATGCGTAGGTTGGGGCCGCTGGATTTTTAATTATTCCTTTGAGTCAGAAATAATTTGAGAAATGTCATGCTGAAGGTTCGGTAATTTATTTTTGATAATATCGATCACTATATCGTAATCAACTCCGAAATAATCATGGATTAATCTATTTCTTGTTGCTGACATTTTTCGCCATTCTACTTGAGGATGAATAGCTTTGAAATCAACGTCTACTTTGGTGCTTGCTTCTCCAATAATTTCTAAACTTCTAATGATTGCTCTAGATAAAATCGGATCATTTACAATTTGTTCATCATTTTTGTCATCTACAGCATTTAAGATGAATGTTGTTTCATCTAAAATGTGTCTAAGCAATTCTAGATTAGAGGGCAACATATTCTGCGCTTGCTAAAATGTGAGGTCCAATATGTTTGCTTAATGATTGTGGGGTCACAATCTCTACGCGTCTGCCTAAAAGTTCTTCTAAAAAGAAGGAGAGATTCATGAAGTTGTCATAGTTTTTTTGATGAGGGGCAAACTCTATCAAAAAATCTACATCGCTTTCTGGAGTTGGATAATCTTTAACAAAAGAACCAAAAATTCCAAGCTTAGCCACGCCAAACGATTTTAGTTTAGTGCTATTGACTTTCAGTCTGGTTATTAAGCTTTGTTTGTTCTCTACTGCCTCCATATACAAATATAGATATTTAGGTGTTAGTTTTGTTTAGGGTATGTTAATGTGCATTTTATTTATTCGCTTCCCTGTCTTTCTTCTTATTCCATCTAATTTTTAATTCCCCATCTTCATCTACCGCTTTTAGATGTAGTACAATGCCTTTCATTCGGGCTAATTCCCGCTCTTCCTTATCTATAATATCAGCACTTTTTTTAGGGTCTCTTAATGGAATATCCAGAGCGATATTGGTGCCACTGTTGAAACCGTAAACGCCTTTCACATCGAAGTTAAGTGCAGTAGAATTTATCTTCATCGGACTGATATCTACTTTGTCGCCGCGTAAAGTTAACGTACCATTTAATTTCTCCAATTGTACATTAGAAAGATTTCGGCTTCTAAAAACAAACTTTCCAACTTTTTCTAAAGGCTCAAAACCTACCAATGCAGCTTTATCCAAGGTGAAGTTTACTTTTCCATACATTGATTTTGGTGCTATATTGCCTTTAGCGGTTACATTACCAGAAGCATTAACATTTGCCGACAGAAATCCTTTTAAATTTTTATTGGTAATAGACTGCTGTCCGAAATTATCAAAGGCGTAGAAAAACTCTTTAATACTTACCTTGGCAATATTCGCATTGAGCTGCATTTTATTGATAGCACCCAGCTGCTCCACCTTTCCACTAAAATTAACGTGACCGCCAGCATGTTGCACCGTAATTTTATTGAAATAAACCCCATTGCCAATGAGTGAAATATGCGCATTTAAATTACGGGCAATAAATTTATTGTATGCCGCTTGTTTTACATTTAGTTGCAAATGAACTTTTGAGGCTTCCAAGGCTGCGCTTAACTGCTCTGATGCTTCCTTAATGGCATTTTTGCTCGAAGTTTTTTTACGTTTAGCTTGTCGTGGCCCCAAGAAGGGCATAAACTCGGTAAGGTTTAAATTCGGACTGCTCAAGTTTACCCTAGCTTCTATCTTTTCGGGATCGGTATAGTAGAAATTTAAGAAGTTTTCAATGGAACAATTCATGCTCAGTATGCTTTTGCCCAACTGAAACCTGCTGTTGGTGATATTTAAATCCTTTTGGTTAAAATTTAAATCTAAAGAGCTATTTACCAATTTTAAATTACGGGGAAGGTAATTGATCGTGGCATCCTTTATTATTATTTTACCATGAAGTACAGGCTTGGTAAATAGGAAATTATCAATATCAGCTTGACAAAATAGACTTAAATCTGCTGTACCTTTTTCAAATTTGAAACTTTCTTCTTCAAAAGAACCATTGAGTTTTGATAAATCAAATTTAGAAGTAATTAAACCTTGTGCTAAAGGTTTTTCTAAATTGGAAACAGTAAATGTATCTATTCTTATCGGGGCGTTATAATAATTAGCCGCCAGCCCGTAAAAACGGATAATCGAATTGGCATCTCCAATAGGTTTGCTGGTCGTGTCTTGGTTAGAGAAATATCCGATGAAAGAACAGTCTTTGAGCTCTCCAGATGGTATAGAGACATTGTTGTTCTTCACCGTCATCTTTACATTAATGAGCGGGTCGCTAGAGTTTTTGTCGCCGTTATCAATGATACTAGCGGTAACATCCATCGGTTTTTCTATACCGAACTTAAACAGTTTTTCGGATATGTTGGGAGCTAATATTTGTGCTACATTACGATACAAGATTTGGTCGGCCTTGATGGCGATAGAAAAAGCAGATTTGTTTTCTGCAATGTTGATGCTGGCACCAATACTGAAAGTGTCTTCACCTATTTTAATTGGTTTTTGGTCAATGATGATCGCTTCCGACTCATCATCATAATGAGCAGTCATATTTCCTGCAATAGTTTTATCTTTTAAAAAGCTACCCTTTCTAGTGTTGAAAGCAAAGCTTCTTACTTTGGTTTTAAGCTTGAAATTTCCATCCCATCTGCCCAAAGGATATTTAATTTTTCCTTTCAGCTCATCTACATAGAAGCTAAAAAGCTTAAAACGTTTTTGGTTATCAATTACCAAATCAACCTTGTTCAAATCAATAATTCTTATTTGCAAAGAGCTAGCGCTATCGTCATTTTCAACAGCTTTTTTCTTGTCTTTGGTACGGAACATACTGGTGTTAGTGTAGCCGGTTGAGTCTGTGTATAGATAAATGTTGGCATTGTTAATTGCTACTTTGCGGATATTGATTGTTCCAATAATTAGTGATAGTGCATTCAAAGAAACATCAATGTCTTTTGCTCTAAACAACTCTTTTTTGTGCTTGCTCCACAAACTATCGCGAAGAGAAACATTTTTAAGAGAAACAGATATGCCAGGAAATCCTTTCAGCAAAGTAGTTTCCATGTGTGAAACTTCAACGGTTCCATTTACTTTGGCATTTACTTGGTCAAGTATCTTGGCCAAAATTGCTTCATTGTTTTTGTTAATATAATAGGCAGCGCCACACCATGCTAGAATGAGTAGCACCAATAATCCACCAATAATTTTCAAAGAAATTTTGAGCCAACGTTTCATAAATGGTATTTGTATATCAAGGTAACAAATAATTATGAAGGTTGTTTGTTGTTAGGTATCAGTAACTAGTGGTCAGGTATCAGGTGTCAGGTATTAGTATTTAGCTTATAGATTGAAATGATTAGAAAAGCACTTGCAGTTTGATATCGGTTCGGCTAGTCCCGCTTTTCACTATAATCTTTTTGTTTTAGGCTTGTTGTTATCCCCGAGTTTCTAGATATCTATTTCTTCAGTGATTAAAATTAGGGATCCTTCACTAGCGTTCAGGATGACAGCAATAAAACAAAAAGTATTACCGTTTCAATCGGGTTTGGCTGGCAGCTTTATTGCACAGGTTTAAGTTTGTTAAACCCGATAGAAGCGGCATCCTTTTAGCTAAGCGAAAAGATACAGCGGATAGCGGGACTGCCATTGCCGAATTTTATGGAGCGGACGTTTTCAAAAAATCAGTTCACCAAATAACCGATTCAACAGTTAGCCAACTACCCGTTTAACTGTTCTGCAAAAATGTTTTTATGCCAGCTATCTTGTAGTTGTACTTCCCATTTTTGCTCGAAATCTTCTAAGGTCTGCACCAAATTGTTAAATACTACGGTTTCTAAACCTATTTTTTTAGCGCTAATTAAAGTTTCGAAATCTTCTTTGGTAGCAACATGAACTTCGTTATCAATTTTGTAAGCCATGTTAAAGCGGTCAAAAAGGTCTAAACTGAATTTACTTTCAATCTCTTTGATTATTCTTACCGATGAATCAATTGAGCAGCCAGTAGCATTAGCTACATCTTGATCTACAATTAATACAATAAAGTAATGATGGAAAATCTCCGCTTTCGCTTTAAGTTGAGCACCATGGGCTGTCCATTGCTCTACAAAACGATCTAAAATATCACGTATTTCTGTAGCTTCCTGATCATTAAACTTACGGTTACTTTGGTAGATCCAAACTTTGGATTGTGGAGAAAAAATCATATTTCAAATTTATCAATTTTTTTAACTTACCCTTCTTAAAACGGAACTCTCATGCAAAAGTTTACATTCGACTTGAAAAAGTTGGTTTTCTTTTCATTTAGCTTAGCTTTTTTATTGCTGTCTGGCTTTGTTTCGTCAGGAGATAGCCGTGCTTTTATTCATGGTTGGCTCAATAAATATTACGATAAAGATGGGCAAGTTGAAGCTTTAAAACGCTACGAATTGAATGTTACTAACAGTGGTTTTTGCAGATTTAGGAAGGTTTATGCCAATGGCAAAGAAGAGTTCTTTTCCTTTAATCTTTCGAGATTTTCCTCAATGGATTATTACGGTAACACCACAAGTGGCGAGCTTTGGTTGCGTACCAAAAACGACGATGTAATTGTACAAACTAGAAACGATAGGCAAGGAGCGGTAGATAGCATGTCGACCTACATGGTTGTGCCTTTGAAAGGCATTGACGAAGAAAAATTAAACGAATTGGCTAGTCATTTTAGAGCTTTAATGCAGACTAGCTTGGTGGCTAATAAGTAATTCTGTTTAAAGCTGCTTTAATTTTTTGTTTTCAGTTGTTTTTGAGTGTGAAATTATATTTTACATATCTATAAAAATCCAGTGATCTTTTTATGAAAATCGCTTTGCGCAGCGTAGGTGTATTATTTCGCCGACTGACTAAAATTTTCCTTTCTCTTTAAAGTTTTATTCTTAAAAAGAGTAATAATTTGCATAGCTTTATTGCCAGCAAATCATTTATCTTCAATATGTTAATGTCTCTTCAAGGCTTGCCGTTCTCAAATCTGGCAATTTTATATGCAATCCCATTTTTTGGCATTATTTCAATAGTATTCATGATTTGTATCATATCTGTATTTAAACTGAAAAGTCAATAATTAAAATCTAGATAAAATCAACAACGTTATATGAAGAAAAACTACCAACTAACAATAGCATTTTTTTTAATGCTAATTACTGGCTTTGTGCAAAATGCATTGGCGCAAACCACAGAAACCTTTGAGAGCTATACGTCTGGTAAGCCAAGGGCATTTGTCAGTAACTCCCAGTCATTTACATTAGTTACGCCTAATTGTGGTAAAAATACAGGTGGGCTTTTTGGTATTTTTATCCCTGGGCAAAAATTCTTGCATTGCGGAGAAACGATAGAGACAACGAGTACCGGACCCTCTACTGGTGGTTATGGTGTTGGAGTAGGTTGTGCTTCGGCGACGGCGTGTGGAGGGAGTTCCAATAATTTTATTGATAATAGTGGATCGGCAAGTGCTAATCAGGCTTACTCTATTAAAACAACGGATGCTGCTCTATTTACCATTAAATCTATTTTCGTTTATATTTCAACAGATAAAGGTTTAAATCCTACAAGCACTGGCGGAGTAACTTTTAGAGGTAAAAAAACTGGCTCAACCTTATTTACACTCAATCCTACGCTTACAGCTAATTCTAACGGTTTTACTTTTATCGATTTTGTAGCGGCGGGATTTGGCAGCGTTAATATTGATGAAATAGAGGTACAGGGCGGTGCTACAATTAACTACGTGGCTTTAGATAACTTTAGGTGGGGAAGCACGGCGGCAACTACTACCATTAATTCTATTGTAAGAGCTAGCACCAATCCAACTAATCAGTCATCGGTAACTTACACAGCTACCTTTGGAGCTTCGGTTACAGGCGTTAACACTAGTAATTTTTCACTAAGTACTAATGGAAGCATTGCCGGAGCTTCTATTGCAGGTGTTAGTGGGTCTGGTACAACTTATACTGTTACTGTTAATACAGGTAATGGAAGCGGTACCATTGGATTAAATTTTGAAAATGCTACGGGTCTTTCAGCTAGTATATCTACCGCATTGCCATTTTCTGGAGAAATTTTTACGATTGATAGATCGGCACCAGCAGTAACTTCTGTCAACTCATCTACTACTGATGGTACTTATAAACTCGGGGCCAATATTAGTGTACAGGTTAATTTCTCTGAGAGTGTAATTGTAACTGGTACACCCCAGCTTACTTTGGAAACAGGGACTACAGATCGAGTGGTAAATTACGCTTCTGGTTCTGGAACATCTACTTTAACCTTTAACTACACCGTGCAGGTTGGAGATATAGCTGCTGATTTAGATTATACGGGAACTGCTGCGTTGGCGCTTAACGGTGGTACAATAAAAGACGCTGTAGGAAATAATGCGGTGTTAGTATTAGCAAGCCCAGGGGCTACGAACTCTCTTGGTAGTAATAAAGCAATAAGGATAGATGGCGTTGTGCCAACCGTAAGTAGTGTGGGCGTTCCTGCAAATGGCACTTATAAATTAGGCGACAATTTGGATTTTACAGTAAATTTTAGCGAGGTAGTTAACATCACTGGAACCCCACGAATTGCGCTAACAATAGGTAGTTCATCGGTATTCGCAAACTACGTTTCTGGTTCTGGTTCTACGGCCGCATTGTTTAGGTATACGGTACAAAGTGGCAATTTAGATAACGATGGTATTAGCATCGGAACACTTTCTGCCAATAGCGGAACCTTACGAGATGCCGCCTTGAATGATGCAACACTTACATTAAACAGTGTAGGATCAACTACCGCCGTTTTAGTAGACGGAGTAGTGCCAACTGTAAGTTCTGTGAGCTCATCTACTGCGAATGGCACTTATAAAACAGGTGGTGTCATTAGTATTGAGGTTAACTTTTCTGAAAACGTTGTCGTAACAAATACGCCTCAGCTAACTTTAGAAACTGGTGGTACTGATAGGGTAGTGAACTATTCATCGGGATCTGGTACAGCTAAATTAATTTTCACTTACACCGTTACTGCTGGCGATATATCTTCAGATTTGGATTATACGTCAACAACGGCGTTAGCGCTTAATGGTGCAACCATAAAAGATGCCGCAGGAAACAATGCTACGCTAACTTTGGCAGCTCCGGGAGCGGTAAATTCACTTGGCAATAGTAAAGTGATAGTTATAGATGCGGTTGCGCCTACGGTAGTGTCGGTAAGCTCTACAACGGCTAATGGTACCTATAAGGTTGGCGATATCATTAACATACAGGTAAATTTCTCTGAAAACGTAATTGTAGTTGACAACCCATTTTTACGCCTTAGAATAGGATCTTCTTCAAGATTTATAGATTATACTTCTGGATCAGGGTCTACACTTAATTTTGCTTACACTGTACTAGCAAATGATGTGTCGTCAGATTTAGACTATTCTAGTACAGCTGCATTAGTTGCTGGCGAAAGCATTAGAGATGCCGCTGGTAATGATGCGGTCTTAACCTTATCCAGCCCAGGTGCGACAGGTTCATTGGGAGCTAATAAGAATATTGTAATAGACGGAGTAGTGCCAACGGTAAGTATCACTTCATCAGTAGGAATATATGGTACTACTACAACTACATCACCAATTCCATATACTATTACATTTTCGGAAAATGTAACTGGTTTTGTACAGGGCGATATTACCGTTGGAAATGGTAACATAGCTAGTTTTAGCGGCAGCGGTAGTGTTTATAACATTACAGTTTCGCCAATATCTACTGGAAATGTAAGCGTTAGCGTGGCAGCTGGAAAAGCAGTTGATGTTGCTGATAATGAAAATACCGCAGCCACCCAATTCGTTATTAATTATCAGGGCATACTTCCAGTAAGATTAATTTCTTTCAAAGCTAAACCAGAGGGAAATGCTGCAAAGTTGGAATGGTCTACAGAATCAGAAAGCAACAATAAGTCTTTTGGTATTTTTAGGTCTGCTAATGAAAAAGATTTTGTTCAAATAGGTACAGTAGCAGGAAATGGCACAACTGCTATTAGAAATAATTATTCTTTTTACGATCGCCAACCGCTAAGAGGTACCAATTATTATAAACTGATACAAACGGATTACAATGGAACGACCGAAGAGTTAGAAGTGAGGTCTGTAGATTTCAAGTTTGATGCAGAAGCAAAATTACTAGTAATCCCAAATCCGGTAGTTGCCGAAACAAAGGTAGCTTTTCCATTAGGTACCAATAAAATACAATTGGTTGATTTGCTTGGTAAAGTGCTTAAAACGATCAAAGTATCGCCATTAGAAATCGAACAAAGAATTGCTTTAACAGGCCTTTCGAGGGCAACTTATTCGGTGCGTAGCTATGGCAGTTATGGCGTGCTAAGTACAAAAGTGATCAAAGTAGATTAACCAGAAATAGATAAATTTTGTTGCTAATTAGAAAAGCTTCTACTTTTGGGTAGAAGCTTTTCTAATTTTATGGACTTGTAATTTGCTTAAACAAAATGGTAGGCCGTTTCAACTGACCCCTGATCACGGATGCATAGTCCCTACAACCCATTCGCTCTAGCGGTAATCTCAGCGATATCTAATACTTTAACTTCTTGTTCTTTGTCTTTTAATTTTACACCATCGTTAAGCATAGTCATGCAGAAAGGGCAGCCGGCAGCAATAAACTGAGGTTCAGTTGATAAAGCTTCTTCGATACGCTCAATGTTTACGTCTTTCTTGCCTTTTTCTGGCTCTTTGAACATTTGAGCACCGCCAGCGCCACAACATAGTCCATTAGCTTTGCAGCGTTTCATTTCCACTAAATCAGCATCTAAAACTTCTAACGCTTTTCTTGGGGCTTCGTAAACGCCATTTGCCCTGCCTAAATAACACGGATCATGGTAAGTGATTTTCTTGCCTTTGAAACTTTCGCCACCTTCAGCTTTAAGCTTGCCTTCGTTGATAAGTTCTTGTATCAATTGTGTATGGTGGATCACTTCGTAAGTGCCACCTAAACCTGGGTACTCGTTTTTAATGGTGTTAAAGCAATGCGGACAACCAGTTACGATTTTCTTGATATTGTAGGCATTCAGCACTTCGATGTTGGTCATGGCCTGCATCTGGAATAGAAATTCGTTTCCAGCTCGTTTTGCGGGGTCTCCAGTACAACTTTCTTCTGTGCCTAAGACAGCATATTTCAGTCCAACATGATGTAGGATTTTACAGATATCTCTAGTGATTTTTTGCGCTCGTTCGTCGTAACTTCCAGCGCATCCTACCCAAAATAATATTTCTGGTTCTTCTCCTGCGGCCATTAGTTCGGCCATTGTTGGTACTTTGAATTCCATTTTTTTAGTATCTAGTAATGAGCATCAAGTATCAAGACTTGAAATTCATGATCTTTAATCGTTATTTAAATCTTTCGGGCCTCGGACTTTCCAGCTTTAAACTAATTTCCTTCGCTCCAATTAAACCTGTCAGCAGGCGAATATTTCCAAGGAGCACCATTGTTTTCTACATTGCCCAGCATGGCATTGATGCTTGCCGGTGCAACTGATTCTTCCATTACTGCATAGCGTCTCAGTTCTACAATAATTTCTAGTGGGTCGATATTCACTGGGCAAGCCTCTACACAGGCATTACAACTGGTACAGGCCCAAATTTCTTCTCTGGTAATGTAATCATCTAGCAATGATTTGCCGTCTTGATGTTCTAACCCGTGTTTATCGATGTTTTTGCCAACTTCTTCCATACGGTCTCGGGTATCCATCATAATTTTACGAGGCGAAAGTAGTTTGCCTGTAATATTTGCCGGACAAACGGAAGTACATCTTCCGCATTCTGTACAAGTATAAGCGTTAAGTAAGTTTATCCTGCTAAGGTCTTGAATATCTTTTGCTCCGAACTTCCCAGGTGCTGTATCTGCGGGTACAAACGAAGGATCTAGCATGGCTTTAACCTCATTAGTAACGCTATCCATGTTGGTAAACTGTCCCTTTGGCTTCAAGTTAGAAAAGTACGTATTTGGGAAAGCCAACATGATGTGGAAATGCTTAGAATAGGGCAGGTAGTTTAAAAAGGCAAAAATGCCTGCAATATGGAACCACCAGCAAAAACGTTCGATGAAAATTAAGCTATCAACGCTGTTTGGTAACAAGCCAACAAACCAAGTACTTACGGGGAAAGCTCCAGCTTCGATATAATGTGTAGCGCCTAGCGACTGTAGTTTCACATCGGCAGCATTCATGGTTAAAAATGCTGTCATTAAAAGAATTTCTGTAATAAGGATGTAGTTCGCATCTGATTTTGGCCAGTTTTTCATCTCTACGCCCGAAAAACGCTTGATTTTAACCACATTTCTTCGGATAAGGAAAATAGCACAGGCTAACCAAACGCCAGCGGCCAAAAACTCGAAGCTACCAATAAGAAAGTTGTAAAAGCCTCCCAATCCTGCAAAAACACGGTGAGTTCCAAAAGCACCATCTATCACAATCTCTAATACTTCTAAGTTGATGATCACAAAGCCTAAATAAACAATGAGGTGTAGAAAGAAAGGAACTGGTCTCACGGCCATTTTAGTTTGCCCAAAAGCAACCTTTAGCATCGTAAGCAATCTTTTTTGAGGTTGGTCAGTACGGTTAACAGCTCTTCCTAATTTAATATTGCGAACTACCTTGCGGGCATTGTACGCAAATAGAGCAGTGCCTGCTAAGGCCAAAATGACGAATATAATTTGTGAAACCATAATATATCTACCGTAATGGTACAACGAAGTTAAAATATTTCGTTTTAAAACATTTACTATGCATGCATAATTTAATAAATTTAGAACGGTTATGAATTATGGAATGTTTTTCTGAAAAATTAATTCGCTGATTTATAGCTTAAAAAGCTTTATTTATGCAGGAATTACATTATTTTTTTAAAATAATTTTGTCTTTAAAAAAAGATGGCTACATTTGCATTCCCAAACGGGAGGTGCCTTAGCTCAGTAGGTAGAGCAAAGGACTGAAAATCCTTGTGTCGCTGGTTCGATCCCAGCAGGCACCACTTCCTAAAGCCTTGCAGTAATGCAGGGCTTTTTTGTTTATCGCATTTTGAATCTGCTGATGGTTTTACAAGTTAGTGAATTTGAAATGACGGACTAAAAAAGCTATTTTTGATAAACTCATAAACAGAAAGCTTGAAAAAAAAACTATCTATAGTTGACTTAGCTAAACAGCTAAACATTTCACCTACGACTATTTCTTTTATCCTTAATGGAAAAGCCAAAGAAAAAAGAATTAGTGACGAACTAGTGAAAAGAGTTTTAAAGCAAATTGAAGAGGTAGGCTATAAGCCTAATTCCTTGGCACAAAGCTTGCGGACGGGCAAAACAATGATTATTGGGTTGATGGTGGAAGACATAGCAGATCCTTTTTTTTCGAGTATTGCTAGGTTAATAGAAGAGAAGGCGTACAAAAATGGTTATAAAATAATTTATTGTAGTACTGATAACGATAGTGTAAAAACTAAAGATTTATTGAGTATGTTTCAAGACCGTCATGTTGATGGTTATATTATCAGCCCTCCGGAGGGAGTAGAAAAAGAGGTAAACGACTTAATCGATAATGGTACTCCGGTGATACTTTTTGATCGTTATCTGCCGGATACTAATGCAGATTATGTGGTAGTTGACAATAGAACTAGCACTTACGAGGCTGTTTTGCATCTCATTAACAATGGTTATAAAAACATCGCATTTATAACGTTAGATTCATTGCAAACACAAATGCAAGATAGGTTGCAGGGCTACGAGAGCGCATTAACACAACACAATTTACCTCATCATTTAAAGGAGATTTCTTTTAACCAAGATGAAGAGCAAATCATTAGGCATATTGTGTCTTTCTTAGAAAGAAAACCCAATTTGGATGCTGTGTTTTTTGGCACCAATTATTTATGTATTAGTGGTTTAAAGGCTCTTAAGAAACTAGGAAAGAAAATACCTGAAGATCTTGCCGTTGTATGTTTTGATGATGATGTGGTATTTGAATTGCATTCACCGAGTATAACAGCTATTGCTCAGCCTATTGAAGAGATGTCCGAAAAACTTATCACTATTCTTTTAGGCAAACTTAACAAGGCTTCCAAAGTAAAAAAAATACAAACAGACATTTTATCTCCAGAGTTAATCATAAGAGCTTCAAGTAGGAGATTATAAAGCTATTTAGATTTCTATTAACTAGTTTGGGTTTAAAAAGACCTTTCAATCGTTTTTAGTTTCGGTTGAAAATGTGATTTAAAGGTCTTTTTATGCGTTTTTAGCATGATTTCTGATTTCTGGCAAAAATAAATCAACAATCATATTTTGATTTTGCTAAAACGTTTTATATTATTGTAATCTAATACAAATATAAATTCTGATGGGAAATAAAAAGCTGATAGGTGTAGATATCGGAGGATCGCATATAACCGCTGGTGAAATAAATGTTAAAAATTGGTCGGTGTTGTCTGAAACTAGAAAAAGACTTCGTGTAAACTCTCACGGTTCTTTCGAATCCATTATTCATTCTTGGACAACCTTTTTGCAGGATTTTGTGTCGGCAGACAATTCTACAGAGGTGTTTTTTGGTATAGCTATGCCGGGCCCGTTTGACTACGAGAAAGGAGTTTCTTATATCAAAGGGCTTAGTAAATACGATTCGTTATATGGAAGAGATATTAAGCAGGCCTTGGCTGATGCATTGTCCGTAAAACCTGCTAATATAATGTTCAGAAACGATGCTGAGGCATTTCTACATGGGGAGATTATGCATCAAAAGCTGTCATTAAATGGCATAATTTTAGGGATTACTCTCGGTACTGGATTAGGTTCTGCAGTTAGTGTTAATGGGGTTACTCGTGATTTATTTAGGGCAATTGTACCTATGGGCGACGGTATTGCTGAAGACTATATATCAGCCAGATGGTTTGAAAGAAGATTTGAAGAGTTAACTAAACAGAAGTTAGAAAGTGTAGAAGCTTTAGTTAATTCAGGTGATTCGGAATCGAAAAATCAGATTATCGAAGAGTTTTCGAATAATTTAGGTGATTTTGTTAATGACTTCTTGAAAGAGGAGCAGGGAGACGTAGTTGTTATAGGGGGGAATATTGGGAAATCTCTAAGTATGTTCGAAAGCGGAATGAGTAAAAGTATTGAAAATAAAGATGTTGTGATTTTGCAGGCGTCATTGTGGGAAGATGCTGCTTTGGTTGGAGCTGGTTGTTTGTGGGAGGAATTATTTTTAGTTCAAAATCCTCAATAATTAAATTTTAGTGTTTGCTAAATCAATTTAGTATTTTTATATTTGATTGTAATGAATTTGTAAAAAGAATTTTTATAAAAGCTATTTGTATAGTTTCGAATGTAGGCGATTCGATTTTTTAAATAGCGCAGCATCTACTTTTTTTTTAAAGAAGTAGAAGTTTTTAACCAAAATATAAATGTGTAAAGTCTTGTGGTTGTTTCTTCAAGCAGTTTCTCGGTTTTTTAGCATGGTAACGATAGGGATAATTGAGGCCTTGTCGATGAAGAACTATGAGTTTTAACAAGTGCTTAAATAAAAAAGATTACATCATTTTATATGTTGCTGTTTCTCGTGTCGTGCTATTTAATTAGCGTTGAGGCAAGGGTGGCTTACATGGTTGCGGCAATGCGATGTGATGCAGTGCTTTAAAGTGTCATATTAATAAGTTTTTTATCATAAAAAGTAGAAGTTTTGAAACGTAGATCTTTTATAAGAAATGTTAGCTTGATTGGTGGTGCGCTTTATTTAGGCAACCCACTGTCTTATGCCAGTTCGTTAAATTTTAAAGAGGTGAGAACGCCTTTGTCTAAAAGAAATTTTAGTAGTCCTGCAATAGAAAAGGCAATAGTAGAATTTACCAAGCGTGTAAAAAACAAAGAACTAGCATGGCTTTTTAATAATTGTTTTCCGAATACATTAGACACTACGGTTAGTTTCTCTTTAAAAAACGGAAGGCCAGATACGTACGTAATTACTGGAGATATAGATGCGATGTGGCTAAGAGATAGTACAGCGCAGGTTTGGCCGTATTTGCCTTTCATGAAAAAAGACGAAAAGTTAAAACAGTTAATAGCTGGAGTAATTAATCATCAAACGGCATGTGTATTGAAAGATCCGTATGCCAATGCTTTCTACAATGATCCTCATAAGCAAGGAGAGTGGAAAGATGATATTACTGACATGAAGCCAGGGATACACGAAAGGAAATGGGAGATAGATTCGCTTTGCTATCCTATTCGTTTAGCTTATCATTATTGGAAAGAAACTGGCGATAAAAGTTGTTTCGACACGAATTGGCAAAATGCGATCAAAGCAACCTTAAAAACGTTCAAAGAGCAACAAAGAAAACAAGATTTAGGTCCTTATCATTTCCAAAGAAAAACATCTTGGGCTACGGATGGGGTGCCAATGTCGGGTTACGGATACCCGGTTAAACCTGTGGGCTTAATTTGTTCGGCTTTTAGGCCTAGTGATGATGCTACTGTTTTCTCTTTCTTAGTACCTTCTAACTTTTTTGCGGTAACGAGTTTAAAACAAGCATCAGAAATGATGAAAGTAATTGTTGGAGATGAAAAAACAGCTACTGAACTACTTGATTTAGGCTTGGAGGTTGAAGCTGCTTTGAAGAAACATGCTATAGTACACCATAAAGAGTTCGGAGATATTTATGCATTTGAGGTAAATGGATTAGGTAGTTACAACCTAATGGATGATGCAAATATACCGAGTTTGTTAGCAATGCCTTACTTAGGAGCCGTATCTCTTGAAGATCCAATCTATCAAAATACTAGAAAATTTGTATGGTCTGAGCATAACCCATTTTTCTTTACAGGTACTACCGGAGAAGGAATTGGGGGGCCACACATAGGTTTGGATATGGTTTGGCCAATGAGTGTAATCGCTAAAGGTTTAACCAGTACAAGCAACGACGAGATTAGCCAATGTATAAAAATGCTGCAAAATACCCACGGCGGAACTGGGTTTATGCATGAATCTTTTCATAAAGATAATCCGGAGAAGTTTACTAGATCATGGTTTGCATGGACAAATACCATTTTTGGAGAATTTTTATGGAAAGTCTTTAATGAGAGACCAGAATTGTTGTCTTAACTAGAAGAAATTGTATTGATATACCCCTTTCATTTTTAATAAATAGATGAATTATGATTTTTAAAAAAATTACCTTACTTACCGTTGTTCTTTTTGTTTCTGGACTTGTCGCCGCACAAGAGTCTAAATATATCGATCGTGTTAAAAAGATTGATCATGCTGTAAACACCTATTTAAAAGCGAATAAAACGTCGTTATATTACGAGAGTACGGATAGTGCTAAAAACGAAAATAAACATTCGTGGTTGTGGCCATTGTGCGCATATTTACAGGCAACTAATGAAATGGAAGTGTTGTTTCCGGGAAGTAATTTCATGAAGCCAGTTGTAAAAGCAGTTGACCAGTATTGGGTAAACACCAAACCAATTCCCGCTTATCAGGATTATGTTACAAAAGAAAAAATTACCACTAAATATTACGATGATAACCAATGGGTAGCTATTACCTATTTAGATGCTTATAAGCGTAATGGCAACAAGAAGTATCTAAAAGAAGCTCATAAAATATATGATTTTATTCTTTTTGGGCTTGATACTGTTGCTGGTGGAGGAATATACTGGAGAGAGAAAGATATGACTACAAAGAACACGTGTTCTAATGGTCCTGGGGTGTTGGTGGCACTTAGACTTTATCAACAAAATCCTAAACCAGAATATTTAAAAACAGCTATAGCTGTTTACGATTGGACTAAAAGTCGTTTGCAATCTCCGGAAGGCGTTTATTGGGATAATATCCAAATTCCATCTTTAAAAATTAACAAAGACACTTACACATACAATACTGGTACAATGTTACAGTCGGCTGTTATTTTATATAACCTTACTAAAGATGCCAAATATCTTGAAGAAGCAAAGCGTGTAGCAAAAGCAGGTAAGGCGCATTTCTTCAAAAATAATAGGTTGCCAAACGAATACTGGTTTAATGCCGTAATGCTTAGAGGTTATATGGAGCTGTATAAAATTGATAAAAATCCAGAATGGATAAACTTCTTTAAAACAGATGCCGATGCGATATGGGAAAAAGAACGTAACGAGCAAAATTTAGTGGGCACACGCTCAGAAAAACGATTAATAGATCAGGGGGCGATGATAGAAATTTATTCGTTACTGGCGCAAGTAGAGAAATTATAATATAAACAAAACTTAACCCTCTATAATAAACACCATGCAAGAAAAAGTTCGATTTACAGAAAACAAATTTTTAATAACGCTTGTCTTCGTTACCTCCCTATTTATGTTTTGGGGCATTGGCATCACTATGGGCGATGTACTAAACAAGCATTTCCAATCTGTGCTTAATGTTTCGAAGGCCAATTCGGGTTTGGTACAGTTTTCTATTTTCGGCGCATATTTTATCATGAGTATTCCTGCAGGTTTGTTTATGAAAAGATTTGGTTATAAAAATGGGGTCTTATTAGGACTTGTCCTTTTTGCCGCAGGCTCTTTTTTATTCGTTCCCGCTGCAAGTGCAGAATCATTTGGGTTTTTTCGTATCGCATTATTCATTCTTGGTTGTGGTCTTGCTACATTGGAAACAGTAGCTCATCCATTTATGGCTTCTTTGGGCGACCAACGCAGTAGTGATCAACGTGTGAATTTTGCGCAGGCATTTAACGCTGTGGGCACAATGATAGGACCTGCTCTTGGAACCTATTTCTTGTTTCGCGGCGCTGCAAGTCAGGGAGAAGGTATGGAGTCCGTGAAAAATCTCTACTTGGGAATTGGCACTGTAATTTTAATAATTGCTGTTGCATTTAGTTTCGTTAAAGTTCCTGCGCTTGCAGATCCACACGAAGAAATAGCGGAAACAAATACCGAAGCAGTTAATGTGGACATAAAGCCAGCTAAGAAACTTTTTCAGCACAAACACTTTGTTTGGGCAGTAGTTGCGCAATTTTTTAATGTAGCAGCGCAAGGTGGCACTTGGGCATTCTTTATCAATTATGGCCATGAAGTAATGGGATTCTCTGATGAAATTGCAGGTCACTATTTAGTGCTTTTCATGGGGATGATGCTTGCTGGAAGGTTTATTGGTACTTTTTTAATGAAATATATTTCGGCCAGTAGATTACTTGCAATATTCGCTTTATTAAACATCGTAATGTGTCTTATTGTAGCACAGGGATTAGGATGGACTTCTTTTATCGCATTATTATTTATCAATTTTTTCTTTAGCATCATGTTTCCTACAATTTTTAGTTTGGGCATCAAAAACTTAGGAAAGCATACGCAACAAGCATCATCATTTATTTCTATGGGCGTTGTAGGTGGTGCTGTGTTTCCTTTCTTAATGGGATTAATTGCAAATCAGAGTGTTGCTGCTGCTTTTTATTTGCCAATTATCTGCTATCTGGTCATCTTTTTATTTGGAGCCAAATTTTATAAAGTTAAGCACTAAACGAGAATGTGGCCGGCGAACTTAGCCTAGCACTTCCTTATAGAAAATAAATTTAAAACCAATTACTAACCAAAAGCCAATGTAAAATGAATGAGTTAAATCAAAAGAAATCAAGAGTTTGCTAAGCATCTCCTAGAAATAACCAAATAAAAACCTAAATGATACAATAAAGCTATGATCAATAAATGTCGTTCGCAGTCGGCAAAAAGTATCTTTTCATCTTCCTTAGACGATAGACCATTTTTTGCTGCCAGATTATTTATCTTGTTTATACTCTTTTATGGCAGTATATCTTTCGCATCAGAAGAAAATAAACAAGCAACTAACAAGTACGGTTCTAAACAGACCAGTGCAAATCTCTCTAACAAACTACAAGATTTAATTGTTTCAGGTTATGTTTTGGATTCCGAAAACTTACCATTGGTTGGTGTTGCCGTGGCAGAAAAGGGAACCAAAAAAGTAACAGTTACAAATTCTGAAGGATATTTCTCATTAAAATCACAAGTAGGAGCTATTCTAGAATTTTCTTTTGTAGGCTTTAAAAAGTCATCGTTTACCGTAGTAAATGCAAATGAAATTAAAATTAAGCTACAGGAGGATACTCAGTTAATGAACGAAGTAGTAGTAATTGGCTACGGTACTACTACTCGTAAAAGTGTTACAGGAGCAATAGATCAGATCAAGTCTTCTATAATAGAAAACCGTCCTGTAGCGAATACTACTCAGGCATTGCAGGGAGTTTCACCCAGTCTCGTAATTCAGCAAAGAAGTATGAATCCTAACGATAATACGCTAAATATTAACATTAGAGGTGTAAGTACTTTCAATAATACAGAACCTTTGGTAGTAATAGATGGTGTAATTGCGAACAGTACAGGAGCGCTAAACAGTCTTAATCCAAGTGATATTGAAAGCATATCTGTGCTAAAAGATGCTGGTAGTGCCGCCATTTATGGTTCACGTTCGGCCAATGGAGTGTTGTTAGTAACCACCAAAAAGGGAAGTAAGAATATGACTCCCCGAGTATCGTTTAGCACAAGTGTAGGTTCTCAAAATCCAGAAGTCTTGCTAAAGCCAGTTGTTGGTTACGAGAATGCTATGCTGCGTAACGATGCCTATGTCAATTCAGGTTTAGCCCCTGTATATTCATCTCAACAGATTCAGGATTTTGCTACTCACGATTCAGAATATATGATGAATGCCATTTTAAAAGATGGTTTTCAGCAAACGCATAATGCAAGTGTCAGAGGCGGTTCAGAAAATACCTCTTATATGGTATCAGCAGGTTATTTCGATCAGAGAAGTAATTTTAGAGGTCCAGATTATGGTACAAAAAGATATAATTTCCGTTTAAACCTAACCGCAGAATATAAAAAGTTTAAATTAACTACTATAGCTGCTTATGACAGAACCGAAGGGAAATCATTTCAAGGAAATACAGGGTTTTTGTTGGCAAACTCAGCTCGTGTTCCTGTCTATAATACTTACAAGCCTTTACCAGAAAATGGACGTTATTATGCAAACGAAATATTAAATAGTAATCCACTTGCTGATTTGGAGCAAGGTGGCTTTACTAAAACTGATAATGACCATTTTCAGGGGATTGTAAACGGAGAATACGAAATTATTAAAGGACTAAAAGCAAAAGCGATTTTTGGTTTAGACCTTAATCCTGATCACCGCCTAATCAGAAGATTTTTTGTGCCAATCTATGATTTATCAGGTTCGGATACACCAATTAACGCTAGTACTTCCAATAATTATAGTATCGAAGATTATAACGGAAAAGCAACTTATTTGAATAGTCAGTTTCTACTAGATTTTAACCGTACTTTTAATAAAGATCATAATATCACAGCCTTAGCAGGTTACTCTAATGAGTCTTATCGTCAACAAAGAAACGAAATTAAGAAACAATTTGTAGATCCGGAATTAGGTGTGCCTATAGAGACTACAATTATAGATGTAAGTAGCTATAACACACCTGGAGGTACAACAGAAAGAGCTTTAGCTTCTGTGTTCGGTCGTTTAGGTTATATTTATAAAGATAGGTACTTCGCCGAAGTAAGTATGAGGTATGATGGGTCTTCGAAATTTGCAAAAGAAGAGAGATGGGGGTTTTTTCCATCTGTTTCTTTAGGATGGAGAGCGTCTGAAGAAAGTTTCATGAAAGCATATAAGGAGCGTGTAGGGGATTTAAAAATAAGGGGTTCTTATGGTACTTTAGGGAATCAAAGTGCCGACGATTATCAAACCTACACTACCTATACCGTATATAATAATCAATATGGATTTAATAATGTTGCGGGAAGTGGTACTGGATATACCTTTGGAAATCCCAACTTAAGATGGGAGACCTCTAAAACTTTTAATATTGGTGCAGATGCAGGGTTTTTTAAAAATAAGTTAAATGTTTCATTTGATTACTTCCATAAATTAACGTCGGGTATTTTACTTACGCCGCTTGTACCTGGCACTTTAGGTGGTGCAGTAGCTAATGCCAATATAGGGTCAATGAAAAATCAGGGATGGGATCTAAGCATTAATTATCGTCTTAAGCACAGCGATTTTAACCATACTTTCGGATTTAACCTTGGTGATTCTAGAAATGAGGTTACAGAATTTGAAGGATTTGAAAGGATAGATAAATCTGATGAAATAGAACGTATCACAAGAGTAGGTTTGCCTTACGCTTCCTATTATGGCTATAAGATGGACGGGTATTTCCGTAATCAGGAAGAAATATTGTCTGCTGCGATACCAATCGGAGCAGATTTACAACCCGGAGACATCAGGTATGTGGATAGAAATGGAGATGGTGTAATTAATGATAGCGATAGATTTGTTTTAGGCCACGCTTTTCCAAGATTTACATTTGGTTTTAACTATAATTTTGAATGGAAAGGATTCGATATAGGTATGTTGTGGCAAGGCGTTGGTAAACGTGAAATGGCTTTACGTGGAGAATCGATCGAGCCATTTCATGGCAATTATTCATTCGTAATATTCCAACACCAATTAGATTATTGGACACCAGACAATCAGGAAGCAAGATATCCTCGTTTAACAGCTCCATCAACCTCATCTACAACTAATAATTACGGTAAAGGTTCTGATTTGCAAATATTTAATGCAGCTTATTTAAGGCTTAAAAATATTCAAATTGGTTATTCACTTCCTAAATCGTTGACACAAAAAATAGGAGCTCAAAAAGTTAGATTCTTTTTGAATGCGCAAAATATGATCACGTTAAGCCACCAGTCATTCATAGATCCTGAATCTTCAGAGTTTGGTTCTAATATGGGAGCTGGTGGAGCAAATAGTGGAAGAAACTATCCATTGATCAAATATTTTGGTGGTGGTTTAAATGTGGAATTTTAAGAAGAAAAGGATTATATCATGAATAGTATGAAATATACAATTGCAATCATATTTTCCGGATGTGTATTGCTTACAGGATGTGTAAAACTGGATGTTGCACCAACAGATAGATTTACAGAAGCAAACTATTGGAGCACAGCAGATAAAGCTTCTTCGGTTGTAAATATGGCTTACCGCCAGATGTTTAGTAGCGACAACCTTTTTAATAACGAGGTTTTAAGCGATAATGTTTATTCTGGTTACGGAAACACTAATGAAAAATTAATTGCAACTGGCCAGGCAGATGCATCTAATGGACGCTTTGCCAGCGAGTGGGATGATTGTTATGGTGGTATTAAAACCTGCCACACATTTCTAGAGAATGTAGACCGCGTTCCTAATATGAATGGTGCACTAAAAGAACGCATGAAAGCTGAAATACGCTTTATAAGAGCATTTCTTTATTTGAGATTGACAACTCATTTTGGCGATGTACCTTTCTATACAAAGGATATTACCTTAGCAGAATCTAAGTCAATAGCTCGTACACCAAGCACACAAATCAAAAACTGGATTCATACAGAATTAGATGAGGTTGCTGCTGTACTGCCTTCAAATCTGGATTACGCAGTTGCAGACAGAGGTAGAATTACCAAAGGAGCTGCTGTTGCACTAAATGCTAGGGCGTATTTGTATGAAAGTAATTTTCTTAAAGTTGCCGAGTACTGTAATAAGCTAGTGAATACTACCAATTTTGGTACCTATACCTTATTTCCAACTTATGAGGGGTTATTTTTAGCATCTAATGAATATAATAGCGAAAGTATTCTCGAAATGGGCTACGTTCCGCAGTTGCGCACATGGGGTAATCTTGTAGATTATGCTCCTTTATCTGCCGAAGCTCGTCTTAGCCTTGCTGCACCAACACAAGAATTGGTTGATTCTTATTTAATGACCAATGGTAACAAATGGGTAGAAGGAAATGCTCCCTATGCTGGCCGTGATTTTAGAATGGGTGCAACCATAGTTTATGATGGCTCTACATGGAGAGACAGAAGCGGGGTGACTTACCCAATTGTAATAAATCCCGATGGAGTTAATCCAGCTGGAAGAGTTTCCAATAAATACACAGGTCAGGGACAGGCTACCACTGCTACAGGATATTATTATCGTAAATATGCAGATCCTAATCCTTCAACTTACACATTAGGTTGGGCATCGAACTTAAACTTACCATTAATAAGATTTGCAGATGTTCTTTTGATGTATGCTGAGGCGATGCATGAAAATGGTGCGATGACACAGGCCGTATGGGATCAGACCATAAAGCCATTGAGGTTAAGAGCAGGATTTGATAATACTACTGCTGCGGTTGGTTTTCCTACTACGGCAACTCCGTTACAGTTGCAAGAAATTATAAGAAACGAAAGACGTTGCGAGCTTGCTTTGGAAGGACTACGTGTATTTGATATACGCAGATGGAAAACTGCACCAGTTGTATTAACATCAGACCGTAGAGGAGCCAAATTTGAAAAGGTTGGTGGCGTTTTCGAATATATTAAACTTACTCCAGGCAGATTTAACGTGAACAGAGATTATCTGTGGGCAGTTCCAAGAAAAGAAAGAGTTCTTAATGCAAATTTAAGTCAAAATCCAGGATATTAATTATTAAAAAAACTTAGTGGTTAACATTAAAAACATAAATATGAAAACAAAAATATTCACACAATTAGCATTATTACTAATGGTAATTGTTTCGTTCACAAGTTGCAAAAAGAAAGACGAATTAAGAGAGGTAAAGGTTTCTGAGGTAAGTAATTTGTACGAACCAGCAGATAATAGAACCGTTAATTTGCAACCAACGGCTACTGCCAGCGTATTTTTCGAATGGGAAAAAGCAACGGCTGATGATAATAGCATTGTTTACTACGATGTATTGTTTGATAAAGCAGGTGGAGACTTCTCTAAACCTATTTATTCTGTTAGTTCTGACAACAAAGGAACTAGTTCTGGTCTTACCATTACACATAGAATATTAAATAGAATAGCGGCGCTAGCAGGTGCAGCTTCTGGAGAACAAGCTGCTTTAAAATGGACGGTAGTATCATCAAGAGGCATGTCTAAAACCAAATCAGCTTTAAGCAGAAACCTCACCATTACAAGATTAGAAGGTATAGAAGCACCATTGGCTGTATTTATTAGCGGCGAAGCATCTGAAGGAGGAACAGATCTTTCTAAAGCACAGCAATTAAAAGCATTAGACGGTGGTAACGAATTTGAAATATACACCAGGTTAACAGTTGGTAAAAAATATCATTTTGTAGATTCAAGACAAAATGTATCTAGAACATTTACTGTAGATCCGTCGGGAACAAGTTTTAAGGAAAATAATAATGGTGCTGAGGTAGCTAAAACCGCAGTTTATAAAATTAAAATAGATTTTCTTTCTGGAAGTGTGGTGATTAGAGAGTTACAATCTATAGGGATTTTGTTAAGCGATCAAAACCGAGTTACGCATACTTTTACTTACCAAGGTGGAGGCGTATGGAAACTAGCTAACTATAATGTAATTTTCGTTAACAAAGGCGGATGGCAAGAAGACCGTTACAAGTTTGTTTATACATTCAATACTGGTGTTGAGAATTGGGGGCAGCTAGGAAATTCAGACAATCGTCCAAACTTAGCTACCGAGTCTTATTTCCAAATGAAACCAGTAGAAGCTGGCGCATTTACAGGTGTATTTAAATTTGCCAACGATTTCTACGATGCTGCTAACCTTGCAAAGAACTTTGTTGACGTAACCATAACAATGAATGCCAGTGGAGCATACACACATAAAATGGTTAAAATATAATAATTTTTAGTAGTCAAAGAGGATGTTTGGTAATTAAGCTAAACATCCTTCTAAAAGATTTTGTCATGAAATTAAAATTATATATCACAGTATGCTTGTTAATCGTTTTCGGGTTTTACTCATGCGGAAAAATTAATGATGAGTATATCGAAAGAAATCCAATACCAAAAATAGATTGGAATAAAGTAGCAGATAGCAGTAGTCAGGCTTTAATGACAGCTTACTGGAATACAACGAAACATCATTTTAATAATAATAATCTAGGTGCAATTGGTCAATATGATTATTGGCCGGAGGCGCATGGTTTAGAAGTCTTAATTGATGCTTATGAGAGAACAAAATCAGACCTATACAAGAATGCCATTAATGATTTTTACCAAGGCGTAAGAGTAAAAAATGGAAATAGTTTCTATAATAATTACTATGATGATATGGCTTGGCATGCGGTAGCGCACTTGAGAGCCTTTCAAGTAACTGGAGATACTCGCTATGAGACATCAGCTAAATATTTATGGGACGAAATAGTTAAAGGTTGGAATGATTTTGATGGTGGGGGTATCAGATGGAATCACGAAGAGAATACAGCAGGAAGAAGTAAAGGTATTCCTACTAACGGGCCATCTACAATTACTGCCGCAAGACGCTGGCAAAAATACGGAGAGGCTCAAACCGCTCTTGGGTTAAAGAACAACGTATGGTACAATAGAATTTATGATTGGATGAAAAACCACAGAGTAGTTCAACAATCAGGTAGGGTGTTCGAAACTATAGATAATACTAGGGGAGACTGGACTTATAATACAGGTACATATATTGGCTCGGCATTAGAAATTTATAACATTACTGGAGACAGAACTTATTTGAAAGATGCGATAAAAACTGCCGATTGGACGATGGCAAACCTTATCAATACCAATAATAGGGTATTGTCAGACTGGGCAGAGCAACAAGATCATGATGTGAATTTGTTCAAAGGCATCTTTATAAGATACTTTACTCAGTTAATTATGCATAAAGATTTGCCCGAAGCAAATAGAAAGCGTTACATCACTTTTATAAAGCATAGTGCAGAAACTTTATGGCTTAAAGGAACGCTAAAAACACCTGTTCCTTTGTATGGCTATCATTGGTGGGAAGCCCCCCAAACGGCTAATGTATCTCTTCGTGCACAAATAAGTGGCTGCACTTTAATGGAAGCAATGGCACTATTGCAAAATAAAGGGCTTCTAAACTAGGTATTTGCATTTAATTAAGGACTGTTTAAATTTTCAATGAAAATAAATACTTAGGCGGTTGGGGACATTCGCCTATAGCAAGTCGCTAGAGTTTGGTGTCCTCACCAAACTCAACCTGTCAAATATTTATTCCATTTTTTAAACAGTTTCTAAGTCAATTTCTGCAAAATTTATTCTTGTGTAAATTGACTTAATCAGGTTACTAAAACGATTTAATGAATTAAGGCAATTGAAAATGAAAGCAAAATTCTCTTTGTTAATACTATTGTTTACAAACTCCTTTCTGTTTGCGCAATGGAAACCCGCTGGAGATAAAATCAAAACAAAATGGGCCGAAACAATAGATTCTAAAAATGTTTTGCCAGAATATCCAAGGCCAATTATGGAACGTATAGACTGGATAAATTTAAACGGCTTGTGGGATTATGCAATAGTTTCTGCAGGTAAGCCGCAGCCTGCTGATTTTCAAGGTAAAATATTAGTGCCTTTTGCTGTAGAATCTAGTTTGTCTGGAGTGCAAAAAGAATTAGGGAAAACTAAAGAACTTTGGTATCGAAGAAAATTTGAAATACCAGCCAATTGGAGTGGGAAGAACATCCTATTGCATTTTGGTGCGGTAGATTGGAAAGCGGATGTTTTTGTAAATGATATAAAAGTTGGTTCACATACAGGAGGATATACAGCTTTCGATTTTGACATTACTCCATTTCTTACCACAGGATTACAAGAAGTAGTAGTAAAAGTATGGGACCCAACAGATGACGGATATCAAGCAAGGGGTAAACAAATCAAGAATCCTCATGGAATATGGTACACTCCAGTATCAGGTATTTGGCAAACAGTTTGGTTAGAGCCTGTAAATGAGCAATACATCGCTAACGTAAAATCAACTTCAGATGTTGACAATAATAAGTTGTTAATACATGTTAATGCTCAAAATGCTAACTCTACATCAATTATAGAAGCTATTGTAAAAGAGGGAAACAAAGTAATTGCGGTTGTTAAGTTTGCTGCTGGACAAAAAACAGAAATCTCAATTCCAAATGCTAAACTATGGTCACCAGAATCGCCATTTTTATATGATTTGGAAATCAAGTTATTTAATAAAGGAAAATTAATAGACAATGTGAAAAGCTATGCCGCGATGCGTAAAGTTTCTTATAAAAGAGATCAACAGGGCATAGTGCGTTTGCAATTAAACAATAAAGATTATTTTCATTTTGGACCATTAGATCAGGGTTGGTGGCCAGATGGTTTATACACCGCTCCAACAGACGAGGCTTTGCTTTATGATATCAAAAAGACCAAAGAACTTGGTTACAACATGATCCGCAAACATGTAAAGGTAGAGTCTGCTAGATGGTATACCCATTGTGATAAAGTAGGCATACTGGTTTGGCAAGATATGCCCAACGGAAATGGAACACAATCACCGAAATGGCAAATGCGTCAATTTTTTAATGGAGAAGAATTGGTAAGGTCGGTTGAGTCTGAAGCAGATTATAGAAAAGAGTGGAAAGAGATTATCGACAATTTATACTCTTATCCTTCTATCGTTACTTGGGTACCATTTAACGAAGCTTGGGGTCAGTTCAAAACAGTAGAGATTTCAGAGTGGACAAAAAGATATGATCCCTCTAGGCTAGTTAATCCTGCAAGTGGAGGAAATCATTACCGTACCGGCGATATGTTGGATATTCATCATTATCCTGGACCAAGTTTAACCGTTTATGAAAACGATTCTGAAAGAGCTACAGTTTTAGGAGAATACGGGGGAATAGGTTTACCGCTAAAAGATCATTTATGGCAAGCAGATAAAAATTGGGGGTATGTACAATTTAAAAATGCGAAAGAAGTGACAGATGAGTACGTTAAATATGGCGAAGAACTTTTGAGGTTAATTAAAATGGGATACTCGGCAGCCGTTTATACTCAAACTACTGATGTAGAGGGTGAGGTAAATGGTTTAATAACTTACGACCGTAAAGTAGTGAAAGTGGAAGAGAATAGAATGAAAGAAATAAATCAGAAAATAACCAACTCATTAAATAAAAAATAAAATCATATTTCCTTAACAAGTTAAAATCAAAAAGTTATGAAGACAAAATTTACTTTTTATTTTGTGCTAATGCTACTTTTCAGCATAAATGCTATAGCTGCTATTCCGCCAGCTTCTCTCTCGTTGCAGGGAACCGCTACAGAAACGGGAGCGTCAATTCCGATGAAGTTAAACGGTAATGTTTACGAACTTTATACCTCTTTAAAGACTGGAGATTATTCTTTTGCCGGCGATAACACGATAGCTACTGCAAATATCACCGTTACTGGAACTTTGGTGCCTCATCGTATTCGTGTAGATTATTCTGGTGCTACTCCAGTGGTAGATGTTAAAAGAATACAAAATATAACTTTATGGGCACCTTGGAATGCATTCTCTATAGGCACTTTAAGTTATGTTGGTAATTCATCTTTTAAAGCGACAGGTTTATCTGGAATTGCAGGGTGGGGAGACGATAGATACCGTATACGCTTAAATTTAGAAGGCGGAGTAATAGAAACTTTCCAGCCAGGGCCATCTGCCTCTGGTGGTGTTCCAGATGGTAGCACTCCTCAATCTTACTATGATCTCTATTTTTTAAACAGTAATGATAAGTGGCCAGGTGGAGCTAAAGAATATAAAATAGCTTCTAAGTATAACAATACAGGTACGCTGTTTAATGCTGAGGTTATTTTTAGTAATACATCTAATTACACCCATAAAATAACTGATTACGTTGCCGATTTAGTAATTGCAGATAACCTAACTATCTCTGGCTCTGCGTTGGAAACCACTACTGCTGTATTAAAGAAAAAAGATGTCGGTGTTTTTGAATTCGTAGGAGGTCTTCAGGCGGGTAGTTTTACAATATCAGGAACCGCTAATAGCCAAACGTATAACTACACAGTAACCAATAACACAGTAGTAGAAGGTAATACTGCTTTAGCAGTTACTGGTGTGTTAAAACCTTATTATATTAAAATAGATTTAGTAAATAAAACTTTTGTTCGCCAAGAAATTAATAGCGTTTATTTGTACATGAGTAGCAATGGTTGGGGTGGAGATAAGTTATTGTTACCTTATACCAATAATGGTAAATTTACAGGTACAAAAGTAAGCCCTGTTTGGCCTGCTACTATGAATGATGAGCGGTATAAAATTAAAATGGATTTAGCCAATGGTGCATCTGTTTTTTGGGGGTCTGTCAATTTTGATAATCCAAGTCGCCCAGCAGATAATCTTTTTACAGGGCCTCTATACGGATTGTATAGTGTTAATAGTGACGATTACCAATACTCTTATAAATTCCGTGGAAATACTAAAAACCAACAGATTGCTATTGAATTAGATTTTAATGCAAATGGTGCATATAATCATAGGTATGAAATTGGAGCGACCTTACCTTTAGATCTAATAGATTTTAAAGCCATCCCCACAAACGGGAAAATTAATTTAGTTTGGAAAACAGAAAATGAAGTTAATTTTAAAGAATTTGAAGTAGAAAGAAGCATAAATGGTTTAAGTTTTACTACTATAGGTAACAAACCTACTAACAAATTAGCTGGGCCACAAACCTACTCATTCACAGATCATAGCATAGTAACTTCATCAACCCTATATTACCGTTTAAAAATAGTTGATAATGATGGTACCTACAAGTATAGTGAAATTGAGGCTGTAAAATTACCTAGTTTAAGTAAAGCTCATTTTAAAGCATGGAGTACAGGTTCATCCCTTCAAATTCAGCATCCAACTACAGAAAATAATGCAGAGGTTAAGGTGTTTAGTGTTAGCGGTAACCTTTTAACGAAAGTTTCAACACAGAAAGGTTATAGTTCTGCTGAAGTAAATATTGCCAGCTTAGCTGCGGGAGTTTATGTAGTCGTTTTTAAGGATGGACATCAACAATATACTTCAAAGTTCGTTAAATAGGGATAAGATAGGCAAGGTTTAAAATACAGTTTTACTAAACCGATTAAAATCGCTGTAGACTTGTACTGAGATAATCCGCAAGGTATCGGAAATTATTTCAGTACAAGTCTATTATATTAGAAGTTAGATTTCTTGCTGAAAATCACAAAGAATAGTAGAACTTGGATAAAAGCTACTCGAAGGTTATTCGAAGTGCATATCTAGTGGACATCTAAGGAATACTAAATTTCTACAACCTAAGTTTAGTTAATTAAATCAGATATGATAAATACTATTACAATACCAAAGAGCGCAATGCTATTAATGTTTTTATTTTTTAATACAATATTTTCGGTGTTTGGGCAACAGCAAGGATATCTGGAAAGTAAAAACATTAGCTATTACAAAAATAATCTTCTGGATAAAGATAAAAAGGAACGATGCGTTTTGGATGTTTATTATCCTAAAGATATGAAAAGTTTTACCACCGTGATTTGGTTTCATGGAGGAGGGCTAACTGGAGGTAATAAAGAGATACCAACAGAATTGAAAGATAAAAACATCTGTGTAGTAGGCGTAGGTTATAGATTATCTCCCATGGTAAAATCTCCGGCCTACATAGAAGATGCAGCGGCAGCAGTGGCATGGGTTTTTAATAATATAGATAGATTTGGAGGGGATAAGAGTAAAATATTTATTGCTGGCATGTCTGCGGGAGCGTATTTAGCTAATATGATTACCCTAGATAAATCATGGATGGAAAAACACGCAATAGATGCAAATAAATTGGCGGGATTAATTTCTTTTAGCGGTCATACCATCACACATTTTACGATTAGGCAAGAAAAAAAAATGGCAGCAACAAAAGTAATAGTTGATGAGTTAGCGCCTCTTTATCACGTTCGACCTGATGCCCCGCCCATATTATTAATTACTGGAGATAGAGAATTAGAATTGTTGGGTCGCTATGAAGAGAATGCATATTTAATGCGCATGTTGAAGGAAACAGGACATAAAGATGTAAAGTTATTGGAAATTCAAGGCTATGGTCACGATATGGATAAACCTGCCTACCGTTTATTATTGTCGGAAATAGAGAGGATAAATAAACTTAATAATTTAAAGAGCAAAAAGTAACTGATCTAATCGGAAGAAAATTTAAAATTAATAAAGCATTTAATTATAGCATTTAATTATAGCATTTCAAATGGATAATAATAAGAACCAATTTTTTAATAAAGTAGAACAACAATTAGTAAAACAAGGATTAAAATTAAGTGCAAAAGATTTTAACAGACCTTGGGGCGGTTTTTTTGTTATAGATGAAGAACAGGCTCAATATTTTGCAGACTTATATTTCGACGGAATTAATGTGGATGAACTAAGAATTGGAGGTAAACTTAGTCCTAAGGTTCTGGTTGTTGCACCTGAACAGCGTTTATCTTGGCAGTATCATCACGGCCGTGCCGAAATTTGGCAAGTGATTGAAGGAAATGTAGGCATTGTAAGAAGTGACACTGATTTAGAAGGTGAATTAAAAATATACCATAAACAGGAACGGATTGTATTAAAACAGGGCGAAAGACACCGACTGATTGGTTTATCCGACTGGGGGATAGTTGCGGAAATATGGCAGCACACCAATCCAGGAAACCCTTCTGATGAAAATGATATTGTACGTATACAAGACGATTATAGCAGATAAAACGCTTTGGTGCAAATAATGGATACTGCGTTTTAATTAATTGGCTTTGGTTTCATCTGGTTCAAGTTTCGTTTCTGGTTGTTAAATCGCATCAGAGTAAGAAATGAAATCAATAAAATTTTGTTTTCATTTCGCTTTTCAAAAAAAGAAGTTACATTTGCATTCCCAAACGGGAGGTGCCTTAGCTCAGTAGGTAGAGCAAAGGACTGAAAATCCTTGTGTCGCTGGTTCGATCCCAGCAGGCACCACTTCCACAGACCCCGAAGTAAATTCGGGGTTTTCTGTTTATACACATTCCTAATTTTCTATTGAATGATGGTTGACGGCGTTTTCGATCGCTTCACATGAACTAATATTTTGAAATTAATCTAGTAATTCTAGAGAACATCCGTTTTTACAATACTTAATTGTCTTAGAAATAATCCACTAGAGAGATTTTGTTTATTTTTGAAATTCAAATGGATGCATATCAACAAATTTCGGATACAGAGCTACTACAGCTTCTACAAAAAGGCGACCGTGTTGCTTTTGCCGAATTGTTTCAGCGATACCATCAGTCACTATATTTACATGCTAAAAAAATGCTTCGTGATAGCGATGAAGCTAAAGATGTCGTACAAGAAGTCTTTGCCGCCATTTGGTCTAAACGCGAAACGTTAGCACTTTCAGGTGAGGTAGCTCCCTATCTATATGGTGCTACTCGAAACAGAATTCTTAACATCATGGCGCACCAACAGGTGGTTTCTAAATATGCAGATTCGATAACTGCTTTTATGGAATTAGGTGTTTCTTACACGGAAGATCAGTTCAGAGAAAAGGAATTGGCTCAAATTATTGAGCGGGAAATTGCATCGTTACCAGATAAGATGCGAGAAGTGTTTGAATTGAGCAGAAAAGAAGAGCTTTCTTATAAAGAAATTGCTGAACGTCTAAATATTTCGGAGCATACGGTTAAAAAGCAAGCACAAAGGGCACTTAAAATCCTTCGATTGAAGATTCGTGTCGCATTGTTTATACATTTTTTGCCTTTTTGATTTTTTTTTCATTTCAACGTACCCCTAAGTCTTCTTTAGCTGTCTGTTTTAATAGAGGGGCAACCCATTAAACCTAAACAAACCACATTTCTTTGATAAAGTATCTTAATGATACTGCCTTTTTAAAGGAAATGTCATGATATACGATGACCAAACAGACAGGTGCAAGTTTATTGCAAAAATTTAGAGACGGTAGTATCAATGCCGAAGAACGCAAATTACTCGAAAGTTGGTATTTGCATTATGCAAATCAAGCAGAGCCTTTTGAGGATACCGAAGTTTTCCGTAAAGATCTTGAAGACTTGCGTAACAACTTTTTTCTGAATGCTCAAGAGCCACGCAAAGTAAGACTTTGGCCTCGAGTAGCTGTGGCTGCGGCCATAGCTGGACTTATTTTCACCGTAGGGATATTCACCTATAGATCAGTAGATGAAAAAAATAATCCTGATAAAATAGCTTATGCCAACGATGTTCTCCCTGGAAAACAAGGCGCAACGCTTACTTTGTCAGATGGAAAGCAAATCTATTTGTCGGGCGCAATGGATGGCGAGCTTGCTCAACAGGCTGGCGTTAAGGTTCGCAAAACAAAAGATGGGCAGTTAATCTACGAGGTAAAGAAAGGTGCAGCTAATGCAAATCAGTACAATACACTGGCTACCGCTAAAGGAGAAACCTACCAAGTTCGACTTCCAGATGGTTCAATAATATGGCTAAATGCTGCATCAAGTTTAACTTATCATCCCCAATTAGTTGAGCAAGGCACACGTAAAGTGACACTTTCTGGAGAAGCTTATTTCGAAGTAGCAAAAGATCAAAAACACCCCTTTGTTGTAGAGACGAAAGGTCAAACCATAGCCGTATTGGGTACAAGGTTCAACGTCAACAGTTATCATGATGAAGAGGTAACTACCACCACACTTTTGGAAGGTAGCGTAAAATTGGAGACGGCTACAGGTCAAGCTTTGAAGTTGCGTGTTGGTCAGCAAGCTCAGTTGAAGAACAATAACCTGAGCACTTCTGAAGTAAATGCAGAAGATGCTGTGGCTTGGAAAGACGGCGTTTTCCTTTTGGCTGGTCAGGATTTGGAAACCGTAATGCGACAGGCCTCTCGTTGGTACAATGTAGAGGTAGCATTTGAAGACGAGTCGATAAAGAGAGAAGTACTCAAAGGATCGCTATCGAGGTTTGAAAATATTTCGCAGTTGCTAGAAGTTTTAGAAAGCACTGGCTCTGTTCACTTTAAAGTAAAAGGAAGGAGGGTCGTTGCTATAAGATAGAGTTCTATATAATTAGGAATGGCACTAAAAAAAGCTGGGAATGCTACGAACATCCCCAGACTATAAATTTAGTGTTCCAGAAGAATATTTGAGATACAACAACTAAATCACTAAACAAACAAATGTAATGAAAATTAAGGATCAAAAAGAGCCTTGGCATTCTGCTTTGGCGACTAATCCATTAGTAAGAATAATGAAGCTAACCATGATAATTATGACCGTTTTCTTGATGCAGCTAAGTGCAGCAGGACTCGCTCAAAATGTAACTTTCAAAAAAAATAATAGCTCTCTTAAAGAATTTTTTACTGAAATAAGAAAACAGACCGGATACCATGTGGTATGGCAGGAAGGCAAAGTGAATGATGCGATCAAGATCAATGCAGCATTTCAGGCTACGCCATTAGAACAAGCGTTAGAACAAACGCTTTCGGCTAAAAATTTAGCTTACGAAATCGTTAACAAAACGGTGGTGGTAAAGCCTAAAGAAAAAGGTTTGCTGGATCGTATCAAGAGTTATTTCGCTAGGATAACTGTTAGTGGAAAGGTGTTGGATACCGAAACAAATTTACCAATGCCTGGTGTGACCGTTAAAATTACAGGAACTAATAAATCTGCAGTCACAGATGTAAATGGATTATTCAAAATCGACGATGTAGAAGAAAATGCTTCTCTGAGCTTATCGAGTGTAGGTTATGCTTCGCGGAGTATGGCTGTACAAGAAAATATGTTAATACGCCTTTCGCCTGTCACGCAAGAATTAGATGGAGTAGTGATCTCTACAGGTTATCAGGAAATCAAAAAAGGAACTACTACCGGAGCCGCAAATGTAATTACGTCTAAGGAAATTGAAGAAACACCAAGTATCAATTTAATGGAAAGATTGGAAGGTAAAATTCCAGGAGTACAATTTGATATCAGAAAAAATACGATACAGGTTAGGGGAACTAGTTCTTATACAGGTAAATCTCCATTGGTAGTTATTGATGGCTTTCCAGCTGTAAATCAGGATTTAACAACCGTTACAAATAGTGTTATAGAATCTAGACCAAATAATAGAAATCAGCCAGAAACTTCTGGAAATGCAATATTAAGTACATTTAACCCAGCTGATATCGAAAGTATAACTTTCTTAAAAGATGCTGCCGCTTCTGCAATTTGGGGAGCTAAAGCAGCCAACGGTGTTATCGTTATCACAACGAAGAGAGGAAAGAAAGGAACGTCTTCAGTTAATTTTTCTGCGACTACTGGTCTTTCTGCAGCAGCAAAATTGTCTGATTTAAATTCAATGACCAATGCGCAGTACATTGAATTAGAACAAGAATTAGTCGATAAAAACTTTATCCAAGATCCAGTGGCCAACCTTATCGCTTCGCCAACAAATGGTTGGAGAACAGGACCAGTAACGGAAGCCCAAGAATGGATGTTTAGGGCAAAGAGAAACCCTGCATTAATTCCGCAAAGAGATGCTGCGTTGAAAGAGCTGGCAAGCCGTTCCAATCATGACCAAATAAGGGACTACCTTTTGCAAACAGCCATGCAACAACAATATAACTTATCATTTGCTGGAGGTAAAGGAAATAGTTCTTATTATATTTCGGGTAACTATACCAAAGATCGCCCCGTTTTTAAGAGTAACGAAGCAGAAAAATATTCGGTATTATCTAACCTGACTAATAACTTCCTGAATAATCGTTTGATTGTTACTACAGGTCTTAACTATAATTATTCAAAAAGTAAGGTAAATACTGCTGCTATTTCAGCGTTAAGCGAAGGCTCTCTCGGGTTGGCTCCTTACGAACTGATGGTAGATGCGAATGGAAATAGAATACGTAAGGGTGTAGTTTTTACTACGCGTACATCTGATAGCTTAACTCGAGTTAGGAATTTGCTACCGTGGACATACAACGCTATAGATGAGCTAGCGTATGGAAATACCGTGAATACCGGTAACGTTATCCGCATAAATTCTTCGGTAAAAGGTATCATTACCAATTGGTTAAATTTCACAGTATCTGGACAGCTTCAAAAATCTATTGAAGAGCAAGTTAACTTGAAAAACGAAAATAGTTATTACACCCGTAACCTGATCAATACTGGTACAAGCCAGCAAAATGTTGCGCTGCTAGGAACTGTATACGGCTTTCCTAAAGGAGGAATTTACCAAGCTGGACGTGTAAACCGTAATGATTATGGCTTAAGAGCTCAATTTGATGTAAAAAAAGATTTTGGTGCAGACCATCATTTTGATATGATTGTCGGTTCTGAGATCCGTGAAGAAAAAGCAAGTGGCTCGGAGCAGATGCTTTACGGATACAATGAAGAATTATCGACCAGTATCAATGTGAATACCGTTGGCAATGCTGCTAGGTATTATAATATCTATGGTAACCAAGTTTCGATTGGTCAGCCAAATAACCTTATTTCTCGCAATATTAGAAGATACTTGTCTTATTATGGAAATGGAAGTTATTCTTATCTTGGAAAGTACCACGCTACTGCCAGTGCTCGTTTCGACGATGTTAACGTATTAGGGGTAAGTAGAAAAGCTCGTGCTACACCACTTTGGTCTGCTGGTTTGCGTTGGGATGTTTCTAAGGAAGATTTCATGTCCGACATCCGTTGGGTTTCAGGTTTAAGTTTACGAAGTTCGATTGGTGTATCTGGGAATATTCCTGAGCAATCTTCAAATTTTACCACCATACGTTTAGGTTTAGTAGATGGTTATACACAATTGCCTTATGCTAACATCGGATTTCCTGTAAACCAGGATTTAGGTTGGGAAATCACAAAAATGACCAACATTGGTTTAGATGTAGCTCTTTTTAATAATAGAGTGAGTTTCAACTTCGATTACTATAAAAAAAATGTTAGCGACCTATTAATAGCTCTACCAATTAATTCTACCTACGGTTGGCAAAGTTTAACTTACAATGCAGGAACGCTGAAAGCACACGGAGTAGATTTAGGTATTACAGCAGAATTATTACGTACCAAAGATTTTAAATGGAACGCAATCTTTAATTATGGCTACAATACTAATGAAGTAACAGAATCTCGTATCCAACCACAAACGATTACTGGTCTTGCACTTACTAATGGTTATGCAGTAGATAATATTTGGGTATACAGATGGGCTGGTTTGGATAATTTGGGCAGAGGACAAATCTTTGATGCAAATGGGATTATCAAGTCTTCTACCGATAATACGATTAGAACAGAAGACAGGGTTGCTGCTGGAAGAACCGTTGCACCGCATTTTGGAGGTTTTACCAATACTTTCAGTTATAAAGGTTGGACTTTAATGGCTAGGGCAACCTATAACCTAGGCCATAAATTCTTGATCCAGAATATTTCGCAGGGCTTATATCCAACAAACGGAGGTTATTCAGGTATTATTGGGAATAATGCAGCCATCGTAAATCGCTGGAGAAATCCTGGAGACGAGGCATTTACCGACGTACCAGGTTTATCAAATGTAAATGTAAACTCTATAACCAGATATATTAACTCGGATTTAAATATTAGAGATGCTGGACAAATTCGTTTACAACAGGTTTCATTAACTTATGCTTTGCCAAATAGTATGCTTAAAGGTTTACCTTTCATCAAAGGAGTAAACCTTGGTGCTACAGTAAGCAACTTAGGTTTAATATGGGTTGCAAATAAAGAAGGTATCGACCCAGAATATCAAATGACAAGTATGTTTAACAACTTGCCTCCAACCCGTAATTATGTATTCAATTTAAATCTAACATTATAAGCTATAGATTATGCTTAAATATATATATAGTACCCTGATTGGCGTTATTTTATTGAGCGCTGCAGGCTGCAGGAAATACGTAGAGATACCTCCTGTAAATATCAAAATATTAAAGAATACTTCTGATCATCAAGCATTGCTTTATAACTCAACTTTATTGGAGTTGTCTTATTCCAATCCGTTATATGCAGCAGATGATTTAGAGAGTGATGACATTAGATGGCAGACAGCACTGTCTACAGTTAATGCAAATATCTACACTTGGGGAGAAAAAATATATAGTAATACAGAAGAGGATGCAGATTGGCAGAAACTTTACGAACAACTATATACTTGCAATACGGTCATCAATGGTGTTTTAGATAGCGAAGGCGGGTCAGAAGCGCAAAAGAAAACTATTCAGGCTTCAGCTTTGTTACACCGTGCTTTTATCTTTCATACCTTAGTAAACCTCTACGCTAAGCAGTACGATGCTAATACTGCTGCTACAGATCCAGGTATTCCATTGGTAATGGGTATCACGTTCTTTAATGATCTTAGTCGCTCAAGTGTTGCGAAGGTTTATGAACAAATTGAGACAGATTTGAACACTGCTTTACCAGCATTGAACAATTTGCCAGATTTCCCTACCAATGCCTCTAAAGTGGGTGCCTACGGAATGCTGGCAAGAGTAAATCTGCATAAACGTAATTTTGCAGAAGCAAAGAGAAATGCAGAACTAGCACTTTCCCTAAAAAGTAGTTTATTGAATTTAGGGGCGATTACTACACATCCTACTAGGAACTTACATCCTGAGAATATTTTCTTTAAGCGTGTATCTAGCTTCCCCGTTGCGCTTCCTATGACCGCTTCGCTTGAAAGTTTATTTGACACAAACGATATTCGTTATACAACGTATACTGCCCCAGCGAGTATATTTTGGCAGCCAACTTTTACCAACCGTTCTTATGCCAAACAACGTGTAATTTACGATGGTATTAACACTGGTCCAAGTGTGCCAGAAATGATGCTAATTAAAGCGGAATGTGATGCAAGAGCGGATAATACCGCTGCAGCAGTTGCTACGTTGAATGCACTGCGCCAAAACCGTTTCAAACCTGAGCACTATGTTGCCTTTACGGCATCAAATAGTGACCAAGCTTTGCGATTAGTTTTAGATGAACGCCGTCGCGAATTAATGGGTACTGGTATGCGTTGGTTTGATCAACGAAGATTGTCGAAAGACAATGGTTTAATGCCGACTGTGACACGTGTATTTAAAGGAACAGCCATCTCTTTAACACCAAATAGTAACCGTTATACTTTCCCTATCGGTGATAAATACATCCAATATAACCCAGAAATCACACAAAATCCAAGATAAGTTTAGAATGAAATTCAATAACAAATCAATTGTATTGTATGGGGCAATCAGCATCCTGACGTTAGGGTCGGGATGCGCCCTGTTTAAAAAGAAAAAGCCGGCTCCTGTTGCAAAAGTAGCAGTTGATCCAGCTAAAAAAACTGCAGATAGCCTGAAAAAGGCTTCTGCGATTAAGCCTTACGGCGAAATCATTACCAAAGGCACAAAAACACAAGCAGGTTATTTCAAGGTACATCAAAAAGAGAAAAAGTATTTTTTCGAAGTGCCAGATAGCATTTTAGGCCGCGAAATTCTGATTGTAAACCGTATTGCTAAGGCATCTGCCGATATGCGTAACGGTAATTTTGGCTTAGCTGGTGACCAAATTGGCGAAGGTGTATATCGTTTTGAGAAAGGAGCTAACGACAATCTTTTCCTCAAAAGAATATCTTTTACCGAGTTTGCCAAAGATAGCACAAGCGCTATGGCTGCCAGTGTGGTAAAAAATAATGTGCATGCCATTGCCGAAGCGTGGCCAATAGTAGCGTTAAGCAAAGATTCGTCGGGCGTAGTAGTGGATGTAACCGAGTTTTTAAATTCCGACAATGAAGTTACTTATTTTGATCGCAAGAACTACAAGGAACGTGCTGGTATGGGTGCACAACAAAACAATAAAAGCTACGTAGACTACATTCATGCCAATAACAACAATGTAGAGATTCGTGCGGTAAAAACCTATGCTGCGGGCAGAAACCCAACAAGCAGTAACTATACCGTAGAGCTAAACTCTTCTATGGTTTTATTACCTAAAGTTCCTATGCGTCCGAGAATTGCGGATCCACGAGTAGGCTATTTCTACAAATCATTCCGTGATTTTGATGCCAATGACCAAGGTGTAGAAACTACCGTTTATGCTACACGCTGGAGATTAGAACCTAAGCCCGAAGATGTTGAGAAATACAAACGTGGCGAATTGGTAGAGCCGGCTAAAAGAATTGTATTCTACATTGATCCAGTTACGCCAAAAAAATGGGTTCCTTATCTAATTCAAGGAGTAAACGATTGGCAAAAAGCTTTTGAAGCTGCAGGTTTCAAAAATGCAATTGAAGCTATAGAAGCGCCAACTAGTGCTCAAGACAGTACTTGGAGTATCGACGATGCCAGTCATTCGGCAATCATCTACCGTCCTTCGGCAGTAACCAACGCAATGGGACCTAGTGTGGCTGATCCACGCAGTGGCGAGATTATCGAGAGCCATATCTTTTGGTATCATAACGTAATGGCTTTATTGCAGAAATGGTATATGGCTCAGGCAGCAGCAGTTGATCCTCGTGCCAGAAAAGCAAAATTCGATGATAAGCTAATGGGCGAATTGATCCGCTTTGTTTCATCGCATGAAGTAGGGCATACCTTAGGTTTGATGCACAATTTCGGCTCCAGCTCTACTACGCCAGTTGAAAAACTTCGTGACAAGAAATGGGTAGAAAAACACGGACATACACCGTCTATTATGGATTATGCTCGTTTCAACTATGTAGCCCAGCCAGAAGACAATATTAGTGAAAAAGGTATTTTTCCGCGTATTGGCGATTATGATATTTGGGCCATTAAATGGGGATACACTTGGCGTCCAGAATTTGAAACTGCAGAAGAAGAAGCTAAAGTATTAAAGAAGTTAGTTACAGATTCTACACAACGTAACCCACGTTTATGGTTTGGTAATGAAATGGAGCAATTTGATCCTCGTTCTCAAAATGAAGATTTAGGTGATGATGCGATGTTGGCCAGTGCGTACGGAATTAAAAACCTAAAGCGTATGATGCCGCAAATAGATAAATGGATGAGCACACCAGGTGAAGATACCAAAGATCTATTTAAAGGTTATGAAGCCATCTGGGATCAGTATACGTTATACATGGGGCACGTGATGAAGAATGTTGCAGGTATTTATCATAATGTGAAATTAAATGGAGAACCGGGATTTGTGGTAAAACCAGTGTCTTTTGATAGGCAGCAGCGTGCAGTAAAATTTTTGAACGATTATTTGTTTACCACGCCAAAATGGTTGCATCATCCCGCCGTTGCCGACAAGCTTGGGGTGAATTTCAATTCTGAGCTTTATAAAATCCAAGAAGATATCTTGTATCCGATGATTAGTCGTGCTAAGTTGAGCAAGTTGCTTGATAATGAGACTAGCGGAAAAGGTTATGGGGTTAGCAACTTGTTGAATGATTTAGAGAAAGGCATATTGAGCGAGGTTTATGCGGGTAAAAACGCAGATGTAAATCGTCGTGCTATGCAGAAAATGTACATTAATAGGTTATTGATGCAGGCATTTTACGCCAATGATATGGTAGAGATTGTGCCTCCAGGAATTTACCGTTTCGGTACGAGCGATTTAAGAGGGATGTTCCAGGCTCGTTTAAAAGGTTATCAGACATTGTTCCGAAACACGTTGAAAAAAGGCGGGTTAAACAAGGAAACCCGTTGGCATCTAGAGCAAATGGATAAAATGATCGAACAAAAATTCAATGCTGAAAAGCAAGGAAATTTGAGATAAGATTTTTTCCTTAAAAACGAAAGGCCATATTGGGCGAACATCATGTTCGCACAATATGGCCTTTTTTCTATTTAAAATTAAAGAGATTCGCATTACTGATAGGTAATGCAAACCTATTTTGTAACGTCCGCCACTAACCAACCGGATGTAGTGGCTTTATTTAAGAACTTCAATTAGCCGTTAACTTACAAAGGCCCCGATTAAATTCGGGGTCTTTGATTTAAAGGTTTTTTTTGCGCACAACTTTAGTCACTTAAACAGTTAAAAATATAACAGACTTAAATTAAGTTCGATAATATTTGGGGGCTAACTTGGTCTGCTTCTTAAAAAAGTTGGTGAAATGTGCCGGTTCTTCGAATCCTAAGGTGTAGCTAATTTCTGAAATATTCCAGTTGGTATGTTTTAGTAGGGCAATTGCTTCAGTCACTAAACGCTCAGCGATGTAAAGCGTTGTTGTTTTTCCGGTAGTAGTTTTAATGGCACGATTAAGGTGGTTGGGATGGATGTTCAGCTTTTCTGCGAAATCTTTGGCAGAACGTAGGCTGAACTTTTGCGAGCGGGTTTCAATCGGAAATTGTCGTTCTAACAATTCGTTAAATACCGCTGTGATGCGAGTATTGGCATCTACATGGCTATACAAATTTTCTGTAGGTTCTAGCTTTAGCGCACCATGAATCATTTCCATGATATAGTTGCGAATCAGGTCGAACTTAAAGGCATATTCAGAATCAATTTCTGTTAGCATTTTCTGAAAAATAAGACTGAAGTTTTGTTCCTGTTCTCTGCCAAGTACATAGGCAGGTTTTCCGTTAACGGCATACATCGGTAGGTCTTTTAGACTGCCGCGTAGGTGTTCTGAGAAGAAGGCATCCTTAAAAATGCAAAAATAACCAGTTGCATCTGGCGTAAGCGGCTCAAAAGTATAAGGCACTTGCGGGTTAAAGAACAATAAAGTAGTTCCATCTACTTCAAGGGTTTTATCGCCATAATGATACAGATGTCTTCCTCTCATTAAGGAAATTTTATAAAAATCGCGACGACTGTATTGTACGGGTGGCTTTCCTGGTGCATTGCAATCTTCTAACCTGAACACGTTAAAGTGACCCAAGTCTGAATTGATACCTTCACGTTTGACGTTGAATTTCCTATCGTAAAAATCTTCAAGGGTTTCTAGGGGTTCCATATTGTAAATTTAAAACATTTCTATTCGTAAATGAAAATAGAGGTCGGCCAATTGTTTAACTCGACCGATCTCCATTTTTAACTACTATTCAATGTGAGTTTAGGGTAGGCGTTTTGCTTTCTGGATCATCTCGAGCCTTCGTACAATTCTCCGTTCTACTAAATCGACCTTGGCTGGTGCGGTAAGTAGTAATTAGCCAAAGTAGAAACTTTAAAGCATCAGGCGCAGTCGTGGCTTTTTTGTCTACTTTTTCAGCTAAAGGAAAAAGTAGAACCCGCGGTAGCGACAGAATTGTAAATAAACCGTATTTGCTTGATCATTTGATTTTCGATATCAAGAAAGCTGGTGAAGTTACTTCAGTTTCTATTCAAATGAAGTTTGTGTAGCTAAACGCTCATAAGTTGCCATATCAGCTTGGATTAATGCTATCTTATCCTTTGCTAACTGATAAGCATCTGGACCTAAGAAGAGATTCAAGCTCGGATTTTTCATGTTCGCTACTGCAATTAGTGCTGCTGCGGCTTTTTCAGGATTTCCAGGCTGGTTGGCATTGATTTCATCTAAATGACTTTTTTGCACGGCTCTTACATTTTGATAAGCTTCAATTTCTGTTTGCGGCTTTACAATAGAACCCTCGCTAAGAAAATTGGTTCGGAAATAACCTGGCATTACCAAGGTTACCTCAATGCCAAAAGGCTTCACTTCGTGGAATAGCGATTCTGTAAGTCCACTTACAGCAAACTTAGTAGCGCAGTAAATACCGAAAGCTGGAAAGCCACCATTAAAACCACCTATAGAACTGATGTTGAAGATATGCCCGTTGTTGTTAGCTCGTAAATGTGGCAATATGTTGCGGATAACGTTCAACATACCGAAAACGTTGACTTCAAAGTTGGCTCTGCCTTCTGTATCGGTCAGTTCTTCTAAACCACCCATTAAGCCGTAACCTGCATTGTTTACCACTACATCTACAGTCCCAAAATGCGAAATAGCCGTTTGTAGTTTTTCGGCTACGTCTTTTTCATTGGTAAGGTCCATCGCCAATGGCAATAATTGTCTGCTTTTTTGACCTAGTGCTGTTTCTAAACTGTGGATATCACGTGAAGTTGCAGCTACGTTATAACCTTGGCTAAGTAATTGTTTTGCTAGGGTTAGTCCTATGCCTTTAGAAGCACCAGTAACCAACCATGTTTTTCTTTGTCTCATTTTCTTTTGATTTTTGTTGATACAAAGTTGCGCCGATTACGAACGCTGGTGTTAGCGAAGGTCAAACAGATAATTGCGAAATTCAAACATACTAAAGGTAAAGCTGTTTGGTGGCATATGCTGTAGCTATGTTTCTCTACACTTGGTTAATTAGGAAATAAACTTACGATTTGGGGCTATATCGTTTAAATTTTAGGGGTTTCCTTCGGGTCTTCTTTGGTACTTGTTCGGGAAAGCTCCCTATTATGCAAAGGTGAACAAAACATGAACCGAACATGAACCAAATAAAGTGTTATCAAAAATTGGGGTTATTTAGCGCTAATTATGCAACTGAAGACAATGAAAATTGAAAAGAAAGAAATGGGATTACAAGAGCCTGCGAGTGTTGATGCTGTTTGCTTTATCATCGTAGAATGCAATTTTTTGCGTTCATCTTCTTTGCCAGCAAATTTGTAAATTTCAAAGCCTTGTTGTATTTTGCTTTATCTAAATACCTCCAGCTCAAACCTCACGTTTTTATATTGAAGTTTTGCAAAGCCAATGGCATTTGAGTAGATAGCTGCTGTAGTGTGCAAGTATGTAAGAATTAGCGGTCAATGTAAGAGCCCAACCTTAAAACTGAGAGATAAAACAATGCCATTTACATTTTCACATCCAGCAATTGTGTTACCACTTACCTATTTTCCTAAAAAGTGGTATTCTTTGACAGGACTTGTGATCGGCAGTTTGACACCTGACTTTGAATATTTTCTAAGAATGAGAATCAAGAGCAATTACAGTCATACAGTTGAAGGACTTTTTTGGTTCGATTTGCCGCTTGGACTATTACTTGCATTTGTTTTTCACAATGTCGTTCGGAACAGTTTATTGAACAACTTACCAACAATTTTAAAAGCAAGATTTACAACATTTAAACAGGTTGATTGGAACGAATACTGTCGCAGAAATTGGTTGGTGGTGATAATTTCAATTCTAATAGGAGCAGCATCTCATATGCTCTGGGACGGTTTTACACACGATCATGGCTATTTTGTTCAGAAAATTTCAACTTTACAAAACTCGATTCACTTGCTCGGTATAGAAATTCCTATTTTAAAAATATTACAACACTTATCAACTTTAATTGGCGGACTAGTAATCGCTTTTGCGATTTATAGACTGCCCATAAACAACAGTGGAAATGGAAATTTAAACTTAAAGTATTGGATTATTGTTGTAGGAATAACTTTGACAATTATAGCAGTAAAACTTTTAACAGGACTTGAAATACGACAATATGGAAACATAATTGTAACAACCATTTCCGCATTACTCATTTCAATCATATTAGCGCCATGGCTAGCAAGAACTCTAAAATTTGAGATATAAATAGGCTTTGAAGCGTTTTAGAAAATACGACAATTGAAATTACTGCGTTGATTAAATTAACTAATTATATTTCTGAATTGAAGAACGGCGTCACCGCCAAAATTAGAAAGATTATCATCCTATTCACTCCCCACAACCCAATATTAGCCACTATACGCTAATCGCACACTTTCCATCAATACCGATAAGCTAGGTTGCTGCAACACAGCCTGTTTTTTTAGCTCCTTAAGTTTTTTGCCTAAAAACTGAACTTTAACTTCGGTGAATAGTGCTTCGTAAGCTTCAATCTGTTGGGCAAGCTCGGTGAGCAGTTTCTCGTAGGTGCTATAACTGTTTGCTAGTGCTGTACCATAGGTGGTGGCTTGCTGTAAGCATTCTTCATCTAAAGATCTTTGCTTAACAATTTGTTGTAAATTATGCAGGGCATCTGTCAAATGCGCATGCTTTGCTTTATTGATGCCCTGCATATTAATTAGTATTTCTGCTTTGTGTTAAATTAGTTTTTATTGCTATTGAAAAGTTGATACCAAATCATTTACAGCCGATAGACCAGGTTTTCCGTCTTTAGAGATTTGGATGTAGATGGCCTGCACACCACCACCTTGATACCAACCTCCATCAACAGGTAGATTTGCCTGAATATAACTGAGTTCAAAATTATTATCGACCAACCATTCTTTTGTTCCGGCCTTTAGAAGAAATACATAAAGGTCCTGGCCATTACTGTTCAAAGGAGGTATCTGTAGGAAATCGATCCATTTATTTGATTGGACATTTCTTGCCAAATAAGTTACCGCATTGATATCCCCCGAGGCATCAGCATAAACAATATCCACCGGCATGTTTACAGAACTAGCAAAATAGAAGGAAATTTGTTCCAAGTTCGCTATTGGCGCAGGATGGGTATATTTTTCCTTTATTACTTTATCTGCATAATAAAAGGTAATGTACTGCTCTGGGTTGGGCCTGTCTTGGGTGATGGTTTGGCTAAGCAGTGCTTTGCTATCGCCCTTTCTTTTAATCTCCATCAGAATTGGGGCGTCGCTATCGAATACGATTTTACCATCATATTTTGACCAAGCACTGAATTCTCGGATTTTTCTTCCGTCGAAATATTGTTCCAATGTATCACCAATTACAAAGCCTTTGATATTGAATGGCATTATTTTTTGAATGGGCTTGATGATCATCTCCCCATTCTTTTCACATGAAGTGAATAGTATAGCCAGAAATAAGACTACTAGTATATGATATTTTTTCATTTGAGCTATTTTTAAAATTTATAGGATAGGGATAAACTGTAGGTTCTGCCGATATATCTCGTAAACGACTCCCTATCGCCAATCAAGATTCCGGTTCCTTCTTCGGTATAACCTTTTTCGAATTTCTCAGAGAAGCCTGGTTTGTACTCGAAACGTTCTGCCCATTCGGCGTTCAATAAATTTTCTGTTCCAGGTTTAACCTGATAGGTATAGGCATCGTTTACAAAGAAGCGGAAAGGTGCATCGGTAAGGTTACTCATGTTCAGCTTAGCTTCCATTCTTTTACTAAGGAAACGGTAGCTCACCTGAAGATCTAGCTGGCCACGTGGACGCTCATATTCGGCCAGCATAGGTTCGCTGGAGGTAACAGAGGTTTTGTAATCCATATAGTTATAAGTGATGTTTAAACCTAGCTTATCTCCCGCATACTGCGCTCCAATATTATAAAGTAGTGGCACCTGGCCATAAAGCTGACGCGGATATTTCATATAATAATAGTAGGGCTCTGGCTTTCCTGGTTTGTCGGTATTGTACCTTATTTCCCTACCCTTAACTTCAGATTTTTGTATCGTTAGGTTTCCCATCAGATAGATATTGTTTAAAAAAGAAGTTTTTGGAAGAATAAAGTTTAGGCTCTTTCTAACTTCGAATTCCCAGCCACTCACTTTTGCCCATTCTGAATTAGATAGGGTAACGTAAGGGATACCGCTACTGCTATTATTTATCCTGTAGAATTCGGCTGGCTTATCAAAGTGCTTGTAGAAGTAGCCTACCGAAATAAGCTCTCCCGCTCCAGGGAACCATTCTATTTTGGCATCATAGTTATCTATAGAGGTAGTGGTTACGCCGTTACTACGTACTCTAGAGCCTAGATTGGGATCTACTCGCGAAAATCTGGAGTTTTCCATTAGTCCAGGTCTTACGGCAGATTTTGCATAACTGGCTCTAATATTTAAGCTTGATAGTGGGCTATAGGTAGCGTTTGCTGATGGCATGAACCTCCAGTTTTTTTCTTCGTCCAATAATAGCTTAGTATTTTGGTCAATTAGCAAACTTGCCGGGTTTTTAAGCGTGTCGAGCCTAAAGTATTCTGCTCTTGCGCCCCATACTAGCCTCAATTTGGAACCTATTTTGTTATCCAACATTAGATAACTGCCATGCGTAATGCTTTTTCCTTCAAACTCGGCGTCGGTAAACTTCGAAGTATTATAGAAAAGACTGGTCAATCTATTTTTCATATCCATATAGTTACCCCATTCTTGAATAGGTATTTCTGAATAATTGATGACCGAAGGATTGGAAACTACGATAGGCAGTACTAACCAACTATTTGAGGCACGGCGGTATTGGCTGTTGTAACCTGCTTTTAGGATATGCGAGGTATTTCCCCAACGAAAATTATAGGCAGCATTGAACATGGTTTCCGTATTAGTTTCGCGGTAGCTAAACTTGCCTCGGTGAAAAGTACCCCAACCCGGATCGCTGGCTTGTCCTGGATAATAGCTGTATAACGGTGCATAGTTGGCGTATTCTCTATTGTTAAGATTAGCGTATGTGGCATCTTTCTCTACCTGTTTAAGATAGGTTTTGGAGCCGCTCCAGTCTAAGCTAAGATTTCCGAAGCTATGCTTTCCAACCAGTTTGTTTTGTAGGATGTCGGTAAATTTGGGACGCTCATCTTCTTCTACGGTAGGGTAGGGATTGGAAGAGCTCTTAGGTCTTTCGTTATCCCAGCCCGTTAGTCGGTTAAACTCGTTGTCGAACACCCTATTGTACATGTTATAACTGTTCAATTGGTGCTTTTCGGTATTGAAGCCCACATTGAGCAAAGTAGCCAATGAGGTATTAAAGTTATAGCGGTTACCAGTGTTGACATCGGTGATATCATCTGCATCTGTTGCCCTTTGCGCCCAATCGCCACGTCGCATGTTGGCAATGTAGCTGTTGCGTTGGGTATTTCGGTAACTGGCAGAGCCTATATAGCCCAATTTGCGCACTTTGGTTTTGCTCAGTGAATAAAGCCTACCGATAGTTAACTGGTAGTTCTGCGAAGGGGCTGCCGCAAAAATACGGGCGCCCAAGCGTTCAGTGCCTCCAATGCGTTTGTTCTGTTCTGCTACTTGTGCAGCGGTAATTTTGTTTTGTGCATCAGACTTTCTAGGGTCGAAATTGGAGGTGATATCTAGGATGCCTTCTGGGTAACGGTTTCTGGTACCGTCATCAAATCCTAAGTAATCGTATTTTCCCCGTCCATAGCCCATAAAATCCTTTCCTTGTGTACGGTCGTTGATACCAATACCTGTAGAAAACGAAATGAAATTTTCCGAAGGAATAGCCTTGGTGGTAATCTGTACCAAACCACCAGCGAAACCGTAGGGCATATCTGGAGTGATAGACTTAGATACGACCACTTGATCTACCATATTGGTAGGAATCAGGTCGAATTCGAAATTACGCTGCAGCACATCGGTACTTGGGAGCACGCTACCATTGAGTGTGGCCACGTTGTAACGTTCGGCAATTCCCCTAACCACCACACGTTTACCATTGGTAGTGCTTACTCCCGTTATACGACCCAAAGTTTCTCCAACATGCCTGTCGGGGGTACGAGAGATCTGTTCTGCGGAGATACCATCGGTTAATCCGGCGGCATTTTTCTGTTGTACATAAAGTCCAGCTACGCTCTCCTTTTTATAATTTCCAGTTACGGTAACTTGTTGTAAGGCACTCGTAGAGGGATTAAGGGTCACATTCAGATTTGTTAACTGACCTTCCTTCACATTTATGTCGGTAATACGCTTAGTTTGGAAAGAAATGTAGCTTACTTCCAAGGTGTAGTTTCCTGGTTTTATGGCAATGTTATAGGTGCCATCTACACCACTTTGGATAAAGGCACCTGTTTCTACAATTTTGATACCTGCAGCGGGCAGCACCTCACCTCTATCATCCATAATTTTTCCCGAAATGCGACCAGGTTGTTGGGGTTTAGGCGCCCTTACAATGGCAATCAGATAGTTCTCGCGTACAAAGCGTAGGTTCTTTTGTCGGCAAATTTCTGTTAAAACGTCGTAAAGTGTGTTGGTTTTTCCAGTAAGATGAAATCCTGTAATATTTCCAATTTCTTGTGTGTAGGCAAAGCTAAATCCAGATTTTTTTTCTAGCGTACCCAATAATGCGCTAAGGGTGTTTGGTTTTTCATCAAGACTAATCTTGACATCCTTTAAGTTTTGAGATTTGACATCCGACGCCAAGATTACTCCCGAAAAGGTCAGGGTAACGATGGTCATCAGAAAAGTTAATCTCGTCATAGAATATAGTAGTTTAATTGCACTTCTTTTTGTAGAATTGTACATGGCTTTTTTTAAATGATTATTTTGTTAGTAGCTTGATGATTATAAAAGCTTTTGGGCGGGAGAGGTGAGATTCTTCCGCTTTGTTAGCTTCGTTAAGGGTGTTTATTCCATAGCTTTTCCTTTCTCTTGAATTAAGTTTGCTCTTTTTGCGGTCTACCAGATTTCAACCGCTCTGCCATTTATTTGATGTTTAAAATCGCCAACAATGCCCAACATTTTGAGTACGGTGCTTAGGCTTTCATTTTTCTGTTTCAAGCTAATGCGTTTGTTTTTTAGCTGCGCATTGCGGATGGTAATTTTCACATCGTACCATCTTTCTAATCGCTTGCAGATATCTTCCAACCTTTCGTCCTTAAAGATTAATTCACTTCGTTGCCAAGCGATATAATCAGCTGGGTCTACTAGATTTTGTACGGCACTAGCGTTTAATTTATCGTACAATAGTTGATGGCCGGGTGTCAATAACCACGTTTGATGTTGTCCCGCGGCCTTAACACCTACCTTCCCCGTTGCTACTACCACATTTATATTTTGGTCTGCACTGTAGTGTTTGATGTTGAACGAGGTGCCCAATACTTTGATGCTTAGCTTGCCTGTCTTAACCACAAAAGGCTTATATTTATTCTTGGCCACGTCAAAAAAGGCTTCTCCTTCTAGGTAAACCTCACGTAGGGTATCGCTAAATACTTTTGGGTATTTTATTCTGCTGTCATTGTTGAGCGTAATTACAGAACCATCACCCAGCGTAATGATTTTTCTTTCAGCTGCTCGGGTAATGGTTTCTTCTAAAATAAGTTGTTGTTCTTTTTTAGGCATGCCAATTAGCCAAATGGTGCCCGCTACAATGGTAAGCATTGCCGCTGTAGCTAAAGGAAACCAAGTTGGTAGCTTCCTGATACGCGTTTGCTGTTCCACTGGGAAAAAATGGCTGTGTAAATGCTGCTCCATTTTATCCTTAATTTGTAGCTCTTCTTGCGGGTTGCTAAAAATTTGACCATTAGAAAGGTCTAGGCTGCTAAACCAGCGAGCAAATAATTGTCTTTCCTGAAGATTTGCGTCTTTACGGAAGAGTCGCTTAAACGAGGCGTTGAGTTTTTTTCTGTTCTGCATTCATAACTATTAAACACAGATTGAAAAAAGTACCACAAAAAAATTGTTAAGCTTATGTTAAGCTTGTGTTAGCCAAATCAAAATCACCACTTGCGTAACGTTAAGGTTGTTTTGTGCAGCAGCTTCCCTAATGCGAGTAAAGGCTTTACTAATTTGATTTTTGATGGTTTGCGGAGACAGGCCTAGTTTATCTGCAATCTCTACGATAGAGTATTGTTCGCTGCGGCTCATCAGAAAAATTTCCTTCATCTTATCTGGCATCTCATCTATGGTCCGGTAAATTAACTCCACCATTTCCTCAAATTCTAATTCGTTCTCCTTGGTGGTCAGGAGGTCAAATGAACTATCCGAATCTTGCGCTTGTTGAATAAATTGCTGAAAGTTGAGGTAATGCTTCTCTTGAAACCCTTTGGTACGGAAATAATTGGAAAGCTTATAAAGCATAGCCGTACGCAAATAGTTCTTAATCGGAATATGGATAACCAGATTTTCTCGCTTATGGTAAAACTCCATAAACACATTTTGCGTTAGGTCGGCGGCATCATCTTTATCACCAAGCTTTTTGTAGGCAATGGTGTAAATATATTTCCAATAACGTTGGTACAGCTCATTAAACGCCGGATAGCTTGATTGCTTAGTCAATTCGAGCAGTTCGCTATCGGCAATTTCTTTCATTTGCTGCAAAGCTAATTCAAGCATATTAATTCTGTGTTAAGAAAAATGGTGGTATTTGTGATGTCATTATGAACTGATTTTCATTACATATCAAGAAACAAGCACACGGTTTAAAAAATAGATGCTATCTTTGCGGCATTAGATTTTGGTCCATTTCTCTAAATGATAGGAGATAATGGTTAAAAGGGAATCGGGTGTAAATCCCGGACAGGCCCGCTACTGTAAGTTCTATCTAAATCTTTGGGCACATCAACCACTGTTCTTTTTTAAGGATGGGAAGGTCGCTTAAAGATGGAACAAGTCAGGATACCTGCCAAGGTTACATAGTTTGAAACTTTCGAGGAATGGAGTTGAACAACAAGGAATTGCTCCGCTAGCAGATAGCGAGGGGCTTTTTATAATTCCGTCTGTTCCATCCTGATAAGTTTTTACCATTATTTAGTGATGTACAGAAATAAGATATCAACTTTTACACTTCTTCTATTATGGTCGCCTTTAGTACTGCTTGCGCAAGTACCGAAAGATACCGTGAAAGTATTAAAGGATGTCATCATTACTGGAAAACCGTACAGGGAAGTGATCCCTGTACAAAGCCTTTCTGGAAAGCAGTTAGAAAACTTAGCAAGCCATAATGTGGCCGACGCGTTACGGTATTTTGCAGGCACACAAATTAAAGACTATGGTGGTCTTGGTGGATTGAAAACTGTAGATGTACGCAATATGGGCACCCATCATGTAGGTGTTTTTTACGATGGTATCCAACTTGGCAATGCTCAAAATGGTGTCACAGATTTGGGTAAATATTCGCTTGACGACATGGAGGCTTTAACGATGTACAATGGTCAAAAAAGCGAAATCTTCCAGTCGGCGAAGGATTTTTCTGCTGCCTCTACCATTTACATGAGAACAAAAAAGCCGGTCTTTAAAGATGGTAAAAACACTAACTTATTGCTACGCTACAAAACCATGTCCATCAATTATCACGACCCGTCGTTTCGTTGGGAACAGCGATTGAGTGATAGTGTAAGCTTGAGTGTAAGTTCGCAGTACATCAAGTCTAATGGCGAGTACTCATTTAGGTATAAGAGAAATAACCAAGATGGCTCTTTGGCCTATGATACCACAGCTACCAGACATAACAGCGATATCGCTGCGTTAAGGGTGGAATCGGGTTTATATGGTAAAATCAAAAAAGGTTCTTGGGATGCAAAACTTTATTACTACGACTCGGACCGAGGTGCGCCTGGAGCAATTGTAGCCAATAAGTTTGCTGATGGATATAGGCAATATGACCGTAATTTCTTTGCCCAAGGATATTTGGTAAAGGATTTTTCGGATAAATTCAAATTTCAGACTAGAGCCAAATATGCTTACGATTATACGCATTATTTAGCGAGAGATACCACCAGTATATTGGGCGAAACGGTTACTGAAGGTGCTCAGTCTGACGATAGCTATTACCAACATGAGCTCTATTTTTCTACCGTAAGTATGTACAGTATTTTACCAATTTGGGATATTTCCTTAGCTGTAGATTTCCAGTACAACAAGTTAGATGCGACTAGAAAAGGTATACAAACACAGTTTTCTTATCCGCAACGCTATACAGTGTTATCTGCATTGGCAAGTTCATTTAGGCTTGGCGAGTTTAAGGTGCTGGCCAGTGTAGTTGGTACGCATGTTACCGAACAAGTGCGTTACAATGCTAAAGCGCCAGACAAAACAGAGTTTACACCTGCTATATTTTTAGGCTATCAACCATTTAAGGAAACAGATTTTAATATAAGAGCTTTTGCTAAGCGTATTTTCAGGATGCCTACGTTTAACGATCTGTATTATACCATGGTTGGTTCTAGTACATTAAGACCAGAATACATGAACCAGTACGATGTTGGTTTTACGTATAATTTCCTTTCTGAAACAGCATTTTTAAACAAATTTTCTATTCAGGCAGATGCCTATTACACGCATACTAGAGATAAAATTGTTGCCGCTCCTACCGGAAATCTTTTCCGTTGGATGATGACCAACATGGGACAAGTACGAGGTAAAGGGATAGAAACGGTACTTAATTTGGGTAAGCGCATTCAGCAACTAAACCTATCCACTAATTTGAGTTATACCTATGCGGAAAGTAAGGATTTTACCACTTTCGCAGGTTTGGCACTTTCATCTTACGGCGACCAAATTCCTTACACGCCATGGCATAGCGGTTCTGCAATTATTAACGCAGGTACCGAAACATGGAACTTTAACTACAGTTTCATTTACGTAGGTAAGCGGTACAATGGGAACGTCAATAACATTAAAGTGAACGAAGTACAGCCTTGGTACACCCACGATTTATCCGCACAGAAATCTTTCACAGTTCGTAACTATAAGTTTAAAGCTACAATAGAAGCTAATAATCTGCTCAATCAGCATTACGAAGTGATTTATAATTATCCTATGCCCGGACGTACGTTCAGGTTAATCATGAGTGTTCAGTTATGAGAAAGATATCCAATAACATATTAATCGGTTTTTGCTTAGCCCTTTGTTTTATTTCCTGCCGGAAGGACGAAACTATTTTTCTTTCTACAGCTAAGAATGTCGCCTTGCCAGTAAATGGTGGTAACATTGAAGGTTTTTACATGTTAAACGAGGGAAACATGGGCATGAACAGGGCTAGTATCGATTTGTTCAACTACCGAACTGGAACTTATACCGTAGATATTTATTCGGAACGTAATCCAACGGTGGTGAAAGAACTTGGCGATGTTGGGAACGATATCCAAATCTATGGCAATAAAGTTTATGCGGTTATCAACTGTTCTAACAAGATAGAGGTGATAGATAAATGGACGGCTAAGCGCATCAACAAAATCGACGTACCAAATTGTAGGTATATGGCTTTTCATGGAGGTAAGGCTTATGTAAGTTCTTATGCTGGTCCTGTAGCCATAGACCCCAATGCCGAAATTGGTTTTGTGGCCGAAATTGACACAGCAACCTTACAGATTAAACGTAAAGTAAATGTTGGCTACCAACCCGAACAAATGGTGGTACAGAACGGTAAATTATACGTAGCCAATTCTGGTGGTTACCGTGTGCCAAACTATGATCGAACCGTTTCGGTAATTGACCTCAACACTTTCACCGAAATCAAAAAAATTGATGTAGGTATTAATCTTTATGGGATGCAGGTAGATAGCAGGGGCGATATTTATGTGAATTCTAGAGGCGACTACTACAATACGAATTCTAATCTTTTTGTGATTGATACCAAAACCGATGAAAAGAAAAGCGTGTTGAATATGCCAGTATTGGGCATGTGCTTGGTAGATGACTTGCTTTATTTCTATAGCGTTGAGTGGAGTTACCTAACGAACAGCAACAAAATAACCTACGGCATTATGGATACCAAAACCAAAAAAGTAATCAGCAATAAAATCATTACCGATGGTACCGATAAACAAATTATGATTCCTTATGGCTTGAAGGTTAATCCAGAGACCAAAGAAATTTACCTTACCGATGCGCAAAATTATGTAGTTACGGGCTATGTGTATTGCTTCACTCCAGAAGGTAAATTAAAATGGAAAACCAGCGCAGGCAATATTCCGGCACATTTCGCTTTTATCACTAAAAACTAAAATAACGTATGTATCATAAAACTTTTATTTTTTTTAGGCCTACTTTGGTGTTATTATTGGCATTGTTGCTTATGCAATGCGCTAAAGATAAAGGTGCTGAACCTAATCCGACAGAAGAGGAAGGTACACATAAAGCAGTAAGATCTTCGGTAGTTGCCATCACTTCAAATATAGTAGCCAGTACGGAGGCCACTTATCAATGGAGTGTAAGTACTGCACCATCACAAGACTACTCGTTAACCAGTGCTAATACTAAAGAAGTTTTGTTCGCTGCAGCAGAAGTTGGTGTGTATGAACTAACTGTCGTAGTAACTGACAAAGGAAATACGCAGATACAAAAAGTGAAGGTTTCGGTAACTAAAGAAACCAGCGAATACAAAACCTATATCAATAAGGTATTTGAATTTAGACCTGCTCCAGGGCAGTTTATTAATGATTTGCCTTCTGCTAATGATGGCGATACCTACGATAGGATATTGACTAGAGCGAACACTTATCTGGCTAAAAAAAGTGGAGATTTATTATCTCTAGGTGCATTTGGCGGTTACATTGTGTTCGGTTTCGACCATACCATTCTGAATGTAAAAGGCAAGCGTGATTTTAGGGTACTAGGTAATGCTTTTTGGGCACAGGCCAATCCTAATCCAGATGCTACTATGCGTGGTGGAAGTAGCGAAGCTGGTGTAATTATGGTTTCTTACGATAAAAATAAAAATGGTTTGCCAGATGATGAATGGTATGAAATAGAAGGCGCTGGACATAACATGGCAAAAACCGTTCATAACTATGAAATCACTTATTACCGACCAGACCCAAATAAAGTTCCTGTGCCAGGAAGTGCTACAGGCACCGTGGGTTTTGTTGATATGGAATATATCTATTGGAAAGATAATCAAGGTAAAGATGGCTATCTGATCCAAAATAACGCTTACAACCATTCCTTAGATTATTGGCCAAAGTGGCTCAAAGACCAACCTAGCATTACTTTTAAAGGTACCAGATTACCCGACAACGCTGTTGATGAAAGCGGGAATGGCAGCTATTTTGTACAATACGCATTTCTTTATGGTTATGCAGATAATGCACCTAATACCGACGATGATTCGGCAATTGACATTGATTGGGCAATTGATAAGAACGGGAATAAGGTACAGTTGCCAGGTATCGATTTCGTAAAAGTTTACAATGGCCTAAATCAACAAGCTGGTTGGCTCGGCGAAACTTCGACCGAAATTATGGGTGCTACCGATTTGCACTTGCTAAAAGAAAATATCCCCACTAGAATTAAATAAACGCACATACAAATCTAATTCGTAATCAATAATGAAACAGAATTTTACCCACTTAACCGTGCTGGTACTGGCATTGCTATTTACTAGTTGCAGTAAAGACAAAGACGAGAGCAGCCCCATCGAAATTGCACTTCAAGATAAATATGAAGTAGCCACATTTGCCGTATTGAACATTAACGCATCTGCAAATGCAAACAACCCTACCTACGAGTGGATAATGACTAAAAATCCGGTAGACAATACTATCGATTCTCTGATGGGAACGACCAAAGACCTTAGGTTTATTACGGCCTACCCTGGTGCTTATGAGTTAACCTTGAATGTAAAAGAAGGAACCAAAATTTCGAGCAAAAAAACGATGGTTAACGTTACAAATGAGGCAGCCAACTTCAATCCTTACATTACCAGTATTTTCGATTTTAGTCCTGCGCCAGGCATGTTCGCTAATGAACTTTTCAAAACAGGAAATACTAAGGTAGATGTCATGAAAACGGCTTTGGGCAGAATTAATGAGACTAGCGTTGGTTATCAATTAGATTTGGGAGGTTTTGGAGGTTCGATCGTGGTAGGTTTTGACCATACGGTTATTAATGTAGCTGGACAAAAAGACCTTAGGCTATATGGAGGCATTTTAACCGACAAGGCTAATCCACCTGCGCCAGGGTTGATTTATGTGGCATATGATAAGAACAAGAACGGAAAACCAGATGAAGATGAATGGTATGAAATTATTGGAAGTCTACATGCTAAAAGCACTACCATAAAAGGTTTTAAGATTACCTATCATAAACCAGCAAACGGAAAACCCTTAGTTGCAGCTGGTCCTAATGACCCTTTCGTCGACCGTGAGCATATCTTCTGTGAAAATAATCAGGGAGCATCTTATTATCTGCCTAGACCGAAAGTTAAAAAGGAGTTTTTCCCAGCATGGCTATCTGAAACAAGTGTTGTTTTTGAGGGCATCAAATTCAATGTGAATTTTGCACCTGCACGTGCTAACCAGACCACACTTTTTAATTTTGATATTCCCGAATGGGGCTATGTAAATGCCGCTGATCCAGATATTGATTTAGATTGGGCAGTTGATAAAAACGGAAATAAAGCAAATCTTCCAGGGATAGATTTCATCAAAATTGTGAATTGTGTAAGCGAACCGATGGGGCTTTGCCAACAGCAATCATCTATGGCGACCAGATTTGCTGGCGCTGCAGATTTACACCTATTGAAAAAATATAACCTTAGATAATTGAGCTTACAGATGAAAAATTGTATATCATATTTCTTTAGCATATTGGCGCTGACTACTTTTTTTTCTTGTAGTAAAGATGATAGTGGAAATGAACCAACGCCAGTTCCAGAACAAACAATGAGTATTAAACTGGCAGCATCATTTACAACGGCTAGGTTCAATGTCGTGGAAATTAATCCGGAAGTGCTTATCGAGAATAATAAAGGCCTTGTTGCCAAATACAGATGGACAGCAAAAGTAACCAATCAAAGTGGTGTAGTAGAAGAGGTTGTAGTCGGTGATACAAAAACTTTGAGCTTTATTATGCCCAAAGCTGCAACTTATCCCTTAGAATTAACGGTAACCTCTGGCGAACTGGTCAAAAAAGCAACAACCACAGTGGTGGTTTCAGAAACGGGAAAAACGTATGGAGCAACCGCACTTTCTCTAATTGACTATGTACCTTCACCTTGTTTCAATATGAATAACTTCAGTTTTACTTCAAAGGCAGAGGTATTGGAAGAAGTGAAAACGACACTTAATAATGGCGAAGCAGTGCCTTTGGGAACTTTTGGAGGTTACATTGTGCTTGGCTTCGACCATACGGTAATCAACACTTATAATAAACGTGATTTTACCGTCCAGATGCAGATGGCAAGTGGCTCGATAAAATACACACCAGCCAGTATTTTTGTGGCTTATGATGCCAATAAAAACGGTATTGCCGATGAAAATGAGTGGTTTGAAATTGCAGGCAGTGAGCATCATAAGTCTACTACGATAAAAGATTACGAAATGACTTACTATAAACCCGCTACCGACAAAGTAGCGACGCCAGGTACAAAGTCTTGGCAGTTTGACACCAGTTATCTCAAATGGACGGATAATAAAAATGGTACAGCTCACCTTACCAAAACTGATAAATGGAAGCGATATAACTATTATCCTGCTTGGATGTCAAATACTTATACCTTGAAAGGTACCAAACTATATCTTCCTATTAAAGATGTAAGCGATGGAGAAGGAACGACTTTTAACGTTGGTACTTTTGAATGGGGCTACGGCGGAATAAAAGACCCGTCGATAGACATTAGTTGGGCGGTAGATAAAACAGGCAAGAAAGTTCACTTGCCAGGAATAGATTTTGTAAAAGTATATGTTTCAACTTTTGCAGCAATTGGTAATTCGGATTTATTGACCAATTCTTTAGAGTTTGTTCAAGATTTGAACTTATAGTAATTCAAATAATCTGCATATTTTGGCTGCGAAACTGATGTTTCAAAAGTCATATAACGTAAAAAAGCATCTTATTGAGATGCTTTTTTACGTTATTGATTTTAATATTGTTATTGTTAGACTTTCAGTCCGGTAGCGTTAAGCATCAGGTTGTGTAGTTCTGTGTTGCGTACAAAAGGTTCCATTAATTCACTCCCTGGTCCATACGCTGCTAATTCCACATAATCTGCCGAGTGGTCCATCGAGCCCCAGTACACAGAAGTATAATTGCTTTGTATTTTCCCCAGTAGCTCAAAGGGCAGTTTTCTGGCATTGTATAAGCCTCCTCCATCAAGTTTTTGGTAATGTGACAATAGGTCTTTTGCTTGTTCGTTTGAAATGGCATAACCTTGTCCATGCTGAATCATTTCTATAAGGCTCGCAGGACTAGTGTTGGGTTTAACTTCGTTTAATATCCACTCGTTACTATGTTTAAATTTCTGGAATAGGTCAAACTTCTGGTCGCTGTTGTCTTCTCCAAATAAACCAGGGTTGCCATTACCATGGTCGGTAGTCACAATCACTAAGGTGTTTTTGTCTTTTTCTGCAAACTCGATGGCTTTTTCTACCGCTTGGTCAAATGCAATTTGGTCAAAAAGTAAGCCTGAGGTATCATTTGAATGAGCCGCCCAATCTACCTTTCCGCCTTCTACCTGTAAAACAAATCCATTGGGATGGTCTTTCATCAGCTCTATGGTCTTCACGGTCATTTCAGAGAGTGTTGGCACAAGTTCTTGATGGTTTTTATCGTGTAGTTGGTCTATGGTAAATGGAAGGGCGTCATTGCCAAATACTCCCAATATAGGTTTTTGGTTTTTGGCCGATAACATTTGTGCCTTTGTTTTAGCAATTTGGTAGCTCGCTTTTTCAAACTTAGCATACACATCTACTTTGTCGCTCCTTTTGGTAGGATTAAAGTATTTGTCGCCACCACCCATCATCACATCGAATTGGAGCGGAAGGTATTGAAGTGCTATTTCTGCTTGGCTATTTCTGGATTTGTTGCATATACAAAACCCAGCTGGAGTAGCATGTGTAATAGGTACGGTGGTTACACAGCCCACTTTTTTGCCTGCATTTTTAAATTTCTGTAAAATTGGTGTATTGTGCGAACCATCCGCATTTACATTTAGGCTGCCATTATTTACCCTTTTTCCTCCTCCCCAAGCAGAACTTGAAGCGGCCGAATCGGTTACCATCGAATCTGCAGAAGCGGTATCCATAAATGCCCTAACCGCTTTTTTTTCACGGTAGAGCGATATCCATCTGCTTTCACGGCCGTACATTCTGTTAGATAGCAAGTTGGCCATGGTAAGTGTGCCACTGCTCATTCCATCGCTCACTAAAAAGATGATATTTTTTGCTGTGCCTATGGTATCCTTATTACTAGGTGTAAATAGTTGCCCAAAAGTTTCCGTAGTACCTACCAGCGAAATGCCTAAAGCAGAAAGTGTCCCGTTTTTGATGAAATCTCTTCTAATCATGGCTCAAAATTAACTTTCAGATATTAATTGGATATTAACTCGAGCCTTTGCAAGTATTAATTTTAAGAGCGGTAATATCTAAAATATGGATGATAAATTGCGTTTTTGTCAGATCTTTTACTCTTTTTAGCTCTGCTATTATGCCTTTTAATCTCAAAATTTTTAGATATTTGGTAACGTATCTATTTTTACAACGCCTTGAAATGAAGAAATTTACAATCACTCTAGTTGTGGTTTATTTAATGGTGGGAGCCCTTTGGTTGGTTAGCGGTTCTTGGCTCATTAACGAACTAAAGACGGTAAAGTCTGTATCTGGTTTCCAATATCTCTACGATATTAAAAACTTACTTTTTTTAATTATCAGTATCGTTAGTATTGTATGGATTATTAACGGAAGGTATCATAGACTATTGTTAAAAGAGCAGGTGCTTAATGCGCAACTTAGCAATAGGGAGCAACAGCTTAACGAGGCACTTCATAACTATGAACTGGTTACTAAAGCTAGTAATGATCTAATATGGGATTACGATATCGCGAAGGATGAACTAAAATGGCTACATGGCTACAAAGAGCTTTTTGGTTATGAAGATGATGTGGTGGTACAAAACACCTTCTGGAAAATGAAACGTATCCATCCAGATGATCGTGAGACTATCATTTCTTTGTTTGAAAAGTTGGTGAAAGGAGAGAATTTAACATGGAATACAGAATATCGGTACCTATGTGAAAATGGCTCGTATAAATACGTGAGTGATAGGGGCTATGTAATTAGGGATGAGGAGCACCGAGCATTAAGATTATTGGGGGCTATGCAAGATATAGATCAGGCCAAAACCTACAGTAAATTACTCGAAGAACAGAATCAAAGGCTGCGGGAAATTGCCTGGCTCAACTCTCATGAAATTAGACGCCCATTGAGTAACGTAGTAGGCCTAATGCCCATGTTCAAATTAAGTTTAAACGACATTGAAAGCTTAACTCAGTTGCTTTCGCTATTGGAAACTTCTGTAAGCGAACTGGATCAAACGGTACATAAGGTAAACGAACAAACCAATACTTTAGGTGCGGTGGAAGGATGATTTAGAAAGAAATCTAAAAGAAAAAATGAACTACAACCAAATTGCTGAAAAACTAATTGACCTGCAAAATGCAGATTTGGCATTAAGGGAAAAGCTAGTTAAAAGTGGAAGGCTTAGCGAAGGGTACGATGAAGAAATGAAAGCTTTGCACAACCGTAATGCTAAACTCTTGAACGAAATTATAGCGGTAATTGGTTATCCTACTGTTGAAAAAGTGGGTAAAGAAGCGAGTGAGGCTGCTTGGTTGGTCATACAGCATGCTATTGAGCAACCTCAGTTGATGAAGAAATGTGCAGAATTATTGAGAATCGAGGTAGCGAAAGGAAATGCGGAACCTAAAAGTTTAGCCTACCTTTACGACCGAATAGCTGTATTCGAAGGGAAATCACAATTGTATGGAACTCAATTCGATTGGGATGAAAATGGAGAATTGAGTCCGAATGCTTTTGATGACCTGGTTGAAGTGAATAAAAGGAGAAGTTCTGTTGGACTAGACACGCTGGAAGAGCAAACTGCGTTAATTAGAGCAAATGCAAAGAAGGAAAATCAACAGCCTCCTAAAGATCTCGAAAAAAGAAGACAAGAGGTAGAAGCTTGGAAGAAAAAAGTCGGTTGGATAAGATAACAAAAGAAGTAAGGGCGAAACATTTTTCGCCCAATAAAAATGAATATGGAACTAACTGAACTAAGCAACGAAGCGCTTTTAAAAAAGAGCAAAGAACTAAAAAACGGTAAGATAATGAATGCCGCAATTGTTGGTTTTACTATCGGGATTTTCTGTTACAGTGTCGTAAATAATGGTTTCGGGCTGTTTACTTTCTTCCCTTTAATTATTACCTATTTAGTGGTTAAGAATGCTAAAAATGATAAAATTTTAGCTGCTGAAGTGGAAAAAGAATTGAAAGTTAGGGGATTGGGCTAAGTTCAATAATTTTGCATTTATTTATAGCTTATTTTCAGTTATATCATCTTCGCGTTTTGTTCGATATGTGCTAAAAACAGATGAACAAGTCCAACCAAGATCGCAGTAGAAACCCCTATTGTTGAAAATAGGCAATAAAGGAATTAACCAGTGATAGTGAGGCTATACCAAACCTATCTAGCGCTAAAAGGCAAGTTTGATAGGATATGAACGGACTTTAAGAGACTTTGCCGTTTGCTGGGGTGTAATCTTTGGATGAATATAGGAAAAATAGAGCATAGAAATTTATTTGCTTCGTGATCGGCACCGAAAATGAGAAAAATTTAATTTCATAAACTTGTTAATTCTTAACACTTTTCAAATCTAAAATATGACTTTAAGGAAGCATAACTGCTATGTAATTACAGGCGGTCCAGGAGTTGGCAAAACAACGCTTTTAAATGAATTAGCTAAACATAGCTATTACACTGTCCCTGAAAATGCAAGAGCAATCATTAAAGAAGAAATGGATAGCGGAGGGGATGGGCTTCCGTGGAAAAACAAAGAACGTTATACCTATTTAATGTTAGAGGCAGCGGTATTGAGTTACCATAGAGTTTCAGTTAACGATGATAAAATTTACTTTTTTGACCGAGGAATTTTAGATGCCATTTGTTATGCCGATATGATAGGTCTTAATATTTCTGCAGAAATGGACCAACTAGCTAAAACATTACTGTACAACATCAAAGTTTTTATGCTGCCACCTTGGCAAGAGATTTACCATACTGATAAGGAGCGAAAGCAAACTTGGGACGAAGCACTGTATACATTTAAGAAAATGAAAGCAACCTACCTCAACTATGGATATGAAGTGGTGGAATTGCCAAAAGATACCGTCAAAAATAGAGTGACATTTGTGCTGGAAAAAATGAATGCTACATCCAATTATTGAAAGTAGTAAAAATTATGCTGCTTAAATAAATGCTGCATCCTAACCATTAGCTCATAAAATTAATGAATACGATTATTCTAAAATTTAGGTTCACACCCGACAAATTTTCAAGTAGACCAGTCAATGCACCTGTTCAATATATCATGCATTAATTCAATTAGAATTCCTAAATTGGAGCGTAAATTAAACATCGCATAAAAAATAAAATTTCAATTGAATATTTAAATTAACCATGAAACAGCTATTACTTTCTCTTTTTGTACTAATTGCTTTAAATGCTGCTGCGGCTAACGTAGATACCGTTAAAACTTATAGCCCTTCTATGAAAAAGGAGATAAAGGCGGTAGTAGTTACGCCAGCCAATTACAAAGAAAAAAGTAAGTTTGCTGTGGTGTATTTGTTGCACGGTTATTCTGGTAATTATGCGAATTGGGTGAATTCTGTTCCAGCCATTAAAGCCTTGGCAGACCAGCATCAGTTGATTATCGTTTGCCCTGATGGTAATTATAATAGTTGGTATTTGGATAGTCCAGAGCTACCAAACTCAAAATACGAAACCTATGTTGCGCATGAGTTGGTCAAATGGATTGATGGAAATTACAAAACCATTGCCGATAAAAAAGCTAGAGCCATTACAGGTTTGAGTATGGGCGGACATGGTGCTTTGTATCTCGCTTTCAAACATCAGGACATATTTAGCGTAGCTGGGAGTATGAGCGGTGGTGTAGATATCAGGCCTTTTCCAAACAACTGGGATATGACAAAATTGTTGGGTACTTATGCAGCAAAACCTACAAATTGGGATAATGCTTCGGTAATTAATTTGACTAATCTGTTAACGCCAAACTCGCTAGCTTTAATTGTACAGTGTGGTACCGAAGATTTCTTTTACAAGGTAAATGTGGCTTTGCATGAAAAGCTAACCTATCAAAATATTCCACATACTTTTATTGCTAACCCAGGAGCACATAACTGGAAATATTGGGCAGATGCCATTCATTACCAATTGGTGTTTATCAAGGCGAATTTGAAAGAGTAAATGAGGAATGACCAATAGTCAACTAGAATAACCAAAATCCAATAATTAATTTCCAACGACGAAAAGCTAGCGACGAGCAACGGCTGTGCAAGCACGGATTAAAGTAATCTTTAAAAGCCTAGCTACCGCATTACGATCCCCAGTCAAGCTGAGGATGACGGCATTAGGAGTAGAACTGCTGAAAAACTAGGCAAGAATAGGAAAAGGAGTTATGAAACCAACTGATCCCTGACTACTGATTCCTGACCCCTAACTAATCCCACACACCATTTCCTGTTGTAAGAATAACAGGCTTACCATCCGTTACGATGATAGTATGTTCATGTTGAGCCATATAACCACCTCTGTTGCCTACCATGGTCCAACCATCTGCTAAAGTTTCTGCAATGGTAGAATCTGTGGAGATGAAGGTTTCGATAGCTACTACAGAGTTTTTCTTGAAACGAGTTAAATTAAAGCGGTCTTTGTAGCAGGCAACCTCATGCGGTTCTTCGTGTAAACTACGACCAACACCATGACCAGTCAAGTTTTTAATCACTTTGTAGCCACGTTTTTTAGCTTCGGTTTCTATTAAATGTCCGATATCTGAAATACGCACACCTCCTTTAATATTAGCAATGGCTTTTTGTAGGATTTCTTTTGAAGCATTCACTAATTTTTGATGTTGATGGATATCCTCTCCCAATATAAAAGAGCAACCATTGTCAGACCAAAAGCCGTTGAGCTCTGCCGATACATCGATATTAATCAGATCGCCTTCCTGCAAAATTCTTTGAGCAGTAGGTATGCCGTGGCAAAATTCATTATCAACGCTAATACAAGTATATCCAGGGAAATTATAAGTAAGAAAAGGGGCAGATTTAGCACCAAATTCTTCTAGCATCTTTCCTCCAAAATCATCTAACTCTTTGGTACTCATTCCAACCTTGGCATAGTCCTTCATCGCTTTTAACGTTAGGGCTACAGCTTCGCTGGCTTTTTGCATTCCTTGTAATTCGGCTTCGTTGGTAATAGACATGGGCTTTTAGTTACGCTTCAAAAAATAATGAGGCAAAGTTAGTTAAATTTAGAAACCTAGTCTGTCTTAAGGATGTAATTTAGCGTAAATCCATTGGCCCAAAGCATAGCCGTTTTGGTAAATCCCTATGGCAACAATTAAAATAATGATAGGAAAAAGGATTTTGACCCACTTGGATTGCATGAGTTCTTCTCTGTTCATGTTTTAGTTTATTTTAGGTTTTGTTTAGAACGAGACAATGGTGGATTTGTTACAGTAACTAATTGAAAAAAGGGTAGCCGAAAAATTGAAACCACATAGATACATAGGTTTCAATAGTCAAATTTAATTGAGCACTCTTGATAATACGTTTGCTCACGTTGGCGTCCTCGCCAATGTGTTAATTTGATTGTTTCTGCGTTGTTTTAATGTATAAATAACACTAAGCTGTTATATTTTTCGCTTGTTTATTTTATCTTTAGACGATTTTATCAATCGGTTCGCTATTAGCGGACATTTTTCAAACTTCATAAATAAATATACATGTCAAACTCATCAAAAATTATCTATACCAAAACAGACGAGGCTCCATTGTTGGCTACTTATTCTCTTTTACCTATCGTACAAGCTTTCACGGCTTCGGCAGGTATCGATGTAGAAACTAGGGACATCTCTTTAGCAGGAAGAATTTTAGCGAACTTTCCTGAGTTTTTAAAAGATGACCAAAAAATTGGAGATGCATTGACAGAGCTAGGCCAATTGGCAAATACACCAGAGGCCAATATCATCAAATTGCCAAACATTTCTGCTTCTATTCCACAGTTGAAAGAAGCTATCGCTGAATTGCAATCACAAGGTTTTGCATTACCTAACTTCCCAGAAGATGCCAAAACTGATGAAGAAAAAGCAATCAAAGCAAAATATTCAAAAGTATTGGGTTCTGCTGTAAATCCAGTTTTACGTGAAGGTAACTCAGACCGTAGAGCACCAAAAGCGGTGAAGAACTATGCAAAAGCTAACCCACATTCAATGGGCGCTTGGTCATCAGATTCTAAAACTAAAGTGGTAAGCATGAGCGAAGGCGATTTCTATGGTTCAGAAAAATCTGTTACCGTTGAAAACGACACGCAATTTAAAATAGAATTTGTAGGTGCTGATGGTGCTGTAACTGAATTGAAAGGTTTAGCTAACTTAAAAGCAGGTGAAGTAATTGACAGCTCTGTATTGAGCCTTGCTAAATTGAAAGCATTTGTAGTAGATGCAATTGAGCAAGCTAAAGCCGCTAACGTATTATTGTCAGCACACTTAAAAGCAACGATGATGAAGGTTTCTGACCCTATCATTTTTGGTGCAATTGTAGAGGTTTACTTTTCGGAGGTTTTCACTAAATATGCCGAACTTTTTAAAACTTTAGGTGTGGATACACGTAATGGTCTAGGCGATGTTTATGCGAAAATTGCTGGTCACGCACAAGAAGCGGAGGTTAAAGCTGCAATTGATGCTACTATCGCACATGGTCCGGCGTTAGCCATGGTAAACTCTGATAAAGGCATTACGAACTTACACGTTCCTTCAGATGTAATTGTAGATGCTTCGATGCCTGCAATGATTCGTACTTCAGGCCAAATGTGGGATAAAGATGGTAAGCCACAAGATACAGTAGCGATTATTCCAGATAGAAGCTATGCAGGTGTTTATACTGCAACTATCGATGATTGTAGGAAAAACGGTGCTTTAAATCCAACAACTATTGGTTCGGTGCCAAACGTAGGTTTAATGGCGCAAAAAGCGGAAGAGTACGGTTCTCACGATAAAACTTTCCAAGCTACGGCTAATGGAACAATCTGTGTAACTGATGCTGCGGGTAATGTTTTCTTCGAACAAGCTGTAGCAACCGGAGATATCTTCCGTATGTGCCAAACTAAAGATGCTCCTATCCAAGACTGGGTTAAATTAGCAGTAAATAGAGCTCGTTTATCTAGCACTCCTGCTGTTTTCTGGTTAGATGAGAACAGAGCACACGATAGAGAAATCATTAAAAAAGTAAATAAATATTTGCCAAACTTCGATACCAATGGTTTAGATCTTCGTATCCTAGCGCCAATTGAAGCTACTAAATTTACTTTAGAGCGTATCCGCAAAGGCGAAGACACGATTTCGGTAACGGGTAACGTATTACGTGATTACCTAACCGATTTATTCCCGATTTTAGAACTAGGTACTTCAGCGAAAATGCTTTCTATCGTTCCATTAATGAATGGTGGTGGTTTGTTCGAAACTGGAGCTGGTGGTTCTGCACCTAAACACGTAGAGCAGTTTGTAAAAGAAGGTTACTTACGTTGGGATTCATTAGGTGAGTTTTTAGCGTTACAAGCTTCTTTAGAGCACTTGTCGCAAACGCAAAACAATGCAAAAGCGCAAGTATTAGCTGATGCCTTAGATGAGGCTAACGCGAAATTCTTAGCAACGGATAAATCTCCAGGTAGAAAATTAGGAACTATCGACAACCGTGGTTCTCACTTCTATTTAGCTTTATATTGGGCTGAGGCTTTAGCTGCACAAACTAAAGATGCTGAACTTAAAGACAGATTTGCTCCTTTAGCGAAAGCATTAGCTGAAAACGAAGCGAAAATTACTGGCGAATTAATCGAGGCTCAAGGTAAAGCGCAAGAAGTTGGTGGTTATTATCATCCAAATGATGAATTAGCTGGAAAAGCAATGCGCCCTAGTGCTACTTTAAATGATGCTTTGGCGAGTTTGTAGGTAGATAGGAAATAGGAATTAGTGTCTAGGTGTTAGTATCTAGTAATTATAAAAATCCCTCGATAGTTCATCGAGGGATTTTTTTATTGCTCTAGCTTAAATAGTTCGTCATCTCGAACGAGGAACGAGGAGAGATCTAGCATTCTGTTATTTTATTGTACATGTTGATTTTCTAAGTTGCTAGATTTCTCACTGCGTTCGAAATGACGGAAATGGCTAGGTCACTCGCTGATTAAAACTGTAGTAAGAAATTAAGGGTTACTTAAATAGTTCGTCATCTCGAACGAGGAACGAGGAGAGATCTAGCGATTTGATATTATTAATTTGACTGGATGTTAGATGATTTTTGACTACGTTTAATTTTGTTTAGAAACGATGGAAGTAAGAAGCTTTCTGTTAGTTTGATATTGCAGATATGGCTAAATATTCTACCACTCCTTCACTTCATTCCAAAAATCTTTCCAAGATGGATTTACAGTATTAATTAATTGTTCCTTCTTTTCTCTTCGCCATTTTTTAATTTCTTTTTCTCGCTCTATAGCTGCTACGATATCTGTAAATGTTTCGTAATAGACACAAATTATTGCATTATATTTCGCTGTAAAAGATTGCGAATGTACTTTCTCTCGATGTTCTATTAAACGAAAAACTAAATCTGAAGTCACTCCTATGTAGAGTACAGAACGGTTAACGTTGGTAAGTATGTAGATGTATCCGCCTCTTTCCATAGTTAAAAATAGCAATAATTTCCAAGTCAGTTTCGTCATTTCGAACGAGGTATGAAAAGAAATCTAAAGTCTTGATATTATTAATTTGATGGCATGCTAGATTTCTCACTGCGTTCGAAATGACGGAAATGACTAGGTCACTCGCTGATTAAAACTGTAGTAAGAAATTAAGGGTTACTTAAATAGTTCGTCATCTCCGAACGAGGTTACGAGGAGAGATCTAGCGACTTGCGCCTAGCTGTTCATTTTTCAAGTCGCTAGATTTCTCACCGTGTTCGAAATGACGTAAGTTTTAATATTTCTGCTAATCTTAATATGTCTACTAAGCCTCTTCCGCCAATTCCTTAACTTTCTCCAAAGCTAAAGGCCATTTCTCTTCGAAATAGCTTTTATATTCTTCGTTAGTATCCATTTCTACACTTAATAGCGATTTGCCGTCTTTGGTGCTCAGCTTGTAGTTCTCAAAAACATCGCCCCATTTTTTTGCCTCTTCACTTTCATAATCTTCCACACCATTTTTGTAAAAGCCTAAGTGTTGGATGGAAATGTATTCGTTAGGCATATGTTCAGCGATTTTAGAGGCCATACCATCGCCTTCAGCATTTACAAAAAATACTTTACTTCCAGCTTGCCAATCGGTTATTGCTCTTGAGCCTTCAGCGAAAACTGCAGTCCATTTTGGGTAGCTGGTTTCTCCTAAAAGGATATCCCATACTTTTTCTTTGGGCGCATCAATTTCGATTTTGAAATATATTCTTTCCATAGTAACAAGTTTTTAGCCACAGCACTTGTCCCGATATCGGGATGCACAGATATATAAATGATGTTTAAAAAATACCTTTTATATCCTCTAAAAATCCAATAGGTATCTGTGCATCTTTGGCTTATTAATAATTTATTGTTTGAATTTACTAAAATCCATGAATAAAACATTCCATTTATGCCCATCTAAATCTGTGAAGCCACCACCATACATCCAGCCGTCTTTTTCTCCACCTTTTGCATAAATGTCAGCACCTGCGGCTTCAGCTTTCGCTAAAATTTCATCAACTTCTGTGGCGCTTTCTGCATCTATAGAAATCAAACATTCCGTTTTATCGTTTAAATCAGCGATTTTAAAAGGCGTAAAACTACTGAACACCTCTTCACTAAAGAAGTTAATGATAAAGTCTCTCTGTCCAATTTTAAAGGAAGCCATAGCATCACTTTTTGGTGCATGATTATTTAACGTGAAACCAATTCTCTCAAAAAAATCAGTGGTTTTCTGAATGTCTTTAACTGGCAGGTTAAGCCAAATATCTTTTGTCATGGTTGATTTGTTTAATGAATATAACCAAATTTCACGAAAATTGTTGATGTTGAAGGGGGTAAAAGAGACAATATAGCGGGCGAAAAGTACGTCGATATTTCTAATTAAAATATTATGTAACTTAGATTAACACAATTAAACCTATGAAAAAAAGTTACTTATTCATCATTTTCTTATTTGTACTTTTTGCTTTTACCGAGCAAACTCCAATGGTAAAAGCTAAGTTTAAGCTGCCTGCCGGAATTACCTCGAAAGACTATCTTCCCAATAATTTGGTCATCAAATTTAAAGAGGGGACAAGGTTAGATATTGCTACGCAAAGCGCCGAAAAGGAATTGAGCGCCAACGGTATTTCCTTAACAGTGCTGGAGCCGATTTTCAATTCTGGTGCTAAAGCAAGTCAAGCTTCTACCAACGATAAAGGCTTCCATTTTGAGAATTATTACCATGCCAAATATCAGGGTAATGCTAAGATAGAAACAGCCATCAACACCTTATTACAGAACGAAAGTATAGCTTATGTGGAACCAAGTTATATTCACAGCACTTGGTACACACCCAATGATGTTTCGTATGGTAGCCAGTTTTACTTGCCACAGGTTAAAGCTCCACAGGCGTGGGATGTTTTGAAAAATTCTTCCAACGTCATCATTGGGATTGTAGATTCTGGTTCTGAAACTACCCATCCAGATTTGGCAGCCAACATTTATTACAACACTGCCGATCCTATAAATGGAATTGATGATGATGGAGATGGTTACATAGATAATTACGCTGGTTGGGATTTTTGTGGTGCTTCTGCAACTACTATGATTGGCGACAATGACCCGAATGTAAAAAGTCATGGGGCAGAACACGGTGTGCATGTAAGTGGCATAGCGAGTGCTGTTTCAGATAATGGAGTTGGTGTTGCAAGTTTGGCTTATAATGCAAAGTTACTCATCGTAAAAGCAGGTGCTGACGATAATGGAACTTCTATTTACAAAGGTTATGAAGGAATCAAATATGCGGCGGATAAAGGTGCGCATATCATCAATTGTTCGTGGGGTGGTGCTGGCGGCGGTCAGTTTGGGCAAGAAATGGTGAATTACGCCATCAGCAAAGGTTGTCTGGTCGTAGCTGCTGCCGGCAATTCTGGGAACGATAACCCTGTGTATCCTGCTGCTTTTGAAGGTGTATTGGCAGTGGCAAATGTAAACCCCAACGATACTAAATACTCAGGCTCCAACTACGGTACGTATGTAGATTTGTCTGCTCCAGGACAGGGGATTTACAACACGATTTACAATAATAGTTATGGCTATTATTCGGGAACTTCTATGTCGGCACCGTTGGTTTCTAGTGCAGCAGCGTTGCTTAAAGCTAAATACCCAAATTACACAGGCTTGCAGATTGGCGAAATATTAAGAACAACGGCTGACAATATCGATGCGCTAAATCCTAATTATGTGAATTTGTTGGGCAAGGGACGCTTAAATATTCTTCGAGCATTAACAGAAAGCCCCGCTTCGGTTCGTGCACAAAGCGTTTCCATCAGCGACCAAAGCTTAGGAAATAGGGCGCCAAATACAGAAATAACCTTGCAATTTGCTTTGAAAAACTTCCTGATTCCAGTAACGGGATTGACCGTGAATATAACGAGCAATAGTGCATTTGTACAAGTTGTAGATCAAAATATCAGTGCCGGTAATTTTACTAGTTTAGAAACGAAGACAGGAATTGGGCCAATGCGGGTAAAGGTATTAGCTGGTGCTCCAGAAAATCATGAGGTCATTTTGACTTTAAGATACACTGGCAATAACGGCGCCTACGTAGATTCGGAGAGTTTCAAAACGGTAGTTGCACTAGATTATCTCAATATTGCCGTTAATAAAATTAGTACTACACTTACCTCTAATGGTAGGGTAGGTTATAGCAAAGCTAATGCTGCTGCAGGTTTAGGTTTCATGTATAAAGATGAGAATATGCTGTTTGAAGCGGCTTTGCTAATCGCTAAATCTGAAACACAGGTAATGAATAACGCCAGAGCTTCTGCTGCAAGTAGCGAAGATTTTAAGAGGCAACAAACAGCAGCAATGGTTGCTTCGTCTAAGGCTGCATTTGAAGGTACCAGTGTATTTACTGATGCAGGCAGTACAAATCCATTGGGTTTGAGCATTCTTTCTAGGGCACTAGCTTTCAGTTCTACAGCGGATGAAAAATACGTCATCATGGAATATGAAATCACTAATACTAGTAACGCCGATTTACAAAATATCTACACTGGTTTATTTACTGATTGGGATTTGGATGATGCATCTGCTAATGCAACCCAATATGACGCAACTACAAAAACTGCTTACGTTTATGCGAAGAAAAATGCGGCTTATCCATACGCCGGCATACGATTGTTGAGTTTAAGTACAGCTCCCGCTTATTATCCGTTGTCGTATCAGTTGCCCAATAGTTTGTTGGCGGATAACAATTTTACTGTAGCAGAAAAGTATCAAACATTAACATCTGGTATACATGCTACAGGTTTGGGACACGATAATGCCAATGGTTACGATGTGATGTTTACCATAGGCAGCGGCCCTTACAATATCGCAAAAAATGGAACCGTAAAAGTTGCCTATGCTTTTGTGGCGGGAGATAACCTAAGTCAATTGACGACGATAGGAGCTGCCGCTGAGCTTAAATACAAGGAAGTATTAACCGATCGAATTAAAAGTATCCCTGTGGAGTATGCGCTAAAGCAAAACTATCCCAATCAGGCGAAAACCTTTACGTTTATTCCTTTAGACTTGCCTGAAAGAACCAATGTTGATATTACTATTTACGATGTTACAGGGAGAAAAGTAGGTAAGGTAACCAATGGGACTTTAGACGCGGGGAGCTATCGTTTTTATGTGGATGTGAGCAAATTTGCTAATGGAGTGTACACTTATCAACTGAAAACTTCAAACTATAAGCAGGCTAAGAAGATGATTGTGTCTAAATAGATAGGTTAAACTGTTTGTCTTTAATCTTTGCTCTTTATTCTTTTATCCTACAATTAACCAGTTCAAACACTTAACCGAATTAATCCTTATTAAAGCAAGCTCTACAACGAGGCTCATAGCTATCTTTTTCGCCCAGTAATACCCTCGTTTCGCTAGCAGAAGTACGGAACGAATAAACCGCTGGACTACCACATTGCATACAAACTGCATTTACTTTGGTAACGTGTTCTGCAATGGCCATCAATGCGGGCATTGGCCCGAAGGGTTTACCTAGAAAATCCATGTCTAACCCTGCAATAATTACCCTAATTCCTTTTTTAGCCAAGGTATTGCAAACTTCAGGAAGTCCGTCATCAAAAAACTGAGCTTCATCAATGCCTACCACTTGTGTGTTTGCTCCTAACAATAAAATGGAAGAAGAGTGGTCAACTGGAGTAGATTGTATCGCATTTTTATCGTGAGATACTACAGCGGTATCGTCGTAACGGGTGTCTGTTTTGGGTTTAAAAATCTCTACATTAAGTTTAGCAATTTGAGCTCTTTTTAGTCGTCTGATGAGTTCTTCTGTTTTGCCAGAAAACATGGAGCCACAAACAACTTCAATACTACCACTGAACTCTCCCCGTCTAAAATTTTGCTCGCTAAATAACATTGTAAAGGTATTTTTAGCCAAATATAAAAGATTTTTATAGTATTTTTGATTGTCAGTTACCAACATAAAAAGCCAAAACTTTCGTTACAACATTATGGTTTAATAATTGTTGAAACTTAGTAGGCTTTGCCTCAGTGGATAATATAAAGAAATAAAATAGCAGATGAAGCAAGAAGCTCTTTTCAAAAAACTAGGAAATATACTTAACGAATTGAACGAACAGTATGAGTTTTTAGCTCAGAATCCCGAACAGTTAAGTGAGTTAGAGCTAGAACTATTTTTAGCCAATGCTAGTTTTTTGACAGACCATATCCAGATCATCAAGAAATTAAACTTGTCTGTTTTAACTCCAGTGCTCACGCAGAAAGTTGAGGAAGTGACCAATGAATTGGTGGTTGACGATGAAATAAGTGACGAGCTTAAGGATATACAGCAAGTGGAAGCCATTACATTTGCTAATGTAGTGGAAGAGGAAGAAACGGCATCAGCTCCAGTGATAAGAGAAGAAGAAATTGTTGTTCCTGTTTTTGAGATAGACGAGCCAGTTGTTGAAGAGGTGGAAAAGGAAATCTTTAGGTTAGATTCGGAGCCAGACCAAACTTTTGAGTTTATTCTAAATAGAGAAGCTTTTACAGAGGATGATAAATTCGATTTCGAAGAGAAAACTACTGAACAGCTTTTTGATAGACCCTTAAGTAGAGAAGAAGCGCTGATTTTAGAGCAAAAGAAGAAGGTAAAGGAAAACTTGATTCGTAACCCTGAAGATTTAGAGGAAGATGAAGTTGGTCCAGAGCCTTTTTTGGTACATCACGAAGAAGAAAAGCAGGAAGTAGCGGTTCCAATTCCAGTTTCACCACCAGTTGTGGAGCCTGTAATTGAAAAAGTTGAGCTTCCAGTAGTAGAAGTTAAAACAGTGGTTACAGAGACGAAAACTGTAGAAGTAGAAACCACTTACAAGCCTACCTTAAATGATATTTTAGCTGGAAAAAATGTCAGTTCAAGAATCAATGAAACTTCTGGTGCGGTAATATCAGATTTGAAAGCAGCCATTAACCTTAACGATAAATTGCTTTACATCAAAGATTTGTTCAATGGTTATAATTTGGCTTATGCAGAGGCTATCGACATCGCCAATAAAATGCCAAACTTTGATGCTGCTGATAACTTCTTCCAAAAGAACTACGCTGTAAAGAACAACTGGGCCGATAAACAAGCTACCGTAGATAAGTTTTATTTGCTGCTGAATAAGAGGTTTAAAGATTAGATTTGGATAAATGAACAAAGAACAAGGACTTCCTTTTTTGGATGTATAATTTCTATTCCTTGCTCTTTGCTCCTTAATCCTTGCTCCTTCTAAATAAACCCCATCCTATTAGAATCCAACTTTAGGAAGATAAATAGCAATATCGTAAAACTCCATAAAGACGAACCTCCATAGCTAATAAAGGGCAATGGAATGCCAATTACAGGCATAATGCCAATTGTCATTCCGATATTGATAAATACGTGGAAGAATAAGATACAGGCAATGCTATAGCCGTAAACTCTGGAGAAAACAGACCGTTGTCGTTCGGCCATGTTTAAAATACGTAATAAGAGAAAAACGTATAATCCAATTACAACAAAACAGCCTGCAAAACCCCATTCTTCGCCAATAGTAGAAAAAATGAAATCGGTACTTTGTGCAGGTACGTAGTCGTATTTGGTTTGAGTTCCTTCTAAAAAACCTCGACCTGTCAGCTGACCTGCACCTATCGCAATTTTAGACTGTATCACGTTATATCCAGCTCCTCTATTGTCGCTCGTTAAACCTAAAATAAGTTCAATACGGGTGCGTTGGTGCGGCTTTAATACATTTTCGAAAATATACTTAGCTACGAATAAATAGCAGATGGCAATTGCTGTAATAACACCTACATTAATCACTTTCTGAACTCTCTTCCTCGTATTGTAGGCAAACAATCCTCCAATAATTAAAATACTGATGATAAGCAAAGAAGGAGTGACGAATAAGTTGAGGATAAACAAAAGTACCGCTCCCCAAAAGATAATCAATAGGTTTCCTGGTAGACCTTCTCTGTACAGAGGAAACATGAAAGATAGGAACACCAACATCGAACCTGCGTCTGGCTGAAGCATGATTAAGGCCATTGGCAACACAATAATTGCTGCACAGATAATAATGGGTTTAAACGTGTTTAGCTTTAGGTTGAAAGTGCTGATGTACCTAGCTAATAACAACGCGGTGCCAAACTTGGCAAATTCTGAAGGCTGCAGACGAAAGGAACCCAAGGGAATCCAAGCTTGGTTACCACCTACATTTCTACCAACTACCAAAACCGTAATCAGCAAAATAATGGTTATGCCGTACACTACAGGAGCAAAAACACTGAAAAATTTAGAATCTAACAGGAGTATAGAGAGACCTAATATCAAACCAGAAATGATAAAAATCAGTTGTTTCCCATATTCGGCAGCGAAACTAAAAGCCTCAGATTTGTCAGGGTCGTATTGTACAGAAAAAATATTGATGAAGCCAACAGCACACAGAGCCATATAAATTAATATGGTAATCCAATCAACATTAAAGAAGAATCTATTATTCTGTTGTTGCATTGCTTTTAGGTGCTATGGCAGTTTTGTTAAATGTATTGCTAGCTACAGTAGTTTTTAACGGAGCTGTTTTTTTAGTTGTATCTACTTTGCTGGTATCTACTTTAGGTTTCTGTTTAGGTATTTTGTCTTTTAAAACTGGAAGTAGGTTGTCCGCTTTGTATTGTTCAACGGTGGCACCATTAATTCTTCTGCCTTTTAAACTATCTGTTAAATATTTTTCGGTAATGAAGCTGGCAATTGGCGCAGCATAAGCACCGCCGTAACCACCGTTTTCTACAATGACTGCAATGGCAATTTTAGGATTATCTCGAGGGGCAAAGCCGATGAATACCGAATGGTTTTTGCCATGTGTATTTTGCACTGTTCCTGTCTTGCCGCACATCAAGATATTAGGTATCATTGATTCTCTTGCTGTTCCAATTGGACTATTTACAGCGTCCTGCATTCCATCTATCACTGGCCCAAAATGTCTCGCATCTACACCAACATAATGTTTTTCCTTATATTTTGGGTCGATACGTTTATCGCTGCCAATTCCTTTTACCAAGTGAGGTTTAATGTAATAACCTTTATTGGCAATAATGGCCATAATATTAGCCATTTGTAATGGAGTAGTAGTAATCTCTCCCTGACCAATTCCTACGGATAAAATGGTTCCGTAGTTCCAGTATTTGCTGTAACGTTTGGTATAGTCTTCTGCCCTGAATAATTTGTAGGCACTTTCCCCTGGAAAATCAACCCCCAAAGTATCACCGATGCCAAATTTGCGTACTTTTTCTTGCCATTCATCGTACGCTTTATGTTGATTCTTTCTGCCTTTCTTCATCATCTCTTTTTCAAAGATGCTCCAGAAATAAGTGTTGCAAGAACGGGCAATACCTCTCTTCAGGGCGATATTCCCATCAACGTGTTCGCACTTGAACCTTGTTCTGCCTACTTGATAATACCCAGGGCAATTGAAAGTAGTGTTTTCATTGATCAAGCCTTCTTGCAAAGCAATTAAGGCACTTAAAGGCTTAAATGCAGAACCTGGAGAATATCTACCTTTTAACGGACGAATGAAGAATGGACGATAAGGGTTTGAGAATATCTTCATGTAGTTATTACCGGTCTCGCGACCAACCATCATATTCGGGTCGTAACCAGGACTACTCACGAACGCTAATACTTCACCCGTAGCAGGTTCGATGGCAACAATACTTCCTACTTTGTTATTCAGTAGTTGTTCTCCCAATTTTTGTATTTCCACATCAATGGTGGTGGTAAGTTGTTCTCCGGAAACTGCTAAAGAGTCAAATTTTCCATCGGCATAACTTCCTTGCGCCACATTATGAGCATTGTAAAGCATGTTCCTTACGCCTTTTGTTCCTCTTAGGTCAACCTCGTATTGCTTTTCAATTCCAGATTTTCCAATGTAGTCGCCAGGTTTATAATAACCTTGATGTTTTTCTATTTCACGCTGATTAGCTTCTCTAATGTAACCTAGAAACTGACCACCTATACTGTCGGGGTAATAACGGATGGTTCTTTTTTGCACCTCAAATCCTTTGAAATTCGCCATTCGTTCCTGTAAAGTAGCATAGGTTTGTACAGAAAGCAATTTTTGGAATATCGAAGCTTGGTATCTTGATTGTACCACTGCTTTATGGAATTTCTTTCTAAAATCTTCCATCGTAATGCCAATGATATTACATAACGAAAGCGTATCGAAAGGTTTAACCTCGTTAGGCGTTACCATTAAATCATAAGTGGGTTGGTTTTGTGCTAAAACTTGTCCATTACGGTCGGTAATTACACCACGAGCAGGGTAGATGAATTTTTTACGTAAAGCATTATTGTTGGCATCAAGGAAATATTTATCGCTAGCAACCTGTATATAGAAAAGCCTGCCCAACAATGTTAGCGCAAGTAGAACAAATAAGCCTTGTATAATATATTTTCTATTAAACAGTTGGTCCATTAAGCCGATTTTCTATTATGGAAGATAAATTCTACCAGTAATACAGTAAACAGTGTAAATACTACGCTCAGCAATGCTCTTCCCAAAGTGTAAGTTATTGATGTAAATTTAAACGCTTCTAGGAAGAATAATACGATGTGATGAGCAAAAATACACAATACTGCATATAAAGAAAACCACCTAAAGCCCATATTTCCTAAAGAAGGCTCAGGTTCGTCAATAGCTTCTCTGTTTAAACTTACAGAGATAAAAAGAATTCTTACGAAAGCTAAAGCAACACAGGCGGTTGTATGTACGCCGAGTGTATCGTAAAAGGTATCAAGCGTTAGGCCCGTAATGAATGCGATGATATATAAAAGTAAGTTGGGTGTGCTAAAGGGCAACACCAAAATGAACAGCACGTAAATAAAAGGCGTAGAAAGATTGTAAAAAGCCATATTGCGCAAGAGAAATATCTGTATAAACAACAGGACTATCCATCTGAAAATATTTATTATTACAACTCTACTGTTCATTTTTTACTTCTGGTTGTATCGATTTTATTTCTTCTGCAAATTTATCTTTCACTACATATACCATCTGTAAGGTACTAAAGTTGTTAAATAGAGCAACTTCTAAAGTCATGAAACTATCGCCTGTACTTATCGTATTGGTTACTCTGCCCACTTCAATTCCTTTTGGAAAACCACCAAAGCCTGATGTTACAATCGTATCACCAACTTTAACTTTGTAGTGGTTAGGTATTTCTTTCACTTGCGCTTTGCGGTAATCGAAATTATCATCGCCCCAAACCAAGCTACCAAAAGCATTATCCTTTTTCAAAACCACACTAATTGCAGTTTCTTGATTGAGTAAAGGACGTATGGTCGCGAAATTTTCCGAAACGTTTTGAACAAAACCAACCACACCTCTAATTGGAGAAATTACTGCCATATCTTTCATTATACCGTCTTTAATCCCTTTGTTAATGGTGATGATATTATTGGTTAAAGTAACAGAGTTTTTAAAAACTTTGGCAGAAATTAGGGTGTACTGTTGGTGGCTAATCGTGTCTCTTATTTTCGTAATTTGCGTGCTATCGATACTTGCAATGGCCAATAATTGAGTTTTAAGCGCTGCATTTTCTGCTGCTAAACTATCATTTACCTGTACCAAGTTTAAATAACGCTTAATTACGTTTAAACGCTTGTAAGCTGTACCAACCACTTCATTAGTAGAACTAAAGGTAACGCTGCGTTGGTATACATTATTCCTAATCGTTAAAATAATTCCAACGGTAAAAAAGATGATGAAAAAGAAAAATGCGTTGTATCTACTAAGAAAAATCCAAAGGTTACGCATTTAGGTTAGGAGTTATGGGTTACGAGTTACGAGCCAAGACTTTTAACCTGCAACTCGTAACTCGCAACTCGAATTATTGCATTAAGAATTTATAATTTCCAATGTTTTTCAGGGCGATACCTGTACCACGCACTACAGCACGTAGTGGATCTTCGGCAACGTGAACAGGCAATTTAGTTTTTGCAGCCACACGTTTATCCAAGCCTCTTAACAAAGCACCGCCACCAGTTAAATAAATACCAGTTTGGTAAATATCAGCAGAAAGTTCTGGAGGAGTAATCTCTAGCGCTTTCAAAATCGCTTCCTCAATTTTAGAGATTGATTTATCTAAACAATGTGCAATTTCAGTGTATGAAACCGTAATTTGCTTAGGCACACCAGTCATCAAATCACGTCCTTGAACTGCGAAATCAGCAGGTGGATCACTCAATTCTGGCAATGCCGCACCAACTTCAATCTTGATTTTTTCTGCCGTACGGTCACCAATCATAATGTTGTGCTGACGACGGATGTAGTTCACGATATCAGAGTCGAAGTTATCTCCCGCCACACGGATAGATTGGTCGCAAACAATACCAGACAAAGCAATAACTGCAATCTCAGTAGTACCACCACCAATATCAATAATCATGTTACCCATTGGTTCTTCCACGTCAATTCCAATACCTACAGCAGCAGCCATCGGTTCGTGGATCAAGTAAACTTCTTTAGCTCCAGCAATTTCTGCACTATCCCTAACCGCACGTTTTTCAACCTCAGTAATACCAGACGGAATACAGATCACCATTCTCAACGAAGGGAACATCCATCCTTTACCGCCGTTTAGCATACGAATCATTCCTTTAATCATGGCTTCTGCAGCGTTAAAATCTGCAATTACACCATCTTTCAAAGGTCTAACGGTTCTAATGTTATCGTGGGTTTTACCCTCCATCTGCATCGCCTGGCGGCCAATAGCAATAATTTTATTTGTCGATCTGTCGAAAGCCACAATAGAAGGCTCATCAACCACAACTTTATCGTTATGTATAATAAGGGTATTCGCAGTGCCAAGGTCAATGGCAACTTCCTGCGTAAACCAATTAAATAATCCCATGTAAGAGGTATGTTATTGTATGTATTAACAAAAATGTCTAATATCTAAATGTAAAATTAGACAAAATATTATATTAAGTTTCTTTTTTCTGTTTGAAAATCAAAACCTCTCTGTCAAACCTTGCAGGTTTTAAAAACCTGTAGGGTTGTATACAGCCAGTATTTCAAAACTGATTCCTAGCCACTGATTCCTGACCCCTGTTTAGTGCTTAAAGTGTCTTACGCCAGTAGTTACCATTGCAATACCTTTTTCGTTAGCTTTCGCTACAGAATCAGCATCTTTAATAGAACCGCCTGGTTGCAAAACCGAAGTGATACCAGCATCAGCAGCAATCTCCACACAATCAGGGAAAGGGAAGAAAGCATCAGAAGCCATGGCAGCACCTTGTACGCTAAAACCAAAAGAAGCAGCTTTTTCAATCGCTTGTCTTAAAGCATCAACCCTAGAAGTTTGACCCACACCACTAGCAATTAAAACATCATCCTTAACCAAAACAATAGTGTTAGATTTAGTGTGTTTTACAATTTTATTAGCGAAATGTAGGTCTTTTAATTCTTGTGCTGTAGGTGCTTTTTCAGTAACAGCCGTCATTTGCTCAGGACCTTCGATAATTAAATCCTTATCCTGCTCAATTACACCGTTTAATAAAGTTTTGAATTGTTTTTTGTTCAATTCAACGTAATTACGTTTTAAGATAACACGGTTTTTCTTTGTTTTAAACAAGTCAATCGCCGCTTGCTCGTAGCTAGGTGCAATTAGAACCTCAAAAAATAAGTTGTTGATTTCTTCAGCAGTTGCCAAATCAACTTCTCTGTTGGTAATTAAAACACCGCCAAATGCAGAAACTGGATCGCAAGCTAAGGCATCAATCCACGCTTGTTTAACTGTGCTTCTAGAAGCCACGCCGCAAGCGTTAGTGTGTTTTAAGATGGCAAAAGTAGGCTCTTCGAACTCATCAATTAAACTCACAGCAGCATCTACGTCTACCAAGTTGTTGTAGCTTAACTCTTTTCCGTTCAATTTGGTGAACATCTCATCTAAATTGCCGTAGAATGTTCCTTTTTGGTGAGGATTTTCTCCGTAACGTAAAGTTTGTGCACTAGCAATGCTTTCTTTGAAAACGTTTAAAGGCTCTTCATTGTTGAAATAATTGAAGATAGCCGTGTCGTAGTGAGAAGAAGTATGGAACGCTTTTTTAGCGAAAGCCTTACGTTGCGCTAAAGTAGTTTCGCCATCTTGCTCTTGTAGTTGCATTAATAAACTCGAATAATCATCTTTCGATGCAATGATTACCACATCGTTAAAGTTCTTAGCAGCAGCTCTAATTAATGAGATTCCGCCAATGTCAATCTTCTCAATAATTTCTTCGTCAGTTCCACCACCTTTTACGGTTTCCTCAAAAGGATAAAGATCTACAATTACCAAGTCAATTTCTGGGATTTCGTACTGAGCAATTTGTTCTTGATCGCCAGCCAAATTTCTGCGGTTTAAAATACCACCGAAAACTTTAGGGTGTAAAGTCTTCACACGTCCACCTAAAATAGAAGGATAGCTAGTTAAATCTTCTACAGCGGTAACAGGAACGTTCAAGTCTTTGATGAATTGCTCGGTTCCACCGGTAGAAAATAAGGTTACACCTTGCTTGCCAAGGTACTCCACTAATGGTGCTAAACCATCTTTATAATAAACTGAAATTAAGGCGTTTTTGATCTTTACTGATTGGCTCATTTTGAGGGGTTTGCTTTGAGCCGCAAAGGTATGAAAATGAGACGATTTTTAGAGGAGGTTTTTTAAATAAAATTACAAATACAAAATTTGAGGTTTAATGCACAAAAGCTGGGATTCTAAAAGAACTTTTTTGTTCAGTTTGATAAGAAGTTCTGCAATGAAGTACACTGCAGAACTTCTTATTATTAAAAACCTAAGCCAAGTGTAAAAGCCTTCGCTGCAGGTGCAAATACAGCCATTTGAGTGGCTGCTCCGGTAGTTAGATTTACGGTGTATATGCGTTGGGTGCTGCCTACGGTGAAAATGCCATAAGCAATACCGCTAGTTCCGCCAATGTCAAATCCATTAGCGCTTTCTACATTGGTTCCAAGTGGGCCAACATCTACTAATGTGCCATTATTGGGCGGATCTTGCTTGTAAAGTCTATCTCCTAAAGCATCAATATCAAATAATACCGTGCTTGTAGTGCCTGTAAAATTGTTGGTGTATGCAGCACCACTTACAGAAGCGGTAACAGAGGTGATTGCACCGTCTACTGCTACAACGGCATCATCAGGATTAATCCTTAGGTTTTGACCAAGGTTGCTTACAATTCGAATTCTATCCACAACAGGGTTGAAATCGAAACCAAATTGGGAGCCAGTAAGTGAAGTTGATAATTGACCGCCAACTACGGTTGCAACTCCAGAAGAAGCATTGATCGTGTATATTCTAGAAGAACTGCCAAGTGCATAAAGCTGCCCGTTTTTAGGACGCATGTCTAAGCCGAGAATACTTTCGCCAGCTTGTATACCTGTAATTAATTTTGTAACAGCTGTAGGTGTTGTGCTGGTGTGGTTAAAGATTAGTAACTCATTGTTTGCTGAAATAGCGTAGGCCACTGGTTCTGTTGGAATGGCAATTCCAATGATTTGTTGGTTAAAGTCACCAATTTTAGCTGCTTTTCCTGTGTTGATGTCGATAGTAAACAGCGATGACTTGCCAACGTGACCAAGTACAGCGAGTGCTGCGCTGCCATCCGGACTGATGTCAAAACCTCCAGTTTCATCAATATCGAAACCTAAACTGCCAATTTCCATGAGCTTTCCATCATTTGGTGGATCTTGTTTGTAAAGTTTGTCTGTGGTCGCATCAATATCAAATAAGGTTGTAGTGGCTGCTCCTGCTCTATTTTGAGTGTAAGCAACGCTTCCAATTTTTGCGCCAGTAACAGTGATGTTAAGGTCTGTTGCTGCTACAGCTCCGTTTTCTGGGTTTAAACGTAGGTTTTGGCCGCTCGGACTTACTACACGAATCCTATCTACTGTTGGGTTAAAATCGAAGCCGAAACTAGTGCCCGAAAGTGCTGGAGTGAATGGAGCTGAGTTAATTGCTCTAGATACACCAGTTTTTGGGTCAATTACATAAACATAGCTGTTGCTGCCAAGTCCATATAGCTGTCCCGTTGCTGGTCTAAAATCAATTCCAACAATCTTATCTCCTGTCACAAGTCCGGAGATGGTAGCTTGAGAAGTGATGGATTGTGGGTTTTGCGCATTAAACCACAGCAGTTTGCCATCGTTGGTTAATGCATACAAATTAACATTCGGTCCGTTTGCAAAGCTTTCAGTGTTTCTGTCTTTTTTGCAGGCGCTAAAAGCGATTGAAATGAATAGTGTAGCAAGTATTGCTATTGATTGTATTTTTTGATTAATCATGTTTCTAAAGATTATTTTAAGTTAAATGGTTGATTTTGTTTTTGGTATTTAACTTGTTTTTCGCGGCGGCCGCTTCGGGATCTCTAGAATTGAATAAAGTATTGTTGTGGCAGGAATATAGTAGGTATGTGTAGGGTCATGCTTTTCGAAAGAAAATGCAAGAGTTGAATCAATAAATTCAGTGCTTTTAAATGATTTGTTAGGTTCTGGGTTTTCTTTTTCGCTTAACTTTTCGTTTAATTCGTAATCAAATTGTTCGCATGCTAGAGAAGAAAAATGCTTGAATACAGCAGGTGAAGCCTTGGCTAGTAGAAGTAAGATGAATAGGGAGTAAAAAAAATAGATAATAAGTTTCGCCATAAACAATCATTCATCATAGATGATTTTTTGTTTATATACGAGTTGGCTTTGGGTTTAGGTTTTTAAGAAACTGATTTTTTCTATAAATTTTCTTTTCAGTTTATTTCTTTATTTTCTTGATCAATGTTTCTACTATTTTTGGGTAGTGTAAATGCTCTAGTTGTTGCCCTTTAAATTTGATCATCTCCAAGTTGTCGTCTTTCTCAATCCGATATTTAGCTTGATAGATGAATTCGCCTTCATCATAATGTTCATTTACATAGTGAATGGTAATGCCTCCCTCGGTATCTCCTGCTTCCATTACCGCTTTGTGTACACGGTCGCCATACATTCCTTTTCCGCCGTGTTTAGGTAGCAGGGCAGGGTGTATGTTGATCATTCTTCCTGGGTATTCTTTTAATAGGTTTTGAGGAATTAGCCAAAGGAAGCCTGCCAGTACAATTAAATCTACATCTAGATTTTTCAACAAGTCTAACACATCATCAGTTTGGTAAAACTCGTGCCTGTCAAAAATATGAGAGGGAATCTCAAAGCTATCAGCTCGCTGTAGTACGTAAGATTCTGGGTTGTTGGTCAAAACTAGGGCAACCTCTGCCTCTGTACTACGTTTAAAATGCTCCATAATTTTTTGAGCATTTGATCCTGATCCTGAAGCAAAAATGGCGATACGTTTCTTCACTGAGTTCTGTGTTTTTTTCAAAAATAATATTTTAAGGCTTTTTACACTAATTTTGAGCCAAAAAACCTAATTTTGTTAAATGTTAGCACGCCGTTATATGCGTTTCGCTTTCAAAAGCTTCGTGCTTAAATCATTAGATGAAAATATTTTTTTAAAACCATTTTGCATTTAAAAATATTACCTCTATATTTGCAGTCCGAAAATAAATACAAGAAGAAATAAAAGGCTAAACAATGGCAAATCATAAATCAGCATTAAAAAGAATTAGAGCAAACGCTGCAAAACGTCTACGTAACAGATATCAAGCTAAAACTACACGTACTTTTATCAAGAGATTGCGTGCTGCTGAAGATAAAAAAACTGGATTAGAATTACTTCCTAAAGTAATTTCTATGTTGGATCGTTTAGCTAAAAAGAACGTTATCCATAAAAATAAAGCTTCTAACAACAAAGCAAAATTGACGAAATTCGTTAACACTTTGAAATAGTAGTTTTTTAAACGATATTAGAACGGTATCATCGTAAGATGATGCCGTTTTTTTTGTGCTTAAATTTCTACATCTATGTCTAACTATGAAAACAAACTCGGCATTAAAGCTTGGGCAGAAGCCGATCGTCCGAGAGAAAAGCTCTTACAGCAGGGGCGAAGGCAGCTCACAGACGCTGAACTTATTGCTATCTTAATTGGTTCTGGAAGTAAAAATGAAACTGCTGTGGACCTCAGTAAGCGAATCCTTAATTCATGCCAAAATGATCTACACAAATTGGCGCAACTTGGGGTAAAAGAATTATCAAAGTTTAAAGGCATCGGCGAAGCTAAAGCTATAGCGATAGTTGCTGCCTTAGAATTGGGCAGACGGAGAAAAGATGCTGAACCAGCCGAAGTGCAAAAGGTAAGCTCTTCTATTGACGTACATCGGGTAATTAAAGCAGACTTAGCAGATTTACCTCATGAGGAGTTTTGGGTGTTGCTGTTGAACCGAGCCAATGTTGTAATTGGAAAGCACTTTTTAAGTAAAGGTGGGCAAGCGGGTACTGTAGTAGATCCAAAGATGGTTTTTAAGATTGCTTTGGAGCAAGGAGCAGCTTCTGTTGTTTTAGTACACAATCATCCCTCTGGGAGTTTAAAGCCAAGCAGCGCAGATATAAGTATTACCAAGAAATTGATGGAGTTGGGAAAGATGATGGAAGTTGCCGTTCATGACCATTTGATCGTTTATAACGATGCATTTTTAAGTCTAGCGGATGAAGGATATGTTTAGGATTTAAAATCGGCACGCGAACTTGCTTTAAGCTCAGCGTGCCGATTAGGACTAGCTTACTAATAACCAGGATTTGGTTTAAGTACACCGTTAGATAATGTGATTTGTGCAGGAGGGATAGGTAATCTTCCCCTTTTTGAAACATCCCAATCCATTTGATAGGCGTTTGCAGGTGTATTTGCTCCGCCCGTCAATGTAACTGGACCGCCTAAACTGCTAGTGCCGTTGTAATAAGGACCAATCAAGCTAGAGGCATCAATCATCTGTTTGGCATAAGGTAAGCCGTAACGTAGTAAATCCCAATAACGAATGCCTTCACCAGCTAACTCCACTCTGCGTTCGTGTCTGATGTTATCTATGGTCGCTACACGGTTTCCCAAGCCTACACGACCACGAACTTTATTTAAATAGGCGTCGGCTTTAGTTTGATCCACACCAATGTATAATTCTGAGGCCATCAATAATACATCAGAAAACCTAATGGCATGTAGATTTTGCCCCCAGTTGATGTCGTTTAAGCCTGAAGCTGTTTTGTATTCGGCAGTGGTGTTATACTTGTTGTTGAAATAGCCTGTATGTTGCCATCCTTTGATTATTCCTGGTGCAGCAGTGGTAGAGTTTAATACCAATATAGTGGCTGCACGGCGTGGATCTAAAATAGGTGTAGTTTCAAAGGCTTGATACAATGATTCTGTAGGAACGGCATTGCTAAAACCTGCCGTGTAAGGGGTTCCGTTTACACCTCTAGGGCCAAAATAAAGCACATTGTAGTTTCCTTGTGCACGAAATTGGTCGCTAGTACTGCCAGAGATAGGTTGTACGTTACTGTGCACCACTTCCCAAACAGATTCTATACCTAGTTCATTCGCTTTTCTCCAGACATCGCTGTAATTCCCAATAAGGTCGAAACCTGCAGAAGGGGCAATAATTTCGTCCAGATAAGTACGTACTGCCGCCGCATCTATTGTTCTTGTTCCGGTATTTAAATCCGTATTGTAAACACCTTTGTTAAATAGGTAAACCCTTGCTAGCAAAGCAGAAGCCGACCAATAGGTAGCACGACCACCATTTGCCTTCATGCTGGTTTTAGGTAAAACTGTCATTGCGTCTGTAAGGTCTTTCGCAATTTGGTTAAATACCTCTTGAGGCGGTGCCTGAGGTTGATTGTACTCGTCTGGTGTTTGTTGTTTTATAATCAAAGGAACGTTTTCGAACCATTTCACTAAATCGAAGTAGAAATGTGCTCTCAAGAACTTTGCTTCGCCAGTTGTTAATGCTTTAAAGTTATCGGTACTTTCTACGCGATCGATGTTGGCTAAATAAGTATTTGCTCTTGCAATTCCTTGGTAGTATATACTCCAAACACTTCCGTAGGTACCATCATTTGCATTAAATGGGGCGGTTGTAGTTACTTTGAAATTCTCGATGCCCTTTACACCAACTGCATCAGAAGAACTTCCTCCGCCAGAATAAGCATCGTCAGAAGCAGCTTCTGCCCAGCCCATTAATGGTGTGTGACCTTGGTTGATATTTCCCCATTGTAGAACATGATAAATACCCGCTAAAGCTTGCGTGGCCTGTAGTTCTGTTTTAAAGAAATTACTTTCTTCAATCTGAGAAGCAGGTGTGATTTCTAAGAATGATTTTTTACATCCGTTGGTAACTAGCAGTAAAGTTGCCGCTACCAAGAACATGATATTTTTTTGTATATGTTGCATGATTAGATTCTTTTAAGGGTTATAACTTTACATTTACACCGAAACGGAATGTTCTTGCTTGAGGATAAACACCTCTGTCAATTCCTAATGATAACGGGCTGCTTGCACCAATTTCTGGATCAAATCCTGAGTAATTGGTGAGGGTGAATGCATTGTCTACAGCTACAAAAAGTCTCAAGCCGTTTAAACGTACTTTTTGAGTTAATAACTGAGGTAAGGTGTAACCTAATTGAATGTTCTTCACGCGGACAAAGCTGCCATCTTCTAATAAAAGATTTGAAACAGTTGCGTAGTTACGGTTTGGATCTGTAGTTACAAAACGAGGGAATTTTGCATCTGTATTGCTCGGCGACCAGTAATCTAGCATCGTTGCAGGCATGTTTGAAACTGTTTTATCAAATCTGTAATTGCCATTAAATACTTTGTGGCCAAACATGCCAATACCGAAAATGCTTAAATCGAAGTTTTTGTAATTTACGTTGATGGTTAAGCCAGAGATGAATTTTGGATTTGGATCGCCAATGTTGGTACGGTCGTTATCGTTAATTACGCCATCACCATTGGTGTCTATGAATTTCAAATCACCCGGTTTTGCATTGGGTTGAATTTTAGTTACCGCTCCACTGGTAGGATTAGTGAAAACGTAAGCATCTACCTCAGCCTGTGATTGGAAAATACCCGCTGTTCTTTGTCCCCAGAAATAACCAATAGGTTGTCCTACTGCCATTCGTGTGATGCTTCCCATGCTAATGTATGCTGCGCCAGCTAAAGCTTGAGCAGTATTATTGATTTGGGTAACTTCATTTTTATTATGTGAGATGTTGAACGAAACACCTAAGCCCCAATCTTTTCCAAACTTCTCATTGTAGTTAATTCCCAACTCAATCCCTTTGTTCTGTACATTCCCGCCATTTATAAAAGGGGCCGTGTAGCCTACGCTCGTCAAAATATTCGGACGAATCAATAAGTCTTTCGTAGTCTTCTTATAGTAATCAGCAGATACCGATAATTTGTTTTTAAAGAAGTTGACATCTAAACCGAAGTTAGTTTGCTCACTTGTTTCCCATTTAAGATCTGGGTTAGAAATTGCACCTAACGAGGCACCACTATAAAGATATTCTGCACCAGTACCGTTCACGAAAGTGTAACCATTATTTGCGGTATTGATAGTCGATGCCCAAGGAAATGAACTCCCTAAGTTTTCGTTACCATTTTGTCCCCATGAAGCACGAACTTTTAAGAACGAAATCGCATTTACATCAAAGAATGATTCTTTAGAAACCACCCAACCTCCAGAGATAGACGGGAAGGTTGCATAAGGGTTGTTTCTTCCAAAACGTGAAGAACCATCACGGCGAATAATACCAGAAAGTAGATATTTGTCATCATAGCTATAAGCAAACCTGCCGAAGTAAGATGCTAACGTTCTGCGATCAGCACCTCCACCATTTACACTTGAGGTGATGTCTGTAGCTACATCGATATAAGCTAAATTAGGGTCAATTGGAGAATTGTCGTTTCTAGAACCACTTAGGTTTTGAGTGAAGTATTTATAAGCCGATTGTCCTGCTATTAATTGGATATTGTGTTTTTTAACATCAAGATTATAGCTTAACACGTTTTCTACTTGCCAAGTATTGGTGCGGTAGAAGTTAGTGGTAACCCTTGAGAAAGTTTGGTTAGAAGTAGGTAGCAAATAATAAATAGGAGTATAGCTATTTACATTTTCGTTAGCTAAGTCTATTCCGTAGCTAGATCTAAATTTAAGGTTCTTTAAAATGCTAAGTTCTGCGTAAACATTTCCTAAAAGCTTATCTATTTTACGATTGCCGTTAATGATAGCAATTTGTGCCAAAGGATTGGCGAAAGTAGCTTCTGGCGAGATGCCAAAAATACCATTGGCATCACGAACTGCATTTGCATTGTAACCCGCTAGTTTTGCTGGGTCAGTTTCGTAAAGTGGGGTAATTGGATCTATACTAATCGCGTTTCCTAATACGTGACCACCTTGATCACCATTGTCAAAAATCGCTCTTCTATCCGTATTGATGTAGTTTAGGTTGGTTCCGATTTTCAAGAAATCAGTTATTTTCTGGTCTACATTCAATCTGAAAGTATAACGTGTAAATTCAGAACTTTTTCCGCCAATCACACCTTCCTGACCAAAATACGAGAACTTAGCTAGGTAAGTTGATTTATCGTTACCACCCGACGCAGAAACTTGATGGTCAAATATCGGTACATTGCTCTGGAATAATGCATCTTGCCAGTTGGTTCCATTGCCGAGTGCAGACGGATTTGGATAGGGCAAAGGATTCGTTGGATTGGCATTAATAGCTCCAACATTCATCATTTCAGCATACTGTGTTGCGTTCAATACATCTAGTTTACGCCAAGCGTTTTGCACTCCGTAATAACCATCGTAACTTAATTGAGGTTTACCTGTAGTTCCTTTTTTGGTGGTGATTAAAATTACACCATTAGCACCTCTAGCACCATAAATAGCAGAAGAAGCGGCATCTTTCAATACATCCATTCGCTCAATATCGCCAGGGTTAAGGTACTCAATCGTGCTTACTGGGAAACCATCAACAATGAAAAGTGGGTCTGGGCTATTATTCGTTCCCGTGCCTCTAATCCTAATCATTGGTTTATCTCCTGGCTGTCCGTTTTGGTTAAGTACGAGTACGCCAGGTGCATTTCCTTGAAGCGCTTGTTCAACACGGGTAATCGATAGTTTTTCTATGGTTTTACTTTGTACAGAACTGATTGCAGTAGTAATGTTTTGCTTTTTTTCGCTGCCATAACCTACTACCACTATTTCTTGCAGAGCAGATGCGGAAGCCTTTAAAACAACCTCTAATGTCGTTGGTGTCGCATCAGTAATTTGGATTTCTCGGGCAATAAATCCCAAATAGCTAACCACTAAAGTATTGCCTAGCGTTAACTGTTTTAAGGTAATTTCCCCATTTAAATCAGTACTGTAGTTTCTGCCAGTTTCTTTGATGGTGATGTTTGCACCGGGTAAAGCCAGCTTAGTCGTATCTAAAACCTTTACTTTTATATCTATAAACGCTTGTACAGACGATACGTTATCGCTTATCGCTATTTTGTTCTTCGGCTGTATTACAATCGTTTTTTTAGCGATGGTATAGGTGTATGGCAGTTCCTTAAGTAAAGTAGAAACTGCGTCATCAATATTTGCCGACTTAATATTTACGCTAACATTAAGTTGGTTGATATCATTTCCTTTCCAGAAGAAACTATATCCACTTTGTTTTTCTATATCAGAAAATACGGTAATAATAGGTTTGTTCTTCGCCGTAAGAGATATGAGCTGGCCATATCCTTTGGCGGATACCTGTAAACAGGCAATGGTAATCAATAATGTTGTGATTTTCATTGCTTTGACTAGTGTTTTCGGGATTGTAAACTGTTTAAAAACAGTTTTAACACCTAAGTTTAAAATCATACTTTTGTTGTGTTATTTGGTTTTACGAATTAATTAGATTTACTGTTTGATAATTTTGGGCCAGATAATTTTTGCCGGGGGTGTTGGAGCACTTCCGGTTTTTTATTTTTGGCTACTGTGTGTAGAGTTACTTCTTGTTCATATTTTCCTTTCTCTGTTTTAATGTGGTAGGTTTTATGGCATTACGATCAGCTTCCTTTTGCCGTTGGTATTTGTTTTATCGTCAATTTTAAAGTGTACTTGCCCCAGTTGTAAAACTTTAAGTACTTCGCTCAACGTGTAGTTTCTTTCTATTTTTCCGAAGAAGCGCTCATCAGGTATTTTACCTTCGTAAACTACTTCGATAGGGTACCACCTTTCTAACTGTTTCATTAAGCTCATGATATCCGTATTGTCGAATTTGAAGAGGCCGTTTTTCCAAGCAATTGCTTTTTCTACATCGGTTTCTGAGATATTGATGATGTCTTTTTCCAGCTGAATGCTTGCTTGTTGCCCCGGTTGTAATAGTTTGGTGATTTTGTTTTGCGAAAGTCGGATACTGCCTTCTACTAAAGTCGTTTGATATTGCTTTTGGTCGCCGTAAGCATTGATGTTAAATTGTGTTCCCAGTACTTCGATTTTTTGCTCGCCAGTGCTTACCCTAAATGGAACTTTTTCTTTACTGCCATTTTTAAGTGTGGCTACTTCGAAATAAGTTTCTCCCGTAGTGCTCACTTCTCTCACCTTGCCATTAAACTGATTTGGAAAGGTAATCGATGATGCTGCATTTAACCAAACTTTGGTGCCGTCGCTCAGTATAACCTGGAACTGACCGCCAACAGGTGTGTTAATGGTGTTCAGTTGGCTTGCTGCATTAGCATTTTTAGCTGTATTTTGATAAGCTAGCATGCCGCTATTCAGCTTGATGATGGTCATGTTTCCTTCGGCGGCGACTTGTCCATCCGGGCTGTCTTCTAAAATAATCTTTCTTCCATCAGCTAAAGTCAAAACGGCTTTATCGCCTCCAGGTGCTACATCTACAGTAGTAGCTAATTGAATCTCTTCTTTTTCACGTTTTGAGGATGGCCAGAATAAAAATGTCCCTGTAATTATCAAGAGCACAGCAGCAGCTGAAGCATATCTTAATAAAGGTAAGCGGTGTTGTTTAGGTGGTTCGGCGGTAAGTTGGTCAAGCTGATTGAAGAGCCGTTGCTTACCCATTTGTTTTTGGGCTTCGGTTAACGCCGGTGTTGCTTCATCCTCAAAAGAAGCATACCAAGCATCAAGCTCTTCCATTTCTGAGGGCGTTGCAATGCCTTGATTAAATCGCTCAAGGAGAAATAGTATTCGGTTCTTTTGTACATCCATTTCAAATACAAATAACTTAACTCGCTAAGAGGTGCTAGTCAAAATTTAAAAAAAAATAAAAATTGTGTGAATTGCTTGTTTAAAGCAAGTATAGGCTAGATAGAACTGCCAACAAATCAGGACTGTGCTGCTTGAAGTTAGCTTTTAAAATGTTGGTAGCTTTGGTGATGTGCTTTTTTACAGTGCTCACCGAAATCCCTAGTCTGCTAGAAATATCTTTATGAGAAAGCTGTTGATAACGACTCAGCATAAAAACTTCTTTGCACTTTTCGGGCATTTGTGCTGTAGCAGCAATAATTAAAGCGTTCAGTTCCTTTTTTTGGAAAACCTCATCTGGAGCTGGAGAATGAATTTTTTGTATGCTCAGTTCGCTGTTCAAATAAGATTGATGAATTTGCTGCGAACGATAGTGGTTGTATATTTTGTACTTAACCGCTGTTTTTAAGTAAGCTTCTAAGGTAGAGTTTAGTTGAAGTTCATTTCTTCTAACAAATAAGTCTACAAAAATCTCCTGAACAATTTCTTCTGAAGTCTCCAAACACTTTAATCGTTTGAAACAGGTTTGTATGAGCACAGCCCAATAACGATCATAAAGCACGGAAAATGCTTTGCGGTCGTCATCGTTACAGATACGCGAAAGCAGAAGCTCGTCGCTGACTGAAGATAGTTCCCTGTCGTTCATATTTGGTCAAAAGTAGGCTAATATAATAAACTTATTGTGATTAAATGATGAACTTTATGTTGTGTTTTTTATTTAAAATGCTTTCATTTTATATTTTTTTGTTAAAAAACAATCTCTTTTTGATAATGATAAGTTCGCTTTTTTGTTTGGTTATGAGTTTGTTAGTAATTGTTTTGTAGTGTTGTTTATATAGAAATAATATGAGATGCCATCATAATTAGGTTTGAATTTTTACTTTTGATACTATCCTAAGGTTAAATCAAATTTTAAAAAAGATGAAAAAAATTATAGCCGTTCTGTTGCTAATTGTTGTTGGTTTCCAAGTTCAGGCACAGAAAAATCAAACCATTAATGTGATAACTTATAACGTAAGATATAGTACTGAAAAGGATGGAATTCACGCTTGGAATAAGAGAAAAGATAATGTAAAGGCTTTAGTGAAATTCCATGATACCGATATTTTATGTGCGCAAGAAGCCTTGGCAGAACAGTATGATGCAATTTTAGAAAACTCCGATTTTGAAGCAGTAGGAGCGGGTAGAGATGATGGTAAGCGTAAGGGGGAGTTCTCTCCGATTTTCTACAATAAAAAAAGGTTTGCCAAAAAAGACGGTGGCGTTTTTTGGTTATCGCAAACTCCAAATGTACCGAGCAAAGGTTGGGATGCCATGTTTAACCGTGTTTGTACTTGGGTAAGATTATACGATAAACTAAATAAAAAGGAATTCTTGGTATTCAACACACACTACGATCATGTAGGCGTGCAAGCAAGAATAGAATCTGCAAAATTAATCAAGCAGAAAATACAAGAAATAGCACCAAAACTACCTGTTATTTACACTGGCGATTTAAATGTAACTCCAGAAACTGATGCCATTGCAACTATTAAATCTTTTTTAAGCGATAGTAAAGAAATATCAATAGAGCCTCCTTATGGTCCAGAGGGAACTTTTAATGGTTTCGATTTTAATAGCCCGTTAAAAGATAGAATCGATTATATTTTCGTAAATAAAGGCTTCAAGGTGCAAAAATATGGCGTGTTGACAGATAGCAAAGACCAAAAATATTTTTCAGACCATATGCCTGTATTGGCTAAATTATTGTTTTAGCCAACTGATTTACGTACTTAAAAGAGGTATACTTACGAAGTTTCATAAACTTCGTAAGTCTTATTCTTCATTCCTTCTCCTTTAGCTTTATAAATAATATCTTTGCATTTTATTTTTTGCATCAATACGCATGAAATTCTCATGCTTGATATGCGATTATGGAAGGCATATTTTAGTACAGACGCGTGATTATGCGTCTCTATACATATAAATTACAAATGAAAATATCATACAGCTGGCTTAAACAGATATTAAAAACGGATAAAACTCCTCAAGAACTTTCGCTAATCTTAACTAATATCGGATTAGAGGTGGAAAGCTTGGAGAAAGTGCAAACTATTCCAGGAGGATTGGAAGGTTTGGTGATTGGATATGTAGAAGAGCGAGCACAGCACCCTAATGCAGATAGGTTAAGCGTTACCAAAGTAAATGTTGGCGGACCAGAACTATTACAAATTGTTTGTGGTGCGCCAAATGTTGCTGCCGGACAAAAAGTAGTGGTTGCCATTGTGGGTACTACAGTTCATCCAAATGAAGGTGAGCCTTTTAAAATCAACAAATCGAAAATTAGAGGTGAAGTTTCTGAGGGAATGATCTGTGCCGAAGATGAAATCGGCTTAGGTGGTTCTCATGCTGGCATCATGGTATTGCCAGAGGATGCAACCGTAGGTCTTGAAGCTAAAAAATATTTCAACGTTGATGATGATTATCTATTCGAAATAGGTTTAACGCCAAATCGTGCCGATGCAGCTTCGCACTTAGGTGTGGCTAGAGATTTAGCAGCTTATTTACGTACGAGCTATGAGTTACCAGATGTAAGTGCTTTTGCAATCGAGAACGAAAACTTAAACATCGCAGTGGAGGTGGAAGCTACAGATGCTTGTCCGCGTTATAGCAGTGTAAGTATTAGTGGAGTTACTGTAAAATCATCGCCAGATTGGTTAAAAGATAAATTGAAGGTAATTGGCGTTCGTCCAATTAATAACATAGTAGATGTGACCAATTACGTGTTGCATGAGTTGGGGCAGCCTTTACATGCTTTTGATGCAGATCAGATTGCAGGTAATAAAATCATCGTTAAAAAATGTGCGGAAGGTACACCTTTTGTTACTTTAGATGAAGTAGAGCGTAAACTTTCGGCAGAAGATTTAATGATTTGCGATGCTGAAAAGCCTTTGTGTATTGCAGGTGTTTTTGGTGGAATCGGTTCGGGAGTTACTGAGCAAACTACCAATATATTCCTGGAAAGCGCTTATTTTAATGCAGTTTCTGTACGTAAAACATCTAAGAGGCACGGCTTAAAGACAGATGCTTCGTTCCGTTTTGAGCGTGGCACAGATCCAGAAATTACCATTTTGGCATTGCAAAGAGCAGCTTTGTTGATTAAGGAAGTTGCTGGTGGTGAAATTTCTTCATCAGTTTCTGATATTTACCCAGTAAAAGCTAACCCATTTGAAGTTGCTGTAAAATATCAAAACATAGTTGATTTAATTGGTAAGGATATTCCTGCTGCAGAAATTAAGGAAATCATCACTGCTTTAGGTATCAGCGTTGCTAAAGAAACTGCAGAAGGATTAGATTTACTGGTTCCCGCATATAAAGTAGATGTTACCCGTGAATGTGATATTACAGAGGAAGTTTTACGTATTTACGGTTACGATAACATCGAAATTCCATCGAAAGTAAATGCTTCGTTGGCTTTCACAGTTAAACCGAATAGAGAAAATATCCAAAACTTAGTAGCTGATATGCTTACTGCAAATGGTTTTGTAGAAATTTGGTGTAACTCTCTAACACGTTTGGCAAATTCTAAGAACGAAGAAGAGGCGGTTCAAATTTTAAATCCGTTAAGTTCTGATTTGAATGCGATGCGCCAAAGTTTGTTGCAGCCAGCTTTAGAGAGTGTAGCTTATAACATCAACCGTAAAAACTCAGATATCAAATTCTACGAGTTCGGAAAAACCTATCATTTAATTGAAGGTAAATATGTGGAACGTCCACGTTTGTTAATTGCATTGAGCGGTGCAAAACAAAGTGAACAATGGAACCATCAATCTGCTAATTCAACTTTTTATAATTTAAAAGGAGCGGTAGATGCTGTGGTAACACGTTTAGGTCTTTCTAGTTTCCAAACTGCGGAAGTTAAAGACGAGAACTTCGCCTATGGCTTAAAATACTTTAGAGGAGACAAGACCTTGGTAAGTTTTGGAGCGGTAACCCAAGCCGACAAAAAAGCAGCGGGTTTGAAACAGGATATTTTTTACGCAGATTTCGATTGGGCTTTTGTATTGGACGCTTTGAAGAAAAACAAAATCATCAACAAAGAAGTGCCTAAATATCCAGCGGTAAGAAGAGATTTATCTTTATTGGTAGATCAAGCTGTAACTTTTGATGAATTGAAAACCATTGCCTTTAAAGCTGAAAAGAAATTGGTGAAAAATGTGCAAGTGTTTGACGTTTATGAAGGCGATAAATTACCAGAAGGTAAAAAATCTTATGCTTTAAACTTCACTTTGCAAGATGAAGAACAGACTTTGACTGATAAACAGATCGATAGCATTATGCAAAAGATTATTACTAACTTAGCACAAACTGCTAAAGCAGAAATAAGATAAAATATTAAAAATTGTTAAGAGTATCGTGTGATGAGTTACTGGGTTAAAACCTTATAACTCGCAACTCGCAACTCAAAACCCATAACTGGAAAAATGGCTGCTGTAGCTGATCAACTAAATAGTGTAATGCAAAAAACTGCTCGATTAATTGAGCTTTGCAGTGCTTTACAGGAAGAAAATCATTTATTAAAAGCAGAAAATCAGCAACAAAAGCAAGCGTTGGTGAGTGCTAAAAACACTCATTTAGAGCTAGATGAAAAGATAAGAGTGCTCAAATTAGCAAAGAGTATTGAAGGTACAAGTGAAAAGACACTTGATATAAAGCAAAAAATTAACGATTTTGTGCGTGAAATTGATAAGTGTGTGACATTGCTTAAGAAATAAGCAAACAGATTAATTGAAACAAAGCTACGAAAATGGGAGAAATCTCGATTAAAATAACTATCGCCGACCGCATTTACCCTTTAAAGGTAAGTATGGAAGAAGAGGAAATTGTGAGAAGGGCGGCAAAAATTATCAACGAACGTATAAAAGACTATCAAGAAAATTATGCGGTTAGAGATAAGCAAGATTTGCTGTCGATGGCAGTTTTACATTATGCAACAGCAGTTTTAAAAGCCGAGCATAAGGTACAACACCAAGACACAACAGTTGCTGATAAAGTTGAGGAGTTAGATAGTTTATTGAACGGATTTTTCGCTAAATAAAATGTTCTTTATGCCTTTTTGAAATTCAAAAGGGTTTTCTATAGCTATAAATTTGGCCGTGGCTAAATTTTTATGTTTCTTTTAATTGATGTGGCTGCACATTTGGAACATAATAATTTAGTAACGGCTTTTTTTATATACAAAACCTAGATGGTGCGGAGCATCATCAACATAAACAACAACTAGAAAATGGAACCGTCGGTTACGACAGCTCCATTACCAATAAAAACAAACAATAGACAATGGAACCATCGGAAACGATAGCTCCATTACCAATAAAAACAAAAACTAGACAATGGAAATATTAGGAATCGTAGGATGCATACTTGCCAGCTTAATTGTTGGTGTGGTAATTGGCAGATACCTGCTGCGTAACCTGTTAAAGCAACAGGAAGTAGCGGCACAGACAAAGGCGAAGAAAATTCTAAAAGATGCAGAGAATAATGCCGAAATCTTAAAGAAAAATAGATTGCTCGAAGCAAAAGAGAAGTTTTTGCAAATGAAAGCCGAGCACGAGCAGCAAGTTAATTCGAGAAATAATGAAGTTGCGCAACGCGAAAACAGTATCAAACAAAAAGAGCAATCACTAAACTCAAAACTAGAGAATGCCAATAGAAAAGAGCAAGATTTAGATAAGCAAAAAGATAATCTAGAAAAACAAACCGCTTTGGCTGTTAAAAAACAGGAAGAAGTAGATGTGCTTAAAAATCAACACGTACAACAATTGGAAACTATTGCGGGTTTAAGTGCCGAAGAAGCTAAAAACCAGTTGGTAGAAAACATGAAAGCAGAAGCTCGTTCGCAAGCTTTAATGCAAGTAAAAGACATTGTCGACGAAGCTAAATTAACCGCAAGCAAAGAAGCGAAGAAAGTAGTTATCCAAACGATTCAACGTACTGCGGCAGAAGCCGCGATTGAAAACTCAGTTTCTATTTTCCATATCGATAACGATGAAATTAAAGGTCGTGTAATTGGTAGGGAAGGCCGTAACATTCGTGCTTTAGAAGCAGCTACAGGTATCGAAATTATTGTAGATGATACTCCAGAAGCAATTATCCTTTCAGGTTTCGATCCTGTGAGAAGAGAGATTGCTCGTTTGGCTTTACACCGTTTGGTAACCGATGGTCGTATTCACCCAGCTCGTATCGAAGAGATTGTGGCGAAGACCAAAAAGCAAATCGAAGACGAAATTATTGAGATTGGTGAGCGTACGGTTATTGATTTGGGTATCCACGGTTTACACCCAGAGTTAATTAGAATGGTGGGTCGTATGCGTTACCGTTCTTCTTACGGACAAAACTTATTACATCACTCTCGTGAGGTAGCGAACTTTTGTGCTACTATGGCGGCAGAATTGGGCTTAAATGCTAAATTGGCTAAACGTGCTGGTTTATTACATGATATAGGTAAAGTGCCTGATGATAATCCAGAATTACCGCACGCTATTTTGGGTATGCAATTAGCAGAGAAATATAAGGAACATCCAGAGGTTTGTAATGCGATTGGTGCCCACCACGACGAAATTGAAATGACTTCGATGATTTCTCCAATTATCCAAGCTTGTGACTCTATTTCCGGTGCCCGTCCAGGTGCTCGTAGAGAGGTAGTAGAAAGCTATATCAAGCGTTTGAAAGAATTGGAAGAATTGGCATTGTCTTATCCAGGTGTAGAAAAAACTTTTGCGATACAAGCAGGTAGAGAGCTACGTGTAGTGGTAGAAAGCGAAAGAGTAACCGACCAGCAAGCAGAATTGTTAGCTGCAGATATCTCAAACCGTATCCAAACTGAAATGACTTACCCAGGTCAAATCAAGGTTACTGTAATTAGAGAAACTCGTTCGGTAGCATTTGCGAAGTAAACGATTTCGTCATTGCGAGGCACGAAGCAATCTATCATGAATTTAGAAATCGCTTTAAGGTTGCTTCGTGCGTTGCAATGATGGTTTAAATAAAGATACAAAAACTAAAAGCGATAGATTCCTATCGCTTTTCTTATTTTTACAATTCAAAATTAACCAAATATGAGCAAGACTGTAAAAGCCCCAGAAAAAAAGCCTGTAGATATCTTATTCGATAAATACGCAGAAAGCCATCAAGATGGAACTAATAAGTTAATCCACTGGATTTGTGTGCCGCTAATTGTTTTTAGCTTGCTGGGGCTAGTTTGGCAAATTCCATTTCCTAAGTTAGATTTTTTGGGACAATACCAGACGTTCCTTAACTGGGCTTCCTTTTTACTCGCCTTTTCGCTTTATTATTATTTTACACTTTCTCCGGTTTTATTTTTCTTGATGATATGGGTGGTAGCGGCCATGAGCTTCGTCATTGTAAAAATAGAATTGATTGTAGGTCTAGGTAGCGGAACGGCTTATGCTATTTACGCCCTTATTTTTGTACTTGCTTGGGTGGGTCAATTCATCGGTCACAAGATAGAAGGTAAAAAGCCCTCATTTTTAGAAGATGTTAAGTTTTTGTTAATTGGCCCAATTTGGTTATTACACTTTATATGCAAGAAAATTGGCTTAAAATACTAATTTAAACGCTCTTAAAAAGCCATGCTGGCGGGCTTTAACAATTTGTTAACCTGTGGATAAACAAATGGTAATTTCAAGCTAACATGAAGCTAACATTGTGATAATAGTTTTGCCCTAATTAAAAATAAGGCAAATTGAAATCACAACTAACTCTAAAAAAAGCACTGCTCACCACTACCTTGGTGTTATTAAGTGTATTTGTTTTCGCACAGGGAACAGGAAAAATCGCAGGAACTGTAACGGATAAAACTACCGGAGAGACACTGATTAGTGCCGCTGTTAAAGTAGTAGGTTCTAATAAAGTTGCAGGAACTGACGCTAATGGTAAGTACTCAATTGGTGGCTTAGCAGCAGGAAAATACACCGTAGAGGTTTCTTACGTTAGTTACCTTCCAAAAATTATCAAATTAGTTGAAGTAAAAGATAATGCTACAACTACCTTAAATATTGCTTTGGAAGAATCTAGCGCTACATTAAATCAAGTTGTAGTTGCTGGTAAAGCAAATAAGGAATCAAGTAACGCACTTCTTGCTGAGCGTAAAAATTCAACTTTAATAGTTCAAAAAATCGGAGCACAAGAGCTAAGTCGTAAAGGTCTTTCAAATGTGGCTGAAGGCGTAAGTAAAATTGCTGGCGTATCAATGGTGGGCAATAAAAACGTTTTCGTTAGGGGTTTAGGAGATCGCTACAACAACACTACACTAAACGGATTACCAATTCCATCTACCAATCCAGATTTGAAACTAATTCCTTTAGATATCTTTCCAACTTCGGTAGTTAAAAACATTGGTGTTACTAAATCTTACTCGCCAGAATTGTACGGAGATTTCTCAGGAGGTTCTATTGATATCGTAACTAAAGATTATCCTGACCAAGGTTTCTTTAAAGTTGGTTTGTCTAGCGGTTATAACTCAATTACTACAGGTAAAGACTTTTACACCACACAAAGAAGCTTCTTGAATGTTGCAGGTTTTGATAGAGGGGAAAGAGCAATGCCAGCTGTGGTAGCTGGAACTAAAAGCTACGAATCCACCAACTTTTCAAACCCAAAGCCTGGTTTTGCAACACAGTGGTCGCCGGAACAAATTAAGGCACCAGTAAGTACAGGCATTTCTTTTGTTGGAGGTGACTTGTATGATTTAGGTAACGGAAGGCAATTTGGTTTTTTAACAAATTTAGGCTACAAAAACGATTTAAGATATAACGATGGTATCAGCGCTATTTATAATGCTCAGCAGGCACCAGATTATCTTTACCAAACAGAAAGATATAGCTTCACTACTAATACATCAGCATTAATAAATCTATACTATAAAGCAGGAAGTAAAAGCAGTTACTCTATTACAGGTTTGTATGTAAATGATTCTAGCAATGACATCTTTGATCAACAAGGTTTCAAATCTGATTTAAGTGGTGATATTTATGCTAGAAGAAATTCTTATGTTCAAAATTCACTTTTGACAAGCCAGTTTTCAGGTACAAATAATTTTAGTGATAGATTTAAATTAAAATACACTCTAGGTTACACTAATATTACAGGTAGCACTCCTGATAGAACTCAGAATAGTTTTATAGATAATAAAAATGGTTCTTACTCATTTCTAAAACTTAATAACAGTGATAACCACAGGTTTTTTGCTGATTTAAATGAAGATGATTTTTCAGGTAGTATTTCTGCTGATTTATTGTCTAAAGGAACAGAATCCTCTTTAAAAAGTTTACAATTCGGTTTTCAGGGAAGATATAAATCAAGAGTGTTTAATTCAAGACAGGTTGAAACTCGAATAGGCTTAAATCCTACATTTACTTTAGATCAAGTAGACAACTACTTAAAAGATAGTAATTTAGGTAGCGGTAACGATGCGAATACATTTAGATATACAGAATCTTATTACGCACCAAATGATTATGAGGCTGATCTTTTAATTGCCGCTTCATTTTTAAATTTCAATTTTGAATTTAACAATAAATTGAAATTAATTGCTGGTGTTAGAGCAGAGTATTCTCAACAAAACACTTATTATAAATTAGGTAGCCAAACTTACGATTCTCCTTTTAGAGTTAAAACCATCGATGGTTTAGATGTATTACCTGCTGTTACATTAAAGTATACTATTAATGATAAGGAAAATGTTCTTTTAGCAGCAAGTAAAACTATTTCTCGCCCGCAATTTGTGGAAGCAGCGCCATTTAGATACAATGTTGGGTTTGGTATAGCTGAAGGTGAAGGTAATCCTGACTTAGTAAATAGTAACAATTATAACGTGGATTTGAAATACGAGTTGTATCCATCTACAGGTGAATTGTTTGCAGTGAGCTTATTCGGAAAATACATTGACAAGCCAATCGAATTAAGCCAAGTAAATTCTGCGGATCCGTTGTTTACCTATATCAATACAGATAATGCAACTTTAGCTGGTGTGGAGTTAGAGTATAATAGAAATATTGGTTCAATTTTCGGATCATCTTCAAAAGCACTACAAAATATGTCTCTCGGATTTAATGGATCTTACATCTACAGCAAGATAGAAATTAGTCAAGAAACGATAAACAATTCTGCAAAGCCTATCGCTCCAACTAATCGTTCGAGACCTTTGTTCGGTGCATCTCCGTATCTAATTAACTTCGATTATAGCTACAAGCATAATTGGTCAACTAGGTCCAATACAACCTTAACATTGGCTTACAATATTTACGGTAAACGTTTATTCGTAGCTGGAGCACAGCAGTCAGGAGACATTTACGAAATGCCGGTTAATACCTTAGATTTTGTAGTGAATACAAAGCTGGCTAACAAAATAGGCTTAGATTTCTCTTTCGGCAATCTCTTAAATCCAAATATCAAATTTCAACAAGAGTATAAGGATAATAATCTAATCTATAATCAATACAAAAAAGGTGTAAATGTAGGTGTAAATCTTAACTATACTTTCTAATCAATATTAACAATTAATTAATGTTTAATTGACGGACTGATAACGGTAAGCTAATCTAAGCTTAATACAAGTGCTGTTACTTTGTGTTGATCAAAAGATTGAATATAAACAAATTAAAAAAAAATGAATAAGCTAAAATTTTCAAAATTTCTTTTAGTTACAGCTTTAGCAAGTGTGTCTGTGTTTACAGCTTGTAAGAAAGATAAAGGTGCCGATGAAGAAACTGTACTTAGAGGAGACTTGGCCAATGGAACGGTTATTACTGGTGAGTTGGTTAACGATGTAACTTTGTTAAAAGGCAACTCTTATGTATTAAAGGGTGGTGTTCACGTTAAAACGGGAAAAACCATTACTATTCAAGAAGGTGTAACTGTAAAATCTGATGCTAATGAACCAGCAACAGCTTATTTGTTAATAGAACCAGGTGCTAAAATTATGGCACAAGGTACTGCAGCTAGTCCAATCATCTTTACTTCGGGTGCAACTGCTCCTAAAGAGCAAGATTGGGGAGGAATTATCGTTTGTGGTTTAGCTCCTGTAAATGGTGAAGGTGGTCGTATTGCTTCAGAAATGGGTGCTGGTGTAACTTATGGTGGTACTAATGCAGCCGATAATTCAGGTGTTCTAAGATATATCCGTGTAGAATATACTGGTAAAAAGCAAACTGCCGATAAAGAGCACAACGGTTTCACTTTTGAAGGTGTGGGTAACGGAACAACAGTAGAATATTTATCAGTGTACAGAGGTGGTGATGATGCTTTTGAATGGTTTGGTGGTACTGTAAATGTAAAATACCTTTTCGCTTATGGAGCGCAAGATGATACTTTCGATTGGACTTTCGGTTGGAATGGAAAAGCTCAATTTTTAGTAGGTGTACAAGCAGATGGTGTGGCTGATAGAGGTATAGAAGCTGATAATAGCAACAAAAACCGTACTGCTAGCCCTTACTCTAACCCTACTATCTCTAACGTAACTTTAGTAGGTTCGTTAACTGCTAAAACTGGTGATGATCCAACTAATGCAACAGATGTAGGTAAAACAACTGGTTTGAAATTACGTGAAGGAACAAGAGGAAAGTTACATAACTTCGTCGTTTACAACTTTAATAACGGTGTTGATGTAGAACATGATGAGACATTAAACAATGTTGCAGATGCTACACTTATCATCAAAAACTCGGACATTTCAAATGTTAACCCTTGGGCATTGAAACATACTTTGCCTTCAACTACAGGAGCTACTCGTCCTCCGTTTACAGGCGTTAATCCATTCATCTCTGCAACTTATGCAAATACTACAACTGCATCAAGTACTAGACCATCTTACATGACAAGCGTGTTTGTAGGTACTACTGCAACTGACGCGATCAACCCTACAACTTTAGACGCATTCTTTACTGCTGCTAATTATAAAGGTGCTGTGCAAACTGGTTCAGATTGGACAAATGCTGCTTGGGTAAGAACAGATAAAAGAACATTTCCTAATTAAATAATTAAGAAATTAAATGCAAAAAGGTGTACTGTAGCTATAGTACACCTTTTTTGTTTTCAGGCTCATAGGCATATACAATTTCGTAAGCAGCCCTTTTCAATTTAGGTGGAAGTTTACCTATTGGCAAATCTTTAATTTGAGGGGTAGGTTCGCAAACTGTATAATCTCTATTATTGTAGCTAATAGTCTTTCCTACAGGTTTATTAAACTGAACCGCCATGGTAACGTGTGTTGGATATAAAAGAACGATCATAGGTAAATCGTAAATCTCCTTTACGAGATAGAAAAATAATGCAGCCCTATCATCACAGTCACTATGTTCATTCAGTAACGTTTGTTCAGGAGACAATCTCTTTTCTTTACCGAAATTTTCTATGTCATTTTCGTATAAGAATGAATTTCTAGTAAAGCGCATGAGGTAGTCTACGCCATTTTTTTGAGAGAGATTACTAATGTTCTTTTTCAATAAAGGAATTAAAGATCCATAGGTTTCTTTGGTCATTGGAATATTGAAATAGTATTTAAAATCAACACCCGGATAATTTTTAAATATTTTCTCAACTTCAGGGCTAACCTTTAGATCAAAGTGATAATCTTTCATTCCATACCTAAAAGCCAATTTGCGTTCACTATAATTTTTTGGGTCAAATTCGGGCATCTTAGTAATCTGATACGAGAATGCCTTTTTCGAATCTGCTATACCTATCATCTCAGTATCTGGCATAGATGTAAAATTGGTATGGGCATAGTCATGGTAATTTAAACACATATACTTTTTGTCGCCCATCATTACGTATGGTATATCGAAAATATTCTCATCGTTATATACATACATAATAATTCTATTGTCGGTAATTACTAAACGAGTATCGTAACCAGATTTACCTAGAAAGAACCATTTATAAAGAGTATAGCGTTCAAAATTTTGGTTTTTTGGACTAATAGTTTCCGCTGTTTTTCTTATCAATTGGTAAAATAACCAATCATTTAATTGCTTCTTTCTTTTATATGAAATTAAAGAATCTATTATTGGCTGATAATTTCCTTTCTCAAGTTTATCGTAAACGTTAGCTATGCTTTCTGTATTTAATCCAAATTTCTGCGGAATGGAAATAGATGAATCAAGCGCTATGTTAAATGTGTCATTGTAAAACTCAAAACTATAGAGCTGCGCCTTTGCCGTGGCAAAAGCGAATATATTTATCAGCATTGCCAATAAAAATGTAAGGCCGTATCTCTTGAGTAAATACACTTATTAACATTGAGTTAACAATAAATTTAAGTAAAGTTAACTTAGTAATGCAAGAGAAATCTTCAAAAAAAAGCCGTTTTTACTCGAATTTGATTTTTCCTGTTAAGTAAATATAAAATAACCTAGTTTTTACAGAGGCTTAACATTGCAAACTTACATTTGTGACGTTAAATATTTGGTTAGTATTTATCATACAGTTTAGGTTAGTTGATAGCACAGAGCCCCGATGGATGTCGAGGCTTTTGCTTTTTATATCGTTTTTGAAACTATGCTTGTCAACTGAGAACTGTCAACTGCAAACTAACTAAAGGTTCTTTCCAACCTTTTCCAAAATATCTGCAGGAATTTTATGCGTATCTACTACCAAAAATCCATCTAAACAATCCGAAAATTTAGGGTCGATGTTGAAACAAATGATTTTGGCATTTAAGTTCATGTACTGGCGCAACAACACAGGTATTTTAATATGGTTATTTTCGATATCTCCAATCAGTCCGTCCAAATCCTTCAAGCTTTCGCTCTGTTCAATCAATAAATCAGTATCTATCGGACTAAGGTCTGCCTTAAATTTATTTCTTGGTTTTACATAATGCGCCATTTCATAATCAAAGTGGTTTTTGGTAATGAAATCTACAATCAACGATTTACTGAACTTCGAAAAACTATTGCTGATACTCACGGGGCCAATCATATAACGATACTGCGGGTTTAACATCAGGTATTTCAAAATCCCTTTCCACAGTAAGAAAAGTGGTAAAGGTTTAAGCTGGTACTCCTTTCTAATCCACGAGCGTCCTAACTCAATACCTTGCCTTAAAATCGGATAAAAAGGTTCTTTTATTTTAAATAGCTCCGAAATATAGAAACCACGTTTGCCCATCGTATCTAAAATTTCATCGCCTTTTCCAATACGATAAGCACCTACAATCATATGGGTTTCTTTGTCCCAAATAAAAAGGTGGTTATAGTAAATATCGTAGTTGTCTAAATCTATTTTTTTATTGGTTCCCTCACCAACCTGTCTAAATGTAATTTCTCTTAATCGGCCAATTTCTCTTAAAATATGAGGTATGCCCGTTGTTGGTACAATATAAACCTCGTAGTTTTTCTCTTCCCAAACCCTATATTCAGCTAAGCCGGCTACTTCTTTAGCCATCAAATCTTTAGGTGTCTCTTCAACTATTTCGGCTGGCTTTTTCTTAATCTTAAATAGGTTGATCGGGTTGAAGAGCTTTCTTTCTTGTTCTAAGCTAGTGCCTAAAGCATAAGTTCTGGCTCTTAAAAAATCTAATAATTTATTGGTGTCTTTATTGTAATTGATGTCTTCAATCTTGATAGGCTTGCCAATACGTACTTTAATTTTTAAGCCTTGTTTGTTCAAAAATTCAGAAGGCAGCTTGGCCGTTCTTAGCGTAGGGTGTATAAAGCTCAAGATATTAAATAACACGCCGTTATTGCCATGAAAATAGATAGGCACTACTGGTAATTTCGCTCTTGCAACCAATTTACCTACTACAGGGTGCCAAAGCCTATCGGTGATTTCCTGTTTTTCCAGGTTGAACGTCGATACCTCACCCGCTGGAAAAATTCCTATTGGCGTACCGCTTTGCAATAAATCAAAAGTTGATTTTAAACCGCTGATGCTTGAAGAGTGCTGTACATTCTCGAAAGGGTTTACCGCAACAAAGAATTCACTTAGGTTAGGTATTTTTTTAAGGATGAAGTTAACCATTACCTTAGCTTCTGGCCTAACAGTACAAAGCAACTTTACCAAGGCCAAACCTTCTACGCCACCATAAGGATGGTTGGCAATGGCAATAAATCCTCCTGTTTTGGGGATGTTTTTTAGGTCATCCTCATCAAAATCAATAGAAACTCCGATAGTTTCTAATATCTTATCTACAAATTCTAAACCCTCAAAATGCTGGTTCATGGAGAATACCTTATTAATGTCGTTCAGTTTCATTACCTCCATTAACAGTGCGGCCAGTCCCGGAACCCCCAACTTATCTATCTTCGTTGCCTGTGCAAATTCTTGTTTAGTAATAATCTTCATGTACAAATAATAAGGTTAAGTATAACTGCGATATCGAATAAGTATAACGCAATGTCAAAAATAAGATTTATTTTAGAGTTACTATCTAAACTATGAAAACATCTTGACTTCTTGTGCCAAAAGAAATCAGATTGAATTCATCAAATACCTATGAATGATGGAAAAATGGCTAAGCAACAACTTCGGTTTTAGTAAACGAGAGTATAATGGACTTTTGTATCTAGTGATAATAATTGTTGTTGTCACCTTTATACCTTATATATATCAGTTTTATTTTCATACAAAGTCGATAAATGAAATTGCTGAAAAATTAGCAGTGCAAAAATTGGTGTTGGTAGACCGATACAATAAGAAGAAATATAGCAACACTCGTAATGAGATTGAAAATTCAACTGCAAAACGAACAGTCCATTACTTCGAATTTAACCCTAATACAATTACCGAAAAAGAATGGCAACAATTTGGTCTTTCTTATAAACAGGCGATGTCTATTGTAAACTATGTGAAAAAAGGCGGTAAGTTTTACAAACCAGAAGACTTAAAACGGATGTATACGATTTCGCCAGAGAAGTATGAGGCGTTGTTGCCTTACGTAGCCATCCCCAAAACTGAGCAAGTAGATAAAAAGCCAGCCTTTGCTTACACTAAAAAGGAAGCCGTAATTGTAGAGATTAATACCGCAGATACTTTAGAGCTCGATAAGATTAAAGGTGTTGGAGCTGCATTTGCCCGAAGGATTGTGAAATATAGAGAACGCTTGGGCGGATTTTATAACAAAGAGCAATTGTTTGAAGTCTTTGGCGTAGATACCCCAAAATTTAATGAGATAAAAGACCAAATTAAAATCGATATGGCAGGTATTGCGAAATTAAACATCAATACAGTAGAGTTTGATGATTTGAAACGACATCCTTACCTAACTTTTAAGCAAATGAATGCCATTATACAATACAGAAAACAGCATGGTCCTTATAAAAGCATAGCTGATTTGGGTAAGGTGCTTATTTTAAAGCCCGAAACCATCCAAAAGATAGCGCCATATTTAAGTTTCTGATACTAGGCTATTAAAGATGAACTATTAACCATCAGCCATCAGCTGTTAACTATTATCCATCAACTATCAACTAAAATACCTTACTTTTGGCTTTCAATTTTCAACCCTGAACTTTTTGACTTTCAACTTTTAACTCAAAATGGTATCCGATAAAATCAAACAAATTATTAGAGACGTTCCCGATTTTCCAAAACCTGGGATTATTTTCAAAGACATTACACCAATATTAAAAAATCCAGCTTTGTGCAATGAAATTGCCGATGCTTTGGCTGCGCAGCTAGCAGGTGTTAAAGTTGATGTGGTTGCCGGAATAGAAAGCAGGGGTTTTTTATTTGGTTTAGCTTTGGCGCAAAAATTGAATGTTCCTTTTGTACCTATCAGAAAAGCGGGTAAACTTCCGTATAAAACTATCCAACAGTCTTACGATTTGGAGTACGGAAGTGCTACTTTAGAAGTTCACGAAGATGCTTTTGAAACAGGACAAAAAGTGTTAATCCACGATGATTTGTTGGCAACTGGCGGAACTGTGGTTGCTGCATCAGCTTTGGTACAGAAGCTAGGCGCTGAAGTAGCAGGCTATTCTTTCCTAATCAATCTAGATTTCTTAAATGGTAAAGACAGACTAAAGGTATTTAGTGATAAGCTTTTTGCCTTGGCTGATTACTAAATCAAAGCTTTTTCGATAAAAAGGTTTCAATATAAGCCTCATTTCAAATTAATTTAAAAAAAAGTTTCAATTTTAGAAGCTTGTATTTTGTTAGGTTTTTGGTGCTGTTCACTAAATATTTGAACCACATACCAAATCATTCCACTTAAAGAAGAATATTATTGCTTTGAAAGTGTAATTTAATTTGTTTAACATTGCCCTTAACCAAATATAAATCTTACTAAACTGTTTAAATGCACAACGCTACAACGCAAGGTATTTAAGCAGTTTTTTCTTTTAACAGCAACTTATGAATCAAACAGGAGTGAGTTTCCAAGAGAGTGAAAACCGTACCATGATTAAGAAGATGGTGCGTGATTTTGCAGAAAAAAACATTCGTAAGAATGTAATGGAATGGGACGAGGCACAGCATTTTCCCGTAGAATTATTTAAAGAACTTGGCCAAATTGGCTTAATGGGCGTTTTGGTTCCGGAAGAATATGGTGGCTCTGGTTTTGGCTATCAGGAATATGTAGATGTAATTGTAGAGGTGGCCAAAGTTTGCGGCTCTATAGGTTTGTCGCTGGCAGCGCATAATTCCTTATGTACTGGCCATATTCTAGCTTTCGGTAACGAAGAACAAAAAGCGAAGTGGTTGCCTAAATTGGCTACCGCAGAATGGATTGGCGCTTGGGGTTTAACCGAAGCGAATACAGGTTCGGATGCTTTGCGCATGCAAACTACAGCTGTTTTAGATGGCGATGAATATGTGATAAATGGTGCTAAAAACTGGATTACTCACGGAAAATCTGGGGATGTTGCCGTAGTAATGGTGCGTACAGGTGAAGCTGGAAGTTCCAAAGGGATCTCGGCGATTGTGGTAGAAAGAGGTACAGCAGGTTTCAGTGCTGGTAAAAAAGAAAATAAACTAGGCATGCGTGCATCAGAAACTACGGAAATGATTTTTGACAACTGCCGTGTACCAAAAGAAAATTTATTGGGTGTAGAAGGAGAAGGCTTTAAACAAGCTATGAAAGTACTTGATGGCGGGCGTATTTCTATCGCTGCATTAGGTTTAGGTATAGCAAAAGGAGCTTTTGAAGCTGCCTTAGCTTATTCTAAGGAAAGACAGCAGTTCGGTCAAAGTATTTCGAGTTTTCAGGGGATTAGTTTTAAATTGGCAGATATGGCCACTGAAATAGAAGCAGCAGATTTATTGATTCGTCAGGCGGCAGATTTGAAAAACAGACATCAGCCAGTGAGCAAAGAGTCTGCAATGGCTAAGTATTATTCTTCGGAAGTAGCGGTAAGATGTGCTACGGAAGCTGTGCAAATTTTTGGAGGTTACGGCTATACCAAAGATTTTCCAGTAGAGAAGTTCTACAGAGATGCTAAACTTTGTACGATAGGCGAAGGAACCTCAGAAATCCAAAAAATTGTAATTGCCAGAGAGATTATGAAATAATATTTTTCTTTTTTTGAAATTTTAGCCACAGATGCACGAATGTTATCATAAATAATTTGTGCATCTGTGGCTTTTTACTTGTGGGGAGTGTTTTCCAAATATTTTTTACGAAAATAGGGTAACAAATTTTAATGCTAGTTGATATGCTTATAAACAGGGTGGAAATTAAACTCCCTAAATAGATAAGCTCATTTAAAAAACTAGTATTATGAAAAATTTAACTTTAATTGCATTAGTTGTAATAACTACATTGTTTGCCTGTAAAAAAGATAAAGGAAATGATGAAACTAAATTAACCTTGGCAGAATTTAATGCTAAGTTTTCTGTTCCTACTCAAAAGTTTAATGGCACAGGAGCAACTGCATTTAGTATTACTGGAACCAAAGGGATGAAATTTGATTTCCCCGCCAACTCATTTATCGATGCCAGTGGAAACCCAGTAACTGGTGCTGTAGTAGTAAGCTTGAAAGAAGTTTTAAGCAAAAGAGACATCATTCTTTCTGGTAAGGTAACTCAATCTAACGGACAATTGCTGGTATCGGGGGGCGAATTTCAGATTTTAGCTAGCCAAAACGGTCAAGCGCTTAGGTTAAATCCAGCAATTGCTGTAGCCGTAAAGGTGCCAACAACATTTAATACCGCTCCAATGGATTTATTCGTATGGGCGCCAACTGCTGCCTCAGATAGCACTTGGGTATTAGACCAAAAAGCAAGGGTAGCCACTAGTACCGATTTCTATCAATTCAATTTGCCAGGCTTTGGCTGGGTTAACTGCGATTATTTCTACAGTAATCCAAATCCTAAAACAACCGTTACTGCTAGCCCAGTTTATGCAGGCGCAGCTCCAAGTATTAAAGACCAAAGAGCATACATGGTTTTTGATGATTTGAAAACTGTTGCAGGCTTGCCATTTGTATTGGCTGTGAATAAGCACCAGTCTTATCTCAATTCTATGCCTATTGGTTTAAAAGGTAAATTGGTGGTTTTATCTACCGATGTAAACGATGTCATTTATTTTGGGCAAACCAACTTTACCGTAAGCGCCGATTTGCACTTAAATGTAAATGTTGCACCAGCTACAGCAGCCCAAATAGATGCATTTTTAAATACACTCAACTAATATTACGCTCACACTTTATAGTTTCTGGTTTGATAGAAGGGATGCTCGCAAGGTATCCCTTTAATTTTTTTAGAAATAAAACAGTAAAAACTTTCTCTTTTTCAATAAATTACCTACATTTGCAGCCCCAAGCATAAAAGCTGGGATTAAAAAAAACGAGAGGAGGTATTTCAACGTTATGATCATGATCAATATTAAAGATGGTGAATCGTTAGATAAAGCGTTAAAGCGTTTTAAGAAAAAATTCGAAAAAACTGGTGTTTTAAGAGAACTACGTAGCCGTCAAGCATACGAGAAAAAATCTGTAACTCGCCGTACTGAAGTTAAGAAAGCGGTTTATATCCAAGGATTAAATCAAGAAGGAACAATTTAATTCCTTTTCGAATGAACATATAAAAGAGGATACCTACTTAGGTGTCCTCTTTTTTTATATCTAATCTTGTTGAAGTTCGTCCCATTCTTTATAAACTATACAGTTTTACGTAATAAATAGCAACTTTCCTCCTTACATTTCCTAAAGTTTGATGTAATTCAATGCATCGAAGGATTTTGGTCATTATTTGAAAAAAACCTTTGGTGATGTCGTTTTCTTTTGTAAATTGACTCATCAACCAATCTGAAATGTAAAATGCTGATCAACGATTTTTTCACTTATTTACAGTATGAAAAGCGTTATTCGCCGCACACCTTGCAGGCGTACAAAGCAGATTTGCAACAATTCCAAGATTTTCTACAGGCTGATTCTCCCACTAACATAGTTGATGTAAGAGCGGTCGATATCAAAAACTTTATGGTAGAGTTGCTGAAAGAGAAAAAACTCACCGAAAGTGCCGTGAATAGAAAACTGTCGTCACTAAAAAGCTTCTACAAGTTTTTGCATCGCGAAGATAAAATAGCTTCGAATCCAGCTAGGTTGATCAAGACACTGAAAACACCAAAAAAACTTCCTGTTTTTGTTGAGGAAGTGAAAATGGACGCATTGTTGGACGGAGAACATAGCTTTGATGATAGTTTTGCTGGAAAGAGAGACAAGTTGGTGGTAGAGCTATTGTTTGGCACAGGTATGCGTTTGGCAGAGCTTATAACTTTAAAAGAAGAAGATTTTAATGAATACGAAGGCACGGTTAAAGTGTTGGGCAAGAGAAATAAAGAAAGGTTAATTCCTTTGCATAAGGCACTGCAAAATGAGGTGCTAGAATTTATTTCATTGAAAACTTTGCAAAATTTCGACAACAAAAGTGCTTACCTGGTCGTTACCAATAGTGGTGATCAGGCATATCCAAACCTCATTTACCGTATAGTAAATAGTTGTTTGAAATTAGTATCTACTCAAGAAAAGAAAAGTCCGCATGTGCTGCGACATTCTTTTGCGAGTAGTTTGTTGAATAGGGGGGCAGATTTAAATGCAATTAAGGAACTTTTGGGTCATGCTAGCTTGGCGGCTACGCAAGTTTACACGCACAATTCAGTAGAAAGATTAAGGTCCATTTATAAACAAGCCCATCCTAGGGCGTAAAAAAGGAGGAAAAATGAAAATTAGAGTACAGTCTATCCATTTTAATGCAGATAAGAAGTTATTGGAGTTTATTCAAAAGAAAGTAGATAAGTTGGATCAGTTTTTTGATCAGATTATAAGTGGTGAAGTTTACCTAAAACTAGAAAATGTAGAAGATGAGGCAAACAAAATAAGCGAAATTAAGCTGATAGTACCTGGCGGAACTATGTTCGCAAAAGAACAATGTAAGTCTTTCGAGGAAGCGACCGACTTGGCAATTGAGTCATTAAGGAAACAGATTACTAAACATAAAGATAAAACTAGAGCAAAATTGAGTGAACATAAAGCACTGACTAGTGCGGATGAACTATCTGATTATTAGAGCGATATTTTGCAGTAAAATCATAAAGTGAAATTGGCGAGCCTAGGCTCGCCAATTTTTTTTTAAAATAAATTTGCAACTAAGAATAATGCATGTATATTTGCATTCCATTTCGGAAACGGCTAGGATAGCAAAGAAAAAATGGTTCGTTCTGTGAAGAGAAAAAAAAATAAAAAATGTGCGATTTAGTAGGTAAGAAAACAAAATTTTATATATTTGCGCCACATTAATTAAAAAGTAAAAAGCCTCCTTAGCTCAGCTGGTAGAGCAACTGACTTGTAATCAGTAGGTCATTGGTTCGATTCCGATAGGAGGCTCTTTTTATGCTAAAACTTTAGGTTTTGGAATAAAAGGGGGGAGATACCAGAGTGGCCAAATGGGACAGACTGTAACTCTGTTGTCGCAAGACTTCGAAGGTTCGAATCCTTCTCTCCCCACCATCAGTTAACAGTAATCAGTTTTTAGTTAGCCATTCTTAAGCACTAACTGGAAATTGAAAACTGAAAATTGAAAAGCGGAAGTAGCTCAGTTGGTAGAGCGATAGCCTTCCAAGCTATAGGTCGCGAGTTCGAACCTCGTCTTCCGCTCCTAGAAGTTCATTGGGAATTTGTTCAATGGTTCACTAGTAGCCTAATGAACAGATGAACGAGTGAACATGAGCTAAGGGTAAAAGCCGAAGTAGCTCAGCGGTAGAGCACTTCCTTGGTAAGGAAGAGGTCGTGGGTTCAAGTCCCATCTTTGGCTCACAAGTTAACTAACTTTGTTATTCTGTTAAGATAAAGAACAGAAAGAACAAGGTTTTTTGTATTGAAATTGTATCAAAACAATAATTAAATAAAAAATTTTAACCTACTAATAAGTATAAAAAAATGGCAAAAGAAAAGTTTGACCGCAGTAAGCCGCACTTAAACATCGGTACAATCGGTCACGTTGACCACGGTAAAACAACCTTAACAGCAGCAATTACTAAAGTATTGTCTGACGCAGGTTTATCTGAGGCACGTTCATTTGATTCGATTGACTCTGCTCCAGAGGAAAAAGAAAGAGGTATCACTATCAATACTGCTCACGTTGAGTATTCAACTGCTAACCGTCACTACGCACACGTTGACTGTCCAGGTCACGCGGATTACGTGAAAAACATGGTTACAGGTGCTGCTCAAATGGACGGAGCTATCATTGTGGTAGCTGCTACAGATGGTCCAATGCCACAAACTCGTGAGCACATTCTTTTGGCTCGTCAGGTAGGTGTACCTTCATTAGTTGTATTCATGAACAAAGTGGATATGGTTGATGATCCAGAATTGTTAGAGCTAGTTGAAATGGAAATCCGTGAATTATTATCATTCTACGAATTCCCTGGTGATGACATTCCTGTAATTCAAGGTTCAGCTCTTGGTGGTTTGAACGGAGATGCTAAATGGGTAGAAAAAATTATGGAATTAATGGCAGCTGTTGATAGCTACATTCCAATTCCTCCACGTTTGACAGATCTTCCTTTCTTAATGCCTGTTGAAGATGTATTCTCAATCACTGGTCGTGGTACTGTTGCTACAGGTCGTATTGAGCGTGGTGTAATCAACTCTGGTGATCCAGTTGAAATCTTAGGTATGGGTGCTGAGAACTTAAAATCTACAGTAACTGGTGTTGAGATGTTCCGTAAAATCTTAGATTACGGTGAAGCTGGTGATAACGTAGGTTTATTGTTACGTGGTATTGAGAAAACTGATATCCGTCGTGGTATGGTTATCTGTAAACCAAGTTCAGTAACTCCTCACACAGATTTCAAAGCTGAGATCTATGTATTATCAAAAGCAGAAGGTGGTCGTCACACTCCATTCTTCAACAAATACCGTCCTCAATTCTATTTCCGTACTACAGACGTAACTGGTGAAATTTCATTAGCTGAAGGTACTGAGATGGTAATGCCAGGTGATAACGTAACGATCACTGTAAAGTTGATCAACGCTATCGCAATGGAAAAAGGTCTACGTTTCGCTATCCGTGAAGGTGGTAGAACAGTAGGTGCTGGTCAGGTAACTGAAATCTTAGCTTAATTTATAGCTATAATATAGAAATTAGCTAATCGGCTTATATGCTGATTAGCTAATTTTATCCACGGGTGTGGTGCAATGGTAGCATGCCGGTCTCCAAAACCGTTGATGGGAGTTCGAATCTCTCCACCCGTGCAAATTAATTGAAAATTAGCTGATTGGCTAATTGGCTAATTTAAATTTATATAATATGGCTAAGGTAGTTCAGTTTATAAAAGAATCATACGAAGAAATGACCCAAAAGGTAACTTGGCCTACATGGGGTGATCTACAAAATTCGGCGGTATTGGTTTTAGTAGCTTCAGCAATTATTTCTCTTGTTATTTTAGCAATGGATAAAGGAGCTAATTACATTCTTGAGACTTTTTACAATTCACTTTAAAATAGATTTATTAGATGAGCGATCAGTTGAAATGGTACGTTGTTAGAGCGGTAAGTGGTAAAGAGAAGAAAGTAAAACAGTACATTGACTCGGAAATTAGTCGTTTAGGGCTATCTCATTTAGTTCCTCAAGTATTGATCCCAACGGAGAAATACTATCAAATGAAAGATGGTAAAAAGATTGCAAAAGAGCGTAACTACTATCCTGGATATGTAATGATCGAAGCGTCTCTAGATGGAGAGCTTGAGCACATCATTAAAGGTATCAATAGCGTTATTGGTTTCTTAGGTGATAAAGCTGGAAATGCTATCCCAATGAGACAAGCTGAAGTTAACCGTATTTTAGGTAAGGTTGATGAGATGAGCCAGCAAAGTGAAACCATGAGCGTTGCTTACTATGTTGGTGAAAACGTTAAAGTAATGGATGGACCTTTCAACGGATTCAGTGGTATCATTGAAGAAGTTAACGAAGAGAAAAAGAAATTGAAAGTAATGGTTAAAATCTTCGGTCGTAAAACACCACTTGAGCTTAACTATATGCAAGTAGAAAAAGAATAATAAAATATTTCATAAAAGTATTGGAGGACTGCAAGATAATTCATATCTTTGCAGTCCTTTTTGCGTTGTAGGACAACGAAAGGAATCTTAAATGTTACATGCTTCCAATATTTAACATTGAGTTTTAATTAAACAAAAACAAAAAATGGCAAAAGAAGTCAGTGCGATGATCAAATTACAGATCAAAGGCGGAGCTGCAAACCCATCGCCACCAGTAGGACCTGCATTAGGTGCTAAAGGTGTTAACATCATGGAGTTTTGTAAACAATTCAATGCTCGTACCCAAGATAAGCCAGGTAAAGTTTTACCAGTTGTAATTACTGTATATGCTGACAAGTCTTTCGATTTCATCATCAAAACCCCTCCGGTTGCTATCCAATTATTGGATGCTACTAAATTACAGAGTGGTTCTGCTGAGCCTAACCGTAAAAAAGTTGGATCGGTGACTTGGGATCAAGTTAAGGCAATTGCTGAAGATAAAATGCCTGATTTAAATGCATTTACTATCGAATCAGCAATGAGTATGGTTGCTGGTACAGCACGTAGTATGGGTATCACTGTTTCAGGTGATGCGCCTTTTAACTAATTATTTAACATTAACAGTTTACACTAGTGGCTAAGTTAACAAAAAATCAAAAAATAGCACACGCTAAACTAGAAGCCGGTAAATCGTATTCTTTGAAAGATGCAGCTGCATTGGTAAAAGAAATCACGTTAACTAAATTCGATGCATCAGTTGATATTGATGTGAGTTTAGGGGTAGACCCACGTAAAGCCAATCAAATGGTTCGTGGTATCGCTACCTTACCACACGGTACCGGTAAAACTGTTCGCGTTTTAGTACTTTGTACTCCTGATAAGGAAGAAGAGGCTAAAGCTGCAGGAGCAGATTTTGTAGGTTTAGACGAATATGTAGCTAAAATTGAAGGTGGTTGGACAGATGTAGACATTATTATCACTACTCCTGCGTGTATGGCAAAAGTAGGTAAGTTGGGCCGTGTTTTAGGTCCGCGTAACCTTATGCCAAACCCTAAATCAGGAACAGTAACTAACGAAGTTGGTAAAGCTGTAACTGATGTAAAAGGCGGTAAGATTGATTTTAAAGTTGACAAAACTGGTATCATCCACGCTTCAATCGGAAAAGTATCATTCCCAGCAGAGAAAATTTATGAAAATGCTTTAGAAGTTCTACAAGTAATTTCAAGATTGAAACCTTCTGCTGCAAAAGGAACTTATTTTAAGAGCATTCATGTTTCTTCAACAATGAGTCCTGGAATTGCAATTGAAACTAAATCAGTAGCGGGGATCTAATTATGAACAGAGAAGAAAAACAAGAAGTAGTTTTAGCTCTACAAGAGAAAATGCAGGAGTTTGGCAATTTTTACATTGCTGATACCTCAGGCTTATCTGTTGAAAAAGTAAATAACATCCGTCGTAAATGTTTCGAGAGCGGTATCGAAATGCAAGTTGCAAAAAACACTTTGATCAAAAAAGCGATCGAAGGATTGGAAGGCGACTCATCTGAGATATTCCCAGCATTAAAAGGTCAGTCGGCTTTATTATTTTCAAAAGTAGGTAACGGTCCAGCTAAGCTGATCAAATCTCTAAGAAAAGGTAAAGGCGAAGATAAACCTCAACTAAAAGGAGCATACGTAGACACAGCAATATTTGTTGGAGATAACCAATTAGATGCATTAGTAAGCCTTAAATCAAGAGAAGAGCTTATTGGCGAAATCATTGGATTATTACAATCACCAGCTAAAAACGTTGTATCTGCATTGCAATCAAGCGGAGGTAAGATCGCAGGTATTGTTAAAACACTACAAGAAAGAGGTTAACGAACACCTTAAGTTCGTAAGTTAAACAAACAACAATCACGTAAAATTTTAAAATCTTAATAAAATGGCAGATTTAAAAGCGTTTGCTGAGCAATTAGTAAACTTAACAGTTAAAGAAGTTAATGAATTAGCTCAAATCTTAAAAGACGAGTATGGTATCGAGCCTGCTGCTGCTGCAGTAGCTGTAGCTGCTCCTGCTGCTGGTGGCGAAGCTGCTGCAGCTGAAGAGAAAACATCTTTTGATGTAATCTTGAAAGATGCTGGTGGTCAAAAATTAGCAGTAGTTAAATTAGTAAAAGATTTAACTGGTCTAGGTTTGAAAGAAGCTAAAGACTTAGTTGACGGTGCACCTAAAGAATTAAAAGCTGGTGTTGCTAAAGACGAAGCAGAAGCTCTTAAAAAACAATTAGAAGAAGCTGGAGCTGTAGTTGAGATTAAGTAATCACTTAATATAACGAAACTCAAAAGAAAAGACTCCGACTACAAAGTCGGAGTCTATTCCCGTTTATAAACATTTCATTTTGTTTGGTTGATGAAATGTTTCCCTTTGAAACCAAAAAATAGTTTATTCTTAAACTAAATTAAATTTAGTCCCTTGGCAAATAAAGTCGACCAAAGAGTAAATTTTGCACGTAGTAAGCACATTATCGATTATCCAGATTTTCTGGATGTGCAGTTGCAATCATTTAGAGAATTTTTCCAGATCGAAACTACTTCAGACAACCGTCACACAGAAGGTTTGTTTAAGGTATTCGCTGAAAACTTCCCAATCACTGATTCTAGAAACATCTTTGTTTTAGAATTTTTAGATTATTTTATTGATCCACCTCGTTACGACATTCCTGAATGTATTGACCGTGGACTAACTTACAGCGTTCCGTTGAAAGCTAAATTGAAGCTTTCTTGTAACGATGCTGAGCACGAAGATTTTGAAACCATTATTCAAGATGTATACTTGGGAACCATTCCTTATATGACTCCTAAAGGTACATTCGTGATTAACGGTGCAGAGCGTGTAATTGTATCTCAATTGCATAGGTCTCCAGGTGTGTTCTTCGGCCAAAGCCGCCACACTAATGGTACCAAGTTATATTCTGCCCGTGTAATTCCCTTTAAAGGTTCTTGGATCGAATTTGCTACAGACGTTAATAACGTAATGTATGCTTATATCGATCGTAAGAAAAAATTCCCTGTAACTACGTTATTGCGTGCTATAGGTTACGATTCTGATAAAGATATCTTGGAGCTTTTCGATTTAGCTGATGAAGTAAAAGTTAGCAAATCTGGTTTGAAGAAATATATCGGACGTAAGCTTGCTGCAAGAGTTCTTAGAAAATGGGTAGAAGATTTTGTGGATGAGGATACCGGTGAGGTAGTTTCTATTGACCGTAATGAGGTTATTTTAGACAGGGATACTGTTTTAGAAGAAGACCATATTGATTTAATCATCGATGCAGGTGTTAAAACTATTATCTTATCTAAAGATGATGGTGCATCTCAAGCTGATTATACCATTATATATAATACTTTACAAAAAGATACTTCTAACTCTGAGAAAGAGGCTGTGGAGAACATCTATCGTGCTTTGCGTAACGCAGAACCACCTGATGAGGAAACTGCAAGAGGTATCATTGATCGTTTATTCTTCTCGGATAAGCGTTATGACTTAGGTGATGTGGGTAGATACCGTATCAACCGTAAGTTAAAAATGGATACTCCTGATGAGGTTAAAGTTTTAACGAAAGCAGATATTATCGCAATTGTTAAATATTTGATCAAGTTAATCAACTCTAAAGAAGAGGTGGATGATATCGATCACTTATCAAACCGTCGTGTACGTACGGTGGGTGAGCAATTGTACGCACAATTCGGTGTAGGTTTAGCTCGTATGGCTAGAACTATCCGTGAGCGTATGAATATTCGTGATAACGAGGTGTTTACACCAACAGATTTGATCAATGCTCGTACATTATCATCTGTAATCAACTCTTTCTTTGGTACCAACCAACTTTCACAGTTCATGGATCAAACCAATCCTTTGGCAGAGATTACGCACAAGCGTCGTCTTTCAGCTTTAGGTCCAGGTGGTCTATCTCGTGAGCGTGCTGGCTTCGAGGTTCGTGACGTTCACTACACGCACTACGGTCGTTTGTGTACTATCGAAACTCCAGAGGGTCCAAACATTGGTTTGATTTCTTCACTTTGTGTACATGCTAAGATCAACAGCTTAGGTTTTATCGAAACTCCTTACAAAAAGGTTGTTGATGGTAAAGTAGCGATGAACGAGGATGTGATTTACTTATCTGCAGAAGATGAAGATGGTAAGACTATCGCTCAAGCTAATGCGCAGTACGATGATAAAGGTAATTTCTCTACGCCACGTGTTAAAGCACGTTACGAGGGTGACTTCCCGATTATCGAGCCTGAGAAATTAGATTTGATGGATATTGCACCTAACCAGATTACTTCAATTGCTGCTTCGTTAATTCCGTTCTTAGAACATGATGATGCGAACAGGGCTTTGATGGGATCGAACATGCAACGTCAGGCCGTACCATTGTTACGTCCTGAGGCTCCAATTGTAGGTACAGGTTTGGAAGGTCGCGTTGCCCGTGACTCAAGAACTTTGATCAATGCAGAAGGAAACGGTGTTGTTGAATATGTAGATGCAAATCAAATTGTTATTAAATATGAAAGAAATGACGACGATCGTTTAGTTTCTTTTGAAGGAGATAGCAAAGCTTATAGATTAACTAAGTTCAAGAAAACCAACCAAAATACTTGTATCAACTTGAAACCAATCGTTAAGAAAGGTCAAAAAGTGACTAAAGGACAAGTGCTTTGCGAAGGTTATGCAACTGAAGATGGTGAGTTGGCATTAGGAAGGAACTTAAAAGTAGCTTTCATGCCTTGGCAAGGATACAACTTTGAGGATGCGATTGTAATTAACGAGCGTATTGTTAGAGAAGATATCTTTACTTCATTACACATCGAAGAGTTTGAACTAGAAGTACGTGATACTAAACGTGGTGAAGAGGAGTTAACTCCAGATATCCCTAACGTTTCTGAAGAGGCTACTAAAGACTTAGATGAAAACGGTATCATCCGTATCGGTGCAGAGGTGAAAGAAGGCGATATTCTAATTGGTAAAATTACACCAAAAGGCGAATCTGATCCTTCACCAGAAGAGAAATTATTACGTGCTATCTTTGGAGACAAAGCTGGTGACGTGAAAGATGCTTCTTTGAAAACTCCACCATCAATTAAAGGTGTAGTTATCGATACTAAATTATTCTCTAGAGCTAAGAAAACTACAAAAGCTGAAGAAAAATCAGCAATTGAGAAGTTAGACAAGAAATATAATATTGCTACTGAGAACCTTAAAAACGAGTTAGTAGATAAATTGTTCCAAGTTGTAAATGGTAAAACATCTCAAGGTGTATTCAACGTTTACAAAGAACTTTTAATTGCTAAAGGTGCTAAGTTCACTCAAAAAATATTAGCTGATTTAGAATACGCTCACATTAATCCATACAAATGGACTACTGACGAAGACAAAAATGAGCAAATTAAAATGTTGTTGCACAACTATGGTATTCGTGTAAACGAAGAACTAGGTGCTTACAAACGTGATAAATTTGCGATTAGCGTTGGAGATGAGCTTCCATCAGGAATTGTTCAAATGGCTAAAGTTTATGTAGCTAAAAAACGTAAACTAAAAGTAGGTGATAAGATGGCGGGTCGTCACGGTAATAAGGGTATTGTTGCTCGTATTGTACGTGATGAGGATATGCCGTTCTTAGACGATGGAACTCCAGTTGATATTGTGTTGAACCCACTAGGTGTACCTTCACGTATGAACTTGGGTCAGATCTACGAAACTGTATTGGCTTGGGCTGGTCAAAAATTAGGTGTGAAATTTGCTACTCCGATTTTTGATGGTGCTAAATCTGATGAAGTTGAAGACTGGATCGCTAAAGCAGGTTTACCAGCTTCTGGTAGAACTTACTTAAACAATGGTTTAACGGGTGATAAATTTGACCAACCGACTACTGTAGGTATTATCTATATGCTGAAATTAGGTCACATGGTTGATGATAAGATGCACGCTCGTTCTATCGGACCATACTCATTAATTACACAACAACCATTGGGTGGTAAAGCTCAGTTCGGTGGTCAGCGTTTTGGTGAGATGGAGGTTTGGGCATTAGAGGCATTTGGTGCTGCTAATATCTTACAAGAGATCTTGACTGTGAAGTCTGATGATGTTATTGGAAGAGCTAAAACTTACGAAGCCATCGTTAAAGGCGAAAACCTACCAACTCCGGGCGTACCAGAATCGTTCAACGTATTGGTACACGAGCTACGCGGCTTAGGTTTAGATATTACATTAGATTAAATAAGCCGAAAGACTAAAGACTAAAGCTCAAAGCAGCTTTGGTCTTTAAGCTTTCCGCTTTAACCTTACATAAGTATGTCTTACAAAAAGGATAATAAATTAAAAAGCAATTTCACCTCGATTACCATTAGCTTATCGTCTCCAGAAATTATTCTAGAGCGTTCAAGCGGTGAGGTGTTAAAACCGGAGACGATTAACTATCGTACTTACAAACCTGAACGTGATGGTTTGTTTTGCGAGCGTATTTTTGGTCCGGTAAAAGATTACGAATGTCATTGCGGTAAATACAAGCGTATCCGTTATAAGGGTATTGTTTGCGACCGTTGTGGTGTGGAAGTAACGGAGAAAAAAGTACGTAGAGAACGTATGGGACACATTAATTTGGTAGTTCCTGTTGCGCATATTTGGTATTTCCGTTCTTTACCTAACAAAATCGGTTATCTTTTAGGCTTGCCAACTAAAAAATTAGATTTGATCATTTACTACGAACGTTATGTAGTAATTCAAGCTGGTTTAATGGGCGAGCAAGGTATCCAGTTCATGGATTTCTTAACTGAAGAAGAGTATCTTGATATCTTAGATAAATTACCTAAAGAGAACCAATATTTAGACGATAAAGATCCTAATAAATTTGTTGCCAAAATGGGAGCAGAAGCATTAGAAGACTTATTGAAACGTATTGATTTAGATAGTTTATCTTATAACTTACGTCACCAGGCAGCTAACGAAACTTCTCAGCAACGTAAAAACGAAGCTTTGAAACGTTTACAAGTTGTGGAAGCTTTCCGTGGTTCAAGAGCTAATATCGAGAATAACCCAGAGTGGATGATTATTAAAATCGTTCCTGTTATTCCACCTGAGTTACGTCCATTAGTTCCTTTGGAAGGTGGTCGTTTCGCTACTTCAGATTTGAACGATTTATATCGTCGTGTAATTATCCGCAACAACCGTTTAAAACGTTTGATCGAGATTAAAGCACCAGAAGTTATTTTACGTAACGAGAAACGTATGTTGCAGGAAGCTGTAGATTCGTTATTTGATAATTCTCGTAAGGTAAATGCTGTTAAAACTGAAGGTAACCGTGCCTTAAAATCACTTTCAGATATCTTGAAAGGTAAACAAGGTCGTTTCCGTCAAAACTTATTAGGTAAACGTGTGGATTATTCTGCTCGTTCGGTAATTGTTGTAGGTCCAAACCTTAAATTACACGAATGCGGTTTACCAAAAGATATGGCTGCTGAGCTTTACAAACCGTTCATTATTCGTAAGATGATTGAGCGTGGTGTTGTTAAAACAGTAAAATCAGCTAAGAAAATTGTTGATAGAAAAGATCCACTAGTTTGGGACATCCTTGAGAATGTGTTAAAAGGACATCCAGTGTTGTTAAACCGTGCACCTACGCTACACAGATTAGGTATTCAGTCTTTCCAACCTAAATTAGTAGAAGGTAAAGCTATCCAATTACACCCATTAGTGTGTACGGCTTTCAACGCCGATTTTGATGGTGACCAAATGGCAGTCCATTTACCGTTAGGTAATGCTGCAATTTTGGAAGCTCAAGTATTGATGTTGGCTGCTCACAATATTCTTAACCCTGCTAATGGTACACCTATTACTGTACCTTCTCAGGATATGGTTTTGGGTCTTTATTACATTACTAAAGGCCGTAAAACTGACGATAAGAGAGTAGTAAGAGGTCAGGATATGAATTTCTACTCTGCAGAAGAGGTAATTATTGCCTACAATGAGAAAAGAGTAGACTTACACGCTTGGATTAAAGTTAAAGCTAACGTTAAAGAATCAGACGGTACAATTGTAAACAAGTTAATTGAAACTACAGTTGGTCGTGTTTTATTTAACCAAATGGTACCAGAAGAAGTTGGTTATATCAACGAACTATTAACTAAGAAATCTTTAAGAGATATCATTGGTGAAGTAGTGAAAATGACTGGTATGGCTCGTTCTGCAAGATTCTTAGATGATATCAAAGAACTTGGTTTCAAGATGGCTTTCCAAGGAGGTTTATCGTTCAACTTACAAGACGTAAACATTCCTGTAGAGAAACATACTTTATTAGAACAGGCTGCAAATGAAGTTGAAGAGGTAAGAAACAACTATAACATGGGTTTCATTACCAACAACGAGCGTTACAACCAAATTATCGATATCTGGACTCGTATTAACAATCGTTTAACAACGTTTGTAATGAACCAACTATCATCAGATAACCAAGGTTTCAACTCTGTTTATATGATGCTTGACTCTGGAGCCCGTGGTTCTAAAGAGCAGATTCGTCAGTTAGCAGGTATGAGGGGCTTGATGGCTAAACCTCAAAAATCAGGTTCTGGTGGTGAGATTATCGAAAACCCAATCTTGTCGAACTTTAAAGAAGGTTTATCTGTATTAGAGTACTTTATCTCTACCCACGGTGCCCGTAAAGGTTTGGCGGATACGGCGTTAAAAACTGCGGATGCGGGTTACTTAACTCGTCGTTTGCATGACGTAGCGCAAGATATGATTGTTAATGCAGTAGATTGCGGTACTTTAAGAGGTATGTACACTACGGCATTGAAAGATCAAGAAGATATCGTAGAGCCTTTATATGAGCGTATCTTGGGACGTATATCATTGCATGATGTATTTAACCCATTAAATGGCGAATTATTAGTAGGCGCTGGTCAAGATATTGATGAAGATATCGCTAAAGCAATTGAAGAGTCTCCATTAGAAGGAGTTGAAATTCGCTCGGTATTAACTTGTGAGAACAAGCGTGGAGTTTGTGCTTTATGTTACGGACGTAACTTGGCATCAGGCAAACGTGTTCAAAGAGGTGAGGCTGTTGGTGTAATTGCTGCTCAGTCAATTGGTGAGCCAGGTACGCAGTTAACACTTCGTACATTCCACGTGGGTGGTACGGCATCTAACATTGCCAACGAATCGCAAATCAATGCTAAGTTTGATGGTGTAATCGAGTTCGAAAACTTGCGTACTGTTCAAACAACTACAGAAGATGGCGTGGTTGATATCGTTTTAGGTCGTTCGGGTGAATTCAGAATTGTTGAGCCAGGAACTAACAAAGTAATCGTAAATAACAATATCCCTTACGGTGCATTTTTATATGTTAAAGAAGGTGATAAAGTTGCTAAAGGTGATAAAATTGTTTCTTGGGATCCATATAACGCGGTTATCATCTCAGAGTTTGGTGGTAAAATCGAATTCGATGCAATTATCGAAGGCGTAACTTTCCGTGAAGAATCTGATGAGCAAACTGGTCACCGTGAAAAAGTAATTATCGATACTCGTGATAAAACCAAAAACCCTTCAATTAAGGTATTGGATAAAAAAGGCGAAGTAATCAGAACTTACAATATTCCGGTAGGTGCACACATTGCTGTTGATGACGGAGATGCAGTACAAACTGGACAGGTGTTAGTTAAAATTCCTCGTGCTACTGGTAAAACCCGAGATATTACAGGTGGTTTACCTCGTGTAACTGAGTTATTCGAGGCTCGTAACCCTTCAAATCCTGCGGTTGTTACTGAGATTGATGGTGTGGTAACTCTAGGTGGTATCAAACGTGGTAACCGTGAGATTACTATCGAGTCTAGAGATGGTGAGGTTAAAAAATACCTTGTTCCATTGTCTAAACACATCTTGGTACAAGATAATGACTTCGTAAAAGCAGGTATGCCATTGTCAGATGGTTCTATCTCGCCAGCGGATATCTTGGCAATCAAAGGTCCAGCAGCAGTACAAGAGTACTTAGTAAATGGTATCCAAGAGGTTTACCGTTTGCAAGGTGTGAAAATCAACGATAAGCACTTTGAGGTAATTGTACACCAAATGATGCAGAAAGTACATATTGAAGATCCGGGAGATACCCGTTTCTTAGAAAATGACTCTGTTGATCGTTGGGATTTCATGATCGAAAACGACGAAATCTTTGATAAAAAGGTTGTTGTTGAGGCAGGTGATTCGACTGCAGTTAAACCAGGTCAAATTCTTTCTTTACGTAAATTAAGAGACGAAAATTCTCAATTAAAGCGTCAAGATTTGAAACAGATTGAAGTTAGAGATGCTAAACCAGCTACTGCAAGTTCAGTACTACAAGGTATCACACGTGCTTCATTAGGTACTAAGTCATTTATCTCTGCTGCTTCATTCCAGGAAACTACAAAAGTGTTGAACGAAGCTGCAATTGCAGGTAAGAAAGACAGAATGTTAGGCTTGAAAGAAAACGTAATTGTTGGTCACTTGATTCCTTCAGGTACTGGTGTACGTGGTTACGAGCGTATCATTGTAGGTTCTCAAGAAGAGTACGATAAATTATTAGCTTCTAAACAAGAAGAAGTAGAGGCTTAATAATAACCTTATAAATCTAAAGCTCCGGAGTTTACTTCGGAGCTTTTTTATTTTTGAATGTTTCCTTTAAAAAGTTAGTTTTGTTATTATGGAAGAACAACAGAACGAAAATCAATTAAATATAGAATTAGCTGAAGAAATTGCAGAAGGTATTTTCTCAAACTTAGCTATAATCACGCATTCTAATACAGAATTTGTTTTAGATTTTATCAGGGTAATGCCAGGTATTCCTAAAGCTAAAGTAAAATCTAGAATTATATTAACTCCAGAGCATGCTAAACGTTTAATGCAAGCAATGCAAGATAATATCGAAAAATTCGAAGCAATTCATGGTCGTATAAAAACACAAGACGAAACGCCATTTCCGATGGGATTTGGTGGGCCAACAGCGCAAGCATAACCCATTTGAAGCCATTCGCATATAAGTGAGTGGCTTTTTTGCTATCTAATAATCTTCTAAAATTATGGAAAAATCTCCGAGTCTCTCTGAAAAGGTATACTTATCCATTCTAGTGTTTTTAGCTTGGTTTGCATTAATTTTTCAATTCTATTTGCATCTTAATAGTGGTGCGGCAGCCAAAGCAGAACTTCTTATCAGGTTTTTTAGTTATTTTACGATAGATAGTAACCTGCTTGTTGCCATTTGTAGCACTTCTATTCTTTTGCTGAAATCAACCAGCATTGGAAAATTTTTTTGCAAACCGCAGGTGGTTACCGCTATTTCTGTCTACATCATTGTAGTAGCCTTGATATATAATACGGTTTTGAGATTTTTGTGGGTATTAGAAGGTTGGTCTATGGTGCTAAATGAATTATTACACGTAGTGGTGCCATTTATGTTTTTAATTTACTGGATATACTTTGTACCTAAGCATCGGTTACAATGGAAAAACCTATGGCTGTGGTTAATCTATCCTTTAGTTTATACTGTATTTGTAATGATTAGAGGTAGCTATTCAGATTTTTACCCTTATCCATTTTTAAATGTTACCAAATTTGGATTAGATAAAGTATTGGTGAATTGTGTGATTATTACTGTATTGTTCGCTTTTTTGTCTTTGCTATTTATAGGGATTGGACGGCGCAAAGCTAAGCTGAATCAAGTCATGGATTGATTTTGAACATATTATATGTAAACAGTTGTTTTTTAATTTGTAACCATTATTTTTGAAGGTAATGGAAACACAGAAAAAAGATATTTTTGATAGCGTAGCACAACGATTAAAACTGGAAGGTTTTAATGTAGTAAATAGAGATGAAACTAGACCTTGGGGTGGTTTTTTCGTAATAGATGAAGGGCAAGCTCAACAATTTGCGGATACTTATTTTGAAGGTTTAGATGTAGATACTTTGAAGATAGGTGGAAAACTAAGCCCGAAGATATTGATTGTGGCACCAAATGCTCGTCTTTCTTGGCAATATCACCACCGTAGGGCAGAAATTTGGCAAGTGGTAACTGGTACTGTTGGTATCAAAATTAGCGAAACAGACGAAGAGGGAGAATTGAAGCGTTATCATCCCAACGATCAAATTAAATTGCATCAAGGTGAGCGTCACCGCTTAATAGGTTTAGAAGATTGGGGTGTAGTAGCTGAGATTTGGCAACATACCGATGCTGAAAATCCTTCAGATGAGGACGATATCGTTCGCGTTCAGGATGATTTCGGTAGATAGTTTATAATCCGTAACTTAGTAGCGCTATTTTAGCTTGTTTGAAGACTATTGTGAAATAGACTTCGTTTTAATTTTGTATGATCATTTTGTATTTCTTCTTGGCACATTGGTTTTTATCATTGTTTAGCCAAACTTTTTTCCTTCACCGTTATTCGTCTCATAAAATGTTTAAGATGAATATCTTTTGGGAGCGATTCTTTTACCTTGTATTGTTAGTTTCTCAGGGTTCTTCATTCCTAAATCCTAGAGCTTATGCAATTCTTCACCGTATGCATCATGCTTATAGCGATACGGTAAAAGATCCACATTCGCCACATTTTTTTAAAGATGTTTTTGGAATGATGATAGCTACTAAGAATATGTATTTAGCTTATCTATTACATAAAATTGAGCCAGAGCCGGCATTTAGGGGCAATTATCCTGAATGGCCTATTATCGATAGAATAGGAGATTCTTGGTTATGGAGATTGGCATGTGCCGCATTCTACATCTGGTTTTATATTACCTTTGCTACGCAATGGTGGATGTTCTTATTATTACCATTCCACTTTTTAATGGGACCACTTCACGGCGCCATTGTTAACTGGTGTGGGCACAAATATGGCTATTCGAACCATGATAACGACGACCATAGTAAAAACTCTTTACCTTGGGATTTTCTCTTAATGGGCGAGTTGTTCCAGAATAACCATCATAAGAAACCTAATTCTCCAAATTTTGCCACCAAGTGGTGGGAGTTTGACCCAACTTATCCATTGATGAAAGTAATGCATTGGCTAAGGATAATTAAAATTAGAAAAGTATAAAAAAAGCTCCCGAATATTTCGGGAGCTTTTTTATTTATTTGCGACGATTGCCACCGCCTTTGTAAACTTTCTTTTTATTGCTTGCCGCATTTCCTTTGGAGTCTTTCTGTGGCTTGCGTTGTACCTCTTTGCTGGCCAACATACTCTTCCAACTTAACGGATAAGGATGGTCTTCTACAATTGGAATGGTACGTTTAATCAGTTTGTGAATATCAAGTAAGTATTCATTTTCTTCTGCATCTACAAAAGAAATGGCAGTTCCATTTGCACCCGCTCTACCTGTACGTCCAATCCTATGTACGTAAGTTTCTGGAATATTAGGTAAATCGTAGTTGAAAACATAAGTTAAGTCGTCAATATCAATGCCACGGGCAGCAATATCTGTAGCTACCAAAACCCTAAGCTTACGTTCTTTAAACTCATTTAATGCCCTTTGTCTAGCGCCTTGAGATTTATCACCATGTATCGCCGCCGATTTAATACCGTCTTTTGCTAAATCTCTAGCAATACGATCTGCACCGTGCTTAGTACGGGTAAACACCAAAGTATGGTCAATTTTAAGTTCATCTAACAAGTGCCTTAATAATTTTCTCTTGTCAGGTTTGTCAACAAAATATACCGATTGTGTAATCGTTTCTGCTGTAGAAGAAACAGGAGTAACTTCTACCGTCACAGGATTTTTTAGGATAGTATTAGCTAATTTCTCAATCTCGGTAGGCATCGTTGCCGAGAAAAATAAGGTTTGTCTTATCGCAGGTAACTTACCTACAATTCGCTTCACATCGTGAATGAAACCCATGTCTAACATACGGTCGGCCTCGTCTAACACGAAAATTTCGATATCGCTTAGGCTAACATGGCCTTGGTTCATTAAATCCAATAACCTACCAGGTGTTGCTACTAAAATATCAACACCTTTTCTAAGCGCATCAACTTGTGGTTGCTGACCAACACCACCAAAAATCACCAAATTTTTTATCGGTAGATTTTTACCGTAGGCGTTAAAGCTATCTTGTATTTGTATGGCTAGTTCGCGAGTTGGCGTTAAAACCAAAGCTTTAATTGCTTTTTTATTGGTTTTTAAATGGCGCATGTGCAAAATCTGCAACATAGGAATAGCGAATGCGGCAGTTTTACCTGTTCCCGTTTGTGCACAACCCAATAAATCTTTTAATTTTAAGATGTTTGGAATGGCTTTTTCCTGTATAGGAGTAGGCTTTTGATATCCTTCGGACTCAACAGCTTTTAATATAGGCTCAATAAGCCTTAATTCTGAAAATAACATTTTTTCTATTGAAAAGTTAAAATTAAAAATTAAAAAGTGCATGTATCACTCTTTAAAATTCGAAGAAGCTAGAACAATCATTGCTGGAAGGACTAACTTGCGAGTTGCTTTAAATGATAAAGAAATTCAGCTTCGAGCAGCAAAGGTAGGTAAAATTTATTTGCTAGGCCTTTTTATAATTTTTTGGAAATGATTGGTGGCGTTTCCTGGCAATTTAAGCCCCCGCTTTGCACTGTAGGCCTCGTGCCTCGGGGCTGCCGTTTCAATCGGGTTTGATGAACGAAGTCTTTACTTCTATGATAGTCTAGTCTGCTCTACTTTCTTCCAACTTTGAGTGGAGTAAATTAAGCAAATGCTTTTCATTTATATCTAAGAGGTTAACATCTATCCAGAGTAAATCGGGTTTGGATCTAAAAAACTTACCTATTCGATTTATAAAAGTGAGGTATGCACTTCTCCTTAGCTGATGATATTTATCAGGATTGCTTACTTTGACGAAGATTTGTTGATTTGCTCTGTAGAACCCCGTTTGAAAATCCTCAATTTCCGTCCAAGGAATAAATACAGAGGTATCGGCTGTGTTATTCGTAATCCCTTTTTTGTCGAACGCTAGTCCTAGTTTTGCATTATTATGTTGAATTAAATGACGTAGACCATGAATAACAATAATATGAAGGCTAACCAATATTAAAAATAGAAATATTGGTTTTATTGAGTTATCACTTTGGAACAAACAAAATGAAACAAATGCGAGGAACGCAAAACCGAGTATTATTCTAGTAACGATCTTTCCATGTTGAAAGCCTATGCCTGTCTGTTCATTTGGCGATAAATTTACGTTATACATCATTAGTTAGAAATCAACTTTAGTGCCTGTTCCAAATCCTTAATCAAATATTCAGGTTCTTCTAAGCCAACGTAAATCCTTATTAAAACGTGCCTTGGATTGTTGCTGTCAAAATCAGCTTTGCTTACACCAGCACAAGCGGGAATAATTAAGCTTTCGTAACCACCCCAAGACACTGCCATTAAAATATGTTTCAAGTTATTACAAAAAGCCTCTATCTTTTCCAAACTCGGGTTTTTAAGTACGATACTGAATAATCCTCCACAGGCTTTCATCTGTTTCTTCGCAAGTGCTAATTGCTTGTTGTTCCTGTTAAAAGGATGAAGTATCCTTTCTATCGCTGGATGTTGTTCTAAATACTGGATTACTTTGTTGGCATTTTCGGTGATTTTTTCCAATCGGATGGGTAAAGTACGCAAGCTTCGTAAGAGTAACCAAGCGGTTTGTGGTGCTACGGAAGCACCTATGTTCATATATTCCTTCTCGAAAATCTTTTTGATGAGTTCTTTTTTGCCCGTAACAACACCCGCTACTACATCACTATGTCCAGCTAGATACTTAGTTGCCGATTGAGCCACCAAATCAATTCCGTAGGCTATCGGCTGCTGATAAAGTGGCGAACAGTAGCTGTTGTCAATCATGGTGATGATATTTTTCGCCTTTGCTATTTTTGCTATTGCTTCCAGATCCTGTACTTCAAAACTGAAAGTATTTGGCGATTCCAAGTAGATCAACTTTGTTTGGGGAGTAATTGCAGCCTCGATTGATTTGGTACCGCTTCCATCTACAAACGTAGTTTTTACTCCAAATTTAGGGAGTAAATTATTAAATAACTTGATTGTCCAGCTGTAAGGATTTTCTACGCAAACAACCTCATCACCTTGTTGTAATAGAGCTAACACCGGAATGGTCACGGCTGCAATTCCACTTCCAAAAACTAGGGCATCTTGGGCACCATCAAGTGCAGCCAATTTTATCCTTAAAATATCAATTGTAGGATTAAAACCACGTGAATAGAGGTTGCCTTGGTATTCATCAGCCAAAGCGCTACGAAAATCATCAACGGTGTTAAATTTGAAATTACTCGTTTGAATAATGGGTGGAGCTATCGCATTGAAATAATTTTCTCGTTCTTCACCTAGTTCGTTAAGTATGTAAGAAATATCCATTTAAGTTAAAAGTCTAAATTAAAAAGTTAAAAGACCAAAGCAACATTTCTTACTACGCTACTTTTTTCTTGTTAAAAAATCTTTGGATAAAGTAAATGGCTACAAAACCTAAGAAAATGTAAATCCCATTTAACGCAGCTTCAGAGTCATCATTATAAATGCTGATGGCTACAAATAAATATGCCGCTATAAAAATTATTGGCATTAACGGATACAGCTTCATGGTATAGATGGTGTTTTTGTCTAGATGTGCTGTTTTTTTACGAAGATAAAAGATGGTTGCTGCAGAAAAAATCATACCAGCTCCGTCCATGAAAATGGTGTAGTTTAAGATCTTATCGAAGGTTTGTGCGTAAAATAAAGTAACAATAGAAAGAATGGTGAATAGGGTTAAACTTACCACCATTACATCGTTTTTCTTAGTCTTTTTGGTAAAGATTTTAGGTAGTGCACCTTCTTCGCCCATGGCATACATTGCCCTTGGATTACTTAATAAATTCACGTTTACATAACCTAGTACCGAAAGAAATATCAGTACCGAAAGTATGGTGAAACCCGTTGGACCAAATATCTGCCCAGCTAAAATTGCTGCAATACTTTGTGCCGATTTTAACTGTTCGAAGCCAATTACTTTGACGTAAGCATAGTTTATAGCCATGTACAAAGTGATGATAATTCCCAAGCCAACTAAAATCGAGCGAGGAATCACCGTTTTTGCATCTTTTGCTTCGCCACCAAAATTGATAGTTTGTTGATAGCCGCCAAAGCTAAAGGAGACTGCAATTAAACAGATGCCGAGTGCTTTTCCGTAATCGCTCCACGTAGCTGGCAATCCATCTGAGGTGCTAAAAACAGAAGGGAATTGCTGCGTTTGTGCCCCAAAAAATATAGCGCAAATCAGGGTGATAACCATCACCAATTTGATGATCGTCAAAATATTTTGTGTCCTAGAACTGGTTCTTAATCCCATTAGGTTAATGGTGTAAAAAATGATGATACTAACCAGCCCAATTAGAATACGGTGGTCGTTAGTCTGCATTTCTGGCGGGAAAAGTGCTTTGTTTAGGTATTCGGCACCAATCAAGGAAACCCCTGCTACCGAAGCAGCATTGCTTACCACAATAATACAGTTAATGGCAAATGCGATGGAGGGATGATAGCAAACGGAGAAAATCTTATAATATCCACCAGTAACAGGATAACGTGAACCAATTTCGGCATAAGTTAAGGCGCCACAAAGAGCCACAAAACCGCCAACCATCCATGCTAAGAAAAACAATTCGGGAATTTGTGCTTTGGCAGCTACGTTAACTGGGGTTCTAAAAATCCCCATGCCTATCACTAGGCTTACTACAATCATCGACAGGTCGAAGAGGGAAAGTTGTTTTTTCTCAGGGTTCATCTGAATTTTTTAGTTTGTTGTTGGTTTAGGGTTGTTTATGCATCACGTCATTGCGAGGTACGAAGCAATCTTAAAGCAAATTAAAAGCATTTTGTCGTAGGATTGCTTCGTGTCTCGCAATGACGATAGAAAATCCGAACACAATTTAACAATAAAAAGCTGCCCAACAATTTCATCATCAAAAAAATACAGAGCATGTTTTGCATTTGTTCAAATGTGGAAATCTACCTAAAAAAAGCCCCTAAAATTGATTAAATTTGTAATACTGATTTTTTTATAAAAACCATTAATAAGTTAAGAAATGAATAATAAGCTTCATTATCCTTAATGGTTAATTGACAACATCATAAAAGCATTATGGCAGAACCTATTTACAACGAAGACAGTATTAAATCCTTAGATTGGCAAGAACACATTCGCCGCCGTCCTGGTATGTATATTGGTAAGTTGGGCGATGGTTCGGCACAAGATGATGGTATTTATGTATTGTTAAAGGAAATACTGGATAACTCGATTGATGAGTTTATGATGGGTGCCGGTAAAACTATAGACATCAGCCTGCACGAGCACAAGGTAATTGTACGTGATTATGGTCGCGGTATTCCTTTGGGTAAAGTTATCGACTGTGTTTCTAAAATGAATACTGGTGGTAAGTATGACAGTAATGCTTTCCAAAAATCGGTAGGGATGAACGGGGTAGGTACGAAAGCCGTTAATGCGCTTTCTAGCATTTTTGTAGTACAAAGTTATCGAGATGGCAAAACTAAGAAAGTAGAGTTTAGCAAGGGCTTGGTTACTTTAGAACATCCAGAAATTGAAACTACTCAGCGAAACGGTACTTCTATTACTTTTCATCCAGACGAAACTATCTTTAGAAACTACCATTACATTGCGGATTTCGTTGAAAGTATGATTTGGAACTATGTGTTTTTGAATACAGGTTTGACTATCAACTTCAATAATCAAAAATATTTCTCTGAAAGAGGTTTGTACGATTTGCTTTCAAGACAGAATAAGCCAGAAGAAATCAGGTATCCTATTATCCATCTAAAAGGCCATGATATTGAGGTAGCGATGACTCACGGTCAACAATATGGTGAAGATTATCACTCTTTTGTGAACGGACAGTACACCACTCAAGGTGGTACGCACCAAGCGGCATTTCGTGAGGCTGTGGTAAAAACCATCAGGGAGTACTACAATAAAGATTACGATGCCTCAGATATCAGGGCTTCGATTATTGCCGCGGTTGCGATCAGAGTGCAGGAGCCAGTATTTGAGTCTCAAACTAAAACCAAATTGGGGTCTGAGCGAATTGCTCCTGAAGGGCAAACAGTTCGTACGTTTGTAAATGATTTCTTGAAAAAGGAATTGGATGATTATCTACATAAGCACAAAGAGGTGGCCGATGCTATTGAAGCCAGAATTAAACAATCTGAACGTGAGCGTAAAGATATTGCTGGAATTAAAAAACTAGCGAACGATAGAGCTAAAAAAGCATCTTTGCACAATAAAAAATTGAGAGATTGTAAGGCTCATTTCAATACCAGCCACGAACGCAGATATGAAACTACCTTATTTATTACCGAGGGAGATTCTGCTTCTGGGTCTATCACGAAATCAAGAGATGTAGAAACACAGGCGGTATTTAGTTTGAAGGGCAAGCCATTGAACTGCTACGAACTAACCAAAAAAGTGGTTTATGAAAATGAGGAATTTAACCTTTTACAACATGCGCTAAATATTGAGGATGGTTTAGAAGGGTTACACTATAACAACATTGTAATTGCTACTGATGCCGATGTGGATGGTATGCACATTCGTTTATTGATGATGACTTTCTTTTTGCAGTTTTTTCCTGATTTGGTGAAAGCTGGTCACGTTTATATTTTGCAGACACCACTTTTTAGAGTAAGAAATAAAAAAGAAACCATTTACTGCTACAGCGACGAAGAACGTCGGAATGCGATTTCAAAATTAGGTGGAAAGCCAGAAATTACTCGATTTAAAGGTTTGGGAGAGATTTCTCCTGATGAATTTGGCTTGTTTATCGGTAAGGATATTCGTTTAGATCCTGTAATCTTGAAAGAGCAGACTATTAAGAGCTTATTGGAGTATTACATGGGTAAAAATACCCCCGATAGGCAACAACATATCATCAGAAATCTACGCATAGAAAAAGATGAAGTAGAACAAGTGGAGAAAGAAGCAGAAGATTTAGATGTGGCTTAAAACCGTAAGTTGTAGGTTTGTAGTTGGTTAAGTCGTTTGTTTCTTGGTGTTAGTATATATTTGTATTAAGCTCAAATCTTTACTGGTTAAAAGGTATAGTTTTTGAAATTTGTTTGCATTTGTACGATTCACTTTAACGCATGACCATCAACAATAAGAAAAGCTCTGCTCGGTTTGGACTGATAGTAATTTTAATATTAGCTCTTTTCATTTCAGCAATTTTTTTCTACACCCGTAGTAATCGTATTAACGTACTTTCCACTAACGTGGATCAGCTTGATGTTTTAGAAAACGACTATGCAAAATTAGATACCTGCATATTGGTATTGTACAGAGCTGATAATAATTCCCGTTTATTTGAAGCCACAGGCAATAACGTCTACATTAGGCAGTTCTCAAAAGAAATTGAAAAAGTTTCTGGAATTTTAGAAGGCTTAAATATTAAGGATAACACTAAAAATCAGTCTCAAAATATTAAGGGTTTAGTAGAGCAAAAAAGAGCAAAAATGCAGCTCTATCTGAAATTAAAGCAACTTACAGATAGCTTAATGTATGTTAGTTCGGGAATTGATACGGTAAAAGAGCGTACTTGGACCAAAGGCTTGGAGATTACTAGGGGTAAGTTTAAAACTATGCTTACTATTGATACCATTAAACCTAAACAAGAGCGAGAAGAAAAAGGCTTAATTGGAAGAATTGCTGATGCATTTAAGCAAAAGAAAAAGATAGATACAAGTGCTACAATTGTAAGGAAAGAAATTACCTTAGACACCTCGTTAACGAGTAGAAATTACAATAAAATGCAATTGAGGAATATCAATACTTATTTTCGCAATTTGTACAATACCAGAAAAATTTTAAAAAACAACGAAATTGAAGTTCTACGCATTAATTCTAAAATTGTTAATGAAATTGTAGCGCTAATACAAGATTTTAAAGCAAAGGAAACCTCTTTTGTAGCTCAAACAAAAAGAACTATTCATTACGATTTAGATAACACGTTTAAAAGCATCAATAAAATTTACCTCTTTATTTTTTGCTTATTGGCACTTTTGGTAGCAGCAATTTTGTTTAACCTTTGGAAAATTTACCGGAACGAAAATAATTTGATTGACTACGGGCAAAAGGCTGCGTTATATGCCCAGTCGAAAAGCAGGTTCTTGGCTAATATGAGCCATGAAATTCGCACACCTCTCAACTCTGTGATAGGTTTTTCGGAGCAGCTAAGTCAAAACGAGCTTTCTGAACAACAAAAGGAACAGATAAATGCAATTAAAACTTCTTCTGAACTGTTGCTCGATTTGGTTAATGACATCCTCGATTTCTCAAAATATGAAGTGGGGAAAATTAATTTCGATAAGGTTTCATTCGCCCCAGCAGATGCTATAAACGAGGTGTTTAATAGCATTGCTATATTGGCTTCACGCAAAGGCTTAAAGCTTGAGAAACAGGTTTCTTTTGATTCGAAGACAAGTTTACGCGGCGACTCCTTACGGCTTAAGCAGGTTATTATGAACTTATTAAGCAATGCTATTAAATTTACGGATAAAGGTTCAGTTATATTAAAAGCTGATATCATTACCAACGCTAAGAAAAAAGGCATACTTAAAATTCAGGTAATTGATACCGGTGCTGGTATAGAGGATAAAGATGCTTTGGTCATTTTTGATGAATTTTCACAAGCTAACTATGCAGCTACCAAAAACACACAGAAAGGGACAGGTTTAGGTTTGGCAATCTGCAAAAAGATAGTAGAGTTGCAAGGAGGTAAAATTGGCTTAACCAGTAAGTTGAATAAAGGGTCTAATTTCACTTTTGAAATCCCTTACGAATTCTGTTTTGATGTAACCAATAAGCAAAAAAAATTGGTGATTGCTGATATTTCTCATTTAGCAGGCAAGCGTATTTTGTTGGTCGACGATAATAAACTGAATATTCTATTGGCACAAACGGTAGTGAAAAAATACAAGATGCTAACAGATGTAGCCAATGATGGAGCAGAGGCTTATCAATTGTTTGAAAAAAATAACTACGATTTAATCTTGACGGATGTGCAAATGCCTGTAATGGGAGGGGTAGAACTAACTCGATTAATTAGAGCCGAAGCCAATGCGAATAAAGCAAGTGTGCCGATTTTAGGTGTTACTGCCAATGTAATGGAAGAAGATAGAGAAAGATATTTAGATTCGGGCATGAATGCTTTGGTGCTAAAACCTTATTCTGAAAAAGAACTTATAGACAAGATAGCTGCTCATATTTCATCTTAAAGGTAATTTAATTGAAATAGAAAGGGTTAGTAATTCAAATTGCTAACCCTTTTTCTCTTTATTCCTTTTCTGGATTGATGGTGTCTTCTGGATGTTGTGGAGGAAGTTCTTTTACCTCTTTTTCTACGATAATGGTTTTTAGATGTACCGCATATTTTGAAGGAGCGATGCCCGTATCAAATTTCTCTGCATAAGCTTGCGTAAACTCTGCGCCAAAATAAAGTATTACTGCGGTGTAATAAATCCATACTAAAATTACAATAATAGAACTTGCTGCACCAAAAGCTGACCCCGGATTACCCTTTTCAATATAGATACCAATAGCGTATTTACCCAAACTAAAAAGTAAAGCCGTAAATAATGCGCCAACTAGGGCCGGTTTCCATTTAAGATTCACATCTGGTAATACTTTAAATATGATCGCGAAAATAGTAGTTACTACCGCAATTGTTAAAGCATTGGTCACAATAAGCATTAGCCATTCAGAGACTTCTTCGACGCCTATTTTAGCTGCGTAAGTATCAAGTTTGCCACCTATACCTACTACTACACTATTTACTACTAAGGATACCAATAACAAAAAACCTAGCGACGCAATCAATGAAAAGGATAATAAGCGATTGGTGATTAGTTTTTTCCATCCTTTTTTAGGCACAGCCTTTACTTTCCAAATTAGGTTAATACTGTCTTGTATCTCGATGAAAATAGCGGTAGAACCAATTGCAAGTGTAGCTATACCTATAATTAAGCCAAAGGTACTTCGGCCGGAAAGATTGGCATTGTTAACGAAAGTCCGTAATTGATTGGCAGCTTCTACACCAATCATTTCACTAATTTCTCCAAATATTTTGGTGTTGGGATCCATATTATCTCCCAAAAAAATCGAGGCTGAAGAAATGATGATGATGATTAATGGAGTTAGTGAAAAGATAGTATAATAGGCTAATGCAGCACTTAATTTCATTACACGATCTTCTACAAAACCTTTGCCCGCCGCAATAAATAGATGGTAGGCATGTATAAAAAATGATTTTATTTTGCTAGGTATTTTTTTCATTCTCTTTGTTTCTTAGGTTGATAGATGATAGTTTATTGCTGATAAGTTAATTGTCGCGAAGAAATGAAGTTATCAATATTTGTTATCATTTAATAGCTATTGACTGTCTGCCGTCAACTATCAATCAATTTAAAACGGATAACCAATACCAATATTTAATACCAAATTGTCTCTTCTCCACGCCTTGCTACCAAAATCAACATCGTTAATTACCCAACGTTGCCCACTTGGTAAATAAGGTTTGCGAATAGGGAAAGCACCATCTAGGCGGATAACAAAAATAGTTGCGTCTACTCTTAGACCAACGCCGGTACCAACCGCCAGTTCATCTAACGAATTTTGTAATTTAAACTCAGAACCTGGCCTTAACGGATCTTCTTTACGTAACCAGATATTTCCGGCATCTACAAAAGCTGCACCGTGTAAAATGCTTACTATTTTAAATCTTAATTCTGAGTTGAGCATCATTTTGATGTCACCACCTTGGTCGGCAAATCCGGTGTTGTTGTTTGGGATTTGATAAGTTCCGGGTCCTAAAGACCTAGCTCTAAACGCCCTGATATCGTTTGTACCTCCTGCAAAAAACTGACGAACAAATGGGAGTGAAGTGCTGCCGCCATAAGCATAACCATAACCTAAATTCAACCGATTGGCCCAAATTACTGTTGGTGTAACCTTGTAGTAACTTCGTAAGTCGGTTTCTACCCTTACAAATTGAGTTAAAGCTGTGTTAAATATTTCTTTTTTGCCTTCTGCATTTTTTGGAGTAAATAATCCCCAAACATTACCGCTGGTTTCTAATCCTCCAAAGAAATACAGATTATGCCTACGTTTGTCTTGCATTTGATTGGTATACGTGAAATTGTAATTGCTACCTATAATAAACTGGTTTTGCAGGGTATATTCCAATCCTGGGTTTTGATCAGTTAATAGCTTGTAAGCGGCAGAAGCTGTATCTTTATTAGAAGTAACTAGGTTTACAGATATAGGGTTGAAATTATGTTCCTTGAACTGATTTTCTTTCCAGTTGTAACCATACTGTGCTTTAAATGAATTCAGTTTGTAAACCGTATCTCTGCTTAATAATTGATAAGATAACGAAGCAATTGTTTTCGGAATAAATGCCGTTGTACTTTTGGGTTTATAAAACGGCACAATAAAACGAGGGAAGGTTAATTTAGCTTCTCCAGTTAAAGAGTATGAATTAATGCCACTCGCTTGTCCGCTGTATTGCGTTTCGAAACCACCACTCGCACTCACATCCAGCTGTTCTGCGCCTCTGAAAATATTACGGGTAGTTTGGGTGATTTTTAGCTCAGAACCTACAAAGTTGTTCGATTTGTTAGTTCCTGTTACAGAAAAAGTTAAAGAGTTTTTTTTCAAAGGTGTGAGATAAATATTCAAGTCTAACTGGCTATTCTTGAAGCTGTCAATCGGTAAAAACTCTGTTCTTACATCTTGAAACGCACCTATGTTCACCATTCTGTTCAACGATTGGTTATGGTCTTTTCGGTTATATCTTTCACCTTTTTTAAAGAAAACTAACCTGTCAAAAACCCTAGGTTTAAATGTATCTCTGTTATCATATATGTTGAAATCATTATATTTTAGCGGCTCTAAACTCCTTAAAACGCTATCTCTACGAAGATGATAGCTAGGATAAATATTGATATTCCTGATGGTGTAGGGTTTTAGCGAAGCTTCGGGAGCTATATTTTTGATGCGCACATTGATGTTAACCAAGTTTTTGCCGATGGTACTGTCTACTTGCAAAATCAAATGCTCTGGACTAAAGTAGAAATATCCGCTTTCTTTCAAGTCATTATCAATTCTGATACGTTCGTTTTTGTAAGTATCCAAATCATAAAAATTACCCACTTTTAACAGTGTATTCTCTTTATTTTGATTGATAACATGGGTTAAATCTCCGCTATCTGGTGGAAAAGTAATTTTGTTGATTTTGTATCGAGTACCAGTGATAGCAGTGTAAATTGCTTTTCCGCGTTTATTTTTAATTACGGTATCGCCAGTAACTTCGGCCTGTAAATAACCTTGGCTAATTAAGTAACTTTTCAATACATCGTTATTGTATTTGATTTTTAATTCGCTCATGAGTACAGGTGCCTCTCCAACCTTATTTCGTAGCCAGTTTCTAATTCCTTTTGGTTTTTTAGGCTCGCCGGCTAGGTTATAGATAAATAACTTTGGTTTAAGACCTAAGATAGATTTATTAGGGCGTGGTCTGGTTTTGCCTTCCAGCTCTTTTTTAACTTGTTTTTGGTTGTCAATTTTGGCAGCAGAATCAGGGTTGATTTTGATTTCTGAACCTGTATAAAGGTTTTGTCCAGGTTTTAAATACCTAGTGTTGCTACAATTGGCAAAAATTGAACATGCCAATGCGAAAGCTCCTATCTTAATTAGTTTTCTCATTTTTTGGTCTTTGTTCAACATTGTTTCTATTTCTACGTTTTTGGAATATTTCTTTAAATCTATTGTAATCTACCACTAAGGTAAATCCTAAGCCAGTTTCTATAATTTGACCTTCAATTACACTTTCAGTTTGGTTGCGCCTGTAAGCTCTTAAGCGATACCTGCCATCTCTAGAAAGGGCATATTCTGCATTAACATTACCAGCAATATTTGTAGCACTTTGGTTAGCTTGCTGTGGTCCTTCTAGAGCGAATGAACTGCCCACGGTTACGGTTAACCTATCACTAAACAATTTTTTAGATAACCCCACTTCTAAATCAGTTTTTTGCTCTAAACTACCAGTAGAGTAATCTTCTGAGGAGTTCACTCCGAAATTCAAATCAACTCCTTGAATTAAGTCTGATGCCAAGTTATTCAATTGCTCAGTTAACAATTTACTTACGCTAGAACGAGCTAGGGTAGAAACTCCGCCACCGCCACCGGCTAAACTTTGGAATGGATTATTGGCGATAAATCTATTAAGAGCCAACAAGGCAAATACTTGTTTATTCAGCTCGTTTTCATCTCTATTCACGCTTTGTAACTTGGTATAAGCTTGACTTCCTACTGCTGTACCTCTTTCATTTTCTGGTAAATCAATTTTAAATGAAATGATAGGTTTCATTAACTCACCTTTCATGTACAAATAAACTTGGAATGGTAGTTTCGTTTTTGTAGTTGGGTCGTCTGGCGTGTTGAGTAAATCTATCGGAGCTGCATTTACTTCGTACAACGCCGTTAGATTTACATTTGCTTCAGTAGGCTCACCTGTCCATACCATTGTACTTCCTTTTACTAATTTGAAAGGTTTTTTACCCAAAGGGCCTACTGAAAGGCTATAAGAACCATCCACAATTTCATATCGACCTGTCATGCTGATTTTACCACTTGGATCCATGGTCGCATTTAAATCTGCATCGCCTCTTACAGTCAACATATCTCCGTTTGCAGGGTCTACCACTACGTTTAACTCCGCTTCTGGATCTACATTAATATCAGCCACTAAGTTAATTCCCTTAATTGCCGATTTACTTACGCTATCTGCTTTTAGGTCTTTCTGTCCGTTAAAAGGAGGTGCATCTTCATCTATAAATTGCACAATACCTTCTTGGTCAATTACCGAAGGGTCGTTAACAGGCATTGCAAAAAAGAATTTCGTTCCTTTTTCTACCGTTACGTTCATGTTTACGTCTGGTTTGTTCATGTCACCACGAACACGGATATTGCTACTCAAATACACCGTTCCATAAATCATATCATTGTCTTCAGCGTTAGAGTTCATCACTCTAAAGTTGTCGGTTTTGATGTCAAGCCCAAATCCTACGTTGCCGAAATCGCTGGTATTGATGGTACCATTGATTGTCGCTTTTTTGTTTAAAGAATCCACTAAAGTGAAATTGTTAAATCGAATTCCTTGATTATTGAAAGCAATTTCTTGCGTTGGCATGGTAAAATAAGAGTTGATATAGGCAATTCGCATACCCGCATCATTAAATTTCAAAGCACCTAAAATCTGAGGTTTAGATAATTCACCTTTCACGGTAAATTGCCCCGAAATAGTACCCTTACCTTCTTTGATTTGCCCTGCACTTACGCTTTCAATCTGCCTTAAATCAATTTTGCCAATGTTTACGTTTAGGTCTAGGTTGCTTTGCGGTGCAGTATAGTAAAAGCCTTTTGCCGACATTTCATGCGCTCCTTGCAGGCTTACATCCACTTCAAAAGCATTTTCTGTATTGTTGTTAACGATGGCTTTCAGGTCACCCAATTCATCTTTTTGGTAACGTAATTTGTTGATGGTTAAATCTGCTTCGAACTTTGCATTTGAAACCAAATCTTTCACGTCTACTGTTCCGTTAATTGCGCCACCTACCAATGCTGTATCAGTTTCTGCAAACTTCATTAACGTTTCTATTTGGAAGTTTTTGAACTCTACTTTTAAGGGAGAATTAGGTTGATCAGAAGTGCTATTGATACTCAACAACTGTGAACTTTGACTAATGTTAAATTCATGAGCTAAAATTCCAGATTCACCAAACTGAATATAATTTTCTGGTGCAACCGTCCATTTTTCGTAATCTAGCAGAAGTTTTTCAGGATCTAAATTGAAACGGAAATCTTTGTTAATAGATTGGAAAATGCCAGCAATCACATATTTATCTTTGCGCTGTCTGTCACGTAAGAAAACATTTAAATCTAATTTATTGTCGGCGGCCGAACCAGAAATTTCGGTGTTAAACAAAGCAATAGAAGTGTTTTGAATGCTGTTTACAAATAACCTATAATTTAGTTTTTCTGCTTCGTTGGCAACATTTAATTTGATGCTGTCTAGGTTGATTCCGTTGTACGTTACTTTCGGGAAAACAGCATTCATCAGCAAGCTATCCTTTTCTGTATCGATTAATCCATTAATTTTAGATGGTGCAAAAGTGGTTAATGCTGGTACAAAATCTTGCAAAAACTTAGGGTTGTAAATATTTGCTGTAAAGCGGATTCGTTGTGGTGGTACGTTGGTTACTTCGCCAAAAGCATAGTACTTGTTAATTTGATTGATAATGGCATTTCCGACTTTACTTAATTGGTATTTTCCATCTATAGTAGCACTAATCAACTCAGATTTAAGTACTAATTTGTTTTCGGTTGCCGTTGATACTGCATTTAATTGAATAGTATCAACGTTGAATTTTTTACCTTCCTTAACCAGCTGTAAACCTGTGGCAAAAACATCGCCATTTAAATAGTCCACATCCATTGTTTTGATATCAGCTTTGATATTTCCAGCAATTCTGAACTCAGTGGTGCTAAAATTTAATTTCTGCAGATCAATTTGTTTAAGTGCCAGATTTGCTTTTATCGCTGGATATTTTCCGGCTAAATCAGCATTTGCAGTTAAATCAAAATTGGCATTGCTATCTGGCATACTACCTTTTATGGCTACTTTTTGGTTAGCGTAATTGCCCGATAATTTAAGATTGCGGTAATTATACTTGTTGTAGTACGCACTCAAGACTGTTGCATTAAATTTAGCATTGATTTTTTTAGGATCTAAGCCGGTGCCCACCACATCTGCCTTTGCCGAAACCCTGCCCAAAGTAGGTTGCTGTTTCAGTAATTTACCAACATTGAAGTTGTTTAGGCTAATATCTGCTTTATATTTTTCGTTGCCTTTCGGACCATTCATGTTCGCTGCCAGAACTGCGGATCCCATATCTGAACGTACATTCAAATTGGTAGTGAAGTCGGTCATCGAACCTTTGAATTTACCGTTGGCATCAATAACATTAGGCAATTCTATACTTGGAGGTAATGATTTTTTAGGTACAACTGCTAAGATATCTCCTTTGGTAATATGAACTTTCTTGATGTTCAAATCTAGAAATGCCTTATTGATATCAGTAACATTGTTTGCCTTACCACTAACGTCGATTTGAGTGTTTCTCAATCCGCTAATCTGCAATTTGGAAATATTCAGCTGATTTAAAAAGCCATCAACTTTAGCATCAACTTTTATCTTTTGGTTGGTGTATTGTTTAGGTAGGGCATCACTAAAGAACGTGGCATCTTTTAAGCCTATAGTAGTATTTTTCACATTAATCGCCAACTTTACACGTTCTGGATTTTTGGTCAAATCATCCAGCGAAGTAAAAGTTAGATCAGTTTCGTTTTCGATGCTGGTATTAGGTGTTTTCAGCACAAAATCAGTTAGTTTGATTTGCTTGTCGTTGTAAATAGCATCGCCTCTCAAAGTGCTTAACACAAATCCGCTTTTATCGCTCAACGAGCCATTTTTAACTTTTGCTGTGATGCCTTTGCTGCTGTAATTTACGTCTTCAGCACCCAAATTCAATCCTTTGATGTCTAGATGGTTGAAGTCAATTCCTTTTTTAAGTGGTTTTGCTCCAAGGTTATCGAATTGTAGTTGGTTGTTAACTAAGTCGATTTTTTTGATGGCCAATGATAATGAAGACTGTTCTGCAATAACCGTATCTTTTACTTTACTCAAATCATTTGAAGGAGCAGGTTTAAACGCAAATTTGATGAACGAGTTAGCTAATTCAGCATTATCTGTGGTGTAGCTTCCATTTGTTAAATCAACCTTCAAATTATTGAAATGCAGTTTGTCTACATTGGCAATCGCATTAGTTGTGGTCAATTGGTCGTCGTAGTTTACCTTTACTTTGTTAAACTCAAATTTTTGCACTTCAATTGTTGGCAATTTCCCCTGCTCTTTTTCTGCGCTATCTACGCTGTTGGTTAAGTGTTGCACCAATTGAGTTAAAGGTTTTTGCTGTAAGTAGAGTAGTGAGGTGTTATTAACAGCAAAATTCTTAATTACATATTTCTGGTTGGCTAAATCAAAATCTTTGATGTCAGTTTCTAACTTGCCCAAATAGAATTTTACATTGTTGCCTGCTACATCATCACGATAGGTTAGGCCGATGTCTTCAAATCGAACTTTATCCACAGAAAATTTAAGTGTAGAAGTAGAGTCTTTTTGAACTTCTTCTTCTGGCTTTTTCTGCTCGCTGGCAAAAGCATCTGCCAAGAAAGAAAAATTAAACGTAGTATCTGGATTTACACGTTTAACGTTAGCCCTAATTCCTTTTAATTCGATATAATTAACTTCAACCGTGTTTTTTAATAGTTTGAATAAACTGATGTCAACCTGTAGTTTTTCAGCATACAACAACGTGTCCTTATTTAAATCTTCGATGTAGAATTTATTCAATACCACATCTTTTGGAAGCGCAATTTTAATGCTTTCCAACCTTACTTCGGTTTTGGTTTTATTTTTAAGATAGCTGATGGCCTTATCCTTTACAAAATTCTGTACGGCGGGAATATTTAGCGAGAACGCAACAAGTACCACCAGTAAAATCACACTGGCGATAATCCATAAAACAACTTTAAGACCTTTTCTGAAATACTTGTTCAAGCGAGACTAATTTTTTGATGGTAAGATAATTATTTATTTGAAGGTAGTTTCCTTTCAGTTAGTCAAACAAATGATTATAGATAAAGTTTTAAGAAAACTGGCTATATAACGCCTATTTCTACAGTTTTGTTAATTCTAATTTGTATGTTTAATTTATGAATGTACTTGATTTTAAAATCACCTACGAGACTTACGAAAATATAAATGAGCTTTCTGTTGAAGATAAGTTGTTGTGCATAAGAGCAGAAGAAGCTTTGCAGACCTCATATTCACCATATTCTAAATTTAAAGTAGGTACAGCTATTAAGCTTGTCGACGGAGAAATTATTTTAGGAAGTAATCAGGAAAATGTGGCCTATCCCTCTGGTTTATGTGCAGAAAGGGTAGCGCTTTTCGCTATTGGTTCAAATAAACCTAATGCAGTGGTAACCGCTATGGCCATAACTGCATTTACCGAAAATTTCGATATCAAAAACCCAGTAACTTCGTGTGGTGCATGTTTACAGGTAATGGCTGAGTTCGAGCAAAAACAGAAATCGCCAATTGCCGTAATTTTTTATTGCTTAAATGGGCAAATTATTAAAGTAAATGGTGTGAAAAGCCTGCTGCCTTTTGTTTTTGTAGAGGATAGATTGGCAAACGCTAATTAACTTTCAATGCCTGCTTAGCATGGATGTTATCTGTTTGTATAAAATCTGGATTCATTGCAAAAACTGTCCTAAGTTCGTCACGGTAGTAAGGTGTCCATAATTGAACTTTTAAACCAGCTTTGTGGGCAGCAGCTACGGTTTCTGCAGTCACGGTTGGGTCTGTGTAATTGCAGCTAATGCCATCGTAGCCTAACCTTACAGCATTTTCTATTTTATCTTCCATTGGTTCGTACCTCATAAAACAAGTTGTGATGTTTTTAGTAGATGGAAAAGATTTTAAGGTAGTGCAAAATAATTGGTTATCGATTTCTACCAAAGTTCTGTCGCTGTATCTGTAGTTTTTAAAAATCGATGCTAAGCTCGTAGCCAATTGGGTTAAATAACCATCTCTACCACCGTAAAGACTAAAAGTGTTTGTACTAAAAGATATTTTAATGTCGAGCGATAGATAGATGCCTGTCCCGGCATTGCTCCAATCAAGAACTTCTGATAATTTATAAATCCTGTCAGTTTTATTTCCATGGCAGATTCTGATTTTTTCGATATCAATATCTCTCATTTCTGGAATGATGGCCTGAGAGTCGCCGTCACAGATGTAACCGCTCAAATTAGCATTGTGCCAAATCCAAGGCGTACCATCTAGGCTCATTTGAATATCTAACTCAGCTCCGTCTAATTTATTCAATATATTTTTTACAGAAGGAACCGTATTTTCAATAAAAGTGTCGCTGTAATTATTGCTTCCGCTCCCTTTGTGCCCCAGAAATATCGTATCAGTTTCTATAGAATTAGATTTGCGGCAGGAAGTGAAGAGTAAGGGCAATGCTATGAAGAAAAATCCAACAAGAAGTACACGTCTAAAATTTAAAGGCATTACGAACGATAAAAATGAAGCTTAATAATACAAATTTAAGTAATTGAGTACGTTATTCTGTACTTTCATTATTAAGTTTTCCATAGGTAGATGTGAGAGGTTAAGCTAGGGAAGGTTTTTGACACAGGTAGAAGGGTCGCTAACATAAGCAGGTGAGAATGCTATTTTTTATAGCTTAGGTTACTCCTTTTAGCTCTAAAAGTATGCCTTTTCTAAAAAAATGCTTCCATTGCTATTTGAATAAAGAATGTAATAGTATGTGGATTTTTTGATGTGTATAATTTTGCTCAAATAATGGAAAAATGGGTTTTATTTTCCTAATCTTACTATCTTTAGAGTAGTAAACAAATCATCATTTAAATGAAGAAAATTAGTATTTTGTTATTTGCCATAACAGCTATGTTGTTACTTGCCTGCAATAATGAAAAGGCAGATTTAGTAGTATACAATGCCAAGATTTACACGGTGAATGAATCTTTCGAAGTAGTGGAAGCGATGGCGATCAAAGACGGAAAAATTCTAGCGTTGGGGAATTCGTCGGACATCAGGCAAAAGTATCCTGCTAAAGAAGAGCTAGATGCCAAAGGCGACGCCATTTACCCTGGATTTATTGATGCACATGCGCATTTTTTTGGTTACGCTGAAAGTTTGAACAACGCAAATTTAACCGATACCAAATCTTGGGAGGAAGTGTTGCAACGGTTACAAACTTTTGCAAAAAATCAACCTGAGGAATGGTTGACAGGTAGAGGTTGGGACCAGAACGATTGGCCTGATAAACAATTTCCTGCAAAAGATAGGCTGGATGAGCTTTTCCCCAATAGGCCAGTGTTGTTAACCCGTATTGATGGACATGCTGCCATTGCTAACCAAAAGGCGTTAGAAGCTGCAGGTATTAATAGGGCCTATGATTTAACTGGCGGAGAAATAATGGAGAAGAACGGTAAGCCTACTGGAGTGCTAGTGGACAACGCTGTCGATTTAGTAAGTGCTAAAATTCCGGCTTTAACCAAAGAAAGAATGAAAGAGCTTTTACTACAAGCACAACAGAATTGTTTTGCGGTAGGACTGACTACAATTGATGACTGCGGTTTAGATTATCCTGCGGTAGAAGGAATTGAAAAACTTCAAAGCCAAGGAAGTTTGAAAATGCGAATGTATGTGATGCTTTCGGATGATCAGAAGAATTATGATTTCTTAATTAAAAGAGGCAAAATTAAATCCGATAGATTAAATGTGAGAGGATTTAAGGTTTATGCCGATGGCGCATTAGGTTCTCGAGGCGCTTGCTTGCTGCATCCTTATAGCGATATGCCAAAGAAAAATGGGTTTTTATTGAGTGATTTGACTCACTTCGAAAGCGTGGCGAAGAAAATTTACGAAAATGATTTTCAGATGTGTACGCATGCCATCGGAGATTCTGCAAATAGAGCAATTTTAAAAATTTACAATAAAATTCTGCCAAAAAATAACGACAAGCGTTGGCGAATAGAGCATGCTCAGGTGGTGAATCAGCAAGATTTTAACTTATTTGGCTCTGCTAATGTAGTGCCTTCTGTGCAACCAACTCATGCTACTTCAGATATGTATTGGGCCGAAGAGCGTTTGGGTAAAGAAAGAGTAAAAGGAGCTTATGCTTACAAACAATTGTTGCAACAAAATGGTTGGATACCTTTAGGAACCGATTTTCCGGTAGAGCAAATTAACCCCATGTTTACTTTTTATGCGGCAACAGCTCGAAAAGACAATCAAAATTATCCGAAGAATGGTTTTCAGCCAGAAAATGCTTTAACCGCTGAAGAAACTTTGAAAGGTATGACCATTTGGGCCGCAAAATCAAATTTCGAAGAAAAGGAAAAAGGTAGCCTAGAAGTTGGTAAATTAGCCGACTTCGTGTGGATGGAAAACGATTTAATGAAAGCTAACGCGAAACAAATTTTAGAAAATAAAGTAATTAGAACTTACGTTAATGGAGAAAAAGTTTATGAGAAAAAATAGTCTGTTGGGCATATTTGCCATTTGTTTAACCGCTATAACTACGGTTACTGCTTGCGCCCAAGACCATAAACAAAACCAAAGTCGTTTGAACAAGATTAACGAGGTGGTTAAGAGTACCGTTCTCCTTAATAATTATCAGAATTTCATTCCAGTTGTAGGTTTAGCCGAAAAGAAAATTGTTTCCATTGATTTGGGCTACAAAAATCAGATCGGTTTCGATAGCTTGTTGAACAAATATGCACCAGTAGTTTCTTTAAGTGCTACGAAGTATTCAGATTCTGCAACGCTAAATGACTTGGAAGATGATGTGAAGTTCTACAATACCATAATCATCGCATTAAATGCCGAAATGGTAAATAAGGGCAAGTACATCAATTTTATTGCTAGTTTATCAAAAAACAAAAACGTAGTAATAGCACTTTTCGGGGATGGAAAAGCACTGAGTTCTTTTGACCAGATTAATGCGCCATTGATTTGGAGCTCTGAAGATAATGAAGAGGCTGCATTAGTAGTTCCTCAGTTTATTTTCGGAGGCATTGCAGCAAAGCAATTGCTGTCAAAAACTTACTCTGCAAAATATGTTCAGGGAACAGGCTACACTACTAATGTAACTCGTTTGAAATACACCGTGCCAGAAGATGCGGGTGTAAATAGTAACGATTTAAAGGAAATAGACGATATCATCCTAGAGGGAATAGCCAAGAAAGCATCTCCAGGAATGGTGGTTTTGGTGGCTAAGGATGGAAAGGTGATTTATAATAAAGCATTTGGATACCACACATATGATAATTTACAGCCTGATAAAGTGACTGATATTTTCGATTTAGCTTCGGTAACTAAAACTACGGCTACTACACCAAGTGTAATGCGTTTGGTAGAGCAGCAAAAGTTGAAATTGGATACGAACGTAGGTTATTATATTGCGAAAGCTCGTACTTCGCCCATGAATAATATAAACGTCAGAGAAGTGATGCTACATCAAGCAGGGTTTATTCCTTATATCCCTTTTCATAATTTTGTAAAAGAAGGCGATTATAGTAGAGATTCTTCAGCGGCTTATCCTACCAAAGTGGCAGATAACTATTACATTAAAAAAGGCTTCTTTAATGATTTTATGTGGCCAAAGATGCTGAATTCGCCAATAAAAACCAGAGGAAGTTATGTGTATAGTGATATCAGCATGTATGTAATGCAGGATATCGTCGAGCATATTTCCGAAATGCCGGAAGACCAATATGTACAAGAGAATTTCTATGTGCCGCTAGGCATGCAAACCGCTGGTTACTTACCTAGAAACAGATTTTCGAAAAGCAGAATTATTCCAACAGAAGATGATAAGGTATTTAGGAAAACCTTATTAGAAGGATATGTACACGACCAAGGTGCTGCTTTGAGAGGTGGTGTTGCGGGTCACGCAGGTTTATTTGGAACAGCGAATGATTTAGCAATTTATAATCAGATGTTGCTGAACAAAGGAACTTACGGTGGCGAACAATATTTTACACCTCAAACAGTAGAAATGTTTACGAGCAAACAATCAAACGTAAGTCGTAGAGGATTGGGTTTTGATAGATGGGATCCAGATTCGACCAAAAAATACCCTTCAGAGTTAGCATCGCCGCAAACTTTTGGTCACACTGGCTATACTGGTATTGGTGTTTGGACCGACCCCGCTCGTAATATGGTTTATGTTATTTTGACGAATAGGGTACATCCAGGTGTTAGCGAAATGTTGGGGAAATTAAACATTCGACCACGCATACAAGATGTAATTAATAGGGCGATAGATAAAGCGAAGAAATAAGCTTTTATAAATTAAGGTGCGGAATGATGGACTCGAACCTTTTATAGTTTATTTGGACTTACGAAGTTTTCGAAACTTCGTAAGTCTTTATAAGTCTAGCGTTTAAGAAACTCAATAAGTTTTTGCATTGCCAAAGCCCTGTGGCTAATTTTGTTTTTCTCACTCATGTCCATTTCTGCAAAAGTAATTTCGTAGCCATCTGGCTGAAAAATAGGGTCGTAGCCAAAACCATTTGCGCCGCTCTGGGTTGTTCTGATGGTGCCTTCAATCACACCTTCAAATAAATGATTTTCTCCATCCTTTAATAAAGAGATGACCGTTTTAAACCTAGCTCTACGGTCGGTTTTGCCTTCCATATTCTTGAGCAACAGTCGTAAATTTGTAGCGTCATCTTTTACGCCGCTATATCTAGCTGAGTAAATGCCCGGCTCATTGTTTAAGGCCTCTACTTCCAAGCCGCTGTCATCAGCAAAGCAATCTAAACCAAAAGTCTCAAAAACGTAAGTGCTTTTAAGCGTAGCATTTTCGGCAAAAGTACCTCCCGTTTCTGGAATATCAACCAAGCAATTAATATCTTTTAGGTTGAACACTTTATAGTTCGGAGCTAATATTTTGGCTACTTCTTCTGTTTTGTGTGCATTATTGGTCGCAAATACCAGTTCTTGTGTCATATTTCGATTTGTTTTTTAACACCCGATGTAGTTCCATGTTTAACAGAAAGCTTAAGTGCGCTAAGGTGTCTTAGGTGGTAAGATTAATTGTCAACTCAGATTTTTTAACGTTCCCCACAGTGCTTTCTTTGCAGAAAGGTCTGTTTCTAAATCGTGAAGATTGTGGGTAAAAATCATTTTTATATCGTTAACTACATGAAGTTGGTGGCGCAGTTGTTCGCCTAAACCTAATGTTAATGGAGGTACTCCAAAAGAAATCACCAACTTGCAAGCAAAAAATGAATACAGATGTTCAAACTTAGCATTAGTGTAAGCCGAATAATTCAAAAGTGCAAAATCAGCATTTTTTAGGTTGATAGACAATACTAGTTTGCGTAAAAGTTCCGTTCCTTGCGGCGTACTTACTGGATTTTGCGAATCATTTACCAATATTAGGATAGATTTTTCATTCTTTCCTAAATATTTGAAGTCGAAAGATGTTGGATAAGCAGCTACAGGTTCTTCTACCTTAGGAAGTGTAGCAACTGTTTCAGGCTGCTTGATGGTTTGTACTTTTTCTACTGCAACAGGTATTGGTGTAGCCGTAGATTCTTGAATAGCAGTGTTTTCTAAAGCAGTAAGGTCTCCTGTTAAATAAACATCATCGTTAAAAAATAAACGTAAAGCTTCTGCGTTAGTTATAAGTTGGTTGCTATTCATTTTTATAGAAAAAATTTCTGTTAAAATTAGTTAAATATCTTATTATAGCACCTTAAATTATTACTTTTATCCATTAATTAACAAACGCATCTTTTGTGAAGAAAGTCTTTTTAGTTCTGTTTTTTACTACTGCGGGAGGTTTTTTGTACGCTCAAAACGTCGCTACAATAAACAGTAATCCCATCAGTAGCAAAGAGTTTCTTTGGGTTTATAAAAAGAATCATGCTGGTCAAGCCAACCTGAATCAAAAGGAATTGGCGGCCTATTTAGATTTGTACGTCAACTTTAAATTAAAAGTTGCCGAAGCAAAATCTTTAGGGTTGGATGCTGATGAAACTTATAAGGAAGAAATTGCTGGCTATGAAGATGCCTTGAAAGCGCAAAAGAAAGTTTCAGCAGATACGCCTGAGTATGCTTACATCATGAATGAGTATAGGGAAGGCGTATTGATGTTTAACGTTTGCGAGCAGAAAATATGGGGAAAAGCTCAAGAAGACGATGAGAAACTGAAAACTTATTACACAAACAACGCTAAAAATTACGAAGGCAAACCGTTTGAAGAAGTAAGGGGACAAGTAGTTGGAGATTACCAACAACAACTAGAAACAGAATGGGTAAATAGCTTAAGGTCTAAGTACAAGATAAAAATTAACCAAGCAGAGCTGAAGAAATTAACTAAGCAATAGAGCTGCTAAATTAGCTTCTACGCCTAATAATTTTAACTTTGCAAATTATACAACAGAATTAGCATACTAATGAAGAGAATTTTATCAATAGCAAGTATTTTAGTATGCTTGTTTTTGAACGTTGAGAGCGTTAAAGCGCAGCCGAAGCCGAATTTGGACAAAGTAGTAGCGGTGGTAGGTAGCAATATTATTTTATTGTCTGATCTTAACCAACAATATGCTATTTACTTAAATCAAGGTAATCCTGCAGATCCAAAAGCAAAATGTTACTTTTTACAACAAATGCTAGTGCAAAAGTTGTTAAAACAGCAAGCAGAAATAGACTCTATTGTTGTGGAAGAAGGTCAAGTTGATGATGAATTGGATAAACGTATGCGCTACCAAACGCAACGTATGGGCGGACAAGAAAAATTAGAACAATTCTTGCAAAAATCTTTATTACAGTATAAAGATGAGATGCGCCCAGATGTAAAGGAGGGTTTGATTGCGCAAAAGATGCAAGCAAAAATTACCGAAAATACAACTGTAACTCCTTTAGAAGTAAAAAAATATTTTGATACTTACCCTAAAGATAGTTTGCCAGATATTGGTGCCGAGGTGGAGGTTGGAGAAATTGTACTACAGCCAAAATTAACCAAAGCAGAGAAACAGAAATACTACGATAAGTTAGAAGCAATCCGTTTACGTGTAAAGAGTGGGGAGGATTTTGGCTTCTTAGCTAAATCTTATTCAGAAGATCCGGGTTCTGCCTCTGAAGGTGGAGATTATGGTTTCATTGATAGACAAACCATGGTAAAGGAATTTACTGCTTGGGCATTTAAGTTGAAGGCTGGAGAAATGTCGCCAGTATTTGAAACAGAATATGGATATCACATTTTGCAAGTTTTAGAACGTAGAGGTGAGCAATCTCATGTAAGACATATTTTGGTGCGTCCTCAAAATACACCACAAAGCTTGGAGCGTGTTAAGTCAAAGGCAGATAGTATTTATCAAGATTTATTGAGCAAAAAATTACCGTTTGCAACAGCGGCATCTTTATATTCAGATAATAAAGAAACTCAGTACAATGGTGGTATGATGCTTTATGCTGATAACCAAACTGCTAGAACTACATTTATGCCAGTAGAGAAATTAGATCCGTCTGTGTTTGTGGTAATAGATACAATGAAAGTTGGAGAGATTTCTAAACCTACTCAGTTTAACGATCAGCAAAGTGGTAAATCTGGATATAAAATATTCTTCTTGAAATCTAAAATAGCGCCACATAAAGCCAGTTTAGAACAAGATTATCCAAAATTCAAAGAACAAGCCCAACGAGAAAAGGAATCGAAAGTAATGAGCCAATGGTTTGAAAAACGTAAAGAAACTACCTATATTAGGGTTGACGACGAATTTGAAACTTGTGACGAATTGAAACTTTGGGTTAAAAAGGATAAAGATAGTAAGTAGCCAATGCAGTTTAAAAATGAGGTTGAAGCCGTTGATGCCCTGCATCAATCATTTAGAAATATACATGCCGAAATCGGTAAAGTCGTAATTGGACAGGACGAAATTGTAAAATCAGTGCTCATTGCTATTTTTAGCAATGGGCATTGTTTGTTAGTAGGTGTACCTGGATTAGCCAAAACTTTATTGGTGCAAACCGTGGCTGGTGTACTAGACCTTAATTTTAACCGTATTCAATTTACGCCAGATTTAATGCCTAGTGATATCATTGGTGCAGAAATTTTAGGCGAGGACCGTCAGTTTAAGTTTATCAAAGGCCCAATATTTTCCAATATTATCTTAGCGGATGAGATTAACCGTACGCCTCCTAAAACACAAGCTGCCTTATTGGAGGCTATGCAAGAAAAAGCAGTTACCGCTGCCGGAGTAACTCATGGTTTGCCTCAACCCTTCTTTGTTCTAGCTACACAAAACCCAATTGAGCAGGAGGGAACTTACCCGTTGCCAGAAGCACAGCTGGACCGCTTTATGTTCAATATTTCGCTAGATTATCCAGCGTTTGCTGATGAGTTAACGATTGTGAAAAATACCACGAGCAATCAAAAAGTAGAGCTGCAAAAAATCATTAGTGCTAGTGAGATTCAGTATTTTCAAAAACTGATTCGTAATATTCCAGTAACGGATAATGTATTGGAGTATGCGGTAAAATTGGTAGCCAAAACCCGTCCTAATAGTGAGTTTGCAACTGCTGAAATCAATAATTTTATTTCTTGGGGTGCTGGTCCAAGAGCGTCGCAGTTTTTGGTTTTAGGTGCTAAATGTCATGCGGCTATCTCTGGTAAGTACTCTCCAGATATTGAAGATGTGCAAGCAGTAGCTGAAGGTATTCTACGCCATAGAATTGTACGTAACTACAGAGCTGAAGCTGAAGGTTTAACTACAGAGCAAATCATCAAAAACCTTTTCTAGTACTTTTTATCATAACAAAGTATAGCTTTAAGCCATTAAATATTTGATGCTTTAGATTTTTGTATATTTGTAATCGTATGAAAGTTGCAAGAAATACCGTAGCAAAAACAGAAATCAAAAAGTTAATTCATAGTTCTGAAGTGGCATTGTCGCATACAGAAATACAGGCTGCTTTAAACGATTTGTGTGACAGGGTTACCATTTACCGTGTGTTAGACAGATTGGTAGAAGAGGGTTCTGTACATAGAATTGTAAATGTAGATGGCGTAATCAAATATGCTGAATGCCACGATTGTGAAAAGCAACACCACCATAATCATGTTCATTTTAGCTGCGAAAAATGTAAATCTGTAACTTGCTTGGAAGATGTTGAGCCAACTTTTAAACTTCCAAAGCAATATCAAGTTAAAGAAGTAAATTTTACACTTTCGGGATTATGCCCAAAATGTTCTTAAAATAACGTGAGCTTTGGATATTTTGCTCTGTTTTTCGATTACTTAATTTGCATCAAGAAGTAGAACTGCCGTCATCTCGACCGAAGTGGAGAGATCCTTAAGCATAATTGGAACAAATATATATTCAAAGATTTCTCCACTCGCTTTGCTGCGGTCGAAATGACGAATCAAGACCCAAAACTCACGTTAAAATAAGATATAAGATTTTGTCGTCATTGCGAGGTACGAAGCAATCTCAATTCGCTTTAATAGTTAACGAATAGTTGTTGGATTGCTTCGTACCTCGCAATGACGATTTCACTACAATTTAATCGCCAATTTACCAATTGTAGTTCCGGACTCTAGCTGTTCATGAGCTAGTTTTAAAGTTTCAGCAGAAAGGCCATCTAGCGTTTGGGTCAAAGTATGTACTAATACTCCCTCATCAATTAAATCAGCTACTTTGTTTAAAATGTGATGTTGCTCAATCATGTCTTCTGTCTGAAAGCTTGAGCGAGTGTACATAAATTCCCAAGAGAAGCTAGCACTTTTAGTTTTTAACTTATTTAACGCAATTGGCGTGGCGCTACCTGTAATAGAAGCAATGTGTCCTTGTGGTTTGATGAGTTCTACCATTTCGTCCCAGTAGGCATTGGCATCTACAAAATCTACAATAAAATCTACGTATTGAAGTCCTGCATTTCTAACTTCTTCTGTCAGATTTTTATGATTAACCACCACGTCGGCACCCATGTGCTTGCACCATTCGATACTTTCAGGTCTTGATGCGGTGGCGATAACTTTTAAACCTGCTATTTTTTTCGCCAACTGAATAGCGATAGAACCTACACCTCCTGCGCCAGCAATAATTAGTAGAGTTTTGCCTTTGTCCTTCTCTGTGCTGATACGAATTCTGTCAAAAAGAATTTCCCATGCGGTAAGGGTGGCGAGCGGCATTGCTGCGGCAGCTTCATTACTTAAACTCTTAGGTTTTTTACCTACAATTCGCTCATCTATTACTTGATATTCTGCATTGCAGCCGGCTTTGGTAATGTCGCCTGCGTAATAAACTTCATCGCCAACTTTAAATAAAGAAACCTCGTTTCCTATGGCTTCGATTATACCGCAAGCATCCCAACCGATGATTTTAGGTTCGGCAAGTTCTGTATCTTTTGCGGAGTTCTGTCTTATTTTATAATCTACTGGATTTACTGCAATGGCATTTATTTTCACCAAAAGTTCGTGTCCTTTTGGAGTTGGTTTTTCGATTTCAAAATCAATAAAACTATTTGGTGATGCTATTGGGAGGGAAGTTTTAAATCCTACTGCTTTCATGATGTTAGGGGTTTGATAACAAATTTAGCAGAGAGAATAGATTAGCCTGTCATTAAAAAGTTGTTTTTATTCAGTGGTTTGAAATAAGCACTAGTATTTATAGAACACCCCGGTCTTCGACCACCCCCTCTACAAGAGGGAAATTGCATCATACCTTCCCCTGTTGTAGAGAGGTGCCCAGCGGGCGGGGTGTTTTTAGAGCAATGCAGTTTGTTTTTAAACCTGATTGAAATGTAAATCTTTTTTGCAGGTGTCATCCTTGAACCTGTCGAAGGATTGTTGCTAATAGATGCTTCGATAAACTCAGCATGACAATGATGAAAAGGCAATGCCAGCAAAAAAATTGAAATGTAAAGCAGGGCTAACGTAAATCGTAGCTCAGCTCTTGCTTTTCAAAAAATTAAATTACTTGGCTTCGAAATCTAATCTGATAGAAAAAACGTTGCTGTAAAGTGCGTCAGAGCTGTTGCCAACGTTGGTTAACGCATAGTCTAAAGAGAAATTCTTTATTTTAATACCTACACCCATATTAGGTTGATAGGTGTAAATTTGTTTGCCTGTAAAATCTGTAGACTTTTGAATATTACCTACTCCGCCACGTAAAAAAATGGTTTTCTTGAAATCAACCGAGAGACCAACAGTTGGGTCGGCACTAACAGGGTCGGCACTTACCAACACGTTTCTTTGTCCATCAGTAGTTAAATTGATGTTGGTTTCGGCCATGATGTTGAATTTTTCGCTTAACGCTGTATCGTAAGCTACACCTAAAATAATGCGAGGCATGGTGGTTTCTGTAGAGCTTTTAGGGATATCGTTGCCTGTGGTAGCGTAAACGGTAGAAAGTTTGTCGGCATTATAGCTCCACGAGTTGAAGGTAGAAGTAATGTCTTTTCCAACTGCGGCAAATTTCCATTTTCCTTTTTGGTATTGCACACCAGCATCTAAACCAAAGCCCCAAGATTTACCGTACTCGCCAACCAAACGGTGGATGACCTTAACATTGGCTCCATAACTTAAACCGTCACCTGCTCCAATGCCATTTTTGCCTTTTTTACGGGCATAAGAAAAGATAAACGCATAATCTGCGGCAGAAAATTTCTTCACTCTATCGTAATTGATATTTCCATCGGCATCAATTAATTCAGAAGTATCAGGAATATCATCTACACCAAATCTTAAAACAGATGCGCCAATTACAGCAGTGTTGTCTTGCACCGAAGTGGCGAACGAACCGTAGTCGTACTTGGCAATACCCGCAAAATATTCGGAGTGCATAAAACTCACTTGTCGAGGGGTTTCCATACGGGCCAAACCAGCAGGATTCCAGTAGCCAGCTGTTACGTCGTTTACGCTTGCCACTACAGAACCCGATAAGCCAAACGCTGTAGAGCCCACACCGATGTTGAGGAACTCGTTACTGTATTTTCTTTGCGCATTTGCCGAGGTAGCAGCGACAGATAAAAGGATAAGTAGTAGATGTTTACGCATAGGTTAGGTCAATCGAATTTCGATTTCTTCAAATATAACCATAAAATCAATTTCTAATTGGATTTTGTAAAATTCTAGTACTGAGGTTAAATCATAAGTCGTTTTTTCCGTAAAGGGATGTTCCCACAATCGCATGCAAATACGTTGTAGAGCAAAGCTGATATTCTCTAGTTTTTGATAGCTGAGCAAGTATCTACTAGATTTGAAACCGTTGAAAAACTTGAAGAAAAGTTCAGTATCATCGATATTGCAGTTTTTTAGAAAATCCGCTAAATCATCGTCTTTGACGGCATCCAAATTATCATAAAATGAATGAATGGCTATTTGCTGATGTTCGATGAGCAAATGGTCTAAAAGTAGTTCTACACCAATATGTGCTAAAAAAGATGGGCGTACTGGACTATCTTTTAATATTGGGATAAGTAGTTGTTTTAAATCTTGAGTTTTGCTAGTGAAAAAATCTGACGAATGAAATAACAAATCTACCTGTAAATGTCTTTTCCAGCCCTGTAATAAAGTGTCTAGGCCATTTTTTTCAAATAATTCTGCATGTTTCTCTGGATGAACATTCCAGCTCTTGTTGGCATTTTTTAAAAGGTCCGGCAAAATAGTTCCTAAAACGATGTTAGCGTTTGGCGTATTTCTGTCGAAGTAAAAATGCGAAAGGAAGTTCATATCGTAAATATAGCTATATAGATTGTTAGTCGTTTGGTTGTTTTGTTAGTTAGTTGAGTATTTCTAAGAAACCAAAAAACCAAAAAACTGAAAAACCAAAAAACTAAAAGTTATCTTTGCGCCTTGAAAAATCGTTAAAGATGAAACCATCGTGATTTTTGAAATCCGAAGGGAATTTGAAAAAACTGATTGCTTCATCACAAAAGAAACAAAAAACTGATGGAAAATTTTGTAGAAGAATTACGTTGGAGAGGCATGTTACATGACATCATGCCCGACACTGAGCAGAAACTGAATGACGGTATGTGTGCTGGCTATATTGGTTTCGACCCAACAGCTGATTCTTTGCATGTAGGACATCTAACTCAAATCATGACGTTAATCCATTTCCAGAGAGCGGGACATAAACCTGTTGCTTTGGTTGGTGGTGCAACAGGCATGGTGGGTGATCCATCTGGAAAATCTGACGAACGCAATCTGCAAACGGAAGAAATGGTTGCTCATAACCTTGCGGGAATGAAAAAGCAACTTTCTAAATTTCTTAATTTTGCAGAAGGCGGAAATGGTGCCGTAATGGTTAACAACGGCGACTGGTTCAAGGATTTCAATTTTCTGGATTTCATTCGTGAGGTAGGTAAACACATCACAGTGAACTACATGATGGCAAAGGACAGCGTGAAAAAGCGTTTGGAAGGAGATAATGGACTTTCTTTCACCGAATTCAGTTATCAATTAATTCAAGGTTACGATTTTTATTATTTGTGGAAACACCATAACTGCATTTTGCAAATGGGCGGTTCTGATCAATGGGGTAACATTGTTACCGGAACAGAATTGATTAGAAGAAAAGACCGTGGTACTGCTTATGCTTTAACTACACAGTTGATTAAAAAGGCGGATGGCACTAAATTTGGTAAAACAGAAAGTGGTGCCATTTGGTTAGATCCGGCAAAAACTTCACCTTATAGATACTACCAGTTTTGGTTAAATTCATCGGATAGCGATGTTAAGGCTTGGATCAGGATCTTTACTTTAAAAGGGAAAGAAGAGTTGGAGGCGTTAGAAGCACAACATGATGAAGCACCACACTTGCGTATCTTGCAAAAGGCATTAGCGGAAGATATTACCGTTAGGACGCACTCTGTTGAGGCATTGGAAACAGCGATCAAGACTTCTGAATTTTTGTTTGGTAATGGTTCATTAGAATTTTTAAATGGACTTAGCTCTGCAGAGGTATTGGACATTTTTGATGGTATTCCTCAGTTTAAAGTCTCGAAAGCTGACTTGGCTGCCGGAATTGACACACCTTCTTTATTGGCAGAAAAAACTACTGTTTTCCCTTCAAAGGGCGAAGTTAAGAAAACGGTACAAGGTGGCGGTTTAAGTATCAATAAAAATAAAGTAGCCGATTTAAATGCTACTTTCTCTAATGAAAACTTGATCAATGACGAGTTTTTGGTAGTTCAAAAAGGAAAGAAAAACTACTTTTTAATTATAGCAGAATAATTTCTTTTTACGAAAAAGCTGTTTAAAAGTCGGTCGTCATTTCGACACGAAACGAAGTGAAGTGAGAAATCTAGCATATGAATTAGATTTTGCTAGATTTCTCCTCCTAACGTCGTCGAAATGACGTTGAGGCTGCTTTTACTTATTGTACTAGCAGGTTACAGCCTCTAATATCTGCATTATCAAATCTGCCCATAATTTCGAATCGGTTTTCTCCGTGAATTTTACCTAAGTCTTGCGTTGCTATAAACGAACAAGAGTTGATGTTGGCCAAGTCAATGACATTGATGCCGCCAGTAATATACGAAGCTGATAAGATGCTTAATGGGTCAGAAGTATCTCTCAACAGAATTTTCATCCACGGTGGGCATTCGAAAATCCCGTCTCCTTTGGAATATCCTTGAGATAGTAGTTCGGTCATTCCGTATTCGCTATGAATGTGTTTTACACCAAATGACGAACAAAGCAGCTGATGAAGTTCAGCACGTACCATTTCCTTTCTTTTCCCTTTCATACCTCCAGTTTCCATCACAATGAGCTCAGGAAAATCAATTTGATATTGCTCTGTAAAATCAAGTAAAGCGTAGGTAACCCCAATTAAAATTGTCTTTTGCTTCATTGATTTCAGTTCTCCTAAGGTTTGGTGAAGTTCTTCATGGTTATGTAGAAAATAGCCACTTTTAGGGTGAGTACTTTGCTTCAATAAATCATCTACCATGTAAATTAGAGAAGAACCATCGCGTTCTAAGTAGGATGGAAGTAGTGCTAGGATGCAACAATCATCTGGTTTGCCGTAAAATAATTCAAATGCTTTGTTGTAACTATCTTCGTAGATTGATACCTCTTGAACTAAATGTTTGCTGGTAACTTGACCTGTAGTTCCAGAGCTGCTGAAAGTAATTTCTACAGGCTTATTACTAGATATAACAGCATGCGATTTAAAAAAGCTAATCGGAAGGAAAGGAATATCTGTATAGCTGTTAATAGCTTCAACATCAATTTTTAGATGAGAAATATACGCTCTATATATTGGATTATTAGCGGCTTGAAAACGAAAAGTTTCTAATGCGGCTTCGTTAAATTCTGCTTCGGTCTGTATAGAAAAAAAATGCCCTGCGTTGATGTTCACAGGGCAAAAATACGAAGTTTTTTATCGACTAAGCTTTCGCTTTAGATTTAATTGTTGCTTTTCGGAAATGATAGCCGCAATAACCGCTAATGCCAGCCGCTAAACCGCCAATTAGCGCAGTAACTGCTAAAATTGCTGGCCATACTTTTAAGCCAAACATTTCAGCTACACGTCCGGCTAGCAGGTGGTTGTTCGGAAAACTTTTATATAAAGCCATTCCAGTCCACAGAACGATAATGGCAAAAAATGGTTGCCAAAAAGAGATTTTTCCTGTTTTTCCAATAATGCCGCAAGTGGCAAAAGAAACTACAATGATAGTCCACCAAGGGAAAAAAGATTGTAGTGCGAAAGATAGAATAAGTATAACGATGAAAACCATTGTCTATTTTTTTGAGATTTTATAACGAGAGATAATTTTTCCTCCTTTATCATCGGGAGATTGCATGAAGAACAAATCATATAACTTGCCTTCTGCCCAAGTGTCAATCATGTTATCATAGTATGGGCTGCCTGGATTTCCAGATTGTCCACCAGGATAAACGCCGTGACCTTTAGGTGTTTTGCCCAATTCAATCACCATTCTCCATGAAGGGCCATTAGTTTCTGATAGCGCATTTACAGTACTTTTAGAACCGCCAATCAACATTTTTTTAGAGCCAAACCCAGGTATTTTTGCTAAGTGAGGCACATTAGAATTTTTGAAATTACCCCATTGCCAATCTTCGCCAATTGGACCATATTTCCTTTCTAAACTATCGCATGCATATTTAAAAGAAGAGTTAACTAAATCTGCTAAAGTTTCTTTTTTAGAGGTTTTTACATTGTCAAACCATTTTGAATTGGGATCTTTTTGTATCAACTCAATGGTGCGATCCCTAGAAGGAAAGCGCATCGGTGTGTCTTTGTCGCCAAAATCATCATCCCAAATTTCGGTAGATAATCTCTTTGTCCAAAGGTCAAAAACACTTGCCGCAACAGATTTGGCGTCAAAATATTTGTTCCACTTTGTAATTAAGTTGTACGATTCTTTTTGCGTAGCATTTAGGTTGGCATTATTAACCAGTGGTAAAATATAAGGTACGATGTTTTCGGCCATGATGCTGTACGAGTCCATTTGTAGATTACGCATGCTGTCTGCCGTTACATTTTTCATTGCCGCCAGCCTGTCATTAATTCTTTTGCCTCTTTCGTAAGGTGCAAATTCCCAATTGATGTAATATGGGTAAGTAGGATCTGTAGAAGATTGATTGGCAGAACTTACGAAGTTTCGTGGTGGATTTTTAACCGTCGGATTTTGCGAAGCTGGAATCCAGCCTTGCCAATCGTTGCTAGGATCGGTTCCATCTAAAATGAACTTACCTTGGTTTTTCCATTTTAAAGGAAGTTTACCATTAGGCGTAATTGCAATATCGTTATCTGCACTTGCAAAGATGAAGTTTTGTGCAGGAGCGGTAAAATAAGGTAAAGCTTTTCTGTAGTCATCATAGTTTTTAGCTCGGTTCATCAAATAAAAGGTTTTCAATTCATTCGATTTGTCGTGAGCTATCCAACGTAAAGCATGTCCTGTAGGTACATTGTTCGCCCTGCTGTAGCTAGGTTTCTGAAAGTAAACTATCGGGCCATGATGAGTGTAATAAACAGTGTCAACAATATCTTTTCCACCTTTAATTTTGATGGTTTCATACCTCGGCTTGGTAGCATTCCATTTATTGTTGTACCAATAACTGTCGTGTTTGTCATCCTTAAATTTAATCTGATAAAAATCTAGCACATCTGCAGCTACGTTGGTTACACCCCAAGCAATGTTTTGGTTAAAACCAATAATGACTCCAGGAGCACCAGGAAGTGAAACACCATATGTATTAATGCCAGGAGCATGCAATTGTATTTGATACCAGATCGATGGTAACGTTAAATCTAAGTGCGGATCGTTTGCTAAAATAGGGAAACCAGATGCTGTTTTAATTCCAGATACTGCCCAATTATTGCTTCCAATTCCTTCTACTTTTTGTTTTGTAGCGATATTGGCAGTCATCATTTCAGTAAATGATTTTGGTGTGCCAGGTACTGGAAGTGGTTCAAAATCCCATTTGGTGCCTACGGGTATAATTGGATCTTCCTTAAATGGATAGTCTGGGAATAAGTCTTTGGTAATTGCCGGTCCGTATTTTTTAAGTACGTTGGTCATGTAGAATTCATCAGAACCCATTGCTAATACCGCAGACATTTGTTTAAGCAACAATGCGCATTTGATCGGCGACCATTGTTCGGGTTTAAAGTTTAATAGTTTGTATTCTACTGGTAGATTGCGTTTGTTTAAAGATTTGATGTAATCGTTAATGCCTTCTGTATATGCTAATAACATTTCTCTAGATTGAGGATCTGCCATCATGCCTTCCAGAGAATTTTCGGCACCATACATCATGCCCATTCTGCGTTGGTATTTGTCTACCTCAATTGCTTTTGCTCCCACAACTTCAGAAATTCTTCCGGCAGCAAAACGAGTTTGGAAATCCATTTGCCAAAGGCGATGCATGGCAGTTACATAACCTTGCGCATAATATACATCATGGTCATTTTGTGCAAATACGTGAGGGATCATCCTGTCGTCAAACAAAATCTCAATTTTGTCGTGAGCATTTTTTAGAACCAATTTTTTGTTTTTAGCAGGAGATGACCCTTCAGCATTCTGCCAAAATCCAGTAAAAGGATTAAGGAATTTTAATATTGGAGGCAGGTCGCCAAACTTCGTATTTAATGTATATCCCAATAGAATAGGAATAATGATGCAAATCAATGCTTTAACTCTGTTCATTTGGTAATTTGTAGTTTTTGGTTGTTGTTTTTGATGTTTCAATCAAAATGTAAGGAGGCAATTTAATTATAAAAACGAAATGAAACGTAATCTATTTTTAATTACTCAAAACTAATTATGTTAAAAAAAATAGAATTTGTAAGTATAAAAAAATGTATTAAGTTTATGTTAAAATAAACAATATAAACTACAGACGTATGAACAAAACTATTACTAAAGTCATTCTTATGATTTGTGTTTTGCTGTGGACTGGGTTCGCAGCCATTGCACAAAGCATTGTGGTGAGCGGTACCGTAAAGGACAAGCTAACCAACGAGCCGATCCCAGGAGTAAGCGTTACAGTGAAAGGAAAAACGATAGGTTCATCTACCGATCAAAATGGTAGATTCTCTTTTACAACAACTGAAAAACCTCCATTTACACTTTCTGTTACATTTGTAGGATACACTACCATTGAAAGATCGGTTACAGGTGCTACGAACAATTTAAGTTTTGAGTTAGAATCTGGTGCTATTTTAGGTCAGGAGGTTGTAGTTTCAGCTTCGAGAACGCCAGAACGTATTTTGGAATCTCCAGTAACCATTGAGCGTTTGGGGCAAGCTCAGATTAAGGAAGCTGCTGCTCCTTCATTCTATGATGCTATTCAAAATATCAAAGGTGTGGAGATGAGTACGCAAAGTTTAACTTTCAGATCTTACAATACAAGAGGTTTCAATGCAAATGGTAATACTCGTTTCAATCAATTAATTGATGGAATGGATAACCAGGCGCCGGGCTTAAACTTCTCTGTAGGTAATATCGTTGGTATCACGGAATTAGATGTTGATAATGTAGAGTTATTGCCAGGTGCTTCTTCAGCTTTATATGGTGCTGGCGGTATCAGTGGTACCATGTTAATGACTTCTAAAGATCCGTTCAAATATCAGGGTGTAAGTTTTCAATTAAAAACTGGTGTGAACCACGTAAACGATAACAATACTTCTGCGCAAGAATTTAGACAGTTTGATATGCGTATGGCAAAATCTTGGAACAACAAGTTCGGTGCTAAATTTGCATTTTCATTCTTACAGGCGAAGGATTGGTTCGGTACTAATACATCAAATTTTGATAGAAATGCCAATATGCCGAAAGCGGGAGATCGTCAGAGTGATCCAGCTTATGACGGCGTTAATGTTTACGGAGATGAGACAGCTTATAATATGAGAACTACTAATAATACAGTTGAAGCTGGTGCTAGGCAAGCAATATTAAATGCTTCTGGAGGCCTATTTAACCCACAAACGGTACTAAATAATTTGCCTGCTGGTACTCCTTATGCCAATTATATATCTTTTATCAATACAAATGTTCCTGCTGCTCTTAGAACAGCGGTTACGAGTCAATATTTGCCATTCTATTATGCTCAACGTAATCCTGGCGTTTTGCCCAATCAAAATATTACAAGAACAGGATATAATGAAATAGATTTAGTAGATTATGACACTAAATCGTTAAAAATGTCAGGAGGTTTGTACTATAACTTTACGCCAACGATTCAATTAACGGCACAAGCAAATTGGGGAACAGGTACATCTGTTTATACCGGTTCAGATAGATATTCATTACGTAATTTTAATATTGGTTTATATAAATTAGAATTAAAAGGTGAAGATTTTTACGTTAGAGGTTATACTACTCAAGAGCGTTCAGGAGACTCATATATTTCTTCAATTTTAGGAGCATATGTTAGCGAAAAGGATAAATCTTCTACTGCTTGGTTGCCACAATATATCGGTACTTATGTAGGCGCACGGTTGAATCCAGCAGTTACTGAAGCACAAGCTCATGTGGCCGCTCGCCAAGCAGCAGACGCTGGACGAGCTATGCCGGGGTCTGCTAGGTTTGAGACTTTTGCGGAAGAAATTAAAAACACCTATATCAGTCAAACAAATCTAGCTACTGGGGTATATGGCGCAAAGTTTAATGATAAGTCTAATCTTTATCATTACGAAGGGATGTATAATTTCTCAAGGTTGTTTGATAATGTAGTAGAGTTTCAAATTGGAGCTTCTGCCCGTAGATTTGACTTAAATTCTGGAGGCACTATATTTGATGATTTAAGTAGAGAAATAGATATTGATGAATATGCGGCTTTTGGTCAGTTAGGAAAGAAATTTGGAGAATCGTTTAAATTAACTGTGGCTGGCCGTTACGATAAAAGTCAAAATTTTGATGGCCGTTTTACTCCAAGAGTAACAGGAGTTTGGACAGTTGCTAAAAACAGTAACATCCGTGCTTCATTTCAAACTGGTTTTCGTAACCCAACAACTCAAAATCAGTATATAAATTTAGCAGTTGGTGGGGGTAGTCAACGCCTTATTGGTGGAATACCTGAGTTTTTAGATAAATATAATTTACAAGGTAATAGACCTTATACAGAAGCCAGTTATAGGGCTTTTGTGAACGCTTTGGCAGCTGGTCAGCCAACAACAGGCATTTTAAAAGAATACACTTTTGATTCAAGAGGAGTGCGTCCAGAGAGTGTTAATGCCTTCGAATTGGGCTATAAAGGTTTGTTAGGTTCTAACTTCTTAATAGATGTTTATGGTTTCTATAATGAATACAAAAACTTCATTACCGGTGTGAATGTTCATCAGTTAAATGGAACCACGTTTACTAAATTTGGTGTGCCTGTAAATGCAACAGGTAAAGTTACTACTTATGGTGGTGCATTTGGTTTAGATTACGTTAGAGGCAAATACACTTTCTCAGGTAACGTTTCTTACAATAAATTAAACGACTTGCCAGCTGACTACAATAACGATTTCAACACACCAGAAATCCGTTATAACTTAGGTATTAGTAACCGCGAAGTGTTCAAAAACGTAGGTTTCAATGTGAACTATCGTTGGCAAGATAGATTCGTTTGGTTCTCATCTTTTGCCGGTGGTGAAGTACCTGCATTTGGAACAGTAGATGCCCAAGTGAATTTGAAAGTGCCTTCAGTAAATTCTATAGTTAAAATTGGTGGTTCAAACATCTTGAACAAATACTATATCACTTCTTATGGTAACCCAGAAGTAGGTGCAATGTACTATGTTTCATTAGCGTTTAATCCATAGGGCGCCTCCCCAACGAGGGGCTTATTGTAAAACAAAAAATCCCTGAGAGAATTCTCTCAGGGATTTTTTTTATGCGTTCTCGTCATTTCGATACGTAGTGAGAAATCTAGCTTATTATAAGTATCATATTAGATTTCTCATCATTCTTCGTCGAAATGACGATAGTAAGTACTATTTATACATTTCTTCTCTCAACTTCGCAACCTCGCTGCTGTTGATATAATCATCGTAAGTCATTAGTTTATCGATAATTCCTTTTGGCGTAATCTCGATAATACGATTCGCAACAGATTCGGTCAATGCATGATCTCGTGAGGTAAATAACATCGTGCCTTTAAAATCTTTCATGCCGTTGTTTAATGCGGTAATTGATTCCAAATCCAAGTGGTTGGTTGGTTCATCAAACAATAAGAAGTTAGCTTGTTGCAACATCATTCTTGAGAACATACAACGCATTTTCTCACCTCCGGAAAGCACTTTTACGTTTTTCAATACTTCTTCGCCAGAAAATAACATACGACCCAAGAAGCTACGTACAAATTGCTCATCAGCATCAGTTCCAGAGTATTCACGTAACCAATCTACCAAGTTCTCGTCTTTGTTAGCGAAAAACTCAGTGTTATCGTTAGGAATATCAGCTATGCTAATAGTCACACCAAATTTAAACTCTCCAGTGAAATCTTTATCGTTACCATTTAAAATTTCGTAAAAAGCGGCAGTAGCTAAGCTGTTTTGAGATAGCACGGCGATTTTATCTCCCTTGTTCACCATAAAGCTGATGTCTTTGAAGAAAACCTCGCCATTCACAGTTTTGCTCAGTTTTTCAACCTGTAGAATTTGGTCACCTGCCTCACGAGCACCATTATTGTTAAACATAATAGCTGGATACTTACGACTTGAAGCTTTAATTTCTGAGATATCGATTTTATCTAAAGCCTTTTTACGTGAAGTTGCTTGTTTAGATTTAGAAGCGTTCGCACTAAACCTGCGGATAAAATCCTGTAACTCTTTTACTTTATCTTCTAGTTTCTTGTTTTGGTCTGAACGTTGTTTTAGCGCTAACTGCGAACTTTCGTACCAGAAACTGTAGTTACCGCTGTAAATATTCATTTTACTGAAATCAATATCTACGATGTGTGTACAAACCGCATCTAAAAAGTGCCTATCGTGACTTACCACTAATACAATGTTTTGGTAGTCTGCCAAGAAATTTTCCAACCATGCAACGGTATCAATGTCCAAATCGTTGGTAGGCTCATCCAATAATAAAATATCGGGATTGCCAAATAAAGCTTGTGCCAATAACACACGTACTTTTTGGTTACCGTCCAATTCTTTCAATAACTTATGGTGAAACTCTTCCTTAATGCCAAGGTTACTCAACATCGTAGCCGCATTGCTCTCCATGTTCCAGCCGTCCATTTCTGCAAAAAGGTTTTCCAATTCGCCAGCACGTTCGCCGTCTTTTTCAGAGAAATCTTCCTTCATATAGATGGCGTCTTTTTCCTTCATGATGTCGTACAATTGCTTGTGTCCCATCATCACCGTTTCAATTACCGGAAACTCGTCGAACTCGTAGTGGTTCTGCTTAAGCACAGCCATACGTTCGCCTGGCGTAAAAGCCACCGAACCACTAGTTTGCTGTACATCACCAGATAAAATCTTCATGAAGGTAGATTTACCTGCGCCATTTGCGCCAATTACTCCATAGCAGTTGCCATGCGTAAATTTTAGGTTAACATCCTCAAATAGTGTACGTTTTCCGTAACGTAGCGATAAGTTTGAAACTGAAATCATGTTGCTGAAAAATAAGCCGCAAAGGTAGTTAAAAAAGGTGGAAGCTGAAAGGTTTAAGGTAGAAGAGGTGTTTTTGGAAAAGCTTAGTCAGTACTTTTAGGCAACTGCAGCCCCGCTTTTCGCTGTAATCTTTTTGTGAACGTAGTTGCGAAAAAAAGACTTCGTAAGTTTTAAAACTTACGAAGTCTGAAGTAAGTGCAACAAAAAGTATTTCCGCTTCAATCGGGTTTGAATAACAAAGGCATTGCACCAAAATACCATAATTGACTAAGCAATGCGTTATTCTCAAATCATCACATTATCGAATAAGCTCATCATATTCAAGAATCCTCATCCTGTAGCTCATCATCGCGGTTTTTCCCAGTTTTTTGATGAGCTGATAATTGGCAACAGCACCAACTGCAGCGCCAACTACAGGAAGTAGTTGCGCTAATTTTGCCAAGTCAATATAATCACGGTACTCTTGCTGAAAGGTTTGCCAATCAAACTGGTCACCACTTTCTGGAAGTAAAATAAGTTTCTCATCCCAATTTTTCATTTGTGACAGAATTTTTTGTCCGCCCTTCTTGCTAGAAAAGGCCAATTGAAAGATATGTAAAATGTACAAGCGTTCCCTAAAATCGCTGGTATTAAAGCCATAAAGCGCTGCAATTTCGTAAAGTAGTTTCATTTTAATAGCAATCAAAATCGGGAAATCAGCCATGCTCATTAAGAAGCCGCCTGCTCCCGTAATGCCGCCTTCTGCTGCGCCAGTTTTGCAGTAACTGTCAATTTTCGCCTTCACTAGTGCTTCTCTGTGGATCAAGCTCATCTCGGCAGGCGGTATATCGGAACTTGTAATCTCCGATCCAAAGAGCACTGCTTTGATCATCTGCTTAATAGTAGCGGTAATGGCATTATGAACTTTTTGCGGAATATAGCTGTTGATTTTTCCTTGGACTTTAGTAGCGATATTTCCCATCAACGATGGTTTCTTCATTACTTCTAGTTTCCAAAACTCAAGTTCTAGTGCTATTTGCTGCTGATATCTGTCCATGGTTGTTGAGTTTACAACAAGTTAGAGCGGTGAAAGTTGGAAGATGTTACAAATGGATGGAGATACGAAGCAATCTTAAAGCGTTTTATTTGCTTGTCTACAGTTGTAAGATTGATTTACGTCGTAGCTGCTTCGCGGTCGTGCCTCGCAATGACGACAAATTGCAAAAAAAAAGTCCCGCAAAATGCGAGACCTTAAACTATTTTTTAGATTTCTCCCTCTGGTCGAAATGACGGAAGGGCTGTGAATTTATTTCTTCTCTTTAGTATAAGCTTCGTTTAAGCCTTTAATTACTTCGCTAGTTACGTCTAAACTTGCGTCAGCGAAAAGAATATCGCCCATGCCTTTTTGGTATTTCAACACCATTTTATAGCCTTTGTCTTTAGCGTAAACTTTAAGATAATCAGCAACTTTGTTGTAAAGTGCTTCTTGCTCTTTAGCTTGTTCGTTTTGGAAAGCGGCGCCAGCATTTTGTTGGTAAGCTTGTAATTCTTGTTGTTTACGGCCCAATCTTTCTTCGGTTGCAGCTCTTTGCTCAGCAGTCATTCCTTGTGCTTGCGCTTGGTATTGTTGCATATCACGTTGGAAAGCTTGTCCTTTAGCTTTCATGTCTGCATCAGCAGCTTTTCCTTTGGCTTCCATTTTAGTTTTAAGTACTTTGAAGTACTCATATTGGTTTAAAAGCGAATCCGAATCTACGAAAACGATTTTATCCTTATTTGCATCTGTAGTTACAGCTGGTTTTGCTGCTGTTCCTTCTGTTTTTGCTTCGTTATTTCCGCAAGCGCTCATGATAGAAACGATGGCAATTGCAGTAGCCAAGCCACTAAATTTTACTGTGTTTAATCTCATTCTGTTTTTGTAAATTTTAACAAATATAAAAATCAAATTCAATTCTTTGGTTTAAATGTTGAAACCTTCGAAGTTTAGATGGTTGGCTAGCTATTTAACAAGCTAATTGAGGAGCTTTTAACTGTCGATTGCGTACTTCAGAATAATGGCTAAAAAACACTCGAATAGTTATCCACAATACCCTGAAATCCATAAAAATTGCGTATTTTTGATTCTTAATTTTTCACATAAAATATGAGCGAAGAAAATAATCCAAACTCTAATTATTCGGCGGATAATATACAGGTTTTAGAAGGTTTAGAGGCTGTTCGTAAGCGTCCTTCGATGTATATTGGTGATACCGGAGTTAAAGGTTTACACCATTTAGTTTATGAAGTTGTAGATAACTCTATTGATGAGGCTTTAGCCGGTCACGCAGATACAATCTATGTAAATATTTTAAAAGGCAATTCTATCCGAGTTGAAGATAACGGACGTGGTATTCCAACCGGTATCAACACTAAAGAAAATAAATCGGCATTAGAAATTGTAATGACCGTTTTGCACGCAGGTGGTAAATTCGATAAAGATACCTACAAGGTTTCTGGTGGTTTACACGGGGTGGGGGTAAGTTGTGTTAACGCATTATCTACCCATTTAAAAGCCGAAGTGCATCGCGAAGGCAAAATCTGGATGCAAGAGTATGAAATTGGTGTTCCGCAATATGATGTTAAAGAAGTTGGAACTACGGACAAAAGAGGAACGATTGTAACTTTTAGTCCAGATCCAACCATCTTTACGCAAACTACAGAATATAAATACGATACTTTGGCTGGTCGTTTACGTGAACTTGCTTTCTTAAATAAAGGCATTTCACTAACGTTGACAGACGAACGTGAAGAATTGGAAGATGGTACTTTCTATCAGGAAGTTTTCCACTCTGATGGTGGTTTGAAAGAGTTTGTTGCCTTTTTAGATGGTACACGTGCATCTTTCTTGCCAGAGCCAATTTATATCGAAGGTATTAAAAACGGAATTCCAGTAGAATTGGCTTTCCAATACAATGATAGCTACTCTGAAAATGTACACTCTTACGTGAATAATATTAATACTCACGAGGGTGGTACGCATATCGCTGGTTTCCGTCGTGGTTTAACACGTACTTTAAAAGCTTACGCTGATAAATCTGGTTTGTTGAAAAACCTAAAAATGGAGATTACTGGCGATGACTTTAGAGAGGGTTTGACGGCAGTTGTTTCTGTTAAAGTTCAGGAGCCTCAATTCGAAGGACAAACCAAAACCAAGTTGGGTAACAGCGAGGTAATGGGTGCGGTAGATGTTGCTGTAGGTGAAGCCTTGGGTAATTACTTGGAGGAAAATCCGAAGGAAGCTAAAATGATCATCAATAAGGTGATCTTAGCTGCGACAGCTAGGGCGGCAGCTCGTAAGGCTCGTGAAATGGTTCAGCGTAAGAGCGTAATGGGCGGTTCTGGTTTGCCAGGTAAATTGGCCGATTGTTCTGATAGTGATCCAGAAAAATGCGAGTTGTTCCTAGTAGAGGGTGACTCGGCGGGTGGTACCGCTAAACAAGGTCGTGATCGTAACTATCAAGCTATTCTTCCGTTAAAAGGTAAAATTTTGAACGTGGAGAAGGCAATGGAACATAAAATCTACGAAAATGACGAGATTAAGAATATGTTCACTGCTTTGGGCGTAAGTATTGGTACCGAAGAGGATGATAAAGCATTGAATATTGCGAAATTGCGTTACCATAAAATAGTCATCATGACGGATGCTGATATCGACGGTTCACACATTACTACGTTGATTTTGACTTTCTTCTTCCGTTATATGAAACCTTTGATCGAAGCGGGTTACGTGTACATTGCTGCGCCACCACTTTATCAAGTTAAAAAGGGTAAAGATTTTGAATATGCTTGGAACGATGTTCAGCGTGATGCTGCAATACAACGTTTAAAAGGAGCAGGTAAGGAAGAAAGTGTTCATATTCAACGTTATAAAGGTTTGGGTGAGATGAACGCAGAGCAGTTATGGGAAACTACATTAGACCCGGCTCGTCGTATCTTAATGCAAGCAACTATTGAAAATGCTGCAGAATGTGACCATACTTTTTCTATGTTGATGGGAGATGAGGTTGCGCCACGTAGAGAGTTTATTGAACGTAATGCAAAATATGCTAAAATTGATGCGTAAGCTTTAAAAGCAATTATAAAATCAAGCCCTCCCTGTGAATTACAGCGGAGGGCTTTTTATTGGTTTAAAATCATTTCTTTCATGCAAGACTGATGCTGACCTGTAGTGAAGCGGAAAGCTACGAAGTAAAATAAATTCAGCATGACCGAATGCCCATGCATCCTTATCCTGAATTTATTTCAGGGTCAGTAAGATCAAAACGATATTATATAACTACAAATCAAACGATAATAGTCGAACTCAGGTTGAAAAAATAAACCCTCCCCGCATTAAGCAGTGGAGGGTTCGTTGTAATCAAAAACAACACTTAGAAATTTCTTATAGTATGTAGTATGAGCCTACAGGTGCCATATCTACGTGAGCTTTATCTTCGAAAAGATTGTCATCATCTAGCATTTGATACAAATCTTTTTCAATCGTTCTGCAAATGGTAGTGGTAGGTGTGTCAGTCGGTTTATTCTCAAAAGGATCCTGTAAATGTACTGCCATCTTTTCTACTAGTAAGAAGAATACCGAGATAGAAATTACCACTGGAACCTCCATCAGTCCAAAATATTCTATGAGGCCAAAAGGAAGCATCATAATGAATAAAATGATAGACATATGGATGTAGGTACTGTAAGTAACTGGAAAAATTGTTTTCTTGATACGTTCGCATCCACCCATGTGATTACAAAGTGCATTCAGTGTCTTGTCTAGCTCAATTTGCTGGTATTTGTTAATCCAACCTTCTTGCAATGCTCTTTTTAGATCCATTGCATGTAATTCTAATAAAGCAACGGTAACATTGTTTCTAGTTTTGATAAAGGCAAGCTCTTTGCTGTCTAGGTAACGCTCTAATCCTTTAGAAGAATTGAAGCCTCGCAATGATTGGCTTAAAGCGTAACACCAAGCAATTTGTCTTTTTACAAATTTGTTTTTAAAAGCACTGACTTCTTCTGTTGCATAAGGACTGTCTACAAAAGAGAGGATTTGCCTAGATAAAGAACGGGAATCATTTACAATAGCACCCCATAATATTCTTGCTTCCCACCACCTGTCGTATGCCTGATTAGACCTAAAAGCTAATAGCAATGATATAATCGTACCTAATAAAGCGGGAACTGCAATAGGAATAGATATACGGGTAAAATGAAAATTCTGATATAATATAACTACTCCAATTGAATATAAGACAACATAAAGTAGCTCTTTTTTAATCTTCCCAAAGATGTACGTAATCGGTATGTTATTTCTTAATAGCATGATATTGGGGATTTAATTTGTTAAACTGTTGATTAGGCAGACACCTTTTTTTCAACCTCTGTGGATTGAATTTTGGTATCGAAAAGTTCTTGCTCATTAGCAATCACTTCAGTATCTAATTCTAAAACTTCACAACCGCTGCGAGCAGTTAAGTATTTAGGGTCGATACTATATTTGTTGATAGGTTTGAAGTTGTAGTTCTTCGGATAAACAATCATGTCTATCTGTAAACCTTCTAATAAATTTCTGAAAGCAACAGCTGTACTTCCATAGAAATATTCTACACCAATACCTTTTACCTTGTTCTGATATTTGTTGGTATAGGCATCTATTTTTTTATTGAAATCATCGCTGATGTTTTCGTAATCTCTGCTTCTTCTGCTCAACATTAACATGTCGGTAATAGAATCAGATAGTTTGAAAGCATGTAAAAAGATAATGGTTACTTCTTCTAAACCTTGGTGTAGTGCAATAGCGTCAATTATTTTGGTGCTTTCTACATTAAAATCCGTTGGAACTAATATTCTTTTCATAACCCTTATTGTTTAAATGTTTAAATAAATATTTAATACAAGTTTAGGGCGAGGAAATTATAGCCGCTTAAGAACGAGATTAGAATGACATTAGAATTTCAAATAATTGCGTTGATGCGTATTTGAGCGCTATGGTAGCTCGGAGTTAACTGGCAACATTACTTTAATCTCCGTTCCGAAGCCTTCTTGGGTTTTAATGCCGATGCTTCCACGGTGTAACCTGATGATGTTCAACGACAAAGGCAAACCAACACCGTAACCTTTAAAGTTAGAAGTATTAGAAGCTCTGAAAAATGGTTCAAAAATGTGCTGGATGTCATCTTGTGGAATTCCAATACCTTGGTCTGTTACTGCAATGGAAAGTAAAGAACCGTTACTTTCTAATTTAACACTTACTGGTTTAAAATCCGAATATTTACAGGCGTTACTCACGATATTAGTAAGTGCTAATTTCAATAAGTTCTTATTTGCTTTTAGCGTTACCGTCGCTTCGTCTTCAGGAAGTTCATTTAAATCTAATGCTATTTTACTTTCTGGATGAACCTGAACTACGGCATCGGTAATTTCCCACAACAGTTCGTCGATCCTAACCGACTCACGGGGTTGAACTTTTCCATTGAAGCCAGATTGCGCCAAACCTAAAAGGCTGGTTAATATATGCTCTAACCTGTCGGCTTCACTTTTGATTTTATCTAGTGCAGCTAAGTGGTCCTTAGAGCCCATTTCTGCATTGGTAGCCAATTCAACCTCTCCACTGATAATGGTTAAAGGAGTTCTCAGCTCATGCGAAGCATTGCTGATGAAATTGTTCTGCGTTTCGAAAGCAGTCTCCAGTCTGTTCAGCATATTGTTGAATGTTTGTGCCAATTCCGACATTTCATCCCCACCATAACTCTTCACATCTAAGCGTAAGTGAAGGTTTTCCGCTTTAATCTTCTTCATACTTTTAATAATATTACGAAGCGGAACAAGTGTGTAGTTAGAGAACTTCCAACCCACTATAAAAGATAAAAGGACGGATAGGAAGAAACCAGCGATTAGAATTTTCTGCAAATCTTTTAACTCCCTAAAACCAAAGGGGTCATTTGCGGCAATAATTACAATATAACCTTGGTTGCCAATCTCAAAATATTTTCCAGCATAAAAGTGATTTTCTTTTCGATAGCGAGCCGTTTTTCCCTCGTTTATTTTAGAAAAGAAGCTTTTAGGTAAAACATCGTCAGTTTGTATGGTAGGGTGAGTGTTTGTATCGGCTTTGATTACGTATTCTTTTTCAGATGGTAGTCTTTCCAGATATTGACTACGCATTTTCGAATAAACGTCGTTGTTTTCATCCTTAACAAGTTTAATTTGTGCTGCGATGTTAACCCTCGCCTCTAAACGCTTGTAAAAGTCTTCAAAGGCAAATTCATTTGAAAAATACCATACAAAACCACTAAGCAATGAAATAATAACTGCTGAAAGGATGGCAAAAAGGAGCGTGATTTTTTTAGCTAACTGCATTAGGATTCTTTTAATACATAGCCTAAGCCAACAGCGGTATGTATCAGTTTTTGGTCGTTATTTTTGTCTATTTTTTTACGTAGATAATTTACATAAACATCTACTACGTTGGTGCCCAAATTAAAATCGATGTCCCATACGTTCTCTAAAATATCAATTCTCGAGAGAATTTTAGCTTTATTTTTTGCCATAAATTCTAACAAGCGATATTCGGTAGCTGTTAGGGTAATTTCATTGCTGTCTCGCTTTACGCTTTTTGCCGTAAGGTTAATCTGTAAACTACCAATGTTGATGATTTGATCGGGATTAACCGAACCATTGTAACGCCTTAGCAGCATCCTGATACGGGCAAACAATTCGGCAAATTTGAACGGTTTAATTAAGTAGTCGTCGGCACCGTTATCTAGGCCATTAACAACATTTTCAGTCGTACCTAATGCAGTAAGCATAATAATTGGCACATTTGGTTTCTCTTTCTTGATGATTTTGCAAAGCTCTAAACCATTAATGCCTGGTAGCATAATATCTAGAATGATAAGGTCGAAGTTGTTAGCCAAGGCCATTTTTTCGCCAGTGGTACCGTCGGGTGCAACACTTACATTAAATCCTTCTGCAGAAAGACCTCTTACGACTACCGAAACCACATTAGGTTCATCTTCAACTAATAGTAAATTCATCAAGAGGCAAATAGTTTAAAAAAAAGCAGATAAAAAAATATTATCTACTTATCAGCATAATTTTTACTGTTTTTTAACGAACAACAGACAAAAGCTTTTGTTTGGAATATCTGAAATAGAACAGTCCTAAATTTTAATTTAGGACTGTTTCAATAGGCTTATTTCTTTTCCGATTTTTCTTTGAGAGATTAATCCATCTTCAAAGTCTTTTCCAATCATCGAATCCATACCCCCCATAATTAGGCACATCCATTTGCTCATGATATTGTTTTCGCCACTCATTGTCCAAGTTATTTTGGTAGAATCAGCTTCTTTAGCTACGTTGAATTGAGTGTTTGCTAAACTTTCAAATGGCTTAATGAACTTTAATTCTATCTTAACTTCCTCTAAGGGTTTAACTGAAGTAATTTTCATTTGACCAGAGCCAGTTTCTTTGCCAACCCATTCGTATAAATGTCCAGGTTGTTCTGGTGTTCCGCTAATTGTAGTTTTTGCAGTCGGTTCCATTTTGTACCATGGGTTCCATTGCTTGAAGCTGTTAAAATCAGCAATGTTTTTGTAAACTGTGGTATCAGATGCTGCAATATTGGTAGACCTGCGTACCGAGTAAGTGTTAGGAAGAAATAGGCTTCCAATTAAGATAATGGCGATAAGTACGACGATTATCCCTAAAAAGATTCTTAAAAATTTCATATTTACTTTGTTTGATTAATTAAAGTTAATGAAATTTAGAAAGAAGAAAAAAATAGGCTATTTTGTAGGTACTCCCTTTAGGTTTAGTTCTTTAACATCATTTCTAACTTTTAACATAAAGTCTGCTCCAGGGTCATTTTTTCCAGTCTGGTATTTTGGATTGGTTTCTTTCCAGAGTGATGTATTTTTAAACTTGGTGTATTCGTAATGACCAATCAAATATTCGATATTGTATTTTTTGCTTAAGTATTTTACTAATTCGATATTGGCTTTTAGTTGTGCGTCTGTTAATGGAAAATCGGCACTGCCCACATTTTCTACACCTATGGCACAATAGTTCAGTCCAATTACATGACGAGCAAAATAATTCTCTGGCATTAATCGGTAGATGGTACCATCTCTATCAACCATAAACTGTGACGATGTATTTAAACTGCTGACTATGGCGATATCTTTTCTATCTCCGTTTGGGAGTTTAGCAGGGTTAAAAGCATTAAAAGTAGAAGAAAAGGTTTTGGCAGCAGTCCAATGTAATACAATTATTTTGGGCTGTATAGTGGGCGTGTTTTGGATGATCCCGTGTCTTTCTTTAAGGTACTGCAGAGATAAACGAACTCTGTTTGAATCGTAGGTAATTGGCTTGTCTACAATTTTAATTTCTTGGGCAAATGATAAAATTGAAATGCAATAAAAAAGGGTGAATAGAATAGGGTTTTTCATAACATAGTGAATTTCTCAGTCGTAATGGTACCTACATTTTGCAATCTGTATTTCATCGTCTACAACTCTGTAAATCAGTCGATGTTCGTCATCAATTCTTCTCGACCAAAACCCACTATACTTATGTTTTAAGGGTTCCGGTTTACCTATTCCTTCAAAAGGATGACGAGAAATATCTTTAATGAGTTCATTGACTTTTTTGAGCTTCTTTTTATCGGTTTGCTGCCAATAAAGATAATCCTCCCAAGATTCATCAGTGAAAACGTACTTCATCTAACCTTCAATTAGCTCTTTAGTAAGTGTAGTTTTGTTTTTTAGCTTATCTATGGAGCTATCAAGCCTTTGTTCGTTTTTACGGGAAGACAATTCATAATTGGTAGCCATAAGCGAATTATACTCTTCTAAAGACATGATGACAATGCCAGAGTCTTTACCTCTATTGATAATCAATGTCTCGAAATTTTTAGCCACCTTATCAAGGTAAGCCTTAATGTCTTTCCTAAAATCGGATACTGATGCAATTAGCATAATAATTTTTTGTACAAAAATATGTACAAAATTTTGTAAAAGCAATATTACTTTTTATAAAACCTTAACACCTTTGTCTTGTAATCAATCTTACAATTAAACTCTACCAAAATATCACCACCGATAATTCCTGCAATAGACGGCTGCCCCATTTGTATGTAAGTGTCTGAAACACTTTGTAAATCAATAGCTACAGTTTCGTAGTTGGGTAACTTTAGCTTTCCAATTTGCAGTAGGGGGATAGTACCCACTAAAGTTGTTGCACTGCTAAAAATGGTTGCTGCTTGTTGCTCATCGTTTTCTTGCAGGTCTTTTATATTTGCCTCCAATAAAGCTTTGTCAAATACAGAACGCGAGGCACCAGTATCTACTACTGCAAAAAGCTTTTCGCCAAAAACAACAATTTCCACTAGAATGTGGAAACCGTTGTCTTGTAAGTTCACTAAAATTAGGGGAACAGAAATTGTTCTCATTATATTTGTTTAATCGGTTAATTGTTTTAATTGGTTAATTGTAGCGGTACAGTTAACCAATTAAAACGGTTCAAACAGTTAACCAAATTTTTATTTAAACCAACTTCATTTCTGCCAATACACTGTTCATATTACGAACAGCATCGGCACTTTTATTAAAAGCTGCTTGTTCCTTTTCGTTTAATTTGTAGTCGATGATTTTTTCCCAACCATTTTTGCCTACGATTACAGGAACGCCCAAGCAAATATCCTGCTGGCCATATTCGCCTTCTAAGGCTACACAGCAAGTGAATAATTTTTTCTCGTCCCTAACAATGGCTTCAACCAGTGCCGCACCAGCCGCACCAGGTGCATACCAAGCAGATGTGCCCAATAAGCCCGTTAAGGTAGCTCCACCAACCATAGTGTCAGCAGCAACTTTTTCTAAAGTAGCGTCATCCAATAAATCGGTGACAGGTAAGCTTTGGTAAGTAGCATATCTGGTTAAAGGAATCATCGTCGTATCACCGTGACCGCCAATTACGAAACCTTGTAAGTCATTCGAATTGCACTTTAAAGCCACACTTAAATAATATTTGAAACGAGCACTATCTAAAGTGCCGCCCATACCAATGATTCTGTTTTTAGGTAAGCCCAACGATTTTAACGCTAAATAAGTCATGGTGTCCATTGGGTTGCTGATAACAATGATAATCGCATCTGGCGAATACTTAAGGATATTCTCCGCAACACCTTTTACAATGCCCGCATTAATGCCAATCAGCTCTTCGCGGGTCATCCCGGGTTTACGTGGTAAGCCCGATGTAATTACCGCAACTGCCGAACCGGCCGTTTGACTATAATCGTTGGTAACGCCTTTAATTTTAGTATCGAAGCCAAGCAATGTTGCCGTTTGCATCATGTCTATAGCCTTACCTTCGGCGAAACCTTCTTTAATATCTAATAAAACTAGTTCTTCTGCTAACTCTTTTCGTGCAATGTTGTCTGCACAAGTGGCGCCAACGGCACCAGCACCTACTACTGTTATTTTCATATCGACTATATTGGTTTTTAATGGTTATGAAGCTCTCATGATTTAGTCTTTAAGTTAATTAATTGCAAATCATGATGGTTTCATATTTCTATAACTTGGTTTTTAATCATATTGAAACTATTTTTTTCCTGCTGAGAAAATTTGATAGCCTCATTTAGAGTGATCTAAGGATTTAACGCTTAAAGAATTTCACGAAACTAAGGTATAGATTTGTATCAGCTAAACAAATATTTTTTGCATTTGAGTACATTTTGGCATTTCTGGGTAGTTTTTTCGGAAAAGTATAGGTTGTGCCTATGGTTATACCTTTCATTTGTAGCTGTGTTAGCACACTTTGTAAGTCTAAAATTTACAGCGTTTAAAATAATGTGGAGAACCTAAGCCTAGTGATTTTATTTATAAATTTTTAGAACTATTTGTTATGTTTTTCTGTTTAAATTCTAAACTAATCTTCACTAAAATTTTTGGGTTATGAATATTAAAGAACTATTACTCAATGGTAAGGCTTTTTTGGCCCTTTTAAATGATTTTGCAATCGAAGCAAAAAACATAATTATCCAAGACGAAGAAACACTTTTTTCTGGTGTTAGAAATCCTAAAAATGCTGTATTAAAAGAGTCTGTTTGTATTGAAGGTAAAAATGAAAACGGGATTTTTAATTTCTTCGGAACATTGCACCTTAACTCGTTAGATAAATTGGCCGTATTTGAAATGCAGGGATTTGAAAAAGTTGAAGCAAGAGCTTAACAGGTAAACTATCTATTTGATAAAAACTTGTTTAGCGAGTACTATTTCGTTTTGTGCTTATTTACTCCAAAAAGGAGTATTTTAGCCGTGTATATTAAATTTTAAATATTGATTTTATGAAAAGAATTTCTCTGGTAGCGATCTTGATTTTTTCTACCTTTTTAGCGTTTGGTCAAGTACTCCCTTCGTTTCAGTTTGGCCTGAAAGGTGGTGCTAACCTTTCTAAATTTAGCACCGAAAACACTTTTGGCAGTGATAACAGAGCTGGCTATTATGTAGGTGTTTGGACTCGTATTGGTGCAGCCGGCATACATTTACAGCCAGAGTTATACTTATCGGGTAAAAATACTACCTTAAAAAGTGGTGGTTTAGAAAGTGATGTGAAATTTACAAGTTTGGATGTGCCTGTTTTAGTAGGAACGAAAATTGGCGCTGCTGGAATTGGGGTAAGATTAAATACTGGGCCAGTGGTATCATTTATTTTGAATGATGAACAAAGCTTTGGTGATGCAGCTTCAAATGTTTTTAGCGGTAGTTTTAAAGACCAAGCTTTTGCATGGCAATTTGGAACAGGATTAGATGTTGGCAAGCTGAGCGTAGATTTAAGATACGAAATGGGCTTATCTAAACTTAACGACGCAGGTTATCCTGATACCAAGCTAAATATGTTTACATTAGGTTTAGGCCTAAGGTTATTCTAATAAGTATTATATAATTTCTTTTAACTCGTAAGCATGTGCGCCCTTAATTGGGCGTATATCTTTATGCTTACGTTCGCTAATCACCTTGATGAAACAAGCTCCAAAATAGAAGATTAGTGAAGAGTAAAATACAAATAGCATCACTAAAATAATAGAGCCTGATGCACCATAAATGTTTTCGATGTTACTAAGCGGCAACATGATTCGAAGAATGTATTTTCCAATATTGAATAGCACCGCAGTTAACAGTCCGCCTTGTATAGCAATTTTCCAGCTTGGTCTGGCATTGGTTAAAAACCTAAATAAAATGGTAAACCAAGCCATAACAATCAAAGTAAATAAAGTTTGATTCAACGCCCAAAGTAACCATTTGCCAAAGTTTGGAGATGTACCGTTAAGGTAAGTGCTTACAAATGCTTGAATACTATCTGTCACCAAACCGACGAAGAATAAAATTCCCGCTAACAGGATAATGATCATGGACCTCGCTCTGATTTTTAAGGTAAACAAGAAACCAGCTTTCGCATCCTGACCGATATTCCAGATTTGTTCTACCGAATTTTTAATGACGTTAAAAAGGGTGGTCGCCACAAAAATGAAAAACACGAAAGTTAAAACCGTAGCCCACCAATTATGATCCACACCACGAATGTTTCGCAAGGTTTCTCTAATTTGGTCAGTACTGCTCGGAATTAAAATTTCAGAAATACGCTCGAATAAGCGAGTAGCTAAAATTTTTCTGTCTACAAAAAAACCGAATAGCCTAATAAGTATTAATAGAATGGGAGGAATGGCAAAGTTGGCAAAAAATGCCGTAGCACCAGCTAAGCGTAAGGGATCATTTTTTTGGTATAGAACAAAAGCTTTTTGTAAGTGATAACAAAAGTGAAAGAGCTTTGATTTTTTGATGGCTGCAGTTTTTTCCATTAGCGAATTTCAAAAGTAACAAAATATGCCTAAAGGATGTTTGTTATTCTATGATTTAACATAAAATTAAATTCTCCAACCAATCTAAATGGTTTTAAAACCTTTTGCCTTTTCTGTGGTTATCCCTATCAAACTAGCATTAAAAAGTATGAATAACTTTTTCAGAACAATATTTGCCGGATGGGGCGCTTGGAAATTAGGAGGTGGTTGCGTATCAACCATTGTGGTTTTTGTAGTATTGTATTATTTATTGGGGCATTGTTAACTAGCATTGCCATCATTTTGACTAAGCGAAGTACAGTGCGTACTTGAGAGAAATCTTTGAAATAAGTAAATCCAAAGATTTCTCGACTACGCTCGAAATGACGATTAGACCTGAAAATTACAAATTCCCTCTTAAGGCTTGTTCACGTTCTAGGCTCTCGAACAATGCTTTAAAGTTCCCAGCACCAAAACTTTGTGCACCTTTACGTTGGATGATTTCGAAAAACAAGGTAGGTCTGTCTTCCACTGGTTTAGTGAAAATCTGTAATAAATAACCTTCTTCGTCGCAATCCACCAAAATACCTAATCCTTTCAACAACTCTATTTCCTCATCAATTTGGCCGACGCGGGTAGGCATCATTTCGTAATAAGCTTGTGGTGGTGCACTTAAAAATTCTACTCCTCTTTCTTTCAATTGTTTTACAGTTTTGACGATGTCGCTTGTAGCAACTGCAATGTGTTGTACACCTTCGCCCTCGTAAAACTCTAAATATTCCTCAATTTGCGACTTTTTAATACCTTCAGCAGGTTCATTAATCGGGAATTTCGAATAACCATTTCCGTTACTCATCACCTTGCTCATCAAAGCAGAATATTCGGTGTTGATTTGTTTGTCGTCGAATGAAAGGATATTCACGAATCCCATTACATCTTCATACCATTTCACCGTTTCATTCATACGGTTCCAACCTACGTTGCCTACGCAATGGTCGATATAGAGTAAACCAGCATCGCTTGGGTTGTAGTCACTTTCCCATTTCTTGTAACCAGGCATAAAAACGCCATTGTAATTCTTGCGCTCAATAAACATGTGGATAGTTTCGCCATAGGTATAGATACCCGACATTTTTACCTCCCCATTTTCGTCAGTTAAAGTTTGAGGTTCTAAATAAGGTTTTGCACCACGTTTAGTAGTTTCTTCAAATGCGCTGTAAGCATCGTCTACCCAAAGCGCTAATACTTTAACGCCATCACCATGTTTTTTAACGTGCTCTGCAATTGGGTTGTCAGATTTTAAAGCCGTAGTTAAAATCAAACGGATTTTTCCTTGTTGTAGAACATAAGAAGCTCTGTCTCTAACGCCAGTTTCTGGGCCAGCATAAGCTAGCGATTGAAAACCGAATGCTGTTTTGTAATAATGTGCCGCTTGTTTCGCGTTACCTACATAAAATTCTATATAATCCGTTCCGTTAATGGGAAGGAAATCTTGCGCCTTAGCTATTTTTTCTGCAAATGTTTGTGTGCTCATTGTGTGTTGTTATTAGTCTGAAAATCCGAAACCTGGAAAAGTCGGATGTTATAATAAGTTATTAGTGTAAGCTTGTAAAGTAATCCTTCCTTATCCTGAAAATCCTTAAATCCTATTCCTATTCTACGTTTATCTGCCAACTTTTGTGATAACTCTCATCTTCTATCGCAATGGCATCTTCGGTTAACATCAGCGGTCTAAAAGGATCAATCATAACGGCCAATTCTTCTGTACTTTCTTTGCCTATTGATTTTTCTACAGTTCCAGGGTGTGGCCCGTGAGGGATGCCGCCAGGATGTAATGTAATCTGACCTTTTTCTACACTCTTACGGCTCATAAAATCACCATCTACATAGTATAAAACTTCATCGCTGTCTACATTACTGTGGTTATACGGTGCTGGTATAGATAATGGATGATAATCGTACTTACGTGGTACAAAAGAACAAATCACGAAGTTATGCCCTTCGAAAGTTTGGTGTACTGGTGGCGGCTGATGCAAACGACCAGTAATGGGTTCAAAATCGTGGATAGAAAAAGCCCAAGGATAGTGAAAGCCATCCCAGCCTACAAAATCAAAAGGATGCGTGCCGTAAGTGTAGGGATACATAATTCCCTGCTTTTTAATCAAAACCTTAAAGTCACCAAACTCATCAAAAGTCTGTAGGTTCTGAGGTCTTTTAATATCTCGCTCACAAAAAGGGGAATGTTCTTCTAACTGACCAAAAGCATTTCTGTAGCGTTTTGGCGTACGAATCGGACTAAAACTTTCTACAATAAACAGACGATTCTTCTCGTCATTAAACTCCAATTGGTAAATCGTACCACGAGGAACAACAAGATAATCCCCATATTCGAAAGCAATTTCGCCGAAGCCTGTTTTTAATTTTCCCGTTCCTTCGTGAATAAAAATCACCTCATCAGCCTGACTGTTCTTGTAAAAATAATCAGTCATCGATTTTCGAGGAGCAGCCAAAGAGATATGCAAATCGCTATTTACCAACACAGGTTTACGACTTTGCAGATAATCATCCTCTGGTTTAATATTGAAACCAATTAGACTAGTATGGCGCAAATGCTTTTCACGAGCAATTTTAGGTTCTACATTGTAAGGTTCGCCCAATTCTTTAACAATAGTTGGCGGATGGCAATGGTATACCAACGAGTACAAACTCGAAAATCCTTCGGTAGAAACCAGTTCTTCGGCATATAAATCACCATTTGGCTTACGGAAAACAGTATGTCTTTTAGGAGGTATAGCTCCTAAGCTGTGATAAATGGGCATATGATACGGTTAATTTGGTTAGAATTAATATAACGAATAATAATGGAAAGCGTTTTCGTAAGTTTGTAAAAACGTTTGAGATAGATATAAATACCTATAAAGAATATTGTGCAAAAATCAACTTAGATAACATCGCATATCGGTAAGCAGAAAATACTTCTGCCACACAATGGTTCTGATATGGGAAAATCTCGTTCATTTTTATTTCCGTAAAATTAGGTTTTTTACGGCAATGTTTCAAACCTCAATTTTTATCTTTTAAAAAATTACCACCTAAGTCACCTTATTTCACTTTAGAAATTACATTAGTCTAAAATGTTTTTAGGTGGTAAAATAATAGACGTATCATTCAACAGATTTTGGAAAACCCATAATGCTTTCATAGCTTTGAACACATCCAATTATAAACCATCTCCAATAAATATTGTTGTTCCATTGGGATGTGGATTTTTACATCGCTAACTAAAATTTTTTATAACAATGAAGCTTGTATCCTACAAAACAGAAGATAAAGAGCATTTAGGCATTTACGCTAATGGTCATATCTATAATCTTAATTCTTGTGATAAATTAATACCTGATAACATGAATGCTTTTTTGGAAGGTGGCGAGCCTTTAATGGAAAGAGCAAAAAAAATTAATCAGGATATTTTAGATGCAACAATCTTTCCAAAGGAAGAGGTTTTTTATGAACTTCTAGCACCAGTTCCGCACCCAACTTCGTGTAGAGATGGTTATGCTTTTAGACAACACGTGGCTGCAGCTCGTAGAAACCGTAAGGTAGAGATGATCGCAGAGTTCGACCAATATCCAATTTTCTATTTTACCAATCATAATGCGATTCAAGGTCCTGGTGAAATTGAATGTATGCCAGACCATTTCCAAAAGTTAGATTTTGAGTTGGAAGTGGCGGTAGTCATCGGTAAAAAAGGGCGCAACATTAAGGCTTCAGAGGCTGATGAATATATTGCAGGCTATACCATCATGAACGACATGAGTGCCCGAACTTTGCAAATGGAGGAGATGTTGTTGAACCTTGGTCCAGCTAAAGGAAAGGATTTTTCTACCGTAATTGGTCCGTGGTTGGTCACTCCAGATGAGTTGGAGGCTTTTAAAGTTCCTTCAAAAGAAAATCATGTGGGTAACGCCTACAACTTAAAAATGACCTGCAAAGTAAACGGCATTGAGGTTTCTAGCGGCAACATGGCCGATATGGATTGGACTTTTGCCGAAATCATTGAGCGTTGCGCTTACGGCGTAGATATTTTGCCAGGCGATGTGATTGGTTCTGGAACGGTAGGCACCGGTTGCTTCTTGGAATTAAACGGCACAGGTTTATTAAACGACCCTAATTATAAAGTGCAATGGTTGCAAGATGGCGACCATGTAGAAATGGAGATTGATGGCTTAGGAGCGTTGACTAACAACATCACCAAAACAGATACTGATTTTTCTATTCTAGCACTTAAAAAATAATATTTGAAAAGCAGGGTTCTGTGTGCTTCGGTTACGAAAGCCCTGCTATTCGCTTTATCCCGATAAAATCGGGATGCTCGCTGCTATCAGGTTTAGGTAACTTAGGTAAACCTTTCTATGCTAAAACTGACAGCAGTGAAAATATTTTCTTTCTGCATTCAACTTACAATTGGTGTCACGCTGAGCTTGTTGAAGCGTTTGTAAATATAAAAATCCTTCGACAAGCTCAGGATGACAGATGCATAAAATAACTTTAAAACATTTCAATTTTACAATCTTCCAATTCTAATTATGCTAACATTAAAATGCGATGATTTAACTCCAATGCAATTGCAAAACTACTTGCAGTACGCCATTGCTCCACGCCCTATTTGTTTGGCTTCAACTATTGATGCAGAGGGAAACGTTAATCTCAGTCCGTTTAGCTTTTTTAATCTATTCAGCACCAATCCGCCAATTTGTATTTTTTCTCCTGCACGAAGGGTGCGAGATAACACCACTAAACATACTTTAGAGAATGTGAAGGAAGTTGGCGAATGTGTCGTCAACATTGTGAATTATGCGATGGTGCAGCAAACCAGTTTGTCGAGCACCGAGTATGGCAAAGAGATAAACGAGTTTGAAAAAGCTGGTTTTACTATGGAGACTTCGCATTTGGTGAAACCGCCAAGAGTTGCCGAAGCTCCTGTTCAATTAGAATGTGTAGTGAATCAAATTATCCCATTGGGCGACCAAAATGGTGCGGGTAACTTGGTCTTGGCAGAAATTAAGGTCATCCACGTGAAAGAAGAAATTCTAGACGCAGAAGGTAAAATTGATCAACAGAAAATAGATTTAGTGGCCCGTTTGGGAGGCAATTGGTACAGTCGTGTAACACCGGAGAGTTTGTTCACTGTTCCAAAACCGTTAACCACATTAGGTATAGGCGTAGATGCGCTACCATTTTCGGTTCGTCGTTCTAAAGTACTTACCGGAAATGATTTAGGTTTGTTGGGAAATGAAGAACAATTGCCAAATGAAGATGAAGTTGCCGAAATGCAGTGGAATACCAATGTTAAAGATATTTTGGATGCAACCATTGGCGATGAAACCAACAGAGAAAGAGAACTTCACGAATTTGCGAAAGAATTAATTGCTTACGGTAAAGTAGCAGATGCTTTGAAAGTGTTGTTGCTATAAGTAGTTAAAAAAGCTTTTAGTCCGTAAAGTCTGAAAGACATAAGTTTCAATGTTAATGAGGTAGATTTGAAAAGACTAAATGATACAGGTTTTTACCATCATGACTGATACCTAGCCCCTGATACCTGACGACTGTTTTATTCCATCACAGTTACCGCCTTTAAGAAACGGTTCTTGTAATAACCTTCTAAATCAGTAATAGTTACACCCTTGGCTTTTCCAGAAGAAGAGTGGATAAACTTAATTTTGCCTGCCTCGTCAATAGAATAGATAATACCTACGTGACCAGGTCTTCTCACTCTAGAGTTAGAGCCTGTGAACACTAGCACGTCGCCAACCTTTGCATCAGCCAATTTAATAGCCTTACCTTTTTTCGCGAAATCTGCGGAAGAACGAGCGCCACTATAACCGAACTGCTTATAAACGTAGCTCACAAAGCCCGAACAATCAAAACCAATTTCTGGGTTACTAGAAGCATAACGATATCTAGTTCCAATTAAAGATTTAGCAAAGTCCATGATTTTGTTCGAAGTAGAATTAGCCACTTCTGGAATGCGACTAATTACTTTCTCCATCATTTTCTGATATTGCATTGTTAAAGACACATTATCTTGTGCTTTAGAACTAAACGCAACACTACCGAGCAATAAGATGGTTAAAAGTATTTTCTTCATGTTTGTTTCCAAACTTAAATAAAAAAGAAAAAACTTGTATAAAATGTTGATAACTTGTTAATTGTACAAACAAAACAAAGCCCCAACGTAAATTGAGGCTTTGTTCATATAATTAAGTTCAAAAGCCTAGCGACTCTCAAGTATGCTCAATTAGATAGAAGCAAACATGGTTTGAGCTTTCTCGCCAATAATAGGCATTGGTTTCTTTTGGCCATTGATAGCACCAATCAAGCCTATTATCCAAATGATAAAAATACCTAATTGAACAACGTAAGAAACATAAATAAGTGCAAAAATTCCAGTAGTAGCAATTAAAAGTCCAAGTATAAAACCTAAACCCCAACCTAATACTAGAGCTGTAATGTTTAAAAGAAGTGTTTGTCTTAATTGGTAGCTGCTTAATTCTGTTCTGTTGTCTTTGTGCATAGCAAAATATGCAATTAACCATCCAATAATGGTAAAGTAACTGATGATTGAGGCGGTTTTACCGTTGTCTGTAGTGATAACGTTGTTTTCCATGCTAATTAATTTTAGTTTTTAGTTTTAATTGCAGGGTTAACAACAATATTGTTGCCAAAAAATGATATTGCTTAGATATATTACTCTTATTAGCTCTAAGGCGTGGTTGCCGCTACTGGTAGCACCTTTCCGTTGAAAAATTTGTGTCCTGTTTTAGCGAAATCAGCAATATACTTGCCCATTTCAAAGGCCAGTACCGGACTTTCATAACCTGGAAAAGCCGCTTCTAACATTTCTGTTTGCGCAGAGCCTAATGCTAAACAGTTGATTTTAATTCCTGTTTGTGCTAATTCCTGCGCCATACATTCTGTTAAGGTGTGTAAAGCAGCTTTGCTAGCCGAATATGCAGCTAAGCCCGCGAACTTTACGCTGCCTTGAAAACCTCCCATACTTCCAATATTTACAATGTGTGCACCGGCAGTCATGAATGGTAGCATATAACGGCTCATTTTAAAGTGGCTCATTACATTATGTTCTAGCATTTCAGCTAAATCAATTTCTGTAGTTTCTAATATAGGTTTATTGATCAATGCACCAGCATTGTTTATCAAAATATCTACGCTACCTAGTTTCTCCTTGATGAAAGGAATTAATACACTATAATCATCGTTTACTAAATCAAAAGCTACAGGCAACAATGTACATTCTGGAGTTATACTTTTGGCAATTTCGTGAAGCTTACGCAGCTTGTCTGCCGAGCGAGCTATACATACCACTTTGTTTTTAGTGTCCAAACTAAATTCTAATGCTGCTTCGAAACCTATGCCGCTACTGGCTCCTGTAATGATGATATTCATGGATAATAACTTTGAGCGGGCAAAGATAGGGATTAAAAATGTTTCGTATTTATTGTTTAAAAAATGATTAATGCCATATTTTGATGCTGATGAACATAAATGAGTAAATTTGTCGCTTGAATTCAAAAAAGACATGTTAGAAAAACTAAAAGAACGCAGTGGTGGATTATGTGAGTTATGTAGTAAAACAGAAGCTACAAATGCCTATGTGGTAAGCCCAAAAAAGGATGATGCCGTAGAAAACCACGTTGCTTTATGTAATGATTGTTTGGGAAACTTAGAAGCAACTGACCAAAGTTTTTACTGGAGAGTGGTAGAGGGAAGTATCTGGAATCCTGAGCCAAGTGTGCAAGCGTTGAGCTTTCGCATTTTACAAAAATATAAGGACGAAGATTGGGCAAGCGGTGTTTTGAGTATGGTTGATTTAGATGAAGATGTAATCCAATGGGGAATGAGTGGTTTAGAAGCAGCTGCGGTTCATATCGATGCTTTTGGTAACGTTTTGGAAAATGGAGATACGGTGGTTTTAACCCAAGCTTTGGATGTTAAAGGAACCAGTTTTAGTGCGCCTAAAGGTACAGTAGTGAAACGCATTAGATTGGTGCACGATAATAATGAGCAGATTGAAGGAAAAATCAATGAGCAAATGATTGTGATATTGACGAAGTACGTAAAGAAGAACAATTAATTCCTTACTCCGTCATTTCGACCGAAGCAAAGCGAAGTGGAGAAATCTTTGGATGTAATAATGCTCAGTATATAAGTAAATTCAAAGATTTAACTTCGTTGATTTTCAATTTCTCGACTGTGCCAAATGACGACAGCTTATGTATAAAACTTACGAAGTTTTTAAAACTTCGTAAGTTTATTTAAGTACTAATCCTCTACAGTAATCAACTGTGTTACCGGATTGGCAATTACATGGAAACCATCGTTAATCAACTTGGTCAGCTCTTTTTCATTTGCCGCTTTCATTTCTAGATAAATCCTTACTTCGTTTTCTAGCGCTGGATTACTTGATGTATGCTGCAAAATCTCTAAAATCTGCATGGCACAAAGCCAATCGTGGCGGAAACTGGTTTTCAGCTCGTTAAAAATATCGACCAATTTTTCTGTTCCTTCGCCAGCTTCACGAATATCCCTTACTTCTTGATATAAACCATGTAAGCGTTTTGTAGCATCGTCATACACTATTTTGTGTGTAAGTTGCTCGCTAATATGGGTAATCTCTTCGTAAGCATCTTTATCGGCAGCACCATTAAAAACCGAAACAATTTTTTCGCCTAAGGCCATGTCATAAGTGCCCCATTCTGGTTGGAACAATATATTGCCATTTGCTTCTTTTACGGTACAATCTTCAAAAGCAATCAATATCGTTTTATCGCCCTTGCGGATAATTTCTTTTACTGTTCCTTTTACATCTATACCACTTTCAAAAACTAAATTTCCTTCTAAACCAACTTGGATGCCCAAGGTAGCTAAATCTTTAAGCGAGTGGTCTTCTAGCAATTTGTCCATAGCTTTTAATTTGCCAACTGGCGATGAAAAACCATCTTTATGATAATGTTTACTATGTCCATCCAGCTCTTTGCCATCAAAAGCCAAAGCTGATTGGCCAGTAGTTTTTATGAACGTTACTTCATCATCTTTGCTGATACCCACATCGGTAAATACGCCCGTAACTTGTATGCCAGAACTATAAACTGCCGTACTTGGGTTCTTGCACTCAATTGCTTTTAAAATACTCTCTGAGCCACCGCGTCTAAAGGCCATGGTATCTGCAAAAGCTTCTAAAACATCAATTAAGTTCTGGAAAGTAGGTGTTACAAACAGCTGCGGCTGCTCTTGTGTAATATCGTAAGAGTAATTTATCGTATTGATATCATACCAAAGTTTCTTGATTTTTGGGTCCATGCAGGTTGCACTTTCACCAATAGAAGAAAGTAAGCCGGCTCCGTAAATCTTCGGATTTTCCAGTGTGCCGATTAAACCATATTCTACCGTCCACCAATGCAAACGACCTAGCAAGGCCATTTCAGATGGTTCGCCCATATTTTCTGCAATGAACTTCAATTCCTTTTCTGCTTTGGCAATTTCAGTTTCATCCACATTGGCCGCTTCTTTTAAAATCGACAATCTGCGGATAGCCTCATAAAGTTCGAAATCTTTACTCGAAAACATGGCTTTTGCACCGATAGATCCAAAATAGCTTAAGTAAGCATTGTAATCTTCATCAGCAATAATTGGCGCATGGCCCGCACTTTCATGGATAATATCTGGTGCTGGCGTGTACTCAATATGGTTAATCTGGCGGATATCGGCAGCAATTACCAAAACTTTATAAGCTTGATATTCCATAAATGCAGCCGGCGGAATAAAACCATCAACAGTTACAGCACCCCAACCAATTTTGCCCAAATTGTCGTTCATGGTTTGCAAATCTGGAATGTATTCGATACTTAAACCTGCTCTTTGCAAACCTTTAATGTACGGATAATAAGCAACGTGCTTTAGATAACTATAGTTTTGACGCATTACATAACGCCAAACCGCTTGGTCTATTGGCGTGTATTTCCCATAATTTTGCTCTACTATAAATTGCCTCAAATGTTTAGGCAATTTGGCAACTTGCTTGTTATTAAAGTCGTTAAAATCGCTCATTTATACATTATTAATTGCCCTAAATTAGCTGATTTGGCGGTAGAAAGCAAGAAAACACTACTGTTTTAGTAGAAAATTGACAAATGCCACATTAGAACAGTTATAGAGTTGTAAACTCTGTGAAAAAATGGTGGGCTAAGATAGGGCTAAATATCTCTAACAGTTATTGATGCTCCGTTCCTAATATTGCAGCAAAAATCTAAGGTTTTAAATTAAGTGTTTAAAAAATGATTCCTGTCGGATTTGGCGCATTTGTTCCTAATTAGTGGCTTTTGTCGTGTTTGTCGGTTTTTGACGGAATTGTCGTTTTGGGTGTGCTCGTCTACCGTCGGTCTACCGCTCATCCTACGTTGTTGCTACGTTCGTGGTAAGGCCGTTAAAAAAATCGAAAAAACGCGGAGTAAGAGAATAGGTGTTAATGGTGCTACAGCTATGTATTGCCTAGATTTTCTTTTTAACTCTAAATGAGAAATACTTTTGGGAAAAATAGCTGAAAACGGCTAAAAGGATAGTGATAAATGCTTTTGAAATAGATGGGTAAAATTGAAATCCTTCTACCAAAATTTTCATGAGTGCATAGTTAAGAAGGATATTGGTACAAACTACGGTTCCGTACCTAAACAATTGGATTCGGCCTTTCAGGTCTGACTGTGTAAATACCAAATACTTGTTCAGCATAAAACCTACTACAAAGGTAAAGACAGATTCTAGTGCTAAAGCTGCAATTGGTGCGGTAACTAAATAACCGTTTAAATGAACATCTTTTTGTTGAAGGATGTAATTATAAATGATAAAATAAGCAACAATACCAGAAGCCGCGGTAAAGCCACCACTGGCCATGTACCTAAAAGTATGAATAGAAAACCAATTTTTAAACGGTGGATAGAAAAAATCGATGATGCGCAGGGCTAATTTTCTCATCGTTTAATTGGTGGTTAATTGGTTGTTTATCATTCTATTGTTGTACTGTTGCATAAAAGCTTTTAGCTTCTGTTCCAATTCTTGTTTTACCAAGGGTAAATGGTTTATCAAGTTGTTGCTTGTAGTTCTATCTTCTTTCAAATTGAATAATGAAATAGACTTTTCTCCATCGTTAATTAATAGGTAATCTCCATCATAAAAATTAAAATTACCATCGTTATTATTAACCGCAAAGTTATCTTTTTTATTGTTTAAGGCATCAAAACCGAAAGCAAAATAAGGCTTTTTGTAGTTTAGGTAATTAAGTACCGTAGGCATAATATCTATCTGCTGAATAATTTTATCTGTCCTTCCTTTTAAATTTCCAGCAGGATAGTAGAATAATATGGGGATAGAGAAATAACCAGGTACTGTTTGATAATCGGGGAGATAGGATACCGTTGCGTGGTCTGCACAAAGAACGAATAAGGTGTTTTTGTACCATGGCATTTTTTTAGCAGCCTCGAAAAACTTACGTATGGCCATATCGGTGTAACCCATTGGCTCTTGTACTTCTAAGGGGCCTTTTGGAAAAACTCCTTGGTACTTTTCAGGAACCTTAAACGGGTGGTGAGAAGAAACCGAAAAGAACGAGGTGAAAAAGGGCTGCTTAAAAGTATTAATGGTTTTTGCCATATATTGCATAAAAGGCTCGTCCCAAATACCCCAAATGCCATCAAAATCGGCATCGTTGTTATACTCGTCTTTGCCATAGTAATGGTTTACGCCCGCCAAGTTGGTATATGCCGAAAATCCCATAGATCCATTTGGAGCGCCGTGAAAAAATGCGGTGTAGTAGCCTTCATCGCCAAGTAGTTTAGCAATACTAGTAGTGTTATTGCTAGCGTAAGAAGAAAGTACAAAAGGCTCTTTAATAGATGGAATGCCCGAAATTACAGAAGGTAGTGCATCGATAGATTTACGGCCGTTAGCATAAGTTCGGTTTGAAGTGAAGCTCTGCTCAACCAAGCTATCTATAAAAGGAGTGTAGCCTTTGTAAGTTCCATTTAGCTGGTCTTTATTTAATGCACCAACATGTTCCTTGCCTAAGCTTTCGATAATTAAGAAAACTACATTCAGTTTTTTAAATGCTGCAGTGTCGTTTCCTTTATGGATAGGATTATATAATTGTGTTAAAGTTTGTTCGTCAAAATAATTTACTGGTATTAATTTTGGAGAATTTAGGGTCTTCATAATACTGAAAGGCGTGTTCAGTACCAAACTCATATCGCTTGGAGATTTAACAAAATCGCCGGCGTTACTTAAGGTAATTGGTCGAGTACTATGCTTCCAACCTCCTCTTACACCACCAATAAATAAAAATGCGATGACTAAAAAAGCCGCAGTTTGTGCTAAATAAGCTTTCCAATCAAAGCGAACTTTGTTTGGTGTCCTTAGAATTTGGCTAAGCTTGGCAAAGGCATAGATGAAAAGGAAAAAAATGATCAACAAAAGCCAATACTCTAAAAGAAAATCGGTGGTTAGCTTAAGTTTGTTTTTTTCGTGGCTAAATTGAGAGAAGACGCTGCCAGTAGTTCTTTTTAAAGTGAATTTATAATAAGCAAAATCAATAAAATTAGCTAAGAAACCTATGCTGTTGGTAACAATAAAAAGCCACTTATTGAAGTTTTGATACCCTTTTCTATACTTGAAGGGAATTGGTAAGGCTTGAAGTATAATATACAATGAGTTGATGTACAACAGCGCAACCACATCAAATTTAATTCCGCCTAAAAAAATATGAGCTATTTCTCCAGTACTTAAATGTGTAAAAAGTGATCTGTTGACTAATAAAAATCCCAGTCTGCAAATTGCGTAAAATGCTAATAATAAAACAAACTGGTAAATAAGTATCGTGTATATCGACTGCTGGCTACGTTTTTGGTTCATTGATGCGGTTATCCATTGCCAAATTGCTGGTTAAGGTGCAACAATGGTGAACAGATAGGCCGCAAAAATAGTTAATAATACAACGCCTTGCAATATGTTTGTACGGCCCGAGCCTAGTGAAAGCATAACGGTAAACAGCGATAGCAAAAGCAAGGTTACAGACTTGGTGTCGATGCCCAAGGTAATGGTTAAACCAGATACCAATGATACAATAGATACCGCTGGAATAGTTAAGCCAATGGTGGCTAAAGCAGAGCCTAAAGCTAAGTTTAAACTTGTTTGAAGTCTGTTTTTTCTTGCAGCATTGTAGGCTGCTAATCCTTCTGGTAGTAAAACCACCGCTGCAATAATTACGCCCACCAACATTTTTGGAGCACCAGCACTTATTACCGCATTTTCAATATCGGGAGCTAAAGATTTTGCTAATAAAACTACAATCCCTAAACAAACCAGCAAAAGCAAACCGCTGCTTAAAGCTACCCCTTTTGTAGGTGGTTCGGCATGTGTTTCTATTCCCTTATCATCGTTTCCTGGGGGCAAAAAGAAATCCCTATGTCTTACCGTTTGTACCAACACAAAGGTTCCGTACAAAATCAACGAGATAATGGCCACAAAGATTAACTGTGCATTGGAATAAGTTGGGCCAGTTATGCTTGTGGTGTAATTTGGTAATACTAAAGTAAGCGTCAGGATTGCGGTTAATGCTACTAGGGCAGCTTTTACACCATCCAAACTAAATCGTTGCTGCCTAAATTTTACTCCGCCTGCTAGCAGACAAATCCCAATCATTCCGGTAAGGATAATCATTACGGCTGCAAAAACGGTATCTCTCGCCAATTCCTCTGTTCCCGGACCTCCGGTAAGCATTAAAGAAACGATAAGTGCTACTTCTATGGTGGTTACTGCCAGTGCTAAAATCAGCGTTCCGAAAGGTTCGCCAACTTTATGGGCAACTACCTCTGCATGGTGCACTGCTGCTAAAACGCTTCCAATTAGAAATACGACTAATAAACCGGTACCAAAACTGCCAATACTTTCTAGCGGTAAGAAGTAGGCCAGCCAAGCTAAAATGGGTAGGGCGATAGTCCAAAGTGGAAGAGGTAGTTTTTTAAGCATGTCGTTTTGTTTATAGATGTAATACTTGGGTGATTTTCAAAAATATGGATAACAAGTTCTTACGCAAGTTATCTGTGTAAAGATTAGATTACCAAAATGCCAATCGCTATTTATATTGTAACTTAGTTCTAAACGAAATCCAACTCACTAACACTTACAATGAAAAGATGTTTTTTCTTTTTGGTTTGCAGTATTTTTAGCCATACAGCTTTTGCCCAAATAGATACCCTAGCTTATAGAGCGGTAGCCAATTCCATACAGAAGAAATTTGCACCAGATAAAAGGTCTGTTTATTTCAATCTACGTTTCAAGGCTGATTCTGTTTTTGTAGAAAGTACTTCAGAATTAGCGGTAGAGGCATTCGGAAAATCATTTCCTGCAGATGTAAAAGAGAAGTTGATTGCGTCGGTATTGCCTGCCAAGAGCTTAAATGGACAAATTTACGGCGTGACGACGATCTCGGTAGCTAATAATAGGAGCCAGCCATTTCATGGAGCAGAGCTGATGACGCAAACTTTGCTAGGTACGCCCATCCAGATTTTGAAAAAACAGGGTGGATTTTATTTGGTGAAATCACCAGATGGCTACTTGGCTTGGACAGACGGCGGGTCTATTGCGTTGATGAACGAAAAAAGTTTTAAAGAATGGCAAGAAGCGAAGAAAATTGTTTTTGTAGCTGATTATGGACATGCTTTTGCGAAAGCTGACACAAATTCTCCAAGAGTTTCTGATTTGGTAAATGGTAATATCCTAAAGGTATTGGCTGTAGAAGGTTCTTTTACCAAGCTAGGTTTTCCTGATGGGAGGGAAGCTTATGTTCCAACTGAACAGCTTACCGATTACAATGCTTGGATAAAACGACCTATCCCAAATGCAGATGCGATTTTAAAAACGGCACAGACTTTAATTGGTGTGCCTTACTTGTGGGGCGGTACTTCTATTAAGGGGGTTGATTGCAGTGGTTTTACCAAAACAGCCTATTTTTTAAATGGGGTAATTATCCCGCGTGATGCCTCGCAGCAGGCTTTGGTTGGCGAGAAACTGGATGTTTTAGACAGTGATTCGATTAGCGTTGAGAAATGCTTGAAAAACTTAAAAGCAGGAGATCTAATGTTTTTCTCGGCAGCCAAACGTAGAGGTGTAAATAACGGAAGAATAAGTCACACCGCTATTTATATGGGTAATGGAGAATTTATTCAGTCGGCGGGGATGGTGAAAATTAGTAGTATTTTGCCAACGGCTGTTAACTACGACGAATATCAGACGAAGACTTTAGTAGGTGCCCGAAGAATTTTAACACAAGTCAATCAACCTGAAATCACTAAAGTAGAAAAACACGATTGGTATTGGAATAAAAAATAATGAGCATTAAAATTTATCATAACATCAGATGTAGCAAAAGCAATGCTGCACTCAAAGAACTAGAAAGTCAAGACATCGACTTTGAAATTATCAATTACTTAGAAAATCCGCCTAATGTAGAAGAAATAAAAGCTATTTTGAAATTGTTGGGTATTGCACCCCTAGAATTAATTAGAACAACAGAAGCTGTCTTTAAAGAGCAAATAAAAGGTAAGGGTTTGTCAGACGAAGAATTGATTGTTGCCATGCATGAAAATCCGATTTTAATACAGCGACCCATTATTGTTAGAGGCGACCGAGCGGTAATTGCTCGAAGTGATGATGCAATTGATGATATTTTGGAATAAAAGAAAAGCTCCGATTTATGTCGGAGCTTTTCTTTTATGATTCTATTTCAATAAAGTAGTTTAATTGAATTCCTTAATTTCAAAGTTGCCGTCGGTAACAACAATAGTTTCGCCATTGTCATTAGTTAAAGTTCCACTAAATGTACCTTTAATAGTGTTATTAGCAGTACTTGTAACTATCGCTGTTCCTGAGGTAGAAATGTATTCTGGTTCGTCTGCGCTAGAAAAATAAGATAATCGATCGCCTAAAAAGGTATCGCTCAATTGGTAGGTACCAACGCCGGTGTAGCTAGGTAAAGCTAATGTCATTGATTTTGTGCCATACATTCCAATAATATTTATTATCCCTGGAGCCACTACCTGTCCTTTGAAGCCAGTTAATACGCCATTTAATTTTGCGCTAAATTTATTGTCTCCTAAATGTTCGTGTGTTTCTGCAGTATTAAGATCTATAGAAAAATCTCCGTTGCTAATGCTAATGTCTTCGGTGCCATTGTTGGCTATTACCTCAAATTTTCCAACAATTAGGTTGTCATTGGCTTGTGTAATAGTTATTGTTCCACTAGTGCTAATAAAATAAGTGTCAAAATCTTGAATATCGCCTATGTAGCTAAAAGTGGTAAGCATACTTTCTGTAATTTCATAGCTTCTAGGTCCTGTAAAGCCATCAATAACAAAACCTATCATCTTTCCGCTTGGGGTGAATGCGGTAATCTCAACGGTTTTCTTATCGCCAACGTTATAAATAGCTTTGGTTGCTGTAGTAAATTCTACAGCTTGGCCACCAATTTGTGCTTTGATGAAAGATTTAGTAGGTGCTGTTAAACGTTCAGTGTCTTTTGCGCAAGAAAAAGTAAAGAGTATCAAACAAAATAAGCTCGCTTTTGCTAAGATGTTTCTCATTAGATTGAGGGGTTAAATTATAATGTTGAAAAATTATGCATAAATAGCTAATTAGTTGCTATTTATCAAATTAAACTTCGAAATTGCTAATCTTTTAAAAGATATAAATAAAAGAAAATCCCGATTTAAAAACCGGGATTTAATATTATGATTGGCTCAATAAGCTTCTCCAGCTTACCTTGCTTTCAATAGTCCAGTGCAAATCTTTAATTTCAATACGTTGTTGCTCCATGGTATCGCGGTGGCGGATGGTAACCGTATTATCCTCTAAAGTTTGGTGATCTACCGTGATACAGAAAGGGGTACCTACAGCATCTTGTCTGCGGTAACGTTTACCAATCGCATCTTTCTCTTCGTAAATACAGTTGAAATCAAATTTCAAAGCATCCATTACTTCACGAGCTTTTTCTGGCAAGCCATCTTTTTTAGTTAATGGGAAAATAGCTGCTTTAATTGGCGCCAATGCAGGGTGTAAACGCAATAAAGTTCTGCTATCTTGTTTTTCTGGCGTGCTCAAATCTTCTTCTTCCAATGCGTTCATCATTGTTAGCAAGAACATTCTATCTAAACCAATTGATGTTTCAATTACATAAGGAACATAGTTGCCGTAAGGTTTTCCGTTCTCATCTAATTCAGCATCAAAATATTGCATTTTCTTGCCGCTAAATTCTTGGTGCTGCGATAAATCGAAATCAGTTCTACTATGGATACCTTCCACTTCTTTAAATCCAAATGGGAATTCGAACTCGATATCTGTGGCTGCATTAGCATAATGGGCTAATTTCACATGGTCGTGGTAACGATATTTTTCTGTAGGCGTGCCTAAAGCTTTGTGCCATTTCAAACGAGCTTCTTTCCAGTATTCGAACCATTTTTTATCCTCACCTGGGCGGACGAAGAATTGCATTTCCATTTGTTCAAACTCACGCATACGCATAATGAACTGACGGGCAATGACCTCATTTCTAAAAGCTTTACCAATTTGCGCAATACCGAAAGGAATTTTCATTCTTCCCGTTTTTTGCACGTTCAAAAAGTTTACAAAAATACCTTGAGCAGTTTCTGGGCGTAAATAAACTTGGTCACTGCCTTCTGCCATTGCACCAAATTGTGTGCTAAACATCAAGTTAAACTGGCGTACATCGGTCCAGTTTTTAGTGCCACTCACCGGACAAGCAATTTCATGCTCTTCAATTAAAGCTTTTAAGCGAGGTAAATCTTCCGCTTTTAAAGCATCATCCATGTCGGCTTGTAATTTTGCAGCTTTCTCTGTTTTGCCGTCTTTCTCGTATTTGGCAATTTTATCTTCTAATAATTGGTCGGCACGATAACGTTTTTTCGAATCTTTGTTGTCAATCATCGGGTCGTTAAAACCATCAACGTGACCACTCGCTTTCCAGATCTTTGGGTGCATGAAAATAGCAGAATCTATACCTACAATGTTTTCATGCATTTGTACCATCGATTTCCACCAATAGGTTTTGATGTTGTTTTTTAATTCGGCACCTAATTGTCCGTAGTCGTAAACCGCACTTAAACCATCATATATTTCGCTGCTTTGGAACACAAAACCATATTCCTTCGCATGTGATATAACATTCTTAAAAAGTTCGTCGTTGTTTTTTTGAGCCATAGTGTGCCAAAGTTAAAAGTTAAAAGCGAAAAAGTTGAAAGTTGCAGCTTATAAGTTAAAAGTTTTATGTTTAGAAAAGCAATTTTAGTGCTCATCGGTCCCGAAAGTCCTGCTATAGATTAAAAGTCCGCACTCGCTACACTCGCTTGCGGGCTTTTCATTTCTATCAGGTTTAATGAATAAAACACACCTTTCCAAACTTAGCGTCCTTTGCGCTATCGTGTGGACACAAATAATTATATATAGCATATTTTCTCCCCCTGCCCCCTCGGAGAGGGGGATATGTAATACCGCTAAACTACATGTATCCACCGCTGGCGGGGGAATTAAAGGGGGTGGTAAAAATGTGTCCACACAATAGGTACTTTTGCTTTAAAAATGGATATTCAACTAATATGAACTGAAGTGTCTTAAGTGGTGAAAAAATAATCGCAAAGAGATATTGAAACCAACCAGAGCTAAATCTCTTACATCGTTAAAAAAGAAATAAACCTAATTTTTTCCTACATTCGGTTATTTACAAAAGAGAATAAAAATGAAAAGGATACTTTCCATAGATGGCGGTGGTATTCGTGGAATTATTCCAGGGATGATTTTGGTGGCATTAGAAGAAAGGATTCAGCGAGCAACGAATAATCCAAATGCCCATCTCACTGATTATTTCGATTTTTTTGCTGGTACAAGCACGGGTGGGATCTTACTTTCTATACTATTGTGCCCAGATGACCATGAACCAAATAAACAAAAGTATGCTGCCAAACAAGCCTTGGATATTTATCTAAAACATGGTGTAGAGATATTTACAGCTAGCCCGTGGCGACGTTTCCTAAACAAATTTGGCTTACTTAGTGAATTATACGATAATACCGTTCTAGAAAAAGTATTGCTCAGCTACTTTGGTGATAAAAAACTAAGCGAATTGTTAAGGCCTTGTATCATTACAGCTTATAATATCGAGTTACGCAAAAATCACCTTTTTCGCCAACAAAAGGCAATATCACATGGCGAATCAAGAGATTTTTACATCAGAGATGTTTGTCGTGCAACTTCAGCGGCACCAACCTATTTCTCTGTTGCCGAAATTTTCTCTTTAGCAAAAACACGTTATCCTTTGGTAGATGGAGGTGTATTTGCTCACAATCCATCTTTATCGGCGTTATTGGAAGTGATTAAAAATTACAATACCTATAAAATAGATGATATTTGGGTGTTATCATTAGGAACTGGGTTATCGAAGATTTCTTACAATTACGAGGATTTTAAAAAGAAAAAGGCAATTTCTATCGGGCCAGCACTGGTAGATATCATGAGCAGTAGCTCTGCTGAAAGTACCGATTACTTTTTGAAACAACTTTTCCATTCGGTAAAAAAATCTGGTAACTACATCCGCATAGAGCCTAGCAACCTTTCATCAATTGATCCATCAATGGATGCCGCATCAACTCATAATATCCAGAAAATTGTTTCTCTCGGAGATAAATTAGTGAGTGAAAATGAAGAATTGTTAGATCAGATTGTTGCAGGACTTATTGAGGACAAACCCGACAAAAAAGATGAATCCGTTTGGAATTTCTTGAAAAGATAGCTCAATTCAAATAGGATTAAAATAAATCGTTGCTATTCTTGGTGCCTTTGTGGTTAATAGAGTATGTAAACAAAAAACTACCTTTGTACCTTAAATTTGTTAAAGTGAAGAAAATACAATTTTTAGTCCTTGCTATAGCTTTGATTGGCATTGCCTGCATTGTCCCAAAGCAACATCAGTATATCAGTTTTAAAACGGCAAAAGAGTTTCAAGCTTTCTTAAATAGAAAAACAAAGCCGTATCCATTGTTAAGTGCGCACCGTGGTGGACCAATGCCTGGTTTCCCTGAAAATGCCATTGAAACTTTTGAGAATGCAACAACTTATCAGCCGGTAATCATAGAATTTGATGTGGCGTTGAGTAAGGATTCTGCTTTAGTAATAATGCATGATGACAAGTTGGATAGAACTTCTACGGGGACTGGCCTGGTTTCATCTTATACTTATAACGAATTACAAAAGCTTACTTTAAAAGACGATGACGGAAAAGTAACGACTTTTAAAATCCCAACTTTGGAAGAAGTACTACACTGGGGCAAAAACAAAGTGCTTTTTACCATCGATATTAAAAGAGGTGTGCCTTACGAGAAGATTATTGCTGCGGTGCGTAAAACAAAATCAGAAACCAACTCCATCATCATCACCTACAATGCTAACCAAGCGGCAAAAGTACATGAACTAGCACCAGATTTAATGATTTCTGCAACGGTAAAAAGTCCGGAAGATCTAGAACGTTTAAATCAAATGGGTGTGCCAAACGATAAAATTATTGCTTTTGTAGGTGTGTCTGAGCCAAGTCAAAGCCTTTACCAATATTTGCACGGCAAAGGTATAAGCACTATTTTGGGCACTATGGGCAACTTGGATAAAAGTGCAAAGGCCAATAAGAACAGACAAGTGTATCGTAATTTGGTGGGAAATGGTGCCGATGTACTATCTACAGATGATGTAGTTTTAGCGGGTCAACAGTTAGATGCCTATCGAATCGAAAAACAATTGAACTTAAAGAACATAAAGCTGCAATAAATTGAGCGTAATTGTAAGAAATTTGGCCAAACACTATGGCGAACAAAAGGCAGTAAACCAAATCAGTTTCGAAGCAAAACCTGGGCGTATTTTAGGTTTCTTGGGCCCAAATGGTGCAGGTAAGTCTACCACCATGAAAATGCTGACCGGCTATCTGCAACCTACTTCCGGCGAAGCCGAAATTGCTGGTAAAAGTGTACAACTAGCACCCTTGGAAATTAAAAAGCTGATAGGTTACTTACCAGAAAACACACCCTTGTATTTAGAGATGTATGTTCGTGAGTTTCTTAGCTTCGTAGCTGAAACCTACGGATTGAAGAACGTATCACAAAGGGTGGAAGAAGTGATTAAGCTGGTGGGTTTAGTGCAAGAGCAGCATAAGAAGATAGGAATGCTCTCTAAAGGTTATAAGCAACGTGTAGGTTTGGCACAAGCAATTATCCACCAGCCGCAAGTGTTAATTTTAGATGAGCCGACCTCGGGCTTAGATCCGAACCAATTATCAGATATTAGAGCCTTGATTAAAAATTTAGGTAGTGATAGAACCGTAATCATTTCTACCCATATCATGCAAGAAGTAGAAGCACTATGTGATGATGTGATCATTATCAATAAAGGAGTTCTGGTAGCTAATTCTTCTGTTGCCGACCTAAAAAAAGAACATCCTACTGCTTCTTTGGAAGAAATTTTTAAAAAACTAACACGTTAACATGAACTATAAGTTATTCGCTTCTTTATTTTTTATAGTAGTTTCAATTTCTTTTACTGCGCAGTCTCAGCAAGTACGAATTGGTTTTGCTCCAGAAATAAATTTGCCAACAGGCAATGCTTCTAGCATAAGTGGCATTGGTTTTGGCGGAGCATTAAAAGCTGAAATTGCGATAGCAGAAAAATATGCGATTACCGCAAATGGTGGATATAACTTATTCCTAACCAAAAGGAAATTAGGAACGAAGCTAGCAAACATCGAAGCTATTCCTGTAAAACTAGGTTTTAAGCACTATCCAAGCCAAGATTTTTATATAGAAGGACAGGCAGGAGCTGCTTTTCACATGGGCGCTTCTTCTAGAACATCTTTTGTTTGGTCGCCAGGATTGGGTACTTATTTTAAAACAGGAAGCTCAAATAACAAGCTTGAGTTTGGTTTGAGATACGAAGCTTGGACTAACACGAGCTATGGGGCAACTTCTACCCTAAAGACTACAAGTTTCTCTTTTATAGGGTTGAAGTTGGGCTATGTTTTTGGGATGTAGATTTAGCATCTTCTGATCTATTTCTTCCATCGTTTAAAGACTAGGTTTGGGTAATTTTGATAGAAAACCGTGGAAATTATTACTTCTATATTGCTGGTATTCAATTGTTTTTTTTGTGAATTTGTTTTTTAGTGTATTGATTACTAGTTGATTGATTGTTTTTTTCTGATTTGGTGATTATTGGAAGAATAATTGCCTTAGCCGAAGCAATTAATTACAACAAAATATATTACACTATGAAAAAATTATTATTATCTGTAGCTCTTGTAGCGGGTTTAGGTGCTGCCGTTAATGCACAAGACAATCCAATTAAAATCGGTGTTAAAGCTGGTGTTGCTTTTCCAAATGTTTCAATTTCAGATGCTGGTGAAGATGTTAAAACTAAAACCAACGCTTCTTTCTACTTCGGCGGAACAGTAGATGTTTCAATAAGCAAAATGTTCTCAGTACAACCTGGTTTAACTTTAATTGGAAAAGGCACTAAGATTGATGAAAGCGAAAATCTTAGCACTACACTTAGCAATATGTATTTAGAGCTTCCAGTAAATTTATTGGCAAATTTCCCTGTTGGTTCTGGTAAAGTATTTGTTGGTGCGGGTCCTTATTATTCTATGGCATTAAGTGGAAAGTATAAATTTACTGGAGCAGGTGAAACGGTAAAAGAAGATGTGAAATTTGGTTCGGATGGTGATTTTAAAAGAGGTGATTTCGGTTTAAACTTCTTAGGTGGTTACCAGTTATCTAATGGATTTAACGTTCATGCAGGTTATGGAATAGGTTTGAGTAATATTTCTTCAGATTCTGATGGAAAAATTAAGAATAAACTGTTCTCTATTGGAGTAGGTTTCTCTTTCTAATTAGATTTTAATGTTATTTAAGCCAGTTAGCGTAAGCTATCTGGCTTTTTTATTGTACAGATTTTACTTTTGTTTGCTAGTTTTGCGTAAATTAAATTGTTGTATTCCAGTTGTTTGTTGGTCGTTTTTGTTGCGTATGTAACTATTGGCAATATTGTTGTGTCTACTAGTGCAGTTAATTAATGCACAAATTTAAATTACGTAAAACAGTATGAAAAAATTATTATTATCGTTAGCTCTTGTAGCAGGTTTAGGTTTCGCTGCTAATGCACAAACAAAAGATCCTGCAATGAATGGTTCAAAAATTGGTATTGGAGCAGATTTCGCATTTCCAATGGGTGATTTTGGAGACACATGGGATTTCGGAGTTGGAGGTTCTTTAAACTTCCAAGCCCCAATTGCAAACAAGGTAAATTTTGTAGGTGAGGCAGGTTATTTAAGCTTTACAGGAAAGGAAATTGGCAATACTGGTGTTAAGTTTCCAAGTGTAGCTGCAATTCCTTTAAAAGCAGGTGTTAGATTTTTCTTAGCGGAGAATTTTTATGCTCAGGGTCAAATAGGTGCTGCAATTGCAACTGGAGATAATTCTAATGGTACCGCATTCTTATATGCACCAAGCTTAGGTGTAGAATTTCCAGTAGCAGATAAAATGGCGATTGATTTCGGTGCTCGTTATGAAGGATGGTCGAAAGACGGAACTAGTTCTTTCATCGGTTTAAGAGCAGCTTTAAACTTCGGTTTATAAGAAATAAACACAAAATAAATAAAAAAGCCCCAGTTGTAAACTGGGGCTTTTTTATTTGCATTAATTTTATAGTTTTGCACCTAATTAATTAACAATCAAAAAATAATCAAATTAAAATGAAAAAAATCCTTCTATTATTAACGCTAGCAGCGGGCCTAAACGTTGCTACAAACGCTCAAGACAAACCTGTTTCTTTTGGAGTTAAAGCTGGTGTTGCATTTCCAAATTTGGTATACTCTGCTGAGGGAATGTCGGCAAGTGCAGATGCTAAGACCTCATTCTATGTTGGAGCTATTGCAGATATTAATGTTTCAGAAATTTTTTCTGTACAACCCGGTTTAACTTTTATGAATAAAGGAACAAAATCTGATGCACTAGATGCAGGAGCTTCTATTAACTTTTCTTACTTAGAACTTCCGGTAAATTTAGTAGCGAATTTTAATGCTGGCCCCGGTAAATTTTTTCTAGGTGCAGGCCCTTATGCTGCTTATGCATTGTCTGGTAATTCTAAAGTTGATGGAGAGAAATATGATGCAGAATTTGGATCAGGTGAAGAACAAGTTAAAAGAATGGATTTCGGAGTTAACTTTTTAACAGGTTATAAATTGACTAATGGTTTAAATCTTCACGTTGGTTATGGACTAGGTCTAGGTAACTTAAGTAATATCAGCGAGAATGGAACAGACTTAAAAATCAAAAACAAAGTTTTCTCAGTAGGATTAGGTTTCAATTTCTAAGAGAAATAAAATATCATCAAAGCCCCGACAATTTTGTTGGGGCTTTTTTGTTTTAATAGATATTGTATAACTTCGTCATTCCTATACAACGGCATGCTAGCAGTATTTAAACGAGAATTATTCAGTTTCCTTAACTCTTTAATGGCCTACATTACCATCGGTATATTTTTACTGGCTTGTGGTTTAATGTTTTGGTTTTTTCCAGATACCTCCATCTTAGAGTATGGCTATGCCGAGATGGATGGCTTCTTTAGTTTGGTTCCTTACCTATTTATGTTCCTAATCTCAGCAATTACCATGAGGTCGTTTGCCGAAGAAAGAAAAGAAGGAACCTACGTATTATTGGCTACAAGACCGCTAACAGATATGCAAATCATCTTGGCTAAGTACTTGGCTTGTATGGTATTGGTGCTATTCTCGCTGGTGCCCACGTTGATTTACTACTATAGTATTTCTCAGTTAGGTTTGCCAAAAGGAAATATTGATACGGGAGCAGTAATAGGTTCTTATGTTGGTTTGTTTTTATTGGGTAGTGCATTTGCATCGATAGGAGTTTTTGCATCATCCATTACTAAGAACCAAATTATTGCTTTTGCAGTTGCGGTATTTTTATGTTTTTTCACTTACAGTGGCTTCGATTCATTAAGTAGGATTGCTGCATTTGAAGGAATAGAAAGTTTTTTGATGAATTTCGGGATAAACGAACATTACCAATCCATAAGTAGGGGAGTTTTAGATACTAGGGATGTGGTTTACTTTCTCACTTTTGTGGCTTTGTTTTTATGGCTAACTAAATTGGCGATAGGAGGTAGGAAATGGTAGCGCAAGGAAGAAGGAACAAGGAGCAAGGAGCAAAGACAAAAATCTTGAAAGTTTTAGGGTTTGCATTGATCTTGGTGCTGGTGAATGTAATTGCTCAATTTGCTTACACTCGAATAGATTTTACCAAGGAAAAACGTTTCACGCTTACCGAAAAGACTAAAGAGACTTTACGGCAGAATAAAAATGAAGTTATTGTAACCGTTTTCTTGGATGGGGATATGCCATCGGCTTTTAAGCGTTTGCGCAATGCGACTAAAGATATGCTGGCCGATTATAAAGCCTACTCAAAAGCAAACTTTAAAGTAGTTTATGTAAATCCTATTTCTGGATTAACGGTTAATGAACAAGATACGGTAATTCAGCATTTGTATGAAATGGGGATTCGACCAACGAACATCAATATCAAGACAGATGCTGGCTTCTCGGAGAAGCTCGTTTTTCCGATGGCATTGATAGAAAGTAACGGAAAACGGATGCCGGTAAAACTACTTCAAAACTTAGGTGGCGAAGCTTCTAACTATGATGAGAGCATCAATAACTCCATTAAAAACCTAGAATACGTATTTACATCATCCCTAAAAAAGGTGATTTCGGGCTACAATCCACGTATCGGTTTTACAGAAGGAAATGGAGAACCTAACGATAACTATCTTTATGATGCGATGAGCTCCTTGTCTGATAGTTATGTGGTTGGAAGGGTCAATTTAGATTCGATGACCAAGCAAGGTTTGGACAGCTTGAAAATGCTAGTCATTGCAAAGCCTTTACGAGCGTTTACCGAGGCGCAGAAGTATAAAATCAACTATTTTGTGATGAAGGGCGGCCATGTTTTATGGTCTATAGATCAAGTGAGAATGGAGTTGGATAGTTTGCGTAGCGGCAGGTCATTTATGGCTGCCAATAATAGCTTGAACTTAGATGACATGTTGTTTGAATACGGTGCTCGTGTAAACTACAATATCATTGCCGATGTAAACTGTGCGGAAATTCCCGTAGCTACTGGCGGACCTAGAGGAGATATACAAATGGCACCATGGTTGTATTATCCAGTTTTATTGCCTGATACAAGTAATAGTGTAGTAAAGAATTTAGATAACATTAAGGCGGAATTTGCCAGTACCGTAGACACCATTGGAAGCCGAAATGTAAGTAAACGCATCATTTTAACTACTTCCCCGTATAATAAGGTTTATACTTCGCCAAAAATGTTTAACCTACAAATGGTAGATGAACAACCTACGCAGAAGGAATTTACCAATGCGCCGAAAAGTGTAGGTGTTTTATTGGAGGGAAGTTTTAAATCGGTGTTTTTGAATCGACCGATACCTGAAGGCATTAGAGAACAGTTTGATTTGCCCGCACAAAGTAAACCTGCAAAAATGATTGTTTTGGGAGATGGAGATATCTTTCGTAACCAAGTTTCTGCCGATGGTTCGCCTTTTCCTTTAGGTTTTGATAGGTATACGCAGCAAAATTTCGGAAATAAGGCACTGCTGCTCAATATTGCAGATTATTTCACGAATGAGGACAATCTTATCGCCCTGCGAAACAAAGAAGTTACGGTAAGACCCTTGGATAAAACCTTGGTACGTACCGAAAAAACAAAATGGCAGCTGGTTAATACCGTTTTGCCAATCCTGTTGTTGATATGTTTCGCAATTTTTCAACATTATTATCGTAAACATAAGTATGCAAGGTAAATTTCATACTTTTGAGTCTATATATAACAAACTATGAGATTTATAGTATCCACGTCGACATTATTAAAACATTTACAAACGGTTAATGGTGCTTCGAGTAGCAGCACAGTATTGCCTATTTTGGAGAATTTCCTGTTTGAAATTAAAGAAGGAAATTTAACTATTTCTGCTACCGATTTACAAACGAGCATGACTACTTCTTTGCCTGTTGAATCGAAGGAAGAAGGTAAAGTTGCGGTTCCTTCGAGAATCTTACTAGATACTTTGAAAACCTTGCCAGATCAGCCAATTACTTTCCATGTAGATGATAATAATTTTGCTATCGAGATTAGTGCGGGTGACGGAAAATATAAATTAAGTGGTGAGAACGGTGATGATTTCCCTAAAATTCCAGTAGTGGATAACGCTTCTTCGGTAAATCTTCCTGCAACGGTTTTAAGTGAAGCTATTACTAAAACAATTTTTGCAGTAAGTAACGATGAGCTTCGTCCGGCAATGACTGGTGTTTATTGTCAGTTGTCTCCTCAAAATATCACTTTTGTAGCCACAGACGCACATAAATTGGTTCGTTACAGAAGAAATGATGCTAAAGCTGATAAAGCTTCGTCATTCATTTTGCCTAAAAAAGCGTTGACTTTGTTAAAAGCAGCTTTGCCAAATAACGATGTGAATGTTTCTGTTGATTACAATGCTACAAGTGCATTTTTCAAATTCGAAAATATCAATTTGATTTGTCGTTTAATTGATGAGCGTTACCCAGATTACGAAGCGGTAATTCCTGCAGAGAACCCTAACAAATTGGTTATTGATAGAGCATTATTTTTAAATACTTTACGTAGGGTAGTGATTTTCGCTAACAAAACTACACACCAAGTTCGTTTAAAAATTAACGGTAGCGAGCTAAATATCTCTTCTGAAGATTTAGATTTCGCCAACGAAGCTCACGAACGTTTGAGCTGCCAATATGATGGCGAAGATTTAGAAATTGGTTTCAATGCTCGTTTCTTAATCGAGATGTTAAACAACCTAAGTGGCGAAGAAGTTACTTTAGAACTTTCTACTCCAAACAGAGCAGGTTTGTTAATTCCTCAAACTAATGATGAGAATGAAGATGTGTTGATGTTAGTGATGCCGGTAATGCTAAATAGCGCTTACTAATAAGTTACAGGTTGTGCGTTACGACTAGTAACAAGTTTAATCCCATAACTCGCAACTGATCACTCATAACAAAATAAAATAGTCCCGACAACATCGGGACTATTTTATTTAATTGCAGTCATATTTTAAAAATTAGCAACATATCTAAACGATATCCTTACTTTTGTAAAAAAAAATAAAACGGTGGAATTTTTCGACTTACTGATACAGCTACTTACGAATACAAAAGATACTTTAGAGCAAATCATGCAAGAGTATAGGACATGGACCTACCTTATCCTTTTCATGATTATTTTTGCAGAGACAGGATTTGTAGTTACCCCATTTTTACCTGGGGATTCAATGTTATTTGCCGTTGGTGCTTTGGTTGCTGGCGAAGGTACTGGTTTAAATATCTGGTTTATGTTGGTGATATTAATTATCGCAGCTATTTTGGGTAACTCATTAAATTATCAGCTTGGCAAATATTTTGGCATTAAAGTTTTTAAGGAAAATAATAAGATTTTGAAATTGAAATATTATCATCAATCTCATGCTTATTTTGAAAAACATGGTGCGAAGGCTATCGTTTTCAGCAGATTTTTGCCAATTGTTAGAACTATTGCGCCTTTTGTAGCTGGTGCGGCTAGAATGTCTATCGGTAAATTTCAGTTCTATAATATAGTGGGTGGAATTGGTTGGATTACAAGCTTATTATTTGCCGGTTACTTATTAGGAAAGATTCCATTTGTAGAAAAGAATTTTGAAATTTTAGTGTTGGTTATTGCAGTTGGAACATTTGTTCCGGTTATTTATGGTGCTGTAAAATCATTGTTTTCTAAAAAGCCAGTAGAGCAACAAATAGAAGAAGAAATTAAAGAAGACTAGTAGAGGTTAATCGGTTAATTGTTTAACTGTTAATATCTACTATAAGCCAGTCTAGTCTATAATAAGTTCGCTGTGTCAGGCTGAGCCTGTTGAAGCGCTCTGTTAAATTTGCAATGCTTTCTTTGTGGTTTTATATTCTTGAACTACGAAATGTTTATTGTTTTCTGCCGCATTAAGATAGCTTCAGTGTTGTTAGCTAGGAAACTTTGTCTTCTATGCCGATTTTTTTATAGATAGTGCAGGATCATTGAAATAAACAAATTCTTCCTAGAGTTAGAATTACAATTAACCATTTATCATTAACAATTAACCACTAACTAAAACTCTCTTCCTATAATTTTACCTTCTTGGTATTTTTTGTTTACTTTTTCCGCTTGTTGCTTATCTTCCAGAGTCGTTTCAATTTTTATCATATTCTTTAAGTCGGGTTGTCCAGCGTCAACCCAAGCAGAAAACCAAAAGCATCCTACTTTAATAATTGATGATTTCATTTGTCTTTCTACCATACCATTCATCATGTTTTGATATGCTTTGGTATAAGCCGAAGAATATTGTTTCATTACATTTTTACCACGCATAGAGAAATCGTACTTCTGGTCGGCAGGAAAAGTTTCACTTAATTTTTTCTCAAAAGTTAATACAGTATCTACCATGGTATTCGCATTCTTTACAATTTTCCAAGCTTCTTTTAATGGGTCTTCAATGTAAGTAGCTTTCCCTACTAATAGATTGTAGTCTTTTGCAAAAAGTTCGGGTATTCTACTTTCCCAAAAGCCGTGTATACCTGTTTGGTTGGTTAGCTGTCCGTTGTGGTTGGCTGTTGTGTGTAGAGGTACATGGGCATCACCTATGTAGTGACCTAAATCTGCAGAATATCTTAATATTTTTAGGGAATCTTTTTCTTTAAAAGCCCTGATGAGATTGTAGTAAGTGCGTTGTATTTGCCAAGGAACCATTCCATCTTTTGCTATTTTCTTAGCTCCGTACTTATTTACGGCTTCGTTCCACTTTTCAGGGATACTGTCGATATGTGTCTCGTAGTTTTCTACATCTAAATAATGTCTGGGAGCTTCGGCGGTATCTGCATACCTTCTTTTGTCGGGGTCAACGGCATGCTCGGTAATATATTTATGGTTGTTTTTGTAGAAGCCAATCATTCCTTCTGGTAAGGTGAAAATTGCCAGCTGATTAATCCGCTTATGCGCAAAAAATCCCCAAGATGAACCTAGGATAAGGGCAACAAACAATGATAAATAAAGAGGTAGCTTTTTCATCAGTAATTTGGTTTAAGTTTGGCGAAATGTCATTCTTTGCTTTCCGCTATGCGAAAAATTGAATAGTTTCCTTTATATCATGAAAATAAGTAAAACAGTTGTTTTTTGAGTTAGATATTATCAATTTTTTATCAGCCATATTGGCTCGATGCTCTAGTCAAAATGCCTATATTTGCTTCAAAATATAGTCTTATGCAAGAAATAAAGAAATATGTAGAAGATAATAAGCAGCGTTTTTTAGACGAGCTTTTTGAACTATTGCGTTTTCCATCAGTAAGTGCAGACCCAAAATATAAAGGTGATGTGTTGAAAACTGCCGATTTTGTTGCGCAAAAACTTAAAGAAGCTGGTGCTGATAATGTTGAAATTTGCGAAACTGCAGGATATCCAATTGTTTATGGAGAAAAAATTGTAGATGCAAGCTTACCAACTGTTTTAATCTACGGACATTATGATGTGCAGCCAGCCGATCCATTGGAATTATGGCATACGCCTCCTTTTGAGCCGACGGTACGCGATGGTAAAATTTATGCTCGTGGTGCTTGCGACGATAAAGGTCAATTTTACATGCATGTTAAAGCTTTTGAGCTGATGATGCAAACCAATACCCTGGCTTGTAACGTAAAGTTCATGATTGAAGGTGAGGAAGAAGTGGGTTCCGCTAATCTTGGTATTTTTGTAAATGCTAACACTGAACGTTTAAAAGCTGATGTGGTTTTGATCTCGGATACTTCGATGATCAGTATGGAAAATCCTTCGATAGAAACTGGATTGAGAGGTTTGGCTTATATGGAAGTAGAAGTAGTAGGTCCAAATAGGGATTTACACTCTGGTGTTTATGGAGGCGCAGTAGCTAATCCAGCAACTATTCTTTGCAAAATGATTGCTTCGTTACACGATGAAAATAATCATATTACCATTCCGGAATTTTATGATAAAGTGGTAGAATTAACTGACGCTGAAAAACAGGCCTTAAATTCTGCTCCTTTTGATTTAGAAGAATACAAAAAAGATTTAGATATTGATGCAGAGTGGGGCGAGAAAGGTTATTCTACGTTAGAGCGTACGGGTACACGTCCAACCTTGGAAGTTAATGGTATTTGGAGTGGTTATATTGGCGAAGGTGCTAAAACCGTTTTGCCAAGTAAGGCAAACGCTAAGATTTCGATGCGTTTGGTGCCTAACCAAAGTTCAGAGGAAATCAGTGAAATTTTTGCAAAGCATTTCGAGAAAATCGCACCTAAGGGCGTAAAAGTTACAGTTACTCCACATCACGGTGGGGAACCAGTAGTTACACCAACGGATAGTGTCGCTTATTTAGCGGCAGAAAAAGCTATTGAAAATAGTTTTGGTAAAAAGCCAATTCCTACTCGTGGTGGAGGTAGTATTCCAATTGTAGCTTTATTTGAAAGCGTATTGGGCATTAAATCTGTATTGTTTGGTTTTGGTTTGGATAGTGATGCTTTGCATTCACCAAATGAGAAATACGATATCTTTAATTACTATAAAGGAATTGAAACATTGCCTTTATTTCATAAATACTTCGCAGAGTTAAATAAGTAATCATTATTTATTTATGCAAAAAGCCTTTCGATTTTTAAATCGAAAGGCTTTTTTATTGGGGATTTTAATTAATAGCTTGGATTAAGCAATAATCACTTTAACTCCTTTTTCTTCTATTTGTTGCACTACAATTTCTGGTACTTTATCGTCGGTAATAACGTACGAAACTTGTTCAAAGCCGCACACCTTGCCTAAACCTCTTTTATCGAATTTGGTACTATCTGCAACAATAACTACGGTTTGTGCGGTTTCAATCATTTTTTGGTCTAATGCTGCTTCTGCAAGGTTGGTGATCGAAAAGCCAAAGTCTAGATCTATGCCATCAACACCTAAAAAAAGTATGCCACAAGAAATTTCCTCTAGGGTTTTCTCTGCGAAGTTTCCGGCTACAGATGTAGAGTTAGAACGAATCATACCACCTAATTGTAACACCTCTACATTAGTTCTGTTGCATAACTCTAATCCTACTTTTAAAGCGGGTGTAATTACAGTAATATGTTCTGTTGGATTTAAGAACCTAGCAATTTCAAAAACTGTAGAACCAGAACCAATGGTAATTGAGTCTGTATCCTTAATTAATTTTAGAGCTGCTTTTGCGATACGTTGTTTTTCGTCGGCGTTAATTAGTTCCTTTTCATAAATGCTTCTATCACTAGCATAAGGATTTTTGATAGAACCACCACCTCTAGTTCTAAAGAGTAGGTTTTTATCCTCTAACATCTTTAAATCTTTTCTGATGGTTACACCAGAAACCTTCATTAAATCTATTAATTCTATAATGCTGACTTTGCCGTCGTCTTTTAATTTCTTAAGGATATATTCGTGTCTATCAGTAATGTTTTTCATTTCTAACAATAAGTTTGCTGCTAATATATAGATTTATTATTGCATAAAAAAAGTGCTATATCCAACCGATATAGCACTTAAATTTGTGTGTGTAATGCCTATTTAGCTTTTGCGTAATCTGCTGAGTTTCTTTTCTCAATTTCAGTTTTAGCAGCTTTGAAGTTTTTGGTATTTATAGTCGCTAATTCATTAGTAGAAATAGCATGCATGCCAGTAGTTCCGTTTAGTTTCAAGGCGCTTTCGTTGCTCAATTTAGTGAACAAACTTTCTGTTTTAGAACTGATATCCGCTTTTGCGTTATCTTGTAAAATGATTTGTAGATGTTGAGCGTTTAGGGTGTTTTTGGTATTTACTACTGCATTTCCGGTAACGTCAACTCTGTAGATGTTACCTACATAAAGTGTGATTTTAGCAGTTTCTGAGTTTTTCTTGGTAGAAACATAGATGGCGTCATCGCTAGTATAAACTCTAGCTTTCGCAGTACCGTCGTTAGTGTACAACTTCTTGCTTTCGTGGTCTTGCACTAAAGTTACTTCCACATTTCCAGAAATGATTAATTTCTTTGGAGCCTCTTCGTTAGTAGTTACATAGGTTACTGTAGGGGTAACTTCATTGTTTGCATAAACCGATGATGTGGTTAGGGCTAAAGCTAAAATTCCAATAGCGAATAGCGAAGTCGTTCTTTGTTTCATTTGTTTTTGATTTTGCTTTTAGTGGTTAAATGTTCCTTACCATAATTAAATAATCATACTCTTGTTTTTTAATGATGATTTTAATTACGGGCGGTTCATAATTGATTTGTGTTTTTTAATTAAGACGCAAGTCATCTAAAAACGTTGCACGCAAATAGGGGCTAATCGACGAACTCCCGATTTATTTCGACGAACTCCGAATTCTTTCGTAGATTGTTAAGGCTATGTTAAAATTAGGTTAGGTATCCCTTGTGATTTTAAGGCTAGGTTAATTGGTTAACTGTGTAAATTGGTTAATTGCCAACTGTTAATTGAAAATGGCTAACTGAAAACTGTAATTACACCGTCCAGCTTTCGCATTTTTCTAAGAAGGATTCGTCAGCTTCTGCTCCAATGCCTGGCGTATCAGGAACGTCTAACATAAAACCGTCATAGGTTAGGCCGCCAACCACTGGGTCAACCAAATGGCCAAGTAAGCAAGTATCTAAATCAAAATAGACCACGTTAGGACTGGCTAAAGCAAAATGTAGGTTAGCGGTTAATGCCAATCGACTTTCGAGCATACTGCCAATCATACATTTTACACCATTTTGTAAGGCTACTTCATGTATTTTCTGCGCTTCTAAAATTCCACCAGATTTAGCAAACTTGATATTTAAAAAAGTGGTAGCCTGCGAGTTGATGAGTTTTCTGGCATCGTGATGATTGTAACAGCTTTCATCTGCCATTAAAGCAATAGGAGAGTTGACATTCAGTTCAGGTAATTTATCATCAAACCAGGTTCGCATTGGTTGTTCGCAAAACTCGATGTTAAACTTTTCTAGTTCCGTTAAGGCGAAAAGTGCATCATCAAAACTCCAGCCTTGGTTGGCGTCTAAGCGTAAAGTAATGTCATCGCCCACAGCTTTTCTAATTGCCGCAACACGGTCAATATCTTCATGAACTTTTTTGCCCAGCTTAATTTTGATAATGCTACAACCTTTATTTACATGCTCCACTGCTTTTACAGCCATTTGTTCTGGTGTGCCAATTCCTAAGGTCATGTCGGTTTCTATGGTGCGTTTGTGCCCTCCTAAAAATTCATATAAAGGCTGGTTTGCATTTTTTGCAGCAATGTCAAATAAAGCCATATCGAATGCGCTTTTAATAGTTGGATTGTGCGCTGCATAACCTAGCAAATCATCCATTCTCGCTGGAATATCCAATGGGTCTTTACCTTTCAGTATTTGTGCAAAATCTTTAGCCATCGCTAAACAAGTTTCCTGTGTTTCGCCCACAATCATTGGAAAAGCCGAACATTCTCCGTTGCCATGTATACCTTCATCTGTAAAAATCCTTACCAAAACATTTTGTGCAAAATGCATGGTGCCGGTAGCAATTACAAAAGGCTCCATCGGAATACTAAAGCGGTAAATTTCGGTGTGGATGATTTTCATGTCTTAATTGTCTAGTTCAAATCTAAGTCGGTCTTGTTCAATAATGTTCTTCAGTTCTTCTTCTTTAGGCAGGTACAATAAATATTTGCTTGCGAAAAGATGATTTTTATCGTTTAACACAGAATATTTAACAATAGTTTCATCTTTTTCCGAGCATAGCAATATCCCAATTGTCGGATTATCATCTTTGCCTTTTTTTAAGTCATCATACATTCTAACATACATGTCTATTTGTCCAATGTCTTGATGGTTTAAGTTCCCAGTTTTTAAATCGATGATTACAAAACATTTCAAGATGTAATTGTAAAATACTAAGTCGATAAAGAAATCAGAAGTATCTGTTACAATATGTTGTTGTCTAGCTACAAAGGCAAATCCTTTCCCGAATTCTAGCAAAAATTTTTGTAAATGGTCGATAATTCCAGTTTCTAAATTTCTTTCGGTGGTAGAAGTTTCTGGACTTATTCCTAAGAATTCAAAAATGTAAGGGTCTTTAATTAAGTTTTGGATGTTGTTCTCTTCGGCATTAGAACTTCGTAAAGTTCTTTCGAAGGATAAGGTTTCTATTTGTCTTTGAAGTACCCTGCTATTCCAGTTGGAAACGACAGCTTCATTAACGTAAAAATTTCTTTTTTCCTCGGAATCTAATTTGGATATTATTCTGTAATGCGTCCAACTCAATTCTTGACGCAATGCGTCAAGAATTGGAAACGCAAGGTAAAACTTTCTTATGTTGGTTAAATTAGTATAATCAAATCCTTTTCCAAATTCTAACGAAAGCTGCTTAGATAATTTTTTTAAGGTTGCTTTTCCATAATCTGCTCTATGTTTACCTTGTTGTTCATCTTCTACAATAAGTTTACCCATATGCCAATAGGTTTCTAAAAGTGCAGAATTGGCCATACGAAATACTCTCAACCTAGATTGAAGAATGATTTCTTTAATAGAATTAAATAATATATTTTCCGCTAATTCCATAGGTTAAACATTTGCCTAAAAGTATAAAAACAATAACTAATCCCAACAGGTTAGTTAGATAATTTATAATTTTACAGATGTGGAAAATCTATTCACAATAAATATCCAAATCCTTTATGCAAGAGCCTAATTCCCTTATTCACGCCTCATCTCCTTATTTATTGCAACATGCTTACAACCCAGTTGAGTGGTATGAATGGAATGAAACATCCCTGAAAAAAGCGAAGGATGAAAATAAATTGATTATTGTGAGTGTGGGATATTCGGCTTGCCATTGGTGCCATGTGATGGAGCATGAAAGTTTCGAAAGCCATGAGGTTGCCGAAGTAATGAACAAGCATTTTGTTTGTATTAAGGTAGATAGAGAGGAACGTCCGGATATTGACCAGATTTACATGCTGGCGGTGCAGTTGATGAACGGAAATGGCGGTTGGCCATTAAATGCGATTTGCTTGCCGGACCAACGTCCAATTTACGGCGGTACTTATTTTCGAAAAGCAGATTGGATTAATATTTTACTTAACCTTACCAATTTGTGGGAAAAAGAACCAGAAAAGGCTGTTAAATACGCAGAGCGATTAACGGAAGGTTTACAACAAGCGGAGCTGATAGAAGCTGGCAACGAGGAGTTAACTTTTAACGAGGAACAACTAATAGAAATTGTAGAGCCTTGGAAAAGAAATTTTGATATTACGGAAGGTGGATATAACCGTGCACCTAAATTCCCTTTGCCAAATAACTGGTCATTTTTATTGCGTTATGCTTTTTTAAAGGATGACCAGACCGTGATGATGGCAGCAATGAGAACCTTGGAGGCAATGGCAATGGGCGGCATTTACGACCAAATTGGAGGTGGTTTTGCCCGTTACTCGGTAGATGCGAAATGGCATGTGCCGCATTTCGAAAAAATGCTGTATGACAACGGACAGTTGGTTAGTTTGTATGCAGAAGCTTATCAATGCTTAAAATACGAACCATTTGCTGAAATTATCAAAGAAACCATTGAATGGATAGATAGAGAAATGACATCGCCCGACGGCTTATTTTATTCTGCTTTAGATGCGGATAGTGAAGGCGTGGAAGGTAAGTTCTATGTATGGAACAAGGCAGATTTCGATGAAGTGATAACTATGCACAAAGAGTTGCTTTCTGAATATTTTACAATTACTGAAGATGGCAACTGGGAGGAAGAGCATACCAATATCTTGATGCGAAAAGTGTTTGATGAGGAGCTGGTAGAGAAATACAAGGTTAGTAAAGCTGAATTGGAACAAATTGTCGCGGAAGCAAAAGTTAAGTTGTTGGCAGTAAGAAGTAGCAGAGTTAGACCTGGTTTAGATGATAAGTGCCTAACCGCCTGGAATGCACAAATGATTAAAGGTTTGACGGATTCGGCCCAAGTTCTGAATAATGATGCTTATTATGAAAAGGCCAAAAAAGCAGCAAGTTTTATCCTTAACAATTTGATGGATGAAGATGGGGGCTTGTATAGAAACTACAAAAATGGAAAAGCAAGTATCAATGGTTTCTTAGATGATTATGCGTCTTTAATAGAAGCACTAATTGCTCTTTACGAAACAGATTTTAACGAAGCTTGGTTAAATGAAGCACAAGAATTAACAGACTATGTATTGTCTAACTTTACTGATCAAAACAATGTAATGTTCTTCTACACCTCGAACAAAGGCGAAGATTTGATCGCCCGTAAACACGAGGTGATGGATAATGTAATTCCTGCTTCTAACTCGGTAATGGCTCAAAATCTCCAAAAATTGGGGTTGTTTTTTGATAATGAAACGTATAGAGAACGAGCATCAGCTATGCTAAAGGCAGTGCAACCTCGTATCAAAGCTTATGGTTCGGCTTATTCTAACTGGAGTATCCAGTTGTTGAACGAAGTGTACGGTATTAACGAAATTGCTATTACTGGTTCGGATTTTAGGGAAACCAAAAAAGAATTTGATCAACAATATATCCCCAATAAAATTACTTTGGCAGGGGTAAAGAGCAGTTTGCCTTTATTGCAGTATAAGCAGAGTGAGGAGACGAAAATTTATATCTGTAGGGATAAAACTTGCCAACTTCCTGTGGGAACTGTTGACCAAGCCTTGCAGCATATCAAATAATGGCATTGTCTTTGGTGTTTAAGAAGTTTTTATCTAACCCTTAACGTCTTTCGTTTATGAGATTTTCTAAACTTCCGCTTTTACTTATTGCATTATTTACGGGCTGTGTGGGTAATATGAATCCAACTGGAGGCAACAGTACACCAAACTATCCCTATTTTATCACTAAAGAGCCTTTAACCATTAAAAAGATTTCGGTTCCTGTGGGTACAAGATTAACTTATAAGGAAAGTTTCTGGAAAAAAGGGGAGCAAAATAAAATGATGGCAGAAGAAAAGCTCACTGATATCAGGCTGCCGGAAGGTGCAACCATCAATTGGGGCGGTGTTCCCGTAACTTGGATTTCACAGTTTTTCAATTCAGAAATGAGTGGTTTTAGCGTTTATGCGGATTTTAATAAACTGGATGCTAATCAGCACAATAGATTTACGGAAATGTGGCAAAGTTGTAGTGAAGATATTGGGATTACCGTTAAAAATACAGACGATTGGTCTTTTAACCCTGATAATATTTTAGATATCGAAAGTTGTAGCGTGAATTATCAGCGATATTTTAAGAACGATAAACATCAACAATCTTTTTTGGATGAAATGTATTCGGAGATGCTGAAAAGCGGTAAGCAAAACGCATCAAAATAATAGCTAATAATTTCAGATATACACATTAAGTTCATAATCCTTTCAACAATAATGCTGGTTTTTTGTTAGCATAATAATTAAGCTATATTTGCCCAGCATTTCAAAAAGCTTAATACAAATAATGATGATGTTTAGAAGGCTCATCAATTAATAAAACAAAAAAGAATAGAATGAAGATCACATCTAACACGGTAGTTTCTCTTACTTACGAGCTACATACCACAACTCCAGAAGGTAACCAAGTTTTTGTAGAGAAAGCTACTGAAGAAAATCCGCTAGTATTTTTATACGGTGTGGGTATGATGTTGCCAAAATTTGAAGAGCACTTGACAGGTTTAACCGTTGGTGATGAATATGGTTTTGAATTAGAAGCGGCTGATGGTTACGGAGAGATTGACCCAGGAGCTCACGTAGATTTGCCAGTAAGTATGTTTAAAGAAGGTGGTGCAGAAGAATTGCCTAACGTTGGTGATGTAATTCCTTTGCAAGACAACCAAGGTAACCAATTCCGTGCTGGCGTAACTGCAGTAGGCGAGGAAATTATCTCGGTAGATTTAAACCACCCAATGGCTGGTAAAAACTTAATCTTTGCTGGTAAAATTTTAACAGTGAGAGAAGCAACTGCTGATGAATTGTCACATGGTCACGCTCATGGCGCTGACGGACATTCTGGTCACTAACTATCAATAATCCGTCATGCTGAATTTATTTCAGCATCTGTTAGCAAATAACAAAAAAATCCCTAGACATTTTTTCTAGGGATTTTTTTGTTTTTATTCTTGCCGTCATTGCGAGGTACGAAGTAGTCTATAAGGTTATTAATGTAAAAATTAGACGTTAAAACTGATGCTGAAATAAATTCAGCATGACGAAAAGTCTATCTAGTGAGGCTAAATTTGTGATAGCTTATTCAAAACAACCGACATGAACTATACCTCGCAATGACGAATTATTTACGTCTGTGCTACTTTACTTCACCACCGTTCCGTTCAATAACGAAATTGGCGAAGCATCCAAAGCGTTTGCCGTACTCAATTTCAAGATGCCTTTCACTTTAATGGTTTGATAAGTGAACTTAGTTGGCTCTTTCAGTTGCACTTCAACCATGATAGGTACCCCATTTTTACCACAGTAAAAACATTGGTTAATCGGTAGTGTAGAAAGCATGAATTTAGTTTGTTTCATGCCATCTTTAATCGGTACAATGTAACCTTCTAATTCAAAAGGTTTACCTGCTCTCTTTTTGATATCGTTGTTGAAGATGGCGTACATTTCACTATCGTCTTTAGCCATTTTAAATTCTACATCGCCAATTACATCCCAGTTTGCAGATAGTATTTGATCGCTTGGATCGTGTTGTGCTTTTGCTTTGTTAATGCCAAAGCCAATGAATAATAAAAATATGAATGTAAGTTTTTTCATCTGTGTTTTTATGTTTTTTAACCACCTTAGACACCTAAAAAAACCTTAGGTTCACTTAGGTGTCTAGGGTGGTCATTTTCAAAATTAATTCTTTGCTAAAATTTTCGATATATTAGATTGGTAAGCCTGTATTGCTGGAATAATTGCCGCAACAATTCCAATCGATAAACCTGCCGCCAGTAAATAAAATTCTTCCGTTATAAAAAGTAAACCATTCATTTTCGCCTGACTACTTTCTTGATAGTTTCCAATTAAGTGTAAAATGCCATGCCCTAAAGCAATACCAATAAGTGTGCCTATCAGCGTCAAAATTAAGCCTTCTAATATGATTAACGAAAAAAGTTTGCCTTTTGATGCGCCTAAGGTTCGCATAATGGCCAAATCGTAGCTTCTTTCTTTTAAGGAATTGTACAGGTTTACAAATACACTAATGGCTGCAATGAACATAATCAGAACCGCAAACCATTGCAAAGTATCTACACCAACACCAATTAAAGAGAACAAACGAGTGCTTTCTTGCGCTGGACTGGCTGCTTGCATATTGGTAGTTTGGTTCACCATCATCGGGAACATCGCTACTGCCATTGGTGAGCGATATTGGATGAGCAATGAGGTGAACTCTCTGTCCTCATCGTGAGTGTGTTCTGCTTCAGTTGCGTGGTCATGGTCATGATGTTCGTTGCTTTCGCCTTCATCGCCATGCATTTTCCAGACGCTACCAATGCCCGTTAAAATCAGATTGTCGGTTACGTTTTGCTGCGGTGCCAAAATACCCACCACTTTGTAGGCGTGGTCTTTGTGTTCATCCTTCATTTCGGTTAAACCATGACCGCCAAAAAAGGTATCGCCAACTTTGAGATTTTGCTCCTTTGCAACGTTAATGCCAATAGTAGCTTCTAAATCAGCTTCCCAAAACTTGCCGCTTTGTAGTTTTAAGCCATAAAGGCTGATGTAATTGCTGTCGGTACCAACAATTCGTACACCGTTGTAATTATCTCCCAAAGCTAAAGGTACAGCACTTTTTACGAAAGGGCTTTTCATTAATTTCTTCGCCTCATTCATCGGGATATTTCCTGTTGGGAAATCGATGTAATAAATGCTGCTTAAAATCAATTGTAGTGGACTGCCTTTCGCTCCAACTACCAGATCAATGTCTTTTGAATTTTTGTCTAATTTATCTTCTATTTGGGTTGATGCTAACAATAAAACAGTTAAAATAGCAGTTCCAAAAGCAATCAGTAAGATATTCAATGCGGCGTTTAGCGGCTTCGACCAGATGTTTTTCCAGCTTATTTTAAATGGGCTCATGATAAACTGTAGGTTAGGTTAAACGCATCTTTCACTCTTTTGTCGTGTGTGGCTACCACCAAAGTAGCTTTATTCAATTCCGATTGTTCTTTCAGTAAAGCCAATACCGCTTCAGCATTTTTATCGTCTAAGCTTGATGTTGGTTCGTCGGCAATTAACAAAGTTGGTTTATTGATTACTGCTCTAGCAATAGTAACCCGTTGCAACTGCCCTTGACTTAATTCTTGCGGATAAGCATTTTTCTTGTGTGCCATATCCAACGAAGCCAATACTTCCTCGATACGGTTTTTATCCGTTGATAAGCCAGCAAAACTTTGTGCTAATAGTAGATTTTCAGAAATGCTGAGGCTTTTAATCAAATGTGGTTTTTGGAATACGATGCCAATGTGCTGCCCCCTAAATTCATCCAGTTTTTTAGATGAAAGTTCATATAAATTGGTGTCGTTGATTTTGATTTCGCCATCAGTAGGTTTAAGCAAGCCTGTTAAAATATGCAACAGTGTAGTTTTTCCGCTGCCAGATTGCCCAAGCAATAGCCATTGCTCACCATTATTCACTTGCCAATCGGCAAATTTTAACGCTTGGTCTGCACCGTATTGATGTGAAACAGATTTTATTGATATCATTTGTTTTCTGTATGCTACAAAAATAAGATATGCACTTGGATAGCAAGGTATGGATGTGTAAAGTATTTGCTACTACGGATCAAGATTAATTGCCATTCGTGTTTGCTGTTCGATATTTGTAATGTCGAACTCCTATTATAGGATTTTTAATCCGTTCTAAAAATTTGGATTATAAATCCAACGATATGGCTTCGGTTGCAAATCCCGAAGAGCAGTTACTGTCGACGTTTGTTGGCTAGTCGAGATTTGCAATCTCGATTTTGTTAACTGCGAATTTTAAATCCGCACATAGATAGTTCCGGATTGCAAATCCGGAACAGCGAATGTTGCTGCTAGTCTTCAAATATACGCATATCGGTTGGTGGATGCGTTAAAATCTTAAACGATTTGATGGGTTGCTCGATTGTTAATTGAACAGTTTTTTGTTAATCAAACCCGATTGTCGTGGGAATACTTTTTGTTGCGTCATTTCGACGAGGAACGAGGAGGAATCTGTTACATAGTAGTATTAAACTTAGAGATTTCTCTCTGCGTTGGAAATGACGGAGGACGGAACACAAAAAGATTTTAACGGAAAGCGGGGCTACATTTTAATAGTAGTACTAAACCTGCTTTCCTAAAAATTAAAATAAATCTAACTTTTGCTTCGTGTTAGTGTTAATTGTACATTAAGTTGTTTTGTAAGCGTTATTGCGTTTTACACCTATTTAATCTAGAAAAGTTAACAAGAGTTTTATTTGCCTTGAAGGGTAATTATTATATATTTACAGTATCATTAAACATCTATTAAACATATCCATCAACAAAACAATTTAAAATAAACGAGCTGTTTTTTGTTGTTAGAACAAGCTTAAAACGAATAATATGGGAGACGAACTGAACAAAGATTTTGAAGTTACGGAAGTGCATAACAAAGAACAATTTGAAGAAGAAGTAGTTCAGCATTTAAATAATCCGGTGACGGATATAAAAGCAATTGAAAAAGAGTACTTAACGTCGGTAAAAAGTGTTAAAAAAGAGGGCAATAAGTTCTATTTTTCTGACGGCAGTGCAAGCGTAGAAGTGCGTGTGGTAAGCGATGAAATGATTAGGGTTCGCTTGGCACCGCATGGTACCTTCTTGGCCGATTTTTCTTACGCTGTAGAGCAGGTAGACCAAAAAGTGACTACTTTTAAGTTGGAAGATACTACCGATGCTTACTTGATTTCGACGAATACGGTTACTTGTAAAGTTAGCAAAGCTGATTTTCTGATTTCGTTTATTTGTAATGCTACTGGTCTGGTAACCAGCAGCGACGCATCGCCAATGCACTGGGAAGAGAATGCGGAGTTCGGTGGTTTTTATGTGTATGCAACCAAACAATGTCAGTCGGAAGAGAATTTCTTTGGCCTAGGCGATAAGTCTGGCAATATGAATTTGAGGGGTAGAAAGTTCCAGAACTGGAATACTGATGCTTATTCTTACGGATGGGACCAAGACCCTTTGTACCGTACTATTCCATTTTACACCGGTATTAATCAAGGTGAGGCTTATGGGATTTTCTTCGATAATACGTTTAAATCGTACTTCGATTTTGGAATGCAGGACAACACGAAAACCAGCTTTTGGTCTGACGGTGGTGAATTGCAGTACTATTATATCCATGGGCCGCACATGATGGATGTGGTGAAACGTTACCAATCTTTGACGGGAACGCACCAATTGCCACCAAAATGGGCTATCGGCTACCACCAATGTCGTTGGAGTTATTATCCTGAAAGCAAAGTGAGAGAAATTGTAGATGGTTTTAGGTCGCAGAATATTCCATGTGATGCCATTTATTTAGATATCGATTACATGGACGGCTACCGTTGCTTTACATGGAACAAAAAGTATTTTCCAGACCCTAAAAAGATGATTAAGGAGTTGGCGGATGTAGGGATGAAAACTGTAGTGATGATTGACCCAGGAATTAAAGTGGACGAAAATTACTGGGTATTTAAGGAAGGAAAAGATAATAATTATTTCTGCCGTAGAAGTGATGATTACTTTATGGAAGGCCATGTTTGGCCAGGTCGTTGCCAGTTCCCAGATTTTACCAACCCAACCGTAAGAGAATGGTGGGGAGGTTTATATAAAGAATTGGTAGATATGGGCGTAGCTGGATTTTGGAATGATATGAACGAGCCAGCGGTGTTTGGTGCGGGAACTTTTCCTAACGATGTACGTCACAATTACGATGGCTACCGTGGTTCGCACCGTAAAGCACACAACGTTTACGGTATGCAGATGGTACGTTCTACCTACGAAGGTTTGAAGAAACTGCAACGCAATAAACGTCCATTTACCATTACTAGAGCAGGTTATTCGGGTATGCAGCGCTATGCTTCTGTTTGGACTGGCGATAACGTAGCAACTTGGGAACACTTAAAATTGGCGAACATTCAGTGTCAACGTATGTCGATTTCTGGAGTGCCGTTCTGTGGCACTGATATAGGTGGTTTTAGCGGCGAGCCAGATGGCGAATTGTTTACCCGCTGGATACAATTAGGCGTATTTTCTCCGTTTATGCGTGCCCACTCTGCTGGAGATACTCGTGAACGTGAACCTTGGAGTTTCGGCGAGCCATTTACTTCGATTAACCGTAAGTTTATTGAGCTACGTTATAAATTGATGCCGTACATTTATTCGGTATTTTGGGAGCATCACCGTTATGGTTTTCCAATTTTACGCCCATTGGCAATGTTGGAGCAAGAAAATATCGGTAACCACTACCGTCAAGACGAGTTTACTTTTGGTGATAAGATTTTGGTTTGCCCAGTATTGGAACAAGGTGCTACATCAAGACGTGTTTACCTGCCAAAAGGAAAATGGTTTAACTACTGGACTTTAGAATTGCTAGAAGGTGGTAGCGAATATGTGGTAGATACACCTTTAGATACCATGCCTTTGTTCGTGAGAGCAGGTTCGGTAATGCCGGAATATCCAGTAATGCAGTATGTGGGAGAAAAACATATCGACGAAGTTTGGTTGAATGTTTACTATTCGGATTACGAAGTAAACTCTTTCATGTACGAAGACCATGGCGATACTTTTGCCTACGAGCAGGATATTTACTTGGAGAAGAAATTTAATGTAAAAGGTGATGGCAATAGTTTCAATATCCAACAAACCATCGACGGTTTGTTTACACCAACTTACGAATTGTACGATTTCCGTATCATCGCTTTGCCGTTTAATGTAGGTAAAGTATATGTTGACGATAAAGAAGTGAAAGATTTTGTAGTGAACGAGCGTGGTATTTTACGTTTTAAATCGAACAAAAACTTCTCTAGAATTAGTATTTTGAAGGGATAAGATACACTTAGACCTGCAAGGTTTTGAAACGGCGAAGCCCTCAATTTTACAATTAAATAAAAATGAGAGAAGCCAAAATTAAACCTTGCAGGTCTTAAATAACTCTCGTCATTGCGAGGCACGAAGATTAATACCTTAAAGATTGCTTCGTGCCTCGCAATGACGTAATATGCCTATCTTGTAAATCGTATATTCTATCTAACCAAACAAATATGGCCAAACGAACCACAAAAACCATCAAATCCAAAGCAGCAGCGACTGTAGAGAATGCTTTAGGAAAATATCAATCTACAGTTTGGCAACACAGCTTGTTAACAGATTTCGATATTTCTCTTTTCCTTTTAGGCAAGCACTTTAAGCTTTACGAAAAAATGGGAGCGCATTTAAGTACGGTAAATGGGGTAGATGGTGTGTATTTTGCAGTCTGGGCACCAAATGCGCAAAAGGTTTGTGTAATGGCCAATTTCAACGGTTGGAATAGAGAAAGTCATTTGTTATACAATCGTTGGGACGAATCTGGTATTTGGGAAGGCTTTATTCCTCACGTAAAAAAAGGAGAAGTTTATAAATATTATATCAAAGGTTTTGATGGTTCCGATTTGGAGAAAAGTGATCCCTATGCTTTGCATGCAGAACATCCGCCTCATAAGGCATCGGTAGTTTGGGACACTGATTACCAATGGAAAGACAAAGCTTGGATGGGCAAGCGAGAGAAGAAAAATGCGTTAGACCAGCCTATTTCGGTTTACGAAGTGCATTTAGGTTCTTGGCAACGCGACCCAGCTGACCCAGAAAGAGTATTGAGTTATGGCGAAATTGCCAAAGCACTTGTTCCTTATGTGGTTGAAATGGGCTTTACACATGTCGAATTTCTGCCAGTAATGGAATATCCATATTACCCATCTTGGGGATATCAGGTTACTGGTTATTATGCGGCGAGTTCCCGTCATGGTTCGCCACAAGACTTGATGGTTTTGGTAGAGGAATTCCATAAAAATAACATTGCTGTAATTTTAGATTGGGTACCGTCGCATTTCCCTGGTGACGCCAACGGATTGTATCATTTTGATGGTACGCATTTATACGAGCACTCGGATATGCGGAAGGGTTTTCATCCCGATTGGAAATCTTACATCTTCAATTACGATAGAAATGAGGTGCGCTCTTTCTTGATTAGCAACGCGATGTTTTGGCTTGATAAATACCATTTGGACGGACTGAGGGTGGATGCGGTAGCTTCCATGCTATATTTCGATTTTAGTAGAAATGAAGGCGAATATGGTACTAACGAATACGGAGGAACAGAGAATCTAGGTGCAGTGAAATTCCTTAAAGACATGAACGAAGCACTTTATGGGAACTTTAAAGGGATACAAACCATTGCCGAAGAAAGTAGTACTTATGATGGGGTAACTAGACCTGTATATGCTGGTGGTTTAGGTTTTGGTATGAAATGGATGATGGGTTGGATGAACGATACATTGAAGTATTTCAAGGTTAATCCAATCGGAAGAAAACACAATCACCACCAGCTAACTTTTAGCATGACTTATGCTTTCACGGAAAACTTCATGTTACCGTTATCGCATGATGAAGTGGTACATGGTAAATCGCCCATGATTTATAAAATGCCTGGCGACGAATGGCAGAAATTTGCTAATTTGAGAGCTTTGTATGCTTATATGTGGACACACCCAGGAGCTAAATTGCTGTTTATGGGAGATGAGTTTGCACAAACTTCTGAATGGAACTGTTTCGAATCGCTAAATTGGGATTTGCTGCAACATGCACCGCACAAAGGAATGTTAGTACTGGTAAAATCACTTAACGAACTACTGAAAACCGAACCCGCTTTATATCATCATAATTTCTCTCACGAAGGTTTCGAATGGCAAGAGGCAGATGATGCAGACCAGTCTATCTATGTTTATCAGCGTAGGTCGGACAAAGCAAAAGATACGTTAGTTATTGCTATTAATCTTACGCCAGTTTACAGAGAAAACTATAGAATTGGAATTCCTGTTAAGGGAAAATGGAAAGAAATTTTTAATTCAGATGCAGAAGGATTTTATGGTAGCAATAAATTGAACTCGGACCCTAAACTAACTGAGAATATCGCTCATCAGCATCAGCAGCAATCTATTGCGATTAATTTGCCTCCATTAGCAGTAAGTATTTTTAAAAAAGCTGGCAAATAATGACAAGAGACTTTAGGTTTTATAAAACTGCCAAAGGGGATTGGTATATTGATTTGCCTGAATGGAAAGGCGATCCCGAAGATTTGCAAATGATTCAAGGAGCAGACGAATGGTTAGATTTGGTCAGTAGTTCGAACGAAGTTTTACTAAACGTAGCCGATGTTGATTTCGAGAATGCCGAATTTATAACTTTAATCCGTTTGGGAGAGCCAAATCTTGGTGGTGGTGGGAATTATTACTTAGAGCGATATCAAGAGCAAAGAGCCGACCTGAAAATATGGCTTTGCGAAATTGTTACCTTTATTTTTGACAAATATCCTCAACGCATTTATTTTAAAGTGAAATAGATTTAGCTGTTTTTCTCTTTTTCAAACCGAGGTAAGCTGCAATTCCTATAAATAACAAGGCAAATCCCGAACCGTATACCAGCCAATTTATTGGCTTGCTTAATTCAATCTCCTGATTTTTACCCATGTAAATTAGACTATCCCAATAGTAAGGAAGGAGCACTGCATTGCTAGTTTTCGCGGTGTTAATCCAATTTAATTTAGCTAAGCGAAGCGCTTCGCTTGCATTTTTAGTTTGCTCAAGAGATTGATAAAAACTAGCCATAATTTGCGCTGCGGCATCATCATTTACGTTCCATAAACTGGCAATAGTGGCAGCAGTGCCAATGGCATTAAAGCCCCTCGATAAGCTGATGATACCTTCACCGTTGGCTAATACGCCATCAGCCGTTTGGCAGGCACTGAGTACTACCAAAGATGGAGCGCTTTGCTTTGCCGAAAGCTCAAAAAGATACATCTTTTCTTTGCCGAAATCTAAGGTTGGTTCGTTGTTTACACCAGTTAAATAAGCATGCGTACCAATATGCATTACTTTGCTTGTGGTAAATAATTGCTCAAAAGATTTAGGATTTACATCATCATCAAATATAAAATCACCGCTTACGTGCTCCCTGATTAAATCAGCTTCCGTTGTGATGGCTTTTAACGCAGTCTTTTCGCTATCGCTATGTGTAATAAATAAGCCTGCAAAGCTACCTGACGAGCTCACTTTCTTTTTTGCCTGCAGTGTTTGGATAGAAAAAGCGTAGTCTGTAGCATGGTTTTTAATTAAAAAGGGCCATTTGCTGATATTTTCCGTATAGCTATTTTGCGTAATCAAGCCATCAAAAGAAAGGTAGCCTAACATTCCATCGGGTATAATGGTAAGTTGTTCGTTCGGTTTAATGTGGATAGGTGCTAAAATTAATTGGTAAATATCATGTGATGCCTGAAAAAATGCTTTGGGATTGTTTAGCATCGCATTTGGGCCATTATGAAAATAGGTTTGTACAAAACTTCGCAGAGCTGATTTTACTTTCTCTGCATCAGCTAATTTCACTACACCTTCTATTTTATTTTGATTGATATTGATGATATAGACATGATGTTCTCCAATAAAATATTCAATAAAACGATGGTTTGGGAGTTTGTCGATCTGGATTTTAGTCTGGTATTCTTCGGTATTTAGGTATTGATATTTTTTTGATAAAGCCTTATTGAGCAATGCTAAGTCATATTTCAATGCTTCTACATCTTTAGTCGAACTGCTATTCGGTTCTTCTATCATTTGTTTTTCCAGATAGCTGATGTGACGTTCTAGTTTTTGTTTTTTGATAAAAAGACGATCACTTTTAATATTCTTGGAAATCGACTGCTGATTTCGCTGCATTTTATCTAGCAAGGTGCGGCTTTTGCTCTGTTCTGCTAATGTTAAAATCTGCTGTAAGTATTTTTTGTCTCTTGTTTGTTCGTATAGCTGATAACTGATTTCAATACCTTGCTCTGCAATTTGCTTCAAATAGCTTTGTAATCGTTCCTTAGTTCTATCTGCCGCAAATTCATGTCTAATCTTATCTGCAGAAAGTAGGCTCAAATTGATGTTTTTTAAAGCTTTTTCGGGTTGTTTTAGCTCTAGGTTCGCTCTTGCTATCAGCATGAAAACTTCCACAAGTTTATTATCACCATAAATGGTTTTTGTAGAAGTAATGTCTAGTGTACTTAAAGTTTTTTGTCCGAAGCTAATGGCCTCTTTGGCTTTGTCTTGCGCCAAATAAGTTGCTCCAATTTGAGTATAGAGATTTGCCCGTTCGCGTATTCGAGAGTAAGGATAATATTGATCTAGTAATTGCAGTGCTTTTAAGTAAGCAACATTTGCCTTTCCATTATTTTGCTGTTGCAAGTAGATATTTCCAGCAGTGGTGTAGGAGCTCATTAACCAGTAAGCATTTTCTGTATTGCTGGCCTTTTGTTTGCTGATATTGTTTTCGATAACTGCTGCTGCCTTGGCGTAGTTTTCATCATCGTACAATACGTCTGCATAAACGTTGTTCAGCATGATCCTATTAAATTGATCTGGTTTTAAGGCTAAACCCATTTCTATAGCTTTGTAGGCATCTTCCAATTTTGCCATCGAGCGGTACGAAATAGCCATATTGCAGTAAATGGCTGCGGTTTTATTACTGTCTTCACTATATTTCTGCTGAAAGGCGATGCTCTGTTTTTGGATATATAAAGCCCTTTCGTAGTCTCCTACTCGGGTGTAGTTGTTACTAAGTGGTTTAAAGGTATATTCTACAATATCATAATCCAGTACTTGATGTTTTTTGAAAAAGCTTAACGCACTTTCGTAGGCATTGATAGAACCGATAATATCACCATCTAAAAGCTGGTAATAACCTAATGTGCTAAGGAGGTTTAACCAAGCGAAATGTTCTTCGTTGGTTTTGGTAGCTCTCCACTTTGTTTTTTGTGCGTTTTGAAGTGAAGTTGTGGCTAATTTAGGGTTGTAATTAGCATAATCCAACTGTTCGTAAATCCAATTACTGAGGTCGTTTTTGGCTTTGAAACTGTTTAGTTTAGCCTGCAAATCATCGCCCTGCGCTATTACAAAACTGCTTTGAAATAGTAGTAGAAGTAAACATAAATACTTGAGGTATCTAAAGGGCATGAGCGGTGTGGTTTTAGCTAAAATAAGTAAAATGTTTTACCACATAGAAACATAGGTTTAAATTTTTATTGGGCTGTTGGTGATAATACCTAACCAGATGTTTGGAATCGGATTAAACTATCGTAATGACGAAAAATACAGGCGTCATTGCGAACTGAAGCGTAGGGCAAGCGAGAAGAGTGAAGCAATCTATCCAAACTTATATCTTCGTAACACTCATGATGGTAACACCAATCAAAGGATTTGATGTAGTTGACGGTTTTACCTGTGCTTAGGTGTTATCATCAACCACGACTTAACTTATAGCTTATCACGTATAACTTAAAACTTCCAACTTACATAAGTCGTCATTCGGTTATTATTGGTCTTCGGGTCATAAATGTACCTCAAACCCAAAGCCGGACCAACACGCACCAAACCTAGCTGTACATCTGCGAAGAACGAAGTCCTCACTTCCGAAAAGTTCTCCTTCAGCTCATCCATAGCTCGGTTCAAATTAACATCTGTTACCGTTCCCGAAGCATTTTGGGTTCTTAATTTGTAACGCAGTTCGCTAGAACTTCTATTGTACATGTCTATCGCCACCAAGGCACCCGCACCAACGCCCACATATTTGTGTAAGTTGTAACGCATCTGTAGCGGGACAGCGTTAATCGTAGCAACTTTGGTGGTTTTATATAGCTGTTTATCCATAATTTGGTAAGCAACATTATTAATGACGGTGTCTTTCCTTACCTGTGTACCTATTGGAACTTGGTAAGTTCTCTCATTAAATGAATTGAAGTAAAGCTCTAACTGCCAATAATAGCGATGCGAAGCGTAAGGCGATAAAGTTGCACCTAGCACGACATTTTTATGGTTTAAATAATTGCCATTGTCCGTTTCGAAAGGGAAGCCATAACCAATAATTAGTCCTGGAGAAAGCCCCATTTTAAACCTACCCACAGCCCTATTGGTATAAATGGGTTCGTTCTTGTCGAAAACAATAGCTGCACCACTTTTGATAGGTAGTTTTGGTGGTTTTTCCTTAAATCTGATCTTATATTCTACAAAGCCTTGGGTAGAATCTGCATCATTAACGCCTTTTTGCTGCATGCCAGGTAGATAGATGTTGGTGAAAACAAAATGCACACTATCAGCACTAAAAAAAGTCTTCATGCAGCTTTGGTTCGCATAGGCAGAATCGCAATTCACTACCTCCGGTTTCGTCTTTACAATTTTTAAAGTTGATGGGTCAAAAACTTCAGAGATGTTAACCCCAACATCAATTTTTTTAGCTGGACCTTTGCCTGTGTTCTGGAAACGCACTTTGTAGGTCAGCTCCCTGTTTTTACCAGTAAGACGGTAATTCATCCTGCTTTTTCGCAGTACCATTTTGTTGGGGTCATGAGAAGCTACAATTTGTAGTTCGAGGTTAAAAAACTCCGTTTCTACTAAAGGATTATCGGGAATGAAAGCACCAGAAATGCGCACTACCGCATTGGTGTCTTTTAGCATTTCGGGAGTAGTTTTAAAATGCATAAAAACAAAGCGCTCCTCGTTTTGTGCCAAGTTCTCAAACTTCCAGCTCTGCTGACTTCTAAAGGCTTTGGCTTGGTCTTTAAGCAAAACCTTTTCAGCTGGAGAAAGCGTATTGGGCAAATTTAAATTATCTCCTAAAGAAGCATAATAAATAGGTTCTTGGCTCTTTTTGTTTGAAAATGCTGTATTTAGCAAAGGCTTCAACTCTGATTTTTTCTCGTTATGGTAAGTCCTTGCTGCTGCCAGTTCAAAATTATTGTTGCTAAACTCTACATCGTTATACAAAATAGCGATAGTTCCATTTAAGTTCTGTTGTCCATTTTCAGCTTTGTTGCGATAGCCAAAAACCAACATCATATCGTCACCAGGTTTAGGCATGCAATTGGTTTTCATTTCTATATTACCACCCATTTTAAATAAACTAGGTTCGCCGTTAGCAGCAAGCATGGGTTTGGTAGCAGGTTTAGGAGTAATAGGTGGCCTAACAATAGGTTTTGGACGAGTAGGAGGCCGTTTGCCATCATCATAATTGTTAGTAGCAAATAGGCGTACCATAATCGAATCGTACCTCGTAAAAATATGCGACGGATTTTCTTCAAAACTAAAACCTCCATCTCCAAATTCCCAAAAATAAGTATAAAAAGGAGCTGGTGCGCCTGCAATGGCTCTTAATGGACGAAGTTCACTAGTGAATTTGGTAACTCCATTTTCTGTTTGATGATGAATAATGGCTGGAACCGTATCAATAGGCGCCACTTGTGCATTTAATTCCGTACAAAAAAAACAGAGCAATATGAAGGTTAATAGTTTGGTCATGGCTAAATAAATATAAGGAAATATTCTTAGTACAAATATTTTTAACCACATAGAAACATAGTTTTATCAGTTTGCAATTAAACTTCTATATATCTAGTGGTTTACTAACGATAAAAAGACAAAGCCCAAAATGAGCTTCGCCTTTTCTGTTAACTTTTGGAAAGTTTTTAATAGGTGTTTAATGAGTTGATGGCCTGTTGTATCGCTGTCTCTGTTGTTTCTGCTAAAGTTAATGTAATGTGTTGGCTTGCAGTGATAGTGGTAGCCTGTTCTGCATAGTAATATTTTCCATCCTTGATAGAGAAAGATATATATTTTCCTTCGGCGCCAATTGGCATAATGTCGTCGTAGCTTTTTAAGGTATTTACGCCATCTGGATTATAAAATTGGGCTACCACGTTACTGCCTTTTGCGCAGAAGAAAACAAAGGTCTCTCCAGTAAATCCCATAAAGGTTGCAAAACTACCAGGGTTATTGGCAATAGTAACCCTAACGGTCGTTTTTGGATTGCTCATGCTGTAGAAAACATCACAGTTCATCCAGCCTAAATTACCCATTTGGAAATTGTAGAACCCATTTATTGGATTACTTTCTCTTGGTACTCCAGCTACACCATTTGGATTGGGTACAAGAGGTTGCCAAGCCATTTGGTTAACGTTTCCAATATTTTCTATACCTTCCCAAATTTGGGTAGCTCTGGTATTGGTAGTTGGGATAGCAATTTGTATGTTAGCGGCTAATTGTTTGTCTACATTGGTGCCATTAGCAGCTGCATTAAGAAAGATAAAACCATCAGATTCTAGCGGTGCACCGCTGATATGATTGGTATTGGTGCCACTGAAAACAACATCACTACGCTTTAAAAATTCACCAGCGGTAATCACCACGTTGCCTGTAACAGGTACACCATTAATTTTAAATGCATTGGGTGGAATGGTAATTTTCGTGCCTCCTAGCAGGGTAAATGTATTTGATTCACCAGTGTTAATTAGTTTCTGCTGTGCCTGTGGCCCAAACAAGGCTGTAAATTCTCTGGCATTTCTAGCCGAGTTTCCCCTGGTTTTGTCTTTTTTGCAAGCTTGAAATATTGCAGAAAACGTCAATAGCACTGCAATTAGGAAAAGCGTATTTTTTAAGTTTAAAGTTTTCATCGTCTTCATTTTTTAGTAGAGCCTACTCTGTTTTGGGCTTTTCAGCAATCGCCTTTGTTGGTATATCAGCTGTGCTAAAAAAATGTTACCCATGCTTTATTATTTTTTTGAATGACGGATGGAGAGAATGATTGAATTAAGCTTGGAAAACTTTGTGCTCTTCGCGTAACCCTTCCTATGCTTTGCGGTTAATTTTAAACGTAAAGGTTTTAAATCTTTTACCTTCTAGAAAGCCATTCTACATACTGGTCATAGTAATGCCAGTTATTTCCAATGAATTATCAAATCTTTTTTAACTTATCCCTAATAAATTCTACTTTTAGAGAAATCAATAACCGATGACCAAAAAAGTACATGAGGACCAACGTTATGTTACTGCGCTACTTACCAATGATGTAGCTTTGGTTAATGAGATTTACAAGAAATGTGCAGGTAAGGTAAAGTCGTTTGTGTTATTCAACAATGGCAATGCTGATGATGCCGCAGATATTTTTCAGGAGGCTTTGGTAGATATCTACAACCAAGCAAAATATAAAGATTTACAGCTTACGTGTCCCTTTGAACCATTTTTATTATTGGTGTGTAAACGGAAGTGGCTTAACGAATTGAAAAAAAAATCGGTAAGCCCGGTAACAAAAGGCGAAGACGATTTATTACATATTGGCGAGGATACATTTGAACAGGCAGAAGTTTTAGCACAACAGCAAGAGCAGAACGTTTTATTCTTACAAGCTTTTGAAAAACTGGGAGAACGTTGTAAAGAAATTATTAGGTGGAGCATGAAAGGCGAAGCGCAAGAAAAAGTAGCGGAAACATTAGGCGTTACGTACGGTTATTTAAGGAAAAAGAAATCTGAATGTATGGCAAGCTTGGTTAAATTAATCGATAGAAAAAATGACTGAGGACAAAATTTTATGGACAGCTCGATATGCTGAGGGTGACTTGAACGAAACCGAAAGTTTGGCATATGAGAGCCTTTTAAAGCACGACCAAGAACTAAAAGAACATCTTTTAGATTACTTAGAAGCACATGGTAGTTTGAGGATGTTGTTTGCATACGATAATGAGCGAAAGTCGTTGGTGTCTACTTTAGAAGCGCTAAACGAAGAATATTTCGATAATATAGAAGCAGCCGAAGCTGAAATAGATACTGTGCAACCGAAGGTGACGAAGCTAAGCACTTATTTAAGATGGGTTTCTGGTTTAGCGGCAGTATTTGTATTAGGAATGTTGATCTGGGCACCATGGAAGGGCGACTTGTACGAACAATTTAACGCTGCTCCTCAAATGAACGTTGCAGAGCGTGGAGCCGAAAAAACAGACTTAGACCAAGCGGCAACATTGTTTAACGATAAGAAATACCAAGAAGCTAAAGTTGCCTTGTCTAAATTAAACCTAGCTGATTCGCAAAATGCAATGGTGACTTATTATTATGGAGTAAGTTTAATTGAAACTAGTGAAGTAGCTAAGGGCAGGTTGTTGTTGGAAGAGCTGTTCAAAGGCGATTCGGTTTATAAATACGATGCTGCGTATGCTATGGCAATGAGTTATTTGAAAGAAGATAAGAAAGTTGATACTAGATTTTGGTTAGAAAAGATTCCAGATGGCGCAGTACAGTTTGAGAAAGCGCAACAATTGCTGAAGAAATTATAGCGAAAAGTTGTATGTCGTAAGTCTTTGCTTTTTTCAAGTATTTTTCGCTGTTAAATGAATCATTAAAATTTATAAATTATTCTAAATGAACCCCAAAGATGAATTAAAACATCTTTGGGGTTTTTAATGTTGTTTCATTTAGCTTAATATTTTTTAATTAATCATTTCTTAATCTTATTTTGCCGTAAAATGATTATCGTCACTTATTTTTGATGGCTAACATCAATTTATATTGGCTGGTAATGACTTAAGTTTGCCTAAACACAATAACAAACAGCTATCGTAACAATGCCCACAAGCTCTAAGCAACCTATTCAGTCTAATTGGTTTACGCTAAATCCCAAACTAACCACATTTTTATTTTTCATTATTCTCGTTGCCGTTATTTCTTTAATTACGCAACAGCGTTATCAAATCATTAAAGAGAACAGGGAGAAAGATATCAATGCTATGTTAGAAAGCGTAGAGCTCCGCCTGGATCAACTACTTAAAAACAGTCAAAATATAGCTCTCACCGTAGCTTTAACGATAGATCAACAAGGTAAGCCTCGTAATTTTGAAAAGGTTGCTGCGGAAATCATGAAAGCTAACCCCTCTTTACAAGGAGTGCAATTAGTTCCAGATGGCATTATCAAATACATGTATCCTGTTAAGGGAAACGAAGAAGCTATTGGCTTAGACTTGTTTAAACTGAGTGTGTTTAACGAACTCGAAGCTAAAAAAGCCATACGATTGCGTAAAATGTATTTTCAGGGTCCGGTAGAATTGGTACAAGGTGGAAAAGGGGTAATTGGCCGATTGCCTTTATATATAGACAATAAGTTTTGGGGTTTCTCTGCGGTGGTGATCAAATTAGATCAATTGCTTAAAATAGCAGGTTTAGAGAACGATAATTTTAGCTACTATCGTTTCCAGTTTTCTAAAATTAACCCGCTAACCAACGAGGAAGAATTTTTTATCCCAGGAGAGCATAAATATGCCGGTAATACTTATAAAACAAAAACATTTGAAGAGGGCGATTGGAAAATTTATCTTACCGATACCAGAAAGATCGTAGCAGATTACCAATTGGGCGGCTTAATGGGATTTGGTCTATTGGTGACCGTACTTTCTAGTTATTTGTTGTTGAGGTTATTGAATAAGCACCGTCAACTTTTTTTAATGGTAGATCAGCAGAGCGATATGCTGCATGTGGTTGATAGCAAGTATAAAACCATTTTTGCCAATGCTGCTATCGGGATAGGTAGGGTTAATTCTATCACAGGAGAGTTTATAGAAGCCAATGCTTTCCTATGTAAACTGTTCGGTTATTCAGAAAAGGAACTTACTTCAAAGAAAATTAAATCGTTAATTCATGTAGATGATTTAGCAGTAGATGCCTATGACTTTAAACGACTTCGTAACAACGAGATTCGTCAGTTTTCTTCGGTACGTAGGTATGTCAATAAAAATCAGCAGGTAATTTGGGCCAATGCCATTATTTCTCCGCTTTGGGAAGAAGGAGAAAAGCCTAGTCAGCACATTGTGATTATTGAGGACATTACCCCGCAGGTAATTTATGAAGAACAATTGATTGCCTCCAAAAAATATGCGGAAGAACTGATCAATTCTATGGAAGGTATTGTTTGGGAGGCTTCGATAAAAGACAACTTTGCCAATACTTTTGTAAGTAGTAAGGTTTATGATATTTTAGGTTATACGCAATATGAGTGGAGTTCGGAAATTGGATTTTTCTTAGAGAAGCTATATTATGAAGACAAAGAGCGGGTAACGGAATATTTGGATAAAGAGCTTTTTTTGAGAAAGCATCACGAATACGAATATCGGATGGTAGCCAAAGACGGTTCAATTATTTGGATAAGAGATACGCTAACTGTAGAGCCTAGTATAGAGGCACCTGAAAAGCTGAGAGGTATCATGATGAATATCACGATGATCAAAGAAGCCGAAGAAACCTTGCATAAATCTTACGAGTTAGTGAACGAACAGAATAAGCGTCTGCTTAATTTTTCTTACATCGTTTCCCATAATTTAAGGTCGCATGCCAGTAATATAGATGGTATTAGCTCGCTTATCAGCAATGCAGAAACTGATACAGAACGGAATGAAATGATCAAGCTGCTGCGTAAAGTAGTAGTAAACCTAAATGATACGCTGTACAATCTTAATAACATCGTGAACATTCAAACCAGTATGGATCTGGTGAAAGAACCACTTAACCTACTGGACTATATTAATCATGCCATACAAACTCAAGAATCACAAATCCTGAATAAAAATGCAGAGATCATTGTGAATGTGGGCGAAGATGTGTTTGTGTATTTCAATAAGGCTTATTTGGATAGTGTGCTGCTTAATCTGATTTCCAACGCACTACGTTACAGCCATGCCTTGCGTAAACCTGTAATAGAAATCATATGTGAACCTTTAGGCGGAGGGTATATCCTTCGGATTAAAGATAATGGAGTAGGCATTGACTTACCTAAAAATGGTGAAAGGTTATTTGGCTTAAACCAAACCTTCCATGGTAATAGCGATGCCCGCGGTTTTGGTTTATTTATCACCAAAAATCAAGTAGAAGCTATGGGAGATCATATTGAAGTGGAGAGTAAAATAGGAGAAGGTACTACTTTCTCTATTGTGTTTAGTTAAGAGATAGTCTTATAAAAAAAGCGGCATTAAGCCGCTTTTTTTATTTCTGTATAACGATATGATATTTCGCTTTGGTACTGGTAGAACTGTCGAACCAAATAATGTAATTTTTACCAGCTTGTAGCTCCGAGCCTGCAATGGTAGTGACTTCTAAAGAACCTGTCATTGTTATATTCAAACTGGTATTGGCATCTACAGTTTGATAAGCAGATGCGGTTCTAAATAATAAGTTGGAAACTAAATTTGTACCAACGCTAGTAGTTACATTAATTGCATTGCTTAATAAAGGTGCAACATTAATAAAACGGACTTTAGCTTTTCCACTAGTAGTTGTTTCATCATTGGCATATGTATTTACTGCCAAGCTACCATTGGCTTGTTTTACTAGGAAGACAGTATGTGAAGAATTAGCTTCCGCACTAATGTTTGCCGAAGCGGCTACTGTTGCAGTTCCTGTGTTCTTAAAAGATAGTGTTTTGCTTCCCGAAGATGTGTTTACGTCGGTTACAGTGTTGGTGTAAGCTACAGCCGAAGTGTTCACCTTCAAGTCATTAATGTATACGTCTTGTGCTACTGAGCCCTCTACAGTGTTTACAAAAGATAATTTAGAGTTTAGGGTTAAATCTTCATCGTTATCTTTTTTACAGGATGAGATGGAGAAAATCACCGTTGCTGCTACAGCCAAACGGGTGATCAAATGGTTAGTATTTATTTTCATGACAATTTAATTAAGTTTTATTAGTCTAGCCAAAAAAAATGCCTATAGCGTTATTTGCTGTTAAAAAGCCTGTTTTTGAACTAAAAAATGGTAAAAACAAGTACATATACGTACATCTCAAGTTTTTGGTTTGTAACAGAAATGTCTAGAAAAAACTTCAATGGCGTTTAGTGTATCAGGCATCTTCCTTTTCAACAAGAACAAAAATCTTGAATCTGTTTCCAATGAAACAGCATTAGGAATTGCCTATATTCGAAAAAAAATAAGAGTTTAATGGCTGTAGAAATAGAACATAAATATTTGGTGCTTGAAAACATTTGGGACAAAGAAGTAGCTCATGACCATATGGTAATTAGGCAAGGCTATTTACAAACAGATCCCAATAAAACCATTCGTGTAAGAACTAAAGGCCCGCAAGGTTATTTAACCATTAAAGGGAAAGCGGTAGGGGCGAGTAGACCAGAGTTTGAGTACGAAATACCAGTAGAGGAGGCGAACGAACTATTAAATCATTTTTGTACCAACTTAATTGATAAAACTAGATACTATGTGGTTTATGAAGGAAAAACGTGGGAGGTTGATGTGTTTGGTGGACTAAATGAAGGACTGGTTGTTGCAGAAATTGAATTAAGCAGTGAAGGCGAGACTTATAGTTTGCCAAGCTGGGCAGGCGAAAATGTAACTACTGATATGAGGTATGCCAACTCTAACTTAACCATCAACCCATTTTCTATGTGGTAATTAAACCAGACTTTCAAAAATAGACTCATGTCTTCAAAGGTCAGGGATATAGATGAAATTAGGTTTGGGGAGTTAGCTATTATCCAAACCTAATTTCTTTTTCATCGCCTTTACTAATGCGCTGGTGGTTGAGGTGGCTGCGGCTGTCCTAATGCCTTGTGTAGGCCTGCTGCAAGTTGTTTAAACTTAGCAATTTCTTTGGCAGAGGCATTTTCTTTATCTAAATTAGCTTTAAATCCAGTTGGAGTAACAGTAGCGGTATAGGTGCCACCTGTCCAAGTGCTTTCTGTAGCCGACGATTGCTTTGCTACTCCCAGTGCGGCTGTAAATGCAGCATATACACGTTCAGCCCGTTCTGCCGGAAAAGAAGCTTTAAGTCTGTGCTCGGTATCGGTTTCGTGTGTAGAAAAGCTAATTTTTTCCGACTTGCTTTGTGAGCTCTGCGCCAAAGCTATAAGGCTGCTTATTACAGTTAGTAGAGTTAAAAGGTATTTTTTCATTTGCGTAATTGATAATGTTGTGATTTCTTTTTTCAAAGATAGACAGCCCTACACTAGATGACGGTTAATGAAATGTTAATGCAGTGTTAATGGCAATTAGCGCCCACTTGGCATTATGCTTGAGGTTCGTTAAAATTTTAGTTTAAACTTTTTGATGAATATGATGGGTAGAAAAGCATTAGGTCACCATTTCTTTGTGATTGATCATCAGATGATCCTCCATTTTGATAGCGAAGTTTACCGTAAATTCTATTCGGTAATTGATTTCGAAACCTTTGAAATTATACAGAGTAACGGCTCTACTTTCCATTATTTCAAAGATAAGAACCATGTTTATATAGATAGCTATATGAACAGTTTCGACATTCTGCCAGGTGCCAATCCTGCTGATTTCCAGATTTTAGATTTTGAGAAGGGGATGGCAAGCTCTGGAAATGCTGATTACCTCTTTGAACAGCGACTTCCTCATCGTTTTTCGGCTTATGAAGCGCTGTCGGGACTCTACCAAAAAGTAGGCAACAAAATTTACTGCTTCTACCATCATGAGTTAGCAGAGGCTGATGTTGAAACTTTTGAAGTGCTTTATCCAAGCGAAGTACAGAATGTGGCCAAAGATAAAAATCATGTCTATTTTCGTGATCAGCTAGTGCCAGATGCTGATGCCGAGAGTTTTCATTTTTTAGCCGAGTGTTTCACTGCCGATTATTATCGGGAACGCGATCATACCTATTATGCAAAAGATAAAAATGTAGCCTATTATGTGGATACGATCAGTAAAGCTTTTAAGGTAATTAAAACAAAAAACCTAGCTAATTTCCATTTTAAAGTAATAGGCGAATTGGGCTACGCCTTTGATGGACAGTACCAATATCTTTTTGGAAAACGAAAGAAAATAGAAGCGAAAAGCTGAGTTTTAAAATTTTAGATTTGCAGCTAGCAAATTCCACTTCTGTGCTTACAGGGCAAAAAAATAGCCCACTGACATCCATCGGTGGGCATAACCAAACAAACTTTTTTATGAAGATTTATATAGATATAACCATCAATTTTTAAAAAGGTTTTATTGAAATTAAAAAAAAATGAATCTATCGTCTAAGGGCTTAAAATCAAGGCGATGGACTTATTCGTTAGAGCAATGTTGGTTATTTGAATTTGATTACCTCCACCTTGATCGTGAAATCATCAGTTGTTTTCCTGTTCACCTGTCTGTTAAGTTCCGAAAAAACAACACCGTCTCCCCCAATTTCTTTAGCTTTTTTAATTACCTCTCGCCTGGTTCTCTCTTGGCTCGCTTCCGACCATCCCGTTGCCACGTTCATGTGTCCAATGACTTCGTAAGGCTTATCAATGTCTTTGGTAGAATAGTAGGATTTAATGGTTTCGGTCGGCGGATATTTAGATCCGAAATAGTTTGGCTTGTAGGCGGCGCAGGCACACAGGCATATACTAATGCCTAAGGCAATCAATGTTTTAACTGGTTTCATAATTGGTTTTCTTTTGTGTGTGATCTAAGATAATAAAAAACCAATTTAAAATGTTTTGCTAATGAAGTGATTAACTTTTTTTCGTCAATTTGTTACATTTCTTGAAGAAAGCAAATGCACCTGTGCTCCATAAAGCCCATGCCACTAATACCGGCTGAAAAAATAATCGAGCTAATCGGGCTTTATCGCTATTTAATCCGAAAGCATCCCTATGGTTAAGGTATTGCGCTATATTACCAGGAAAAATGGCGATATAAAATAGCGCTAGTGCTATCCCCACTTTTGGACGCTGTTTGCTGTAAAACAACATAGCCAAGCCAAATCCAATTTCGGCTACGCCAGAAAGTATGACTGTTGCATCTTTATTAATAGGCACCCAGTTGGGTACCTGCGCCTGAAATTCTTTACGCTGAAAAGTGAGGTGCACAATGCCCGCCAAAACCATGAAAAGTCCTAGGGTTATTCGGGCACCTTTTTGTAAAGTGTTAGTGTGCGAGGTTGTAATTTCCTGTGTTGCCATGTAGCTAATAACCTCGTAGATTCGCTAATTGTTTGTTCTTACATCAACCAGCTTGTAGCAATTACTGTTTTTTGAATAGAAATTCGCCGCTACCCTGTTTTAAGAGCATGGTTTGTTCTGCTGGATGAAATATCAAATTAATGCCAGCCTTGTCAAATCTAAATTGATCTTTCGAAACGGCTTCGAATGGCATAGCCGATTGACCATCTGCTTGTGCTACGAGTTGTTGGCCGTTACTGCTAATACTGATTTTAAAAGGTAGCTTGGTAGAACTGTAGGTGCCAATGTACTGTACCAGTGCAGTTGGTTCTAGGGCATAGGTAGTAAAGTTTGGAACTTCGAAGTCTTTTCCAAAGATGGCATTCAGTACAGTTAACGGAATTTCGTTACCGTTGTAATTGCTGCCATTAGCGGTAAGTGCAAATGTAATATCCTCCTTTGGGAAATGTGAAAATACAGCTGTAAACTTATCTATCCCGCCTCTGTGACCATAGCTTATTTTCTCCTCAAAAGGGATAGCAAAAAGCCCTAGACCTATACCTTCTTGCATGTTCTGCATCAGCGCTAAGCTTTCTGTGCTAATTAGCTGCTTATTGAATAAAGCATGTGCAAAGCGCAGTAAGTCGGTGGTGTTGGATACAATGGCACCAGAACCTAGAGGAATAGACATATCGGTTTCGCTGCTCAGCTGCCAACCATTGTTGTAGCTATAGGATTTTACTTCTTGCTTTTGCATGTCAATCGTAGCGCCTACATAGGTGCTTCTTAATCCAATTGGTTTACATATTTTTTGTTGCAAGATAAACGCAAAGGTTTTACCGTAAGTTTTCTCTAGAAGATAGGTTAACAATACGTAATTAGAGTTACTGTAACCTGTTTTGCTCCTAGGTTCAAAATCGCTACCACCTCTAGTAATTATTGCTAGCATTTCTTTTTCACTCTTTGGCTCGGTGTTCCAAGTGAGATAGTCGGCTTGATCAGTAAAATCTGCAATACCACTGCGATGTCCTAACAAATCGGCAAGGGTGATTTTACTGGCATTAGGCAGATTTGGGAAAAATGTTTCGAGCGATTGCTCAAGTCTCAAGCGCTTTTCCTCTATGGCCTTCATTACAAGTACTGCGGTAAAAGTTTTCGAAATGGAGCCAACCCTGTAAATAGATTCATTAGTAGCTTTTTTAGCTTGCGCTACATCGGCAAAGCCAATTGTTTTTTGATAAAGTATTTGTCCCTTTTTTGAAAAGGCAACACTGCCCATAAATTTATCATGTTTGGCTAAAGTGTCGAAGTAGGCATTGAGCTTTGCCGTATCAATTTGCTGTGCACAAAGTAAAGTGGAACTGAATAATAAAATGAAAGCTAAATAGTGTCTAATCATGATGGAGTTTTATTTGTTAAACCATGTTAGACCTATAGTTTGCTTGGCAGGTTACAGTTGCGTGAAGTATTGCTGTTACAGAAAGTAATTTTTATAATGAATAATAACTTAACGAATAATCAATTTTCTATAGACAAATAATGAAATAATCAATAAATAGGAAATAAAATAATGGTTAGATCGTACATCATCAATAACCAATACTTAAAAATGCCAAGGTTTAAATTTGCGGCTATTCAAATCCTAACTAATACACCGTGTTTCCTGCTATGGTAAGGATATGATCCGTTTTTATGGATGGGCAGCATCTGCCATCGGTATCTGCGTAGGCCAATTTTTCGATGTAAATTTTTCCCTTCTCAATTTTTGTGAAGCTGAAAAGATAGTTGGGTTCAAAACCTGCAATTACCTTTACTGTGGTTCCATTGTTTTGGTATAGCGCCAGTCCTTGCGCAACTATGGTATTGCCGCCCTCTTTCGGAGCCAAGGAAAAGTAGATGGCAATGTCGGCGATGCCATCACCCGTAAAATCACCAGTGAACGTATCTTGACTATCTGGATAGGCATTGTTGGCTTCGAGCATTTTCGGTAGGTACTTTCCAAACTGCGCTTCAGCCAGTTTCACGGCCTCGGCGGTAGATAGGCTATCCTTTTTAACCATCGTTGCTCTAGGCAATGTCGACTTGCTTTCTTGCTTTGGTTTTTCTTCCTTACTTTCTTCTTTAACGTTGTTGCAGCCTATCGATAAAAACAAGGCAAATAATAAGGCAAAAGATTGTTGTTTCATGCTCATATCGGTTGATATTGTTTTCGCAATTCAGGCAAGATACTATTTATCATTTCCATATAAAATCTCATCGATGTTATTTTCAATCTGATGGTCTTCGGGAAATCTGGCTAGGTAAAACTCTTCGTAATAAGCTTTAATAATAGCTGCCATAGGTGTAGCCAATAATGCACCCATAATCCCGAAAGCTGCACCCATCGATAACAATAGAAACAACAAAGAAACAGGGTGGATGTTCATGGTCTTAGACCTAAGCTTGGGCATTAGAAAATCGGCAGTTACCTCGTTCAATATCAGGAAAAACACCAAGCACCACAATGCTGTTGCCGGACTGATAGACAATGCCACCAAAGTGGGAGGTATGGCCATGATATAAAAACCTATCTTGGGAATCAGCTCAGAGAAAAATGCCAAGGCTGCCCAAACCAGTGCGCCCGGTACGCCAAATATGCTTAGGAACACAAAAACTAGTACTGCTTGTATAATGCCACCAATTAGATTTGATTTCATCCAGCCGCCCAACATGGTAGAAGTATGTTTTAACGCATTGGTGGCCTTTTCACGTTTATCTGGTAAAAAAGCAGATAGGTACAATTGAATGATTGGTCTGGGATTGCCCACAAAGAATACAATCATCGATATGAAAACGATAAAGACAAATAAGCCTCCCAAAATGCTGAAAGAAAAGCTGCCCAGGCCCATTACGGTTTTCCCGAGCGATGGCATTGCACTGCCCAAAGAAACTTGTTCTTTAGGGATGTTTTTACTTAATTCTGGATATTTCCTTAAAAGATGCTCTAAATGTGAGGTAATGCTATTGATATAGCTGGGTATATTTCCTATTAAGATATCTATTTGATCGCTAATTACTGGCACTACCAAAATACCAATTACCGAAGTTACGATAAAAATGGCGCCAAGCACTAGCAGCGCCGCAAGCCATCTCTTCATGCCCCGTTTCTCTAATTTGTTGACAGGCTGGTTGATGATGATACCCAAGATTATGGCAAATAAAAATAAGATCACCACCGAGATGGTCTTGTATAAGAACCATAATAAGACTACTAGTCCAAAGAGATAAAGAATACTTGCAGTTAAAGTTCGGTATAGGCTAAACGATCGGTTTTCGGTCATAGATATGAAATTATCTAGTCCTAACATTTTTGGAAAGGGAATGTTTTATGGAGAATCGCTTTAACTTATAGGCTGATGTCTTTACCTGCCAAAATATTCGTTAGCCCTGGTTAAAACCGAAGGGCTATGAATAATAATCTACCGACCATTCCTACATCGTCACCATATGCGCCTTAATGTCCCACTTTGGAGGGGGTAGGGGGAGGAATTTCTACCCTCATATTAGCTTATAGGCTGATGTCTTTACCTGCCAAAATATTCGTTAGCCCTGGTTAAAACCGAGGGGCTATGAATATTAACCTACCGACCATTCCTAGTTCGTCATCCATTCCCGAACCGTCATTGCGAACTGAAGCAAGGGATTTGAGAGGAGTGAAGCAATCTATCCAATTAGTTAGCCCTTGGTTAAAACCGAGGGGCTATGAACAACCCACCGACCATTCCTACATTAGCACCCATTCCTAGATAGTCATTGCGAACCGAAGAATGGGGAATGTGTATGGGAGTGAAGCAATCTATCCAATTAATTAGCCCCTGGTTAAAACCGAAGGGCTATGATAAACCCACCAACCATTCCTATATCGTCATGCCGGATTTAGTCCGGTATCTTAATGCGATAGCAGTAGTTGCGCTGATAATTGCCCAAGGCATACACCTTGGACTTGTGTTTCTATTTCTTGATCAACAGTTTTTGGGTAACCGTTGTACCATCTGCTGCAATTATTTTTACAAGATGTAAGCCTTCGCTCATTGCGGAGATGTCATAATTGGAGACCCTATTTTCCCACTGCTTTAGTAGTCTGCCGCTAAGATCATAAAGCATCACGTTCTTTACATCGCGCTCATCCAGTCTATTGATGCTGAAGATGCGTTTTGCAGGATTAGGATAAATCGACAAGCTTTCCAGTGCTGAAGTACCTGGTAGTACAGCGATTGCTGAATGGCTTTCCTTCCCATCCATATCTATTTGTTTAACTCTATAATAACGTCTTTGCATATCGTTGGGCCTGTCTATCTGATCGTACAAATTTGGACCTGCCAAGTTGCGAGCGACAATTTGTTGGATGGCTACTTCCCAATTTTGACCATCCCTGCTGCGCTCTACAACAAAGTGGGCTACATCTTGTTCATATTGGGTCTTCCAAACTATTTTGACATTCAGGCCCTGTCTTTTAACTGTTAATTCGCCCCATCTCAAAGGTAGCACGTCAGCTAAGCCTAGTGCTAACTCTCCCAATATGATATTATCGAGCTGAGCAGCTGTAGCAATATTGTCAGCCGTGTTTGTAGTACTTGTGGCTAAATACTGCCATTGCGTATTGTTGTATACCGCTAATTTTAACTGGCTTTCATCCAATCCGTTGAGTTCTTGATCCAAATAGTTAATAAGGATCTCTCCAGAAAAATTAGGCGCATTTGTACCCAAAGAGTAAGTTCTGGAGATATGGGTCGTGCCTAAGGTTTGATTGGTCAACGTAGCCTTTGGCTGTATACTTAGGCCAGTTAAATTTACCGTGGCTGATGGTTTAAGTGTCAGTCCGTTTGCATAGAAAGAAACCCCGTTTGAAAGTTCCAATGTAGCATTGCTTGAAATTTCGAGCTGCTGTGCATAAAGATGGCTACAGGCCAGGCTTATCATCATACTAAAGAGTAGCTGTTTTTTCATGGGCTTTAGTTTTTAGTATTGATCGAGGCCTTGCGGCGGCTGAAATATAAACCTCCCAAAGCTATTATGCCTAAGGCTATGCTTAACGGTAGCGAGAAGCCTGCCATTGCCGCACCACTGTTTCTTTCCAATGCTTCCAATCTCTTCTTTAAGTCTTGGTTTTCTGCTTTGAGGATCGCAATTTCGCTGGTTTGCTTAACCGTTCTTTGCTCAAGTGCCTTAATCCCTGCCAGTGCAATACCATCTGCATCTACAGTACCAATTGATTTTTGATCAGAGCCCAGACCAAAGGCACTATAAAAGTCTTGAGAAGTTGGACCAACATGTTTGATCTGGTTCGACTCCGCTTTATAGCTCCACTTTTGGATGTCTAGTTGAGCGATTTTTTTTAGTACTTCTTCTCCTGATACTTTTTCGAACAAGTGTTTCCTGTTTACATCTGAAGCATTTTGCCATACGCCGCCAGTAGTTAGCATGGCACCAGTAGAAGTGGAGATTACAGCATTTGACTGTCCCCAATTACTTACTGATGCGCCCGATTGTATCGTTACTCCCGTAGAAAGGTTGCTGCTAGAAAATATCCTAAAGCCACCCGATACACGCCAATTGGAAGAATGGTTAACCCCTGCTCTAAAAATGCCATCATTTCCGTTTGGATCGTTAGGTAAATATGCCACGCTGCGGTCAGCAAACACGAATGAACCTTGGCGGGCATTAGTGTGTGCACTATATCCAAGTGCTACCGAGGCTGCACCACTTGCTACCGTGTTTTCACCCATGGCTACGCTCGAGAATTGTGCTGCGGTAGTACCAATGCCAAATGCGACAGCGTTATCACCCGATGCCCTAACGTTTTGTCCCATGGCAACGGAATAGTGCCCAATATTCGCATCATCCCATTGAGTTCCCGATACACTGCCAGCCCTAAAAGCAGATTTACTAGGATACCAAAGGAGCCTTGTTCCTCCCCCTTCAATTGGAATATTATCCATACCAGTATAGGACGTAGGTAAAACTAAAGAACCATTTGCATAAACAGTCATCTTGGCATTTTGGCTTTGGTCTTTAATTTCTACCAACTTTTCTGGCGTTTGAGCTTTTATTGTAAAAGGAGCCGCTGCTAGTGCCATCAATGACAACACGCTTGTACATACGTTTAATCTCGATTTTTTTTTCATTTTCTGATGAATTGATTGATTTTTGGATTATTCTTAATAGTTGTAAAACTATAGAAATTTTAAATTAAAAAAGCAGATTAATATTTTTTTATTTGATTTGTATGTTGCTGTTAAACTGTTGGTTATGATGGGTTTAGCTTAGCTAAGGTTAGACGCATCACGGGCTATTAATAGATCATCATCCTTGCCCTTACTGCCATCCAATAACTCTTAACCTGTAACTCCTAACCCGTAGCTCGAATCCCTGCCAAAAACAGCTATTCTTTAACCGGTATTTCAATGTAGCTTTCATTGAACCAATTAATTTTTAGCGGAGATTTGGCATCGTGTATCGTTTCCAAGCTCACCTCCTTTCCCGTGCCGTAATTGATTTGCGCAAAAGGGTTCTTGTCGATATTTAGCACCACTACTAATCGACTACCTTTTTGCAGTTTCTTACTAACAAGCCTTGTTTTTTCAAATGGTAGCTTTTCTATTTTGTTTGGTCTAAGCAGCTGTCTTTTGGTGGCATCTTTCAAATAGCTTGCCCTTCCTAAAAAATAGGATAAATGAAAGTATTTACCTTCCGGGGTCAGTTCATAGAGTACCACACCAAAGTCCATATCCTTTTTGTTGATGCTGGCCAATAGCTTGCCGCTGAAAAAACCATTAATGCTAATTTCCTGGTCAAAAGGCTCGGATACAAAGAAAAGGCCATTGCTTCGATCTAATTCGTCGTTAATGATCGGATTTGGGTAATAATCATTATTGGAAGTCTGTCTATCGGCTAAATCTACCAGCTGTTCATGATGGCTTTTTTTCTTGGGCTTCACAGCAGAAAGGACAGCATTGTTGCCCCGCATTTCAGTACTGAGGTACAGCCTAAGTCGCTTATCGCTCATTGCAGATACAGAGGGGGCATGCTGCCACTCATTCGCACCCATCACCTCATAATTGATCTTATCTTTAAGCAGCTCGGGTTTAGGACCACCTTTGAAGATATAATCTAGCCAGTTAAAAGTAATTTTACGGGTGTTAATGAGGGCAACCGAATCTATTTGGTAGCCATTCAATATCGGTGTTCCTCCTCTTTGCGCTCCAAAATGATCGTATGGCCCGATAATCAGGTAATGGTTTGCCTTAGGGTTGTATTTATAGTGCTCGGTGAGGTATTGCAGGGCAGAGATTTGGCCGTCATCATAATAGCCAGTAATACTGAGTATAGGGATAGTTATTTTTGCAAAGTCTCTACCATAGGGTACCATGGCTTGCCAATAACTATCGTAGCTTGGGTGCAACAGCCATTTTTGTAACCATGGGTTTTTAGTGCCATCAACACTATCAATTTTATTGTAAGCTACACCAGAATGGTACCAGTTCGACCGCATTTTACGCCATCGGTCGTGGTCATTGTTTACGCCATTGTCTACGTACTTGTTATTGGTCACGTGAAATGCCCATTGATAATTGGCATTCAGAAAAACATTGTTTTCCATCGGTAAACCTTGTCCAGGAATCGCTGCCACATAGGGAACAATAGTTTTAAGTGCAGGATGCGGTTTTTTTAATGCTGCCCACTGTGCAAAACCTGAGTAGCTACCGCCGTACATCCCCACTTCTCCGTTACTCCAAGCTTGTTGGATGATCCATCTAATTACCGCATTCACGTCTTTCACTTCATTCTCATAAGGAGCAACGGTATCGGGACTAAGTCTTTTTCCTCTGGTATCGGCCACTACACCCACATATCCTTGCTCGGCCGCATAGCTTGCTTCCTGTATGCTGCGGGCGGTATTGGAATAAATAAAAAACATTAAAGCCGTAGGCTGCGGCCCTGTAGTTTCGGCTTTGCGCACTACCACTGCCGAGAGGGTATGACCTTCTGGTGTTTTGATCATTACACTATCTTGGATGATATATTTTTGTGCCTCGGCAAAATGGGAAAGGCAAAGACATAGCCATGCCATCATGAGTAATTTCTTCATGTGATTTTGATTAATGGATTTGAATAATTCTATATTTTATTAATGGCCCTGAACTCAACAGATCTGCGCTCTGACAGTTCTACTTTTTGACCTGATTTCAATAGGATCGTTAATTTATTGCTGGATTGGTTAGTGATTTGCGCTATATAATTTAAGTTGACCAGTTGTGCTCTATTGCACCTAAAAAATTGCCTTTTATCGAGCTTATGCTGCAATTTATTGAGGGAGCTTTTAAACAAAACACTTTGATCATCAAAAAATAACTTGGCATAATTGTCCAACGATTCTACCAGATAGATTTTATCCCAGCTTACGAAATGATAACGATCCCTATCTTTCACAAATACACGATCCGCTGTTTGTTTTGTACTTAATTTGCTATGGATCCGTTCAATCGCCAAGGCCAAGCGTTCAGAACGAATTGGCTTGAGCAGGTAATCTAATGCATTCACCTCAAATGCTTTTACGGCATACTGATCAAAGGCAGTAGTGAAAATAACATCAGGCACCTGCTGCAGCGATTGCAGGAGCTCGAAACCAGAGCGTTCTGGCATTTGGATATCGAGAAAAAGCAATTCAGGTTGTTGTATATGGATCAACAGCTCCGCTTCGTCTGCATTAGCAGCTTCGCCCACCAGCTCCAATTCAGGAAATACCTCAAGCATGCGCTTTAGCTCAGCTCTCGAACTTCGTTCATCGTCGATAATCATGGTGCGAATCTTGTTCATAGCGGAAGTGTTAAAGTTGCCCATACTTTAGAATCTGCTGCGGTTAAACTAAAAGACGCCTCGTCTTTGTAGCTTAAGGAAATACGTTCGATAAGGTTTTTTAAGCCAAGTCCAGTAGAAGGATTGTCGTTGGAAATGCTGCCAGGGTTCGAGACCACAATCACCAAGCTACTGTGTTGCCTCCTCACTTGTACACTTACCGTTCCGCCGGCTTTGAATTTACTGATGCCATGCTTGACCGCGTTTTCAACTAAGGCCTGTATCGATAATCGTGGAATACTTAAAGTATGGAGCTCAGCCAGTTCCTTAGCAAGCTCAATATGATAGTCGAGCCGTTCCTCAAAGCGAAATTTTTCTATCTCCAAGTAATCGGCCACAAGGTTCAATTCGGCTTGAAGCGAAACCATGCTTTCCTCCCCATTGTAAAGTCCAGACCTGAGCAGGTCAGAAAGTAGATCAATTCCTCTTTTAGCCGCCACTGGATTTTCTGTAATGAGCGATTTGATTGTATTTAACGCATTAAACAGAAAGTGGGGGTTCAGCTGTGCCGATAAATGTTGGATGCGTGCATCTTTTTGAAGCAATTGTAGCTTGGCGTTCTCCTTGGCAATGTTAATTTCACGGATGGCATAATGATACAGGTGGTAGGCGAGGAGCCATATCGACATTAGCCTGATGCCCGCCATTAAAATATTCAGTCCGTTGCCCTCTACAAAAGTGTGAAAAGAATACCGATTGCCCGTTAATAAAAGCATTCTGAAAAGCCAGATTTTTCCCAACGTAGTTAGCGTATAGAGGGCGCCCATTACCGCGATCGCAAAAATCAGTCGCTTCAATAAGGCATTTAGCGCTAGCTTGTCCCAGCCATTAGCCAAAGCAAAATTACGGTACAGGTGTGTGATGGCGATATAAAGCAGCACATCGCTAACGAATTGTAGTAAACCCACTAGCCAGTTAAAACTTCCGCCAGTATAGCCCACGTAGCCCCAGTATAGAGCAGCGCAAGACCAACCAATAAGTTGGCATTTCCAGTAAAGCGAAATCTTTATCCCTGCAACCATGATTCAAAACAACAAAAACTTTTGCATATAAAATGATAAAATACAGGAGCGCAGATTTTTGGGGATTAGCGTAGTTGCCTTCCGTATTCCTATGCTAAAGTTTTGAAAGTGAAGGGTTTTTTCTATCTGTCGGTGTCCTCACCTGCCGTAATAGTCATGATTTATTACGCTTGGTTAAAACCTAAAGGCAATGCTTTAGGAATAAAAATTGGATTTGATGCAACAAATATCCTGATATGGAGACTTCATATTGTTAAACCTTATTTAGAAAGAATGAAAAAACTATTATTTATGCTTGTTTTGCTAGGGTTAGGTCATTACGCCGATGCCCAACAGACTGAGCAGGTTCGCCAATTGGACAGCATTTTTGCTTTCATGTATAATCAAAATCAGTTCAACGGCACCGTACTAATTGCTGATAAGGGAAAGGTAATCTATAAAAAAGGGTTCGGTTTAACTGATGAAACTACTGGCTCAAAGAACGGTACACAAACAATTTTTGAACTGGCCTCCTGCGCCAAACAATTTACCGCGGCGGCTATTGTACTATTAAAAAGAAAAGGAAAGTTAAACTACGAGGATAAGATTTCGAAGTTTTTGCCAGAGCTGGCATTTTGGGACAAAGTGAGTATCATAGATTTGGTGAGGCATACGAGTGGAATTCCCGAATACTTGATAGACATGCCCAAAAGTGTAAAAGGAAATCAGATAGCAGATAACCTGGATTTGATTGATTTTTACGCATCTAAAAAAGATACTTTAGCGTTTACGCCGGGAAGTAGACATCGTTATAACAATACAAATTACGCCTTATTGGCCACGATCATAGAGCGGGCTTCAGGAAAAACATATGCTGATTTCCTCACCGACAATATTTTTAAGCCGTTGAAGATGAAACATACTTTCGTTTACAACCGGAGGCAGGTCCCAAAAAAGATAAGCAACCATGCGATCGGTTATGTATGGGCTAAATCTTCCTTTAAAAAAGTAGTGCCCGAGGATGCTAGGTATGGCGATAGCTTATCATACAAGTTGGATGGCGTAGTGGGAAATGCTAAAGTAAATGCTACCGTAGAAGATATCTACAAATGGATCAGCTCACTAAAAACTAATACACTTTTCTCAGAACAGGAATTTGAATTGATGACCGCAGTTACCAAAACCAGCGAAGGCAAAAACATCCCCTATGGTTTCGGCTTGGACGTATCGAAAGGTAAGGATCATTTTTCTTTCGGTCATACCGGCAGTTGGGATGGTTACGCAACATTTATCTACCACAACATGGTAAAAGATAGAACAATAGTGGTGTTGGAGAATTTTAAATTTGGCACCTATCCATATAAAAACATTAATGAGATTTTAGAGGGCAGGCCAATTACCATTGAATACAAAAAAAAGGTCGATCTTCCAGAATCAGAGATCAAGAAATTCATTGGAAGCTATGTAAACGACAAAAATGAGCGACAACTCATCACTTATACAGATGGTCATTTGATCCATAACGCTGATCAGATAGCATGGGATATGCGTTTTTTTCCTGTTTCTGCAAACGAGTTTCAGGCTGTGAGGCAGGGCGGTACAGATGGTGTACTAAAGTTTACCACGCAGCAAGATGGTACGCTAAAGCTCGAGATGTTACAGTATGGGCAGTTAATGGGCTGGGGCACTCAACAACAAAAATAGTATAATTAGGGCTTTGATGTTAAGATTTACATTAAGTTGCATCGGCATGTTCCAATAGCATCCGTGGCTTTATAAAGCATTTATGCTATACTCGATCTACCAGCTATGAGATGGTGGTTTAAACGCTATAGTTTATCCTCTACTTTTTAAAGCCTGTGCCGATGCAGCCGAAATAATCAGCCATTCGTTAAAATCAAAGTGCAATTTTCTTGTTATGGTAATGACCACTAAGAAAGCCCAAGACAAACAAAAGGTATTGACTGATATGGTTGTAGCAATAGCTAATGCATATCGCATCAAAATATTTAAAACTCTCCATAAAACCATTTTCGTTTCAAACTGTTGCTTGTATAAACGAAATTAGCATGGAAAACGCATCAACAAATCATCCCAAAAAGGAGCAAGGAGCAGATATGGAAGCCCTTAATGAGTTCGATCAAAACCATTTTTATGAAAGCGATCACATTAGTGATGATATGCTGTCGGAGAAAGACCGTTCCTCCGAAGAACTTACCAGTCAGGAAATTTCGGGTACCGCATCTTTAGCAGATCGCATTGCGGAAGAACAGCAATCGCAAAAAAAGGAAATACATACGCCTAAAGAAAATACAGACCTACCTACAGCAGAGGATGGAAGGAAATTGATGGATGTGGGTAGGGCGCCAGATTCATAAGGCTGAACCTATGGTTGGTTTGATCATTGCTCCTATTTTCATATAACCTTAGGTGGTTGATTACAAGCAATTACTAGATAAAATTATACGTCCGCTCTTGCCCCACCTATCGAAATAAATATTAAACATTATTCATAGCCCTCGTACGGACGAAACACCTTTCGCCTCAGATTAGGCAATCCGTAACTCATCACCTTTAACTCATTTCCAACTCCCTAACTAAACATATTTCCTACTCGTTTGTTAAACTGATACCTAAAAGATAAACCATGACCCATACAACTCACAAAATTACCGGCGAACCTGCTGCTAGAGATGGCTTAGACAATACAGGCACACAAGGTAATGATTCCCTAAGTGACGATGCTTATAAAGGAGCCGTAATCATCACTGAGCCAAGCAGCAACGACCCGCATAAACAGACGCCAATTACCATTAGCTCGCCGCCACATAAAGGTGAAAAAATCATCTTGGATGTGTTGATTAACGAGAAATTAGCTCACGTAATTGTGATACAGAACGGATCCAGCTTTCATATCAACCTAGATGGTAAAGATAAAGGGCGGTTAGAGCTAGCTGAAGATGGTAAAATTAAACGTTTCCCGCAACCCAAAAGTGACAGTATAGACAATGATATTTATTTTGACCCTATTGAGGAAAAACTAAAGGCCTTAAATAAATTAGGATAAGTACGCATTTATTTGACGTTTCCTTAATGCTAGCCCTTGGTTAAAAACCGAAGGACTACGAATAATAACCCACCAACCATTCCCAAACCGTCATTGCGAACTGAAGCAAGGGATTTGAGAGGAGTGAAGCAATCTATCCAATTAGTTAGCCCCTGGTTAAAACCGAGGGGCTATGAATAATAATCTACCGGCCATTCCTAATCCGTTATCCTGCCAAGTGTCCCATTTTGACTAGCTTACCCAAATCTTGGGAGGTAGCCAGCATTTGAGCAAATAGAAGATGCTAAAATTTGTAGATGTAACCTAAAGATATTGCACTTGCACCTCTTAGTTTAGCAACTGTCGTGACCTCTGGTTTGCTACTGTAAGTAGTACCTGCGTTATAAACGTTACTTTTTCTATCAACATACCCACCTAAGCAAAGATAGTTTAGACTTAACATGTTTTTGTTTCCTAATGTGAATCCACCTCCAATAGCTACCCTAGGCTTTACTGTATTAGTTAAAGAAAGTGCGGGTCCTGTTACTACATTTACGGCAAAAATGTCGGTTAACCTCATTCCAAAATGGAGCATGGCGGACAAACCCAGTTCGCCTTTCTTATAGTCTTCTGCAACTATACTGTATTCATTTACTTCAGGCGCTATGGTTCTGCTGCTCACACTATAAGCATCTTCTCTAAAATTAGCATAGTAAAATGACATTCCAGCCCCTATAAAGAATTTTTTACGTTGCGGAAACTGGATTTCCGTACTATAGCTAGGCAATGCGTATTCTTCTTTAAGTGATGTCAGCTCAATACGTAATTTAGTTTGGTCGCCATTAAATTGTTGTGGCAACGAGGTATAAGTTGTTTTTATATTGTTCTCTTTATAAAGTAATTCTTTTAACCAATTGCCAGTAATATCGGGACTAATCGGTTCTAAAAGTTTTTCTTTATCCCCTATACCTTTAATATAGGCTGATTCTATTAGCTTAGTGGCTTCTAACAGTTTTTGTTGTTTTGCATCCTCCAAAATCTTTTTAAATCGATCTTGCGAAATAAAGCTGTTAAACTCCTCCTGTTGGGTATTTAACTGATTTCCTAACTGCTTTAATTCTTTACGTATGCTGTTGGTACTTGTTAACACCTTGCTAATGTTAGTGCTAATATTTAGGTTCTTGTAGGTTTCACTACTTTGATCTAATACCAAATAACTCAGTAATTTTTGCTGAACCTCCGATTGCAATTTGGCAATCTCATCCCTCAACTCGTTAATTTCCTTTTGTTTATTTAAAAGCTCCGCCTTCTCTTTCACAATTCTAGCTTCCAATAGTTTTTTAAGAATCTCCTCCTCAGTTTTAATCTTGTCGTAAAGTGCAGTAAAATCTTCGCTTTTCATCTTTTCTAGCATCAACTGGTTTGCATGATTTAAAAGCCCTTTTTGTTGAAGAAAAGCCTTCGCAGCGGTGTTGTCTGGAAGTGTTTCTGCTGCAGAAGTTATACCCGAGCCAATTTTCCCCAAGATGTCCGCTATGCCGCCTACGTTGAGAAGGTCAAAAGTTGGGAAACTGTTGACACTCGATACAATAGTGCTATCTTTTGCCTTAAAGCTTATTTTGTAAAGATTTAGGTTGATATTCTCGATTTTCAATACATAAAAATCACCTTTCTTAAGGGTTTCCAGTTTTTTAAGGTCGTCTTTGTTGAAGTTCGGAGAGTCTGGATTTAATTTTAGCGTAATTGTTTGCTGCGCTTTTATTTGTGAGCAAAATAAGAGTGCAACAAGCACCATTAACATTTTTTTCATGAGCGTAATTTGAATTTTTATGGTTTTATAGTGATGGATTTTAATGTAAACTTACTTGTTGTTACTATGCCAGTCAATACCTACATTTAGGTAAATCAACTACGTCTACGCATTCACTTTGCACTGGTAGTATGGCAACTGAAAAATGTTCGATTCCATACCTTAAATTTTCATTTTTTAACTTTCCATTAGCATTAGACAATAGCTTACGTCCAAAACATCTCTCGCCTAAAATATAGACAATCAAGTACCTGTCCCTACACTTCAGTAGAGTTAGTAAGAGTTTTTTTTATCGATTGGTTTCTTCACCTATTTAAATATTCATTACTCTGGATAAAACCGAAGGGCTATGAATAACAATCCACCAGCCATTTACAGTTCGTCATCAATTCCCAAACCGTCATTGCGAACGGAAGCGAGGGATTTGAGAGGAGTGAAGCAATCTATCCAGTGAGGCAATCTATTCACAGCCCCTTAATAACCCGCAACCCACATTTCCATAATCCCAATCTTTCCCTTAAATTAGCTTATGGGAGAAAAATTTTTCGCCCACATAAAACCAACCAATTAACTAGCTCTAAAAATCACCTCAAATTTCTTCATCATGTGCGCAATGAAAACACCGGGAGTGTATCTCGTTGAAAAAAATGCTTTTCCCAATTCAGTTGTAGAAGTAGCCACGGCAGTACCCGCTTTTATCGGATACACCGAAAAGGCCATCAACGGTAGCCACTCGCTTAGCGCCGTTCCATGGCGTGTCAGTTCCTTGGCAGAATATGTAAGCTATTTTGGAGAAGGTCCGAAATCACTTTTTCATATCGATACTACAGCGGTAAATGACAAGCCTGTTGCTGATTTAGCAACCGCATTTCAGCAAATCAAAATAAGCCTAACAGATAAATTCAGCTTTTATCGAAACTTGAAACTCTTCTTCGCCAACGGCGGCGGCCCTTGTTACATCGTATCCGTAGGTAGCTATCACGACGAACTGAACAAAGATACACTCATCAGCGGCATAGCCACACTTTTGAAAGAACAAGAGCCTACCATGGTAATTGTGCCAGAAGCGGTAAACCTTACCCAGCACGACTATTACGAGGTACAGAACGCAATAGCCAACCATTGCGGGCAAATGCACAGCCGAGTAGCCATTGTAGACGTATATGAGGGTTATAAAGATAGAAAAGATGCCAATGGCGATGTAGTCAGTAAGTTTAGGGAGCAAATGACCACGCCCCACCTCAGCTACGTGGCAGCCTATTATCCTTGGTTACATACTTCTATCGTTGCTGCCAACGAAGTTTCCTTTGCCAATATCACCCCAGCCGATATTGCTAATTTCAAAGCGATATTGAAAGCGTACTCGCCGCCTGCTTTGGTGAAAACGATTGACAGTATAGACCCCAAGCTGGCGGAAACCGAGCTGCAAAAGATACATCAGCTACTTTATCAAGAAATCCCACTTTATGCCATGGTGATGCAAGAAATGTTGCAACAGCTTAACTTATTGCCTACGGCAGCGGCCATGGCGGGTATCTATTGCCTTACGGATAATACTAAAGAAGTTTGGAAAGCTCCGGCAAATGTGGGCATGGCTAACATCATCAGCACGGCGGTAAACATTTCTCATCAGCAGCAGGAAGACCTCAATGTACCGCTTGAAGGCAAAGCTGTCAATGCCATCCGCTATTTTACAGGCGAGGGTATAAAAGTATGGGGCGCAAGAACCTTGGATGCCAATTCGTTAGACTGGAGGTACATCAATGTGCGCAGAACCATGATCATGTTAACAGAAAGTATTAAAAGCGCAACTAAAGCCTTTGTATTTGAGCCAAATGTAGCCAATACTTGGGTAACGGTACGCAGTATGCTCATCAATTTCCTTAATGGCATTTGGAAACGCGGCGGATTGGCAGGCGCCGTACCAGAAGATGCCTTTAGCGTACACATTGGTTTGGGCGAAACCATGAGCCCCGATGATATACTGGAAGGGATCATGCGTATTACGGTTTTGGTAGCCATCTCTAGACCTGCAGAATTCATAGAAATCACCTTTCAACAGCAAATGCAGAAAAGCTAAGCGTTAAAAATCAATATCCAGCAAGCAATAGTATGGACGAAACATTTTTCGCCCAATAAGCACCCTAAACATCAAATGAAAAGATACCTGCTATATTTTCTAGCCCTATCGCTAATCGGGTTTATTAAACAATTCGCCCTTGTTTAAAACCGAAGAACTGCATGATGAGCTTGCAAAGCGAGATCCCGACACTTCGGGAAATAACAACCAACCATTCCTAGTTCGTCATCCTCTGCACCCTGTCATCCAGAGCTTGTCGAAGGATCTATCTTGTTATGCCTGATATCAGCCCCTGGTTAAAACTAGAAGGCTATCAATAATATTCCACCAACCATTCCTAGTTCGTCATCCATTCCCAAACCGTCATTGCGAACTGAAGAATGGGGAATGTATATGGGAATGAAGCAATCTTTCCAATTAGTTAGCCCTTGGTTAAAACCGAAGGGCTATGAATAATACATGATGAAAGGATATTGAAACTCATAAAATTCACTATTTCCAAAGCATGATTTGAACTTTTTAAACTTCCTGCTATCTTTAGGCAATAACGTACGGGCGAAACATTTTTCGCCCCTTTTAAAAAAAACAACCAATTGCTCGCTCTCCAGAAATACGCCAAAGCTTTTTCACGCCTTAAACGAGGCGGAACCAAATACGGTGCAGCACCGCATAAACCTATTTTGCTATTAACCCTCATCGAACTCATCGAAAAAGGTATCGTAACCGATAACAGAGTATTTGTAGAAGCCCAATTGGTTGGCACCTTTAAAGAAAACTGGCTCTTGTTGGTAAGTACTGCCCACCAAGAAGACTTTACCCAGCCATTCTACTACCTACAAAATGAAAGGGTAGAAGGCCAAGGCTACTGGTTCTTACAGCCCATGCCAGGCTGCCAAATCAATGCACATATCAAATCCGTAAGTGTGTTGGCTAGCATTTGCCAATACGGCTACCTCGCAACAGATTTATGGCTCTTGCTCAACGATAGCATTAGCCGAACCTACCTCAAACAAGTACTGCTAGATACCTACTTTGTAGCCAACAAAAATAACCTGCTCGCCGCCAAACAGCACGGGCAAGGCTACCTTAACGACCAAACTTCCGATCTATTAGAAGAGCCTCTTGCCAAGCTGAAACACATCAGCAAATACACCGAAGAAGATGTTTTTGTACGCAATGGCCTGTTTAAACGCTTAGTACCCAAACTCTACCAACAGCAATGCTGCTTCACAGGCATGAGCCTCAGCAGTATGTACAAGCATAGCTTTATCGATGCCTGCCACATTGTGCCTTTTAGTCGTACTCAAAACGATAGCGTAACCAATGGAATTGCCCTTTGCCCAAATATGCATCGTGCTTTTGACCGTGGGCTGCTCAGTATCGATGATAACTATCGTATTCTAGTGTCCGAATATTTAACAGAAGATAAAACCCATCCTTATGCACTTAATGCATTAAAGGGAAAACAAATTATATTGCCTCAACAACAAAACCATTACCCAGCCCAAGAAGCTTTGGAATGGCATAGGAGTGAGGTGTTTAAAAATTAACTAAATTAGTATCCTCATATAAGTAATTTAATACATGAAGTCTGCCAAAAAATTAATTTCTTATAAGATCGAAAAGCGTAGTGGACTATCACCCTCAGTAAAACAATTTTATTTGGCAAAAAGTCATCAAGTTGTTGCGCTGAGTGAAACCGTTGGAGGTGATGCACCAAAAGATTTGATTAGATTGTATACTTATGGCGAAGGAAAAAAAAGCAATCCAAAAACCTGGAAAAAATATATTGCTAAAATAGGACACAAGTGGTATCCTAATGAAAGTATAACTGAACATTTTTTGACAGTTCTAGGGCAATGTTTTGGAATGAGTATAGCCAATAGTAAGTTAATCTTTGCCGAAGATTATATTAGATATTTGAGTGAGCACTTCCATACAGAAGAACAGGTATTAAGTCATGGAGCCAATATTCTCACTAGCTACCTAAATGAAGATAATACAGACTGGATTGACGAACTAGACCGAACAAAAAAACTTAAAGGGGAAATACATATAGATGATGTACTATTCGCAATCAACAAAGTATTTCCAGACAACTCGCATGCCATTATAGAGGGGTTTCTACACATGATCTTGTTTGATGCGTTAACGGGAAATAACGACAGGCATTATTATAATTGGGGTGTAATTTCACATGTAAAAAATGAACATCCACCTTATTTTTCACCAGTTTATGACACGGCCAGAGGCTTGCTTTGGAATAATTCTGACAAAAATGTATTACCTTTGCATAAAGAATTAACTCGCAATGATAAGATACAGCTACAAAAATACGTTGTAAAGTCGGTACCCAAAATTAGTATTCCTGATAATGCAGATTGTAATCACTTTGATCTAATTCATCACTTACATCTCAAATCATGTTTTAATAAAAAGCACATAAATACTTGGACGAATTAAGATCATCTTAAATTAATTTTAGATAAATTACACAAAGACTTTGGTTCTTTGTTTATAAAAGAAAGAAGAGATGTTATCCAATACATTTTGGAAACTCGGTTTAATAAAATAAGCGAAATTCTTTTGAAATAAGACTTATGTTAAAGAAAATTAAAAACTTATTATCCTCATCAAAAAAACAAGCTATTTCTCTTGAACATCAAGAAACTACGCATTTGTTTTCTTTGAAATATCATGAACTAGAAATGGGAACACTAAAGTTTTTAGGAGAAGAATGGGTATTTGAATATGCTGATTTATTTAAGAAGCAGCAGGTCATTTCTCCGTTAATAGATTTTCCAGAACCGAATAAAGTGTATAAGTCGAAAATCCTATGGCCATTTTTTTCTAATAGGATTCCTTCACTCAAGCAACCTAAAATAAAGTCCTATATAGATCAAAATCCTTCCGAAAAGCAGAATGTAGTAAAGTTGTTGGAATTGTTTGGCGAATATTCAGTTAACAATCCCTTCCGTCTGCAGTTAAAATAATTTCAATGTTAATCGCATATAGAAAGACCGAAATTACTCGGTCTTTTTTATTTAACAGAAAATAAAAACCATCCTTATGCGCTAAGCACATTAAAAGGGCGACAAATCATTTACCTCAACAAGTAAACCATTGCCCAGCACAGGAAGCATTGGCATGGCATAGGAGTGAGATGTTTAAGGGGTAGTATGACCTTGAGAAGTCGTCCCAATTATACATGCCGCTATCCGTTTATCAATTTCATCGCCAAGCATACAACGCTCTAGCATTTCAGAAAGGTGGTCTATATCAAGAATTATCTCTTTTTGGCTCGATTTCAGGTTGTTTAAATTTCTTATCGGCTGGCGTCCTCATCCGCCGAAATAATCATTATTCATTAGCCCCTAGTTAAAACCGAAGGAACCGAATGTTGAGCTTGCAAAGCGAGATCCCGACACTTCGGGAAATAACCCACCAACCATTCCTAGTTCGTCATGCCGGATTTAGTCCGGTATCTTAATGCGATAGTATGAACTTTCTTGAAATTAGCCCTTGGTTAAAACCGAAGGGCTATGAATAATGCATGATGAAAAGGATATTGAAAATCATAAAATTCATTATTTCCAATAAGCATGATTTGAACTTTTTAAACTTACTGCTATCTTTAGGCAATAACGTACGGGCGAAACATCTTTTGCCCTAAAAAACAATCTATTTAATATTAGAAAACTAATGCCGCTACCTTGTGGCAACAGGCAGTCCCGCTTTCCACTATAGCCCTCGTGCCTCGGGGCTGTCGTTGCAATCGGGTTTATTTAACAAAAGCCTGTTTCTAAAGCATAAACTTAAACCTTCTATTCTAAGCTTTTCTACTTTTTATAGTTACAGCACTAATTTGATGTTTTTCGACTGATCTACAGGTTAAAAGATTGTTGTCGAATATTACAATATTGTTGCCTGTAGTATGCAAAGAGCTCCTAAACTTAATTCCTTGTACTGCGGTGAATACCTTGATAAATTCACAGATGAATTGCGTAGGGATATAATCAAGTTCCGAATCATATCTGCGCATGGGCTTAGAAAGGTCAACGCTGATGCTCTTTTTAAGTAAGGTAGATTTGATCCGCTTATTTACTTCAGACGGATGGAATAAGGTAGGTATTTCAGTGAAATCAGAAATTTTAACTTCTGCGGTAACATTGTCTGCAACAGAAAATGTAGCAATAGTTACTTCATCTAAATAGGAGGCTCTAATTTCATAAAGTATCGTATCTGGATTATCACTTAAATATAAATAAGGAATGCCAATAGGGTTTGACCTCCCCGCAGTAGATATTGCTTTTGGAGGACAGTTCATTTCTTCAAGAGGAAATGAAGCTGTAGCAGGTTCTGTATGAATTCTCGCTCTAAAATAATGGTCTTCCTTTTTCAGATTAATCTTACTGTTGAAAAAACCATCCCAGCCAAGATCCTCCGTCAAATAGGCTATATCTGTCAAATAGCGTCGTTCCCATTTCAATTGTTCTTTCAGTTTTTGCCAGTAATTGATATTGGCAATAATTTCGTCGTTAAAGTCAACGGGGTCGTCAATACTTTGTATGGAGGTGTTAATTGACGGGATAACTGCGTTTAGAATTTTGCTAGCTATCGCATTACTTTTAAATAAGTCCCAATTGCCTTGTAGTTTCTGAATAATGGTTTCACCTTTATCACTTAGCTGGAAATTGGCAAACAACTCATTGAAAAAATCGTACAGTTCTGCTAAGGCAATGGTTTCTATATCGGTTGATTTGCAGCAGGCGCAAGTCCCTAATTTGGCTTGAGCAATAATGAAACCTCGCAGTTCTTCATCAAGAAAGCAATCTTTGCAAACAGTTTCCATTAGCGTAACAGATAAGCGTCAACTACAATCAGGTGGTTTTTGATAGAAATTTTCTTAACTGTGCCCAGCCCCGGATAACGACCTTCGGTGAGATACTTACGGATTTCTTCAATAGCAACATTGTTAATGCCTTTCTCATCACAGAAAGCGATGGCCTTCTCGGCAGCTTGGGCGAATTTACCCTGTACGTTAGCAATAGAATCGTTAGATTCTGAAGTGAAATGTCTGATCCAGATGGTATTGTCATCCTCCTCATTCTGGTAGGTAAGGTGTATAACGACTGCCCTTGGTGTACTACCACCCTCCACATATAACGAAGGAAGAGTCGTAAAATCCGAGAAGCCTTGATAGTTTTCCTCCCGATAATATAAGTGCTCTTCACTGAATTTGTGTCCGGGTATCTCTAAGAAGTCTGCATTTTTTGCCTGTTTCTCAAAAAGATCATCAAGTCGGATGTAATTCTTTCCCAAAGTTTTAATGTGACGGTCAAGACCACGGTATTTTCCCGGATCAAGCAACATAATCTCGGTAACCTCTGGCATGGCACAGCATGCCTTAAATCCAATGTCGTTAGAAAAACTGTCTAACCCTATAATCATACAATTCTCAAGACCATAATCAGCAATAGCTTCCTGAATGAAGTCTTCATTGTCGGTATAAATGAAAGCTGGATGAAATCTGCAATGATCTAATTGGCTGATGTAGTCAAGAAAGAAAGTGCTGTGAGCTGTTGTTTGTCCTACTTGGGGGTTAACAATCAAGAAACAGTTGAACTCATGGTGCTGAAAGATATCGTGAGCAATATTGAGGTTGCCAAACTCTTCCTTTACAGGTTCCAATACTGGGATAATGCTATCCTGTAGTGTACCGTCTGCAACAAGCTCCCTTATAGATATCAGCTCAAATTGTCTGGCTCTCAAAAAAGGGTAGTACATATTCGTTTATTTAGGTGATCTGCGTATTTAAATTGGCTACCAAAGCGTCGAGCTGTTTGGTACTTAGGTTTAAAGATAAGCAAATTTGATTAAATTCGATATGTGCTTTTTTTAGGAATTCTTGCTTAGACTTGCGTTGCTTCATAGCTTGTATAAATAAGCTATTTAATTCTGCCTCAGGGATTTGCGAGATCAATTCTTTGCATTGGTCAAATTGTGTAAAGGCATTCATTTCTGGCAGCGTCCCATAATATTCCAAAACTAGCTGTTTATATTCCTTCGTATGTAGAATTTCCATCAAAGCGTGGGCATCCACATTGTAATTGGTCGTAGCAAGTCTTTCCAGATGGAAAATTTTGTCATCATACACGATAATTCCTACCTCTTCGTCAATACCCTGATAGCGCTCTAATTGACTGAATGGAACAACAACATAAACTTCATTAAATACTTTCTGATAAACCTCTAATTGGCTATTCAACCTATATGCTGTATCCAGAATAGTTTTAATTTCAAATACCTTAGAAACACCATTAAACATGGCTAGGTCGGCTATGGCCTTGCCTAAACGTAACTCACTAAAAATAACAGACTCATTGGTGCCTAGTTCATTTTTAAGCCAATTGTTAAGAAACTGGTTCTTGTAGATATACTCGTTAGGGTAGTGTTTAGAAAGTACCTTGTAAGCATGCTTAAAGAACTTCAGGTAAGTGTGGCCCTTAAAGCGCCGGCTCGTTGCATATCTTTCCAATTTGGCATTGATAGAATGAAAATCATTCGCCAACAGTTTCATCATTTCACTTCTTGTAAAAAGAGTAGAATAATCTCTCAGTTGATGGTTTGAATACATTTATGCCTTTTATGCTTGAACTTCGGTCAAAAGTAATGATTATAATAACGAATAAATATTATTCATTGTTATAATTATTTGGATTAGTAATAATTCTCTGGCTTGTGATGTGCTGAGATATTCGCTCTGCAAGTATTGAAAAATATGGGGTATAAGTTTGCCTCGTTTTATTAATGCCATATTCTTGCCAAAGCGTTTGGTAAATATATTCGGCAATTTCCTTATACCCCTGCCAGTCTAGACTGTTAGTGTTCGGCATAATTTTTTATAAAAGAAATCTTTAGTCCCTATAATCTTCATCCGCCCAGTGTTTGATGAGTTCAAATCTTTCTTCATCATCCGCATAAAAAACTTCATCCGGAATACTTACTTCCCCTATTCCAAGTGATTCTTTTAATGTAGTTGGATGCGAGTCAAAATAATATTCTGTTTCTATGACAACTTTCTTAGTGATTGCCGCTTTATATTGGTTCACTCCGAAATATACCCATTCCTTAGTGTCGTCATCTTTATATGATGCCGTTTCATCAGCCGCCCAAAGTCTCAGCTCATAGGATATTAAAGTTTCAACTTCTATATTAGCAGTTTCTCCTGTATATGAAATGATGTTAAAATCCAATATATCAACTTTTACACTTGATATATCTAATTCTTCATCTGGGTTGATCCATGAATCATCAACACTGAAAGAACCATCGTTAATTTGTTCAATAATTTCTTCCACCAATAATTCAGATTTTCCTTCAATTGCTTCACGAAGCATAGTAGTAAATGTTTTATCGAAATCCGAAAGAATGAAATCAATCATCTTTCTAATTGATTCGAAATATCTAGTTTGAGGATAACCTTCCGCAAACTTTTTCCAATCTGGATCGTTGCTTACAATACATGTCTGATCAAGATGATCCTTGTATTCTTGTACAAAAGCATATAAAATAAAGGCGTCGGGAAACTCTTTGCGCTTTCCACCTTCTCCAAATGGAGGTTTAATTGCAAAGTAATTTATTAAGATTTGATTTATATCTACGTCTGATATATCCAAAGTTTCTATTTTGGCATTGTCAAAAAAAGTGTCTATCCGATCTAAACGCTCTTTCAATAAGTCATTTTTAAGTTTTTCTTTGTCATTCAGCAATGTGGTTATAGCTCCCAGATCTCCAAAAGAAAGTCTATTTATGTCTTTAGATACCTTATCTATCTTATTTATTGAAGTCGCAATACTCTCTTTCAGGTGAGCTTTCATTTCTTCATAAATAATAATACTACTTACGATAATGATTTTTTGCTCTTTACTAAGATTAATTAGTGAGTCAAATATGTCACCCTTAAAAGAAAGACGAAGTTCTTCGTAAGCGGAAGTATCTATGAGTACTGAAAACATATATAAATATTTAAAAATTTTCTAAAAAACTATTTTGTTAAATCTTTTAACTTCTTCTTTTCTAGGTGTTATGAATTTCTGTAAAACTTTTATCTGGTTTTTACTTTCCTATGTAAGATAGGAAATATTACACATTTTAACATAAATCCTAACTCGCAGTCCCAAATTTGGTTTACTCAAAAGTGGAACTAAAAATTGACATCATTTCGAAATACAACCAAAGGTATAATAGTACTATAATATCGTTTAACATTTAGTTGCTGTACTAACAAATTTGTAAATTTCAACGCCTTCTTCTATCTTGCATTTGCTAAATATCTATACTCTCGCTTTTACAATTAACTCATTGTAAAAATAAAAATCGCTCAAATATTCTTGCCCTTAGATGAGTAGACTGTAGAGTAGCTAAAATGAGATAAGGTAGCTGAAAATTTTAAAACAATTATCAATGAAAATTTTAAAACAACTTATAAAAGAATTTTATGTGCCATTTCTTGTTGCGATTGTTTGGACTGGAATTAATGCTCTTAAATTGACAAAGAAACCATCGAGTTGGACCGATTACGTTAATATTGGAATGCCTACATTTTTCTTTGCTAGTTGGATGACAGGACAGTTTTTTCGTGTTAAAAAACAGGAAAGTGTATCTTCTTCATTGAGTAACATCGAGGCTAGGGTTGAAGCTGTGTTGGGAGATATATCGAAGCAAGCAAACGATATGAAAATTATTTCTGACCGTCAGTTATACCAAGCTTTCGATGTTTGCCTTAGCAATCTTCGAGATGCGAGAGAAGAATTGGCCGACTTAACACGGCAATTTATAAAAACAAAAGCGTTTGATGTCGAAAAGTTTTCGTATAAACGTGACAATCCATTATACCGTTGTAAGGTTGCCTTAAATACATTGATTAGTTACGCTATGTACACACATAATTTCGAAATTAACGACGAGCTTAGAAGGCGCTATAATCGGACAGCAACCTTTACTGAAGAGGTTGCGGGTACGGTAACTAATTTTCTCAAGCAATTAAGTCGTTTCAGTCAAAAATGGCAGACCGATAAGAGCAGAGAGATTATAAAAGAGATACATAATAATCTAGAACAAGTAAAAAATAACATTGTTAAAGATACTATCTACGATACCAAGCTTTATAAGAATAATAATCTGAAACTAGTTCTAAATAGGCATTTGAATAGTCTTGATAAGCTAATGACATAGGCTATAATTTGTTAAAGGTAAATTATAAAAATGAGTTTTATAAATTTAGAAAATTTGGTGACGCTGAAGAAATTCAACAGTATCTATTAACTAAATTTTAGACTGGGAATATAAAGACGAATATCGCATAATAATGGAAAATAGCGCTAATGTAGCCATACCTTATAGCAAAAATAGTTTAAGAGAGGTTATTATTGGTATGAATATGAGTAATGAAAAGCAAACAAAACTTATTATAGGATTGACAAAATCTTCATTATAAAATTTTAAGAGTTGTCTGCGTAAAGCAGCTTCACTTTCGCTTGATATTCCGTAGAACACTAAAGAATATGCAATGTCAATTTTCGCAAGCTCGGCTAGGTTTATTTTTCTTTCAATTATATTTTCATTACTTCGCAAGTTCAATAGCTCATTTCGATTATATATATTGGCTTCTTCATTATCAAATTCGTCTAAGAAATTGTCAATGAATTCCAATGCGAAAATGATTTGATAGTATATTCTTTTGAAAACTATTCGTCCTTTTTCATTGGCAGTAGCTATGCCTAATTTGTTTAACTTGCTTTTATATGGAGCATGATATTCCATCTCTAAAGCATTTTCTCGATGCAGCTTTATAAGTTCTAGAAAACGACTCTCAATTTGCAACTTTTCTGAAGATTCTCTTGACTAGATAAACTTATATAAAGTAGTAGAAAACCGCTCAAAGAAAATAATGTTCCAGCAATCCCACCTATAAAGTCCCCTACTTTCCCCAACTCGCCATTGTCGCACCTTTATCTATGACCGCTGAAATGTCCTTAATATAAAATAACCAGCTGAAAGATAGTAATCCTAGGGTAACAAAAAAAAAGCGATTATTACTAGCCAATTATATTTGCCATTTTTATGTCTTAACCAATTACTTGATAATTTTCTTCCTAGGCTATATAGATGTGTATGTAGTTCCGTGAAAATTAGAATAACTACTACAAGGATTAAAGTAGCTAAGAATAGTAGTGTGATTATCATGGAATTGGTTTTAAAAATAAAGATAAATGTAAAATAACCTATTAGAAATTGCTTAATAACAGATTGCCGCATTATTTTTTAATAATCCCTTTCAATATTTTAACGACTTCTTTAATGTCAGAATAGTATTGCTTCATATCTCTAAAAGATGTGTTGTCAGGGTTTCCGTGAGAAATGTTATTTCTATTTGCAACTACAGAGTTTAAGGCAGCTTTTTGCTGATCAGATATTTTGTCAACGAATGTTTCACACCAATTAGCATCAAACTCAGCTAATAAATCTCTCATCTTAACATAACTGAGATTGGTGATATATTTTGTTTTACTCTGTACATAACTTTGAATAGGTTGAGGAGAGGTTCCATCACTCAAGTTAGAGATTAAGTTCCTTATTACAACTTCCAAAAATCCTGATGTTCTTACGCATAGATACCGGGTTAGATGGGCTTTATTAATATCGTCATCATCCAAGGATGAAATTTCTTGAAATAGTCTATCTAAGCTAATTTCATAACTATTTAATCTGTGGAAACTCATTTAATACTACAAACTAAATTATTTAAGATTTTTAAATGTACTGATAGCCATTTCAATTCTCATTTCAACGTTTTTTTCATCTGAAGTTCCTCCTTGTACTACTGTAATAAATTCTTTGCTGTTTGTAAGATCGTTATATGCACTTTTAAATGCTGAAGTGTCAGTAATGTCCCCCTGTTTTAATCTTTCAGCAATTCCAATTGAGATTGCATCAAACGCTCCTAGATTTAGATTTCGATTAACTCTAAAAGGCTTAAGACCAATAGTATTAACGATAAAGCTGTAAGTTTTTTTAAATATTGTTTCTAGTTCATTTCTAGAATTAAATTGTAAATCTCTATTTACATTCATATAGGTATTTAAGAAACTTTTAAGTGGTTTCTCATATTTGTCTCTATAGTATAACAAAGAAAAAAATCGTAATATTAATTCTTGTTCCTTCAAACGTTCATCAGATAGTTTTCCGAAAATTAATCGCCAATTAATATCTTTAACTAGAACGTTAAGCAATTCGTTAAATTCACCGTAGTAAATGCACGCCCGTATTTCTTGGGGTTTCAAAGCTCTGCCCCCAGAATTAAGCCGTTCAAAGATTTGATAAACACTGCTATTATTATCGTCAGGTTCATCTTGTCTCACTACTGTAGCATGTAGAATCGAGTCATCGAGACGTATTCTATCATTAGCTTTTAAAGTGCTGTAAGAACGACCCACTAGGTCTTCTTGAACATTTTGAAGCCGAAAAGGTGTTTTTCCAAAATATCCTTGATAGAAAAAATACAAGCTTAAAAGACGTTGTTGGCCATCGACAACTAAGAGTCTATTCGTGTCCTTTTCTTTTGATAAAAAGATTCCAGGTACTGGAAGACCAAGTATCAAAGACTCGATGAATTTAGACGCTTCATCCATGTTCCAGACATACTGTCTTTGAAACGGAGGAACAAATATGACCTCATCTTTAATTCTTTTAATAAGACTATCTACTGGGTAATCAGCGCCATAGCTGGTTATGACATATCTAAAGTCAATACTTTCATTTTCAGTTTCGTCCGAAAATTCAAAGAGTAATTGTTTTTCGATATTCTTAGTTTTACTTAGCATATTTTAAAATATAGACGTTCGTTGGTATCTGAAGAGTTATTTAGGTTGTTATCTAGTAAAGTAATGATGATTAGTGCTCTAGGTTATATTTAAAATTGAATATTTTGAATTGTCATAGGTGCTTAAAATTTTTTATTCTATTTTATAGATTAGTATATATGAAATAATAACATAGTCCAGATTTATTAGAATTAAGAAAGAATATCTTCAGGTAATAGCTTAAAATAATCCTTATACTTAGTTTTTTCGCCTCTTAAAACTTCACTAATTATTTTTCTTAAAACTAGCTTAGATAATTCAGAAGCTTCCTTTGAATTAAACTTTTTAATTAGCGAAACAAATTCGTCTTCAATTATATTTATAAATTTAAAACTTAATTTTTCTTTAATGAGAATTTTACTTAAACCCAAATCTTCTAATTTAGATATGCCTTTATTAATTGAGGAAATATCTTCTTTAATTATTGCTCTAAAGACCGTATTATATACTCCTATGAAATTGAAGGGTAAAAATTTTGAACTGTGATCATTAAAGATAGCTTGGATTTTAAAGTTTTTGATAAAATCAATGACGTAATCAAAGCCTTCTAACTTATTGTTGAAATAATGATATAATTGATAAGAAAATGGATCATTTTTAGTAGCATCAATGAAAATTTTGGAGTCAGAAAGTTTTTTGTGTGTAAGTGACCCTTCAAAATTCATAAGATCTGTCACAATGAAAAATTCTCCATAAACAATAATTTCTGACAAGCTCAACGTTGTCTCAATTTCTTCCGCTATTATACTGTCAATTATTTTTTGGAAACGAGAATGATGGTTTGTTAGTTTTTCAAGTGATGAAAGTAATTGATCATCATTTTTTTGCTCAAGCGTAATATTCTTCACAAAGAATATTAATGCGTTTTTAATGGTTTTAACTTGTATTTGATTACTTATGTTTTGCAATGTGGGCAAAACATCAATAAGAAATGAATAAGCATTCTCAAGTTTCAAATTGTCGTTATACAATTTATCGATAATGTCTGAGTCGGGTTGGTCATGATCAATCATATTGAATAATAGTTCCAATACAATAGACCAAAAAGAATTACCTATATACTGTTTAATTATTTTATCTCTTTCTTCTGAAAGTTGCTTTTTATCACAATTAGAGTATATCCAATACGCTGTAAAATATTCAAGAAAAGTTTTGTGAGTAAAATTGTTCTCAAAATATATAGACCTATTTTCTGCATACAGTAAGAATTGTTCTGCATAATCGCACGCATCATGCCAGTCTTCTGTTAATTTTAGCTTACTATGTATTGATTTAGCAATTGAATCCTTCGCATTTTTGTAGGTTATTTTAGGTGAATCACTGCTCAATATGGTATATTGCCAAAAAGCAAGGTCAGCTAAAAGGGTTTCTTTTTTTCTGACCAATATTTCATCTAAGTTAATTTGTAGGTCTTTAGTCTTATCCCATTTATCAACCAACGTTTTCGTACAACTCTGGTAAATTTCCAGCTTTGATTCGGGTAACTTTAGATTGTTTCTAAATAAAATTACAATAAGTGACAACAGTAATGGATTATGAATTAATTCTCTATCTAATGTATGTCGTTTTTCAAGAAATTCTCGTAATTCCCTTTTTCTAATATCCTCATTTTTTTCTTCATGTAGATACCATTTTGATACATATTCCACAACTTGTGAGTCGGAAAATGTATCAATTTCTAATTCAGAAAAGTCATCATTAAGTTTTGCATCAGAATATCCTATTTTCCTAGAGGTGACCATTGCAAGAATATTTTCATTTGTTAAGCATATATTCTCTATGTCATTTTTTATCTCAATTTTTTCTTCTATATCGAAGATCTCATCCAGTCCATCGAATAGTATTAAAATCTTTTTATCGTTAATTATATGTGTCAAGTCCTTTTCGGAAATATTTATTTGATAATCTTCCTTTAGCATCTGAATTATGTACTGCTTAATATGGCAGGAATTTTTCTTTTTAGAAGATAAATATTTTCTTAATTCAATGCGTATTGGAAGAAATCTAAAAATAGATTGCTCTTTAAAACTTTCCGTCTGATTGTTTAGTATTGAACAGATTATATATTTGACTAAAAATGATTTTCCAGATCCTGGATTCCCTAAGACAACGATATGGGTCTTTTTATCGAAAAAATCTTTTAATCCTAGAATGCTTTTTTGATCTTCTAGGGGATAATCAATCTCATTTTCGTCATTGCTAATATGACTGTCATCTATAATTGAAAGATTTAATACTCTGTCTTCATTTTCGATAACACTTCTGTCCAAAAAATTTGGAGCTACAAAAATTTCTTCAAGCTTTTTTCTACTTTTCTTTATTGATGAATCAATGCCAAGGCCTAAAAAATTAACTTGAGATAAAACATTTAATGCCGTTAATCTATATTTTTTGTAGAAAGTGAAAAAATCAAATTCATTTGAATTACTACTAAGTATACGTCGAATTTCTTGGAGCTCCCTAACGGTTGATTCTGAATTCGAGCTAATCTCTTCGAGTTCTTCAGAGATACCCCGGACAATTAAATAAATTTCCTTATCCTTTAAGATTTTACCAAATTCTTCCTTTGTTAATAACTTAGCCTTAAGTTCAGTAATAAAATCTTTAAGAAAATTTTCTGGGAGAGTACTTGTGTCTAAAAAGCTTTCTAGGTACTCTATTGAGCTATTATCATACACAAATAAATGCTCCAATAATGAATTGAATACCTCCTCTTTAGTAAAGAAATGATTTATTGCACCTCCTAATACATCTGGATAAGTTACTTGTATTTTTTTAGAGACGTCATTAACAGCTTCAGATAACTCTTGTGATAAAAGTGGACCACTATTTGTGTATTTTGAGAATATATGATCGAAAGATTTTTCTGCAATCTTTGCTCCTAACCAAGTAGCGACAATTGATGTTGTTAAAATCATTTATTATTTATTTTTAATGTTATTGAAATTAAAGACCGTAGTTTAAATTTTTAATACTTCAATCCTTCTATATCTGAAATACTGTTTAATTGCTATTCTGTTAACGGTAATAGATACTCTTTTGAATTCGAGTAAAATTCACTTCTAATGGAACTTGATAGTTCCATAATCTCGGTGTAGTATCTAGAACCTCCATTGTAGTGCCATATTATATCTTGCTCAATTTTATATTCTGGATAATCTACTTCAGGATTTTCTTCTATTTCCTTTAATATAAAATCAAATTTTTCTCTAAGCTTTTTAGTTCCTAGGTCAACACTTTGTTGATCATTTACAAGTTTATCTGTTGGAAATTGCATAACTCCGAGCGAATGTTTTTTTCTTGTTAAAAAGAATGTCAAATACTCAACCCACCTTGCTACTAATGGCCTGTTAAAATCTTCATAAATAAGTATTGAATATGCTGTTATTTCGAGTGCATCATTTTTAGTGTTTTCAGATATTATCGTACCGAATTTTTTTTTAAAGTGAGAGTATTTATAGGTTAAGTAGTTTTCCTTTCTCCTAACTTGCCCATCGTTTGATAATTTTACACCATTAACTATTTGAAAAATAAATACTAAAATGATTATCCAAAGTTCGTTGGCAATAGTAGTAAAATCAGGTAGCACATTTTCTCGATGCCTAATAATTTTATCATAAATCAAATAAGACAATAGTATAATTGATACCCAATAAATAATCTGTTTACTCCAATTTAATAACGGACCACGTTCTGTAATTATGTTAAAGAATAGTCTAAACGATATGTAATAAATATTTACAAAATAAATGTTATACACATACTCATCTAGATTTAAAAGGTAAAGTATCGATGATACGATGATTATATAGACTATTGGTGAAAGAACCCTTATAAGATAATTGATGGCCGGGGCTTCCTCATCTTTAATAAATAGAGTAATCTCCATATATCCCATTGAAAATGAATGTCGTCCAATCCAATTTATGAGAAAGAATAAAATGACGCCTAGTGAGAAGTGAGCGAAAAACAAATAAATCATATATCAGTTAGCTAATAAAAAACTAAAGTCGTTCATAAGAATATATATCCATTAGATTTTTTATTTCTTTTTCATCATATCGCTCACCAGTATCGAGATTGTAGTAAAAAACTTTATTGCCATTATATCTTTCGTCAACTAAAAGACCATTACTAAACCTAATTTTGCTACGATTTAACCGTTCTGTGTCACTAAATTCTCTATCATTTAACATGACCTTTAAAGACTGTAACTCTTCGTCTTTTTCATAAATCTTACTATTCAACTCACTAATTTCTCTCCTTTGTTCGCTATATCTTCTTTCGAAACTTCTGTGTTCATCGGAAGTCATTTTTTCACGATTATTAAGCTCTGATTTTAGTTCATCAATAATCGACTTATTAAGCTCTTTTTCTTGTTTAATTACAACTTCTAACTCGCTATTTTTTTTCTGCAATTCTTCAACAAGTTTATTGTGAGTATTGCGTTCCCTAAAGTCTGTTTTAGCTTCTTCCAGTTTAATTTCTTCAATAGCAAGTTGTTTTTGATTTTCGATATTTTGCTTATGTTTATTTATAATGATTTCATTCCGTTTTAGTAATGAGTGTTTTAATAGAATATCAATAATTAAGCTTATGTAAGGTAAAACTAGAACGTAGAATATTGCCGCTATTAAGGGGAATATCAATAGGTTATTTGTTGATGAAAAGTTGTCATCTATGAATTTTATCTTTTCTTCGATATTTTTTGATGAAAAAAAAGTAAAGAATATCGGTTTCCAATTGAAAATAATCCAAGATGTAAAAAAAGCTCCAATAAATGGATTTTTTATTCTTTCTTCTGTTGTCTTAAAGACGGATTGTAATAGTTCCTTCATTACCTAGAGCACTTATTTATTTTTTAATCAACCTATAAAATACAGGCTTGGGCCCACGGCCTTGTCTTTCTAAAACCTTTCTTTTAGTGTTCTCTATATATTCTTGTAGAGAGTTTCTAAATCGGTTAACAATTTCAGTTACTGTGTACTTCACTCCATACTTTTCATATATCCTAATTGAAATATCGTTCGCCAAAAATTCATCGCCTATTTGATAGCTCGCTAACACTTTTTTTATCTGATCATTGATTTCACTTGTAGTATAAGTGGTTTCTATGGCTGGGCCTTCTTTTTTGCGGTATGCTATTCGCTGTTTAGTTTTTTCAGGTAGCGATTCGAAAGAGGGCATAGGATAATTTGGATTGCCGAACTCAAAATATCTTAGTCCAAACGACTTAGCAACAGCCTCAACTGTTTCAAGCTTTAGACTCCCGGTATCATCCAAAACAGAAGAAATAGTCTTTTTTACTGAATTGGCTAAATAAGCGATATCGATAGCTTCCAAAGAAAATTTTTTCATATATCTTCCTAAGATTTTAGCAAATTCTTCAACGACCAAACCTTCTTTCATCTTAATTAGTATAAAATTTTTGTTTTTTGTATTATTGTTTACTATATTTGTTATCAGTTAATTATAGCGACAAATAGGAGTGGGGTATAACCTTGCTTTTTACGATGTCACTCATGAAACGAAACCGTCAATTTCTGCATGAGGCGATCGTGAGTTCGCTTTCTATTGGATTTTGTATCTTCGCATACTTATTCAATAGGGCGAGCTTCATGTCAGTCTTTTGCGGAACTCAAACCTTAGTTTGAGTGGTTCTTGACGGTACCAGTTTCAAAAGCTTTGGAGTTCGCCTTATTGGTTTCTCACCAATTCGGTTTTCTTCCATTGCTTTTCGGGTACACATCGTTTAACATATACCAAATATGAAAACGAAGAAATTAAGCTCCGCCATTTACCGTTACCTCAAGGAGGTTAGGTATGGCTTTTCCCAAACTATCCTAATAAAGAACGTCATCTGTTCTCCTACATAGTTGTATACTAGAAATTCCAAGTGTAAAATAGCCAACAAAAAAGGCCTGTTGTGAAGGAGAGCGCACAATTCGGTCTATCGAGGTTATATTTAGCTTGGTACCAGCCTTTTTGCTTACAGGCAAAAATTACAGCTACTATAGGTATCGCAATTCCAAGGTAGGTATTTTTTCCTAATAAGCAAATAAGGTTTCCCGTAAAGGCGGTTAAAAGCCGCCTTCATGGGCTGGTATTGCCCTAATTTTTTTTCAACATCCCCTTCTGGCTTTGCCAGTGTCCCCCTAAAAGGGGAGGAAACAAGGAAGAGAGTTTTAGAAAAGTGATGGGTATTATGAGTAGCAGATCCTTCGACAAGCTCAGGATGACAGGCATGGGAGTAATGACGGCAAGTGGTGGGATGACGGTAAGGGTTGGGACGGTGCTGATGAACTTGGAGATTGCCGCGTCGCTACGCTTCTCGCAATGACGGGAAAGGGGAAGGGGAAGGGTAGTGCGGGAATTCCTCCCCCAACCCCCTCCAAAGGGGGACATGGACAGTGCAAAGTAGAACTGACATTGCTAAACACGAAGGACGGCCTCAGCTTATCTCCGTTTAAAGAATTCAATAAGAGTAGCGTTAAAAACAAAAAGCTGTTTGAGCGTAGCGAGTTCTTTTTGTTTAGCGGAACGTTTGAATTCTTAGGAGAGAAGGTGCAGCCTTGATTTTTTGGTGACTTTTTTATCAAGAAAAAAGTTACTAGGCCTCCACGGCCAAGAGTGGAAAAAGACTTATTACCGCATTACGTCCCGAACTCGCTTCGGGAGACAATAATAGGAACAGAAGAGATAAAAATTAATTAACACCCACTTATGAACCACAACCATTACAACTTCGAGCGGCTTTACCCGCTCAAACCCCGAAACCCAACATAGTCTTCATAACTATGCCCGTCGCCATCCATAGAAGTTTAGGTTAATGATAATTCTTAGGCGGCGGGTTTTTAATGGCGAAATGTTCATTTCGACCAAATGGCATAGCTATGCCCATACTTCGACAAGCTCAGCATGACAACTACGGCTTGAATCATCTAAAATGTATTATACTAAACTAAACAAATGAAAAACTATTTATTCATCATATTAACGATGCTCATAGCTAATTGCTATGCGCAAGAAACTAACCCTCTACGCGTGGGCAATACGCTACCTGAAACCTTCTGGAACCAAACTTTTGACGTTTATGAGAACGGCAAATTTGCTCAGCAAAATCTAGCTGCTTATCAAGATAAGTTGCTGATCCTAGAATTTTGGGCTACTTGGTGCAGCAGCTGTACCGTAAAATATAAATACCTCAACAACTTACAGCAAAGCTACGATGGGCAGTTGAAGGTGATATTGGTAAACAGTGTAAGCACTAGGGATACCAAAGAAAAGATAGCCAAGAATGCCGTGCGATTGGGGAAAAACTATTGCTCTATCGTACTAGATACTACGCTTTATAAGCAGTTTTCTCATACTACGGTACCACACTTCATTTGGATTAATAACGGTCGCTGGTTGGCGGCAACGGGTGGAGATTTTGTGCAACAGGCAAATATTGATGCCATTTTAGGCAAGAAACAGCCACTAAAAGCAAGCGTTCAAACCCATTGATCTGATGAAAATGAAACAGTTATTAATCATCTTTTTGTTGGCGCTTGGCTTATCGGTCAATGCCCAGCAGCTGGTATTGTTTAAGGGAACGGTAAGCAGTAGCACAAATGGCGAGGCCATTGCAGGCGCAAAATTAAAGTTAGCAGGTGTGGAGCAGGTAATTATTACTAACAGCGATGGTGGTTTTGAAGTGAGGCTTGTTCGGGGCAGCTACACACTCAAGGTAAGCCATGTAGGCTATACGGTACTAGATACTTTGGTAAAGCTGCCCAATGCCGAGTATGCCATTAGCTTAACGCCAGCCGTGAAGCAGCTAGATGAAGTGGTGATCAATACTGGCTATCAGAAAACGAGTGTAGAGAAACTGACAGGTGCGTACCAGCATATTTCGGCCAAGGTATTGGAAGAGCAGGTAGGTTTTGATCTGTTGCCGAGGCTAGAGGCTGTAGCCAATGCATTGAGCATAGATAGGGAAAGTAATGAAAGGGGGCGAATTAACATTAGGGGTGTAAGTACCATTAATGGGGCCAAGCAGGTGCTAGTGGTATTAGATAACTTTCCCTATGAGGGAGATATAGAGAACATTAACCCCAATGATGTAGAAAGCATCAGCATTTTGAAGGATGCGGCGGCCACTTCTATTTGGGGCAGTAGGGCAGGTAACGGTGTCGTTGTCATAACCACCAAGAAAGGGAAGTACAACCAAGGCCTTAAAATTTCGGGCAATTTTAATACTACCATTAAAGAACGGCCCAATCTTTCCCGCTTGCCACAGCTAAACAGTAGCGATTACATAGACGCGGAGTTGTTTCTTTTCAATGCAGGGCGCTACCTGAACGATTATAACAATGTGGCGAGGCCAGCGGTTACGCCAGTGGTAGATTTAATGTACAGTAATTTATCGGCGGCCGAAAAGACAGCGAAATTAGATGAATGGCGCAAGCAGGATGTGCGTGACGATTTTAACCGTTACATGTACCGCAATGGTTATACCTCGCAGTATTTTGTGCAGGCAACGGCAGGTGGCAAAGGCTATGGCTGGTCTTTATCTGCAGGGCATGATCGGGTAACGAGCACCTTGGACGCAAGCAACCGCAGAACAAGTTTGCGTTATGCGCTGAATGTAGACCTTATACCATCGCTAAAACTGAATTTTGGTTTGGCTTTGTCTGACAACAATGCCGAAAGCGGGAAGTCGGGCTATGGCAATATCACCTCGGTTGGCGGGGTGCTGTACCCTTATGCCGCTTTTGCAGATGCCGATGGCCATGCGTTAGCCATTCCCAAAACCTATCGCGTCAGTCATTTGGCTACGCTAGATAGCAGGTTGCTAGATTGGAAATATTATCCGCTGAATGATGATAGCCATGGGGTATTGCGCAGCAAGCGGAATGATATGGATGTTAATGTAGGCTTAAATTACCATTGGGCAGGGTTTACGGCAAGTGTATTGGGCCGCTTTGAGCGCCAATGGGGCAGTACTAACCAATTGTATGGTTTGGAAAGCTTCTATACCCGCAACCTGATCAATAGCTTTTCGCAATTGAGCGGGACCAATATGCTGTACAAAGTACCTTTTGGAGGTATAGACGACCGTGCGGCCAACAATTTACAGGCCAGCGATTTGCGGGCACAGTTGGCTTACGATAAAAGTGTGAAGTCGCATGCCTTTAGGATGATGCTTGGTGCAGAGCGTAGGGAACTGCTGAACAACAGCGAGCGCTTTAGGAACTATGGTTATGATGAAAGCTTAATGAGTACTACTCAGGTAGATTATGTTAACCCATACCCTAATTTTATTACTGGCGCTACGGCTAGGGTACCTTATTTGCAAAGTTTGGGTGCTACCAATAACCGTTATGTAAGTGTTTACGGAAACTTAGGCTATGATTACGCCGATAAATACCTGCTATATGCCTCGGCCCGTAGGGATGCTACCAATTTCTTTGGTGTAAACACCAATAACAAATGGCGGCCATTATGGTCGGTAGGTGCTGGTTGGATTGTTTCTAAGGAAAGTTTTTACCGATGGACTGTGGTGGAGTATTTGAAGCTGCGCATTAGCTATGGGCATAGCGGCAATGCCAACCCTACGCAAACGGGTGTGACCACGATTATGTACGGTAGCGTTTCGCCGTACACATTAAGTCCCGATGCCAACATTGACAAGGTAGCTAATCCAGAATTGCGTTGGGAAAAGGTAACCACCACTAACATTGGCCTTGATTTTAAGTTGTTGGCGGGCAGGCTTTCTGGAAGTATCGATTATTATCAGAAAAAGGGAACTGATTTGTTTGGTGTTTTTCCGATAGATTATACTACTGGCGTGGGTAATTCTATTTTGCGCAATGTGGCTTCTATGTTGGGCAGGGGAACAGATCTGCAATTGAACAGCGTCAATTTAAATGGGAGCTTTAAATGGGAAACACAGCTTAACCTGAGCAACAACAAGGACAAGGTGACCGATTATTATTTTGAGCCTAGTAATAGCTACGAGTATGTGAGGCCGGGACGAGCGAATATCAGTGGCATTGTAGGCCGTCCTGTTTACAGCATGCTATCTTTTGAGAGTGCTGGGCTAGATGCCAATGGTAATCCGGTAGGTTATTTGAACGGAGAAAGGAGCTTGGATTACATCAATATCACCCAAAAGGGAACTGCGCTAGATCAGCTGAGGTTTCATGGTGCGGCACTGCCTACTTGGTTTGGTAATTTGCAGCAGCGATTTAATTATAAAGGCTTTGGCTTGCAGTTGAGCTTAAGCTTTAAAGCTGGACATTATTTTAGGCGCAGCAGTATCAATTACACCAATTTCATTAACAGCGGACAGGGGCATAGCGATTTTAGTCAGCGTTGGCAAAATCCTGGCGATGAAGCCAAAACGAATGTGCCAGCTTTTATTTATCCTAATAACGCGTCTAGGGATGTTTTTTATGCCAGTCAATCTTCTTTGGTGGCACGTGCCGACCATGTGCGCCTGCAATACGTTAACCTTAGTTATACTTTGCCGAAGATGCTGCTGAAAGGATATGTTAAGCAGGCCAGCGTGTATTGTAATATGGCCAACTTGGGTATGGTTTGGCGGGCGAATAAGTTGGGGCTAGATCCAGAGATCAACGGCTTGACCAATTTTCCGGCAGAACGTACACTTTCATTTGGGGCTAGGTTAAGTTTTTAAATTTTTAGATGATGAAGAAGTTATATGTTTTTATGCTGTTGGGGGCATTAGGGATTTTTGCCTCCTGCAAAGAGTATTTGGATGCCAGACCAGACCAATCTCTGGCCACTATAGAAACGTTGAAGGATATGCAGGCACTGTTGGATTTTTTTAACACGATGAACAGCAACGACCCTGGAACAGCAAATGCCTGTGCCGACGATTCTTATGTAACAGCAGATGTGTTTAATGCTAGGGACGAGTACGATAGGAATTTATACCTGTGGCAACCTGCCCATGTTTTTAAGCCTTTATCTAATGCGTGGAAAAGTGCTTATGATGTGGTTTATGTGTGTAATGCCTTATTGGATGCGGCGAAAGCAAAGAAAGATGATATTGCAGACCGAGAGGGGCTTAACTATGTAAGGGCGCAGGCTTTGTTCCATAGGTCGAGGATGTTTCTCAATATTGTGGGTGTTTGGGCAATGCCCTATGACAAGGCAACGGCCAGTAATACGCTTGGCATACCCTTAAGGTTAGATGCCGATTTCAATAAGGTTTCAAAAAGGGCAAGCTTGGAAGAAAGTTTTAGACAGATTGTTACCGATCTGAAGGCGGCATTGCCGCACCTCAAAGCGCAAGATATTTCTCCGGTGAGGGCATCGAAGGCGGGTGCTTATGGTTATTTGAGTAGAACGTATTTGCAGATGCGGGATTATGAAAATGCTGGCTTGTATGCAGACAGTGCCTTACAGATTGCTAAAGCGCTGATGAATTATAACACCTTAAGCACCACTGCCAATTTTCCAATTTTAAGACATAATGTAGAAGTATTGTTTGATGGTAGGGCACCTGCTCCTGGTACGGCATCACAGGCGAGAGCCTTGGTTAACCCCGAACTTTATAACTTGTATGACGCTAATGATCTACGCAAGGTAATTTTTTACAGGGCAAGTGGTAGCGCATATATCTTTAAGGGCTATTATGCGGGCGCTGCTTCAATATTTACGGGTATCGCTACCGGAGAGCTGCTGCTCAACAGGGCGGAAAGCTATACTCGAGCTGGCAGGCTGGAAGAAGCAATGGCCGATCTCAATTATTTATTGCTGAACAGGTACAAAACAGGAGCGTTTGTTCCGCTGAACAGCTTGACAAAGGCCGAGCTATTGACGGTGGTAAAAAAGGAGAGAAGAAAGGAGCTTGCCTTTAGAACCTTGCGTTGGAATGATATCAAGAGGTGGAATTTGGAGGGTGATGATTTGGTGCTGAGCAGAACAATAAATGGTGAAACCACCGTTCTGCAGCCGAATAGTCTGCGTTATGCCTTGGCCATTCCGGAAGATGTGATTGAGCGATCGGGTCTACAACAAAATCCTAGGTAGCAAAAAAAGGCCGCTGTTGGTGCAGCGGCCTAAAATTCTAGTCTTGCAATTTTTTGTAAATGGCATGATCTACAATGTCCTGATCGGAAGGGAAGGTCGTTAGATTGTTTAAGTAGGCATCCAACTTGCCTTCATCATCAATTGATTCGTCTACACGCAGTACACAGGGAAGATCTTCGCCTGATTCGCAAGGTTGCTCTACAGGCTCTGCAATGGGCGTATAGTTGCTAGCATCACGTATGCCAGTCATTGTACCTGGTTCGTATTGCCAGTAAGTGAAAGATTTAGTGCTTGTTTTGCTTTTAAATGCACTTGCTGTAAAGATTAGGCCGAACGCAATTACTAGCGCTGCAAGGCCAAAAAGAATTTTATTTCTTTTCATGGTTAATGACTGCTATTTTACATTGAAAAAGCAGACGAAAAAGTTTAGTTGATAGAATTAGGTGCCATAGCTTGCAGATTGCCGTGTCAGGCCTCTCCGATAAATCGGAGTAAACTCTCGCAATGACGGTAATTATGATAGCCACTTTGGTAGGCTGTAACACCTGCAGTAGTTAACTTACCAAGCTAACCACCACATTTTATTTGATCTTCGTCTTTACTCCTTGTTCCTTACTCCTTACTCCTTGCTCCTTGCTCCTTGTTCCTTGCTCTTTACTCCTTGTTCCTCCCTCAACACATACCGTTGCAGTTTCCTATCATAGTTAATAGTATGTCCCTCTTGGCGTAGCCGTGCAATACGATATTTCAAAGTGCGTACACTACAACCTAATTTTTTGGCACCATCTTTCGGCTTGCGCATTTGCTGAAGCTTGATTAAAGACAGGAGCCGATCTAATAGTGGCCAATATTTTTTGTCGCCATACATAAACGATGTTTAGGGCTAATTTAGGCGCATTGGGTGCAATACACATTTACCGTTTTGGTAAAAAATGCATTGGCTTGTTTTACCTTTTTGTTAAACTTTCGTGGAGGATACGGCTTAGCGATTGCTGGGTAATACCTAGGTAGGAGGCAATATCTTTGCGCTTAACATACCTATTGATATTCGGATAATTTTGGCAGAGGTATTCGTATCTAGAGGTAGCATTGGCCCATCGATACAGGTCTCTTTCTTGATTGATCAAACTGAGGTAATGGCAGATTAGCTGTTTGTATAGTGAAGTAAATTCTATGGTGATGTCCTCCAATGCCATTAAGTCGTAGTAATTGAGGGCGTACAGTACACAATCTGTTTCGCACAAAATACCCTCTTCACTTTGCCGCTGTGTAAATATGCTGTCTATAGCGGTGCAGAAATGCCCTTGGCATACAAAATCTGTGGTATATTCTATATGTTCTGACATCTTGAAGTGTCTTAAGAAGCCCTTTTCTACAAAATAGATATAGCGGCAAACCTCGCCGGGACGTAAAATAGCGCTGCCTTTGGGGAGCCATTCTTTTTTAATGCGAATTTGCAGCAGTTTCTCTGCATTTTCTGATAAGCAATAAGTAGTTTTTAATAAATTAACAAAAAGAGAATTTTCCATAAGCGTTTTTTTATCTAAAGGTGCTTGTGATAGAGTGGTAGTGTTGCCTAATTTGTGGTTCTAAGCTAATACCTATGCAAAAAGAGCTTTTCAAATACCTCGATACCATTGTGGCTTTACAGCAACAGCTGTTGGACGCCTTATTGGGAGCCAAGCCATTTTCTCAAGATGAAGAGTGGTTGGATAATGCTGATATGAAGCAACTTCTAAAAATTAGTGATGCTACTTTATATCGCCTAAGAAAGAGCGAACAACTATTGTCGAAAAAGATAGGAGGTAAATGGTTTTACGCGAAATCAGCGATGATAACGGAAATCAAGCAGCAGCAAAAGCCATCTTTATGACTTTTGCTGCTAAGCGTGGGCTTATACTTCGGTATAACGGATGTAAAAAGTGAGTGTGCCAGTCGCTTCGAAATGATCAATGCCAGCTTGTGCCTTTAAGCTACTTACATTCCAGATGATCTTGCCCTGTTCATCCTTGTCTTTCTCTTTGTCGAGCCTAACGATTAAGCGATTCTCTACGGCAAATGCCGTTTCTGCGCTATACAGCGAAATCGCCGAGGGGTTGATTTGCGCTAAAAAGGATTCTTGGCGACGGCTTAATTCGAAATGCGTAAGCAGCCATTGGCTAAAGTCTGCCCTGATCTTCGCTGCTTCCGCTGAAAGCGCTTGGTCATCTAATTGTTGAAGTTGTTTTTGTAACTGTACAAAGCCTTCATTGGTAAATGGATACTTCATGGTTTTTTAGGTTAATGATTTATAAAAATGCCAATATGGAGCCTTTAAAGTACTATTGCAAAGCTTAAGGTCTATAAATTAGACGAATGGATATTCATTTTTGACGAGTGGTAAATTCTGTTGTGATGACGATCACTTGGATGATTTCTTGACTTTTTCGTAAATTGCTTTGATCTACTAACCTCTTGCTTATGAAACCATCATGATGTTAAAAACCACACGCTAGGATAAGTCATCCTGAAAGTTCGAGGTCTTGAACAAAAAGTCAGTTCAGATTCGAGTGAAATCTCATTGCTCATCACCTATAAAACACCTTCTCTACTTATGAAAAAACCTATTTTAGGTAAATTCTCCTACTTTGGGAGAGTTGCCAGCCTGTTCATTGCAGCAGCAGCCACTTTCTGTTTGCTTGTTTATGTCGAAAATCCGCCGTTAGTATTTCTATTGACAAAAATCAACTTTTACCTAGCTTGGCTGCTCAATACCATTATTGCTTATGTAGTAATTAGAGGCAGTATATGGGGCACACGATGGCTCGATAACCATCATCCATGGCAACGTAGCTATCGTAAAAGGTGGCCTCGTCAGTTATTACTGGCGGTATCCATCCCTTTATTGTTCTGCACGCTTGGGGTGTCGGTGTATTTTTTGCTTTATCAGAAAAACATCTTAGAAACCAATTATTTCACACGCTACCTATTTTTAGATACGCTGGCCATTTTTCTGCTGAATGGGGCGCTTTTCTTTATGTATCAAAGGGAGCTGAGCAGACGTAACAAACCCGAGCGCAAATCTGAGGTAGACCAGTCATTAGACTTCCCACTACCCTTGGTAGAAATTGCCTATCTATATGCCGAAAATAAGTATTGCTATGCAGTAGGTTTTGATGGCATTCCCGAACCTATGGAAATCTCCCTGACCAAAGCCCTTACTGCCTTGCCGGAAAAGCAGTTTCATTTGGTAAGGCGTTCGCATATCGTAAACCGTAGTGCGGTAATGGAGCTAATTAAAAGGAACAATACGATACAGCTTAATTTGCTCATGCTGTTACGTTTGAGTATTCGGGTAAGCCGTAAAGAGATGCACGCTTTTAACACTTGGTGGACGGAGGTTGAAGCACAGCGGCATTCGGAGTCAAAAAAGCTTGATTAATTGGGCTGTGCTTGTGTTGTCTAGGTACTTTCTTCGCTAAACCTTTGCTTAAATAGGGGGGTTAGCGAAGAACTAGCGAAGAAGAAGCGAAGCCGATACCTCTTTGGGCTCTGCTATTCCAAAGCCCTTCTCTCTACCTTTGAGCTACCATGTGGACACATTTTTTTTCGGCTCAATGCTAGCCCACGTCCATAAAACTACTGTTTCTCACTATTACGACCGTCAATCTCCAGTGCCCAGCCAAATCAAAAAAAGAAGCACGACCGAAAGCTAAACAAGACCGAGCCTAAGCCTGTCTATTTCTGACAGGCAGCGATATTATTTTTTGATGTGTTGGCCTTGTGGAAAGGCACCTCAGGAGATTGACAAGCATTTATTCATGAGGTAGTTGTAATTTTAATTGTATGAATGAGCTACGCTAAAGCTTCGGTTTTGCATACTTTTGATGCTTCAACCTGCGAAGCAAGCTTGAATACCTATGAAAACATAAATACTAATGAAAAAAGTTTGATACCCGCCGGCATAGAGGCAAAGATAAGTCCTAATATTTGTGTCCACACGATAGCCTTTGAGGGGAGAACCGTAGTGAAACCAAGCTTATTGATACCATTAAAACCAAGCATCAAAAGATATCAATAGATCGCACAGCGTAGAGAGGAGCTCAAACTCATATCGCTTTCAAATGCAGTCAATTACGATCAAAGCTATTCAAATCCATTCATAAGGATTTGAATGTGAGGTATCTATGTATTTTTCCCTTTCCTTTGACTCAACATTTAAGCAAAGGCCTGCGCAGAAAATGGAAACAAATTTTCTAACATTTTAAATTTTAAAGATATGGCAACATATAAAAAAGGAATACTAGGCGTATTCAGTGGAAAAGTAGGTACCGTAGTCGGCAGTAGCTGGAAAGGGATCAGTTACATGAAAAGTTTGCCTAAGGCGAGCAGTAAAACACCAAGTCGATTACAGTTGGACCAACGCCTGAGGTTTGGGCTGGTGACAAGTTTTCTCAAACCTATTCAAACACTTACCAATATTGGTTATGGTTCGGTAAAAGGTAGTCTTACTGCTTACAATGCGGCAGTTTCTTACCATTTAAATGCGGCAGTTGTTGGAGATGCATCAAACTTCGAGATCGATTATCCGAGGGTGATCTTCAGTCGAGGGGAGTTGCCTAGCCCTGCAGTGCCAAGTTTGTTAGCAGGAGCGGGTGCCGAGATCAACTTTAGCTGGGCAGATAATTCTACGGCAAACTTAGCCAAACCTACAGATCGAGCGGTACTATTGGTTTACAATCCAGTAACCAAAGAGTTCGTATTTGATGACACGGCGACTAGGGTTTCGGCAGGCGCAGTATTGAGCTTGCCACCGAATTTTATCGGAGAAACCTTGCATGCTTGGATGGCTTTTTTTGCGAGCGATGACAAGCAGGTGTCTACCAGTATTTATTTAGGTACAGTGGTAGCAAATTAATCAAATTTAAGGTGCCATCTCTAGCGCAGCAATGTGCTGGAGATGGTTATTACCCCACTTAGCTCGCTTATGCCAACGTCCCATGACGGCAGAGGGCTGGAAGGGATAATACAAACAAGCAATGACTTTCCTAAGATCGGTGACGACATAACTTATGCCGATTTTATCGGTAGAGGAGAAAAATACCAATTACTCTATTACGATAAGCTGTGTCGAGCACTTCGTATCTCCCTTTTTAAAAGGAATGACGAATAAATATTTTTAAAAATAAAACTAAAGAAAATGAAATCACTTATTTTATATCTAAACAACCGATTAAAACCACTGCCAATACGATTTTGGCACATCCTTTCAATAACCATCATCTGTTGGTTGGCAATGCCCTATCTGTTTGGTGCATTTGGCACGATAGTAGGCTTTGTAGATTTCGGCATGCTGCACGTCATATTATTGGCTTTCTGTTGCTGGCTGTTAGCTGTTGTAAGTTCATATCTGCTATTTCGCCTGCTGTTATTACGCATGGGGATGCCTGACATTAACGAAATGATTCATCACCTTAAAATATTAGATTTATGGGAACAACATCTTATCTATTTGGCTTGCTATGCCTTGTTGCTTTGCTCGGCCATTGGCGCCCTGATCGCGATTTGTTAGTCGTCAATGGTTCTTCGCCTTTCGTCTTTAGTTCTTGGAATATGGTTTATCAATCAATCAAAAAACAAAACACCCAAAAAAACAAACAACTGATTTCCATTGCAAAATCCCAAATCGGCATCCGTGAAGCCACGGGCAACAACGACGGAGCTGCGGTAGAACAATACTTGGCTTATACTGGCAACAAAAAAGGCGAACCTTGGTGTGCTTCTTTTGTCAGCTGGGTATTTGGGCAGGCGGGTTTTAAACAACCTAAAACGGCTTGGAGTCCGAGCTTGTTTCCAAAGGGGAGGTTGATCTCCGAAGTGACACCAGCAAGTGTTTTCGGTATCTATTTTCCTGATAAAGGGCGGATTGCCCATGCAGGTTTGGTAGAACGGCAACAGGGTAGTTGGATTTACACCATCGAAGGCAATACCAATATGGTAGGCAGTAGGGAAGGCGATGGCGTGTACCGCAAGCTGCGGCATGTAAGAACGATAAAGTGCTATGCCGATTGGATCAATACGAAAGGAGGAGCAAAATGAAACAATTAATTTATGTATTGCTATGCTTAATGTGTAGCTGTTCTGCCAAGCGCAAGCTGACCTCAACTACAAGAATGCATACGGAGAAGCTTACAGAGTTGCAGAGCCTACGGACACGAAAGCAAAGTGCGCAAAGCTATCTATTCAGCTTGGACAGCTCCAATGGTTCGAATTGGCTGAAGGTTTACCCTAGGGAGGTGTTTACGGTTAATAAAGATGGCTTTATTGGAGCGGCAGATAGCCTGATTTGGTATGGCAATAGTCGGCAGTTCAGCATGCGTACCCAACAGGATAAGCAGGATCAGGAACAATGGCAGAGCGAGGTCTCAACAAGTAAAGAAGGGGTTTCGTTAAAAGCACAGCAACGTGAGGTATTTAAAACAGGCACTTCTTTATGGTGGATTTTGGCTGCGGGTATAGCCATTGGTATGTTACTTATTTGCCGAAAGCTCAAACATTTATTAGCCCCGGGTTGAAACCCTATGAATCATCGTTCATAAACCCAAGGTTGAAACCTTGGGCTATGAAATCCCTTATCTTCCCTTGGTTAAAACCGAAGGCTATGAATAATAATCCACCAGCCATTCCTAGTTTGTCACCTTATGCTTCTTGTCATCCAGAGCTTGTCGAAGGATCTATCTTTATATACCTCATATCAGCCCTTGGTTAAAACCGAAGGGCTATAAATAATAATCCACCAATCGCTCTTAGTTTGTCATCCATTCCCAAACCGTCATTGCTGCCTGTCCCGATTGTTCGGGAAACCGAAGGATGGGGAATGTGTATGGGATTGAAGCAATCTATCCAATTAGTTAGCCCTTGGTTAAAACCGAAGGACTGTGAATAATAATCCACCAGCCATTCCTAGTTTGTCACCTTATGCTTCTTGTCATCCAGAGCTTGTCGAAGGATCTATCTTGTTATTACCTCATATTAGCCCTTGGTTAAAACCGAAGGGCTATGAATAGATCTTTCTACAGCAATCAATTTGCTAATGGATTATCCATTGGTTTTATCTTCTTTGCCACCATCTCTTACCACATGGTAGCTTGGCGACATGATTTCGATGCCTGCTGCTGTAAACGTATCTTGTATGTTTTCTAAGAGGTTACTATAAATCAAAGCCTGACGGTTGGCTTCTTTGGTATAGGCATTAATTTGATAAGAGATATTGAAGTCATCTAAGCTGGTCTGCAGCACAAATGGCTTAGGCTCGTCTAAGATGTGTACCGTTTTTACGGCTGCAGCAGTCAGCAGATCATATACCTTCTGCCAAGGTACATCGTAGCCAATGGTGACATTGTAATGCACAATCAGCCCCTGTTTCTCATTTTTGGTATGGCTAGAATAATTGACGGTAGAGGCAGAGAGTACCATAGAATTTGGTACGGTAATATCTTCGTTCTTGATTGTTTTAATACGTGTAACCAGCATAGATTTTTCCATGACGTCGCCGACTACTTCACCAATTTTGACACGGTCGCCTATTTTGAACGGACGCATGTAGGTAATTACCAAACCCGCTACAATATTGCTAATGGCACTAGAAGAGCCTAGGGAAATTAAAATACCTAGGAATACGGAGACGCCTTGAAATGCAGGAGAACTGGAACCGGGAAGAAATGGAAAGACCAGCACCAGCATAAACGCATAAAGAACAAACCTTAGGATATTAAACGTAGGAATGGCCCACTCGGGATGGAAACCCCTGAATTGGATATTGCTTCTTTTAACTTCATAGAAAAGGTAGCGGATGCCTTTGAGCAGGTACCTGAAAATTAAATAGATGACGAGTACCTTGAAGAGATCGGGCAGATAATTAACCACTGCTGCACCAGCTGAACGCAGGGGTGCTAAAATCCAATGGAGTAAAGTGCCAGTCCAAGCTTCGGTTTCTGGAAAGATACTAAACAGCAAAGGCAGCGATAGGTAGGCAATTAGAACAATAAATACGATTTTAATTAAGGTGTTGAGCTTTAACAAGGCGGTTTCCAAGTGCTCGGCAGTAATGATCTTAATTTTCTTTAGCCTAAAGCCATGAACGTACTTTTCTTTATTGGCCATGATGAGGGCAGCAGATCTACGAAAGATGCGGTTGAGCAGCCAAACAATGATGACCAACACCGTAATGATAAGCGCTACCAGGGCAATGCGTTTAAGGAGATTGCTCAAGCTATGTGCATTTCGTTCATCAAGGATTGATTTTTTAATCTTTTGTAGGTACTCGTTAGCCAGTTGTTGATTGCTTTTGCCAAACCATAGCGCATCAAGGTTGCCAATGCTCACAATTACTTCCGATTTTTTATAGAGCACATCGTAACTCCCTTCGTTTTCTGCGATGCTTAATGAATCCGGACGGAAGAAAGGGTCGTTGTAAAGTTTTTCTATCTTATTGGCGATGGCTGCTGAGCGGTCTTTGGCATTGAAAGAGCCAGTTCTGGTGTAGATGTAAAATAGGGTGTCGTGATTAAGAAAAACGGGATAGCCCTTTGCCGTCTTTTTTAACTGAATTAACTTCTGCTGTTGGGCAATGTTGCGCAACGAGTCGGCTACAGCGAGCTGGCGAAGCTTATCCTCTAGTTCAATGGTTTTCTTTGTGTTGCCTGTAGCGGAAGCTAATTCTTTTTTTAACTGTTGCTTCACTAGCGAGTCGATACGCTGTTGCTGTTGGTCTTTGAGCAATAAAGCTTCTGAAAGTGTGGTGCTATCTTGCTTAGCTGTGGTGGTATTGCTTTGCGCCGAGGCCGTGAAAGTATAAAGTGGGAATAAGAATAGGAATAATAATCTTAAGAAGGGCATAGGCTTAATTATGATGGTGGCTAATCCAAAGATAACAATTTTGAAGTTTTGATGTTTGTGTGCAGTGTGAAAACACTACGGATGTATCTTGGGCTATCGCTTTCATGGATAAACGACACTCATCCCTCGGTTTGGCATGGCGCCAAAATGAAAATGGATCATTAGAAGGATCTTTATGCGATTGCTGCGGGCGAAATATCTTTCGCCCCTAAATGAATAACCCTCCAAACAATTTCGCTATTTCTTTTATTCTATCATTAGATAAAAGCGAATATTATGGAAAATAAGGAACAAGATCATACGAAAGCGAAAAGCAATACGGAACACCCAAAACCATCAGATGAGGTGCAGTTGACTATAGAAACGGTGACACCTGACACCGTGAGGACCGTTCCTGAAACTGTGGTAGACAGTGAGGAAGTGGAAGGAAAAACTGATGAGGCAAACCAAAACGATGAAGCTAAAAAGTCTGCGGCTAAGGTGGAAGAGCAGCCAGCGGTAGACGATGAAGAGGTAAAAGAGGAGCAGGATAAGGAGGAGGAAGAAGAGGAAGTAGCATCTGAAAATAAGGACAAAGAGAGCGTTAATGAGATCGTTGATGAGAGCGCTGATGAGAACGTTGATGAGAGCGCCGATGAGGATGCTAATAAGGAAAAAAAGACAGCCGATGACCTTGAAGAGGAAGTGGAAGATGAAGAAGCTAGCGGTGCCGATACTGAAACTGACGCAAACGATAAGCAGGCGGGTGACGATGAACGTGATAAAATAGAGACCGTTGCGCCTTAGTAGGAGACGTACGAATGATGAGATTTGGAGGGAGTGTTTTTAGGAGACGCTCCTTTTTGCTTGGTCTTTGATTTGCAAAATCAAAAAGGATGTACTAGTTTAGAATGGATTGGCCTCAGCTTTTGCTATGGCTTTTCGTAAGGTTTTAGAATTGGTCGTAAGTAATTTTTTATTTTTTAGCATGAATTTATCAACAAAGGCGGCGGGTGTTTTAGCGAAAGTTAGTGGTAGGGATACCAAGCTCGGCGATGTAAGGAAAATTGCCAATGAAATTAAGAAAGATCATGAATTGGCGATGGAACTTTGGCTTACGGGAAAGTATCTTGCCCGGCAGCTGGCTATTTTGATTATGGATAAAAAGCTGCTTTCGCAAGCTCTAATCGACTTACTTGATAGCGATATGAGACAGCATGATGAAGCCGAAAGATTGCAGTTGGTGGAGTGGCTGATGGCGAACCAGCTTTCAAAGGATAAAAAGACAATTGCATTAATGGAAAGTTGGGAGCATAGTAGATCTTCATTGCAGAGACGAATTTTTTGGTATTACCAAGCTCGGCTGAGATGGGTAGGCCAAACACCGCCTCCAAATACGGAAGAATTGCTTTCGAAAATTGAAAATCAAATTGAACACGAAGAGCCAGAGGTGCAATGGGCAATGAATTTTTTAGCCGCTCAAATTGGTATCTTTCAAAAAGAATATCGTAACAGATGTGAAAAGTTGGGAGAGCGAACAGGGCTTTATAAAGATGAAATAGTCGCAAAAAACTGTACGCCCAACTATTTGCCTAAATTTATAGCGATACAGGTTGCCAAATTGAATAAATAATTAACGATAGAAATGGCTCAGTTAAAATCAAGCCTGTAATTCCTTAAACCAATCAAATGAATTTTAACGCTAAGCATTATCACATCAACGGACTTGACATTGAATGGGGAAAACCCTTGAATGAAGTACGGCCACTGCTGAAAGATATGGAGGAGTTGAAGCCTTACGGTGGGTGGCCAAACAGGCGGGGTAAATGTAGTAGTATTTTCGGTTTGGGCGCAACTGAGTTTGAGCTGAGGGCACCTTTGGAAGACCGACCTGTAATGCAGGTGATTTATCAACTGGCACCCTTAGCGTCAGCAACTGCTGGGCAATTGCACTTGCCTTATTTGGAGCAACTGGTTAAAGTGCTGGGGAAACCCTTTAAAACCGAAGATCTTTACTCGCAGGTAGATTTTAATAAAGGCTATGCGGCTGGATCTGTAGTTTTTAGTGCTAAATGGGAGTTTGCTGGTATTCGAATTAGTCTTTCGGTTTATGGTGGCACTCGTTATGATGAAGATAGGGAAAGTGCTGCGGGTATTTTTATCAATTGGATTGACGAGGTAAAGGCTGCACAACCTTTTAGGGAACAGGCCTTGCTCTTTGAAAAAACAATGGCAGCGCAGCTCGATAGCACCGTAGTGGTACAGAAGTTTAAATTAGCCATTCCACAGCGAGCTTATCGGATGTTGGATTATGAGTTGAAAGATCCCTATTTAGCAGAAAAAAACCAAGAGTTAAGGGAAGCTCAGTTGGCGCTATACAAAAAGGAACTGTATCCTAGTCCGGCCATGATAAGTTCTCAGTTACAAGCGGATGAAATAGGCTATTACCCCATGCCAGACGGAAGAAAAATATTGGTTTGCAATCAATGGGACGCGGTGTTATTGGATCTCGACCAAGCAAATGAAATGACTTATTGGGACATTTTACCCGCCAGAGGCTCGGGTTTTAGAGAATTGCTTTTAAAAGAATTGAGGGTAGAAGATAGCCGAAGTAGTTTAGTGCTGCTAGATTTGATGGAGCAAATTGAAACGGATACCAAGCAGCAAATTCAAAAAGAACAAGCGCTTGATGACTGAGCATTAACAACAATGATACTTCGATATAAAATCTATTCATGAGTACTTTACAGAAAATACAGCAACTTTATCAATTGCCTGAGGAAGCCAATTTTGGTTTTTCGGCAGATGAAATTGCTGCACTAGAAAAAAGCTTAGGCTTGGCTTTGCCTGTAGCGCTTAAACATTATTACCTTAATTTAGGGAAAAACGAAAGCATCAATACTTCACATAACCAACTTTTAAAACCAGCAACAGAAGTCGGGTTTTCTGAAGACAGGTATTTGATGATTTTTGAGGAAAACCAGGGCGTGGTTTCGTGGGGTATCAAAGAAGAAGATTTAGCGCAAGAGAATCCGCCAGTTTGGGGGAATTATGGAACAGAGGAAGAGCCAGATTGGTATGTAGAGGCAAGCACTACCGAAAACTTCTTTTTACTCATGGCCGTTTACAATGGCACCTTTGGCGGCCTAAAGTATAATGCCAACTTTTTTGGAGAGGTAGATCCGCAAACGGTGAAACGTATTGAGAACACATGGACGCTGGTGCCCGAAATTTCCTATGAAAAACAGCAGGTATATGCCGATGATTTTAAGGAGGTGATTAGTGTTTGCTTTGATGATGATCAGCGTTGCAGCGCTATATTTATCGGTACTAGTGATCAACAGCGTTTTGACGAGACCTTAGATTTGATTGCTGTGGATTGGTCTTATACCTCTTATGAGGATGAAGATGAGGAATGGGAGGAAGATTAATAACAGCTGTAGGAATGTTTATGATTAAGAGATGGTAGTAAAGTGTGAAAAATGTTTGCCCATTGAAGGACTTGAAATCCCTGATTTTACAAGCGCCGAAAAAAGTAGTTTATATAGTATGAAAAATCAATCGAGTATTCATTCCACAAAATTTATAATAGATAATTTTAACCTCAATCATCAGCAGGCTAAATACATTGTAACTCATATTAATCATTATGGAAAATGTAATAGCTGTACTTTTGATAAACTCGATGAAGAATATATCAAGTGTCCTAAGTGCGGGGCTTTAAATTTTAATTGGCCAACAAATGAAATCGGTGGCTAACTGTTTTTGATGGTGCTGAATCAGATTATTTGCGCATTATTTTAGAAAAATACCATGTTAATCGAAAAGTATACTTCAAACTGGGTTCAATATTTTAAAGATATCAAAGGTGAAATTGCGAAAGGACTACATGGAATAGCTTATACCATACAACATGTGGGGAGTACCGCAGTGCCAAATCTGGATGCAAAGCCAATCATAGACATCGATATCGTATATACTGAACCTATAGACTTTGCTTCCATTAAAGCAGGTTTAGCAGCCCTTGGCTATTTCCATAATGGCAACCAAGGGATTGAAGAACGTGAAGTATTTAAAAGAAATGGAACATATTTCAATGAAATTTTAGATCGTATCACGCATCACCTTTACGTATGCCCCGCTCACAGCAAGGCATTAGAAAGACATATGTTATCCCGAGATTTTTTAAGAAAAAATGATTGGGCCAGATTGCAATATCAACAAATGAAATACGAATTGGCAGAAAAGTCGCATCAGGATAGAAAAAGATATGCAGCACTGAAAGAATTAGAGGTGAATGGCTTTATCGATTCAATCATTGCAAAGGAGAAAAACCAAGGTTCTTCCACATCTTGATTAAATAAGATTTGATGGCTATAATGTTTAGCTCAAAATAATTAATCGCTGGGATTTCTTCCCCGAATTTCACAATAAAAACCTGTTGAAACATTGTAACACTATTGTGCATAAAAAAGGTGTATCTTCTTGTGGCATAGGTTTTGTATTTTGCAGTTATATTTACCTTTTGAAAATTATTTGATGTTGAGGGGCAAGACACTAAAAGACATATATGCTACTTTTCTAACTGAAGATGGAAATCCTTTTGAGCATAAAAACATATTAGATACCATCAAAACTGGTGGTAAAAGCTATCAAGCTGAAATTTTGCAATTGTTAGAGACAGCCATAGCAGATAAGAATATCAACAAATTGAGATTCTGCTTAGCGGCCTCTTTTCGAGACGGTTTAGATAAAAATTATTCGAACAGTTTTTACCAATTGATTTTGGCTACTTGGCACGAGGAACATAAAAATTTAATAGATGCCGTTTGTAGGTTAAAAGACGAAAGATTTTGTGAAGCACTCTTGGAAATAGCCTTGAATAAGTTTCCTTACAGAAAATTTGATGACGGGGAAGAAATTATGCTAAAGAAGTGCGTACATTCGTTAAAAGCAATTGCCACCGAAAAAGCAGATCTATTATTGGAGCAATTGTTGGCTACCGGTAATTCTAATGTAGAGCAAGCACTGGAAGAATACGACCACAGCAATCCCTGTGCGGATGTTTACGGAGCCTAAATCAAATTATTACCTACAGAGAATTGGTTACAGCAGCAATTGAGAGGCTAGCGTATTTGGTGGATATAGTGCCAGATTTGCTAGCAAAATTTAGTGAAGAAGAATTATCGATGAGACCTTTGCCCAATAAATGGAGCAAAAAGGAAGTGATAGGGCATTTGATAGATAGTGCAACCAACAACCATCAGCGATTTATACGTGGCCAGTTTGAATTGGAGCCTTCTATTGCGTACCAACAAGACCAATGGAACGAGTTTAACCATTATGGCGAAATAGCTGGTGGGCATGTCATTGCTTTCTGGAAAATTTATCATCAACATTTGTTAGAAGTTATTAAACGCATACCTTCAGAAAACTTAAGCAAGCAGGTGAGCGTTGGCGATAACTTACATTCTTTAGCATTTTTGGTGGTAGATTACGTGGCACATTTAGAGCATCATTTAAAGCAAATTGTAGCTTATGAGTAGCTGCTCGGAGTGAATTTAACCCATTTTGTGTACGTAAAAGCCCGTATAAGTGCTTTACATACGTAAAATGTCACAAAGTAGCATAAATCCTTTTATTGCCTAAATAATTTCTACCTTTAGGTAAGTGATGTAGATGCTAGCTACCTCTTTAAGTCTCTTCACTAGCTTACTCTTCAAAATGGTTTTGGAGTTTCAATTCTCTTACAGCTGGCTTAAATGATGCCTCGCTAGCTCAACTCCACCAACATGAAGAAAATACTAATCGTAGATGATTACGAAGATATCCATGATATATTAACATTTGTGCTCCAAGATGAGCAAATAGAAGTAAAATGCCTTACCAGTGCTGCATTATTGCCAGCCTATTTGCAAGAATGGCAACCCGATTTGCTAATGCTTGATGTTCGCTTAGGCGATGCTGATGGGCGACATATCTGCAATGAGCTGAAAGCAGACCCACTTTATTGCCATGTGAAGGTAGTACTAATGTCGGCCATGGCCGATGGCTGGCGTGACTTGGCCTGCCATGCCGATGCAAAGATTGACAAGCCTTTCGAGATTGATGACGTTAGAGCGATTATCCTAAAGTTACTGAACCTAAAAGCTGAGTTGCATCCCTCGGAGGTGAAGGCTTAAAAGCAACTGGGGTTTTTAGCTAACTCAATAGCATTTCGATATGTGGAATGCCATCTTCATCGTAAGGATTGCCTAAAGCTTCGAAGCCCAGCGAACCATAAAATTTTACCAGGTGATATTGTGCGCTGATTCTAATGGGAGCTTGGCCAAAACTTTCGTGACAGGCCTTTATGGATTGTTGCATCAATACCTTTCCTAAGCCCAAGCTACGGTAAGCTTTGGCAGTAATTACTCGTCCTATGGATACATCTGCGTAGGAAATGCCTTTAGGCAGCAGTCGGGTATAAACCGCAATGTTGTTGCCCTCGTAACCCACTAAGTGCAGGCCTTTTTGATCTTTCTCGTCTAAATCTAAATAGGGGCAGTTTTGCTCTACTATAAATACTTCGTTCCTTAGTTTAAGGATTTGATAAAGTTCGTCTACAGATAGTTCCTGAAAAGGCTTGATGATAAATTGAAGTTGCATTTTTGTTTGGTATTATGCTGCAAAGGTAGCTTCTTGTTTAATGCGGTGAAATGCTATTTTATCATTTATTAATGCATGGGTTGCATTAATTGGTGTTTGAATTTAACTATATTAGTTTAAGCATTTCTTGGACGGGGTTACCTTTTGTGTATATACCGATTAATATAGAAAATAACAGCTAGTGAAAGCTATGAAAGAAATCAACGCCGCTTTAATTGCATGTATTACCTTCTTTTCGGGCTTCTGTGCTTCTTTCTTCTTCATGGGTTCTGAGGAAAGCTTAAATCAAGTGATGAGCGAGTATTACACCTCATTCAATACCAATGTTGGAGGTGTCAATTTAAAGTTTGATTTTAGAGTAAACGTTTAATTTAAATGACATCTAAGCAATTAACAGTCCTCTCGTTTGTACTAATTCTATTATGTACTTTCATGCCTAAGGTTAATGCATGTCTAAACGGTGAACACTTTGAGTTGACAAATGGAACAACTTGGTATGCAGACAGGGATTATGAGGTTCCCGAAGGTCATGTGTTTCCTGAGCGTGAAAGCCTTTTGTCGATGCTGCATGACATGGATAGTCTATATAAAGCTACAAAGGATATAGGCTATCTGTCTGATAAAGGACTTCTGTTGATAGCACTTGGTAGGTATCAGCAAGCGATTACACTCTATCTTGAAATTGAAGTTATGAAGCCTAATCGCTACTCCACAGCTTCTAATTTAGGTACTGTTTACGAATTGATCGGTCAGAACATAAAGGCTCTTGAATGGATAAAGAAGTCGATTGAAATAGACCCTGAGTCGCATCATCAATCTGAATGGATACATGTTAAAATCCTTGAAGCGAAGATTAAAGGGGACGAGCAATATACAACTCATAGTTTGTTAGGACTTGACTTTGGGAATGGTAAGCTCCCTATATCTAAAATGAATAAAAAGGAGTTGGAGACCTTGCACTACTCGCTTTATTATCAATTGAACGAACGTATGTCATTCGTTAAGCCTAAGGATAGGATGGTAGCCCAGCTACTATTTGATCTAGGCAGTGTTTCCATGTTGCTCCATCGGAACAAGGCTGCTTCTGAAGTATACAAACAGGCTAAGCGATATGGGTGTTCACATCCCGATTTAGATTTTAAAATTAAAGAGTCCAGACGTTTGTATTTAAAAGAGGTTAAATCCTTCAGTAAGGCAAAAGTGGTAAGAGATGAATCAAACAGGTTGCTATTCTATGGGCTTGTCATAGGACTTACTGCTATTGGCGGAAGTGTTGTTTACTGGCGAAGAACTAAGAGTAGACGCTAATATGAAGAAATACATAACAGTAGTAGGTAAGCAGGTGTTAATCTTTACCGCCTACTTTATGTTTGCAAACCTATTTCTTCTCAATAGGCAAGGTGGTGCTGACATCTTATTCGTTGCCTTAACTATGCTTTGCCTAATCATTCACTTTGTGGTCGTGCTTATAATGTTTGTAAGAAGTAAGGATGCAGTGCTATCAGTTGGATTGAATAAAGTGTTGACGGTATTGTTACTAAGTGTGTTGTTTTTATTGTTTGTGGATAGTTACTTAAGTATATTAAGGTGATGGAAATAAGAATAATATGGAACAAAAAGAATTCTTTATCCTCGCCGAGGTGTAAAAAGCTACAAACCACATTTTAAAGCGCAAGAGCGTCCCCAAATCACAACTTCTAAGCAAGTAAATCAAGTTTTGCTTAATCATTCGAATAACGAATTCGAGAAAATAAATAATAAACAGGTTAATGATATGACGTTGAAGGAATTAACCTTTTAGCGAGAAATAGTGGTGTGTAGCTTTAAGAGAGCTAAAAGAGTGTAAAAAAGGCTATAAAAAAGAAAAGAGATATCGCATCCACGCATATCTCTCTTTCTAACCAAATATAAACCTGTATGAACGGGTTGCTCTTTATTCCCTAATGGGACTTTTATCTTTTTCAGTGGTTGAACTTAATCAACACTACAAATGTAAGTATTATTTTTCTTAGTGTAAATAATACACTAAGAAAATTTTATTTTGTATCCTGTTATGACAATTCTATGACTATATGTTGCGTCTACATGCAAAATTCGCATTGTATCGTGTAAAATTTTGTCATTTCTTCAGCTTTGCTCCGCAAAAACTATCATATTAACGCAAAACTACTAAACAGATTGTAAAGTTGTAAACCAATTTTGTTAAATAATTGTGAATTTAACTTTTATTAACATTATCTCTATTACTCTGGCTTGAACAAGAAGTAGCAACCTGAGCGCTAGCGAAAGCATGACGACCTGTAAAAACAATAAATTATAGGTATAAAGTTCAAGGCTGCCGATGTAAAGTCCGTATAAAATGCATCTTTTCTTGAATAAAGCTGCCAATATCCCGATAGCGCAAGAAAGAGGTATTTCCAGCTCACGGTTCTTAGCTCATGCTGTTCTCTTGATTAGCGTTGCATAACTTAAGTTTTTACTACGGATATTTCGGTGCTTATTTCAGCATCCGCTCGTAAGGCTCTTTTAGCAACTTTTGTAATCGAACTCATGCTAATAATTAAAAATCCTTTGTGCGCTTGGTGTCTTTTGTGGTTAATGTAACTTAAGTGCATAAAAAAAGCAGTACTTCTCAGTACTGCCTTCTATTTTTGGTTGGGATAAGCTTAAATGTGTTTAGCTACTTCTTGAGCTAAATCGATGATTTTGTTTGAATAACCCCACTCGTTATCGTACCAAGAAACAACTTTCACGAAGTTATCGCTCAATGAGATACCAGCTTTAGCATCAAAGATTGAAGTACGAGCATCACCTAAGAAATCTGAAGAAACAACTTCGTCTTCAGTATAACCAAGAACGCCTTTCAATTCACCTTCCGAAGCTTCTTTCATTGCAGCTTTGATATCTTCGTAAGAAGCACCTTTTTCTAAGCGAACAACTAAATCTACTACAGAAACGTCAGCCACAGGAACACGGAATGACATACCAGTTAATTTACCTTTTAAAGAAGGTAATACTAAACCTACCGCTTTAGCTGCACCAGTAGAAGAAGGGATGATATTAGAGAAGCCACCACGGCCACCTCTCCAGTCTTTAGCCGAAGGACCATCAACTGTTTTTTGAGTAGCAGTTACTGCGTGTACTGTAGTCATTAAACCTTCTAAGATGCCATATTTATCGTGTAATACCTTAGCAATTGGTGCTAAACAGTTAGTAGTACATGAAGCGTTAGAAACGATGTTTTGATCTGCTTTTAATTCTTTGTGGTTAACACCCATTACGAAAGTAGGGGTATCGTCTTTTGCAGGAGCAGACATGATTACTTTCTTAGCACCAGCATCGATGTGTTTTTGAGCTGTTTCTTGCGTTAAGAATAAACCTGTAGACTCGATGATTACTTCAGCACCTACAGCATCCCATTTTAAGTTTGCTGGGTCTTTTTCTGCAGTAACACGGATCGTTTTTCCGTTAACAACCAAGTTGCCATCTTTCACTTCTACAGTACCGTCAAACTGACCGTGTGTAGAATCGTATTTCAACATATAAGCCATATAATCTGGCTCTACTAAGTCGTTGATACCAACAACTTCGATATCATTGCGTTTTACAGCGGCTCTAAAGGCTAAACGGCCAATACGGCCAAACCCGTTAATTCCTATTTTCATGTTCTTATTTATTTTTGTGTTAATGGTAATGAAGCTGTCCGAAGTGGACGGTTTCATCTTTTTATTATTTATGATTGTGTAATCTATTATTCTTATTTGTAATCATGAGCTCGCAAGCTCGGTTGTTTTTTAATTTTTGTAATAATTCAATATGTTATGTATTGGCTCTTTGGTGATCGACATGATTTGTACTTCATACTTCTTGGCCGCTTCTCTTAGCTGATCTTGAAAAGCACCGGCTACCGAACCAACAAAGTGAATTTCTTCGCCAGGATGTTTTTCTAAAGTAGGGAGGATGTAGGTATTGAAATATTTGTCGAAACCTTGAGCTACCAATTGCTGTATAAATTTGTGGTCTCTGTTTTCTATATAGAAATCTAGAAACGAAGCAAGGTAAGTTTGTACCTGTGGTTTTCTGTAAACACGTTCTAAAATAGTAGGACGGTCTAAATGATACTGGTTATCCATCTTGGCTTTTAAATCTGCTGGGATTTTTTCTTCCAAGAAATTCTTCAGTAGTATTTTACCGAAGTAATTGGCAGAACCTTCATCTGCTAAGATATAGCCTAAGCCATAATTGTTAGCTTCTGGTTTCTTGCCATTGTAGTACGCACAGTTTGCACCGCTTCCTAAAATGCCTACAATACCTGTTTTATCATGGCAAGCGGCAATTGCAGCACCGTAAACATCATCTCTTACCTTTATTTTGCTGTTCACAAAAAACGCTTCGAGTGTGTTGGCAAGTTCATCTTGCTTGTCTTTAGCAGAGGCACCTGCGGCGAAAACATAAATTTTCTTGATGTTTTCCGCATTGTGTATCAATGTAATGTTTTTACCTAATACCTGACGTATCTGCTTGGCATCATTGAAACATGGGTTTACGCTCGCTGTATGCGTTTCTATCATTGTAGTGCCGTCTTGCCAAATTTTCCAGCAAGCATTCTTTGAACCGCTATATAATACTGCAATCATCTTCGCCTTTTTTTTATATAGATAAAACGTGTGTCATCTCCAGTAAATCGTCTTCCAGCTTATAATTGCTTAATCCGCTTAGTGCTTCGCTTAATGACGTTAGGCCTATTTCATTTCCCTTTAAGCCTACCATTTTCATGGATTCGCCATTAATAAGGGCATTGGTTGCTGCAAATCCTAAACGACTGCCTAAAATCCTATCGAAACCACTAGGGCTACCACCACGTTGTAAGTGACCTAAGATGGTTACTTTGGTGTCGTAATGGGTGAATTTACGTTTAACTGCTTTGGCAATATCGTAAGCACCACCATATTTATTACCTTCAGAAACGATGACAATACTGGAAGATTTCTTGGTAGAAGCACCAGATTTTAGTTTCGTAATCAATTCTTTTAGAGAAGTTTCTCTTTCAGGTAAAAGTACTGCTTCGGCACCGCTAGCAATGGCGCTACGTAAGGCAATACAGCCCGAGTCGCGGCCCATTACTTCGATAAAGAACAACCTATCGTGTGAATCGGCTGTGTCTCTAATCTTGTCTATGGCTTCTATTACGGTATTGATGGCTGTATCATAACCTAAAGTAAAGTCGGATCCGTAAAGGTCGTTATCGATTGTACCGGGTACACCGATCACGTTGATGCCGAACTTTTCGCCGAATCTTTTTGCTCCGGTAAAGGTGCCGTCACCTCCAATTACTACTAAACCGTCAATCTCTTTTTCCTGTAAATGTTTAAAAGCGATTTCCATTCCAGCATCCTCTTTAAACTCCAGACATCTGGCTGTTTTAAGGATGGTTCCGCCCATATGTAAAATATTACTTACAGAGCGGGCATTCATTGGAATAATGTTGTTGTTGATTAAACCTTGGTAGCCTTGTACCACACCGAACATGTTTCTTCCATGATAGATTCCAGTGCGCACAACAGCTCTAATGCAGGCATTCATGCCTGGTGCATCGCCTCCTGAGGTCAATACTGCTATGTTCTTGATATTTGGTTTCATTCTGATTATACGAATATAACGTGTATTTTTTACACTAAGTAATTTTTTTTCAAAAAATTTATGAATTAACGAAATAAGTGTCTTTATTTTGTTTCAAATTTTAAACTTTTAAAACCACAGTTTTGACAGAAAATACCCCCGCTTTCGATTTTGCAGTCTCTATAGATTGTGTGCTTTTCGGTTTTGATGGTGCAGAGTTGAAAATCTTGCTCATTGAGAGAAATGAAGAACCCTTTAAAGATTGGTGGGCTTTGCCCGGCAACTTGGTGGGTAAAGATGAGAGTGTTGATCAATCGGCACAACGTATCTTGAAAGAACTTACAGGATTAAGCGATATCTACATGGAGCAATATTATGCTTTCGGTGATGTGGATCGACATCCGCAAGGTAGGGTAATCTCTGTAGCCTATTATGCAATGTTGCGTTTAGGTGGCGATAAGCCGTTGAAGCCTTTAACCAGTTATGCTAAAAAAGCGCAATGGGTAAACGTAGCCAATTTGCCCAAATTAGGGTTTGACCACCAGCATATTTTAAATAAAGGCTTAGAAAAAATTAAACGCAGAATTAAACACCTGCCTTTGGCTTTTGAGCTGTTGCCAGAAAAATTTACATTGACTCAAGTACAAAGTGTTTATGAATTGATTTTAGGTAAAAAACTAGATAAACGTAATTTCAGGAAGAAGATTTTAAGCTTTAAGGTACTAAAAGAATTGGAAGAAAAACAGCGTGGTGTGTCTTTCAGGGCTGCAACGCTTTATAAGTTCGATAAACGCAAGTACAACAAGCTTTTTGGAAAAGAGATTTCTTTTTAGTTAGTTGTCAGGAATCAGGGGTTAGTTGTCAGACATTTCTGATGCATCAATTCTGAATAATTGTATAGAAGGCTGGGTTTGAATATCCAGCCTGTTTTTTTGGGAAACTTTAGGTGATGTTATAGAAGAGCCGGATTGCAAATCTGGGGATAAGGAGTTCGACATTACAGATGTCGAACAGCGGAGTATAGCAGGCTGGGTTTGAATATCCGGCCTAATTTTTTGGGGGGATTTTAGGTGATGTTATAGAAGAGCCGGATTGCAAATCCGGAGATAGGGAGTTCGACATTACAAATGTCGAACAGCGAGAAGCAAAACAACTGTCGAACGGCGGGAGGAACGATATACTTTGAAGAATTCCGAAGTCGATTAAACAAAAAAAGTCCCGATTTTGTCGGGACTTTTGTATTCATATTTTTAACAGTGCTTAGTAACCGAAAATCTCTTCTAAAGTAAGGGTTTTAACGGTACCAAATTTAGCCATGTCTTCTTGTTTTACTTTTTTGTCAGAAGCAACAATTAGATAAGTGTATGGCTTGTTAGCTATTTTTTGTTGGTGGAAAGTATTGATGTTGTCGAAAGTGATAGGTTTAATTTCTTTGTACCTATCTGTTCTCGAATCGTAAGTATAACCTAGTTTTTTATCAGCAAAATAGTAACCGAAAATAGCATCTTTCAATACTCTATCCGATTCGTAATTGCTCAATAAATTGGTTTTAGCACCTTCAAATGTTTTCTCGCTTTTAGGCAATACATTCAAAAGCTCGTTCATACCAGCTACGGCATCATTCATTTTATCTGCTTGGCTACCTACATAAGCTACCATACTGTATTGTTTATCAGCTCTATCTGGCGATGCATAAGTTGCAAAAGTGGAATAAGCTAGAGCTTTAGATTCTCTGATAGTTTGGAAAACCACAGAACCCATACCGCCACCGAAGTAGTTGTTAAATACCTCAATAGTTGCGCCATCTGCTTTGTTGTACAAGCCTGTATTTCTTAACCAACGGATTTCCGACTGTACCATATCATAGTTGGCAAAGTAAACTTTGTTTGAATCTTGTACAGTGTAAGAATATACTTTGGCTGGGGCAGCTGGCGTAAATTCTTTCGGTAAAGCGTGTGCTTTTTGAATGTTCGCTGTAAATGCAGCTAAATCTTGAGGGCCGTAGTATGTCACTACATGCTCGTAGTTGTTTAAGTTCTTAAGCGTGTAGATTAAATCTTCTGCTTTAATGTTCTTCACCTCATCATTGCTTAGAACATTGTTAAAAGGATTTAACTTGCCGTATTGTGCGTAAGAAGTTAAGCCGTTCATAATGGCACTCTTATTTAACTTAGCATTTTCTCTAGATTTAAAAATGGTGTTCTTTAATTCTCCAAGTGCTTTTTCGTTCACTTTTACGTTACCGAAAATATGTTCAACTAAGGCCACTGCTTTATCAAAGTTTTCTTGCAAACCACTAATGTTAATGGTAGTAGTTTCTGTACCTACGTTTAAGCTATAAGTACAAGCGATGTTATAGAATTGCTTGCTTAACTCTTCGGCAGTATATTTATCGGTACTTAAAAACGGCAGGTATGAAGCTGCGTATTGCAATAATTTGTAGTTATTTGACCCAATGTTGAAACGGTAGCTCATTCTAAAGATTGAGTTGTCCGTGTTTTTGATGCTTAATACTTCTGCAATGCCAGATTTACCAAAAGTAATGTCTTTTTGGTAATCTAAAAACTTAGGTGCAATTGGTTTTACAGGTGCTTCTAAAACATCCTTAACAAACGGAGAAGTTAATCCAGCGTTAGCATTAATAGGAGTGATCGTTGGTTTTTCAACTTTGATGGTGTTTTTATCTTCACCTTTGTGCTTGTAGCCAATTACGTAATTATCTTTAAAGTAAGTTTTGGCGAAAGCAACGACTTGTGCTTTGGTGATTTTTGCAGTTTCGCTAATGTCGGCTAAACTGATATTCCATTTGGTTCCACGGTGTAAAATAAACTGGTTAGAGAAAATCTCGGCTCTGTTTCCGTTGCTATCGAAAGCTTGTAGAAAGCTTAATTTTTGGTTTGCTACAATTGCTTTTAACAGTTCATCATCAAATTTTCCGTCTTTTAACGCTTGAATTTGCTCTAACAAAAGTTTGGCAACTTCATCTAAACTCTGACCTTGTTTTGGCTGTGCCGATAAGTTGAAAACACCGTAATCTTTCATTTGCTGATAAGTGGCATTAGCTCTCAATACTTTTTGAGCCTTATTCAAATTAATATCAAACAAACCTGCTTTACCATTGGTTAAAATGCTCTTGATCAGTGAAAGCATTAAACTTTCTTTGCTGTTCTCTGCAAAACCACGATAGTAAATTTCTAATACTTCTGCACTTGGTCCGTATACATCAACTTTTTGTACTTGGGTTAATGCTTTTTCAGGTGCTGGATTGTAAAGTGCCAAAGGTTTTGATACCATGTAACCAAAAGCTTTGTCTACTTTCTTGATCATTTCATCTGGATTTAAATCTCCAGCTAAAATCAAAGCCATGTTGTTTGGTACGTAGTATTTATTGTAGTAGTTTCTAATTTCAACTAAAGAAGGGTTTTTTAAATGCTCGATGGTACCAATGGTAGTTTGTTGTCCGTAGTTGTGTGTAGGGAACAATTTAGCCATCATCTCTTCGTCCAATTTCCAGCTGTCGTTATCTAAACCTCTGTTTTTCTCTTCGTAAACTGCTTCTAACTCTGTATGGAAAATACGGAAGATAGGATTACGGAAACGCTCAGCTTGGATAGCTAAGAATTTATCGGTTGCGTTTGAAGGGAAATCCTCGTTATAAACCGTTTCTTCGTACCAAGTATGGGCGTTGGTAGAGTTGCCGCCAATGCCTTGCATCATTTTATCGTATTCGTTAGCGATAGAAAAGTTAGATGCTTCGCCAGAAACCTTATCGATTTCTTTGTAGATTTCTTTACGTTGTGCTGGGTCGGTAGTTTTGTTGTACTTTTCGTAAAGGGCATCAATTTTAGCCAATAATGGCTTTTCTTTTGCCCAATCTGCAGTACCGAATTTGTCTGTTCCCTTAAATAAAAGGTGCTCTAAATAGTGAGCTAAACCTGTTGCGTTTTTAGGGTCGGTATTACTGCCCGCTCTAACGCTCATGCGGTATTCGATTTTTGGTTCTTTGTAGTTTGGCGATAAAATTACCGTTAAGCCATTTTTTAAAGTGTAGAAACGTGTTTTAGAAGGGTCGTTAGTTACATATTTGTAAGTGTAACCGCCCGAAGTAGCTGTTTTCCACTGGTAGGTACCAGTTTGAGCTACTAGATTTGAACCTACAAAAAGCAGGCAGGCAAATAGTACTAGTTTTATTTTCATGTTGAAATAAGTTATCATCCAAACTTAGATAAATTACTTTTTATGTGCAATATAATTACGCTGTGCAGATAAAAAATTGGAGTTGGGGCTATTCGCATAAAATCTCGTATTTTTGACCATATGAAACCGTAGTGGCTTCTCCTAGGTTATAAATCGCTTAGACCAAAATAGTTTCATTACACAGAACAATGAATAACAAGATGAAAAAACCTTCAATATTAGTAGTTAACGACGATGGTATTACCGCAACAGGCATTAAAGCACTGATTGAGGTGATGAGTGAAATTGGAAATGTGACGGTTGTTGCGCCAGATGGACCGCAATCGGGTATGGGACACGCCATTACTATTGGAAAGCCTTTACGTTTTGATAAGGTTGATTTGTATCCGCCAATTGAAATGTATAAATGCTCTGGAACACCTGTTGATTGTGTGAAATTAGCAGTGAACAAAGTTTTTAAAGGTAAGAAGCCAGATTTATGTGTTTCGGGAATTAACCACGGACTGAACAATTCTATTAATGTGATTTACTCAGGAACGATGTCGGCTGCGGTTGAGGGAGCGATTGAAAAAATTCCATCTATCGGCTTTTCTATGGACGATTTTGCACAAGATGCTGATTTTTCGAATTGCAAGAAATACATCAAGCAAATTACGGAACAAGTTTTAGCGAATGGACTACCAGAAGGAACCTTGTTGAACGTGAATTTTCCGAAGGGCGATCAAATTAAAGGGATTAAAATTTGTAGACAGGCGAATGCGAAATGGGCGGAGGATTTTGATGAGCGTCAAGACCCATACCGTAGACCATATTACTGGTTGACAGGAGTTTTTGAAAACTATGATAAAGGCGAAGACACCGATGTTTGGGCTTTAGACCACGGTTACGCTTCGGTAGTGCCAGTACAATTTGATTTAACAGCGCACCATGCTATTCAAATTCTAAATACTTGGGATTTTAATGGTGAAGGTAGCCAACCTAAAAAAGCAGCAAGTGCCGATGGCACCAATTTAGGATAGATGGCTAAGCTCTTTACTTCGATAAAAAACCATGTGTTGATAGGTTTAGGAATAGGCTTAGGCAGTCCGTTGGTATTGGGTACAATTGCTTGGTATTTGATGCACTATACTTTGGTTTTTAAAAAAGCAGATTTATTGCTGATTGGTTGCGTTGCTGTTAATTTGATTTGGGTAAACTACTTTAACAAAATCAATAAAGAAAATATTGTAAGAGGAATTGTGAGCGCTACATTTTTGTGTGCCTTTGCTTTCTTTTTTTATAAAATTTCTCAAGAAGTGTAGCTGGGTTAACTGTTTTAACTGGTTAATCGGTTAACTGAAACCAGAAAACTGCCAACTGTTTACTGATACCTGACCCCTAATTCCTTAAGAAAAAATGAAATATTATTTAATAGCAGGAGAGGCCTCTGGCGATTTGCATGGCGCTAATTTGATGAAGGCGCTTAAAGTTGAAGATACCAATGCTGAATTCAGGTACTTTGGTGGCGATAAAATGCAAACAGAGGGCGGAGAGTTGGTGAAGCATTATGCGGATATGGCATTTATGGGGTTCACCGAAGTACTGCTTAATCTGCGAACAATTCTCAGAAACTTAAAAACTTGCAAAGCGGATTTATTGGCTTATCAACCAGATGTGTTGGTACTGATAGATTTTCCGGGGTTTAATTTGAAAATTGCTGAATTTGCCAAAGCGAATGGTATCAAAGTTTGTTATTACATTTCCCCTAAAGTTTGGGCATGGAACCAAAAACGTGTGCTCAAGATTAAAAGGATAGTAGACCACATGTTCTGTATTTTGCCTTTTGAAGTGGTTTTTTATAAAGACTGGGGAATGGAGGTAGATTACGTGGGTAACCCTTTGTTAGATGAGATTTCCTTGTTTAAACCTAATGAAGGATTTAAGGCACAGCATCAATTGACCGAAAAGCCAATTATTGCACTTTTACCTGGAAGCAGAAAACAGGAGATAGAAAGATTATTGCCAGCAATGCTCAGCGTAATGAAGGATTTTAAAGATCATGAGTTTGTTATTGCTGCTGCGCCAACATTCGATGCCCAATATTACCATCAGTTTATTGGAGATAAAAAAGCAACGTTAGTTTTTAACCAAACTTACGATTTGTTATATAATGCACAGGCTGCAATCGTAGCTTCTGGTACTGCAACGTTGGAAACGGCTCTCTTTAAGGTGCCACAAGTAGTGGTTTATAAGGGCGGTACTATTTCTATCGCAATAGCTAGGCTTTTAGTTAAAATCCGTTTCATCTCTTTGGTTAATCTTATTGTAGATAGAAAAATTGTGACGGAGTTAATTCAAGAGGATTGTTCCACGGAAAAGATAACATCAGAATTAAAAGCTATTGTAGTTGGAGAAGACAGAAACAAAATGCTGGATGACTATGGGGATTTGCATCAATTGATGGGCGAAGCCGGAGCTTCGGAAAAAACTGCAAAGCTGATCACGAAATATCTGGCTTAATTGCAAAATACCTAGAACTAGGTATTGCAATCGGCTCAAATGAACAATATTTTTGGAGTAATTTAGGTTAAGTTAAATAAGAAGAATGTAACGTCATTCGCTAGCTTAACTATGTTATTGTGTTTGGGAGGGCTGGATAGTCTTCCCTTTTTTTATTTAATTAGTTGCGGTATTCGGTAAAATATTTACATTTGCCAATCATGGGGGATTAGCTCATTTGGCTAGAGCGCTTCGCTGGCAGTGAAGAGGTGATCGGTTCGAATCCGATATTCTCCACAAATACCTGTAACGTATCTGATAATCATCTATTTAGTAGATTATCAGATGCCTACTCAGCCAAATTCGAAAAACCTCGAAGTTAGGCCAGAAACGGCAGTGGCAAATCCGGCATTCTCCACGAAAACCTGTAATAATCAACTATTTTGTGGTTTGTTAGGTGTTAACTTAAAATGTGTCGCCTATTGTAGAATATGCTCTCCAATCTAGAAGTCTGGCTTTATAGTAGTATTAAATTATCATTTCTGTAGTTGGTTAATAAGGGGCTGTCATTAGGTAGTTCCGTAATCAAGTAGTTTATCTGGTTTGGCCCACAAATTCTTATTCTTTGTGCACTATTTAGTTTTTCCGAAATACTTAATACTGCAGTTTTTTTTGAAGATCTGATGATCGCCTTTTTTACCTGAACCACATCCCAATCCATATCTGTAAGTCCTTCCTCAGAAGAGAAAGCATTTGCCCCTAATAGGCAAAGATCTACTTTGATATCAACCAACTGATTAATTACACTGGCGCCAACATGAACATTTGCATTTTTATTCAATTTACCGCCTATGGTAATAACTTCAAGGTTGCTATGTTCGGATAAAGTAATGGATACCTGTGGGCTAATGGTAAAAAAAGTAACCCGCAAATTTTCGGGGATCATCCTTGCTAATTCCAATATGGTTGTTCCGCCCTCGGTGAGGATGACCATTTCATTCCTGATAAGCTTTAATGTTTTTTCTGCTATCTTCTTTTTCTCGTTTAAACCATAAACTTCATTTTGAGCATTAAATGGCGAAACAAACGACTTACTCGCAGCCCCCCCATGTACCTTTAACAGCATGCCTGTTTCTGCAAGTTCTTTAAGGTCACGTCTTACAGTGTCATCCGAAATATTTAATAAACTGCTCAAATCAGTAGATAAAACCTTATTGTGTAGATTTATTTCTCTCATGATTAATTTATGTCTTTCTTCTTTTCGCATGTTGAATTTTGTTAGATGATAAGAATATCCAAATATAACAATTGCTTTTTATTTTGCGGTTTTAAGGCTTTGTAATCCTTACTATAGTCAATTTTGCGCTTTTAATAAGGTTTTTGGACTTATGTTGGTAGTTTTTTGCATTTTTAATGCGGTTTTTGTGTTTTGTATTTGAGTTTTTGTTTTTTGAATAAAAGAATGCGTTTTTAAACTAAATGCTTGTTGATTAGTGTTTTTAACTGAAAAATTATTTTTTTTTCAAAAAAGTTTGGATGCTATTTTATTGCGTTTATATTTGTATTGTAAAACGCATAAAAAACGCAAAATTATTCATTCACGCATTTAGTGTGATTTAAATGGATTTGGAATTGCATGTTTGCGTTTTTAAACAAATAACCAAACGATAAACTATATGCACAGAATTCTACAACTATTTTTTTTGCTGTTGCTCATTGCAGAAGCAAGAGCAGGTTACCATCCTTCTCTTTCAGCTAATGAAAAGACATCGATAATGTCCTACCAAGCTGGGGAGGGTTTTATTCAGCAACTAAACCAGCGAGAAGTTAAAGGTAAAGTTGTTGATGAAAAAAATCTTCCGATGCCAGGCGTCTCGGTAAAGGTCAAAGGTAGTAAGGTGGGTACAATCACTAATTCCAATGGAGAATTTTCTCTGACAACTAAAAATGAAGCTGACTCTATACAATTTAACTTTATTGGTTACAAGTCCAAAACGATTGTTGCAGTTGGAAAAGACTTTATAACTGTGCAGCTTTTGCCAGACGATGGAAAGAACCTGAACGAAGTGGCCGTTGTTGGTTATGGAACTCAGAAGAAAATATCTGTTACCGCATCGTTATCTACAATTTCGGTAAAGGAATTGGAGCGTGTGTCAACGCCTTCATTAACAAATGCTATTGCAGGTAAGTTGCCTGGGATTATCACCAGGCAGGCTAGTGGTGAACCCGGCGGTGATGCTGCCCAGTTGTATATCAGGGGTTTATCTACTTTTGGTAGCAATGGGCCTTTGGTGCTTATAGATGGAGTAGAACGCGATATGAACGTAATTAATGCCCAAGAAATTGAAAGTTTCACTATTCTGAAAGATGCTTCGGCAACAGCAATTTATGGGGTTCGTGGTGCTAATGGCGTAATACTGATTAATACGCGGCGAGGTGAGTTGGGTAAGCCATCGGTAACATATCGCTCTGAAGCGGCCACATTAAAGGCTTTGCGATTGCCAGAATATATCAATGGTGGTCAGTATGCATCATTAATGAATGAAGCATTGGTAAATGCAAAACAGTCGCCTCGATGGAGCGACCAAGAAATAAAGAAATTTTATGATGGCTCTGATCCCTATCTATATCCAAATTCAAATTGGACTGAAGCTGTCTTGAAAGAGAATACTTGGCAAACCATTCAAAATTTAAGTGTAACAGGCGGTACAGAAATCATAAAATACTATACAAACGTAGGCTTTACGCTACAAGACGGATTGTATAAGCAAGATGACGCAAATAAGTTTAATACCAATGCCAATATCAAGCGTTACAATTTTAGGAGCAATATTGATCTTAACCTTTCTAAAAGTTTGACAATGAACCTAAGCTTGGGCGGTATCATCCAAAATGGGAATTATCCTGGGTTTGGTGCGGGAGATATATTTCAATCTTTAAAGGTAGTATCACCTATTGCATTCCCGGTAACCAATCCTGATGGTAGCCCCGGAGGCGCACAAACCTATATTGGTTGGAATCCTTGGGGAAGATCTACCCAGTCTGGATACCTCACCCAAGATAGAAGCACTTTACAAGGAACTTTTGGAGCAACTTGGGACCTTTCCTCTTTAATTACAAAAGGTTTGTCCGTAAGGGGGTTGTTTTCTTACGATCGAGTTGCGCAAACTAATAATGGAAGAGCTAAACAATTTGAAGTAAAGAGATATCTGGGCAAAGACCCGATTTCTGGCCAAGATTTATACAGCGCTTCTTTTAGAGAGGAACAGCCTTTGGCTTACTCGTATTCAAATGCTGCTGATAGGGCAATATATAATGAAATGCAAGTGAATTATAGCCGCAGTTTTGGTAAGCATGATGTTTCTTCGATGTTATTATTTAATCAACGCGATTATGTAAGTCTCACCGCAAGTTCTTCGATTCTGAATATTCCCTATCGTAGACAGGGGCTTGCTGGACGTACAACCTATGGTTTCGGTAACCGTTATTTTGCTGAAATTAATTTTGGTTATAATGGATCTGAAAATTTTCCAGCCGGAAAAAGGTATGGTTTCTTTCCTTCTTTTTCAGCTGGCTGGGTAGTATCTAACGAGCGTTTTTGGAAAGTACCTGTGATTTCTAATTTAAAATTCAGGGCCTCACATGGTAGAGTTGGTAACGACCAAATAAATCAGCGGTTTTTATTCCTAAGTACCATTAAAACTCAGGGTCAGTCTTATGCCTTTGGCCCTGGGCAGGAAGTGCTATATGGTATGGAGGAAAATGCGATAGGGAATGAAAATGTGACATGGGAAACGGCGCAGAAAAGCAATATTGGTATGGACCTCGGTTTGTTCAACAACCAGTTAACACTCCAAGTAGATGTTTTTAGTGAGAAGCGCCAAGATATTTTACTTCAAAGAAATACGGTTCCTGCCGTAGCTGGATTTTTCCCTTGGTCAATTCCTTACGCCAACCTTGGAAAAGTTAACAACAAAGGGATTGATGCTTTGTTGGAAGTTAAGCATACAACCACTGGTGGTTTATTCTATGCCTTTAGAAGCAATTTTACCTTCGCTAGAAATAAGGTGATCGAAAATGATGAAGCTGCTAAAAGATATCCTTATCTAAGCGGAAAAGGTTTGCGATTAGGCCAATCTTTCGCATTTGTAGCTGATGGATTTTTTCAGAGTGAGGAAGACATAGCAACAAGTCCGTTGCAAACTTTTTCTAAAGTTCGTGTCGGCGACGTGAAATATAAAGATATCAATGGCGATGGTATGATCGACTCGTTCGACCAAATCCCGGTAGGCAACCCAAGGTTGCCGGAAATGTCATTTGGTTTTGGAGGCACAATATCTTATAAAGGTTTTGATGCGAGTGTTTATTTTACCGGAGCAGCCAATACCAGTGTTTTCTTAACGGGATTTTCGATGTGGCCATTTTATGATGGACTGGGAGTTAACAACGTGTTAACTGAATACTACAATAACAGATGGACGCCATCGAATACTAATGCCCGTTATCCAGCAATTGATGTAGGCAATAATCCAAATAACTACGTCAACTCCACCCTGTGGATGCGAAATGGGAATTACTTGAGATTGAGGAATGCTGAAATTGGCTACACGTTGCCAAAAAATGTGGCAAACAGAATTGGCATCAGTAATCTCCGAGTTTTTGTAAATGGTGTTAACCTGGTTACTTGGGACCATATCAAAATCATAGATCCCGAATCCAATGATGGTACTGGCGGCTATCCATTGCAAAAATCTTTGAATGCTGGTTTACAGATTAATTTTAAATAGAACTGAACATGAAAAAACTAAAATATATCATCTGTAGCTTACTTATAATACAGTTAGGTCTAATTAGTGGTTGCCAAAAAGATTTTTTGGATAAACAGCCTGATGAAGATATCACCATTGAAGAGGCATTTAAGCAGCGCAAATATGCCGAAGCTTTCTTGGTTGATATTTATGCTGGTCTCCCTAATGAAATATACTTTACAGATTTGGCTGATGTAAATCCATTCATTGTGGCTTCAGACGAAATGAATATTCCTTGGCCAGAGAAATTTCCAAAACTGATGAATAAGGGTGCATGGAATTCTTTTAACGTTGCTGGGCAGATTTACAAGAACATGTACGAGGGGATTAGAAAGTCTAATATATTTTTAGAACATATCAACATCACACCTCTATCCGCAGAGTTTACGCAAACCACAAAAGATCGATGGATTGGTGAGGCTGTCTTTCTTCGTGCATTCTATCACTTCCAATTAATGAGGATTTATGGACCTGTGCCGATTATGGATTATAGTGCAGGAGTTGGTGATGATTTCAGTAAAATTCGCCGTAAGCCTTTAGATTTATGTGTGAAGTTTGTTGTAGATGAATGCAACAGGGCAGTGGCGTTGCTGCCGATGAATGTTGTAGAAAATCGTGATTTGGGAAGACCAAGTGCGGCTGCGGCATTGGCACTTAAAGCTAGGGTGCTACTGTACAATGCCAGTCCTTTATGGAATGGCAACCCCGAATACAAATCGTTTGCCGACAATCAGGGAACCAAATTATTCTCCCAACAATATGATGAAAATAAGTGGGCCCTTGCAGCGCAGGCAGCCGAAGATTGTATAGCCAAATGCGAGGCAGCAGGTTATCATCTGTTTAAGGACTATGCAGACCCTGTAAAAAATTACCAACAATTATTTATAGAGAACAATAACCCTGAAGTATTATTTGCCAGAAACTCGGGAAGAGACGCCTGGATGGAAAAATGTGCGTTCCCTGGTAGTTTAGGAGGTTGGAATGGATGGAACCCGACCCAGGGACAGATAGACGCTTACGAAATGGATAATGGCATTGCTCCAATTACAGGTTACAATACAGATGATTCGCCTATCATAAATTCTGCATCGGGTTACCAAGAAGCTGGTTATGCCGTTGGCAATGAACCTACTGGCAGATGGCTAGATGGTACAAGAAATATGTATGTTGGCCGTGACCCTCGTTTTTATGCAACCATTAATTTCAACGGTGCATTTTTTATAGACAGGAGAGTGCAGTTTTGGCAAACAGGGGCAGACGGTAGAGGTAATGCTGGCCGCGATTACAATACTACAGGCTATCTACTTAAAAAATTTATCGACCCAGGAGTAAGTCTCACACAACAACGTTACTCACTTAAAACATGGATATTTTTTCGCCTGGGTGAAATGTACCTGAATTACGCAGAGGCATTAAATGAAGCTCAAGGTCCACTAAACGGTGTCTATACAGCAATGAATGCAATTCGAAACAGGGCTGGTATGCCCTCGTTGCCCACTACTTTAACTAAAGAAACTATGCGTGCACGTATTAGAAATGAACGAAGGGTTGAATTGGCCTTTGAAACTCATCGATATTTTGATTGCCACAGGTGGAAAATTGCCGAACAGACCGATAGAGCCAAGGTTTACGGTATGAATATTTCTGCAGGTACCAACCTAAAGGATGATAATTTCTATCAGCGTAAGGTAATAGAAACTAGGGTTTTTCAAACTCCAAAACATTATTTGTTTCCCATTCCGCAAGATGAGATTGATAAAAATGCAAGTATGGTACAAAACCCAGGATGGTAATTGAATTATATATTAAAAAACAAATCATGAAAAAGATATTACAGATTTCATCCTACATTATCTGTGTGTTGCTAGCAGGATGCAGTAAAAAGGTTGATGTTGATTTAAACATTCAGGGTGCCGAGAATTATTCAAACCTTTATATGCCCCAGGCGGTTGCTAATCCAATAGTTAACAGCATAAGTATAACCCCTTCGGTTTACACGCTAAATTACAGTGCCTACCTTGGTGGAAGCTTAGACAACAAGAACAATATCAATATAAAATTTGGGGTTAACGAAGCATTGGTAAATGAATTTAACCTAAAGAATGGTACAAGTTATCAACCAATGCCCGCTGGCAGCTATACGCTGGTTAATCCAGAAGCAAGAATAAAAGAGGGAAGCAAGAATACGGGCGTTCTAAGTCTGACCATTAAAACCCAGGGCTTTATCCAGCCATTCCAATCTTATTTACTTCCGGTTAGCATTACAGAAGCAGATGCCAAAGTGAACTCTAGCTTAAATACCACTTATTTCCTTATTACCGGCTCTTATGCCCCTGGCGAAGTGCCTCGTGATAAAGCCTATGCTTTTGGCGCTAACGCAGGTGTTACATTTTTCGATTTTAATGGAGATATCATCGGTAAAAGTCCAAATGGTGCATTATTGCTTTACCCTGCCAATACTGACGGCACATTTAGTGCGCCACGCCAAATTGGAGTAGGGTGGAATATATTTAATGCCGTTTTTTACTACGGAGGCGATCGTTTAATTGCAAGGTTTGCTGCTGGTGGGGGCGATATTGCACAGTACGTTATTGATAAAAATGGCAATTTCGGAGCGAGCAAAACCATAGGCTATGGTTGGGGAATTTTTACAAAGATCATCCCTTATAAAGGTGCATTGCTTGGAATTGATGGTGCGGGAAATATGGCGATGTACCCACTGGATGCTGCTGGTAATTTTGATTTCGGTAGAATCAAAACCATTGGTAGTGGATGGGGAGTTTTTACGCAAGTTATACCATATGAAAATTCGTTATTAGCCATTGAGGCTAATGGTGATATGTACCAGTTTCCCTTAGCTGAAGATGGTACGTTTGGAAATAAGCTCAAAGTAGGCAGCGGCTGGGACATGTACACAACGGTATTTTCGGCAGGTAAAGATCTACTTGCCTTAGATGCGGCAGGTGATCTTTGGAGATATAAATTTAATCCAATTGGTTTTTGGCCATTAAAAAAATAAAATGACAATTAAGCAATTTCAAGCTTTACGGAAAAGTGTGATACACTATGTCTTCCTATTCCTCATGTTCTCAGCTTGTAGCAAAAGTAACGAACCTGACAAAAAGGAGGAGGAGAAACCATTGCCAACTCAGCCCGTACAGTTTAACAACCCAGTTTTTGAACCTGTATTAGCCGACCCGTCTATCATTAAAGCGGCAGATGGATGGTTTTACGGATATGGAACGGAAGATAATTGGGGCGATGGGCAGGGCAATAGGTTAGTTCCGGTAATCAGGTCTTTAGATTTGATTAAATGGACGGTAATGGGAAACGCCTTTACCACAAAGCCACAATGGAAGACAGATGGTGGTATTTGGGCACCAGATGTAGTGTTTATCGACAACAAATACTACCTCTACTATTCCTATTCAGTTTGGGGAGATACAAATCCAGGAATAGGAGTGGCTATAGCGAATAGTCCTGCAGGGCCATTTGTAGATAAAGGTAAGCTGTTCCTTAGCAATGAAGTGGGTGTACCGAATACCATCGACCCTTTTTACTTAGCTGATGCTGACAAAAAATATCTCTTTTTTGGTAGCTTCAGCACCGCTTTAAATCAAGGAACTTATGCTTTAGAGTTAGCGGACGATGGCTTTTCGATAAAGAATTTAGCCAACAAGGTGAAAATTGCAGCGGGAGATTTTGAGGCCGTAATGATCCATAAAAGAAAGAATTATTATTATTTCTTCGGCTCTAAGGGAAGTTGTTGTAATGGTTCGGCTAGTACCTATCAGGTACGAGTTGCACGTTCTACGTCTTTATTAGGTCCATACTTGGATAAAGATGGACGTAACATCGTAGAAAGGGGCAATGGAACACTGCTTATTTCTGGTAGCGATAAATATGCCGGACCAGGACATAACTCAAGAATTATAGCAGATAAAAATGGAGTCGATTGGCTTTTATATCATGCTATTCTAAAATCAAATCCCATTGTACCAGGTGGTGCTAGTCGCCGCACCTTAATGCTCGATAAAATTAACTGGGTTGGCGATTGGCCAGTTATCGAAAATGAAATTCCAGGTGATATCCTTCGAAAAGGACCTGAATTCTAAAATCTATAAATATACTTTGACAATTAAAATAACACATATGACACGAATTACAGAACAGCCATCCTTGTATGACCATTTAGAAACCAAGTCGGTAGAAGAATTGACAAGGTACATTAACCAAGAAGATGCTAAAGTGGCCAAAGTTATAGAAGGACAACTTCCAAGTATAAACAAGCTAATTTCAGCTATAGTTGATAAATTGAACGCTGGGGGAAGAATGTTTTACCTTGGGGCCGGTAGCGGTGGTCGTTTATCAGTATTAGATGTAATTGAACTTCCAACCACCTATGGTCTGCCTGAAGGCATTTATAATTCAGTTCTTGCCGGTGGTATCGACCGAATGGCTGATGCGTTAGAAGAAAAAGAAGATGAGCTTGAAGAAGGATGGAATGCCTTGGTAGAGGCAGGAATAAATGCTAACGACATCGTGGTTGGTATTTCGGCCAGTGGAACTACTCCATTTGTGTTAGAAGGTCTCAAAAAATGTAGGTCATTGAATATCACCACAGGATGTATTGTAAGCAATCCTTCTTCACCTATCGCCGAGCATGCAGATTATCCAGTTGAGGTGATTACAGGTCCAGAATTTATTACAGGAAGCACAAGAATGAAATGCGGAACAGCGCAGAAAATGTTATTCGATATGATCTCTACTACAGTTATGATCAGAATTGGACGAATTGAAGGTAATAACATGGTGAATGTAAAACTCATCAACGACAAAATTCTGGATCGCGGGGTTAAAATGTTGATGCAAAAAGCTGAAATAGAAAATTACGACGAAGCGAAATCAATCTTATTGGAGCATGGTAGTGTGAAGGAAGCCATGGAAAGTATAATGAAAAAACATGTTTAATTTATTCAAATACCATATTTTGAAGTACCTACTCATTTGTTTGCTACTCTGTACGGTTACTGCGTACTCACAGAATAACCCAGCCGATTTAGGCATTATACCAGCCCCAGAAAGTGTTACGTTGAAGAAAGGTAATTTTGTAATCGGTGCAAATACACAACTTGTTTATTCAAACGAGCAATCCAAAAAAACAGCGCTTATTTTAAGAGATTATCTTTTAAAAAGCTATGGTTTAAAGTTGCCTGTAGTTAAAGAACTTCAGAATAAACAAGCTTCCGTAATTGCTTTCCGTTATAATAAACAAACAGAAAAGGAAGCTTATCAATTGAACTCGGAGGCAGGGCTTGTGCAGATAATCGGAGAAGAAGCTGGGCTATTTTACGGGCTACAAACCTTAATGCAGTTAATTAAGGTAGATGGGCAGAAGTTACAAGTGCCAGGTGTATTGATTAGCGATAAGCCGAGGTATGCCTATCGTGGTATTATGCAAGATGTTGGCTACCATATCTATCCAGTATCCTTTATTAAAAGCCAGATAGAAATGCTGGCCAAATACAAGATGAATGTGTATCACTGGCACCTTACAGAAGATCACGGATGGCGTATAGAAATTAAAAAGTATCCTAAGCTAACCAGTGTAGGTGCCTATAGGGCCAGCTCACAGATCAGTCATTACGTAGATTCTTTGAGTGGACAGGATCATCTTCCTTACGGTGGATTTTATACTCAAGAAGAAATAAAAGAAGTTGTAGCCTTTGCAGCAGAAAGGCAAGTGACGGTAATTCCAGAAATTGAACTGCCAGGACATTCCGTTGCAGCATTAGCCTCTTATCCTGAATTGGCGTGTGGGGATAATCCAGGGCCGTTTAAGGTAGCCGAAAACTGGGGAATATATGACGATGTTTATTGTGCAGGAAAAGAAAATACATTCAGCTTCTTAGAAGATGTGCTAACGGAAGTAATGGCATTGTTCCCCTCGCCATATATTCACATTGGTGGAGATGAATGCCCTAAAAAACGTTGGCAGGCCTGTAAATATTGCCAGAAGCGGATTAAGGACCAAAACCTTAAAAATGAAGATGAACTACAGAGTTACTTTGTAAAAAGGATTGAAAAATTTGTAAATGCCAAAGGCAGGAAAATTATTGGTTGGGATGAAATTTTAGAAGGGGGGCTTGCTCCAAATGCAACAGTAATGGCTTGGCGCAGTATTGAAGAAGGCATTAAAGCTGCACAGCAGAACCACGATGTAGTGATGTCGCCAATGTCTCATGTTTATTTTGACTTCATTCAAGGTAAACGAGCACTCGAACCCTTGGCCATTGCTTGGGGCTATAATAACTTGGAAAAGGTTTATGCTTATGATCCAACACCAAAAACCTTGTCGCAAGCACAGCAAAAACACATTGTTGGTGTAGAGGCAGCAATATGGACAGAACACATGGATACCTATCGCAAAGTAGAATATATGCTCTATCCCCGTTTAATGGCGCTGGCAGAAATTGCTTGGACAAATCCTTCACAGAAAGATTCAATCAGCTTTTTTGAACATCGTTTGCCCAAACATTTACTTCAATTAGATCAAACAGATAAAATATATCGCGTTCCAGGTCCTATTGGTGTGGCTGATACTACTTTAAAAGGTTCAGTATTTAAAATCAAACTCAAAGTACCTGTAGAAGGAGCGAAGATCTACTACAATTTCGAAGGACAAGATGCAAGAGAGACAGATTATCTGTATGAAAAGCCAATTGATATTATACTTCATCCGGGTGAAAAAAGAGAAATGAAATCTGTAGTAATAACTCCGTCTGGGAAGCGCAGTGTAACTACAACTACCTTATTTGTACATCCATAATATCATCATAGGCACATGAAATTTCAATATCAGCTCATTTTAATCCTGATGTTCTTTGTTGGTCTTGTCAATAGCCCGATCAAAGGGCAGGACGTTTATCTCGCCGGAACGGCGACAGCAAGCATAGAACCTAAATTTCATCCTTTCTCTCTTGCTCTTGCTGGCTATGGTTATCCAAGAGGAGGACGTTTTAGTCTAGAATGGATAAGGACTGATGTGAATTTTAAAAGCTTAATTTCATCTTCAAAGCAACTGCAGAAATGGAGAAAACTTGCTCCGAATGGCATTGCTTTTACCAAAGTAAAACGAACGATATACGCTGTAGACCAAAATGGTAACATAAATTCTGCTGTAGTAGGCGGAAAATCACCATTATGGAAACTACATTCCAAATTGGAAGGTGTAATCAGCTTAACTAATTATAAGGGAAGATTACTTGTGCTAACCGCAAATGATGAAATCTTCCGCTATAACTTGGACAATAACAATGCAACTTGGATAAAAATTGCAAAATTTAACGGATTAACCTATGATGTTCATTTAAAAGCCATTACCGTTGTTAAAGATAAACTATATGGGGTAGACGCTAATAATGTAGTTTTTGAGGGGCAACAAAGAATGGATGGCACACTTGCTGTGAGTGCTGTAGCCATTTCTGCGGGACAAGAAACGGTGGTTATTGTTGGTGCCGATGTTTGTGGCTTTAATCAAGATTTTATTGCTAAAGTAAAACAGGAAATCTATAAGAAGCATCAAATCCTGCCATCAGCAATATTAATTAATGCCTCACATACCCACTTCGCACCATCAACGCAAGACTGGACTACTTGGGGTACACATCAACTTCCTGATTCTGCTTACTTAAACAACGTACTTAAGCCAGCCTTAATTAGCGTAATTAACAGCGCAATGAAAAATAGAAAACCTTCCATGCTTTCTTTTGGTAGAGGCAAAACGGCCATCGGTAAAAATAGAAGTCTCGAAGGTGCTGCGGCTACTTATGATAACGATGTAGATGTACTTAACATTGAACGCAACAAAGATAAACAAAAAACAGCGCTGTTTTTAACTGGATGTCATCCAGTATTTAAAAATGATGGCACTGAAGGATTTACCTTGAGTGCTAATTATCCTGCAGTTACCAGAAACCTGCTTAAACAGGAAGCGGTATTGGATGAAGCCATGTTTATTCAAGGTTGTGGTGGAGACATCAATCCAGTAAGTTCAGACTATAAGCAAACTGGAGCTGATTTAGCTGCCGATGTGAAGGGTGTGTTGAAAGAACCCATGCAACAGTTAAAGGGTAAAATTAGCTTCTACTTAGATTCTATCAATTTTGCTGTTAACAAATGGAGCGATGAGCGTATTCTCGCTTTTAGAAAAACTAACGATAATGGTAAAGGCAATGTGGAGGATGAAAAAAATGTACGTTGGGCAGATTTAATGCTAAAGCGTAGCAAAACTAACACAATGCCGGCAAGTATGCCCGTATATATCCAAACAATCAATATCGGCAATTGGAAACTGATAGGTCTTTCTAGGGAAGTTGTAACAGATTACAGTATTGGGATTAAACAATTATGGCCAGGGAAATTGGTCAGCGTAGCAGGATACAGTAACGATGTATCGAGCTATTTGCCTACTTCAAAACACATAAAATCAGGTACCTATGAAGGTTATGGTTCTTTCTTTTGGTATGGGCAGCCTTCTGTATTTCCTCAAGATGTTTACGAAAAGATCATAAGTACAATAAAGTCTCAAAATCATTAAAAATATGGCTGCCAAACCCGGTTTAAATCCCTTAATTATTATAGGGGTATTGTTTTTTGTTTTTGGTTTTGTAACCTGGCTAAGCGCTGTGCTGATCCCTTATTTACAATTGGCATGTGAGCTCAATAATTTTCAATCTTACTTAGTTGCATTTGCTTTTTACATCTCGTATTTTTTAATGGGCATCCCATCAGGCCGATTATTGAAAAAAACTGGTTTTAAAAATGGGCTATCTATTGGTTTGGTCTTGGTTGCAGCAGGATCTTTGCTGTTTATTCCAGCAGCTTTAGCCAGATATTATCCCTTATTCTTATTAGGTTTATTTGTACAGGGGGCAGGGCTTACCGTTTTGCAAACAGCCTCAAATCCTTATGTAGCCATACTTGGTCCAAAAGAAAGTGCGGCAAGGAGAATAAGTTTTATGGGTATATGTAATGGCATTGCAGGAGCCTTGGCACCAGTAATTCTTGGCGCAGTGATCTTAACCGATGCTGATGCCGTAAAGAACAAGTTAACCTCGTTAAACCCTTCTCAAAAAGTGGTAGAATTAGATGCTTTGGCAGCTAAAGTGATAGTGCCTTACCTAGTAATTACTTTAATTTTAGCAGTGTTAGCTATTGCTATTCGTTTTTCATCGCTTCCTGAAGTTAATGAAGAAATAGAGGAAGATGGCGACGTAACCGAGTATCAAACTAAAACTTCTATTCTTCAATTTCCGCATTTACTGCTAGGTGTGCTCATACTGTTCCTTTACACAGGTGTTGAAGTTATTGCAGGAAATAGTATCATAGGTTACGGGGCATTTCAAGGAGTTCCAATTACGGTTGCTAAATTCTTTACTTCATTCACCTTAATTAGTATGTTAGCCGGTTATCTTATCGGCATAGTTTGCATTCCAAGGTTTTTTAGTCAACAAACTGCACTCAAAATATCAGCAGTGCTTGGAATATTGTTTGCCGTCATCGCCATTTTTACGAGTGGTATCATATCGGTAGTATTTGTTGCCTTGCTCGGATTGGCCAATTCTTTAATGTGGCCCTCTATTTGGCCATTGGCCATTGCGGGATTGGGCAGATTTACCAAGGTAGGATCTTCTTTACTAGTGATGGCCATTTCCGGCGCAGCGTTAATTCCATTATTGTATGGCTACCTTACTGATCATTTCAATCCTCAACAAGCCTATTGGATTGTAATTCCATGCTATTTAGCTATAGGTTATTATGCCATAGCGGGACACAAACTTGGTAAACAAAAGGTAAATAAATGACTCCCAAAAGTAATCAAGCAGAGTCTCAACCTAACTCATTTCCAAACTTGTCGATTATCATATCAATCTTGAAAATATTTATACCTGAAACACACTAAAATAAAATATGAAACATACACACAAATTATGGCTTTATTGTATAGGGATGCTATTGCTCTGTGCAACTAGTACTGCTGCAAATCAGGAAAGTAAAATTATAACTGAAAGTTTAAATAAAGAAGCTAGTTATGCTTTAGTCAAACGTGTCATTCCCAAATTTCATGATCGTTTTGTAATTGAATTTATCGCAAAAGATAATGATAAAGACGTTTTTGAATTAGAAAGTAAAAATGGGAAAATCATTCTAAGAGGAAACCATGGGGTTTCCGTTGCAAGTGCATTAAACTATTATCTGAAAAATTATGCACATTGTGATATCAGTTGGAATGGAAATAACCTGAATTTGCTGAAAGAGCTACCAGTAGTCCCCGCAAAGTTACATCAGGCTACACCTTACAAATACAGGCATTATTTTAACTACTGCACTTTCAATTATACTGCCGCTTGGTGGGACTGGGAACGTTGGCAACAGGAAATAGATTTTATGGCTTTGAATGGGATCAATATGCCATTGGCGATGACCGGCCAGAATGCGCTTTGGTACCGTGTTTATAAAGATATGGGCTTTACCTATAAAGATATGGATGCCTTTTTCTCCGGACCAGCTTACTTTATGTGGTTCTGGGCTGGAAACTTAGATGGTTGGGGCGGACCATTGCCCAAATCTTGGATGGATAGCCATGAAGAACTTCAAAAGAAAATTTTGGCTCGCGAACGTGAACTGGGGATGACACCAATTCTTCCTGCATTTACAGGACATGTTCCTCCTGCATTTAAAGACCGTTTCCCGCAAGCAAAACTGCAAAAAACAAATTGGGAGGGGAGGTTCGCAGATACCTATATCCTAGACCCAAAAGACCCAATGTTTCAAGAAATAGGACGTAAGTTTATTGAAGAACAAACAAAGACCTTTGGAACAGACCATTTGTATGGTGCAGATACTTTTAATGAAATGTATCCTCCTAGTAAAGACCCTGCTTATTTAGCCGAATCTAGCAATGCCGTTTATAAATCGATGGCAGCAGCCGATCCTGAGGCAGTATGGATAATGCAAGGTTGGACTTTTTGGGATAAAAGAGATTTCTGGAAACCGGAACAACTAAAAAGCTATTTAAATGCCGTACCAACAGATAAATTGATTGTTTTAGACTTATGGAGCGAAGTGCAGCCTATCTGGGACAAAACTGAAGCCTACTACGGCAAACAATGGATATGGTGCATGCTGCATAATTTCGGCGGTAAAATCAACATGTTTGGCGATATGGATAAAATATCGATAGCACCTTCAGCAACCTTTCATGATCCTAAAGCAGGTAACATGATTGGAATAGGGGTTGTGCCAGAAGGTATTGAACAAAATCCGGCTATATATGCACTAATGTTGGATCATGTATGGAGAGATCAGGTTATTGATGCTGATGACTGGGTTAAAGATTACATATTGCGCCGATATGGGAAAAAGGATGTCAACGTGGAAAAGGCTTGGAATATATTACATTATACCGTGTACACTGCCGATGGTGGACATGAAAGTATAGTGACCGGTAGGCCAACTTTTAAAAAGAGCACCGATTGGACCGATACCGAAATGCCTTATAAATTAATAGATCTGGTTCCAGCTTGGGATCATCTGATTAAGGCATCGCCAAATTTTAAAGATGTTGATGGATTTCAGTATGATCTGGTTGATTTAAGCCGTCAAATTATGGCCGATTATGCCAGTATTTTACAACAAGATATTGCTATAGCCTATCAAAATAAAAACATGAAGGCATTCCAGTTGAAAAGCAGTCAATTTTTGGAATTGATCAAAGACATGGATAAACTCTTAGCCACCAGAAAAGATTTTTTGTTGGGCAAGTGGTTAAATGATGCTAAAAGATGGGGCACCAACGATGCGGAAAAAGCATTGTATGAAAAAAATGCAAGAAATCTGATTACGCTTTGGGGAGACAAAGATGCTTCATTACATGAGTATGCCAATAAACAATGGTCTGGTTTACTAAATGGTTTTTATTTACCAAGATGGCAACAATTTTTTAAAGAAGTAACCTCAAAGATGAGCCGTAACCAGAAATTTAATGAAGATACTTTTAATGAAAAGATTAAAGTATGGGAATGGAACTGGGTGAATGGAAAAGAACTGTATAGTGAAACGCCAAAAGGAGATCCCGTAACTGTTTCAAAAATGATGTACCAGAAATATGCAATGGTCATTAAAGCAGCATCCAAAAAACAAAAATAGAATTGAACATTACCAGATGAAAATAAGCCAACATGTAGCAAAAAAAACGACCAAACGCCTGTTATGGTGTTTGGTCTTCTTTACCATCTATGGTTTCAGTACCAGTACCGCTCAAATTAGAACTAAGTCAGCAACATTTACAAATCCTATTGGTAATGGGGCAGATCCATGGGTAATCCACCATAATGGTTACTATTATGTTTGCCAGAGTAATGGCAATATTGATAGTAAAGGGATATCTGTTCGCAAATCGAAAAGATTAAGCCAATTAGGAAAACCTGTCACGGTTTGGGAAACGCCATCTAAAGGGTGGAACAGTAGCCAAGTTTGGGCACCTGAACTGCATTATTTCAATAACAAATGGTATATTTATTATGCAGCTGGTGAAGCTGGGCCGCCTTATATTCATCAACGGTCTGGTGTGCTCGAATCTGTAACTGATGATCCACAAGGAGAATATATAGACAAAGGGATCTTAAATACAGGTGTAGATAAACAGGATGAAACAGGAACCATTTGGGCAATTGACGTAACTATTGGTACTATTGGTGGAAAACTCTATGCCGTATGGTCTGGTTGGGAAAAGAATGCAACCACTGATAAAACTTCCCAACATCTTTATATTGCCGAAATGAGTAACCCTTGGACAATTAGTTCCACTCGGGTGAAAATATCAAGTCCAGACCAATCTTGGGAAAAAGGCGGGGAGTTAGACCTAAACGAAGGCCCACAATTTCTAATGAGAAACAATCAGGTCTTTATCATTTATTCAACTAGAGAATCATGGATGCCAGAATACCGACTAGGGCAGCTGAAATTAAAGGATACTTCTAAATCCCCACTTGATGTTACAAATTGGGAAAAGAGCGGTCCCGTTTTTCAGGGTACATCAGCGGTGCTAGGGACAGGACATGCTAGTTTTACCCAATCTCCAGATGGTAAAGAATGGTGGATATTTTACCATGCCAAGAAAAGTACAACTCCTGGATGGGCAAGGGATCTACGGTTGCAGCAATTTACTTGGAGGGCAGATGGAAGCCCTGATTTTGGTAGTCCAATTCCTGCAGGTGTTCCAATAAAAGTTCCTTCGGGAGAGCGGAAGAGTAATATCAGTAGAACTAAGAACCGATAACCTAAATATGATGAACTTCAAAAAGACTATACTACTCCTTTTAATTCTTATTGGAATAAGAGAGGGTAACGCACAACAATTAAAAACTGATATTAGCTATGGTAAGAAGTGGACAGCCGCACAGGCCAATACATGGTATGCACAACAGCAATGGATAGTTGGTGCCAACTTTCTTCCCTCCACAGCCATAAATCAGTTGGAAATGTGGCAGACAGATACGTTTGATCCCAAAACTATAGAAAAGGAGTTGGGATGGGCTTCAAAAATTGGCATGAATACCATGCGAGTATACCTGCATAGTTTAGCGTGGAAAGAAGATCCCGAAGGTTTTAAAAAACGGATGGATGAATATTTGAAAATAGCGGATAAACAAAGGATAAAAACCATATTTGTTTTCTTTGATGATTGCTGGAATAAAGAAGGAAAACCAGGAAAACAACCTACTCCAAAGGCTGGTATCCACAATTCTGGCTGGGTACAAGATCCAGGGCAACCGATGTCAAGTGATCCGAAGTTTTTTCCTGAACTAGAAAAATATGTGAAGGACGTGTTAGTCCGTTTTGGCAAGGATAAACGCATTTTACTATGGGATCTTTACAATGAGCCGGGTAACTCTGACAAGGGAAATGAATCGCTTCCGCTTCTAAAACATATATTTTCTTGGGCGAGGGCTGTAAACCCAGAGCAGCCTATTAGCTCAGGAATTTGGAAATGGGATTTGGAAGAACTGAATGCCTTTCAGATCGAAAACTCTGACGTGATTACTTATCATGATTATGAAGAACCGGCATGGCATTTAAGGGTAATTCAAATGCTAAAAACACACGGACGACCCTTGATATGCACGGAATATATGGCAAGAACTCGTAACAGTAGATTTTCTAATATCTTACCTATGCTCAAAAAGGAAAATGTAGCAGCAATAAACTGGGGCCTGGTTGCTGGAAAATCCAATACAATTTATGTCTGGGACACTCCAATACCTACAGGAAAGCAACCCATAGAATGGTTTCATGATATTTTTAAAGCAGATGGAACGCCGTACCGTCAAGATGAAGTTGATCTCATTAAAGATTTAACCTCAATAGAGTAAAACGATATAATGCGCAAAAGTTCATTTGAAAAAAATCATACGCTATGAAAAAAATAATGTTTTTTACACTTTTAATAAGTCTCTTTTCTTGTTCTGAAAATGAAGATAAGCCTACATTATTGGAAGAAAAGGCTTTTTATGCCGAAGTAGATGGTAAAAAAGTGAGTCTGTATACTTTGGAATCAAAAACTGGATTGGTTTTACAAGTGACCAATTTTGGTCTTCGAGTTGTGTCGCTGTGGGCTCCAGATAAAAATGGAAAGTTTGATGATGTTACCGTAGGTTACGAAAATATTGATAGGTACATCAACAATTCTGGAGAGCGTTTTCTAGGCCCAATAGTTGGTCGCTACGCTAATAGAATAGCCAAAGGAAAATTTAGCTTAGACGGAAAAACCTACCAATTGCCTATCAATAATAATGGCCAGGCACTGCATGGTGGTTTAAAAGGCTTGGATATGGTAGTTTGGAATGTAGATAGCCTGAGCAAAAACACTATTTATTTTTCTTACCTATCGCCAAGTGGCGAAGAAGGTTTTCCTGGAAACTTGAAAATAAAAGTACAGTATAGTCTAACGGATGATAATGAATTTAAAATTAACTACCAGGCCACCACAGATGCGCCTACAGTAGTAAATTTGTCTAGCCATACCTTTTTCAATTTAAAAGGTGAAGCCAAAGGAACAATTACAGATCATTTATTGACGATTTACGGCAGCCATATTACTCCAGTAGATAGTGTTTTAATTCCTACTGGAGAAATTGCTCCTGTAGCTAATACCCCTTTTGATTTTAGAACATCAAAAGCAATCGGTGAGCATATTGATCAAAAAGATCAGCAACTTAAAAATGGTTTAGGTTACGACCATAATTGGGTGTTGGATAAAAAAGGTACAGATAGTATTCAACTTGCTGCTGAAGTTTTTGAGCCTGTAAGCGGTAGGTTAATGCAAATTTACACTGACCAACCTGGTTTACAGTTTTACAGCGGTAATTTCTTCGATGGGAAAACCAAAGGTAAGTATGGTAAAGCAATTAAACATAGAGAGGCCGTAGCATTAGAGACGCAGAAATTTCCCGATAGTCCCAATCATCCTAATTTTCCATCTACAAGGTTAAATCCAGGGCAAGTTTATACCCAAACTTGTATCTATAAATTTTCGGTTAGATAGAAATAATAAAGAAAAAAGTATGCTTAGGTTGATTTATCTACTTATGGAATGGAATTGTAGAATATTCCAAAACTGACCCCTGCTTAACAGCTCATTTTTTAAAAGTTAAAGCGATAACCTCCGATTATAATTAGCAAAAATGGTAACGCAGTAAGAAAGTTTTTTGTCCTTTTTTAAATACCGATTATCTAAATATATTGTTTTATGCTAAATGTATACACCCGACACTTCTATAAATTGACCAGTAATGGTGGAGGCATCATCAGAAACTAAAAATACAACTGTATTTCCAATATCTTCAGGTGTAGCCATTCGTCCAAGACTACATCTTTTAATCGTCCCTTTGATCACGTCTGAATCGACGTCAATTCCCAATTTCGCAACACCTTCGGTAACTACACCGTCAGGCTGGATTGAGTTTACTCTTATATTCTTCGGGCCTAGTTCTTGCGAAAGAGAAATAGTAATAGAATCTACAGCTCCTTTGGATGCTCCATAAACTGTAGAATAAGGGTCTGGTCTTTTACTTGCATACGAACCGATATTAATGATGCTACCACCGTTATCACCAAAGGTTTTTACAGCCTCATTTGAGGTTAACAAAGTACATTAATGTCAAAAACTCGTCTGTATGAATCTTCTGTAAATCCATCTAGTGGTGCGAACTCATAAATGCCAGCATTATTGATCAAAGAATCCAACTTGCCAAATGTTTGAACAGTTTCTTTGAACAAACGTTGTACATCTTCTTTTTTCGCTATATCAGCTTGTATCGCTGTAGCAAAGCCACCTTGTTTTGTGATCTCAGCTACCACTGTATCTGCTCCATCTTTACTTGAAGCATAGTTGACCACCACTTTTGCAATACCCGCTCCAATGCCTTTTGATGCTCCGGTTACTATTACTACCTTGTTTTCTAATTGATTACTCATTCTATTTAAATTTTTATTAAGGAAAACTTAATGCTTTCAGGTTCAGTAAAAATACCCGTACCAAAGCAAGTCGTATCCATTTTGTGTGTGTACTAGTTATCTTGAGAAAATTTTGTAAACTCTGTAATTAACTACAGTTAAGGGTTAAATGACCTTGTTTCTACCAATACAAAATGTGCAACCCGGTCTTTTATCAGCCATTTCCCATTTTGAAATACATAAGTATCATCATATTTTACACTATAATCTGAAATCAGGTCTTTCCCCTCCGCCTCTCTGATCATTTTAATTTGTGTAAAGGATACGCCCGATGCGCTATCACCCGCCAATTGTACCGTATGTTGTCCATTCAATGTAAAGTAAGTCTTTACTTGTGAAGAGTGTAGGTTAAAGTCTCTTTCCATGTCTGCCCTTCCTGATACATCAGCCACCAATACTTCATTCATATAGACTTTGTAGGTTAAGTCTGCGGTGAATAAGTCCATTTGTTGGGATATCTTTTTCTCATCTCCCAAATAAGCATAGTTATCAACTAGGTTTCTGAGTTCTTCTCTGGTTTTTAAAATTTCCAATGTCATTTTTTTATTGATTTAAATTAATAATACTTTAATGAATTATATTGATTCTGAAGTGCCGAGAAACAAAGAACGATCTCGCAAACAAGCTGTTATCCATACTAAGGTCAATGGAATCGCAGGATTAAGCATCGATCCGCCGTGTGATAATTCGGTTGCCATAGCACCCGCCAAATAGCAGCTGGTTAAAATAAATCCAATGCGCATTGTTTTTGGGAATGCATATAATGAGATAAATGCTATTTCCATCAAGCCAAGTGTCGTAGCCGAATTGGGTAGATTGAATTTGGCTAGGCCTTCCACTGACCAAGGAAGTTGGATTGCTTTCATCAGTCCGCTTAAACCAATCATGAGTATGACCAAAATAGTCAATCCGTTAGTAATGATTTTTTTTGTATTTAGATTTTTCAATTCCATAATTTTATTGATTTGAATTGTGCTTAATTATTATTGCACAAAAATATATTACATTTGCTTACTATTTGTTAGTGGTTACCTAAAGGTTACCAAGTAATTAAAAATAATATGTCAGATTTAGGAGAAAATCAAGTTGAAAATAATGCATTCACGGAGGAATGCCATACGGTATTAAATGCAGTGAGCGATGCATTGTATGCTATCGGAGGAAAATGGAAACTGATGATCATTATTGCAATGGCAAGAGGCAACAAAAGATTTACTGAAATACAAAGACAAGTAACAGGGATCTCAGCAAGAGTACTTTCTAGTGAATTAAAAGAATTGGAAATGAATGGATTTATCGTCAAGAAAGTTGAGAATGGTTATCCAGTTACAATCGAATATGAATTACTAGCATATAGTGAAACTTTGGAAGAAGTAGTAGGAGCTATGACTAAATGGGGAATGCAACACCGTGCAAAGATCAAAAGTGAACGTTCCTCGAAAGTACTAAATAATGAATTGGGATAATTTTTGCTCTATAAGACCAGGATTGGAGGTAATAGCGTTTTATTAATTATAACAAAGACCTGTATTTTTGGAATTATCCTTCTAATATATATATTCCTGGGAAGATAATGTTTTAGGGTAAGTTATAACTCCTCGAGGACGAATTATTTTATGAACTTCACACTGTTAAATTCGTAATTGTTCAGTTAGTAAATGAAGCTACCAAACTCAGCCATTAGGCACAAAGATTTTTATAAAGTCTAACAGTAAAAAAGGTTAAAAAAGCAATTATTTTGAATAAAATTGCCAATAATTATAAAATTTTATTTTTTGATAATAATGTGATTGCCACAAAATAGATTTAAAATGCCTATTTAAAGCAGTTTAGACTGCTTTTTTTGTTTATCTTTAATTTAAATACCTTTGGGATGGCCGTGCCGCGTCTTTGGAAGAACAGACCAAAGGGTCTCTCGCCAATCCGAAAGAAATGAACGCAGATTTGAGTAAACTTCCAGCCAAGTTACATCATATTCCAGCTTACCAACCTTTTTTTAAAGAGGCAATTGCCACGGAGCAACCTAGCTTAGATCAATTGGTTCATGCCATTGCCACTTTCCAACGTAGAATCAAAACTTCACGTAGTAATTTCGATAGATTTGTACGGGGAGATACAGCAGCATTAAATGATCAACAGATGTTAGGCTTGCATCTTTATCGAACCAAAGCAAGATGTATCAACTGCCATAGTGGACCATTGTTCTCGGACCAGAATTTTCATAACATCGGTTTTACACTTTATGGAGAAGCAAAGGAAGATTTGGGAAGATATGCGGTTACTAAGCAGGCGGAAGATGTGGGTAAGTTTAAAACGCCGTCGCTGCGTAATACTACCCGCACTGGACCTTGTTTGCATAACGGGATGTTTCAAGATTTACGTGGTCTAGTTAATACTTACAATAACGGTATGCCACATCCAAAACGAAAAGCAAATCAGTTGCAAGATCAGTTGTTCCCCGAGACTTCGACACATCTTAAGCCTTTGGCGCTTTCTGTAGCGGAAAGAGATGCATTAATCGCATTTTTGGAATCTATCAGTACGTTGCCTTACCCTGTTAATAGACCTAGTCTTCCAGGTTTAGATTAGATTTTTATGGCAACTTAGTTTTTAATATGAGCATTTGAGTAAGTGAAATAATTTCTTAAAAGCCTTTAAATACTTATTTATAGACTTTTTTTATTTTTAATCTTTTCCGAGAAAAAATATTTAGAGGTGATGTTTTTTTTAAAAAATTGATTTAGGTTTGACAACATTAATAGGCCTTGATTTGCTTTTTGTGTAACATTCATGATGGTTTTTAGCTATAAATTCATTTCTTTGTATTAAGCATTAGCTACTTTAACCTAAATGACTGATTTTACCGACGAAGATTTATTAGCATTGTTGAAAAACGATGATGAGAAGGCCTTTGGTTTGCTCTATGATCGGTATTGGGAACGAATGATTGCCAAATCTTATGCTGCATTAGGCTCTCATGTCGATGCAGAAGAAATAGTTCAGGATACTTTCATCAATCTTTGGAAAAAACGTCATAACCTTGAAATTAAATACAGCTTTAAAACTTATATCTCTGCTGTAGTTAAATATGAGATTTACGCCAAAATAGCTGGACTGAAAAAGAGGAAAGATCAGGCAGGAGTAGAAGCGGATAATATTGATCTTATAGATGATTCTACCCAGCAATGGTTAGAGTTTGATGAGCTAAGAAACTACATTGAAACGGCTATGAATGTATTGCCAGAGAAATGCAGATTGGTTTTTAGTCTCAGCAGATTTGATGAGTTAAGCAATGAGGAAATAGCACAATCACTAAATCTCTCCAAAAAAACGGTGGAAGCACATATCACCAAAGCGCTAAAAACTTTAAGAGACAATATGGGAAATATTAGCAGTTACAATGCTTTTCTCATCCTATTCCTTTTAAAAAAATAAAAATATTTCATTTCCACTAAGGGTAGTGAGTTAAATATGTACGCTATGTAGTAAAGCGCTACATAGAAATGAATAACCACATACCAAACAATATACAGGAACTAATAGCAAAAGCACTAAAGGGACAAATTTCTGAAGAGGAAAATGAACTTCTAGAACTTTGGTATAACCAAGCATTACCAGATCAGGTTGAATGGAAAGGTGCTGAGAAAAATGCTCCTGAGCTAAAGCATAAAATTTTTAATCAAATTACTTCTCAAATTCAGGTCAATAGACCTACAGTTAAGTTGCTACTTTATAAGTATGTTTTATTCAGAGTAGCAGCTAGTGTTGTCTTGGTAGCAGGTTTGGCTTACTATTTTGGGAATAAGAAAGATGTGGTTGATGAGCAATTGGTTTCTACCCAAGAAAATGGTGTAAAGAAAATTATCCTACCAGATAGCAGTATTGTTTGGTTAAAAGGAAAATCAACATTACTTTATCCTGAGCATTTTACAGATAGTATTAGGGTTGTCGAATTGAATGGCGAAGCACTCTTTGAAGTCGCTAAAGATAAAGATCATCCATTTATAATTAAGACAGGTAATTATTCTACCAGAGTATTAGGGACAAGCTTTAACCTAAATACAAGAAATAAGAACTACAACTTGATTGTGCTTACGGGGAAAGTTCAGGTAAATGAATTAGATCCTGTAAACAATACCAATAAAGTTTTGGCAGTTGTGACGCCTAACCAACGTTTCGATCGTTTAGAACAATCTAAAGGAGAGATAAGTGCTCCTGAGGAAGTAGAGAAAATCACGGTAACCAAGGGTACTGAATATCCTATGTATTTCATGCATACTCCATTCAGTGAAATTATGGATAGGATAGAGCGTAAATTCAATATGAAGTTTGCAAAGGCAGATTACAGCAGTTATGCTACTTGCAATATCAATGCAGATTTAACTGATCAATCATTAAAAAATTCATTAGAGATTTTGGCTGCTGCAATGGGAGCTCAATATAAAATAGAAAATCAAACAATTATGATAGAAGGAGGCGGATGCAGATAGTGTAAAAATAAAAACAGGAGTGCTACCAACACCCCTGTATAAACGGTCATAGAATCAATAGTTTCAATTAACCCATAAACCATACAAATGTATAAGAAAATCTTTACATGGCATTGCTATGCTGTGAAAGATATGCGATCTACCATAAAAGCATGTCTTATAAGCAGCAACACTAAACAACTACTAACTAAACTTATGCGTATTTCCTTTGCATACATGCTAATCTTGTCCCTTAGTTTAGGGACGTGTTTTGCCGTAAAAGTAAATGCGCAGGAAGCCTTAAAAGCAAAAGTAGCGGGAGTTTTTAAGGATGCTTCTCTAGAGCAGGTTTTACAGCAACTCGGCAAAAGTGCCAAAGTAAAATTTGTGTATAGTGATGCGATCATTAGCGCTAAACCAAGCGTAAGTACCAGCTTCAATAATATTTCCCTAGCTGATGCTTTAAATAGCATTTTGGAAAGCCGAAATATTCGCTACGAGGTATTTAACGAACAGTTCATCGTATTAAAGCCCAAGATAGAAACCAAACAAACAGAAAAAAAAGAAGAGGAACGCATTACATCATTTCGCGGAGCTTACTACCATTTAGTTTCGGGAACGGTAAAAGATGAATTAGGTAAGCCAATTCCAGGAGTTTCGGTTAGGGTGAAAGACAGTACTGCCGTAGCTACTACAGGCACTACTGGCTATTTTGCAATGAGTGTAGCAAATAAAAATTCTACTTTGATTTTTAGCTATATCGGTTATAAGACCAGGCAACTACCCGCCGATAAGGATATGCAGGTGTCATTGGAGCCAGACCCATCCAAATTAGATGAAGTAGTGGTGATGGGGTATGGAACAACTACTAGGAGAACAAGTACAGGTTCGCAGTCCGGCATTAGTGCTAAAGAGATCGAAAAGCAACCTGTAACTAACTTATTGCAAGCTATGCAGGGCAGAATGCCCGGTGTTGCTATCACCCAAACCAACGGTATGCCTGGTGCAGCTATTAACGTGCAAATTAGAGGTGCAAACTCAATCGGTAAAACTAATAGACCATTATATATTGTAGATGATGTTCCATATTTATCGGAGTCGATTAACTTGGCTGCCTCTGCAGCTGGTAGCTCGGGCTTGCCGTCTGCCGAAGGACAAACCAGTCCTCTAAATACCATTAATCCAGCAGATATTGAAAGTATTGAAGTTTTAAAAGACGCCGATGCAACTTCAATTTATGGTTCTAGAGCTGCAAATGGTGTGGTTTTAATTACCACTAAAAAAGGAAAATCTGGCAAAACTAAAGTAGGCATCAACGCTTCTACAGGAGCGTCAGTAGTGGCGCATTTTGTAGATATGCTACAAACAGACCAGTATTTAGCATTACGTAGAAAAGGTTATGCCAACAGCACTACAAACCCAGTTGCGCCATCTATCACTACTGCGCCAGATTTATTGGTGTGGAGCCAAACGGATAATACAGATTGGCAAAGAGAAATTTTAGGCGGTACAGCAAGAACTCACGACATCAATGCAAATGTATCTGGTGGCGATGCTCGTACCAATTTTTACGTAAGCGGAACTTACCATAAAGAAGGTAACGTATATCCTGGGGATCAAGGTTATCAGCGTGGCGGTGTAAACTTAAATCTTAACCACAGTTCTTTGAATCAAAGGTTTACTTTGGGCATATCGGCAATTTACTCTACTGATAGAAATGATGTTTCTACCACAGATTTAGCAACTTATGCTTATAACTTGCCGCCAAATTATCCGCTTTACAATCCAAATGGTACTTTATATTGGTACGCTGGTTTAAACAATCCACTAGGATTTTTAAATCAAACTAATGATAACAGAACTAGTAATTTGTTATCTAATCTGAATTTGAAATACAATATTTTAAAAGGCTTAGATTTTAAAACTACGTTAGGTTACAGCAAAACAGACGCTAAACAAATCGTAATTAGACCGTTAACATCTATGAACACGGCTTATGCTGTACCTACGTCTGGGTCGGCTAGTTACGCTTACACCTACACTAATACTTTTATTGTTGAACCTCAACTTACTTATACGCGTAAAGCTTGGATAGGTAATTTAAATTTTTTGGCTGGTGGAACTTATCAATACAGAAAATCTGAGCAACCGTACTATTCAAATGCTACAGGTTTTTCTTCTGATGATTTCTTGAGAAACCTTTCGGCCGCAACAACTGTATCTACAAGTGCTTCTTCTAAGGAGTTTAAATACGCCTCTTTATTTGCTAGAGCTAACTACAATATCGAGAACAAGTATATCCTAAATCTTAATTTTAGAAGAGACGGTTCTTCTAGGTTTGGACCAAACAAAAAATTTGGAAATTTCGGTTCGGTAGGTGCTGCTTGGATATTTTCGGAAGAAAAATTCCTTAAAAACAAAGCTTCTTGGTTCAGTTTTGGTAAACTACGTGGAAGTTACGGTACAGTAGGTAGCGATGAGATTGGCGACTACGCCTACTTAGCCACTTATTCAACTTCTACCGCAGTTTATAATGGTATGTCGAGTTTAAATCCATCAAGAATTGCTAACGCAGATTATCGTTGGGAAGAAACTAAAAAGTTAGAGGCAGGTTTAGAATTAGGCTTCTTTAAAGACAGGTTATCATTGGTAGCTTCTTACTACCGTAATAGGACTGGAAATCAGCTGATTAATTATCTGTTAAGTCCGCAAACTGGATTTACGGGTTACCAAAGTAACCTTCCGGCAACGGTACAAAACTCTGGTGTTGAATTAAGTTTAATCACTCAGAACATTAAAAAAGCACATTTTTCTTGGAACACTACATTTAATATAAGTAAAAATGAAAACAAATTACTATCGTTCCCTAACATAGAAAAAACTTCTTATTATACGACTTATTTGGTGGGTAGACCCATTAGTTTTATCACAGCTTATAAGTTTACAGGTATAGATCCTGTTACTAATTTGCCAGCATTTGCTGATTTAAATGGTACAGGCGGTACAGCTACTCCAACAACTGGCTTGTCTGAAATTGGTAGGGGCGACCGTTATGTAGTGGCAAGTGCTTACCCTAAGTTTTTTGGAGGAATTAGCAATACTTTTAGTTACAAAGGGTTAACTTTTGATTTTACTTTCCAATTTGTTAAACAGACAGGAAGAAGTTTGGCAGGATCATCATTTTATCCGCCAGGCTACATGTACAACGCAGCTGCCAGTGTAGTAAATAGCTATTTGGCTTTAGGTTCTCAAGATTATTTAGTTACCGCAGGCACAGCAGGTACTAATGGTAGGCCAGCTTATTTCGGCTACAGTAACTGGACTGGCTCTGATGCAAACATTGTTGATGCCTCTTTTATCAGATTAAAAAATGTGAATTTATCTTACAATCTGCCATCAACATGGTTGCAGAAAGTAAATGTGCAGAATGTAAGAATTTTTACGCAAGCACAAAATCTATTCACCATTACTGGTTACGAAGGCTTCGATCCTGAGTCGCAAGGTGTAGCTACACCGCCATTACGTACGGTGGTAGCAGGTTTACAATTTACTTTTTAACATTTTGAGACATGAGAAAATCAATCCATAAAATATTATTAAGCGGTGCGCTATTTATTACTTTAGTTTTATCCGCTTGCGAAAAAATGGTGGAGATTGATCCACCTTTAAATGAAGTAACTATCTCTGTAGTATTTGCTTCCGATAAATTAGCAGGAAATGCTTTAGCTGGCATGTATACTGGTTTATCAACCATTACTACACAAACCACTGGACTAGCCGTAAACACCTCGTTACAAGCTGATGATCTGATGTATATTGGAGCAAATGCTACTTACAAAGAAACTTTCGAAAATGCTTATAACACTGCAAGTAGTATACAAACTTCTGTTTTTTCGGAGCTTTACCAAATCATTTATAGGGCTAATGCCATTATAGAAGGATTAGCTGAAAGTTCTGGAGCTTCAGCGCAAGTAAAAAAACAATACACTGCCGAAGCGAAAGTGGTAAGGGCTTATTGTTACTTTAACTTAGTAAATAATTTTGGAGGCGTACCTTTGGTTACAACTACAGATGTTACTGTTTCTGCTTTGTTGCCAAAGGTTGAAGAAGCAAAAATATATGAGCAAATTGTAAAGGATTTAACCGAAGCAAAAGCCGATTTGTTAGCAGATTACAGTGCCTCTGGAGGTACAAGATTGGGCGTAAATAAATTTGTTGCTGCTGCTTTGTTGGCAAGAGTAAGTTTATTTACAAGAGATTATCCTGCTGCTGAGAGTAATGCTTCGGAAGTAATAGCGGCAACAAATCTTTACAGCATCATACCTACAGCAAACATGGCGACGGGTGTTTGGACAAAAAATAATCTGGAAAGTATTTGGCAAATGTCATCGCCGTTGGCAGTTAATAATCAGTACACGGTAGAGGCTGGCACTTTTTTGCCAGCGCCTACAGCAACAGCTCAGTTTGAAATTAGACCAGCATTTTTAAGTTTATTTACAAGTACAGACAAACGTCGCCAACGATGGATGACTACTTACAACGTTGCAGGAGTTCCGGTTGTAGTGCCATACAAGTATAAATATACTACCAATGCACTCGCTGTTGCTGCAGGAGTGGTAGAATCGCCAACCGTTTTACGCTTAGCAGAGCAATATCTAATCAGAGCAGAGGCGAGAGCCAGAATTGGAACCAACTTAACTGGCGCACAAGCTGATTTAAATGTAATTAGAGACAGAGCAGAAACTGCAGCAAGTACCTCACTAAACGGACCTACTTTAGTTACTGAAATTATTGAGGAGCTTAGAAAAGAGTTTTTCTGTGAACAGGCACATCGTTGGTATACTTTAAAAAGAATTGGGCAGGCAGATGTAATACTTGGGGCATTAAAGTCAAGCTACGTGCCAGAGGCAAAACTACTTCCAATTCCAAATAGCGCAATAAGTGCTAATCCAAACTTAAAACAAAATCCTGGTTATCAATAACTAAAAACCTCAAGACATCCTTATCAAAAATTACTTATACCTAGTATGAGATAGGGATGTCTTTATCTAAAAATAAAACACATCAAATGAACTTAGAATTCAAAATTCAAAAATCTACAAAGCTACTTTTAGTAGTAGGTTGTATGTTGCTGGCCAATTTAAGTGCCTGTAGCATTTTTAAAAAGAGTAAGAAAAAAACTGCGCCGGCAGCTACAACGGCTGCTGCTAAACCAAAAGCAGACAGTACTAAAACAGCAATTAAACCTTACGCAGAAATAATTACCAAAAAAGCAATTACGCAAAAAGGCTTATTTACGGTACACAAAATTGCTGATAAATATTTCTTCGAGATAGAAAACAGACTGCTTAAAAAAGATATTTTAGCGGTAACCCGTTTAAGTAAATCTACACCAGGCGCTGGAAATTATGGAGGTGAGCAGTTAGGCGCAAGAGTAATTTATTGGGAAAAAGGTCCTGCAAACAAGTTGTTTTTGAAAGTGTCATCATCAATGAGTTTGGTTGATAGTACTGATATGATTGCTAAAGCAGTTGCGAGTTCTAATATCGATCCTATTTTTGCAGCTTTCCCCATCAAAGCGTTTGGAAAAGATTCTGCAAGTATTGTGATTGATGTTACTGATTTTCTGATCAGTGAAAATCCATTAACAGCTTTCGAAGCTTCTGCAAAAAGATCGTACAATTTGGCTGCTCAAATGGCAGATCGTTCTTACATCGAAAGTGTAAAAAGTTTCCCTATCAATACAGAAATTAGAAGTATTCGTACATACACAGCAACGCCACCAACAGGCCCAGGTTCGCCAACCTTGTTAGCCGCTAGAGAAGCTGGCGTGGTTACTTTGGGTATTAACTGCTCTTTTGTTGGTTTGCCAGAAAAGCCAATGCGTAAGCGTATTTACGATCCTCGTGTGGGTTTCTTCGCTAGTGCGATGTATAAATACAGCGATGAACAACAAAAAGTAAAAACCGATGCTTATGTACACAGATGGAGATTAGAACCGAAAGAAGAAGACATAGAAAAATTTAAAAGAGGTGAACTGGTAGAGCCGAAGAAACAAATTGTATACTATATAGATCCGGCAACGCCGAAAAAGTGGAGACCTTTTCTAATTGCTGGTGTTAACGATTGGCAAAAGGCTTTTGAGCAAGCAGGTTTCAAAAATGCTATTGTTGGTAAAGAGTGGCCAGAAGCTGATACTACGATGAGTTTAGAGGATGCTCGTTTCTCGGTAATTCGTTATTTCGCATCGCCGCAACAAAATGCTTACGGCCCAAACATCGCCGATCCTAGAAGTGGAGAAATTATAGAAAGCCATATTGGTTGGTATCACAATGTGATGAGCTTATTACGCCGTTGGTACATGATACAAGCTGGTGCGGTAGATAAAAGAGCACGTAGCTACAAGTTTGATGATGAGTTAATGGGACAGTTAATCCGTTTCGTATCTTCTCACGAAATTGGCCACACGCTAGGTTTACGCCACAATATGGGCGCCAGTAGTGCTACGCCAGTAGAGAAATTGAGAGATAAAAAATGGGTAGAAGCTAATGGTCACACTTCTTCCATCATGGATTATGCTCGTTTCAACTACGTTGCGCAACCAGAAGATAACATCGGCGATGCCGGAATTTTTCCACGCATTAACGATTACGACAAATGGGCTATCCAATGGGGATATAAGCCAGTATTAGATCAGCCTGATGCTGCAGCAGAAAAGAAAATTTTAGATAAATGGGTAATCGATAGCTTAAAAAACAGACGATTATGGTTTGGTGGCGAGGGCAAAGACCACGACCCACGTTCGCAATCTGAAGATTTAGGCGACGATGCCATTAAAGCAAGTTTGTACGGTATTAAAAACTTAAAAAGAATTGTACCGCAATTAAACAACTGGACCAAGGAAGAAGGCGAAGGTTATGGCAACTTGAGAGAGATTTACAAAGAAGCAGTAGATCAGTACAGCCGTTATGCATACCATGTGTTAAAATATTTAGGTGGTGTAATGGTTACCGAAAGAAGCTCAGATCAGCCAGGCGCAGTTTACCAAGCAGTAAGTTTGGCCAAACAGAAAGAAGCCATCAAGTTTTATAATGAGCAGGTATTTACTACCCCAACTTGGTTAATCAATAAAAATATTTTAAATAAAATTGATCCAGGATTTAGTTTCAATGCCGTACAAATGGTGCAGCAAGGTATTATTGCTTCTGTAACTTCTCAAAGCAGATTGTACAGAATGATGGTGAACCAACGCGATAACGGCAAGGGTTCTTACTCGCCTCGTGAGTGGTTAAACGACTTAAAATCGGGCATTTTTACTGAGCTAAAAACTGGAAAACCTACAGATGAATATCGTAGAGCATTACAGAAAATGTACGTAGGTAGTATCATCACCATGTATAACAAACGTTTTGCATTGCAAGGTTCTACGGATAATATCCTGGCATCGGTTACGCCAACAGACGTATTGCTATATTCTAACGTAAAAGCACTTGCTTTCGCTCATTTGAAAGATTTACGTGCTGATATTGGAAAAGGTGCTAAATCAGCAAAAGATGAAGACTCAAAAATCCATTTCCAATACTTAAAGCAAATGCTAGATAAGATTGTAAATGAAAGCCCAATTCCTGGTTTAAATTATTAAAATCATTACCATGAAAAAGTTTAACCCTACATCTTTAAAAATAGCATATGCCAGTTTAGCAACAGTGTTGATGCTTGGTACATTGGCATTTAAATATGGAGGTGGTGTTATTACAGGAAAATTAGAAGGCAAAGACGGTACAGCTATCAAAATCTTATATCGTTATAACGGAAAGGATATTATAGATTCTACCAGTTTAAAAGGCAATCAGTTTTCCTTAAAAATAGCATTGCCCGAAAATGTACTTTGCACACTCAGCAATTCGGCAAATCAGCAGATTAAAATTTTCATTGCAGAAAACACAACGATAAATGTTACTGGGAGTGTAGCACAATTTCATGCTTTGAAAATAGATGATGCAAGTGAGAATATTCTTTTCGAAAGTTTTAAAGCAAAATCTCACCAGTTATCTGGAGATTACAGAAAAGCTTTAGATGCAAGCGGTGCTGATAGAAAAGACAAAAATAATCCTCATTACGTGAAATACCAGAGTAGGCTAGACAGCTTAACGCTTAATTTTGTGAAGAACAACAGCGAATCTACTGCGGCGTCTTTAGCGATGATAGATACTTATTTAGGAGATGCAGAGAGAAAAAGAGCTGCTACTGCCTACAAGTTATTATCGGCAAAAGCAAAAAATGGTGTTTACGCAAAGCGGATTAAGCAATTTATCGACACGGAAATTGCCATTAAAAAAGGAAACTTAGCGCCTAATTTCGTTTTAAATGATTTCGCGAAAAAGCCTGTAAGCTTAAAAGATTATAGAGGTCGTTTTGTTTTTCTAGATTTTTGGGCAAGCTGGTGTCCGCCATGTAGAGCAGAACATCCGCTGTTAAAACAGTTGCAAAGCAAATACGGAAAAGATATTGAGTTTGTAAGTGTATCAATGGATGCTTCGGAAACTGCTTGGAAGCTTGCGGTAAGAGTCGATCAACTCACTTGGACACAGCTCAATGATCCGAGATCTACCAACGGAGAAGTGGCAGATAGTTATGGCTTTAAAGCACTTCCATTTAATTGTATTATTGATCCCGAAGGGGAAATTGTGGCAACCAAACTAAGAGGGCATGACCTTGAAGGTTTCCTGTCAGAATTGTTCAACAAACCTAAAGGCAAATAAAGGTAGTTTAGTTAATAATTAGAAAACGCAGTTGGTGGATGCCACTGCGTTTTTCTTTTAATCATCAAAAAAATGAAGAAAATAATTTTAATATTGACTGCTTTTTTGTCAATAGCTGTGTCGAAATCAATGGCTGAAGTGACGGTTAACGATACCATATTGGTATTGAAAAATGTAAATGTTTTAGATGTAGCAAAAGGCAAATTCATCAAGAGAAAAAGCTTAACCATTATGGATGGTAAAATTGCAGCGATAGGAAACAGTTTTAAAACAGATCAACCAATTAAAACCATAGATTTTAAAGGAGCTTTTTTAATGCCTGGTTTGATAGATGTGCACGTCCATGTAACCAGCAATTTTAAAAATAATATAGAAAATACTTATAGCCATCTGAACTATTTCTTGAAACACGGAATTACTTCGGTAAGAGATGCTGGAGGTGATGGAGATGCTTTGCTCAAAGCAAGTACAGCAATTAATGCGGGAGAAAAAAGTGGTCCAGATGTTTACTATTCTTCCTTTATGGCGGGAGATTGGTATTATAATAGAGGACAAAATATCAGAAAAGAACCCTACACCGCTTGGCAACAAAGGCTAATGCCAGGTGACGATTTAGATAAAGCCATGATTTGGGCGAAAAGTGTAGGCGTAACAGGTGTTAAATTATATCATTCTTTCGATGCGCAGTTTTTACCTTTGGTAACAAGTGCTGCAAAACGTAATGGTTTAAAGGTTTGGGGACATACCATGTTGTATCCAGCGTCGCCAGTAGACGTTGTGAAATCAGGGATGGAAGTGCTTTCTCACGTATCGATGTTAGAAACATTAAGAAAACCAGATACGCTTTTTAACCGACGTACCACAACCAATACTTATAGAGATAGTGTTGTGGCGGGCATAGATATTACCGAATTTTGTAACGAGATGAAAAAGCATAATGCAATTTTAGACGCAACACTCTGTGTTTCTGTAGATAGAGATCCTTGGGTACTGAAATTATTGAAGAGAGTTCATCAACAAGGTGTGAAAATTGCTACAGGTACCGATCAGATCGTAGATTTAAAAAGTCCATATCCTCGTTTATTGGATGAATTAAATTATTTCGTTAACGATTGTGGTTTTACCAACGCTGAAGCTATTCGCTCTGCTACTTTAATTGCTGCTGAAGTAATTGGACAAGAAAAGAATATTGGTTCTGTAGAAATAGGGAAGAGAGCTAATCTAATCGTATTAAAAGAAAACCCATTGAAGGATATAGCGGCACTTAAAGATATTGAAGTAGTAATTAAAGCGGGTAAACTGCAGACAAATTAACTTTTTTGCGCATTACAGTTCTTTGTGCCGCTCGCCCCATTTTTCCAGTTGTTTGATAATAGGGCCAAGTTCGTACCCAATGGCTGTGAGTTCGTATTCTACACGTGGTGGCACTTCAGCGTACACAGTTCTTTTTACAATTTTGTTTTCTTCCAGTTTGCGAAGTTGTAGGGTGAGCATTCGTTCGGTAATTGTTGGCAGTAATTTTTTAAGCTCTCCAAACCTAAGTTTGCCATTTAATAACCACGAGCAGATAACTAATGACCACTGCCCTCCAATAATGTTGGCCGCGTAAACCTCTGGACATTCTTCCATTAAGGCTTGTTTGTTTGCGAAGTTAGTTGAGCTTTCTTTGATTTTGGACATTACTTACACTTTTTATAGTACCCTACATTGAGCTGCTAAGCTACTAAAATAACAGTAAGCTGCTTAGCTTTGCATTGTAAAACAAAGATAAGAACAGATGAAAACTTTGATAATCGTAACACATCCTGATATAGCAACTTCGGTAATAAACAAAAGATGGGTAGCCGAGCTGGAGAAATATCCAGAGTTGTACAAGGTCCATCAGCTACATAAAGTTTATCCAGATGGAGTAATTGATGTAAAGGCCGAACAGAAACTGATTGAGCAGCATGATAAAATCATATTTCAATTTCCGTATTATTGGTTCAGTTGCCCAGGCTTATTAAAAACATGGATGGATGAGGTTTTACTGCATGGTTGGGCCTATGGTAGTAAAAGTGGCTACAAGATGGCTGGAAAGAAAGTAGCGCTTGCAATTTCCGCTGGAGTAGATAAAGAAGATTTTCAGCATGGAGCTAAATACAAATATACTTTGGAAGAATTGCTGAGACCTTTTGAGCTAAGTTTTGAATATATAAAAGTAGATTATAGACCATACTTTGCTTATTACGGGATGGAGTTTAATACCTCTGCAGAATGGGTGGAAAAAAGTGTGCCCTTGTATTTGGATTTTTTAAAAGCGCTTTAGTTAACAGATTTAAATGTCTTGAAATTCCCAATTAAAAAAGCAGGCCGTCAAATATCTTTGGAGGCCTGCTTTTTTAAGGGTCTACTAGAAATTAAGTTAACTTTTCAGCAATATTAGCCTGTTTTTCACAAACTACAGGTGAGTAATGCTTGGCGTAGAATTGTTTCTTGAAGCATTTGTATTGCTTTACCGCTCCAAAAGTGTGCATCATTTTAATATAGTACCAAGCCAAATCAATTTGATGTGGTTTAAAACCGCTTCTTGCGCTTTTAGGGTACAGGTGGTGATTATTGTGCCATTCGCCAGCTACAAAACCTGGCCATAATTGGTTAATTGAATTGTCTTTTAGGTTGTAGTCGGTACCTTCTTTTTTTCTGTCTTCGCCTTTTCCGTGACCTTCGTAGTTAAAAGTACGTACACCAATTCCCCAAAAACCAGCAGCGCCAAATAAAGTACACGCTAAGGCATGTCCACCAATTAAATAAAATGCAGCGTACCAAAATGCCCAGTTTAATAACCAAGATAAAATGGCACCTTTTGGGTTAACATACGAGCCCCATTTCTGGTATTGCGCATACGTATTTGACTTTACGCCAGTATGTTCCATCAGTTGCTGTACACGTTTAAATTCAGCTTCACTTAGGTCTTTTGCTATTGGCTGATGATTTACATCCGCCAGAAAACAATACAAAAACCCAGCTTGCGCATTATAAGGATCTCCAGGTTTATCTGATAACGAATGGTGAACGTGGTGAGAAATGACATAAATTTCCTCTGGAATAACGTTAATGGTTAAGTTCTGTGTGAAGAAACGCCAAAATTTATTTCGGAAAGTATAAGCTCCATGAGTGCAATACCGATGATGCCAAATGGTTCCGTGTGTACCCATAATAATCATACTGTAAACAAAGGCAGCTAAAACTGTCCACCATTCTATGTAGTAAATTAAGAAGACGAAGAAAAATGGGATTAGGCATAAGATTTTAACCCAGCTTAATAAGGGCAGCCAGTTTTTTTTATCTCGAAAAATGTTTAGTCTGCTAAAGAATTCTCCTAAAATTTGAGCTGCTGTAGGCTTAATCAGATTATCGTTTTGGTCCTTCCATCCATAGGCAGGCGGTTGCAAAACCTTCTCAAAGAAATGCATTGTTTAGTTTGTGGTTTTAGTATGTCGTTGGTTTTAAATTCGCTTTGAATTTGTCTGTAAGGTATACATTTTTTTGGAATAATAATTTTATTATCAATCGCTTAAATTCTGCATAACCTAACACGGCATAAACGCAAAAAGGATGTACAAATTGCACATCCTTTTCTGTTTATTTAAAGACTATAAATTAGCTTTAAGCTTTAAGCCTTCTACTTTAAGCTCTGAGCTTTCTGCTTTAAGCTTAAACTAGTATCTGTAAGCTTCTGGCTTAAATGGACCTTCTACCGCTACACCAATGTATTCTGCTTGGTGAGGATCAAGAATATCTAACTCTACACCGATTTTTTCTAAGTGTAAACGAGCTACTTTTTCGTCTAAATGCTTAGGTAAAACGTAAACTTTGTTTTCGTAAGCATCTCTGTTAGTCCAAAGTTCTAACTGAGCTAAAGTTTGATTAGTGAAAGAGTTACTCATTACAAAAGATGGGTGACCAGTTGCACAACCTAAGTTTACCAAACGACCTTCAGCCAAGATAATTACATCTTTACCGTCGATAGTATATTTATCTACTTGAGGTTTGATTTCCACTTTAGTGTTGCCATAGTTTTGGTTTAACCAAGCCATGTCAATCTCGTTATCGAAGTGACCGATGTTACAAACGATAGCTTTATCTTTCATCGTTTTGAAGTGCTCGCCACGAACGATGTCACGGTTACCTGTAGTAGTTACCACGATATCAGCTTCTTTCACAGCTGTAGCAAATTTCTTCACTTCGTAACCTTCCATTGCAGCTTGTAAAGCACAAATTGGGTCAATTTCAGTCACGATTACACGTACACCTTGTGAGCTTAATGAAGCCGCAGAACCTTTACCTACATCACCATAACCACAAACAACAGCCACTTTACCAGCCATCATTACGTCGGTAGCACGACGAATTGCGTCTACTAAAGATTCACGACATCCGTATTTGTTATCGAATTTAGATTTAGTTACTGAATCGTTAACGTTGATTGCAGGTAAGTGCAATGTGCCGTTTTTCATACGCTCGTATAAACGGTGAACACCGGTAGTCGTTTCTTCTGATAAACCTTTGATTGCAGCGATTAACTCAGGATATTTATCAAATACCATGTTGGTTAAATCACCACCATCATCTAAAATCATGTTCAAAGGCTGACGATCTGGACCGAAGTGTAAAGTTTGTTCGATACACCAGTCAAATTCTTCTTCGTTTAAGCCTTTCCAAGCATAAACCTGAATACCAGCAGCAGCAATTGCAGCAGCAGCGTGATCTTGTGTAGAGAAAATATTGCATGAAGACCAGGTAACTTCTGCACCTAGTTCTACTAAAGTCTCGATTAAAACTGCGGTTTGGATGGTCATGTGTAAACATCCTGCAATTCTAGCGCCTTTTAGGGGTTGTGTTGGACCGAATTCTTTTCTTAATGACATTAAGCCTGGCATTTCTGCTTCTGCTAATTCGATCTCTTTGCGGCCCCATTCCGCCAGTGAAATGTCCTTAACTTTGTAAGGTACGTAAGTTGTCTCTACTGATGACATATGATTTTGTTTTAATTTGAGCTGCAAAGTTACGGGATAGCTTTGTGAATATCAATTTAATAAATGGTGCTTTACAAATTGGTGATGGTAGGCTTGATTACCCACCATTACAGTAAGAAGGAGATAAGGCACATAGATACATAGGAAGAAAGTCTTAGCTTTAATACCTATGTGTCTTTGTGGTTATTTAAAGGTAGTTACTTTTCAATTTCCTTCAAACTATCCATTTTCTTGTATTCCAAGAAACCTTTAATGTCTGTGAAATGCTCACGAACGCGTTTATTGCCAAATTCAAATACCTTATTCGCTAATCCATCTAAGAAATCCCTATCGTGAGAAACCAAGATCAAAGTGCCGTCAAAATCTTGTAAAGCTTCCTTAATGATATCCTTGGTTTTCATGTCCAAGTGGTTGGTAGGCTCATCGAGGATCAATACGTTTACTGGCTCTAGTAAAAGTTTGATCATGGCTAGACGGGTTTTTTCCCCACCAGATAATACTTTTACCTTTTTAGTGGTATCATCGCCGCTAAACATAAATGCACCTAGCAAATCTTTGATTTTTACCCTTACATCGCCAACCGCAATTTGGTCTATGGTATCGAATACGGTAATACTTTCGTCTAGTAAGGATGCTTGATTTTGAGCGAAGTAGCCAATTTTAGCGCCGTGTCCTACCTTTAAGCCACCCTCAAAATCAATCTCACCCATAATGGCTTTGATCATGGTCGATTTACCTTCGCCATTTTTACCAACGAAAGCTACTTTTTCACCTCTTTCAATCGTCATCGAAGCTTTTTCAAATACCACATGGTCGCCGTAGGTTTTGGTTAATTCTTCAACCATTACCGGGTATTGACCAGAACGCGGAGAAGGAGGGAATTTTAAGCGCAAAGCTGAAGTATCTACTTCGTCTATTTCTATAACTTCAAGCTTCTCTAGCATCTTTACTCGAGATTGTACCTGTAACGTTTTAGAATAGGTGCCTCTAAATCTGTCGATGAATTCTTGGTTGTCGGCAATGAAACGTTGTTGCTCTTCGTAAGCTTTTAACTGGTGTTGACGACGCTCTTGACGCAACTGCAAATAGTGGGTATACTTCGCCTTGTAATCGTAGATACGCCCCATGGTTACCTCTATGGTACGGTTAGTGATGTTGTCTACAAAGGCACGGTCGTGGGAAATTACAATTACCGCTTTGGCCGAAGTCACCAAAAATTCCTCTAACCACTGAATACTCTCGATATCCATGTGGTTGGTTGGCTCATCCAGTAATATCAGATCAGGTTTTTTAAGGAGGATTTTAGCTAGTTCTATACGCATTCTCCATCCGCCAGAAAACTCTGAGGTTGGACGGGTAAAGTCGCTACGCAAGAAACCCAAGCCTTTTAAAACTTTTTCTACTTCCGCATCGTAATTGGTTTCTTCAATAGAATAGAATTTCTCACTTAATTCTGATACACGTTCGATTACTTTCATGTAATCGTCACTCTCATAATCAGTACGGGTTTCTAGTTGCTTGTTAAGCTCTTCTAGTTCATCACGCATCTGATAAACTTCTTCAAAAGCTTTAGAAGTTTCTTCGAATACCGTTAAGTTGTCTTGCGTTAATAAATGCTGCGGTAAGTAAGCAATTACAGCATCTTTAGGTCCAGAAATATTGCCACTGGTAGGTTGTCCTGCGCCAGCTATAATTTTCAACAAAGTTGATTTTCCTGCACCGTTTTTGCCCATCAGGGCTATTTTGTCGTTTTCATTGATAGAGAAAGAAACATCACTGAAAAGGGTTGTCCCTCCAAAAGAGACAGAAACATTATTTACGTTGATCACGAGTTGTATTGATTAAATATCGGCGCAAAGATAAGGGTATCTCTGAGGTAATAAGAAATAATGTTCAATAGGGATAAGAAATCTAAGTTTCTCTATTTTAATATGATTTTCAATAGACTGTTATTTCTAACTCTTGCTTAGAATTTTTAAATATCTCATTTGATATGAATTCAATACTCTGCTAATATCGCTAATTGAAATATTATATTTCTGAAGATAGTTGGAGCGACTAATTTCGTGTGCCGTAGTTTTTGAATAGAGCTTTTTAAGTTCTCTCAAATGAGCTTTTACCAATTTCTTTATGTAACGGTGATGAAGTCCAATAACATCTTCCTGATAAGAGTCATAAATTTTTTCAAAGTTGAAAACTTCAGGAAGGTTATTAGTATATTCTAAAGCCTTCTCTAACTTTGGACGTTCTCTTTGATCTCTTTGTGTATCATTTGCAATATTATTATCAAGTTTGGATTGTAAATAGGAGACGAAAGCAGATTTGTTCATAGCTTGGAAAATACTTGTATTTTCTAATTTAGTCAGTAATGGGAAAGTGTCTTTATGAACGATGAAGTTGCGTAAATATCTGAAAAAGGTATAAGTATCCTTGCTGTTAGAATTGTCATGATAATTCCTACTTATAAGATGGTCTTGATATGAAAAACCTGAGTTAATTACATTGTATATATCCTTTACTAGTTTTCTTTGTTTTCTCCATCTATCTGTATCTTTTGATATAAATAAATTTACAGAATTCAAATTCTTAAAATGTAGCTTGGCAGATCGATTGTTTTCTAAAAAGATTAGGTAAGACATACGGCTATCCCATATTTGAAGCCAAATTTTAAACTCTGCCGAACTTTCAATCTGAAGTGCGGCATTTCTAAGTTCGTCAGCTTCGTCAAAGTTCCTATTTAAGGCGTAAAATTCTTGTGTATTGATCTTCATAAGTTGCTACGATAAATTTTACCGAATCATTTACAACTCCCTAATCCAGATATTTCTAAAACTAATCGGTTCGCTCGGGTCACCGTGATCTTGTAGTTTAATAGGGCAGGCGCCGTGTGCTTTTTGGTAAGATGCTTTACCAATATACTGTGTTGGTCCATCTAGGGCAATGTTATTTTGAACTAATACACCATTAAAGAAAACGGTAACTCTTGCTGGAGATTTCAACGAACCATCAGTATTGAAAACTGGAGCGGTCCAAGCTACATCATAGGTTTGCCATTCGCCAGGTTTTTTATTCACGGTTGCTAATGGGATAAACTGTTTGTAAATACTACCTGCCTGTCCGTTTACATAAGTGTCGTTATTGTAGTTGTCTAAAATCTGTAATTCGTAGCCCTCATCGCCGCCGCCAGTTGAAGCCAAAAACAAACCACTATTTCCTCTGCCTTGTCCTTTGCCTGTGATATTTGCAGGAATTTTCCATTCTAAATGTAGTTGATAATTGAGAAATGACTTCTTGGTTTCGATATTTCCTGTTCCTTTTTTAACGGTGAAAGCACCGTTGGCAACTGTCCAAGCGGCAGGTTTGGTTTTGTCTTTTACCGAAACCCACTGGTCTAAATTTTTGCCATCAAAGAGAACTAGCGCATCAGAGGGTGCATCAGCAAATGTTTTTCCAGCCGTAACTTTTGGTGGCACTGGTTTATAAAACTCCGTATCTTCTGGTTTTTGTGCCATCGCTGTCGTTATGGTTAAAATAGAGAAAGAAAGTGCTACTGCTAAATTTTTAATTGCTGCCATTTGATGTATTTGGTTAAACGTTCCTTGCAATTTACTTCTCAAAAAGTAATTAAACAAGCAGAATTTGTAATGCTTTTATTATTTTCGAGGAATTAGTAAACGATTTCTTACGGAGGCTTCGCGGGCATTACTCAAAAGAATCGGGATCAATAACATTCTTACAATTAACCAAAAATGAATCCGAAATTATTATTTACGGTTGCCGTACTCTTTGTGAGTCAAATCTCGTTTGCAGCCGACATTAGCATTAAAATCACAAAAAAGTATTTGAACCTACCTGTTTCCCAAAAGCAAGACAGGGGAACAATGAAATTTGAAGTAGGAGGGAAACAAGAGCGATCTTTCAAAATTAGATTGTCGGGAACACCAGAGTATTGGGTGTTCTGCGACGTATCTGCACTAAAAGGAAAAACCATTAAAATTAACTATAGCGGCGACGGCACAGGCTTGGAAAAAATCAGCCAAAATGATGAAATAGTTGGCCAAGATTCTATTTATAAAGAAAAAAATAGACCTCAATTTCATTTCACAAGTAGAAGAGGTTGGATAAACGATCCTAACGGGATGATTTATTTTGAGGGGGAATACCATTTGTTTTATCAGCATAATCCTTATGAGCGTGAGTGGGAGAACATGACTTGGGGCCATGCCGTAAGTAAGGATATGATCCATTGGGAAGAACTTCCAAGTGCACTATTGCCAGATGAATTGGGAACCATGTTTTCTGGTTCAACCGTAATAGATTATAACAATACAGCTGGTTATAATAAAGGTAAAACCCCTGCAATGTTGGCTTTTTACACCGCATTTACAGAAAATAAGCAAATCCAATGTATGGCTTATAGCTTAGATAAAGGTCGCACTTGGACAAAATATAATCAAAACCCATTGATTGATTCGAAAGAAAAATGGAACAGTGTAGATACCAGAGACCCACGTGTGTTTTGGTACAAGCCGGGCAACCATTGGGTAATGGTTTTGAACGAGCGTGACGGTCATTCTATCTACAATTCTAAAAACTTAAAAGATTGGACCTTTGAAAGCCATACCACTGGTTTTTGGGAGTGTCCGGATTTATTTGAACTGCCTATTGATGGCGACAAAAACAAAACTAAATGGGTAATGTTAGGTGCTTCAAACACCTACATGATTGGTTCTTTCGATGGTAAGAAATTTACGCCAGAAGCTGGAAAATACATGAACGTAAAAGGTACCTTATATGCGGCACAAACTTTTACCAATATACCTGAAGCCGATGGCAGAAGAATACAGATGGGTTGGGGAAGGGTTAACCATCCAGAAATGCCCTTTAATGGAATGATGTTGCTGCCAACAGAGCTGACTTTGAGAACCACTAAAGATGGCGTGAGAATGTTTAGCGAACCCATTAAAGAAGCTGGCCAACTTTTTGAGAAGGTGAATGAATGGAGTAGTTTAACTTCTGGCACAGCAAATGATAAGCTAAAGGAGTATAAGGGCGCTGATCAGCTAAGGATAAAAACAACCATCAAATTGTCGCATGCTACTAGTGCTGGTTTAAATCTTTTTGGGCAGCGTATTTTAGATTATGATATGAATTGGAACACGGTTAATGGCACATTTTATTCGCCAGAAGAGATGACCAGTATGGAAATTACGGCAGACATCTATATCGATAGAACTTCTATTGAAGTGTTTGTAGATAAAGGTGCATTTTCCTATTCGATGGAGAGAAAACCAAACAAGCAGAATAACGAAGGCCTACATTTTTGGGGCAACAACATAGAGGTTAAAAACCTGGAAGTTTACAACGTGAAATCTATTTGGTAGTTTGTAGTGTATTTTCAAATAAATATTTGACAGTTGCGAATATGGATTGAAAGGTGGCGAATATTTGATAGCCTTCTTCATTCACATTTTCTGTCTCTATATTTAAAGCATATTTCAATAAATCTGATAAGACGTCATTAATGAATAGTAGCGTAAGAAATGTATTTGTAATCTTTTTCCTTGTTTTGGGTATGCTATTCATAAGTTCATGCGGTAACAATGAAAATAGTTTAGCCAAAGAAGAAAACAAAGCTGCAATTTCGATACAAAAAGACTACTTAACGCTTATTATTTCTTTTGATACACTTTCTTCGGTTAAAGTGAGAACTATCATCCGTAGGGAAGATAGTCTATTGTCTTTACAGGCTAATCGAGAGGCAAATCCTTACTATCACTATTTTAAAGGTAGAAAATATAATAGCGAGAAAAAGCGAGACAGTGCTATACTGGAGTTTGAAAAAATAAAAAGCAAAAATCCTTTAGACGAAATTGAATTATTAAAAGAATATCAGCTGTTAGACTTGGCTTTGGGTAACGGCTCAATGGTAGAATCAGTTTTGATGAAGCGCATATTTACTGCAATTGAAACTTCCGAGCGCTTAAAAAGTAGATTAACTTATCGTTTTTATGATTTATTGGCTAGGGCTTACTATCAAAACCACAATGATAAAAAATCATTGGCCTATGCAGCTTTGTATTTCGAAAATCATCCCTTTAATCAGCATGCGGTAATTAAGCAGCGATATTTTGATATTTCCTTTTTGTTGGCTACCCGCTTGGGCGATTTTAAGAAAATGGGCTATTACAATTCTCAGGCTCGAATTTTAGCGAGAAAGTTAAACGATAGTTTAGCTATTGCCCGTACTTACGACAATGAGGCCCAAATTTACAGTGCGCAAAATTTACATGCCAAGGCCCTGATTTGTAGTAAAATCTACTTCAACTATCTTAAGAAGACCAATAACCTAAACGATGTTGCGTACAATAATTTAGCAACGGCTTTTAACCTGAACAAACAGCCAGATTCTGCTATACGTTATTATAAAGAAGGTATTGCCTTAGAAGACAAAGACCCATCTGGTAAACAGAAAAAAGTACATTTTATGGGCTTGGTAGATTCTTATAAAATGAAAGGCGATTACGTCAAAGCCTTGGAAGCGCAAGCGGTAGCCCACGCCATAGAGCTTCGGAATTTTAAAGCCATTGAAGCAGATAAAGTGGCGGAGATGAATGAGAAGTATGAAGCAGAAAAAAAAGATCAAAATATAGAGCAGCTAAAAAGTAGAAATCAGTTAAACGAAACCGTTATTAAGCAGCAACGTTGGACGATATTTCTATCATTTTTAGTGTTTTTAGGTGTGATTTCTCTTTTTTACATCATCTATCGTCAACAGCGTTTAAGAGCGAGAAACAGCTTATTGAAATCTGAAAATCAACAATTGAACATGGAGCAAAAACTGCTGCAAGCTCAATTAAATCCTCATTTTATCTTTAATGCTATCGCTAACCTTCAAGGTTTAATTGCCTCTGGACATACCAGTGAATCGGTTCGTTACCTGAAATCTTTTTCTGGATTGTTGCGTGGTATTTTAGAGCAGAACAGAAAAGATTTTATAGAAATTGAGGAAGAAGTTACCTCCTTAAATAATTACATTCAGCTACAGCAAATGCGCTATGCAGGTGCTTTCGACTACAAAATTACGGTAGATAGTGAATTAGATGTAAACGAAATGCTTATTCCGCCAATGCTCATTCAGCCTTTTGTAGAAAATGCCATAGAGCATGGCTTTAGGAACCTTAGTTACAAAGGTTTTCTGAGAATTGACTTCAAAATTGATGGAGATTGTTTAATTATCGAGGTGGATGATAACGGTAGCGGATTGACTAAAAAGGCTGATGATAAGCAAAAAAAACAATCTCTGGCACAAATTATTTTAAAAGAGCGATTTGATTTGTTGTTTACCTCTAGGGGTTTAAAAGCAAAATTTAACGTTACAGATAAAAAGGGATTAAATGGAAGTGGGGTATTGGTTGATATTGCCTTGCCTATAATTAATGACTAAATAAGATAGCGATGAAACTTTATATTTTAGAAGACGAAGTACTGATTTTACAGCATATTTTACAGATCGTAAATAAAATTGATTATTTAGAAGTGGTGGGTTCTGCTGCCGAAATTGCAGTTGCTGCAAAAGAAATTCCGGCGGTAAAACCAGATATTATTTTAGCAGATATTCGTTTGAAAGACGGAGACAGCTTCCATTTGTTCCACGAAATTGGGATTGCCGATTTTCAGGTGATTTTTCTTACCGCTTATGACCAATATGCTATTCAGGCACTCAACTTGGGGGCGTTTGGCTACCTGCTAAAACCTATTGACGAGGTATCACTCACCGCATTGCTGAATAAATGTTTTCACCATAGCGAGCAAGAAAAATTTGAACAGCAACAGCTAGCAGTTTCTAGAGAACATTATTTAGCCCAAGGTTTGGGAGCGAGCAAGCGTATCGCCCTAAAAAGTGTAGAATATATCGAAATCGTAAATATTGATGACATTATGTTTTGCAAAAGTGATAGGGGTTATACTTCATTTTATTTAAATGACGGAAGAGAAATTGTGGTTTCAAAAGGCTTGAAGGATTACGAAAGCTTGCTTACGCCGTTTGGATTTTTAAGATGCCATCAATCTTTTTTGGTTAATTTTAAGTACGTGAAGAAGTATTATCGCGAAGGTTATTTACAGATGGAAAACAAAGAAAACATATTGGTGAGCAGCAGAAAGAAAGAAGAGGTAATCAAGTATTTAGAGAACATTGCCTAAGGGAGCATTTCAACAAAGTTTTGTACATCAGTAGTAGAATGTATATTTTAGCTTCTCATGAAAAATGCAGCACTGCTTTTAATCTCAACTTCCACAAAAAGCGAAGGCTTTATTCATTGGCTAGAACATCATTTACTTGCTTGTCCGTTTAAAAAATTAACAGGTTTAGATTGCCCAGGTTGTGGTCTACAACGCTCTATCATTGCACTTTTAAAAGGCGATGTTGTTGCTTCTTTCAAGTTCTATCCACCAACTTTAGCCATTATCTCACTGACGATTTTTATGCTATTGCACTTAAAATTCGATTTTAAAAATGGAGCTCTGATAATTAAGGCAATGTATATTTTCATTACCGCAGTGATAATAATTAATTATATTTATAAAGTTTATCATCAACAATTATTCTAAAAAAAATGTCAGAAGAACTAGAAGGACAAGCGTCTCCAAACCCACAGCCAAATCAACCGTCACAACAGCCCTTTAATCAAGGGAATCCGTACCAGCCACAAGGTCAAGGTGCAGGTTTTGGATTTGGCGGCATGCAACAAGCTTTGCCAAATGCAACAGCGGTATTGGTATTGGGTATTTTATCGATCATTACATGTTGCTGTTTTTACGGCTTAATCAGTCTTGTTTTGGGTATCATTGCCCTTGTTTTGAGCAAAAAGGATATCGCATTGTACCTTTCTAACGTAGGAATGTACACCGAAGGTTCTTATAAAAATCTAAAAGCAGGTAGGGTGTGTGCTATCATCGGATTAGTATTTAGTGCAATTATCATTATCGCTTGTATCATATTTATTGCCACTTTTGGTTTCGATATGTTGAGAGATCAAGAAGCAATGAAAGAGTGGATCATGCAAATGCAAAATCAATAAAAAACTATTCAATCACAGCAAAGCCCCGAAATTTTCGGGGCTTTGCTGTTTATACTGTTGCTAAAACTTTGTCTTCAGTTTTGATGATTTGCTTCATCTCTAGCTTGCCGTTGTACTGGGCACCTAATTCTATTTCTAAAGTTTCGGTTTTGATATCGCCATCAACTATTCCGGTTTTCTTGATTTCGAGCTGTAAAGCTTGTACATTGCCCGTTACCGAACCATAAATAATTGCCGACTGGGTTTTTACATCGCCGATGATGATCCCTTTATCTCCTAAAATCAAACCACCTTCTGTAGTTACATTTCCGGTTACTTTTCCATCAATTCTAATGATAGAGTTCCCTTTTATTTCGCCATTCACTTCGTAGCCATAACCAATTAAAGTGCTAATTTCCTGCTGATTTAAACTAAGTGATTTCGCTTCTTTCTTCTTTTTAAACATGTTACTCTAGCGTTATGTATGATTTGGGATTCAAGATTTTACCGTTTTTGTGTACTTCATAATGTAAATGTGGACCAGTAGACCTTCCCGTAGAACCTATTTTCCCAATGGCGTCACCAGCAGCAACTCTTTGGCCTTGTTTAACCGATATTTTAGAAAGGTGACCATAGTAAGTTTCGAAACCATTGCCATGGTCAATAATCACTACGTTTCCATATCCGCCTTTGCGGCTCGCAAATTTGACCCTGCCATTGGCGGTAGTTTTCACGAGCTCGCCGTGATTCCCTTTAATGTCCAAACCTTTGTGACGTTCAATGCTTTCTCCGGTAAAAGGGTTTTCTCTGTGTCCAAAATTGGAAGTGATGCGGCCTTTGTGAGGATATCCCATGGGCGTAAAACCTACCAAGCGAATCATTCTCTTCAAGTATTCTTCATAGAAACTACCCATTTCCACGGTAGAGCCTAGCTCATCATCCATTTCGCCGCCTTGACTTTTGGGCATGGGTTTTAAACCCCTTGCCTTTAAATATTTGTTGATTGTTTTCAGCTTGTCGTCTATGGATAGATAGTGTTTTTTGATAGCTGAAGTATCTAATTGTACCACTTCCGATTTTTGTTTTTCTAAGAGCATTGCCAATTTTTGATTGGCAAGCTGTATTTCTGCCTTGCTTTTTACTAAGTGCATAATCACACCTAAAAACAAACCTATTAAAGCCAATAGGCCAGCAGCAAATTTTTTCCAGTGCTTAATGTAGTAGGTTTTGATTTGAAAAGGCCTGCTATAATCTTGATTTTGATTAAGAAATATGACGGTTGTTTTATCCTTCCGTTGATACATGTTTACTCCTAATTTGTTTAGCTTGGTAAGCAAATATATGATTTTCAATAAAATATGTAGAATGGTTATAATATCATCCTATTGTTAAAACTAGGTTTAATAACGTCAAAAAGTAGAAAACCTATACAAATTGCTTATTTTTGCATCCACATTTTAAAAATTAGATATGTATCCAGAATATTTAGTAGAGCCAATGCGTGCCGAGTTAACCAACGTTGGTTTTGATGAGTTGAAAACCGTAGAAGAGGTTGATGCTGCCATTAAAGGCGAAGGAACCGTGTTTGTAGTGGTAAATTCTGTTTGTGGCTGTGCTGCTGCAAATGCTCGTCCGGCTGCGAAGTTGGCTGCTGCTAACGCTAAGCACCCAGATAAATTAGTAACCGTTTTTGCTGGTATGGAAAAAGACGCGGTAGACAGAGCTAGGTCTTACATGATGCCTTTCCCTCCATCTTCACCATCAATGGCATTGTTTAAAGATGGTAAATTAGTTCACATCATTGAGCGTCACCAGATTGAAGGTCGTCCTGCGCAAATGATTGCTGAGAACTTAATCGGTGCATTTGAGCAATATTGCTAATTGGATTAAGGATAAAAAACAAGTAAAAAGGACAGAGGTTTAAGGCTTCTGTCCTTTTTTTGTTTTAGCTGGGATTGGAGATTGACGGCCGGAATGGCGCACTACAGTTCTTTTAATGAGAGGGATTTTTAAAAGCGCCGAAACGCCCCGCCCGTTGGGCACCCCTCTGGAAGAGGGGAATGGCGACATATTTTCCTCCGATTTATCGGAGGGTGGTCTAAGACGGGCGGTGTATTTAAAATACTTAGAAACTGTTTAAATGTCGATGAAGATAAACACTCAGGCGGGTGGAGACACCCGCCTGTAGCTCATAGCTAAAGTTTGGTGTCCTCACCAAACTCAACCTTTAAAATATTCTTTCCATTTTAAGAGATTATTCAACTAATTGATGTAATTATTCAGGCCTATCAAACCTCTCTTAACAACTTTCCTACCTTTTCTATTTCCTCCAAAGTGTTAAAATAATGTGGAGAAAAGCGAATTGCCCAATCCACATTTTTCTTGGTGAAATCTATTAAAGCACTTCCTTTAAAACTCACAGAATGATAAACTTGATTGTTGGAAAGTAGGTTTTGTAATTCTGTTAGCGCTAATTTGTGGTGATTAAAAGTCACAATGCTGCCTAATCTGTTTCCTTGGTCTAATACTTTAATGCTGGAATTTTCTGCTAGTAGCTTTCTAAGCTCGCTACTCAATTGTTCATTATAGTTTTGGATGTTCGCCAAGCCAATTTCGTTTGCATAGCGGATAGCTTCTGTAAACCCAATCATAGCAGCATAAGATTGTTCGAAAAACTCAAACGCTTTTGCAGTATGGGTGGGTTGGTAATCCTCGAAAGAAGTCCAATTAGCTCCTTTCATATCTATAAACAAAGGCTTAAGGTTTTGCGCCAAAGCGTTGTCAGAAATATATAAAAAGCCTGTTCCTCGAGGTCCTCTCAAAAACTTTCTTCCAGTTGCTGTTAAAAAATCACAGCCAATTTGCTGTACATCAACTACCAATTGCCCAACCGATTGGCAAGCATCTATTAAATACAAAATATGATGTGCCTTGCACAGTCGGCCAACCGCTTCTACATCTTGTATTAATCCCGAATTGGTAGGGATGTGAGTTACCGCCACCAATTTAGGTTGATGCTTTTTAATCAAACTTTCTAAATCTTCTAAGTCAATTTCGTGATTGGCAAGGTTTTTAGTTCGATAAACTTCTACATTAAACCTCTTTTTGAGGGAAATAAAAGCGATATGATTGGAAATATAATCGTCGTCGGTGGTAATAATACAATCACCACTTTTAAATGGAATGCTCGATAAAACCTTTGCGTAGGCATCGGTATTGCTATTGGCAAAAGCAATGTTTTCCGCTCTGCAGTTGAGCATTCTTGCCACTTCTACATAAAACTGATTTACCTGCTCGGTTTGCTGATTAGCAATAAAATAACCTCCAAATTGTTCTTCTTCTTTTAAATAATTGATGGTTTTTTCTACTACTGTTTTAGGCATCAATGATGAACCAGCACTATTTAAGAAAATTTTATCGGCACAGCCCAGTGTGTCTTTTCTAATCTGATTGATATCCATATTTAAAAAGCTATGTTGCAAAATAGTTAAAAGCGAATAATAGCTTGTTAGTTTGGGTTTAGAAAATTAGTTTTCTACATCCAATTGACGATGAGATTTTTTTTCGCCTCATTGGCGGCTGGGCCTATTTCTTTTTTTCATTTGAAGTTGATTTCTTTCAGTGGTATTCAAGAGTACTTCGCAGTTCTCTTGAAAGAAAAGAACCAAAAGTTCAAGGCTGCATAGCCTAGCTCGCTTCAGCTCAATCAAACTTTGATAGCACAAAATGAGCCGTTTCACTTCTCCATTTTGCTTGGTAGTTGGTTATCTAACAGCAATGCTGACGTTTGATTGGCTTTCGCATTGCTATGCTAAGAGGCCGATTCCGTACTTGGGAATGGTTCTGAGGATTAACGGTCGTACTTGGCGAAGAACAGTGGTTTTTATCAAAGCAAGTTTGCATTGAGCCAAAAAATAACCTGATGCAGTGTGAAAGCCAGCCTATGAAACCCTGTATTGTGTAAAATAAACCTGAACGAAGCGGAAAGCCCACAGGCAAGCGCAGCGAAGACGAGGACTTGCAGCAAAGTGCAGGGCTTTCTGTAAATTTGAACACTGTATTTGCTTTTCTAAATCAATTATAATTGGATCACATCCTCGTTCCAGCTTTATAATACAGTTCGGCTAGTTTCTTTTCATAACCGATAATCATTTCCTCACGTTTAATTTTCATATCAATGAGTTTAGATTCGCGGGTGTTGATAAGGAACAAGGTGCTTTCTCCCAAGCTAAACTTAGCATTTTCCCCTCTTAAAAGCATTTCCTGATTAGCTATGCTTTTTACCTGCACAGCCAATTGCTGACTATAAGCATCCAAGTGATTGTAGCTGGCAATGACCGAATTCTGGATTTCTCGGTTAGTTTGCTGGATATCGTACTGCAATTCCAGCTGCTTAATTTTTACCTCTTTCAACTTTCCTCGTTCTGCTCTCAGAAATAATGGAAAAACGAACTCTAAACCCAATTTGTAGTTACCCATATTAAAATCGTAATGAGTGGGGATATTGCTGTTAAAATCTCTTCTCATCGATAGGAGCGAGGCACCAACATTCAATTTGGGTTTTAATAATTCGGCTCGGTACGAACGTTCTATGGCTAGCTGTTCATCCTTCGTTTGCAGCTTAATTAAGTCAGGATGTAGACTATTTGCATGGCTTAGTAAAGTGTCTAGCAATTGCTGTTTCGGTCTTTCTTTCAGCTCTGCTTCTTGTGCGGGACGAGCGGTTTCGGGCAGTTCTAAAGGTTGAGCTTGATTGTTCCACAAATGATTGGAAAGCGTAAGACGAGCATTCATCAAGTCTACTTTCATTTTTTCGAATTGGATTAATCGATCTTGCACTGTAATTGCCGCTTCTACAGAATCAATGCTGGCTTTATCGCCTAAAACAGTTTGCTGCGCAATGGCCTTGAAACGAGTTTGAGCAAGTTGAACCCCTTCGTTAATCAACAAAAATTGCTTGTAAGCGAAATGCCAATCCCAATAATCTTTCACAATAGCAAACCAAGTGGTATTGATGTGTTTTACACGCTCAGCTTCGGCATATTTAACCATCACTTTGGCCTGTCTTAAGGTGTTACGTCTCGAATCAATCAGTAAACCTTGTCCCAACGGAATACTGATGCCGATACCAGTTAAACCTGCCGTAGAAGTATGTGTTTCGGGGTTAGTGTAATCGCCGACATTTCTATCATAGCCCAGTTTTAAATCTGCGCCAGCTAACCACAATGGCACTTTTAATTCGCTTGCCCAACGGTTATAATATTCCGAGTTGCCGAATACCTTTCTATCAAATCCAGCTTTTAAAGCAGGGTCGAAGTAGCCTAAAGATTGCATTACATTTGCCCTAGCAGCTTCGCTCAATAAAGCAGCCTGCTTCATAATTGGGTGATTTTGGAAAACAATTTCCTGCAAATCTTCGATTGAAAAGACATTGGTGGTATCTTTTTGTGCGTAGCTGATTTTGGCAACGAACAAACAGAAAACGAGTAAGCATAGTTGTTTCATGATTCCTATTTTTCTTTACCTGCCTCTTCTTTTGGTGCTCTCTCTAAACTTGGTGGAAACCCATTTAATTGTCGCCATATTTCGTACCATACTGGCACCGAATTAAGGATTACCCTACCGTAAACTCCCGAACCTTGACGGAGCTGGATTGGCCAAGGTTCATCGTCTGCTGGTGTTGGTTGCATTTGTTTGATCAACACCCTATAAGTGCCGTTAGCACTTGCCATTCTGTCTATCGAAAATACTCTGCCGGCAAAAGTACCTACGGCAACCGAAGGCCATCCTGAGAATTGAACTGAAGGCCATCCTTCGAACTGTAGTCGTACCTCACTGCGATCGTGTATCAAAGGAACATCCATTGCGTTTACGTAAATTTCTGCCGCAACCAGTGGGTTTTTAGGTTGTAAGGTAGCTACAGATTCACCTTCTTTGATGTTTTCGCCGATACCAGCTTTCATCGTTTTGATGACATAACCATCTTGCGGAGCCCTAACCACATACAAGCCCTGCCTAAAATCGATGTTGGCAATTTCGTTGCGGAGCTTGGCAATATCACCCTGTGCCGAAGCTTGTCCCGATAAAGCAGAACCCATATCTGATTGTGCTTTAGCTAACGATTCCTGATATTTCGCCCGAATGTTATCTAGTTCAATTTGTGCATTGAGCAAGGTTTGCTTGGCGATGGTCAGCTTGTTTTCTTGCGCAATGAGCTTAGCATTGTCATTTTGAAAGTTCATTCTACGGGTTTCGATATCCGTTAGGGAGAACAAGCCATCTTTGTAACCTTGTTCGTAGCGTTCTAATCTGTCCTGACTTACTTTGTAAAACTGCTTCACCGCAACTAAATCGGCACTATCGCTTTTAACATAATTTCGGCTTTGCTTTACTTTGTTTTCAGCAGCAATCAGTTGGAAATTCAATCCACGGTTAAGAGCCTGTATTTGGGTGCTAGTCGCACGCATTTTTTGTTTAGCGGCCTCCTCGCTGCCTTTTTTAGCATTTAACTGCTCTTGCAGACGCAGCGAAAGCTCTGGGTCAAAATACGATTGGGTAATCTCTGAAATTACTAAAATGGTATCTCCCTTTTTCACTGCTTGTCCTTCACTCACGTACCAACGTTCTATGCGTCCGCCAATTTGGTTTTGTACTGTTTGCGGCCGGTCTTGAGGGCTTAAGGCTGTAACCGTACCTTTTCCTGGAATGGTTTGTCGCCAAGGAAGAAATAGAATGATGAAGAAAAGAAGGAACATGATAAGTATAATGCGCTTTAATAGCAGCATTTTACTGATTGGAATTAGTGAGGCATTAGAATGTTCTGCCAAGTTTTCCCAATGTTGCTGGTGGTTTACTTCGCGACGATTAGCCATGTTTAACCTCCTCTCCGTCAAAAAGGTCTAAGTCGGTCACCACAGCTAGTTTTTCTGCACTGGTAATCATGTCAAAGATGGTATTCATACTGGTCATGATTTTTTCAACGGCATAGCTAATTTGCACCACAATTACCTCTGCAGCTACAAATTGTCCGAAAGTCATTTGGCGTTCAATTACGAAATATGAACCCATCAACAACAGTGCGCCCATCAATACCGCTCTAATAAGAATGGAGCTGGCAAACAGTTTACGTAGCACTTTGAAATGGCTGGTTCTAGATTTTAAGTAGTTGGAGGTAATTTCATCAGTCGTTTTCATGGCCTCTTGCATCTTGGCTTTGTCGCCCCTAAAATCGTCTAAGTTGGCGGCAATCTCCTCCAAATAAGCCACTACTTCGAATTTATAGGTAGATTCCTTGATACTGGTTTTTACTGCTTCTTTAAAGTAAAGTCCGATGATAAAAGGTAGTACCAAGACGATAAAGATGCCGAAGGCCAAATAAACGGGATGGTAGAATGATAATAAAATAGCGCTAAAGACAATAAGTATGGCAGCGGCGATGATTTCTACTACGAGTTTGGTCAATCCTTTTTGTATCGTTAGAATTCCGAAAAAGCGATTAATAAGTTCAGGTGGATATTCGCCTTCCAATTCAGTCTTTTTTATTCTGGGCAGCCTGTAGGCAAATTCTAACGAAGTGCGTGCAAATATTTTCTGCTCTACCAATTCTACCAAGGTTAATTGGCCAATTAATAAAAGGCCACCTAAAATAATTCCCGCCAGTACAACACCAATTAAGATGTAGGTAGAGCTATACATGGAACCATTGCTGAGTAAATTAAAAATGGCTGTAGTACCCAAGGGCAGTGTCAAGCCAATTAAACCAATTAAGATGGCGTAAAAAAGGATATAATTGATAGATGAACGTTCAAAATGCAAAATTGCGACTAAGCGTTTCCAAGGTCTTAGTGGCGCATCATGTTTATGATTCATGAAATAGTAAGTAAATGTAACTAATAAGTGAATTCTAAGCTTGTACGATACAAGTTGAAGGCATTAAGCTAGTTCGGGAGGCTCACTTAAAATGGCGATGAGCGGTTCGGTGATGATGGCCAATAAGTATACACGGTTGTGTGCTTCGTTAATGATGGGTTCTTTCGAATAAGGTTGATTTGGGTTAGGAGATGAAATGTCCCAAGTCTTTTTTATCGTTCTTCCTGATTTATCTTCTTTTGCACCTTTCTCATCTTCCGAGGGCTGTTGCTCTTCCAGCTCGCAAACAATGTTAGACCATTTACAGCCAAAAAAGCTATTTGCTTTCAGGAAAAAACCTAAAAACAAAAACGAGCTAAGGAAGTAAATTGTAAATCTGTGTCTAAAAAAGGCAATCATTCACCTGCAAATATATGATCGATAGGTTAACTGAAAGCGTATTTGGAAGTGTTGGGGCTTGAAAGTGTGGTATTTTACAAAAACGTGAATCGTAGATTAAAACCCCATTAGAAAAATTGTTTTACGACTGATTCTTGTTTAAAAAGGAGAAGGACTGATGTGCTATATGATCAATCCTTTCCATAAAAAAAAGCCCTCCGATAAAATCGTAGGGCTTGTATTGATGCACTGTTTTTGAAATTACGCAGCTTTCTTTTTTCTAGTTTCACTGTAGCCAGCAAAACCTAAGCAAAGTACCAAAAGAATGGTTCCTGCTAATGAAATTTTTTCACCTGTGTAATAAGACTTAGGCTCAAATTTGAATTCAACTTTGTGGTTACCAGCTTCTAATTGAGCAGCACGTAAAACGTAATCAGCTCTGAAATAAGGTTTTTGTACGCCATCTACATACATGTTCCAACCTTTGTCGTAGTAAATCTCTGAAAATACTGCAATTACATCACGTGGTGCGCTGTAGCTATATTCTAAGTGGTCTGGATGATATTTTTCTAATTTAATAAATGCAGAAGGATCTGCACCTAAACGAGTTGTATCTAATAATTTTTTGTATTGCTCATCAACAATGGCTTCTTGTTTAGGGTCGAAACTATTGATCGCTTTCATTTCCTCATCGGAATTTTTTACGAACTGAACGCTTTTCACAATCCAAGCATTACCTAAAGCGGTAGCATTTCTGCTCATTTTGTAAGAACCATTTTGAGGGTCTTGGGTAATGAAATATCTCGTATTCAACATATCCAATACATCTTGGTTTACGCTTTTCGAGAACTGGTTTTGGATAAGTTCATCATATCTCTTCAACTTAGCTGCATGGTAACCGCCCACAGTTTTATGGAAGTTAGAAGTGCTGGCATCGTTAAAAGTATTAATGCTTTGATCGTAAACACGGAAGTTAGGGTCTTTATCGCTTGCAATGAAAGTATCTACATCTCTAGGCTGGAAATAATTAGCCAAAGTAGTTTTACTTTCGAAATTCTTGTTGTTTAAATATTTGCGGTCTACTTGCCACATATCAATTAATACAGCAAGTGCTAACAAACCGAAAGCTAGTTGGGTATTTAATTTTTTGGTAAGGAAAGCCCAAACAATGGCATAGCCGATAACAACGAAAAGAAATGCTCTAAAGGCATCGGAACGGGCAATAGCTGCACGGTCTTGTACCAAAGCATTGGTTAGTTTTTGCGCAGCAGCAGCGTTGTTTTGCAAAGCCTGAGTTAAAGCTTGTACAATTTCTGCATGGTTGTTGGTTTTGAAACTAAAAAGCAAGGTAGGAGCTAAGGCTACGATTAAGGCAAAACCACCTGTAATGCCTGCTGACCAGGTCAGTTTCTTAACTAATTGTTTCTGTTCGATATTACCTTCTTGTGCTTCTTTTAAAGCTAAGAATGCCAAAACTGGAACCATTAAGCCAACTACTGCTAAAATGGATTCTACTGCTCTGAATTTATTGTAAAGAGGGAAGTAATCATAAAATAAATCGGATATTAATGGAAAGTTTTTACCGAAAGAAAGCAACATGAAGAGTACGGTTGTTGCTAAAATCCACCATTTGATTCTATTGCGAACTATAAATAAGCCGAAGATATACAAGAAACATACAATGGCACCAAAGTAATAGCCACCAGATGTACCAGGTTTTTCGCCCCAGTATTCTTGCATGTTGAAACCTTGCGCTAACTGTTGGATAACTTGATTGGTTTGGCCTGGGTCTCCACCAGAAAAATCTGCTGAAACAGCTTTATATAAATTGCTTTCTGGTTTTACTAGTTCATCAATTCCGGTAGCGCCACCATATAAATTAGGGATTAAGAAAGTAAAACTTTCGCCCACTCCTTGACTCCACGCATAAGCATAATCTTTAGTCATGCCTGCTTTTTCCTTGGTGCCCGCTTCTGTTGAAGTTAAATTAGATTTACCACGATTGGTTTCTGCAGCATATTCAGAAGTTGTCCATAATAAGCTGGCGTTAATCATAACGGCAATAACTACCGCACCAGTTAAAAATCCAATTGCTTTACCAAATGCAGGAAGTGTTTTGTTTTTATATGCTTGATATAATTCCATTCCCACTAAAATTAGTAGTGAAAGGAATAGATAATAAGTCATTTGAACGTGGTTAGCTCTAATCTCTAAAGCTAAAAATAGTGCGGTTAAACTTGCACCAAGCAAATATCTGCCTCGTAAAGTCATTAAAATACCTGCAATAATTGGAGCGAAAAAGCCGATGGCCAAAGCTTTGTTGCTATGACCTGTGGCAATTAATACAAAATTGTAAGTGGTAAACGCAAATGCGATGGCACCTGCCGCTGCCAGCCAAGGATTTACCTTTAAAGTAATAAACAAAAAATAGGCGCCAACTAACAATAATAACACCGTGCCTACTGGATTTGGGAGTGCTTTTGTAATTAGGGCGATACCATAAGTGGCACCATTGTAAGCATATTGTACCCAAATTTGATAAGCGGGCATCCCGCCAAACATTTGGTTTGTCCAAAGTGGTCCTTTTCCATCCTTGTCTTTGTATTCCATGATTTCTTTTTGCATGGCTTTAGACTGGATGACATCGCTTTGCGCCGGTGCTTTACCTTGCAAAACTGGACTGAAATACACGAAACAGATAACAACGAAAGCTGCTAGAATGGCAAGATGGATGCCGTTTTTATTGAACCAATTATTCATATTCATTTTTAACTCAGCCCAAAAATAGAAATTTGAAGCAGATTAAGAAGAAAAAGTTTGTGAAGCCTCTATGTACAATCCGTTTCATCTTCCGTCATCCTCGCGTATGCGGGGGATATTGAAGCGATAGAAGTTACGATTCCTTATCGAGTACGGAATGACTACTATAGGCTAGTCAGTGCGACTTTGTGAAATTTCAACCTTCCAACCTTATAAGATTTAAGCGATTAAAAATCCTTATTCAGCAACTTTTCAAGTTCTCCGAAAGAAACGTTCATACGCACACGACCTTGTTTGGCGTAGGCAATTTCTCCGGTTTCTTCAGAAATGATCACAGCCACCGCATCTGTAGATTCGGAAACACCGATACCTGCTCTGTGCCTCAATCCAAATTGTGCAGGTAATTTGTCGTTGTCGGTTAAAGGAAGGATGCAGCTGGCACTTTTAATTTTATTCTCCGAAATTACCACAGCACCATCATGCAATGGGCTATGTTTTTGGAAGATGCTTTCCAGCAGTCGCTTAGATATTTTACTGTCAATCATTTCGCAACTGTTCGTGAAATATTCATCATCGTAATACTTTACAAACACCATTAATGCACCAGTACGAGATTTTTTCATGCTTTTACAAGCGTCGATAATTGGCTTAATGCGTAGTAAATTATCTTGCTCTGCACTTTTATTACCGAATAAATATCCCCACCAAGCTTTGTTCTTCTGCAAGAAAGTGTTCTTTCCGATATGTAGTAAGAAGCGTCTAATTTCTGGCTGAAAAATAATTACCAGCGCTAAAATTCCTACACTCATGAATTTGTTGATGATCGCTTCCAGTAATTCCATGTGAAGACCTTTCACAACGTAATATACCAGTACAATGATGATCATCCCCAACACCAGGTTTACGGCAAGCGTGTTGCGAATTAAACTGTAGATGTAGTAGATTAAAATGGCAACTAGGGCAACATCAATGGCATCAATCCATGTAATATTTAGAAAATCGAAATCAAGGCTCTTCATTGGTGTACAAGATAGACAATATAGTTTAATTGTTTAAATTGGTGATTTGGTTAATTGTTAACTAAATAATTGTTTAGTTGTTCTTAAGTATCGAGTTTTTCAACGCATTCAATTTATTAGCGATTTCATCTAACTTCAATCTAAAATATTCGTATTCTTCCGCAGTAATAAATTCTAAATCAAATGCGCCAATAATGTGGTTAACAGTTTCAATTGCACTTGAATAAGAAATAGTTATGAAATGAGCTTTGTCTTTAGTTGTGACTCTAGCAGAGCCCTCCGCTAAACAATCTGCAATACTGCTTGCGGAACGTTTGATTTGACTAGTTAAGCTAAATAATTCTTCTTTCGGATTTTTTTTTGTGAGCAGATAAATTCCTTTCTAAATGATCTCGCTTTTTGCCAAGTTTCTAGTTTTTCAAAAGAGTAGGTATGCATTTTAAATATTGGTTAATTGTTCGAACTGTTGATTTGGTTAATTGTTTGTATCTGCAATTTAACAAATAGGCGATTAACCAGTTCATCAGTTAACTGATTTAAACAATTAACCAGTTAACCAACCACACGATTAATTAATTCCACACACTCTACCGCTTCCTTTACATCATGCACCCGTAAAATGTTAGCCCCTTTAAGCAGCGCAGTAGTATTCAGTACGCTAGTGCCATTCAATGCTTCTTCAGTTTTAATATTCAGGACTTTAGTGATCATCGATTTTCTAGAGAAACCCACTAATAAAGGCATCTCGAAGAAATTAAGCAATTGCATATTCCTCAACAGCTCGTAGTTGTGGTCTAGGGTTTTGGCAAAGCCGAAGCCTGGGTCTAAGATGATATCTTTAACGCCCAAATTGTTTAAGGTTTTGATTTTCTCACTGAAATAACTGAAAACTTCGGTGGTTACATTTTCGTAACTTGGGTTTTCTTGCATATTTTGTGGCGTACCTTTCATGTGCATCATGATATAAGGCACTTGTAGTTTTGCTACGGTTTCGAACATTTTTTCGTCCAAATTTCCAGCGGCAATATCGTTGATGATATGTGCACCAGCATGGATACTTTCTTCGGCCACTTTTGCCCTAAAAGTATCTACCGAAATTAATGTTTCTGGAAAAGATTGGTTAATAGCTTGAACTATCGGAACCAAGCGTTCAATCTCTTCTGTTTCACTAACATCTGTTGCGCCAGGACGGGAAGAATAAGCGCCAACATCGATAAACTTTGCACCAGCTTCAATGAACTTTTCAGTGTTTCTCAAAGCTTCATCAACAGAGCTTACACGGCTTTTGTTGTAGAACGAATCTGGAGTAATATTTAAGATCGCCATTACCGAAGGTTTACTGATGTCAATAAGTTTGCCTTTGCAGTTTAGCGTATGTTTTCGGTTTAAAAATGTATCTTTAGCCATCAGTTAACAAAAAACAAAAATAGCCGTTTTATTGGCTAAATATTAAATATTTTAATTGTTTTGGCAGCAAATACTTCTTTAGAATACGATCAGGTGATAGCGGTTTGCAAATCACTTTTTATTAAGAAAACAAAAGATTACGGTACAGCTTGGCGCATTTTACGCCCAGCTTCTATTACCGACCAAATCTTTATCAAAGCGCAGCGCATTAGAACTTTAGAAGAAAAAAAGGTTTCCAAAGTAGGGGAAGGCGTTACTTCTGAATACATCGGAATTATCAACTATTGTGTAATGGCGATTTTGCAATTGGAGTTGGGAGAGGATGAGCCAAATGAGTTAGCTGTTGATGTTACAGAAGCTTATTACGATGAACGTGTACAAGAAACCAAAGACTTGATGATGGATAAAAACCATGATTACGGTGAGGCTTGGCGTGATATGCGTATCAGTTCGTTAACGGATTTAATCTTGATGAAAATTTTGAGAGTTAAACAGATTGAAGATAATGACGGACAAACTGTAGCATCAGAAGGTATCAAAGCCAATTATCAAGATATGTTGAACTATGCAGTTTTTGCATTGATTAAGTTGGGAGTGGCTTAAAGAGTTTAAACTTAAAAGTAAAAAATTGGAGGTCGAAAGTTCAAATTCCTTAAAGCAAAGCCATTTTTCAACTACGAAATTAGAGTTGGAAGAAAGCGGATTTTCGATAGTAAACGATATTTATACTCCAAAGGAAATAGAGCAAATTTTGGCTGTAATAGCAGCAGCAAATAGCGACAAAGCAACGTTCAGAAAATCGGAGGATTTATTTGCCATCAGGCAATTTTTAAAGGAAGTTCCAGAAATTGAAAGTTTGATTTTTAACGATAATTTGAAAGACTTACTTGTGGATGTTTTCAATAACAATGCTTTTGTAGTTAAGAGCATTTACTTTGATAAGCCTGAAAAATCGAATTGGTACGTGGCTTATCATCAAGATTTGACTATTTCTGTTGATAAAAAAGTAGAGTTGGAAGGTTTCGGACCTTGGACAGTGAAGCAAGAACAATTTGCGGTTCAACCTCCATTAGCTATTCTGAAGAGGGATTTTACCATCAGAATTCACTTGGATAATACCAGCATAAATAATGGTGCACTAAAAGTGATTCCAAAATCTCATCTGAAAGGAATTTATAGACCTGAAACGATAGACTGGAATGTAGAAAAAGAGGCTGTTTGTGAAGTGCAAAAAGGTGGTGTGATGTTGATGAAACCTTTGATCCTACACAGTTCAAACAGAACAACTAATGGACAAAAGAGAAGAGTAATACATATAGAATTTTCTGATGTTGAATTGCCTGAAGCTATTCAATGGTCGGAAAGATTAAACTAGAGATTTGATGATGAAAAAAGCACTTTTTCAGTTTTCCAAATGGTTTGTAGGTATCCTGTTCATATTTTCGGGATTAATTAAGGCGAATGACCCGCTAGGTTTTGGCTACAAACTACAAGAGTATTTCGAAGTTTTCCATATCAGTTTCTTAAACGGCTGGGCAACTGGAATTGCTGTGCTGCTTTGTGTACTCGAAATTGTATTTGGTGCACTTTTATTGTTAGGGATTTTCAGAAATTTCGTAGTGAAAGGATTGTTGGCAACCATCATCTTCTTTACTTTTTTAACCTTCGTTTCTGCAGCCTTTAAGGTGGTTACCTCTTGCGGTTGTTTTGGAGATGCTATTCCGCTAACCCCTTGGCAATCGTTTAGTAAGGATGTAGTGTTGCTACTGCTGATTGTTTATATTTACATCAATAGAACGCTCATTAAACCAATTACGGAAAAGCCAGCGGTACAAAGTAGTTTGTTTGCAGCGGTATTTGCAGCATCATTGCTGTTTGGTACCTTCACGTATAATTTTTTGCCCATCATCGATTTTCTTCCCTACAAAGTGGGTTCTAATATTCCGGAGAACATGAAAATTCCGGAAGGAGCACCAGTTGATGAATACCTCATCATGTACGACCTAAAAAACAAAAAAACTGGTGAAACTCAAACCATGAGTGATAAAGATTACATGAGCAAAGAGGTTTGGAAAGATGAAAATTGGGAAGTGATAGGCTCGCCATCTCGTGAACTCGTAAAAAAGGGCTACGACGTGAAAATCAAAGATTTGATGATTACCGATGCTTCGGGAACAGATTATACCAAAGAAATTGTAGAAAATCCTTACTATAGTTTGGTGGTGGTGGCTTACAACCTCAGCGAAACTAACGAAAATGCTATTGCAGAAGCTAATGCTTTAGCACTCAATGCTGCTGAACAGTTTAATATTCGTACTGTATTGTTGACTTCCAACTCTGCCCAAGACGCGGAAAAGTTTAGCAAGAAAATGAAGTTATTCATGGAAGTTTTTTATGCTGATGCTGTACCTTTAAAAAGTATGGTTAGGGCTAATCCAGGCGTTTTGCTGCTTAAAAACGGTACTATCGTGAATAAGTGGCATTATCATTCGCTGCCTTCGTTTGAGGAGTTCACAGAAAAATATTTCGCTAAGTAAATGGGAATCTACGCACTTAGAAAGTTGTTATATGGATTAGCTGTGATGGCTGGTGTAGTTGCGGTAGTTTTTGTGCTGTTTAACATTTTACCTGGCGACCCCGCAAGAATGACCATGGGACAACGTTCTGATGTACAATCTTTAGAAGCCGTACGTAAGGAGTTTGGCTTGGATAAATCTAAACCTGTACAGTTTTTCCTGTATGTGAACGATTTGTCGCCCATTAGTGTTCACGAAAATACGCCAGAAAACCAAGAGAAATACAGCTACGTTAAGTTGTTTAAGATAGGAGCTGATGCATGGGTATTAAAAAAACCTTATTTGCGTCGTTCATACCAAACTAAACGAGATGTAACTACTATTTTATCCGAAACCGTACCTAATACTTTTGTTTTAGCATTAACTGCAATGATTTTTGCAACCATTATCGGTGTATTTTTAGGCGTGCTTTCTGCTGTTTACAGAGGTACTTGGATTGACAAAGCGGCTAATATGTTTGCGATCTTGGGTATATCGGCACCTGCTTTTTTCGCAGGAATTATCATTGCTTGGTTCTTCGGATTTGTATTGTCAGATTACACAGGACTAAATATGAGTGGCAGTTTATTTAGCTACGACCCATTTGAAGGCGAAGTAATGACTTTGAGAAATCTATGGTTACCGATGATTACTTTAGGGCTTCGTCCGCTAGCGATTATTGTGCAACTAACCCGTAGTGCCATGTTGGATGTGCTATCTCAAGATTACATTCGTACAGCAAGGGCTAAAGGCTTATCTCGTAAAACGATTATCTATAAACACGCTTTAAAGAATGCTTTAAATCCAGTGATTACTGCTATTTCTGGATGGTTTGCTTCTCTATTGGCAGGTTCATTCTTTGTAGAATATATTTTTGGTTACAACGGATTAGGACGTACCACGGTTTATGCTTTAGAAATGTCTGATTTTCCAGTAGTAATGGGCTCAATATTGTTTATCGCCTTTGTTTTTGTGGTGGTAAATATCTTGGTAGATTTGCTTTATGCTTGGATTGACCCAAGAGTGAAGTTAGCTTAAGAGTATGGTTAATCGATTATTTGTTTAAACTGGTTAACTGATGATTTGCAGGGTGCTTAATTGTATTAATTGCTAATTTGTTAAATTGCATAGGTAAACAGTTATCCAAATAAACAGTTTAAACAAATAACCTATATGCATATCTACTCTTTTGAAAAACTAGAAACTTGGCAAAAGGCCAGAGTATTTAGAAAAGAAATTTATCTCCTCACAAAGAAGTTTCCTAAAGAAGAATTATTTGGACTAACTAGTCAGTTGAAACGTTCGGCAAGTAGTATTGGAGATTGTTTAGCGGAAGGCTCAGCTAGAATTACTACCAAAGACAAAGCGCATTTTATTACGATGTCGTATGCGAGTTCAATTGAAACGGTAAATCATATTATAGGTGCATTTGATTTAGAATTCATTACCGAGGAAGAATACGAATATTTTAGATTAAAGCTGGACGAAATAGCAAACAAGCTAAATGCTTTGAAAAAAGCTGTTTTGAAAAGTTAAACCTTTTGCGTATAATCATTAAATTGCGTATCGTAACGACGATTAACCAGTTAACCAATTCAAACAATTAATCTAAACATGATAGTTTTCCTAGTAGGATTTATGGGTTGCGGTAAAAGCACCAAAGCAAAACAATTAGCTAATTTATTGGAATGCCCAGTAATTGATATTGATGCGGTTATTGTAGAGCAGCAGGAGATGAGTATCGCTGATTATTTTGCTGCCAATGGCGAAGGAGCTTTCCGTCAGTTGGAGAATGAAATGCTTAAATCTTTCGATTATCCTGAAACTTGTGTGGTAGCTACAGGTGGTGGTTTGCCCTGCTTTTTAGATAATATGGAATGGATGAATGAAAACGGCGTCACTGTTTATTTGGAAATGACACCGCCACAATTGGTATCGCGTTTACATAACCGAGAAAAACGTCCTTTGATAAAAGGTATGGACGATGAACAGCTGCTAGCGTTCATTATTGATAAATTGGAGGAAAGAAACGTATTTTATCGACAATCGAAAGTGGTTATTAATTCCTTTGATTTAGATGCGAAAGCGTTGTTGGAGGAATTGGAGACTTTAACCTAGTTCTCTTTGTAATGCGTCATTACCGTGAAAACGGGAATCGTAAAGCGAAATTTATATGTCAATTTCTTAACGCATTACGATTGCCAGTCGAGCTGGCAATGACGAAAGTTCTAAAGGAATACTGGTGTTGAACTAACCCATATTCTCCAACTTCTCATCCATCTTCCTGATTTTGCTTTTACCATGAGGAATAGGTTCACTACGTTCATTCACATTTACGAAAACCATTTTATCAATAGTTAAAATTGCCTTTTTTGTAATCTTATTCCTTACCTCACACTTTAGCGTAATAGATGTTCTTCCAAACTCAGACGCAGTCATTCCCATTTCTACAATGTCTCCCAGTTTTCCTGATGATACAAAGTTGATTTCGGAAATCAGTTTGGTAACTACCCTTGGCGCTTCTAATTGGCACATGGCATAAATTGCAGCTTCTTCGTCAATCCATTTTAACAAGCTGCCTCCAAAAAGGCTACCATTTGGGTTTAAGTCTTCGGGCTTAATCCATTTACGGGTGTGGAAATTCATCGTTTTTACTATTTCCAGCTAATATAAGAAATTGGCTTTAGTCTCAATAGGGGAGAGGAAATGTTTATCACAAAAAAAAGTCCCAACTTAATGTCGGGACTTTGGTATGCTTAAATCCTTTTACGGATTATCTTTTGCTCAAGTGGTATTCTACTAAATCATCTATTGGAGAACGGATGATTTTTCCAACGCCCATTTCATATTTATCAGCAACTACGCTTAATCTATCTCTAAAACTGTAACCAACCGAACCTACAACGTTTAACAAATGTTTGTTATAGTTAGGGTAGTGTTTTACCAATTTCTCGAAGAAAGCAGTAAATGCAGTATCTACTACATCTTCAGCATATTCTTGGTAAGTAGTTTTGAAATCATACAAAAACTTACTGAAACTTGCACAGAAACGGTTTGGTAATGGTTTATTGTAGATGTTGTCGAAAATATCTTCGTTGCTTAATCCGTAGATGTTGAAGAAGCTTTCGCTTAATCCTTTCGGCATAAAGCCTTTCATGTAATCGGCCAATAAACGTTTGCCAATAAAGCTACCGCTACCTTCGTCGCCCAAGAAATAACCTAGCGAATCGATGTTTAAGGTAATGCCTTCGCCATCGTATAAGCAAGTATTGGTTCCTGTGCCTAAGATAGCAGCAAAGCCAGGCTCGTCACCCAAAAGTGCACGACAAGAAGCTAACAAATCATGGTCTACATTGATTTTAGCATTTACAAAAACTTTTTGCATCGCATCTGATACAATTTTTTTGTTGCCATCTGTAGAACAACCTGCGCCATAGTAGTAAACTTCTTCCAGTTTAGATGCGTCTAAGCTGTCAGGCAAAGTGGTTCTTAATGAGTTTTCAATGTAATCTTGCTTTGCAAAATAAGGGTTGTAACCCTCGGTGTTAAAATGGATTTTCCTTCCGGCTTCGTTGATTAAGCACCAGTTGGTTTTAGTAGATCCACCATCTGCAATAAGTATCATTTTTTTGGTTTGTTAAGTTGTATAATTTGTAAAAAAGTTTAGCAATATATCAGCCTTTATTGGAAATAAAAAATTAATATTAAGTTTTTTATTAGTTAATGTTAAGGCTGTTCAAACGTTTGATTGCGAATAACTGAAGCGGTTTTTTAATAAAGTGTATTTTTTACACTATTAAAGGCCGTTTTTTTATTTTAAAGCGGTAGATAAATCAAAATAAAGCAGTGGAAAAATAATTGAGAATTAAAATGTAATTTTTTCATTAAAAAGATTTTTACCATCTTGAATATGCCATATTTGCTTTCTAAATGATTGACTTAATAGTTCATTAGTTCATCGGTTTGTTTTAGAAAAAATTGGAACTGCCCTTGAAGAATTATTAAACTGAAAGCTATTAACTATCAACCATAAAACCATCAACGAATGGAACAAAAAATTGACTTTAGAAGTGATACCGTAACCAAGCCTACAGCAGGAATGCTAGATGCGATGATGAACGCTAAGGTTGGCGATGATGTGTATGGGGAAGATGAAACTGTACATTCCCTCGAAACAAAGTTGGCAAGCATGTTCCATATGGAGGCGGGTTTGTTCTGTCCTTCGGGAACGATGACTAACCAAATCGCTATTAAGTGCTTTACGCAGCCGCTAGATGAAGTCATTTGTGACCAAACTGCACATGTTTATCGTTATGAGGGTGGTGGTATTGCTTATAATTCGATGGCTTCGGTGAGGTTGCTTTATGGCGAAAGAGGAATTTTAACGCCCGAGTTAATAGAGCCAGAAATTAACGAAGACAACATACACTATCCGAAAACAAGCTTGGTAGTGCTAGAAAATACCGTAAACAAAGGTGGAGGCAAATGCTACAGCTTAGACCAGATAGAAGCCGTACATAATCTTTGTGCAATTAAAGGCTTGAAGCTTCATTTGGATGGCGCTAGGCTTTTTAATGCTTTAGTGGCTACGGGTGATAAAGCGGCTCCTTACGGCCATTTTTTTGATGGAATTTCTATTTGCCTGTCGAAGGGCTTAGGAGCGCCTGTGGGTTCGGTATTATTGGGTTCTACAGCTATGATTAACCAAGCTCGTAGGTTGAGGAAAGTGTTGGGCGGTGGAATGCGACAAGCGGGTTTCTTGGCTGCTGCGGGTATCTATGCATTAGATCATCATGTAGATAGATTGGCTGAAGATCATCAGCATGCTAAAGCTTTAGCACATGCATTAGCGCAAGCAAATTACGTAGAAAGTGTAATGCCAGCCGAAACTAATATTGTCTTGTTTGATGTTGTTAGCAGGTATAAGGCAGAAGAGCTAGTAAGAGCCTTGGATAAAAAAGGAATTTTATGTAACACTACTTCTGCAAAGACTATCCGTTTGGTGACACATTTAGATGTTTCGTCGGCTATGATAGACCAGACTATTGAGGTAATTGGGAAGTTAGAGATTTAGTGTTTCGCTCTTTGCCGCGAAGGCATCTTCTTTTCCATTGATGAAAAGAAGCAAAAATCTAGGCTGCCTATTTTTCTATTAAAGTTCTTGCTGAGGCGAACTTCTGCTGTCCGAAAAATAGGAGGCCGAATTTAGGTTATTAATGGTCTTTGCTTAGGCTGGAGTTGATTCTCATGCCGGTAAAGCGTTGGCAACTTTTTGCTTTTAACTTAAATCTAGTGCTCAAACTTCTTCTTAATTTTTGAAACAATAGAATCATCCTCAATTCCTTCTATAGAACTTAATTCAAGTTCCAGCGCTTTGGTACTTAACTGTATTTCTAGCAGGGAAATCAATAAAGAAACCATAAAGAAAAATAAGCTTAAGCCGAAGAATATTTCCGCAGTAACTTCTTTACCTAAATAGATGAAAAGCATGCAGAACAAACAACAAGCAAAGCTCAGCACGCCAAAAGCCTGCATATTTTTAATCAACCTTAGTCGATAGCGCAAATTCTGGATTTGTTTATGTAATCCTGTGTTTTTATCGGTTTGTTCGTATTTAGATTTTAAACTTCTCACTAAACTAGCTAAAGCCAAAAAACGATTGGTGTATGCCAACATAATTAAGCTAATGGCGGGAAAGAAAAGGGCAGGTACGTTTAAACTTAGTTGCATTTTTTTAGGGGTCAGGTATTAGTAGTCAGGTACTAGGTATCAGTGTTCAGTGTTCAGTGTTCAGTCCGAAAGTCCGAAAGTCCGAAAGTCCGAAAGTCCGAAAGTCCGAAAGTCCGAAAGTCCGAAAGTCCGAAAAAATTAGGTAGTAAGTTAAGAAAAATCGAAAACAATAAAACAATTTATCAATAAAGCAATTTTCCTTAATCCTTAATCCTTAATCCTTAATCCTTAATCCTTAATCCTTAATCCTTAATCTTTAATCCTTAATCCAAAAATTTGTCATTTCGCAATAAAATCTACATCTTGTAAACGGTAACCAAGTATCAGATATGAATAAAATATTGATTGCAAATCGTGGTGAGATTGCCTTACGTATTATGCGTTCGGCAAAAGAAATGGGTATTAAAACGGTAGCTGTGTTTTCCGAAGCAGATAGAAATGCGCTACATGTTCGTTATGCCGACGAAGCAGTTTTTATCGGACCTGCACCATCCAATCAATCATATTTGGTTGGCAGCAAAATTATCGAAGCTTGTCAACTAACAGGGGCGGAAGCCATTCATCCAGGGTATGGTTTCTTGTCCGAAAATCCCGCTTTTGCGCAAGAAGTAAAAAATTCAGGTTTGATTTTGATAGGGCCAACTCCCGAAGCGATGGAGATTATGGGGAATAAACTTTCGGCAAAGGCAGCAGCGTTGAAATACAATATACCAATGGTGCCAGGAACGGAAGAAGCCATTACCAATGTAGAAGAAGCTAAAAGTAGAGCGGTAGAAGTAGGTTTTCCAATCCTCATTAAAGCAGCGGCCGGCGGCGGTGGCAAGGGAATGCGTATCGTAGAAAAAGTAGAAGATTTCGAAGAACAGATGCAGTTGGCAGTAAGTGAAGCCACTTCGGCATTTGGCGACGGTTCTGTGTTTATCGAACGTTATGTCACCTCTCCTCGTCACATCGAAATACAGGTTTTGGGCGACACTCACGGCAATATCGTTCACCTTTTCGAAAGAGAATGCTCAGTTCAGCGTCGACACCAGAAAGTGGTAGAAGAAGCGCCATCATCGGTACTTACTCCAGAAATTCGCGAGAAAATGGGTAAGTGTGCAGTAGATGTTGCTCGCTCAGTGGGCTATGTAGGTGCTGGTACGGTCGAGTTTATTCTAGATGAAAATCTCGATTTCTTCTTCCTCGAAATGAATACCCGCTTACAGGTAGAACATCCCGTTACGGAGATGATTACTGGTTTAGATTTAGTAAAAGAACAAATCAAAATAGCTCGTGGCGAGGCGTTAAGCTACAAACAGGAAGATTTGAAAATTAGCGGTCATGCCATGGAATTACGTGTGTATGCCGAAGACCCTTTGAATAATTTCCTGCCAGATATAGGTACCTTGCAAACCTATCAAACTCCAAAAGGTTATGGTGTACGTGTAGATGATGGTTTTGAGCAAGGCATGGAAATCCCTATTTATTACGACCCGATGATTGCCAAACTCATCACCTACGGTAAAGACCGTACTGAGGCGATTGAAAGGATGATTAGAGCTATAGAAGAATATGACATTACGGGCATACAAACTACCTTGAACTTTGGTAAATTTGTAATGCAGCATCCAGCCTTTGTTTCTGGCAATTTCGATACGCATTTTGTAGGTAAATATTTCAATACCGAAAGCCTAAAAAATGAGGATGAACAGGAAGCCATGATTGCGGCAATCGCAGCTGTTTTGTTATTGCAAGAGCAAAAAACAACTGCACAACAATCAGCTTCAGTGGCAACGCAAAAAAGCAACTGGGTGCAGAATAGACGAGATTATTAAGGCAAAAATTAAAATTCAAAATTAAAAACTGTACGCATGCTGCATTTTTAACTTTTTACTTTTTTTTAAAAACTTATATGGGTTTAGGTAATAAGTTTTAGGTAATACGTTTTAAGTTTTAAGGCGTTTGCAAACAACTTTTTACTTTTGCCTTTTTACTTTTAACTTATCCAATGTTTACAGGAATAATTGAAACTTTAGGCACTGTCCAAAATATACAAAAAGAAGGCGATAACATTCATTTTACCATCGCATCAACTATCAGCAACGAGCTAAAAATAGACCAAAGCGTAGCGCACAATGGCGTTTGCTTAACGGTAGTTAAACTCGATGAACACACACACACGGTAACCGCTATCGACGAAACTTTGCAAAAAACCAATTTAGGACATTTAGTAGTTGGAGCAAAGGTGAATTTAGAACGTTGCATGCAAATGAATGCCCGTTTAGATGGACATATTGTACAAGGTCATGTTGACCAAACGGCCACCTGCGTTTTGGTAAATGAGCTAGACGGCAGTTGGGAATACAGATTTAAATACGATGCTTCCAAAGGTAATGTAACCGTAGAAAAAGGTTCTGCTTGTGTTAACGGGATCAGTTTAACTGTGGTAAATTCTGCAGATGATGGGTTTTCGGTTTTCATCATTCCCTACACTCATGAGCATACCAATTTGCAGGATGTAAAAGTTGGAGATACCGTTAATCTGGAATTCGATATCATTGGTAAATACGTAGCTAGGCTAATGGGAAGGAATTAATTTTGGAAAAGAACGGAACTGTTTTTTTGGCAACTGCAGCCCCGCTTTTCACTTTAGTCCCGATAAAATCGGGAGCTTCCCGCTCCAATCGGGTTTAATTAACCGAGCACAGTGCTGCTATTAACTATTTCCCAGTCATTGCTTTCTAAAGAATTAATCATTAAACATTAACAATTCTTCATTAAAACAGATGTTTAGCAAAGAAGAAGCCGCAAGGTTACGACAACAATTTTGGATTAGCTTTGGCCAGTATATGAAGCCAATTCTTGGTGCCGAAGGTTTGCCTGTAAATTGGGTAAACTACAAAACTGGCGTTAAAAATATTTTCTTCCGAATGGACGCAGAAAAAAAGCAGGCTAATATTGCTATCGAAATTGCACATCCAGATGAAGGTATTCGTGAGTTGTTTTTCGAGCAATTCCAAGAATTTAAGTTAATGCTGGAAAATACGCTTAATGAGCAATGGGATTGGATTCCCTCTGTTACCAATAGCTATGATAAACAAGTAGCCAGAATAGAAATGGTGCTGCCAAATGTCAGTGTCTATAATCAGCAGCAATGGCCAGATATCATCACATTTCTAAAACCACGAATCATCGCTTTAGATGAATTTTGGACTGATGTAAAACCAGTTTTTGAAGATTTGAAGTAGCTTTTAGGTGGTTGCTAGTCGGGATTTGCAATCCCGATTTCATTAACTATGGATTTGTAATCCATTCTTGGATAATTAAACAACTATTCAATATTATCACACTAGTTAAAAGCTCATTATAGTTACTTCTTCAATTCGGCCAATTTAACCTTTACATAATCTATCTGCGGTTGGTCATCGGCTTCTAAATCCTTACTTTTTAAGAACAAACTGTAATAATTTATTGCAGCTTTAGGTTGCTTCAATTTCAAATCATACAATAACCCTAAGCGATAATAGATGTTCTTGTTAGTATTGTAGCTCAATCCTTTTTTATAGGCACTAGCAGCTAAATTCAATTGTTGTTTTTCATCATAAATGCCACCTAATAAATTATAATAGGCAGATATATTTGGGGAAATGCTCTCGTCAATAGTAAGCATGGCGTACTTTACGGCCTTTTCATAATTCTTCATTTCTCTAAAACACAGCGAGATATAATAAAAAACACTTTCGCTTTGCATCGACATCCGTTCTAACATTTGAAAGAGGCCAAGCGCTTTCTTATAGTTTTTTAGGAAGAAATATGCTTTCCCAACATCCAAAACAACGTTTCCATCTGCACCACTTTTCAAAAGTTTTTCTCCTGTAATAATTACCTCATTATATTTTTTCAGTTGATTAGCCATTGGGAGCAGCGCCTGCTGTAAAATCATGTTACTGGTATCAGCCGCAATGGCAATTTTGAGTACATCATAGGCTGGTTGGTACCGCTTTTGGTCACGGTAAACAAGAGCTAGGTCAAAGGCTACATCAGCCTCTGTAGAATTAAGTTTGTTTGCTTTTTGAAGATGTTTTAATTTCAATTCAACGCTATCAGTATAGTCTGCCAAGCGCTTGTAAGCATTAAAATTTGTACTGTCTAAAATGATGATCTGCTGCAGGTAATCACCTGCAACCCTTTTATTTCCTCTTCTAGAGTTAATATTCGCCAAGCTAAAAAGTATTGGAATTTGTTTTGGTTGTAATTCATTAATTTTTTGGTAGCCCTTTTCTGCATCTACTAATTTGCCTGCCATCATATTACAGTAAGCAATTTGTGTTAAGGCCTTGATATCGCTCGTTTCGGCTGGATAAATTGTACTCAAATAGTTTGCTGCTTCAGCATAACGTTGGGTTTGGTAGAACTCCAAAAGCTTTTCTTTGTCTAAATTATCTTGAGCAAAACAAAGTTTGTTGGTGATTAAAAAAAGCAAAAAGATCAATAGAGTTTTCATATAACTAAATTATTAGTTATATGTTTTGAATCCAAATATTTTATCAATAAAATCAAACAAACTTCGATAACGTTGGTTGTAAGAGTAAGTTTATCAATTAATAAAAACATATTTTATGGAAACTTTAAAGAAATTCGAACTAATGGAGAAGATAGTGAGAGAGCTCGAAGATTTGCAGCATTCACAACAAGCTATCATACAAAAAATAGGAAAAATTGAAGTAGATAATATCGAACTTGGTGATAAAAAACTAGAGCAAGATTTACCTGATATGCACCAAAGGGTAGCAGATAATTTGGATTCTATTGTTGTAATTTTGGATTATTTCGCTAACAAAACCGAAAAATTCGGTAATAAAAATAATGTAGATGATTTAAAGGAACAACAAGCCATTAACGACGTTATCGGCAAATAATCATCTTTATAAGAAATAGAAAGCTATTTTGCTATGCAGAGGAGCGGGAATTCGAGACGGTTTAAACTGTGGAAGTATTCTTTGTTTTGCTCAGTATAACAAGATAGCTTTTTTGTTTAAGCATGAGTGGGAACAGTAACGCAGAAAGTAGTACCTATCCCTAACTCACTGCTTACACTAATATCACCGCCATTCCGGCTCATAAAATCTTTACAAATCATTAATCCCAAGCCAGTTCCTTTCTCATTTTTGGTACCTCTAGACGATATGTTTTCCTCTTTGAATAACTTTTCGATGGTAGCTTTTGAAATGCCGATACCACTATCTTTAATGCAAACCTTAATCATCCCGTCTTTTTGGTAAGCTGCGGTAATCAGAATTTCACAGCCTTCGTTACAAAATTTGATGGCATTGTTTAGCAGGTTCCTAATTACAATTTGGAACATCAACAAATCAGCGTAAGCAATTTCGTTTGGAAAAACATCATGCAATATCTTCACCTTTTTAAGCGAAGCAGAGGGCAGGTGATAATTGATTTCGTTCATGATAATGTTTCGTACATTGAAAAATTCCTTCTTAACTCCAAAACCTTGCAGCTGACTTCTAGACCAGTGTAATATGTTTTCCAGCAAATCTGTGGTATACACAATATCCTTGCTAAGTATCGGAGATAGCGCTTTAAATTCTTCGTCGCTTATTTGGTTGTACGAAACCATTTTTAACACTTCTGATAGGTTAACCAACGGTCCTCTTAAATCGTGGGCAATAATCGAGAAAATGCGGTCTTTCAGCTGATTTACTTTTTCAAGTTCTAAAGCTTGCTCTTTCGCAATAAGGGCATCCTTTTTGGCTGATGTTAGATCTTGCAGTTTAATTATGGTAAAGGCATCATTTATCCTATTTTCGTGAAGGACTAAAATCTCTGCCTCGAAATAAACAGTCTCCTCTTTAACAGTGGTCTGCAGTTCCATTTTACAGTTCGTTCCAGCTTCTATTTTTTTAATTAATTCTGGATGCTTAGGAAAAATGGTTTCAATACTTAGGCCTACAACTTTTTCTTTTTCTGGAATACTTATGAACTGAAGTAAAGCCGAATTATAATCGATAATACGATGCCTGTCATCCAATACTAAAAAACCGTCACTCATTAGCTCCATTGCTTTTTCACGGGCAATAGGTATGATGTCGAATAGCCTAAATCGGTAAATACCTAAGAAAACAAGAAAGGTGGTGAAGATAAAAGCAAAAGGAGTGACATCTATAAATCCTAAAGGTCTAATGCCTAATAAATAGCTCATATTGGCTATCCACGGAATAATTGCCCCTATGATGATGCTGTAATTCTGTTTTTTGTAGATACGGTCTGAGGTTCTGAATTTATTGAGGATTAAATAACAACCACATGCCAAAAGCAAATAGAAATATCCTGTAAAGATGTGATACCAAGTGCCAGGGTAAATCTTTGCCATAGGAAAAGCACCTTCATAAAACATCTGAACATCTTTATAATGTAAGTGATGTAAGGGATTTGTCCATACCATTACCAACGTAGTAATTGGCGCAATGAGAATTAGCGTAAGGTTAAGCGGTTTTTTGTACCAACAATCTTTATTGCAAAAACTAAGACAAAACAAAAACCAGTTTAGCGGTAACGTGGCAATGCCGATGTATTCTATATTGATGAAAATCAGGGCTTGGTCAAGCGTTTTACTGGAAAGTTCTAAGCCATAGGCGATAGACCAAATGGCGTTAGAGCCCATCATTAAACCGAACCAACGTACCACGGCGGTGCCTCTTCTGTAAATGTAGATTGCCATGATAGCTGTCAGCATTCCGAAGAATAGGAGCACTAATGCGTAGCCATTAAGGGTGAAATCCATTTTTACAATTAGGTTTAGAGCATTTTGAAGTAAAAGTAAGCAATTTTCTCTTTATGTAAGAGAATTGAAATGTTAATGGAAGTACCTTAAAACCTTAAATATTAGCGACTACGCATGTTGATAATTTGGTGACCAAATCCGCTTAATTTTTCGTTAATTTTGGTATCCCTATTTTCTCCTTTATGTACTTAATTTTCGATACAGAAACCACAGGTTTGCCACGTAATTTCAATGCTCCAATTACCGATACGGATAACTGGCCGCGTTGTATTCAAATTGCTTGGCAACTGCATGACGAGCTAGGTAATTTGGTAGAACATCAGGATTATTTGGTAAAACCTGAAGGATTTAATATTCCCTATGATGCGGAACGTATTCATGGTATTTCTACGGAATTAGCCGAAGAGCAAGGGATTGCTTTGGCAGATGTGTTGGTGAAGTTTAACGAAGCGTTGGGGAAAGCTAAGTTTGTGGTTGGACAGAACATCAAGTTCGATATTAACATTATGGGCTGTGAGCTTCATCGTTTCGGTGTAGAAAGTCCATTAGCTGATATGCCGGTATTGGATACCTGTACAGAAATCACAGCTGATTTGTTGAAAATACCAGGTGGTAGAGGAGGTAAGTTTAAACTGCCTACACTAACCGAATTGCACCAGTATTTATTTGGTGTGCCATTTGGCGAAGCACATAACGCAACCGCCGATGTGGAAGCCACTACACGTTGTTTTTTGGAGCTGATTAAGAAGCAAGTTTTCACGAAAGAAGAACTTCAAGTTGATACCGATTACTTCTTGCGCTTTAAGGAAGCCAATCCGTTTGCAATTGAATCTGTTGGCATACAGCATATCAACTTAAAAGCTGCTTCTGATGAAATTAGAAAGAGAAAAAGCGCTGATACTGGTGGCGTTTCTAAACAGACCCTAGCACAAAACAAAGCGGCGTTGGCAGATGCTGCCTTTGTGCATTTGCATAACCATACACAGTTTTCTGTATTGCAAAGTACCATTAGCATACCAGCACTGGTAAAAGCTGCGGTAGAAAGAGGTATGCCGGCAGTGGCGTTAACCGACCATGCCAACATGATGGGTGCTTTCCACTTTGTGAACAATGTGCTTAACCACAACAAAGGCGCTGAGGCAAAAAACAAAGAGGCGCTAGAAAAAGGAGAAACACCTACAGCGCAGATTCTAAAACCTATTATTGGTGTAGAATTTTTCGTATGTGATAATCATACCGATAAAACGAGAAAAGATGATGGTTATCAGGTGGTGTTCTTGGCGAAGAACAAGCAGGGTTATCATAACTTGGCAAAAATGTCTTCTATCGCTTATACTAAAGGATTTTATTATGTACCAAGGATAGATAGGGCGGTTGTTGAGCAATACAAAGAAAACCTGATTGTTTTAACGGGTAATATGTATGGCGAGGTTCCAAGCAAGATTTTAAATATTGGCGAAAAACAAGCCGAAGAAGCTTTGCTTTGGTGGAAAGAACAATTTGGTGACGATTTTTATATAGAACTGATGCGCCACGGTCAAGAAAATGAAGACCGTGTGAATGAGGTGCTCGTTAAAATGGCAACCCAACATCAGGTTAAAATGGTGGCTACCAATAACACCTATTACGTAAATAAAAAGGATGCACATGCCCACGATATTTTGTTGTGTGTAAAAGATGCCGAGAAACTAGCTACGCCAATTGGCCGTGGTAGAGGTTTTAGGTATGGTATGCCTAACCACGAATATTATTTCAAGTCGGCAGACGAGATGAAAGCCTTGTTTACCGATGTGCCAGACGCAATTATCAATATTCAGGAAATTATCGATAAAATCGAAATCTATAAATTGGCGAGAGAAGTGCTCTTACCTAAATTCGATATTCCGGAAGAGTTTGTGGTTGCAGAAGATGTAGAAGATGGTGGTAAACGAGGAGAGAATAAATTTCTTCGTCACCTAACCTATGTTGGGGCGCAGAAACGTTACGGAGAACTTACGGATGATATTACCGAGCGTTTAGATTTTGAGCTACAAACCATTGAAAAAACGGGGTATCCAGGTTACTTCTTAATTGTGCAAGATTTTATTGCCGAAGCTAGAAATAGAGATGTTTCCGTTGGTCCAGGTCGTGGTTCGGCAGCAGGTTCGGCAGTAGCTTATTGTTTGGGAATTACCAATATCGACCCAATTAAATACGACCTCCTTTTTGAGCGTTTCCTTAATCCAGACCGTGTTTCCATGCCCGATATCGATATCGATTTTGATGACGAGGGACGTGGTCGTGTAATGGATTACGTAATCAACAAATACGGTTCTAGTCAGGTGGCTCAAATTATCACCTACGGTACCATGGCAGCCAAATCTTCTATTAGAGATACGGCTAGGGTACTAGATTTGCCTCTTTTCGAAGCAGATAAAGTTGCCAAGTTAGTGCCTAACATGAAGCTGGCAAAAATCTTCAACTTGGAAGAAAAAGCTTTGAAAGAAGCTTTGCGGCCCGACGAGTTTGAGAACGTAAACTTACTTAAGGGGCTAGCTGCAGGTAAGGATTTGGCAGCCGAAACTTTACAACAGGCTATCGTTTTAGAAGGTTCGGTGCGTAATACAGGTATCCACGCCTGTGGAGTAATCATTACGCCAGACGATATCACCAATTTCGTACCTGTATCCATCGCTAAAGACAGTAATTTGTACGTAACCCAGTTCGATAACTCGGTAGTAGAAAGTGCAGGTCTATTAAAAATGGACTTCTTGGGGTTAAAAACATTAACCCTAATTAAGGATACGGTAAAACTGGTTAAAAAACGTCACGGTATCGAACTTAATCCTGATAATTTCCCAATAGATGACGTAGCTACTTACGAGCTTTTCCAACGAGGTGAAACTGTCGGTATTTTCCAGTATGAGAGTCCTGGAATGCAGAAATACATGAAGGAGTTGAAGCCTACCGTATTTGGGGATTTAATTGCGATGAATGCACTTTACCGTCCAGGTCCTATGGAGTATATTCCGAGTTTCGTTCGTCGTAAACACGGAACGGAGCCCATTACCTACGATTTAGATGCTTGTGAGGAATATTTGAAGGAAACTTACGGTATTACCGTTTATCAAGAACAGGTGATGCTTTTGTCGCAGAAATTGGCAGGTTTTACCAAAGGCGAGGCCGACGTTCTGCGTAAAGCAATGGGTAAAAAGCAGAAAGATGTACTAGATAAAATGAAGCCTAAATTTGTAAAACAGGCTTCTGAAAAAGGACATGCTGCGGCAACTTTAGAGAAAATCTGGAAAGACTGGGAAGCATTTGCATCCTACGCTTTCAACAAATCCCACTCTACTTGTTACGCTTGGATTGCTTATCAAACTGCTTATTTGAAAGCACATTATCCGGCAGAGTATATGGCTGCGGTACTTTCCAATAACATGAGTGACATCAAACAAGTGGCATTCTTTATGGAAGAATGTCGACAAATGGGCGTACCGGTATTAGGTCCAGATGTGAACGAATCTGAAATGAAATTCTCTGTAAATCCTAAAGGCGAGGTTCGCTTTGGTTTATCTGCGGTGAAGGGAGTGGGAGAAAAAGCGGTAGAAAGTATCATCGAGGAAAGGATAGAAAATGGTAATTATCCTTCTGTATTTGAGTTTGCTAAACGCTCCAACACTCGTATCGTTAACAAGAAAGCTTACGAGAGTTTTGTATATGGTGGCGCTTTCGATGCCTTTGGTTACCACAGAGCGCAGTATTTCTTCATCGGCGCCAACGATAAATTGAATGGTATAGAAAAGTTAATTAAGTATGCCAACGATTTTCAGAATAACCAAAACTCATCGCAATCTTCGCTTTTTGGAGGCTCTAAGGCAGATTTGATTTTGGAACCAACGTTTCCGGTAGCTCCAGAATGGGGGTTGATTGACAGGCTGAAATACGAAAAAGATGCGATAGGAATTTTCCTTTCGGGACATCCGTTAGATGATTATCGTTTTGAATTGGATAGGTATTGCCCTTATAAAGTGAAACACATCACCACCATCAATAAAATACGAACTGGCGATACCAATGAGGAAGTTTTAGCAGAGTTTGAGACCCTGAAAAATAGAGAATTGGTAGTTGGAGGTTTGGTAGCAATGGCTTCGCAACGTATTACAAAAACAGGTAAACCTTTCGGCATTTTCTCATTTGAAGATTATGATGATAGCTGTGAAATTGCCTTGTTTGGTGATGATTTCTTGAAATTTAAGCAGTTTTTAACTGAAGGATATTTCTTGCAGATACGTGGTAAATTAGGATTGCGTTTTGGTAAGGAGGGAGATTGGGAGTTTAAGATTACGAGCATAGATTTGCTTTCTGGTCTGCGTGATAAATTGACCAAGTCGCTTACTTTACTATTCCCGATAGAAGCTGTTACCAACGATTTTATGCAGCAAATCCAAGAGATTTTGGACGAAAACAAAGAAAATGCAGAAGCGCAAAACTGTAAGCTCAATTTTGAGGTTTATGATATGGAAAAAGGGTTAAAACTGGAGTTGCCTTCTAAAAATCAACGTATTAATCCTAACAACCAGTTTTTGAATAAAATAAGGGAAATAAATTTTGTAGATTACAGGTTGAATTAGGGATTAGGTATTAATGGTTAGGTATCAGTAATTATTTAAAATACCCAATGAACCAGTAAGCTAGTGAACCAATGAACAAAAGAATGTCAAATTGACACAAGACTTTTGATGGCACTACAATTGATAATATATTTGTATACATAAATAAAATTTAGATATGGCTTTAGAAATAACAGATGCTAACTTCGAGGAATTAGTATTAAAATCAGATAAACCTGTTTTGGTAGATTTTTGGGCAGAGTGGTGCGGTCCTTGCCGTATGGTTGGTCCAGTAGTAGAAGAAATTGCCAAAGAATATGATGGTAAAGCTTTAGTTGGCAAGGTAAACGTTGACAACAACCCGCAAATTTCTATGCAGTTTGGTATCCGCAATATCCCAGCTTTGTTATACTTCAAAAACGGTGAAGTAGTAGATAAACAAATTGGTGCAGTGCCTAAATCAGTATTAGCTGGTAAATTAGACGGTCAATTATAAGAGTAGGTTTTTACTTATCTCAAATAAAATATATCCGATGTACTTAATTATTGTATGTCGGATTTTTTTTAAAGCAATTTCTGTAGTTCTTGGTTTAATTTAGCCCCGCTTTCATTTCAATCTTTTTGTGTGTGCAACTGGGAAAGACTTCGTAAGTTTTTAAAACTTACGAAGTCTGAATATTATTGCAGCAAAAAGGATTTTCACTCAATCGGGTTTGGTTTACTACCGCTTATGCTTAAACCCGATAACAGCGGATACCGGCCTTGTGGTGAAGGCCTGAAGGCGTATGAGCGAATAGCGGGGTTAATGTAGATGGTAGTAGGTCTTAACTTTTCAAAATATCATCTTTAACCAACATTTATTCGTTTCTATAAGCTAATCGAAATCTTTTCGTTACTTTTAAAATATGCAAGTATCGCAAAAGCCCGACGAAATTAGATTTGAAAGTAGCTTAGAACTGTTAGCCAAACAAGTGGTAGAAGGTTTCATTACCGGTTTGCATAAAAGTCCGTTTCATGGATTTTCTGTAGAATTTGCCGAGCACAGGCTTTACAATACTGGCGATAGCGTTAAAAGTATAGATTGGAAGTTGTTTGCCAAAACGGATAAGCTTTTCAGCAAGCGTTATGAAGAAGAAACAAATTTGAGATGTCAGTTTGTGATTGATGTTTCCTCTTCGATGTATTTTCCTAACGATAATTACAACAAACTTACATTTTCTGTACAAAGTACTGCAGCATTAATTTATCTGCTCAAGCGTCAGCGAGATGCGTTTGGTTTAAGTTTGTTTACCGACCAACTCAAACTAAATACACCTGCAAAATCTACAAGCGTGCATCAGAAATTCTTGTTCGCCAAGTTAGAAGAAATGCTGGTTGCTTCTCAATTAAATGTTCAAACAGACTTGTCTTCTGCCTTGCATCAAATTGCAGATTTAATTCATAAACGCTCTTTGGTGGTTGTATTTAGCGATATGCTACAAACTGCAAATAGTAATGATAGGTTAGATCAAATATTCTCCGCTTTGCAGCATCTCAAGTTTAATAAACACGAGGTCATTGTTTTCAACGTCACAGACAAAACAAAAGAACTAGATTTCAATTTTGAAAACAGGCCTTACGAATTTGTGGATATGGAAACGGGAACGGTGTTGAAAGCCCACACATCAAAGGTGAAAGATGCTTATCTACAGCAGATGAATGAGTATAGAAAAAACCTTGCATTAAAATGCGCACAGTATAAGATCGATATGGTTGATGCCGATATCAATGCCGGTTTCAACCACATATTGGAGGCTTATCTGATTAAAAGGCAGAAAATGAGTTAAAGTCTCTCTGGCATTTATTTTTCGTCATTCCCGCGTTGGCAGGAACCACGAAGTGCTCAGCGAAGCTAATCTTAAAGCAATATGTATATTGATCGTTTTTAAAGCATTACGATTCCGACTTAATTTCGGAATGCCAAAGGTATTAAAGCAACTTAGAAGAATTATAGCGACTAAAATAATACGTCTGCTAGCTCAGCATTCTTATCAAATACAGACTTCGCAAAAGGACATAAAGGCATAATTTTCAAGTTGTTTGCTCTTGCATATTCCACGGCTTTCATCACCAATTGTAAACCAACACCTTTGCCCTTAAAAACTGGGTTAACCTCGGTATGATCTATGATGAATTTAGTGCTGCCAGCCCAATTATAGGTCATTAAACCTGCTTCTTTACCATCTTCCATGGCTTTGAAAAAGCCTCTTCTTTCGTCGTTTTCTTGAATAATTTCCATATGGGGTCTTTTATCTTCATTAAACTTCACTTCTTAATGTTTTCAAAATAATTAAACATTAAGGAATTAAGAAGTATTAAGTGAATTGTGTTTAGATAGAGTGATTAATCAGCGGTTTTAATTATTTTATCAATATTCTTTGTGATGATAGCACAAGCCTTTTTAATTTCTTCTTCTGTAATAGTCAACGGTGGAGCAATACGCATGGCATCGCTGCAATGCAAAAACCAATCGCTGATGATACCATCTTCAATACAGGCGTCGATAATGGCTTTATTAGTTTCAAAACTATCGAAACCTACGGCAAGCATTAATCCTTTTCCTCTAATTTCGGTTATTGCTGGATGTTGTAATAGCTGTTTGAAAAGTTCTCCTTTTGCTTCTACGTCAGCAACAATGTTTTCATCTAATAGCGTATTTAAGGTTGCTAAACCAGCAGCGCAACAAACTGGATGCCCTCCAAAAGTAGTCATGTGCCCTAAAATTGGGTTATAAGAAAGTACAGACATGATTTCTAAAGAGCTGATAAAAGCACCAATTGGCATTCCACCACCAATTCCTTTTGCCAATAATAGAATGTCAGGAACTACATCGTAATGTTCAAAAGCAAACATTTTTCCTGTCCTACCAAAACCAGATTGGATCTCGTCGAACACCAACAAAGTACCAGTTTCTGTACATTTTGCTCTCAAAGCTTCCATGTAATTTTGGTCAGCTACTCTGATGCCAGCTTCGCCTTGTACAGGTTCGATAAAAACTGCCGCAGTTTCAGTAGTGATTTTGTTTAAATCGGCGATGTCGTTATGGTTGATGAAATTAACGTGAGGTAAAAATGGTCCATAGCCAGCAGAATAGAAATCACTTTCCATTAAACTTTCTGCACCCTGCGTACTGCCGTGATAAGCATTTCTACAAGCGATAAAGCCTTTTCTGCCCGTGTACCGTTTGGCTAGCTTCATAGCTCCCTCTACAGCTTCTGCTCCAGAGTTCACAAAATAGGTGCTGTTAAGGTTGCTTGGTAAAACCGAAGCTAAAGCTGTGGCAAAATTCACCTGCGGACTTTGAACAAACTCGCCATAAACCATTAAGTGCATATAGGTTTCGGCTTGTTTTTGTACAGCAGCAACTACATTTGGATGGCAGTGACCTACGTTGCTTACACCAATTCCGGCAATTAAATCAATGTATTCTTTGCCTTCAACATCATAAATGTGAACTCCTTTAGCTTTCACAAATTCGAGTAGTAGGGGAGTGGTAGACGTTTGAGCGTTATGTTTTAAAAAGAGTTGTCGTTGGGTAAGCATAGCGCAAAAATAGCTCATTTGAGCTTTAGTTTTTTGAAAATGATGTCAAATAAAAAAGTCCCGATTTAATTTCGGGACTTTTCTCAAATTATCATTGTGTGTCTAATTTGCTGGAGGTGTCGTCGGCATTGCGGCTCTATATTGCTGTAAAATTTCTTTTTTGAAAGCTTCTTGCGCTCTGTAGAATTTTCCTACTGTTTTTATGGGCAAATTAGATTTGAATTTGTTGTAGTATTTACGTTCGATGTTCAAATCACGTTGTCTAAAATTGAAATCGTTTAAGATTAAAGTTTGGATTTCTTCATCATCCAAATCTTCAATTTCTTTTAACTTTCTAAAGCTGATCATTTTTTGAAAGCGTTCTTTTCTTAGGGTAGATTGCTCTCTCACATAATCATTATAAATCGGCCAGAAAATCTTTGCGTCTTCGGCAGACAAATCTAATTTTGTTGTTAACCAAGCAACTTTTTTGGCTTCCATTTTTTCGCCACCACCACGTGGGCCCTGCGCTATCGCTAAGCAAGGAACAAATATCAATAGTGCAAAAACAAGGTGTTTCATTTGTGTTATTTTTAATTGTGATGAACTAGCATCATTTTATAAGTTATTAGATAAATCGCTTGTAGAAAAATTATCTAAGATGTAGTTTTCCATTTCTGTGTCGGTAAAACTGGCAGTTTTAACATTTTGAGCTTCTTGCATGTATTCCATAATCACACTTTCATCAATATCATAAAGCATTTGCTCTTTCGCCAATTCTGTTTTACGCAATTGTTTGCTTTGATAGTGTTCATTGGCAAACCAACCGGTAGTAGATGCGATGACTAGGCAAGCAGCTACTGCATATTTAAATAATGGCTGGTTCCAAAGTCTAACTATCTTTTTCTTTTCGGTAGTTTGGGCCGCAATGTTTTGTTGTAGCTTTTCAAAATAACCATTTGGCACAGCAAAACCTTCTTGATTACCATCTTTGAATTGTTCTAAAGCAATTCTCGAAGTAATTTGGTTTTCTAGTGTTTCAAAATAATTTTCAGGAATATGGAAGCCTCCTTGCTCGTTCCGTTCTAAGGAACTAATAAATACAGACTGATTAATCCTCTCGTTGAGTTCCTCGAAATAATTAGAAGGAACTGTAAAAGGGTTGGATTTTTTCAGCTTTGCTAGTTGTGGCGCTTCGTTTTCCCATTCCATATTTTCGGCCATTTTACTCATTTGTATTTATTGATGTTTTTTTATGCAAAAGGTTTAATATCAATCTTCATTTAATAGAATTGTTTCTATTTTTTTGACAGCAATATGAAAGGAAGCTTTCAAAGCACCCACTGAGGTGCCTAAAACTTCAGAGATTTCTTCGTACTTCATATCGTCAAAATATTTCATGTTGAAGATAATACGCTGCTTCTCTGGCAGTGTTAAAACAGCTTCTTGTAGCTTACGCTGAATTTTGTCACCATCAAAGTAAGAGGATGAAGAAAGAGTTTCCGCTAATTCAGAATTCACTTCATCTAAAGAAATATTGTTGCGGTTTTTCTTTTTATTGAGGAAAGTGATGGATTCATTGGTTGCAATTCTGTAAATCCAAGTATAGAGCTGCGAATCGCTGCGGAAGTTGTGCAAATTTTTCCAAACCTTAACAAAGGTTTCTTGTACTAAATCATCAGCATCATCGTGATCAATTACTAACCTACGGATGTGCCAATAAATTTTCTGTTGATATTTTTGTAAAAGCAAGTTGAAGGCTTCATTCTGTGTTTTTTCAACACTAAATTTGGAAAGTATTTCGCTGTCTTCAACTTGCTTCATTTATTAATGCTATATTGTTTGTAAACCACAAAGACTCAAAGAACACAAAGTTTGTAATTTAATTCTTGGTGTGCTTGGTGCCTTTGTGGTAAATATCCTCAACCTTTTCTAGCTATCACTTTCTGTGCAGCAGCTACAATATCAGATGGGTCTAATTTGTATTTCGTCATTAATTGATCTGGAGTTGCACTTTCGCCAAAACTATCATCAACAGCAACGAACTCTTGTGGAGCTAAATAAGTAGTTGTTAAGAAACGAGAAACACTCTCTCCTAAGCCACCAAACTTGTTATGCTCTTCGCAAGTTACAATACATCCAGTTTTTTGTACCGACTTTAAGATAGCTTCTTCGTCCAAAGGTTTAATCGTGTGAATATTTATAATTTCTGCATCGATACCTAATTTCTCTAACTCTTCACCGGCTTGGATAGCTCTCCAAACCATGTGACCAGTTGCAACGATGGTTACATCTTTACCTTCGTTCACCATCCATGCTTTACCAATCTCAAATTTTTGGTCTTCTGGTGTAAATACAGGAATTACGGGACGACCGAAACGTAAGTAAACAGGACCTTCGTAATCCATAATGGCCAAAGTTGCTGCTTTAGTTTGGTTGTAGTCGCAAGGGTTAATCACTACCATTCCTGGTAACATTTTCATTAAGCCTATATCTTCTAAAATTTGGTGAGTTGCACCATCTTCGCCTAAAGTTAAACCGGCGTGTGAAGCACAAATTTTAACGTTTTTGCCAGAATAAGCAATAGACTGACGAATTTGATCATAAACTCTTCCAGTTGAGAAATTTGCGAAAGTTCCTGTGAAAGGGATTTTACCGCCAATAGTTAAGCCGGCAGCAATCCCCATCATGTTTGCTTCTGCAATTCCAATTTGAAAGAAACGCTCAGGAAAATCCTTAATGAAAGCATCCATCTTTAAAGAACCAACTAAGTCAGCACAAAGTGCAACTACGTTTTCGTTTCTTTTACCTGCTTCATGCAAGCCAGCTCCAAAACCAGAGCGAGTATCTTTTTTATCTGTGTAAGTGTATTTTTTCATTTTTTGTTGAGATATGAGATGTGAGATGTGAGATGTGAGATTGGGATTATCCCAATTTATGTCTCTTATTACTCAGATCTATCTATTGTTTAATTTGATACGAGATTGAATGTGAATTCTCAAGTCTCATATCTAATGTCTCCAATCTAATTAATAGTCCCCAGCTGTTTCTTTAATTTGACCTAATGCGCTTTCTAATTGTGCGTCATTTGGAGCAGAACCATGCCATTTGTGAGTTCCTACCATGAAATCTACACCGTAACCCATCTGAGTGCTCATTAGGTTTAAGATAGGTTTGCCTTTGCCAGTTAAAGATTTTGCGTAATGTAATGCTTTTACGATTCCATCCATATCGTTGCCATCTGAGTTAATTACATGCCAGCCAAAAGCTTCAAATTTAGCTTGTAGGTTTTCTAATGATAGTACTTTTTCTGTTGGTCCATCAATTTGTTGACCGTTATAATCGATTGTAGCAATAACGTTGTCAACTTTGTTGTGAGGGGCAAACATAAAAGCTTCCCAGTTTTGGCCTTCCTGTAATTCGCCGTCACCTAATAAAGCGTATACCAAAGAGTGGTCGCCATTTATTTTTTTAGCTAAGGCAGCACCGATAGCTACCGAAAGTCCTTGTCCCAATGAACCTGATGCAATACGTATTCCTGGCAAATGCTCGTGAGTGGTTGGGTGCCCTTGTAATCTAGAATCTAATTTTCTGAAAGTACTCAGCTCGCTAACTTCGAAATAACCTGCTCTAGCTAATACACTATACCAAACTGGAGAGATGTGTCCGTTGGATAAAAAGAACAGGTCTTCGTTTTTACCATCCATGTCAAATTCTGGATTATGGTTCATTACCTCGAAATATAATGCAGTAAAGAAATCTGCACAACCTAACGAAGCTCCTGGATGTCCAGATTGTACCGCATGTACCATTCTAAGGATATCTCTTCTTACTTGCGAAGCGATATCTTCTAGTTCACTGATTGTATGTTTCATTAAAAAAATATAATTATATGTAATGTAACAAAGTTAATCTAAATATCGGTTTGTGAGCTATCTATGTCAGCTTTTTATCACTTCTGGCTATAATCGCAACTTCTAGTTTTCCACATTTATTGTGTTTTGTATAAAATAAATGTTGATAAGTTTGATTTATTGAAAAATATACTCTTATTTTGAGTAAGTAATTACCCAAAAATTACCAAGACAAACGCTTGTATTTATGAGAATCTTTACTTTTTTAACACTCTTGATTTTTGCTTCCCAAGCTTATGCGCAAAATGGCGCTATTGGTATAGGTACAGAAAATCCTAACTCGAAATCAATTCTAGAGATTTATTCTACAGAAAAGGGATTGTTGATACCACGTTTGACAGATGCACAAAGAGATGTCTTGCAAACTTCGGGGACTACAAATGAAAGCATTAACGGTTTATTGGTTTACAATACCACCACGAACAAATTCAACGTTTGGAACGTGAATAAGTGGGAAGAACTTTCTACAGGTGCCGGTATTGTTGGGCCAGCAGGTCCGGCAGGTGCGCAGTGGTACAATGGAACGCTTAGTCCGCCGAGCAGTGGAAATGAACCTGCAGGGGTTAGGGAAGGAGATCTTTACCTAAATAATAATACCGGAGGTGTTTATAAAAAACAATCTAATGGTACGTGGCTTTCAATAGCTAATCTAACAACTGGCATCGTCGGTCCCGTAGGCCCTCAGGGTGTTGCTGGTTCCCAAGGTGTTAAAGGTGACCAAGGAGATGTTGGTGCTGCTGGTCCGCAAGGGGCAGTAGGCTTGCCCGGTCCCACTGGTTCAACAGGTCCAGTAGGTCCGCAGGGAGCGTTGGGTCCTCAAGGTGCTGATGGGCCTGCTGGTCCTCAGGGTATCAAAGGGGATCAAGGGGATGTAGGTCCGCAGGGTCCGATCGGATTGACCGGCCCCGCTGGTCCGATAGGTCCAACGGGAATTCAAGGTCCAGCTGGTGAAAAAGGAGATGTAGGCGCAACTGGCCCTCAAGGATTACGAGGTTTACAAGGTGAAGCAGGTGAGCAAGGTCCTGCAGGGCAGCAAGGCCCGTCGGGAAGTACTGCGGGTTGGCTAAGAACAGGAAATGGTAATGGAAGGCAGGGAGGAACAACTGTGCCAGGTGTTAATAACGACTTTCTGGGTACTACTGATGAGGTAGAGCTTGTTATTGCCGCAAACAGAACAGAAGCGATAAGAATTGGTACTGATGGAAGAGTGAAGATTGGCGTAGCTGGTTCTTATGTGGCTTCCATTTCAAAAGTTTCATTAGTTGCAGATTTGCCTTCTATCGCACCTAAAGCATCTTTAAAAAGAGAGTTTGCTTTAGCAGGTGTTACCACAACTGCAAGTGTAGCTGTTTCATCGAATATCGAATTGCCTGATGGCTTAATTATAGCATACGCAAGAGTAATTTCTGCAGGAACAGTTGAGGTGAAATTTATTAACGTAGGTGATAATCCAATAGACCTGCCATCTACTACTTTTCATATCAGCGCTGTAAATTAATGAGAACTAGGCAAGCATATCTCGTTTTTGTTGCCGTATTATTAATTTTCGGCAATACTGAAATATTTGCTCAGATTTCTAATTCTGGAGTAAAGCTTTTTCTAGATAGAAATGCGGTGTTGTATGTTCAGGGTAACTACAAACATGACGCTGGTGAGGTTTTAAATAATGGAACTATTACGGTTTTAGGTGATTGGAAATCGAATGACAAAGTTTTTCAAGACGCTTCTGTTGGTACCGTGGTCATGAACTCGGTGGCCAGTAACCTTTCTGGTACGGCAACCTTCCCAAATTTGGTTTTTAAAGGAAACGGCACTTATCAATTAAATGGTAAATTTGATGCAAGATTATCGCTTGATATAGACGATTCGATTATTCTGCTGTTTTTACCAGAGGGTCTTAGGTTGTTAAACTCTAATCCGCTTTCTTTGACAAGAAAAGAAGGGTATATCAGCTCTTTAAGTATTGATGCCTCTTTTGTTAGGTTTATGGATAACGATGAAGATTATCTCTATCCAATGGGAGTCAGTGATTTGAGAAGATTTGTAGTGCTGAAGCCAAAAGATGCGAATACCAACCAAATGGCGGTTTCTTTTATTGCTAAAGACCCTAATTCCGAAGGTTTCAGTAGATTGAGTAAAACGAAATCTGTAGGTGAAATAAATGATGCTTACTATCATAAAATAAAACGCATGGGTGGCACTAGCCCCTTTGATGTTACCTTTTTAATGCCCAGCTCAGAAAAATTTACAGGCTTGGCTGCTTGGGTCAGAAACATACACTGGGATAGAATGATTTCTACGAATACGGTGAAAAGTGGTTCGGGAGCTGCATATATGGCACAAGCAATGCTTCATAAAAACGCAAATCTGCCTTTAGGTAGCGAAGTTCCATTTGCATTAGCACAAATTACAAATGCCAGTCCCTTGGAATTTTATAATGCTTTTTCTCCCGATGGTGATGGAAGAAACGATACTTGGGAGATTAAAAATATCGATGCTTTTCCTGATAACGACCTGAAGATTTTTGATAGGTCTGGAAATTTAGTGTATAGGATGAATAGCTACAACTCTACTAAATATTGGGATGGTAAAAACGTTTCTTCAGGAACGTACATTTATATTCTACGTGTGAAAATAGATGGTAAAGACGAGCATTTCAAAGGTTCAATTACAATGGTTAAAAATTAAAGAGATGAAGAAAATTCTACTCCAGCTTTTGATTGTTGTTAGTCCTCTTTTGGCAAAATCGCAAAATGAAATCACCTATAGCCAATATATGTTCAATAATTTGTTGGTTAATCCCGCTTATGCTGGTTATAAGGAAGATATCAATGTAAATTTATTAAGCCGAAACCAATGGGTGGGTATAAAAGGTGCGCCAACTACTCAATCTTTGTTGGTTGATGGGGCCTTTTTTCGGAATAAGAACGTAGGCTTAGGTTTAACGGTTTTAAATGATAGAATAAATATACAGGGGCAAACTTCAATAATGGCCAATTATGCTTATCGTTTGCCAGTTGGTGAAGAAGGTAGGTTAAGTTTCGGTATTGGCGTAGGTGCCGTGCAGTTCTCTATTAATAGTGATAAAGCAGTAATCGCAGACCCTTCGGATATCAACTTTGTGGGAAATTACAGCTACATCTCTCCCGATGCCAAATTGGGTATTCATTATAGTGATAATGTTTTTTACGCCGGTTTGTCAGCAAATAATCTTCTTACAACTACGTTGAATAAAAATAATCAGCGTGCTTCTTTCGTAATTTTACCTCCTGTCCACATGTTCTTAACAGTTGGTGCATTAATAAATGTTAATGAAAGTGTGAAAATGAAACCTTCTTTAATGTTGCGTGATGACCCCCAAAACATGGGTAATTTCGATATAAACGCATCTTTTTTGTTTAAAGATGTACTTTGGTTAGGAGGGTCTTATAGGATGGGTGTGGATATGTGGAAAAAAACTAACAATTTAAATCCAACTTTTCAACAAAATTCGCTTGTTGGATTAGTTGAGGTTTTTGTTGCAAAACAGTTTAGAATTGGATATGCTTACGACTACAGTTTGTCGGATTTAAATTCATATTCGTCCGGAAGCCATGAGATATCATTGGGCTACACATTCGGGAATAAAAACTACAGAAACAATACTTTAACTACTCCGCGGTATTTCTAACGCAGAGTTTTTATGGCATTTAAAAAGTTTTTCAGAGTTTTAGCACTTTTCCTAATCATTTATCTGGTACCATCAGTACTCTTCTCTGACGACATCAAAGAAGCAGATAAACTCTACAAACAGCTGGATTATAAATACGCCTTGGAGATTTATGAGAAAATCATGAAGGACAACCCAAGCAAGGAAGTAGCCCAAAAAATTGCTCACTGCTATAGATTTATCAACAATACGGAAGCTGCAGAGGCTTGGTACAAAAAAACTTTAACTTACCCAGAGGCAAATCCAGATAATTATAAGTTTTTGGCTGATGCTTTAAAGCAAAATGGAAAATTTGATGAAGCTGGCACTAATTATAAGATTTGGGGAGAGAAAAATACAGCCTATGCAAGTGAAGCTACTAAACAAGCTAATATTTGTATGGTTGCCAAAACTTGGACGGAAAATCCTGATGTTGGTGCTTTAGTTCAAAACGAGATTGGCTTAAATTCGGAAAACTCTGACTTTAGTCCTGTTAAGTTTGGTAGCGATATGTTGCTCATTTCTGATAGATGGCAAAAAGATAAAAAGGGAGAGGAAACCTATGGCTGGACTGGTAATCCCTACCTTAAAATATACAGCGCAAATTCTTCTAAACAAGTTAGTATTCTAAAAGGAAGTATTAATAAAGGTTTTCATAGTGGTCCGGTAGCGATTTATCCAAGTTTGGATACACTTATTTTTACTAGAGCGGTTTTGCCTAATAAAAAAGCAAAAGTTGGCGAAGTTGGTAAGCAGTACTTGTTAATGGCCGTTAAAAAAGACGGCGAGTGGATTGCCAAAGATAAGCTTCCTTTTAATTCTGAAGGACAGTTTTCTGTTCAACATCCAGCGCTTTCTCCTGATGGAAAAGTATTGTACTTCGCATCTGATATGCCAGGAGGCTTAGGAGGCATGGATTTGTATTTCAGTGAGAAGCTGCCAAATGGAAGTTGGACACAGCCGCAAAACTGTGGTAGTCAGATTAACACTTCCCAAGATGATGTTTTTCCTTCTGTAAGGGCCGATGGCAAATTTTATTTCGCTTCTAAAGGACATATTGGAATGGGTGGTTTAGATATTTTCTCTTCCGTAGGTGAAAAAAATAAATTTGCTGAAGTAGAAAACTTAAGGGCTCCTTTAAATTCTCCAAAGGATGATTTTGGAGTGATGTTTAATGTTGATAACAAAACCGGCTATCTTTCTAGTAATAGAGGTGGCGGTGTAGGGTTGGATGATATTTACAGCTTCAAAACAGGAATTAAGGCCGATCCAAAACCTCAAGAACAATTATTTGTGGTTAACGGATTGGTTTTAGAAAAAGGAACCAACTTGCCGATATCAGGTTTGGAGGTTTTGCTAATCAATAAAAATACTGGTGCCGAAACCAAGGTGCTTTCTGATAAGGATGGTAAGTTCAGCTTTAATTTAGAGAAAGAAACAGATTACACTGTGAAGGGAAATCCTTTACAATATTTTACTAGCCAATCTGGCGAAATATCTACCAAAGGTTCAAGCCAATCTACCATCTATGATATTAAGTTTGATTTGGAACGCTCTAAGGATGTATTTACTGTAAAGCTGAACAACATTTTCTATGATTTCAATAAATGGAACATTAGAAAAGATGCGTATGGTGATTTAAATAAGGTTAATGCTTTTATGGCTAATATGAGCAATGTGCGCATGGAATTGGTTGCGCATACCGATGCTAGAGGAACTGCCGATTACAATCAACAGCTTTCTGAAAAAAGAGCGAATAGTGCACTAGATTATTTAGTGAAACAAGGTGTGTCTCCAGATAGATTGGAAGCAATTGGAAAAGGGGAAAGCGAATTGTTGAATCAATGTAGTGATGGAGTGAAATGTACCGAGGCACAACATCAGTTGAATAGACGTACCGAGTTTAAGATTGTGAAAGTAACTCCGGTAATGGCGATGACTAAAGTTCAGAAAAAACAACTAAATTAATAACACACAATAATGATCTAAATCCTTCCTGATGAATTCGGGGAGGATTTTTGTTTTTAGAGATAGTAAAACTTACGAAGTCTTGAAGGCTTCGTAAGTTTCTTGATTTGAGTTAGAAAATGTGTTATTTAAGTAGCTCTAGTACCTGTGCGGTAGAGTTTTTAGTGTCTACTTTTTTGATGATATGGGCAATGTTACCTTCTTCATCTATCACAAATGTAGTTCTGTTGGTGCCCATGTATTTTTTGCCGTACATGTTTTTTTCTCCCCATACGCCGTAAGCTTCTACAATTTGTTGATCAGTATCTGCTAACAACGTAAAAGGTAGGCTATGCTTAGCTATAAACTTTTGGTGCGATTTTTCATCGTCTACGCTAACACCTAGCACTTCAATCCCTTGAGCTTTTAACCCTTGATAATTATCTCTGAAATCGCAAGCTTCTGCTGTACATCCTGGTGTGTTATCTTTTGGATAAAAAAACAAAACCACTTTTTTGCCAAGAAATTGGTCTAAAGTAACGATGTTTCCATCTTGGTCTTTTGCTGAAAATGCGGGTGCTTTGCTGCCTTCTTGTAATGTGCTCATTTTGGTTAACTGTTTAAAAAGTATAATCGGTTAACTGTACAAATCGACTAACTCGTTTTACGATTAATCGATTAAACAATTATCTATAAAATTCTATTGCGTATCTTTTGGTATTATCTTTCATATCGACAACAAGTAACTCGAAAGTATGTTTACCTTTTGCAGTTCTTTCATCGAAATTATGCCATAAGCTAGCAGTTTTAGTGTCGAATTCCATCAATACCCATTTGCCATCAATATAGCCGTTAAAGCTCTTAATACCCGACAAACCATCGCTAATTCTAAAACTCATTTTACTAACACCCGCCATGTTTTTGCCATTGGCGATATTTACAGGAACAATATTTGGCGCAACTGTATCTATCGCAATAAAAAAGCTACCGAAGTTACGTGGTTTTGTTTTTACCCAGCCGTTATCAAAACTTCCACCTTGTGATGAACGGTTGCTGTTCACTATTAAAGCTTTGTTTTGATGTTTAATGACAGTACTATCAGCCTTTATCCAAAGTTCAAAGCCGGTATGTAAAGGCGTAAAATTATTATGGATGTGGTGAATTTCTGAAAATGCGTTCTGCTGAGGTTTAGCAGTTTTCTTGTAAAGGAAATTAAAGTCGTTGTATAAAGTTCCCTTCGGTAAAATTACTTTTACAGCCTCAGTACTAAACTCATTTTGTTTATTGTAGGCAAAGCTAGTTCCTACAGGTGGCTCAGGCGTATTAATCACTGCTTTTGCATCGGCAAACACATTAAAGGCTAAGGTGCTTTTGTTTCCTCTAGCATCGCTAATGGTGTATTTAACGGTGTGGGTTTTTCCATCGTTGAACGTAATTCGGCCACTATTAACAAGGTTGAAATAGATTTGTAAAGGATTGCCTGGGTCTACAAAGCTTTTTTGGATGCTTTGCTTGGTGCGCAGGTAGGTTGGGTAATCGATGTGAGAATTAATGGCTTTGCTATTATCGAAAGTAAATCTTTCCAATGCGGAAGTGTAAACGGTATTGCCATCCACGGCTAATTCAATAGAGTAAGCACCATTATTGCCCGAAGCACCGTTATGTCTGTCGTTTACCACAATTCCAAAACCAACCTCGCCACTTAAATTTATCGTGTTCACTTGGTTGAGTTTGTAGCTTCCTTTTCCACCTGCCACTTGAAAATATTGCTTGGGAGTAAATTCGTTGAAAGGTTTTCCGTTCAATCGGTAAACATACATGGCGGCAATGTTAGGAGGGATGTTGTCGGGAATGCTGATGCCTAACAATTGCGGATTGATGGTCGCTTCAGTTTTGCTATCGCGAATTTCGAAGTGCAAATGCGGACCACCAGAACTTCCCGTATTACCAGTATAGGCAATTACTTCTCCCTTTCTCACTGGAATAAGATCAGCAGATGGAAATTCATCAATCTCATACGAAGTTTTCTTGTACTGAATATTTTTTACAATCTGCGCTATCTTAGGATTGAACCTCGATAAATGTCCGTAAACTGTAGTGTAACCGTTGAGATGGTTGATGTATAATGCTAATCCGAAGCCACTATTTTGCACTCTTAAACGAGAAATGAATCCATCAGCAGGTGCGTAAACAGGGTAGCCTATACGCTGATTGGTTCTAAAATCTATGCCCGAATGGAAGTGGTTTGCTCTTAACTCACCAAAAGAACCCGCCAAAGCAGGAGGTTCAATATCTAGCGGTGAGCGGAAATCCGTTAGTGGATAACTATGGTTGCTATAAGTTTGTTGCGCTGTTAGAGGATTTGAAAAGAAAAGTAAAAGTACGAGTGAAATGTAGGTAATGTAATTGCGCATCAAATTTTATTTTATTTCGAAATTAAGTAGTTGTTTATCTTCTAGCCAAGCTTCTAATCTATCGCCAGCATTTACCTTGCCAACGCCTTCTGGAGTACCCGTAAAAATTAAATCGCCTTTTTTTAAAGTAATGTACTGCGATACAAAGGAGATTATCTTTTCAAACGAAAATAGCAGATTGGCAGTATGACCATTTTGCTTGCTTTCCCCATTTTTCTTTAACTCAAACTTGATATCATACATGTCTTTGTAATCGCTTTTTGGTAAGAAATTGCTAATTACGGCCGAGTTGTCAAATGCTTTTGCCAATTCCCAAGGCAAGCCTTTTTCTTTGTGCTCTGCTTGGATGTCTCTTGCAGTAAAATCAACTCCTAAGCCAATTTCTTCGTAATAGTTAGAAGCAAATTTCTCTGCAATATGTTTGCCTTCTTTACAAATTTTAAGCACAACTTCTAATTCGTAGTGTACATCATTAGAAAAATCAGGGATGTAGAAAGGTTTGTTGTCTTTTAAAACAGCGGTATCTGGCTTTAAAAATATGATAGGTTTTGTAGGTATCGCATTATTTAATTCTGCGGCGTGTGCAGCGTAGTTTCTGCCAATTGCAATGATTTTCATGAAGCAAAAATAAGGTTTATTTTGATTAACTGTTGATGGGTTAATCGGTTAATTGATTAGATAACGCTGAAACAATTAAACAGTTTTACGACTAAGCTAGAGTACAGATATTTTCCTGATTACAGGTTCTCCACCAGCTACAATGCGCAGGAAATAGATACCGGCATTGAGTTTCGCGGGTACGCTATAGGTTTTAGTATGTTCGCCAAGTTGTATTCGCTCGTTGGCAAGTGTTACCACTTCATTTCCAAGTAAATCCGTGATTTTAATAGAAAGGCTAGTTTCTTTTTCTAAGCGGAGATTAATATTGATTTGCTCGACAACTGGATTTGGATAGATTTTAAGCACCGTTAAAGTTCTCTCGTTTTTTTCTTTAGCGGCAGGTTTGGTATGTGTATCCGAGGTCGAATAGATATTATAACTTGGCTTGTAAGATTGAACACTACCTTTGATTACAGGAATTCTGCTAATGGCTTTAGCTTTCGGCCTAGCAGAAAATTTAGTAGTATCAGCTTTTTGTGCGAAAACTGAAATGCATATTAGCGACAACATAACCGTAAGGCATGCTACATTGCTGCGGAGCGCTATCTTTATGCTGTTTATTCTCATCTAAATGTTCCACAAAAATATAAATAATTAAACAATAAAATCAAACAAAAAGCGATGCGCCCATATTATTTAACAATATTTAACAGCGTAGAAATTAAAAGCGTAATTGATACACTATCAAATAAAAACAGCTTTTAATTAGAAATAGATTTTTATCATGAATATTTATGTAGTTTTGCTTAAAATTTTTTTACGTGTCGAGTCATAAAAATGTTAATGCCCTTACTGCCGGAGGGTTGTTAGTAACGCTAGGTATTGTGTTTGGTGATATAGGTACATCACCGCTTTATACATTAAAAGCTATTTTTAAAATTGCTTTAGGAGAACACAAAGGGTCAACACCACAAACAATAGACGAAGCGCTGGTTTTAGGTGCGCTTTCGTGTATCATCTGGACCCTAACTCTACAAACTACCATCAAATATGTAATTGTAACCCTTAGGGCTGATAATAAAGGCGAAGGAGGAATTTTTTCTCTTTATTCTTTAGTGCGTAAAAAGGCAAAATGGCTGGTTATTCCCGCAATTATTGGGGGAGCAGCACTACTCGCCGATGGAATGATTACACCAAGTATTACCGTTACATCTGCTATAGAAGGTCTACAGTTAAAGTTTCCTACGCTAGAAGTGTTCCCGATTGTAATTACGATTATTGCGGTGCTTTTTATCATTCAGCAATTTGGTACTAACCTCGTAGGTAAATTATTTGGTCCAATTATGTTGCTGTGGTTTATTGCTTTGGGTGCAATGGGCTTTATGAATATCATTCACAGCCCGTTTATATTAAAAGCTTTAAATCCTTACTACGCTATAAATCTGCTGGCCACTAATTCTGAAGCCTTTTTGATTTTAGGTGGCGTATTTCTGTGTACTACAGGAGCTGAAGCACTTTATTCTGATTTAGGACACTGCGGTAAAAGAAACATCCGTGTGAGCTGGATTTTCGTAAAAACTATGCTTATCCTTAATTACTTAGGTCAAGGTGCGTGGATTCTTACACACGTAGATAAAGATCTAAGAGCGATTAATCCTTTCTTCGAATTGGTGCCAAGTAATATGGTGCTGTATTTAGTTGGTTTGGCTACGATGGCAGCTGTTGTTGCTTCACAAGCGATGATTTCGGGAGCTTTTACGCTTATTTCGGAAGCAGTGAGGTTAAATCTTTGGCCAAAAGTACGTATTAACTATCCAAGCGTTCAGAAAGGACAGTTGTATGTGCCGTCAATTAACTGGATTCTTTGTATAGGCTGTATCATCATCGTCCTGATATTTAAAAAGTCGGATAATATGGAGGGTGCCTACGGATTGGCAATTAACCTTACCTTTTTAATGACCACAATCTTGATCATCGTGTTCATGCTGCGCAAGAAATTCCCAACTTATTTGGTTGTCATTTTTGGAGTGGTTTATGGCGTTATCGAGTTATTCTTTTTGGCAGGTAATATGTATAAATTCACACATGGTGGATGGTTTGCATTGCTAATTAGCATGGCGCTGCTAAGTGTAATGTGGACTTGGTATGCTTCTCGTAAAATCAAAAATAGGTTTGTTAAATACGTAGAGATAGAAGATTATTACGATATCATCAAAGAGTTAAGTGGAGATATATCGGTACCTAAATTTTCTTCGCAATTGGTTTATTTAACAAGTGCAAATTTTAAAACGGAAATTGAATCTAAGATTATCTATTCCATCATTCAAAAGGAGCCTAAACGTGCCGATGTATATTGGTTGGTTCACGTAGATGTAATGGATGAGCCTTATACGATGGATTATAAAGTAGAGTTCTTGATTCCAGGGAAATTGATTAGAATTGACTTTAAGCTAGGTTTTAGGATCGAACAACGTATCAATCTACTTTATAGAAAAGTTGTAGAAGAGTTAGTGAAAAACGGAGAGGTAGATATTACCAGCCAATATACTTCGCTAAATAAGCATAAAATTACTGGAGATTTCAGGTTTGTGTTGTTAGAGAAACATTTGAGTAAATTCACTAATTTGAGTTTCTATGAGCAAACTATTATGGATTATTACTTTATACTTAAACGTTTGAGCTTATCTGAAGTGACCAGTTTCGGTTTAGATTCTAGCTATGTTGATGTAGAAAAGGTGCCTCTGATTTTTGTAAGTCCAGATGATATTGAACTGAACAGGTTACCGGTATAAAAGTAGTCAGAGGTCAGTAGTCAGCGATCAGTTAGGGGCTAGGGATTAGGAGTTAGGAATTAGTTTGCATGTTAAAAGTTAGTCAATGATCTTCTTGAAATCTGCGGTTTAAATCTGCGGAATCAGCGGGAAGAACTTGAAACCTTTTGTTACACTCACTGGCCTAATGAAGTACAGGCTTTGCACCTAATATATCAGCCATCAACCATTAACAACTAACCATTAAAAAAGAACTATCTGCTCCTCAAATAAGCATCAACCAAAAAGCAAATAGCAAAAACTACCGAAGCATAGCCATTGGTAGTTGCAAAAGCTCTATCTACTTTACTGATATCATTTGGCTTTACTAATCGATGTTGATAAATCAGCATGGCACAGAAAAATATTACACCGCCATAATAAGGCCAGCCAAAATCCATAAAATAAATTGGCGTAATCACGCAGGCTGCTGAAAGAATATGTAGAAATGAGGATAAGCGTAAAGCATTTTTCCTACCTAAAGCAGAGGGAATAGAGTGTAGCTTTTCTGAACGGTCAAACTCTTCATCCTGTAACGCATAAATGATGTCGAAACCACTTACCCAAAACAGAACGGCGAACGAATAAAGCACAGGAACAATGTTGAATTGTCCCGTTACGGCAATATAAGCGCCTATAGGGGCAAGTCCCAGTCCAAGCCCTAAAACTAAATGGCAAAGTGCCGTAAAACGTTTAGTGTAGCTGTAAAAAAGTACTACAAAAATCGCAATAGGCGAGAGGTAAAAACAAAGCGAATTAATAAAGAAAGTAGTTGCAATAAACAATGCACAGTTAACAATCACGAAAGTTAAAGCTTCATTAGCTGAAATTTTACCCGACGGAATATCTCTCGTTACAGTTCTCGGATTTTTAGCATCGATGTCTCTATCTAAATACCTGTTAAAAGCCATCGCTGCGTTACGAGCAAATACCATACAAAGCACTACCGCCAAAAGTAAATACCAGTTAAAAGGATTTGTAGTAGTTGTTACACCTAAGAAAAATCCGATAAAGGCAAAAGGCATTGCAAATATAGAGTGCGCAAATAAAACGAGCGAAAAATACTTTTTCATTTGATATAGAGGGTGTGAACTTTAAACAGATCGTTACTTTTCTGGGTTGCTTGCAGCGTAAAATTTAGGGTCGATAACAGGTTTCAAAAAATCTGCATTTACTTCTTGGATAAACTGTAAAACATCTTCCTTTCCTTGTGCGTTTTCTGCCGAAGTAACAAAAAACGAAGGTAATTCCTCAAACCAGCCTAATAAAGTTTTGTTAAACTTAGCTACATTTTGGTCTGTTTTAGGCCCCGATTGTTTATCAGCCTTCGTATAAATCAGTGCGAATGGGATTTGACATTCTCCCAACCATGAGCAAAATTCTAAATCAATTTTTTGAGGTTCTAATCTGCTGTCAATCAAAACAAATACACACTGTAAGTTTTCTCTCTTAGTGATGTAGGCTCTAATGAACTTTTCCCATTTTTCCCTGCTGCTTTTCGATACTCGAGCGTATCCATAACCAGGTAAATCCACGATGTACCATTTTTCGTTAATTAAAAAGTGATTAATCAACTGGGTTTTTCCTGGCTTTTGCGAAGTTTTGGCTAGTCCCTGTTGGTTGACTAACATGTTGATTAGCGAAGACTTGCCTACATTAGAACGCCCAATGAAAGCATATTCTGGCATGTCGGGTAGTGGCAAAGCCGATACTTTGGTATTGCTAACTACGAAGGTTGCAGATTTAATAATCATGTTGCAAAGATAAGGTTAATTGTGAGAATCGTTTAATCGATTAAACGATTGGCAAATACAATTAACCAGTTTTTACAGTTAACCTATTAACCAAAATAACGCTATCTTTGCATCAAATTATGAATCCACAAATCACTCCGTATTCTGGCACCGAAACTAAAAAAGAGCAGGTGGCAAGCATGTTCAATAATATTTCGGGCACTTACGATTTCCTTAATCACTTTTTATCCTTAGGTATCGATATCATTTGGCGTAAAAAGGCAATTAAGGAACTTTTGTCTTCTCGTCCGCAAAAAATATTGGATGTTGCTACAGGAACTGGAGATTTTGCATTCGAATCCATTAAAATATTAAATCCCGAACAGATTATAGGGGTCGATATTTCTGAAGGGATGTTAGAAGTTGCCAAGAAAAAAATTGCGGAGCGAAATTTAGGTCATGTATTTTCGGTAGAAAAAGGAGACTCAGAAGGTTTGCATTTCGAAGACAATACTTTTGATGCCATTACCGTAGCTTTCGGTGTGCGTAATTACGAAAACCTAGAAAAAGGCTTGACGGATATGTTTAGGGTGCTTAAGCCTGGTGGTAAAGTGGTGATTTTGGAGTTTTCTAAACCTCGTGTGTTTCCAATAAAGCAATTATACCATTTCTACTTTAGATATGCAACGCCATTTTTTGGAGGCTTGTTTTCTAAGGATAAAAAAGCTTATGCGTATTTAGAAGAATCTGTGCAAGCATTCCCAGATGGTAAAAATTTCACAGCACTGATGGAAAAAGTTGGCTATCAAAATACCAAACACCGTTCTTTAACGTTTGGAATTAGTGCCATCTACACCGGTATTAAATGAAAAAAAAGCTACTGATCCTCTTATTTTCTGTAATTTTCTTACATGCCAAAGCTCAAAACTGGGGTGGTGGTATTGATCAGGAGAATTTTAATTGGGGGTTTGGTTTTCAATACATTGCGTCAGAATATAAGATCATTAGGACAGCTAATTGGCAAGAACCAGTTCCAGATCCTAATCCTAATGGAGGACCAGCATCACCACGGTTAAATTCTATTTCGTCTCCACTTTCTGCTGGCTTTGGAATAGGTTTCGTACTGAATTACAAGCTTAATAAAAACCTCGACCTAAGAAGTACACCCTCTATCATATTTAACGACAGGCTTGTAAACTATGAGTATGACTTAACTGGTTATAATAGCAATTTTGTGGGCAATTTTCCTGATGGTAAAAAGCAACAAAAGGTTTCTCCTGTGATGGTGGATTTGCCATTGAGTATAAAGTTAAAATCAGAGCGTAGAAAAGATTTTAGGGCTTATGTGCTGTTAGGCGCAAAATATTCTACTGATTTGGGAGGGAATAAAAAGCCAAAGGATGAAGGTGCAATAGCGATTGAACGTTTGTTGAAAAGCAAAAAAAGTTACGCCTCTTATGAAGCTGGTTTAGGTTTTGATCTTTACTTCGAATATTTTAAAATGTCTCCGGAAATAAAAGTAAGCCACTCTTTTGGTAACGTGATTAGAAGAGAAGGACATCCTTACGACACCCCAATCGATAAAGCTATTTTACGAAATTTTACTTTCAGTTTGTTTTTCGAGTAATTCGCTTTTAAGAAAAAGCATAACTTTGTGCCAAACGCAAGAACAACAAATGGCCAAAATCGCATTAATTACAGGAGCAACTTCAGGTATTGGAGCCGCTTGTGCTGCTACTTTTGCAGCTCAGGGTTACGATTTAATTTTAATAGCTAGAAGAGAAAATCTATTAATTTCTCAAGCAGAAGAACTTACTTCAAAGTATAACGTACAGGTGAAGAAAATTCAGGCCGATGTAAGAGATAAAGAGAACATCAACTATGTTTTAGACATTCTACCCGCCGAGTGGAAAAAAGTAGATGTTTTGGTGAATAATGCAGGTTTGAGCCAAGGCTTAGATCCCATAGATAAGGGAGATACTGACGATTGGGATAGAATGATTGATACCAACGTTAAAGGCTTGCTTTATGTTACCAAAGTTGTTTCTAGCTGGATGGTAGAGCGAAAGCAAGGACATATCATTAATATCGGCTCAATTGCTGGTAAGGAAGTTTACCCTAATGGAAATGTTTATTGTGCTACCAAACATGCCGTAGATGCTTTAAATAAAGGTATGCGTGTAGACCTTCTGCCACACGGTATTAAGGTTACAGCAATTAATCCAGGTATGGTAGAAACGGAATTTTCGCTGGTTCGTTTTAAAGGCGATGAAAATAGAGCCAAGAAAGTTTATGACGGTTTAGAACCATTGATGGCGCAAGATATTGCGGATGCGATTTGGTACGCAGCTAGTAGGCCAGCTCATGTAAACATCAACGACATGTTAATCATGCCTACTGCACAAGCTACTGGAACCATTGTAAAAAGAGATTAACTACACAGTTACGTGTTACAAGTTGTGAGTTTCCAGTTTGGATGCATAGCCCGTAACACGCAACTTGATAACCCATAACAATCATGATATCAACAACAATAGATCAAGAAATTAAACAAGCCATGTTGGCTAAAGACCAAGTTAAATTAAGAGGATTGAGAGCGATAAAAGCTGCAATTTTATTAGCAAAAACAGAAAAAGGTCAGGGAGAGGAGCTTAACGAAGATGCTGAAATAAAAATTTTACAAAAGCTAGTTAAGCAACGTAAAGAATCGGCTGATATTTACGAAAGTCAAGGTAGGGAAGATTTGCGCCAGGTAGAACAAGAAGAAATTGACGTGATTGCTCAGTTTTTGCCAAAACAATTGGAAAGGGCAGAAATTGAAGCTATTATCGAAAAGATTATTGGTGAAACTGGTGCTAGCTCTGTTAAAGAAATGGGTAAAGTAATGGGTTTGGCTAACAAAGAATTAGCAGGTAAGGCCGAAGGGAAGTTAATTGGTGAGATTGTAAAAAGTAAGTTGGGATAATCATTTCTTTACTGGCATATCAAAGAGTCTTTATAAAAAATGTGATTTAATTTCATATTAATTGCATTTACTCTATTAACTTAGTGGCATATACCAAACCGCCATGATTAGCAGATCAAGGTAAAACAATTAATCATGGTAGCTTCACCACCATTGAAAACAAATTTAAAAAGGTGAAAAACATACATAATAATATTTATGAATTACGAAGTAATTGAACAGGAGGGGTTTAAGTTTATAGAGGCTGGCGAAGGAGAACCTATAGTTTTACTTCACGGGTTAATGGGAGAATTAAGTAACTGGGAATATGCTTTAAATGAGTTTAAAGGTAAATATCGAGTTATAGTTCCCATTTTGCCTATTTATGATCTTCCTATACTAACATTAGGTGTTAAAAGCCTCTCTAAATACTTGCATCGTTTTCTAAAGTTTAAAAAGCTTAACCAAGTAGTGCTAGTTGGCAATTCGTTAGGAGGGCATGTTGGTTTGGTGTTTACTGTTGCGCATCAAGAATTTGTAAAAGCTTTGGTGCTTACCGGAAGTTCTGGTTTGTATGAAAATGCTTTTGGAGGTTCTTTCCCTAAAAGAGAGAGTTATGACTTTATTAAAGAAAAAGTTGAATTTACCTTTTTTGATCCCGCAACAGCTACCAAAGAACTGGTTGATGAAGTATTTGCAACAGTTAACGACCGTTCAAAGGTGATTCGTATTTTAGCTTTAGCAAAATCAGCAATTAGACATAACATGGCTAAGGAACTGAAAAAAATCACCATTCCAGTATCCTTAATTTGGGGCAGACAAGATAAAATTACACCTCCAGATGTGGCTAAAGAATTCCATGAATTATTGCCAAATTCGGAATTAAATTGGGTGGATAACTGTGGTCACGCACCAATGATGGAGCAGCCAGAAGTATTTAATAACTATCTAGATAAGTTTTTGGACAGAATTTTGCTTAAGTAAAATAATGACAGCAGTAGAACTCATATCGAACACCATACCACCTTTGCGTACTTCCGACACAGTTCGTAAGGCGCTAGACCGTATGAATGAGTTTAAGCTGTACCATTTACCTATTGTAAACGAAACACAATATTTGGGGCTTGTTTCTGAAGAAGAACTAATGGAAGCTAGAGATTTGGAAATCGCCATTGGTGCTTTGCCGCTAGCCCTCCTTAATTCATTTACTTTTGAAAATGCTCATATTTATGAAGTAATTCGCTTGTTCAGTCAATTGCAGTTATCGGTAGTACCGGTTCTAGATCAACAAAAAAACTATCTGGGACTTATTTCTATTAATAATTTGCTGAATTTTACTGTTGATCTTTACTCTGTAAACGAACCTGGAGGTATTATTGTACTTTCCATTAGCAACAGAAACAATTCGCTGGCGCACATGTCGCAAATTGTAGAGGCAGATAATGCGCAAATACTTTCTTCTTATATTAACTCGTTTCAAGATTCTACGAAATTAGAAGTAACCTTAAAAATTAATAAAACTGAGCTTTCTGGTATTGTAGCTTCTTTTGAACGTTACGACTATGAAGTGAAAGCTGTATTCAATAACAGCAGTCAGGATGACAGTTCTATGGATAGATTTAATTCTTTCATGAACTATTTAAACGTATAATTCCCCAATGAAAATAGCCCTTTACGGTAGAGATTTTAATGATAGCGTACTGCCTTTTGTTCAAGAAGTGTTTGATGCCTTGGCTGCAAACCAGATAGAGGTTACAGTTTATCAAAAGTTTTTCGAGTTTGTAAAGGATAAATTAAACCTTCCATCACCAATTGCCACTTTTTCTGGGCATGCTGAGCTGTTAAACAATGCAGATATCCTATTAAGCTTAGGTGGCGACGGTACTTTGTTAGATACACTTGCATTGGTAAGGGATTCTCAAATTCCCGTAATTGGGATAAATTTTGGTCGTTTAGGCTTTCTTGCAAGTATTAACAAGGCGGAAATAAATGATGCGATAAAAGCACTTGTAAATGGAGAGTATTCTATTGATAAGCGTAGTTTATTGAGTTTAGAATCTAAAGCTGGATTGTTCGGAGATGAAAACTTTGCACTAAACGATATCACGATACACAGAAGAGATGATTCTGCGATGATGATCATTTATGCTTATATGAATGGCGAATTCGTAAACTCTTACTGGGCAGACGGATTAATTATCGCTACACCAACGGGTTCTACTGCCTATTCTTTAAGTTGCGGTGGGCCAATTATTTTACCAAGTGCGCAAAATTTTGTGATTACCCCCGTAGCTCCACATAACTTAAATGTAAGGCCTATTATTGTACCCGATGATGTAGAACTTACTTTTGAAGTAGAAGCACGCAGTACTAAATTCTTACTCACTTGCGATTCTAGAACCGAAACTGTGGATCGTAGTGTGAAAATCAGCATCAATAAAGCAAAATTTAATATAAATCTTATCCGCCTTAACAATGAAACGTTTCTAACTACGTTAAGGAATAAATTGCTTTGGGGTATTGATACCCGTAATTATTAGGATGTTTTATAAAAGAACGCTGTTAGCCATTGTTTTAAGTTCATTTTTTGCTGGTACGTCTAGCGCTCAGGTATGGGAGCTAGGTGCACAGGTAGGAGGTGCAGGCTACATGGGCGATTTAAATCCTACAAATCCGTTAAAGATTAGCGGACTTTCTTTTGGAGGTTTTGTGAAAGCTAATTTCGACCCGAATTGGGCGTTATCTTTTAATTACAATAACGGTACTATTAAGGCAGATGATGCCAACTCCTCTAATGAACAGTTCAGACAGCGAAATTTGAGCTTTAGCAATAAATTGCATGAGTTGAGTTTGCTGGTAGATTTTAACTTTTTCGACTATTTTTCGGGAGGTGGATCCTCTAGATTTTCTCCATACCTGTATACAGGAATAGGTGCTGTGTTTTTTAATCCTAAAACAAAATATCAGGGAAAGGAATATGAATTATCGTATTATCAAACTGAAGGCGAGAGTTATAAGAAAACTGCACTAAGTATTCCTTATGGTTTTGGCTTGAAGTATAATTTTAAGTCTAACTGGACTTTAATGAGTAGTATCGGCTATAGAAATGCCTATACTAAATACCTGGACGACGTACACGGAAGTTACATCGACCCTGCAAAATTCTCTACAGAACCATCTGTGCGTTCAATGCAAGAGATATTAAGTGATAGATCTAACGAAGTATTAGGTTACAACATTGGTGGTAAAGGAGTTCAAAGAGGAGATTTTAGAAAAAGAGATACTTATATGTTTGTAGGTATTGGCATAACTTATACCTTTGTGAGCCAAAAGTGTTTTTAACACTTGAAGGCCTCAAAAACAGTACATGGATTTTAAAGATCAAATAGATATTAATCGCTTACCAGAGCATATTGCCATTATCATGGACGGTAATGGGCGTTGGGCAAAAAATCAAGGGAAGTTCAGGGTTTTTGGCCACGAGAGTGGTGTGCTTTCTGTAAAGGATATTGTAGAGGGCTGTGTAGAGATTGGTATAAAATATCTTACTGTTTATGCCTTTTCTACCGAAAACTGGAACCGACCGATAGAAGAAGTGAATGCTTTAATGGAATTGTTGATTTCTACCATTAACCAAGAAGCAGAAACCCTTAATAAAAATAACATCAAGCTAAATGCCATAGGTGATTTAAAATCGCTTCCGCAAAAATGTATTGATGATTTAGCCAATGCAATGGATAAGACTAAGGCAAATACGAAATGTACCTTGACCTTAGCATTGAGCTACAGTGCAAAATGGGAGCTTGTAGAGGCTGCAAAAAAATTGGCAACACAAGTACAGGAAGGAAAAATCAATATTGAAGAAATTGATGAACAGCTGTTTGCCGCTCAGTTAACAACTGTAAACATACCCGACCCAGAGTTGATGATACGCACCAGTGGTGAACACCGTATCAGCAATTATCTTTTATGGCAAATGGCCTACACAGAATTGTATTTTACCGAAACACTATGGCCAGATTTCAGGAGAGAGCATCTTTACGAGGCAATAGTAGATTATCAAAAACGCGAACGTCGCTTTGGAAAAATTAGTGAGCAATTGAACTAATTTTTCTTTTAACAAAATTTAACATGAGTTTAAATTAACTTAGCAACGTTTTTTAGATTGTAAATGAGAAGAATATACCAACTAGTATTTCTGCTTTTGATAGGTTTTCCGTCACTAGCTCAAATTCGTAACCAACAAACACAAGCTACTCCTTCCTTAAAAGTAAATGGCCTAAATTTAGACTATTTCACACCAAGAGAATATATTATTGGAGGTACTACCTTAACTGGCGCAAAATATCTTGATAAAGATGTAATTGTTGTGCTTTCTAAGCTAACTACAGGCGAGTCTATTATGCTGCCTGGAGAAGGTACAGCCAACGCTATTAAAAACTTATGGGCGCAAGGCTTATTTGACGACATCAAGTTAAATGTTTCTAGAATAAATGGTGATACTGTTTATTTTGATATTGAAGTTGTAGAGCTTCCTCGTTTAAGCGGTTTTGAATTTACTGGTATCAGTAAGTCGCAAAAAACCGATATACAGGAAAAGCTGGGAGATAAAGCAGGGAAATCTATCATTAACGATAACTTGTATAACACCACAAGATCTACCATTACAAAATATCTTTATGAAAAGGGATTTTTCTATACTAAGGTAGATTATGTTTCTAAACCAGATCCTAACCAAGAAAATAGTGTAATTCTTCAGGTTAATGTAGATAAGGGCAGAAGGGTTAAAGTTCAGAGAATCGAATTTGAAGGAAACAAAGAATTTAAATCTTCGAAACTTAGAAAGTATTTGAAAAAAACTAAGCAAAGAGCTTTTTATAAGGTTTTTGGTAGCGGTAAATTCAATAAAGAAAAATACGAAGAAGACAAATTAGCTTTTGTGGCTAAGTTGCATGAAAAAGGTTATCGTGATGCTTCCATCATCAGCGATAGCGTTTATAAAAACAACGATAAAACAGTTGGTATAAAAATCAACATGTATGAAGGACCGAAATATTATTTTGGAAAGATTACATGGGTTGGTAATGCAAAATACAATACTGAATTTTTAGAAAAGGTTTTCGGTATCGAAAAGGGAGAAGTATTTAGCGAAGAAAAACTAGAGAAAAAACTTAGAGGTAGCGCCAATGGTGACGATGTTTCTAGTATTTACTTGAACGATGGTTACCTTACTTTTAACGTAGATCCAGTACAAACTAAGATTTACAATGATACTGTAGACGTAGAAATGCGTATCTACGAAGGTCCGAAATACACCATCAATAAAGTGAGCGTTTTAGGAAATACCATTACAAATGATAGAGTTGTATTGAGGGAAATCCGTACAAAACCGGGAGATTACTTCTCTAAGGAATTATTGATCAGAAGTGTACGTGAAATTGGTCAGCTAGGTAATTTTGACGAATCTAAAACGAATCCAGTTCCTAAACCAAACCCGTCAGATGGTACAGTAGATATCGTATACCACGTAGAAGAAAAGCCTTCAGATCAAATTGAATTATCAGGTGGTTTTGGTGGTGGCCGTGTAATCGGTACGTTAGGTTTAACTTTTAACAACTTCTCATTAAAGAATTTATTTAAAGGCGAAGCTTACAGACCATTGCCAAAAGGTGATGGGCAAAGGTTAAGTTTACGTGGACAAACAAACGGTAAATTTTACCAATCATACAGTTTCTCATTTTCTGAACCTTGGTTTGGCGGTAAGAAACCAGTAAGTTTTGGTGTAAGCGCATTTACTTCGTTGCAATCTAATGGTTTAGCAAAAAGCAATGCTAATTACTATGGTATTCGTTTAAATGGTGTTTCGTTTAGCTTAGGTAGAAAATTAAAATGGCCAGATAACTGGTTCTCTTTGGTACACTCTATCAACTTAAACCAATACGTTTTAAATAACTATCCTGGTTATTTGTTTAGCACTGGTGAATCTTACAACTTAAACATCACCCAAGAAATTTCTAGAGATTCGAGAAATCATAACATTTTCCCAACAGGTGGAGCTTACTTAAGATTTACAGTACAAGCAACACCTCCATACTCATTGTTTAACAACATTAACTATAACACCGCATCTGATAAGCAACGTTATAAATTTACAGAATACCATAAGTGGAAATTTGAAGCGCAATGGTTTGAAACTGTAGTTGGTAAATTGGTTTTCAAAGGACAAGCACAATTCGGTTTCTTAGGCTCGTATAACAGTGCCGTTGGTCAATCCGCATTTGAGCGTTTCAAATTAGGTGGTGATGGTATGCAAGGTTTCGATTTCTTACAAGGTTCAGAAATCATCGCTATGCGTGGTTATTCAAATAACTCAGTAATTCCTGTAGGTGCTAACCCTAATATTGCACAAAGTTCTGGTAGCCCTATATTTACAAAATATGTGATGGAGTTAAGATATCCGGTAATTAATTCGCAGCAAGCTACTGCCTTTATGACAGTTTTTGGTGAGGCAGGTAACACATGGGATAAGTTCCGCGACTTTAATCCTTTTAACGTTAGAAGGTCTGTGGGTGTTGGTGCAAAGATATTTTTACCGATATTTGGATTACTTGGCATAGATTATGGTTATGGATTTGATAACATTCCAGGTGTGCCTGATGCAAACAAAGGACAATTCCACTTTAGTATTGCACAACAAATGGGAGGTTTTAACTAATAACACACAATTAAAAGCTTAATTAAAGCGTTAAGAAACCGTTTGATATGAAAAAAATATTTTTAGCTAGCTTTTTACTTCTAATGGCATTAGGAGCATCAGCACAGAAAATGGCCTATGTGGATACAGAATATATTTTGAAACACATTCCAGATTATAAATCATCGTTAACTCAGGTAGAAGGTTTATCTAAGCAATACCAAAAAGAAGTTGATGATGTTTTTAAAGATGTAGAGGCAATGTACAAGGCTTATCAGGCAGATCAAGTATTACTAACTGATGATATGCGTAGACGTAGAGAGAATGACATTATCGAGAAGGAGAAAAAAGCGAAAGAATTGCAGCGCCAAAAATTCGGTCCAGAGGGAGATTTATTTCAAACACGTACCAAATTATTAAAGCCAATTCAAGAAAAAGTTTCTTCAACCATTGCAGAAGTTGCAAAAAACAAATACATTGACTTCGTATTTGATAAAAGCAGCGAAAGTACAATGATGATTTATGCTAGCGCTACCTATGATATTAGCAACGACATCATTATAAAGCTAGGTTTTAAGCCAGGTACTCTAGTAAAATAACACACAGAATAGAAAACAAACATTAGGAATATTAAAAAATGAAAACATCCTAGATTTATCTAGATAGCTTCATTACCATTAAAACAAATTATAAACATAAATGAAAAAGTTAATTAAAGGATTATTTGTAGCTGCAGGATTACTTTTAACTACTCACGTTGTGAGTGCACAACAAAAATTTGGTCATTTAAATTCTGACGAAATTTTCGCATCTCTACCAGAAGCTAAAACTGTTTCTGCTACTATTGAAAACTTAGCAAAGGCAAAACAAGCTGAGATTGATAAAATGATTACTGAGTACCAAAACAAATTAAAAGCAGCTCAAGATAAAGAGAGAACACTTAGCGAAGCGAATAAAGAGCAAGTTCTAAAAGAATTACAAACTGCTCAAACTGAGTTGACAGATTTGCAAAAAAGAATTGAAGATGCTCGTAACAAAGCTAGAACAGACGTTGAAACTAAACAAGGTGAACTTTTCCCTCCGTTGCAACAAAAAGTAGCAACTGCAATCAATGCTATTTCAAAAGATAAAGGTTTGTCTTACGTTTTTGATACAGCTGCTTCACAAGGTTTTAACAATTTGGTTTATTTTGATGGTGGCGAAGATATTACTGCTGCAGTAAAAACTAAATTAGGTATTTCGGCAACTGCTGCTAAACCAGCTGCAACTCCTGCTAAAAAACCATAATTTTAAATTATAGAAATTTATTAGCGGAATTAGAAAAACTAATTCCGCTTTTTTATGCTCATGAATTCTCCAAAAAATGCAATAGGTATCTTTGATTCTGGCTTTGGCGGTTTAACCGTTTTTAAAGCCATAGCAGAAAAATTGCCCAATTACAATTATATCTATTTAGGCGATAATGCTCGTTCGCCTTATGGTGATCATTCTTTTGCAACTGTTTATCAATATACGTTAGAATGTGTAGAGTGGCTTTTTAAACAAGGTTGTTCGCTGGTAATTTTGGCTTGTAATACAGCTTCTGCAAAGGCATTACGTAATATCCAGCAATTAGATTTACCAAATAAGTATCCCAATCATAGGGTTTTGGGCGTAATTAGACCTACGGCCGAAATTATTGGAGAAATGAGTAGTAATAAATCTATTGGCGTACTAGGTACCAGAGGAACAGTTAAATCTGAATCTTATTTGATAGAGATCAACAAGTTTTTTCCGGATGTGAAAGTTTATCAACAAAGTTGCCCAATGTGGGTGCCGTTAATAGAAAATGGAGAACACGAAAGTGATGGTGCTGATTATTTTGTAAAGGAATATCTTGATGCACTGTTACAACAATCTGGAGAGATTGATACCATCTTACTGGCATGTACGCATTATCCTTTGTTAGTTCCGAAAATTGAAAAATATCTTCATCCAGGCGTAGAGCTCGTTACGCAAGGCGACATTGTTGCGACGAGTTTGGCTGATTATTTGGATAGACACCAGGAGATAGAAAACATACTTTCGAAAGATGGACTTCAGGCATTTTTTACTTCTGGAGATACTGACGCCTTTGATGCTCACGCATCTGTGTTTTTAGGTACAGCTCTAGCATCTAAACCTATGAAATAGAAATGGTAAATGCGGCGATACTCTTTGATAAAGAAAATCAGCGGCACGAGATAGAACTTATAAAAAGTTGGCAGCTAAACTGTCATGTAGCTTATATTGGTTTTGATATTAAAGCTAATGAACAAAAAATTGAGTTCTCACTAATTGAAGAAACTACACTTTTTGTAATCTTGATTGGAGAAAGTACAAGATTTTTAAGCAATAGCTTTAATGATACTGTGAAGTCAATTATCGAATCTACAAAAGCAATATTGTGCCTAAATTTAAATGGTTTTGTTGCGCTCGATGAAATCCACTGCCCTAGGTTGTTGTGGGATTGCGGAGCTATACACATGCCTTTGGCCGGAAAGGAAGATTTTATCTATTTAATTAATACAGTTAAATCTGATGCAAGAGTTGAGCAAAGAACAGGTTCATTTCATATCAGAAAACATCCACGTCCATATGATATGGATTGATTTTACTGTCGATGTTTGTCGTTAGAGTGTTAAAATTACATTCCGGTAAGTGCTAAAAAGCTAATTAACAGCACATTTATAGAAAAGTAAGATTTTTACAATAAAACTTACATTTTGTGTTAGGTTGTGGTCAATTAAAGCGGTAAATTTGCGGCTCAATCACAATCAATGAGCGAACAAATCAAACACGAATGCGGGATAGCCTTTATCCGCTTGTTAAAACCTCTCTCATACTACCAAGAAAAATACGGTACTGCACTTTACGGCCTTAACAAATTGTATTTGTTGATGGAAAAGCAGCACAATCGCGGTCAGGATGGAGCTGGTATTGCAACCATTAAATTAGATATGAAACCAGGTAGCAGATACATTAGTCGCTACCGTTCGATGGCACAAAATGCCGTTGCAGACATTTTTGGTTACGTACAAAGCAAATTTGTTAGCATACAGGAAGAAACTCCTGAACTAATGAAGGATACCGAGTTCTTGAAACAAAATGTGAGCTTTATTGGTGAGGTATTGCTAGGACATCTTCGTTATGGTACACACGGTAAGAACAGTATCGAAAATTGCCACCCATTTTTGCGTCAAAACAACTGGATGACAAGAAACTTGGTAATTGCCGGTAACTTTAACATGACCAACGTAGACGAATTGTTAGAGCAATTATACGAACTTGGTCAGCATCCTAAAGAAAAAGCAGACACGGTAACTGTATTGGAGAAGATCGGTCATTTCTTGGATGATGAAAATCAAACTTTATTTGATGAGTACAAGAAAGAGGGTTTGACTAATGTTGAGATTACTCACAAGATTTCTGAAGGCTTAAACGTAGCGAAAATATTGAAGCGTTCTGCTAAAGACTGGGATGGTGGTTACACGATGTCTGGTATTGTTGGTAACGGTGATGCCTTCGTGATGAGAGATCCAGCAGGTATTCGTCCGGCATTTTACTACGCTGATGATGAGATTGTGGTTGCTGCATCTGAGCGTCCAGCTATTCAAACTGCATTTAAAGTGCAAATTAATAGTGTTAAGGAAATTAAGCCAGGTCACGCATTAATTATTAAAAAAGACGGTACCGTAACAGAAGAAATGTTCCGTGAACCTTTGGAGAAAAAATCATGTTCTTTTGAGCGTATTTATTTTTCTAGAGGAAGCGATGCCGATATTTATAAAGAACGTAAGAAATTAGGCGAGTTGCTATGTCCTCAAGTATTGAGTGCAGTAAATAACGACTTGAAAAACACAGTATTCTCATTTATTCCTAATACTGCGGAGGTTTCTTTTTACGGAATGGTAGATGGCTTGCACAAATACATTACCGATGTGCAGAAGGAAACTTTGTTGAAACGTAAGGAAGTTTTAGATGACACCGCTTTAGATGAGTTGTTGTCGATGAGGCCACGTGTGGAGAAACTCGCTATTAAGGATGTGAAGCTACGTACTTTCATTACCGCAGATGCGGATAGGGGAGAAATGGTAGCTCACGTTTATGATACTACTTATGGCGTAATCAAAAACCATACAGACACTTTGGTTGCCGTAGATGATTCGATTGTAAGAGGTACTACTTTGAAACAAAGTATCATCAAGATTATTGATAGGTTACATCCTAAAAAAATTATCATTGTTTCTTCTGCACCACAAATCAGATATCCAGATTGTTATGGTATCGATATGTCTAAAATGGGACAGTTTGTTGCTTTTGATGCAGCTATTCAGTTATTGAAAGAAAGAGGACAGGAGCAAATCATTGAAGATGTTTATCAGAAATGTAAAGCTTCGTTAGAATTACCTAAAGAAGAAATTATCAATTACGTGAAAGAGATTTATTTGCCTTTCACTCCTCAAGAAATTTCTGATCAGATTGCCAAAATTATTACGCCGCCAGATACGGTAGCAGAAGTTGAGGTGATTTATCAAACTTTAGAAAATCTTCATTTGGCTTGTCCAGATCATACAGGAGATTGGTATTTCTCTGGAGATTATCCAACATCAGGTGGTAACAAAGTGGTAAATAAAGCTTTTGTAAACTGGAAAGAAGGAAATAACCAAAGAGCTTATTAGTAAGTAAAAAGGCAAAAGTAAAAATTAAAAAGGTCGTCATTTCGATCGAGGGGAGAAATCTAGCAAGGTTTCTCCCTTTTTTATCTCTTGCGATTGCAATGACGGCTTATTGAAAGGTGTCTGCTAAACTAATAAACTGTAAACTGGCAATTCTTCTACAAAAGCAAAGCCTTTATTTTCATGATCTATTTGTGCATAGTAATGATTTAATCCGTTGGTAATCACTATCCATTTCGCTTTATAAACAGAATTATATCGTGCCGCTTGATCAAAGGTAGCCTGAGTTATAGCTACAGATGGAGCTTTACATTCTACTACCACCAACTTTTCCCCGTTATTGGTATAAACTAAGATGTCGCTTCTTTTTTTTGTCTGATTTAAGTTTAATCCACCTTCAATTTGCATTAAGGTAACTGGGAACTGTTTTTCTTTAATCAGGTATTTGATAAAATGCTGACGAACCCATTCTTCGGGTGTAAGCACCAGATGTTTTTTCCTAGCTTCGTCAAAAATGTAGTGTAAGCCATCCCTTTGGGTAATTTTAAATGGATAGAAAGGAAGGTTAAGTGGAGTAGGGTTGAACATTAGCCAAAAGTAGAAAGCTAAAAGCGAAAAGCCAAAAATTACTCACAATAACCTACAAATCTAAAATCGTAAATCTAAAATCGTAATTTTGAACTATGAGTGCTGAGGATATCATCAAGGATTTAAAAGCTAGAAAATTTAAGCCAGTTTACCTATTACAAGGAGAGGAACCATATTATATTGATCAAATTGTTGATTACATGGAAAAAAGTGTATTGTCTGATGGTGAAAAAGGTTTTAATCAGACGGTTTTGTATGGTAAAGATACTGACATGGCTACCGTTATGAATGCGGCTAAGCGTTATCCGATGATGTCTGAATATCAGTTGATTATTGTAAAAGAAGCACAAGATCTGAAGTGGGGGAATGAAGGTGCAAGTAAAGAAGCGGAGTTTGTGCTTGCTTATTTTGAAAAGCCTCTCCCAAGTACCATCTTGGTATTAGCTTACAAGTATGCTAATTTCGATAAGCGTAAGAAAATTTACAAGGCGATTAACAGTAAGGGCTTAGTTTTTCAAAGTGATCCGGTACGTGATTATAAATTAATGCCTTGGATTGAAGAACATATTAAAAGCAAAGGCTACAAAATAGATCCGCAGGCAGCTGCCTTGATGGCTGAATATTTAGGCACTGACCTTTCAAAAATTGCGAATGAAGTAGAAAAACTTTGCTTAAACATCGATAAGTCTACGACGATACAGTCTGACCATATCCAGAAGAATATTGGTATTAGTAAAGAATACAACGTTTTTGAGCTGCAAAAAGCGCTGGCTACTCGAAATGTGTTAAAGAGTAATCAAATCATCAATTATTTTGCAGGAAATCCAAAGGCAAATCCGATGATTATGGTGATGGCTAATTTAAATTCCTACTTCTCTAAAATATTGAAGTATCATTATTTGCCTAATAAAAATGATGCAGCTAGAGAATTGGGAGTAAGCCCTTATTTTATTAAAGATTATGAAACGGCAGCCAGAACTTTTAGTGCTGGAAAAACTTTCGATATTATCTCCTTACTTCGTGAGTATGATTTGAAAAGTAAAGGCTTAGAAAGCTCTGGTAATATCTCAGACGGCGATTTATTGAAAGAGTTGGTATTTAAAATATTGCATTAAATCTAGCAATCTATAATCAATCTAAATTTCTTCATGATGTAACTAAGAAGTTATATCCAATGACGAAGATTTCGTAGTACTACACCTATTTTTACTTCACAATTAACTTATTCAACAAATTGATGAAGAAAAATCTATTTACACTGTTAGTGGTTGCTGGAGCGGTAACATTTGCACACGCCCAACGACCAACACAAGGTGGTACGGCTCCATCTGATAGCACTCGTAGAGCATCTAGTGCTTTGGGCGCTGCGGCTGCTGCTAAACCTAAGCCTTATGATCAAGTAATTACCAATAAAGCTCAAACTAGACTGGGTTTAGTAATCTCGCACAAAATTGAAGACAAATTTTTCTTCGAAATTGCAGATTCTGTACTAAACAGGGATATTTTGGTGGTAAGCAGAATTTCAAAAGCATCGGCTACGCTTAGAGACAATCAAGTTTATGCTGGCGATCAAATTGGCTCATCTGTAATGCGATTTGAGAAAGGACCAAATAACAAGTTGTTCATTCGTAAAATCAGTTTTAGAGCGTATAGTCCAGATTCTACCTCGTCAATGTACAAAAGCGTACAAAATTCTACTGTACAAAATATCGCTGCATCATTTAATGTTGCTGCTTATGCTAAAGATAACAAAGGGGTTGTTGTTGATGCTACAGATTTCATCAATAGTGATAACGATGTGTTTTATTTTTCTTCTCCAGCAGCGAAAACTAGATTTCGTTTAGGTGCTCAATTAGCAGACAGAAGTTTTATCAATACTATTAAAACTTTCCCAACCAATACAGAGATTAACGTTACCAAAACTTACAGCATGAGTGCCGCACCTACAACTGGTGCTGGCGGCGGCGGTATGATGGGTGGTGGCGGAGCTGCTGGTTCTATCACGGTAGAGCTTAACACTTCTTTAGTTGCGTTACCTAAAGTGCCAATGAAGGCTCGTTATTTTGATCCACGTGTAGGTTATTTTGCAGTTGGTTACACCGATTTTGATGCAAACCCACAAGGTGTTAAAGATTTGGAATTGGTAAAACGTTGGAGATTAGAGCCAAAACCACAAGATATGGCTAAGTATAAGCGTGGTGAATTGGTAGAACCAGCTAAACCAATTATTTTCTATATCGATCCAGCTACGCCTAAAAAATGGGTGCCATATTTAATTGCTGGTGTTAACGATTGGCAAAAGGCATTCGAAAAAGCAGGTTTCAAGAATGCGGTTATCGGCAAAATGGCACCAACTAAAGCGCAAGATTCTACTTGGAGCTTAGATGATGCTCGTAACTCGGCGATCGTTTATAAACCATCTGAAATTCCTAACGCAAGTGGACCGAGTATTTCTGATCCACGTACTGGCGAGATTATGGAAAGTCACATCAATTGGTACCACAACGTAATGAAGTTGGTGCGTGATTGGTATTTCATCCAAACTGCGGCGGTTGATAAAAGAGCTCGTACGGTAAACTTTAGTGATGAATTAATGGGCGATTTAATTCGTTTCGTATCTTCTCACGAAGTTGGCCACACTTTAGGTTTACGTCATAACCACGGTTCGAGTTCAACGGTGCCTACAGAAAACTTGCGTAACAAAAAATGGGTAGAAGAAAATGGTCATACGCCATCTATCATGGATTATGCTCGTTTCAACTACGTTGCACAACCAGAAGATAATATCTCTAAAGTTGGCTTATACCCTCGTATTGGCGATTATGATAAATGGGCTATTGACTGGGGATACAGATATTTTCCAGATAGCAAAACAGTTGCTTCTGATATGAAAATATTAGATAAAATGACTGTAGAGGCTGCTAAAAATAGACGTTTATGGTTTGGTACCGAGACTAACCCAGATGATCCACACTCGCAAAGTGAAGACTTGAGTGATAACGCTATGAAAGCTAGTGAATATGGTATCAAAAACTTGAAAGTAATTTTATCGAACTTGAAAACTTGGACTAAACAACCAGGTGAAAACTATGATGAGTTAGGTAACATGTATGGTCAATTAACCACTCAATTAGGTCGTTACGTTGGTCACGTAAGTAAAAATATTGGCGGTATCTACGAAAATCCTAAAACTGTAGATCAAGCAGGTTTAATTTACGAACGTACGCCAGCGGCAACTCAAAAAGAAGCAGTTAATTGGTTAAATGCACAGGTATTTACTACACCAAAATGGTTATTAGACCAGTCTATCCTAGATAATATCAACGAAAGTCCTTTGGTAGTCGTTTCTAAATTGCAAAATGCTGCGTTAACTCGTGTAATTTCTACCAGAGTATTGGGTAATTTAATTGCTGCAGAAGCTGCAGATGGTGCTACCGCTTATAAGATAGCTGACTTATTCAAAGATTTAAATGCGTCGATTTTTACGGAGTTAAAAGGTGGCGCAGCTATCGACGTATATCGTAGAAATTTGCAAAAAGCTTACGTAGATAGATTAATTGCCATCATCAATCCTCCTGCTGCTCCAACGGTTGCTGCTGCTGCTTTTGGTAGAGGTGGTGCTGCACCAAGTGGCTTATCTGCTAGTCAAACGGATGCAGTTTCAGTAGTAAAAGGACAATTAAGAGAGCTTGATAAAGCGATTAAAGCTAGTTCGCATGCAGATACCCTAAGTAAATATCACTTAGAAGATTTGTCTGATCGTATTGAAAAAGCTTTGGATAGCAAAAAATAAGCGAAAGACTTAGGTTTAAATTTTTTAGAATCCTCCGGTAATTTATCGGGGGATTTTTTTATCAGGTTACGAATGGCCTGATTCTCTTATTTACGGCCAATAACCTAATCAGAAGATACGAAATCAAGTAAGTAATGATGGAAACTGCCATGATAAACGTGAAAAGTAACAAGGGCGAATTGGTATCTATTTTCACTGGAGAAATAACTCGATGTATATAGTGTAAAACAATTACATGAGCTAAGTAAATTCCATAACTGTGACTGTCTAGACTCGCTAAAGTAGCATTTGTCTTTTGTAATAAACTCTTTCCCAGAAGAAAAATACCAATAGCCATTAAGCAAACATTTGGTGATAGGTAATTATAATAGGTGATGTTTAGCTTATTTTCTGTAATGGAAAGGTAACTTGTTGACACCAGCGTTAGGGTAACTCCCAAAGCGAATAACATGAGGTATAAAGTATTTTTAGCTTTTGTGGTTGCTACATATTTATCTAAATAGTAACCTAACACTAAATAACCCAAATATTTGCTGAAATATAAGACCTCAATGCTAGGTATGTACTTAGCAACATCAGTATTAATAAAAAGGGTTATTGACCATAAAAGTAGAAAATACTGGATTTCTTGTTTTGTACTATTTTGCGCCCATTTTCTGATAATTGGAATAAACAGATACACACCCAATATCATATAAATGTACCATAGGTGGTAATAAGTGCCTTTAAATAACTTACTGACAAGTATTTGAAACAGTTGTGAAACAGAGAGTTTTTGGAAATAACCAGCGTAGCTAAAAATAAAATACACAACGCTCCAGAAGAGAAAGGGTACAAAAACTCGTTTTATACGCTTGCTTAAAAAGCTATTCAGCTGTTCACTTCGGTCTAATAAAACTGCCCCCGATATCATTACAAAAACAGGAACTCCAAAGCGAAGCATAGAATCCAAGAAGTTAGTTAATTGCCAAGAAGCAAAGCTGATTTTATTGAACTGCAATACAAATGGAGCTGTAACGTGAAGTAAGATTACGGCAAAAGTGGCTATGTTTCTTAAATTACTAATGTAGTTCTTCAACTTCTATGTATAACTGTCAGCCGAAATTAAGGATAATTTCTTCAACTATTCTATGCGTAGAGCCGCATTGCTATTTGAAATTTTATAGATGATAGAAATTGTAGCTATTAAATGGACAAAATTGTAGTAAATACATTGAATATAGATTTTAGTAGCATAACAATGAAACTTGAATTTACTACTGAATTTAAGTTCCATGAAAATCCGGGAAAACCGATAATCAAGCAAAGTAATAGCACGATTTTGCTATTTAAATATTTGCTTAAGAATGTATTTATTTTCTCGCTTGCAGAAAATGCTAATTTTGGAAGGATGGTTAACAGCTTTTCTTGTGGGATTATCAAAATTAGAGCAAAAGATGAAGTAGCCCAAAAAAAGACCCAACGACCGTAATCACAACCTAATATAAACAACGGACTAACCGCTAAAAATTGAAAAAGAAGGGTTGCCGAAACAATAGATTTATCGAATTTCCTTTTTGGAGTGTAGTTGAGTAACCTAAAATTTAGAGTAGAAGTATTGGTAAGTACATAGTATATTGCTACTAAGGTTAGGAACCAAGCCAAAGGAATATAGATACCACTTTCAAAGGCTACTAGATTTTTTAAAGTATAGCGTAAGCCATGTATTGTTGTCCATGAAATACCATCCACTGCGGTTGGTGGTTCGTTTACCACATAAGTGTCAAAGGGAAAGCTAATTAGTTTCCACGAATCCCAGATTTTGTCTGCTACTAATTTTGAACCTTTAAAGTAGATCACACAAAGAAATACCAAAATACTAGGAACGAGTTTGTATATGGAAGTTAAAATGGTTTTGAAATATCCGTTTGGTTGCTTTAATTCTTCTTTGCATAACAGCAAACATAAAATAGGCAAGCAGAAAAAGCCGATAGATTCGTGAATTAATAAAGCTATACTTAAAAAGAGGTTGTAAAAAATTAAGCTGATGTTGGATTTTTTGTCTGCCCAGTAAATAGCTGCAATGAATAGCAAAACCAATATCACATCTTTTCTTACCCAAAAATTATTAATAATGGGATTCCCTAAAAAGAAAACAAAAGGCAAGAAAACTAACGGATAGCCTTGTTTTATTATTGATCTAACGAAAAACGTGGCTAAAGCGATATAGGCAAGAATGCAAGTAGAAATGATGATGGAGTAAGGACTTATTCCCGTAGTGTTATAAATAGATAATAAGATTTCTCCAAGTAAACCTCGCCTTACAAAGCCACCTTGGTAATTGATTAAAAACTCGGTTATGCCCCAGCTATCTTTGGTATAGCCAGTAAGAATATGCTTGATAAAACGGTTGAGAAGGATGACAACAAAAGCAAAAAAGCTGATGTTGATTAGTATATTTTTTGAAAGAAAGCGCTGCATACCCTTAATTTTTTGCTGTGATGTCTATCAGCCAAGCATCTAGCAAAGTTAACTCTTTAGCATCTATCAATCCTAATTCTATCAATTTGGTGTAGCATAACACCATATTTTCGGAAATGTGATTGGCTCCCTCTTTCAAGTTGAGCTCACTTAAGCTGTTAATGATTTCAAGATTGTTGCTGTATCCGGAAATCTCCTCTTGAAAATCTATCATTAAATTGTGCTCATTTCTTTCTTGGCGCACGGTACTTTGGTGAAACAGTATTGGCCAGTTACAGGTCCAAGCAATTCTTTGAGCTACAAACGAACGCCAAATATCAGTCATCCTGAAGCTACAATAAGATGGTAAATACATCAATGGAAAAGCTTCCCTAAACCAAGTAGTATTTTGGCTATTGAAGGGGCATACTGACTTATTTCCTAACGCAATGGCATTATGCTTATCAAATTTTAGCGGTAATGGCAAGGTTAGCCTGTAAATTGCATCCACATCGGGGTTGTCGTCTGCTAAACCTTGTTGTATAGGGCAACTGATGGATTTGAGATTTTCTAACACAGGTAAGTTTTTTTGAATCTCTTCCAGCGCAAAACCTCGTGGCCAAATGTGGGTATTTGTGAAGTATTTGTATACATTAACCCAATTCTTATCACTTAAAAAATGTGCATTTTGTTCTTTCTTTCTTGTTAACCAAAAATCATCCTGTGGAACATTATCGTCATCAGTTTCGATAATGGTTTCTGCTCCAGCTGCATTTGCAATTAGATAACCAATATTTTTCCGAGCATAGTGCTTAAGTGGTAAAAGTTCAGCTAACTGAAAATCTAAGGTTTGTTGTTTTTCTACCGAATAAAAATCACAGCCTGCTAAATCAAAAGTTGGAGGACTTTTAGTGTCGCCAATTACGATAAATGGAATATCTCTTTTAACGGTTTCTTCTGCAAAAGTCCTCAAAACTGGATGCTGGTCGTTGGCAATTGAGGTAATGATAAGGTAGGTGCTTTTCATATGTAGAAAGTATTCAAAATGCTATTAAACAGCTTTAGACTTAAACTTTAATCGAAGTACAAAATAATGAAATAATACGTCGATAGAATTACGAATAGCTTTTTTTGAAATACTAGGCGAGGGCGCTCGGTAATGAATTGGAATTTCTGCGTAGCGACTTTTCCTTAATAAATAACGTAACTCTGTTTGATAGAAATGTGCCTTGGATAATAAGCCGTGTTCCACAAATCTTTCTACAATGTTGGCATGAAAACCTTGATAGCCCGAAGTCATATCGTACATACTAGTGCCTAACAATACATTTGAAAGTATAGTGCCAAATTTGGATAGAAACGCCCTTCGCCAGTTAGATTCTGCCATGGAACCGCCGTTAATAAAACGACTACCAAAAGCACACTCATTGCCCTCGTTAAGCACTCTTAAAAACATGGGCAATGCTCTTGGGTCGTGAGACAAGCCTGCATCCATTTCAATGATAATTTCGTGTTTATGTTTTAAAGCTTCTTTATAGCCAGCAAGGTAGGCATCTACTACGTTTCTGTTTTCAGGAACCCAAACAGTAGCAAACCTGTCATCTGCGGCAGATAGCTGTTTGCACAATTGCAATGTATTATCTTTTGACGCATTATCGACGATAAGATAGACTTTTCCATGCTTAAGTAAATCTAAAACTTCGATTAGGGAAGAAGTAAATGCATGAAAGTCTTTTTCCTCATTGGCCATTGGCGTTACCACCGCAAAATTAAATGTCATGAGTGTACGTAATTCTTCAAGTATAGGTTGATGTAACTATTTAGGCTCTAAAGTATTAAATTCTTTTGTTTTTTTGGTTGTTTAGTACTTTTTAGCTTAACCTTTTGCTGTTTAACAAGTATTTTGGCAGATTTTAGGTTTGAATGTTTAGCACAAGATTTTGTTAATCAAACCTGATTGAAGGCGGCAGCGCCTGAGCATAGCGAGGGACTAAAGCCAAAAAGCAGGACTAACGCTGTGATACGTATTTGTCCTGCTTTTCTAATAACTTAAACCTACAATTGTAAATTCTAATGGCTTGGTCCAGCGCCATCGATACGCTTAATTTGCGCACCCAAAGCACGTAAACGAGTATCGATATCTTGGTAACCACGCTCAATTTGCTCGATGTTGTAGATGGTCGATTTGCCTTCAGCAGAAAGCGCAGCGATTAACAACGAAACTCCAGCTCTAATGTCTGGTGAAGTCATGCTGATACCACGTAACTGGTACTTTTTGTCGATACCATTCACGGTAGCACGGTGCGGGTCACAAAGAATGATTTGCGCACCCATGTCAATCAATTTATCAACGAAAAATAAACGACTTTCAAACATTTTTTGGTGTATCAAAACCGAACCTCTAGCTTGCGAAGCCACTACCAACACGATACTCAATAAATCTGGCGTAAAACCAGGCCAAGGCGAATCTGCGATGGTTAGGATAGAGCCGTCGATAAAAGTATCGATTACATAATGTTTTTGAGAAGGAATGTAAATGTCATCGCCACGACGCTCTAGTTTGATACCCAGTTTTTTGAAAACTTCTGGAATAACACCTAACTCGTCATATTGTACGTTTTTTATGGTGATTTCAGACTCTGTCATAGCTGCTAAACCGATAAAAGAACCAATTTCAATCATGTCTGGCAACATTCTGTGTTCAGTACCACCTAATTTTTTAACGCCTTCAATAGTAAGTAAGTTAGAACCAATACCACTAATTTTTGCACCCATACGGTTCAACATCTTACATAATTGTTGTAAGTAAGGCTCGCAAGCTGCGTTATAAATAGTCGTAGTTCCTTTAGCTAAAACTGCTGCCATCACAATGTTTGCTGTTCCTGTAACCGAAGCTTCGTCTAACAACATGTAACAGCCTTGTAGGTTGGTCGCATCTACGTTGAAGAACTCTTTCTTTTGGTCGTAAACAAATTTTGCTCCTAATTTCTCGAAGCCTAAAAAGTGCGTGTCTAAACGACGACGACCAATTTTGTCTCCTCCTGGTTTAGGAATTGCCGCTTTACCGAAACGAGCCAACAACGGCCCTACAATCATGATAGAACCACGTAAACCACCTCCTTTTGCTTTAAAAACATCAGAAGAGAAAAAATCTAGGTTAATGTTTTTTGCTTCAAAAGTGTAAGTATCTTTGCTTAAACGCTCAACCGTTACGCCTAAATCTCCTAAAAGTTCAATCAGTTTGTTTACATCTTTAATATCAGGAATATTGCTGATGGTAATTTTTTCTTCCGTTAGTAAAACGGCCGATAATATCTGTAAAGCTTCGTTTTTGGCACCTTGAGGGATAATTTCGCCCTTTAGCTTTTTGCCGCCTATAATTTCAAATGCATTCATTCTATTTTGGTTTTGCCTTTAAAAAAGGTTAATGTCTTTGTTTATTGTTATTATTATTACGCTGACGGTTGTTATTGTTGTTGTTATTTTGGCGGTTTTTGTTGTTGTTATTATTGTTTTGGCGACCGCGATTGTTGTTGTTCTGCCTGTTGTTTTGGTTTCTAAACTCTACCTTTTGTAGGTTTACATTATCTTCTAAAACTAAAGCACCGCCCGAAAGTTCTCTCAAGTTTTTGATAATCACTTCATCTGCAACATTGTCCTTATTCCACTGCACGTAGGCCATTTTCATAAAGTTAGCAATACCTTGCACCATACCAGCTTTACGTTCCGGATTTTCTTCAGCAATGGCGTTTTCAATTAGTTTTTCTACCGTTCTGCCGTAATGCTTGTATTTGATACGCTGCTGTGGATAACCAATATGTTCTGGTTTAAATTCTTTGCTCTCTGGCGTAGGTTTAGGATATGGGCTATCTACATCAATCTGATAGTTAGAAATGATGTGCAAATGGTCCCAAAGTTTATGTTTAAAATCTGCCACATCACGTAAATGTGGGTTTAAAAAGCCCATTAAATCAATAACGGCTTGTGCATATTTATTGCGTTCTTCTTTAGTTGGTAACGTAATAATATACTTTACCATATTTTGGACATTACGTCCATATTCAGCCAAAATTAATTCGCTTCTGGTGGTATTATAATCGAAATTCATTCTTTTTTATGCTAAGTATAATTAAACATTAAGAATTTAAGGTTTTTCTTAATATTTCTTGATGTTTAAAATACAAGATGTAAAATTAATTGTTCAAGGTTACTTCAAGGTTGCCAAAATATAATTTTTGAAAATCAATGCCTGCTTTTCATGGCAAATTAGTCCTGCTGTACGCTATTATTTTTTTGTGTTTATGTTATTGCTCTTTTTTGTCATGCTGAGTTTATCGAAGCGCCTGCAATTAACACAAAATCCTTCTCCCGATACTTCGGGACCAGGATGACACCACACAAAAATATTTCCGCTCCCATCAGGTTTAATTAACAATGGTTTACCTAAAAACAGCAAAACGCAAAATTGAAATGACCAAAAGGTAAAACTATCTCAAACCACTATGAAATAACCGAAACAGAAGTTATAGACTAAGGGAAAACCCTAAACTTCCAAAGATGTTTTCAATTATGAAATTCACCGGAGTGGTTTGTTGTTACAAATATAGAAAAGTTTTAAGTAATAAGTTTAGGTAGTAGGTTATAAGTAATAAGTTTTAAGTTTTTGCAAAGTCTTTAACTCGTTCGTCATTTCGAGCGTAGCCGAGAAATCTTTAAAGTTGCCTTTTCATACTAATTCAAAGATTTCTCCTATCGTCGAAATGACGGGGTGGTGAAAGCATCTCGCTGAAAAACTAAACAGCTAAAAATCCAAATACCCAAACATCCAAAAAATAAACTACTTCACAATCCTCAACTTAGCAAACTTCAATAACAACTGTTTATTGCCTAAGCCTTGGAAAAATACAGTGGCTTTTACATCTGGTAACCTTCCTTCTAGCTGAACAATTTTGCCGAAACCAAATTTTTCGTGTTCTACATCCATGCCCATTTGAAACTCGTTTGCAGCACTTGGGGTAAAACCAGCTGTTGGTATGTGGGCTTTGGGTAGGATAGAAGTGGTAGGTTTTGGTTTAAATGCGGTTTGCTGTGAAGCCGGTTTCTGTTGCATTTCTCTCTGCTGACTCCAAGTTTTACGTTCGGTGTCAAATCCGCCGCTGCTAAAACTAGGTTTAGCTTGTTTAATGGCATCTAGCTCTAGATATTTAGGGCTAATCTCATTGATGAAACGACTAGGCTCACATGAAGTTAAAGTGCCCCAACGATAGCGTGAAGTAGCGTAGGTTAAAGTTAATTTTTTCTCAGCTCTGGTAATAGCAACGTAGAACAAACGACGCTCTTCCTCCAGATCAGTTCTTGAGGTTAACGACATTTGCGATGGAAACAGATTTTCTTCCAAACCAACTACAAAAACGTTTTTAAACTCCAAACCTTTAGCCGAGTGTATGGTCATTAACGAAACTGTATCTGCATCTTTGTCCTTATCTTTATCATCGTTAGTTAACAAAGCTACGTCTTGCATAAAAATAGCCAGGCTACGGTCCTCAATGTCTTCACGTTCAGCAAACTCCTTCACACCATTCAATAACTCTTGAATATTTTCGTAACGAGCTCTACCTTCAACGCTATCATCGCTATGCAATTCCTTTAAAATTCCAGCATGTTGCGCAATGTATAAAGCAGTTTCGTAGGCATCTAATTTGTTAGCTTCTGCCGCAAATGCTTTAATCATCATGGCAAAATCGTTCAATTGGTTAGGTATACGTCCACCTAAGTATTGGTGAGGATTGCAAATTACTTCCCACATGGTAATACCGTGTTCGTTTGCTGCTACCGATACTTTATCTAAAGTGGTGTCGCCTAAACCACGACGAGGATAATTAATGACACGTTTCAGTGCTTCTTCATCTGCCGGATTAAACGTTAAACGGAAGTAAGCAATCAAATCCTTAATCTCTTTACGTTGATAGAAAGAAAGTCCACCATATATTTTGTAAGGAACATTCAGTTTACGCAAAGCTTCCTCCATTGCCCTACTTTGTGCATTGGTACGGTACAAAATAGCGAAATCGGTGTAGTTTAATCCATTTCCAGTACGTTCCTGTGCAATGGCTTCGGCTACTAATTTACCTTCTTCGTTATCTGTGAAAGCTCTTGAAATCTTGATTTTATCGCCCTGCTCATTAGCCGAGAATACATTTTTCTCTAACTGATTTTTGTTATTGGCGATGATGCTGTTGGCAACTTCGACAATGTTCTGCGTAGAACGATAGTTTTGCTCCAACTTGTAAACCTTCAAATCGGGATAATCGCGTTCGACATTTAAGATATTTTGAATATTAGCTCCACGGAAAGCGTAAATACTTTGCGCATCATCGCCAACTACACATAAGTTTTCATGCGCTGCAGCCAATTTTTTTACAATAGTATACTGCGAATGGTTCGTATCCTGATACTCATCCACCATGATGTATTTAAACTTATGTTGGTACTTGTTAAGTACCTCTGGATGTTTTCTAAGTAGTACGTTGGTTTTGAATAACAAATCGTCGAAATCCATTGCGCCGGCTTTGTAACAACGCTTGGCGTAGGTCTCGTAAATTTTTCCTAATTCAGGTCTTTTATTCCCAATATCTTCTGCTAGTAAAGCAGGGTTGTTGATGTATTCTGCAACAGAAATAAGATTGTTTTTCGCTTGGGAAATACGGTTATAGACAATGTTAGCCGCATAAAGCTTATCGTCTAACTGCATTTCTTTAAGGATAGTTCGGATTAAGCTTTTACAATCGTCGGTATCATAAATAGTGAAATTGCTAGGATAGCCAATTTTTTCTGCTTCTACACGTAAGATTTTGGCGAACACCGAGTGGAAAGTTCCCATCCAAATGCTTTTAGCTTCGCTACCCACCACTTTTTCGATACGCTCACGCATCTCCTTACTGGCTTTGTTGGTAAAGGTTAATACCAAAATGTTGAACGGGTCAACACCTTTTTGTATCAAATGCGCCACGCGATAGGTAATTACCCTTGTTTTTCCAGAGCCTGCACCCGCTACAATCATCACCGGTCCGTCTGTATTCTCAACTGCTGCTCTTTGTTGTGGGTTTAATCCTGCTAAATAATCCAAATCTTCTCTTTTTTAAAGGTTCAAAAATAGTAAATTGTAAGGGGAATTACTGAATTTGTTGAAAGGTTTGGTTAACAGGTTGAATTGGTTAATCGGTTAACTGGGGTGAGACTGAAAATTGACAACTGGTAACTGTCTCCTGCCAAAATAGCATCCTTACTCAATTAGGAATAAAATTTGATAACGACTAGTTATGGAAGAAAATAATTTAAACCACGATTTGGGTTTTAATGATATCCCAGAGGGAAACAACGAAGATACCTATGCTAATTTCAAGCAGAAATTAGAAAGCGTACAAACTTTCCCTGGATTATATGCTTTTAAGTTTATTTTAACGGGAGGTACAGAAAAATTGACTGAATTAAGAGAAGTACTACCTGAGGAAGAGTTTATTGAAACGCCATCTAAAACAGGTAAATACATTTCTGTTACTGTTAAAAAATGGATGCAAGATGCAGATGCAGTTGTGGATATCTATAAAAAAGTAGGTGAGATTAAAGGGATCATGATGCTGTAATTATTGCCTCACCAGTTGGGGCGAAAAATTTTTCGCCCGTACATAGATTATGGAGATTATAGGGTAATGCCACTTATCGGAATAAGATTTTAAATAATCTTGTGCAAAGCTTCGCTGACTTGCTTTGCTTTATCCAGCACCATTAAATGCCCACCGTCTTGAATAGCGATTACTTCGCCAGATTTGCGAACTGGAAGAAGTTTATCTTTAGTGCCGTGAATATGAAATAAGTTAGCGTGTAATTCCGAGTTGCTCCACTTGACAATGCAGTTGATTGCCCACTTAAGAAAGTCAATATCAGTATCTGCCAAAACACGCTGAAATAAATCTTTATCATTTTTTCTAATTACACCGAATAGCCACCTGTTTAGAAAATGGTCTTTTTTAAGAATGGAATAGGGAATAAGCCGATGTAAATTAGTTTTACCAGCTAAGCGGTAAATTAATGGAATTTCTTGCCGAGTTTTTAGTGATGAAATAAGAATTAACTTTTGAACAGGGATGATTTTGGTAAGTTCGGCAGCAACAATTCCGCCAAAAGATAAACCGATAAGAATTGGATTTTCGTGCTTAATTTGTTCGCTTATCCTTTTAGTATAGTTAGTTAGCGATTCGCTTGTTAAAGGCTTAATCCAATTGATAAAAGTAACATCCCAGTCTTTAAAATCTAGGTATTTAAAAACTCTCTCGTCTGCACCAAGGCCACTCAGGATGTATATTTTTTTCAATGAGAATAGATTTTAATGGGGTTGTCATTGCGAGCTTTGCGAAGCAATCTTACAAAATTGTTAACAAATCGCTTTGAGATTGCTTCGTGCCTCGCAATGACGAGTAATGGTTGTAAAAGCTCGATGTTTGCTTCGTCTTGCCGTCATTTCGAACGCAGAGAGAAATCTAGCACAATGATGTCATACAAAGTTGTTAGATTTAACTTCGTTGTTTTTCAATTCTCTTCGTTGCACTCATCGAAATGACGGAGAATAAGCTTAATTACTACTTTCTACTAACTTCTTGAAATTATCCAAAATAGCTTGCCAGCCGCCACGTTGCATTTCAATTGGGTTTTGGTTTTCGGCTTCGAAAGTTTCCGTTACTTCTACTATATCGCTATTAGCTTCAAAAATTATTTCTACTTTTCTGCCGTCTGCAATGGTGTAAGAAATGTATTTTTTTTCTTGAATAACATCATAAGTACCTTCAAAATCGAAGCTGAAACTGCCATCTTTTGCTGCCATGGTGTACGAAAATTTTCCACCTACTGTTAAGTCATTAGTAGCTGCGGGCGTGTGCCAATCTGGTGAGGCATTATTCCATTGCTTAATAAATTCTGGCTCCGTAAAATATTTCCATACTTTTTCGATAGGAGCATTGATAGTTGTTTTAATTGTGATTTTTTCCATAGTGTTCTATCTGTTGGGGCGAAACATTTTTCGCCCGTACTTTTTTTATGTTACATCCAATCCTTCTGCCCACTTTCCACCTGATAAAGCCACCAATTTACGAGTGCCTTAATTTCTGTGTAATTGCCATAGCTAAACGAAATATTGCCAGCAGCAGTATGCAAAATCACGTGGCCAATATCTAAAGACTTATGCCAAGGAAATTGGGATGTGCTAATCGATTGAATTTTATGTGGTTCAATAATTTCCTGCGAGATGTCCCAAATTCCACTTTGTTTAATGATAAAATCTTCCGAAACTGTAATGCGTTGCCTAGTATATGAAATGTATATCATCAACGAAGCAATTAAAGCATAGGCAATGGCTACGGGATAAAATGGTTTTGTTTCTGGTAGATATTGATAAAAAACAAGGTATACTACTAATGGCAACAATACGCTGAATAAAATAGGCAAGTTCATAAAACGGAAGTTAGGTTTATAGCTAGTCCCATCTTGCGGAAGCTTGCTCAAAATCATCCTTAAAACCTCATCTTTCTCTAATGGACTGCAACCTGGAACTTCCATATTGTTGCTTTTGACTTCCTTTTCGGATTGTTGTTGACCGGCATGAGCTTGCTTCAACGCCATGTTAAACAAACCTATTTTCTTCTGGAAATAATTTTGACTGTACTCGGTAATCTGCACCTTATTTGGATGCAATAGTGTGTTTTTCTTCGCTAAAAGTCCAGAAGAGATTAGCAGTGATTTTTGATGTTTGCTCATCTGAAAATCGAAGTATTTTACAAAAGTTCTTATCACGTTAGTGGCAAGAAGAATAAAAATAATCGCTGCCAGTAATACACCAACCGAAATAATGGTGACGCCACTTTTGAAAAATTGTTCTACTTGTCCGTGGTCATTATCGAAAGCTCTTAACAGTTCTTTAATATTATGAAAAACAGCATAACCAAAACCCAGCAATAAAAGGATACTTTGTCCGTAGTTGCTGGTTAACCCAATTTTTAGCAAAGTGCCGGCGCTGATTTTAATAAATGGCGTTTCCTTTTGCAGGTTTTGCGGCGTTACTAATTCTTCGCCTTTCTCTTCAGAAATTGTTTCCCTTTCGCCGTTTAACAAATGTTCTTTTAGTGCAAAAGCGATGGGACCACTAATGGCGCTAATACTTACTTCCTTACTATCAGAACCGGCAGTATCTATTTGCAAGCTGTAAACACCAATCAATTTCTGTAAAAAGCCTTGATTGATATTTACTTGTTGTATTTTTTCTATTGGAATGGTCAAGTTTTTCCTGCCAAATACACCTTTATCGATTACAAATTCTTGTTTAACTGGATCAAGGTAAAAGCTGAACTTCAAGAAATAGAAGTAAGCATAAATTAATGAAATTACGAGTACAGCGGCAATACCAATACTATAGTATAATAACCAAGTTTTGTTAGATTTGATAATAACAAAAGCTAACGGAATAAACATAGCTCTTATAACTCGCTGAAGTGCATAGGCAGCCGTAATGATAATTCCAGAGGCCGATTGTCGTTGGGGTTGGCTAAAATCTACCGTCATTATTCGCTTTCTGTTTCTGAATTAACCACTAGACGTTGCACCAAGGCTTCCTTTAATGCTTTGGCTTGCTCAATTGGAATTCCCGCAATGCGGATTTCGCCACTTGAGCCACCTGCGGTATAAATTTGAAGTGTGCCTAAATCAAACATCCTCGATAAAACACCTTCACTTAATGATACGTGCTGTATGCGATTTAGCGGCACAATGATGGTAGTTTCTGCAATAACGCCACTTTTATAGAGTATGTCTTTCTCTCTTAGGGCGAAACCTCTGCGTTTAAAACTAGCACGGAATAGCAAAAATAGAAATGCTGCAAAAGCCACAAAAATTCCTGCGAAAATTGACCAGTTGGATTGCACTTCGTCATCGATGAGAAATAATGCGCTCAAACCAGCACCAATAATAAAAAGGAAAATAATCAAATTGATGATGATAATCCGCCAATATTTTGGAGCTGGTGCAGTTAAAATAGTTTCCTCGTATTTGGGTAATTGCTGTAGGTCTATGGTTTCGTTGGTGAATTGCATGATTTTATTCTGCTGTTTTAAAGTTGATTAAATAGGCTTTTAAAGGAATGCCATTTTCGTTCCTAAATCTTTCGGTAACTACACTTTGGTAATTTCTGTTGGGCTCAAGTTTCACTTCATAACTGAAAGATTTTTTATCTTCCGAAAAACCGATTACTCGTTGTACCATCAGCACATTTTTTTCGCCAGTTGGCCCATAATCAAAACCTCTAGCATTGGTATTCATTGGTTGCGAGAAATGCAAGGTGATTGTTTTAGTGCTTGTATTTACGTTCTGACTGTTGTTCTCAAATTCTTTAATGCCGATTACTTCTGGTCTAGATTTTTCAAAAGCTTCCTTGTAAACCGCTAAAGGCTGCTCAAAATATTTAGACTTTTCTACAAAAGCAATCAAATCTTCTTCCTTATTGTAGTCTAGCTCTATCATTTCTTTTACTGCGGCCTTTTTGTCTTTCGAAAGATTATAGAAGTTTTCGCAAATGGCATAACCAACGTAGTAACCTAAATCACGCATTTTAAATTGATTATTAGGACTATTATACAGCCAATTTGCTACAGAGCTAGAAAACATTTCTTTTTCAAAAGCGGCTTTAATCTTTGCATCGTTTGCTTTTCCAAAAGCCATTTGAGGGTTAGGAGAGGATACTTTCAATGCTTTTTCTGCCAACAATTCTGCTACGCCTTCTAGTACAACTTGCGTTAAAAGTGTGTTGCCAATGGTGGTTTTTTGCTGCGTATGTACATATTCATGCACGTTGGTGAAAACCATTCCGTCTATTGGACGAGTTTTGAAAAAGCTTACCAAATGAGGGAAATCTTTCTGTAGTTCTTCGGTGTTAGTTTGATCATCAGCCATCGAAATTTCTGCACCAATTAAAACTTTATCTTCGAGTGTTGTTCCGCCAGTTCTTAAAGCGCCAATACTGAAGTAGATTTTAGCTGGTTTCAATGGATATAATTTATTAAGGGACGCTATAGCCGATTCAATTTTTTGAGCGTAATCTGCTACTTTTAAAGTATTTGCTCTAACCGACGACCAATAATTTGGATAACGATTGATTGCATTTATAAAGCCCTGAGGTGTATAATTCCTAACTTCCATCAAAGCTTTTAAACCCGGAGTGCCTTTGTTGATGTAGGAATTTTGAATGATCGAGAGTTGCGTTGCACTATCTTTTGTAGCTTTAATTTGGTCATAAGCTTCCCAAAAATTCTTGATATCTGTAGTGATGATGTTTTTTTGCTGAGCAAAAGCGACACTAGAAAATAGTGCGAGTGTTAAAATAAAAGCCTTCTTCATAAAGTAAATCTATGAAGAAGGCTTTCAATATCCTAAAAAAAGTAACTGGTTTGCAGTTTAATTGGATTTATAATTTAAATACGAGGCTCTAGTTGAGGTGTGTTCGAAATGTTGTTAAAATGTATTTTTAGCTCACCGCCGCTGGGCTCTTACTTTTTGACCGCAAAAAGTAACAAAACCGTAGCGTAGCGAAGCTCATCAGCTTTGCTGATAAACTCTCGGTTGCCTATTTTTCTTTTAAAGAAAGTGCTTTGGCTTTCGGGTGCAAACCGAAAAATAGGAGACCTAACATAGCTGAACGAGGAGATTGTAGGGCTAGCGCTAACAAAAAACTCAACTTCGTATTCCAACTTGCGTTAGGTTGCCAGCCCAATTTTCGACACCCACCGAATAATTTGAGGACTACAATTCCCCTCTTTTAGAGGGGTGCCCAACGGGCGGGGTGTTCTATTTAAAAAGACGCTGTGTGAATATTATTCTAACATTGATGAAGCTTCCTGTATTATTCATCTATCTTTTTACCTTTCATTGCCTGACCAATTGCCGTATCCATCACTCTTTCTGCAAATGGACGAGTGAACTCATTCAATTCATCCGTTTTCTTAAGGATGATATCTTTGTCGCCACTGCCCAAAGCTTCTTTCAAGCTATCGATGTGTTTTTGTGTGTCAGTAACTTCGGTTTTTGTAAGTAAATCTTTGTGTTTTTCTATAAATCGCTCTGCGGTGTAAACCAATTGCTCGCCTTCGCTGCGTGCCTCAATCAGCATGCGTTGCTCCACATCACTTTTAGCATTGGTAATACTGTCAATTAACATTTTCTCTACCGTATCATCACTTAAGCCATAACTTGGTTTAACCTCAATTTCTTGTTTCACACCCGAACGTAACTCAATGGCTTGAACCGTTAAAATACCATCCGCATTTAGTAAGAAGTTGATATCCACCTTCGGTAAACCTGCAGGCATCGCTGGAATGCCTTTCAAATCAAATTCTGCCAGTTTACGGTTTTCTTTTACCAAATCGCGTTCGCCTTGATAAACCGAAATTTTCATGTTCACCTGTCCGTCTACCGAGGTGGTGTATTGGCGACCAGCCTTAGTTGGTACTTTGCTGTTACGAGCGATAATTACATCCATTAGGCCACCCATGGTTTCGATGCCAAGTGACAATGGCGTAACATCCAGTAATAAAATATCCGAACGGTTACCCGCTAAAATATCAGCTTGTACGGCCGCACCTAAAGCCACCACTTCATCAGGGTTGATGTTATCTTGAGGGGTTTTTCCGAAGAATTCGCTCACCGCTTTTTTAACGTAAGGTGTACGGGTAGAACCACCCACTAAAACCACTTCGTCAATATCAGCAATGCTTAACTCTGCATCTTTTAAAGCCGATTTACAAGCTTCGATGGTTTCTTGTACTTTAGCAGCAATTAAACTTTCGAAGGTTTCTTTATCTAAAGTGCACCAAATTTCTCCCAATTTTTCGTTGTAGAGGTTTTGAGTTGTTAATGCTTTTTTAGCAGCTTCGGCTTGTAAACGTAAGCTTTGTGTTAGTACATTGTCTTTGGCTACTGATGCAGCATCTAGCTGATTTTTTTCTATCCAATAGTTGAAGATGGCACGGTCAAAATCATCGCCACCTAAGAACGTATTGCCGTTGGTGCTTAATACTTCGAAAATACCATTTTGAATTTGTAGGATAGAAACATCGAAAGTACCCCCACCTAAATCATAAACTGCAATGGTTTTCTGCTGCGATGGATCTAAACCTAAACCATAGGCCAAACTCGCTGCGGTAGGTTCGTTAACAATACGCAATACATCCAATCCGGCAAGTTTACCAGCATCTCTAGTCGCTTGTCGCTGACTATCATTGAAATACGCAGGAACCGTAATTACCGCTCTGTTCACTGGAGTTTTTAACGCATGTTCCGCTCTAGCTTTCAGTTCTTTTAAAATCTCCGCCGAAAGCTCAATTGGAGTGTAAAATCTGTCGCCAGCTTTAATTTTTACCAATGCATCGCTATCGTCATCAATTACTTTGTAGCTAAAAATATCGCTGTGTTCCGCAACATCTTTGTACGAACGGCCTAGCAATCGTTTTACAGAGAAAATGGTATTGGAAGGGTCGGTAGTTAAGTAAGCTTTAGCTTCGTTACCCACTTCTGCATCGCCATGTTCATTAAAGTGCACCACCGATGGAACCAAAACGCCTTTTCCTGCATCATTAATTACCTGTGGTTGTTGCTCTGGATTGATAAAAGCGACCAAACTGTTGGTAGTACCTAAATCAATTCCTACAATAATTTCTTCTTTTTGTAATGAACCTGTCGCCAGATTGATGGATATTTTTGCCATGGGGCAAAGTTACAAGAATGTTGTAAGGTTTTGGGGATGGAATGTTTGAATGTTGTAAAAAAGGTTGATCGTTTTTAATTGCCAGTTTCACTTTCCACAATTCGATATTCTCCAAATGTACCATCCCATTTTTCTTTATAAGTAGAGAATTCGACATGTTCAATTATTCCAGCGGTAACATCGATGACATAACTCAAACCTTCTTTTAATGCGGGTATTTCTATTTTTTCGCCATTACTGAACAAAGCATTAATCATTTCTGGTTCTTCGCTGAAATCAACGTAGGCGAAATTTACGTAAAAGCTGAAACCAGAAACTCCTCTTTTTGAAACTTTAAGATGAGATAAGTGAGATTTTAAGGAAGGATATTTTTGGACTAAACCATTCAGTAATGTTGTTTCTAATTCATTTAATTCTTCCATATATTAATGCCTAAGTAATTGAATTTGTAAATATAATTATGCTTTCTTGTTCTTTTCCTCAATCCAAAGCGACATGTATTTAGTGCTTTGTAAGGTTTGATGCTTTAATATTTCTCCGAAGAAATTCTGTTGCTGATGTCCGTTTAGGTTTTCTTCAATAGCAATAATTCTTTCTAAAAAAGGTGCTTCAAACTTATTTTTAGAATATAATTCGTTAATAATTTTAATTCCATTTTGTTGCGCTTGCTTCCACTGGATTTCATTTTGATAAAATGCCAACGTTTCATCAACGAAAGCTTCTAAATTATTATTTATGACACCAGCCCAGTCCAATCCGTTTGCCATTCCTTCGGCACCAACTACACTACTGGCAATTGGTGTTCCCGTTTGCATAGCATCTATAAATTTGCCTTTTACACCTGCACCAAATAGGAGCGGAGCCAATAAAATTCGGTATTGAGCGATAATTTCTCTGGCATTTTCGGCCCTGCCATGAACAAAAAACTTCTCTCTAGTATTTTGCAATTGTGTTACTTTTTCTGTAGCGTAAGCCCCATAAATATGTAATGAAGCTTCTGGAAGTTTTTTTCTTAACAAAGGCCAAACACTAGTTTTGAGGTATTGTAAAGTCTGCCAATTTGGTTCATGAAGGTAATTGCCGATGAAAACAAAATCTTTTCTTTCTTCAAAAGTTTTCCAATGTTCAATAGTAGTAATTTCTTGTTCTAAAAATGGCAGATAGTAAAGTATCTGGTTGCTGATATTGAATGTTTGCAGCAAATCCATTTCCACCTGCGAAATAATTAAGGATAAATCGCAACGTAAGATAGATGCCAGTTCTCGTTTGGTAACGTCATTATATAAATCTAATCCGGTGCTATGTTTAATGGACTGCTGCCTAGCGTGACGCAGGAAATGCAAATCCTCAGTATCCAAAATTCGCATCGCATTCGGACACTCTTGCTGTACTCGCCAACCATATTGTTCCTCAATCATAAACCTATCGAAAACTACGATATTTGGGTTGAGGTTTGCTAGCCATTCGTTAAAAGAACTGTCATTGAGTTTTATTTCATGCTCAATAACGCCAATAGCTGTTAATTCGAAACTGAAATCACTTTTAGACGCAGCAGATGCAAAATGAACTTCATCGCCGTTGGCTAAAAAAAGTTGTACCAATTGTATGATACGAGTGCCTGCTGCCGATGAAGTAGGTTCTGGCCAAACTAATCCAATAAATAAAACTTTTCTTGACGCCATGTTCTGCAAAATTGCATTTATTCCGTTGAACTACAAAAGACTTAACCACGAAGCCACAAAGAACACGAAGATTTTCTTTCTTGCAAAGAATCGACTTTCTAAATTAAAGACTTCGTTTTTCTTAGTGTTCTTTGTGGTTAATATAATATCACGATATATTCTTAATTTTGCGGCTTATGCTAGGACTGAAACTACTTACCGACCCTCGTTGGGCGAATATTGCCGAAGGAAATTTGGAAGAAATATTAACCGATCACGCTTGGTGCGAGCAAAAAGCGGCTAGTAATGCCATCACTTTAATTACGCAAAACTCCGAACATCAGGATTTGGTTGATGAATTGACGGCAATTGCTTTAGAGGAATTGGAGCATTTTCAGATGGTTATTAATATCATCAAAGAGCGTGGTTATACTTTAGGTCGTGAGCGTAAAGACGATTATGTTGGTCGTTTAGTGAAGTTTAGCAAAAAAGATGGAAGCAGAAATCAAGCTTTTATAGATAGGTTGTTGTTTGCGGCAATGATTGAAGCTCGTAGTTGCGAACGTTTCAGAGTATTATCACAAAATATCAAGGATGAAGAGCTAGCTAAATTCTACCACGAATTGATGGTTTCTGAGGCAACACATTATACTACCTTCTTAAATTTCGCTCGTAAATACACCGTTGACGTTGATGTAGATAAGCGCTGGAAGGAATGGCTAGAGTTTGAAGGAAACCTAATACAAAGCTACGGAAATAAGGAAGCGATACACGGATAAGATGTTCACAGTTGGCAATTATCAGTTGGCACTATTTGCAGCTGGAACTGGAAACTGTCAATTGAGAACTGCCAACTCTTTTTTATGATAATTCACCAGCCAAAGCACAATATCTTGATAGCTTTTAATGCCTTTATGTTGATTGTTCAGCTTTAAGATTTTATCAAAGGTTTTGCCCATGTAAACAGACATGGCGCCATTGTATTGAGCCCAAAATTCCCTCTCTATCTTGAAATTATCCATTATCGAAGCCGGAATTTTAGTAATGATGTTATTATAGTCTTCTGGATATTTCATTCTAATTTCAAACATCACATACCTAAACATATTGTAATACGCCGAATATTGAAATCGACTATTACTGCTGTGAACTGCCGCTAGGTAACCTACTAAATTAGCTTCATCTTCTTTAGCAACACCTAATTGGTGCGCAATTTCATGGCAAGTAACAAAAGGCAAAACGAAACTAGGTAATCCGTGGTTAATATTTGCTTCTCCAGAAAGTGGATTGTAATAGCCTTCAATTCCCATTTTGCTAGTTAACCAAGAACTCAATACGGGCTTAACCGCCATATATTTGTATCTGAAGAATGGTTGGTTCTGCGCTAACTGATTAAAGGATGTGGCAGCAATATCCTCAAGTTCTTGTGGTGTATAACTAAGTATCGCAGTGTCTATGTCTTTATCCAAAGAATCTAACTTTTGTAAAAGGAACTCATTTAATTTTAATAACTGTTCTTTCTTGTAAGGCTTATCACTAATTTGAAGTTGTTCGTTAATTCTTGGTCTAGAATAGTTTAAACCCCAAAGTAATTTGAAGGAGATGTAGATAATGAGAATGAAATTCAAAGATTTTAGGCCGAAAACATAGTAGTCTGTTTTTGTTTTTCTTTGTTTACTAATGAAAACAAGAACGCTTCGCAGCACGTAAATGATTAAGAGTGCATACAGGAAATCGCCAATGGCAAATGGGAAAAATGAAGCAATACATCGCTGTATAACTGATGTAATAGTATAGAGCAATCGGCTGTAATAAGTTTCAACGGCGTCGGGAAAGAAGCCGAAAGAGAAAATTAGCACCGCAATACCGACGTATATAAAGAGGGCGTTAAGTTTTTTGCCTTCTTTCTTCATTACCTATTAAAAGTTAACCTTTTACCTGTTTCATTGGTCATGAATTTACCTTTCTGGTAAGCTAAATTTCCAGATACAAAAGTGTGGGTAATGCTTGCTTGGAAAGTTTCTCCATCAAATGGCGACCATCCGCATTTATACAAGGTATTTAATTTGGTCACTTTAAAAGTATCATTTAAATCTACCAATACTAAATCTGCCCAATAGCCTTCTCTCACAAAACCACGCTCGCTCAAATTAAAGCAGGTAGCTACGTTATGAGACGCCTTTTCTACAATTTTTTCCAAGGAAATTTTTCCCTGTAAGTGCATTTCCAATAGAGCAGGTAAAGCATGTTGCACTAAAGGTCCACCAGAAGGAGCTTGTGCATAAGCTTGGTTTTTTTCTTCTAAAGTATGAGGCGCATGGTCTGTAGCAATCACATCGATGTGATTGTCTAGTAAACCTTGCAAAATTCCTGCTTGATCTGCTGCGGTTTTCACAGCGGGGTTCCATTTAATGAAATTTCCTTTCGTAGCATAGTCTGCGTCGTTAAACCAAAGGTGATGTACGCAAGCTTCAGCGGTAATTCGTTTATCGGCCAAAGCCAAAGTATTGTCAAATAGAGCTACTTCTTTTGCCGTAGAAATATGAAGGATGTGTAAACGCGTATCGTATCTCTTAGCCAGTTCAACAGCTAAAGACGAAGATTTGTAACAAGCCTCCGCACTTCTAATTAGCGGGTGCATCTCGATAGTCAAATCATCGCCGTACTTTTCTTTGTAAGTAGCCAAATTATGACGGATTGTGGCTTCGTCTTCACAATGCGTAGCCACCAACATTGGTGCTTTGCTGAAAATATTTTCTAACGTTTTCTCGTTATCCACCAACATGTTTCCTGTAGACGAACCCATGAAAACCTTGATGCCACATACATTTTTCGCATCCGTTTTCAGTACTTCTTCAATGTTATCGTTACTGGCGCCCATGTAAAATGAATAGTTAGCTAATGAGGTAAGCTGAGCGATAGCATATTTATCAGCCAGTAAATCTTGAGTTAAAGTGTTGGGAACGGTATTGGGCATTTCCATAAATGAAGTGATACCGCCAGCAACAGCTGCCATACTTTCCGAAAATATATCTGCTTTATGTGTTAAGCCAGGTTCACGAAAATGAACTTGGTCATCAATCATTCCGGGTAAAAGATGTAGGCCTTCAGCATTAATCTCTAAGTCTGCTGTAGCATCAATTGTTGGAGCAATTTTTTCAATTCTTCCGTTTTTTATTAATAAATCTGAAGTGAAAATTCGCCCTTCATTTACAATATTAGCTGCTTTTATCAAGATTGTACTCATGCTGGTAAAGTTAGTAATTAGTATTGAGATATGAAGTTTGTACGTAGGAAAGTCTAGAAGTTAGAAAGTCCGGAAGTCTGGAAGTTGATCGTTTGGAAGGGAAGTTCGGAAGTGTTCGGTGAAGACCTTTGTTAATTAAACCTGACTTAGCGAGATGCCGATTTTATAGGCAGAAGCGAGGGCAGGGCTAAAATTGCTGAAAAGCTGTGACATACATTTTCATAAAATGATACTGGTTTGTGGCGTGTCATCTTATGGAATTCGGGTTGTAAACTTCGGACTTACAACTAATAAATCGTAAATTTGCGGCTATGCCAAAAAAATTCGAAGAGTTTAAACTCAACAGACAAATACTGAACGCCATAGAAGAAGCTGGTTTCACCGAAGCTACGCCCATACAAGAGAAAGCGATTGGTCCGGTATTGTCAGGACAAGATTTGTTCGGTATTGCCCAAACGGGTACTGGAAAAACAGCGGCTTATGTGCTGCCTATGCTCATGAAGCTTAAATTTGCACAGGGTGAAAATCCAAGAGCTTTAGTTTTAGTGCCTACCAGAGAACTGGCTTTGCAAATAGAAGAACAGGTAAAACTTTTCTCTAAATACACCGATTTAAGAACCATCGTGATTTTTGGAGGTCTAGGTCCTAAAACTCAGAAAGAGCAAATAGCCAAAGGTGTAGATATTTTGGTGGCTACACCTGGTCGCTTTTTAGATTTGTATTTAGCTGGCGATATTAATACACGTAGCTTACAATTTTTGGTGTTAGACGAGGCAGATAAAATGATGGATATGGGCTTCATCGGTTCTATCCATAGAATTCTGGAAGTAGTTCCTCGCAAGCGTCAAAACTTGCTTTTTTCTGCTACAATGAGCGATTTGGTTCATAAAATTGCTGGAGATTTCCTGAAGAATCCACTCACGGTTGAAGTTGCTGCACAAGCTACTCCCGCAAAAACGGTGACGCAGTTGATGTATGCAGTGCCTAACTTCAAAACAAAAATTAACCTGCTACAGAGCTTATTGAAAAACGTCGATGAATTTAAGAAACTGATTATTTTCTGTAAGACGAAAACTGTAGCAGATAATATCAACAGCTTTATTACGCGAAGATTAGGTGAAGAAGCAGTGAGGGTAATACACGCCAATAAAGGACAAAATACCCGAATCAATTCTATCAATAGTTTTAAGGAAGGTAGTATTAGGGTTTTGGTGGCAACCGATGTGGCCTCTAGGGGTATTGATGTTAGCGAAGTAAGCCATGTAATTAACTTCGATGTGCCAATCATTATAGAGGATTACGTACACAGAATTGGTAGAACAGGCAGAGCTTTTAATGAAGGAACGGCTATTACGTTTTACAATGAAGCCGAGCGTTATTACATCGATAAAATCGAAAAGTTGATTAGACAGCAAATTCCAGAACATCAACTTCCAGCCGAGGTTTTTATAGAAGAAACCCCATATGAGGAAAAACAATCTATAGCAAGGGAAATTGATGCCCAAAAGAGGAAAGATAATCCCGATTTTAAAGGAGCTTTCCATGAAAAGAAAAAGCAGTATCCTGTTGTAAACAAAAAAAATACAAAAGGAAACTATAAATCCAAACCTAAATCTCGTAGATAAATTGAAAATAAAATTAACTCCGCTAAACATTGTATCTGCTTTTAGCGTAATGGTAGTTGTAGGTTTAATCATCAACAAAAATTGGTTACTTGCACCAGCTAATCATGAGTTTAAAGGACTTTTTATTGCACTGGGTTTGTTGGTGTTTTTTGTGTCGTTTCTTTGCGATCAAATATTTAGAAAATTTATCCCCACTTTGGCAAGACTTTGGCTAATGCAGCTCATGGTTATAGTATTCGCTGTAATTTTTGTCTTGGTATTAAAGATAAGTGTGTTTGGATAATACGTTAGTTACAATAAGACAAAATTATAAAGATGAAAAAAGCGGAAATAAAAATTACAGTAGAGCTAGACGAAAAGAATGTGCCTGAAAATATTCTTTGGGAATCATCAGATTCTGAGAATAAAGACCAAATGGCGGCAAAATCTATGATGTTAGCACTTTGGGACCATAATTATAAAAATTCGATGAGAATAGATTTATGGACTAAAGATATGCCAGTTGATGAGATGAAACGTTTCTTTTACGAAACACTACAAACCATGGGAGATAGCTTTTTAAGAGCTACCGGAGAACAAAATATAGTAGAAGATTTGAGAGATTATTGTGCACACTTTGCAGATAAAATGGGTATTAATACTAAAGGATAGCCAATTTTGATTTTTTTATGAGCATACCTGCGTCAAAACAAATTTTTATCAATTTTATCGTTAAGCTATTGCTGATATTAGCAATAATTGGCGGTGGCGCAGCTTTGCTAATTTATAATAAAGATAATACCGATTATTTTAAACAAAAGCAACAGCATGTAGCTAATTTGATAGAGCTAAATGACGTGCTACAGAAAACCGGACATGCTTATCTAGGATTCATCAAGGCGGATACTAATCTGCGGGATAGCCTAAAGGTTTATCTCAAGGATTTGGCTAAGAAGAAAAATATATTAGAAAGCTATTCTGGCGAGAACGAAGTTTATAAGAGTGATGCATTAGCAATAAAAAGTAGTTTAGATAGCGAAGAAAAATTCTATAATTTTCAGCTATCCGCATTTTTAAAGTTGGGTGCTTCATTTACTGAAACTCAAACAGCTATTGGGGACGAGATTGGCCTTACTCAACCCTTACTCATCCAGTTAATCAAACTAGAACGTGATGATCTTAAAGTAAGAATCCAGCAAAACGATATTTTTTATGAGCGTTTGGGTTACGCTGTAGTTGGTGTGGCTAGCTTGGTGTTGCTTATGGTTGTTGTTTTTTACAGACGCTCTCAAAAAAGCCTCGAAGAGCAGTTGTTGCACGATAAGGAAATTTATAATGCCAAGTTAAATGCACAGGCTGCAAACAATGCAAAGACTGAGTATTTAGGAATGATTAGTCATGAAATTAGAACGCCAATGAACGGTGTTTTAGGAATGGCTAACCTTTTAATGCAGGGCTCGTTAAGTACCGAACAGAGAGAATATACTAAAACCATACATGACAGCGCAGAATCTTTGTTGCGTATTGTAAATGATATTTTAGATTTTTCGAAAATTGAAGTCGGGAAAGTACATTTAGAGAAGACTTCTGTAGATATTCGCGATTTAATTGCAGAGGCTTTTGCTCATCTTCAAAAGTCTAAACCAGGCTTGTCAATTGACTTTACTGTAGATAAGAATGTACCTAACGCTATTTACGGTGATCCAAAGCGTTTAAAACAGGTACTGCTTAATTTTCTAAGTAATGCAGTAAAGTTTACCGAAAAAGGTAGTGTGGTTTTAGAATGTACCATCATCGATAAAATGGAAAATGAAGACCTCCGCCTAGGTTTTGTAGTTAAAGATACTGGAATTGGTATTGCCGAAGATAGGGTCAAATCATTGTTTAAGCCCTTTGTGCAAATGGATCATTCTACTATGCGCAAGTACGGAGGTACTGGTTTGGGCTTAAATATTGCCTATAACCTAATTACCATGATGGGTGGAAAAGTGAAAGTAAAAAGTGAGGTGGGCAAGGGTTCTGCTTTTACCTTCTTTATTACTACTCAAGAGGCCTTCGAAACACAGTCTCCTAAGGTAATTAAGGAACAGCCTAAATTGATATTAGATAATGAATTGTGTGCCAATTATCCATTTAAAATATTGGTGGTAGATGATAACGACATTAACCTAATGCTAATCACAAAAACACTCAGCAAGTTAGGTTACGATTGTAAAAAAGCTTCTAATGGTCAGCTTGCAGTGGATATGGTAAGGAAAGAGCATTTTGATCTCATTTTTATGGACATGCAAATGCCTATTATGGACGGCACCGTAGCCACTACCGAAATTAGAAAGCATTATCGTGTATACGAATTTCCTGTTGTGGTGGCGCTTACCGCAAATACATTGGGCGATGGGAAAGATAAATGCCTAGAAGCTGGCATGCAAGATTTTATTGCAAAGCCTTTTAAACCAGCCGAAATAGAGGAAGTTATCCGGAAATGGGCGCCAAAAATTATCGACTACAAAAGCAAACATCAATCTAATTTATTAAGTTAGCAGCTTAAAATAGATTAGCATGTTAATTGTAAATAAGCCGTTGGCTATTATTGGACTCATCTTAGTATTTGTGGCAGGTTTTTGTCCTATCCTACAAGTTAAAATTATTTTCGAATGGATTAACTGGGGTTTGTATAAAACAGACGTTCGTTTATTCTTAATCACCTACTCTTTTATTGCCATAACAGCACTTTGTTATTTTATTAGACAGCTCAAAGCTTTTAGATTGCTAACCAGAGTAATGTTTGTATGGGTTTTGTTAATGGCTGCTGCGGTTTATTTTAAATCTACTCATTACTTTGGGATGAAATTAGCCGATAATTTGTTGGGTAAAGCTATTCACTTCCAATGGGGATGGATTGTCTTGGTGAGTGGTGCTCTTTTACTGCTGTTTAGTGTGAAAAAGCAAAGGCTAGAAGTTTAATGAGATTCGCTAAATATGGTTTGCTGATTGCTTTGTTCGTACTGAAGTCATGTTTATCGTATGCGCAAGAATCCAATCCTCCATTTAGCATTTTAGCCAATTTATTTGATACCACTCAGGTCAGTACTTTAGGTTTGCCCTTTGCTAGAGGCATAGAGACATCAACCGTGTTTAAGCCCGGCGAACAAGATTATAAATACAACCATGGCGTAGTTTTATTTCCGTTTAAGGATGAATTATATGCGCAATGGCAAAGCTCGCTAAAAGACGAGGATGCCATAGAAACTCGCGTCATGTACAGCAAAAGTAAGGATGGTAAAACTTGGACTAAGCCAGAGGTTTTGGTGGCTTCAAATAAGGGTGGCTTAATCACAAACGGAGGGTGGTGGAGTAAAGGAAATACGCTAATTGCCTATGTTAGTAAATGGATGGTAGAGGATAAAGAACCGAAACAAGGCATTACTTTGTACATAGAAAGTACTGATGGTATCAATTGGTCTTCTCCAAAACCTGTGCTTGGAAAAGACGGTAAGCCTGTGCTGGGAATTATAGAACAAGATTTACGTACGTTGCCTAATGGACGTATACTAACTGTATTCCATGAACAACCAGGATTAATTGCCAAGCCTTATTTTACTGATAATTCCAATGGGGTAGAAGGATGGACTAGAAGCGAAATGCAAAACCTTCCTCATAAAAGTGGGATGAGCAGGGAGCTGGAACCGAGTTGGTATCATCGCCCAGATGGCAAAGTGGTAATGGTTTTTAGAGACCAAAACAATAGTTACAAGAAATTGGCAGCCATAAGTAACAATAATGCTTTGAGTTTTTCAACTCCAGTGTTAACTAACTTTCCAGATTCTAGGGCAAAACAAAGTGCTGGTAATTTACCTAATGGGATAGCTTTTCAGGTGAGTAATCCGTCTGGTAACAAAACCCGTATCCCATTGGTGCTAACGTTAAGCAAGGATGGAATGTTGTTTGATAAAGCTTTTTTACTACGCAGTGGAGACAAAGATTTACAGCCTTTAAGATACGAAGGGAAATATAAGCGTATTGGCTATAGTTATCCAAAATCTGTTGTTTGGAAAGAATATTTGTACGTTTCTTATGCGACTAATAAAGAAGACGTAGAAGTTACCCGAGTTCCTCTAAAGAATTTGAACTACTAGATTTTCAATAAATATTGATAAAGCTTTTCGGTTGGTAAACCCATTACATTCGTGTAAGAACCATTTAGTTTTTCTACTACAGTTAGGCCAAACCAATCTTGTACGCCGTAGCTACCAGCTTTATCAAATGGTTGGTAATGATCAATATAGTAGTTAATCTCCTCGGTATTTAAAACGCGACAGAAGACTTCTGTTTGGTCATAGAATGACACTATTTTCCCATTATAATTGATGCTTACGCCTGTATAAACTTCGTGCTGATTGCCAGATAGTTTTCCAAGCATTTCTTGGGCTTCCATATGGTTTTGTGGTTTGCCTAATATTTCTCCGTTAATAGCTACAATAGTATCTGCGGTAATAATAATTTCATCAGGGTTAGCAACGAATGCTTTAGCCTTTTTCTCCGCAATATACACCGCAATTTCTGGAGCACTTAAAGTTTCAGGATAACTCTCATCTACGTCTTTTAGCTCCACAGAAAACTTCAATCCCATTAAGGTTAAAAGTTCTTGTCGTCTTGGAGATTTTGAAGCGAGTATAATTGGTGCGGTAAGCTTTAGCATGTTTTGGTATTTTAAATTACAGCATTAAAAGAGAATTATACGTAATCTATCTTAATTGCTTGTTGTTTTTTTTATTTGGAATACTTTTATAATTCTTCAAAAATAACAAAAGCGGCAAATAGCCGCTTTGTTTTATCATTTAATTCGTTAATTAATTTCCACCTTGTCGCTCCTTCATTCTTTTTTCCATTTCTGCTCTTTGCTCATCAAGCATTGCTTTATAGGTTTTCTTTTGGTCTTCAGTTAAAACTGCGGTAATTTTAGTTTCAAGTTCAGCTCTTTGTTTCTGCATTTTCTCCATCATCGCTTGTCTATCTCCAATGCTTTCCTCACGTAATTTCTTTTGAGCATCAGCTTGGTCGGTAAAAATTGCAGTTAACTTTGTTTTCTGATCATCAGATAATTTCAATTTTTCATCCAATTGTTTAACCCTAGCTTCTGGGTTCATACCCATACGTCCACCTAGGCCGCCAGCTGGTCTGCCTTGACCGGGTTGTGCTTGAGCAAATGCTATCATGCTAAATAATAGCCCGCAAATCATCATTAATTTTTTCATCTTTTAAGTTTTGATTGTGATGAAATGAAGCTATGCCAATAAATTGGAATGGTTTCATCCCCAATGTTTTTTAAGTTTCTTCTTTGAGTAAAAGAAACTGCATAAGTTTAATGGATGAAAAAGAATTATTTGTTAAATAATGTTAATGGTAGGGGACAGGGGCAAATTGTCAGAGATCAGTTTGGGATTTAATGTTCAGTTAAACAGTTAAAGCGAATAAACAGTTCACCAAATTTAACATTTACTTGCTTGCTTCGGCTGCAGATGGGGTGTCGCCGTTCCAGTTGTACTGAACTTTCAGTACTTTTTCTATCACATCTCTAGCAGCAGCGTCGCCACCATTTTTTGGGGAAATGTAATGGGCAATTGCTTTAATTTCTTCTACCGCATCGGCAGGGCAGGTGGCAATACCTACCAATTTCATCACTTCAGCATCAGGAATGTCATCGCCCATATATAGTACCTGATAAGGACTGATTCCTTTTCGTTGGATGTAATTGTTGAAGACTTCTACTTTATCATCTACACCTAAAAAAACATCAGCTATGCCTAAGCCTTCGAAACGCTTGCTCAAAGCAATTCCTCTACCACCAGATATGATACAAACATGGTAACCTTTTTTAGCCGCTAATTGTAGCGCATAACCATCTTTAATGTTGAAAGAGCGTAATAATTCACCACTTTCGGTTGCAATAACCGTTCCGTTGGTAAGTACGCCGTCCACATCAAAAATAAAGGTGGTGATGTTTTTAAGGTTTTGAAGCATGTTAGTTGTGGGTTACGGGTTGGGTTACGGGTTTTATAGATTCGACTTTTAATACGTAACTCTTAACTCGATTACTGATTATCTCTCCACTCGTAAACCCAAGCAGATTGAATTTGTTCTAAATGACCTTCGGTGCATTGCTCTCTTGTACCGGCAAAGTTTGGTAATTCTAACACCCATTCAATCAATTCGGTAAACCTAATTCTGTAGATTTTTGCCTCGTTAAAATCATCACCAAATTTCTCATAAAGCTCTAAAGCAATATCTTCAATGTCATTCCACTGAATCGGTAAGGCAAATTTATCGTTGTTCATTTTTGTAAAGTTGAAATGTTTTAATTTGATTAACTGTTTTTGGATTAATCGGTTAACTGATACCTGACCACTGTTAACTGGAAATTGTTTAGTGTCCTAAAAACCCTGATTGGTCTGGTACGGTAATTTCAATATCGCCATCTAAAACTACGCACTGACACGCTAATCTTGAAGTGATTTTTGGTCTAACCGCACGGTCAACAAAGTCTTCTTCCTTTTCAGAGATTTCCTGAATGTTGTCCATTCCTTTGGTTACGTAGATGTGGCAAGTGCTACATCCGCAAACGCCACCACAGTTATGTTGTAACTTAATGCCATTATCCAATACTACATCTAAAACATCTTCACCAGCGGCAATAGGTAGCTCGATAGGCTCTTTTCCTTCTTCTTCGAAATTTATCTTTAGTTTGAAAATACTCATAATTCAGTGCAAAAGTAAGCAGCTAAAACTAAAAAACAGTATGATTTACCCTTTTTTAATCTGCTCGCTTAGTAATTTATATATTGTTAACCATTCGGGATGTTCTTGAAGCATTCCTTCATGTTTTTTTAAGGTCTGCTCATCATTTCTTACCGCTGGACCAGTTTGTACTTCCATAGGTAGCGCAGTTTGTATTTTGTTGGCAGTTTCGATAATCAAAGGTTTAATGATATCGAAATCCAAATGATTTTGTGCTAATAACTGTTGTGCAACGCCATAAAGGTAGTTAGGAAAATTACAGGCAAACACAGCTGCCAAATGCAAGGTCTTTCTTTGCTCGCTATCTACTTCGTAAACACTTTTACTGATCAGCTTAGCCAGTTGTTTCAGCGAATCAAGATTACTCGTATCATTTGCCTCTAAACAAAGTGGAACATTGCCGAAATCTAACTCTTTATGTTTGGAGAAAGTTTGCAGCGGATAGAACACACCATAGTTTTTGTGATTTGACAATACATCTATAGTAACAGCTCCAGAAGTATGGGCAATTAATCCGCTATAGTTCACTAATTGTGAAGCCACTGTTGCAATGGCATCGTCTTTCACCGAGATCAGTACAGCGTCACTATCATCAGTATTAATTTGAGAAAGCTTGGTAACGGCAATAGCATCAACTTTGTTGGCTAACATTTGAGCGTTTTCTAAGTTGTACGACCAAATATTGAGCAATGTTACATTCGCATTCCTCAGCGCTTTGGCTATGTGTGTAGCTACATTTCCCGAACCTATGATAGATACTCGCATTAATCTGTTTTCAGTTCTTTTTTTCTTCTGATGATAGAAATCAAGAAACCAATGACCATTACGATAGTACCAATCCAATATAAGTTGATATATGGGAATTCGATAGACTTAAATACTAACCAGTCTTTAGCTTGTTGAGGTTTCTCAAAAATCTGGAGCTCAAATTTATTCTCTTCAGGGATAATTTTAGTAAATCTAACTCTAAAACCTAGTTCGTCAATTTTACGGGCAAAATCAAAAGTATTATTGCCTTTAATTAAGAATAGCGGTTCTACGTTATAAATTTTGCCACTCACGTTGATTTCTAAAGGTAAACTTACTGCTAAGTCTTCTTTTTCTATCTTTAAATCTCTAACAATAGGTTTATTGTTTAATGATTTTACCGTTAGGATACCACTGCTAGTATGAACTGTATCACCAACTTTTAGCGCAACAATACGAGGAGCTTTATAGTTCTCTTCTTCTGTGTGCCCTTCGTGGTCAGCGTGTTCTTCTTTTTTCTGTGCAGCGCTGGTAATGTGGGTGTAAATATCTTTGAATAAGTAATGTTTAGTATCTGGAGAAGCAATTAAACCCATTTTTCCATTTTCTTGGATACTCGGGTTAAGTGTAAAATCTTCCTTTACCTTGCCATTTTCTTCGTCAATTACTCTAAAGTTCAACTTGTAATAAGTATTTGGCTGAATGGTAGTGTCGCTGATATAAGTAACGGTGTACTTGCCCATTTTCTTAGGCTCGTTCTTATATAACATGATGTTTTCGCCAGGCTTAGCTGCTTTTTCAAAATCCTTAACAGGAATATAGTTGGTTGCGTTAATAGAAATTGGATTGCTTGTAGCTGCGGCAACTAAGGCGCCAATTAACAAGATGGCAAAGCCGATGTGTGCAGTTGCCGAACCAGCTAGTTTGCTTCCTCGTTTAGTAAATACACCAGTAAGTAACCTAGCATTAGCAATTACTGCAAAAATACAACTGAACGTAAGGATAATGTACATTAGGTTACTGTAAATACCAGTTACCCATACTAATCCACCAGTGATAACTAAGGCAAAAACAATAGAGGAAATTAAACTACTGTAGAATTTCTTAGGGTCGGTGCGTTTATACTTCAAAAATTGAGAGAACCCTGAAATTAATGCAATTAACACCGCAAAAGGAGCTTGCCATTGGTTGTAAAATCTTACTGCGTCTTTAATAGGTGCATAATTAGTTCCGAAAGCTGCATTAAATACTGGAACTGACGTAGCGAAGATGATATGGATACAAGAAACAGTAACTACTAAAGCACCAATGAACATCCAGAACTCACGAGAGTAGGTTTCTTCATCTTTGTGCGTAATTGGCAATTCTTTCCATCTATAGGCAACACAGAAAATGGAAATAGCTAAAAACACTCCAATGTAGATAACCAATTGCCAGAACATTCCTAAATCGGTGAATGAGTGAACCGAAGTTTCTCCTAAAATTCCACTTCTGGTTAAGAAAGAAGCGTATAATACTAAAATGAAACTTACTAAAATCAAAGCCATTGCTGTGAAATAAGCATGGCCGGTATTTTTATAGGCAATAATTACGTGTAAACCACCAATTAAAGTTAACCAAGGAATAATAGAAGCGTTTTCTACGGGGTCCCAAGCCCAGAAACCACCAAAGTTAAGTGCTTCGTAAGCCCAGAATGAGCCCATTACAATACCTGCACCTAAAATCATGATAGCAAAAGACACCCAAGGCAATACAGGTTTAACCCAATCTTTATAACGTCTTTGCCATAAAGCAGCGATGCCATAAGCAAAAGGAACAATCATACTCGCAAAGCCTAAGAATAACGTTGGCGGGTGTATCACCATCCAGTAGTTTTGTAACAAAGGGTTTAAACCACGACCATCAGTAATGAAGCTTAGATAGTTTTTGAAGTTTTCAGGGTCGGCAAAAATAGGAGCCATGTCCTTCAAGTTTACCGCATCTCTTAGTAAGATAAAAGGAGATGAACCAACACGAGCACCAAAAATTTCTACTCCCAATAACATTGAGGTCAAAAATACTTGTGAAAGTGCTACAATGGTCATTACGCCATTTTCCCAAGATTTAGCTTTCCAGATTAGAATAACACCTAACAAAGATTGCCAAAACGCCCACAACCAGAAACTACCTTCTTGTCCTTCCCAAAAAGCGGAAACGATGTAGTAAACTGGTAATTCTTTAGATGAGTGAGAATAAACGTAATTATATTCGTTGTAATGATTTAAGATAAGGTAGAACAGGGTAGCACCAATTCCAATAATGCTGATCACATTAACCCCAAAACCAATTCTTCCCAATTTAGTCCAAGAACGGTCTTCTAAGTTTTTATTTTTAGTAGCAAAAAAATACGCGATGGTAGAAAGTAGTGATGCGCCAAACGAAAGTACGATGAAAAATTGGCCTAACTTGCCCGGAAGGAGGTTCTCTCCAATAAACTGAATATCCATTAAGATTTAGATTCTTTTGTGCTTTTAAGACTCTCTTTAACGCCCTCTTTGATTTCTTTAACTGTTCCGTCTTGGTTTACTTCAACCATATTATCATTGTATTTAGAAGGACATTTCATTAGAATTTTAGAAGCATAGAAGGTATTGTTCTCCATTTTGCCAATCAGCACCAATTTCTCAGACCGTTCAAAATCTTGAGGTTTAGAGCCATTAAGAACTACTTTATTGACTGTGCCAGACTCGTCTTTCATGAAGAAAGCAAAATGGTTTGGATCTTTTACCGCATCATAATACATGCCTTGGCTTTTCTCCCAGTAGCCCATTACATGTTCTTCTCTTTGCGATTCGGTAGCTTCTTTAAAGTTTGAGTAAGAATCGGTATCAGCATTTAAGCTAACTAAAAATCCAATGCAGATTGCAATTGTGATTAAACCGATGATGGCACTTTTTCTCATTTGGTGTGATTTTGAAATACAGCAAACAAAGATAGAAAAACAAAAGAAGGTCAGCTATTTCGGGGCCTTTCTAAAGCATAACGTGACAATCAATTGATAAACAAAAAAGCCCCGTAACATATAAATTACGGGGCTTTGTTTTATTTAGAATCAGTCTAAGGCCAAACGCCTAAGTTCATGTATGAAACGGCAATTTTATCAATTGAATTCACGAAAGCTGCTGTTCTTAAAGTTTTAACTTCTGGCTTGTTGATTAAAGTTTCTCTGATTTCACGGTAAGAATGAATCATAGTATCTTCTAAACCTGAATTTACTAACTCTAATTCTGATGCACCTTTAACAATCATTAAACGGTTCTCAGCTGGAATGGTCTTTCCTGTTAAGCTCTCTAATGTGTTAATTAAGTTTGCATTTGAGTTTTCTGCATAGCGATTTTCCATACGGCCAAAAGCTACGTGTGAAAGGTTTTTCAACCACTCGAAATAAGAAACAGTTACACCACCAGCGTTGCAATACATATCTGGAATAATGATACCACCCATTTCTGTGAAAATTTCTTCAGCTTCTGGAGTACATGGTCCGTTTGCGCCTTCAGCAATCACTTTAGCTTTAATGTTACGGATGTTATCTACAGTAATTTGGTTCTCTAATGCTGCGGGTACCAAGATATCACAATCCTGCTCTAAACCTTCAGCAGAGTTTTTGAAGCCAGTTGCACCTGCGAAACCTAGCAGAGAGCCAGTGCTTTTACGGTGAGCAAAAACATCATCGATATCAAATCCATTAGCATTGTAAATTGCTCCTTCATATTCGCAGATACCTACAACGGTAGCACCGAATTCAATTAAGAATTTAGCTGAGTGATAACCTACGTTACCCAAACCTTGTACAATAACTCTCTTGCCTTCTAAGCCAGCAGTAAGGCCTAATTTTTTCATGTCATCAGCGTGGCTAACACACTCGCGAACTGCGTAGGCTACGCCACGACCAGTTGCTTCTTTACGACCACGGATACCGTGTAAGGCGATAGGCTTACCGGTAACACAACCTAATGCATCTAAAGAACCTGGGTTCATGGTCATATAGGTGTCTGCAATCCAGCTCATTTCGCGTTCTCCAGAACCGTAATCAGGAGCGGGAACGTCGATACCAGGACCGATAAAATTTTTCTTAATTAACTCTGTTGTGTAACGACGAGTGATGGTTTCTAACTCGGCAACAGTATAGTTTTTTGGATTGATGCAGATACCGCCTTTAGCACCGCCGAACGGTACATTTACGATAGCACATTTATATGTCATTAGCGCTGCAAGAGCCATCACTTCGTCTTCGTTTACCATATCGCTGTAACGAATACCACCCTTGGTAGGGCTCATGTGGTGCGAGTGCTCTACACGCCATGCGTCAATTACTTCAAAGCCGTTTCCTCTACGAATTGGAAATTGAAAACGGTATACACTGTTACATGCTTTAATTTGTGCCAACAAACCCTCAGGGTGTGAAGTGAACTTTGCGGCACTGTCGAAGTTTTTACACACATCGGTAAAAAAACTTGTTTCATTTGCTGTACTAGCCATTTTTTAAATTTTTTGGTTTTATGCTTTTACGGCTGCAAAATTGCAGTAAAATAAACCATTCTTGCAAGAATATTTTTCTTAGTGTATGGTAAACACTATAACGTTTCGGTTCAAAAAAATGTTTGTACAGTGTTTAAAATTAGTTTTTGGGATCAGATTTTTTTTCTAACAATTTTAAACGTTTATCTAACAAGAAAAGATAAATCAATAAACCAAATAAAATAATGACGATACAAATCACTACAATGTAAATTTTCCCATCTTCACGCAGTCGGTCTGCCATCTCAATATCGTTGTTTTGAGCTAATAAATTAAGTGAAGAGAAAAGTAAAATAAGTATAGTTAAAAGCTTCTTCATTGTTGTTAAAGTTGTTTGTTTTCTAAAATTTTTGTTCTGAAACGAAGTGTGTAAACCCAGTAGCCCACCAATATCCAACCTAAGCAAGCAGGGTAGAATACCATACGCATTCTGCTATCTAAATCGTAGCTGTTAAAACCTGGATTTCCGCCATTACCAGGGTGTAAAGAGTCTTGTAGGCGGGGTAGTACAAAAAGTAATACCACCATCATTGGAAATGCAAAAATATTGTAAATGGCAGCAATTTTAGCTCGTTTCTGTTCTTCGTCTATCGCGTTGCGTAACACAAAGTAGGCAAAGTATAAAAGTAAAGAGATGGCAGCAAAGTTCTGTTTAGGGTCGAAACTCCAAAACTGTCCCCATGTAAATTTTGCCCAAACGGCTCCAGTTACAATGCCTAAAATCCCGAAAATGATCCCTGCATTTGCACTTTCTACCGCTCTAATATCATCAGCTTCACTTTGTGTGCTTAGAGACCTTACACTATACCAAACAGAAATGGTGAAAAGTACAACCATGGCAAACCACATGGGTACGTGGAAATATAGGTTCCTGATTGTTTCGTTTAGGATAGCTAATCTGGGTACTTCTAATAGCAAACCCGCAATTGAGGTATAGATTACTAAAACAGCGGCTAATATCTTCCACCAAATTCTGTGCATAAGTATTTAAATTTTGAATGATTAAGTTTTGAATGATTGAATAGTGACAGACGTGTGCCTTAACATTTACTCATTCAAAATTCTCTCATTTAATCATTTGTTTTAATCTCGCCAAAGGTAAGGAAATAACAATAAAGCTACCGTCATTACGATTACATTTATCACAGCCAAAAGTCCTATTTCGTCTAAACTTACCGACCTATCTAAGCCATCCATCGCATTTTTAGCAAATTTTATTAATACAATGAGTACAGGGATGATGATAGGAAAGCTTAAAATGGCCATTAGCATACCACCATTTCCAGTTTTTGAGGCAATAGCGGATACCATCGTGAAAATGGTAGAAAAGCTTAGGCTCCCAAGCACTGCCGCAATAAAATACATCAATATATCAGCTCCTTCTGGAAAATCGAATACTAGGGAATAGAATAGCAGAGCGATGACTGTTAATACAATCATCAATAAGCTGTTATAAAGCGTTTTGGCAATAATCAGTGCCGCTGGACTTACTAATGTGTATATATATAACTGTCGGCCTTTGCTTTCCTGAAGGAAACTTTTTGCAATCGCATTAATAGAAGCAAATAACATGATAATCCAAAAAAGTGCATTCCATGTAAGCTTGTCAATAATTTGAAAAGACATGTAGCATACAAAAACAGTAGAAACTACGTAAAGTAAAACACCATTTAATGCGTATTTGGAACGCCATTCTAAAATGATTTCCTTTTTGATTAGATGTTTTACCTGTTGAGCTAGTTGCATTTGCGCAAAGATACAATGATTTACGAGTTTGGATTTACGATTTTAGATTTTTGACAGACTTACGGTAGAAGGCAAATCTATATGTTTGGTATTGAAATCGTAATTCGTACATCTAAAATCGTCAAATCTAATGGCTGTGCCCCGAGAAAAAACCTATAAGAGCAATACCGATACCCAATAATACTGCCAGCATTTTCCGTTTGTTGATTTTATGGTCGGCGCTAGATTCGAACAATATAGTTGTAGATATGTGTAAGAAGATACCAATTACAATGCCCATGATCTTGTTGAAGTAAGCTTCTATCCCTCCCAAGGAGCCATTACTTAGGCCTAAACTTACCCAGTAGCCCAATGGTGCCATTATTGCAAATAAAATTAAATAGAATACAATTGGGCCTTTTTTGATGTGATTTTGAACCAAAATGCTCGCCAATGCAAAAGCAGCAGGAATATGGTGTAAGGCAATACCGAAGATAAATTCGTTATGATGGTCTTTAGCCAAGGGCATACCTTCTAAAAAAGCATGCAAACATAAGCTAATCATAATGCCGTACGGAAATGCATGGGTATGAGAATGTTTGTGGATATGTCCATGTTCCACCCCTTCCGAAAATTGCTCAAGGAAAATCTGCAGTAGGAAGCCAATAAGGATGTAAATGCCAATCTCGTGGCTATCTGAACCATGGTAAGCATCAGGGATTAGGTGTAAAACTGTGATTGCGAAAAGATAAGCACCACTAAAAGACAGAATGAGTTTTAATAGCTGCGATTTATCGTTTTTAACCAAGAAGATAGTCAATCCACCTAAAAAGGCAGAAAAAAATAAAATCGAAAACTTCCAGATTTCCATTAGTTGATATGATTAATATAGTGTCACCTCTATGCTATAGCTTAAACTTGCTAAGATTTAGGTGGTTTCTACAATTGTACGTTTTAAGAACCTTTTTTCCGTATATCTATAAATAGCCGTGGTGAGCATTCCTAGCGATATTCCCAAAATCATCCCACAAAAAACGTCGATAGGGTAGTGTACGCCAACATAAACTTGCGCAAAACTGATAGCTGCTGCCCAGATAATCCCGATAGGTAAAATTGATTTCCATTTACGATAGAAAACTCCTATTAAAAATACAGCAATGCCGAAATGATTGGTTGCATGCGATGAAGGAAAGCTTTTTCCACTTCCACAAGGTACACGATGGATAATTTGGTCTGCCAGAAGTACTTCGTTACAAGGTCTTATTCTGCCCACATTTGGTTTGATGATTTTTGATGAGATACCATCTCCCAAAGCAAAAGTTAAAAGTACACCGCCAATAATATATAGACCAGCTTTTTTATATTGTCTGATACAAAAAATCACTATAAATAAGTACAGGGGCGACCAAAAGAAACGGTTGCGCAACAAAGGCATAATCCAGTCAAAAAAATCGTTGCTTAATCCACGATGTATTTTCAGGAATAGTTCGGTATCAAACTGTAAAAGTTCTTGCATCATGCTTTCTTGCAAACTAGAATTAAGCGGTCAGATTTCAACTCATCAAATTCTTCTAAATGGTAGTTGCCAAATTTCTCTACGATTTGCAAACCACTTTTTTCAAGCATGATTTCAAAATCCTCAAGTAAAAAAGCTTGCACTCTCTCTTCAAAAGCATAATCCTTTAGGCGATGCTCAAAGTTGATGTGTTTGATGATTTTGCCTTCAGATACGAATTTAGAAAGGTGAAACTCGATACCATCAATAGTTTTAATCTCTTGACTGGTTAAGTTTTTGATAATTTTTTGCGTATTGAAATAGTCAATTACAAATGTTCCATCACCTTTCATGCTCTTCCTAAATGCTTTTAAGGCATTCACGTGGTCTTTCTCTGTCTCGAAATAGCCGAAGCTAGTGAAAAGATTTAGCGCAAGGTCAAAATAGTTGATGTAGGACAACTTGCGCATATCATGTACATAAAAATGCAAGTTCTTTTGCTCAAACTGTTGTGCAAATTTAATGTTCTGCTCAGATAGGTCTATGCCAGTAACATCATAACCTTTTTTGTTCAGGTAAATAGAGTGTCTACCTCTGCCACAAGCAATATCAATGATTTTACTATCGGCCTTTGGTTTCAAATGAGCCAATAGATTATCAATTAGCAATTCTGCTTCTTCATCATTTCGGTTGCCATAAAGAATGTGGTAGTATGGCGAATTAAACCAATATTGAAACCATTTGCGCTGCATTTTTACTTGATTTTAAGTCGGCAAATATAGCGTTTATGCAATAATGTTGCAAAAAGTTATATCATGTAAATATAATTAAAAAGTATCATTGGTTTATAGAAAGCAACTTTTAACTTTTAGGTTGAATTACTTTGGTTTAGTGTAGGCATAAAATGGATTTAACTTAGAAAGAACACAAACGTTTGTATTGTTTTTTTGATTAAGCCATTAGTTGCTAGCGTCTTTTGTTCTTTATGCTCTATTAAATCAAATCTATTTTGTTTTAATGCACAGTAATAGAAATAAAAATAAGCACAAACGTTTGTAGTAAGTCAAATATACCTCGTAAATAGTCGATATATGTTTAGCGCACCGCTAATTTTTCTTAATTTTGGACAAAAAATATTCAACTTGACTTTAATTAAATCTATCTCTGGTATTAGGGGTACTATTGGCGGCAAGGCTGGCGATGGTTTAACTCCAATTGATGTTGTAAAATTTACGGCGGCTTTTGGTTCTTGGGTAATCAGCAAAGCTGAACATAAACGAATAGTAATTGGCCGTGATGCTCGTATTTCGGGCGAAATGGTGAATAACTTGGTAATAGGTACGCTACAAGGTTTAGGTATCGAAGTTATTGACCTTGGTCTTTCTACTACGCCTACCGTAGAAATTGCAGTTCCTTTAGAGCAAGCCGCAGGCGGAATTATACTTACTGCAAGTCATAACCCGAAGCAATGGAACGCCCTAAAACTTTTAAACGCCAAAGGTGAATTCATTAGTGATACTGATGGTAAAGAGGTTTTAGAGATAGCCGAAAATTCAGATTTCAGCTTTGCTGAGGTTGATGAACTTGGACAAGTTAGAAAAGATGATACGTACATTCAAAAACATATTGATGCGATTTTAGCACTGCCTTTGGTAGATGTTGAAGCCATTAAAAAAGCAAATTTCAAAGTAGCTATTGACTGTGTAAATTCTACAGGTGGTATTTTTCTCCCACCTTTGTTGAAAGCGCTAGGTATAGAAACTGTTTACGAGCTTTACTGTGAGCCAAACGGACAATTTCCTCATAATCCAGAACCACTTCCTGAAAACTTGACGGAGATTGCAAAGGTTGTTCAGCAAAAAAATGCTGATTTAGGTATTGTAGTAGACCCAGATGTAGACAGATTGGCTTTAGTTAACGAAGATGGCTCTATGTTTGGTGAGGAATATACTTTGGTTGCTGTGGCTGATTACGTATTGAAAAATACGCCAGGTAATACAGTTTCGAATCTTTCTTCTACAAGAGCATTAAGAGATGTAACAGAAAAAGCTGGGCAGCAATATAACGCTGCGGCAGTAGGAGAGGTAAACGTAGTTAACCAAATGAAGGCTACCAATGCGATCATTGGTGGAGAAGGTAACGGTGGTATCATCTATCCAGAATCACATTATGGTAGAGATGCTTTAGTTGGTATTGCTTTGTTTTTATCACATTTAGCTAAATTTGGAAAGCCTATTTCGGTATTGAGAGCAAGTTATCCATCTTATCATATTTCAAAAAATAAGATTACACTTACGCCTGATATGGATATAGATGCCTTGTTGAAAAAGGTAGAAGAAAAGTATCAAAAACAGCCATATAGCACCATTGATGGGTTGAAAATTGAATTTGATAAAGAATGGGTACATTTGCGTAGGTCAAACACTGAACCTATTATCCGTATTTACAGCGAAGCAGAGAATGAAACTACAGCCGAAAACTTGGCACAGAAAATCATCTCTGATATTAAGGAGATATTGCAGATAAGCTAAGGGGTTAATTGTTGGAATCGGTAAATTGTTTAACTGACAACTGTCTACTGATACCTGACCACTGAATAAAAACTAACACACTTATAAAAATGAAACGAGTTTATTTAGACAATGCCGCTACCACACCGCTCGATCCGGTTGTAGTTGCAGAGATGACCAATGTAATGACGAATTACTTTGGAAATCCATCTGCAATACATGCCTTGGGACGTGAGGTGAGAACTTTGGTAGAGAAAGCACGTAAAACGGTGGCTACGCTGTTAAATGCATCGCCTTCCGAAATTTTCTTTACTTCTGGTGGTACAGAGGCTGATAATACAGCTATCCGTTGTGGAATTGCTGCTTATGGTATTAAGCATGCTATCACTTCTAAAATTGAGCATCATGCAGTAGAGCATACCTTAAATATGTTGCTTAAAGACGGTGTTATCGATAAATTAAGTTTTGTTAATATAGATGAAAAAGGTAACGTTGATTATGCGCATTTAGAAGAATTGTTGCAAAACAACGACCGTACTTTTGTTTCCTTAATGCATGCCAATAACGAGTTAGGTACGTTAACCGATATGCAAAAAGTAGGCGATTTGTGTGAAAAATACAATGCGATTTATCACGCAGATACCGTGCAAACTATGGGGCATTATACGCATGATGTTCGTCAGTTGAAGGCGCATTTCATTGTTTGTGCTGCACATAAATTGCACGGGCCAAAAGGTGTAGGTTTCTTGTATGTGAATAATAGTATCAAGATTCCACCAATGATTTATGGTGGTGCCCAAGAGCGTAATATGCGTGGCGGTACCGAAAATGTGTACGGAATTGTGGGCTTGGCAAAAGCTTTAGAAATTGCCTATACAGAAATGGAGGCGCATCAAAAACATGTACAAGAACTGAAAGATTACATGAAAGCACAGCTAATTGCCGAAGTTCCAGGTATAGCTTTTAACGGCGAAACTGATGCTGATAAGAGTTTGTACACAGTATTGAACGTTTCTTTTCCAGAAATGGATATGGCAGATATGTTGTTGTTCAATTTAGATATCAATGGTATTTGTGCATCTGGTGGCAGTGCCTGTTCATCGGGTTCAAACATTGGCTCACATGTGCTAAACGGTATTAAAGCTGATCCAAATCGCCCTGCGGTACGTTTTTCATTCAGTAAATACACTACTAAAGAAGAAATAGATTATACACTTGAAAAAGTGAAGATGGTGGTTAAGCAAAATGCTTTAGCTTAATCATCTTCAACTCGTTCGAAAGAGAGAAATCGCTAGGTTTCTCTCTTTTGTTTTTTAACTCTTTTGAAGAGTAAGTTCCTGTATTCTTATCTTCCTGCAGTCCTGCTTTCCGCTATAATCTTTTTGCTCGCTCTGCCTTTCATCGTTGTCCTGCTGAGTTTATCGAAGCATCTACACAATAGCAAGTATCCTTCGACAAGCTCAGGATGACACGGGCAAAAAGTATTTCCGCTGCAATCAGGTCTAATTAACGAAATTCAATCCTTCGAAGCCAAATTGCCCTACACAATTTTTAAATAATTTTTGGCTAAAGCCCTTTTCTTATTGCCAATCCGCACCATAAATGGGACGGCAATGAATTAGTATAAAGAAATTCATTGCCGTTCGGCTTTAGCCAGCAGATTATTTTAAAGTACAGTAGAAATTCATTGCCGTTCGGCTTTAGCCAACGGAATATCAAGGTTAGAATATGGCTTTAGCCAAAATCGATGTTTTTAAAAATTGATTTCCTTGTTTATCGCCAAAACATTAACTAAACTTGGTTTTTTTTATTAGTATTGTATTTAAACCCATTGTTGATTGTCAACATAAAAACAAATTAACCATTATAAATCTTTCGAACCCCTTTTAGTTATGCATGTAAACAGCACAACCGAGGAAAAGGAAATCGTAACACGACAAAAGTCGAAACTAGGTGTACGATTATTTTTCGTTTACTTAATCTGCTATGCAGGTTTCGTTGCACTCGGCGTTTTTAATTACGAACTCCTATCCACAACCGTATTTTCTGGTTTAAACCTAGCCGTAGTTTATGGCATAGGATTAATTGTATTTGCCGTTATTATGGGCATTATCTACAATTATTACTGCACTAAATACGAAGATGATGCTGAAAGAGCTGATAAGCTAACGAAGGAGGATACCAATGATTTATGATATTTCAATTACCGCGTTAATCTTCTTTTGCATTTTCGTTGGACTAGTACTGGGACTATCGTTCTATTTCGGACGTAAAAAAAGTGATTCCTCTTCATACTATGCTGCCGGAGGACAAATTCATTGGGCGGTTAACGGTATTGCCTTCGCTGGCGACTACCTTTCTGCCGCATCCTTCCTAGGTATTTGCGGAATGATAGCCATTGCTGGTTTCGATGGCTTTTTATACGCCATTGGATTTTTAGCAGGTTGGATTGTGGCCCTGTTTTTAATTGCCGAGCCATTCAAAAGATTAGGGAAATACACCTTTACAGATGCTTTAAATGCTAAATTCAACTCTAGAGCCATCACGCTATCTGCATCAATAAGCACGTTAATCATTTCTGTATTCTACCTTATTCCACAAATGGTAGGAGCAGGTGATTTGGTAATGCCTTTATTGGGCTTGCCTCACTGGGTGGGCGTAATCTTAGTTGGTGCCATTGTAATTGCTATTGTAGCAAGCGCAGGTATGGCTTCCACTACTTATGTGCAGTTTTTAAAAGGTGGTTTGTTGATTGTTCTTTCGGTAATATTAACAGGGTATATCCTTAAAAATGGACTATCATTATCGCCAGGTGGAAAAGAAAATCCTTACCATAAATTTATAGAGCTAACTCCGAAGATAGAAGGTGATAAAGTAACTGCTGTAACTAATTGGAACTTGGAAAGCCAACAGGTTGTGGGTGGGAAAACCTTTGTCAAATTAAACCAAAATGGTGTAGATAGGTGGTTTTATTTAACTGAAAAGGATGGTAAGCAAACGCTAAAAGAAACGCTAACCATTGTACAAAAAGCAAATGGAGAGAAACTATATAATGGAGAAACGAAAGACAAAAGGAAGTTTTACCAAGTTGGTCATTTAAGCAAAATCATTGTTAATGGTAAAGAAGTAGAAAAAACGGGTGCTGTTGGACCGTTCGAATTTCTTTCTACCATTAAAGAAAGTGAAGTAGTACGCTTTTTACACGCTAAAATAACAGATGGTACCGACCAAGTTTCGCTGTACTATCCTGAAATTACCTCAGGTACTAAATTCATGTTGCCAGGTTTAAAATATAAAATCGGTACAGATGCTAGTTTGTGGAGTAAATTAGACTTTGTGTCGCTGATGCTAGCTTTGTTCTTGGGAACAGCGGCATTACCACATATCCTTATTCGCTACTATACGGTAAAAACACCTCGTGATGCTCGTAAATCTACTATTTTGGCTATTGCGGCTATTGGAGGTTTCTACATTCTTACTTTGTTTATCGGTCTTGGGGCAGGTGTAAATGGAGTAATGGATGTAGAATCTAGTAATATGGCAGCTCCTTTATTAGCGAAGGCTTTTGGAGCAGTATTATTCTCCATTATTTCCGCCGTAGCTTTCGCAACCGTATTAGGTACGGTAGCAGGGCTAATCGTGGCTTCTTCGGGTGCCATCGCTCACGATTTTATCGATATTTATTTGAAGAAAAACCTAAGCGACGACAATAAAGTAAAAGTAGGCAAGATAGCAGCAGTAATAGTGGGTGTATTCGCCATTTTATTGGGTATGGCATTTAAAGGGATCAATGTTTCTTTCCTAGTAGGTTGGGCATTTGCTATTGCCGCATCAGCTAATTTGCCAGCAATCCTATTTTTGTTATTCTGGAAAAGAACTTCTTCAACGGGTATTTCCGCATCAATTGTGGTGGGCATTGTATCATCGTTAGCTATTATTTTAACTTCTCCAACTATGTGGGATAAATATGGTTTAGGTGCTGAAAATTCAATGCACCAGTTGGAAAATCCAGCCTTGATTTCCTTTCCGCTAGCAGTGTTAACGGTTTATGTGTTTTCGATACTTTATCCGAAAAAAGATGTTAAGGTAGATAGCTGATGTTCTTCGTCATTTTGACGAAGTATGAGGAGAAATCTAACGAATAGAATTTTGCAATTTGCTAGATTTCTCTCTGCGTTCGAAATGACGACTAACTTTATTCCTTTGCAGATTACTGACCAACCCACTTCGGATTGCTCTTCAAAACCTTTGCATGGACAGCGCAAGAAGTATCATGAGCGCCTTGTAAATAACCGATGCTCATTAAAAACTCGCCAACAATTTCGCCACCGGTAAACTTGAAAGTCTTCTTAAATAGCTTAATCCATTCTGCTTTGGTTTTTGGATGATGATGTTCCAGCCATTTCTCGAAACTGCCAAATTCCTGCTGTAATTGAAGGATGGTTTTGGCATTTTCTATCGCGGCGTTAACCTTTAACTTATTGCGGATAATTCCAGCATCTTGTAATAGACGTTCTCGATCAGATTCGGTGAAATTAGCTACCTTATTCACATCGAAATTGGCATAAGCATTTCTAAAACCATCTTCCTTTTTTAAAATGGTTTCCCAGCTTAAGCCTGCTTGGTTAATTTCTAAAATCAATCTGCCAAATAGCTCATTATCATCATTGATAGGAAAGCCATAATGGTTGTCGTGATAGTTTTTATGTAAAGCCTTACGTTCTTCAGGCTGCATATTGGGAATTGCACTACAATAACTCATATTAGTATAGGTGTTTATTTCCTGGTAAAAATAAGCATCCCACTGACAACCCTATGGCAGTTGTAAAATTTTTATTCTCTTTTTTGTCTAAACACCCCACCCGTTGGGCACCCCTCTAAGAGAGGGGAATTTTGCGTTATGATATTCCCCTCTCCTAGAGGGGTGGTCGAAGACCGGGGTGTTTAATTAATTATAGAAAACATGCTATTTGACAAGTTCCTTCATTTCCTCCCAATGATAAACTTTAGCTTTCTCTACAGGTTGTTGTGCGGCTTTAATCATCGCCTTCGCAATATTTTCGGCAGTAATTCCTTTGTATTTATTCAATTTGCCAACCAATAACAGATTTGCTATGGAGAATATTTTAATGAATATCCTTTCTAGGGGTCTGCTTTCTTCCCTGTTGCCCATAATCATCGATGGACGGAAAATATGGGTATGGTCAAAGTCAACTGCAATAACATCTCTTTCTGCCTCGCCCTTTGTTTTGGTATAAAAGATGGACGAATTGGCATTGGCACCTACTGCTGATACCAACATCACTGAAGTAGCTCCATTTGCTTTGGTCAATTGAGCTGCCAGTACGGGGTAATCGTGGTCTATTTGGTAGTATTCTTTTTGATTGGGGGTTTTCTTTTTTGTAGTGCCCAAAGAGATAAAAACATCATCGCCAAATAAATATGCCGCGTTTTGAGCTAGACTATGATAATCGGCAATAACTATGTTTAGTTTAGGGTGTTGAACGTTCAGCGGCTTTCTAACCACAATAGTCACCTCACTATAAATATCGCTTTGCAATAAATCTCTTAACAAATATCCGCCTATAAAACCACTGGCGCCAAAAAGGATTGCTTTCTTCATTTTTTGAAATTGATGTATGTTGTTACAAACAAACTTAAAACGGAGATTGTTAGATAACCGTACCAAAACTTAAAGATCATGGAACCATCCCAATTCATTGGGATAGCTTCATTACCGTTAAATAAAAATTATAAATTATGGAAAATAAAGATAAGAATAACAAAGAGAAAGAAGTTAGAAACGACCTGATTGATATTGATGATACGAAGCCAACGAGGAAAGAAGAAAACATTGAATCTACTTCGTCATCCACCATCACTACTAATTTTACTAAAAATCATCCTCGTAAGCACGAACCTCTTGGAGGCGGCCACGAGCCAGGAACCACGCCTGGAACAGGTGTTTAATAGAAAATAATTGTTTGAATTTAAACCACGGCTATAGTCGTGGTTTTTTGTTTAGCGATGTTTAACAATAATGTAAATAGGCGGGGATGAATTAGCTTTCCAGAACATGATAGCTTGTTTTATTTTTTCTAATAGAAAATAAATCTATTTACAGGAGATTAGTTTAATTTATAAACGTTCTATATTTCAAATATTTATGTTAGCCGAGGGTACGGTCTTAGTACTTAAGATGTGAAGGCTTATATTTGTTCAGTCCCAATCCCCTAATATATGGATGATTTTTTAGCCGCCCGTTCACAGATGGCCCTTTCATTGGGCTTCCACATTATTTACGCTTGTATTGGTATGGTAATGCCATTTTTTATGGCTGTTTCGCATTACAAGTGGTTAAAAACCAATAACGAAGTTTATAAGCATATCACGAAGGCTTGGAGTAAAGGCGTTGCCATTTTCTTCGCCACTGGAGCAGTTTCTGGTACTATGCTGTCTTTCGAACTGGGTTTGTTATGGCCCAAATTTATGGAGCATGCGGGTCCAATTTTCGGAATGCCTTTTTCATTGGAGGGTACAGCATTTTTTATCGAAGCCATTGCTTTAGGATTTTTTCTTTATGGGTGGGAAAAACTCAATAAATGGTTCCATTGGTTTACTGGAGTGGTAGTTGGAGTAAGTGGCTTGGCATCAGGAATTTTGGTAGTTGCTGCCAACGCTTGGATGAACAGTCCGGCCGGTTTTGATTATGTAAATGGCGAATACACCAATATAGACCCAATTAAAGCGATGTTTAATGATGCCTGGTTTACGCAAGCTTTGCACATGTGTTTAGCGGCGTTTACTGCAACGGGTTTTGCTGTAGCTGGCGTTCATGCGTTAATGCTGTTGAAAAAGCAACACAACGATTTTCATTACAAATCATTTAAGATAGCGGCTACTTTTGCTACTATCTGTGCACTATTGCAACCTATTAGTGGCGATATTTCTGCGAAAGATGTAGCTCAGCGCCAGCCAGCCAAGCTTGCGGCTATGGAAGCTTTGTACAAAACAGAAAAACCTGCGCCGTTAATTATTGGCGGCATTGTAGACGAAAAAAATAAAACGGTAAGTAATTATATAGAACTCCCAGGAGCCCTGAGTTTTTTAGCGCATGGTGATTTTAATGCCGAAGTAAAAGGCTTAGATCAAATTCCGGAAGACGAACATCCACCAGTAGCGATAACCCATTACGCTTTTCAAATTATGGTAGGTTTGGGCTCGGTAATGATGCTCATCTCGATCATTTACTTCTTCATTTTATGGAGAAAGAAAACGATACTTACCAGTAAATGGCTATTAAAGCTCTTCGTTTTTGCAATCCCTTTAGGTTACATAGCTTTAGAAGCAGGTTGGGTAGTAACCGAAGTCGGTCGCCAACCTTGGATCATCAATGGTATTATGCGAACTATTGATGCGGTAACCCCAATGCCGGGTATAGCTTGGTCATTCTATCTGTTTTCGGCTATTTATTTCTCATTGAGCTTAATCGTTATCTTTTTGCTGTATCGACAAATTAAAATGGTTCCAGTGCTTTACAAATCCTCAAATATCGATCAATAATGGAACAAATAGTCATTGCTTTTTTATGTTTAGCAATTCTGCTTTATTTCTTGTTAGGCGGTGCCGATTTTGGAGCCGGAATTATTGAGCTGTTTACTTCAACGAAGAACAGAAGCCGCACTCGTAAAACGATGTATCATGCTATCGGGCCTGTTTGGGAGGCTAATCACATGTGGCTCATTATTGCCATTGTGATTTTGTTTGTCGCTTTTCCGCGTATTTACACTACCATGTCGGTGCATTTACACATTCCTTTGGCCGTCATGTTAATTGGAATTATTGCGAGAGGAACTGCTTTTGTTTTTAGACATTACGATGCTGTTAAAGACGATATGCAATGGTTGTATAACCGTATTTTTAGGTATTCGAGCTTTCTTACTGCTTTGTTTTTAGGGATTATTGCTGGAAGTGTCTTGTCGGGAAAGGTAGATCCAGACGCCACCAACTTTGCTGATGCCTATATTTTTAGTTGGTTCAATTGGTTTTCTATTTCTGTTGGTTTGTTTACTACAGCTTTGTGTGGTTTCTTGGCCGCTATTTATTTAATAGGAGAGTGTAAAACGGAAGAAGATCAAAAGCGCTTCATTAAAAAAGCAAAGTATATGAATTTCGCTGCGGTAGTTTTTGGCGCAATGGTGTTCTTTAGTGCTGCTATGGAAGATGTTCCTTTGATGAACTGGGTAGTTTACAACAAAGTTGGATTAATGGCCGTGATTTTGGCAAGTCTGTCGCTGGTATTGCTTTGGTATTTGTTGCTAAAAGGCAGAACGCAGATTTTAAGGATATTGGCTGGTTTTCAGGTAACGATGATTTTGGTTGCCATCAGCTATGCTCATTTTCCCAATTTTATTCGTTTAAAAGGAGGTGGTGTAATTTCGCTTTACAATACAATTGGCCCAGAGAAAACGGTACAAAGCTTAGGCTGGGCTTTAGTTTTGGGAAGTTTTCTAATTTTGCCTTTCTTAGGTTATCTGTTTTATAAGTTTCAACAGAAGGAAGAGTGATTCTTGTTTTAAACACCTAAGCTACCTTAGCTCACGTTAGCTTTTGGATTTGAACCATTAAGAGATGAAGGTCCGTGAAGACTTAATTCTTCTTAAATTCTTAATGTTTAATTTTTTCTTTTATTAGCCACATAGCCTTAGTTAACTCTTCGTTTATATGTGGTTAATTAGGTTTTACTTTTTTGAGAAAGTAAAGGTTTGTAAATGAAAAACCACCTAAGAAAACTAAAATGAACTAAGATATCTTAGGTGGTATAAAAAACAAAATTAATCTACACCGCCCTTACGGATTGCTTTTTTCTGTTCCGGCCAAGTTACTTTCTGTCCGGTTCTTGGGTTAATCTGTAATTCTGCTCTTTCTGTAGTGAATTTCTCAGGGTCTTCACAAGCCATGTAAACCATAATTGCAGCTAAAATGGCATTGTTTCTAATCTCTTCAAAAACCATTTTGTCGTAGCTATCACGATTGGTATGCCAAGTGTAAGTGCCATAATCCCAGCTGGTGGAACTTAATGAGAAGCCCGGTGCGCCAACAGCTACAAATGAAGCAAAATCTGAACCTCCAGCTCCGGGAATACCAGGAAATGAAGTCTTGATTTGATTTTTGATGGTATCGGGAACTTTAGCTAACCAACGAGTTAAAAACTTTTCTGAGTTAGAGAAGCCCTGTCCGGCAAGATTTACCACACGGCCTGTTCCATTGTCTTGGTTAAATAAAGCTTGTAGGTTCTTTACAATTTCGGGATGGTCTTCCACAAAAGCCCTCGAGCCATTTAAACCTTGTTCTTCGCTACCCCAATGCCCTACTAAAATGGTACGCTTAGGGTTTGGATAGAATTTTTTCAAAATGCGCATAGTTTCCATCATTAAGATGGTTCCAGAGCCATTATCTGTAGCGCCAGCAGAAGCATCCCAAGAATCTAAGTGAGCTGATAGCATTACATATTCGTTGGGTTTCTGTTTACTTTTCAATTCAGCAAGGGTATTGAAGGTTGGCACTAAACCTAATTCTTTAGATTCTGAAGTAACATTTAACACAGGTTTTGAACCATGTTTTGCTAAACGGAACACCAATCCGTAATCTTCTACAGATAAATTGATGGTAGGGATTTTCTTGGTATTGGCGCCGAAAACTTTATCAACCCCAAAACCTTGCGACCAGTTATTGATAACTATCGCCGCTGCACCTGCGTTTTCTAGAGCTAAGGCTAAGTCTTTTGCCTTCAAGCCTGTTTTGGCTAAATTGTCGTTGAAGCTTTTTAAGGCAGCAGCTTTCTCTTTTTTGTATTTTTCAAATAGGTCTTTCGTGGCAAACTCTTCCCAGTTTTTATCTGGACGACCAGAAATTTGATTGTGAGCTATCAAAACCAATTTACCTTTTACCGCAGGTAACCACTTTTGGAAGGACACAGAATCTGTAATGCTTTCTGGTAAAATAATCGCTTCTGCATTAATAGCTTTGCCATTGGTAGATGGGCTCCAAGCCAATTGTGTAGCTTCCAGTGTTCTTAACCGTGGGCTAACCAAATCTACATGAGTAACTCCACGTTCCCAGCCACGCCATTGTCCCCATTGCTCATTTTTAGCGCTAATGCCCCAATCTGCATATTTCTTAACTACCCAGTCATTAGCTTGTTTCATTTGTTGCGTGCCTACCAAACGAGGGCCAACAACATCTAGTAATTCGTGGGCTAGTTTCTCTAATTGAGAGTTTTCATTAGCCTCTTTGATGATATTGTCTACTACTTTGTCTTGTGCGAAAACAAAAGACGAAGTAAATAACAATAAGCTTGGTAAAAGTAGTTTTCTTTTCATTTTAGGTTATTCTATTTAATAGAATTCTAAATTAACTATTAAGTCAGTTGATAACCTTTTGTTAATAGAAATGTTGCACTCTTAATGACTGCTTTTTTGCACTTTATCGTGGTAAGGTAGGTATTCTGGCAAAGCTGCAGAACCATACCAATTGAAAATTTCGGCATCTAGTAGTTTAGCGCTTACTGCGGGGTCGGTAGCCAGCCAACTTTTTGCTTCTTCTAATGATTTGGTGTTGAGGATGAAAATGCCACGATATTGTTTTTCATTTTTTGCCAAAGGTCCAGCAACTACCAATTTATTTTCTCTGGCTAGTTTCTCGATATTGGCCATATGTCCTTTGAAAAGGCTGTCGGTTTGTGCTTTGGTTGCCGTGGTATTCAGCCCAGTTTTAAGAATCACTAACACGTACATTTTCATGCCGTAGTTGTCTGCTCCTAATTTTTTGGCTAGTGCTTCATCGTACTTTGGTTTTTCTTGTGCTTGACAGATAAGTCCAAAACCGAGCATCAATATAAAAGAGAATAAATTTTTCATTTTAAGGATTTTTTAATGCTGTTTAACATCGTTATACTGCCAAAGCACATTAATGATCTTCCAAGAACCATTTAATTTAACAAGGTGCATATAGTCTATCCATTCGTCGGCGATGAGCTTTACCGAGGCTGTTCGTTCTGATATATCTAGAAATTTAACTTCTTTTTTTGGGTTGATAGGGAATTTATCACCTTTGGTATTGTAGCTTTCAGCAAGCAAAACCATCGATTCTGTAGAAGTTTCCCTTACGTAATCTTTGCCAGTAGCTTTGTCTTTCCAAAAAGTACGTTTAACCATTCTTGGATGTAAGGCACGTTCCATTTGTGCGGCATTTGGTTTGTGCTGTGATTCGATGTAGTCTAGTGCCGCCTGCTTAATGGCTAAAGAGTCTCGTTTTGATTGCGCTAGCGCAGTGAGCTGTAGGAATGATAATAATGTAAAAATAGCTAGTAGATGTTTCATTTGATGGTCTTAATTTGATATTAAAATTAAGAAATGTTTTTGAATGAAGCACTTTAAGCAATATCAATGAACATCAATTCCATCGAAATAGATTTCAGTGATGGCGGTGTCGTCAAATTTCTGCCCTTTATAAACATCAGTGATTTCGAACTTAAGCTTCCATCTCGGTTTTAATTGAAGGGCTTTGTAATTTGCTCTATTTCCATTTCCAATAGGTTGCTTCAAGGTGAAGATTTGCTCCCGACGCGTATCCTGTAGATTGAGTAAGGCTAAAGGCTTTCCATCTAAGTATACCTTTAGTTGTTTTACTCTTGAGTTTTCGTTCCAAGCCTTTGCCGACTTTACATAGCCATTTACCACAATGATTTTCGTAATTCTTGGATTCTCTGGAGGGAAATCGTAAGTAAGATCTTCGCCGATACCATAACCTGGAACGCCTTCTACCCAAGCGGTTTGGTAGCTAAGGTCATTTGCGTTTTTGGCAACATAGTTAACGCTGCCTTGTTTGCTCAAAGTAGACGATGCTGCTGCTGTCTCTAACCCACCGCCACAATACCAACTGCACCCAGGAACTAAAATATCCCAGTAATTCTCATCTTCGGAGCAGTTTTTCAGCTGTTCTTTTTCGCTTTTAGAAAGTTTTTCTTCGCCACCTTTTGCTACTTGCGCCCACAAAATTTCGCACTGTTTTAAGCGTTTGTTGAAAATGGCTTCTCCTTCTGGACTTTTGTCAATCAATATCCCTAAAGTAGGATTCAGTACAATTATTTTTTCTGTAGGAGCATAAATGGCGACAAAGCAGATGATTGCCGAGAGGATGAAAAGTTTCATAGCAAGGAATTTTAACTGTACCAAACCTGATTGAAGGCGGCAACGCCCGAAGTGTAACGAGGGATTAAAGCCGAAAAGCAGGGCTATCGTAACCGATGGATTACTGCCGCTGCTTTTCTAAATATTTTTAGCTAATGTACTCTCTGTCCTCGTCGCTTAATGTGTTTTTAGGTTTTGTGTCGATATCATCTTTTTCGATTTCGTCGTTGTAACTGCTATAGGTTTTGCGTGGTCTACCAGCAATAAAGCCTAGAATGAAACCTATCAAAATACAAATCCCAATAACTACTAGTTTGGATACCTCTACTGGTTGTCCAATGATGAAATTGAACTCTACAGCATCGTTATTTACGGTTAAGAATAACGTTAATAAGGCTGTTAGGGCTATAATGGTGATGCTTTTTCCCGACATGGTGTTTCTGTTTTAGATGATTAAAAGTAGTAATTAAACAACAATTCGAAGATAGGGTTTTGATTGTAGTTTTTGTTAACGAAGATTAAGCGGGCGCCTACATCGGCAACAGGCTGGTAGCGCAACAAGTTCATGTCACTTCTAAGCTCTAATCCGAATGTTTTGGGTTGTGTTAGATTGGTTTCGTGGCCAATATTTTCGTAATGACTGAAAAAGCTTGCTCTCACATTTCTCACGTAAGCAAAAGGCCCAATTTCGAGGTCTGGAAACAACATTGGAAAGCGGTAATTGAGTAGCAGCGTGTTTTTAAGTAAGCTTTTTGCGGCAATTTGGTTGTAACCGTAGACAATTGGAATGTCGTTCACTGTTCTAAAAGTTCCGTTGTTTTGTTGATAGTTGAAGCTTGCTAAAAAGGTGTGGTTTTTAGCTAGGCCAGGGAAATAGAGGTAGCTCTCCATTGCGAAAAGTTTTCCGGTAAGACGGTTCTCAAAAGGCAGGTGTTGGTATTTGATTTCGAAAGCTTGTGCCCATTTTGGAGCAATATCTCGTTCTGCTCTTCTAATTTGATGGTTGAAACCAAAACGGTAGGTGATCGGGAATTCGATTGTGTTTGCTAATCGCGATGCATCTACTGCATTGAAATGACGGTTGACGTGATAGGTGCCGACTTCGCCAATTAAACTGAAATTGTGGTTAAACGAATTAAAACTTAACGGTACAGAGGTAGTTAAGGCAATGTAGTCTTCCCTAAAATCGGCTCGGTGTATAGCGTTTTGAAAACGGTAGTATGCCAAACGAGGCCGATTACGGTAGCTGAGGTTGATGATAGGGTATAGTGCTTTGTATCTTAATCCAGCGCTGTATTCTACTCTGCGTAGCGAACTTTCGTAAGTAACGCCAGCGTAAACGCTAGTGGTGTTCAGTAGGTCGTCAGATTTGAGCTGTAGCCCAACTCGCTCTACGGCATCGTCTGCAGTTGGACTAATGCTATGGAAATTGAACATGTGTTTCAACGGGCTATACGGTTTGGAGCTGAAGGTGCTGTCTGGGACGTTGGCAAATACATAATCTTCATTTTTGGTTTCCTGTCCGTAGTAAACAAAACTGTTTTCTTGCACTTGTGTTGGAGCTACAGCTATTCTTGCTGCTTCATGTCCCCTTAATTTGTAGTCATTAAATAGCATTGTTTTTCCATTGTCACTAAAGCTTGCATTAAAAGCGCCGTATTTAGAGGCTGTTAGAGCGCTTATCTTTTTTGAGGCGGGGTCTATTTCATAAATGTTGTCGATGCCGCTGTAATGGGCGTTAAAAGCTATTCTGTCATTAAAGAATACGGGTCTGCTTAGTTGTTGTCTTGTGTTTTTGATTAAAATTTCAGTTTTCTCGTTGTTTTTTAACCAAAGGGATTTTCCTTCTTCGCTTACGCTAATCCAAGTAAGCTGACTGCCGTCTTGACTGAAAGCGGGTGTTTGCAATTGAAAATTTTCTGGATTAGCGAGGCTGTCGGTAATTTTTCCGGTTTCAATATCTAGCATTACCAAGTTGTGATGGTTGCTCAAGTCAATTTGTACTGCCACCAACTTTTTGCCATCTCCAGAAATGCTTGGTGCAAATAATCTGGTTTTGTGCGTGAGCTGTTTTTTCTTGCCAGTTCCAAAATCGTAAATGCAAATCACATTATAACTTCGTTGTTTGTATCTCGGGTCTTCCCGTCTTTCTTCCCAAACAATTTTGCTGTTGCCGTAACTATGCCAAGGTTGTTCTTGGTAGCCAATCTTAAACAAGGTCTTTTCTTTTTTGGTTGGAGAGATAGTTACAAAACCTGGCGCTTCGCTCTTACTTTGTTTAATCACCAAGATGCTTTCATCAGCCAGTTGGGTTGGCAAATAATAGTGCGTGGCATAGCTAGGATTTTTATTCAAACTTTCGTAATCAATCGACTTGTTTTGCTTGTCTTGTTTGGCCCAGTCTAGCTTCAGGTTTTTTAAAGTTTGGAGGTAGTAATTTTTTGTGTTTTTGCCTGTGAATTTTTTCAAACTTTGAGAAAAAGGGTAGAGTCTTAGCGGTCTTTTATTAATGTCAGAAAGTAGCTGATTTCCGATGTCGATTCCATGCTGTTTTTGTAGCTGAGAATTCATCAGGTATCCGAGCTGGTAATAACCAGGGGTAATGTCTTTTTCTGACCCAAAATATGCCTTCGAATAAGGGAAGTTTTTGCCTTCTAAAATTGAAGTTCTAAAAGGCATAATCCAGTTCGGTTGTCTACCTCTTCCAGAGTAAGTCAAAGCAGTCTCTGTACTCACTGCATCTCCCTCCAAAAACCAAAGTGGCATGCTTACTCCAATATAGCCAAAATAGATCTCTTCCGGGAAGGGAAATCCCTTCTTTCCTGTAACCTTGTTGAACTGCGCAACATGCCTTAGTTCGTGTACTGCAAGGTTGTTTAACCAGTCTTGGCTATCGAACTGTTGAGGCGAGATAGTGTAGAATTGTGATTTTTTAGGTGCTAGCTGAACAAAGCCATTTGAGGTGGTTCCTTGGTTTTGGAGTAGGATAGGGATGATGGTTTTACTTTCCTTTAGGCTGCTGCCAACGGTAGGGTAGATGTGGGCAAAGGTATTTGCCATTCGTTGAGCATCTTTTTCGAGTAATGCTGGATAGATGATTTTAAAACCGCTGTGCTCAATTTGTCGCCATTTTACACTAAGCGGGGTTTGACTTTCATCGAAAAATTGTGAAAAACTACTCGAAAAAGTAAAACTTAATATGATTGATGCTAAAACTTTGATTTTCAATTTTATGATTCTTTATAATTTGATGTATAAGTTTGCTTGCTAATTTTTTTAGTTTTTTGGTTTTGTGGTTGTGTTGTTTTTTATTAATTTTATGTTTATATAATTTTTATAAACAATTGATAATTAATTTTTTATTTATTCTTTGTGTTTTTGTTGTTTAGGTCTTTATTTGTTGTTTTTAGTGGTGTTATTTGCTGGTTTTTATAGAAATTGATTTCTCTAATATAGGATAAAATATTGATAAATTTTATACACCATTTTGTGTGTTTTTTTCTGCTTCAAAATTATCTTCTTTTGCGAAATGTATACGTTTTTCCAAAAAATCAAACAGGATTTTTGCTCAGGTTTTTAAACATTTTTATAAAAATGGACAAGAAAATTTACGCTATAACGAACGTTACTTCACAACTTTATATCAAATGTCAAACTCTTTAATTAGCTTTTTCTTTTGTAGTTTTTTAGTTGGTTAGTGTATTTTAATTTTTATTTTAATCTTGTTTTTTTGTGATGATTTTGAATTGATAGTGTGTTTTTTTTAGGATTAAATTTTAACTGATTTTATTGCTTTTAGTATTGGTATAGTTTCAATTTTTTGCAGCTATTGTGTGGGTAGATAAATTAAATTTTAGTAGGTTTTTGCACCTTTTTACTCATGTGTTATCGCAGTTTTTTTTTGTTTTATTGGGTATAGTTGTAGAGAAATTATACAGTTTTTTACTTTGATTGGTAGGTTTGTTAACCGATATTGAGGCTGTTCTGTAGCTCGGTTTTTAATATGTTTTTTAGCTTTTTTGAAGTGTGAATAACGCTGATTTTTTGATGTTTTTTACGGTGGTAGTTTTGTTTTTTAACCGTGTTTTTTTTGTCGCTTTTCGGAGTAGTTTTAACATCTTTTAGTTGCCGAAATAAGTGGCGTTTTTGCGCTATTTTTCTCTAGTTTTAGTAAGCGTTTTTTACCTTTTGAGCTTGTCTTTTTGGATGAGTTTTTTGATCTTTTTTTAAATGGCTTTTTGATTTTTGAAACCGATGCGAAACGTAAATAATTGCCGCTGATTTAGCTTTTTTTGATTTAGCTAACGCTGGTTTTTGACCCTGTTTTTGGTCGAAATATTGATGGGTGAAAGCGAGATTATAGATAGTTTTTTTCTGCCAGAACAGTCTTCCATTTTTCTGTTTCTGCGTAGCTTTTGATGACTTGGTTTCGCTCCATTAGGAAGTTTTTTAGGTAGCTGGTCAGCACTAAAAAATTGAATAATTTACCTAAAATTCCGTAAGGCGAGCTGAACTCGAACGTATCTTTCATGACTACTTTTCCATTAATTTCCTGAAATTCATGAAGGTGAAATATCGATTTAAAGATGCCTTTGCTTTGCTCGTCTACAAAAGAATGAGGTCTATTGTATGCCGTTATTTTAGAAGTTAAATGCTGTCTAAAGCCAAAATGTGTTGCTTCCCAAGTAACCGTTTCATTTAAATTTATCAACCCAGAGGTAACGCCACTAATAGCTTTTTCATTAGTTTTTGAGGTCGATATACGATGTAGATCAATACTTCTCGATAAATCGAAGCAAATTTCAATAGGAGCGTCTATTTCAATGCTAATTTCAATTTTAGGCATATTGCTGCGTTTAAATCGACTTCTTGGGCTGTTCTAGAACAATATAACTGAAAGATGTCACAATAATAAGGATAAAAAAATAGTGTTTGTTTGGTTCTTGTTCGTACCATGTTCGGTCATCGTTTGGCAAAATGGCCGTTTTACCGAACAACAACCAAACAAAGGGCTAACAAAGTCCTTAAATTATTTTGACGAACGGGAGCATTTATCGGTTAAGAAACGTCCTTGTGCAAAGCCACGTAATCAATTTCGATAAAGTGGGCCTAAGAAAATGCAGGGATGGGGTAATTGTAGTATTAAATAGAAATTAGCCGTTATTTAGGCGCCTTACGCAGTAAATAAAGTCCTAACAGCCCAAATATGACCACTGGCAATAAATTGGCTAATAAAGGAGGTACTCCACCCTTGGTAGAGAACATTTTGGCGAACTGGTTTAATACAATGAAGAGAAAGCTCAATACAATGCCAATTCCTAGCGGTAAGCCTACGCCTCCACGTACTTTTCTTGAAGAAAGCGCTACTCCAATTAATGTAAGTACAAAAGCCGATAGAGGCTGTACATAGCGCTTGTATTGCTCAAAAAGCAAATCATTCATTACACCAGAGCCTCTAATTTTTTCCTTTTTAATTTTATCCGAAAGCTCTTTGCTGGTCATGCTTTCCACCACATTATCGTAAACCGAAAAATCGTCTGGTTTCATGTCTAGAATGGTATCTTTCGTATTCGTATTTCCATAAACCATGCTTTCTTTAAGGTCTTTGATGGTTCTGGTGGTATAATTAGTGAGTTTCCAAACGCGTTTTAAAGAATCATAGCTGATTTGTTCTGCAATGAGTTTCTTCTCTAGAACATCCCCTTTAAAGCGGTCTAAAGCAAATTTATATCCTATGTTGCTACGGTTGTCGAAATTGTCGATAAAGATGTAGGTGTTCTCATCTATCTTCATGTGTATGTTCGACTTGGTATAGGGGTCGTTTTTCTTAATTACTTGGTTTTCAAAGCTGTTTTTGATTTTGTTCGTGTAAGGAAGTAAAAAAAGATTCGAAGCTAGATTAATAGAGAAGATAATAAAGGCTGAAATGAAATAAGGTCTTAAAAAGCGATTGAAGCTTACACCACCACTTAAAATAGGTACAATTTCAGTTTGGTCTGCCATTTTTGCTGTAAAGAAAATTACTGCAATAAAATTCATTAGTGGCGACAACATGTTTACGTAGAATGGGATAGAGCCAGCATAATATTGAGTTAGAATCTCCCATGCCGTCATGTCATTTCCCAAGAAATCGTCAAGCTTTTCTGAAAGGTCGAAAATTACAATAACAACCACAAAAACGGCTAAAGTGTACACAAAAGTGCCCAAGTACTTGCCGATAATGTAGGCGTCAATGATTTTTGAACGTCGCTTGAATAAATCCATTTAGAGTTTTGTCCCTAAGATAGTAACCATTTTGTTTTTCCATTCATAAAACTCACCAGCAATGATTTTTTCGCGGGCTTCGTTAACCAACCACAGATAGAAATGTAGGTTGTGCAGCGTTGCAATTTGCGAGCCCAAAATCTCTTTACTGTGCATTAAATGACGTAAATAAGCCTTCGAATAAACTTGGTCGGCTAATAAATCACTATCTGCATCGATTGGAGAAAAGTCGTTAGCCCATTTCTTGTTCGTAATGTTAATCATCCCATTTCTGGTGAAAAGCATTCCATTTCTAGCATTGCGGGTAGGCATTACACAATCAAACATATCTACTCCTAACGCAATATTCTCTAAAATATTCACTGGAGTGCCTACGCCCATTAAGTAACGTGGTTTTTCGTAAGGTAAAATATCGCAAACCACTTCGGTCATGGCGTACATTTCTTCAGCAGGTTCACCAACAGAAAGGCCGCCAATAGCATTTCCCTCACGACCCATTGAAGCAATAAATTCAGCCGATTTTACCCTTAAATCTTTATATACAGAACCTTGTACAATAGGGAATAGTGTTTGGTCGTAACCATATTTAGGCTCCGTAGTATCAAAACGTTCGCAGCATCGCTTTAACCAACGATGAGTCATGTTAATCGAATTCGCAGCGTATTTGTAGTCGCAAGGGTAAGGAGTACACTCATCAAACGCCATAATAATATCCGCACCGATGGTACGTTGAATATCCATGGCATATTCTGGGGTAAACAAATGTTTAGAGCCATCAATATGCGAGCGGAAAGTAACGCCTTCTTCCTTAATTTTTCTAACCTTGCTTAAAGAATAAACTTGGTAGCCGCCACTATCGGTTAAAATAGGTCTATCCCAGCCTATAAATTTATGTAAACCGCCAGCTGGTTCTAAAATATCCAATCCTGGGCGGAGATATAGGTGGTAAGTATTGCCCAAGATAATTTGAGCTTTGATATCTTCCTTTAATTCTTTTTGATGTACCGCTTTAACTGTTCCAGCGGTGCCTACAGGCATGAAAATGGGAGTTTGTATATCGCCATGAGCAGTGCTAATTACACCTGCCCTAGCTTTTGAATTTGGGTCTTTTGCCTGTAAATCGAATTTCATGTGTGTGTTTTCGCTTCAAAAATCCGTCAAAAGTACGATTAATTGTGCTAGGGTTGAAATATTGCAAGGTTGAAATGTTAAAGATTGATTTCTTTTTGGAAAGCAGAGTTTGAGTTCATATTGATGTAAGTCCCGCTATTCATTTCAAGTCCGCACTCACTGCGTTCGCTTGCGGTCTTTCCATTGCTATCGGGTTTGGTTTGCAGGTACTGTGCATAGGTTTAAGTTTTATAAGCCAGGTTGTAGCGGCAGCCCCGAGGTAGGAGGGCTATAGCTGAAAGCGGGACTATCGTATCCAAGAAGCACTTATACTGCTTTTTTAACCAATTTCTAAAAAACCAAAAAACTAAACAACCAACAAAACCAAAATAACTACCTTTGCTAGCTTTTAGACACCATCGTGGAATTTAACATACTCGAAATCTGCTTACTTACAGCGCTCGCTATCTGCTTTTTTATACACCTTTACTATGTACTTGGGGTTCATTTGAAATTGGCTAAATACCGTATTGGTGAATTACCGGCCAGTAGCAGTCAACCGATTAGCGTAATTGTTTGCGCCCGTAACGAAATCGAAAACCTTCAGAAATATCTTCCAAGCCTTTTTGAACAAGATTATCCAAATTTTGAAGTCGTGGTGGTAAATGACCGCTCTTGGGATGGTACTGCCGATTTGCTGGAGGAATTGGAGAAGAAATACCAGAACCTTAAAGTTGTTCATGTAAAAGAAGGTGAGAAGTTTATTGCTGGTAAGAAATTCGCGGTGACCATGGGTATCAAAGCGGCTAAGCACGAGTGGTTGGTTTTTACGGATGCCGACTGTGAACCTGCTTCGGTGAATTGGTTGAGAGGGATGCAAAAGCCTGCGGATAACGAGGTGCAAATTTTGCTGGGCTACTCCCCATATTTTAAAAAGAGAAGTTTATTGAATGCCCTAATCCGTTTTGAAACGTTTTTTACAGCGGTTAACTATTTGTCGTTTGCGTTAAAAGGTATGCCGTACATGGGTGTAGGTAGGAACATGGCTTACCAAAAATCGTTGTTTTTTAAGAGCAAGGGTTTTGCGGCACACATGCATATTCCTTCTGGAGACGATGATTTGTTTGTAAATGCCAATGCAACACCGAGTAATACCGTTATCCAAATTCATAGAGATACACACGTTTGGAGCGAACCTAAACGTTCTTTCCTAACTTATCTACGCCAAAAGAAAAGACATGTTGGTGCAGGAAACTTCTATAAACCAAAGCATAAATTTATTTTATCTGCACAAATAGCCATACAGTTTTTGTTTTATGCGTTGGTGATTACATTGGCTTGCTTTCCGCATACCCATTTTATTGCTGTAGGTGTTTTCTTGGTGAGCTTAATTGTAAGATGTTTCGTTTATCCAAAATTGCTAAAGCGATTAAATTATGGCGGATTGAGATGGTGGTTTCCAATTCTGGACATCGTTTTAATGGCTTTTTTAGTGTTTAATGCCATTTTATCTATCTTCGTTAAGAAGGTGCAGTGGAAATAAAGGAATTTACGATTTTAGATTTACGAGTTACGACTAAGCTTTGATGCCGCTATCTGCTAACTAAAAACTGTCGACTGAAAACTGAAAATTACTTTTAACTTTGCCCTATGGTAAAACCCGATATCATTTTCAAGTATTTTAAGGATTTAACTCCTACACAAGTTGAGCAATTTGAGCAGCTTTTTGATTTGTACAGTTTGTGGAATTCGCAAATCAATGTAATTTCTAGAAAAGATATCGAGGAATTGTACGAACGTCATATTCTTCACTCGTTAGGAGTAGCCAAGTTTTGTACATTTAAACCGGGAGAAAAAGTATTAGACGTTGGTACTGGAGGTGGTTTCCCCGGTATTCCATTGGCTATATTGTTTCCTGAGACAGAATTCCATTTGGTGGATTCTATAGGGAAAAAGATAAAGGTGGTTACCGAAGTTGCAGCTGCATTGGGGTTAAAGAATGTAAAAGCATCTCATAGTAGGGCAGAGCAAATTACCGATAAATACAATTTTGTGGTATCAAGGGCGGTAACGCGTTTGGGCGATTTTTATCCTTGGGTAAGAGGTAAGTTTGCCAAAGAAAATATCAATGCCATTAGAAACGGTATTCTTTATCTAAAAGGTGGAGATTTAACCGAGGAAATTAAAGAATCAAAACTGAAAGCAGAATTGTATCCGCTTTCAGCTTATTTTGAAGAAGATTTCTTTGAGACTAAATATGTAGTTTATATTCCGCAGTAGTTTTCGACTAACAACGGTCGTCTTTATTCTCTTCTACTTTAGGTTTGTATAAGGTCCAAGCTTTATTAAAAACGTTGTTCGTTCTTTCTAAAGCCGACTTTGCCGTGGTTACCTCTTTAGTGCTGTTGTTTGTCTTTTTTATTGCTCCTGTTTTATTTAAAGTATCTTTTGGCGTTATTTTTAAGACTTCAACCTTTTGTGTTGGAGTTTTTTCTGAGCTCTTATAGCCCTTAACAATTACTTCCTTAGTTGCTTTCTGGTCTATTTTAATGCCTTTTACTTTTTGAGTGGGAACTACTCCAATTTCTTGAACGTTTTTCTTTTTGTTCAATGAAAGCTGAGCTACCTCAATCTCCTTTTTTAGTATTTCCATGTTGTCCTTTTCGGTTTTTTTGTGACCTTTAACAACTACATCTTTCTGGTTGGGTCCTGGTACGACTTCAATCTCTAGCACTTTTTCTTCTTTTAAATCGATACTTGCGGTTTTCTCATCAGGTTTTACCACTGGTGGCGGTAGTTTTTTAAGTTTTTTAACCGCTGGGGGTGCCTCTATTGCTGGAGGAGGTGGAAGTTTTGCATTTACTTTTCTTGGAGGCGTCGGTGGTGCTACCGTTGGCGGAGGTAATGTCATTACTACATTATTCCCTATAATTTCGATAGCACCATTGCTTCCGACTTTATTACCATATTTCTTTATCGCTTCGCTACTGCTTAAATATCTTACCTCATCTGCTTCGGCACTACCATAGTATTTGTTCTTGTCTGCTACAACTTTTCCATTGATGATAATGGCTCGTTTCTCTAAAGAAATGAAGTTTTTTTTGTCATCATATCTAAATTCTGGATAGTGTGTTTTCTTTTTCTGCTGTGTTTTTTCTTCTTTTAGCCCTTTTTTTGCAGGAAATACATCATAACCATAGGTTTTGCTGAAGCTTAAGGTAGATGCGCAAAGCAACCCAATTCCTAGCGGAACAGCTAGCAAATATTTGAGCCTTGCCCAATTTGCCGTTTTTTCTTTGTTTAACATGTTGATTCTACTTTTTAATATTGATTGATTGAAAAATTGATTGACTAATGAAGGTGAATATGATGCCATCGAGTTTTCGATTAAAAACATGGCGTATTCATGCTTGGAAATTGTAGCAGTGGTACTCGCATCAGCGATATACTCGTGCAACAAGGTTAAATCCTTTTTGATTAAATAGACGATAGGATTGAACCAACAACAGATTTTAAGGAATTCCAACAATACGATATCCCAAGTATGCTTTTGTTGGATATGGATGATTTCGTGCTTCAATACAGCGTTGTTTTTTGCCATATTGGGATGAATGAATAAAACATTAAAGAAAGAAAAAGCGGTATGTTCTGTGCTCAATTCTACCAGGGTGTAGCCGCTTAATTCTCTTTTCCTACCTTTAATATAGATGCTAATAATTCTATAGATCGCTCTGATAAATCTTACACTGAGCAACAACGCAAATAACAAGTAGCCATAAAAAATATAATCCTCTAGCGTTAGAATAGGAGCTTGAGCAGTTTTTGTGAGTTCTACGGTCTCGATAGGTAAATCGTAAGCAATTGCGTTGGCTTCTACCATAGTCTGAGGTTTCAAAAAGCCAAGTTGTACCAATGGCGTAGTAAATGCTACCACAATGCTTAGTATTAGAAAATAGCGATTACTATTATAGAAAGTGCTGTTTTGCAATAACACCTTGTACATAAGGTAAAAAGCAGTCAAGTACAGGTTTGCTTCCAAAAGATAATAGAGCCAATTCATCACTTTTTGTTTTTAAGTTGTTCTGCAATTGCAATAATTTCATCTAACTGAGAGATGTCCATTTTTTTCTCATTTACGAGAAAGGAGACTAAGCTTTCGTAGCTGTTTTCAAAGTAGTTGGTCATCACCTTGTCGAAAGCAAAATGCTTATACTGTTCTTCGCTAATGGTGGGGAAGTAGATGTGTGTATTACCGATAGCCTTATGGTCTAAAAATCCCTTTCCTTCCAATACTCTAATTACTGTAGATACCGTATTGTAGGCTGGTTTTGGAGGTTCCATTTTATCTATTACGTCCTTTACAATGGCTTCTTTCAATTCCCATAGTATTAGCATAATCTGTTCTTCGGCTTTTGTTAATTCTCTCATAATGAATTATCTTGTTGTTTATATAAAGTTAAAACTATAAAAATAGTTTACAAACTATTTTTATAGTTTTATTTGTAATTACTTGTATTTAAGGTTTTTATTTTACCTATGAATAAGAAACATCAAATTGCGCTCACGCTAATTAATGGCGTTGGAACGCTCATTGCCAAGAAATTGCTGCATCATTTTGGTACTGCCGAAAGGGTATTTGAGGCAAACGTTAAAGAATTGCTACAAATAGAAGGAGTAGGAAAGAAGACTGCTGAAGCGATTGTCAATACCAATGCTCTGGAGTTGGCAGAAAATGAGCTTGCTTTTTTAGAGAAACATCAAATACAGGTACTGTTTTATGATGATGACGAATACCCTAGAAGGTTGAGAAACTGTTATGATGCGCCTTTGTTGCTTTACTATAAAGGTAGTGTAGATTTAAATAAAGCTAGAGTAGTTAGCATTGTGGGCACTCGTAATGCTACCACTTATGGCAAAATGTTGTGTAAGAAGTTAATTGAAGTGTTGAAGCCTTATGATGTGCTAATTACTAGCGGCTTGGCACATGGAGTAGATGCTGCGGCGCACAAAGAAAGTGTACTGGCAGATGTGCCTACCGTTGGTGTTTTGGGACATGGGTTAGATAGGATTTATCCAGCAGCTCATCGAGAATTGGCAGCTAAAATGTTGAAGAATGGTGGTTTGCTGACAGAGTTTTTACCAGGTACTAATCCAGATCGAGAGAACTTTCCAAAACGAAATAGAATTATAGCAGGCATGGCCGATGTAACGATAGTGGTAGAGGCGTCTATCAAAGGTGGAGCCCTCATTACTGCTGAAATCGCCAATTCTTACAATAGAGATGTTTATGCTTTTCCAGGTAGGGTAAATGATGAGTTTTCGGAGGGTTGCAACTTTCTCATTAAAACAAATCGAGCAGGATTGATCAATCATCCTCAAGACTTAATTTACTACTTGGGCTGGGATGAGGAGTCGCCGAAGAAAAAGCAAGCCGTACAAGTGCAGTTGCCATTAGATTTGAGTAGAGAAGAACGAACGGTTTGTGAAGCACTGCTAAATGCTGCACTAGCTGTTGACGAAATTTTCGTAAGTACCAATATTGCCCAAAGTAAATTAGCCATTATTCTCCTAACCTTAGAAATGAAGGGGATCATTATAGCCTTACCAGGGAAGTTGTTCAAGTTGGCTTAGTAGCCACAGTACTTGTACTTCGTCATTCACGTGAAAACGGGAATCTTAAAGCGACTAGCTGACTTGTTTATTGTATTACGATTCCCGCCTACTCGGGAATGACGGTATTGGAAGAGGTAGTGCAATGACGTAAAAAACTGTGCATCTTTGGCTAATCTATACATCACACCAAATTTATAGCATATTTAGTATATCATTTTTGTAGATTATAAAACTAAATTTTGTTTATGTCTATCTGATGAAATTTAATTTTAAATAAATATTAATCACAAAATACTTGTTGCTGTTCGCTATTTTTGTAGCATGTGGTATAACAATATATTAGAAACCATAGGCAACACGCCGTTGGTAAAACTGAATAACATCGTAAAAGATATTCCGGCTACTGTTTTAGCAAAAGTTGAAACTACCAATCCTGGTAATTCTATCAAAGACCGTATGGCAATCAAAATGATAGAAGATGCGGAGAAAAGTGGTAAGCTAAAACCAGGAGGAACCATTATCGAAGGAACATCTGGTAATACAGGAATGGGCTTGGCTATGGCGGCTATTATTAAAGGTTACAAATGTATTTTTACCACAACTGATAAACAATCGAAAGAAAAGGTAGATGCTTTGCGTGCTTTTGGTGCAGAAGTTATCGTTTGCCCAACTAACGTAGACCCAGAAGATCCTCGTTCTTATTATTCGGTATCTTCTCGTCTAGAACGTGAAGTGCCTAATTCTTGGAAACCTAATCAATACGATAATTTAAGTAACTCTCAAGCGCACTACGAGCAAACAGGACCTGAGATTTGGGAACAAACTGAAGGTAAGATTACGCACTTAGTTGTGGGTGTGGGAACAGGTGGTACTATTTCTGGTACTGGGAAATATCTAAAAGAGAAAAATCCTAATATTAAAGTTTGGGGTATTGATACTTACGGTTCTGTTTTCAAAAAATATAAAGAAACTGGAATTTTCGATAAGAATGAGATTTATCCTTACATCACCGAAGGTATTGGGGAAGATTTCTTGCCTGCTAACGTGAACTTCGATATCATCGATTTATTTGAGAAGGTAACTGATAAAGATGCTGCCTTGGCTACTAGAGAAATTTGTCGTCAGGAAGGGATTTTTGTTGGAAATTCTGCAGGTTCTGCAGTAGCTGGTTTGCTGCAATTGAAAGATAAATTAAAGCCAGAAGACGTAGTTGTAGTGATTTTCCATGACCATGGTAGTCGTTACATGGGCAAAATGTATAATGAAGACTGGTTGCGTGAACGTGGTTTCTTAAAAGATGAGAAATTAACTGCCCGTACTATTCTTTCTAAAAAAGATACTGGAGAAATTGTAACTATCGATTGTGAGAAATCAGTTTCTGAGGCTTTTAATACCATGAGTACTTTGAATATTTCTCAAATTCCGGTTACCCAAAAAGGAATGTTGGTAGGTAAATTAGAGGAAAGCGATATTTTGGCTGCCTTGCTAGAGAATCCAAGCGTGAAATCAGCAAAAGTAGAAGCTATTATGGGCGCTACGTTCCCATTTGTAGATTTGAATACTTCAATTGATCGATTATCATCTTTGATCAATAAAGACAACAGTGCGGTATTGGTAGAACTGGAAGATGGCAAGTTTGATATTATTACCCAGTATGATATTATCAATGCGATAAAAGGATAATTTTAAGTTAAAAGTGTAAAGTAAAAAGTTAAAAGATTGGTGTTAGTGCCAATCTTTTTTTGTTTGGTGCCTTTGTAGATTTAGATTTTGGGTTTAATAATGATTTTTGCGTCATTTCGACCGTAGTGGAGAAATCTTTGGATTGATTAGTTATTAAATAACCAAAAGATTTAGCTTCGCTGTTTTTCAATTCTCGACTTTGCTTCGTTTCGCTCGAAATGACGTTAGGTCTAACAATAGACTTACGAAGTTTCTAAACGGTGAAGCCCTCAACTTTGCCTTACCATAAAATAACTAACTAAAGTTAAACTTCGTAAGTCTTAACGCCGTAAGTCTTATAGTTGGTTATAAATAATTATCCTTGGTCACTTCCCAAGTCCAAGGTTTTTTAAAATCGTTTAATGTTCTTGTACTGCCGAAAACCAAAATATCTTCATCAGTGTCGTTTGCGATGTTTCTTTTAAAGATGCTACCAACTACAGTTTTGATAGTACGGTCTACAAAATCATACTGTTTATCTACCATTTCTCCGCTATCTTTATGGTAGTAAACATTATTTGCCGTTACTAAATTCCACTGTTTCTGTAAGTACTCAAACTCGTAATTCAATTTCCAGCGCCAATCATTTCCTCCTTCAAAAGATAAGGTGAGCTTGCCACTATCAATTCGTAGTCCTTTCAAAGGGTCTCCCATTTTACCGCCTTCCTCAGAACGTAAAACGAAATCATTATTTTGTACTGCTAAACGATATCTATTGTTGGTATCCTTAAAGTAAATCGCTAAAATTCGAGGCTTCTGAGTCTCAGTAATCAGCTCAATTTCATAGTTTCCATACGCTCTGTCTTCATTTACGGCAGTGTTGTGTTCTAATATCAAAACTAGGTCTTTTTGATTGTCTTTATTTAAATCACCCTGTACAGAATCTATCACTTTCCAATTTTTAGGAATAGATTGAATTGGTTTGGTTGTTTGTGTAATTAACCTTGGGAAATTGAATTTTTGCGCAAAACTGAAGTTTGCAACTGAAAGTAACATAAAAAATATCAGCCATCTCATACGATTACAACGCTTAAAATACTATTTTAGCATAATTAGCATAAAGCTTAAAAAACCACATAGAAACATAGCTGTTATGTAGTAAATAAGTAATATAGACACCTAGCGGTCTTTTTTTCCTATGTTTCTATGTGGTTTAGTTTTATACTTGAAAAACCAAAATATAATCAACCTATATGGATTTGACCTTTAATAAGAATGAAGACTACAATAAGCAGCAAGTTTACGAGCTAAAGACCAAGTTGAAGAAAGTTTACTTGGGTGGCGGCGAGAAAAGTGCAGCTAAACAAAAAGAAAAAGGTAAACTGCTGGCGAGGGAGCGAATTGCTTATTTATTAGATAAGGATAGGCCTGCCATTGAAGTTGGGGCATTTGCGGCCGAGGGAATGTATGAAGCGGAAGGTGGCTGCCCTAGTGCGGGCGTGGTAGTGAAGATTGGCTATGTTTCTGGAAGGCAATGTGTAGTAGTTGCTAATGATGCTACCGTAAAAGCTGGTGCCTGGTTTCCAATGACTGCTAAAAAGAACCTTAGAGCACAAGAAATAGCAATGGAAAACCGTTTGCCAATTATTTATTTGGTAGACAGTGCGGGTGTTTATTTGCCTATGCAAGATGAGATTTTTCCTGACAAGGAGCATTTCGGACGTATTTTTAGAAATAACGCCATCATGTCTTCGGAAGGCATTGTACAGATTTCGGCGATTATGGGTTCTTGTGTTGCTGGTGGGGCCTACTTGCCTATCATGAGCGACGAGGCGATGATTGTAGATGGTACAGGTTCGGTTTTTTTAGCAGGTTCTTACTTGGTTAAATCGGCCATAGGAGAAGATATTGACAATGAAACTTTGGGCGGTGCCACAACGCACTGCGAAATTTCTGGCGTTACGGACTACAAACATCCTAACGACCAAGCGTGTTTAGATAGCATCCGCAACATCATGAGCATGTTGGGAGCGCCTCAAAATGCTGGCTTTGATAGAATTAAATCGGCTTTGCCTAAATTAAATGAAGAGGATATTTACGGAATTTTGCCTGATAACCGTGAAAAACCTTTTGATATGAAGGAAATTATTTTGCGCTTGGTAGATAATTCTGAATTTGAAGAGTATAAGGAACTTTACGGGCAAAGCTTAATCTGTGGATTAGCTCGTATCGACGGTTGGGCAGTGGGTATTGTGGCCAATCAACGTAAAGTGGTGAAGTCTAAAAAGGGAGAAATGCAATTTGGGGGCGTAATTTACTCAGATAGCGCAGATAAGGCTAGTCGTTTTATCATGAACTGTAACCAAAAGAAGATCCCTCTGGTGTTTCTGCAAGATGTAACTGGATTTATGGTGGGTAGCAGATCGGAGCAGGGTGGTATTATAAAGGATGGAGCAAAAATGGTAAATGCGGTTTCTAATTCTGTGGTGCCTAAATTTACCATCGTGGTGGGTAATTCTTACGGGGCTGGTAACTACGCTATGTGTGGTAAAGCTTACGATCCGAGGTTGATTTATGCTTGGCCAAGTTCTAAAATTGCTGTAATGGGCGGTGCGCAAGCAGCAAAAGTATTGTTACAAATTCAAGAAAGTGCGCTAAAAGGTAAGGGTGAAACGTTAGCAGAAGAAAAGCGTGATGAATTGTTGAAAGAGGTTACAGATAAATACAATTCACAAACTACTCCTTATTATGCAGCATCGCGTTTATGGGTTGATGGTGTGATTGATCCTTTAGAAACTAGAAAAGTAATTTCTATGGGTATTGAAGCGGCTAATCAAGCTCCGATACAAAAGGCCTTTAATGTTGGAATAATTCAAACCTAATGATATGTTAAGATATAGATTGCTGATACTTTTATTGTTTGCTGTTTCCTTAGAGTCCTTTTCGCAGGCTACGCCCATTTATTTTAATGGAAATAGGATAACTACGGATAAAGATAATGCAACTTCTTATGGGGTATATGGCAAACTTAGTGGCGAGAATTTATGGGTGTTAAAACGTTATGATTTAGATGATAATTTGATGTTTTCTGGAGCTTATAAAGATGAACAGTTGGTTAAACCTCACGGAAAGTTCATCTTTTACGGCAGTATTTTCGATTACAATTATCAGAACTTCACCAATTTTAAAAACTCAGCTACGGATAGGTACATTACACAGCAAGGCGAGTATGTGGATGGTCTAGAGCAAGGTAAATGGACAGATTATTTTCCCGATGGCAGAATTATGGGTTACCGCAGTTTTGTGAATGGAAAATTGGAAGGTGAAACTGCATTCTTCAATTATAAAGGTAGACGCATGATGGTGGGAGAATTTAAAGAAGGATTGAAGGTTGGAACTTGGTATGATTTGAAAAGAAAGGTGAAGGAAGTTTTCGAGAATGATAAGTTGATCAGTACTACCAAACTCAAAAGAGCAGAAATCTTAGAAATAGAATAGATAAAATGCAGCGAGCAGTCTTTACCTCATCATAAGCGAACTATCATCATACATGCGAAACTCATTAATATTCATCGTTTTTATATTGCTTTCATGCCAAGTGGCAGCTCAAGATGCTGGTAAAATACATCAGAAAGCTATCATGGTAGATACGCATGGTGATATTTTGTATAATCAAATCCAATCAGGAATAGACATTGGCAAATTGCAAACTACCGGAAACTTTGATTTGGTACGAGCAAAGCAAGGAGGGTTAGATGCGCAAATTTTTTCTATTTGGTGTGATGAAAAGGGTGGTTTCGATTTAGCTAATCGTCAGATAGATTCGTTATATGCTTTAATCAAAAGATATCCTTCTCAAATTGCTTTAGTAAGCGATGCTCGACAACTTGAAAATGCGGTAAAGCAAAATAAATTGGCAGCCCTCATAGGTGTTGAGGGTGGGCATATGATAGAAAGCGACCTTGGTAAATTGGAAGCATTGGCCAAAAGAGGGATGATTTATCTCACCTTAACTTGGAACAACAGTACGCCTTGGGCAAGTTCTGCCGCCGAAGAAACCAAGGGGAAAATAACAAAGCCTGGACTAAATGATTTTGGTAAATCTGTGGTTAAAAAGCTGAACGATTTAGGCGTTCTGGTAGATTTATCGCATGTTGGCGAACAAACTTTTTATGATGCAATTCAAGCTTCTTCTAAACCAATATTGGTATCGCATAGTTGTGCTTATGCTATTAATCCAGTGCCGAGAAATCTTAAAGATGAACAGATCAAAGCGGTTGGTAAAAACGGTGGTGTAATTTCAATTAATTTCTACAGTGGGTTTTTAGATGCTACGTATGCTCAAAAGCAACAAGCTTTTTTAACCAAATATAAGGATGAATTAAAAATGCTGAGCGATAAATATGGTCGTTCAAAAGCCATAGATACATTAATTTTTAATCATCTACGGGAAGCCGAAGCTATTAAGCCCAATATTGAAAAGGTAGTAGACCACATCAATCATGTAGTAAAGTTAATAGGTATAGACCATGTAGGCATTGGTGCCGATTTTGATGGTGCCGAGTCCTTTCCTCAAGGAATGAATAGCGTGGCGGATTTTCCTAAAGTAACTGAAGCGCTTTTAAAAAGAGGTTACAGCGAGGCTGATATCCAGAAAATTCTAGGTGGTAACTTTGTGAAGTTGCTAAAAGCGAATAAGGGAAAGTAAAGCGGTGGTAAATTGGTTAACTGTTTAAATCGGTTAACTGACAGATTGCTAATTGTTCAAATTTAATCAGTATTTAGGCAACCGCATAGTAAAACAATTAACCAGTTAACAAATTCATCGGTTAACCTAACCAGTATACGTTACTGTCTTTCCGATTTGCAAACTAAAAGCTTTCGGACAGTTAATTTCCCAAACTGATACCCGATTCCTAACCCCTGATCCCTAGCATAAATTATCTCCACAATTTCATCTTTCTCCACAAGTGTTGCGCTTTATGCGTTAAAGATTAAATTTGCATCACAAAATACACACGATGTCGCAACAAGAAGAATTAGAACATGTAGAGTGCCTCATTATCGGATCGGGGCCAGCAGGTTACACAGCTGCTATTTATGCAGCTAGAGCAGATTTAAAACCTGTTTTATATACTGGTATGGAAATGGGTGGTCAATTAACCCAAACCACAGACGTAGATAACTTCCCTGGTTATCCTAACGGGATTATGGGACCTGAAATGATGGAGGACTTTAAAAACCAAGCTGAACGTTTTGGTACGCAAATTCGCTTTGGATATGTAAGTTCTGTAGATTTTTCTTCGTTGCCACACAAAGTAACGGTTGACGAAACTAAAACCATTTTAGCCGATACCGTAATTATTGCCACTGGCGCTAAAGCCAAATGGTTAGGTTTACCAAGTGAGCAACAATACAATGGTTTTGGTGTTTCTGCCTGTGCAGTTTGTGATGGTTTTTTCTTCAAAGGACAAACCGTAGCTATTGTTGGTGCTGGAGATACCGCTGCCGAGGAAGCAACTTACCTAGCGAAACTTTGTAAGAAAGTATATATGTTAGTGCGTAGAGACGAATTCCGTGCTTCAAAAGCAATGGTTCACCGCGTGTTAAATACCGAAAACATTGAAGTGCTATATAATACCCAAACCACTGAAGTTATCGGTAACGGTAAAAATGTTACTGGTGTAAATGTTTTCAACCATCAAACAGAAGAAGCGACTACTTTAGACGTAGAGGGTTTCTTTGTGGCCATTGGACATAAACCAAACACTGATATTTTCAAAGGGTGGTTAGATATGGATGATACTGGTTATCTACAGACCATTCCAGGTACTTCTAAAACAAATGTTGAAGGTGTATTTGCTTGTGGCGACGTTCAAGATAGTTACTACAGACAAGCGATTACTGCAGCAGGATCTGGTTGTATGGCTGCGCTTGATGCAGAGCGTTTTTTAGCTGCAAAAGCTGATACTAAATAGCACTTAAGCGAATTTTTTTAAGCTGAAATAATATGAAAACCTTTCTAAACTTTTAGGAAGGTTTTTTTATGCTTTGATATTTTTCTTTTAGCTAAGTTTTAATTTTTATCTTGTACACTGCTAAGGGGTTGTAAATCTTTAGTCTCATTAAAAACCAAATTGAACCTAAACCAAAATTGATGAAAAAGTTAATTCTAACTACTGTTTCTGCTTTTTTTATGCTAAGCGCTAATGCCCAAACAGATGTTAACATGGGTATCATTCCTGCGCCAGTTTCTGTGGTGAAAAATGCGGGAGAATTTACTTTAGATAAAAGTGTTTTAATTCTAGCTTCCAGTAGTAATTCTCAAATCACCAACATGTTGCGAGAGTTTTTACAAGCTAAAGGCATCACCGTTAAGGTTTCTTCTTTGAAAACACCAACTACAGCCACTCAGAAAGTAATTATTTTAGGTGTTGAAACGGAAAAACTAGATAAAGAAGCTTATAAAATTGTAATTAAAGATAATCGAGTAAGATTAATCGGAGCACAAGCTGGACTTTTTTATGCGTTACAATCGTTCATGCAATTGTTTCCTAGTGAAAAGGTAAATGGTGTATATGCAATTCAAAACGTAGAAATTAACGATTATCCTCGTTTTAGTTATCGTGGTCTGCACCTAGATGTTGGTCGTCATTTTTTCCCTATTTCATTCATCAAAAAATACATTGATGTAATGGCTGCTTACAAATTAAATAATTTCCATTGGCACTTAACCGAAGACCAAGGCTGGAGAATTGAAATCAAGAAATATCCTAAACTTACAGAGGTTGGCGGAAGTAGAAATGGAACTATTATCGGCGTTTATCCTGGTACTGGAGGTACAGATAACGAAGTTTATAAAGGTTATTATACTCAGGCGGAAGCGAAGGAAATTGTAGCTTATGCTGCGGCCAGATATATCAATGTTATTCCAGAGATAGAACTGCCTGGGCATGGTTCGGCTGCTATTGCTGCTTATCCAGAGCTGAGTGCTTTTCCAGAAAGAGATACTTTTATTGGTAAAGATTGGCCTTGGTCTGGTCCAAGAACAGGTAAACAGGTGCAGCAGACTTGGGGTGTTTTTGATGATATTTTTGTGCCATCAGAAAATACCTTTAAGTTTTTGGAGAACGTGTTGGATGAAGTCATCGCTATTTTTCCTTCTAAATACATCCACATTGGTGGAGATGAAGCTCCTAAAAATTACTGGAAAGAATCGGCATTTTGCCAGCAACTGATTAAGGAAAAGGGTTTGAAAGATGAACATGGCCTACAAAGTTATTTTATTCAAAGAATTGAAAAATACCTGAATAACAAAGGTCGTTCAATTATTGGATGGGATGAAATTCTGGAAGGTGGATTGGCGCCTAATGCTACCGTAATGAGTTGGAGAGGAGAACAAGGGGGTATTGAGGCTGCCCAACAAAAACACGATGTGTTGATGACTCCGAGTACCGATGGACTGTATTTCGACTATAAACAATCGTTAGCAGAAGATGAACCATTGACTATTGGTAGAAATGGGAAAGGTTACGCTAATTACGCAAAAGTTTATAGTTATGATCCGGTACCAAAGGTATTAACCGAAGAGCAAAAGAAATACATTAAAGGCGTACAAGCAAACTTATGGACCGAATACATAGAAACTCCAGCTAAGGTAGAGTACATGATATTTCCAAGGGTTTATGCTTTATCAGAAATAGCATGGACCCCATTGGCTAAAAAAGATTTGAAGAACTTCAGCGACGAACGTTTGCCTTTACATTTATCGAAGTTGGATAAAATGGGAACCAACTTTTGGGTGCCAACAGCAGTGGGACAACCAGAAAAAGAAGTAACAGGTGAGAATCATGTGGTTACCTTGCAAGTTCCAGTAACTGGTGCAAAGATTTTTTATACTTTGGATGGATTCCGTCCATCGGAAAATGCTGCAGAATATATATCAGCTTTAAATATTAACGTGCCTCAAGGTAAGAAAAAGATTTTAAAGACAATTGTAATTACGCCTAGCGGAAAGCGTAGCGTAGTAGCAGAAACCATCTTTAATAATGGATTTGTAGATGTTAAAGTGAAATAGCTCTTTGCATAAGATGCATAAAACATATAAATTGGCATTTTAAATTTAGATTCCATGATTTTGAAAGATTTATTAAAATCTGTATTCGCAGTTGTAGCGGTTTCGGTAATGATTTCTGCTTGTAACGATAGCGAAAAACCAGTACAAACGCAGCAAAAAGTAGTAGAAACAAAGCAACCAAATCCTTTTCCTTTTTATAAAAGTATAGAGATCAAACCTGGTTATTATTTCGAGGTAGTGAGCTGGGGCAAAGGCGTGGATAGCGTAGGTGGTTTTTTGATACTGATGTCTGACTCGACGAAGAACAATTATAAAACACTTTCTGTACAAAGAGAAGGCATTATCACTGATGCTTGGAATATGGATTTAGATAATGACGGTAATCCAGAGATTTATGTGCAAACATTGGTTCGAAAAAATGTGGCAGATGTAAATGTATACGAGTTCAATAGCGATTTTAATAAAATTAGTTTTCCTGGAATCAGCAGTTTAAAAGGCTATAAAGGGGATGATAAGTTTTTTGTTAAAAATGGCGATTTGTTTAGGTCTGTACCTATTGTTCAAACAGAGAATGGTAAGATGACTACTTTGGTTAAAACTTTAAAATATCGTTTATCAGGTAACAGTTTTTCTTCTTCTGAGGTTAAACCTGGGGAATAGCTAACTTATATTGCTTTTGATTTAAGGTGTATGATGATATATGGTTTATTTACGCCATAAATTGCCATGAATGTATTGTCGATATTTTTTTCTTTAAGTATTGTTTGGAATGAGCCAAAATAGTATTTAAGATTTATTTTAAAGCTCGCCGCCGCTGGGCTCTTACTTTTTGACCGCAAAAAGTAACAAAAACTCTCGGTTGCCTATTTTTCTTTCAAAGGAAATGCTTTTGCTTATTTGTGCTACCCGAAAAATAGGAGACCGAAAATTAGCTAAACGGAGGTTTGAAGGGCTATCGCTAGCAAGTGTCCTATTTTGATCCCAAATCAGTTTATTTTAATAAAAGTTAATGTTTTCCATTTAAAATGGAATATGATTTTCGTTTTAAATGGAAGATATTGTTTAACGGCTATAGGTCTTTTAGTTCGCTTTCGAAAAAATCATTCCATTTTTGTTGTGCTTCCAAATCGGAGCCATGCTTGGTTTCTACGTCATAACGTTTTTGCATATCGTTATAAAACTTGCTGATATCTTTTGCTGTTTTCTCTACCAGTCGTTTATAGTTTTGAACGGTATAACCTTGGTTTTTCAAGATGTATTCACCCTTTTTTAATAAAAAAAAGTTGATGTAAACATGTCCTTGCTCGTGATTTAGTAATTGCTTACTAGCACTTTTATTCCTTATTCGTTCTCTTTTTACCCACGATTTATTGGCATCAACTCCTCCAAGAAAATTAAAATCTAGTTGAAGAGTATTGCCCCGTATGGTTGAACGATAGCCGTACTGCCAGATGGTGCTGGTTACCGCCGCAAAATTTGAGTTGGGGTCTGGATTCCCTCTAAAATGAGTATCCCAATCTATAGTTTCTGGATAAATGCGTTCGTGCGGCGCAAAAGAAGAGGCCAGCAATACAACAGCGAATAAAATAGCGTTCTTTATCGGTTTCATCTAATTTTACAAGAACGAAAGTTATGCCAAATTATTCTATCTCTTTAAATTGATTGCTGATGCGTTCAAATTTTTCAATCAATAAGGCAATTCTTTCTTTATCTCGTTTAATTACTGCTTTTCTAACCAAAGTAGAACAGAAAATCATCCATCCAAAACTAATACCAATTAATAAAAGCTGTACCCAAAGTTCAAGGTGGCTTAATATCTCTACAAAGAAAAATATCATTCCCAAAGAGAGTGCGATGGTGTAAAACCAGTACAAGCGATTATACAAGCTATGTCTACTCAATTGGTAGGCCTTTAAACTTGCAATAAATTCAGTTGGGTTTATAGTGAAATCGCTTTTTGTAAGAATTTGATGATTTTTATATAAAATAATAGTGTATACACCTATTGCGATGATAATAATGCTGATACCAGCGTGTGTAGTCCATGATTGAAAATCGAATAACCATAAGGCCGCCATTAGAAAAAATGAGAATCCCATTCCTAATATATTCAATAATGATTTTGTACGTATGTTGTTTACGTCTTTCTTGGCCTGTTTTAGCATTTCATCAGCAGATATCCTTACATCAACTGTATGCTTAGCCCATAATGCCTCTATGTGATCAAATTCTTGCATGTTGATTGTATATTTCGGTAAGTTTCTGTTTAATGCGATGAATTCTAACTCTTAAATTGCCTTCGCTAATTCCTGAGATTTCTGCAATTTCGTTATAAGGTAATTCATCAAGTACCATTGTGATGATTAGACGGTCGTTTTCTTCTAGTTTCGAGATAGATTTATATAAAAGTGCAATCTGTTCGTTTTTTTCAGAATATTCTTCAATCTTATTCTCTATGATATTGTCTGTAAGCTCATCTTTTGCCTGCCTCTTTTCAGAACGTAGGTAAGTTAAACAGGTGTTTACAGCAATTCTGTAGATCCAAGTAGATATTAAGGATTTGTTTCTGAACTTATCTAGATTTTGCCAAACCTTTAAAAATGTTTCCTGCAAAAGATCGTTCGCAGAGTCAGCGTCACCAGTGTAACCATAACACAGGTGAAATATCTTCTTTGAGTTTTTATCGAAAATTTCCTTAAAAAGCTGATCTTTTCGGTCCATTTAATGTTTTTGTATGTCTATTAGAATAGTGCAACATCAAATTGTTACACCAAAAACGCTGGCTAAAATAATAAATGTTTGTGTGGTAAAGGCAAATATTTAATTTTGTCGGTCTAGTAATATCCACCATGCCACTTGTTGGTGTTGTGAGATAGCATTAGAAAGTATAAACCCAAATAACCAAATAGACTAATGTGCTTTTTGAAATAAAAAGACACAACAAATAAATAAGCTAATGAAGCATTACAGTTTTTATTAAAAAATAGAATAGCTTCGTTACCGCTGAAACAAAAAACAAACTAATGAAAAAAAACAAAATAGGTTTAATTACCTTAATCTGTGTTACCATTGCCTTAATCATTACTTTATTAAAAGAGTTTAATATAGCGCCCATTGCAGAAGAAGTAATGATAGGAGCAAGATGGGGCTTGGCAGTGGTTTTGGTGGCCTATGCGTTAACTAAGAGAAATTTAACTACGTGGATATTGGTAGCAATGCTTCTGGGTGTGTTTGTTGGAGTCGATTTTCCGAGTGTTGCCGCTGCCTTACATCCCTTAAGTAAAGGCTTTATTAAGTTGGTTAAAACTATTGTAGGCCCAATTCTTTTTGGTACGTTAGTTTATGGAATAGCCGGACACTCCGATTTGAAACAGGTTGGTCGTATGGCATGGAAATCAATGTTGTATTTCTTCTGTGCAACCTCATGCGCTATTTTTATTGGTTTGGCGGTAATTAACATTACACAAGCTGGTGTAGGCGTAGATCTCCAAAAGATGCCACAGCAACAACTTCCAACAGCTAAAGTGGTTGATACAGAATTAGAGGCTTTACCAACAAATGTACATGGTGTATATAAATTCGCTCACTTCTTTTATGAGCTATTTCCAGAAAATGTAGTGAAGTCGATGTACGAAAACAAAGTACTTCAAATTGTAGTGTTTTCTGTGCTTTTTGGTATTGGTTTGGCCATGGTAGAAGAGAAGAAACGGAAGCCTTTGGTTGATTTTGCCGAAAGCTTATCAGAGGTGATGTTCAAATTCACCAATCTCATTATGTATTTTGCGCCAATTGGCGTAGGTGCTGCAATGGCTTATACCGTTGGTCATTTAGGTGTAGATATATTAAAGAATTTATTCATGCTTTTAGGTTCTTTGTATATTGCGCTCATTGTATTTGTTCTGGTAGTATTTGTGCCAATTATGTTGGTGTTGAAGATATCGATTAAGAAATTTATACAGGCAGTAAAAGAACCAGTTTCCATTGCATTTGCTACCACAAGTTCAGATGCGGCTTTGCCAAAAGCGATTAGCAATATGGAGAAATTTGGTGTGCCACGTAAAATTGTTTCGTTTGTAATACCAACAGGATATAGCTTTAATTTAGATGGTACATCGTTGTACCTATCTTTAGCGTCTATCTTTGTAGCGCAAGCTGCCGGGATGCATTTAGGTATTGGGCAACAGTTGGCCATTGCATTTACATTGATGATTACCTCAAAAGGTGTGGCTGCGGTACCAAGAGCTTCGCTAATTGTGTTAATTGCAACTGCAGAGCAATTTGGATTGCCGGTGTTTATTATTGCTGCCATTTTAGGTATCGATGAATTAATGGATATGGCTCGTACATCGGTAAATGTAATAGGTAATTGTTTGGCAACCGTTGTGGTAGCTAAATGGGAAGGGGAGTTTGATGAAGAAGCATCAAAGAATTTTATAGCTGATTAAAAATAATGACTTCAAGAGGTAAAAAGATTTTTCTTGCGTTAACCGTAATTGTACCATTTTTAATTTATAGCATAGTTTATTATGCGCCAATCATTAGAAATGCACCATTTCAGGAAAAAGATTTCGTTTCGCTAGAATATAAATGGGGGACAGGAACTCAGCTAGAAAATAGTTATAATTCTGCTACCGGCGAATTCAAATACGTAAATAAAAACGATTCGTTGATCAACAGAAACATCAAGCTCACTACTAGAGATGTCAAATATTTAGATAGTATAGCCGATGTGCAGGGTTTTTGGAATCTTCCGGATGTGGTTGCGAACGGTGAAGAAGATCTGAAGGATGCGAAAAAACTGCGTTACTTCATCAAGTTCAATTATAAAAAGAAATCTAAGGAAGTAACTTATTTTCCAAGCTTCAGTGGCAATCAAAAAATGAAAGGTGCAGTAAGTAAAATGCAAAAAGAAATTGAACTTACATTAATTGATAAGGAAGCTAATTTAACTAAATAGATGAAGCCGAAAGTAACAAGGGTACTAAATATTGTAGCTGTACTATTTATTGTAGTTGCTGGTGGTTATTTTGTGATGAAGATGAGAAGTGGGGGTAAACGAGCTTCATCTTTTGTAAGCCTAACCTATAAATGGGGTGTGGGTGATACTTTGCAAAATAGTTACGATTCTAAAACTGGCGAATATCAATTTATCGACCAGCGTGACCAATTAATTAAAGAGAAATTTAAAATACGCACCAATAACGTCATTTTTCTACATAGTAAAATCAACGAAGGAGATTTGTTGGCCATTCCTGATACCGTAGCAAATGCTCAAGCAAATTTGAAAGACCCGAAGGTGTTACGTTATGAGTTTAAGTTTGTTTACGATGATACTACTAAAAACGTAATTTATCTAACTAATTACGATAAGGACCCAATAATCAGAAGTAGAGCTGGTGGTTTGCAAAAAGTAGTTCAACAAATCATTACCGAGGCCGAAGAGCGTTTTTCTAGCAGATAATAAGTTTTTTTTGAAAAGCGTAATCACTGCGACTATCTTCTGATTTCCCAATTTTTCATAACAATTTTTACGGAACAGGCTTCATGCCCTGAGTTTTATTATAGAAGCTGCTAAAACGGCCATACAAGCGGATGCTGAGATAAATTCAGCATGACGAAGCTTAAACCTAACGTCACCCTTAATTTATTTCAGTGTCAGGCACATAAGCGATATGTTTATTTCTGAAAATCAATAAGTTGATTGTCGAACTCAGGTTCATGAGTTTTAGATTTACGAAGTCTGAAATTCCTGCAATGAGTGTTTCCATTATACTTGGGCTTAGTTCTTAAAAACTACTACAAGTTCCACCCAGACTGCTTTCGTAACATTTCTGAAATCTCTGATGTTAAAATTTTCTAAAAAATTTGGATGGTAACTTTATTTGTATAAATTTGGTCAACCAAATATTGGTCAACCAAATAAATCTTCTGTATGAATAAGCAAAACCTGCTTTATATCTTATGCGTCTGCTTTTTCGGATGCGCTTGCAGCAAGCAAAAAACTGTCCATGTAGAAAAGGAAGTTTTAGCAGCGACTGGTAATCAAACGAGCAATACAGATGGTACCACTTTGAGTGCTAACGGTACAACAGAAACTTATCAATTAATCAATAATGTATTTGGCGGCAATGGGGATGTGGTAGAAGCACCAGATTGCAGTCACCTGGGTTTTGGTAAACATATTACCCAAGTGTTCGATACAGATTTGAAACGTCAGGTTTTTGCATTTCATATTCATGTAACTCCAGACAATGATAAATGTGAGGATTCTGACAGACAGCGCAACGAAATTAAAACCTACGATAAATCTCCTGAAAGTTTGAAAGCTAGTAAAGATGAAAAAGTGCTTTACAAATGGAAGTTCAAATTAGACGCTAATTTTAAACCTTCAAGCGATTTCACTCATATCCATCAATTAAAGCCTATAGATGGTGATAACCAACTGCCGATTATTACGCTAACTCCACGTTATAGAGCCGCTGGTGATGTAATGCAGGTAATCCATACGGGAGAGACCGATGCTTCTTCGTTAAAATATATTGTTCAAGTGCCTCTAGCAGATTTTAAAGGACAATGGGTAGAGGTTATTGAGAGAGCTACATTTTCTTTCGATGGTAAGTACGAAATACAGATCAACAGAATTAGTGACGGTAAACTTTTGGTGAAACAAGCTTTTACCAATATCGAGATGTGGCGTAAAAATACCACTAGCTGCCGCCCTAAATGGGGCATTTACAGGAGAACACTACAACCAGAGGTGTTGCGAGATGAAACCCTTTGGTTTAACGACTTTAATATCACAGAATACTAATCTTTAATTTATAAAACCATGAAGAAGAATTTTTTTGCGCTCTCTAAACTATCAATTATTACGGTTACGCTTTCGGCATTAATCTTCTCAACCAATGTTGCTTTGGCTCAGCAAGCCCCAGTTCTGGTAATTAACTACGATTTTGGAGATAAAGAGGCTTCATTCAATCCGAACCCAGGTGCTTCTTCTACTTCTTTTCTGCCAAAAGTAACCGCAAGTAAAGGTGTTAAAGTAAGGGTGCGTACAGCGTCTGATGGTACTGGTGCAATTAACTTGGTGAAAAGTGGTGCTGGTTTTATCAAAGGTGCTGGTTTGGAAGTGATAGCAGGAACAACTACCAGTAAATTCTCTATCTACAACTTGGCGATAGAAGGTTTGGTTAAAACTAGTTTTAATATCAAGATAGATGCTGCAGCCGCTGGTCAGTGGGTGTTTGCTAACGGTGCTTCTGATAATTCTGATGATTTGTTCCAAGGTAACAGCGGTATCAAAGAAACTTCTACTGAGGTGTTCGCTGGGTTGAGATGGAATTTGTCGGCAGCTGAGCAGATTAATTTTTATAGTCGTAATGGCGCTAAATGGGCTGCTGTAAAAGGCGTATCATTTGTTAAAAATACAGATTATTTAATTGAAGTGTACAGTAACAATGGTGCCGAAGCAAAAAAATACACTAAAGAAGGTGAGCAAACTTTAAATGTAGGTACTTATCATGTTTGGGTAAACGGTAAACGTGTGGCTGGAGAGTTTGTATCTGGAGGTTTGGAGGTAGGTAAAAGCCTGAATGGCTTCATCATTTATGGTGTTACTCCGAAAGGGAATGATACCATGGCGAAAGCTTGGTTAGATAACCTAGAAATTAACGGGAACTTATAAAAACGAATCAATTGGAGGGCTCAATCGGTCCTCCTTAACCTATAACCAAATATTTAATCCGTATGAAAAGAATTTTACTTTTAATGATTTTATGCTGCTTTACAGCAGTTAGTTTTGCGCAGACCTTAGTTGATGGCGATTATAGAACAGCAAAAATTTCAGGAAACTGGAGTGATGCTGATATGTGGGAACGACGTAGTGGTGGAACTTGGGCTATAACAGCTACTTCGCCAACGGCAAATAATAATGTTTATGTGCAAAACGGACACACTGTTACTGTTGATGTAGCGAATGTCTATTGCAAAGATTTACAGCTGAATACGGCTGGAAGCTTGGTGATTGGAACCAATGTTGCTAATGTTAGTGGCAAAATAAGGGCTTTTACCAATGCTGCGGTTACAGGTAGTGCAGATGGTAATTATTCTACCAGTACTGCAACGCTTGTGAGTTCAATGATTGTAACGAATGGAGTTGGAGTACTTAAATTTGTGGGAGGAACCAGAACGATAGCTGCTGCGGGGGAGTGGAATAGTGCTACTACAAGTAATGCAGTAGAATTTGCATTAGATGTAAATGCTACTGGAACGATAGTTCCAGGCGTTAAATTTAGGCCTATTGTAATTTCAAGTGGAACGATAGTAACAGATGGTTTGTTTTCCGCAGGAAGTGGAGACTTCACCATAAAAAGCGGGGCAGTATTCAGGTCTACCAGATCGGGTAGTGTAATATGGAATAGTTCTACTACAAAAATTGCTACATTGACAATTGAATCGGGGGCAACGATGGAACTTTCAGGCGGTAGTCCTACAATTGATGCAACTACTATAATTAATAATGGAACTATTACATATAATTCTTCATCTTCTCAAAACTTGATTACCAGGAGTTCGACGAACACAGATGCATCGGCTTTATTTGAAAACTACTATGATTTGAAATTCTCGAATGCAGGAACAAGACAGTTGCCAGCTTTTAATATCAAAGTAGCTCATGGTCTGTACACCGATGGAACAACTGCTATAAGTAATACTACAAACTCTACGAAAATTACGATGGCAAATAATTCTACCATCTATAGAAGTAGTACAGGAAACATTTCAAGTACAGCTATAGAATTTGGATCGTCTAGTAGTGATGTCGTAAATATTTCAATTGGCGCTGTACTTTCAGTAGGTGGAGAAATGGTTTCGTCTCCCGCACCTGGTACGATTGGAGATTTAACAATTTTAAACACTGGTACCTACACAGTAGGTAGCAGCAGAGCTGTTAATAATCTAATTAATAATGGGATACTAATATTGAGCCCATCTACCTCTATGACATTTACTGTTAATGGGAATGTTTCAGGTATTGGTACTATTTCGGGGCATGGTAGTGCTAGCTTAACTTTAGCGGGGGCAAATTCGGGAGACGCAGGTATGCTAAAGTTTACTACTGGACAAGAGCAGTTAAATAATTTAACTATTAGTAGGTCTGGTACAGGTGCTTCTGTTACTTTACAGTCATCTCTTACTTTAAATGGAAACTTAAATTTAACGAGTGGTTTAGTTAATATTCAGCCTGGACAAAGACTGACGGTGTCAAGTATCAATAGTATTAGTGGCTCTCCTTTTTCTTCTTCTAAATATATCAATACACAAAGTTCGGGAGGTATTGTAGGAAAATTTGTAATTACAGATTTGGCAGCTTCTAGGTTAATTCCATTGGGATATAACGGAAACTATCTTCCAGTAACCTTAAACCCAACTGCAAGCTCTACTTTCGATATCAACGTTTTTGCTGGTGCAACTACGGATGCCACACCAAATGGCACTGCTTTAACAGCAGCACAAAAATCAAAAATGGTAGATGCTACCTGGAATATCCAACGTACATCTGGTACTGGAAATGTAGATGTTACTTTAGGTTGGGACAGTACATTAGAAGGAGTTGATTTTGCCAATTTTACTGATGCTCAAATTGGTGTATCGGCTTACACTGTTGGTGCTTATACGGCTTTTACTGGTTCTGGTAACGCTACTGCTAATACGGCAACATTTACTACTACCACACTTTCGCCATTTGTAGTAGGAGAGGCAAATACCACTTTACCTTTAACCTTAATCAGTTTTATGCCTAAACAGATTTTAAATAGCGTGAAATTAGATTGGAAAACCACAGATGAAGTAAACTTGAAAAACTATGTATTACAGCATAAAGTTGGTAACGATTTTCAAGACATCTATACCGTGTCAGCAAATAATAAACTTGGTACTTTTAACTATACTTACACACATTTAAATCCAGCAGCTGGTGTAAATTATTACCGTTTGGTAGGTGTAGATTTAGATGGTTCTACTCATGAAAGCGAGATTAAATCGATAAGGGTAACCTTAGGTAGCGAAGTTGCTGTTTATCCAAATCCGGTAAGCCAAAGAAACATCACTGTTTCTGGTGTGGTAAAGGGAGATGTCATTAAAATTTTAAATATCCAAGGACAAATAATTGCTACGAAAATCACCAATGGAAATCAAGTAGAAGAAATAGATGTTCAAAATATCCAAGCAGGTACCTACATCTTATCAATTGAAAACGCTGGTAAAATTACAAGTACTAAAAAGGTAATTAAAATATAACATTTGTTTTAAGTTATGGTTTGCGAGTTACGTGTAAAGCTCACAACTTGCAACCTGTAACCCGTAACTAGATAAAATGAACAAACACTCAAAATTATTATTAGCACTAGGTTTACTTTTAGCCTTCTCAGCAGATGTTTTCGCTAAGGTGAGGCTTCCTCAAATTTTTGGAAGTAATATGGTTTTGCAGCGTGATAAGCCGATCACTTTGTGGGGTTGGGCTGATGTAGGAGAGAAAGTGAACGTAAATTTTAGAGGAAGCGATTATAAAGCCGAGACTAATGCGCAAGGTAAATGGCAGCTAGAAATGAAAGCCGGTCCAGCTGGTGGTCCATATACCTTGAAGATCAACGAGCTTAACTTAGAGAATATACTTTTGGGTGATGTTTTTCTTTGCAGTGGGCAAAGTAACATGGCGTTTTTATTGATGAAAGCAGATGGCGGAGAAAAGGATATTGAGAATTCGGCTAATCAGAATATTAGAGTTTTCAATGTTAATAGAGATATTGAATTTCAGCCATTGGACGATTTAACCAAGAAAACGCTGTGGCAAGTTTCCGCTCCAAAAGCAGTCGATAAGTTTTCGGCAGTAGCTTATTACATGGGCCGTAAATTGCAAAAAGAACTCAATGTACCTATTGGATTAATCAGCAGTGCTTATGGCGGTACGGTGATAGAAGGTTTCATCGGTGCGCCCTCGTTGGATACCATTCAAAGGTTAAAGCCGGTACTTAAGCAAATCGGTGGTAAAAACCAAAAACAGTACATCGCTGCCAAAGTAGCAGAGTTAGAAAAAATACACGGCAAGCTAAATCAGAACACCAATACCGATGTGCTTTGGGATACCGTTAATCCAACTATTCCAACTTATTCAAAAGCTTGGGCAACCATGAAATTACCAACCTTATGGGAAAAAGCCGGTTTGCCAAACGTTGATGGTGTAATTTGGTTCTATAAGGAATTAAACCTAAGTAGCGCCGATATCCAAAAAGATGCGTTCTTAAGTCTGGGTAGAATTGCCGACCAAAGTGTCGTATTCTTTAACGATGTGAAATTGGGCTCGTCACCAGATAGTCGGGATTTAATTAGAGAATTTACCATTTCAAAAGATTTGCTTAAAGTTGGAGTAAATAAAATTACAGTCCGCGTAGCTAACAAAGGTAGAAATGGCGGTATTTGGGGGCCGCAAAGCAAAATGCTTTTTAAGTCTGGCGTCGATAATAGAATTGCTATTGATGGAGATTGGGCTTATAAAATGCAAGAGATTAGTATTGCCGTACATCCAAACGATGTTTCTTCATCGATTTACAATGCAATGATTAGCCCGTTAAAAAGTTTGCAGTACAAAGCGGTAATTTGGTATCAGGGAGAAAGTAATGCCAACTGGGCAGATGAATACGAAGGTTTTTTGAAAAACTTAATTAAGGATTGGAGAACGAATTTTAATCAGCCTCAATTACCTTTTGTGATTGTACAATTGCCTAATTATAAGAAAATGCCAATTGAACCAGAAGTAAATTCAACTTGGGCGCTGTTAAGAGAAGGACAGGAAAAAGCTACTCGCCAGGCTAATGTAGGTTTGGTAAATATCATTGATTTGGGTTTGGCAAATGATATTCATCCAACCAATAAATTTCCCGTAGGTGAGCGTGTAGCGGCAAAAGTAGAACAATTGGTTTACGGAAAAAAAGTAGCTGCCGATGGACCAGTTTTTAAATCAATAAAGATTCAAGGTGCAAAAGCTATCATTTCATTTGACTATGCGGATGGCTTAACTGCAAATAAAAATGCAAAGCGTTCTAATTTCATCATCGCTGGTAAGGACAGGAAATTTGTATGGGCACAAGCTAAAGTGGTTGGTAATACAGTAGAGGTTTGGAGCGATGAGTTGAAAGAACCAATTGCTGTACGTTATGCTTGGGCAGATAATCCAGGGGATAATTATCTTTCAAACGCTGCGGGCTTACCTATGAGAGCTTTTAGGAGTGATAATTGGAAAGTTGATTTGGAAGTAATTCCAAGATAATTTGATTTAATTTGAAATAAATTTTAAATACCCAATTGAATGCTTATTTTTGGTAAACCAATTAATTGGTCGACCAAATAGAAAATTAACGAATGAAGTCACTAATAGAAAATATTACAGCTATACAAGTAGAGTCGCCGGTTGACAAAATAATAGGACAGTTGAAACAACTAATCGTTTCTGGTCAACTAAAGCCTGGAGATAGATTACCAGCAGAACGAGTTCTTTCTGAAAGATTCGGTGTTGGCAGAAGCTACATCCGCGAAGCGATACTTAAATTAGAGTTTTACGGTTTGTTGAGAACCAATCCACAAAGCGGTACTTACGTGGCTGGTTTAAGCATCAACGTGATAGATAATATTATATCAGATATCATCAAGTTTAACAAAGATGATTTTAATGCCTTAATAGAAGCTCGCTATCACTTAGAGTTAAATGCGGTAAAATTAGCTGCGGAACGTAGAACCTGCGAAGATTTGGAAAGCATCAAATCTGCAATGGAAGATTACGAAAACAAGGCTAGTACAGGTGGTGATGCCGTAGAGGAGGATATGGTTTTTCATATCAAAGTAGCTAAAGCAACTAAAAATTCAGTAATAGAATCGATGATTTTGATTTTGGTGCCAGACCTAATTAAGAACATTGTACAAAATAAAATATGTGGAGATAATAGAGCTAAAACAGCGATAGAAGAACACAGAATGATTTATGCCGCTATTGAAGCGCAAGATATGGCTAAAGCCGAAGAGGCAATGGCTAGCCACCTTGATGAGATATGGCAAATTAGTAAAGCAGGTTTTGCTGCACAACATATAATCAACGAAGCAGAAGTATAATTCGAGAAATATAGGGCAACCCTAGCTTAATCAAATCAATATAAATTCAAGCGTATGAACTACTTAAAAAAAGTGGTATTAGTATCTTTTTGTGCCTTTTTTAGCATATCGCTGATGGCTCAAACACACCCAAGCCTAATGCTTACCAAAGCAAACGTGGCGGCTGTGCGTAAAGGAGTAACTACTTATCCACTTTTGCGTCAATCTTATCAAACTGTTAAAAATGCAGCCGATAAAGCATTGGCAGAACCTATAGTAGTGCCAGTGCCTAAAGATGGCGGTGGTGGCTACACGCATGAACAACACAAGAAAAACTACAGTAATATGTTAAGCGCTGCTACCGCTTATCAAATATCTGGGCAAAAGAAATATGCAGATTACGTAAAAAACGTACTGTTAAATTATGCTTCGCAATATGAAAAATGGCCTTTACATCCCAAAAGAAAAAGTGAAGATGATGGTGGTCGTATTTTTTGGCAAAGCTTAAACGACTTTGTATGGCAAATTTATACCATACAGGCTTATGATTTGGTTTATGACGGTTTACCTGCTGCTGACAGGAAAACCATTGAAGAGAAATTGTTCGTGCCTATCTTAAAGTTCTTTACTGAAGATAGGTACGAAGTCTTCAACAAAATTCACAATCATGGTACTTGGAATTTGGCTGCGGTAGGCATTACTGGCTACGTTTTGAATAAAAAGGAATATGTAGAAACAGCCATTAAAGGTTCTAAAAAAGATGGGAAAACTGGTTATTTGGCACAAATAGACCAATTGTTTTCTCCAGATGGTTATTACATGGAAGGCCCTTATTACCAACGTTACGCTTTATTGCCTTTCGTATTATTTGCTAAAGCGATCAACAATTACGAGCCTTCACGTAAAATCTTCGAATACCGAGATAAGCTACTTTCAAAAGCTATTCAAACTTCTTTACAAACCTCATATACCGATAAAACTTTCTTCCCAATTAACGATGCCATTAAAGATAAAACCTACGAATCAATAGAGTTAGTTTATGGTGTAGATTTAGCTTACGCTGATATCAAGCCAGAGGTTGATTTATTGGATATCGCTAAACAGCAAAACCGTGTCATCGTTTCTGATGCTGGTTTAAAGGTAGCTGCGGATTTAGCCGCTGGTAAAGCTGTACCGTTCAAATATCAAACTTTGTTTATTAAAGATGGTGCAAAAGGAGAAGATGGTGGTTTAGGTATTTTGCGTAGTGGTGCAAATACAGACCAGCAAGCAGTTTTGATAAAAGCGGCGTCGCAAGGAATGGGGCATGGACACTTTGATAGATTAGGTCTTCTATTCTACGATAATACCACAGAGATTTTTCCAGACTACGGTGCTGCCAGATTTCTAAATATCGACACTAAGAATGGTGGAGGTTATTTGCCAGAGAACAATACTTATGCAAAACAAACGGTAGCTCATAATGCCTTGGTGGTAGATGAAACTTCACATTTTAATGCTAAAGTTGGCCCAGCCGATAAAACTAGTCCAAACTTATTGTATTTCTCTAATCAGCCAAATTTAAAAATAGTAAGCGCTAAAGAGGCTAAAGCTTACGCTGATGTTACGATGATTAGAACTTCTGCATTGGTGAAAGTGGATGGGCTAGAAAAGCCATTATTGATTGATGTAATGCAAGCACTATCTGCAAAGAATCATCAATACGATTTACCATTTTGGTACAAAGGTCAGTTGGTGAATACTTCATTTCCTATAAAAGCAAAAGCCGATGGCTTAACTGCGCTAGGCAACAACAACGGTTATCAACACCTTTGGTTAAATGCTAGCAATAAATTAGATGTTAAAGCTGGCTTGGTTGGGTTGTTGAATAAAAATCGTTTCTACACTACTCACTTCGCATCAGATAATCCTTTAGAAGTGAAATTGGTTTCTATTGGCGCTAACGATCCAGAAATGAATTTGGTAGATGGCAAAGCATTTATGTTGAGCAGCAATGGTCAAAATCAAACTTTTGCAAGCATTACCGAAACGCATGGCGGTACAGACCCAATTAATGAAACGGTATCATCGGCATTGCCATCCATCAGCGAATTAACCATTGTGAAATCTGATGCACAACAAACAGTTGTTAGCTTCAAACTGAAAGGAAAAATTTACACGTATCAGATCAATTATAACGATAAACAGAATTATATTTCTTTTAAGTAGGAGACAGGGGTTAGTGGTCAGGTATCAGTTAACCGATTTAAACAATTAAGCAATTAAACAATATCAAGATATGCAAAGCGAATTATTTCAAATAGAGACAGAAACCACTTGGGAAGATTTAGGTAACGGTGTACAACGTAAAATCTATGGTCACGATGACCAAATCATGCTAGTGAAAGCAAAATTCGAAGCTGGAGCTATTGGTCCATTGCACGAGCATTACCATGTACAAGTTACTTACGTTGAAAGTGGTGTTTTCGAAATGACTATTGGTGACGAGAAAAAAATCATCAGAAAAGGTGATGGTTACTATGTGCCACCTCACGCTGTACATGGTTGCGTATGCGTAGAGCCAGGTATTTTAATCGATGTTTTCGCTCCTCACAGAGAAGATTTTATAAAGTAGGATTTTCCTCCCCCTGCCCCCTCGAAGAGGGGGATAAGCAAAATGCTTAGAGCGAATGTGTCTCCCTCTGGAGGGAGAATTGAAGAGGGAGGAAAAAGAAATAACTAGAAATCAGATAAGATGAAAAAATTAATCATAAGCTGCTTTTTAATAGCAGCAGTGGGTTTTACTCAAGCGCAAGAAACTGAAGTAAAGAAAGTTACTTACCCAACTGGATTTTCTGAGCAATTGAATGTGGTTTACACCAAAGCTGGCGATTGGGAAGGCAAAATGGATTTGTACTTGCCATCAAAAGAAAAAGGACCATCTCCGATTGTCATCAACATTCATGGTGGCGGTTTTAACAAAGGTAATAAAGAGTCGCAAACAGGCTTTAATTCTTTTTTTAAAAATGGATATGCAGTAGCTAATATCGCTTACCGTTTGGTACAAGTTGCGCCGGCTCCTGCTGCAGTAGAGGATACGCGTTGTGCTTTAATTTACTTAATCAAAAATGCCAAAGCTCTAAATATCGATCCTAATAGAATTGTGATTATGGGTGGTTCTGCTGGTGGTCATTTGGCTTTAATGGGTGGTTTATTAGGTAACGATACCCGTTTTGATGGCAACTGCCCTGGAGTAAAAGAGGTGAAGGTTGCGGCTATTATCGATAAATATGGTATCACGCATATTGGTAATTGGGCAAGTCGTTCGGCTACTTGGTGGTTGGGTGATAAAGCAAAGGACCAAAAATTTATCGAGTCGGTTTCTCCTTTATATCAAGTAAAAAAAACCAGCCCACCGGTATTTATTGTGCATGGCGATGCCGATCCAGTGGTGCCCTATCAACAATCGGTAGATCTGAAAAAGAAACTAGATGAATTTGGTATTAAAAATGAATTTATGACGATAGAAGGTGGCGAGCATGGGAAATTTCCTAAAGAGAAAAACTCTGAATTGAATGCTGCCATCATCAATTTCTTAAAAGAATTAGGTATTCATAAATAGGACACAAGCTCCAATGCAAAAGATCTTCAATATATATTTGGTTATGGCTGCTATTGTTATCTCAACTTTTGGGATGGGATATGCAATACAGCCTTTTTTAAATTCGGCTAAACCAATTATCGTTGCGAATAGCAGTCAGTTGAAGAAAGCTTTGGCTACCGCGAAACCTGGAGATTCTATCATTTTAAAAGATGGTATTTATGAAGGGAAATTTGTAATTGAAGCAAATGCTAGCGGAACAAAGGCAGCACCTATTGTGCTTACAGGAGGCAGAAACGCCATTTTAGACGCTGGAAGTACAGAAACAGGCTATGTGTTATCCTTAAAAGCAAATTATTGGAAGTTAAAAGGCTTTACAATGCAAAATGGCTTGAAGGGGCTGGTTGCTGATGGAGCTAATTATAATGTAATAGATGGGGTTTTCGTCACTCAATTAGGCGAAGAGGGCATTCATTTCAGAACTTTTAGCAAACACAACATCGTTAAAAATTCGGAAGTAACCCACACGGGTAAAAAGAGACCTGGTTATGGCGAGGCTATTTATATCGGCACTGCTTACAGCAATTGGGCTAAATACACTGCTGGTGAACCAGATAAATGTGATTCGAATCTAGTGCTAAATAATAAGCTCGGGCCTTATGTTACAGCAGAATGTATCGATGTGAAAGAAGGTACGACGGGGGGGATCATTAGAGGCAATACTTTCGAAGCGCAAGGAATTACTGGTGAAAATAGTGCAGATAGCTGGATGGATGTGAAAGGCAATCACTATCTCATTGAAAATAATATCGGACATAACACACAGCCTTCAGTTCTAAAAGATGGTTATCAAGTGAATTGTGCTTACGAAGGATGGGGTTCTTATAATCAATTTAAAAATAACATCAGTAATGTAAACGCTGATGGCTACGGGATAAACATCAAATTGAAAAGCGGTAAGGGAGAAGCGATAGGTAATGAAGTTTATGCGGATAATAAAGTGGTAAATGCTGGAAAAGGCATTACGAATATCGAACTGAAAAAAAATTAATATATGAAAGTAAAAGGCTTAAGATGGTGGATCATTGCCCTTATTGGACTTGCAACTGTAATCAATTATGTGGATAGGAGTGCTATTAACATTCTTTGGCCTTACATCTACAAAGAATTTGGCATTGCAGATGCTGACAACAAAAGTGCGCTGGCATTAATTACCACTTTCTTCATGATTGCTTACGCATTAGGTCAAACTTTTACAGGAAAACTGATGGATGCTGTGGGTACACGTTTGGGGATGACTTTGTCTATTATCGGATGGAGCGTTTCTATTGCCTTGCATGCCTTTGCAAAATCGTTGCTTTCTTTCAATATTTTCAGGTTCATGCTAGGTTTCAGCGAAGCAGGTAACTGGCCAGGGGCAACAAAAAGTAATGCAGAATGGTTTCCGGCAAAAGAAAGAGGAATTGCTCAAGGAATTTTCGGTGCTGGTGCATCGCTAGGTTCGGTGGTTTCAGCTCCAATCATCGCTGCATTGTATCTGATATTCGGTTGGAAAATGACTTTCGTTTTAATCGCTGTCTTGGGTCTGATCTGGATTATTCCTTGGTTGTACATCAACAAAGCTACGCCAGATAAACATCCTTGGCTAACCGAAGAAGAGCGTGATCACATTTTGGATAAAAAAGAAGGTGTTGTTGTGGAAGAGGTTAAAGATGAAGCGCCTGCATTGACTTGGAAAGAACTTTTGAAAATTAGAAACACTTGGGGAATTATTACAGGTAGGTTTTTTATCGACCCAGTTTGGTGGTTGTTCGTTACTTGGTTACCTACGTTTTTGAAAGAGCAGTTCATGTTCGATATCAAGCAAATTGGAGCTTTCACTTGGGTACCTTATTTATTTGCAGCCATTGGAAGTTTAGCTGGCGGATATCACGCCTCTTTACAAATTAGAAAAGGAGTAGCTGCTACGAAGGCCCGTAAAAATGCCATTGCTGTAGGTTGTGTATTGATGTTGACTTCTTTAGTTGCTATCGTTTATCAGCTAGATAGCTTAAAAGACTCGCCAATGCTGGCCATGGTTTTAATTGGTATCACCTTGTTCGGTTTTCAATACCTAATTGGTAATATCCAAACTTTGCCTAGCGATTATTTCCACGGTAAAAATGTGGGTACGGTAGCAGGAATGGGCGGTACAGCAGCTGTAGCTGGTACACTATTAACCACTTGGGCGGTGCCAATAATTACACAAACTAGTTATGTATCATTCTTTGTATTGGCAGCTGTTTTAGTGCCGGTATCATGGTTGTGTATCAAATACATTTCATCAAGTAAGTTGTCATAAGTTTGGTGAGGATACCAAATTATAGAGTATAGCTATAAGTAGGTATAACCACCCACTTATAGAATTTTAAATATTTATAAACAAAAAATTAAATAATAACAATATGCGTTTAAAAAACAAAGTTGCGATAGTTTCTGGAGGTTCTAGAGACATAGGTAGAGCCGTTTCATTACAGTTGGCTAAAGAAGGTGCTAAAGTGGTTGTAAATTATTTCGATAGTAAAGAACAAGCGGATGATACCTTGAAATTAATACAAGATTTAGGCGGTGAAGCTATTGCTGTGAAGGCAGATATGACTAAAGCTGCTGAGGTTGAAACATTAGTAGCTGAAGCTAGAAAAGCTTTCGGTGATGAAATCAACGTGTTGGTAAACGTTGTTGGTGGTTTAGTTGCTCGTAAAACAACAGCTGAAATGGATGAGGATTTCTGGGATTTCGTAATGAACGTAAACTTGAAATCTGTGTTCTTAGCAGTTAAATCTGTTTCTCCGTTTATGCCTGCTGGCTCGTCAATCGTTAATTTCTCTTCATTAGCTGCAAGAGATGGTGGTGGTCCAGGTGCAAGTGCCTATGCAACTTCTAAAGGTGCGGTAATGACTTACACTAGGTCTTTAGCCAAAGAATTTGGACCAAAAGGTATTCGTGTAAATGCATTAGCACCAGGTATGATTGCTACTACTTTCCATGATACTTTTACAAAATCTGAAGTAAGAACTAACGTAGCTAATGCTACAGCGCTAAAAAGAGAAGGTGATGCAAAAGAAGTTGCTGATGTAGTAGCTTATTTAGCTTCCGATGAATCGAGTTTCTTGACAGGAAATAATATCGATATCAACGGTGGTTTAGCATTCTCTTAATCACAAATTGAAAAATACGCTTAGATGTTTTTGGTTTTGAACATCGCATGGCGATTAATAACTCTAAAATGGGGATGTTCTGAAAGGATAGCCTTTGCAGTACATCCCTTTTTTAATAATGAACAATTACCAAATGAACAGTTATCAGTTAACCGATTAATCAGTTAAACAAATAACCAAACAAACTAGTGAACCAACCAATATTAAACAAAGCCAACTAAAACCATTACAACATTCTTCTTTTTCGCTCCTCAGCAAAATTTTTAAATAGTTATACTATTTTTTTTGATTACAAATAATAATTATATATTTGGTTTACCAATTTTTGGTAAACCAATTTAAGCCGATGCTGAGAAGTTAAGGCAACCTAACCAACATATAAACTGATTTGCTATGACATTAAAGAATCGCGTTAGCAGCGTTGTTTTTTTACTAGTTTGCTTACTGTCATTAGGAGTAAGTGCACAAACCGTAAAAATCAAAGGCGTTGTTACATCTGCAGATGGACAGGGTATTCCTGGTGTTTCTGTTGTAATTAAAGACACCAACAAAGGAGTTTCTACCAATGAGAAAGGAGAGTATGAAATCTCTGTTCAGAAAGGAAAAATATTAGAATTTAAATCGCTCGGTTATAAAATCCATCTACAGGGAGTGGCAAATGCTACTACTATTAATGTGACTTTGGTAGACGACGTAAGCTCTATGAACGAGGTAATTGTAGTTGGTTACGGTACCCAGAAGAAATCTACGGTTAGTTCTGCCGTAAGTAAGTTAGAGAATAAAAACTTAGATGAAATTCCAACTTCGAGGTTAGATAATGCTTTAATTGGTAAAATAGCGGGTTTAACTGTTCAAAACAATAGTTCTGAAGCCGGTGCTGACCCAACCTTACGCGTGAGAGGTGCAAGTTCTATCAATGCTAATGCTGAACCTTTGGTAGTAGTAGATGGGCATCCTATTGCAGATGGTCTAGCCTTTATTAACCCGTACGATGTGGAGTCTATTGAGGTATTAAAAGATGCCGCTTCATCAGCTATTTATGGTTCTAGAGGTGCTAACGGTGTAATTTTAGTAACTACTAAAAAGGGTGTTGCCGATAAACCTAAATTCTCGGTTAAATCTTACTATGGTATTAAAGAGGCCTATAGTGTTTATCCCATTTTATCGACCACAGATTACACAAAATTACTTTTTGCAGAGGCAGCTTTGAGAGAAAATGATCCAAGTGTACCCGCGAATTTGAAGAATATCATTAATGTTAACGAACGAGCAGCGTATATTATAGAAAATCAAATTAGCGGTTCTACAACAGATTGGCAACAAGAGTCTTTGCGCAATGCGGGTATCTACAACATGCAGCTAAACGTAGCTGGTGGTAAAAAAGATTTTAGGTATTATGTATCTGGAAACTTACAGCAAGATCAAGGTGTAATGAAAGACAGCGAAAACAATAGAGGGAATTTTCGTGTAAAACTAGATGTTAATCTTTCACCAAAACTGACACTAAACGTTAACATCAACCCAACTTATACTAAAATACAACGACCAGCAGAAAATTTCACAAATTACTATAGATTTCCATCCTTTTTACCCGTTTACCATTCTGCATTTACTGCGGCTTTCGTAAACCAAAATACCCAATGGGCAAATTTAAGGTCTGGGGATTGGGCGCAGGCACGTCATTTTATTAATTTACCTTACGAAGGTACTATGCCTGATGGATCTTATTGGAAAAGTGGTACTGCTATTAATCCATTTTCATCGACAAATAACACGCCTTTATCTCATGCGGAAAGAGAAGATCGGTTTTCTGAAAGTTATCGCTTTCAGGGGGGTACAGATTTAACTTACAACCCAAGTAAAAACCTTTCATTTAAAACTTCGGTAGGTGCTTATTATCTTTCGAGAGAGGATAAAACCCTAATTAGAAGTGAGGCACGTAAAGATGGTGATGTTAACCAAGCAACTATAACTAACGGAACGACATTAGATGTTTTGTGGGAAAATACCATGAACTATAAAAAGAACTTCGGCAATCATAATTTTAGTGGATTGTTAGGTTTTACTGTACAAGGTAACTCGGTTACAGGTTCTCAGCAAATTGGTTATAGTTTTCCATCAGATGATTTTAGTACTTTAAATCAAGCTGCTTATTTCGATCAGGCGGCTGCGATACCTATAAACGTAAAAACAGGCTTAATTTCTTATTTAGGTAGAGTTAACTACGATTATAAAGGTAAATATATAGCAACGGCAAGTTTACGTACCGACGAAAGTTCAATTTTTGGCCCAGGTAATAGAAGAGGCTGGTTCCCTGCTTTTTCAGCCGGTTGGAATATTGCAAGCGAATCTTTCATGAAGGGCAGTAAAAAGTGGTTAGAAAGTTTGAAATTAAGAGCAAGTTATGGCGAAACAGGAAACAACAGAATTACACCATTCTCTTATCTAGATTTATTATTCAGATCAAACTACGTATTTGGAGAAGGTACTGGAAACGTAATAGCTGGTCAGTCGCCTAATAATGTAGTAACCTTTGGTAGTAACATTACTTGGGAAACTACACGTTCGGCAAACATTGGTTTAGACGTGGCTTTGTTTAGAAACAAAGTACAATTAAGCTTAGAGTATTATCGCTCTATCACTGATAAATTATTACTACAACAATCGCAACAGGCAATTACAGGATCAGACTCTTTCTGGAACAATAACGGAAAAATCAGAAATCAAGGTTTCGAGGTAGAGCTTACTTCTAATAACATTGGTACTAAAAACTTTAATTGGACAACCTCTCTTAATGTTGCCGCAAATAGAAATAAATTGTTAAAATTAGGTGGCGACGAGCCTTACCTATATAGTTATGGCGAACGTAGCGAAATTTATGCCTCTATTGTTGGACAACCTTACGTGCAATTTTATGGTTATAAAACAGATGGAGTTTGGCTTTCTCAAGCAGATGCCAATGCGGCTGTAGCATCTGGTCAAACTTCTGTTTTACAGAGTTATTACCGAGAAGGTGGCGTTAAATTAAAAGACATTAATGGTGATAATAAAATTGATTTAAACGATAGAGTAATCATGGGGTCGCCATTTCCAGATTTTACATGGGGCATCACCAATACTTTTAGATACAAGAAATTCGATTTAAATATCTTAATGCAAGGTTCGCAGGGTGGGCAGTTAATTAATGGCGATTTGTTTTACAATGAATCTAAAAGACAAAATGTCAATTATATCAAGAATAGGTGGGTAAGTCCTGCAAACCCAGGCGATGGTAAAACACCATATTTTAACAATGGTATTGCTGCAGATTTACTCCTTACAGACTATGCGGTAGAAAGTGCGAGCTATGCTTTCTTACGTAATATTATTGTAGGCTATACTTTGCCAGCTAAAACGCTTAAAAAATTCAAAGTAAACAGTTTAAGATTATATGGTTCAGTAGATAATGTATTTTTTATTACTGGCAACTCTTATCGGGGTATTAACCCAGAAGCAAGGGTTACCTCTTCGGCTTATGCATCTCCAGTAATTTCTGGTTATCAACGAGGAGGTTTCCCAATCAACCGTACTTACACTTTTGGTCTTGATTTTAACTTTTAATACCATCATATCATGAAACAAATTAAAAATATATCAACTCGCTTCATCATTTTGGTATCATTGGTATCTGCTTTTACCTCTTGTAAAAAGGTGGTAGATCAAGAACCTATATCAAACGAAGTTGCAAAAGATTATTATAAGGATTATAAAGAAGTTAGTGTTGCTCTTGCAGGATGTTACAACGGTATGCAGGAACCATTAATTAACGAGTGGCAATTTACAGAGCTACGTAGTGATAATGCTCGTCAACGCTCTGTAAATAGCACCACCAATACCAATATGGAGCTTAACGTGTTAAATCTTTATAACGCAGGGCCTCAGCACCAGCAAATTTACAACTACTGGTTAAGCGTGTACAAAAACATTCGTAATGTAAATTACGTGCTAAAAAGCTTAGGAGTAAGTTTTGAAAATGGACAATTGGTTTTTGGTACACCTACAGCCTCGGTTACAGAAGCGCAACGCAACGAATTAGCAGGACAAGCGCTCTTCATCAGGGCTCATCATTACTTCAATTTAGTGAGATTGTATGGTGGTGTTTTTTTGGTAACTAAGCCTTTAACAGCTGCCGAAGCTAGAAAAATAAATAGATCATCTATTAACGATACTTATAATCTAATCACCAAAGATCTAGAAGCTGCGGCTACTTTAGCTAGTGCCAAACCGTACAACCAAATTGCGTCTACAGATTTTGGTAGAGTAAATGCTTGGTCGGCTAAAGGTTTATTGGCTAAGGTTTATTTAACACTGCCAGTGCCACGTTCTGCAGATGCGTTAGCTCTATTAAACGATGTAATTGCAAATAGTGGTTATGGTTTAGAAACAAGTTTTCAACGAGTATTTGCAATCAATAACGAAATGAATAAAGAGATTTTATTTGCCGTTAGATACAGATCTGGTTTGGTTGGTTTGGGTAATCCAATGGCAAATCTCTTTGCTCCCGCTAGTAGTGGCGATGCGATAATAAATGGTGATGGAGGTGGTTTTAACTACCCAACACCAAGTGTTAACAGTGCATTTACTACGAGTTTAACTAGTTTCACCGACGCTAGAAAAGATGTGACTATTGCTAGTTATTCTGGCAGTACCACACCTTTGTATGTCAATAAGTTCTTTTCTAAAGTTATTGTAGCTAATGATGCGGAAAATGATTTCACCGTATTGCGTTTTTCTGATATTTTATTGTTGAAAGCGGAGGCGCAAGGTTATGATGGTGCTGCGGGCTCTTCGGTAGGTATTATTAATCAGATAAGAGAAAGAGCTGGTGCAGGTAATTATTCCACAGGTACGTTTACAACTGCCTTTTATAAATATCCAGCTTCTGGTACGGGTGCAATAACTAGCGATGCCGATTTTCATATTGCTTTGTTAAAAGAAAGACGCTTAGAGTTTGCTTTCGAGAACCAACGTTTGTTTGACTTGATCAGATTTGGAGACGCAGTAGCAACCATACAGGCCCATTACGCTACAGAATATAGTGCTTACTATGGCAGGTTTAACCCAGTTATTCCACTAGTAACATTGCAAGCCAATATAAATACCAATAAGTTGTTGTTACCGATTCCTCAGAGAGAAATTGATACCAACACAGAGATAACAATCACACAAAATCCAGGCTATTAAAAAAATAACGGAAATGAAAAAGATCTTAAACCCATTATTATTTTGCTTTTTGGCATTGGTGATCATAGCCAGCTGTAAGAAAAACGAACTTATTGGCGATGGCGAAGGTACTATTGAAACTAAGGAATATATTTTTAACCGCGCAACCAAAACATTTGAAACTGGTGATAAAGTAACAAGTAATATTTCGGCAGCTAACGGAGTAAAGTTTGTATATACCTACTTGGTACGTACTGGTCAACCAAATGTATTGGTTCACGTAGCTGATAATAGCAAGTTGTCTTCAAATAATTTTGAGTTATCTATGCCTGTAGATAGTATCAAAAATTATAATTTAACTGCTATAACCGGCTTAAAGGTTTTGGCAAAACTGGGCGACAATAGTTCTTTGGAAGGCTTTATTCCAGTGAAATATCTTGATCCGGCTTTACCTCAATTCAGTACTTTTCCATCTACAATTAATGCAGATCCTAATGGTACGCCAACAGCTATTACAGGTACTATTAAATCAGAATTCGGCATTAAGCAAGTTGATATTTTGGATGATCAGCAAACGGAAAATACATACGTTTTGGTTAACAGTATTACTGGTATTACTAACGTTAAAGAGTATGCATTAAATTATGCTTACACTTATCGTAAAGCAGCACAACATATTAAAGTAAGAGCTATCGATATCTATAACCAAGCCAATGAGATTATTATAAATATGCCTGTAGATGTGACCATTTTTAAACCTAAACTTCAAAATTTCCCTGCTAGCGTTGCTACTACTGCTACTTCAGTTGCAGGATTAATTACTTCGGTAACTGGTTTGAAAAAAGTTGATATCTATGATGATAGGAATGGTGCTTACCAGTTATTGAGTACTGTTAACAATTTAAATGGTGTTAAAACGTACAACTATAGTAGCAGTTATACTTTCAAAATGAGGGCATCGAATATTAAAATTATAGCTGTCGATATTGAGGACGTACAAACAGAGTTGGTAATTCCGATAAATATTACTTATCAAAGTGTGTTGTATCGAGACATAGTCATGTCGGCTCAAGGTACATCTTCCACTGGTTCAACAAATAGTATGTTTATTGCAGAAACAGGTAAGGTTCTGGGTAATTGTGAGCTAGGTGCTAATGAAGAAACAGCTGCGTTTCTAATGTATGGAGGTGGAAATAATACGACTACTCCGTCTAGTATCAGTTTAAATTTTTACAGCCCAACCAACTTGGGTACTTCTTTTACTAATTATAGATGTAATGGAGTATCATGGGTTCGTAACCCAGCATCAAATTTTAAAGCAACTAGATTTAGGGTCTTAGTTAAAGGAGCAAGTACCACTATTGATAAGATATATGCTGATATTGATGCAGGCAATGTTGATGTAATGGACGCTGCTTATTTCACGTCAATTTCTGCTCCAAGTGGTCAAAGTGCGCCTTCATATCATGCATCATCACAGGTTTATAACGTTGGTACGGCATCTATTATTTATGCTCAAATACCAATTGGCGGTGTAATGAAAAACGCACTTATTAAAGTTAAGGAGTTGACCGTTCATGATACAACTGCTGGTTTATCTTCAATTAAATTCGATATCTATATTCAGAAATAAAGGCTTTTGGTTTATATGTAAATGTTTGTCGTTTCGGTCGGTTAAAAAGTGAAAGAACTTTGTGCTTGTTTAATTTTCTTCACCCGATCGAGATGGCACCATTTTTACAAGGGTTCAGGTACTAGTAGTCAGGTATGGGTTTAGTACAATTGCCAATATCCAAAATCAGCGTCAATCTGCGTATAAAATCTGCGAATATCAGCGGGGAAACAATTAACCAATTTAAACGATAACCATATTTGATGAAATTCCGTATCTCTTTTTTAGCACTTTTTCTAATGGCTTCGTTAACTAATGCAGCCGATATTTTAGTCAGCACGCCACAAGAATTAAAATCTGCAGCTGCCAAAGCCAAACCAGGTGATGTTATCCTCCTTAAAAACAAAGTATGGACTGATGTTCAACTGGTGATTTCAGGAAAAGGAACTAAAGAAAAGCCAATTTGGGTAAAACCAGAAAGTGGCGATAAAATAGAAATTGCTGGAAAATCTAATTTGAAGATAGGGGGCGAGTACGTTTTTATTAAAGGCCTTCATTTCAAAAATGGTTACAGTCCTAAAGACCATCTTATTAATTTTAGGGTAGACAACAATAATTTAGCTAACAACTGTCGTATCACTCAATTTGCGATAGAAGATTTTAGTCAGCCAGAACGTTTTAAGGGTGATTCATGGGTAGTGCTTTGGGGAAAGAACAATCGTGTAGATCACTGTACTTTCACTAATAAATTAAATGCAGGCCCAGTAATTATAGCAGAGCTTAATGATGAACGCAGCCAACAGAACTATCATCGTATCGATTCTAACCATTTCAATGGCCGTCAACGTTTCGGTTCTAACGGAGGAGAAACTATCCGTATTGGTGTTTCTAGGTATTCTTTAACAGCTTCAAAAACACAAATTGTACATAATCTTTTCGAAAGATGTAATGGCGAGGTGGAAATCGTTTCGATTAAATCGGGAGAAAATAACATCAGCTTCAATACTTTCTTAGAATGTGAAGGAAGTTTGGTGTTAAGACACGGTTCTAAAAACGTGGTGCAAGGCAATTTATTCTTGGGTAACAATAAACCGTTTACTGGCGGTGTAAGGGTAATTAATCCTGGGCATGAAGTGTTCGAAAACGTATTTAAAGATTTAAAAGGTACTGCTTTTCGTTCGCCATTGGCAGTAATGAACGGTGTTCCAAATTCACTGATCAACCGTTATTATCAGGTAGTTGATGCTAAAATTGAACGTAATACCTTCATCAACTGTGAGCCGTCATTGTTTGGAACAGGTAAAGATGCAGAACGTACTTTATCGCCTCAGCGTGTAGTTTTTACAAAGAACTTATTGGTTCAGCCAACAAACGCACTTTATATAGATGAGAATAAAGATGGCGGTATTGTTATTAAAGATAATGCTTTGCAATCAAACCTTCCGGTTCAAGATGGTTTTGTAGTTAAGAAGCCAGCTCAAGTAAGCATCAATGGCATTTCATTTCCTTACTTGGCGGATTATGGTGCGTCATTGAAAAAAATGAAGTTCGTGCATAAGAAAGATGTTGGTGCATCTTGGTATAAGCAAGAAGTAAAAGCAATCAATACGCAACCTAAAATAGTGAAGCTGTCAGCAAAAGAGAGTACAAGCATTCAACAAACAATTGCTAAGTTAACCGATGGAGATATCATTGAATTAACCGATACAGGTCTTTACAGCATTGAAGATGAAATTGTAGTAGATAAGTCGATTACCATCAAAGCTGCCGCTGGTTTAAAAAGCAAGCCTGTGTTTGTGAATAGTAGCAGCAAAACATTAGCAGCTTTCATCACTATTGATAGCGGTGCGACAGTAAAAGTAACTGGAATTGCATTTAAGGGCGCTAATGGAAGCGGCGGCGATGTTCGTTGTGGCATTCGTTCAACTGAATTGCCTATGAACAAACCTTACAAAGCATTTATTGATGCTTGCGAATTTTACGATTACAACGAAGGTTCTTTTGCAGGCTTTAAAGGAAGTAAATCGACTTTGGCTGATAGTTTAGTGATTACCAATTCCTTGTTTAGGAATATTTCTGGAACAGGTATCAACTTAGCGGAAGAAAGAGACGATAAAGGCATCTACGGAGCGGAATATACTGTGGTTAAAAACTGTGTATTTACCAATATTCTGGGCAGTGCAATCAATGTGTATCGTGGTGGAAATGATGAAAGTACTTTAGGTCCATTCGTTACAATAGAAAATTGTACCATTAACGAAGTAGATAACAGGGAGCAGGGTTCTGCACTTCGTTTGTTGGGTGCACAATATGCAAGGGTGCTCAACACTAATTTCGTGAATAGTGGTCAGGGAGGTAGATCTTTAGAGTTCAGAGAGTTCCGTTGGGATAATATCTTGGTAGATAACTGCAATTTTTATAATTCAGGAAAAGTGGATACTTATTACAACAAAGCCCTTGGTAAAAACATCTTCGAGATCAAACCTGATTTTACTAATACCAAAGAATTCAATTTTAATTTAAAAGAAGGTTCTGAGCTTTCGGCAAAATCGAAGGCAGTAGGAGGTGTGGGCGCAAGTTTATAGGTTAAATCTTAAAATTCATACGATGAAAAGATATATTTTAATGTCTTTGCTAGTTGTGACACTTTTTTCTTGTGAGAAAGATGCTGTAGTTGAAGAAAAAGAAGAAACGGTTACACCAGAAGCTAAAAGAGAAGTTCAGGTGGAAGCGACAGCTACGGTTGTGAATGTAACGCCAACCACCGCACTAGATGCTGCATTTTGGACGGGTATTCAAACCATGTTGCAGTCTAACCACGTTGATGTAGTTTTTGCCGATGGAACTTACAATATTAGTTCTACCATTACCTTATCTAACATTGGAAGCGCAACAAAAAGACTTCAGTTAAAAGCAAATACCGTCGGTGCGGCTGTACTTACAGGTTCTATTGCAAAATTGATGTCGCTAAATAATTGCCAAAATATCTTAATTCATCGATTGAAGTTTACTGGAGCAGTATCGGAATATGCTTTGGTGATACAGCGTAGTCCTAATATTACGATAGCTTACTGTCGTTTCGAGAACATGCCGAATTTATATTATGGAGCGGTTGGAGCACATTATCCAACTTCAAATAATATCATCATCAGGCAAAGCCAATTCTCTAATGTTGGCATAGGTTCAACGGCACATATGATTTATGGCGCTTTTGGCGTTAAAAGATTAAAGGTTATTGAAAACACTTTTACTGATTGTTCGGGATCGTTTATTAGGTTTAGGGGTGATAATTCTACTCATGGCGTGGTCTACGGTAATACATTTAATTCAACTGGAACCTACATGGTAAATGGAGCAGGCGTAAATCCAATTTTTGTAGAAGTGCCTGTGTTTAATGATATAAATCCTGGAGACGAAACTTTTGGCACCAGTTTTATGGTCACAAAAAACAATTTTAATTACGCTACAATAGGCAACCAAAGTACAAGATTTGCGTTGGCATTTCATCATAGTGGTTTTAATCCTGTTGGCCGCACGCATTTAATAAGCGCTGCTGATGCGGCAACTTTGGGTACTGGTACAGTTGCCGAAAAGAGAGCAATGATGTCTGGCAAATTAGGTTTAGATGGCACGAAGATTTTATTTGGAGGAAATAACAATGTGAACCTATCCACCAATGTGGTTTACAGGTGTTGGAGTGCATACGATGGGGTAGTAGCACCATGGACAGGCGTGGTGAGCATTGGATCTGCAGTAACGTCAACTGGATTAGCTACTACTTACGATGCAGCGCTGGTTTTTTATGATAACCTATACTAAAGATATTTGAAATGAAATTTATTTTTTCCAGTAGTCTAATGCTTTTCTTTTTCCTGCAATATAGTAGTTGCGCAAAAGCGATAGAGGCTGATAGTATTTCCAATAATACAGAAAAGCAGATGGTTACTGCTAAAACCTATACTGTGGCTAATTCTGCCGAGCTAAATGCGTTGAGTTTACAACCTGGCGACAAAGTAATCATGAAATCTGGAGAGTGGAAAAGTCAGTTGATTAACTTTAAAGCAAAAGGAACAGCAGAAAATCCAATCACATTGGTGGCAGAAACTAAAGGATCGGTGATTTTAACTGGCAACTCTAACTTAAAAATTGATGGAGAATGGTTAATCGTAGATGGTTTATCGTTCAAAAATGGATTCTCTTTGAAAGATGATGTAGTGGTGTTTTCAAAAACTACCTCAAATAGCCGATTGACCAATACAAATATCGAAGATTATAATCCAAGTGATAAAACCGTAGACTATAAATGGGTTTCTCTATTTGGAAAAAATAACCGCGTAGACCATTGTTCTATTTCTGGAAAAACACATCAAGGTACTACTTTGGTTGTGTGGTTAGATGATAAAGCAAATTACCATCAAATAGACCACAACTATTTTGGTCCGAGGCCGGATTTGGCTAATAATGGCGGTGAAACCATTCGCATTGGTACAAGTACCTACTCAATGAACGATTCTTACACCACTGTGGAGAATAATATTTTCGATAAATGCAGTGGCGAGGTCGAAATCATTTCTATCAAATCGGGATACAATAAGATTTTGAACAACTTATTTTATGAATGCGTAGGCACGGTAACCTTTAGACATGGAAACCATTCTGAAGTAGGCAATAACTATTTTGTAGGCAATGGTATCACCAATACTGGTGGAATAAGAATTATCGGCGAAAATCAAAAAGTTCATGGAAACTATCTTTATAAAATAGCGGGAAGAACATTGCGTTCGGCAATTTCGATAATGAATGCTTATGAAAACCCAGCATTGAGCGATTATTGGAAAGTTAAAAATGCTGATATCCAATATAATGTTATTGTAGATGCCAGAGAAGCTTTTGTACTTGGTGCTGGTAAAGATGGCACTAGAACCGTAGCTCCAGACGGCGTTACCATTGCTAACAACTATGTGATCAATCCAACTACTTTGTTGGTAACCCAAGACGACCCTAAAAATTTGAAGATCGAGAATAATCAATTGGATGGCGGTACTTTGATTTCTGGTTTTGTAAAAATGGGTAACGATTTAGAGCTGTCGGATGGAGTTTGGCAAAAGAAAAATGCTTCAAAGAAACCTTTTTGGTTAAACACGGCTATAGGTCCTGGTTGGAAAAAAGACAATAGAAGCTTTATTTTTAAGTAATCCCTCTCTGCCCGTTGGGCATCTCTCCCAAAGGGAGAGAAAAAAGATATGTTTAAGCAGTTTTGTAATTCTCTCCTTTTGGGAGAGATGGCGAAGCCAGAGAGGGTTTTTCATTATGTCGATATCTAGCGTACATCATTTTAAACACCCCGCCCTTTGGGCACCCCTCTAAAAGAGGGGAATGTTGGAGGCAATTCCCTCCGATAAATTGGAGGGTGTCAAGGGATATGGTGTTTAGTTCTTCTTGTGCAATAACTAATTTTTTCGTTATAATTTTGGATAGTTTAATTGCTAGATATCTCCTTGTACCTTGTTCGAGATGACGGACGGCATAGGTACGGTTTTGCATCCAGTATCCCCCTTTGGAGGGGGTAGGGGGAGGAAGTTATTAGTTTAAGTTATTATCACCAGTTCTCTCTTCATACCTCTCCGAATAGCGATGTATTAAAGTGTTGGCATAAACAGCCGCACATTAATGGCCAAGTAGCCCCGACAGGAGTGGGCACGAAGCGAGCGCTAGCGAAGTGAAGTAAAAAGGATGGCGGGACTTCTCTCTAATTTTAACGGCGAAATTGCGCTTCAAAAAATAATTCGCTCCTGAAATCCTTAACAAAATTTAACGTTAAAACTCTTTTCTATAACTAAATTAGTTTCGTATATTTACGATTATTTCGTAATTAATTGATGGAGAAGTTAACACAACAAGAAGAAGAAGCAATGCTAGCCATTTGGCAAGTAGGTCCTGGATTTATCAAAGAATTTATGGATGCCATGCCCGAACCAAAGGCGCCTTATACTACGGTTGCTTCTACTGTGAAAAATTTGGAGCGTAAAGGCTTCTTAAAAGGCGAGCGCTATGCCAATGCCATTCGTTACAGTGCAAAAGTGAAAGAAGCAGATTATAAAAAACGTTTCATGAACGGGTTTGTGAATGATTACTTCCAGAGTTCTTACAAAGAATTGGTCGCGTTTTTTGCGAAAGATAAAAAGATAAGTGCAGCCGAGCTAAAAGAGATAATTGACCTGATTGAGAAACCTGAAGATAAATAGGTATGCCACATCTTTTTATTATTCTGTTAAAAATAAATTTGGTACTGTTATTATTTGCAGCCACCTATTATCTGGTGTTACGTAGACTAACTTTCTATGTTCTAAATCGTTGTTTTTTGGTGTTCGGCATTGTTTTTTCAACGGCCTATCCATTTATCGATTTAACTGATTTATTCTATCAGAAAGAAGTAGGTGAAGTGATTAATTATTTGCCACAGTTTAATGAGAAGGCGTCTGCATTAGTGCCAACAGGATTTTTTATTAATAATTGGCCAATTTTGAGTGCTGTTTTTTATTTGGGGGTATTACTGATGACTATTAGATTAGTCATACAGTTTATCTCGCTTTACAGCATTCATAGGAAATCAAACCCTGATATTGTAGCTAATTATAAGGTAAGAACCTTAAAAGAAAGTGTCAGTCCGTTTTCCTTTTGGCAAACTATTTACGTAAACCCTACGCTACATAGCGAAAGAGAATTGGATACCATTTTGGCTCACGAGACGGTGCATGTTAAGCAATGGCATTCTATTGATATCATCTTGGCAGAGTTAAGCGTGGTTTTCTATTGGTTTAATCCAGGAGTTTGGTTAATGAAAAAGGCGGTAAAAGAGAACTTGGAATTCATTACAGATCAAAAGATACTGAGAAAAGGAATGGATAAAAAAACCTACCAATATAGTTTGTTGGGGGTAGGAAAACTCAATACGTCAGTTGCCATTGTCAATAATTTCAACCTTTCTGATTTAAAGAAACGTATCCAGATGATGAATGTAAAACGCTCTTCTCGCCTAACTTTAAGTAGGTATGCGTTGGCATTACCTGTTCTGCTATTAACAACTTTGGCATTTACAGTATCAAAAAAAGAAGTAAAGGAAAGCTTACCGCAATTAGCCAGAATTATACCCCAATTAGCTGTTGAACAAGAGAAGCCTGTAGACATTGCTAAAGTCAAAGCCAAATCTGTAAAACTAGGTAAAAATAAAAAGCAAAAAATTGTTAAAAAAGTAGATACAGGGCTAGCAAATGTCAATATGATATTTGTTAGAAGAGATAGTCTTGTTGGTAAGCCTTCTGCCGAAGAAATACAGCAAATTATGGATGCAGTGAAGCGCAAAAATCTTAACGCCACTGAAAATCCTGCTAATGCCACTTTAGGTAGAGTTTTCTTTTACAGAAAGGATAGCGTAAACCTTGGGAATATCGAAGAAGCAAACAGGACTGCCCTTAAGTTTAGAGTAGAAGGGAAACTGGCAGACGATAAAGGTCTTTTTCAAAAAGGAGATAAGAAGCCGATAGTTAAGGTTTTTAAAATAGGAGATACACTTTTAAATCAAAATATAGAGTATTTGATTAACGGCAAAGTTGCTTTCATTAATGATATCAAAGATTTGAATCCCAATGAAATCCGAAGTGTAAACGTCATTAAAAAGGTAGTGGGTAAATCTCAAATACAAATAGAAATGAAAAGAAAGTCTGAACTGTAATCGTTCAGCTTTCTTTTTATAAAATACTTTTCAATCGTAAGTGTTGTAAGAGCATGATCGTTTTTCCGTCCTTAATTTCTCCGCTGTCAATCATATTTAAGGCGTCCTCAAAATCAAATTCTAACACTTCAATGTGCTCTTCCTCGTGAGCTAAGCCTCCGCCATCATTTACTTTCATGGTTTTGTTGTAAGCTGCAATAAAAAAGTAGAGGATCTCTGTTACAGAACCTGGCGACATATAAGCTTCAAATACTTTTTTTACATCAGTTATTTTATAGCCCGTTTCTTCTTCTGTTTCACGTTTAATGCAATCTTCCGCATTGTCTTTATCTAGCAAGCCTGCGCAAGCTTCAATTAACATCCCAGAAGGATTTCCATTCAAATAAGTAGGTAAACGGAATTGCTTGGTAAGGATAATAGATTTTTGTTCTAAGTTATAAAGTAGAATCGTAGCACCATTTCCTCTATCGTAGGCTTCTCGGTTTTGTATGTGCTTACTACCATCAGGTCTTGTAAATTCGTAGGTTACTTTGTTGAGGATGTACCAATTATCACTTAGTATTTCTGTCTTTAAAATATGGATATCGTTAATCATTGTTGTTTTTTTCTAATCTATAGATGCTCGGCATTGCTTTTTGTAACAGTTGGACATTAAAAAAAGGAAAAGCGGAAGTGACTAATCCAGTCGACTTCCGCTTTGTTAAAATTAACGCTCTCGTATATATAAACTATACTTTCGGGAAATTATTGTTTTGCAGTGTTAAAATTCTCTCCCTTCTAGGGAGAGATGTCCAACGGACAGAGAGGGTAATAGACATATGAGTTAGTTAAAGAACTAGGTGCTAAGTCTAGCACTAAGATTGCTTCATTCCTCGCAAATACCTGCTAACCACATAAAGCTGCTTTAATAATTAAACGTCGCTCTAAACATTGCCACTCTTCCTGGGATCTGATAAGTTCCGACGGTTAATGAGTTTGCCGTAACATTTATGGCTTCAAAACTCTTCACGTTAGCCAAATTGGTAACGCCAAACTCCAAATCTGTTTTTAGCTTAAGCACTTTATACCTGATATTAAAATCGGCAAACAAGTACTTTAAATCTGGTTGGCTTGATTGCTTAGTAAAAATATGCTCTGCCGAGAAATTCAAGAAAACCGATTTTAGCATGTTAACTGCTAATCCAGATTGTTGCCTCAACTGTTGATAGTTGGTGCTTACCCCAGTTCCGCTAGCCTTGTTTTTACTGTCAGTATAAGTTCCTGTGTAAGTGAAATTCATGAATTTGGTGAGCTTTGCCTCAATACCAGCTTTATATATGTAGTTGTCGCTTTCGAAAGGTAGCAAAATGTCGTTCTGTAATTGCTGGTATTGATTGTGGTTATAAGCAAAGCCTGCATTTACAGTGCTTTTTAAAGCGAAAAGATACTTGCTCAATCCAGCGTTTAAACCTAAACTTTTCATTTGGTTTTCTAAGGGAAGTACAATGCGTTGTTGTGTGTTGTTGGTAAGTGTAAATGAAGAAATGGTATTTAACTTAGTCGTACTATAGCTTAAGCTGATGTTTCCAAACAACATTTCAATCGCCTTGCGAAAATTGAAACCTCCTGAAAATGCATGTGATGAACTTTCTGAAATGGGAGCATTGTTGGCAAACAAAGAACGGTAGTTTCGTAAAACAGTGCCGCTGTAAACATCGTCTATAGTCCCTAGGTTATTCCTGAAGTTATAGCCTGCAGTTACGTAATTTTCTGCACTGGTTTGGTACTTAAAGTTAAATGACGGATTTACAAAAAAGCGATCAAGACTTTTATCCATTCCATGGTTTGCGTCACTGTAATTGATACTGTTGTAACTTACAGGTACCCTAACTCCAGCGGTTATTTTATCTGTAGTGTATTCATAAATATTCTCTACATATATCCTCGAACGTAACCAATCTAAATCGTTAAAAGTACCAGGTGCAGCAAGTTCGCTAAACCCATTGTCCTGCATTTTGGTGAGGTCGGTAGCCAAATTTTGCTGCTGAATCAAAAAGCCAGCTCGGTAAGTTTGTACAAAATTCCCCTTAGGAAAAGCCATCGAAGCAAAGTTGTTGGTATAAAGCGTTGGCAAATCTAGGTATTGGTTCAAAGCGGCGTAAGGTGCTCCATTATTAAGGATATCCTCATTTAAGCCTGGTTTGATATTTAGGGTTTCGGGTTGGGTACTTCTGCTAATAGCAGAAGAGAAGTGTAAAATATTGCCAGATTTCAATTTTTTGCGGTAACCTAAATCGTTAGATAAGGTAAACATATCCTGTTTTAACGTTTGAAAAGCACCTACACCATTTATAAATACGTTAGAATTTGTGCGAGTAGGATTATACTCAACAGAAAGAGTATTATTAATATAGTAACCATCTGTATTTCCGTTTAAAGTAAACTGACCTTTTAATTTTTGTGGGCTAAGGAAATTATCCTGATTTTCTTGGTAACTGATCGTCTGTCCAGCCAATTGGGTTTCCGAAAACTTATTGTAAACCTGCTTGCGTTCGTCATATAGGTAAGAAACGTTTGCTCTTAGCTGTAAATCGTTTTTAAACTTGAAAAGGTTATTCAAATTTGCTTGTCCAGCTTTGTTAAAAAGTGTACGACTTTGGGGCAGGGTAGGCACACCCGCTGCGCCTGCAGAAAGTAGACTAGTGGGTTTGGTATTATCGTTTGCCAAAGGATTAAACGAAGTGAGATCTAACCCAGGATCTATCCCGATATTGTTGCCCTTTAAATTATTCAAGAATTTTACCTTTTTGTTAAATAGCATTGCATTTACATTACCGTCAAAGCGGTCTGGTGTGCCCAAGCCAGCTTTAACTTCTCCCATCACTTTTAGCTTCGCATCATCTTTAATAACTAAGTTCAAAGCCACATCATCGCTGGTGTTGTTCTTCTGTAGCATTTTTATGGGTTGGTCTTTCTCAATTACCTGCACTTTATCTACCGCACCATGAGGAATACTTTTTGTACCAATACCATACTTATCTTCCAATAAATTATCTCCATCTATATACATATTGGAGATGTTTTTACCATTGTAACTTATTTTGCCATTTTCAGCAACCTCTATACCTGGCATTTTCCTTAATACATCACCAATGTTGCGATCTTGCTTATCTGAAAAATCCGAAGTTTTGTAATTTAAAGTATCTCCATTTGAACTTAAACGTGGTCTATTTTTTACTTCCACGGTTTTAAGGCTAATTTCACTTTCTACTAAAGTAATCTCATTGTTCTTGCTAAAATCTGATAGCTTAAGGGCTTTCTTCGCAAAGCCTAAAATGCTGAATTCTAAAATAAGCTCAGGGCTATTTTCATCGGTGCTAATTGTAAAATCGCCTTTGTCATTCGTTCTAGAAAAACCAAGCGTGCTTCCTTCTTTGTCTTTTAAACTAACCATGACAGAAGGAAGCGGCTTAGCTTTATCGTCTTTAACCTTGCCTTTAATTTGCTCTTGTGCGAGCACAGCAATAGAACTTAAGCTCAAAATCATGAGCATAAAGAGTAGCTTGTTCATCAGGATGTGTGTTGGATGAAGGCTTGCCAGTAATTGGTAGGCAAGCCCAAAATAGTTTGTTTGGTTTGGTTTATTTTTTCTCAGTAAGTTCTATTGGATTGTTGAATGCCATTTTTTTAGCACCACTTGGAGCGGGAACAAACTTCGTATTACTTGAAACTACCATGTTTCCACTTACACCTCTTCCGGCCATTTGTGCGTTTACAAAACCTTGTGGGTCTTTATCTCTGGCTTCTTTTAGCTTATCTATTTCTTTTTGTGTCGTTTTTACCGCATCTGTAGGTAGTTTGATTTCACTGCCTAAATAAGCGCTACCATCCATACCTCCAAACTTTAACACGCTCGGACCTCCGCTGCCTAAAGTAACGGTTTGCGTTTCTTCAGGCTTTTCTTCTGCAATCACTTTATCGATGCCCGCAAACTGGAATTTTACTTCGTTTCTTTCATCGTTGGCTTCTATAATTAGGCCAGGCAAACCATTTAGTTTCCATGGGCCACTTTGAAAAGGTAACTCGGGTGCAAACCAAGCAATCCAGTTTCTTCCTTTGAAATAAGTGGTAGCTTTTTGACATTTTACACCAGAAAAACTAGCAGTGTCCTTTGTGATTTTCCAATTGATTTTTGGCGCAGTTTCTTCTATTAAATAATTACTGATTACACGTTCTTTGGTGTAAAACTTATTTTCGTTCGCAAAATAAAAGTAATCTGCAGCAGTAACTGGTTTAGATGAGCTCTTGCTAATGTTTAAACTGGTTAAGTTTCCCCCTTGAGCTTTAATTTGCTCTTCTATATTTTTCTTTATCTCTAAGTCTCGGTTAATTTTATCGTAACTGGTGTAAACCGAAGCATTTTTTCCGATAACCAATAACATGTTTTCGGTCTGGAAGTTATCTCTTTGAGTGGTGTCTCTCATATGCGAGAAAGTATATCTCACTCTTGCTAGGGCTTTATCTGCACTTTGGGCAAAAACAGATGTGCTCACGCTAGCAACAATTAATGTAAGTTTTAGAATCTTCATAGCTTTTAATTAAGTTTTCGTAAAACTACGAAATATTCGTAACAAGAAAACACTTTTAACACTTTTTAACGAGAACTTGTGGCTGAGTGTCTAATGGAATAGCGTCTTATGTTGATTAGAAAAGCTTATTGCAATTGTTTGGGATAAGGTAGTCCCGCTTTCGCTCATAGCCTTCGCTACGTTTCGCTTACACTTCATTCTCGCTCTCAATCGCTGCGGGCTAATCCGCTCAATCGGGTTTAACTAACTTAAACCTGTGCATTAAACTTGCATTTTAAACCCGATGGGAACGAGCACGTAGGGCAAACCTATGTGTTTGCCCGAAGTAAAGTGGACAGCGGGGCTACGCTTATCTACAGCGGGAAGGTGTTGATTTTCTAAAAGAAAAATGAACAATAATCAATAACCAGATAGATAACCACCAATGCCTAATGAACGGATGAGCAAATGAACCAGTGAACCAACGAAATATTTTCTGTCAGCTATTGTGTTTGAACATTAAATGTTCTATATTTGCACCTCGAATAAAAATAAATAGAAATAAAATAATTATTTAACAATGTACGCAATAGTAAATATAGCAGGGCAACAATTTAAAGTTGCAAAAGACCAGCACCTTTTTGTACACCGTTTACAAGGAGATGAAGGCGCTAGTATTGAATTTGACAATGTATTGTTGGTTGACAATGGTGGTAAAATTTCTGTAGGTGCACCTGCAGTTAAAGGAGCTAAGGTTTCAGCTAAAATCGTGTCTCATTTAAAAGGTGATAAAGTAATCGTTTTCAAAAAGAAACGTAGAAAAGGTTACAAAAAGAAAAATGGTCACCGTCAGTCGTTCACCAAAATCCAGATTGAGAGCATCACTCTGTAGTTAAATTATTTGCAAATTCAATGGTTAGCTTTTTGCTAATTATTTAAAAGATAAAAAAATGGCACATAAGAAGGGAGCCGGTAGTTCAAAAAACGGTCGCGAGTCGCATAGTAAACGTCTTGGTATTAAAATTTTCGGTGGTCAAGAAGCTATCGCTGGTAACATCATCGTTCGTCAGCGTGGTACAAAACACCACCCAGATAAAGGTGTTGGTATTGGTAAAGACCATACTTTATTTGCTTTGGTACCAGGTATCGTAACTTTCAAAAAGAAAAGAGATAACAAATCTTACGTTTCTGTATTGCCTGCAGTTGTAGAAGATGCTGCTCCTGTTAAAAAGGAAGCTGCTCCTAAAGCTGAAGCTAAGAAAACTGCTGCTCCTAAGAAAGCTGCAGCGCCTAAAGCAGAAAAAGCTGAGAAAGCACCAGCTAAAAAAGCTGCTAAAGCTGAAGAAGCACCTGCTGCTGATTCTGCTGAATAATATTTGTATTCAAATACATCAAAAAGCCCCGATTTTATCGGGGCTTTTTTCGTTTTAGGCTTTTAAACAGTAGTGTTTGACAATTTTCAAAGACTGAAAATCCATTATTGAATAAATTGGGATTGCAAATCCCCGAATAGCATTAATAATAAAAAAATCTCCAAGAATTTCTTGGAGATTTTTTACCTTCGAAAGGTAAGCTTATTAGCTTTCTCTTTCCATAATCTGTTTTGTCAGTTCCCTTAGATTGGTTTTTCTGCTTTCTTCTACAGTTAAATCATCAAGTGCTTGGTATGCCTTAGCTAAATATTTTTTCATCTCTGTGTTAGAAAGCTCCTTTATTCCGTAGTTGTTATACAAATCGGTTACTACTGCTACTTTTTGTTCAGTATTTTCATGATTGCCTAAAAGGATATCAGTTTCTTCTGTTTTGATGAGCTGTTTTGCTGTTAAATGCAAAAATGTTTTCTTGTTAGAGATGATATCGCCTCCTACCTGCTTGCCAAATTTTTCAGGATCTCCGTAGACATCTAAAATATCGTCTTGTAATTGGAACGCGACGCCTAAGTTTTCTCCAAATTGGTAAAGCAATTCTGCATTTTTTTCATCGGCACCGCCAACAATGGCACCTAATTTCATTGCTCCACCTAATAAAACGGCAGTTTTTAATCTAATCATCTCGATGTACTCTTCAATACTTACATCATCTCTGGTTTCAAACTCCATATCTAGCTGCTGGCCTTCGCACACGCCTTGTGCGGTTTGGTTGAAGGTGTCTAAAACGGGTTTTAATACATTGACATCCACTTTGGAAAGATGTTTGTTCGATTCTACCATCATCACATCTCCGCTTAAAATAGCATTGTTAACACCCCATTTTTCGTGTACGGTTTTTTTGCCTCTACGTAATGGAGCATTGTCCATAATATCGTCGTGTACCAAAGTAAAATTATGGAAGGTTTCTATAGCAAGTGCTACATCAAGTGCTTTGATAACTTCGTCGGTAAAAAGCTCTGTAGCCATTAGCACCATTACTGGTCTAATTCTTTTGCCGCCTAAACTCATAATGTATTTAATAGGCTCGTATAAATTAGCAGGTTGTGGAGGATAAGCTATTTTAGGAATAGCATTTTCTATAATCTTTTGTAATTCTGTAGGATTGTGCATTGTTTAAGGATCTATCATAGTACCAAAAGCCGATTTACTTTCCATCATTTTAATGAAAGCATCCTCTAAAGCTGTTTGCTTTACAATAGGATTGTTCTTCCAGAATTCAGGATTGTACTCAATGGATTCGACAATAGCTTTGTCTTGTACTTTTCTATTTAACTCAGTGAATTTTTGTGTGCTTAGGTTTTTATCTAACTGGTAAATTGTTAGCATTGAACTAATGACTGGAGTGATGCTTCTGCCTCTAGTGCTTAGATTCAGGTATAATTTAGTAGAGATGTTCTGTAGTACTGGAATTGGGTTGTTTGTACCATTAAAAGTAGCAATTGTAGTTACTGTTGGTGGTATTTTAGAAGTAACGTTAACTTTTAATGGTAAATTAAAAATGCTGTTTTCCAATCTATATATTTTAGAATCTTCTACGCCGATGTAATAAATTGAGTTTACGTAAAACTCTTTTCTTTTGCCTTTATACTTACAGCTAACAACCGCAATGTCCTGATCTTTTTGTTCGATGTATCTTTCTACAGAAATCTCATAATCTTTTAAATTTTTTAATGTCACAAACTTTCCTACTTTCCTTTCTTCAAACAAGTTTCCCGCTAATAAAAAGGTAAGGTAAGATTGATTGCTCATTGAAAAAGAAATTCCATCGTTTGACTGTGCAAAGCGACTTTGCTTAGCTATCCAAGCGCTAACGTTGGATACGCTAAATTTTAGATCGTAAAAAAGCTCATAGATTTGACTAGGTTTTTCATTTATGGTGGTCAATTGTCTGTAAAAGGCATTTCCGTAAAAAATATTCTTCTCAAATTCTTTTGTTTTTTCTAAAGCTGCTTTTACCAATCTTTGTCCACGGTAGGGATCTACAGTGACTGTTTTTAGGTTAATAGCTGCTGGATTGAGCTTAACGAAAAGATTGTTGTAACTACTTATTTCATCTTCTATTAAAAGGTAGCTTACGTGGCTGTATCTCAATTTTGCTGGAAGACTAATGTTTTTTAAAATAAACTCTCCTGCATCATTGGTAACTGTGGTATTGTTAGTGCCAATTACACCGATGGATACAAATGGAATTGGCTCTCCACTCATTTCGTCGACAACCTTGCCTTGTACCGTTTGTGCATTTGAAATAACAGTAGTAAAAAGTATAAAAATGAGAAGAAAATATTTATGCATTAAACTAAGTAAAAGTTGAAAATAAAAAATCAAGATTTTATCGAATACCTCATACTGAATTGATTTCAGCACCAGTTTTATAACATACCTTGAAATAAATTTGCTTCGCAGCTACTGCGTGGTCACGGTGGCGGATGTTTGCTAATCTGGCATCAATGAAAAGTCAATTTGACGTTTGGATAAGTCTACTTTTTTAACTTTTATCTGTACTTCGTCGCCAAGTTGGTATTTGCGTTTTTTTCGCTGACCGATAATGCAATAATTCTTCTCATCGAGTACATAAAAATCGTCGCTGATATCACGCAATCGAATCATTCCCTCGCATTTGTTTTCTTCTATTTCTACGTACATTCCCCATTCGGTAACACCAGAAATGATACCGGTATAGGTTGAACCGATGTTTTCCTCCAAATACTCAGCTTGTTTGTATTTCACCGACGCCCTTTCCGCATCTGCTGCACGTTTTTCCATTGCAGAAGAGTGTACACTTGCTGCTTCTATTTCTTCGGCATTGGCGGATTTGCCACCATCAAGGTATAAAGCCAACAGGCGATGCACCATTACATCTGGATAACGACGGATAGGAGAGGTAAAGTGGGTATAATATTCAAAAGCCAGTCCGTAATGGCTTGTCTTTTTGGTTGTATAAATCGCTTTCGCCATTGAACGGATCGCTAATGATGTTAAAAGGTTTTGTTCTTTTTTACCTTCTACATCTGCCATTAAATAATTTAAAGACTTAGCAATTTCTTTATCAGATTTGGTATTGATTTTATAACCGAAACGTGAGGCAAAGGAAGCAAAACTGGTTAAAGCCTCCAGGTTTGGAGAATCATGCGAACGATAAACGAAAGTGTATTTCTGTTTGCCTTTTCCTTTTTTAGCTATAAATTCTGCTACTTTTTTGTTTGCCAAAAGCATGAAATCTTCGATGAGTTTGTGGGCATCTTTACGTTCTTTTACGTAAACGCCAATCGGCTTGCCGAAATCATCTAGCTTGAATTTTACTTCTGTACTTTCGAAACTGATTGCCCCATTTTTAAATTTGGCATCTCTGAGTACGTAAGCTATTTCGTTAAGCTTTAAAATTTCGTCAACATAATCGCCACTTTTATTTTCTATCACTTCCTGCGCTTCTTCATAAGTAAAACGTCGGTTAGAATGGATAACGGTACGCCCAAACCACTGTTCGTGGATGTTCGCTTGCTCATCCATTTCAAAAACAGCTGCAAAACACAACTTATCTTCGTGAGGACGTAAAGAACAAACTCCGTTACTCAGTCGCTCTGGTAGCATCGGAATTACCCTGTCTACCAAATAAACAGAAGTTGCTCGGTGCTCGGCTTCTTTATCTAAACTGCTTTTTGGAGTTACATAATGAGAAACATCGGCAATGTGAACGCCAATTTCGTAATGGCCATTGTCTAGTTTTTTGAAAGAAATAGCATCATCAAAATCCTTTGCATCAATAGGATCGATGGTAAAAGTTACGGTATCTCTAAAATCTCTACGATTTGCAATATCAGCCTCGCTAACTTGCTCAGGTATGGAATTAGCTTCTTTTTCTACTTCGGATGGAAAGCTTAGAGGAAAGCCGTATTCTGCTAAAATGGCATTCATTTCCGTGTTGTTCTCACCTTGCTCACCAAGAATGTGGATGATTTTACCAATCGGATTTTTAGCACCTTCTGGCCAGTCTTCTAATGATACTTGTACTTTTTGTCCGTTTTTTGCGCCATTTAAATCGCTTAGCGGAACAAAAATGTCATGGAGCATCTTCCTGTCATCAGGAATAACAAAAGCGAAGCGTTCGGACACTTTCGCAACCCCGATAAACTCTGTTTTGGCTCGCTTTAATATTTCTACAATTTCGCCTTCATTTCTTCTGCCACCACTTTTCTTGGCAAAAACATAAACTTTTACCTTATCGCCGTGAAGTGCATTTCGTAGTTTCCTTGGCGCAACGAAAATATCCTTCTCAAATTCATCGTCAGGGACAATAAAAGCGGAGCCGTCAGCAGTCATATCTACTGTTCCTGTTAAAAAAGTTTTTAGTTCTTTCATTTTAAACTTACCGCGTTCTGGTCTAATAAATAAACCTTTTTCGGTTTGTTCAATAAGTACTTCTAGTATTGCGTCTATAGATGGGGCGTCAGTTAAATTTAAGCGTGATGCTACTTGTTTATGGTTAAGTGCGATGTTTTTGTTCTTTTCGAAAATATCGCTTATTAACTGAGTGAGAACAAGTTTGAACTGAGCATTTTTATTTTTTGCCATAATCGTTTTCCAATTGTACCGAAGATAACAAATTAGGTCTTAATGTGTGTTGTTTAAGTGGCTTTTATTTGAGTTGGAAGCCTTTGGGAAGGGAGTAAAACAGGTATAAAACACAAAATCCAGGGCATGCCCTGGATTTTGAAAAAATTAAAATTATATCAGTTATATTATTTTTTAGCAGCTAGGTTGAATACATAAGTGCCTCTGTTGCCACAAGCTACAAATACATAGTTTCCAGCAACTCTAGAGCTAATTACATTAAATGTACCACCAAAAGCTGTTTCAAAATGCGTTCTAGCAATAACTTTTACTTTATTGTTTTCTATTTGAGCAACAACTAAGCTGTTACCAGTAGAGATATAGATTTTATCAGCAACAATTGAAATTGAATTTACCGAACCTCCAACATTTACTTGATTAAGTAGTTCGCCAGTTGCTTTATCTACGTATACTACAGCTTCGCTATTACCGAAAATGAAGTTTCCGTTGCTTAATGACGATGTTCTTCCTAATGAATTATCAGTACTAGCAATTGGCCAATGTTTATATGGTGACATAGCTAAAGTAGTAGGGTCGAAAAACGAATAGCTATAACCATTTGTTGCAACTACATCTGTACCAGAGATAGTGATCGATCTAGCATCTCCGTAAGATTGGAAAGCCGTTCTGCTCGCTTTTGATCCTGTGAATGAAATTACACTAACACCACCTTGAGTTGATGAAGCAGCGTATACTTTATCATTGTTAGCATTATATCTAACGTCTTTTGTAGAATAACCTTCTAAACCTACAACTTGAGGCTCTGCTAATGAACCAGCGTTAGTTCTTACAATACCTACAACTGCTGGAGCAGGATAGTCATAACTTTCGAAAGTTCTTAAGTCCATACCTAAATATAAACGACCACCACCGTTGTTAACGCAAGTGATGTCTGCATCAGGAGTGCTTACAGAAGAAATTAACTTTGGGGCACCATTTTGAATTTGAATTACGTCTACACCACCACCATAGTTAGCACCAGGAGTTTGGTAAGCGATAGCATAGTAGTTGCCAAAAGCAGAAACTTCAAGAGCACTAAGTGCGTTATTGCTAACACCAACTTGAGGATCAACTTTACCTTTGTAAATTAATTGATAAGGGAATTCAGAAGTTGTTGCGTCTGTTTTAACAAGTAGATTTCCTGTTTGGTTAACACCTTCGAAGTTTAATTCTAAACCAGCTTGAGTTTCATCGATACGGTTTGATGAAGCAGTGTTATCAATTTTAATGATTTTTGCTGCTGGGTCTTCTTGCGTAGACGAATCTTTTTCTTTTTTACACGAGTAGATAGTTGCTGATAATACAACTGCTGCAACTAATAGATACTTGTTCTTTGACATTTTCTTGCGTTTTAATTTATTCTCCTATAGAAAAAATGATTCCAAAAATAAGAAAAGTTTATAATTGTACTCCTAAAAGGTTTAAAACGTGTTTTTGAAAGAGCTTGTGGTTGTAATGTATTTTTGTTGTTGGGGAAATTACTCCTTTTTTGAGTAATGATTTCTACAGTTGTGTATTAAAAATTGCCTGGAATTGCTGCTATTAATTTCTGTGTGTAAGCCGCTTTAGGATTTTGGTAGATTTCTTCTGGATAGCCTTTTTCTTCTATTTTTCCTTTGTTCATGATAATCATCCTATCGGAAATATGTTTTACCACAGAAAGGTCGTGAGAAATAAAAATATAAGTTAGCCCAAATTCCTCCTGTAGATCTCTTAGCAGGTTTAAAACTTGTGCCTGCACAGATACGTCTAAGGCAGATACTGATTCGTCGCAGATAATGAATTTTGGTTTAAGTGCTAGTGCTCTAGCAATTACAATGCGTTGTCGTTGTCCTCCAGAAAACTCATGAGGATAACGGTTGAAATGATCTGCACTTAAATTAACTTTCTCTAAAAGCTCAATGACGTGCGCCTTGCGTTCTACGTCATTAGCATATATGCTATGGACAATTAGCGGTTCCATGATAGATTGCCCCACGGTGATTTTAGGATTCAAGGAAGAGTAGGGGTCTTGAAAAATAATTTGGATATCTCTTCTTAAGTGTCTTAGCTCTTTCTTGCCGATATGCGTAATATCATTTCCCTCAAAAAGCAATTGACCAGAAGTTGGTTCTACTAGACGTAAGATACTACGTCCAAGTGTAGTTTTGCCACAACCAGATTCCCCAACTAATCCCAATGTTTCTCCTGGAAAAACCTCGAATGAAACATGGTCTACGGCTTTAACAAAATCATGTGTTTTGCCAAACAACCCTTTTTTGATAGGATACCAAGTGCAAAGATCCTGCACTTTTAAAATCGGTTCCTTACTGTATAGTTTTGCTCTTCTTAAGTCGACTTCTTCTTGTGTAAATGCATTTTTTGCTAATAGATGCTGTAAACCGATGTCTTTGTCTTCATTTAGGAAGTCTGCAACGGTCGGTAGTTTTTTAAGCAATCGTTTTGGTGATGGTCTGCATGCTAGCAAACCTTTGGTGTAAGGATGCTGTGGATTTTCAAATAACTGTTTGGCTGTGCCTTGCTCCACAATATCGCCTTTGTACATTACGAGTAGTTCATCTGCTATTTCGCTCATCAACCCTAAATCGTGAGAGATGAAAATCATCGCCATGTTGCGTTCGGTTTTTAAGCGAGAAAGCAATTCTAGGATAGTTTTCTGCACTGTTACATCAAGCGCTGTAGTGGGTTCGTCTGCAATCAATAATTCTGGATTGCAGCTCAGCGCCATAGCAATCATTACTCTTTGTTTCTGTCCGCCAGAAAGTTGATGTGGATAGTTTTCAAAGATATTCTCAGGACGTGGCAATTGTACCTCATTGAATAATGCAATGGTTTGCACTTTTGCAGTTTGTTTGTCCACTTGTTGGTGTAACATAATCGCCTCTCTAACTTGCTCTCCGCAGGTAAAAACTGGATTGAGAGAAGTCATGGGCTCCTGGAAAATCATCGCGATTTTATTGCCGCGATATTTCCTGATTTCTTGGTCGCTTAAGTTAAGTAAGTCAATGTTGTCTAGATTGATCTCTCCATCTATCTGCGTATTTTTACTATCGTGCAAGCGCATAATAGAAAAAGAAGTAACTGATTTGCCAGAGCCAGATTCACCAACAATGCCTAAAACCTTACCCCTTTCAAGATTAAAACTTACTTTGTGAACGGTTTCTAACCAAATTCTGTCTTCTTGGTTATAAAATTTTATGGCGAGGTCTTTTACTTTCAGCATTACTTCACTAAAGTAATATTTTCTTGCGTAATTATTGGTAGTCCTTTAAATCGTAAGAATAATTGTGCGGTGGTTATCACATCGTTTTGACAATACTTCTCGATTCGAGCTAAATCTTTGTCTTGATAGTAAACGTTTTTAACCTTGCTGCCGTCAATATCATTTTTAGGCGTAGGCAAATCGAATATAGCCGCTAATAAGTTCAAAGAAGTAAAGTTTTTGTAATCGCCGAATTTCCATAGTTCCATGGTGTCGATATGGTTGATCTCCCAAGGTTTTTTACCAGCTATTTCTAAGTGAGAAGGAATAGGCAGACCATTGATGAGCATTCGTCTGCATAAATAAGGAAAATCGAATTCCTTGCCATTATGTGCACAAAGCTGTAGGTTTTTAGATTGTTTGTTGAGCAAACTAATAAGCTCTTTTAGAATGACTTTTTCATCATCGTGAGCAAATGAGCGTACTCTTAAATGGACTTCCTTACTTTCTAAATGATAAATGCCAATGCTAATACAGACTATTTTTCCAAACTCTGCCCATATCCCAGCTTTTTCATAAAACTCATTTGCTGTTTGATCTTCTTTACGTTGATATCTGCTTTTTTGGTCCCATAGCTCTCGTAAATGTGGCGGTAATTCTTCAAATTTTTCCTTTTGAGGAACAGTTTCAATATCGATAATAAAGACATTGTTAAGTTTAATATCTTTTAACATAGTAGGTAGGATAGATGTATATACAAATTAGTAATTTTTTTTGAACCACCTTAGACACCTTAGCACATTTTAGTAATTTATTTCCCTAAGATTTAAGAAGATAGGTTGTAATAGAAAAAATAACCATCTAAGAGACCTTAGCAAACCTTAGTTTTAATAGTTTAATTAAATTATTCGTTTTATTTTAATCTTCATTAGAAAAGTTAATCTTAAGTGGACTTAAGTGTCTAAGGTGTTTAAATACAGTAAGTACGTAATTAATTCTTCATGTTTCTTAATTCCTTAATGTTTCAAAATAAAAAATCCCTCCCGAAAACGGAAAGGATTTATGCGCAAAGTCTTTATTCCTTGCTCCTTATTCTTTATTCCAGTTAAACGTAACCCAGAATTTTAAGTACTTGCTTACTGTTTTGCTCTTCACCAAAAACTTCGAAATTAAAAGTCTCATCGCGGTTTCTGCGAATAATTACATGTTTTGGACTAGGCAACAAACAATGGTGAATACCACCGTAACCGCTTAAGACTTCCTGATAAGCACCAGTATTAAAGAAACCTAAATACTGCACCTTACGGGTTTTAGGCATAAATACACTGTTCATGTGTGCTTCTTGATTGTAATAATCCTGTCCATCGCAAGTAATACCACCTAAGTTTACACGCTCATATTCTGCATCCCAATTGTTGATAGGTAGCAACACATATTTTTGGTTTAATGCCCAAACGTCAGGTAAGTTGGTAATGAAAGAACCATCTAGCATCAACCATTTTTCACGGTCGTTTTGTTGTTTACGGCCCAATACTTTGTATAAAATTCCTGAAGCTTCGGCAACGGTGTATTTACCAAACTCGGTAATGATATCTGGTTCAACCACGTCGTGCTCTGCACAAATTTCTTTGATACGTTTTACAATCTCGTTTACCATATACTCGTAATCGAAATCGAATACCAAGCTATCTTTAAATGGCATACCACCACCAATATCTAAAGTATCTAATTCAGGATTGATTTTTTTGAACTTGCAGTATAAGGTCACATATTTCTCCAATTCGTTCCAATAATATGGTGTATCAGAAATACCAGAATTGATGAAGAAGTGCAATAATTTTACCCTAAAATTTGGGTTTGCGGAGATTTTGCTGTTGTAAAAATCAATTACATCTTCCATACGCACACCTAAACGCGACGTGTAGAATTGCGAATCTGGTTGTTCCTCAGCCGCAATACGGATACCCAAGTTACAAGGCGTATCCATCTCAATCTCGTCATCGTAAAGATTAAATTCCTCTTTATTATCCAATACAGGAATGATGTTTTTATACCCATCGTGCAACATGTCAATAATATATTGCTTGTATTGGAAAGTCTTGAAACCATTACAAATAATAGTGGTATCTTTAGTCAGGTTACCCTTTTTCTCCAAAGCTTCAATCATCGGCATATCAAAAGCCGAAGAAGTTTCCAAGTGGATTTCGTTTTTCAATGCTTCTTCAACAATATGCTTAAAGTGCGAGCTTTTAGTGCAATAGCAATATTTATAATCGCCACGGTAGTTGTTCTTGATAATCGCCTGTTGAAACAACAGTTTTGCCTGCTGAATTTTCTTACTCACCATCGGCAAATAAGTGAAACGTAATGGCGTACCATAGGTTTCAATCATTTCCATCAAATTTAAATCGTGGAAATATAATTCATCATCTATAATGCTATAGCCCTCTTGAGGAAAACCAACACTTAGATCAAGAAACTCTTCGTAACTCTGCATTGTCTAAAAATTTTTGCAAAAATGTAATTTTAAATCGAGAAAAATGTAGCTTAAATAACATTTTTATATTAACTCTAAAAAAGAGCTTTAGTTTTTAATTTTTATAACATAAAATAAAGTTTAGGTATGTTTTCAACTTGTTGATTTACTTTTGATTGTGTTTGACTATTGCTGTTTTCGCTACTTTTGGGGTAAAACTAAAATTGCTTCAACTAATTAGCATATTAAGCCTAATATTTTACCTATTTAGTATTTTAATATATGAAAAGCAATTACCGTATCATTTCGGTTCCGAAAGTCCCGCTTTTCGTTTCTCCCGATGAAACCTGTGAAGCAAGAAAGCATACAGATAAATCATAAAAACAGATGCTTAAATCGGGATCCACTTCAATCTGGTTTATTAAACATCTTTTCTCCCTCCGAAAGACCTAGCATAAGCCTATAATGCTACCGCTTAATCATAAGAAGATCAAAAAGCAATAATTAATCTACTAATCTACTAGATTTTAATACCTTTGCGCCTCCAATAATATTTGTATAACACGAATGATTGAACTGAAGAACATTACTAAAACGTTTCTGCATAAAAAGGGAAACTTTACCGCATTGAAAGATGTTTCCTTATTTGTGCCAAAAGGTAAGATTTTTGGCATTATAGGGGCTTCTGGCGCTGGTAAAAGTACTTTAATTAGAACAATCAACTTACTCGAGCCTCCAACAGCAGGCACGGTAACTATAGATGGTGTAGAAATAACCAGTTTATCATCATCAGCGTTAGCTAAAGAGAGAAGACACATCGGTATGATTTTTCAGCATTTCAACTTATTGTCTTCACGTACAGTTTTCGATAATGTTGCTTTGCCGCTAGAATTGGAAGGCTGGTCTAAAGCAGCTATTAAAGAAAGGGTTTTAGAACTGTTAAAGTTGGTATCGTTAGAAGATAAAACCGACCATTATCCTGCGAATTTATCTGGAGGACAAAAACAGAGAGTCGCTATTGCTAGAACCTTAGCCAATAGTCCGAAAGTGCTTTTGTGCGATGAAGCAACAAGTGCCTTAGACCCCGCAACTACTAATTCGATATTAGCGTTGCTGAAGGATATCAACGAACGTTTAAACATTACCATTTTGCTGATTACACATGAAATGAAGGTGATTAAGAAGATTTGTGATGAAGTAGCTGTAATTAGCGAAGGAAAAATTATCGAACAAGGTTTGGTAGGAGAGGTGTTCTCTAATCCAACACATCCATTAACCCGTGAATTTATTTTAGAATATGTCTGATTCAATGATTTCGCTCTTAATAAAGGGCTTAGGCGAAACTATTTTAATGACTTTCTTAGCTGGTTTTTTCGGTTTCGTTTTGGGTTTGCCAACGGGAGTTTTGCTTTTCACCACCAAAAAAGGACAATTTCTAGAGCATCGTACTTTAAACCGTTTACTCGCTGTACTGGTAAATATATTCCGCTCCATACCTTTCATTATTCTTATTGTATGGATGATTCCGTTCACTAGAATGGTTGTGGGCACTTCTATTGGGGTGTGGGCAGCTTTAGTTCCGCTGAGTATTGGTGCCGCACCGTTTATTGCTCGAATGGTAGAAAATAGTTTGACAGAAGTTCCATCAGGTTTAATTGAAGCAGCGAGAGCGATGGGAGCTACGCCAATGCAAATCATCAAAAAAGTATTGTTGCCAGAAGCTTTGCCTTCTTTAGTTAATTCTGCTGCAATTACATTGATTACCTTGGTAGGCTATTCTGCAATGGGTGGTGCAGTTGGTGCTGGTGGCTTAGGGCAAATAGGCTATCAGTATGGTTATGTAGGCTACGATGTAGTTGTCATGAATACAGTGCTGGTGATATTGGTATTGCTAGTTTTTGCCATCCAGTTTGCCGGCGATTTTATTGCGAAAAAAGTTGACCATAGAAAATAAATTCAATTATATGTATAATCAAATCAAAGGCTATTTTGTAGCTGTTTTTTCCGTTTTTATAGTTGCATGTGGCAGTGCCGACAAGAATAGTAATGTAATTAAAGTAGGGGTGCAAGCTGGACCAGAGTTTGAAGTTGCAAAAACAGCTCAAAAAGTGGCAAAAGAAAAATTTGGGCTTGAAGTGGAGTTAGTAACTTTCAACGATTACGTAATGCCTAACGAAGCCTTAAATCAAAAAGATATTGATGTCAATGTGTTCCAAAATAAGCCATATTTAGATGTACAGGCTGAACAACGTGGCTATAAATTTGCAATTTTGGGCAACACTTTCGTTTTTCCCTTAGCAGGATATTCTAAAAAAATAAAAAGCATTAGCGAGCTGAAAGATGGAAGTACCATTACTATTCCAAATGACCCTACCAATTTGGGTAGAGCCCTGTTATTGTTGCAATCAGCGGGATTGATTAAGTTGAAGCATGGCGTAGGTTTATTACCGACTGCCAATGATATTACGGAAAATCCAAAGAACTTAAAGATTTTAGAGTTAGAAGCTCCACAGTTGCCTCGAGTATTAGATGACCAGAATGTTACCATTGCTATTATTAACAATACTTTTGCTTCGCCAGTGGGCTTAGTGGCAAAAAGAGACGGTTTGTTTGTGGAAGATGAGAAATCGCCTTATGTGAATATTATCGTTTCAAGAGAAGATAATAAAACTGATGAACGAGTTAAGAAGTTTGTAAAAGCTTATCAATCTGAAGAAGTGGCACAAACTGCAGAGAAAGAGTTTAAAGGTGGTGCAATAAAGGGTTGGTAGTCGATGGTAGTGAAAACTTCGTAAGTTTTTAAAACTTACGAAGTTTAATAATTTCTTACTTCAAAGGCAAATGTATTTCTGCCAACATGCACCTCGCACTGCCACCGCCATTTTGTTCTATAGTATAGATAGGAGCGGTTACAATTTTCGAAAATGTAGATAACGCAGTGAGTTGTGTTCCATGTAAAGCTTTTAATGCTTGTTCCGACATGACTAGTAAACTTTCTCCATCTTTATTTTTTACCTCGAGCATATTACCAGCAAAATGGTTCATTTGTTCAAAAGAAATGTCAATTACCGTTTTTTTAGTAGCCTTGAAGCTTTCCAAAACCGCAATTTTATCTTCGGTATATTTAATGCTGTCTAAACAAACTACAGCAAATTTTTCTCCAATACACATCATCACATTGGTGTGGTAAATAGGGAAGTTGCTTTCATCTACGGCTTGGAACGTCACCACTTCATAGCCACTCAGCATCGCAAAATTTTCTAGTACTTCCTTGTCAGTACGGATACTTAAACAAGCGTATGCAATTTTATTGGTTCTATCTAAAACCATGCTGCCAGTACCTTCTAAAAACAAATGTTGTTGCTCAAAAAAGCTCAAATCTGTTAAATGGCCAACCTCGAAGGTTTTTCCTAACTCATCAATGATATCTTTTCTGCGCTCTTGCCTTCTGTTCGGCGAATGCATTGGATATAAAAACACAGAGCCATCTTCATGAAATGAAACCCAGTTATTCGGGAAAATTGAATCTGGCGTTTCTGGTTGTAAAGTATCATTAACAACAGTTACATCTACGCCGTTTGCCCTCAATACATTAACAAAGCCATCAAACTCAACTAAAGCTTGCTGTTGTACATCAGCTTGTTCGCTCGCTACCTGAAATTTGTTATCGCCAGCTGTTTGCTCATTGAATTTAAAATCAACGGGGCGTATCATGAGGATATGTGAAGTTGTTTGCATCTTTTGTTGTTCATTTGTTCAATATGTTCATTAGATCACTGGGCATACCCTAATGAACTAATGGCTAATGAACTATTTCTATAATATTTCATCTCTCAATATCGGCAAGCTCATACAGTGAAAACCACCTCTAGCTCTAGATAACTCTGCCGAAGGCATTAAAACCAAAGTATCTGTTAAAGTATCTGCATCCACTTTTCCGCTTTCCAAATCTTGAATTAAATCTTGAACTTTCACGACATTAAAATTACTAGCTTTAAAAGCTTCAACAGTTCTGTCATTGCGATCGTAACCTAAAACCACGCCTTCTTTCAACGCTAGCAAATTGCAAGAATCTGTCCATTGTTCTCTGCTGTCGTAAGGGAAAACGTTGCCACCACTGTAAATAATTTTAGTAGGAGTGGTACTGCCCAAGTCATTTCTACTGATATCATCTAACAGAGCCTCCACATGTTCATAATATTTCGGCTCGCCAGGTTTGTTTTTATGGAATTGTATCGCTGTGGTAGCTTCCAATTTTTCAGGTTCTTTTAAAAAGTGGATAGGTTCAGTTGCATCATAAGCCGGACTATGTGCAATGCTGTGTAAAATAACCCAAGTATCACGTTTAACCTGAGTGAAAACCGTGTCTAAGTGCATGTAATCACGCTTGGCTGGGATTTTAACTACAGTTACTTTTTCCACTACATCGTTCTCAAATAATAGCTTAATTGCTTCATTGGCACCTTCTTCCGATGTACGTTCACTTACGCCAATCAAAACATGGTTTTTACTCACCATCATTACATCGCCACCTTCTAAGGTTGTACGAAATTCAGGTTCATCGCCAGGTCTTAAAAAATGTTGCGTAGGGTCTGGAATTTCGATAACATTATCCTGATAAGCCGCAAAAAATGGATGATTAAAGAAAATATAACGCATCAACATCGTTTCACGAACACGAGCTTTTTTAGCAGGTTTGTTCAGTAAAATGTGGCTGTTAATTGTTGTGCCCACATCTCGAGTAAAAATTAAGTTCGGAACAGGGGCAAAAATCATGGTGTCATCTGCCATCGTGCCCGAAATAAAAATTTCTGCCAGCTCTTTTGGATCTGTGGCTGTTAGCTTTAATTGCAACTTATAGGTACAGCCTTCAATGGCGCAAACTGCTGCTGTCAACTTCTTGCGGATATATTCATCAGCCAAAATATCGGCCAATAAGTTCTGCAATTCCACTACATTTTCCGAATTATGAAAATTCGGGTGATTTGGTTTGTAGAAGCCTCTGTTTGCTTCTACACTATCTATTTCCGCCAATTTTCCTTTAATCTTTTCCGGATCAAGGAAATACATTAAAAGCTTAGTATAATAATCGTATTCGTCTTTTCTAATGGTATCAAGGTGTACAATATCCTCAAAAAGCCAATCTTGTGCTTTAGAAGGCACCACTTTGCCCAACCCGCTATCCGGACTGTGCACCAATAACTTTCTTAACCTTCCAATTTCGGTAGTAACGCCTATTTTAAAAACGCTCTCAAACGGATTTTGCTGCATGTGTTCATTTCATTTTGGTGTTGCTACAAAACTATTCTTTTTTTTGAAAGCACCTAATTGTTTCAATGGTTTATTGATTAATTTTAGAAAAGCAATGGTAGTGCTTCGAAGAAAATACAGTCCCGCTATTTGCTACAATTCCCGATGAAACCTGTGCAACAAGCGAGCATGCCTTTAAAACAATAAATACAGATGCTTAAATCGGGAGATTTCCGCTGCTATCGGGTTTATGTTACAACGTTAGTTCCTTTTAAAGCGCCGAAAGCAATAAGCATCCCCAACCTAAAATCATCAGTAAACCACCAAGTGGCGTAATCGGGCCTAAAAACTTGAAGTTCCTTTTCAGGTATTCTGATAATGACAAAAAATAGATGCTGAAAGAGAATAGTATGGTGCCAATAGTAACAAAATAATAAGCCCACTGTATTAAGTTAGTCTCGAAATTTGCATTGTATCCAATTAAAATAAGAAACAGTGCGCTATAAGTTTGATACCTTACGCCAACTTCAAAAGAAGTCAATTTTTCTGCAGATAAAACCTTTTTCAAGGCGTGTGCACCAAAAGCTCCTAAAATAATGGCAAGTAAGCCAAATGCAGCTCCTGTGATAATTGCGCAATTGTTTGTCATGTGGTAAAGGTAGGAAAAAATCATTGCCGTCGGCTTAAGCCGACGGCAATGATTAGCTATTTATTCAAAGCTTTTCTTACCTGTGGAGCAATCTTTTCTCCAAAAATCTCGATTGATTTCATCATGTGTTCATGAGAAGGAGCGCCAACATCCATGTGTGCAGAGAAACGAGTTAAGCCAAAAAGTTCATGCATCATAATTATTTTTTCTGCAGATTCATTGGCATCACCTATAATTAAGTGGCCGTGTTTAGAGCGACCATAATCATATTGTCCACGTTGAAATGGAGGCCAACCTCTCGATTTTCCAATTCTGTCCATTTGTGCAGAATAAACAGGGTAGTAGTAATCTGCTGTTGCCTGACTTTCATCTCCAAAGAAGGAATGCATGTGTACACCAACTTGAAATTTGCTCATATCATGTCCAGCATCTTCATATGCTTGTTTATAATAGTCAAACAAAGGTTGAAATTGCGTTGGATTACCGCCAATAATAGCGAACATGACAGGCAAACCTAATTTGCCAGCTCTAACTACAGATGCTGGCGTACCGCCAACAGCAACCCATATTTTCAAATTATTATCTACCGCACGAGGTAAAATCTGTTGTTCTTTTAATTCAGGTCTAAATTTGCCTTTCCAAGAAATGGTTTCTTCTTGGTTGATTTTAACCAAAAGATTCAATTTCTCTTCAAACAGAGCATCATAATCTGCTAAGTTTTGACCGTATAGAGGAAATGATTCGATGAAACTTCCACGACCAGCCATTAATTCTGCTCTACCGTTAGAAATCAAATCTACGGTGGCGAAGCTTTGATACAGTTTCACTGGGTCCGAAGAACTCAATACCGAAACAGCACTACCTAATTTGATATTTTTAGTAACTGTAGCCGCTGCAGCTAATATTATTTCTGGTGCAGAAACAGCATAATCTGGTCTATGGTGTTCGCCAATGCCATAAAAATCTAAGCCAACTTGATCCATCAACTTAACTTCTTCTATAATTTCTTGTAAGCGTTGTTGTGCCGATTGTATTTCGCCTTGTGCGTTAATCTGCAAATCGCCAAACATTCCAATACCTAATTCCATATTGTTCCTTTTTTATTTGATACAAAGATAACTCTAACCTTATCGCAAAGTTTTTGATGTATGTTAAGAAATTATTGAGATTACGAAGTTTTTAAAACTTCGTAAGTCTAAGATCGAACGATAAAGGTTTTGTCAAGAAAATCGATTACTTCTTTAGATTGGTTTGGCTCAAACCAAGTAGTTTCAGTATCTTTTCTAAACCAAGTAAGCTGTCTTTTTGCAAAGCGACGAGTGTTCTGCTTAATCTTATCAATGGCTGTAGGTAAATCTATGCTATTATCTAAATAATCGAAAATTTCGGAATAGCCAACGGTTTTTAAAGCATTTAGCTCTTTATAGGCAGTTAATGATTTTACTTCCTCAATTAATCCATTTTCAATCATGATATCCACTCTGTGGTTAATTTGATTGTACAGTTTTTCTCTGTCTGTATTTAAGCCGATTTTGATAATATTAAACGGACGTTCTTTTTTGTTCGAAGTAAGAAACGAGCTTAATTTTTGTCCAGTTGAAAGTACCACTTCTAGTCCACGAATCATACGTTGTGGATTGCTCTGGTCAACTTTTGCAAAATATTCTGGGTCAAGCTCGGCCAATTGATTTCTTATTACTTCAATTCCCTCTACTGCAAATCGTCGGTTTAATTGCTCACGAATTACTAAGTCTATTTCTGGCATTTCATCTAAACCATTACAGATGGCATTGATGTACAATCCAGAGCCACCAACCATCACTAAAACATCATGTTCGGTAAATAGTTTCTCTATTAAAGCCAAAGCTTGTACCTCGAAATCGCCAGTGCTAAAAAGTTGTGTAACGCTATGCGAATTAATAAAATGATGTGGCGCTTCTGCCAATTCTTCGTCTGAAGGTTTGGCAGTTCCAATACTCATTTCCTTGAAAAACTGGCGTGAATCTGCAGAAATAACCTCTGTTTGGTAATGCTTGGCCAACTCGATAGCTAACGAAGTTTTACCAATAGCCGTTGGCCCAACTACAACAATTAGCGTTTTTTGTGTCATTAGGTTACGGGTTACGAGTTGAAAGTTACAGGATTAATAGCAATGTCTTCGGACTCTCTGATATCCAACTTTCGGACTAGTAGTCGTCCTTATCACTTTCGTACTCATCGTTACCATAATCATCTTCGCCATCGCCAAATTCATCTTCTTGCTCATCGTCTTCGTCGTCATGTCCTTCTTCTTGCGCATTGATGCCTCTGCCACCCATTGCTTCCAACTCTTCGGTATCTTCAGGAACAAAATCCATCTCGTTTAAGAAATCAAAATCGCTATTAGCAGCTGCGCTACTTGCAGCAACGGCACCAATATTACCTTTTTCTATGATTTTTGGCGCTTCCCCAACACTTTTTACCAAGTATGGGTATTCAATTTTAGGATCGTTATCTAAAATAATCTTGATCAACTCAACGTGAAAATCGTAAGGTCTTTCGAAATTATAGATGTAGTAAAATTTTTGATGAGGGTCTTCAATAAAGCTGCTCAATTTTGATTTTTCCATCAAAGCTACACCATTATCAATTTTACGTTGATTAGGATGAATTGCGATTTCATCACCTTTAATCCAATTATCTGTACTCACATAAAAGGAAGAAGACTTGTCAGCATTATAGCCAGTACTGCGGTGTATAGCTCTGTGTAAATCTTCGAAAGTTTGAGTACTCTTGATATCTATTTCGCGGTTAACTTCGTCGTAATCTTCAAAAGAAATTCTAAATCTATAAATTGCCATGGGTTATAAATGCTGCTTTTTTTCGGTAAAAATATAAAAAAACTCTAAAAGTCCGAAGACGCATATCCAAAAGTTGGACGTCGGAATCTACAACAATAATCGTACCTCTAAAGTTTAAAATAGTAACTTAAACTGGTTTTAATCCTAACTCTTTGGCTTTTTGGAGCATAAAACTAAACGCCTCGTCGTAGTTGTTTGTGATATCTCCTTCTAAAATTGCCTCACGTATTGCATTTTTTAGAATTCCAACTTCTTTTCCGGCACTTAATCCAAATGTTTGCATAATATCATTGCCAGAAATAGGAGGTTGCCAATTACGTAGTTGGTCACGTTCTTCAACATCTTTTATCTTCTGTTTAACCAGTTCAAAATTGTTGCGATATTTCTTGATTTTGTATTCGTTCTTTGTAGTTACATCGGCATTGCAAAGTAGCATTAAAGCTTCAATATCCTCTCCAGCTTCGAAAAGCAAACGACGAACTGCCGAATCGGTAATCTTGTCTTGAGCCAACACAATTGGGCGTAGGTGCAACAAAACCAATTTTTGTACAAACTTCATTTTTTCATTTAAAGGAAGTTTCAGCTGTGCAAAAATCTGGGGAACCATACGAGCTCCCTTATCTTCATGACCGTGGAAAGTCCATCCATGGCCTTCTTCGAAACGTTTAGTTGCGGGTTTGGCAATGTCGTGGAGTATAGCCGCCCAACGCAGCCATAAATCATCCGTAGTTTCGCAAATGTTGTCTAAAACTTGTAGCGTATGGTAAAAGTTATCCTTATGGCCTCTTCCTTTAATTACATCAACGCCATATAATTTAGCCATTTGCGGGAAAATCAACTCCAATAAGCCGGTATCAAACAGATAATTGAATCCTATAGAAGGTTTTTTTGCAAGGATAATTTTATTGAGTTCATCACTGATTCTCTCTTTAGATACAATTTTGATGCGCTCTTTCTGCGATTTAATGGCATCAACAGCTGTTTTGTCTATTTCAAAATTGAGTTGAGTTGCAAAGCGGATGGCTCGCATCATACGCAGTGGGTCATCAGAAAACGTAACCACTGGGTCTAAGGGTGTGCGAATAAGCTTATTTGCCAAGTCTTCCAAGCCATTAAAAGGGTCTACCACTTCACCGTAGTTAGCTTTATTTAGAGATATAGCCAGTGCATTGATGGTGAAATCTCTGCGCAACTGATCATCTTCTAAGGTGCCATTTTCAACAATTGGCTTTCGAGAATCTGCCCTGTAACTTTCTTTACGGGCACCTACAAATTCTACTTCCAAATCAGCGTGTTTCAACATTGCGGTGCCAAAATTTTTAAACACTGCAACATTTGTTTTTAACTTCTGACCCACTTTTTCGGCAAAGGCAATACCATTGCCCAGAACTACCACATCAATGTCTTTTGATGGTCTTTTAAGATAGATGTCTCGAACAAAGCCACCAATAACATAAGTTTCGGTATCCGTACTTTCGGCAGTTTCAGCTAGCGTTTTGAAGATAGAAGCCTCAATATTTCCTAAAAGGGATTTCGCATCATGAGGCTGTAGGTTGGTTTGCATAGGCTGCAAAGTTAAGAAAAACCCTTTAATTATGGCGTCATTGCGAGGTACGAAGCAATCTTACTGCTATAGTCAGTTAATATTTCGTTTTAAGATTGCTTCGTACCTCGCAATGACGATAGCACTATCTCCTTATAAACTCAAACTGTCCACCATACCCTAGTTTAACAATTGTTGATGGTTGCTTCGGAGTTCTGTCTTCCTGTTCCAAATCCACAATGTAATCTACTGCATCTTTAATCTCTTCACTAATTTCATCGAAGAATTTAGCGGTAGGTTCGCCACTAATATTGGCAGAAGTAGATACGATTGGTTTACGGAAACGCTGAATCAATTGTTGGCAAAAATCATGTTTTGCTATCCTGATACCCAAACTTCCGTCTGCATTAATGACATTTGGAGCTAAGTTTTTGGCATTAGAAAAAATGACCGTTAAAGGCTTTTCTGTATACTCAATTAAATCGTAAGCCACTTCGGGAACATCATTTACGTAACTTTGTATCTTATTATCTGTGTCTAGTAGCACGATTAAACTTTTATCTGCAGCACGGCCTTTAATTTCATTTACCTTGGCTACAGCTTCAGTATTTGTTGCATCACAGCCTAAGCCCCAAACGGTATCGGTAGGATATAGGATTACACCCCCGTTTTTTAGTATTTCTAACGTTTTGTTGATTTCTTCTCTCATCGCCATTAGGCAAAGTTAAGCATTAGAAACGAAGCTTATATCCCCAATTTATTACATTTTTATACTAACATTTTTACTTACAGATGTGTTAGAATGTATGAAAGCAAAAAAGTTATCAGTAAATTTATAGAGGTTAAAAATTGTATAACGAAACACACAAATGTTATGGATTCAATTAAAAAATTAGGTGGTCTTTTGATAGTCGTTGTGCTATTGTCTTCCTGCACAAGTTTACGTGTTGCTTCAGATTTCGATAAAGAAGTAAACTTTAAAAACTACAAAACGTATAATTTTTATGAAAAGGGTTTGGAGAAACTGGAGGTAAACGGCTTGGATAAGAAAAGAATGATTGCTGCTGTTGATGCAGAAATGCAAGCTAAGGGTTTTGCCAAAGTAGAGAAACCAGATTTGTTAGTGAATTTAGTGGTGATGAAACGTGACCGCACTGATGTTTACGATAATGGTTTTTACGGTGGTCCTTGGGGATGGCGTGGAGGCTGGGGTTGGGGTATGGGTTGGGGTGCTTTTGGTGGCGGTATGCGAAGTGTCGACCGTTACCAAGAAGGCTTGTTCATCATCGATTTTTTAGATCCAAAAACTAAAATGCATGTTTGGCATGGCCGAGGCGATGGATTTAATTTAGATAGCTTTAAAAATAGAGAGGAAAGAATTAATACAGGTGTGAAGGAAATTTTGGCACAATACCCACCAAATGCAGGGCAATAAGCAGTTATAGCCACTTTACATTTTTATTCACAATTGATTTGCCTATTGTTGCAATAATATGGTTAAGGTTGTAGTTTGAGCCCAGTTTTCTTTGCAAACTTTGAGTTGCAAACTTAGACTGGGCAACTTTATTTTTTTGTGCTATAAATTCGCGTAAGCTCTTTAAAATCCAAAACTCTCCTTTTAACAAATGACCTAAAAGCGTTAAAGTCAACAACTGTACGAACCAAAGAACTCTTTTTGTTCCTTCTAGATGTATGCTTTGCAATAAGAAACTATTGCGATTGTAAATAACCTTAACAGAGTTGCCTTTATTAACCTTACCTGTTGAAGAACTTACTTGATGATAGCAGTAAGATTGGTGGTCGTAATAACAAAACCATCCCATTTTCCAAGCTCTCAAGCCTAAATCGAAATCCTCGAAATAAAATGGAGAGTAAATTTCGTCGAAGCCATTGAGTAAAAGTATTTTTTCTCGATCTATTAGTGCATTTGCGCCAGATAAATAGGTGGTGAACGTATTGCTGTCACCTTCAGTATAATAGAATTTATTTGCTTTGAACTTTCCTCCTTTGTAATAAGGCAACCTGGCTGTATCTTCTATATTTTTTCCATCAAAATTCATAATGCGCCCCATTACGCCAAATGTATTTATGTCAGAAAAATATTGGAACTGGTTCTCAAAATAAGATGGGGTTAGCTGTACGTCAGAATTCAGCAGAAATATCAGATCTTTACTTGCATGGTTTATTCCTTTGTTACAAGTTTTAGAGAAGCCATTGTTTATTTCATTTTTTAGGAGTATGAAATTTGGGTAATTACCCTCGATAAAAGCTACGGATTCGTCTTTAGAGCAATCGTCTATAATTATAAATTCGTATTCTACTTGGCTTAAAGCTAGAGCTTCTAGGGTTGATGGGATGAATTTTTCCATCAAATGCTTGCCATTGTAATTGGGGAGAATAACCGATATACTTTTCTTATTATTCATCCTCTAAGCAATTTTTTGATAGTTTTTATATTCAAATAGGCGTAAGCCCGATACCTTCTCTATCCAAGCTAGTATTTTTCTACGTAAAGGCAATTTATTTTTTGCTTTAGTAGGGTCAAAATTAAACTTCCAGTTGCTTTTTTCTACTCTCGATAAAAAAGTTTGAGGATGCGTTTCTGAAAAATGATATAGTTCATCAGCATTTTTGTAATCGAAGGCGGTAAACTCTGGATAGGTTTCCTCTATCCATTCATCATTGGTTGTATAAAATTTATTGAAGTTTCGCACTTTATTTGTCAATCCCTCTGGTGGTTTAACCCATCCATAATGATAAATGTAGGCATCAATGTGCTTCACTTTTACTTTTCTATCATTGTATCTAAATCCTTGCGCATCTTTGTAAGAATGCATGCCAGGAAGGTTTCTGATGATTCTCACTTCTCTTCTGTACCATCTTCTAGAGTGAGCTACAAAATCATAAGAACCATAAAAGTGTTTGTAATTGAAAAGTAGTCCTTCAATTTTTTTATCCTCTAAACAAAGCTCCATCTCCCTTTTGATGACAGGCAGGTATTTTTCGTGTACACACTCATCACCCTGTATATAAAAAGCCCAGTCTACATCTTTACTTATGGCATTAAAGGCTTTATCTGTTTCTAAAGCGAATGTTTGGCCGCCTTCTCTTAAACTATCATCCCAAGTGGTTTGAATAATACGTATTTTATCAGAAGCTATGCTCTTTAAAAGTTCTAGGGTGTTGTCATCCGAATTACCGTGTGCTATCACAAATTCATCACAAATTGGCAGTATCGAAGTTATCGCTTCAACTATGGTATAGTCGTTTTTTACTGCATTTCTGATGAATGTAAAACCGGCAACTTTCATTTGTTAGGGATTTGTTGGAGGACGAAATTAAGCAAATGCTTGCTTATTGTGGTAAATTGAAGCTATATCTTTTCTGAGAAGGCTTTCTGATAGCATTTCATTACTTCCTTGGCCACAAAATCATTGTTGAACTTTTGGACGTATTTCAACGATTTTTTAACCATCTCTTGTCGGAGGTTCTCATCTGCTAGTATTTTATCTATTGCCGAAGCAAGTTCTTTAGGATTGCTAGGCGAAACATAAATGCTATCTGGCCCCCCAGCTTCTTCTAGGCAAGAACCGCTAGCTGCAATAACTGGAACCTCACTATTAATTGCCTCAATAATAGGTATACCAAAACCTTCATAAAATGATGGATAGACAAATAAAGATGCAGATTGATAAACCGCAGGTAGGTCGTTAAAGGTAACATTATGCAAGAAAATTACCCTGTGTTGCAGCTGATATTTTTCGATAGACTGCTTTACTTTTTCGAGATAAGTTGTGGTTTTACCTACAACAACTAATGGGTGAGAAGTAGCAGCTGTAGACAAAGCTTCGATAGCTAAATTTAGGTTTTTTCTTTCCTCAATAGTTCCAACACTTAAGATGAACTGATTTGGAAGTTGATATTTTTCTCTAACTTCTGCTAATTTAGAGGGGCTTGCCTTTATTTTAAAAGCCTCTTCACAACCTTGGTAAACGATGTCTATCTTTTTTTCTGGAATTTGATAAAGCTCAATAATATCCAACTTTGTTCGTTCGCTAATAGCGATGATTCTGTCGGAATTTTTACAGGCATATCTACTTTTTAATTCGTAGATTTTTCTATCTATAAATTTATAATAGTTAGGTTTCCTGAGAAAAATCAAATCATGTATAGTTACAATAGATTTGATATTGGATTTTCGCAGTCCTAACGGGATTTCATGACTTAAACCATGAAATAAATCGATTTTATCAGCAAGTAATTGCTTTTTTATACCTAGAGCTCTCCAAAGAAATTTCGAAGATTTAGGAAGGCTTAATAAGACGTTGGCTAATGAGAAAACACTAATTTCTTTGAGTTTTTCCTCAACTTTTGGCGTATAAACAAAATATTTGTTTTCGGGATAATTGAGCGCTAAGCTTTCGATCACAAACCGACTGTAATTACCTAGTCCAGTGAGGTTATTTGCCGCTCTTTTGCCATCGTAACCAATTTTAAGCTTAAAGCCTAAAGCCGAAAGTCTAAGGCTTGATGGCTCAAGTTTAGTGCTTTCGGCTTTATTAGTTTGTTTTCTGCTTTCTGCTTTCACCTTTAAGCTTTATACAGCTACATTGTTTTCTCTCAACGCATCATTAAGAGAAGTCTTTTTATCTGTAGATTCTTTACGTTTGCCGATGATTAAAGCACATGGCACTTGAAATTCGCCAGCAGGGAATTTTTTAGTGTAAGAACCAGGAATTACTACCGAACGTGAAGGAACAATGCCTTTATATTCTACCGGAGTATCACCAGTTACGTCGATGATTTTAGTTGAAGCAGTTAATACCACATTTGCACCTAAAACAGCTTCTTTTTCTACACGTACACCTTCAACTACAATTGCTCTAGAACCTAGGAAACAATCGTCTTCGATGATTACTGGAGCTGCTTGTACTGGCTCTAAAACACCACCGATACCAACACCACCACTTAAGTGAACACGTTTTCCGATTTGTGCACATGAACCTACTGTAGCCCAAGTATCAACCATGGTACCTTCGTCCACATAAGCACCAATATTTACATAAGAAGGCATCATAATTACGCCAGGAGCCAAAAAAGCACCATAACGAGCACTTGCCATTGGCACAACACGTACACCCTTTTCTTTATAATCGGTTTTTAAATCCATTTTATCATGGAAAACAAAAGGACCAGCTTTAGTTTCGCCCATTTGCTTAATCGGGAAATAAAGGATAACGGCTTTTTTTACCCATTCGTTAATTCCCCAACCATTTAAGATCGGCTCGGCAACTCTAATTTCTCCAGCATTAAGTTTCTGAATAACTGTTTCAATGGCTTCAGAATATTCTTTGTATTGTAATAAAGCTCTGTCCTCCCAAGCTTCTTCTATTTGTTTTTTTAGTTCGGCAATCATTGTATTTTAAAAATTTATGCAAAATAAGCGTTTATAAATTAAAAGTTGAAGGTAAAAAGTGTAAAGTTGTAAGTAATAAGTTTTATGTGCTGAAATGTGCGTGCAAATCTCAATATGTAAATCTAAATTTTGTTTAATTTTGAAGCATGGGAGAAGCAGAGAAACTACGTGTCGATAAATATCTTTGGGCTATTCGTGTTTTTAAAACTAGAAGCTTGGCGACTGATGCCTGCAAAGCAGGAAGGGTAAAATTAAAAGGGCAAAATATCAAACCCTCAACAATTGTTAAAATTGGAGACGTTTATCAGATCAGTAAAGGTGCAGAAAGAAAAGTAATAGAAGTAGTTGATTTTTCTTATAATAGAACTGATGCTAAAATAGCTGTAACCAAGTACAAAGATCTAACACCAGTTGAAGAAACTCGTGCTTTTAAATCGGTATTTCATGCGCCAACGTTGCAAAGAGATCGAGGAGCGGGGAGGCCAACTAAAAAAGACCGTAGAGATACTGATGATTTGTTAGGTGGTTTTTGGCAGGATGAGGATTAGTTTGCGGTTGCTAACTCCCTCTCCTTGAAAAGGATAGAATTGTTTACAGTAGTGCAAATCAAATTATTTCTTCTGCTTCGCTAAATTTTGCACCACACAAAAATCGACTATCTTTTTAATCAAATCCATTGGTAAAGGTTTGTCAATAGGAAATTGCACTGTTCCTTTGGATGTATGATAGCCTTTTAAATCGTCTGCTAAAACTTCAACAGCTTTACCGCCTGGATATAAGCCAATATGATTTTTATAGCCAGCAAAATGAATTAAATTTCCGTTTAAAGTGAAAGTAGGTATCGCATAGCTGATTTTTTGCTTAGCCTCTGGAACCATTTCTTGCAAATCTTCTCTTAGCTGTTGTAGAATTTTTTGAGTTTCTACAGGAAAGCTGGCAATGTATTCGTCGATGGTGTTATATTTTTCCATACTCTAAATATCGTTTCAACACCTAAGACAGCTAAGTTCATCTAAGCTTAGGCGCCCTAAAGTGTCTAAGGTGGTTAATTTTTTATCACAGTTTTTTCGCTTCGTTCCAATAAACATCCATTTCGGCAAGTGTCATATCTTGCAAAGCTTTTCCGCTTTCTTTTGCCTTTTCTTCCAAATATTGGAAACGTTTAATGAACTTCTTGTTGGTTTTTTCTAATGCGTTTTCAGGGTTGATATCAATAAAACGAGCGTAGTTTACCAAGGAGAAAAGTAAATCGCCAAATTCGCCTTCTGCTTTCTCGATATCAATTTCTTTACCATCTACGATATTAAATTCATCCTTAAATTCCTGTAATTCTTCTTCTACTTTTTTCCAAACCTGCTGTTTCTCTTCCCAATCAAAACCAACACCTCTTGCTTTTTCCTGTATTCTGCTAGCTTTTACTAGCGCTGGCAATGAAGTTGGTACACCTCCCAAAACTGATTTGTTGCCTTCCTTCAGTTTCAGTTTTTCCCAGTTCTGCTTCACTTGCTCCTCATTTTCAACTTCGATATCGCCATAGATATGAGGGTGTCTGCTAATCAATTTATCGCAAACTCCGTTCAGTACATCTGTAATATTAAACTGATTTTGCTCATCCCCAATTCTGGCGTAGAAAACAAGGTGCATCATTACATCACCAAGCTCCTTTTTAATTTCCTGCATATCGCCATCCAAAATGGCATCAGAAAGTTCGTAGGTTTCTTCGATGGTTAAATGTCTCAAGGTTTCCATGGTTTGTTTTTTATCCCAAGGACATTGAGTGCGCAACGTATCTAAAACATTTAAAAAGCGTAAAAAGGCGCCATCGGGAGTTGAAGAACTTATAGGAGGAATATTAGCAGGCATAATTATATAACGTTAAAGGCAATCAGTATGGTAGTTAGAAATAAGATAATCAATCCACAAAGAAATAAAACATCGGCCAGTTTTTCTAACCGTGTTGAGCGTTGTTGTGATTTGTTCCTGATGGCAAGAAAAGAAAGCAAACAGCTGCTCATAAAACTTACAATTGCTAGGGTTGCGCCTTCATCAATGTAAGAAGCTTCACTCATTTTAGTGATTTTGCTAGACGTTAATACCACGAAGCAGAAACCTAAAAGATTTGCAGAAGTATTTAATATGTGAGGCGATTTAGAAGATTGGTTATTCTGCTCGCTCATCAGTTTGTATCGTTTTTTTAGATTTAAACAAGGATGTTCTCTTCTTTTTGCGATAGATCTTTTGCTCTTCGCCAAGCAGGATTGCCCAAGCGTCTAAACCATCCACTTTTTGGAAAATGATCTTCATCATCGCCAAATAAGGCATACACAAGAACATTCCAGAAATTCCCCAAATCATTTCGCCTACCACAATGCCAATAAATGCAATTAGGGCATTGATTTTTACTTTTGAACCTACGATTAGCGGCATTAAAATATTGCCGTCAATAGTGTGTATGCCCACATAAGCGAACAGTACAAAAAGAGCCTTAGTTGCGCCAGCGGTGGCAAAAGTGATTAATACGCTAATGATTAATGATATTGAAATTCCTAAATAAGGAATGATGTTAAAAATACCAGCTACTAGACCTAATAGGATAGCATATTTAACACCCAAAATAGAAAGCGTAAGTATCATGAGCACACTTACAATTACCATTTGGATAAAGAGGCCAGTAATATATTTTTTAATAATATACTGAATTTCGTTTACAGTTTCCGTTACTTTTACTCTGTGTTCTTCAATAAATACAGTACTTAAGAATTTATAAAGCAATCGCCTGTAATTAAGCATGAGGAACGTGAAAAGCAAGGTGAATGCTATAAACAACAGACTCGAAGAAAGTGTGATTAGCGTAGTACCAACAACGGTAGCACTTGTTGCCAATGCTTTTTCGGCACTGTCTGCTAAATAAGTTTCCTGTTTGCTAATGTTGACATGAAAAGTCTTCGAAATCCAATGCTGTAATTCGTGAAAAGAGTTAGTCACTTGTTTTTCAAGCAATGGCCAATCGCCCCAAAGCTCGCTTAATTGAATGGCAAAAAAATGCCCAATTCCGTAAAGCAAGCCCAACATGATGATGACTGTAAAGATAGTGGCAATACTTCGTTTTAATCTCAGCTTCGTTTCTAGAAAGTTAGCTAGCGGCAACATCAAAAATGCCAACAATAAAGAAAATAGAAGCGGCGAAAGTATGCTTTTGCCAATAATCGCAAGATAACCCAGCAATAATATGGATAGCAAAGTAAATGTTAGCCTAACTATAAATGGTAATTGTATTTGCATATGCTGCTAACTAAATTTAATTGTAAAGTTAAACATTAGAGTAGATAGAAAGTTGTTTTGGTTAGTAACTTTTCTTAACTTTTAAGAATGAACTCTAATAACTAAGTATTAAAAAAGTCTACTGTTATAGTAGATTTTTGTAGTTTTGTTGTAAATATCATATTCGCCAATATCTAGCGCTCGCACCATTACTATTCTATTGTAACGTTTAGATGAATAAAGAAGCATTTAAGGAGAGATTATTTAAGGAGGTCTATGAAAATCATTGGCTGAAGCTTTATTTGCACTCACTTAAGATAGTGGATGATGAAGATGACGCAAAAGATATTGTGCAAGAAGTTTTTACTAATCTCTGGCATAATTTTGATAGCGTAGGGATCAATACTTCTTACTCTTCTTATTTGTATGCGTCCGTAAGAAATAGAGCAATAAACTATCTGGCGCACAAAAAAGTTATCGTGGATCATGAAAGATATCAGGAAGCCCAGCCCAAAAGTCAAAGCTTCAATGAACCCGATGTTTTTCTAATTGAAAAAGAACTAGCTAGACAAATTAACGCAGAAATAGATAGTTTGCCTCCGAAAATGGCTGCTATTTTTAGAAAAAGTCGATTTGAAAACAAATCGTATAAAGAAATTGCCGACGAGCTTGAGATTGCAGAAAATACTGTAAAAAAACAGGTAAGCAGGGCATTGCAATTAATGCGAGAAAAATTTCTTCATATCAAGTACTACCTTTTCTTTTTATAGCTGTCTTATTATTGTTTTTAGCCAAACAATAATATGTCTATTAAAATTACCAACGAATTATTAAAACGATATGCTGATAATCAATGTACTTCTGAAGAAAAGATTTACGTAGAACTTTGGTATAATAAATACACCCAAAGTAAGCAGGCGAAGGTGTCAGATGTAGAAAAGTTAAATTCCATAAATCACCAGATATGGACAGGGATTAATCAAGGGATACATCGGAGACCTAATTCAAGATTCACCTTTTTAAAGGCGGCAGCAGCTATCACCGTATTGGTAAGTATCTCTTTTGCCATTTATCAATTTAATAATGATGCAAACAAACACACTTCTATTGCAAAAAGCAACTTTGTAAGTGGAAAGGTTAAAGCCCAAGTGATGGTGGCTTCCAATAGTTCTATCGTTTATGGCAATTCGGATGTTAAAAGCATGATGTCTGAGTTAAGCGGAACTGAGGAAATGTCTATTACTACGCAAATTGGTGAAGAATATCATGCTGTTTTAACGGATGGAAGTGAAATTTGGTTAAATGCAAATAGTGAGATCGTCATTCCGGCTAATTTTAATGAAACCTATCGAGACCTAAAGCTTAAAAAAGGAGAAGCATATTTTAAGGTAGCTAAAGACAAAACCAAACCATTTAGGGTTTTCGCTGCCAAAACAAAAATTGAAGCTTTGGGTACTGAATTCAATGTAAACTACTACAGCGGAAATAAAGGAGTTAAAGCATTTCTGATAGAAGGTTCTATTAGTGTTTCTAAGAAAGATGGACAATCTTTAGTAAAGCCTAATCAACTTTATGAGGGAGATGATGTAACAGGGGCTTCATCAATTACTGAAGTAGAAAAACCAGAAACACAGTATGCTTGGAAAACTGGTTATTTTGAATACTCAAATACACCATTAAACGAAATTCTTGAAGATTTGTCGAGGTGGTATAATTTCAGTTTTGAAATAAGTCCCATATATAAAAATAAAACGCTTACAGGGAAAATCGCTAGAAAACAACCATTTAGTGAAGTGTTGGCCATCCTAGAGTTTTCAGGTATTAAGTATAGAAAGGAGGGTGTGCATCTAGCATTGATTCCATAAACAACCACTCCAACAACCAACTATTATAACATTACAAATTATTAACCTAAACCTTTTTTATGAAAATAAAAATCTACTTATTGCTTAGTTTGTTGGCCTATTTTGGGCCGGCAGCAGCAGCTCAAAATTTAACCCTCAATCTCACAAATGCTAAATTTCAGCAAGTGGTCAAAGAAATTGAGGGTCATTCAAAATTTCGATTTATATACGATCCTAATGAAATTAACAATAATACACTTTACAATGTTAATGTAAAAGATAAGAGTATAGATGTTGTTCTTAATCAGATTTTCAAAAATAGTGAGCTGAAATATCAAACCTTTGATAACACTATTGTAGTTAAACGTAAGAATGCCAATGCTGGTGAAGCAGTACAAGATGGCATTATAGTAACAGTGCTGGATGAAGCCAATAAACCTATTCCTGGTGTAACTTTAAAGATTAAAAATAAGCCTAGTGTTTTTGGTACTAACGAACAGGGTAAGGCCAATATTACCGGATTTAATGCTGGTGACGTTTTAGTAGTATTATATATTGGCTACAAAACACAGGAAATTAAGTTAGAAGGAAATAACGTAAGCGTTGTTCTTATTCCAGATTTAAGCAAATTAGATGAAGTTGTGGTAGTTGGTTATGGTACATCTACCAACAGGAACAACGTTGGTTCTATCTCGAGCGTAACAGCTAAAGATCTAGAAACGCAGCCAGTAGTTGATCCTTTGGCGGCGTTGCAAGGCAGAGCTTCAGGTTTAATGATTTCTTCGAACAGCGGTTTGCCGGGTGGCGGGTTTAATGTCCAATTACGTGGCGCTAATTCTTTAACTAATGGCAATAGTCCTCTTTATATTGTCGACGGTGTGCCTTTCTCTGATGACAATATGAACCAGTTTATAGCTGCTAACGGTCGTCAAAGTGCATTGGCAATGATTAATCCTAAAGATATTGAACGTATAGATATTTTAAAAGATGCAGATGCCACAGCTATTTACGGATCTCGTGGCGCAAACGGTGTTGTTCTAATCACTACAAAAAAAGGTCAAGCTGGAAATTTGAAAGTAGATTTTGGAGCTAACTTAGGTGCTTCTAAAGCTGTTAAAACATTAGAGATGTTAAATACGCAGCAATTTTTAGAGTTAAGAAGAGAAGGATTCGCCAACGATGCTAATACACCAACGATAACTAATGCACCAGATTTGCTTACTTGGAGCCAAACAGATTACAATGATTGGCAAGACAAATTGTATGGTTTTTCTGCACCTTTTGCCAATTATCAATTATCCGTAGGCGGCGGTTCTGATCAGATTAAATATTTATTTAGTGGTAACTACACCAATCAAGGCGATCCGTTGCCTGGAAATAAAGATTATAATAGAATAAACGGAGTGTTTAATATTAGCAGCCAATCTAAAAACGGAAAGTTCAAATTAAATGCCAGTGTAAATTATGCGACAGATAAGAATAATACTGTTCCAACGGATTTAGCGCAGTACTATAATTTAGCTCCTAATTACTACTTGTACAATCCAGATGGCAGCTATTATTGGTTTGGTAATTCGATACAGAATCCATACGCTTATATGGAAAGAACTTCTACATCTCAGTCTAAATCACTTTTAGCAAATACAGTGGTTTCCTATCAAATTCTTCCAGAATTAGAAGCGAAGGTTAGCTTTGGCTATAACTTGAAAAAGATGGATCAGGTTCAAACTTTACCGTTTAAAGGATTTAACCCTGTTTCGGCTACCTCTAATCAAGCTTCATACGGGTTTTCTGATTACAATTCTTATATCGTAGAACCTCAGCTAAACTATGTTAAATCATTTAATAAGCATGAACTTAAAGTATTATTAGGGGGTACATGGCAAAAAAGTATAAATGATGGACATAATTTGTTAGGGACTGGTTACGCAAGCGACGCTCAGTTGGAAAATATGGCTGCCGCTGGCGCCTTAAGGGTAAGTAGTTTCAGTTTCTCCGATTATCGATATCAGTCTTTTTTTGGTAGGATAAACTACAGTTTCGACGGTAAATATCTGCTAAATGTTTCAGGACGTAGAGATGGTTCTTCTAGATTTGGTCCAGGAAACAAATACGGTAATTTTGGTGCGATAGGTGCGGGATGGCTGTTTAGTAACGAAGACTTCTTGAAAGACAGCAAAATTATCAGCTTCGGTAAACTAAGAGCTAGTATAGGTTTAACGGGTAATGATCAGATTGGTAATTATCAATATTTAGATACTTGGAGTTCTAGTTCTTTTCCATATCAAACCATCGTCGGACTATCTCCAGCAAGAATTTTTAATCCAACATATGGTTGGGAAGAAAATACAAAACGAGAAATTGGCTTAGAATTAGGTTTTTTAAAGGATAGAATTTTCTTTAATACTACTTATTACAACAATCGTTCTGGAAACCAACTAGTGGATATTACTTTAGCTCCTCAAACAGGATTTAGCAGCTACAATGGAAATTTGCCCGCAGTTGTTCAGAATTCTGGATGGGAGTTTGATTTATCTTCAACTAACATTAATCGAAGTGATTTTAAATGGACTTCTAGCATCAATCTTTCTATTCCGAAAAATAAATTATTGGAGTACCCAGATTTAGCTAAATCTAGCGATGCGGCAAGGTACGTAATTGGCGAATCTACCAGAATAGTAAAAGGCTACCAATTCACGGGTGTTGACCCAGCTACCGGTGTTTCACAGTTTTTGGATCTCAATGGAGACAATACGCTATCCGTGGCAGATCAAGTGGTACTTGGTGATTTAATGCCTAAATTTTACGGAGGATTAAATAATACTATTTCCTATAGGGGTGCAACGCTCAGCTTTCTGTTTCAATTTGTGAAGCAAGAAGGACCAGGTTTAGCCTATGGACCTTTAGCGGGCAACCTCGGTGGTCTCACTAATTTTGATACCTCTGTTTTAAACCGTTGGAGAAAAGCTGGAGATATTACCGATATACCAAGAGCATCTACACTAACTACATCTTTGGCTTACACAAGGTACACTAGTAACTACCGATATTCTAGTGCAGCATGGGAAGATGCTTCTTATATTAGGTTGAAAAATGTTTCACTGGCTTACGATATTTCTAAATGGACTGAAAAAATTAGTATTAAAAGAGCAAGCGTTACATTTAATGCACAAAATTTAATCACTTGGACATCATTTAGAGGTTTAGATCCGGAAATTCAAGGTTTTGATAGATCGTTTGTATCGCAAGCTAATCCTTTTGGGTCATCAAAAACATCTAGTACGCCAACTATGAGAACATTTACGTTTGGTTTACAAATGACTTTTTAATGGATTCAAAATAGGTTCAAAATGAAAAGTGTATTCAAAAATAAATGGAAGTTACCCACTTCTGTTAATAAAATTAAGACAATGAAAGTTAAATTTATCCCACTATATATTATTGCAACGAGTGTTAGTTTGCTATCGTGCGAAAAATTTTTGGAAGTTGATTCTCCTAAAAATCAAGTTGCTGCCGAAACCGCATTTCAAGATGAAAAAATTGCAAATGCAACCGTAATAGGTATGTATACCAGCATGAATGGCTTTAACTCTCAATTTGGGAGTGGCCTGTTATCTACGCTTCTATCAATCGCTGCAGACGATTATCTTTATGCTGCTGGCTCTTACGATGCATTTAAAGATAATGCACTATTATCTAGTACTAGTTTTTTAGATAGGTTATGGAGCCAGCCCTATGCACACATTGGTCAGGCTAATAAAGTCATAGAAGGTGTAGAAAATTCAACTTTAAGCACGTCTGTTAAGGCGCAGCTCATAGGAGAAGCAAAATTTGTAAGAGCATTCTGTTATTTCTATTTGGTAAATACTTTTAATAAAGTTCCGCTTGTGAAAGATACGGATGTGTTTAAAAATAATCTCTTGCCTCAATCTAGTAAGCAAGAGGTTTACGATTTTATCACGCAAGATTTAGTAGATGCCGTAGCCAATTTAACTGACCCTTATGTGGGTACAGAACGAGTTAGGCCTAATAAAAAAGCTGCACAAGCATTATTAGCAAGAGTTTATTTGTATACCCAAAAATGGGAATTAGCAGAAACAACGTCAAGTGCCGTAATAGCCGATACGAGATATAAAATCCCAACTGATTTAAACTCCGTATTTTTAAAGACTAGCGAGGAAGCTATTTGGCAATTACAAACAGTAAATACGTCTACAGCTGGCGTAAATACTTGGGAAGGTTTTAGTATCGTGCCAACAAGTGCTACGGTTAATCCTTTGTATAGAGTTTACCAAAAAACATTGGATGCATTTGAAAGTACAGTTCTAGGTACAGATAAACGTAAGGTAAACTGGACAAAAGAGCAACCATTTAATGGAGTACCATATAGTTATCCATCTAAATATAAGGTCAGAACATCAACGCCTGTAGCAGAATATAATACAGTTTTACGCTTGGCCGAGCAATATTTAATTAGGGCGGAAGCGAGAGCAAACATAGGTACTGCGGCTAAGCTATCAGTAGCGGTTGATGATTTAAATGTACTTAGAGCCAGAGCCGGTGTAACTTTGTTAAGTAACACTTTAAATAAGGCTGACGCTTTATTAGCTGTTGAAAAAGAAAGACATTTCGAATTATTTGGCGAATGGGGCCATCGTTGGTTTGATTTAGTGCGCACCAATCGTGCTGTGGCAGTGCTTTCGGTAACTAAAGGTAATGGCTTTACTGCATCAGATATGTTGATTCCTATACATGATGAAATTATGAAAACTAACCCTAACTTAAAACCAAATGACTAATTTAAAGGTATTTATTTTAGCTTCAACTTTGTTCTTGTTCGTAAAAGCTTACGGACAAGAACTTGTAAAAGTGGAACCAGCGCAACCACAAGCTGGAGAAGTTTTAACGGTAACTTTTAATCAAAAAGGAAGTAAAATTCCCGATACGGTGAAGAAGCTGTTCATCAATTTTACGTATTCCAATTTTTACGAAATGCCAAATCGTTTGCCAATGCAAAAGGTAAACGGTTTGTGGAATGTTTCTTTTAAATTGCCATTCTATTCTAAGTATGGTTCTTTTACCATTTCTGATGTAAATAAGGATTTTGTACAACAACCGACAGATACTTCGCATTATGAATTTTTCGTGTACAAAGATGGAAAGTTGATAGAAGGTAATTACCTAGCCAAAGGCTATAGCTTGTCGGCACAGAACAGAAAATCACCAACTTACGAGCAACAGCAACTGGCGTGGTTTAAGAAAGAGCTTACGCTTTATCCAGAAAACTACGAATCGCAATTACGCATTTTGGCTTACGATATGAAAAAATCTAAAGGAAAAGCAAAATGGGACGCTCGCGAAAAAGCACTCGCAGTTATCGAGAAGAAATTTAGAAGTAATCCCACTTTTGGAGGAAACATCAACTCTACTACCATGGGCTTTTTAATTATTGGCGAAAACCAAAAGGTAGATTCTATTAGGCAAGTTGTGGCTAAAGATTTTCCAAATTCTAGTTATGCTAAAGAGCATAACTTAAGTAAGTTTTTGCAAACTAAAAACGAAGTATTGGTAGTTGATAGCCTTCAAAAACTATTAAAAACGGTAAAAAATGAAGATGAGAAATCCTATACTAGTGCTCATAATTATCTTTTTAGGTATTACATTAGAAAAAAGGATAAAATAAATGCGCTTGCTCATTATCGTTACACTATTAAAGCCGATACTAGTCCGTACCGTTGGAGAGATTATAATAACCATGTTAAGTTTTTAGAAAGCAATGATATGTTGTTGGATTCTGCCAAGAAACTGAATGCTTATATTTTAAAGAACGTAGATAAATACCCAACCTCGGTAATTCGTTTTTTTCCAGAAACAGGCTATTTAATTGGTTTCGATGAGAAAAAAGCAGAGAACTTAAAGCAAGCAGAAAGCGAATTAAAAGCTATGCAGGGCATTTTAAGTTACAAATTAGGCGATAAAGCTGAAGCGCTGAAATGGTTAGGTGAAGTAAGAACGACCCTGCAATCTAAAGAGTTGCTGCTGAAAGTAGCCGATGTTTACAAAAGCATGGGAGACAAAGCAGCGACTACAGAGATGTTGGGTAATGCATATAAATTAACTCCTTTCGATAGCGCAACAACAACTCTTTTAAAAGAAAGTATTTTAGCGAACGGTGGAACAGAGGCCGATGTCAAAACTAAACTACTTGTTTTGGATAAGGAATGGAAAGCAAGCCATTTTAACAGCTTAAAGAAAATTGTTTTAGACAAAAATTTCCCAGATTTTCAAATTGTGGATATGAACAAAAAGCCTCTAACTGCCGCAGATTTGAAAGGAAAAATAGTGCTAATTGATTTATGGGCTACTTGGTGCAAACCGTGTATCGAGTTCTTTCCGTATTTACAGGTCATCTACAATAAATACAAAGACGACAAAGATGTGATGTTTGTGATTTTAAACACCGCTAGTGGTAATACATTTGAAGATGCTTCTACTTGGGTAAACCAAAACAAAAACTTCACTTTTCCTTTCTATTTTAATGAGGATAAAAAGTTAAATGCAAAATTAGATGTAAATACAATTCCTACCACGTTTCTTTTAGATAAGAATGGCAAAATTAGATTTAAGAAAGTTGGGAATGAGGGAGAAAAAGCAATGCCTCAATTAGATGCCATGATTGAGTTTTTAAAACAGCAAAAATAGAAGGTTAGTTAATATATTTTTGAACTGAGCCGATTTTTATAATCGGCTCTTTTTATTTTAAGATACATTAATCGCTCTCAACATTTCTCTTTTGCCAGGTGCTCCAGGTAATTTTTCAATCTTAAACCCACAACTTTTAACTGCTCTTTTTAAATTTCCGGTAATAGCGTAGGTTACAAAAATACCCCCTGGTTTTAAAAAACTACAAGCATGAGCAATCATTTCGTTGGTCCAAAGCTCTGGTTGGTGCCTAACTGAAAATGCATCAAAATAAAGTACATCAAAACGTTTTTCGGTACCGAAGTTTTGGAGTGTAGTATGGCTTATTTCTAACGAACAATTGTCGGAAAGTTCAGCTGCACTGTTGATCGCTGTTTCATACTTCTCAAAAAAACTATTCCAAACGAATTGTGGGACGTATTGATGATATCCTGTGGAAGCAATAGTTTCTGCTGATAAAGGAAATGCTTCAATAGAATGATAGTTTAATTTTTTGCTGGCATCCTCGCAATTTGCATAACTCAATAAAAAATTCAAGCCTGTACCAAATCCAACTTCCAGAATATCAATTTCAGGTTTGTCAAATTTTTCTAATCCATGCATTAAACCGGCTTCTATAAAGACGTGCTTGCTTTCTTGCAGGGCACCGTGAGATGAGTGGTAATGTTCACCAATTTCTTCGTTGAATAAAGTGTTTGAACCGTCGGCAGTGGGAGTAAGGATGTTCATGGAGCAAAATTAAGCTAATTGTTGGATTGTTAAATGGTTTATTGTTAGGAGATTTGAGAAATGTAAATTTTGAGTGTTTCGGGAACTGTTGCCCCGCTTTCCGCTACAATCTTTTGTTTCCATCACAAACCTTATAGGTTTAAATTGACATTGAGCAAAGGAAACCTATAAGGTTTTTCTCCTACAAAAGTATTTCCGCTTCAATCGGGTTTGTTGAACTTAAATCTGTGCACAGCACTTGCGTTTTAAACCCGACAGTAGCGAACACGTATCCCGATTTAAGCACCTATTTTTATTTATGTGTGGTGTGCTTGCTTGTTGCACAGGTTTCATCGGGAGAAGTAAAGCGCATGGCGGGACTAGCGACAATAGTAGCATTGTTTTTGCTTTTCTAAATAGCTTGATTATTGGAATTTTGGATTTGGTGCTTATCTTTAAATTATGGATATCGAAAGCTTTAGAGAATATTGTTTGAGTTTACCTGGAACTACTGAGGGTATGAAATGGGATCATCTCTGTTTTATGATCGAAGAGAAAATCTTCGTCATTCTAGCAATTGATGACGGAAATAGATTTTCTACCAAATGCACGCCAGAAGAATTTGATGAGTTGACCGCTAGAGACGGTATCAAACAAGCTTACCATTTGGCCAAAAGACAATGGGTGCAAGTAGAAAATTTGGATGTTTTGAATGATGTAGAACTGAAGAAACGTGTAGAACGTTCGAGAGAGTTAGTGTTGGCAAAATTGCCGAAGAAAGTGCAAGCTAAATATATTTGATCATTAGCTGATGCGATGATTAGCTAGTGCCGTTAAAATGAAAAGACAATTAGCCAATTCAAAAATTATCGAATTAGCTAATTGTCAAATCATCAAATTAACTTACCAAAGTTTAATTCTATCTTCTGGTTTTTTGTAAAGTTTATCACCAGGTTTTACATCAAATGCATTGTACCAAGCATCCATGTTTACTGGCGCTCCAATAGTTCTGTACTGTCCTGGAGAATGTGGATCTGTTTTAATCAACTGCGCAGCTGTTTCTGGCAAAGCATTACCTCTCCAAACTTGTGCCCAAGCTAAGAAGAAACGTTGATCAGGCGTAAAACCATCAATTTTCTCATTGCTTTGACCTTGTTTAGTCATTTTAAAAGCAGTGTAAGCAGCATTTAATCCACCTAAATCGCCAATGTTTTCGCCCATGGTAAATTTACCATTTACATGCAGTGTATCTAAAACAGTGTATTTGTCAAATTGCTCGCCCAATTGTTTTGTTCTCTCGTCAAATTTCTTCCTGTCTTCAGCTGTCCACCAGTTTTTTAGGTTACCATCCTTGTCGTATTGGCTACCTTGGTCGTCAAAACCATGGCTCATTTCGTGACCAATTACCGCACCAATACCACCATAGTTAATTGCGTCATCAGCATCTGGATGGAAGAATGGGAATTGTAAGATACCTGCTGGGAAAACAATTTCATTTAAAGTTGGACTATAGTAAGCATTTACCGTTGGAGGTGTCATGCCGAAACGCTCTCTGTCTACAGGTTTACCTAATTGACCAATGTTTTCATTGTAAGCCCATTTGCTTGCGTTACGCAAGTTTTGGAAATAAGTAGCTCTGTTGATTACTAAGCCATCGTAGTTTCTCCATTTAGTGGTATAACCTACTTTTGGTCTAAAGGCATGAAGTTTTGCCAAAGCTTTTTGCTTAGTTTCGGCACTCATCCACTCTAAACCGTTAATGCGAATTTCGAAAGCTTTACGTAGGTTCGCAATCAACTCATCCATACGAGCTTTTGCCGCAGGTTTGAAATATTTAGCTACATATAACTGACCTAATAAATCGCCTAAAACACCGTCAGTTAACGACGACATGCGTTGCCAACGTGGGGTTTGAACTTTTTGTCCGGTTTGCGCCTGTGTGAAAGCAAAGTTCGCTTTTACAAATGGCGAACTTAAGCTACCTGCAGCGCCTTTTAAGATATTCCACTCTAAATAAGTTTTCAAATCTGCAACAGAAGTTGAGGTTAATAAACCATTTAAAGCTTTGAAGAAAGCAGGAGAGTTTACCAAAACGGTATCTTGTCCAGTAACTTTTAGTTGTGTTAACGTGTTTTTCCAGTTGATGTTTGGCGTGATTTTATCAAAATCTGCAACAGTTAATTTGTTGTAGGTTTTGTAAGGGTCACGCATTTCTAAACGGCTCATTTGTGCCTCCGCCAAAGTTTTCTCAATAGTGAAAACAGTTTTAGCTTTTTGTTGAGCAACAGCTTCTGTGTAACCGATTAGCTTGAAAAGCGTAGTCATGTAAGTATCGTACGCTTCTCTAATTTTTACGCTACGGCTATCGTCTTTCAAGTAATAATCTCTATCGCCAAGGGTTGTTCCGCCTTGAGAGATATTCACCATATACTTGTTTACATTCTTTCTGTCCTGCCCAACGCCAAAGCCATAAAAAGTACCACCAATACCGTTAGAACGTAAGTAAGTAGTGTAATCTAAAATACCTTGTAAGTTGTTTAACTGCTTGATTTTCTCTAGCTCACCTTTGATAGGAGTGAAGCCTAATTTTTCGATAGTAACGCTATCCATTGCAGCGGCGTAGAAATCGCCAACGCGTTTAGTTACCGAACCTGCAGCAGCAGATTTATCTGCAGCAGCAGCTTCTACTAAACCTCTTACCGCATTTACGTTAAAATCACGAAGCTCATTAAACGAACCCCAACGAGTTTCTTTAGCTGGAACAGGATTGTTTTTCACCCAAACACCACTTGCATAAGCATAAAAATCATCTCCTGGCTTTACGGAAAGGTCCATGTTAGCAGGGTCGATAAATTTTTTAATCGGAGTTTGTGCATTTGCAACGCTTACGGAAACAACTCCAAGGGCTGCAAAAAAAGTTTTAAACTGATTGATATTCATCTTTTGTAATAAATTAGAAAGATGAAGTTAGAGAAAAAGAAAAACCTATTCGTATTCTTAATAGAAATATTACTTATTGAACCAGTCGTAAATTTTGGTCAATCCTATTTTCCGAAGAAACTCATTGGTGAAAGAAGACAATCTGAACGCTTTCATGCTGATTTGTTTTTATACTCATTTAACATTATTTAACACTTTTTATTGTGCAGCGAAAAAAATAATGTGACATAATTAAAACTTTACAGTGTAGAAAAAACGTAGTTTTGAATAATTCTAAACAAGGATATGGCACCACATCAACATCATACGGATGGATGCTGCGGACATCAGCACCAGCACGAAAAACCTAACGACAGACATGACCACGACCATGATCACAATCATGGTGACGCTTCGTCATTTAAAACATACTTACCTGCAATAGCTAGCTTAGTGCTTTTGCTGATTGCAATAGTGTTTGATCATTTCTCGCTTTCTTTTTTTCAAGGATATTTAAGATTAGGTTGGTATTTACTTGCTTATATCCCTGTAGCTTGGCCAGTAGTTAAAGAAGCTTTCGCTACCATAGCCAAAGGCGATATTTTTACAGAATTTCTTTTAATGGCATTGGCGACAATTGGCGCATTTGCTTTGGGCGAATATCCAGAAGCTGTTGCGGTGATGTTGTTTTACAGCATTGGAGAATTATTTCAGGGAGCTGCAGTGAGTAGGGCAAAAAATAACATTAAAGCTTTATTGGATGTAAGACCAGATACGGCAACCGTTTACAGATACGGCAAATACATCTCCATAAATCCCAAAGAAGTAGCTGTTGGAGAAATTATTCAGTTGAAAGCCGGAGAAAAAGCACCTTTAGATGGAGAGTTAGAAAGTGAAAGTGCAAGTTTTAATACTGCGGCTTTAACAGGAGAAAGCAAACCTAAAACAATCAGAAAAGGTGAGCAAGTACTAGCTGGAATGCTGAACCTTGAGGGGGTGATTACGCTAAAGGTTACTAAGAAATTTGAAGACAGCGCACTTTCGAGAATTTTAGACTTGGTACAAAATGCTAGTGCGAAAAAGGCTAAAACAGAATTGTTGATACGCAGGTTCGCAAAAATCTACACCCCAATAGTATTCTTCTTGGCAGTCGCTTTAACCTTATTGCCTTACTTTTTTGTCGCCAATTACGATTTCAATGTTTGGTTGTACCGTGCTTTAGTGTTCTTGGTAATATCTTGCCCCTGCGCTTTGGTCATTTCAATCCCATTGGGATATTTCGGAGGAATTGGAGCTGCATCTGCCAACGGTATTTTGTTTAAAGGTTCTAATTACTTGGATTTAATCACAAAAGTAAATACGGTAGTTCTAGATAAAACAGGAACCTTAACACAAGGAGTTTTCAAGGTTAAGGAAGTACAAGGTGAAATCCCTGAAAAGGAGTTTATCAGTTATCTGGCTAGTATTGAAAGTCAATCTACACACCCGATTGCCAAAGCAATTGTGGAATATAGCGGCGCTGATAATTTGCTGAAAATCCGAAATGTAAGGGAGATCGCTGGTCACGGATTAGCAGCTGAAATTAATGGTAATGAAGTATTGGCAGGGAATGGCAAGTTGCTTAAACAATTTGGTATTGCTTATCCTAATGAAGTTGATGAGAAAGTAGAAACTACCGTACTGTTGGCTATTGATGGAAAATATGCTGGTTTTGTAACCATTGCTGATGAAGCTAAAACAGACGCTCAACAGGCTATTACTGCTTTACATGCTGTTGGAGTAAATAAAATCGTCATGCTTAGTGGCGACAAAACTTCCATTACACAAAAAGTAGCAACAGATTTGGGAGTGGATGAAGCACACGGAGATCTACTGCCGGAAGATAAAGTTGCTCAACTAGAAAAGATAAAAGCTGAACCAAATAGGGTGGTTGCTTTTGTGGGCGATGGGATTAACGATGCTCCTGTTTTAGCATTAAGCGATGTAGGGATGGCAATGGGTGCTTTAGGAAGTGATGTTGCCATAGAAACTGCGGATGTTGTGATACAAAACGATATGCCAAGTAAGATTGCTACTGCCATTAAAATCGGTCGTGCTACGAAGAAGATAGTTTATCAGAATATAGGTTTGGCATTTGGTGTAAAAGCAGTTGTTTTGATTTTAGGCGCTGGTGGCTTGGCTACCATGTGGGAAGCCGTTTTTGCAGACGTTGGCGTAGCGTTTTTGGCTATCCTTAATGCAGTGCGTATTCAAAGGATGAAGTTTTAGCTATTGCGCTGTATTTCTTGTGTTTATTAGTTTTTTGAAGCTTGATTTGAACTCAGAAAAAATTGTTTTTTAATCGGTTTTAGCTAAATTTGAGTATGCCTACAGTGAAAACATATCCATTACCTGATGAGAAGGTGTATTCCGTTAACGAACTCGACGAGACGTTAACTTACAGTTATGCGCATTATTTGAACTGGCTTTTCGAGGAAAGATTAGAACTGATTAAAGGGAAAATCTACAAGATGAGTCCAGCTCCGTCAAGAGTGCATCAAAAAGTTTTGACCAATTTATTTATACCAATAGGTAATTTTCTTAAGGGGAAAGCTTGTGATGTTTATGTAGCTCCATTTGATGTGCGTTTTCCAAAAGGTAGCAAAGCAGATAAAGATATCTATACTGTTTTGCAGCCAGACCTCTGTGTGATTTGCGATAAAAGTAAATTGGACGACCGCGGTTGTTTAGGTGCTCCAGATTTGGTGATAGAAATTCTGTCCCCAGGAAATAATAAGAAAGAGTTACTACATAAGTACAAGGTTTATGAAGAATTTGGCGTAAGAGAATATTGGGTAGTTAGTCAAAGCGACCAAAATATTTTGATTTATACCTTAGATGATAAGGGCAAATTTCAACCGTCAAAGATTTTTACGTTAAGCGAAGAAGTTGGTTCTTCAGTGTTGCCAGGCTTTGTTTTGAAACTTGATGATGTTTTTGAGGATTTATAACGTTAATGTATTGGCATTATCGTTACACCATTGTAACTGGTAAAGGGAGATAAGGTCCAGTCGTCGGTGGAGACTTCACATTTATAATTTTCTGTCTCTTCTTTTAAATTGCCAATCTTTAGAATTTCGCTTTTATCTGAATATCCCTTAGGATAAACTAAATCAATTTGTGTGATTTTTCTTGTTATTGGGTCAAACTTAATAATCAGTATTCTTCCATCAATTGTGTAATTATCTTGTTTATGGGAAATTGATTTACGAAAAGGCCTTTCTCTATCTTCTTGGTCTTTCAGTATTTCTCTAGCTTCATCAATATCTTTTCCAATAAGCGGGGGTATATCATAGTAGATTTTGTTTTCTGAGCAACTTAAAAACGATATCACTATAATGATATAACTTAGAGTGATCAATCTATTTGCCATTATTTTTTTAAGTAAATCTATTAAAAATTGCCTTGAATAACAACGCATTTTATCTACAATAATTTGCTGAATTTTTTTTATTTGAGGTTAATTTAAACGTAGATATTTTTTAAGTATTCGCAAAGAACGCTAAGTTTGGTTTGCCTAGGATTTTAGTGCAAACAAAACTAAACTTTGTCAATCTTTTTAGGCAAAAGGATAGAAGATTGACAAAGTTGTTTGTACAGGCTTTTGTTATCCAAACCCGATTGAAGTGGTAATACTTTTTGCCAGTGTCATCCTGAGCTTGTCGAAGGATTGGTATGTAAAAGATGCTTCGATAAACTCAGCATGACAATTATTTAAGAGCGGTGCGAGCAAAAAGATTGCAACGGAAAGCGGGACTAACATTAACAGCACTCCAGTTTTTGCTTTTCAAAAAATAAAAAAACTGTCAAAAGTTCTACTTTTTTACTAGATTTTGTATCTTTTGTCAGTAATTACGGTGCTGTTAAAGCTTACAAAAAACCGACAATCGCTACGTTATCGTATGTATTATTGTAAAAATCTTATTTAAATGGGGTAACAAAAGCAACATTTAAAACATATTTATGGTAAAAGGTTGTTATAGATGAAGAGATAAGGTGGCTTAATTCACCAATATGGCGTAATTGTTGATAAAATATAAAAATCGAGACGCCGTATTTATAAAACAAATTTATAGTTTAGTGTCGTCCCCGATAACATACAGATTATGGAAGCTAAATTTTCACCACAAGTTAAAGACGTGATTTCTTTCAGCAGGGAAGAAGCCCTGAGGTTAGGACACGATTATATAGGAGCTGAGCACTTGTTGTTGGGCCTTATTCGTGAAGGAGATGGTATGGCGATTAAGATTTTGAAATCTTTAAGTGTTGATACCTTGAAACTTCGCCGCTCTATTGAAGAGGCCGTTAGAGGCACTTCGAGCGTTACGGTTAATTTGGGTAATATCCCGTTGACCAAGCAAGCTGAAAAGGTTTTAAAGATTACCTATTTAGAGGCTAAAATATTTAAGAGCGATTTAATTGGTACAGAGCATTTATTGTTATCTATTTTAAGAGATGATGACAACATTGCATCGCAAATTTTATTGCAATATGGTATTAACTACGAGATTTTTAAACAAGAGGTAGAAGTTAATAAAAACGGTTTTAGAGACGAAGCGCAAGGTGGTGGTACTGCTGGTGGCGATGACGATTACCAAGAGGAAGAAAGCTTTACGGCTCCTAAGAAAGTTTCGGATATTAAATCAAAGACTCCTGTTCTAGATAATTTCGGTAGAGATTTAACACGTGCTGCTGAAGAAGGTAGATTAGACCCAATTGTTGGTCGTGAGAAGGAAATTGAGCGTGTGTCGCAAATTTTATCGCGTAGAAAGAAAAACAACCCAATATTGATTGGTGAGCCTGGCGTGGGTAAAAGTGCCATTGCCGAAGGTTTGGCATTACGCATTGTACAACGCAAGGTTTCTAGAGTATTGTTTGGTAAACGTGTAGTTACGTTAGATTTAGCTTCTTTGGTGGCAGGTACGAAATACCGTGGTCAGTTTGAGGAGCGTATGAAAGCCGTGATGAACGAGCTAGAAAAATCTACCGATGTAATTTTGTTTATCGATGAAATTCATACCATTGTAGGTGCTGGTGGTGCTTCGGGTTCTTTAGATGCTTCGAACATGTTTAAGCCCGCTTTGGCCAGAGGCGAAATACAATGTATCGGTGCTACAACTCTAGATGAATATCGTCAGTACATTGAGAAAGATGGTGCTTTAGACCGTCGTTTCCAAAAGGTGATGATTGAGCCTGCTACGCCAGATGAAACCATTGAAATTCTAAATCGTATCAAAGAAAAATACGAAGAACATCATGGTGTAACTTACACAGAGGCGGCAATTAATGCTTGTGTGGCGTTAACATCTAGGTATATCACCGATAGATTCTTACCTGATAAAGCGATTGATGCATTGGATGAAGCTGGTTCTAGAGTTCATTTGACCAACATTCACGTTCCTGATAATATCATTTCTATTGAAAGCAAAATAGAAGATATCAAGTTAGAGAAAAACCGCGTAGTGAAAAGCCAAAAATATGAAGAGGCAGCTAAACTACGTGATACCGAGAAAAACTTACTGGAAGAATTGGATAAAGCTAAGGCTGAGTGGGAAGCAGAAACTAAAACTAAACGTTATGAAGTTTCTGAAGATAATGTAGCTGAGGTAGTTTCAATGATGACTGGTATCCCTTTGCAACGTGTTGGACAAACCGATAGCAACAAGCTATTGAATATGTACGACACGGTTGCTGATAAAATTATTGGTCAGGATGATGCGATTAAGAAATTAACGAAGGCTATCCAACGTACTAGAGCCGGATTGAAAGATCCTAAGAAACCAATTGGTTCTTTTATTTTCTTAGGTCCAACTGGTGTTGGTAAAACTGAGTTAGCAAAAGAATTAGCTCGTTTCATGTTTGACGCGGAAGATTCGTTAATCCAAATCGACATGAGTGAATACATGGAGAAATTTGCTGTATCTCGTTTAGTGGGAGCGCCTCCAGGATACGTGGGTTACGAAGAAGGTGGTCAATTGACGGAGAAAGTTCGTCGTAAACCATACTCAGTAGTATTGTTAGATGAGATTGAGAAAGCACATCCAGACGTATTTAATATCTTATTGCAAGTATTGGATGAAGGTCAATTAACTGATAGTTTAGGCAGAAAAGTTGATTTTAGAAATACCATTATCATCATGACATCGAACATTGGTGCACGCCAACTGAAAGATTTCGGTGCTGGTGTTGGTTTCTCTACAACTGCTAAAACTAGTCAGAATGAAGCTCACAGTAGAGGTGTAATTGAAAGTGCTTTGAAACGTGCTTTTGCGCCTGAGTTCTTAAATAGAATTGATGACGTAGTCGTATTCAATTCTCTTGGTAAAGAAGAAATCTTCAAAATCATTGATATTGAATTGAGAGCATTGTTTGGTAGAGTACAAGGTTTGGGTTACCAAATTAAATTGACCGACGAAGCGAAAAGCTTCATTGCTGAAAAAGGTTTTGATAGCGCTTTTGGTGCTCGTCCGTTGAAACGTGCTATCCAAAAATACTTGGAAGATCCAATTGCTGAGGAAATTCTTAAAGGCGAAGTAAACGAAGGCGATACGCTGGAAGTAAATTACGATAAAGAAAAAGAAGAAATCGTAATTGCGCCGAAAGGAAGTAGCAAGAAGAAAAAGAAAGAAGAAGGAGCATAATCCTCAAAATAGATAGCCCCGAAAGTAATTTCGGGGCTTTTTTTATGTTTAATTAATATGAATTCGTTTTGTGTTTTGGAAAATGGCCACAGATACACAGATGAATATTTTAAAATGAATTTAGGTATACAACGCACATTTCATTATCTGACATTATAAATCTGTGCATCTGTGGCAAAATATAAAATAGTTTAATATGAGAATTAGTTTACTACTTTTAGCCGTTTCGTTTTTGTTTGCTTGTAGTCAAAGGGTTAGCCAAACAGGAAAGGCATCTTATTATGCTGATAAGTTTAATGGAAAGAAAACTGCCAGTGGGGTTACGTTCAGAAATTCAACAAAAATTGCAGCACATAAAACTTTGCCATTTGGTACCAAGGTTAAAGTGACCAATTTGTCCAATGGGAAAAGTACCAAGGTTACCATTCAAGACCGCGGGCCACATGTAGTAGGCAGAATAATAGATTTATCTAAAAAATCTGCGAAGAAAATTGGATTAATAAATCAGGGAGTTGGTAATGTTAAAATAGAATACAAGAAGAAAAAATAGAACTTTGTTTCGTTAAAACAGATTTAGTTGAGCTTTTGGTACTTTGAAAGAAGAACTATCAAGCTCAATTTTTTTAACGTTTAATCCGTTTAATTTGCAGTGTAATTTGAAAGTGCTGCTCATTAGCTGGGCGAAATTTCCTTCTCCACGCATTCTTGCGCCAAACCGGCTATCATTTACATTTCCACCATGGCAATCTTGAATTTGGTGCCAAACCTTTTCGAATCTATCAGGGAAGTTTTTAGCTAACCAATCTTCAAATATTTTACTAATAGCCCCGTTGAGCCTAACTACAGTATAACCTGCTCCAATAGCACCAGCATCGGCACTTGCCTTTAAAATAGCAGGTATTTCATGATTGTTCAGTCCCGGTATCATTGGTGCTGCCATTACGCCCATTGGTATGTTGGCTTTGCTTAATTGTTCAATTACTTTTAAACGTTGTTTGGCAGTGGTAGTTCTTGGCTCTAGTTTTTGTCTCAAATCTTCATTTAAGGAAGTAATAGATACATAGACACTAATCAACTTATGCTTTGCCATTTCTTGTAAAATATCCAAATCTCTAATGATAAGCGAGTTCTTGGTAATCATAGAAATAGGTTGTTTATAGTCTAAAGCGATTTTTAGGATTTGTCTGGTAAGTTGAAACTTCCGTTCGCATGGCTGATAACAATCTGTATTGCCAGAAATGGAGATAGGTAGTGCATCCCAACCTTTTTTTTCTATGAATTTCTTGAAGAGTTTGGGCGCATCTTTTTTTACGATGATTTTTCGTTCAAAATCTAATCCTGCACTGTAGCCCCAATATTCGTGAGAGTTACGGGCATAACAATAAATACAACCATGTTCGCAACCTTGGTATGGATTAAGCGAATAAACCATATTCACGTCAGGACTTTCTACTTTATTAACGATAGATTTTGCACTACTAAAAATGAAAGAGGTTTTTTCATTGGTGATTTCCCAATCGTCAATAGCCTCTATGTGTTCTTTGCTAAGGCTGTTCTTTAGAAAACGATTATCAGTATTTAACTGAGCTCCTCTACCATTTAAGTATTCTCTATTCTTCTCGTCCAAATCCATGGATTAAAATTACTAAAAATATTAGTAATTTTAATCTTTTTAAATTGGCGTCTGACAGGAATTTTAGCCGATTTTGTAAGAATGTGAGTTTATTAAACCCGATTGTAGGCGGCAGCTCCCGATGCAATCGGGTCTAATGTCGAAAAGCGGGACTATCGGATCATGAGAAATACTGCCATTGCTTTTCAAAACTACTTTAGAACGATCGGTTTATATTCTATAGGAACTGAATCACCCATCTTTTCATAAGCCCAAAAACCTTTGTATAAAAAACTTCTTGGATTAGCGATACTACCACTTTTATAAAATAAGATAGGAGGTTCTAATAAATTGATTAATGAAACCTGAAAATTACCCATATCTGGGGCTCGACTTACATAAAAGCCTAAGTTCGCATATTCTTCTGTCTCTTTTTCCTTGGTATACATCACAAAAAGGTCGTCGGTAAAATTAACAGATTTTACATCCTCATTGTAGGTTTTTACTAGTGTATCTGTGAGTACTTTTGCTTTGTTCAATACTGCCATAGCCTTAGGTTTGCTACGCTCTTTAAGCCAAAAGTTAAGCGAATCATCTTTGGTAAACGTAAGCATGTTAATGGCTCGCGGTCCAGCAGAAAGCCGTTTGATATTAGCATTGATGGTACTGTCTGGCAACCTGTTTTTATTGCCAATAGTTGCTAGCTTATGTATTACAAAGCCTTCTGTTTCTGATGTTCCCTGATATAGGGATTGAAAAAAGTGCTGCGAAGAACCGTAATAGGCGATATTACGTTTTTTGTTCCATTTGTTGATTCTAGATTTGGAACCTTTCATTTCCTCAAAAAATGGAAAGCCAGCAAAATAAACGATGCGAGTGCTGTAATCGTACTCGAAGTTTTGCAGTAAATACTTGATTTTATAACCTAGCGCCTTATTTTCTATAATCAGGAATTCATCGCTACCTACAGATAATATTTTGCTTTGTTTGTTATAATCGATACGAAGTACGTGACTATTTAAGATTTTGCACTCTCTAGAATTAGGTGTTTGACCGATAAAGAAGTCTTTGAATAGGTTTAAGTACCTCAAACGGTTGGGATCTGGCTTGATAACTACCTCGTTTAAAGTTACCGCATTTGCCTTTATGGTGGCGTCTATATAGATATTTTTATCTGAAATGGTAATGCTTTTGGAATAGGGAAGGTAACCTACCACCTGAATCAATACATCATAATTTCCCGCTGGGAGTTTCCCTAAACTAAATTTTCCTTCGTTATTGGTAATGGTAGATATCTTGGTGCCGCTTAAATAGATTGCCGCACCAGGAATAGTTTCTTTATCGTCTCTTACCACACCACTAATGGTGAAATTACTTTGAGCGAACGACGCCACTTTAAACAGCAGTATGAACAGTAAAAGGGTAGGCAATTTTAAACGCATCCCCTAAATTACTTCATATTTTAGCTTTTCAAAGGATTGTGGATAAAATGTTACGAAAATTTCGTAGATTTTTGATTTTGAACTATCCCAATAATTCTTTCGCATTTTGAAGTGCCGATGCACCAGGGTTTTTACCGCTCAACATTTCGGCAATGGCACTTATACGTTCATCTTTAGCTAGTTTTTTAATTCCTGTGGTGGTTTTATCTGCTTTTTCAGCTTTATAGACAAAGTAATGCGAATTGCCTTTGGCAGCTATTTGGGGTAAGTGCGTGATAGCCAAAATCTGCATATCCATCGCCAAACTATCAATTACTTCACCAACACGTAAAGCAGTTTCGCCAGAAATACCCGTGTCAATTTCATCGAAAATCAATGTAGGGAGAGAAGTGTGCTTTGCCAACAGTGCTTTTACTGCCAACATTAACCTAGAAAGTTCTCCGCCAGAAGCTACTTTTCCAACTGGTGCTGCCTGCTGACCAGCATTTGCGGTAAATAACAATTGTACTTCGTTAAAGCCATTTACATTAAGTTGTGTTTGCTGCGTTAAATTAAAACTGATAGAAGCATTTGGCATACTCATCTGTTTTAAGGCACTACCAACTTCTTTTTCTACCAAGGTAACTGCTTTTTTTCTATTATTATCTAACTGTGCTGCCTGTTTAAATAAGCTTTCGGTGAGCGCATCAATTTCTTTTTGAAGTTTGCTTAACTGTTCGTCGCTATTTAAAATAGCATTTAGATTTTCGGAAAGTTGTTCTTGGATGGCTAATAACTCTGTGTTACTAGTTACGCGGTGTTTTTGCTGTAAACTATAAAACAAATCCAATCTTTCTTGGATAGTTTCTAGTCGTTGAGAATTGTGTTCAGTACCTTCTTCAATTACACTGATTTCGCTAGCAATATCCTTCAGCTCAATTAAAGATGATTTTAACCTTTCATTTAATTCGGCAATTGCAGTATCAAATTTCTCTACATTACTGAGTTGAGAACTAGCTTCTTTAATCAAATTAACGGCTGCGGTTTCGCTTTCGCTGATCAAGTTTGCTCCCACCAATAAAGAACGTTTGATGCTCTCGGCATGAGTCAGTTTTTCTAACTCCTGTTCTAATTCTTCTTGTTCTCCTTCTTTCACAGCAGCCTGCTCTAATTCAGTAAAAAGGAACTGCTCGTAATCTTGCTTGTTTTTTGCTTCGTTGGTTTTCTGCTGCAATTCTTTAAGCTGCTGTTCGGTTTGTTTTAGCTGCTTAAATTCTAATTTATAGTTTTTCAGCAAAGGCTGATGATTTGCCAAAGCATCTAAAATGAGTAGCTGAAAATCTGCATTGCTAATTTCTTGCGTGGCGTGCTGTGAGTGGATGGCAATTAACTGTTCGCCAATTGATTTTAAAGTCGCCAAGTTAACAGGCGTATCATTCACAAATGCTCTTGATTTACCATCAATGGCAATTTCTCTACGCAACAAAGTTTCTTTCTGAAAATCTACATCATTGCTTTCAAATAATGGTTTTAGTATTTCATCCGGCAGTAAAAAACTACCTTCTATTACACACTTTTTATCTTGGTTAAAAAAGTACTTGCTCTCTGCCCTCTGCCCTAAAATCAAAGATAATGCACCTAAAATGATAGATTTACCAGCGCCAGTTTCTCCAGTTATAATATTCAATCCTTTGCTAAAATCAATATCAAGTGTATCAATTAAAGCGTAGTTGCGTATAGAAAGTTTTTGTAGCATATCTACCGCTAAATTAAGAAAACCGATAGTTTAAAAGAATTTATGTGTACAGATAATTTATTTGGCTGAAATATAGTTACTTCCGTTTTTATTTGCAGGTTGGTGCAACGTTACTCATACTTCTGCGTCTGTTAAAGAGAATTACAAAACTAATTCGAATACCAAACAAAAATATAATGAGCAGATACTTCTTAACTCTTTCGATTTTCATGCTGAGCGTCTTTATTTCTTTAAGTTCGCAGGCACAGGAAAAAACATTTCAACTTAAAGGTGTAATTACAGACAGCTTAACACAAAAGCCTGGAGAATATTTCACCGTTGCACTTAAAAAAGATTCCACAGTTTTAAAAACTGTAATTTCCGATGAACAGGGGAGATTTTCGTTCTCGGCAGTTAAAGAAGGAAAATACACTTTGATTTTAGGCTCTATCGGTTATCAATCTAAGCAAATTTCAGTTAAAATAGCTAATGATATAGATTTAGGGAAAGTTAGCATGAAGCCCCAAGGTAACGATTTAAACGAAGTTGCTATTACTGCGAGCAAACCTATCATTAAACAAGAACCTGATCGGATTGTGTATGATACGCAAGCCGATCCTGAAAGCAAGGTGCTATCTGTATTAGATATGATGCGTAAAGTGCCTTTATTATCGGTAGATGCAGATGATAATGTGAAATTAAAGGGTACCGGTAATTATCGTATCCTTATCAACGGAAAGCCATCAGGAGTTTTAACCAGAGATCCTAAAGAGTTTCTGAGAAGTATGCCTGCAAATGGTGTACAAAAAATTGAGGTGATTACCACGCCTCCATCTAAATACGAAAGCGAAGGTTTATCTGGTATCATTAACATCATCACTTCAAAAAAAGTGGGTAATGGTTACAATGGTAATGTAAATGCTCGTATGCAAGAACCATTTAGTCCAGGGCTTAATGCCAACTTAACACTAAAACAGGGAAATTTTGGTGCTAATTTATATGGAGGAACTGGTGTTTGGCGAGTAGATGGTGTAAAGGTTATCGATATAAGAAATAGTCGTAATGTGTTGCCAGAGTCGAAGCTTTACTCTTTAGGTTTTCAAAAAACAGATAACTTTTGGGCTTGGGGCGGTGGCGAGTTGAGTTACGAAATTGATTCACTTAACCTAATCACAGCAGAAATTAATCCTTACGGTGGTTATAACCAGCAGGATTTGGGACAGCGCTACGATATTACTAATGGATCAGATATGGGGTCTTATAATATGAATAGTGGTACACGTTACGAATGGCGTGGTACTGACTATACCCTTAATTATCAAAGGGGATTTAAAGATAAGAAGGAACATTTGTTGACTTTCTCTTATAAGTTTTTTGATAACGAAGAGCCTCAGTTAAATGATGTGAGTTTCTTTAACCCCGTAAACTACACATCACCCTTGCAGAATTACCGACAAAACAATAATAGTAAATCTAGAGAGCAAACAGCGCAGTTAGATTACATTAATCCTTTTAAAATAGTAACTGTAGAAGCAGGAGTGAAGGCGATTTTGAGGAGCGGTGAAGGGGATTTTCAATCGTTAAGATTTGATGATGCTGCAAATGATTATTTATTAGATACGAAGCAAAGTAATGTTTATAGCAATGACCAAAATATCTACGGCGTTTATAATACTTATACCCTTAAGATGAAAGATTGGACCTTTAAGGCAGGTGCTCGTTTGGAAGCTACCTACGTTACAGGTTTGTTCGAAAGTACTAATTCTACCGTAAAATCAGAATATTTCAATTTGATTCCATCTATTTCTTTTAACAGAACTTTAAAGAATAGCCAAAGTGTGAGTGTAGGCTTTACGCAACGTATTCAACGTCCAGGTATTTGGGATTTGAATCCATTTCCAGATGAGTCTAGACCTGGTTTTATATATGTTGGTAACCCCAATTTAGAAGCGGTATTGAGTAATAACTTCGAGCTAACTTACAGCAACTTTAAGAAAGGTTCATTAAATATTAGCTTAACTTATAACTTCGCTAATAATACGCAACAACGTGTTTTTCAATTCATCGAGGCAGAAAACGTGACTAGAGTAACTTCTTTAAATATTGGTAAGGATAAATTGTTAGGTTCAAATATTAACTTCAACTATCCAATTACTCCAAAATGGAACTTAAGTTTAAGCGGTAACCTTAATTACATTTGGATTGAAGGAATGATTGATGGCAAGCTGGCTAAAAATAGCGGTGTTACGGGTTATGCTAATTTCAATACCAGTTACAAGTTCGAAAAAACTTGGAAAGCAACAATGTCAGCTAATTACGGTGCGCCAAGTGTGATGTTGCAAGGCCAGTCTAACGATTACTACTATTTAGGTTTTGGTGGTAGTAAAGATATCATCAAAGATAAATTGACTTTCTCTGCATCGGTGGCCAATCCATTCCAAAAATTTAGAGCTTACAGAAGCTATACAGAAGGGCCTAATTTTACTCAGGAACGTATCAGAGAAAACTATTTCAGAAGAATTTTCTGTAGTTTAAACTGGAAATTTGGTAAGCTAGAAGGTTCTATCAAGAAAAGTGAGCGTAGTATCAGTAACGACGATACCAAGAAATCAAGTAATTAATTGTTTTGTATTATACTCAAAGCCGAACTGCTAATGTTAGTAGTTCGGCTTTTTTATTTTTAACTATTTCATTTTTAATCTTAAAATACTCGTAGTAGTTATAGGTGCGTTCGAATAGTTTAAGTTTATTAGTCGGATTTCTATTATAACGATAAGGTTTGGACAACAAACAGCTTTAGCTTACTAGTGTGGGTGTGCTATATACTTCGGTCGTCATTGCGAGCTTGCGAAGCAATCCTAAAGCGTAGTTTGAATTTATTAACCTGAGCTAGATAATCGATTCATTGAAAATCAACTGTTAAAACAGATGCTGGCCTGTAGCGAAGCGGAAGCTACGCAGAAAATAAATTCAGCATGACGGATCATTGATTTCCACGTCACCCTGACCTGTAGCGAAGCGGAAAGCTATGAAATAAATTTATTTCAGGGTCTACCACGTGTTAAACTAGATGTATAACTAATAAATTGGCAAAATAATAATCGAACTCAGGTTATTAATCTATGAGATTGCTTGATGCCTGCCTCTGACGAATTTGTTTTATGTTGCTGTGATCAAAGAACTATAGATAATCAGCAGGTACTTTGCAACTGCTAAATATTAGATGGTATAACATAAAAAAAGGCAAGAGTTTACACTCTTGGCCTTGTGGTTTCACTTGATACGTTATACTTGAGCTGTGTCCAACCTTACTTAATTGGTTGAGTTTCTGCCAAAGCTTCCAGTTTTGCAATTGCTTTTGGTGAACTTAGGAACGCTTTTTTAATAGCTTCTACAGATTCATGTGGCAAAGCCGCTATCTGCATAGGATTTGAGCCATCATAGATTAAAAAAGCTTTATCTGTAGAAATACCTTTTTTCTTTTTCAGCTCTTCTACCTCTTTCTCATATTTCTCACGAAGTTGTTTATACTCAGGAGATTTTTCCAATTCTTCAAGTTCCTTCATTTTTTTCTTCCACTCTGGCGAGTTAAATTTCTTGTCAAGTTCTTTGGTGTTAAATTCAATTTTATCCATTTTAGCTTTCCATTCTGGTGAATTAAATTTTTTCTCTAGTTCTTTGCTATTAAATTCAATCTTCGCCATGTTTTCCTTCCATTCTTTGGAATTGAACATTTTTTCCATCTTGCTGGCATCAAGCTCGATCTTTGCCATTTGCTTTTTCCACTCTGGCGAATTAAATTTTTTCTCTAGTTGCTTGCTATTGAATTCAATTTTCGCCATGTTTTCCTTCCATTCTTTGGAATTGAACATTTTTTCCATCTTGCTGGCATCAAATTCAATCTTTGCCATCTTGTTTTTCCACTCTTTAGACTCAAACATCTTAGTCATTTCTTCAGCATTCGATTCAACTTTAGCTAAATTCTCTTTCCACTCTGGAGAGTTAATCATCTTCTCTACATCAGCTAACTTCACTTTCAAGCTGTCCGGCATTTCGTCAATTGAATTGTAAACAGTTTTCTTTCCATCTTTATTTCTAATGATGATTTCTCTTTTTACTTTTCTTTTAACCGTGTCAGTATCTGCCGCTAAGCTTATTAGTTTTTTTTCATTGTCAGTATTACTGATGATATGAGCTACCGTTGTTAAGTTTTTATTTTTCACTTTGGCAGTTTCTGTTTTTGTAGGATTAATCCAAGCTAAAGAAGCTACCGTAGCTAATGTTAAGCAAAGTGCTAATATCTTTTGCTTAGCGTTCATATAGTTCGTTTTCATGTCTGTGATTCTTTTAATACGTTGATACAAATGTTGGTTTTTACCCGTAGCGGCCAAACTAAGGGCTGGTTGTGTTTTGTTTTTAATGAGCTCTAATTTCAACAAAGCATGGGCATAAGTAATGGGCGAATTGGTAAACTTTACCACTAAATCATCGCAGGCGTGTTCTCGTTCGATATGGATAAATCTTGTAGTTAACCATACAAAAGGATTAAAGAAAAGTAAGGTTTCTATGCCTGTTTTGAGTAGGTTTAAGATGTAATCATTTCTGCGAATGTGAGATAGCTCGTGAATCAATATCGCTTCCACCTGTTTAATGTCTAGCTGCGTAACTAGAGCAATAGGGAAAAGCACTACTGGTTTTAAAAAGCCTACCGCTAATGGAACATTAACTGTTTCTGATAGAAAAAACTGTACTTTTTTAGTGATGCCAAGTTTGAGTAAAGTGTTTTCGGCAACATTTAGCCAATCGTTCGGCATGGCAGATATATGTGATTGTTTCAGTTTTTTAAGCTTGATATAACCAGAAACTAGTACTACCAATTGAAAACTGATACCTATTACATAAAAAGCAACAATAAATGGAAAGTAGCTCTCCGTTTTAAAACTCCAACTATGGGTAAAGTTGTAAATTTGCTCCAGTGCCGCACCATTCAACTCTAGATTCGCTGTGCTAGCTGCAGCTTTGCTCGGCAAATTAAACAACGATGCAAAAGTTAGGCAAAAGCCGATGAAAATCAGAAATAAGGCCCCCATAGACAAGTTGTGCTTTATTCTGGCACTCATCTTTGGTTTTACGGCTAATGCGATAAATAGCACAGCAAAAATGATAGCTCCTTGCCATAATGAGTGTAAAATGCTCCACCCAATAGCTTTAATAAGGTTGTTGATGATGGCTTCCATGATTATTTGTTTTCAAGTTTGTCTAGATATTCCTTAATTAAATCTATCTCCTCCTTGCTGGCGCTTTTGTTGCCCAATGCTTGCATTACTAACCTTGCTGCAGAGCCATTAAATACGTTGTCAATCATCTTTTTTACCAAGTGTTGTTGCGTAGTTTCTTGGTTGATTAAAGCTCTGTACACATGTGTTTTAGAACTGGTGTCTCTATCTACCAAACCTTTCTCATGCATAATTTGCATTAGTTTAAGTGTAGTGGTGTAGCCAGAATCTTTCTTATCTAAAGCTTCATGAACTTCTCTAACGGTACAATTGCCTTTGGCCCAAAGCACTTGTAGTATTTCCATTTCTCCCTCAGTAGGTTTGATGTTGTTTTTGCTCATTTGTTACTTGTACGAATTTTTTCGTATTCAAATGTACGAACATATTCGTATTATCAAAATATTTTAACAAATTTTTAACAGACTGCTTTGAAAATGGATTAGGAGAGGAGGCTTATCGCTTCTTTAAATCATCGTATTTGCCTGTATTGGCAACATCAATTTCAACAAGCAAGTTGTAGGCTTTGATTTTGTCTTGTGGGTCGGCTAGCGCAAGTACGTTGGTTATTTCATCAGCTTTTGCGGCAAAATATACATTTGGAAATATAGCGCCTAGCTTTTGTTTATCGAAGTTTTTTAAATCTGAAAGGGAAGATAAGATGCTCTTTGTTCCGCTATTGGTGTTTTCTTGTAATTTATCCAATCCATTTAAGTGGTATTCGTAAATGAAGGTACGCAACCCTTTAAAAGAATTGCTCAGTAAGTTTTCGTTTAGCCAATAACGGTTTCTTAAGCCGTCAACTGGTCTCCAACCTTTACCGCCACCCGTTTGGGCGAGATTAATTAAGTTAAGTGCTTTTTGATAGTAAGGAGTACCTCCCAGTTTTCCAAAACTATCTTTATCTAACCCAATAATCGTATAAGCATAAAAACCTAATAATGAATTGAGATTGCCAATGTAGTTTTGTTCTGAAAAATCTAAGGATTGACCCTCGCTAAAAGAGAAACTGAAATCTTTGTCGCTCATATTTAACAAAGTGGTAGAGTAGGAACTGCCAAAAACTGGCCTGCTAGATTGTATCTGAGCTTCTGCTGTATAGCCCGAATTTCCATCCCAAGCTGTAATGTTGATGACCAAGTTGCAATCTATTTTTTCCTGAGCAAGATAAGTTTCTGTTGTCCACTTATTGTTGTTCATGAAATCCCTAATGGCATTTTGTAAAACATCTAAGTTTCTTTTATTGGCATTGTTAACTGTTGGAGCCAAGATTTGAACACGAGTGTTTAGTTCTTGAGCGTTGATTTTAAAGCTAGCAAGGCATAAAAGGAGTAATCCGATAGTTGTTTTCATTAGGTTTTTCAATTATAGGTATTAACTGATATTCATTGTTTTTAGTATCTCTGCACAGATATCTTTAGCAACTTCTGTTTTAGATTTGGTTTCAAATGTTGTTTTAGCCTCTTCTTTGTTAAAGATAGTGATTTTGTTGGTTTCGGTTTTAAAACCTGCGCCTTTATCGTTTAAAGAATTCAGCACGATCAGGTCTAGATTTTTCTTTTTTAGTTTCTCTTTTGCATAGTTTTCTTCGTCAGTTGTTTCTAGTGCAAAGCCTACTAAAAGTTGCTTTTCTGCTTTTTGCCTGCCAAGCGTGGCTAAAATATCGGTAGTTTTTTTCAGTTCAATATTAAAGTGATCTTCTTTTTTCTTGATTTTCTGTTGAGCAACATCTACAGGTGTGTAATCTGCAACGGCAGCGCTCATTACTGTAATATCGCTTTCACTAAAGTATGTCAGACAAGCATCTAGCATCTGTTGTGCACTAACTACATCAATTCGTTTGATGCTGATGTTACTTTTTAGAGCGGTTGGTCCAGAAATTAAAGTTACTTCTGCACCAAGTTGATACATCTCTTCGGCGATGGCAAATCCCATTTTGCCAGACGAATGATTGCCTATGAAGCGTACCGGGTCGATGGCTTCGTACGTTGGACCGGCCGTTACCATTACTTTTTTTCCTAAAAGTGGAAGTCCTTTGCGGATTTCTGCTTCTAAAAAAGTCACGATTTCCTCAGGTTCTGCCATTCTGCCTTCGCCATGTAAACCGCTTGCCAATTCACCACTACCAGGTGCAATCATGATATTACCGAAACTTTGTAGTTTAGCAATGTTATCCTGGGTACTTTCGTGCTTCCACATATCTAAATCCATAGCAGGAGCAAATAGTACAGGACATTTTGCAGAAAGATAAACAGCGCTAAGTAGATTATCACAAAGTCCATTTGCCATTTTGCCTAAGGTATTGGCACTTGTAGGTGCAATAATCATATAATCGGCCCATAAGCCAAGTTCTACGTGATTGCTCCAAACACCAGTTTCGGCCTCAAAGTATTGCGTATAAACAGGGTTTTTAGAAAGTGTGGCTAAGGTAAGCGGAGTAATGAAGTTACTCGCATCAGCAGTAAGGATTACCTTAACATTCGCCCCAGCTTTAACGAGCAGCCTCACCAGCACAGCAGCTTTGTAAGCAGCAATGCTACCGCAAACGCCAAGTATAATGTTTTTGTTATTCAGCATCTATGAGCAAATATAGATAGATTCTAACAGCTTAAAAAGCATTTAAGCCACAGATGCAAAGATTATGTGAAATCAATGTATCTGTGGCCTAATATAATCTGTTTTGCGTAGCGCAGCTTTGTTATTATTGCTCTTTACTCGGGTTTCTGTTATAAACTTTACCGTTCAAGAACTCGTCAATAGCGATTAACGTTGGTTTAGGCAAACGCTCATAGTGCTTGCTAATCTCAATTTGCTCTCTATTTTCAAAAACCTCTTCTAAGTTGTCGTTAGATGAAGCAAACTCTGCTAACTTGCCATGTAGCTCCTCTTTCATATTGTTAGAGATTTGATTAGCTCTCTTCGCAATGATTACTAAAGACTCATAAATGTTATCAGTAGATCTATCCAAATCATGAACATTTCTAGTAACCGTAGTATTTGGAATAGCTGGTTTTGGAGTAGTACTCATTTTATTTTTGTGTTTTATTATCTAAATTATTGTTAGTCGTATCTTTTTTCTTTTTGCCTGCTTTATCACTTTCTTCAAGTGCTTTGTATTTAGCAATCATTGCTTGCTCTTCAGCAATGATTCTTTTAGCATTTGCAATTCCTGCCTCACTATCATCTTTTAGCTGTTTTGCTTCTTTTGCAAATTTGCTGTTAGGATAAGCTTCGATAAATTCGTTATAATACTCGATAGCTTCGTTAAAACGGTCTTCCTGTCTGATAGGATAACTATTTTTTGCATACATGAACTGAGATTTAACAATCAATAAGTTCATTTCTTCTGCGTACTTGATATCAGGAAATTCTGTTTGTGCATTTTTTAACGCCACAACTGCCGATTTGTAGTTGGTGATATCGTAACCTCCCAAATTAAAATAAAGCTTAGCGTTATCAAAAGCCTTAGTTTCTAATTTGTTTCTTAAGTTGGCAATATATTGAGCAGCTTGCGTAGCTCTATCACTTTTTGGGTAAAGGTTGATAAATAACTGTAAGGCATCAATTGCTTTATAAGTATTCTCTTGGTCTAATGATGATTTTGGAGAATCTAAATAATAACAATAAGCACCCATGTACCTACATTCTTCCGCATTTTTACTGGCGGGATAAGTATCTGCAAACTCTTTAAACTTGTAACGTGCAGTAGTGTAATCTTTTAGGCGATATAAAGTGTAGGCGTAGTAGTAGTTCAAATCTTCTGCCTCGGCAGTACCTCTATATTTCTGTACCAAACCTTCGAATAAAATCAAGGCTTTTGAGTAATCTTTCTTGTTATAAAGTCTAATTCCTTCTTGGTATTTTTTAGCTACATCATTACTTAAACGAAGTTTTTCGAAACGACTTTTACATGCGCCTAAACTTAAAAGGGCAATGGCGAAGCAAGAAATAATAAGGTGTTTAATTTTAAACATTTTACAAAGATAAGGTAATAATACGACAACGTCAATTAAATAATAAGGGCTAAACTACTTAAACGTCGTTGAGCTTGAAAATACTTAACAAATTTTAACAAAAGAGAGTGCTAGCTTGAGTTTACTGAACGTAAATGGTTTATAGATAGTGTATCGTTAAATGTAAAAAAGTCCCAGATTAACTGGGACTTTCCAACTAGTAAACAATTAATTAGCCAAAACCTCTAAGCTAACTAATTCCATCCGCCACCTAATGCCTGATAAACTTTTACCATGGCATTCAATTGCTGTTTCTTTGTTTCTATCAATTCTAATTTTGCTTCCAGTGCATCACGCTGTGTCATTAATACTTCTAAGTAATCAGCTCTGGTAGATTTGAATAAATCATTAGAAATTTCGATAGATTGTGTTAAAGCCTGTACCTGTTTAGCTTTTAACTCGTAGCTTTTACTCAAATTGCCGATGCTAGAGAGTTGGTTAGCTACTTCAATATAACCATTCAAAATGCTTCTTTCATATTGATAAACCGCCTGAATTTGTTTCGCGTTCGCTGTTAAGTAGTTCGCTTTAATCGCATTTCTGTTGATAAGAGGAGCTGCTACATCGCCGGCAATAGAGTAAAGTAGCGATTCTGGCGTCTTCACTAAATAGGAAGGGTTAAATGCTTGAAACCCTATACCCGCTGAAATACCTAACGAGGGATAGAACTGCGCTTTTGCTACTTTCACATCCAACTTTGCAGCAATTAAATCTAACTCCGCTTGTTTAATATCTGGCCTGTTGGCTAGCAACTGCGAAGGAATTCCTGTATGCAGGTCATTGGCTAAGTTCGTATCGAAGCTGCTTTTGTCTCTATCGATGTGTTGTGGATACCTGCCCAACAAAAAGTTGATTTTATTCTCTGTTTCTGTGGTTTTTTGTAAGATATCAAACTCCAAACTTCTAGAGCTCAATACTTCTGCTTCAAATTTACGAACGGCCAATTCGGTTACTCTCGTAGCTTCTTTTTGTATTTTAACTACTGCCAGTGCATTGGTTTGTAGTTCAATATTTTTACGCACCATATCTAACTGGTTATCTAAAGCCAGCAACTCGTAGTATGAATTCGCAATTTCTGCTACTAAACTCGTTACTACAAAGTTCTTGCCTTCTACAGAGGATAGATATTTGGTGTAAGCAGCTTTTTTAGAGTTGCGTAGCTTGTGCCAAATATCAACTTCCCAATTGGCGTACAAACCAACTAGGTAATCGGGTAGGGGTTCTGGCATTTCTTTACCGGGCTTAATTTCAGTACTGGCATCACCTGCACCCTGACTAGTATATCTGCCTACTTTTTCCAAGCCTGCTCCAGCTTTTAAGCCCAAGCTAGGTAGTAGTTCGCCTTTTCTTACCCTTACTTCGTTTCTAGCAATTTCAATTTCCTGTAAAGTGATATTTAACTCTTGATTGTTCTGTAAGGCGGTATCAATCAAATTGGTTAAGTATTGGTCTTTAAAATATTCTTTCCATTTGATATTGGCCGAATTTGCGGTGTCATTGGTATAGTTGGCGAAAGCACTCGGAGTGCTCTTGTTCTCTGTTTTTTGAACAATAGCGGGGGTTTTACAGCTGGCATAAGCCAAGCTCAACAAGGTAAATCCCAATATTTTGTGATGATTTTTATTAAACATTGCCTTCAATTTCTTCGGTTAATGGATGTTCGTCTTCAATTTTAATGAGTTTGCGTTTGCTGGCGATAGTGCCAAAAACATAGTACAGCCCTGGGATGATAATTACACCGAACACAGTTCCAAGTAACATACCTCCAGCGGCTGCCGAACCAATGGTACGGTTGCCAATAGCACCTGGACCACTTGCAAAAACCAATGGAATTAAACCTGCAATAAACGCAAAGGAAGTCATCAAAATTGGGCGGAACCTTACTACAGCACCTTCCATTGCGGCGGCCAAGATTGTCTTGCCTTCTGCATGTTTCTGCGCAGCAAATTCTACAATTAGCACTGCATTTTTGCCAAGCAAACCAATCAACATCACCATGGAGACTTGTGCGTAAATATTGTTTTCTAAGCCTAGAAGCTTTAAGAAAAGAAAAGCACCAAATATCCCAGCAGGTAAAGAAACGATTACTGCCAGTGGCAAAATGAAACTTTCGTACTGTGCTGCAAGTACCAAATACACGAAGCCTAAGCAAATGAGGAAGATGTAAATGGCCTCGTTACCTCTCGACGTTTGGTCTTTTGAGATGCCTGCCCAATCGATGCCATAACCTCTTGGCAAGGTTTTCTTCGCTACTTCTGCTACGGCTTTCAGCGCATCGCCAGAACTATAACCTATTGCTTGCGAACCATTAATTTCGGCAGAATTGTACATGTTATGACGAGTGATTTCCGATAGTCCGTAAACTTTTTTCATGGTCATGAACGATGAAAAAGGAACCATCTCGTCTCTATTGTTTTTCACGTACAGTTTCATCACATCAGCTGGTAAAGCCCTGTATTGTGGCAACGACTGTACAATTACCTTGTACTGGCGACCGAATTTGATGAAGTTGGTTTCGTAATTACTGCCAATTAAGTCCGATAAGGTTTCAAGTGCCTTTTCTGGTGTAACCCCTTTTTGTTGCGCTTTATCGTTATCAATATTTAACATGTATTGCGGGAAACTGGCACTGTAGAAGGTAAATACAGATTGTAGCTCTGGACGTTTGTTCAGCTCTTTCACAAAATCCTTGCTCACTTTTTCCATTTCTACATAATTGTTCCTTCCAGCTTTGTCCAATAAACGCAATTCGAAACCACCAGCAGCACCATAACCCGGAATAGCAGGCGGTTGGAAGAATTCTACCATGGCCCCTGGCATATCTTTAGATTTCTCTTCCAGTTCTTTAATGATATCCTGAGCTGTATTTTTACGGTCTTTCCAATCCTTGAGGTTGATTAAGCAAGTACCCGAGTTGGCTCCAGTTCCTTCCGTTAATACTTCGTATCCCGCCAGTGCAGAAACAGAACTTACGCCTTCAATTTCCTCACAAATTTTTTCAAGCTTTTCTGAAATTTGATTAGTTCTTTCTAAGGTAGAGCCAGGAGGAGTTTGAATAATCGCATAAATCATCCCTTGGTCTTCATTAGGGATAAATCCCGATGGTACTGAATTGCTCAAGAAATAAGTAGCTACGCAGAAAATACCCAATACGCCAAAAAGAGCTACTTTACGGGCAATTACTTTGTTCATTACTTTTTGGTAACGACCAGTCAATCTGAAAAACCAAGCGTTAAAGGCATCCAAGCCTTTATCTATAATTGATTTTTTTGTGTGATGATTGGCATTGTGTTTCTTCAACAAGATAGCACATAAAGCGGGTGTTAAAGTCAGCGCCACCACACCAGATAGAATGATCGCCGTAGCCATAGTAATGGAGAATTGACGATAAAAAACACCAACCGGACCCGACATAAATGCTACAGGAATAAATACCGATGCCATTAGGAAAGTGATGGCTACAATGGCGCCTCCAATATCAGTTAATGCTAATTGTGTAGCTTTTAATACCGATAAGCGTTTGTCTGCTTCCATCTTGGCATGTACCGCTTCGATCACTACAATTGCATCATCGACAACAATACCAATAGCCAATACCAACGCAAATAGCGTGATGAGGTTAAGCGTGATGCCGAAAAACTGCATGAAAATAAAGGAACCTATTAGTGAAACTGGTACTGCAATGGCCGGAATTAGCGTAGAACGCCAATCACCCAAGAAAATGAAAACTACTAAACCTACGAGGATAAAGGCTTCAATTAGGGTATGCACCACTTTTTCTATGGATGCATCCAAGAATTTAGAAACGTCATAACTGATTTCGTAATCCATCCCTTTGGGGAAGTTTTCTGCCTTGATCTCTTCCAAACGTTTCTTCACATTCTCAATAACCTCTTGCGCATTACTTCCGTAAGATTGTTTCAGAACGATAGCAGCAGAAGGTTTTCCGTCAAGGTGAGAATACAAATCATACATGGCACTGCCAAATTCTACATCGGCAACATCTTTCAATCTTAATAATTCGCCATTGGCACTTGCTCGTAAAACAATGTTTTTGTAATCGGCTTCTTTCGTGAAACGCCCTGGGTATTTTAAGACATATTCAAATGATTCTGAACGTTTACCTGAGGCTTCGCCTGTTTTACCTGGAGATGCTTCAAAACTTTGATTGTTCAGTGCTTCTAAAACTTCTTCAGAAGAAATCTTGTACGCCAGCATTTTATCGGGCTTTAGCCAAATACGCATGGCATATTCACGGTTACCCAAAATGTCGGCAAAACCAACTCCTTCTACACGTTTCAATTCTGGAATTACATTGATGTCAGCATAGTTGTACAAGAAGTTTTCATTCATGTGTGGGTCTTTACTGAACACATTTACATACATCAACATATTTGGTTGTTGGCGACTGATTTTGATACCTTCACGAATAACCAATGGAGGTAATTTGTTGGTCACAGCTGCTACACGATTTTGTACGTTCAACGTGGCTTGGTCAGGGTCGGTGCCCAAATTAAATACCAGCTGTATCGAACATTCACCATCATTACCAGCATCAGAAGTCATGTATTTCATTCCTGGGATACCATTTAAGGCTCTCTCCAATGGGATAACTACCGCTTTAATCAGTAACTCATTGTTTGCACCAGGATATTCGGCCACAATGTTTACCATTGGCGGCGAGATATTTGGCAATTGGGTTACGGGCAGGCCAATCAAAGCCAGCACACCCATAAATACGATGACAAGGGATATCACGATGGATAGCACCGGTCTTTTTATGAATTTACTAAACATAATTTTCTTGAAAAATGGCCTATTCTGCTTTTAATTGTAATTGGCTTAACACTTGTTTTGGTTCCATGAAAGTGAATTTGATTTTTTCATCATCTTTCACTTTTTGTACACCGTCAAGCACTATTTTATCACCCTGTTGCAAGCCGCTGGATACCACATAGATATCTGGTAGTTCACCGCCAATCTTAATTTCTCTGGATTTTACAGTTCCATTTTTCTCAATCACAAATACATAATTTTTGTCTTGTAATTCGTAAGTCGCTTTTTGAGGAATGATTAAAGCATTTTTCAATGGAATAACCATTTGCACTTTTCCGGTTTCTCCATTTCTTAATAGCTGATTAGGATTTGGGAATTTTGCCCTAAAGGCGATGTTACCAGTTTCGGAATCAAATTCCCCTTCAATGGTTTCTACTTTTCCCTTACCGTTTAATGTTTCGCCATTGGCTAAAACTAAGCTTACGGATTGGTTATGGCTCGTTTTTGCTTGCTGGAAGTTCAAATATTCAGGTTCTGAAACATTGAAATAAGCAAACATCTCACTGTTATCGGATAAGGTGGTAAGTAACTCACCTTCGTCGATTAAGCTCCCCAATTTTTTAGGCAAGCGATCGATAGTGCCATTAAATGGTGCCCTGATTTCGGTAAATGATAAATGCAGCTTTGCTAATGATGAGCTAGCTTTGGCCTGTGCTAATTTGGCTTTAGCCATTGCCAATTCATTTTGTGCCACTACGTTTTTATCTGCCAGTAGTTTAGTATTAGCTACTTCAATTTCGGCAGCGTTGACCTCAGCTTCTGCTTTTAATACTTCAGCTTCGTACATTTTAGGCATAATTTTGAAAAGCAATTGACCAGCCTTTACGGTTTGGCCTTCATCTACATAAATGCGTTCCAGAAAACCTTTCTCTTGCGCTCTTAACTCGATATTGCGAACCGAGCGGATTTGAGATACATATTCTTTAGTGAAAGAAGTATCGATAGTTACTGGACTAGTTGCCGTGTAGTTGGTTTCTTCTTCTTTTTCTTCGCGATTTGATGCGCAACTGGAAAATAGCAAAGCACATACGCCTGTGAGCATTATAATATTTTTCATCTGTATAAAAATTGTGTTTTAAAGATGATGAAGCTATCAAGATGAGATCTAGATAGTTTCATTACGGGTTTTGATTTTTGTTTAGAATTGAGAAATCACATCATCTTTTATCAAAGCGGTGAGTGGTTCTCATTATTTGTTTAATAGAATTTCTTTAGATAAATTTTACAACAAATACCAATGCCAAATAAAAGGCAGGCAAATTTGTTTCGACAGCTAATCGATTAAGTAAAAGAGGGTATCAAATTCTAAAAACTCTCAGCAAGAGATATTTGAAGCTTGAAGTATAAGATAAATGCTCGCAGTAAGGTAATGCAAGCTTTTGGATTGTTCGGAGATTTCCTACTAATAGCGCATAACAGAAATAGGCAGCTTGTTTGATGCTGATGATTCCTTTTCTCGAAATACTTTCGTCATCCTCTTGACTTTCTTCTGCGTAGTTCATTTCGCTTGAAGAGAAACTTTTTTGGATATGAACGTTAGCGTTTTTATGGAAAGGAGTGTGATTTTGTTTAGTTTGAGGGTTTTCATTAAAAAACTCGTAACCCTGAGCTAAACGTGGAGCTACTGCATGCGTATTCTCACTTCCCTTCAGTAAAAGGAAAAACAAGGATAAACAAAATATAATTGTAGCTCTCATTATGGCGTCAAAAGTAAAATAAGGTTTTATATTTTTTTACACTTGATGAAAATTCTTCGTCTGCTTTTTGTCAGATTTTTAAAATTGCGTTAGTAACAGTCTAAAAAGTTAGTTCGTCAATTTTATTATTTAGTCTTTCCATCCCCAAGGAGCGGTGGGAGCGGCGATTGGTTTGGTTAAATCAAATTTAACGGTAAACAAACGGTCTGTGCCAATACGACGCAGATTATAGGTGAAACTATTCTCATCAATGGTAATCCACCAAACATTACCGGCTGCGGCTGGTAGTAAATCTATGGTTTGTTGATCTGCTGGGAAAATTTGCATATTAGCTGTTCCGCTGTTTGAAGTTAAGCCTCCGTATTGCGTTACTTTATCTTCCGAACCATCTGCATGTCGATGATCATGCTTTAATAAAATCCTGCTGTTTGCAAGTTTCAGCACCCAAGTCCTAGATTTATCTTCTCCGACAAAAAATGGAATCTTAATTAGGCTATCATTACATTGCCTAACATGCATTACCAATGGTCCATTTTTAAATGCATCCGTCATGCCATGTGTAATTTCTCCTTGGTAGGCTTTGCCGCAATGCTGTTTTAGTAAATCCCAAAATTGCTGTGCACCTGATTTTTGTTGAGCGTAGGTATTGAAGCTTAAAAGGAATAGTATCGGAAGTAATAATTTTTTAATCATTGGATATCGAGCTTTGTATGCAAATTAGGTTTAATTTGTAAAAACAAAAAATCCCGCATCAAGCGGGATTTCTATTATTCGAAATATTCTTTCATTTTATCGAAGAAACTCTTGTCATTTTTACCAGGTTGTGGTTTAAAGTTCGCAGATTCTCTCAATTTTTCGAGCAATGCTCTTTCTTCACTATTTAGTGCTTTTGGAGTCCAAATGTTTACGTGTATGATTTGGTCGCCTCTATGGTAAGAATTCACCTCTGGAATACCTTTGCCTTTTAAACGAAGCAGTTTTCCACTTTGTGTGCCTGGCTCAATTTTAATTTTTGCCTTGCCATCAATAGTTGGTACTTCCACACTTGCACCTAAAGCTGCATCAGGAATGCTTACATGCAAATCGTAAACTACATTGTTTCCTTCTCTTTTTAAGGTTTCGTGAGGAGTTTCCTCAATCAAGATGATTAAATCCCCTGGTACACCACCATTTGGAGCTGCGTTACCTTTTCCAGCCATACTTAACTGCATGCCTTCGCTCACACCAGCAGGAATATTGATGGTAATGGTTTCTTCGCCACGAACCGTTCCTTCGCCATGACAAGCACCACATTTTGCAGTAATTTGTTGTCCGCTACCATGACAAGTAGGGCAGGTAGCTGTAGTTTGCATCTGGCCTAAGATAGTATTGGTAACTCTACGTACCGAACCTGCACCACCACAAGTGCTACAAGTACTTACCGATGATTTGTCTTTCGCACCAGTGCCATCACAAGTTTTACAGCTTACTTGCTTGTTAACTTTGATTTTTTTCTCGGCACCATTAGCAATTTCTTCTAAGGTTAACTTTACTTTGATACGTAGGTTACTTCCTTTGGCTACTCTGCGGCCACCTCTCGATTGACCTCCACCGCCAAAGAAACTATCAAATGGGCTACCGCCGCCACCACCAAAAATATCTCCAAACTGACTGAAAATATCTTCCATGTTCATGCCGCCACCGCCATAGCCACCACCTCCAGCTGCACCGCCAACTCCGGCGTGTCCAAATTGGTCGTAACGTTGTTTTTTCTCTGCACTACTTAATACTTCGTAAGCCTCTGCCGCTTCCTTAAACTTATCTTCTGCAGATTTGTCATCAGGGTTTTTATCAGGGTGATATTTAATAGCCAACTTACGGTAAGCTTTCTTAATTTCTTCCGCCGATGCGCCTTTGGCAACTCCAAGTACGTCGTAATAATCTCTTTTGCTCATTTTTGTTTAATGATTGAATGACTAAATGAGAAAATGATTGAATGTGTCCGATTTAATCATTCAAAATTTAACCATTCAAAATTCCTTTATGCTCCAACTACCACTTTAGCAAAACGAACTACTTTTTCGTTAAGCGTATATCCTTTTTCTAATTCGTCAATTACTTTTCCTTTTTGCTCTTCTGTTGGCGAAGGAATTTGGGTAATTGCTTCGTGCAAATCTGTGTCAAAAGGAGTGTTCAAACTTTCGATTTCTTTTAAGCCTTTTTGAGTTAAAATACTCTTCAATTTGGTTTGAACCAATTCAATACCTTCACGAACTGGTGCTACTTCTGTAGATTTTTCAGTTGCTTTAATAGCACGTTCAAAATCATCTAAAACAGGTAAGAGAGAAACGACGATATCTTTACCAGCAGTTTGTAACAACTCAACACGCTCTTTTTGTGTACGACGTTTGAAGTTGTCGAACTCAGCAAATAGACGTAGGTATTTATCATTCAATTCAGCTACTTGCTGTAGTAATTTTTCTTCTACTGATAATTCTATTGCAGGCTCGCTCGCTTCGTTTTCAGCTTGCGCTGCTGTGTTTTCTACATTATCTTTAGTGCTTTCCGCTGCTGCTTCAGCTGTATTATTTTCAACCAATGGTTCTTCTTCCTTTTTCTTCTTGTTAAACATGTGTACTCGTGTTTTTTCCCAAAGGGATTCCTTTGAAAGGGTTCTTTACAAAAGTTTTGCCAATGCAAATAAAACAGCCATGCTGTCAGTTTTACGTCAAGTTAGACTAACAGAATGGCTGTAAATTAATTTTTTGTCAGAATACTGCTTAATATAAATTAGCTTTATAATCTTACCCTTTCAGGGTTCCGTGGGCGTAATAACTATAATTTTCTATTATAATATCACCACTTTGTGGTTATATCTAAAGTCCGAAGGACTGGTATTATGATAGCATTTAAATGTTAAAATTTTAAACCACGGAGTGGTGACATAATTAGCGAACTTGAATATTTAAGCGATCTGAACATCTTCATGCACTAATCCATTTTCACATTTGATGATGCGAGAAGGGAAGGTACGGATGATATGATAATCGTGGGTAGCCATTAAAACAGCGGTTCCGTTTTGACTGATTTGCTTCAATAAAAGCACAATTTCTTCCGAAGTTTCTGGGTCTAAGTTTCCTGTCGGCTCATCCGCTAGAATAATCTCCGGATTGTTTAATAGAGCTCTGGCAATTACAATACGTTGTTGCTCACCGCCAGACATTTCGTGAGGCATTTTCTTGATTTTAGAACGCAAGCCCACTTTTTCCAAAACATCTTTAATACGTTCGGTAATCAGGTTTTTGTCTTTCCAACCCGTAGCTTTTAGAACAAATTCAAGGTTTTGCTCAATGGTTCTGTCGCCCAATAACTGAAAATCTTGGAAAACAATCCCAAGTTTTCTTCTCAAGTAAGGAACTTCCTTTTCAGCAAGTGTTTTTAAATTGAAATTAGCTACGCTTCCTTCGCCATTACCGATGTGTAAATCGCCATAAATGATTTTTAACAAACTACTTTTTCCCGAACCAGTTGCGCCAATTAGAAATACAAACTCGCCTTTGGCAACATCAAGTTTTACGTTAGATAGCACTAAGTGTTTCTGCTGAAAAACATCAACGTTGTTTAAGGTAATTACATTTTCTACGTACTCTGCCATGTTAAATATCTAGTTTAGTTACCTGTCCAAAAGGCAACTCGTTAATAAAACTCATTATTTTTTCCTGCTTATCTCCAAAACCTAGTTTCTCTAAAGATTTATCAGGTCTATCTACCCTAAAATAAGCCAACAAAGTGAACTTTTCGTCTCTTAGTTGTACGTAATCAGGTATTTTGGCAATGCCTTTAACTTTGATGATATACATTCCTTCAAAAGTAAGAAGTTAAAAGTTAAAAGTGGAAAGTTAAAAGTAAAAAGTCTTGAAGTCGGAAAGACCAAAGTTAAAAGTGTTCAGTTAAAATTGGCTACAAATCTTTTCTCTCCCTTTTGGGGAGAGATGCCTACAGGGCAGAGAGGCGCTTAATCCCCTAATCCCTTCAAAAACTCAATCGTATCAACATTGTCTGCGTAGTCCCAAAGTTTAGGGTGCTGGCTTTCTCCAAAGCGGAGTACCTGCAAATCTTTATCAATTAGGTTGCCTACAACACATTGAATTTGTTCTCGTTGCTGCTTCAGTTTTTCAGTAACGTCGCCTATGTTCTCATAAGTTTCGTAATATAATACAGCCAAAGGCGATGACAAGCCTTCATCTTCTTTCAACAATAAAAAACCATTGTCGTAATGTTTTTGCTGATTTACCAAATAAATAGACTTGTTGTAATCGTAGTTGTTGTTGTATTTAAAATGGTTGATAATGTCTTGATATTGCTCTAAAGGCTCAAAAAAGTTTTTGATTTCGTAATTTTCAGGGATGTAGATTTTTGAGATACTGCGACAGCCCATGCCAAAGTAATCTAAAATATCATGACCTAGTTCCGCAATTTCTTCTTCTTTTTCCTCTCCAGTTAATACAGCTACACTATTTCTATTTCTTCTGATGATGTTGGGTACTTTACCGAAATAATATTCGAAATATCTTGATGTGTTGTTGCTGCCAGTAGCAATTACCGCATCGAAACCTTTCAATTGTTCGGCATAAATAATGTGGTTTTTCAGCTCTGGTAAAATTTCACAGAGTTGATTTAGCAGAAAGGGCAGGAGTTTATTGTCAGATGAAGATAATTTAATTTGTGCAATATTTCCTGTTGCTAATACACACATCACATCGTGAAAGCCAACCAAGGGAATGTTGCCAGCTAAGATTAACCCCACTTTTTTAGGTGCTGTTGTAACTTCAATATTTTCAAACCATTGTTCTAAATCGGCCTCGTTTAGCATTTCAGCTAAGGCTTTTACCGATTTGTTTACTTCATCTTCTGTAAACCAAGCATTTGCATTTTTAGCCGAATAGACAGCTGATTTGAAGGCTTCATCTGGCTGATTTAGATATTTACCTAGTTGTTTAAAAGCAGAAATGAGCTGTTCTTTACGAAGTGAAGACATATTTAGAACTATTATAAATTTATTATGTATTATATTTGCGACGCAAAGGTAAACTTCGCATTTAGATTTAGACGAAAAGATGGCAATTAAAATAACAGACGAATGTATAAACTGTGGGGCATGTGAGCCAGAATGCCCTAATAATGCAATTTATGATGCTGGTACCGCTTGGAGATTTTCTGATGGTACCGCTTTAGACGGTATTATTGATTTTGGAGGTAGTGAAGTAGATGCAGGTGCTGCTCAAGATGCGGTTTCTGATGAGGTATATTATATTGTTTCAGACAAGTGTACAGAGTGTAAAGGTTTCCATGATGAGCCTCAATGTGCTGCGGTTTGCCCAGTAGATTGCTGTGTAGACGACGAAGATATTCGTGAGACAGAAGAAGAGTTATTGACTAAGAAAGCTTGGTTACACCAGGAAAACTAAGTTAAAATTATAAAGTCAAAAGTTTAAAATATCCGAGAGGATATGATAGCTTAAAGGGAGATGCATTTTTTGTATCTCCTTTTTTGTTTAGTAAAGTTTTCGGTGAACTGCTTAACAGCGCCAATTTACTTAATGGCTTGTAGGTTGTTTGGCCTTAGTTAATGTAGAGCCTGTGCTAGCACCAACTACTAATGCAATGGCTGCCCATTCGTTAAAAGACAGGTATTCGTGTAAAAAGAATAAGCCACAAATTGCCGCTGCCGCTGGTTCCAAACTCATTAAAATACTGAAAGTTTTAGCTGGAATATGCTTTAGTGCGTTCATCTCTAACGTGAACGGAATGGCGCTAGAAAGCAAGGCAATAGCCAAGCCCATAGCTAAAAGTTTTGGAGTAACGTCGAACAGATGGCCATCTGCAAAAGCGAAAGGTAGAACCACGCAACTAGCTATCAGCATTCCTACACTTACCGCTGCTCCGCTATCCATCGCCTTTGAAACTTTACCTCCCATAATGATGTAAAGTGCCCAAAAACCTCCAGCAACCAACGAAAGCAATGCACCTATCATATCAACATTACTTTCTCCGCTCCAAGGTGCAATTAAAGCAATACCTGCCGCCGCCATTACTGCCCATATTAAATCTGTCGCTTTTTTTGAGGCAGCAATTGCGAGAATTAAAGGGCCTATAAATTCTAAAGTAACTGCCAGCCCCAATGGTATGCGTGACAAAGAGAGGTAGAAAGTTAGGTTCATTGAGCCTAACGATATGCCATATAAACTCACCAATTTCCACTGTGTTGCGGTGATTTTTTTGAAATTAGGGCGATAAGCGAGTAATAAAATGATAGCCGAAAGCCCAATGCGCAAGGTAACTGTTGCTGTAGCGCCCAACAGCGGAAACATCCCTTTGGCAATAGCCGCACCACCTTGTACGCTAGTAATAGCTAGTAGTACTGCAGGGATGGGAGGGATGTTTTTGATTTTCATTTCGACTAAATTTTTGCAAATCTAGTTCTTTGCGATGGATAAAATTGCTTTTAATAGAGTAGAAAAGTATAGTAAACAAAAACGGATGAAGGTTTAAGTTTTCATCCGTTAAAAATAATGAGCTAATGGCTTTTTGTTAAACTTTAATATCCATTATTTTTCCTTTTTTCCTGCTTTCTTCGGCCATAAAACCCATCAAGTGACTTTCGATAGATTCATCGATGGTGGAAGTAAGTAGCTTTGCGTTTTGTTGACTTACCGCATTTACGAAGTCTTTAGTGAGCAGCCAATCCCCGCCGCCGTGTCCGTGGTCTTCATAACCTTTTACATCTTGTGCTTCTGGTATAAATTTGGTTTCTTTTCTTGTTCTAAAATCGTTGTGAACCAGCTCTTTCATGTCTCCCACTAAGTCTCCCATAGATCCCATAATTCTGGTGCGTCTGCCGTGGTAAGAAGTAAATGCCTCCATAGAAAAGCTTGCTGTTACACTGTCCGCAAATTGTATGCTGGTTACATAGTGGTCTGGTTGATCGTTATCCATGCGATAAACACAACGCCCGTAGTTGCTTGTTTTAAGTTTCTCCAATATGTATTCTCGACGATTTGGAATGTTATCTGGAACATCCAAAACAGATAAGAAGTGTGTTTGTCGGTCTGCGTATTCCTTCACGGCAGAGTAAGCGCATTCTCTTTCTACGCTACAGGTTACGCATCTATCGCTACTGTTGGCGGGTGCATTTTCTTTACGGAACCATTTTAAATCGCCCATGGCAACTATTTTTTTGCTTGGCTTGTTGATTACCCATTTAATAATATCTAAATCGTGACAAGATTTTGCCAAGATAATAGGCGTGGTTTCTTTAGAGTTGTGCCAGTTTCCACGAACGTAAGAGTGAGACATGTGGATGTGCTCAATTGGTTCGAAATGTTGTACACTCACTACTTCTCCAATAGCTCCTTTTTCTATCAATTCTTTCATTTTGATGAAGTAAGGTGCATATCTTAGTACGTGACAAACTGCTACAATTCTATTGTTTTTCTTGGCAAGCGCCAAAATATCTCTACACTCTTTTTCTGTTGGTGCAATAGGTTTTTCCAAAAGGATGTCGTAACCCATGGCTAACGCCTTCATGCAAGGGCCGTAATGTAAGTTGTCTGGCGTAGAAATGATAATTGCATCTGCAAACTTTGGTCTTTTAAATACATCCTCCCATGTATTGAATCTGTTTTCTTGTGGGATGGAGTGGATTTTAGCATACCTTTCATTTCTAAAAGCGACAGGTTCTGCTACACCTACAATCTTAAGGTCGTTTGGGGTAATTTCGGCGTAGGTTCCGTAAACCATCCCTCGGTTTCCCGCACCCAAAGTAATAGCCGTAACCGCTTTTTTAATGGGCTGATGAAGCGGGTTCTCTTTGATTTTATAACGATAGGTGTTCTTGTCAACTTTAGCCAAAAGGTCTGAAGTAATTACAGTAGCTCCTAAGCTTAGCGTTAATGTTTTTAAAAGATTTCTTCTGTTCATTTTGTTAGTGTTTAGGTTGTGTGTTTGCTAGCAAATCAGGTTTAACTTAATTAGATTTTTCTTTTAAGAACGCTTTTACAAATTCATCATCGTTTAGTTGTGGGTAATCTTGATAGATGCGATCAATCTCTTCGCTTTGTCCTTTAGAGAGAGTTTCTTTTGGACTAATACACCAAATGCCTTTTAATAAGCCTTGTCTGTGCAACACCTCGTGGATGCCAGAGATACAGCCGTGGAAATCATGCGAAGGGTCGAATAAAGCGGCGTTGCTGTCGGTTACTGCAATGTTGTGGCTCAATAATTCATCAGCAACTGCTGCACTTGGTTGAAGTTTGTATTGTTTGATTTTGTCTAGTAATTCTACGGCTTTTTGTGTCCAAACTGCCCAGTGTCCTAAAAGCCCGCCTCTAAAAGTAATTTCAGTCTGTCCTTTTGCAGTAGGAAAACGGTAGCTCGTTAGCAAATCGTTCACAATGTTGTCATCGTTGCCTGTGTACATGGCTACTTCATTTCTTCTGCTCGAGTTGGCTAAAGCTCTCATTACATCTAAAGTTTGGTATCTGTTGAAAGAAGCGCATTTAATTGCTTCCACATTTTCGATTTCCACAAACTTTGCCCAAAAATCGTAAGAGAAAATTCTACCGCCCACTGAAGGCTGCAGGTAAAAGCCAAACACAGGGATTACCTGCGCCACTTTGCGTACTCGCTCAAGAATAGCCTCTTCTGTCCAGCCTTGTAAACCGCCCATGCTTAATAAACCCATGTGGTAACTATGTTTTACTGCTATTTTGGCTTCATTAACCGCTTGCTCAGTTGGCCCACAAATACCACAAACTTTAATAAATGGTCTGTCTAGCTTCGCTTTTGCAATTTCTTCGCTTGCTAGTTCAATTACTTTTTCGAAAAGATTTACTTCGGGCTCTCTAATTTCAAATTGAGTAGAGTGTACGGCGATAGCAATTCCTCCAGCTCCAGAGCTCATGTAATACTGAGTCAATAAACGTTGGTGCTGTTCGTCTAGTGTTCTATCTTCATTCAATGCTAATGGATGTGCGGGGATGACCGTTCCCTGCATTAAGTGTTCTTTCAGCTCTTTTGATAGTTTGTTCATTAAAATTTTCCTCCTCTCTCTTGAAAATGGGTGTCTTTATTCCAAAGTTCTCCGCCATTTAAAATCCAATTAGCGGTGTGTTCAATAGCTTCTCTTATGGTGGTTTTTGGGTAGCCGAATAATCTGTGGCATTCTGATGCATTGTTTAGCAGTGCCGTATCAGCGCCTGAACCAGTAAATTGTGGTGTTTTATTCAATAGTATCCCGAACTGCTCTGCGATCCATTTGGTAGATAAAATTTCTGGTCCGGTAACATTTAGCATTTTGGCGGGCGAGCTGCAGTGCAATAAAGACCTAATGGCAATTTCATTCGCATCGCCTTGCCAAATTACGTTCACGTTTTGTGTGGTAAGGTCTACAGGTCTTTCTGCATTTACCGCTTTGGCAATTTCTATCAGTACGCCATACCTAAAATCAACGGCGTAATTAAGCCTGTAAATTAACATGGGTGTGTTGTTCTTTTTAGAGAAATATTCGAATATTCTTTCTCTTCCCAAGCAAGATTGTGCATATTCGCCTATTGGTTCTGGAGATTGCTCTTCAGATACGCCTCCTTCTTTTAGGTTTACAAAGGGCAATACGTTTCCAGATGAAAAAGCAACAATTTTGGAATTTTTAAAGTGTGATGAAACTAATCCTGGAAGGTATGCGTTCATTGCCCAAGTGAAATCTTCATTGCCTGTGGTTCCAAATTTGTGTCCAGCTAAGTAAATGATATTCGGTACTTGTGGCAGTTGCTTTAAATCAGCTTCATTGAGTAAGTCGCAGGCAATGGTTTGGATGCCTTCGTTTTCAAGTTCCTCTCTCAATCCGCCAGAAGAAAACCTTGATACACCAATTACGTTTTTTTCTATTCCAGCAGCTTTTAGTGCTCTTACAGTGAGTTTTGCCATGCTTGGTCCCATCTTTCCGCCAATTCCCAAAAACATGATGTCGCCATCTATCTTTTTGATGTCTTCGATTAGACTAGTTGAAGGAGCTAAAAGTGTGTCTTCAAATTCTTTTAAATTCAGGTTCATTGTTGTTTATTTTATTAAGGTAATGAGGTTGCTGATGGCTAAGCCCACCAATAGGATTAAACCTAATGCACCCCAAACTTTGGTAATAGGTTTATTTACATGTTCTTTCATGATTTCCTTGTCGTTAGCAATCATGAACATAACCACTGCTATAAAAGGTACAAGGAAAATAGTGATGCTTTGTGCCAGTACAATCAATTCTAAAGGCATTTTTCCAAAGCACAGGGCAATGATAGCTCCAAAAATCATCACTAAAGAAATGAAGATTTTGACCATGCGGTGGTTCAAGTCATTGCCATATTTAAAGGTGTCGCCAAGTAGAGAGCCGCCTAAAACTGCATTTCCAATTAACGAAGAAAAAGATGCGCCAAATAGCCCTATGAAAAATATGGCTTTAGCACTTGGACCCAATAATGGTTCTAAAGCTTTGCCCATTTCGGCTGCTGAGTTGACTTGAATATGTTGCGGATATAAGGTGTTGGCTGCACAGACTAATACTGCCATGCTCATTACGCCTAAAAGTATAGTTCCGGTTTGACTGCCTCTCAAGGTGTCCTTTGCGCTGTGTCCTCCAGAAAGTTTTTTACTGTTTTGCACCAGGTAAGCTTGGTAAAGTGCGCCTACGATAGAGAAGCAAGAAGCGGTAAAAGCAATTACTAAACCGATAGAGCCGTCTGGAATACTCGGGATAAAGCCTTTTGCAAATGCTTCAAATGGTGGCGGAACCATAATTGCGGTAGTTAAGAAAGAAAATAGTTTTAAAATTATTAAAGCAATCATCAATTTTTCGAAGATGTTATAGAATGACCTAAAAAATAAAAGTGAGATGCCTACAAGATTGAAGACTACAATCCAAATTTTGGGGCTGGTACCAGTGGCTTCCGAAGCGGATAAAGACACGCCGGTTGAGTTCCCAGATTGGAAGGAAACAGCAACTAGGAAGATGCCTAAGCCAATAATTATAGAGGTGATTTTTCCGTATTTCTTTCTAATTAAAGTAAGGATGGTATCATCAGAAGCCAAGCCAATTCGGGCAGACATTTTTGAATAAATCATCATAAAGAAAATAGCTACAACAATTACCCAAATTAAACTGAAGCCATAATCGGCTCCCATTTTGGAAGTGATTGTCATTTTGCTCGGACCGAAAATTAAGGAAGCAGTGATGATTCCGGGACCGAGAATGGAAAGGGTTTTTCTTAAAAAGCTATTATTGCTTTTGCTGGTGGTTTCCATGGTTTATTTAGTTTGTTTGAATTGGTTGATTGTTATGGTTGAACTTTGGTTGCCGAAGTTGGTTCTGATATAATTGATAATGGCCGTTGCTTCTTCATCTTTCAAAAAGTTGAATGCTGGCATTGAGGCTTCATATTTTACACCAGCTATGGTTTTGTCTTTTAATCCGTTTAAAATGATTTGAGATAAGGTTTGCTGATCGCCATTTACGGCGGTTGATTTGGCTAATGAAGGGAATGTTCCTGTTATTCCTTTTCCGTCTGCTTTGTGGCAAGAGGCGCAATAAGCTTCGTAAAGATTTTTACCAGATACTTCAACTACAGGTGTTAAAGTAGTTTTTACAGGATGGAAAACTCTGCCTACAGTTTTTTCTGTTAAACTCAATTTATATATTCTGTCATCTTCAGGTTTTGGAAAACCTTTTTGAGGATTCCAGTCTCTGTTGCTGGAACAGAAATAGATATCTCCATTAGGTAGTGTAAGTACCGAGCGTAGCCTGCCCAGTTCATCCTTAAATAAAGTGTATTCGTCTATAATGGCTTTGCCGTCTTCCGAAAGTTTTAAAATGCGAAGAGATTGACTTTTCAGGGTGCTTAGGATAAGACTTTTTCTCCACTCGGCAATTTTTGTGCTGCCGTAGTAAGCAATACCAGCTGGAGCAATCACTGGTGTCCATGATTGAAGCGGTGTAGTAAAGGTAATTGCTTTCATGCTGTCCGTTTCCTTTTTTGGGGTATTTTTTCCTTCTATTAACGGCCATCCGTAATTGTGTAATGGCTGGATTAGGTTTACTTCGTCTTCTACGGCATCGCCATGTTCAGAAGTGTAGATTAGGCTGTTTTCGCCTTGGGCAAGTCCCTGCATGTTACGGAACCCCCAAGCGTAGACGTAGCTGTTGGGTATCGGGTTGTCGTTCGGAATGCTACCATCAATATTTATTCTAAGAATTTTACCATTTTGTTTGCTGATGTCTTGTGCATTGGCGTCAATCGCTGCATCGCCAGTTGCCCAATAAATCTTCTTATCCGTACCTATGATTATTCTGGAGCCATTGTGCCCAGTATTGCCTGGTATCTGTAAAAGTAAATTAGGATTGGTTATGGTTCCATCCTTGTATATATATCTACATAAATTAGAGTAGATTTTTTCATTTGTTTTTGTAGTGTACGATACAAATAAATAATGTTCGTTTTGATGCGGTTGATATAACGCCATGCCCAGCAAGCCGGTGGTACGCTGTTGGAAAACGTTTGGTATGGTTGCTATTAACTTAACACTATTGTCACTAAGGTCTAGTTTCTTGATATTACCTTTGATTTCTGAGAAGATAATATAGTTGTTGGTTTTGTCGTATTGCAAATCCCATGGTACATCTAAACTGTCTGCTTCCTGCGTTAGCAGCAGTTTAGAGTTGCTCAATTCTACAGTGCCTATTATAATTTCGTTCTTTTGAGTGCAAGAACTTAATATGCAACATATATATAATAACAGGATGGTGATATGGTTCATCTTGCCTAGTTTGGTTGTTTGTTTGTCTAAAGTAATTAAAATAAATATATATACAAAAAAACATTAAAATTGTATACAAAATTTTATTTCGTTTGCATATTTTTTAGTTAAATAATTTTGTTTTTTAAAAAATACTTTCTAATTTCAACTAAAAGTATTCAATTGTAGCTTAATAATGTATACAATTTTACTTAAACAACCTAACAAACTATATTAACCTAAAGTACTATGAAATGTAAATTTCTAAAGGCAAGAGCAATACTGAAGTCTCGGTATTTTATGCTGCTTTGCGCTATTTGTCCTGGTTTGAGCCACGCTAGGGATAGGGCAGAAGAACACTTTGATGCCAAAGGGTATCATGTTTACGACAATGAAGTGTTTTTGAAAACAGCAAATTTTCAAAGAACCGTAGTTGGTTTTGTTAAGGATGAAGAAGGGATGCCCTTACCTGGCGTCGAAGTTCGAAATCTAAAGACATCCGAAGTTACAGTAACTAATGGTGAGGGTAAGTTCCAAATCAAAGCTTCCGAGACAGATAGGATTCAATTCAGATTGCTTGGATTTGCTCCAATTGAACTTGCGCCCAAAGATGCTGTGGCTGTAGTAATGAAACCTGAGTTGAGTAAACTTAACGAAGTTGTGGTGGTGGGCTATGGAGCACAAAAAAAGGCAAATATCATTGGTGCTGTCGCTTCTGCTAAATTCGATGAAACCGTAAGTAGTAGAGGTCTTTCTAATGCTTCCTCTGCATTACAAGGTTTGTTGCCTGGCTTGGCGGTAACTCAAAGTTCTGGTATGGTGGGTAATAATGCTGCGGAGTTAATGATTAGAGGATTGGGGACGGTTAATAATGCAGGGCCACTTATTGTGGTAGACGGTATGCCCGATGTGAATATGAATAGGATTAACGTCAATGATATCGAAAGTGTTTCAGTACTTAAGGATGCATCTTCTGCGGCAGTTTACGGTTCTAGGGCAGCTAACGGGGTAATATTAATCACCACAAAATCTGGTAAGCGAAATACTAAACCAAGTATTAGTGTTAACAGCAGTCTATCGATGGTTAGTCCTACCGCTAACGTAGATTTTGTAGATAATTATGCGAAGGCATTAACGGCTACGCAGATAGCACAATCTGCTAATACAGCTGCCTCTGCATTTAACTTTAAAAATGGCACTATTGATCAGTGGTTGGCGCTGAGCATGATTGATCCAAAAAGATATCCAAGTACCAATTGGTGGGACGTGGTGTTGAGGGATGGTTTGGCGCAGAACTATAATGTTGCTGTGAATGGTGGTAGCGATAATACTAATTACTACTTATCTACTGGCATTTTAGACGAGAGAGGAATTCAGATTGAAAATAACTTCAAACGCTATAACCTTGCTTTTAATTTGGAAACCAAGGTTGCTGAAAAAATTACTTCTGGAATTAGGTTTGCAGGTAACTGGTCGCAATTTAAGTATAACTACTCTGAAGGAATGACTAATAACGGAACGAGTGGTTTAGATTTGTTTAGTGCGCCAGCCGGTATTTTGCCTTTCGATCCTGTTACTGGTTATTATGGTGGGGCAATGGCTTACAACGAGAGCTCTCAGGCTTCTAATATGTATGCCGACTACATGGTGAGGAATAGAAATAACATGAACCAAAAGCAGGCTAATTTGAATGGTTATTTAGATTGGAAGCCGATTTTAGGCTTGGTTGCTCGTGTAGACTATTCTCTTGCCTATAACAATAGGTTTGATTGGCGAGCCGACATGCCTACGCAGGCTTATAATTTTCAAACAGACAGTTTTGGTCCGAGGATTTATGTGGGAAACAACGAGCCAATTTACAATACCGATCGTGAGAATATTAAAACACAATTAAATGCAAAGTTGAGCTATGATAGAACTTTCGGCAAATTGCATGCTATTTCTGCTACTGCAATCTATAGCGAAGAGTTTTGGAAAGACAGATATCTTTCGGCAAGTAGGGGAACCCGTTTAAATCCAAATATTTTCGAAATTGACGGAGCTTTAAACGATGTTCAAACTACAGGAGGTAGCTCCGACATGGAAGGGCTACGTTCTTATATCGGGCGTTTAGGCTATACTTTTAAGGATAGGTATATTTTAGAAGGTACGTTTAGGGCCGATGGCTCATCTAAGTTTCTGCCTGGTGATCAGTATGGTTATTTTCCGGCTGGTGCATTCGGTTGGAGGTTATCTGAAGAGGAGTTTATCAGGCCGTTTCTAGAAAAAATAAAAATTAATTCTGCAAAATTTAGAGTTTCTTATGGTAGTCTAGGTAACAACAGTGGAGTTGGGCGTTACGAGCAGCAAGAATTATTAACTGCTGGACATTACTTTTTAGATGGAGCGGCAGTGGTTGGTCTTACCAATAAAAAGTTCATCAACTATGCGCTTACTTGGGAGAAAACTAATATTTTCAATGTAGGTTTTGATGTGTCGATGCTAAGTAATAAGCTTTTGGTAGAATTGGATTACTACGACAGAAAAACCATTGGAATGAATCGTGAATCTGATTTGTCAACTCATCTAACAGGTGTTTATCTAGCTCCTAGAAGAAATATAGGTGACATGAGCAATAAGGGTTTTGAAGCAAATTTGACCTGGAACGATAAGAAAGGTGATTTCAGATACATGGTTAACCTGAATTATTCTACCAATAAAAATACACTATTGTCTTGGAGCGAGACGCTACAGCGAGGTTCGTTATTTGTAGATATGCCATACAATTTTGTTTATGCATTCGAATCAGCCGGTATAGCGCAAACTTGGGAAGATGTATATAAGGCAACGCCACAAGGTGCATCTCCTGGCGATGTATTGATTAAAGATTTAAATGGTGACGGTAGAATTGATGCAAATGATAGGAAAGCTTATCCTAATCACCAGCTGGGTCGTCCTACCTCAAATTATGCTTTGAGGGGTTCTGCGTCTTGGAAGGGATTTGATGTAGCTATCTTGCTACAAGGTGCTTATGGTAGGAAGGAGTTTTGGATGAATAGAGTGAATAGCCCATTTTTAGGAACATCAGCACAGGCGGTTACTTACGAGCAATTGTATCAAACTTGGAATTTGGACCGCAGGGATGCCGAATATCCTAGGTTGTTGCCTAGTGGTTCGGGTTCTACAAGTACCAATAACTATGCAAGTACATTTTGGCTTCAAGATTTATCTTACTTAAGGTTAAAGAATGTGCAGTTAGGGTATACTTTTAATAACAGTGTGATTCAGAAAATAGGGGTGAAAAAAATAAGAGGATATGTTTCTGCTGACAACCTTTTGACCTTTACAAAGTTCAAGGGATTGGATCCTGAAAAAAACACTTATGCTAACGACTCTTATCCAATTACAAAGACATTTGTATTTGGGCTAAACTTTGACTTTTAATGATGATCGCCATGAATAAGAAAATTTTATATATCATTTTTGTCTTTTTGTCGGTTGTAATCATGACCGGTTGCAGGAAAGATTTACTGAACCAAAATGCCACCGTATCTCCAAATAGTAATACTTTTTGGCTAACGGAAGCTGATGCTACTTCTGCATTAATGGGAAATTATAATGAATTTAGACCGTGTTTCGATAGGGATTATCACTTCGATGGACACGGAGATTTCCTTAAAATGTATAATACAGGCGTTGCTCCTATTAGCATCACTGTAAATAGCCCTAGTGCATATGGTGGAGGAGCTGCCGCTTTGTATAGGGAATTGTATGGCAGTATCAATACCTCTAATTATGTGATAGAAAATATCAGAAGTAAACTGTTGCCCAACGCAAAAACAACTGTATCTAGGCAAAACTTAGAGGCTGTTATTGGGGAAGCTCGATTGTTGAGAGGTATTGCCTATTTCCGTTTAATTTCTTTATGGGGAGATGTGCCTTACATTTATAAAATAGTAAATGCACCAATAGAAGTAGATACTATTTCAAGGTCGTCGATAACGAAAGTTAAGGACTCGATTTATGCAGATTTTACCTATGCCGCAGAAAAGTTGCCAAACAGGGGTGCTGCTGTTGGTAGAGCTGGTAAGCCCGCTGCATTAGCTTTTAGAGGGAAACTGCAGTTGTTTTGGGGCTCTTGGAAAAAGAATGGCTGGCCAGAGTTGGAAGGTTTTCAGCAATCTGCAGTCGAAGCTAAAACCGCATTTGAAGGCGCTGCAGCAGATTTTAACAGAGTGATTACCGAGTTTGGCTTGAATTTGTTTAGAGGCGGTGCTCCGGGCGAATGGGGCGAAATGGGTAAGGCTGATGTGTTACCGAATTACTATTACTTGTTTATACCCAATCCAGGAAATGTAAATAATGGAGAAACCGAAGTGTTGATGTCGATTACTCACGGAGGAAATGCGACTGGTCAAAGTGAAGAATATATGAGGGTTTGGACGGGCGTTTCTGTAGGGCTTTCGCAAAATCAAGCTATACCTAGATATGAGCTTGCAGATAGGTATCAGTCTACTATTACAGGAGATTTCTTGCCTAAGATGATTCAAATGAATCCTTCTACTAATAGTGCGGCTCGTACCACGCCTAATTCTTCTGTAAATCCAGAAAGTTATAGAAACAGGGACTATAGGATGAAAGCCAGCTTGTTGTGGGATTATGAAAAAATCATGGGTATTGGTACTACCGAAACAACTGGTTTTGTGGCGTTTTTGTATAAAACCTGGAGCGGTAACATAACTATTGACGGAGTAACTTATCCTGCGTTCAATGATAATACAACTAATCTTTCTGGTTTGCAATCGAGAAAGTTTGTGCGTAATTATGGTGGTGCAAACAGAAGTTCTGGAGATTATAATTGGCCGCTAATGCGTTTGGCAGATGTTTTCTTAATGTATGCCGAAGCTACAAACGAAGTAAACGGGCCACAAGCTGATGCAATTGCATTGGTAAATAGAGTAAGGGCTAGGGGCAAGTTGCCTGCTTTGGCAGCATCTAAAACGGCTTCTCCTTCGGCTTTCTTTGATGCGATAGAGCAAGAGAGAATTGTGGAATTGTTTGGAGAAGGACAAAGAGCTTTTGATTTAAGAAGATGGAGAAAGATAGAATCTGTTTTTGGCCCTGCTTACGGTGCTGGAAAATGGTTTCAGGATAGCTGGGGTAACAATTGGGAGCGTTTTTTCTTTAACGCTGATGAGTTGGTTTATCAGAGATGCTATATTTATCAGATACCTGAAGCCGAAAGAGTGAGAAATAATAAGCTTACGCAAAATAAACCATGGAGATAATCCTAACTATTTAAAATCATGAACCGTCCATGTTTAAATGATAACTAAATATATCAGGCAATGATTATTTAAATATGGTAAGGAACATCTGATAATTAAAAATAAAGATAAAAACAGATGAAAAGAATATTATTAATTCAATTGATATTGGTGCTGTTAGTGGTGGTTTCTTGTAAAAAAGATTACCCTATGGATGATGACGGGCTTTTGATTACTAAACGAGCAGATTGCTATGTCAGTAATTTCGAATTGTTGGGGGCTGATTTCCAAACGGTAAGAACAAAAGCTGCAACAATTGATACTACAGCGCAAACCATTAACGTAGAGGTGCTTTTTGGTACCGATTTAAAGAATCTTTATCCTCAGTTTACTTTGGTGGTAGATGCTGTTTTAGACCCTAAAATCGTAGGTAAGGTAGATTTTTCTGATTTATCGAAACCTAAAGAATGGACGGTGGTATCGGGCAACCGAAAAGTGCGCAAAACCTATAAAGTGTTTTTAACTGTGAAACAATAAGCTAAGCAAGATGAAAAATATAAGATTTAAAATATTGATGTCTTTGACGTTATTGGTTTTATGCCTGGGAGCATGTAAGGATAAGGAATATGCAATTCCAACGGCATTAGATAAATTGCAGAACGATTTAATCAAAAGGTCTCTGGGACCTAATATTGTGGGCGGAACTATTGAATTTGCCTACGCGGCGGCTATTCTGCCTGAAAAAGGGAAGCTTTCTTCTATGACTGTAGAAGCGAGTATTGCCGGTGCTACGGGTACATACTTGGATAATAGGTTTTTTAATACAAGTAGTTCCGGTGCAGATGTGGGTACGGCGGTAGGAGATCCTTCGGTAACCACTGGAAAATCAACTTCAGTAACTTACACCGGTAATTTCTCTGCAGCTACATTACGTTATTTCTATAAAATTCCGGAAGAAGCTAGAGGCAAAACCGTTACTTTTACTTTTACGGCAAAATCTAGTAATGGCGAAACAATTTCTTATCAATCTGGTCCGCATGAAATTAGAAACCAGGATATGGTTTTGGATTTGGTAGCCAAAGATGGTACAGAGTGTTATCTGTCAATTGCCGATATGAAAATGTACGATGCTGCCTTCGCTACTGCTAATCCGGGTAAAATAGATTTGATTTACTTGTACAGGGCACCTGCTAATGTAACTTATTTACATTCATTGGTGGCTCCAACTGCCGATGCGTCTTATAAGCCAACGTTTACAATGCCTGCAGGTTTAAGTAATAGAACCAAGATAGTGAAAGCTTTTACGGTGCGAGATCAGCAATTGTCGAGAATACAGTATGGTGTTTTTGTGGATGATGTGGATTTGAGAACGAAAGATTTTGCAGATGCGCCCGACTTTGCGATTAACGTAAAAGCTGAAGGAGGTGTTTGGGTGCAAACGGCTGATGGCGTGTATAATGCTTACGTTTACATTAACACTGTTACCAATACTGCTTCTGTTAAGGAGATGAAAATCAGTATTAAAAGATTAAAAATTAAATAAGCATTCCATCCGTATATAAATGAGATCCCTTATAGTTAAGAATTTCCTGACGTTAATACTTCTGTTGTTGACGGTGCAGTTTTGTTTTGCTCAAAATGATAAAAGGGAAATTCCTTTGTCTAAGTTTAAGGTAAATAAAAAAGTAGTTAATGAAGTTTTTAATGAAAAAAAGGGATTTCATTTACAGGGGGGGGTATCGAGACCAAGTCTTGATGCCGTTGTTCAAGCAGACTTGGAAGTAAGCTTGGCGGTAGATAAGCTGGGTGTGTTTGTTTTAGAGGCAGAAACAGAGCCTGTGGATTTAGAGAAATTGAAGAGAGAAGATCAAACAGGAAAGTTGACCTTGAAAGCCAAGTTTCAAAATGGTGCTGACAGATCAACCTACCGCATAGTTTACGATATTTACAAAGGAGGTCTGCAGGAATTGGGTAAATTCGAAATCAATTCGAAAAAACAGACGCTTAAGATTTGGCTACCAAATAATTTGGTGCTTAAACGTCTGTTCATTAAGCCTTATGTAGCTCCTAAGCCACCCGAAGACGCTGAACTTTACACTCCTAAAATTGTGCCTCCTAGCGGACATCCAAGATTATGGGTTAATAAGGAAACTTTGCCCATTATTAGACAACGGACTTTAGACACTGCTCATCAAATTGCATGGGCTGCGGTTAGGGCAAAAGCCGAATCGCCATTTAATTTTGCATTCGATAAAAACAAAGAGATGTTCCATGATGAAAAGCTGGAAAGTATTATCGAAGCAAAGGCATTTTATTTCTTAATGACCGAAGATAAAAAAATAGGTGCGGAGGCTGTTCAGCTTGCCTTGGATTACATGTCTGTTTTGGAGTTTGGAAATGTTACTTATGGCGATATAACCAGAGAAGTGGGCAGGGCCATGTATACTGCTTCGTTGGTTTACGATTGGTGTTATCCAATCATGAACGCTGAAAATAGACGACAACTAAGAGGTGATTTGATGCGTTTAGCTAATGATATGGAGATGGGCTGGCCGCCATTTCATGGTATAGAAAGTGTGGTGAATGGGCATGGCAACGAAGCGCAAATTTGCCGTGATTACCTGTCGATGAGTATTGCTATTTATGATGAAGACCCGCTGCCTTATAAATATACTTCTTATTGGATTTTATATCAGTTGGTGCCTTTAAGAAAGTTCGAATATCAATCGCCAAGACACAATCAGGGGATTGATTACGGAGGTTATCGTTTCGGTTGGGAAATGCATGCAGCTTGGCTGTATTATAGGATGTTGGGTTATCCAGTATTTGATGATAACATTAAAAACCTGCCGTACTATTGGGTTTACATGCGTACGCCAGATGGTAAAATGCTTCGTGATGGAGATATGTTCAACATCAAGTACAGCAAAAGCGAAAACTTCTATTGGAAAAATCCACAAACCATGTTGTTGTGCTACGCTTATTCTGGTAACGCAGTTATTAAGGGCGAGTTTGTTAAACAAGGAGGTTTGAAAGATAATCCGGTTTTGTTTTTGTTGCTAGATGACCCTTCGCTTAAACCAGATTTCGATTTGAATCAGCTGCCGTTGACTAAGGATTTTGGCTCGGTGCTTAATAGCATGGTGGCTAGGACAGGATGGGATGAAAAACCTAGCAGTGGAAATGTAGTGGTCGAACTTAAAGGCGGCGGTTTTCACTTCGGAAACCATCAACATGCCGATGCTGGTGCTTTGCAGATTTATCACCGCGGTATACAGGTTGGAGATTTGGGTTTATACCTTTCTTACGGTTCTCCTTACGATTTCAATTTTAACAAAAGGTCGGTTGCTCATAGTATGATGCTGATCAGAGATCCCAAAGAACCACTACTTTTCAGAACCAAAACTAATGATGGCGGAACTAGGTTTAGTCAGCGTTTCCCAAGAAATGTAACCGAAGTTTTGGGCGATGCTTGGTTTCAAACAGGATTTGTAAGGTCTTCAGCAATTGGCACAGATCCAATTCGTCCTTCTTACAGTTATTTTAACGTAGATATTACCAATGCTTATTCGGAAAAAGTAGAAGCGTATACCAAAAGCATGTTGTTCCTTAACTTGAAAAGAGATGATGTACCCGCAGTAATGGTGCTTTTAGATCATGTGGTTTCTAAAGAAGCAGGGATGAAAAAATATTGGCAAATCAATACCTTGGTAAAGCCAGATTTTGCAAATGGTAAACTTGTTTTAAGTAGCGAACTAGATGGGAAACAGGGAAAAACTTATGTGAACATGTTTAAACCAAGTTTAGCTGAAAGGGAAATGGAGGTTTTGTCGGGAGATTCTAGCACTAAGGTATTTGAGGACTTGTATACGGTAAAATCTGTTTGGCCAGAAGCCAAAGGAAGTAGGATCATGATTAGCCCTAAAAAGGAAGATAGGTTATCTGAATTTGCGACGTTGTTTCAAATCACCGAGGATGGAGCAAAGGAATTGCCAGTAGAAATTGTAGAGAAAGCTAATTATTTTATGTTTCAATTGGCGGATAAGGTAGTTTTAATGGCTAAACCGAATGCGTATCTAGCTGAGGAAATAGAAATTAAAGTGCCTGCGGGAAAAACCCATGAAGTGATTTGTGTAGGGTTTGCTCCAGGGTTTTGGGAAGTAAAGAAAATGGAGACAAGGAAAGTGAAAAATGAAAATATCTTGAAGGATCGTAATTCTTTTTCTTGGAATGCGGATCAAGGAATTTACAAATTACTTCCACGAAGAGTAAATTAAATTCTCGTGGATTTTGAAAGTTAAATTGTATTCTTATTTTTGGTTAAAAATGTATGCAAAATGAAAGAAGATTCGTTAGCCTATAAGGTGTATTTGGAGGTGAGAAAGAAAATTCTTTCGAGCCAGTTAGCGGGAGGCGCTCGTTTGGTTGAGAATTTTTGGGCGGAGAAACTGTCAGTGAGCCGTGTGGCTGTAAGAGAGGCTTTTATGAGGTTAGCGGGCGAAAGTTTGGTGGAGTTTGGAGGAAAAGGCGGCTGTTTCGTAAAAAGCATGACGATAGATGACGTGAAAGAGATACGTGAGTTAAGGGAAATATTAGAAATTGGAGCTTTAAAAATCCTTTTTGCAAAGAAAAATAAAGAAGTTTTAAAAGAACTTCAGTTGATTTGTGATGATTTTTCTGCGATGGTAGAGAAAGGATATTATGGCGGTGCTTGTGAAGCTGACGTGAAATTTCACGAAAAGATGATCGAAAGTACTGAGAACGCAAGATTGATATTGATGTACAAAAATAGTAATATCCCTTTGTTTCACATGAGGTTAGGTGCGGTAATGGATCAAATGGAGGATTATCAAGATACTGATAAAGAGCATCGTGCAATTGTGGAAGGGCTAGCTAATGACGATTGGGAGCTATCGTATTCGTCTTTGGTTCGCCATCTGTACAGAGGAGAGCAGGAAGCTTTAGAGTTAGTTTGATAATTATTAAAAGAGGGATTGCTTAAATAATCCCTCTTTTTTTCGTTTTATGCTGAACTAACAAACCGTTTTCCGCTTCAGTGATGAATAACCCTTTTTTGCCATAAGGATCTAGAGCGCAGTTTGTTGGATTGTGTCCTAAAGCGTCAATTTCTTCTCTCAATACGCCATTTTCATCCCAAACTTTCACTTTCCCAGAGCCATATACTGCCGCATAAAGGTGGTCTACTTCATCAAAAGCAATTCCGTCTGGACCAATGGATCCGCCTGTTTCTGTAAATAAGTTTTTGTTGCTAAGTGGTTTGTTGGCAGTGTAGTCAAACTTCCATATTTTTTTAGTTCCCGTTTCTGCTACAAATAAATGAGTTTGCTTTTTATTTAGTGCTAATCCGTTGGGATAGTACATGCCTTCGAAAATCTTCGATAGCTGTTTCTCGGGTGTTAAGCAGCAGATGTATCCCGTGTTGTCTTCCAGTGAATCTCCAGGGCAAGTAAATAACAAATTTCCACTTTGGTCAAAAGTTAAATCGTTTGGCATTTTAAGTGCTTGATTTTCAAAATGCTCAACTATGGTTACTGTGCTTTTTAAAATAGGATCAAAGGTCCTAATGCTGTTCCGTTTCGAATCGCAAAACCAAACTAAGTCGTTGTTGTCTATGGCAATTCCGTTGGGGGCGCCATCTACAAAATACCTGCTGACTATATTTTCGCTGATAAACACTAGATTTCCAGCATCTTTCTCTACAAGCCAGATGTTGCTTTTACTGTCAAAACAAGGTCCTTCTGGGAAGTTCAAATCATTTAAAATTATCGACATAGAAAAAAATTATCTTTTTATTTAAATGTATACATAAAAATTGTAATTTAGTATACAATAATAATCATTTATTGGATACAGATTTTTTAACTGTATGCTTTTAAAAATAGTTAAATAATACTAACAACGAATAACGTTTTATGCAAGAGAATTTAAAATCTGCAGCCATTTTGCAGAACAATGAACAGTGGATACCTGGAGGGGTTGTTTCTTTAAATAGAAAAACAGAACCCAATATTTGTTTTGTAAAAGGGCAGGGTAGTCGAGTGGTAGATGCTGATGGGAATGAGTACATCGATTACCAAGCTGGCTTTGCGGCTTCTTTTTTTGGGCATAACGACGAAGATATTAATGAAGCTGTAAAACGTACACTTTCAGAAAGTCAAGTGCTAATGGGTGCGGGACCTACCTTGTTGGAAGGTGCTTTTGCGAAGATGTTTTGCGAAAGTGTGCCAAGTGCAGAAAGTATACAAATTACTACTACCGGTTCTGAAGCTACTTATCACGCCATTAGAATTGCTAGGGCGGTAACGAAACGAGACCATGTCGTTGTAATGCAGGGAGGTTATAACGGTTGGCATAATGATGTGGCTTGTAATGTAATCAGTAAATTGGAAGATGTTGGTGGTCATGTAAGTCCTGGAGAATATCCATTCGATTCTTTAAGTGCAGGCGTGCCAAAATCACATAGCGATTTAGTGCATGTGGTAAATTATAACGATTTAGACAGCATCAACTATATATTAGAAAAATATGATGTAGCCTGTATTTTGCTAGAGCCGCTTTTACAGAATATCGGTATTGTTAAACCGCAAGCGGGTTACTTGGAAGGTTTACGTGAATTGTCTGATAAAAATGGTTGTTTACTTATTTTTGATGAAGTGAAAACTGGCTTCAGACATGCATTGGGTGGTTATCAATCTATTTGCGGTGTAACTCCAGATTTGTCTACTTTCGGAAAAGCCGTGGCGAATGGCTATCCTCTTGGTGTAATTGCAGGTAAGAAAAAATACATGGATTACTTCGTTCATCCTGATAAGGAAAACAGAGTTTTAATTGCTGGAACTTATAATGCTTTTCCTTTAACAACAGCTGCGGCTATCGCTACTTTAGAGAAATTAAAATCGCCTGTGCATAAGGTATATGAGCATGTAGAGAAATTAGGTGCTGCTTTAGAGAAAGGTTATCAGGAAATATTTTCTAAATTAGACAGACCGGTATACGTTGCCAGACAGGGATCGGCGTTTTGCGTTTACTTTATGGGGCACGAGCCAATAAATTTTCATGATGTGTTACTAAATCATGATTTTGATTTCGACGCTCGTTACCGCAAAGAATTGATAAAAGGTGGTGTATACAATTTTCCTGCGCCAATTAAACAAGGAAGTATTTCTTTTGCGCATACCATGCAAGATATTGAGCAAACTTTAGAGGTAACAGCACAGGTTTTAAAACAATTATAATTGAGTTCATGAAGATTACTGCAATTGAAACCTACGTGTGCAATGCACGTATGAGGAATTGGATTTTTGTTAAAGTAGTAACCGACCAGCCAGGTTTATGGGGTTGGGGAGAAGCTACGCTAGAATGGCATACCAAAAGCGTAGTGGGTGCTATTGAAGATATTTCTCAGTTATTAGTGGGCGAAGACCCTAGGAGAGTGGAGTACTTATGGCAAATGATGTACCGTCAGCATTTTTGGCATGGAAACGGTATTGTACGTGGTACAGCTATCAGTGGTATCGATATTGCCCTTTGGGATATCGTAGGTAAGATACACAACGTACCTTGCCACGAACTTTGGGGTGGTAGAGTGCGAGATTATATCCGTTTGTATTGCCATTTAGGTGGTGGAAAAATGGAAGATTTCTACGAGACTGCTCCTGGCGATGCTTCGCGTTTTGGTGAGTTGGCTCAAAAAGCAGTGGAAGATGGTTTTACAGCGTTCAAATCTATGGCAGTTCCGGAAACGATGCCCTTAGAAGGCTTGCGTCCAGTTAAATATGCAGAAGCTTGTGTAGCGGCAATGAGAGATGCCGTGGGTGACGATATTGACATTATGGTAGATTGCCATGCTCGCCCTAGCCCTAGAATGGGAATGTTGTTCGCCAAAGCATTGGAACCTTATGGTTTGTACTTTTTCGAAGAACCTTGCTGGCCCGAAACCATGGAGGATATTGCTTTAATTCAACGTGCGGTACAAACTCCAATTGCTTCTGGTGAGCGTTTGGTTGGTGTGCATGCATTTAGAGAACTATTAGAAAAACGTGCTGTAAGTGTAATTCAGCCAGATATTACCCACTGTGGAGGTTTAAGTGAAGCTCGTAAAATTGGGGCATTGGCCGAAGCTTACCGAGTTTCAATGGCACCACATAATCCACAAGGTCCAGTGAGTACAGCCGCTTCTATCGAGTTAGGGTTTGCCACGCCTTCTTACATCATCTGCGAGAGCGTTCATAAAGATGTAGAATGGAGAGAAGATGTAGTCTCTGAAGGATTTACCGTTCAAAAACAAGGTAGAATTGTATTGCCAAATGGCCGACCAGGCTTAGGTATCGAAATCAATGAAGAAGAGGTTAAGAAGCATCCTTTTCAGCAAGAGGTTTTACAAAGAACATTTTATAAAGATGGTAGCGTAGGCGACTGGTAAGCACAAAATATGCAGGAATTGAAAGATAAGATAGTTGTTATTAGTGGTGCATTGGGCGATATTGGCTTGGCCATTACCACCGCTTATTTAAAAGCACAAGCTATAGTGGTGTTGAGTGATATTTTGCCTTTGGATAAAGCACAGGAAAAATTGCTTCATTTAAAAGACTACGCAAGCAATTTTGAATACAAATGTCTGAACGTTTCTGATGATAAAGAAGTAGAGGTTTTTGTCAACCAAGTGATAGATAAATACGGTAAAATAGACCATTGTATTTCTAACGCTGCTCGAGTAACCATCAAAGATTTTAAAACTTTAAGTCCCGAAGAATGGTCTCTCGAAATGCGTGTAAACGTAGATGGCGCATTCTATTTTGCCAATTTTGCTGCTAAAAGCATGGTCGAAAAACAAGTCAAAGGTAGTATCCTGTTTCTGGGAAGTTGGGCTGCGCATGCGGTTCATCAAAATTTGCCAGCTTATAGTGTTTCTAAATCCGCTGTGCGTATGATTAACCAAACGATGGCACTAGAATATGCTGCAAATGGTATTAGGGTTAATGAAATTGCTCCAGGTTATGTGAATGCTGGTTTGAGTAAAACCGTATGGAGTGAATTACCTGAGCAAAAATTAATTTCACAAAGTAAAGTTCCATTAGGTAAAATTATGGAGGCCGAGGAAGTGGCGGCCCAAGTGTTATGGCTAAATTCGAGTCAATGCCAGCATGTAACAGGTTCTACTTTTTTAATGGATGGCGGATTGTCGCTGCTTAGACCTTAATCTATCGAAATTATGACGACTGTTGTACCTCCAACTTCAATTACTTCCTTAAAATTTCAAGTCGTAGAAATAGATATCACACCTCCAAAAGGGATTTACTCTAGAAATTGGGGTGCTGCTAAATTTGATGTCGCTTTGGGTGTCCACAAGGCATTGTACTTATCTTGTTTAGTTACACAGAGTAATGATGGAACTTTAGGTGCAATCATCGCTGCCGATTTAGGTTGGTGGAAAAATAACGATGATGAACGGAATTTAAGAAAGGCGATCATTGAAGAATGTGGATTGAAGGAAGAGCAATTGCTTTTTTGCTTGTCACATACCCACGCTGGACCAAGTATTTGTACTAACGATAAAGACCAAAATGGTGGTGAGCATATTATTCCGTATTTAGAATTTTTGAAAAACACAGCTATCACTAGTATCCACAAGGCCAAGGACAACCTAATGGATGGTTTTTTATCTTGGGAATACGGTTGTTGTGATTTGGCAACCAAAAGGGATTTAAATCATCAAGGAGAATACCTGATTGGATATGATTCATCGACTATTGCAGACCATACACTTTTGCTGGGTAAACTAAGTAGTATCGATGGGCAATTGAAAGCAGTAATTTGTAATTACGCCTGTCATCCAACCACGTTTGCTCACGAAAATACACTCATTTCTCCAGATTATGTGGGAGCAATGCGTGAGCTTATTGCCGAAAAATTAAATGTACCGACTATTTTTCTGCAAGGCGCATCGGGAGATTTGGCTCCGAAAAAGCAGTATGTTAAAGAACCAGAAACAGTAGACGCCAATGGAAGAAAGTTGGGCTACGCTGTTTTATCTACCTTAGAAAATACATCACCTGTTGGCCAAAAATGGGTTTTTGACCATGCTTTGCAATCGGGAGCTCCTTTGGCTATTTACACTGAGAAAGAAATTAGGCCTAGTCAAATATTCCGACAGATAAAATTTGAGGTAAGCATTCCCTACAAGCAGTTAGATGCTGTGGAGAAAATAGAAAAGGAATTTGAGGCTTGCGAAGATAGGGTGATGAAAGACCGTTTGTGGCGAAAGTTAAACACCCGCAAATCAATTGGAGACCAAACTCATGCACTACTACCCGTATGGATTTGGCAGTTCGGTGATGCCTTTGTAATAGCGCAAGCAAATGAAGTTTACTCCATAGGACAGCAACTGGTTAGATCACATTTTAAAGATAGGTCTATCGCTTTTATAAATATCGCCAATGGCTATTTGGGTTACCTGCCGCCACAAGATTTGTATGGTAAAGATATTTACGCCGTATGGCAAACACCATTTGAGAAGGGCGGATTAGAGCTGCTAATTGCTGAAATAATTAGCAGGATTGAACAGCTCATCACAACCTCGTAAAACAACCAAAACCGACTAACCAAACAACTAAACATGAAACTAGAACTAATTGATATCGCAATTTTTGCCATTTATATTGTCGGTATTGTTGCTTTGGGATTATATGCTTCTAGGCAGAGTTCCAAGTCAAAAAGAGATTATTTCCTGGCGGGAGATAAATTACCGTGGTGGATGATTGGTGGAAGTATCATTGCCGCTAATATCAGTAGCCACCATTTGGTAGGTGCAATGGGTGCAGCTTATAGTCGCGGTTTTGTAGCCATAACTTTAGAATGGGGCGCAATATTGATAGGTTTCAATGCTTTACTTTGGATATTCCTACCGTTTTACATCAGAAATGGATTTTATACCGTTCCGGAATATCTTGAAAAACGTTTCGGAACCTCTACAAGAGTACTTTATGCCATCTTAATTTTGTTTACTTACATTTTTGTGGAAATTGGTGCAGTGCTCTATCTAGGTGGTTTAACACTTCACGCACTGTTTGATATTCCAATTTTTTACAGCATTATCGGCATGGCGCTGCTTACTGGTTTGTATACCATTTTAGGTGGTTTAAAAGCAGTGATATGGACGGAAATGGTGCAGTTGGTGATTTTAGTTTTAGGCGGGTTAGTTTTAACTTTTGCAACCATAGATAAAGCTGGTGGTTTTGGAGCCATCATAGAGTCTTCAAAGGATTGGAAAATGTTCTATCCTGCTAACGATCCAGATTTTCCTTGGACCATGTATTTAGGAGGTTTGTTGTGTATCAGTGTGTTTTACTGTGCAACTAACCAGTTTATTGTGCAGCGTGTTTTGGCCGCAAAAAATGAATGGCATGGGCGTATGGGCGTTATTTTCGGAGATTATCTCAAGTTTTTTGTGCCTTTGATTATCACTATTCCAGCTTTGGTAGCACCGGCATTTTTACCAGCTTTAGAACAACCAGATTTACTTTTCTCTACCTTAGTAAAAACCTTATTGCCAAGCGGATTGATAGGTTTAGTAATGGCAGGACTGATATCGGCAATCATGTCGCATATTTCGGGTGCTATCAACTCTTGTACTACCATTTTAACGGTAGATGTTTACAGCGAATACATCAATAAAAATGCAAGCGATGAACAAGCCATTCGCTTTGGTAAAAGATCTGGTGTTGCTATCATCTTTTTTGGTATTTGCAGTGCTGTCTTGTTATTAAGCTATTCAGATAAACCAGTCTTTCTTTATTTGATGAACCTGTACGGCTTGTTTACGCCAGGTATCGCCACTATGTTTTTGATGGGTGTTTTCTGGAAAAAGACAAAATCACAAGGTGCTTTGGCTGCCGGTATTTTAACCATTCCGCTTTCATTGGCAATGGAATTTGCTTTCCCTGATATGCCTTTCTTTAATCGAACAGGAATTGTATTTTGGACCTGTATGGTAGTTTGTACTGTGGTGAGCTTGCTGTTTAAACAAAAAGAAGGCCTTGAACTAGATAACTTGGTCATCAACTATGGTAAATCAAGTGGAACCTTGGCTAATCAATCTCCATCTTATAAAGGTTTAAAAAATCCTACTTTGTGGTGGGCAATTATTACGGCTGCAGTATTGTATTTTTACGTTAGATATTTTTAACAATTATGAACGAGGTTTCTCAAGAGATTATTCAATTATCAAAAGCTGTACACGAGGATGTTATTGGCTATAGAAGGCATTTACATCAAAATCCGGAATTGTCTTTTCAAGAATATGAGACCTCGAAATATATTAAAGCGCAACTTAAAAAATTGACTATTCCTTACGAGGAAGTTGCAAATACTGGAGTTGTTGGCATAATTGAAGGAAAAAAACAAGGTAATGGAAAAACCATTGTTTTAAGAGCTGATATTGATGCACTCCCCATTAAGGAAGAAAATGAAACTGCATTTGCCTCACAGAGAGAAGGGTTAATGCATGCTTGCGGTCACGATTTTCACACTGCAAATTTATTGGGAGCTGCACGAATACTTCAACAATTAGCGCATACATTTTCTGGTAAAGTGTTGTTGTTGTTTCAACCTGCCGAAGAAAGGGTTCCAGGCGGAGCAAAAGCGGTAATCGCTTCTGGAATTTTAGAGAAACTAGGTGGTACTATTTCAGCTGTATTTGGACTACATGTGAGTCCGCGGTTAGACACAGGTCAAATTGGACTTTGCGCTGGTCGTTTTATGGCTTCGGCCGACGAATTTTACCTTAAAATAAACGGGAGTGGCGGTCACGCTGCAGAACCGAATAGAGCGGTAGATACGATTATGGTTGCTGCTCAATTACTCACTACCTTGCAACAAGTGGTCAGTAGAAAGGCGAATCCGCTAATGCCAAGTGTACTTACTTTTGGAAAGATTATAGGAAATGGAGCAGCAAATGTAATTCCAGACTCCGTTTGGCTAGAAGGTACTTTTAGGACCATGGACGAAGAGTGGCGTAAGCAGGCGTTAAAGCATTTGGAGGAGATGGTTTACGGTACCGTAAAAATGTTGGGCGCAACTGCAGAGTTGGAGATTAAACACGGTTATCCAATGTTAGTCAATGATATTTCTTTAAGCCAGCATTTCAAATCGTCAATCATCAAACACTTTGGACCAGCACATTTGGAGGATGTTCCACAATGGATGGCAGCAGAAGATTTCGCCTATTATTCGCATAAATATCCATCTGTATTCTTTTTAGTAGGCATAAAGAATGAGCAGCAAAGAGTTCAGTACGGACTTCACAATGCAAAATTCGATTTAGACGAACAAGCTTTCTTAACGGCTATGCAGGCCATGACCATTAGCTGCCTCGATTTTTTGGAGAATGAGCATGGATAGAAGAAAGTTTGTAGCTGCTGCAGGAACGTTAAGTTTAGCTTCTATGGTTTATGGAACTGAAAGTCTTGCTTTATCAATTTCAAAAAAGAGAATTGGCATAGTTGGTCTTGATTCTTCTCATGCTATTGCTTTTACTAAAGAGCTGAATGCGAACGTAGCAAATGATAGCTATAAAGGTTATCAAGTCGTTGCAGCTTATCCAATGGGAAGCCCGAGTATTCCTTTAAATGCACAGCGCATTCCAAAGTTTACCGAAGACATTAAAAAGTTAGGAGTAGAAATTGTATCCAGCTTAGAAAAATTGTTGAAAAATGTAGATTTCGTCTTGTTAGAAACTAACGATGGCAATAAACATCTAGAACAGGCAGAAATCATTCTAAAAGCTAGAAAGCCATTGTTCATCGATAAACCCATCGCCAATAGTTATCAGGATGCGTTAAAGATATTTGAACTAGCAGAGAAGTACAAAACGCCTATGTTCTCCACAAGTTCGCTACGTTATATCTCAGGTATGGAAGAGATAGACAAAAAAAATGTTCTAGGAGCTGATGTTTATTCGCCAGCCTATACCGAGCCTTCGCATAAGGATTTGTACTGGTACGGGATACACGGCGTGGAAATGTTGTTTACCTTGCTGGGAACAGATTGCATAAATGTACAAACGCAGCACACCGCTGATGGAGACATTTATATTGGCGAATGGAAAGATGGTAGGATAGGTACGCTGAGAGGAATTAGAAAAGGGGTTGATGGTTTTGGTGGCAGTGTATTTATGCAAGATAAAATTGTGCAATTGGGAACTTTCAAAGGCTATAATCCCTTGCTTAAACAAATCATTTCCTTTTTCGAAACAGGTTTGGTTCCTGTTAAAAAAGAAGAAACTTTGGCCATCTGCAAATTTATAGATGCCGCCCATCAAAGTAGAATAAATGGAGGCGACAAAGTGCTTCTAAATAACTAAAGATATTTACCATTCAGCTAGCCGATAAAACTAGCTTTTAATAACAACATAACACATGAAATTAATTCGTCACGGAAATTTAGGACAAGAGAAAATAGGCGTCCAAATTGAGGCTAAACATTATGATTTATCTGCTTTTGGAGAAGATTACAATGAGCAGTTTTTCGAGAGCAACGGAATTGAACGTTTAGCCAATTACATTAGCGAGAACAAAAATCAGTTGAAAGAAATTCCTGCCGATAGTAGGATAGGAGCGCCAATTGCCCGTCCATCTAAAATTGTTTGCATTGGTTTAAATTACTTAGATCACGCCAACGAAACAGGAGCGGCTATTCCGAAAGAACCTATCATTTTCTTTAAATCAACTACTTCGGTTGTTGGTCCTTTTGATGATATTATGCTACCTAAAGATTCTGAAAAAACAGATTGGGAAGTGGAGTTTGGCGTAGTAATAGGTAAAACAGCCAGATATGTGGAAGAAGCTGATGCTTTGGCGCATGTGGCTGGCTATGTATTGATCAACGATGTTTCGGAACGTGAATTTCAGTTGGAAAGAGGAGGTACTTGGGATAAAGGAAAAGGATGTGATACTTTTGCGCCAATGGGACCATATTTGGTAACCACAGATGAAATGTCGGATATTTCCGATGTAGGTTTATGGTTGTCGGTAAATGGAGAAATGTACCAAAACGGCAGTACCAAAAACCTAATTTTTTCAGTTCCACAGCTCATTGCTTACATATCTAAATTTATGACCTTACTGCCAGGTGATGTGATTTCTACAGGTACTCCAGCTGGCGTTGGCTTAGGCTTTAAACCTCCCATTTATTTGAAAGCGGGTGATGTAGTTGAGTTAGGTGCAGATGGCTTGGGTGTTTCTAGACAAAATGTAGTCGAGTTTTCTCTTTAATCAGAAATCTTTAAATAAGAATTGCAAAAAGTCTGACCATACGGTTGGACTTTTGCATTTTTAAATTGTCCGTAATTATATGCGAACGGTTGGTTATAGTTTGCTATTTTTGCAAATATTGACATAAAGATTAGTTCTGTTTCCATTGATTTTTCATTCGTTAAAGATTCAGTGGATGCCTTAAACATATTAAATCATGAAAAATACACAATATTGGCTGGTAAAGAGCGAGCCCTTTAAATATAGTTGGGATAAATTTAACGAAGATGGTCGTACTTTTTGGGATGGTGTGCGTAATTACCAAGCACGTAATAACCTAAAGGCTATGAAAGAAGGGGATTTAGTACTTTTCTATCACAGTAATGAGGGTAAACATGTGGTTGGAGTAGCGAAGGTGGTAAAAGAATTTTACCAAGATCCAACTACGCCAGACCCTAATTGGGTAGTAGTAGATTTAGCGCCTGTGGAACCATTAAAAAGTCCAGTTACATTGGAGCAGATTAAGGCGGAAGAAAGTTTGAAAGATATCTCTTTGGTGCGCCAAGGTCGTTTATCGGTAATGCCGTTGAAAGCTACTGAATTCGACAAGATTTTGGAAATGGGCAGTTAAATCCAATCAGTAGATGAAGTTTTTCTTACCACTAATTTGTTTCTGCTGCATATCGTTGTGCTGTATTGCGCAAAGTTATAACGGCGACTATGAAGTAAAAGTGGTGTCTTATCGTTACAAAACTACTAAAGGGCAGCTCAAAAAAATTACCCCAGAAGGAATTGGTATAGAAGATTATCGAGGTAACTATATCATATATCGTACGCCAGATATCGTAAAGATTAAAGTTAAAAAGAGAGGTTTGACCTTTGGTAAAGCTGTTTCTTCAGGAACATTATTAGGTTTAGCTATTGGTGGCGGTCTTTGGTCTCTAGATGAAAATGGAGAAAATGCAGGCGACATGGCTAAGCTCACCGTGGTGCTTACGGCAAGTGGCGCTGTGGTAGGCACAGCAGTTGGCGGAATTGCTGAGCTATCCAATAAAAAGCTAACCTTAAATGTAAATGGTAATCAGGAATATTTCAAAAAGAATTATCAGCGCTTAGAGAAATATGTTAATCATGCTCCTGAAACATTGCATGTAAACAATTAATTAGCTTCTTCGGCAATACTTATTTTTCGGCTAGACATTAATCCCACACTCATAATTATACTAGAACCTAGTACCACCATAAATAAGAATGGTGTCCCAATTTCCACCAGTTTCATGTGTTGTGGCAAATTATAGTACAGTAAAATGCTTATCAGTCCCCTAGGCGTTACAAATCCCTCTGGAAAAACATGTTCTCTCTTAAAGAAAAATAAGTAAGCGAATCTAATAACGTAAATGCTGGCCAATATAATCAGTCCGTTGGCTATGGTATTAAAATCATTGAGCTGGTAGATGTTCATCGTAAAACCAAATATTACGAAGAAAAATGTTCTGATGATAAATGCTGTTTCAGCAGATAATTGATGTAGCTGGATCAGGTCGTTAGATAGGTTTTTGTAGATAAATACAGACCTAAACCAAACGTGCTTAATAGTATCGGCGTTGTTTAAAAATAAACCAAAAGATAAAATCAATACTAAGGCCGACAAATGGAAAGATTGACTGATGGCGTAAACCATAATCAGTATGGAGATAATTAAAAAGAACTTAATGTGGTGTTTAAGTTTGCCCATTAAATAAAGTAAGGTAATACAAGCTACTACAGATAAGAGTAGAATTAGCACCGTATTTACTGCTAATTGGCCAAAAGAACCAATGGTGATATGTCGATTCGATACTGCAAAATTAAGCAGGATGATGCCCAGAATATCAGAAAATGAGCTTTCGTAGATGATAAATTCTTTGCTCTTTTTATTGATGTTGGCCACTGATGGTATGGCAATGGCGGAACTGATTACACTAAAAGGAATGGCATTTACGAAACAGAGATATAAATCGCTGCCTGTAATTTGGTAAATAATAAATGTGATAATAGCTACTGTGGCAATCAAAATAAGCAACGCTGAGAGAAATGCACCTTTGATTACCTTGTTTTTATCTCTCGCATATTTTAGTTCTAATGAGCCTTCAAAAACAATCAGAATTAAACCTACAGTGCCTAAAGTTGGTAAAATCTGAAGAAAATTATAAGTGTGTATTTGAAATTTATCTACTAATACCCTGAGACCTATACCCAACATCAGCAGCAAAAGCACCGATGGCAATTTAGTTTTGCTAGCTACCAAATCAAATAGATAGGAGAAGATAACTAGCGTACTTAAAATAATGAGTACGGTATATGTAGTCATATTTTTCTATTTAGTATTGCTTTCACTTTTAGCGAACAAAGCTATCAGTTCAGTCGCATCTCCTGCAGCCATTTTTCCGGCTAAAACTAATCGTAATTGTCTGCGGCGTAAGGCTCCTTCATAAAGTTCAGTTTCTTCTTCAGTTTCTGGTTGAAGTACAGGGACGTGTTTAGTGCCAGTTTGATCTACTGCAACAAAAGTATAATAGGCTTCATTAGATTTTACTCTGTTCGCAGTAGGTACGTTTTCTGCCCAAACATCCAATCTAACTTCAACCGAAGTATTAAATGATCGGGTCACTTTGGCCTCAATCGTAACTACATCACCAAGCTTAATAGGTTGTTTAAACGACACATTATCTACAGAAGCCGTTACCACAATACTATTGCAATGTTTCTGTGCAGAAATCGCAGCAGCTATATCCATCCAGTGTAATAATCTTCCACCCATTAAATTGTTCAATGTGTTGGTGTCATTGGGTAAAACTAGCTCGTTCATTATGGTGAAAGAATGACTAGGATTTTTGACGTTTAAACTCATGCAGCTAAATTAAATAAATAAAGTAACTCATGGTGTTTATTTAATGTAAAAGGTCTTGGTGACGGTTAAGCTATCCATCTATCATGATATCGAACAGTTTGCTAGTTATTTTTAGCTATCAGGATATGCGCTAGATGATGGTTACAATGCCAAGCATAGATGCCGATATTTTGTTTCAGCGAAATCAGCTCGTTATTTTCTGGATGGATAAACTGTCTTTCTAAATCTGCTGCGGTTAAACTTTCTAGCAGAACAGTCCACCTTTCATGAATGCCTTCCAGTATCTTTATGGAACTTGCTATCGGTAAGTCGGCATCTGGTAATTCTGCCCACAAATCTTCAGCATAAGGTTTGATTACAGGTTTATCTTCTGTTAAGGCAAGTTTAAATCTAGTAAAACTATTGATATGGCTATCCGCACAATGATGAACAACCTGTCTGATCGTCCAGCCATCGGGGCGATACTGTTTTTCTAATTGCTCGTCATTCAGGTCTTTCGTTGCGGCTATCAATCGTTCAGGAAAACTTTTGATTGCCTCAATCCAAGTTTTGATATGCTCGCTGGTGATTAAATCTGGCGCATTAAACTTCCCTATTGGGAACTTTAGGTTTTCAATATCGCTCATTACCAATTATCGTTTTACGCTATTAATGTTGGTAAAGCCCACTAAATCGTCATATCTAGCGCCAGGTCTGCGGTAGTAAGCTAATACTTGATAACTGTTTTCCGTTTCGAAGAAAGAACCCTCAAAAACAGTATCATTAAACTTGCCGTTTTCATCAACCCAAACGTATTTAAAATCGTAAATACCTTGTTTTAGTTTGATGTTACCATAATATCTGCGCCTCGACGATTCAAAAGTAAGTTTGTTTTCATCAGTTAATGCGTAATTGTTAAATCTGCCAAAAACGTACACATTTCCTTTTGGAGTAGGAGGTTGGGCCGCCAAAGTAAATAATATGTACGCATAATCGCTGTCTGTTGTGTTATCTCTTCCATCGGTGTTTCTGATGTAGAAATTACCATTTTCATCAAACTGATTGCTGTATCTGTTGCTTTCGTTAGGTAAATCTATGGATAGAATTACATTTTGGGTGCTATCGCGATAAATATCAGCTACGTGTTCTGCCTTGTATCTGAAACTACGGGTGTCGAATTTTCTAAACTCGTTTCCACCGTAAAAATGATTGGTATTGATGTCGTTGTAAACCAATGTGCCAGGTTTTACAAAAGAAGGTTTGATATTCACAATGGCGGTTTGTGGAATCATATTTTGCATCACCACCGCTTTAACCTCTAAATAAGGATTGTTGATGGGTGTTTGATGAAATAAGCTGAAATTGATTTTTTGCTTCGAATTTCTATCTGTAACTTCTGTAGCTGGTACCACCTCTGCACCAATATTAATGGTGTTGTTCAGTACGTGAAAACGTTGAGTAATTACTACTTTATTTGGGTCGTTATCTTCGTAAATCTTTAAAATATAATTTCCACCAATTTTAACTCTCATTTGATCATTGGGAAAGATCATCTGGTAGTGAGTAAACTTTACCAGCGTATTGAAAGAATAACGGTAATTAAACAAAATGTCTTGTTGTACGCCTTCTAGGTAGTCTAAAACGTTGATTTTCGACGATTTCCAATCCCACGTGCAATGCTCAACCACGTATGTGAAGTTCTTTTGTCCACCACGTAAATCGTCGAAGGCAAAGGTTAAGGTTTCAGAGCTTTTAAGGTTAATTACAGGGAAAGATTGCTCTTTACTAGTGTTGTAGCATTCCACCGTTTTGATGTAATCTTTATAAACTTTATTTTGATATTCGCCCTGCGCTTTGGCACTAGATAGATATAGAAAAGATAATAGGCAAATGATTAATCTGTATTTCATTTTATAAATATATCAAATTAACGAAAATACACGATGATTAGTGTTTTGATTTTTGCCACAGATGCACAGATTACATTACATCTTTATAGCTATATATCATTATGATAATTAATTAACTATTTCATATCTGTGTATCTGTGGCTAACTATTAGCAGTTGTAAAAGCATCCATAATTTTCATAGTTTCTAAAGCATCCTCAGCAGCGCAAGGATTTTCACCTTCGCCTCTAAAGTAAGCAACTACTTGTTCAATCATCGGTTGTTCTACATGTTGCAAAGCTTCAAAGCTGATGGTTTCTTCTTTTCCTTTTATGTTGATTCTAATGTATTGTCCAAAAACAGAGAAACTAATTTTACCTTTTGAACCGATGATATCGCAACTGTCTGCCTGCTCACTTTTAGGAACAGAGAAACACCATAAACCATTAAAAACTATATTGTTTTCAAACTGGATATGTCCAGTAACTAAATCTGCTACTGGTGCAGTAGCTTCTTGTTTGCTAGCTAAACCATGAAAATGTATTGCTTCACCAAAATAGTACAACATTAAATCTAACTGGTGCGGCGCTAAATCATGAAATAAACCACCTCCAGAAATTTCAGGATTAATTCTCCAGTTTTCTTCTGAATTGGCAATAATGTCGCTAGCTGCGGGTTGAAGCATTTTCAAGTCTACGAAGCGAACATCACCAATAGCTTTTTCCGTTAATAAAGATTTTATTTTCAAGAACAGCGGTTGCGCTCTGCGGTAATGGGCAACTACTAATTTTACGTCAAATTCTTTAGAAGCATCAGCCATTCGTTGTGCTGCGGCACTGTTTAAAGCCATTGGCTTTTCTACATACACTGGCTTTCCTGCGGCTAATGCCGCAATGGTGTATTCTTCGTGTTGTAGGGGAGGCGTAGCAATGTAAATGGCGTTTACCTCAGTGTCGTTAATTAAATCGGAAGCATTGCTATACCATTTAGGCACGCTGTGTCTCTTGGCATAATCTTCTGCTTTTGCAGCATCTCTACGCATTACCGCTACCAATTGTGAGTTGGCTATTTTGTTAAATGCAGGTCCGCTTTTAACTTCAGTAACATCGCCACAGCCAATAATTCCCCATTTAATTTCGTTCATGATTTTTTGCTTTACCGTAAATAGTTCGTCATTGCGAGCTTTGCGAAGCAATCTCTCTATAATAGAAACTTTTCTTTCGCATTAAGATTGCTTCGTGCCTCGCAATGACGATAAAATTACTTCCTTCGCTGTTCGGGATTTGCAATCCCGATTTAGCTATCCATGGATTTAAAATCCATACTTATGAAGGTACGGGATTGCAAATCCCGACCAACAAAAAAGATTGCCAAGTCGCCGCTCTCTCCGACAAATCGGAGTAAACTCTAGCAATGACGACAAAGGACCTGCAAAGTTTACCCTTCCAACTCCATTATCTCAGCTGCCAGCTCTTCCCAAGTATTTTGAGCAGCATCTAATAATGCTTTCTCCGATAAATATTTTTTATTGGTTTCATCCAGCTTTTGCTGATTACTAAAAACCTCTTCCTTTGCCAATTCTGCTTCACACTCTTTAACACTCTTTTCAAAAGCAGCAATTTCTTCTTCCACTTTTTTAAGCCTGTCATTCAGCTTTTTTAGTTGCTGTTGCACATTTGCGGTAACTGGTTCTTTAACCACAGGTTTTTTCTCTTCCTGTTTTACCGGAATTGCCTTTGGAATAGGTTTTACTCGTTTAGCATCCCATTCTTCAAATTCGGCATAAGTACCAGGATATTCTTTGATTTTCTCTTCCTCGATAAACCAAATTTTGTTGGCTACGTTATCTAGGAAATATCTATCGTGAGAAACAGAGATAAAAGTACCTTCGTACTGTTGTAAAGCCTGTATTAAGATATTTACCGATTGGATATCCAAGTGGTTGGTCGGCTCATCCAGAATTAAGAAATTACTGTCTGTAGTTAACGATTTTGCCAATGCAACTCTAGATTTTTCACCACCCGATAATACCTTGATTTTCTTAAAAACATCATCGCCGGTAAATAGGAAACAGCCTAAAATTCCGCGTAGTTCAGTATCTGTATGTTTAGGAGCAAAAGCCTGTAATTCTTCTAAAATGGCATTGTCTAAGTGTAAAGACTCTAATTGGTGCTGTGCAAAGAAAGTAGTAGTGACATTGTGGCCGGTTTCGCACATTCCCTCAAACTTTTCAGTGCCTGCAATGATACGTAACAAAGTAGATTTACCTTTACCATTGGCACCAATCAAGGCAATTTTATCACCTTTTTCAATTACCGCTTCAGCATTTGCTAAAATGTCGATGTTCGGGTAACTTTTGTAAGCATTTTCTATACGTACCACATGGCGGCCAGAAGGTTTAGAAAACTTGAAGCTAAAGTTCACCGTTGGGTTATCATCATCTACATCTTCTACACGCTCCAATTTGTCTAAAGCCTTCATACGAGATTGAGCCATTTTAGCTTTACTCGCTTTAGCTTTAAAACGCTCAATTAAACGCTCTTCTTGTTTTATTTTAGCTTGCTGGTTTTTAAATTCGCCTTTTTGTATCTCACCACGTAAAGCTTTTTCTTCTAGATAAAAAGTATAATTTCCTGCGTAAGAAGTCAATTTACCTTTACGAGATTCTACTGTTTTATTTACAATCTTGTCTAAGAAATACCTATCGTGAGAAACAATTACAATAGCACCTTCAAAGCTGCCTAGATAGGTCTCTAGCCACTTAATGGAGGGTAAATCCATGTGGTTGGTAGGCTCATCCAGTAATAGGATATCTGGAGTTTGTAAAAGAATTTTAGCCAACATTACACGCATTCTCCAACCCCCAGAAAAGGTGTTTAAAGGGCGTGATTGGTCGGCGGTGCTAAAACCTAAACCCGCCAAAATTTCGTTCGCACGGTATTCGATGTTGTAGCCATCTAAAGCTTCAAACTCTTGTTGCTTGTCGCTTAATTTGTTTAAAACTTCCTCACTATAATCCGTCTCAATTTTCTTTAAAAGTTCCTCAATTTCCTCATGAAGTTGATTTTGGCGCTCAAAAGCCTCCATTGCCACTTCTAAAATTGGGAGGTGTGAATCGTAGGATAACAAATCTTGGTTAAGGTATCCAATTTTTAAATCCTTGGCCATCGAAATACTTCCTCCAGAAGGAGCGTATTCGCCAACAATTATTTTAAGTAAAGTAGACTTCCCTGTACCGTTAGCGCCAATTAGGCCAACTTTATCACCGGGTTTAATGTGCCAGTCGGCCTCATCGTATAAGGCCCTAGAGCCAATCAAAAAACTAAGGTTATTAATAGAAATCATTGTGGCGCAAAGATAGCAATAGATTTACGATATACGATTTTAGATTTACGATTGGGCGAATTGTTTAATGTTTAGAAAAGCAGTGACAGTAGTGCTGTTATTGTTAGTCCCGCTTTTTGTTTTAATCTTTTTGTGTGCTGTTGTCGTCATTTCGAACGCAGAGAGAAATCTAGCGCTTAGTTTGCATCTAGTTAGATTTCTCCTCGTTCCTCGTCGAAATGACGCTCCAAAAAGTATTTCCACGTCAATCGGGTTTAGGGAACTTAAAACTGTGCAAAGAAATTGCCAGCTTCCTAGACTTACAAAGTTTCCAAAACTTCGTAAGTTTCCCTGTTACTCTGGAAAATCCACTTTAAAGCCAATTCCGCGAACCGAATCAAACTTTATGCGCTCATCTTCTTTAAAATACTTGCGTAATCTGGTCATGAAAACATCCAGACTTCTGCCTAAGAAATAATCGTTTTCGCCCCAAAGTTTTTCTAAAATTTCTTTACGGTTCACTACTTTATGATTGTTTTGGCTTAACAAAATCAGTAGCTCGGTTTCCTTTTCGGTAATCGTGTAGGTTTTATCCTTAAACACAATTTGATATTGCGATGGTAAAAAGCTGTAATTTCCAATAGAAATCGATTGTGTCAATTCACTTTTTTGTTCCCTTTTTAAAATGTTTTTCACCCTCAACAACAATTCTTCTGGTTCGCAAGGTTTAGCTATGTAATCATCGGCACCTAGTTTTAAACCTAAAATCCGATCAATGCTTTGCGCTTTGGCGGTTAGAAATAGAAAAGGAATTTTGGTTTGTTCGCTAATGGCTTTGGATAAATCGAAACCATTCATTTCTGGCATCATTACATCTATAATTGCCAACTGAATGTTGTGTACTTTGGGTAAGTTCTGTAGCGCTTCAAGCGGATTGGAGAACCAAGTAACCGCAAAGCCCGAAAACTCTAGGTACTGCTTTAAGACCAGTCCCAAATCAAGGTCATCTTCAACTAATAAAATATGGTTAGGCATTCGCTAAAGTGATTTTAAAAGTTACACCATTTGCTGTATTTGAAAATACTTTGACGCTTCCGCTGTATTTATCTACCATCTGTTTAACGATATGCAAACCCAGACCTAAGCCATTAATTTGCAAGTTTTCAGGTCTGCTCACACGATAGTATTTATCAAAAATATAAGGTTGGGCTTCTTCGGGTATGCCAATGCCATCATCCGTTACTTCGATAAGAACTTGCTTGCCAAAAACCAACCGTATTTTTACTTCGCTTGCTTTATATTTTATTGAATTTTCAATCAAATTATCTAGTATCTGCTCAAAATCTTGTTTTAATAAGCTTTCGTTGTTCTGATATTCAATTATTATATCCAGTTTAATGGGTTCAAATCGTTTGGTAATCGCAGCAATGTAAGCTTCAATATCATCTTTTAGGAGAAGCTCACTATCGGTAGAGGTATTGTGAATGGAAGAGACCACTTTTTCCAATCGTTGAATTTGTCTTTCTAATAGTTGCTTCGTCTCATTAGCCGGCGTGCTGGCTAAAGTGAATTTCAATGTAGTCAAGGGCGTGTTTAACTCGTGAGCAATAGAATCTATGGAAGTATAAAGTTGGGCTACTTTGAGCTGCTGTAGTTTTAGGTTTTTTAACGTTCGCCAAAAAAGATAAGTAAGCAAAAGAATAATTGATAAACTAACCAATGATAAGGGTAGGATTTTCTTAAAAATAAGATAATTGATATTTAGCAATTCAGCTGATACCCTTGATTTAATGATGTAATGGTAATGCTCATCAACCTTGAGCTCTGTATCTTTTTCCGAAAAATTCGAGTTCCATTTACCTTCGTTAAACACGAAGCCAGCACTGATTGGCTCCTTGGTTTTAAATAATATTAAGGGAGATTTGAGTGGTAAAAGTTCTTTTTTCTTAGTTCCATCAAATATAGAATATATTTCGCTCTTTAAAGCAATCTTGAAATTGGTGTGGATGGTTTCTTTAGCTAGAATGGAATCAACCTGCGGCTCGTAAAAGTTTTTGAAGTTGTACCAATGCTTCTTTTCGTTAATCTTCTGGTTCATGAACTTCCCGTTAGCAGACAGTTTCTTCAAACTCATAATCAGCGAGTCTTCACTAGATTCTTTCTCGTATTTTTCTAACTGCTCTAATACGTCGCTAGCGATTAATTGTACCTTTTTGTTCAACTCTTTTTTTTCCAATAAGTAAGAATTGTAGAGGTAATAGCTTTGCAATGCAATAAGCACAAAAAAGCTAAGTACGAAAAGCAAGGTGGTGCTAATTCTTTTATTCATTATTCAAAAATACAAAGCTAGATCAGTTCTTCACAACGTTAACGCTCCATTAACACTTCATTAACTAAGCTTCTGCCATTTTCGCAACAGTTTTGCAGAAAAATAAATTAAACATATGAAGTTTTACATCGCTTTCTTTTTCTGCCTGCCTCTTTTTGCTTGGGCTCAAAAAGAAGATTCTACACGAAAAACCTTAAAAAAAGATACCACAATTGTACTGGATGCCGTTAGCGTAAACTACAAAAAACCAATGCTGAAACGCAAAGCGGATAGGTTAGAATTCAATATCGATCAAACACCATTGCAAAATTTGAACGGTTGGGACATTTTGAAAAACACGCCGAACGTAGTAGTAAAGAATGATGAACTTTCTGTTCGTGGAAGTACGCAGATTTTGGTAACCATTAACGATAAAAAGATTTTGATGAGCCAAGAGCAGCTGAAGCAGTTCCTAGAAAACACAAAAGGAAGCAGTATTAATTCAGTTGAAGTGATTACCAATCCACCTGCGAAATACGAAGCCCAAGGCGGTGCGGTCATCAACATCAAAATGAAGCAAAATAAGCTTACAGGCTACAAGGGAAGGTTGTCGGGGCGTTACCATCAATCTATTTACGCAAAGGGTAGGATAGGTTTGATGCAGTCTTTCAATACCGATAAATGGCAATTGAGCGGCGATTATAACTTTGTGTCTGGAAATTACGTGCGTAAAAATTTAGATGTGGTGACCTTTGCAGACGACCAGACCCGTTGGGAGAGCGACATGGTTAGAAAAACGCAGTCTCATGCGCAACATTCGTACAATTTCTCAGCGCAATATGCCATAGATACGCTCCAAAACATCCAGTTTGGTTTTGATGGGAATTACAATCCAGCGTCCATTGGGAATTATAATGTGCCCACCAATATCTACAACACCGCTAACAATGCTTTAGAATCCAACTACCAAACTTTAAATGATAGAAGACAACGTTACGGCAGATTTAATGCCTATTTAGCTTACGACAAGAAGTTTGGTGCGCATAACCTAACGTGGTCCAATAATTACAGCACCAATCATCATCGCGAAAACCAAGAAGTGGCTACCTATTTTCGTTTTATTAACGAACCAGAACGTTATAATCGCTTTGCCAACCATAGTTTACAGCTGATTGATTTATATGCGTCGCAATTAGATTATCGGTTAAACCAAAAGAAATTGACTTTTGAAAGTGGTTTGAAATATAGCTTCGTAAGCAATCAAAACGATTTGAGTTTTTTCGATGGCAATCAGCAAAATTTAGTGCTAGACCCTAATAGGAGTAATTTGTTTAAATACAGGGAAAATATTTTTGCTGCCTATGCTTCTGTTAACTATCAGTGGGGAAAATGGGAAGCTAAAGCTGGTCTACGCACCGAAACTACCTTAATTCAGACGGTTTCCAATCAGCCTTTTGTAGAGAACAAAAATACTCGAACCAATTTGTTTCCTACTTTGTATTTGATGCACAATTTGGGTAAAGACCAGCAGCTCGGTTTTTCTTATGGCAAGAGGATTAACCGACCTAATTACGATTTCCTTAACCCCTCAAAATCGTACTACAATTTCTATTCTTACTTTCAGGGCGATGCCAATTTGAAGTCAACTATTATTCACAATTTGAGTACGACTTACACTTTGAAAGATTGGAATTTCGAAATCTATTATAGCCACAGGGTCAATCCATCGATGGAAATTTCTGTTCAAAATCCAGCAACTTTTGAAACTGTTTACAACTACACCAACATCGAAAAGAGTAATAATTTTGGGGCTAACTTTTCTAAGGGCTTTTCACTTAGCGAGAAATGGAAAGTTAATTTATATGCAATGGGCGAGTACAACGACGATTATTTTATAGGTGTAGATAAGGTTTTGTACAAGAACAAAAATTTCTTTTACTATGGTAATGTCTCTACTCAAATTACCTTAGATAAAGCAAAAACTTGGGATTTGAATCTGTTGTACGTTTACAATTCGAAATCGATACAAGGGTCGTTCAATATCACTTCGTCACAGAACACCAATGTGGTGTTGAATAAGAAAATGTTCGATAAGAAATTTGAAATTGGCTTAGTCATTAACGATATTTTTAAAACTGATAATAGTATTGTTTCTGCGAAGTACGCTAACCAAAACCAGTACTTTACAGATTACAGGGATACGCAATATTTTATGATCAACCTCAAATATAACTTCGGAAACCAGAAAGTGAAAGACGCTAAAGCAAGAGCAAAAACCGACGAACAAAATAGGATGTAGATGTTTTGGGAAAGCAGGGACTGATGCTACTATTCAAGTCAGTCCCGCTTTTCATTACAATCTTTTTTTCAGGGCTGTCATGCTGAGCTTGTCGAAGCATCTTCGTGGCAAGAAATTCTTCGACAAGCTCAGCATGACAAAGTTATTATCGGAAGAGATAAAAAAAGTATTTCCATTACAATCGGGTTTGAGAACTTAAAACCGTGCTAAACTTTGCGTTTTTTGCGCAACTCTTATGTTTCTTCGCGTTAAAATTTAACCGCAAAGATTTTGGATGGTTTCGAAAAGAACGCAAAGACTTAAGAAATACATGCCAGATAATATTTGAAAGTAAATCCGAAGGATTTTTAATATTTATAGCATGAAAGCAAGGATCAATCATATGACTCCGAAGGTGTCTAACAGGCAAACGTTTTATTTTCTCACTCGTCCGTCATTTCGAACGCAGGGAGAAATCTAACAAATAGCTTAACCCAATAGTTAGATTTTACTTCGTAGAGCTTCGGTTCTCCTCATTCTTCGTCGAAATGACGAGATAGGTTGTGAATTCAAAACAAAACTACTTGCTATCCGCATCTTCTGTTTCTTCCAATTTACCTTCTTTATTGCGCTTCAGTTTAATAATCGGTTTTTCTTGCGTACCCGTAACACTCAATGGAATACCAAACAAACCAAATGGAGGTAAACCCAATCTGCCTTTTAAATTCAAACGACCATCCAAACTTACTTCGCCTTCAAATCGTGGTCTAAAACCAGCAATCTTCATTTTGGTGCGTTCAATAGTCATGATGTTATTTTTGATAGAAGTTTTAACCACTACATCTTTCAAATTCGGATTGGTTAAGCTATCTCTTTTAGTTTCCTTACTTACTGCGTTCATCATCTTGAAACCAGCCAATTTCACATCTTTTAAAGTCAAAGCACCGCTACCTTTTACCGACGGTAATATGGGAAACATTTCGTCATTCAACCTGCCAGTTAATTCGTAATCTAAACCAACAATGCCTTTTACTTTCGAAGCCGAAGTTGCCATTTCCCTAAATAACTTGATTTCTTTATACGCTTTAGCAATATCAAATTCTTTTGCGTTTAATTTAAAATCAAAGTTGGCAGATTTGGGGCTAGTACTTTGGTAACTTGCATCCATCACCACTTTTGCTCCAATCAAATCAAATCCAGTTTCCGAAAGCATGAGCTTGCCATTGTTGATGACCATTTTGCCTTTTGCATTTTTAAGGTTGAGCCCGTTGTACTCCACATCATTGGGATTTGCAGCAAAAGTTACGTTTAAATTAGTTGGAATGATGATGACGCCTTTAGCAGCTGTACTACTGGTTGCTGCGGTAGTATCACCAGCGTAAGCCATAAATTCGTCCGCTATAATTTTGTTGCTGTGCAATACAAAACTTCCGCTCAGCTTCTCTCTTTCATCAAAAACAAAGTTCACGTAGTTGTTCAGGTTTCCATTCAATTTAAAATCCGAACCACCGTATGAAGCATTAAATTCATCAAATTTTAAAGCAGCAGAAGTAAACGAAAATTTGCCATTTTTAATGATAAAAGCATTCGGAAACATATCGGTAAGGATATTCAAATCCTTGATACTCATAAAACCTTTGTTTTGCAAACGACCATATCTTCCTGCCATGGCATCACTCTGTAAACCTTTAAAATTAACGTTGGTGTAGATTAGTCCGTGAACTTGGTAACCTTGAACTGCAAAAAGCTTATAAAGTTTCCCAATGTCTAAGGTTCCTCTTGAGGCAATGTCATAAGAGACATTTTCTAAATTGCTCACATTGGCTTTCAGCAAAAACGGTTGACCCGACATTTCAAAAGAAATAGGCTTGATGTTCAGTAAAGTGCCCTTCAAACTGCCATTTTTATTGGTAATGGCAGCATCAATGTCAATCTTTTCTAAAGCTTCACTGAAATGTACCGTTTTGATGTAACCTCTATCCAGTTTGATCAAAGCATTGGTAACAGGAAAGAGTTTTTTTACTTTGTCGTAAGAGCCTTTGCTGGTCACATCAACAGAAAGTTTACCGTTCAATACCAAATCTTTAATAGGGTAGAAGTTCTTGATTTCAGCGAAATTAATAGCCGTTTTTAAGCCTAAATCAACTGTGACGTTATTGATGGTTTGCAGTTTTAAATAACCCTTAATATAGTTCGACATCGCATTGATATCAATATGCTGTATCTCCAGTTTGGTATTTTTATAATCACCATTCACGTTGTTACCTACAAAATCAAAGTTGATTTTATCAATCGGAGATGGCAGCGAAGCATATTTGAAATAACCGTTGGTCAGCTTAATTTTTGCATCAAAAGTTGGCACCGTAGCAATTACCGTATCTACTTGTCTCAATCCACTTTTAACCACTTTTTTGGCATATTTTCCATCTGCATATACGCTCATCACCAACCTACCTTTAATATTTAGGCTGTCCATGTTTACTACTTTCGCCCATTTTTCTAAATCGATGTTAGAACGGGTTTTGGTATAAATTTGAGGTTCTTTCAGTCCTTTGATTTTAGTAACCGAAGCCAGATAATCATTTCCGATATTAAAAAACAGACTGTCCATATTCAAATCCAAACTATCAGGATTTAGACTAGGGATTTTCGTTTGTAGGTTTAGAAACAGGTTTTTGATAGGCTCGGGCGCATTTGGGTTGGTAATTTGTCCCTCACGAATTTTCATGTTGAAGGTTAAACTCGGCATGGTATTGCTTTCTGCAATGTACTTTCCAATTAGCGAAGCATCAATTTCTGCGTAGCCTTTTACTTTGGTTTTCTCTAATTTGTCAGCAATTTCAGCGGGTAGGGCAGTAAAAATGTTCTGTAAATCGGTTTCCTTTGCCTGCGTTTTAAAATCCATGTCGTAACCATCTTTCAAAAAAGAAAAGCGACCTACAAATCGAATAGGTAAAGAGTTGATTTTGATATCATTTTCGTCGAATAGTAAATCCAAAGAGCTGGTGTTGATTTTGGTAATAAGTTTAGCATTTAGCTCTTTATGAAGTAAATAAGGCGTGCCAGCGTAATAAATGTCAGCGTCTTTAATAGAAAGTTTACTCTTTAAGTCGAAAATCGCTTTACTCAAATCTCCAGTTCCACTGTAATTCACACCTTTGGCATCAATCATCATCGGTATCGACTTGTCATTGTAAACCAGATCACTGTTTTTGATATAGATACCTTGGATTTTTATGGCAGTGCTACTGGTATCTGTGTTTTTCTTGCCATCATCCTTACTCTCGTAAACGTTGTAGTTAGCGTGGCCATGTTCATCTGAAAGGATATTGATTTTGGCATTGTCTAAATAAAATTCGTCTACTTTGATTTGATTGCCGAATAAAGAGAACAAATTGATGCCCAGCGCCATCTGTTTGGCGTAGATTAAAGTATCATTTTTAAAAGGCTCGGAACCTTTCAATAAAAATTCGTCTAGGTTTAGGGTTAGGGATGGGAAATGTGTGAAAAATGAAATTCCAGTACCTTTAAAGCTAACTTCTCCCTTGATATTTTCGTTAATCGTTTTGGTGATTTGCTGATTAATCGTTTTTGGAATAAGAAACGGAATGATAAATAAAAGCGCTATCAATGAGGCAATACTGATGCCCAGAATTTTAAAAAACTTCTTCAAGATGGTAAGATTTAAATGGCGTTGAGACAAAGATAGTTGTAAAAGCCATTTGTTTGGTGTTTGCTAACATTTTTTAACATAAAATAAGCAATAATTTGTTGTTAGATGTCGATTTTAACCACATAGAAACATAGAACGTTTATTATGATGGTTCGATGTTAAATAGCTTGATGACCATCTTTCTTTACTTATATGAACTATGTTTCTATGTGGTTAAAAAAAATAATTTGTACGATTAAAAACTTTTATGTTACTTTGTACTGTAATAAATAAAATTACAGAATGAACAACGGAAGATTTGCCATATCACTACACATTTTAGTTTTACTAGATAAAGCTAAAGGAGAGTTACTTTCTTCTGATTATATGGCAGGTAGCATCAATATCAACCCTGTTTTAGTAAGAAAAGAGTTAATTAACTTGCGTGACCAAGGTTTTGTGGTAAGTAAGGAAGGCAAAAACGGAGGTGCAACTTTGGCTAAGTCGGCTGATAAAATCACCTTGGGGGCATTATACGAAAGTGTAAAATCTGCTCATTTGTTAGGTAGCCATAAAAATGACCCAAATCCACTTTGTGAAATAGGAAGAGATATTAATAAGCATTTAAACGCTTTGTACGATGATACTGAACGAAAACTAATTAGTCAACTTAATCAGCAAACACTTGCAGATTTTAGTGCTAGGTTTTCGAATTAATTTTTTTTGAATAAAACTGTAATAAAAATAGTTACAATAAATAGGGTGGTCAGGTACTAGGTGTCAGTAATCAGTTTAAAATAAATAAGTAAGGTGATAGTGACAGACAGATGGTAATACGTGCGCCTGAACACTAGTTACTGAAACCTAGAAATAAATAAACAATAACATTTAATCATTTAATAATTCACTCATTTAAAATTAGAAAATATGAAAATAGCAATCGCAGGAGCAACAGGTCAATTAGGTCGTGTTACCGTACAAAAATTAAAAGAAAAAACAGCAGCAGAAAACTTGGTGGCCTTAGTGCGTACGCCAGAAAAAGCTACAGATTTAGGAATAGAGGCAAGAGCTTTCGACTACACTAAGCCTGAAAATTTAGTTGAAGCTTTGAAAGGTGTAGATAAATTATTCTTAATCTCTGGAAATGAAATTGGTCAGCGTGAGATACAACATAAAAATGTGATTAATGCTGCTAAAGAAGCTGGAGTGAAAAATATAGTTTATACAAGTTTATTGCATGCAGCGACTTCAGAAATGGCATTAGCACCTGAGCACGCAGCTACCGAAAAAGCATTAATTGAATCTGGTATTAGCTATACGATTTTGCGTAACGGTTGGTACACTGAAAATTACGCTGGTTCTATCGCTGGTGCAATTCAGGCAGGTGGTTTTATTGGCAGTGCTGGCGACGGAAAAATTTCTTCGGCAACACGTGAAGATTTTGCCGAAGCAGCAGCAGTGGTTTTAACAACCGAAGGTCACGAAAATAAAATTTACGAATTAGGAGGTGATGAAGCTTACACTTTAAGTGATTTGGCTGCAGAAATTTCTAAACAAACAGGTAAGGATATTCCTTATAATAATTTGCCTGAGGCGGATTTTGCTAGTGTTTTAGTTTCTGTTGGTTTGCCAGAAGGCTTTGCGAAAATATTAGCGGATAGTGATTCAAAAGCTTCAAAAGGCGCATTGTATACCGAAGATAAAACTTTGTCGAAACTAATTGGTCGTAAAACTACACCATTGGCTGAGGTGGTTAAGAATTTCGTTTCTTAATAACTCAGGAGCTAAGTATTAGCCTTAGTTTATAGAAAAGTAGGAATTTGAGCTATAGTAGCCTATTCCTGCTTTTCATTTTATATTTTTTATAACCAGTTTGTTAAACCAACATTTTTCTTGTACAGTATACAAAATGCTTCGTCTGCATTTCCATAGATTATCTCATAACCTTTTAGATTCTTTAGATAAGAATTTAAGTCTTCATTTTTAAGTGTTGAGCTATAAGTCAGATTTTTAATTTCCAGTGGAAAGTTGTTATGATTTGGATTAGGTGTATGCAAAAATAATGCGTCACTACCGCTATGGAAATCAAGTATTGTCGCCCAAATTTGATAGTCGGTTTTCAAGTTCTTAGCTTTTTGTTCTAGCAATTCAAAATGTCTGAATAGTTTATCAAGATGAGGTTTCCTTTTTCTGAAACTGTCGTTGCCATACCCTCTCCAATCAAAGTGAGTATGCCATAGGTCAAACCAAGCAGATTTTTGGTCAGTAAAATTTAATCCAGACCAATCGTCAACTTTTGATGCAAGATTTTTGTAGTAACGTTTAAGTCCTCTATGCTTTTTAATTCCGTTCATTTCTTATTGTATTCTACATTTGAAGTTGGCTATAACGTTTCGGGGCTTTGCGATAGTGGGCCTTTAGAAGCACCATTTGTCAAGCTACAGCTAATTTTTATTCGGAGCCGAAAATTTTCTGCCACCACGAACGCCCCCCTTTTGGCAAGCTGCTGTTATATGCAGTAATTTTCTCCTCGTTCATTATTTCTGTTACCTCATTAAGTAAACTGTCCACCATTGGTGAAAAGTTTCTATACTTTTTCTGTTGAATGATAATAAGATTATATGATTTCTTAGATATCTCGTATGATGTGCTGTTTGTTTTAATAATTATTCTGCAAAGTTGCTCAACACAATCTCTTACAATATTATTATTGTCCGTTCCTTTTATTACTCTTTCAAGGATTTCAAAGGCTTTATCATTTTCACCGGTCTCAACATATAACTCTGCCAATTGTCGGTTGTAAATATCCCTTAGAAAATCCGTATCATTTTTTTCAATTGTTAATTTAAAGGCTTCAATCTCTAAAGTCTTATCCTCAGTGTATTTTGCGTATGTCCTATATAAACCAAGTTCTTCGTGTGTCCAGTTTCTTTCTTGCTTTATCCATTCTGGTAGTTTGGACAAAAATAATTCCCTTTCGTTTGTTGAATAAAGAAAATACAATTCATCTTGAATTGGGAATTTGTAACCTGTGAAATAGGATTTTTTATTTTCTTTCCAATCGTCTATATCCGCTTGTGAATAATTACAACTTTCTTCAGTCTCACCAATATATTTTAACAGTTCAGTTTTTAATGGATTGTCAAATGTTTTTAAGTATTGATAAGTTTCTTTAATGCCGACCGAAACCAAGTATTCTCCATCAAATCCAATTCCGCTGTCAAAGTCAATATTTTTAGTTTCAAAAAACAACCAGATGATTTCAAGCGAATTGAAAAGTGTCAGAATGAAGGCACAGAAGTATAAATTATCAACTTCACCGTCTTTCGAATATTTTCTCCATTCCTTTTCTTCTGTAAACAGGAATTTGACAATTTCATAGTCCGTCTGTTTAAGGTTATTGTAAATTGCAATATTTAGTCTTAATCGGTCGAAGTGTTTTGAATTTATGTCGTCTTTGTCAAAGCGATAATTGTCCAAGAGTTTTGGGTTCTGTCGGACTAATTCAAGTTCAGTTTTATATTTCTCTATTAATGTCAAGGTGTCTTGGTATTATTGCATAACGGTTTGGCTATACCTTGTTAGCGGTAGTAATTCCTTCAAATGTCAGTATGTTTGTCGTTTCGTTACTCATTTTTTTCTCCTTCGTTGTTTAAGTCAAGTTGACCAATGTTGTCTTTAATAATTGGTTCTATGTCAAATGTCGCGGAAATGTTGTGAACTTTGCCCAATAAGTTTGTCCCTTTGTAAAAATTGTTATTGCATATTGTTACTTCGTTTTCATACCAACAGTCAAAGAAGTTTACAAAGTCTTTGAATTCGTTGTTAGTTATGATTACTGGATTTCCTGTCTTGTTATGTCCGCCTGCTTGAAAGTCCAAGTAGTTGTCAAAAGTGCAATTGTCAATTGTTAGTCCACCGAAAAAATAAACGAATGTAAATTCGCAATTTTTAAAATGGCAGTTTGTTAGTCTAATTGGTTTTTCAAATTGCTGACCGATTGCAGAAAAAATTTCCACAATACAATTTTCAAAAACGACTTCTTTATCCCAATTTTCTTCAACTTCAATTTTCAATTCTCCTTCAACATAAATATCAATTAAAGGTTGTCCGTCTTTTAGCAAGTCGGTTGCTCTTTCTGTCGTTATGTTATGTTTCGGTTGTGTCGTCATATTATTACTGCTAACGTTTCGGGGCTTTGCGATGGTGTGGCAATCGAAGCACAAATCTTCAATTTTGCACAAAATTTGAACCGAAGAACTGCCGTTGAACTTTGCAGTTTCGCCCCACTATTGCAAAACCCTTGTTATGCGGTCGGCTTTTTTGATTGTCGTGATTTTCGTTGTTCGTATTCGCCTAAAAGTTTGTTTAATATTTGTATTTTACTGTTATCAATTGGTTCGGTTTGGCAAAGTTGGTCAACCATAATATTGATGTCGTAGAATTGATTGTCCGTTGTTATTTTGCCTTTTTGAATAATCTTGTCAACACGTTGGAAATAAGATTTAAAAATGTCAATGTCAAATTTGGTTTTTTCCTTCAAATACAGATTAAATTTCAAATCTACAGTTTCTACTTGCATTTCTGTTAAGTCACGAAACCATTGTTTTAGTCTTGTTAATCGTCCTTTTTGATAATGTTCTTCTGTTTGGATTTTAAGGCTTTGATAATGTTGTGCAGAGTCAAAGTCAACCGTTTTGATATGCATTTCTTTATTGTCAATGTAATAATCAAGTGTTGCTAAAACCAATTCTCGATACTTTGTAAGTTCCTCCTGTTTTTCGTCGTTATTTAGTTTGTTGCTTGTCATCATTTAGTTGTATCGTTCGTTCTTTAAGCTGTCGCATAACTAATTTATAACCCTCATCAAATGGCATAAAGCCAACCAATACAGTAGAGATAAGCGCCATTTTCCCCTAATCTACAAATTTTTGAATTCTCAGAAAAATGCTTAGCACCTATGTGTTTAGACTTCATGCATTTCTGCACAGCCTTTGTAAAATAAACCTTGGCGAAGCGGTTTCCCGATGTAAGCATTTACTTTCATTGTTGTACAGGATTCATCGGGATTAGCGAAAGCAAAGGACTACATTTGCCATTGGTAATGCAGGCGCTTTTCAAAAGATAAATACTATGCTATTTTCCGCCTTTTATCTATCTTAGGCGGTATTTAAATTTTTGCCAAATGAGTAATACCATTCTGAATTTAAGAGAAGCTTTAAAACATTCGCCAGATAATGCGCCGTTACGATTGCTATTGGCTGATGCATTATTGACTGCTAACAAACTTGTGGATGCAGAGATAGAATATACTATTTTGCTCACTTCGGCAAGTGCCAACAAAGCGAAAATTGGTTTAGCAAATGTGTTCTTCAAAAAGGGCAATTACTCTGCCTGCAATGTAATTTTAGAGGAAGCCATAGAGGGCGGAATGGAGGAATTAGCTGTATTTACCTTGTATGCAAAAGCTTTGTTGAAAGAAAGCAACTTCGGCAAGGCGGTGGAAATGTACAAAAGAGCACTAACCATTGACCGTAATTATTTTGATGAAGAATTGGATAGTCAGTTGCGTTTGCGTGATACCAATGCTTTTGAAGAAGAGGATATGGAAATAGACGATAGGTTTTTGCAAAAGCCTAATGTGAATTTCGATAGTGTAGGCGGCATGGAAGCGGTGAAGAAGGAAATTGAAATGAAAATTATTAAGCCACTGCAACATCCAGAATTGTATAAGGCTTATGGTAAAAAAGTAGGTGGCGGGATTTTGTTGTACGGTCCTCCGGGCTGTGGTAAAACCTATTTGGCTAAGGCCACTGCCGGACAGGTGAACGCCAAATTTATTAGTGTTGGCCTCAACAATATTTTGGACATGTGGATTGGCAACAGCGAGAAAAATTTGCATGAGATATTTGAACTGGCTCGCGAAAATGCTCCTTGCGTATTGTTTATTGATGAAATCGACGCTTTAGGTGCTAGTAGGAGCGATATGAAGCAATCTGCTGGTAGGCATTTGATTAATCAGTTTTTGCAGGAATTAGATGGGATTAATAATAATAACGAAGGGGTTTTAATTTTGGGTGCAACCAATACTCCTTGGAATTTAGACCCAGCGTTTAGGCGCCCAGGCAGATTTGACCGAATTGTTTTTGTACCACCACCAGACGAGCAAAGTAGGGAAGAGATTTTAAAGCTGAAGCTGAAAGATAAACCGGTAGAAGGAGTTGATTATAAAAGTTTAGCCAAGAAAGCGGAGCATTTTTCGGGGGCTGATATTGATGCGATGATTGACATTGCTATTGAGCTGAAGTTGGAATCTTCGTTTGTAGATGGTATTCCGAAGCCAATAAATACTAACGATTTGCTCAACGCCCTTAAAAAACACAAACCGAGTACGCAAGAGTGGTTTATGACGGCAAAAAACTTTGCCATGTTTGCCAATGATGCTGGCTTGTACGACGATATTTTAACCTATATGAAAATTAAGAAATAGCATGATTGAAGATAATAGGTTAGCGAAGATTGACATTCTTTTTCAACAACAGCGATTTGCCGAAGCCGAGCGTATTTTAAAGGAATTGCTTTCGCAAGATGCTGGAAATATTTATTGTTTGTCGTTACTGGCTGAAGCTAATTTGCAACAAGATAAATTAGAAGAAGCGCAAAAGATTATCGAAAATGCGATTGGCTTGTCGCCAGATAATCCGTATTTATTCTATATTAAAGCTAGAATTGCGATACAACAAGATAACTATAAAGCAGCCGAGCAACACATTCTACAGGCAATTGAATTAGATGCTTATGATGCTGATTACTTTGCTTTGTTAGCTAATATAAAATTGGCTGGCAAACATTACGAAGAGGCTTTGGAACATGCTGAAAATGCCTTGCAAATAGACGCTGAAAATTTGTTGGCCCTAAATATTAGAAGTACGGCTTTGTTGAAACTTAATAAAGTCGAAGAGTCTTTTAATACCATAGAAGGAGCATTAAGAGAAGATCCAAACAATGCTTTTACTCACGCAAACTACGGTTGGGGCTTGTTAGAGAGTGGAAATCATAAAAAAGCATTGGAGCATTTTAGAGAGGCTTTAAAAAACGACCCAGGTTTTAGTTATGCGCAAGCAGGAATGAGAGAGGCCTTGAAAGCTGGCAATCCAATTTATCGGATGTTTTTAAAATATGCCTTTTGGATGGGTAATTTAACCAGCAAATACCAGTGGGTGGTAATTTTAGGATTTTATTTTGGGATTAGAGGCTTAAGAGCGCTTGCAGAAGCTAATGAAACCTTGGAACCTTATTTGGTGCCACTAATTATTCTGCTTTCGTTGGTTGCGTTTTCTACTTGGGTAATTACGCCAGTTAGCAATTTGTTTTTGAGATTTAATAGGTACGGACAACTGCTGTTAGATAAGAATGAAACAATGAGTTCTAACTTTGTTGCGGCAAGTTTTTTTACTTTTCTTATTGGCACTTTGTGTTATTTCACTCTAGCTAAAGAAGAATTTCTTACGGTAGCTGTTTTTGGTTTTACCATGATGGTGCCTTTAAGCGTGGTATTTTCGCCCACCAAGCCTAAATTGTTTTTGCCTGGCTATACGGTACTAATGACCTTGTTTGGCTTAATTGCTATAGGTTTAGCTTTTTCTACTGGTGAAGTTTTTAACGGCGCATCTTTGTTGTATGTTTTTAGTTTTGTCGCATTTCAGTGGGTGGCTAACTTTTTTACAATTAAGGAAGGGAATAAGTATAGCTAGAAGAAGTTTCAATTATAAATATTGCTCACAGAAGTTTTTACAATACGCCTTGATGAGCTGTCCTACTTGTCTAAACTGGGCATTAATTTCTTCTTCTGTTCCTCTAGCTTTGGCTGGGTCTGGAAAATTGTAATGAAACTTTTTAGCCTTTGTAGGGAAGAAGGGACAACGCTCCTTAGCATTGTCGCAAACAGTAATTACAAAGTCGAAGTCTATGTGTTGGTATTCGTCAATGTGATTCGATGTGTGGTTTGAAATGTCAATTCCATCTTCTTTCATTGTTTCGATAGCTTTTGGATTTACTCCATGAGTTTCTACGCCTGCACTATAAATTTCCACTTCTTCGCCGGCATAAAATCTTAAATATCCTTCCGCAAGCTGACTTCTGCAACTGTTCCCTGTACAAAGTATCAATACTTTCTTTCTCATAATTTAAACGAATAACCAAATGAAATTGATGATACAAAATTTTGGGTCGAACCCAAAAACGAGTTGTAATCCAATTACAGCTGTGACAATAATGATAGGTTTCTTGTAATATCTAGATTTCTTTCTCATGTTAGCAGCAATTTCCGCCTGGCGTGCAAGCATTGTTCTGATTAACATTCAGTGCTATCAAATTTTTCTTCGCTTTTTCCGAGGGAATACCACAGGCATCCTGTGCCAAGCAAGCTGTCGTTTTGTTTCTCAGTATAAAGTTTTTTCCGTTAAAAGCTAAATCATATTTTCCAATGGTGTCACTTTGAAATTCTACTTCTATTTCAAAATCTTCAATGCCCAATTGTTGTTCGGAAAGTTTGATGATGCTGAGCAGTTTGTTAGGTTTCAAGCGATGTTCAAAGTCATCTGCGTTCCATAATTGAAAGTTTATTACTTTTTCTGAACGGATAGTGCCACCACAGTCGATAAAGGTTTTGCTGATCATTCCCACTTCGGTAACGTGAAAATCCTTGGGAACGAAAGTGCCATTTTCTAACTGAAATTCTACGTTTTCTAACGTTGGTAATAGTTGTTTCACTTCTGATAATTTCATTGTTCTTATTTTATATAGTTTAAATGCAATATTGCGATATAGGTGATCAAAAAAAATGCTTAACAGCATTTTGCTTTTGATACAGTTTTTATAATTTTTAAGAAATAAGTATTTAGAATATCGATAGTTTTCTCATCAATGCAATAGCAAATTGAATTTCCTTCTATACTTCCTTTGATAATACCAGCATTTTTTAATTCTTTTAAATGCTGCGAAACAGTGGGCTGTGCCAATGGTAGTTCGTTTACAATGTCCCCGCAAATGCATTCGTTTACCTTCATTAAATACTCAATAATTGCAATTCTTGCTGGATGTCCCAAAGCTTTTGCTATGGTTGCAATCTGGTTTTGCTGGTCGGTGAAATGCTCTGTTTTAGTTGCGCCCATTGCTAATATTTTTATATTGCAATATTACGATAATTATTTGACTGTGCAATTTTTTTTGAAAGTTGCTTGGATATTTAAGTTTGTACTAATGCGCTGCTAAGGTTGTGATTAGTATTTCGGGACTTTGCGACGATAAGGTAATCTGAGTACAAATCTTCAATTTTGCACAAAATTTCAATAGAAGAATCCCGTAAGTACGGGATTAAACTTTAAAATTTCGCCGCACTTTGCAAACGGCGAAGCCTTTACTGAAGGTAACCGAACTCAGTGTAGCTAAGCTCTTATTAGCTTAGTTATTTAGTTAGCAAGTTGTATTTTACTTTAGCGTCATTGTCTTCTGGTTCCTTTTCAAGATATAACTTTAGATATTCAATCGCTTGTTTTTTCTGGCCTGAAACCCTATATGCTTCACTGATATAATAATAGCCATAGGTTGAGTTGGGGAAAAAGCGAATATTTAACTTAAATAAGTCTATTGACTGATTAATCTTTCTTTCGAACAAGAGCTTACAGCCATATCTTTCAATAAGATTTTCTCTTAATGAATATTTCTTTGAATTTTGTTCGATTTGCTTAATACCAGCTTCGTAGCCTTTGTTGCTTACTGTCTTAATTATATCTTTAGTGTAGAAGAAATTGTTGATTGACGGTGCTGGGCCCACTAATTGTTTTTTAATTAGGTTACTCACTTCCCAATAGTTTTCAACTTCTCCATTGGTTAGAATAACAACAGTGTAGCCCAAATCTGGATAAATCATTATTTCACTGGCAACGCCGTCGTGTCCGCCGGTATGTCCAATAATGCGGTGTCCGTTGATGGTGATTTCTTCAAATCCATAGGCATACATTCCTTCTCTAAACTTCACTTTACCTGATGTACAAAGAGCTGTATTTTCTTTGCTAAGTAAACGATTGCTTTGTAATGCATTGGCAAAACTCAACAAATCGTCAACTGTGGAGTAGCCACCACCGGCAGGAGTTCCCTTTGTTGGATTTAAAAAAGTATTATTTTTCCATTGCCCTGGTTCTTCCAATGACATGGTATAGCCAGTAGCTAAATTTGCAATAACATTATCCAATTCGTAAGCATCTGTATTAATCATTTTTGCAGGTTTATAGATATGTTCTTTTACAAAATCAAAATAATTTTGACCCGACACTTTTTCAATGATTAACCCTAAAACCATATATCCAGAATTGCTATATAAGAAGTCACTACCAGGAGTAAAGGCTAGTTTTTTATTAACAAACAACGGAAGGTAATCAGCAACTGTTTTGAATTTTTCTTTTGCAAGCTTGTCGTATTCCTCCCAAAAACTGTGCATTCCTGAAGTATGCGTTAATAATTGATGGATAGTCACAGCGTCGGCAACCGTTTTATTGGGATAATCCAAAAGGTATTGACCTACTTTATCTTCAAGCGAAATTTTGCCAGATTCCACCAATTGCATTATCGCCATTGCTGTAAACATCTTGTTAATAGAAGCTAAGTTGAACTTCGTGTCTGGTTTATTTTTAATACGGTCTGGCAAATTTGCAAAACCAAATGTTTCCCTATAAATTGGTTTTCCATTTTTTGCAATAAGAACAACACCACTTAAGTAATTTTCTTTTTCAAGATTTTTTAAGTGAGCGCTTATGCTTTCCAAATTTTGTGCTTTAGCTAAGATAGGTTGTGAAATTGCTGCAAAGAAGATAGCTGCAATAAAATATATTTGACGGATTGTCATATGGTGATTATTTTATGATTAAGTGGCAAAAGTACGCTAATCATAAAAAGAAAAATTGTACAAGTGTAAACCCTATCTATAAAAACAGCCAGTGAATTTGTTTTTTTTCTAGCGCAGTCGTTTTTTCAAAAAAAACCTTAGGAGAGAGTCCTGTCACCGACTTGAATTCTCTTGTCATATGAGACTGGTCAAAGTAATCAACATCATACGCAATACCCGTTAAGTTGCTTTTTGTATTATTTGATGAGTATTTGTTGACCGCATTTCTAAATCTTAGTATCTTCTTGAATTGAGATGGTGTTTTACAGATATGTCTGGCAAAGTGTTTATTTAATGTTGTACGTGAAATAGCGTTTTTTTTGCATAGTTCGGTAATGGTTAAAGCGTCATTCTTTTTGCACATCATTTCAGACATAATATTTTCGAGGAAATTATGCTTAAACCCTATTAATTTTGACAACCAGTAACGTTCAACAGCTTGAATTTTTTCGATATCATTTTGCAGAGAAAGAATTTCAATCATAACTTTTCTATAATCTTCAAAAGGTAAAAATTCAGAGAAGTTTGATGTATTGTAATGGTTTAATTCATGCTCCAAAAATGAATTAATAGCTAACGGCTTAAATAAGATAGTGATTTCGTTTATTTTCCCTTCGTATTGAATATGCACAGGTTTATTGAAATCAGATACCAAATGTGTTTCAATCTTGTTTTCATCGCACTGCCCGATGATTAATTTATTTCCTTTATTAATAGTTTTGGATTTTTCACTTACTGATACAATGGTAAAAATAGATGGGAAGGTGATGTATTTGGTGTGTTTTTCTTCAGGTTTATGTGTGAGTATATAGATACACTCGATGTATTTTTTTAGTAAAGGATTTAAAGGGGAATAAACTTTTATTTTCATCGATTGCAATTGGAGCCTAACTAACTGTTTGTATAGTTGGAATTTGATTAATAAGTTGCTAAACAGTTTTTTAATTTATTTTGCATTAACAAGTCTATTGTTTTTACGTTGGTTCACTAAAAATTACACCTAACGTTTCGGGGCTTTGCACATTCGCGACAAGTTAAAAATAAATGTAATGAGAAATTGTGCTGTTCAGGGTATTTTCCAAGAAAGACAAACAAGTTATGGCGCAAAACTGCTGTTTTTTTACTTTAAAAATTGACTAACTATCATTTTCAGATCCTCTTCTGTTAAGTCTAAATTTGTTACATCAATCCATGTTTCTTTTCCCTTTTTATGATGAATTATTAGATCGTAATTTGGACTTAAACCAGGAGAACGAGTAACTCTAATTTCAGCATTTTTTACTTTTTCCCATTTTATTACTTTCTTTTTAGTTTTAATCCCTTCTGAATCAAATACCAATTTAATTTCTTTATCAAAATAACTTCGACAGAAATAGACTAAATTCAATAACCCCAAAATTATTACTGCGATTACTAATTTGGGATTGCCATTCAGGCCAAGAAAATATAAAAGTACACTTGGGATTATAATGCTTAAAGCTATAAATATTGCATACAAGGTTGATGAGTTCTTAAATTCGTATTTTGTAGGCTTACTTTTTATCATTGTAAGGGCGTTAAAAATGGCAACTAACGTTTGCAGGTTTAAGTTGAGCCTAATTTTTTTCACTAACTACCCACAGCACTAAACTAAATAAATAGCTTCAAATTTAGTGTCCTTGCTTCGCCCCGAGGTGCAACTTAAACCTGTTGTAGGCAGAAGTAGTAATTAATCTTTAAAACTTCTACCACCAACGTATAGATCGAAGTTTATTTCTAGCTCTAAGTCGCTCATTCTTTTTAAAGCATCGCTGTCGATATGCGGACCTCCCAACATAGTGTTTCCGTTATGGATTTCCATAGCTACCTGAATATAACCATCAGCTTCTCTTATTAGTCGTTTTATTCCTTCTATATCGATTTCCAAAAAGTCTAATAGCTTTTTAAGTTTGTCTGCAAATTCGTCTGGTTCTTTATTCGGTTCAAAAAAAATCGTACTTTCTTTCCAAAATCCAGTTCCTCTAGTGTCTCCTTTATTTCTTCCTCCTGTGGATTTTAAAATAGTCATCTTAGAAAGTTCTTCAAAGCCAAACCTGTCAGAGTCGGCTCTAAAATAGACACGGTTATCGGATTCGGTTCCTACATTTATTATTTCATTATTTTGAGTGTCAATATAGATTGCAAAGTAAAAACGTTCGTCAATTACAGGTAGGTAAGCAATAATTAATTCGTTTTCTCCTTCACGGTCAATTCGGTCAACTTTTAGTTTGTCGCGAGTATAGACAGGATTATGGATTGCTAGGTATTGCTCCGTCGTTCGAAGCGTTTTTTCCTTTAATTCTTTTTCTATCAGTTCTATTACTTGCTGGTCTGTCATTCTATTTCTGTTAACTTAAACCTGTTGTTATAGGCTGAGAGTTATGAACTTTTATTGTTTTATTAGCTTATGGTCACACTCTGTTTCTAGCTTTAGGTCATAAAGTCTTTTAATTATTTTTTGATTTGTTCCACCATACCTAACTGCTGAAACGCAGGATACAGCAATAGCATTTATAGCTTGTTCAATTTCTTCTTCGGTTTCAGGTTGTCTAATAAAATAGCATCCTTCGTCAGAATGACCCATTAAGCCAATTGCTTCAACTTCAGGTGCACCACATAAAATACAACAATCCTTTTCAACATAGAAATCGCCTTCTGCATTTAGTCCGTGCCTTGGTCTAGAGCTATTTTCAGTCGGTTCACAGTTAAGCTTATGTTTCGTTGAGTGATTAAATAAATTTTTAAAAATATTCATTTCCAGCGTTAATATTTAGAAGTTATAAAATTGAAGTCGGTTGAAACGTCGTCGAACGCTTGCCACTAACTTAATTATAACCCTCATCAAATGGCGTAAAGCCAACCAATGCGGTAGAGATAAGCGCCATTTTTTTCCCTAATCTACAAATTTCTATAAAAATACTTAGCACCCCTGTATTTAGGCCTTATGCTTTTTAAACAGCCCTTTGTAAAATAAACCTTGGCGAAGCGGTTTCCCGATTTGAGCATTGTCGTACTGGTTTTATAGGGATTAGCGAAAGCAAAGGACTACATTTGCCATGATTGCAGCAGATGCTTTCCAAAAAACAAATTAAGAATATATAAATTTCCTTTTTTATTATCTTCGCATCATGTATCGTTTGGTAAAGCCTATATTCTTCAAATTCGACCCTGAAAATGTTCATCATTTTGTGGTAAAACGCCTTAAATGGTTCAATGATGTTTTCCCTTTTGGAAAATCGGTGTTAAGAGGTAGTTACGATGTCAGCTTTAAAGGTTTAGAGCGTGAAGTTTTCGGACTGAAGTTTAAAAATCCGGTAGGCTTAGCCGCAGGATTTGATAAGAATGGAGAATATGTAGAAGCTTTGAGCAATCTGGGTTTCGGTTTTATTGAAGTAGGTACGGTTACACCTTTGCCACAGCCAGGTAACGATAAACCTAGGATGTTCCGTTTGCCAGAAGATGCTGCCTTGATTAACCGTATGGGATTCAATAACAAAGGCGTGGATACGATGGCAGAGCGTTTACGTTTGCTGAAAGACAGGCATCCAGAGATTATTGTAGGTGGAAATATTGGAAAAAATAAAAATACACCGAACGAAGACGCAGTTTACGATTATGTGAAGTGTTTTGATAGACTGTTTGATGTGGTAGATTATTTTGTGGTAAATGTAAGTTCTCCTAATACGCCAGGATTGAGAGCTTTGCAAGAGAAAGAACCTTTGATGGAACTTTTGAATACTTTGCAGAAACGAAACTGCCGAAACGATATTTCTAGACCCATCTTATTAAAGATTGCACCAGATTTAACTGACGAGCAGTTGGACGATATCATTGAAATTGTAAAAGAAACTGTAATTGCAGGTGTTATTGCAACCAATACAACCATTGGAAGGGATGATTTAGGCTCGTCAGAGAAACTAAAAGGTGAAATGGGTGGTTTGAGTGGCAAGCCGTTAACGCAGCGCTCTACAGAGGTTATACGCTATCTTTCTGAAAAGTCGGGTAAAGCATTTCCTATTATTGGAGTGGGAGGCATACATTCGGCCGAAGATGCGAAAGAAAAGTTAGAGGCCGGTGCTTCTTTGGTGCAGCTTTATACTGGTTTTATTTACGAAGGTCCCGGCCTAATCAAACGTATTTGTCAAACCTTGGTTTAGCTTTCCTCTTCTTCCAAATGATCTTTTAGGCTGGTGTGTAAAATATGATTCCAGCCTGCTGTGAAGCTTTCTTTACTAAAATCTGGGCCGCCTTCTTCTAAGGTGTGTATATCCGAATGGACTAACCTTACTATGGTTTGTTCGCCTTTATCTATCAATTGCCAACAAACCAACGAATTTCCAGGGTAATTGTCGTAGCGCCAAGTATAGGCTAGTTTCTCATTTTCAATTGCCTCTGTGATCTCGCACAGGTGTAAATACTGCGGGCCATCATCTGGACCTCCCATGAAATCAAATTTAAAACCAACCTTAGGTTCAAATTTTTCGATATCAAAATACCATTGCTCCATTTCATTGGTATCTGTTAATGCAGTCCATACTTTGCTAGTGGGCACATTAAAGGTTCTTTCAACTAAAATGCTTTCTTTTTTCATGCGCTTTAAAATTAGTTTCGGCTTTGTTATTTATATCTTAACAATCCTTAGTTTGTTTTGATTGTATTATTTATAACTGACTGATTTTCATTTATAAAATAATTACTTTGCTTTCTTATTTGGAATTGTTCTAAATAGTTAGATATTTGCATGATCAGCTTCTTAAAAGATATGTGCAAAAAAACCATGATTGCTAATTCGGGGGATATACAGATTACCCAGTGTAATAACTGTAAAATGATTAATGTGTGGAAACCAGGCTTATTGCTAAGTTTTTCGTTTAGTCAGTTCTACGAATTTACTAAGGTGGCCAAGCAGCTTAATTTCGATAAGTTTTTCGAATACAGTCCTGATGGAAACAGGGTGGTGATTTTATCAACGCCTTTCCCAGACATCTGTTTAAAATTTACTAGAGCAGAGCTGCATGATTTTGTTCATGCTATTGACGAGGCGATGTATATGCACAAAGTTTACGAACTGGTGCATAATTAATTTTTCGCTTATTTGGTTGTAAACGAAAAAAGTCCCGACATATCGTCGGGACTTTCTTATTTCTTTGTACTAAAAAGATTATTTAGCTAAAGCTGCTAATACAGCGTTGTTTTTTGCTAATTGGTCTTTAGTAGATTGTTGAGAACGGCTACCTAATTCTAAGTTAGTCGCCAATTTCAAATTTTTTACTTCTAAACGAGAAACAGTTTTATTGTATCTGTCTTTTCTTTTTAATCTGGTAACTGCCATGATAATAAGCTTTATTTCTTTTTAAATATTTTAACTTGAGGTCGAGAGCGGATTCGAACCGCTGTACAAGGTTTTGCAGACCTCTGCCTAGCCACTCGGCCACTCGACCCTTATTTTCAAGGTTGCAAAAATAACAATTAAATGTAAGCTTCCAAACTATATCGCTTAAAATCTTTAATTATTTTTCTGCTTTCGTTTCAGCTGTTTATTAGTGTATTGGTTCTTTGGAGGTTAACTGTGCAAAACTGTAGCCTGTTATTCAATCCTAATTCCTACTAATCTCGCTACAAAAAATGGCAGCAGATACCGCTACGTTTAAAGACTCTGCTTCGCCAAAACGAGGGATAGTCACTGGGAAGTTGATTTTCTCGATCAGTTCTTTGCTAATTCCGTGACCTTCGTTGCCTAGTAGAATCAATCCTTCGTTAGCCCATTGGGTTTGATAAATGTTTGCCCCTTTTAACAACGCTCCATAAATTGGAAGCTTGGTTTTTGATAAAAAGTTATTCAATGAAGTGTATTGAATGTTTACTCTACACAAAGAACCCATCGTAGATTGCACCGTTTTAGGATTGTAAGCTTCTACAGTGTTTTCAGAACAAATGATGTTTTTAATGCCAAACCAATCTGCAGTTCTAATGATAGTGCCAAAATTGCCTGGGTCTTGTACATCGTCAATTACTAAGGAGAATTGCTTGGCCAACAAACTTACATCAATTTCTTTTAGAGCTGGAATGTGTACTAAAGCCAGTATACTTTGTGGCGTTTGTAATGTGCTAATCTTTTGTAACTCAGTTTCTGTTACTTCAAATAAGTTTATATTTGCACTAATTTTAGGTAAAGTACCCGATATTTTCGGAGTGTAGTAAATGCTATGTAGTTGGTAATCAGAATTTAAAAATTCTACAATAGATTTTATACCTTCGATAATGAAAATTCCGTTTTCTTTACGGTACTTTTTTTGATGGAGCGATTTAATAAAACTGATCTGAGATTTTGAAAGCATATAAAAACTACAATAAACAGGACATTCAACTTCTTGCAATATTACTATTTATTCTTGTTTTTATAGCAGGTTGTGCTTCAACAAAATATATTGAGGACCACCAAGCCATTGTAAAAAAGGTAGAAATAGATAGTATTGATAAGGCTTACAAAGAGGCCGCTTATTTATATGTTCAAAAAGATATCAAGCCGATAGAGGGGTTTGGGATAGGCGTTGGCATCTACAATATTTTCAATACCAAAGACGGTAAATATCGCAAAACAAATATCAAACCTCTAGGCAATCCGCCACCTATTTTAGATAGCACTTTAGTCGAGATTTCTCGTGCCCAGATTGAGAAATTTTTGAAGAGTAAAGGCTTCTTTAATGCGGAAGTGAAATCTGATATTCAAGTTAGAAAGAAAAAGGCAAAACTTACGTTCACGGCCAAAACAGGTAAGCCTTTTATGGTAAATGAACTTACAAACGATATTGCCGATGAAGCTGTTAAATCTTTGTATTTAAGTTCTAAAGATAAATTTTCACGTTTACACGTTGGCATGCAATACGATGAGGATTCGCTGTCTTATGAACGAGAAGAGATATACCAATTGATGCGTAAAAACGGATATTACGATTTTGTAAGACCGTATGTAAAATTTAGTCCAGATTCTAACCAAAACAATAATAAGGTAAAAGTAAAGCTGATTATAGACAATCCGATTGATAGTACCGATAAACATAAGGTATATACTATAGGCGAAACCAATATTATTATAGCGCCAAATACAGATGGATTTACAGACTCAATAACCTTAAATAAGCGGATTTTTAACCGTATTCGTTTTACAGATTTATCTGGAAAATTTAGAAGAAATCCAATTACTCGCTACGATTTTATCAGACCTGGAGAAAGGTATAATATAGAAAATGAGCAACTTACTTATGATAGGCTTTACCAACTTAATATTTTCAAGAATGTAAAAATTGATTACTTGAAAAATAAAGATACCGCCAGCGTTATCGATCCTGTTATTTTACTTACTCCCCAAAAACGGATGAGCAATCGTATTGAAGGAGAAATACCTTTTAATAACGCTACAGTTGGGTTCACGTTAAGTAATACTTATATCGATAATAATTTTTTAAAGGGAGGAGAAAAGTTTCAGTTTCAGGTAAAAGGAGGTTTACAGTCGAGATTTTCAAACATTGGTAGTGTCTTTTCAGATATCTATCAAAGGGATTTTTCGGTTGGTGCTAGTTTAACAGTGCCACGTTTAATGGTGCCTTTTAGAATTCCAATTATGGGTAAAAATGGAATTCCATATACCACTTTTTCAAGTAGTTACCTTTATGCGCTACAGAAAGATATTACTATTCGTAGAATTTTTATTAATTCTATTACTTACGATTGGGTAGAGACCAAGTCTAAAATGCATTCTTTTACTCCTTTAAATTTCGAATATCGTTTCGGTAGCGTATTAATGGATATTTTAGATGAAAATAACGAACAAGCGGTGTTAAATAACTTTTTTAACCTTCTTTTGCTCGACAGAAAGAATGTTACATTAGGTATGAAGTATGCCTATTCCTTAAATGCAGATAAGTTATTGCAAAATACGAGCTTCATTTATTTTAGAGGAAATATTGATATTGCTGGAAATCTCTTGCAAGGAATATCGAGTTTAACTGGCAAAAAGCACAGTGCTGCTAATGGTAATGAGGGTAAAATATTGGGTTTGCCTTATAATCAATATGTACGACCAGAAATAGATATTAGATGGTATAAAAGTTTAGGTGCAGAATCGCAATTAGTAACCCGTATTAATGGAGGTATAGGGCATGCTTATGGTAATTCGGTAGCGATACCTTACGAGAAAATGTTTTATGCTGGTGGCTCAAGTGGAGTAAGAGCTTGGCAAGCTAGAACTTTAGGCCCTGGAAACTATAACAGAGCAACTATTTCCACGCAAGAAGCTAGGGCAGCCGCTTTTGGTTTTGATCAAATTGGGCAAATGCGTATAGAAGCAAACTTGGAATATCGTTTTCCTTTGGCTCGTAGATTTTTTGGAGGTAAGCTAAACGGGGCTACATTCTTAGATGCAGGTAATATATGGAATATAGGTTCCAGTAGTAGTACACAAACTGAAACTTATTTCAGATTTGATAAATTAGGGGAGCAAATCGCTTTGGGCACAGGTTTAGGTTTTAGGTATGATGTGCAGTTTTTTGTGTTCAGGTTTGATGTGGGATTGAAATTGAAAGATCCACAGTTTGTAGGCGACGAACAGTGGGTTATCGGCAAGTTTATTAATGGGGGTAAAGCGTTTAAAGCCAATTATTTAACAACACATAGTCCTGATAGATACCGTTTCTTGCAATACAATTTTGGTATAGGAATGCCTTTTTAATTTACAAGATAGATTTACGATTTTAGATTTTTACGGTCAATTGTTAATCCTAAAAGTGTATTATTGATTGAAGTAGCGCCTTTTTAATACTCAATTAATCGTAACTCGTCATTCTAAAATCGCAAATTTAAACTAGGTTCTTCAAATAATCGAATATCGTTTCGAAATACGTAGAGATATCTAAGCCATTGCTGTAGCTAAAGAAGAAGAAAATGAGAAATAGCACTACAGCCATGTAAATAAACTTTTTAAATGCAAAGGCAAGAAATACGATTACCAAAGGCACAATGATAAAAAATATCCTGCTAATTGTAATCGGATTTAAGTCGCCATCTTTTTTATACACATACAGCAATTTACTGTGCGTACCACTATCATTTGCATGCTTAACATAGACAAAAGTAGATTTGTCGATAGGGAGTGGTAAAACAGCCACACCGCCATTAAAATTAAGCTGTTGGGTAAAACCACTCACGCTAAAGGTATAAGTGCCGTTAATGGTTTCTAATGGGTTTTCTAAACTATCGGCAGCAATAATAGCTATTTTGCTGTTTTTAAGTAAGCTTTCCTTTACTATAAAATTGTTGATGCCTGTTGCCTGAGCAAAACCTGTGGTAGTTGAAAAAAGCAAGCAAATGAAAATGATTAACCTCATTTATTCTAATGATCTCTTGTTGTAAATTAAATAGCCGATGTGCAAAAGTACGCCATGTCTTCTCCGTGCTTCATCGTATAAATTATAACTTAAACTAATTGGTCCAACGGGCGATTGATAAACTAATCCAGCTGTGCCTGCATAACGCCAAGTGCTCAGTGTTTTTTCAAAGCCTACGCCCTGTAATCCAATCTTTTTAAATTCTTGATAGGGTAAAAATACATAACCTTCTACACGTAAATCAAGTTTTCTTTGAATATTAAAAATATTTTTAATTCCGCCAGCTGCATAATTAAATGCTCTAAAGTTTTCTAAAAAAATAGAACGACTGTCTTGGATTGGATAAAACGCTGGAGAAGCGATTAGGGTAGCATAATAATTATTGTAAAGAGGTTGATTAGAGGCTACGATTTCAGCCAAATAGCCTAAAGTGTAGCCTTTGGTTTTGAGGAAATAATTTTCATAGCTAAACTTGGCATGTAACCATTGTCTCAAATTTCTACTTAATTCAGGAGCCATTTGCGGACCTAAATTGTTGACCTGAATATTGCCAGGGGTGTAGTTTTCCCTTCCAGTAGTATAATTTACACTTAGTAGAATGTTCTGACCAGATGAAGCATATTGTTTTCGGTTTAAAGAGTTTTTTTCGAAGCTTAAACTTGCCCTAAATCCATTGAATACGGTACGGTCTAATAAATCACCAACAATAAATGTACCTGTAGGACTATATTTGTCGCCGTTATTGATAAATGACGAACTAAGTATGATCCTAGCATTTCGGTTGAGTGGCATCCCAAATTTAAAGTCGATTTTCCTATCTGATTGGTCAATATAAGTAGGCGAAGGATTCTCTACAAAGATTTTACTGGTATTGTAATAGTTCCAGTGATTGTAGGTTAACTCAGCGCTCAAAAACAATGGTAATTTACTTGGGAAATCTATTCTACCACCTAATTGTACCGACTCGTAAAAACGTCCAGAATAGAAATTGGAAGCAAAAGTGTAAGCTCTTCTGTTTAGGTAATTATACTGCACTCCAAGAAAAACGTTGCTAATTGGGCGAGTGGAAATATTACCGCCAAAATCTATCTTGATACTTTTTTTAGGTTGTGCTACAATCTGGAAATTATAACTATCCGTTAAAGCATCGTAGCTGATTTTTGGGTAGATTGCCTCAAAAACTTCGTCAGCAACTAATTTATAGTAGCCCCTTTTAATATCACTTAAATCGAAAGTTTCATTGTTGCTTTTAAAAAGTCGCTCAACATATTTTCGCTGTTGCGAATTAACGCCTGTAACCGAAACGCTATTAAAAATCAGCTCTGCCTTTTTGTTGTTAAAGGTGTTCCGTTTGTTTGTCAGCTCTTTTGTCGACACTCTTCTGTTGATTCGAGCTTTAATTTTTTCCATATCGGCAATCGTAGCATCGTAACCATGCTTAATCAGCTCTGCTACTGGGAGAAAGTTGGTAGCGCTATAATCGGCAAGATTGGGTTCTATGTAAATGCCATTTTCGCCTACCAAGGTAGAATCTGATTTAGCTAAGAACATGTAGACTAAAAATCTATTTAACAGCCTATCATCGTCCTTTGGATACTCATTAAAAGTTTTAGAAGATACGTTTGCGCCAATAATAAAATCGGGTTTAAATTCCGTCTTCATTACGTCAGCAGGAAAGTTGTTGTAAATCCCGCCATCAAAAACAAACTTCTCGTCTAGCTTTATTGGTCGATAAATAAGCGGGACAGTCATGCTTGCTCTTACTGCCTCAGTTAAACTTCCTTTGCTTACCGTGATGCTTTGTTGCGATAAAATATCTGAAGCCATACAGCGGAAGGGCACAAGCAGGTTGTCGAAGTTATCTTTGGCAGCAGCCGATGCTTGAGAAAAAAGCTCTAACAGCGCAAAGTTCAAAGGAATATCATTCACTAAATTAGGACGAAAACTCAACCTTAAACTGGTATCTATCGCCATTTTAGCAGTTACAATAGATGGATTCGGTGTAGATTTCTGAAAGTAAAAACTGTAATCACTTTGGTAACGCCCGCTCACCCAGTTTTGAAACTCACTGCTCAGCGCAATTTTCTCAATTTGTGCGGGCGAATAACCAGCGGCATACATTGCGCCAACTATTGCCCCCATAGAAGTTCCAGTAATATAATCTATAGGGATGTTGTTTTCTTCGAGTGCCTTTAGCGTACCAATATGCGCCAAACCTTTTGCTCCGCCACCACTAAAAACTACCCCAACTTTTTGTGCACGAAGTTGAAATGCAATGAATATTAGCGATATGACAAATAGACTTTTACGGAGCATGCTCTATAAAAGTACCGATTTTCTTTGGTTTTAAAATCTAATTATAGTACTTAATTCAGTATAAAAATGGAATAGGTGAGATAGGTGGCAAAGCTTACCCAAAGAAAATAAGGTAAGAATAGCCATCCGGCAAGTTTATCAAAACGATAGAAAATAAATGCATTGACTAGGATAAGTACAAGTAACAACACGATTTCTATCAGTGCAAAGCCAACTTGGTGTAGACCGAAAAAAATGTACGACCACATGAGGTTAAAAATAAGCTGTACCAAATAGATGATGACTGCCCAATGAAACCATTCCATCGTTTTACGCCTTTTCCATACCCTAAACGAAGCTACGCCCATTAAAACATAAAGTGTGGTCCAAACAGGAGCAAATATCCAATTAGGTGGATTAAATGAAGGCTTGTTGATAGTTGTATACCAAGTTTTAACCGATTCCATGGTAAACATGCTGCCTAAAAAGCCAATTGATAAAGGAATGGCAATGCAAATTAAGAATGCAAGCGTGTTGGAAAGAGGACTTTTCTTTGTCATTGTTGTTGATTATTTCAAAGTAACAACGATTTATTGAAAGTGTTTACTTAGTAAAACAAAAATTACCTTAAGAATAAAATCTATGCTTTTTTGCCTTTCGGTTTTCCGAAATTCCAAGGGCAATGCTTGCATTTATTTTTGCAGCAATAACCTCTTTTTAAATGGTAGGCTTTAGTAAAAACCATTAGCCCATCTTCATTAAAATAGAAATCCTCGCCTTCTTTCATGTAATTTAAATGATTGAATTTTGAATGATGGAATGAGTAAGTTACAAAACGTATCGAGCTAATTTAGAATTTTAACGGTAAGCTTGTCACTAAAGTGCGCTCGTAATTGTTTTCCGTCGCCGTGTAGGGTCCATACTTCTTTGGGCTGCACTTCTTCAATGGTTTTAATGATTCCTTCCCAATCTACATGATCAGAGATATAAAGATGCAAACCATTGCCCTGTTGTAGGTATTTCCACCCTGTGGCGAAAACCCTAACCACGTTTATTGCCCTAATGTAGCTATTAAATACCATTGGAGGTACCAAATAAATATTGCCTTCCAGTTGTTGCTTCATTATTTTCCTATCATAAACCTGATAATTGCCCATTTGTATGCCTTGTTGTTCATAGATTTGTATAAACGGCATAATGTTGTGATGCACCAAAATCTTTTTATCAGGGCAATGTTTATTGATCAGCGAAATTAGCCTTTGGCTTTTACCTAGCGCATAAGCACCTAACATGATATTGCTACTTACAGTATTTAGTTTCTTTATTTCCTCTTCCGCATCTGGATGTTTTACTTCTGGGTCGGCAAACGTAGTCTCGGTAATTAAAACATCAGCTTTAACAAACTCAATGGGCTCGCAAGTCGTATCGGGTTCTAATTTATAATCCCCAGTATATAAATAGCGAACATTCTGATATTCCATTAGTACCATTGCCGAGCCTAAAATATGTCCGGCAGGGTAGAAGCTAATTTTTACGCCGTTGATATCGAATTTCTCCTGATATGCTTTGATTTCGAAATTAGCTGCTGAAAACTTTTTATAACGGTGCTGCATGAAAAGCTGTGTGGCTTTGGTACAGTATACATTCTCATTTCCACTTACGGCATGATCGCCATGAGCGTGAGAAATTACCGCTTCAACAACAGGATCTTGTGGATCGAGATAGAAATTGCCGTAGCTACAATATAATCCAGTTTTGGTTAGTGTAATAAAATCTTGAAGTATAGGGTTGGTCATTTGTTGTTAGTCGATGGTTGATAGTTAATAGTTTGTATGGAGTTTCTACCACCATTTAAACAGAATTTATTTAGAAGAATATTATGTATCCAATCATTCAAAATTTATCATTCAGTCATTTTTAAAAACTGCTCATGCAAATCTAAAACTTGTAAAATAATAGACTTGTTTTCGTTGTTTTCTATGAAATAATCAGCCAATTTTAACTTTTGTCTATCAGTGAACTGTTTGTTCATTCTGGCCAAAACTTGCTCTTCGCTTACGTTATCCCTTTGGGTAACTCTGGCAATCTTTAAAGCATGCGGAGCCGTTACCAGAATGTTTTTATCACACATTTCGTAAGAGCCACTTTCAAATAGCAATGCAGCTTCTTTTAAGGAATAAGGTAGGTGTTTTGGCAACATCGCATCCCATTCATCAAAAGCTCTAAATACTGCCGGATGAACCAATGCGTTAAGTTTGTTCAACTCCGTTTCGTTACTAAATACAATGCTGGCGATGTGTTTATTGTTCAGTACACCGTCATTAAAATAGCTTTCTGCACCAAACGTATCTTTTATGCCTTCAATTAAGATGGTATCGGTGGTCATAATTTGTTTAGCCACCGTATCTGCGTAAAAAACTGGGATACCTAAAGTTTCAAATACCTTACAAATGGTGGTCTTTCCACTGCCAATTCCGCCAGTTATTCCAATTTTTAACATTATTTTTCGATGATAAAATCTACACTGCTGGGCGTAATGCTCACTAGTTTAGAAAATCCGGGTAGTTTGATGATTTTTACAGACAGTTTATTATGCTGTAAAACCTTCCATTCGTTTAAATTTATAGCGGCTTTTAACTGCTCTTCGTTGGTTTTCGCATAATTAGACAGCGCTACTAATAAAACTATCTTCACTTTTTTAGGGTATAGTTTTACATCGTAATATTCTTTGTTGTTAAGGATGCTGAGTGGTACCTCGATGGTTTTTTCAGTAAACTCATCTACAGGGATTTTAACACCGATGTTAGCTGGGTAAATGCTTACATTGCTGATAGGATTTTTGAATATATTCACCCTAACATCTACGTTTTTATTGATATCGCTCAATTTAAGGCTGTCAGTATGCCAAACATGTATCTTCTCCAGTTCTTCGTGTGGTCCAGAAATATTTACGTAAGACGGCGTAAGTTTAATTTCCTTTGAAACACCGTATTGGGGAGCAAAAGTTAAGCTCGAAATTAGTTTCAGAGGAACTCTTTTGTTAGTCCTTCTAGAAAAATCAAAATACAAGGTATCTGGCTTAATTGATATTATCTTTTGCGAAGTTTCCAGCTGTCTATTCACTTGGTCTAGCTGCTCCGAGAAAACCACATAGCTTCTACTATTCAGTTTTTGTAGACTAACGGTAATGGAAGGTGGTTTTATCCTTAAGCGAGCAAATAACAATTGCCAACCTGTACCTTCCACTTTCAAGTCTACCGTATCGGGCTGTAGGGCTTTAAAAGCTTTGCCCTGTGGCTCGTCTTTATATAGCAGTTCGGTTTGTACGGTGTAAGGATATTTCTTGTTGAGCGCCAAAAATAACCAAGCGCCAACAGCACAGAGCACACAGATGAGTACTGCTCCGAAGCGTTTTTGTTCTAACCTAGTTAGTTTTATAAAGGGCATGAGGTAAAATTACAATAAAAAAGCCACTCCAAATAAATTGAAGTGGCTTTAAAATATAAATCTTTTAACTATGCTTTTGGAGCAGCAGCTTTTGTTGCATCAAGTGAGATTGCAGATTTATCGAAACGGATTTTGCCGCCACCTTCTGTCTCAATCAAGAATGTAGTTTCTGCAGCACCTACAATTTTACCGTGTATACCTGCTGTGGTCACAATTTTATCGCCCACTTTAAGCTCTTCCACTAATTTTTTGTGGTCTTTAGCTTTTTTCATTTGTGGTCTAATCATAAAGAAATACATTACCACAGCCATTAAACCAAACATAATTAACGTTTGTGTTCCTTGGCCCCCTGCTTGTAAAATTACTGTTGATATCATTTTTAAATGGTGTTATTGTTAAATTGTTTTATTGTTGCTACGGTCGAATGCTAATAGTTGATAGTTTGGAAGACTATAAGTGCTTGATCAATGGATTTTGATATTTGCACCAACTGCTAACCGATTACTGTAAACTGACTACTATTTCTCCTTAACGTCGCCTACTAAATGAAGTTGCTCAAAAGCAGGGTTTGCGTTAGAAGTGATCGTTACTACCTTATCCTGTAAACCTAGTTTGCCAGTACTATCGAATACTACTTTGATCACACCTTCTTCTCCAGGTTTAACAGGTGCCGAAGGGTATTCTGGAACTGTACAACCGCAAGTAGCGGTAGCATTAGTGATGATTAAAGGCGTTTTACCTACATTCTTGAATTTAAATTCGTAGTTAACTTTTTCGCCTTGTTTAATCTCCCCAAACTCGTAGATCGCTCTTTCAACCTGTACTTTTGGTGCGTCAGCTTCTGCAATTACTGGCGTTTCTGTAGACGTCGTATCTGTTGTAGCTGTCTCTCCTTCGCTAGTTTTGTTTTGACAAGCAACAAACGTAGCAGCGCAAATAGCAATTAAGAAAAGTTTTTTCATTTTTATAAATTTAATAAGGTGTAAACTGAAAACTATTTATTCTTCAATTAAACCTCTACCTAATTTTTTAATACTGTTATTTTTCTTTAAATCGTTTAAAATCTTGTCCAAGATACCATTTATAAAAGTATTACTTTTCGGAGTACTGTAATCTTTTGATAACTCTAGGTACTCGTTAATCGTTACCTTCACAGGAATAGAAGGGAAGTTCATCATCTCGCAGATAGCCATTTTCATCAAAATCGTATCCATTAAAGCAATACGCTCCGACTCCCAATTTTTAGTACGCTCTGCTATTAACGCTTGATATTTATCGTCATTTTTAAGCGTATAAGCAAATAAGTCCTGTACAAAAGCACTGTCCTCTTTCCAGTCTGCGCTAATTGGAGTTAACTTATTTTCTAAAGGATTCTCAGATTCGAAGTTTTTCAATGTTTTAGCAATCATGCCTTGCATCACTTCACGGTCTACTGGCCAATTGATGAATTTATCTTCAAAAGCTTGTATTACATTTACGTTCTTCAATAACATTTTACGGAAAATGAATTTGATGATTTCCTTTGAGCTTTCTAAAGTTTCCTCAAAATCTTCTGCTAAATAAGCCTCGTATTCTTTCGTTTCTTTTAGTTTATTGAAAATTGCTTTAACAAATTCTGGGTCAGAAAACCAGTTGATTTGGTATTTGTTCACTGAAGCCACATATTCTGGATTGTGCTTTAGTGTAATAACAAACTTGTTGTTTAGTAACTTTTGATTTGGATTTAAATCTTCTGCGCTTGGCAAATGCTTGTTTGCTCTTTCTATAGCGTCGTTGGCGGTGTACTCTGTAAGATCTACAATAAGTGCCAACATGGAAACGTACATCTGATTTACTTCATCAATACTTTTCATCAAGATTTTCTGACTACTTACAGTGTCTTTCTTCTCGGTAGTGTGCCAAGCAAAAATGTTTTGCATGGCTTTAATTCTTAGGTGCCTTCTGTTTAACATGAATGTAAGAACGATTACGGTTTTAACCGCGTTGCTGTGTATAAATTAATTAATATGACGATTTGATTTTCTTAATATCTTCGATACGCTTTTCAGCGATACGGGATGCGGCTAAATTGGTTGGTATTTTTTCTGCTTTTGATAATTTGATCACCTCTCTAGTGGCATCGTAAATGTTCTCTGTAAGTTGGATAGTTCGTTTTTTTCCAAATCCAGTTAGTTCCGAGTAACAACTGATGATACCGCCAGCGTTGATTAGATAGTCTGGAGCATATAAAATGCCTTTATCTTGTAACATTTGCCCATGAATTTTTTCGTCTGCTAGCTGATTATTCGCAGAACCTGCGATAATTGCAAACTTCATGGTTTTTAAAGTTTTGTCGTTAATGGTTGCGCCCAAAGCACAAGGAGCATAAATGTCAGCTCCAATATTGAAGATTTTATCAGCTTCAATGGCCTTCGCTTTGTATTTGCGGGCAATCATTCGCATGCTGTCCTCATTAATGTCGGTTACGTAAACTTCAACGTTGTCGTTTCTTAGTAGTTCTACCAAGTGTTCGCCAACATTACCCGTACCTTGTACCACTACCGAACGACCAGCCAATTCATCTGTTCCGAAAACTTCCTTAACGCAAGCTTTGATACCTAGATAAACCCCCTTTGCTGTATATGGGGCGGGATTACCAGCGCCACCTAAAGATTCTGGAACACCAGTTACATGTTGTGTTTCCATACGGATATACTCCATGTCGCGTACAGTAGTGCCCACATCTTCACCCGCAATAAATTCTCCGTTTAAGTTTTTAACGAAACGACCGAAACTACGCATCAAAGCCTCAGATTTCTGTCTTCTCGAATCACCGATGATTACGGCAGTACCGCCACCTACATTTAAACCAGCAATAGCCGCTTTGTAGGTCATTCCTTTAGATAAACGCAAAACATCTTCTAAAGCTTCGGCCTCCGAATTGTAGTTCCACATTCTAACGCCTCCCAAAGCAGGGCCTAAAGTTGTATCATGAATAGCAATAATGGCTTTCAGCCCAGTATCAGGGTCGTTGCAAAATACCACTTTTTTGTGGCCAGATTGGCTTAATTGCTCTAAGATAGAATGATTAGACGAACTGATTTCTGGCATACAAATAACGTTGAAACGTACGCTGCAAAACTAAGACAAAAAAACCATTAAATCTAAGCGTATTTTAAATAATTAGTGGCTAGGTACCAGTGGTCAGGTATCAGGTATTGATTTTCAGTTTATAGGTATCAGTTTCCAAGCGAATAATTAAACAACTAAAAAACCAAACAACAAACAAACCAAATTGTCTAACTTTGCGCAGCAATGAAACACTTATTCTTCCTCAATAAATATTTTATAAAGTACAAATGGAGAGTTATACCAGGTGTTTTGTTTGTGGTTATCTCCAATATTTTCGGAGTTGTGCCAGCTCAGGTAATTGGTCATGCTTTCAATTTGATTACAGAGAACATTGCTATATACAGGTTGTATAACGGTTTCGATAGGCAAGAGATTGTTTACGATATTTTTGGCTATAGCTTATTGTTTTTTGGAGTGCTCATTTTGTTCCTCTATTTACTGAGGGGTTTGTTCTTGTTCTTTATGCGTCAAACAATTATCTTGATGTCGAGGCATATAGAGTTTGATATGAAGAACGAAATTTATGCGCATTACCAGAAACTGAGCTTAGGTTTCTATCGCCGCAATAACACAGGAGATCTAATGAACCGAGCGACGGAAGACGTGAACAGAGTGCGAATGTATGTTGGTCCGGCAATTATGTATGCCATTAATACCACCGTACTTTTCTGTTTAGTCATCTACTTCATGTTTTCGGTAAACAGCACCTTAGCTATTTATGCTTTGCTGCCGCTACCTATTCTGGTGATTGCGATTTATTATGTAAATACCATTATCAATCAAAAAAGCGAAAAGATTCAAGAGCAATTATCGAGATTATCTTCTTTCGTGCAAGAACGTTTTTCGGGAATTAGGGTCATGAAATCTTATGTACGAGAAAGTCACGCACAGGAGATTTTTGCTGAAGAAAGCAATGCCTACAAAAGAAATTCGATGGGCTTGGTGAAAGTACAAGCGTTTTTCTATCCAACGATGTTGTTGTTGGTTGGAATTAGCACCATTTTAACCATTTACATAGGGGGTAAGCAAGTGATTGATGGGGCCATTACACCAGGTAATATCGCCGAATTTATTGTATATGTCAATCAACTTACCTTTCCGGTAACTATGTTAGGTTGGGTAACCACTTTGGTGCAACGTGCTGCAGCTTCACAAAAACGTATCAATGAGTTTCTGCATTTACATCCAGATATTAAATCGGGCAAAGAAGAAATCTCGCTAAACGGAAATATTACTTTCCAAAACGTAAGTTTTACCTATGCTGATACAGGTATAGAAGCAATAAAAGAGGTAAGTTTTGAAGTGAAAAAAGGACAGTTCTTAGCGATTATCGGTAAAACTGGTTCAGGTAAATCTACTTTAGCCAATCTTCTGATGAGAATGTATGATATTACTTCGGGAGAGATCCTAATAGATGGGAAACCACTTGGAACACTAGATTTACAAGAATATCGTTCACAAATTGGCTTTGTACCGCAGGAAGTTTTCTTGTTTTCTGACAGCATTAAAAATAATATCGCCTTTGGCCTAAATACAGTAACTGACTTGCAGGTGGAACAGGCGGCAAAAGACGCGGCTGTTTATTACAATATTGTAGGTTTCGACCAGCAGTTTGAAACCATGTTGGGAGAACGCGGGATTACTTTGTCGGGCGGACAAAAACAACGTGTTTCAATCGCTAGAGCTTTAATCAAAGAGCCGCAAATGCTCGTTTTTGATGACTGTCTTTCTGCTGTTGATACTAAAACCGAAGAGGAAATTTTAAGTAACCTCGGTAGATTGATGAACGGAAGAACCAGCATATTGATTGCACATCGTATTTCTACCATTAAAAATGCTGATAAAATCTTGGTGCTAGATGAGGGCAGAATTGTAGAACAAGGTACACATCTGGAACTATTAAAGCATGGTGGCGCTTATGCAGAGCTATATCAAAATCAGCTTTTAGAGGAAGAAAATTTATAAAATATCAAAAAAACTCTATAATTACTGTCATTTCTATTTTGAAAGTTGGGAATTATTACATTATATTTACCCCAACCAAAACCACACTACACACGATAAAAAAATGGGAGATTTCGACAACAAAGAGAGAGAAGAGGTTTTTTCGAAGAAAGTAAGAGCGGGTAAACGTACTTATTTTTTTGATGTAAAAGCAACACGTTCAGGTGATTATTACCTTACGTTAACCGAGAGTAAGAAAAGATTAGAAGATGGCGTTTTTGTAAAGCATAAAATTTTCTTGTACAAAGAGGATTTCGAGAAATTTACAGAAGGGTTAACAGAAACTGTTGAGTATATCAAATCTCGCCAAGATGTGGTAGAAAAGCGTTACGAATATTCTGAAAATACCGAATATGCAGCGAAATCTGATGATGATTTCACTTTCTAAGTATTAAAAGACATTAAATCATATGGAAATCCTTCCCGATTTGGGAGGGATTTTTTTGTTTAAAGCTAATTTGATTGATGTTACTCGGAAGAAGAAAGTTTAAGAAACTTACTATTTGATTCCTCCAAGAATTGCCGAAATCAGGGTCAATAAGTAAAGACCTATGAAAATAATAGTTAAAACACCGAAGTATTTAAAAAGTGATTTCAACTTGGCAATTCCTTCGTCTAAACTGGCTTGTTCGCCATAAAGAACGCCTTGCTTAGCTTTGGATGCATAGCGAACCATTAAAAGGCTAGGGAAGAAAATGGCGAAACCGTAAATCAAGAAAACAATACTAAAGGTAGTTCCATCCATGGCGCCAAGCTGGCCTAGCATTTTAGCCATTTCTGGATTAGAATTGATGGTTGGTCCAATGGTTAACGCAGCCATGAGCATAAAGGCGGAGATTACAAAGCCCACAATACCCAAGAAATTTGCCCATTTAGCCATATCGTAGATATAACTACGCATGTCTTCTGTAACAATTAACTGCTCGTGTTTTTGATTCGATGCTTCTTCAAATTGCACTTGGTCTTCCATTTTTCTTTAATAATCTAAATTGCTAAGCTAGGGAAATATTTTTAATTGTTTATTTGTTCATTCGCTTATTGGTTATTTGCATTGAAATAATCATAAATCTATTGCTATCTTTGCGCCTTAATTTTGGATTGTTATAAAATCTAAAATCGTAAATCTAAAATCGTAAATATAATGGCATTACAATGTGGTATAGTAGGTCTACCAAATGTGGGAAAATCAACTTTATTTAACTGTTTATCTAACGCAAAGGCGCAATCTGCTAATTTCCCTTTTTGTACAATAGAACCAAACGTGGGCGTAATTACCGTACCAGACGACCGTTTAAATAAATTGACAGAACTGGTTAAGCCGCAACGCGTAGTTCCAAATACAATTGAGATTGTAGATATTGCAGGTTTGGTGAAGGGCGCTTCAAAAGGTGAGGGGCTAGGTAACCAGTTTTTAGGTAACATCAGAGCTACCAATGCAATTATCCACGTATTGCGTTGTTTTGACGACGGAAATATCATTCACGTAGATGGTTCTGTAGATCCTATTCGCGATAAAGAGATCATTGACACTGAATTACAGTTAAAAGATTTAGATACGGTAAGCAAACGTATCCAAAAGATAGAGAAGCAAGCTAAAAACGATAAAGATGCGAAGAAAGAATTCGAGATCTTAACGGTAATTAAAGATCATTTAGAAACTGGAAAATCGGTACGTTCTGCTGCGTTGTCTCCAGAAGACTTCGCTTTTATTGAAGGTTTGGGCTTGCTTACGCAGAAACCAGTAATGTATGTTTGTAACGTAGACGAGGCTTCTGTGGTAACTGGAAATGCATATGTAGACAAGGTTAAAGCAGCTGTAGCTGATGAAAATGCTGAGGTTCTAATCATTTCTGCTAAAATCGAATCGGAAATTGCAGAATTAGAGGACTACGAAGAGCGTCAAATCTTTTTGCAAGATTTAGGCTTGGATGAGTCTGGTGTCGCTAAACTAATTAGAGCAGCTTACCGCTTGTTAGATTTGTATACTTATTTCACCGCTGGTGTGCAAGAAGTAAGAGCTTGGACAATTACTAAAGGTTTCACAGCGCCACAAGCGGCAGGTGTAATCCATACCGATTTTGAAAAAGGCTTTATCCGTGCAGAGGTTATTAAATACAATGATTTTGTAACCCTAGGTTCAGAGAACGCTTGTAAAGAAGCAGGTAAATTAGGTGTAGAAGGTAAAGCTTACGTAGTAGAAGACGGCGATATCATGCACTTTAGATTTAATGTTTAATCCCTAAATCCTCCCGAATAATCGGGACGGGATCTGAAGGGAACTTTTATATAGCTTAACCTTGTAGGTTTACAAAACCTACGAGGTTTTTTGTTTTAAATTAAAACTGTTATTTGTAATCTTCATTAATCCGTAAAAGCATATCAGTAATTTTTTTAGTTTCATCATACGAAAATATTGGATTAAAATAAGTTACGTAGCTAAGGAGCTCATTAATAGTTAAAATTTTTACGTACTGAAACTCTCCTTTTGGCTTAGTGTTAGTTAAAACAATGAGATTTTTGATTGGTATTTTCTTATCCCCCCAGTGATGACTGTCCAGGCGCAAATGATAGTTACTCATATCATTGTTGAGTATGTGGAATAATGCAAAATTATTTCTTTTGATTTGCTCGACGGGTGAGCGTAAACTTAAGTTTTCCAGTGACTTTTCACTCCAGTTCTTTGTTTCAATTAGAAATATTCCTGATGGTCCAACAAGTATATGATCAATTTGAATAGACTTTATGTAATCATCCTCCTTCCTATTGTAGATTGCTCGTGAAAATGAAACGGAGAAGTCATTAATCAAAAAATAGTCATCAGATAAGGTTTCTAATGTTTTAACTACTTTTTGTTCTCCTAAGGCACCATAGATATAATTGTTAAGTTCGCTAATTATCGATTTTTTCCTTTCGAGTTCTGATAGCGGATATAAGGCACTTTGATTTACAGCTTCATTAAAATTTGAAGTTATAAATTGATAGCGATTTTTTTTGAACTGATAATCTTCAGTAAGGTCATTTGTAGATATTTCCAATTCTATTTCAAAACCAAGCTCTTTTTTCCTGATTTTTCTTTCGTTACTCCAGTTTTTTAAGCCTTTGGTTAGCTTTCGAAAAAAGTTCGCTGAAGGGTTAGCCGATGTATTTAGTTGTTGTTTCAGCTTATCAATTTCATTTGTTAACCTTTCGACTGATTGCTGTTTTTGAGTTTCGATTGCGTAATATAGATTTGGTAAATCTTTATTTAGTGCGGTTCTTTCTTGCTCAATCAGATTCTGATGATAAGAAACTAATTGTTGTCGTAAAATCGGATATGATTTTTGAAAATTAATAACTTCTTTTAGTGACTTAAAATCATTGATATTACTTTCTGTTAAATTTGATTTTAAAGTTGTGAGTGAACCAATTGTATTATAAGTTTTGCACATTCTGCCTGCAAGTTGTTAATTTTTGAATAATGTTACTCAATTGCTTTTAAAATGTATATTAACATTTAACTATGGTAAATATAAAATAAATATTATTTCGCATACGGAGTAAAGTTAATATCATATGCAAAAGGATCTTCTTTTGGGGGATTAACCGCTTCGCTGTCATATATTTCGACGTCATCATATGGTGTAAAGCCAATTTGGTTGCCTACGCTAGAAAAGATTTCTGCTGCTTGTTTATAATCTAAAGTCCATACTTTCATAGACACATAAGCTGGTCCGGGTCTACAGGAAAATTCATCAATAAGATTTCCTACTTCACAATTGCCAATAATTGTGAAGTGCTTATAGGGAGTTTTAATTTTTCCGTAACGTAATTTTAGTTTCCAATCTTTTAAATCCATAGATAGATTACTTTTCAAGTGTGAATATGTTACGAAATGTTTCTAGTAATTTTTCGGTGCGGATTGTATTTGGATTACTCGAATAAAGACTTTCTGTTACCAACGGAAAGTCATCTATAAATTTTAAATCATCAATTTGATATAAAGAGAACTGGTGCATAATTTCAAGAAACTCATCTTTATCATTTCCCCAAAATTGAATGTATTTAGCTTTTTTGACATAAGCCTCCTTCAGCTTATCATCATCATGATAGATTACTCCAAATTCAATAAAGCCATCTTGAGAAAGCTCTACCTGATAGTCTTCTATTTTATTTAAAACTTCATATTTGTCGCAGTACTCGCTATAATTTGGTTCTGCATCAACATGATTGAAAATAAAAGATATTTCTTCTTCATAAGATAAAGTTAGTGCCTTAAAAACTTTCCATAGTTGTGAATTGTCTACGTTTATCTCTGAAAAGAATGAAAATGGAAGCTTATGTTCAGTGTTTTCTTGAAATGTAAAGCCTTCAATGATTTTTGCAGTTTTACTGTCAATTATCCTATCTATATAGTTATTCGTTTTCGGTACTTCATCGAGATTTGCAATTCTAATGGTTGGAGGTAATTCTAGATTTTTCATTGAGAGGGTTATTTATAACATAAATTATAGCAAACCTCTAATATAACTAATCAATAGTTAAATTTAAGAATTAGAGTAGCTGACATTGTTCAACAAACATTGCTATCTAAACATTGAAGGTGGGAATGTATTTGGCTTAACCTCGTAGGTCTGGTAAACCTACGAGGTTTTTATTTATTTAATAAAATATAAATAGAAGTTAATCTGGATTAGTACTAACAAAAAAGCAGGGTCGGCATTCTCACATGCACAAACCCTGCTTTTTATCAGTTAAACAATTAACCAACTAAACGGTTAACCAAAACTTAATTCTTCATCATTTTCAAGAAGGCAGCCAATTTATCCTTCATTTCTCTACGGTCTACAATAAAATCTAGGAAACCGTGTTCCTGCACAAATTCTGAAGTTTGGAAACCTTTCGGTAAATCTTTTTTAATCGTTTCTTTAATGACGCGAGGACCAGCGAAACCGATTAAAGCGCCTGGCTCAGCAATATTAATGTCGCCCAACATCGCATAAGATGCCGTTACACCACCCGTAGTTGGGTCGGTTAATAAAGAAATGTAAGGGATTTTTGCCTGACTTAACAAAGCTAGTTTTGCCGATGTTTTAGCCATTTGCATCAATGAAAATGCAGCTTCCATCATACGGGCACCGCCAGACTTAGAAATCATTAAGAAAGGGATTTTCTTTTTAAGGCTATAATCGATAGACCTAGCGATTTTTTCACCTACTACCGAGCCCATAGAACCGCCAATAAAATTGAAATCCATACAGGCAATTACGATATCTTCGCCATCTATTTTACCGTAGGCAGAACGGATAGCGTCTTTTAAACCTGTTTTTTTAGTGGTTTCTACAATTCTATCAGTATAAGGCTTGCTATCAATAAAGTTTAGTGGATCGCCGGAAGTTAAATTAGCGTCAAGCTCTGTAAACTCGTTATTATCGAAAAGTACGTGGAAATATTCTTTTGAACCTACGCGTAGGTGGTAGTTGCAGTATTGACAAACCCACTTGCTTTCTTGAAGGTCGGCACTGTGAAGGGCTTTTTTACAGCTTGGACACTTGTTCCATAAGCCATCTGGTGCCTCTTTCTTTTCATCTGTACTAGTGCTAATTCCTTTTTTCTCTCTTTTAAACCAAGACATGTGTATTTTTTAAAATGCGACTACAAAGAAACGAAAAAAATATTTAACGCAAAGTGTTTTTAGGGGTTAGGGAATAGTGGTCAGGTATCAGGCATCAGTAGTCAGTCTATAACTTGCCTAGTGCTGATAGTTTAATTTCACATCACCTTTTAAGTCACTTGTTTTTATGAAAGCTACTTTACTGCAACTATTTGAATTCAGTCCCGCTTTCGCTCATAGTCCTAGCTTCGTTTCGCTAACGCTTTCACTACGCTGCGGGCTAATCCGCTCAATCGGGTTTGGAAAGCAAGTTTATTGCACAGGTTAGCGTTAGCCAAACCCGATTGCAGTGGAAATACTTTTTTGAGCAAGTGAAAAACCTTACAGGTTTGCGCTATAGTCCATGCGTTGGCAAAACCTGCAAGGTTTGTAGCATAGGATAAAAAAGATTGCAACGAAAAGCGGGTCTGATGGAACGTTTGGAAAACTGAAATTGCTTTTCAAAAAAAATAGCAAAGTAACAACCAGTATAGAAATGACCAGTAATCAAATAGCTATCAACTTAACGAATGAACTAATGAGCTAATGTTGAGCATAGCGAAATCCCGAAAGTTCGGGAAACCAATGAACAAGTTATTCAATTAACCAAATGAACTAGTGAACCAATGAACAGCATAAGTAAAGCTTAGTGTATAATTGACAATAAGTATTTTTTCATTACATTTGTGAACGAACACTAGTTGTTAGATTAAATTTCCTAACTTCGAAACAATAATAAAACTAAATATAAAATGAGTTTAAAAGGCTACAAAGGCGTAATCCATGGTGCTGCAGTACAAGAACTGTTTGAGCAGGCCAAAAAACATCAATTTGCACTTCCAGCAGTAAACGTAACAGGAACCAATACAATTAATGCGGTAATGGAAGCGGCTAAGGCGGTAAATTCGCCGGTAATTATTCAATTGTCTAATGGTGGTGCACAGTTTTATGCTGGTAAAACCTTAAACAATGATAACCTACAAGCTTGTGTATTAGGAGCTGTTTCTGCTGCTAAACACGTGCATTTATTGGCAGAGCACTACGGTGTTGCGGTTATTTTACATACTGACCACGCTGCTAAAAAGTTGTTACCTTGGATTGACGGTTTGTTAGACCATGGAGAAAAATTCTTTGCTGAAACTGGTAAACCTTTGTTCTCGTCGCACATGTTAGACCTTTCTGAGGAGCCAATAGAAGAAAACATCGAAATTTCTGCTAAATACTTAGAGCGCATGAGCAAACTAGGTATGACGATTGAAATTGAGTTAGGTGTTACTGGTGGTGAAGAAGATGGTGTGGATAACAGCGATGTAGATAGCTCGAAATTATATACGCAACCAAGTGAAGTTGCTTATGCTTACGAAGAATTAAGCAAAGTAAGCGATCAGTTTACGGTTGCTGCTGCTTTTGGTAACGTACATGGTGTTTACAAACCAGGTAACGTAAAATTACAGCCAATCATTTTGAAAAACTCTCAAGATTTTATCAAAGAGAAATATAGCTTAACTGCAGAGAAACCTATCAATTTCGTATTCCACGGCGGTTCTGGCTCTTCGCAAGAAGAAATTAGAGAGGCTATTTCTTATGGAGCTATTAAAATGAACATCGATACAGATTTGCAATGGGCTTTCTGGGATGGTATTTTAGGTTTTTACAAAACGAATGAAGCTTTCTTACAAGGTCAAATTGGTAACCCTGATGGTGAAGATAAGCCTAACAAGAAATTTTATGATCCACGTGTTTGGTTGCGTAAAGCGGAAGAAACTTTCGTAGCTCGTTTAAAAGTAGCTTTCGAAGATTTGAATTGTATAAATGCGAATGATAAATTGTAAGATTTAACATCACATATATTGAAAGCCATCCCGAAATGTCGGGATGGCTTTTTTGTTTTTGGTTTAATTCGTCATTGCTAGGCACGAAGCAATCTTACTAATATAGCATGTCACTTTAGGATTGCTTCGTGCCTAGCAATGATGATAAGGCTAAATATTGCTTACAATTCCGTAAATTTCTCTTCTAAAATTTAAAACATGAGCGAAAAAAATAAAGTTAGCTTATTCGAAAGATTTTCAAATGCTGCTACCAAGTTTACGGGAAGTTCTCAAGCGTTTATTGCTGCGGTTGCTATTGTAGTGATTTGGGCAGTTTCGGGCCCAATATTTGATTATTCGGAGACTTGGCAGTTGGTGATCAATACTGGGACAACAATTATTACTTTCTTGATGGTTTTCTTGATTCAGAAAGCACAAAATAAAGATGGAAAAGCAATTCAGTTGAAGTTGAATGAATTGATTGCTTCTCACGAAAAGGCGAGTAATAGGATGGTAGATATTGAAGATTTAACAGAAGTAGAATTAGACCAATTCCATAAGTTTTACGCTACTTTGGCCAAGTTAGCCGAAGAAGATGCTGACATTCATAAATCACATTCTATCGATGTGGCTAAGAAACTGCATCGCCAAAAGATGGTGAAAATGATAAAGGAAGTGGTGAACGATAAAAAGGAGGAGTAAAGTATAGGTATCTTTCGAAAAGCTTTGTTTATACGTAGTTGGACTGGAGTACAAATCCAGTCCTTTTTAGTTTCGGATTTGTAATCTGATATGAGTTATTTGCATTGGGGATTACAAATCCCTTTTTATTTGAGTCTGGATTGCAAATCCAGACTAGCGAAGTGAAAATGAGGAAGTGGTGAACGATAAAAAGGAGGAGTAAAGTATAGGTATCTTTCGAAAAGCTTTGCTTATAGATAGTTGGACTGGATTTGTAATCCAGTCCTTTCTAGCTTCGGATTTGTAATCCGATATGAGTTATTTGCATTGGGGATTACAAATCCCTGTTTATTTAAGTCTGGATTGCAAATCCAGACTAGCGAAGATTCCGAACAGGCCAAGGCCGAATCTACGTGAACGAAGATTTTTGCTAGGGCTAGAGAAGATGCAAATCCATAGTTTTATAATTAAGCTTTCGCAAACTCCTCTGCTATTAACTCCTTACTAACAGCAGCTCCTGCCATATTGCCACCATAAACAGCATTTGCTACAGAGCGCATCATGTTGGTACTATCGCCAGCGGCAAACACACCTTCTATAGTTGTTTTTTGCATCATATCTACCTTCAGCATTCCCATTTCAGTAATTTCGCAACCTGAGTTTTGCGGAATGTCGCTATGCTGGATAAATGGTATTTTAGCATATAGTGCATCTAATTTTTGAGCGCTATAGTCTGAGAATACCAACTCTTGGATTTTTCCATGTTCATGGTTGATTTTTACAATCTCTTTTTCTACAATGTGAATATTTTTGTTCGCCAAAGTTTTTGTTTGTTCTACACTTAAAGTAGATTTTCCATTAGTGTAAATGGTGAGTTCTTTCGTCCAGTTCCAAAGTAATTTACCGAACTCATAAGCCATATCGCCATTGGCGAACAAGCCAGTTTTCTGATTACGAACTTCGTAACCATGACAATAAGGACAATGGATGACGCTAATGCCCCAACATGCTGCAAAACCTTCGATATTGGGCATTATATCTTTAACGCCAGTACCGAAAATTAGCTTCCGACCTTTAAAGATTGCCCCTTCCGCTGTTGTGATTTCAAAACCACTGACATTTTTCTCCCCTTTAATAGCGATATCATTTACAAAACTGATGGTATTATAATTAGCAACTTGGGATTTCGCTATCTCTGAAATCTCTTTTGGCGTTTTTCCATCCTGTGTAAGGAAATTATGCGAATGTGGCGTTTGCTTGTTGCAAGGATTACCAGCGTCTATCACTAACACCTTTCTTAAAGCTCTACCTAGCGCCAATGCAGCAGATAAACCTGCGTAACTTCCACCTATGATGATCACATCGAATTCTTGTTGGTTTGCCATATTTTGTAAAATCATGTTGAACGAAAGTACAAAATAATTTATTGTTGCAATTTAGTTGCATTTATTGTTTCAAAAGAATGACAATTATTCTTCGTCCATCAGTTTCTGAAATCGCTCTACAAATTGTCCTACGTGGTAACCATCAGCTAAGCCATGGTGAATATGGATAGATAGAGCCATTGTTTTGATGCCGTCTTTATCGGTTACCTTACCAAAGGAAATTTTTGGCGCACTATCAGGAAAGGCAAAACTGCGGGCGTGAGATAGGGAAGTAAAATCCACCCAAGGAATAGCAGAAAAGTGTATTTCGCTGGCACCTGGTTGCGATGGAGTTAAGCCTTCTGTATTTTGCACTTCTAATGTGGCTTTTTGGGCGCCAGCAATAAATATATTTTCATCGTCATGATAATCGAAGTAACCGAAGCCGAAAGTACCATTTGGACGATTAATCGTGGTAGAAACACTGGCTTGGTCATGAAGAATTACATCGCCATTTAAAACACGGTAACGAAATTCTTCAATTGAATTTGCTGCTTTTAAAGCTCGGTACAGGTAATGTAAAAAGAAAGATTTGCTTGCTGTTTTAGCATTAGTGTAAGCTTTGCTACAGTTTATATTTACCACTACACCAAAAAATGGTTCTTCAAACTGACTGAAGAGTTTGAAGTGGTCTCTGCGTTTCCAAGTGTCTATGTTGATTTTTTTCATACGTATTTAAGTTCGCCACAGATGCACAGATTTGCTTTTATTAATTAATATTCAAAATTAATCTGTGCATCTGTGGCTAAAAAATTATAACAAACCAATAATCTGGTCAATACTCGTTACCGAAACAAAGTTCGGATGCTCTATAGGTTCTTCATGTAACTCGTGGATCCAAGTGGTGTGGTAGGGTACTTCTATTGCAAAAGCGTTTAGCGCTAGTACAGGTACAATATCCGAGCGACGAGAATTGCCCACCATTAAGAAGTTTTCAGGCTTACAATCCAAATGATTGATGAGTTTTTGATAATGGCGGGGCTGCTTATCACTCATAATTTCGATATGATGAAAGTACTTTGCCAATCCAGATTTCTCTAGTTTTCGTTCTTGGTCTAATAAATCACCTTTGGTAGCCATTACTAATCTGTATTTGCCGTGCAGGTGTTGCAAGGTTTCCTCAATCCCATCTAAAAGTACAATGGGTTTTTGCAGCAATCGGTGACCGATATCAAATAGCTGATTGATTAAACTACTTTCTATTTTATCTCCGCTCAATTTGGCGGCAGCTTCTACCATGCAAAGCATAAAGCCTTTAATGCCGTAGCCGTACATTTTTAAGTTTTTCATTTCGATGTCGAATAAATCTTTAATCACATCGTCTAGGGGTAAATGACCGAATAGCTGTGCGAATTCTAGTTCCGCCTCGCGGAAATAAGGTTCATTCTCCCATAAAGTGTCATCGGCATCGAAAGCAATGGTTTTGATTTGGTTCTTCATCGTTTATCTTTGTTAATGTTGCAAAGGTGAAAGAAAAACTTGCACAAAAAAAGGACAATTGTCCCAAATGATTTATGCTGAGAACCAATACTGAATTTTTATCTTATATCGATAGCCTTTACAAGGACGAACAATTGGGGATAAGCTTGCAAAACTTTGAAAAGGATAGCTTGTTGCTTCGTCAGGGGGAGAAGAACCACCGCGTTTTTGTCATTAAAGAAGGAATTGCCAAATGCTTTTTTCTAGAAGAAAACGGGAAGGATTATATCTTAGAATTTATGAGCAAAGGACAGGTTTTAGGCGAAATAGAAATGATTCGCCGCATAGATTGTCTTTGCAATGTGGCTGCGCTAACTGCTTTGCAAGTTTATGTTATTCCTGCTGCTACTTTTAAAGAGCTTCTGGCAAAAGATTTAATGCTAAATAAAATTCTATTGGAGGAATTGGCCGATCGTATCATCAATACCAGCAGTAGGGCTTCGTTTCAGCAGTTGTATACGGTAGAACATGGTTTAGCGAAGTTATTGGAGCTACAGGAAAAACAGGGAATGGAAATCAGTAAGGAGGATATGGCCGCTTACTTGGGGATTACTTTAAGAAGCTTGAATAGGGCTTTGAAAGGGCTGTAGACAGCTAACCGAACACCCTAGCCGAAACCATCATCGCTTCGCCCCATTTCTCCATATCTAAATTCAATTGAGTACCTGTTAAATTCAAATAACTAATCACATCTTCCGTGGCAATATTTCCCGTTAAATCATCGGCAGCCATTGGACAGCCTCCAAAACCTTTCAATGCGCTATCCATACGGGTACAGCCAGCATTAAAAGCAGCTTCAATTTTTTCCAGACGCTGTTGTGGAGTGCTGTGTAAATGTAATCCAAACTCGATATTCGGAAACTGCTGAACTAGGGGAGGAAGTATCTCTATGATTTTTTCAGGAGTAGAAACGCCAACCGTATCAGCTACAGAGATGATTTTTACGCCTTTTTGTACCAATTCATTTGCCCAGTGACTAACAATATCGGTATTCCATTCATCACCGTAAGGGTTGCCAAATCCCATAGATAGGTAAACTACTGCTTCTTTATTATGCTTATCGCAAAGGTTCAGCATTTCTTCAACGGTGTTTAAAGACTGTGCAATGCTAGCATTGGTGTTGCGTTGCTGGAAAGTTTCTGAAATAGAAAAAGGGAAGCCAAGATAAGTGATTTCTTTATACTTTATGGCTTTTTCAACGCCTTTTAGATTAGCTACAATAGCCAGTAATTTGGTTTCGCTAGATAAGTCTAAACCAGCCAAAACCTCTTCTGTATCCCGCATTTGCGGAATTGCCTTTGGAGATACAAAACTGCCAAAATCTAATGTGTCAAAACCTACTTGAAGTAATAAATTCAAATATTCGATTTTTAGTGCTGTCGGCACAAAATCATGTAAGCCCTGCATGGCATCACGAGGACATTCAATCAGTTTGATAGGATTGTTAAAGCTTTCTGTTCTTGTACTCATCGTAATCAGTTAAAGCCGCAGTGTAAGTGCCTTTCATGTAAGGCGATGAAATCAGGAAATCGGCAGTAGCCACATCGCAAGCCATTGGAATGTTCCAAACAATACCTACACGTAGCAAAGCCTTCACATCTGGGTCATGTGGTTGCGCTTCCATCGGGTCCCAAAAGAAAATTAACACATCAATTTCCGATTGTGCAATTAAAGCACCAATTTGCTGGTCGCCACCTAATGGACCGCTCAATAACTTTTTTACAGGTAAACCAAGGTTCTCTTCTAATAATCTACCAGTAGTGCCGGTAGCCACTAAATTATGCTGACTAAGTTCCTCTTTATTGGTTATTGCCCATTTAATTAAGTCATCTTTACGGTGGTCGTGTGCTACCAGTGCAATGGTTTTATTGGCATTAAGTTGCTTCTGCGTCATTTGGTTTCTTGTATTCTTTGTAAGGTTTAAATGGTCGGATGATTAATCTTGTACCTCTATCGTAGCTAAAATAGCTCCAAACCCAGTTAACGAAAACCACCAGTTTGTTCCTAAATCCTACTAAGGTCATTAAATGTACAAACATCCAAGTAAACCACGCAAAAATTCCTTGAAATCTTATTTTATTGATATCCACAACCGCTCTATTTCTTCCCACAGTAGCCATTGCGCCCTTATCGAAATACTTAAATGGTGTGGTAGGCTTATTTTCTATAAGGTTAATGAGGTTTTTAGCTAGCAGCTTGCCTTGCTGTATCGCTGCAGGGGCCACACCTGGATGTCCATTAGGAGTTTCATCGGTAATCATTGCTGCCACGTCGCCAACGGCAAAAATGTTCTGATAGCTGTCTACCAAGTTAATTTCGTTAACCTTCAAACGATTTCCCCTTACCACTACTTCGGTATTCAATCCATCAAGTACCACACCTTTTACACCGGCGCTCCAAATCACCGTAGCAGAACCAATATTTCTACCATCAACTAAGGATAAATTTCGTCCATCGTATCCCTGTACACGAGCTTCAGTATAAACGGTAACGCCAAGCTCTTCTAAAAACTGCTTAGATTTTTGCTGTGCTTGCACCGACATAGCGCCTAGTAATTCTGGGGAGCCCTCAATTAAATAGATGTTTACTTTATCTAAATCAAGCTCTGGATAATCATTTTTAAGTACGTGTTTTTTTAATTCACCAATAGCACCAGCAGTTTCTACACCTGTTGGACCACCACCAACCACTACAAAATTTAGCAGCTCATTTTCTCTTTCAGGATCTTTAGCAATAATCGCAGCTTCTAAATTCTGCAAAATTAAACTTCGTAAGTTTAACGCCTCAGGAATTGATTTCATTGGCATCGCGTTTTGCGAAATCTCCGTCTGACCAAAATAATTACTTGTAGAACCTGTGGCAATTACTAAATAATCGTAATCAATATCACCGATAGTGGTTTCCAATCTATTCACCTCTGGAATTACCTTTTTTACTTCGGTAACTCTAAATTTTAAGTTTTTTTGTCCTTTAAATATTTTGCGGATAGGAAATGCAATGGAATCTGCTTCTAAACCGCCCGTGGCCACCTGATAGAGTAGGGGCTGAAAGGTATGATAGTTATGCTTATCTAAAATCAGTACTTCAACGTTTTTATTTTTTAGCTTTTTTGCTAGCTCAATGCCACCAAAACCACCTCCAATAATCACAATTTTCTTTTTTTGTTCCATATCAAATAAACTATGTGAACTGCTATTTAGTTTTGGTAAATATAGGAATTAAATGATAGGGTAACTGGTCGCTTTGTAGGTAGTTTTGGTCAAAAAGTGACAGTGATCACAAATGTTGAACTAGCTTGACAGAAGGTTTGTTTGGTATTGGAAATTAGCTCGGTCGTCATACCCAACTCGATTGGGTATCGTAGTGCATTAAAGGTTTATAGGTTATGTTGGTCCCGCTTTTTGCTATAATCTTTTTCTTTAAGCCAATGCTAAAACCTCGTAGGTTTATTATGTTGTCGCATAAAGAGTATTACCGCTACAATCGAGTTTAAAGAACTTAAATCTATGCACAGCACTTGCTTAAACCCTTTCTGCCTTTGGCATCTATTGACAGTTTATTGTATTTGTTTTTGTATCAATGAGCTTCGCTTTGCTGCGGTTCTCCCTAAAAGGGAGAGAAAAACATATAGCAAGTTAGACGTATTATTTCCCCTCTCATTTTTAAGGAGAGGGTTAGGGAGAGGTTTTTACTTAAACGTATGCACAGCACTTGCATTTTAAACCCGATAGGAGTGAGCACGTATCCCGATTTTATCGGGAGAAGTAAAGCGGATAGCGGGACCAGCATTGATTGTTGCAGTACTTTGCTTTTCTAACTCAAAAATTAAAACATTAAGGAATGAAGATGATTAAGACTTAGCTCCCTAATGTTTCCAATTTTCTTTAAACAAAAAAGTCCCGACTTTCATCGGGACTTAAGATTTATGATTTGGTTTTTAATATCTATTTAACTGCTTTTTCGTCTTTCGATAAATCGATTACGATTGGCGTAGAGATACACAATGATGAGTAGGTACCAATGATACGACCAATTAACAAAGCAAAGATGAAACCACGGATGCTATCGCCACCGAAAATGAAGATTACGATTAATACGAAGAATACCGATAATGAGGTAAGGATAGTACGACTTAAAGTACTGTTTAATGCAAAGTTGATTAGCTTGTTACGCTCTTCGCCATACATATCGTCTTTACCAGCTTCTGCTAAACGCTCACGAATACGGTCAAATACAATTACCGTTTCTGTCATGGTGTAACCCATTACTGTTAAGATAGCTGCGATGAAATCTTGACCAATCTCTAGAGGGAAAGGTAACACGCCATCTAAAATTGTGTAGAATGAAAGTACCAATAAAACGTCGTGGAACAACGCGATTACCGCACCTAAACCATACTGCCATTTTTTGAAACGTACCAAGATGTAGATAAACATCACTAAACACGAGAACAATACCGCATAAATAGCACTAGTGATGATATCGCTAGCAATAGTAGGGGTTACTTTTTGTGAACTCTCGATAGTGTATTTAGCACCTAAGCCATCTAAACCTTTACGTAGTGCAGTTTCAACAACTTTATCTGCATTAGGGTCTTGGTCTGTAATGTGGTAAGGAGTAGTGATTTTTAATGAATTGTCAGTTCCGATAGTTTTAACTAAAGCTTCTTCACCTTCGAAATTAGTTGATAAAGTTTTAGCTACTTCTTCAGTATTCAATTGCTTGTCGAACTTTACCATGTAAGTTCTACCACCTTTAAAGTCAACACCTAAGTGTAAGCCATCGTTTTTAACATAGAAGATAGCACCGAAGATGATGATTACTGCAGAAATGATATAGTAAAGTTTTCTACGTCCAACAAAGTTGAATGCTAAGTTTTTGAAGGCATTTCTAGTTACGCTATTATCGAAAGTGATGTTAGATTTTTTCTCCATCAACGATTCGAAAACTAAACGAGAAATTAATACCGCTGCAAATAATGAAGTAACGATACCCACACACAGTGTGGTTGCGAAACCTTGTACTGGACCAGAACCGAAAACAAATAAGATTACACCTAAGATGAATACGGTAATGTTTGAGTCTAAGATAGACGACATGGCATGTTTGAAACCTTCTCTGATCGCCAAGTTGGTTGATTTGCCCAAAGCTAACTCTTCACGAACACGTTCGAAGATAAGGATGTTAGCATCTACCGATAAACCAATGGTTAATACGATACCTGCGATACCAGGAAGTGTTAGTACTGCACCAAATGCAGCTAAAACGCCCATGATAAAGAATACGTTGATTAATAATGCAATGTTTGCCACCCAACCTGCTTTGTTGTAATACAATGCCATGAATGCTAGAATTACTACGAAAGCTAATACGAAAGAGATTAAACCGCTATCGATAGCTTGTTGACCTAATGATGGACCAACTACGAAATCTGAAACGATTTTTGCAGGAGCAGGTAACTTACCAGCTTTTAATACGTTCGCTAAATCTTTGGTATCTTCTTTAGTGAAACTTCCAGTGATTGAAGAAACACCGTTAGGAATTTCATTTTGTACAGTAGGAGCAGAATAAACTGTGTTGTCTAATACAATAGCAATTGCTTTTTTGTTGTTAGGGTCAGCAGCTGCTTCTGCAGTCATTTTTTTCCATTTAGATGCACCTTCGCTCGTCATGAACATGGTTACATCAGGATTGTTGTTTTGGTCGTAACCATCACGAGCGTTAGCTACAGCATCACCACTTAAATCAGGGCGACCATCTAACGAAGTAGATTTGATTGCATAAAGTTCGAATGCTTTAGTACCAGTTCTAGGTTTTAATCCCCACATGAATTTCAATGTAGAAGGAATTAAAGATTTGATCTCTGGTCTAGATAACATTGCGTTAACTTTTGCAGTATCTTTTTGTAAAGCATAACCAACTACAGCACCTGGCATTAATTGCGGTTGACCGTTTTCGCCTTGGTAAATAGGTAACTGTAATAAAGTATTGATTAAAGGACTGGTTTTAGCTAACTCTGCAGCTTTTGCAGTAGCGCTAGTATCTTTAGCGGCAGGAGCTGCTCCTTTAGTTAAACCAGCTAATTTACCACCTTTAGCAGTAGTATCAGCAGCAGCCGTAGTAGCTACAGTATCTTTAACCGTAATTGCTAATGTTTTATTGATATTCTCTAAGATTGGATAAACCTCTTGAGATTGATATACTTGCCAGAATTGTAATTCTGCAGAACCTTGTAATAATTTACGAACACGTTCTTTGTCTTGGATACCTGGCATCTCAATAAAGATTCTGTTAGAACCTTCTTGTTTCTGCATGTTAGGGCTAACTACACCAAAACCATCAATACGGCTACGTAAGATGATAAACGAACGGTCGATTGCGCTATTAGCTTCTTTGCTTAAGTAAGATTTAACCTCAGAATTACTAGCGTTAGCTTTTAACTGTGCTGAATTGTCTTGAGTAGCGAAAAAATCTGCTAATTTTCCGTTAGGAACTAATTTCTCATATTCGCTTACAAACAATGCAATGAAATCTTTACCACCAGCATTCATTTGCGTTTGCGCATTTGATAGTGCTTTGTTGAAGTTATCATCAGACGTGTTGCCAGCTAAAGACTTGGTCAACTCGGCTAAAGAAATTTCCATGGTAACATTCATACCACCTTTAAGGTCAAGACCTAAGTTAATTTCTTTGCTTTTTACTTGGTGATAGGTAAGGCCCAATACAGGATATACCTTTTCGGTAGCCATTGAGTCTAAGTATGCTTTTTCTTTTGCTTCATCGCCTTTAGCGAACTCCTTTGCTTTTTTCTCTACGTTGTAAGTAATGATGTTGAAAGAAAGTGAATACAGACAGACAATACCCAAAAGTATTGCCATAAATTTAATAAAACCTTTACCTTGCATTGTTTGTTTATTCTATTTTTATGTAATATGCTGTTTTTTAACAAGTCGGCAAATCTAATTATTTTTTTATATAATAGAACTCCTAAATGTAATTTTGTTAATATGTATGAGTTATATCTTATAACTTCATGCAAACATTGATTAATATTCTCTAATATTTCTTTTTAGCAATCAATTTTTGCAAGAGAACAATAAATTCTCGGTTCTCCTTTTCAGAGATGTTGTATTTAATATTCAGTAACTTTCCATCATTGTCTGTTAAGTATAAGTTATAAAAACACCTATAGAAAGTTCGCCCTAATCCACCGTCTAGCTGTGACGAATTATAGTCATAATTACCACGACCATCGATTTCAGAAATGCCATTGAAATTATATTCTCTTTCTATTTTAAATGGATAGATATAGTTTAAGGAAATTCTATCTTCAAAAAGTCTCAAAATACATAAGTACCTTCCTATAAAATAAAATGCAAGCAGATTTATGCCAATAATACAAATAATGGAACTAGTAATATCTAATCTCCCAATTACGGCAAATACCGAAAAAAGAACAATGGTGAAAACAAGAATTGCTAGTAGTAAGTAGTAGGAAATTGGATTTTCTGATTTAAAATAGGTCATCAAAAGTTTTAATAGGGTATGCAATTTTTAAGCCCGCTCTAAAGTAGAAAAAGTATAGGCAAATTTGTTCTTCTCGTCGGGCAAGTGGTCTTCTTTCCAGACCTCTTTCCATGTTTCGCTGGCTAGCTCAGGAAAAAAGGCATCTGCTTCAAATTCTTGATGCACCCGAGTAAGCTCAATTTTATGGACTAAAGGCAGTGCTTGCCTATAGATTTCTGCACCGCCAATAATAAAAACTTCTTCATCAGCTTTGCAAATCGATATCGCTTCTTCTAACGAATTTACCACTTCAATACCTGCTAGCTGTAATCCCCGCTGACGTGTAATTACTATATTTCTTCTGTTTGGCAATGGTTTGCCTATAGAATTATAAGTTTTACGCCCCATGATAATGGTTTTGCCAGTAGTTTTATTTTTAAAATGCTTTAAATCGGCAGGTAAGTGCCAAAGTAATTGGTTGTCTTTGCCGATGGCATTGTTTTCTGATACAGCGACAACGATGGTGATTTGGTTCATTGATTAGTTCATTAGTTCATTGGTTCATTACTGCTATGGTGTTTTAGCTTCTTGTTTTCCAATGAATTTGATATAGCTATTTAATTTGATATGTACTGTCTCTAGTTTTTTAAGTAAGCCAGAATATTGCTGTTCGCTAATTAGATTTCTTTTTATCGATTTTCGAAGGAATGATTTTACTTCCAAAATTGAGCCTCTGCTGTAATAACAGAAATTCTTGTTCTCTTTAAAATGAAATCTCCCATATCCTTCAGCAATATTAGCACTGATGGAGTCTGCTGCCCTGCAAATTTGTTTTCCGATGGTGTCTTTTGCGAAGAAGTCCCAGTTTAGAACAATGTTCCATATCTCATCGGATATTTCTTCTGCAAGAACGTAGACTTCTAGTTCTTCAATTCTATTATGGCTCATATTTTTTGGTAGTTGATTTGGCTAAGCTATGGAAAATCAACCAATGAACAAATGAGCAAATGAACTATTAAACAGCTACTGCTCCCTTAATATGTGGATGTGCTTCGTAGTTTACTAATTCAAAGTCTTCAAATTTAAAATCGAAGATATCTTTAACCTCATGATTAATTTTCATGGTTGGCAGAGGTTTTGGGTCTCTACTCAACTGCAATTTCACTTGGTCTAAGTGGTTGTTGTAGATGTGCGCATCGCCGAAAGTATGGATGAAATCTCCAGCTTCTAAGCCACATACTTGTGCTACCATCATGGTCAACAAAGCGTATGAAGCGATATTAAACGGCACGCCCAAGAAAATATCTGCACTGCGTTGATACAATTGGCAGCTTAACTTACCATCGGCTACATAAAACTGGAAAAAGGCGTGACACGGAGGCAAAGCCATGTTTTCGATTTCGGCCACATTCCAAGCAGAAACAATGATACGCCTCGAATCTGGGTTGTTTTTAATGGTATTGATGATTTGGGTAATCTGATCGATATGACCACCGTCTGGTTTTGGCCAGCTACGCCATTGTGAACCGTAGACAGGACCTAAATTTCCATCTTCATCGGCCCATTCGTCCCAGATACGTACGCCGTTATCTTTTAGGTATTTGATATTGGTATCGCCCTGCAAAAACCAAATTAGCTCATGAATAATAGATTTTAAATGCAGTTTCTTAGTGGTTACCATCGGAAAACCTTCCTGCAAATTAAAACGCATTTGGTAACCAAATACGCTAATCGTACCAGTTCCCGTGCGGTCGTGTTTTTGTGCACCGTAATCCAGCACATGCTGCATCAAATCTAAATATTGTTTCATATACTCCTTTATAGGTGTTGTTCGTCATTTCGAGCGAAATATAATGTAGTCGAGAAATCTTTGAATTTGCCTATACAAGTTTTAAAAGATTTCTCCATTTCGCTGCGCTCCAGTCGAAATGACGGCAAGATTTAAAATAGCCTTGCCATTCCCACTGAAACACAAATCTAACTATTAAAAATTAACCAAGTGTTTAAGTTTTTCAACAGTGTTGATGATTGTTAGAATTACATGTTGTAAAACGAGATTTTATCTTAAAATGCATTAGATTTGTTCTTAATGATGTTTAGAAAAATAATCTTTTCAGTTTTTATAGCTAGCTTGTTGTGTGCAACGGGCTTTGCACAATCCGCTACAGCCTTAAAGCTTTCTGATGCTACAATTTCTTTGACCAAGGACCGAGTGATTTATGATCCAGCATATTTTAAAATAGCTTATCCTAATGGAGATGTGCCTGCCGATAAGGGGGTTTGTACTGATGTGGTGATTAGAGCTTATCGTAAATTGGGAACTGATTTGCAAAAAGAAGTGCATGAGGATATGAAAGCTAACTTTAGGTTGTATCCTAAAAACTGGGGAATGAAGACTACAGATCGTAATATTGATCATAGACGTGTACCTAATTTGATGGTTTTTTTCGGTAGAAAAGGAACGAAGAAACCGATGACTAAAAATGCTGGAGATTATTTACCAGGCGACATTGTATGCTGGGATTTAAATGGCCGACAATTACATATTGGTCTAGTCATCAATAAGAAATCTGCAGATGGAAAGCGTTATCTAATTGTTCATAACATAGGTTCAGGGCAAGTGATAGAAGATGTTTTGTTCGCTTGGAAGATTATTGGACACTATACTTATAAGTTGTAGGTTTTAAGTTATACGTGTGGTCATTGCTCCTTTATCTTTGTTCCTTTATCAATCGTAAATCGTAAATCAAAAGATGTTAACATTTGCTAACGCAAAAATAAATTTAGGCTTATTCCTTACCGAAAAACGTGCCGATGGTTACCATAACCTGCAGACCGTTTTTTATCCTATTAAGATTAATGACGTAGTTGAATTGGTAGATGCAGAAGAGACTTCGATGCTGATTAAGGGCGTTGATATTCCTGGCGATGCAGCTGATAATATTTGCTTTAAGGCATTTCAGATACTACAAAAGGAATTTAATTTGCCCAACCAACAAATAGTGTTATTAAAGAATATTCCAGTGGGAGCTGGTTTAGGCGGTGGTAGTTCGGATGCTGCTTTTTTAATTAAGTTGGTTAATCAGAAGTTTGAACTAGGATTAAATGACGACCAGATGGAAGCCTATGCAAGACCTTTGGGAGCAGACTGTGCGTTCTTTATCAAAAATAAACCTACTTATGCTTTTGCCAAAGGCGATGAATTTGAAGAGCTAACCATTGACTTGTCTGATTACTATTTGGTGTTGGTTAAACCACCTGTACATGTTTCTACTGCACAGGCTTACAGTAAAGTAAACGTAAAACAGCCTTCCAGTTCTTTAAAAGATTTGATACATTTGCCGCTACAAGATTGGCAAGCTCAAATCTACAATGATTTTGAACCTTCTGTTTTTGAAAAATATCCACAAATTGATGAAATAAAAACAAAGCTTTACCAAGCGGCGGCTAAATTTGCACTAATGAGTGGCAGCGGATCATCTGTATTCGCTATATTCGAAAAAGAAGTGAAACTACCAGAATTGGAGAATGATAATTTAGTTTTTTACGATATATAAAGGTATAGGGCTTGAGGTTTAAGGCGTAAGGTCTCATATCTCACATCTCAATACTCAATACTGAAATAATGGAAATCAACCTGATCCGCAAAAGCGGAAAATTTAATTTTGAAGCAGAGAACGAAAGCGGTTTTACCGTAGAGTTGGATGCGAAACCAGCCATAGGAGGAGAGGGGAAAGGCTTTCGTCCCATGGAGATGTTGTTAATTGGTTTAGGTGGTTGTAGTGGAATTGATATGGTAAATATTCTTACCAAACAAAAGGAAGAATTGAACGATATCAAAATCAATATTAAAGCTACCAGAAAAGAAGAAGAAGTGCCCGCTATATTCGATGTGATTAATATAGAATTTAAGCTGTTCGGCGATTTAAGCATTCAAAAAGTAGAGCGTGCCCTGCAAATGACTTTTGATAAATATTGTTCTGTTTCAAATATCTTGGACAGATCAGCAACTATAAATTTTACATATACCATTAATTAGTAGCAAGTATTTAGTATCGAGTATCAAGATTTAGCCAATACACCATCTCGATACTTAATACTCATATCTCGATACTAACAATATACTAAGAAAAAAATGTCTGATAATTTCGAAACCATCGCTATACGCACTCAAACCGAGAGAAGTTCGCACAAAGAACATTCTGCACCTATTTATTTAACATCGAGCTATAAGTTTGACGATGCTGAGGAAATGCGTGCTTTGTTCGCTAATGAAAAAGAGGGAAACGTTTACAGTCGCTATTCTAACCCAAATACTTCGGAGTTTATTGAGAAGATGGCTTTGTTGGAAGGTGCAGAAGATGGTTTTGCTACAGCTACAGGTATGGCGGCAATTTTTACCACCTTTGCTGCATTCCTAAAAAGTGGCGATCATATTGTTTCTAGTCGCTCTGTTTTTGGCTCTACTCACCAATTGTTAACCAATGTATTTGCTAAATGGGGCGTAACTTTCGATTATGCTGATTTAGATAAGCCACAAGATTGGGAAGCTTTAATTAAGCCAAATACCAAAATCATTTTCGTTGAAACACCATCTAATCCAGGGATTGATATTATCGATTTGGAATTTTTAGCTGGTTTGGCGAAGAAATACAATACTTTGTTGGTAGTTGATAATTGCTTCGCTACACCCTATTTACAGCAGCCTATCAAGTTAGGCGCACATATTTCTATCCACTCTGCAACCAAGTACATTGATGGACAGGGACGTGCTTTAGGTGGAATTATTTTAGGCACAAAAGCTTTAATTGCTGAAGTGGTAGCTTTTGCCCGCCACAGTGGCCCATCGCTTTCTCCTTTTAACGCATGGATTTTATCGAAAAGCTTAGAGACCTTGGCTGTTCGTATGGACCGTCACTGCGAAAATGCACTGAAAGTAGCGGAGTATTTGGAGAAACATCCAAAAATTAAATTGGTGAAATATCCATTCCTACCTTCTCATCCTCAACATGAAATTGCTAAAAAGCAAATGAAGCAAGGTGGTGGAATTGTAACTATCGTAGTAAATGGTGGTATCGAAGCTGCTCGTAAATTCATGGATGGTTTGAAGATGTTCTCTATCTCGGCAAACCTAGCAGACACAAGGTCTATTGCTACACATCCAGCAACAAGCACACACAGCAAATTGAGCGAGGAAGAACGTAATATTGTGGGTATTGAGCAAGGTTCTATCCGTTTATCTATCGGTTTAGAACATATTGATGATATCCTAAAAGATATTGAGCAGGCGTTGGGAAGTTAACAGTAGGCTATTTTCAGATTTCAAAGACTTACGAAGTTTTCAAACCTTGGTAAGTTCTCATACAATAGAAAAGGAGCAAATTAATTTGCTCCTTTTCTATTTTTAAATTTAGTCGTCATTGCGAGGTACGAAGCAATCTTAAAGCTATTTATAAAATCATGATAGTTTCCTTCTTACCTCCCAATTCCTTGGGGACTTACGAAGTTTTTAAAACTTCGTAAGTCTATCAATATTCGTACCTAACGGTGACGTATAATGAATGTTTATGTATTAATCCGCCAACTTGATATGATGGTCTGAAAGTACAATTAAACGCTCTTTATACAAACCACCAATTGCTTTTTTAAATGCGCTCTTACTTACTTGAAATCTATTATAAATCTCTTCTGGAGTACTCTTATCACCTAGATTAATCTCACCAACTACTTTAAGTTCTTCCAAAATATAATCTTTTGTTTCTAAGACGTGTCCAAAACCCGAAGGCTGTAAAGTCAAATCTATTTTGCCGTCTACTCTAATGGTCTTAATCCAACCTGTGGTTCTTTGACCAGGCTCTATAATAGAAAATACTTCGTTACGATAAAGAAGACCAATAAATTCGTTGTTAATGATGGCATTATAACCTAAATCTGATTTGTCTACAATTAATAAATCGACAGTGTCACCTTCTTCAAAATCAAAATTGTGGTGTTCTACAAAGTTGTCTACTTTAGAAGAAGCCAATAATCTGTTAGATTGGTCGTCTAGGTAAACAAAAACAACATAACTTTCTCCAATTTCCATTGGTCTTTTCTGCTCTCTATTGGGAATAAAAACGTCTTTGTCAATGCCAATATTCACGTAGGCACCATCGTCCGTAACGCTTACTACAGTGAGTAGTGCAAACTCATCGGCAGTTGCCAACACCTCTTTTAGCGTAGCAACGGTACTGCCATCTTTATTGAGATAAACAAATGCCTCTACATCGTCGCCTAGGTTAATCTCTTTCGGAACCTCCAAGTATGGCAAAAGAACTTCATTGGTTCCATCTGTTAAACTTAAACCCTGACTGTTTTTTGCCGCTACTCGCAATTGATTGTATTTGCCTATTTCTATCATTGTATTAAACTATGCGGCAAAGATAGCAAGATTATCATGATTAGCTTTCGTTTTAAAGTTTTAAAACAATTAGGAATGTTATCTTTGGTTTAAGATTCTCTCCTTATGTTCCGTTCGCCTTTTTTTATCATTCTGATACTTCTGTTTTGTAATTTGTCTTTTGCTCAAAAAGCTGATGTAGTACGCTTTTTGAAAGCTTGGTCGTGTAAGGATAAAACACAGACTCAAAAGGCCGAGGAGACTTATCTGGTATTAAAAAAGGAATATAATCCGAATAAATTGGAGGCTATTTCTAAAGATTTAGATTCATATTTAGATCGTGATAAAGATCATAGATTAAAAGCTAGAATCTATATGTTTCAGGTGTTGGGCAAGAGAGAGTTTAGCCTTATCTTAACCAAACAGGATACTTTAAAAGTAGCCCAAGTCATCAAAATAGCTCGCAATTTAAAAGACGATCAGCTATTGGCAGAAGTATATGCGTTGGCTGCTGATATAGATTTTCAGGGTGGATATTTGCTTTACAATTTAAAGGCGTTAGAGCTGCAAAGAAAAATAGGATTCGGTTACTTTTCATTTGTACAAAACCGATTTTTTGGAGCTAGTATAGCCTTATATCGTACCCATGATTTTAAGGAAAGTATTGAATACGGTAAACAGTGCTTAGCTTTTCGTAACATGAAATCTCAAAATTGGGATCCAATGGTTTACATTTTTCAATTGGATGTGATAGGTGCTTCTTACATTGCTTTAGGGAAATATGAAGATGCGATTGATTACTACAAGCAAATAATTGATACTGTAAGTTCTAAAGCGTACAACGGCGAAACCAAGGAACTCTGGAAAGGGATTGCTAATGGAAATATTGGTCGTTGTCTTTTTTATCAGGGGGAAATCCAGCAAGCTTTGCCATTAATTGATGCTCATTTGGCAATAGCTTTAAAATATGAACAATGGAATAATGTTGCCATAGCAGAGAATTCGAAAGGTGAGATTTTCTTGAAACAGCGAGATTTTTTACAAGCATATTCCTCATTTAAAAAGGCACTTTCGGCTGCAATTAGGAGCGATAGACTGGAAGATAAAGTAAAAGCGGCGGAAGGTTTAATGAAAAGTTTTGCCAATACAGGGAACACGGACAGCATACTTTATTATCAGAAGGCACATAGTGGATATCTCTTGAAACAGGCAGAAGTAGTTAATAATGGCAAACTTTCTTCCATGAATTCGAAGATGTTATTTGATAATGGACAGCGAGATTTGGAAAATGCCAATGCTAGCGTTTCTAAATTAAAACAAACAAGAAATATTATCATTATTGGAATAGTGATTTTTGCGGTTTTTCTACTATTACTTTACAATAGGCAAGCGCTGAAGAATAAACTGGAAAAACAACAAATTATTTTTGAAGCACTGCAGGCAAAAGCAGAAGTAGATAAAGCCAAGAATAGCTTACAGCAGTTCCGGAATCAAATGGTAGAGAAAGATCAGTTGATTGTTAACCTTCGCCAATCGCTACAAAAAAGTGTACTTGAAAACAATTTAGATGAAGCTCAGATAGGTAAGAAATTGTTGGCTTACGTGTTGGTTACCGATGAGGAGTGGGTGAAGTTTAAGGACGATTTTAATAAGGTTTATCCACTTTTTTATCCTCGTATTAATGCTGTTTTGCCAAGTTTGTCATCGGCAGAAGAACGTTTGGCTAGTTTAATTTTTTTGCAAATGAATAATAAGGAAATTGCCAGTACTTTGGGAATTGGTGTAGATAGTGTAGCTAGGAGCAAGCGACGTTTGAAACAGAAGCTTCCATTGTTAGAAGAGCAATCTCTCGAAAGTTATATTCTATCGTTGGTTTAAGTGCCAATGACTGTTGTCCGCTTTTTGTCCGCCATATAATCTTGTTTTAGGATAGTTTGGAGCTAATATTTGCAGTATTAACTCAAATGCAGATGAAACTGAAATTTACTTTATGCTTAATACTTTTGGGCTTGGGTTCGTTAAAAGCTCAGACCATTACTCCAGATGCTAACGGTATCGTTTATATTGATGCGAATGGTTCTGGGAATAAAACTGGAAATTCTTGGGCTAACGCTGCGGAAATAAGACCTGCATTTACTAGTGCAAAGACAAATGTAGCCATTCAGCAGTTATGGGTAAAAGCCGGAAACTACTATCCTACAACGGATACAGACAGACAGAAATACTTAGAAATTACCAGAAATATTAAAGTGTATGGCGGTTTTTCGGGTACGGAAACCAGTATTTCAGGTAGGAATTTACAAACTAACATTACCACCATTAGCGGAAATATTGGAAATGCAGCTTTAAAAACTGATAATAGCTATCATTTATTGGTGATTTGGCCAAAAAACGAAGCTATAATCAGCAACCAAACTGTAATAGATGGTATTGTTTTTAAAGATGCCAATGCCAACTCTGGCTCAGTAATTAATCAAGAATTACCTTTGTATATGGGAGCTGCTATTTTTGCATGTATCCAAGATTTCGATCAAAAAAATTATCCTATTATCAGCAATTGTAAGTTTTTGGATAATTATGCCAATCAAGGTGGTGCAGCAATTTATTACGACGGGATGCTAGCATCAGCTGAACAAATTAAAATTCAGGACTGTGCTTTCGAGAACAATGTATCTTCTTACGTTGGTGGCGCTCTATTTTTCTTTTATGATGCAGATTACTTAGATCCGCTAAATCAGAATTTGAATTATTATAACGTAGAAGTTGCCAACTGTACTTTTAAGAATAACAAAGTAAATAATAATGCTCAAGGTAGAGGTGCTGAAAGTTCTGGTGGTGCTATTTGTGCTTTGGGCAAGGGAAATTTGGTTGTAAGAAATAGCACTTTTCAAGAAAACACTTCAGAGATTACATTCACAGCCCACGGTTATGCAACTTATGGCAATGGCAGTGGTTTAGCAGCAGTAAGAAATGCAGATGTAAAGGTTTACAATTCATTATTTTACAATAACAATAAAGCGGCCATTTTTAACCGAGAAGCTAATTTGAAATTGATAAATTCTACGTTGCATCATACTGCAAATGAGTTGGTGTCTCTATCTCAAGCAAAATCATTTGAGATGCATAATTCTATATTGTGGAACGATGCAAATATGCCAGCGCTACTTTTACCAGATATACAGGCAACAATAGCGATCATCAATAACAGCATCTTTAACTCAACACCTGCAATCGTACTCACCTCATCAGCTAATAATTCATCTCAAAATCCGCTATTTGTGGCAACAAATAATTTTACCCCATCATCTAATAGCTTGGCAATTAATGCAGGCGATATTTCTTTCTACACGCCTTATTCAACATTAGCAAACGATAAGGATATTTATGGAAATCCGAGATTGGATGGAGCGAGCATCGATATTGGAGCGGTAGAATACCCCGCAACGTTACCTGTAGATCTTGTTGATTTTAAGGCAAGCAAAAAATTAAATGGCGTACAACTAGCATGGAGAACACTTTCTGAAACGAATAATAAAGGTTTCAACATCTTAAAATCTTCAGATGGAATTAGTTTTAAACATGTAGCGCACGTATCAGCAAGAGGAGCCTCAAATTACAACTGGTGGGATGAAAAACCGTTTGCTGGTAAGAATTATTACGAACTGCAACAGGTGGATTTGGATGGGACTGCAAAAATAGTTGGCTATGGTACTGTAAATTTCGAAATGTCTACTAATGCTGTATATCCTAACCCAACGAGAGATGTAGTTAATATTCGTTTGGATGGAAACACTTACCGGGTAGCAAAATTGTTTGATGTTTCCGGTCGATTATTATCTAATAACACTATTGATAATGATGCTAGTATCGTTTCAATTGATTTGTCTAAGCTTTCTTCAGGAGTTTATTTTCTAAAGCTGTTTGGTACAGAAAGTAAAAGTTTTAGGGTAGTTAGACAATAGCGGTATTCTAATCATTTCGGCTATGTCAAAGTATCAAAATCAAAGATTATTAATTGTACTCATTTTATTAGCACTACTTGCTATGGCTTTTGTTTGGTGCTATTTTGATAATAAGTTATTTCAGATGAAATAAGCTGTTTGAACTCGAAGCTTTAAAAGATATTGGTTTAACGCACCTCTGGGTCGGTAGAAATACTGACCTTTTTTTGCCATACTATATAATGAATTGAATTAATTAAATCCGTTTTTCGGACCCTAGAAGTAAAGGCAGTGCTTTTCTAATTAGATTATAGCAATACGCCTTTTAAGAAGAGTAACGCAAAAGAGAAATAGATAATCAAACCAGTTACATCTACCAAAGTAGCTACAAATGGGGTAGAAGAAGCGGCAGGATCGGCACCGAGTTTTTTAAGCAATAACGGAAGCATAGACCCCATTAAAGTGCCCCATAATACTACGCCAACTAGCGAGCAACCTACTACCAAGCCAATGCGGATGTAATGTTCGCTGAATCCAGGCATAACGATATGCCATGCGCCGATTACTGCAAAACTTAGTAGGCAAAGGGTTGAACCTAAGAAAATTCCCGAGAAAATTTCGCGGCGCATCACATTCCACCAGTCTTTAATGGTGACTTCGCCCAATGCCATGGCTTGGATAATTAATGTTGCTGCTTGCGAACCGCTATTACCACCGCTAGATATAATTAAAGGGATAAAAGTTGCTAGAATTACTACTTTGGCTATTTGGTCTTCGAAACCCGACATGGCTGCAATAGTGAGCAACTCGCCAAAGAACAATACAATTAGCCAAACCACACGTTTTTTATAGAGCTGAAACACTGGAACATCCAAATAAGGCTCATCGAGGGCTTGTGTACCCCCCATTTTATGCATGTCTTCGGTGTATTCTTCGTGAGCAATCCATAAAACGTCATCCACCGTTACAATACCTAAAAGCACGTCTTGGTCATCAACCACGGGCAAAGCCACACGATTGTTCATCTTAAAGACGTTGATCGCTTCCTCCTGAGGATCATTTACGTTTAATGAAATGAGACGGTTATCTGTTAAGTCGCCAATTTTTGCATCTGGGTCTGATAATAGAATTTCGCGGATACGAATATCGTCTAGCAGTATACCATCTTTATCGATAACGTAAATTACATCAATGGTTTCGGAGTTTTTTCCGTACCTACGGATGTGGTTTAACACACGACTAACCGTCCAATCGGTTTTTACAGCAATAAAATCTGGCGTCATCATCCGGCCAACGCTGTCTTCGGCATAACCCAAAAGGTTTAATGCTTCTTTACGGTCGTTGTCGGGCAAAAGCACCAAAAGTTTTTTTACTGCTTCGCCTTTTAATTCTCCAAAAAGGGCAGTTCTATCATCGGGCGGTAACTGCCTTATGATTTCTGTTAACTTGTTGGCTTGTAGTTTTTTGATGATACGCTCTTGCGTAGGGAAATCGAGGATACGGAACACGTTAACAGCACGTTTGCTAGACAGTGTCTCGATAAATTTAACTGCATATTGAGGAAGTTCATCAATAAGCTCTTCTACATCAGAGATATTGAGTTCGTTGAGATAAGTTTTTAGTTGCCTATCGCTCTCGTTTTCCAACAAATTTAATACTTCTTCTACTTGCAGTTCTTCCATAAGCGTTGGATTTTGTGTGTTATTTACTCTATGGGCGTGTAAAGTTGCGTTTTTATTTTCAAATTGCGGTTATGTACACGGTGTTTTCTCGTTTCGAATTATTTAACATTTTTGTACACAGTGTGGTTTGTTAATTTATGATTAAAGATTTGATGGAAAAACAAGAGAATTATGCCTTGATAACTGGTGGTAGCAAAGGAATTGGTAAAGCGATTGCACTACAATTAGCAAGTAAAGGAAGCCATTTGTTGTTAGTTGCCCGCAATGAAACTGAATTAAAAAAAGTTGCAGAAGATATCAAAGCGAGTTATCAGGTAGCCGTTCATTTTCTTGCTGTTGATTTAAGTTCAGCTAGCGCTGCGGATGAAGTTTTTAAGTGGACTACCGAAAACAATTTCGCCATCAATGTTTTAGTAAATAATGCAGGTTTTGGCGTATTTGGAAGCTTTGTAGATGTGCCTTTGAGCGAACAAATGAAAATGCTGGAAGTAAACATGAGTACTTTGGTAAAGCTTTGTCATTTATTTCTACCTAGTTTAAAAGCGCAGGCTGAAGCATATATCCTTAATGTTTCTAGTACGGCTGCGTTTCAGGCAGTGCCAGCGCTTGCTTTGTATGCAGCTTCTAAATCTTTTGTACTTTCATTTAGCAGAGCCATTAATTATGAGCTAAGGAAAACTTCTGTTGGAGTTACTTGTGTTTGCCCAGGACCTGTAGAAACAAATTTTGCCGATAGGGCAGGGTTGGGCGCTTTAGATAAAATGGCGAAGAAGTTTAACATGCAGCCTACTGAAGTTGCGGCTATTGCACTAAAAGCCATGTACAATAGAAAGATTGAAGTAACACCAGGCATTACCAACAAGATTGGTGCTTTTGCATCACGTATTTTATCGAAAAGATTCCTGGAGAAAACTGCTGCGGGAATTTATAAGGTTTAACAAATCTTATATTAAAGATTTAAGTGTTACTTCCATTTGGCTATCCATTTTCTTTCCCGCTCCGTTAACTTCTGTAAATCGGGTAGATAATTTGGGTTAGGCATATACCAATCTAGTTGCTGATAAAATTGTTGGACTTGTTTGTCCTTAAAAACATAACCTCGTCTTGCAAAGGGTAGATTTCTGAATACTTTTTTATCGAACTCACTTTTTGGTTCTTTGATGCGTTCTTCTTGGAAATATGAAAAAGGAATATAACCTTCATTTAACATTACGTTTTGAGCGTATACAAAAAGTTCATCTGCTGGTTTAAAGTTTTTCTTGCTAAAAGCAATGGTTCCTTTTTGGATATGAAACCTTAAAACCTCTTTATTAAGAAAATGACTTTTTTGGTTTTCGGTTTTACCTACACCATTGATAGTCCATTCGCTAGCATTTTTAAAAAATCCCTTGGCAATGTTGAAGGTCTCAAATTCGCCCATATCCAAGATTAAAGTAAAATCATCTATCTGTTTGTTTTGCCAACGTTTTGCGGCAGTTAGCACATATTCAAAATCGTAATGAAAATCTACTGAACCAGATAAATCATAGCTGTAAGTATGTTTAATAATATTGATTCCCTTCTTAAACTTCGCCTTGAAATGGTAAACGTAAAAGAAATCTACATAGTTTCCGCTTTTGCTTCCTTCAAATTTGTTAAGGTCGATAGATTTAATTTTACCATTATTGTTATAAAGTGTATCGGCTACATAAGCAATTTGATGAGTCAAGTTTTTCCCATTCATGTTCACGGTAAAATTGCGCATGTAAGGATGTTGGCCATTTTTTGGGGCGCCATCCACATCTCCATCGGGAGAAAAAGCCTCGAAGCCAACGGTAATTTCTTTCTCATCCTTTGGATTATAAAACTCGTAATAAACTGAAACTTCAATGAATTTATCACGAACCTTTTTCAATGATAATATTTCCTTTTTTACGCTGATGCTGGTCTCGTTAATCGGAATCAACTGATTGCCCTTTGCAAAAAAGGCACCATCGTTGGCAGATAACGATTGGCTTAACATTACAAATAACAAGGCGGATAGCAAATATTTCATGTTCATTATTTTTAAAATATTAATTTGAGGCTAATATAGCTAAGCTTCTTAGCTATTTTGGCTTTGTACTTATGGATATTCAAAACCAAATTCAAATTCTTCAAGCCTATCATTTCGGAATTTATAACTGGCAAAATATTTAGGCATATTGTTATTCTTCAAAATATTTGATCTGCTATCTTTTGGTTGTTCAATTGAATAATAAAGTTTAATATGGTTTTTTGTACTGTCCAGAGGAAGGTAACAAGTTCCAAGTTTTTCAATGATTTGCTTTTTCGTCAATCCGAGTTTTATTCCTTTTTCTGTTTTAAAAATATCAGTATCCAATTTTTTAAAACTATGACTTGCTTTATCAGATTTCTCAACTTTAAAAATTGAAATCTGGTTTTTTCCGTCTCCTGGATGCTGTGTTAATGTTAAAGTTTCGCCTTCAAACTTCGAATAGAATTGGTATTCTTCAACATCATTCAATTTATTGTCGTTACCAATAACTTTTGTTGCACTTTCAGGATTTCTTAAAATCATCCCATTAAGAGAGGTGTCAGGTTCAATAAATGAACAACTAGATTCTGTTAGTTTTTCGGCTGCATGGTGTTTCAAATTTTGAACTTTATCCGGTTCAGGTGCCAGTTCAAATCTATGATTTTGACCAACAGATTTTGTCTGCGAATTATTGCAGTTAGTCAAAAAAAGCAATGCTAATACTATGATACATCTCATATTTTTTACTTAACGGTTCGTTTTATAACGTTCCAGTCTTGCATATGTTCTTCAATGTGCAATTTATGCTCTGCCAAGATATTTCTAAAATTTATTTTCTAAAATATTTGCACTAATTGATTGAAAATATTACGTTTGTATTAAATACTACTAAATCTATAGATAATGTCGTTAAAAATGCAATATATCTCTTTTACACATCGAATGCCGATGTGTTGTTGCATGTAATATACTATAGGCTTTTCACCATTTTCTCCAATTTTTTTCCTAAAACCAATTTGATGATGATTAACTCATACAGCACCTTTACACTAAACAATCAACTCACAGAAGAGCAGAAATTCTTTTTCAATAAATATGGTTTCTTGCATTTTAAGAACTTTTTAGATACTCACGCCATTCAGTCGATTATCCAAGCATCACAGCAGGTGCAAGATAAATGGCTAGCTGAAGACGTTAAAAAAATAAATGGTGTTCCCATTAAATACGGAACTGATTTAGATGGCTCTTCTATTGTGCAGCGTTTTGCGTTTATCAACCAACACCATCAAACATTAAGTGGCCTAACCTTAGACCCAAGGTTTGATGCACTGTTAGAACTGGCAGGAGAGGGAGCGAGGTTAGGAACTGAGGAAAAAGACGGAATGGTATTTAATCACTATGTGAATGGACCAGACAGTAAGTTTACCAAGATGGGATGGCATACCGATGGTTTACGTGATATTTTCTATGGGCAGAAATTAAATCCGATGCTAAATGTTGGTATCCATTTAGATACGCTAGATGTAAAAAATGGTGGCTTGAAAATATTACCAGGTACACATAAACAAAGCATTTACCAGATGTTATTTAGGAAAAAGTACTTTTTAGACCATAAAGCAGACCCATCAGAAATTGCCATTACTCCAGAGGCTGGAGATTTAACCATTCACGATGGTAGGTTATGGCATAGGGTTGCTCAATCTGAAGTTACCGGTGAAAAAAGTAGAAGGAGAGTAATTTATATTCCCATCATCGCAGGAAAGTATGCTCCTAAAAATGAGAACAGTCCAACAGTTTTTTACCAGCGTTTTGCGGGAATTGTAAAATAAGCACGTATGTTGATAGCCGCATTAGTTAGTTATTTAATAAAAACAGGGAAAATAAAACTGGTTTCGGCTTATTTTAAGAAGCTAATGTTTTGGAAATTAGGTGTTTGATTTATCCGTGATTTGAATTTAGGAAACAAAAGTTGTTAAGCTATATTTCCTCCATTAGGTAAATAATTTGATCTGTTGAGGAGAGACCGAAAATTCCTTTTGATGTGTAAAGCAATTATATTGCACATCAAAAGGAATTTATCTAAGTTTGCACACTTTTGCTCCCGTAGTTCAATGGATAGAATTATGGTTTCCGGTACCATCGATATGAGTTCGAATCTCGTCGGGAGCACAAAAAAGCCTCAATAGTTTACACCGTTGAGGCTTTTGTTTGTTATTTTTCTTTGGGCGCTTTTTTCACTGAATGAACTGGTTGTTCTGCCTGTTCTCGTTCCTTTGCCGGATTACTATTTTTAACTGGCTTGATTTTACCATCCTCAATTTCATCTTTAACTGAATTTAAAGGCTTGATGTTTTTATCCGTTTTTTTGGTGTCTTTGCCACCTTTTGTATTCCCTGTAATATTCATCTTGTGTAGGCTTATGGTTTAGATGAGTAACAAATGAAAAACAGAGAATGTTCTTTAGCAGTTATAAAAGTTTGCAATTACTTTAGTTATTTAAAGATGCTTTTTCAGCAAAAGAAAGTAGTTTAGGGATATTTTCATTGTGTATGAAGTACATCCCAATCCCATCTTTGGTAACTCCTTTCTTTAATTGATAAGTAAAAATAGGTTTGTCGCTTTCCATCAAATGTTCCATGTGCATCAAGCTGATGTTTTGATTTTTAAATCTTTCAGTTAATTCTGTAATATGACTAGAAATGATGAAAGCTGAGTTTTTTATCTTAGAAAAACCATCAACTACTAATCCAGTTGCTTCAGAAGCATCTTTTGAATTTGTTCCCTTAAAAAGTTCATCAAGTATTACAAAAATCTTTTGTTTTTCGATAAGAAGGTTGAGCAAGTATTTTACCCGCATCACCTCACTTAAGTAGTGGCTTAAACCATTTTGGACATTATCAGCAATGTTAATGGTAGTAATTAAACCGTTAAAAATAGTAGTTTGCATTCGCAAAGCTGGTACAGGAAAACCAATGTGGGCCAAGTAAATAGCAATTCCTATAGATTTTAATAAGGAAGATTTTCCTGCCATATTAGAACCGCTTAAAAATGTAAGATGATTTTGGTGATTGATAGTGAGATTGTTTTTAACTGCCGAAGATATGGCTGGATGATAAAGACCTTCGATAATGATATTAGGATTTGTCGTATTGTTAAGGTATTCTGGTAACGTTAATTCTCGTTGTACAACGGTATCGGCAATAGTTTGTAACGCATCTATTTCATATAAAACATCAAATAATTCGTAGAGTAATTTTAGGCTTTTTGAAACTCTAATTACAGCATCTATTTTACTGAGATCAAGAAAATTCAGCTTCGTTTTTTTTGAAATATAATAACTCTTATCAATAGGTAATTGTGCTATAAGTTTTTTGATTGCAATACCTAATTCTTTTAAACGGGTGGGGGTTTCTAGCGTCTCCAAAGAGATACTTAACAAATACGAGGAGTTGAGCAATAGCAGTAGATTTCCTAAACCAATCTTAACGACATAATAATCTTGTGTCTCGTTGAACTTGTTTTTTAGGTATACAACAAGCGCATCAACTAGATTGCCTCTTAATTTCCCTTTTCCATGTTTTAGATAATGTAAAATTAAATCGATTTGACTGTCTTCAATATCAAGTTTGATATGCTGTTTACGTAAGTAGGCAATTGCATTTTTTCGTTCGTTTAAAAACTGAAAATCATTGCTAGGCTTGCGCATCATTTCCTGCACTTTTTGCCTACCATATATCGTCTTACAATTTTTAAATAAATCATAAACTGAGAAATCAGATTTATGGTTTTGAAAGATATTTAGGTCGTTATAAGTATGTGCGTCAATTTCAAAGCTCATATGGCTGCTTTTTTCTAAAGTAAGGTATTTTTTTAATGTTTGAAAAATACCACGCCATTTAGTTTTTATTGAGCAACTATATTTCTATCCAATCGCTTTTAGCAAAATTATTAAACTCTGTTCTAGGTTCTAGATTAAGGTATGGATAAGTTACTTTAGAAAGGTATAGTCCAGTAGGTTTGGCAATTTCAAAAATTTTAGGGATTTCTAACGAAGAAAGCCGATGTTCAAATTGTTCTACTGTGAACTCATTTTTTCCAATCTTCAAAAGATTTCCCATTAAAATTCTTATCATTTTGCCTAAAAAACGGTTAGAAGCAATATGAAAACGGAAATGTTGTTCATCTGCCGAGCAATACAATTTCGCTTCCATCACATTGCAAATGGTATGCTCGTTTTTATCTGGTGCTGTACAAAAAGCTCGGTAATCCTTATATTTTGGTAATAGGTCTACTGCTTTTTTCATTTCCTGTACGTTGAGGTTTTTTACATCGTAGTAAGAGCTTAGCTGACCTAAAAATGGATTTTTATAAGTGTGTAAATAGTAATCGTATTTACGTTGTACGGCATCGAAACGGGCATGCTGTTTTCCATCCATAGGGATGATATTAAATACTGCAATGCTATGAGGCAAAATTCTATTTAGGATAAAGAATAAGTCGAAATCTATTTCTCGTTCAATATCAACATGGAAAAAATATTGACTTGCATGTACACTCGTATCTGTACGTCCGCAACCATTAATGTCAATTTGGGTTTTGAAAATATTGCTCAGCTTTTCCTCGATAGTTTCTTGTACGCTATGCGCTTTTGGATTGCGCTGCCAACCATTGTAAGTGTGGCCATTATAGCCAATGTGGAAAAAATATCGCATTTAGTTAAACGAATTTCCTCATCATTAAACTACAGCCATAATGCAAGCCATCGTGAGAAACAATAAATTTAATGGCATCCTCAATTTTTTCCAATCGATAGCCCTTGTAGGTGCTAATGCTGTAAGGAGTATAATTCGAAAATTTATCAGTAGCTAGATCTTGCTCTAATTGGTCTATGGTGTCTAATAAATAAGCTTTGATTTGAGCTATTTCTTCTGCAGAGATAAAACTTTCTGGTTTAGATCCGTTCCTGTATTTATCAACCAAAGTAGGGTCAATCATTAATTCGTTATTTGATAATTTATAGCACAAAACCTGTTGACTAACCACCAAATGTCCCATTTGCCAAGCCAAGTTGTTATTAAACCCAACGGGGATTTTGTTCATTTGCTCGGTGCTTAAATCTTCTACCAAGCTCAGTAATGCTTTGCGGCTAGCTCTAATTACTTCGAATATTTTATCCATCAAACAAAGATAGCTCTCGTTTTTCACGAAAGCTATCTTTAATTTGTTTTTAGTTTATTTATGCCACAGATGCACAGATAAAAGCTTTTTCTGAGCTTATCAAACACTATTTATTGAAAAAAATGTTTTGACGAGCTCAACATGGCACTGTGTTTTATGAAATAATGCTAAGTTATTTCGCCGCTGTTGGCTTAGCATTTTTAACATAGGAATCTAACCATTTGTTGGTTTCCCAAATCATGTGTAAGATATTTTCTTTAGCTCTGTAACCATGCGCCTCATAAGGTAAATAAACAAAACGAGTGGTACCACCATGACCTTTAACTGCATTAAACAAACGCTCACTATTAATAGGGAAAGTACCTTGGTTATCGTCCATTTCACCGTGTATTAAAAGGATAGGCGTTTTGATTTTATCAGCATAACTGAAAGGACTCATCTCATAATACAACTGTGGAGCTTGCCAATACGTACGGTCTTCGTTTTGGAAACCAAATGGTGTTAAAGTTCTGTTGTAGGCACCACTACGAGCGATACCAGCTTTAAACAAATTAGTGTGTGCTAATAGGTTCGCTGTCATAAAAGCACCATAACTGTGTCCACCAACTGCCATACGGTTTCTATCTCCAACCCCCATTTCGCTCAATTTATTGATAGCAGCATCAGCGTTTAATTTCAACTGCTCTACAAACGAATCGTTAGGACGTTTACCTTCTTTAGCAACAATTGGCATTTCTGCATTATCTAAAACCGCATAACCTTGAGTTACATAGAAAACAGGTCCGCCAGAACTAATCGTGATGAATTTGTTTTCAGAACCTCTAATTTGAGCAGCATCACTTGCTGAGTTGAACTCACGAGGATAAGCCCAAATTAAAGTTGGCAATGGTCCGTCTTTATCTTTGTTGTATCCTTTTGGAAGATATAAATCACCTGTTAAATCTACACCATCGGCACGTTTATAAGTGATTTTTTGTTTAGTTACACCATCTAAAGCTGTGTACGGATTCGTAAAATTAGTGATTTGTCTATCCGCAACGCGAAGCACTAAGTTTTTAACGAAGTAGTTTGGAACTTCAGTTTTACTTTCTCTACGAGTTAACAAAACTAATTTTTGAGGGTCTAAAACATCGGTTACCACTTCAAAAGTTCCTTCTTGACAACGCCACAAAATTTCAGATTTTTTAGTAGCTAAGTCAAATTTAGCAATGAAAGGTAAATCTCCCTTTGGAGAAGCACCAGTAGTGTTGTTCAATAATAATTTGGTTCCGTTATCAGTAGTTAAAATCACTTGGCGACCAAATTTGTTTTTCTCTGTTACTGGAGTACCTGGATTGTTGTAAGCATCGGTAGTATTTAACTCATAAAGCGTTTCTAAAGCACCTGTAGTAGGATTAAATCTGCTTACTTTGCTGCTTTGTTTAGCTCTGGACATTTCCCTAACTAAAGCTAGGTTGGCATTTCCCCAGCTAGTACCTGCGTAACGGGTTTTAGTTTTGAAGAGTTCTTTACTTGCACCAGTAAATGGAGCTTTTAGTTCATAAACACCATCGTGGAATTCTACATTTTTCTTAATTAAACCGCTATCTAATGGTTGTGCCCAAACTACAGTTGCCGCTTCGTCATCTCTCCAATCGAAGCCACGAGGAACATTTTGTACGTTATCATAGCCAGACGGACGAACTTCCGTTGAAGGTAGTTCTGCTAATACTTTGATTGTTTTTCCTGTTCTATCGATAACTTTTACCGTAGAAGGGAAACCGTAAGACGCCACTAAGTAAGAGAAAGGTTTTTTAATGGTACGCACCATCAAATAGTTTTTATCTGGAGATAAACTGACCGTGCTATAAATTGCTGGTGCTCCAATTGGTGTTTCTACGCCAGCTTTGTTCTGTACCAATTGCGAAGTTGCGAAGAATTCAAACAACTGCTCATCGTAAGGTGACTTGATTAAATCTTGGATAGTAGCACTCGGAGCTACTTTACCTAAGTTTTCTTGTACGGTTGGACCTTTAGGTGCCAAAGGACGTTTTGGGGCTGCACTTGCAGGTTTGGTAGCTACCTGATAAATCAAAGTAGCATCGTCAACCCATACTATGCTCGAACCTAAAATTGCGTTTAACGGTTGTTTGTTAATTTTCGTGGCTTTTGCGGTAGCCACATCAATCACATATAAATCTATTCTATCTTGTGCAGTTTGTGTAAATGCAATTTTGGTTTCGCTAGGATTCCAACGTACATTTCCAGCATATAAAGTGGTAGGTAAACCTGTAATGGTACTAGTTTTACCAGTTTTGATGTTTTTTAAGCTAAAGCTATTCACGTAGGTTTGTCTGCTAGGCGAGTAGTTGTTAGGGTTGATACGCATGCCCGCAAGTTTGTACTCAGGCATCGCCAATTCTTCAATTGAAGGGTACGGATTACGGTCGCTGAACAAAATCCATTCTGCTTTGCTATCTATGCTTACACCTGGAGTAGGTTTCGCCAATAGCAAATCTGCCATTATTTTGGGAGGAGTTTGGTAGGTAACGGCATCTTGTGCTAAAACGCTACCTCCTAAACCTGCAAATAGGAGGTTAAGTATAACTTTTTTCATTTTCAATATATAAGTTTAATTGATGATATAAACTTACATATTGTTTACTGCTTTGAGCTTTTGTATCAAAAATTTTTGATACGCTAACTACAGATTTTTAATTGAAATAATCTTTGTCAATCCATCATTTGGGTAGTACATAGCGCAAACCGGACCTCGAAAAGATTCATCTTTACATTCTTTAATCAGACTGTAATTTGCTAGAACTTTTTGCCCATTTGAGAATGGAGCCGTTTTTTTGATGTTGCACACCATATATTCCTTATCTAAAACTTGTAGGTAAGTACCCGTACAGTTTTTGATGATGGTAGCGTTTGTAAAATTTTCTTTTTTACAAGAGAGAAAGAGTACCAACGTGGTTATCAGAAGTAGATAATTTAGATTTCTCATGGTGGTTTATTTTTTAGAGTTACCGCTAAAGTTAAATTTAAGATTAAGCCCAGCAGAACTGATTCTCAGATTTTTATCACCCATGGTACTTAAAGCTGGTTTATAATAAGGCTCAAAAATCAATATGTTTTTACCAATATTTTGGTTAATACCGATGGCGATGATAGCACTGTTTGCAAAATCAAATCCCTTTAAGCTGCTTTTTTCTGTCTCTTGTCGAGGCTGTGCTTCCCCATTTTTCACACCAAAATTACTCCAGTTATAGTTGTAAGTATATTTCTGCGTGATGTAAGAACTCGAGTTAATGCCTGTAGAAATATAGAAATCCTGCTTTTTAGAAGGGAAAAACTTAACCACCATCGGTAAATCTATGCTCAGAAGTTGTCCATTAAAATTAACGTCATTCGTAGCCGTAACCGAATAAACACCGTTTGAAGGTGCCATGTTCATGGCTCCCTCTCTCGAAGAAAACATAGCTTGTGACACTTCTACTGGCACTTTATTTTCGTAACTAACTTTGTTCTGGCTAATGCCAGCACCTAAGCTTAAAACTAAATTTTTAGCCACTTTTATATTGGCGTTTAAGCCTATTCCAGCACTTAACTTAGCTTCATTATCATCATGGTAATTAAAGAAGGTTCCAGTAAATACATCTAAAGTGGTTGTTGAAGAACTGTTTTTCTTCATGCTTTTAGTTTCGCTATTGGCTAGTATTTTACTTTGTTCTTTAAGGAAATCCTCAGTAGATAATTTTGGTTTTGATGGTTGTTCAATCACCTCTTTAGGTGTTTCCATTCCTGCGTTTGCAATAACTTTTTCGTCTGATTTAGTTGAAGCTATTACTGTATTGCTATTTTCAATTGTATTTGAAGGCTTTAATTGTTCGGTAATCGAATTTAGAATTATTGGATTAGCTTCTTTTACCAAATTTGTAGGACTGCTTTGCGCAATATCATACTTAGCATCTTCCGATACATTCCTTGACTTACTATTTTGCTTTTGTAAATTTTTGAGAAAAGGATTTATTTCAGATGCGATAGAGTCTATTGCTGTAGTTGAAGCACTTTCTGTCCTATTAATGCTATTGTTAGGCAAAACACTCTCTTTAGGCGTATGGTTAGCCCTTAAAATCACTTTTTCTGTATCAAAGGCATTGCTGAAATACAAACCAACAACTACAAGTAAGGTTGCAGCAATTCCTGTTAACCACCAAATTGGTAGCTTTTTGTTTTCCTTTTCAGGATATTTTTTGCGTAGCTCAGTCCAGCCCTGTTCTCCTAAACCATCATCATAGTCGTCGAAAACAGAATTTATTTGCTTTACTAATTCTTCGTCACTCATTTTCATACTATTTTGTGTATATGGAGTGGGTAGTTAATAATTGTTGCAAAGCTTGTTTAGCCCGAGTTAAATAAGTTCTAGATGAACTATCGGGAATATTTAGCATGCTTCCTATTTCTTTATGCGAGTAGCCGTCAATTTCGTATAAGTTGAAAACCGTTCGTTGCATTTCATTTAGATTTTTCATTAGTGCCAAAATATCTTGAGCGCTAAGTTTATCAATAACAGAGGTGTGTATAGTTTGCGGAACAGTATCGGTTAGCTCAATTGCTTCGCTAAAACGCATGTTTCTTCGTTTATAATCTAAAGAAGTATTAACCAGAATCTTTCTGAACCAAGGCTTAAAATCATTCTCCTCATTAAAACTGCCGATAGATTTAAAAACTTTGATAAAACTATCATTTGCCGCTTCCAAAGCATCATCTCTATTTCCCAAATAACGGATACAAATACCCAAAGCGTAGCCATAGAACTGTTTGTATAACAATTCCTGCTGGCGTAAATCACCTTTTTTACAAGAAGCAATGAGCTTAATTAGGCTCTCGTTGTCTGGCATTCGTTTCTTCTATTGGCCTCTTGATATTATTTGGCAACATGTTTAACATGTGCTCCATTTTTAGTTTATTTTTTACTGACTATACGTTTTGTTGCAATAAAACGCTACAAAGATTTTAAAATTAACCTATTCTTTTTTATTTACTTAAATTTGCCCTTTCAATAAAAAATCAAAACGTGTCGTTAGAACAATTAAAGTTAAGTAAGCCACTAATCGCTGCCATGAATTCCTTAGGTCATTTGTCGGCAAAGGAAATTCAGTTAAAAACCATGTCTAGAATTTTAGGTGGACAAGATGTAATTGCCATTGGCCCAGAGGGAAGTGGTAAAACGACCACCTACGTTTTGGCTACTTTAATGCGTTTAAAAATTGGTGGTGGCGATGCTCCTAGAGCTTTAATTTTGGTGCCAACCAAAGAAAAAGTGTTCGAGGTTTTGGAAACATTCAACCTTTTAAACAGAAACGACACGTTTAGAATTGTTGGTATTCATGCTGATGAACCTATTGATAAACAAGTAGAAGACTTAACGGATGGAGTAGATATTGTAGTGGCCATTCCATCTAGAGCTAGGGCTATTTACCTAAAATTGGGCTTAAATACCAATAAAATCCAAGTGATGGTGGTAGACGATGCCGCTGATATGGTGAAAAAAGGATTTCAATTGCCGATTAACGAGTTGGCTAGAAGTATTCAAAAGTGTCAGCATTTGATATTTACCGAAGTAATGCACGAGAAACTGAACCATATGATTGATGGGTTTATGTATCTGCCTGCAACCATTGAAGTCGAAGAACTTTCAGAGATAGCGGTTGAAACTTACCAGCAGCTAATTTATCAAGTACCTAATTTTCGCACCAAACTCAATTTGTTGAATTTGCTTTTAAGCGATACCGAAGTATTTGATAAGGTAGTCGTTTTTGTGAATACCCGTTTAACTGCACAAACGCTGTCTAGAGATTTATTTGATGGCAAAGCCGAGGATATTTTTGTCTACAAACCGTTGTTTTTCGATGAAGCAGGTTACGACAGTTTAGAAGTTTTCAAAGTTCACGATAAAGCCCGCGTATTAATTATAGCTAACGAAAATTTTGAAGAGGAGAAATTGACGGATATTCCATTCGTTATTCATTTTGAGTTGCCAGAAGATAAAATGCTTTACATTAACAGGGTAATGAAAACTGATGATGTAGATTTAGTAGCGCTTAATTTTATTACTGATTTGGAGTTGCCTCAGTTGAAGAAGATAGAACAAACTATTGGTCAGAAATTAGAAGAAGCAGAATTGCCACAAGATTTACTAATTGAAGATTTGAGCAAAACTACGAAACAGAAAAGTAAGCATGCTAAAGAATTAGAACGCCAACATGCCGAAGAAGAAGCTTTTAGAAATGCTGCTTTTCAACCTAAAAAGGAGAGTAATGCCAAAACAACTAACTTTAGTAGTGGTGAAAAGGCAAAAATGAACAAGCAGAAGAAGCACGGGTAGATAGTAGTCAGTTTTCAGTAGTCGGTAATCAGTTTATAGCTACTTTACTATCGTTCTAAAAGTTAAGTTTATTCTTGGTTTGGAAACCAATTTGGTAGGAGGGAGACGATGAAGCCAGTGGGTTTGCGTGGTGTCCTTCATGATAAGCAAACTGCCGTGTGCTAGCTTTAAAGATACGGTAGTTTTATCCACTTTGTGTTTAAAGGCAAACTTACGTTCTGCGCCGAAACTTAAAGAAGCAATGGCTCCGTTCTTTTTCAAATCTTTTTCGCCATCGCTATGCCAAGCCATACCTTCATCTCCGTTATGATATAGGTTTAATAAGCAAGAGTTGAAGGTTTCTCCCGAAAGTTCTTCAGCTTTTTGCTTCAATGATAGCAATTCTTCAGTCCAAGGTAGGGCTGTTTTTGTAATGTTGGAGTAAGTGTATTCGAATGGCTCTCCGCCGTACCAAGCTACTTTTCGTTTAGTAATAATAAGCTTTCCAAAAATTACAGCCTGATCGTTTTCCCAAGCGATTTCGTTTAGCAGACGTTCGTAATAAAAATCTGCTTCAGCTTTGTTAAAAACAGTCCCGTAATAATTTACAATTCCATCTTTTGGTAATAAGTTAGTTTGTGATGAATACTCGTTTGAAAATAAGTCCATTAATTAGTAGCTAGGTATTAGGATTTAGGTATTAGTGATTTGATTAGGCCGCTAATTATTTTCGCAACCTCTTCAGATTGTATTACTATTTTTTTGAAAATAGCTTCATTAATATAGCCAAGTCGTAGTGCTAAATGTAACATTGACCTGACCTCGCTATTTGATGCCAACGCGATATATAAAAAGCGTCTAAATTCAGGTTTAGTTCCTCGATCAAAACCTTCAGCAATGTTGTTGGAAATCGATACTGCAGCCCTACATATTTGGCTTTTAAAATCCCAATCCTTATTGTTTTTAAATTCTTTGTAGATAACTATTGCGATATCTTGAGCTTTTCGCCAAGCAATAACATCTTCGAAACATTTGATAGCCATAGGTAGTAGTTTTCGTAAGATTAAATTTACTAAAATACTTCGACCAACTAGTAGCTAGTTCCTAAATCCTAACACCTAATCCCTAACAAAAGCTTGCTCCCAACCAATAATCGCAGTTTTTCTCGTATTGCCCCACATGTAACCTCCAAAAGTTCCGCTAGATTGTATTACCCTGTGACAAGGAATTAAAAAAGCAATAGGGTTGCTACCAATAGCTGTTCCAACTGCCCTAGAGGCATTCGGGTTTCCTAGTTCATTAGCTAATTTTCCATAGGTTGAGAGTTGGCCCATTGGGATTTTTAACAAGGCTTCCCATACTTTTAGTTGGAAATCTGTACCTTTCAAATGCAGTTTAACATCCTTTAATTTCGACCAATCGTTTTGAAAGATGAACAGTGCATTTTGCTGTAACACATCTAATTTTCCCTCGTAGCTCGCATTTGGAAATTTTGCTTTTAGCAAAGTTAAAGCCATTTGTTCATCCTCATGAAAAGCCATATAGCAAACGCCTTTTTCGGTTGACGCAGTTAGTAACGAACCAAAATGTGTCTCTGAAAAGCTGTAGTTGATGGTGAGTTCGCTGCCACCGTTTTTGTATTCAGCTGGCGTCATTCCTTCAATATTCACAAACAAATCGTGTAACCTGCTAGTTCCCGAAAGTCCAGTTTCAAAAGCAACATCAAATAAGTTGGCTTGTTCAGTTTGTAGTAATCTTTTGGCATGGTTTACACTAACATATTGCAAGAATTTCTTCGGACTCGTTCCTGCCCATTCCGTAAATAGCCTTTGGAAATGAAAGGGACTTAGATTCACTTTTTCGGCCACTTCATCTAAATTAGGCTGACTTTTGAAATGTGTCTTGATATAATCAATAGCCTTGGCAATCCTTTCGTAATTTACTTCCTCTTGCGTGTTCATCAGCTTTAAATTTATACAAATATGGTGAGAGTAGGACGTATTAAAAATCCGAAACTTGCTTTTCTTTACAACCACATAGATACATAGCTATTTCTATGTGTCTATGTGGTTTCAATTATTTTTTAGTTGAAATAAATCGTTAATTTCGATGACAGTATGAAAGAACAGCTCATCGAAGACATCAAAACTACATTGTCGAAGACCAAGGTTGACTTACTTGCTCAAATAGCAGCAAAGCAAGCTAATGCAGTAAAAGATATTATTGATTTAACTTTTCATCCAGAAGAAAAGATAGCTTTTAGGGCGGCATGGATTTTGGAGAATGTTTACATTAATAATCCGAAGGAATTTGTCGCTGATGTCGATTATTTCTTAGCTAGATTTTCTTCGCAGAACAATCTTTCAGCACGTAGGCATTTTGGTAAAATATTGGCCCTGCTTAGCAAGAAGAATGCACCACAAGAAATTAAAAAGATTTTACAGGAATATAGCACTGAGGAATTGGTGGAAACTACTTTCGCTTGGTTAATCGACGAAAACGTACCGGTAGCTATTAAATCACATTGTTTAAATATCTTAGCTAATTTTTCGGTGAAACATCCTTGGATAAAAGAAGAACTGCTGCAGACTATGGATTACCTAGTGGATAAGGAAAGTATTGCCTTTTTTGCGAAAGTGAAACAGGTTAGAAAACAGTTGAAAAGAAAATAGGACTGAGCACTCTACATACGGTAAATATGGTCTTTTTGGTGTAGGATACTACCAATTTTACAAGTATTAAACATTAAAACCGCACTTAAATCTTACTTTTGGGATATGAGTAATAAAGCAGAAATCCTATCAGAAATTATAAAAAACAGAAGAAGTATTTTCCCTGAAAGTTATACTAAGGAAGAAATTCCTACTGATGTTATTGAGCAAATCTTAGAAAGTGCGAACTATGCACCTACACATAAATTAACCCAGCCTTGGCGTTTTATGGTAATCAGAAAAGAAGGCAAAGCGAAGTTAGGTGCAGAACTAGGTGATATTTACAAAAGAGTTGTTCCTGCTGAAAAGTTCTTACAGAAAAAGTATGATAGTTTTGGTCAGAAGACTTCGCAGGCAGATGTAATTATTGCTATCAACATCCAGTTTCACGAAGATAAAGTACCCAATTGGGAAGAAATTGCTGCGGTAGGTTGCGCTGTTCAAAATATGGCCTTAACAGCCGAAGCTTTGAATGTAGGGGCTTATTGGAGTTCACCTCCACTAATAGACCATCTAGGAGATTTCTTGGCTTTGGGCGAAAATGAAAAATGCTACGGTTTGTTTTACATGGGCTATCACAACGCCGAATCGAGACCTGCAAACCGTACGCCGATTGCAGAGAAAGTGAAGTGGATAGAGAAGTAGGGGGCAGGTATCAGTTTTTAGGAATTAGGTTTTAGTGGCTAGGAATTTAGGGCTTAGATTATTCACAATCAACTATCATCCATCAACAATTAACCAGTTAAACAATTAACCATTTATCATTAACAACTAACCATTAATCATTGAAGACCCAACTATATCAGCTTTGCTTAGACTTTATTGAGAAACGAATAGCTACGGCAACGGAAGCTTTGCAACAAGCGCAGGAAGCGAGTAACGATGACACTAAAAGCAGCGCTGGCGATAAATTTGAAACTGGTCGCGAGATGGCGCAGCAAGATATCAACCGTAATAAGCAATTATTAGCCGATGCCCAGCAGCAAAAGGCAGTTTTATTGACGCTTGCAGACATCACTGAAACCGCTAAAGTAAGAAGTGGTAGTTTGGTAATTACCAATAATGGCAGTTTTTATATCGGTATTAGTGCGGGGCAGTTGTTGTTAGAAGGGAAAACTTATTTTGCTATTTCTGCAGCCTCACCAATAGGTAAATTACTTGTTGGCAAAACTGCAGGGGCTCAATTTGATTTTAATGGTAAAGCTTATCAAATTGAAGATATTAGTTAATATTTGATGAGTGCAGTTACGTTTTCGCTCTCGATAAACTGCTTTTCAAATAAACCCCACTCTTTATTGCTAATGCCAGATTTTAAAGCCTGTTCTTTGAGAAAAGCATAATCGGTAGGTTTCCCTTTGGCATTTAAACATTGCTTCAAGAAACCGAACATACGCTTTTCTCCTATAATTTGTTCTAAACCTCGTAATATCAGTGGACCATAATTGTATCTGTAAGTTCCGTTAATTTGATTGATCTCAGTTACTTTGTTTAAAGGCACAGCCTTGAAGTTTCTCAAATTGTTACTGGCGTTTTTAAAGTAAGTACTACTATAAGTTTTGCCAAATTTGGCTTCGCTGGCTTTTACCGAAAGATATTCTGCAGTAGACTCTAAGAAAAACCAAAATAGGGTGGAGTTAGGTTGAAGTACGTTTCCAAAGTAATAATGACCTACTTCGTGTGCATAAAATGGATAATCGGTGGAATCTTTGAATTTTTTGTTGATTTCATCAATCGTTTCTCCCAATTTGCCGCCAGCGATGGCAATAGTAGGATAGGAAGCGAAGCCCCAAGTTCTGCCTTTATTGAACTTTTCGATAGCAGTGTGCTCGATAAACACATTTTTAGTTTCGTACGGAATACCTAGAACTTTGTTGTAATACGCTTTCATCTCTGCAATTTCTTTTTCAAAAACTGCTAATTGCGCTTTATTCATATCGGTATTTAAGAACAAAGCATTAGATGTTTGTTGCACATTATAGTTGCCGATAAACAGCATTGGAGCCAATGGAACACGAGATTTGAAATTGGCAGATGGACCTGCTTTTGGCAAATCGCCATTAACGAAAATCTGTTGAGCATTTTTACATTCTACGGTAATGTCAAATGTAATTTGTTCCAATTGCTGGTCTGCTTTTACATCGTAAATAATGGGATACCATTTAGATTGCTCCGAAGCTCTTAAAGTTGTTCCATTAAAGGCAATCAATCCTTTAAAATCTAAAAAATTATATTCGTCCTTGTAAATTGGGAAGGCTCCAGTGTAACTAATGCTCAGTTGTTTGGGGTTTTCTAATATTTCGTTTTTGTTAGATGGCGTATATACCAATCCTTCGCCACGCATTTTGCCATTGTAAAAACCATCATATTTAATTACTTCACCAGTAGCATTTTTCAGGTGCTTGATATTAAATCCTTTGTTCAGCAGTAACTGATAGTCTTTTCCTAAATCAGGAATATTAGTTATCGTAAAATCACAAGTAATTTGCCCTGTTTGCATATCCACAATTGTTTTTCCAATAAGGTGTGGGATTTGGGCTTGTAAAGAAAAGGCAAGGAAGACTAAATAAAAGGGAAGGAATAGCTTAAACATGAGTATCAAATTAGGTTCTTGCGAAACTAGCAAAGCTTCGCAAGAAACCAAAAACTATTTGAAACTCTTTTTAATGCTATGCATCAGATTTCTAGCCGTATAATTCCCCGGATCTATGATTCTTCTGATGGTATAAAGCGGATAGTTTTCATCTCTCTTAGTAGATAAAATGAAAGCAGCTTTAAAGCCGTGTTCTTTTAGCTTAGGCAGCAAGCTAGCTTTATAAACGCCATAAGGATAAGCGAAATATTCTACCTTTTTGCCTGTAATTCTTTCTAATTTCTGTGTAGGCTCGTCAATCTGAGTTTTCCAATCTTCTTCGGTAAATTTAGAGAAGTTTTTATGGTCGTAGGTATGGCTCGCAATCACGTTGCCCTCATCAGAAAGTTCTTTAATTTGTTGCGCATTCATGTAAGCAATTCGGCCTTTTTTACCAATAGAAACCGTCATAATGAAATACACTGCCTTAAAACCATATTGCTTTAAGGTAGGATAAGCTACGGTATATTGGTCTAAATCGGTATCATCAAAAGTAAACATAATCGGTTTTTCTGGGAGCGATTTTCCATAAACCAGATAATCATAAAGTTGGTCTGGTAATATAGAATGGTAACCGCTATCAGCCAACATCTTTAAGTGTTCCTTAAATTTCGCAGGAGAAATGATATCATCTTTCGCTCTTTTTCCATCGCTAGGTAACCAATCTCTAATTTGATGATAACATAATACCGGAACTTCTTTTCTGGCTAATATGGTTGCTGAATCGGCAGGTTTGCTTTCTTCTTCAGCGTTAATTTGTTCTTTTGAAACGGTATCAGTTTTGGTAACTGTATGGTTGGTATCTCCAGAAGTAGACTGGCAAGCAGAAAATATAAAGGGGCATAACAATGCCCCAAGTAAAAATTTTTTCATGAATAAATTTCCTTAGAAACTTTTTACGATGTTGTTGTGTAAAGTTTTTGGACTCCAAAAGCCACTAGCAATAATTCTTCTCACACACATTAAAGGGTCGTTTTCATCACGTTTGTCGGCTAAAGCAAAAGCCATTTTAAAACCTCGTTTCTTTAACTCTGGAAAACCTTCCTTGTTCCATAAACCAAATGGGTACGCAAAATACTCCATCTTTTTACCAGTAATCTCTTCCAGCTTCTTAGTTGGTTTGTCTAATTGCTCTTCCCAATCTTTGCCAGTATATTTTTTAAAGTTTTTATGGTCATAAGTATGGCTACCAATGGTATTGCCTTCGTCAGAAAGTTGCTTAATTTGCTCTGAACTCATGTAGTTAACAAACTTGCCTTTTTTACCGATAGAAACCGTCATGATGAAATAAGCTGCTTTGTAGCCATATTTTTTTAATGTCGGATTAACCACGGTATATTGGTCTAAAACGGTATCATCAAAAGTTAGCATAATTGGCTTTTTAGGAAGCGGTTTTCCTTCGTTCAAATAAGCATAAAGTTGGTCAGGTAAAATGGTGTTGTAGCCGCTGTCTGACAACATTTTCATTTGGTCTTTAAAGTTTTGTATTTCTACGGTGTAATCTTTTCCCATTGCCCCATCGGTAGATCTCCAGTTACGTACTTGATGATAACATAAAATAGGAACCTGAGGTCTGGCTAATATAGTTTTTGCATCAGCTACCTTAATGTTTTTAGTATCAATTGGAGCAGCTTGGTTTTCAGTTTGGGCCACTTCGTTGCTATTGGTAACACTATCTTTTGCATCTGCAGATGACGAAGGTTGAGATTTAGATTGACATCCAGCACCGTAAATTAGTGCCATTGCGATTAAAGGGAAGAAAAAACGTTTCATAAAATACTTTATATGAAGCAAAACTAAACAATAAGATGATATGTGATAATGGTGTTGAAAAAATAATTGTTTTATCTGTTGTGTGGTTAGCCACAGATGCACAGATTTTATCACTTTTAATTGAAATGTGATCATCAAATAATGGGTTTCAATTGAATAGAAAAATAGTTTCCTATAATGCTTATGCGTATTTCATCCGTGTATCTGTGCCTAAATTTTACTAAACAGGTTCTAAATCAAACTCACTCAATTATTACAGAAAATCGGCAGCAAAAATTCTTTTTTGGTTTAATTTAGCTCCATCAAAAATCCAACACTTAACTAACTTATAAAGCATGAAGAAAATTTACTTTTTTTCTTTGTTGGGCTTACTTTCTGGAGGAACTGTTTTTGCGCAAACTAAAACAATAACCACTACAGAAACTGTTCAAGCACCACAAAAAGCCAATTATCAACAAGCAGCTAGGTTTTCTCCAAGTAAGCTCAAGAAGATGATTTACTCTACTTCTGTAGATCCGCATTGGTTGAAACAGAGCAATCGTTTTTGGTACGAATACGAAACACCAAGTGGCAAAAACTGGTACATGGTAGATCCATCTGCTAGAAGTAAGAAAACGCTTTTCGATCCAGCAAAACTAGCTGCAGAAATCACTTTAATTATTCGCGACCCTTTTGATGGGCAACATTTACCCATCGAGAACTTGAAGTTCAGCAATGATGAGAAAAACATCACTTTCGAGATTAAAAGTACCATTGATGAGGTGAAACCTGATAGAAAAGATAAAAAAGCTGCGGATTCGATGCAGAAGAAAATCTTTAAGTTTCAATATGAACTAGCGGGGCAGAAGCTCATCGAAATTAAAGATTATAAGAAAGCAAAAGCGAAACCAGCTTGGGGAGCTGTAGCGCCAGATTCGTCTGCAATTATTTTTACCCGCAACTACAATTTGTTTTGGATGGACAAAGCAAACTATCAAAAAGCATTGAAAAATGAAGAAGATAGTACCATTGTAGAGCATCAGTTGACCAAAGATGGCGTTAAATATTATTCTTTTGGTAGCGATGGTAGCGGCGAAAACAATGAAGAAATCATCAAAAACGATAAGAAACGTAGAAGAGCTTTTGTACTTTGGTCGCCAGATGCAAAGTATTTTGTAATTCAGCGCTCTGACAGTAGGAAAGTTAAAGATCTTTGGGTAATCAATAGTGTTGCTTCCGTTAGACCAACTTTAGAAACCTACAAATATCAAATGCCAGGCGAAGCCGAAGCACCTCAGGATGAAGTTTGGCTATTCGATTTCGCTGCAAAGACTGGCAAAAAGTTAAATGTTTCTGCCTTTAAAGACCAAAGTTTAAACACTTACAGTAAACCTGCGCTTAATTCAGATAGAGATAACGAATTCCGCCCTGCGATTTGGTTGGGAGACAATAGCAAGTTTTATATGGGGCGTACCAGTCGCGATTTAAAACGTATTGATGTTTGTGTGGTTGATGTGAAAAGTGGAACGATTAAGCCTGTAATCGAAGAGCGTTTCAATACGTATGTAGAAGTGCAACGCCCAGGTTTGGTAAACGGTGGAAAGGAATTAATTCACTGGAGCGAACGTGATGGTTGGGGACATTTCTACCTGTTCGATGAAAACGGTAAACTTAAAAATCAGATCACCAAAGGTGCTTTCCACAGTGAGGAGATTGTAAACATCGATGAGAAAGCGAGAGTACTTTATTTCACTGCAAATGGCAGAGAAGCAAAGGAAGACCCTTACTACTATCACTTGTACCGTGTAAATTTTGACGGCTCTGGTTTAAAATTATTAAACGCTGGCGATTTTGACCATGCTGCGGTGATGAACGATGCAGGCCGTTACTTCGTAAATAACTATTCTAGAGTAAATACGGTTCCTAAATCTACTTTGTACGATAATAATGGGAACAAAGTGATGGAACTGGAAACTGCTGATTTATCATTACTGATGGCTACGGGTTACAAATTCCCTGAACCATTTAAGGTAAAAGCTGATGACGGTATTACCGATTTATTTGGCGTAATGTATAAGCCTTTCAATTTCGACCCGACTAAGAAATATCCGGTAATTGAATACGTGTATCCTGGACCACAAACCGAAGCGGTAAACAAAGCTTTCGGAAAAAGTATGGACAGAACAGATCGCTTGGCACAATTAGGTTATGTGGTAGTTACCGTAGGAAATAGGGGCGGACATCCAGCTCGTTCTAAATGGTACCATACTTACGGTTATGGCAACTTAAGAGACTACGGTTTGGCTGATAAAAAAGCTACCATTGAGCAATTGGCAGATAGATATTCGTACATCGATGCAACTAAAGTGGGAATTACTGGTCACTCTGGCGGCGGTTTCATGTCTACAGCGGCAATGCTAGTTTATCCAGATTTCTTTAAAGTGGCGGTTTCTAATGCAGGTAATCACGATAATAGCATATACAATCGTTGGTGGAGCGAAAAACATCACGGCGTAAAAGAGACGGTATCTTTAAAAGGTGATACTTCTTTTAAATATTCGATAGACAAAAACCCCGACTTGGCGAAAAACCTAAAAGGACATTTGTTATTGATGCACGGCGATGTGGATAACAACGTACACCCAGCTGGAAGTATTAGGGTAGCTAACGCTTTAATTAAAGCTGGTAAACGTTTTGATTTTATCTTGGTTCCTGGTCAGCGCCATGCTTTTGGCGACATGACCGAGTACATGTTCTGGCGCCTAGCCGATTATTTCAATAACCATTTACTGGGCGATTTTTCACAATCTACTAATGTGAATATGACCGAAATGGATAGGGAAGTAGAGCGTAAGAATTAGATTTTAAAGTAGCTTTTGAAATCCCCAATGGTGTTAAAGCCGTTGGGGATTTTGCTTTTTAGGAGCGCAGGTATGCTGGTACTATTTTCCGATAGTCCCGCTTTACGCTATAATCTTTTTGTTGGCATTGCTGCTCACACTTGTCATGTTGAGCTTGTCGAAACATCTGCTTATTAACAAACAATCCTTCGACAGGCTCAGGATGACAGCAACAAAAAGTATTACCGCTGCAATCGGGGCTATTTAACAAAAGCATGTGCAATAAACAAAGTTGCTATCCCCTTAAAATGTCGTTCTAGAAAGATTTTGTAATCCTTTTGCTCTTCGGAATTTGCAAATCCGAAGTCTTATCTACGGATTTGTAATCCGTATTAAAAAGAGTAGACTTAAATGTGGATTGAAAATCCACAGATAGAGCTTCGCGATTGCAAACCGAACTTGCGAGCTCACGAAGTAATCGCGAAGAGCGGGTTATTCTGGTCTTATTATTCCTTTGGGAAATCGTCCAAAAATTGTTTGGAGTCATCCACAAAGCGGGTTGCATTTGAAAGCTGAATACTTTCATCAAGTGCAGCTATTGTTGGTTGAAATAGTCTACCTCTGCTGTCCATAAGCAAACAGTCATAAAGCGTTGCAATTGAAAGAACTTTTTTAATAAAGAACTTGTCAACGTTTCTTAGGTCAAGCCTACAACTTAGCTCTTCTACTTTGTTAGTTTTGTTGTCAAAGCAGATTGAAATGTCGTTGGTTTCTGTATCTCCAAAACTTCTTAATCCATCAGTTTTTGAGGTCCATTCTTGTAGATCGCCAAATTGTTGAAGTAAGGGTAATAGTTCTTTAGTGTCCACATTTAAATTTAGCCACCAATGAATTTTAAAAGCCTTTTCAAATTCAAGCTTTGTCTGAACTTGTCCATACTTTTCGAGAAGAGTTTGTCTCGGTATAAAGTAAATGTTGAATTGCCAAATTGCCACTTGTGCTTTATTTAGTTTGTAATCTGTTCGCTATTACCACTAACGTCTTTCGGTTTGGTTTTGGATATAGTTGGTATGGTTGTTTTTTCCTGTGGTTGGTGTTATTATCAATCACCCTTGTTTTATGTTCTATATGATAGGTCGCTAAATTACCCTGGTTGGTGATAACACCAACCAGGGGTTTAATCGTCTATAGTTTTAACTCCCATATTGTCGATCAGTAGCCTTACAGCTAACGTTTCGGGGCTTTGCGTTCGGGCGGGAAATCGAAGCACTAAAGCTTAATTTATTACTAAGGCTCAATTGAAAAATTACCCTTGAGTTTTGCACTTCAGCCCGCCTGACGCAAAACCCAGGTTAGCGGTTGTTTTTCTCCCTTTCATCATTTTTAAGTTTTTGAAGTATGTAAGTCAAGTGAGTATTCTGCGGATCTAGTTCGAAGGCTTTTTCAAAATATTTCACAGAAACTTTCTCATTCTTATTTCGTCTATAAGTTTCTCCTAAACTTTCATACACAATGGAAGATTTAGGATACTCTTTTAAATTCAGTTCATAGATTTTTATGGCTTCTTTTATTTTATTATTCTTTCTTAACTCATTTCCTAAATAATTGAGTTGATTTTCATTAAAAATAAACGACGTGTCTTTTGATTCTTTAAGCTGTAGATAAAGTTTAATAGCGTCGTCAACTCCATTGGTTTCTATAGTTTCTCTGAGGGTATCCAATAAGGACCAGTTATATTTATATGGGTCAATTCTACGGTCAGGCTCAAGGATGTACCTACCAATATCAGTTACAGTATTGTTTGAGTTAGATAAAACAACTACTCCAATTTTATTCTTTTTGTCTATTCCCAAAAAAGTTCTGTATCCAGGCATTCCACCATCTTTAAAAAGTAAATATCCGTCCGCATTCACGAGAGTCCAACCCATTGTAGTAAAAGTGTCATCTCCATCTTTTTTTGCCTGTAGGACATGGGTTAATTCCATCGCAGAGAACAGATCTGTTTTAATGAGCCCCAAATTGGCTTCTGCAAAAGTAAGAAGATCATTAACGGTTGAACGTAATGCTCCGCCAGCATCAATTGCACCTAAATCAGTTAAGCCGACTTTTGTTCCTGTTTCTGCATGACCTATTGCCAGATTTAATTTTTGTTTTGCTGTTAATGAAATAACGGTATTATTCATTTTTAACGGCCCGCAAATTTCTTCTTTTATTAAAGTTTCAAAATCTTTTTTAGCAGTCAATGTCAATATATTTCCCAATACCCCATAAGCAACGTTTGAATATCTCCATTTTGAATCAATATCGTAAGGCGGTTCAAAATTTGAGACGTATTCGTAAAGTTTATTTACGGTGTAATCGATATATGGCTGATCTAAATTTTTGGGGTCAACATTATATGGAAAACGAGGCATTCCAGATCTGTGGGTTGCCAGACTGAGCAAAGAAATTTCTTTTCCATTTCTTACAGGCGTTTTTACATTTTTTGGAAGTCCTTTGGAAATAGGGTCATTCAGATTCAGTTGATGCTTTAAACTCATATCTGCCAATAATAAAGACGTGAATACTTTTGTAATTGACCCGATTTCATAAATCGTATTGCCGTCTGGTAGCGTAGAATCGCTGTCGCTTTTTACACCTGCTGCAAATATTTGTCTGCCATTGGCATCAATAATCCCTACAATGATACTTTTGCTTCTTTTATCAGCAACCTCTTGTTTAATGATTGTTTTTATCCTGTCAATTGGAATTTGAGCCGAAACAATATTTGTAGCTGTGAGCAGGAAAGTGATTATTACATACTTTTTCATTTCTGTCTTTGAAGTAAATATTAAGGTTGGTTAAAATAACCGCTAACGTTTTCGGGGCTTTGCGTTCGGGCGGGTTTCGGAGTACAAAGTTTCAATTTATTACTAAAGTTTATTAGAAGCAGATAACTGCAAGTTTGCACGTCAGACCGCCTGACGCAAAACCCGTGTTAGTGGTAGTTTTTCCTATATTCATTTTAACACATCATAGTCTTCAAGTACATCAAAGTCAAGTCCGCCTTTTCTCACAGTTACTCTTACGCTATCTGCTTTATTAATTTTATCGGTGTCGGCATAACGAAACACTAATTCCTTTTCAAAGCTAAAGTAATCTATTCTCACTAAAGGTTGTCGCTCATTGCGATGATGTTTTCGACCAGGCATTGAACTTTTTTCCTTTATTAAAACTCGATATTCAGTTGTTGTTTTGTCTGCTGAATAATAATTGATCGCCATAAAAATGTAACAAGAAATAGAACCCCAAGAAAATAAATTCTGTATTACTGGAAAAAAAAATTCCCGTAAACGAATATGTCTTTTTATAATGGTTTCTATTGAAATAGAATGTCAATAAGCCAACAACCAAAATAATTAAAATTGGAATATAAACGTCTATGATTGTTTTACGATAAATAGTAATTTCAAAGACAAATAATACAAGGCCGATGAAAAATGCTACGGAATAAAAACCTTTCCAAAGCTTCTCATTTTTCACTGTTTCTTGCTTTCGTTTTATTGTCTTCATAAAATTACCGCTAACTTATTTATACCCCTCATAAATGTCGCTAATCCAACTAAATTATGTTGGCTCTACGCCATAAGTATGGGGATTTATTTCTAGTAAAAAAATCGGAAAATCTGTGAGGAAGTCCGAGCGTTAATTGCACCTAAGCTAGTACTTTAGTTTACTATTTGCAAATTCATCTATCAACAGCCAATGATGGTGCTACAAGGATAAAATTACCTCTCAAACAAGCATTATTGCTTCTAAAAGCATCGAACGAGCTTCTCCGAGAGGCAACATTGCTTCTCTTACAAGGAAACATTACTTGTAGTTGGATAAAATTGCTTCTCAAAGGTGCTACATAGCCTCTTTAAGGTGAAACATTCCTTCTCTGAGAAGAAAAACATTGCTTGTGGTCAAACAAAATTGCTGCACGAAGCTACAAAGCCAAACCTTTGTGAGGCAATTTAGGAGGTGAGGAAAGGATAGGGCTTGCTTAGCGTAGGGTTTGTTTAGCGATCATTAGGCATGAAAAAGGGCCGAAAATATCCGACCCCTTTGTTTTTTGTAATTATGCAGAAGGTAAAGTTGTTCGCCTTCTACCCGGAAAGCGATTTTTTAAATCATTTTCTATGGCTTGTGAACCGCCAATATTAGACCTTGCAGCGCCTTTAACTGAGTTGTAAAAGATGAGTGCGGCATCGTAGGCTTCGCTGCCTGCTACCATTTCTGCATCTTCTATTGCCCTTAATAGAGCTGAAACTCTTTGTTTAATTACCTGTAAGCCTGCTGCCAACTCATAGTCTTTTTGAGCCTCGGGCAAGGATAGGAATGTGGGGCACAAGGCCATATTCTGCGAAGCATATTCAAGTGCTTTTTGTAAAAAGGCTAGCGTTTTGTCGCCCATTTTCAGCATGTGGCTTCTGTCGTCGGTAGTAAGATTGATGGTAAGCACATCTTTTAGAACGTTGTTGATGTTGTCAACGTTTTGCATCACAGCAGTAGACTGTGCGGCAGTAATTTCTGCCGAGACTTGGTTTTTCTCAATCATAGCGTATGTGTTTTGCTGAATACGAATCAAATTAGGAAACAATATCAAGACGCTGAAATTTAAGTAATTCCGTAGAGTTGTGAACGTTGGATAGGAGTAGCTACAGTTTGCAATGTTAGTAGCGACCTGGCTAGTTCGCAAGCTCGGTTTGCAATCGCGAAGAGCGGAAAAAAAATGTAAGTTTTAAAAAATTACGAAGTTTGAAAGCGCTAGAACGAAAAATCCTTCGCTATTTAATAACAGCGAAGGATTTTTAGATATTAGAATTAATATTTTGCTTAAAAATGGAAGTTAACTCCTAATATTGGTTTAGTTAAGTCGCTACCAAAAGAAAAATGATTATATCTAGAACTAGTGATGCTTGGATCATGGTAATTAACTTTCTGATGATGGTATTGGAATAACGGCACCTTTAATTCTATTGCAAGTCTTTTAACAGGGAAAAATGCTATTCCAGATTGAATGCTGCCCTTAAAATAGGTGTCATCGACATTTTCACTTTCTGTCCCATCAATATTTAGGGTGGTTGATTTGCCCCAAGAGATACCAGTATTTGCCTGTCCAAATAATTTTACACGCTCATGTAAATCCCAGTAATATCTAAAAAAAGGAATAATTCCTAAGCTTTCACCTTTACTACCATTAGTTCCGTTTGTGTAAGGCAAGCCATTAAAATATGCTGTATAACTGTAAGGATCGTTTTTGTTAGTAGTATATTCTAAACCTAAACCTACAACAATGTTTTTGTCGACAAAAAAGCCAATAGCAGGACCTATGTTAAATGAGGTCGCTTTTTGCTCAGCTTGTCCGTCAACTTTTGAAGAATTAAAGCCAATGCTTCCACCAAGAATAACTTTTCCTTTTTCTGTTTGTGCGTAAGAGCATACGCAAAAGCCCGCCGCAATGGCGGTTAATAAGAGTCTTTTCATAATTTAAATTTCAATTTGTGTGTCCTTAATGTTAATAAATAAATAGCAAGAAACAAAATTATTGAGGTTGAAATTTTGTTAAATATTCATTTATGTTTTAAGTAGAAATTGCGTGCTTTTGCAGTGAAAAGCCTTTCCTAAAAAATAGTGTATAAAAAAACCTCCTAATTGTGTTAAGAGGTTTTTTCACCGCAATACTCCTGTTTAGTCTGAACAGCTTTGAGGGGCAACACGTATTGCTATGAAATACTAAACGTTGTAAAATAAACCTGATTGAGCGGATTAGCCCGCATTCCGATTTATCCTATCGTGTGGATACATCTCATTCCTCCCCCTGCCCCCTCCAAAGGGGGACACATGGTGCTTAAGCATTTTGCATATCCCCCTCTCCGAGGGGGCAGGGGGAGGAAAATAACATTCGCCAATATTTGTGTCCCACACGATAGGATGTTAAATCGGGAGAGAGGACTGGCTATGAGTGAAAGCAGGACGAAAGTATCCGATTGATGATGAAAGACCTTTTCCTAAATTAAAATCTGATGCAAAAGAAAAGCCCCGATTTTGCAACCGAGGCTTTTCTGATATAACGAAAGTTATTATCCTTGTTTGTTTTTTCTACCAAGAACAGAGTTTCCTTTTCCGTAGAAGAAATAGATAGCTACGCCTAAGGCCATCCAAATGGTTAGCCTTATCCAAGCCTCTATAGGTAACGCTGCCATTAAATAAACACAAACAATGATACCTAAAATTGGAACTAGAGGTACCAAAGGTGTTCTGAAAGGACGAGGTCTGTCTGGATCAGTTTTACGTAAAATCATTACGCCAATACAAACTAAAGAGAAGGCTAACAAAGTACCGATAGATACCATGTGACCTAAATCTGTAACTGGAACAAAACCAGCAAACAAACTTACAAACACCATGAAAAATAAGTTAGTTTTATAAGGAGTTCTGTATTTAGCGTGGATGCTACCGAAGAATTTAGGTAATAAACCATCTTTAGACATGGTATAGAATACCCTTGATTGTCCCATTAACATTACTAAGATTACAGAGGTGTAGCCAGCTAGAATAGCAATGATTAATCCCATTTGTAACCAACTGTAACCTGTTACTTTAAATGCTGTAGCTGCAGGAGAAGCATCACCTTTGAAGATTTCAAAAGGAACTAAACCAGTCATTACGTGAGCAAATAATACATATAATACGGTACATACTGCTAATGAACCTAAGATACCGATTGGCATACCTTTTTGTGGATTTTTAGCTTCTTGAGCTGCTGTAGAAACGGCATCGAAACCGATAAATGCAAAGAAAACTAAAGCCGCACCAGAAGCAATACCAGAAATACCAAACTGTCCACGAACACCTGTGTTTTCAGGAATGTATGGCGTGTGGTAAGCAGGATTGATGAATTTCCAGCCTAAACCGATGAACAACAATACTACAGCTACTTTTACCACTACTAAAAAGTTGTTTAAGCTAGCAGATTCTTTAGTGCCACGCATTAACAATAATGAAAGTAGGGAAACGATGATTACTGCAGGTAGGTTAATACCGCCACCTTCACCTTCTGCAAAGGTTCTGCTTAAATAAGTGGGTAATTCGAGACCAAATTCGTGCAAAAGTTTATTGAAATAGCCCGACCAAGATACCCCCACAGTGGCAGCACCAAGTGCATATTCTAGTACTAAATCCCATCCAATGATCCAAGCCATGAATTCGCCCATGGTGGCATAAGAGTAAGTGTAAGCACTACCTGCTACAGGTATCATTGATGCAAATTCTGCATAACATAATCCTGCAAAAGCACAGCCTACAGCAGCCAATACAAATGATAAGGTTACGGCAGGTCCAGCATGTTCGGCAGCAGCAATACCCGTTAAGGAGAATAAACCTGCGCCAATAATGGCTCCAATACCTAATGCAACAAGACTTCTGTTGCTCAAGGTACGTTTGAGAGTGCCTTCGCCACTTTCTGCCGATTCGGCAACAAGTACATCAATAGGCTTCTTTAAATTCATAAATTAATAAAATTAGTTGAGTTAGTCTGTTTGTTGATTTTTATGACGCTTCAAACCTAAAAAAAAATATCTATAAATGAAAAAGGGATTTTTTGCAAAATCCCTTTCCTATAGTAACAATTTAGTGTTTTGTTAAAGTGTCAATTTCGTTAACTAGTGTATCTATAGTTTCATTACCTAGAGAGTCTACCGATTTTTGCACTCTTATTTCTTGTTTTACTTCTATTTGATTACCGTTTGTTGTGCTTGCACTGATAGCAATGTAGGGTGCAATTACTAAAGACACGATAGACATCAACTTAATTAAGATATTCATTGATGGTCCAGAAGTATCTTTAAAAGGGTCTCCAACGGTATCACCTGTTACAGATGCTTTGTGTGGTTCAGATTTTTTATAGTACATCTCGCCATTAATTTCTACACCTTTTTCAAACGATTTTTTGGCATTGTCCCAAGCACCACCGGCGTTAGATTGGAAAATGCCCATCAATACACCTGATACCGTAACGCCTGCTAATAAACCACCTAACACTTCTGGACCAAACAAGAAACCTACAATTACAGGAGTAATTAAAGCAATTGCGCCCGGCAACATCATTTCACGGATGGAAGCTTTAGTAGAAATAGCTACACATTTTTCGTACTCAGGTTTGGCTTTATATTCCATAATACCTGGAATTTCGCGGAACTGGCGACGTACTTCTTGTACCATATCCATGGCCGCTTTACCCACTGCTTGGATACACAGGGCAGAAAATACAAATGGAATCATTCCACCAACAAATAAGCCTGCTAAAACTGGTGCTTTGTAGATATCGATAGCTGAAATACCTGCAATGCCCACAAAGGCGGCAAATAGTGCTAACGAAGTTAAAGCTGCTGAAGCGATTGCAAATCCTTTACCTGTTGCTGCAGTAGTATTGCCCACAGCATCTAAGTTATCGGTACGTTCACGCACTTCTGGAGGTAATTGGCTCATTTCTGCAATACCGCCTGCGTTATCGGCAATCGGACCAAAAGCATCAATGGCCAACTGCATAGCTGTGGTAGCCATCATACCTGCGGCAGCAATAGCTACACCATATAATCCTGCAAAGTAATAAGATGCCATAATTCCGCCAGCTAAAACCAAAATTGGAATAACCGTAGATTTCATGCCTACAGATAAACCAGCGATAATGTTAGTAGCGTGTCCTGTAGACGATTGTTGAATAATGGAATTAACTGGTCCTTTGCCCATTGCTGTGTAGTATTCGGTAACGATACTCATGATGGTGCCAACCACTAGGCCAACGATAATCGCATAAAATACATTGATGCTGGTAAACTCGTAGCCACGTAGACTTAAAGTCTCTGGCAACATCCATTTCACGATAAAGAAAGAAGCAATCGCTGTAATGATAATAGAAGACCAGTTGCCTAAGTTTAATGCATTTTGAACATTTGATTTTTCACCTTTAATGGTTACAAACCAAGTTCCTATAATAGAGAAGATAATGCCTAAGCCGCAAATCACCATAGGTAATAGGATAGGAGACATGCCCCCGAAGTTATCGGTTACTGTGATTTCTTGTCCTAGAACCATCGTTGCTAAAATAGTTGCTACGTAAGAGCCGAATAAATCGGCGCCCATGCCGGCTACGTCTCCCACATTATCACCTACGTTATCGGCAATGGTTGCAGGGTTGCGCACATCATCTTCTGGGATACCTGCTTCTACCTTACCTACCAAGTCGGCACCTACATCGGCAGCTTTGGTATAAATACCACCGCCCACACGTGCAAACAGCGCAATAGATTCGGCTCCCAAAGAGAAACCGGTTAATACTTCGATGGCCGTTTTCATGTTGATTACACTCACAGTTCCATCTGCACCTATGACGTTAAAATAAGAAAGAAATACGATGAATAAGCCACCTAAGCCTAAAACAGCTAAGCCAGCAACACCTAATCCCATTACAGTACCGCCAGTAAAACTTACTTTTAGCGCCTGCTTTAAGCTTGTTCTGGCAGCTTGCGTGGTACGAACGTTAGCTTTTGTAGCTACTTTCATCCCAATATATCCTGCAGTTGCAGAAAATACGGCACCAATAATAAAAGAAAGGGAAATAATCCAGCTGGAGTGAATTGCCCTGCCGTTAATTTCGGTAATTGTTCCAGAATAAGCCAGTAAAGCTGCTGCAAAAACGGCGAAAATGCTGAGCACTTTCCATTCTGCCTTTAAAAAAGCCATCGCACCATCCGCAATATAGCCAGCTAGTTCTTTCATATTGGCATCGCCGGCATCTTGTTTGGTAACCCAAGCGCTTTTAACCGCCATTACCAAAATGCCTACCAAGCCAAGTAAAGGAATTGAATAGATTAAATTGTTTTGTAAAAACTCCATAGTTCAAATTTATATTTAGTGGTTTAGTTGATTAATCTAAATACAAGGTAAATAAAAAAACTATTGAGTGTCAAGATATTTAGTCACGTAGCTAAAAAAAAAGCCACAGATACACAGATAAAATTCAAAAGGATTATGTATCTAATTTTTTTGAAAATCTTTTAACCTAAATATGTATATGACTTATTTAAAAAATCAAGTCAATTTTACTAATTGTTTATAATTTATATTAAAGATAAAATCTGTGCATCTGTGGCTACAAAACAAAATTGTTCATCTCTTTTTCTATCTTAGCTTTTCATAACCAAAAACTAAACTAAACAAATGGAGAATAAACAAGAAGAAGTGTCTTCTAAACGAAAGCTTGGCCTTTTTGATGGGGTAATGCTGGTAATGGGCTCTATGATTGGCAGCGGTATTTTTATCGTGAGTGCCGATGTAATGAGGAACCTAGGCTCTGGCTACTGGCTTATTGTGGTTTGGATAATTACTGGCGTGATGACGGTGGCAGCCGCAATTTCATATGGTGAGCTTTCTTCTATATTTCCAAAAGCCGGTGGGCAATATACTTACCTTAAAGAGATTTTTGGTAAAATGATGGGCTTTCTTTACGGTTGGGGGCTGTTTACTGTAATCCAGACCGGTACTATTGCGGCAGTTGCTGTGGCTTTCGGTAAGTTTACTGCATATTTAATACCAGCTTTAAACGATGCAGCTCCAATTTTTCAGAGCGGAAGCTATAAAATCACTTGGATACAGATTTTGGCTATTGGCGTAATTTTGTTCCTTACCTATATTAATACAAGAGGTGTGGAGGCAGGTAAACTGTTGCAAAATGTTTTTACAGGCTCTAAGATTATTGCATTGCTAGCACTGATTATTCTAGGTTTTCTTTTGCTGAAAAGTAATTTCTGGGCTCAAAACATGAGTTTCGAATGGGCTTCTTTCAATAATCTGGCGAAAGATGGTAGTGGAGAGTTTCTGAAGTTAGGCTGGGAATCTATCTCTGGAATGACTATCGTAGGCGGAATTGCAGCAGCGATGGTGGGTTCGGTATTTTCTAGTGTGGCTTGGGAGAATGTAACTTTTGTTTCTGGTGAAATTGAAAACCCTAAAAAGAATGTCGTACGTTCTATGGTGTTAGGTACCAGTGCGGTAATGATACTTTATCTATTGGTAAATTTTGTTTACCTCTCGGCTTTAAGTAGAGATGGTATTGCTTTTGCCCCTAATGATAGAGTTGCAGTAGTAGTTTCAGAACAAATTTTTGGAAGTGGGGTAGGTACCATCTTAATTGCAGTATTGGTGATGATTTCTACTTTCGGCTGCGTAAATGGTATTGTATTGGCGGGAGCTAGAGTTTTCCAAACGATGGCTAAAGATGGTATGTTCTTTAAGGCAGCTATAGCCAATAACAAAAATGGTGTTCCAGAAAAGTCACTTTGGATGCAAGGAATTTGGGCTTCTGTTTTATGTTTAAGTGGTCAATACGGTAATCTTTTAGATATGATTTCCTTTGTAATTGTATTGTTCTATATGATTACCGTTTTTGGTGTCATCTATTTAAGATTTAAAAAACCTGATTTAGAGAGACCTTATAAAACTTGGCTATATCCAGTTACGCCAATTATTTACTTGTTAATTGGCACCGCTTTTTGTGTATTGCTGCTCATCTACAAACAGCAATATACTTGGCCAGGACTTTTAATAGTTTTACTTGGCGTTCCTGTTTACTTTTTAATTAATAAGAAGGAGCAACAACAATAGTAAGTTGCATATGTATATATAGGGATGATTGGATTATGGTTCAATCATTTTTTTTTGAAAAGCAATTTCGGTGCTAGTCGGTTACTAAATTCCCGCCTTCGCTCCAATCTTTTTGTTATATGCTGTAGTGCTAAGCTTGTAAAAGCATTTCATGGCAAAAATACTTCGACAAGCTCAGCATAACAAGTGAATTGAATGGCAATTGCAAAACAAAAAGTATTTCCGCACAGTCGGGTTTAATTAACTAATACTTGTGCATATAAACAAGTTTACTCGTAATGTCGCAAACCAGATTGACAAGTTTAGATGCTCTTTAGTGTCTTTGTGGTGATTTTTAACGCAAAGATTTCTAAGGCATTCGCAAAGAAACGCAAAGATTAGTTTTAAAAACGAGGAGCTTCGAGATTGCAAATCTGGAATAGCGAGAACGATAATCACAAAAGGTAAAAAATATTGGCGCAAGCTAGGTTTGATAAACATTGTTTATAGCAAGTAACTTCGTTTCTAAACCCGATATAAGCGAACACGACGCGTTGTGAAAGCAAAAGCGCAGTAAAGCGTTTAGCGGGACTAGCAATAATAAAAATACTGTTACTGCTTTTCACAGTATTTTGTATTTGCAGCTTGTTGTTAGCTGTTTATTGAAAACTGACCACTGCCAACTTTTTTTCTTATTTTTGCAGGCAAATGGGAACAGCACTAGATTGGGGTATAAAAGGTTATAACAATTATGGGACTTATCTGCGTGAGCACTATAATGGTCAGCGGGTATTTAAAGTGATTGTAGATGGCGGTTTTACTTGCCCAAATCGAGATGGTAGCAAAGGTTACGGCGGCTGTACTTATTGTAATGTAGATTCGTTTACACCAGAGCTTTCCAGAAAACTTCCAACAATTAAAGAACAGTTGGTAGAAGGGATGCAAAGAGCTCGCAATTCTTACAAGGCAGAGAAGTTCATCGTTTATTTTCAGCCCAATACCAATACCTATGCTCCAACACATTATTTAAAGATGATGTATGATGATGCATTGTCTATAAATAGCGAAGATGTGGTAGGTTTTGCCGTAGGCACTAGACCAGATTGCATAGATGCCGAAAAGGTAGCTTTATTGGAAAGTTATGCGGATAGGTATGATGTGGATTTGGAAATGGGGATGGAATCTATCTACGATGAAACATTGGAACAAATTAACCGTGGTTGTAGCCATGGCGAATTTGTGGAAGCGGTAAAGTTGTTAGAAAATACAAGGCTTAATCTCTGTGTGCATACTATTTTCGGCTTCCCTTGGGAAACTCGAGAGATGATGCACGGCTATATTCATGAGATTAATCGTTTTCCGCAGATTAAATTTGTTAAATTTCATCATTTACATATTGTTGAAGGCTCTATTATGGGCGTGAAATACAAAAGGGAGCCTTTTAAACTATTCAGCTTAGAAGAATATACAGATTTGCTCTGCGAATTGATTCCTTTGTTACGTCCCGATATCGTAATTCAACGTCTTTTTGGTATTTCTGATTGGGATCTACTGATCGCTCCAAATTGGGGATTGAAGAAATCAGCTATTCAAAGCTATATTGATAAAGAGATTGAACGCCGTGGTGTAGTTCAAGGCTCTGCTTACCAAGCATAGTTATTCTCGATTCTGTTTATGCATTGGCATTAAGCCGATGTATATCTTCTTTTATGTGATTTTGATTTAACGAACCATATGTTATTATCTGTTTTGTTGTGGTGAACGCTATTTTTGTCTTTTTATTTCTGTTTTATTTAGTTTTTGATAGTTATTTTTTGATTTAAACTGTATTTTTTCGGTTTTTGTGTTCTTGTTTTGTTTGTTTTGAGTTATTTTTTTGTTTTTGGTGTTTTGTTTTGTTTGTTTTTTTATTTTTTATTGTATTTTATTGCTTTTTTGTTGTTAAAATTTGATAAAAATTAATAAATCATTAAAAAATTGTAAAAATTATGATGAAAATTAAAATGTTATTTATAATTTAGGTTTAAAATCAAACACTAAAATTTAAATTATGAGTAAAGTTTTATTCAAACAGTGGGCTCCCTTCGCAATTTTGATTGTAGTTGCAGTTGCCGCATTATTTATTCCTCTATTGCCAAACTTTGATGATGGCAAGTACAGTGCGCCAGATGTGGCTTTTGTTTTAATTGCTGCAGCTTTGGTATTTTTAATGACACCAGGTTTAGCATTTTTCTACGGCGGTATGGTTCACCGCAAAAATGTATTGTCTACCATGATAAAAAGTGTGGTAGCTGCTGGAGTTATTTCAGTACTTTGGGTTGTTGTAGGTTTCAGTTTAGCCTTCGGCGATTCTATCGGTGGTTTCATCGGTAACCCAAAAACCTTCTTATTTTTCCAAGGTGTAAACTCCGGACCGGCATGGGGTACCATTCCATTATCATTGTTCGCTATTTTCCAGTGTATGTTTGCTATCATTACACCTGGTTTAGTAGTTGGAGCAGTTGCTGAGCGTATTCGTTTTACGGCTTACATCTTGTTTATCGTATTGTTTGCAATCTTCGTGTATTCGCCTTTGGCACATTGGACTTGGCATTCTGAAGGCATCCTGTTCAAAATGGGTGTGCTAGATTTTGCAGGTGGTACAGTGGTACACATTTCTGCAGGTATGGCTGCTTTAGCAGGTGCTTTAGTATTGAAACGTAGAAGGTCTCACTTAGAGCATAAAGAAGTTCCGCCAGCAAATATTCCTTACGTATTAATTGGTACTGGTTTACTTTGGTTCGGTTGGTTCGGTTTCAACGCAGGTTCTGCATTAGGTGCTAATGCATTAGCTGTTTCTGCTTTTATCACTACTAATGTTGCGGCAGGTTCTGCAGGTTTATCATGGATGTTTTTTGATGCCGCTAGAGGTAAAAAGCCATCTGTGCTAGGTTTCTGTATTGGGGCTGTAGTAGGCTTGGTAGCTATTACGCCAGGAGCTGGTTTTGTGAGCATTCCATCTAGTATATTCATTGGTGTGTTTGCTGCAATTGTTTCTAACTTGGTAGTTTCTTGGAAACAAAAAACAGCTTTAGATGATACTTTAGATGTTTTCCCTTGTCACGGTGTTGGTGGTATTGTTGGTATGCTTTTAACAGGTGTATTTGCAACTAAAACTGTAAACGGTGCAGGTGTTGATGGACTGCTTTACGGAAATCCAGAGTTTTTCTTCATCCAATTAAAAGGTATGGTATTGGTAGTGGTGTTTAGCTTTGTAGTTTCTTTTGTAATCTTCAAACTAATCAATCTTTTCTTGCCAATCCGTGTAACTGCCGATGAGGAAGAAGAAGGTCTAGATGCATCGCAACACAATGAGAAATATTCTCAAGGTACTTTGATCGTCGCTGGACAAGAAGTTCCTAATATCTAAAATCTATCCCGCTTAGGCTAAGTTAAAATCATGATGTTAAATTGTCTTTGATATAAATTTTCGATCCCGATTCCTTTAATAGGAGTCGGGAAAAGAAAGCCAGATTTACTTGGATAAGTATTTCTGATATCGTGACAATTTGTTGAATACAGCTCCAGGTTTGGAGCTGGGTGGGCTTGCTTTGATTAAATTTTGCACTACGCTATATGTTATACCCTTCTTTTAATGGAAGGTTGAATTCAATTATTAACCCCCTAATTTTTTGAAAAAATGAAAAATAATATAGCTGCACTAACTTTTCTTTTATTTGGCGCTACAACGGTAGCTGTTGCACAAGAAAAAGCTTCTCCACTAGAAATTTCAGGATCTGTAGATACCTATTATAAATATGATTTTAATAAATCAGCAAATATAAAAACCTATTTCGCTAACGACCAAAATTCTGTTTCTCTAGGGATGATAGATTTGGCTTTGAAAAAGACAACAGGAAAAGCTTCTTTTGTTGGAGAGCTTTCTTTTGGTCCGAGAGGTCAATTTCAATCCATTCCAGATGCTGCGGGAGGTTATGATCCAGTTTCAAACGGTTTTAACATCCAAAACTTATACGTAAACTACGCCTTCACTGATAAATTCACTATGACGGCAGGTTACATGGGTACTTTTATTGGTTATGAGGTGATTTCGCCGGCTGCCAATTTCAACTATTCTACTTCATACTTATTTGGTTCTGGTCCTTTCCAAAATGCAGGTATCAAAGGAACCTATAGCTTTTCAGAGAAGGTAAGCTTAATGGTCGGTTTGTTTAACGAGTGGAACCAATATAGTGCCATAAGAGGTGTGTCTAGTGTAGGTGGACAGTTGATGATTTCTCCAGTAAAAGGATGGACTGCTTACATTAACGGTTTACATGGTTTGGATGGCTACGGAAGTTATAGCACTATAGTTGATTTAACTACTGCTTATCAAATTACAGAGAAAGTCAAAATAGGTTTAAATGCAGCAAATTTGAGTGCTGGCGACGATGAGTTTGGTTACTCTGGAGTTGCGCTTTATCCTCAATATGCATTTACACCTGCTGTTGCTTTGGGTTTAAGAGCAGAGTATTTTAATTATAAAGGTATTTCTGGTGGTCCTAGCGCTAGCGTGACTTCGTTTACGCTTTCTGGTAATATTAAAGCTGGTGGTTTAACTTTCATTCCAGAAGTTCGTTTTGATAATGATAAAGATTTCACTCAAAGTTTCACAAAAAGTGATTTGACAACATTAAATAAATCAGCTGCACAGTTTTCTTTGGCAGCAGTTTACAGTTTTTAGCAAATTATGATAAGCTAATCACAACCGAAAGCGCCTCGAATATCGGGGCGCTTCATTTTTAATCTTAAATTTTATGAAATATCTTCTTTTTTTGTGTTTTTTGATGATTTTCGCTCAGTATTCTTGGGCTCAGGATGTTGTATTGCTACCAAAAGATGAAACTGGGAAATATACCTATTACGAAGTCGTGAAATCAACCATTAAAGACGATAGTTTAAAGATGAGATTGTTGAGTTTTCTCGCTAACAATAGAAAGGAAATCAAATTAAGAACTACATCTGATGGAAAGTTAATTACTGCCAATGGCAAGTTGATTATACAAAAAAGTCTAGCCGTGATATCTCATCCTTCTGGCGAAATCAATTACCAGTTTAATTTTGAAACAGGAGATGGTAAATATCGCTTTTGGTTAACTGATTTTGAGTTTATTCCTTACCAAAAAGATAGATATGGGAATTTTGTGCCGAGTACAACGGTAGGTATCCCTCTAGAAAAAGAGCCTAAAAAATCTGCTGCCGACCAGTGGCAAGATTACCTACAGCAATCCTCTGCATACGCTGCTAATTTCGCAGTACGATTAAAAGATTACTTGATAAACAAGGCAATACCTCTACCTTCACCTGCAGAAAAGAAAGTGATTTCTAAGACTTGGTAGTGCAGTGGTCAGTCATCAGTGGTCAGTCATCAGTTGAGAAGGAAAGCATAAAATTGCTACTTATGCAATTAAACTGATCACTGAATCCTGATAACTGTCAACTTTAATGCACCATCTTATCCGCACAAGTAGAACTGGCAAAGGCTTCTGGCTTGGCTTTGAAAATAAAGCCCATGCTTAAAATGTAACCCATTGCTTCGTTTAGCGCTTTGTTCGACTTAAATGATGGATTGGTATTGATATCTGCATGTACTTCCAGGTCAACATCGTAAATATCTAGCAAATCGCAAATTGAGTAGGCGGTTTCGATAGATTTCTGCACCTCTAGGAGCATTCTTTCTTTAATGCCCATTTTAAGCGTAGATTTTTCTTGCGCAATGTACATGAAACCACCATGATGCTCTCTTAGCAGTACAATTACCGTAGCAAAATCTGTGTGATTGCTTTTTACTTGAGAGTCGGTGCCGATGCAAACTTTTAATTTGAAACCATTTTCGGTTTCACGGAGAATTGCTTTTTCTACCTCTTCTAAGATTGACGAATGGATAACTTCGCCACTAAATTTCTTCCAGGTCATAAGTTATATATGTAAAGCAAACCCTAAATCAGGTTTCTTAAAATTAAGTCTTTTATTGTTAAGCTGTCTTTATGTTAATGTTGTTTATTTGCTAACATTTTGTTGTTTATCAACAAGTTATGTTGATTTAAGATTTTAGATTTACGAATTACGATTTGCATGGTTAACCGCTAATTGGTTATTCTGTTAACTGATTCCTGTAAATTGTCGATTGAAACTGGAGACTGCCAGTTGAAAACTGTTAACTTTGTCAAATGGAACTGCAAAAACTGCTCTCAAATCTTAATATCAAAAAACTTAATCCTTTACAGGAAGAAGTAACTGCTAAAGCTAAATCTGGAGCCGACTTGGTGGTGCTTGCACCTACGGGTTCCGGTAAAACGCTGGCTTTTCTAATTCCGGTACTTCGTAATTTAGATAAAGAGAAGAAAGGAGTTCAGTGCTTAATCTTGGTGCCGTCAAGAGAACTGGGTTTACAGATTGAACAGGTTTTTAAGCAAATGTCTACTGGTTATAAAGTCACATGCTGCTACGGAGGTCACTCGGTAAAGGTAGAAAAGAACACTTTAGTAGAGGCGCCAGCGGTGTTAATTGGTACTCCGGGACGTATTGCGTTTCACTTACGTGGACAGAATTTTGATGAAAGTACCATCACTACGTTGGTACTGGATGAATTTGATAAGTCGCTAGAATTTGGTTTTACGCAAGACATGTCGGCTATCATTGGAAGTTTATATTCATTAACCCAACGTGTGTTAACTTCTGCTACCACCATGCCTGAAATTCCCGAATTTACTGGTATCAAAAATCATGAAACGGTGAATTTTTTAGGCCAACAAGAAGTAGTACCAGATTTAAAATTGAAAAGAATTGACACACTTGCAGAAGAAAAATTAGAAGCATTATTCAAGCTTATCTGCAAAATAGGTAATCATTCTATGCTGATTTTCTGTAATCACCGCGAAACAGTAGATCGAATTAGTGATTTATTGATAGACCAAGATTTAGTACACGATATTTTTCACGGAGGGATGGAACAAGACGACAGGGAACGTGCTTTACTGAAATTCAGAAATGGCAGTGTAAAAATTTTAATCACTACTGATTTAGCCGCTAGAGGCTTGGATATTCCAGAAGTTGAGTTTATCATCCATTATCAATTGCCATATACTAAAGATGCTTTTGTGCACCGTAATGGACGTACAGCTAGAATGAATGCAAAAGGGACTGCGTATTTAATTTTTGCGGAAGGAGAAGATTTTCCTTATTTAGATAAGGATATTGAAGTAGAGAAACTGGATGGAAAGTATCAAATTCCAGCCGATAGCGAATGGCAAACCATTTACTTGGCAGCAGGGAAGAAAGATAAAGTCAATAAAATAGATATTGTAGGCTTCTTGTTAAAGGTAGGAGGATTAGTGAAGGAAGATTTGGGATTAATAGAAGTGAAAGATTTGAGTGCTTATGCCGCAGTAAAGCGTAAATTAGCACCACAATTGATAAAAAAACTGTCTGGAGAAAAAATGAAGGGCAGAAAAATAAAAGTAGAAATAGCTAATTAGGTATTAGGTATCAGGGGATAGGTAGGTGTCAGTAATAAATTACCAATAATCAAATTCCCATAATCAATATGGTAAAAATCTAGTTAGAACTTTTACGTATGTTGAGCAAAGCGAAATCCCGAAACTTCGGGAAACAATGAACTAAAAAAAATATGAGCAACAACGATATCATCAAAAAATTAAGGGTAGCCTTATCTCTAAATTCAGACCAAATTATAGAAATTTGTAAACTGGTAAATTTTACGGTAACAAAAAGTGAGTTGGGCGATATCTTCAGAAAAGAAGACCACCCAAACTTTAAAAAATGTGGAGACCAAATCCTTAGAAACTTCCTTAACGGATTGGTGATCTATAAACGTGGCCCCAGAGAAGAAAAATAACTAGTTGATGTTATGTCTAATTGCTTTTTTGCTAATTAGGCTTTCAATTTTCTCTAGCAATACGTCCATCTTAAACGGCTTTGGCATAAAGTCGTCTGGTGGAGTTTCCAAAGTGCTAATTTCATCCGGCTTATAAAGACCAGACATCATCAAAATAGGGATGTGTTTGGTTTTTGGATTGGTTTTGATTTCGTTGCAAATTGTGCGGCCATCAATTTTCCCTAATACAATATCTAGAATAATTAAATCTGGATTAAAGCTATTTACGGTTTCGTGGATTCCTTCTGCACTGCTAAGAGGCTCTACTTCGTAACCACCAATCTCAAGAACAAGTTCAATCGTATCTAAAACCTCCTCGTCGTCATCTACTACAATAATTCTTTTCATAACCGCAAATATAACATTGTTGAATTATTTACATAACAACGATTTAAGAATAGAGTTTACATAAAATGATTATTTAACTAAAGTTTTCGTGAATTCTATTTTAAACTAACAGATGTCATTTTTTGATAAACATGTTTTAATCGAATAAAATAGGACTGAAGGCAGATTTAGCTTAATAATTGAGCATAAATAGAAAATAAACAAAGAAAAACTTTCAATTATTTTTGAAAGTTTAAAAACTATATATACATTTGATCATGCAATTTGACGAAGCAAAAAATAAATTTGTACAAACATGGGGTGCTTTAGGCTCTCAATGGGGCATTAATAAAACGATGGCGCAAATACATGCTTTGTTAATGGTTTCTAAAGAGCCAGTTTCTATGGAAGATATTATGCAAGAGCTGCAAATTTCTAGGGGCAACGCCAGTATGAACTTACGTGGCCTAATGGATTGGGGAATTGTGTATAAAGCCAATAAGCCTGGAGAACGTAGGGAGTTTTTTATTGCTGAAAAAGATTTAGATGAACTTGCTACCAAAATTGCGAAGGAGAGGAGCAAACGTGAAATTAAGCCAGCGCTAAAAGTTTTAAAAGAAGTAAGTGCTGTAGATGGTAATACCTCAGAAGAAGCGAAACATTTTGTGGCGCAAACTAAAAAGCTTTACGAATTTGTAGCTAGCGCTGATGAAATGATTGATAAAGTGACGGAGTATAAAGATAATTGGTTGGGTAAATTGATGATGAAGATATTGAGATAATATATTTTTTAATTTAAAGTTTCAATGTTTTCTGAAATTTTAAAACTAACTAGGGTGTTATGACAAACTTAAATTTAATTGGTTACGGCATTTTTATTGGATTAATGGTTTTCATCATCTTAGTGGTAGGGAAAATCTGTTATAGAAATGGAAATGTCTTTGTGGCTGAGCTGATACCCGGACATGTAGAGCTTTGTCAGCAAATCAATAAAATATTGCTAATTGGTTATTATTTAGTCAACATTGGTTACTGTGCGGTTAATTTATCCTTTTGGCAGCATGTTAGTTCTGCGCCTATGTTGATAGAAGTAATATCGATAAAGATGGCGGGTATTATCATCATTCTTTCAGGTTTACATTACCTCAATATCTACATTTTGGTTACGCAAGTTCACAAATTAATTAAACAATCATAAATTTTAACATTATGGACACTACAAAAATTCTAATTGGTTATGCAGTTTATTTACCAATTGCTTTATTGCTTACCTTATACGTTTCTAGAACACTTTTTAGAAATAGTAAAATCTATATGTTAGATATTTTTAAGGGTAGAGAAGAGATTGCTTTTGCAACAAATAAGCTTTTTGAAACAGGCTTTTACCTACTAAATATTGGCTTTGCCTTAATGATTTTGAAGATTAACTTGTATGACAATAATTATCAGGAATTGGTGGAAGCTTTAAGTTATAAAATAGGAAGCTTCTCTATCTATTTAGGTCTAATGCTATTTATCAATCTTTATTTCTTCTTTCGAGGGAAAAGAAAAGCCAAAGAAGGTTTAAAACCTTTAGTACCTCAACCTACAAGATTTACAGGACAATAATTATATCACCATGGAAAATTATCAGAATAAAAAAGTAGTGTTGGCTGGTGGAACTGGTTTTGTAGGCAAGTATTTTGCCGACCAATTCAAAGCAATGGGCTATCAGGTTATTCTTATCTCGAGAAATAATGCGCATATACAATGGAGTAATCAGCAGAAGGTTGTAGATGCCTTAAACGATGCAGAGATACTGATAAACTTGGCAGGGAAGTCAGTTAATTGCAGATATAATCAACAAAATAAAGATGAAATTTTGCATTCAAGGGTCGCGACCACCAAAATTTTAGGCAATGCAATTTTGAAATGTAATCATCCGCCAAAGCTTTGGATTAATTCTAGCACCGCTACTATTTATAGGCATGCAATGGATAGACCGATGACTGAGCATGATGGTGAAATTGGAAGCGGATTTTCTGTAGATGTAGCTACAAAATGGGAGCAGTCATTCTTTGATTTTGATTTGCCGAAAACGAGACAGATTGCTTTGCGGATGGCTATCGTATTAGGTGCGGGTGGAGGTGTGATGCAACCTTTTGTAAATTTGGTAAGATTTGGCCTCGGTGGTAAACAAGGCGATGGAAAGCAAATGTTTAGCTGGATACATTTAGAAGATTTGTTTCAAATAGTCTTGTTTATACAAAATGACAAAGATTTAAAAGGCACTTTCAATTGCTCGTCTCCAAATCCTATCGATAATGCTACTTTAATGAGGAAACTAAGGCAAAATATGAAAATTAATATTGGTTTGCCCTCTCCAGAATGGATGCTTAAAATGGGCGCTGCGCTAATAGGGACTGAAACAGAACTTATTCTCAAGAGTAGATGGGTGGTTCCAGATAGACTTTTGAAAGCTGGTTATGAATTTAAGTTTCCTGTAATTGAAGAAGCATTAGAGGATATTTTAAAAAATTAATTTCTGCATACCAAAATAAAATCAAAAAAAAGCCACCCATTAGGTGGCTTTTTTGTTACTTTTTACTAAAATTAAAAGTGGAATTGTACACCTAATTTAGGAGCAAAAGTATTTGCCTCTAAACCAAAACTGTTAGTTTTTACTTTAGCACCAGTAGCTTCTGCTTTAGTAGAGAAATTCTCATATCCTAAACCGTTAACAGAAAATTCGATGCCGATTTTTTTGTTAGGGAAGAACGCAAAACCTGGAGCAACGTTAACACCAATAGAAGTAGTACTAGCAAATTTAGAACCTGTTTCTCCATTTGCGTCTACGCTTTTAAGGGAACCAAAAGCTAAAGGAACAGATACCTGACCGAAGAATTTAAATTGCTCTGTCAAGTTAACGTAGTAACGACCGAAAGGAGCTACTCTAAAAGCTTCAAGTTGACCGCGTTCAAAAGCTGTGCCTGAAGCTGTTTTGTCGTACTCGTAACCTACACCTGTACCAATGGCAAAGTTGTTGCCTACAAAATAGCCTACACTTGGAACCACACTAAAATTGATATCTGCTTTTGATGCTCCGTCTACTTTAGAACTGTTAAAGCCAACGTTACCACCTAAAATAATTTTTCCTTTTTCTGTTTGTGCATTTGCACCAAAAGTTAAAGCTGCTACAGCTACTAACGATAATAAAAGTTTTTTCATGTTTTTAAATTGTTTTCAATTTTCATGAATCTATCCGACGTCTCGGACAGTTTCATGTTTTTTAATATTTATGTGTTATAAATGAATGATCTTTCGACCATTTGATAAGTCTATTTTCAACTAATATGCCGTAATGAAAAATTGTCATGCGTGCCAAAAACAGTGGTTTTCTATTAATCAATTGATTAATAAATTGTTAATTTAAAGTGAACAAAGGCGAAATTATACTGCTTTGACAAAACTCTATTTTGGTGACAATTGAGTGATTTTTAAGCTTTTTTTAAGCTTGCCGAATTGGCATTTATTGTCAGTTTTTGACATGAAAAAAGGCAGGTAAAAGCCTGCCTTTTTCTTAAATATATGATAGAGTTACGAATAGTAAGGTATGGTTGTCAGGCTGAGCTTGTCGAAGCCCAATTAGCTACTTTTCGACGACCTGTTCCGATTTATCGGAAAGCTCAATGTGACACAGGTCAGTTTTTATTTGTCTTCGTTCAAAAACACAAATTGATGATCGAACATATCTAATTTGATTTTACTGTCTTTATCTACTTTTCCAGCTAATATTTCTTTAGATAATTCATTCAAAATACGTTTCTGTATTACTCGTTTTAAAGGTCTTGCACCAAACTGAGGGTCATAACCTAATTCTGCCAACCAATCTAAAGCCTCCGTACTTGCCTCCATGGTAATACCCATTTCTGCTAGGGTATCCTGAACGTGTTTAAATTGTAAGCTTACAATATCTCTAATCTCAGTTCTGTTCAATGGTGTGAACATAATTAGCTCATCAATTCTATTTAAAAACTCTGGACGTATGGTCTGTTTCAATAGTTCGAACAATTCATTTTTGGTTTTTGCTACAACCTCGTCATGATTATCTTCATCCAAGTTTTTGAAATTATCTTGGATCAAGTGCGAGCCAATGTTAGAAGTCATGATAATGATCGTGTTTTTAAAATTTACCACCCTACCTTTATTATCGGTCAGTCTTCCATCATCTAATACTTGCAATAAGATATTGAATACATCTGGATGCGCTTTCTCAATTTCATCTAACAATACCACCGAATATGGCTTTCTGCGAACTGCTTCTGTCAATTGACCACCTTCATCATAACCCACGTATCCTGGAGGCGCCCCAATTAAACGACTTACGGCATGGCGTTCTTGGTATTCGCTCATATCGATTCGGGTCATGGCATTTTCATCGTTGAACAAGAACTCCGCAAGGGCTTTGGCCAATTCTGTTTTACCTACACCAGTTGTGCCTAAGAAAATGAACGAGCCAATAGGTTTGCGTTTGTCTTGCAAGCCTGCACGAGAGCGGCGGATAGCATCTGAAATTGCTTCAATAGCTTCATCTTGTCCAGCTACACGTTTATGCAATTCTTCTTCTAAGTTGAGTAATTTCTCACGCTCGCTAGATACGAGTTTCGTTACCGGAATACCAGTCCAACGACCAACTACGCCCGCAATATCGTCTGCCGTTACTTCTTCTTTTAGCATACGGCTATCGCTTTGTCTGCTCTCTAAATCAGCTTTTAGTTTTTCAACCTTATCTTGCGACTCTTTGATTTTTCCATAGCGCAACTCTGCCACCTTTCCATAATCACCAGCACGTTCTGCCTGTTCTGCTTCTAATTTGTAAGCTTCAATTTGCTCAATTTCTGTGTTAATGGCGTCAACTAAATCTTTTTCGCCTTGCCATTTTGCTTTAAACTCATCACGCTCTGCAGCTAAATTGGCAATTTGCTCACTTAGCTCTTTTACCTTATTTTCATCTTTTTCACGTTTAATTGCTTCACGCTCAATTTCCAAGCGCATAATTTCACGGTCTAAAGCATCTACGTTTTCAGGTACGCTGTCCATTTCCATACGTAGCTTTGATGCCGCTTCGTCCATCAAATCAATGGCTTTATCTGGCAAGAAACGGTCCGCAATGTAACGCTGGCTCATTTCTACAGCAGCAATAATTGCCTCATCTTTGATCCGCACTTTGTGATGCGTTTCGTAACGTTCTTTCAAACCACGCAAAATAGAGATGGAATCTTGGGTATCAGGTTCTTCAACCATTACTTTCTGGAAACGACGCTCCAAAGCTTTGTCTTTTTCTAGATATTTCTGATACTCATCTAAAGTCGTAGCACCAATGGCTCTCAATTCGCCACGAGCTAGGGCAGGTTTTAAGATGTTTGCAGCATCCATGGCACCTTCACCACCACCAGCACCTACCAGTGTATGTATCTCATCAATGAACAGCACAATTTCGCCATCGCTTTGCGTTACTTCCTTAACAACAGCTTTTAAGCGCTCCTCAAATTCACCTTTGTATTTTGCTCCCGCGATAAGTGAACCCATATCTAAGGAATAAACTACTTTCGATTTTAGGTTTTCAGGAACATCGCCTTTGATGATTCTAAATGCAATACCTTCCGCGATGGCAGTTTTACCCACCCCAGGTTCACCGATTAAAATGGGATTATTCTTCGTTCTACGTGATAAAATCTGTATTACCCTTCTAATTTCTTCATCACGACCAATTACCGGGTCTAGCTTTCCGCTTTCTGCATATTCGTTTAAGTTACGGGCGTATTTATTTAGAGCTTGGTAAGTGGCTTCTGCATTTTGGTCGGTTACACGATTATCGCCGCGTAACTCGGTTATTGCCTTTTTAAGGTCTTTTTCGTTTACCCCTTGGTCTTTTAACAGTTTGGAGGTGATGTCGTTAGCTGCTAAAATTCCCAGTAGTATATGCTCTACAGAAACAAACTCATCCTTAAATTCTTTTAAGAAAGCTTGTGCCTTTTGTAGCGCCGAGTTAGCACTAGATGATAAGTAGATATTGCTACCGCTTACTTTCGGGAATTTCGAAATATCTTCATCTAGCTTTTGGCTAAGTGCATTTAAGTTGACGTTTAGTTTCTTTAAAACGTATGAAATCACATTCTCATCAACCGTTAATAAGCCTTTCAGCAAATGAGCTGTTTCTATGGCCTGCTGTTGGTTGCCTTGTGCAATTTCAGAGGCTTTTTGTACAGCCTCTTGGGCTTTGATTGTAAAATTATTGAAGTTCATAATATTGTTTTTCTTTTTAAAGCACAAAGACACAAAGGACACTAAGTATTTTTTGTTCTTTTACTTTGTAGTTAATAGCCTAAGGTCAAAACAGATGCCATGGAAAAAAAGATTTTAAAATCGGAAATTTTGTCGTGAAGTTATGTTTTTTTAATGAATAATTGTCTGGTAATTAGTTGTTTGTGATGAAAAAGTGGCAGGGTTTAAATAATCAAAAATCAAGTAGTCAATTATCAATTGCCTAACAAATAACAGTTCAATAGGAAGTTAAGTGAACCAATGATACAAATGAACCATTGAGCTAATCAACCAATAAGCTATCTTTGCAGCCCATTCCATTTTCAATGAAAACCTATATCAAAAGTTACTTTTCAGTTTATCAAGGCTTGTCTACTCCCGCTTGGATGTTGGCTCTGGTAATGCTAGTAAATAGGAGTGGAGCTATGGTGGTTCCTTTTCTTGGTGTTTACATGGTTAAGCATTTGGGATTTACACTAGAAAATGCAGGGATTTTGTTGAGTTGTTTTGGTATCGGTTCTGTTGTTGGATCGTCCTTAGGTGGTTGGTTAACCGATAAGTTTGGGCATTTTAAGGTGCAGCTTTTTAGTTTGATGGGAGTGATACCGATGTTTCTGCTATTGCCTAAACTAACAACGATGCCATCACTTGCAGCGGGAATATTGGCGCTAAGTATGATAAGCGATATTCTCCGTCCTGCAAATTCAGTGTCTTTGGCTTATTATTCGAAACCTGAAAACGTGGTAAGAAGTTTTACGCTAAACAGAATGGCGCTAAATCTTGGTTTTTCTATAGGACCAGCTTTAGGTGGGTTTTTAGCAGCTATTTCTTACGATTTACTGTTTTATGGAAATGCAGTAGCAGCTACTTCGGCCGCGATTATCTTCTTTGTATATTTTAGAAACAAAGAAGGAAATAAAAAAGAAAAGACTGATATAGAAGAACTAGAAGTCCCTTATCAATCGGCGTACAAAGATGTACCATTTTTAGTTTTTACGCTTTTAAGCATCTTATTCGCTATTTGCTTTTTCCAATTGCTAAGTACTTTGCCACTTTATTATCGAGAAGTTTACCAACTTTCGGAAAAAAACATAGGTGTAATTTTGGCTTACAGTGGCGTGGTGGTTTTTAGTTTGGAGATGTTGATTGTCCATATTGCAGAGCGAAGAACTACAGCTGCAAACGCAATTATTATTGGTGTATTTTTTTGTGGTTTAGCATTTGCTTCGCTGGTAATTACCCATGGTATTTGGTTACTTTATGTTTCCATGTTTATACTTTGTGTGTCGGAAATGCTGGCGATGCCTTTTATGGCGACGGTAACTTTGCAGCGTTCCAATGTTAAAAATAGAGGTGCATACATGGGGCTAAACTCGCTGTCGTTATCTGCAGGCTTAATTTTTGCACCTTATTTGGGAACTAAAATTGCGGCAAACTACGGGTTTAATATTCTTTGGATTGGAACTGGCTTATTGATGTTTATTACGGCAGTTGGGTTTTACATCTTGATGAAAAAGATGGTGTTGAAGAAAAATTAAAATAGATTAAGGTAGTGTTAGAGTTGTTAAATAATGCTAAAATAATAATATAGACTAAACCTTTGCCGTATAATTACGCTCATAGATAATATATGAAATTCTTGATGCGTTTTTTTGGAATAGTTTTTACTTTGTTTGCCTTGATTATTTTCTTTATGCTCAATGTTTTTAAACGTGAGGATGATATTAAAGAATGATGGAAGTTCTTCTCATAAAAAAAGGCTTATCTTTTAAGATAAACCTTTATATACATTTTTGTCTTTTTTAGACTATCCTAATACTTCTTTCAATTTCGTGGTTTGGTGGTCTGCTAGTTTTTGCAGTGGACCTGCGGCTAACATTTTCATCATCATATTTAAATCTGCCGAGATGGTAAGCGTAGCGGTTGTTCCGCTTCCGTTTTCTTTTACAGACCAAGCTAAGGACAAATCGAATGGTGGTTTTTCTGTAGGAACAGCAACTAACCTTTCGTTTTCTACTTTTTCTGAAATATGAATTGCCAATTTAGCCATGTTTTGAATGGTAAAGCTAGCGGTGTCAGCAGTAGAAGACCAATTGTAGATGTTCTCTGGCATTAATTGCTGATGATTGTTCATGTCAGCAAGAAACTGATAAACCTGAGCTACAGGTAAATTAATTTCGGCGTTACTTTCAATGATTGTCATTTATATTAGGTTTGTGATTGTCGACAATTAAATAGTTTAGTTTTTTCCCCATTCAGCAGGGTTTTCACGCCATTTGTTTAGGAATTCGATATCAGATTTAGCGATAATCGCATGTTCTGCAGCGTAATCAATCAATGCTTTGTAGTTAGAAAGGGTAGAATACCTACATTTAGCAGCAGCAAAATTATCGTCAGCTTGTTGGAAACCATAAGTAAAGATGGCAACTAAACCAGCTACAGATAAACCTGCATTACGTAAAGCTTCTACAGCTTGTAAGCTACTTTTTCCGGTAGAAATCAAGTCTTCGATAACTACTACTCTTTGTCCTTCAATTACTTCGCCTTCAATTAAGCTACCCGTGCCGTGCTCTTTTGCTTTAGCTCTTACGTAAATGAAAGGTAAACCTAGCTCTTGAGCCACCAAAACTCCTTGCGGAATTCCTGCAGTAGCTACTCCAGCAATTACATCAACAGCTCCATACTCTTCTTGGATCAATTGTGCCAATTTCTGACGTATATAAGTTCTCACAGATGGGTGAGATAAAGTTATACGGTTATCACAATAAATTGGCGATTTCCAGCCCGATGCCCAAGTAAATGGATTAGCAGGTTGTAATTTAATTGCTTTTATTTGTAATAAAAATTCAGCTACCTTTAATTCAATATCACTTTTATTATACATGGCGCAAAAATACAGAATTTATATTAACGATAACACTTTGTTTATAACTCATGAACTCCCTGCTCAAATCGAAAAGATACAACAAATTGAAGTAGAGGGTTTTGGTTTTGAATCGTTTTATAAAAACCTTAAAAGCAGCAAAAAAAAGAACTATTTGTTATTAACAAAAAATCCGGATGCTGTATTTAAAAAGATAAAAAAAGATTTAACTGTTATTAAAGCTGCGGGAGGCTTGGTTGCTAATGCTAAAGGCGAATTTCTATTTATTTTTAGGAATAAAAAATGGGATTTACCTAAAGGAAAGGTAGATAAAGGCGAAAAGGTAAAAGATGCGGCGGTACGTGAGGTTGAAGAGGAGTGCGGGGTTAAGGTTGAAAAAAGAAATGAGCGTATTTGCAAAACATACCATGTTTACGAAATGGGTGGCGAGCTCATCTTAAAAAGAACCAGCTGGTACCACATGACGGTAAAGGGAAGTCCTAAATTGGTGCCGCAGTTAGAGGAAGGAATTACAGAAGCAGTTTGGATAGCGCCGCATGAAATTAAAGCAAAAGTGAAAAATACCTATGCTTTGATCACAGATGTTTTAAAGAGCGAGAAATTGGTTTAATTAGGTTAATTGTTTTAATCGGTTAACTGAAAACTGCGAACTGAATTATTCTTCATCAATGCTATCAACGATTATTTTTATTCGTTTAAGGTATTTGCCATAATATGATGTTGCCCATAACTCGGTGATAACACCAATAATTACTATAGTTACAACGGCATTAATGGCGATGTAAGTAATAGACATTTTAGCTAATATTTTGCTAGAGAGGTCGCTTTTAATGGTAAATAAGGCGATAGCACTGAAAGCAAGCAAAATAAACCCTACAATATAGGTAAGTGATTTATAAAGCTCTAAATTAAGTCTCATTTCATAATAAAACCATAACAAGTTTTTACGGCTGTCTAGACTTAAATCGTAAGAGTGTTTGTAAAAGCGATAAAATTTGAAGAAGTAGTAAGCCATAAAGCCACAAATAATAGCGTAAAACAAAATATAGATATTTTTTAGCTCATCTGTAAAGCCAATTAGTTTAGGAATAAATGCTAATAAAATTAAAGAAATAAGCTGACCGAAAAACTCATATTTCATCTTTTTTCTTAATTGGTCAATTGGGGTGCTTGCTTCTTTCAATTTGAGCATATTTTCCGAAACTTCGGTTGACACAGGTTCATTTTTGTTCCAGTCATCTTTCAATTTATCAAAATTCATAGCCGTTCTTTTTAATGATTTGTTGTAGTTTTTCTTTGGTTCTGTTGAGTTTAACTCTGGCATTAACTTCGGTAATCCCTAAATTTTGCGCTATTTCTCGGTGCGATTGATTTTCCAAAAACAGAAATATCACCGCCTTTTCAATCTGATTTAGCTCTTGCATAGCTTTGTACAAGTAGGCCAGTTTTTCTTCTTTTTCTTGGCTGTCACTGGTGTCGGCAATTTCTATTTGTTCGTTTAGCGGTGGTTTATCTACTTTTCTGTTATCTTTTTTAAAGAAAACGATGGCGGTATTTAAAGCTACTCTGTACATCCAAGTTGAAAACTTACTGGTTCCTTTAAATGATGGATAAGCTTTCCATAACTGCATTACAATCTCTTGAAACAAATCTTCTTGGTCTAAAGCGTTATCCATGTACATTTTAGTTATCTTATGGATAATGCCTTTATGCTCGTTAATTTGACTTAAGAATTCTTCTTGAGTGTAGCGCATTTAATTTTTTAAAACTTCGTAATTTTAAAGGTATTAATAGGTTCGTTTTTTACCATCTAATTTATTGGATTAGTATCAACTATCGAAAAACGTTACATCATATTTGAGGATATATAGAAAGGATTTTAAAATGTTAGTTTAGATACTTAGCTAGCTGCGTTTTTTCTTGATCAGAAATATTCAATAAAATCGTAATTTTGAACGTTATAATCATATGAAAAAACAAAGTCAAGTTTTAGTCCTTTCTGTTTTATTGCTTTTCACGCTTGCATTTGCTTGTAAGAAAGATGAAAATGAAGAGGTTATCGATATCATCACTTCCAAATCTTGGAAATTTGGCTTAACTGATTTGAATACGCATACAAATCCGGCTGGTAATAATAGCTATTATGCAGTTTTAGAATGTGAAAAGGACGATACCTTTACTTTTAAAGCTGATGGGACGATGGTAAGGACTTTTGGTGCTAAGAAATGTGATGAAAGCAAAGAAACGAGCAAAATAGTGAATTATAGTTTCAATAAAGATACTCGAGAATTAACTATTGATGGTGTAAAGTATTCGGTTGCGGAAGAAAATAAAAGCCAATTAAAATACATACTTACTACTTCTGGAACAACAGGCGTAAGTAATAAGATTTATTTACTTCAATAACTATAGGAAACGAAGTGCTTCTTTAGGCACAAACTGACTTACATCGCCATTATTTCGCAAAATATCTCTTACAATGGTAGAACTGATAGCAGAATATTCTGGTCTGCTCAATAAAATAATGGTTTCTACTTCTGGCATCATGCTTTTGTTGATTTGAGCAATGGCTCTTTCGTACTCAAAATCTGCAGCCGAGCGAATACCTCTTACCATATAAGTAGCACCAATTTTCTTTGCGAAATCGATAGTTAAGCCTTGGTAAGTTTGTATTTCTACATTTGAATCATCAAGAAAAATACTTCTCACAATTTCTTCTCTTTTCTCCGCAGATAAAAAGTTTTGTTTAGAACTGTTCAATCCAATACCAACCACAATTTTATCAAATAAAGGCAATGAACGTTTTACAATATCTACGTGGGCAATCGTAATTGGGTCAAATGAGCCTGGAAATAACGCGATTTTCATAACCAAATATAATTTAAAAGGATTAAGGAGCAAAGAATAAGGAATAAAGATAGATTGTAAGAAAATAACATTGCATATATTTCCTTGCTCTTTTATCCTTGTTCTTTTATCTATTTAAAAAAACTAAAAGAAGAATAGCCGTATTTTCTAGTCTCTGTATATCCAGGTTGCTGTTCTAGTTTTAACATCGATGGATGTTCTACTACCAAAACTCCATTTTCGCTAAGTAATTGATGTTGATGTACCAATTGAGGTAACAAAGGGATATTTGGTAAATCGTATGGCGGATCTGCAAAAATGATGTCGTATTTTTCTTTGCTTTGGGCTAAAAATTTAAAAACATCAGCTTTACGGATATCTATGGTGTTTAATTGATGTTTTTCCTTCACTGTTTTTAACCAAGCAACACAAGCAGGATGTTTATCTACTGAAGTGATACTTTTTGCATCTCGAGACGCAAACTCAATACTAATATTGCCAGTTCCTGTAAATAGGTCAAGTATTTTGCATTCATCAAAATCGTAGCTATTTAACAAAATATTGAATAAAGCTTCCTTTGCCATATCCGTGGTTGGTCTTACTGGAAGTTTCGCAGGTGCATGAAACTGTATGCCTTTTAATCTACCACCAACTATCCGCATTGTAACAATGAAAGTAAGCTGGTGTAATAATGAGCAGGCATATCATCCAAAATATTAGTATCCAAATCAGAAGAAACTGCTAACAAATCAACTTTGTTAAAGTACTGGGAAAGTAAATCCCACTTGGGATCGCCTTCATGAATAATTCCACAGGTTTTTATGTCTGTTTTTTTAGTGTCGATACTTAATTGAGTTGTGATGAGTAAAATGTAGTAGGTTAGCTCGTCCACATCTTCAAATTGATAGCTTTGCGTAAAAGCGATTTTTTCATCTCTGATGTAGGATAGTTGAAAAGAACCAACCGTAAAATCTATGATGATGCTATCTGTATCTATCTTCGTTGCAAGCTCAACCAAACCAGCATTTTGTTGTAGCTTAGTGCTGTTTGCCCAGTTTTCGTCTATCACTTTTTCTATCGATTGAGGCAAAGAGAAAATGGTGTGAATGTTTTGTTGTAAGCTAGGTTGTACATACACATTTTGAGAATCTGCATCTGCAAAAAACTTGGTATAAAGTGCTACATCACTCTCATTAAATAGCTCTTGTGGCACAAAAATGATGTTCTTTGTATGTGATGCAACTTTCACATTTTTATAGTCCAACTTTAAATATGTATCTGTTTTTAAGCGTTCCTTTAACTTTTCGTACCCGCTGTCACATTCTTGTTCGTCATAAACAGCATGGACAAGTTTGTGCTCAATGTCTACGATGGCGTACGAAAAAGTGTCGGCACCTATTTTAACCAATAAACTTAAATTCGTACTGTTTGTTGGTTCAAAGTTTGGGTTAATTAGTAAAATGCTGTTATTGCTCATCTATCAACAAAAATAGTTTTTTTTATTTAATTGGTTCAATTGTTCATTAGTTTCCCGACGTTTCGGGATTTCGCTTTGCTCAACATAGGTAAATGTTCTAACTGGATTTTTACCATATTAATTATAGGAATTTGATGATTGGTTATTAACTTAACTGTTGTCTAACTCCCGATAGCTGACCGCTAATCCCTATCTTTACCGAATGGACAAAGCTAGTTTAATTGCACAATCGTACCCTTTTGCACCAACAAAAGAACAACTACGTTTTTGTATTGAAGCCGCAACATTTTTAAGTAAATCTAATGATGAAGCTTGTTTTGTTCTAAAAGGATATGCGGGAACGGGGAAAACTACATCAGTAGCAGCTTTGGTAAAGGCTTTACCAAAATTTGGATTGAAATCTGCTTTGCTGGCACCCACAGGTAGAGCTGCAAAAGTGATGAGCAATTATACGGGACAGAAGTCACTCACCATCCATAAAAAAATCTACAGAAAGAAGAGTGCGGTAAGTATGGACATGGTTTTTCAATTGGCTCCAAACTTGGCAACAAATACTGTTTTTATAGTAGATGAAGCTTCTATGATTGCCGACGAGTGGAGTACGCAGAATGGTTCATCTTTCTTGGCAGATCTGTTGGAGTTTGTTTTTCAGCCAGCACCAGATGGGTCGCCGAAAAATTGTTTCCTGCTATTTGTGGGAGACACCGCCCAACTTCCGCCAGTTGGCAGTGTAGATAGCCCTGCATTAAACCCCGAATACCTAAGCAGTAATTTTCATTTAGATGTTACCTGTGTTGAACTTACCGAAGTGGTTAGGCAGGAGAAAAAATCGGGTATTTTAGCCAATGCAACTATGCTGCGTAAATTGGTAAATACCTACGAAGATGAAGCTCAATTTCCGAAATTTATTACCAAAGGATTTAAAGATATTTTTAGAATGACCGGGGTAAAATTTGTTGAAGGATTGGAATACGCTTATGGTAAATATGGATTAGAAAGTTCGCTAGTGGTTTGTAGGTCTAATAAGTCTGCCAATATTTACAACAATCAAATAAGGGCTAGGCTACTTTACAGAGATGAAGAATTGAGTGGGGGAGATTACATCATGGTGGTTCGCAATAATTATTTTTGGTTACCAGATGATAATGAAACTGCCTTTATTGCCAATGGCGATATGGCAAAAATTATTAGAGTTAGACGAGAAGAAGAGCGTCATGGTTTCCGATTTGCAGAAGTTCAATTAGAGTTGATAGATTTTCCGGACATGGGCGCAATTACTTGCAAGGTGTTGTTAGATACTCTACAAATTGAAAGCCCTAATTTACCTTACGAAGCCAGTAAAAAATTGTACGAAGGTTTATTGTTAGACTACGAACATATTACGAATAAGAAAGAACGGTTGCAGGCTATTAAGCAAGATCCATACTATAATGCACTGCAAATAAAATTTGCTTACGCGGTAACCTGTCACAAAGCTCAGGGTGGCCAATGGGATGCAGTTTTTGTAGATCAAGGTTACCTAACGGAAGATATGATTGATCTAGATTTTTTGCGATGGTTGTACACTGCGGTAACTAGAGCCAAGAAAGAGCTTTTTTTAGTGAATTTTGGTAAGGATTTATTTGCAGAGAAAGTAGAAGATGATGACTATTAAATCTCAAATCGTTGTCTTAAACTCTCGCTATTTGACCTGCTAGAAGTTACTTTTTCTCCATTGCTCATTACAAAAACCAAGGCACCATTAAAGCCTCTTCTTATTTCTGTAATGTGATTGGTATTGATGATGTCGCTACGATGAATACGCAAGAAGTCTTCTGGTAATTTTTCTTCTAAAGTAGATAAGGTATAATCTGTAAGATGTTTTTTGCCATCAGCGGTATGCAGAAAAACATATTTGTCTTCGGCTTGTATGTGAACAATATCTTCAAACTTGATCAAAAGAATCCTATCTCCGAGTTTTACCGTAAGCGTTTTTGCTGTTGGTTTTCCCTTAATTTGCTGCAGTAAATCTTCAATAGCGATAGCTGGTTTAGCTAAATTGGTTTGTTTTAGTTTAGCAATAGTTTTGTCTAAACGCTCTAGCTCAATTGGTTTCAGTAGATAATCTATAGAACCTTCTTCGAATGCCTTTATTGCATATTGGTCATATGCGGTTGTAAAAACCACTTTAGGCTGATTTTCCGTTAGTTGGGCTAGCATTTCAAAACCATTTAAAATGGGCATCTCAATATCTAGAAATATCAAATCTGGCTGGTGTTTGTTAATAAGCGCTAAGCCTTGTGCTCCATTTTCTGCCTCCGCAATAATTTCAATTTCCGAATAGTTATTTAAAAGCCTTTTAAGTCGTTGTCGTGCTAACTGTTCGTCTTCAATAATAATGGTTTTCCAGCTCATCCGTTTAAAGGTATTGTAATTTTAATTTGTTTAGTAGGTTGGTTAATCATCTCAATTTCGTGCTCATTAGGATATAAAAGCTTCAGTTTATCGAAAGTGCTCTGTAAGCCATACCCTGCGATGAGCTCATCTGGAAATGGAATGCCGTTATCTATCACCGAGATGCTGATTGTGCTTACAGTTTTACAAATTTTTACCCCTAAAAATCCATTCTCGAAAGTATTCTTTAAACCATGTTTTAAGGCATTTTCTACCAAAGGCTGTAATAAGAAACGAGGAAATTGTAGATGTGCTAAACTTTCCTCTGTTTGAATATCAAAGTTAATTCTGTTACCAAACCTAACTTTTTCAATAGCCAGATAAGTGTTTAAAATATCTATTTCCTCCTTTAAGGTGCAGTAGTTTTCTTGTTGCGAGTTAATACTGTACCTAAACAGTTTAGAAAGTTTAATGGTCATGTCTTCCGCTTTGTCTGGGTCTTCGTGAATTAAACTTGTAATGGCATTTAAAGCATTATACAAAAAATGAGGGTTTATTTTTGATTGTAAAGCCTGTAGCTCTGCTTTAGTTTTAAGTTGGTTTATTCTAATTAAATCGGCTTCTTTTGCTTTTATTGCATTTTCTGTGTTTCGTTGCTGCAAATGATAAAGCAGCATGATCGTACCCACTATTAACACTACTACCGAAATTGACTTGTAATCTTGCGTATGGTTAAAAAGTTCAAACGGAATGTCGTAGAAAAATGAAATGATAAAATAACTTACTTCGATCCCTACAATCATTCCCAGTAAATTGCAGGCATAATACAGTAGTGTAATTTGCCAAAAGTTACGAGCAAATTTGTAGCTACATCTCTGAAAAAATGAAAAAATGTTAGAGATTGCGATACTGATAAAAACACTGAATAAAATGTTGAAGAAAATTTGTCTGCCCGAAATGCCGTTTCTGCTTACTACCGCTATAAGAAGATTGATGCAAATTCCCACGCATATACCTACACCAATGTATTTGATGTTGTGTTTGACGATTTTGTTTTCGAATAATTTCTTTAGCTGTAGTGTCATTTTGTTGAAGTAAAAATACGATATCAAACCAATTAACAACGATGGTGTTGTGGTAAAGATGCAGAAATGTAAAACGTAGTTGATGCTAAAATCGACGATCTGCATTTAACATAGGCTTAAAAGCATTGAAACAGGAATGATTGGTATTTGTATTAAATGTAATTTCGCAGAGCGATGAAGAAGCAGCGTAAATATGATCTGCCGATAGAGGAAAATGCGATAAAAGTACCTCGGTTTGAAGAAAGTGCTGGTTTTTATACTACCAAGCAGCGAAGCAAAACTATGGCTAAGATTAAAGGTGCCAACAGTAAGCCCGAGCTATTGCTAAGAAAAGCACTTTGGAAAGAAAATATCCGATTTAGAATTCATCGTAAAGATTTACTAGGTAGACCAGATTTAGTGATAGAAAAATACCAATTAGCTATATTTATCGATGGTGATTTTTGGCATGGTTACGAATGGCAAAAGCGTAAACCTAAAACCAACCAAGCTTTTTGGATACCTAAAATAGAACGTAATATGCAGCGTGACCAATTTGTAAATCATGGTTTACAAGCAATGGGTTATGTAGTGATGCGCTTTTGGGAACACGAAATCAAACAAAATTTGATGGTCTGCGTAAATCAGATTAAATTATATATTGAAGCAGCAAAAAAGGGAAGGATACCAGAGAGGGATTAGTGGTCAGGGGCTAGGGGACAGGTATCAGTTAAGAATGACCAGTAATCAATATCCCAATTATCAAAGAGTTAAAGACATATCAAATCATCAAATATCTGCGGTCAAATCTGCGAACATCTGAAGGAAATGTTCAGTCTGCAATTTATCAGTTAACCAGTTTCAACAATTAACCAACAATCTAACAATCCAACAATATTTCATACATTTGTAACGTATGCTTTCTAAAAAGACAAAATACGCCATTAAAGCGCTAGTTGCGCTAGGTAAAAATCTAGACATGCCTCCAATGCAAATTTCAAAAATTGCAGAAGAAGAGCGCATCCCCAAGAAATTTTTAGAGCAGATTCTTTTAGACTTAAGGAACGCAGGCTTTTTATACAGTAAAAAGGGTGCTGGAGGTGGTTACAGCCTTAATAAAAAACCTGAAGATATTTATTTGGTGCAGATTTTACGCCTAACTGACGGGCCTGTTGCTATGCTTCCATGTGCTAGTTTAAACTTTTATCATAAATGTGATGAGTGTAAAGACGAAGTAACCTGTGGTATCAGAAGTGCTTTTATCGATGTGCGTGACGCAACGCTTAAAATTTTAGGTGAAACTAGTATTGCTGATGTAATTGCTAGAGAAGATAACCTTAAAATAGAAATTTAAAATCATTCTAAATAAACTGTCTGTTTATTTGCTTTCTTTTTGTTTTTCAGTACGTTGAGGTAATTTTCGTATATCTCGATAGACGCTTTTAAATCTAGCCTCCCAGCTCGATAGAGATAAAAATCAAATTTAATTACTACTATTCCTATATACTTTATATATTTGGTGTATGAAAATTATATTTACATACTGTCTGATGCCACAATCAACCATGAACCACTGTTGCAAAACGAGGTAGAAGAAGTACGTATATCATTTTAAAGAAATTGAATAGGAATGCTTCTCCCACAAGAGAGGCATTTTTTGAATAAAAGCACAACCAACAACCATGCAGAGTTTTAGAACAGAGCTTGAAAACCCAATTGTAGAACAGGATATTATTGATCTTGAACGTAAAATCAAAGCCTTTCGTGACGGCACGATACACGAGGAAAAATTTAGAAGTCTTCGCTTAGCTCGTGGTGTTTACGGACAGCGCCAACCTGGTGTACAAATGGTACGTATTAAGTTGCCTTTTGGTAAAGTAACCTTTAAGCAATTATTGCGTATTGCCGATGTTGCCGACGAATACGGAAGCGGTAACTTACACTTAACTACTCGTCAGGATATCCAGATTCACTATGTGAGTTTAGATAGAACTCCAGAGCTTTGGGCAGAGTTAGAAAGAGACGATATCACTTTACGTGAGGCTTGTGGTAATACAGTGCGTAACGTAACAGCATCGCCAAATTCTGGAATAGATAAAGACGAACCATTTGATGTTTCTCCTTATGCACAAGCGGTTTTTGCCTACTTTCTACGTAATCCTATCTGCCAAGAAATGGGAAGAAAGATCAAGATTTCTTTCTCGTCCAGCGAGAAGGATACGGCGTATAGTTATATCCATGATTTAGGTTTTATTCCTAAAATTAACGAAAACGGGGAGCGAGGTTTTAAGGTAATGTTTGCTGGTGGATTGGGTGCGCAACCATTTTTGGCAAGTGCAGTACAAGAGTTTTTGCCAGAAGATCAGTTAATCCCTTTTACAGAAGCGGTTTTGCGTGTTTTTGATAGATACGGCGAACGTAACAATAGAAATAAAGCTCGTTTAAAGTACTTGGTTCAAAAACTTGGATTGGAAGAGGTATTAAGGTTGGTAGATGAAGAACGTATCGCAATTAAAGTAAAAACCTTCAAAATCGATTTAGATACAGTTCCACAACCGGAGCCACAGCCAGAAAAAGAATACGTTGCGGTTGAAATTGCAAATGAAACACACTACAAGCACTGGTTAGCTACCAACGTTATTGAGCAAAAGCAAGAAGGTTTCTTTGGGGTTTACGTAAAAGTAACCGTTGGCGATATCAAAACTGATTTGGCCAGAGCTTTTGTTGCTGCGGTTAGACCACACATCGCTGACGAAATTAGAATTACGCAAAATCAAGGCTTGTTGCTGAAATTTGTTAGAAAAGAAGCTCTTCCATCATTATATGTTGCTTTAAACGAATTGGGTTTTACCGCTTTAGGTTTCGATAGTTTGGCAGATATTACCACATGCCCTGGTACAGATACCTGTAATTTAGGTATTTCTAACAGCATGACTTTAGCTGAGGTTTTGGAAGATGTAATTTACCATGATTTTCCCGAGTTGATTTACGAAAAGAATATCAATATCAAAATTAGCGGTTGTATGAATTCTTGCGGTCAGCATGGTTTGGCAGAGATAGGTTTTCACGGTAGTTCGGTAAAAGCGGAAGGAAAAGTTGTGCCGGCTGTGCAGGTAATGCTAGGTGGCGGAACGGTAGGTGATGGTTTTGGTCGTGTGGCGGAACGTGTCATAAAAGTACCTTCTAAGCGTGCTACAAGTGTACTACATTATATCTTAAACGATTTTAAAGCAAATAACGAGGCAGAAGAAACTTTTCATAAATATTATGATAGAAAAGGTAAAGACCACTTCTATCAATTATTAAAACCATTAGCAGATTTAACCAATTTAAAAACGGAAGAATTTGTAGACTGGGGACATGAAGAAACTTTCGTTACTGCCATTGGCGTAGGCGAATGTGCGGGCGTAGTGATTGATTTGGTAGCTACTTTACTGCTAGAGGCCGACGAGAAATTTGGATGGGCTACGGCATCATTAAACAACGGTTCTTACGCAGATGCTATTTATCACACTTATGCATCGATGGTGAATGCAGCAAAATCCTTATTGCTAGATAAAGGTGTAAATGCAAGTACACAAGCTGGTGTAATCAAAGAATTTGATAATCACTATGTGGAAAGTGGAGAATTTAGCCTAGGACAAAGCTTCGCCGATTTGGTACTTCAAATTAACAAGAATGAACCTTCGGAAGAATTTGCGAAAGCCTATTACGCACAAGCAGAGGAGTTTTTAAACGGAATTAAAGCGAAACGCACTGCATTAGCGAACTAGTAATGAATAAATGACAAAGTGATTAAATGAGTAAGTATTGAATTGCAGCAATCCTATTTTCTCATTTAGTCATTCAATCATTCAAAATTGTAAAAACATGAACAAAAATATAGAACCAAGAGTAACCTTATTAGGCGCAGGTCCTGGTGACCCAGATTTACTGACTTTAAAAGGTGTGAAAGCTTTGCAAACTGCTGATGTAGTATTGTACGATGCTTTAACTAATGAAGCTTTGTTGGAACATGCACCATCAGCTGCTATCAAAGTTTATGTAGGTAAACGTTCGGGAGAACATTCTCATTCGCAAGATGCCATTAACCAATTGATGATAGATTACGCATTAAATTATGGTCATGTAGTGCGTTTAAAAGGTGGTGACCCATTTGTGTTTGGTCGTGGTTACGAAGAATTGGATTTTGCAGCTTCTTACAATGTTCCTGTGTCGGTTATCCCAGGTATTTCTAGCTCTATCGGTGTACCAGGGTTGCAGCAAATTCCAGTAACACATCGTGGTTTAAGCGAAAGTTTTTGGGTAATTACAGGTACAACTACCAATGGTCAAATTTCAGATGATATTTACCAAGCAGCAAATTCTAATGCTACAGTTGTAATTTTAATGGGTTTGAAACAGCTATCAAAAATTGTAGAAGTTTTTAAAGCTGCCGGAAAAGCACAATTACCCGCTGCGGTAGTTCAAAATGGTTCTACCGAAACAGAAAAATTAGTAATTTCAACTGTGGAAAATATTGTAGCTAAAGTACAGGAAGAGAAAATTCAAGCACCAGCGTTATTGATTTTTGGCGAAGTGGTGTCCTTGCATCCATCCTTTAAAAACGTAATTAAGCAGTATGCAACCATCTCCTAATCAAAATACAGCAGAGGTTTTGCCAGCAGGCGATAAGAGCATTGAAAGCGTCGAGAACGTTGAGAGCATTAAAGGCAATCAGCTTTTTCCGGCTTTCATTAAATTGAATGAGTTGCGCACTTTATTAATTGGTGCTGGCGAAGTAGGTCTGGAAAAACTAAGTGCTATCGTTAAAAACAGTACTTTAGCACAAGTTACCATTGTAGCTAAAGATATACATGTTGCCGTTGCTGAAATTGCATCGATCAATCCTAATGTTACCATCAAACAAAAGGCATTTTCTGCGGATGATTTAGAAGATGTTGATATTGTTTTTGCAGCTACCAACGATAATGATTTTAATACGGAATTAAGAACCTTAGCTCATCAGAAAGGGTTGTTAATTAACGTTGCAGATAAGCCAGAGCTTTGTGATTTTTATTTAGGTTCGATAGTTCAGAAAGGTGATTTGAAAATTGCTATTTCTACCAATGGCAAATCGCCAACCATGGCTAAAAGATTGAAAGAAATTTTAGATAAAGCCATTCCGCAAGAAATAGATGATTCTATAGGTCAGTTAAATCAGATTAGAAATAACCTTAACGGTGATATCAAGCACAAAGTAAAAGTGCTAAACGGCATTACCGCTACATTTTTGGAGAAAGAGAACAAGTTCAATACCAAGAAAATTATCATTTGGGTGCTTTCAGTAATTGCAACGATGGTAGTGGGACATATTTTCTTGTCCTTCATTCCTTTTGCCAAATTGGGCGACGTAGCTGTGGGTTTAGCAGATCAAGTAGATAGTACCATTCTTTATTTTATCATCGGTGGCTTTTTAGCACAGTTGGTTGATGGTGCTTTGGGTATGGCTTATGGTGTAAGCGCCACCACATTTTTGCTTTCTTTTGGTGTTAGTCCAGCTGCGGCAAGTGCCAGTGTACACGCGTCGGAGATTTTTACCAGCGGTGTTTCTGGATTAATGCACTTGCGTTTTGGTAATGTTCGCACTAAGCTATTTAAGAAATTATTGCTACCAGGTATTATTGGCGCAATTGCTGGTGCTTATATTTTATCATCCTTAGAGAACTACGGACATATCATTAAGCCTGTAGTATCTGCTTATACCTTATTTTTAGGGGTGAAAATTTTGTTAAAAGCAATTGCTAAACACAAGAAAACAAAGCCTTTGAAAAAAATAGGCCCTTTAGCATTTATTGGCGCTTTTTTAGACTCGATAGGTGGTGGTGGTTGGGGACCAATTGTAACCTCTACATTAATTGCAAGAGGTGGAAATCCGCGTTACACTATTGGTTCGGTAAACTTAACCGAGTTTTTTGTAACCTTAGCTAGTTCATTAACTTTTATCATGATGATTGGCTTAGTGCATTGGCAAATTATTGTAGGCTTAATTTTAGGTGGTTGTATCGCTGCGCCTTTTGGTGCTTTGCTAACCAAGCGATTAAATGCAAAAACCATCATGATTATGGTTGGTATTATCGTAATTATCACTAGTTTAAGAACGATTTATATTTTGTTGACTAAATAAAATGATTGCAACTTTAAAACAAGAATTAGAAGGGCTGGATGTAGTTGCTAAACTTAAATATCTAGCTGAAAAGAGTAAAAACAAGATTGTTTTCTCTACCAGTTTTGGTTGGGAAGACCAAGTGGTAACGCACTTGATATTCGCCAACAATATTCCAATTAAGGTTTTTACTTTGGAAACTGGGAGGCTTTTTCCGGAGACTTACTACGTTTGGAATAGGACTTTGGAAATTTACCAAAAACCTATCCATGCTTATTTTCCGCAAAACGATTTGCTGCAGAACATGGTAAATGCGAAAGGGCCGAGCAGTTTTTACGAAAGCATAGAAAATAGGAAAGAGTGTTGCTACATCAGAAAAATTGAACCTTTAAAAAGAGCTTTGGCTGGCAACGAAATTTGGATTACAGGCATTAGAGCCGACCAAAGTACCAACAGGGAAGGCATGGAAGATGTAGAATGGGATGAAGGAAATCAGTTGTTTAAGTTCCACCCCATTTTTGATTGGACTTTGGAAGATGTGAAACATTATGTGAAGGACAACAACATTGTGTATAATACTTTGCACGATAAAGGTTTCCCAAGTATTGGCTGCGCACCTTGTACTAGAGCGGTGAGAGAAGGAGAAGATTTTAGAGCTGGCCGCTGGTGGTGGGAAGACCAAAGTAAGAAAGAATGTGGGTTGCATGCTACTTCGTAGAGGACAGGAATCAGTGGTCAGGTATCAGTAAACTTAGTGGCTAGGTATTAGGAGTTAGGTATTAGTCAGAAAGACCGCAAGTCGGAAAGGGACATTAGGCAGTACGCAATTCCCCTCTTTTAGAGGGGTGCCCAAAGGGCGGGGTGTTTGGGGAATTACAGAATAGTCCCAACAAAAATAAACCCGATAGCAGTGTAAAGTTTGTCAGTCTGAGCCTGTCGAAGACAAAAACTTGAAACGGATAGCGGGACTGAAAATACCGAAAGGCGATTAACCTTGCTTTTCAAATAATAAAAAGACACAACCAAAAAAATGAGTAAATATAATTTTGATTACTTAGACGAGCTTGAGGCGGAGGCAATCCATATCTTAAGGGAAGTTGCGGGGCAGTTTGAAAAACCTGCTTTGTTGTTCTCGGGAGGGAAGGATTCCATTACTTTAGTTCGTTTAGCAGAGAAAGCTTTTAGACCAGGTAAGTTCCCATTTCCGTTGGTACACATTGATACTGGTCACAATTTTGAAGAAACCATAGATTACCGAGATAGGATGGTGGCTCGTTTGGGCGAACGTTTAATTGTGGGTTCGGTACAACAATCTATTGATGAAGGGAAAGCGGTTGAGCAAAAAGGTAAAAATGCCAGTAGAAATGCTTTGCAGACCGTTACTTTGTTAGAAACTATCGAGAAACATCAGTTTGATGCTTGTATTGGTGGCGCCCGTAGAGACGAGGAAAAAGCCAGAGCAAAAGAACGTATTTTTTCGGTAAGAGACGAGTTTGGTCAATGGGACCCAAAACGCCAACGCCCAGAATTGTGGAATGTTTACAATGGTAAAATCCATAAAGGTGAGAATGTACGTGTTTTCCCAATCAGTAACTGGACTGAGTTAGATGTTTGGAACTATATCCGCAGGGAAAATATTGAGTTGCCTAGCATTTATTTTGCTCACGAACGCGATGTTATTACCCGCAACGGTCAATTAATGGCGGCTTCTCCTCACGTAAATATGGATGAAGAAGATGTAGTAGAACGTAAGAAAGTCCGTTTCCGTACCGTAGGTGATATTTCTTGTACGGCAGCAATTGAATCGGATGCTTTTTTGATTGATGATATTATTTCGGAAATCAGTCAATCTAAGATTTCGGAGCGTGGCGCTCGTATGGACGATAAAGTTTCTGAAGCGGCGATGGAAGACAGGAAAAAGGGAGGATATTTTTAATATAGTTGGTTAGTTGTTTCGTTTTTTAGTTGGTTAGACTTGGGTCTTTCCGAACAACCAAACAACCAATCATCTAAACAACCAAAAGCATGAACATACTTAAATTTTTTACGGCAGGCAGTGTAGACGATGGCAAGAGCACATTGATTGGCCGTTTATTATACGATACAGATTCTATTTTAGCAGACCAATTGGAGGCTATCCAAAATGCGAATAGAAAAAATGATGATGGAACAGTAGATTTGGCCATTTTAACGGATGGTTTAAGAGCCGAACGTGAGCAGGGAATTACCATAGATGTGGCTTACAAATATTTCCAAACGGATAAACGAAAGTTCATCATTGCAGATACGCCAGGACATATCCAGTACACCAGAAACATGGTTACTGGTGCTTCTACTGCTAATTTGGCTATTATTTTGGTTGATGCTAGAAATGGCGTGGTAGAGCAGACCATTCGCCACTCTTATTTGGTTTCCTTGTTGGGGATTAAACATGTAGTTGTAGCCATCAATAAAATGGATATGGTTGATTACAGCGAAACGATTTTCGAAGCCATTACTCAAAAATATAAAGCATTGGCTGAAGAGTTAGGTTTGCAAGACGTAACCTACATTCCAGTTAGTGCATTAAAAGGTGATAATATTGTACACGTCTCTGAGCGTATGAACTGGTACAGTGGTGAAAGTCTACTGCACTTTTTAGAACAGGTAGATACCGACGTATTAGAGCAATCTGACAAAGCTAGAATGCCAGTACAGTGGGTGATTAGGCCTCAAACAGACGAACTGCATGATTACAGAGGTTATGCTGGCAGAGTGGTGAGTGGTACTTTTAAAGTAAATGATCAAATAACGGTGCTGCCATCGGGAGCTAGCTCTACCATTAGCAAAATTGAATTTTTTGATAAGGAACTAGAAGAAGCTTCTTCGGGTCAATCGGTGACGATACATTTAGCTAGCGATGTAGATATTAGCCGTGGCGATACGATTGTAAATTCATCGGCTTTGCCACAAGAAAGCAAGTTGGTAGAAGCAGATTTATGTTGGATGGATACCAAAGCTTTAGATACTTCGATTACTTATTTACTACAACATAACAGTAAAGTAACCAAATGTAAAATAGCCGAGGTGGTTTATAAGGTTGATATCAACACCTTGGAGAAACACGCTGCTGATGAATTTAAATTAAATGATATTGGCAGGGTAGTGCTTAAAACAGCAGATAGTTTACCATTTGATTTTTACGGTGAAAGTAAAGCCAATGGCTCGGCAATATTAATTGATAGTAGAACAAATTTAACTGTTGGCGCTACCATGTTTAGGGCTTTAGCAGATTAATTTATATACAAATAGTAGGTTAAAAGGTTGTTGGTTTTACTAACAACCTTTTTTGCTAAAAAACGTAAGCCTTCATTTTCTTAATTCCTTAATGGTTAAAACATTAAGAAGTTAAGGGGGTTTAAGTTTCGCATGATGTTGAACTGATTATCTCTAAATTATATTTGCTGTTTTGATGGTTAATTATCACCTGATTACTGTAGATGATTTAATGTTTTAGTAACGTTTAATTCAACTGTCTAGTTTAATTTAGATGACAGCAAACAATTTCAATATTAAGGTGTTTACTCGAATATAGAATCACTAAAACTATAAGGAAATGGCTGAGAATTTTATTTTACTTGAGGATGCCAACAATAGTCATCGCTCAAACAAGACATCAACAGAGAGAAACTATTCGTCTACAGCAGTTAAAAGTTACGTAGATCAACGCAAGGAGAAAGCAGAAAAACAAAAGCAAGACGAGAAAAACGGTATTTCTAACGCCAAGCTTGCCGAAAGGAAGTGGGACGAAATGCAGAGTTATAAATATGCTATTTTTTAATAGCTATAATGATGAAAAAAGGTGTTTGAGGATATTCAAACACCTTTTTTTGTTTATTTTTTTGGCGCACTTCGTGCTGGTTCATAGTTTAAGTTTGGAGAGAGCCAGTATAATAAAACCATTCTTGAGTATCTGTAATTAAACGGTGCAAATAACAGCGTAGTTAGAAATAGTACGCCGATAAAAGACCAAAGGTTATCGTAATCTAGCGTTAAGCCAAAAACGTAAGCCGCTACGCCTGCGGTAATCATTTCGGCAACGTTCATGGCATAGCTCACAAACATGGCTACGTAAAAATACCCTGGCTCACGCTCAAATTTCAATCCGCAATGCGGACAAAATTCGTTCATCTTCTGCATTTTGAAACTGTAGGTGTTTCCAATAAAAGCATTTCCAACTCTACATCTAGGGCATTTGGCATTAGAAAAGCCTTTCCATTGCGATACATAGTATTGTGTTTCTTTATTCGGTTCCATATGGTGTTGTTATGTATTGTTTTCTAAATCTGTCGGGGGTTGTGCCCTCATATTTTTTAAAGAATTTAACGAAGTAAGATTGGTCTTCGAAATTCAATTTTTCGGCAATTTCTACTACTCTTAAATCAAGGTTGATGAGCAAACGCTTGGCTTCTAATATAATTCTATCCCTAATGAGCTTGCCAGCCGAATTTCCTAAAAAATCATTACAAAGGGCATTTAAATGATTTGGGGTAATGTAAAGTAGCTCTGCGTATTGTTTTGGCAATCTAAGTTGCGTATAGTTTTTTTCAATCAGTTGTTGGAAATTTCTTAGAATGGTATGATTGTAAGGGTTGATGTCTTCTTTGTTTTGTAAATCTGTAGCTCTAGCAACTTCAATTAATAGGCGGAGCAATAAAACTTTCACCAAATCATCGTTAATTGGTGTTTCTGTATTTCCTTCTCTTAAAATCTCTTCAAAAATGGTAACTAATTTTTCGCTTGTGCTGGTATCCAAAACTAAAACCTGTTCTTCGGGTTTACCACTAAAAAAACTAAATTTATCCAGATATTCTTGTTTCAGCAACAAAGAACTAAAGTACGAAGCGGAGAAGTTAATCAAATAGCCATCAGGTTCACTCTCAAAATTCCAGCTATGTACCTGCCCAGGTATCATAAAATAAATGAGGTTGGGTTTTACATCAAAGGTTCTAAAATCAATTTGCTGTTTGCCCGTCCCTTTGGTAAAAAAAACAAGGTGATAAAAACTATGACGATGTGCGCTATGTAAATGTTGGTGCTGCTGTGAATAATAGCCAAACCTGCTCACTAAAATTCCATCGTTTTTATACGCTGAAAAATTTTGGATATCGTAAACAGGAATACTCTTTTTCATCTGTGATTACACTTACGGCATTCTAACCGTTTCAACAAGTCACTAAATTTAAAAGAGACTTGTTTTTGGAAAGAATTTATGTCACAAATTTATCAAAAATAATAGCTTTTTTCATGGTGTTTTACATTCTTAAAAAGGTATTTTTTACTTGTTTGATATTTGTTTTTTCAGTTTTTAGGCATTTTTTATGGTTTTATATACCTTTGTTGTAGTGTGTTTGAATTTGTGTGATTCCTAGAAGTGATAAAGTTTTTGAAAAAAAAGTGAAGATATAATTTGAATTATCAAAAACTGCCGTATATTTGTCCTCGAGAGCGTTAATTTAGATGATGGGGGTAGGACTACGGTTCTATCTCCATTTCTTTTTTCAGACCTTTTTTGTAGAAGTTATTTAGCTGTAAAAGGTAAATTAACCCAATCAGCAATCCCCCCACAATATCAGTAAACCAATGCGCTCCCAGATAAATTCTGGAGATAGGTCCGACGATAAACATGAAATAGGCGAATACAGTAATAAAGTTCCTTAAATAGCTAGGCATAGTCTTTAGCTGCTGCATCAAGAAAATAATAAAGCCAAAGAATACTACGTAAGAAAGTGTGTGCCCACTTGGAAAACTGTGATTTTTATAGCTTTCTATAATGGTAACGTATTCATCAGTTGGCCGTGGACGGGTAAATAAGCGCTTTAAACTAAAGGTAATTAATCCTGTGAAGGAAATTGCCATCACGAACAAGGCTTCACGCCTATACCTGAAAATAAAGAATAGTAATGCGGTAATGACCATGCTTGCAAAAGCGATGGACACGTTGCCAAATGCGCTGATTCCTATCATCACTTTATCTAATGTTGGATGATGGAACTGCTGCACAAATCGAGAGATGTTGATATCGAAATTGTTTACAGGATTGTAGCGCACAAAAATCGCTAATAAAACGAACGCAATAAAAAGTATAATAGAATAGGTTAAAGTTGATGATTTTAGCATAAACATGTTTTATAAACACATAGATACACAGATTTTAGATTTTAAAGAAACCTATTTGAGATAAAGGTTTGCTGCAAATGCCGAGATTGATAAAAATATTGATGATTAAAATTATTTGTAAGTAACTCGTAGAGCCAAATCTCAGTTTCTATGGCTAATTAAAAAATAACTGTCTATAATTTTAAATTATCTTTGCTTGGTATGGCAAATACAACAGAAAAAAACTTAGAATTAAGAACCGTTAATGTTACGCGTTACGTAACGCCTTTGAGAGAAGGTGGTTCTATGCCTGCAATTGCAGAGGCGGATGACGGATTTTTGTACGTGCTGAAGTTTAGAGGCGCAGGGCAGGGGCATAAAGCACTTATCTCAGAAATTATTGGTGGCGAAATTGCTCGTGCATTAGGTTTGAAGATGCCAGAATTGGTTTTTGCCAACTTGGACGAAGCTTTTGGAAGAACGGAACCCGATGAGGAAATCCAAGACTTGTTGAAAGCAAGTGTAGGCTTAAATTTGGCACTGCATTATCTTTCTGGAGCCATTACCTATGATCCGACCATTAACAAAGTAGATTCGAATTTGGCTTCTAAAATAGTGTGGATGGACTGCTTGTTAACCAATATGGATCGTACTGCGAGAAATACGAATATGCTTTACTGGCATAAAGAACTTTGGTTAATTGATCACGGAGCGTCACTGTATTTCCACCACTCGTGGCAAAATTGGGAAGAGCAAGCTAAGCGTCCGTTCGTATTGGTGAAAGACCATGTGCTGTTACCGCAAGCAAGTGAAATTGCTGCAGTTGATGCAGAATTGAAAGCTATTTTAACGCCACAATTGATCGATAACATTTTGGCTTTGATACCTGATGAATGGTTAGACGAACGTAGTTTCGAAAAGCCGGAAGATCAGCGAAAAGCTTATGCCTATTTTTTAAATACTCGAATTGAAAACTCTTCAGTTTTTGTTAACGAAGCCGAAAATGCAAGACAGACACTTATTTGAGTATGCCGTAATTCGGGTAATGCCTAGGGTAGAACGCGAAGAATTTATTAATGTGGGTGTGATCTTGTACTGTGCAAAATTAAAGTATCTCAACGCCGCATTTAAAGTATGTCCAGAAAGATTGAAGGCTTTGAACTGCGAGTTGGAGGTAGCGGTAATAGAGGAGAACTTAAATGCGATTGTCAATATCTGCAAAGGTGGTAAAACAGCTGGGCCAATTGGTCAGCTAGATCTAGCAAGTAGATTTAGGTGGTTAACTGCAACCAGAAGTACGGTAGTACAATGTTCTAAAGTACACCCAGGCTTTTGTATAGATGCAGAAGAAACATTAGGAAAACTGATGCAAGAATTAGTTTTGTAAACGGATAGATTTCCACATCGTTACTTTAGAATATTAAGTTTGCTAAAGCATGCTAAATAGCTGATGCTGAAATAAATTCAGCATGACGAAGCGCCATATATGCCGTCACCCTGAATTTATTTCAGGGTCAGTTTTGTAAGGTTATTTATATTGCTGAATTAGTTTTCAATGCAAATTTGTTATAATAAGACAAATGCGGCCTCTATCCAGAACGCCGCATTTTGTCAAACTAAACCTAAATTTACTCTTTATAAACTTGCTTTCACTTCTCCGCAAGTCAACATGTTTTTAGGAAAATAAGGGTTTTTGATTTCCTTACTTCCGCTTAACCAAACGTCGCCAGTCATCGGACAAACTTGTTGGTATAATGGCATATCAGCTGGTTTTAACTTTGCCGCAATTGTCCAAAATTTTGTAGAAAGCACACCAAAAGCTTTACGTTGTTTGTTGATGTTTTTGGTTGCTGCAATTTCTGTAGCTAACTCTACAATTTGCTTTCTTGTTGTTGTAGCTTCATTCATTTGGTCAAGTGTTAATTTTTTAAACTTGAACTTACCGAACGAATTAACTAATGCCTTTGCGTTATTTACTGCTGCTACGCTATCAGAAGTGATAAAATTATCGCTCAGTGCAAGGTAACTGTTGGTAATTTCCTTTTTTTGCGTTTCGCGTTGTGCTACCAAATCTGCAGTAACTTCCTTTTCCGACATGGTCTGTGCTTGTACTACACTGCCTAAACCTAAAAGTGCTACTATCAATAATTTTCTCATGCCTCTGTTTTGTTAAGTTTTGAAATGATTTTGTCGATATCGATTAAAATACTTTCGAAATGCTGTTTGTTAAACCCAGTAGTTGAAGCCATAAGCTTTACGATGTCAGCTCTCAGTTTTACTAAATGCTGTTGACCGTAAAGCCTCACATCACTGCGTTGCGCTGCATTTAAAGCTTTTCCTGGCTCTACTTCCTTAGGGAGTAATAATATGCCTATTTTCTCAATGTAGCCACGTTGTAGGCTTCTTCTGTACACATCTAATTTTTCGTCGCCAGAGAAGTTTACCCAAACTGTTTGCTGTACATCATTTAAAAATTCTGGTACAGTGTAAGCACCTTCAGATTGCAATGCTTTTTGACTGATATTATAGAGCATACCAGTACTTAAAAACATGTTCAACATTTGATTTTGTTGATCAGATATTTCATCTGCTGTTTTTAAGGGGATCAATTGTGCAATTTCCTGAGGATACATCCATAAAGGAGCTATAAATAACTGTCTTCCTACGTAATCTATAGCCGCTTTTACTTTTGCTTTTGGCACTGGTCTGTAAACTATCCCTTTTTCATCTACGGTTCTTTTAGTTACATAGTTGTTGCCGATGTTTTTCATTACATGATATAAGTATCTGCTGTATTGTCTTACCACAGCTTTATGCATGTCCGAAAGGTTGTCATAAGCATCGTTCGGTGCATAAGTCCATTTGATTAGGTTTGGCACTACACGCTTCAAATTCTTGATACCATAATCGCTGGCTAAAGCTGCATCGTCACCAATGTCTTCTGTTTGACTACGAGGGTCTTCATCTTTACCTTCGCCACCAAACCATAATTTAGGATTTGCAGTTAAACTATCGGTAGTTAGTTTGGCTAAAATGCTTTCTTCCTCAAATTCATCTTTTGCTTTAGTGAAATAGCCATAACCCCATTTAATTGCCCATTTGTCGTACATGCCAATGCGTGGGTAAATTCCTTTAGGACTGATATTATCTTCTGGTTGAGCTACGTAATTGAAACGAGCATAGTCCATGATAGAAACGGTATGACCGTTGGCTTCAACCCATTTTTTGTCCCTTAATTTTTCTACTGGCGTTGCACTGCTAGCACCCATGTTATGACGTAAACCGATGGTATGGCCAATTTCATGCGAAGAAACGAAACGGATTAGTTGCCCCATTAATTCATCATCTAAATGCATTTTTCTTGCTCTTGGGTCTAACGGTCCAGCTTGGATCATGTACCAGTTTTGCACTAATTTCATCACATTGTGAAACCAACCAACATGACTTTCGAGGATTTCTCCACTGCGGGGATCGCTGATGCGTGGTCCGTAAGCGTTAGGAGTTTCAGAAGCATAATATCTCACTACCGAATAACGAGCATCTTCCAAGCTCATAGTGGTATCGGCTTCTGGCCATTCTTTACCTACAATTGCATTTTTAAAACCAGCCGCTTCAAAAGCTTTTTGCCAATCGTTAATACCAGCAATCAGATAAGGTCTCCATTTTTTTGGCGTAGCCGGATCGATGTAGTAGATAATTTGTTTTTTCGGTTCCACCAACTGTCCGCTTTGATATTTTTTGATATCTGCATCTTTTGGTTCTAAACGGTAACGTTGAATGATGTATTTCGTTTGAGCACGTTGTTCATCATCATCGAATAACACGTATTTATTAGCGAAATAACCTACTCTTTCATCAAAGAAACGCTTACGCATTGGAATTTTTGGCAACAAAACGATAGAGGTGTTCAATCTTAGTGTTACACTTCCAGCACTTGCAGTAGCATTGGTGTAAGTTTTTGTGGTTTTTACCTCAATGTTGATAGGGTAGGAGTTGATGGCTTCGATGAAAGATTTATCATCTGCCAAAGAACTTAACTTCTTCTCCGATTTTTCTGAGTTTGCCAAAGAAAACATCGGGTTTTCCTTTTTAAAAGTCTCCGTTACTTCAATCACCACATTTCCGTTAGCGGGATTTGTTGTTTTGATAGGAAAAGCGGTAACGATTGGATTTTCGTTACTGCCAGCTAATGCCTTTGCCAACATGGCGTCCGCTTTGCGCACATCTTGTCTGTATTGTAATGATCTTAAAAAAACAGTGTTGTTGGGACCTTTCTCGAAATAGATGGTTTGTTCATTAGCTTTTTCGCCACCGAAACTTCCCATACCTTGCGGTGTAGCCAAGTAACGAGTTACTGTGAGCATGTACCTGTTAAATAAGCTATCTGGAATTTCGAAGTAAAACTTAGTGTCTACTTGGCTTACGGTAAATAGCCCTGCTTTACTTTTTGCATTGCTCGTGATAACCTTATTATAGGGCTGTAGAGTAGATTTTTGTGCACTTGCACTATCGGCTTTCTTCTCTGGCTGAATTTGCGAATAAGCATACTGCTGCGAGGCAGCTAGTATGCTTACGATTACGAGTAGTTTCTTCATCTAAAATTAAAAAGGAATTTTTTCGTCTGTATTTAACGTAAGAGAAGGATTCATTCTCAATACGTTTAATGGGAACGGAATAATATATAACCTTGAACCTGGTTTTAACGTGTACGTTTGTTGCGGAACTGTTTTGTTTACAATAGGGAATACACGAGTAATGGTTTTGGCATATTCAGTTTCGTTGTTTAGCCTTTTCAAATCAAAAAAGCGATTGAAACCAAATAGTAGCTCTTTTCTACGCTCATTAATGACTAGCTCCATAGTTTCTTTCCTAGTAGAAGGAACCGTTAAATTTACCGTTCCTCCAGCTAAAATGCGTTTAGCTCTTAATTTATTAAGGATATCAACTGCCTCCGTAAATTTGTTATCTCTAGCATAGCATTCTGCTAGTATTAGGTGTACCTCAGTAGTTTTCATTCCTACGGTTCCGTAGAAGAAACGAGTGTAGGCTACATTGTGATAGGCTGTGTTTGAACCAATATCTAAAAAGCTGGCATTTGTGCTATTAAAGAATAAGTTGAAACGAGCATCATTGTTACCAAATAAAGTTCTTAGTTCGGGACTAATGATGTATTGATAAGCAAAATTCATTTCGTTATAACCAGTCATGTACATATAGCTCAATACTTCTGGGTTATTTGGTGCAATAACTGGTACAGAAGTAGGGCCTCCTTGTGCTGCGTAGGCTACTAGATCAAATATTTGGTTATTGTAGCTGAGCGATTGTTCTGCTGCAGTCTTTGCGGCAGCAATTTCTCTTTTAAATAAATGGACTTTTGCTTTAAAAGCATAGGCAAAAGCTAAAGAAGGATGATATGGATCCGAAGGGTTGACTTCTAAAAATGGAAGTGCTTCGTCGATATCTTTTTGAATGAAACTGTAAACTTCAGCTACTGTAGACTTTTTTGGTTGTGCTTCTAAATCATATTTATCCATGATGCAGATACCTCCATCTGTAGCAGCAGTTGCTGGATCGTAAGCTTTTGCATAAGTGTTAACTAATAAGAAGTGATCGTAAGCTCTTAAAACCTTCGCTTCTGCTTTAGCCAACTGCTTAGTTTTTTCATCGCCTTTACTATCATCTACTAAAGAAATCACGGTATTCCATCTATTGATATATACGTAAGCTTGGTTGTAAAAGCTTGAACCAGTTAACATCGAAACTCTATCAATACTTTCGTTAAAAGTAAAATTGATGGTATTGATGTTAGGTGTAATACCTATAACATTTGATTCCTTCATCCACTGGTCATCCACTAAATATTGAAAGTTATTGATAGGATAACCTCGATTTGGTAAAGAAACCAATTTATAAAAATCATCAGCAGTTTCTACTATAAAAGCTCCTTTTGGAGTAATGTCTGTATATTTTTCGCAAGCTGTAATGCTTAGCATCAGCAACGATAGTAGTAAAATATTTATGCGTTTCATCGTTTTATAATGTAAGGTTAAAGCCAAATAAATAAGTTTTAGGCAATGGGATGTTACGTGTAGCGGAGTTTGAAGTGTAAGTCTCTGGATCAATGTTGTTTCCAGCTGCACTCCAATACCAAATGTTATTCATTTGAAAAGTTATTTTTGCCGACGAGATCTTAATTTTATTAGCAAATGATTGAGGAAGGTTGTAACTGAGTGAAACGTTTCTAAGTTTTACATAATCAGCATCTACCACGTTAACATCAGAATTACGCCACATTGAGATGATGTTTCCAGCGTAGTTTAACAAATTCTCCGGATAATCAACTACTAGTCTTGGCAGGTTATTCTCCTGTCCGTTGGTAACTACGGTATTGGTTATAGTCGTTGTTTTTGTTTCGCCCGGATCTATGAAATCTTTTCTTAATTTATTTCCTCCAGAGAATACCATTAATACGTTTAAATCAAATTGCTTATATGACATCCGCTGAGAAAGTGAGCCCGTGTAAGTAGGAGTTAGGGGCCCCATATTTACTAATGCTGCCGAGTTATTGATGCTACTTTTGATACTAGTAGCAATAGGGTTTCCATTAGAATCAAAACTGATTGATGGATTCCCATTTTCATCTAAAACATAAGGATAGCCGTTTATCATTCCTCCATATTTGTAGGCATAAAGACTACCGAAGGTTTCATCTTCAAAGAAATAATTTTGAGGAGCCGCTACGTAATTTTGAGCTGTTGAGTTAGTGATATTTACTTTTTTTACTGCATTATTGTTGAAAGCAATAATAAAATTAGAACTGAAACGGAGATCATTTTTATTGTACCAGTTAGAACCTAATCCAATTTCAATACCGCGATTTCTCATTTCGCCACTATTAAGAACTCTGTTTAAAGCGCCTACAGTAGGATCTAGCTCTGTAGTTGCTAATAAGTCTGAGCTATATTTGTTATACACATCGAAATTGCCTCTTAACTTACCTTTAAACAAGGAAAAGTCTAAACCGATATTTGAACTAGCAACTTTTTCCCATCTCAATTTAGGATTTGGCAAAACAGTGATATTGGTGTATTGTAAGGTTGGAAATAGATTGTCGTTTCTTCTCGTAGCAGTTAAATAGGGAGTAGTAGTTTGATCTACATTTCCATTTACACCGTAGGTTGCTCTTAATTTCAGCATATCAATCCATGATACGTTACTTAAGAACTCTTCATTGCTTGCATTCCAACCCAATCCAACAGACCAAAGTGGACGATTTTTGTACTGAGGGTCAACTCCAAATAAGTCTGCTCTATCTATTCTAACACTTCCGGTTACATTATATCTAGAAAGATAAGTATAACTCATGTTGCTGTAGACAGAAAAATAGCGATGTTTAACTTCGGTTTGTGTACGTCCAAGTGTACTCAAAGTTCTGTTACCACCATAGATATAACTAGGTAAACCTGTTTGACTAAGACTTGCATTATCTAAAATCACAGACGATAAGGTAACAGGATCATAGCCGTATCTCAATTGTTCAATTGATCTTGGACTGAAAATCTCCCTCATTTCAAAACCAGCAATTGCCGAAACCGAATGCTTGTTTTGGTTAAATGATTTATCGTAGTTTAACTGATTCCTAAATGTATAGCTGCTAGATTGATTGTTATATTGATAATAACGCCCTCCTGCAGGCAATCCGCTAGTATATAGGTTGGTAGTGCTAGAATAGTTCGCTAAAGCATCAGATGCGTATCGCATTTTGTATGAATTTGCATCATAAAAGCTTTCTCTGCTATTTCTTCTATTTTCGTATTGAAACTGAGTGCCAAAGCTTAAGCCATCGTAAATTTTTGCTTGTAAGTTTGCAAATGCCCTAAGCGCTAACGAGTTCCTCTCTTCTATTCCTTCTTGTAATGCATTTAAGATGTTAAAGCTAACAGGTTTTAAGCTAGTTGTACTATTTATTTTACCTGCCACTACACCATTCATTGCTAAGGATCCGGTAAAGCCGTCTTTAATATTTACATAAGGTGAAATGACTAGGTTGCCATTCGCATCTACAATTTGCTCGTAACGATTCTGTATCGTAAAGTCACTATACGAAGCGTCTGTTACATCAGCTGTACTATAAGAACCATTAAAACCAATGGTAGCGTTTAACCAAGATTTTAATTGAAAATTACTTTTCGCATATAAGGTGAAGTTTTTGTCTTGATTGTATTTAATGCGTTGTTTTGAATCATCGAAGTTAAAAGATAGGAAAGTATTTTGCTTGTTGGTACCTCCAGAAAACGATAAATTGTAGCGTTGTCTAAATTCATTTTGCCAAACATTGTTCTTGTAATCTTCAATATAATCATTAGTCCTCCATTGATTAATTGTATTATCAAATTGTGTGGTAGTAATTTTTCCTTCTTCCTTATCTCTGTTTAATTGATATAATGGAGAATAATATTTGATGGTTCCATTAGCAATATCTCCATATGCATTAAACATTGAAGCAGTGTTGGTATATCTAGCTCGTTCCTTATTATAAATAGCTTGCTCATAATCTATAGCCTCACTGGTAGAGGCATAGTTCATCAAGTTTAAGTTTGGTTTAGTGCTGACGAAAAAATCTGAATTAAGTGTTACTTTCAGATTACCACTTCCCTTTTTAGTAGTCAAAACAATAATACCATTAGCAGCCCTAGAACCATAGATAGATGCAGCGGCAGCATCTCGAAGCACATTTACACTTTCTATGTCGTAGGGATTGACATCCGATAAACTAATTTCGGTTGGTAGGCCATCTATTACCAACAAAGGCTCTACACCTACGCCATTTACAGCACTTGTAGAGAAAGTTCCTATGCCACGTAAAATTAGCTTATCTGAGCCAACACCATTTGCATTTTTTTCAGACATTAATCCAGCTATTCGACCTTCTAAAGCACTATATAAATCTGTATTTATATTTTCATTTAATGTTTTGTTATCGACAACTGAAATAGCAGCCGTAGAACGTTCTTTTGAAATAGTTTGGTAGCCCGTAACCACAACCTCTTGAAGAATTGAGTTTGATGGCGCTAACGAAACAACTACAGAAGTTCCAGTAGCTCCTTTGGAATATTTCACTTCTTTTTGCTCGTAACCAAGGTAAGAGAATGCCAAAGTGTTATTGCTATCACTTACGTAAATAGCAAAATATCCATTTTGGTCTGTATGCACCATATTTGTAGTACCTTTTTGCGTTATAGTTACGCCTGGCATTGGCAAACCTTCATTATCGTTAACTATTCCGCGTAGCACATAAGTGTTTTCCCCGGCAGCTTTAGATTTGATAACGATAGTTTTGCCATTTACTCGGTAAGTAAAATCTTGGTCTTTAAAAACTTGGGTCAGTATTTCATCAATATTTGACGATTTGATTTCTGCATTTATCGGCTTTGCCTTTTGGTTAAACGAAGCATCATAAACGAATTGATAGTTGGTTTTGGTGGCAATTTCGGAAATTACGGTATTTAATGCAGCCTGTTTGAAGCTAAATGTGTAAGTAGTTTGCGAGAAAGATAATTGAGTGGTTAATGTAGTGAAAATAGAGACTAGCAAAAGCAATCTCAAATACGATATAAACACAGGTTTTTGTCTGCCTGTTAGGTAAAGTTTACTCATTAAAGGTTAGTTAGTTGATTATAAAATAGTTTTGTTTGGAGCGCATGTATTTAGTTTTCTATGCTTAGCCTCCTTTCTTCTATTTTAAATTTTAAGCCAGTAGTAGTGTACAACATTTGTATTACATCTTTAAAGGCGGTATTTCTATTTAATCTTATGTACAATCGTTTGTTGGGGATACTGTTCTCGTCGAAGGTAAAATCGTACCAGCGAGAAAGCTCATGTAATACTTCTGTTAGCGGTTGGTCGTTAAATGCGAACAAGCCATTGGTCCACGCTATGGCTGCAGCGGTATCGGCTTTGTTAATGAGAATGCCATTTCGGTCAGATAATCCTTCCTGTCCGGGAGCAAGTATTTTGTGGTTATTTAGATAGTTGACTTGTACGCTACCTTCAAAAAGGGTAGTTTTTGTTTGTTTGCCAAAACTGTTGATGATGAACGATGTGCCTAAAACTTGTACATCTGTCTGGTTTACAGAAACGATGAATGGCATTTGCTTATTTTTGGCTACTTTAAAGTAGGCTTCTCCGTTCAGTTTTACGTGTCTTTTGGCTCCATAAAACCCAACAGGGAATTCTAAGGTTGATTTTGAATTTAGATAAACTTGAGTTCCATCACCAAGGGTAATTTTGTAAAAACCTCCTGCTGGAGTACTAATGGCATGTAGGGTTGAGAGCCCAGTAGTATCGTTTGATGTTTGTTTGTAAGTGATAGTACCATCAGCTGCGGTAGAAACAGAAATAGCTGCGGCAGGAGAGAAGCTCGACTTGCTTTTGCCGTCAAGCGGAGTTTCTTCATTGTTGATAATTAGTAGTGCTTTGCTTCCGCCGGGAACAATTTCGTGTTTGTTCGCAGGGCTATCGTAAAGAGCTAAGTAACCTAAACCAAAAATCACAGCAGCAGCTGCCGCGGTTTTGTACCAAGTGCTCAGTTTTAAAACTTTGGTTTTTGGTTGATCATTTATTTGTTCTTCAATTTTTGCAAAAATATTTCTCAAATGAGCTGGGTTACTAGGTTCAGCTTCGTCTTCTGATAGCAACTCATTGCTAATATGACTGCGCAAGTGCTGCTCACTAGCCTCATCCATGCTTTTAAATAATGAATTAAGGTCGTTTGCGGTAACTTGGTTATTGAGATACCTGCTAAATAATTGTTTGAACTCTGGCTTTTGCTCCATATTTATAAACTAATACGCACGAGATTTAAAAACACACTATTGCATGTCTAAAAAAATGCATTTTTTTTAGAATTTAGTTTAAAGGTTGCGTGGAGCTAGTTCTTTAGATATAATGCAATCACAAAAACGAGGAATTCTTTAGAGTGGAAGAAAATATGGTCTTTTACGGCTTTGGTGGCATGCACCAACTGGTTGCTGACCGTAGAAACACTGATATTTAATTGTTCCGCTACTTCTTTATAAGATTTCTCTTCTAATTTGCAGAGCCTGAAAATTTCTTTACGTTGTGGAGGCAGTTGTTCAATGGCTTCATTTAGTGCCGCAGTACGTTCCTTGTTGTAAATATAATCTTCTGTCTGATTGTAAAACGTTGCAAAGGTATTAATTAAGTGGTCTTGCATCTTCTTATCTTGTGCAAGTTTTCTGTAATAATCGTACACCGTGTTTTGTGCTATGGTGTATAACCAAGGCTTAAATGATTGCTCTAAATTGACGGTATCTTTTTTAATCCAAACTTTCAAGAATACATCTTGCAAGAGTTCATCAGCAATTTCGGGTACTTTTACCATCTTATTTAGCTTCTGATACAACGCAGAGCTATATTTTTCGTAAAAAAAAGCAAAAGCATCTCTATCGGCGTTAACAAGCCGTGTTAAATAAACTTCTTCCGATAGGTGGTAGGCTGACAATTTAAAAAATCAAATTTTTCACTAAGATGGTAATAAATTTTGTTGCTATCAAAGTCCAAGGTGATTTAAAACAGGTTTTTAGCAATAATTGCAAAAGAAAAACGGCAACTCATCCAAGCTGCCGTTTTTTCAACCAAATATAAATTGTATGAACATTGATGCAAATATAATAAAGTCTACTGATTTAGTAGTATTTATTTGAAAATAATTTTAAAAGCTATAGTAAATGTCATTAAAAATGTATTAGATTTATTATTCTAAATATAAACAGAAATGAAAAAGTTATTGTTTACGCTATTTATAGCGTGTTTTACAGTGGTGTTTGCTAATGCGCAAGATGCACCAAAAAAAGCTACTTCTTTTAGTTGGAATAAAACATCACTTACCGAAATTGGTTGTGATGCGGATCAGATTAAAAAGATTGCGATAATTAAAAAGGATGCGGCAGAAAAACGAACTAAAATTGAAGAAGATGCAACTTTAGATGAAAAAGCAAAAAAGGCGGCAGTTAAAACGTTGATTAAAGAAAGAAATGAGTCGTTTAACGCACTTTTAACAGAAGAACAACGTAAGAAAGTAGAAGAAATTAATATCAAGTTAAAAGAGGAAGCAAAAGCGGCTGCAGCAAATTAATAACAGTTGAAATAATATTTAAGAACGGATAATTTCTAAAATTATCCGTTTTTTTATGCAATTTTTCGGTGCTACGTCGGTCAAACCTTAATAAAATCTCCTTATTATGTTCAATAAAAAAGAAATTCAACTCACATATAGTGAAATAGGACATACTTTAAATACTAGTCAAGTATTCTCTAAGGATAACGAATGGATTGTTTTTGATGGCAGAAATAATGATGGGGATATTAAAATTACGGGTAGCATTGGGATTGTTAATGTAAATACAGGAGATGAGAAGACCATATACATCGTTCCAAACCAAACTCTATATGGCCCAGGAGTAGGTGCCGCCAGTTTTTCTCCTATAGAAAACAAAGTAATTTTTATACACGGCATTCGAAATGCGGATGCAAATAAACCTTATGATTTTACTCGTCGTACAGGTATTGCTGTAGCTATAGACAAATATCAGCAACCTATTTTTATGGACGCTAGAAATATAGAGCCACCTTTTGTTGCTGGCGCACTAAGAGGTGGTACCCATGCACATTCATGGAGTGGCGATGGACAAATGCTTAGCTTTACTTACAACGATGATCTGATAGCTCGATTAGCTAAAACTAATTCACAATTTAAAGATTTGCGTACCATCGGAATAATGTTTCCACGAAAGGTGCTAGTTGCTAATACAACTGACCCAGAAAACAACAATGGAGAAATGTTCTCTATTCTGGCTGCAACCGTTACCGAAAACCCAGAATTGGGAGGTGATGAAATAGATAAGGCTTTTGACGAGTGTTGGATTGGTAAAAATGGCTATATCAAATTAGATGGAAATCGTCAACAAAAGGCAATTGCCTATCAAGGAGATGTAAGAAGTGCAAATGGTGATACCATAACAGAGGTTTTTATAGCTGATATTCCTGATAATATCAGCTCGATTAATTTCGATATCGCTATTGCTGGAAAAGAAAATGAACGACCAGCAGTACCCAAAGAAATCAATCAACGTAGAGTTACTTATAGCAGGCTAGGTGTAAAAGGGCCAAGACATTGGCTACGCAGCAGTCCAGATGGTAGTCAAATTTACTTCCTATCTGAAGATGAAAACGGTTGGATTCAAGTGTATTCAGTTTCTCCGAATGGAGGGCTTGTTAAACAAATCACTCAGAATGCTTTTTCGATAACTAGTCCAATAAATATCAGTCCGGATGGCCAATATCTTTCTTACTTAGCCGAACAAAGTGTATTTATTACCGAAATTTCTACTGGAAATGCTCATTGTTTAACCTGTAGACATGAATCTCCAGAACATTTGACTGGTGCAGTGCTTTGGTCCAACAATGGAAAAATCCTTGCTTTCAATAAATATGTAAAATCTTCTAAAGGAATATTCTTGCAAATTTTCCTGTTGCAAAGCTGAAATCAAACCTCCTTTTTTTAATGCTGTAATTTTTGATAATTACTAAATAAATTATAGCCAAAGCGCATAATAGCTAAAAATTTCAGTCAGTTAGTTCGACTTCTTTAAGCTTAATATCAACTTGTTGAATTGTGACGAATATCATTTTTTTGGATAACTACGCTCAACTCTGAGGCATGCATTGCTAGCTAGTTTTGTGAATATAATTAGAACGGATAAACCTACGATGATTAAAATATGCCAATGAGTATTTTAATAAATAGGTGTCTAACTAACCAAAAGAACAATAAAAGCTAAGAAATGAAAGCTATCGCTTATAATATTAAACCAGAGGAAAAAGAGTGTTTGGTTTTGGCAAACCACAAAAAGCATGACATTACTATTATAGCCAATAGTTTGAGTCTAGAAACGATGCCGTTTGCACAGGGCAAGGAAGTTTTAATAGTATTTAATGAAGACCCATTAAATGCTGAACTAATTGTGGGTTTAAGAGCATTAGGTATTAAATACATCGCCACTTCATCTTTTGAAACTAGCCATATTGATTTAAATGCAGCAGGTATTGCGGGCTTCAAAATTGCTAATGTACCATTTACACAAGGTGAGGACATCGTTATGCCGCGTATGCAGCAAGTGGTGAAAAATCTGGACAATTGGGCTGCAGGAAAATGTGTAGGTAAAGCTTGTTGTTGCCCTAACGAATGTGCAAGAACAACTAAAGAGGAGGAGGAATAAAATGGAAGCTGCCCAACTTTTGCGTAAATACAACATCGCAGCACCCAGATATACCAGCTATCCAACTGTACCTTATTGGGATAACGAAAATTTCGATGCTATACAGTGGAAGGGAAGATTGGTGGAAGCTTATCGCCAACATAAAAACGAAGGAATTAGCCTTTACATTCACTTGCCTTTTTGCGAGAGTTTGTGTACTTATTGTGGTTGTAATACCCGCATCACCAAAAATCATGGCGTAGAATTACCATATATCGATGCCTTGTTAAAGGAATGGGAAATGTATGTTGCGCTGTTTGGAGAGCGACCAAAAATTAAGGAAATACACTTAGGAGGCGGCACACCAACTTTTTTTAGCGCAGCTAATTTGAAAGCTCTACTAGAAGTTATTGCTGGTGGTGCACAATTCGAAGAAGATGCAGCTTGCTCATTTGAAGGGCATCCAGATAATACGACTATTGAACACCTGCAAACTTTGCGTGATCTAGGTTTCAAACGATTGAGTTTAGGAATTCAGGATTTTGATCCCAAAGTACAGTTCATGATCAACCGCTACCAAACGCCAGCACAGGTAGAAAAAATAACCAAATTATCTCGGGAGCTAGGCTATCAATCCATCAACTTCGATTTGATTTACGGTTTGCCGGGTCAAAATATAAATGGTTTAACCGAAACAATAGAAGAAACGATTGCTATTAAACCAGATCGCATTGCTTTTTACAGCTACGCCCATGTGCCGTGGATCAAAGCTGGTCAGCGCCATTTTACAGAAAGTGATATTCCGCAAGGAGATGAAAAGTTTGCCTTATACCAAAAAGGTAGGGGAATGTTGGTGGCGGCAGGCTATGAAGAAATCGGTATGGACCATTTCGCCTTAAAAACGGATAACCTTTACGTTGCCAGTGAACAAGGTAAATTGCACCGTAATTTTATGGGATATACCGACCAACACACACATATCTTGTTGGGTTTGGGAGTGTCTTCTATCAGCGATTGTGGTACCGCCTTTGCACAAAATGTTAAGACAGTAGAAGAATACAAGCACCTTATTCAGGCTGAAGAATTAGCAGTTCAAAAGGGACATTTATTGAATGAGGAAGATTTGTATATCAGAAAGCATATCCTCAATTTAATGTGTCAAGACAATACTTGTTTTACTGATGATATTCCACAACAGGTGATTGACCGTTTGCAACCTATGATTGATGATAGATTGGTCGCCATTAGGAATAGAGAAGTGAAAATACAGCCTTTAGGTAGGTCTTTCTTACGTAACGTGTGTATGGCTTTTGATGAAAGGCTTTGGCAGAAACAACCACAAACCCAATTGTTTAGTGCAGCGATATAAAATATTAATCTGATTTACGTTTATTCCTCCCCCTGCCCCCTCAAAGAGGGGGATAAGCAAAATGCTTAAGCGCCATGTGTCCACAGCTGGCGGGGAATTAAAGGAGGTGGTTTATCTTCTTGATTAATGATATTAAGGTTAATCTGAATTAAGTAAATAACAAAATTCAAACTATGAGTAATTCAACCATCACCCACCAAAGTTCAGTATGCTACCATTGCGGCGATAAATTACCTGCTGTTAAATTAAGTTACGATGAAAAAGATTTCTGTTGTGTAGGTTGTCAAAACGTGTATCAGATTTTATCTGAAAATAACATGTGCAACTATTATGCGTATAACGATACTCCTGGGCAACGTATCAAAGATGATGGACATTTCGAATATTTAGATGAACCAACTATCATCACTCAGCTCATCAACTATAAAGACAAAGAGAATTCGATAGTTACTTTTTACGTTCCGGCCATCCATTGTAGTTCTTGTATTTGGTTGTTGGAACATCTGTACAAAATCAATCCAGCCATATTTAGTTCTTGTATCGATTTCTTGAAGAAAGAAGTGACCATCAGTTACAAGCACGAAAAAGTTTCTCTGCGTGAGGTAGTTGAAGTACTAAACCAGATTGGTTATGAACCCTTGATTAGCCTGCAGGATGTAGTGAAGGAAAAAGGAAATTCGGTTAATAAACAGCTGATTTGGAAGATTGCCATCGCAGGTTTTTGTATGGGCAATGTAATGCTTTTCAGTTTTCCAGAATATTTTGGTTTATCAGCCTTAGAAAAAGAATTTCAGTATCTGTTTGCTTGGTTAAACTTGGCTTTTTGTATACCAGTAACCTTTTACTGCGCTAGAGATTATTTCACTTCCGCTATAGCAAGTTTAAAGCAAAAGTTTGTTAATCTAGATACACCGCTTGCCCTCATTATAGCGGTACTATTTGTACGTACCGCTATTTCAACCATCTTTAATGATGGGCCAGGCTTTGGTGATACCTTAACAGGATTGATTTTTTTATTATTGATGGGTAAATGGGTGAAACAACGTACCTATCATCATATTTCATTCGACAGGGATTATCGCTCTTATTTTCCAATTGCGATTACCACCCTCAAAGATAACCGGGAAAAACCGGTAGCCATTAGCGAAATAGCCGTTGGGGATCGGCTATTGATACGCAATGGCGAACTAGTGCCAGCCGATGCCATCTTAATGAAGGGAGATGCTTGGTTGGACATGAGTTTTGTAACTGGCGAAGCCGAGCCTCAGCAAAAGGTTTTGGGTGAAATCGTGTATGCTGGCGGAAGGCAAATGGGAGAAGCTATTGAGCTGGAAGTAGTAAAGCCGGCTTCGCAAAGTTACTTAACAGGTTTATGGAATAAAGAATTCTACAAAACCGATTTTAAGAAAAAGAGTTTTAACGATAGCATTGCCAAGTATTTCAGTATTGGAGTGTTTGTAATTGCTTTTGCTGCTACAGGTTACTGGCTGTGGCAAAATGATAGTGCAAAAGCATGGTCGGCATTTACAGCGGTGGTTATTGTAGCTTGTCCTTGTGTGCTGGCTTTAAGTACGCCATTTACACTTTCGGCTATACTTTCGGTATTTGATAAAAAGGGATTCTACGTAAAAAATACCGATGCAGTTGAACAACTGGCGGATTTAGATACCGTAGTTTTTGATAAGACTGGAACATTGACCAGTACACATAATTCTGAAATCCGTTTTGAAGGCAATTTAACACCAGGAGAGAAGTTGCTGGTTGCCTCGTTGCTTTATAATTCTTCTCATCCCTTGAGCAGGCAAGTACTGAAAGTTTTAAATCCGAGTAAGATTTATGCCATTGCCAAATACAATGAAGTGGTAGGGAAGGGGATTATGGGCGTGGTAAATGGTCGTTTAGTTTACGCAGGGAGTAAAAGAGGGATACCTTTCGAAGTAGAAAGCAAAGAAAATGGTGGCGTACACATCATGATTGATGAAATGTATAAAGGCTGCTTTTCGGTAGATCAGCAATGGCGTGATGGCATTGCTCCTTTAATTAACCACCTCAACGAAGATTATGATTTGAAAGTGCTTTCTGGAGATACTAACAAAGATGAGCAAATGTTGAAGTCAGTTTTCAAACCCTCTACAACAATTCTCTTTAATCAAAGTCCACACCAAAAGTTGGAAGCGATTAAAGCCTTGCAGATTAGAAAGAAAAAAGTGATGATGTTGGGCGATGGTTTGAATGATGCTGGAGCTTTAAAACAAGCTAATTTCGGCGTAGCTATTACCGATAACATTAACAATTTTACGCCAGGTTGTGATGCCATCATGAGCGGTAATGCGCTAGGTCTACTGCCTCATTTCATTCAGTTAAGTAAGGACGGCTTAACCACGATAAAAATCAGCTTTGCGATAGCTACTTCTTACAACCTTATAGGAGTTTATTATGCCGTACAAGGTACTTTATATCCATTGGTAGCGGCTATTCTGATGCCTATTAGCACCATTACCATTATCAGTTTTACCAGTTTAGCTACTAGGTATTTTGCAAAGAAGAATGGGTTAAAATAGGGGACAGGTATCAGTGATCAGGTATCAGGTATCAGTTAGCACTGTCCAGTTCCCTCTCCTCAATGACCAATAAACCGATTACCAATGAACTAATCATCTCTGACCCCTGATTCCTAATCCCTGACTACTTAAATAAAAAAATGAACATACTATATTTTCTAATCGGTTGCAGCGTTTTGGTGGCGCTGGTTTTTCTGGGAGCCTTCTTTTGGGCACTGAAAAGTGGTCAGCATGATGATGTTTACACCCCAAGCGTACGCATTCTATTCGACGATGAGGTAATAAACCCAGAGACAGTTGAAGCTTCCAAAAATCCACAAACAGCAAAAAGTGATAATAATCATATTTCCGACTAATGCTAATCATCGACAGTGCTTCGGCACTGTAATAACTTTGTCATAAACATTACAAATCTATTTCTATTCATTATGCAGCTAGAAAAATTTACCTACGACAATAAGATTGTACGAGATTTCGGTATTGCAACCATCGTATGGGGTATTATCGGAATGCTAGTAGGATTACTTGTCGCCACGCAACTGTTTTCGCCAAGCATGAACTTGGGTAATCAGTACACTACTTTTGGTCGTATCAGACCGCTTCACACCAATGCGGTAATTTTCGCCTTTGTGGGTAATGCCATTTTTATGGGTGTTTACTACTCGTTACAACGTTTGTTAAAAGCAAGAATGTTCAGTAATGCCTTAAGTAAAATTCACTTTTGGGGTTGGCAGTTAATTATTGTTTCGGCGGTGATTACTTTGCCTTTGGGTATTACTTCATCGCATGAGTATGCAGAGCTAGAGTGGCCAATCGATATTGCCATTACCTTAATTTGGGTGGTTTTCGGTATCAATATGTTCGGTACCATTATCAAACGTAGAGAAAGGCACTTGTATGTAGCCATTTGGTTCTACATTGCTACTTTCGTAACTATTGCGGTATTGCATATTGTAAATTCATTTCAGCTGCCTATTTCATTTCTTAAAAGTTACTATGTTTTTGCCGGTGTACAAGATGCCCTGGTACAATGGTGGTACGGACACAATGCGGTGGCATTTTTCTTAACTACGCCGTATTTAGGGATGATGTACTACTTCCTACCTAAAATGGCTAACCGTCCGGTGTATTCTTATAAATTGAGTATCCTCCACTTTTGGTCGTTAATTTTCATCTACATCTGGGCTGGTCCACACCACTTATTGTACACTTCCTTACCAGGATGGGCGCAATCTTTAGGCGTAGCTTTCTCCATCATGCTTATTGCACCAAGTTGGGGCGGTATGATTAACGGTTTGCTCACCTTACGTGGTGCTTGGGATAAAGTTCGTGAAGATGTAACCTTGAAATTTATGGTGGTTGCGCTTACTGCTTACGGTATGGCAACTTTCGAAGGACCAATGTTATCCTTAAAACAAATTAATGGTGTAGCTCACTTTACCGACTGGATTGTAGCTCACGTACACGTTGGTGCTTTGGGTTGGAATGGTTTCTTAACTTTTGGTGTATTGTACTGGTTAATCCCACGTATCTATAAAACAGAGTTGTTCTCTAAAAAACTAGCTTCTTTCCACTTCTGGATTGGCACATTAGGTATCTTGTTTTACGCAATTCCGATGTATTGGGCTGGCTTTACGCAAGGCTTAATGTGGAAAGAGTTTACAGACGAAGGTTTGTTGAAATACGCTAACTTCTTAACTACTACGCTACAAATTATTCCAATGCACATATTGCGTTCTATTGGCGGTGCATTGTATCTTATCGGCGCTATCGCGATGACTTACAACTTGGCTAAAACTATGCTAAAAGGTAAGCTGGTAGCTGATGAAGCAGCCGAAGCAATGCCTTTAGAGAAAGAAATTACTCACGAAGACCCAGCTGATAAAAAATGGCACCGTGTGTTGGAACGTAAACCAATGAAATTCATGGTGCTTTCTATGATTGTGATTTTGATTGGTGGTATGGTAGAAATGATGCCAACTTTTACCATCGAGAGTAACGTACCAACTATCGCCAGTGTTAAACCTTACACTCCACTAGAATTAGAAGGTAGAGATTTGTATATCAAAGAAGGATGTGTGAACTGTCACTCGCAAACTATCCGTCCATTTAGGTCAGAAACTGAGCGCTATGGCGAATACAGTAAAGCAGGCGAGTTTGTTTACGACCATCCGTTTTTATGGGGAAGTAAACGTACAGGACCAGATTTGCACCGTATTGGTGGTAAATATTCTAACGCTTGGCACTACAACCACATGTTAGACCCAACTTCAATGTCGCCAGGAAGTATCATGCCATCTTACCCTTGGTTAATTACCCAAAAATTGGATACCAGCATGACTGAAGCCAAAATTAGGGCAATGCAGACTTTAGGTGTGCCATACAGAGAGAATTTTGATGCTGTGGCTAAAGCGAAGTTGAGCGATCAAGCAGAAGCAATCGCTAAAGATCTGAAGCAAAACAATATCGACGTGAAAAGCGACAGAGAGATAATTGCTTTAATTGCTTACCTGCAACGTATGGGTACCGATATCAAAGCAAACAAAACAACTATTCCATCTAACCAGTAAAAATTATGTTTAAGCAAATAAAAGACCTAGCAGGCGGTGAGTTTTATCTCATCGCATCACTGCTCATATTTATGGTTTTCTTTATCATGGTAGGTATTTATCTTATCAAAATGAACAAAACCCATATTGCAGAAATGAGTAATCTACCTTTTAACGAACCTCAAACAGTAGACGGATATGAAGAAGTTTAGTTTATTGATGATGTTATTGGCTACAGCTTTTGGTTCATTTGCACAAGAAGCTGCGGCAGCTGCCGAAGAAGAAACCAAAGTTGTAATTCCAGATCCATCTTTGGGTATCAGTACTACAGAATTACTGATTATCACTTTGTTGGTGTTTTCTATTATCCTGTTGTTTGTTGCCATCACTTTGTATAAAAGTTTTAAGGTAATTTACCAAGAAAGTAAAAATCCAACGCCTTATAAAACCAAGGAGGATAGAAGGTTAGAATACGAAGAGTGGGTAAAATTAAATGGCGAAAAACCTAGTGTTTGGACCAAACTTTTAAGCTTAAAGCCACTTTCTGCGGAGAAAGATTTGGAAATTCCACATGCTTACGATGGTATAAAGGAGTTGAATAACCCTGTTCCAGCTTGGTTTAACGTACTTTTCTATGGTACATTAATTTTTGCTGCTGGATACCTTTACTATTATCATATTGGTGAGCATGGAGAAAGACAGGACGATGAGTACAAAACAGAAATGGCAAAGGCCGATTTAGCAAAACAGAAGTTCTTAGCAAAATCTGCTTCTTCTGTAGATGAAAACAGTGTGAAGATAGACCCGTCACAAATTGCGGTAGGTAAAGGCGTTTTTGATGCGAATTGTGTGGCTTGTCACGGAGCTGCAGGCGAAGGTTTGGTTGGGCCTAACCTAACAGATGAATTTTGGTTACACGGCGGTAGCGTAAAAGACGTATTTAAAGTGATTAAGTATGGTGTGCCTGAAAAAGGAATGGTGAGCTGGGAGAAAAACATGAGCTCGGCTAACATCAGTGCAGTAACCAATTACATTTTGTCGTTACAGGGTTCTAAACCAGCTAATCCTAAAGCGCCACAAGGTGAAAAATATGATGCTGCGGCTGCAGAAGCGGTGGCGAATTAGAATAGCTGCATTAGTAGACCTCCCTCTTTAATTCTCCCTCCAGAGGGAGATACAGGGTGCATATACAACATGCATGTCCCCCTCTCGGAGGGGGTAGGGGGAGGTTTAATGATTACAAAAAATAAGTGCAGAAAGATATAGAGATGGCAAAATCCCAAAATAACAACAAAAAGAGTGGTGGCAGAACGTTCCTTTACCCTAAAAAACCCTCTGGTAAATTATATAACCAAAGGAAATGGATAAGCTACGTATTGCTGCTGCTTTTATTTGCTAGTCCATTTGTTAAACTCAATGGCGAGCAATTAATATTGTTCAACTTCTTAGAGCGCAAGTTTGTTTTTATTGGCTTAATCTTCACCCCACAAGACTTTTATCTCTTTGCTCTAGCAATGCTGATTTTGGTGTTGTTCATTGTTTGCTTCACCGTAATATTGGGAAGGCTGTGGTGCGGTTGGGTCTGTCCGCAAACTATTTTTATGGAAATGGTTTTCCGTAGAATAGAGTATTGGATAGAAGGCGATGCCAACCAGCAAAAGAAACTAGATGCACAAGAATGGAATACAGAAAAGGTTTTCAAAAAAGGCTTTAAGCACTTTCTGTTTCTAGCAATTTCGTTCCTTATCTCTAATGTTTTCTTGGCTTACATCATCGGTTCAGATCAATTGTATAAAATAGCCACAGAACCTATCAGTGAGCATACGATAGGGTTTATCTCTATCTGGATTTTCACTTTCATTTTCTACGGGGTTTTCTCATATGTGAGAGAAGTAGTTTGTACCGTAATTTGTCCTTATGGCAGGTTGCAGGGTGTTTTGCTAGATAATAAGAGTTTAATTGTTGCTTACGATGAAACCCGTGGCGAACCTCGTGGACGTATTCAAAAAAGTTTAGACCAAACCTTAAAAGGTGATTGTATTGATTGTAGTTTATGTGTGCAGGTTTGTCCAACAGGAATTGACATTAGGCAGGGAACGCAGTTAGAATGTGTCAACTGTACTGCTTGTATAGATGCTTGCGATGAGGTGATGATTAAAATCGGTAAGCCTGAAAAGCTAATTGGTTTCTACAATCATGATTTTATCCAAAGTAGAAACAAATTTAAGTTAGGTGCTAGAGCTTACGGTTACGTTGTAGTTTTAGTGTTGGTGATGATTATTTTTTCATCCTTAATTTACAAAAGGGAAGATGTACAAACCACAGTTTTGCGAGCTAGCGGAACTTTGTATCAGAAACGCCCTGATGGAACTATTGCAAACTTATATAATGCAGAGCTGATTAATAAGACGAACAAGGATATGAAATTTGTGTTTAAATCCGCCGATGCGAAAGACAGAATAGAATTGATACAAGCCGATACGATTTTGCCAAAAGAGGGCTCATCACATTTAACCTTCTTCTTAATCAAGCAACCAAAAAATATTGAAGAGTTTAAATCGAAAGTGAAGTTTGAAATTATAGTTGATGGTAAGGTAATTAGTGAAACAGAGACTACTTTCTTTTCGCAACCTTAAACAGGGGACAGATATCAGTGGTCAGATATCAGTTAACTAAAAAACGAACCAACTAAACAACAAAAAAACAAGAGAATGAATTGGGGAACAAAACTAGTTTTAGGAATGGCAGCTTTCATGTCGTTCATTATTGGAATGGTGGTTTATATGTTCAAGCAGCATGGTAACGATTCGCTGGTAGAGGAAGACTACTACGAAAAAGGTATCAACTACGATAGGGAATACGAAGCAAAAAGCAACACTTTGAACGATGATGCAACTCCGGAAATTAAGCAAAGCCAAAGCCAATTGATTATTCAGTTGAAAGATGCTGCAGATTACCAATTGACCTTAATGCGCCCATCTGCCAAAGAAAAAGATGTCAAAAGCAGTGGTAAAACTATTGACGATGGAAACCTGATTATCATTGAAGCAGGGAACTTAGACAAAGGACTTTGGTCGTTGAAATTGGAATGGCGCTCGAATGGTAAAGATTATATGTATACCAAAGACATCAGAATATGAGTTTAATGCCGCTTGCTTTTTTAATGGGTTTTTTGGGAAGCGTACATTGTGCCGTAATGTGCGGACCAATTGTGCTGGGCTTGCCATTAGACAAAAAAAGCAGCTGGCATAATGTTTTACAGGTATTGTTGTACCAATTCGGTAGAATCTCAATTTACGCTTTACTTGGAACCTTAGTTGGTTTGTTGGGTAATACATTTGCCGTTTTTGCCAAACAAGAGACGTTAAGTTTAGTGATCGGTGTGCTCTTAGTACTGTTTACAATAGCTCAATTAAGTGGTAAATACATTAAAGCTTTCCAAAAACTGCAAAATAAAATGGTAATCCCAATTAGTAAGCTGATGGGCAAAGTTTTTAAACTTCCATATTGGGGCTTTTTTGCAGGTATGCTTAATGGTTTAATTCCTTGCGGGATGGTGTATTTGGCTTTAGCCACCGCACTCAGTTCTGCTAATTCTCAATCAGGAGCAAGCTTTATGCTACTCTTCGGCATGGGTACTACACCGTTAATGCTTTTCATTTCACTGGGAGGGGTTTACTTGAAAAAATACTTTAAATTTAACAGTCAAAAGCTGATACCGTGGTTTGCACTTTTTATTGGTGCGCTCTTCATTTTGCGCTCTGCCAACTTAAATATCCCATTTCTTTCTCCACATACACATTCAGCTTACGGAAGCGCAGCGAATTGTGATTAGGATTTTGTTTAATCGTCATTGCGAGGCACGAAGCAATCTTAATGTTTATCAAAAACCTTTATCTCTAATCTTAACTCTTCAACATTTTAAAAGAAAAGAAGCCAAGCAGTGCAATAATAACCACCATCAAAGCCCAAAGCCAAATCTTATTTTCGAACAGTGGTTTTTCTACTTTTACAGTGTAGGAAGGATTTTTCTGTTCCTCGCCTACATTTACACTGTTTAAGTTCGAAGGTATTTTACTTTCAAATTTTGCAATCTCATAATTAGGAGCTAATGTGTTTTCGCTATCGTAATACAGCGCATATTCATTAGTTAAATCATCAAAACGGGCAATCATCTGATAGCTATTGCCTTGCAGCTCTAATCCGCTTAAGCGCAAAGGTCTATTGTCGTTATTGCTAATCGTGATTTTTATCCTGCCGGTAATGGTGTTCGGAAAATTGAATTCCGTTTTTTCTAAAGAACTAATGGTACCTTCGTAAAGCGTTGAGAAATTATATTCTATACCTTTTTCGGTTTTGAAGCTGTCTGTCGCATACTCAATTCTGATAGCTCTGTAGAAATCAAAATCGCTTTGCGCATTGATTTTTAAAAAAGATATCGGAACAGCCGTTTTTAGACCAACTTCAATAACCGTCTCTTTATTTTTTGTATCATTTTTAAGGTCGTAGGTTTGATATTTTACCTCGTTGTAAACACCTTTAATCGTATCAGTTCTTAAGGTTTTACTGCCCGTTAATGTAAGTGGGAGGTTGCTTTTAATGGCAATTCTGTAAAACTGATATTTAGCGTCTGGAAAGCTCAATTTGGTGAATTTGTAATCCGTATCCTTATTTTTGATGGATAAGATGCGATAATCTTTTAAGATGCCGAACCAATTTTGGTTGTCATTACTTCCTTCCAAAACAACCTTCCAATCGAAGTTTTCCTGTTTAAAGTCTAAGTTAATTTGGTTAATGACGTTAGCTTCCGTTAATTGAAAAGTATAATAATACACGTCGCCAATTGTACTTTGATTAAGCTGTTTAAAAGGAATTTCTGCAGTATTAACTTCGTTGGCTCGCTGCTTCAGTAGGTAAGGTACTTCGATAGTATCTTTTCCTTTAATTCCGAAAATCCGTAAATCGTCAACACCTGTATTGAGCTTTTGATACAGGCCGTCGGGTAGTGTAAGGCTATGCCAATTTGTACTTACGCCTGTAATTTGCCTCTTAAACTGATAGGTATTGGTTTGAGCTTTTACCAAGCTTACACCAAGCAAAAACGCTAATATTAGCTTAATTTTTAACTTCATTCTCGTCAATAATTAAATGTTTGTACTTATTATAAAGGAAAGAAATAATCAATAATAATACACCTAACGATACAAAAACAACCGTTTTGGATATGGTGCTAAGGTAGGCGATATCGTAAAAGAACAACTTAACTAAAGTAATGCCAAACAAAGCCATAGCTCCAATACGTAGGTGCTTTTTGTTTTTGGCTAAACCAAGCCCGATTAAGAATAACGAATAAATACCCCATAAAATGCTTAAGCCAAGTTTGTAGCTTCCATCAGCTCTCATCAGTTCTAGAATATTGATCAATTCACTACTAATAATCCAAAGAATCGAAATGTAGACTATATAATCCAACATCGTTCTAATGTCTTTTTTAATTAAACCCGAACGTTGGAGCTGATATAATTGAACGATCAGCAAAGCGAAGAATACAAAGGCTAGGTACCTAATTCCAATGTTAAATGAACCAATAACAAAGTATTTTTCTGGATTTAGATATGTTTCTCTTAGCTCGCTCAAAATGTATAACCCACTCGCTAAAAACGAAAGAATGACCAACATATTGATGATTAAACTGGTAACCGCCAATTCAGTGCTTTTTATTTTTTTGATATTCGTGAAAGTTAATATAGCAGCAAAAAACAACGTATAGATGTAAATCCAAGCATTTTTTAGGTTTTCGTAGTTGTAATTGTAACGATAGTCTGCGTATATATCTTTTTTACTAGGCGTGATATTTATTTTAGTGGTTTGGTAAAGGTTATCGAAGTGCCTTGCAATTTCTATCTGTAATGAAAAGTAAGTAGCTATGAGCAACATCCCTGGAATAGCGTAGGTTGAAATATCCCTCATCCAAGGCCATTGTGTCGCTTTTTCTGTTTCTTTTTTATTAACCGTTAGTATCCAAACAAAGCTTGCTGTAAATATAACAGCAGTTAGAAAAATAACATTGAAAATAGGCGTGAGGATAGTTTTTTCGTAAACATTCACGGTCGTAGACCAATCTTGCAGCAGACTGAAAAATGCTAAGAAAATCAGTGGAAAGGAGAGCTTTTCGTAAATAACGATTTTCTTAACTCTTCCCAAGTAGAAAAGTACTGCGGCTTCCACCGTCCAGAAAATAGTTACCCATCCGCCATCTAATTGTACAGGCGCAGCCATGGTAATAAACGTAATTACCAAAGCTAAAATGAGGTAAAATAGATTTTTATCTGCTAGTTTTTTCTTGTAGATAACCAAACTTACCAAAAAGTGGATGATGGCATTTGCTAAGGTAAATAGGCCTAATAATTCTGCGCTATATTTGCTTTCTGATAAGATGAAGTAGCCAATTCCGTAAAAAATGAAACTATTTAGGAGTAGTAAAACCACATCACTTAGACCAAAAACTTCCTTTTTACTTACTTTATAAGCTAGGTTGGTGATGTAAAAAATAACAAAGAATACTGAAGAGAAGAGTATTGCTAATGCAAAGTGGTCTTTGTCTGTATACGAGTCAAATAACCAACTCAGAAAGATAATCCAAGTAAGCCCAAATGAGGCATAGAACAGCGGTTTCCAATATTTTTTAAAACTGATGATCAATATGCCGATATTGATAATTGCCATGTAAGAGAATAAGACTGCCACTTTTCCTGAACCATCGCTTAGCAAAAATGGGACTGCATAAGCGCCTACCAAACCAATATGGGCAATAACTTGTCGGTTGTATTTAATGGCCGCAACTACTGTAAATGAAGTAAAAAATACCATCAATGCAAAAGCTAATGCTTGCGGTATGAGCGAATAAAAATCGTAGGCTGCATAGGTAATAAAATACATGATGGCTATAGCTCCACTTACTAAAACAGCCGAAAATTTCTCGTATTTAGCTTTTAATTTGATGGCAAATGCCAATAAACCTGCCCCAACCAAATAGCCTAAAATAATACGTGTCAACGGACTAATCAATTGATTGTCTATCGCGTATTTAGCGCCAATACCAACACCAATAATTAATATCAGGATACCTATCTTGCTGATTAAGTTCTCTCCAATAAATTTTTCGAAATCAGATTTAGCCATGTTTTTGCTGCTAAACCTTTCGCTGAAGCTCGGTTGTTTGCTCGGTGGAGCAATAATTGGTTTCGGAGCCGCTGCATTTTGGGCTATGGGTGAGGTAGGTGTATTTTTAGGAGGAGGAAAGGGAAGGGCTTTAGTCACTTCCATTTCTGTTTGTGAAGTTTGTATATTAGGATTGCGTAAAGCTTCCACCTCTTGCCTTAAAGCCTTTATCTCGGCTTCAAAACCTTGCTGTCTGATAGATAGATTTTCAATCTTCGTTAAGAGCAAATTTATCTTTTGAGAATTATCCATTAATTTCTTTCTACTTAAATAAAATAGGGTGACTTCATACAAGGTTAATGAAATTATTTCAAAGTTTGTTTTACTCTTTAATCGTGATAGGAATGGTTTAATATTCGTAGGCTTTCTATGTATATCCGTAAAAATTTAAATTAATTTACTTTGTTGTCAGCGTGTTAGACAATTGCTGTGTTTTTTATTAAATTTTACTTGTTTTTTGGTATTTGCTTTGAATATATATTCCTCATATTTGTAATTAATAATACTTACATGAAAAAATTAACGTATCTCTCTCTGTTGTTCTTATTGTTCGCTATTATTTCTGCATGCGAAGACGAAAATTTCAATAAAGATTTTGGACAATATGGTCTTGCTATTAATTACGATGGAAACGACCCTTTAGAACTTTATTTTAAGCTCGATGGAGGTGAAGCTGGTACTCTTTTGGTAAAACCGAAAGCTAATCCAACCTATGTGACAGATTGTAAGAATCTAAAAAAAGAAGATAATCTATTAAATGTTTTTGTATTGAAAGAGGTTACAGTTGGAAAGCATACCTTAGAAATTAAAACTTCTGAAGGCGTGCTTATTAAAACTTTGGAGTTTGAAATGATTAATAGAGAGTGTGTTTTTCAAGATACCATCCTATCTTTCAACTAAAAAGCGTTTAAATTTAGTGTGTTTAAGTTTGTATTTGGTTGAGCTATCAAGTAGCTATTCGCTAGATTCCTAGTAAAGTAGAATGCTTGTTTAGTAACTCTTGTAATTCGTTTGGATATAGTGGTTTTTTAAGTAATTTGATTACCAATGGGTTAGCTTCGGCTTTTTTGATATCACCAAAATCTAAAGTAGAAGATAAAATCGCCAATTTACAGTTGTCTAAAAATGTTCTAGGGAAATTTTTGTAGATTTCTAGAAACTCAAAACCATCCATTTCTGGCATTTGAATATCTAAAAGTATAAAATCAGGTAATAGCTCAGGGGTATCGAGATTTTTCGTAATGTACTCAATTCCTTCTTTGCCCGACTGGCATATTATAATCTCTTCAAAAAAATTAGATAACTTGATGACCTTTGAGTTGATTTTTAAGTCGATATCATTATCATCTATCAACAACACTTTTCCCGTTTTATTTGGCATTTGGTATGGTTATTTTAAAGGTTGTACCATCTTCTATATTAGAGCTAACGTTAATTGTACCATTAATCTTGGTAAGCGCTTCTTTTACGATGAAAAGTCCCAAGCCGCTGCCATGATGCATTTTGCTTTTGAAAAATTGCATAAATATTTTTTCCAAGTGTTCTTTAAGGATACCTAAGCCGTTATCATTAATATTCACTCTTGCCTCAAAATCATTTACATCAATTTCAATATTTACGGTTTTATTAAGTTCGTTAGTTTTCTGGTATTTTATCGCGTTAGAAATAAGGTTGCTTAAAATTACCTCAATTCTAAAAGCGTCACCTACAAATTTAGTAGTTTGATTTATATTTACGTTAAAGGAAGTTTCCTTGTCGGAGAAACCGTGAAGGTCTACCAACTCGCCAACCAATTTGTTAAAATCTATTTCGCTATGGTCGGGAATATCTTTCGTGTTTTTATAGTATTGTAAGGTTTTTTGGATGTAGTAATCTAGCTTGTTAGAGCAAGTTTCAATAAGCCCCCAGTACTCACCACTAGAGTCGTACAAACCCTCCATTTTAACCAAGTTGATGATGCCGATTACCGATACTAACGGAGCTCTTAATTCGTGAGAAATGCTGTAAATAAAGCGATTAAGTTCATCGTTGGTTTTTTCCAACTCGGTAATTTTATTGCGTAAATCGATTTTCGCTTTGTAGGCATCGTAAGCATTTTTGATAGAATTATGTAATTCTAAATCGTTCCAAGGCTTGGTGATGTACCTGTAAATATCTCCGTGGTTAATGGCATCAGCCAATGCTTCTATATCTGTGTAGCCAGTCAGTAAAATACGAATAGGATCGGGGATGGTATCTACAATGCTCTTGAAGAATTCTACACCGGTAGTGTTAGGCATCTTCTGGTCGGCAAGTATCACATGAATATCTATATTTTGCAATATCTTCAATCCCTCGGCAGCAGAAATAGCAGTGTAAATTTCATATTGCCTCCTAAAACTTGCTCTAAATGCCTGAAGATTGTTCTCTTCGTCATCAATATATAAAACGCGTACGGTAGGATTGTTCATGTGCAATAGGTTAGAGTATATTTACTTGCAAGATAATAATAAATTCAGTTCCTTTTCCAAGTTCTGATACAACTTCTACATGGCCTTTGTGTTTCTCTATGATACTGAAAACAATAGAAAGACCTAAGCCTGTACCTTCGCCAATATCCTTTGTAGTAAAGAAAGGTTCGAAAATGCGATGTTTAACTTCCTCGCTCATTCCTGTACCAGTGTCTTTAATACTGATGAATACCTGCTGATTATCGTACCAACTTTTAATGGTCAAAAATTCCTCCTCGGCTTGTACTTCTTTGCTTTTTACTGCTTGTACAGCGTTAGAAACTAAGTTCATGAAAACCTGGTTAATTTTACCTGGCATGCACTCTACTTTTGGTAGGTTGCCTAGCTCTTTTACCACCGTTAAATTATCAGGAAGCGTATTTCTAATCAATACCAAGGTAGATAATAGACCTTCGTTGAGGTCAATCGCTTTCATATCAGTTTCATCTACGCGGCTAAAATTCCGTAAACTTCTAATAATTTCTGCGGTACGTTTGGCACCTTCACTAATACCCGCTAAAAGCGATGTAATCTCATTGTTAATGAAACCTAAATCAATTTGCTTTTTGTAGGCTTCTATCTCTTCAATTTGAGGTTTAATTTCTTTTTCAATATCAATACCTTCGTATTTTTTAATGATGTCCTTTAAATCGTCTATGTCTAGTTGCAGAGGCTTTACATTAGAAGTAACAAAGTTGATTGGATTGTTGATTTCATGCGCAATACCTGCTGTTAACTGACCTAATGCAGCCATTTTCTCTGCATCAACCAGTTGAGATTGTGTAGCTTTTAGGTTGTTTAAAGTTAAATTGAGAGTCTCGTTTGCATTTTCAAGTTCTTCGGTACGTTCCTTAACTTTCTTCTCGAGTACAATATTTTGTTCTTTAATTAATCGCTGATTTTCTAAAGATGCATTTAAAGCCTGTGCCTGTGCAGTTTCGTTTTCCTTTTTAAAGTAATTGATTTTATCCGCTAGGGCGAAAGACAATAACATGACCTCTATTGCCGACGAAATCTGTAACAAATAGGTTGTGAAGGTGTTATAAGGAAGAATTCCGTAGTCTTTTAAAATAAATAGCACTGCGCCAACAAGTAGGATAGACCAGGCGATCAGATAAAATCCAGCAGGTTTAAAATGCTTTTTAAAATAAACGTGATAAGATGTAGTTAATGCAATAATTACCCCGAATAATGTAAACAGCTGCATAATGATGAAGCTGATATAAGTGTCAAAAGCAAATAGAATGATGATGTTTAAAGGAATAATCGACGTAAACGTGATGACTACTTTATGTATTCGTGGTACGAAAATTTTGGTGCTTAAAAACGAAACCGAAAATAGTGTGGCAAAAATTAACCCAATAGAGGAGAACAAGACGACAGAGAAATGATTTATTGGATTTTCTGCCGCCCAAATATATCTTAAACCATACCCTTGTATACTTATCTGCGTTAGCCACGTAAATAAAATGTAGAAAACATAGAAAATGTAACTTCTATCTCTAACAATGATGAAAAGAAATAAGTTGTAAACAAACATTACAAGCATTATCCCTGTGTAAATGCCAAAAATGATGTCTCTGAGCGAGTTTTTATTATCGAGTGCTCTTTCTTTTACAACTACTATTTTTGTAATAAAGGCCTCATGTGCTTTCAGTCTTAAATAGAATGATTCTCCTTTTTTTACCACATCAGGTAATAAAAAGGCGATATCTTGCAGGTCCTTATGTGGACTGTCTTTTTGTAGTTCGAAGTTAACTTTCGGTTTTAAAATTTTAACCTGTTTTTGATCGTACATCTCGTAAACCACAAAACGAGGTTGTTCTATGTGGAGTAATTCACGACTAAAAGATTGGTTAGTTTCTGAAGTTAATTTGATCCAATAAGTTGTGTTTTCTACGCCAAAGTTAAAAAGGTCTTTATTGTAATCACTAAACTTTTGGTTGATGACTTGGCTAATGCCGAGCTGATTGGTCTTATCTTTTAGGTATTGTATTTTAAATGGCAACTCATTTTTAGGCTTCCCAAATGCGCATGCACTCTCTGCTACAATGAAAAAAAACAGCGAGAGAGCGAGAAGATAGCGGAAGAATTTAGTTGTCATTTTTTCTAGATAGGTCAAAAGTTAGCTTTACAACATCGCCACGTTTAGAAACAACCTCATGTTCGTGGATGAGATTTTTTCTCATTTCCAGTCCTATGCCTTTTTGTGCATCAACTGTAATAGGAAGGTTTATGGTATCTTCGTTAAACATCACGGTTGCTATCATATCATCCTTTGGATAATAAAACTTGCCGTTATTTCCGAGTTCCATTATTGGTCTAAAACCACCGTTGTAAACATTTCTATAAGTTGCTGGTGCCGCCAAGCCAAATAGCGAAGTAATACCAACAAAAGCAGAGTAAGCAACGCATGCAATACTCAAATATAAGCTACCAATACCTAGTCCTGCAACTTCAAACGAGTTCCAAACACCAGCTACTTCCCCAGTTCCGGCGGCAGTACGAGCATCTACCATTTTGTAGATGTTTTCATCCATATAACCTACGGCTTCTTCAACTGGTAATCTGTTGATCCCATTGGCCTTATGTACTCTTCCGCCACCTAATACTTTTCCGGTATCTTCATCTGTAACCAACATCACGTAAACATCTGGATTAAGCACCCAATCTGCTTTGGCCGAAGTGATTTGCGTAATCCCGAATATTTCAAGTACACGTTTGTGCCCTTCAACAAAGCTCATGCATGCTTCCCTGTCGTCTACAGCTCTAAATGCTGTAAATTTAATGTGCTTTATTTCCGAGTTATGCTCTTCCAATGGAGAAAATTTTATCGTTCGACTTTCTGATGGTTCTTTGTGGAGATGCGCTTGCCTTGAAAATTCTAAACATGAACATCGATGTTTGATTTTCAGACTTGTCAAAAATAAGATTTAACTCCTTTTCTGTTTGGGTTAATTTTTCTTTTTTATGATTTGATATTGTTAAACTGTTTTCTATTGCATTTTTATAGAAGAAAATAAGAGGCACATTAACCGGATGTATTTGATATCCTAAAGAAGTAGCACCCAACCACATTCTTTCTGCGGCAATGCCTGAATTTATCCAAGAAGTAACTTCGGAATTAGGCATAGTTATTAGTCCAATTGCAGAAGAACTCATGAATTGTTGTACTAATAATCTATTAAATGCACTTCCTCCGTTAATTTTCTCAAGAAAATCAATCATTTTTCTGTCGCGAAGCAAAGTCATTCCCATTTGGTCATTATTGCTTAAATCTAAGGTATGGATGCCGATACCATCTTGTGCTAGATTAGCTTGTTCAGCAGTCCATCTCATTTCTTTAACAAGAAAATCTTCATGTGCTTCTGGAATAAACATCCTTAACAAATCTGTTTGGGTGGCAATTTCTGCTAACGATTTGATTTTGGCTGGCTCTTTAACGAAGGTAAGTTCAGCACCAGGAGTTTGGGTAATCAAATCAGTTAAATAGCTAACATCTTCGTCACTAATTTCTGCACGTTGTGGACTTTTTCTATTGGTATGTCTTAAAGGAATCTGCTGTTCTAAAAGTATTTCTGCGTTTGTTGGTGCCTGGCCAGCACTAAAGCTAAAAACCGCTATATGTTTTGGTGCAAATTGAGGCGTAAGCTGCCATTTTACTTCTAATTGTTGTACGGCTGAAGCCAACAAAAGGTTTTCAATTGCTGAACCGATAGAAGCGTATGAAGAAATAAATTCTGGATCTAAGTAAGCGAGAGCAGTACTCTCATCTAAAAACAGGTGTAATTTTTTGTTTCGATAGTGCCATCTCCATGGTTGGTTGTTGCCTCCGGAGGGCGCTTTTTTTGCGGCCTCTATCAAATAAAGTAGCTCGCTTTCTGAAAGGTCTTTGGCTTCGTTATCTGCCTCCGAAAGGTGATTAGTTTTAATGAAATCCTCTATTTCTTGGGTTGATAGAGGCTCTTTATCTACCGTTTCAATTTTTTCTGATTTAATTACAGGTTCATCAGTAATCATTTCATCTAAATCCAAGAAGAATCTGCCAGATACTTTCAAATTATTTAGCAAAATTTTCCTTGACAAATCTGCACTTACACCGCCTCCAAAAGTTACAGCGCTTGCCAATTGTGGCCATGTAGATATGGTAGCCATTAGCTCTACTGCCGAAGCTTTCATTCTTGGCGAAAGCGTTTCGAAACCTGTAACCGCTGTTATATAAGGTACCTTTTCATCAAAGCTCTTCAAGTCTTTAAACTTATCCATGTCTAGGTGAGCTACCAAGCCGTGTAAGATCGGTCGTTCAGGCTCTAGGTCAAATCGTTCTATATCAATTGTGCCTCTGTCACTGCCTTCCATCAATACCGGAATTTGCAGTGCTTTGGCAATTGTTCTAGCATTTATTTTGATGTCAAAACTATCGCATTCATCAATTAATAGATCTAATTTTCCATTTCCGGTTAAGAAATCATTCAGGTTTTCTTCAGTAATCCCTTCGTGGTAGCACACTACGTTTAGGAAAGGGTCAATTTCTGCTATTTCTCTAGCAACAATTACTGTTTTTTTAAGCTTAATGTTTTGTACACCTGTTCTAATTCTGTTGATATTACTTAGGTCTAATTCATCAAAATCAGCAATGCGAAGTTCTCCAAAACCTCTTTCCATGGCAAGTGTTAAAGCAACGGATTGCCCCACAGAAAGCCCCATAATCCCAATCTTCTTGGTGGCTAAGGTTTGTTGTTCTTCGTCGGTTATTTTGTATTTATTGCGATTTGTTCTTACGATAAGAAATTCGGCTTCGTCTAAAAGGTGAACCAATTTATTAGACCAAGGGTAATATACCCAAACACCGTATTCATCGCTGTTGCCAAGTTTCTGAGTGATGATGTTTTCTAGCTCATTTTTCGGCATAAAGACAATCAATGGTTTTAAACATCTTAAAAGTTCGGTTACTTGCTCCTTTATAGTGTCGAAAATTTGTATTCCAGGGGTTTCTGTTACGATTTGGGCGAATTTAACTCGGTCTTCATCGTTAACAAGTCTTAATATCAGTGGTTTGTAAAGGTCTTGATTTTTCTTTGTCTGCTCTAGCAGTACATGCAACGGAGAGGTTACGTCTAGTTTATACATTAGGGTCTTCTATAAAAGATGAGATTTTCTACACAAAAAGTGAATTTTCATAGCTAAAAGACTAAATTAGTTTTTTAGAGTTACAATAAAAAAGTATTTTTAACTTTTTATTCATAGAGAAATGACAGCGAATATCCTTTACGTTGATGATGAACCACATAATCTAAGTGCTTTTGCAGCAACTTTCCGTAGATTATATAAAGTTTTTACAGCCGAGTCTGCAGAAGAAGGTAGAAAAATCTTAGAAGCCGAAGATATACAGGTAATTATTACCGATCAGCGCATGCCTAAAACTACAGGTGTTGAATTTTTAGCATCTATTTTAGAAAAGTATCCTGAGCCAATTCGGATGATTTTAACTGGATATACAGATATCGACGCTGTAATTGACGCCATTAACAAAGGACAGGTATATAGATATATCCAAAAACCTTGGATGGAAGAGGATTTGAGGATTAATATAGATAAAGCCATCGAAATTTATACGCTCAGAAAAGAGAATAGAGAACTGACAGAGAAATTGTTAGTTGCAAACAAGCAACTCGAATTTATTGCTCGCCAAAACTTACTATCTTAGTCTTTTAATAAAAAGATTTCGTTTAAACTTCTTGTTTTTTTGCCGACACTTGTGTACACTTGATACTACGCTAAAAATATTTTAGTGAGTAAAGAGTTTTTGCTACATCTACCCAATATCATTTGTTATTTAATAGTGAAATGAAAAACAAATTTTTGCTGGCGGCACTTGTGTTATTTTTTTTCGGAAAAATAGGCGTGTTTGCACAATCTACGTCTAATAGAGGTAAAGACTTTTGGGTAGCGTATGCTGGCCATATTGATGGTTTAGGGTCTCGAATGACACTGTTTCTTTCCTCGGATGTGAGCACAACCTACCAAGTTACATCTGGCGGAAGTATTATTGCATCGGGTAGTGTTGTTGCAAATGTAGTAACACCTGTATTCATCAACCCCAATAGCCATAATGTTTACATAGGCAGTTCTAACGTAAAAGAGTTAAATAAAGGAATTAATGTAACTTCCGTAGAGCCAATATCTGTTTATTGTGTAATTTCTAATAATGCTCGAACGGGATCGACTTTAGTTTTGCCAACCGCCGCATTAGAGCAAGAGTATTATGTTTTTTCACAACAGAATATGGGTAATTCTAACATTGCTGCATATTCAGAATTTTCTATAGTTGGCGTTAAAGATGGCACAACGGTAGAGATTAAACCTACTCAAACGAGCATAGATGGAGGCAGATTGGCAAATTCTACCTTTCAAATTACGCTAAACAAGGGAGATGTTTATCAATATCAGGCAGAAGACGATTTAACAGGTACGCTAATTAAATCTGTTACAGGGTGCAGCCCCATAGCTGTTTTTTCTGGAACAACATGGGCCGCTTTTTGTGAGCCTGGCAATTCGCGAACTCCAAATGGGGGAGACAACCTGTTTCAGCAATTGTTTCCAGTTACTGCTTGGGGCAAAAATTTTGTTTCAGCTCCCTTTTATAATACGTTAAACGGAAACACAGATATTATTAAAATCATTGTTTCTGAAGATAATACCACGGTTACCGTTAACGGAAGCACAACTACTGCAAATGGTACAGCATTGTCCAATCCGTACAGAAAAGGGAGCGTAATTACGTTTTATACTACTTCGCCTAATGTAATCAAGGCTACTTCGCCCGTTGCAGTTGCCCAATATCAAACTTCTCAGACCTGTAATTTGGCTAATGCCGCCAATAGTGGTCAGGGTGGATCTTATTTGGGAGACCCAGAAATGACCATATTAAACCCAATTGAACAGACGCTGAAAGATATCGCTGTGTATTCTAGACTAAATAGTGTAACTGGGGTAAACACAAATATTTCTAGATACTTTCTTAATATCATTATAAAAACAGTAGATATTCCAGGCTTTACGTTAGATGGAACGACCATAACTAGCCAATTTAGGCCTATTGCAAACAGCGAGTATAGTTATGCAATTGTTGATGTTACTAATTCATCAGACCAGCACAGGCTAATTGCGAGTGGTGGTTTCGTTGCCATAGCTTATGGTTATGGTCAGGTAGAATCTTATGCCTATTTAGCTGGAACTGATTTGAAGAATCTGAAAAGCAATATTCAGGTTTTTACTAGTGGTAGTACAATCGCATCTACCAATTTTTGCTTAGGTACAGATTTTGATTTTGTGCTTAAACTGCCATACGTCACCAATAAATTAAGTTGGGATTTAAATAATGGAGCTAAAACCGAAATTATCAATGCACCGGCTTATACAACTACAGTAGAGGATGGAATAACTTATTACTTATATAAATATTCTTTGCCTTCTGCTAACTTTTCAACTCCAGGAAATTATGTGTTAAAAGTGCTGATAGAGAAAGCTCAAGGAGCAATTTGTGCCACCGACGAAGAGATTTTCACAACTTTCGATGTTTTCTCACCAAACATTTCATTTCCTACGGAAGCTTGCGAAAATACAGATGTTCAATTTACTGATTCGTCGCCTAGAACTGGTGGAAACATTAAAACTTGGAGCTGGAATTTTGGAGATGGAGGGACATCAACCTTGCAGCATCCTAAACATAAATTCGCAACTGCGGGAACGAAAACGGTTACATTAAATGTCACTACCGATATTGGCTGTAATCTATCTGTTTCGAAGACGATTAATATTTTGGCACCACCTAAATCTGCGTTTACAGCAGTTGGGCCATTTTGTATCAATGCCACTATTCAATTTAATAACGAAAGTACCTTTGTAAATTCTAACATTGCGAGTCAAAAATGGGATTTTGGGAATGGAAAACCTGAATCTTCGGCAGCCTCTCCAACTACAACATATACAGCAGCTGGCAATTATACTGTAAAGCTAATTTCAGTCTCATCTAGCGGTTGTGCAGATACACTTTCTAAGGTTGTTACCATTTATGAAACACCTGAGGTTACTTTTAAAGACCCCGGTTCTTGTGTTAATGATGTTGTACAATATGAAGGTACTGCGGTAAAAGGAAACATCACTGCTTGGTTATGGGATTTTGGCGATGGCTCAAATGATGTAGTCCAAAAAGTGCGTCAAAACCCAACACATAAATATACTGCTCCAGGCAATTATACAGTGACATTAATTGCTACTTCAGAGCAGGGTTGTCCCGTTACTTTTACTAAAGAGATTATGATTAGTGGAAGTAATCCAAATCCAACTTTTGAAGTAAAAAATTCGGCAAGTTTGTGTGCCAATGTAGCTGTTTCTTTCGAAAATAAAAGTACCATTGGCTTTGGTAATATCAGTAAGATAGAATGGATATTTGATTATACGGCAGGGGGTACAAATGCTGTAGTTACAGATAGTAGTCCCGCTGTTGGCAAAATTTATACCCATAAATATCCAAGTTTAGCCGTTAAAACAGATTACCTTGTAGTGATGCGTGCCTATTCTGGGCAATTATGTGTGACCGAATCTGCTCCCGTTATTGTAACTGTTTATCCAGCGCCAAGTTTAAAAGTTAATGTAGTTGAACCTATTTGTGAGTCTGATGATCCAATCCAATTATTAGTTGAGGATGAAAATAACGTGTCTGGCACTTATGTGTATTCTGGTACAGGAGTCTCGTCAACTGGTATATTTAGCCCTAGGATTAGTGGGCCCGGTACTTTTAATATCAAATATGTTTACACTACAGATCATGGTTGTATAGAAGAAAAGAATTTCAGTGTTACTGTAAATAAATTGCCAACTATTACCATGCCCGCTCCAATAGATATTTTGTTAGGAGGTAAAAAACAATTTGAGATAAAAGCTAGTGGTTCAAGTCTTAAATACAAATGGAGTCCTTCTACGGGATTAAGTGCCGATAATGTGCTAAATCCGGTTGCCAGCCCAGAGAAAACTACACATTACACCTTAACTGTTACTTCTAATAGTTGCGAATTGGTATATGAGTATACGGTAATTGTACATGATCAACCGCTTATCCCTAACGTTTTTAGCCCTAATGGAGATGGTAAAAATGACACATGGAATATCAAATATTTAGAATCATTTACAGACGGAAATATCACCATATTTAACCGCTATGGACAAAAGGTTTTCGAGGCGTCGCCTTATAACACCCCTTGGGATGGAAGATTAAATGGAGCAGATTTACCAATTGGTGTTTATTACTACATTATTGAACCTAACAATGGTAAGAAAAAATATACTGGATCAGTTACTATACTAAGATGAGGAAAGTAATTGTTTTTATTAGCCTTATACTGATCTTATGCAATGCATCTGCTCAGCAACGCCCTCACTATTCGCAGTATTTGCAAAATATGTCGGTTTTAAACCCTGCGGTAACTGGGGTTAACAGTGGCATGGATTTGCGCTTGGGAATGCGAACGCAATGGCAAGGTTTTGAAGGTGCACCAAAAACTGGTTATGTTAGTTTTAGTACTCCAGTTTCTTTCGGTGGCGATTTGGCTACTTATCGTGGTGCCGATTTAGGTGTTACAGAGCCAGAAACTAAAGATGATATGTTTGATTACAGTGCTTCGATGTCGCACCATAGTTTCGGTGCTTTGTTTTTGAGTGATAAAACTGGGCCATTGAGTAGAATAACGGGAAATGTGACTTATGCTTATCATATTTCTATCGGAGAAACAACGAACTTGTCTGTTGGGGTAGGAGTAGGAGCGAATAGGCTAGGAATAAATGGACAGTCTTTGGTGTTTGAAGAACTAGGAGACGGGGTTGTTGGTACTTCGTCACAAATTAACAAGTATACACCAGACCTGAATGCTGGATTGTATTATTATGGCTCGAATTTTTACGTTGGAGCTTCAATGCAGCAAATCATTAAAAACAAGATTGCTTTTGATGGAGATTTTAATGTAGGAAAAGAAGTTGCACATTATTTTGTCGCTGCTGGATACCAGTTTTGGATCAATAATGATTTCTCGGTCACCCCTTCAGTAATGTTAAAGGTTGTAAATCCATTGCCGAAGGCTTTTGATCTGAGTATGAAGTTTGCCTATCGAAACAATTTCTGGATAGGTGGTGGTTATCGTAAAAATGATGCGTTTTTTGGAAACATAGGTTTTAATGTGGCTAAAATGGTGGGCGTAAATTATGCTTACGATTACACCACTTCTAAGCTTCGGAATAGTTCATCAGGCTCTCACGAATTAGCACTAAGAGTTTTATTCTAAAGTTCTTTTCTTAACCTCGCCACAGGAATATTCATTTGCTCACGATATTTTGCCACCGTTCTTCTGGCAATGTTGTAACCGTGTTCCTTCAATATTTCCGTTAAACGCTCGTCGGCAAGTGGCTTGCGTTTATCTTCTTTACCAATACAATCCTCTAATATTTTTTTCACTTCTTTATTAGAAACCTCTTCACCGCTCTCTGTCTGTATTGCTTCAGAGAAGAAAGATTTTAGTAAGAAAGTACCGAATTCTGTTTGTACATATTTTGAATTTGCTACCCTAGAAACTGTAGAAATATCCATCCCAATTTTATCAGCAATATCCTTCAAAATCATCGGTCGCAACTTACGCTCGTCTCCAGTTAAGAAATATTCGTACTGATAATGCATAATGGCATTCATTGTTTTTAACAAAGTTTGCTGTCTTTGTTTAATCGCATCGATAAACCATTTTGCAGAGTCAAGTTTTTGTTTCACAAACTGTACCGCTTCCTTCATTTTTTTATCTTTTTGGGAAGCTTTATCATAATGGTCAAACATATCCATGTAAGAGCGACTTACACGTAGTTCGGGCGCATTTCTTGCGTTTAAGGTAAGTACCAAGGTGCTATCGTTATTGCTGATATGGAAATCAGGAATGATTTGCATTTGCTTGGTAGTTACTTGGTTAGAGTCTCCAGGTTTAGGGTTTAAACGTAGGATTTCGGCTACTACCTCCTTTAATTCTTCACTATTTAAGCCAACGGCTCTTTCTAGTTTATCGTAGTGTTTACGGGTAAATTCATCTAAATGGAATTCTACAATTTCAATTGCTTTTTTAATTAGCGGATTTGTAGCGTCTTTTCTTCTTAACTGCAAAGCAAGACATTCTTGTAGGTCTCTCGCAGCAATTCCCGGCGGGTCAAAACTTTGGATCAGTTTTAACATTTCCAAAACGTCTTCTTCCTCAACCAATACATTTTGAGAAAAAGCTAGATCATCAATCATCGAAGTGATAGGTCTGCGTAAATAGCCATCGTCATCTAAACTACCGATGATTTGTCTACCAACTACAAAATCTTGGTCAGACAGAGGAAGTAGATCTAGCTGCTGCTGCAAACTTTCAAAAAAAGTGGTTTCAATGGCTATTGGTGTTTCTTTCTTCTCTTCATCGTCATCGCCATTGCTGTAAGAAGTGCTATAGTCATTGGTAGAATCGTCTTGTAAATAATCATCTACATTAAATTCATCCATGCCAGTTTCTTCACCACGCTCACTATCGAAATCATCTTTATCATCGTTGAGATCGTCATATTCGCCCTTAGGTTCTTCCAAGGTCATCAAACTAGAATCTTCCAGAGCTGGATTTTCTTCTAATTCCTCTTTTATGCGTGTATCTAAAGCTACCGTTGGAACCTGCAACAATTTGATAAATTGGATTTGTTGAGGAGATAATTTCTGTAATAGCTTTTGTTGAAGATGTTGTTTTAACATAAATGGAATTAAACGAGTTTTCAAAAATAAACAAATGGTTTATAATTTTGTTGGTTAATTTGATTAATTCATCATCTTTTGACTAAGTTTACAGTAACTAAAATTTTATTTTAAACTAAAAACAACATTTATATGGGATTTGTAAAAGAATTCAGAGATTTTGCGGTCAAAGGTAATGTGATAGATTTAGCTGTCGGCGTAATTATCGGTGCTGCGTTTGGTAAAATTGTTTCTTCATTGGTAGAAGATGTAATTACACCAGCAGTTTTGGCTCCAGCTTTGAAAGCTGCTAATTTAGATAACCTAAGTGCGTTAACCATTCCAGGAACAGCAATTAAATATGGTAACTTCCTATCTCAAGTTATTACTTTCATTATTGTAGCGCTAGTACTTTTTATCATTATAAGGGTTGTAAATAAAATGAAGAAAAAGGAAGAAGCGAAACCTGCTGCTGCACCTGTTCCTACTAAAGAAGAAATCTTGCTTACTGAAATTAGAGATTTACTAAAAAATAAATAATCGATTAGAAAGGGATATGCGGCACACTTTTGCTGGCTATCCCTTTTTGTTTTTCACTTGATTTAGAATGAAAAAAATAATTCTGGCTTTATTGCTGATGTCATCAACAATGTTATACGCACAAAATAAAGAGGAGCAGAGCTTAACAGCCGCGGTAGAAAAGCTAAAAAATGCTATGATTAGCGGAGAAAGAAAAGCTTTGGAAGAAGTTGCAGCCGATGATTTAAGCTATGGGCACTCTGGTGGAAAAGTAGAAGACAAAGCAACATTTGTAGAAACTATTGCTAGCGGTAAATCAGACTTTGTAACTATTGAGTTGAAAAACCAAACTGTAAAAGTTACTGGCAAAACAGGTGTTGTACGTCATGAGTTACACGCAACAACTAACGATGGTGGCAAACCAGGCGAAGTGCATATTGGCATTATGCTGGTTTGGCAAAAACAGGGTAAAGATTGGAAGTTATTGGCTAGACAGGCTTACAAACTGCCTCACTAACTACCTTACAAATAAACTCGTATCTAATACTTTTTTCTCGAATTCTTCGATAGGATATTTTGCTTCAATAAGTCGTAAAAGCATTTCTGTAGCTAGCTGACCAATCTCGTAAGCTGGCTGCCTAACAGAAGTTAGTGAAGGATTAAATAAATCCAGTACATCAGAATTACTAAACCCAGCAATCGCCATATCTTTTGGTACTTCTATATTTAAGTTTTTGAACACACTTAAACAACCTGTACTTAATCTATCGCCAGCTACAAAAATTGCATCTGGTTTGTCTTTTAAAGCTACCAATTGTTTAATTGCAGTTTCAGTTTCCTCGTATAACATGCCTCCATGTGGGCAAAACTTAACATAGTCTTCTCTAAAAGCGATTCCGTGATCGGCCAAAGCCTTTTTGTAGCCAGTTAAGCGCTCAATACTGATAGAAAGGTGGCTAGAGCTAGTTAAATGCGCTATTTTTTTGTAACCAGATTTGATAAGGTGCACCGTAGCATTGTAGGCACCTTTTTCATTGTCTGCTATTACTTTGTCTGTAATGATCTCATCCGCTACGCGATCAAAGAAAACAATGGGCATGCCTTTATCATGTAGCGATTTAATGTGAGAAACATCTTCAGTTTGCGAAGATAATGAAATGAGTAGTCCGTCTACGGATCTAGAAGCTAGGTGGTTAACGTTAATTACTTCGCGTTCGTAAGATTCGTGCGTTTGAGAGATGATGACATGATAACCTTTATCGTAGGCAATAGATTCGATGCCGTTTACTGCTTGAGAAAAATAACTGTTCGCCACTTCACTTACTACCACACCAATAGATTTACTTCTGCGTTCTTTTAAGCTTAAGGCAATTGGATTAGGTTTGTAGCCTATTTCTTTTGCATAATCTGTTACCAGTTTTTTAGTCGCTGGACTTATTTCGTAAGTATCCCTTAAAGCTCTTGAAACAGTAGAAGTAGAAAGTCCAAGTGCTTTAGCAATATCTTTAATGGTAACGGGCTCAAACATATAATAAACGAGTATAATTAGGTAGCTGGCTATCTTAAAAGTGTTCTTCAAAAATAGCACTATTTATCCATAGTATTAAAGATATAATTTTTACATGAGTTTGGCAACGTTATCGGGAACGATTGCATAAATTTATAAGACGCCATTAACTCCATATCTTAAAAAAACATTGTAGAATTGTTAATGGATGGTCTAAAAACCCATCTGCATATAACCAAATTTAACCATATTGTATGAAAAAAATCTTGCTGTTTTTTTGTGTATTGGCTATTGGCATTCAGCTGGTTCAAGCGCAAACGAGGTCAGTAACAGGAAAGGTAACCGAAAAGGCTACCGGATCTCCAATTCCTGGTGTTGCCGTAACAATTAAAGGAACAAAAAATGCCGTATCTACGGATGCTAATGGTATCTACAAAATTTCGGTTCCATCTACTGGAAGTGTAATTTTAGTATTCAACTCTATTGGCTTCAATAATTTAGAGGAAACGGTGGGTACTAAAAGCCAAGTAAACGCTGCTTTAGAAGAAAGTGCAACTACACTTAACGAAGTTAAAATTGTAAACATCGGTTACGGAACTGTTAAACGTGAAGCAATCACAGGTGCAGTTTCTTCTGTAGGTGCTGCTACTATAGCAGCCGCTCCCGTGTCATCTGCCTTAGAAGCTATTCAAGGTCGGGTTGCGGGGGTAAACATTGCTACAACAGAAGGTTCTCCAGATGCCGAAATTAACGTTAGAGTAAGGGGCGGCTCTTCTATTACACAAAGTAATGAGCCATTATATATTGTTGATGGATTTCCTGTAAACACTATCTCTGACATCGCTCCGCAGGATATTGAAAGCATCGATATCTTAAAAGATGCTTCGTCTACTGCTATTTACGGTTCTAGAGGTGCAAATGGCGTAATATTGGTAACGACCAAAAGCTCTAGAGACAGTAAAACAAGCATCTCTTATAACTTATTTGGTGGTTTCAGAAAAATTGCCAATACTTTAGATGTATTATCTCCAGCAGATTATGTTTTGTGGCAATATGAGCACGAAAAACTAATTGCATCTGCTACAGCTACTTCTTTGCCAGGTTATACCGATTATTTTGGTGCTTTTGAAGATATGGATCTATACAACAATATTGCTTCGAATGATTGGCAAGATATTGTGTTTGGTCGTAGAGGTAACACAATCAATAGCAACTTGAGCATTATGGGCGGGAGCGATAAAACTAAATATAGTTTGAGCCACAACTTTGCAAAAGATAGAGCTATTATGATGTCATCTGGCTTTCAACGTCAAAACATTAACTTTAAATTAAATCACAAAATTTATAAGAGCTTATCACTTGATTTAGGTTTACGTTATTCTGATACCAAAATTAACGGTGGTGGGGCTAACGAAACCAAAGAAGTTTCTTCTGCTGATTCTCGTTTAAAGTATGCGGTTTTGTATCCTCCTTTTTCAGTACCCGGATTAACTACTGGAGATAACATAGAAGACGACTTTAACTTATATACTCCAACAACTGCTATTACAGATAACGATCAATTGATTACTCGTAAGCTATATACTTTTACAGGTGCGTTAACTTATGACATCATGGATGATTTAAAATTTAGATCTGATATTGGTTACGAAGTAGGGAACAATACAAACGATCGTTTTTATGGGCTTACTACCTATTATGTTAGAAATGTACCAAGTGTATTGAATCAAGGAATGCCTGCTTTAACTATTGCAAATTCTAATCGAGTTTCTTTGAGAAGCACAAATACGTTAAACTATAATTTTAAGAAGATTTTACCTAGTAACCACAACCTTACAGCATTATTGGGTCAAGAGTATTTAAAAGTTGAAAACTCTACTTTAACTAACGTGGTTCATGGTTTCCCATCAAATTTTAGTTTTGATGATACTCGCCACTTCACTACGTTGGGAACTCCATTTTCAGTTGATAATGCCTTTGCTCAAGATGATAAGCTACTTTCATTTTTCGGTAGAGCAAACTATGATTATAAAGGTAAATACTTGTTAAGTGTTGCTTTTAGGGCAGATGGGTCTTCGAAGTTCGCACCGGGTAACCAATGGGGATATTTTCCTTCTGTATCAGGGGCTTGGAGAATCATTCAAGAAGATTTTATGTCTGGTACCAAGTCTTGGTTATCTGATTTGAAATTGAGAGCAAGTTATGGTGCTTCTGGTAACAATAACATCCCTACAGGACAAATTTTACAAGCTTATTCAAACTCTACTACCTCTTGGATCAATGGTGCAAGTAACTTCTGGTCTTTAGGCAAAATTATGTTCAATCCAGATTTGAAATGGGAAACTACAGTATCTCGTAATATTGGATTAGATTTCGCCTTATTTAACTCTAAGGTTACCGCTACAGCAGACGTTTATTTGAATAACACCAAAGATTTATTAATTCTTTATCCAATTACTGGTGTAGGCTATGATTCTCAATATAGAAACATTGGCGAAACACAAAATAAAGGGTTAGAATTTGGAGTTAACTATAGAGCAATACAAAAGAAAAACTTTGATTTAGGAATTAATGCTAATATCTCGTTTAATAGAAACAAAGTAGTATCACTAGGTGCAATACAAAACATCAACGGTACTTCTGGTTGGGCATCTACCGCAATTGGAGAAGATTATAAAGTTTTACCAGGAATGTCTCTAGGTCAAATTTACGGTTATAGAAATGCAGGTAGATATGAAGTATCTGATTTTTCTGGCGTAAATGGTTCTACTTGGACCTTAAAAACAGGAGTGCCTAGCTCTAGTGCTGTGGTTGGTAACATCAGACCAGGTCAGCACAAATTGGTTGATCTTAATGGAGATGGCGTAGTAAATACTAGTGATAGAGAAATTATTGGTAATGCATTACCAAAACATACAGGTGGTTTTGCTTTAACTGGTCGTTTATTCGATTTTGATTTTGCAACTTATTTCAACTGGAGCTACGGTAATGATGTTTACAATGCTAACAAAATCGAATATACTTCTACAGGAAATACCAGCTATAGAAATCTAACTAGCGATATGGCTTCTGGAAGTAGATGGACTAATCTACGTGCCGACGGTACAATTAGTAATGATATGGCAGAATTAACTGCATTAAATGCCAATACTACTTTGTGGTCTCCTTATACTAATTACGTAATCTCTGATTGGGCAATAGAAGACGGTTCTTTCTTAAGACTTTCTACAGTAACTTTAGGTTATACACTCCCATCAAGCATCACTAATAAAATCCGCTTGAAAAAAGTAAGATTTTACTCATCTGTTAATAACGTATTTGTTTTAACTAACTATTCGGGTTACGATCCAGAAGTATCAACTAGAAGAAGCACTGGCTTAACACCAGGCGTTGATTATTCTGCATATCCAAGAAGTAGATCGGTAATATTCGGTTTAAATGTTAACTTTTAATGCGAAACGTAATGAAAAAAATTAATTATATAGGTTTGTTTTTGGCTGCTTTAGTAATGCTAAACAGCTGTAAAAATGCATTAGATGCACCATTGAAATCTTCAATAGAGGATAAAGAATTATATTCTACGGTTCGTCTGGCAGAGGGTGTAATCACAGGTATTTTGCAAACTTTTGCAGAAACCAATTCATATAGAGGTAGGTATATTGCTTTGTATGGTTCTAACACCGATACCGAAATGCTTTCAGGTGCTACTTCTTTTACTGCAGAGAAGTCTCGTATGGGTAATTACAATACGAACGTGAACAATACTCAAATGAATGCAAGTACCAATGTATACGCAATGTTGTACTCGGGTATAGAGCGTGCAAACTTGGCTATTAAAGGCTTCAAAACTCATGGTGATATTGAGAATAATGCGCAATTGGCTCAACTTTATGGTGAGGTGCTAACATTAAGGGCATTTATGTATATGGACTTAATTAAAGGTTTTGGAAACGTACCAGCTAGATTTGAGCCGGTAAGCAATGAAACTTTGAATTTGCCTAGGTCTGATATGGATGTGGTTTACAAACAGATTATTGGCGATTTAGCTGAAGCGGAAAAATATTTAGCATGGCCAAATGCTACCAATAGAACAAGAACTGTAGAAAATATTAACAAAGCATTCGCTAAGGGATTAAGAGCTCGTATTGCTTTAATGGCTGGTGGTTATAACATGCACTTAGATGGCACAACTCGTTTAAGTACTGATCCTGATTTGGCAAGAAATAAAATGTACCAAATTGTAAAGGATGAATGTTTACAGTTAATTAACGAAAACCGTGGTACTTTGATGCCGAGTTTTCAAACGGTATTTCAAAATCTTTGTAAAGAGGTTTTAACCGCTGGACAAGAATCTATGTGGGAACTTCCTTTTGCTGAAGGAAGAGGCAGGGTAATTTTTGATTTAGGTGTAAGACACGCAGATAAAGATAAATACACAGGACAAGCTAGAGGAGGAAACGTTCTAGTGAATCCTACTGTATGGTATGAATATGATAAAGAAGATACACGTAGAAATGTAAGCGTTACACCTTACGGATGGGGGCCAGCTTCACCAACTACAGCTAAACAAGCAATATCAACTTTAAGTACGATGTATTTAGGCAAATACCGTTATGAATGGATGGCACGTAGAGTTACTTCAGATAATGATGATGGAGTTAATTGGATGGTAATGCGTTTTGCCGATGTAATTTTAATGGCTGCAGAAGCAATCAATGAAATTGATGGTCCGGCTGCTGCACTACCCCAAGTGAAGAAAATTGTTGACAGAGCTTACGGAAGTAATACTGCAAATGCTGCAGCTTATATGACTTATGCTGCTTCTTTTGCAGACAAACAACAGTTCTTAGATAATGTAATTGCAAAGCAAAGAGCATTAGAGTTTGTTGGCGAAATGATTAGAAAGCAAGACTTAATTCGTTGGAATAAATTAGACGCGGCATTAGCAACTAATAGAACAAATTTGCAAGATTTGCATAACAGAGTAAATAATTATGCACAATGGCCTACAAAGGTTTATTGGAAATTAAATGCTGATAACGAAACGCTTGATATCTACGGACTTGACAAAGGTGATACTGACGTGATTGGTGCTGCTAAAACTGGATATACTGGGGTAGATTGGAAACTTTCGACTACTGTTTCTGGTACATCTGTAGAAACTTGGAATTCACTTTACGTGAAACAACCTAGTAAGCAACCTCACTGGCCTATTTGGCAAGTGTTTTTAGAGGCTTCTGATGGTAAATTAAACAACAGCTATTTAGGACTTTAATCTGATTTAAAATGAACCGTCCTTATTAAAATTATTATTAAACAACAAGTAAATGATAATTTTAATAAGGTTAGGAACATCTGACAATTAAAAATAAAAGCAAAAACAGATGAAAAGAAATTTTAAAAATATATTCACGCTAGCATTAGCAGTTGTACTGTTTGCTAGCAGTTGTAAAGAAAATGAACTCGAAGAAGTTCAACCCACGTTTGCAAGAACATTTTCTGCAAGCGGACTTAAAGTTACTGTGCTAAGTAAAGTTAATGCCTTGTTTAGTTGGGATAAGTCTGCTAATGCAAAATCTTATACCATAGAATTATACGAAACTGCAGATTTTTCAGGTACTCCAGCACGTAGAATAGCTGATATTTCTAGAAGTTTAGTCCAATACACCGTAAATGGATTAGAAGGAGATACAAAATATTATGCTCGTTTGAAAGCTGTAGGTAACGAAAGTACAAGTGATTCAAAATGGAAAACAATTGAATTTGCTACAGATCCTGAGCAATTGTTAAATGCTGTAGATGCGGCAACGATAAGATCTACCAGCGCAACTGTTACTTGGCCAGCGGCAACAGCTGCTACCAAATTGGTGCTTACTCCAGGAGATATAACACGTGTACTTACACCTACTGAGATTGCAGCTGGAAGTGCTATTGTTACAGGTTTAACACCAGAAACTACATACACTGTTAAATTGTTAAATGGAACTAAAGTTAGAGGCAATGTAACGTTTAAATCGGGGCTTAACCTTTCTGGATACACAGAAATTACTAATTTAACCGAGTTAAATGCAGCTTTAGCGGCATCAGGTCCGCAGAGATTGGCTTTATATGGTGGTACTTATGCAATAAATAGTACCGTAGCAGTAAATAAGAACATCACACTTACTTCGGCAGATCCATCTAATAAACCTGTGATTACAGGGGCAGCCTTTAAAATTACATCTAATGCATCTCTTACATTAAGTAACATCGTATTAAATGGCGCTTCTTCTACAAGTAATATGCTTGTGGAATATACTGAAGCATCAGATAATTTGTTTGGAGCATTAACCATTACTGGAAGTGAAATATATGGTTATGGTAAGGGATTGATGTACATAAATGTGAAAGCGCTTGTAGAATCAATTACAATCGAAAATAACATCATTAGAGACATCGCCTGCACTGGTGCTGGTTTTATCGATTTTAGAACTGGTTTTGCAAAGACCTTTACGATTAAAAATAATACCATCTACAACATAACTGAAGATGGTAGTAGATACTTGGTTAGGATAGATGCAACAACAAACTTTCCAACACAAACAGGTAATATTTTTAGAGTAGAAAACAATACTTTTTATAATGCTCTAAATGCTTCTGCTCGTAGCTATTTTTATATTAGATTGACTTCGATGAATTTATATTTCAATAAAAATATTGTTTCAAATACTGATAATATGTTCTCAGTTCAAAATGCTGCAACTTTAACCATATCAGAAAGAAGTGCCAATAATTATTTTACTGCTGCGAATTTCTACAGTAGTACTACGTCTGGTGCTAGAAATGATGTAGCGGGTAATTATACAACGCTTAATCCAACGTTTACAAACATTGCAACTGGCGATTTTACTGTTGGAAATGAGATTTTAAAAGCAACCAAAGTGGGAGATCTGAGATGGATTAAATAATTCATCATATTAAAATTTTAGAAAGGGTTTAAAAGCCCTTTCTTTTTTTATACTCATTATGAAAAAAAAACTTCTTATATCTGTTCCACTTTTATTGCTTCTGTTATCTTTTACACTAAGAAAAGATAAAACAACCTTGTTCATCATTGGCGATTCAACCGCTGCAAATAAAGCTGAAAAAGCATATCCAGAAACGGGATGGGGAATGGAAATAGCTAGTTTCTTTAATGATGATTTAATAGTTGATAATAGAGCAGCTAATGGAAGAAGTACCAAATCTTTCCTCAATGAAAAAAGATGGGATGGCGTACTGAAAAATCTTAAGGCTGGCGATTTTGTTTTTATCCAGTTTGGACATAACGACGAAAAAATAGATAAGCCAGAAGTAGGAACTAGCTTAGAAGAATATAAATCAAACCTAGTGCTGTACATAAATCAAACTAGGGAGAAAAAAGCTAATCCAATTTTGTTAACACCCATTATGCGTAGAAGCTTTAAGGATGGTGTGTTTACAGATTCACATAAAGGTTATCCAGCTGTGGTAAGAAGGGTGGCAGATTCATTGAAAGTTCCCTTGATAGATATGCACAAAAAAACGGAAAAGCTTTTGGTCGGTCTTGGAGAACAATCATCTATCAAATTGTTTAATCATCTGGATAGCGGACATGTCAACTATCCAAAGGGAGTAAAAGACAATACGCATTTGAGCATAGAGGGTGCTAAAGAAGTGGCTACTTTAGTGGTTGAAGGTATCAAGGAAACAAAAATCGGTTTGGTGAAATATCTGAAGAAATAATATGAACGCAAAGCTAAAAATTGGAGCATTATTAATGGTGGTTGCATTTTGTGCATTTAAACCAATTAAGAAAGTAACTACAATTTACTTAATTGGAGATTCTACGGTAGCCAACTACCAACTTGAACCTGATTATATGGAGAAGCGACACCCACTGATTGGCTGGGGGCAAGCTTTTCAGCCGTTCTTTAACAAAAGTAGCATCAAAGAGGTTAAGAATCTTATTAAAACGGACAGTGTAATTGTTGACGACCGAGCAAAGGGAGGAAGAAGCACTCGTACATTTTTTCAGGAAGGAAGATGGAGAGAAGTATATAACCGATTGAAAAAAGACGATATCGTGATGATACAGTTTGGACACAATGATGCTGCAGTAGATAAAACTGAACGCTACGTAAATATCGAAGGTTATAAAGAGTTTTTGCGTCTTTACGTTAGCCAAACCAGAGAAAAAGGTGCAATACCAATTTTACTAACGCCAGTAAATAGAAACTATCCTTGGAAGGATGGAAAACTAACGAATGTGCATGGAGAATATCCAAATGCAGTAAAAGAAATAGCAAAAGAATTGAATGTAAAACTGATTGACTTAACGCAGCTTTCAATAGATTCTTTTACAGCCAAAGGTCAAGAATATGTAACTAAAAACTACTTTATGAATTTTGAAAAAGGTTTGTATAGGGCTTATCCAGAAGGACAAAAAGACAATACACATTTTCAAAAAGCAGGTGCAGAAGCAGTGGCTCAATTGGTATTTAACGCAATGAAAGGTTTATAGGATGAAAAAGATATTGTTGAATTGCTTTACTGTTTTATTGTTGAATTGTTTCTTAGTTCAAGCATCTAGTCTTTATACTCGATACTCAAATCTCGATGCTAAATACGATTTCGTAGTCGCACAAGATGGTTCTGGAAATTTCAAAACAGTACAAGAAGCATTAAATGCAGTACCAGATTTTAGAAAAGTAACTACAACTATCTTCATTAAAAACGGAACTTACAAGGAAAAGCTAAATCTATCTGCTTCGAAGCAAATGGTAACTTTAATAGGTGAAAGTATAGAAAAAACCATTCTAACATATGATGATTACTCGAAGAAGAAAAACATTTTCGGTGAAGAAAAAGGAACATCAGGCTCCTCTAGTTTTTATGTGTATGGACCACAATTTACCGCAGAAAATATCACTTTCCAAAATTCAGCTGGTCCAGTGGGGCAGGCGGTTGCACTTTTAGTCGCTGGAGATAAAGCTCGTTTCATTAACTGCAGAATGTTGGGCTTTCAAGATACACTTTACACTTGGGGTTACGGTAGCCGCCAGTATTATTACAAATGCTATATCGAAGGTACAGTAGATTTCATCTTCGGTTCTTCTACTGCGGTATTCGAAGAGTGTGATATTTTTGGTAAAAGCGCTGGTTACTATACGGCTGCATCAACGCCAGATAGCACAAAATACGGCTACGTTTTTATCAACAGCAAAATTCATGGCGATGCACCGGAAGCTTCATTCTTTTTAGGCAGACCTTGGAGACCTTTTGCTAAAACAGTGTTTATTGGTTGCGATTTAGGTGAACAAGTTAAACCAGAGGGATGGCATAACTGGAATAAGCCAGATGCAGAAAAAACAACCTTCTATGCAGAGTACAAAAGCAAAGGTGTAGGCGCAAATGATAAAGCTCGTGTAAAATGGGCACATCAATTAACCGAAAAAGAAGTAAAAGAAAACTACACGCTGGAGAAAATTTTTAACGGTTGGAAACCTAATTAAGGTTAATTGTCGAATTGGTTAACTGGTTACTGATACCTAAAGCTAAGTGCTTATTGTACTTATATGCCTTAAATGATTCAAAATAAAATGAAAAAGCTAATCCTATTTTTATTCTTATTATCAACTGCCGGATTTTCTTACGCACAAGATTACCCCAAAGAACTTACCGTAGCGCAAGATGGTAGCGGCCAATACAAAACCATCCAAGAAGCGGTAATGGCCGTTCGCGATTACAGCGATGTGCAAGTGAATATCTATATCAAAAAAGGTGTTTACAAAGAAAAATTAGTTATTCCCGCACAAAAAATCAGAATTAGGTTAGTTGGAGAAGATAAAAATAACACCATCATCACTTACGACGATTATTCTGGAAAAGGAAAAATCAACACCTACACTTCTTATTCTGTATTGGTACAAGGAAATGATTTCGTAGCCGAAAACTTAACTTTCGAAAACTCTTCAGGCCAAGTTGGTCAAGCTGTTGCTCTACATGTGTCAGCCGATAGGGTTGTGATTAAAAATTGCAGAATTATCAGCCATCAAGATTCGTTATTTACCTCTGCAGATACGAGCAGACAATATTACGTAGATTGCTATATAGAGGGAACTACTGATTTCATCTTCGGTGCAGCTACAGTAGTTTTCGAACGTTGTCATATCCACAGTAAAAAGAATTCTTACATCACGGCAGCATCTACCACAGAAAACCAGGCATTTGGCTTTGTATTCTTCAATTGTAAGTTAACTGCCGAGCCAGAATTTAAAAAGGTTTTCCTTGGCCGTCCGTGGCGACCATTTGCTAAAACTGTTTTCATTAATACAGAAATGGGCGAACATATTTTACCACAAGGTTGGAGTGTTTGGAACAAAAATGATAACCACAAGCAAACCTATTATGCAGAGTATGGCTCTTTTGGGCCTGGTTTCGTAAAAGAACAACGCATAGATTGGTCGCATCAGTTAACTAAGAAAGAACTTAAAAAATATACGCTCGAAAATATCTTTTCGGGTGGGAGTAAATGGTTACCGAAATAGATTGAAATTATGAAACCATCATGATTTTACCCAAACTCAAAATAGAATAAATAAAATCATTATAGCTTCATCACCATTGAAAACAAAATTTATACAGATGAAAAGAAACAACCTATACATCCTTTTGGGTGCATTTATCTTATTAAGCTGCTCTAAAAAAGAAGCAACACCTACTAAAGATACAGGCGGAGGAACCAGTCCAGGTACAGATAAACCTGTACAAGTTCAAGAAACGGCCTATGCTTTTCCTGGTGCCGAAGGGTTTGGTAGAAACGCGACGGGGGGTAGAGAAGGCAGAGTAATTAAAGTAACTAACTTAAATGATGCAGGTGCAGGAAGTTTGAGAGAAGCAATTTCAGCTAGTGGAAAACGCATCATTGTTTTCGAGGTTTCTGGAAATATTGTACTGGCCTCACCACTTCGTATCAATAATGGCGATGTAACTATTGCAGGTCAAACGGCACCTGGAGATGGTATTTGTATCCAAAACTACGAAATGAATGTAAATGCAAATAACGTAGTAATTAGGTATATGCGTTTCCGTATGGGCGATTTAACCCAAAACGAACAAGATGCATTATGGGGCAGGTACAAAGAAAATATTGTGATTGACCATTGTTCTATGAGTTGGTCTATCGATGAATGCTCATCATTTTATGCCAATAAGAACTTTACCATGCAGTGGTGTATCCTATCAGAAAGCTTGAATAAATCTTTCCATGGTAAAGACGACCACGGTTATGGCGCTATTTGGGGAGGTTCTAGTGCTACCTTTCACCATAATTTGTTGGCACATCATAATAGCCGTAACCCACGTTTTGATGGCGGCTCTCGTTCTGGTACGGGTAACAGTCCTTTTGGTATCGACAAAGTAGATTACCGCAACAACGTAATTTACAACTGGGGTGGTAATAGTAGTTACGGTGGCGAAAATGGCGAATACAACATCGTAAATAATTACTATAAAGCTGGTCCAGCATCAACAAACAGAAGCCGTATCATGCAAATTTCTATGGAAACAGATAATGCTGCCCTGTACGCCCCTGGTTACGGTAAATTTTATGTTACTGGTAACATTGTAACTAATAGTACAGCAGTAACTACAGATAATTGGAATGGTGGTGTAAATGCAGGTTCAGGTCTTAGCACAACGAATTTTAACGCTTCGAAAATGGCAAATCCGTTTACTGCACAAGTTATTACAATTCACACAGCGCAACAAGCTTATGATATGGTATTGTTGTATGCTGGTGCAAGTTTCAAGAGAGATGCGGTAGATACCCGTGTAGTTACCGAAACAAAAAACGGTACAAATACTTTTGCAGGTTCTAAAACTGGCAAGTTGGGTATTATAGATTCGCAAACTGATGTAGGTAGCTGGCCAACATTAAATCAAACCGCTGTGCTAAAAGATACAGATGGCGACGGCATGCCCGATGAATGGGAAATTGCTAACAAATTAGACCCAAATAAAGCAAACGCTAATGGTCGCGATTTAAGTTCTGGCTACGATAATATTGAAGTTTACATCAATAGCTTGGTGAAAACAATTACAGAAGCGCAGTATAAATAATTTAAGCTATAGACATATTTTAGGCGAATGGAAACATTCGCCTTTTTAATGATTTAAATGATAAACGCTATTGATAATCAGATTTTAAACCTCTTTAATCAATTTTTAAACCTGATTTTTTGAGGTGTAGGTTAAGTTTGTAATGTTCGCTTGAACAAATATGAACCATTTATAAAATCCTGACTTTGCTAACGATGAAGAGATTACTTATGATGTTGTTTGTGCTAAATGCATTTTTGCTAAAGGCACAAAATCCAATATCCCCAAAAATTCCAGTGCAAAGTTATACCGTAACCACATTTGGTGCGATAGGCGATGGTCAAACTATAAATACTGCCTTTATACAAAATGCTTTAAACAAAGTTGCCGAAACTGGTGGCACATTAACCATTCCCAAAGGCGTATTCTTGTGCGGACCAATTGAGATTAAAAGCAAGACCAATCTAATATTCGAAAAAGGCGCTGTCCTTAAACTAATCAACGATGTCCCAAATTATCCCGTGGTAAATGAGCGTTATCTTAACTTCATTAGCATTAAAAAAGCAGCTGATGTTAAAATCAGTGGTGACGGAACTATAGATGGGCAGGGACAAATTTGGTGGGATAAGTTTACCGCGAAAGAAATTACATTTCGTAGGCCACAATTACTGTTTATAGAAAACTGTGAACGCTTAGAGATTGCAGGGATTACGACTTTAAATCCACCGAATACGCATATTTCTCTAAAAGGATGTAAAGAAGTTTATATTCATGATATTACTATTACTGCTCCAGAAAAATCAAGAAATACGGATGGTATTAATATCTCAGCGAAAAACACTTTAATAGAAAGATGTAAAATAGCCACAGGCGATGATAATATCGCTATTAATTTCGGGAACAGAAACCAGAAAAATGGTGAGCCAGAAGTAGAAAATATGACCGTCCGCAATTGCGATTTCGGCTACGGACACGGTTTGTCTATCGGTAGTTTTACCGCAGGTGGATTAAAAAACCTAAATGTCAACAATTGCAAGTTCGATAGTACCACATCTGCCATTCGCATAAAAACGGCTAGAGGTAGAGGCGGACTGGTTGAAAATATTGTATATCAGGATATTGAAATCAAGAATGTGAAATGGCCAATTTTCATCTCTGAGTATTATCCGAAAGAACCGAAAAATATTTTGGAAGAAGAAGTGCAACCGTTTGCACAAAATACACCTGTTTATAGAAATATTCAATTAAAAAATGTTAATATTACCAATGCTGAAAATGCAATTAAACTATGGGGATTACCAGAATCGCCCATTGAAGATGTAAAAATGATTAATGTTAAAATTGATGCGAAGAAAGGCGTAGAACTATACAACGTGAAAAACATTGATTTTGAAAACTGTAAAATAACTGTAGCTACAGGCGAAAAAATAAAAACTCATAATACGCAATACACAGGCTTGAAATAGCCTAAATAGTAACCAAATTATAAACTGATGAAAAGAACTCTCTTTACGTTATTAGCCGCTCTTTCGTTGAATGCTGTAAATGCCCAGCAACAAACTGTTTCAAAAACCTGGGTGTCCGATTTAGGGAATGGAACTTACAAAAACCCAGTGCTAGATGCAGATTATTCTGACCCAGATGCCATTCGTGTTGGCGATAAGTTTTACATGATTGCTTCAAGTTTTGATGCTGTTCCGGGGCTGCCAATTTTAGAATCTACGGACTTGGTAAATTGGAAACTCATTGGCCATGCTCTGAAAAGACAACCTCCTTTTGAGCATTTCTCAAAAACACAACATGGCAATGGTGTTTGGGCACCATCTATTCGTTTTCATAATGGCGAGTTTTACATTTACTACCCAGATCCAGATTTTGGCATTTACTTAACTAAAGCTAAAAACATTCTCGGGCCTTGGACAGATCCTGTATTGGTAGACGCTGGCAAAGGTTTAATTGATCCTTGTCCGCTTTGGGATGAAGATGGGAAAGTTTACTTGGCAATTGCCTATGCAGGCAGCAGAGCTGGAATAAAAAGTGTGATAGCCATGAAGCAACTGAATGCAAAAGGTGATAAGGTAATTGATGAAGGAAAGCTGGTATACGATGGTCATGAATTAGACCCAACCATTGAAGGACCAAAACTTTACAAAAGAAACGGTTATTACTATATTTTTGCTCCGGGCGGTGGCGTTTCTACAGGTTGGCAAACTATTTTGCGCTCAAAAAATATCTACGGACCTTACGAACGTAAAGTTGCGCTAGACCAAGGCAAAACACCTATTAATGGGCCACATCAGGGTGCTTGGGTAAATACACAGAGTGGCGAAGATTGGTTCCTGCATTTCCAAGATAAAGATGCGTACGGAAGGGTAGTTCATTTGCAACCGATGAAATGGGTAAATAACTGGCCCGTAATTGGTGTAGATAAAGATGGCGATGGCATTGGCGAGCCTGTGCTTACTTATAAAAAACCTACGGTAGCCAAACCAAGTGCAATTTTTACGCCAGCCGAAAGTGATGAGTTTAACGGTAGCAATTTAGGTTTACAATGGCAATGGCAAGCAAATCCAGTAGCTACATGGTCGTTTTTGAATCCGAGCAAGGGTGCTTTGAGATTGTATACAGCTAAAACTCCAGATAGCGCTAAAAACCTTTGGGATGTGCCCAATATCCTGATGCAGAAATTCCCGACAGAAGAATTTATGGCAACAACAAAATTGAGCTTTACGGCAAATCCAAAACTGGAAAATGAGAGAGCAGGTTTAACTATTTACGGTTTAAGTTATGCTTACTTGGCTGTTAAATCTAAAAAGGATGGACTTTATTTGGTTTACTCGGTTTGCAAAAGTGCTGACAAAGGTAAAGCCGAAACGGAAAAGCAATTGCTTAAGTTAGATAGTAAAGAAATATACTTGAGAGTGAAGGTTGGTAAAGGTGCCAAATGCCAGTTTAGTTACAGCAAGGATGGAAATAATTTCACCAATATAGATGATGTTTTTGAAGCCACACCTGGAAAATGGATTGGTGCAAAACTGGGTCTATTCGCCGTAAGAGACCAACAAACTAATGATAGTGGTTATGCAGATTTCGATTGGTTTAGGGTAGAAAAGTAGGCCTTGTAAAAGAGTTATTTGTTGATCGTTTTTTAAGATAAAATAAATATATTTATGATAAAGATTACCTTGAAAAACGATTAGCCGCTCAGTTTATGAAAATTAGCACCAGCGTATTTTCTTTAATCACTATATTCTTCTTTTCGTTACTGCCTTTTTCGGCTTTAGCGCAACAAAATTTGTTAAAAAAACTTTCTGATTATAAAAAGGTAGTAGATCAGTATCCTATTGAAAAGATACATATTCACACCAACCAGCCATTTTATCTTAAATCTGATACTATTTGGTTCAAAGTGTATGTTGTCAATACAAATTTAAATAGGCCTTCTATCGTGTCTAATACAGTATTAGTAGATTTGATCAGTCCTGATGGAGAAACGATCAAACAAGCTAAATTGAAGCTGAGCGTAGGTTTAGCAGACGGATTTTTAAGCTTATCCGATACACTGAAATCGGGAAACTATCAGTTAAGAGCCTATACTGATCAATTGAAAAATTACGGTAGTAAGTTTTATTATAGAAAAACTATACATATTACTGATAGCATAGGAGTTTCCAAGCAGCGCATAGTTAAAAACTTCAATATTAGTTTTTTCCCAGAAGGTGGAGATTTGATTTATGGAATAAAATCTATAGTAGGTTTTAAAGCCGTAGGTGATGATGGTCTGGGTGTCAAAATAGCTGGCGAAATAGTTGATGACAAAGGGAAATTGATCACTAAAATAAATACAGAGAATTTAGGGATGGGGAGATTTAGTTTTGTTCCAGAGTCAGATCGTAAATATTTTGCTAATGTTAGATCTGATAATGGTGGATATGTTAAAGAACATTTGCCTGTTGTTAAACAAAATGGTTTTGTTATAAATGTAGAAAACAAAGCTGATAGTATTTTTGTAAAGATCAAAACCGACATAGGTGCCATTAGAAATGACGTAGTACTGATAGCGTCTCAAGACGGTTTAGTGAGGTATGCTTCAAAAAAACATCTGGCTTCTTCTATAAATCAATTATCTATAGATAAGGCAGTTTTTTATACAGGGGTTGTTCAGTTTACTCTTTTTAATATAGATGGAATTCCTGTTGCTGAGCGTCTTATTTTCTGCAATCATAATGATATGCTTAAAATAACAAGCAATATCATGCCAGAATATAAGAAGAGGGAAAAAGTGAATCTGGAAGTAAATTTAAAAGATTTTTCAGGCGTGTCTGAAATAGGAAGCCTTTCTGTTTCTGTTTATAATGAAACAGAATTTCCATTTGATGAAGATGAAGAACGGTCGATAGCTGCCGATCTGTTATTAATTTCAGATTTAAAGGGGTACATAGAGAAACCAAATTCCTACTTTTCTAAATCAGATACGATTAAAGAAAGATATTTAGATAATTTGATGCTCACTCAAGGTTGGAGAAGGTTTTCTTGGAAAGAGCAATTATCAAGTAAAATGATTACTGCTAAAGAACAAATGATGATCACCGATAATATTCGTGGAAGTATTCAATTAGCAAGTAAAAAACCTTATTCCCATGCAGATATCATTTTATATCAACAAGGTTATTTCAAAGATATTCTGTTCTCTAAAACAGATTCAGTAGGTAAGTTTTCTTTTGAAAAATTGAATCTAATAGATAAAAATCAAATAGTTATCGCTCCAGTAGATCAAAAAATAAAAGGATTAATTATTAAGGTAGATGGAATGGAAAATAAGGCTGATATAGAGAAAGTTTCTACATTCGGAGAAATCTATTTGGTTGATAGTGTTAAATCTGTTGAGAATCTACATGTCAATAATTTGTATAAGAGGTTTTTAGGTACAACCCTAAAGCAGGTAATCATAAAAGGTAAAAGGCGTGCTGATGCTGTAGAAGGTTCTGCAAATTTAAACGGCTCGGGTAAAGCAGACGCTATTGTATTAGCGAAGGATTTAGAAACAACACACGACCTTACAACCTATTTAATTAATAATGTTATGGGCCTTAAGTTGTCTGATGATATGATTTATTCTAGAGACGTTCCGGAAAAGGATGAATTTGGAAAGATCTTAAAAGGTCCTCCGCCAATGCTAGTTATTTTTGATGGAATGCCTGTTAGTCAAGCTAGTTTTAAAATTAGTAACATTAATGCAAATGATGTTGCGAGTATCGAAATATTGAAAGGCACTTCTGCTGCAATGTATGGCATTAATGGTTTAGGCGGAGTAATCATCATTACTCAAAAAAGAGGCTTTAATAGTGACGATGATCCTTCAAGGAAATCTAATAAAGGTGTTTTTAATTTCTCTATAACTGGTTATCAAATAAAAAAGGAACACTATTCTCCTAGTTACGATGTTAAGGCACCTCAAAATTATGATTTTCGAAAAGCGCTATATTGGAATCCTTCAATGCTTGTCGTAAAAGACCAGGTAAATAAACTAAGTTTCTACAATTCTGACTATTCAGGTAAAGTTAAGGTAGTAATAGAAGGGATTAGTGCAGATGGACAAGTTGGTAGGTACGTATATTCTTATTCTGTTAAGTAATTCTAAGCTTAATAATTCCCTCATTTGCTTGCTCCTGTAACTTATTGTTTACAACCCGCAAAATGGCAACGATTGCATAGTTATTTTCGGTCTTTTAGTTCGTTTACTGCCTTAAACTATGTAGACTTGTTATAGAATAGTGTTGCAAGTTAAGGGTTGTGAGGTGTGGGTTTTAAGAAATCCAACAAAGCGCATAACACATAACTAATAACTCACAACTTAAAGAAACCATTTATAATACACACATGAACATGAAGAAAATTGTTGCTTCAATCTTTGCACTTGCAATTGCTGCCCCAATGATTTCGCAGGCTCAGAAAAGCACTAAGAAAGCTTACTCTTTTGATAATTTACCTGTAGTAGCCCAAACTTCCTTTAAAAAGGATACTTTCAATATTGTAAACTATGGTGCTAAAAGCGACGGCGTAACCTTAATAACTAAAAGCATTAACGATGCTATTGTAGCTTGTAATAAAAAAGGTGGTGGCGTAGTTTTGGTGCCAAAAGGCTTGTGGATTTCTGGTCCGGTTGAGCTAAAAAGCAATGTGAATTTACATTTACAAGCTAATGCAATCTTGCAGTTTACGAGAGATTTTAGTCAATACCCTTTAGTGAAAAGCAACTGGGAAGGTTTGCCTCAAATGCGTAACCAATCGCCATTATGGGCGGTTAACCAAACTAATATTGCAGTTACCGGTTCAGGAATTGTAGATGGTGGTGGCGATGCTTGGAGAATGGTAAAGAAAAGTAAGTTGACCGAAAGCCAATGGAAAAATTTGGTAGCTTCTGGAGGTGTACTGACAGAAGATAAAAAAACTTGGTATCCATCACAAGGGGCATTGGAAGGTTCGAAGATAAAAGGTAATCCAGGAGAAATTACTGCCGATAAAACTGCAGATTACTACAATAGTATTAAAGATTTCTTCCGTCCGAATTTGTTGGTATTTACTTCTTGTAAGAAGGTTTTGTTAGAAGGTGTTACTTTCCAAAATTCTGCGGCTTGGAACATTCATCCACTCATGTGCGAAGATGTAACCATTAGAAATGTTTATGCTAAAAACCCTTGGTATGCACAAAATGGAGATGGTTTGGATATAGAATCTTGCAAAAACGTATTGGTGGAAAACAGTACTTTCGACGTAGGTGACGACGGTATCTGTATTAAATCCGGTCGTGATACTTGGGGTAGAAAACGTGCAATGCCAACAGAAAATGTAATTATTCGCAACAGTACGGTTTACCACGCACATGGTGGTTTTGTGATCGGTAGCGAAATGAGCGGTGGCGCTAAAAATATCTTCGTTTCTGACTGTACGTTTATTGGTACTGATATTGGTTTACGTTTTAAAACTACGAGAGGTAGAGGTGGTGTGGTAGAAAATATACACATCAAAAACATTAACATGATGGAAGTTCCTGGAGAGGCGATTTTGTTTGATATGTATTATGCCGCAGTAGATCCAATTGCTTTGGTGGGCGATCAACGCGATGCGCCTAAAGTTGAGCTGTTGCCAGTAACAGAAGAAACGCCTGTTTTTAAAGATTTCTTTATTGATAATGTAGTTTGTGATGGTGCTGAAAAAGCGATTTTCGTTCGTGGTTTGCCAGAAATGAGCATTGCTAATATCAATTTAAACAACATCAACATTAAATCTAAAAAAGGAATTGACATTCAAGAAGGTAAAAACATTAACCTAAGCAATGTGAAATTGACCATTGAGCATGGCAATCCGTTAATCAATATCCAAAATGGAAATAACGTGAACCTGAAGAATATTACTTATAACAGCGCTGATTTATTATTCAAAATTACTGGCGATAGAAATAGCAATATCAAAACTTCTGGTTTAGACGTTTCTAAAGCACAAAAGCAAGCTGAGTTTTTAGCTGGAGCACAAGAAAAATCATTACAAATCAATAAATAGTACATGAACAAGATTTTTAAATATAGCGTCTTAGCAGTTTCTTCATCGATTTTGTCTTTCAATGCAGCGGCGCAAACGCAACCGTTGTCGAAGCAAATGGCAGCTACAGTAATGGAAATCTGGAAAGATTCTTTGAACCTAGATCCTGCTAATCCTAAACGTGTAAAATGGGCTTACGACCAAGGTGTGATTTTGGAAGGAATAGACGGTTTGTGGAAACGTACTGGCGATGGCGAGTATTTCAAGTACATGCAAAAAAGTATGGATTTCTTTGTAACCAAAGATGGAGATATCCAACGCTATAAACAAAGTGATTACAATATCGATAATGTTAAAAATGGTCGCTCTCTATTGACTTTGTACAAAGTAACTGGCAATAAAAAATACTTCAAAGCGGCTACCATTTTATGGGACCAATTGAAGGAGCATCCACGTACTAAAGAAGGTGGCTTTTGGCATAAGAAAATTTATCCTTGGCAAATGTGGCTAGATGGTTTGTACATGGGACAGCCATTTTACGCAGAATATGCTGCTTTAATTAAGGATGAGAAAGCATTCGATGATATTGCCAATCAATTTGTGTGGATGGAGAAAAACTCTAGAGATGCAAAAACAGGATTGTTATATCACGGTTGGGACGAATCTAAAGCAGAAGCTTGGGCAGATAAAACCACAGGTAAATCGCCAAATTTCTGGGGTAGGGCAATGGGCTGGTATGGCATGGCCATGGTTGATGTGTTGGAGAATTTCCCGGAAAACCATCCTCGTAGAAAAGAAATCATCGATATCTTAAATCGTTTTGCGGTAGCAATACAAAAAGTACAGGATCAAAAAACAGGTTTATGGTACGATGTTTTAGATAAGCCCACTGGCAAAGGGAATTATTTAGAAGCTTCGGCATCGTCAATGTTTGTGTATACCATTGCAAAAGCAGTTAGAAATGGCTGGTTGCCTGCTTCTTATTTCGCAGTAGCAGATAAAGCTTATAAAGGTATGCAGAAGGAGTTTGTGCAGCAAGATGCGCCTGGTAAAATTAGTTTAAAAGGTACAGTTGCTGTATCTGGTTTAGGCGGTAAACCTTACCGTGATGGTAGTTATGAATATTACATCAGTGAACGAGTAATCACAAACGATCCAAAAGGTGTGGGTGCATTTTTGCTAGCATTAAACGAGATGGAAATTGCAGCAATGCCGAAACCTGGTAAAGGAAAAACAGTGATGCTAGATTCTTATTTCAATAACGAAGTGAAGAAAGATCAAAGCAATAACGACTTATCTTGGCACTACAAATGGGATGAACGTCCGAATGCTGGTTTTTCGTTTTGGGGAGATCAGTTCCGTAATTCGGGGTTTAAAACGAATACTTTATATCAGGCACCAACGGCTACAAACCTTAAAAATGCTTCTGTTTATATTATTGTAGATCCAGATTTTGAAAAGGAAAATCCCAATCCAAAATTTGTATCTGCTACAGATGTAAAACAGGTTTCTACTTGGGTAAAAGCTGGCGGAGTGTTGGTCTTGATGGGCAATGATGCCCCTAATGCAGAGCTAACTAATTTCAATAAGCTAGCAAATGTATTCGGCGTTCATTTTAAGGGTGATAGTAAAGGTACTGTGCCTGTAGCCACTAATTTTGAAACAGCAAAGGTAGTAGTGCCAGCAGGTAACCAAATTTTTAAACCAAAAGATTTATTTATTAAGGAATATAGTAGCTTGAAGTTGTCTGGTGCTGCTAAATCTATGCTTAAAGACAAGGACGGCGATGATGTGATGTCGGTGACTAAGTATGGCAAGGGAACTGTTTTTGTAATTGGCGATCCTTGGTTGTATAACGAATATGTTGATGGTAGAAGAATTCCAGCAAGCTATCAAAACTACGAAGCAGGACAGGAATTGGTGAATTGGTTAGCTAAACAAGTAGCATCGAAAAAGTAATTTACTAGCCACAGATGCACAGATTGAAAGGATTTTTGAGAATAAGATAGCTGTGCATCTGTGGCAAAACAGAAATAAAATGAAAAATATCATAACCATCTTTATCGTTTGCATGGTTTTAAGCGGTTGCGCAACCGCTCAAAACGTAGCTAAAACTGATGTTAAAACCGATAGCATTGCAGAAAAGATGCTTGTATATCAGTTAAACAATGGTGGTTGGCCGAAGCAATTGCAAGATAAAAGTGTGGTGAAATATGAATATCCGCTTACAGAGGCTTTGTTGGAGAAAATTAAAGCAACATCACCAATGCATGCAACTATCGATAATGCCGCTACTTCTAGGGAAATCAATGCCTTGGTGCTGGCTTACAAAAATACTGGAAATCAAGCATACTTAAAGGCTGCGGAAAAGGGAATTGATTACTTGTTGAAATCACAATATGCCAATGGCGGCTGGCCACAGTATTATCCTGATAAAAGTAGCTACAGGGCAGAAATTACCTATAACGATAATGCAATGATTAACGCATTGACTATCATGTTGAACATAGCTTATAGAACTAATGGTTTTGAGGCAGTTGATGCAAAATACATTCCTAAAGCTGCAGATGCAGTAAAAAGAGGTGTCGAATGTGTGTTAAAAACACAGTTTGTGCAAAATGGAAAATTAACCATTTGGGCAGCGCAGTACGATGAAAATAAGCTAATTCCTGCTAAGGCTAGAGCTTTCGAACCTGCTTCTTTAAGTACAGGCGAATCGGTTGGTGTAGTAAGATTTTTGATGAAGCTGAAAGATCCATCTGAAGAAATTAAGAATGCTATTAAAAATGCAGTTAATTGGTTTGAAGGTACGAAGATTGTTGGTCTGAAATATGATAAAATAGCAGAGAAGGATAAAGGTTTAGTTGCTGATGCGAATGCAGTTAGCTGGGCTCGATTCTATGATTTACAAACCAATAAGCCTATTTTTGGCGATCGTGACAACACAATAAAAGACAGGATTGAAGATGTGAGTCAAGAGCGTAGATATGGTTACGCTTGGTACGGTACTTTTGCACAGAATCTATTAGCAAAGGAATATCCGAAATGGTTAAAAGCGAATGGTGGCTAATATTTGAACTAAAACTTTAATGCCGTCATTTCGACGATAGGAGAAATCTAAGAACATGTTTAAGCAGGCTGCATTTTTCTTTTTGTTCTTGGGGTATTTTAGCGCCAATGCCCAAAAACAATACAACGTACTCGATTGGAAAACTGACGTAAGCTTAAACACTTACTTAGTGCAGCAAATGCACGAACAATACGGTCAGCGTAGAACAAATTTCAATGCAGCTTTAAAATCCAAGAAGCAAACCTTAGCCTATATCAAAACAGTAAGACAAAAAGCTAATGAAGTTTTTGGTAAGCTACCGAAAAAAGCAGCTTTAAATCCTCAAATAACTGGTATTGTTGAGCAAGATGGTTACCGTATTGAAAAAGTTATTTACCAGAGCTTCGAAAATCATCATGTAACCGCTAATCTTTATGTTCCTAATGGTAGCGGTAAATTTCCTGCTGTTCTTTTGTTCTGTGGACACGAAGATGTTTCAAAAGCCACCGAAAGCTATCAGAAGACAGCTATCCTCTTAGCAAAAAATGGTTTTGTAGTTTTTGTAATCGATCCAATTTCTCAAAGTGAACGAGTTCAATTAACAAACGAAAACGGAAAATCGTTAACTAGAGGCTCAACCACAGAACATACTTTACTCAACCTGTCGTCGAACTTAGTTGGCACCTCTGTTGCTGCTTACGAACTTTTCGATAACCAATGTGGTTTGGATTATTTGGTGACTAGAAAAGAAGTGGATGCGAACAAAATTGGCGTAACAGGAAATAGCGGTGGGGGCATGCAAACCATCTATTTTGCTGCTATCGATGATCGTGTGAAAGTAGTTGTACCATGTAGTTATTTAGCGAGTAGGGAAAATACTTTAGCGACTACAGGAGCTGCCGATGGTTGTGCGCAAATTCCGAATGAAGGTGCTCATTTATTAGAAATGAGCGATTATCTTATTGCTGCTGCGCCAAAACCTACGCTAGTTTTAGCTGGCCGCTACGATTTTATAGACTATAACGGAACCCAGCAGTCTTTTGATGATTTGAAGCGAGTTTATACCAGCTTAGGCGAACCTGAAAAAGTGTCGTTATTTACTTACGATGATGGTCATGGGATATCGAAACCTAAAAGAGAGAACGCGGTGCAGTGGTTTAGAAAGTGGCTTTATAACGATGATAGTGCTATAGTAGAGCCAGATTTAAAAGTACTGACAGACGGAGAATTATTTGCCACTGAAAAAAGTAAAGTGAATTTGAGTTTTCCAAACGAAATCACTGTTCAACAACATAACCGGAAACTATCTCAAGAGTACTTAAAAAATCGTGAGGATTTTGGGGGATTAACAATTGAAGCGAAACAGCAACATATCCGTAACTTATTAAACATTGATGTGAGCAATCAAAATATTTCATCAGAAAATGTTGGAGAAGTGAAGGGTAAATTCGCTCTTTTCCAAAAAGTTATTATCAGGAAGCAAAATGAAATTCCATTACCAGTTCTGGTTTATTATCCGCAAAAAGAGGTGAGAAAAGTAGTGATTTGGATAAGCGATGGGGGTAAGAATAAACTAGTAGATAGTGCTGCATTGATGCGAGAATACATCGATCAGCAAGATGTAGCTGTAGTTTTTGCTGATTTGCGTGGAACAGGGGAAACTGCTGATAAACCAGAACTTAACGATCCTAAATATTTCAGCAAAGATTATCGCAATGCGATGCTTGCACTGCATATCGGAAAGCCACTATTAGGGCAAAGAACCCAAGATATTCAAACGATTTTACAATTTATAGCTGCCGATCAAAAAATGAAACAGGCTAGTATAGAAGTAAACGCTAAAGGCAATTTAGGTTTAGTAGCTTTACATGCCGCTTTTCTAGATCATAAAATTTCATCAGTTAATCTTGATGATTGTATCGGCTCTTATAAAGAAATTTTGGAACAGCCTTTGGCAAAAGACAGATATGGTTTGGTGCTGCATGGTCAATTAGCCCATTACGACATTCCTGATCTAATACGTTGGATGACTAAGACTAAAGTCCAAATTAATTAAATTAAAAATAAATCGAGACTTTAGGTGCATAAAACAGTCTATAATTAAAAACAAATAAATTATAGATGACATTTACTCAATCGAAATTTAAACCAGCAATCTTTGCACTTGCAGGTTTGGCTATAATCGCCTTCTCATTCAAAAATGCTGAAAGAAAATCAGCAGATAAGTTATTTACCTACGAAGGCAAAACTTACAAACCAGGTGATACGGTTTTTGGTTTCAAGAATTATACAAAATTGGTAGTTGGTGATGATGATGCGCCGTTGTTGTTAGGTGTACCACATGATGGAGTAAATATTGGTAGTCCAGAAATTCCTGAAACTGGAACCACAGGTAGAGATATCAATACCTTGCCTTTGGCTTTCGAGATTGCAATGAATTTCAAATCAACTACTAAAAAAAGGGCTTGGATTGTAATCAATACCATTGGAAGAAAAAGGGTAGACCCAAATACTTTTCCAAACGAAGTGGATAAGAGGTATACCAACGAAGACGCAAAAAGTACGTATCTGAGCTATCACAGTCTTTTGGCTGCTGCTCGCGAAAGAATGGCAGAGGCGCAAAAAAATGGAAAAGGCGGGCTATTTCTAGATTTACATGGTCAGGCACACAGTTATCAAACGGCACAACCTTATATTTCCGTTAAAGGAAATGAATTGAGCAGTAAATTTATCGACCAAACAGAACTCGGCTATGGCTTAAGTGGTCACGCTATTTCACAGGGTGATGAATATTTAGATAAATTGGCTGATTCTTCTTCTATTGCAGCTATCGCTAAAGCAAACCCTAGTGTGCCATTTTCGCAATTAATTAGAGGTCCTCACAGCTTTGGTGGATTATTAGAAGCCGAAGGTGTAATCGCAGTTCCGGGGACTAGAATTAAAACCTTAGAGGTGAGCGAAGAGCTTTTCGGTATAGATGCTAAAGGAAATGCGAAAAAACGTCCTTATTTTAATGGAGGTTATTGCACACGCAAATATGGTACAGCGGTTTTGGGTAGTACAAAAGGATATCAAGATAATATTTCTTCAATTCAGGCAGAAACGCCAGGTATAACAGTGAGGAATAACGAAGCTATAAGAGAGATAGCAGGGGAAAGATTTAATAAAGCTATCGTGAACTACCTTAACAAATGGTACGGATATACTTATAAAGTTAGGTAATATGAGGCTGGCTGTAAAAAGGTTATGCTTATTAGTGCTTGCTTTAGTTATGTTCTCGGCTTGTAAAAAAGATCCACCAATATTAGAAGAGGGGATTGCTAAAGTTCGTTTTGTGAATGCATATATGAATGCCGATCCACAAGATTTTTATCAAGACCAGGAGAAACTAACTAATAACGCAATAGCTTATCTAGAATATAGTGATTATCTGACGGTGAAATCCGGACAGAGCGTAATATGGTCTAATAACGCGATAGAAAACAAAGCTACTGCCGCAGTTGATGGCATATTGTACAATGGTTATCAATACACTTTATTTTATTTTCAAACCAAAGATTCGAAACCTGCTATTGCCGGATATATTAATGAGGTTAAAACACCTGCGAGCGGTAAATTCAAGGTTAGATTTTTGAATCTGTCCACGTCTTTTAATGACAAGCCTTTAGTGATAACAGGTGCTAACACTACTGTTATTAACGCAGCCTTGAACTATGGTGATAATCCTATCTATACCGAGTTGCCAGTTAATAGCGAAATCAAGGTGGGTATAAAAGATAATAGCAACGTTACAATTCTAAATGTCAACGAATTTAAGGAAGCTAAATCGTATTCAATTTGGTTTGATACTACAGATGGCGTGAAAGTGAATTACCATGTAGTACAGCAATAATATTTGTAGTAAATAGATGTAGGCTAGGTCGTTGCAGTAAAATGCAACGACTTTTTTGTTGGGTAAAATTGGGGAATTGAAATGCTCGCTATAAATCTGTTTTAATGAAGTCTGTTGTTAAGTTTGTGTAAAAAAATCTACATAAATATTTGTTTTAATGTTGTTTTTAAATAAACTGTAGAAAAAATTTCACTGTGTGTGAAATAAAATATATTTTTGGGGAAGTCACTCCTATAGGTTTTAAAGCTTTGGCAGTAAAAATACAAACACAATAAAAGAATAGACACACAATTTGTTAAGATTTATACCTCTCGGAATAAAATACTTAAGCAATTCGTGCAGATGTTTTAGTTAGCTATGATAAAAAATGATGCGCTAAAATTTCCTGTAGATAAACAACGTGCTGTGCTGAGCAAATGCTTATGTGTAGTGAGAATTTTGATCTCTAAACTTTTTCAATTTAAACTTCCTTTTTATAACAATCTTGTTTTTGCATTCGGTTTTCTGCTATTGTTTTTTAGTAAAACAGTATTTGCCGAGGGAAGTAAAGATCTATACCCTGCCACTGCCCAAGGTAACAGAGCTTTTTTGTATGCTAATATAGACAATCAAAACTGGTTAGATAGATATCCTTTTAAAACTAGGGGTGCTCATTTTGTTTACGCAAAAAATGGAGAGGCTATTGCGGTAGCTTCAAGTGCTTATGGCTACCAGGGTGCTCAGATAGTAATAACACCACCAAATGGCCCATCAGTTATATATAATTATGATGGAAGTACAGGTCGTATTCAAAATCGAGCTCAAGAACTGCAGGGGCCTCGATGGAGTGGAGCTCCTGCAGCAGGCTATGCTCCTGTAGTTGTAAATGTCAATGCAGCTCAGGAAGGTATTTGGAGAGTAGAATTTTTGGCGCCAAGAGGTAATGGGAATAGTGATGATATCAGTGCCGCTGATGTAGCTGCTACTGCAAATTGGACGCAGCCAATGGCAAATACATCAAATCTTATCGCTGCTTGGGATGTGTCTGTAAGAAATGCTGCTAAAACTGCATGGTTAACCGGCCGTGTATACGCCAATGTTTTAAATCTGTCAATCAGTCCGAACTTTAGAGAGGAACGAGGTTTTTATGTAACAAATTACATTCTTACCGAAGATGGTAGGGCTTATAGGGTGCAAACCAACGGGAATAATGGTTGGGCTTTTACTTTTTTCTCTAATAATAACGGCTTTGCGGTTAATGGAGTTCCAACCTATAAAAGTTTAAATGCTTCAACAGTTGCCGCACTTTCGGGACTTCATGATCCCAGAACACTTGACGATCCATTAAATAAGACACATAAAATTTTTTATGGTAAGCCTAATCCAGACCTTCCGGAGACAGCAAATGCTTTTGTTACCACGGCCAATCAAACCATGTGGCTAAAGAAGGATGCCATTCTTCCAATTATTACCGATGTAAAGTTTATTGGTGTAGAAGGAACTGAAGGTAAAATTAGCCGTAAAGGTGCTAACATCAGCTTTAATTCCTCTACATCGGGAAGTTTCCAGATTGTAATTCCTATAGCAAGTGGCGCAAATCGTATTATTAACGGTGCGGCAGTACAGGGGTATAATGAGATTTTTTGGGACGGAAAAGATGGTAATGGTAATTTTTTGTCCGCTGGAGCTATCTCTCCATCAGTGCAAACTTTCCTAAGATCTGCAGAGGTGCATTTTCCTTATATCGACATGGAGATCAATCCTAATGGTATCATCATCGAGTTAACTGAAAATAATACGAATTATACTGTTGATCCAACTAAAACAAATCCGGCCGAATATAGCGATAAAGTCTATTGGGACGATTCTAGTATAGATAATGCTGGTAACGCTGGTAGAGGTAGCTCGAATCCATTTGTAAATTTAACTGGAATTAGTAGTAGATCAAATGGACATAAATTTGGAAGATATAGCACTAACACCAACGCTACCTATCACTTTGGTGATGCTAGGTCGATGGATACTTGGGCATATATAGAAAGTGATAGAAACATCCATTTGGTTAATATAGAGGTTTTAGAGGCGAACTTAAAAATAGAATCGATATCTCCAGATTTAAGCCAATATTTTTCGGGTAATAAAATTACTTACAACATTCGTGTTCAAAATGATGGCCCTTCGGCAGCTAATGGGTCGCGTTTGGCTATCAGTTTACCTGCAGGATTAACCATTGGTACTGTTACGCAAGCAAATGCTAGTACTGGCGTTACGGTGAGTAATACTGCAACTGTAGGGCAAACTTTCTCTGCCTTACTCAATCTGCCAAATCAAGGTGCTATCGATTTTTTAGTGGAAGCGACCTTTACGGGAAGTTTTAATCGAGTGTTCGACAATACCAAAGCGAGCATATTAAGACCTGCAGATTTAACTGATCCAGATGCTACTGGTAATAATGCTGCTGGACCCGTAGATGCAGATGAGGAATGTTTAAATGGCGCTACAACTGGTGTGGGCTTGTGTAATAACATCAAATACAATACAGTTAATGGCCAAGAGATATGCCAGGGTAGCAATATCACACCTATAATTTACACTTTATCTCCAGACGGTACTCAGTTTGAAAACTCAACACCTCTTCCCGATGGATTAAGTGCGCAAAATGCTGGAAATAACAGAACTGTAAGCGGAGCTTTATCTGCCTCGGGTATACAAACGTTTTTTATTAAAACACTGAACACAAAAAGAACGCAGACCAACGTAATTCTAAGGTCAAATGCTTTGCCAGATGCTACAGCCAACGGCCCGGTAAGTTTATGTGTAGATGCAACTGGTAATCCTGCCATAAGTTTCAAAGGATCTGGTAGTACTGTTTCTTACGAATTCAGCTACGCCATTAACAATGGTGCTGTGCAGACCGTAACCACACCAACTGGTTCAGATACTGCCACAATCGCAATTCCTGTAAATAATACTGGGGTATTTACCTATAAACTAATATCTGTTAAAGATTTGGCAACAGGCTGCAGCCAGACAAAAAATGTTGAGGTTGAGGTAACTATTTTCCCAAAACCTGCACAAGCACATATTCAGCTTATTCAATAAAGAAAATAAAAAAATTAAAGAACAATTAAATTAACAAAGAATGAAAACAACAATTACCCGCACTTTTTTAGCAACATTAGTTTTGTTGCTAAGCTTAACTTTCTCAAGTTACGCACAAACGTATTATAATCTTTATTTATGTGGTACCTCAACTGCAAAGCTCCACATGCCAGAAGAGACTACGCTTACAGCAAATTCTGGGGATGAAGTACATTGGTTTTTAGATGGAAATCCGGTAGGTTTACCAATTCCGTATACTGGCGCTAATAGTACTGACCTCACTGTGCCTGCAAGTTTACCAGTTGGCTTACATAATTATACTTCTGCTATTAAATCTAAAGATGGCTGTTTAGGTCCTCAATCTACTCCTTTTACCGTTTACAAATTGCCTAATAAAACCATAGCGCTAAGCGCACCAACTAATGCATCATATTGCGAAGGCAACGCTGGTTCTGCGGCTTCTTCGGTAATTACAGCTACGGCTACTCCTGATTCAGCATTACCAGACGGTGTGGGTTATACATATACTTGGTCGGCAACTCATAACGGTACGCCTGTAGTACCAATTACTAATATTGGTGCTTTAAGTGGTAATGCGCCTAATATCAATAACACGTTTACACTTAGTACAACTGTAATTGGTAGTTATGTTTTTAACGCTACAGTAACGTATGCTTTATTAGCAGGAAACACAGGTACATTAATGGCCAATAGCGCATGTGAAGCCTCTACAACAACTTCTCAGACTATTACAGTTATAGCTAAACCTAGTCAGCCTACAATTGTATTGGGAGCTAACTAAGCTGCTATTTAGGTTTTTACCTAAAGAATGGTTCTTCGTAGACTGATATATCTGATAGTGATACTTCTGCAGGTTAACCTTGCAAAGGCTCAAACCATACCTCATAGAGAGTTCGCTGGAACGCCCGTAACCCTTCGGTTGGCTAATCCAGATGCTAACTTTACTTATCAATGGTATAGGGATGGCCGTGCTTTGCCTGGGCAAACGAGTTCTACGCTGATCGTTACTGAAACTGGTAACTACCGAGTAATGGCAATTAATCAGGGAAACTGCGCTTCTGATTTGTCGGATGTGTTTTCTGTATTTTTTATGGATTCCGATTTGGAAGTAACTAAGAAATCTGACGCAAGAGCGGTTGGACCTAACGAGACTTTCGAGTACATCATTACGGCCATTAATCATGGAAATACAGATAATACGGCTGTTTTGGTGGAAGATGTACTGCCAAGTTCGCTTAGGTTTATTAGTGTAAATAAATCCGAAGAAGTAACTTACATCAACGGTGTTATTAAATGGAATATTCCATTGCTAGTTGTAAATGTACCACAAGAATTAAAAATACAAGTACAGGGCAAGATAGAAGGTTTAGTAGCTAATACTGCTAAAATTAGCAGCACTAGTGGCTTGTTAGATCCAATTCCAAGCAACAATCAAGATACTGACGAAAAAAACATTATTGGCAATATCAAAGTACCTAACGTAATTACTCCTAACGGCGATGGTAAAAACGATGTACTCAAGATAAAAGGAATAGAGCTCTATAAAGAAAATAGTTTTGCCATCTTCAACAGGTGGGGTAACGAAGTGTTTAGAAGTTCGGGTGGCTATCAAAACAACTGGAATGGCGACGGGTTAAGCGAAGGAACTTATTACTATGTGTTAAAATTAGTTTCTAGGGAAGGAATATCTAGTAGTGTAACAGGTTGGATTACTTTATTAAGAGATAAATAGGATGGAAAGAAGAAGTTGGTATATTATCTTTCTGTTAACGCTCACTGGCTTTGGCGGCTTTGCGCAACAAGATGCGCAATACAGTCAATATATATTCAATGCGGTTTATATCAATCCTGCATACGCGGGTTTTCGGGAGCGATTAAACTTCAATGCAACATATAGAAACCAGTGGACGGGCATAAACGGTGCGCCAAAGAGCTTCTCATTGGCCGTAGATGCGCTCATGCCTAACGAACGTGTAGGTTTGTCGCTAACGCTTGGTGCCGACCAATTGGGCGCTCAAAAGAACTTGTCTGCATTTGCTAATTATGCCTATCGCTTTCCTGTAGATGAAGATGAAACTTCCAAGCTGGCTTTCGGTTTGGGTGTGGGCTTCCAGCAGTTTGGTATCTATGGAGATATGCACGAACTAGGGGACGAGGGCGATAATTCACTGTCGCTAACTACCATGAGAAAGCTAGTGCCTGATGTACGTGCTGGAGTATTTTTTTCTACACCAAAGATGTATGTTGGAGCTTCGGTAAATAACCTTATTGGTAAGTATATTTTAGATAAGAAGAAGCTAGATTTCAATTTCCCAACGCCAGAACCACATTTCTACTTAACAGGTGGTGCTTTATTTCCAGTAGTAGAATATGAAATAGACTTTAAACCTGTATTTCTAATTAAGGATGATGCAGCTGGTCCAACAGTATTGGATTTAAATGCGTTCTTCTTATTCAAACAGAAGCTTTGGATTGGTGGTGGCTACAGGACAGGCATCAAACTTTACGATAAGCCTGCTGTAATCGGTAACGTAAGAAATCCTAATGCATTAATTGGCATGGCCGAATTTTTTGTGAATGATAACCTTAGGATAGGTTACTCTTACGACCATAGTTTGGGTGGTTTGGCAGGTTATAGCGGTTCTACCCATGAAATATCTGTCAGTTGGAATTTCTTGAACGAAAGAGAACGCCGTATCAATTTCTGTTATTTTTAACATTACATCAATAAGTTAGCGATCCAATCTTTAACTTATTGATGTTTTTCTTTTAAAGCTCATAGCCTACGCCGCGTTCTGGTATTTCAACTTCGTATCCTTCAGTTTCTAAAGCGGTCTTAAATGCCGAAAGACTATTGATTTCGCCATGCACCAAAAATACTTTCTTCAAACTATTTGATGACTGTTGTTTCACCACATCCATCAAGTCGTTGTGGTCGCCATGGCCACTCAGTAAATCTGTTTTAGCAATTTTGGCATAAACCATCAAATCTCTATTTCGTAAACGAACAATAGGGTCGCCACGCAAAAGTCTATCGCCTAAAGTTCCTTTGGCACAATATCCAATAAAGAGAATGGTGCAATAATAGTTTTGTATGTTGTAGTAAAGATGGTCCTGAATCCTACCGCCTTCCAACATTCCTGCAGAAGAAATAATAATGCAAGGGTCTAGGTAATTACTTACCGCTAAACTTTCCTGTTGTGTTTTTAAGTAGGTGAGGTTCTCAAATTCAAATTCATCGCCTTTGGCCTGATAAAAACTTTGTGCCTCTTCGTTTACATATTGGTGGTGTTTGCGATAGATATCTGTAGCATGGTTAGCTAACGGACTATCTACAAAAACTTCAACTGGAGGTAATAACCCTTTGCTAAAAATCTGGTTCAGTTTAAAAATAAGCGACTGTGTTCTACCGATACTAAAAGCAGGTATAATTAAACGCCCCGGGTTCTTAACGCAGGTTTCTTCAATTGTTTTAATCAATGTATCTTCCAACGAAGCATCTTTACTGTGGAAACGGCCGCCGTAAGTAGATTCACAAACCAGATAGTCTACTGGTGGCAAAGTATCTGGGTTTACCAAAACTGGATAGTTTTTCCTGCCAATATCGCCTGTAAAAGCAATTTTCTTTATGGTACCTTGGTCGTTAATAGTTAATATAGCTGCTGCGGCACCTAACAAATGTCCAACAGGCACAAACGTCAGTTCAATATCTCCATTAATTCTAAAAGACTTATGGAAACCAATAGTTACAAACCTATCTACGGTTTCCATTACATGTTTTTGCAGATACAAGGGCTGTGGTCCACTGTGATGTTTTTTCCTATTTCTAGGTTTCTTTTTTTGCTTACTCAAGAAAATATTAACCGAGTCGAACAATAATATTTCAGTTAAATCTGCCGTTGGTCCAGTGCAAAGAATTTGTCCATCATAACCCATTCTAATTAAAGTAGGTAAGTTGCCAGAATGGTCTATATGTGCATGGGTAAGTATAACGAGGTCAATGTTGCTTGGGTCAAAAGGGAAAAAAAGGTTCTGTTCCTGATGGTTTCCTTTCTCGTAATCCAGTCCGCAATCTATTAAGATGTTGTAGTTGTTGATTTGTAAAAGGTGCATGCTTCCGGTAACTTGTTGAGCAGCACCCCATATGGTTAATTTCATCTGTCGATATAAAAATTAAGTTTACAATATATGTTTTTGTATCCAATACCCGACAACACACGTGTATTTTTTTGTAGAATTTTTGCCTAGAGAATACTAGAAGATATTTTAGTTATCCACAAAGTTAAGTAGGAAATAATATTGGTTTTTTGATGTTATAGGCTGCTTTTTGTGATTTTAATGTGAATTAATAACTAAGCTAAAAAGTGTTGTTGTTTCGTTTGTAGTTTCGGTTTTGGCATAGTTTTTTACAATTATGGGTTGTTGAGATATTGAATAACGAAGCGACTATGATAAACTATTCCAGTGTAAATAGATAGCTTCTATAATTAAAACTAAGAATATGAAAAGGATATTAATGATAGCTGCAATTGGTGCAACAGTTTTGGCATCTTGCGGTAAAAGCGAAAAGCAAGTAGCTTTAGAGAAACAACAAGCATTAACAGCTTACAGAGATAGTATCAAATTAGATAGTTTTAAACGTGCTGCTGTTGAGACTGAGAAAAGAAAAGTAGAAGAACAACATCAGGCCGAGCTGACAGCAGCCAGACGTAGTGCCGCTAGGTCTTATAGCTCTGGCAATACGGTAACTTCAACAACTTCCTCTGGCGGTGTAACCAGTACACAAGCTAAGAAAAAAGGATGGAGTGATGCGGCAAAAGGTACTGCAATTGGTGCTGGTGTAGGTGCAATTGGTGGCGCTTTAATTGATAAAAAATCTGGAAGAGGTGCCATTATTGGTGGTTTGACAGGTGCAGGTGCTGGATATGTAATCGGTAGAGCCGAAGACAGAAAAAGTGGCCGTGTACAACCTAAGCAATAAACTCTATCATATATATAGTAACGCCCATGTCTCAGACATGGGCGTTTTTTGTTTGTAAATTTTTAACTTGAAATTAGTAATAGGAAATTAATCATTTCATCTGTGGCTAAATAAAACGAACATTTTCAAACTATGTGTGTTTTTTTAACAAAAACATTTACTTTGTGCATCAACTCATCTTAAATCTATAGCAATGAAAACAGATTTGATAGAAATTTTTCAAACCATTAGAGCCTCAATGCAGCCTTACGAAACGTTAGGGTTCAATTCTAGGATTAACTCTGATAAGGATTATGACCTTTGGAGCGATAAAAATGTGGTGCTCTTAGGTAAAAAACGAAATGAAATTTATTTCGCTGGCTTAAAGATTATGAAGAGTAGTGTCACACTTCATTTCATGCTCATTTATACCAATCCAGAAATGAAGGAATTGTTACATCCCGATTTGTTGAAGCTACTGAAAGGTAAATCATGCTTTCATTTCAAAAAACTGGATGAGGTGATGATGGAACACATTTCGCTTGCATTTGATATAGGTTATAAAGCATATAAACAAAACGAATGGGTATAAATCCGTTATTTCAGGAAGACTTCTTTTTACCTATTCAGGATAAATATCATGCGGTAGAAAACAGACATACGCATCCATTTTATATAGTTGCTATCAAAGGAACGGTCTACGTAAATTTAATTCCTTTAGGTTCTCCATTGCTACCACAGCAATTACTGTCATTACAAGTTGCTTATCAGCAGAAAGGTATTTTGTTAGTTCATTTGTGGGAAGACGTTTGGATAAATAAAAGGGAGCAGGTGTTGGGCAGGATTCATTCTTTTTGTGGTCAAAATAGAAGTTTGCATGGCAGAAAGGCGAAGGTGGTAGAAGTAGATGTGGCACAAGCTAAAAGCTTTTTAGAATCCCATCACTTACAGGGCTATATCAAAACAAAATACAGTTTGGGTTTAATGTTTGATGGCGAATTAGCTGCGGTAGCTTGTTTTGCGGCCTCTAGACCAATGAAAAGCAAAGGCGAACATTACAAATCTGCAGAGTTGGTGCGTTTCGCTACCAAAGCAGGTATCACCATTGTTGGCGGTTTGGGTAAACTAGTTAAACATTTTTTACAACTGGTTTCGGTAAATGATTTAATGACCTATGCCGACCGTGATTGGTCTTTAGGTAAAGGCTACGATAAATTAGGCTTTCATTTTTCTGGAACAACAGAGCCTACCGTATTCTATGTAGATACTATAACGATGAATAGGTATCAATCCCATCGTCTACCAAAAAAAATACTAACTGCCTTTAATGAGCAAAATATCTTAAATTTGGATGATTTTTTAACCCAGAACGGCTTCTTGAAAGTGTTCAATACGGGGAATCTCAAATATCATCTTTATACCAATGTCGGATAAGAATCTTTTGATTGTACTAGGCGCAACTGCAGTTGGAAAAACAAGGTTGGCTGTGCAGTTGGCTAAAGAATTTGATGGAGAAATCATCAGTGCAGATAGTAGGCAGGTTTTTAAGGGGATGGATATCGGTACAGGAAAAGATTTGTCTGAATATGAAATTGAAGGATTTCAGATCCCATACCATCTTATCGATATTAAACAAGCTGGCGAACGTTACCAAGTAAATGCTTTCAAAGAAGATTTTTATCAAGCCTTTCAAGTCATTACTCATCAACAGAAATTGCCGATTTTATGCGGCGGTACAGGCATGTACATTCATAGCCTGCTGCAAAATCATGAATTAACTGCAATTCCAGTAAATGAAGAACTGCGTAAGGAACTGTTGCCGCTCCATAAAGAAGGGTTAAGACAAAAACTAGAGAGCTTTCCTTTAGCACTTAGAAAACAAGCCGATGAAAGTTCTTCTAAACGATTAATCAGAGCGATTGAAATCGCATATTTCCTCAGTGAAAACGGTGATTTTACAGTTGAGGAAAGACCAGCTTTGAAACCTTTAGTCATTGGTCTATATAATGATGTAGACACACGTAGAAGGAAAATCATCTCACGATTAGAAGCACGCCTTGCTAACGGTTTAATAGAGGAAGTACAAAGTCTGCGATTAAAAGGTGTAAGCGAAGAAATGCTGGTGTTTTATGGCTTAGAATATAAATTTGTAATTGCTTATCTCAACAATGAAATTAATCTAGATACATTGAAAGAGCGTTTAGGTACCGCTATTTGTCAGTTCGCAAAAAGACAAATGACCTTCTTTAGAAAGATGGAAAAAGATGGTGTACTAATCAATTGGATTGAAGCAAAAGAAGAAAATGCATGGGTAGAAAGTGAAGCTTTAAAAATAGTAGAGCAGAATTTTTATTGAGAAACTGTTTAAATTTCAATGAAAATAAATACTTAGGCGGTTGGAGATACCCGCCTATAGTGAGCCTCTAGAGTTTGGTGTCCTCACCAAACTCAACCTGTCAAATATTTATTCCATTATTAAACAGTTTCTAAGTATTTCACATCTTTCAACATACTTGAGTATTATATTTTTAAAATAATCATGTTATAAACTTGTGCAATTGTAATAGGTTTGTGTAGTTTTTAGTACAGTTTTTAACTAAATCAATTCCTATTTTCTTGAATGTTTTTTTGTGTTTGTTTTAATATGTAATTGGTTGTTGTATAATGCTTTGTTTTGTGTTTTTGTACTTTTTGCTTTAAGTGTGGCATGTGGTTTGAATATTCAGTAGCAACTGGTTATTGTGAAAAATTGCAGTAAAAAGTTTAATGAATAATTAAAACATAATGAAAGCATCACTTGTTGATAGCATCATTACCATTAAAAAACAAAAACATAAACACAATGATATGGTCTACTAATGAGAGATTCATTATCATTAAAACACAAAAAGATAACACAATGAAAAACTATACTAAAATCTTGGCAAGTGCAGCAGCTGCAATAGCCTTGTTCGTAAGTACAAATGTCAATGCTCAAAATTCAGAGCCTACTAATCCATCTAGACAAAAACTAGGTATTGGTTTAAATATCGGTGCAGGAACGAAAGATGGCCTTGGGTTAGCAATTGGTGGAGATTTGCGTTATCAAATAGATATTGATAGACAACTATCTGTTCCAGTTTCTGCAGGTTATACTAATTTTTCTGTAAAAGATAATTACGGTGGTGGCAGTTTCGGCTATATTCCTGTTAAAGCAGGTTTAAAATATTTCTTTAGTAATTCTGGATCTGGAGCATATGCTATGGCAGAGGCCGGCGCTGGTTTTGGAACTAAAAGTGGAACTGGTACAGCTTTCGTTTATGCACCTACAGTAGGTTATTCTTGGAGTAACGGTCTAGATTTGGGCGCTAAATACGAAGGTTATTCAAATAACGGTAACATTGGTTATGCTGGTATTCGTTTAGCTTATGGTTTCAAACTATAATCGTATCGTTAACAAATTATAATCACAATATAATATTATTAGGCCTCGGTAATTTTATCGGGGCTTTTTTGTGGGTTTTAGAATTATAAATGCTATTTTGAGCACAAAACAGAACACACCTTTATTGGATTGTTTCCCAAATAGCAATCCTTAAAATAAAACACGTATGCAAGGGAAAAAATATATTGGCTTAATGGCAGTAGCATTCACGGCGTTAGTGGCATGTAACAGCAATAAGCAATCTACTGAAACAAAAGATACTACGGTTGTAGCCGCAGATACCTCACTGGTAAGTTCGCTAGCCTTTCAAGATGAAAAATTGCAGAATATTTACGCCGCCTATATCAAACTTAAAGATCAATTGGTAGCAACCAAATTAGAAACTGCAAAACCTGCAGCCACTGAACTAGCTACAGCTTTAAAAGGTTTTGAAGGTTGTGAGAATGCAGCTGCAATTGCTGGTAAAATTGCTGAAGCAAAAGATATTAAAGCACAAAGAGCTGCTTTCACAGATTTGAATGTAGAAATTATTCCTGTTTTTAAACATGCTGCATTAACTTCTGGAACTATTTACGTACAACATTGTCCAATGGCTAATAATGGTGATGGGGGAGATTGGCTTTCATCGGAAAAGAAAATCCAAAATCCATACTATGGAGATGAAATGATGGAGTGTGGAAGAGTAGCGGAAGAAATTGTGGCGAAATAGACGCTGAAACATTAGAATTCTATTAGAAAACGTAAAAAAGTGTAACAAGTGTATAATTGTTTCCGCTTAAATTTTAATAAAAGAAAATAACTACTTATAATTATATAAAATTTTAGATATATGTCAACTACTGCAGAAATTAAGATAGACGGACAGACTTACGAGTTCCCAATTATTACTGGAACTGAAGGAGAGAGAGCTATCGATATTTCCAAATTAAGAGATCTTACTGGTCACGTTACTTTAGATTTTGGATATAAGAATACAGGAGCTACAAAAAGCGCTATTACATTTTTAGACGGAGAAGAAGGTGTTTTAAAATATCGTGGTTATCCGATTGAAGAATTAGCTGAAAAAGCATCATTTTTAGAAGTTGCTTACTTATTGATCTATGGCGAACTACCTTCTAAAGAAACGGTAGAGAAATTCCAAAAGGATATCAGTATGCACACGCTGATCCACGAGGATATGAAGAAGTTTTTTGATGGTTATCCTTCAAAATCTCATCCAATGGCTCAATTGTCTTCATTAGTTTGTTCACTTTCTACCTTTTATCCAGAAAGTTTAGAAGCTAACCAATCAGAAGAACAAAAAAACGAAACTATCATTAAAATGCTAGCCAAAATGACAACCATTGTGGCTTTCATCTATAAAAAATCTTTGGGACATCCATTGATCTATCCTAAAAACAAATACGATTATATCACTAACTATCTTTGGATGACTTTCGGTCAGCGTACTGAAGATTTTGAACCAAATCCAGTAGTGGTTAGTGCAATGAATAAATTATTGATTCTTCACGCAGATCACGAGCAAAACTGTTCTACTTCTACCGTAAGAATCGTAGGTTCATCAGATTGTAACCTATATGCTTCTATCTCTGCAGGTATTTCTGCACTTTGGGGCCCGCTACACGGTGGTGCTAACCAAGCAGTAATCGAGATGTTAGAGCGCATTAAAGAAGATGGTGGTGATACCGATAAATGGATTGCAAAAGCAAAAGATAAAAATGATCCTTTCCGTATGATGGGCTTTGGTCACAGAGTTTACAAAAACTTTGATCCAAGAGCTAAAATCATTAAAAAGGCTTGTGATGATATCTTAGAAAGCTTAGGTATCAATGATCCAGTATTAGAAATTGCTAAAAAGTTAGAGCAAGCTGCACTAACAGATCAATACTTTATCGATCGTAAATTGTATCCAAACGTAGATTTCTACTCGGGTATCATTTACAGAGCTTTGGGTTTCCCTTCAGAAATGTTCACAGTTCTTTTCGCATTAGGTCGTCTGCCAGGATGGATCGCTCAATGGAAAGAAATGAGGGAAAATAAAGAGCCTATCGGCAGACCACGTCAAGTGTACGTTGGTGATGTAGATAAGCATTTGTAAACAAGTACTCTCTTTACAACCAAATATGTTAATGCTAAGCCGGTGGATTGCCGGCTTTTTTTGTGGGGCAAATTTTCTAATAATATTACAGGTATATTGAATAGTCTGCTTAAAAGTTATAAGATAACCAGATCGTTGCAAAAATTATGAAAAGAGAATTGAAAACTTGGCTTTTAGTTGTTAAGCTTAATCCAGCATAAAATAGATTCTGTAATACCCATACCCTGATACGTAGAATTCTTTTGAAGCTTCTGTTCTAGTTAAATTCTTTAGTTGGTTTGTATTAGTCAGGTTTCCATTGTGAACGGCAATCATACGATATGCTTTCAGCATTTTATCGTAAACGGCAGATATGATCGTTTTACCTGAATGCTCCAATAGTTCATTGCTGTAAAAAACTGGTACGTCGTTATTGTAAAAAAAAGCAATTTCATAAATATTTACGTAGCTATCAAAGTCATTATATCCATAACGTTTTTTGGCGACATTATCTTCTCTGGGCCAATTACCACCATTAATATAATCACGTATGATTGAGAAGCTAACTACAGTAGGTACGTGTTTACCACTGCTCATACTTGGATTCCATCTTGGCTCCGATGCCAAAAATACATCTATAACTTTCGATAGGTAAGTTTGTTTGGCTTGTTTAAAGCTTCCACTTTTATCAACCATTATATTTATCGATGTGATTGAAGATATAGAGTCTTTTAATAGTTTACCCTGAGTTATTTGCTCGTTAATAAAATCGTGTAATCTTTTAGAAAATGCTTTAAAACCACCTCTAGGTACAGCATAACCATGCATTGAAATAAAACTGTAAACAGTATCTTCTGTTTTGTATGCTATATCCACCATTGCACTATCTAATCGATCATCGAAATATAGTACACCTGTTAATTTAGTATTATCTTTTATTTTGAGAACTTTATTAAGTTTAATTGACAGAGACTTATTTGATTTTTCAGAAAATAATGAATTGACATCACTAGTAAATGAATAACCATCTGAATGGGAAGATTTGATTTCAAAGCTTTTTTGTAAGCCACGTATATTGGTTCCAGAAAAATGTTTTTCCAGTAGCGATTTAACATTAAAGAGAACTTGGTTTTCCTTGGATATCTCTTTCCCGATTTGAGCAAAAGATTGCGATATTAATGCAGTTAATATAAATAAGAGGAGCGTAGTTTTTTTCATATTTTAATAACGCTGGTTGTGGTTTCAACTAAAAGATTTAAAATCATTGAGCTTTTGCTGTCCTTTGCTTTGTGTTGCAATTTGAATAACGTTTAATGCTTCTAATCTTTATTTCTTTTTTTTTCTATTTATTTCTTTTTCTTCACTCCCGTTGCTAGTTGGGATTTGTAATCCCGATTCTACTATCAATGGATTTGTAATCCATATTTTATTACTAATAACTTATTGATGTTAGTACAAGATTACCGAGATGTACTTTCAATCTTTGCTCTTTATTCCTTGTTCTTTAATCCTTAATCTATTTCTTCACCTTCCAACCTTCTTCTTTATCATATTTTAAACGATAAGTTTTGGTAATAAATTCGCTATTTTCTTCTGGTTTCTTTTGAAAAGCAGCAAATGGTGTATTTACTTTTTTAAGCGATACGGTTACTTTGGCGGTTGCATCATTTACTTTAGAAAAGTCTACAGGTTTTTCTTCCGTCAATTCATAAGTTACGGCTTTAACTGTGGCTTTATCTGTTTCTTGCTTTAACACAAAATCGCTAGCTTTTTGGGTTAGCTTGGCGCTGTAAACATAGCTGCTATCTTTAGAAAGGAATTTCTTTTTAGAACTCAATAATGTTAAGGTGATGTAGCCTTCATTCGCCAACTTGCGATAATTTTCCAACTCCGCATATTCTTTTTCGGTATTGAATTTCAACTCGCCGAAGTCAAAACGGGTGGTTTTATATTCTGGATTGCCCTTTAGGTAAGTGATAATTACTTTTCCAGCTTCATCGGTATTGATGCTAGAACTATTTTTACAAGCAAATAGGACAGAAGTTATTAGGGCGATTAATATTGTTTTTTTCATAAAATCATTAATTTAATATATCAATATTACCCTCTCTGCCCTGTGGGCATCTCTCCCAAAGGGAAAGAAAATAATATAGCTAATTCTCTCCCTTTGGGAGAGATGGCGTAGCCAGAGAGGGCTATTTTCTTCTAAAGCTATTCGCTTTCTTTAAATTTTCCAAATTTGGTAGTATCATCGATGATAAAATAATCACGACACCAATCCATCTGATTAGGCTTACTTCTTCCTGCAAAACCAATGCCGACATACTCACTGCTACTGGTAATTCTGCTGAACTTAAGATAGAACTTAACGTTAATCCAATTTTTGGAATACCAGAAGCAAAACACAAAGGAGGGATTACTGTTCCAAAAACTGCTAAAATTAACCCCCATTTCAGTAAGCTGCCACCTAATGCTCCGTTAAATAGAAAAGTAGGAGGCAATACGATGAAAATCAATATACATGCGCCAGTAATCATCAATGCGCTCTTTTGTAAGGGTGGATATTCATTTCCGAGGTTACCATTCAACATCAAGAAGATGGCATAGCACAAAGCGGCAACCATTCCGTAACCAATACCCGCTATACTTAAATTTTCTGCCGATTGCTCAAAATATCCACTGGCTGCAATCGTACCTAGCAGAATCATGATAACTGCAAAAATTTGGAGGTTATTAGGTTTCTTTTTGAAGAAAATGAACTCCAAGAGTACACTAATCCATACAAACTGCATTAATAGAATAATAGCTACCGAAGCAGGAATCAGTTTCACACATTGGTAATACGTTAAACTTACTAAGCCTGTAAAGGTTCCAGCTAAAACAAGTTTAATCCAATGGGTTTTAATAACTGCTTGAGGTTTTTCAACGTTGTTTTTGCGCTGTACTTGGCGTTGAATAAAATAAACAATCCACAACATTGAAGCGCCAAATAACGCCTGTGTACCTGTTACATCGCCTAAAGTATAACCTTCGCCATAAGCCAGTTTTACAAAAGTAGATAAGATACCAAAGCTACAAGCGCCAAATAATACGAGAAGAATACCCTTTAACATAAATGAGTTGAAAGTTGTATGTTACGGGTTAAGAGATAGACAAGTTAACACCTGCAACTCACAACTCGTAACCCATAACTTAGTTAAGTTGTGCCAAATAACGTTTAATAGTTTCTTCCAAGCCTAGATAAAGTGCATCGCTAATTAGCGCATGACCTATAGAAACCTCTAGTAATCCAGGAATTGTTTGTGCGAAATATTTAAGATTGTGCAAATCTAAATCGTGACCAGCGTTAATGCCTATGCCCAATTCATTTGCCTTATGTGCTGCCGCCAAATAAGGAGCAATTGCTTTTTCTCTATTATTGTAGTATTGTTGGGCGTAAGCTTCAGTGTAAAGCTCAATTCGGTCGGTGCCTGTAGTTAAAGCATGTTCAACCATTTCTACCACTGGGTCAACGAAGATAGAAACGCGGATGCCTGCTTGTTGGAAAACAGCCACCATTTCTTTCAGGTAATCTTGATGTTTAATGGTATCCCAACCGTGGTTTGAAGTAATCTGACCTTCGGCATCTGGCACCAAAGTAACTTGCGCAGGTTTGTTGGCCAATACTAAGTCAACAAATTTCTGCTCTTTGCAATTGCCTTCAATATTGAATTCGGTAGCAATGACTGCCTTTAAATCAAAAGTATCTTGATAGCGGATATGACGCTCATCTGGACGAGGATGCACCGTAATGCCTTCCGCACCAAATTTTTCGCAGTCTAGTGCTACTTTAACCAAATCAGGGTTGTTGCCGCCTCTGCTGTTGCGTAGGGTAGCAATCTTATTGATGTTAACCGATAACTTTGTCATGGGGCAAAGATACGGTTTAGCCACAGATGCACAGATAAAAATAAATTGATTTGAGAATTATATTATATTTTGAGTATATAATTTTAAATAAATCTGTTTATCCCGAAAGGTCGGGACGGGTACTGTAGCTTTAAATTATTTAGACTTCGGTTTGTCGGTTTTCTTGGTTTCTACTAACTGTACTGACTTTGCTTTAAACCTTCCGTCAACTATTTCACCCGTTACGGTTGCTTTTCTAATGGCATTGCAAAAACCATCGTCAGCATGGGCATCTCCAAAATCGTCTATTTTTCTGCCGTCGACAAAATAAGGCGTTCCATCTATTCTCACCGCTAGGTCACAACCTTTGCCTGGCATTTTGAACATACATTCGCCACATGCAATTTCAACTTGTTTTTTCTCAATTTTAGTTGATTTAGCTGGTGTGTCTTGTGCGTCAGCGGTAAATGTAAACGCTGTCAATAGAAGGTATAAGCTTAGTTTTTTCATCTTGTTTAATGATTAGGTGCTACAAATATGCTGATTATAAGCTAGTAAGTAGCAATGATTTTTATCAAATTCTTTGGGCAAAGCAATCTTGCGTTATAAAAATAAGTTGAATACGAAACTTATATAGCCGTAAAAACGTAAATCATTATATGAGAAGATTAATACTGTCTATTTTGCTTGGTTTCATAAGTGTGGTTGTCTTTGCTCAGACGGCACAAATAGATACGTTGCGGGAAAAAAAGCAACAAGCTAACTTGGCTTACATATCGCTGTACAAAGAAAATAGCGAGCTGTCCTATACTTCGCCTGCCGGAGAGATTGGAGCGCCATCTTCCTATATTTTAAATGGTAAATTGACTACTTCCTATGTGGTGTTTGCTCCCAGAAGCTTGCCTGTAGCTTTTTCTATTAATCCAGATTTTACAGCACGGGTAAGAAACGAACGCTCAGCAGGAGTTCGCACCCCAAGTTTTAGGTTGGGCGGAACAGTTTATTTACGATTGGTAGAAGAAGTAAAGAATTACCGTTATGCTCAACTGAGTTATACGCATCACTCAAACGGTCAAGACGGAGATGCTGTTTTTGCAGATGGAACCATCAATACTAGCACTGGAAATTTTAATACCAATTACTTAACTACAGCTTATCGGTTTGGTTATATTACTGATGCAAAACCATCAACTGGACGTTATTATTCTTATAACCATAAAGTTGGCTTAGAGTGGCATAAATGGTTCGATTATGAGCCAGCGCTAAATGGCGATTATGGTTTTACACGCTTAAATTATGATTTCTCATTTCGTATTTATCAAATTTATAAAGGTGATAAGGGTGGTTGGAGAAAAGGAAGTTCAAATAAAGAAAATGCATCTAATACATTAGAAAAAGAAACTTGGCGTTTTAACGGGCAGTTTTCTTACGCCATAAATGAATACGATAATCATGGTTTTATAGCTCCTAAAAGAAGATTGAATATAGAGGTTACAGCTAATTATAGCTTGTCGTTTATGCAAAATGTTTTTATGATGGCCAGTTTTGGATATTATGGTGAAGACCCATATAACATATATTTTAAAGACAGGTATGCTTTTATGAGGTTTGGTTTGTCTAGTACTTTTTCGAGATACGGAATAAAGTAATGGTTCAGTTTAATAGATAGTGTCTTTTAACGCAAAGGTTTTTAAAGTTTTCGCGAAGAACGCAAAGTGTTGACATTTAACTTTGTCAATCTTTTAGACAGTAGGATAGTGGATTGACAAAGTTAGTTTTGATGCACAGGTATTGCTTTTTAAACCTGATTGTAGCGGATATACTTTTTGTTGGTGTCATCCTGAGCGTGTCGAAGGATTGATTGTTGTGAGTAGATGTTTCGACAAGCTCAACATGACAAGAATGAATGGCAGTGCCAACAAAACGGTAATAGCGGAAAGCAGGACTACGATTTGCGATGAAATGATAGCCTCTGCTTTTCTAAAAACCCTCTCTTCCGATCAATCGGGATCTCTCCCTAGTAAGGAGAGAGTAGCAAGTAAGTACCTACGCAATCACTTCCTGTAAATGTGTTGCTTTCTTCTTGTAACTCCAATAAAATACAATTGGATAAACGAATAAATTAAACAGCGTATTGGTAATTAAACCACCGATAACAACAACCGCCAAAGGTTTAGAAGCTTCAGAACCGATACCTGTAGATAAGGCTGCTGGTAGCAAACCGATAGCCGCCATCAATGCTGTCATAATTACGGGGCGCATCCTAGTGGCTATACCATCTTTAATAGAATCTGCAAATGTCCAAGTAGGGTGGTGCTTTAACTCTACAATGTTACTTTTAAACTTAGTGATGAGTATTACCCCGTTTTGTACACAAATACCGAATAGCGCAATAAAACCAATACCTGCCGAAATGTTAAAGTTAATGCCTGTGGCTAGCAATGCTAAAATGCCACCAACCATTGCAAAAGGAACATTATTTAACACTAGCAGCGCATCTTTAAAATTACCGAATAAAATGAACAGGATAAAGAAAATCAATAATAAACTAATAGGAACTGCTTGAGAAAGCTGCTTGCTTGCTCGCTGCTGATTTTCAAAGTCTCCTGCCCATTCTAAACGGTATGGCTTTGGCAACTTAATGGCTGCATTTACTTTTTGTTGTGCTTCGGCAATTACACTACCCATATCACGACCACGGATAGAGAACTTGATAGCTCCGTAGCGAGTGTGTTTATCACGGTAAATCATACTAGGGCCCGTAATTTTCTTAATCCTTGCAATTTCGCCCAATGGCACCTTAGATCCAGAAATAGTAGGTACACGCAAGTTGGCGATAGCGGTTTCGTCGTTTCTAAAATCTTCTGGGTAACGGATAATCAGGTCGAATTTCTTCTCGCCTTCGTAAATTTGGGTTGCTGCTTTACCGCCAATGGCCATTTCTACTACGGCATTGGCATCAGCTGTGCTTACGCCATATAAACCCATTTTACGCTGACTTAAATCTATTTGCAATTCTGGCTGACCTAAGTTTCTTAAAATCCCCAAATCTTCGATGCCTTCTACTGTTTTTAAGATGTTGTAAATTTTCTCTTCTTCTTGTTCAATAAACTCGAAGTTGTCGCCGAAAAGCTTCACTACAATAGAGCCCTTAACTCCAGAAACAGCTTCCTCTACATTATCTGAAATGGGTTGCGAGAAGTTTAAGCTAATGCCCGGAAATCCTTTCAGTTTCTCTTGCATGCGCTCAATCAGCTGCTCTTTGGTCTGCTTTCGCTTCCATTCTTTTTTAGGGCAGATATCCACATGGAACTCCATATTATAGAAACCAGTGGCATCAGTACCATCATTTGGCCTACCTGTTTGCGATAAAACCTGCTTCACTTCCTCAAAGCTCAGGAAGATTTTACGCATCTCGTTAGAAAGCTTTTTGGTTTCATCTAAGGAAATACTCAATGGTCCGGTAGCACGAACGTAGATAGAGCCTTCATCAAGGTTAGGTAAGAACTCGCTACCCAAAAACTTAAAACTGAAAATGCCGACAATTAAAAGAACAATAGACGTGTAAAATGCTACTTTCTTAAATTTAAAACACTTGTCGTATGCTTTTAAGGTGTATTTGGTGATGAACTCCAAAAAGATATTGTGTTTCTCCTTAACGTTTTTCTTTAGTAAAATGCTCGCCATGGCCGGCACCAAGGTAAAGGTTAGCAATAACGCACCTAATAAGGCAAAACTCAGTGTCCATGCCAATGGCGAAAACATTTTACCTTCTACTTTTTCGAAGGTGAAAATAGGCATCAAGCCGGTAATGATAATCAGTTTGGCAAAGAAAATACCTTTGCCGTTCTCTAAACAGGCTTTTTTTATCAGGCCGAGCTTGCTAATTTTGTTGAATTTCTCCATTCCCACTTTTCGGGCTTTCTGGTCCAGCACTACAAAAATACCCTCAACCATGACCACCGCACCATCAATGATAATCCCGAAATCGATGGCACCCATAGATAGCAGGTTGGCCGACATGCCTTTTAACTTTAAACAGATAAAGGCAAATAGTAAAGCCAGCGGAATCACTACCGATACAATCAAGGTAGTTCTCCAATCGGCCATGAAAAGGAATACGATAACGGTTACGAACAAAATCCCTTCGAACATGTTGCCCATTACGGTATGCGTGGCAAAGTTTACCAAATCTTCACGGTCATAGAAAGATTTGATTTTTACATCATCAGGTAAGATGTTGTTGTTGATTTCTTCAATCTTTACTTTTAGCTTCTTGATGACTTCGCTCGGATTTTCGCCCTTGCGCATCACCACAATTCCCTGCACTACATCTGGGTCGTAATCTCTACCCACCTGACCCAAGCGTGGTAAAGCAGCTTCGGTAACTTCGGCAATGGTTTTTACGTAAATAGGAATGCCATTATAGTTATCTACAACTACATTTTTAATTTCTTCAATGTTATTTAAAACCCCAATACCTCTCACTACATAAGCTTGTCCGCCTTGTACAATGACATCGCCACCTACGTTAATGTTACTTTTAGAAACGGCTTCGAATAATTCGGTTGCAGTTACATTATACTGTATTGCTTTTTGTGGGTCTACGGTAATTTGATAAGTCTTCACTTCTCCACCAAAACTCACTACATCAGCTATACCAGACACAGAAAGTAATTCCCTTTGTATGGTCCAATCTTGTATCGTTTTTAGTTCCTTAACCGACTTTTGATCGCTGCTTAATGTATAGCGGAAAATCTCGCCTGTAGGTCCATAGGGAGGTTGTACCTCGGGTTGTATGCCATCAGGCAAATCCGCTTCTTCAATGTGGTTATTCACCTGCACTCTGGCAAAGGCGTAATCTACATCATCATCAAAAGTGATTTTAACAATAGAGAGCCCAAATAGGGAAGAAGAACGGATACTGGTTCTTTTTTCCGTGGGGTTCATTGCGATCTCTAGCGGACGGGTAACAAATTTTTCTACCTCTTCGGCACTTCTGCCAGGCCACTGCGTAATAATAGTGACGTTGGTATTGGTCACATCAGGGAAGGCTTCGATAGTGGTTTTCTTGAAACTCAAGTAACCGGCTAACACCAAAATAAAGGTGGTGAAAAAGATGAAGTATTTATTTTTTAAGGAAAACCCAATGATGGTTTTAATCAGTTTATTCATGTTGTGTTTACTTATTCGTCATCTCGAACGTAGGTGAGAGATCTCCAGGCTAAGTAATACTAGCTGACAGATTTCTCCTCATACTTCGTCGAAATGACGGGGTATGGGCAATTACTTCAAACTCTCAAACAAGAAAACCTGCTTAGAAGCCACTACTTTATCTCCAGCGTTTAAGCCTTTGCTCACATAAGTACGGTTAGCGGTTTTACGACCAATTTCTATCTCTTGTACCCGTATTTTTTGTTTAGGGTCTAATACCAACACGTAGTTTTTGTTCTCATCAAAAATCACTGCTTTGGGATTAATAGAAGGTAGTTTGATGTCTGATTTAGCCGCCACCTTAACCGTAGCCATCATACCTGGTTTCAAGCTTAAATCTTTGTTGGCGATGCTTACTCTTGCATTAATTACCCTACTTTCATTATCGATGGTGTTGTAGATACGCTCAATTTTACCGCTGTAGGTTTTCTCAGGATAAGACAGTACTGAAACTTCCACTTCATCACCTTCCTTTAACATGGCAAATTCCGATTCGTAAATGTTAATCACTGCCCAAACGTTAGATAAATCTGCTACCTTAAATAAGGCATCTTCATTATCAGCACGCAATTGCATGTGACTGTTCACGTTCTTTTCAATCACAAAGCCAGCAATAGGAGAGCTTACCTTGTAGTCACCTTTGGTGTTGCCGCCATTAAGTCTTAAAGTAGTTTTAGCACGTTGCAATTCTGCTTTTTTAATGATTAAATCATTTTGTACTTCTTCCAATTCCTTTGCCGAACTCAAACCACTTTTGTACAATTCTTCTGCTTGTTTTAATGCTCTTTCGGCAATTTTTAATTCCGCATCGGCGCTAATTACTTCTTTATCGAAGCCAGCCATCTCTGCACTGCTCACATTAGCCAATACCTGCCCTTTGCTTACTCTGTCGCCAATTTTCACATTAACTGCACCTACAATACCGCTTACCATGGGGTAAATGGATGCCTGTAAATCTTCATTAGCGGTAATCTTTGCAGAAAAATTAAGGTCCATGCGGTTATTTGGTGATTGTACCGTATCAATCAATAACTTGCTGATCAACGAATCAGTAACTTCAAACTTGTCGTCTGTTACCGTAGTGTTAGTCGTGGTGCAACTCTGTGCAATCGTTCCAGCTAGCGCTAGGAGATATAAGTATTTTTTTGAGGATGAAATATAAGACATGCTTTATTTGAATAAGGTAGTTCCAGTAACAAAATTGATTTCTTCTTTAGCGTTGATACGCTCGTATTGTAGTTGATTGTATTGCAAGACGTTCTCTTTGTAAGACTCGTAGAAATCTAAAAACTCCAATAAACTGATGTTTCGTTTAGCAAAGTTCTTGGTCACTTCGTCAATCAACTTTTTGTAATCCTGATTAAAATCTTGGTCTCTACTGCCCATTAAGCTTTCGATTCGTTTGGCATTCTGATAAGCTTTAAAGACTTCATTAGACAATGCATTTTCTACTTGATTATAGGCCGTTTGTTGTGCCTCTATTGCTATTTTAGCTTTTTTGATTTCCCCTTGGTTTCTATTAAAAAGTGGAATAGGCATGCTAATGCCAATACCAGTGTATTTTTCAGGATAGCTCCCTTTCAAATCATAAACTAAGGATAGCTGCACATCAGGAATGGCATTGGCTTTTTGCAACTTTAAGTTTTGCTGTGCGTAGGTAATAGCCGTTTGTGCCGATTTTAAATCTACTCTGTTCGTCTTTGCAGAATCTAATAATAGGGCATAGGGAATTTCATTGGTTTTGCCTGCTATATTTTCTGGTGCAACAGTCTCAATAATGGTAGAAGCGTTGATTTGCGTTAACAGTTTCAGTTCTGCCGTTAAGTCATCTATTTCGGTACCAATTTGATGGTAATCTGCCTGTAAAGTGTAAAGCAACGATTTGATGCGGATGACATCTTTATTGGCGATATTGCCCAAACTTAATTGTTTGTTAGAAGCTTGTAGTAGTTGCTCGAGTGCTTTTACTTGTCCGCTGTAAATCTTTGCAGATTGCTGCAGCGAATGTAATTTAAAGAAATTACTGCGCAGCTGATAGCGCAAGGTCCTCATTAAATCGAAGTACTCAAATTCTTCCAGCTTAACAGCGGTATTGGCTAGTTTTATACTTTTGTTGCGTTTTCCGGCTAACTTAAATAGTTGCGAAACTTGTGTGTTGAATTGTCCTGTAGCAAATGAGGTTTCCAAAAAACGCTTGGTTTCATGGTTATATAGCAAATTCTCATGTGTGATTTCCGGATTATCGAACAGTTTGGCCGTAATTACATCGGCTTTTGCCTGTTCTATCTCGTATTTAGCCAGTAATAACTGGTAATTACTAGCAACGAAACGTTTCTCAGCTTCTGTGATACTTAGCTTCAGCGTATCTTGAGCTAAGATGTTTTGGACAAATCCTAGCCAGCAACAGATGAATAATAGTTTTATTTTCATTGTTGCCAAAGCTATTTTGATGGAATTAAACGCGAATTAAATCGAAATTAAAAAGTGATTAAAATGGTTTTGCACTGTTCAGTTCCCTCTCATTTTCAAGGAGAACCTGCCCCGACTATTAGGAAAAGGTTTGTTTAACCCTCTCTGGCTTTGCCATCTCTCCCTAAAAGGGTGAGACTAGTGCTTGGGAATATTTAGTGCTAGCCTGCCTATACCGTCATATCGACCGTAGTGGAGATATCTTTGAATTTGATGTTTCTCTTGAACAGTTTTACTCCTAGTAGTTACTTATGCTCTTCGGAGTTTGCAACTCGGAAGCTCTATTATAGGATATTCGATCCGAACTGATATAAATATTAAAAGGATTAAAAATCCTTGGATAGGTAGTTCGGGATTGCAAATCCCGAACAGCGTAGATGTAAAAACAAAAAAATCCGATTGTAAACCAACAATCGGATTTTTTACTCGCTATTTTACGCGAACTATTTGGCTTGCATCTTGCTAACAGCAGTATTCAATGCGCTTTTGATTTTTTCTGTGGCGCCTTTTAAAGCTAAGTCGTAGGTATTACCTAAATCGCTAGCTACAAGTGGCGGTTTACCATCTAAGCGAGCTTCTATTAAACATTTTTTATCGTTTAAGCCAGCCTTGCTACCGTTCTCGTCAGATAGATGTACATCTACACGAGAAAGATGATTGCTGTATCTGTCTAAGTCTTTAGTTAACTGTGCTTTAATCTGTGCTTCGTAAGGCTCGTGAATCGTTAAATTCTTATCGGCATTTAATTGAATATTCATATTTAGGTATTTAAGTATATCATCTTAACAAAAAACCTATTGCCTTGTTTTTGCAGAGCGATGATTTATCACTCCTTGTGTTTAGAATTAGTTCTTCCTAGCCGTCTTCTCGATTAAAGCGGAGAGATCTTTGGAAATGAATATTTAGAAGTGCCTTTCTATTTTTGTTTTCATTCTCTATGAAGAATCGGAGCAGGCAGCATACCGAGACCTAGTCAATTGCATTTAGCAACCGTAAATGGTGGAATGAATTACCTATGTTCCCTATGTTTCTATGTGGTTATTTCAACTAAGCATCTAAACAACCAACCAACTAACCAAAAAAGTTGTTCCTTCACTACCAGAAACAAAACTTAATTCTCCTTTAGCTAATGCAATGATTTTGTTCGCCATATATAGTCCCATGCCATTTCCTTTCAGCGCTGCATCTTTGGACGAAGTATAGAAAGGCTCATAAATACGGTTTTGGTCAGCTGCTGCAATACCTGTACCTTTATCTTGAATAGCAATATTCAGTTGTTGGTCGGTAACAGTTAAAGTGCAAACTACATCCTGTTGGTTAGAAAACTTAAAAGCATTGCCAATGATGTTGTTTAAAGCAATCTCCAATAGCGATTTATTAAAGATAAGTTTTAAACTTTCGCTGTCTGTTGGTAGGTTTTGCATTTGGATGTGCAGTTGCGCCTTACCGTTATTCTTCTTATTCCAATGCGTTTGCAAATCCCAGAGCAGTTCATCTACTCTAAAAGCCTCTGTTTGCAGGTTGCCCAATTCCAAATCTGCCTGTGCCAAGCTCATCAAGCTGTTAATGGTGGCGTTCATTTTATCGGCATCTTCTATCACAGACCGTAACGCTTTTTGATATTCTTCGGAATCCCTCGGCTGGCTCAATGCAATTTCTGCTTCCATCAATAAACTGGTAATTGGAGTCCGCAACTCGTGCGAAGCATTGGCAACAAAGGTTTTCTGTAGAATAAAAGCCTGCTCCAAATGGTCCATCAATTGGTTAAAGTTTTGTGCCAGTAGGTTAATCTCATCTTTATTGGTATTTTCCTGCACCCTAAAATCAAGATTGTTAGATTTGATTTTCTTCACCTCGGTAATGAACACGTCCAAGGGTTTAAGTATTCGTTTAGCAATCCATCTGGATGACAATAGTAAGCCTGCAGTAATGATGATAAACGTAACCGTCATGCTGGTTTTCAACTTTCCGATACGGTTATAGGTACTATTGTCTATGGCCGAAGCGAGAATCACAAAATCGCCCTGATTGTCTTTGTAGAAGATGCCAACCGTTTGTCGCACCCCTTCCTTGACACGGATTTTCTTTGCTTTCCGCACTTGGTTAATGAAATCACTCGTCCAAAATTGCTGGTTATCGGTAATGAAGCGAGGTTTGTTGTTGCTGTCGTAAATACGGACAATCTCTCCGTTTAAGGTCTCTAAATATTCTGTTTTTACTCGTCTAAGGGAATCTGCCGAAATCTCGTCCGCTTCTAGGTAGAGGTTGGCGTTAATAAAAGCCCTATCATTTAAGCGGTCGTAAAAGTCGCTTTCTAAGAATTTAATAAAGATGAAATAGACCACAAAAAGCACCGCTAAAAGTACCGTGGTGCTAATAAGCGTGAAGTATAAAGCTAGGCGGTCTTTTATTTTCATTGGCTCAAAGATATAAATATAAGTTTCAGAAGGGTAGGCTATTTGTCCTGCCAAAGCAAAGTCTTTCGTTTAACTAAAATCGGCCTTGGCCTGTTCGGCTAGCATTAATTAGCCTTAGTAGTAACTTTAGTAGAACAGGGCGCAGCCGTGGCTTTTTTGTCTACTTTTTCAGCTAAAGGAAAAAGTAGAACCCGCGGTAGCGACGAAAGAAAATTTAACTAAATAACATTATTAAATTAGCTACAATAGAACAAGTATACATAATTGAATCTTACTTAAAAATATAACCCATACCTATTTTAGTGTGGATGAGCTTTCTCTCAAAGCCTTTTTCTATCTTATTACGAAGGAAATTGATGTACACATCTACTACATTGGTGCCAGTATCAAAATTTACATCCCATACCTGTTCTGCAATGTATTGTCGCGAAAGCAAACGATTAGGATTGCGCATAAACAACTCTAGCAAATGAAATTCTTTTGCAGTAAGCTCTATGATGGTGCCAGCTCTCTTTACTTCCTTACTGCTAACATCAAGCACCACATCTTCAAAAGTAAGTTGATTCGGTTGACTGCCAGTACCTAAATTCTGTCGACGCAACATGGCTTCTATACGTGCTAGCAATTCCCTAAAATGGAAAGGTTTTACTAAATAATCATCGGCACCTGCTTCTAGACCATTCACTTTATCATCGATAGTACCTAAGGCGGTAAGCATTAATATGGGCGTTTGTACCTGCGCTTCACGTAGCTGTTTACAAATATCAATACCAGTAATTTGAGGCATCATTACATCTAAAATCAATAACTGAAACGACTGCGATTGGAAAGCTTGTAACGCACTGTTCCCATCGTGATAGATACTCACTTCATAGCCGTTCTCTTCTAAACCATTTTTTATAAGTGCGGCAATTTTATGGTCGTCTTCTGCTAAGCCTATCGTGTACATGGTTTCAAAAATAGTGTTTTTATTTGAAGGGATCAGAAATTAGGAATCAGGAATCAGTGGTCAGGGATCAGGAGTTAGTGGTTAGAAGGTAAGTAATTTTTATACACGCTGCCGTCATTCCCGCGTAGGCGGGAATCTTACAAAACACACTTTACTTTTCAAGGAGAGGACTAGGTTCAATAACCCTCTCTGGCTTTGCCATCTATTGATTTTATTATATTTATTTTAGCATCAATGAGCTTCGTTTCACTACGGTTCTCCCTAAAAGGGAGAGAATTGCATATAACAAAGGCATCGCACCAACAACTGATACCTGAACACCGATTCCTGTCCCCTGAATGTCATCTCTGTATTCTAAATTGGAATATCGGGAAATACCGATATATATTTGTACCATGAATCAAGTGGAGGTATTTAAAGCCTTAGGAAATAAGAACAGATTGCAGATTTTAAACTGGCTGAAATCTCCGGAAGAACACTTCGTAGATTATGTGCCTGCCTGTGGCGATGTAGATGTAGGGGTTTGTGTAGGCTATATTCAGAAAAAGTCTGGATTAACCCAGTCTACCATTTCCGAGTACCTTGCTGTGCTCAATAGGGTAGGCTTGGTATCTGCTACCCGCATTGGGCAATGGACTTACTACAAACGCAACGAAGAAACCATTGCTGCCTTATCCAACTTGATGGATACTTTATAGAAACAAAACATGAACGAAAAGAAATTATCAGCTACCGATAAATCGGTACAGGTCTTGCCATATTCTGTACTAGATTTGGCAGGCGTTATAGAAGGTTATGATATTGCAGACACGTTTAAAAATAGCGTTTCACTTGCGCAACATGCAGAAAAATTAGGTTTTAACCGATACTGGCTAGCTGAGCACCATAATATGATTAGCGTAGCGAGTTCAGCTACTTCGATATTAATTGGTCACATTGCTGGGCATACCAAATCCATAAGGGTAGGCTCTGGAGGAATTATGCTGCCAAACCATACACCACTAATCATTGCAGAGCAGTTTGGTACTTTAGCCACTTTATATCCTAATCGAATTGATTTAGGTTTGGGCAGAGCACCAGGAACAGATCAGCTAACCGCTTACGAAATTAGGGGAGAGCGTTTCCATTCGCCACAGCATTTTCCGCAAGATGTACGTAAACTACAACAATACTTGGGCGATGATAATTACGATAGCAAAGTAAGAGCAATTCCTGGTGAAGGAACCAATGTGCCCATCTGGATTTTAGGTTCTAGTACCGAAAGTGCGCATTTGGCGGCATCTTATGGATTACCTTATGCCTTTGCCAGTCATTTTGCACCTACCTATTTCTTTGAGGCTATTGAGATTTATAGGAAAAACTTCCGTCCATCTGAGGCGCTAAAGGAACCTTATGTGCTTTCTTGTGTAAACGTAGTTGCTGCTGATACTGATGCAGAGGCGGAAAGATTGTCTACTTCACTAAAGATGTTGTTTATGGGCATTGTAACTAACCAACGCAGGTTATTGCAGCCACCTGTAGATAGTATGGATGGTGTATGGTCTGATATAGAAGAAGCTGCGGTAGAGCAGATGTTAGATTTTACTTTTATTGCTGGTCCAGAGAAGTTAAAAGCGCAATTGCAGTCGTTTGTAAACCATACCAAAGTAGACGAGCTAATGGTGACATCTCATATTTATGATCATCAGGCTAGGTTAAGATCTTACGAGCTGGTTGCAGAGGTATTGAAAGGTTAAGGGTATTCCCTCTCTGCCTTCGGCATTTATTGATGTAAGTTTGTTTTCTTTCTAAGGGTATCAATGAACTTCGTTTCATTACGGTTCTCCGCTAAAAGGGCGAGAAGTGTACTTGGGAATGGTGGTGGTTGAAGTTAGTCGGTCATACCGTCATTGTACTACCATTCCTACATCGTCATTGCAAATGAAGCGTTGGCTTGTAGGGAAGGTCTGAAGCAATCTTTACAATTAGGTAAAGGCACCTTGCCCATAACTCGTAACCCACAACCCATAAAAATGCAATTATGCTTGTGCCGGCAAGAAGTACTTCGCACCCTCTGGTCCTTGAGCAAATACATACACAGCAACCACAATCATTAAAATGACCATTAAAATACCCATTGCTACCAATGTTAAGCCTAATGTTGCCAATACTCTCCCTACAATCTGCTTCATCGGTTTTTCTGGGTAATAGCCTTTAAAAAACCATACTAAGATAAACGGTACAATTAAAGTTGAAAGAGAAGTTGCCGTAGTAAAATAGCTCATATTATGCCTCAAAAGAAACAATATCGGATAAACAAACACGATGCTCACTAAGGTATAGGTAGAAAGTATATAAGCATTCATCACAACATGTTCGTAGTAATTAGCTTTCCATTTGTGAAATGCTATCCAAGTGGTCAATGCAAAAAGAGGAACCAAGCCTAGCATGATGAACGCATTGTAGCCAGTAGAAATCGCCATGTAGTCGTTCATGAAAGGAGAGTTCATGTGTTGCGATGTATAAAACTCTTTCATTATTGTGGCTAAGCCGATAATCTTAAAAGAGATAACGGCAGAAATACCACTCAACAAGAAGGTTAATAAAATAGGTTTATAATGATTTACTCTATCTCCTTCTATAAATCTCCTAGCTGTACCTCCGGGGCTTTTAGCTAAATTTTTTACCGTATAAAGAAAACCTTTATTCGTGTGAATAAGCACATATTGAATTTCGTCGATAACGTATTTTCTATCTATGCGTTTAAATCTTTTCTGGCCACAATTACGACAGAAATTTTCATCAATAGTGTAATCGCAGTGAAGGCAAGTATTCTCCATGTTGTTTTATAAGTCGTTTGGTTTTTATGGTTGTTTGCGGTTTTTCAATTCTGTTTGTAAAGGTTTTAGCTGTAAAAACAGTGGAAGCAAGGTGATGGGAAATACCATTAACGGGATAAATAGGGTGGCTTTAGCTTTAGCGATATAAAAGTAAATGGCTAAGCCTATCAATAGTACCCAAAAAATACTGAATGCAATCAATACTCCTTTTAATAAATCTCTTCTTTTAGTTAAATTTTCTGTGCTTAGCTCTGCTAAAGGGGTATTGGCCATTGTGGATATTGCGAAAATTAAGATAAAGCGCTCAAATGTTTGTTGGGTACAAATATAACTTATTTCTAAAAGTTGTAAAATAGCTCGACGAAATATTGATTACCTATGAATTAACTACCTCAGGATGCCAATGGCATAACTTATTCGTCTTATTTTCTCTTTAATCAACCTTTGTTTTAAATATTTACTGAAGTTTAAAATACCGTAATTAAGGTAAAACTTAATGCGTCACTAGGTGTTAAATATATACATAAATAAAGATTGATATATGGGATTCATAAAAACAGCATTAATTGGCGCCGCAGTATACGGCGTAGTTAAATATTTAACGGAGAAAGATGTATTTGGTAGAACGAGATTGGATGAAATCAAAGAGAAAGCCCCAGAATGGGTAGATAAGGCCAAAGCGATTACTGCAGATCTTAAAATGGGAAATACTCCTCAGTTATAAAACAATGGCCGCTTATTGAAGCGGCCATTGTTTTTATCTGTCATTGCACTAATTTCCCTACACTAGCGATACTATACCGTCATTGCACTACCGTTCTTACATCGTCATCCTGAACTTGATTCAGTAACTTCATAGTTTGATATACCATTCACAACCCGTCATCTCGACGTTAGGAGATATCTAGCGAGCTGTTTTTATATTTATCCACTCTATGCCGTGGGGCATTTTCTTTTTTCATTAAAGTATGATGTTTTCAGTTCTTACATCGTCATTGCGAATGAAGCGTTGGCTTGTAGGGAAGGAACGAAGCAATCTTTCCAGTTATGAACGTTACATTCCTGTAACCCGTAACTCAAAACCCATAACAAAAAGCTTAACGGTATTTCTACGTCATACGATGTCCCCTTTGGAAGTATATCCCAATTATTTGGGAGAACTGGAGAAGGAATTTTAACTTTCCGTCATATCGACGTTGGGAGATATCTAACGAGCTGTTATCTATCGCAACCTTTAATCACATTAATTGTTAACTTAGAACATCAATAATCGCAAAACCTCGAAAATAAGTAGATCACAACAACTAGTTTCCAGTTTCATGAACCAATCCACCCAAATTTCTACAGCATTTACCATCCTCACCTGCATCTTTTTTTTGCTTAGCCCTGAACAAACCATTGCTCAATCGAAGGTGCAGCAGCAACGCGATACCGTTAAGATTTTGCCTAAAAGCGAATGGAAGGGCGTAGAAGGTAAACCATACAAGCAACAAGTACCTGTTCAAATTACGGTGCATCATGAAGGAGGCAAATTGTTAACGATTAATGATGATGCCCGTCAGCGATTGAAGAACATACAAACTTGGGGAATGGGACCCGACCGCAAGTGGGCCGATGTACCTTACCACTTATTGATAGCTCCAGATGGTACTGTTTTAGAAGGTCGCAACCCCTTAACTGTTGGCGAAACCAATACCGAATATGATCCCACCGGGCACCTGCTGATTTGCTTCTTAGGAAACTATAACCAACAAAAACTGGATAATAATTTACTAAAGGTACTGACTAAACTGCTGGCAGACCAATGTATCAAATATGGGATCTCTCCACAAAAGATTTCTACCCATCGCGACCACAGCACGCAAACTACTTGTCCGGGAGAAGATATTTATGCTTATTTCAAGAATGGTTATATCGTTAAAGAAGTAGAGGGCTTGCTGAAAAAGAAATAGTCTGTACTAAGCTTGTTGATGTTTTTGCATCATGTGATGTTCCGCTCCTAATCCGTCATATCGACGTTAGGAGATATCTAGCATCCTGTTATCTAAATTATTTATTTACCCACTCTATAACGTGGGGGCATTTTCTTTTTTCATTAAAGTATAATGTTTTCAATTGTATTCAAGAGTGCTTCGCAGTTTCCATTGATGAAAAGAAACAAACCTGAAGCTTTAGCGAAAGCATGCCTACCTAATAAAAGCAATTAAAATATCGGGCATAAATCTAGGCTGCCTATTTTTTCTACAACGATGCTGCTTTGGGGAATTAGTAGTTACCGAAAAAATAGAATGCCAATTAAAGTAGAACGTAGACTTTATGCGTAGGCAAAAGCTAATGAATGGCTTCTTTCTCTTGGTATTGGCCTCTGTCCGTCATTGCGAATGAAGCGTTGCCTTGTAGGGAAGGCATGAAGCAATCTTTCCAGTTATCACCGATACGTTCCCGTAACACGTAACTCAAAACACGTAACTCAAACCCATAACCCATAACAAGAAAGCTACCGATATTCCTGCATCATGCGATGTCACGAGTGGGAGAGTGTACCCCGATTATTTGCTTCATATCAACCTCCATCTAAATGCTAAACAAAAAAGTGCTAAACAAACGACCCTCTTTTCCCTTTCTGCTAAAATCTTTGTTTTACAACGATAAACAGCATTTAAAACAACCCAAAAGGGCTTTCCTTGGGTCTCCTTCGCACGTTCTTTGGTAATGTTCCTTTTTCGCCAAAACGGATGCAAACATGAAGCGAACATGAACCAAACATGAACCGAACAAATAGCTAGTTAATTCGAAGTGTGAAATGACCTTGTTTTTAGAGGATTTATAGGATTGCCAAAAAATGTGTTACTCTTAATTGAAGTATGGATTATGCCGTCGGAACCCATCGCTCGGCGAAGCCAAATTCCCCAAAAGACTCCTGATTAATAATAACTAAGTCCTCATTTATGGAAAGCCCCAAACAAATGCATCTCCATATAAAGAAACGAGATGAACAACAAATTTACGCTTGATATTCCAAAGCCTTGTGCCCAGCGTTGGGAGCAAATGAGCCCAACTGCCGATGGTAAATTCTGCAGCCATTGCAGTACCGAAGTAATTGATTTCACTCAGATGACCACTGCGCAACTCCAATCTTACTTTAAAACCCATACGCAAAATGTATGTGGACGCATAGATACCTTCCAACTACATCAGCTTAATAATCCGCCAGCGCCATATCCTCACCAAACTAGGTTTAGCCTTAACTTGGCAATGGCTTCGGTAATGGCTTTGTTACTTAGCACCAAAACCAATGCCCAACAATTAGTGGCCAAGCCCCAAACCGCTCATCAAGTAGCTAAGTGTACGCAAAAAACTGTTGCCCAAATTAAGGCAACAGCTGCGGAAGGTACATTTCTAATTAAAGGTATCGTAAAATCATTGGATGATGGTTTGCCTTTAGCAGGTGCCGATATTAAGGTGCAGGAATTGAATCAGTCTGCCATTGCCGATCCAAATGGCTTATTCAAGTTGAATGTGAAAGGTTCGGCGCAGCAGGAGCTTACTTTAGTTGTTTCTTACTTAGGCCATGCTAGTGCCCAGGTTAAGGTTAAACTAGTACAAAAGCCTGAAATTTTAACGGTAAGCTTAGCTTCCGAACATATTATGCTGGGTAAAGTGGTGGTAACTGCACCAAAACCCGTGCGACAATATTTGATTACTGGGGCCATGGTTGCCGTTCCATCTGTAGCGGTTACCGAGCAATCTAAAAAGCCTTCTTTTTTTAAACGTATGTGGAGACTGTTTAGGGATTAGGAGCAAGGTAAAAAAGCTAGTATCCACATGATGGTAGATTTAAGATTTTCCGCTACTCGTTACTAATACCTAATCACTGATATCTATTCCCTCATTATTGACCAATAAAAAGTGACAGTCTCATCCCCAAGCTATTGCTTATTGGCATGCAAACCATCACTTTTTGTGGTACTATTAAATTACGCAACCAAAACAGTACCTGTGTAAAAACTGTCCGACACCTCTTTGCCATTGGCACTAAAAAAGGAAATGTACGTTTCTACTTCCTGGCCAGCAAAAGCTGGTACATTAATAGATAAAGTTTGGTCGGCACGGGTAACCCCATCATTTAAACTGTTGCAAATGGTCATGTTTAATTGCGGACAGTAAATAGCTATCACACACAAATCTGTACCTAGCGCCTTACCATTGCCACTGTTATCTGTCCAGTTAAAGGTCATTTGGGTACCGGCGGCAGCTGCCGATGGTGTAACAGCGGTTGGCAAGTCGCCACGACTAAGCAGTACCATATTGTAGGCAATGCTAAAATTAGGATATGTCCCACTAATGCCATTCTTAAGGTTGTAAGACAGCGCAGCGTTAGAAGCTGTCATTTGGTTTGCCAAACGCTTAAAACCAATTTCAATGATCGGGCTTAATTGCCTTACAAAACGCACCATTAACTGAAAGCGAGCTCGTTGCTCGTCTTGTTTAAAAGTACTGGTTTGCCTACGAGAAGTGCTTTTTCCTCTCATGTAATGTATGCCACGCCAGCTAGAGCCTACAACAGTACCTACCGTACCCGAAAATGCTCCTAAAATTCCTTGTTCTATTTTTCCCATCTTGTTTTTTGTTAAGGGTTAAAGAATTGGTTAATTGACCTAAAGGTAGAAAGGTGTTTTTTAAGTTTCTAAGGTTCAGTGGTTTGTGTACGTTTTTTGCTTGGTTTTGCCTGTATTTTGCTTAGCATTTACTGTTTTTGCACTACATTGCATTGATTTTGCCAGCTTTTGCAACGAAACGTCACTATTTTGCATCGTTGCTGCGATGCTTGTAGCTTACGCTTCGGAAAACAGTTCTTAAAAAAAATCAAATTTTACTTCATCAATAGCAGCTAAAAATTGTGTTTTAGATAGTTTAAAGGTATTTGTTTAGCTTAAAATTCCAAGCGATACCCTATTGAGCCTTATTCGGAATTTTCCGAAGCTGTTTCGAAGCTGTCTCGAAGCGGTATGGGAGAAAGTCAGCTTAAAAAGTTTTTTTTACCACTTTCTGTGCTACGAATTTTACGGAATTATTTGCACTTAACTGTTGAAGCTTAGTAAATTGTATCTCTCAAATCTTCTGTTTTTCATCTAAATCTATGTGTTATGCAAACTAAAAAGATTCATAGCGATGCTAGACGCTTAAACCAAATGACTCGAAATTTTGAACCTGCAATTCAATTGGTAAACAATATTTTAGACAAGTACGATGTGCTGCAATTATTGAAGATTAGCCCCCGTACGCTTAGTACTTATATTAAAGAGGGGTATTTGGAAAGGTATGTGATTAAAGGGAAAACATTTTTTCTTTATTCTGATATTTTGAAAATGTTGGAACGTTTTAGGGAGGTGAGGTAGGGATTAAAATGAGTCTTTACGGGAAACCGTAGAACTGTATTTTTGCGAATAGCTAAGTTTGGATATGTTTAATATCATTTGTTTAATAGTTGTTAATTCATAATTTAGCATCACATCAAATAGCAAACTCAATTGTATGTCTAACGCTCACTTTCAAAACTTGCTTAGCCAAGTTAATAACCTCTTTGCCCGTTACGAAAAAGTAAATGAATTAACAGGTAATAATTTTAACGTATTTAGAATACTTAAACTCGAATCATCTGAAGTTAGAATGCACTCTGCATTTTTAGCCGAATTACTAAACCCTAAAGGTAGTCATGGACAAAAAGACGCTTTCTTAAAGCTATTTATAGATATGTTTTGCTACAAAGGTAGGCAAATCGACACGCAAAGTGCCGAGGTATTTGTAGAGAAATATATCGGTACGGTTAATTATGAGGACCCCGACGGAGGAAGGATTGATATTTATATCAAAGATAAATACAATAACTACCTTACCATTGAAAATAAAATTTATGCTGGTGACCAAGATGGACAGTTAGCCCGCTATCATAAGCATGCAGCGCATTCAGACTTGTTTTATCTAACGCTGGAGGGAGAGATACCATCTGAAAAAAGCCGAAGAGGTCTTGAACAAGATAAAGATTTTAAATGTATTTCTTATAAAGAAAACATTATAAATTGGCTAGAGGCATGTAGAAAAGAAGTGGCTATTATTCCAATAGTTCGTGAAGCAATTAGCCATTATATTAATCTTATTAAATATTTAACCAATCAAACTACTAATCACAATATGGAACAGGAATTAACAGCACTTACAAAAACTAATTTTAAGGCGGCTTTTGCCATAGCTGGCAATTTAAATCATGCTATCCAAGAAATGGCAACTGATTTTGGAGAGGAAATGATTAATATTTTGAAAGAAAAGGGGATAGAATGTGATTATAATATTGATTTTGGCAGAAATTATACTGGTATTTATTTAGGGAAAGAGGAGTGGAAATATATTCGTATTGGCTTTCAATTTTGGGCTAGAAATCATAATATGATTTTTGGGCTTACCATCAACGGAACAGACAATTGGAGTCGACCTATGGAAATTCCGTTACAATTGAAGGAGCAATTGAAAAATTTGCCTAATAATGAAAAACGAAATAACAATTGGTGGCCTTGGTATAATCATATGGAGGAAACTTATGGTAACTGGAATAAAGCTGAAGCTTATGAAGCTATTTTAGATGGGCGAATGCGACAGATTTTTATTGAGAAAATTGACATGTTGATAGAGATGACAAAAGAAATTGAGCGTTAGATGAGGCTTAATTTTAATAACTTTACCTTTTGATAAAACACAAACGAAATAATGTTCGAACAAACTTTTAAAAATATTGATGATATACTGCATAAAGACGCAGGTTGTGGTAGTGAGTTAGATTATGTAGAGCAAACCTCTTGGATTTTGTTTCTCAAGTATTTAGATGATTTAGAAGTTGACCGTGCTACGGCAGCAGAACTTACGGGAAAAGCTTATACGCCAATCATTGCTACCGATTACCAATGGACAGTTTGGGCGGCACCAAAATTGGATAATGGCAAAATAGACCATAATAATGCGTCAACTGGTGATGATTTGCTTGATTTTGTAAACAATAAACTATTCCCTTATCTCAAAACATTTAAACAAAGTGCTGAAAGTGCTGATACCATTGAGTATAAAATTGGGGAGATTTTCAGTGAATTAAAAAACCGCATACAAAGTGGTTACAATTTGCGGGAAGTAATTAATCGTATTGATGAATTACGTTTTAGAACCCATGCCGAAAAGCATGAAATGAGCCATTTGTATGAAGCTAAAATACAGAACATGGGTAACGCCGGGCGTAACGGTGGCGAATACTATACACCAAGACCGCTCATTACTACCATTGTGAAAGTAGTGGCGCCTAAAATTGGCGATAAAATATACGACGGTGCCGTGGGTAGTGCAGGCTTCCTTTGTGAGGCTTTCGACTATCTGAAGAATAGTAAAGCACTTTCTACCAAAGAAACCGAAATACTACAAAAGCGTAGCTTTTACGGGAAAGAGAAAAAATCATTAGCCTACATCATTGGCATTATGAATATGATTTTACATGGCATAGAAGCCCCTAATATTATCCATACCAATACGCTTTCAGAGAACTTAGCAGATATACAGGAAAAAGACCGTTACGATGTTGTCCTAGCTAACCCGCCTTTTGGTGGTAAAGAACGTGCCGAAGTACAACAAAATTTCCCTATTAAAACTGGTGAAACAGCATCGCTTTTTTTGCAACACTTTATTAAAATTTTAAAAGCAGGTGGTAAAGCAGGCGTAGTAATTAAAAATACTTTTTTGAGCAATACCGATAATGCTAGTGTTGCCATACGTAAAACCTTATTGGAAAATTGTAACCTACATACCGTGTTAGATTTGCCAGGAGGTACTTTTACTGGAGCAGGGGTTAAAACCGTTGTATTGTTTTTCGAAAAAGGAAAACCAACACAAAATGTTTGGCTCTACCAATTAAATGCAGGTCGTAATTTGGGTAAAACTAATCCTCTTAATGAGAAGGACTTAGCGGACTTTGTCAATCTAAGTTCATCTAAAGCTGATAGTGAAAACTCATGGACGGTAAATATTAAAGATATTGACCAAAACACTTTTGATTTAAGTGTAAAAAATCCGAATAAAAAAGAAGAAACTGCTTTACGCCAACCTCAAGACATTTTAGAAGAAATGAAAGCTCTGGACAAAGAAAGTGCTGAAACCATTAACTCAATTTTGGAATTGATATGAGAAAAGGTTGGGAAATAAGGAAGTTAGAAGAAATTTGCGAATTATCAGCTGGTGGCGATGTTCCCAAAGATAATTTTTCAGAAACTCAAACTGAAAAGTATCAAATTCCAATTTACGCAAATGGTGAAAAAAATAATGGACTTTATGGTTACACAAATACCGCAAAAGTTTTAAAACCTAGCATTACCGTTTCTGCAAGGGGCACAATTGGCTTCGCTGTAAAAAGGATTAAACCATTTTTTCCAATCGTCAGGCTAATTGTTGTAACACCAAATGATTTAAAAGAATTAAGTTTAGACTATTTAGATTACGCCTTAAGAAAAATTGATTTCAAACATAGTGGATCTTCAATTCCTCAATTAACTGTACCTATGATTAGGGATTATGAAATCCCTCTTCCTGAAATAGCTGAACAAAAACTTATTGTTTCCATATTAGATGAAGCCTTTGCTGTTATAGCCAAGGCAAAAGCTAATGCAGAAAAAAACCTTAAAAATGCCAAAGAACTTTTTGAAAGCTATTTGCAAGGAGTATTTGAAAATAGAGGAGAGGGTTGGGAAGAGTTTACAGTTAAGGAATGTATTGAAAGCAATATTATTTATAAACCTCTTGATGGTAATCATGGGGAAATTCATCCGACAAAAGCTGATTTTGTTGACTCGGGTATTCCTTTTATCATGTCTCGAGATATGAAAAATGGAGGAATAGATGAAATTGGATGCAATTTTATTACAGAAAAACAAGCTAAGAGTCTTCGAACAGGTTTTGCTAAAAATGGGGATGTGCTTTTGTCACACAAAGGAACTATTGGAACAGTTTCAGTGCTAAGCACTACCAGAGATTTTATTGTTTTAACACCACAAATAACCTTTTACAGAATTAAAAACAAAGAAAAATTGATTAAAGAATTCCTTTACTACTATTTTCTTAATCCAAGTTTTCAGAAAGATATGAATTCAGTTGCACAAGGAGGTTCTACAAGAGCTTATATTGGAATTACAAAACAATTAGAACTTAAGATAATAATTGCTCCATTTAAACAACAAATAAATATTGTTAACAAATTAGATGCAATACGATTTGAAACGAAAAAACTAGAAGCAGTGTATCAAAAGAAAATTACTGATTTGGAAGAACTGAAAAAATCAATTTTACAAAAAGCTTTTGCAGGAGAATTAAATGTTAAAGAAGCTGTGATGGTATGAAAATAAAACACCACGAAATAGAGATACCTGAAGAAAATCCATTCGTCAATTGCAAACTGGAAAGGGAACCCTATGCGAAAGTTTTAACCAGCATTGTAAATACTTATGCAGATGGTTTTGTATTGGCTATCAATAATGAATGGGGTACAGGTAAAACTACTTTCGTAAAGATGTGGCAGCAACAGCTTAAAAATGAAAGTTTTCAAACTATATATTTTAACGCTTGGGAAAATGATTTTGACAGCAACCCTTTGGTAGCGATTATGTCGGAGTTAAAAACTTTGACAAAAGCTGATAATAAAGAGATATTTAAATCAGTTGTTGAAAAGGGAGCGGTTTTAGCTAAAAATGTCGTTCCAGCGCTAGCAAAATCTCTAATTAAAAAATATGTTGTAGATATTGATGACATTTCACTTGATGCGATTGAAAATGCGACAAAGGGAGCAACTGAATTATTAGAAGAACAAATAAAAGATTACGCCAATAAGAAAAAAACTATTCATGAGTTCAGAACAGAACTTGAAAAGTTTATTCAAAAATCAGACAATAACAAACCTCTTGTTTTTATTATTGATGAATTAGATAGATGTAGGCCAACTTATGCAGTAGAAATACTTGAACAGTTAAAGCATTTTTTCTCCGTAGCGGGCATTGTGTTCGTGCTATCTATTGACAAAAAACATTTAGCAAGTTCTGTAAAAGGTTATTATAGAAGTACAGAGATAAATACCGATGAGTATTTAAGAAGATTTATTGATTTGGAATACACAATACCTATTCCGCCTCAGAAAGCTTTTTCAAATTATCTATTTGAATACTATGGATTCGATGAATTTTTTCTGTCTTCAGGCAGAAGTAGATTTCCTGATTTCAGAGAGGATGGCAATGCCTTGTTAAAAATGGCGGAGACATTATTCACTACTTCAAATGCGACACTAAGGCAACAGGAAAAAGTGTTTGGCCAAACTCGATTGATTTTAAAGAGTTTCAATTCAGATCAGTATACTTTTGCTCATCTAATGTTTTTTTTAGTTTATCTCAAAACAATGAAATTAGAAGATTACAGTAAAATAGATCGTAATGTATTTTCTTTACAAGAGTTAAGTGATTTGTTTGCGAGCTTAATGCCTACAAATGTTAGTTCTTATGGAATTAACTTTATATATGTACAAGCATTATTGCTCTACTTTTATAATAATAATAGAGAGTATCAAAACAGGGAAACATTGTATGAAAAAGATAATGAAGGAAAATTTGTGTCTTTGATAAATGCCAAGTTAGAAAATAAAAGATCAACATTGGGAGACTGCTTTAAACACATAAATGAGCAATGGAATTTTAATGATGGAAGTTTAAAGTATTTATTGAGTAGAATAAATCTGACCGAACCAATTTTAATGCAATAGTATGAACGAAGCAGAAACCCGAGCAGAATTAATAGATCCTAGGCTAAAAGCTTGCGGTTGGGGCGTTGTAGAAGGCTCTAAGGTGCTACGTGAGCACAACATTACTGCTGGTAAAATACAAGCAGGCGGCGGTAGGGGTAAACGTGATATTGCAGACTATGTATTAGTTTATAAGGGCATTAAGCTTGCTGTTGTAGAAGCTAAAAGTGAATTGTGTGAAGTTGGTGAGGGTGTAATGCAAGCCAAGAAATATGCGCAGAAACTGCAAGTAGAAACTACTTACAGCACCAATGGTAATGAAATTTACCAAATCTGCATGAAAACTGGTGAAGAGGGTTTGGTTACAGACTACCTTAGCCCAGAAGCCTTATGGAATAAAACCTTCCCTAAAAGTGAGGAAACTGATTTAGCTGAAGTTTGGCGAGAGAAATTTGCTAACGTACCTTTTGAAGATAAGGGCGGCACTTGGCAATTACGTTATTATCAAGAAATAGCAGTACAAAGGGTAGTTGAGGCTGTAGCTAATGGTGAAGACCGTATTTTACTTACACTTGCCACAGGTACTGGAAAAACAGCCATTGCATTTCAAATTGCTTGGAAATTGTTTCAAACCCGTTGGAATTTATCTGCAAATACTACTAACTATGTGGCACGCAGACCACGCATTCTATTTTTAGCAGACCGTAATATTTTAGCAGACCAAGCTTATAATTCCTTTTCTGCTTTTCCAGAAGATGCGCTAGTTAGAATAAAGCCAAGCGAAATAAAGAAAAATGGAAAAGTACCTACTAACGGTAGTATTTTCTTTACCATTTTTCAAACTTTTATGACAGCTAGTGCAGCATCGATTGCCAAAGATTTAGAAGAAACATCAGCTTTTTCATCAGCTGCCGAGCCTGTAGAAGTTTATCAAACCAGTCAGTTTAATTTTGGGCAGTACCCTGCCGATTATTTTGATTTAATTATTATTGACGAGTGCCACCGTGGGGGAGCTAATGATGAAAGCAGCTGGAGGGGAATTTTAGAATATTTTAAACCTGGGGTACAATTAGGCTTAACGGCAACTCCTAAAAGAAAAGACAATACAGATACTTACAAGTACTTTGGTGAGCCAGTATATGTATATTCGTTAAAAGAAGGCATTAATGACGGCTTCTTAACGCCGTTTAAAGTGAAGCGTATAAAAACTACGCTGGATGACTATCGTTACACTTCTGATGATACGATAGTGCAAGGTGAGATAGAAGAAGGAAAGCTTTACGAAGAAAAGGACTTTAACCGCACCATAGAAATTGTAGCAAGAGAAGAAAAAAGGGTTAAGATATTTTTAGACGAAGCCGACCAAAAGGAAAAAGCCATTGCTTTTTGTGCTAACCAGCCACATGCTGCGTTGATTAGAGATTTAATTAATCAAAATTCGAGAGGTAAAGACCCTTTTTATTGTGTACGTGTAACTGCTAATGATGGAGCAGAAGGGGAACGTTTCTTAAGAGAGTTTCAAGACAATGAAAAAACATTGCCAACTATTCTTACCACTTCGCAAAAACTATCTACAGGAGTAGATGCAAGAAATATTCGTAACATCGTTTTGTTGCGCCCAGTAAATTCTATGATAGAGTTTAAGCAAATTGTTGGTCGTGGTACTCGACTATTTGATGGCAAAGAATTTTTTACCATTTATGATTTTGTAGATGCTTACAAGCATTTTAGCGACACCGAATGGGACGGCGAACCACAGGAAGAAGAACCTTGTAAAGTTTGTGGGCAAAACCCATGCGATTGTGCGTATACGCCACCAAAGCCTTGCGCTGTTTGTGGCGAAAGATCCTGCGTTTGTGAAAAGGCTGCTCCGCAACCTTGTGAGAAGTGCGGTCAAAGTCCTTGTGTGTGCAAGAAAAAAGTGAAGATTAAACTGCGAAATGGTAAGGAGCGTGAAATACAACACATGATTTCAACCTCGTTTTGGAGCGCTGATGGCAAGCCAATTTCGGCAGATGAGTTCATGGATAATTTGTTTGGGGAATTACCTAAGCTTTTTAAAGATGAAGAAGAGTTGCAGAAAATGTGGAGCAATCCAACCACTCGTAAAGTGCTGTTAGAGAATTTAGATGCCGCAGGTTTTCCAAAAGATGATTTACTGACATTGCAAAGGTTGGTAGATATGGAGAAAAGCGATTTATATGACGTATTGGAATATGTTTTTAATGGAAATCATGTTGCAGTTACAAGGGAAGCAAGAGCTAAAGCAGCAGAAGCTACCATTTTTACGCTAATTAATGATAAACAGCGTGAGTTTATTGCTTTTGTATTAAGTAAATACATAGAAACAGGTGTAGACGAACTTGATCAAGATAAACTGCCAGTATTATTACAGAATAAATACCAGTCATTACAAGATGCTAAAGAGATTTTAGGAGACGTTGCGAATATCAGCAAGCTTTTTATAGAGTTTCAAGCGCATTTGTATAAGGAAGGGGTTGCGTAATGAAAAAATTAAATTTATGCTCTCAAAATTAAGTTCATCTAAACATGAAAAAATACTTTCCTTTTTAAACCTAGAATTAAAAAAGAATTGTATTAACAGACTAACGCATATTTTAAGTCTACAAAAAGCTAATGGAAATACTATATAGTATAATAAATGAACTGTATAGAGGATTGTGGTACATATTTGTTTCGACACCCGCTATAATTAATGAAGAAGGAGCCAGTAAAACTTTACTTATCTTATTTAGTTTAGTGTCTTTATTTCAGATTGGGTTTTGGTATTCTGCATTATTAATAATGTTTTTTCCCGATTTAAGAGAAAAACGTAAGTTAAACGTTGTAAAATATGTAGGTGTATCAATAGCTATGTTTTTTATATGTTTAGTTGAATATGCCATATTCGAAAATCTATATATTGGATTTTTATTAGGATTTATAATTTCTCCATCACTATTTATATACAATTATTATCCTAAAAAAGAAAAAACACTCAGGACATCGGGGTTAATAGGTTCCTTAATAGGTTTGCTTTTAGGTATTATATTTACTAGTTTATTTGTTGAAGATCCACAATATTTTGCCTACCCAATTTTCGCTGGTTTAGGTGGTTTTTTTGGATGGATTGTAGCTTTTTATCTTATTCTGTGGATAGTTCATATATTCAATATATATACAAAAAAAGAAGCCGATTACTTTATAAGCGTAGAAAGGGCTGCGACATTAAAAAGAAAAAAGGAATTGGAAGCTAAACAAGAAAATGAGCGTTTAACACGTTTAAGAGAAACTGAGCAAAAAAAACAACAAGAGATAGCTATAGAAAGAGAGAGGATTTTAAAGGAGCGTAACGCTTTTTATCAAAAAGCTAATGAAGATAGAGAGAAAAGATTAAGGGAAGAACGTAATCGTGTTGAAAAAGCTAAAAATATTCATACCTATGCTAAAAAATCAACAACACTAAAAAAATATCTTTTTTTCGATACAGAAACCTCTGATTTACCAAAGAATTATAATGCTCCTCCAAGTGATACGAGTGATTGGCCAAGATTGGTTCAATTAGGATTTGCCATATATGACGAAAATAGAGTTCTTCTTCAAAAGGAGTGTTGGTTAGTAAAGCCAAATGGCTTTCTTATTTCTGCCCAAGCAACTGAAATCCATAAGATAACGACTGAAAAAGCAATGAGGCAAGGACTGGAATTATCTCTAGTTTTAAATAAGTTTAATGAAGTATTAAAAATAGCAGACTATATTGTATGTCATAATGTTTCATTTGATGAGAATATAATGCTTGCTGAAATGATAAGAACTGGTAAACAAAACTATTTTAATGGCAAAAATAAGGTTTGCACAATGAAGAACACCACTAATTATTGTAAAATTGTTTCCTCTAAGGGGTATGGTGGTTATAAGTGGCCATCATTAAGTGAATTACACTTTAAGCTGTTTAATTCCAACTTTTCCAATGCACATAATGCTATTGCTGATGTAGAAGCTACTGTTAGGTGTTTCTGGAAATTGAAAGACTTAAAAGTATTTTAGAGTTAAATAAAGTTATCATTTAAAATGTTGGTAGGGAAGAAAGGTTGAATAAGGATTTAGGGACGAAGATTTTTTGGTTATTTGATTGGGGTTGAGATATCGCTAACAGACTTGAAGCTATCTCCTCATGCTTCGTCGATATGACGAGGAGGAAAGAATGACCAATAATAAAACTCCAATAAGCATATATTATTAAATTGAAGTAGGCTAATTAGTTAACCTTGGTGTATTCTTAAATTAAATGATTTACCCTGTGGTTGGTGTTATCACCAATCATTTTATAGATAATAGAGTTATAAAAATGGATTACAAATCCATTTTTATGTATGTACGGGATTATAAACCGAGCGATAGCGAGCTCACAGCGTAATCCAGACCAGCATGGATTATAAACCGAGCAATTGCGAGCTCACAATGTAATCCAGACTAGCACGAGTAAAAATTTTAAAAATCTCTCTGCAGTGTTGTTTTTATCATTACGACATCAACTCATAGAGAAGTCTATAATTGTCTACAGAGCCGAAATCAATCTTATACGTATTTTAAAAATAATAAATTGAGGATGAGTTTGCTATAATTAAGTTGGGTTGCGATAGAGGTAAAAGGCTCAATTTTTGAGTCCAGCACCATAAAATTTAATAACATGGTATATACTTTTAAATCATTTACGGCGCAGCTCTGTCTGGCAACTATCCTTATTTTTTCATTGTTATTCCAATCTTGTTCAGAACCTGCGGATAAATTTTTCGACACTGCTGTGCTGAATACAAATATGATCAACGATTTTGCTACGCCTAGATTGGCCAAACACATCAGCGACAATACCATTGAATTTGCGGATATTCCTTCGAGTAAAACAAAAGGTGATGAAGCCGTAAATGATGTGAAGAATAAGATTTTGTACTTGGAGAAATCTTTGAAGGATATTAAGGGACTATCTGATTCGGATAAACTTAGGAAGGCTATCAAGGAGGAATCTGTAGCACTTTACGTATTTGTGATTCCAGTGTATCAAAAAGAATATATGGCCTATGCTAAGCTTTGTGATGCGAAAGCTTCAAAAGAAGAAAGGGAGCAACTAGCGAAGTCTATTGAACAGAAGTATTATGCCGATTTTGAATTGAAGTTTAGCGCTTTGTTAACTAAGGGTAAGGCTTTTGCAGAGCAGCACAATATTCCTGTAAACTGGAATTAGATTTTACTTTTTAATAGTTATGGATTACAAATCCATTTTTACGTGGGTACGGGATTGCAAACCGAGCAGTCGCGAGCTCACAGCATAATCCCGACCAGCACGAAGATGCGAAATTCAAAGATTCCTCCGCTGCGGTCGGAATGACGGAAATAGGTGCGTCATTGCGAACTGAAGCGTAGGTTAAGCGGGGAGAGTGAAGCAATCTCTCCAATCCTTGCCCTGGTTCATCAATCATTTTTCAGATATTATAATTATGGATTACAAATCCATTCTTAAGTGGGTACGGGATTACAAACCGAGCAGTCGCGAGCTCACAGCGTAATCCCGACCAGCAGGGACGAAAATACGTGCGTCATTGCGAACTGAAGCGTAAGGCTAAGCGGGTAGTGTGAAGCAATCTCTCCAATCCTTGCCCTGCGGTTGGTGTGTTCGTCAATCATTTTCAGATATTATAATTATGGATTACAAATCCATTCTTAAGTGGGTACGGGATTACAAACCGAGCAGTTGCGAGCTCACAATGTAATCCCCGACCAGCAGGAGTTATTGGGGATGGTAAGGGGAGGAATAGTGCTCAATGAACTTTATAAACCTCACTACGTTCTTAATGAAGAGGAATAGTTACAGTTATAAACTGCCACTAAAGTTCACTCCACTTTGTAGCCAGCGGTTCATTGATTTTCATGCTTTTGTAATTCAACGTAACTTTATTCTTGCCATCGCTTGCAATGGTTGTAAAGGGCATTTTAATACCACCCACTGTTTTAATATTGCTGTAAGTACTCATCTGCTTCTTTTTGCCTATTTGGTAACTGTCGCCTATGATGCGGTATTCGCTATCGATTAGGTAAACGAATTGGTTCCCATCAACTTCAAATGACACTGCGTAACCGTCTTTGGTAGCGCTTACCCTACCTTTGCTAAATGCACTGTTGTTTTGTTCCTGTAGGCCCAGCACTCCAATGTAATCGTTATATTTTATCTCTTGAAGGCGTTCATTGTCGCTGATGGTTTTTTTTCCGTTGTTCCATGTCCAGCCTCCATTGGGGCCTATCTGTTCTACCACAATGAGCTTATCTCTGTTAAACATTTCGTTACGGAACCTATTGCCAGTTAAATCATTATAAGACACGAGTTTGATGCCGTTAATTTCTGCTTCGATAGTATAAGTTTTAATGTCGTCTAGTGCCGCACCACCATATACTTTTTTCACTTCTTTCAATATTTCTGCAGCACTAGGGAGCTTTGCGTTTGTTTTCTCTTGATCACTGTTAGTTTTATCGCTTTCATTATCCGTAAAGTAGAAACTGCCATCTATCACGGCCATCGCTTTGTTTTTTGCATCGCCTGCACTGGCAAAGAAACTATGTGTTGTGCTATTGCCATTCTCATAACTGAGCGTTAGTAAGCCATCTTTTAGTACATACTTCCCCTTTCCATCGCTTTTGGTATTGGTACCACCACCAATGTTGTCGCCAGCAATTACTGTGGTAGACTGTCGGTCTGTATCGAAATTGCCTTTTCCATCAAAATTTAACGTTTGCTTTGTGCTGGTGCCGATGTAGGTAGTGCCAGTAGCCATGCCACCGCTACCATTGATGAATTTGAAATGATATGAACCTTTAGGGATGCTATTGTCTAAATCCATTTTGAATAGCACATAAGTGCCAGCATCCAAATTTCCTCCTTTTGTAATGGTGAAGTTGTCTTTATCGCCGTTGACATAGGTAAGGTAGAGTTCTGATCCTTTAATTTCGTACGTGCCCCTTACCGCAGTTTTCCAATCTTTCTTATTGAGTTGATCGGTAAATGTGTTGTCTTTACGGAATAGAAATACTTCATCTGTTCTGTTCATGCCTCCGCCTAGTGGGTTAAGGCTTAGTCTTACACCTGCATAAACGCCGCTAAAGTTATCCGACGATTTGCAGGAAGTGGATACGACTATAGTTAGGCAGCATAAAATTTGGAGGATAAGATATTGAAAGTGCTTCATCACATCAGGTTAGGATCATTACTTTGGTATTTAAAAGCTGCTTTTTGGATCAGCAAAAATGACATCATTTTATTAAGAAGGAGCTATCCCTTGGCTAATAATGCACCAAGATTTTCTAATCCTGCGGTAAAGCCATCCTTGAAACCCATGTCTAGTGTCTTTTGTAAATCTTCTGGATTATCGTGTTTAATCACAATGTTGACTAAAGTTTGGTCGCCATCTTTAGTGAAGGTATTAGTCCAAAAAGAACGCGGAAGTTCATTGTCAACTTTACCTTCCTCATCGCAGAAACTATCTAGGAACGAGTAGCTTTTTAGCTCATCTATAGCTTCGTAATCTTCCCTGCTCCAATGTTTTTCATTTTCAGGGGATACCATTGCATATAACCAAAATCCGCCGATGCTAAAGTCCATTGCTTTAGTTTCTATGCGATAAGGTTGTGGCGCCCACCATTGGTCTAGCAGTTTGCTTTGTGTCCATGATGCCCATACTTTTTCTAAGGGTGCGGCAAATGCACTATTTACGGTTACGATACTGTCTTCTTTGTTGATGCTGAAGTTTGATACTGACTGACTCATTGCTGGTAGGTACTTGGTTTTATTCTTGATTTTATAATAAAGTATTTAATAAGGGTTTTTGTTTTAAAAGATCTGAAAGAGCAAGGAATAAGGAGCAAGGAACGAACCACATTAGCTCGCTCTACTCGGTTTGCGATAGCTGCTTAGTAACTTAAATAACTATCCACTATTCACCAGCATTTTGCTTAAATTTAACCTATGAACTACAGCAAGCAACTTGCCAATCGTTTTAGAGAGGTTATTTTAAATGGCACTTGGATAGCTAATACCAATTACAAGGATCAATTGGAAGGTTTGGATTGGCAGTTGGCTATAAAGCCAGTGCAACACCTCAATACCATTGCTGCTTTAGCGCAACATGTACACTATTACATCAAAGGGGTAAAGGAAGTACTGCAGGGAGGCGAGCTAACGATTAAAGACCAGTTTAGCTTTGATTTTCCTGAGTTAAACTCCCAAGCACAATGGGATGCCTTTCTAGTATTGTTTTGGCAAGATGCGGAAGAGTTTGTTGTACAGGTAGAAGCATTATCGGAAGCACAGTTAAGCGAGAATTTTGTGGAAGAGAAGTACAGTACCTACTTGCGTAACATAGAAGCAATGATTGAACATAGTTATTATCATTTGGGCCAAATAGTCTTGTTGAAGAAGATGTTGGATCATAATTGATTATTATATTAACATAACCTCACTAATCATTTTCTAGGTATTATAATTATGGATTACAGATCCATTTCTACGTGGGTACGGGATTACAAACCGAGCAGTCGCGAGCTCACAGCGTAATCCCGACCAGCAGAAAGATGCAAATTCAGAGATTCCTCCGCTGCGGTCGCAATGACGGAAATAGGTGCTTTATTGCGAAGCGAAGCGTAGGGTTAAGCGTGAAGCAATCTCTACAATCTTAGCTTTTTCAGAAAAGCTTATTGGCCATTAAGTTAAGTATATAATACACCTTACATCATGCAAGCAGTACTTTTTTTAGGCTATCAAATTTAGATGATTTATTCCATTTAGTTGTGAAAAAGTGGGTTTAGTTTGTAATTTTAGCAACGTGTAAACTAAGAGGTGATTGATGTAACCCCTAAGCCATTAGGGATCAACATTTTCATTCGAGGTTTGTAATTGAAAATATTTTTAAGCTAATAGATTTTATGAAGAAACACTACGTTCTATTTTTAGGAATGGCATTCTGCGCATTCCCAACCGTGTCACTGTTGGCACAAACTGTAAGGAATTTTACTTACACAGGGTCGGTTCAAACTTTTAACGTCCCAGCGGGGGTAACATCCGTTACTATTACGGCGATTGGAGCAGGAGGAGCTTTAAGCACAACAAACGCCACCGCTGGTAATGGGGCTTCGGTAACTGGTACCAAAATAGTGGCGCCAGGCGATGTTTTAAATATTTATGTGGGAGGTAAAGGGACTACGGTTACCAATGCTGGGTCTGTTGCTACATCTGGAGGTTTCAATGGCGGCGGTAACGGCGGTTATGATGCAGCTACAGCTTACAGTCCCCAGTTGCACGGAGGCGGTGGTGGTGGTGCCTCAGATGTTAGGCTTAATGGCACTGCACTAAGCGATAGGATTATTGTTGCTGCTGGTGGAGGCGGAGCAGGTCCAAACGGTGGTAACGGTGGTAATGGAGGTATCAACAGCGGAGCTAACGGGACAACGAGTAATCCTGAAGGCGGTGGCTACGGAGGAAGCCAGTTTGCCGGAGGTATTGCTGGACTCTATAGTATTTATGATTCAACTGATGGAGCTTTGGGTATGGGTGGAAACGGAAGTACGGGAGCAACGATGAGGGTTGGCGCTGGCGGTGGCGGTGGCGGTTATTATGGCGGTGGTGGTGGTACCACCCGTTATAATAGAATTAACGATACTGGTTCTGGCGGCGGCGGTGGTTCATCTTATATTGTAGGTCTTACCGATGTTGCCACAGTTGCTGGTCTAAATGCTAATGAAGGCTCGATATCAATTACTTATGATGGTGCTGTACTACCCGTAAAACTAACTCATTTTTCTGCTAGCCTTAATAAGGCGGGCTTGCTAAAGGCAGAATGGAAAACAGCTTCTGAAACTAATAATAGCCATTTTATACTACAAAGCTCTGTAGATGGTAAAACTTGGGAGAATTTAGTTCGTAAAGATGCTGCTGCTAATGGCGCTACAGGGGCATCTTATCAGGTAGAAGTAAATTTGGCTACACTTAGCTTGGCAGGTTTTGGTTTGTTAGGTATCCTGTTATTGCCTTTTTCTAACAGACGCTACCGTATCCTAGCCATAGTGGCGGTATTTGCATTGTTTGCTGCTTCTTGTGCAAAAGATAGCAGTTTGAACCAGGTTAACCTTGAATCTGGAAAAATCGGTAAAGATAGTACTGTTTATTTAAGACTGGCGCAGGTAGATTTAGATGGAACTACTACTTATAGCGATCCTATATTAGTAAAAGCTAACTGATAGCTTAAGAATTTAAGTTAACAGGGCAAATGGCTACAATCATTTGCCCTGTTTTTTTTACCCAATAATCAATGAGGAGATTTACGATTGCTCCGTGGTTGGTAATATCATTAATCATTTAATAGATAGTGGGATTATAATTATGGATTACAGATCCATTTCTACGTGGGTACGGGATTACAAACCGAGCAGTCGCGAGCTCACAGCGTAATCCCGACCAGCAGAAAGATGCAAATTCAGAGATTCCTCCGCTGCGGTCGCAATGACGGAAATAAGTGCGTCATTGCGAACTGAAGCGTACGGCTAAGCTGGGAGAGTGAAGCAATCTCTCCAATCCTTGCCCTAGTTCATCAATCATTTTTCAGATATTATAATTATGGATTACAGATCCATTTTTACGTGGGTACAGGATTACGAACCGAGCAGTTGCGAGCTCACAGCGTAATCGCTACCAGCATGGTAGGCCATTGGCGTACTTTAAAAAAGTTAGGCACTATGTGTCCTCCCTTTGGAGCGCTTTTCCCGATTTATTCGGGAGGGTAGGGGGAGGAATGATGGGCAATGAGCTAATGAACGAATAGATTAATTTAACGCACATTGAGTTCAAAAATTCCTCTACTACGGTCGGAATGACGATGGAGGGTGAGGCAGTGAGCTAATGAACCTAATGAACCTAATGAACCAATTACAAATAAACTAATAAACCAAGCCTAATTCCTATTTCCTTTGCAACTCATATTCATAAATACTACGACCTAGATTTTTCATAAAAGGGTAGCAAACGGTTTCGTATTCATATTTGCCATCGTTGTAGATACCGTCTTCGTTGCTTTGTACTACTGCAGTGAGGAAGAACTCAATTTTGTTCTTAGCATCTACGATATAGGCATTGTCGATAATGAAGCCATAGCTATCACCATATTTGTTGAAGATTTGGATGCTAGGGTCAATCACCGCATTCTTTTCCCTGCCATAGAACAGCATTTTGGCATAAGCCGGCCAAAACTCTTTGGGGTCGTATTTAGGCTCATCGCTTTCTGTTGGCAATTTGCTCATGTAGGTGTAGATAAACTGATAATCTGCTTTAGTAAGCTTAAAACGTTCTTTAGCGGGGTAAGCTTCTGGAGTCATTAAACGCTTCATTAACTTTTGCTGGTCGGCAATGGTGAACACGTTTTTGTTGGCGAAACTGTAGGGTTTGTTCACCAATTGTTCATTACTATCCATATAACCAATACCTACAATGAGGTTGCTGAGTGGCAACGGATAATCCTTGGTATCGTATTGGGCAGCTTGGGTGTAAACGAGCTTTTCGCCATTGTAGAAACGGATAGGATTGGTGTTCTTTTCTCGTTCGCCACCATCGCCTATGGCTAAACGGTTAAGGATACGACTATCGCTCATGCCGTACTTTTTGAGTTTGGCATTCATTTCAGCCCTGCCGATAAATTCAAATAAGCGGTTGTAGGCATCGTTATCGCTGGTAAGCAATATCTTTTTGATGTAATGGGCAATGGTAGGTTTGCCATTAGCCGCACTGGTATCTTGTGTTACAGGAGTTTGTCCTGTAAATGCAGTATCGGTAATCATGGTGCTGTTGGCCGTTAGTTCAGCTACTTTTAGCTCATTGATTTTCTCTAGAGCAAAGATAACGGCAGCAAGTTTTACCGTGCTTGCCGGGTAGAAATAGTGTTGAGGGTTAATGCGATAACTAAAGGTTTTGAAGCTAGGCTTGTTGCTTTTGTCGCGGTTAACCTGCGTGTACATAATTTGTACTTCGTTTTTATGGGGATGGTTTAAGATGCCCGAAAATAACTCTGGTTTGCTTGCTAAAAGTTGTTTAAGAAATAGGGTGTCGGTTTGCTGTGCCATAGTGCTCATGCTAATCAGTAACAATAGAAAAGTGATTGCTTTTTGCATAGTTGTAGGGTTGATAGGTAAAGATAGGGATATAAGTAGTAAGTGTTAAGTAGTAAGTTATAAGTTGTAAGTTTTAAGTGGAAAGTAATACGTTTTACGTTTCGGATTATGCTGTTACCCCATTGAACCCAATCAAATCATCGGATACCAAATTAACGAATAGCGACTATCAAAACGACAAACGAATAAAAAACTCACCTTTTTTACCTACCTTTGCAGCGCTTTTGGTTTCCGAGTAATATCGGGATTAAAAGGGAATACGGTGTGAATCCGTAACTGTCCCGCAGCTGTAAGCTCTGTAACTGTTACCATTCTCAGCCACTTTCTAATCGTAGAAGGGAAGGCGGTACACAGGGAGTAAGTCAGAAGACCTGCCTTTAGCGTATTAAAGATTCATAGCTTTCGGGGATTGAAGCTAGGAGTGATGTGCCAGTATTTTACTTGCTCCTTAATTTCTGTTTGTTGTGGTGTATACCATAAATTACAATCAACCAAACAACCTTTGCGAAGGCCTTGTTGCTTGTTTTATGGTTTGTTGTGAAAAGAATTAAAATTAAATAAATATGAATACAAAGAATTACTTGAAATTTAATCTTGTTGTTTTAACTGCTTTTGCGATGCTGCTAAGTGCTTGTAAAAAAGACAGGGTAGAAACGGTATATGAAAGAGAAGTGGTTACGAAAGGCATTTATGTGCTAAACGAGGGTACCATGGGCAGCGGTAACAGCAGTATTAGCTATTATGATCTTGATAAAAAGACAGTAGTAGCTGATTTTTATCAACAAGTAAATGGTAGCAAGTTAGGAGAAACCGCTAACGATTTGAAAATCTACGGAAGTAAAATGTATTGCGTGGTTAGTGGCATTCAGGGAGAAGCTAAATCTTTTGTTGATGTGATGGATGCTGCTACGGCTAAAACCATTAAGAGAATTTCATTTAATAACGTAATTGAAGGCCGATTGCCAAAAGATATTACATTCTATAAAAATAAAGCTTATGTTTCTAGCTACGATGGAACAATTAGTCGTATTGACACCACCACTTTAAATATTGATGGGCAACTTCAATTAATGAATGGAACTGAAAATGCAGGAGGTTTAGAAGGTGCGGCAATAGCTAATGGAAAACTTTACGTAAATAACTCTGTTCATCCGAGCTATCCAAATAGCTTAAAAGATAAGGTAACCGTAATTGACTTAGCTACTTTTACTAAGACAAAAGATATTACAGTAACTCTTAATCCTGTAAGGATAGCAGTAGCAGCAAACGGAGATTTGTTAGTTGTTTCTTGGGGTAACTTTGGTAATATCGCAGCATCTTTGCAGAAAATAAGTACTGTAACTGATGCCGTAACTGGTACGTATACACCAAATGCTAATGCCTTGGCAATAGGTCAAAATGCTGCATATTTATCTACAGGTTGGGGCACTGAGGTGATTTCTTTTAATGTTGGAACTGGTACAGCTGGTGCAAGTTTTGTTAAAGGACCTGTTACCCTTGGTAGTGTGAATGGGATTACAGTGAATCCTCTTGATCAGAGTGTTGTTGTAGCTGATGCTGTAAGTTATGGTAATAGTACAAGCAAAACTTATGTACTAGATAAGGATGGAAATTTAAAATATAGTTTCGATACTGGTACTACTCCTAAAACAGCCGCATTTAATTATCGTACTAGGTTTATTTCGAACAATTAAGAATTTCGTTAATCGTTCTTCGTCTATAGTTTATCGAAGAACGATTAACGAATATAGAACAACGAAATCGATCAGCAACTTGTAGTCAAATCTTTCGGAATTCTGGCCTTCCAGACCATTTACCATTAACTATTAACTTTCCGCTATTAGCAACTAGCGAACAACAAAGACATGAATAAATATTTTTTACTTTCCTTCGTACTTCTAGCCTTATTATTTTCTTGTAGTAAAGACGAGAAAGAGCTGTTTCCAGATTTAAGAATGGCAGTGACCGATAAGGTATCCACGGTTGCCGTAAATACCGAGAAAACGTTTGCCGTAAACATCGCCGATGGCAAAACTTTAAGCAACGAATGGATTTTGAACGAGGTTGTGGTAGGTAAAGAAACAAGCTATACCTTTAAACCTACTCTAGCTGGTGATTACACCTTGGTATATAAGGGAAGCAATCATCTAGGAAGTTTCTCTTACACTTATCAAATTAATGTGCCTGTACCTGTAATTGAGCCTGGAGCCAATAGTAGTAAATACATTAGCAGGGTTTTCGAATACTTGCCAGCACCCGGACAACATATTAACCAAGCTACAGTTGGTTCTCCAGAACAAGCGCAAAAGTTAGTAGGAAGTATCGCTAATTCAGTTTCTTTAGGCGGCTTTGGTGGTTACATCATTTTTGGTTTCGACCACTCTGTTAAAAACCAAGAAGGTGCAGATTTTGGTGTTTATGGTAATCCCTTCACACCTTCTTTCCATTTTTCTGAGCCTGGAATTGTAATGGTGAGCCAAGATAAAAATGGAAATGGCTTGCCAGATGATGAATGGTTTGAGTTGGCAGGTAGCGAGTATAGCAAAGCAACCACCATTAAGAACTACGAGATTACCTATACCAATCCAAAGGCTGCTGCAAATGTAACTTGGACAGATAACCAAGGTAAGTCTGGCGAAGTAATCAATATCTCAAGAGGTGCAAGAAACTACTATCCTTTATTTGCTGCTAATCAAGACAAAATTACGTTTAAAGGAACATTGTTGCCTTCTACTTTAAGTACTAGTGGTTTGATCACGAATGCTCCTTTCGAATGGGGGTATACTGATAGTTATTCTTCTGGAGATGATTATGCGACTAAAGGATATAACAGTTTTGACCTTTCTTGGGCGGTAGATAAAGACGGTAAAAAGATTACTTTAAAGACGGTAGATTTTATTAAGGTTTACACTGCGCAAAACGTTAATGCTGGTGCTCTAGGAGAAATCTCAACAGATATTAAGGGTGCAGTTGATTTGAGTATTAAGTAAGAACGTCTGTAGAACAACGACGAACGAGCAACAATTACGGGTAAAGAAGTAGATAGAACTACTACTTCCCGTCTTTAGAACTTTCTTGATTACAACATCAATAACCATTAACCATCACTATCTTCTTTTTCCTAAATAGTTTGTTAACTTTGTACCTCAATTAGAATATCAGATGGAAAGAAAATCAAACGCTAGATTACTTGTATTGCTCACTTTTGTTGCCTTTATTATAGGTTTAAGAATGGTTGCGCCACTTTCTCCAGATTTTAAATGGTTTGCCAATTTCTCTGGTGTAGGTGCGGTTGCTATTTTTAGCGGCAGTTATTTCAAGAATAGGTTTTCTGCCTATGTATTGCCAATGCTGGTTTTGTTGCTTAGCGATTTAGGTTTGGCCATGACCATGGGCGTTAACTACGGTTTTTACCAAGGTTGGTACTATACTTACATTGCCTTTGCTTTAATGGTATTGTCAGCACAATTGTTGGTGAACAAAGTAACTGTAACCAACGTATTTGCAGCGAGTTTAGTTGGTGTATTTATCCATTGGATTATTTCTGATTTTGGTGTTTGGTATGGTTCTACCTACTATCCGCAAACTTTAGCCGGTTTTTGGACTTGTTTGGTAGCTGCAATTCCTTTCGAACTTAATTTCCTTTACGGTACCCTAATTTACTCGGTAATTATGTTTGCAGGCTTCGAAGCATTGAAATCTAAATTCCCTTCTTTAGCACTAAGAACTGCGATTGCGTAGTTGTTTGAATATAGATATTGAAAGCCCTTTTGTAGCAACGCAAAAGGGCTTTTTTATGGTTAGCCTCATACCTAAGCAAGTTCGGTACAGGTTAGCCGGCTGAGCCTAATACTTTTTTCCGAACGCTTAAAGCGCTGTCCGGATTCGAATTTATTAGGTGAAGATTTGCCTGACCTCGAAAAGGTCATAAGATGATAGCAATTAAGTTTTTGGTTAGTTCGACCCTGATTGGGTCGTATTGTGGAATGGTCATGTGTAGCTATAAACGTTCAAATCCTACGGATTCTTGATTTGTTAACTCAGTAATCTGAGACTCTACCTTGTGCTGCTTTAATTACTGCTAACCTATTTGATCTGTGGCTAACCTTTGTCCTAATTTCTTAATTTTAAAGCATGAAAAAGAAGTTGGTAGTATTAACAGGTGCGGGTATCAGTGCAGAAAGTGGTTTAAAGACTTTCAGGGATGCAGATGGTTTATGGGAAGGCTACAATGTGCTCGATGTAGCTACGCCAGAGGCTTGGGCTCGTAACCCTGAATTGGTGCAGCGTTTTTACAACGAGCGCAGGAAGCAGGTTTTAGCTGCCCAACCTAACGATGCACACTTGCTATTGGCCAAATTGGAGGAGCAGTTCGATGTGGCTATTGTTACGCAAAACATAGATGATTTACATGAACGAGCGGGTTCTACCCATGTCACTCATTTACATGGTATCATTACCTATGCCCAGTCTTCCCGACGAGCTTCTTTAGTATATCCCATCAAGGGTGATGAAATTAAAATGGGAGAATTGTGTAAGTGGGGTTCTCAGTTAAGACCACATGTAGTCTGGTTTGGCGAAGCGGTGCCAATGATTGAAAGAGCTGCTGAGATTTGTGCAGAAGCAGACCTCTTCGTTTTGATAGATACTTCCTTAGCGGTTTACCCAGCTGCTGGCTTAATAGATTATGTTCCTCATACTGTTCCCAAATATATCATCGACCCTAAAATACCTCCCATTGCTGGCTTAAGTAATGTAGTTAAAATTGCAAAAAGTGCCACAGAAGGGGTGAAAGAATTGGTGGAGTTGTTGAGTTGAGGGGTGGGTTATGAGTTGCAAGTTACGGGTTACTAGTTACGAGTTGTGGATGGCAAAACTTAAACTCAGAAAAGCAAAATACCAGCTGTTTCATTAAAATTAGTACTTCGTTGAACTTATTTAGCTACTTGTTAAACAGTTTGCTCAAATTAGGTTTGATACCAAACGTTAAAGGAACGGTCGTAAGGTTTCTATTTTGTATCTTTTTAAACCCGTTCATATAACTAGCTTCTGTAAAAATAGATAAGCCACCCAAGCTGTACTCCACACCTGCACCACCTTCTGCAATGGGTAAAAGGTGACTTTCATTGCTCATGTGAACTTGCAAGGTAGCTTGGTTCACATCGGATTTAGGTGTTAAGATATAACCACCGCCTGCGCCAGCGAATCCATAAAATGCAAATTTCCCAACCATCTTTCGGTAGCCCAAAGCCACATTTAAAAGGTAAGTAGTCGCCCTTCCATTTTGGGTGGTATAGGTAAACCCTTCATCAGGTGTTTGCGCTCCATAAGAAAATGCATGTAAACTTACTTTTGGATAGAGAAATAAACCGCCTTCACCTAAACCTAAATTTAGCCCTAATGTGGTAGATATCTTAGGTCCGAAAACGTCCGATGCATCGCCAATGGGCATTGAAGTGCCAATACCGCTCACTGTATAAAGCTTATCTGTTCTGGTTTGCGCCAACACAGCCGAGGTTAATGTGAGAGATACGATAAGAAAAGCAAATAATCTACCCATAAAATGTCTTTTATTAAGAACATGGGTTAGAGCTTTTTTGTTTGGATTGTATCTTTTTACTTCTCAGATGGATTCTTTTTCTTCTCCAAAAGCTTGTTTATCATTTTACTGATTCGGTCTAGCCTAGTTTTCTCTTGTTTGGCGGTTACAATCCACAATACGTACTCTTTTCTGTGCGAGTAAGCGAGCTGTTCATAATAGGCTAATGCTGTGGGATGTTCTGCTAGGGAAGCTTTTAAGTCGTCTGGCAGGTGAACTATTTTGTTAGCTACATCAATGTATTTTCCATACTCATTATTGGCAATTTCGGCATTGCCCACACCAGATTTATTTTGGCTAGTAGCTGTTTTGATGCGAATGCCCGTCCATATTTCGTTAACTGCTGCCGAACCACAAGGAGCCAGGTGGTACTTCGATAAATCATCCCATGATTGCATCAGGTTTAAATCGGCTGCCAATGCAGTTTTTGCTTTAGGGTAGAAAATCCAAGCGATGGTTTGATCGTTAACAGATGCTTGGATTGATTCCAATGCTACAAACATATCAGCTTTAGTAATTGCAAAAACGAGGTAAGCATCACTGTTTGGCTTCGTTTGATAACTAAACTCAACCGTGTTGGGGATATCTCCAAATATAGCGGCCACATTTTCTGGTGCATTGATTACACTCACTTTAAAGCTCGGTTTAATCTGTAGCTTCTTTAAGAATTGATTCTCCATGTTTGGTTTGGTTATGGTTTTTGTAGTTATGGTTCTGGTTGTTTGCCGTGTGGGCTCGTAACTCAAAACCTGTAGCTGGTAACTGCTTATAATTTCATTTTAGCAAAGAAATCCCAAAGTACAATTCCCGCTGATATTACAATGTTGAAGGAATGTTTGGTGCCAAACTGTGGTATTTCAATACATTTATCTATTTGCTGCATTGCTTCGTCGCTCACACCATTTACTTCATTGCCAAATATCAATACATATTTTTCGTCTAAAGTAGGTTGGTTTTTATTGAGCATTACGCTGTTTTGCGCTTGTTCAATCGCAATGATTTGATAACCTAATGATCTGTATTTTTCAATGGCAGTTAGCGTATCGTCCATATGTTCCCATTCTACAGATTGTGTTGCACCTAAAGCTGTTTTCTCAATTTCGCGGTGCGGTGGTTGTGCGGTAATACCACAAAGCACTACTTTTTCTACAGAAAAGCCATCAGCAGTTCTAAAAACAGAACCCACATTGTGCATACTGCGTACATTATCCAACATAATTACTACAGGAAGCTTTTCTTGTGCTTTGAAACCTTCTATATCCACTCTGTTGAGCTCGTCTAATTTTAATTTTTTCATTTTTAATGCTGTCGTTGTTCGGTAGTAGTTGCTCGTTAATCTAGAAACGAAATACGAAATTCCTTGCTCTTTGTTTCTTGCTTCCCGCAGTTTCGGGATTTAGCTCCACTCAACCTTAATCTTTGCTCAAGTGCTGATATTTAATTATTATTGTATTCCTTAAAAAAAGAAGGCCTAAGATAAGAATAATGAAAGCAAACCAAATAACTACAGGGATATTAGTCGATGAAAAAGAAGTAATAGCGGTAGAACTTAGCAACAGTCAAGGCACTTACGTTAAATTGTTTAACTACGGTGCGATCATCAACAAATTTGTAGTTAAAAATGCCAAAGGCGAAGCTCAAGATATCGTTTTAGGTTTCGATGATTTTGAAGGCTATATCAGCGAAGATTACTTGGCAAACTATCCTTATTTTGGTGCAGTTATAGGTAGGTATGCCAATAGAATTAAAAATGGTGAATTTACAGTAGAGGATGTGACTTATCAAGTGCCTCAAAATAATGGGAATGATTGTTTGCATGGTGGTGACGCCGGTTTTGATAAGAAAGTTTGGGATATTATTGAGCTGACGGAAACACCCAACCCATCGGTGGTTTTTCACTACTACAGCGAAGATGGAGAAGAGGGCTTTCCTGGAGATTTAGCGGTACAATTAAGAATTACGCTCACCGAGAATAATGAGCTGATTTTAACCTATCAGGCTGATACCGATGAAGCTACGCCAATTAACTTAACCCATCATAGTTACTTCAATTTATCGCCAAATGGAGGTGACATTAAATCTCATTACCATCAAATGAATGCTGCTAATTGGTTGGAGCAGGATGATAATTTTGTAGTGACTGGTAAGCTCATTCCAGTAGAAGGAACTGCTCACGATTTTAGAAAAGGCAAAGTTTTTAGCGAAGGTTGGGACGAGGTAAACGGCTATGATCAAACTTACGTATTGGATAAAACTTACGGTGATTTAACTTTAGCAAGCAAGACCTCAAGCGAAGAGAGCGGCTTAACCCTTTCAGTATACACTACAGAGCCGGTAGCACATTTGTATACCGCAAAACATTTGAATGTGAAAAATGGTAAAGGCGGAAAATCTTACGGGGAATTCGGTGCCTTCTGCGTAGAGACCCAACATGCGCCTAATTCTATCAATATTGATGAATTCCCAACAACTATTTTGCAGCCTGAGCAAATCTACCATCAAACTACAATTTATAAGGTTACTTTATAGCGTCTCAATAGCTCTGCCATGAATTTTCTGAAAAAACTAATCAACGATAGGAGATTTATATTTTTCGTTTGGATATTGCTAGCTATTATCGCGGGTTTAAAGCAATATACTAAAGGTTCTTATAACAACTACCTCATTTTTAAGCATGTTTATATTCATGCTATAGAACGTTTAAATCTGTATCTAACCTATCCAGAGCAATATGGAGATACCAATCATTATGGTCCATTTTTTTCTTTACTAATTGCACCTTTTGCTGTTTTGCCAGATGCTATTGGGACTATACTTTGGCAAATAGCTAATACTGTTTTTTTATATTTTGCTATTAAACAGCTGCCTTTAGCTTACAGAAAGGTTAATGCTGTTTATTGGATTATCGCCCACGAACTATTAACAGCTTTGTTCAGTTTTCAATTTAATATTTCTATCGCAGCCATTATTGTGCTAACCTTTGCATTGATAGAAAAGCAAAAGAATTTTTGGGCGGCTATGTTAATTATGCTCGGTACTTTTGTGAAGCTGTATGGTATCGTAGGTTTAGCATTTTTCTTTTTCGTAAAGAAAAAATGGACTTTCATTGCTTCTTGTGTGATATGGGCATTGGTGTTTTTCGTATTGCCAATGGTGTTTTTTTCTCCGGGTTATATTTTTCAATGTTACCAAGATTGGTATCAATCATTATCAGAAAAACAAGCGTTAAATGCAAGTCTAACTTCTATGCAAGATATTTCGTTAATGGGCATGGTAAGGCGTATCACTGGTAATATTAGTATTCCTAATCTTCCATTTTTGGCAGGTGGATTAGTGCTTTTTGCTCTTCCTTATTTACGTGTCAAAGCGTATAGCAACCTGGATTTTAGATTGCTGTACTTAGCCTCTACCTTAATATTTGCGGTTATCTTTAGCAACTCATCCGAGTCGCCAACTTATGTAATAGCCTTTACTGGTGTTGCAATATGGTTTATGGTTCAAGATAGACCTTACAGCTCTTGGTTAGTTGTGTTGTTCGTATTTGCACTATTGCTCACTAGTTTTTCTCCTTCAGATTTGTTCCCTAAATTTGTCAGAGAAAATTATATCAAACCCTATTCTTTAAAGGCACTGCCTTGTATACTCGTGTGGTTAGTGATTTCTTATCAGTTGATATTTAAGAAGTTTGACCAGGTAAATGCAAATACATGAAAAAACTGATTTCTATAGTTATCCCTGCACACAATGAAGAAGAAAACATTGTGGTAATTGTTTCTAGAATAGAACAGGTTTTTGATGCGCTTTCCTATAATTATGAGATTATTGTAGTGGATGATGGTGGCTCTGACGGAACATTGAATGTAGTTCAGCAAATTGCTGCAAATGACCCGAGGGTGTTTTACATAGAGTTATCTAGAAATTTCGGTCATCAATCGGCTTTGAAAGCTGGTTTAGATAGGGCACATGGCGATTGTGTGATTTCTTTAGATGCAGATTTACAGCACCCACCAGAGTTGTTTGTAGAAATGATTCAGAAATGGGAAGAGGGATATGATGTTGTTTACACTAGAAGGGAAGAAGACCCAACTTTGCCCGCCAGCAAACGAAAAACATCTAGATATTTCTATCAGTTGTTAAATGCTTTATCAGAAACAGAAATAGAACAAGGTACCGCTGATTTTAGGTTAATGGATGCTAAGGTGGTACAAATATTTCGTGGATTTACAGAAAATGACCTTTTCATAAGAGGAATGGTAAAGTGGTTAGGCTTTAAGCAGTTTGCGATAGATTACATGCCAAGTAAGCGTTTTGCGGGAGCAAGCAAGTATAACCTGCGTAAAATGAGGAAATTGGCTGTGCAGGGGGTGACATCATTAAGTGTTAAGCCGCTTCATATGGCTGTTTATCTAGGTTTTTTTATTTCTTGCCTATCGTTGTTATATATCCCTTATGTAATTTATGCTTATTTTTTTACTAAGCATGTGAATGGATGGGCTTCAATAATTGTAACTGTAGCCTTTTTTGGTGGTTTGCAATTGGTGATTTTAGGTATTATCGGTATTTACATCGGTAAAATGTTCATGCAAGGAAAAAATCGTCCAACGTATATTATTAGATCTACCAACATTAAGTAAATATGGTATTATTGAGTTTTGATATCGAAGAATTTGATATGCCCTTTGAATATGGCAAAGAAATTTCTTTTGAAGATCAGATTAACATTTCTGTAGAAGGATGCCATACTATTTTAGATTTATTGGCTAAGCATGGCTTTAAAGCTACATTTTTTTCTACAGCAACGTTTGCCATCAATGCGCCAGATGTAATTCAGCGCATCAAAGTTGAAGGACACGAACTAGCTTCGCATACTTATTACCACTCTAAGTTCGAGAATAAAGATTTGCTTGCTTCTAGGTTGAAGTTGGAAGAGCTTTCTGGCTTACCTGTCAAAGGTTTTAGGATGCCAAGAATGGCACCTGTAAGTGAACAAGAAATTGAGGATGCTGGTTATATTTACAATAGTTCTATTAACCCTACTTTTTTACCGGGTAGATATAATAATCTACATATTCCCAGAACAGCTTTTAAGCAAGGTAAGGTGATTCAGTTGCCCGCCTCTGTTACGCCAATATTTAGAATCCCATTGTTTTGGCTATCCTTTCATAATTTCCCATTGTGGTACTATAAACACATCTTTAATAAAGCTTACCGTAAAGATGGTTACGTCAACATTTATTTTCATCCGTGGGAGTTTTTTGATTTGAACGACAAGGAGCGATTTGGCTTTCCTCGTTATGTAAGCAGAAACAGCGGAGTTAAAATGACCGAAAGACTGGATAACCTAATGGCATGGATGAAGAAAAATAATTATCCAACCCATACCATTTCTGAGTTTATAGCCACTATTGCTTAACCGTTTTAAACGTAAAATAAGTCTGGCAGAAATAAGCGTAAAGTGATAAAATCACAATGATGAACGCCTGTGAAGGCGTTGCCCAAAATTTAAGATAACCTACCAAAAAGTGTAGGAGTAGGTAATCAAATACAATACTCGACACCGTTACAAAAGCATAACGAAACAACTGTACACTGCCTTGTAGGTTAGATCGTTGGAAAACGACAAACTTATTGAGCGTAAATCCTACGGGAAAACTAATAGATAAGGCTAGCAGATAGGCAGCAATGTATCTAGTTACTGGATATCCCAAAAAATTGATGACTTCTCCTTCGAATATGAAATTATAAGCGACGTAAAAAAGCATGAGGTTTAAAGCAGCGTTGCTACCTCCACAAACTGCATAACGAAAGGTTTGTAAATCAAATACCTTCCTGAACGGAGGATAAAAGAAATCGATAATTGGAAGTAGAATATTCCTTAAACCTGTTGCAAACCCCATTGATTTATATGCGCTCTAGTATCGTTTTAATGGCTTTTTCTACGATGATGTTTGGATTGCTGCTAAACTCAAATTTTACACGGCTGGCTAAAATAGCATTAATGGATAAAGCTTTATGGCCAAGTGTTTTCGCTAAAGCATAAATGCCAGCAGTTTCCATTTCTAGGTTGGTAATTCGGTTATTGCCGCTTTTAAAACTATTGAGTTGACCAATGAAATTAGCTACCGCATTTTTTGCTCGCACTTGTCTTCCCTGTGGAGCGTAAAAGCCTGGTGCTGTAGACGTAATTCCAGTTGGCATGTCGTGAGCGAACTGTTTAATTAAGCTTTCGTCTGCTTTGGTTAAATAAGGTTTAATGCCTGCCAAGCCCGCAAAATGTGAATTCACATCGGTTAGTAAAGTTTGTTCCTCTAAGCTTAGTTCTTGTTCGTAATAATGCATCAGTGCATCGAAACCTAGGCCATAGGACGAAGCTAAAACAGTTCCCATAGGGATATCAGGTTGTACAGCTCCAGAAGTCCCAATTCTAATGATACTTAGCGATTTTAATTCTTTCTTTATGGTTCTGGTTTCAAAATCGATGTTCACCAAAGCATCTAATTCATTAAAAACGATATCGATGTTATCGGTACCAATACCTGTAGAAATAACCGTAATTCTTTTATCGCCAATATAACCTGTATGTGTAATGAATTCACGTTTGCCTTTCTTTAGCTCAATACGGTCGAAGTATTTGCTTACTTCAGGTACACGGTCTAAATCTCCTACGGTAATTACGGTATCCGCAATATCCTCGGGAAGTAAATTCAAGTGGTAGATACTTCCGTCTGGATTGATGATTAAATCAGCTTCTGATAATTTAGTTGATTGGTTCATTAGTTCATTTGGTTAATTGTTGAAACCGGTTATTTGTTTGAAATCGTGATTCGGTTAACTGTTAATTGCAAACTGATAACTGTAAACTACTTTCTACTGATCCCTGACAACTGATCCCTTATTTTTAAACAGTGCCTAAATATACAGTTTTCAAACCTTCGATTTTATCTAATTTGCCCATAACGATATTCAGATTAGCTTTTCTGACTTCGAAAGTTAGCTTGCAATACGTGTCGAAATTTTGGTTTAAGATGTTCAATTGCTCTTCTTTTATCACACGCATTACGTCGTTCATCAGTAAATAATCGAATTCTAATTCATAAACGTCATTTACTGTTTTGGTTACAATCTCAGCGGCATTTAGTGCTTCTACAGTAGCTGTTTTATAAGCATTGATTAAGCCAGTTACGCCTAATAAAGTACCACCAAAATAACGCACAACTACTACTAAAATATTGGTTACATCAGCAGACAGCAATGCATTTAAAATAGGTCTGCCAGCTGTTCCCGAAGGTTCACCGTCATCGTTGAATTTATGTACGTTTCTATCTGGTGTTAAGCGTAGCGCCCAACAAAAATGTCTGGCTTTACTATGTTCTGCTCGTAGTTTTGCTGTCAGCTCTTTAACTTCAGTCTCACTTTTTATGGGATAGGCATAGGCAATAAATTTACTGCCTTTGTCCCTAAAAATGCCTTCGCTTATTTGTGTAATGGTTTGATAGGTGTCGCTAAACAGCATAAATTTTGGATAGTGTAATGAGGATAATCGAAACAAGCGCTAATATTAAACCTAGGTAATTCCATCTGCTTAACCTTTCTCTAAAAACGAAGATGCCAATTAAAGTTCCTGCAATGATTACGCCCATGTTCATGGCTGCAAATACCGTAGAAGGGTTGTCATACATTTCCTTATGTGCCCTTAGGTAGAACAGGATATTGCCAAAGTTGAAGATGCCAAGTATACAGCCACAGAAGAAATTAACTAATTGCAGTTTGGTCTTTTTACGCCATACCAAGAAAAGCAGGTAAAGCAAAGAAAGCACAAATGCAATACAGTAGATGATAAATAACGATGTAGTGTAAGGAATAACGGTGATTTGACTCACCATTTTGAAGAGTACGTCAACAATGCCAAAACCCAAGAAAACCAATAACAGATAGAGCCAGCTTCTTTTACTGGTTACACGGTCGCTCTTTCTGTACATGGTAAAAATAATAGCAGCAAAGCCGAACACAATTCCTACTTCCTTATATCTGTCGAAATTTTCTTTGAACAAGAAATAAGCCGCACTCAATGAAATAAATAGAGATAAACGTTGGGCAATATCTGTTCTCGCCAATCCTGCGTTGCGCACCGATAAACCTAAAAAAATGAAAATACATGGCATTAAGATGCCTAACGTCAAGTAAATAGGAGAGATGTTAGCGACAGTTAGCGTAGAGAAATCAGGTTTGAAACACATCAAACTGAGTCCGATAGCAAAAAAATAGTTCCAAGTAATGGCTTGCGTAAGGTTAATTTGGTAACGCCTTGCCAGTTTAAACAAAACGCCAACCGTTACACTACAAATGATACTCAATACCAAATAAACCATGTTGTTTCTATAAAATCTTAGTAGTTAAATGTTTTAATCATTCAGCGTTTCAAAATCTGAAGGCTGTCATTTCCAACAACGATATCTTCAATTAGTTTGGCGTTAATTGTTGGCGCCTCTATACCTTGCTTCCATTCCGTTTTACTGGTAAATATACGGGCTTCATCCCATAAATTAGCAGCAATAAACTGACTTAAAATATTTGCTCCGCCTTCTATAATTACCGACTGGATATCCATTAGATAGAGCTGGTAGGCTATTTTCTGTGGTAAATAGAAGTGCATGTCTTCCATTTGCACATAGTGGATATTGTCGATCACTTCGGTTTTTACTTCGTTAAAAATAATTGTTTTGGCGGCATCATTGAAAATGTGATAGTGGAGTGGAGTCTCCAGATTCTTATCTATCACTAATCGGATAGGATTTTTGCCCGTGACTTCTCTCGTGTTCAGTTGAGGATTATCAGCCAAGACTGTATTTTTTCCCACTAAAATGGCATCTTCTTCGCTGCGCCAATGATGGGTTAAAGTTTTAGCTTCTGCACCGGAAATCCATTGTTGAGATTGGTCTGCTGGAGCAGAAAAGCCATCAGCAGTCTGTGCCCATTTAAGTATAAAATAAGGCCTGTGCTCTTTAATTCTGGTAAAGAAACGCCTATTTACAATTTTGCACTCTTCATCTAAAATACCCGACACTACTTCAATGCCAGCATTTTTAAGCTTTTCGATACCTTTTCCATTCACGCTTTCGAAAGGATCCGTGTTGCCAATCACTACCTTTTTGATTTGATGTTTGATCAATAAATCTGCACAAGGAGGAGTTTTTCCAAAATGTGCACAAGGTTCTAGTGTAACGTAGGCTGTAGCGTTTTTAAGCAGGTGGGCGGCTTGATTTCCGTAGGTTTCAATTACGTTTTTAATGGCATTCACTTCTGCATGTGCTTCTCCAATTTTTTGATGGTAACCTTCGCCGATAATTTGGTCTTCATGGACGATCACACAGCCCACCATAGGATTTGGACTGACATTTCCACTGCCTTTTAATGCTAATTCTAGACAGCGATGCATATAAAACTCATGTTCCATCTTTGCAAAAATAGACTTTATTTTGGCATTTGACTGAGTGAAATTTTAGAAGCTTGCAGGATTTGAACTCATAGAAATCAAAATTGAGCCACGTAGAAACATAGGTTGGTTGTTAAGGCGTTTATGCTCCGGCTTTGAATTGAGTGTGTTGAATGCTGTTGTTGAAGTTTGTTATAATAAGCTATGTCACTATGTGTTTAAATAGATTTTTGGCTAAATTTATGCACTGATTAGATACATACAACAAAAGATGAAGTTAACCGAGCTAGCCATTTTATATCAAGAAAAACTAAGTGCATTGTACGACGAAGATGAAATACAATCATTGTTTCTGATTGCTTTGGAGGATGTTCTCAACTATAAAAAGACAGACTATATTTTAAATAAGCAGGAGCTAGTTCCAGATACAGCATTACTTAAGCTGAACAATATCTTGCTTGGTTTAGCTAAAGGGACACCAATTCAGTACATTATTGGGCGCACGGAGTTTTATGGCCTGAAATTCAAGGTAAATTCATCTGTGCTGATACCTAGGCCAGAAACGGAAGAGTTGGTGAAGTGGATATTGGAAAGGTGTCAGTCGACAGCGGTTAGTGGTCAGGATAGCCAAGTTGTCAATCTAAATTCTAAAGTCGTGAATATCTTAGATATTGGAACTGGTAGTGGCTGTATTGCAATAGCACTGAAAAAACATTTGCCTAAAGCCTATGTTTCTGCAGTAGATGTTTCTTCTGCTGCTTTAAGTACTGCTAAGGACAATGGGATACTAAATGAGGTAGGCGTAAGTTTCATTGAAGATGATATCCTTGATTACAAAGAGACATATCCTGTTAAGTTTGATATCATCGTTAGTAACCCACCGTATATTAAAGAAGACGAAAAACCAGAAATGCATGAAAATGTATTGGCTAATGAGCCTCATACTGCGCTGTTTGTTAGTAACGAAAAACCATTGATATTCTATGAAGCTATAGCCGATTTTGCCTTGTTGCATTTAAAAAAAGATGGTCAGTTGTTTTTTGAAATCAACGCAAATTTGGGCAGGGAAACCATTCGGATGCTAGATTTAAAAGGTTTTACAGACATTAGATTGAGGCTGGATATGCAGGGAAAAGAGCGAATGATTTTGGCTATTAAACCTTAATTTTCTTTAAATCGTTTCATGTGATTTTAATCACAAATAAAACTTTTTGGCGTAACTATTGTTGGTAGATTGTTTTTAAATCAATTAAAGCAATTCTTATGAATCAATTAAAATCAATATCAGCGATATTGGGCGTTGTATTATTAGCGAGCTGTGGTGTTAGTAAAAAGAAATATGCCGAACTGCAAGGTAATTTTAATCAGGTACAACAGCAATATAACGATATCAATGGTAAGTTAATTAAGACAGAATCTGAACTTTCTAACGCAAAGACAAGGATCACTAGCTTAGATGATGCAATTGCAAGAGAACGTGCTAATGCAAAAGATTTACAGGAAGCATTAAATAAATGTTTAAGTGCAAGTAGCCAAGGTAATGTGAACATCTCTAAATTGGTAGATGAAATCAATACTTCTAATAAATACATCAAAGAACTAATTGCCGCTAAAAACAAAAGCGACTCACTTAATATGGTGTTGACTAATAATTTAACCCGTTCATTAAGCAGGGAAGAAATGAGTGATGTAGATGTACAAGTGCTTAAAGGTGTTGTGTATATTTCATTGTCTGATAATATGTTATATAAATCAGGTAGCTACGAAATTTCTGATAAAGCAAGCGCTACTTTAGGTAAGATTGCTAAAATCATCACCGACTATAAAGATTACGAAGTGTTGGTTGAAGGTAATACCGATAATGTGCCAATTAAAATGGCCAACATTAGAAACAACTGGGATTTAAGTGCTTTACGTGCTTCGTCTGTTGTACAGAGTTTGCAAAATAACTATGGTGTAGATCCTAAACGTTTAACCGCAGGTGGTAGAGGCGAGTACAATCCAATTGCAGGAAATGACACGCCAGCCGGAAAAACTAAAAACAGACGTACACAAATTATCATTACGCCTAAGTTAGACCAGTTTATGGATTTAATAGGTAAATCGGCAGAAAAACCAACTAACTAGTTTGGTTTGTATATACCAGAAAAGCCATCCCAATTTCGGGATGGCTTTTTTTATGCCCTAGGATGAAATTCGGTAATTACCGTTTTCAAATAATCTCTGTCTAAATGGGTGTAGATTTCGGTAGTGGTAATGCTGGCATGTCCCAACATTTCTTGAATGGCTCTTAAATCGGCACCTCCTTCAATTAGATGTGTTGCAAATGAGTGTCTTAAGGTGTGTGGACTGATTGTTTTTTTAATGCCTGCCGCTATAGCTAAGGATTTGATTAAGTTGAAAATAGATATCCGAGAAAGCTTGGCCCCGAAGCGGTTCAGGAAAATATAGTCTTCGTTCCCTTTTTTAATCGTTGCATGAACTCGTACTTCCTCAATATAAATTTTGGTAAGTTTTAAAGCGGTAGCACCAATGGGTACAAGCCGTTCTTTATTACCTTTTCCTACCACTTTTATAAATTCCGATTCTTCGAAAATGTTGGAGATTTTCAGTTCAGTTAATTCGCTAACCCTTAACCCACAACCGTATAAAACCTCCATGATTGCTTTATTACGCATTCCTTCAGGTTTAGAGGCATCAATAGCATTAATTAAAGCATCAATTTCATGAAAGTTTAAAGTATCTGGTAATTTTCGGGCAATTTTTGGTGTTTCTAATAAAGCCGAAGGGTCGTCGGTAAGGAGTTCTTCTTGCAACAAATAATTGAAAAACGATTTGATGCCCGAAATTACCCTAGCTTGTGTGCTAGCCTGTGCGCCGAGCTCATTCAACCAAACCAAGAACGCTCGTAAATCTTTTAGTGTAATTGCATTTAAAGTTATCTCTTTATCGTGGGCTTCAAAGTACTGAAAAAGCTTTTCTACGTCATTGGTATAAGCTTGTATACTGTTCTCCGATAATGAACGCTCTAGCTTTAAATAAGCTGCAAATCCTTTTAAATATGGTCGATTGTTCATTATTTGAGTTCTTTTTTATAACATTGCGTAAGGCAATTTAGCTACAAAAATACATTTAGCTAATAACTGTTGGCCACAGATACACAGATTTATTTAATGACTCGTGTGTATGCATCGGCAAGAAATAAATTTAATGTAAATGAAGATACAAATCATCAACGGACCAAACTTAAATCTTTTAGGCTTACGCGAGCCTAGCATTTATGGATCAGAAAGTATTGATGCTTTCATTGAGAAGCTGAAAGAACAATATAGCATTATCGAAATTGATTACTACCAAAGCAACGTAGAAGGGGAGCTCATCAACAAACTACACGAAGTTGGGTTTGCTTACGATGGAATTATTTTGAATGCTGGTGGTTATACGCACACTTCGGTTGCCATTGCCGATGCTATTGCTGCCATTAAAACGCCAGTGGTAGAAGTTCATGTTTCAAATATCTACGCTAGAGAAGAGTATCGTCATGTATCCTTAACTGGAAAAAACTGTAAAGGCGTACTTACCGGTTTTGGTTTGAATGGTTATCGCTTAGCTTTGGAAAGCTTCTTAAAATAGTATTTTTGCTTGATGGCTAGAATTTATTTTCAGCTATCACTTCAATCATCAACAACAACAAATTATGAAAAAAATAATGCTCTCTTTGCTGCTGTGTTTAGGTATGAACATTTTGCTGGCTCAAACAGTTACTACTAAAAGTGTTAAACTAGACCAAAATTCAATTGTTAGGGATGAAAAAGGAAATATTTATCCTTATGCGGTTTGGAAGAAGTTAACAGATAATGGAGATTATGGGATTAGAGTGAATGGTAATCTGAGTTCGGACAATCCTGAATTTATCGTTTATGCACTTACTGAGGAGCAAAAAGCTACCATTAAAATAAAGAAAGAAGAGCGTGCAGCTACTTTGCCAAAGCCACGTACAAGTGAAGTTTTTAAAGATGGGGAGAAATTCCGTTTTGATAAAATGAAGGATTTGAATGGCGTAAAGTATGACTTTAAGAAAGATACAGGTAAGGTTGTTGTGTTTAACTTTTGGTTCATTAATTGTCCGCCTTGTAAAAAAGAAATTCCAGAATTGAATGAGTTGGTAGCGAAATACAAAGAAAATAAGGACATAGTATTTATTGCGATAGCATTAGACGATGCTTACGCTTTAACCAGCTTCTTAAAATCTATTCCATTTAACTATGGCATTATCCCAGATGGAAGATTTTATGCTGATAAGCATGGCGTTAAGGCATATCCTACGCATGTGGTAGTAGGAAAAGATGGTCTGGTTAAATTTAGTACCATCGGTTTGGCAAGTAACACTGTTTATTGGGTAGAAAAAACAATTAAAGAACAATTATAAGCCTTTCAATTCGCTAAATTTTTTCTTCTTGCCGATAAAGTATTTCCAAACAATACTTCCTTTTAAAACTCCCTGATGTTTATGGAGTGAGATTTGTGTGCTACTACGCTTAGCTGCTGTTTTAAAGAAAGCTTTAAAGAAATGGTAATGCGCTTTGTTAATAGAAAAAGCAAAACCAAACTGTCCTTTAAATGCAAATTGGAATAAAGCCAATAAATCTATCCATAAACGAGCAAAAACTTTGTAAACTGCCTCCCCAAAAGGGAGGTTTTTTTGCATGATGATGAGGTTGTTCCTGAAGTTGAGGTAGCTTTTAAACGGGCTGCTGGCATTTAAAGTGCCGCCACCCACATGATAAACTTCAGCCGAAGTACAACAAACCACCTTGTAACCTTTGTTCTTTAAACGCCAGCATAAATCGATTTCTTCCATGTGGGCGAATAGGTCGGCATCTAAGCCACCAATCTCTTTCCAAGCATTGCTTTTAATAAAAAATGCAGCGCCACTGGCCCAAAAAATTGGAATATTGGTATCGTATTGACTATGGTCTTCTTCCGTATTTTCAAAAACTCTTCCTCTGCAAAATGTAAAACCGAAGTTGTCGATAAAACCACCAGCAGCACCAGCATACTCAAACATAGCTTTGTTTTGTTGCCATTTGATTTTTGGTTGAGCAGCAGCAATACTATTGTCGCTTTCCATTAAATCAATCACCGGCTTTATCCAATTTTCAGGAACTTCTACGTCAGAGTTTAGCAATACAAAGTAATCGGCTTCTACTTTTGCCAACGCTTGATTATAACCTTCTGCAAAACCGTAGTTTTTATCGTTAATAATAATTTGAACCTTTGGGTAGTGCTGCGTTAAAAAGGGAACGGAGCTATCGGTAGAAGCATTATCTGCCACAATAATCTGCAGGTTGCTATAATTGGTTTTTACAACGCTCGGTAAAAAACGTTCTAAGAAGTGCTGTCCGTTCCAGTTTAAAATTACTACCGCTACGCTAGGTTCCATTAAAAGATTGTATTAATATAAATAAGTAAGATTAGAGGTTTGCTTTCCATCTGTTGTGGCTCCACAGCCAGTCTCCAGGTTCTCTCTCTATGGTCTTAGTCAAGTTTTTGAAAAACAATTCTGTGATTTCAAACTTTTCTGTTCCCTTCGGATTTAAACACATGGGAATGCATTCTATCTCGTAATGGCCTCTTTTGAGCCTTCTCACATCAAAATAAAATATTGGGCGATTGGTTTGTAGCGCAATCTTTTCCAAACCTAAAAGAACTGCAGTAGGTTGGTTTAAGAATTCTGTAGTATGATGAACATCAGTTCCTCTAGGGCTTTGGTCGCTTGCGAAACAGAACAAAGTTGTATCGTTTCTTGTTCCCACCACTTCTCTCAAGGTTTGTTTCATTGGTACAAAGATATTTCCAAACTTAGTTCTAAGTGCATTAAACCACTTTTCAAAAATCTTATTGTTAATTGGTTTGTAAATTACGTAAGATTTGGCAGAAAACTTCATTCCTACTGCCATCATGCCTAATTCCCAATTTCCATAATGTCCTGTGCAAGCCAAAGCACTTTCACCTCTTTTAAAGTATTCTTCAGCTAATTCGAAGTTTTTCATTTTAACTCTTTTCAAAACTTCAGCTTTGGTAATAGAGCTCATTTTTACAATTTCAACCATGATATCGGTCAAATTTCTATAAAAACGTTGCTCTATTTTGATGATTTCTGCTACGCTTTTTTCGGGAAATGAATTGGTCAGGTTTTTACGAACTACTTTTCTTCGGTATTTAACCACATAGTAAATGAGGTAATACAGCACACTAGAGATACCAAATAAAAACCAAAGTGGTAGAAATGATAAGAGGTGTAAAAAAAATATCCCTATGTGCAAAAAACCTTTTTTAATCATTAATTTTGGCTGCTGAATTGCAAACTTAAAATATCAGATGCAAAATCCAGCTATATTTCCATTATTTTATCTTCCACCAGTTAGTTATTTTACACTTTTAAAAGAGAATAATTTCGAATTTAACTTAGAAAAGTTCGAGCATTTTCCGAAACAGACTTATAGAAATAGAGCAACTATTGCATCGCCAAATGGCAGTTTAGATATGGTTATTCCAGTAACTAGGGGTTCTAAACTTCATACACCTTACAAAGACGTTAAAATTAGCTACGAAGATCGTTGGCAGCGTTTACATTGGTTAAGTATGCAAACTTGTTATCGAAGTTCGGCTTATTTCGAATTTTATGAAGATGGCTTAGCTCCATTTTATGAAAAAAGATATGACTACCTTTTCGATTACAACTATGCTATGCTTACTTGGCTTTTTAAACAATTGAAGCTATCTGTAAATTTGACTTCTACAGAGAGTTATGAAACTAAAATCGAAGTAGATTATAGAAATGTGATGACAAAAAAAGAAGTTCCTTCTGTTCAAACAAAGCCCTATTTTCAGGTGTTTAGCGACAGAAATGAGTTTATTTCTAATTTGAGCATTGCAGATTTGCTCTTTAATCAAGGTCCTCAGGCTAAGAATTATTTTTAGTTTTATCTTCGAAGCATTTAAACCCTCGAATTGAAACTGATTACTTTGGACTGAAAACTAAACATATGTCGAAACCGATACGTTTTAAGCATAAAAAAAAGCGATATGTACTTCCAGAACCAGGTACTACGCCAGGTTTTATTTATATCGATGGAAATTCGTTAAAGCCAAAAATCACTTTATATAGTTTCAGTACAGAAGCTATTGATGTCGTTCAGCTTACTAGTCTGCGTGATATTGCCAATAAAACTAAAGATAAAGATTTTTCTTACTGGGTAGAAATTAAAGGACTTAACTCTGTTGAGCTTTTTAATGTGTTTAGTGAAGAGCTGAAAATCCATAAGCTAGTATTGGAGGATATTACTAGAACTTATCATCGTCCAAAATTTGAAGAATACGATGGCTACAATTTTGCCATTAGCAGAATGTTGCGACTTGGAGAAGATAGTGCATTAGAGAACCAGCAAGTATCGTTCATACAGACTAAAAATGTACTTTACACTTTCCAGGAAACTTACGAGGATTGTTTAGATGCTGTTCGTAATCGCTTGAAAGAGGGAAAGGGCAATATCAGACTGGGTGGTACAGGTTATTTGATGTATGCATTAATGGATATGATTGTGGATGCTTACTTTTCTGTACTTAACCAGTGGAGTGAAGATATGGATGAGCTAGAAGACAGGTTGCTTTCCCGTCCGGATAAATCAGTGATGTACGAAACGCAGTTGGTGAAAAGAAACCTTATTTCGATGAGAAGGGTAGTTTGGCCAGAGCGAGATAAAATGAACGATATCTTGCGTACCGATAGCGATTTGATTTCCGAACAAACCAAGATGTTTATCAAAGATGCTTATGATCATTGTGTGCAATTGATGGATATGGTAGAGAGCATGAAAGAAATTGCATCAAGTAATATCGATATGTACCTTTCTATCATCAGCAATCGCATGAATGAGATTATGAAGGTGCTTACTATCATATCGTCTATATTTATCCCTTTAACCTTTATTGCGGGTATTTATGGTATGAACTTCTCCAAGCAAGATCCTGTTACCGGAAAAATTATGCCCAACAATATGCCAGAGCTTTACCAAGCGCACGGCTACGAGTACACCTTGTTGGTGATGGCTTTTATTGCTTTAGTACAAATCATCTTTTTTTGGAGAAAAGGCTGGTTTAAATAGTATAACCATCTGCTAAATATGGATAGTTTTTTGCTTCTATTTTTTGTAGTTTAGTGCATTAAACTAAACTATAAATGAACCAACAAACTAAAAGCAAGAACATTGCTTTAATTATTCTTGTAGCCTCGCTGGGCTACTTTGTAGATATCTACGATTTAATTCTATTTTCTGTAGTACGGGTAAAAAGCCTTAAAGATTTGGGCGTTGCCGATGAAGACATGCTCAGCGTTGGCGCAACTATCATCAATAGCCAAATGTTTGGGATGTTGGTGGGCGGTATTTTATGGGGCATACTTGGCGATAAAAAAGGAAGGTTAAGCGTACTTTTTGGCTCTATCATCACTTATTCGTTAGCTAACATTGCCAACGGTTTTGCAACCACGGTAGACCAATATACTATTATCCGTTTTATTGCAGGCGTAGGCTTAGCAGGAGAACTTGGCGCAGGTATTACACTGGTTGCCGAAACCATGAGCAAGAAAAACAGAGGCTACGGAACTATGATTGTAGCTTGTGTGGGTTTGCTGGGTGCGGTAATGGCGGCTTTAATTAGTGCCCGCTACACTTGGCAAACCAGTTATTTTATTGGTGGTGGTATGGGCTTATTGTTGCTATCGTTGCGCATTGGCTTGGTAGAATCGGGTATGTTTAAAGAAACCACTGAAAACGAAACTGTACAGCGTGGTAACTTCTTCATGCTGTTTAATAATTGGTCTAGGTTTAAGAAATATTTGTGCTGTATCCTTATTGGGTTACCTTTATGGTACATTGTAGGGGTGCTTATTACTTTTTCACCAGAGTTTGGTAAGGCATTAAATTCTACTGGTGTTTTAGATGCAGGTAAAGGTATTATGTACTGTTACATTGGTATTTCTATTGGTGATGTGGTGGCTGGTTTGCTTTGTCAGATATTAAAATCTAGAAGAAAAGTGATGTTCATTTTCTTGATGCTGACAGCTATTTCAGTAGGAGTTTATCTGTATTCTTTTGGATTAACGCCAGAAGGTTTTATTCTATTGAGTTTGTTATTAGGCTTTTCGTCGGGCTACTGGGCAACGTTTGTCACTATTGCTGCAGAGCAATTTGGCACCAATTTAAGAGCAACAGTTACTACTACGGTTCCAAATTTTGTACGAGGTTCGTTAATTGCCATTACTACAGGTTTCCAGTTCTTTAAGGATAAATTGGGGATTTTGGAAGGTGCTATGTTAGTGGGCGTAATTTGTATAGTTATTTCTTTGATCGCGTTGAGTCAGTTAAAAGAAACTTTCAGTAAGGATTTAGATTATGTAGAGCATTAAATGATGTGGTGATACGATAATTAGCTGATGTGATAATCAGCTAATGTTGTGATTGAATAATGAGAAAGCTGCTAGTTTAGACTTACGATTCTGTTTTAAGGTGAAGTTGGGCTTCGCTATTTAAAACTTCGTAAGTCTTTTTTAAGGTGCTAGGTTTTTGTGTTTCGTACAGGCTTTAGTTTGTCAAACCCGATTGGAGCGAGCACGAAGCTTAGCGTAGTAAAGTGTAAAGCAGGGCTTTCGTTGGATTGAAATACTTCAATTGCTTTTTAAATGGTAATTCGTAAATCTAAAATCGTAAATCATAAAGTGTCAACCTAATGTACTATCTAACATTCCTTTTCAGTTAGCGTGCTATTAAGCTTAAATTTGGGCATACAATGGAGGAAATCATGTTTAAGGATAAAGTTGCTGAGGCGTATAAACAAATACAGGATAGTATTTGCAAGGGTTTGGAAGTTGCAGATGGAAAAGCATTATTTGAGGAAGAATTATGGGAACGTGAAGGCGGAGGTGGTGGTAGAACGAGAGTTTTGCAGCACGGTAATGTGATTGAGAAAGGTGGTGTTAATTTTTCTGCCGTGTACGGAAAGTTGCCAGAAGCGGTTAAAAAGTCTTTTAAGGTAGAGAACGATGAGTTTTTTGCGACTGGTGTTTCTATCGTTTTACATCCAGAAAATCCTTTTGTGCCAATTATTCACATGAACATCCGTTATTTTGAGATGGATGAGCAAACTCGTTGGTTTGGTGGAGGTATAGATTTAACCCCTCATTATGTGATACCAACAGATGCTAGGTTTTTTCACTATCATTTGAAACAGGCTTGCGATGAGTTTAAAGCGGAGTTTTATCCTCGTTTTAAAGCATTGGCTGATGACTATTTCTTCATCAAACATCGTAACGAAACTAGGGGAGTAGGTGGTATTTTCTACGACCGATTAAAGCCTGAAAATACAGCGTTGAGCTACGAACAGTTGTTGGATTTTTCTTTAGCCGTAGGCAATACTTTCTTGCCAGTTTACAGCGAGTTAATAGATAGAAATAGAGATAAGGAATACACGGATTTCCATAAAGAGTGGCAATACTTACGTCGTAGTAGGTATGCAGAGTTCAATTTGGTTTACGACTCGGGAACTAAGTTTGGCTTAGAAACTAACGGTCGGATAGAGAGTATTTTAATGAGTTTACCACCAACTACCAAGTGGAATTATAATGCACAGGCACAACCTAATACTGAAGAAGAAGTTACGACTAATTTATTGCGAAAAGGAGTTGATTGGGTTTGATGTTGGTAGGTTGTTGAAGAGAAAAGGAGCCGATTTCGGCTCCTTTTTTTTGTTTATTCTGCTCTTTTTAAGCCAAATTTTTCAATCTTGCTGTATAAGTGACTTCGTTGGATGTCAATATCATCTGCAGTTTTGGAAACATTCCAATTGTTTTTTTCTAGCTTAAACTTGATGTATTCTTTCTCTGCAAAATCTTTGTATTCTTGAAAGTTGCTGAAACCATCGTAGTTAAAGCTACCTCCGTTTTGGCTTCCATTTCCACTCTGGTGACTTGCGCCTACGTTTGTTCCCCCTCCTGGATTTGCAAAGACTACTACATCTTGCTCGGTAATGGTCTTCTCACTTAAGATAATTAAACGCTCAATCATATTGCGCAGCTCACGAACGTTACCGGTCCAAGGCAGTCTTTTCAAAGCTTCCATTGCACCATCAGTGATTTTCTTTGCAGGCATACCGTACTCGCCGCAAATTTCTTCTAAAAAGCTTTGTGCAATTACTGGAATATCATCTGTGCGTTCTGTTAAATGAGGAACGTGAATGTTAATTACGTTTAGACGGTGGTACAAATCCATTCTAAAATTGCCTTCTTCAATTTCTTTTAAAAGGTCTTTATTGGTTGCCGCTACAATCCTTACGTTTACATCAATTTCTTTTTCGCCACCAACTCGTGTAATTTTGTGCTCTTGCAAAGCACGTAATACTTTAGCTTGTGCCGACATGCTCATGTCTCCAATTTCATCTAGAAATAAAGTGCCACCATTAGCCAATTCAAATTTTCCTAAACGTTGTTTTACCGCCGAAGTAAATGAACCTTTTTCGTGACCAAATAGTTCGCTTTCTATCAATTCAGAAGGAATAGCTGCACAGTTGACCTCTATTAATTGGTTGTCAGCACGGTTAGATTTTTCGTGAAGCCATCTTGCCACTAATTCTTTACCACTACCGTTCGCTCCTGTAATTAGTACTCTTGCTTCGGTTGGAGCCACACGTTCAATAGTTTCTTTGATTTTTCCAATGGTATCAGAATTGCCTAAGATGTCACGGGTTTTGCTCGCTTTTCTTTTTAAAACCTTGGTCTCGGTTACTAATGAGCCACGGTCTAAACCATTACGGACAGTGATTAATAAACGATTTAAATCAGGTGGTTTAGAGATAAAGTCGAAGGCGCCTTTTTTACTGGCTTCAACAGCAGTTTCTACCGTGCCGTGGCCAGATATCATGATAAATGGTAGGTCTGGTTTAATGCCAAGTGCGGTTTCCAACACTTCCATTCCATCCATTTTATTCATTTTGATGTCGCAAAGAACTAGGTTGTAATCGTTCTTTTTGATAAGTTCCAGTCCATCGATTCCATTATCTATATCATCAACTTCATAGTTTTCGTATTCAAGTATTTCTCTAAGCGTACTTCGTATCGCTCGCTCATCGTCTATAATTAGCAGTTTTGCCATATCGGGGTTGGGGATTTTCTAATGCGAATATATTGTTTTTTGCTGAATGTATAGTTTTTTGTACAATCCGTTTTTATAACGATGATAGTTGAAAGTTGTTTGTTGATATATGATTTTTTTATCGATGAATAACAAATTTTTTAAATCATCCAATGTTTTTGTATTTTTGGGTAATGGGCAGATTGAAAATATATGATACAGATATGTCTCGCGAAAGCATATTGGCTGAAAGAGAGGCTTTGTATTTGAGTAAATCTGCAGAGCAAAAAATCTATGCCTTGTTACAGCTTAACTACGTTGCTGTTCAGTTAAATGGAGGTAAACTATTAAAACAACCTCAAGGTAAGGGTATTCTTATCCGTAAGATAAATGTTTAAACTTACGGTTCGAAAGTCCTTTAACTTTGTCAATATTAATTTGCGATATGTTTAGAAGCGTGACACTTTTGTGTAGTGTCTTTGATAAATAAACCTGATAGGAGTGGAAATACTTTTTGTGGCAAAATCGTAGAAATCTCGTAGGTTTTTAAAACCTACGAGGTTTTGCGCACTGACGTTAACAAAAAGATTGCAACGGATAGCAGGGCTGCAGTATCCAAGAACTAATTACTGTTGATTTTCAAAAAAAATAATGAATAAACAATTCATTAACTCAAGCAGTTAGCTAACCGAAACAATTTGACAATTAATCAATTCAACAATTTTTCAAATCAGAAAAATACAGTATCTTTGCGGCACAATTAATTAATTTTAACTTTAATATTATTCAAGAATGTATTTAAGTACAGAAAAGAAAGCCGAAATTTTTGCAAAACACGGCGAAGTAGCAACCAACACTGGTTCTGCAGAAGGTCAAGTAGCATTGTTTACTTATCGTATTGCCCACTTAACAGAGCATTTGAAAAAAAATCGTAAAGATTTTTCTACGCAGTTAGCTCTACAAAAATTAGTAGGTAAACGTCGTGGCATTTTAGCTTATCTTCACAAAAAAGATATTAACCGTTACCGTGCTATCATCAAAGCTTTATCGCTTAGAGATATCATCAAGTCGGTGTAATGTTATAAAAGCCATCGCCAATAGGCAGATGGCTTTTTTGGTTTTAATACTCGAAAAAATAAATATAAACTCGATCTGTTCGAAAGAGGAAAAACAGATCACAACAATTTGTAAATGAATGTAATAAAAAAATCGTTCGATTTGGGCGATGGAAGAATTGTAGAAATTGAAACAGGTAAATTAGCGAAACAAGCTGATGGTTCTGTAGTAGTTAAAATGGGCGATACGATGTTGTTAGCAACTGTGGTATCAACTGTAGGTGCTAAACCAGGTACCGATTTTTTACCTTTATCGGTAGATTATCAAGAAAAATATGCGGCTACTGGCCGTATTCCAGGAGGATTTTTACGTCGTGAGGCAAGATTATCTGACTATGAGGTATTAATCTCTCGCTTAGTTGATAGAGCTTTACGTCCTCAGTTCCCTTCAGATTATCACTCTGATACGCAGGTAATGATTTCATTAATTTCTGCGGATAAAAATATAATGCCAGATTGTTTAGCAGGTTTAGCAGCATCGGCAGCATTGTCGGTTTCTGATATTCCTTTCAACGGTCCAATTTCTGAAGTACGTGTTGCTAAAATTGACGGTAAATTGGTAATCAATCCATTTGCTAGCGATTTAGAGCGTGCTACACTTGAATTTATGGTTGCAGGTTCTGCTAACGATATTTGTATGGTGGAAGGTGAGTGCGATGAAATTCAGGAAGAGGAGATGGTTGAAGCTTTAAAATTTGCACACGATGCAATTAAAGTTCAATGTGCTGTTCAGGTTGAATTAACTGAAGCTACCGGCAAAACTGTAAAACGTGAGTACAACCACGAAGATCATGATGCTGATTTAAAAGCTAAAGTTTACGCTGATACTTACGATAAAGTTTACGCTATCGCTAAATCTGGTTCTAACAAAGATGAGCGCAAAGCTGGTTTTACTGCAATTATCAACGAGTTTTTAGAGGCTATGCCAGAAGAAACTGAAGATTTGACTAAAGCAATGGCTAAACATTATTATCATGATGTGCAGTACGATGCAATTAGAAGTCTTTTGTTAGATGAAGGTATTCGTTTAGATGGTCGTAAGACTACAGAAATTCGTCCAATTTGGAGTGAAGTAGGTTATTTACCTGCAGCTCACGGTTCGGCGGTATTTACACGTGGTGAAACTCAATCGTTAACGTCGGTTACTTTAGGTAGCAAAGACGATGAGCAAATGATTGATGGTGCTTTCATCAATGGTTATAACAAATTCTTATTGCACTATAATTTCCCTGGTTTTTCAACTGGTGAGGTTAGACCTAACAGAGGTGCTGGTCGTAGAGAGATTGGTCATGGTGCATTAGCACAACGTTCGTTGAAAAAAGTACTTCCAGAAGGTGCTGAAAATCCTTACACTATCCGTATTGTATCTGATATTTTAGAATCTAATGGTTCTTCATCAATGGCTACGGTTTGTGCGGGTACATTAGCCTTAATGGATGCAGGTATCAAAATTAAATCTCCTGTATCAGGTATTGCGATGGGTTTAATTACTGATGAAAAAACTGGTAAATATCAAATCCTTTCAGATATTTTAGGTGATGAAGATCACTTAGGAGATATGGACTTTAAAGTAACTGGTACTGAAAATGGTATAGTTGCTTGTCAAATGGATTTAAAAATCAATGGTTTGTCATATGAAGTTTTAACTAAAGCTTTATTACAAGCTAAGGATGGTCGTTTACACATCTTAAACGAGATGAAGAAAACGATTGCAACACCAGCTGAAGATTACAAACCACATGCACCACGTATTGTTTCTCTAACTATCGAGAAAGAATTTATTGGCGCTGTAATCGGCCCAGGTGGTAAGATTATCCAAGAAATGCAACGCGAAACTGGTGCGTCTATCTCTATTGAAGAGGTTGATAACAAAGGTATCGTAGAAATTTTTGCTGATAATAAAGCTGCTATTGATGCTGCCGTTTCTCGTATCCGTGCTATTGCTGCTAAACCAGAGATTGGTGAGATTTACCAAGGTAAAGTAAAATCTATTATGCCATTTGGTGCATTTGTAGAGGTTATGCCAGGTAAAGATGGTTTGTTACACATCTCTGAAATTTCATGGGAACGTTTAGAAACTATGGATGGTGTATTGAAAGAAGGTGATAAAATCGAAGTTAAATTGTTAGACATCGATAAGCAAGGTAAAATGAAACTTTCTCGTAAAGTGTTGTTGCCTCGTCCTCCAAAACCAGAAGCTGCGCCTAAAGCGTAAAAAAATATCTAATAGTCCGCAAGTCGGAAAGAAGATAAATATAAAGCCCTTTCAGTTTACTGGAAGGGCTTTATTATTTAGGATAAAAGGCGTTACATATGGCTTGGATGTTTCAATCGCAAGTTTCGAAATGCATGTTAAAATTCTAAACCGTAGAAATTATTCGTTTAAAATAAGCGCTGTAGTAGGAGGTCTTTCTTTTGTGGTGAGACTTCGATTTCTGCGCCATCAGATAATTCCAATGTACCTCCATCGCCTTTGCGGTATTTTATTACGTAATCTAAATTGATAATTACGGACCTGTTAATTCGCATAAAGTGCTCATCATCTAATAAGTTCTCGTATTCTTTTAAAGTTTTAGATACTACAATTTTCTTGTTATCTGTTAATAAAAATACGCTATAGTTACTCATTGCTTCCACTCGTAAGATGTTCGATTTTTCTACCAAATAAACGCCTTCTGCAGTAGGTAGAGCTAATCTGTTGGTTTGTTTCTTCTCCAGCTTCACCGATTTGTACATTAGTTTTTCGGCAACTCGTTTTCTTAACCTAGTAATTGCGGTTTGCAAATCATCTTGATCAACAGGCTTTAGTAGGTAATCTACAGCACTAATTCGCAAAGCATCTAGGGTGTAGCTATCATAGGCAGTGGTAAAAATAACTTCAAAATTAAATGTGCCTAAGCGTTCTAAAAATTGAAAGCCATTCATTGCTGGCATTTCTACGTCTAGAAATAAAACATCTATATCAAGTTTTATAATTGTATCTAGCGCCTTTGCTGGTTCGTTAAAAATGCTTACTACCTGCAATTCATCTTCAAAAATATCAAGTTTATGGGCAAGCAATTTGCTTCCCCTTACTTCATCGTCTAAAATTGCTGCTTTTAACATGGTATTTACTTTACTTAAATTTCGTGTATTTATTTATAAAATCATATTATAAATATTTATGTACTAAGCATTTTCATAATTTAGAAAGTGTATTTGATTCCAATACCACCGTTTTCTGCTGAAAAACCAATATTTTTACTTATAACGTAGCCAGGAACCCAGTCTGCGCTAATGGCCAATGGTAGAGATTTTATTTTATATTCTAACCCGATTACTCCAGATGCGCCGAAAGTGGTTACTCCCGCAATATCGTTATCTTTCCAGCTAAAATGATTGACATAACCACCGCCACCTATGTACCAACGTAAGCCATCTACATCTTTGATGTTATTATGATATTGGTACAATGCAGTAAATGCGATATTGCTACCTAATCCGCCAGCGCCGTTGTACCTCACAATACCTTCTAATGCATGCTTATCCTTGAGAAAAACTTTACCAGTAGCAGAAACACCATAGATAAATTTTAAACCTAATGCTGCTTTATAGCTAGCCAGGCCACCAGTGTTTGATTTACTTTGTTGGGTAACTTTGCTACGTGACTTTACGGCAGTTTTCTCACTTGATTCTACAGGTTTACTTGTTGTTTTACTAGTGGTAACAGTTTTGATTGGTGTCGTTTTTTTTGTAGTAGTTGTTTTACCTGTTGACTTTTTAGTTTGTGCTTGGGCAAATGTGGCAGTAATGCTTAACGCACTTAAACATATAATAAATAAAATTTTCATAATTGATTGCTTTAAGATTTTAGTGATATATAATGTAGTGCTATAAACAAGCTTTTTTGGACGTGTTTTTAATGGAGTTTACATCATCAACGGCGATAACCTTGCCTCCATTTTGAAGACCGGTAAACAAACCATTTGGTGTCATGCTTAATTGATTATTGGCACCTGGGTTATTATTAAAACCCCACCACCAAGCCAAATATCCAAATTCGTTATCTTGGCACAATTTCATAATTAGGCGGTAATTAATGTTGTAAGCCAAGCCATTCTGAATATCAGCAATTGCTATTTCGCCGAAAACGATAGGTAAACTACTTTGCTTAAGCGCAGCAAAATCGGCTGTTATTTTGACATCAGAATAGTTGCCATAAGCACCATTTGTTGGCCAGTAAGCATGTACGCTAAATATTAGATTATGTAAAGGGTCGGCATCTATCAACTCTTTGCCTTTAAACAAAAAAACGGCATGGTCTTTTCCATAATTTGAAGCATCAATCATGAGTGGGCAGGTATAGCCTGCATCTCTTAAACTTTTGATGGCAGCTAAATTAGCATTGCTATAAGTTGCGTCAGATGCGCTACCGTTATCTGGCTCATTTGCGATATTTATGATAATTGATTTCTGGTATTTTATCAATGTGGATTTGATATCTGATTTTGTCCACCATTGGGTAGCTTTAGGTAGATCGTTAGTTACATTTGCCGAACCGGTATAATCATGTAATTCTAGTATGGGGATCATTCCTTTACTTATACATGCATTGATTGCAGTTTCTATTTTTGCGCCGGTAATTGCGGTCATGGCACCACCGTTACTCCAATCTTGATATTGTTGTGTAAGTACTATTCTTACAGAATTGGCGCCTGTTTTTTCGATTTCTTCTATTTCCTTTAGACCGAAATTTACAGCATAAACATTGCCCATATTTACGCCTCTCAATACGATTTTGTTACCACATTTATCGGCAACATATTTACTGTCTACCACATGCAAACCTTGCGTTACATCATCTGGTGCTTGACGGTTCTTTTTGCAACCGATACAAAATGCGATAGCAAAAATTAATACTAAACTTATTTTAAATGTTTTCATGATCTTATAATTCAATTTTTATAAAATTTGATCTATCTAACCTTGCACCATCACCCACTTCACCAGTACCATTTTTTCCTGTTGCCCAGACAGTGTTGTCTGTTTTTAGTATTACGGAATGCCTTGTGCCGGCAGCAATTTCCTTAACGTTTGTGGTAATTTGTTTAGGTCTATTTATTTTTATTGTAGTACCATCGCCCAATTGCCCGTTGATATTATGTCCGGTAACCCAAAGTGTAGCATCTGTTTTTAGAATTAGTGTATGGCTATCTATTATGCTTACATCTTTTACATCAGTCATAACTTGTTGAGGTGTTTTTATATTGGTGTAGGTTCCTATTCCTAGTTGACCATCAGCGTTGTTTCCGGTAGCCCAAAGACTGTTGTTGTTTTTTAAAATCATTGTACATCCAATGCCGGTAGATACCTTTTTAACGTCAGACATGATTAATTTGGGAGCACTCGTTCCAATCTCGGTTCCATCTCCAAATGCACCTGAAGAATTATTTCCAACTGCCCAAAGGGTAAAATCAGTTTTTATGAACATAGAATAGCTGGCGCCCGCACTTATCGCTAGTACATCGTTAGCGATTTGCCTAAATGTGCTAGTGTTAATACCAATGCCGCCACCACCATTGCCGCCAGAAAACCAGAGTGTTGCATCAGTTTTTAAAATGAGTATATGATAACCCCAGGTGCTAACTGCTTTTACGTTGTCCATAATTTGTTTAGGTAAAGGGGTACCTTTTATTGTTCCATCTCCAAATTGCCCAAATTCATTACTGCCAACTGCCCATAAGGTATGGTCTGTTTTCAAAACCAAATCATGTGATACGCCTAATGCCACAGCTTTTACATTGTTCATGATAAACTTTGGCTTACTTTCAAATGCTAATACGCCATTGTCGAACCTATTTACGCCAGCTAACCAAAAACTTCCATCGGTTTTTAAAAAAGCACTATTACCAAACCCTGCAAAAATGTTGACGACTTCAACTGCTTTTACTTTGTCTTTTTTACAGGATGAAAAGCTTAACAGCAATAAAAGCACAGGTATTATTTTAAAATTTCTCATAGCTTAAAATTTGAAATGTTTAAATTGTTAACCAAAAGAACAACTCTTTCTAGAAGCATTTTTTGATAATGAGTGAATGGGTGATTCTGATGAGCGAATAAGGTTATGGCTTAGCGAAGCGCTTAAAGAATGTGAAATTATAGCAGCTTAATAGCTAGGTTTATGGTGATGTTTAGAGTAAAATAAACCCGACAGACAGCGGTATGCCATTTTTCATGGCATTTAGCAAAGGGCGGGACTATCGGAACCAAAGCACTACGGGTATTGCTTTTCAAAAAAAAATTAGTTTTTAGTTCTAATTTTCCTCTTAATCTCCTTTGGTGGAATGGGTTGTGGATTAAGAATTACCTTGTCTTTGGGGTGAACTTTTATGGGACCTAACTTTTGAGCTGGAATTTTATTGGTTTGTATCTGATTGAGATGGATATTGGCATACCACATTGCCGATTTTTGACCAGTGTGTATTTGATAAATCGAGAGCATATAAGTGGTTCTTTGGTGGTCTACTCTAGCATTTGGTGTAGAATGAGGCAAAGGTTCAATGCTTAACCCTGTAATTTCCCAGGCGCCCGTTTTACTGTTGGGTATTACATGTTTCCTTATGGTATTGATTTGCTTACTATCATCTCCTTCCAAATAATAGTTCATTTGAAAATCGGCGATAATAACTGAGGTTGGATACCATACGCTCTTGGGTATTTGTGTAAATGGAACACCCTTAATGTTAAAGGGAAAATTAACGTTTATTGTGCTTGCGCTGAGGTAACCTGATACTTGCGGAGGTGTTAAGTTTTGTGCAAAGCCGATGTGGCTTAAGCTCATTAAAATGAGGTATAGAATGTATTTTTTCATGACTTGAGTTTTTTAAAATTTAATTAATTGATTTTATTTACTGAAGGTTCCATTTACACTAGTATTGCTGTTGCCATACTGCCTATAACCTTCTAACTTCCCGTCAGATAACACCCAAAAGCTATCTACCCGATTGGTTACATCGTAACTATAAGCCGCTATATTTTTAAATAATTGATAGGTTTTGTTCGGCGGCGGCAAATTAATGGAAGCTTCGCTATAATGGGTATCTGTAAACTTCACACTTGCTACTGTGGTCAAAAAACTACCCTCAGATTTCCAGCCACCATTATAGGTGTTTCCATTTAGCGGATTTTCGTTGGGAATTTTAATTAACTGGTATGAAGTAGTTATCCCGCTAAGTTTCTTCGATGCGATGAGATTATTTTCAATCTTAAGTTCCGAATTAACCCTTCCATCGTAAAGTAATTTTAAAACGCCATCTGCATAGCTATAACCAAAACCACTATCAGGAATTTGCCCACCTTCGTTAAAAACAATTGATTTACTTTGAGCTTCGAAACTTGTTACACTAACATTTACTACCCAGTTGTTATTATTTGTTTGCCTTGTTACAAGTACATATTGTCTGATGTCAAACGGTTCATTTATTTCCTTTGGAGCAATGCTATCTTTTTTGCATGCTGTAAAGCTTACTACGAATAGTAATAATAGTACATTTAATGTTTTCATATTTTTAATATTTAGTTATGAAAAGACGTATGCCTTACTGTCTCATAAAAGTACCCCAAGCATAACCCTGATTATAATGGGCACCTTCGAGCTTATTATCGATAATAACTAGAAGAGTATGATAAGCCCCATTCTGCTTTTTAACCGCTAGATTATTAATTAAGGTATAATTAACAACAGATGATTGATTATTCGTTGTTTCGGTAACTTGGCTTGCTGTGAATTTGAACTCAGTAGTATATGCCAAATTTTGCCATATACCTTTAAACGTTTTGCCTTCTAATTGATTGGTAGCAGGTATTTTCACTAAATCATAAGTGTTTATAATTGCTGGTCCAGCATAAGACTTAATGGCTCCATTTTCAATAGTGAATGAACCTATCACTTCGCCATTACTAAAATTAAATTTAAAAACCCCATCTATAAAAGTGTATTTGCCTGTACTAAAGCCATAAGCCGTTAAGGTTGCTTTATCATCAGCATCAATTGTTATGATATACGGGTTGCCAGAAGAAAATTTACCGACAATACTGTATTTGGTAATATCAAAAATTTCGGGCTTAGGGTCTTTCTTTTTACAGCTCGCAAATCCTATAATTACCAATATTATGGCGAGCATTTTAAATATGTTTTTCATGATTGTTAATTTTAAAGTTGTGGTGAGTTATTGTTTGTTAAAATCGCCAATAGCAATATTCCCACTTTCATACTTTCTTGAGCCTTCAAGTTTTCCATTTATCAATATCCAAAGGGTATTTACGTTATTGATACGGCTATATGCACCAATGTTTTTCAGCGATTTATATTCATTGTTTGGAACTGGTAAATTGAGTGAAGCTTCTGCATAATGGGTGTCGGTAAATTTCAATTTGGAAACTGATACAATCAAGCTTCCTTCATTTCGCCAGCCTCCATTATAAGTGTTACCATCTAATACATTGCTCTTCGATATTTTAACTAATTGACAGCTATATGGCTGAAATTTTACTGAATGGGAAACGATTTTTTGATTTTCAATTTTGAATTCTCTTTCCACTGTTCCTCCTAAATAGATTTTTAAAACTCCGTCTTCAAAAGTATATTTTGGTCCTTCTAAGTATCCCAATAAGGTATACCATATGGCTTTACCTTGTAATTCAAATGTGGTAATCAAATGGTCGTTGTCGTCAACACCTAAACCTTTTTCTACCAATACGTAATCAGTGATTGCAAAAGGTTCTTGCGCCGGCTCAGGTGTATCCACTTTATCTTTTTTGCATGCTGTAAAACTTCCAAGTATGAACAGTATCCTAATTATTTTTAGTGTTTTCATGGTTGTATTATTTAAGTTTTATTGCAATGTTAATACACCGTAGTAATGAGCATAATTTGTTGTGCCCATACCGCTTATTTGCGAATAGTAGAGTTTTCCGTCGCCGATGGTCATGAGGTGTAAACGACCTTCGTTACCAGTTCTGGCAGTGGCTACGCCATTGTTTTGCAAAGTATAATCTGCACCAGTGCCAGTTTGCCCAAAACCATCAATACTTACAGTAAATTTTTTGTCGGTGGTGTATTTTATTAAGCACGATTTTCCGTTGGCCAGCCCGTTGGTAGCCACTGTGCCTTTAAATGTTTTACCCGCAAAGGCATCGGCATCGGGTATTTTTTGTAAATGATAAGATCTGTAGTTTGCATTGTTACAGCTGGTGACTACGTCGTTGGCTATGGTAAAAGTTAAGCTGCCTATTTTAATTACGCCATCGGTGTAGGTGTAATTTGGGTTATCAGAATTGTAGCCCCCTTGCGAAGTAGTGTAGGTTTTGGCATTGGCAAAGAAACAGTACACATAACTGGTTGGTGATGAACCACCACCGATAGATGCTTCTTCTCCGGTAATATAATATTTTGTGGGGTCAAAACTGTCTTCCAGTTGAGTGCTTCTATCTTTTTTACATGCCGTAAAGCTTCCAAGAATTAACAGCATTATAACTATTTTTAGGTTTTTCATGATTGCTTCTCATTTTATTGTAATGTTAGCACCCCGTAGTAATGGGTGTTTTGAGTTGATTGTGAATAGTAAAGCTTACCATCGGCTAAAGTCATGAGATGTAGCCTGCCTTCGTTACCTGTGTTTGCCGTAGCTACACCATTGTTCTGTAAAGTGTAGTCTGCGCCATTACCAGTTTGTCCAAAACCATCGATACTTACCGTAAATTTGCCCGCAGTAGTAAATTTGATTAAACACGATTTGCCATTAGCAAGTCCATTTGTAGCTACTGTACCCTTAAAGTTTTTGCCTGCAAAAGCATCAGCATCAGGTATTTTTTGTAAATGATAAGTAATAAGCGCTGGGGCGTCGCTGCTGGTAATGACGCCGTTCGCAATTTTAAGTGTGTAAGATTGATTATTTTCGTGGGTAATGCGTAAATTACCATCTGTATATGTATAACTACCAGAATTAGAAGAGCCCACAGAGGAACTTGTAACTTTCATTAGTGTTCCGAAAGTGTACACATATCCATTACGTGTACCATAGGTTTCGTATTCTCCGGTAATATAATATTTTGTAAAATCTATCTTATCGTCGTCTTTTTCTACAGCCTTATCTTTCTTACAAGATGCCAACACAAACAATGCAGAAAATATGAGGAGCGTTTTAGCGAATAGGTTACTTAAGTTTTTCATCATCTTTTTATTTAATAAGTAAATCTGTCTTATTGCAGCCAGGCCACCATTTTAGTGTACATTTTATCGGTCCAATTGCCGCCACAATGACTATTGCAATTGTTATCGGTTACACCTTCGCTTTTAGCTTTAATCGGAGAATTGGCTGGGATTTGATCGTAAAGTGCTTTGCCGTTAAAGTTGTTTTCGAAATTGCCACTGCAATTAATGGCAAAAATTGGAATTTTGAAGTTTTGTGCGTTCCAAGTTCCAGTTGCACCACAAGCACCCAACAAACCTTTGGTGTAGCTCAACGTAGTGTTTAAAGAAATATCGGTAAACAGCATAAACGAGGTGTAAGAAAACCCAGCAACTACCGATCTATTTTTATCGATACCGTATTTGCCCGAAATGCCCACAATGGCTTTGTTAAAATCTTCGCCCATTAATTTAGCACGACTGTTCCAATCGGCACCAGCAGCTGGCTTTTGATATTTGACAATAGCAGCTGCATAACCATTAGCGGCTGCTTTTTCGCATAATGCAGTTTCCGATGCTCCATTAATAGCTCCTTCTGACGGATTATTTTCGTCGTTGCCACTGCCCACAACTAAGATTCCTTTAAAACTGGTTGTGCTTACATCTGTAAATATTTTATAGGTAATACCATTTACGGTTTCGATCACCTGTTTAATATTCCCTTTAACCACCTCTTTTTCTTCAGCAGGAGTTTTATCTTTTTTACACGATATGGCAATCAAGAAGATACAGAATGATATAGAAAGTAATTTTTTCATTGTTCTAAGATTTGAGATTATCTAATAGTTAACTACTCAAACTTAGCTAGCTCAAACCTTACATTTTTTGATAATGATTGGATTATACTTTTAACTGAGCGAAGTGTAACTATCTGTGAGTGAATTTGATTTTACGTTAATTTTAAAGCATAAAATGGGTTAAACGTATCCACGCTTAACCCAACTATCAACTAACAGGAAACGTTAATTCTTATTCCATAGAATTTGTATGGTTCGCTTATTGTAAAAATCGCTAGATGTAAAGCCTTCGCTAGCTTTTGCTCCAGCAATGCCACCTACGGTAAAAGTTGCTGCGAGGTTACAATTTTCATCGTAGTATTTAAAAGTGTTAGAACAATCTTTGCAGTTCACTTTTTCCTTTGCTATAGCGTGTTCAAAATGATACAAGGTTTTATCTTTTATACGTACTTGCAAAACCCGTGTTACACCAACCCGATTTAAAGAATCTACATTGTCAACCGCCTTTGCAATACAGCTAGGTGCAGGTTCAAACTTTTCTAAATACTTGATGTTAGGATAACCGCCAGTTTTACCAAGCTCAAAAGCAGTATAACCGTAACGTATGTACACACTAGATCCTCTGCCCATGATAAAACTTGCTATTTGGTTGCAATTGCTATCGTAAAATACGGTGCCGTTTGGGCAATCCATGCATTGTCTCTTACTCACGATAGCAAATTCGTAAACAATTCTATTGCCTTTCAAATTGATTGTTCGTACAAACTTGGTTGTAGTGAGCGTATTTGCCGTATTCAGATTTTTTATACAAGTTGGTATTTCTTGGGCCATGCTGATGTTGCCCAGCATCAAGAACAGGATTTTTAGCAAGATGAAGTTTTTCATAACACCTTTATTTAACTGCAACTGTATTCATACGGGTTACATTAACTTTAATTGGTCTTACAGATTTGCCGTTAGCGTCAATTAAACTTGCGGTAATCGTGTACGAATTCGCCCAGCAAGAGTAACCATCAATTTTTCTGATAAATTCGATTTCATCAGTAGCCCAAAGTCCACTTTCGCCAAAGCCAGCCATTCGTTTGCTTCTAATGGTGTAAGTTGCCCAATGTGCGTCGTTAACTGTGGTGGTGTTTTTATCCACACCTGGAAAAAATACAGGCCCAAAGTTTTGAATGGTAATGTTCGATTTACTTCTATAGCCGAAATAACGTACTTCTACTTTTACATTCGCCCCATCTGGCGCAATCCCAGCAATGGTGAAGCGATCACGAGCAACGTATTTGTTATTGGACGGAGCTGCAATTTTAAAAGGTAAATTATCGCTACCGCCTTTAACTATCCCTTCATCTTTTTCAGGCTGTCCCGACGATTTTTCTTCTTCGTTATGCTTTGCAGGAACCTTCATAGGAGCCATAATCATCGTTAATTTTGGAGATGCGAAGTATTCGATCTGCTTGCTATCATATCTGTCAGTTCCCCAAGTTTGCGAGACAAAAGCAAATATTCTCCTATTGCTTGTTTTACTGTCAAACAATACTTCTATTACCGGGCTTTGCCATACACCTTTCTCATCTGCTTTAATACTAAAGTGTTGAGGTTTATGCTTCGGTGTACTTACTACTAGAACTGGTTTTCCAGATGAGCTAGTTGGTTCTCTATAAATAGGAGTTACATACAGGTTAATAAAAGTATTAGGTTCTGCTTTGCCAACCATCACAAATGGCCCATCTATCGTAGATCCCGCAACAGGAGAAGTCATTATTGGCTTAACCTTTCCTTCCATAGGATCTACTTTTTTCTTCCTGATTAATTTTGGGCCTACTTGGGCGTCAACGTTAAAGCCCATCATAATTAAAAGGCATAATGTTACCGTTGCTCTTATTAAGCTGTTGATGTTCGCTTTCATGATCATAATTTTTAATTGATTAGAATTGAATTTTTATCCTTTACCAAATTTATCAACCTAATTATTAGGGTTTTGATGTAATGATTGTAAGTGGTATTTCAATGAGCAAAGTGTGGCTGGAAATGAGTGAAGTTATACAGAAAGCTAATGCTATGAAATTCAATCTCTATTTAGCTAGTCGAAAACAAATCGAATTTCAGATATAAACTAGCGGTGCTTTTAGGTGCTCTAAAACCGTCTTGAGCGAATAGGCATTATAAATGAGTAAACAACCAGTATAGCTTAGTTAAATTTGCAGTTAATTTAATAATGTTAAGGTATTTTGACTGATGAAATCTAATTCATTTTTAGATACTTTGCTATGATACCGACATACCACTTTTTTGATAGGAAAATCATTACCTTATTGAGTATATTTATTTTGCTGATTAACATTTCAGTTAGTAATGCGCAAGACACTACTTCGTTAAAACAGCAATTAAAAGTTGCCAAAGCAGATACCGGTAAGGTAAAACTGTTTAATCAGCTTTGTAATTTGTTGGAGGATATAAATCCTGTTCAGGCACTAAGTTATGCTAGTCAAGCTCACGAGCTCGCTAAAAAAATAAAATATAATGACGGTATTGCTCGTGCACTAATCAATATCGCGGCTTTACAAATGTATTTAGGAGAGAATGACAAAGCATTAAAAAGCAACCAGTCCCTTTATCAACTGTGTAAAAAAAATGGGGATGAAGTTGGGATGGTTTCTAGTTTAAATAATATTGGTGCGGTTTATCAACGTACAAGTAAATATGTAGAAGCTGCAAAATATACTTTTAGAGCGTTGCATATAGCAGAAAAAGTTAAAGATAGCAGTCTTATTGCAGTTTGTCACAGCAACATAGCCACCATATTTACGCAACAACATGATTTTGAAAAGGCAATCATTTACGCAAAAAAAGCTGATTTCATTTTTAAAAAAATAAATGAGCCCTCAAACGAAGCAAAAAACCTAGAAACTTTGGGAAATTGCTATGCTTTTAATGGAAATACCGTAAGTGCTAAACCATATTATACCGCTGCATTAAATATATACGAAAAGTTAGGGAATGAAATGGGCAAAGCATTGATGTACACCCAAATGGTAGATTGCTTTGCGGATGAACCATTAAAACAAATCGAGTATCTTCAAAAAGCAAAGGCAATTTGGGACAAGATAGCTCCGCTTCATATCAATGCAATTGCTAATACAGGTAATTTTGGATATACGTTATTTCAGATTGTTCAAGATCCCGCCAAATTAGCATTAGTGCAGCGTAAACTAGGGCTAAACAAGGCGCAAATGCTTGCTGATGCAAACAAATATTTTAAAAAATGCATTGCAACTAGCAAGCAAGGCAACCAAACGGAATTGATATCTCTGTTTACCATAGAATATGCTAAATTCTGCGAATATATTGGGGATTACAAGGAAGCGCTTACTAACTTAAAATTACATTATAAGGCGCAAGATTCGCTTCATTCTCAAGAAAGCAAAAACAAAATAGCAAATCTGGAGGCTCAATTTGCTTTCCAGAAAAAGGAAGAAAAATACAAGCAAGCACAAGCGCTTTCAAAAATTAAAACCCAGCAAATTTACCTCTATGCAGGTTTAGTGGTGATATTGATGATTACCATATTTATTTACTTCTTAAATCGATATCGAATTGCTGAGTTGAGAATGAAAAATAAACTTCAGAAAAGAGAAGCAGAAGAGCAAGCAAAAGAACTGTTGCACCAAAGTAAATTATTTGAAAGCGAGTTAAAAGCAATTCGTTCACAAATGAATCCACATTTTATTTTCAATGTGCTAAACTCCATCGAATCCTATATCATGGATAATGATAAGCAAACCGCTTCTAGGTTGATACAAAAATTTGCTTCTTTAAGTAGGTTGATTTTAGAGAATTCTACCAGAAGTTTGGTTACTGCCGATAGGGAATGGAAAGCTTTGAAGTTGTACACCGAACTTGAAGCGATGCGCTATAACAATTCCTTCAGTTTCAATTTCGATGCTGATGAAGCTTTGCAACTAAAAACTTTGCTCTTACCACCAATGCTTATACAGCCATTAATTGAAAATGCAATTTTACATGGCATTATTGTTAATCCTAAACCAGGTGCTCATATAGAAGTTCAACTTAAAAAACATCACGAAGGTATTTGTATTACGGTAATGGATAATGGAAATGGAATTGCGAACGCAAAGAAAGCTACTGTAAAAGTAGGAATAAAAGAAAAATCTATGGGTTTAGCGTCTATAAGAGAAAGAATTAATATTATTAATGCTCAAAAGCGAGATTTTTTTGCAAGCTTTAAAATAAGTTCAAAAACGGAAGGTAGCGGAACAATTGCTGAAATTTTTCTTCCTCATTTTGAAAATGCCTTGGCTTAATGTTACACAAGACCTTGTAGGTAGATGGGAAACAAAATCATTTATAGGTTTAAAGCGCTGTTAGCCATCTGTTTATTTTTGGTTCTTATCCCTTTTTTTACACTCGCACAGTCGTTTCCAAATTTAAAGTTTAACCAAATTACTGTAAAAGACGGTTTAAGTACCAATGCTGTAAAATGCACCTATGAAGACCGAAATGGAATTATTTGGATAGCCACAAACAAGGGATTAAATCGATATGATGGCACTGGAATCAAGGAATATAAGCATAAGTTAGGTGATAGTACTTCTATCTGTAATGATGCTATCAATACCATTGTAGCTGATCAAGAAGGGCAACTTTGGCTAGGTACTGCAAAAGGTCTTTCGCGTTTTAATCCAATAACAGGAAAAGCTGTCAGTTTTTTTAATAATCTATCGAATAAAAATAGCTTGGCATCTGATTTTAATTGTGTGCCTTTTATAGATAGCAAGGGGAATTTGTGGTTGGCTACCACGGAGGGTGTTCAAATGTTTGATTATAAAAGAAAACGTTTTACCAATTACACCACTATATTAAATGGTATAAAACAGGATGTTGCCGCTTTTCACAACATTGCAGAAGACAAGCAGCAAAGGTTGTGGGCTCTAGGTTATAATGGCTTGTACACCGTCAATCAAAAGACTAAAATAGTAAACTATTATGGCGAGCAAGACCATGTTTTAGCATTTCACCAAAGTACTGATGGAACGATTTATATTGGCGAAGCTGGCAGTGGATTGAAGTATTTCCCGCCAAATAGCCATAAAATCCATCCAATCGATATTCCTTCGTTTAAGGCTACTGGTACACGTGTAAATAGTATCATAGAATGGACTGATAACTTTAAACAGAATTGGCTATGTATTGCCGTAAATGGTGGTTTTGTTCTTAAAAATTTAAAAAATAATCAACTGAAAGAGTATGTGTCGAACGAGTTGAATCCTTCATCCTTAAGTGCTTTTCATATTTTTCATTTGGCTAAAGACCGTCAAAATAGATTGTGGCTGTCAACAGATAACGGCATCAGTATTATCGATCCTAATTATCAAAATTTCGAAAATATCCCTATATATCAGCAGGTTAAATTAAGTAATCCGAAATTGTTGGGCATACCTAATAACATGCTAGAAACAGCAGATAAATTTTATGTCACCTGTTATTATGCAAAAGGAATTTATGTATTTGATAAGAGTTGGAAGTTTTTGTCGCACATATCGCAAATACCAGAAAAAGCAAATAGCTTCTTGAGCAAGTCTATAAATAGTATTTATCAAGATGATAGAAAGAATTTTTGGTTTAGTACAGATTCTGGTTTAGTTAAAAAAACAGGTAATCGCTATCAGCTATTTTTTCCGCCGTTAGATTTAAGCCTCAAAGAAAATCTTGCAGTTTCTAAGCTTTACAAAAGAAGTGATGGTAATTTTTGGATTAGGGCAAGGCAGAATGGAATCTATGTTTTTAATCCCAAAACAGAAAAATTTGTTAAGCATTACAAATCTGATGGTAAAAATATTGACGGTTCGGTTTATTCATGTTTGATAGATAGACAGGGCGATTTTTGGATAGGTGCAACTAAAGGAATCAGCGTCTATAATTCAATAACTGATAGTTTTAAGAAAATTGTAATTAAAGATATTGATGGCAAAGAATGCGACGTAAGTTGGGTAACAGATATTGTTCAGGATAAACAGAATGTGATTTGGGCTGCCTCTGATGTAGGTTTGTTAAAGATTAATAAAGCTGATAAAATCGGATTGTTGATTGATGAAAGGATGGGCTTGCCAGAAAACTATGTGAAGCGAGTATTGATGGATACACTGGGATATTTGTGGATTCCATCGCAACAAGGCATTATTAAATACGATAGAAAAAAGCAATTTACCTATTTCAATTTCAACAACGGTCTACCTTTTCAATACGAAGGGCATGGTTTTTTTGAAACTGATAAAACCGGACATTTCCTGTTAAGTTATAGTGGATATGTGACAAGGTTTAATCCTTACTACGTAAAGTCAAATATGACTGTTCCGAAGGTAGTTTTGATGGATATCAATGCCGATGGACGGGAAAAAAGTATTGTTGTAGAAAATAAACAGAAATCAATTACGCTTGAGGCAGGTACCAAAATTGTGAATATTCACTTTGCAATTAATAGCTACACAGCGCCACAAGAAAATAGATTCTACTATAAAATAGGTCAGGACGAACAATGGCAACAGGTAAAAAATGGAGACATTGCGTTGGGTAGCATGCCTCATGGAAACTATATGCTGTACATCAAAGGTTGCAATAACGATGACGTTTTTAGTTTGGAAGAGCAACTTGCCATCACCGTTTTGCCTTATTGGTACCAAAAAAAATGGTTTGTTATACTTTGCATATTTGCAGTTGTATTGGTTGTAGCAGTATTGCTGAAAAGAAGGATAAACTTTATCCGTAACCAATTTGCTTTTCAACAAAGGCTGTCAGAAAGTGAACTGAAAGCCATCCGCTCGCAAATGAATCCACACTTTATTTTTAATGTACTTAACTCCATTGAATCTTATATTTTAGATAATGAAAAAAATGCCGCTTCTAGACTGATACAGAAATTTGCATCGTTAAGCAGGTTGATCCTTGAAAATTCTTCTAGAAGCTTAGTTACAGCAGAAAAGGAGTGGAAAGCCCTTGTTTTATATACAGAATTGGAATCGGTTAGGTACAACAACTTATTCAGTTATGAATTTTTGATAGACAATAAGTTGAATCTAAAAGAATATATGGTACCTCCGATGTTAGTGCAACCATTAATAGAAAATGCAATTTTGCATGGGCTTATTGTTTCCCGAAATCCAGATGCTCATTTACGTGTTCAAATTCAACTTCAAAATCAAAGCATTTGTATTACGGTAGAAGATAATGGGGTAGGCTTTCATCATAAAGCTAAATCAAATACAAAAATTGGAATAAAAGAAACTTCTATTGGCTTGTCTTCTATTAGAGAAAGGATTGAGATGATTAACGTGCAAAATAAGCAACCTGTAGCAAATTTTGAGATAAGTGCTGGTAAAAGTGGTTTGGGTACAGTTGCTACTATTTGTATTCCGTTAATTAGTTCTAGTACGGAGGATTCTTATTAATTGATTCTTTTAAAGTGTATAAATAGGTGCTGTTATAAAAGAATTTGTAACTTGCAGTAATTGTTTCGTCTTCGTAATTAAGTAAGCATTTTACCATTACGAGGAGGCATAACGAAGCAAAATCAGCCTATTTATAAAAGATTGCTTTGTGCCAAGCAATGACCAGCATGCTAAAATGAAACATCTAATTGCCCCATCCATATTATCGGCAGATTTTGCCAATTTACAACGTGATATAGAAATGATTAACGAGAGCCAAGCAGATTGGTTTCACGTTGATGTGATGGATGGTGTTTTTGTGCCAAATATTTCCTTTGGATTTCCAGTGATTACGGCAGCAAAAAAAAATGCTAAAAAACCTTTCGATGTACATTTGATGATTGTAGATCCCGACAGGTATATCGCTGAATTTGCAAAAGCAGGAGCAGATGTAATTACCGTTCATTACGAAGCTTGTACACATTTGCACCGTACTATCCAATTAATAAAATCGGTTGGATGTAAGGCTGGTGTTGCCTTAAACCCACATACGCCCGTTAGTTTGTTGAAAGATGTGTTGCAGGATATCGATTTAGCTTTGGTAATGTCGGTAAACCCAGGCTTCGGTGGACAACAGTTCATTCCTCAAACCTTAAATAAAATAAGCGAATTAAAACAAATGGCTTTGCAAGCCAACCCAAACTTGTACATTGAAGTTGACGGTGGGGTAGGTATTAACAATATTGGTTCGCTAATTGAAGCTGGAGCTAATGTTTTTGTAGCTGGTAATGCTGTTTTTGCTGCTCCAAGTCCAACGCAAATGATTGCCGATTTAAAGAACGTTCAGGTTAATACCCAATACATCTAAACCTAATGGCTAAAAGAACGCTTTTTTTTCTGCTTCTATTAATTTCTTCATTTTCAGTAACTGCACAACAATTGGTGGTCAAAGTTAGTGGAGTAGTTTATGATGAAAAAAATCAACCGCTACCAAAAGTAAGTGTCTCTTTGGTGGGACTGGCCGCTACGGCTGTTACCGACGAACAAGGGAAATACAGCATTCAATCTAGGTTAGCCAACTTTAGTTTAAGGTTTAAATTGGTGGGTTATAAACTAGAAACAATTAAATTTAGTGAAAGCAGAGGTGCTGAAGTTAATAGAGATGTTGTGCTAAAACCTGATGTAAAAGAACTTAAAACGGTTAAAGTAACCAGTAAGCAAACGCAACTCAATAATGCACAAAGTGTTGGTATTATAGATGTTGCGAGTTTGCCCACAGTTTCCATGAATTTTGAAGCTGTTTTAAAAACGCTCCCAGGCGTATCTACCAATAATGAATTAAGTTCTCAATACAGTGTGCGTGGTGGCAATTTTGATGAAAATCTAATCTATGTTAACGACATCGAAATTAACAGACCAATTTTAATTAGAAATGGTCAGCAGGAAGGTTTAAGTTTTATCAATCCAGATTTTGTGAGCAGTGCCCGTTTTTCTGCTGGAGGTTTTAATGCAAGATATAATGATAAGCTTTCCTCGGTTTTAGATGTGAGGTATAATAAACCAGACAGTAATGAGTATATCCTTACCGCCGGTTTAATGGGGATATCCGCTACTGCGAAAACAGCCTTTAAAAACAGTCATTTGCTGCTTGGTTTTAGGCGAAAAGATAATAGAAACATACTAGGTACGCAAGATACTAGAGGCAGCTACAGGCCAAGTTTTAATGATTTTCAGGCATTGTATCAGCATAATTTCAATGCCAAATTTAGTGTCAATACTTTATTAAATTTTAACTCGGGAAGTTTTAGATTGGTGCCAGAGAGTAGAGAAACGCAATTCGGTACCATTAATAATCCAATTCGTTTAAAAGTAGATTATGAAGGGCAGGAAATTGATGATTATTATACTTACGGTGGTGCGGTAACGGGGCTGTTTACTCCGAATAAAGATGTTTCGATCAAATGGATTAATAGCTATTTTGAAATTGTAGAGCGTGAGAAATTTGATATTGATGGGAACTACGTTTTCGAAGAAATAGATAATAACTACGGCGACGGAGGTTTTGGACCGATTAGAAAAAATAGGGGTTTAGGAAGTTATTACAGTTATGCCCGTAACAGTTTGAATTCTACCATTGCTAGCACCGAACTTAAAGTAGAGCATCGAGTAGGAAAGCATGATTTTACTTATGGTGCTAGGTTTGAGCAAGCCAAATATGTAGATGAGATGAACGAATACAACTATATCGATTCTGCTGGTTACATCTTACCAACTAACACCAACTCATTTACTTTTGAGAATGCCATTTTCTCTAACAATAAGCTAAGAATAAATTCTATTTCAGCTTATTTACAAGATAGTTATGCCATTTCTAGTCAAACAGACGTACAGTTTGGGGCACGCATCAACTATAATGATTTAAGTGGTGAGGTTTTGGTTAGCCCAAGGTTATTGATGTTGTACCGACCAGAGGAATATAAACTTTGGCGATTTACAGCAGGTATTTACCGCCAAGCACCAAATTATAGAAGTATAAGGGATTTAGATGGTTCGTTGTTCTTGAATCAAAAATCACAGCGTTCTTATAATGTTTCGGCAGGTTACGACGTAGCTTTTACAGGATTAGGTACACGATTAAAGTTTACGTCAGAAGCTTATTATAAGTATGCTGATAGGATGATTCCTTATACTATAGATAATGTTAGAGTTAAATATTTGGCTAGTGAAATAGCAAAGGGACACACGTACGGAGCTGATTTTTCTTTAGGAGGTGAGTTAGTTAAGGATTTGATGTCTTTCTTTAGAGTTTCGTTCATGAGTGCAAATCAAGATGTAATTGGAGACAGCTATGTAAAGAGAATGGCTAATGGACAAAATGAAGTTGTTTATCCTGGTTATTTAAAAAGACCAACCGACCAGAGAGTGAATTTTTCAATGTTCTTTCAAGACAGGTTATTTAAAAGTCCAACTTATAAAGTACACTTGAATTTGTTATACGGTTCTAGATTGCCGATAGGTTCTCCACAAATTGCCGCTTATACCGATGATTTCAGTATTCCGGCTTATCGAAGAGTAGATATTGGTTTTTCAAATGACTTTTTAGATGTCCAAGCGGTTAAGAAACCTCGCTTCTTGAGTAAATATTTTAGTTCAGTAGTTGCTTATGCAGAGGTCTTCAACTTGTTGAATATCAATAATACAGTATCTTATCTTTGGCTAAAAGATGTGAATAACGTTAACTACGGAATCCCGAATTATTTGACTGGCAGACAGCTAAATTTCAAGATGATTTTCAAATTGAAAAGCAGTTAATTAAAGTTAATTTCCTATAACTTTCGGTTAATATAGTAGCGCTGTATTTTTTGTTTTTCTTAAATGTTTGTCATGTTAGTTATTTAGTTGGTAAAAAAGCTGAATAATTAATGTCAAAGTGTTAATTTTACACCAATCAAAAACAATAAAAATGAGACATAATTTTGGAGCAGGTCCATGTATTTTACCGCAAGAAGTTTTTAAGCAAGCTTCTGCTGCAGTACTAGATTTTAAAGACGGATTATCAATTTTAGAAATCTCCCATCGCTCACCTGAATTTGATGGTGTAGTAGAGGAAACTGTAAAGTTGGTAAAAGAACTTTTAAATGTACCTTCCGGATATTCCGTACTATTATTACAAGGTGGGGCAAGCCTACAATTTTCTATGGTGCCACAAAATTTGTTGCCAGAAGGTGGAACCGCTGCATACTTAGATTCGGGTGTTTGGGCAAGTAAAGCCATCAAAGAAGTGAAACATTTTGGTAAAGCTCATGTGGTAGCTTCTTCAAAAGATGCCAACTATACTTTTATCCCTAAAGATTATGTAATTCCGGAAGATAGTGCTTACTTCCATTATACTTCTAACAATACCATTTACGGTACTGAGTTGTTCGAATTACCAGTAACTAAGGTGCCTGTAGTTTGCGATATGTCTTCAGACATTATGAGCCGCGAAATTGATGTAGCTAAATATGATATCATTTATGCTGGTGCGCAAAAAAATATCGGTCCTGCTGGTTTAACTTTGGTAATTATCAAAGACGAAATCTTGGGTAAAACAGGAAGGTCAATCCCTTCGATGTTAGACTATAAATCACATATCGATGGTGGTTCAATGTACAATACACCTCCAGTGTTTTCTATTTATACGGCAATGTTAAATCTAAGATGGTTGAAATCTAAAGGTGGTGTTGCTGAAATGGAGAAAGAAAACATCGCTAAAGCAAGAGCATTATATGCGGAGATTGACAGGAACCCACTTTTCAAAGGAGCTTGTGCCGTAGAAGATCGTTCTCGTATGAATGTTTGTTTTGTAATGGAAGATCCTGAGTTAGAAAAGCCTTTCGCAAAATATGCTGATGAAAATGGTTTTGAAGGCTTAAAAGGACACAGAAGTGTAGGCGGTTTTAGAGCATCAATGTATAATGCGCTACCGATTACAAGCGTACATGCGCTAATAGATTTAATGCAAAGTTTCGAAGAAAAACATAAAAAATAAGAAATGGCTAGAATACTTGCCAATGATGGCATAGATCCAATAGGAAAAAAATTATTAGAAGATGCTGGGCATACTGTTGAAACACAAACAGTACCTCAAGATCAATTGGTAGAAGCATTACAAAACTATGAAGGTTTAACAGTAAGAAGTGCTACCAAAGTTAGAAAAGAACTGATCGATGCTTGTCCTAACCTTAGTTTAATAGGTAGAGGCGGCGTTGGTATGGATAATATTGATGTTGATTATGCAAGATCTAAAGGCATTGCTGTAGTAAATACTCCTGCGGCTTCATCTTTGTCTGTTGCAGAATTAGTATTTTCTCACTTGTTTACAGGTGTACGTTTTTTACAAGATGCTAACCGTAAAATGCCTGTAGAAGGTGCTTCAAAATTCAACGATCTTAAAAAAGCTTATGCTAAAGGGGTTGAGTTAAGAGGTAAAACAATCGGTATTATTGGTTTTGGTAGAATTGGTAGAGAAACCGCCGCTGTAGCTTTAGGCTTAGGAATGAATGTATTAGCTTACGATTTGTTTCCTTTCAATGGTAATATCACTTTAAACTTGACTTTAGGTATCAAAGTAGAGATTCCAGTAACTACAGTTTCTTTAGAAGAAGTAATTGCAAACAGTGATTTTATCTCTTTACATACGCCATTTGCTGATAAACCTATTTTAGGTGCTGCTGAGTTTGCCTCAATGAAACAAGGTGTTGGTGTTGTAAACTGTTCACGTGGTGGAACTATTGATGAGCCTGCTTTAATCGAGGCTTTAAACTCAGGTAAAGTTGCTTTCGCAGGTTTAGATGTGTTCGATAATGAGCCAACTCCCGCTGCTTCACTTTTGGCACATCCAAAAATTTCGTTAACGCCACATATTGGTGCTGCTACTAACGAAGCTCAAGAGCGTATAGGTACTGAATTAGCTGGTTTGATCATCGATCACTTTAAAAGCTAGTTTATACATATAATGAAAGAAGGCTCATTGTTATTTACAACAACGAGCCTTCTTTCATTATAAACATTAAGAAGTTAAGATTGATTAAGGCTGCTTAATGTCCCTTAATTCCTTAATGTTTAAAAATCATTTCATCGAATTTGTCAGTGCCCAATATCTAAACCCCAATACTCCTTTTTGAATTGTACTCAATTTCATAGGATCTTTTTTATACAAAGAAGGCATCACCAAGTTGTTCAATTTTACTAATGCCTTAAAAAATGCTCTTTTCATGCTACAAAACTTTTATTCCACTTTGTGGTTCCTTAGATTTAATGATTTTGTTTTTTCGGTAGATAATAAAAATGCAAACTGCTGTAGAAATAACAAACAGGGCTAATAAAAGTTGTAAGTAATCTGAGCTTTTGCCTGTTTTTTGGTTATAGCTAAGCAATTCTTCGTTTTTTACCTGTAAGTCTCTAATAGTTTTTTTATAGCTGTCTATCCTTAGCTGACTATTGTCTACATTAGATTTTACCTGCTGAAATTGAATGTCTTTATAGTCTAGCAGTACTTTCAGTTCTGTGAAAATATTATTGTCGTTAATGGCAATTTGTCTTAAAATTTCATTTGAATTTTTGATGTCTCGTTTAGTTTGGAAACCAAAAATTCCTGTTCTGGCATTTAGGCTTTCTTCATATTGACCAAATCGAGCACTTCTCTCAGCCAGCATTGCGTTAATTTTATTGCGCTGTAGCTCGTAAGCAGTGCTATCTTGAGCAAAAATATGGGTGGTGAATAAGCTTACGAAGAGTGTAAATAAAATGGCTTTTCTAATCATCTTTTTATTGTTTGATGATTGTATAGCAAAGTTTGTGCCTTTAAAGTTGCCACAGATACACAGATATAATAATTTATAAAAATAATAGAATGATTTCTGTGCTAGATAATTTGTGTATCTGTGGCTAATTTCTAAGGATGAAACTCGACCCTAACAATATCATTGAGATGCAAGCCCAATAAGCCACTTGCTTTTCCTTTGTTAATCGCTATTTCTAAATGGTTACTAATCCCAAACAGACATAGCTTTTCGCCTTCTGGAACTTCGTTATAGTGCCAACTCAATTGCGTAATGGTTTCACTTTTCCTAAAGTATAAACTGAAATCGCGGTTACGCTGAACTTTAGTGAAAAGATCTTTGGTAATATTGGTAATTACGTTGCTAAAAGTATCAATGAAAATGACACTTCCTCTAATGATATCTCGTTCTATTACAGGATGCAACAACATACGTTGTTCAATATCATCGGCATGTATGCCAATTTCTTTCAATTTGCCACCTTTAGTTAAGTGTACTGCAGCTTTTACTAAAATATCAACTAATGGAAAATGTAGAAACTTTAAGTCCTGCATAATATTCAATTCCACTAATTCATCAGGTTTGTCGTCAAAAAGAAGTGAGAAGATGCCATTGTCAGCACCTACAAAATAATGGTCTTTGTAACGCAGGGCGATATATTTGGTATTTTCATTAAAAACTGAATCTATACCAATTAGATGTACTGTGTTTTTTGGGAAATAGGTATAAGAGTTCTTTAATACAAAGGCAGCATAAGAAATATTAAATGCTGGCACTTCGTGGGTAATGTCTACAATATTAACGGTTGGGTGGATACTCAGGATACTGCCCTTTAAAGCAGCCTGATAGAAATCCTTCGAGCCCAAATCTGTCGTTAATGTTATGATCCCCATTAAATATTAAATATTTATTCTTATTCTTGTGTATAGGCAAATAGCCTACAAATATTCAAATTTAAATCGAATTACACAGGGCGTAGTACTAAAAAAACAATATTTTGAACGAAATAAAACTAATTATAGAGACTAGCGACCAAATTCAATTTTGGGGCGCTAACAACGAGCACTACGAGCAGATCAAAGCCGCTTTCCCAAAGCTTAAAATTGTAGCAAGAGGTAATGAGGTTAAGGCTTTAGGAGACGAAGCTGAGTTGAAAAACTTTGAGAATAAAATTAATGCATTGTTGGCTCATTTAGAGCAATTTAGGACATTGGGTAATAACGATGTTGATGCTATCTTAGGTGCAAAAAAGTCAACCGAACCAACTCCAGAAGCGACAGCAGCTGCACCAGTAGGTAGCGGCGAAGTTATCGTTTATGGAAATCATGGTTTGATGATTAAAGCCCGTACAGCTAACCAACGCAAAATGGTAGACAGCATCAATAAGAACGATGTGCTTTTTGCAATTGGTCCAGCAGGTACTGGAAAAACGTATACGGCAGTAGCATTGGCGGTTAGGGCTTTAAAGAATAAAGAAATCAAACGCATTATTTTAACTCGTCCAGCGGTAGAAGCAGGAGAGAGCTTAGGTTTCTTGCCGGGTGATTTAAAAGAAAAGGTAGATCCTTATTTACGTCCATTGTATGATGCATTGGAAGATATGATACCTGCAGAAAAGTTAAAGCTTTACCTAGAAAATAGAACCATTGAAGTTGCTCCACTGGCATTTATGCGTGGCCGTACCTTAGATAACTGTTTTGTGATTTTAGACGAAGCACAAAATTCAACAGATTTACAGTTAAAGATGTTTTTAACTCGTATGGGTCCAACAGCTAAATTTATTGTCACCGGTGATGTAACTCAAATCGACTTGCCTAAAAAAGCACAGTCTGGTTTGCATAACGCACTTCGTATCTTAGGCGATATCAAGGGCATAGATATTATTTATCTAACTGGAGAAGACGTGGTACGACATAAATTAGTGAAAGCAATCTTAAAAGCTTACGGGGATATTCAGTAATGAAGAGTATTGGCCTCAATAATAATTTGATATTCTCAATTGAACCTTTGGTTAATAGCGTTAGATTAATAGTTTCAGAGGTTGATCATGAAATCGCTTGCAGGAAAGAGACTATTAAAAATTTGAATAGCTTTCTTGAGGGCGATAACGAGAACATTTTTAAAGGCAGGCTTCAGCTTTCTAAATTAGATCAAGATATAGAGATCATTATAAATAAAATTCCAATAGGAAAAATACCATTGTATAGTTTTAGCAAATTGTTAAATGAGGCTTAGTTCTTTTGAATGGTTATGCAAATAATTATAAAATATTAATACGAAAGTCCGAAGATTGCATTTTAAAATTCGGGCTTTTGTTTTTCAGTATCCAATTTCTGAAAACAGTTTTGGGAAATGCGAAGGCCTCTCATATCTCAATACTCATATCTTTTTATTATTTTTATACCCTCATGAAAGCAGTAAAAGAAACCCAATTTACTTTTCCAAAACAAAGTAGTTTTTATAAAGGCAAAGTACGCGATGTATATACTATTGATAACCAACTAATGGCAATGGTAGTAACCGATAGAATTTCAGCATTTGACGTTGTTTTGCCAGAAGCAATTCCTTTTAAAGGGCAGGTGTTAAACCAAATTGCAGCAAAGTTTTTATCGGCAACAAAAGATATTGTACCTAATTGGGTATTGGCTACGCCAGATGAAATGGTCACTATTGGTCGTATTTGCGAGCCCTTCAAAGTAGAAATGGTCATTAGAGGATATTTAGCTGGTCATGCAGCCCGCGAATATGCTTTAGGCAAGCGCCAAGTTTGTGGGGTTGCTTTGCCAGAGGGATTAAAGGAAAATGATAAACTACCTCAGCCTATCATTACACCAACTACTAAAGCTGCTGTAGGACATGATGAAGACATTTCTAGAGAAGATATTTTAGCGAAAGGTATTGTATCCCTAGCTGATTATGAAAAATTAGAAGCTTATACGCGTGCTTTGTATCAAAGAGGTGTTGAAATGGCTGCAGAACGTGGTTTGATTTTAGTAGATACGAAATATGAGTTCGGTAAAGTAGGTGATGATATTTATCTAATTGACGAAATCCATACGCCAGATTCGTCACGCTATTTTTATGCAGAAGGTTATGCGGATAGGCAGGCTGCCGATGAGCCTCAAAAACAGCTTTCAAAAGAGTTTGTGCGTAAGTGGTTAATTGAGAATGGTTTCCAAGGTAAAGATGGTCAAGTGGTACCAACAATGACCGAAGAAATTGTGGAATCCATTTCGGATAGGTATATTGAACTTTATGAGCAGATCACTGGAGAGCAATTTGTGAAAAATCCTTCAGAAAATATTTTGAATAGGATAGAAGAAAACACGAAAACTGCTGTTGAGAAATTGATTTAATAGTGATAAGTATTACATTATAAGTTTTAGGTACTAGTCAACCAAAAAACTAACAACCAAAAAACAATAAATATGAAATTTAGTGTAGATAAGCACGAGAAATATGTAGTGTTGAAGTTAGAAGAGCCGAAATTCACTAATGATAACACTCCGGCTTTAAAATCAGAATTTGTGCTGTTGAATACAGAAGGATATCGTAATATCGTATTAGATCTTTCTGCAGTTAAAGAATGCAACGATGCGCAAGACTTAAGTTCTTTATTGGCTGGCGATAGACTTTGTAAAGCGGCTGATGGTATTTTCATAGTTTGTTGCGTTAACAAAAGCATTGCACAAATTATCCAAATGTCAAACCTTCATCAATCTGTTACGTTTGTTAATAAACTAGACGAAGCGACAGATTTGATTTTTATGGAAGAAATTGAAAAAGAACTTCGTGGGGGAGTAGACAAAGGGTAATATTATTAAATGAAATTTGAAGTCACGATATTAGGTAGCGCTTCAGCTACACCAGTTTATAACAGAAATCCAACGGCGCAACTACTCAACTGTAATGAGCGCCAATATTTAATTGATTGTGGCGAAGGTACACAGCAACAATTAATCAAATTCGGTTTCAAGGCTTCAAAAATAGATTACATATTCATCAGCCATTTACATGGCGACCATTTTTTTGGTTTGGTAGGTTTGCTTTCTAGTTTGCACTTGAACGGACGTACCAAACCATTACATCTTTTTGCGCCGCCAGCACTTAAAGAAATCATAGAGTTACAGTTTTTACATTCGGATACTCGTTTACGTTACGAGATTGATTTTTATCCTATTGATGCGACTAAGCCCGAGGTAATTTTCAAGAATAATGATGTTACTGTAGAAACTATTATCTTAAACCATCGCATTCCTTGTACTGGCTTTAAATTTACTGAGAAGAAACGTTTAAGAAAGCTGGTCATTGAGAAATTAGAAGAAGATGCTGTGCCGGTAGAATATTATCCAATGCTTAAGCGTAGCGTTGATGTTGATTTGCCAGATGGTAGAAGTATCAAGTATCTAGATTATACTACCGATTCCGCCACTCCAAAGGTTTATTGCTACTGTTCGGATACGATGTATGATGAACGTTATTTTTCGCAGATAGGAGGAGCAGATACGTTATATCACGAAGCTACTTTTTTGCATGAAATGTTAGACAGGGCAAACGAAACCCATCATACCACCGCAAAACAGGCAGCAGAAATTGCAACGAAAGTAAAAGCAAAGAAATTGCTAATTGGGCATTTTTCTTCCAGATACAAAACATTGGAAGCCTTACTTGAAGAAGCTAAGGACGGATTTGATGCTACAGAGTTAGCTACAGAAGGTAAAACTTTTGAAATTTAATTGCTGTTTTTAAATTTTACTTAACCTTCATTTAGTTGCTCCTTTTATGATTAAAGCTTAATTCATAGCTTTTTAAGCTGTTCATTTTTAGGTGATGATTTTATCTTTCTATAGTATAAATTTATTTATATTTTAAAATAAGCTGATTTTCAATAAATTGTGTTTATATTTGTGCTTTATTAAAATAAATTATAATGCAACAAGGAACAGTAAAATTTTTCAATGAGACAAAAGGATTTGGCTTCATTACTCCATCAAATGGCGATGCCGAAATTTTTGTACATATATCAGGTTTAGTTGATGAAATTCGTGAGAATGATTCAGTTAGCTATGACGTAGAACAAGGTAAAAAAGGCTTAAACGCAGTTAATGTTAAGGTAGGTCAATAAGATATTTCCTTCTTTTAATTTTGAGAGCATCCACCTAAACGGTGGATGTTTTTTTTTGCCTTTACAACTAACGAGTATTATGATTTATACTTGAAGTTTATTTCTTCTACCTATTGAATAAATGCAATGACACAAAAAAAGCGAAGTGAAAACTTCGCTTTTTTATCTATAAGTTTTATTTAACTATTTATCTTTTTTATTGCCACCACCAAAAACAGAGAAGTGTACATAACGCTTAGGGTTTGCCTTTAAATCTATCATCAAGGCATCTAGATTTTTAGAAGCACTGTTTAGGTTGTCGTACATCTGTCTGTCATTTAGTAAGGCACCTAAAGTTCCTTTACCATTTTTAACATCACTAAGCATACCCTGTAAATCGGCCATTGCTTTATTTGCATTATCAACCGTTTGTTGGAAATTTACAGCAGCAATTTTATCAGTTACCGTATTAAGGTTGTTCATTACGGCATCAATTTTAGCACCGTTATTTTTAAAGTTAGCGGTAATCGCTTCTACATTTGATAGGATAGAAGATAGTTTAGAGCTCTCAGAACCAACTAGAGCATCAACTTTCTTAGAAGTAGACTCTAACGAGCTTAGTGTTCCTGCAATGCTAGTAAAACTACGATCTATGTTCTTTTGTAGATTAGGATTTAAAATGGTGTTTACACTAGAAAGCACTGAATCCATTTTTGCTATAATCATCTCTGCTTTCTTTTGTACAGGTTGAAAAGTTTCCATCAAACCTTTTTCTACGTTGGTTTGTAAGAAGTCTCCATCTTCAGCAAAATTTTTATCGTTACCTAAAGTTAGGATAATTGCCTTGCTACCTAATAAATCTGTACCTTCTAAACGAGCAATCGTATTTTTAGGAATTTCATATTTACCATTTATTTTCAAAGTAGCCTTAATGGTAGCATCTGGCTGAAGCTCTAAAGCAGCAACCCTGCCTATCTGGTATCCGTTAATCAAAATGGGCTTAGAAACAGCTAAACCGTCTACGTGAGTATATTTTGCGTATAAGATAGTTTCGTTAGTGAAAATACTGTTTCCCTTTAAGAAATTGTATCCGATAATGAGCAGGGCAATGGCAACTGCGGCTAGTACACCTACTTTTGTTTCGTTTTTAATTTTCATCTATGTTGTAGAGATTTTTTAAATGGTAATGAAAGGTTAAGACGTATCTAAACATCCTAGTATTTCATGTAGTTTGGTTTATGTTTAATTTTCTACTTCCTTTTTATATTGTTTTATTGCATTCACAATTGCAGTTACTATTTCTTCTTGCCCTTCTTCAGAGTTAATGTACTTTTCTTCTTCTTTATTAGAAATAAAACCTATCTCGGTAAGAATAGAAGGCATGGCTGCACGTTGTAATATCAGTAATCCTTGCTCTTTAACACCTCTATTAACTCTTTTGTTTACCTCAGTATAATTTTTTTGGATATAACTAGCCAAAGCTAAGCTTTTTGAGCGGTAAAGAGATTTGTAAAGTGATAATAAAATAGCCTCTTCTGGATCTGTTGGGTCGTAAGAACTCTGCTTTTTATAGTTCTTATCTTTTATGATTTCCTCGTTTTCTTTTAAACCAGCATCCATTTCGTTGATACGTCTGTAAGCACCAACAAATGTTTCGGTTCCCCTTACATGGCTATTTCCAGCAGGCATAGAGTTACAGTGAATCGAAATAAATAAATCTGCTTTTGCATCATTAGCAATCTCTGCTCTACGGTACCAATCTACATCCACATCGGTTCTACGAGTCTGTATAATTTTAATAGCCGGCAACTCATCCTGTAGTTTTGTGCCTAACTTTAATGCAACTTTAAGTGCCACATCCTTTTCCCAAGAAATAGCTCCTCTAGCGCCTGGTTTTACGCCACCGTGGCCAGCATCAATTACTATGGTCTTAATTTTATAACCTTGCGCATTAGCATTAAAAAAAGAGAGTATCGTAATTAGAAAAGTAAGGAATAAAAAAGAGTTTCTTAATCGCATTTATGTGTGTTTTCGGCAAAAATACAAAATATTAAATTTCTATACTTAATTTATATGCTTGAATAGCTTTTAGTAAGCAATTCGCTATCTCGGTATTGCCCGATTCTGAGTTCATATAGTCTTCTTCAGTAGAATTAGAGATGAAACCTATTTCGGTAAGTACCGCCGGCATGCCCGCTCTAGCTAATACGGCTAAGCTTTTTTCTTGTACGCCACGGTTTACCCTGCCAACACCTACATATTGGTCTTGTATTAACTTGGCAAATTTTAAGCTTTGTGTTCTAAAAGTATTTTTCATTAAAGAAAGGATAATCGCACTTTCAGGGTCGGTATTATCAAAACCTTCATAGTTTTCCTTGTAGTTCTCTTCTAAAAACATTGATGCATTTTCCCTTTTGATAGCATCATCCTGTTCGTCTAACCTGCCAGTACCAGATACGAATGTTTCTGTACCTCTGGTTGAAGTACTTTTGGTGCGCCTAGTTTTATAAATAGGGATTTTTTTACCTTTCTTGTTTCGTGTATAGCCGCTAATGTAACGTTGAGTATACACAGGCATATCGTTACAGTGTATCGAAATAAACAAATCGGCTTTTACTTGATTGGCCAATCCAATTCTTTCATAAAGAGGAATGAAAACATCTTCAGTACGTGTATAAACCACCTTTACATCTTTCATGTTTTCCTCAATGAGCTTGCCTAGGCGCAGGGCTGTTTTCAATGCTACGTCTTTTTCTGTGGAGTAATCACCTCTCGTCATCCCATCTTTACCTCCGTGTCCAGCATCAAGCACAATTGTTTTTATTTTGTATTGTTGTGCAACTGCTTGATTTTCAGATATAAAAATGCAGATTAGAGAAATTAATATCATCAATATTTGTTTTGCTCTAGTCAATGGTATATTTTTCATTAATTTTGAACGTTTTGTGGTAAACATTATTGCAAAATAAACATTCACACACAAATTTGAAACTTTTACAGACACTCATTTTTTCAGCCGTTTTTGTGTTGTTGGCCTTATCGGCTGATAATAAAGTTTTTGCATCTAAAACCGCCAATTTTTTTCAAACGCTACCTCAGCAGTCTGATACCCTTAAAAGAGACACTACTAAAAAAGTAATGAAGAGGAGTGGTCTGGATTCTAAGTTGGAATACTATGCAAAAGATTCGGTAACCTTAGATCGCAAGAACGAAATCCAGTACCTGTATGGTGGGGCTCGAGTAAAATATCAAGGATTAGAATTGGATGCAGAATATATCAGATTCGATGCTAAAAATAAAGTAATTTTTGCTAGCGGAGTAAAAGACGATAAAGGTAAGTATTATGGCAGACCTATTTTTAAGACCGAAGGACAGGGTTCGTCAATGGCGGATTCATTAAACTATAATACCGAGACAGGTAAAGGTATTGTTAGTGGAGTTTTTACTGAACAAGAAGGAGGCTTCTTTTCGGGAGGAAGAACCAAAATGCAGCCTGATAATGAATTTCACGTTCATGGCACCACTTATAGTACCTGTAATTTACCGCATCCGCATTTTGGAATACAAATTACCAAGGGTATTGCAACGGAAAATCACATTATTGCAGGACCTGTCTTTATGAAATTTGAGGATATTCCAATGCCCATTGGTTTACCTTTTCTGTTCTTTCCAAAGCCTAACAAAAGGGCTTCTGGCGTTATTTTACCAACACCAGGAGAAGATGCTACAAGAGGATTTTCTTTACTAGGTGGTGGTTATTATTTAGCTTTTAATGATTACCTTGATGCTCGATTTACTTCAAATATTTTTACAAATGGGTCCTATGATTTAAATCTGGTATCTAATTATACTAAGCGTTATAGATATAATGGCAATTTAAGTTTGGCTTACTCTAGTAGCCGAAATGGCTTGGAGGGTACCCCAGAATATGAACCACTAAAAAACTTTAATATTACTTGGTCGCATAGTCAAGGAGCTAATGCCAAACCAGGTACTACTTTTAGTGCTTCGGTTAATGCGGGTACAAGTAGTTACTTTAGGGAAACTAATGCTTATGGTACCTATGATCCAACTCAGGCATTACGAAATACCATGAGCTCAAGTATTTCTTATGGAAAAGTGTTTGGTGACGGGTTGTTCAATTTTACTTCAGCCCTAACGCATTCACAAGAAACACAAAATAAGAGTATTAATTTAACGCTGCCAGATGTTACTTTAAACATGTCAACCATAAGTCCTTTCGATTCTAAAAAACGTGTAGGTGAAGCTAAATGGTATCAGAAATTAACGGTTGGTTACAGTATGAGTGCTAGAAATACGGTAAGTACTACAGAAGATGTGTTGTTCTCAAAAAGCGGTTTGAACAGTTTTACCAATTTTGTAGATCATAATGTTCCAATTACGCTCCCTTTTACCTTATTAAAGTATTTAAATTTTTCAACCAATTTAACTTATAACGAAAAATGGGATTTCAAAACCATTAGAAATAGATACATTAGAACCTCAACTGGTAATGGTTACGAGGTCCGTGCGGATACGGTGAATGGCTTTAAGCGTGGAGGACAGTATAACATGGGCGGTAGTCTGTCTACTAAAATCTATGGTATCAAACAGTTTAAAGGAAATGGTAGTATTAGAGCAATGCGCCATGTAATCACACCTAGTATAGGATTTAGCTACCGACCTGATTTCTCTAAAGAAAGTTATGGTTACTTTTTGCCAGCACAATATTATACCGATGATCTTAGGCCAGGTATGAGCGTGCCTACCGGTGAATATGTAAAAGATCAATATGGTAATCAGTTATTGTATTCTGTATTTATGAACGGAGGCCCATCGGCGGGTAGGAGTGGTAGCATAAATTTCTCTATGGACAATAACGTAGAACTAAAAGTTAGAGATCGTAAAGATACTACCGGTACTGGCGAGAGAAAATTGGCTATTTTACAAGGTTTAACTTTTAATACTGGCTATGATTTCTATAGGCAGAATCAAAAATTATCTCCTATTAGTTTTAGTGGTCGCTCGCAATTTACCGAAAAGCTTGGGATAAATTTTAACGGACAATTTAGCCCATATTCGGTAGGTCAAGTGCCGTTTACTAGCGGTACAGGCGCAGATCAGGTGACTACTTATTCCTATCAAATATTAGATAGATACATTTGGAAGGATGGAAAATTACCTAGGTTAACCAGCTTCGGTTTCTCTTTCGATTATAGTTTAAATCCAGAGGCTTTTAAAAAGCGTAACGAAAATATAGATGAGATAAATAGGCAAACGCCTACGGCCAATAGGACACAAGAACAAATAGATCAATTAAATGCAATCAGTAGAGATCCTAATGCATTTGTGGATTTTAATATTCCTTGGAATTTTTCTTTTAATTATAGATTTGATTACAATAATACTTTGGGGCGGCCTGAAACTAGATCGGTTACCAATACATTAAATTTTAGCGGCGATTTTAACCTTACCCCAAAGTGGAAGATTCAATATACTTCTGGTTACGATTTTAAAGCGAAAAATCTTTCTGTTACTAGATTTTCAATTTATAGAGATTTACATTGCTGGGATTTAAGTGCTAGCTGGGTTCCATTTGGACAGGGCCAAAGCTATTCTATTGATATCAGGGTAAAGGCATCGGTGTTGCAAGATTTGAAACTCAGCAAGCGTAAAGGATATTACACAAGATATTAAAGGTTTAAAGTTCGAAGCTTGATGATTATATTCAATCATCATTCTCAAATCTTTTTAAGTTGCTTTTGAAAAAAACTTAATCATTCTATCAATCAAAATTCAATTATTAATATGTACGCTGAAATTATAACCATAGGTGATGAAATTCTAATCGGCCAGATTGTAGATACCAATTCTGCATGGATGGGAGTTGAATTAAATAAGATTGGTGTAAAAGTGAAGCAAATCACTTCTATTTCTGATGAAGCTAGTCATATTGTAGAAGCCTTAGATGAAGCTCAAAAACGTGCCGATATCATTTTGATTACTGGCGGCTTAGGTCCAACCAAGGATGATGTAACGAAAATTACTTTAGCCAAGTATTTTAACATGCCGTTAAGGTTAGATGAGGTAACGTTAGCACACGTAAAGGCGTTTTTTGATAAACTGAACAGGCCAATGATTGAGGCTAACATCAAACAAGCGGAATTGCCAGATGGTTGTACCGTGGTCATGAATAAAAATGGTACAGCACCTTGTATGTGGTTTGAAAACAATGGGAAAATCATTGTGTCGATGCCGGGGGTGCCTTTCGAGATGAAATATCTGATGCAAGACGAAATCATTCCTCGTATTCAGCAAAGGTTTAAGATGCCTTTCATCGTGCATCAAACGATTTTGACTGTTGGTTTAGGAGAATCTTTTTTAGCAGAGCAAATTGCGGATATTGAAGACGCTTTACCATCCCATATCAAACTAGCTTACCTGCCTAAATTAGGATTAGTTCGTTTGAGGTTAAGTGCTACAGGTGATAATGAACAAGTTTTGTTAATAGAGGTAGCTCATCATACCAAGAAGATTGTAGAACGAGTAGAAAAGTTTGTTGTATTAACTGAAGATGTGCCTTTTGAAAAAGCCATATTAGATTTAATGGGCAAGCACAGTTTGACCTTATCGTTAGCAGAAAGCTGTACTGGTGGATATATTTCTCACTTATTTACGCAACATCCTGGTTCGTCAACTGTTTTTCAGGGCGGCGGCGTAACTTATTCTAATGCTTTAAAACAATCTGTTTTAGGGGTTAAGGAAGAAACTTTGCTTGAGTTTGGTGCGGTGAGCGAACAAACTGCTTCTGAAATGGCATTGGGAGCAGTTGCTAACTTCAAAACAGATTATGCAATTGCTGTTACAGGTATTGCTGGTCCAGATGGTGGTTCGGAAGACAAACCTGTAGGAACAGTTTGGGTAGCTGTAGCTAGTAAACAGGAAGTAAAAGCAAAAATGTACAAGTTTGCTAGTCAGCGGTTACAAAATATAGAGCGTTCGGCAATGGCCGCAATGATGATGCTTTTTCTACAGTTGAAACAAGATTTGGAGATTGGTTAAGTGTTTGAATTGTTTAATAGTGCCAACTTAAAACTGCGAACCGAAAACCGTCGACGCTTTTAATAACCCATTAAAAAACGTACTTTTGTCGGCATACCTAAATTTACATTAACACAAAATATATGGCTCAATACGAATTGTTATTGCCTAAAATGGGGGAGAGTGTTGCAGAAGCAACTGTTATCAAATGGACTAAACAACCTGGTGATTATATTAATTTAGATGACACCATTCTAGAGATTGCCACCGATAAGGTAGATTCGGAAGTGCCATCGCCAGTAGAAGGTAAATTAGTAAAACATTTGTTCGCAGCCGATGATGTAGTACAAGTAGGTGCGGTAATTGCCATTATTGAGATTGAAGGCGAAGAAACTGCAAAAGAAGTGAAAGCTCCCGAGCCATTGGTTGAAGTAAAAGAAGAAGCTACTGTTGAAGCGTCAATTCCGGGTATCAGTCAGTTACCAACTGAAGCAGAAGTTCCGGTAAATGTAGATTTTAAATCTTCTGACAGATTTTATTCGCCCCTGGTCAAAAATATTGCTAAGGAAGAAGGTGTTTCTATAGAAGAATTGGATAGCATAAAAGGTTCTGGAGCTGATGGTCGTTTGACGAAGGAGGATTTACTAAATCATATTCAAGCTAAAAAAGGAGGTTCTACTTCTAGAATTAGCAATACTTTGGCACAAGCCAAATCTGCTGTTGAAGCACCTCAATCGCCAAAGGTTGCTCAGCCTGCTCCAGTTGCAACTAGTGTAAGTGGTGGCGATGAAATCATTGAGATGGACAGAATGCGTAAGTTAATTGCTGACCACATGGTAATGAGTAAGCAAACTTCGCCACATGTAACCTCTTTTGTAGAAGCCGATGTAACTAACTTAGTGTTGTGGCGTAACAAAGTGAAGAAAGCTTTTGAACAACGTGAAAATGAGAAAATCACTTTTACGCCAATTTTTGTGGAGGCAGTAGCAAAGGCAATTAAAGATTTTCCGATGATTAACGTTTCTATAAATGGAACTCAAATCATTAAGAAAAAAGATATTAATATAGGTATGGCGGCAGCTTTACCCTCAGGTAATTTAATTGTCCCTGTAATTAAAAATGCTGATCAGTTAAATATTGTTGGATTAACGAAAGCTGTTAACGATTTAGCGAATAGAGCCCGCATTTCTAAACTAAAGCCAGACGAAACCCAAAATGGAACATTTACATTAACTAATGTCGGTTCTTTTGGTAACGTAATGGGAACGCCAATTATTAATCAACCTCAAGTGGCTATTCTGGCTGTTGGAGCGATTAAGAAAAAACCTGCAGTTTTAGAAACTGAACACGGTGATGTAATTGCGATTAGACACATGATGTTCCTTTCTCTTTCTTATGATCATAGGGTGGTTGATGGTTCTTTAGGTGGTTCTTTTGTACGTAGAGTTGCAGACTATTTAGAAAACTGGGATATTAACAGGGAAATTTCATAGACTTCTATTTGAATGATTTATATCTATCCCGACGATTTTTTTGTCGGGATTTTTTTTTCTTTTTTGCCGTCATTGCGAGGAGGAACGACGTGGCAATCTTTAAAATTAACCCTCTCTGCCCTTTGGGCATCTCTCCCTTTCAGGGAGAGAATAACGTTTAGGTATGTTCAGTGACATTGATATTAACACAAAGTATATTAATTGCAGTGCCCAAATTGCCCTCTTTCAGAGGGGGGTGGTCGAAGACCGGGGTGTTTGCGACGCTATACGATCTAACGTTAATTGGAATAAATAATGAAGTTAACTAGACTGGATGGAAGTGGAAACCCCACAGCAAAGCGCAGCGAAGGCGAGGAGTTGTAACGAACAGCCAGGCTTTCGGGAAATAGCAGCAATGAAATTGCTCTTCAAGATAGAATTAACGTGATGAAAGATAGATTTGCTTATTTGTGTTCAAAGATTTAACAGAGTTTTTTTTCAAATCTCCGCTACGGTCGAAATGAAGACCGTTTATAAATTTAATAAAAACCATAAAAAAGTAAAAGCCCAGACATCCATCTGGGCATTTTACTATCAAAACAAAACAATATAAAAATTTAATTTACTAAAATTCCTTCTTCGGCTATAGCTTTAATGTCTTGTTCGCTATAGGTAATTCTGCCCGTTTGAGCAATAAAAACGTCTTTGTTCACCAAAATATCTTTGTTCTCCAGAAGGCTTTTCAAGCTTACGTTTCCGATAACATATTTGTAATCGTTACGAGAGAAACGTTCAGAGATATTCTCAATTTGCAGCTTCTCTACAGTATATTCATGTTGGTAGCGTAGGTAAACTTCTAAGCTTACTTTATCCGTATGGATTAAGCCGTTTTGTTGTTTGTATTTTTTGTATTCGTAACGATAATCGTAGCGCAATGCGGCAATGTCAGAAAGCACAGCAGCACCTGTTGGATGGCCTCCAGCGCCTTTTCCGAAGAAGAATTGTTTATCCGCAAAAGCAGCTTGTACCGTTACACCATTGTACTCATTTTCTACGTTATAAAGAAAATCATCGCTCTTTACAAACTTTGGCAATACAAAAGTAATGACCTGTTTAGTGCTGATTTTTCTGGTAGTAGGCACTAACTTGATTTTGTAGTTCTTCTCCTTTGCGTATCGGATATCTGCATCACTTAAGTTCTGAATACCGATGTTTAAAATCTTGTCAGGATTTAGGAACAAACCGTAAGCATGCGCCGTGGCAATGGTCAGTTTAAATTTCGGGTCGTAACCACCCACGTCTAAAATAGGGTTGGTTTCTGCAAAGCCTAAATCTTGTGCTTCTTTTAAAGCTGCTTCGTAGCTAGCACCTTCGTTAAATATTTTAGAAAGGATATAGTTGGAAGAACCGTTAAAAATACCACTGATACCATGTAAAAGTTCGTTGTCGTAATATTCCTCTAAGTTTCTAATGATTGGAATACTTCCGCAAACTGCGCCCTCATACAATAGAGACGTACCGTTTTCTTCCTGCAATTGTACCAGTTCCGCCAAATGAGTAGCAATCATTTTTTTATTAGCAGATACTACATTTTTGCCACTAGTTAATGCTCTTTTTGTAATGGTGTAGGCTGCTTCGGCGTCGTCAATTAACTCTACAATGGTATTGATTTCTGGATTGTCTAAAATCTCATCGTGTGAGGTTGTAAACAAGTGTGCGTCTAAAGTTCTACGTTTTTCAGGGTTTTTGATGGCTATTTTAACAATTTCTAGATTTAGGTTTTGTGCTTTTATAATATCGTGTAGACCTTGTCCAACAACTCCAAATCCAAATAATCCTATTTTAAGTTTCTTGCTCATGTGTTTAAATTAGTATTGCGATAAGCATATTGCGTATTGAGATGTGCCGTTCAATACCTAATTCTCTTTGCTATCTGCTATTTTTACTTTTTACTTTTCGCTTTTAACTTTCTAAGCGATGTGTTGTAGTTTAATTACTTTTTTATTTCTGCTTTCTTTTAAAAACTGTCCAATGATGTTGGTCAACTTATCTGTTTCTATTAAAAATCCGTCGTGACCGTAGGCACATTTGATACCTGCAAACTGTGCATCATCAATGTGTTTCGCCAAAAATTGTTGCTCTGTAATAGGGAAGAGGATATCGTTCTCAATACCTACCACTAAAGTGTTGGCTTTTACCAATTTCAAAGCATCAGCTATGCTTTTTCTGCCTCTGCCAACGTTATGACTATCCATTGCTTTGCTTAAATACCAATAACTGTAAGCATTAAAGCGTTTGCACAATTTCTCTCCTTGGTAGTTTTGGTAAGATGATGCTCTGAAATCGGTCACTTTATCATCTGTACTTTCCAATTGCGTTTCGTTGTAAGCTTCATAAGTTCTATACGAAAGCAAAGCAATACTTCTTGCTGTTTTTAATCCTTTTAAGCCACCATTTGGTTGGTTGGCAAAGAACGTTCTATCAGTAGCAATTGCCAAACGCTGACTTTCATTAAAAGCAATTCCCCAAGGTGAGTGAGCTGCATTGGTTGCTACTAAAATCAAGTTTTCAATTTCGGTTTTCCCAATGATAGACCATTCCAAAGCTTGTTGGCCACCCAACGAACCACCTATCAATGTTTTAACCGTCTTAACAGCCAAATGGTCGGCTAATAACTGGTGTATCGCCGCTAAATCTCTAATGGTAAACTCAGGGAAAGCCAAATAATAAGGCTGTCCTGTTACTGGATTTACGCTTAGTGGATTGGTAGTGCCATAGTTAGAACCTAAAACATTGGCACATACAATGAAATGTTCTTCTGGATTGAACAAATCCTTTGCGCCAAATAAACCCTTCCACCAATCTAATACATCGGCGTTAGCCGTTAAAGCATGACATGCCCATATTACATTGTCTTTTTTAGCATTTAATTTGCCATAAGTTTGATATGCAATTTCCAGATTGCGGAGTTTTTTGCCGCTTTCTAGCTTGAATATTTTTGGATATTTATAGGTTAACGAAGTACTCATTGTTGGTTGTTGTGGTTGTGTTGTTGTGTGTTAGTTTAAGGAAGAAAGTGCTTGTTCGAAGTCTGCCTTAATATCATCGATATGCTCGATACCCACAGAAACTCTTAATAAACTTGGCGTTACGCCAGCGGCTAATTGTTCTGCTTCGCTTAGTTGTTGATGCGTAGTTGCGGCAGGCTGAATAATCAAGGTTTTTGCATCGCCTACGTTTGCTAAGTGGCTCACCAATTTTAAGCTATCAACCAATTTAATGGCATTTTCTTTATTTCCTTTTAGCTCGAAACTTAACACTGCGCCAAATCCATTTGATAGATATTTTTTCGCATTTGCGTGATAAGGGCTGCTTTCTAAACCTGGGTAATTTACTTTGGCAACTGCTGCATGGCTTTCTAACCATTTAGCCAAAGCCAGTGCGTTTTCTACGTGGCGTTGAACTCTTAATGAAAGTGTTTCTAATCCCTGCAGTAATAAGAAAGAGTTGAAAGGCGATTGCGATGCTCCAAAATCTCTCAAACCTTCTACACGTGCTCTGATGATGAACTGGATATTTCCGAAAGGACCATTCTGTCCAAACACATCATTGAAAACTAAGCCGTGGTAACCTTCTGATGGTTCGGTAAATGCCGGAAATTTGCCATTGCCCCAGTTATAATTTCCGCCATCAACTATTACGCCGCCAATACTGGTTCCATGACCACCAATCCACTTTGTGGCAGATTGTACTACTACGTTTGCACCGTGCTCAATTGGTCTGAACAAATAACCAGCAGCACCAAAAGTATTGTCAACGATTAAAGGTAGATCATGTTTTTTCGCAATAGCAGCAATTTGTTCGAAATCGATGATGCTGAAAGACGGGTTACCGATAGTTTCTAAATAAAGGGCTTTTGTATTTTCATCAATTTTAGCTTCAAAATCTGATGGATTATCGCCATCTGCAAATTTTACACTAATGCCTAAACGCTTAAAAGCAACTTTGAACTGGTTATAAGAACCTCCGTACAAGTGACTAGATGAAACAAAGTTATCACCAGCTTGTAAGATGTTGTTTAAAGCGATAAACTGCGCTGCTTGTCCTGAAGCAACGGCCAAAGCTGCTACACCACCTTCCAAAGCAGCAATACGTTTTTCAAAAACATCTGTAGTAGGGTTCATGATGCGGGTGTAAATATTTCCAAATTCTTTTAATGCGAAAAGATTAGCACCGTGTTCAGAGTTTTTAAAACCGTATGATGTTGTTTGATAGATTGGAACTGCTCTAGAACCAGTTGTAGGGTCTATATCTTGTCCAGCGTGAATTTGTAGAGTTTCGAATTTATGTTGTGACATTTGATTTACGAGTTTAGATTTACGATTTAGATTTATTTTAGCCTAATGTTGGGCATAACTTGATGTTGCGTACCCGTTTGATAGGGCCTTCCTAATGTGTTTGAAAAAATTACAAGTGGAAGATTTTTGATTTTAGTACATGCGAATGCACATACACATCATTGATTGAATATTACAACAATTGCAACTAATAGAATTACAAATAGAGTTTTGTCCGACCTGCTCGGGAAACGTGTTTCTTGAAGAAATAGAATTAATTAGTTTCATCTTATTAATTTATATTTCCAAAATGCACCATGCAATTTGGTCAGGAATTGGCACCTTCTCTTTTTGAGGGTTGCCAGTGGGTCAGTGAGCCTGTCTCTCGCCACTTCTTTATAAATCAACAACCGTAAGGTAATTGACTTTTATTTGGTTCTCCAAATAATGTTTCAAATATAGGATGTTTTTTGTTTTAATACAAAATAAAATTCTGAAATATTTTTAAATCATTGTTTGTTAATGAGTTGTTGTTTGTGTTTTGCCACAGATGCACAGATGTTTTAATTTCTAATATCAAATAATGATTTATCTGTGCATCTGTGGCTAACTTATAGCCCCCTCAAAATTATAATTCAATATTAAGATGATAAATCCTAGTAAAATAAAATACTAACTTTGTAGACTTACTATACAATTTAAAGTTTTGACTACCGAATTTCTAAATAGCATTATCCAGCGCCAAAACCAGCAGCAGGTTGTACCTTCTAACCAGACCATTGCGAATTGGGCTCAATCTTTATTGAACTTGATTTTTCCAGAGAGAGGGGCGTCTACCAATTATAATCAAGATGTACTTAAAGGAGTTTTCTTCGAACTGAAAGAAGAACTTCAGTTGATATTGAAGTCTACGAAGTCATCTAACAAAGAATTAAGTAAAGGAATCGCAGATACTTTTTTTGATAGGTTACCAGAGGTTTATCGTAAGTTAAATAATGACTTGGTCTCGCTTGTAGACGGCGACCCCGCAGCACAAAGTGAATTTGAAATCATAAGGTGCTATCCTGGGTTTTTCGCTGTGGCCATGTATCGCTTTGCACATGAACTGCATTTGTTGGATGTGCCTCATATTCCCCGAATCATTACCGAATATGCACATACAGTTACCGGAATAGATATTCATCCGGCAGCGCAAATTGGCGAGTATTTGTACATTGACCACGGAACGGGTTTAGTAATAGGAGAAACGACCATAATTGGCGATCATGTTAAGTTATACCAAGGGGTTACTTTGGGAGCGCTGAGTGTAGATAAATCGAAATCTAACTCTAAACGACACCCCACTATTGGCAATCATGTAATTATTTATTCTGGAGCAACTATTTTAGGTGGCGAAACGTTTATTGGTGATCACAGTGTAATTGGTGGTAATGTTTGGTTAACGAAAAGTGTGCCTGAAGGGTCAACAGTTTACCATCAGGCGGAAATTAAAATTAAGGAGAAGAATAGTTGATCAGTTTTCCCGCAGATATACGCTGATTTTTCCGCAGATTAACCATCTTAAATCTGCATTATCATCTGCGAAAACCAGCGGGTAAAAAATATAGATATGAAAACCATTATTGATTGCATTGGAAATACACCATTGGCGGAAATTAGATATTTGAACACCAACCCTAATGTCAAAATTTATGCTAAGCTAGAAGGAAATAATCCTGGCGGAAGTGTTAAAGATAGAGCTGCGTTAAACATGATTCGCAGTGCGATGGAGCGAGGTGAAATCGATAAAAATACAAAATTAATTGAGGCAACTAGTGGCAACACAGGAATTGCCTTAGCAATGATTGCTTCGATTTATGGTATCGATATTGAATTGGTAATGCCATCAAGTTCTACCAGAGAACGTACCTTAACGATGGAAGCTTTTGGAGCGAAAGTAACTTTGCTAGAATCTATTGAAGTTTGTAGAGATTATGCAGAGGAAAAAGGAACACAGCCTGGTTATTTTCTGCTAAACCAATTTGCTAACCCCGATAATTATTTAGCGCATTATAAAACTACCGGTCCTGAAATTTGGGACGAAACGCAAGGAAAAATTACTCACTTTGTAAGTAGTATGGGGACTACAGGTAGCATCATGGGGAATTCTAGATATTTGAAAGAAAAGAATCCCAATATTCAGATTGTTGGTTGTCAGCCAACAGAAGAGTCTTCTATTCCGGGTATTCGCCGCTGGCCAATTGAATATTTGCCAAAAATTTACGAACCTGAACGAGTGGATAGAATTATGGATGTTTCGCAACAAGACGCAACCTCGGCTGCAAGGGCATTGGCGAGAAAAGAGGGCATTTTTGCTGGAATGAGCAGTGGTGGAGCTTTGCATTGCGCATTACAATTAACGGAAGAATTAGAAAGCGGATTGATTGTATTTATTACCTGTGATAGAGGAGATAGGTATTTGAGCAGCGATTTGTTTGGGTAGTAAACCTTACCCGTCATTTCGACGTTAGGAGAAATCTAACGATATGCTTAAGTAAAGTTGCTAGATTTCTCTCCCATACGTAAAGGACCGCATTACAGTCAAATGACGGAACATTGTCGTCATTCCCGAGTAGGCGGGAATCTTAAAGCGAATGCATTACTATGCCCAATCGAGTTGGGGATGACGAGGCCCTAGGTATGCATTATACCACTTTCAACTTAACCCAGCGCTTGTTCCAAATCCGCAATTAAATCATCAATGTGTTCTAGCCCAACCGAGATACGAATTAAATTCTGAGGTGTTTTGCTAGTAGGTCCTTCCACAGAAGCACGGTGCTCAATCAAACTTTCTACGCCACCTAAACTTGTTGCCTGACTAAAAACTTTCACACTGTTCACTACCTTTCTAGCAAAATCAGCATCACCTTTGGTTAAAATAGAAAGCATACCACCAAAACCTTTCATTTGTTTCTTCACAATTTCGTGTTGCGGATGCGATGGCAGTCCTGGGTAATAAACAGCCTCTACTTTAGAATGCTCATTTAAGTAATTCGCTAGTTTCTCTGCGTTTTCGCAGTGACCTTTAATACGGTAAGCTAATGTTTTGATACTTCTCAACAATAAAAAGCAATCAAATGGAGAAGGTACAGCACCGCCTGTTTCTTGAATATTTTTAATCTTATCGAAAAACTCATTTTTAGCAGCAAAAGTTAACGAACCTCCTAAAACGTCACTATGTCCGCCAATATATTTAGTGGTAGAGTGCATTACAATATCAGCTCCTAAAGCAATTGGGTTTTGTAAAATTGGGGAAGCAAAGGTGCTATCTACTGCAAAAATCAGCTCGTGTTTTTTAGCAATTTTTCCTAGTACCTCAATATCGCAGATCTTTAACAGCGGATTAGAAGGTGTTTCTACCCAAAGTAAAACAGTATTGGCCTTTATATAGTTCTCTACATTGTCTACTTCTGTTAAATCAACGAAATCGAAAGATAACGTATCAGCAAAAATAGTGAGTAGTTGCTTTTTAAAACCCCAGTACATATCGTCTGGAGCGATAATGTGACTACCAGGCTTTAAGGCTTGAAAAATTGCCATTCCAGCGGTGTTTCCTGATGAAAAAGCGCAAGTATCAGCGCCGCCTTCTAACTCGGTAATTACTTTTTCCAGCGCAGAACGATTAGGATTGCTTACTCTACTATACATGTGACCGCCAGGATAGCCACCATCTTCGCCTCTAAAATAGGTGGTAGAAAGATGAATTGGAGAAGTAACATCTCCAGTAACGGCTTTTACTAAGTTAGAGGCGTGAATAGCAGTAGTTTCTGGCTTCATGATAATTGAATTTAAAAGGTGATAAAACAAATGTAGATTAAATAGCCCAATTACTTTATTTTTGGCAAGATTTATGTAAAGAGTTTCACAGAAATTATACAAAGGCTGATTTCTTTTTTAATAAAGAAAATTGCCATCAAACAAAATATTAAAAAATGAAACCGTTCCAATATTTCTGAATAGTTTCATTACAAATGAAAACAAATATTAAAAAAATGAAAAGACTAATTTTAGCTATCGCTTTATTCTCTGCATCGTTGGTGGTGTTAGAAAGCTGTTCTCCGAAAACTACTTCAGGTACGCCTGCAGTTAGAAGAGGCAATGTTACGGGCAACTGGATGTTAAACAATATTACATTCGAAGGTATTCCTGATGTGGCTGTAAGGTCATTCTTAGGAGAGAGTTCTTATAAATGCTTTGTTGGCAGTACTTGGAGATTAACTAATAGCGGCAATGGTAGCTATAGTTTGCCGTCAAGTGCAAGCTGCTCAGCTAAAACTCAAAATATATTTTGGTCTGTAAGCACAGCTGATGAAACTTTCCAGTTCAAAAAATTATATGAAGGCGAGAAAGCTAAAAATGTTACTGAAGGTTATCGTTTAGTGCTAACCAGCGCAGATGATAATGCAATGACGGTTAAGTCTCCAATTGAATACAGTGGTAAAACTGCTTACGTGGTAATGAACTTCGTAAAAGCCGTAAACTAAGGTAAAAGATACTATTTAAAAAGTCGTGGACGTTTGTTCACGGCTTTTTTTATTGCCGTATAAATACGCAAAGCCATCAGTATTTAAGCTTAAAAGATAATTTAAAGGAACTTTTCTGTCGTTCATTCGTTCAACCTTATATCGTTAATAGATAATTATGAAAGAACAGCTAGACCCAAAGAAATTGTATCCAGCGCCACCGTTCAATACGCCTGAGCAAATCTATCCAGGAACAGAAGATAAAATGGTGCCTAAAGCCGACCATGGCGAAGATAGCTACATCGGTTATGGTCGCTTCACTGATAAAAAGGTAATCATTACCGGTGGAGATTCGGGAATTGGCAGGGCAGTAGCCATTGCTTTTGCCAGAGAAGGTGCAGATGTACTGATTAGCTATCTAGCTGATGCGGAAGACAAAGACGCTGAAGAAACTGCTGAATATGTAAGGAGGGCCGGAAGACAGGCAATCTTAATGAAAGGTGATATTACTAATGAAAAACAGTGCAAAGCAATAGTTGATAAAGCTGTTAAAGAATTTGGACAGATAGACGTACTCATCAACAATGCTGCTTTTCATATTAGTAGAGAGAAAATAGAAGACATTCCAACGGAAGAATGGAACCGTACTTTTGAAACCAACGTGAATGCAATTTTCTACTTATGTAAAGCGGCTGTACCTCATATGCCTAAAGGGAGTAGCATTATTAATACTACATCGGTAGTTGCGTTTGACCCTTCGGAGGATTTATTGCCTTATTCGGCTACCAAAAGTGCAGTCATCAATTTTACTTCAAATCTCAGTCAGATTTTATTGAAACAAGGTAAGGGCATTCGCGTAAATGCTGTGGCGCCTGGTCCTGTCTGGACTCCATTAATTCCTGCCACTAAATTTAACGTAGAAACGTTTGGCCAAAACACAGCTATGGAACGTCCAGGGCAGCCAGTAGAATTGGCTCCAGCTTTTTTGTTTTTAGCTTCGGCTGATGCCAGTTTTATTTCTGGTGCGGTGTTACCGGTAACAGGTGGCAGAATTACAATTTAGTGAAATAAACAAGCATTTCTGTAATCACCTGCTTAACATAGTCTTTTTGGACTTCGGCAGGTGAGTTTTCTTTGGTGAATAATTGATGCGTATGCACAATTTTATGGTTGAAGGCGATAGCCATGTAAGCGTGTAATTCAATGATATTTTGCTCAGGAACTGGGCTTGCATAACCAGTCACGGCGATACCCATTTTACTATTAAGCAAATTACAAACTTGTAGTGCCATTACTTCGGCTGTGGTTTTTGAAACGCAATTACAGCTCAAGCCTTGAATAAAATCTAATCCTAAATGCTTTACTTTTTGCCCAATATTGTAAGTAGTAATTCCTCCATTAAAAATGCTCAACGCTTGTGGCATTTGACTTAAAGTAAATTGTAAATAACCAGCAGTAACACTTTCTGCTACACCTATAGATATTTGCCGTCCTAAACAATACTCGCTTAGCTCTTTCAGGGTTATTTCTGTAATGTTCATATTTATTAAAACACTAAGCTTCAGTAAATTGTTTATAGTTTCATAAACCAAAAAGACATCATTAAATTCAGTATTTATACGTTGTTTTTTAGTATAAATATCCTTTTCAAGATAAATATGATATCGGATATTAGTTAATACAAATCATCACGTAGTGAGATGGTTATTCTTTGATTTTTAATTAGTTAGTTATGGTTAACACAATTCAATCTAATGTTTCAAAAGAGAAGACGCTCAACAAAGGAGATTTTAAATCTTTAAAAGAAAGTTTGCCACAGGTTTACGGTGCCGAAAAACAATGGTCTACCGTGTTGCCAATTTTACAGTTAGCAGTTGGGTGCGAAGATTTGATGGAAACACTCGACAAATTTGAAAAGGAAGGCAAAAGCCACGTCCATCGCCTAGAAAGTATATTTCATGAAATAGATATCGCAGTGGAAGAAGGCGAAAATAAAGATGTTGAAGTGCTGATTGAAGAATGTTACGATATTATAGATGTAACGCCTAGAAATAGCTTTATACGTGATGCAGGTTTAATTGTGGGGATGCAACAACTGCAACAATATCAGCTTACGGCTTATACTTCTTTATTAGCGCAAGCCTTAGAGTGTAATGCACAAAAAATAGTCAATCTATTAAGGGTAATTATTTATAATAAACAGCAAGAAGAAGAGCAGTTGGCTATGGCAGGTACGAGCCAAATGCTCGATGAAATAACCTAAACACAATGACAAACATTCCTATCGCTACCGAGAAACGTAAATTGCTGATTTTTGAGGACGAGGATAGTATGCAAACTATTCTTACAGAGGTATTAATTTCTGACAGATTTCAGGTAGAATTCGTTTCGAAGGAGGCGATTGGGGAAACTAATTCTTCTGAGCCAGAGCTTATCCTGCTCGATCATTCAACTGCGCCATTATCTCATGCAGAAAATTTATGTGAGAAAATTAAATCATCATTTCCTACTACGCCTTTAATTGTGCTTTCTGCTTATCCATTAAATAATTTTTGTAACTACGCCAATCACATGGATTTGTTTATAGCCAAACCTTTTGATTTAAATCACTTTTTGAGTAGTATAGAAAGCTGTTTGACTAAGGGATAACTTTAAATCTTCCTACAAAAGTATTACAACTATTTGGTGTGTCGCTTTTATTTTTTGTCTATATTTAATTCTATAAACCATCTAGAAACGCTGCATGGAGAAATATAAAGCTGCAAATCTCATAGTCCAAAATTTACACCATCATATACTAATTGAAGACTTTGAATTGGAATCTGCTGTGTTTTCTAAAATAGCAGATGCGGTGCCTGATATGTTGTATGTTACCGATATCCAGCAGATGCGAAAAATCTATTCTAATACGCATATCCAACATTTATTTAAAATGGGAAGCGAGGAAATTTGCGAAATGGGCTCTCGGTTTTTTGAGAAAACAGTTCATCCGGCAGACCAACATAGATATTTTGAGCGCATGGATATCTTGCGCAAAGCTAAGGACAATGAGGTGGATGAGTTGGAATATAGGATTATAGACCATGAAGGAAAAGTACGTTGGTTAACTACGAAGAGAAAAGTTTTAACGCGAGATGAGTATGGCAAACCGTTGCAAATTATAGGTATCTCTCAGGATATTACCGTGCAAATGGATCTGAATGCCGAACGCGAACGTCTTATCGAAGAGCAATCTAAACTAAAGGCCGTGCAGCAAAGGCGATTGTTTAAGGCAATCATCAATGCGCAAGAAGAAGAACGTAGAAATATTGCCGAAACACTTCATAATGAAATTGGCCAGTTGTTGTTTGCAGCACAATTAAAGTTAGGTGCATCCGAAGCTGAAAGTAGGGCTTTGATTAATACTGCAATAAAGAAAGTGAGGCAAATTTCGTTTGAACTTACGCCGGTACTGCTCAATGACATGGGTTTGGAAGCTGCTTTAAAGGATATGTTGGAAAGAAAGTTAGATGCGCTTAACATTAGCTTTAACTTCAGTTTCAACATTAAAGAGAACCGTTTAAGCAGCAATATGGAAGTGGTACTTTATCGCATTGTACAAGAATTGTTAAATAATACCATCAAGCATGCGCAGGCTACTCATGTTAATGTACTTATTTTACAAAAGGAAGAAGAGTTATATGTGAGCCAGACAGATAATGGAAAAGGCATGGAAACGAGTGTGTTATCCAATCCAAAGAAAGGATTTGGCTTAAAAAGTGTAGTTAATCGCCTACATCTTTTAAATGGTGTTTTTGAGGTTTTTTCGAAACCTAATAAAGGAACTAAAATTTTAATGAATATCCCTCTAAATGGCGCAGAATAATAATAAAGTAGTCAATATTTTATTGGCTGATGACCACCATCTGGTACGTGATGGTATTAAGTCTCTCATAGAAAAGTATAGCGAGTTTAAAGTGGTTGGAGAAGGTGCGGACGGCGCAGAAATCATCGAAATCTTAGAAACGACAGAAGAAAAGATAGATTTGGTACTGGCAGACATCAATATGCCAAATATGAGCGGCTTAGAACTTTCTGAAGCGATTTCTGTTCAATATCCAACCGTAAAAGTACTCATACTTTCTATGCTAGACCATGAGAAATATGTTTCTCAGGCATTGCAGTCTGGCGCAAAAGGATATTTGCTTAAAAGTGTGAATGAAGAAGAATTGATATTTGCGATAAAGCAAGTAATGAGTAACTCATTTTATGTATGCTCAGAATTGACACACCAGTTGCTAAGTAAAAGTTTGTTGGGTTCTGGCTTTAAAAGTAAGCCCAGTAATGGTTTAAAGGTAGATTTTTCTAGTAGGGAAATAGAAATTCTAGAACTGATTGCCGAAGGTTACACCAATTTAGAAATTGCAGATAAATTGTTTACCAGTAAACGTACCATAGAAGGTCATCGTTTACAGATGATAGCTAAAACAGGCGTACGCAATACAGCAGCGTTGGTTAAGTTTTGTATTACTAATGGCGTACTACATTACGTTTAGGGTGGCGTAATTTTTTCTTCAATCTGCTTTCCTATACGTTGTATGGTATTGTCGTCTAAATCGCCCCAGAGTTGCTCCCATTTGCCATAGGTCTCGTCTCTTAGTTGGGTAATTTCATCGTCTCCAATTAAGCAAGAATAGTAGGGAACACCATCAGTGGTTTCTAATTGCACCACTTTAATATGCTTTTCCTGTTCGTTAATTTGAGCTATGATATAAAAATCTACTTCTGCTGAATCCATCACAATGTTTTTCTTTATAACACCTAGTGTATAATTTAGTTTGAAGGCATTTGCATTAATAAAAACATCTATGCTTTTAAAATTGTTAGTTTAACTAAACATAATCTAATATGAGGATAACAGTTAGCAGAAAACCGGTTAAGGTTTACCCAGACCCAAAAAGAGTAATTGCAAGGTTTTTTTATAATGGCGATGAACGAGCCAGGGAAGTAATTACAAAGGTGACCAGCCTAACCGAGCGACAAATCTTTGATATTGTATCTCCTTTACTTCAAGAGTTTTCAAAACGTCACCGTAACATTACCAAGGTGTTTTTAAAGCATTGCAAGAAAATACAGTGGCTCATCGAAGAAATGGGTATTGATTACAAGGAGATGGACGAGTTTACCAAATACCTCATTGGTTCTTATTTTACTCACGAATATTCTATCGAATCTGCTGCATTCTTTAATCCTTCTATTGTAGAAGACCCTGATCAGTCTAATTTGGTGGAAGGAGAGAAGCGGGTGATTATCAGTTTTAGAGCAGTGGGAGAAGGACATATTTCTTCGGTTGTTTTTAGAAGAGCGCTACTAGATGCGCATAATAACATCCATGTTTTACCAGCTGGGAACTATATTGATGAAGCTGAAGTGGTAAAAAATGCTATCTACAATAAAAGGTTATTCTTGAAGAAAGCAGCAGATGCAAATATTTCTATGAATGTGATTACTGATGTAAATGCACATTTGGGAGATAAATTTGATTATCCTCAATTAAGAAAACTAGTTTTGGATGCAAAGGAAAAGCAAGCTGAAGATACAGGCAAATTGGAATACGACAGAATTCTATGGTTATCTGATACTTATCATGAAATCTGTTTTTCAAAGGATACCGACATTTCTGATAGGGTGATTTTTCCAATCTCAGAATTTGAGCGCAAAGGAATTGAAGATGCCCGTTTTGTACGTTTTACTAAGGATGACGGGAGTATCATTTACTATGGAACTTATACCGCTTTCGATGGCGCATTCATCATCCCAAAGTTAATGCAAACCACCGATTTTTACGACTTTAAGGTGAGTCCGTTACATGGAAAAGGAGCGCAGAATAAGAATTTGGCTTTATTTCCAAAGAAAATTAATGGTAAATACGCAATGATGTCGAGGATAGATGGATGGAATAATTACCTGATGTATTCAGATAGAATTACGGTGTGGGACCAACCCATAAAACTTCAGTCGCCGTTATATTCTTGGGAGTTTATTCAAATAGGTAATTGCGGATCTCCTATAGAAACAGAGGCTGGTTGGTTAATCATCACCCACGGCGTTGGACCAATGCGAAGGTATTGTCTGGGTGCAAGTTTGCTAGATTTAAATGACCCTTCGATAGAAATTGGAAGGCTACATGAACCTTTATTAGTTCCAAATCCTGATGAGAGGGAAGGCTATGTGCCAAATGTATTGTACTCTTGTGGTTCTATCATCCACAATGGTGAACTAATTATTCCATATGGTTTGTCTGATTACTGCTCTTCGTTTGCTACTGTGAATTTGCAAAGATTGCTAGAGCGTATCATGGAAACAAATAACGGAAGTTCGGTTTAATTTTAAATAGCCGTCCACTTAAATTTGTCGGATGGCTTTAGCCAAACCTTAAAAAAACAAAAATCCCTCGCTTCATTTGAAGCGAGGGATTTTTGTTTTGTGTTATTTCTTATTTCTCTAAGATATCAGCTTGTAATTTGTTGTCATCTGCCAAGTAACGATATTCTATTTCCAGTGCCTTAAAAACTACCAAATGGGAAATTAGGTAGGCTAAAGTACTCTCAGCACCTTGGTTTCTATTTACACTGAAATTCTGTAAGCCATCTGCACATCCTTTAGTTTCGTGGTCATAAAGTGGAAGATTTAAGCTATTTTCTCCTAAAAACCATTGATAGCTTTGATAAAGATTGTGCATGTATTTTTCATCCTTAGTTACTTCGTAAGCTTTGAAGTAAACTAATACCATGGCCATTGTTTCGATAGCTTGTTGGTCGTAAAGTGCCATAGGTTGCCCTTTTTCTAACCAACCATCATTACCTACCGGATTTAGAAAACCGAACATTAAAGTCTTCTCAGTTAAAAACGTTAAGCTCTCCAGTGCAATATTTAGCGATTGTTCATCTCCACTAATTTCGTAATGACATAATAATGCTAACGGTAATAAGGCATTATCATAAGTCATTTTCTGCTCAAACCAGTGCCAATCGTTATCTTTATTATTTTTATATGCATTTATCAACGGTACTGCTAATTCATTCAGTTCATTTACGATATCAGTATGATGCGAATTGGCTTTCAGGTAGTGATTAATTCCAATCATCGTATTTGCTACACCTCGTAAATGCTCTAAATGGGTAAAGTGAGGTACTGATTTTAAGAATAGTTCCGTAGCAAATTCTTTATAAGAGTTGTTGGGAGCGAAATTAATGAGGTAACCTAAAGACCAAATTGTTCTTCCAAAAGAATCTTCAGAACCAACTTCGTCTAAGTAATTTCTGTTGAAGCTTAAAAAGTTACGGAAATTTCCATCCTCTTTTTGCATGTATTGGATGTAGCTCAAGTAAATAGGTAATAGCTCTAAAGCTTCTTTACTTTTATACTGTTCAAATGCCATTAAAGCCATAATTAGCGCTCTAGCATTATCATCTAAACAATATCCTTCTTTAAGGTTCGGGATACCATATTTAGCGTGTTGAACAATTCCCGTATCATCCGTTAAACGACGAATGTGACTTAAATTAAATGTAGGGATACTATCGACGTCGATAATATGTTTGTTATCTAAATTGGCTCTTTCTTTATCCGAGATGGCTTTCTCCAAAACCTTGATATAGTTTTTACCAATACTAGGCCAACGTAACGATAGACCATATTGATATGCATTATATTTAAGCTCATTTAACTTTTCTGGTTGCTCCAACAAATCATTGGTTAAATTTGCCAATTGATGATGGTCTTTGAAATCAAACAGTAGGCCACGTTTTTGTGACAATAGTTCTTGTGCATGCCAGTAGGGAGTAGAAATAACTGCAGCACCTGCACCTACAGCATACGACAAAGTTCCGCTGGTAATTTGCGCTTCGTTTAAATATGGTGTAATATAAACATCTGCTGCAGAAAGATAGTGATGTAATTCTTGTTCATCCACAAACTTATTGACGAATACCAAATGGCTTTCCACGTTTAGTTTTTTAGCTAATCTTTTTAAACTATCGCGATATTCTTCTCCCGCACTTTTAACTACGCCAGGATGTGTATTTCCCAATACTACGTACTTTACATCTGGATGTTTTTTTACGATTTCAGGCAAAGCTTCTACTACAGTTTCCAAACCTTTTCCCCTGCTAATCAAACCAAAGGTGAGGAGAACCTTACTGTCTTTAAATGGATAAGCTCTTTTAATTGGATTATCTTTAGCAGGTTCTAAATCAGGTACGCCATGTTCTATGTATTGTATTTTTTCTTTAGGAACTTGATAAATACTGGTTAAAAATCCAATTGCTTTTTGACTCATCACTACAATTTTAGACGAACGCTTCGCTATTTGTTGGATGATGGTTTGTTGGATGTAACTAGGTTGTTTGAGTACGGTGTGTAAAATTGTTACGATGGGCTTGTTAATTCTCGCCATTAAGGTGAGTAGATATAAACCACTCTCTCCTCCGTAAATGCCAAATTCGTGTTCTAAAACACAAGCATCTACTTGGCTGGTATTGATATAATCAGCAGCTCTTAAGTAATCTTTTTGGTTACTCTGTCTAATGATATATTTAACATCTCTAGGGTATTGGTAAGTGTCTAAATTTTCGGAATCACTTAAAGCAATAACAAAACTATCCTTTGAAACCACTTTGTGTTGGTTAATTGCAGCAGATAAGTTTGCATTAAAAGTGGCTATTCCACATTCGTTAGGTAGAGAAGTGCTGATATAAGCTATTTTCATTGTATGTCTATTTGAGGCTCTTGCGCAGGTATATTAAGGCAACAATTGCCCAGCGTAAAAGTTTACTACAATCCTTTTTTTATCTTTCTTATTGCATTTAGATGTGAATTAACCACCGAAACCATTTTACTTGCGAAAGCTTTCAAATCTGTGTCAGTACCTTTTCTAGCTTCATGCTCCATCACTGCTAACACCTTTACGTGATTTTCTTCCATCAATTGTGCATATTTCTTATCGAAATCTGTTCCCTTCTTTTCCGCCAGCTCATTTCTATGCTTTTGGTGTTCACTACTCATGGTGGCTGGCAAAGTAATGTTCTTGCTTTTCGCTAAAGCCATCAACTCATCGTTTGCCATACCATGGTCTTTCAGCATCATATTGGCATAATTTTTAATTTCCTGATTGCTGGTGTTCGCAATAGCTAAATTGGCAAAGTTGATTTCTGCCAAGCTCGCATCTGCTGCATTGGTAGCAAATTCTGCTTCATTGTCGCGAACGGTGATAATGTCAGCAGAATTGGTAACGGTATCTTTAGTTTGGTTAATGCTATCTGCCAATTCCTTCGAGTCTTTTTCTTGAGAATTACAGGCAATCATTACAGTAAATAAAGTGCTATATAAGAGGAATAATATATTTTTCATGATATGGAACAATTTGATGATAAAAGAGCCGGCGTCGAAATTTTATCAACGTCGGCACAAACCAAATAATTAAGCAGCTACATTTGCTTCAGACATTGCAATTTCTGTTAGTTTGCTGTCTGTGTCTTTTTCTTGATCTAGCGTAGTTTGTAGTAAACCTCTTGCTTCTTCATGTTGCATTAAAGTAGCATAAGTAACCAAACAGCCGTAGGTAGCAATTTCATAATGCTCTACCTTTTGCGCTGCTGCAATTAAAGCTGCATCTAGAGCTTCATCGCCTTCAAATTCTTCCATAATTTCTTCTGCTTCGTTTAACAAACCTTCCATCGCTTTGCATTTTTTACCTCTCGCACTTAAGTCAATGCTGGCAAAAACTTGTTTCAGCCTTTCTATTTGTTCTTCTGTTTCGGCATGGTGCGCTGTAAAAGCGTTCTTTAGGTTTTCGCCAACTGCTTTATCTGCCATTTTTTTCAGGCCTTTTAAAAGTTGTCTTTCGGCTCCCAGAATATCTCTTAGTTCGTCAACAAATAAATCGTGCAAATGCGCATTTGGCATTGCTTTGCTATCTTTTTCACTTTTCATAATACTTTAGTTTTTAGTGGATTTGTTTTGATTTTGTATCCTTAAAAAGAAGACATTAAGCTTTTTTGTTTGGCGTAGAAATAAAAGAGGTATTTTTTGAGGTGTATCAGGTACTAATACCTGATTGGAATTTTTCATAAACAATTGCTTGTAATAAAGCTTATTAGTTAATGTAGGTAAATATTAAGCTGATGGCGAAATACTCAGGAAAAGCTAGCGAAAAAGTAGGAAAAGCAATGCACGAAATGAAAGAAGGGAAGTTGAAAACAGGTACGGGTAAAAAAGTAACTTCCAAAAAGCAGGCAATTGCCATCGGCTTGTCAGAAGCTAGGGAGGCAGGAGCGAAGGTTCCAAAGAAGAAATCTTAGACCGGTTTTAGTGTAGAAATAATTAGAAAGTTTAGAATTAAATGAAAGAGATTTAATCTTACTCAGGTTTGTTTTTGTCTGAATGGATAAACTCATCTACTTGAGCTTTTAACTCATTAAACTTATTTTCTGTCTCTTTAGACTTGGCTCTTAAAGCTTTCGATTTTTTTAGCAAGCTATCTGTAGTTTGTTGGTTTTTGCTTGTTTTTTCCGCCATATCAACTTTGTTTACGTGCTAATTCAAATATACCTATTAAACGCCTCGAAAAGTGATCTATTATAAAAATGGGTATAAATCGGGCTAACTACTTATATAATGTTGTATTAATTCTTAATGCCTAAGTATCCTATTTAAAGATATGCCGTCGTCAGTTGTTTTACGTATCAATTACCATTTGGAGCTTAAAGCGTTAACTGTAACTTTCATTTCCGGAGAAATTTACTTGTATGAGAACGTTCCTGAGAAAATTTACAAAGAATTTAAGGCCTCCGTTTCTAAAGGAAACTATCTTAACAGGAAAATAAAAAAATGCTATCGAGCTAAAAAGGTGCTTTGATCAAAATACCTGATTTTAAAATAACTGGAACTTTTTACTCCTTTCAGGTATTTAGTAATATATCAATCTTAATAAAAGTAATGAAAATGAAATCAATTTTAGTACTCATTGCTGTTGCTTTTGGTGTTTTCATCAGCAGCTGCAGTTCAGAAAAGAAGCAAGAAAAAATGTGGGATACGAGTGTTGCCGCAGATAGCGACTTTATCAATTTAGATACAGGAAGTGCCAGCGGAGCATCCATAGACACCGCATCATCAAAAACAGATACTACCAAGGTTAATTAATAAGCTAAGCGTTATGGAAATTCAATTTGAACAGAATAGAGACTTCAATCAGTCTCATAGAGAAGGAAATCAGCAGACTAATCGTAAATCTGGAGAGCCACAAGGAAGAGAAGGCGATCCTAATCAGCGTTTAGTAAAAAGAGAAGAATTGGATACAGATGAAAAAGTGTTAGACCGTAGACCAGCAGATGTACAAGAGGAAAAGGCGAATGAGACGGGAAATGAAAAGTCTTCGGCTATTGCTGGCGTACAAGATGACCAGCAAAATTCTACTCGTGGAAGCAGTAAACCGCTTGGAGAAAATGCAATTCAAAAAACAGAAATAAAAAGTAAAGAAAGCGAAGAAAATAATGGAAACGAATAAGAAGGTAATTGAAGATTTAAAAGGCTTGGTAAATATTGTAAATGATGGTAAGGAAGGATATTTATCCGCAAGTGAAGCTACCGAAAGTACTGAACTGCGAGATTTGTTTTTACGTTTATCGTCGCAGCGTGTAGGTTTTGCTAACGAGCTAAAAAATCACATCACCCTGCATGGAGGCAGCAGCGAAAATGAGGACGGTGGTCTTTTAGGAGTTTTGCACAGAACTTGGATAGATATTAAGGAGGCACTGAGCAGTAAAGAAGACGCAGCTATTTTGGGTGCCATTGAAACGGGAGAGCAGGCAGCCATTGAAAAATACGATAGGGTTTTAGAAGACTATGCTACTCATGCAGACCACATTGGTTTGTTGCAAAAGCAAAGAACCGGCATTTTGGAAGCGCTCAAGGAAATAGAAACCTACCATATCCGATTGGAAAGATAAAATACAAAGTGATGGAATATAAAAAAGGTAAGCTGCAAAATGAACGAGGTTCGGTGCAGCAACAAACTCAAAGAAACGAACAGTTTGCAAATGAAAGTGAATTTGCGCTAATTCCAGTACCCAAGGTAAATTTACATAAAGTAGATTATCAAGATGATTTTTCAGACGTTAAGCCTAAGCGGAGTTCTTGGAATTCTATCACTTTTGATAATGATGATCTTTTAAGCGTATTTAAACCAGCTTAATTTTTATATTGGGAATTGGATGTGGATAGTAGTTTGTCTACGTACTGAAGTAATTTCCATTTTACCATGCAGTAACTTCACTTTAGCTTCTATGGTCTTCAATCCAATTCCATTTTCTTTTTTCACTACGCTGTCAAATCCAATTCCATTATCTTTCACTGTAAGATGTATATGGTTGTCTACTACACTAATATTTATCCTTGCAAGTGTGGCGTCAGCATGCTTCATGATGTTTAATGCCAATTCTTGTGTAATTCTATAGATAGCTAATTGTAGGTATTTGTCTAAAGGAATATCAATTCCAGAAAAAGTACAGTTGAAACGGGTTTTGCCTTTCAATTGAGAACAAATGTCATTTACACTAGCTTTTAACCCAAAATCTTCTAAAATGGAGGGCATGAGCTCATGAGATATTCTTCTCGTCTCTTGAATACACATTCCTAATAATTCCTTTGAACGATCCAATGCTTTTAGGTTATCGTCATAAGCTTCCTCTTCATTGAGTTTAATGCGTTCTAAGTTTGTCTTCACTCCGTAAAGTACTTGTCCTAAACCATTATGAAGCATCTCCGCAATACGTTGTCTCTCTTCTTCTTGAGCATTTAGAGAAGCCTTTAAAATCTCTTTCTGTTGTTGTTTTTCGAAGTTTTTCAGTTGGTCTTTTCTCAACACTTCTTCCGCATGTTTTCTTTCAGTAACATCATTAAATAACACACCTACAATATTTTCTCCTAATGACTTGATTGGAAAAGCTTCTACTTCAAACCATGCGTTAATTATTGCTGCGGGCAATTCAAAATGCGCCGATTTTTGACTTTTAGCCACTTCTCCGTAAATCTCATACCAGTGGTTTTCTAGCGTTGGCAAAATTTGGTTAATTGTTCTGTCGTGATAATCACTAATGCCAGTTTGATTCTCGAATGCTGGATTTGCTTCTATAAAACGATAGTCTATAGCTTTGCCTTCGCTATTCCACAACACTTCTATAATACAAAACCCTTGATTAATGGAGTTGAATAGCGATTTGTATTTGCTGCTAAGATCTGCGCTAATTGCTTCCTGGTTATTTTTTAATTCGGTAATATCTCTTCCAATAACAATTACGCTTTTAACTTTTCCATTAACGGTAAGCTCTGGAGCCATTTTGATGTTGTAATAGAGTTGGCTTTCTTGAGATTTAAATGGAACGGTTATCGTTTCTGCAGTTCCATTTTCTAGAACATTTTGCATTTTCTTAACCAATGCTAAATCATCCACGTCAGGCCATATTTCTTGGTGGCTTTTGCCTAGCACACTCGCTAGGGATAACCCCATTTTACTTTCGAAAGCTGCGTTACCGTAACTCAATTTTAAATCGCTGTTCCACTTGGTAATGATGTCTGGCGTATTTTCAATAAGTGTCTTATATAGATTTTCGCTGTATTTGTCTTTTTCTACACTACCAAATGTAACAACTACACCTTCCGGAATTGGAGTGATGGTAAGTTTTATCCAGCTTTCCGTAAATACAGACATATACTCGAAAGTGGTTTCTTTTTTTTGAATGATAGCTTGGTTTACTTCATGATAATAGCCTGTTTTTACAGAATTTGGAAATAGTGCCCAAACATTTTTTCCTATCATTTCCGCACTCGACATCTTAAAATAGCTCAGCGCCTTTTCGTTAACGTAACTGAAATTGGCATTATGATCAAGCACATAAAACGCTACTGGTATCGCATTTAAAATCAGCGTTGCATTGGGAAACTCTGGCATAATTTGAAGATTTACCTTATAAAACACAGAGATAAAGAATAAGTTCTGCGTAAGCGTTATTTGTACGAAATTGAAGCCTTTTTAAATTTTAAAAACAAATGGCCTGCTATTCTCATTATTAGGTGAGATAAATAGGTGGTAGGATTAGAGATTATATTATTAGTTACGGTTAGAGTAAACTTTAACCAAGATTGCTTCTTCTCATGATTATGAAGATGTACAGATAGGAGGGTATTTGTACTCTTTTAATGCCATATTATACTTGTTTTTGGCCTGCAAATGAGATTATAGGCTTGCTGCTTGTTTACCTAATGAATACATAATTAATGTTTATATAATTTCGAGCTTTTGGAACAATCAACTAGATCAAAACATAGAGGAAGAATGATAAATATCATATTGGCTGAAGATCATAATATCGTTAGAAATGGCATTAAATTGCTTTTAGAATCTGATGAGCAAATTAGGGTTTTAGGGGAGGGCGTTAATGGTGTAGAAGTAATGAAATTACTGTCGTCTGGAGAGGTAGATATGATTGTGGCGGATATTAACATGCCAGAAATGGACGGTATGCAGTTGTTAAAAGAAGTAAAAGCGAAGTATCCCAAAATAAAGGTAGTAATGCTTTCGATGCATGACCATGAAAAATATGTGATGGAGGCATTCAAAAATGGCGGTGATGGTTACTTACTTAAAAATATTGGAGCAGATGAGCTGATTTTTGCAGTTAAATTTGTAAACCAAGGTCGTAGGTACCTTTGTGCAGAACTTACCATGTCGCTAATGGATACGATGTTGCAAAGTAAGCAATATCTAATGGCTATTCCAGAAAATGAAATAGATTTCTCTCTACGTGAGTTAGAAATTTTACAACTAATTGCCGAAGGACTGACCAATTTAGAGATGTCTGAGAAACTGTTTTTGAGTAAAAGAACTATAGAAGGGCACCGTCAAAGCTTATTAGACAAAACTGGCTCTAAAAATTCTGCAGCCTTGATACGTTATGGCGTAATTAACGGGCTTATACAATAACGAAAAACCATTACGATGCAGCCGATGAATTTATTAGTGGAGCGAAGTTTTTATTTCAGCATCAGTTTCGTAGCTAATTTTTAAAATTTAGCTCCACAATAGTTTATTTTCCGCTTTTCTTTCTCTGTTTATCTTCTGCTTGCTTTATTTCATCTTTTTCTGCCAAAGGTGCTTCAGTTTTTAACTTAGAATTGGATGTCTTATCTTCTTTGCTCGATTTGTTTTTATCTGGAGTTTTCATGTTTGTATTTTCTTATAAAAACATCTTTGCCGTCTCTTTTGTTACTTTTTTACATCATGTTTTTGAAAAAGAAGTATTTATACTTTACATTTTTGCGTTAAACGCTGTAACGATAAAATCATAAATCGTAAGTTTAAAATCGTAAATCTTTTGTACCTTTGATTTTTAATGAATTTCCTCTATCCGGGCTTCCTTTTTGCACTTTTAGCGGTACTAATCCCGGTAATAATTCATTTATTCAATTTTCGCAAGTTCAAAAAGGTTTATTTTAGTAATGTTTCTTTTTTAAAAGAAGTAAAGGAGCAAAACTCATCTAGAGAAAAGCTCAAAAACCTATTGATTTTAGCCGCCCGTATACTGGCTATTGTTTTCTTGGTTTTGGCATTTGCCAGACCGTTTATAAATTCCAACTCCGAAACTAATAAGTCAACTGGAAATATCGTAAGTATTTATCTCGATAATTCTTATAGTATGGATGCAGTGAATAAGGAAGGAAGTTTACTAGACGAAGCCAAACGTAGAGCAAAAGAAATTGTAAAAAGTTACCAACTTAATGACAGGTTCCAATTATTAACTAACGATTTTGAAGGTAAACATCAGCGACTGTTAAATTCAGATGAGTTTGTACGAGCTGTAGACGAAGTGAAGATATCGGCCGCCAATAGGAATTTACAGCAGGTGGTAAATCGTCAGCAAGGTGTGTTTACAGGTACTGCCAACCGCTTTGCCTACGTTATATCCGATTTTCAGCAAAATTTTGCAGGTAACGAAGCGATTAAAAAAGAACAATCCACTCAATTGGCATTAGTGAAATTAAGTGCTAACGAATTACCTAATATTTCTGTAGATAGCGTTTGGTTTCTTTCACCTGTACACCAACCCAATACTTCAGAGAAAATTATTGTTCGTTTAAAGAACTTTGGTAGCGAAGAAGCTAAAAATATCCCGCTCAAATTGATCGTCAATAACCAACAAAAAGCTATCGGAAGTATTACGGTGGCTGCGGGAGCAACTGCTATCGACACGCTTTCGTACAGTGGCTTAAGTTTAGGCTGGCAAAAGGGAGTGTTAAGCATTAAAGACTTTCCATTAACTTTTGATGATGAACTGAACTTTAGCTTCAATGTAAATGCTAATCAACAAATTTTGAGCATTAATGGCAACAGCACTGCCAAGTATATCGAAGCACTTTTCAACGCCGATTCTTATTTCAAATTAACATCCGTTTCCGAAAATAACATTAACTACGCGGCTTTCTCAAATTACAGTTTAATTGTAGTGAACGGCATTAGTCAGCCTTCTAGTGGTTTGGCACAAGAGCTAAAAAACTATGTGGCCAATGGCGGTACGGTAGTAATTTTTCCTTCTACAACTGCTGATTTGTCTAGTTATAACTCATTCTTAACTACCTTAAACTTGCCTTCAGTTGCAGGTTTAGTAACCGAATCAACCAAGGTTTCGCAAATAGAATTGAAACATAGTTTATTTAAGGATGTGTTTGAAACACTACCTAAAAACATGGATTTGCCCTTGGCTAATCGCTACTTTACTTATGCAGAAAGTAGTAAGCTAGCAAAAGAGCCAATTCTACAATTGCCTGCTGGAAAAACATTTATAGCTCGTTATCCAACAGCTTCCGGACAGTTTTTTTTAGCTGCAACTGGATTGGAAGAAAAAGATGGGAATTTATCTAAACATCCACTTTTTGTGCCATTGATGTATAAAATTGCTTTTGAAAGTGCTAAAGATCAGCCGTTGTTTTATACCATTTCGAAAGACAATGTGATTACGCTACCATCAGTAAAGTTGGGCGCTAATCAATCTTTGAAATTAATTGGAGATGGTTTTGAAGTCATTCCAGATATCAACCATCAAAACGGAAAAACGTTATTGTACGTGGCCGACCAAATTCAGAAATCAGGTTTCTATAATGTGAGAAAAGCCGATTCTACTTTTGCGGTAGTAGCTTTTAATGACAACAGAACTGAATCTAATATGAAATACGATAGCCAAGCAGAGTTGGAAGAACGCTTTGGTTCGCAAAAAATTCATTTTATTGATGTCAAAAAAGAGAACGTTTTATCGGCCATTGCCGAAAAAAATAATGGAACTGAGTTATGGAAACTTTGCCTAATTTTGAGCTTAATTTTCATAGCCGCCGAAATATTGTTAGTTAGATTTTTTTCGCCACAAATGCACAAATAGATTCATTTTATCTGGAAAAATGATGTTATAAAATCTGTGTATCTGTGGCTAATAAATATTTGTGGTTAAACGAAATTGAAAAATAAAATATAAAAATTCATGAGCCTCTTAATTAAGGGAATTACCATTGCAGATGCCAGCAGCGAGTTTAACGGAAAAACTTGCGATGTGAGAGTTGAAAAAGGAGCTATTGTAGAAATAGGTAAAAACCTAGAACTGCAAAAGCATGAAGCAGTTTTTGAACAGAGTGGAGCAATACTTTCGCCAGGTTTTTTTGATTTAAACTGTGTTTTTGGAGACCCAGGTTTCGAAACCAAAGAAGATATTAAAACAGGTACGGCTGCTGCTGCGGCAGGTGGATTTACAGGGATAGCTATCATGCCTAATACCAAACCTGTGGTGCATAGTAAAGGCGAGGTAGAATATATCTTGAATAGGGCTAAAGGTAATTTGGTTGATGTACATCCAATTGGAGCCATCAGTCAGAACTTGGAAGGTAAAGAACTTGCCGAAATGTTCGACATGAAACAAGCTGGTGCCGTTGCCTTTGCAGAAGCTGGTAAAGCCATTGCTGATGATGGTTTCATGAGTAGGGCTTTACAATATGCCTTAGGTTTTGATGGCTTATTGTTTACGCATCCTGAGAATAAAGCATTGGTTGGAAAAGCACAAGTGAACGAAAGTGCTACTACCATTTTATTAGGCATGAAGGGTATTCCGGCATTGGCCGAAGAAATGCAGGTTTCGAGAGATATTTTCTTGGCGCAATACCATAATGCTCCAATTCATATCAGTAATATTTCTACAGCAGGTTCTGTATCACTCATCAAAAAAGCGAAAAAAGATGGCGTAAAAGTATCTTGCGATGTAGCTGCTCATCAGTTGGTGTTTACAGAAGAGCTGCTAAACGATTTTGACAGTAATTACAAAGTGAAACCGCCGCTACGCAGCAAAGCTGATAATAAAGCATTAATTGCGGGTTTAAAAGATGGTACTATTGATGCGATTTCTTCACAACATCGTCCTTATGAAATTGAGTTCAAAAACGTAGAGTTCGAAATCGCGAACTACGGAATCATTGCTTTACAAACCGTATTGCCATTATTGTTGCAAGCAGGTTTAGATACGGCATTAATTGTGGAGAAATTGGCTATAGCCCCTAGAAAATTATTAAAATTGGAAGTTCCTGAAATTAAAGTAGGTGCAGTTGCTAATTTTACAGTTTTTAACCCTACAAAAGAGTGGACTTTTAACAGTGATACCAACAAATCAAAATCAGCTAATTCGCCTTTATTTAATAAAACGTTAAAAGGAAAAGTGGAATTGGTTTATAACAACGGACAACATATAGAATATTAATTTAACTCGTTATTGCAAGCTACAAAGTATCCGACAAAAAGAACTATCGCTTTAAGATTGCTTCTTGCCTCGCAATGACGGAAATAATAACAGGATGAATAACACAGTAAAAAAGACAATTACCGCTTCATTAGCGAAGTTTGGCGAAGTAAATAAGGCAGCGAGTATAGAACTTACACATAAATTAGTAGAGGTTTTTGAAGCCGATGCTGATTTTATGGATAAAGTAGAAAAGTTTGATGGCGTTTTCGATGAATATCCAAAGTTTGAAGAGCTGAGAGAAACTTTCTTCGATTTATTGATGATTAATTTCTTTACCAGCGATGTAAATAAGTTGGAAGAAGATTATTTAGATTCTAAAGAATGGGAAGCCATTGAAGACGAAACTATTGATAGGGGAACGGAGTTGTTAAACTTGTTATTGTACATCAACGAGTGCCACGATGAACAAATTAAACCAGAATTAGAAGATTTTTTGAAAGAGTTTTTATTGGTTGATGAAGACGAGTTTCAAGATGAATTCCACATCTATGAAGATTTAATTACCAATCAGCAATTGGTAGAGACTAGCATTCAAGAAATCTGTGAAAATGCGAAGATTTTAAACCTTGCAGAAGAAATGCAAGAGCTTTTTGTGCCATTTATGGCATTCTTTTTACAGCCAGCTGCATCAGAGCAAGCTTACAAAGATTTAGAGAAATTTAGTAACAATAAGGCGTTTGATGCGTCTGTTTATAGTCTGATTACTAATTTTAATCAGAGTAGATAGAATGGAAATTAAATTTAGGGATAAAGAACTAAAAGCCGAAGCTGCAAAACATGGCTTAGCATTAGGAATAATTGTTTGGGTTTTAAGCTTAGTTTTTTCTTATGTGATGTTAAGCAGTTCTTCTTTCTGGGTTGTTGTACTTGTTATGCCTGTACTTATCAGTTTCTTAATACCTGTAGTATCTTCAATTTTTCTATCTATAGATTTACGTAAGAAAATTGGAGGGTATTGGGATTTAAGAAAAGCTACGTCTGGAATATTTATCATGTTTTTAGTTGCCTTCATTTTACATACAGGCTTACAAACATTTTTTGTTAAAGTTGTAGAGCCGAATTGGTCTGAAAAGGTAGTTACATCTGTTGCAGATGCTACTCACGATATGATGCTTAAGCAAGGAGTAGATAAAAATGAAATAAATAAAAAGGTGGATGATTTGAAAAAGGGATTTGAACAAAAAAACTCAAACAGTATTGGAAAAACAATTCAAGGATATTTTATAAATTTGATATTTTTATTTGTATTCGCTTTTTTTCTTGCACTTATATTTAAACGGAACAACCCTAATCCTTTCGCAGGTCAAGCGAATGACCAATTTGAAAATAATTAGATTGATAATGGTAAACCTCGTAGGTTTTTTAAACCTACGAGGTTTCTTATAATTTTTCAAACGTGCAAGTTTTTTCAATTTATTTGATGAAATTTGCACGTTGTTTTTTAGTACAAGTATACCATCTAAATACTTCATACTAATATCTAAATACTAAAATGGATATATCAATTGTAGTACCGCTATATAACGAAGACGAGTCGCTGCCCGAGTTAATTTCTTGGATAGATGATGTGATGCAGAAGCATAACTTTTCTTACGAAGCAATTTTTATTGACGATGGTAGTACCGACCGTTCTTGGCAGGTAATTACAGAGCTGAAGTTGAGGTTTGCGAGTATCAGAGCAATCAAATTCCGACGTAACTATGGTAAATCTGCAGCTTTAAATGTAGGTTTTGCTGCGGCGCAGGGCAATGTAGTCATCACTATGGATGCCGATTTGCAGGATAGTCCTGATGAAATCCCAGCGCTTTATAGCAGAATTAAAGACGAAGGTTACGATGTGATTTCCGGCTGGAAGAAAAAACGTTACGACCCAATAACCAAGACCATTCCTACTAAATTGTTCAATGCGGCTACTCGTAAAATGAGTGGTATCGAGTTAAACGATTTCAATTGTGGTTTAAAATCTTATCGTAATGATGTAGTTAAAACCATTGAGGTTTACGGCGAAATGCACCGTTATATTCCAGTATTAGCTAAATGGGCAGGTTTTTCTAAAATAGGGGAGCAGGTAGTAGAACATAGAGCTCGTAAATATGGGGTAACCAAGTTCGGTTTAAGCAGATTCATCAATGGCTTCTTAGACTTGATGTCTATTTTCTTCGTAGGTAAATTTGGTAAACGTCCAATGCACTTTTTTGGTTCTTTAGGCGTGCTAAGCTTCTTCTTAGGTATCATTATGGCCATTTATATTATGGTAGAAAAGCAAATTCATATCTGGAACAATTTGCCATATCGTAATTCTACAGACCAACCACTGTTTTATTTGGCTTTGGTAGCTATTGTTGTAGGTTCACAAATGTTTTTGGCAGGTTTTGTGGCCGAATTGGTTGGTCGTAATGCTCCAGAAAGAAACCAGTATTTAATAGAAAAAGAAATTAATTAGCTAATTAGCTAATTAGATCATCAGCTAATTGTTAAATGTTCTTTTCAATAATCATCCCTTTATATAACCGTCCGCAGGAAATTAAGGAACTGCTATCTACTTTGTGCAAGCAAACTTATATGCAGTTTGAAGTCTTGGTGATAGAAGATGGTTCGGTAAATGATGCAAAGGATATTGTGGCTAGTTTCGAGAACAAACTCGACGTCAAATATTTCTACAAAGAAAACTCTGGTCAGGGATTTTCTAGAAACTTCGGTTTTGAGCGTGCCAAAGGCGATTACTTCATCATCTTCGATTCGGATATTTTAGTTCCCGAAGACTATTTGGAAATTGTTAAGGATTACCTTTTTGAACATCAGTTAGATGCTTTTGGCGGTCCAGATGCGGCACACGAGAGCTTTACTCCAGTTCAGAAAGCGATTAGCTACGCCATGACTTCTCCATTTACAACTGGAGGCATTCGCGGCAATAAAAAACACATCGGTCAATTTCATCCGCGTAGCTTTAACATGGGGCTTTCTAGGGAAGTTTACGAGAAAGTAGGAGGTTTTATCCTCACTCGTTTGGGCGAAGATATTGAATACAGTATCCGGATCCACGAAAATGGTTTTAAAATAGGCTTAATTCCAGCAGCGAAAGTTTACCATAAACGACGTACGAGTTTTACACAGTTCTATAAGCAATTGCACTTTTTTGGGAGGGCACGTATCAATATTTACAAACATTTCCCGTCAGAACTAAAAGCTGTACATTTTTTTCCAGCAATTTTTACACTAGGTTTAGGCTTTACTATACTTTGCAATATCCTTTTTCGGCCATTAGCTTACGTTTGTAATTTCTTCGTACTCCTATACTTTTTGTTGATATTTTTTCATGCTTGGCAGGTTAACAAATCAATAAAAATTGCATTTTTGAGTGTTATAGCATCTTTCATACAATTAACAGCTTACGGCTTAGGTTTTATACAGGATTTTGTGAAACGAGTTTTGCTGAAGAGCAAGGATTAAGGAACAAAGAGCAACGATTAAACAATTAACCTATTAAACGGTTAACCAGAAAATATCAAAATGATTAACTACTTAAAAGAAAGTACTTTTGCTGTGCAAGATGTAATCATGCAGGCATGGAAAGTAACCAAAGAGAACTACTTTTCTATTGCTACCCTTTGCTTTCTTATTTTTTTAACAGCATCAACTTCAACCTTTATGGCCTTCTTTATGGAAGACGTAAACTTGGGGATTAGAACAGTGATGCTATTGATATTTGTATTGAGTTATTGCGTGGTAGAGCTATGCATGATTAAGTACATTTTCAAGCTTTTGGATACGGAGAATGCGGATATTCAGATTATCGAAACATTACCAACTAGAGCCGAAATCATTAAGTTTTTAGTTGCAGCCGTCTATTTTGGTTTGAGCATCTTTTTTGTAGGTATTTTGTTAATGCCAATCTTATATGTACTCGACTTATTGCTGAAACTACTAGTTAATCAAGGAGTGATTTCAGGCTATGCGCAAACTGGTGCTATTATTGTAAATGTGGCAGTTGGTATCGCAGTTTTAAGTATCTTTTTCACTTTCGTAAGGATTATCTTTTTTCCATTTTTTATAATCGATAAACACAGTTCATCATGGGAATCTATTAAGTTAAGTTTGGCAACAACCAAAGGTAACTTTATCAAGCTATTGATGATTTTACTAGGTTTGGTAATTGTTCAAGCAGTCGTTTTCGGCTTCTTTTATATCGTGATTTTGATGGGTTTTAGATTGGTGAATCTATTTATCGATTACGATATCAGTCAGTACAGTTCTTTAATTGTAGTGATTTTTAGCTCTTTTGTGATTGTGCCATTTTCAACTGCATTTTTTGCGGTAGCTTATCGTAAAATTATGAATGAGTACAAAGGCGATGAACATCCAGATATCATTCACAATATCATGTAACTAGTTCTGAAGGGAAAATATGAGATTAAAATCAGCACTAAGTAAGGTATTTGCATCTTTTGTTGTCAAAGGCATTGAGAAATGGAAATTCGATGCTGTTGCGGCGCAAGAACGTACATTGAAAAAGCTTGTTAACGAAGCAAGTCATACGGTTTTTGGGGTAGACCATCGTTTTGTAGAAATCAAAAATTATGAAGATTTTAAAGCTCGTGTGCCTGTAAGGGATTACGAGGATTTAAAGCCATATATCGAAAGAGTAGTAGCTGGCGAGGCGGATATTCTATGGAAAGATAAGCCAGAATATTTGGCAAAAACATCGGGTACTACCTCTGGCGTGAAATATATTCCTATTTCTAAGCAGTCGATGCCAGAACACATTAAAGCGGCTAGAAATGCACTGTTGACTTATATTCACGAGACTGGAAATGCAAGCTTTGTAGATGGAAAATTGATTTTCTTGCAAGGAAGTCCTGTTTTGGCTAAGAAAAATGGAATTAACGTAGGTAGACTTTCGGGAATTGTTGCGCATTTGGTACCAGCCTATTTGCAGAAAAACAGAATGCCAAGCTACCAAACCAATTGTATCGAAGATTGGGAACAAAAAGTAGATGCCATTGTAGAAGAGACGATCAACGAAGACATGCGGTTGATTTCTGGTATTCCGCCTTGGGTGCAAATGTATTTCGATAAACTGACTGAAAAATCAGGCGGTAAACAAATCAAGGATATCTTTAAGAACTTTCAGTTATTTGTTTACGGAGGTGTAAACTTCGAACCTTATCGTGCAAAAATTGAAGCGAGTATCGGTAAAAAGATAGCTGCTATCGAAACTTATCCTGCATCGGAAGGTTTTATAGCCTATCAGGATAGCCAGACGGAGAAAGGTTTGTTGCTGCTGGCAGATGCTGGAATGTTCTATGAATTTATTCCGTCTGAAGAATATTATAATGAAAAGCCAACGAGGTTGAGTTTGGCAGAAGTGGAACTAGACAAAAACTATGCGTTGATTTTAAATACCAATGCAGGTTTATGGGGTTATAGCATAGGAGATACGATTAAATTCATTTCCTTAAATCCTTACAAAATTGTAGTTACAGGAAGGATTAAACATTTTATATCAGCTTTTGGCGAGCACGTAATTGGAGAGGAAGTTGAACATGCATTGCTGTCGGTTGCTAATGAAGAGGGAATAGAAATAACAGAATTTACGGTGGCTCCGCAAGTAAACCCCACTTTTGGTGAGTTGCCTTACCACGAATGGTTTGTTGAATTTGTAAAAGCACCCGTTGATTTATCCGCATTTGCATTAAAAGTAGATAAGGCATTACAACTGAAGAATATTTACTACTTTGATTTAATTGAAGGGAATATTCTTCGCTCGTTGAAGATTACAATACTTCAAAAAGATGCTTTTGTAAATTACATGAAATCGGAGGGTAAGTTAGGTGGACAAAATAAAGTGCCAAGGTTAAGTAATGATAGGAAGTTAGCGGAAGGGTTGGAGAGGTATATTGCTTAAAAGCTCTGTTTTTATGGCTGGAACTTTTTCTCAAATATATATACAAATAGTTTTTGCTGTAAAAGGGCGAAGTAGTTTAATAATGCCAAGTTGGGAAGAAGATTTGTATAAATATATTTCTGGAATTGTTAAAAATAAAGAACAAAAGATGTTGGCAATAAATGGAATGCCAGACCATATTCATCTTTTGATAGGTATGAAGCCATCTTGTTGTTTATCAGATTTAGTTAGAGAAATAAAGAAGTCTTCTAACGAATTTATAAACGAAAAGAAATATTCGAGTTTTAAATTTCTGTGGCAGGAAGGTTATGGTGCATTTTCGTATAACCATTCTTCTTTAGATGACGTGATTGCATATATAAACAACCAGAAAGAGCATCATAGAAAGAAAACGTTTAAACAAGAATATAAGGAGTTTTTGACGAAATTTAATATCGAACACAAAGACGAGTATTTATTTGAAGGGTTAGATTGAAAAAGGTCAAGCATTTATGCCAATAATTATAGAAAATTCAACGGTCTATTTGCCGCAGACGTTTAAAAAAATAGAATATAGGTTTGTAACCTCGAAGAGGTTTTATATTTATAGATAATTAAAAATGATTAAGTGCGACCCCGATGGGGTCGTATTAGAATACGCTAATGTACTATAAACATAACATCCCTTCGGGATATAAAAAGAAGACGATACATTTGCCTTGAATTGTAGATGACAGGAAATTAATAGGAAAAGATTCAACGGTAGAGGGATAAACAATTTAACAATACAACAATCTAACAATTGAATAACAAACACATATCCATATTAGGTTCAACAGGTTCAATAGGTACGCAAGCACTGGAAGTAGTGCGGGCAAACCCTAATTTGTACAAAGTTGATGCCTTAACAGCACAACACAATGCTGATTTACTGATAGCGCAAGCTTTGGAGTTTAAACCAGCGTTAGTGGTCATCGGTAACGAAAATTTATACCAGCAAGTCAAATCGGCTTTGCCAAACACAAAAGTGATTGCCGGCGAAGAGGGGTTAATAGCTGCAGCGCAATTGCCACAAACCCATTTGGTTTTAACTGCTGTAATGGGCTCTGTAGGTTTAAGGCCAACTATTGCAGCAATTGAAGCGGGTAAAGATATCGGCCTTGCCAACAAAGAAACTTTGGTGGTAGCAGGAGAGTTGGTCATGGATTTGGCCAAACAGCATGACGTGAAAATCATTCCCGTAGATTCTGAACATTCGGCTATTTTTCAGTGCTTGGTGGGCGAAGAGCAAAACGAAATCGAGAAGATTTTACTGACTGCTTCTGGCGGACCATTTCGAGGAAAAGATAGCAGTTTCTTAGCTACTGTAACCAAAAATGAGGCCTTAAAACATCCAAACTGGGTAATGGGCGCTAAGATTACCATCGACTCCGCTTCTTTAATGAATAAAGGTTTGGAAGCAATTGAGGCCAAATGGTTATTCAAATTAAAACCAGAGCAAGTAGAAGTTGTGGTGCATCCTCAATCCATTATCCATTCTATGGTGCAATTTACCGACGGTTCTATCAAAGCTCAAATGGGTGTGCCAGATATGAAATTACCCATTCATTACGCTTTGGCTTACCCAAATAGATTAAAGACAGATTTTGAGCGTTTTAGCTTTTTGAAATATCCAGAATTGACATTTTCTAAGGCAGATACAAAAAGTTTTCGTAACCTTGAGCTTGCTTACATTGCAATGGAAAGGGCTGGGAATATGCCTTGTATCTTAAATGCAGCTAACGAAATAGTGGTAGACGCATTTTTAAAAGATAAAATAGGTTTTTTGGAAATGAGCGATGTAATTGAAGCATGTATGGAAGAGATGGAATTTGTATCTCATCCAACATTAAATGATTATTTAAAAGCAGATGAATTGACAAGAGCATTTGCAAGCGAGTTAGTAACAAAACAGAGTTTAACACATCTAAAATAGAAATACACGACAATTAATATATGGACGGACTGATTATGGCGGGCCAGCTTTTGCTGGGGTTATCGATACTAGTAATTTTACACGAATTAGGACATTTTTTAGCAGCAAGAGCTTTCGGAATTAAAGTAGAAAAATTTTATCTTTTCTTTGATGCTTGGGGATTTAAACTCTTCAGTTTTAAAGTAGGAGATACAGAATACGGGGTAGGGTGGTTGCCTTTGGGCGGTTACGTGAAAATATCAGGAATGATAGACGAATCGATGGATACGGAGCAAATGTCTGCACCTGCACAACCTTGGGAATTTCGTTCTAAACCAGCTTGGCAACGCTTAATTGTGATGATGGGTGGTATTATTGTCAACGTTATTGTGGGTATTTTCATTTTCTGGATGATGGCCTTTAAGTATGGTGATACTTTTATGCCTAATGATAAATTAACCTATGGAATAAGTCCTGGTGTTGTGGGCAAGCAAATGGGATTGCAGCCAGGAGATAAAATTTTAGCAGTAAATGGGCAAAAGTTAATTTATCTGGATGAAATTTTAAGCTCGAAGGTATTATTGAACAATACTAAATTGACCATTTCTCGTGATGGAAAAGCAATTGATTTAAGAGTTCCTGAATCTGTTTTAGATAGCATCAGTAAATACAAAATCAGAGAATTTGTAGGGCCAAGGGTAGTTGCGAAGAAAATTGATTCTGTTGCTACACCACAAGATCTTCAGCCTAAGGTTAGCTTCTTTGGAAAAATTAAAGCTTTATTCGTTAAACCAGATTCTGTGAAAATTTCGGCTCCGGCATTCGAAGCTGGGATGAAAAAAGGTGATAGTATATTGGCTGTTAATGGCAAACCTGTTAAGTTTTATAACGACATTACTTCTGAAGTAGCAAAAAATAGAGGTAAAAGAATAACTGTAGATGTACTACGGGGAAGTGAAGTATTGTCTTTAACTCCGAAGGTATCCCAAGATGGAACTTTATCCATCATTATCCCAACTATTCCTCCTCCTGTGGTTAATATCAGTTATGGCTTCATGGAATCATTTTCTATTGGAGTAAATAAAGGATGGAGTTCATTTACAGATAATGCAAAAGGCATCTGGAAGATGATTACAGGGAAACTAAGTGCTCGTAACATTAGCAGTCCGATTGGTATTGCACAAGTTTATGGTAGCGAGTTTGATTGGGAGAAATTCTGGAGTTTAACTGGTTTAATATCAATGGCGCTAGCATTTATGAATTTGTTACCAATTCCAGCATTAGATGGTGGACACGTAGTTTTCTTAATCATTGAGATGATCAAAGGAAAACCATTAAGTGATAAATTCATGGAAAGAGCTCAAGTAGTAGGCTTTGTTATCTTGCTATGTTTAATGGTATTTGCCTTCGGTAACGATATATTGAAAAAGTTTGGGATTTAATTAATTAGCTAATCAGCTAATTAGCCAATAAGCTAATTGAATGAACTACTTCGAATTATACGACTTGCCAGTTTCCTTTCATCCCAATCAAGATGTGGTAAAACAGCAATTCTATGCATTAAGTAAAAAATATCATCCAGACTTCTACATCAATGAAAGTGTGGAAAAGCAAGATGAGGTATTAGAATTATCGACACTTAATAACAAAGCATTTCAAATACTGAAAAACCCTCATAAAGTACTATCGTACGTATTGGAACTGAAAGGGATGATTAGCGAGGGCGAAAGCTATACACTTCCACAATCATTTTTAATGGAGATGATGGATGTAAATGAAATCATCATGGACTTACAGTTTGATTCGGATGCTGAAAAACTAGCTCAAGTTAAGAATGAGATATCAGATATAGAGCAATCATTAAACAGTGAGTTGTTGTCGTATACCGAAGAATTTGAAAATGTTAAAGTAGAACAGCAGGAGCAAAGTTTAGCTAAAATCAAAGATATCTATTACAGAAGTAAATATATTCAGCGACTGAAAGAAAGCTTAGCAAAGCTTTAGTTAGCCTATTGTCATAAAGGATATTGGACTAAAATACTGCGATAAATTCGATTATTTTAGTCCAAATTTTAAATTATGTCTTCATTACATCTTTTCAGAAAAGTAGCCTTAGCCGAGGGTATCTCTTACATCGTATTACTTTTTATTGCTATGCCGCTTAAATATTGGGCTGGCTTGCCTTTAGCCGTGAAGTATGTAGGTTGGGCTCATGGTTTGTTATTTGTGCTTTACATCGCTTGTTTGGTAATGGCTTGGCAAGAAAAAAAATGGGGATTCGGAAAAGTGGTTTTGTTGTTTATTGCTTCGTTATTGCCTTTTGTCCCATTTTATGTGGAGAAGAAGTTGAAAGAAGAGGATACTGTGAAAAATTAATGAGCTGTGTATCTGTGCGAAACAATTAATATCATGAATTAATTGCCAATACTTTAAATAATACTTGCGTAATAGCTGTTCTTTTTATAGATTTGCGCTCCCGCTTACAGGGAAACGCCCAGCTGGCGGAATTGGTAGACGCGTTGGTCTCAAACACCAATGGGAAACCGTGCCGGTTCGATTCCGGCGCTGGGTACCATACCGGAGATAGAGTTTTTTAGAACTTTATCTCCGGTTTTTTTATTTTGTAACTCTTTGTTTCTCATGTAGATAAACTCTGCTCCCTCACTCATTCTACCGGTTCGATGTTTTTTGCCGTCAAACAGCCATTTGTTGGAAAAAAGGGTAGCAATGATTGTTCGCTTGTGATCGACGTCAGAATCCTCATACAGCCGAATAATGTCCCTAAGGTTCTCCAAGGCCTTTTTTATGGTTTTTTCAATTTCTTTTCGTTCCTCGGTGGTTCGAGTATGCTGTGTCTGGCTCGTTCGGTAGGTAGCTGCATTTGCTTCACACTCATTTTTTATTTCTTGGTATTCACTGATATCGATGATTTCGGCGAGTAGGAGGCTCTTGGCCTTTTTTACCTTTTTTTCTTGATCTGTGATCAGTGCAAGGCAACGTTTGATGTGTGCTTCCTTAGCGTGTTCCTCCACTGCAACGATATCGAGGATAATCTCTTGGTAGATTTCCATAACTCCAGTCCTTGGCACTAGTAGTCTGAGTTCATTTTCAAATTCTTCATTCACCAATTGGTGTGGATATCTGACTTTGCACTCTGGTTTACAGTGGTAGTAATGATAGTAGGCACTACGCCCCTTGGATGCACTGCCCGTCAACATCCAGTCGCATTTAGGACACATCAAAAATCCTCGTAGCGGTAGTTTCTCATCGAAGTTCTGTCGGAGGGTGATTTTTTTCTTTCTGCCTCTCATGACTTCCTGTACCTCATAGAACAGCTCTTCGCTGATCAGTGCTTCATGTTTTCCTTCTACGATTTGCATTTCCTCGTCCTTATAGGCTGGAACTACGACCTTGCCACAATATCCTGGATTGGTAATGGCCGACCAAAAGGAACTTTTGGAGCATTTCAGTCCGCGTCTCCTTGCCATTTTCCAGATGACTTCGGTGCCATAGATGCCTTCTGAAATCCTTTCGAAGGCCCATTTCATGTGGCTGGCTTCAGGTTCTATCGGCGCAATGTATTTTCTGCCGCCTTCGGTGACCAGGTTCTTGTAGCCTGGTAGGGCCATACCCATCCATCGGCCTTCCTTTTTACCTCGTCTCATGCCGAAAAATACGTTGGATGCCCTGCGGTCGTTTTCCACTTCGGGCATGGAAAGGAAAACGGCAAGCATCATCTTGCTTTCGGGGATGGTCAGGTCTAGGGGCTGATCGATGGCCATCACCTCGATGCCGTACGTCCGGAGGGTGGAAATCATCTGGTAGGCATCAGAGGTATTTCTGCTGAAACGGTCCCATTTGGTAAACAGGATGAAGTCGCATTCTTGCCCTTTGCTGCGTTTAATGGAGGACAGGAGGTTCTTCCATTCGGGGCGCTCGAAAGTTTTGGCCGAATGGTCCTCAAAGATGACTTTTCCAATTTCTATTTGTAATCTTTGACAGTAGGCTGTAAGCCTTTCTGCCTGGTCCCGCTGGGAGAAGCCACGTTCGGCCTGTTCGTCCGTGCTTACCCTAATGTATAAATGTGCTTTTGCCATAAATATTGGATTAAGTTTTTGGATTGATTCGCTGGTTATCTCCTGGGATGTCCGTAACCAGCTGCTTGATAGATAATTTAGCAAATCTATACATTACATCCAAGACTTTTTTTGCCTTTTGATCGGAGATGAAGGTTCCATGTTTGGAAAAGATTTCTTTTACTTTCTTAGTCGTTACTTTTTTTTTTTCGATTTCTTTATAGCGCATAATATTTAAGGGATTACGGTTTCTAACTGCTAGTTTCCTTAAATATCTGCTATATCTATCCCTACTGGTGATGAATAAATTAAGCTGATAAATTATTTATCCCTAGTAGGTGAGAGGGTATTTGGAAGTTAAAGGGTGGAAGGACATGTTATTGTCATTGGATTTTTTGTACGAGTTGAGCATGTTGGCAAAGTTAAGTCAGAGAATGATCGAGAATGATCCTAAATTAGCTAGTTTGAATTTGCTGAAATAAAGTTTTTTTTCCGCATGCATTAATTCCAATCAACTTTATCTGTATAGGTTCTCTACTAGATCGATAAAGGTGCAAATGGCTCATTCGTGATTCGAGAGGCCTGAGCTCAATAGAACTTGCGGCGTAACAGGGAAATAATGTCGCTATCCAAAAATTACAAGGACAGTCTTAAAATAAAGAGCCGCCCTATTGACCGGCTTTTTTATGAAATGTCCTGTCTAAACAAAACGAAGAAGTAAGTGAAATTCTTTCTAAATCTATCTATCATAAAGTTTAATCAATAGATAAAGTTCTTTTGCTAAATCTTCGTAAAAGTCTTCTTTCTCTAGTCGCCATGTCCAATTGCCATCAACCGAAGCAGGTACATTCATTCTCTCGCTGCTCGGCAAATTCAGCAAATCTTGAATTGAAATAATTGCATTAGCAGCCGTAGAAGCTAATGCTAGCCTAATCAATTGTTGGCTAATGGTTTTATGGTTTACTTTAGAGCCTAAATAACTTTCAATTCTTGCTTTGGTTGCCATATCTGTATCATCTTCGAACCAACCTCTAGTGGTATTGTTGTCGTGAGTACCAGTATATACAATACAATTCGAATTTTGATATTGGTGAGGAATATGTACCGATTGTGCCATATCCTCTCCAAATGCGAATTGTAGGACCTTCATTCCTGGTAATTCTAAGTCATCTCTTAGTTGATAAACCTCAGTGGTAATTTCTCCAAGATCTTCCGCAATTAAAGGCATTTTACCAAGCGATTTTTCTAATTCTCGGAAAAAAGCTCTTCCAGGTCCAGCTTTCCAACTACCTGTTTTGGCGGTTTCACTTCCCGCTGGAACTTCCCAATATTCATCAAATGCTCGGAAGTGATCCAGCCTTACTTTATCATAAAGCGCCAGGTTCATCGCCATGCGTTTCTTCCACCAGTCGAAATTATCTTTTTCCATGGCCTTCCAATTGTAAACGGGCATGCCCCATAATTGTCCATCTTCATTGAAATAATCGGGCGGTACCCCGGCGATGCCTGTTGCCGCACCATTTTTGTCTACTGCAAAAAGTGTTGGATTTGCCCATACATCTGCTGAATTGTGTGCACAATAAAAAGGGATATCTCCAATCAACTCAATGCCTAAAACAGCAGCTTTTTGCTTCAGTGAATTCCACTGCTTAAAAAACACAAATTGCTGCCACTTCAATTCTTCTAATGCAGATAAGTGTTTTGTAACCATCTCGTTCAAAGCTTTTTGTTGACGTTGCTTTAAAGTAGTAGGCCATTGATACCATGGTTTGCCATTTTCCAATTTGCTGATGTGTACGAACAGCACATAATCATTCAGCCATTCTTTTTGTGCTTCGCAGAATGCTTCAAATTCACCTTTTGAGATGGAAGATGGTCGAGTGGCCCAATTTTGATAAGCTTTTTTCAGCAACGCTTTTTTGACCTGCTCGGCTTTTTTATAATTTACCTTTTTCTCCTGTTTCAGTTGATGGTTTTTCAGATCTTCAGCACTCATCAATCCCCAATCAGCCAATACTTCAGGGCTGATGAGCAGTACATTACCTGCCATTGCGGAAGTGGAACTATATGGAGAAAATGATTGATCTGAAGTAATCGGGTTCATTGGTAGTACCTGCCAGTATTTCATCTTTGCATCAGCTAGAAAATCCAGAAAGCGATCTGCTGATGGGCCAAGGTCGCCGATACCAAAGGCCGTAGGTAGCGAGGTAAGGTGCATCAGTACGCCAGAGCTACGTTTCTTTTCAAGAACTTCGATTTGGTAAATGGCAACAGGAAGTCCGTCTAGCAGTTTTTCTAAGCTAATTTTACCGTTCTGATCTGTTTCCAGATTTGAAATTATTTGTCCAGTTAAACTATTGGTAACCTTTAGCTGCGCCTGAACGAGCTGTTTTGGCAGGGAGAGTTCAATTTCAGTCCAATTGACTTGTCTAAATGGCTCCTTAGAGCCTGATTTATTGCAATTTAAAATTGGAACCACTACCAATAACCATTGCTGACGATAATGCCTTGCGTAGGCAATAATTTTTGAAGTCTCATTACCGCCTATGCCTAAGGCATGATAATCGCCTTTGGCAAATAACTCTCGGTGTTGTTGCCTCAATTGTAGTAAAGTTTTTAACAGATGAAGTTTAGCATCGTCGCTAATGACCTCCGATTGTAATGAACTTGACAATGGACGATTTTTGAGATTTTGCAGACTTTTGTGTCGAGCGTGGTAATCTATCGCCCTACGATTATCTGGATCTACCATGCTTAAATCGAAAAACTCGGTTCCTTGATAAGTATCGGGAATGCCGGGCAAAGTATGTTTAAGCACCAAAGAGGAAAGCGAATTCAGCTTACCGATCTTGATAAATTTTAACAGAAATTGATGAAAGCTGTGCCAGAAACCTCCCTGGGGCTTTAAGAGTTTGGATACGAATTGCTGTGTAGCTTTTTCATAAGCGGCATCAGGTTCGTCCCAGTTAGAGCGTCGTTTTGATTCGCGAAGTGCCTTTTCAATGTAAGCAAATAAGCGATCTTGATAATGATTGTGGTTTGGACCTTGCTCTGGGCAACTGGCAATTAATGTTTGATAGATGAAATATTCGTCATTTTCATCAGGCATTTGCTCCGTTTTTAAAGCTTGGTTCATGGTACGCCAATGGACGATACTTTCTGTCCACTCGCTGGCAAATTCCGTTAGTGCCGAAAGCCGAGTGCGACTATCCTCTGAACGTTTGGTGTCATGGGTAGCGGAAGCATTCATTGCCAAAGGCCACCGTTTTGCCCTATCGCTAATAGCTTGATGGAACTGCTGTACCTCTATGCCAAAATGCACGGGCGAATCGCCAACTTCATTATTGCCAATAAACCTGTGGTAGGTATACATCAGCGTATCTTCTACACCTTTAGCCATTAGTGGCCCGGTAAATTGCATTAGGCGATTGAAATAGGAGATACCTCGCTCATCCTTTAGCTCCGTGGCTAACAACATTGCCTTTAAATCGGGTATGAAGGATTTAAATCTAGTCTCTTTTTCAAGTTTGCTAAAAAGCTGATTTAAAATGTCCTGTTGATGTGTTGCTAAATCGGTACCATTGGTATATAAACGATAAACGGGCAAGGCTACCAATATTGAAGCAATGAGCTCTTTAACCGTCAAAGGATCTGGTAGTTTATCCTTGTTCGGCAGTAAAGTTAAAGTAAGTTTGCAGAGATTTTCGAGCTCACCTTGCATGTGATTTTCGAGAAAAGCTTTTTTCTTTTCCAGAATTTGATCTTCCACAGCAGCTTGCTTGCCGGCAAATAACTCGTAGGTTCGTTCAAAGTCTATCTTGGCATTGGTGCATGTGAACAATTGATTGCTTAAACCCAAATAATCGTAACCTGTTGAACCTTGGATAGGCCAGTTTTTCGGTAGGTCTTCGCCAGGTTCCAAAATCTTCTCCACTACAATGTAAATATCATCGCCACAAAGCTCTCGCAATTGCTGTAAATATCCTGTCGGATCTGCCAAGCCATCCACATGGTCAATTCTTAAACCTTGAAAAATGCCTTCATCCAACAGTTGTTTCGTTAATTGATGATAGTCCTCGAAGACTTGTTGAAGCTGCATGTTTAGACAAATCAAACTGTTGACCGTAAAGAACCTGCGGTAGTTGATTTGGCTATTGGTTTCCCTGTAGTTGCATAGTCGATAATATTGATGAGCTATAAGTTCCTTTAGCTCTACAGCTTCAGGATTTGGGTATCGATTGTTGATTGGCCAAAGGCTATCGAAATATTTGATGGAATAATGGTCTTCGTTTTGGATCAGTTCCAGTTCATTGCGTTCAATTACTTTATCTAAATCATCACCCAAAAAAGGAACCATGATTGGCTCTTTCTCTAAGTTGCTAGTAATCAAATCAAAATGTTGGCGATAAGCGGATTGTTCACCGTTTTGGAGTACGTCCATTAACCATGCGTTATCTTGATGGAAGCCCATATGATTGGGTACAATATCCTGCAACCAATACATTTCTTTCGATTTTAGCAATGCCGAAATCTCACGTAACTCTTCTAAAGTGCCAATTTCAGGGTTAATTTGATTGGGATCAGTGACATCATAACCGTGATTGCTGCCGGGAACCGACTTGTAAATAGGTGAAGCATAGATGGTTTTGATACCTAACCCATGCAAATAAGGGATGATCGCCTTTAAATTTTTAAAGGTAAAGTCTTTATTGAACTGTATGCGGTAAGTTGAAATCGGATCAATCATAGAAAGTAGTGTAGGCAATAAAAGATTCGGGTTGAATAGTCAAGTGCGATGAAAAGTTAGTGGGTGTATTTGTCGATGTCGATGGACCGAGCCATTTTTCCTCTGCAGAATCCAAGAGCTTTTCATCGATAGTTAAATGCGCCGGAATTGAAAGTTGTTGAACGCTAGAAGAGAAGTTTAGCAGACACAAAATGCTTTTATTTTCGTCGGCACATTTGCGTTCAATCATTAAACTGTTTTCTGCTTGAAATACATAAGCTTTTACAGTATCAAGATCAGCAGTTTGCAACATGGTATACTGTTTACGAAGGGCTATCAGCTGTTTGTAATACTGGAACATATTAGCATTTTTAGCTTGTTGCAATAACTTCCAATTCAATTTAGAGCGATTAAAAGTATCCTCCGCTTTCGGATCAGGCGCTTGACCGTCGACGTGTGAAGCAGCAAACTCTTCTCGGCGTCCATTGCGCACCGCTTCCACCAAATCAGGATCGCTATGATCTATGAAATAAAGGAAAGGGTTGGTTTCAGCCCATTCTTCGCCCATAAACAACATGGGCACAAAAGGGGCAGTTAAAATTGCTGCAGCCAACAGCTTCTGCATTTCAAAGCTGTACAAGGTACTGCTGCGCTCGCCAAGCATCCGATTACCCACGTGATCGTGGTTTTGGGAGAACACAGTAAACTGCGAACCATGATGCCCTTGTGCACTTTTTCCGAAGAAATTGTCCCGCTCTTTTGAATACATTCCGGTATAAACGTAGGCATCTTGATAGGCTTTGCCCAAATGAGAAATGCCGGCGAAGTCTAAGTAGTACCCCTGTTTTGGCTCACCAGCGGCTACACGTAAGGCATGATGAAATTCATCTACCCACTGTCCGTGCATGCCTAGACCATTTTGTTCTACCGGACTAATGTATCTCGGATCGTTCAGGTCACATTCAGCAATCAAGTAGTAAGGTTTGCCAGTTTGCTTGCTCAGTAAATCCGTGTGTTTACTAATTTCTTGCAAGATATGTGAGGCGCTATTGTCTTTAATGGCATGAACGGCATCTAATCTAAGTGCATCGATGTGGAAATCTCTGAACCACATGATGGCATTTTCGATGATGTATTCGCGTACGCCATGCGAACCTCGGTCATCGAAATTCACGGCTTTGCCCCAAGGCGTTTTGTATTTGTCTGTGAAATAAGGTCCAAACTCATGCAAATAGTTTCCTTCGGGACCGAAATGGTTATAAACCACATCTAATATCACAGCCAGTCCCTTACTATGACATAAGGCCACGAGTTTTTGTAATGCTTTAGGACCACCGTATGATGCTTGTATCGCAAACGGTAAAACGCCATCGTAACCCCAATTTCTTTCGCCGGCGAAAGCGGCCACTGGCATCAACTCAATGGCTGTAATTCCAAGTTCAATGAGATGATCTAGCTTTTCTGCAACACCTTCAAAGTCTCCACCCTCAGAGAAAGTCCCAGTGTGTAGCTCATATATAATGTAATCTTTAAGGGGGATGTTTTGCCAATTGTCTGAAGATGGCTTCTCATTTAAATTTATCGCTTGGGATGGACCATGTACGCCTTCTGGCTGCAACACCGAAGCTGGATCTGGTAGTTGTTTTCCATCAATCTTTAGCCAATAGAGGTCGGTTTCTTTAATACTTGTGATATGACTTGCCTCCCAATAACCATAATCTTTGCGACTTAAATCGATGTTTGCTTTATCTTTAATGGCTAGTTGTACTTTTGTTGCTTGTGGAGCCCAAATTCTAAAATTGCAACGGGCGCCATCAAACGTTAGCCCTATATTTCTTTTTGCTACGTTCATGTAAATGCGTTTTTAGATCGTTGTTTTTAAAATCAAAACTGTTCTGCCTTGCACTTCGATTTGTGCTTCATTTTGATAGGCAGCGGGCAGGTGTTCCCGTCCTGTGTTTAAGATCAAATCCCAAGTATCGCCCCAATCGGCCGTAGGAAATTTAAAATCTACCGGTTCGTAATGTGCATTGTAGATCACATAAAAAGCAGTTTGCTGCTCATGAAGGTAAACGGCTAGTGATTTTGCGAAATCTTCATCCCAATGGGTTTCTTCCATTTCTTCGCCCGAAGGCAAAAACCAAGCAATGTCGGGTAAGCCAGTTTCGGGTTTAGGTTGGCCTCTGAACCATTTACGCTTGCGAAAAACTGCATTTTCAGCTCTTAAGGCAATTAATTTTTTGGTAAAGTCTAGTAGTTCTTCGTCAACCTCGTTCCAGTTTATCCAAGAGATTTCATTGTCTTGGCAATAGGCATTGTTGTTTCCTTTCTGCGTACGCCCCAGCTCATCGCCAGCCACTAACATGGGTATGCCTTGCGAAAGAAACAGCGTGGTCAACAAATTTCGCTTTTGGCGGTGGCGTAATGCATTGATCTGTTCATCATCCGTTTCTCCTTCAGCGCCATAGTTGCTCGAGCGGTTATGGTCTTCGCCATCCTGGTTGTCTTCCCCGTTGGCCTCGTTATGTTTTTCGTTATAGCTCACCAAATCGTGCAGGGTAAAACCATCGTGTGCGGTAATGAGGTTGATACTTGCGGTAGGGCGGCGTTCGGTATCTTGATACAAATCTGGACTTCCAGTAATTCGCAGCGCAAATTCTGCCAACATGCTATCTTCGCCACGCCAATAATCGCGGATACAATCTCTAAACTTACCATTCCACTCCATCCATCCCTGTGGGAAATTACCTACTTGATAACCACCTTCGCCAACATCCCAAGGTTCCGCAATTAGTTTTACTTGAGAAATTACAGGGTCTTGCTGTATGATACTGAAAAAAGCACCTAACATATTTACCTCATGTAATCCACGAGCGAGGGTAGAAGCCAAATCGAACCTGAAACCGTCAATCTGCATTTCTACTGCCCAATACCGCAAGCTGTCCATCATTAAACGAAGCACGTTTGGTGATGTGGTATTGAGCGTGTTGCCCGTACCCGTGTAATCCATGTAGTAGCGCTTGTCTTCGGTGAGCCGGTAATAGTCTTCGTTATCTATACCTTTAAAAGAAAGGGTAGGGCCAAGATGATTTCCTTCGGCCGTATGGTTGTATACTACATCTAAAATGACTTCGATGCCTGCTTTATGCAGTGCTTTCACCATATCTTTAAATTCTTTTACCTGTTCTCCATTTCTACCAGTGGCCGCATACCTGTTATCTGGAGCAAAAAAGCCGATGGTGTTGTAGCCCCAATAGTTTGTTAAGCCTTTTTCAATTAAATGGCGGTCGTTAATGAATTGATGGATAGGCATCAGTTCAATGGCGGTAATTCCTAGCTCTTTTAAGTATTTGATGATAGCTGGATGTGCAATAGCGGCGTAAGTACCACGAATTTCTTCGGGTACCGATGGATGACGGAAAGTTAATCCTTTGACATGCGCTTCGTAAATAACCGTTTCATTGTAGTGCGTTTGGGGTTTTTCTACACCTTCCCAATCGTAAGTTGTATCTACCACTACAGATCTCAACATATAAGGCGCACTGTCCCTTTCATCTTTCACTAGATCATCCTCACCTAAGGTATATCCAAACAGACTATCATCCCATTTGAGATCTCCAGCAATTGCTTTGGCATATGGATCGAGTAGTAATTTTGAAGAATTGTATCTCAGGCCATTGCTTGGATTGTAAGCACCTTGTACGCGATAGGCATAGTGTTGTCCGGGCGTAATGCCTTCGACATAACCATGCCAAATGGAACGAGTTTTCTCCGTTAATTTAATGCTTTTTTTCTCCTTTTGGCTGTCATGATCGAAGAGGCAAAGTTCAACCGCGTCGGCATTAGCAGCAAAAAGGGCAAAGTTCACTCCATTTCCGTCCCAAGTTGCTCCTAGGGGAAAGGGAGAGCCAGATGGATTGTTGTTCATTTCACTTCTTTCGGCTGGTGTAAATTATAAACAGAATTATTAGAAGTTAGTTTTAATGAGTTTGAAGGTGTTTTTGTTGATGTTGCGCTGCTGGTTTATAGCCATTTTTTAGATAGGCTGAAATGCAGGCAATACTATTATTGCAGCAAGCACGAACAGCCGTTTTGATAGCTGCTGGTGTTACCTGAAATATTTCTGCCCAAAAATTAATTTGATCTTCTTGCGAGCAATCCAGTAATAAATCTGGATCGATGGTTTGATAAACTAGCTTTTTCATTTCAATTTGGTTAATATCTGTACCTAAAAGGATTGAGAACAGCAATTGTTTAATAGCGATGAAAAACGGGTAGTTTTGCATTGCTATCTGCGTTGTTTACTTGTCCAGACAACTGGTTTTGTCACCTGCTACTTCTGTCATATACGCTTCGCTAAGGGCTTTGTTAATGATGGCTCCCGCAAGATTACCAGAAGCTACCGCAGAAGCTATACTTCGCATCAAACTGGTACAGTCACCGCAAGCATAGATACCTGCAATACTCGTCTGCTGATTTGAACCAATGTATATCAGGTTTTTATCTGTCATCTTCAGGCCGATGGCTTCGGGTAGATCACTATGTTGTTCGAAGTTAGGATCGGTGTACAACACTTCGATATCCAACCTGTTTCCATTGTCGAAAGTAACCGCACTAAGTTGTCCATTTAGATGATGAATGCTGCTGATCTCTTGATTAATCATTTTCACCTTATCGCCAAATTCAAAATCTTGATCGCCATTTCTACCAATCAATGTTAAGTTTGGATGCATGGGAGAAAGCAAATTGACGAGCTGCCTGGCGCTTTCGCCCACTGCATAAATGGCGGCAGTTTTACCGCTAAATTCGTAACCGTGACAATAAGGGCAATGCACTATGGATATGCCCCAACAGTTGCTATAGCCCGAAATTCTTGGCAAGATATCTCTCACGCCAGTGGCAAACAATACCTTTTTTGCAGAGAAGGAGTGACCGGCTTTAGTGAATACTTCAAAATCGCCATCGGTTCCCTGTAGCTTGATTACCTGATCGTTTCTAAAATTGACACCAGTGTAAGCTAATACTTGCTGCCTAGCGACTTCTAGGATCTTTTTTGGAATATTACCATTTTGAGTTAGGAAATTATACGATTTTGGAGCGGTCTGGTTACATGGATTTCCAGCATCTATGATCATTACTTGTTTAGATAAGCGACCGAGTGAAAGGGCAGCGGATAATCCGGCATAACTGCCACCTATAATGATGGTATCGAATTGAGGTTCTCGCATAATTTATTTTGACAGGAGCTGCATTAGTGATTCTTTAAGCAAAGTAGCTGTGTGTATGGTGGCTTGTCTTACAATCTCTTCCTGATTTCCTTGAAAAACCCTTCTGTCTTCAAAAAGTTTATTTTCGCCAAACATGCCGCAAAAGAACATGGTACCCACGGGCTTTTCTTTCGTTTCGCTACCTCCCGAGCGGGTTAATCCAGTAATACCAATATGTATATCAGCTTTAATAATGGTCATTAAGCCTTTAGTGATTGCAAAAGTAACCTCAGCAGATTCGGGAGTAAACTCTTCCAACAATTTGGCATCTACTTTAAGTAGTTCTTCTTTTACGCAAGCATCATAACAGGCCAGTCCACCTTTTAGAAAATCTCCGGATTGTTCGCTTAAACTGAAATTAGCGGTAAGTTGCCCTGCGGTAGCACTTTCTGCACAGGCAATGGTCAGTTTATTTTTCGCCAATAATTGGCCACATTCTTCGAAAATATTGTGTTCCATAAATTTTGATGAAGGAAATGCCGTGCCTATTGATCCCTGTCAGCTATTGGGTAGGCACGGCAATGATCCTGTGTTTAATGCTCTATAAATGCTTTTGCGCTGTGTGTTGTTTACTAAAATGAGTAAATAGGTATTATTGTGACTGTTGCGAGTATAAAACTCCAGCAGAAGATGGGAATACGTGATCTTTAAATTGTGCTAACTTTCTTAACAAAGGGCTGTTCTAATGGTGTTGGTCAATAAAGACCGTATTTATTTACTAAAATATGTTGTTATGTTATTACCTTTAGTAGTTGGGATTTTTATTGTTGTTTAGCAATTATTCTTTTCGTAGTTAATAATAGGAAGAAACGATAAGGTTATGAATTTGGTTCTGCGCTGAAAGTTACCATGTTGCCTTCTATCTATTGAGGAGCTAGGTGCATTCGGTTTATTTAACTTGCGCTTCCTTTATGATCCCAATGGTCTTTAATGATTTTTCCAGTGTGATCCGTTGCTAATCTTCTAGCATATCGTTCACCTTTAATTTTTCCGTTCTCCATTTTCTTGCCGATAAAAAGCAACACCGGACGACCTATTTCATCTGTTCTAAAATCAATATCATAATGACCAAATTTCAATGAAATAAAAGTATTTGCTTCATAGGTTTTATTCAAAATCTTTAATAAAGTTGGTTTAATCATAGCTGTATTATTTAACTTGCTTAGATGGACCGTAGGTAATCATTACTTCGGTCTGGTTAAATTTCTTCTCCAGATTTGCCTTCAGCTGTTGCCAATATGGATGGTCTATACAAGCGAGCATTAGCTGGTAAACTACTACAGTCTGTTGTACCGTCGCATCCTTAGTTTTCCAAAAGCCCTCTGCAGGTAGGCGAGAGTACACTGTTAAACCATTAAATTTTTTAATCAATTCACGGTTTAATTCCTCAAAAAGGATTTTATCGAAAGGCTTGCCACTACTGTCTGTCTGTGGTAAAACAAGCTCTAATTTAAATTTGATTTCTTGCTCGGTACTGGCCTCGTTAACGAATTTCATAGCTTCGGTGTGATCTAGCTTTCCCGTAAACTTTAATTTTTTACCAGTAGTGGCATGATCGTTAATTAAGAAAGATTTGAGATTTTCTAACACGATGCTTGGAAGTTCAGAAAGATTTCTGATTTGTTGCACACCGTCAGCTATGGGCAAGACTAAAAAATGTTGTATCGTTATCGATGTTCCGTCTTCTTCTATTTGCGTAGAAAGTAAACCACCAACTACACGACAACGGATTTTACAGCCTACGAAAGTATGGCAATCGCCAATTATGATAGCAGAAAGTGGGTCCCCATTGGTTCCTGTAGTACTTCGGATATACCCAAAATCACAAGGGAAAGACATTCCTTTTGGCATTACCCTCTCCAAGTAGAAATTATCTAATTCATGATCATTTCTATACACGTTACAACTTCCTTTTGGGTTTTCTACAACTACAGTAATCGTTGGCTGCTTTTTCATATTCATTCGTTGTTCGTTTAATATTTAAACATTGACGTTTGTTTGGCAACGTAGCATAAACGGGTGTTAATCGAAAAATGGTAGGTATATCGCTCTGTGCAAACACGTATTGGCCACCAAACCTTTGGCCATTTGTTTTGGTTAGCTTAAAGCAATTAGGATACGAAAAGATGAGACTACTAGATAAATATACCATGGATGATGAAGCTGCATTTTTTTATAGTGAAGCTGTGCAACTGTTAGATAAGAGCGAAAAGCCGTTTCTGTTAGGCGGCGGAATGGCGGTGGTTAATCACACAGGAATGGAACGTTGTAGTAAAGACTTGGACATTTTTATCAAACCTTCGGATTACATGTCGATTTTACAATTGTTCTCTGAAAACGGTTTCGAAGTTCAGGTTTACGATGTAAGATGGTTGGCCAAGATATTTAGAGGCGGTTACTACATCGACCTCATTTTTTCTTCGGTTAACAACATTTGTAGGGTAGACGACAGTTGGTTTACCAGGGCAGCTAAAGGTAAGTTTGGGGATGAGGAAGTACTTTTTCTATCAGCTGAAGATCTGATTTGGTGCAAAAGTTATATCTGGAATAGAGAACGTTTCGACGGTGCCGATATCAATCACTTATTATTATCGGTAGGTGAACAACTAGATTGGAAATACCTTTTAGAACGCTTAGATCCGCACTGGCATTTGTTATTAGCAGAAATCTTACTCTTCCAATTTGTTTATCCTAACGATTACCGAAGGATTATTCCTCAGTGGTTGTTTGATGAATTAATGATCAGGGCCAATCAACAATACCAACTACCGGCACCTTTACAAAAGGTTTGCCGTGGTCCGTTAATTGACAACACGCAATACAGCATCGATATCAAACAACTGGATTATAAATCTTGTACTATAATGACGATCTAAATGGAAAATCAAATAAGAATTGCGGCATTGGCCGATATACACGTTACACAAAATGATAAGGGAAAATGGGATGCTAGTTTTGCAGAAATCTCTGAAAATGCAGATATCATAGTGATAGCTGGCGATCTTACTGATACAGGAGATGAACACGAAGCAGAAATATTAGCAGAATCGCTTCGCGGATGTCATATTCCCGTAGTTGCGGTATTAGGGAACCACGATTACGAAAAAGGAAAGCAAAAGGAAATTAGAGCAATACTCCAGAAAGCCGGTATACATTTGTTGGATGGTGAGGCTGTGGTAATAAAGGGAGTTGGATTTGCCGGCGTAAAAGGCTTTGGTGGTGGTTTTGGAAAGTTTATGTTATCTATGTTCGGCGAACCAGCTATGAAAGCTTTTGTGCAAGAAACTGTAGATGAGGTATTGAAATTAGACAGAGCGTTAGCGGCGTTAGATAAAAACGAAGACCCAATTCCGAAGATTGCGTTAATGCATTATTCGCCATTGGCTGAAACTATTGCAGGAGAGCCCACTGAAATATTTCCTTTTTTAGGATCATCTAGGTTGGCAGAACCCCTATCTCGGAGGCAGGTAGATGCGGTTTTTCATGGACATGCCCACTGTGGAGTGCTTACTGGAACTTTAGACAAAGTAAGTGTTTATAATGTTGCGTATCCAGTTTTGAAGAAGCAGGGTTACACCAAAGGTTATCTCATATTAGAGGTACCAATTAAAACTGTAGAAGCATAATTTAACAAATTTTTTAGGCATACTGAAGCGTCTTACCCAGTTTAAGGTACAATAAGGTTAAGCTTCCAATAGCGCTAACACTTCAGTATTGCCTTGTTGTTGTGCTAAATCAAGTGCTCTTAATCCTAATCCATTGCAAACTTCAGTATCTGCTCCAGCAACGAGCAGTAGTTTAACCAAATCACTTTGTCCAGCCATAATTGCCAACATCAGGGCAGTCGCACCATCAGCACGTTGCTGATTTAAATTTGCGTTATTTTTAATCAGTGGTTCTGCAATAGCTACATTTCCCGTAAATGCTGCCCACATCAAAGCGCTGTTTCCTTCATCATCTGCTTCGTTCACGTTTGCACCTTTCTCAATTAATAGCTTTACCATATCTGGTTGATGATATTTGCTCGCTAAAATCAAAGCAGTATCGCCTTTGCTATCTTTTTGATTGAAATCAACATCCGATAGTTCTTCTAAAACATGCGTACTGCCCGAACGAGCAGCGTGCATCAGCATTTCAACTTCTAATTCCATATAAAATGATTTAATTGTTGTGTTCTCGTTTTAGAAACAATGATGGTCATACTTAGTTTGCTCGATGATTATTGAAGTTTTTAACCAAGTAGTTTGCTAAAACTTTCGCTGTTTTATACCTGAATTTTTCGACAAATACCTATTCATTGCCTAGTCAGCAGTAGCAGCCTTAAGAATGTAAACTTTTTTTAAGTGCCAATGTTTCTTCTCTGTATCAATTAACATCATTTGAAAAACAGAATTATTCCAATATGAACAACGAAAATAGTGTACAAAATAATCAGATCTGCGTTGATGTTGCCAAACCTTATGAACTGTGGGATTGGGCGGATAAACTTAAAGTAAGTGCACACAGTTTAAAACAAGCCGTGTTAGAAGTTGGCGGTTCTCTGAACAAAGTAAGAGCGTATCTAAAAAAATAAAATTGTCTATGGGATTGGATAAATATGCGAAGAAGCGAGATTTTACTAAAACAGCCGAACCAAAATCTGGAAAAAGTACGGATAAGGATAAGCTGATTTTCGTCATTCAAAAGCATGATGCGTCTCGTTTGCATTACGATTTCCGCTTGGAAATGGAAGGTATACTTAAAAGTTGGGCAGTGCCGAAAGGCCCAAGTCTAGATCCCAAAACCAAAAGATTGGCGATGATGGTGGAAGATCATCCATTTGATTATAGAACTTTTGAAGGTATCATCCCTAAAGGAGAATACGGCGGTGGGACTGTGATTGTTTGGGACCAAGGTTGGTACGAACCTTTAGAAACCATTAAAGGCAAAAAAGCCCAAGAAAAGCATCTACTTTCTCAACTGAAAGATGGTTCGGTAAAAGTAAAATTACACGGGGAGAAGCTCAACGGCGAATTTGCCTTAGTTCGAACCAATGGAATGGGCGAAAACTCGTGGTTATTGATTAAGCACGACGATGATTATGCCGCCAAAAAGGATGTGACTAAATTGGATACATCTGTGCTATCGGGTAAAACCATTGCAGAAATGGAAAAATCTGCCGGTGCTGTTTGGACCGACAAAGGCGAGCAAAAAATCGAAGCAAAACAGCCTAAGCCTTCCAAAAAATCGACCAAGAAAATTAGTGTAGAAAAAGATGCGGAAGTTGGCAATGCCTCTGCAAAGTTGGATAGTGCTAAAATTCTGAAATCGGCTCCTAAAGGTGCAATACCGAAAGCAATTAAACCCATGTTGGCAACTTTAGTTGACGAACCATTTGACAACGAAGAATGGCAGTACGAAGTAAAATGGGATGGTTACCGTGCGCTGGCCACACTCAATAAAGGCAAGGTCGAACTGCTGTCTCGCAATAACAAATCATTCAACGATCGTTTTTATCCAATTTACAAGCTGCTGCAAAATTGGAACATCAATGCGGTGATTGACGGTGAGCTACTGGTGCTAAATGAAAAGGGGATTTCGAATTTCGGTACGTTGCAAAATTGGCGTAGCGAAGCTGATGGTGAACTTGTTTTCTATGTGTTCGATATCCTTTGGTACGAAGGTAAAAACCTTACTGGACTAACTTTGGTAGAAAGACAAGCGATTTTAAATGAAGTGCTGCCTACAGACGATGACCGCATACGGATTTCGAAAGTATTTGATACCAGCGGTATTGATTTTTTTGATGCAGCTGATCGTATTGGACTGGAAGGGATCATGGCTAAAAGCAAATCGAGTACTTATTTGGTGAACAAACGAAGTAAAGATTGGTTAAAGATTAAGGTTTCTAAACGTCAGGAAGTAATTATTGCAGGTTTTACCCGTAACGAAGACACGTCTAAATTATTTAGCTCCTTGATTTTGGCAGTGTGGGAAAATAAACAGTTGACCTACGTTGGTAAAGTGGGTACAGGTTTCTCAGATGCTGATCAGAAAAAAATGATGGCGCAGTTTGAACCGTACATTGTTAAGAAAAGCCCTTTCACAGTAGCACCCGATATCAATAAACTATCCCGATTCCAGCATAGACAACTCAATGCAAAAGCAACTTGGATGAAACCTGAACTGGTTTGTGAAGTTGCTTTTACCGAAGTTACAGATGATGGCGTATTTCGCCACCCTTCTTTCCAAGGTATGCGCAGTGATAAAGATGCTAAGGAAGTGATCCGTGAAAACGCAGCCGATACCGAAGAAATTGTAGCGCCAACTAAAGAAAAATCCAATGGAGAAAAAGGAACGTCTAAAAATATTGATACTGAACTTGTACGTCCTCCAAAGGAGACTGTCCCGAAAACTTTACTCAACCCAAAAGAGCAAACCCAAGTTAGAAAAGTAAAGGGCAAGGAGTTGAAATTCAATAATCTGGCTAAGCTTTATTGGCCAGAAGATGGCGTAAGTAAAAGAGATATGTTCAATTACTATTACGCCATGGCAGATTTTATCCTGCCTTATCTCAAAGATCGACCTTTGTCGCTCAATCGCTTTCCTGGCGGTATTCATGGCAAAAGCTTTTACCAAAAGGATGTGAAAGGCAAAGCACCAGATTGGGCGAAAACCTTTCCTTACTCTACTAGTGATGGCGAAGCAAAAGAATATTTAGTTGGCGATGACATTGCTACCTTGCTATGGACAAATACATTGGGCTGTATTGAAGTTAACCCTTGGTTTTCGAGAGTTCAGTCGCCAGATCATCCAGATTACTGTGTGATAGATCTCGATCCCGACAAACATCACTTTGACAAGGTAATTGAGGCTGCAAATGTAGTTAAGAAAGTATTAGACGCGATTGATGTGCCGTGTTACGCCAAAACTTCAGGTTCTACCGGTATCCATATCTATATCCCTTTGGGTGGTAAATACGATTACGATCAGAGCCAGCTTTTTGCAAAAATTATTGTCACTATTGTGAATAAGCAAATTCCAAGTTTCACCTCTTTAGAAAGGATGATTGCTGCACGTAAGGGAAAAATGTATCTCGATTTTTTACAGAACAGACCTGGAGCTACCATTGCTGGTCCTTACTCGCTCAGACCAAAACCACGTGCAACAGTTTCTATGCCTTTAGATTGGGATGAACTTAAGCCCGGTTTAAAAATGACCGATTTTACCATTTTCAACGCTTTTGAACGAGTGCAGCAGAAGGGCGATATCTTCAAAGGTGTGCTAGGTAAAGGAATTGATTTGGAAAAAGCCATATTGAAAGCGAAAGAAATTTATCCTTAAACATAAAGCTAGAAAAGATGATAGATGAGCAAAAACAATTTGATGGAGAGGAAGATATTCCTGATCCAGACGAGTTTAAATACCTGCATCCTATTGAAGATGATAGCGATACTTTAGAACCACTTCCAGATGAAAGTGAATTTAGAGAGATCAATGCCGATGATCCAGATGATTTAAAATATTGGGCAGATCAATTTCAAATTAGTGTAGAAGAACTCAAAGCTGCAATTGTAATGAACGGTACTGCAGTGCGTGAAATTAAAAGCTACTTGAGTGTATAGTTTTTAATAATCAATAACCAAATAATCAATATCCAATAATTGAGTGACCAAGCTATTAAAATCATCAATAATCAATAAAAAAAATAATCGAACGAACTGGCAATTAACCATTAATCATTAACAATTAACCATTATTTATTATATCATGGCAAAGCAAGGTAGAAGTACAGATAAGAAAAAAGTAAACTCATCACAAGATTATGAACTTTCTCATGTGGCAGAAAAAATGGGGGTGAGCATTCAGCAAGTTGTTGGTGCTAAACGTGCTACAGGTTCAAACGATCGTAAAATGATTGAAAAATACATCACTGATAAGAAGAAAAGTTAGTCGTTGGAGTATCAATATAAAAAACAGCGAAATGGAAAATGAGAAGAAAAAGGGCAGTATTAATGAAGCGATTAAGGCTGTAGATGAAAATAAGCATCAAGATTTAATTAAGGAAAACTTAGGAAATGAACCTGAAGAACAAACTGAAGGACAGGATAACAAGTATAAACTCGAAGGCTACGAGGACAAACGACCAGAAGATCCTTCAATTAAAAAAGGTTGGACAGTAGACTCCAATACGAGTAGAGGACCTCAAGATATAGATTAGATAATTTTATTAAAGTTTATGGCAAAGGCAAATGATAGATACATTTTAGAACAAACTTATGACGGGAAGGGGTGGATTGCCGCTAACATCAATGGTGACATGATCATTTCTTGGAATAACATGAACTTTATGAAAACTATTCATGTCATGTTTTCCAGTACGCCAGACGATGAAAATGAAAAAGAACAGCATCTAAAAGAAATGGAGGTTTTAGTGAAGTGGTTAAGTCAACACCATTTTGAAAAGCTTTACAAGGAATTCGAGTAGCTAATGTTATAATTGAAAAGAGCCGTGATAATATAAATCACGGCTCTTTTTATTATTAGAGTTTTTGGTTGTAATTACTCCATTGCGCTTCGCCTTCAGGTTAGCAGGAAATCACCTCTTCACTTTTAAGTTTGCTCATTTTAACGTCGAGTTCTTTGGTTCTTTCCAATTCACCTTCTTTCGAATCTGGTAGCTCGCTTAAGCCCTCGGTATCTTGAACATAAGCGATTGGGTCTGGTACATATTCCCAGTCTTTGCCCATACCAGGCATTTCGCCTTCATTCCAAGGTCCTCTTGCGCCTTCAGTTGGCGACATGTTGAAATACTGCTGCGTAAACCTTGGGTCTGGCTGCAATACCCCTGGCGGAAAATTAGGTGCTATGGTTGATAATGCCCCTTCGAACATCTTGTAATGCGCAATTTCCCTCGTCATCAAGAAAGAAAGTGTATCCTTCACATAAGGATCGTCTGTAAACTTCATCAAGTGCTCATAAACTAACTTTGCTCTAGATTCCGATGCTAGATTGCTTCTCAAATCTACGGTCAAATCTCCGTTAGAATGTATGTACGAAGCGCACCAAGAAATTCCTTGACTATTGGTTAATCTCGGCGCACCACCACTTAATATGTCAAATTACGGGTTGGCTTTTAGTGCCTGATGAATGAGCGACTCTCTAGCATCGCTGCCTTCCATGGCTTGCATAATCTCAGATTGATCTGCGGCATCTTTCAGCTCGCCATTAACTCCCTTTAGCAGCATTTGGATAGTTGCACCCACAATTTCTAAGTGACTTAATTCCTCGGTTGCAATATCCATCAACATATCATACTTATCAGGATGTGGCATTTTAGCTGCAAAAGCTTGTGTGAAATATTGCATTGCAGCGGCTAGCTCGCCATTTTCCCCACCAAATTGCTCTAGTAAGATATTCGCAAAGCGAGGATCTGGCCTAGAAACCCTCGCATTAAATTGTAAAATCTTTTACGTGATAAAACATAAGATTTTGAATTAAGGTTGGTCATATTGATCGTGACCTTGAGTTTTAACAATCTTGTTATACACACCAAATAGTAGAAATGGGGCAGCCCATTGTCCGATAAATAGTGCCAAATGCTTTTTACCACAACATTTTAAGGCAAGCGAAACACCCATTGCCGCAATAGCAGCTCCTAAATAAGCATCTGATGGTAGTTTGGAGGTGTAGTGTTCTATCTCCTTGGTCATTTGTCCCTCTTGGGAATTGTTCGTCGTTTCCATGTTTTGAGTTTTATTGATAACTAATAGGACTAAAAGACTAAGTGCAACGTCTTTGTTTCTCTTTTTACCAAAACACGTATCGGCCTTCGATTTTTCGCTTTTTGCGTGCAAAATACGCTTGGTAATTGCGGTGTTTGCGGGTTTTACCAATAGACTACGGCTTCAAGAAACAAATCTGCTAAGCTGTTGTATGAAAGAGGAGTAAGTTGTAAACAATCTTAACCTAAAAAGATAAAATATGCTAGCAATGGAATATCGCGGACCTTACAGGGTTCGCACTGTTGAAAAACCAATGCCTCAAATACTTCATCCAGAAGATGCCATTATCAGAGTAACTCGTAGTTGTATCTGTGGATCTGATCTTCACTTGTACCATGGTATGGTACCCGATACTAGAGTGGGGTCTACCTTCGGACATGAGTTTGTAGGTGTGGTGGAAGAAATTGGACCATTGGTTCAAAAATTGAAAGTTGGCGATCAGGTTTTAGTGCCATTTAACATCGCCTGTGGCAAATGTAATTTCTGTAAACAAGGCTTGTTTGGTAATTGCCATGAATCTAACCCTATGGCTACTGCGGTTGGAGGAATATTTGGCTATTCGCATACTGCTGGTGGCTACGATGGCGGACAGGCAGAATACGTGCGAGTGCCTTATGCAGATGTAGGTCCAACGGTTATTCCGCCAGATATGGATCCAGATGATGCCGTTTTACTTACGGATGTGGTGCCTACTGGCTACCAAGCAGCAGAAATGGGTGGTATTAAAGAAGGAGATACGGTAGTAATTTTTGGAGCTGGCCCAATTGGAATTATGGCCGCCAGGTGTGCTTGGTTCTTTGGTCCTTCACGAGTAATCATCATCGATCACGTGGATTATCGCTTGGAGTTCGCCAAAAATTATGCTTACTGCGAAGCTTACAATTTCAAGGATATGGAAGATCCAGTGGTGTTCTTAAAAAAGACAACTGACTGGTACGGTGCCGATGTATGTATCGACTGCGTAGGCTGCGAGGCCGAGGGAAATTCTTTACAGACTTTTAGCGGTAAAGTAACACTGATGCAAGCCGGTACAGCTACTGCGCTACAATGGGCCATCAACTCCGTTAAGAAAGGCGGTATTGTCTCTATAGTTGGAGTTTACGGACCACCATTTAATTTGATCCCTATTGGGAACGTGCTGAACAAAGGTCTAACTATTCGAGCAAATCAAGCTTCTGTAAAACGGTTGCTGCCTAAACTGATTGCCCATGTACAGGAGGGAAGGTTAAATCCTAAAGGTTTAATTACCCACAGAGTGCCGTTGGAAGAAGTGGCAGATGCATATCGTTTGTTTTCGTCAAAATTAGATAACTGTATTAAAACCGTGCTGATCCCATCGGCCAAATCCTAAGATAATGAAAAAGCAACATCAAGACTATAAAAATATTCCGGGTTGGGGCATGGATGCCGATCCGGAAAACGAACCAAATTATCCCATGAAAAATTACACGGGAGACGATCATCACCGATCGGATTATAAACGCTCTGCACCGCAACCAAAAGATGTAGAAATCCTGATGTCGAACGAGCGACCTAAAATAAGCGCTGTGTTTGGAAATTCAGTTCCACCTTCGGGGTTAAGCGGGATGATCCGTAGGTATGCATTTAAGCACAGCGAAGATCGTTATCGCCATTGGTTGCCTTTAATATTTGCCGATAGGATAAATATGTTTGAAGGTGTGGTCGATGATTTACGCAAAGGTTATTTTCCCAATATCATTGCTGAGAGAGGATGGAAGATGGAAGTGAAACATAATCCAAAAGGTTTTGCTGTAAAAATAGCTACGGCGGCAGCGGTAGGTTACATGATTTTTTTGATGTTGAAGAAAAAGAAATGAGGCAGATACTAAAAGTCGCAAATAACAGATAATATGAAATTAATAAGTAGAACTTTTCACGCTTGGCTAGATTATATGGCTTGTGCTGTGTTATTAGCTGCGCCCTGGGCATTTAAATTTAGCGACTCTGAGGCTGCAATGGCGGTAGCTGTTGGAGCAGGATCAATGATATTTTTCGTTTCTGTAATGACCCGTTATGAGGGTGGTGTATTTCGAATGATCCCAATGTCTATGCACCTCACTTTAGATGTACTGCTGGGTATTTTCCTCATTGCTTCGCCCTGGCTGTTTGCATTCCACGAGAAAGTAAAGTGGCCGCATCTATTGTTCGGCGTCATAGCCATCCTTGCTGGATTAATGACGGTACGTAAATCAACTAATGAAGCCTCTGCCGTGGAAAACATTTAAATGAATTCATAACTCCTTAGAGTGATATGTAAATAAAAATTAAATAGCTCAAAAATACAGAAATGATAAAGGAACCAATTCAACGGGAAATTTCCCAACTGCAACAAGACAAGCCTGCTGATCAAAATCAACTGGTTAACAAGGAAATCAATGTAGCACCTAAAGTTAAAAGGCCAAAACTTATTGATGAAAACACAAAGCCGTTCTTTCTCTATCCTCGGGATGGTCTTTATGGACTACTTTAGTTGAGCGGCCGGCATACAAGGTCGCTGATTACGATTTCGCCAAACAATAATTAGTTTAAATAGGTTAAATATAATGGGTCTAGAGCCACTTCTTTTAGGAGTGGTTTTTGACTTTTAAAGCGATAAAATTCAATTTCATGCATAGATACTTCAGCAAATACTTTCCATTGTTTTTCTTTTTGTTGCTAGCAGGCTTTACCTCAAACGCACAAACGATAGATTCTAGCAAGACCATTCCAGACACTTTACTTTTTCGGATCCAGAAAGCACAATCTGTAATTACAGAAGTAAATGCAGCCAATAAAAAAGGGTATCAGCTTGAATTATACAGGAACAGTATCAATGAAGTAAAACAAACCATCAGCCCGCTACAACAAGATTTTAAAAGAAAAGGCAAAGAAATAGACCAGAAAAATCTTCAGAGCTACGAGTTGATTTTAAAGGATGCTACAGATCGATTGAGTCGGTTAAGGAATAACTTAATCAAAAATAGCAATGAGTTACAACGGATGTCGGGGCAGATCGTAGCTTTAAGTAACGATACAGTACTGCGTGTAGCTAATACTGGCGATGCCGAAAAACTTTTATACCAACAACAGCTGAGCGAAATTAAATTGAGGTTACAGCAAACTGGAGAAGCTACGGGTAAAAACCTTGATGAAGTTGGACGTTTGTTGGCTGATGTATCTGCACTGGATATCGTCGTAAATGATCTAAAAGCCCAAGTTACAGAGCGACTTCAACTATCTGGCAAAGTTGCGCTAGGCAGAGAAGTGCCTTACATTTGGGATACCTCTTGGCTATCAAAAACGGATGGTGGGTTTTGGGCCAACCTTAGCTCTTCTTACCTAGGGCAAAAACAAATCTTAACCTACTTTATCGACTCCACTTGGGATAAACGACTGCTGTCCATATTATTTTCCGTTGCATTTTTTATTTGGGTGCATAGAAACTTCAAACTGTCGCAACGAGCTGCGGTAAGGAGAAAAATTGGCGTGTTAACTTTCAGTTATCTTAAACCGTTTCCGGTACTGGCTATGGTGATTGTAGCGCTAAATATCATCCCATTGTTTGAAACTGGTGCACCATCCTTATACATCGAATTACTTCAGTTATTCTTACTATTAGCGATTACCATACATCTGCGCAAAGTTTTACCGAGTAAACAACTATTTTCTTGGCTAAAATTGGTAATTGCCTATGCATTATTGGTTGTCATTAGCAGCATAAGTGCCGATGGTTTAATTTTAAGGCTTGCGCTACTTGGGCTAAATATTTACTTCATTTACATGGGTATAAGGTTGCTGCCAAAAATAAGATTACAGCAATTTCCGAAAAAATATACCAAATTGGTTTTGTTGATATTCATTAGCTTCAACGCTTTGGCGCTGCTGCTAAATGTATTTGGTAGGTTAAGCCTAGCAAAATCCTTTGCACTTACTGGAGTGGTGGGATTGGTACAGTTGGTCGGGCTTGCGGTATTCGTACAGCTGATTTTGGATGCACTAGAACTGCAAATAAGAATTAGTTCGTGTAGCAAAGGTTTCTTTTCGAGAGTAGAACACAATCACACACGAGCATCTAGTAAGAAAGTGTTGTGGTGGTTAGCTGCTGTGATTTGGGTTATCGTGTTTCTAATTAACATGAACCTAACTTCTGGTACCTTGGTATTCTTTGAGACAATGTTGACAAAGCAACGTACGTTCGGCAGTATTCATTTTACGCTTGGCAACATTCTGTTCTTTCTACTGATTATTTATTTAGCTAATAAACTCCAAAAGAATGTGCCCGTGATATTTGGCGAAGGCAATTTAAGCTACGAGGGACAAGTGGAGCAGAAAAGTTCTAAAGTGGCTTTAATTCGGTTGATCATCATTGTGTTAGCCTTCTTATTAGCAATTACTGCTTCAGGTTTACCGATGGATCGGGTTACGGTAGTGTTGGGCGCACTTGGAGTGGGTATTGGTTTGGGAATGCAGAACATCGTTAACAACTTCGTATCTGGTATCATTTTAATTTTTGAACGCCCGTTTCGTATTGGCGATTTTGTGGAGCTGGCAGATAAGAAAGGCAGGGTGAAAGACATTGGCATACGTTCGAGTAAGCTACTGACACAGCAGGGTTCTGAGGTTATTATTCCTAACGGCGATTTACTGTCCGGGAGATTGGTGAATTGGACATTGAACCACGATTACGTAAAAACCGAATTGATTTTTAAAGTTAATGCTGAGACAGATCTAGATTTGCTGAATAAAATCATCAAAGATCAAATAGGAAAAGCGAATCACGTTATGGAACGATTGCAAACCGAAATTTTGGTAAATGCTATACTCGCTAATGCCATAGAAATTAAAGTGCTGACTTGGGTAGAAAGTATTTATGTGGAGCCAGCCTTTAAGAGCGAATTGATGATGTCTTTATTGAAACGTTTTAAGGAAGAAGGAATTACCATAATGTAGCGAGGGATGATGCTATGGCTCACTTAAATTAACCTTTGCCAGTCTCCAGATGTGGCGCATCTACTGGTTTAGATTCTGGAGAACCTTTTTGTCGTAGATAGATAGAAAGAAATACAATTCCCAACACGGAAAGGAATTCACTTTGCCAGTTTTGGAATGTTTCGAACCAAAAACGTGGTTCGGTAAGAAAGGTGCCTAAGCTTACCAAAGGTTGATGTTTGACTAGGTTTTCTGCATTTTGATCTCGCCAACTACCAAAAAGGTGGATAATCCAACTGGCTAAAAATAAAATAGCGAAGGCAATGGACAGCGAATTGCTGTAAAGTTTCAATATCCAGCCACCTTTTTTAACTGGCCACGGTGCGTCTGGACTAGCTTTGGGTTCTCGATCTACTTCTTCTTTTTGATCTAGAGATTTCGATTCGGCAGAACCGATTTGCCTTAGACTGATCGTCAGCAGCACATACAAAGTCATTTGTAAAAACTCGCTTTCGAAGTTTTCAAAAGTAGCGGATACAAAATGTCCAGATCCTAAATAAGCACTGAAGCTAATCTCTTTGGCGTTTTCTTCTACTAATTGCTGATTGTATTCTTTCCATCCTGTAAAAGCTTGTGCCATAATTGCGATAACAAAAAAGAACAGAAACACTAGAGATAAACTATTTCTGCGCCAGAAGGAATGCGATTGAACTGACATCTGTTATTAGATTTTATTTACCTATACTTATCTGTTTCAGGTTGGCTTGCGGAGGTCCACAAAGCACCTTGCCTTCTAAATCGAAACGACCGCCATGACAAGGGCAATCCCAACTTTTTTCTTCGCTATTAAAGGAGACAGTACAGCCTGCATGCGTACAAACCGGGCTTAGCGCTGTAATAATGCCGGTTTTGTCTTTGTAGATAGCAAGCTGATTGCCTTCATAATCTACTACTTTACCCTCTTCTTTAGCTAGTTCCTTGAATGTCTCTAGCTCACCTGCTTTAAAACGATCCACTACAAAGTGGTAAGCAACATCTGTATTTTCCTTCACGAATTCGGTAAAGCCAGCGATAGGCTTCACTCTGCAAGGATCAAATAACTCTGCAAATTTGTTCTCTTTAGCGAGAATTAAATCGGTAATGATATGCCCAGCAATAGTGCCCCAAGTCATGCCATTGCCATTGTAACCTGTAGCTACGAAAATATGATCATCCGCATTGTTCATTCTTCCAATGTAAGGCAAGCCATCTGTGGGTACGTAGTACTGAGAGGACCAATGATAGGGGATATCCTTAATCACAAAACGCTGACTAGCGTAGTTTTCCAAGTCTTCAAAAGCCTGTTGCGGATCATCATGCCCTGTTTTATGATCTGCTCCGCCAAGAATTAATATTTTTTCGCCGTCCACTTCGTGTGTTCTAAAGTAGTGGTAAGGTTCCTGCATATCATAGGCTAGGTTTTCTGGATATTGTTCATCATCGTTTAAACGGATGCCCAATACGTAACTACGGTAGGGTGCACAACGAAAACTAAACTTGTTGATACCTGGCGGAATGTGTGTAGCATATACTATGTCGTACGCGGTAAAGATTTCGTCGTCTGAGATTGCGGTGCAATGATTTTCTTCTTGTTTTACATCGTTGATGAATACATTTTCTTTGATTGTTCCACCTAAGGTTATAAATGCTTTAGCTAGTCCCTGTAAATATTTCAAGGGATGAAATTGTGCCTGATCTTCGAACTTAATAGATTGAAGGAAAGAAATGGGTAGGCCATTCGTGGTACTGCGATCTACCTCGACACCAGCACGCTTAGCAGATTCTAAAATCTCACTAAGTTGTTCGGCTTCTTTTTCCGTTTCTGCGTAGAGGTAACCTACTTTGGTTTCCAAGTCACAGTCAATTTGATAGGTTTGAGTAAAATCACTGATCATTTCGATAGCCAGTTTACCTGCATCGGCTACTAATTTAGCGGCATCTTTACTGAATTTGCTTTCTATTTCTGGATAGGTGCTGTCAAAAAAAGTATTGATATGTGCTGTAGTGCCGCCGGTAGTGCCAAAGCCTAAATTTCCGGCATCTAAAACCAAGCAATTTTTACCAGCTTTTTGAAATAATAGCGCAGTGGTAATGCCACTAATACCTGCACCAATAATCACCACATCGTAAGCGGCTTTTGCAGTATCTAAGTAAGTAGGATTAGCTTGTGGAATTTGTTGCCAAGGGCTTTGGGTACGGCTATCTCTTTTTAACATCATGGTTAGGTATTTGATAATCTTGGATTAAAAAAAAACGCAGCCTTATTGCTGAGGCTGCGTTGATTTCTTTATGCAGATACATTTGCTTCAGACATCGCGATGTCCGTTAATTTTACATCGGTTTCTTTTTCCTGTGCAAGGGTCATTTCTAACAACTCTTGTGCTTCAGTGTGTTCCATTAAAGAAGCATAGGTTACTAAACAACCGTAGCTGGCAATTTCGTAGTGCTCTACTTTTTGTGCCGCCGAAATCAGTGCAGCGTCTAAAGCTGGATCGCCCTCAAATTCTTCGATGATTTCTTCGGCCTCCTCTAAAAGACCTTCCATTGCTTTACATTTCTTCGCCCTAGCAGCAATACCCAAGCTTGAAAATACTTGTTTCAAACGCTCAATTTGTTCCTCCGTTTCTGCACGGTGAGCAGTAAAAGCTTCTTTTAGTGTAGTGCTTGAAGCACTATCAGCCATTTTTTTTAAGCCTTTTAATAATTGCTTCTCCGCACCTAAAATATCTTTTAGCTCGTCTACAAAAAGTTCATGTAAATGCCCGTTCGGCATATTTTCTGTGTTTTGCTTTTTCATCTTGTTAAATTTTGTCTTTTGGTAATGATTAAATTGTTATCTAAAAAGCGATGCCGCAGCTTAATTGTTTATGGCTTGCGCAAATCCCGTAGTTAGGTACACACTTGCGAATTTTATACTTCTAATACCCTAGGTATTTTACTTGGTTTTGCTCCATTTGAAGATGAAATTTTGACTTCCATTTACCCTAAACTCCTGGCGCTTACGATTAATGCTAACAATTTTCAACTGCTCGCCATTAGCGTTAGTTGCAGTGCAATTGTAGTTGTGCTCGTTACTGATTTCAATGACTACTCGACAGCTTAAGCGTGCATCGCCACCTATTTTAAATTCGGCTGCCGATCCTTTCTTTTTGTACTTTTCAACAGGATAACCAATGAAAATGGTGAGATCCGAATTCAGTTTAAAGTACTGTCGAGGTACGATGCCAAACGCCACACCCGCACCATAGACTTCTTGTCCAACCTGTCCCGATGGTTCCTTCCCATCTTGCAAGTCTTCGATAGCCACCCACAGGTTGGGATCTATTTCTCCAGTTTTAGGTTCTTCGCTTAGCATTTCTTTAGGTAAAAGAGGTGGGTAATACGCTTGGATACGAGAAGGAATGTACTTAATGAATTCTGCAATAAGCAATCTCACCGCAGGCAAAATGTTTAGGCCTTGAGCTTCGATCATGTACTCGCTCAATGCGGCATAAACTTCCTGTTCTTCGTAAGCGGCGGTGTATGGTGCATCCTTTAGCGGGAAAACAGAAAAGAAAGTACTGAAGTTTTTACCATGACCATAATCCATTTCCCAAAGCTGAATATTATTGAAAATGCCAGCTAAGCTTACGTAGCTCATTTTTAGGTATTTTTTGTCTCCTGTGTTTTTAAATAATTTAAGTAGGGCCAAAGCTCCATAAGCGGTATTGTTAGCCTGGTAAAAGGTCTTAAAGCCTAAACCTTCCAGTTGTTTCACAGCTCTTTTCGCTTCGGTAAGGTATTTTCTTTCTTTAGTGATCTCCCACATTTTAATCATCAAATCTGCATAGGAACCTGGCACATCTAGTTCGCCTCCTTCACCTTCGGCAGTTTCTGCTTTAATGATTTTTAAAGTTTCCATCTGATAGAACACTGGCCATTGGTAGTCGAAAGCTCGAGCGACTTTGATGGCATAATCAATCGATTTCAGCAATAAGTCTTTGGCATCTTTGTCGCCCTTTTGGGTTAACCTTGCCAAATTCATTAAAGGATGATAGAGGTACCACGAGTCCATGACATTGGGCTTTTTCTGTTCCTCCGAGTGATCTAATTGTTTCTCTAGCTTTGGCAACCACCTCACCATAGTTCCCATGTCTTTTCTATAGAAAGCAGGTAAACCAGCCTTTAGCCTTTCGATCATTTCATTGCTCTTCTCGCCACTCCATTCTGCATATTCTATCAGCGGCAACAATACGGCCAATTGCACCATAATTTCTGGTGGCGTATCGTAGTCGCTCACGTAGGCATTGAGGTAATGATTGCCATCGGCGAAAGTCCAACAACCGGCATGGTTAGCCAAACCCGTTAAGCCTTTGTCTGAAATATCAAGCCAGTTGTGGTAAACAGGTTCTTCTCTCTTGATGGCCGGATAAATATTGGCCAGCTGTGTCAGATAATGCTCACAAACCTCACGATCTGTTTTAAGGGTATCGGTAGAAAATGAGACGATAGCGTCCGAAATCACATAAGGTTTGTTCGGTGTTAAAGCTTGTGTGTCGGTTGGTGGCAATGAAAATCCAATTTCTGGCCAATTACCACCTACCAAATCTCCGCCGGTGGTTTCAGTATCTTCAAAGTAGGCGTTGAGCGAACTTAAATTTTGAAAGTAGAACACATTGCCTGTAGCGGGCTTGGTTAAACTATAAAATAATATCCCAGATCGATTACCTACCTGCTGCGTATGTAGTTTTCCCGTAGCTAAAGGTTTCCAATATGAAGTGAAATTTAAAATGTCTTTTGGCGCAAAAGGAACTAACAAAGGAACTTTGCAGGTCAGCGTGGTGGTCCATCGTAAAAAAGGTTCATTGGTAGTTGGTGGTATCATCAGTAGATGATAAGTTGCCTCTAACGAAGATAAGATGATTGTTATTTTATCTTTTTCTTGCTTGATCTGACTTGGTATCAAATCTCCTACGGCAGAAAAGAACGTACTAAAGGCGGTCTTTATCCCGTTGGGCCAGTGGTACACTATCCATAAACCATGTTTCCCTAATCTCGCTTCGAGATCAAAGTCCATGTTTTTAGTGATTGCAACGGCTTCAAGTGTGGGCAGTTCGCCAACTGCCTGTACTGCCCAAGCGGATAAAGACGGGGTCATATGATTTGCTTTAAAGGTTTGATCTTCAATTCAACTATTGAAGTCCTTTCGTGTTGAGATAGCACATAGACCACACTTTCTACAATATCGTCTGCCATCAACATTTCCATCGCCTCAATTTTTTGCTCTTTTTCTTCTTTTGGTTGTTCTTGCATATCGGTATCAACTGCACCGGGATCAATCAGCGTTACGTTAATACCTTTAGGATTGACTTCTTTTCTTAGTGATTCCGAAAAGCCCTGTAGTCCAGATTTAGTAGCTACGTAAACAGAACTACCGTCTCCGCGTTCATCAGCGCTCATAGAACCAATATGGATAATGTGGCCTTTCTTGTTTGGAAGCATTACTTTAATGGCGTAATTGCTGCAAGCCATGTAGCCAACTAAGTTGGTTTTCACGATATATTCCCAGTCGCTGTATCCGCCTTCCATCACGCTGCCATAAGCTAAACCAGCATTGTTAATTAAAATATCCAGACCGCCTAACTCTTCATCTACGGTTAGAAATATTCGGTCAATGTCTTCTTGAAGCGAAACGTCTGCCACGACGCCCAGTACCTGCGTTTGAGAATCATCGTGACTAATTGCTTCCAAAGTTTCCTGTATTACATCTTGATGGCGGCCCACAATTACAATGTTAGCACCCAACACAGCCAGCCTAATTGCCAATGCTCTTCCTATACCGGTTGTGCCGCCAGTAATGAGCACTCGTTTACCAGTTATTCTCCCGATATCAAATAGTTTTTCCATAATCTTCTTTTTTTGTTCAATAAAAACCACAGCTTTAGAGGTATAGTTTGGCAACTAAATACCTCTTTAACAAGGTGAAATACCTAAACTTGACAACGTATGTTGTGTTATTGGCGCTTAAGCGAACTATGTGTGAAACTGTTAGCCAACTTCACACTACGAGGCACATCCTTTGCGGCAGCTTGGTTTCACTATGAAATTTAAAACAATGGAAATTCAGACACCACAGCAGGAAAACGATCCAAGAGATCCACAAAATAATCCTGATCATGACGGGACAAATGAAACCAATGATAAGCCGCAAAGCCCTGATGATGGCTTTTCGGATCAAGGTAGCACTGCCGAAGAATGGAATGAAGACGAACAAGGCACAAGCAATGCCAATGAAAGCGATATTCCTGAGCTTAACCCAGATCGTAACGATGTAGAAGGTCAGGAGCCTACACCTTTTGATATCGACGAAAGCACGGGTTAAGTCATTCATCTATCTACGTATATCTACTTTATAAAGTCGACAGAATACGCGTTTTTTTGCTAGTCAAAACATTTGTTGCTTTTAGTCCTTGTGTGATAGGGATAACCCTAAAACTTAAAACGATTGACGATGAACTATCAAGAAAACGAGCAACTAGAAGGCGGACAAGGTTCGACTCAGCAAAATCAAAATCCAACAGGACAGCCTAAAAGTGGTGGCACTGGTGGTACATTAGATGAAAATAACGGTTTGGAAGAGGATTGGTCTGATGATGAGCCAATGGCCGATGAGGAAGAGAACATCGAGAGTGCTATTGTAGAAGAAGATGGCGATGAATTTGAAGACGATGCTCAGGAAGATGGCTTAACCGACCATTACGATCAAGATGAAGTAGGCGATAGCACTTACGCTCGCGATGAAAATGGCACTGGGTTAGATGAGGATGACGATGACGATGAAGTACGCAACCAAATTATGATCTAAAAAAGAATCAAGACCAGATCCAACATGATGGATCTGGTTTTTTGTTTTTAATTATTAGGAAATTATATGAAGATCAATCACAAAATTAGTAGGAGGACAATGGTGGGTGGTTTCGGAGCGGGAATGCTTTCCATCGGCATTCCACCATTATTTGCGAATATCACTATCACAGATAAAGTAGAAGGGCTGGAAGATCCGAGGGAGAAATATCCAAAGCCGCCATTTAAAGGACAAAAACAACCGTGGCCAGGTTTGGCGTCAAAAATGGAACCTCGTCCTGATCATGGCGAAGAGAGTTACAAAGGATCTGGAAGGTTGAGTGGTAGAAAAGCACTCATTACAGGCGGCGATTCTGGAATGGGAAGAGCAGCTGCGATTGCTTACGCTCGAGAAGGTGCGGATGTTGCCATTAATTACCTTCCAAATGAAGAAGAAGATGCCAAAGAAGTAATCGCTTTGATTAAAGCGGCCGGACGTAAAGCCATTGCAATTCCAGGCGATTTAAGGACCGAGGCTTTTTGTCAGCAATTGATTACTCGAGCAGTGGCCGAGTTGGGAGGTTTAGATATTTTAGTAAATAATGCAGCCCGGCAGCAGACTTACCCTTCGGTTTTGGATTTGCCAAGCGAAGAGTTCGATGCGACTATGAAAACAAATATTTATGCTCCGTTTTGGACCATCAAAGCTGCTTTACCACATTTAAAACCAGGTTCGGTAATCATTGGTACAACATCGGTACAAGCTACCGATCCGTCAGAAGACTTGTATGATTATGCACAAACCAAAGCGGCAACTACGAGTTATATTCGTTCCTTGGCAAAGCAATTAGGACCAAAGGGTATCCGTGTAAATGGCGTGGCACCTGGTCCAATTTGGACACCTTTACAAGTAAGCGGTGGAGCTACGCAAGAAAAACTAAAGAATTTTGGCGGTAATACGCCGATGGGCAGACCTGGGCAACCAGCAGAGTTAGCTTCTATTTATGTACAATTAGCTGCTGAAGATGCAAGTTACGCAACTGGGCAAATCTACGGCGCTGCGGGAGGTGGAGGGCAACCTTAACCTTTCACGAAATTACGTGTGTTTTTAAAAATAAAAAGTCGAAGCTGAATTTCTCAACTTCGACTTTTTGCTTAACGGAAATGATGTTTAAGGTTTGCTTTCTCTGTCTTTGCTAATTTTAAGCGGGTAGTCTCCTTTATCACCACGAATTGCCTGCATCATTTTCCATACATTTTTAGCTTCCATCAAATGATGTTCTAAAGTAGGTAGCTTGCTTTTTGCAAATTGAGCTAATTTAGGATCGGCTTCGCCATTACTGGCTTCTTTAAATAATTTTACCGCTTCTTCGTGTTCTTTAACCATCAGCTCCGCGTAATAATGATTGCGTTCATCTTCTTTTAGAGAATCTAATTTAACTAGTATGGCCTGTTTTTCGTTTGGCAGAGATTGAGGTAAGCTCATGTTTCCGTTCAACGCAATCGACTTTAACTCTTTTTGAGCCATCGTATGATCTTTAACCATAATGGTCGCCAGGTTTTGAATATCCCTGTTTTCTGTTCGCTTGATCATCAATGCACTACTCTCAATTTCCATCATACTGCCTATGGCTGCGTTGGCAGCAAAAGTATTGACTTTGCCATCTGCTAAAGCCGTATCTAATTTTTCTTCTTTAATTTGATTTAAGTCGTTTTGGCTTGATGGGTTGGGACTTTGTCTACAAGCAGTTAATACAATACCAGCCGACATTACAAATAATAGTATCTTTTTCATTGTTCTTTTTGAGTTGATTATATATCCAACACTAGGGTTTAGTTTTAGTTTAATAGATAGGTATTTTGGGTATAAGCTGCGACGGGTTGGTGTTAAATACTTGGATAGATGCTAGGTAAATACGTTTTTTCTTCATTGTCGAGAACATTTCCTCATTGTGTGATTCCTTAACAAGCAGGCGACCTCAACTTTCCAGATCAAGTGTATTGGCAAATACGTCTATGCTGAAGAACATGGTAGAAATGAACAGGCTAAAAACTTATAATTTAAGAACTATAGATAATATCCGTAACATGCTAGTGGGCTGGTCGGACATGCTTGGTTTTTCTTATTATAATTGAAATCTCTGATTAGCGGAACTTTGGTCGATCCGGTTTAGTCTTTTTATAGATCAACTGTCTTAGTGGTACTAAAAGCGATTCAGGAAAATATAGATCTGGAGAAGGAAAATAATTTCTAACGAAAAGTTTGCTCGATTGGTAGAGCAACAATTGGCCTAGTTTAACTGGATAGTTTGGAAGGAAATGATTGGCTATTTTTGCCGAAATACACAATTTAATAGTAAAATCAATATTCAGCCTTTGGTCGAAATATTTAATCAGATGATAATATGTTAGCCTATTCCTATAGATTTCTTTTTTATTTGCGTTAAAAAAGTCTTGAACCTTTGGATATTTTACATTATACACAACCATCATTTGGTATAAATTTAAGAGTTACCCATCATTTAATTACACTTGTAACCACAATGTATCACCCGGAATTTGATACCACTAACATTGTACACCCTCGTATTTTTTATTATAAACTTGTCTCTACTAGTGACAAACTGATTTGCTATCCCTTCAACTTTGTTTCGAATTAATTTTTACAATGATGATCAATCGAAACAAGAACCCAAATATCCAGGGACGCAGGTATAATGGCAGTCCCTACCTTAAGATGCGAAAAGCGAAATCTTTCTCCAGAACGTGGTTAAGGCACCAGGTACGAAAGTCGGTAATGCAGGCTGCCGCCGAAGTCGACTTAAGTCGTATTTCTAGACCGTAAACAGAACCATTCAAAATTTCATCAACCACTGTTTTCAGCACTGGCTCGGGAGCTTTGTTGGGTAGCCCGCTTGGTCTAGGCAAAGATGTATTTTTGCATGCGCAAAAAATCTTTGCCGTCCTTTAGGCCGGGGCACCACTCGGAACTCGTGCTGCTGGAAGCGTCTAATCCATACACCGTATGTCACGAAAGAAATTAGCAGATACTGAAGAGCTGCTCAGCCATAATATCATCATCAGGGTAACGGAGACCATGTTCAAAAAGCTGGAGCAAATGAAGCGGGAAAGTTATAGTCCTTCCGTTGCAGAGGTCTGCAGAAAAATACTCGGAAACCAGAAAATAAAGCTATACCAACAGGACGTTTCGATGAACCCGGTGATGGAGGAACTGGCGGGTATTCGAAGGGAACTGAAAGCGATAGGGGTAAACATCAATCAGGTCACTAGGAAGTTTAATGGGGCAAATAATGAAAATAAACGTAGCTACTACGCCCTACAGACTGCCGATATGTACCGGATGATCGATGGTAAGGTTGACCGTCTACTTTCCGTGGTATCCAAACTGGCAGAAAAATGGTTGCAAGGATAACGGCTTCCAAAAGTATGCGGGCGATACTTTATTACAACGAGAATAAGGTAGATCAGGCCAAGGCCCGAATGATCTTGGCCAGTGGTTTTGCGGGATATGCACAGAAGCTGGATAGGCAGCAGAAACTGAACAGGTTTTCGCACCTGTTAAGGCTCAAGCCCAACGTGAAGACCAATGCTGTCCATATCACCTTAAACTTTCATTCCAAAGAGAAATTAGCTGATGGTAAGCTGCAACAGATCGGGATGGAATATATGGAAAGAATAGGTTTTGGTGAGCAACCCTTTCTGGTCTACCGCCATTTGGATGCTGCCCATACCCACATGCATATCGTGACCACCAATATTACCCCGCAAGGTCAGCGTATGGACCTGCACAATATAGGGGCAGAAAAGTCCGAAGCCGCAAGGAAGGGAATCGAAATAGAATTTGATCTGGTCAGGGCTGAAAATAAGAAGGAGCATGTTTCTCCGAAGATCAAAAAGGCTGAATTCAAAAAGGTTAAGTACGGTCACCTGCCGACCAAAAGGGCGATCAGCAATGTGCTCACTTCGGTTAACCGTGATTATAAGTTTACTTCCTTGGCAGAGTACAATGCAGCGTTGGGATGCTTTAACGTCATGGCGATCAGGGGTGAACCTGAAAGTGCGATGTTCGAAAGGAAAGGATTGATGTATTCGGTCATTGATGCCAAGGGAAGGCAGGTCGGTGTGCCGATCAAGGCCAGTGCGTTCTATATCAAGCCTACGCTGCGGAATCTGGAGAAAAGGTTTGCTGGGCACAATGAAAAAAGGAAGGCCTACAAGCCGGACCTTAAAAAACGTATCGATAAGCTATTTACTCCCTATAGATCGGTTACCAGGAAAAGGTTCATTAACGACGCGGAAAAGCAAGGCATAGCTGTGATGTTTAGGCAGAATGAAAATGGGCAAGTTTTCGGTGTTACCTATGTCGATCATAAACAAAAGTGTGTATTCAATGGATCTGATCTTGGGAAGTATTATAGCGCTAAGGCGATAATGGAAAGATTAGCTAGTCAAACTAAGCCAGCGAGTCTTTTACAGCCACTTCTACGTGCTGCTAAACGCATAGGTCCGATAGAGGCTAATTTATCAGCTAGCCCTTCCACTAGTCAGCCAAGTTTATTGGAAGATTTATTGGCTCCAGCGCAACAAGATCCATCTGGTGGAATACCTAAACGCAAGAAGAAAAAGAAAAGACAGCAACAGGTTACTATTTAAGAAAGTTATGCAGACAGGAGAAGATACCCAGGGACTACGCAAGATCATTGATCTGACCAGGCTCATCAGCATATTTATACTCGCCATCCATTTTTATATGCTCTGCTACCGGGCGTTCCGAGAAATGGGCTGGACGGCCGAAATTACCGATCGTATCGTTACTAATATTGCAGGGTTAGGTCTGTTTAATGGCCTATTCAGTGCAAAGGCTGCGGCACTGCTTTGTCTGTTGATAAGTTTGATGGGGGCAAAGGGAAGAAAAGATGAAAAGGCAGATCGCAAAAGCATTTTGCTTGGCATTGCAGCTGGGCTATTGATCTACTGGCTAGCCTTTCTTTCGCTCTACATGAGGGTTGCTGATCTGCAGGTTGCATGTCTGTATATCGGTCTGACCATAATTGGATATTTGTTGATCCTAAATGGAGGGGTGAGGCTGACCCGATTGATCAAGGGAGATCTCAACGATGATATTTTCAATTCAGAGAATGAAACCTTTCCGCAGGAGGAGCGGTTGTTGGAAAATGAATTCAGCATCAACCTACCGGCGAAGTATCATCTCAGGAAAGAGGAAAGGGATAGCTGGATCAATATCATCAATCCCTTTCGTGGACTCTTGGTGGCAGGGACACCGGGGGCTGGTAAATCCTATTTTGTGATCCGCCACATTATCGATCAACATATCCGGAAAGGTTTTACGATGTTCCTGTATGATTTCAAGTTTGATGACCTTTCCAAGATTGCCTATAACAAACTACTACAGTACTGCGGCAATTATCAAGTGAAACCCAAGTTTTATGTCATCAATTTTGATGATCTGGATCGTACGCATCGCTGTAATCCTTTGGATCCATTGAGCATGGGTGACCTGACTGATGCCACCGAGGCAAGTCGTACCATCATGATGGGGCTGAACAGGGACTGGATCAAAAAGCAGGGGGATTTCTTTGTGGAAAGTCCGATCAATTTTCTCACAGCGATTATCTGGTATCTGCGTTGCTATGATGATGGAAAATATTGTACACTTCCACATGTGATCGAACTGATGCAGGTAGATTACGACCGATTATTCACAGTGCTTAGTGAGCAACCAGAAATCCAGGTGCTAATCAATCCATTCATCTCCGCTTGGCGGAACAATGCCAGCGCCCAATTGGAGGGACAGATTGCCAGTGCAAAGATCGGATTGGCCAGACTTTCTTCAGCTTCGCTATACTATGTGCTGTCGGGAAATGATTTTACCTTGGATGTAAACAATCCGAAAGAGCCAAAGATCATCTGTGTAGGAAATAACCCGCAAAAGCTACAGACTTACGGTGCCGTACTCTCACTTTATATTTCTAGGATGATCAAACTGGTGAACAGGAAAGGGCAACAGAAAAGTAGTCTAGTATTTGATGAATTTCCTACTATCTATTTCAACAATATGGATAGTCTGATCGCTACGGCAAGGAGCAACAAGGTGGCAACGACTTTGGCCGTGCAGGATTTCAGTCAACTCAAAAAGGACTATGGCGCCGAACAGGCCGAGGTGATTACGGGCATTGTAGGGAATGTAATTAGTGGTCAGGTGACGGGTGATACGGCAAAGAAACTTTCGGAAACCTTTGGAAAGATTTCACAGCAAAAGGAGAGTAGGAATATCAGTAGTTCCGATGTTTCTATTTCCCAATCTAGCCAAATGGATTATGCCGTTCCGGCCAGTAAGATTGCCGCTTTGTCTTCGGGAGAGTTTGTGGGTTTTGTAGCGGATAATCCCGAACAGAAGATTGGTCTGAAGATGTTCCATAGCGAGATTCAGAATGACCATGTAGCTTTGGCCAGAGAGGAAAAGGCTTATGTGGATATTCCATTCATTTCAAAGGTTTCCAAGGAAGAGATAGCGGAGAACTATGATCGGATCAAAAAACAGGTTATCGTATTGGTGAGTAGGGAAATTGAATTGATTTCAAATAGGAATAAACCAGTGCAAGATGCTGAAAGTGTAAAGCAAGAACGGCCAAACAAGAAAGCTCGAACAATGAATAAAAAAGATAAAAACAAGGCTCGGGTAAATGCAAAGAATAAACCTATGTCAATGTGAGTAGATGTATATAATTAAAGTCATTCTGGCATGTAAGTTTACTGTCTTTTGTCGGCCATAAAAATCATTATGATAATAATACCGATCAACATCAGTATCTGCAATCGTAGATCCTCTATTAAATAGATAAATGGCAACAGTAAAAGAATGACCAATAGCCCTATTACAAGTGCAAGTCTATTGCAGTTCAATAGCATTCTGATGATAGCTGAAATCCGATCGGCTGTGCTGTTATTCTCTTTGGCGTCATGCAATGCCAGGTACATAATGATAAAGCCCACGATCAGGGCTAACATGCCTGCGCTACCGGTTTCTATTTTCCCTTTGATAAGAGTGGTTGTGAAATCGACTGTTCCTTTGGCGGAAGTTCCGATATATAAAAGATAAATGCCCGAGAATAATAGTAATATCCCTGCGATTAGTGTAATTGTTTTTCTAAATTCCTTTTGGGAATTATAGTTTGACGGTTCTTGCATATCCAAATTGTATGATGAAATTGAATAAAAGAATACCGATGGATTTTTAACTTTAAGTTAAATTTTGGATGTAAATGCCCTCTCTTGAAGCGGCGTGCAAATACACGATTTTTTTTTTTAATAATCCAATAGGTATTTTTTTTTTGCTAAGGCTAATTTTTTCGTGTCTTAGGCAAAATGCAACCTCGTATTTTGAGTAACCATGCTGGGATAAAGCAGGACGAAAGGTTGTTTTCGTTTTGATTATATATTCAATATAGTAAGTTTTTTGTAGAGGACAAATTTTATTTTGAAAAATATTCTGCTTAAAACAGACAAATGTTCAATTTTCTTGTATAAAAACAAGCTGATTTGTGATGTGGTGAATTAACTAATAGTTGATGTTTTTCCAATGTGAAAATCTCTTTAATTCGATGTTGTTTTTACAGAAATATCCGCATTTCATTAAAAACATAAATCAATTTTGATTTGGAAATTCTGCATCCGTGCTTTCTGGTCGGACTAGTCCTGCCAGCCGCTTTACGCTCCCCGATGAAAATCGGGGCTCATGTTCGCTGCTGTCAGGTTTATTTAACAATAGGTAATGCCTCTAATTACATGATGAAATCTCTTGATGTAACAGATAGAAACGGTCTGTATCCCCTTCGAGCTGCTGATAACTGAGGGTTGCGGTTTTATCTTAGCCGGTAACGTAGTGCCACGTTACGGGCGATTTCCTTTAGCAAGCCGTGTTCATCTTCAATCGTACGCTCCAAAATATCCCATTCGCCCAAAGTATTACGGGATATTGTCAGTTCCTCGCCATTAAGTTCAATCTTAATTTCTGAGGTGTCCCTTTCAATCTTTTTGCTTAATATGGTGTAGCTGTAATCTTGACCATTAAAGGTTATGCGCAGTGGTAGACTCATTTGAGCAAAGATAAAGTTTGCCATTGAATGTAATTAACGATATGCAATGTTACTAGTATTGCCTTAGTCAAATCAATTGATTTGCGGTTTCTGTTTGCAATGGTTTTTGTTTGCCAGTATAGCTTTGCTATTTATTGGATTTTTATTGTTCATTATAGTCAATTGGATGTAAGAGCTGACCTGCTTAACGATTCTACCTTCAGGTAAAATATTGAATCTCCAAAAATGGGCTGTCCCCACCCTTACACTAAGGATCCAAAAACGAGCGCGATCTTGCCAAATTCAGAAAATATATGGGCAGATTATCAAGGTCAGTATGATGCTTTTCGCATAGAGCTGAACAGGCGTTGGTATAATCCGAGGCCAGATATTCCCGATATTTGATTTTGAAACAGTTATATGTCAGGAAATAAAACCTTTGAACAGCGCTTTGAAGCTGTTTGTCATATTGTTTATTCACAAAAATAGCTAGCATATTCCATACAGGTTCGCTTCGCCAAGGTAGTCCCAAAAAAAGGGGTATCCCCTCGGGAGCCTCCACATTTTTTTGGCCTCCACCTTGCCCTTGATGGAATATGCTGGCTACAGGGCTCCATAATCAATTTTTATTCATTTAAAATTAAGGATCATGGAAGTATTAAACAGGGAACAATTGAGTATAGTAGCAGAGGTTACATTGAGCTATCGTCCGAAAATCAGACCCAGCCAAAGACCGACAGTAGAGACTTCATCAGACGTTTACGATATTTTAGTTGGTTTTTGGAATATGGATCAGATAGAGCTAAGGGAAACTTTCTGCGTGATACTGCTGAATACCAAAAATAGGGTATTGGGTATTGTAGAACTCTCCAATGGTGGTTTTTCATCAACGGTAGCAGATATTAGGATGGTTTTTTCGGTAGCCTTGAAAGCTTGTGCAAGGTCTATTATTGTTGCCCACAACCATCCAAGTGGTAATCTGAAACCGAGTAATGCCGATATCGATTTGACGAGAAAGCTAGTAGCGGCGGGCAAGATTTTGGAACTACCGGTGCATGACCATTTGATTCTATCTAGCGAGGGGTATTTTTCATTGGCAGATGAGGGATATATGTAGATCTAATGTTTAGGCTTTCTTAATTGGATAATTCCTGTTGCCTCAGTTGTGATAAACATCTTGGACAATATCAAAGCTTGTCCTCTTGAACAGCCCAGCTTTATGTAAAACCCTTATGGCAGAATGGTTTTTAGGATGTGCAACCGCGCCTATTTTCTTAATGCCTCTCCGCTTCAGCTTATCGATAAGCTTGGGAAGGAGTATGCTCATAATACCTTTTCCGGTATGATCATCAGATAGGCAGAATTCTATGAAGTAGGGATATTGTGTCAAGTTATAATGCATTTGCGCTCCTTTTGGACTGATTAGTTCTATCATACCAATCGTTTTGTTCGTCGATTTCTCCGTGATAAAGTACAGCTGGCTCATGCCGTTATATTGATTTAGCAAACCTGTCTGTAGTAAAACTTCGGCTTGAACAATATCAATAAGGTATTTATGGGGAAGAAATAAAGTTGTCTTCTCTTGGTTGAAAACTTGGAAGATATCCTTAATTAAACTGGAAAATCTCTTCAGTTCATTTGCTCCGAAAGGATGTAGGATGTGTTCTTCAGAATCAATTAGTATCGGGTCGTTTGAGGGAGGCATTTGTTGATGGTTTAGTTAGGGAAACGAAATTTATCCTAAAAAGTTTATGTGTTTTAAAAATTAACCGAAAAACTATATTTCTGATTTCCATAATAGTCAGTCAATCTAAAGTAGGTAGCTGCATGTACGATGTAATCTGGATTGTATCGATTATAGTTGTGGACAGCCTGTTCAACCTTGGTCTCTAGTCTTATGTCCATATTTCTGGTACTATCGGCATAGGATTTTACCTGCATGGTAATTTCGTTGTTCCCATCCACTCCAATAATAAAATTATCAAATTTCTTGACCAAGAAGTTGCTCAGTTCGTCCCTGTATCGATTGAGGTTAATGTGTTTGATCACCTGTGTATTATTGTAAGAGAAGACGAATCCGAACTGGGGTTGCTTGTAGGCAAGACCCATCGCCTTTCCACAAAACCGCATAAAGGATTGGTAGTATTTTTCGGGATTTGGCTCTATGAATTTCTCGCTGTAGGATAGATTGACCTGTTCCAGGTTGACCACTACATATTCATTTTTCAGATAGACAAATTTAGGAATTTCGCCAATCGAAGAAGCCATCCTGCTATGAGTTAGGTGCTCCCTTAGGATCTTTACAAATTTTTCCATTTCTGTCATATTGCAAATTTGCTAAATAATTTAGTTAATTTCAAAAATCGTATTTCATATCATTTGCCTTTTAACAGTAGCTTAGAAACGGTTTACCGCATTATTTTGGCATTGTGCGATTTTAAAGAACAAAAAATGTTAGTCAAATGTTAATAAATTACTAAAAATATTAGTATAAATTTGTGGTGTTGATTTATTGAGGATTATGAAAGAGATAACACTTTACCAGAAGGGGAGCGCGACGATACTCATCCCGCTTTTCACAGAGCGCATACATGCAGGGTTTGAAAGTCCTGCCGCTGATTACGAAGAGGCCAGTATTGACCTGAACGATTACGTTTCCAAATATCCTGAAGCGACTTTTTTTGCCAGGGTGGAAGGGGACTGTATGATCGGTTCGGGGATACTTCCCGATGATCTTTTGGTGGTCGATAGGTCTTTGGTGCAGCAAAATGGCGATGTAGTCGTGGGTGAATACAATGGGGAGTTTATTCTTCGCAGTTATTATAAAAAGGGGTCAAGAGTTTTTCTGATGCCGGACAATAAGATGTATAAGCCCATCGAATTGACCGATGGTATGGTGTTCAATATTTGGGGTGTGGTGCCCCATACCATTTACAATCAGCGAAGGAGGAACGGTGGTCGTGTTAATCGATTCGAACAACTTTTACGTTAGTGTGGAAAGGGCTTTTCAACCTTATCTCAAAAATGTGGCAGGCTGCGTGATGAGCAACGGAGATGGCTGTGCGATCGCACTTTCCAATGAGGCAAAGCAGCTGGGCATCAAACGGGGCACTCCTTTTTTTGAGCTGAGGGACATGCTCAACCAGGGAAAGGTGTGGTGGCGTTCTTCCAATTATACGCTCTATCAGGATATGATGCGAAGGATCACCAAGATCATCAAACGTAGTTTTCCCGATCAGGAAATCTATTCGATAGACGAATGTTTCTGTGATGTGTCCGGACATAGATATGAAAACCTGGAGGACAAGGGCGTGGAGCTTCGTGCTAGGATATTAAAGTGGGTAGGGGTTCCAGTGGGGATTGGCATTGCGCCGAACAGGACGCTGGCCAAGATTGCCAATAAGCTTTCCAAGAACACCGAAACAGGTGTGTTCATGATGGATACGCCTGCGAAGATAGAGGAAGGTCTAAAGGCCACGGAAATCGATGACGTCTGGGGCATTGGCCCACGCTATGCCATCAAGTTGATACAGGAAGGAGTTTACACCGCTTGGGATTTTATCCAATTGCCCGAAGACTATGTACTCAAACTGATGACGATACAGGGACGAAGAACGTACAGGGAGCTAAAAGGTGAAAAATGTATGCCGATGGAATATGACAGGCCAGATAAGCAGGCGATTGCTACTGCCAGATCGTTTAGGGGATTCGAAAGGGAGCTGCCGCCAATGGAAGAGGCGCTGGCCAATTACGTGGCCAATGCCGCTTTAAAGCTCCGTTCGCAAAGATCGGTCTGCGCCAAGATTTTTGTCTATGCCCATACCTCAAGGTTTGCGGTGATCACTGATCGTTATTCAGCTGGACAGGAAATTAAGCTGGAGGTAGCTACCAATGATACGGCCCTGCTGATCAAGGAGGCGGTCCGGGCATTGAGGATGATCTTTGTCAAGGGTTATCGTTACCAAAAGGTAGGGATTGAGCTGAAGGAGCTGAAACCTGAAAATCAGGTGCAATCTTCCTTGTTTGATAGGGTAGATGCGGGCAAGAATGAAAAAATGCAAAAGGCACTGCGTGCGATCGATGGGATGAATGCGGTCTATGGAAAGGATACCGTCCGTTATGCGGTAATGGGCTATGAGAAGAAATGGTTCATGAAGCAGGAATATCTATCGAGAAAATTCACGACTAGGCTAGAGGATATAATTGTCGTAAAGGCGGTTTAGAACAATTTGATTTACTGAATGTTAAATGAATGTATGAATAGGGATAATATAGTTATTGGAGGTATGGACCAATTGTCCACCCACCTAAAAAATAGGTTCGTACAAATCAGTGCGATTACCGAATCTTCGGATGGCACCTATTTTATGCTTGATTTTGCTCCTGATACGGCAAAACTCAACCTTTTGATCAAGCAGATGGATGCCTTTATCAAGGGGTATATTGCCGTAAATGGAGATCCGGCTCAAGCTTATGGATTCAATGTCAACTGTGGACGAAAGCTAATCAATAACATCTGGTACAATGATCCAGAGTTTGGACATCGTATAGAGATGCAAATAAACGGGCGTCATCAGAAACTGTTTGTCGTAGATGTAATGGGAGGGACCGGCGACTATAGTGTGTTCAACCAAGATTTCGAATACCTGGGAGAGATTTATATGTTCGCCAATGAAGATGAGGAGGATTACGGGATATTCGCAGAGCCAGATTGGAGCAGCCCAAATAAATGGAGGGCCTCTACAAAGTTGTTGAAGCCATATTTAAAAAGAATTATAGAATTGGTAAACGGTTCCCTTAAGCAGGGGGTTGAACTAATCCCAACGGTATAAAAAAGATATATTACGTTAGATGGTGGAGATCCTGATTGATTATTAAAAAGAAATTTGTCCAAGTATATGTATGAGCGACGAAGGAGCTCGGTAGGCTGACCCTATCGGGCTTTTTTTTATATCAATGGGGGTAATGTCAAACCAGTTCATTTCCCAGCTGTTAATACTTAACTTTAATCACAAATCAAATCAATATGTGCGCACGGTATACTTTGACGGCAGAAGAGAAAGAACTGATCAAAAAGCAGGGCTACACGCTTCGCGGTGAATACCAGCCAGATCCTAACATTGCCATCACCGATGTTGGGTTTATCGTGACCTCAGATGAGCCCGATATTGTTCAGCGCATGCACTTTGGGATCGTGCCACCTGATGCCGATAGTAAAAAGGTAGATTTTTCCTCCTTCAATATCCGTAGTGAGGAGGTATTGGAAAAGCCAACGTTTGAGCCACTGTTGAGACAGCGGAAGACCTGTTTGGTATTGGCAGACGGGTTTTATGAGACGGAAAAGCTGGGAGAAGACAAAAGGCCCTGGCGTTTTGTCACCGAAAGAAAAATCTTCGCCTTTGCCGGAATGTGGTCGGAATGGATCGATGAGAACGGCGAACCCTACCGCACCTATGCAATCTTTACCTGCAAGGCCAATAAGACGGTTGGGGAAATCCATGACAAGGGAAGGATGCCAGTCATCCTGCACAAGATCGATGAGAAGAAGTGGCTGAACAAAAAGATTTCCTTGGACGAGCTGCTATCGCTGTGCGAGCCCTATCCCGATAACAAGATGAACCGGTATCGCGTGAGCAAAAAGGCGCTTGCAGTTTCCACCAAGGCCAAGCCCAACAAGGGCATGGACCTGCTGGAGGAAGTGAAGGATGAGCCAAGACAGGAAAACCTGTTCGGACTGGAGGAACCAAAAACAATCCCGCAGGAAAATAAGGCGCCCGCTAAAAAGAAACAGCCAAAGAACAAAAGGCCACTGCCGCCGACAGGAAATCTGTTTGATTAATGATCTGCACATTTGGCGATAAATTTTGTGATGCCTAAACAAATTCATTTCTTTGGCTGTAGTATCAATAGCAAAATTTAGCAGATGGAACCTTTTGAGATCAGTGCCCTGGTGGGAAATAAGATGGAGCGGCTCACGGTCGTGCCGCAGAATGATGCGCAGGAACAGAGCGAATATGATGTTTATCTGGGCAGCAGAAAGGCTAGGATATGGACCGATTTTTCTATCATGGGCTTAGAGTGGCATTCTGCCGATCTGATTGCAGAGGATACCCTAAGGAATATCGGGCTTGCCATCGAGGGTTATGATGCCTAATTGAACAACTATGGAATTTGGAAGACCTGAAAAGGATATTTTATTGATTGATCATACTTTGCCAGCTGATGGCAGGGTCACGGCGCAGGTGCTGTCTGCTGGCGCTGCCGAACGGACAAAATTCCATGTGGGCTGTGCCAAGTGGGGAAGGAAGGAATGGGTTGGACATCTCTATCCCGATAAGACGCCGGAAAAAGAATTCCTGACAGAATATGGGAAGCGTTTTGATACGATCGAATTCGCAGCCTCTTTTTTTACAAGACCAGATAGGGAAAGTATGGTCAGATGGCTGGATCGGGTGAAGCTTGCCGGGAATGATGATTTTATGTTCATTCCCAAGGTTTCCAAGGAGATATCCCATATCTCCAGACTTGAAAATACCGGTGAACTTTTAAAGGACTTTATCTCGGCTGTAGAAGGTTTTGGTCCGCATCTTGGTCCAATGCTGTTGCAGCTGAGCGATAGTTTCGGTACTAAATATTTCGAACGTATGAAGAATTTTGTGGAGCAATTGCCCAAGGAGCACCGCTTTTTTATCGAGCTGAGGCACGAGAACTGGTTTTCGGACGAGACGTCCCGCCGGAAAGTCTTTGAGCTGTTCCGTGAATATGGGGTGGGTACTGTCATTACCGATACGAGTGGCCGTAGGGATTGCCTGCATATGGAGCTGACCACACCAGACCTATATGTGCGGTTCAACGGCAATGGCGAAGAGCATCAGGCGCATGACCGGCAACGTGTCGATGATTGGGCACACCGGATAGCAGATTGGAAAGGCCGTGGCTTGAAAAATGTCTATTTTATCCTGTCGCAGACCAAGGAACTTGATACCCCTGCGCTTGCGGCCTACGCCATCGAAAGGTTCAATGAGCAGTTGGGCGCTGGCCTTAAATCTGTAGTTTGGAATCCGTAGTTTAGATTTCCTTTAACGGGTCCCAGAAAACTTCCTTAAAATGCTGCACTTGGTCAGTGATGACCTTGATACCCTCCGCTTCGAGCAGTTCCTGCATGCTGGGATGGCTGTAATGGTTTTTTCCGGTCAAAAGCCCATTTCGGTTAACTACTCTATGTATGGGCAATTGAAGATTTGGACGGTGTGCAGCTATCAGTGCCGTACCGACTAGACGGGATGATTTTCCTGCGCCAAGCGCCTTCGCAATGGCGCCATACGTGGTGATCCGTCCTTTGGGAATCAGTTTCACAAGTTCATAGACCTGCTCATAGAATGTTGGTGCGTCATGTTCGGGCATTTCCATGAGCTAAAGATACGAAACGGTTTTTTTGCAAAACTAGGCTAGGCGGCACTTTTATGTTGGCCGTGGCGTCCCCTGGTCAATAGATGAAGGGTGTGGATCGCCATGGCACGTTTGCTCCTGATTTCTTCGGCCAGCAGCTGTTTGGCCAGCGCTTTATAAAGTGCCTTGGTCTGGCCATTGGTCTCCGCAATACCTGGTACCGAGCTGATGGCAAGTGCCAAGGCACAGTCGAAAAGTTGCGGAAGTTTTTTGATGATCAGTGTAGTTCTCATGATAGCAGCAATCATACAATAGCTGTGCCCAAAGTATCTGGTTCAGAAAATTTAATAAAATTTTGAGCTGACAGCTCACCGGCCTTGCTGATGAGCAGATTGAAATAATTGCATTTTCGACTAGTGTACGATAAAACGTTCAGGGAAAGCGACCAATGTACTGCCCCGGCTACATTGTTCAAAAATACAAAGCCTGCTCGTTGAGGCAGGCTTTGTATGAAAATAGGTTGTGAAGAATTAACTGCTTTTCTTTTTGTCGGAGATGTACTTCTCAATAACCTTTCGGTCGTTAGAGCCGGTCGCCCGTTTGGCGCCGGTCACCTGCTGGATGCTGACTCCCATTTTCTCTGCCACGTGGTAGAGTTCATAGTCTTGTGAAGAGTTTACTTTCTTCCTGTCTGTTGCCGTTCCCTTTATTGCCATAATGTTATGATTTAGGTTAATAATGTTTCTTGCTTTATTAACAAATTGGTCCGCCGATTAGTTTATCAATTGAACAATTTCTGCTCATCGGTATAATAGGCCGTTCTTCCGTTGAGCTTTTCCGATTTGATAGGTTTTCCGGTCGGTGATTTTTCGATATTGGCCCCATGGATTTTCATCACATCGCGCAGCTCGCCCCGGAGTTCGTTGCCATTGAGTTCAGCAATGGTTTCGATTGCTTCTTCCAATACCTGTTTCATCAAATCGTAAAGTCGGATGGCCTGTTTTTCGGGAATGGCCTTGGCCGAAGAAAAGGGTGATATCCTAGCTTCCCACAGCAGTTCATCGGCATAGGAGTTGCCGATACCTCGGATTTGTTTCTGGTCCATCAACAGGGTCTTGATCGGTGTGGTTTTTTTGAAGAGCATTTTCAGAAAATCCTCCCTGCCAATGGAAAGAGCGTCGGGCGCCTTTACCGGTGCGGGATTGAGCGTGGGCTTGGCCTGTTTGAGGATGTCGGTGACGGCGAATGAGCCATGTCTACCGAAATCGAAGCGGAGGATTTCGTATTTTGGACTTGGATTTTCTTTGCCCAGGAGTGTCAGTTCGCCCCTGAGCATCAGGTGCAGGCCAAGGATATTGCCGCCAGAGAAGTGGAATTCTAGGGTCTTGCCCTCCCGTTGCACCAGTTCGAGTTTTTTCCCCTCGAGTTTTTTCCTGAGCTCATCTACCGTTACGTTCAGTTTTTTTGCTACGGTGACTTCGACTTCCTTCAGGGGATGTCCCTTGAAATAATGGTTTAGGGTCTTAGCGAAAACGCTTAGGTCTGGTAGTTCTGCCATAATAGGATCGGTTAGGGTTGAATATAGCTTTTGAATAGTTGGCTGTTAGGGTGCATCAGCTTTTTTTGCCTGACTTTTGAGGTGCCTTCTTTTTACTGGGCAGTGCTTTTGATTTTTGAAGTCGCGTGGAAAGGAGCGATTTCCGTAGGGCCCATTGTTGTGTAGGCCCTTGATCGGGTATTGGAAGGCCATCGCCATCGAGCAGACCGAGCGCCTGAGCCAGCGCCCTGCTGCTGTCTATTTTCTCCTGGTTGTTCTCCATCCAGTCCCGTTGCGCTTCAATGTTTGCCTCCATGTAGGCAGTGATGGCTTTTCCAAGGAGCTCAAGTTCTTTTTCAGGCTTTTTGAGTTTTCGCAGAATGACCATCTGTCGGTGCCAAGCGTCTGTATGTAAAGGGTCGCTATTGGTCACCCTGGCATATTGAACCAGGGCAGCGGTGAGCTTTCCCTGTTTTTCCATTGCTAGCGCGGTTTGGAATTTGCTGTAGTTATAGGATTTCCTTGCCATCGAACAAGCCTTTTGATACTGATCGGTTCTAAGTCCGTTTACTCCTCCGGGTGGTCATCATCCTTTTGCGTCTCCTGTTGGTCCTGGTCAAAGGCGTCCGCAAGTTTGGTACCCTTGCCATCTGCGAACTCCATCTCATCTTTTGTATACTCGACTTCTTTTTCCTCACCATGCGCTCCCTTGTTAGTAGGTGCTGCATCCTGTCTATCAACATTCAGCTTTTCTGGATGGTGGATTTTTTGTTCTGCCTGTCTTTTATCGTGATTTTCCATCGTAATTGTTTTTGGTGATAATCTAACAACTTGACGGATATATAGTTTTCTAAAATCCGACCGAAAAAACGCATTCTGCCTTACGGTAGTAATCTGTTAACCTAATATAACTGGGCGCATGGACAAGAGAGCTCGGGTTGTAGCGGTTATAATCATACACAACACGTTCCACTTTGCTTTCTAGCCCCAATTTGTTCCAGTTGTTACGGTAGGTTTTCAGGTGAATATCTATCTCGTTGTCCCTTGTAAGGTTTACCCGCTTAAGAATCGTTTAATGTCACGTACTGAAGTGCCATTGATGGTAATGGCCATTTTCAGTTCCTCCCCTGATATCTGGAACTGTTGGGCCCAGTGTAACATATCCGCAGGATCCTCTGCGTTGATCTGACGGTTTTCTGTTTCATCATCGAAGGGTTCCAGTGTGTCGCCGTCATCCTCGATGGGATGGAGGTAACGAAATTCTTCAGGATCTGGCACCTCATCCTTCTTGTTATATTCATTTTCTTCCTGTAGCATAATCTTCTAACAATTGGTTTAGGGATAAAGTTCTTTCGCTTTTTTGATGGCCTTTTCCAGGCCATGCCCTTGCCCAGCACCCCCTTAAAAATATCGCCTTTTTCACTCACCCGTGCAATGGCATTATGGATGGTGAAATCCTGCATTTTCAGTCCTGGTTTAACTTCCTCCCATTCCAGCGGCATGGAAACGGTCGCTCCCGGTTTTGGTCTTAGCGTATAGGGACCTGCGATAGTGTCGCCCGGTCGGTTCTGTAGAAAATCAAGGTACATCTTGCCCTTGCGGTTGGAAATGATCCTTTCGATGGTGGTGAACCTTGGAATCTGTTTTTTGACGATGCCCACGATGATCCTGGCACAGAGCTAGCTCTGGTCATAATCGTATTTTCCGTCCAAGGGGATATAGATATGGATACCGGTGGAGCCCGAAGTTTTTGGGAAGCTCGGCACGCCGATGGATTCCAGTATTTCCCGACAGACATTGGCTGCTTCGATGACCTTATCAAAATGGTGTTTATCAGGATCTAGGTCGATCACGCAGTAATCCGGGTTATCGGGATGCTCGACCCTAGAGAACCAAGGGTTAACTTCGATGCAGCCCAAGGTGTTGGTCCATAACAGGGTGGCGATATCGTTTCCAACAAGATATTCTTTTGCCTCGCCATCACTGGTCTGGTAGGGGAAGGTCTTTGCCCAGTCGGAGGCGTTGTCCTTCACGTCCTTCTGGTAAAAGCTCTTGCCATGGATGCCGCCAGGAAAGCGGTTAAGTGACAGCGGCCTGTCCCGTTCCCCCGCCGTATTCACTTTTGGGAATAATGCCTTCAAAATCTTTATAATCAAACGGGTGGTCTTCAACCATCATCGCAAGTCGCTTGTCCTTAGGTTTTAGGCTTGGTCCTTTGGGCACCGCCCAGCTTCTGAGCACCCCGGCCATTTCCCAGCGGAAATCATAATGTAATCTGGAGGCGTCGTGTTTTTGAATCACGAAGTTCAGGCGGTCCTTATTGGTGCTTTTGCCCGATCGGGGTTCGTGTGTCTCACTAAAGTCCCTTTTCTGATTGTGTTTTTCCAGTCCCATGGTGTTGATTTTAGTAGCATGTCCTGAGGTTAAGATTGGTCTTTGCCTAGACCTAGCATTTCGATGAGGGCCTTGGCCGTAGGTCCCGCGGAAAGTGGGTTTTGCCCAGTAACCAACAGCCCATCGATTTCCACATGTGGGGTCATGGGGATCAGTGCGGAATGGAAATCAGCACCCAGCTCCTTCAACCTTGTTTCCAAGTGATAGGGGATATTCCCACTTCTCATCACCAGCGCCTCCTCTGTATTGGTAAAGCCAGTTACACGTTTACCTTCCAGGAAACCCAGCTTAGCCTTTGCCGCTGAGATCAGGGCGGCAGGTCCATGACATACCGCTGCTACTGGTTTGCCAGCGTTCATCATCTCCACGATAATCCTGCCTGCATCGGGATTACTGGCAAGGTCCCATAATGGGCCATGCCCGCCCGGAAAGAATACGGCATCAAATTCTGCTGGGTCAATGCTTGCCAGTTTATAGGTATGTGCGAAATCGGCTATCAGTCCTACATCTGCCTGGAACCTGCGGTTCGATTCGGTGATGTGCTCGGTCAGTTTGCTCATGGGATCAATGGGTGGTTGGCCGCCGGCTGGACTTGCCAAGGTGATCCTACAGCCGTGGTCCAAAAGCTCATAATACGGATCCGTAAATTCGCCCAGCCAGACTCCCGTTTTGCTGTCGGTATGCTCCATGCCTTCGTGCGAGGTCAGGATCATCAGTATCTTTTTCATATTAAATTTATTATTGGTTCATTGGTCGGAAAGACTCCAAGGATAAACAGTTTTCGAAAGTCTTTGTTTACTTCGGCGTATTTGGAAAATACTTGTTTCAACTGCGAGCACTACCTAATCTTTGATTTGCCCCTGCGAGAAAATGATATCGTTGAGAACAAAACATTTTTATGTTTAAATTATTAGCGGGCTAACATTTAGGAACATGAACCGAGTTCCCAAAAATGGACATTTTTATGAGAGCCCTACCATTGGCTGATCGAGCGGGCCAGCTGATCTTTCTGGCGGTACTGATCGGTAGTATTGCTGTGGCGTCAGACATGGGACTCCCGGGAACCCTGCAGACGGGCTAATTCCTGTCTATAGAGAAACATTTAAAGCAAAGCAATGTTAGTCTAGTATGGAAACATTACTATTTAAAGATTGGGAGAGTAGCCTAAACGTATTGATATGCGCCTCCATATCTTTTCTAACGGCATTTCTGTTCATACGTATTTCGGGAAAACGCACCTTGGCCAAGCTTACCGCCTTTGATTTCGTAGTCACGGTTACCTTAGGTTCTACTTTGTCATCCATGATCCTTGGAAAAACAGTTTTAATCGATGGGGCTATTGCGTTAATTATTATCATCAGCTTGCAGTATGCATTGGCATTTTTTGCACAGCGATCGAAAACTATGGAACAGGTGATCAATACTAAGCCGACGCTAATGTTTTACGATGGCCAATTCCTCGAAAAAAACATGGAAAAGGAATTTGTGACTAAGGAAGAGGTGTATGCCGCAATTCGGGAATTTCGTTTGTATAGGATGGAAGATGTACTTGCGGTAGTGATGGAATTGAACGGGCAACTTTCTGTAGTTAAACGGAGTTTGTTGCCAACCGAACAGCATTCTCTGTCAGATATTGATGAATTAGATTAAAACATGACCGAAATTAATCCGTTAATGGATTGATAGCTCGCAATACAACTACTTGTTGATAAAGTGCAGCACTGGACTGGCTAAAGACGCTGAAATTAACATATCTTTTTTGGTTGTTAGAAATTTATGATACAATCTGAGTAAAATTAAGAGATAGTAGTACTGGCTGTGGCACGGTGTTTCTGTGCACAGAAGATATCTTTTAATTCATCTACGAAAATTCTTGGAATTTTGAACCTTCCATTTTGCCGATCTCGACGGTGGTTTCTTTGTTTTAGTTCTGCTATGTTTTTGATTGAATAGTTCTATTCTAACAGGGGCAACTTAAACGCTTTTCCATAATTGACTTGCGCACCTACATGATATGCTCTTTCAAGCAGGCATTCTTTACATAGGCTAAATTCTATGTCCGCCTTTTCGCACTGAGCTTTAGGTAAAGGCTAAAGACAATTTTTTGTTTTCAATTAACTCACCAAGGCGTTTTATTGACATATGGTCCATATATTGGTTATCTGTGTATTTCAAAACAATGGGATATAATTTTTGTTTTAAGCTTGGTATAGCTAGCTATACCAAGCTTGCATTCATGCCGGCAAAACGCTCACCCCAAATTAATTTTTTTAGGAAAAGATATGGTAAATATAATTTTAGCAGATCAACAGCAGTTAGTTCGCAGTGGCCTGAAAACATTATTGCTTGGAACCTCAGATGACACGCATGTCATCGAAACCAGTACGTTTGAAGAGGCGCTAGATTTGTTGCCCCAAACAAATGCACAGTTCCTCATTACTGACATGTCGGCTGAAAATGGCCCGGAAATTATCCAACGGGCACTCGGCATTGTACCGTCACTAAAGGTATTGGTGCTCTCGGACCAGTTTGATCTGGGGCTTGTTCATCGGACTTTTGCCCATGGGGCAAGTGCGTTCCTGCTCAAGGAATGCTTATATGAAGAACTGTTAGTGGCCATGAAATGTGCCAGTGCCGGAAGGCAGTATCTGTGCTCGGGCATTTCTTCCAGGCTGTTGGAATCGTCAAGGGACTGCACAGATATAAAGGCTCCGCCGATCGATAGAAAAATTTTTACCGAACGGGAACTGGAGATACTGGCACTGATTGCCGAAGGCAGGACAAACCTGGAAATGTCGGAGCAGCTGTTCCTGAGCAAGCGGACGGTGGAAGGTCACCGTCAAAGTTTATTGGATAAGACTAAGAGCCGGAACACCGCACAGTTGATCACTTTTGCCGTACGTAACCATATCATTTACTAACGGTTCAGGCTTTGGGCAAGTAGTCTTCGGACTTTTTTGTGATAGTCAACTCCAGGGTCCTTAGCTGTTAACCCGTGGAAAGGTAAGGGAGAACAATCACTTCTTGTAGGTTCCATTGATGTGATTCCCATCAATGGAAAGAGCTACACTATTACGTAGCTCTATTCCTTGTTTTAACCTATCCTTATCCTATTCGCTTGCGGCCTGTTCGTTCACAAAGCCTTCGGCAATGCTCGTCAGGGCAACATCTGTTGCCTTTTCGTTTTCCAGGGTCTGGGCAAGCAGGTCCATAACTTCTGTATGGCCCATGTTCTCTGCAAATACCCTCAGTGTGCCGTAGGTGGCAATTTCGTAATGTTCCACTTTCTGGGCAGCTAGGATCAGCCCTGCGTCACGGATCATCGTACACTTATCGGTATCTTCTATGATCCCGTTAGCCTCTTCCAAAAGGCCGGCCATCGCGTCACATTTCTTGGCCGTCGCCTTTTCACCCAAAAGCTCAAATACCTGTTCCAAAGTAGCAATATGCTGTTTGGTTTCCTCGGCATGCTTTTCGAAAGCAGCGGCAAGTTCGGTGCTGGTAGCTGCCTTTTTCATTTTTGGCAATGCCGTGGCCAGGTGTTTCTCTGCCCAGTAGATATCTTTCAGTTCGTCTACGAAAAATTCATGGAATTCTGAATCTTCCATTTTGCCGGTCTTGCCGGTTGGTTTTTTTGTTTTAGTCGCCATGTTGTTTATATGTTGATTTGACATAAGAGTCAGCTAGGTAACATCAAATCAGTCGCTTGGTTTACGATGGACATAGAACAGGTATATTGCACGTTCGTTGTTAAAAAATACCTGCTGTTCCTCAGGGTATCGGGCGGATTGCTTTGGAATGATTCACCGGAAAATTATCCATAGTAGGAGTTTTGGAATCTATTTTTTAAATTGCATAAAATCATTTTCGTATGGAGCCTACAGCATCGAAAGACCGGGATATAAAAAAGCAGACGGAAAACTTGCTTGAAAAATCAAAGGCATTAAAGGAACGCGCCAAATCGACCATTAAAAAACTGGATGAAGTGAAGGAGCAGATAGAGGAGTTCAAACATAGGGAGGATGTCGACCAGCCATAGGCATGGACAATCTAGCCTTATCATTGCCGATGGAACTGTGCTGACCATTTATCGGAGAATACCTATTTTTTGGAGTATCGGTAATTGAGGATGATCATCAGCATATCGCAGACCACAGAAAAGGCATTGGTGACAATGATCGGTAGTTCGTCCAATAATAGTCCGTAGTAGCACCAGAGTGCATTTCCCGCCAACAATACAAAATACATGACTGGGGAAACGTCCTGTGCCTTTTTGTCCCTGATCAATTTGATGATCTGGGGAATTGTGGAAATGGCCGTCAGTACGCCGGCGGCAAAGCCTATCAATAGCGTGTTATCCATGTTTTGCTTTTTTATCCGTTTTCGACTTTGTCCTTGCCATGTTCTTTTCTGCCTGTACCCTTTTGGCCGCATCGATGGAGTGGGAGGTATGGATGTCCTCATCCTCTTCGGCCCTATCGGACAGTAGCTGATAGTAGCGTCGGAGCACGTCCAGTTCATCTTCGGTGAGGTCTTCGATATCCACCATCCGGTTGCTGGCATGTCTACTGGCGGCGATGAGCTCGTTCAGTTTGAGCTGTATGGCCTTGCCATCCTTGTTCTGAGATTTCTGGATAAGAAATACCATCAGAAACGTGACGATGGTGGTGCCGGTATTGATCACCAGTTGCCAGGTATCCGAAAAATGGAACAGCGGACCCGATAGCGCCCAGAACAGGACGATGGCAAATGCGGTAAGGAAAGCTGCCGAGCTTCCCGTCCAGCAGGTAATCGCATTGGCCGAACGGTCGAAAAAATTATCCTGTCTGTCTTTAGCCTTTTTCATTGTAATGGTTCTATGATGTAACGCTCCGTTAGTTTTACAGGATAGAAATGCAGTGTTTTACTTGGCGCAGGCTCAAGCTTATGCAAATGTGTGGTATATCCCGATGGCTGATAACGTTTTCAAGAGGGGATTGTTTTTAAGCGATATGGATTGGGTAGGAAAAGAAGAAGGTGCTGTAGCCAGCTATCCTCGCTGATCATTAAGTTAAAAAGTGCCTGGAGTGCTTCTTTAGTTTCCTGATGCATAAAATTTGATACGATTGAAAACATTTTTAGACCCTATGGTTAATATTTAAAGGACTCGATGACGAAGGGAACAGTCCTAATGCAGTATTTCGTTACCCGTGTCACGGCTGGTATGTGCTAAATCACGACCCTAAAAGTAAGGTTCAGTCTTGGTTTCATGGGTTTTGTTGCTTTGGCGATACGATGTTCCCATTTGGATTGTAAGTCACCTTTCATCAGCAGCAGCGAACAATGCTCTAGGCGCACCGAATAGGTCTCCTGATGTTCTGCTTTTTTGCGGATATCAAATGAGCGTACCTGGCCAAATGTGACCGAGGCAATGGTCGGATGGGAGCCAAGTGCCGTCTCGTTGTCGCTGTGCCAAGCTACCGAATCCCTGCCATCGCGGTAATAATTCAGCAGGACACTGTTGAAGCTTACTTCTGCGATCGGTTCTACCATCGCTTTGATTTTCAGCAATGCTGGTGTCCATAAGTTTGGCGCGGATTTTCTGAGCGAGGTATAGTCGTAGGTTTCTGCATCGGCATACCATGCCGAAAGGCGTGGTGTGATAACCTGTTTGTCGTACATCCTAACTACTTTTTGAGTCCAGGGTGTTTCGCTAACTAGGCGGTTCATGATCTGATAGCCTTCTTCGGCCTTAAATAGGCCTGGCAGGTATACCAGTAATTCACTGGGAAGGCCTTTGGACTGTCCATATTCAGGGAAAAAAGCCAACTGTTCCATTCGTTTTTCAGTTTTATAGTCCTTTCATGGGGAACAGGAATATACCTCACTCCCTATCATTCCAGTTTAAGTGGAATGCCCTCGAAAATAAAGCTTCCAAGCAGGGTAGATCTTTTGGTACGTCGCCTGTCCATTAAGGACCTCTTATTTTTTTGTAAAATTACTAAAAATATTAGTAATATATAAAAAAAGACAATAGGAAATTAGGTAATTACCAGCTTGGTGGTTTTGCTCACGAGATTAGTTCAGGCTGAGCAAGACGATGCCGGCTAGGATGAGCACACTTGCGACCAGTCTTCGCCTACCATCTCTTTCCTTCAAAATCCCCGCGCCCATGAATACACCGAACAGGATACTGGTTTCCCGTGCTGGGGCGACGACGGTAAGGGGGGCATATTTCAGGGCCTCAAGGACCAAGATGTAGGCCGCGGGACTCATTAGGCCAATGGCCAAAATGCTCCACTTGTGGGTGTTGATCTCCTGTTTAACTTCCCTCATTTCTGAGATGGCAAACGGAAGGAGCAGGAAGGTACAGAAAACGTTGGAAACAAAGGTCAGGACGATGGGGGATATGGTGAAGCTTTTGATGGCAAGGGCATCGTTGAAGGTATATAGGGCGATAAAAAGGCCGGTCAGTATGCCCCAGAAAACTCCGGACAATACTTTTGAATTATTTTTTCTGCTGAAACTTATCCCGGTGATCACCAGTACCCCGGCCAGTATCAATGCCAGCCCTAAACTTGCTTTCGACTTCAGGGGCTCACTGAGGAAAAGTATGGCGGCCATGCAGGAGAAAAGCGGTCCCGTTCCACGGGCCAATGGATAGACAATGGACAGGTCGCTGCTACGGTATCCTTTCTGCAGGACGAGAAAATAGCCGATATGGAGGATGGCACTGGTGATGGATAGCCATAGGATGGGCTGGGAAATAAGGGTTTCTCCCTGGTTTAGGCTATAGAGTAGTATGGGCAGGTACAATAGTGAGCTGGCAATATACATCAGCCATACAAAGGGTATCCTTCCGTTGGTCTTTTTGGACAGCAGGTTCCAAAAGGCGTGGAGCAGTGCGGCCGTCAGCACCATCGCCAGGACTTTAAAGCTCATTCAAGTTGTTTTTACGAAGATAACACTTTATAGCTTACCCTTTATTGGTCATAAAAAATTGCGGTGATTGCATTAAGTTGTCGCGGAATTACAGCCATCACCTTAAATGGATAACTTGCTGTGCCCTATTTAATCAGTTTGTCAACATGGTACAACAAAAGATTGATATCAAAAGGTTTTTCTAGAAATTCCTCAGCTTTGCAGCTTTTGATCATGTTTACTTTTTCCAGGTGTGCGGACATCATGATAACGGGTATTGAGGCATAGCCAAGATCAGCCTTTAGGTTTTTGCATACGTCAAGTCCGCTGCCATCCGGCAACATCACATCCAATAAAAAAATGTCGGGATGGCTCTGGTGGTCTTCAAAGGCCGAGACGCTTCCAAATGCGTTTACCTTATAGCCTTCGCTCGTGAACAGATAGGTGAAAATTTCCCTGATATCTTGGTCGTCTTCCAGAATGGTGATTTCTCTTTTCATATTACTTACATATACGGTAGCCGGCCCAAAGCGGTTGCCACTTTAGTGAAACGTTGGTAAATCAGGTATTTAGATTTAGGCGAAGGTAGTTGTATAATAGTGTCGGGAGAGATGACTTGATTGGTTAAAGACAATATCAGCAGTGTTCGAGAAAATCTACAATTGGCCTAAAAATCTAACGATTGATAAAGCTCGCCTTGTCCAAAATTGTCCATACAGGCTTAAAATATGCTGATACACAAAATGGGAATAATTGTTGTTATAGAGGAGATTACCAAAACTAAAACCGAAAGATATGCAAATGGATACCAATTTCAGCCAGCAATTGCTGAGCAGCCAGAGTATGTTAAAGCAGTTCGCCTATAAGTTTACCAATGACTTAGAGACCGCTGATGACCTTACACAGGACACTTTGGTCAAAGCCATGAAATACCATGAACAATACAAAGAGGGAACGAACATGAGGGGCTGGCTATTTACGATCATGCGAAATACCTTTATCAATGGCTATCGTTCCAATACTCGTAAAACGGCGCTGATTACTACCGAAGAGGAAATTTCTTCTTCGCAGTTGGCCGTTAGTGCAGTAGCCAATCGTGGGGATGCAAAGTTCGCCATGGAGGATATCAATAAGGCACTTTCTATCGTGCCCGACTGTTATACCATTCCCTTTCTTCGCCATTTCGAGGGATATAAATATCATGAAATTGCCGAGGAACTGGACTTGCCATTGGGAACCGTTAAAACCAGGATCCACATGGCCCGTCAGTTGTTACAAAAACAGTTGAAGGCCTATAAAAAATAATAGCTCGTTTACACTCGATAGCATAACGGTGTTTCGGAGTTTGGATGGACAGGGGAGAAAACAATTTTAATTACATCATTGTTAGCTATCCGTCGGGCATATCCGGCGAACAGAATTTATTTAAAATACAATGCAACAGGGAACAGTAAAATTTTTCAATGAAACCAAAGGTTTTGGTTTTATTACGCCAGCTAATGGGGGCAGTGAGGTATTTGTCCATATTTCAGGACTGATTGATCAAGTGCAGCAAAATGACCAAGTCACTTATGAGGTGGAAAATGGGAAAAGGGGACTAAATGCGGTCAACGTCAAAGTAGTGTAATTGGCATTTGAAAATGTTTGTAGGGCATCCAGCTTTTGCTAGGATGCTTTTTTTTGGCTACGTACCAGACCTTAAATTGTATGGGTTCTCCATGGATTGTCGATTAGCAGGAGCTGGTTGACCTTGGCAGAAAGATGGTGGATATGGATAGGTTTTGGCATAAAGTCGTCTGCACTGCAGCGTTCCATAATGGATTTAAAACCAGCATGGGCCGACATCATAAGTATCGATACTTGTACTAAGGTCGGTATGACCCTAGTAGTCTGACAAAGGTAGATTCCCTTCCATCGGGAGGCATGACGTCCACCAGAAAGAGGTCCGCTTTAGCATTTGTCAAATCCAGCGCATTGTTAAAACTGGTGGCATCACTGAAGAGGGTGATGTCATGGATATCTTCGGTGAGCACCAGCAAATCAATTCACCGATATCGGATCGTCCTCTACGATCCGTACTTTTTTCTCATCAACAATTAAATAATTTGTTCAATGCCTTAACGTAATACTCTTTTTGGATATTTAGGTGTAGTTGGTTTAGAATACCTGGCAAACATGCTGCGCTAATTATTTTTGATGCGGTCAAGTTCGAAAAAGAAGGTAGATCCTTCATTTTCCCTGCTCTCAACCCTGATCTGGCTATTGTGCTGGCGAAGGATTTCTGATACGAGATATAGGCCTATACCAAAGCCCGAAACATGCCTGATCTTTTCGTTGTCCGACCTGTAAAATCTTTGGAAAAGCCGTTGTTGCTCGACCGGACTGATGCCCATGCCCTGGTCACTCACATAAATCCTTACCTTGTCCATCTCGTTTTGGCAACCGATAGTTATCGGTCCGCCGTTGGGAGAATATTTGACCGCATTGCTGACCAGATTGATCAGTACCTGTCCAATTTTGTCACGATCGGCATAGAGGCTAATTCCTGCAAAGTTATTCAGCTCAAGGGTGTGGATAGAAGTGAGCAGCTGCGCATCGGCTGCAATCTCTTCTACTAAGGGCTGTAAATCGAATTGCTGCCTGTGCAACTGTATCTTGCCGTGCTCAATACGTGCCAAGTTCAGGAAATCATGTACCATAGCGATCATTTTCTTGGTCTGCGCCTGGATTCTTAACATGATGGCCAAGCGATTGTCACCAGTCTTTTCCACGTAATTTTTGAGCAATAGCTGGACATAGGAATTGATAGCTGTCAATGGGGTTTTGAGTTCATGGCTGACCATGGAAACAAAATCATTCTTCCGCTGGTCCTCGAGCATTTTTCCAGTGACATCCCTGGTGAAGCACCTGGTGTGGATGAATTCCCCATTCTTCCGCAGTACATTGGAATTGATCAGTACATGTTTGATTGACCCATCTTTGCATTTGAGTCTAGCGGCGTAGTCATAAAGGGTCTCGTTGTTGGTGAGGCGGGTGAGGATGTCCTGTATGGTTGCAGGATCTGCATGAAAGTCGCTAATCGGAAATCCGATATATTCAGTTCTGCTATAGCCCAGTGCATCCAATTCGGCCTGGTTCGCCCAAATGATGATCCCTTTTGCGTCTACCCAATGCAAGGGGACAGCGGCATTTTCGAAGAAGTCGGACAGTTCATCCACCCTCTGCCTAAGTTCGTTGTTTTCCTGCTGGTAGTAGTCAAGCTGTTGTTGAAGTTCTGCCGTATCTTTCATGAGCTTAGCGTTAAAAATTGGCTAATTTTAAATGAAGTTAGCAATAAGAAAACATTTTGGCAATTCCGTATGGGATTTCCGGGACAACCACTTTATTTTAACTAGGAAACAGTTTACTTTAGCGGGTATTGGATGCCTCAAACAAAATGACTAACTACTTTATTCGTACAGGTTTTCCGACAATGCTTTGCTGATCATGGCCCCGTCAGATTGCCGGAAGCTACTGCTGCAGCGATGCTGCGCATTAGGCTGGTACAATCGCCACAGGCATAAACACCCAGAATGCTGGTCTGCTGGTCCGGAGTGATAGATATACGTTTCTTATCGGTGAGCTTGCAGCCGATGGAGGATGGAAGGGAAGTGTGTTCTTTAAAAATGGGGTCGGCATACAGTACATCGATTGCTATACTGCTACCATCTTGAAAGGAGACTGTCCTGAGTTGGCCGTTGTCATGGTGGATATTGGCAATATCCTGATCCATGATATCAAGATCATTGTATTTCGTGGTTTCATCTCTGTTCTAATTGATCAAGATCAATTTTTTGTGAAGTGCTGTGGCACATTTATGGACTGAAGGAATTGGCGCAGGTGCTTGGCGAAAAGTTGGAGCGTCATCCGAGATTTTTAAATGATGAATTTAGGGTGGAATATTTGGAGTAAGAAAGCATTGGAAGAGTGGGATTTGCCAGCTCGTATATCAGACGGTAGCTTCCAGCATACTCCAGAAAGGACGAACTAGAACTGCCCACACACCAGATTAATTTGAGTTAATGATATTGAGGGACTGCATATTTTCACTCTTTTTATGGATCAGTAGTGCCGGTGAAATTGCCTGGGTATGGATTGTAATTCACGTTGGTACTCCTAATGGTAAGTAACATCCTGTATGAGCCTAATTGATGGCAATTTCTATCTTGTCATTTATTCCAAAGCTGCACAGGTGGATATCCAGGTGCTGGCGGAAACTTCTTGTCAAGGATGTCATCACAGATTTCGGCCATGACCTGATCCAATGGTAGAAAAGGTTTTACCATGAGCAGTAATGTTTCATTATCCTTAAAATCAGCAAGTAATAAATATTCTGGAAAATTATTAAGCAGCTGCAGTCGGAAATATTCAAATTGTTCGGCCATGATTGTTGTTTGGGATGTATAACGGGGGCGCCTTAAAATTTGTTTTTGCAAGAATTAGGTTTCCAGCAGCTCCAGTGTAATAGAATCTGGTTTGCCGTCGAAATATTTGTCGATGATCCGCCTGAAGATGGGATGGGTGTCGCTGACCTGGGCAAATAGGGTCATGCTCGAGCGTAGCTTGAGGTCGTCAGGGGTTCCGAAAATCTCTCGGGCTGTCTTCCGCTCTAGTTCAAATACCGCTTTGGAAATCCCGACCAGGTTTTTGCCAAGGATCGGGTGGTTGAGGTAAGCGGTGGCTTCGGCAAGGTCCTCAATGGCATAGTGTTTTGCGGTTTGACTGTAGCCCAATCCCTTGAGCTGTGGAAAGATGTACCACATCCAATGGGAATGTTTCCGTCCCGATCTGATTTCCGAAAGGGCGGTGTCATAGCTTTTGTTTTGCGCTGCAATAAATCTAACGAGGTCTTTATTCATGGCTCAAAATTTTCGTGTCAGGATCAGAAATTGCGGTGTGGGGACTATTTAAGATGCCTTTTCAATGGTGCCAAATGATGGGTGGGGTGCAATATTGATTTCACCTTTGCCCAGCTTGAGTTGGCAGGGGAGGTAAACCATGCTAGGGGTGTAAATACTTACAATGTAGCTGCAGTCTATTTCAGCAAGCTCACAGAGTGGCATAAGGATAAAACGGAGGGCGTCAGTGCCGTTTTCGATATTAAGTTCCTGGTCGAACCTGATCGAAACGTTTTGCCCTTCGGCACTGATCTGCGCTGAAGCGTAGCAATAGCGCAATTGATTTAAAAAAGGACATCTGTTCATATCTGGTAAGTTTTTATGCTAAACAAAAAATTTTGCGGGGTTGTTTGGTCTGGCTGGAATATTGGGTCAGAGGGATTGTGTACCGCAACAGAACATAATTCCTTTCCCAATTGTTCCAAACCCATGCGTTCAACTAGAAAACCGTCTTATCTAAACTTTGACCTGGAAAGCTATCCTTGGAAAGCGGGCGTTGATTATAAGAAGCATCCTGAGCAATACAGGGTCGGCAAGGTTGAGCAGGGCGTGCTGATTTGCGAACCCTACAAGTCCAAAATCGGCCGATACTGGCGGTTCAGGACAGAGGTGATCGCCAGGGAAAGCAGTGAGCGGATCTTTGGGATGTTCAAAAGCTATATCCGGCAGAACGATTTCGTCGGAGCGGACATGTCAAGGAAGTATCTTCAGATGGGCTATACCGTGCCAGGCGATATGCCAACTAAGGGCGGTAAGAAATTCGACAGGGAGGCAGGCTACAGTCCGCTGGAACGCGGGACTGGCGAAGAGGAAAAGCAACTGAACAAGTAGTGTGATATATTCCTTAAACTATGGATTTTATTAATGGAGATGAACAATAGTTGAAATATATTTTTGCTAATTTTTTTAGTATTTTAAGGTTTTGTTTTACCTTTATGCAAAATGTATAAAAATGAGTAGACGATCAAAGAGACATTTTAGTGATTTGGATAGCGCCGAGTTTCTGAAAGAAATAAAGGACTTTCGAGAAGTTTGTATAAGAGTTTGCACGAAAGCTCCGATTAGGAGTGAGGAATATAGATTAGCTGATAAATTCATTGACGAAATATTAAATGCTGGCGAGCGGTTGACTGGAGATCCTCGCTATTTTATATTGCGCTAGTGGGAGGGGGGGTAACACAATTTCCGCGATATTCCAAAACAAGATTTTGCATATCTAAGAATAAAATCAAGGACGATCGGGTGCTCATGGGAATGAGCTTCATTAGAACATGGTCTGATTTTCGCTTTCACTTGTAATGATGACATTTCAGGCAATTAACGAAATATTGGATATAAATCATTGGTCAGATTTGGCTGGACACATCGACCCTTAGCACTTCCTTTTAGCTAAAGCTTTGGTGTGCTCCCCTGGGTCGTTCATCGGGTACCTAACCTATATAGTGATTGATACGCTCTAACAGGTAATCTACGTCGAAAGGTTTGGCAATAAATTCTTCCGCAGGAGAATTGCCTTTGTCCTGGTTAAAATTACGATGTGCCGACATCATGATGATAGGGATACCGCTGGTTCTTTGGTCCGCTCTAATTGCTATCGACACTTCCAGGCCATTCCCGTCCGGTAGCATCACATCCATGATGATTAAGTCTGGCTGCTGCTGAGCTAGCCCAATTCTGAAACTTTCGACGGTAGGAAAGGTATCGACTTTGAATGATTCTGCTTCGAGCAATAGCGTAAAAAGCTCTCTTAGACCATCATCATCCTCAAGTACAAAAACATGTTTTTTCATAAGATAGGAATATAGGGGTACAACGGGTTGTGGTAGGCTTTGTTTGAGTCTGTCTAATTTCAGGTATTTTACCCGATACTTTGGAATCAATATACTGGCTTACCGTTCTAATCAACTACAAGTGGCAGGCTGACATAAAAAATAGAACCGATATTTCGCTGGCTTTCAGCCCAGATTTTGCCTCCATGGTCGACGACGATTTTGGAAGTGATATATAGACCCATTCCAAGACCGGGGTGAGTGGCTTCCACTTCCGCATTGCGATAGAACTTTTGAAAAATGGCTTCTAACGAATCTTTTTCCATGCCCTGCCCCTGATCTTTGATAGCGATGACCAGTTCGTGATCCATGACCTGATAAGAAACGGTGATTTGGGTGTCAATCGGGGAATATTTGGCCGCATTGCCTAATAAGTTGGTCAGTACCTGCTCAAGTCTCAAACGGTCTGCATGGACGAAATGCGGCTCAGCGAGTTCCAACTTGATATGGTAGTTGCTGTGCACATGGCTCAGCATAGCGACAACGTCGGTGAGAAATTCATGAATATTTAACTTTTTCATGCTGTACACTAGGGAGCCGTTCTCGATTTGGGAGACATCCATCAGCTGTTGGACAAGCGTGGATAATTTGGTTGTCTGTTGGTCAAGTTTATCCAGGATTGGGATTACCTTTGGGTCGCATTTGAATTTGAGCTTTTGTAGCATCTGGGTATAGGCCTTGATCACCGTGATGGGCGTTTTAATCTCATGACTGGCGATTGATATGAACTCGCTTTTCTTTTCATTGATCAATTTTTCCTGCCGGATTTCCATTTCCTGTTCGTTGGTTACCTTACTGAGGTAGTTATTACGGTTCTTTATCTCCTCATAAGCATTGATTGGGGGCTCGCTCTTAAAAAAATCCTGCAGGCTCCTGATCTTGGTTTGGTCTACCTTCAGTGAACGGGGCAAGCCCGTGGCTAATTCAATGATACATTTGCCCTGGGCAATATTGAAACTGAATTCTGGCACGAGTTTTTGCGCATAGAAAAAGCCTTCATGATTTCTTGATAGGTCTGTAATGCTCTCAAAAACAATGGAAGCCGAAAGACTGTATCTTGGGTTTTCGCCTCCAATGCCTACTTTCAGAACGCCTAGATGGGTATGTTCAATGACTATTCGGGCTACTTCTGATACCGCAGTGGCGAATACCGTTTGGGTAGCGGTAGTCAGTCCAATTTTTTCGGCGACTTTCATGGTCCGTTTATGGGCCAGGATGAGGTCCATTTCATTTTCCAGTGTGATACTTACAACATCTTTCATGCTCATCTATATTTGATAACTACTACAGACATATCATCTGTATGTCTGGCGTGGTCTTTATAAATTGCGGCAGCCAATATGGAAGGGTCGCATTTTTGTATCATAGGGTATTTGGCAATGTCCCACCTGGTTTTGATCCCATCGGAAGCCAGTACCACTTGATTGTATAATTCTGCGGGATACTGTTGTGTGTTCATCGTATTGGGGATATTGTGTCCAACGATACCGTTATAGGACATGTGGTTCTTAGAGACGTTTGGTCCGAGCCAGCGTACGCCAATATTGCCAATTCCAATGGCGCTCCACAGCTTGGATTTGAGGTTAAAACAGACAACATTGGCTACCATGCCTCTAGTGCGTTTGATCGATTGGTGCAAAAACCGTAAGGTCTCGACAGGGTCCTCATCTGGAAATGCCCTAAAATATTTCTCCGCCTCATTGATGGCGGCATTGGCTTCAGGGCCATGTCCAAGTCCATCAGCGAGCATAAATTTATAGCCAACTTTGGTTTCTTTCATCATGAAACCATCACCGGAGGTGGTTTCTCCTGGTTTGGCAATTACAATGGATTTGATATCCAAAGGTGAGGTGGGTTTGCCCGGTATCTTGAGATATACGCGACTCAACAAAACCGTGCCCCAGCCATTCAGGGAATAAATATCAAAAACATCTGAGAGCCTTTTAATGCTACCGAGGCCATGGCCTAAGGTGTTAGTGGTAGACAGTCCATCTTGCAGCATCCGGTTCGTGTTGATGATACCAGGACCACTGTCAATGCAGATAATCTCTATATATGGATTGCCAGCACCGTTGAATGTACCCACTAAGATTTCTCCATCGATGGCATATTTGTATAGATTACTGGTAATTTCTGCAACGATGAGATCTATTTCGGCGGTACGTTTTTCGCTGATGCCTATTTCAATAGCTTTACGGCGTATCTCTTTTTTTACCAGTGAAAAATAGCTACGGTCACTTGCCGCCAGCCTTATATGTGTTGAATCAACCATTTGCCCATTTTAAGATCATCACTGTTGTTCCTTCTCCCACTTTACTTTTAATGTCAAATTCATTAACCAAACGTTTGGAACCAGGCAGACCAAGACCTAAACTTTTCCCGGTAGAAAAGCCATCACGCATGGCTTGGCCAATGTCTGCTATTCCGGGACCTTGGTCGCTAAAGGTCAGGCGAACTCCGTTATCGCGGCCACGGGATACCACTTCTATAAGGCAGGTTCCGCCATTTCCGTAGCGTAGCATATTTCGAACAAGCTCGCTTGCAGCTGTGATGAGTTTTGTCTGGTTCAACAAGCCCATTTTAATCTTTACGGCCACCTCTTTCACGCGGTTGCGGAGCAGGACAACATCCTGTTCCCTGACCACTTCGATGTTATCCTTACTGAGCGAAAGGATCATCTTCTGGGTATTCCTGTTCGTCCTCTATTGGCGATTCATCAATCATTGTTTTCAGCAAATCCATCCCACGTTCTACATTTAATGCCGTTTGTACACCTTTCAATGGAAGGCCTAGTTCGATCAGGGTAATGGCAACAGCGGGCTGCATGCCTACCACAACGGTTTCAGCATCTAAAATTTTAGACATACTCGCGATATTTCCGATGATACGTCCCATAAAAGAGTCTACAATAGACACTGCCGAGATATCAATGAGTACTCCTTTTGCACCAGTTTTGTTCACCATTTGTACCAAGTCAGCTTCTAGATTCAGTGCTAAACGATCATACAGGTCAACTTGGATTGTAACCAGTAAAAAGTTTCCCATCCGAAGAATAGGAATTTTATCCATGTTGTCTATGATTGGTGTTTAACGATTGTTTTCTGACTTCTAATTTCAAGCTTTTAAAGGCATAGGCTAAAGCACTAGCTAAACTTGCTTTTGTAATGATACTCGAAAGATCAATGCCCAAATGTACAACGGTCTGCGCAATTTCTGGTCTGATGCCACTAATGATACATTCAGCCCCCATTAACCTAGTTGCACTTACCGTTTTAATAAGGTGTTGGGCAACGAGAGAATCTACTGCAGGTACGCCAGAAATATCGAGAATGGCAATACTAGACCCTGTTTCTACAATTTCCTGTAAAAGGTTTTCCATCACGATCTGTGTGCGTTGGCTGTCAAGCGTGCCGATGATCGGCAACGCCAGAATACCGTCCCAGACTCTGATGACTGGTGTAGAAATTTCAGCAATTTCGTCAGTCTGTCGTAGAATAACTTCCTCACGTCCTTTGATAAATGTTTCAAAAGTAACGATGGAAAGGTTGTCCATCAGCTTGTTTATTTTAACACTTTCTTGAAAAAGTAATGCGGGGTCATTCGTAATCTCCTTCTGGAGGACTTCTAATAAGGCTTCTTTTAAAGAAAACACGAACCTACCGGTTTCACGTGGGCTAAAGCCTTGGCGTGCTCTAGTGATAGCAATGCCGCCTAAAATCTCGATCACTGGACTCCAGCTTTCGTCATCAAGGTTGCTCACATCAGACTTGCCGAGGTTAGCTACAATTGAACTGACCAATTCCTCAGATTGACTACGGAGCTCTTCGTTGCTGATCAGGTCTTCGCGAAGACCTTCATCAGATAGTTGGTTTTTCATCCAAAGCTCTAGGATGTTTTTTTTTTGTTTTTCTAGCAATTTTGCAAGATTAAATGACATGTGGATTGATCAGTTTAAGTTTTTAGGTTATACCTATCAGATGTTTGAATTTGTGAATTAGCGGGGAAGTTACTAATGTTAATCTATAAACGGAAATCTTTAAGGTGTTCTTGAACTACTTCCTGAAATCTATTATGGAAACATCAATCGTTAAGTTTTGTTTTGGTAATAAAGTATTTTATTTTGAAAGATGTAATGTAGAAATTTTTCTAGGCTTGAAAGGTGTCGAGAACGACGGTAATTATGAAATAGCATCTTACAGCAATTTAGTGCTGGCATTTTAGCTACAAGTTTGTGGTTGGAGTGCTATTATGACGCCAATAAGCTGGTTGTCTGGTAGCCTTCGCAGGTAAATAGGGGTGAAGATCTCCATAAGATCATGGGTATCTTATAAGATGTTTATTCCTTTTGCCATGATGTTTTCTGGTGTGCCGATGGGGACGTATACCCATTACCATTTTCGAAAGTCTTTGGTTAATTAGCTAGTGCATGCCTAGCTCATTCGATGGTGTACAAATCCTAATTTAGTTATTGTTTATGCGAAGAAGATAATTGATCGGTATTTCAATCCTGTCGTATCTCCCAACCCTGCAACATATGAAGCAATTCGTAGGATATGGGAAAATGTGAGCGATGTGGGGCTTGACGAATAAACAATGGAGGTAGTAGGTTGCTATGTAGGGCAGCTATTCCTGAACTATGTAATCATGATATTTAACACAGGCTAAAGGGATTAAACACTTCACAACGCATTTGCCGGATTAATTGATCGGAATACTTTAAGGTTGCTTTCGATAGGTAAGCCACCGGGTCAATAAGAAAGTAAATATTTGATAGCCCGTAAAATGCAATGCGATCATGGCCAGTCCGATCATCGGGTGTGGGACCACTGGTTCGTTGGCAAATCTTTTGAACAGCAATTGTAGGCCAATGTGCTTATCTTTAGAAAATATCAGCATATTAGTGAAATTAGCTCCGAAATGTAGCGCGATCGGCAGGTACATGCCCTTCGTTCTGACAAAGGCGTAGGCATAGACCATGCCTACTGAACCTGTCATCAGGAAGATGGTTGCCATTTGCATAGGACTGCCAAATGCCTGCCAGGCGAACCAGTGATACACGCCAAAGCAGGACGAGGAAATCAAAATGGCTGGTCTAGATCCCAGCTTTTTCCAAACTGCCAAAAATATGGCGCCCCTAAAAATCAGCTCCTCATAAATTACCGAACGAAGGATATAGAGTACCGTTGCAATTCCCTGTGAGAGTGTGAATGTGCTGTTGAGTACGTACGGATTGGCTACCAGCCAGCCTAAAAGTAATTCATAGCTACAAAAATAGATTATGGGCCAGGCAAGTCCAATTGCCAATGTTGTGAATGTTTTGCTGGTATGAAGGAGTGTCGAAAGGCTCAGTTGCTTGTTGGTAAAGTGCAACAGTATATAGGACAGCGCCATCAGGATAAGGATTCCTAGCATGTTTTTTTTTTAAGGGTTTAAGCACCGAAAATATTATTTTTGCAATTACGAATTTGACGCAGATGGCAAATGGCGTAAGAATGTCGCATTGCAATGGAAGATCCTAAACAAAAAATAGCACACCTGATCAAGCAGGCCAGGCTTGCTAAGAACTACACACAGCTCGAACTGGCCGAACTTGCCCATTTGAGCCTACGCTCAGTCCAGCGTATCGAAAGCGGCGAGGTTTGCCCACGAGCCTTTACCCTACGATCTTTGGCCACTGCATTGGAATTCGAAATTCCACCGACGGACTTGAGGATGGAACCTTCCTTAATTATGGACCGACGTGCATTTCAAAATGGAAAGACGGGGACATCTAAATTCTTCGTGGTCGTGATTTTGCTTGGCATATGTGCTGTGCTTTTTGCCAGTGCGTTTTTGGCCCAAAGTCCCACCTTTCCGGAGACAACTTTTGAGCTATTGATGTTTTGGGCAGTGGTTACCTGTGTTTACACTTATTTAGTGTTGCGGTATATAAAAGTTAAAATAGTTCACAGGTTTGACCTGAAAATTGACAAAGAAGTCAGCGAATAGCAAGGGTCGCTTCAATGGGGTCAAAAAAACGTCTTTGATTATTGCTAAAGATAACAACGAAATCTATATTTGGAAAGAAATAATAATTGGTATCCTTTTGCTGAGCTTTTTAGGTTTTGGAATCAGCTTTATGCAGAGGTAGATTTTTGCTTTATCTTTTTACTTACCAGAGTTTCTGTTTCAATCTGAATTACATCTAGAATTAAATTAGGATCAAGTCCTAGAATATAAGCGAGCTTTAAGATTTCGAAAACAGAGAATTTCTCGGGATTAGATAATTTTACAGAATATCTATCTGAATTTATGCCTAGCAGTCGAGAAATCTTTGTGGGAAATAATCCAGCAATATCGTACATGCGTTTAACTTTTTTTGCTTCAAATAACAAAGCAATAGAAGCTAATTCAGTAGATATTTCAAAATCATTATTTTTCCAATTCCCCATGTATGTAATGCTGTACACCTAAGGTCGGGTTGAAATAACTTTTTTTAAACTAAAAAATACGATACGTAATTTTAAAAATACAAATCGTTTGTTTTTTGACCTGTTAATACTTATATTTGAATAACTCGTTGTCTCACAGGTGAGAAGAAATTGAGTTGTATTATATTGACAAATAGAGTAAAAAAATAAATAGATTTGTAATTCTTATCTAAACGTAAGGATTGCTTACGAGCCTCACACCGTAAATCTGGTAAATTTCCATGTGAGTGTAAGTAGAGTATCCGCACCCTATATAACTGTAGGGCCGGTGCTCGCTTATGCAAATGTATGGAAACCTCTTCGAAAGGAGAGGTGGCTTACCAGAGCCAACGGTACATTTTGACTTTGCGGGTTACCGGCCCTATTGTATTTACAATTGCTGTTTCCCTTTGTTTTTTGAGGCTCATTATAACCAGATAATGAGCATGCCTGTTTATCAAAACCTTTCGGATAATGAATTGATTGCCTTTTTAAGGGAAGGGGATGCTGCGGCGTATACCGAAATCTATGATCGGTATTTCCAATTGATGTTTGTGTTTGCCTATAAGAAGTTGCGGGATGAGGAGTTGGCGAAGGATTTTGTACAAGAGCAGTTTACTGGTATTTGGCATCGTAGGGAAAGCTTATCGGTTGAGGGCAATTTTTCATCGTTTATGTTTACATCAATGAGAAATAGGATGCTTGATTATTTTGCCCATCAAAAAGTGAGAAATAGGTATGTTGATTTTTTGGCAAGCTATAGCCTGCAAAGTTCAAAAAGCACTGATTTTTTAATTAGGGAGAAGCAGATGTCAGATTATATAGAAAGACAGATAGTGACTTTACCTTCAAAAATGAGGCATATTTTTGAGCTTTCAAGAAAGCAACATCTATCTCACAAGGAGATTGCGGCGGTACTGGAAACATCGGAACATAACGTCTCCAAACAAATTACAAATGCGCTTAGAATTTTGAAAGTCAAGCTTGGAAGATCTATTATCCTTATGTTTTTTTGATTTGTCAGATGCGTTAAACGCATCAATCATTCTTGGTCAGTTCTGTTCGAAGTATCGAATCTCATATAAGGCTTTTTGCTATTGATATAATAAATGTCTTTCCATGGTAGTCCATTAGTAAAATTGACATAAAAATGGGGGCAATTGTATATGCCGTCGCCTTCCATATCCCAAGCAATGATATCGTCGTAAACGATTGTTTTAATGACAGAAACATTGATCTCCTCAAAATTACTTGCTGGCTCTAAACGCCACTTATTTTTATCATTGACATAAATCTGAGTGTTTTCATTGCAGAATTCCATGCCCAGATGGCTTGCACCGTGTATCTCCGCACCAAACCAAGTAGGGGGAACATTTTCGATCATTGGCTGTTCAGGATAGGTATCATTCTCAGAAGAATGGATAATCATCCTAAAACGTCTCTTAACGTCTTCTTTTTTGTAATGTAACCATTTGGCGAAGTCCTTTTTGAGCTTGTTTTTCTTTTGTATACGCTCGGCAATCAAGCTGGATTTTTCAGCCTCTGAGCTTGGTTTTGAGGAAAATTGCTTTTGGAACTGTTCAAATGGGAGAATAGCTCTTTGAGTAAGAATAGGCTTCTGTTTAGACACTGATGAAAGTACAAACTCATGTTGATCTGTTAATTTCCGGAATAGGGGCTCCATGCCGTTGCTGTTGATGTCAATGATGTCTCTCCCGTCTAATCCCAATGGTATAATATCGGCATCCCGACCATTAAAACTAACTAGAATGTATTTCTTGGGATGTCTGTCGATTTCGCCAAGGATCAAACGGTATTCAATTCCGACCCCACCTTTGAAAGTATCCGCCTTTTCTTTATATCCTTTGGATAGGACAACAATGATAAATTCACTGGTGAGAAAAGCTTCATGCATCATCTGATTAAAATTTGTTGCAGTTTTCCTCTGGCTAATTATTTTATCGATATCTACATGGAACCCGTTCTTTCTAAGTTCGTTTGCAAAACTGATAACATGTTCTTCGTGGTTCCTAGAATCCCAGCTATAAGATATAAATATTGGATTATCGGTGCTAGCCTCAGTCTCGGCTTCTGAGTGGTTAGCAACTGGCAGTGTGCCCATGTCTAGCTGAACTGATGTGCTTCCTTTTTTTCTTCCCGATCCTGGTTGTGCATTCCCTATGACCGAATAGGTCAAATCTTCCCCAAACTCTTCAAGATCTTCTGAGTTAAAAAACCGGCCTCTAAATCCTTGTTTGCTACCATTGGTCAGTCCTATTTCCTTAAGCTCCCTTGTAGATTTACCTGAGTTGTTGGCAAATATTTTCAGGCTATGGAATTTTTTGGGGTGGTATGTCTGTCCAACAATCGTGAAGTCGGGTTTTGCCTCCAAATATGCGTCAACCACAATCTGGAGCTGCTGCGCATCCACATCTAGCAGGTTAAAACCTCCATTGCTTCCACCAATATAAACGTTGAATTTTTGTGGTTCGCTGTTTTCTTCTTCGGTTCTTTCGGTTCCCGAGAAATTGGATAAGGAGAAAAATCTTATTCCAGCGCTAGTAATTCCAACGTAGTGGTTGTCGGTGGGATACTCTAACGCACCTTTGTGTTCGATCTGTAAATAATCAAAGGCAAAGCCTATCTTGAAAAGGTGATCAGCACGGGCTTTGTCAAGTTTTAAGCTTGTATATATATTGTACCAAGCACTTGAGCTACCCTTATACAGGAAGCTCAATATACGGTCTAAATCTTTTTTGTCCTTTGCATCCATCTCAAAGCGTCTTTTGTTTTTAAAATTAAGCAAAACGTTTCATTTTTAAAGGGATTTCCCGAATACTGGATATTTAGCGGCTACGTGTTTTGTTAGATCTAAAATAAAATATTCAAATAAATCTTCCTGTATCTATTTAGGTGTTCGTGTATGTCGGTAGGTAATCCAAAAAGAATGACTACAGAGGAAGCAAATCAGCTCTTAAAAAAGTATCATGAAGGAAAATGCACTGAAGCTGAAAAAGCTTTGGTAGAAAGCTCGTTTTTAGATTATAATGAAAATGAAGCTGGCTTATCGAAGGAACTATTAGACCAGTTAAAAGCTGAAGTTTATGTTGCACTTCCAATTCATAAAAGAAACAAGTTGAGGATTTACGGATGGAGCAGTGCTGCGGCAGTTTTGGTGGTTTCTATTTTGGCAATTGCACATTGGCGATTGGAGGAAAATCTCCAACTTTTTAAACAGGCAAAAGTAATAGAAGATGTGGCGCCTATAGGAAATCAGGCTACGCTGACTTATGAGGATGGAGAGTCTGTTGCGTTAAATGGTAGCAAGGATGGACTTGTTATCAAAGGAAATACGATGAGATATCTGGACGGCTCAAGAATAGAAAATGAACTAACATCACAAATGACGCAGACGCTTTCGACCCCTAGGGGAGGGCAGTATCAAGTGGTATTGCAGGATGGAACAAAGGTTTGGTTAAATGCCGCTTCGTCCATTAGCTATCCGTCTTCCTTTGAGGGGGCGAAAGAGCGTCGGGTTTCGATTACAGGAGAGGTTTATTTTGAAGTGGCGAAGGATAGGTCAAAGCCTTTTTTAGTAGCATCTAAAGATCAATTGATCAGGGTGTTGGGTACCCATTTCAATGTAAATGCTTATGGAGATAATGGGGCTACTACTACCACTTTATTGGAGGGTATTGTTAGCGTTTCGTTAGCCGGTAAGAATGAGGGAGCTAAGCTATTGAAGCCGATGCAGCAATTGATTGCTGGAAATGGGAGGACTGTAATTCGGGCGGCTGATTTGGAACTGGCCATGGCCTGGAAAAACGGCGTGTTTGAATTCAGGGATGCCTCATTGAAAACTATTCTGAATGAAGTGGCACGGTGGTACGACCTTGAAGTCGAATATCGGGGGGAAGTCCCCAATCGTGTATTCAACGGTAGCGTTTCCCGTCATTCCAATTTGTCGGTACTATTAAAGATATTATCCTATTCCGATATCAGGTTCCGTATCGAAACGGATGGCTCTCCGACCAAAAAACTAATTGTTGAACCTTAAATATAGATGCATTTGCCAATGAAGTAAAAACGGAAAATTTAGTACTAGTTAATTAATTCCCCACTAAATAAAAAAGCCGGAGGTGTTCGAAGCACTTCCGGCGGTTTTAGGGGGATCAAAAGAAGGTGTCTAGGACACCGGTTCAACAATTCAATTAATCTTTAACCTAAACTACAAACTTATGATTTTTTTTGATAACTGCTGTTCCCATTCTGGGGATAAGCAGCCGCTGTCTATTTTTAGACAGTTAGGCCGTCTCTTTAGGCCACCTACATTATTCCGTATTTTATTACTTTTTACATTTCTGTTTATATCTATTGTTACTCATGCGGTACAAGTGACACTTAACCTCAAATCTGTTCCGTTAGAGACCGCTTTCGCCGAGATCAAAAAACAGAGTGGTTATGGCTTCTGGTATGAAAAGAAAGATATCGCTGATCTGCCTCGTGTAACCATCGATGTGAAGAATGTTGATTTGACGACAGTGCTGGAAGCTTGTCTGAAAGGCCAGCCTTTGACTTACCAGGTATTTGATAGAACTGTTGTCGTTAAAAGGAAATTGGCGACTCCGCCTGCTGTCGTTCCAGTTAGGAAAGCTCTACAGGAGAAGGTAAGGGGAAAGGTGGTGGATGCGCAGACCAAGGAGCCTCTTGCTGGTGTGCTGGTGAAAGTGAAATCTCCCCCTATGTCTGTCGTCACCAATGATAAAGGGGAGTTTGAGTTGAATTTGCCGAATGGTAGATATGAATTGACCATACAGTATCTTGGCTATGCTGTTCTTGAGGTTGACCTGGTTACTCCGTCAGCTGAAGAACGATTATTTACGCTCACTCCGAGCGAAAATACATTGGAAGAGGTACATTTTGTAAGTACGGGATATCAACAATTACAAAAGGAGCGAGTAACTGGGAGCTTTACACTAATTGATAGTACTTTAATTAATAGAAGTGTAGGAAGTAATATTATTGAACGTCTGGATGGAGTTACTAGTGGTTTGGTATTCAATAGAAATCGTACACAAAACTCCCAGAGCGAATTCAACATCAGGGGGAGAAGTACCATTTTCGGAGAAGATAAACCACTCGTCGTACTGGACAACTTTCCATTTGAAGGCGATCTCAATAGTATCAACCCTAATGATATAAAGAATATAGCCATATTAAGAGATGCCGCCGCCGCATCAATATGGGGTACACGAGCTGGTAATGGTGTAATAGTGATAACAACCTATTCTGGGAGTTTTAGTTCTAAACCGTCCGTTTCAATCAATGTGAACACAACCGTTTTTGGCAAACCTGATCTATACCAAGCTCCGTGGTTTTCCAATGAAGAGTGGCTGGATATAGAACAGTTTCTTTTTGGTAGGGGTGCCTATAATACAACATTGAACAATCGCTTTGGCTATGTTTCGGAAGGTGTAGCTATTATGGATAAGCGGAGGCGAAATTTAATTTCAAGTGCAGATTCATTGCGAATGATCAACGAGCTGAAGGGTAATGATATCCGATCACAGATGCTTGATCATTTATATCGTAATAATTTTAGTCAACAGTATGCGGTGAACATTAACGGTGGTGGCGAAAATCACAAATATGTGATCTCTGGCGGCTATGATGGAAATCTGGGATCGAGAACAACAGACTATAGTGACAGGATCACGCTGACGGTGAACAATATATTTCGGGCAATAAAGAATAAGCTTGAAATAACTTCTCGAATTAATTTCAGTACAATGAAAGCTGGAAATAATCCTAACGCCTATGTTAGCCCTGCTTCCCCGTACGAACGGCTTGTGGATGGCAGTGGTCATGTTTTGCCGGTTCAAAGAGATCTTAGGTTTTCATATATTGATACCATCGGTGGTGGAAAATTATTGGATTGGCGTTACTACCCGCTAGGGGAGAATATAACTTCAAGTAAGAGAGGACAACTAAATTACGTGGTAAACACAGGTGTCAATTATGCTTTTACTAACTGGTTTAAACTGAATATCCTTTACCAGCATCAGCGACAGAACAGCGAAAATATCGGTATCTATGGGGGTGAATCGTATTATGTACGGGATTTGATAAACCGCTATTCGGTGATCAATTATTCCGCTGGTACTGTAAACAGTCCAATACCTGTAGGAGAGATCCGATTGAATAATCAATCAAGCTATGTCGCCGACTATGGTCGTGCCCAACTTAATTTCAGTGAAAACTTTAACGAAGTGCACTCCTTATCTGTAATGGGCGGATTCGAAATAAGAAGTTCTCGAAATGAAACGGCAGCGAACAGACTGTATGGTTTTAACCCTGAAACATTTACTAATGGAAACGCGGGGATTGATTTTACCAGGAACTATCCTGTAATTTACAACGGGGGAACTGGGCGTATTGATATGGGGTTTGCCAATGGCTATCAGGTCGACCGTTATCTTTCATATTTCGGTAATCTATCCTATGAGTTTTCAGATAGGTATGTGTTGACACTTAGTGCCAGAAAAGATGAGTCAAATCTTTTTGGGGTAAAGTCTAATCAGAAAGGCGTTCCGCTTTGGTCTGCCGGTGCGTTATGGAATATCTCAAAAGAAAGTTTTTATAGGTCTGGGTGGCTTCCGTTTATTTCATTTAAGGCTAGTTATGGTTATTCTGGGAATGTAAGCAAAGATCTTTCCGCTTACCTTACCGCTTCGCCTCAGGTGACTAATAATTATGGGATTGTATACAGCGCCATAATCAATCCTCCAAACCCATCCCTCAGGTGGGAAAAAATAAAAATTATTAACCTTGGGCTGTCCTTCGCTACGATTGGAAATAGGGTTTCTGGTACTATCGAACCTTATTTAAAAGATGGTTTAGATCTTTTTGGAGAAAGTGCGCTTGCCCCGCAGACCGGTATGGCAACCTACTTTGGTAATACGGCAAGTACTAGAACAAAGGGGATAGATATCTCGCTTAACACTATAAATCTTAAGTCGCCGCTGCAATGGTCTACTAACCTTAATTTCAGTGTTACGAAAGATAAGGTTATTGAATACGATAGGGATCAAGGTGTAAATTCAAATTTCATCACTCAGACGTACAATAACCCAATGGTGGGCAATCCTTATTTTTCGATATATAGCTACCGTTGGGCGGGATTGGATAACATTGGCGATCCTCAGCTATACTTAAATGGTCAGGTTTCGAAATCCTACAGTGCAGTAGCTAATAGTACAAACCGTTCAAATATCAGGTATATAGGTTCTACGGTACCGACAACTTATGGTAACATCATTAATAATTTTAACTATAAGGAATTCGAAATATCATTCAATGTTACCTATCGACTAGGATATTACTTCCGTCGCAATTCCTTGAATAACGCACTAATATATTCCACAGGTGGTTTTGCCCAGAATATCGATTATGCGAACCGTTGGAAACAAGCTGGAGATGAGTTGATTACGAGCGTACCGGCATTAGTCTACCCCAATGTGACGCAACGTACCAACGCATATATGAATGCTGATGTTTTAATTGAAAAGGGAGATAATATAAGGTTGCAGGATATACGTCTTTTATGGAATGCCAATAAAATTGCCTTTCTTAAAAAACATGGCGTTCGTCTAAAATTGTATTCTAACATTTCAAACCTAGGATATTTATGGGTTGCAAATGATCTGGGGCTGGACCCCGACGTTCCAAGAAAAGCTCTTGGGACTGTGTCGCCCCGAACTAATTTTTCTTTTGGTTTAAAAGCTGATTTCTAAAGAAGATAATGATGAAAAAAATAACTGAATACCTACTTGTGGTTTTGACGATGCTTTCAGTGGGGGGTTGTAAGAAAGATTTTCTGGAAAAAAAACCATCCTCGAGCATTCTGTCCCCAACTTCCATACAGGAACTAAATGCACTTTTGGAGAACACGAATATCATGAACAAGACAGCGGCTCTGCCACAGATTTCGGCGGATGAATACAAGATAGTTTCTGAGCAAAACTATCTGGCGCTCCCTTCTGTCACAGAGCGTAATGCCTACATATGGGCAAAAGATATTTATGAGGGAGAAGTTAATGCGGATTGGAATAAGTTATATGCCCAGATCTTCTATTGTAATAATGTGCTGAAAACATTAAATGATCTACAGCTAGATTTACTTTCGGATGGAAAAAAAACAAAAGGTTGGGCACTTTTTGACAGGGCTTATACTTATTTCGACCTTATGCGAAACTTTTCTAGCGGGTTTCAAAAGTCAACAGCAGATGTTGTCCTTGGTGTGCCATTAAGACTTGGTCCAAACGTGGATGAGACTTTGCAAAGATCATCACTTAAAGAGACCTTGGAACAAATTATTTTGGACGTTGATGAAGCTGTAGGCCTTCTTGAGGCGAAGGTTCCAGAAAATAACCGTAACAGACCGTCTAAGGCAGCGGCATATGCGCTAAAAGCGAGAATTGGTATCTATATAAGAGATTACGATATGGCTGAGAGGTCTGCCGACAGTTCACTTAAATATCATGATAAAATTGTTGACTACAATTCTATAAGCAGAACATCGTCAACGCCATTTTCATATAATACTGCCGAAATAATATATCATTCTTCCCAGATTGTCAATTATTCCTCGTTGACATCCTACGATAATCTGCCAGCGATTGAAGTTAACCCTATTTTAATTCAAGAATACGCTGCGAATGATCTCCGTAAATCCATATTTTATCTGGTAAATTCCCAGGGAAGATATAATGTAAAGCGAGGATATGCTGGAGGTGGTTTTTATGCATTCACAGGATTGGCATGTGACGAAATATACTTGATAAAAGCCGAATGCCTAGCGAGGCGGGGGGAAAAGGATTTATCATTACAATTTTTAGATAGATTGTTGATCAATCGATATTTAAAGGGAAGTTACACGTCTTCCACAGCGAGCAGTGCAGAGAATGCGCTTGACATGATTCTAAAAGAACGCTGGAAAGAACTCGTTTGGAGGGGGATTAGATGGTCTGACTTAAAGCGTTTGAATATGGAAAGCCGAAATATAATGCTATCAAGACAGATAGGGCAGGCTACTTATACATTGCCTGCTAATGACTTACGATATGTATTTCCAATTCCAGACAACGAAATCGCTATGAGTGGAATCATACAGAATAATCGCTAAAATCTAATTAGTAAACAATATGAAATTGCTTAAAACATCCATAATGGCAATATTAATTGCCATTCCAATATATGCTGGATGCTCGTCCATTCCGACTATACCTGGAAAAAATGGGTTCGAGATATCCGTAACTAACCATGATTTGAACGCCACTGCATTAAAAGATTTTGTGCAGCTTACTGTTCATGAGTTTTTTTCTAATTTCGATTTTATTATTAATGCCCAAACAATTAAAATGTCATTGGGATATGAAAGCAAAGATAGCTGGAAGATCAAATTGCCCTCCAGATTTGCTTACCTAAATATTTCCTATCGTAAGTCGGGAAGGTCTCAATCATTCTTCAAGTATAGGTATACATATTTGATAGCTGAAGGTGATAGATTACAATGTGAAATTTTTAAAGATTTTGTTAGGTTTACTGGGGATGGTTCGGCAAAGATGAACTTGCAGGCTCAACTTTTTCATTTAATGGAAACGCCTATAGATTCCACAGTTCCTTTTGAAGAATATATCGTTGCAAGGAACGATATCTACCTTAGACAATTAGATTTATTAGACGACAACAAAAAGCTGATCTCAACGGATGAGCTCGCTTATCTGAGGGACCAGTGCTATGGACTCAGAAACTGGGACATACTTCGGCTACTTCGATTCAGGTTGAAATTCAGAAAAGACGACAAGTCATTTCAAACTAAAGATGTTTTAGCTTGGTTGGAAGCTGGGGATGCTAAATATATTTCTACACAGGATATTGTTGCGCCCTACCTGATGGATTATTTATATCAAAAAGAAAAATTTACTACAGAGTTAAGTGTTAATGGTAAACAACTGGCACGTAAACTTCTTGAAAATATTACTAGCAAGTTTGAACCCCGGATTTCCTATCATCTCAAAATGCTGATGCTTACACATTTTTATAGTTATAATGAAGAAGTTTTACAGGATTTTAAGGAGACGACCCCTGTAGTGGATGATAGACAATATGCTGCAATATTTAAGCATTTTGATTCATCCTTCAGTAAAGGTAAAAGGGCCTATGACTTCGCTTATCCAGATACTTCAGGTAGGATAAATAGATTAGATGATTTCAAGGGAAAAATCGTGGTGATCGATTTCTGGTTTGTAGGCTGCATTCCTTGTTTGGAATTGGCAAAACAAATGAAAAAGATTGGTCATGGGCTAAAGGGGCGGGACGTTGTATTCATCACAGCTAATGTAGATCAAAATCAGGCAAAATGGAAGAATGCAGTCAAAGAGGGAAACTACACGCATCAGGGCACAATTAATCTTTTCTTGGGGGGAATGAAATCTCCTATCCTTAGACACTACAACATTACTGCCTATCCTAGGTTGATCATTATTGATAAACATGGTTTAATAGTAACTTCGACACCTGTGGTGCCGATAGATGAAGCATCTCGGGCAAATTTTATAGACATTATTGAGCAACATTTGTCAAAATAATAAACTGGCTGGTTAGTGACCAGCCAGTTCAAATACTATAACATTAATCAAATCTGTATTGGCTATCTTCAGGCGTGTTCATTGGCGAAGGAAGGTTTTCTGCATCTTGTTGCGAAATCGTCGCTGGAGGAGTATCTGTATCTAGGATTTTTACACACAGTTCGTCTCCAGAAATACATCTTTCCGAGTCGTATGTAGTCCCTATCAACTGATATTCTGTACCATTCCATCCATAATAGTGATTTACAAATTTTGCTGTCGGTTCAGTTTCACTGTTTTTGAACGCTTGTGTTGAGATAGCAAGAACTGCAACTAGCAGTCCAAATGCTAAATTTTTTAAATTTTTCATTTCTTAATTCTTTAAGTTTTTTAATTTTTACGGCTTTCGGTTGCTGTTTTTGTGGAGGTAGATTCCGAAGATGGAAATCAAGATAAAACCGATGTTGAACACCAGATGCTGTCCCCAAGTGAGCGTTTCTATTGCTCCCCCGCAATGGCAGGGTTTGTTTTCTGCCCAAAGTAACATCGACGAGATGTGTAGCGTGAATATACTCATCATGATCGTGAAGAGATATAATCCTAATTTTTGGGTTTGTGGGATGATCAGTATTAATGCAATGGCCAGTTCACTGATGGGTACCAGCCAACTGATGGTAAGGGCACGGTCGTTCAGAAATTGAATTCTCTGTAAGCCTCTGAGAAATCTCTCGTGGTCAACTATCTTTTCCTTTGCAGTATAGATTAGGAGAAATATACATAGGGCCTTGATGCCGTATATCAGGATCTGCTTGATCTGGTATCTTTGTAAAAGTGGCTGTTTGCTTGAAATACTGGTGCTGTTCATGGTTCTATTTCTATTTTTGGTTCTTCGATTGGGTGGTGTCGGTCACCTTGGGCGCTTGGCCCAATTTCTTTAGTGTCTGATCGTTGTCACTGACCTCCTTTCTATTTGATTATGTTTTAGTTACCCAAAGTTCCGTAGCATTTTTCGTTTAAAAAATATCCGAAAGGATAATAATGCATTGGTTTTGAGTTACTTGTTCTTGTTGAACTGCAGTCTGGCGCCGCTGAAACGGGAAGGTGTCATTCGAAGGAAAGAGGAGCTGACCTTGGCAGGTAGGTCATTGATAGGATATTTTTGTGCATAATGGTTTACCTTCTGATAGTCAGAATAGGTCATCAGTTCCGAATGCCATTTGTCCAATTCCCATTGCTTTAGCATGTAATGCTCTAATAGAAGGGCCGTTTCCCTAAATTTACGTAGGATGTGAAAATTGTTTCGCTCAATACTTAACAGTCTCGAGCCACTGATGATCATGAATTTGTGATTAGAGGCCGTTTCTTTTAGAAAACTGTCTATGTCCGTAAAGATTTGTTTGGGTCCGTAAATGGCATAGACTTCCTCTTTTCCTGTGGTAAGTGTGCGATATTCTGCTATCCAGCAGTCAACACTGTACCAGGCATAATGGATGTCTTTAGAAAGGATGATCAATTCCTTTTTTGCACGGACGATTTGTAGATCCAAAGCCCGGGCAAGCGATTTTTCAAATTTGCTTGTTAGAGGTACATTACTTGCCAATATCGCGAGCAATTCATTGATGTTCTTTGTTTTGAATTCCATACGACTACTTAGTTTTTAACAATTGCCGGTTTAACCTTCCAAGGTGTTTTCTGCTGATGTGTAGGTAGCTGGCGATAAATTTCATGGGTATCTGGTTGGCACTTTGTTGCCGTTCCCTAAATTTTTGGTAGCGGAGCAACGCTGGTTCCTGATGCTGTAGGATAATTTCATCAGTTAGTCTTTTGGTCCAGTTATCCTGTAGGTGCAAGAAGAGTTCGGCAATGCTGTGATCGGTTTGATAGAGCTCGATAATGTTTTCGTAGTTACACTGGTAGATGGTACTGTCGCTGAGGGCACAGAGATGATAGGGTGAGAATTTGTTGTCATCGATGGGGTGTCTTTGGAAGAAGGAACCCGATTCATAGAACCTGATGGTGTTGCTGGACTGCTCTACTGGTGTTGCTGGACTGGGTTCAATGGAAGATAGGGGTTCTACAGATGCCTGATAGTATTTATGCAGCAGGCCCTGCGACAGAAAATAGAGCATTCTCTTTTTTCTCTCTTGAGGGACCAATTGTCCCTTTTTGATTTTTTGTAGGGTAAAGCAGCTGCCAAACAAAATTTTTGTGTCCGTTTGGCAGCTAGAGATCGGAGCCAATGCATCTATGATTTGCTTGATATCGATCATTTTTAAGATTAGGAATTTAAGTACGTGATGTCTATGGACATGCTTCCTCCTACGGAGATGTGCCCTTGGCTATCGGTTTCTATAGTCAAGTTGCTCTTTGGTTTAAAGAGTTTGTCTTCGTCTCCGGGGGTATCACCTTCTTTGTGCAACACTATTGGTAATCGGTTACCAATGGCAAAACTGCCCTGTTCGCCGAGAAAGTGGGAAATGGGAGCTGGCATCTGATCGAGATAGTCCAGCTGCTCGGAGGTCAGTTCGAAATGTCCGTTGATCCATAGCTTTGGTTGAAGTTTAAGCGCTGCCGCTTCTTCGTTAAGTTGTTGGTCAGTTAGTGCGTAAAGCGCTTGTAGGAGGGACTGAAGACCAGTTTCATCAAAAGGTTGTTTTTGCATTTTTTCAAAGTTTTAAATGAGACCATTTGTTGTTTTTAGCAAGATAGTGGCGCTTTTCTTAAGTTAAAAGCTTTTCGTTGGGACATTTGCTGAGTGGTACCCATAAATTTTGCTGAGTGGTCAGTTTCGGAAATTTTTGCTATCTTAGTTTTATTCAGCCATTGTTCACCTAACGCTTTGCTCTATGCTGAAGAGAATCCTCAAACATATTTGTACCAAATTTTTTCTGATCAATCTGTTATTGATAACTATAATTTCGCTACTGGCAGGACACTTTATTGTTACGCATGGGCGGAAGGAGACCTTAGCTCAATTATGGAAGATGCCTGCCTATTATCGGTCGGTAGGATATAGTGCGACGATTGCCTTGTTCCTTCAGTTAGCTGTTTACGCGGTAAGTTATAAGCTCTCCCGGAAACATCGTGGAAAGGGCTTGACGAAAAAGTGGGCAATGGACCAATTTACTTATGGTTTTGTAGTGGTTATTGTCTTGGAACTGCTGCTAGCTGCTGCCCTGTTCGGAATGCATGGACTATGGTTGCCAGAGACTGCTTTTTTTAGGAAGCTGTTTGGCCCTATCGTCCTTTTTATTTTGATCATTAACCTCTGTTACGTGATTTACTACATGAATAAAAATCCGGTAGTGAAACATACGGTGAAACGCCTGATCCCTAAAAAGGTGGAGCCGAGGATGATAGTTGTATCCGAGCCCGAATTGCCCGCCCTGGTTTATGCCACTGAGGCAGGGGTGTTAGCCTATGATTTTCTGGGCAAGCAAATGGTTTGGATGGAGCCGGTCAAAACCTCTATTGAAAGATTGGGAGACGAAGATTATTATAGCGGACAAAGACATTGGGTCATCCATCGCTTGGCTATTGCCGATCTGGAAAACATTTCTGGAAAGCGGATTTTGTTGAAGCTTCATTTCGACTTCGAGTATGAGATGATCGTTTCTCGTAGACGTTCACCAGAATTCAGAAAATGGTTTGATGAGGAGAAAGAGGAGTTGAACGGCTAAACGGTATTTTTAGGTAATCAAACTTATTTGTTGCGGATTAGCTCTGCCTTCAATCGGGATAACGTTTCCCTGGTGATTCCCAAGTACGAAGCGATATTTCCTTGCGTAGTCAATTGTTCTATATTTGGATGTTGTCTGAGCAGGTTGGCATATCTGCTCATGATCTTTGGTGTATTTCGTTGCATATTGATTGCTGCGATGATGACCAGATATTTTTCGGCCATCACTCTTCCGATGAGGTTAGCTTCGTTGAAATCAGCATAAAGAGCGTTCAACTGGTTCCAAGTGATGGAAACAAGCACGCTATCCTGTAACAATTCGATGTTTTCCAGAGAGGGTTTCTGCTCGAAGAAGCTGGTTGCGGCGCATGCCAGATCTCCTTCTCCCATGAACCAGTTCGTACATTCATTTCCATAATCGTCAATATGATAGGATCGTACGATTCCCGATTCTATGAAATATAACCTGCGGCAGATTTCGCCAGCCCGGGTCAGGTGGGATTTTGCAGGTAAGCTCTCTGTCAGTAGCTGATCAGCCAGTCGTTGTTGATATTCAGCAGAGGTGGGCACAACACTCCCCAACATTTGTAGCAGGGATGTCGTTTCAGTTTCATGGGTTTCCATAATATATTGCTTGTGCGTGATTTGATTATATTTTGGTAACGTCGAATTATTTAGGATGTTTTTTCTGAGGTCATTTTGGGACATTTGCTCCCTTTTTTTGGGAGTAGTGCTAACGTTTTGCATTTAGTGCTGAAATCGACACGTTTTGTGAGAATTATCACAGCAGTTTTCAAAACTTTATGTATTGTGCGCGTTGGAGCCGTATTTATCACTGGAATTATTTTAACAATTGTCAAAGGGTTTTTTAAAAACTTGAAAGAAATTTGTGTCTGCTAACCAATGAATTGGCTTATGGATAAATGTTACGTTTCAACATCCTGAGTATGAGTTAATGCCAGTCAACGGGCTAGGGATGTTATATTTAGTTTTCTCTATGATGTTAGATGCAATAAGGGATGGGCTGAAAGGTCTTGAAGGTGAACTAGGAAGGATAGCCTTTGAAGATTTTGGGCCCTTTGAAAAATTTGTGCAGACGATAGCAGCTGCAGAGTCTGCATTGAAACACTTGCGAAAGTTGGTAGGTGCTAATCAATTTGATAATGCCGCGGATGAAATCCTCTTTTTTAAAAAGATCAAGCCCCAATTTGAATGCTGGAAATTGTATGCCGTTGAACGCTATCGAATTGAGACCTGGTGCGTAGGTGGAGATTACCAAACCTCTTTTGATTACTTTTTCAACGAGATAAGGCGTATCGAACGCTTTTTCTGTAATTACGGTTTCTATTATCGATACTATAGGCAGGATGATTCGGCACTCGACGAGCTTTTGTTTCTCCGTGAATGTTTTACCAACGACCGAAGGCTAATTGCTTCCACTGAAGCAAGTCACCGAGATTTCTGCACCAATGGAGATCATCTTTTTACACGCTTCATAGCTTCAGAAAAGATGGTTTCCTTTCTCCAGCAACAAATCTTTGCGCTGGACGGATTGGTTCCGATCAATAGGTGATCATAAATTATTTGTCAGCAGCTTGTTGCTGAGCTTTTCCTGGGGATTTGATTCGCTGGGCTCCGCCTTGATAATTCATTAATTCCCTCATTCTAGATTTTAACAAGATGAATGCGTATGAATAAAATGCTACCCATTTTCCCGTGGTGTGTAAGTAATCAGCCAGTCAACAGGTGCCCCGGGGATTTACTTAATTACTTTAATCACATGAGAAGAAAAACGTTAAAGGTCGCCTTCCGGGAAATGCATTCGGAAGTGGAATCCTTGTTAGCCAATGAGGCCTTGTCCTTGATGCAGCGCTTTAATCAGGCCATGCCGCTAGTGGCAACATTCTTGGATTATGCTAGGTTGGAGCGTCTCGACGTAGGCTTTAGTGATCAGATGGAGGAGATTTATTTTTTTAAGTTTGAAAAGCCTGAATACTATGCCATGAAGATCTATGTGGCCGGATGGTACACGCTGATGAATGGTAGGCCCAAGGGGACGGCGCAACAGCAGCGTGAATATTTTACCGAGGAACTGCGTTTCATCTATCGCTTTTTTTCACAACATGCCTTTCATTACCAATATTTCCGCTCTGGTATGACCGAATTGGACGAACTGCTTTTTGTTCGGGGCGTCGAAGTAGCTCCAGTGTTCATATTGGAGGTGCCCGAATTGGATGCTTCCTTTTGTACTTCTGGAGATTATATGTTTGCCAAGTTTATCGCCTATGAGCGTCTGCAGGAACTGATCCTTGCGGAAATAGATCAGCTCGATCAGGGGACGCGTTTGGTAATTCCGGCTGGCAGTCCTGTCATAGGTGGCGGAAAGGTGATGGAATGGACTGGGGAGGTGATCAATCTGGTGGAACTCGGCTATGCACTATATGTTTCAGGCCAGATTGGTGGGGGCAAAGCTGGACTGGGGGAGATCTTCCGTTGGTTGGAAAGTTCCTTTGGCTTAGAGATTGGTATTCCCGCTAATCGTCTCCGTGAAATCAAGCGACGCAAACGGATGGAAAAACTCCATTTTATTCGTTTGTTGCAGGAAATGTTGACGGAATATATTGATAAGAGTGAGGCCTAACCTAGCACTTCAAGGTTTGTTGGGTTTTATTTTCCGCTTATTTACGATTTCAGGACACTTTCCATTATTTATTTTTCTCTACTAGTGACAAAGGATTTTCAGGGTTTTGGAATTTTGTCCCTGTCTTCCATTGGCAATGGAGCCAGTGGAATCTAAATCTTAGTTTATGTTGTTTCAGAATTTTTCGTGGCAGGATTTCCTGTTGGTAGCGGTGCTGTTGAGTGTGCTATGGTATGGACTGGTGTGGCTGTTTTTCTTTAGGAAGAAACCTGTTGTTGTTGGGGATGCAAATCGGTATGATGAAGAGGAAAGGTCGGCCCTGGTGGAAGAGGAACTGCTGGGTAAGCCTGTTCTGGCAGAAGGGGAAAAGGTAGTCTCATCCAATGATTTTGGTTTTTCGGAACCAGACCAAGTGGAACAATTGGGGGTAGTGGCAGATGTGCAGGAGCAGATCAAGGTTTCCTGTCGTGAGCTGGAAAGTAACCTGGCTAAAAAGGAAGAGTTTCTTTCGGTATTGGCAGGGGTGCTGGCCAGTTATCCTGTATCGCTTGCTGCCAGGTTGCCATTGGAGGATTTTATCCGTGAGCAGCTGCCGTTTTTTATCAGTGAAGAAGAACTGGATGGGCTCTGGCTTTAGTCGCTTTGGGTATTTCGATGGTTTCTTGGAGAAGATTTTCTTACGCTTTGTTCAGCGGTAATTACCGCAATTGGGAAAAATCAAATCAAGGGGAGTTGAAAATGAAAGAAAAAAAGAGAGGCTGTTTTAAAGTAATGGCAGTATGGTTAGGCATACTACAGCTGTTTTGGACCGCAGTGGCCATGGCACAGGATGGCGCATCAGGGATCAATCAGGCCACCAGTCAGGTCAGGAGCTATTTTGATGCGGGCTGTAACCTGATGTATGCCATCGGTGCAGTGCTAGGACTGATTGGTGCGGTGAAAGTGTTTTCGAAATGGAATTCGGGGGAGCCCGATACCAATAAGGTGGCGGCGGCCTGGTTCGGTTCCTGTGTGTTTTTGGTCATCGTGGCCACGGTGCTGAAGTCATTCTTTGGTATTTAGTTTTTATTCTGGTCTGCACTTGGTGCCAGATCTGTAAGGTGTTAATTTTTTAGGATTGTTTATGAGCGCAATATTTCAGATCAATAAGGGGGTGAACAGGCCTATGGTTTTTCAGGGTTTGCAGGGGCAGTACATCGCATGGTTGGCCATTGGATTAGTGCTACTGTTGGTGGGTTTTGCAGTGGGCTATGTTTCGGGACTATCGGTGTATGTGTTGTTGCCATTAGTCCTGGGACTGGGTGCATTTTTGTTCTGGTCGGTGGGATGGATGTCGAAACGCTTTGGTGTGCACGGGATGGAGAAGTTTCTGGCCAGACGTGGATTGCCCAACTATTTGGTGTTCCGCTCGCGAAGGGTGTTTACAGGTCTTCGCCGATTTCCTTCTGACAATGCCTTGGTAAGAAGGAGGGCGCATGATTGATATCAATAATATCATGCCGATCTGGAAGGTGGAAAGCAATGCAATGGTATCTATGCAGGGAGACTTGACTATCGGCTTTAAGGTGATGCTGCCGGAAACGGGTACGTTGTCTGGCGAACAGTTCGATGCCTTTCATCAGGCTTTTGTCCGTGCCGTTAGGGTATTGCCTGCGGGCAGTATTGTGCACAAGATGGACTGGTTCTTGCGCTCGAAAGTGAAGGCAGATTTTAGTGGTGATGTGGCTGCTGGGTCGGGTATTTCTAGCGTATTGTCGAGGGCATCGGAACAACATTTCAACGAAAGGCCTTTCCTGTCCCACGAATGCTATATCTTTTTGACGCAGAAGCCTATCGGGCGGAGAAATTCGAGTTCGTCCTATTCGGGGATATTGCGCAAATCCGTGGCACCGGTTCGGGTGGCAGATGAACGGTTGTTTTCCACTTTCCTTTCGGCCTGCGGCCAGTTTGAAAGGATACTGCTGGATAGTGGACTAATGGAAATGCTTCGATTGACCGATGATGAGCTTTGCGGGACGGCCAATTCCGCAGGGATCATTGAGCGTTACCTGTTCCTGTTGGGCAGGTCGCAACAACCGATGATCAGCGATGTGCATGTGGCGGGAGGTATCCGAGTGGGAGATCAGCCAGTGGAACTCTATACGCTTTCGGATGTGCAGGAGCTACCAGCTTACTGTGGGCAAAGGATCAATTATGACAGGTATTCTACGGATAAGAGCAAGTATTCGATTGGCTTTGCCTCTCCATTGGGCGGATTTCTGGATTGTAACCATATCTACTCGCAATTCTTGTTTGTGGAGGATTCAGCGCTGACTTTGAAAAAGCTGGAAGCTAGAAAACTACGCTTGCAATCCTTGTCTGGCTATTCTAGGGAAAATGCCATTAGTCGGGATGCGGTAAATGATTTTCTGAACGAGGCGATCGCTACCCAGAAGCTGCCGATCAAGGCACATTTCAATGTGTTGTGCTGGGCGGATAATGAGGTAGAGGCATCCGAACTGAAGAACAAGGTGGCCTCGTCCATGTCCGCCATGGATGCGGTCTGTAAGCAGGAGACCGATGGGGCGGCGCAGATCTGGTTTGCCGGCATTCCGGGAAATGCGGGTGATTTTCCGATGAACGATACCTTCGATACCTTTGCCGAGCAGGCCTGCTGTTTTCTGAATATGGAAACTTCCTACAGGTCATCTTTGTCACCCTTCGGGATGCGTTTGGCGGAACGAGGCGCCGGCTATCCGGTACATGTGGACCTCTCGGACGAGCCGATGAGAAGGGGCTGGACGACCAACAGGAACAAGTTCATTATCGGACCTTCGGGTTCGGGGAAAAGTTTCTTTACCAACCACATGCTGCGCAGTTATTATGAACAGGGAACACATGTGGTCATTGTCGATGTCGGCCATAGTTACAAAGGTTTATGTGATTTGGTGGGTGGTTATTATTTCACCTATTCGGAGGAAAGTCCGATCCAGTTCAACCCATTCTATCTTTCGCCTGGAGATGTGTTGGATACCGAGAAGAAGGAGAGTATCAAGACCTTGCTGTTGGCTTTATGGAAAAAGGATGATGAGACGTATTCAAGGGCGGAATATGTGGCCATTTCCAATGCCCTGACGATGTACTACGCCTATCTGGAAAAGAACCCCGGGGTCTTCCCCTGTTTCAACTCTTTTTATGAGTTTTTGATGGACGAATACCTAGAGGTACTCAAGGATGGCAAGGTACAGGAGCGGGATTTCAATATCCAGAGTTTCCTTTATGTGTTGAACCCCTATTACAAGGGAGGAGAGTTCGACTATCTGTTGAATGCCCAGGAAAATCTGGATTTGTTGCACGAGCGTTTCATCGTCTTTGAGATTGATACGATCAAGTCACATCCAATTCTGTTTCCGGTAGTGACGCTGATCATTATGGAACTTTTTATTTCCAAGATGCGGAAACTGAAGGGAGTGCGCAAGCTGATCTGTATCGAAGAGGCCTGGAAGGCGATTTCGGGAGCTGGGATGGCAGATTATCTGAGGTTTTTGTTCAAGACGGTGCGTAAGTTCTTTGGGGAGGCGGTCGTGGTCACCCAGGAGATCGAGGATATCATTTCCTCGCCGATTGTCAAGCAGGCCATTATCAATAATGCCGATTGCAAGATCCTGTTGGACCAGCGTAAGTATCAGAACAAGTTCGATGCCGTGCAGGAACTATTGGGACTGACCGATAAGGAACGGGCGCAGGTGCTATCGATGAACCGGAATAATGATCCCAAATTAAATTACAAGGAGGTATTTATTTCCTTGGGCGGCCAGATGAGCAAGGTCTATCGTACGGAACTGAGTATTGCAGAATACCTGACCTATACGACAGAGGAGAAGGAGAAGCTGAAGGTAGCGGCATACGCCGCCAGGTACGGCGACTTCGCCCGTGGGGTCGCCGCACTGGCGTCCAAGATTGCCAGTGGCGAGGAAGATTTATAAACCTTTTAAATGTTAACGAAATGGGAACAATTGAAATTTTAACAGGGTCGAGTTTTTCGGTAAGGAAAAACGAGTGGAAAACGCTTTGGTCTGGAATGGTACTTCTTTGGATGATGGTTTTGGCGGGCTGTAATCCTAAGCCAGCGCCCAGCTTTGAAGGCACCTTTGTGAATGCTGCCAGTTCCGAGTTCAGTGAGGCTTTCGATACGTTACGTGTGGAAAAGGTGGGTGAGCTGGATTACCTTATCTATCGCAGTACGGGTATTGTAATCATTGACGAGCAGGGCAAAAAGGCAAAGCCCGTGATCCAAAGGGAAAGCTGGAAACTGCAATTCGATCAGGAGAGAAAGCTGCTGTTGGAACGTAGCAAGGGCAGGGAACTAAAGATGCTGGATGATGCGCTGGTCTTGGAAAAAGCGGTGTATCAACGTTTGCACTAATTAATGGAGTAATGTGATAAGGAGAAGATATGAGTATACTGAAAACATACAGGATCGTGCTGCCGCTGAGTGCGGCACTGATCCTGTTTACGATGCCCGATGGGGCTAATGCCCAGCTCGCCATTGCCGAGGTGATCAAGGCTGGGGTCAAAAAAGTGATCAGGGCGGTAGACCTGAAGGTACAGCGGCTGCAGAACAAGACCATCTGGCTACAGAATGCCCAAAAGGTGATCGAAAATGAACTGTCCAAATTCAAGTTGGGCGAAATCTCGGATTGGACGGAAAGGCAGCGCAAGCTGTACTCGGGCTATTATGAGGAACTGCACAAGGTCAAATCGGTCATTGCCACCTATCAGCGCATCAGCGAGCTTGCCCGTGTGCAGGGCGATATCCTGTCTGAATATAAATGGGCCATTGGAAAATTTAGGAGGGACAGCCATTTTACCCCTGATGAGCTCGGGCACATCGAAGACGTTTACGGCGGGATGTTGGAGCAGAGCTTGAAAAATCTTGACCAGATCTTTGTAGTGGTGAATTCCTTCAAAACGCAGATGTCGGATGCCGCCCGCCTAGAGCTGATCGATGCGGCAGCGGAAAAGATGGAGGGGAACTATAACGATCTGCGCCAGTTTGGCCAGCAGAACATTAGCCTTTCCATCCAAAGGGCAAAATCGGAACTGGAAGTGAAGACCTTAAAATTGGTATATGAGATCAGGTAAAAGTATTTGGCTATTCTGGTTGGTGTTTCTCTCTGGATGTATCGGTTTTCAGGCGAATGCCCAGACCTGGGGCGAATGGTTCCGACAGCGGCATACACAAAAGAAGTATTTGTTGGAACAGATTGCGGCCCTACAGGTGTACACAGGCTATGTCAAAAAAGGCTATGGTATTGCCCGTGACGGATTGGGCATGGTCAGGGATATTGCCGATGGCGAGTTCAAATTGCATGAGTTCTTTATTTCCGGACTAAAAAAGGTATCGCCTGCTATTCGTAATGATGCACGTATCGCGGACATTGTAGCAATGGAAATCGGAATGGTCCGTTCCTTTGGACGACTGCTAGATTTGGAGGGACTTCCGCCTGATCGATTAGCTTATCTGCGATCGGTAAAAGCTGCCGTGATGGAAGCGTGCCTTGACGATCTGGCCGAACTGCTGTTGGTCTTGACCTCGGGCAAAGTGGAGATGGGCGATAGTGAAAGGCTGACAAGATTGGAGGGGATCTATCGGCGGATGCAGGACAGATCGGCTTTTGTACAGGATTTTTCGGCAAAGGTGCTGCAGTTGTCCAAACAGATAGATGGTGAAAGTAAGGGGATTAAACACTTAGGAGGATTTTATGAAATCAATGAATAAAAAGTTCTGGTACGTTTTTGTCATGCTTTTAGGCGGTGTTGCTATCAAGGTCTGTGCGCAGAGCAATGAAGTGCAGCAACTGCTATTGAATGTCGAGAAGCTTAGCCAAATGAAAAATATACTCTCGGACATGAAGCAGGGGTATACCATACTCCATAATGGCTACAATACAGTCAAAAATATAGCGCAGGGCAATTTTAATCTACATGAGGTATTCTTGGACGGGCTGATGATCGTCTCGCCAGAGGTCAGGAAATACCATAAGGTGGCCGATATTGTTCGTTTGCAATCAGCAATACTTTCCGACTATAGGTCCGCTTTTAAGAGGTTGTCTGCTTCGAACGTTTTTTCCTCTTCCGATCTGGGCTATCTGGAGCAGGTGTATGGCAGGCTCAATCGGGAGAGTCTGCAGAACCTGGATCGGCTGTTAATGGTCATCACTACTTCCAAACTGCACATGAACGATGAGGAACGGCTGAAGGCCATCGACCGTATCCATGCTGATATGGCTGACAAACTCGTGTTTTTAAGGTCGTTCAATCGGGATACAAATTTGCTTGGATTGCAGCGGGCGAAGGAGAAGGCTGAAGTCAATGGTGTATCCGGATATTTCGGGCAGAGATAATTAATTTACAGATTTTATGAAAAGGATTTTTTTGACTGCCGTTTTGGTGGTTACAGGGATAGTATTGCCCGTTGTTTCGTATGCCGAGGGAGGTGTTGCCGGAAGTATCAGTGGCCTGCAGCCGGTTTTGGATAGGGTGTATGCGGAAATGATGCCGCTGTGTTCGGGACTGATCGGTGCCGCTCGTGGACTGGCAGGATTTGGGGCTTTATGGTACATCGCTTCTAGGGTATGGAAGCATTTGGCAGCCGCCGAGCCCGTGGATTTTTATCCGCTATTGAGGCCCTTTGCTTTGGGATTGGCCATTCTGTTGTTCCCGATGGTCATCGGTGTGATCAATGGGGTGCTTCAGCCCGTGTCTTCTGCCACAGGAAATATGGTGAGGAATAGCAATCGGGCAATCGAGGCTTTATTGAAGCAGAAGGAGCAGGCTATTAAGCGTTCTGCCCATTGGCAGATGTATGTTGGGGAAACGGGGACGGGCAACCAGGATCGTTGGTACAAGTACACCCATCCAGATGATCCCAATAGGGAAAAGGAGGGAATGTTTGAAGGGATTGGAAATAGCATGAAGTTCTGGTTGGATCGAAATTTCTATAACATGAAAAACTCGATCAAACAATGGATGTCGGAGGTGCTGCAGGTGCTGTTTGCCGCCGCTTCGCTGTGCATCAATACCATCCGTACCTTCTATCTGATCGTGCTGGCCATATTAGGTCCGTTGGTGTTCGGCTTTGCCGTCTATGATGGTTTCCAGCACACCCTGACGGTATGGCTCGCCCGCTATGTGAACATTTTCATGTGGCTGCCGGTGGCCAATATCTTCGGCAGCATCCTGGGCAAAATCCAGGAGCAGATGCTGAAAATTGATATCTCGCAGATTGGTCAGGCGGGGGATACCTTCTTTTCACCAAGTGATTTTGCCTACCTCGTTTTTCTCTGTATCGGGATCGTCGGCTATCTGACCGTACCGAATGTCGCCAATTATATCGTACATGCCGGTGGTGGGAATGCGATGCTGCAAAAGGTGAATACGCTGGTTGTATCGGGAGGAAGTTCAACTGTTGGCGCTTTGAAATCTGGTGCGGGGATGGTAGCCGATAGATTTGGCGATACCAAAAGGGAAACGGGACAGGGTATGGCGGAAGCTGCCGGTAATGATTATTTCAAGAACAAGATTGGAGGTGAAAAGTAAAGCTTATGTTGACACAATTAAAAAATATAGATACCGCATTCCAGCACATTAAGCGCTTTAGCCTATTTCTGGTAGCAGCTTGTATACTGATCTCAGGTTTTGCGGTCTATACCAGTTTCCAGATGGTCAAACAGGTGCAGGGAACCGTCTACATCCTTTCCAGTGGAAAGGTATTGGAAGCCATAGCTGCTTCCCGAAAAGACAATATAGCCGTAGAGGCTCGTGACCACATCTCCACGTTCCATCATTGGTTCTTTACGCTTGATCCCGATGACAAGGTGATCAAGGCTAATGTGGCCAAAGCACTGAATCTGGCCGATGAGACGGCAAGGAAAAACTATGAAAGCTTGAAGGAACGCGGCTTTTACAACAATATCATTTCGGCCAATATCTCCCAAGAGATAGCCATAGATAGTATTCGGTTGGATATCAGTGAGCATCCCTATAATTTCAGGTGCTATGCTACCCAGAAGCTGGTGCGATCCAGTTCTTCTGCTGTTAGGAAGCTGGTCACACAGGGCGAACTACGGAATGTGAGCCGGTCTGACAATAATCCACATGGTTTTCTGATCCAAAAATGGGAGACGATTTCCAATGAGGATGTAGGTCATCAAACCGAGCTGCGATGAGGGTATTTGGAAGAAGGAAAAAACTGGAGTTGAGCAGCTCACAGGATAAGCTAGCGCAACGGATGGCGGATCGCATTTGCAGATTACAGCGCAAAATCGCGGATGATCTCAATGTTAGGACGGCCGGATGGGGTAGACGGAGTTGGCTAGTATTACTGGTACTACTGTGCCTGCTGATGGGCGGTTATTGTGCCTATCTGGTCATCGATGCATTGAATTAATAGAAGGTTGAACAATAATTAAAAACAAAAAAGAAGCATGAAAAGAAAGAGGATTGAAGCGAGAAAAGTGTTGCTGCTATTGCCCCTTTTGGCATGGCCGATACTGGCAGGGGCATTCTATTATCTGGGTGGCGGCCGCAAGTTGGAGACTCAGAAAGTCACTGGGAGTGCGGGACTAAACGTATCGTTACCTGATGCAAAGTTCGCCACCGATACGTTGCAGGGGAAGATGTCGGTATATGATAGCCAGCAAAAATCTGGTTTTGAAATCGATAGCCCAGAAAATGGTATGGATGAAGTGGCCCGAAGATTGGGCTTTGACGGATTGGGGGAGGATCCAAAGGTGGTGGCCATCAACGAACGTTTGGCTATGCTCAACACCGAGATGGCCAAGGGATATGAAGAGCCCAAGACGGAAAGTTCAAGGTCTAGCGGTAGGGATTTAGGTTCAGGGCGTGAGGTGGAAAAGTTGGAACGCCTGATGCAGGGGATGCAGCAAGGTAGTGGGGAGGATGTAGAGATGAAACAGCTGTCTACGATACTTGAACGTATCCAGGAAATTGGTGACCCTGAATTGGCCAGGCTAAAGTATAAGACAGAGCATGGTGGTAAGGTGTCCATAGATAGCGTATTTGGTGCTATTCCGGCAGTGGTCGATGGTAACCAAAAAGCGGTTCAGGGTTCGGTAGTGAAACTGAAATTGTTGGATACCATGGTTGTTGGAGGCTATGTTATTCCCAAGGGCTATAATGTGTATGCCCTTGGGAATTTTTCTAACCAAAGGCTCAATCTGGAGATCAGGAATATACGAATGGGCAATTCGATCATACCTGTTCGGTTGACTGTTTTTGATAGGAAGGATGCCATGGTTGGGGTCAATGCACCGGAGGCGATGTTGGCAGATGCCGCTCGTGGCGGTGGGGTGGATGCCATGGGTAGTTTTGGGATGATGGGTATGGACCTGACCACCCAGCTAGCAGGGGCGGGTATCGATGCGGCGAGGGGATTGCTTACCAAAAAACTGAAGCGTATCCGACAGCCTCTAAAGAACGGTTATCCGGTGCTATTGAGGATAGAGCAACGCTAGGATGGAAACTGCGGAGGCTATTATTGCCAAAATCGAGGCAACTGGATTTCAGTTAGATGATGTTCTGAAAGAAAGGTTGTTGGAATTTGGTACAAGTGATCGCCATTACCTTAGGGTGAACATTTCATTTGACCAAGTTGAGAAAAGACTATACGCCGAATTTGACATTTGGAATACTCCCAGTAAGGGTATGGTATGGCATATGTATTACCTGATCCAGCCACACCCAGCCGTCGATCTGGCGCATTTTATCAATAATGGGATCGATAGTCGCGAACTGGAAGGACGTTTTGCTAAACAGGATTGGTCGGGTGAAATGACAGCGGAGAAGTGGGGAGTAGTCGATGCTGTTTCGACGTTTACCACGAATTATGAAGAGCTGACCACCGAGTATCAGTTCCGTATGGATGATATTGTAGAGACCTTGTTCAGCAAATATCTGGGTGGAACAGATTCGGAAAGTCCAGTAATAGGCCGTATACCCGATTATTATGGCCTTTTTTATAAACGTCATTACCTTACTTCGGAAGTGACCTTGCAACAGGCACTAGAAAATATTTATGGATCGAAACAGGTGATGACGCCTGTTTCTAAATTATTAGAGATGAATATCAATAAAACAAATTTGGAAAATCTTCAAGCGGAGATGAAAGTATTGAAATTTAACGAGGCGCTGATTAAGGAAATGGAGAAAGAGATGGGCCGAGGTAGGCCACTATTCGAGCTGCGTGCAGCTGTAATGATAGACAAGGGGCAGATGGACCTGACCCTGCACTTCAAGCAGTCGGGTTCCAGTGAATACTATTACCTGAACAAATATGAGCTTTCGATGACGAGTGCCAAACCTTTGGAAGCAGGTAGGCAGTACTTTGTGCTTTCAGCTGAGAAGAACGAAAAGGGTGAAACTCCGGTAAAATCTTTTGTCAATGCAGCTGAGGCCATGGAGTATTTCAAGACTACGCCAGGAGCAAAAGAACTTGCGGTAGGAAAGACAGCGGCGGATAAGTTTACGCTGGCAACCCGTGATGCGGTGAAAGTGGACTATGTAGAGAAAGATTTCAAAATGGCCTATTATGGAACCATCCGAACCAATACCTTTTATGTGGATAGGGGCAAGGGGATCAATGTAGAACAGGGCATCAACCTGATGCAGGGGCGAGCGGTGTTCCGTGATGACCTGGTGAATAGAGGAACGGGTGAAGCCTATAAAGCTTGGAACACCTTTGAGTTCAACGAGGCAAAGGACAAGTATGGCAATTTTAAGGTCAAACAATATGGCGAGAACTACGGTGTGGATGTTCTTAAAGAACTGGCGGGCTATAATATCAAGGAGCTGGCCGATCCCAAAAAAGAGGCTGAGGTGATTGCGCAGCTGAAAGATGGCCACAGACCTGTAGTGACGGTGAAAGATGCCGAGGGGGTAGAGCAGCAGATGCGTATCGAGGCAATGCCTAGGTACGGCAATTTCAATTTTTATAAGATGGACGGAAAAATGGAAAAACGTGAACAGTTCCAGAAACAGAACGTGTTTTCTTCGGAAAATGAGAAAGGCAAGGGCAGGGATAAAAAGGCCGATCAACAGCAGGGACTTTCGGTGTAATTTGTGCTTTCTGTCGTTAATCCATATTTTAGAACTTTAAAAAATCAAAATAATATGAATTCATTTGAAAAATTGAAAGAACTGATTGCTGCTACTGAAGCAGATGCTACCGCTTTTTATGCAAAAGGTAACAAGGCTGCCGGCACACGTTTGAGAAAAGCCTATATGGAAATCAAGAACTTGGCTTCTGCTGGCCGTAACGAAGTGACCGAGCTGAAGAACAAGGAAAGTAAATAATATTGAGTTAATTTGGGAAAGGGCCACCGATTTATCGGTGGCTTTTTTTTATTTTTTATATAAAATTTGTGTTAACCTATAATTTTTATTAAGTTTGGGTAATAATTTATATCAATGAGCAATTCTCTTTTTTCTAAATCTAAGATCGATGGACTGAAAAAGTTCCAAGAGTCAACGCTATGGGAGTGGGAAAACAGCTTTGTCGATAATTTTAAGCCTAGACAAAAAATAACTTACAGTGAAGGCACAGATTGGATAGATGCGACAATACTTACTAGCAGGCTATGGGATTATCTGAATAAGTACACTGGACCTTTTACCAAGCAGGTGGTTTGGGATTGGGATAAAGGTTTCTACAGCATCGTCGACATTCCGTTATCGGAGCAAGGCGGAGTCTTAGAAGTAAAAAGGCTGACCTTCCTGGAAGTACTGGCCCTAGTGGCAGCACTTTATTCCCGTCTAAGCAAGAGGTTAAGATCTATCTCGAGGCAGATTGGCCAGGAAGAGCGCAAGCTTGAAAGCTTGGTCAGGGACAAAAGGGCCTGTTTCCGTGCGATCGTAAGGATGCTCTTTAAGAATTTGGACGATGAACATGATACCGTAAATAACTTTCAAGACAACGCTCGAGCAGGTTATTTAAAATTAAAACAATATCATGGACATCAAATATATCGTGGAGCTGCGTTCAAAATTGGAGGAATTGCAGCATGAAAATAAAAAACTAAGTAAGCAACAGAAAACGCTGATCGTAGAAGCAAAAGAAATCCTTTCGCTTGCCGAGCAGCGGTATGAGAATAAAACGGATTGGTCGGCAGTTGCCAATCTGGTGGTCCAAGGGGCGACGCTGGTAATGCAGTTGTTCCGACAGGACGGAGGTTAAAAGATGAATGTAGGCAGAGCCATTAAGAAACTAAGAAAACAACAGTCGCTGAACCAGTCGGAACTGGCCGAAAGGGTAGGGATGACACAGACTTCGCTATCTCAGATTGAATCTGGGGTAAAGAAACCTAACAGTGGTAGTCTGAAGAAGATCTGTGATTATTTCGGGGTGCCCGAACTGGTCATCTATCTGCTGGCTACCGATGTGGAGGATATTCCTGAGCGTAACCGGGAAATGTTCGAAAAGATATTTCCGAGCGTGTCGGGCCTATTGTTGGATGTTTTTAATGTGCCCAAGGAACTCAGATAAAAAGAGAGCGGCCGATTTGGCCGCTTTTTTGGTTGATGTTAGCAAAAGTGTTCCAGATGATGCCCTAACATCTTGTGGTAGAAAATGACCGAGACTTTCAATCCCCTGTCTTCGGGCTGAAAGTCAAGCCGTAGGTTGTAGAGATAATTTTGGCTGTCGTCATGATAATCTATCAGCTGATGATTATTGTTAAAATCCCAGGTACGTCCAGTCCATGATTCTCCGTTTTCGATCATTTCTACCTCGTGTGGCTTCAGTTCTTTATCGTTGTGGTTGTCTGTTCCATAAATTCTGGCAAGTTGGTCCACCAATAAGATTACGTCTTCCACCTCTACTGATTTTGTACTCCAATAGGTGATGTTCGCATGATGCTCTTCGTCCATAAATTTACTTTCGGAAAATAGCCGAATATCTACCCTATCAAAAATGTTCAATTCTATGGGCTGTAATCGGTAGGTATAGTCTATGAATTTGATTCTACCTTTTTCTTCAGTAGGTATGGCACAGATTTCAGACTCTAGTATCAAGAGCCGAAGATCATTTTTCATCATTCCTATCAATGTTCCCTTGTTCCGGACAGTAGTGCTTTTCTTTTTTTCTGGATAGAAATTGAATGACAATACTAGTCGTCGAAGTGGTTCAAGCTGGTAGTTCAACTTTACGGTAGTTTTTGAGTTTTGCCATAAATGCAGGATTTCATCACCTTTACTACTGTATTTGCCCATTGATAAGGCTTTTATTTTGTCTAATTGATTAAATGTGGCAAATTTTTCATCATGTATCATTCCTGCCCCTAGTTCTTTTTTGATATCATTGAAAATCTTAATCACAATGTTGGCGTCTGTGATGTTGTCGTAGAACATCCATCTCGACATTCCGTCATCATAGGTTTTGATGACAAGGTCACCGAAATAAGTAAAATAAGTGTTTGAGAAATCCATCTGGACTTTATTAACTCCCTCAGCGATGTCTCCGGGATTATCCAGAAGTTGTTCAAAGGAAGCTTTTCGAAGCTTCTCGGTATTGATGCCCAAGGTTGAAAATGGGTCTTTCTGGTTATGGAAGACCTCCTGTAGGAATTGGGACAGTTTCGTTGGTTTGGCTTGCTTGAAAAGTTTATTAAACATTGGATAGGTCTTTGAGGTGGGCGATGATTTCTTCTATTGAGTTGATGCTGGTGTTAAGTGCCATTTTATCGGCAAGGGAAGGGCTAAAGGAAAGCACTTCGTCCTTGGTGACCTTGTGCCAGATCGGTAGGATTACCTTTTGACCGTTCATTTCCCTAGCAATCATACCATTGAATTCATATTCTGTCCAGTTTTTCTTCATAAAATCGGGAGAAATCACAACGATTCCATATTTTGATTTGGAAAGCCCCTGATCTATCTTTTTCCTAAGACTATCTCCAATTTTCAACTCGAATTCATCATACCATACGTTAAATCCTTCATTCTTTAGTCCGTCGGCGAATATGCGAACAAATGCTTCCTTGTCCTCAGAGGCGTGGGAGATAAAGAAATCGTATTCCTTCTCAGTGGTTTCTTGTTCATCTGGAGCTATGTTGGTCCCTTGGCTAAGGTAATTTTGGTTAAAAAGGTTATCCATCGCATTTTTTTTGCGTTGGTAATCCTGTTGTAGCTTTTTCTGAAAATCTGATTGCTCCCTTTGTTGTTTTTTTATTGCGCTTTCCTCCGCTTTTCTGAGTTCCTGTTTCTTTCTTCCCAGTTCAGTGGTCTTGGTCGCAATCTGTTTTTGATAGTCGGCAATCTTTTTTTTACAGCTAAGGATGTCGTTCATGTAACCTTGTATCTGCCGTTGCTTGCTTTGTAAGGTCGAGATACTGGTGTTTTTGGTGATCGAGTTTTGAGTTGAATTTATCTGTTTGTTTTTGTCCAGTTCCTTTTTGGTTTCGTCTGCAATTTTTTTGTGCAGTGCGGCGATATCGCTCTCGATGCGATTGACCTGGTTTTGATAATAGTTAGCGTTCATTTGTATATAAGGTTATCAGCTTAAATATCCATATAAAACTCAGGGGATTAAAATAAAGTTATTGACAAGTTGTTACGCATGGAAACATAATTAATAAGGTTAATCTTCGTAACTTAGGCTTCTTATCTAATTTAATGAAATTAATCAGTGAAATAACTGTATATTACGGAGAAAGTAGTCACTCCATTTCGGGGCAAAGTGGCCACCCCCTTAGCTGCCATGGGTAGCAGCGAATGGCTGAACAGCCAGATCAAATAAGTAATTCTCTGCAGGTACTTTCCAAGCCCGGCCAATTTCCAAGCCTTTGAGTTTTGTACCCTTTTCCAATCCCAACCCCCATACACCTGTCTTTCTTTGTTCACCAGCGTAAAACGATGGTCTGCTATGTCATTTTTCGATAGTCGGAAACAGGCGTTCAGTCAGGGGGACAAATATCTTTTTTGTTAGCCCGTATAAACACCCACAAAGGGCGTTCACCCCCTGTCCCGATAAAGACATTACCCAATATTTAGAAGTGTTTAAAAGCCTCGAAAATCAGCCAACTGGACAGTTTTAGGCGTGAAAAGTGGTCACTTTGGAGCGTAATTAGTGACCAATATTAATACAGGCTAGATGGCCATTATTGACGGAACCCCCAATATATTCAGAAAGCAATTGATAATAAAGAAGATTTTTCTTCAGAAGAGTTCGAGAGCATTCTGCTTGGGTATTGTTTTTTGAAAATAAAGTTAAAAGAAGATTTTAAAAAAATGTCGAAGATTTATCGAGAATTATGTGTTTTATTAAGCGCCAAATTTGGCAAAATTGTCGCTTTCCGTTTCAACAACTTTGTGCAGGTAGCCAATAATGCACTAGAGCATTACAAATCATTTGGAAATTTGTTTTTATATGCCTTCACACAATATGGACAGATTGAAGACCTTAATAAAAAAGAATCTTTTATAAAGAAGCTTAATACGCTGGATAGGAATCAAGAGCCATCGAAGGAATATCATAGTTTGTTGTCAACTTTGTTTCCAGAATTATTTTAAGCCTTTAAAAGTTCTATTCAGTTTCAAACCAATTTCTACTTTTTAATTTATAGGTCTATGTTCAAATAGGGATAGAATTCTCGACTATTCTTAAAATATCTTACCGCCTATTAAATAACTACTAGTGAAGTATCTGAAATAAATGTCCCTAGTAGTGATTTTAAATCTGCTCCTAGGGATATTTTTGTTATATTTTGAAGTCAGACTACTCCTGCCAATTTTTTCAAATCATGAATGAAATATTTTGAAAATTGTATAGGAAAGTCCACCTAACCGTATAAATATTCTATTTTCAAATATTTAGGAATTTATGATTGTCCTGAAAGCCAAAGATTTGTCAGTGACATTAAGTGTTGGCCTCAGAATGGTGTTTCTGAATGCAAATGAGGCACAGTGTGGAGAATATTGCATTTAATGCTTTTATGCTCTTTTCTTATCAGAATAAATTGTAAAACCTTTACTCAGCCAAAAATCAGCCATTAGGAAGATTGACTTGGTTGGTTTATGTTCCAAAATGTCCGACATAACCCCACTCAAATGTTTTTAGCAGTCTGCGGGCTTTTACGAGTGGCAATGGAATACCTAAAATTTAATTTAATCATGAAAATATTTGCATTGTACTACCTAAACTTTGATAAAAATAATGCAACTTTGTTGCGATGTTGAAAAAGGGCTATAGACCACAGGTTAGAAACGGCAATGTGCTATTGGCGATCGCCATACTGTGGTCGATCTGCTTTGTGCAGTTTGCCGAGCTGGCCCATCAGTTCCATCACGCTGCTGAACATTCGCATCATTATAGCGGGGAAAATGTAGGGAAGGATACCAAGTGTGACGTATGTAGCTATTATCAATTTGTACACTCGCAACACTTATTACTAGATAAAGGGCAGGTACAGTGGTCAGCCTGGCTCAACGTGTCAGCGTTTTGCTTTTTGGACCAGGTTGTTGGTGTGTTAGATGTTACGATCTGTTTGACAACGAACAGGGGACCACCTAAAAATATAGCCTAGCTAGGCTTTTCTCCAATATGCCCGTTTCCGGGCAAATAGTTTTACCCATATTTTATTTTCATGTATCAGAACAGGATCATTTCGTTTGGAATTGGCCTGTTGGTTAGTCTTTGCTGTGGCGTGGCCATGGCACAGGAAGGTGTGGTGGTATCTGGTCGGGTGGTAGGTGAAGACGACAATCTTCCGCTTGCCGACGTCATTGTACAGGTGGCTTCCTCTGGAAGCTTCGCACGCACCAACCAACAGGGCTATTATGTATTGCCGGCCCAGCAGAAGGGCCAACTACAGCTTTCTTTCAGTCTTTTGGGGATGTTGCCCGCTACCTATCAGCTTACCTTGGTCAGGGATTCGGCGTTTAATGTAAAAATGAAGGTGCAGTCCCTATCGCTGAAAGAGATTTCAGTGGCCACCAGGCCGAAAAGGATCGGCTCTTCCGTTGTTATTGACCGTACGGCCATCAGCCATTTACAGCCTAGCAGCTTGGGCGATGTGCTACAGTTATTGCCGGGGCAATTGGCCAGAAGCCCAGATATGTCCAGTGCCCAACAGATCAATTTGAGGCAGGTACCGAGCGGTAGCGAAGCAGGTAGGGCGAATGCCTTGGGTACCTCCATCATCCTGGATGGTATTCCGGTAAGCAACAATGCTAATATGCAGTACAATGTAAACATCCTCAACAGTAGTCCAGGGGCATTGCCCGAGTTCTCTTCTGTGGCCGGAAGGGGGATAGACCTCAGGCAGATACCGGCCGACCAGATCGAGAGCGTGGAGGTGGTTACCGGTGTGCCATCGGTACGACATGGCGACCTGACTGCGGGAGGGGTTTTGGTCAAACGAAGGGCCGGAGCGTTTCGTCCCCAGCTGACCACACGACTGAACCCCTTACTGTTCCAGCAAGCGGTGGGGATGGGCTTTAAGTTGGGTAAAAGTGGCGGCATACTCAGTATGGATCATGATTATACACATTCCATCGAAGATCCTCGGATTATCCTGAGCCAATACACCCGCTTGGGTAGCCAGTTTGCCTGGAGCAAAGGTTTTGCGGGCGATAAAATCTATAGCACTACCCGCTTGGGATGGAGCAATACACTCGACAACCAGAAACAGGATCCCGATGACCTGCGCTATCAGAGCCGCATCTACAGTAAGGATCAGTCTTTCAATCTCGGAAGCAATTGGCAGCTGAATACGGGAAATAGCTGGTTCTCCTCATTGATCATGGATTTTGGAGTGACTTATGGCAGACAGGACAGTTATGTGCAAGAGCTGGTAACCAGAGATCTTTTTCCGGTCACCGATGCAACAGCGGAGGGGATGCATATCGCCCGTTACGGTGAAAGTGAATACCTTTCCAAGGTTACCGTTTCCGGTAGGCCGCTTTCGATCTATCACCGGTTGGAAGGGGTACTGCTTTCGGGCAAGCAATTATGGAAATGGCAACACAAGGTGCTGGCGGGACTAGAGTACCGTTTCGACGGCAACAAAGGCGAGGGTAGGATGTTCGACGCTACCCGTCCGCCCAGACAGAACTATGCCGTGGGCGATAGGCCAAGATCATTTGCGGAAGTGCCGGCGTTACAACAATTGGCCTATTATATCGAAGACCAGACCAGTATTGGTTTTGGTGAAAGAACCTTGGACTTTCATTTCGGTCTGAGGTATGATAATATCCAGCCAAACGGTCCCTTTAGCGGTAGGTTTGGTAACCAGTTGCTGCCAAGAATGAATTTGGCGATGGATATTGTAAAGGGATTACGCATCAAAGGTGGTTATGGCATGACGGCCAAGTCGCCAACGCTGAGTTTCATGTACCCGGGTAAACGTTACGTCGACCTGGTGAACTATAATTATTACGCCCAAAATCCTGCAGAAAGATTGGTGGTGATGACCACAAAAATCTTTGAAACTGATAATACGCAACTGAAGAGCTACGTGGCAAAAAAAGGAGAGTTTGGCCTAGATTATGAAATTGCTGGTTTCCGTGGTTATGTTACCTTTTATCGTGATGCCACCAATAATGCTTTTGGTACCAATAGAGAAGTAGTGGTATTGCCGGTAGCACGTCTGGCTGCGGCAAGTTTCCCGGTAGGACAGCCACCTGTGTTGGTGCCGGAACCTGTAAGTTATACGCCATTCTATGCTGGGTATGACCGTTCGGTAAACAACCGTCGTATCGTGAATAAGGGAATAGAGTTCCAGTTGGTAACACCCAGATTGGAAAAGATCAACACCCGCTTTGATCTGAATGGGGCCTGGGCACAGACCATCGGCTACGATAATGGCGAAGCGGCAGATTACCAGAAAGCAATCTTTAGCAGTGTAACCCCAGATCGGGTTGCGATATACCGTTCTGGTTTCGGTAATATCGGCCGTCGTTTCAGTACCAAGCTTTCCTTTGAGACCCATTTTCCGGAACTACGTTTCCTGTTGACGGGACTGGTACAAACGGTCTGGTCGGTAAGTAACCGGAATATGGACCTAAGTCCCTACCCAATAGGATATATCGACAACAATGGGCAAACCGTCTACCTGTCGCCATCACAGGCGATGCAGTCGGAATATGAGCCATTACGGAGAAATTTGAGCAGTACGCTCTCTGGCACGGACCAGGCGCCACCACTATGGCTTTTTAACCTAAGGCTCAGCAAAGAATTTAAAAATAACAGCCGCCTGGCATTCTACATCGATAACATCATTGCCGATAGGGGGCTTTATCATAATACGCTTTCCAACCAATTGGTTGCCCGTAACCAGAAGCTGTTTTTCGGGGCAGAATTTACGCTCAGACTTTAATGAATTTTATAAACAATAACAGATAATGAAAACAACAAAAGTAATCCTGGCCTTGATGCTGGGTACGGCAGCTATCTTTGGCTGTAAAAAAAGAGAGGGAAGTATCCAGACAGCTACCGTGCAGGTCAAGGTAGAATATCCTGTTGGGTATACACAGACCGTAGCAACTGCTACCGAAGTGAAACTGGTGAGTAGGACCGATGGTACCACACTTACCGCGACCACCAATGAAAGTGGTGTGGCTACCCTTAACAATGTAGTGCCAGGTACCTATAACGTATCTACCACCAAGGCTTTAACTGCGGCCCAGGCACAACAGTTGACCGGTGTTTCACAGGCCCTGCAATTGAATGCTGCGGCCAATGATTTTCAGGTAAATGGCGGCACTGGCAGTTTGACACTTAAATTGAACGGTTCTGCTGCGGGCAACATCTTGATCAAGGAAGTTTATTACACGGGGTCTAAAACCGCATCGGGCAGTACCTATTTTTCAGACCAGTTTGTAGAGATCTATAACAATTCTGCCGAAACCATCTATTTGGATGGACTTTGTATTGCCGATCTTTATGGTAACTCCGGTCTGATCAATCCTACAAGCCCAGCAACTCCGTTTCAGGGCGATCAAGAAAATTCCTACGCAAGTAACGTATGGCGTATTCCAGGAACTGGCAGGCAACATCCTTTGGCGGCGGGAGCCAGTATTGTGATTGCACAAGATGGCGTAAACCACAAGGACGCTACTTTAAACCCCAATAGCCCGGTCGATCTTTCCAATGCGGATTGGGAAACCTATAACGAGCGTCCCGATAACCGTGACGCCGATGCACCGAATGTACCGAACTTGGAGAAGTTATACTTTACTGGCGGATTTGATTGGTTGTTAACCGTTTTTGGACCAGGCATCGTCATCTTTAGAACGGATGATTTTAGCAAATTAGAAAAGGTAGCTATTTCTAACAGTACCCTTCCAGAGCGTATCAAGATCCCGAACAGCTTGGTGATAGATGCTTTTGAGGGCCTAAAGGATGCCTCTAGCGCAAGCTACAAGAGGGTACCTGTGGCTCTGGATGCTGGCTTTGTTTACGCCTCTGATACTTATACTGCGGAAAGTTTCAGAAGGAAAGTATCCAATACCGTAGGTGGACGCATTGTTTTACAGGATACCAATAACAGCGGAAACGACTTTGTGAAGTTGGCCACGCCTACACCTAAGAAATTTAACTAGTTTTTGAAAGAACTTACCTGCACCAAGCTTAACGGTTTGGTGCAGGTTTAACATTATAAAAGTAAAATATTGTGGTTTCGTTAAAATTAACTCCTGTTTTTTCAGTTTGTTTGATCTTGTTAGGCCTTGTGATATTTGATAGTCAGAGAATAGCTGCGCAAGAAACAGCCCCTATTAATTCATATACGGAAAAACACCTAAAGGCGGATAGCTTGGTAGAATGGAAACATAGGCCCTCCGTATTCCCTTGGCTTCTTACCGGGGAACTGGGACCATTGGATGGAAAACAGGGGGGTAATTACGGAAGTGTTGGGCTAGGCTATGAAAATATTTCCGGAGACTTTAAACGCCCACAGGAAGCCCGGCGCATACAGCAATATGGTCTCCGTGCACAAGGTTACCGTAGTTTACGCAAGTGGCGTTTCTATGGGGAATTCGCTTATCAGAAACTAAAAAGGGACAGTATCAACTTCAGTAATGTGGCACGTCCCTATGAGGGCAGTCCGTTCATTACCGCCGACTCTATAGGTGGCAACTGGAAAGCTGACCAGCTAAAGGGGATGCTACAGGTTGCCTATCCGGCTGTTGGCAGGTGGTCCTTCGCTACTTCCCTGGATTACCTCACCGAACAGGGAAGCAGGGGGAATGATCCACGTCCGATATACCGTTATCTGGATATGGAGATCTCGCAGTCACTTAGTTATCAGTTAGGTAAACAGTCTAGGTTAACCTTAAGAGGTGGTTATCGAAGGTTGACCGAAACTATCGAGACTGGGCAGGTTTCCAGGAACAACAGCAAATTGTATAGTTTAAGAGGATATGGAACCTATGATTTTGTTCCGGTAGTGAGTGCCAGTAGGTATAACCATGGCTCGGCTATGAAGGGAGGTTTGCTCTTTATGCAGCAAAACGAGATAGATGTTTGGTTATTAGGTGGTGATGTTTCCTTTTTGGCACAGGATGCCGAAGAGGGGATATCGGAAGACCCGGTAACCAAGGTGTTAAGTCCATTGCTGGTGGGAGGGTACGATGAAATGCAGTTTCACGCCTATGGAGGTTATCAGCGTTCAAAACCCTCGGGCGGCTGGTCATTCAACTTTGATGCCACATTGAAAGACGGAAAAGCATTTGATCCAAGGTTTAATGGAGTCAATGCCGAACGTTTTTTATGGAATATTGTTACCCAGGCTGCCTATTGGAAACCGAGGGCAAATGGCGGGCAGTGGCGTTTGGCCTATCACACACATACCGGCTACCTGAACCATTACGAATTTATGACCGGTACAGACTGGGATGCCCTCAATTTTGAGCAGCTGCTTGAACTTGATTGGCGGTTTGGGCTACGTAAGAGTGCTAGTGTTTCTGTTGTACCGAGCATGGGCTATAGCTTTCCGCTAAAAGATGCCCTGTCTATAGCGAGGCCAACTGTAATTTCAAACCTGTTGGAAGTTCCGGACCATGCCATCATGTCCAGTTCCTACCTGCTTGCGGGAATGGGAACAAGTGTTACTTTCCCTGTAAACAAACAATGGTACCGTTTGACGGCAAGTTATGAACTGCGATCTACTAAAAACGCTCTACAAAGAAACCATGCGAAGATTTCCCTTAACATGGTGTTTTAAAACTTAGATGAAAAATGAAAATCAATCAAAATCAAAAAATAAATTTGGTGCTAGGCCTATTAATCCTAATCTTTTTAAGTGCCTGTAGCAGTACTAAACAGCTGAAGTTAAATGACAAGCGTTCAGCTTATGACCAGCTTTCTGTCAATGACAAACAATTGGCCGATACATTGTTAAAATATGCGATGGAAAATGAGGGGCTTTTTACCTTGTCCGGACGGATCAAGCCAATGAGCAGTGTGTACGATCTTAGGTTCCTGTTAGCCCAAAAGGATAGTACCGCCAAAGGTAGGGCTAGGGTTGCCGATGTGGACAGTAAAGATTATCAGAGCGTAATACAGTATCAAAGGGTGGTAAATGCGCTACAGTTCGGCGATGTGAATTTTGTGTTTCATCCATTCAAGATCACCTACGATGGCTATCGAAATGCATCTATCAATGTCTACCGTCAAAGTTTGGTGGATTCTTTGGTAAAGGCCAATGCTTCGTTTTACGGACAGTTTGGCTTTGTACCGGGAACTCCTGCGCCTATGCTGATCGCTGTTACCGAATATGAAAAGAACTACGACCGTTTTCGATCTTATGGGAATCTGTTCGGCTATCCGGCACATGCCGTTGATTTTTTTGTGCAGGCGGCTATACAAAATGAAGAAAAAAAGGAATTCGTCAAGCGTGACTTCTTCAATATGCCGGTATTTTCAAGGGAAACAGGAAGATTTGTATACGCCATTCCAAAGGATAGTAAACCTGGAACCTTAGACCTGGCCATTAAAGAAAGGGCGGCGGTGGCTTTGGCAAACTATAAACTGTTAAGGGAGAAATTTACGGATCAACAGGGCAAGGTTGCCTATTATCCACTTTTTGTACGTTTGTTAGCGTTGGCAGATGCAAAACCATAAAATAGGTTTATGGCCGGCAACGGCATTGGTCGTTGCCAGTATGATTGGTACCGGTGTATTTACGAGTCTGGGGTTCCAGGTCGCTGGTCTGCCTTCAGTGGCGATTTTACTATTGTTATGGGCCATAGGTGGTTTGGTTGCGTTTTGTGGTGCTTTAAGTTACATCCATTTGGCCAAATTAGTGCCGGGAACAGGTGGCGAATATCATTACATCAATAGTTGTTACCCAAATTGGCTCGCAACCGGGGTAGGGCCAATTTCGGTGCTATCTGGATTTATAGGGCCTATAGCTTTGAGCTGCATGACGGTTGCTGCCTATGCCGGTGCCATCTTTCCAGCGCTGCCACGCCAGCTATTTGCATTTTTTGTAGTGTTGCTGGTTTCCCTGCCACATCTTTTCAATATCAAATGGGGCAGTCGTTTCCAGATGATGCTTACCGCGATAAAAGTATTGCTTATTTTGGTGCTGATTATCTTTGGGCTACAGGCAGTTCCAAAAGGTAATCCTATCCTATTTTCTGAGGATGATAAGAAGCTGTTGTTTTCAAACAGTTTTGCCATCTCATTAGTCTATGTATCCTTTGCCTATTCGGGTTGGAATGCTTGTGTGTACATTTTCTCCGAGATTTCGGATGCCGAACGTACCATTAAGCGGAGCATATTATTGGGCTGTTTATTGGTCGTGGTACTGTATCTTTTGCTTAACTACATTTTTTTAAGGGTATTGCCTTTTAAGGTAATGGATGGTAAGCTCGAGATTGGTGTACTTGCCGCAAAGCAGCTATTTGGTGCCAATGTAGGGAGTTGGCTTGGTGGATTGATGGCCGCATTGCTGTTGGCTACCATTAGTGCCATGGTCTGGATTGGCCCCCGGATCATCGCCAGGTTTGCCCGCGATTGGAAATTGCATGTGATGGCCAGGAACAATGGTAAAGGTATACCTTTCAATGCAAGCCTGCTCCAGTTGGTTTTGGTTTCTTTGATGATCTTTACCGGTACATTCAAACAGGTGATGTTCTGTTCTGCTTTATTGATGAACCTGATTGCCTTGCTGGCTGTCCTGATCCTTTTCCGTAAGAATATGGGACTTAGTATTGCGCAAAAAATAGCGCCCTGTGTTTTTGTACTGTTCAACCTGTGGAGCTTGACCACTATAATTCGATTTTTCTTTACATAAGCTATTTTTCTTTAAAAGCGAAATCAAGATTTTTAATGCAACTATGTTGCGTTAAAAAAAATAATGTTTATCTTTATTCCGATTGGACTGAAGTAGATTTGACCAATTTGGAAATGACAACAAAACATACCTTAATGAGTAGATTACCAGTTACCGTACTAAGTGGATTTCTTGGGAGCGGAAAAACCACTTTGTTGAACCATATTTTACATAACAAGCAGGAGCTGAAAGTAGCTGTCATTGTAAATGATATGAGTGAAGTGAATATTGATGCGCAGACGATAAAAAAGGAGGGTGGTCTGTCCAGGACCGAAGAGAAGCTGGTAGAGCTGAGCAATGGCTGTATCTGCTGTACCCTGCGTGAAGACTTGATGATAGAGGTAGAAAAATTGGCCAAGGAAAATAGGTTTGATTATTTGGTCATTGAAAGTACCGGTATTTCGGAACCGGTACCGGTGGCACAAACCTTCTCTTTTATAGATGAAGAGCAGGGGATTGATCTCTCACGTTTTAGTTATGTAGACACGATGGTTACCGTGGTAGACTGTTTTAACTTTTTCAAAGATTTCAGTACGGCAGAAAGATTGGTAGACAGGGACCTGACCGATATGGAAGGAGACGAGCGAACCATCGTCAACCTGTTGACCGACCAGATTGAGTTTGCCAATGTGATTATCCTCAATAAAACAGATTTGATCAAACCGGTTGATTTAGGTTTGATCAAGGCTTTGATGAAAAAGCTGAATCCAGATGCGAGGCTGATCGAAAGCGAGTTTGGTAGGGTGGATCCAAAGCAAATACTGAATACGGGCTTATTCGATTTTGATAAGGCATCGGCTTCGGCAGGCTGGATCAAAGAACTGGACAGTGTACACAAACCGGAAACTGAAGCGTATGGTATAAGTTCTATGGTTTTCAGGGACCGAAGACCTTTTCACCCGCAACGCTTCATGAGGTTTTTGCAGCAGGATTTTCCAAGTAAAATCATCCGTTCAAAAGGGCTGTTCTGGATGGCCGATCGACCCAACGAAGCACTGAATTTCTCACAAGCAGGGGGATCTTCCAGATTGGAAGGCGCAGGTGTTTGGTGGTGCAGCATGCCGTACCAAGAGCGCACCATGTATGCCGATTTTGTGGAGAATAAAGCAGCGATAGAGGCTAAGTGGCACAGGGATTTTGGCGATAGGATGAATGAAATCGTGTTTATTGCCCAAGACCTTGATAAAAAAGAATTGCAGGCCGCTTTGGAAAGATGTCTGTTAGACGAAGTTGAAATCTGTGATTTTAAAAATGGTACGCTTAAAGTGCCTTTGGAAATAATTAGAAATTAAACATTATCGATAGCAATGACCGCTTGGCTTCATCCTACCTCCCTTATGTATAAAAAATCTTTTGTTTTACTATTGGTTGTTTTCTTCAGCGTTGCCGCAATGGCACAGCAGAGGGCGCATAAATCCACAGACCAGATCAACTCACTCAACTGGTCTATATTAGCTACGATCAATTATGTACTCAACGATAAAAATCAGTTTTCTCCTGTTTATAGCGAATCAGTAAAAAGATTTAAGGATAAGCCTTTTGATCTGGAGGGCTATCTAATTCCGGTAAAGGCCAGAAAAACGCACCATACCTTTTTGCTGTCGCCATTGCCCGTTAACCAATGCAATTTTTGTGGGGCTAATGGCATACCAGCGATGATTTACGTAGAGTCTAAGCAACCAATTGCCTTTACCGGTAAAACTATACATCTTACAGGTATTTTAAGATTAGACGATACAGGAGACGTGCCGGTAAGATTGGTGGAAGCAGAATTTTTCTAAGCTATTGATTTAAAAAAGCAATTCATCTTTGATTTAAAAGATGACAAAAACTTAACCCTAAAATAAGGACCGGCTTATTTACAATAGATAACTTTGTGGATTGATATGCAGAAGTCGTTAAAGCTATTTTCCGTATTTTCATTACTCCTTGTATTTGTGCTGCACAGTACGGGTCTGGTAGTGGGGCTGCTGCATGAAGGACATCATAGCGAAATTTCCGTTCACCATAAAGAGCTGTCGAACTCTAACAAGCTGTCGGGAGGGCACTGTGATTGCTCACAGCTGTTGGGATTTAACAATGGCGTTTTACCAGAAATCTCAAGCTTGTGTTTCCTGCAGCTTTCGGTGCCGTTTGATTTGGCTCTTAAGAAGTATCATTTTTATCTTCGTTCTTCCGTATTGGAACATTTGACCTTTCGAGGCCCTCCAAGTCTATCAACTTTCCATTTTTTTGCATAAGCTTTTCGGTATTGATTTAAGCTTTTGTAATCAATCCAAAGAATTATTCGGCCATGTAATGCTTCATTAAGAGCATTGCACTGGTTTGTGCTATGTGTCTTTGTCCATTCTGGTAAGAGCTACATGGACATCTTTATTATCATAAAATTATATACTATGGCTATTTCAAACTTAGGTTTGGTCATTAAAAAAACAAGGCAGGAGCTGTTGAAGGAAAAACGCAGTCTGTCCATTCTCATCGCTGTGCTATTGTTCGCTATTTTAAGTATTGCAGTTGGTTTTACCCGATATGCCGATACCCAAAAAACAGTACAGCAATATCGGGAAGAAACCAGAAAAAACTGGGAAAAGCGACCAGATAAACACCCGCACCGTATGGCGCACTACGGCTATATGGTGTTTCGCAATGCGCATCCGCTGCAAATCTTTGATGGTGGAATTGATGATTTTCTGGGCAATGTTATCTTCTTGGAGGCGCATAAGCAAAATACCGCTAATCTTTCCGAAGCGGGAAGTTCGGGTACGCTGGTCCGTTTCGGAACTTTTAGCAGTGCCTTTATCCTGCAGACTATTGTACCGCTAATTCTCATATTCCTGGGCTTTGGCCTGGTGGCAAGGGAGCGCGAAGATGCGACCCTGAAACTGCTCCACGTACAGGGGCTCTCTGCGAGGACAATAATTTGGGGCAAGGTCTTGGGGCTTTGGCAATTTTCATTGCTCTTTGTATTGCCCCTAATTCCTATTGTATTTGTGGCGGCCTTGTTATTGGATGTAGCAAGTTGGAGCGATGTACTGCTTAGATTGGTATTGCTGTTTCCTGCTTATATGGTTTTTTATTTTTTCATCAGCACGTTGACCGTGATCATTTCTGCACGTAGCCGAAGTGCTGCAACGGCCTTGGTTGGGCTAATAGGCTGCTGGTTATTTATGGTACTGTTTTTACCAAAAGGGATTCAGTTTTTAGCGCAGCATACCTATCCAACGCCATCCAGGATTGCTTTTGAAACCAAAGTAGAGGAAGAAGTACTTAAAGTAGGTGACAGCCATAATCCAGATGATCCCCATTTTAAGCATCTGAAAGACTCACTATTGTCGCATTATAAGGTAAAGACCACCCAGGAACTGCCAATTAACTATAGTGGCGTTGTAATGAAGGAAGGGGAAAGGATCAGCTCAAAAATATACGCGGACCACTTGAAGGCTTTGGAAGATCAATATCACCACCAGCAACAGCTGACGACAATTTCTGGCTTTGTAAATCCCGTGGTAGCCATTAAGAACCTATCTATGTTGGCTTCGGGAACCGATTACTTTGCCTACGACCGCTTCAAACAGCAGGCCGAGACCTATCGCTATGAACTGGCCCAGCACATGAACGAGCTGCAGATCCAACATATTGCTAACGTAAAGGGCGACAAACCAGCGGTTGTTAACAAATCCTATTGGAAGCAGTTTCCCGAGTTTAGGTACCAATTTGTGCAATTGGACGAAAGCATTAAAAGCCAATGGCTTCCTCTTTTGGCTACCGCTTTCTGGCTGCTATTGTCCGTAGGGTTAATCGAAACTTCTTCTAAGAAACTAAAACTGATCTAATGAACAATTACTTATATAAACAATTTTTTAGAAATAGGGGCAACCTGGCGGCACTGCTGCTGTTGTGGTTGGCCGGAACTGTAGGTATCTATACCGGAAAGAGATTTTTGGAGAGGAACGAAGATATCATTGCAAAAAGTGCTTCCTATCAGCAGCAGAGCATTGCAAAGAATGTTGCCCTGCACCAGGATAATATGGGGCTGTTGCTTTACTATCTGAAGTTCAATTTTGTAAATGAAACTCCTAAGCTTGCCGCGTTGAACATAGGAATGCGGGACCTTAATCCATCTATACAAGGGGTAACCATACGGAATTTGGAAGAGCAGAAGCACAATTCGGATTTTTATAATCCCGCCAATGCCGCTGCCGGAAATTTTGATTTCAGTTTTGTGCTGGTGTTTCTTTTTCCGCTCGTGATTATTGCCTTTTGTTATAACCTGATTTCCGAAGACCAGGAGAAAGGGACTTGGAAATTACTCTCCGTACAGAGTGGGAATCTACGTCGTCTTATCGATGCGAAGATACTGCTTAGATTGCTAGCGATAAGTGTGGTTTACTTGATATTGCTGCTCACGGCGGTAATTTGGATAGGCATCCCTTTGGATACTCACCTGCTTATTTATACTAGCATCGGTTGGCTGTACCTGGTTTTTTGGTTCGTATTATGCCGATGGATCATTTCTTTCCAAGGTTCTTCTGCACAGAATGCACTTGTTTTGGTGGTCTGTTGGGTAGCGATGAATTTCATCATCCCTATGAGTGCAAACCTGATCTTCCAGAAAATCTACCCTGTAAAAGAGGGATTGGAAGCGCAGATGGCGCAACGTGAGGGTTATCATAACAAATGGGATGAGGCTAAGGCACCTACCATGCAGCAGTTCTACAAGGCATATCCACAGTTCAGTCAGTACAAGGTAGGTGAAAATGTGGGTTCGTCTTATGTTTGGTATTATGCCATGCAGCATGCTGGAGATATGGAAGCTGCTGGAGCTGCCAAAGCTTATGATCAACAGTTGAAACACCGTAATGATGCCGCTATTCTTCTAGGTTATATTTTGCCAAATGTACAAACACAGTTGATGGGCGGAAGAGAGGCCGGCACAGGTATGGAAAACTACCTGGCCTACGGGGAAGCTTTGCAGCAATTCCATGAGGCGCAAAGACTTTTCTTCTACCCCTTAATTTTTTCAGAGCAACGGGCAGGTTTGGTAGACTGGAGCAGACAAACGGTAAAGGTTTTCAGCGATAGCAGAAAGTCTGATCCCTTACAGTTGTTCCTACCTTATCTATTTTTCATCACGCTGTTGTTTGTTTTATCTAATCAAAAATTCAAAAAGTTATGCTAAAGACCGTTAATCTCCATAAAAAATACAATGAATATTCTGCGCTAAAATCCCTTAACCTGGAAGTGGGCAAAGGTGAGATTTTCGCTTTGCTGGGACAGAATGGTGCAGGAAAAAGTACAACGATCAATATCCTGTTGGGCTTAATGAAGGCCACTTCTGGTGATGCCTATATCAACGGTATTTCAGTGAGCGAGCATCCACAAGAGATTAAACAGCATTTGGCCTATATACCAGAAACGGTATTGTTATATCCCAACCTTACGGGTATCGAAAACTTGGATTTCTTTTCCAAGATAGCTGGATTTAATTATACTAAAAGCGAGCTTTCTGAGCTACTTTTGCGTACTGGTTTGCAAGAGCTTGCGCATGAAAAGGATCTGGGAGGCTATTCTAAAGGGATGCGCCAGAAAGTGGGCATTGCCATTGCCCTGGCAAAGGATGCCAAGGTGCTCTTGTTGGATGAACCAACCAGTGGACTGGATCCGATCGCTACGGCCGATTTTACGGAAATTGTTCGTCAGTTGGGACAGGAGGGGCGTACGATACTAATGGCGACGCATGACATTTTCAATGCCGTTAGCGTGGCTACCAATATCGGCATCATGAAGCAGGGTGAGCTGGTACAGCACCTTCCTTCGAAATCTTTTACGGCGGAAGAGGTACAGGATTTGTATTTGAAAACAATTTAGTTTCGAATGCTAAATAATGTTCACTACTAGTGAGTTTTTTGCTACGATTTACACTAGTAGAGGTATGCTTTAAAGAACTGTTGAATATTTAGATTTATCAGACATTTTAAAACATCAGTTGCATAATTTCGGGAGCGGTTCGATGTAAAATAACACGCGGAAGAATTTTGGATAATTTTCTGTTTTTTATTGTTGTTCTGTCAAAATGGAATGCGAGGTTAAGGTCGGGATATTACATCCCGACCTTAAGTAGATTATTTTTTCGAATTACGCTTTTTGCCCTTTAAAACTATTTTTTGGGGCTCTAAGTGCCTATGGAAAACAGGTTCGTCGAGCTTTGAAATTTTTGTTAGACTCTCTAACAAGCGCTTCGGTCTACTATATCATTGGGATACATAGTAAAATTTCTTAAAATCAATCTCTACTAGAGATTGATTTTTTTTGTTCATGGCAATATTTATTTTCCAAATTAAAGGAGTGTTGGCAACTACTTTATTTACATATATCGGTCCGCTGGGCAAATAAAAAAAGCCTTCGCTTAATGCTAAGACACCACATGGTTTTTACGAGGTTTTCTGGAGTTATACTATTTCTTATTATAATTTGATACTGCTGTAAATTCGTTATCGCTGAGATTTAGCGTTGTTTGATAAGTTCATTTACTTTCAGTAACAATTGATTAATATCAAAAGCGTACACACGCATTCGCCCCAGATTGCCAGCCAGTACCAGGAGGTCTCTTTCCGCTGACATTAGCATTAATGCTAGATGTCTGGTCTGATGATATGCCTTGAGTTCCTCATAAAATTGAGTGCCTGTTTTATAAAGCCGCGGATGCGCACATGAAAAACAAGTTGTGATAATTGTACTATATTTACGATGGTACGATGATTCCGGTAGTACCGTAAATTGGATATACGAAACACAATGGACACAGGGGAAATATTAGCAGGTGGTGGTGGATATGAAGCCTATCAGCGCAGGATAGCGAATATCTTGGAAAGCTTTACCGATGGTTTTTTTGAGGTCGACCTGCAATGGAAGGTGACCTATTGGAACCGTCAGGCCGAAGTACTGCTGGACCAGCCTAGGTCTGGTGTTTTGGGTCGTAACCTATGGGAAGTCTACCAAGATGCGGTGCCGCTGAAGTTCCATACCGAATATCACCGAGCTGTGGAGGAGAACATTTCAGTCAGGTTTGAAGAATACTTTCCTGCCAGGGATAGCTGGTTCGAGGTGGCTGCATTTCCTTCGGGCGAGGGACTTTCGGTATATTTTAAGGACATCACTATGCGGATACGGTCGATGGAACAATTAGAGCTAGAGCGGCAGAAATACAGGGACCTGTTTAATTTCAGTCCGGTACCGCAGTGGGTATATGACCAGCAGACTTTCCGCTTTTTGGATGTTAACAGGGCCGCCATCAGCACCTACGGCTTCTCCAGAGAGGAATTTATGCGGATGGGGCTGGCGGATATCAGACCGGAAGAGGAGATGGCTAGACTTGTAGAATTGTTGGCCGATCGGCCGGTATCCGATGTTCCGCACTGCTCTTTAGCGCGCCATAGGAAAAAGAATGGGGAGATTATGGAGGTGTGTGTACAGGGAACTTCGATTGATTTTCAGGGAACTAGTGCCCGTTTGGTCACTGTGGTCGACCGTACAGGGGAAATCGCAGCCCAGCGCACCATCCGCGAAAGCGTGGCCAGGTTTGATATGGTTTCTAGGGCCACTAGTGATGTGGTCTGCGACTGGCACATGTCCACTGATGAGATACTTTGGAATAGGGGAATTACTGGTATCTTCGGCTATGATGTGCAGACGACGAACCTAAAGTGGAGGATCGATCGCATCCATCCAGAGGATCTTTTCAGGGTAAGATTGTCCATTGCAAGGGCGGTTCGGAAACGCGAAGCCCGATTGCAGCTAGAATATAGGTTCAGGCATGCCGATGGCAGCTATCGTACGGTGCTTGAAAGGGCACTGATCAGCTTTTCGTTGCAGGGGGAAGCCTATAGGTTAATCGGCTCGATGCAGGATATCAGCGAACGGATATCCCACATCAGGAAGATCGAGGCACAGAACGAGAGGTTGAAGGAGATTTCCTGGATCCAGTCCCATAGGGCAAGGGCGCCGCTGTCGAATATCATGGCACTGGTCGAGCTGATCGATTGCGATATTCTTAATGATCCCGAAAACCTGGAGGTTGTCGCTAAACTAAAGGCAGAGGCAGTGGAGCTGGACATCGTTCTGAAGGCAATCATCAACCATACTTCCTCGGGTGAAAGGGGTTCTTAGCTATGGGGTGATTTGCTAACATTCATTTAATGCCTGCTTAACATGTGATCAGCTATTTTTGTACAGACGCATTTTATTTTGATTTTTAAATAGTTGCAGCTTATTGTTGATTGGTTTTCTTTTTATTACTTTTACTTAAGTGTTTTGTCTAAAAAGAAAGTAAACATAACAATTAATCAGTAAGTGTAATCGATAGCAGAGCGATGTATTCTTTTCAGACTTTATCTATAGAACAAATTAAAGGTTTTCGGGAAGGAAGTGAAACTGCATTTCGAGAAATATATGTACATTTTAGTCCCAGAATTTACCGTTTTGCCTTCAGCTATTTAAAAGGAAAACAACAAAGCGAAGAAATCGTACAGGAAACATTCCTTGCCCTTTTGGAAAACCGTCTAAAATTTGAACAAAGCAGAGCGCTTGAACCTTATCTATTCACCATTGCGAAGCGCCTAATTCTCGACCAGTTGAGGAAGGTAGTTAATACTAAAGCCTTTAAAGAGAAGTTGTTAAATACCATTTCTGATCAGCACAATGAAACCGAAGAGCGGATTGTTTTTTCTGATCTGTTGGTTTTTGCAGAAAGTGCCATTGATGAACTACCGCTACAGCAACAGACAGTGTTTAGATTGAGCCGTGTAGAAGGACTTTCTTATGATGAGATAGCCGAACGCTTAAATCTATCGAGGAATACGGTTAAAAACCATCTTATGGTAGCTGTTAAAAAACTAAAAAATCGCTTCAATAATCAAGAAATGATCTATCTGGTATTTCTAATGAGTATTTATTTTTAAAATTATTTATCTGATTATCAGTGTTTTGAAATGTATTTGTCAAATAGGTGTCAAGCCGACTAGTACTATTCTTCTCCAAGAACGTATTCCTTGCATAACACCGTAATTTGCGGAACTAAAAACCAAATCAAACTTGAAAAATAACAGACTGCAATTTCTTTTAAAATTGCTGGTTGATCATGAGATTAATGAGCAGGAGCTCGAAGAGCTTGCTAGTTTGTTGTCGCAACCTGATAATGAAGAGGCAATTGATGCCCAATTCAAAAATACTTGGGATAATGTGGGTGCTCAAGAAGAGCTAAGCGAAAGTTTGTATAGCAAAATCACTGATCATCCTCGTTTTTCAGTAGCTCTCCATCAGGAAAAAGTGCCGAAAATCAAACCGAACCGTATACTTAACTTATGGTACTATGCTGCCGCAACAGTTTTAGTCTGCTGTAGTGTTGGATTAGGGATCTACTTCTATCAGTCTGGCGTTGGTCATCCACAAAAGGCTATACGCATGCAGCATGCGCAGCTCTCAGGTAAATCAAAAAAGGAAAAGGCTTATGTTACCTTAACCCTTTCTAGTGGTAAAGAACTAGCTCTAGATGAGGCTGCTGTTGGTAAAATTGTGACGGAAGATCACGTAGTGATCACAAAAAGCAAAGATGGTCAATTGGTTTACGATCTCAGTAAGACGGTAGATGATGGCAACTTGGCCTACAATACGATTACCACGCCAGTAGGCAGCAATTATCAAGTGGTATTGTCAGACGGGACCAAAGTATGGCTTAATGCAAAATCATCTCTAAAGTTTCCGGTTGTATTCAAAGGTGCCGAAAGACGGGTAGAGCTTTCAGGAGAAGCCTATTTTGAAGTAGCCCATAATAAAAAGCAGCCCTTTTTACTGACAGCTAAAGAGATGAACGTACAGGTGTTGGGCACACATTTTAATGTATCAGCTTATGATGATGACCAAACCGTCAAAGCAAGTTTATTGGAAGGGACAATCAAAGCTAATTACAACAACGCATCATTGTTACTTAAACCTGGACAACAGGCCTTACTTAAAAATCAAGTTGGCTCCTTAACGCAACATAGCTTCGATGCAGATGAAGTGATGGATTGGAGAAATGGTTATTTCATCTTCAGAAATGAACCTATTAATGAAATTATGAAGAAAATAAGCAGATGGTACCATATTGAAGTAAATTATCAAGGCCAATTAAGTAAAGAGGCATTTGGTGGAAAATATTTAAAGAGCAATTCGCTCACCGAGCTATTGAGTAGTTTAGAATTAACGGGAACAGTGAAATTTAGAATCGAAGGAAGGAGGGTAACCGTAATGCAATAATCATCCTATCCAAAACGGTTACAAAAAATCAGGAGAGCTTGGACCCTCTCCCGATTATAAAGCAAAAGATGCTTTCCGGTAACTAAACTGAAACGAGAAGAGACAGATTAATTAAACCCGTATTTCAAATGTATAAAAATTATACTTCTTTACTGCGTAGAGTTTTCTACGAGCCCAAAAAAATATTGCTAGTAATGAAACTCATAATTGTTTTATTGACCGCTTTAGGTTTACAAATGGCCAGTGCAAGCACTTTTGCCCAAGTAAGCCTAATTAAAAATAATGCCAAATTGGAAACGGTGCTGGCCGAGCTGGAAAAGCAAACGGGTTATAATTTTATTTATAACTCTGGCATGATCGCAAAGATCAACAACATTAGCGTGTCTGTTAAGAACGTAACGCTAACCGAAGCGCTTAATAAGGCATTGGAAAACCAACCCCTAAGTTTTACCTTGAACGGAAATACAGTGGTAATTGTAGAACGGAAACAAAACCAGCAGTTACGTATAACGGGTACGGTAGTAGATAAGGATAATTTGGCCATTCCAAATGTATCGGTAACTGTTAAGGATACGAAAGTGGCTGAAATGACCAATGCCGATGGAAAATTTGCGATTACTGTACCCAATGGCAATGCTATTTTAGTGTTTAATTTCTTAGGCTTTCAGTCTACGGAGGTAAAAGTGGGTAGCCAGACCAACTTAAAAGTTTTGTTAAAGGAAAATATCGAAGCACTTAATGAGGTAGTGGTAACCGCACTGGGTATCAAAAGGGAAGAAAAATCTCTAGGTTATTCGGTTACACAAGTTAAAGGCGAAGAGTTAACAGATGCTTTGTCTAACAACTGGACCGACGCCTTAACTGGAAAAGTGGCAGGTTTAAACATGATCAAATCTGGCGGTGGCCCGGCAGGTTCTAACAAAATTATTTTAAGGGGTGAGAGTTCTTTAAGTGGCGATAACTCTGCACTCATCGTAGTAGATGGCGTGGTGGTAAGTTCTAAGATTTCCGAAGGGAATGGCTCTTATCTGGGTTCCGAAAATCCGATAGACCACGGTAACGGTATTAGCGATCTAAATCCTGAGGATATCGAGAGCGTATCGGTACTGAAGGGTCCTGGTGCGGCAGCGCTCTATGGTTCTAGGGGATCTAACGGTGCCATCATTATCACTACAAAATCAGGTAAGGAGAACCAGAAAGGTTTGGGGATAACTTTTAACTCCAATGCCGTTTTTGGTACCATTAATCGTTGGCCAGATTTTCAGTACGAATATGGCCAAGGCGCCATTGGTAGCGATCAATATTATTCTTGGGGAGCTACAGAAGATGGGCCAAACACCAAAAATACTGGAGGCGCTTGGGGTCCCAAATTTGATGGACAGGAATATTACCAATGGGATCCTAATTTGTTAACTAGAGGCACCGAAAGAACACCTTGGGTACCTTACAAAAACAATAGAAAAGATTATTTCGAGGTTTCGCAAACGTTAACTAATAGTCTTTCGGTAAGTGGAGGTAATGCAAAGACCACCGCTCGTTTAAGTTTTACCAACCTGACCAATAAATGGATTGTGCCCAATACCGGCTACGATAGAAATACCATTGCCTTAAATGTATCGCAAAAAGTGAACGATAAGTTGATGATATCAACTAAATTAAGTTATAACAACAAATTTAGTGACAACTTGCCATCTACAGGATACAATAACCAAACCGTAATGTACAGTATGATTGGGATGGTGCCCAATGCCGATATCAATTGGTATAAACAGTATTGGATACCAGGTAGTGAAGGCTTAAAGCAAATCAGACCGTTCGCAAACGGATTGGACAACGTTTATTTGGCTGTTTACGAAATGCTGAACAAAAGCAACAGAAACCAATTAATAGGTACCATTAGCGCAAATTATGAGTTCACAAAAAACCTTAACTTGATGGTAAGGAGCTCCATAGATTGGGCAGCGGAAGGTCGGTCACAGCAAAAACCTAAAGATGCTGCAAGGTTTCCAGAAGGGATGTTCCGTACACAAGATATTGACCAAAAGGAAACCAATACGGATTTCTTGTTAAATTACAAACATAAAATCGGCAAAGATATTGAAGTTTCTTATTCGGCGGGCGGATCTTTGATGATCAATAAATACAAAATGGTATCTTTAAGTGCCGATAGGTTAAGGTATCCGGGTATTTATACTTTTGCCAATGTACAAGATAGGGTAGAAGCCAATTCAAGAACTATCGAATATGCCGTAAATAGTTTATATGGTTTGGCACAATTTGCCTATAAGGACTATCTTTTTTTAGACGTAACAGGTCGTAACGACTGGGCTTCTGTATTAGCATCAGAATTTTCTACAGAAAACGTTTCGTTTTTCTACCCATCGGTAAATTTAAGTGGTTTGGTTTCTGAAATGTTCAGTTTGCCAAAGGCAATCTCGTTTTTCAAGTTAAGAGCATCTTGGTCGCAGGTTGGAGGCGGTGGGGTAACCCCTTATTTAACAGGATACAATTATATTTCTAAGGCAGCTTACTCATCAGGTATGGCTAACCCAACTTTTATCGCTAATGAAGATCTACAAAATGAGCTGTCTTCGACGCTAGAGTTCGGTGCAGATATTCGTTTATTTAAAAGTAGGTTAGGTTTAGATGCCACGTATTACAGAAGTAATATTAAAAATCAAATCTTAAACGTGCCATTAGATAGGGCTACAGGTTACAACTATAGCGTAATGAACTCGGGTTTGGTGCAAAATAAGGGGATAGAATTGGCATTAAACGGCGTGCCGCTAAAATCTACAAAAGGGCTAAATTGGGATGTTGCTATCACTTTTGCCGCTAACAGAAATAAAATCGTTTCGCTTGCAGATAGTGTTGATAATTATGTGATGCAAACTGGTCCTCGTGGATCTATGGAAGCCCGTGTGGGTGGTAGAATGGGCGATTTGTATGGCTTAGGTTATTTGCGTAGTCCTGATGGGCAAATTATCTACAACTCACAAGGTTATCCAGTATTAACTGAAGAAGCTTTTTACTTAGGTAGAGCAACACCAGGCTTCAATTGGGGCTTTTCTAATAATTTTAGATATAAGCAATGGCGTTTAAAAGTGCTGGTAGATGGGCAGTATGGAGCTGTAGCTTATTCTCATACACACGCTGCAGCATCTGTAGCGGGTAAATTAACCAATAGTTTGCCAGGTAGATATACGGGCATCATTGGTAAAGGTGTACAACAAAATCCGGATGGAACATTTAGACCTAACGATGTAGTTGCCCAACAAATAGGTACGTATTACAACGAGCATTTTAAAGCAGACAACGTAGAGGCCAATACCTTCAGTACCGATTTTATCAAATTGAGAGAGCTGAGGTTAGATTATACCTTGCCAGCCAAGTGGATGAAAAAAATTAAATTTCAAAAAGCAGTTGTCGGTGTTTACGGTAGAGATTTATTCGTTTGGAGCGATTGGCCAGCTTACGATCCCGAGTTTGGTACACTTGGCAATAGCGATATCCAACGTGGGTTTGAGGTGGGACAGTTTCCATCGACCAGAAATTTTGGAGCAAACCTATCATTTACCTTTTAAAGAGTATTAGCGATGAAAAAAATTATATCAGCATTAGCAATTACAGTAAGTTTAGCGTCTTGTACTAAAGATTTTAAGGAACTAAACACCAGTAAAGATGGCGCAAAATATACCACTCCCGAAACCTTATTGGGACCGGCAGTACACGATGTGCTGAAGAGAAACCTCAATAGGTGTTTGAGGTTAACACACGAGTTAATGCAGGTACATGTAACCCTTAACGACGGAGACGAGATACACCGCTATGTGATAAGACCACAGGAATCTGATTACATGTGGAACAATTGGTACCTGCAGTTAACTAATATTAGAGATATCTACAAAGGTGGGGATGCGATAAACAATAATGCTTTTATGGGCATTTCTTTAGTGTTAGATGCTTGGGTATCTTCTTTAATAACAGATGTTTACGGAGATGTGCCTTATTTTGATGCCAACAAGGGCAGAGAGGGGTTTTTGCAGCCGCGTTTCGACAAACAAAAGGATATTTATGAAGATTTGTTCAAAAAGTTAGAAGAAGCCAACGAACTGTTTAAAACAGCCACACTAAATGAAACAGAGGCTAAATTAGATCCTATTTATGCCGGTGATTTGGCTAAATGGAGAAAGTTTGGTAACAGTCTTTACTTAAGATTGTTGTTGAGGGTTTCGGGTACGGGAGAGTTAGGTGCAGCAGGTAAGATATTGGACATAGTTGAAACACGTAAAACTAATTACCCAATTTTTACCAGCAATAACGACTCTGCTATTTTAAAATTCCAAACTACGGCACCATATTTATCAGAATTTGCCGAATACCGTGATTTAGATTTTTGGGTTAACAACAGCTTGGGCGAATTTTTTATTGATAACCTCAACGAATGGAATGATCCCCGTCGCGACAAGTGGGCCACCAAAAAAGACAATGCCTTTGTAGGTATACAGAGTGGTTATCCGGTTGGGCAGATCCCTGCACCTCAGTCACAGTACAACAAAAACCTGATGACAGAGCCACTTTTGGGTAACATTATCAATTACCCAGAGCTCCAATTTATCTTAGCAGAGTGTGCCCTAAAAGGATATATTCCAAGTGGCGATCCAAAAGCTTATTACGAAGCTGGCGTAACTGCCGCTATAACCATGTGGGGACTTACTGTACCTACTGGCTATTTAACAGACTCAAGTGCACAGTGGTATAGCGACGATGATAATGATCTAAAGTTGCAAAAAATTATTCTGCAAAAGTATTACACCTTATTCTTTACCGATTTCCAATCATGGATAGAGCATCGCAGGACAAGCTTTCCGAAGTTGCCTCAAGGTTTCGGCTTACAGAACGATCGAATCATGCCAACCAGATTGAAATACCCAGTGAATGTACAAAGGGTAAACCAACAAAATTATTTAGCAGCAGTGGCCAATATGGGCGGTGACGATATGAAAACTAAAGTGTGGTGGAATAAATAGGTTAAATTGAAAATGAAAAAGAACTTGAAAATATTTATAGGCATAGCTTTAGTAGCGCTGTTTTTGGTATCATGTAAAAAGAACGAAAATGAAGCACTAGGAACGGTAAGTCCAATAGTTGGCATTGGTTTCGTTAAAGCGTTGCACAACGGGGATGATGTAAACCTCGTTAAAGAAAAAATAATGGGAGCTACCCAGGTTGCAGGTCTAGTAATTTCAGATAGAAATAGCGGGAATTTCGACGATAAGGAATTTGTGTTACAGAATACCGATAAAGGCACTACAACTGGTTTGGTAATTAAGCTTAACGATGTAAATACGACGATTAGCTATGGAGATTCGGTTAAAGTGAATATCGAAAACGCCGTATTAACGAGAGAGAAGGGTGTAATGAAGATTAGAGGGGAAGGTTTAAATCTTGCAAAAGTAACTAAGGTTTCTTCAAATAATACGCTTAAGCCCATAGTGCTAACGGCCACACAGCTATTTTCGCAGTTTTATACTATAGAGAGTACGTTAATACAGTTAGATAATGTTACCATTCCCAATTTAATTGGCGGCGAAGTTTTTGGCGGTGAATACAGGTTAAGTGAAAACTTAAGCATCTCCTTATTCTTAAATACAAGCGCCAATGCAAACTTTTCACAAAAATTTGTTCCCATGGTAGCTTCTTTTATCGGAGTTCCAACATATTACAATGCAACGTCTGATTATTATAACACCGCAAAATTACTTTTTAAAATGCCTAATGAAGATGCTGTATTCAATCAGACAGGTTCGGTGTATTTGAATTTTCCTGAAGATTTTGAATTAGCACCTGCCAGTTCTAAATCGCAGTTTATAATGCCGGCGATAAACGATAAAGTAACTTTTAAGACTGGAACTTGGAGACTTTATCAAGGCGTAATTGGCGATAGGGTTAATCTAGATAAATTTAATCCCTTAGGTAAACAAGCAATTAGGTTACAAGAACAGCTGTCTGAAGCTGCCTATTTGGAAATGGATTTTGATTTGCCCAACGGCGCATCGCAATTAACCTTTTCTTATGCTGCTGCAAGTCCGCAATCGGGTACAGCTGTGGCTAGTAGTTTCAACCTAGAGTATTCTCAAGATGGCGGTGCTACTTGGATTCAGGTTGGTGACAACATGAACAGCGATGCTGTACTTGCCAAAGAAGCATCTTTCAGTCTAAACCTTACAGGGGCCGTTAGGTTTAGGATCAATAAACTAGGCTTAGGGCTTAATGGGGCCGTGATAAAAAATGGTTTATTAAACATAGATGATTTTAAAGTTTATCAAAATGTCGATTAACAATATTAATTCAATACACATGAAAAAGGTATTATATATTTTCTTGGCAATTGCCTTAGTGTTTACCGCCTGCAAGAAAAACGAATCGGATAGTGCACCTACAAATCCTTCTATTTCGAGTATTGTGCCTGCTGTGGCTATGGCAAATCAAAGGGTAACGATAAAAGGTAAACGCTTTTCAACAACTACAACAGACAATATCATCAAATTCTCAGGAGTTAGCGCCGAAATAGTTTCGGCAACAGAAAGCGAGTTGGTAGTGGTAGTGCCTGCCAATGGTAGCACAGGTAATGTAACTATTACCGTGAATAACAAGACTTCTAAGGGGCCAATATTTACCTATGGATCAGCTGATGCCGCAGCAGAATTTGAATACATTACTTCAACTTATGCTGGCTCTGGAATAGCGGGCAACACTTTGGGGCCATTGCTAGAAGCTCAATTTACCACTTTAGAGGGCGTAGCACTTGATGAAAGTACTGGTGATTTAATCTTGGCTGATAGGGGTAATCAAATCATTAAAAGAATTAAGAAAAATGGCACAAAAGTAGAATTGGTGTCGGGTATCAAGGGAGTTGGCACGGTAAATGGAACTTTAGATATCGCTAAGTTCAACAATCCATACAAAGTGGCCGTAGATAAATTTGGTAATATTTATAGTGTGGACAATGGTGGGGCAAGAATTAGAAAAATTGATATTGCAGCAAATTTGGTTTCAACATTTGCTGGGCCGACTGGTGCTACCGTAACTACCGGATTTCTTGACGGTGCTAGTACTGCTGCTAGATTTAATGTCCCTATAGATGCCGTAGTGGACAACAATGGCAATGTGTATGTAGCAGATGCCAACAACAGCGCTATTAGAAAAATTCAGCCCGACGGAACGGTTAGCACCCTAGTTGGTGCTGGACCATCCCAAAATGCATTGATAGACGGCTTTTGGCCTAACGTACGATTGAACAGGCCATCGGGGATATGTTTAGATATAGATGGTATGTTGTTGGTGGCCGATAGATATAACAATGCTATTAGAAAAATTAACCCAAATACAGGTAAGACAACTACAGTTGCTGGCACAGGTACTGCCGGGTTTAAAGATGATGAAGCTTTGAAAGCAACTTTTAATCATCCATTTGGAATACACGCAGATAAGCATAATAACATTTACGTTACCGAGTTAAACAACAGTGCTGTGAGAATGATTACGCCACAGGGAAGTGTGATTACGATTGCGGGAAATGGTACAACTGGATTTGCGGAAGGTAAACCTGGTACATCTCAATTCAATAACCCTACAGATGTGACGGTAGATGATGATGGAAACATCTTTATTGCCGATATGAGTAATAACCGAATACGAAAAATCGTAAAAGTACCCAAACCTTAAGAGATCAAAAATCACTAGCGGCTGAATTTACTTTGGCCCTAGTGATTAAAATTACCAACAAATAATGTCATCCTTATTTAAGGCAACGCAATCGCTTTGTCTAAAAAAACTCGAAAATCAAATCTTAAAACACAACCAAATCGGTCTTTTAGATAGCTAATAGCCCTAAAACAAAAAGCAAACATATATGAAAAAAAATCTACTAAAACTTAGCAGTTTGCTGCTGCTGCTAGTGTTGCAACTCGTTGGCACTAAAGGTAGCGCCCAAGTAAATATTTCGTTCCCAGAGGTGGCTTTTACCGATGTAAAAAGTATTGCGAAGGGTAGCTCGTCGTCGGTAATTATGAATAGGTTAATTGCATTGGTAGACAATACACCTGCTGGCGAAAGCATCTATATTTCTATTTACATGATCAATTATCAGCCTTTAATGGATGCTTTAAAAAATGCAGAAACCAGGGGGGTAAACCTTCACATTATCGTAGATATGAGCCGCTCTGATCCGCAGGTAACTAATGCAACTTCTTTGCCCTGGTTGCAAAGTAATCTCGCCAACTCTGAGATTATAGTAACCACTAATGATGTGAGTACAAATGCCATCAACCATCACAAACATGCTTTATTTTCTGGTGTAAATACTACTTCCGGATTAGTTTCCAATGTTACTTTCCAAACCTCACATAACTTTACCAACTCAGATATGGGCAAAATTCAGGATGCCCTTATTTTTAACGAAGCTGATATTTATCAAGTATTTTTGGCGAATTGGAACGTGATGAAACAAAACGCCAGTTCGGGCATGCGCCTCAATTTTGTCTATACTGCGCATGATTTTGCTGCAATCAACACCAAATTAGCATTTTTTCCTCGCATTGTTGCTGGTGTATACGATGGGGGTGACAATATTCTTGAAAATTTAAATGCCATCACGGATGTGCCCAATGCAAAGATCAGAATAGCCATGTCAGACTGGACAGACTCCCGCCCAGCCATTGTAGATAAATTAATTGCTTTGCGTAACCAAGGTGCCACCATTGAGGTTTATGCCAAAGATGCTGCAGGTACACAAACCAAGGCCAAACTTAACCAACTCAAAACTTTAGGGGCAACGGTACGCATCTTCAACCTATCTACTGATGGGCAGGCGGTGTTTAATATCCATGCTAAAATGATGCTGATTGAAGGTACTTGGAATGGCCAGCCTAATGTCAAGGTGATCCTAACGGGATCACACAATTATACTGATGGCGCTTTAAAAACCAATAACGAGGTTTTGGTGACCTTAATCAATTCTCCACTATTTAACACTTACGATGCGTATTTCAATTCGCTAAGTGAAGTACTGCCTACTTTGCAATTGCTGGCATGGAACTTTAATACACTTAACACCACGGGTAGCGAGATAAGTAACTTATCCACGCAAACTTCTGGCGGGTTATTTAACGCAACTTTGCTAAGGGGTACAGGCTTTAAAGTTAACGGTTTGTCAAAAGGCATGGGGTCTGTTAAAGATCAGGTAAAAAATACCACCATCAGTACTACTCGAGCCATGGCCGTGGCCAATGAAGATTATTTTGAGTTCAATGTAAGCCCAAAACCTGGTAAGAAACTTATTTTGAATAATTTAGAATATGTAGTGAGAAGGTCGTCTACGGCATCGCCTAAGACGGGTGCTTGGATGTACGTGGTAGAAGAAAATGGCGTTAAAGGCGCCTTGCAAACCATTAGTACTGCCGATATTACCTTTACTAACGGGCCAACTTTAAGTGCTGGTTTTCAACAAGCACCTATAGATTTGTCGCAAGTTCAAGAACTCCAAAACATCGGCTTCGGAAAAAAAGTATATTTAAGATTGTATTTCTGGGGCGCAACAACCCTAACTTCAACTTTTGGTTTGGGCCCTTACGGTGTAAATAACAATAGTAGCGTAATATTAAATGGCGATGTAATGGAAGACGATGCCAGCGCTGGAAAGATATTGGCGGGTTGGCAGTTTGCTACATCTAATAACGGAAGCAATGCAGCAGGCAACGAGCTCGCTTATGCCGCTAGCACTACGGTTGGTATAGAAAATACAACAATGAGTAGAGGTGCTGGTCTGAAAGAATATGAATTGGTAAGAGGTTTTTCTTCAGTTCCAGAAGTACTAACTCCTGATAAGCAAGCGGCAGTTGATGGGAATAGTTACCTAGAATTTAAGCTAAAGCCAAAGGCAAATTACACTTTAACGCTAGCTACATTGTATGCAAAAATGAGAAGGAGCGCTAACGGAGGCGCAAAATCGGCATTCAGGTGGATGTACAGTGTAGACGGAACCAATTTTACGCCACTAGGCACTAGCGATGACGAATTTGTAAACAACTATACTGAAGGCTTAGATCAGCCAAGTATCGATCTATCTGGCGTTGCTGCATTGCAGCAGTTGCAAAACAATCAAGAGGTTACATTTAGGCTATACGTCTGGGGTTTTACCGCTGGGGTGGGTACAGGCACTTTCGCCATTGGTAGGTCTAAAAACGGTTTTGACGACGCATTATTCATCACTGGAACTGCTACTTATAATGACCCTTTGCCAGTAACGCTCACCAAATTTGAAGCAAAGAAAACCAACAGTGCAGTAACCTTAAGTTGGACAACGGCATCAGAGCAAAACAATTCGCATTTCGAAGTGCTAAAATTGGCAGATGGAATTGGTTGGAACGTGTTAACCACTGTTAAAGGAATCGGCAATAGCAATCAAGTTCATCGTTATGCGGCTCATGATACCCAACCATTTTTAGGAACTAATTATTATCAGCTTAAACAGGTAGATGTAGACGGTAAAAGTACGCTTTCTAAGGTATTGGTTGTAGATTTTAAATTGGCTGACGTTACCAAGCTTGCTGCAAGTTATCGCTCTTCGGTATTGACGGTTAACACCAACGGTTTTAGCAAAGGCAATGCTAAAATTACGCTATATGATATTACTGGAAAAACGCTAGCGGCACAGTCGCACTGGTTTGAAAATGGCAGCAATACCATTTCAATTCCAGCTAGTTTGCAAAGTGGAGTTTATGTGTTAACGGTTAGCACGCCAACCGAAAGAGAAGCTATAAAAATCTTAGTTCAGTATTAATGATTGACATGAAAAAATGCCATTGGCTTTTCGCAATTTTATTTGTACTTATTGCTTGCAAGGGAGAAGTTACCGTCCCACAAAGCGAACAAAAGCCTGCTGTAAATCCGGTTGTTACCGAAGAAAATAACCTTCAAACCGTTCTCACCAAAAAGACTACCCTTATTGGGAGGGTAGTTCTTTTTCAAGAAAACGAATTGGTAAAAGGGGTTACAGCGGTAAAGTTAGCTTACGTCGATAAAAATGATTTGCCTATGGCATTGTTTTTCTTTAAGGTTGATTTAAACCAAAAGCAATTGGTTTTAAAACCCTTAACCCCTAACGGAAGCGAAAAATATGACATGCAGCGCATCCCCGATATGATAAACACCAGCGCATTTGCTGGGCTTAAAGTGGTGGGTGCGGTAAATTCCGACTTTTTTAACACCAGCACTGGCGAACCTAGAAGTATTGTTTACCTTAATGGTAAGCCGGTGAGAACCATTCTGCCCGAAATTAGAAGTTACTTTGGCCTAACACAGGGCGGAAAACCTTTAATTGGAGATCATTCAGTATTTACACAGCAGCGATCCACCATCTATGATGCCCTTGGGGGTTATCATCGGCTCATTAAACAGAGCTTACCGATAAAGCAAACCGATGTAAGCGTACATCCACGTACGGCAGTAGGTTTTACCGCAAACCACATCGTTTATTTTGTAGTGGCCGATGGTAGGAACAGTAGCTATTCTAATGGTTTAACGCTAACACAATTAGCAGAAATAATGGTTGCACTAGAGGTAAAGGAAGCCATTAACCTAGATGGCGGTGGATCTTCCACTTTTGTCGTTAACCTCCCAAAAACTGAAGTACAAAATAAGCCTGCTGATGGAAGTCCTAGAAAAGTAGCTAATGGCTGGGCAATTTGCGTAAAAGATTAAGTTAGGTACGCTCGTGGCATAAAAACAACAAAATTTACGCTACGCCCTAGCTTTAAACGATATACTTATAGTTAATTAAATACAATGAATAGGAGAAATTTATTAAAGACCCTGAGCATCACTTTAGGGTCAACTATGATTACCACTAAAGTAATTGGGCAAATTGCCGAAGATACTTTTGTTATTGATGATGCCCCTGCTAAAAAATATCAGCCAATTAAAAAGGCCATTACTGTAATTACCATAGGGGCGGGCAACCGTGGCACCGTTTATGGTACTTACGCAGCAAACAACCCTAGCGAAATGCAAATTATTGGCCTTGCAGAACCAAATAAGTACCGAAACGATAAGTACGCTGCACAGCACGACATTATAGCCGAAAATAGATTTAATACTTGGGAAGAGGTTTTTGAACGCCCTAAGTTTGCAGATGCCGTGATCATTTCTACACCAGATAACCTGCACTTTAAGCCATGTATGAAGGCGTTAGAAATGGGCTACGATGTGTTGCTCGAAAAACCCATAGCACCTACAGAAAAAGAGTGCCGGGCTATTTTGGAAATGGCAAAAAAAACCAATCGCATTGTTGCTGTTTGCCATGTATTAAGGTATGCTCCCTATTTTGTAAAGATGAAGGAATTGATAGCTAAGGGAGCCATTGGAGAAATAGCAAGTGTACAACATCTTGAGCCTATTGAGCATTTGCACATGGCGCATTCTTATGTAAGAGGAAACTGGCACAACGCTAAAACTACCACACCCATTATTTTAGCAAAGTCCTGCCACGATTTAGATATTATCAGATGGGTAATTGATAAACCGAGCGAACGTATCGTAGCTATGGGTAATTTAAAGTGGTTTCGTAGCGAAAATGCACCAAAAGGTAGCACCAACAGGTGTACCGATGGGTGTGAGGTGGAAAAAGAATGTCCGTACTCTGCGATAAGGCATTATCACGATCAAAGAAAAAGAATAAATTATCTCGATATTCCGCTAAACGGCATCAGTAAAGTAGAGCAAGGAAAGCTAATTTTGGAAAAACTGAAAACCAGCAATTACGGGCGTTGTGTGTATAAAATGGATAATGACCAACCAGATCACTATGTAACCAGTATTCAATTTGCAGATGGTGTTACAGCAAGCCTTTCTATGGAAGCCTTCACGTCTTATGCTGGTAGAAGAACCCGTATAATGGGGGCTATGGGCGATTTAGTGGGAGATATGAACGAATTGACGTATACAGATTTTAAAACAGGAAAAAAAACAACTTTCATACCTAAAGCGGTAGACGTGGAGGGCTATAAAAATGCAGGTCATGGTGGCGGCGATATGTTAATGGTAAAGGATTTTGTACAGGCTGTTGCACTGCAGGATCCATCTCAGCTTTCTTCAGATATAAGCGTTTCTATTGAAAGTCACGTAATGGGCTTTATGGCTGAAAAAAGTAGGTTAAATAACAAAATAGTTGATATTAAACTTTAAACATCATGCTTAAATCAAAGATAAAAATTGTGGCGATGTTCATTGCTTTTGCTGTAGTCTCTTGTCAAACGTACCAGAGCGTAACCCGCAAAACCAGCGGTAAGAACGAGTTGTTAGACCAAAAAGACTGGAAAATAGACACCTTGCGAAAAGATGTAATTTGGTATCACTATGCCTCTACAACCGACCCCGAATTTGCCAACCAAAATGTAAATGTGGTTAGTTTTGATCCAAAAGCTAGACTTGGCCATGCAGTGCTAGCTTACGAAAAAGAGAAAGATTCGCTTTCCGTTTTTACTAGTAAAATACCAGGTTTGCTTGCCGGTATCAATGCCACTTATTTTATTGAAAAAAAAGACTCCGCAGATTATATGCACCTGCGGTTGAAAGGAAAAGATTTACAGCAAGTAAAAGTGCCGAAATCAAGCATCTACTGGTGGAAACACCAAGGCATGATGACTTTTAATAATGACGGGACACAATTTGATATTCAGTTCTCTCCGGAAGACTTTGCTACAGTGAAGTCGGAGAATATTATTACCGGCGCACCTATGCTGATTGCTAATTACAAACCCATAGGCTTAACGTTTGCTGACACCAGTGGCTTAAATTTAGATTTAAAAAAACTGCATTATGAGCATTATTTAAAGCATCAAGGGGTACGCCATCCACGTACGGCTATTTCGGTAACCGAAGCTGGGAAATTGCTATTGATTACCGTCGATGGTAGAAATGCTGCAGCCAAAGGCATGTCGGCCAAAGAACTGACAAAGTTCTTGGTACGCTATTTCAATCCAAAATCGGCGATGAACATTGATGGCGGAGGTTCTACCATGATGTGGATTAAAGGACAATTGCCTAACGGTATTGTCAATTATCCTACCGATAACAAAAAGTTTGACCACTACGGGCAGCGTAAAGTAGAAACAGCCTTATTCATTAAATAATAATAATATTAATCGATAAAATCATGTTCAAAACGACAATAAGTATCTCAAAAATTTTAGTTCTTGTCTTCATCGTCACCTTTAGTATCCCAGTTCGGGCACAGCAAAAACATCGAATTGGCTTTTCTATTGGTGCCAGTGCGCTTACCAAGAAGAAATTGCAACAAATTAGCGATGCTGGTATCGATTGTATTGAAACTGGCCTTACCGCCTACATCAACAAAGAATCACTAACATTTACCTTGCCAGAGGGCGAAATGATGAAAAAGATGAGGGAGCTCAAACAGGCTGCAAAAGAAACCGGCGTAGAAATTTGGTCTATCCACATGCCTTACGGTAAAGAAATCGATATTTCTTTTGTGGAAGAAGCTCGTCGGCAAAAGGTCGTGGCATTTCATCAGCAAGTATTAAAGTATGTGGCAGTTTTAAAGCCTAAAATCATTTTATTCCATCCTAGTTATTATCTAGGATTAAATGAAAGGGAAATGCGCATCCAACAATTGATAAAATCGGTGCAAGAATTGAATACCGCTGTAAAAAGTATGAAAGCAACCATGGTATTAGAAAATATGTTGGGGCCAGCATTATTGGTAAGCAAAGGCAATCAGGAACGACCATTATTGAGAACTGTAGAAGAGTACCTTACAATATTTAAACTGTTGCCTGATGATGTTTATGCTGCGGTAGATTTAAATCATATTGCCCAACCAGAACAATTGTTACTGGCGCTGGGTGCAAGGGTAAAAACGTTACACGTGGCTGATGGCGACGGCAAAGCAGAAAGACATTACTTTCCTTGTGATGGTAAAGGTGAAAATGATTGGAAAGCAATTTTTAAAGCATTGCAAACCATTAACTACAAAGGCCCTTTTATGTATGAGAGTACAACAAGGGGGTTGGGGAGTTATCGAGATTGCTATCATGAATTGAGCAAATTGAATAAATAAGCCAGACCTAGCTATTAACAATGGTAAAAGAAATTTGGTGTCGTAAAGCCTCCTCTTAATGCTAAGACACCACATGTTTTTTTACTGGATTTTCTGGAGTTATACTATTTCTTATTATAATTTGATGCTGTTGTAAATTTGTTATCGCTTAGGGTTAGTGGACAAACCAAAAAGTTAGACCCCAAGTTGCCAATTGAAATACTGATTGTAAATTTCTGATGATGAGATTTATATAGGTCGTTCTATTTTTGGTAAGACGGAGTCAACCGGTCGTGGTTATCCATCATCAAGTCTGATTCTAATTTAAAAAGGCTTTTCCAAGTATCTACATCCATGAGTGGAATCGGAACTGTTACGGCAATTGAAGTCATATTTCCACCAACTAGTTCAAAAATATTCGTGACGCCAAGAAATTTGCGTGCTACGCTTGTATGGTACCTTTTGAACACTAATCAGGGACCAGTCTTCGTGGAAGACTGCGAGTGTCCCACAAAGCTAATAAAAGGGTAAAGGCGCTATTGCACATGGCTGCTATTGCTTCATCGATAAGTGGCGATATGAAGCGGTATTTTGAACGAAAGACAACTCAGGGCAAAAATAAAATGAGTGTGGTCAATGCCGTAACGAACAAACTGATCCAGCGCCTATTCAGCTGTATAAAAGAGGATGGGCTCTACTGACCAAGGGATGAAATGCAAGTTGTTTCGCTAATTGTAGGAGAGCCAAACCAGCCATTTTCAGTAATTGTTTAACCATAATACTTTTTTCTGAACCAGAAAGCGAGGTTTACCAATGCAATAAGTGCAGGTACCTCGACCAATGGCCCGATTACCCCCACGAATGCCTGACCGGAATTGATACCAAAAACTCCGATACCTACCGCTATGGCCAGTTCAAAGTTATTACCAGCAGCAGTAAAGGCAATGGATGTGCTCTGCGAATAGTCAGCGCCCATTTTTTTCCCTGCAAAAAAGCTGACGATAAACATAATTGCGAAATAGATGACCAGCGGAACAGCTATGCGGACTACATCCATTGGTATCTGTAAAATAAGTTCGCCTTTAAGACTGAACATTACTACGATGGTAAACAATAGGGCAATCAGGGTTATTGGCGAAATAAATGGCACATATTTTTGCTGGAACCATTGCTCGCCCACAAGTTTGATCAGCGCATAACGGCTGATTATCCCTGCGGCAAAGGGAACACCCAGGTAAAGCCCTACACTTTTTGCAATTTCGGCAATGGTAATGTTTACCGCCAGTCCATCAATACCAAATAGCGGTGGAAGTACGGTAATAAAAACATAGGCATAAACGCTATACAGCAATACCTGAAATATACTGTTTAGTGCAATCAGACCAGCTGCGTATTCCCTGTTACCCTCTGCCAGTTCATTCCATACCACCACCATTGCGATGCAAAAGACCCTAAAAAATCCCAAGAATTAATATTGAAACTTTCGGATATGATGCGTTACAGCATTTATGAAGGAGAAAAAGATACGGTTACCATTCAGGAAGAAATTGATTTTTTGAAAAACTATATCGAACTCCACAAAATGCGTTACCACAAAGAGATATCCGTTGATTTTATTTGTGCTGTTGATGAAAACCGAAAAGTTGTTCCTTTGCCGTTTATCATCCTTTTGGAAAACGCTTTCAAACACGGCGTAGAAAATTTGAGGAGGAACACTTATATAAAAATGAGTTTAGTTTCTTCTAAAAAAGAAATTTGTTTTACAATTGAAAATAATTATGAAAAAGTAGAAAACCAATCAGGCATTGGCTTGAAAAATCTGAAAAGAAGATTAGAATTAATTTATCCAAATCAACACGAATTGACTTTTTCAATCACAGAAAATGTATATCAAGCTCAACTAATTTTGAAAAAATTATGATTAGATATTTAATCATTGATGATGAACATGTTGCTCACGACATCATAAAAGGATATTGTGATTTATTGCCGAATATGCAGTTAATGAAAAACTGTTATGATGCTTTGGAAGCATTTGAATATTTGAATAAAAATGAGGTAGATTTAATTTTTTTGGATTTGAATATGCCCGTTCTAAAAGGTTTTGAATTTTTAAAGACTTTGAAAAATCCCCCAAAAGTAATCGTAACAACTGCCTATCAGGAATTTGCCTTGGAAGGATATGAGCTGAATATTTCGGATTACCTACTTAAACCCTTTGGTTTTGAACGTTTTTTAAAAGCCATCAATAAGGCGTTTGATAGTTCTGTTAATCACAAAATCGTTTCTTCTGAAAATAGTAGGGTTTCAAATCGGATTTTTGTTCAAAGCAACAAAAAGCACATTCAACTGGAAGTTGAAAGCCTACTTTATATTGAAGCAACCGGAAATTATACCAAAATAGTAACCACAGCTGAAACCATTACAATTCGTGAAAAATTCTCGTCATTTTTGGGAAAATTGCCTAAAGATGAATTCGTACAAGTTCATAAATCTTTTGCGGTTGGTAGGAAACATATTCAAAGCATTGAGGGCAATTTAATATTTATCGCAGATTTTAAGATACCTATTGGCAAAATCTACAAATTAAATATTGCCCAGTTGTTGAAGTAGTTTCTATATTATAGTCTTTATTGCCCTTGCTGCTTAAGTTCAACAAGACCAATGAATGCAATAATGATGATTTCAATTAAAAAATAGGTTGCTCCTAATATTGTAAGGAAAGAAAAATATCTAATCAACAGTCCTAATATCAAGAGGCAATAAAGTAAGTTCGCAATACCGATAATCCTCATAAAAAGTGCCCAATTTTGTTTTAAAGAAAATAGCAAGTGATGGAATAAATACAAAGAATACTTGCTGTTACAGAAAGATAAGTTAATACAGATTTGGGCATTCCAAAATATCGGTCCAGATTTCGTATGACTACGAATAGGAAAAACGCGTTCAAAAATGCGCCAAAACTATCAATAAGAAAATTGTCCTTTGTTTTTCAGATAAATTATTGATTAACTTATTTATTTTTACTGTATTTACTCTGCAAAGTTTATTTTCACTCTTTCTCGTTAAATTTAATAATATCAAGTGTCGTTAAACTATCTATTCAATTAAAAACATATGGCTAATACTTAAATATTTACAAAAGCTTTTAAAATCCGTTCTTCTTTGATGATTCATTTGTTAAAGATTTGAAATTATAATTTGCACCATTAATACTGACTTTCAAATATAAGCTACACCATAATTCGACAATATCTTTCATCACAGATTGTCCAGCAAACTACCTTGTTGATAAAACCTCTCACCTAATCGTCTAAGGTAGTTATTGGTTTATTAATGGTGATTTAGATTTGCGGCATAGGTGCAATAATTAATTGCCTACTCGCTATGTTCAATGACCTCTTTTACGTACATTAATGTCTTTCCTTTTCTTCAAAAAATCAATAGCCTATAATCAAATTGGCATTCTAGTAGATTTATTGGAATCAAAGGGGTATAACATATGTATTCTGTATATTTGGCGAGTAAGTCAATGCATCAAAACGTTAATATCTATGTCAGTAATTAAGCCGTCGCCTATAGAAAAAGTAGCTCGCCCAATACAAAAATTCATACAAAATGAGAAAGCGGGAGGTATAGTATTAGGAATAAGCGTACTTATTGCTTTGTTCTTGGCTAACTCTCCCTGGTCTAAACAATATCACCACTTGTTTGAACATAAATTGGGCTTTCAGTTTGATGGCAGGGATTATTTAAATTATAGCCTACATCATTGGATCAACGACGGGCTAATGGCTATCTTCTTTTTTGTGGTTGGTCTGGAGCTTAAAAGGGAGATCGTAGCAGGCGAACTATCCAATCCCCGCAAAGCAATGCTGCCGATTTTTGCTGCCATTGGCGGAATGATCATCCCGGCACTTATTTATCTGATGTTCAATGGCAAGGGGGAGGTACAAAATGGCTGGGGTATTCCCATGGCTACGGATATCGCATTTGCTTTGGGCGTACTTTATCTCCTAGGTGACAAAATTCCTTTGAAGTTGAAAATATTTTTGACGGCATTGGCGATCGTGGATGATCTGGGAGCGGTCTTGGTCATCGCATTTTTCTACACTTCGGATATTTCCATGATCAATTTGGTTGTTGGCGTATTATTTCTTATTTCAATGTACGTTGGCAATAAATTGGGAATAAGAAATACTTTATTTTATGCTGTTCTAGGGATCTGTGGCGTTTGGACATCATTTTTGTTATCTGGCGTACATGCAACAATCGCAGCTGTATTGGCGGCATTTACCATTCCTGCCGATGTTAGGTTGGGTGAGAGCTTCTACGTACAGAAAATACAGAAATACCTGGGGCTGTTCGAAAATGCCGATAGCAACAATCAGATTGCAACGCTCACCAACGAACAATTACACGTGCTGGATAATATCAGTGAAAGTACCGATCAGGTCATCCCGCCCTTGCAAAAATTGGAACATGCGATGCATCCGTTCGTCTCTTTCATTGTCATCCCAATTTTTGCACTGGCAAATGCTGGTGTTGCTGTACTGGATATTGATATTGCTGAACTTTTCAATACGAATGTCGCCATTGGGGTGGCATTGGGCTTATTGATCGGTAAGGTTATAGGTGTGGTAGGCTTCACGGTTATTGCCGTAAAATTAAGAATTGCCCCATTTCCCGAAGGGATGAGTATCAGAAATCTTCTTGGGCTCGGGCTATTGGCTTCGATCGGTTTCACCATGTCGTTATTTGTAACTTCACTTGCATTTGTGCACGAGGAATATGTTACGCAAGCTAAGATTGGGATTTTCGCAGCTTCTATCATTGGAGGAGTACTCGGATATGTAGTATTGGCTAGGCAAAGCAAAAGGAAAAAATCAAAACCATATAATGAAAATTGATAGGGAAGACATAACTCCTTTAAAAAGCGGGCTTGATCTTTTCCGACAAAAGTTGTATATCATTATATACGGTGTAAACACACCTGCTGGAAAAGCATTTGATATCAGTCTGTTGGTCGTGATCCTGTTGAGTGTTTTTACGATCATGCTCGAAACGGTAGAAGGGTTAAGCATTTGGGTTGATGAGTCCCTCAACGCGGGACAGCAGTACATTGATGTCAAAAGGTTTCTCCATGAAGTCGTCCGCATTACAGTTTTCCATGATATGGCTTCTATCTGCATGCGCCGATATCATTAGGATGGGTATTGTGGCATAACGTGGGTCGTTTTTTAGTTTTCGACAGATGTCCAGTCCACTGCCATCGGGCAAGCTGATGTCAAGTAGGAATAGCTGGGGACTGGTGGGGCTTTCCGAAAATGCGGAGACACTGGCAAATCCGTTGACCTTGTAGCCTTCGCTGGTGAACAGGTAGATGAAAATCTCCCTGATGTCTTGGTCATCCTCCAATATGGTGATTTCTGGTCGAATCATATAATGATATACGTTCCCGGATGCAAAGTGGTTGCCGCTTTTTTTAACTGATCGGCCATTTAGGTATTATGCCCGCTGGTAGGGGTATTTATGTCGGCACATTCGTAACAAATTTAGCGGTATAAGAGCAATGCTTTAGTCGGTTTTCTCTTTCAGTAACTGTTGGATGGAAGCCAGGCCATTTTCATATAATTAGTTTATAATCAGTTCTTAAGGGGTTGTTAAATTGTGAACTCAGCCATAAATCAGTCATCTAAATAAGAGGTAGCTCTATCCACACTTATACTGTCGACCTGAATACAACATGGCTATGATTGTTGAACAGGCAAAATAAAGTACTTTAAGGTTGCATTGCTGAAATAGAATCATTAAGTTTGTTCTATACAAAAAAGGAAATGGTGTCTTCCTACTCAACCGCCCTAAGAAGCTGATGGCGCCTGATTAATTTAATGTTAAACACATTTAATCAGGTTTGCTATGTCAACAAGACACGAAAATTCATCAGGCAAGAAAATCAACATTCAGTTTCGTATCTTTTTTAGGCGCTATCCTGCATTGCCCTATGTCCTAAAATGGCTGTGCATCAGTTCGGTTATAGGGGCGTGTATTGGATCGGCATCTGCGGGCTTTCTCCGGTCGCTGGACTGGGTTACAAACTTCCGTGAAAACCACCTGTGGCTGATTGCGTTGTTGCCTGTTGGAGGGCTAGCTATTGGGATGCTCTATCATTATCTGGGTAAGGATATCGAACCTGGAAACAACCTGCTGATCGATACCATCCATAATCCTAAAGAAATTATTCCATTTCGTATGGCACCCTTTGTTTATATTGGAACTATGGCAACGCACTTGTTTGGTGGTTCGGCGGGGCGGGAAGGTACGGCCCTGCAAATGGCAGGTGCAATTGCCGATCAGTTCTGCAAGCCCTTTCGGCTCTCTGCAGGGGAACGAAAGATTTTAATGATTTCGGCTATCGCAGCTGGCTTTGGTTCGGTATTCGGCACGCCGCTAGCGGGTGCCATTTTTGGTTTGGAGGTTTTCCTGATAGGACGTTTAAGGTACGATGCAATTTTCCCCGCATTTGCAGCGGCAATCATTGCAGATCTGGTCACCAAGACGTGGAAAACGCACCATACCCATTATCACATCGACTTTACCCCGGATATTTCAATTCCAAACATCATGTATGCCGTTATTGCAGGCATTGCATTCGGGCTTTGTGCAGCAACATTCAGTAAAGCGATTCACCACACCAGTTCAATTTTCAGATCCGAGATAAAATTTCCGCCATTTCGCCCGTTGATCGGGGGAATAATAGTAGCCCTAGCAGTTTTTGCGATCGGAACTACAAAATATATCGGTCTGGGCATCCCAATAATCGTTGCGTCATTTGAAGGCCAATTGCCACCATATGACTTTGCGCTAAAAATGGCATTTACAATTTTGACCTTGGCCACAGGATTTAAGGGTGGCGAGGTAACCCCTTTGTTTTTCATTGGAGCGGTACTGGGCAATGCGTTATCCTATTTTCTGCCGCTACCTACAGCGCTTCTGGCTGGGATGGGCTTTGTTGCGGTGTTTGCCGGAGCAACAAATACGCCTTTGGCATGTTCTATAATGGCCATGGAACTATTCGGTAGCGAATGTGGTGTATATGTTGCCATTGCCTGTGTGGTGTCCTATCTGTTTTCTGGGCACAACAGCATTTATGGAAAACAAGTAATTGGCGAGCCCAAGAATAACAGGTTTACCAACTATCAGGGTAAAAATATTAGGGACTTATAAAACTAGAAACCAATAAAATAACCAAAGTACACGCAAGAGCGGTGTTGGATTCACCGGGAAACCCCGACAGTAAAGGCAGAAGTGACGATTGATGACCATTTTCTTGGTCGGGGTGATTTTTACGTTGGGTGCGGTGCGAGCAGGGGAGAAAAGGAAGCCGCAGAACTGCGGGATGTTAATGCAAAACGATACCATGGAGGGGCGTCAGCAAAGCGGTCGACAATGTAAACGGTATTATTTCCGGTGAACTTGTAGGCAGGGAGCTTATCCAGCAGACCGAAGTTGATGAGATCATGATCGCGTTGGACGGTACGCCCAATAAATCAAGTCTTGGAGCTAATGGGATTCTGGCCGTTTCCATCGCTTATGCCAAAGCTTCGGCCATCTATAAAAAACCCGTTGTACAGACAGTTAAACAATAGGGAACGTTATATTATGCCCGTACCGTGCATGAACGTGATCAATAGCGGTAGGCATGCGGACAACAATATCGACTTTCAGGAATTCATGATTGCACGCACAACGCAATTTCATTTAAAGAGTCCATCGGAATGGGTGACGAGATTTTCCATACCTTCAAGGACATATTAAACGAAAAGGGGTATTATACAGGAGTGGGCGACGAAGGTAGATTGCCCCAAATCTAAAATCCAATGCCGAAGCGGTCGAGGTCATACCGGAAGCCATCTCAAAGGCGGGCTATTCACCGTGCAAGGATATGTCGCTCTGTCTGATTCAGCCACCAGCGAAATGTGGCAGGATGGAAAATATGTATTTTTCAAAAGCACGAAGTAAGAGAAAACCAGTGAACAAATAATCGAACTTTGGGGAAGTTAGCTAGCTAATATCCTATAGTTCTTTTAAAAGACGGTCTGGGAGAGAACGATGTGGATGGCTGGCAACAATTGACCGAGCGATTAGGTGACCGAACAGAGCTTGTAGGTGATGATATCTTCTGTACTAATCCGGTTATTCTTAAAAACGGTATTGATCAAAAGATAGGGAATTCCTTCTTGATCAAACTAAATTAGATCGGCACCGTATCTGAAACGCTGCAAACCATCGATCTTGCCTATAAGAATAACTACAATTGCTTTAGTTCCCACTGGAGTGGCGAAACAGAAGATACCACGATTACTGCCTTACCGTAGCTACCAATGCCGGGCATCTAAAAACAGGGAGTGGCTGCCGTAGTGAGCGTGGGTTTCTAAGTTTAACCAACTGCTACGCATAGAAGAAGAGTTGGGTAGTGCTGCCTAGTTTGCAGTATCGGTACCTTTAAAAACATTAGTTTTAAATATTAATCTGATACAACACTGCGATCATGAAAATTGATTTGAGAGAAATATCAACAGTGAAAATCTACTTTAGGTATGGACAGTAGGCTAGCGGGCAGGGCCTTTGGGGGAGGTTATAGAATAATAACATAGGACAATTGCTATTAAAAAAGGCTAAGCAACTGGGCATTGAGCAAGCTGTGATTTTCACAGCCAAGTCGGTTTACCTCTCCAGTGGTAGGATAATTGCCAACATATCGGAAATACCCTCTACGCAAAACCCCGTCTACTTGGAGCTAGTCGATGACTACGATAAAGTGATGACTTACCTCAGGATGAACAAATACCTATTAGCCGATGCTCGTTAATGATAGCAACTCTCAAGTGATACCCTATCAATAGACCTTTAATATTTGTTGGTAAAACCAGACCTCAACATATTATTTTAAAGTTGGAACAATTTCTATATTAAAGTGTTTGATAGCCAGTTCCTCTATCTTTATTAACTACATTTATGGCCAAACGTATACTAATTATAGAGGATGATCCAGATATTTTGGATATACTGGATATTATATTTCAAGACGAAGGCTATGACATCATTTCTAGGCGAAATGGAATGTCTGCCAATGAAATTGGGTTATTGCATCCAGATCTTGTCCTGCTTGATGTTAGAATCAGTGGCTTTGAAAAAACAGGTTCACAGATATGCAAAGAACTTAAGGCACTTACGGATACCAATAATTTGCCAGTTTTGCTATTATCGGCCGAAAAAAATCTTAATTTGATTGCCAATGGCTGTGGAGCTGACGGATACATCTCCAAACCATTCGACATCATAGGGCTGACAAGGAAGGTTAGGGAAATGATAAAATATTAGATCAAAATGAACAAAACGAATAATCACGATAGTCAAAATATCAATTTTGATGGAGATAAGCTTAAAGCTTTTTTTATAGAACATTTGGATAAAATATATTGCGCCAAAGTTCATTTAATCACTCGGCTTCCTAAATTATTAGAACAGGCACATTTTGCTGATTTGAAATCGGCAATCCTAGAGACTATAATTCATGTAGAAAATGAAATTTCCAGAATGGAGATGATATATACAGTTTTAGATTCAAATTATTCTGATTGTAATGCTAAAGGGCTTACTGGTTTGGTGGAAGATGCCTTTGAAGCTATGCAAAAACAAGGTAAAGATAGAGAACTACGTGACCTTTCCATACTATTTTACCTTCAGAATATAGAAAGCGTTGAAATGGCTTCGTTCCAAATTCTCCAGATGGCAGCCGTTAAGCTGAAAAACAATCAAATAGTAACGCTGCTAAAGGAAAATTATGAAGAAGCAAAAGCAAACCGTACCCTATTTCTTTTGATTGCCAGTAAATACATTACCGCTGACCCTAAATAGAATATGAAGGTGTTAAAAGTGTCTGTAAGAATTTATTGATGAGGTGATTACGGTTTATAAATTAGAGTTGTACAAAGCCAAATGTCCGATCAACTTAAGATAGCAGTTATATTTAGAACAACGCTACGATTTTTAGTGATGATAATCTTAGAATCAGACCATAAAAATATTGGAATAAGTTAAAGAAATTTACTGAACCTAGCGTTTGATGGCTCTTTTCTGTCAAGAAATGCTAAAAATTTTCTGTGTTGTTGGGCAATTAATTAAGAATAGGCATGCTAATGTAAAATGTTGAACTGCTTCCTGTTTCACTTTCCACCCAAACCTTTCCGTTATACCGCTGAATGATTTCAATAGAACTGGATTAGCATAAACAAGAAAATCCTCTAATCTCCGCCATAACCCATGCTTAAATATTCTTAAATTTAAATTTTTCGAATCTACTGTTCTGTGTAAATAATTAATTGAATTTCAATAAATTATACTATCTTTATGCTTTATTTAAAATATAGCATAATGCAACAAGGAACAGTAAAATTTTTCAATGAGACAAAAGGTTTTGGATTTATCGTGCCATCAAATGGAGATAGCGAAATCTTTGTACACACATCAGGGTTGATCGATAGCATTCGTGAGAATGATTCGGTAAGCTATGATATCGAGCAAGGCAAAAAAGGCCTGAACGCAGTTAATGTTAAGATAGACTAATAGTTTTCCCTTCATACATTGTAGATCCCGGTTTTTATCGGGATTTTTTTTGACTTATTTTTTAGGATTAGTATGTTAGACTAAGTCCTTGGCCAAAGGATACAACGTAAGTGTTATCAATTTTGCCGACAATTATGCACCACACGAGATCTGTCAATTGACTGTCTTTCATGTAGATACGTGACAAGCTGATTTTACGTGCCTTGCACAAGCAGGCAGATTGCAATCCGGCAGGAGAGAGATGGATAATAAGAATCAGCAAATCAAAGAATTGATCGAGCTTAATGACGAGCTCGAAAACTATTTTCGCAATACGATCATTCCGCAACTGTTCGTAGATGCACACCTTATCCTCCGAAAATTCACGCCCCCGGCAATGAAACAGTTCAGCCTGAATGTCGATGATGTTGGAAGGTCGATTAGCGATAACAAGGATAACATCCGATTCCCAAGTATCGTCGAGAATATCCAATAGGTGATAGATTCTGGTATTTTGCTTGAAAAAGAAATCCAGACCACTGATCTGCGATGGTTCCAGATGAATATCCTTCCCTATATTGTCGGCAAAGTCAAAGAAGACTGATGGGGTAATCATTACCTTTGTGGAGATTACCATCCATATCCGCAATCTGAAGGAACAGGAAAGACTCTTGGCATAACATGAGATTTTGCTGGAGATGAGTTCGCATGACATCAAAAAGCCATTGACGAGCTTGAGACTAACCATATAGAGATGCTCAGGAAGATACCCGAAAAGGAGTTGGAAAAATTTCAGATGCTGTTGGAAAAAGTTGAAATCAGCCTGCTCAAGATGAAGGATATCACCCATGAACTTACAGAATCAAGGCAATAGAAGAACTGCTCGACTTTGGACATACCCTGGAGGATGTATGTCTGACACTTGCTGAACATCTTTGAATCCAGGGCAAAGATTAAATGTGAGGTCTGCCAAAGTGAGATCTTCTTTGTGTGAAGAAAGCTTCGGAACGTAATCTATAACCTGGTGAGCAATGCCATCAAATACCGCCAGTCCAGAAAAAAAACCGACAGTAGATATCAATATTCCAAAGAGGGTGACATTACAATTATTTACGTTAGTGATAATGGCTGGGGCATTGCAGTAGATGATATAGGAAAAATCTTTCAAAGACGAACGCGTCTCCAAAGACGTAGAGGACACTGGTGTCGGCCTATATCTGGTAAAAGAAATCGTGACTTTGGCAGGGGAAAAATCGAGGTGGAAAGCGAGCTCGGCAAAAGTTCAACGTTCATGGTATTTCTTAAGAACCAGGTATAATTGTGACTTCATATTATGTATAATCGGTTAGTGCCAATACCCTTCAATCGTCGATTCGACTGAATTTTTGACATTTGCCACTGCAATTTTTTCATTTTTTCTGAAAAATTTTCACCTGTTAGAAGAAAATCTGGTGCTGGCATAGCAGTTGTTAGATTTACGGCGAACAAAATTCAAGTTTAATTAATTATTTAGTTTTAATCATTAAATCAAATTAAGGAGGAAAATCTATGACACTGGTTAAATTTAATTCTGAAAACAACAAAAAGAATGCGGCTGTTCCAAGTTTGAACAGTGTGTTTGACTCTATCTTCAACGACACGTTCTTCTCGGACAGGATGGTGACACGCGTTCCTGCCACGAACATCAGTGAATCGACAGATCACTATCATGTAGAATTGGCCGCTCCTGGTCTAAAAAAGGAAGATTTTAAATTGAAGCTTGAAGGAGATGTGCTATCTATATCGGTAGATCAGCTTAACCAAGACGATGCACAAGATAGGACCTATGCGAAAAAAGAGTATAGCTATAGTTCGTTTGTGAGGTCGTTTACTTTACCGGAGAGCGTAAATGCTGATCAGATAGAGGCAAAATATCAGGACGGTGTGCTTTGCATCAATATCCCCAAACGTGAAGAGGCCAAAATGGTTACCCGTCAGATTGAGATTAAATAGTACATTGTTATTTACTTACTTGATAGAGCTGCCCACGGGCGGCTCTTTTATTTCGCCATGGAAACCAGATACGAAATTTCATTAAAAATGAAGATGTTTAAAGGAATAGTGGAATATGGATGTTTTCCTATCGGATCTGACGGGGGATTTGCGGTCAAGATATTTTCATTGCTGGAGGGGACGAGTGAGATCTCTGAAGGATCTATGATTACCATGGACCTGGTGAAATGGGAAGACGGGATACCTTACCCAATGATTTTGATCCACTGTACCTATGAACAACTCGCAGTTAACGTAAAGTTGATTACAAAGGAACTTTTTAAATATTTCAACTTGGAAAACTAAGTTAAGTCAAATTTTTCTCAAATTAAACAAATCATTTATGCCGTTAGGCAATTAATACTGTCGACTAATCATATTCGTGTACGTAAACATTGTGTGTCAAATGTATAAAAAAAGCGTTAATCATATTTTTTAACCTACATTAATAATAACGATTGTCAGTCCCAAACTGTCCAAATAAACTAGACCGGTCCAACATCCTAAAATCTTTTACGCTTAAACCGGTCTTGGCTATCTGGCCGCAGCTGCCTTATGGCCAGAAAATCGATTTTTTACCTGAATTATTCTGCTGATCTGAATATTTTTATTTCAGTTATTTAAATATTATTTGGTAATTAGCTTTTTATAAAAGCAATTATATTTTGCAAATTGGGCTAATGCTAGATTTTATACGAATAACTTTCCCCTTTCTTCAAATTTATGAATAAGTTTTCAGCTGATTATCGTCATCAAGTTTTGTTGGATGCTTCAGAAGGAGATGAGAAGGCCTTTGCCGAGTTGTTTTATGAATATAGTTCCAATTTGTTGGCATTCGCCAGAAAGCTTTCAAACAATCCATCGGAAGCCGAGGAAATTATTCAGAATGTTTTCATTAGGGTCTGGATTCACAGGGATAAGCTATCAGAAATAGAGAACATTAAAAGTTGGCTCTATAAATTTGTTGTCAATGAAAGTTTGACCTACATCAGAAAAAGAGGGGTGAGGGATAGGGCAGATTTACAATTCAGGACGAAGGCAGCTATTGCCGATAACAATATCGATAAAATGGTAGACCTTAACGAGTTGAAACGCATCGTGGCCAAAGCTGTGGATTGTTTGCCAGAGCAGAGGAAGAACATCTATAACCTAAGTAGAAATGAGGGGCTAAGTATTTCCCAGATCAGTGAACTGCTGAATATATCTCCACATACGGTAAAAAATACTTTGGTTACCTCGCTAAAGTTCATTAGGGACTATCTCAAAAAATATGGCTATTCATCTTATGTTTTTATTTTACTTGTAATCAGTTAGTTATAATTATTTTTATTTTTCGATAGTCCTATTCTTCGCCCCAAGCTTCTTACTATTAACAACCGCAATTTGCCGGTCTGGAAAGTAACTATTAGTAAGAAAATGGATAAGCAAAGGCTAAAGTATTTATTTGGGCGCTTCATGGATAAGACCATATTGCCGGAAGAGCAGGATGAACTGCTGCAGGTGATCGATGATAACCACGAAGAAAATTTTTCTGATATTTTATATGATATTATAGACTCTTCGGGGAATGAGAAGGTTTCTCTTGAAGAGTGGACAGATATATTGTCTAAATCATTTTTGGCAGATAGGCCAGCTAAAACCGTAAGGTCATTGGGGTTTGCCTATCGTTGGGCCGCCGCCGCGGCGATCCTGTTATTGGTGGGTGTTGTTTCCTATGTATCGTTAGATAAAAATAAAAAGGTAGAACAGGTTGCTTCGGTCATCGCACCTGGTACCGATAAGGCCGTTCTGTTTTTGGAAGATGGATCTTCAATAAAATTAGATGGGGTCGAACTGGAAAAGGCGATAGCTTTTAACCCCGATATCCAATCGGTCTCCAACGGTGAGATCGTTTACAACAAAGTCGAAGATGAAGAAACGAAAGTCCATATAAATACACTTAGGATTCCCAAAGGCGGTCAATTCCGTGTAGTCCTGCCTGATGCTACCGTCGCTTGGTTAAATTCAGACTCCGAGCTGAAATTTCCTTCTGCTTTCGATCAAAACTCAAGGGAAGTCGAATTGAAGGGAGAAGCTTATTTCGAGGTAACCAGTTATGATAAAAAATGGCCTTTTATAGTAAAGAGTTCAGGACAGAAAGTGGAGGTCTTGGGAACAAAATTTAATGTCAGCGCCTATCAGGAAGACAGCTTCATTAAAACTTCACTGCTGGAAGGTAAAGTAAAAGTGACCAATGAAGGTTCTTCGCAGACGGTAATCCTGAAGCCAGGACAAGAAGCAGCCTTGAACATCAATGCTAATCGGCTAACAACATATCCTTCTGAAGTTGAGGAATCCATCGCATGGAAAGAGGGGCTTTTTGTTTTTAATAATGAAGATATCCATGTAGCCATGGGCAAGATTGCCAGATGGTATGATGTAGAAGTGGTCTATAAGGGAGATTTTAAAGCGAAAGCGCTATGGGGAACAGCTTCAAGAAGTGATAAACTAGAAAGCCTGCTCAACACGCTCCAAGCTACCCGTGTCGCAAAATTCAAGATTGAGGGAAGGAGGATCTTGGTGATGCATTGACCCATACCCGATATCAGCTACCGATATAAATTTAGCTGAGAGCAGTACCAGTGCTCTCAGCATTACTGAAAAACAGTAAGCCAGGCTTACTCAGACTAATCGTTAACCAATCCAATAGTAACCTAACCAAACAAAAGTATGTTTTTTTCTCCTCTGTTGTCTTTTACAGGACTTTCTGTAATATTTAGTAAGCGTAACTTGCTGATTATGAAGTTGATATTTTTTCTTGTTGCTGTCGCGATCCTCCAAGCTAATGCTAACGGATTCGCCCAAACTGTTTCCCTAACAAAAGACAGGGCATCTTTGGTGGATGTCTTCCGTGAAATCCGGAAGCAAACAAAGTATAATGTGATCTGTGATGCTTCGATTCTGTCGCAAGGCTACAAAGTGTCGGTAAACCTGAAAAGTGCTAGCCTGGAAGATGCGATGGGACAATGTCTGAAAGACCTGCCCCTGACATTTTCAGTACGCGACAAGAATATTATAGTCAATGCTAAAAATCTGGGCGAAGCCCAAGTACCTAACGTCAAAGGTATCGTTGCCGATCAAAACGGCCGTCCTATACCAGGCGTAGCGGTTACAGTAAAATCCACTGGCAAGGTAACCCAAACTACTAGCGATGGAACTTTCGTCGTTAGCGTTTCCGAGCAGGCCGACGAACTGATGTTCAGTCATATCAGTTATGTTACCCAGACCTTAAAGGTTGTTGCGGGCCAATCTGTAAAAGTATCGCTGACCGAGGCCACGGAAGTGTTAAAGGATGTCGTGGTAACGGGATACGGAACGCAAAAGAAGAAAGATATCCTTGGAGCGGTAAGTGTGATCAAATCGGAGGATTTTGAAGATAGGCCGTCTACCAACCTGGGCTATTCTATGCAGGGTAAGGCTGCGGGTGTGCAGATCATCAGGCCTTCGGGAAAACCACAGGGAGGTTTCAGTTTAAGGGTAAGGGGAACGACCTCCATTACTGCGGGGAGCGAGCCTTTGTATATTATCGATGGCGTACCAACGCAATTGTTGTTTGATATTAATCCCAATGATATAGAAAGCATCTCCGTTTTAAAGGATGCTTCTTCTGCAGCTATTTACGGTGCTTCTGGTGCTAATGGTGTGGTCCTGATCACCACAAAAAGGGGGAATACCGGTAAAGCAAAGCTGAGTCTGTCAGCTTACACTGGATTAAGCAAATCTGCCAACAAACTTAATGTTCTGGACAGGACACAATATCTGTCCTTGATGGATGAATTAGGTCAAGTGGCCAACTGGAACAACTTCACTGCGAATACCGATTGGCAGGAAGAAGTTTTTAGAACCGCAAGCCTACAAAATTATCAGTTAGCGGTAGCCGGCGGAAACGAACAAACCAAATATTACATCTCTGGAGCTTTTTCTCAAGAGCAGGGCATTGTGAAATCTAACGAGGTTAAGAGAGGAACGTTCAAAACCAATATTGATCAAAAAGTTACAGATAGAATTACGATCGGTGCGAGCTTAAGTTATGCCCGTTGGTTTGACCGAAATATTGTTTCGGACGTAGGTTCTGGTAATTCAGGTGTAATCATGAACGCCTTAACAGCTTCTCCAGTTATTGGTATTTACAATGCCGATGGAACCTTTACGGCTAATCCACTTAGATTATCCTTTAACAACCCGGTAGCTTATATTGATGGTTCTGAGAATGCGTATAATAATAGCCGTTTTTATGGAAATATCTATGCCAATGTAGATATCATTAAAGGTTTAAGATTTAGGAGTATGTTTGGCTACGATAATTATAACAGTAAGTATAACTATTTTCTAGATCCATTCTCTACAGATTGGGGACGTGTAAATGCTGGTGTTGCCAATTTCAATACTGGCCAAAGTGAATATTGGTTGTCCGAAAATACATTGGAATATAAGACCATTTTAAAGGAAAAGCATGTCTTTGAAGCTTTAATTGGCTTTACTTCACAGAAGAAATATGGTGAATCATCTTCTATTGAGGCCAAAGGATTTAGTAGTACCGGTGTGAAGACTGTGAATGGTGGGTCTATATTTGGAAGACCATCAGCCACAAGAAGCGAAAGGAGTAATGTTTCTGCCATTGCAAGAATCAGGTATGCTTATGATGATAAGTATCTGGTATCTGCCAATTTTAGGGCAGATGCGGCATCTCCATTTGGCGAAGAACACAGGAGAGGATATTTTCCGTCGTTCTCTGTAGGTTGGAGAATATCAAAAGAAGATTTCCTGAAGGATGTTGAGCAGATCAATGATATTAAAATCCGTTACGCTTGGGGAAGTGTGGGTAACGATGGCCTTGTGGACAGTTATGCTTATGCAGCCTATGGTTTAGTAGGAACGGGGTATAACTATGTGCAAGGCGGCCAGGTCTATGCTGGAACTGCACCTTCAACACCAGAAAATAAAAGCTTACAATGGGAAGCTACTATTCAAAATAACATAGGTTTGGATATTGCCATGTTTAACAGCAGGGTGAACCTTACAATTGATGCCTACCAGAAAAAAACAACTCAGCTATTGCTGGATAAACCGGTTGCTCTTTCAAGCGGTTTTAGTGGCGCCCTCCAGAACATTGGGAAATTAGAAAATAAAGGACTAGAATTTTTATTGAGTACAAGAAACACCATCAGGACTGTTAAATGGAGTACTGATCTGAATTTATCTATTAATAGAAATAAAGTGGGATATATTGGCGGTACAGATATTTTAGATGGCTTTATCAATCTTCGCCAGGAAGCATCTTTAATTAGAGAAGGTTTGCCTTTAGCTGTTTTTTACGGTTATGTTGCCAACGGAGTGGATCCACAAACAGGTATGATGATCTACCAGGATATCAACAAGGACAACATTATCGACGAGAAAGACAAGACAGTTATCGGTAATCCAAATCCGAAATTTACCTGTGGAGTAACCAATAATGTAAGTTATAAAAGCTGGAATCTTACTGTTTTTGTGCAAGGAGTACAGGGAAATGATGTTTTCAATGCGACCAGGATAGAAACGGAGGGAATGAACGATTTTAGGAACCAATCTACGGCGGTATTAGAAAGATGGAAAACACCAGGACAAATAACCAACATTCCCAAGGCTATTTATGCTAACGTTTCCAATTCAGATATCTCTTCACGTTTTGTAGAAAATGGTTCCTACCTAAGGTTAAAATCTGTAACGTTGGGCTATTCGCTACCTAAAGGGATCTTGGGTAAACTAGGACTAAGCAGTGCCGGCCTTTACGTCACAGGGGAAAACCTGTTCACATTCACTGATTATTCTGGGTATGACCCAGAGGCCAGTGCTTATAGCGGAAATGGGGCTTTCGGAATAGATTTCGGTAGCTATCCACAAGCTCGTCAGGTAATTTTTGGTTTAAACGTATCATTCTAAGTCGATTTTTATGAAAAGGAATTTAAAAACAATGATCATCACGATGATCGTTTCAATATTATCTATAACATCTTGTACCAAATTTGTAGATATAGCCCCAGAGTCTGACCTGACTACGGGAAATGCTTATCAAACTGCTGCTGATTTAGAGGCGGCCTTGATAGGGGTCTATAAGACGCTGAATTCGGATTATTTTATCTGGGAGAACTTTGTGATGTCTGATGTAAGATCTGATAATGCTTATGCTGGAGGCGACGATCCTGAGATTTATCAATATGACGAGTTACAGATTTCTGCGTTAAACTCTAGGATTCTCTTGACTTGGAGACAATTATATAATGGAATTGCTAGGGCAAATCTAGTCATAGAAAAAGCGCCTTTGGTAAATGATGTCAAGTTGGAAGTTGGTAATAAAAGAGCAAATATTATCAACGAAGCCCGCTTTTTAAGAGCATTCTATTATTTCGAGCTGGTAAAAGCATTTGGTGGGTTGCCAATTGTAAGGGAATTCGGAAAAGTAAATCCGGAAGATGCCAATATATCCAGATCTACTGTTACGGATGTGTATAATTTTATAGTAGAGGATTTGGAAGCGGCAGCTGCATTACCTAGCGACTACGGCAATAATCTATCATTGAATAAATCGAAAATTACTAGAGGTGCAGTTTATGCTTTATTGGCAAAGGTGCATGCACAAAGGCCAGACAGAGATTACAGCAAAGTTTTGCAATATTGCATTGAGGTAGAAAAGCTTGGCTATGGTTTGCACGATAGTTATGACCAGTTATTCGACGGACTAAATTACAATAACAAAGAGACCATATTGCTGGTACAATATATTGCCAGTAGTCCAGAAAGCAACTGGGGACCTCAGTTGCTTTTACCTCCTTCGCTATCAGGAGATGATTGGAGAAAATATGTTACACCTTCCAAAAATCTAATCACTGCCTATGACAATGCAGGAGATACGCAGAGGAAATCAGCCTCTGTCTATTATGACAATGCGGAATGGTCTGATGAGTTCTGGAAACCTTGTGCCGTAGCGGGATCAATTCCTTTCCCTTACAAATTTAGACATGCAAGTGCTTGGGAAAGTGGTGACAATGTTTATTTATTGAGGTTTGATGACATCTTATTACTTAAAGCAGAGGCTTTAAATGAATTGAGCAGGGGTTCGGAGGCGTTGGTTCCTTTAAATGCTGTTCGTGATCGCGTAGATCTTGGAGGTATTGCCACTACTGATAAAATTGCGTTACGTGATATTATTTTAAATGAAAGAAGGTTAGAGTTTGCCTTTGAAGGATACCGTTGGGACGATTTGGTAAGAACGGGCAAACTGGTCAGTACGATGACGAGCCTGGCAGAATATTCATTGACCTGCGCAGGGGGAAGTACAAAGATGAACTATAACATCAATCCGAACAAGGCACTGATGCCAATTCCACAGGGAGAACGTAACCGTAATCCGAATCTGACCCCGAATCCTTAATACTATTGATCATAAATTAAGCTATGTCGTATAATTTTCTTAAAAGTAGCATGTCTACAGTGATGGTTTTGGTTCTCACCGTTTTTGGAGCAATATCGGTCGATGCCCAAGAAATTCATCGTAAGATAGAGGTGAAATGGACAATGGAAGATGGAAATCTGGGGAAGGAAAATCCAGTTTCTAAATTTGTGATTTACAACACTTCTAAGGAGGATGTTTCCTGTAAAAATTGGAGTCTTTGGTTCAATTTTATGCGTGGCATAAATGTGAACTCGGTTGACAAGAAGTTTAAAATAGCACACAGAAATGGAGATTTATATCAGCTAAGTTTTGTAGATGGAAATTTAACGCTACCAGCCAGCGGATCCATAGAAGTTAGTTTTAGGACGAATGGTACACTTCCCAATTTTACAGATGCACCGGCAGGTCTATATATCACTTACGATGATTCCACTCAAATCAATGCACATCCCGTAATATATAATACTATCAACAAGGAATATACATTAGGTGAGAAATTAAATATATTGGCAGCTCAGTATGATCTTAACCGTTTACACGAATCTTCCGATGTTCAAAAAATAATTCCTTCTCCTTCAGCTTTACAGCAGGGAGAAGGATTTTATACCATCAGCTCTAAATCTACATTATGGACTAACCCTTCTTTTGAAAAGGAGGGGATTTACCTCCGCAAATTTCTAAAGGAAACATCAGGTATAACACTTTCTCCAAAAAAACAGGATAAAAAATCCGCAGGTATTAAAATTCTGCAAAATGTATCATTGAGAGAAGAAGCGTATGAATTATTAATAGACAATAAAGGCATTACCATTTTTGCTGCTGCAGCTAAAGGTGCTTTTTATGCCATCCAAAGTCTAAAGTCATTATTGCCTGCCCAATATTGGAATGCAGATCTAGAAAAAATTGAAATTCCTGCTGTAGGCATCAAGGATCAACCAAGATATGGGTATAGGGGACTAATGTTGGATGTTGCCCGTAATTTTCATAGTAAGGAAACGGTAAAAAGAATTATTGATTTGATGGCAATGTATAAACTGAATACATTACATCTGCACCTTAATGATGACGAGGGCTGGAGGTTGGAGATTCCCTCGTTGCCAGAATTAACCGAAGTAGGAAGTGTGAGGAATGCATTTTATGCAGATGGAAATTCGCTGCAGCCGTCCTATGGATCTGGGGCAAATCCTCAAACTAAATTGTATTACTCGGTCAATGATTTTAAGGAAATCTTGGAGCATGCTCAGAAAAATCATATTCAAGTTATTCCCGAGTTGGAAACTCCTGGACATGCAAGAGCTGCCATTAAGTCTATGGAAGCCCGTTACCGCAAGTTTATGAAATTAGGGAATAGAGAAGAAGCTGAAAAATATCTGTTGAACGATAAAGCTGACCAGTCCGAATATTTTTCTGCGCAGAGTTGGAACGATAATGTTATGAATGTAGCCAAGCCTTCCGTATATCGTTTTATTTCAAAGGTTTTGGACGAGTTGAAAGGAATGTACCAAGAGGCTGGGATTCCCTTGGAAAAAGTTCATTTGGGAGGTGACGAGGTACCTAGAGGTGCTTGGGAAAAGTCTCCAGAAATTACTCGTTTAAGGGACAGTTTAAACTTTTCTTCCGTAAATCAGTTATGGCCATATTACATCAATAAGATTGCGGACTTATGTAAGCTTAAGGGATTGAAGCTTGCGGGCTGGGAAGAAATGGGAATGGTGAATAATGGAAATGGTATGGTAACCAATCCTGCATTGGTTAATCAGGATATTCAGGTTGATGTTTGGAATAACCTTATTGGAGGTGGGCAGGAAGACCTGGCTTATCATCTGGCTAATGCCGGATATAAAGTGGTGTATACCAGTGCTAGCAATTTTTATTTTGATATCGCCTGGAAGAATACATTCAATGAACCTGGACACACTTGGGCAGGTTTTACAAATGTCAAAAAGTCTTATTCTTTTCTGCCTGAAAATTATTTCCTGAATGTTTTTACCAATAATTTCGGCGATAAACTTACCGATGGATTGTTAGCTAATAAAGTTAAGCTTACCGACGAAGGTAAACGTAATATCATTGGTGTCAAGGGAGCGGCCTGGACTGAAAAAATCTTGAATAATGAGCGATTGGAACATATGTTGTTCCCGAGGGTTATTGCATTGGCCGAAAGGGCATGGGCTCCGAAACCAATTTGGGAAACAGGCACTAACTTTAATGAGACTGCATTCTTGAAGGATTATGCCGGCTTTATGAAAAAGTTGGGTATACAAGAGCTTCAGAAGCTCAATACATTAAACGGCGGCTATCTATACAGGTTACCAGCTTTAGGATTGAGGGTCTACGAGGAGTCGCTGATATGCAACGTCGAATATCCTGGATTTGACATCTATTACACCAGCGATGGCACTGTTCCAAATTTACAATCTAAAAAGTATACCCAAATCATTCCCTTAGATAGAGCGAAAACTTACCGATTCAGTGTGATTACTAAAGACGGAAAAGTAGGCGATATAATTACTTTAAAATTCTAAAAGCACAATTTTATGAAAGTTAATAAGAAGATATTATTGTTACTGCTGATGCTATCTGCAGCACAGACATTTTCATGTAAAAAAGCTGATAGTGGAACTAATGATGGTGGTAGCACCACCCTGCCCGTCCTATCTGCAATTCATTCAATTATACCTTTGCCCCAATCGGTCATTTTCAACGATGATGAATTTTTATTGGATAACAGTGTTAAAATAGTGGCAGGCAGTCAACATGCTGCTGGGATAGAATTGTTAAATAAGGACTTGACCAGTTTGGCTGGAATTACCTTATCGAACGGTAGTACCTCTGATGCGAAAACGATTGTAATTTCGGAAAATAGCAATCTGAATGTGACGTATGAAATCAGTATCAGGAAAGACAAAATAAATGTTGTTGCTAAAGATGCTGCTGCTGTTTTTTATGCGCTACAGAGTTTTAGACAGTACCTATGGGATGCTAGAATAGAAAAAAGTGCTAAAAAAATCACGATAAAAGGTGTCACTGTTCAGGATAAGGCATTTTATGAATGGCGTGTTTTTGCCTTAGATGTAGCCAGAAATTTTTATACCAAGGATTATATCAAAAAGCTGATAGACTGGATGGCCCTCTACAAGTTGAACAAGCTACACCTGCATCTGACCGATGACCAGGGATGGCGTATTCCAATTCCAGGATATCCAGAGTTAATAGAGCAGGGCAGCTGGCGAGAGTTCAATAAATATGATTTAGAGAATATCGAAAGGTCTAAATCAAATCCGATTTACAATATCGATAATCGGTTCTTGACTACTATCAACGGTGTTAAAGCCTATAAAGCATCCTATACGAAAGCAGATTTAAAAGAGATCGTAGCATATGCGGCCCAAAACTATATAGAAGTCATACCGGAAGTTGATATGCCTGGACACATGTTTTCGGCGATTAAAGCTTATCCATGGCTGTCTGCAACCGGTGCCGCTGGATGGGGAGCAGAGTTTTCGTATCCTATCTGTCCGTGTAAGCCTAATGTCAAGCAATTTGCCTTTGCCGTTCTGGATGAACTGATGGATATATTTCCTTCAACGTATATCCACATTGGCAACGATGAGGTAGATAAAACAACTTGGGGAGCTTCTGCAATCTGTCAGCAGTACATGACGGAAAATAACCTTACTGATGTTAAACAGATCCAGAAATTATTCATAAGTGACCTGCAGTCCTATCTGAAAGGGAAAGGGAGAAAAGCGATAGTTTGGGACGATGCCAATGAAGTAGGAATAAACGCTGAGGCCATCGTTACCTATTGGAGAGACTGGATTACGCCCAGCAATGCGCTTGCCAACGGGAATAGGTTTATCATGACACCTTGGACCTGGTTCTATCTGAGTAGTTCTTCTACTGATGAAAGTATTACAACGCTCTATAATTTCACCCCGAACCAACTGTTTGGTAATGCTTTCAATAACAATATTGATGGCTATCAAGCGAGTGTATTTACAGAAAATATCCCATCTGAAGCAGCACTCGAATATTTTATCTATCCAAGATTACAGGCTTTCGCGGAATTTACCTGGTCTAATGACCGGAGAGATCTGGATTCTTTTACTAGACGATTAAAACCGCATTTAACAGCAATGGACAACAAAGGGATCAGATACAGAATGCCAGGTTTTGTGAAATAAATAAGTGCTGTTCCGCTTTGTACCAGAAAGCTGATCAGTAACCGAAATCAACTAATAATAAACGTTAACCAATCCAATAATTATGAAAAAATCAATTAAATTTTTGTTGATGCTGTTCTTGGCGTCAATCATTTTCACGTCCTGTAAAAAAGGAGGTGATGGGGAATCGGAGGAAGTCGTAACCGAAAAGGAACTCCGGACCAAAGTACCAACGGTAGCACCACAAACACTTTATCTAATCCTTTCTGCAGGTACCAGCGTAGAATTGGTTAAAAGGGGAGATGCATTTATTTCTACCAACTATGTTCCTTTGGAAGTGGAAAAATCATATTCCTTTAATACCAAGGCAGATGGTTCTGGGACATCCTATATTATCAAAGATCCATTGTCTGCTTATGACTATGCAAATGATGATAAAGTGATATGGGATGATCCATTGCTGGAAGTCGTACAAGGCAAGGGGAAGTTCAGTGTGGCGAGAAGCCAGGCTTATCAGCTCTCGGTAAATTTCGGCGTTGCCCAACTTACTTGGCAATATCATAATATAAAGTTGTTCCATTATACCGATTGGGCCACCAGGACGGAAGTATTGTTAAGCTATAAACACCCCTTGACTTTTGAGAGGACCTTGGCTCTACCAGCGAATAATTACCTGAAGTTTTACTCGGTTAATCCCGATTGGCTGGAGTGGGGCGGAACGGAAGAGAATAATCTTACCGGTAATCTGACAGGTACAGGGGGTAAAGACATCATTGCTGTAAAAGATGCTGGGAATTATAAAGTGAGTATTACTTTAAACGGGGATTTAAAGGCTGGTACCTATGCTTTTACAAAGCAATAGCTTATAAATTAGTTATTAATCAATCTAAAATTACTTATTATGAGAATGCAAAAATTAAACTTTAGACTTGTCTATCTGGGAATTTCTATTCTGATATTTTTTGGCAGTTGTGATAAAGGAAATCTTGTAGATAATTTGGGTGACCAAAATAACCGCGATATTGCTATTGCCAACGTTTCGGGTAAAAATGCAACAACTATTGCAAGCCTGCCAGTTCTTGGTGGCAAATTAGTTTACCATAAGTACGATTGCTACGGATGCTCCGATACCCGCATCTATATCTATAATTTCGCCACGAACGCCTTAACTTGGGTTAGCCAGTACTGGAATATTGATTTTCCGATGAATGCCCATTTCAATGAGGATGCGAGTAAGATTGTTTTTATGGGACAGCCTGCGGGTTCTGGAGATTGGGATATCTACATCTGGACGGTTGGGTCAACTAGTGCGCCGGTAAATCTTACGGCAGGCAATGGAAAACGAGATGAAGATCCCAAATTCTCGCCTAATGGTTACCGTATAGCTTTTAAGCAGGATAATGACTTGAAGATAATGGAGACAAATGGGACCATTACGGATGTAGTAACCTCTACTTCATCTCTTGAAGAAGGAATGCCCTATTATTCCGATGATGCCACACAGTTGATATTTGCACAGGGAGCAGGAAGTGCCTCTGATATCTATAAAATCAATATCGATGGCACGGGGAAAACAGCCATTGCCAACGCTTCAGGTATCCAAGAGTACTATCCCATTGTTTGGGGGCCAACCAAATACCTATATTCAAGATGGTATAGTACAACCAATGGTCATGATCAGGTATATATGGGGTATTTTAGTGGGGCAACGCCAACCAGATTACCCTTCAACACTACAACGGCCGACTATTCCGATGCCTTCCCATGCGGAACAGACCACGTGATCTTATCCAGTACAAAATCTGGGGGATCGGGTGGCTACGACCTTTACGTTGCGAATATTACCACTGGAGATATTTACTCCCTGAATTCTTACAACACAGGTATCAATAGTACCCTGAATGAACTCGGTGCATGTTATAAATAATCTTTGAATCTAAACATGAGCAACAACAAAGGCATTCTAATATAGAATGCCTTTGTTTATTATAAAGTTTTGTTAGTCATTGTGATACGCAGAGGGTAACTGGGATATGAATTAGGTTATGGAATTCAGACAGGAGCCATCGACTGTACAGACGTTTCTAAAGCTAGTGAAAAAACCGGACGCTCCGATATTGGCCGTTTTTTCAGCTATCTTAGCTTTTTGCCAAGAAACTGCACCTTGACTGGTGAACAGTTACTCGTAGCATTTCCTAGTTCCCATAGCTTATTTCCAATTCTTCGCTATAGTCAATAGCTTTTTGTGCAAAGTTCCCATCTGGAGACTTTTGGCTCATGATCTGTTGTAGATGATGCAGGGCATCTATAAAATGCGGACGCCTTGTTTTGTCGATGCCCTGCATATACTTTTATTACGGGTTATAATTGGTATTTGACCAGCTTCAAATAGTGATCTGAAGCAAGGTTTGTTATTGGAAAAACTGCACTAGCTCGTTGATCTGTAATTATTTTAAAAACGTAAGCTGAAGTAATATATATTCTATTTTAAAAGATTTATTATACCTTTTTTAATAATTTTCTAACAATGCCAACAGTATTTTTATTTAGGTAGCCGATGTTTATGCTAGTTGGTAATCCTCAGGGTATCCTAATCTGTCAAAATGCACGACCGACGATGGCGGTTCGATGTAAAATTTAAAAAATTAGAAATTTCAAAATATCATGAAGGCTCTTGTCATCTTAGCCAACTGTCATGTGGAAAACTGGTCGGGATTTTCTGTCCCGACCAGATATACATTAATTTTTAGAATTCCGCTTTTTACCCTTTAAAACTATTTTTTGAGGCTCTAAGTGCCTATGGAATACAGGTTCGTCGAGCTTTGAAATTTTTGTTAGACTCTCTAACAAGCGGTTCGGGTCTACTGTTTCATTGGGTACCATACCGGGAATAGAATTTTTTAAAATTTTATTCCCGGTTTTTTTGTTTTGTAACTCCTTGTTTCTCATATAGATTAGCTCTGCGCCCTCGCTCATTCTGCCGGTTCGATGTTTTTTGCCGTCAAACAGCCATTTATTGGAAAAAAGGGTCGCAATGATCGTTCGCTTGTGATCGACGTCAGAATCCTCATACAGCCGAATAATGTTCCTAAGGTTCTCCAAGGCCTTTTTTATGGTTTTTTCAATTTCTTTACGTTCCTCGTTGGTTCGAGTATGCTGTGTCTGGCGCATTCGGTGACTAGCTGCATTTGCTTCACATTCATTTTTTATTTCTTGGTATTCACTAATATCGATCTTTGTGGAAAGTCCTATCAATTTTCTCACAGCGATTATCTGGTACCTACGCTGTTATGAGGATGGAAGGTATTGTACACTTCCACATGTGATCGAACTGATGCAGGTGGACTACGATTATTTGTTTGCCGTACTGAATGAGCAACCGGAGATACAGGTGCTCATCAATCCATTTATTTCGGCATGGCGGAACAATGCCAGCGCCCAATTGGAGGGACAGATTGCCAGTGCAAAGATCGGACTGGCCAGACTTTCTTAAGCTTCGCTATACTATTTTGCTCTCCGGCAATGATTTATACCTTGGATGTAAATAATCCCAAAGAGCCAAAGATCATCTGTGTAGGAAATAATGCGCAAAAGCTACAGACTTACGGTGCCTTACTGTCACTTTATATTTCTAGGATGATCAAACTGGTGAACCGTAAGGGACAGCATAAAAGTAGTTTGGTCTTCGACGAGTTTCCCACCATCTACTTTAATAAAATGGACAGCCTGATAGCTACGGTGAGGAGTAACAAGGTAGCTACCACTTTGGCCGTTCAGGATTTTAGTCAACTCAAAAAGGATTATGGTGCCGAACAGGCGGAGGTCATTACGGGGATTGTGGGCAATGTGATTAGTGGAAAAGTAACGGGCGATACTGCAAAGAAGCTTTCTGAAACCTTTGGAAAGATCTCCCAGCAAAAAGAGAGTAAAAATATCAGTAGTGCGGATGTCTCGATTTCCAGATCTACACAAATGGATTATGCCATACCGGCCAGTAAAATCGCGACCCTTTCCTCAGGTGAATTTGTTGGTTTTGTAGCAGACAATCCTGAGCAGAAGATTGCATTAAAGATGTTCCATAGCGAGATCCAGAATAACCATGATGCTATCGCTGCTGAAGAAAAGAGGTATGTCGATATTCCTGTGATTGCCAAGATTTACAAAGACGAGATCGCTGAAAACTATGATAAGATCAAAAGACAGGTAGCGAAGTTGGTCGAATTGGAATTCAAACGGATTTCTGCAAGAACTGCCGCGGCAGCTGATAATGAATCTGGTATTATGCAGCAGTCGGAGGCTAAGACAATGAAAGCCAAGGCAGGGAAGGTGGTGAAGGGCAAAAAGAAAGATAAGGGTACGGACGTTGGAGGGGCGCCTGTTTCCTTTTAGCATAGACGTTTTCTATAATTGAAATGTGAAGGGTGCGGAAATTATTAGGGATAGGTTCACTGATATTGAATTGGAAAATATCGGTCGTGCTTTCTGGCGGATGTTGCCCCGCCTTTCTCTATATCCGATAAATCGGGATGCTGCTTCAGTCGGGTTTGGTTGACAACGGTTTGTTGCTATAATTTTGCGCAATTATCCCGATAGTCTTGATCCATATAAAATCAGCTGTTGTAAATAGGATATCAGAATTCTAGGACGATATGATTGAGGTATTCCTCTAATAGCCTATTGGTCTGGGGAGGACTAAAACCTATGAGCTCGTTCTCAGAGGCTCGATAGGTACCTTCTACAAAGAAATTTTCGACCGAGTAAAGGGCGTATTTGATCCTTTTCCCTATGGGCAAGAAATGTCCCCTTCCATGTCTTGCCTGCTTTTTCTTCCCTGTTTAGTTTGGCGAATTCGTAAATGTTCATTGGTAAAATCTGCCGCTGTAGAAACTTGATGTAACATTTGTTCCGATAAGTTGGCTTTGTTAACATTTAAAGATAACAAACGGCCCGATATCCGAAAAGAGATTGTTTTGCGACTGCTCTTTTTTTCAGCTTTTTATTTTTGATCAATCATGATAGGTGATCGCGCCTTAGAATTTATCGTAGCCTATAACGAAAGGCTACATTATGTGCGATTTTCTTTAACAATCCAGGCTCATCATCAATGGTACGCTCCAATACATCCCATTCGCCCAAACTATTGCGGGATACGGTTAGATTGGACTTTCCTAAACTTACCTGTTCGAAATCAACTTGTACCGTTGGCTTACCGTTCTAGCGGGCCAAAGGTAGCTCAAACCAAAATGTACTTCCCTTACCGTGCACACTTTCGACCCCCAAACGTCCGTCGTGACGGTCAATGATTTCCTTGCAGAGGTAAAGTCCTATTCCAAATCCCGTAATATTCTCCATATGGGATCCCAATACGCGATAGAAACGGTCAAATATATGTGGTTGGTCCTGCTTTGGAATGCCCATGCCTTCGTCTGTCACACTAACCTTTGCCGAGCCATTGTCTGTAATGCAGTCAACACTAATGGTAGTTCCTGCCGGAGAATATTTTACCGCATTATTGATGAAGTTAGCCAAAACCTGTTCCAGCTTTTCCTGGTCGCCGTTCAACTGTACATTTCCCACTGGATGGAATACTACCTGGTGGGTAGCTACCGTAGTCATTAATTCTTTTTTGGCCAGCTCAAATATGTCCGACAGGTCAAAACTTTTTTTGTTTAGGTAGATCTTACCTTCTCCAGCCCGTGCCATATCAAGGAAGCCCGTAACCATACCGGTCATCCTTTCCACCTGCCGCCTTGCTTTAACAGCGATTTCCGCTGCGAGCTGGTCACCGGTTTTTCTTGCCTTTGTTTCTAGTATCTGAATATAACCATTGATTGAGGTAATTGGCGTACGCATTTCGTGGCTTACGATACTAAAGAAGTCCTGTTTGCGCTGATCTTCCATCTTTGGCTCGGTAATGTCCATTATAGTTCCAGAAAAATGCTCAACGGCAGTACCTGCTATAGCTGAATACTTTTTGCCCACCGCCCTTAGCCACCTTGTTTCGTCGTCATGAAATCGGATAATTGGATATTCTATATCGTAGGATGCACCATTTTTGATGGCGTCTTCCATCGCAAGCCTTACCTCGTCTCGGTGGGTATCCATGATCTGCGCCATGGTCTGTTCCAGTGAGATTTCCTGTTCTGGATGGAAGCCATAGATTTCCTTGGTACGCGGTGTAATGATAAACTCATCAGAGGTGATACCGATGAACCATGTGCCCAGCTGTGCTGCCGTTACGGCAAGTTTCATCCGCTCCTCACTATGTATGGCCTGGGCAAGGGCGGTCTGTAGTTCCTTATTGAGCCTTTCGATATTTTGTTGGGCCTTCACCTGTTCGGTCACCTCCGATACCATCCCTACCATCCGGTCGGCATTGCCTTCCTTATCATAACGGCCCCTGCCATACGCATTGATCCAGTGGCTCGAACCATCTGACCATTTGATCTCATATAGCGCATGGTAAAGCGACCGTTCTTCCCGTGCTTTAATAGCCTTGGCACGCACCATCTCACGGTGTTCGGGAACCATCATCTCAAACATTTGGGGATAGGTCAGCTCCTCATTGGGTTTTCGGCCATAAAAGCTTTTAAAGGTGTCATTGCAGCGCATTTTTCCAGTGACCAGGTCGACTTCTGTATAGCCAAGACCTCCCGCATCGATTGCTATGTTTATCCGTTCGTTGAGTTCCTGTAGGTGCTCTTCGGCATTAAGCAGCTGTTCATTGGCAGCCATAAGCTCCTCGTTGATCGCCATGTACTCCTCATTGACCGTACCAAGCTCCGCATTTGCCGTCTGCAGTTCATCCTTGCTCTGCTCCAGCAGTTTGCGGGCCTTCACCGTCTCGGTGATATCGATCACCGTGGCAATGATCGCTTCGGGATTTCCCTGGGAGTTCCGTAAAGGTTTATAGGTAAAATCGATATATATCCTATTGATGGTGCCGTCTGTTTCGGCGATGTCGGCAGTCAGTTCCGGTATGGACAACGTTTCCCCTGTTCTTAGCACATTGCGGAGCATATCGGGATAAGGCTGGTCGATCACTTCGGGGAAGACCTCCGTGAGTTGCTTGCCCAAGATCTGCTCGGCGGTACGCGTCCATATCTTCAACATGGGCGCATTGGCGATCTCTATAACCAGTTCCTCTCCCCTGAGAATGCACATGCCCATTGGAGCGCTCATGACCATTTGATGCAGTTGTTGGGCACTAACTTCGATAGATTTCTGAGCATTCACCTGCTCGGTCACCTCAACGGCCATATCAATGATACCTATTACTACGCCATTTTCGATCAAAGGCGTGTAGGTAAAATCGAAATAGCCAGTCTCCATATTGCCATTCCGTTCTAGCGCTACCGGAGTGTTGCGGCGATGTAGGGTCTCTCCGGTTAGGTAGGTCTGTCTCAAAAGGTCATACGCAGGCTGTCCCTCCAACGCTGGGATTACTTTCAGCAATTCCTTCCCTTGGATGCTGGCGGGTTGGTCAAGAAGAGCGAGCATCGCCGGATTGACCGCATCGATGACCAGCTGCTCTCCGCGGAACACCATGATAGCTGCCGGTGACTGTGCAATGATTTGTTCAAGATGGCTTTCCCGTTCCTGGCTTTGTTGATTTAGCCTCATATTGTCCAGGTGTGCAGTCTCAAGCTCTATCAACTTCCTTCGTAGCCTCAACTTATCAACTACCTGTTTTGATAAGGTTTTCATCGCCTTCTGCTGTGAATCATTTAGTTTTCGGGGTTGGGTATCGATTACGCAGAGCGAGCCTAATGCATATCCTTCTGCATCCACCAAAGGCATTCCTGCATAGAATACGATGTTCGGGCTTCCAGTAACCAATGGGTTAGCCTTGAAACGTTCGTCCAGATTTGCATCTTCCACCTGCATCAGCCCTTTTGGATCCATTATGGCGTGTGCGCAGAAGGATTGTGACCTTTCCGTTTCCCTCACACTAATGCCCGTATGCGATTTGAACCATTGCCGCTTTTCGTCAACGAGACTGATCAGGGCAATTGGTGTCCCACAGATCGCCGCTGCCAGTTCGGTCAGCTCATCATAGTCCTGCTCTGGAGCGGTATCAAGAATTTGGTAAGCTTTTAGGGCAGCTAAACGCTGCTGCTCTAGGGAACTGTTATCTAGCATATAGTGTTTGTCAATGATGGGTAGGAAAAACGTGGCAATCTACAAAAATATTGACTTTTTTACTGTTGGGATTAACTATATATCATATCGCTAATCCTTACTGATGTGCCGAAGAGTGGTTGTCAGCTTATTATTAAGCTGATCCTTTTCCTGCTCCGAAGCACCTTTTTTACTTCCGAAGATTAAACTCAATGGCATCCGTATAGGTAATACCATCGACTACTTTGGCACGGTCTTCAAAAACGATATGAATGGTGTTCTTGGTAAGTGAACTGATCTTAAAGTCTAGTCGTCGGTCATCATCATTCCGAATAATCTGGAGCCTATCGTCAGTGGACGTCCATCGGACTGTTTCTTTATCGCTATCAAAGTTGACGGTGGCGGTTCCATCACTTCTGAATTCCCATACTAAGTCAAGATTTGAATATTGCTCCCGTTCTGTCTCTTTGCCATTTTCGGTTTCGACGTAGGCTACGGATTCGACGTTCCATCTGCCTATCAGTCGGTCCGAATTGCGCTCGACACCATCTTTTTTGCACGCAGAAAATAGGATGATCGCGAAAAGAAACAGTAATATGATTTTTTTCATGTTTAGGGATTTTGAGGTGGCTTGTTCAAAGGATATGCGTCTATGCTATGTTACAATGCATAACAAGATTTAAGTTCTTCGGTTTTAAACATTTTAAAATGATCATTTTCCAAGGGCAATCTTGTTGGCTCATTCGAAGATGCACTAATAAGACGGTGTTCAGTGTAGCACCTTAAGCCTTCGATTGTCCAATTGTAGTTGCCATAGCCACTCGAGTGGAAATAGATTGTTAGCTGCAGGAAGGATATGGAAATGCTAGTTGATGATCACTTGGTGATATCGGACGAAGGGTTTATATCTTTGGTGAAACAAGTTATATGTAATCCCATTATATACAGATCATAGGCCACAGTGAGTGGGAAATCGTATTTTTCAGGTCATTTTCTTTCCTACACTGGTTGAACTTTCATGTGTTGTATTCTTGCCAAAAACAACTAAATTTGTGCCATTCCGCTCAGTATTCTAAAAATGGATTTAAAAAGTTCATTTTTTACTTATAAGGGTTATAAATTGCGGCAGCCAATATCGAAGGGTCGCATTTTTGTTTCTGGTCTTATACCGCTAATGATGCACTCAGCACCCATTAACCTAGTGGCAATTACCGTTTTAATAAGGTGTTGGGCAACAAGAGAATCTACTGCTGGTACGCCAGAAATATCGAGAATAGCAATGCTTGATCCTGTTTCTACTATTTCCTGTAACAGATTTTCCATCACGATTTGCGTGCGTTGGCTGTCAAGCGTGCCAATGATCGGCAACGCTAAAATACCGTCCCATACTCTGATGACTGGTGTAGAAATTTCAGCAATTTCGTCAGTCTGTCGTAGGATAACTTCCTCACGGCCTTTGATAAATGTTTCAAAAGTAACGATAGAAAGGTTGTCCATCAACTTGTTGATTTTAACGAAAACCCGACCATTGGCCGGGTTTTCTGTGTTTCTTGGACTCTAGTGGAGTATCCATAAATTTAACTGCTCTCTACCGTTCTTTAAGTGCTGGAACTAATGGATAGTGTCAGTATTAATCTATACTCTGATTTGGTTGTGCTATTTTATTGCCGAGGTTAATGTGCCACAATCGATATCTTGAATGTTTTGCCCTTTATAGATAATGTAAAACTGGGTACGACGGTTCAACTGTTGTTGTGCTTCGCTACAGTTCACCCCATCTTTACAGCTATTCACCAAGTTTTGTTCTCCAAAATGGCGTATTTTAATTTTGCTGGCATCAATACCTCTAGCAACTAAGTATTGCTTGGCTGATTGTGACCTCCTTAAAGATAAGGCCATGTTGTAGGCATTGGAAGCCCTACTGTCGCAATAACTAGAGGCAACTAGGTCAAATTCTGGATGTTGCTTAAGGAAAATCGCTACCTGATCGGCAACTAAGGCGGCATCTTTTCTAATGAAAGACTTATCTAAATCATAATAGATGATAAATTGGCTAATCAGTTTTCTAATCGCATCACACTCTTGGACTGGGATTTTACTGATCGCCGTTTCCATCATTTTTTCCAATGCGATATCTCTGGTTAATACCGTATCACTATGAATATCTTGTGTTCCTATTTCTAAATTTGCAGTTTTAAAATGAGGAATATTAAAGTCTAACCTCGTGCTGGCATCTTTAGGTAATTCGTAAATAAAGTTGCCTTTGTTATCAGTTTTTATTGTGAATTGCTGGTTAAGATTATTTACGACGATGTTAATATTGGCAATGCCCTGCCCAGTCGCTTTTTCTGTAAGTATACCTTTGAGTATGATTTTGTAATCTTGATAACCAAAAGCATAGATGTCGTCATTTCCTTTGCGGTTAGAAGTGAAGAAACCATTAAGCCCGCTTTCATCCCTGATCAATGAAAAATCATCTACCGAAGAGTTGATTGGTGCACCCAAATTGATTGGGCTACCTGTTGGGAGGTTGCCCTCCAATTGGATTTGGAAAATGTCAAGTCCTCCTAGACCTACATGTCCTGTCGAAGAGAAAAATAATATATTGTTTTGGTGAAGAGTAGGGAAGAGCTCGTCGCCTTCGGTATTCACTCTTTTTCCCATGTTTATTGGCTTACTCCACTCATCCTTAATGCTTGTTCTGGTGCAAAAATACAGGTCGGTGCCACCAAAGCCTCCAGGCATGTCCGAGGCGAAAATAAGTAGGGTGCCTTGTTGGTTTAATGCAGGGTGTCCGGTAGAATATTCATCACTGTTATGTATAAAAGGTTTGAGGTCGTCAAAACCTGGTGCTGCAGCGGTAAACATTTTTAGTTTGGTAATGCCCTGAGTACTTTTTCTTGCCTTTCCTTTAAAGTAGTTGTTGCGGGTGAACATCAGTGAACCATCAGGCAATAATGCCGCCGGACCTTCGTGATATTTGGTATTTACAAACCCAGAAAGCTTAGTGGCCAATCCCAGGTTGCCCAGTGCTTTGGAAAGTGTGTCGTTGATCACCAATGAGTGGTCGATGAATGTTCTGCTGTCGTTACTGGTCCTATAGGTGTCATCGTTGTTGGCACGATAAAATCTGGATGTATTCTTATCGTTTTTAGCAGCCAGCATCACGCTATCTACGTTTATAGGTTTAATCTTGTTTAAGTGATCTATGTAATATAGGTCGGAAAATGGTGTCTGGTCCCAGCCAAAAACATTTTTAGTAAGTACTTCGGTCTTCCTGTTGCTTACGAAAAGAAGCCCGTCTTTATAGTACATCGGAGCATATTCTGCCAGCGAAGTATTCAGGTTAGTGAAGCCAATTTTCCACCGTGTTTTATTTTTCATAAAACTGTCAATGCTTGGGTATGACTCGGCAAAAGCCGAAGCTCTAGAATCATTGTTTGCCAGTCCCAAGTATTTTTTATACCAAATTTCCGAAGCCTCATATTGGCCAAGGTTGGCAAGAACTTCGGCATAAGACAGCGCCCATTCTAATTTGGGAGGTGAGAGTTCTACCAATTTGCTATACCACTTTGCGGCAGATTGATATTGCTTTGTTTTGCGATAGGAATTGGCCAATAGTTCTATGGATTTTGTGTGTTGCGGTTGCGCTGTTAATGCTTTTTCTAAAAGTGGTATGGCATAAGCATATTTTAGTGCCTGATAATGTTTTTCCGCATTTGCGATATGTGCATCTGTTTTTCCCTTTTGTGCCAACGAGATACTAGGGAAAGTAAATGCAATGAATACGGCGTAAATGATATATTTAGTGTTTTTCTTCATTTCTTACAAGACTAAGCGTTAAAAGTATCTAGGTGAAATGGTTCTTCCTCTCTCGAAACCAAACTCGTAGCGTAACATAATTTCGTGGCTTCCCGAATTGAACTGCACTAATTTGGTAGTACTACGGTCGTAGGAATATCCTAGCCTTAGCTGTGGGGAGGCCTGCACTTCAAACATGGCGGCAATGTCGGCATTGGTACGATATTGTACACCGATAGAAAAGGTTTGTTTGATCCATAGATTCGCATTTAAGTCTGCCTGTATAGGTGCTCCCTTTACGCCCTTGACCAGCACAGAAGGTTTTAAATCAAAATCCTGCGAAAGAGGAAATACATAGCCCGATGCTAGAAAAAGGTGTAGCCTTTGGCCGGCGTAAGCAACTTCATTGGAAGCAGAAAAACCATTTAACTGATTATTTAGTAACTGGGGAGCTGAAAGGCCTACATAAAATCTATCTGAATTATAATAAACGCCAGTTCCAATGTTGAGAAGGCCCTTGTGTATCAGATCCTGAAATTCCAAATCATTGTTGACGCCACTTGAATTTAATGGCACAGTGCTAAATGCACCCCTGAACTGACTGTAACCTGCTTGAAGCCCAAATGATAATGTGCCTGTTTCCATCCTTATCCTGTAGGCATAGCTGGCCAAGGCACCAGTATTTTGGGTCACTCCAATCTTGTCGCTAAACACCTGTAGACCTAAGCCTACTTTTTTGTTGTTCAAAGGTGCGTCTATGGTGAACGTCAATGTTTCTGGTGCACCGTCTATGCCAACCCATTGGCTACGGTATAAAGCCGTTGCCGAGGTTACATTCCTGCTGCCTGCATAAGCCGGATTGATGGCTAATGTATTAAACATGTACTGCGAGTACATTGCCTCTTGCTGGGCATTTGCTTTACCAACCAACAATGAGGCTATAAAAATTAATATGAAGTATCTTTTCATTTCTTATCGTTTTAAGGTAATGTTACCAACGTGTTTTTCTTTTCCGTCTAAGATCACGATGTAGAAGTAGGTACCTTCGGGTAGTTGTTGCCCTATCGATATGCCTTCTGTACATCGCCCATCCCAATCATTCTTGTAATCATTACTTCTGTAGACTCTATTTCCCCAACGGTTGAAGACTTCTAGATAAAGTCGTTTAAAGCCATTGTTCTCAATAACGAATACGTCGTTTACACCATCCCCGTTAGGAGAGAAGCCGCCAGGGATAAACTCTTTAGGTTTTTCTAAGTCTATCGGCGTTGGTTCGGCAGGGCTTACATTTCCGTCGTTGTTAGGATCTGGTTTCAAACCATTGGTGGATTCGTCAGTGGTTTTTAATCCAGTTACACTCTCACCTTCGGCGGTAGCTTTGTTATTGTAAGTTGTTTTGGTAATGCTCATCAAGCTTACGTTAACTACCAGTTCTATTTGTTGTGTTTGGTTGATGCCTAAGCTATTGCCGTTCTGCAACAACTCAATATCCGTAGTTCCATTGAATGCTGTGTTGACATTCAGCGTGCCTAAAGTTCGTACCTTCTTTACTTGGAAACTCGTACCGCTAAAGGTCTGTCTCAAATCATCCTTGATACTAACGTTCTTGAACGGCGCAGAGCCATAGTTTCCAACGGTAAACCTATAGGTAATGTCATAAGAGCCATTGGTCGTTTTAATTGAAGAGATTAATGCTTTGGCCAAACCAATCTTAGGAACATCTTTTACCTCGATGGTTACCGTAGCGATATTGGAGACAAAGCCATTGGCATCTTTAATCGTATAAGTGAAGCTATCTGTTCCCTGATAATTTGCGTTTGGTGTGTAGATTACTCGACCAGTCGCGGGATCAATACTTAAAGTTCCATGCTGTGGCTGTTGTACAATCACCAATGTGCTTGGTACCAGATTGGAGCCTCCTTTTGTATCATTATCCAAAACAGCAATGTTGATGGATGTGTTTGGCGGAGTAACGGTATTATCATTATTCGCCATAGGAGGTGCAGGCAAGGTAAGTACCGTTGGACTGTCGTTAGCCTCGGTAGTGCCAGATTTATCGGAAATTTCGGTACTGCTCGGTGTGTTACCCTTAATGGTTGCTGTATTGCTCACTGTACCATTGGTAACGTCGGCTTGCGTTAATGTGTAATTCGCAGTAGTTGTTACAGTATTTCCAGGTAATAATCCTCCAATTGGAACGGCAACCGCTTGACTATTTAGGCCTAGTTTTTCATCTGTTAATCGAATATTGGTTAACGTTACGTTGCCTGTGTTTTTTATTGTGAAAGTATAGACTACTTGTGAAGCATTCCTGACAGCAGTTTTTACTAACGTGATTTTTGGATTAGCTGGTACTATTGTCTCGGTAGGAGTATCGTTATAGCCATCTGTTCCCGACTTATCAGTGGTTTTCGTTCCCGAAGGATCTTCCGCATTCACATCTGCCGAGTTGGTTACCTTGCCAGCATCTTTGTCTGCTTGGGTAATGGTATAGGTGGCAGTTTCCGTTCTGTCTTTTCCTGGTGCGAGGCTGATGCCCGTTAACGTACGGTTTAGCGACAGTTTAGTATCTGTAAGAATAATACTGTTCAGTGTTACGTTACCGATATTTTTAATCACGAAGCTGTAGTTGATGGTATTGCCATCGCTGCTTATTATTCCGGTTTTCACTAAGGCGATTTTCGGAGTGGAGATAATAGTTACTACAGTTGGATCGTTCGGTGTCGATGTTTCAGGGTCATCTGATTTTTCATCCTCTACATCATTTCCAAGAGGATCTTTACCTTTTGCACTAGCCTGATTACTGAAGCTCCCAGCGTCTACTTCGCTTTGTGTAAGCGTATGTTTAGCCGTTACGGTTGCTTTCGCACCTCCAGCTAATGTGGTGATGTTTGCAGGACTAATGCTTCCGGCGTCAGCTCCAGCATCTTTTACCACAATATTGTTTAAAGCTGAAGTACCTGTGTTGCTTACTTCAATCGTATAATTGATGATATCTCCAACTTTGGTTACTGTGCTTGTATTAATAGCTTTTTTAGTTAAACTAACACTAGCGCTATAAACAGTAATTGTTACCGTAATAGGATTAGAGGTAATACCGTTTTTGGTGATGGTATAATTATATGTATCTGTGCCTACAAAACCTGGATTAGGTGTATAGGTTACTGAACCATCTATATTCACAATTGTTGAACCATTTGTACCATCTGTCGCAGTTACGGTCGCTCCAGCTCCACTGGTTCCATCATTGGTAAGTACATTGGTTTTTACTGCTGTATTTAGCGGAGTAAGGTCGCTGTCTGCCGTTCCCGCTGGTCTAATTGTAGCTGGTGCTGAATTTGTACAGCCCGATGCATTCTTCACTGTGATAGTATAATTTCCAGGAGCGAGATTACTGAAGATATTAGACGTTTGGAAATTCGCTCCATCTATCGAGTATCCAGTTACTCCAGAAATGATGTCTACAGTTATAGTACCCGAGTTAAGGCCATTTGTTGCTACAAAAGTAGGAGCAAGTGGCTTAGCATTGACGGTGATGGTATAGTTTACCGTTGTGGCACATCCGGTGTTGTTATCGGTTACGGTATATGAGATTACCGATGTACCGCTTGTTTTTCCTGTCACCACTCCCGAAGCGCTGATGGTCGCCACGGCAGGGGTCGCACTGCTCCATGTTCCGCCTGTTGTGGCGTTGGTGAGTGTCCTTGTGCCGTCCACGCATACCTCACCGGTACCTGCTATCGCAGCTACCGTTGGCAGCGGGTTGACGGTGATGGTATAGTTTACCGTTGTGGCACATCCGGTGTTGTTATCGGTTACGGTATA
>NZ_OCMT01000003.1 GCF_900215335.1 Pedobacter xixiisoli | reverse complement strand
AGTTTGTTATCGCTTTTCAGGCGTCCCCTCTTCCTCCGAAGCGGAGTGCAAAGGTAGAAAAAATTATCCCCCGTGCAATACCAAAGGCGTGTTTTGTTGCACATAAAAGCACAACCAGCTGGAATACAGACACAAAAAATCATGATAGATTAAGGGAACCGGCACGACCTTATGATATAGGGCATACGGGATACCGCTCCCGAGCAGGGATCCTGGAGATTCTCGGTATCTGCCAAGCGCCCTGAAGGATCGCATTATTACCGCAAGGGAAAGAAAGGGGCTATGCAAAGGCCGCAAGGAAGGAACAGCAGTGTGATGTATATATACTATTATATACAGGTGATAAGGGATGGGCGATGGCTACGTTAAAATAACCCATGGGAATACGGCAACACTAGAGAACACGCTATTATTATATATATGTAGGCGACCTGCAGGCACTGAGCTTGCCACCGGCAGTGCCGCAGTAAAATAAACCCGATGGAAATGGAAAGCCCGCAAGCGAGGTACGAGTGCGGACTTGGAATAAACAGCGGGACTATAGGAACCGAAGAATTACTACAATTGATTTGCTAATTAATAGATAGTATATATTTTGCTTAAAGACTAACGTAGAATATATTTTGCAGGTAAGAAGTGACATTTCCTTTTTCTGCTACAGCCTCCTTACCATCAACCAGCAATTTCGCCACTTGGTATTTTTTATCGGCAACTAATTCCAAATTAAGCTTCATTGGCTCATCCTCTCCTAACTTAAAATAGATGTCTTTGTTACTAGTTGATGATTGTCTAATGATATCTGAGGAGTTTAATTGGTAATAATTGAATTTCTCATTCCCGTAAGAAAAAGATGGGCGAACATAAAAATTAAGTTTTTTCTGCGTACTTCCTTCTAGATAGTATAGCTGAATGTTGTTATTAGCGAAATAACCCGCAGTCGCTGGATTTAGCATATCGGTGCCGGCAGCATTTTTAACCACTAGTACAACTGTAGGTTCGTATATAGGAGAGCAGGCACACACCCCTTGTTTATCGTCAAGTTTTTTACAACCCAAATTTGCCAAGAATACAATTACCAATACTGCTAGAAATTTCTTCATTATAATTTTTGTTAAGGTTTAATTAATGTTGGTTTCTACTCTATACGTTACTTTCAATTGATTCGCTACAATTTCTAAATAAATCACGCAAACTTGAGCTTACTCACTACTGTTGTAGTTATATGAAATGGCAAATTGGATGTTCGGGATTTTATTATAAGGAATGGAAAGATTTTTTCTATCCAAAGGGTTTAGCACAAAAAGATTGGTTTAAATTCTATTGTGAAAACTTTAATACCATTGAGATTAATTCAAGTTTTTATAAGGTGCCCAGTCCAAAATCATTAGACAAATGGTATAATGATAGTGTTGCAGATTTTTCTTTTACTATGAAGGCACCTCGCTTAATTACCCACTATAAAAAATTGGAGGGATGTAAAAATGATTTTTGGGAATTTAACCAGATTGTTAGTGAAGGACTCAAAGAAAAGTTAGCCTATATACTATTTCAATTTCCACCATCGTTTGTTTTTAGTGAGGAAAGATTAGAACGATTGATTGATTTGTTGGCAACAGTAAATTCGCAAAATGTGGTAGAGTTTAGGCATTCTTCGTGGTGGACTGAAATCGTGTACAGTAAATTAGCAGAAAATCATATCATTTTTTCTGGACAAAGCCATCCGTCCAATCTCCCCGAAAGCATCATTAAGACAGGCTCTAATATCTATTATCGTTTCCACGGAAAAGCTGTACTCTATAAATCTGAATATGAACTATTAGTTTTAGAAGATTTCGTTAAAGCAATACCTGCTGATACACAACAAGTTTTCGTTTATTTCAATAATACTTGGGGAAATGGAGCGATAACGAATGCAAAGCAACTCATTACTTTACTGAGCTAGCTCTTTTCTGTTCTACTTAATATGAAAACAGTAGAAATTATACACAGCCCTCCTATCCAATCCATGGTGTGAAATGGAACTTTTAGCCAAATGACAGATAATAGTGCTGCCGAAAGAGGTTCTGCTGATGCTAGCAAACTTGATTTTTGTCCGCCGATTAATTTTACGGACGTTAAATAAGTGTAGAAGGCAATTAGAGTTCCGAAGATGATGATGAAAGCAGCAGAAATGAAACTGTAGCTATCCCAAACGCCTTCTACCTGCCACGGAGCTTTGATAAAAGAAAATGCGATTCCTCCTATGAGCATTCCCCAACCAACAATAACTCCTGAATCATACCTCTTTAACAAATTTACAGGCTGCAACGTATAAATAGCTAGTGCCACTGCAGAAGCAATACCCATCATAAAAGCTGTTTTTGAAATAGACAGTGTACCCACATCACCATGTGTAACTAATAAAAATGTACCAAAAACTGCTAAACCAATCGACAAGACTTCGAGCGAACGTGGCCATCTTCTATTTTTTAGTGCTAGATAAAGGGAAATAAGTACAGGCCCTGCAAATTGCAAAATGGTAGCTGTTGCCGCATTTGAATGTTTGATAGCAGCAAAATAAGTGTATTGAACCGCAACCATTCCGGTGATGCCAAAAATTATAAGCTGAATGAAATCTCTCCTATTATTTAAAATAGAAACTGTGTTTTTAAAATCTCTTGCTGATGAAAAAAGCAACAACAAACTTCCAGAAATCAACATTCTTACTGTAATCAACCATTCTACGTTGACCCCTCTCTGCTGAAAAAGAAATTGTCCGAAGGTTCCAGATACGCCCCATAAAGTTGCTCCTATGATTGCCAGCACAAAACCCTTCATTTGCTTACTCATTCGTGGATTTCCGTTTATTTCGCTAGCAATAACAATTGGAGTTTCTCCATCCAACAACAATACTTCTTCTTTAACAGGACTAGGTTCTAACATTTTTCTAATTAGATTTGATGCAAAATTAACTACCCAGCAGTGAATTATTTCCTTAAATTTCGTTCACTTTTTGCAATTTTGTTTCATACAGAATACTCATGACAGAATTAGACTCTTTCGATATTTCTATACTCAATCTGCTGCAAGCAGACAACTTTACGCCACAAAGAGACATTGGCGATAAAATAGGCTTATCCGCAGCAGCCGTACAAAGGAGGATAAAAAGATTAACGGATACCGGCTTTATTGTTTCTAATACATCCGTTTTAAATAGTCAGAAGTTGGGCAACTTGATTACCATTTGTGTCACGGTTGCGATGGAAAACGAAAAAATAGAATCTATTGACGAAGCAAAATCGCTGTTTAAAAGCTGTCCGGAAGTACAGCAATGTTATTATGTAACTGGCGATACCGATTTCATCTTGATAGTAGTGGAGCCATCTATGCATCATTATGAACAATTATGCAGACGATTGTTTTTCGCAAACCCCAACATCAAAAGATTTAGAAGTTTTATTGCTACAGATTTGGTAAAGATAGGCTCCAAAATTACGTTAGACCATTTGAAAGCTCCAAAAAGGAAGTAAGCAAAGTAGCAAACTAAACATTTCGCGTTACCGAAGTGTTATGTTCCTGAATGGAAAAACTTCAACAATCTGTTAATGTACTTTTATTTCTCACGTTAGGCTTCGCCGGACTTTACTTCTCTGCACCTTTCGTGATCCCTCTGGTGCTTGCCGCAGTTCTATCGATGTTGTTTATTCGATTGTGCAATTATTTTGAAAGCAAAGGCATAAGCAGGGCTATTAGCGCTTTATTTTGCATGCTTATTTTTGTGGCAAGTATTGCGTTAATCCTATTATTACTATCTATTCAGCTATCAAGTTTGGCAGAAAACATTGATGAAATGAAAAACAGACTCTATCATCTGTTCAACAATTTACGTCAATGGATTAACGATACGGTGGGCATTGATGCTAAACAGCAGAAAGAAATTATCGACAAAAGTGGCAGCAATACTAGCGAAATGCTATTCTCTTTTGCTTCGGGCATGATGAGCGTTGCTATTAACTCAGTACTGGTATTGGTTTATATGTATTTGTTTCTACTATACCGAAGCCACATTAAACAATTTATTTTGAAACTGGTTACCAGAAAAGATAAAGAAGATACAGATGAAGTTGTTCATAAAGCAGGCAAAGTTTCCCAAAAATACTTAAGTGGACTGGCTGCTATGATTGGGATGTTGTGGGTAATGTACGGCATCGGTTTTAGTTTGGTTGGTGTAGAGAATGCTATATTTTTTGCGGTGTTGTGTGGCTTGCTAGAAATTATTCCATTTGTTGGCAACTTAACCGGCACCTCTATAACCGTTTTGGCGGTACTGGCACAAGGTGGCGGTAATGATAAAATCATTTTTGTGTTACTTACTTATTTTGTGGTTCAGTTTATACAGACTTATATTTTGGAGCCGTTGGTTGTTGGCGAACAGGTTAATATCAATCCGCTGTTTACAATTATGGCTATTGTTTTGGGTGAAATGGTTTGGGGCATTGCGGGGATGATTCTAGCAATTCCACTTTTAGGGATGGTGAAAATTATCTGCGATAGCCATCCAGACTTACAACCCTACGGATTTTTGATTGGTCCTGAAAACCCGAGGAAGCGAAGGACGAGTGTTATTGACTATGTGAAAAGGTTGTTCACGAAGAAGAACTAGGTTTATAATTTTTTAAACACCTTAGGTACCTTAGCACATTTTAGTTTTTATTTAGCGATTGACAAGCTTTTTTTTAAACCACCTTAGACACCTTTTTACATTTTAGTTTTTAAAGTGTTCCTAATTTGCTTTATTATTAAACTCGATTTTTTCTTTGCGTTGCTTTGCGAAAACTTTAAATCCTTTAGGTTGAAATTGAACCGCAAAGAACAAAGAGTTGCGCAGAGGTCGCAAAGTACTTTTACAAATTAACCACCTTAGACACCTTAGTACATCTTAGTACATCTTAGTTTTTGGAAGTGTTCCGAACTGGCTTTGTTTATTAAACCTGATAGTAGCGAGCACGTAGTGGCAAACCTATGTGTTTGTCATGAAGTAAAGCGGATAGCAGGACCACAGCACTATGAAAAACGGACATTCATTTTCAAAAAACACAAAATTTGCGTAACAAAACGGCCTTTTTGCTATCTTATCATCGTAACTAAACGATAGATATGTTAAGCGTAAAGAATATTGTAAAGCAGTATGCTACGCACCGTGCCTTGGATGATGTGAGTTTGGAAGTAGAGAAGGGCAAGATTTTTGGACTTTTGGGTCCGAACGGTGCTGGTAAAACCTCCCTGATTAGAATTATTACCCAAATTACGGCTCCCGATAGTGGCGAAGTATTTTTTAACGGCGAACGCCTCAATACCAAACACATTTCGCAAATTGGATACTTGCCCGAAGAACGTGGTCTTTATAAGAAAATGGAGATTGGCGAGCAGGTGCTTTACCTTTCTAAACTAAAAGGATTAGACAGTGCAGAAGCTACCAAACGCATTAGATATTGGTTCGAAAAACTGGAAATGAAAGACTGGTGGAGCAAAAAGGTGGAAGATTTGAGCAAGGGAATGCAACAAAAAGTACAGTTTGTGGCTACGGTACTGCACCAACCAGAATTGATAATTTTAGATGAACCTTTTTCTGGTTTCGACCCTGTAAATGCAGATATCATTAAAAACGAAATTCTGGAACTGAACAAAAATGGAGCAACTTTCATTTTCTCAACGCACAGAATGGAAAGTGTAGAGGAACTTTGCGACAACATTGCATTGATTAATAAATCGCAAAAAATACTAGATGGCACTGTTGATGAAATTAAGGCCAGTTACCGCAGCAACACCTATTGGATAGAGTATGAAGGCGATTACCCCGTTGATAGCAACGACATTTACGATGTATTACAAACTGAAAATGTAAAGGCAAATACATTGGTGAAACTACAACTTAAAGAAAACCGTACGGCCAATGAAGCTTTATCGCTGCTTTTGCCACACGTCAACATCCACCGATTGGACGAAGTGATACCAACAATGAATGATATTTTTATTGAAAAAGTGAAAGGAAAAAACCATGAATAAGATTTTACTCATTATCCAAAGGGAATATTTTTCGAGAGTAAAAAAGAAATCGTTCATTGTAATGACTTTCTTAACACCACTGTTGATTGCTGGAGTTTATGCTATTATCGGTTATTTCACTTATAAAGGAATTAAAGATACACATGATAGCGTTGCGATAGTGAACAACAACAAAACGCTGACAGAAAAGCTGCAAACAGATAAAAATATCGAGTACACTTATATTGATAAAAATCTGGAAGAAGCGAAGAAAAGCATCGGAAAAGCAGATTACGATTATATTTTGTATTTGCCAGAGTTTACTTTAGATGCACCAAAAGGCATCGAATTATTTGGCACCAAACAAGCGGGAATGTCGTTAAACAAACGCGTTTCTGGAGATATTGAAGAGCTGATTAGAACTCAAAAGCTGAAAGAAAGCGGTATTTCGCAGAGCGATTTGGATAAACTAAAAACGGAAGTTGATATTTCTACCAAGAAAATTGCCGAAACTGGAGCGGAAGAAGAGTCGAGTGCTGGGGCAAGTACTTTCATTGCCTTCACTGCAGGCGTGTTGATGTTCATGTTTATCATGATGTACGGCATACAAGTAATGCGTGGGGTAATTGAAGAGAAAACCAGTCGTATTATAGAAGTAATGATTTCTTCGGTAAAACCTTTCCAACTGATGATGGGTAAAATTGTAGGTATTGCCTTAGTTGGCTTAACCCAATTTATGCTGTGGATTGTATTGACTTTAGCCATCAGTACCGCAGCTGTAAGTCTGTTTGTAAATAAGGATGATGTTAAAGAAATTGCTGCCGCACAAGCGCAAAGTCAGGCAACTACCGGCAACCCAACTATGGCAGCTGCTGCTACACAAGCGGGTCCAATTGGCGATATCCAAAAAAGCCTGACAGGTTTAGATGTCGGCAAGATTGTAATGGTTTTCATCTTCTTCTTTTTGGGTGGATATTTATTCTACAGTGCTTTATATGCTGCCATTGGCTCGGCAGTAGATAGCGAGACAGAAACCCAGCAGTTCATGATGCCTGTGATGCTTCCACTATTGTTAGGTTATGCTTTATCATTAAGCGTAGTTACCAACGACCCTTATGGCAGTACCGCGTTTTGGTTATCAATGATACCTTTTACCTCTCCTATTGCCATGGTAGTTCGTATCCCGTACGGCGTACCTAATTGGGAACTCGCCTTATCTATGATTATTTTAGTGGTTGGTTTCTTAGGCACTGTTTGGGTTGCCGGAAGAATTTACCGTGTCGGTATCTTAATGTATGGCAAGAAAACTACTTTCAAAGAAATGTTTAAGTGGTTTACATATAAGAATTAGTTGATGATTAAGGAATAAGGAGCAAAGAATAAAGATCTCAATGCCATTGCTAAAAGCGTCTCTCTCCCATTTAGGGGAGAGATGCCAAAGGCAGAGAGAGTTTACTCCGATACATCGAAAGGTTTTGAAAAGCAACACCTCTACTCCTATCGTAAAGCAGCCCTCCCAACCGCTCATACTACACGAGGCCTTAGCTACAAGGCCGGTATCCGCTTTTGTCAGGTTTACAAACAAAAGCTTTTGCACAACAAATTCAAGCGATGCTGCTATTCAAAATTTGAACCATACCCGAATGAACTTAGGCGACTATGTAAAAAAGAAAAACGGCGTTCCAATAGGACATTCAAAATCACTTGGCAACAACCTCTATCGTTCACTTGGCGCTAAAAACTTTGCTACCTTTTGGACTTTCTGGAATCCAATTTTTGGATATTACTTAGGCACAAAAATATTCAAGCCGTTAAAAAAGGTATTCCCAATTGGCATTGCCTTAATATTAACCTTTATTTTTTGCGGACTGATACATGATTTAGTCACTACATTAATTAGAGGAAAACTATCGCTATTCTTCGCAGTCTGGTTTTTACTGATGGGAATATCAGTCGCGGTCTCAAAGAAATTAACTTACGACTTATCAAATCAGAAATGGATTTTGAGAGTTTTGGCGAATATCTCAATTATCACTTTTTGTTTAATTGGTACCATTTATTTAAATACTATCTTAGGCTTTTATTGAAAATAAGATGCCATTAAAACACTTGTTCAAAGCCATACTGAATTGGCAAACCGACAGAAACTCGGTAAAACGATATATAAAAAACCACACCGTTAGCTTTGAAGATAAATCGGATCTGAAAATATCAGCTGCCAAGGCTTTTAAAGGCGACCCTAGCTTACATAACCCTGAAGACTTACTCTTAAGTAGCTTAATGTCTTGCCATATGATGTCATTTCTTTATGTGTGTAGCCTCCATCAAATAAATGTATTATCCTATACAGATAGTGCTACTGGCACTCTAGAAACTGACCAAAAAGGTAGCGGAAGATTTACAGAAGTTCATTTACATCCCGTAGTAACCATTGATAATCCAAAACAGATAGAATTAGCAAACTCTTTACATCAAAAAGCAAACAAATTATGCTTTATCGCCAATTCTTGCAACTTTAAAATATTGCATACGGCAACCTGTACTGCTGGCTAAATTTATCCCAACTTGCAATAATAAAATTAAAAATGAAAGTAGCACTCGCTCGTCTTGATTTGCAATCTCGAAGTATTATCTACGAATTTTACAATCCGTAACTTACCAATCTTATAAAAACAGATTAAAAATTCCACTATAGGGCTTTCAAATTGCAAATCTGGAAGATCAGCAATAAAGTCTAAAAATTTCACTCGTTAGATTTCTCCTCGTTTCTCGTTCGAAATGACGGGATGGGTGCATAACCTTTTTGCTACCTTTACTTAAAAATCAAACTCAATGAAAATTGCTGCTATAGATTTAGGAACGAATACCTTTCACCTCATTATTGCTGAGAAATCGGATAGCGAGATGAATATCATCTACAAAACCAACAAACCTATTAAACTAGGCGAAGACATTACCAAAGAAAACAAGATTATTCCTGCGGCGTTTGAGCGTGCCATTAATTGCCTGAAGGATTTCAAAGCGACTTTAAACCAATACGGAGTTACTAAAATTAGAGCTGTTGCAACTTCTGGTGTACGCAGTGCCAGCAACGGACAAGATTTTATTCATACTGTAAAAAAAGAGACAGGAATTGCTATCGATATGATTAATGGCGAAGAAGAAGCCAGCCTCATTTACGAAGCCGTAAAATATAGCGGCGCCATCCAAGGTAAATCTTTGATTATGGATATTGGTGGCGGCAGTACCGAATTCATCTTTTGTGATGAAAACGGATTCTATTGGAAAAAAAGCTTTGACATTGGTGCGGCAAGATTGATGCAGAAGTTCTTCAAATCAGACCCGATTAATCAAGAAAACCAAAATCAGATTAATCAACACCTGAAAGAAAATTTATCTGAGCTAATTGAATTTGGAGAAACCTTCAGAGCAACCACCTTAATTGGCTCTGCGGGTGCTTTTGAAACTTATGCCGAAGTATTAAACCCATCCATAGTCCTTAATGAAATTGCTAATGCACCAATTGACATCGAAGCCTACCATCAGCTAAGCAAAAAGTTCCTCCATTCTACACATCAAGAGCGCAGCGAAATGCCAAATCTAATTCCCTTACGTGTAGATATGATTGTGATGGCTTCGATGATTACGGATTATGTTTTAGCAGAGCTTGGACTGAAAGCAATCACTTTATCTACTTATGATTTGAAAATGGGGGTATTAAAAGACTTACAAAATAATTAATTGGAGAGTAGTTTCTTTTCTGCTAATCCATCCCCTTTCTAAAAACCTTACTATTTAAAGATAAAAACCAAACACTTATAATTGAACCACTCCTTAAATTTTAAAGATTAATTGTAGTTCATTCATAAATGAATAATTACTGATGGTATTTCTTTAAATATCGCATTGATAATTATTAAGATCCAATCGGCCTACCATTCTAGCAAATAGACAACAACAAAATAACCAGCGAAATACAATCACTTTATAATAAAAGGTAATAACCAAGCTTTTTACTCTTTAAAGTATTTGCTATATTTGCCTTCTCTATACGTCTAATAAGACTTCAAAAAAAAAATATCAATTAAAACTTTTAAGAATACACCCATCCCTGTGATTACATTACATGGATACCGACTGAATAAAATTCAGCGCAAATATCTATTCGTAAAAAGCTTAAGAAAGTAATAAGACCCACCGGAAGCGAAAACATTGTCAACCGTATATGGCTGTTAATTCACTTCAATAAAGTACGATTTCTATTATTTTCAATAACTATGGGGCATAGCTGTATCAAAAAGTCTTAAAACTATAGTTGTAGACAATCTTTGCAACGAAAATTTAGTCATTATTAAATTACATCATTTAAAAATTCTAAATCAATGAGAAACAGTTTTACTTTAATCTTAATTTCCTATTTCATCTTAGGAGTTAGCATTTGCTTTGGACAAACAAAAGAAAATTACATCGATGGCGGTATCCTCTACGCTAGGGTAATTTTTAAAACTTCTGGGAACTGGTCAGTTCCCCAAGGTGTTACCTCTGTTAACTACTTGGTAGTTGGCGGCGGTGGCGGTGGTGGTGCTGCTTATGACGCTGGTGCTGCTGGCGGTGGTGGTGGCGCCCATGTTTTAACAGGAAATTTAAACGTTTCTGCAGGAACTTCAGTTAACGTGACTATAGGTATCGGCGGTACTGGTGGTACTGCCAATAGAAATATACCACCGTATGAATATGGCGGTAATAATGGCGGGTCTTCCTCATTCGGCTCTATAACAGCTAACGGCGGAACCGGTGGGCAAGCAAGTAGAACTCAATTGAATGGTTTTGGCGGCGCAGTAAATACTGGCGGTAATGGAGGTGGCAATGGTGTCTCTGGCGGCAGCGTTGGCGGAGGCGGCGGTGGTGGTGGTGCCACTTCTTCAGGTAGCACAGGAAACTCTTCAAGTGGTGGAAATGGCGGAGCCGGCACTTCTAGCAGTCTGTCAGGAGCGGCAACCATATATGGCAACGGTGGTAATGGAGGAAGATCCTTCGCTAATTCTAATGGAAGCACGCCTACAGCTAATACAGGAAATGGTGGTGCTGGTGCAGGTTCTGCCTCTTCGTCTTCTCTTAGTGGAAGAAATGGTGCTGATGGTATTGTAATTTTCACTTATCCAGAAGTAGACCCCGTGCTGCCAGTTAGCTTCAAAATGTTTAACGCTGTATCAAGCGCAAATGCCATAAATTTACATTGGCAAACTACTAGCGAACAAAATAACAGTCATTTTATAATTAAACGATCTAAGGATGGGGTTAATTTCGAAAATTTTGCAAATATAGACGGAAAAGGAAATTCTAGTGAAACCAATTCCTATAATTTGGTAGATAAAAAACCGAATGTTGGCACAAATTATTATCAATTATCACAGGTAGATCATAACGGAAAAACCACTCTCCTCAGTACTCAAAGTGCTTCTTTTGGAACTGTAAAAATTAACTCTAGTGTTTACCCTAACCCATTCACCAACTCAGTTAATGCTAATTTTGAACAAGGTATTTTCGAAAAGGCAGTTCTTTCAGATCTTTCTGGAAAAGTTTTAGCGAGTATTGCCATAGAAAAAGAACAGACCAATTGCACTTTTAAAACAGATAGATTCCCTTCTGGAATTTATTTTATTAAATTATCTGGAAAGCAATCTGCAACATATAAAGTAATAAAACCATAATTAATTTTTAATTGGGTATTATTATCACCTGATAAAACAAACAGGGTGCTCTAAATGGGCACCCTATTTATTTTTAACGAAAAATATAATTAATCATGAGTTATATTTATCCATTGTTAATGGTAACAATAAGTGAACAAGAAATAAAAGCATCCTACGTAACCCTAATTGCTTTTAGCACTATAATACAAATCAGCATGGCAACTAAATTCAGCAATAGCACATCGGTAGTAAAGTTAACTTCTATAAGCACATAATCCAGATCACAGATAATAGTAGTTTAATCTAGCTTAAGAAATTGTGTGTACTGCTGCAAATAACAGAGTCCTAATACTAAAATGCTACCTAAAAACAAACCAATTCCAACCAAGGACTAGCGTCTCGTAAAGCCTTTCGAAGAATATCATGAAAAACAATTTCCAAATGACTTAATTTAATCAGACTAGAACTTATTACATTTTTGATTATTCGTCAAAATTGGAACCCCTTACTCAGAAATAAAAATAAACAACTGATAATCAATAATATAAATAAAAAATAACAACAAATTTCATTTCAAATAGATTCTTTATTACTTTAGATTTCTGCAAAATCTTAAAATGCTTTAAAAAAAAGCAACAAATCAAAACTTTTAAGAATATCCTTGATTAAAAATCATTACAGTTGTAAATATCAACAGAATAACGTTCAAATTCTGCTTGTATTTGCAAAATATAACGGAAAATTAACTGAGGTAATACATTATCAAGATTATTTATTTTTGCTACTAATCTCTTCTACATAGCTTAAAAAACTATGTATTCATAGCGTATCCGACATTGTTGCCAAATAACTGATTATCAAAAACTAAAATCACTGATTATCAAAATCATCTATTACTCTCTATTATCTACACATTTAAATTAAAAGTCAATGAAAAACAATTTTACATTAATTTTTATCTCCTATTTTGTCTTAGGAATAACTGTTTGCTTAGGGCAAACAAAGGTAAATTTTACGCAGGGTGGCACTATCTACTCTAGGGTAACCTTTACAAGTTCTGTAAGTAATTGGACTGTGCCAGCACATGTCTCCTCCATTAACTACTTGGTAGTTGGCGGCGGTGGCGGTGGCGGTGGCGCATTTGATAGCGGAGGGGCTGGCGGCGGTGGCGGCGGTCAAGTTAAAACAGGCACTCTTTCTGTTACCGGGGGAAGCACGATAAATGTAATCGTTGGTAGTGCTGGAGCTGGTGGTGCAGCTGATAGAAACGATGCTACACCAGAATATAACGGTGTTAATGGAGGAGACTCTTCTTTTGATACCATTATTGCGAATGGCGGAACAGGTGGCATTAGAAGTAGAGGTGGTGGTGCCAGTGCCGGTGGCGCCCTTAATACAGGTGGAAGCGGAGGTGGTGGTGGCAATGGCGGCGGTGGTGGAGGTGGCAATGCCAATCCAGGTAGCAATGGACGTACACCTGTTGTACAAAACGGTGGCAATGGCGGCGGTGGTACTTCAAGTAATTTATCAGGAATCGCGAAAATATACGGTACTGGTGGAAAAGGCGGCACAGCAGTAACTGGTAATAACCAACCTGGCAACAACCAAAGCGCTACGCCAGCCAACAGTGGTAATGGTGGTAATGGAGCAGGCGTTTCTGGCTTATCTTCTCTTGAGGGAGGAGCAGGTTCTGAAGGTATAGTTATTATAACCTATATAGAAGTGCAACCTGAGTATTTTACAGAAGGCAGCGTTAATTATACTAGATTAACTTTTACAAACACAAATTCTTCATTTAACTGGACCGTACCGTCCAATGTTTCTTCTGTTAACTACTTAGTAGTTGGTGGCGGTGGCGGCGGCGGCGGCGCATTTGATAGCGGAGCTGCTGGAGGTGGCGGAGGTGGTCAAGTTAAAACAGGCACTCTTTCTGTTACCAGTGGAAGCACGATAAATGTAACCGTTGGTAGTGCTGGAGCTGGTGGTGCAGCTGATAGAAACGCCTCTCCGCAAGAATATAACGGTGTTGATGGAGGAAACTCTTATTTTGATACCATTATTGCAAATGGAGGAACGGGTGGCATTAGAAGTAGAGGTGGTGGTGCCAGTGCCGGTGGCGCCCTTAATACAGGCGGAAGCGGAGGTGGAGGTGGCAATGGCGGCGGCGGAGGAGGTGGCAATGCCAGTCCAGGTAACAATTGACGTACACCTGTTGTACAAAATGGTGGCAATGGCGGCGGCGGTACTTCAAGTAGCCTATCGGGTTCGTCGATTATATATAGCGTGGGAGGAAATGGAGGAACAGCAGTAACTGGTAATAACCAACCTGGAAATAATGGAAGTACACCAGCGGCAAATAGAGGACATGGTGGGTCTGGTGCAGGTGTTTCTGGTCTATCTTCATTAGGCGGAAGAGCTGGCTCTGATGGCATTGTTATATTTACTTATACAGAAGATACGGTACTACCCGTTAGCTTTAAACTGTTTACCGCTAAAGCTGGTGCAAATGCAATTAACCTGCATTGGCAAACTACTGCCGAATCTGCCAACAGTCATTTTACCATCAAACGATCTACAGATGGAATTAACTTTGAAAGCTTTGCTAGTGTAGAAGCAAAAGGAAATTCTAACGAAACCAATTCCTATAATTTGGCAGACAAAAAACCTAACATTGGCATAAATTACTACCAATTGGCACAAGTAGATTATAACGGAAACACAAAAATCCTTAGCACGCAAAGTGCATTATTTGAAGTTAAAAAAACTGCTAATTCGAGTGTTTATCCTAACCCATTCAACAGCTCAGTTAATGCTAATTTTGAACAAGGTATTTTCGAAAAGGCTGACCTTTCAGATCTTTCTGGAAAAGTTTTAGCGAGTATTGCCATAGAAAAAGAACAAACCAATTGCATTTTTAAAACTGATAAATTTACTTCAGGAATTTACTTCATTAAACTATCTGGAAAGCAGTCTTCAACACATAAAGTAATAAAACCATAATTTTTAATTAGGCTTTTATTTATCAAATAGGGTACCCAAATGGGTACCCTATTTGTTTTCATTTTTAAAATTTTGTAATATATTTATACTATCATACATCTAAAAACAAAAAATCTCAGTTCAAAAACTTTAAGTGAGTACAAAGGAACTTATATCTGTGACTACTATTTAGCATAGTATGATGTTAAATCTAACTATTTTCATAAACTATGGCAATAACCGCATTATCATATCTAAAAACTTTTCAAATTACAAACAACTTTTGCAATAAACCTTCCAAGTATTAGTAAATTACATCATACAAATTCTGATTCTATGAGAAACAATTTTAAATTAATCGCAATTTCCTATTTTATGTTAGGAACTAGTGTTTGCTTTGGGCAAACAAAACAACCGTTCACGTCTGGTGGTATTAACTACATTAGAGAAACCTTTACAACTTCTGTAAATAATTGGCCTGTACCTCCAGGAGTATCTTCTGTTAGCTACTTGATAGTTGGTGGCGGTGGTGGCGGTGGCGCAGCATATGATAATGGTGGCGCTGGCGGTGGTGGAGGTGGCCAAGTTATAACAGGCACTTTCACTTTTTCTGGACAAACCACACTTAATGTAACTGTTGGGAACGGTGGTAGTGGTGGCACTGCAAATAGACTAGCGTCTCCCCCAGAATATGATGGCAGCAAAGGTGAAAATTCTTCATTTGGAACCATAATCGCAGAAGGCGGAACTGGTGGCTTAAAAAGTAGAGGTGGCGGAAATGCTTTTGGTGGTGCCTTAAATAAGGGCGGAAACGGCGGCGGCGGCGGTGGTGGTAATGCTACTACAGGCGGTAATGGTACATCTCCAATTCAGACAAGTGGTGGCACTGGTGGCTCCGGGACTTCAAACAGTATATCAGGCTCAGCAGTTTTATATGGTAACGGAGGTCAAGGAGGAACAGCCAGCTCTAACAATAACGGGAGTGTTCTTGCAGCTAATCTAGGACATGGTGGTTCTGGTGCAGGTTCCGCAGTTGCATCTTCTGTAAATGCAAGAGCTGGCTCTAGCGGTATTGTTATTATTACTTATGAAGAAAATGCGGTACTCCCTGTTACCTTCAAACTATTTAATGTAACAGCTGGTGCAAATGCCATAAATTTACATTGGCAAACTACTGGCGAACAAAATAACAGTCATTTTATAATTAAACGATCTAAGGATGGGGTTAATTTCGAAAATTTCGCAAATATAGACGGAAAAGGAAATTCTAGTGAGACCAATTCCTATAATTTGGTAGATAAAAAACCGAATATCGGCACAAATTATTATCAATTATCACAGGTAGATTATAACGGAAAAACCACTCTCCTAAGTACTCAAAGTGCTTCTTTTGGAGCTGTAAAAGTTAACTCTAGTGTTTACCCGAACCCATTCACCAGCTCAGTTAATACTACTTTTAAACAAGGTATTTTCGAAAAGGCAGTTCTTTCAGATCTTTCTGGAAAAGTTTTAACAATTGTTACAATAGAAAAAGAACAGACAAATTGTACTTTTAAAACAGATAAATTTCCTTCGGGCATTTATTTTATTAAATTATCTGGAAAGCAATCTGCAGTACACAAAGTAGTAAAGCGATAATTTTTATTAGGTATTATTATCACCTATAAAAGTTAATAGGGTATCCATTTGGATACCCTATTAACTTTTACAAAAAATATAATTGATTACAAGCTATAATTATTCTATTGTTGAAGAACCAATAAGTAGACAAAAAAGCACTTTACTTAAACCTAATCGCCTTCAGCGGACTTATTCTGCTCACCAACATAGAAGGCACAATCAAAACCACCGTACAAATTAGCACCGTGACTAAATTCAGTAGCAGTACATCGGCAAAGTGAACTTGGATAGGTACATAATCCAGATAATAGTTCGTTTGATCTAATTTAAACCAATGGGTGTATTGTTGCAAATAGCACAAGCCCAAACCTAAAAGATTGCCCAAAAACAAACCAATTCCCACCAAGTAAATGGCATTGTAAAGGAATATTTTCATCATGCTGCTATTTTTCATGCCCATTGCTTTTAGCATACCAATCATGTTGGTGCGCTCCAAAATCATGATGAGCAATGCCGTTACCATGTTAATCACACCTACGATCAGCATCAACGTTAAAATCACCTTGGTATTCACATCCAACAGAGATAACCAAGTAAATATTTCTGGTGTACTTTCCTCTACGGACCTTGAACGTAATTTCAATTCCAAGCTGCCATAAACATCATCAGCCACTGGTTTTAGCAGGTTAAAATCCTTTATCCGTACTTCCATACCACCAGTTTCTTTTGGCTGCCAATTATTCAAACGCCTAATCAATCCGATGTCGCCAATTACAAAACCTTTATCTAAATTTTCTATACCAATATGGTAAATACCAACAATATTCAATTTCCTCTTTCTAGGCGGGTTTTGTATAAAGTGCATAATGAAACTATCGCCAGTTTTCAGCCTTAATCGCTTTGCAGTAAAGTCAGATATCAGTATCTGTTGAGCAGATTTTGTACTGTCAGAAAAATCGATAACCTTTCCACTAATCAAATGCTTGTTAATGTAATCCCAATTGTAAGTTGCATCTATCCCCTTAAAATTTACACCTTCAACTTCTCCATTAGCCACTATAATAGCAGGTTTAGTAGCGAAAGGATAATAAGCGGCAATCTGTTTATTGTTCTTAAGATTGTTTAACGTAGTATCATTAGGTATAAATGGCGATTTTTCAAACGAACCGTTCAAGTCATAACGGTAAATCTGTATATCGCCAACAAAGCCTCGCACTTTATCCTGTATTTCGGTTTTAAAGCCTTTAATAATTGCTACGGAAAGTATCATTACCGCCAAACTCAGCATTACTCCTACAATGGCGATACGCACAATAAGTTTCGAAAAGGTTCTTTCGGCCTTTAAAGAAATACGACTCGATATAAAATATTCTATATTCAACTTTTTGCAATAAATGGTAACTTAGCAAAAGCGCTATTTCAAACTCGCTTTAACACACAAATACTTAAAATGAACAGATCAATCATACTTTTTAAAATCTTTCTAGCTGCTTTCACATTCACCGCTTGCGGACAAAGCAGCAAAAAGACGCAAAAAACACAAACAGTAATCAAGCAAAATCAAGTGTCAACACAGTTTAAAACCGGTGCCGAGCAAACCGAACTTTACCTTCCTTTATTAAAAGGAAAACGAGTGGGAATGGTAGTTAACCCAACCTCTATCATCGGTACAACAACAACTGTTGACAGTTTGCTAAAACGTGGTGTAAAAATAGTAAAGATTTTCGGTCCTGAGCATGGTTTTAGAGGTAATGCTAGTGCAGGTATTCATGTAGGCAATGAAACTGATGCCAAAACAGGCATTAAAGTAGTTTCGCTATATGGTAAACAAAGTACACCTAGCAAAGAAAACCTAGCTGATATTGACGTGATGATTTTTGACATCCAAGATGTGGGCGTTCGTTTCTACACCTATATCAACACTTTACAACGTGTAATGGAGGCTTGTGCAGCTAATGGAAAAGAAGTGATGATTTTCGACAGGCCGAACCCGAATGGTTTTGTAATCGATGGTCCAATTCTAGATCCTCAGTTTAAATCTGGTATTGGCATTCAGCCTATCCCAGTAGCTCATGGTTTAACTGTTGGAGAGTATGCGCAGATGTTAAACGGCGAAGGTTGGTTAAAGGATAAATTGAAATGCAAAATCACCATAATTAAAAATGCAAATTACCATCACGACATGCCTTATGAGCTGCCTGTTCCTCCATCCCCAAATTTAAACACAGCACAGTCTATCTTATTATATCCAAGTACTTGTTTATTCGAAGGCATTTACGCAAACTTGGGAAGAGGGACTAAATTCCCATTTACCGTTTTAGGCGCTCTCTACTATAAAGGTATTTACGAATTCTCTTTTAAACCTACCGGAATAAAAGGCATGGCAGAAACTCCGCTTTTTAAAGATCAGGTTTGTTATGGCATCGATTTAAGAAATTACGACACTTCTGTCTTTAGAAAAACCAGACAAATCAATATCCAATGGGTAGTGGAGCTGTACAAGGCATCACCTAAAAAAGAAACTTTCTTTGATTCGAAATTGAGCAATCAACTGCTACCTATCGAGAGATTAATTGGCGTTGCCGATTTCAGGAAGCAGATTATCGCAGGTAAAAGCGAAGCTGAAATTAGAGCTAGCTGGGAACCTGGATTAAGCAAGTACAAAGAAATGAGAAAGAAATATTTGCTATACCCTTAAAACTTATAGGTTACGAGTTGTGGGTTTTGAGACCGGAGCCCATAACTCGCAATTTAAAACCCGGAACCTTTTACCAAGCTTGGTCGCCAACTAGTGGCACAAACCTAAAGGTATCCAATTCTATCCTATCGTATTCGTTCTCGCTAACGCGGATAACTGTAATCATCTTCTGTGATTTCTCATCTCCTACCGGAATAACTAAAATACCACCAATCCTCAATTGCTTCAACAGAATCTCTGGCACAAAAGGAGCTCCAGCTGTTACGATAATCTTTGCGTAAGGTGCGTGTGCTTCAATTCCTTTAGAGCCATCTCCCAAAAAGAAATTAGCTTGATAACCCATTCCAGGTAATACCTTAATGGTTCTCGCATATAAATTCTCCTGACGCTCGATGGTATAAACATTAGCACCTAGTTCCATTAAAACACAAGTTTGATAACCAGAACCCGTACCTATTTCCAGTACTTTATCGCCTTTTTGGATATGCAATAACTCTGTTTGATAAGCTACTGTGTAGGGTTGCGAAATAGTTTGTCCATCGCCAATAGGAAAAGCAATGTCTCTGTAAGCTTGGTTCCAGAAGGTTTCATCAAAAAAGAAATGACGAGGCACTTTCCCTATTGCCCGAAGCACCTTAGCATCAGATATTCCTCTTTCTTTTAAGATTTCTACAAGTTTTTTTCTTGCTCCTTTTTCCCTGTAATTATCAACAAACTTATACGCCATTTGCGTCAAAAATAGGTTTAAAGTCGGTATTTAACCAATTTGAGAGCTATATTTTTTATCAACAAATCTAAAATTAAACAAAATAGCTCTATGTAAATCCCAAAGAATTAGGCTAATCGGTAGTTTAGAAGAGATTGTAATATAAATAATTTATACTTTTGCGCAACCAAGACTTACTTACTATGAAAAAAATTATATTCGCTATTGCTTTACTACTGGTTACCAGCTCATCCTTTGCACAACTAGACGGCAGCTATAATTATAGTATTGGAGTAAAAGCCTACAGCATAATGCAGATGCCGAAAGTACTTCAACAAACTAGTAACGGAAATTACGTAGATGCATTCTTAAATGGCGGTATGATTAAGTTCAATGACAATCAGATAGCGATTAGAGTTAGTGGCCATTATTTATATAAACGAGACTTGACTTTTAGAAATCAATGCGACAATTGTGAAAACGCAGTTGGAAACATGACAGATTATTCTATTAAACTCGGATTTGAGAAGAACTTTAATTACTCTACCATACAACCGTACTTTGCTGCCGATTTTGGTTTCAGATCTAACAGTTTCAACGGAACTGTCAACCAGCTTAATCCAGCGACAATAAAAACTACGTACGCTGCAATAACTAGTAAAAATGGAGCTGTAGCTACTCCAACTTTTGGATTAAAAGTTAATCTTTCCAAACAGATAAGTTTCTTCGCGGAATCTAGCCTTGATCTATTTTACTCTTACGAACGTCAGGAAACTGTGTTGAACGACCCGGCCAACACTAGAACTTTTGCTAAGTACAACAAATTTGAAACCTTATTGAATCCAGTTTCAGTGGGTTTGCAAATCCAATTATTAGGTAAAAACTAGTAAGGGTCTACGTCTATTTGCGTAATTACACTTCTAAAATCCTTTTGGGAGTTGAAGTCTTTAATGGTATCTAGCAATACCGTTTTAACTTTCTGCATCGCAGCGGTCCTTTCTATTTTAAGGATAATCTGTTTGATATAATAATTCCTAACTCGTGAAACTAAGGGCTGTTCCGGACCTAAAACTCTCGCTCCTAATTGCCCTCTTAGATTTGTGGCCAAGGTTTGAGCAGCCACATGAAGCACATTGGCATCTTTATGCTTTACGTTGATAAAAATTAAACGAGAAAAAGGCGGATAGTTAAACTGCCTACGCTCTTCCAGTTCATCTTCGTACATCTGTTGGTAATCGTTATTGATTACCTGCTTGATAATCCGGTGGTCATCTGCGTAGGCCTGGATACACACCTTACCTTGCTTATCTCTCCTACCTGCTCTGCCAGCAACTTGAGCCAATAACTGATAGCTTCGCTCAAATGCTCTAAAATCTGGAAAGTTTAATAAAGTATCTGCATTGATGACTCCAATTAAGCTCACATTTTCAAAATCCAGACCTTTGGCCACCATTTGGGTACCAATCAAAATATCGTTTTTCTTTTCTTGAAAATCACTGATGATTTGCTGCATTCCGTTTTTGGTTCGTGTGCTATCCAAATCTAATCGAGCAATTCTAGCATCAGGAAAAATCAAGCTTAATTCTTCTTCGATACGTTCGGTACCAAAACCTTTTTGCTCCACATGTACAGAACCACAGGCAGGACAAACATTAATACTACTTTGGTGGTAGCCGCAATAATGGCAATGCAATTTACCGCTAGATTTATGAAAGGTTAAGCTCACATCGCAGTTAACACATTTTGGAGCGTAGCCACAGGTTGCACAGATTAAAATAGTGGCATATCCCCTACGATTCTGGAACAAGATCACTTGCTCCTTTTTCTCAAGAGCATCAGCAATATCATCTACCAAAACACTGGTAAAATAAGAAACCATCTTCTTCCTTTTGGTTTCTTCGGCAATGCTCACCACTTCTTGCAGTGGCAACTGTACGCCACCAAAACGTTCGGTTAATTCTACCAAACCATATTTATCGGTTTTAGCATTATAATAGCTTTCTAAAGATGGCGTGGCAGAACCTAAAACCACTTTAGCCTGATGCAAGTGACCTAAATAAATTGCAGCGTCTCTAGCTTGATATCGTGGTGCAGGATCGTATTGTTTGTACGAATTTTCATGCTCCTCATCTACTACTATTAACTTTAAATCGGTAAAAGGTAACAACACCGCCGACCTCGCCCCAAGCACTACCTGATAAGCTCCATTTAGTACCTTATTCCAAATCTCTACCCGTTCGTTATCATTAAATTTGGAGTGGTAAACTCCTATCTTATTTCCAAAATAAAGCTTTATTCTTTCTACAATTTGAGTGGTTAAAGCAATTTCTGGAAGTAGGAACAATACTTGCCCGCCACCGGCAATTGCTTCTTCAATAAGCTTGATGTAAAGTTGAGTTTTACCCGCTGCAGTTACACCGTGCAATAAAACCACATCCTTGGTTTCAAACTGTTGTTTAACCTTTGTAAGCGCTCCCTCCTGATGTTCGCTCAATTTAAAATTGATATCAAACAGTTCGCCATCACTGCTCAACCTGCTCACAGGTCTTTTTTCGATATGAAAAATATCTTTATCAGTTAAAGATTTTAGCGCAGCTTGCCCGCTACCGCTTTCCTCTATCAACTGATTTTTAGCTACAAAACCTTTGTCTTTACTCAATTTTAGGTAAGCCAACAAAGCATCTAATTGTTTAGGCGCCTTTTCTAATTGCTCAAAAAGAATTCTCAAATTGGCATCTTCATGATAGAAATCATTCAGCTTCACAAAAGATTTCAGCAGTGGCTTGTATTTATCCACCACTTCTTCGGCAGCTACAATTACCTCTTTTGCAATCAAAGAATTAACGATTGGATAAACTGTTTTTTGCCCCAATAAGGTAGCTACCTCATCAATGCTAATGCGATGTTGTTTGTGTAAAACCTCAAAAATGATTTGCTCCTTGTCGCTCAAATTCAAATCGTCAGGTAATTCATCCTTTAACAACAAAACCGTTTCGCTGGCTAGCTTTAAGCCTGTTGGTAATGCAGCAGACATCACATCGCCTTCATTACATAAATAGTACGAAGTAATCCAGTTCCAAAACTCAAATTGCTTTTGCGTAACTACCGGATAATCGTCTACTACATCAATAATATATTTTGCTTGGTAGTGCTCTGGCGGATGGCTACCAATACTCTTTACTAAGGCTGTATAAATCTTGTGCTTGCCAAACTGCACCACAACTCTTTTACCTACAGCAACTGTTTCATTCAGTTCAAAAGGTACCCGATAAGTATAATTGATAGCTAAAGATAGCGGCAAAACCACCTCTACAAATAATGTATCCCTCTCCGAAAAATCCGACTCCGCAAAATTCATTCTATTTATCTTTTAACGCTGCTAAAAACAAGAAAACCCATCCCAAAATAAAACACAAGCCACCAATGGGAGTTATTGGCCCTAAAATATTTGCAAACGACAAATGATAAGCATCCTTAAGTGCAAGCAAATACAATGAGCCTGAAAAAAAGACAATACCTAATGTAAAAAACAAAAACGACAACCCAATTAATTTGTTCTTATAACGAGCAAAGGTAGAAAGGTATAGGATAGCGAAGGTATGATAGAATTGATATTCCACTCCTTTTTGCCAAATTTCTAGCTGATTTGGCAAGATGATACTCTTTAAACCATGGGCGCCAAACGCACCTAATATCACAGCTAAAGCACCAAAGAAAGCGGCGGTCAAGATTATTCTTTTATTCATGTAGCAACGGCTTTAAATTTGCTAATTTAAGAAAATGCCTTTACAATCTCGCTAATCGTAAAATTAAATTAAATTTGCTGTGGCTGTTATGAGAAAGATTTATATTCTATTGGTTTTATTGATGCTCGGTGTGGTGGGCATGGCGTATTTGTACTTTTCTAATCTGAATAAGGAAGCGAGTGCTTCAGACAATTCGTTAAACATTATATCTGCAAACGCACCCCTTATTTTCACATTTGAAAATGATAAGAGCTTTTATGAAATTCTTAGTGGTCAAGAAATTACCGATAATATTTTAGGAGAAGAAAAAAGCAAGCTATTAGGTGCTCTTCGAGAAAACATGATTAAGAACAGCAATATCAATGCACTTATTGATGGCGAAAAAATAACAATTGGCTTCTTAGCTGGCGACAAAAACAGCGTAGATTTTATGGTGGCTACTCAAACCACAAAAGCTAAGATTGATTTAGCCATGTTTACCAAACTAAATGTTTCTCTAAAGAAAGAGGGCAACTTTCATGAAGTAAAATTTGGTGACAGTGCAAAGCTTTACCTAGCAATCAATCAAAAATCTATTTTATTTTCGAACAGTTTGGCCGCATTAAATAAAGCAGCAAATGTAGACAAGGCACAAAAAAACAATTTTGCCAATTACATCAAGCAAAATATCCAAGTGAATAAAAACACATTGGCCAATGTTTATATAGACTACGCGAAGCTTCCTGTCTTACTCAAAAACATTTTAAATACCAATCTAACGGGAGAACTTAGCATTTTCAACAAGCAGGAAACCTATGCTTCTTTAAGCTACAATTTTGGCAGCGACAAGCTTTTATTAAATGGATATACTGATGTACAAAAGCCTCAAAATTATTTTAAGCTTTTTGTAGATCAGAAAGAACAAAAGATAAATATTGACCAACTTTTCCCTGAACAAACTGCCAATTACAGCGTATTTGCTATTGACGATTACCAAAAATGGAACAGCGCACTTAAAGCATTGCAAAAAGAAAACAAACAGGATGCTCAAATCGAAAAGCAACACCAAGCCATAAGTGATAAATACAGAATAGATATCAATCAAACTTTTCCGCAATATTTCGGCAAGCAGTTAGCCGTTCTGCAACTAAAGAGCGGAGAAAAAATGGGAATCATTGAAATCAAAAACGGAGATAAACTAGGTCAGTTACTACTAGATTTGAGTAGTGAGTATGCTCCAGACATCCGTATTTTCAAAGAAGCTGATTTGTTGGCGAATTTCTTTGGAGAGCCTTTTAAAAGATTTGAACGCCCATTTTATACCATTATTGACAATCATTTTGTGGTAGCCAATTATGCCAGCACTATCCAAGTCTTCTTAAATAGCTATAAAAATAATCATCTATTAGCTTCTACGGATAGTTACACTTACTTTAAAGATCAAACTTCCAGTTCTGCCACCATTGCTTTTTACATTAACAGTAAAAACAGTAATGATATTTTTGGAAGAAATTTGAAAGCATCTTTTTACAAGCAATACAAATCACAAAAAGGCTTGAAGGATTACAATGCATTCGGCTATCAATTATCTGCTGATAACGGTAAGTTTATGAGCAATATTCTTTTACTTAAAAATCAAACAAAATCTGAAATAGATAGCTTGAAGAGAAATTAATAATCTATTTTTATAGTGCTAAACGTAAAATAAAAGCACTACTTCATGAAAATCTATCTACCTATAGTCGTATTAATTGGATTATCATTTACAGCTCGTTCGCAGCAATATGCATTATTCAATACAAAAACCCTATTCGATTCTTTTGAAAATCCGGCACAAAAATCTTTTGTACTTGATTCTTCTCGTCAATTCGCATCCAATTTCTTTATTCCGTATCTGGATTTGAATAGCTTAAGCAAAGGAAATTCGAATACTGCCATAGGCAATTTGGTTAGACAAGGCTATACGCAAAGTAGAGTTGGAAATTTTTCTAATCCAAAATTGATGCGTGAGGATTTTAACGTTTACCTTATTGCAGTTAGGTTATTTAAATATCAAAAATACCATAGTGAGATGGGTTTTTCTTGGCAAGTAAAGTCTGAAACTCAAATAGACTATGATGGCGATATCAGTAAAGGCTTATTTTACGACACCTTTAGCCGCGTTGCAACCATCCCTAGAATCAATGTTTTTAATAATAACGGAAAATTTCAGGCTTATCACCAAATTAGCTTCAACTATCGTGAAAACTATACCAAGCGCTGGGCATTGGGAGCAAAAGTTAGCTTATTAAGCGGAATTGGATATGCTGAATTTAATGCAAGCAAATCTACAGCTACCGTAACCGAGGCTAATTTAGACGTAGATATGGCTGCAAAATTTAGGCTCAATTATCCTGAGGGAGGGCAAATTAACGTCAAAAATGCATTACCTTATAGAAATTTGGGTGCTGCCATTACCTTGGGTACTACTTATACTACAAAGTCGGGCATTTTCTTGATGGCAAATGTTAAAGATTTAGGATTCATTAGATGGGGCAAAAAGTCTTACTCAGGCTCTTTTAACGTAACAAAAAACATCCCATTAACCGACCGTTTAAACGAAGAAGACAGACTACAAAAGGCTCTAGATGATATGGCTCAAGAAAACACCGAACAAAAAGCCTTTATAACGCCAATTAATAGCAGAGCTGATTTTCTTATCTCTAAAACATTTGGTCCCTACACTCCAAACTTAATCATCACCAAATACATCTTTAACAAATATGGCGAGGCAGCTTTTGTAAATACCATCAAATCTGGTACCTTCTCATTCAGCGCCATACCAAGCTACAATACGGATAACGTTTTCAGGTTAGGACTTCAAGGGATGATACAAACCCCAAACTTTGAAATGTTTTTGGGCACTAATGACATCAAACAAACTTACTATGCTAGCAAAGACATTGTGAAGAATAACCAAGCGAACGAGACTGGTTACAATAGAGCCTCTGTGTACATAGGTATGGCTTTTAAAATTGGTTATGTGGTAGAACACCCAATGAATATGAGCTGGATGCCAGGCGTAGGAAAAGACAAAGACCGCAAAAGTTTCTTTGGCAGTATCTTCGGTATCTTCAAAAAGAAAAAGAGGTAGGCTTTCAGTTGGCAATTAACAGTTATCAATCACCAACAATAAAATTAATTATACTTTCTTTTTTGGCGTAGTAAAAACGAAATCTTTCAGGTAAAAAGGCTCGAAATAGGCTACATCTTCAAATTCATTTGCTTGGTACGCCGCATGAGCCAAACTGCTCATAAAAGCAGCGCTGTTGTAGTTTTCTAAATGGAAATGAGCATTAGGGCTATCAATTACTATTTTACATTTCTCTGCGCCATCACCAATAAAAGAAACATAGTTACTCTGTAATTCTAGCACGAAACTTTTGTCATCAATAATTTTAGCATGGGTATTTTCTACTTCGTTTAAGTGATGGTCAAAAACTGCAGTAAAAACTTCCATTCTACGGGCATCAATCATTGGGCAAACCAAGCCACCGAAACTAGCGTGCTGCAACAAATAACCATTTGCCATCATTTTCAAAGTATTGATAGCAATTAAAGGCTTATCCAATGCAAAGCACAATCCTTTTGCCGTAGAAACCCCAATACGCAAACCAGTGTAAGAACCAGGTCCTTTACTTACAGCAATAGCATCTAGCTCTGCGTAAGTAAGTTTCGCTGTCTTCATCACTTCTTCTATAAAAAGTGTTAAACTAGCAGCGTGAATATTTGGAGCTTTTTCTTCTTTAAGCGCAACGGTTTTTCCATCTACCGAGATAGCAACCGAACAAACTGGCGTAGCCGTTTCTATTTGAAGTATTGTTGACATGAACCGCAAATATAGGTGTTTAGTTTTTTGGTTGTTTAGTTTTTTGGGTAATGCTCTTAATAATTAGTGTCGTGGAGATGACTAACACCTAACAACTGATTATGGCACAGGGTCGTGCCCATGACCACCCCAAGGATGACAACGACCTATACGTTTTATGGTCAACCAACCTCCTTTAAAGGGCCCGTATTTTTTTATAGCCTCTACCCCATATTGCGAACACGTAGGTGTATACCTACAACTTGGTCCCAATAAAGGCGACAACAACCATTGATACAATTTAATGATGGCTAAGAACAACCAAGAAAATAATAGCTTAATTATTTTCATCATTAATCTGAGTTAAAAGCTTTTTAAACAATTGTCCAAGTCTCTTTTCCAAGAAAGTATAAGGATAAATTTCTTTACCTACATATTGTAGTCCCAAAAGCAAAAGTTCGTCTTTATGGCTTAATAGCTCATACAAAGCAGCATTTTTCTGTAGGCGATAAGCTTCACGAGTACGACGCTTAATTAAATTTCGGTCGTTAGCATGCTTGTAACGTTTTTTGGCTACGTTAATAACTACCTGTGCAGGAAATTTGTGCGGCTGGGCATCGAATAAGAAAGTTGCCCTATAAGGATATAATAAAAAAGAAGAGCCTTTTTTGAATAGCAAGTCTAGCGACTTTTTGCTACATAAACGCTCTTCTTTAAAAAATTTATTCATTTTTTGATTGCTAAATGCAGGAATTTAATTGCTGCTTTCACCTCAAAGGGTGGCAATCAAAAATTATGCTTTATGACGACGCTCGTCAGAAACTGATAATCTTTTTCTTCCTTTTGCACGGCGAGAAGCTAAAACTCTTCTACCATTTGCTGTAGCCATTCTTTCGCGGAAGCCATGCTTGTTTCTTCTCTTTCTTTGCGAAGGTTGGAATGTTCTTTTCATAACTATATAATATCTTAACTAGAGTTTTTAATAGAGGTGCAAATATAAAGCGATATTTTTAAAATTGCAACATCTAATTACTTTTATTTTTAGAAAAGCAAATTTAAGTAATTCTTAGGAAAAACAAGCCCCGCTATCCGCTACAATATCCGATAAATCGGGATATTTTCACTATTATCGGGTTTAAAATACAATTACAGTGCACAAAAAAGCCCGACAGGTGACCTAAACCTATCGAGCTCCATTTATTAACTAACTACAAATTTTTCTAGTTTAAGCTGCTCCTCTTATTACTCTTAATAAGATTGCTACGATAGCAATTACCAACAATGCGTGAATAATTCCGCCAGTATAATAACCGCCTAAAAAACTAATTGCCCAAATGATTACCAATATTACCGCAATTATATATAATAGATTTCCCATGACTTTGATGTTTAATTTTAAGTTTAAATTGTTAATTGAGTTGATTTAATACATTAACAAGCCGTGTTTAAAATTGTTCTGATTTTTTTTTCGGGCACATAAAAAAGTCGCAGATGAACAGATTTTCGGAAAAAACAAACCTCGTAGGTTTTAAAAACCTACGAGGTTGAATATACGCTAGGGACATTGCCGCGTATAATCTGTTACTCGAACTATGCTTTGTAGCTACAGCATATGCGGGGATGAAACACTATTGAATGGCAGAATGAGGACAAACATCAAATTCCCAAAGCAGCTTTAAGTTTAACATAGCCAGTTTTACTTACCGGTAGCCAAATCCCAGATTTTAACAATACCACATAGCTTTCTTTTTCTTTAAGCTCTATCTTGGTTACCTGAGCAAGGTTAATGATATATGAACGATGAATGCGGATGAACTGCGTCGCATCTAGCGTTTGTTCGAAGAAGCTCATCGTTTTATTCTTTAAGAAATTACCTTCTGTAGTACTTAACTTCACATAATCATCATCTGCTTCCAAGTAATGGATAGCATCTACAGGAATGATTTTGATTACGCCGGCATTTTTAACCACCACCCTATTATTTTGTGCTGGCGATAAAGAAGCAGTTTCTAACAACTCTTGGCTGTCATCGCCTGTGGCTAATTTAGATGGCAATTTTTGCATGGCCTGCTCAAAGCGACCTTGCTCTATGGGCTTAAGTAAATAATCGACAGCATTTACTTCAAATGCTTTAATAGCATATTCGTCAAAAGCAGTGGTAAAGATTACCGCTGGTCTTTTTTCGACCAATTCCAGCATTTCAAAACCACTAATTTTGGGCATTTGAATATCCAGAAAAATTAAATCTGGCTGATGCAGTGTGATCGCTTTTAAACCTTCAAAACCATCACTGCATTCGGCAACCACCTCAATGTTTGGAAAAGCCTTCAAATAATGCTTCACAATATCTCTTGCAAGGGCTTCATCATCAATGAGTATAGCTTTAATCATTTTTTTGAGGTATTTTTAAAGTAGTAATATACAAATTATTGTTCTCTGATTCGGCCTGTAACAAGCTACTATCGGCAAAAAGCAGGTATAATCTTCGCCTAATGGCCGAAAGCCCGAAACCTGTACCCTTTGAGGTTTTCATTTCTGGGTCGTATGGATTGGTTACACAAATAACCAACAAGTTATTTTCCAATTTCACATCAACAGTAATGGTAATTGCAGTTGAAGTATTATATAGACCAAATTTGATGGCATTTTCTACAATGGGCTGCAACAGCGTACCAGGCAAGCGAAGTGCCAGTGTATCTTCTTCAATGCTTACATTTACGCTCAAGCGATGGCTAAAACGAACTTTTTCAATATCCAGATACAGCTGAATATATTCCATTTCATCAGCTACGCTCACCCAAACTTCGTCGTCGCGTTTAAGGGTACCACGTAAAAATGCCGCCAATTTGGTAATCATTGTACCTGCTTCGGTAGGGTTTACGATGGTTAGGGCGTAAACAGAATTTAAGCTGTTAAAAAGAAAATGCGGCTGTAACTGATGGCGAAGCTTATTCAATTCCGCTTCTTTGGCCAAGTTCTGTGTAGCTAACATTCTGGCTTGCATTTCCGATTGTTCTTCTAAGCGGTACCATAGGATATTCGCCAGTGCGCACCAAGCTAAACAAACAAAGGAAATGGCAGATTTAAAAACATCCGACAGATCTAAAAAGGAAATATAACTGGCCTCGTTAGCGAATAAAAAGGTTAAACTGTATTTAGAAGCGATGACCACAGCGGCGCATAACACCAAAGTGACCAGTAGCACATATAATAATTTTTCGTTTTTGGGCTGATAATAACCCAGCATATTGCTAATAATGATACAGCCCACAGCTAAGCAAGCACTGCTGATCACGCTGTCTGCCAATGCTATTTGCCAAGAAAAATTAAAGAAAAAATACAAAACCGCAGCACCAGCAGCCTGCCAGCATAAAAGAATAATGCCTGCTATGGTTTTGATCTGCTGTTTTGATAGTGGAGTGGTTGTCAAAGCGTTTAGTTTTAAGGTTAGAAAAAAATTAATAACTCTTGAACTCTACGCCTCCGAACAACACCGTTCCTCTGATAATTACTAGTTTATTTACCTGTTCGCCTGCTGGATAAATGGTTCTTTTATCATCTACACCACCAAAAACAGCGGTTACTTCCGATTTAATTTGCCATGTGGGCGGCACTACGATTTTTACACCACCAAAAATCGCGGTTACATCAAGCACCACTTGACCTTCAAAATCTGCTTGGGTTAAGTTGATATCTCCACCGCCAAAAACCGCGGTAATTTCGCCCCCTTTTAAATTTTTAGAATAGATGATTTGGTTGCTTCCTCCAAATACGTTAATAGATTCTATGTAATCATTGGCGTTAAAATCTCCCTTAATATCCTCTTTAATTGCTTCCGTCTCTTGGCCTAATGGGTTTACACTTTCAAATTTATTGTAAGCCTCATTTTTACGTTTCCATTTATTTTTTTTGAAATTATGGGTGCTCTTAGGTTTAAGAATGAGAAATAAACCAAGTGCCAGCAGCATGATAGGAAAAACGACATTCGACATATCGTAGCCTCTGAAAATTTCTTCTAAGGTAAAGTAAGAACCAATCAGCACCATTACAAACCAGCCGCTGTTTCTAAAATTGTGGCGTGCACCTACGAACAAACCAATTACGATGAGCCAGTTGCTCCAATTAAAAATCCAATGTGGAAGGTACAAGCCAAAGTTTCTTAGCAATAAAAGTGCACCGATGCCTACGATGAATAAACCTGCCCAAACTTTTCCAGAGCGATTAACCATTTCTTTATTATTTATATTTTCCATTGTCTTATGTGATTTGATATGTCCAAAAGTATCTCAACTATTAAGGCAACACAACACAAGACCGTTATTTGCTATCCAATTATCGGTAAAATGCATTAATTTATCGGTAAAAAATTTTGTTAATTTGATTCTTAAGTTTGTAATGCCGCTCGCCATGTTTAAATGGAGATGTTAAATCCTGAAATAAATTGAGGATAACGGACAGCAGAAACTTTAAATTAAACCTTTCGAATAAATATAACCAGAATGAAAAGACTACTCTTTATCACTTTAATTATACTGCCGTTTTTCGCCCAGTCGCAAGAACTTTCCCAACACTACAAAATCTACGATGTGAAGCAACGAAAGACCATCGATCTAGATGATATTGTAGCCGCGATGGGCAATGCCAATGTCTTATTTTTTGGAGAAGAACATAACGACTCTATTGGGCACTACTTGGAAGTTACGCTATTAAAAAAATTGGCTGTGGCTTATGGCAATAAAATAGGACTTACCCTAGAAATGTTCCATACGGATGTACAGCCCATAATTAATGAATACTTAGCTGGTATGATCACTGAAAAGAATTTTATAAAAGAAGCTAGAGCTTGGAACAACTACAAAGATTACCGCCCAATGATTGAATTTGCCAAAAGCGAAGGCATCAGTGTGATTGGTGGCAATGCAGCGGCGAGATACAGTAATTCGGTAACCAAAAATGGTTTGGAAGTATTGGCTAAACTTCCCGCTGATTCCAAACAATTCCTACCGCCAAATGCAGTAGATACGGCAATAGGAAGGTATTATGAGAAGTTCATTGGCTTACTTGGAGGACATGGCATGGGTGCCATGAAAGTCTATCAAACGCAGAATTTCTGGGATGCGACCATGGCTTGGTCTATCGCTAAATTCGCCAAAGCAAACAAAGACAAAAAGATTTTCCAAGTTAACGGACGTTTTCATAGTGATGAAAAACTGGGAACTTATGCGCAATTGAAAAAGTATGCGCCCAAACTTAAGGCTTTAAATATTGCAGCATTTTCATCGGATGATTTTGCAAATCCAAATTGGGAAAAGCATAAAGATTTGGGGGATTATATTATCCTTACGGATCCGAAAGTGAAGAAGAGCTTTTAAGGAAGTAATAGCATTCTTCATTTCCACCGCAGCGTAGCGAGTGGAAAGATCTTTTATTTCTACATTCAAAGATTGCTCCACTACTCCCGCTAGTCGGGATTAGCAATCTATATTCAATTAGTTATGGATTACAAATCCATTTTTACGGGGTGCCGGATTACAAATCCGGACCAACAATAGGTCTATACTCGGTCTGCAACCTGCTAGTCGGGATTTGCAATCCATCTTAATAAAGTACTACACTTTAAATAGAAACAATCAGCTCTCAAATAATCCGGAACTGAAAAAGACCTGTGCTCGGTCCGCAACCTGCTAGTCGGGATTTGCAATCCATCTTAATAAAGTACTACACTTTAAATAGAAACAATCAGCTCTCAAATAATCCGGAACTGAAAAAGACCTGTGCTCGGTCCGCAACCTGCTAGTCGGGATTTGCAATCCCGACTCAACTAACAATGGATTTGTAATCCATCTTAAACATTCTTTATTGATTGAATATATTGAGTTCTAAAATAACCTGCTAGTCGGGATTTGCAATCCCGACTCAACTAACAATGGATTTGTAATCCATCTTAATAAAACATTACATTATAAATTGAATATACAGGGTATCAAATAATGCAGACCAGCCACAATTTTTAACTTTTAGTCGCCCATTTGCTTAAAACGGAAAGAAATTTAGCTACTTGTTGTTCGACCATCCCAACTTTAGCCCAAAATAAAAACTACGACCATGTGCAACATTATAATACCTGCCGCCAAATCCGTTGATATCATTTCCTAAGCTGTAAGTTTGGTCGAGCAGGTTATCTGCACCAACAAACAATTGGAAAGGTATATTTTTAATTCGTTTTTGATAACCTAACTTCATCGACACCAATTGAAAATCATCTGCATATTGCGTATTGGCGTCATTCAATGCTATTTTCGAATTATGATTTAAGCTGACAAACCCAAACCATCCACTTTTGTGGTTCACATCAGCCATTACCGTGTAAGTGCGTGGTGCTACGCCAGGCAGTTGATTTCCCGAAAAATCATCATTTAGCTGCACAAACTCATCGTACCTGAAGTGATGCCAAGCATAAGCGCCCTGTAATAAAACAGACAAAGGCTTTTCTTTAGCCAATACTTGGTAAGACAAATTAACTTCAACACCTTGTTGCTTGGTTTTACCTGCATTAAGGTAAAAATTAGCACCAGCTGCATCTCTACGGGTGACTATAGAATTACTTAACAAAGTATGAAAGTAACTGGCATCTAGAAACAATCTTTCACTCAGCAAGTTCCATCTCACACCAGGCTCAACATTCCAGCCTTTTTCGGCCTGTAGTGCTAAGTTGTAGCTATTATTGTCGGCAAAGATCTCACTGCTGGCTGGCGGAGAAAACCCTTTAGTTACATTAAGATAGGCAGCAAAATTATCATCAACTTTGTAAAGTGCAGCAAAACGAGGTTGAATTTGCGCCTTAAAATCTTTACTGGCATTGATATTTGGCGTTTCACTGCTGCGTGAAAAATCTACCGAAAACTGATTTACACTTGCGCCAGCGGTAAACAACCAATTGCTCACTTGCCAATTCAGTTGCGCAAAAGCCATCCATTGCAACAAATCTAATCTATCATCAGTAACTTGACTTCCCCTGCTCCCTTGTAAATTTCGGAAGGTTTTAGATGTAAAATCTCCACTTTGCAGTTCTCCACCAAAATGTACAGAGAAATCGCTTAAGCTATAGATAAAGCTTGTTCTTCCACCCCAATGTGGCTCTTTCTTCAGTTCATAGTTTTGAATCGCCGGATTTTCCGCTTCGTTATAAAAACCATACAGACTTGTAGTATTACTTAATTTCGGTGAGAAAGAATATTTATGCGTTAAGCCTAGTAGAGCAGCTTTTTGATGAATATGCGCATTTGCCAAAACTGCACCCTGATTAGTGCCTACGGTTGGTCTTGCCTGACGAGGATTAGCCTGATATTCTGCTAAAGTCAATGCTCCAGGAGTTTGATAATTTAAATCGCTATAAATGAAATGCAAACTCAACTGCCCTTTAGCAAAAGTCGGAAGCTGTGCTTGATAACTCGCTAATCGACGTTTCATTTCGGTATGTTCACGATAACCATCTGCACTAGCCTCTTCATAACCGAACTGGTGATTTTTCAACTGCAGTTGTAGGTTATAGTTCAAGGCACCGAAGCTACCTACGGTTAAACCTGCATTAGCTTGAATATTTCCATCCACTTGCGGTGCATCGAAAAGCACCACCCCTCCCGTTCCAGCTCCGTACAAACTACTGCCAGGACCTTTAATGACTTCTATTCCACCTATGTTGTAAAAGCCCAACATATTCAACATCGAATTGCCACCTGGAGCAGTAAAAGGAATACCATCGTAGTAAATCTTCACATTGCGCACACCGTATGGACTACGTACAGAACTCCCTCTAATATTCAATCGGTAACTGCCCGGCGAACGTTCTTCCATTCTTACCCCAGGCGTAGCATTAACCGCTTGTAAAATATTGCCATTGGCGTAGCGCTGCAACTGGCTTGTGCCAATTTTATTTACCGCAGCAGGTGTAGCCATTAAAGTTTTGCTTCCATAGGCATTAACTACTACGCTATCTAAAGCCACTTTCAGTAAAGTATCCTGCGTTTGTGCATGTATGGAAGTAAAGAAAAGGAAACAGAAAATGAGACTGAATGAAAGATGTTTGTGCATTGCGTTTAGAACAAAAAATAGTAGGCTTTGTTTAAGAATCTTAATGAAAATGCGCTCCAGAAAAATAGTACCACTTTCCAGCATCCTTCTTAAAAACAGAACGCTCGTGGTGTACATATCGCTTTAATCCCTGGTGGTAGAAAGCTTTAAACTCTACCACATCTTTTTTAGCATGAACAACTTCTAAGCCAATCCAATGGTTATCTTTCGCCCATTTTCCCATATCAGCTTTGCTGTATAGATGCCTTTTCGAAGGATGTGTGGTATCCCAAAGATAATCGATTAGGTGTAAAGCATAAGCAGCATACCTAGAACGCATCAATTGTTCTGGCGTTTGTGCTACAAGAGCACCAAGATGGTAGGGCTGGCAACATTCGGTATAAGATTCATTAGAACAGCAAGCACATAAAATTGTCGACATATGAATAAATAAAACGCTAAAAATACGCTAAAAATGAAATTAGCTGCGCTAAAAATTGCTATTCTCCGCACTAATTTTATTTTTGTAAATAGCTAAATGTTGTAAGAACTTAATTTTTGAGCCGTGCAAACCACCCGTACCATCCCCAGCAATGAAATGGAAAGACTATCAAGCTTGTTTGAGCTTGACTTAGACTACACCAGTTTAGACAATACGTTTAAAGATTTAAGTTATTTAGCAGCCAAAATTACCGGAACAGAAATATCACTCATTTCTTTTATTGATTCTTACACACAGTGGATTATTTCCCGATTTGGCTTAGAAGTTTATCAAACGCCAATTGATGATACCATTTGCCAGTTTACTTTATCGGAAGAAGACCATTTGGAAATCGAAGACCTTTCGAAAGATGCCAGATTTACCGAAAAAGGATTTATTGACGACCCAATGAACCTCAAATATTATTTAGGAATTCCACTAAAATCTAGCAATGGTTTAAATATCGGTTCGCTTTGCGTATTAGATAAACATCATCAAAAACTTTCTGAGGAAAAGATAGACCAGTTGAAGGTGATCGCTCGTCAAATTATTGGCAGAATTAATGATGCTAATTCTATTAAAACGCTAAACAAAGAACTTAACACGCAAAACGATACCTATAAAAAAGTAGCGCATGATATTCGTGGACCTATTGCGGGTATTATTGGGTTAGCAGATATGATTAGTGCCGACAAAGAAAACTACCCGAATGATGAATTGCTGAATATTGTGGGAATGATGGGTAGAAGTGGTCAGTCGGTGCTTGATTTAGCAGACGAAATTTTAAAAAATTCACACCAAACGGTCAACCTTTCTGCAGAACCTTTTACGCTACAAATATTTAAGGATAAGCTACAAAAATTATATCAGCCTCAGGCTTTCAACAAGCAGATCAGCTTAGAAATCCAATCTAATATTGCTTTTGACATTATTCAGATTAAGAAAGACAAATTATTGCAAATTAGCGGTAACCTCATTTCTAACGCCATCAAATTCACCCCTAACGGTGGAAACATCAAGGTACACCTAGATTTAATTTTGGAGGCAGATAAGAAAATACTTCTTTTCGACATACAAGATACTGGTACGGGCATGAGCGAACATGCTATTCAGGAAGTTTTAGGAGGCACAGCAGAAAGTAGCGATGGCACTATTGGAGAAAAAGGTTATGGCTTTGGATTACCTTGCGTAAAAAAACTATTGAGCGAGCTGAACGGGGAAATGAGCATTGAATCCATCATTGGAACAGGCACCCATTTTAAAGTGAGCGTACCTAACGTTTAGGTTAATTTTTTTATAGAAAAAAGTCCAAAAAAAGTTCGTTCTGACACTGATTTGTCATATAAAACCTTACACTCGGCATATTCTTTACCCGCTAAAAACATTCTTAATAATTTACTTGTAATCATATTGGCTTCCGAGTTAACGGAAGTTCATTACTTTTAAATTTATAACTATGTCATTACTATCAAACAAAGTTGCATTAGTAACAGGAGCAGGTTCTGGAATTGGGAAGGCTATAGCAGAAGCATTTGCACGTGAAGGCGCTAAAGTTGTCATCTCGGATATCAACGAAGCGCATGGAAACGAAACTGTAGCGGCAATCAAAAATAATGGTGGAGAAGCATTCTTTTTCAAAGCTGATTCTGGAAACGCAGAAGACAACAAAAAATTAGTAGAAGCTACGGTTGCTCAATATGGAAGATTAGACGTAGCTTGTAATAACGCAGGTGTAGGCGGCCCCGCGGCAGCTACTGGCGATTACGATATTGAAGCTTGGGATAAAGTTGTATCAATTAATCTAAACGGTGTGTTCTATGGCTGTAAATATCAGCTGCTGCAAATGGAGAAAAATGGCGGAGGTAGCATTGTGAATATCGCGTCTATCCATGGAACGGTAGCTGCACCTAATAGTTCAGCTTATACCGCTACCAAACATGCAGTAGTAGGCTTAACCAAAAATATAGCCGCAGAATACGGGCAAAAAAACATTCGTTGTAATGCGGTTGGACCAGGTTATATCAAAACTCCATTGTTAGATCAAAACTTAGATGAAGCTAGCATGAAAGCCATTGCCGCAAAAGCAACCATGAACAGATTGGGTACTTCTGAGGAAATTGCAGAACTGGTTTTATTTTTAAGCTCCGATAAAGCTTCGTTCACCACTGGTGCGTATTACATTGCTGATGGTGGTTACACGGCTATCTAAGTATTTAAACCCAAAAAACGGTCTAAATCCTCCAACAAACTATTGCTGGAGGATTTTTTTATTTGCGTTAAATACGGTTTTTCATCTCTATTAAAAACTATAGTGCGACAAAGATGTTACTAAATCCTAAACATTATAATAACAGATTATGAAAACTCATATTAAATTTTTAACGATCTTATTGATATTACCTCTCGTATTTTTAGGCTGTAGCAAAGACGACGACCCAGCAGATAATGATTTGTTTGTGGGCACTTACAATGGCACTATTAGTTACTCTAGTGGTAGCACTTCTACACGTACAGAAACCGGAAAGGTAACAGTAGTAAAGACTGGAAATAATTACGATTTCAAATTTTCTGATGGCATTCCTGATTTGAATGGCGTAGAATTTCAGAAAAATGAAAATGAAGCTGTCTCAATTGGCAGCGACCTTAGCAAATACATTAAAATTACCGCAAGCACCCTGAGAATCGCATTTACTAAAGATGGCGCTATCTGGACTGCAGATTGTAAACGTTAATACAAAGCAGTAATTAAATGAGGCGTAACTTTTAAAGTTGCGCCTTTTTTTTCTTCAAAAAAACAGACCTACAGCAAACATTTATAGCCAGGCAAATCATTAGCTTTGTGCTTATAGATGACACTAAAGACCAAAGCATACCGACATGGGCAGTTCCAATAAAGCACTGCTTAATTTTTTATCAGGAATTACATTCGTGGTTTTATGGGCGTCAGCCTCATCAGCCACAAAAATTGGTTTACATTCGGTACAACCCTTAGTACTTTCCATTCCCCGTTTTATATTGGCTTCGGCATTAATGTTGGGCATTGCACATTTATTCATGAAGCAGTCTTTGCCTAAAACCAAACTTGCTTGGAAAAAGATTGCCATTTACGGTTTCCTTAATGTTGGGCTATACCTTGGCCTTTATGTGGTAGCCATGAAAGAAGTTTCGGCTGGATTAGGCTCCTTATTTATTGCCATTAATCCAGTATTGATTATGCTCATCAGTACCATTTGGTTTCGCCAGCCGCTAAAATCGGTGACTGTAATTAGCTTCTTCTTATGTATGGCGGGCATGTTAATTGCCGCTTATCCCCTTTTAGATGGTAGTCATGCTAGTCCTTTGGGCTTAGGTTTACTGCTTTTGAGCAACATCTCTTATTCGGCTGGTGCCATTTATTTCTCCAAGCAAAATTGGGATGGCATGCACATTTTAACCATCAACGGATGGCAAACCTTATTCGGTTGTTTATATCTACTTCCTTTTGCCATATACTTTTATCAGCCAACTGCCAATGTCTTTGATTTTGGTTTTATTGGGGCTGTAGTTTGGCTGGCCATTCCAGCTTCAATTATCGCTTCGCTATGCTGGATGTCGTTACTTCGGGATAACCCTACCAAAGCATCGGCTTGGCTATTTTTATGCCCTATTGCAGGTTTCATCATTGCTTCCGTAATTATGAAAGAACCGCTTACTTGGTACACGTTAGCAGGTGTAGTTTTGGTAATTATTGGCCTATACATTGTGCAAAGAATGAAAAGCGCAAGAAATTAAATGTAAAATGATTTTAGTCGTTGTAGAAATTTAACCACGAAGGCACAATTTATCCCGACCGTTCGGGAGAGAACACAAAGTTAATTTGCTGATCTTATTAGTTATGATTGGTGTTATCACTAATTATTTACGTGATATAGTGAGAACATTAACCACAAGTGAATTCATTGCAACTGCTTTGTAATTTGAAATAGCTTAGTTTGTTTTTAGCTGCTTTGGATCATTTACTACAATTTGCAACTTCTCTTTGTAAAGTGTTACCTTACCAGTAACGCAAATACGCTTATTTTCGAACAAGTTTACTGGGTCTTTTTCGAATTTAGATCTATCAGCTTTAAATACCACTATTGTAATTACTTCTTTCGGAAAACTACCGCCTAAGTTCAACAAACTCAAATTATCTAACGAACGAGCACTATAAACTGAATCGCAAAGCGTAACCTCTTTACCCACATGGTTAACTACATCTTTAATAGCAACTGTAGTTTGGCTTTTAGCCATAAAAAAAACGATACAAAGCGTAAAGGTTAATAGGAGTTTCTTCATGTATCGAAGATAACAAATACAACTTTAAGCTATACGCTTTTTAAGAATAAAATTTAGAGCGTTCATTTGATATAAATTAACTACTCATACAATAAATGATTGTAATGATAATGATGATGATGAATAATATCTTCATCCAATCAGCTTGACGTTCTCCTTTAGCTGCCATACATATTTGGTTTGTATAACAACTAATTTACTCTAATTTAATTTTAATTTAAAACTTTTAGTTGTGAAAAATTAAGGATAGTTTGAACCAACGAAAATACAATAGCCCCTATTAATCTATTTTAAAGCACATCATTTCTATATCAAATGAAACCATCAAGTAGCAAAGCTTTAGTTTTGGTTCATAGCAATTCACTGAATTTAAAATCTGCCGCATTTTCATTATCTTTAAACTACCATCAACCATAGCTACATCTAACTATAGTACTGTCATCAAAAAAACCTTATTTTTATATAAGCTATAGTTACGTTTAAGCGACATTATAGCGACTTTTCTTTGGGTATCGCTTGGGTATGGTCTACTTCTAGTTAGGGCATAGTGCGCCTAAGCTCGGCGAATGGTTTGTATCCGCTTCTACGGAATCGATACTTTACAGAACAAGACCCGAACCAAGTACGAACATTATTTTTGCAATACCGATTGCTTTAGCATCCAATCTAATCCCAACCCTAACCTAACCCAGCTTAATCTTATTTTTCACTTTGTAAATATCCTTCCACAAATCTCCTATTTTGTTTAACCGTTCTTTGAGACTGAAAATAGTGAAGTCAATGATACTTAAATCTTCATTCACTTCGTCCCAATTTAAAGGAGTAGAAACAGTAGCACCAGGTTTTGGCCTTAGGGAATATGGCGCCACAATGGTTTGCCCCTTTCTGTTCTGCAAGTAATCTAGGTAAATTTTGTTTTTGCGTTTACTCGGGCTACGTTCTAAACTGGTCAAATCCGGGTGTTGTTCGTAGACCAAGCCTGCAATGTAATGCGTAAAGTTCTTAGACACCTCGTAATCATAGCCATGTAACGGCACTACAATATGAATGCCTTTAGAACCCGAAGTTTTCACGAACGAAGTGATGTTTAGCTGATCTAAAATTTCTTTGGCGGTCAGAGCTACTTTTACGGCATCTTTAAAATCAACGCCATGCGGATCTAAATCTAAAACAGCAAAAAGTGGCGCATCTGGTTTGCGATAGGTACTGATCCAAGGGTTAATTTCGATACAGCCCAAATTGGCCATCCACAGTAAAGTGGCCTCATCGTTACAGATCAAATAATCTATCTCTTTTTTAAGATGTTCGGAAGTTAAGGATGCATATTTAACCCAACCCGGAATTTGTTCCGTATTCAAGTCCTTTTGAAAAAACCCCGCTTGTTTTATCCCATTCGGATGTCTGTTCAGCGAAAGTGGCCTATCTTTTAAATGTGGCAAAATATGAGGGGCAATCTCTTGATAATAGCGCACCATTTCGCCTTTGGTGATTTTCTCCTCTGGCCAATACAACTTGTGCTGATTGGTTAGCTTCACTGTTTTTCTACCAAACTTTATAGTCTGCTCCTCTGGTGTTTCTTTGGTATTTTTTGATGCGGGTATTTCCAGCTTTATATCTTTAGGCTTTTTATCGTCTCTTATGCCTTTAAATACGGGATGGCGCAAATGCTGATTTTCCGTCCATTCCGAAAAAGTGACTTCGCACACGACTTTAGGTTTTACCCAAGTTACATTTCGCTCTTGCGCTACTTTCTCCGCTAAGGGTTTATCTTTGGTAACCAGCGATTTTAGCAAGGTAAAAATCTCCTTTAACGATTGCTCAGTAAAGCCCGTTCCGCAATTGCCAATATAGGTCAGTTTTCCTTTTGCGGCCTGTACCGCCAATACTAAAGCGCCAAAGTAATTTCTTTCTCCCGCAGGCTTGGTGTAACCCACAATAATGGCCTCTTGCCCTTGTTGCAACTTTATCTTTTGCCAATTGGCACTCCGCATGCCACTGCTATAAATGCTATCGACCTTTTTAGCCATAATGCCTTCCCAACCTTTTTGTGCTGCCTGTTTCAATAGTACCTCGCCCTTCATCGAAGCGGCATTAACCATTTCAATTTCTTTTTGCTGATGCTTGGATAGCAAGGTAGCCAGCAATTGTTTGCGTTGCAGCAATGGAATTTCTCTAACATCGGCACCGTTAATCTCCAAAACATCGAAAATGGCATACTTTAGTGACGGCTTCTTCTTAGTCGAACCATAATTTTGCAAAGTCTGAAAATTAGTGCGATCTTTCTCTCTCACTACAATTTCTCCATCTAAAACGGCATCGATAGCTAAATTCGCTAGCGCCTTCAACACTGTTGGATAGTCATCACCTAAGTTTTTTCCATTTCTGGAAGTAAGCGAGGCTTTACCATTTTTCACCACCGCAATCCCCCTATAGCCATCTAGTTTCTCTTCAAAGATCCAGTCATCATTATCCATCACATGTTTCACCAATTTGGCGAGCATGGGTTTGTAATCCTCTTTTTTAAGTTCGGGTTTTACGGGCTTGGGCAATTCAGCTATTTCCTTTTTAAAATCTTTCCCCAGCTTCTTTACTTTGGCAGTCACCTCATCTTCGGCACTATACTTTCTATCTACCGCATATTTATCTCGATGCTTAATGAGCAACCAAGCATTTTGTTCACTGTCTTTCATGCGCACCAGGGCAAATTCGCCTCTCAGTATCTTGCCATGCAACACAATTTTTAAATTACCACTTTGCAAACCCTGCTGTAGGCTGTCTTTCTTGTCGTCAATAGCTTCGTAAGTTCCTTCATCAAAAATATGTACCACACCAGCGCCATAATTTCCTTTCGGGATAATGCCCTCAAAGGACTTGTAATCATAGGGATGATCTTCTACCATCATCGCCAAACGCTTGTCTTTGGGATTTAGAGAGGGGCCTTTAGGCACTGCCCAACTTTTAAGCACACCATCCAGTTCTAAACGAAAATCGTAATGCAGGTGCGATGCATGATGCCTTTGCACTACGAAAGCAAGTTTTTTGCCTTTACCTTTTCCGCCAGTGGGCTCTGTAGTTTCTTTGAAATTCCGTTTCTCGGTATATTTAGCTAGCGACATTATTTAAGCTCCTTTCTTGCTTAGGCTTTGCATCAATTGCTCATATAAATCATCGCTCACACGTTTTTCTGGCTGCATTTTTTTAACTACCACTTTTTTGCCTTTGGCTTTGGCACGTATAATTTTCATCAACTCTTTGCTATACTCATCTTTAAAAGCCGAAATATCGAAATCTGCACTGTATTGTTTAATCAACGCCATGCCCACTTCCAATTCTTTAGGCTTGATGGTTACCGCATCAATTTCTAGCTCCTTTTTGGCCCTTATTTCTTCTTCGAACCTAATTTTGGTGATTACCAGCATGTCATCTAAGGGATGGATGACACAGAGATTTTCGCTACTTCTCAGTACAAAGCGAGCTAAACCAGCTTTTTTACTTTTTTGAAGTGCCTTCAACAATAAAGAATAGGCTTTTTTCCCTTGCGGTTCGGGTTGTGTATAGTAAGATGTTTCGTAGTAGATCGGGTTGATATCGGCAATGTCTACGAAGCTTTCCAGTTCAATGAGCTTATTTTTCTCTGGCAATGCACTGGCAAAATCGTCGTCCTCCAAAATCACATAGTTATCTTTGAGCAAAAAACCTTTCACAATACGTTCGTAAGGTACTTCTTTGCCGCTACGTTCGTTTACACGATGGAATTTAATTTTTGCTAAATCTTTGCCATCTAGCATATCTAAATCGAGATTACTGTTTTGTATCGCCGAGAATAATTTCACTGGAATATTCACTAAACCAAAGCCTATAGCTCCTTTCCAAATAGATTTCATTGTTTTTTATTTAGTTGATGACCGCACTTCAACAGTTCAATAAACTATTGAGGTTCAAATCAAAAACAGTCGGTAAAGCGAATGGTTTTAATAAATAAAGGCTAGTGAATCGATCTTATTATTCAACGCATTGCTTCTATTGTATCTATGGTAACCAATCAGTTTTGGGGATTAATCCGCAGGCCTGTTCTATACCATCAATCCTAAATCAATTGGGATCGTAAAACAATTGAATGATTTCAGTCGCCCGTAAGGCTACCTGTAAATGGAAGCAGAGGCTATTTCAGCAACGACCTGAACACTAGCGGACTCGAAGAAACTAAGCTTCTTACCACAATCTAACGAGTTCCAGAGGATATGGCTTTGCAGTCTCAATATTTAGCCTTGCGGTTTTAACTTGATCCAATAGAAAGATCCTTCCTACCGAAGCAAGTTCGGCACATGCCTACCTTCTTAATTAATTGTTGTAAATACTACCGCATTAAGATCACAGACTATACCAAAGTTTATTCGCCACAAATCCGGGATGACGATAATAGGAAAGGAACTCTCAAAGTTTTTGGTATGCGGTTTTCTACGTGATTTACAATACAAAACCGCATTAAGTTGCATTTATAATTTATTATTCTTACACTTACATTACCAAATAGTTACCTGTGAAATAAAGTGTGCTCTTTTTTGCATTTATTTTTCTATTAAAACTTTACGTTAAAATATATTTAATATGAGAAGAAAAATACCCTTTATTTTAAAAACCATTATTTTGGTTTTTGTATTGTCCTATAGCGCCATGGCACAAGTCAAAAGAACCAACGAAGACTTGATTAAATTGGTAGATAAAAACTTAAGCTCGCCCATAAAAAAAAGAGTCTATGGAAACGGTGATGTGTTTTTGCAAAGAGACATGAACGACTTTCTTTCCAATACCGACCGCGACCGGAAAGCCGCGATAGAAAAACAAAATCAATCAGCCAAGCTCCAAGGAGCTGTTATTGAATATGACCATGGTGGCGAAGACCATGAACACCTTGCCGAAATTTTAAATCGTCCGCATCCGTCTGTGGCAACAACAGAAAAATATCTTGACGACGCAGCAGCCGAATTTCGGGTACCTGCAATCATATTGAAAGCTGCCGCTCAAGTACAAAGTAATTGGGCCCAAACAGGACCGTCTTTTTATGGCTCTTACGGAATGATGGGTTTGATCGAATCGGATCACATCAAACAAATTACACTTGCTGCAAGTTTGACGAAGTCAAGTGTCGAAGATATAAAAAATGAGGCCAAAGCAAATATTAGAGCTGCAGCTGCGTTATTAGCCTATTATCAAAAAGGCAAACCTACATCAGCTAATTTAACGGATTGGTTTGAGGCAACAAGAGATTTGACGGGCTTGAGCAACGAAGAGATGAAGACTTCGCTAGCCACAAGTTTTTACAATGTGATCAAAAACGGAAGTAAAACGGTATCGCTTTGGAGAGAAATTATTCAAATTGACGCTCAACCAGTTGTTATTCCTGAATATAAAATCCGATCTGAAAAAAAAACTGAGAATGTTGGAAATGTTATTCAAGCAGGCACCGATTATCCAACTGCAATAAATAGAATGACTACTTGTAATTATGCTTCAGGGCGCAACGGCTATGGCGTCGATTACTACTTTGTTCATTATATGGCTACCGGAACTTATGCTGGTGCCATATCTTGGTTTAGTGATTGTACACGTACTACATCATCAAGCGCTAATTATTGTATTCGAAATTCTGATGGCGAAATATCGCAGGTAGTAAGAGAAAGCGACAGAGCTTATGCACAAGGTGTAACTGGTCAGCCACAATGGAATGGTGCAGGCATAAGTACAGAACATGAAGTTTTAGCGACTAACTTGGCCATGTGGGATAGCGAACCCATGCTAGTTGCTGCGGCAAACCTAGCTATAGATGTTTGTAATAGAAATAACATTCCAAGAGTAAGAAGAGGAACCAATGGGGACCGTGGCATATATGGTCATAATGATGTTAAAACTGGTACCGACTGCCCAAATTTGACTGCTGCACGTTGGACAAATTTATTGAACAGAATTGCCGGTGGTGTGATCATTCCGACAGTTTCGTTACCAACGCTATACTACATCACAGGTACAGGAGGTTCTAATGTAGTAAATGCAGCGTGGAAAGCCAATACCGAGCCTACATTAAAGGGATATCGCTTATATTATGCCTCAGACGACGATTTTAACGGCTGGGCCTTAGCTGCTGATGAATCTACTTTAACCCCCACCACCACAAGTATCAGTTTAAGCCCCAATCAATTTTCAGTGGTGCCTACCACTACCGCTGTTCATTTTAAATTGACTGCGGTGGTTACCAATGGCAGTAATCCCGATGTTGAAAGCGCACCAAGTGATGTTTATAGTAGAACTGTAAATACTACCACAGGGCCAAGAGTCCTTATTGTTGACGCATTTGATCGAATTAACAATTATAAATCAAGATCGCACAATTTTGCTGCCATTTATTTTAATACGTTAAAAGATAATGCCACCATGCGAATTAATGCTGCAGCCGACGAGATGATAGACGCAGGAACCATTTTATTAAGTGACTACGATATGGTGTTGTGGTTTACTGGAGACGATTCTACAACTGACAAAATTTTTAACGGAACAAATAAAACAAAAGTTAAAACTTTCTTAGATAATGGTGGAAAACTGTTAATTACAGGATCAGAAATCGCATGGAATTTAGGACGGCCTGGGGGAGGTGAATTAGATATAAGTTTTATGAATAACTATTTGAAGGCAAATTATATTAGTGACGGCGTGATCACAGATTCACCTGTATCAGGCGTAATGGGAGGTCCATTTGAGGGCGTAACATTCAATCTTGGCGAGAATTATCAAACAGCATATCCTGATAATATCAGCCCTTTTGGCACCGCAATAACAATTTTAAATTATAATACAGCAGGACGTTTTGGCGGAATTGCCTACAAAGGTACATTTGGCTCGGGAACAACCCCTGGTGGAATTATTTTTCTTGGATTCCCACTAGAAACTGCACCTCAAGCACAGATTACAACTTTTATGGCAAGAGCATTGGCCTATTTTGAGGTAACTTTGCCAGTTACACTAGTTGACTATCATGCGACACTGCAAAACACAGGAGTTGTTAAGTTACAGTGGCAAACCGCTTCTGAAACTGATAACAAAGAATTCATCCTCTCCAGATCAGTGGATGGGCAGCAGTTTAACATTGTTGGTAAAGTAGTAGGTTCTGGAAATACAACAACCGGTAGTAATTATGTTTTTTACGATAAAAAACCAGTGAATGGTATTAATTATTATCGATTGGAACAACAAGACCTTGACGGCAAAATAACAGATTTAGGGGTACGAGTGGTTAATGTGTCTTTAACTGACAACAAAGTAGAAATTTATCCAAACCCTACGCAAGATATCGTTAACGTTGCGTTTGTAGCAGGTCTTTATCATCAAATACAGCTGATAGATGGCAACGGTAAAATATTAAAGCAAATCCCATTAAACAGCTCAACAACGCAAACAGCTATCAGTTTAAGCAATGTAGCTTCGGGCATCTACCTACTAAGATTGAACGGTAATACACCTCTAGTAAAAAAGATTATAAAAAACTAGTGTTAATGATTTTTAACAGTACCGTAGGTGTTATCCTACGGTAATTTGTTTAATTATGGCATTGAACTTTTAAAATAAGTAAATTATTTTCTGGGAGAATTAAATCTATAATTCTACTATTTTTTTGTTTACGATCTAAGCTTTATTGATATGTCGGGGAGCAACAATTATTTGTTGATTTTTGTCCGAAATTTATATTGAACAACATTTAGCTAATTTCTTTTTCTTGAAGAACATTGTCGTATTAGTATTGGTGGTAACGTTTCGGGGCTTTGCGATGGTGGGGCAATCGAAGCGAAAATCTTCAATTTTGCACAACAGTTCAATCGAAGAACTACTGTTGAGCTTTGCAGATCTTGTCCCGACCCTTCGGGATTCGCCCCACTATTGCAAAACCCTTGTTAGCGGAAGTTAAAATTTCCAATAAGTTATTTTATCTGGTTTATCATATTCGTAACTTATGAATGCTTTTTGTTCGTCAAAAAGCTGAGCAATTCTTACCTTTTCGTCAAGTATTATTTCTTCTTCAATTTTTTGTTTTAGAAGCGAATAAACCCAGTATTTATTATTGTGAATAAGATATAGCGTTTCTTCATTTTCAGAAACAATGAATTGGTCAAAGTGAAAATCAAATTTAAGTTCACTTTTGTTTGTTAGGTCTGACTTTGAGTAAATATCAATTTGATTTAATGGTTCAATTTTTTCGTGAGTGTTTGAAGTAGCTTCAATTAACTTACCTAAATGTAAATAAAATTTGTCTGATTTACTTTTATGTGCTTTGTAGAAAATAGCAGTTTGTAAAATTTCTTTTAGTTTGTTAGTCTGTAAATCATATTGCTGTATACTTCCAGCTTTGGGGCAAAAAAGCAAATACGTATTCTCACTTTCTTTATAAATTCCTCTACAAGTTTTTACTTTTTTCTTTAATCCTTTTTCAGTTTCATAGTTGTAAACAAAAAGAAAATCAGCATTATAGTTCATCAGTAAAAGTGTGTCTTTGTCATTTGATGAAATATAATCGCTGTATTTTTGGATGCCCTTTTCAAATTTTTTGATAATTGAAAAGTCGATTTTGTTAATCAGAAATATTTTATTGTCTGTTACAGCGAATATGTTTCTTTTGTCGGGATTGAAGTATAAGCAACGTACAGAATTCTTTATTGATGCTGTTTTTAATTCTTTACCATCCTCAAAAGAAAGTTGTCTTAATTTCATAGAAGGATATGATGAACCCCAACCGTCCGAAATATAAAATTTTGTTTTGTCGAATGGGTCAATCATTGGTGTTAGTCCACCAAAAATTCCGTTTTTTAATTCCGTTGCCCAAGTTTCTTTTGGTTTCATAGAGTGGTCTGGATTAATTTCCGCTAACTCTCAAATATACGCAATACAATATAGTTAGTAAAAAAAATAAAATCCTCTTTAAGTTAATAAAAAAGCACTTTGGGCAACTTTACTTATTGCGTTTTTTAAGTAGTCTTTTAAGAAATCGTACCTAAAAAACGCAGCATATTACCATTTAATTTTATCCAAAGGCCTAATCACTCCATGTAATCTTTTTTACCAAATTGTGCATATATTAAGATAGTTTTAATATCTACTCATGTGGTTGGTGTTGTTACCAATCATTTTAATTTATCTTTTACGTGGTATAACGATCACAATAAATATGAATGAATTTTGATAGTAAGTTTTACTAATCCTCCCTCTTATTCTCCCTCCAAAGGGAGACGCATGATGGTTATAGCGATTTGCTTATCCGAAATACCAATGTTATGGTGATAACAATAGCACATGCTAAACTAGCCAGTTATTTAACCATCTCTGGCTTCGCCATCTATTGATAAGTATGTATGTTTATTCTGTATCAATGAGCTTCGGTTCTCCCTGAAAGGGCGAGAGGAGCAGGAATTAATGGCCTGTTTGTCTTTGAGTGCTTAAGTAGCGCATTTAACCTACTACCGCATTACGATCCCGTATCGAATACGGAATGACGGATTATTAATGGTTTCTGCAAAACATGGCTAGAGTACCAATTGACAATTTTCGTTATTTGATGATTTTACCCTCTAGTTCCACCAGCACGTTCTATCTGGTCTCTTTTCTTTCTTTGAACGTAATTTGAGTATTGGTTTTTTTTCTAAATCAATTTTAGCTACTTGCCAATGCAAAACTTCGTAAAGATGTTTTCTAGCAGGTCATCGGTAGTTACCGTGCCTGTAATTTCGCCCAGGTAATGCAATGCCTGCTTGATATCCATCGCTAAAAAATCAGAAGTTATCGGATTGTAAATATTCTCCAGTACGCTATTTAAAGAGTTTTGGGTTTGCTTTAACGCTTCTACGTGGCGAATGTTGGTGACCAAGGTTTCACTAGTGTTAACGTTGCTTAAATTCACTTTTTCTAACAAAGTCGCTTCCAACACATCCATACCTATTTTATCCCTTGCGGATATTAGCAAGGCATTGTGCTCTTTATAAAAATTGCTTTGCGTTGCGCTTAGTAGCTCTGCCTTGTTTACGATGAACAAGAATGGCGTATCCTGTTTACCCAATTCAGTCAACTGTTTTAACACTTCGCTTTCTTCCTCTTGCGCATCTACCATGTAAATGATTAGCTTGGCCTGTTTCATTTTTTCTAAACTGCGCTCCACTCCTTTGGCCTCAATCACATCGGCAGTTTCACGGATCCCTGCAGTATCAATAAACCTAAAAACTACCCCGTTGATATTAATCTCGTCTTCGATGGTATCACGGGTAGTACCTGCAATATCACTTACAATGGCACGTTCTTCGTTTAACAAAGCATTTAACAAAGTTGATTTCCCTACATTAGGTTTACCAGCAATAACCACAGGCACACCATTTTTAATCACGTTTCCTACTTCAAAAGAGTGGATTAGACGTTGCAGCACTTTATTGATGCGCTGTACCAACTCTTGCAACTGGTCGCGATTGGCAAATTCTACATCTTCCTCCGCAAAGTCCAATTCTAGTTCAATCATACTGGCAAAGTGGATCAGTTGTTCACGCAAGCCTTTTAACTCGTTAGAAAAACCGCCACGCATCTGCTGCATGGCTACGTCGTGAGAGGCTTTACTATCCGAAGCAATCAGATCGGCCACGGCCTCTGCCTGACTTAAATCTAAGCCCCCATTAAGGAAAGCACGTAAAGTAAATTCGCCGGGCTTGGCGGCTCTTGCGCCTTTACTGATCAATAAGCTTATGATCTGTTGAATGATGTAGTTAGAACCATGGCAAGAAATCTCTACCACATTTTCTTTAGTATAAGATTTCGGTCCTACAAATAACGATACGACCACCTCATCGACTACTATCGCTCCGTCTTTGATTAAACCGAAGTGTAAGGTATGGGTAGCCTGCTTTTCTAAATCCTTGCCGCCGAAAACCTGATTGGTTAAAGAAATAGCTGCTGGTCCAGATAGTCGGATGACTCCAATAGCGCCACTTCCAGGAGGCGTAGATAAAGCAATAATGGTATCGTTATTTAACATGGTGCAAAAGTAAGGTTTTTGGTTGAGTTATCAGGGGTCAGGAATCAGCGGCTAGGGATTAGGAGTTAGGGGTTAGTTGGTTCATTGTCGATAGTTGATGATTCATAGTTGATAGTTCATGGTTGTTGGCTCATGGTTGTTAGTTGGGGTTAATCGGAAGGTCAGAGGAGTTAGCAAAATGTAAGTTATAAATATGAACAGCTATACAAATCACCGAATCAACAAATCGCCAGCTAACCGATCAACTAATGCCAATCACCAAATCACAATACCCAACGTTCAAACAAATACCTGAATCCTGACTACTGATACCTGACCCCTAATCAACCAACCTCCGTACTAATACCTGACCCCTAAATCCTAATCCCTTTTACCTAAATAAAACAATTTACCTACTTTAGTGTTAGGCAATAAATTTACGACCATCTTCATCATGAAAGAACTCCCATTAACGGTAAAACGCTCCATAGAATTATTAGGTCTTTGCTTGTGTATCGGTATTTTCGCTGTTGCTAGCGATATCATTATGCCGGTAATCATGGCATTTTTCATTTCAATTCTATTGTTACCTATTTATCGTTTTTTAAGGAAATACAAATTCCCTGAAGCTCTAGCGATCATCCTACCTATTTTATTGGTTTTCATTTTCATTGCTGGTGTCATCTGGTTCTTTTCTGCGCAAATAGGGATTTTAGTTAATGACTTCCCCCAGATTAAGGAAAATGTAGCCAAGCATTTACAATCTTTACAACAGTGGATCAGCAGTTTCACTGATTTTTCTATAGGTAAACAAAAGCAATTCATTACCGAGAAAAGTGATGATATGCTGAATATGGCGGGAAAGGCAGCAAGTGGTGCTGCAGTAACGTTAAGTGGTATTTTTGTTTTCCTCGGACTAATTCCCATCTATATTTATCTGATTCTTTTTTATAAGGATATCCTATTGCGTTTTGTGTTCATGTGGTTTAAGCCTGAGCACCATCCTAAAGTAAAGGAAGCTACCTACGAAGCAGAAGCCATTATCAAGAATTACTTGGTCGGTTTATTGATTCAGATCACCTATATGACCATTCTATTAGGTGGAACACTGATGTTATTCGGTATTAAACATGCTTTATTAATTGGTGTAATCTTCGCGATCTTAAACTTGATTCCTTACGTTGGGGCTTTAATTGGAAATGTTTTAGGTGTACTCATTACTTTGACCTCATCTACTGAATTAGGCCCTGTAATTACCGTACTATTGGTGATTGCTGTAGTTCAGTTCTTCGACAATAATATTTTGATGCCTCGTATTGTAGGATCAAAAGTCAAGATAAACGCCTTAATTTCTATTCTCGGCGTTGTAATTGGCGGAACTATTGCAGGTATCTCGGGTATGTTTTTGTCCATGCCAATTATTGCGGTGTTAAAAGTAATTTTTGATAGGACGGAAACCTTCAAACAGTGGGGTGCTTTATTTGGTGATGAGCGACCAGCGAAGAGTCCGATGAGCTTTTCAATTTACCGGAAAAAAGTAGATGTGAAGACGAAATCGGGGACGATAAAGGAGTAGTCTGAAGTGGTCAGTAGACAGTGGTCAGTTTTCAATGAGGTTAACTGTTTAATTGGTTAATTGTAGAGGTGGTGATTTGATGATTCGCTAAACTGCGTATTTACTTAAAACTTCCCGACTACCTACTTTACAGACTTCCTTACTAATTCCTGACCACTGGCACCTCATACCTGGCCACTAATCCCTACTTCAAAAACACATCGTAAGCGAACCTCAAAATTGTTCCGAACACAACGATTAAGAAGAAAATACGGATAAACTTATTTCCTTTTAGTAAAGCGAGCTTAGCACCTAGGAAAGACCCAAGCACATTAAAAATAGCCATTGGGATCGCATATTCGAAAAGTACATGACCAGTAGAACTGAAATACACCAATGCAGCCAAGTTAGTGCCTACGTTTACAATTTTAGCGTGGGCACTGGCACCAACAAAGTCGAAACCTAGGATACCTACAAAAGCAAGAATCAAAAACGAACCGGTACCTGGGCCAATCAGTCCATCATAAAAACCTATGATTAGTCCGAACAAGCAGGCTAAAAGCAGTTGTTTCTTTACTGTCTGATTTTTCTCTTGCTGTACACCAAAATTTTTATTGAAGTAGGTATATAGCGCCACAGCAACCAGCACCACTAAGATGATGGGCTTGATATGCTTGTTATCGATGGTGCTCACCAAATAGGCACCAGAAAGCGAAGCGATGAAAGCAGCAATGGTACAACTTGCCAGAATGGGCAATTTAAATTTTACTTGCTTGGCATATTTTACCGAAGCCACCGCCGTACCAGCCAATGAAGGAATTTTAACCGTACCTAATAAAGTAGCCACGGGATATTGAGGCAGAATTAACAAGGTAGCTGGGGTTTGCAACAAACCGCCACCACCTACAATGGCATCGATAAAACCTGCAGCAAATGCAGCAATGCAAAGCAATGCCAGCTCATTAAAATGTGTACTTACAAAAGTTAAAATCTCCTGCACTTAGATGAAGTTAAAAGTAAAAATTCAAAAGTAAAAACGACATTGAGCTATACAATTTTTGAATTTTTACTTTTAACTTTTGAATTAATATTACATTCTCTCAGGAACATGAATCCCTAAAATATTCATTCCAGATTTGATCACATCTGCTGCAATTTTACAGATATTTAAACGGTGTTGTTTTACCGCAGCATCTTCCTCCTTGATAATTGGCGGTACTTCGTGGTAAAACTTATTGAACAACTTCGCTACTTCATACAAATAGTTCGCAATAAACGCCGGACTGTAAGCTTTCGCCGCTTCTGAAATCTCCGCTGGATATTTAGCCAACAACATCACCATTTCCAACTCTGTTGGTGTTAGCTTGATGTTGGTATAATTAGCCTCTTCGAATTGATAATCAGCTCTGCTTAACAAAGATTTGATACGAGCGTGGGTATACTGAATAAATGGCCCTGTATTCCCTTGAAAATCGATAGACTCGGCTGGGTCGAACAATAAGCGTTTCTTAGGCTCCACTTTTAACAGGAAATACTTTAAAGCGCCCAAACCGATAGTCGTATATAAGTCTTCCTTATCGGCTTCGGAAAAATCGTTGGTTTTACCCAATTCTTCTGTCTTTTGCTTAGCCGTTTCTACCATTTCGTTCACTAAATCATCGGCATCTACTACGGTACCTTCTCGACTTTTCATCTTTCCGCTAGGTAAATCTACCATGCCATAAGACAAGTGGTAAAGACCATTAGCCCAGCTTTTACCCAGTTTCTCTAAAATCAAGAACAACACTTTGAAGTGGTAATCTTGCTCATTACCTACTACGTAAATCGACTTATCCATGCCGAAATCATCGTATTTCATTTGGGCAGTACCTAAATCTTGGGTAATGTATACCGAAGTACCATCGGCACGTAAAACCAATTTCTGGTCTAAGCCATCAGCCGTTAAGTCGATCCATACCGAGCCATCTTCTTTTTTAAAGAAAACACCCTTGGCTAAGCCTTCTTCTACGCTATCTTTTCCTAATAAATAAGTATTGCTCTCGTAGTAGTATTTATCGAAATCTACCCCTAGTTTTTTATAAGTAACATCGAAACCAGCGTAAACCCAACCATTCATTTTTTCCCACAAACCTACTACCTCGGTATCGCCTTGCTCCCATTTCAACAACATTTGTTGCGCTGCTTTAATCAATGGTGCATTTTTCTTTGCTTCGTCTTCAGTTTGCCCTTCGGCTACTAAAGTTTCAATTTCCTTTTTGTATTCCTTATCAAAAACCACATAGTATTTACCTACCAAATGGTCGCCTTTTAGGCCAGAACTTTCAGGAGTTTCGCCTCCGCCCCATTTTTCCCAAGCCAACATCGACTTACAGATATGGATCCCTCTATCGTTCACCAAGTTCACTTTAATAACATCGTAGCCATCAGCTTTTAACAGCTCAGAAACTGAGTAGCCTAATAAATTGTTACGTACGTGCCCTAAGTGTAAAGGCTTGTTGGTGTTTGGCGAAGAATATTCTACCATTACCTTTTCGCCACGAGGTTTTATGGCTAGAAAATCTGGCTGTAACAAGGTACCATTGAATAATTTTATCCAGTAGCTTTCGGCAATTACTAAGTTTAAGAAACCTTTGACTACGTTAAAGCCTTCAACTTCTGCTACGTTTTGCTGTAAATAAGTACCGATGTCGTTGGCTGTTTCTTCTGGAGATTTTTTAGAAAACCGCACAAAAGGAAATACGACGATAGTTACCTGCCCTTCAAATTCCTTACGTGTTTCTTGTATGTTGATTATATTCTCGGCAATTTCCTGCCCATATAATTCTTTAACGGCATTAACTGCGCCAGCGACGATAAAATTCATAATCGCAAAAATAGCGATTAAAGCTGAAAGCTTAAAGCCTAAAGCTAAAAGGTTTTGGGCTATATGCTATAGCTAGCATTACTCTATAATAATAATATAAAACCACGTAGACACGGAAATGAGGTTATCAAACAAACTATGCGTCTATGTGTTTCATTAAAAAATCGAAAAGATTCTTCGTTATACTCAGAATGACCGCAATTTTATAATGCTGCTTTTACCAAATAAGGCAAAATTTCCTTTTGGAAAGTGACAAAGTTCTTGCGTACATCAGCATCACTTACCGAAGTAAATGCGAAAGAGAACACGATGCTTTTGCTAGCTTTTAACAAGAATGCCAATCCACCTCTTTTAGCAGGGTTATTTTTGAAATGGTCCAACTCTAAGTATGCAGATAACAACAAAGCTTCCAACTGGTCTGAAAGGTGTTTCAAGAACTCTTGTGAGTTGGCATTTTCACGTACAAAATCCCAACCGATGAACTCGTTACAAACGGTAAATGATAAACGACAAGTTTTCATTACCAGCGCTTTTAAATGTTCTTCTTCGTTAGCAAACTGCACTTTGTTAGACAAGATACCGTGAAGATTTACATCAAGATAATCCATTAAAATAAAATCGAGAATCTGCTCTTTGCTTTCAAAATATTTATAGATAGTCGCTTTTGCAATACGGGCTTTTTTGGCTATTTCGTTTACACTGGTTTTATGATAACCGTATTTTCTAAATAGCTCTTTTGCGGCTCTGAGAATACTTTCTTTTATTTTTTCTGGCTCCATTAATTACTTACATGAATTGTACCGGTACCAGCATTTCCGGTAACAGTTACAGTATATCGCTTGAGCGATGTTTTAGCTGGTGCTTTCTGCGGACTACCGTCAAGCAACAAATATTTAGCACCAGAGCAAGGGTCTGTTGCTGTAAATCCATTATCATCGGGTGTTACAGCGCAAGCTTTCTCTGGGTTTACAGTACTACAACGGTCAAAAGCTACGTAACCATTTGGAGTTCTTACAATCATAAGACCAGCAACTCCTCTATTGGGCACCAATAAAACGCCGTTAGTTGCGGTAATCCCAAATTCTACTGTAGTGATATTATAATTAACCGGATAATCGGGCACAAAATTCTGTTCCTTTCCACAAGATGCAAAAAGTAAAAATAGGATTACTATGCCAAAATATCGTCTCATTTTATATCGTAGCTGATTGATATTGTTTCAAGAAACGCACATCGTTTTCAGAAAACAAACGTAAATCTTTGATTTCAAATTTAAGGTTGGCAATACGCTCAATTCCCATTCCGAAAGCAAAACCACTGTACTTCTTACTGTCGATACCACAGTTCTCTAAAACGTTCGGATCTACCATTCCGCAGCCTAAAATCTCTACCCAACCACTGCCTTTACACATTTGGCAGCCAGCACCTTTACAGATACTACAAGAGATATCCATTTCGGCAGATGGCTCTGTAAACGGGAAATATGATGGACGGAAACGTACTTTGGTACCTTCGCCATATAATTCTTGTACAAAATAAAATAAGGTTTGCTTTAAATCTGCGAATGAAACTTTCTCATCTACATACAAGCCTTCTACTTGGTGGAAAAAGCAATGTGCTCTTGCAGAAATTGCTTCGTTACGGTAAACACGACCTGGCATTAACGCTCTAAAAGGTGGCTGACCAGCTTCCATCATACGTACTTGCACCGAAGAAGTATGCGTACGCAAAGCGATGTCTCCTTTCTCTCCTCCTTTTTTAATGAAGAAAGTATCTTGCATATCTCTTGCCGGATGTTCTTCTGGGAAGTTTAAAGCGGAGAAGTTATGCCAATCGTCTTCAATCTCTGGACCTTCTGCAACGCTAAAACCGAGTTTATTGAAGATTTCGATGATTTCTCTACGTACAATAGCCAAAGGATGACGCGTACCCAATTCGAAACCTTCTCCCGGAAGAGTTAAATCTAATTGGTTGCCCTCAGCAGTATCTTGCGAAGCAGAAATAGTTTCATTTAAGGTCTGATATTTAGCCTCTGCCAATTGCTTGAATTGGTTAAGCACTTTACCTAAGGTTCTTTTCTCTTCTGGAGAAACCGCTTTAAATTCATCAAAAATATCCTTGATGATACCTTTAGTACCTAAAAAACGAATTCTAAATTGTTCCAGCTCTGCTGCATTGCTTGTAGAAAACGCATTGATTTCTTCTGTATACTGCGTTATTTGGTCTTGTAACATGCGCCAAATATACAGCAATTTATCCTATTATTTTGTCAAGGCGAGTTCAAAAACTTGCATAGTAATAGAATAAATACGTAAAATGAACCGAGAGCAGGTTTACGATTTCAGATTGAGGACTTACGATTGATAGCAAATAGATGATGAGATGCCATCGACGAAGTGTGCTATCCAGATTTAGCAGCTCCCTCTCTGGCTACGCCATCTCTCCAAAAGGGAGAGAATTAGCGAACTTTCTATTCTCCTCTTTTAGGGGGAGATTCCCAAACGGCAGAGAGGGGTGTAACTATTCTTTAGCTTTTATTATCTCTATCAAACTAAGCGCCTATTTTTTACTTTCTATTACAAATTAGCGTTTAAATAAGCTAACAATTCTACAAATACCAATTGAATACTTCCAGCAGTAGTAAAACTGTGATCTGCACCTGGAATTTGTACAAACTTATTGGGAACATTCTCTGAATTCAACTTCGCTACAAACTTGTCGAAAGTAGCCCTATCTTGCTTTGGCAAACCACCAACCTCATTATTTTGAGGAAAAATAGTTAACGTAGGAACTTTCTGATTGGCATTAGCCACATACAAAGGACTGATTGCTTTATAATGTTGTTCGTTAGCGACATTTACTTCGTAACCAGTGTAACGATAACCCATTTCTAGAAGCTGTGCTGGCAAGAACTGATAATTTGGAATATCTGTAAAGGTTTGGTCTAAAGCACCTGCCAAGTTAGCTACTACTTTAACTTTACCTGTATTTTTATTTCCGTAACTGTACAACAAACCTAAGGTTGCACCAGCGCTATGACCTACAACCGCAATTTTGCTCTTATTAACTTGCCATTCATCCGCTTGCGCAATTGTGTAATCTATAGCTAAACTTAAATCATCAACCTGATTAAGAACCGTTACCGCACTTTGTTTATGGGTTTGCAAGTTACTTCCATCTACCAAACGATAATTAATGTTAACCACAGCATAATTTCTTTTGACTAATTCTGCTACAGTAGTAGTGTAATCGCTTTTATCGCCTTCTATAAAACTGCCGCCATGTACAAATACGATTACTTTCGTTTCAAAATTTCTATTTGCAGGCAAGTAAACATCCATTTTTTGTAGACTATTACTACCATAGCTCACATTTAACATGGTTTTTGCTTCGAGTGGCGGTTCATTATTAGATTTTTTACACGAAGCAACAAATACTGATAAAATCACGATGCATACACTTTGTAGGAGAACTTTCATTGTTTTAATTTAATTTAAGCTGGTCGGGATCTTTAACGCCGACCAGCGATGGAAATTATTTAATTACGCCTAGCGCTTTACCAACCTTGGTAAAGGCTGCAATAGCTTTATCTAAATGATGTTGCTCATGGGCAGCCGAAAGCTGTACTCTGATACGAGCCTTACCTTGCGCTACTACCGGATAAAAGAATCCAATTACATAGATCCCTTCTTCTAGCATTTTAGCAGCAAATTCTTGAGCCACTTTTGCATCATATAACATTACCGGAACAATTGGATGAAAACCTGGCTTAATGTCAAAACCAGCTTCGGTCATTTTTTCACGGAAATATTTAGTATTATATTCTAGTTTATCACGTAAGGCAGTGGTTTCGCTCAACATATCCAATACCGCTACAGAAGCACCAGCTATAGAAGGTGCCAAAGTGTTAGAGAATAAGTATGGACGTGAACGCTGACGCAACATATCCACAATTTCTTTACGACCAGAAGTAAATCCGCCAGATGCGCCGCCTAAAGCTTTACCCAAAGTACCAGTAATGATGTCGATGCGGTCCATCACATTAAAGTGCTCGTGTGTACCTCTACCCGTTTTTCCGATAAAGCCAGAGCAGTGCGATTCGTCAATCATCACCAAAGCTTCGTACTTGTCTGCTAAATCACAGATTTTATCTAAAGGCGCAACAGAACCATCCATAGAAAAAGCACCATCGGTAACAATCATTCTATGACGACAATCCTTCGCTGCAATCAATTGCTTTTCCAGATCTTCCATATCGCAGTTTTTATAACGGAAACGTTGTGCCTTACACAAGCGAACGCCATCAATAATAGATGCGTGGTTCAACTCATCAGAAATAATTGCATCTTCTGCACCTAATAAAGGTTCAAAAACACCACCATTAGCATCAAAAGCAGCGGCATATAAAATAGTATCTTCTGTACCTAAAAACTCAGAGATTTTTGCTTCTAATTCTTTGTGAATGTTTTGTGTACCGCAGATGAAACGAACTGAAGACATGCCGTAACCATATTTATCGATTGCCTCTTTCGCAGCTTCAATTACTTTTGGGTGCGATGACAAACCTAAATAGTTATTGGCACAGAAATTAATTACCTCATCACCTGTGCTTACTTTGATATCTGCACCTTGAGGAGTAGTGATAATTCTTTCGCGTTTATATAGCCCTGCTTGCTCAATTTCAGCAAGTTCCTTTTGCAAAACGGGTTGTAAGGTTTTATACATAATCTTATTTTCTAGAATTTGGAACAAATATACTACTTTGGTTGTTTGCAACCTTAACGATGAAAGTATCGTCTTCGAGTTATAATGACAACACTATGAAAGCCACTAAATTACTCTTAACGCTCATTAGCCTTTTCACTTTCTCATTCAACAGCTTTTGTCAACAATTTGAGGTTAAAGGAAAAATTACAGATACCGATGGCCAGCCGATACCTTTTGTTTCTGTTTTTATTAAGGGAACAACGAAAGGTGTATCTGCAAACGTAGATGGTATGTACAGCATTAAAGTAGACAGAGGCGTAGTTTCATTGACCTTTACCGTTGTTGGTTTTAAATCTGCGACCCATACCGTGGATGTTTTTGACAATATCACCGTTAATAAGACCCTACAAACAGAGCAGTATACTTTAAATAGTGTGGTTATTAAAGCTAATGGAGAAGACTTAGCCTATAAAATTGTAAGAAATGCTATTAAAAACAGGAAGGCATATTTAGAGGAAATATTTGCCTACAATAGTGATGTTTACATTAAAGGGATGCAGAAATTAGTTGGCGCTCCGAAAAAATTCTTTGGCAGGGATATTCAAAAAACACTTAACCTAGATACCAATAGAAACGGGATTTTATACTTATCAGAATCGCAATCGAAGTTTTCTTACATGAAACCGGACCGAATTAAGGAAGAAATGATTTCGTCTAAAATTTCTGGAAGAAACAATGCCTTTAGTTTTAACAAGGCTTCTGACATGCGTATCAATTTCTATGAAAATTTACTGTTAGCAAATACTGGATTAAGCGCTAGAAGTTTTGTTTCGCCAATTGCGGATAATGCCATGTTCTATTATAAGTATAAGTTGCTTGGAAAATCGGAAGAAAATGGCTTAACAGTAAATAAAATTGAGGTTATACCTAGAAGAAAAAATGACCCTGTATTTAGAGGAGTGATTTATATTGCTGATAATACTTGGCGTTTAATGGGTACCGATGTGATTTTAACGAAAGATGCTGGCGTTAACCTAATCGACACCTTAAACATTGCTCAGCATTTTATTAAGATTGATAAATACTACATGCCTGGAAATCTAAAATTCCAGTTTAACGGCAATGTGTTTGGATTTAAATTTGAAGGTTATTTTATTAGTTTTTACAGCAATTATAATATCAACCCTAAGTTTGAAAAAGGTTATTTCACTTCAGAAATATTGAAAATTACTAAAGCGGTAAATAAAAAAGATTCTGCTTATTGGGCAAATAACCGACCAATTCCATTAACAGATGAAGAACGTAAAGATTACATAAAAAAAGATAGCATCGCCTTGCGAATGCAGAGTAAACCTTACCTAGATTCGCTTGAAAAAGCCAATAACAACTTTACATTGGGCAAAATGATTGTGACCAGTTATTCTATTAACGATAGATACCACAAACGCAGTTATACTTTCGACCCCTTAATTCAATCTGCTTTTTACAACACAGTAGAAGGTTTTGCCGTAAAATATGGCGTTACCTATAGAAAAACATATGAAGATAATAGATATGTAACCATTCGTCCGGAAGTGAGATATGGTTTTAAAAATGAAATTTTCACGGCAAAACTGAGCAGTTATTATTATTACGATGCCACAAAAAGAGCTGGTTTAGGTGTAAGTTTTGGAAATGAAATAGCCGATTTAAACAATTACGGCACTATGAATTTGTTGTCTAACTCTATCAATACTTTATTGTTCGAAAGAAACTTCCCTAAATTTTACAAAAAGGATTTTGTGAGCATCAACACGCAACGAGAATTGGCTACAGGTCTACAAGCTTACGTATCTTTAGATTACACAAAAAACCATGCGCTCACCAATACTACGCTTTACAAATTCAGGGATTACGATGACAGGGCGTTCACGTCTAACAATCCATTGAACCCAACTGACGATACTCCAGCTTTCCCGACTTATCAATCAACTTCAATTACCGCCAGCTTAACTTATACCATTGGGCAAAAATACATGACCAGACCAGATGCGAAAATCTATACTGAATCAAAATATCCTCGCTTAAGTTTAAGGTATAAAAAAGGATTCGATGGACTTTTAGGCGGCGATACAGACTATGATTTAATTACTTTTGAAGCTTTTCAGGAAAGGATTGGCTTAGGCTTATTCGGCTACACGTCTTTTGTGGTTGGCGCTGGAAAGTTCTTGAACAACAATAAACTTTTCTATCCAGAATTTAAACATTTCAGAGGTAACAACGCCATGTTCTTCCCTCCCAACCTTAGAAAATTTAGATTTTTAGACTTTTACCAATACAGTACCAACGAACATTATTTCGAAGCGCATTTAGAACACAATTTTTCAGGTTTTATTTTAAATAAAATCCCTGTTTTAAGAAAATTAAAATTAGAAGAAGTCATTGGTTTCAGTTACTTAAGTCAGCCGCAAAAGAAAAACTATACCGAGTATTACTTTGGTATACAGCGCTTAGTGTTTGGCATCAGTTATGGTTTCGCATTTGACAATGGTAAAAAAGTTAACCAAGGCATTAGAGTCGCTTATAATTTCTAATTGTTAAATAGTAGAATAATGTAGGCTTAACAAAAGCTTTTCGCTACTTTAACGTTATTAACCTAACTTAAAAAAGTCCAATCGTTTAATGACCTTCTACTTTCGATGTTGTTTATTGGTATTCCTTTGCGTAAAAGTATCGGGAATATCTGCACAGCAGTTTACACTTACTGGCAAGGTAACGGAAGTAAAAGGTAGTATTGTGCCCTTTGTTTCTGTTTACGTAAATACCACCACCCAAGGCACTTCTTCTAATGTAGACGGTCAGTATAAACTAAGTTTGCCTGCCGGAAGAATAGAGTTGCTGTTTACGGCAGTTGGCTATGATGACAGAAAAGTCATCGTAACCATGAAGGAAAATACGACTTTGGATATTGTACTTGCTCCAAAAATCTTCACGCTAAACGACGTTATCATTAAATCTTCCAACATTAACAGGGCCGATAATATCATTAAAAAAGTAATAGAGAAACGGAAAACTTATTTAAATGAAATAGAAGCGTTTTCTTGCGAAGTTTATACTAAAGCCATGCAAAAGCTATTGAATGCGCCAAAGAAGTTTTTTGGTAGAGATGTAGCAGCTATTTTAGAGTTAGATAGTAATAGACAAGGTGTAATTTATCTTTCAGAAACGGAATCTAAGTTAGATTTTAAGCAGCGAGACAAAATAAGAGAGGTGATGATTTCCTCAAAAATTGCTGGAGACGACAATGGTTTTAGTTTCAACAAAGCTTCAGATCTCAGTGTAAACTTCTACAACAATGTTTTATTTGAGGACAAGCTTTGCGTAAGAGGCTTTGTATCGCCTGTGGCAGACAATGCTTTTAGCTATTATAAATATAAATTTTTAGGTACTAGCGAGGAAGATGGAAAAACCATCAGCAAAATACAGGTAATTCCTAAACGTAAAAATTTACCTGCTTTTTCTGGCATAATTTATATCGTTAACGATAGCTGGAGAATAAGTGCAGTAAACCTCTTTATTACCAAAGAAAATGGCATCGAATTGATTGATACGCTAACTGTTCAACAAAAGTTGATTGAGGTAGGTGATGTTTATGTACCCCAATCTATACAATTCAGTATTGCGGGTAAATTGTTCGGGTTTAAGTTTTCTGGCTACGTAATGGGTGTTTATAAAAACTACAATGTAAAACCGACCTTCAACAAGGGCTTTTTTAGCAACGAGATTTTAAAAATCGAAAGGTCTTCCAATAAAAAAGATCCATTTTATTGGGAGAAAAACCGATCTGTACCATTGACCATAGAAGAACGGGATAATTACAAAAGAAAAGACAGTGTTACGGCACTTAAGTCTTCGCAAAGGTATCTTGATTCTGTAGATCAGGTGAAAAACAGGTTTAACCTTGCCCAAATCTTGGTTACGCCTTATGTTCATTATCGAAGCTACAACAGAAAAAGCGTAACCTACGATCCAGTTGCTACGAGTGTGTTTTTCAATACTGTAGAAGGGTTGGCTCTTAAATATGCGGTAAATTGGCGTCAAGGTTTTGAGGATGGCAGATATTATACCATCAAACCAGAAGTTCGATATGGCTTTGCGAATGAGCGCTTCAATGCAAACATCAAATCAAGGTACCTTTTTGATGCTTCCAGAAATGGATCTATTGCAGTTGGTTTTGGCTCTGAAGTGGCAAACTTAAATTCAAATCAGCAAACCAATCTATTGCAGAATACGATTAATACGTTAGTTTTTGGAAAGAATGTAGCCAAATTTTACGAGCGGAGGTTTTTTAACATAGAAGCCTCACGAGAGTTTGCGCCAAGTTTCGAAGTTAAGATTAGCGCAGATTATGCCCGCAGAAATGCATTGACTAATAGCAATTTCACCAATTTTAGAAAAGAAACAGACTTCACTTCCAACAATCCATTTGAGCCAACAGACGAGAATAGCCTATTATTCCCAAAACACAAGGCGTTAGTAGTGAGTGGCATGCTTGCTTACACAGTTGCACAAAAATACATCACCCGTCCGGATGGGAGATTTTACATAGAAAGTGATTACCCTCGTATCGAACTTAACTATAAAAGGGGGCTTAAAGGTGTATTTGGTTCCTCGGTAGATTATGATTTCATCTCAATGGAAATCTATCAAAAGAAACTACATTTTGGCATGTTGGGTAAGTCTTCAATATTACTCGGTGCTGGGAAATTTCTTACTACAAAAAGCCTAAACTATCCAGATTGGAAACACTTTAGAGCAAACCAATCTATTGTTTTCGATTCTGATGAACGAAACTTTCAGTTCTTAGATTTCTATATTTTCAATACTACTAAACAATATTTTGAAGCGCATTTTCAACATAACTTTGGTTCTTTCTTCGTCAGTAAAATTCCATTGCTTAGAAAACTAAAGCTCGAAGAAATTATTGGTTATGCGTACCTCTCATCTCCAGAGAAAAGAAACTACAATGAGTTTTATTTTGGTGTAAAACGATTGAATTTTAGGGTTCACTATGGCTATGCTTATGATACTGATATTCTGATCAAAAAAGGATTTAAGTTTTCTTATGGGTTCAATTTGTGATAGCGTTTGAACCACATAGAAACATAGAATAGCCATCGCTCTTTAATTTAAAAACATAACTAACCATATTTAACCTATGTTTCTATGTGGTTAATAATGACGAAAATCATCTTGTCAAAAAAGAATTTAGCGTTATCTTTGCAACGTTAAACGCCGTTTGCAGCGGTATCAATACATTATGACATACAACACCTTACTTTATTATTGCTATTCTCCAATAGCTGAAGCAGAACAATTTGCTGCTGATCATTTAAAATTTTGCAAATCTTTAGGTTTAGTTGGCCGTATTATCGTAGCCGACGAGGGTTTAAATGGCACCGTATCTGGAACCATTGAAGCCTGCAGAGCTTACATGGAACATATCCATGCTGATGAGCGTTTTGCAAAAACAGAGTTCAAAATTGATGAAGTTGAAGAACCTTCATTTATCAAAATGCACTGCCGCTACAAAGCCGAAATTGTACACTCTGGGTTACGCGATACAAGTATAATTGACCCAAATAAACAAACTGGAAAGCATCTAGAGCCTGTTGAATTTAGGGAAATGCTAGATCAGGAAGATGTAATTGTATTGGATGTAAGATCTAACTACGAACATAATCTCGGCAAATTTAAAAATGCCATCACATTAGATATTGAGAATTTCAGGGATTTTCCTGAACAAATTGAAGCCCTAGCACAATACAAAGACAAAAAGGTACTGACTTATTGTACCGGTGGCATTAAATGCGAGAAAGCTTCTGCCCTACTGTTACACCATGGTTTTAACGATGTTTACCAGTTACACGGCGGTATCATTAAGTATGGCAAAGAAGCAGGTGGTAAAGATTTCGAAGGTAAGTGTTACGTGTTCGACAACAGAATAGCGGTTGATGTGAACTCTGTAAATCCGACCATTGCGAGTAAATGTTTGAACTGTGGTACTACAACACCTAAAATGATTAATTGTGCCAACCCAGAGTGTAATGAGCATTTTACCCAATGTGATGCTTGTGGCGAAGAATTGCAAGGTTGCTGCTCTGTTGAATGCACTACGCATCCACGCAAACGTCCTTATGATGGTACTGGTTACTACGTGAAAGTTCCGCAGCAGGTAGCGGTGAAGTAATAGCACAATTTTCTAACGTTATGCCATTTCGAACGCAGAGAGAAATCTGTTTTTGAATAATACTTGCTCGATTTCTCTCTGCGTTCGAAATGACGCTGATATTGATGTTCCGATCATTGATTTAAGGGCACAACTTTCCATTTATTTTTATACTTTGCGTTAGTTGCTAAATTTCATACCTTTTCTATGAGAATTAACCCATCCTATTTTTCTCTTTTCTTAACGCTCATTTTTTTTAGCTTTTTCAGTACAAAAGCTAGCGATATCCCTCGCATCGGCGTACCTTATGTACAGAATTTCCATAAATCATTATATGCTGCTGGAAACCAAAATTGGTCGATAGCCAAGAATAAAAAAGGTATAATGTATTTTGGTAACTCGGCTGGATTACTAAGCTATAATGGAAAATACTGGGAAAAACATGAGATGCCTAACAAGCAAATTGTGAGATCAGTTGCTGTAGATGATAAAGGCTTAGTTTATACAGGAGGATTTGGCGAGTTTGGGTATTGGGATTATCAAGACAATAAACTAACCTATCATTCTTTGGTTAAATTACTACCTAAATCATTTGAATTCACTGCCGAAATATGGAAAATCTACATTGTAGGAAAAAAAATATACTTCCAAACTTTCTGGGGAATTTTAGTTTATGAAAACAAAAAAATAAAAATAATTAAACCTGGTAATTTATTTTTCTTGCATTCAGTAAGAGAAAAATTATTTGCAGAGATAATCAATAAAGGTCTTTTCGAATTAAAAGGAGACAAATTGGTAAAACTTGCCGGTAGCGAAATAATGGGAACAACTGGCATTTTATCAATTCTACCGTTTAAGGAAAATCAATTCATCATAGGTACCAGTAAAAATGGATTATTTCTTTATGATGGAATAACTTTTAAGCCATTCGTCAATCAAGCCAATAACTTTTTAAAAACATATCAACTTAATAATGGAGTTAAAGTGCTTGAGAAATATTACGCATATGGCACTATTTTAAATGGAGTAATTATTATTGATGAGAGCGGAAAAATCATTCAGGTTATAAATAAGGTTAGTGGATTACAAAATAATACTGTCCTAAGTCTTTACAACGATAACGAAAATAATTTATGGGCAGGGCTAGATAATGGCATAGATAGAATAGAGTTAAATTCACCATTATCATTCTATTTTGATAAAAATGGGAAATTTGGAACAGTATATTCAAGCTTGATATCTGGAAACAAGATTTATCTGGGCACCAATCAAGGATTATTTTTTAGCGAGTGGAATAAAGCTATTGGAAATAGCTTCGATTTCAGGCTGATTCCGAATTCACAAGGTCAAGTATGGGATATTAGCAAAATAGACAATCAAATCATCTGCGGTCATAATGATGGTACATTTTCAGTACAGGGAGATAGAATTGAAAAAATATCTAATACCAATGGTGGTTGGAATCTTAAAAAACTAAGTTCAAACTCAAACTACTTAATACAGGGCACCTATACTGGTTTAGCCATATATATAAAAAACGGTGAAGGAAATTGGATATTTAGCCATCGTGTTGAAGGTTTTGGAGAGCCTTCTAAATATGTAGAACAAGATCAAAGGGGGAATATCTGGGTAAGCCATGCCTATAAAGGACTTTATCGCATTAGCCTAACTCCAGATCTAAAAAAAGCTGTTAAAGTTAAATACTATGATGAAGCTGCTGGATTACCAAGCTCTTTCAACATAAATACTTTTAACCTAGAAAGTAAAATAGTATTCTCATCCGATTCGGGCTTTTTTGTATACGATGAAATTAGTAACCGCTTCAGTAAATACAATGAATTAAACAAAAAGTTAGCAGGTTTTAGTTTTTCAAATAAAATCATCAAGGCTGAAAATAGTAAATATTGGTTTATTAACCATGGCCGGGTAGGCCTCGTAAGTTTTAGCGAGCCCGGAAAAATCGCTATCGACTCGAATAGATTTAATATTCTAGATGGCAGAATGGTTCAATACTATGAGAACATTAGTCAAATCAGCGAATCGATTTATTTGATTAGTATTGATGATGGCTTTGCAATTTATAATAATGCTTTAGCTGGTTCCATCAGGTCTTCTAAAAAGCTACCTCAGGTTTTAATTGGCAAAATTGAAGACATAACAAATAAGTATAGTTTAATTACAGAAACTGGGGACAGTAGTGAAGAAATTGAAATTCCTTATTCAAAAAACAGTATTAGAATTTCTTTTGCGCTACCCTACTATCGCTTATCAAAAATCAAATTTCAATATTTCTTCGAAGGCTATTCCAAACAATGGTCTGAATGGAGCACTGCTACCCAAAAAGATTTTACCGATTTAAGCTATGGTAGCTATACATTTAAAGTAAGAGCAAAAATAGACGACCAAACAGTTAGCGAAGTAAGTACAGTAAAAATAATTATTCTGGCGCCGTGGTATGCAAGTAATTGGGCGTGGGCATTTTATTTCATCTGCATTATTACTGGATTAATTATAGGCAAACGAATTTATGAGGCGAAATTAAAAAGAGACCAACAAAAAATTGCTGATGCTTTGCAAAAGGAGCAGGAAGAATACCTAAAGAAAAAAGCAGAGGACACAGAAAAGCAAATAGGTAAGCTTGAAAAAGAAAAGCTACAAACAGAACTTGCCGGAAAAAGTAGGGAATTAGCCAATTCTGCGATGAGCCTAGTTTATAAGAATGAACTACTTCAAAAAATTAGTCAGGAACTAAACAAACTAAAGGAGAATAAAGATAAACCCCAAGAAGATCAATTGCGAAAAATTCAGAAAATCATTGATGATGGAATGAATGATGAGCGTGATTGGAATTTATTTGAAAACAGTTTCAACGAAGCTCACGAAAGCTTCTTCAAAAAGCTGAAAGTTAACCATCCTGACCTTGTGCCAAATGACTTAAAACTGTGTGCTTATCTGCGGATGAATATGAGCAGTAAAGAAATGGCTTCGCTACTAAATATCTCGGTGAGAGGTGTAGAAATTCGTCGGTATCGTTTGCGTAAAAAATTGGCAGTACCTCACGACAAGAACCTAACGGAGTTTTTGATTGAATTGTAATACTACATCATTACCTCTCACATCACTTTTCTGTTACAATTAAAACAACAACGATAGACCAATTTTGTAGTAGTATCATTTTCTTAGTCTAAACTATAGAAACTGCCGTTTTAACATCAAAAACAGCAGTTTTTATTTATACTGAGATAGCCTCAAAAACACACTTGATGTAGTAATGTGCAAGTAGATCTAGTTGTTCATACCGAACAAAAGTTCAACATTCGTGTATTCAAATAATCAAATATATAAAAACGGTATGAAAAAAATCTTTACAGAACTATCTGTTTTAGTCTGTTTTTGTTTGCTTTTATTATCAGACGTCGCCTTTGCACAAAACGTTACAGTTAAAGGAACAATTAAAGACGATCAGAACTTGCCTATCCCTGGGATAAGCGTGTTAATTAAAGGCACATCTAACGGCGTACAAACAGATGCAACAGGAAATTACAGTATCAGTGTTTCAGGAAACGGAACTTTGGTTTTCTCATCAATTGGATTCCAAACTCAAGAAATCCCTGTTAACAACAGAACAACATTAAATGTGACCCTTCTTTCTTCATCTAACGATTTACAGCAAGTTGTTGTTGTGGGTTACGGTACTCAGCGAAAAGTAGACGTTACTGGGTCTATTGGTTCAGTTAAAGGAGATGACATTGCTAAACAAGCTTCAGCAAATGCTGTATCATCGTTACAAGGTAAGGTAGCTGGTGTTAGTATTACCAATGCTGGTAGTCCCGGCGCTTCTCCTCAAATCTCCATTCGTGGTACAGGTACAATTTATGGTAACCTAGGCGTACTATATGTAGTAGATGGTGTATGGTTCGATGATATTAGCTTTCTAAATCCTGCAGACATTGAAAGCATGAGTATTTTAAAGGACGCATCTTCACAAGCGATCTATGGTATTCGTGCAGCTAATGGAGTTGTTCTAGTTACTACTTTTAAAGGTAAAAATGCTAATCCAACCATTACCTACAACGGTACAGTAGGATACAGAGCTGTTACTAATCAAATTGAAATGGCTAATGCAACTGAATATGCTACTATTATCAATGAGCTTTCAGCAATTAACTCTGCACCCGCTCTATTTTCAAATCCTGCTAGTTACGGCACCGGTACCAATTGGTATAACCAAGCATTTAGAAACGCATTTCAAACTACCCACCAATTATCTATTAATGGAGGGTCAGAGAAATCAACCTACAATCTATCATTAGGTTACAACAATGAAGATGGTATTGTAAAAAATCAAGGCTATAAGAGATATACTGCTAGGTTTTCGAATGACATCCAAGTATTAAAGCCTTTGAAAATTGGTTATTCAGTTGCTGCATCGTCAGTTAATACTAATGACATTAATGGCAGTATCTTCCGTCAATTATATGCTGCAGGACCAGTAGTTCCTGTTTATTATGCCGATGGAACTTATGGCGATGCGAACGATTTTGGTCTAGGTGGTGGAAATAACTTCAACCCTCAGGTAACTTTAGACTATTTTAATCAAAAATCTAAAAATTATAGAGTGAATGGTAATGTATTTGCTGAATTGAATTTTGCAAAACATTTCACTTTTAAAACAAGTGCGGGTGGCGATTTTGGTCAAAATGAAGTTAGAGGCTATACTCCTGTTTATTCTGCTACCCAAGGTCAAAGAAGCGACAATAGCTCTTTAACAGTGAACAGAAGTGAAGACAGAAACTGGATCCTAGAAAATACTTTAACCTATAAAAACACTTTTGGTAATCATAACCTTACGGTTTTAGCTGGACAAACAGCCCAAAGAAGAAAGAATTACTTCATCAATGCTAATGCATTAAATGTACCATATTCTAGTGAGGGTGACTTGTATTTAGCTTTAGGTAATGCAGCTAACAGAACTGTTGTCGATGGTGGATCACTTACCACATATGTGTCGTACTTTGGTCGAGCAAACTATTCGTATAAAGATAAATACTTGCTTAATGCTACCTTGCGTGCGGATGCAGCTTCTCAGTTCTATTCTGGCGGTGATTTATGGGGATATTTCCCTTCTATAGGTGCCGGATGGGTAGTAACCAATGAAGACTTCATGAAAAACCAAAACATTTTTGACAACTTAAAGATTAAAGCTTCTTGGGGTAAAGTAGGTAATGCCGGCGTACCTGTAAACCCAACCACGCTAACTGTTGCTCAACCAGCTGGTTATGTAGTTGTTTTTGGAGGTGTTGCATATACTGGTGCAAATGTCAATTCACTTGTACCTTCATTCCTAAATTGGGAGCGTACAGCGGGAACAGATGTTGGTTTTGAAGCATCTTTCTTAAAAAACAAACTGACCTTGGAAGCTGGCTTCTATAACAGAAAGACAGAACAAGCAATTTTCGAAATCCCGATTTTAAGTTCAATTGGTGCAGCATCTAGCAAAATGATTGGGAACCAAGCAGATTTCAGGAATAGAGGTATAGAAGTTTTAGCTACATGGAGTGATAGAACTTCTAATGGGTTTAAATACAGCATCAGTGGAAATATTGGTATCAATAGCAACAAAGTAACTTCAGTTATTACTGGTCTTAACCCAATTTATGGTGGTGGACAAGGAATTGCAAATGGAGCTTTAGCTACTAGAACTGTACAAGGTGGTGCTATTGGAGAATTTTTCGGCTATCAAGTAACGGGAATTTTCCAAACTCCTGCTGAAGTTGCTGCATCTGCTCAAACAAGTGCTAAACCTGGAGATTTCAAATATCTAGATTTAGATGGTAATGGTGTGATTGATGGTAAGGATAGAATAGTATTAGGAAATCCTAATCCGAAATATACCTTCGGATTCAATACAAGTTTCGAATATAAAAACTTTGATTTAGCTATAGATCTACAAGGTGTAGCTGGTGTTGACGTTTATAATGCTAACGTTGCCTATCGTTTTGGTAACGAGAACTTCAGTAAAGACTTTTATAATAACAGATGGCATGGTGCAGGTACTTCGAACACCTACCCTTCTGCTGCTGTAGGTTCTACTTCTAATGCAGCACCAAATTCTTTCTTTGTTCAAGATGGATCTTATATTCGATTAAGAAATATTCAATTAGGATATACCTTACCTGTTTCGCTTACCAATAAGTGGGCTAGCAAAAGAGTAAGAGTTTTTGCAGATGCTCAAAATGCCATCAATATTTTTGGCTACAAAGGGTTTACTCCTGAAATAGGCTATGATGCTAGCGCTGGCCCAATATCTAGAGGCATAGATAATAATGTTTACCCATTATCTGCCGCATATAGACTAGGTCTTCAAGTAACTTTCTAAACTCAACAGCGATGAAAACAAATTATAAAAAATCATATATACAAAAGATCGGCGTAATAGTGATGAGCTCTGCGCTTGTCTTATCTTCTTGTCAAAAAAGCTTTTTAGACGTACCTCCTCAAGCCAAACAACCCGCTACTGATTTTTGGCGAAATCAGGAAGATGCTGCGAAAGCTGTAAATTCAATTTATGGCAACCTTAGATCTTGGGGAAATACTGCTTTCCCTGCTATAGCAATTGAAAGCATAGGTTCTGATGAAGCAGAAAAAGGCAGTTCAGCAAATGATTCAGATTACATGAATCTTTTTGACAACTTTACTGTAACATCAACACAAGGACAATTAGGTGGTTTTTGGGAAGCACAGTACCAAAATATCAATTTATGTAATGCTGTGTTAGACAATATACCTAGCATTAACATGGACGCAGGCTTAAAAGCTCGCTATTTAGCGGAAGCAAAGTTCGTTAGAGCATACTCTTATTTTAGACTTGTACGTGCTTTTGGCGACGTTCCGCTAAGGTTAACTGTACCAAAAGACGCATCAGAATTCAACATACCAAGAACACCTAAAGCACAAGTTTGGGCAGCTATTGAAAAAGATTTAGATGAGGCTGCAGCAGTGCTTCCTCCAAGCTACCCAGCTGCTGACGTAGGTAGAGCTACTAGAGGTGCTGCTATGTCATTACATGCAAAGGTTGCGATGTACCAAGCCAAATGGGACAAGGTACTTTCTTTAACCAACACCGTAATGACGTTAGGTTATGATTTGCATCCGAATTTCCAACAGAGCTTTCGTATCAATAACGAAAACAATATAGAATCTGTTTTTGAGATTCAATGTAATCTATTACTAAACAATAAAGACGCATCTAACTCTCAATACAGTCAGGTACAAGGTGCACGTAGCAATACACCAGATCTTGGATGGGGATTTAATGTACCTACACCTGCATTGGTTGCTGCTTTTGAACCTGGTGATGTTAGGCTTAACGCAACAGTGCTTTATAGAGGGGAAATCACACCTCAAGGCGATGCGATTTCTAATTCAGCTGATAACGCAATGTATAACGAAAAAGCTTATGTTCCATTCAGTTATATTGTAACGGGCTTTAACCCAGGAGCAGATCAAAATGTAAGGGTAATCCGTTTTGCAGATGTATTGTTAATGAATGCCGAGGCAGCGAACGAGTTAAATCTACCTGCTCAAGCTAAAACATCTTTAAATAGAGTTAGAGCTCGTGCTAGAGGTGGCATTGCTGGAGTATTACCAGATGTAACCACAAACGACAAGGTAGAATTAAGAAAAGCTATTTGGAAAGAGAGACAAGTTGAATTAGCAATGGAATACGACCGTTATTTCGACGTGATTAGACAAGGACGTGGAGCTGAAGTATTCGGTCCTAAAGGATGGAAAGCTAATAAAAATGAAGTTTGGCCAATTCCTGAAACTGAGAGAGATAAAAGCGCTGGAAAGTTAACTCAAAATTTCGGTTATTAATTCAACAAAAGACAAAAGAATGAAAACAAAATATTTTCTATTTATAGCGGCAGCAGTTAGCTCATTAACTGCCTGTCAAAAAGATTTTGATCCAGCTAGTTATGCACCTCCACTAAATATTAGCGGATACACGGCTTCTAGCCAAATTGCGCCTAGCAACCTAGTAGCACATTGGTCTTTCGATGGTAACTTAATTGATAGTGTTTCTAAAACTGCTGGAACAAATAAAGGCACCTCTATTGATGCCGGTATCAAAAAACAAGCTTTTCAAGGTGCACTGAATAGCTATGTATTAACTCAGCCATCTGCAAAAGTTAAAAGTCTTCAAAGTTTTACACTTACAGAATGGATTAATACTCCACCGCCTTCCAGCGGCATATTAGGTGTATTTAGTTTATCTAATACCACTCAATTTTGGGGTAATTTGGAAATTTTCATTGAAAATGGAAGTACTAATGAAGATGGTAAGCTCAGAATCCATATCAATAAAAATGGCGATAAAACTTATGCACTTGACAAAGTTGCAGGCTTATTTAACAAATGGATTGCGCTAGCAGTTTCTTACGATGCTACAACAAGCACTGTTAAGGTATACGTGAATGGATCTAGAGTAGGTGCAGGAACAGTAACTGGTTTAACTGGTCCATTAGCTTGGACAGATACAGGAAACGTTGTTTTTGGCACTGTTCAGTTCCAAACTTCACCTAGTCAAACGAGTGGAGCTTCTGCTCAAGGTTGGGCAAGTTTCTTAACTGGGAAAATTGATGAGGTGCGACTTTACGACAAAGCATTATCAGATATTGAAGTAAGTTCTTTAGTGAAACTAGAAGGAAGAGGAAAATAAATCTCTTCGTTATTTTAATTAAGAGGACTGCCTAAAAACAGTCCTCTTGAAATTTATGCATATGAACAGGTTTATTTATTACATTCTATTAATATCTATTGGTATTAGCTCGTGTAAAAAGAGCGATAATCCAGCAACTACTCCACCTCCAGTGGTTGTTCCATCAACCTACTCATTTGCTGAATTAAAAGTTAATGATGTTTTTAATGGTTTCTCATATTATGGCGTTAACAATTCTCCAATCATAAAGATTACCTTCTCATCAGATATCAATCCATCTTCTATTAACGGAAATGTACGATTGGTAGATGGAAATGGTACTACTGTAAACTTTAATTCTTCGCTTGAAAACAGCAATAAAACCATAGTAATCCAACCTGCATTACAAAGTTTAACACGTTATATATTAAACGTGAGTACTGGGTTATTAAACGCAAAAGGAGAAAAACTACAGTCGAGTGTAGAATTAACCTTAGTAACAACGGTTAGCGACACCGACAAATTTCCCAGAATAAGCGACGAAGAATTACTTACGCTTGTTCAACAACAAACCTTCAAGTATTTTTGGGATTTTGGCCATCCAACAAGTGGCATGGCTAGAGAAAGAAATACCTCTGGCAACACAGTAACCTCTGGCGGCTCAGGATTTGGTGTAATGGCCATGGTAACAGGCATTCATCGCAATTTTATTACCAGAGCTGATGGACTGGCGAGGGTACAGAAAATCGTAAATTTCCTAAAAACTGCCGACCGTTTCCACGGAGCCTATTCGCACTGGATAGATGGAAACACAGGAAAAGCAATCGCATTTAGCGCAAAAGACAATGGCGGCGATTTGGTAGAAACTTCTCTACTCATGGCTGGCTTGCTTACTGCCCGTCAATATTTTGATGGCGCTAGTACAGCAGAAACCAACTTAAGAAACGACATCACTACATTATATAACCAAGTAGAATGGAACTGGTACCGCAACGGTGCAAACTCATTAACTTGGCACTGGAGCCCAACCTTTAATTGGGATATGAACTTAAAAATACAAGGCTGGAACGAGTGTTTAATCACCTACATTTTGGCTACTTCTTCCCCTACTTATGCTATTTCAAAAACAGTTTACGATGAAGGTTGGGCCAGAAATGGAACCATGAGAAACGGAAATACTTATTACGGTGTGCAATTACCTTTAGGTGAGGCAAGCGGCGGTCCACTGTTTTTAGCTCACTATTCATTTCTAGGCATTAACCCTAACGGATTAACTGATGCCTATGCAAATTATGAGACACAGAACAAAGCACATGCGATGATTAACTATAATTATTGTGTAGCTAATCCTGCTAAGCATAATGGTTACAGTGCCAATTGTTGGGGTTTAACAGCTAGTGATATTCCTAACGGCTATACAGCAAGCTCGCCAACCAACGACCGAGGCGTAATTGCTCCAACGGCAGCTTTAGCTTCGTTTCCGTATACGCCAACCCAATCTATGGCGGCACTGAAGTTTTTTTATTATAAACTAGGCGACAAAATTTGGAAGGAATATGGATTTGTAGATGCTTTTAACCTTAACGACCCTTGGTTTGCCAGTTCGCATTTGGCGATAGACCAAGGTCCAATTATTATCATGATAGAAAATCACAGAAGTAAATTACTTTGGAACCTACTCATGAGCGCACCAGAAATTAAATCCGGAATGGGGAAGTTAGGTTTCTCTAGCCCGAACCTTTAACACATAACACACACAAATGAACCCGAAAGGATTGCAATCAAAACCAAAAACCTTGTTAATCCTGAGGCTCCATTTGACAACTGAAAACATAAATACACACAAATGAAACTTAAATTATTGATCCCAATCTTTGCCCTATTAGGAAGTTGCTCCGTCAGTAAAACGAGCAATAATGTAAAACAACTAAGCGACGATGAACTTTTAACTGAAGTACAACGTCAAACTTACAAGTACTTTTATGAAGGTGCAGAACCAACCTCTGGCTTGGCTAGAGAACGTTACCATGTTGATGGTGTGTATCCAGAAAATGATAAAAACATTATCGCTACTGGTGCCAGCGGCTTCGGTATCATGGGAACCATTGTAGCTATTGAACGCAAATTCATCACCAGAGAGGAGGGTTACGCCCATCTTAAAAAAGGCTTAGATTTTTTGGCAAAAGCCGATAGATTTCATGGTGCTTGGGCACATTGGATGCATCCCTCTGGTAAAGCAAAAGAGTTTGGAAAAGATGATGATGCCGGAGATATTGTGGAAACCTCTTTCTTGGCACAGGCCTTAGTAACTTTACGTCAGTATTATCAAAATGGCAATGCCGAAGAAAAAGTATTGGCGCAAAAAGCCGATGAACTTTGGAAAGGCATTGAATGGGATTTCTATAGACAAAACAACAAAAACGTCATCTACTGGCACTGGTCGCCAAAGTCTGCTTGGAAAATGAATTTTGCCATTACAGGTTACAACGAGTGTTTAATCACCTACGTGATGGCTGCCTGCTCCCCTACCCACGGTGTTCCTGCTGAAGTTTATCACCAAGGTTGGGCTAAAAACGGTGCAATTAACACCGACATTGCTATGTATGGCCATCCCATTAAATTAAAACACAATGTAGTTGGCGAAAGCGTGGGACCACTTTTCTGGGCACATTACTCTTACTTAGGCTTAAATCCGAAAGGCTTGAAAGATAAATACGCAGATTACTGGCAAGAGAACAGAAACCACACCTTAATTAACTACGATTATGCCATTGCCAACCCTAAAGGATTTAAAGGTTATGGCAAAAACTCGTGGGGAATGACAGCAAGTTATTCGGTTAAAGGCTATGCAGCGCACATGCCAAACGAAGATTTTGGGGTAATAACGCCAACGGCAGCACTTTCTTCTTACCCATATACGCCAAAAGAAAGTATGCAAGTGATTAGAAATTTGTATGAAAACATGAAAGATAAAGTTTGGGGCGAATTTGGCTTTTACGATGCTTATAGCGAAACCGCGAATTGGTATCCAAAAAGATATTTAGGCATCGACCAAGGTCCAATTGTAGTGATGATAGAAAATGGTCGTACTGGACTATTGTGGAACCTGTTCATGAGTGCCCCAGAAATACAACAAGGATTAACAAAACTAGGTTTCACCTACTCAAAATAGATATACATGAAGAAGATTTTTATAGCACTTGCCGCAGCCTTAACCTTACCTGCTTTTGCTCAACAGAAAAAAACAGTGAGCACCGAAAAGCAAAAAATGGACACATTTATTACCAATCTAATGTCAAAAATGACAGTAGACGAAAAGATTGGACAGTTGAACCTACCTAGTTCAGGAGATATTACTACTGGTCAGGCAAGTAGCTCAGATATTAGCAAAAAAATTAAAGCCGGTCAAGTAGGTGGTTTGTTTAACATCAAAGGAGTCGATAAAATTAAAGCCGTACAGCAAGTTGCAGTAGAAAATAGCCGCCTGAAAATTCCATTGTTGTTTGGCATGGATGTCATTCACGGCTATCACACCGTATTTCCAATTCCTTTGGGCATTAGTGCCACTTGGGATATGGATGCCATTAAAAAATCAGCGAGAATTGGAGCTATCGAAGCAAGTGCAAGCGGCATCAATTGGACATTTTCGCCTATGGTGGATATTTCTAGAGACCCACGTTGGGGCCGTATTTCTGAAGGAAGTGGCGAAGACCCTTATTTGGGTTCTCAAATTGCGAAAGCAATGGTGACTGGCTACCAAGGCAAGCTGCAAGCCAATAATGAGATTTTAGCTTGTGTAAAACACTATGCACTTTATGGTGCTGGCGAAGCAGGTAGAGATTACAACACAGTAGATATGAGCCGTGTGAGAATGTACAATGAATATTTACCTCCATACAAGGCAGCTATTGATGCGGGTTCTGCTAGTATCATGGCTTCATTTAACGAAGTTGAAGGCATTCCAGCTACCGCAAGCAAATGGTTAATGACTGATGTTTTGCGTAAAGAATGGGGTTTTAAAGGCTTTGTAGTTACAGATTACACGGGTATCCCAGAAATGATTGAGCATGGTATGGGCGATTTGCAGAACGTTTCTGCTTTGGCTTTAAACGCTGGCGTAGATATGGATATGGTTGGTGATGGATTTTTAACCACCTTAAAAAAATCGTTAGCGGAGAAAAAAGTTACTGTTGAACAAATTAACCGTGCTTGTAGGTTAATCCTTGAAGCGAAGTACAAATTAGGTTTATTTACCGATCCATATAAATTCTGTGACCCAACTAGAGCCGCGAAAGAAGTATTTACTCCTGAAAATCGTCAAGTGGCAAGAGAAATCGCGGCAGAAAGTTTTGTGCTTTTGAAAAATAGCAACAACACTTTGCCTTTAAAGAAATCTGGCACTATTGGTCTAGTTGGTCCATTGGCAGATAATACCGCCAATATGTACGGAACTTGGAGCGTAGCAGCGTTGTTAGATCAATCTGTAACCGTTTTACAAGGTTTGAAAAATGCTTTAGGCAATAACGCTAAAATTTTAACCGCTCGTGGGGCTAACTTCTTGGCAGACTCTGTAATGGAACATCGTTATGTGAACGTTCATAACCCAACGTACAAACGTGACTCTAGAACAGAAGCTGAAATGATTAAAGAGGCTTTAGAAGTGGCCAAAAAATCTGATGTAGTTGTGGCCGTAATGGGCGAAGGTTCTGAATTTAGTGGCGAAAGCAGCAGCGTGACCAATATCGAAATTCCAGAAACGCAAAAGAATTTATTGAAAGAATTGGCTAAAACGGGCAAACCTGTGGTATTGGTTTTATTTACCGGTAGACCTTTAGCTTTGAAATGGGAGAATGAAAATTTACCAGCCATTTTAAATGTTTGGTTCCCTGGCAGTGAGGCTGGAAATTCTATTGCTGATGTTTTGTTCGGCGATGTAAATCCTTCTGGAAAATTAACCGCAACCTTCCCTCAAAATGTGGGTCAAGTGCCACTTTATTATAGCCACAAAAACACGGGCAGACCAGAGCATGGAAAGTTCACCAAGTTCCGTTCTAATTATTTAGATGTTACTAACGATCCTCTTTATCCTTTTGGTTATGGATTGAGCTATACTAACTTCACTTTCGGAGATATTAAATTAAGCTCAAATACTTTATCAAAAGGTAAATCGATTACCGCTACGGTGAAATTAACCAACAATGGCAAGTATGATGGTAAAGAAGTAGTACAATTGTATACTAGAGATTTGGTTGGTAGCATCACAAGGCCAGTTAAAGAATTAAAAGGTTTCCAAAAAGTAAGCTTAATAGCGGGTGAATCTAAAGATGTTACTTTTAAAATTACTGAAGAAGACCTTAAATTTTATAACTCTGACTTGAAATTTGTAGCTGAACCTGGCGACTTTAAATTATTTATCGGGCCAAACTCCAGAGATGTAAAGGAAGTTAATTTTAAATTAGTGAAGTAATCCTTTTTGTCATTCCGAGGAACGAGGAATCTCTATTTCATTGTTCGACTAATGACTTAAAATATATTAGCATGAAAGATTGCTTCGCAAAGCTCGCAATGAAGACATATTGAAGACTTACGAAGTTTTAAAAACTTCGTAAGTCTTTATCCCAAAAGAGGCAATCTTTCTAAACCATTACGCGATGAAAAGAACAAGTATTCTAATTCTTTTATTCTTCCTTGCAATCAACACCTTTGCACAAGACCTTTCCCTATTTAAAAAGGAAGAATTTACCAGCAATGGCGACACCTTAAAATATCGAATCCTCTACCCCAAAAACTTCGATACTGGTAAAAAATATCCTGTTGTACTTTTTCTGCATGGAAGAGGAGAAAGTGGTAGCGACAATGAAAGACAACTAGCTAATGGCGCCAAGTTATTCCTCAACGAAAACTTCAGGAATAGCAACGAAGTGATTACTATTTTCCCACAATGTAGTCAAAGTAGTTATTGGGCCAATGTAGAAATAGATACAGTAAACACCAAGCGTTTCTTCACTTTTGTGAAAGGTGGCGAACCTACCAAAGCGATGAGTCTGTTACTTCAATTTACAGACCAATATTTTAAAAACGCTTACGTTGATCCTAGTAGAATTTACGTTGGCGGTTTATCTATGGGCGGCATGGGAACCTTCGAAATTTTAAGAAGAAAACCAAGAACCTTTGCAGCAGCTTTTGCTATTTGTGGTGGCGATAATGTAAAAAATGCTAAAAAATACAAGCATGTTCCACTTTGGATTTTCCACGGTGGTTTGGATGATGTAGTTACGCCGCAGTTTTCGCATGGTGTGTATCGAGAATTAAAAAAGTTGGGTAATGAACCAAAATTCACTGTATATTTAAAAGCAAATCACAACAGCTGGGATAGTGCTTTTGCAGAGCCAGAATTGCTACCTTGGTTGCTGTCAAATAAAAAATAATTGTAAGGGCATACGATGATATGCCCCAACTAGTAAAAAATGGATTTACCTAACATCTTTACCAAAGAAGTAGCCGAAGAGGTTATCGGAAGAATAGAAAAACTAACACCAGTATCCCAACCTTTATGGGGCAAAATGAATGCAGCTCAAATGTTTGCGCATTGCTGTGTTGCCTACGAAATGGTATACACAGATAAACATGCAAAGCCTAATTTCTTTATGGGATTTATTCTCAAAAATTTTATAAAGAAGGCTGTAGTTAGCGACAAGCCTTATTCGAAAAATTCTAAAACGGCGCCTGCATTTTTAATCAGTGATGAGAAAGATTTTGAAGCGGAAAAGCAACGTTTGGTAGATTACATTAGAGAAACCCAAGTACTAGGCGCCTACATATTCGATGGCAAAATGTCGCACTCGTTTGGGCCATTGAGCGACAATGAATGGAACAATATGTTTTACAAACACCTAGATCATCACTTGAAACAGTTTGGCGTTTAATTAGAGTTTAAAAAACCGAACTGCCATAGGGTTGTCACCAAGAGATTTTAAGTTTGCACCATATTCAATCATAAAAGAACATGAGCAATCAAATTATTCAAAAATTTTACGTCATCGGCATCTCTACAAGAACGACTAACGAAAATGGCCAATCTGCCAAAGACATCGAAGCATTGTGGAGTAAATTTTGGGGTGAAGAAATTCAAAAACAAATCCCGAATAAACTAAACGAAGACATTTATGCTGTTTATACGGATTACGAAACAGATTTCACCAAGCCTTACACTACCATTATAGGTTCAGCAGTAAGCTCATTAGAAAACATTCCGAATGGTTTTGTAGGCATTACTATCGAAACTACTACCTACAAGAAATTTATTTCGAGAGGAAAAATGCCTGAAGCTGTCTTTAACACTTGGTTGGAAATATGGGGAGATAAAGATTTGAACCTAGAACGCTCTTATAAAGCTGATTTCACTATCCATGGAAAGAAATATTATGATGGAGATAATGCGGAAGTGGAGACGTATATCGCTGTGAAAGAGTAAAGATAAAATAGTAGCATATCCTTTTCTAAACTAGCCTCGATGATAGTAGCGAGCATCCCGATTTTATCGGGATAAAGCGAATAGCGGGACTTTCGAAACCGAGGAGCACGAAACCTGCGCTTCAAAAAAATATGATAGTATAAAAAATGCCTCGTAAGTTTAAACCTACGAGGCATTCTGTTATCACTTAAAAAAGATTACTCAGCCATGTTATGATAAACCGCTTGAACGTCATCGTCCTCTTCCAGTTTATCAATTAACTTCAATACATCCGCAGCTTGCTCTTCTGTTACCTCATGGTGAGACAAAGCGATACGCTCTAGTTTCGAACTCTTCAACTCCAAACCTTTTTCTTCCAAAGCTTTTTGCAAAGATCCAAAGTTCTCGAAAGCACCCTGCGCTACGCCAACAGCATTTCCCTCTTCATCAGCCTCTACATAAAGCTCCTCTAAACCCGCATCAATTAATTCGAATTCTAATTCCTCTAAATCTAAATCATCATTAGCTACAAATCTAAAAATAGATTTACGGTTGAAAACAAAATCTAATGAACCAGTTTTACCTAAAGAACCATCTGTTTTGTTAAAATAGCTACGTACGTTAGCTACGGTACGATTAGTATTATCGGTTGCTGTTTCGATTAAAACTGCGACACCGTGAGGTGCGTAACCTTCATAAACAATCTCTTCGTAATTGGCTAAAGACTTATCGGAAGCACGTTTAATTGCTGCCTCTACCCTATCTTTTGGCATGTTTACCGCCTTCGCATTTTGCATTGCAGTACGTAAGCGAGAGTTGGTTTCTGGATTTGGACCAGACTCCTTCACTGCCATTACGATATCTTTACCAATACGCGTAAACTGTACGGCCATTTTAGACCAACGTTTAAATTTTCTTTCTTTTCTAAATTCGAATGCTCTTCCCATTTTATTAGTATTGAGATGTGAGATATGAGATATGAGACCTTATGCCCTACACCTTTAACCTCAAACCTTATTTATTTCTTTAAATTCGTTAACATATCTGTTGTCAATTTTGCGATATCAAACTCTGGTTTCCAGCCCCATTCTTTTTGCGCAAAACTATCATCAATTGATTTTGGCCAGCTATTGGCTATTTCTTGCCTTGGATCATTTTCTGCGTAAGTTAGCTTAAAATCGGGAATATGCTTCCTAATTTCTGCCGCCAATACCTCAGGCGTGAAGCTTACTCCACCAAAATTATAGCTAGAACGAATGCTTAGCTGATCTGATGGTGCATCCATCAATTCAATAGTTCCTCTAATGGCATCATCCATGTACATCATTGGCAATTCTGTTTCGGCTGATAAAAATGAAGAATAACTTCCCTTTTTTAGTGATTCGTGGAAAATGTGTATGGCATAATCTGTGGTTCCGCCACCTGGCGCAGCTTTCCAGCTGATCAATCCTGGATAACGGATGCTCCTTACGTCCAATCCATATTTCTGATGGTAATATTCGCACCAACGCTCGCCTGCTAATTTACTGATACCATAAACTGTGTTAGGATCCATGGTACAAAACTGAGGTGTATGATCTTTTGGTGAATTTGGCCCGAACACTGCGATAGAACTTGGCCAGTAAACTTTCGCTGTTTTAAAGGCTAATGCTAAGTCTAGCACATTTAGCAAACCGTTCATGTTTAAATCCCACGCTAACTTAGGATTTTGCTCTCCTGTTGCAGAAAGTAACGCTGCCAATAAATAAACCTGTGTAGGCTTATATTTTTCGAAGATTGCCTTTAATATATCTTTATCTAATACGTTCACAAACTCGAACGGACCAGCATTTTTAGTCTCGTAATCTGGTCTACGAATATCGCAGGCAACCACGTTATCGCTACCGTAAGTAACGCGAAGTGCCGTCACTAACTCGGTACCTATCTGACCATTTGAACCTAAAACCAGTATTTTATCAGTCATGTGTAAATTGAAATTTGACAAAGGTAAAAAAATGAATGCAATCTATATACTTCCCTGCATCGTATATTATCATGTAAAATTTATTTTGTAATAAGGTTGCTAAACATTCTTAATTGCTATAGATTTACATTAACCAAATAACGAAACAAACCGAGCGATGTTAACTGATAAAGAAGGTTTAGACCCAGACTTTCTTCTTTTAAAAACCGATGATGTGCTTGCTTATGAGCTTATTTACAACAAATACGCCAAGTTATTGCTACGCCATGCTTTTCATAAAACATCTGATAAAATTGTTGCGGAGGAATTGGTGCAGAATATTTTTATCTCCCTTTGGGAAAATCGTCAAAAATTAGAAGTGGTTAATGGGCAAAGCTATCTTTTTAGTGCACTAAGGTTTAGTATCATCAATCATTATCGGTCTTTGGTAGTTCAGAATAAGTATGAGGACTATATTAAAGTAAATGCTCCAATCACCGAAGATACTGCCTCTCGAAATTTTGAAGAAAAAGAACTTTCGCAACAGGTTGAGCTGGCTTTAAATCACCTTCCTGAAAAAACACAAGAAGTTTTTAGGTTGAGCAGAATGCAACATCAAAGCAATAAAGAGATCTCTTCCAAACTTAATATCTCTGAAAAAGCGGTAGAATATCACATCACCCAATCGCTTAAATGGCTGAGACAATTTCTTAAAAAAGGAGTTTTATTTCTTTTTTTATAACTGAAAATCAGTCAATTAAAAAATAATTAATTTTTCTTTTAGGGATACCCCCCTTTTAAAGTGACTTCATTTATATAACCAAATATTATGAGCAAAACATCTTTTTTAAATTTGCTTAGTAGATATCAATCTAACACCTGTACCGAAACCGAAAAAAGAATGGTGGAGGAATGGTATGATATGCTCGGTCAGGATTACGACCAACAACTCTCTGATATGGAGCTAAACGCCATGCACAATCGCATTTGGCAAAATGTTACTCCAGCACAAAAAACGGTGAAGCTTACAAAATGGAAATACATCAGCATTGCTGCTTCTATTGCGATCCTTTTAGTTAGCGGCACTTTGTTACTTAACTACAATAATAGCGAACGTTATTTCAAAGAAGCTGTTTCTTACACATCATTATCGACTTATAAAAACAACACCAATAAACCTGTAGAGCTAGTATTAAGCGACCAATCGGTAGTAACGCTTCATCCAAATGCAACTATTGATTACCCAAATAAATTTGCGGGTGCTAAACGAGAAGTTTTTTTAGACGGAAATGCTTTCTTTAAAGTTTCACACCACCCAGAAAAACCTTTCTATGTTCACAATAAGGACATCATCGTAAAAGTTTTAGGAACAAGTTTTTTCATCAAAGAAACTGAAAAATCAGCAGAGGTTGCGGTTAAGAATGGAAAAGTAATGGTGAAAGAGAATATCCATGCTTCTCTACTTGGGCAAAAGAAAGAATATCCTAAAGTTTTAATTACGGCTAACCAAATGGCTGCTTTTGACAAAGAAGATAAAAAACTGCAAACTGCAATTATAGAGAAGCCTTTGCCTTTGTACGAAGCTTACGATTTACCAAAACCGGCAAACTCGATAGAAAGTCAGAAGTTTTATGATACACCGCTAGATAAAGTTTTTGATACCATTTCTAAAACCTACGGAATAGAGATTAAACTGACCAACGAGGCATTAAAAAAATGTACGTTCACTGGCGATATCAGTAATAAAGAACTAAAAGAACAACTGAATTTGATTTGCCAAACCATATCTGGCACCTATACCACCGAACAAACCACCATCTATATCAAAGGTGGCACCTGCAACTAATAAACAAAACAATAACCAAATATTAAACCCTTCAATTATGAACCACAAAACGCTACCAAACTCCTCCTAGGCTAATAAATCGACTATTTTCCGATTATTTATTAATGATATGATACGAAAAAACCGACAATGGTGGGCATTGCCGGTTAAGCACAAGTACTAATATCATGCGTAATTTTTATGCCCGAAATTTCTCTTTAACGAACACAAAAAACTAAGTTATGAAAAAAAATGAAATTATTTCATTAGCTAAACTTGCTATGCGAATTTCTTTGTACCAATTCTTAATTCTTACCATCTTTTCTTTTGCCGCTTCTGCCTACAATGTGAAGGCTCAGGGCGCTTTAGACAAGCAAGTGACGCTTTCTGCAAAAAATCAAAATATCAAATCTATTATAGATAAAATTGAACTTCTAACCAGCGTAAAATTTGTTTACAGTCCTAAATCTATCGATGCATTGAGAAAAATCTCTGTAAATGCGAACAAACAAAAACTCGGCGATTTATTAAATGATTACTTAGAGCCTCACGATGTGGGTTTTAAAGTAGTTGATGACAGAATTTTATTATATTCTATCAGCGCTGCAAAAGAAAACGGATTAATATTACCTCGCCCCGAAATGCGTAGAGATGGTGTAATTACGGGTACAGTTACTGATGGAAAAGGCGGGCCAGTTGTGGGTGCTAGTGTACAAATCAAAGGCACAACTACTGGAGCAACCACAGATGCCAACGGTAAATTCGTTATCAAAAAACTGGAAGCTGGGAGTTATACTATTGTGGTTACTTATGTTGGTTTTATTTCTAAGGAGGTGGTTGTAGACATCAGAGATGAAAATAAAACGCTGGATATTGCACTATCTGAAGATAATTTGCAGCTAGAAGGCGTGGTAGTAACTGGCGGAGGTAATCCGAAAACTAAATTAGAATCTAGTGTGGCGTTAACATCGGTAAGTAGAAAAGATATCGTAAACCGTGCACCGCTTAACAGTACCGATTTATTGAAAGCTATCCCAGGTTTAACGGTAGAAAGTACAGGTGGTGATGGCCCAGGTAACGTTTGGGTACGTGGTTTCCCTCAAGCTGGTGGTTACATCTACTTAGGTATCCAAGAAGATGGTTTGCCATTGTTACCTACTGGATTTAACACCAATCCATCGGTAGACCAATACTATAAAACCGATTTAACCATTCAAAATATCGAAGCGATTAGAGGTGGTAATGCATCTATTATCCAATACAACACCCCAGGTGCGGTAGTAAATAACCTAAGTTATGTTGGTGCAGATAAGCAATATGGCTCATTCAAATTTACTACAGGTTTTTCTCAAGGACTTTACCGTTTCGACGGAAACACAGGTGGTAAAATCAGCGACAACGTTAAGTATAACATTGGTGGTTTTTACAGAACAGATAAAGGTGTAGTTGATCCTGGTTACAGCCCTGCAAACGTTGGTGGGCAAATTAAAGGAAACATGACTTTCGGTTTCAAAAACAATAAAGGGTTTATCAGACTTTATGGTAAATACTTAAATGATGTTACTCAGTTCTTGCTAACCAGCTACTACCCTTACGACGGTACTGGAAAACCAACTACTTACAAAAACTTCGACATGGTTACACAATCTATGTCGCCAATTGATACCAAATGGGCTTACACAGATCCCGCTAACAGTAAAACTTTCAACTTCACTTTAGAAGATGGTATGCACACCAAATTAGGTTCTGGAGCTGCTCAGTTTAAATATACTTTTGATAACGGATGGCAAATCAATAATAACTTCAGGTATCAAAAAACTAGAACTAATACGCATTATTCTGCTCCTGGAGGCATCGCTCTACGTAATGCAGCTACTCAATATTACTATGTAGATGGCAGTATGGCACCTGCCAACTCTAGTGATTATGTAGTGACCGCGAATTCAAATGGCATGGTAAATAGAGACGAGCAAATCGTAAACTATTTAGACTTGAAGAAACAGGTTAAAAATCATGCAATTTTCATCGGCGCAGGTATTCATCAATACAATAGAAATGATGAGAGATATGTATTCTCTACTAGAACTGAATACAAAGAGAATCCACGTATTTTACAGACAACGGCGGCTTCAACGGCGTTACAAGGCCGTACACCTGTTACCAAAAACACATTTATCGGCGACACTAGAACATTATCTGTATATGGTGGAGACGAAATTAAAATCAGCGAAAAATTCAGGTTAGATTTAGGAGCTAGGTTAGATAATCAAAATGTTAAGGGTAAAAGACCTTACTACGCATTAAATGCGAATGGTACGCCAAATATTTCGGCTTCTGCTACAAATACCATTGCTGGTTACACAGATTACGATGAAACCGAAACCAATTGGGCAGTGTCGTTAGGTGCTAACTATAAATTAAGCAATACGACAAGTACATTCGCAAGATTAACTAGAGCTTACAATGCACCGAACATTGGCGATTACAATGCTTCTGCTTACAATGCTGCAAACATTAAAGAGCGCCCAGTATATTTAGCAGAGATTGGTTACAAGTATGCTAAAAACAACTTAGCAATCTTTGCGTCGGGAAGTTACTCAGCCATTAAAAACACTTCATTAGCATTTAACAACATTCCAACAACAAACTCAGGTCCTCAAACTTTAATTGCTTTTGGTTCTACCAGAACATGGAGTGCAGAATATGAGATTTCTTACAAAGTATTAAATCCACTTACTTTAAGATGGACTGGAACTATCCAAGATTCTAGATATACAGATTATTCTGCCTCGACTAGAACCAACGCTGCATTGATGGCAGAACTAGGCGACCGTGTTTACAGTTTCACTGGAAAAAGAACAGAACGTGTACCATCTTTAAACACGGAACTTTCTGCAACTTACGATGTTAAAAAATTCAATGTTTTTGTTGCAGCTAGCTACATCGGAAACAGATACACCTCTCCTAGTAACAGCTACAAACTACCTGCATACGTAGTTATGAAAGCTGGTGCTGGGTACAACTTTACCAAAGCATTATCATTTAGAGTGTGGGCAGATAACTTAACAGATGCCAGAGTATTAACCGAAGGTGATGTTAGAGGAGATCAATTCCGCGATTTCAGTCAAGTTGCTCCTGGCTCATTAATGATTGGTAGAACCTTATTGCAAAGAACGTTCTTCGGATCTTTAGCTTATTCCTTCTAGTTATAATTTTAATGCAAAGCCGAACCCTAGGGTTCGGCTTTATTAACACTAAATGTCATGAATTCGAGAAGAGATTTTATCAAAAAATCAGGTATCGGCTTTGCCGGACTCTTAATTACCCCATCCATTTTCAACAACATATTATTAGATAGCAAACAAGACATCGGCATTCAACTATTTACCGTTCGCGAACAGCTTAACCAAGATGTAAAACTTACGTTAAAAAAGATTGCAGATATAGGCTTTAAACAGGTAGAAACTTTTTATGGTTACGGCGATAAAATGTCGGGCAAAGGCTTTTGGGGCTTAGATGCAAAGGAGCTGGCTCAGCTGCTAAAAACTTATGGGTTAAAAAGTGGCAGTGGCCATTACAATACCACACAATACTTAACCGATGGCAATACAGAAGTTTTAAAGCAGCAAATTGAAGTAGCCAATACGTTATCACAAAAATACTACACCATACCAGCCATGGCGCCAAATGTAAGGCAAAACGGTACGGTAGATGGATATAAAAAAATGGCAGATTTATTTAACAAGGCTGGCGAACTATGCAAAAACAACGGACTTACGCTAGCTTATCACAATCACGCTTTCGAATTTGCAACCTTAGAGCATAAACAAACTGGATTTGATATCTTACTTAAAGAAACCGATATAAAATTGCTGAAGTTTGAATTAGATATTTTCTGGGTAGTGAATGCGGGAATAGACCCTATAACGCTATTCAAACAAAATGAAGGTCGGTTTGCCATGTGGCACGTGAAAGATATGGATAAAACTGACAACAAGGTATTTACCGAAGTTGGAACAGGCAGAATTGATTACAAAACCATTTTTGAGAATAGAAAACTAGCAGGTAATAAATTCATCTTTATAGAACAGGATGTGATTAAAAAAGATCCTTTCGAAAGTATAGCACAAAGCTTCAGTTATGTAAAGCAAAACTTAGTGAAATAAAAACAACTTTCACAATATTACTTTTTATTACGATTCAGCTAAAAATGTTATTATAAATTTCATTTAAAGTTCACATTCTTTTATTTTTATTGCACGTTGAAAACAAGCTATGTTAACAAAGCATGAAAGTGAAATTTTAAATATTTAAAGACCTTAAAGCATTTACCGATAACTGCAATTACTACTTTTAGTAATAAACAATAGGGAAACACAACAGATTATTCACTTAGATGCCATTCAAATCTTAAACCAAGCCATATTAAAAAACCGATAGTAAAATTTAATTAGAAGTTTGATAAAAAAGGTTAAAATCTATGGCATTATTGTACCAATTTTATCACAAGCATTGATAACTCAAATTTTAATTATTAATATTACGTAATTGTATAGTGTACAATTCACACTTAGAAACCAAAATATACCAATAATATGGACAGAAGAGCAGCACTCAGAAATGTAGCTATCCTTTTAGGAACCGCTATTTCTGCCGGAACAACGGATATCTTGTTCAGCAGTTATACCCTACCTGAAGGAGAAAAAAATGCAGTTAGTTTTTCGGCAGAGCAATTAAAGGCACTAACAGAAATTGCGGATGTCATCATCCCTACAACCAAATCATCACCTGGCGCAAGAGCAGCGGGCGTGGGTAAATTCATACCTATGATGATAAGAGACTGCTACCCAGCTAAACAACAACAATCTTTCTATAATGGGCTGGCAGCTTTTGAGGCCCGAGCTAAAAAAACTTACAAAAAGAGTTTTGCATTAATTCCTCTAGTAGAACGCAAAAAAATGCTTGCGGCGCTTAGACAGGAAACTTTAGACCAAAAGGAGAATAAACTTCCTGAAAAAGCAGATATCACTTATTTCTTTACAGTAGTTAGAGACCTTACTTCTTTGGGTTATTTCTCTTCAGAAATTGGCTGCACCCAAGCCCGCGAATATTTAATGATCCCCGGCAGTTATGACGGAGCCTACCCTCTTAAACCTGGTCAAAAATCTTGGGCTACCTAAAATACCCTTTCCCTAAACAAAACAGAAAAAACAAAATGAACTTAAATATAAATCTAAAAGCCGAAAACACTTACGATGCGATTGTTGTAGGTTCGGGAATAAGTGGTGGTTGGGCTGCTAAAGAGCTAACCGAAAAAGGTTTAAAAGTATTAATGCTAGAGAGAGGAATGGACGTTGAGCACATTAAAGATTATGATGGCGCAATGAAAAACCCTTGGGAAATTAAGCATGCAGGTAGGTTAACAGAAGAAATGAAGCGAACTCACCCTGTACAAAAAAGAGATTATCCTTACCAAGAAGTAAACCAAAAATGGTGGGTAAACGATTTGGAGTGTCCTTATACAGAAGTAAAAAGATTTGACTGGTACAGAGGTTTTCACGTAGGTGGTAAATCGTTGATGTGGGGCCGTCAGAGTTACCGTTTTGGTGATGTGAACTTCGAAGAAAATGCAAAAGATGGCTATGGTAACGATTGGCCCATCAGATATAAAGATTTAGCTGCTTGGTACGATTACACTGAGAAATTTGCTGGTATCAGTGGCCAAAACGAGGGTTTAGAAGGTATCTTACCAGACGGGCAGTTTCTTCCTCCAATGGATTTAAATATCGTTGAAAAATCTGTGAAAGAAAGTATCAAGCAAAAATGGGGCAACGAACGTCTGTTAACCATCGGTCGTGTGGCCAATTTAACGGTACCTCACAACGGTCGTGGCAATTGTCAATATCGTAATTTATGTAGTCGTGGCTGTCCATTTGGCGCCTATTTCAGTACGCAATCTTCTACCCTGCCAGCAGCAGTTGAAACTGGAAATTTAACGTTGAGACCTTACTCTATCGTAAATCATATCATCTACGATAAGGACACCAAAAAAGCAAAAGGAGTAGCAGTAATTGATGCACTAACCAACAAAACGATGGAGTTTTATGCTAAAATCGTTTTCGTAAATGGTTCAACCTTAGGTACTACTTTTATTTTATTAAACTCAACTTCAGACGAACATCCGAATGGCTTAGGCAACGGCAGCGGTCAGTTAGGACATAACTTGATGGACCACCATTTCCGTTGTGGCGCTAATGGCGAATTTGAAGGTTTTGATAAATATTACACTTACGGTAGACGTGCCAATGGTATTTACATTCCTCGCTTTAGAAATGTAGGTAACGATAAACGCGATTATTTAAGAGGTTTCGGTTATCAAGGAAGTGCATCAAGACAAAACTGGCAAAGTGATGTGGCCGAATTATCCTTCGGTGCAGACTTCAAACAGAAAATGACTACACCAGGACCTTGGAAAATGGGTATGGGTGGATTTGGTGAAATGTTGCCTTATTACGAAAACCGTGCTTATATCGACCACTCGAAAAAAGACAAATGGGGACAATCTGTATTAGCTATCGACTGTGAATACAAAGAGAACGAGAAAAAAATGCGTCAGGATATGATCAATGACGCTGCCGAAATGCTTGAAGCTGCAGGTGCTAAAAACATTAAAACTTACGATAACGACTGCTATCCTGGTATGGCTATCCACGAGATGGGTACAGCAAGAATGGGTAAAGACCCTAAAACTTCAGTACTTAACGAGTGGAACCAAATGCACGAAGTGAAGAACGTTTTTGTTACTGATGGAGCTTGTATGCCTTCTATTGGCTGTCAAAATCCTTCGTTAACGTTTATGGCTTTAACAGCTCGTGCAGCAGATTTTGCAGTAAAAGAATTGAAAAAAGGAAACCTTTAAAAGTAGAAAGCGAAAAGCTCAAAGACTAAAGCGAATGATAAATAGCTTTAGTCTTTCAACTTTGGTCTTTTAACTAAAAGATTTATGAAAGAAAAAATAAGAATGGGCATGATAGGCGGCGGCAAAGATGCATTCATCGGCGCTGTTCATCGTATCGCTGCTAATATGGATGGATTGATTGAACTTTGCTGTGGAGCATTAAGTGTTAATCCAGAAACTGCTTTAGAATCAGGAAAGATGTTGTTTTTACCAGAAAACAGAACCTACCTGAACTACGAAGAAATGATTAAAAAGGAAAGTGAATTTCCAGAAAATGAAAGAATTCACTTCATCACGATCGTTACACCAAACTTCGCCCACTTCGCACCTGCAATGATGGCATTAGAGCATGGCTTTAACGTAGTAATCGAAAAACCAATGACTTTAACTTTGGAAGAAGCGAAATTGCTACAACAGAAGGTTGAAGAAACTGGTTTAACTTTATGCCTTACCCACACCTACTCTGGTTACCCAATGGTGAAGCAAGCTAAAGAAATGGTGAAGGATGGTGCTTTAGGTAAAATCAGAAAAATCATCGTAGAATATCCTCAAGGTTGGCTAAGTACCTTAAGCGAGCGAGAAGGAAACGCACAAGCAGCTTGGCGTACAGACCCTAAAAAATCGGGCAAAAGTGGTTGTATCGGTGATATTGGTACTCATGCAGCTCATTTAGCAGAATATATCTCTGGCTTAAGAATCACTCAAATCTGTGCCGATTTAAATATCGTAGTAGAAGGTAGAACTATTGATGACGATGGAAATATCTTGTTGAAATTCGATAATGGCGCAAATGGAGTTCTAATTGCATCGCAAATTGCAGCTGGTGAAGAAAATGCACTTAACATCAGAATCTATGGCGAGAAAGGCGGATTGGAATGGTTCCAGCACGAGCCAAATACCTTGCTTGTAAAATGGTTAAATAAACCTACTGAAATTTACAGAGCTGGCGGTGGTTACTTAGGAGATTTTGCAAAGCACAATACCAGAACTCCAGGCGGTCATCCAGAGGGATTGTTAGAAGCTTTTGCGAACATTTACAGAAACTTTGCTTTAACCTTAGCCGCAAAGTTGAACAACGAAGAGCCTACACCGCAAATGTTAGATTTCCCTAGCGTTTACGACGGCGTAAGAGGGATGGCATTAATTGAAAATGCCGTAGCATCTAATGAATCGGATAAGAAATGGCATGATTTTATAGTGTAAATGAAGATAATGGCTGATGGATTATCGACAGGATAGCTATTTGCGACCATCTATCACCCATAAACTGAAAAAAGAAACCAAAAAAATGACGACAATACAAGGACCTGCGGTATTTTTAGCACAATTCATTAGTGATGAAGCGCCTTTCAACTCATTAGATTCTATTTGTAAATGGGCTGCTGATTTAGGTTTTAAAGGCATACAAATGCCAACCTTAGATAGTCGCTTTATAGACTTGAAATTAGCAGCAGAAAGTAAAACTTATGCTGATGAACTTACTGGAAAAGTAGCCGCTCATGGCTTAAAAATAACCGAACTTTCTACGCATTTGCAAGGTCAATTGGTAGCAGTTCATCCAGCCTATAACGAATTGTTCGATGCTTTTGCAGCACCAGAGGTAAAGAACAATCCTAAAGCACGTACGGAGTGGGCTATACAACAATTAAAATATGCTGCTAAAGCTTCCCAAAATCTGGGATTAAATGCACATGCTACTTTTAGCGGTTCATTGTTATGGCAGTTCTTCCATCCTTGGCCGCAACGCCCAGAGGGTTTAGTTGACGAAGGTTTTACGGAATTAGCCAAACGTTGGTTGCCTATTTTGAATGAATTTGACAACTGTGGTGTAGATGTTTGTTACGAAATTCACCCTGGAGAAGATTTGTTTGACGGCATCACATACGAAATGTTCTTGGAAAAAGTAAATCAACATCCTCGTGCTTGCTTGCTTTATGATCCATCGCACTTTGTGTTACAACAATTAGATTATATCCAATACATTGATTTATACCACGAAAGAATCAAAGCTTTCCATGTTAAAGATTCAGAGTTTAATCCTACAGGAAGACAAGGAACTTTTGGCGGCTATCAAGGCTGGGCAGACCGTGCTGGTCGTTATCGCTCACCAGGCGATGGGCAAGTAGATTTCAAGACCATTTTCAGTAAACTGGCACAATACGATTTTAAAGGTTGGGCAGTAATGGAATGGGAATGTTGCATTAAGAACCAACAAGATGGTGCTCGCGAAGGTGCCGAATTTATTAAAAAGCATATCATTAACGTAACAGATAAAGCTTTTGATGACTTTGCAGCCGCTGGAAGTGATGCTGCTTTTAACAAAAAAATACTCGGGTTATAAGTGCTTTTAACTTTTAACTCGTAACTTTTAACCTAATTTCTTTTAAACAACACACACACACATGAAACGTACATTATTAATTCTTGGAGTAACTTCAATTTTTGTTGCTTCATTATCAGCGTTTAAACCTGAGCCAAAAACAGAGCCAGCTGTAACCATCAATGCACCTGCAATACCTAAAATTGCGACCATGCAAATGAGTGGCGGCGAGTTATTAATCAACAAATCTGACTGTATTGGTTGTCACCACAAAATCAATAAGTTAATTGGCCCTTCTTATACAGACATCGCAAAAAAATATCCAAACACAGATAAGAACCAGCTTTTATTAGCAGATAAGATCATTAAAGGTGGCTCTGGCGTTTGGGGCAAAATCCCGATGACACCGCATCCGAAAATATCACCAAGCGATGCAAAATTGATGGCAAAATACATCTTGTCTTTGAAGAAATAAGTTCTAGGTGATACGTTATAAGTTTTACGTGTAATTACCCGATGAACGATTGAACCAGTGAACTAAATGAACCAACCAAAAACCAAAATATATGAACCAAGACAACAACCAAAGTAGACGTAACTTCCTCAAAATGGGAGCTGTGGCTACTGCTGCGTTTACCATTGTACCTCGTCACGTACTAGGTGGCAAGGGCTTTCTAGCGCCAAGTGATAGATTAATTGTAGCAGGTATTGGTGTAGGTGGAAAAGGTGATAGTGATTTGAGATTAATTCACGAAAGTGGAAAAGCAGAAATTGCGTATTTGTGTGATGTAGATACTCGTCAAGCTGCAACCAGTTTGAAACGTTTCCCTAAAGCCAAATTCTACAAAGATTGGCGAGAAATGTTTGATAAAGAACACAAGCATTTCGATGCAGTTACGGTATCAACTCCCGACCATAACCATGCGATACAAACTTTAGCTGCCATGCAGTTGCGTAAACATGTTTATGTTCAAAAGCCATTAACTCACGATATTTATGAAGCCCGTATTTTAACCGCAGCAGCAAAAAAATACAAAGTGGTTACGCAGATGGGTAACCAAGGGGCAAGTAATGATGGCCCTCGCTTATTGAGAGAGTGGTACGATGCTGGTTTAATTGGGGACGTTCATACGATTTATGCTTGGACAGACAGACCAGTTTGGCCACAGGGTATTCCTTGGTCGGCAAATAAAGCAGATGTTCCAAAAGATTTAGATTGGGATTTGTGGTTGGGAACAGCTCCTTATAAAGATTACGTAGAAAAATTAGTCCCTTTTAACTGGCGTGGCTGGTGGGATTACGGAACTGGTGCCTTGGGCGACATGGGCTGCCACTTATTGGAAGCTCCTTTCAGTGTATTGAATTTGAAATATGCTACAGAAGTTGAGGCTAGTGTCGGTTCAGTTTATTATGATTCGTTTAAACGAGGATATTACCCTGAAAGCTGCCCTCCTTCTAGTCATGTAACCTTAAAATTCCCTAAAACAGATAAAACACAGGGCGAAATTACCGTACATTGGATGGACGGAGGTATTCAGCCTACCCGCCCAGAAGAACTAGGTGCTAACGAGTTATTTGGTGATGGTGGTAACGGAACCTTATTTATTGGTACCAAAGGTAAAATGATGTCGAACACTTACGGTGATAAAGCGAGATTACTTCCTCTTTCCCGTAATGAAAACTTAAATGTAGCACAAAAATTTGCCCGTGTTCCTGGTCAAGCTAATGGTCACTATGGACAATGGGTAGAAGGTTGTATTGCCGGTTATGGAAAGAAAGAATTGAGTTCTCCTTTCGAGATTGCAGGCCCTTTAACCGAAAGTTTATTGATGGCAAACTTAGCGATTAGAGCTGCTGATGTAAAAAGAATAGACGACAAAGGAAAGGTATCTTACCCAGGAAGATATAGGAAACTTTTATGGGATAACGACCAGATGAAAGTAACCAACTTCGACGATGTAAATCAATTTGTAAAAAGAGATTACCGCGAAGGTTGGAAATTGGGAGAGAAATAATAAGCTAGCTAAAAGCTATACAATATACCGTCATTTCGACGAGAAACGAGGAGAAATCTAGCAAATAACGTACTATATGCTAGATTTCTCTCCCGATGAAAAATCGGCATCGTAATGACGGGGATAATAGCCAAATACAAAAATTCAAATGAAAAAAATATTAATAGCAGCATTTATGGTTGCTTCACTTAGCGTAAACGCACAAAAGAAAAAAGGCTTCACTCCTATTTTCGATGGAAAGACTACTACTGGCTGGCACACTTATGGAAAAGACTTTGTAGGCAAAGCTTGGAACGCAGAAAATGGCGTGTTACATTTCGACCCCAAATTAAAAAACAATGATGGTGGCGATTTAGTAACCGATAAGGAATATGGTAACTTCCATTTAAAATTAGAGTGGAAAGTAGCTCCAAAAGCCAACAGTGGTATCATCTTCTTCGTACATGAAGACGTTTCGAAATACAAACAAACTTACTTAACCGGACCAGAAATGCAGGTGATTGATAACGATGGTCATCCTGATGGAAAAATCAACAAACACCGTGCTGGCGATTTATACGACATGATCAAAAGCAAAAGCGAGCCTGTAAAAGCAGTTGGTGAATGGAATTTAGCAGAAATCATCAGTAATAAGGGCAAACTTACACTTAAATTAAATGGCAAAACAGTAGTTGAAACTACCATGTGGGACAACAACTGGAAGAACCTAATTGCAGGCAGCAAATTTGCTAAATGGGAAGGCTTTGGAACTTACAAAACTGGCAAAATCGCTTTACAAGACCACGGTGACGAAGTGTGGTTCCGTAACATCGAAATTAAAGAATTATAAATAGGGATCAGGAATTAGTGGTCAGGTATCAGTATAATTTTACCTGCTAAAAAACTAACCAACCATAAACTAAAAACCAAAAAACTAAACATGAACTCAACAACTCGCTTCAAGCTATCCTTTATGATGTTCCTCGAATTCTTTATTTGGGGTGGATGGTTTGTAACATTAGGTACTTTCCTCGATAAAAACTTAAGTGCCTCTGGTCCAGAAATAGGTTCGGTATTTTCTACTCAATCTTGGGGAGCCATTATTGCACCGTTTATCATCGGTTTAATTGCGGATAGATATTTCAATGCAGAAAAGATTCTAGGTGTGCTACATTTAATTGGTGCGGTTTTGATGTATCAAATGTACAATGCAACTGACATTAGCGTATTCTATCCATATGTTTTTGTATATATGGTGTTGTATATGCCTACTTTAGCTTTGGTTAACTCAGTATCTTTTAACCAAATGGGAGACCCAGAAAAAGAGTTTTCTAACATTAGGATTTGGGGCACCATCGGGTGGATTTTGGCAGGTGTGTTAATCAGCTACTTCTTCCATTGGGATTCCCAAGAAGCATCGGGTAATGGAGCATTGAAAAATACTTTTCTAATGTCGGCTGTGGCATCATTAGGGTTAGGAATTTTCAGCTTTCTGTTGCCTAAAACTCCTCCAAAAAACAAATCAACAGAGAAAATTAAAGTATCAGAGATACTGGGTTTAGATGCCTTAAAATTATTGAAGGACAAGAACTTCTTAATTTTCTTTATCTCGTCTATTCTGATTTGTATTCCTTTAGCCTTTTACTATCAAAATGCCAACTTGTTCTTGTCAAAAATAGGCATGGATAATCCAACTGGAAAGATGACAATCGGTCAAGTTTCCGAAGTGTTATTCCTATTAGCAATTCCAGTTTTCTTCAAGAAATTCGGTTTTAAAAAGACAATTTTGGTAGGTATGCTTGCATGGACTGTACGTTACCTCTTATTTGCTTTTGGAAACGCTGGAGAATTGAGCTTCATGTTAATATTAGGTATTGCTTTACATGGTATTTGCTACGATTTCTTTTTCGTATCAGGACAAATCTACACCAATTCTAAAGCCGGAGATAAATTCAAAAGTTCAGCTCAAGGTTTAATTACTTTAGCTACTTACGGTGTCGGTATGTTAATTGGCTTTATTGTAGCTGGTCAAATTACCGAAATCTATAAAACTAACGGTGTGGAAGATTGGAAAATGATTTGGAGCATTCCTGCGGGCATAGCTTTTGTAGTGTTCTTACTATTCAGCTTATTATTTAACGACAAAACTAAAACAGAATCTGTTTAACGATGACTACAAGAAGAAATTTTATAAAAGAAACTGGCTTACTTGCCGCAAGTTTAGCCCTAGCCCCTTCGTTGACTAAAGCCTTAGCTCCGGCACAACAGGCGGTAGGTATACAGCTATATAGCTTAAGAGAAATTATTGGGAAAGACGTTAAGGGCGTAATTGAGAAAGTGGCTAAAGCTGGTTTTAAAGAAGTAGAAACTTATGGCTACGCACCTAACGGAAGTTTTTGGGGCTTAAGTCCTAAGGATTTTAAGGCATTATTAGATGCTAATGGCTTATATTCTCCTAGCGGTCACTTTGGTTTCGACAACTACATTAAAACCGGAAACCTAGATGATATCAAATCTTACATTGATGCATCTAATGTATTGGGCAGTAAATATGTGGTAGCTCCCTATCTTGGAGATGACTTACGCAACAATTATAAACTAGTAGCAGAGCGCTTAAATAAGGCTGGCGAACTTTGTATCCAAGCAGGTATTAATGTAGGTTACCACAACCATGGTTTTGAGTTTGACAAGCAAGGCGATACAACGGGTTTTGAAATCTTATTGGCTGAAACTGACCCTAATTTGGTGTATTTTGAATTAGATTTATACTGGGTAGCTTTTGCTGGTCAAAATCCGATAGATATATTTAAAAAACATCCTCGTAGGTTTAAAATGTGGCATGTAAAGGATATGGATAAAACTAACAAAAGATGGAATACCGAGATTGGTAATGGAACTATTGACTTCAAATCGATATTTGCAGAAGCTAAACTGTCTGGTGTGAAACACATTTATCTAGAGCAGGAGACAAATTACAAACCTGACCATATCAGCTCAATTAAAACAAGTATCGATTACATTAAAGGTAAATTACTATAGTGTTTCCATCATTTCGACTGAAGCTTTAGTCCCGAACCGCTGGGAGAGAAATCTTTGGATTGGATAAAATGAATATACATCCCTGAAGATTTCTCGACTACGCTCGAAATGACAACCAGCTAAAGAACTAGGTGCTGTTTAAGTTATCCCTAACTTAGTTACTAAATACCCCACCCACTCTTTCAACAGCAGTTCCCATCCGAAAATAGCTCCAGATTGTGGCAATATATAATCCTCAAATGAGTAATTATCATTCAGGGAATTAGTAGGATAGTAAGTTAAGTTCTTTAAACCTTGCTTTTCGGCAATCAATTTAGTTCTAGGTATATGCCATGCACTGGTAATTACCAAAATTTTAGCATTTGGCTTATTCAATCCCTGCAAAATCTTGTTTGCATAGATAAAATTCTCTTTTGTATTACGGCTCCGCTTTTCTATAATTATCGCACTATCTGGAATTTTAATAGCCTTTAAATAAGTTTGAGTGTATAATGCTTCTGGCTGATTTCTCTCTAAAAAACTCCCGCTTCCACCGCTCATCAAAATTCGATCTATTTTACCGTGGTGATATAGCTTGATCGTTTGAGTTAGCCTATCACCAGAAAACTCAGCTTTTAAAGATTGTGTTTCTTCGTTGAAGCTAGAGAATCCTCCTAAAAGCAAACCAATATCATAATGACTTAAAACTGGAGACTTAGGCTCGTACCATTTCGCAACTTGCCCCAAAATAAACTTATTAGAAAAGAATAATAGCAGGACAATTGAAGTAATGTAAGCTCTTCTTTTATATTTCTTGTTTTTGGAGAACAAACCATATATAGCAAGTACAGCAACCCAAACTAGTGGACGAATGAGGAATAATAAAAATTTCGAAAGAAAGAATGACATCTTTTTTAGGATTAATTTAGAAGCTACTGAGAAATTTAGAAAGCCAAATTGATTGTCAATTCAGTTTTGAAGCCAAGATACAAGTTTGTTTGAAATGATTTGCATTACCGTTGGTATTAAACATATCAACTTTGATTACATACAAACCAACTTTACATAACTGTCCACTGTCGTTCAGCCCATCCCAATTAACAGTTCCTTGTGTCGACAAGGTGACATTTCTAGCTAATCGGCGTACTAAAACTCCCTTATCTGTGTAAATATTAATAGTCGCTAAATTTCCATTTTCTTGAAAGCGATAATCAATTTGTAACAAATCTTCGAAGCCATCATTATCTGGAGAAAAGGTTTTATTAGCTACTACTACCGAATTTTTACTACCAGTATCGGTTTGCGAGTTTTGGTACGTTGGCGTAGCGTAACCAACTGAAACCGCCGCAGATTGCAGGTTACCTGGTTCGTTTCCACTTTTAACAAACGAAACCCGCTCTAAAGAAACACCCTTAACTTCTTTTAGCAAAGCATGATGCATTTGTTCAGTGTAAGCAATTTCATCTATAACCAAATCATCTACCCAAACAGCCACCGTACCTTTATCATTATTGTAGGTAGGCATATTATTAATTTGAACCATTTGACTAGGATATTTCACTTCGTAATGTTGCTTGGTAACTTCTGGATTAGCTGTTAGCACCCAGTAAGTTTTAGGCCTTATCAATATGGAAGAAGTAGAAATTGTTCTCTTGGTAGTACCTGTAGTTCCACTAGCTGATGGGTTAGAAATAGTGAGTTCTTTTAAATCTAGTATTTTATTTGTAGGATTATAAATCTCTACAAAATCAGCACCTCCAGTTTTAACGTTAAAAAGTATCTCGCTAATTAAGATATCATTCGCCTCAATTTTTCCCGGCAGCAAAATTAATGCACTATTAGCTGATGGATCTATAGCAATTCCAGCATAATCTGCTATGTGACTGACGGTAAGCATATTTTCTACACTAGGCATTATAGGGTTAGCAACTGTTAGCACGACGCTATTTCCAGCAGCACCACCCAATTGCACTTGCGAGGGTTTACCAATGCCATTATTGATATGGTAATTATTTACATCTAGCATCGAATCTTCCAGAATAGGCTCACTAAAACTTACCTGAATAGTGGTTGACGATATGACATTCGCAGTTACTAGCTTTGGAGCAACAGTATCTATATACGGTTCAATTTTAAAATCATCAAACTTGAACATATTGTAACGAGACGCCGTGCTGTATCTACAGTACACTCCAAAATAAGAAGTATTGGTGTAAGTATTGTCGGTTACACCTCCATCGTATGTAAAGTTTCCTCCACCTGTAAAATCCGTATAAATTGCCCATCTCCCGCTAGCAGAACGTTCTACCCTTACCCGTACATTCACACTGCTAACTGGAGTTCTGGCTTTGTCTGGTAGATTTAAAATGGTAGTTAATGTTGTTCCATTTTGTCGTACCAATGAAAAATTTTCTGCACCAGTGCTAGAACCCAACTGTAAATAATAAGCTTGTTTACCAGTGGTAGCAGATAAATCCTGCTGATTGGAAATCAAATAGATACGAGGATAATTTGTTGTGCTTGGGTCAAAAGCTAAATTCACTAAAAACTCCCAAGCGGTATCTCCTGACAGTGAATTTGGGGTAGAAAGATATAATGTGCTGGTAGCTTGCGGTCCATTAGAGGCTAAAACTCCGTCTATAACCTGAAAGTTAGTGGTAGAGCCTTCCCATGTTGGATTCGATGTAAAATTTCCATCACTAAAATTGTCATTTAATTGAGCAAAAGTAAGTTTAGTGCAGAATAACAGTAAAAAGACTAAAGTTTTTCTCATATTTGGTAAATGAACATTTAATTTAAATATAATATAAATAATCAAAAAAAATGAAAGTTGCAGTAGTAGGCGCCACAGGACTTGTAGGCACCGTAATGTTAAAAGTATTGGAAGAAAGAAATTTCCCTTTAACCGAATTAATCCCAGTAGCATCTGAGAAGAGCGTTGGTAAGTTAATTAAGTTTAAGGGTAAGGAGTATCCAATTGTTAGCATTGATACTGCTATTGGTCTTCGTCCAGAGATCGCGATATTTTCTGCTGGAGGTACTACCTCTTTAGAGTCGGCTCCTCGTTTTGCAGAAGTTGGCACTACAGTAATTGACAATTCTTCTGCTTGGAGAATGGATCCTACCAAAAAATTGGTTGTTCCTGAAGTAAATGCACATGTATTAACCAAAGAAGATAAAATTATTGCCAATCCAAACTGTTCTACCATACAAATGGTGGTAGCTTTACAACCATTACATGCAAAATACAAAATCAAACGTGTGGTGGTATCTACTTACCAATCGGTAACAGGTACTGGTGTAAAAGCGGTAGATCAGTTGATGAATGAGCGTAAAGGTATCGACGGACCAAAAGCTTATCCATATGAAATTGACTTAAACGTTTTACCTCATATCGACGTTTTTACCGATAATGGTTACACCAAAGAAGAAATGAAAATGGTGAAAGAAACCAACAAGATCATGGGCGACGACACCATTCGCGTTACGGCTACTACAGTACGTATCCCTGTAATGGGTGGTCACTCAGAATCGGTTAACGTTGAGTTCGAAAACGATTTTGATTTGGCTGATGTTCGTAGAATTTTGGAAGAAGCACCAGGTTTAATCGTGGTAGATGATGTAGCTAATCTAAAATATCCAATGCCTAAAGATGCTCATGAGAAAGATGAGGTATTTGTAGGTCGTTTGCGTAGAGATGAATCTCACGACAAAGCGTTAAACATGTGGATTGTTGCAGATAACTTGCGTAAAGGTGCGGCTACAAATACTGTACAGATTGCAGAGTATCTAGTAGCAAACAAGCTTGTATAAGCTTTATAAAGGTAATAGAAAAGTGATGTGAATAGCATCACTTTTTTTTCGACTAAACTTTTCGAACAACCAAACTATGATGATAAGAAAAATCATTGCATTAACCATTTTGACTTGCCTACTTAATACGTTAAGCATTTTTGCTCAAGATAGCTTAATTACCGCTCTAGCAAAAAACAATCAAACGACTTTTACAAAGGATGTAAATCAACTAAAGGGACTGGGCTGGGATAAAATCATCGAAAAAGCGAAAGGAAGTAGTAATGTGTTAATTGGCGAGGATCATTTCACAGACGAGATTCCATTCTTTGTGTCAAAAATTGCCGAGCAAATTAAATTTGATAATTTCTTCTGTGAGATTGATCCATTTACGGCGCATATTTTTGAGCAAAAGATTAATACGCTTTCAACAGATGCACTGAAAAAATATAAAGCTGATTACGGAAATACTTTTTCTTTCTATGCTTTCGAATCAGAATTTAACCTGCTTAAACAGTTGGTAAACGGAAAGACTAATATTCGCGGTACAGATCAAATTTTATTAGTGGCCGATCGCCTGATTTGTAATGAGCTAATGCAATCGACAAAAAACAAAAGAGCTAAAGAAATCTATGAAAGCATTAGAGATCAATCCAAAGCGCATTTTTCGGCTTTTCTAAAGGATCAGAAAAAACCGTTTTATCTACTCACAGAAGATTTTGGGAAGAAAATTGATGAGCTTACTAAGCTAAAACTAAGTAGCGAAGAAAATAAAATAGTAGCAGCTTTGAAGCTAACTGCTGAAATTTACAAATCTCAAAACCACCACCTACGCATACAGTTGATGAAAAATCAATTAATGGCGGATTACAATAATTGGGTAGGTAAAAAAAATCTATACAAATACGGTGCAAATCATGCATCTAAAGGTGAAAGCATGCTAGAAATATATGATATTGGCAACTTAGTCAACAACGTTGCCGACAGCCAATTCACCAATTCTCTGCATATTGTTATTGTGGGCAAGTCAGGAATGCAGGCTTCTCCATTCCAAGGATTTCCAGCGTCAAAGATTGATGAAAACGAAGGTTTTTTAAGATCACTGAAACCGTTCTTTAAATTAATTAATGGAAATGAATGGCAATGTTTCGATATGGCTCCAATTAGAAGAGCCATCGAAAATGGAAAAATAAAAATAACAGATATCAAATTGTTACGCATTATCAAAGGTTTTGATTTATTGGTTGTTATTCCTGAAGTTACTGCAAGTCAATTTCCAAAATCATAAAATTTGCTTTTGGGAGTTATATCTAAAGATAATTTTAAAAAATCCCTTACACGTTGATGAAAAGAATTCTTTACCTTTTGTTATTTGCGCTACCACAAATTGTAAACGCACAAACCACTGCTCAAAAACTTGAAAGAGCATATCAAATATTAGTGAAAGATGAACAAGCGAAATATGCGATCACTTCACTTTGCATACTCGATGCCAATACAGGAAAAGTAATTTTTGCGAACAATGAAAACATTGGTTTGGCTCCTGCATCAACGCTAAAAACCATTACCTCAGCAACCGCTTTCTATAATTTAAGTAAGGATTTTCGTTACGAAACCAAACTTTCTTACACAGGAAAAATCACAGCTGAGGGAACCCTACAGGGCGATATTATCATCACAGGATCGGGTGACCCCACCTTAGGTTCGTGGCGCTACGAACAGACCAAAGAAAACAACATCTTAAATCAATGGGTTGTTGCAATTAAAGCGGCTGGTATTAAAAAAATTGAAGGAAGTGTGGTTAGTGACGACAGTGCTTTCGGTACTTCTACTATTCCAACTGGCTGGATTTGGCAAGACATAGGTAACTATTACGGTGCTGGCGCTGGTTCAATCTGCTGGCGTGAAAATCAATTTGACGTACATCTTAGAGCAGGTTCAAGTGTAGAAAGTGAGGTTCAGCTTGTAAAAACTGTACCTCAAATGCCCTACATCCAGTTGGTAAACGAATTGACAACTGGAGCTAGCGGTACGGGCGATAATGCTTATGGTTTTCTACCTCCTTACACCAACATTGGGTACATTAGAGGCACTTGGGGTATGGGAATCAAAAAATCTGGCATTTCTTTAGCCTTACCAGATGCTGCTTTTGATGTTGCTTATCGTTTACAAGATACTTTGAAAAAATTAAACATTGAATGCACTAAAAATGCAAGCTCTGCTCGTTTGTTGGCGTTAGAAAAGAAGCAAATCAGCAATGAGCAAAAACCTCTATTAACGATCTTCTCTCCTACCTTAAGCCAGATGGTGTATTGGTTCCAGAAAAAAAGCATCAACCTTTACGGTGAGCAATTGATAAAAACCCTTGCCTACAAACAAGGAAAAGAAGCTAGTACCAAAAATGGAGCAAAAGCAGTAATCGACTTTTGGTCGGCTAAAGGCATTGATAAAAATGCGCTAAATATGATTGATGGTAGCGGCTTATCGCCTGCCAACAGAGTAACAAGCATGGCAATGGCATCTATTTTATTCCAAGCACAAAAAGAAAGTTGGTTTTCAGATTACCTCAACTCTTTTCCAGATTATAATGGGATGAATATCAAAAGTGGAAATATTAACGATGTAACGGCCTATGCAGGCTATTACACGGCCAAAAACGGAAGTAAGTATATTGCGGTCATTAACATTAATAATTATAGCGGCTCTGGAATTAGCAGAAAGTTGTTTCAGGTTCTGGATGCTTTGAAGTAAAGCCCCTCTCTGCCCTTTGGGCATCTCTCCCCAAAGGGAGAGAGTAGCAAATCGTAGAAAAGATATGTAGAAACTTTAAGATTAATAAAACTTAAAGTTCCTTAATTCCTTAATGTTTAATACTATTCGTTAATAGTTTTTAATATTTTTTAATAATCAATTGCCTACCTCCTAAATTTTAGATAAATTGCCATTTCACACAACCAAAATATAACATGAAACTACTCCTTTCGTCTGCTCTCATTTCTTTATCCCTCGGTTCGCTAGCACAAAATACTGTCGTAGCAACTGATGAAATAGCATTGAACCAAACGGCCAATCATGCGCACAGTGAAATTGCAATTATTCCAGAACCTGTAACCATTACCAAACAAGATGGACATTTTAAACTTCCCGAAAGCATCTTAATACAAACTAGCAAACCCACAGAACTTAAGCAGGCTATTGCTTTCTTACAAGAACGTTTAAGCGTACCTACGGGATATTTTGTAAGTTCTACCGCAGCGGCTTCCAATACTGCAAATATCAGATTGGTACTTACCGAAAGAAATGACGCTGCAATTGGTGCAGAAGGTTATCATTTACAAGTTACACCGCAGCAAATCACCATCACCGCAAATAAACCTGCAGGTATTTTTTACGGCGTACAAACGCTGATGCAGTTATTGCCAAAAGAGATAGAAAGTAAGGAAGAAGTTAAAGATGTAACGTGGAAAGTTCCTTGCGTTAACATTACCGATTACCCTCGTTTAGGCTGGAGAGGTTTGATGTTTGATGTGGCTAGACATTTCTTTACGAAAGACGAAGTAAAGCAGTACATCGATGCGATGGTACGTTACAAATACAACATCCTTCACCTACACTTAACTGATGATGAAGGTTGGAGAATTGAAATTAAAGGTTACCCAAAACTAACAGAAGTAGGCGCTTGGAACGTAAAACGTGTAGGTTCATTTGGCAATTTCATTCCTACAAAACCAGAAGAACCTCGCAACTATGGTGGTTTTTACACCCAAGAAGATTTGAAAGAACTGGTAGCTTATGCTAAAGAAAGATTCGTAAATATACTACCAGAGGTAGACGTTCCTGGACATAGCTTAGCTGCTGTAGCTTCCTACCCAGAGCTTTCTTGTACGCCAGATGCTGTAAATTATAAAGTTCGTAGTGGCGAACGTATCATGGATTGGAGCCGTGGAGTCCCACCATTGGCAATGGTAGACAATACACTTTGCCCAGCTAATGAGAAAGTGTATGAGTTTTTAGATACTGTAGTTTCGCAGGTGGCAAAGATTTTCCCTTTCGAATACATGCACATGGGTGGCGATGAAGCTCCTCATAATTTTTGGGAGAAAACACCACAGATTCTGGAGTTGATGAAACGTGAGAATTTGAAAAACATGCACCAAGTACAAAGTTATTTCGAGCGCAGGTTGGAGAAAATTGTAGCTAAACACGGTAAACGTTTTATGGCTTGGGACGAAGTGCTAGAAGGTGGTGTATCTCAAAGCACTGCTGTAATGAGCTGGAGAGATATGAAATACGGTGTACAAGCTGCAAAAAATAAGCATGAAGTAGTGATGAGCCCTACACAATACGCTTATCTAGATTACATGCAAGCCGATGAAATCACCGAACCAAAAGTTTACAAAGGTTTAAGGCTCAGCAAAACTTACCAGTTTGATCCGGTTCCAGATGGTGTAGACCCTAAATATATCAAGGGTGGTCAAGGTAACTTATGGACCGAGCAGGTTTATAACATCCGACAAGCAGAATACCAAACTTGGCCACGTGGTTTTGCACTGGCAGAAAGTGTTTGGAGCCCTAAAGAAAAGAAAAATTGGAATAACTTTTTCGCTCGTACCGAACAGCATTTCGAGCGTTTAGCTATTGCTGAGACAAAATACGCACCAAGTGTTTACGACCCAATTTTTACCGTGAAACGCACAGCGGATGGAAAGCTGCTGGTGACACTTGATAAAGAAGTTGAAGATTTGGATATCTATTACAGTTTCGACAATTCTTTTCCAGACCATTTTTACCCGAAATACACCGAGCCTTTGGTGGTTCCGATAGATGCAAATATGTTAAGGGTAATTACTTACCGTGGTAAAAAACCTATTGGAAGAATGATGAACATGCCGATAGAAGAACTTAACAAAAGAGCACCAATGAAAAAATAAAAAACTATTTTGCCTCATAAAGCATTAAATGTTATGGCTATCAAAGGAATGGAAACTCAGAAACGATTAAATCAATTACTGCTGTTTTCATTCCTTTTTTTTAAAATAATCATTCAGTATCTAGTAGTAAATCCGGTTTACGAGCTACAACGTGATGAATATCTGCACTTAGACCAAGCTAAACATCTTGCTTGGGGTTATCATTCAGTGCCACCAGTTACCTCTTGGATTTCATGGATGATACTACAACTGGGCAACAGCCACTTTTGGGTCAAATTCTTCCCTTCCCTCTTTGGAGCTTTAACCATCCTCATTGTATGGAAAACCATCGAAAGCTTAAAAGGGAACTTGTTTGCTCGTACACTTGCCGCTACAGCACTGCTATTTTCTGTTTTGATAAGGATCAATATTCTTTACCAACCTAATTCTTTAGATATTCTTTGTTGGACATTTTTATACTATGCCATCATTAGGTTTATCCAAACAGATGATAAAAAATGGCTGTATTGGTTGGCTGTAGGTGTTGCAATCGGCTTTCTGAACAAGTACAATATCGCATTTTGTATAGTTGGCATCTTACCTGCATTAGCTCTAAGTGTTCATAAGAGATTATATTTGAACAAGCATTTTTACTTTGCAGGTTTGCTGGCTTTATTACTAATCAGTCCTAACCTCGTATGGCAATACCAAAATGGATTTCCTGTATTTGCCCACATGAAAGAATTGGCCGAAACGCAACTAGTACATGTGAGTAGAATTAGCTTTTTTAAAGAACAGTTGTTCTTTTTCATTGGTTCTATCGTTATACTATTTGCAGGATTTGTTTCCTTTTTTACTTACGCTCCATTTAAGCCTTACCGCTTTCTGTTCTGGGCTTTTGTGTTTACCATCAGTATTTTCGTTTTCCTAAAAGCAAAAGCATACTATGCCATCGGACTTTACCCTATCTTTTTTGCTTTTGGCTCAATCTACATCTCCCAACTTTTAAGTAATGGATGGAAGTTTTATCTCAGATATGCTTTAGTTGCTATGATATTATTTTTCTTCTATCTGATGTTGGAAATCACCCTACCAATTTACACGCCAGAAAAATATGTAAAAAATGCAGAACAAAAACTTTCATTTAGTGAGCACACTTGGGAAGACGGAAAGAAATATCCAATTTCTCAGGATTTTGCAGATATGTTAGGATGGAAAGAGTTAGCCCACAAAGTGGATTCTATTTATTTAAGTCTGCCCAACAAAGAGAGTATTTTAATTTTGTGCGATAATTATGGTCAAGCTGGTGCTATTAATTATTACACAAAAGTTGATGGACTACAAGCAGATGCTTTTAATACAGACTACGATAAATGGGTAAATCTGGATAGGCAAATCAATACTGTGATTAGAATTAAGACAGCAAAAAACCTAAGTTCAACCCGCGATTTAAGCCTATTTAATAAAATTACTACCGTTAGTAAATTAGAAAATCCGTTTGCTAGAGAAAGTGGTACTAGGTTAATTTTGCTTGAGCAACCAAAAATAGATTTGGCGGCATTGTTACGAGAAGAACGAGCCAAAGGGAATTTACAATAATAACATTATTCTAAGTACATCATTTCGACGATAGGAGAAATCTAGCTTGGTCAATAGATCTTAAAAATAGAAAACAATCCGTCAGATTTCTCTCTGCTTTCGAAATGACGGGAGCATAAAACCTCATAGGTTTCTAAAACATATGAGGTTTAGTATATAGCTTTACAATGTCACTTTCGCTACAGCGTATCCTTTTTCTTTTTATTAAACAAGCCTTTCAACTTATTTCCAATTTCAGTTGTTGCTTTATCAACCGCCTTTTTCTTCAAAGTATCTACCTGCTCTTTAACTTTAGCTTCTAGCTCTGCTTTTTTCTCTGCTACCACCTGATTAACCACCGCTTTTGCAGCACTACCCGCACTTCCTTCTCCTGCACCATATTTAAGTTTGATGTTCGGTTTCAAGAAAGTACCCAACAAATCTGCGTTAATTTTAATCGTTTCGCCCATAGACACATTTGTTCCTAACTTGCTATTTAAAGCCGCCATTGCAGAATTTGCAGCTTCGTTAGCTTTGGTTCCCAACATCGCCCTTGGCACATTCAAAATCAAAGCGTAATCCATCGATTGGTCAATGCCATTAGAACCTTGTACATTCATGCTCACACCTTTTACCTTAATATCAAAAGGGGCAACAATCAAACGACCATTGTCAATTTTAAACTTCGTCTTCAAATCATTTACTTCCAATTTCTTCAACTCTGTCGCTCCTAAAGTATTCGCCAATTTGGTTACAGGCTCAAAACCATCTACCACCGCTTGGATAATATTTGCCAAACCTTCTGCATTAATTGACGAGTAAATTGGCATCATTTTCTCATCCAAATCAGAATTAAATTTCAAATTGGTGGAGAAACTTCCTTTGGCATATTGTGCAATTGGTGCTAGTAGTTTAACCGTATTAAAGGCATTAAACGCTTGTTGAATATCGATTTTCTCCATTCCAAAATCTACATCTACCTTTGGTTTTTTAGGATTAATAGTTGCATAAGAACCATTCATTTTGATAGTTCCGCCAACCATATCCAAACCTAAGTTTTTAAAGTAAACCGTTCTATCTTTTACCTGCAAAGCACCTTTTGCATTTTTGACGTCGTATTTATCATACTTTAATTGATTAGCTTTTAAAGCCATATTGAAATTGATATTTGCTGGCACTTCAAAAACCGTTAATGGCACTTCGTCTTTTTTCGTTTCTTCAGTAGCTTTTGGCCCCATCAACTCATTTACATCAATATAGTTAGAAGCCAAATTGAAATTACCTTCCAACAATTGGTTCTTTTTAAACACATAATTCAAGTAGTTATTTATAGAACCACTAGCAGCAAAATCACTTTTCCCCAGTTTTGCTACCAAGTTACTCAAGGTAATGTTCTTCGGACTGAAAGTCATTTTAGCGGAAGTAATACTTACTGGCATAGGTACATTTTTACCAGCATAAACAAAGTTTGTTGCCTGCATTTGCCCAGATGCTTTAAAGTCTTGATACTGCCCTTTGTCTATAGATGATTTTCTACCCGCAGCCTGAACATCCGCTAAAAGCACACCAGAAATAGTCATATCTTTCAAAGGAAAAATGGTAGTCAGTTGCTTTAAATCTAAATTTCCTTTCAAAGCCATGTCTACAAAAGGGTCACTCACTGGGTTTTTAACCAACAAACGACCATCCAACGGCGCCTTGCCAAACTCTAAATGGAAAGCTGGAATATTCACCACCGTATGGTCTAAAACACCATCTGGGTTAGCAATATTTGCCTTTACCTGAATGTTATTAATAGCAGACGGCAACGAAGGATATTTAATTCTTCCATCTACAATGCCCAAGTTCAAATTAAAGGTTGGGATGGTTTTTTCGTTGTAAGTTCCTTTCACCACACCATCTACACCAAATTTACCCGTAGCTTCCATATTCTTAAAGTTGGCTGTATAAATAGCAGGAATTAACGACAAGAAGTTTTTCAAATCCGATTGTTGCGCATCAAACTTTAAATCCATTACCATATCGGTTTGGTTAGGCATGGCCAAATAACCCACTGCCGAAAGTACCAATTCGTTCAGCTTAATTTTATTCTCTCCAAAAGTGAATTTCATCTGCTTCATATCCATTTCCAATGGCAAGCTAGCATCCAAAACCACACCATTTAAATATGGAATACCACCGTATTTTACCGTCAGTTTTTCGATATCAGATAATGTGGTTAGCGTAAAAATATCTTGAGTAAAATTTCCTGTACCACTATGATTTAAGTTTTCTGCCTGTAAAAAGAAATTCAACGAAGCGTCGTCATAAGTAATTTTCCCTTTCTCAATGGAATATTTTTCTAAAGCAGCTTTAAAAGCCGTACTCGCTGTATCGCTAGGTTTTGCAGCACTATCAGGTTTCATAATATCCCAATTGGCTTTACCGCTTTTTAAAACTTTCGCCAAAATGGTTGGCTCTTGCAGACTTACTGCATTAATTTCATACGTTTCGCCTTTAATTACGCTCATCAAATTCAAATCGAGCTGTAATTGTTTAATGTTGGCTAGGGTATCTTGAGCAAAACTATCTACACCAATTACCGATAAGTCGTTTAAGCGAATGCCCATTTTTGGGAACGAACGGATTAAGGTCAAATCAAATTCTTTAAAATCTACTTTTGCATTTACTTTTTCGTTAATCACCGATTTTACTTTAGCAACAATCTGGTCTTTAAAAATATAAGGTACAGCCGCCGCAGAAATCAATAAAACAACGAAAACAATGGCGATGGTAATTAAGACTTTCTTCATGGTGTGTAATTTGTGAAACAAAAATATGATTTTAGCTGGTTGTTTGGTTTGTTCGTTATTTAGTTTTTTGGAATTTGAAGTTTGATTATTAGATATTTTCTTTGAAAACCTTCTTTTAGTATTTCATGGCTACTACAATCCCGCTTTACGCTGTTCCGACGAAAAATCGGAATCCGCTCCAATCGGGTTTACAAAACATAAACCTGTGCAAAACACCTGCCAATTCACCTCCTGTGCTAATCTTTTCGGCGCAGACTTTTAGTTATTTAATCTTTTTATTCGTTGGTTGAAACCAACGGCAAAGAATACCAAAATGTACATCCTACAAATCATATAGAGCATTTGCCAATCATTGCCGTTGGCTTTAGCCAACGGTTTTATGCAATTTGTTTTGGCTTTAGCCACATTGGTTAATAGTTGAACGGATTTTTCTTCATTAAACCCGATAGCAGCGAGCATCCCGATTTTATCGGGATAAAGCGGATAGCGGGACCAAACCTAAATAGTAGCAATTATCCTGCTTTTCAAATCTTTTTAACCAACATCGATAAACGTTTTGATGATTGATTATTGGAGTTTGATTATTTTTAAGCCCGATTATACTACTTTTGCCTTCTACAACATTAAACATGCAAAAACTACTTTTTATTGCCTTGACTGCACTGACTTTCAATGCAACTGCTCAAACCCAAAAGGAACAATATTTTAAATTAACCAGAGCTGGTTTTAACGAGAAAAACGCTTACGCTACTACTGCTTTTGTGGAGCAATTTTTCCGTTTACCGGGCAATAAAGGTTTCGATGCCAGTATTTACCGAGTAGAAGAAATCTTGAAAAAAGCGGGCTACGTACTGCAAAAAAAGGATGAATTTGAAGCTCCCCTAACCTATCGCATCGAAAAACGACCGATGAAACGTGATGCTTGGGAACCTGTGGATGCGAATATCAGCATTGTTGGAGAAAGTTCGTCTTTACAATCGTTTAAGACTAACCGCAACATGATACCCATTAACTGTGCTTCTACACCTGCAGAAGGCCTTACCGCGGAAGTGGTTTTTGTAAACAAAGCCAGCAAAGAAGATTTAGAAGGCAAAGATTTGAAAGGTAAAATTGTTTTTGGCGATATGCCAGCACAGCGTTTAGTAAGCTTGGCAGCGAAAGCTGGCGCTGTTGGTGCTTTGGGTTTTGCACTTCCAGAATATAACCAGCCTACCAAACATACTACTTCTATACAGTTTAGTCCGATGCAAGCTAACGCAGGTATTTGGGCTTTGTTTTTATCGTATGCATCTAAAGAAAGGCTGAAAGAAGCTTGCCAAAAAGGTAAAGTAGAATTGAAAATAAATATCACTACAAAAACTTATCCTGCCGAAGAATTGACGATTGTAGCTAACGTTCGTGGCAGTGTAAAACCGCAAGAACGTTTCGTTTATAGTGCCCACGTACAAGAACCAGGTGCTAACGATAATGCTTCGGGTGTTGGTACTTTGGCAGAAATGGCTCGCTTAACGGCACAATTGGTAAAAGGTGGAAAGTTGAAACCTCAACGTAGTTTAACCTTTTTATGGGGCGATGAGATTACTTCAACCAAACGTTATATTGTTGAAGATAATACCAGAGCCAAAGGTATTTTATGGGGAATGAGCTTAGATATGGTGGGCGAAGACACTGAGAAAACTGGTGGTACTTTCTTGCTAGAGAAAATGCCAGACCCTTCAGCCATTTGGACCAGAGGTGAAGACAAACACTCGGAATGGGGTGCTGGCGATGTGAAGGAGAAAGATTTGTTCCCACATTATTTCAACGATTTCGTATTCGATATCTGTAAAGAACAAGGCAAATTTGCCAACTGGACCGTGAAGTTTAATCCTTTTGAAGGTGGTAGCGACCATACCCCATTTTTGCAGAATAAAATTCCAGGTTTGTTGATGTGGCACTTTACTGATGTTTTTTACCATACGGATAACGATAGAATTGATAAAGTTTCTGCCAAAACGATGAAAAACGTGGGCATAAGTGCACTAACCGCAGCTTATACTTTAATTACAGCCGATGAAAATACAGCATCTGTTACGGTAACCCAGATTAAGGAAGATGCATTAGTTCGTTTAAAAACTGAGTTTGAATTGAGTAAAAAAGCTATTGCTGAAGGTAAATCTGCAAAAGACGAAAAACATATCATCGAAGTTTGGGGGAAATGGTATGTAGATGCTTTGGCAACCATTGGTAAACTAGCGGTTGACCCGAAAACAACTCGTGTTGGTTCTAGTATTAAAGTAGCTACGCTGGCGGTAGAAAAACAAACACAAGAATATTTGTCTGAATTATCTAAATAGATTGACAATGACATTTAAAACGCCACTGCTTTCCAGTGGCGTTTTTTGTTTTTAGAGGTTTTTGGTATTTTTAATCATCACCTATTAGAAAAACAAATGCATCAATCATTCAACAGGCATTCTATCAGATTGCGGGGATATGACTATTCGCAGGAAGGTTTATATTTCATTACAATCAATTGTCAGGATAGAGCTCATCGTTTCGGAAAAATCGTTAACGGACAGATGTTGTTAAACGATGCGGGAAGACAGGCACAGATTTGCTGGTTGGCGATACCAGAACACTTTACTAATGTCGTTTTGCATGAATTTGTTGTAATGCCCAATCATGTTCATGGAATTATTGAAATTAACGCACCTGCTGTAGGGGCAAATCATCATTTGCCCTTATACGATATCAATTTATCAAACGGCATAAGGGCAAATCATGATTTGCCCCTACGTCACGGTACATCACAAACGATTGGTTCGATGGTGCGGGGTTTTAAAATTGGGGTTACCAAATGGTTTATCACAAATTATAACATCAAAAATATTTGGCAACGAAATTATTATGAACATATCATTCGTGATGAAAATGCGTACCAAAATATCTCGAATTACATTGAAAACAACCCTTTAAACTCGCAAAAAGATAAATTTCATCACTAACAACCTCCTTTCCTCTACAATCCATTTATCATCCATTTGTCAAACTGATATCATCACTATTGCAATTTAATCAATCGATTGATTAAATTTGCATCGTCAAAAAAATAACGATGGAAAAAACCGATAAAAAGACCGACATTCTCGTAGCAGCTGAAAAGCTTTTCTGCGAATATGGCTTCGAAGGAACTTCTACCCGTCAAATTGCCGCCGAATCTGGTGCTAATATGGCTATGATTAACTACTATTTTGGAAGCAAGATGGGCGTTTTCAAGGAGATTATGGAAGAAAGGGTTTTGAGTTTCAAATCACAATTGAACCAGATTAAGGATGAAAATATCCCTGCTAAGGAAAAACTGATGAAGGTAATTGACAAATATGCTACCCGTATTTTGAGCAATGCAAACTTCCATAAAATGATGCACAGAGAGCTATCACTTTCTCTTCGTCCAGAAGTTTTCGACCAAATTAAAGAAGCAATGGGGCAAAATTTAATTGTGATTGAAGACATCATCAAAGATGGAATTTCGAGCGGAGATTTTAGAGATGTGGATATTAGAATGACCATTGTAAGTGTGATGGGAACTATTTCTATGGTTACCACCTCTCCCAACAAAATCGCTCCGGATAGCAATTACGATCTCAATAATGAAAAAGACAGAGAAGTAATCAAAAAACGTTTGATTGCCCACCTGCAAGACATGATACTTACGCATTTAACACCCAAACAATGATACCAATAAAAATGAAATTGCTTTTCGTTAGCCTAGCTATCCCCGCAATATTGCAGGCGCAAAATGTAAAGCAATTAAGCCTTCAAGAAGCGGTAGATTTAGGTCTTGCCAATAGCAAAAACCTAAAACTATCTCAACAAAAAATAGATGAAGCCGTTGCAAAATTAGCTGTGGTTAAGGATAATGCCTTACCTAGCGCTACTGCGAGCTTCATGTATAACCACGCCGAAATCCCTACAAACACCTTGAAAATTGGCGAAGGAAATCCAATACATTTACCTAAAAGAGCAGATGCATTTGTTGGAACTGCTGCAGTACAAGAATTAGTTTACGGCGGTGGAAAGCTGAAATACGCACAGGAATCTACCAAACTTTTAAAGGAGATTGCCGTATTAGATGCCGACAAAAACAAGGAAGAAGTGAGTTACGCGGTGGTAAACGGATATTTCTCATTATACAAACTGTTGCAAAGCAAAAAAGTGGTGGCGCAAAATCTAGCAGCTATTGCCAAGCAATTAAAACAAGCACAACGTTTTTACGAGCAAGGTTTAGTAACCAAAAATGATGTATTGAGATTTCAATTGCAACAAGCGAATGTTTCTTTAACTGATTTGGAGATTGAGAGCAACAGGAAAGTTATCAATTATAACCTAGATATACTTTTGGGTTTGGCCGAAAACACGGACATCGAAATTAAAGATACGGAGGCTGCCTTGCCACAATTAACTACTTTCTCTGATTATTTAAGCACTGCTTTAACTACTAGACAAGAATTACAACAGTTTGGCTTGCAACATAAAGCAGCTGATTACAACATCAAAACTATTAAAGCTAACACTTTACCAACTGTGGATTTAGGTGCGAACTTGTACTACATTAATCCGAGTGGCAATTTTATTCCTAGCAACCAACAATTTGTAATGCCAATAACTTTAGGCGCTACGGTTTCTTGGAACATCGGTTCGCTATGGACTAATAAAAACAAAGTAGCCGAAGCTAAAGTACAGCAGCTAGAAATAGATACGCAGAAAGACATCTTCACTGATAACGTAAAAACAGAGTTGAATAGAAACTATCAAAACTATCAGCTGGCGGTACAAAAAATTAATGTACTAGAAACTTCTATTGCGCAAGCCACAGAAAACGATAGGTTATTAGAATCGAAATATCAAAACAACATTGCCTCTGCTACCGACAGGATAGATGCAGAAACGCTATTGTATCAAGCTAAAATTAACTTGGAATTGGCAAAAGCCGAAGCCAAACTAGCTTACTACACTTTATTAAAATCAACAGGAAAAATATCACAATATAACTAAGCATAAAATGACACAGCCAGCAAAAAAGAAAAATAAAGTAATTCCTATCATATTAGGTGTACTTATTTTGATAGGCGCCTTTTTTGGCATCACCGAATATAATTATTACAGCAAGCACGTAGATACCGACGATGCTCAAATTGACGGAGATATCAGTCCGGTAATTGCCAGAGTAAGCGGTTACGTGAAAGACATCAACTTTGAAGAAAATTCTAAAGTAAACCAAGACCAAGTTTTGGTAACATTGGATGACAGCGACTACAAAATCAAGTTAGAGCAAGCACAAGCAGGACAGGTTGGTGCTAACGCAGGAGTTAGCGTTTCTCAAGCACAAATTGTTGCTACTTCTGCTAACACAGCCACTGCAAAAGCAAACATTGAAGCTGCTAGAGTGAAATTGGATTTAGCGAAAAAAGACTTCGATAGATATGAGAACTTGGTGAAAGATGGTTCAATCACCAGACAAGCATTTGACCAAGCGAAAGCACAAAAGGAAACTGCCCAAGCTAGTTACGATGCAGCCGTAGACCAATATCATGCTGCTGTAAAACAAGTGGGCACCACACAATCGCAATTAAGCGTAAGCAATTCTGGTGTTACGCAACGTCAAGCTGATGTTGATTTTGCCAAACTACAGCTTTCTTATACACAAATAAAAGCACCAACTACTGGTACTGTTGGTAAGAAAAGTGTGCAAAAAGGTCAGTTGGTACAAGCTGGACAATCTTTATTTTCGATTGTAAACGATAACAGTATCTACGTAACTGCGAATTTTAAAGAAACACAACTAGAAAAAATCCACTCTGGGCAAAAAGTAAAAATTGATGTAGACGCTTACCCAGACCAAGACATTGAAGGTGAAGTGTACAACTTCTCTCCTATTACAGGTGCAAAAGGCTCGTTACTACCTCCAGATAACGCTACTGGTAACTTCGTAAAAGTGATACAACGTGTACCAGTAAAAATCAAAATCGTTAACAAAGATAAAGCTGTATTAGAAAAATTACGTCCAGGAATGAGCGTGAAAGTATCTGTCGCTATATAAGGTTCGAGTTGCCTGTTACGAGTTGTGAGTTTACTTTGCAAACAGTCAAATTAATCACTTGCTATATCTCGTAACCCACAACCTGTAACTCATAACCAAAAATTAAAATAATGGCCGAAGTAGGTTTAAAAAAATGGATAATCACGATTACGGTAATCACCGCAGCTTTATTGGAGCTCATTGATACTACCATTGTAAACGTTGCATTACCACAGATACAAGGTAACTTGGGTGCTACGCTAGAAGATGTAGCCTGGTTATCTACAGGCTACGCTGTAGCCAACGTGATTATTTTACCCATGTCGGGCTGGTTAGGCAGCAGATTTGGACGTAAAAATTACTTCTTATTTTCTATCGTACTCTTTACCATTGCCTCATTTTTATGCGGTAATGCCACATCACTTTGGGAGCTTGTTGGTTTCCGTATTTTACAAGGTTTAGCCGGTGGCGGATTAATTGCAACTGCACAAGCCATCTTGATTGAAACTTGGCCTCGTGAAGATGTAGGTATTGCTACTGCTCTATTTGGATTAGGTGCTGTAGTTGGACCAACCGTTGGCCCTACCATTGGTGGTTATATTTTGGAAATCACCAATTGGCCTTGGATTTTTTACGTAAACATTCCCGTAGGAATTCTCGCCGCCTACCTCACCTATACTTTCGTGAGGGAAACGCCAAAAGACGGCAAAGGTATGCCTGTAGACTGGATCGGGATTGCCTTACTAGCTACTGCAGTAGGTAGTTTACAAACTTTGTTAGAAAAAGGCGAAAGCGAAGATTGGTTTTCAACGCCATACATTACGGTATTGGCAGTAACCTCTGTTTTTGGCTTATTGCTATTTATCTGGCGACAATTATCTACAGAATATCCTATCGTGAATTTCAAAATCATGAGGCACAGAAGTTTCTCCATCGGGATGATTACTTCCTTTGTTTTAGGTTTTGGCTTGTACGGTTCGGTGTTCGTATTCCCAATTTTTTGTCAAACATTGTTGGGTTTCTCACCACTACAAACTGGCGAAGTTTTTATTGCTGGCGGACTTTGTACCATTGCCATGATGCCCTTTATTGGTATTATGTTAAAGAAAGGCGTACCAGCACAGTTTATGGCTACCGGCGGAATGCTGCTATTTTTCATCTTCTGTCACATGTTAAGCAAGTCTACATTATCATCTGGAACAGAGCAATTTTTCTGGCCATTGGTAATTAGAGGATTCGGTATGGCACTACTGTTCGTACCACTAACAACACTTGCCATGCAAGATTTAAAAGGTGCAGAAATTGGCCAAGGTTCTGGTTTAAATAACATGATGCGCCAATTAGGTGGTTCTTTTGGTATTGCAGCATTAACTACATTGATACATGTTCGTCAAGGTTTCCACCGAAGTAATTTACTCGTCAACATCAACGAATATAACCCAGCATTTACCGAACGTTTAAATGGCTTGATGCAAAATTTCATTGCTAAAGGTTCTACCTTTTTAGATGCTAAATTAATGGCGATGAAAGCTATCGAAGGTGCAGTAATCAAGCAAAGCTTATTACTTACTTATAGCGATGCTTATTGGGTGGCTGGTGGCGTAATGCTTTGTTCAATACCACTTTTATACTTACAGAAATTCAAAAAGAATACCAACATCCCTGTGGATGTACATTAATACTCCAACACACAATAACAATGAGGTCAGTGATTTTTTCACTGGCCTTTTTATTTACCAAAGAGCTTTAAAAATAAAAAGTCGGAAGATTAACCTTCCGACCAATTATAACTCAAGTGAGTTTTTTCTTATAATGAGTTAATCCACTTCACCAACTCTTCTCTACCTTTTCCGGTTTTTTGTTGCAATTTCCCCAACAATTCTTCATCTTTTCCCTCCTCATGTTTCAAATCGTCATCAGTTAAATCTGCATAGGCTTGTTTAACTTTACCCTTCAACTCGTTCCATTTTCCTTTTAATTCTAACTTATCCATAATGTGTTTTTTAAATTAGTTTCTGTTTGATAGAAGAACAAGTTGCCTTTAACAATGTTTGAAAAAAGAGCATTAACCTAAAATGAAACAATTACGAGACAAGCATTGCATTTATCTTGTAAAATTCTATTTTTAAGGATGCGCTGGTTATTCTTCACTCTCATTATATGCTTAATCTCCGTTAAAGGATCTGGACAAAGTAATATTGCTCAAAAAATTGCTTTCAATCATTTGGCAAACCCAACTACGAATCTATTTGTCCATTTCGACAAGAATATCTACTCAAATAATGAAACTGTTTATTTCACCGCTTATATTTTAAAGACTGAAAAATTTCATTTAAACGCTCATAAAATTTTAGCTGTAGCATTAGTTAGAGATGTAGACTCTGCTTTAGTCAAATCAGATAAATTTCTAATTCAAAATGGTTTGGCTTTTGGAAACATGCTTATTCCAGATTCTGTAGTAACTGGAAATTATCAACTTTTAGCTTATACAGACAAACTGGTTAATGGCAAACCGGAGCTTATCTTTAAACAACCAATTACTATTAAAACCAATATCGAATTGCCTTTCAGAGCGAATATCAAGCTGGTTGAAAACCCAAGTATTTCCAACAAAGAAAATCAGGTTTTGATTTCGGTAACAACCAATGATTACAAATTTCTGTCTAAGCCTGTATCAGTCAACTATAAATACGGTACAGTACAGAAAACAGCAAAAACAGATGCAGCTGGGCAACTGCTTTTGACTATCCCTAAGCAACAAAACTTGGTAGATCCCAATATTAGTGTGAAGCTCAAATATCAAAAAGACAGTAGTTTTTTGAGTATGCCTTTACCTACTGGAAAAATCACAGCAAACGTAAAGTTCTTTCCAGAAGGTGGTAACTTAGTAACGAACATTATTTCTACGGTAGCATGGGAGGTTACCGATTTACAAAAAAGACCAATTGCGTTAAAAGCATTTTTGTTCAAGAATAATTTCCCAATTGATACGATAGAAACTAACAGTTATGGCATCGGAAAGTTTAAGTTACTTGCAGATGAAAATGCTGTTTATACAGTTAAATTAGCAAACAACAGCTTAGCGGATACGGTTTATAAACTACCTAAAGTACTTAGTAGTGGCTTGGTCATTAACATTGAAAATGCCGTTGTAGAAGATACTTTAAGTTTAATCTTGAGAAATCATAAAAGTCAAAAATTTTTCATTCGTATTCACAATTTCAAGCAGTGCTTTTTAGACATCCCATTTGATATGGAGATGAAAATCAGAAAACTTAAAATACCTTTAGCAGAGATACCCAAAGGGCTTAATACCATCACAATCACCGATAGCTTAGATAGACCTTTGGCAGAACGATTATTCTTTGCACATTACAATAACAAGGATCTTATATACACAAACACTGATAAAAATACGTACCACCAAAGGGAACAAGTATCGCTAACATTAGATAGCAAAGAACTTCCCGAAACTGCAATCGTTTCTATTGCAGTTGTTCAAGAAAACAGGCTGACGCTAAGAAACAGCAATGATATTGAGAGTTATACCTACATCAGAAACCAACTAGAAAATATGCCGTCTAATGGTAAAACGTCCATTTACAAAGACAGAGATTATTTGGAGCAAATCTTAAGCGTAAAAGGCTGGCGAAGATACACATGGCAACAAACGCAGGACATTAAACCATCAGATACTTTAAAGAATATCGACAGTTTACAAATTACAGGCATTGTAAAGAAGAATAAAAAGCCGCTCACCGCTGCTATAAATCTCGCCACATTTGGAGACAGCAATATCAGAGTAATCGAAACCTCCATGGAGGGAAAATTTGATTTTAGCACTCCTGATTTAATTACCGAATACGGAAAGAAAATGCACTTGTTTGTGAATGCAACTAACAAAGAAAGTTACAATATTGAAATCAATGATGCATTTGAAAAAGCCAGCAAAGACCTTAGTAAAACAGAAGCTTCTCTTATTCCAACAGTACCTTTAAACCTTACCAACAATTCGGATTTAGTACTAAAAAATAATGAAAAGGCTATTCAACTAAAAGAAGTAACCATTAAAAAAACTGTTGATAGACCACGCTTCCACTACGCAAAAGGCGGCTTTGGAGCCAATTCTTGCGGCGACTACGTATGTATGTATGATATTTTAAATTGTACAAACCACGCTAATGACCCAGGAAATTCACAACCTATAGCTGGGGTTACCTATAAAGGAAGCAACGGTCCTTACCAAGAATGCAAAACTTATACAGAGGAAGATAAGTCATTCGTAGCGTTTTCAGGCATTCGCTACCATAAAGAATTTTATTTACACGACTATAAGGATCCGCTAGAGCCTGCTTTTTTCTCAACTATCTATTGGAATCATGGTACAATTCTTCAACCTAAAAAAGAAACGGCATTAACTTTCTATACAAGTGATATCACGGGAATGTTTAAGGTAATTATACAAGGTATTACCAAAGACGATGTGATTTATACAGAGCAAAAATTTGAAGTAAAACAAAAAGGGCAGATTAATTAAAACCTGCCCTTATCTATATATTTTATTAAATCTTAACCTTTTGCAGCTTCAATAATTTCTTCTACCACAGCAGGATCCAACAAAGTTGAAATATCACCTAAATTCGAAGTTTCACCTTCAGCAATTTTCCTTAAAATTCTACGCATAATTTTACCAGACCTAGTTTTCGGTAAGCCTGTTACAAATAACATTTTATCAGGTTTTGCAATAGCACCAATTACTCTAGTTACGGTTTGTAAAATATCTTTTTTGGTCAACTCTGCATCTTGATGATGATTAGGGCAAATGATAAAAGCATATATACCCTGTCCCTTTACATCGTGAGGATAACCTACTACAGCACTTTCTACCACGCCGGCATGCATATTAATCGCATTTTCTACTTCAGCCGTGCCAATTCTATGTCCAGAAACGTTCAGTACGTCATCTACTCTACCAGTAATTCTGTAATAACCGTCCTCATCCCTTAAACAGCCGTCGCCAGTAAAATACATCCCTGGGTAGGTAGAAAAATAAGTTTGTTTACAACGTTCATGATCTCCATACGTAGTACGCAACATGCCTGGCCAAGGAAACTTGATACACAAGTTACCGCTTACACCATTTCCTTCGATCTCCAGACCGTTCTCATCTACCAATACTGGCTGTATACCAGGCAAAGGTAAAGTAGCGAAACTAGGCTTAGTTTTGGTTACATTCGCAATTGGTGAAATCATGATGCCGCCTGTTTCTGTTTGCCACCAAGTATCTACAATTGGTGCATTTCCATGTCCAATCTTTTCATCAAACCAATGCCACGCTTCTTCATTAATTGGCTCTCCAACCGAGCCTAAAACTCTTAAAGAACTTAAATCTTTTCCTTTCAAAGGCTCATCACCATAGCCCATTAATGATCTAATGGCCGTAGGTGCGGTATATAATATATTTACTTTATGTTTTTCAACGATATCCCAAAAACGAGACGGTGTTGGATAAGTAGGTACACCTTCAAAAATTAACGTTGTCGCTCCTTGAGAAAGTGGTCCATAAACGATGTATGAATGTCCGGTAATCCAACCAATATCTGCTGTACAGAAATATACTTCATCTGGCTGATAGTTAAATACGTTACTAAATGTATAGCCTGCGTAAACCATGTAACCACCACAAGTGTGTACTACACCTTTAGGTTTGCCCGTAGAACCTGAGGTATAAAGGATGAAAAGTAAATCTTCGGCATCCATCTCTTCGGCTTCGCACACAGCATTTACGTGTTTTACTTCATCTTCCCACCAAACATCTCTCCCCTTAAGCATACTTACTGGCGTTCTTGCATGAGTAAGTACAATCACTTTTTCAACTGTAGGGCAGCCAATTAGAGCATCATCAATTACTTCTTTCAACGGAATAGGCTTCGCTCCACGATATACACCATCGGCAGTAACTACCAATTTACATTGCGAGTCATTAATTCTATCAGCAATAGATTTAGCAGAAAAACCACCAAAAATAACCGAATGTACGGCACCAATACGGGCACATGCCAAAACTGCAATAGCCAATTCTGGCACCATTGGCATGTAAATACAGATACGATCTCCTTTTTGTGCACCATTTCTTTTTAAAACATTCGCAAAGCGACAAACCGCTTCGTGCAACATTTTATAAGTTAAGGTTATGCTATCTTGTTCTGGATTATTTGGTTCAAAGATAATCGCAGGCTTATCTGCATTATGTTCTAAATGTCGGTCTAAACAGTTTTCTGTGATATTAAGCTTAGCTCCTTCGAACCATTTGATTTCCGGTTCCTCAAAATTCCACGAGAGAACTTTGTACCAAGGTTTTCTCCATTGAAAGTTTTGGGCTACTTCGCCCCAAAACTGCTCTGGGTTTTCAATACTTTTTTTGTAGCTTTCTTCATACTGCTCAAAAGATTTGATTTGCATAGTATATCTATAATAGGTTTTGGATTTGTTCGATTGCTAAATTAAGTAATTAAATACTATAAAAACATCAAAATCGTCTCAATTTTACAAACATCCTATCAAAAAATAATGTCTTTTATTCCAATTTTAGAAAATGAGAAATCGTTAAATTTAAAAAGCCTCTGCTTTTAGGCAGAGGCTAAAATTGGAGCTAGCAACTTAGTTATATATCCTTGATCACTTTACAGCGATGCACATTAAAAAAATAAAAGTACACTGTTTCACAACCAGTTGCAATACTTAGAAATTGGTATTTTACATACTAAAACAATTAATTTAGCGTCTCTTTAAAAGAGATAAATAACATTTGTGCTTTCTGCGTTAATAGCTAGCTGTTTAACTCATTTTACACCCAAATAAAATATCTCAAAATATTTTCGCAACACACTTGATGGTTAGAAAAATTATTCAGATATTTGCAGGCTCTTAAAAAGAATTAAGCGACGAATAACAAATAACAAAATAAAGTCATGTCAAGAGTTTGTGATTTAACAGGAAAAACCGCGATGAAAGGACATAACGTTTCTCACTCGAACGTTAAAACTAAGCGCAAGTTTTATCCTAACCTACAACTTCAGAAATTTTATATCCCTGAAGAAGATCGTTGGATAACGCTAAAAGTATCTACTTCGGCTATTAAAACCATCAATAAAATTGGTGTTTCTGAAGCGATTAATCGTTTCATGAAAAAAGGATATTTGTAATAACATTTGCCGTAGTTACGGCATAAACTAATAAAGAAATGGCAAAAAAAGGTAACAGAGTTCAAGTTATTTTAGAATGCACAGAGCATAAAACAAGTGGTATGCCTGGTATGTCTAGATACATCTCTACTAAAAACCGTAAAAACACTACTGAGCGTTTAGAGTTGAAAAAATTCAATCCGGTTTTGAGAAAAGTAACTGTACACAAAGAAATTAAGTAATTTTGAATGAGTAGATGATTGACTTACACAATTAAGTTCAGTCATCCGAAATTCACTCACTCAATCATTAGATTTAAAAAACATGGCAAAGAAAGTAGTTGCAACCCTTAAAACAGGTACAGGTAAAGAATATTCAAAAGTGATCGTAATGACTAAGTCTCCAAAAACTGGTGCTTATTCATTCAAAGAATCAATTGTTCACAATGATCACGTTAAAGATGCTATTGCTACTGCAAACAGCAAATAAGAATATTTAAGAACAGCTTAAGAGCCGTTCCGTATAAGCGGAAGGGCTTTTTTTATTTTATCAATTTATGGGTTTATTCGATTTTTTCAAGAAGAAAGAAACCGCACCTGAAGCTCAGGAAGCGCTAGATAAAGGACTGGAAAAAACTAAAGAAGGTTTTTTTAGTAAGTTAACTAAAGCTGTTGCCGGAAAATCTACCGTAGACGATGATGTATTAGATAACTTGGAAGAAGTGCTGGTAACTTCCGACGTAGGTGTAACTACTACATTAAAAATTATCGAGAGAATTCAGGAACGTGTTGCTAAAGACAAGTACCTATCTACGTCTGAACTTAATGGTTTATTGAGAGATGAGATCCAGTTATTACTTGCAGAAAACAATAGCAATGATTTCCGAAATTTTGAATACGGCGACCATAAACCTTACGTAATTATGGTTGTTGGTGTGAACGGTGTTGGCAAAACTACCACTATTGGCAAATTAGCTCATAAACTAAAAGCAGAAGGATTAAATGTGGTGCTTGGCGCTGCCGATACTTTCCGTGCTGCTGCTGTAGACCAAATTAAACTTTGGGGCGAACGCGTTGGTGTACGTGTAGTTGCACAAGCGATGGGTTCAGACCCTGCTTCAGTAGCTTTCGATACTTTACAATCAGCCGTAGCTAACAAAGAAGATGTAGTCATTATCGACACTGCTGGTCGTTTGCACAACAAAGTTGGATTAATGAACGAGCTTGGTAAAATCAAGAATGTAATGCAAAAAGTAATTCCCAATGCGCCACATGAGATTTTACTAGTGCTAGATGGTTCTACCGGACAAAATGCTTTTGAGCAGTGCAAACAATTTACCGAAGCAACAGACGTAAATGCATTAGCAATTACAAAATTAGATGGCACAGCCAAAGGTGGTGTAGTTATTGGCATTTCAGATCAATTTAAAATTCCAGTTAAATACATCGGCGTAGGAGAAAAAATGGACGATTTACAATTGTTCGATAAGAAAGAGTTTGTGAATTCGTTGTTTAAATAGTTAATTTTAGATTATGGCAAGCATTATTATACATACTGATAATAAAAAAGACATATCACTGCTAAAAGAATTGGCAGAGAAAATGGGCTTGTCTTCGCACATTCTAAGCAAAGAAGAAAAAGAAGATGTAAACTTTGCTGAATTAATGAAGCAAAATAATACGGAAGATAATCTATTAAAAGAAGATGCTTTAGCATATTATAGTGCAATAAAAAAGAAATAATGGTTGTTCAATACAACAAGAAATTTCTTAAAGACCTATCTTCTCTGCCAAAGAAAGATAGAGATAAGATTGAAAATTTTGTATTTGACGAAATCAACCAATACAACAGCTCCTCCGAAATAAACAAACTGGAAAAACTATCTGGCTACCAGCATTATTATAAGATTAGATTTGGGAATTTCCGAATAGGCATAAAACTTGAAAATGAGTCACTCACTTTTGAAAGAGTACTTCATCGCAAAGAGATTTACAAATTATTCCCTTAGCTATCCATTCAGAAAAAAATGATTACAAAAAACAAAACTACTACAAAAATAACTCAACCTAAGATTAACGTAATTACACTTGGTTGCTCTAAAAACACTTACGATAGCGAGGTGTTAATGGGACAATTGAAGGGCAACAATCTTAATGTTGAGCACGAATCGAATAGACTAGGGAAAGATGATATTGTAGTAATTAATACCTGTGGTTTCATCGATAACGCGAAACAAGAGTCTATCGACACCATTTTACAATACAGTCAGCTAAAAGAAGAAGGTAAAGTTGGAAAAGTGATTGTTACCGGCTGTCTTTCTGAACGTTACAAACCAGACTTAGAAGCTGAAATTACTAACGTTGATGCATTTTTTGGCACTAACGACCTTCAAAATATATTACATTCTTTAGGTGCTAACTACAAACACGAGCTAATTGGTGAGCGTTTGTTAACCACTCCTTCACACTTCGCTTACTTTAAAATTGCGGAAGGCTGTAACCGCCCTTGTTCTTTCTGTGCTATTCCGCTGATGCGTGGAAAACACGTTTCAAGAGACATGAACGAGTTAGTAAACGAAGCTAAAATATTAGCTTCCAACGGAACTAAAGAACTCATTTTAATTGCTCAAGACCTAACCTACTATGGTTTAGATTTGTATGGCAAGAGAAACTTAGATGAACTTTTGCGTCGCTTATCTGATGTCAACGGAATTGAGTGGATCAGATTACAATATGCCTATCCTGCTGGATTTCCGATGGAAATTTTAGATGCGATGAACGAGCGTGAAAATATCTGTAAGTATTTAGATATGCCTTTGCAGCACATCACAGACAACATGCTGAAATCAATGCGTCGAGGCACTACAAAGCAGAAAACCATTGATATTGTTAACGAAATTAGAGCTAAAGTTCCAAACATCGCCATGCGTACCACACTAATTTGTGGTTATCCAGGCGAAACAGAACGTGACTTCGAAGAAATGTACCAATGGGTTGCAGATACTCGTTTCGACCGTTTAGGTTGTTTCACTTATTCGCATGAAGAAAAAACGCATGCTTATGATTTAGTGGATGACGTACCTGAAGAAATCAAGCAAGAACGTGTAGATGCAATTATGGAATTGCAGCAAGGCATCTCCTACGAAATCAATCAAGAAAAAGTAGGTAACACTTACAAAGTATTGGTTGACAGAAAAGAAGGTGATTTCTTTATCGGCCGTACAGAGTTCGACTCACCAGAGGTAGATAACGAAGTTTTAATTGATGCAAATTCTGGTTATGCAGCTATCGGTAGCTTTGTAAATGTAAAAGTAGATAGAGCGGAAGATTTTGACCTTTACGGACAGATTGTAAAATAGTTTCTCTCGTCATTTCGACCGCAGCGTAGCGAGTGGAGAAATCTACAAGCTATCAAATTATAATAGACCTCGTAAGTTTTAAAAACCTACGAGGTTTTTTTATGCATTTTTAATAAACCGAAACATTGATAAAGTGTAAAATAAAGCGAATGGCTATACTTGTTTCAAAATTTAATTTAATTTCGAAATGTGAAGGCTAAATACATTTCTTATCAGGACACACATTCATTTTCTAAACTAGTTTTAGACTATGTGAACGATGTTGAATTTCTAAAATCTTTCTATAGCTACAGACCCGATATCCAAGGGTTGAAACAGGCAGTAGATGCACATCAATTTACTGGAGATAGAGCCGTTTTAGTTAAAGCACTACAACAACAATATCAATCTATAAAGGTTAATCAAGCGGTAAATGCAAATATTGATTTACTTGCTAAAAACAATACTTACACCATTACTACAGGGCACCAGCTTAATCTTTTTACAGGCCCTCTTTATTTCATCTACAAAATTGTAACCACTATTAATTTGGCTTTGGAGATGAAAATTGCCTATCCAGAGCAAAATTTTGTACCTGTTTACTGGATGGCTACCGAAGACCATGACTTTGAGGAAATCAATCATGTTAACGTAGATGAAAAGAACATCAGCTGGATACAACAAACCAATGGTGCTACTGGAAGATTAAGCACTAAAACGGTAGCAGCGGCAGTACAAGCTTACAAAGGATATTTAGGCATCAGCAAGAATGGTAAAAAACTAGGCAAACTAGTTGAGAAAGCTTATTTAGAAAATGAAAATTTAGCAGATGCCACCAGAGTATTGGTGAACAGTCTGTTTGAGCAGTATGGCTTAGTGATTATCAACGCAGATGATGCTTCTTTAAAAGCACAGTTTGCAGCTATTATTAAAAGTGATATTACCGAGCAAAACAGTGCAAGATTAACCGAAGAAACAAGCAAAACTTTAGAAGAGACTGGTTATAAGACCCAAGTAAATGTAAGAGATATTAACTTCTTTTATTTAAAAGATAATCTTCGTGAAAGGATTATTAAAGAAGGGGATTTTTACAGCGTTAACCACACAGAAATTAAATTCACAGAAACGGAGTTGCTTGCAGAGATAGATTCAAACCCAGAAAGATTTAGTCCAAATGTGATTATGCGACCGTTGTACCAAGAGGTGATTTTACCCAACATCGCCTATATCGGTGGCGGTGCCGAAGTTTCCTACTGGATGCAATTAAAGGCTAATTTCGATTTTTACAAAGTCGATTTTCCAGTTTTGTTGTTAAGAAATTCTGCACTGGTAATCGACAAAAGAAGTTTTGCTAATCTTCACAAATTAGGTTTCAATTTTGAAGACATATTCCTATCGACTGAAGCTTTACAAGAAAAATGGATTAACGCAAATAGTGATGCAGCGATCTGTTTAACTGACGAAAAAGCGAATATCAGAGCAGTATTTGATAAGATAAAATTGAATGCTTTTAAAATTGATAAAACCTTAGAAGTATCTGCTGATTCGGTATTAACCAAAACAGAAAAACTGCTAGACAAACTAGAAAAAAAGTTTTTTAGAGCAGAAAAGAGAAATCACGAAGTGTCTATTACCCAAATCGAAAACCTTAAAAAGAGATTATTCCCTAGCGGTACTTTACAAGAACGTGTAGCTAACTTAGCGCCAATGTATGTAGAGTATGGCGACGATTTTATTTCATCCTTAATTGAAAACTTTGAGCCGTTAGGTGGGGATTTCACTTTAATACTTGCATAAAAATGATTGAGTTTTGAATGAGTAAATGATTAAATAAAACTGAGCCTCGAAATTAACTGACACCTAATACCTGACCACTAACCACTAATAAAATGTTTATCACTTTCTCCGAAGAAAAACTAAGAAGCTTTACCTACAGTGTTTTTAAAAAGATGGGCTGTTCTGATGAGCACGCTACATTAGCTACCGATGTTTTGGTGCGTTCTGATTTACGTGGAATAGACTCTCATGGCGTGGCTAGATTGAGCGGCTATTATCGCCTTTGGGAGAAAAAAAGAATTAATGCGACACCGAATATCCGTGTAGTACATGAAACGCCGACTACAGCTACGGTAGATGGTGACGCTGGCTTAGGTTTAGTGGTTGCACCGTTTGCTATGAAAATCGCTATTGAAAAAGCAGAAAAATATGGCAGTGGTTGGGTGTCTGTCAAAAATTCAAACCACTTTGGTATTGCTGGGTATCACGCTTTAATGGCTGTAGAAAAAGATATGATTGGCATCAGCATGACCAATGCCAGTCCACTGGTTGCGCCTACTTACGCCAACGAACGTTTGTTAGGTACCAACCCGATGTGTTATGCATTTCCGGCAGGTAAATATCCAGCCGTGGTGGTTGATATGGCCACTGCCGCTGCCGCTAACGGAAAACTAGAAATTGCACAAAGGGCAAATGCTGAAATTCCAGATGGCTGGGTACAAGATAAAGACGGAAAGATTTCTATCAATCCGAATGAATTAAAAGCCGGCGGTTCCCTACTTCCATTAGGTAGTGATAAAGACCACGGCAGTCATAAAGGTTATGGTTTGGGAGCTACGGTAGATATTCTTTCGGCAGTACTTTCGGGTGCAAACTACGGACCTTGGGTGCCGCCATTTGTGGCTTTCTTAGAACCAGACCCAAATCCAGTAGGCGAAGGAATTGGACACTTCTTAGGTGCAATGCGTGTCGATGGCTTCCGCCCTGCTCAAGACTTTAAAGACCATTTAGATAATTGGATAGAACGCTTCAAAAGCGCTAAAACCGTTGATAAAAGCAAGAAAGTTATCATTCCTGGTGAACCTGAATATCAATTTGAAAACGAACGTAAAACTGCTGGCATCCCATTAATTGATGTCGTGGTTAATGATTTGAATAGCTTGGCTGAAAAAATTGGTATAGAACTACTCTAGCCTATTTCTTTACCTTAAACAGTTTAAAACTTTCTTTATAAGTCAAGAAAAACGAATGGTTGAACTGTAGGTTTTTTTCAGCATTGTTTAAATCGAAGTGAGGTTCAAAACGTACATCCAAATACAGATTTGGCAATAGTTCCTTTTGATATTGATACCTTAGCATCAAGATGTTCCTCTTATTCTCAATGTAACCAACACTATTTAGCTTCTCAGAAACAGATTGATACAACGGCATTCCTTTAATAGTAATGAACTGGTTTCCTTTCCAATAAGATGCTGCCAAATTACCCCAACGGGTATCTATACCTGCATTTAGCCACAACCCAAAACCTCCTTGGTAAGCTCTTATTTTAGTAGGAGAAAAATCTTTATAGGCGGCCACATAGTTGTTAGTATAAATCTGTTTTACATTGTAACCAACGTTTTTACTCAAAGTAAAACCAATTGCTCCGTTAAATAAAGTTGATAATGAAACTTCCCTCAAAGCATCAATTTGTCCTCCTTGATGATAAACCAACATTTGCGCAGGAATAGTTAATTTCCACCCCTCCTTCTTAATCAACGCTATATCGCTAGTAAAACCACCAACTATTTCCTCCTTAGCAGCATCACCAGCATAAATCATCTTTTGCCAAGCTATCCAAGCATCTAAACTGAATTTTTCTCTGTCAATTAATAGCTGTGTACCATATTCAATTGGCGTAGTAATTTTACGTTCGAAGTTATACAAAGGCTCAATATAGTTGTGTTGGATATTTCCTTCTAGGCTTCCAAAAACTAAAGTCAAATCATTTTTGCTATACTTAACATTGAATAATGGTTTGGCATCATACAAACCTCGCTCATTTCCAAAGTCCTTCCTCAAATATGCACCGGCAGTAATAGCTAGATTAGGATGCGCATAGTAAACCAATTGAGGTTCAAACTGCGTACCATAAAGCGTATAACCATCATGAAAGTTATTTGAGTATTCGTAATTTCTAACGTAGTTAAAATTATAGAAGTTAAGGTGTACTTCATTAGTTAAACTATCTGTGGGACGAATACGATTGTACAGGTAATTATTATTTAGCTGTGCATTTACTGAATTAATCGATACCAGAACTAATAGCAGAAGTATATATTTTTTCATTGAAAAGATTGCTTACCCGAAACAGTCGGGATGAACTGTGCCTCGCAATCATTGTTACTGCTAATCGTCATTGCGAGGAGGAACGACGTGGCAATCTTTTAAAGGCTATTCACCTTTTTTCTCTCTATATTTTTTATACAGTTTCACGGCAATCATAATTACGGCAGAGAAAATAACTAACCCAATGAGGCCATATACCCAATCAATTGCACTTTTAAGGATTACCGTAAATACGATAGCAACCAGTAAAATCGTCGCTACTTCATTCCACAATCGCAATTGGTTAGAAGACCAACTAAAGTTCCCTTTACGCAATTGCTTCATCACTCGCTGACAAATAAAATGATAAGCCAATAAAGCAATCACAAAACCTAGTTTTACGTGCATCCAAGGTTGGTACAGCCATCCAGGAACGATATAAATCATCAAAGCACCAGCTACAACAGTAAGCACCATGGCTGGCGTAGTAATGATACTCCATAACCTAGCGGTGATTTTAGCATACTCCTTCTGTAGAATGCTCTTTTCTGGCTCGGCCTTACTATTTGCTTCTGTATGATAAATAAATAAGCGTACGCCGTAAAATAAACCCGCCATCCAACTTACCACAAAAATAATGTGTACTGCTAAAATATATCTGTAATATGCTTCCATTAATTATTTATCTTTTTCAGAATATAGGTATCAATCCAAGCGGGAACCGTTAAATTCTTAAATTCTGCTGTACCGCTCTTTATGGTTCCTACAAATTGATGTCTCTGTCCTGAATTATCCCAAAGATAAGTTTCATTAACTTTTTTTATCATAGCTAACAGTAAATCCATTGTCAAGAAATATCGCTGCTCAATTTTAGCGTCGTCCACAAAGTGACCTCCTTTTACCACTCTATCCTTCACCCTTTCCAAATTCATTTTTGGTGTCTCTGTACCAATAAAATACAAATAAACCTTATATCCATTGCGATGCGCAAAATCAATAAGATCTAATTTTGAAGGATGAGAGAAAACTGTCTCAAAAGAATATGATTGTTTATTCTCAATTAGTGCTGTTCTTATAAAATCAGCAAGGATAGCAAAATGATAGGAATTATAAACGGTATGTGTGTCTTCGTAGTGTCCAACTAATACATTTTCTCTAACAAACAACCCCCAAGTTTGAGTATTAAAACCAGCTTTAAGATAAAGACCGCTTGACGAACAAAAATCATCAAACTCTTGGACATTCACTTCTAAATTAAACTCTGAAAAATTGATAAATTTTGTCTTTTTAAATTGTTCTTCGAGTAAATCTGCATTGATGAACAATTGTGTAGAGAAATAAACCGATTTGATAGATTCAAACAAAGTTGTTTTCCCTGATCCGTTAGGACCAGCAAAAATTCTCAGTTTTGGGCTAGAAGGCATTAGAAAAGTTTAATTTTCTTGCTCGAAATACGTTTCCTTCTAAAATCACCAACAGCCACTCTTACCATATTACCATTATTGAAGGTACGATAAACGCCATCAGACTTCACTTCAGTTCTACCCAAATTCAAAGCGTCAACTACTCGAAGGATATCGTCCATTTTCTTATGAACCAATTTCACGATTTCCGTTAACGGCAACTTATCCTCGTCCTTTAGTGATTTAACTGTCATCTGTTCTAGCTGTTAATAACCAAATATACTCAAATTCTATCTCCATCCAAAGTGGACTTTAGGAGATTTAGGGGTTTAATATCTAAACTCTTTAACTACTTCGATAGCATATTTTACATTATCGAAAGGAATATCTGGCATGATACCATGACCTAAGTTGAAAATAAATCCATTTTCGCCACGCATGCGCTCAAATAATTTATGAATTTGAGCTTTGATTACCGGTTGATCTGCGTATAAAATATGAGGATCTAAGTTTCCTTGCACTGCAATTCCCTCTGGTAATGATTTCTTGATATTCAACAAGTCTGCATTCCAATCAATAGAAACTACATCTGGCTTTGCTTCTACCATAATTGGCGCAAAAACAGAACTTCCTTTACAGAAAGAAATTACAGGAATGTTTGTCCTGTTTAAACCAGCGATAATTTGTTGGTTATACTGATGAGAGAACTCTTGATAATCGTTCCAAGATAAAGCCAAAGCCCAACTATCAAACAACTGCAAAGCATTCACGCCAGCTTCAATCTGTAGGTTCAAATAATCGGTAGTTACCTTCGCTATTTTAGCTAATAATTTGTGTGCTAATTCTGGACGGTTGTGAATCAAAAGCTTGGTTAATTTGAAGTCTTTCGAAGAACCACCTTCTACCAAATAGCTCATTACGGTAAACGGTGCCCCAGCAAAACCAATTAACGGAATGCTGCCATTTAAGCGTTGTTGTATTACTTTAATCGCATCAGCAACGTATTGTAATTTATCTAAGCAATCCGTAGCTAAAGCGTCAATATCAGCTTCATTACGTACCGGATTAGCGAATTTAGGACCAACACCTTGAGTAAAGCTTAAATCTCCACCCATTGCTTCACCAGTTACCAATATATCAGAGAACAAAATCGCCGCATCAATACCTAACAAATCTACCGGCAACATGGTTACATCAGCAGCAATTTCTGGGGTTTTGCACATTTCTAAAAAAGAGTACTTGTTTTTGATTTCCCAGTATTGTGGCATAAAACGACCGGCTTGTCTCATCATCCATACCGGTGGTCTTTCTGTTTGTTTTGAAAATGCTGCGTCTAAAAATAAATTATTGTCCATGTTTCTTAATTTGCCAGTTTCTTGGCCTCTTTCTCTATGTTTGTTATAATTTCTAATGCTCTCGATGATGTGGCCAATTCCTTAGCTTTTTCTACATAAGCCAATGCTCTAGCGCCATCTTTTTTTCGAAGCGCTAAGTTAGCCAAATGAATTAATACGTAGGCCTTATCATTTTTTCCTCCCAAAGGGAAACGACTAGCAATTTGGAAATGATGCTCTGCCGCATCATGTTCATTTCGTTTTAGTGCGATGTTAGCTCTCATGAACTCATAAAACCCACGTCTGCCTTTCGCCAATCTGTCGGGATTATCAACTTCGTTCAAAAACTTCTCTGCCTTGTCGTAATCTGAATTCTTGAAATGCTTTGAAGCCAATAGCACAGAACTATGCTTAAAATGACTCCATAGTATAAAGCAGAAAAGCAGGCCCGAAATTGCGGCCAGCTGATACTGATAGTTATAAATACTTACCAATGCTGAAAAGACGAAAATCGCCATCAGCACATATCTACCTAACTTATTATACATTAATGGATGTCCGTAAATTTATAACCTACTCCTCTAATTGAGTGGAAATAAACTGGATTTTTTTGGTCTGGTTCAAAATACTTACGGAAAGTAAGAATAAAGTTATCAATTGTTCTCGTAGATGGATAAACGTCGTAATTCCAAACAGTTTCTAAGATTTGCTCACGCGAAACAGCTTCGTTTTTACGCTCAATCAACAATTTCAACAACATAGTTTCCTTTTTAGTCAAAGGAACAATCACGCCATCATCTTGTTTTAGCTCAAAAGAGTTGAAATAAATCGTTTTCTCACCAATTTTGTAAGAATTCAATTCTTTCAAATCATCAGATTTCAGACTGCGTTTCACTAAAATACCAACACGTAAAATCAGCTCTTCAAGGTTGAAAGGTTTCACCAAATAATCATCAGCTCCTTTTTTCAATCCCATTACTCTGTCTTCGCTAGTATTTTTAGCGGTTAAGAACAAAATAGGCACTTCTGTATTCTCTAAACGAATAGTTTCACACACTTGGAAACCATCCATTTCTGGTAACATTACATCTAAAATCACTAAGTTGAAACGTTCTTCCTTAAATACTTTTAGTGCTGTTTTTCCGTCTTTAACGGCGTGAACTTTATAACCTTCTAATTCAAGGTTTAATTTGATGGCATCTAACAAATGATCTTCGTCTTCAACCAATAATACTCTTAATTTTTGTGACATATCTAATTAAATGTTACTTCAAAAATTGCACCGTGAGGTACGTTATCTTTAACGCTAATATCGGCGTCGTGGTTTTGTAATACTTCCTTAACAATAAATAAGCCAAGTCCAGTACCTTTACTTTTACGCACATTTTCATCGCCCACACGGTAAAATTTATCAAAAATATGCATCTTTTCTGCATCAGGAATGCCCAATCCTTTGTCCGAAACCACTAATTTAGGCTTTCCGTCATTTTGGCACAGTTCAACTGTAATTTCGGCACACGGCCCCGAGTATTTCACTGCATTTTCTACCAAGTTAGTCACTACCGAAGATAGTGCAAATTGGTCGCCTTCAACCTCAATATTATCTTCAATTTTTGTAGAAATGATTTGCTCGCAACCACAAGAATGAACCTGCAACCTGTCTGAAATTCGGGTAACTAATTCTGAAAAATTAAATTTCTCTTTAGGAAAAGAGTAAGTTCTACTTTCGATTTTAGTAGCCAACAACATATTTTCCACCAAATCATCCAAACGTTCCACGTCTTTCAGCGAATTTCTTATTAAAGTTGTTCTTTGTTCCTTGTCCAATTCTCTACGTACAATCGTCTGTAAAGAAAGTTTTATCGCCGCTAAAGGTGACTTTAACTCGTGAGTAATCGACATTAAAAAGTTCTGTTGGTTCTCTTTTAAACGACCTTCCTTTTTAATAGAAGCATGGATAAAGTACGCCCCAATGCCCAAAAGAAACAAGAAAACTGCACCTTCGCCCATGATCATTGGCATACGGCTCGCATCAATTTTCACCACCAATGCACCCCAGCTAATCAGCTGCCCTAAGGCGTAGAACAGTAAAACGTAAAATATGATAATGGATTTTTTCATATCGCCTATCCCGTGTGTACGAGACCTTTAAATTTAATTATTATTTTTTGAAAAGCAGTTTCCTGTAATGCTTCGGTTATTTCAGTCCCGCTTTTCGCTTTACTTCGCTATGCTAACGCTCTCGCTTCGTATCCGCTTCAATCGGGTTTGGTGAACAACCCCTCTCTGTCCTTTGGACATCTCTCCCCTAAAAGGGACGAGAATTATAAAATTATCGTCACTGCGAACTTTGCGAAGCTTTTATCTTCTTGTCAAACCTTGCAGGTTTTTAAAACCTGTAAGGTTTCGGTACTAAACAGAACTAACGCTTTGAGATTGCTTCGTACCTCGCAATGACGAACTTGTTAAGCAAGTACTTCCAAAGTCCCTTTAGGGGATTTAGGGGTACACAACTTCCAAAGCTTCAAATATCGCTTGCTTTGCTTTATCCAATTCTACATCTGTATGCGCCGCACTTACAAAACCGACCTCATAACCAGATGGACCAAAATAAATACCTCTGTTCAACAACTCACGGTGCATGATCTTGAATTTATCCATACTTGCAGGATCAATAGCTTCGGCAGTTTTAATGTCTTTAGTTGTAAACGCGAACCAAAAGATCGAACCTACAGTAAAGATCTTCAACTCGTAACCTTTAACAGCAATATGAGCTTTCAAATCATTCACAAAAACCTGTGCTTTAACATTTAATTCCTCGTAAAAACCTTCGCTGCTTAAAATAGTCAACGTTGCAATTCCAGCTGCCATTGCCACTGGGTTACCAGACAAGGTACCCGCTTGGTAAACGCCGCCATCAGGAGAAATGTGCGCCATAATCTCATTAGAAGCGCCATACATTCCCACTGGCAAACCACCACCAATAATTTTTCCGTAGGTAACGATATCAGGCTTGATGCCATAATGAGCCGCAGCACCTTCTAAACCTACCCTAAAGCCAGTAATTACTTCATCAAAAATTAATAAAGCACCATTAGCCGTACAAGTCTCACTTAAAAATTCTACGTAATCCTTATCTTGAATTAATAAGCCATTATTAGCTGGAATACCTTCAATAATTACCGCAGCAACATCATCTTTAAACTGAGCAAAAGCTTCGGTAATGGCTTGTTTATCGTTTAAAGCAATCACGATAGTTTCATCAGCAAATGCTTTTGGCACACCCGCCGAAGAAGTTTTTCCGAAAGTTACCAAGCCAGAACCTGCTTTCACTAGAAGTGAATCGCTATGGCCGTGGTAACAACCTTCGAACTTGATGATTTTATTTCTACCCGTGTAACCTCTAGCCAAACGAATAGCCGACATTACCGCCTCAGTTCCAGAACTGGTGAAACGAATTTTCTCTACAAAACGATTGTTCTTGATGATCAGCTCTGCCAACTCATTCTCTAAAGCTGTTGGTGCACCAAAGCTCATTCCGTCTTGCATAACCTCAGTTACTTTCTCTCTGATCTTAGCATTGTTATGTCCTAAAATTAAAGGTCCCCAACTCGCACAAAAATCAATGAATTGATTACCATCCGCATCCCAAATATAGGGTCCATCACCTTTTTGAATAAACAATGGTGTGCCATAAACCGATTTAAAAGCTCGTACGGGAGAGTTAACTCCACCAGGAAAATAAGTTTTCGATTTCTCGTATAGTTCTGCCGATTTGGCTCTTGATATGTCTTGCATTTGTTATTAGCTAAAAGCTGAAAGACTAAAGCTAAAAGCTGGAAACCTATGCGAGAACTAGCCCACTTTGGTCTTTTTGCTTTAAGCTTTCAGCTTAAATTAAATCCATTTATTCTCTACAATATCTCTAATGTGGTAAGTGGTGATGATACTAGCTCCTGCTCTGGCAAAGGCATACATCGTTTCCATTACTACTTTTTGTTCGTCTATCCAGCCTTTTTCTGCTGCTGCTTTAATCATCGAGTATTCTCCCGATACATTGTAAACGGCAATAGGCAATTTGGTATTTTGTTTCAGTTTTGCAATTACATCTAAGTAAGCCAAACCTGGTTTCACCATTAGTACGTCAGCACCTTCTGCTTCGTCCAACAAAGCTTCTCTTACTGCTTCGTTCGGATTACGGAAATCCATTTGATAAGCTTTTCTATCACCCTTACTTGGTGCGCAATCTGCAGCTTCTCTGAACGGACCATAATAAGCAGAAGCAAATTTAGTGGCATGGCTCATTACCGCTACGTTCTCAAAACCATTCCCATCTAACTTTTCACGAATTGCCGCTACCCTACCGTCCATCATGTCTGAAGGCGCTAACATATCTGCACCTGCCTCTGAATGATTTAAAGCCATTTTCGCGATCAACTCTACACTTAAATCGTTTTGAATATAATCGTTGTGCATGATACCACAGTGTCCGTGATTAGTGTAAGAACAAACACAAACATCGGTAACGATATACAAATCATCACCGAACTGCTTTTTCAGTTCTCTAACCGCCACTGGCACTAATGAATTAGTGTCATAAGCCGATTTTGCATCCGCACTTTTCTCATCACCTACACCAAACAGCATGATTTTATTAACACCTAAACTCAATCCTTTTTCTATGTCTTTCAATAAAGTATCTGTAGAAAAATGGCTTACCCCAGGCATGGCATCAATAGGATGAACAACATTTTTTCCTGGCACCACGAAATAGGGATAAACAAACATATCCTTAGATAATTTCGTTTCGGCAACCATTTCCCTTACAATGGGATTCTTTCTTAGCCTACGTGGTCTGTGCAACATGTTTCTAATTCAAAAGTTAAAAGTCAAAATAAAAAATCTCATTTAGAGATTGCTTCGTCGTTTCTCTCCGATAAATTCGGAGCAAGCTCTCGCAATGATGATTTAACGGTGTACAAAAATGCAAAGACAGAAACACTATTTTCTGATGTTTCTGTCATTTGTAAAGTCTTTACGTTGGGTTAACAATTTACAGGATTTATCCATCTACCCATATCAAAATGAAACAAATCCTAAATTTTATTAAAATATTTCAGCAGAACTATTATTTAAAAGTAATTGTCACTAAAAAATAATGAGGTATTTTAAAATGTTCGCCCAGCTTTTCTGGCATAATATCAGACTGCGCAACTTCGCAATACGAGCCAGAGCCATCTGCATGAATAGTAGGCGTGATAAGCGCAAATACTGCATTTTTCTGATCCAATACTAAACTCAACTCTTGCTTACTACCAAAAAAATCTTTTAAAGCGTATTTATCAGCATCGCCAGTTAACTTAAAGTACGATTTTTTACTTCCAAACTTCTTACCCCTAATGTAGGTTTTCAGTTGCCCGTTGCTCAGTTTAAAGAAAAATTTAAGCGATTCTTCATCTGTTCCTATTTTGAAATAATCTGTTTCAGTGCCATTAAACAGCACAGCGGTGTTTACCAGCTTACCACTTTTAAACTCTTCAATGCCAATCACATAAAACTTGCCTTTAAGTTTCTCGCTTTTGAAATTGAGCCTCTCCATATAGATATTCTCAAAATCTAACAAGTCTTGAATTTCGCTGTTTTCGCTACCATAATTACTGGTCATTTTAACAACGTCTTGCGCAAACGCAAAATTTGCTACCAATGCTAAAACGAAAAGTATCGCCTTTTTTATTCTCATTCCGTTTCTATGTAACACGCCTTACCTTAATTCGATACCGAAAACAGCTTCTGCCAAACCAATTTCATCTGGTGAATATGGTAAAGTATATTTCACGCCCATTTCATCGAATTTTTTACCTGTAGAATTACCGATAGCGATTACTTTTTGCTCTGGTTCTAACAAGTTATCTACAAAATAAGCATCTACATTGCTCGGACTGGTAAAAACCAACACATCAGCAGAAGTACCATCTACATTTTCTTCCATTACGGTTTCATAGATTGGTAAGTCGATTACTTTAGTTTCTGGAGTTAAGAATTTCTGCATCGTTAACAGCGAGTCTTGTGCACGAGGGAAAACTACAGTTTGTCCATCTGCTGCTTTGGCAAAATCTTCTGCCACTTCTTCAATTTCTCCACCTTCACCAACAAAATCTGCCAAATGACCGAACTTACGGAGCGAATCTTCAGAACCTCTTCCAACCACACCAAATTTTACTTTCTTAGGCAATACAGCGTTCAATTTGAAGAAATATTCTACGCCATTTCTGCTGCTGAAGAAAATCCAGTCAGCATTTTTAAGGAAGAAATCATCCAATACATTTACAATTGGAAAAGTGCGAATCAACGAACGACCATCAATTTCTATATTTTGTTTTGCTAGCGCTTTACGGAAATAACTGTTTTCGCCAATTTCTCTAGAGATGAAAACTTTAGCAGGCTTTTTTCTTTCTGTCGCAAATTTAGCCACAATTTGTTCTGCCAAGCCTTCTGTTGAAGTTGCTCTTAAGAATAATCGGTCAGGAAAATCATCAGCAGTTTCTGCTTTAGAAGTCCATATTTCAAACTCACCGTCTTCTTTTTTACAGAAACAACCTAGCGGCATGTGACAACCACCTTCAAAAAGGTTGAGTACTTTACGCTCTACTTCGATAGCTTCTACAACTGCAGGGTCATTTATTTTTTGAAGCTCCTTGAAAAGCTCCGTATCACTCTCTCTAATTTGGATGGCTAATGCTCCTTGTGCTGGCGCTGGCACAATCTCTGTCGGGTCAATCACTTCTACATGAAACTCGCTTAAATCTAAACCTAAACGATTTACACCTGCTCTTGCCAAAACAATCGCATCATAATCTTCGTCACGCAATTTTTGAATACGTGTAGGAACGTTTCCGCGTAAATCTTCAATATTTAAATCAGATCTTAATGCTAACAATTGTGCCTTACGACGATTAGAAGAAGTACCTACCATGGCTCCTTTTTTCAAAGAAAGTTTATGACTTACATCTACACAATCTTTTAAAATCAACAATAATTCGGCAGGATCTTCTCTTTCTGGTACAGCGGCAATAATTAATCCTGGAGGGTTGGTAGTTGGCAAATCTTTATGAGAGTGCACAGCAATATCAATAGTGCCATTCATCAACTCTTCTTCCAATTCTTTGGTAAAGAAACCCTTTCCTTCTAGTTTATCTAAACGAAGATTAAGGATTTTATCGCCCTGCGTTTTAATGATTTTAAGTTCTGCCTCAATGCCAATGCTGGCCAATCTGTCTTTGGTGTAGTTGGCTTGCCAAAGGGCTAGGTCACTACCGCGGGTTCCGATAATTACTTTCTTCACTATATATTAAGATTTTGCGCTAAAATAAGAAAATTTGATGATGTGAGGGTTTGAGAATGTGATAATTCGATGATTTGATAAGCAACTTATCATCGGACTGCAAAACTTTTAGAATTACGGACTATTAGCTATGCTTAACCAGAATATCTTTAGCCATCAACATTGGAACGCTGATGTATTTCTTCTCCATGTAGCTAATTACCTGCTCTAAAACAGCTTTCGCTTCATCATCAAGAGAATTAATTTCATCTGCGAATACAGTATTTACTGCCTTATCTTTAATCTCTTTGATTTTTTTAGGCACTTCGCTCATTGCTAGTTCTATGCGACGTTGACGCAATACAGCATCGAATTCTTTGATATTTTCTTCGATGATATGCTCTGCACTTACCAATTCGTCGTAACGCTCTTGGATATTTTTACGAGCAACCTCTTTCAAAGATTCTACTTCAATGTAGTGGATTGGAAAATTCTCTCTAACTTCTAAAGCCGTATCGTTTGGTACTGCCAAATCTACAATTACTTTTCTGCCTGTTTCGCCGTTAAGTAAGCTGATGTAAATTTCTTCAGTAATTACAGGCTCTGTTGCACCAGTACAAGTAATGATGACATCAAATCCTTCTTTGTAATTAGCTAATTCATCCAATGGAAAAGCTTTTCCGTTTAACTCTTTTGCTAAAGATTCTGCTTTTTCTATAGTTCTGTTAAACACAGAAAAGTTAGAGTATTTGTGCTTTTTTAGATATTGTGCAATATTATTGTTGGTTTCGCCTGCGCCAATAATTAACAGACGAGAATTACCACACATATTTAGTTCACGCAGTTTTCTGTAAGCCAGAGAAACTACCGAAACCGGATTTCTTGAAATATTGGTATGGGTATAAACTTCTTTCGCTGTTTTTACCACACGGTTCATGATCATACGCATGTAATCGCCAGTAAAACCAGCTACTTTACAAGCTTCGTAAGCTTTGCGTACTTGTGCTAAAATTTCTTTTTCGCCTACTACCAAACTCTCTAAAGAACAAGAAGTACGGAGTAAATGATTAAAAGCTTCAACCTGCTCGTAGGTAGAAACATTGGCTATAAATTTCTCCATGTATTCTTCTGGAAGCCCCATATCCAATACCTGTAGAAACCTAGAAATAAATGATTTGTCTAATTCTGAAGAAGAAGTGAAAATAAACTCGACCCTATTACAAGTGCCTACATAAAATATCTCTTTGATATTCAGCTCCGACTGGATATTACGCAACCTATCATCCAACGTTTGCTCACAGATAACCAATTTCCCCAATGCTTTCAGGTCAATGTGCTTATGTGTAAATGCAATAATCTTTAAATATTCCAAAATGGTTAGCCCTATTTATTTTAGCGCAACAAAAGTAACAAGGCAATTGGGCTTATCTGTCATTAAGCTGTAATTTAGGCTAATTTAGAACGGTTTTAAATTAATAAGCTTCAATTTATTAGCGCAAACCTGTCATCTGTAAAATCAAAAAATGCCTTTATTTTGTTGTACATTAGTTTTAACCTTAATTGATAGCTTGCAAACAATGATTATACACAACGAACAATTTTCACTAATAGGTGCTTCGGGCAAACCCATACACGGAGATTTAACTTACGATGAGAACAATACCAATACGCCACTCATCATTTTTATACACGGTTTCAAAGGTTTTAAAGATTGGGGCGCTCACCATTTAGCAGCTAGATATTTTGTGCAAAATGGGTATCGCTATTTGAAGTTCAATCTATCGCATAGTGGCGTAACCGGAGAAAAAACAAATGACGTTTCGGACATAGAGAGTTTTGCATCAAATACATTTAGTAAGGAATTACTGGATATTGATATCGTAATTAACCACGCCATTAAATTTCTTGGCGTAACTGGAGTTTATTTGATTGGGCATAGTCGTGGTGGTGGGTTAAGTATTTTACAAGCAGCTAACAACCCGTACATAAAAGGATTGATTACTTGGAGTTCTATTGCTGATTTTAGTAGTTTATGGAAAAAAGAACAAGAAAGCAATTGGAAGAAAGATGGTAAAATTGAAGTGGTTAATGCTCGCACCAAAGAGAAAATGCCGTTAAATGTTACCTTGTTAGAAGATTTTGAGGATAATAAAGCAAAATTAGATATCCTTTCTGCTGCAAAACGCATCAATATACCTTGGTTAATTGTGCAGGGCGATGATGATGTAAATGTGCCATTCGAAACTGCAGAAAAATTGGCTAACGCCAATGCTGCAAGCAGATTAGTGAAGATTGAAGGAGCAAATCATGTTTATGGAGCTGTACATCCTTTTCCGGGAGAAACCTTACCGCCACAATTATTTGAGGTTTGCGAAAAAAGTTTGAAGTTTTTAAATAGCATAACTGAATAAGCAAATGCACTTTTATCAATCCCAAACGAGTTTAAGAGCCCGCAGCCGTGGTTTTCATCTGGTAACTGACGAAATACTACAAGCCGTTCCTGAAATAAGAAACATCAAAACCGGAATGCTACAAGTATTCATTCAACATACTTCGGCTTCGTTAACTATTAATGAAAATGCTGATCCAACGGTGAGAATTGATTTTGAAACTTGGATGAACAAAGCTGTGCCAGAAGGTGACCCCGACTATGAACATGATTACGAAGGTGACGATGATATGCCAGCTCACATCAAATCTTCGCTGATGGGTGCTTCGGTATTAATTCCTATCACCAACGGAAAATTGAATTTAGGAACTTGGCAAGGCATTTACCTGTGCGAACACCGTAACCATGGCGGAAGTAGAAAGGTAGTAATTAGTGCTTGGGGAGCATAATGGAACAAAGAGTAAGGAACAAGGATTTTACAACTAAAACATTTTATAGCTCCAAATCATTGTTCTTTGTTCTTTTATCCTTCATCTAAAACATCAACCCAGTTACCATCACCTTGAATTATACCAATAAGTTCGTCGATAGCGTTAGCAGTTTTCACGTTCTTTTTTACCACTTCTTGTCCGCGGTAAAGCGTAATCCTGTCTACACCAGCACCAACGTAACCATAGTCTGCATCAGCCATTTCACCTGGGCCATTTACAATACAGCCCATAATGCCAATCTTGATTCCTTTGAGATGAGATGTCCTTGCTCTGATAGCTTGAGTAGTTTCCTGCAAATCGAACAAAGTTCTTCCGCAACTTGGGCAAGAGATATATTCTGTTTTTGAAATCCGCGTACGCGTAGCTTGTAAAATACCAAATGAAGTAGAGTTGATTACCGACAAAGGAATACCTTCGGCGTTAATCCAAACCCCATCGCCAAATCCATCAATAAACAGACCACCTAAATCGGTAGAGCTGTACAACTGAAAATCTTCTACATTCAATCCATCAAAATTACGCTCAACAATTACTGGAAGCCTTAAACCTGCATCTAACAATTTCACAAATGCATGGCGGATAGTTTGCATTGCATTTTCAGCTTTGGTTGCTAGTATAAGAATGACTTTATCCAAGCCTTTAATTTGGTTGATGTCTAAATCTTCTGCTAATATTTTAACAAAATTCAGCTTTTCATCTTTCACATCAGCATTTAGAAAATCAGCTATGCTAAACAAAGGATGGCAATTTTGCTTTTCTGCCAAACCTAACCAAGTTTGATAATTATAAAGCTGTTTTAATCCTCCAGGAAATGAAAAAGATGGCAATTGATTACCAAGATAAACGATATCACAAGCTTGATCGCTCAAATTGTATTTATCTAGCAAAGCTGAATAATTAAAGCCAACGGCATTTAAAATTGCAGGATCTTTTAAGTTTTCTTTTTCTAGATTGATGATTACTCGTGGTACTTGGTGTCCACCTAAGTTTTCTACTTCTTCAGTGTTTCTACGTTTGTATTGGAAAGGGCTATAGGTTACGAGTTGCGAGTTACGGGTTACGGGGGAGAAACTTCCTGACGTTCTGACTTCCGGACTTTCTGACTTTTTCTCAAAACGATTCGCCAAAGCCCTAGCCACTGGTGCTTCAAATTCAGGATCTTCAGTTAAGGAAACCCTAATGGTATCGCCCAAGCCATCTGCTAACAAAGTACCAATCCCTACTGCCGATTTGATACGTCCATCTTCGCCATCACCAGCTTCGGTAACGCCTAAATGCAGTGGATAATTCATGCCTTCCTTTACCATCGTCTGAACCAACAAACGGTAAGCTTGTACCATCACCTGAGTATTACTTGCTTTCATTGAAATTACTAAGTTGTAGTAATTCAAATCTTCGCACATGCGGATAAACTCCATTGCGGATTCTACCATTCCATGTGGTGTATCGCCATAACGGCTCATGATACGGTCAGATAGCGAGCCATGATTTGTGCCTATACGCATTGCCGTTCCGTACTCTTTGCAAATCTTCACTAAAGGCGAAAACTTGTCGTAAATACGATTCAGCTCTGCTTGGTAAGCAACATCAGTATAATCTATGTTTTCAAATTTCTTTTTATCGGCGTAGTTACCTGGATTAACACGCACCTTTTCTATCAAACGAGCGGCAACCTCTGCAGCATTTGGCGTAAAGTGAATATCAGCAACTAAAGGAACATTATAACCACGCAAGCGCAATTCCTTTTTGATGTTCGCCAAATTGTCCGCTTCTTTAATGCTTGGCGCAGTAATCCGAACATATTCGCAACCACTTTCTACCATTCGAATAGTTTGTTCTACCGTTCCAATGGTATCCATCGTATCAGTTGTAGTCATTGATTGGATACGAATAGGATGATGTGCCCCCATTGGGATATCGCCTATTTGCACTTCACGTGTCACAAACCTAGAATATTGGGTTAAGTTGTTACAATAACCTCCGTCTAACAAAATCGCTTCTTTTTGCATCGTTCACAAAGATAAGTCAAAAGTTGAAAGTCAAAAGTAAAAAAGACTAAGGAGCAAAGACCAAAGATTAAAATTCGATCGTTCAGTATCTTAAAGCAATCTATCTTTTATCACCAGAGTTCCAGCAATTGCATCATGTAAGCATTGTTGTTTTTTGTTGAGGAACATGTAAAGATATCCAAACCCGAAGGCAATATTAGATATGAGTTTAGAAGCATTTCTAATGAATGATGTTCCGAAGGTTAGTTTACCACCGTATTCATCAGTCACCTTGATATCCATTAATTTTTTACCGATGGTGCCTTGCGTTTTAGAAGCATCGCCAATTACCGTGTATAAAAATTTGGTAAAAGGAATGAGGAACGCGGCTACTACCACTATACTTAAGATTGTCTCTTTCTCTTCTACAAAGAGGATTGCAACGGCGGTAATTACTGCATAAATTACCGTAATGATAAAATAATCTATTGCCCAAGCCATTAAACGTTGGTCGAAACTAGCAAAATACTGAGGCGTATGTCTAGGTGCAATAAATCCCAAAAGCTCACGAAGTTCTGCTATTTCATGCGCTTCTTTATAGTCGTCCATCCCAGGCTTTCTCACGAAAGTATCTGGAAAGATTTCCATTTTCTTTAGTTCTTCTAAAGTATAAGGACCTTGAGGTTTGCCTTTAACGACTATGGTATACAAAATTTGATAAGTTAAAAGTCAAAATTAAAAATTAAAAACATCAATTAGGCTGTATTTCTTAGTAAAAGATATGTTCTAACTGAAAAAGTCAAAAGCCCCAACAGTATATACTATTGAGGCCTTAAACTCTTTACTTTACATTTTTAACTTAGTAAGTGTCTACTTCGAAATTACTTAGCCCACCGTCTAACTTGATGAATACTTTATTTTTAGAAGTATTGTAATTAGGAGTTTCGTAATAACCGTCGTCTTTTTTCACGAAGCCTCTGAAATCCTTAGAAGCTAGCCCCGTGTGGGTTTTAATTCTACAACCTGATTCTTGTGGCACTTTGATTTCTACATTAGCTACGCCTGTTTTTACATTCACGTCAGCAATAGGCAACAAATCTCCAATTTTGATTTTCAAATCCGCAGCACCACCGTCAAAATTCAATTCTCTAATTTTAAACTTAGTCAAATCGAAATCCATTTCGCCAGCACCCATGCTTAAATTCATGGTCCAAGTAGGCCTGCTGTTAATTCGAACATCAACTTCGTTACCGCCAGAATTAAACGACCAATTGTTTTTACCATTTCTACGTTTATCGCTCATTTTAAACGTTAAGGTATTAGTGGTATCGCCGGCCGTTTTAGTTAGTGAGAAATTTCCTCGCTTATGTTTTACACTTGCTTCAAACAAGCTATCTGTTGCTTCATTCAATCTGAAAGAAGTACCTCCACCAGATAAATTTAAGACGGTTTTCTTTGCAGAATCTAAAGAGTTATAAGCTTCAGAAAATTGTACACCTTCTAACTTGCCATCCTCGATATCCTTGTGGTCCCAGTCTACATCGATATTTTTATCTTTCCAAAAGCCTAACCAACCTCTTCCTTGCGGTTTTTCTTGTCCCTTAACAAAAAGGAATGCTAAGGTGATGATGAGAATAGCTAGCGAAACAATGCTGCCCGTTTGCGACCCATTTCTATTTAAAAGTAGGTTTACACCGCCGATTATCAAAAATATTGGCCAAAAACCCCAAACATTTCTCCAGTAAAATTCTATTACATTTAAGTTCTCTAGTAAAAGTACGCTACCTACAAAAAGCAGGACTACTCCCCATATTATTCTTTCGTATTTCATGTCAGGTTAATTCTAAAAAATGATTAATTGTTGAATGGTAAAGAGGACTAACTGTTCCTCTCTTCGTCTGTGTCGGCAGATGACGGAGGCGTTTCCTTTGTTGGTTCAGTGAAACTTTCTGTACTTTCTGCTTTACGTTGGGCTTCTTCGGTAGTTTTCTTAAAGTTCTCCCACTCGCTCTTACGTCGATTTTTGAAAATCAGGCTCACCCCCAAGGCTACTATAGCTAAGGGCCATAATTTGTATATTTTAAAGATATTGAACCAATAAGGAACTAAATCCAATTGTCTTAGCAAGAAATAAACACCTAGTACCAATAATATCAAACCCACTACGGTCTTGCCTGTATCATTATTTTTTACTGGCGGCGCATTAAACTTTGTAAAACTATCTGTGTTTTGCGTATTCCACTTGGTTTGTTGCGTTTGTTGTGCTGTTTCGCTCACAGCTTCCGGCGAGTTAAACACAGAACCACCTTGAGGAAACTGTTGATAGTAGTTTTTAAACTTCTGGTATTTCACCGATGGGTCGTTGTTTACTGGTGCCACAATCCATAAAATAATATAGGCTATTACACCGCTACCTGCTAAAAAGATGGTAGCCAACACAAACAATAACCTCACAATAGTCACATCAATTTGCATGTAATCGGCTAAGCCAGATGCAACTCCTGCTACTGTTTTATCGTGTTCGTTTCTATATAATTTCTTTTCCATTTTGTACTCCTTTTTTAAAAATTGGAAGGGGTAATGGTTACTTCATCCACATTAGCGCCATCACTTAAACTAAGTATGGTTGTAATAGATTTGGCTATATCTTCTGGTTGTACAAATTTTGTCTGCTCTAGCGTTGTTCCTTCCCAAGAAGCAGTAAATGTAGAACCTGGAATAATTGCCGTAACCTTTACGTGGTATGGTGTCAATTCCCTTCGCAATACATAATTAAGACTTAGCATCGCTGCTTTTGTTACACTGTAACTTCCAGCATTTTCTACAGGAGCTTTACTTGCTACAGAGCAGACATTGAAAATATGCCCAAAACCCTGTGTGCGCATTAATTTACCAATCCTTTTAGCGATGTAATAAGTAGCATTTATATTAATTTGCTGCTGTGTTTCGAAAACATCATCCTCTTCGTCTAACAAACTACCCGGATAAAATACACCCACATTGTTCACCAAAACATTGATTTCGGTAGCGAAGGATATTGCTTTTTTTATGAAGGTTAAAACTTCTTCTTTTTTACTACAATCTGCCTTTATGGCCATTACATTTACGCCATAGCTGCTGATTTCTGATTCGAAACTTGCCAACTCAGCTTCATTTCTGGCACAACCGATAATATCATAACCACTTTTTGCCAATGCTACTGCTGTTGCTTTGCCTATTCCTTTGGTAACCCCTGTAATAACCGCTTTCATGTCAATCAATTTTGTGAATGCAAAAAAGGCAATAATATTTCAATCACGAATATTTTTTCAATAAATAGAACCTGTCAGAACATTTTTGTTGTTTCTTTGTATATTATTGAGTTAACTTAAACAAATTGTTTATTAAATGAACTTTACCAATTTTGGCCGATACATATTACTTTTAAAAGCTGCTTTTAAAAGGCCCGAAAAATGGAAAATTTACATCAAAGCCATTTTTCAACAAATGGATTTCATTGGCGTAGGCTCACTCGGATTAATCAGCATCATTTCTACTTTTATTGGAGCGGTAATGACTTTACAAATTGCTTTTCAATTAGTTAGCGATTTCATACCTAAAACTATTATCGGTTCTGTAAACCGCGACTCTTCCATTTTAGAGCTTAGTCCAACAATCAGTGCCATCGTATTGGCAGGTAAAATTGGCTCGGCCATTTCTTCGGAAATTGGTACCATGAGAGTAACAGAACAAATTGATGCTTTAGAAATCATGGGTATCAACGCACCTGGCTACTTAATTCTACCGAAAATTATTGCAGGTATTACTATGGTACCAATTTTGGTTATCATTTCTATGGTATTAAGTATTACTGGCGGATATTTAGGTGGTACCTTATCTGGTGCTGTTTCTCCTGCAGAATATATCCAAGGTATCACTACCGATTTTAATCCTTTCACCATTGCAGTAGCTTTAGTTAAGGCATTTGTTTTTGGTTTCATCATTACCTCTGTGCCGGCTTACGAAGGTTTCTACGTTAAAGGCGGTGCTTTAGAAGTAGCACAAGCAAGTACCAGAGCGGTAGTAGTAAGCTGTATCAGCATTTTAGCTTGCGATTACATTGTAACCCAATTAATGTTATGATCGAGATCAAGGATATACACAAATCGTTCGGAGATAACGACGTTTTAAAAGGCATTTCTGGTAAATTCAATCCCGGCATTACTAACTTAATTATTGGTGGATCAGGTTCTGGAAAAACTACGCTTTTAAAATGTATGATTGGTCTACATCATCCTGAAAAGGGAAGTGTAGCATACGATGGGAGAGATTTTACGCAATTAAATACCGAAGAGCGTATCGAAATCAGAAAAGAAATTGGAATGCTTTTTCAAGGTTCTGCGTTATTCGATTCGATGACTGTAGAGGAAAATATTATGTTTCCTTTAAATATGTTTACCGACCAATCTAGAAGTGAGAAACTAGATCGCGTTAATTTCTGTTTAGACAGGGTAAATCTGGATGGCAAGAACAAATTATTTCCTGCAGAGCTTTCTGGTGGGATGAAAAAACGTGTGGGTATTGCCCGTGCTATCGCAATGAATCCAAAATATCTATTCTGCGATGAACCCAACTCTGGTTTGGACCCAAAAACGTCTATCGTTATTGATGAGCTAATTAAGGAAATTACCGAAGAATATAACACGACTACAGTGGTGGTAACCCACGATATGAACTCGGTAATGGGCATTGGCGATTACATCATGTTCTTACACGAAGGAAAAAAATTCTGGGAAGGTTCTAATAAAGAGATTGCAAAAACGGATATACAAGAGTTAAACGATTTCGTTTTTGCCAGCCGTTTCATGAAGGCTGCGAAAGATAAGTTTTAAAATTCTTACCTTTGTGTATGATTGGGGCATACGACAAGAAAAATATCATTAAAAAACTTCAAGACCTTCCTACAGAATTATTGGGAGAGGTAGAAGATTTTATTGATTTTTTACAAGCCAAACATGCCAAGGTTCCAGAGCAAACAAATCAACTAGAAGAACCTAAAAGTTTATACGGTGCTGCAAAAGGAACAATCCTATACATATCAGATGATTTTAACGAACCGTTAGATGAAATGAAAGACTATATGTAATGCGTTTTATATTAGACACCCATATATTTCTTTTTTTAATAAACGGAAGTTCATCTATTTCTGAAAACACGCGGACTATAATAAATTCACGTACATCTAAGAAGTTCATTAGCGTGGTTAGTATTTGGAAAATTGTGATTAAAATTAATATTGGAAAATTAAAATTAAAGCATAGCATTTCAGACATTTACAGTATTTTGAAAGATAATGATATCACGATTTTACAAATAGCTGAAATTCATCTTAAACACTACCTGCAACTATCGCTTATTCATAGAGATCCTTTCGATAGACTGATTATTTCTCAAGCTATTACCGAAGACTTAACATTAATAACAGATGACCAGTTCATCAAGAATTACCCAAATTTAAAGTTAATATAGTACATGATACAACTGCTTACACCAACCCACTGGAAAGATTACGAATTAATTGATTGCGGCGATTTCGAAAAACTAGAGCGCTTCGGCAATTTAGTTTTATCTAGACCAGAACCACAGGCAGTTTGGAAAAAAGTATTGTCTGCAGAGGAATGGAAAAAGAAAGCACATATTACTTTTAAAGGTCGTTCGGCTACCAGTGGCGAATGGGTTAAACACAACAAAAGTGTGCCCGACCGTTGGAATGTAAACTACCAAAATGATGAGGTGAGCATTAATCTACGTTTAGGTTTAACTTCTTTTAAGCACGTTGGTGTTTTCCCTGAGCAGGCTGTAAACTGGGATTATATTACTTCTTCTGTCAAAAGTTTTAAAACACCAGTACCTAAAGTGCTGAACCTTTTCGCTTACACAGGCGCAGCTTCTTTAGTTGCTAAAGCGGCAGGTGCTGACACTACTCACGTAGATTCGATTAAACAAGTGGTCAACTGGGCTAACGAAAACCAAGAGCTTTCTAAATTGAAAGATGTGCGTTGGGTAGTAGAAGATGCCTTGAAGTTTGTGAAAAGAGAGTTGAAACGCGGTAAAAAATACAATGGTATTATTCTAGATCCACCTGCTTATGGTCACGGGCCAAACGGTGAGAAATGGAAACTAGAAGACCATATCCAAGAAATGATGCAAGATGTAGTGCAGTTACTAGATCCAGAAGAGCATTTCTTAATTCTAAATACTTACTCAATGGGGTTTTCTTCTGTAATTGTAGAGAACTTGATTACAACTTCCTTTCCGAAGGTAAAAAACTTAGAAACTGGAGAGTTATTTTTACAAGCTACTTCAGGTATTAAGTTACCGCTGGGTGTATTTGGGAAGTTTAGAACTACTTCTTAGTCTTTTCACCGTAACGTCATTGCGAGGCACGAAGCAATCTTTGTGTCAATAACTTTTATTTATATCATTCGCTTTAGGATTGCTTCGTGCCTCGCAATGACGAAAGTCTATAAAAAAGAGAAGCCTCCAAATCCATGGAGGCCTTCCCTAAACAAAACAAACTATTAATAATTGAGATACACTAACTATCCTTTTTTAATTAATTTATATTCGATAACTGGTTTACCTCTTTCTCCACCATCTCCAGAGATGTAACTATTGAACTTCAATTTGTAAACGTTACCTGAACCATCTTTTATAACGTAGAATAAATCTGTTTTAACTCCACCACCAACACCTGAAGTATTTGGTGCAGTTCTCCATTTTGTACCAATAACATCTTTAGCCGCTGAAAAGTTCAAGCCTGTTAAATCGCCTTCTGCGAATGCTGCATATGATTTAACAGAAGTAGAAACTTGAACTGCCGATACTCCTGTTAAAGTATTTAATGAAATAAAGTCTTGAACCCAGTAAGGAGATCCTAAACCCGAGTTATAAGTTGTATAACTCCAAGAAATATCCCAGTTTGCTTTTTCTGGCTCAGCAGTTATTACTTTACTATTTTCTAGTGAAACGAAAGTCAAATTGTAAGCAAGCAGACTTCGGAACATCTAAAGTTTTGATAGTAGTTTCATTTAGCCTAGCATATTGAACTTTATAACCGTTACCTGAACGAGTTACTTTTATTTTAAACCACTTTTCTTTTTCCTTATTACCTTCATAACTTAAAAGGTAAACTTTGTTTTCGCTATCAGTAGCGCTTACTTCTGCAAACGCAGTTTTAGTAATGTCTCCATCCCAAGCATCTACTAAACTAATTGTAGCAGGATCTAAGATATCGTGATTTAAATTAGTAGTAGTTCCAGGATCTGCAACCGTAACAGTAGCAATATCGGTCTTACTAGTAGCAACAGCTGTCGTTTGATAAGAAGGATTTAATACAACCCTAAATTTTGAATCAGATGCAAACGCTACATTCCAACTTTTTCTATCAGACTTTGTTGTCTTATCTGCGCTTAAATCTGCATATACTACATTTGCATAATTAGATTCTGTTGTTTTACCTTCTAACGTCAAAGTGCTACCATCAGAAACTGGCACTACGATTTCAGGCTCTTTATCATCTTTTTTACAAGCGGTAAATGTCAATGCGAATAAGGCTATCGCCATCATTGAGTTTAATTTATTCATCTTTTTCTTCTTAAGTTATTTTTAGTTAATATATAATGTGCTTATAATTTATTCCAGTTAAAAGCTAGTCCCAATACATAAGAGCGGCCATAGCTATAAGGAACGGTTCCACCTCCGGAGCTGTGTGCCCCGCCACTTGCCACAGATGTATTGGTCAATTGCGTTACGTCAAACAGGTTTTTAACACCTGCGTTTAGGGTTAAATATTTATTGATGGTTTTATTGAAAAGCAAATCTGTCCAAGTAAAACTGCCTATTTTTACTAACTGAGGCTGAGGGTTAGTAGAGCTTAATTGATAACTTGGCCTACTCCCAGTATGCTTAAACGCTAAGCTAACGGAGCCTTTCAACTTAGTAACGGTATAAATTAGGTTACCAAAAAATTCAGGGGTCCAAGAAAACTCAGGTACTTGTTCTTGAAACTCGTCTTCGGTTAGTTGATTGAACCTTCCGATGTACGAAAGACCAAAATTCACTTGTAAATTTTTATAGTTTAATGTATTGTCCAATGACAGTCCAGTTGTTTTATATCTGCTCACATTAATCAGTGTAGTTACAGATGCATCATCTGCATATTGTCCGTATTCAATTCTATCAAAAAAACTATTATAGAAACCTGATAATGTTGAGTTTAACTGAAATCCTTCTCTTCGTATTGCATTCCAAGTTAATGATGCATCAAAACTATTAGACTTTTCAGCCTTCAAATTTTCGTTCCCCATAATGGAGTGACTTGCATCAAAGAAATCAAAATAAAGCTCTCTTAATGCAGGCGCTCTAAATCCACGTCCGTAACCTAATCTCAAATCTAAATCACTGTCTAAATTGATCATTGCATTTAACGAGGGAACTGCAACAGGAGCATCGTAAACAGAGTTATTGATAAACCTAACACCCGGACGAAGTTTCAAACCACTTAAAGGTATAATCTCCGCTGATGCAAAAACCGCGTAATCATTAATTACAGGCGAACCTTTGATACGTTGACCAGAAGCTCCTTCTCTATTAATTTCTACACCAGGCTGAACTGATACTTTATTAGATAATTTATATTGTAGTGTTCCTCTGAACAATGCTGCATTAAATTTAGCAATGTCTTGCTCACCAGCTCCAGTAGTTAAAGACTCTTTAGCGGTAGCAAAGTCATACAAAGTAGTAGTAGTCTTTCTACGCAAATCAGTATATCCACCTACCATTGTTATGCTCAGCTTATTATTTAGAGTCCAATCTGCATGTAGTTGGTTATTCAGCCTATCGGTAGTATACTTTTGTGTTACAACGGTGTAGTTCGGATTAATGCCTCCTCGAGAGATGATATCTTCATTCACATAATCTGCTCGATACCAAATATTGAATTTGTTATTTCCATAACCTACTCTAACATTTCCCAAATATTGATCTTTAGGCTTCCAAAAAATGTAATTAGGATTTCCTACTTCGGCACTAGTTGCTGTTTTATCAGGCAAATTCCAACCACCGAAAGTATTGTTCGAGAAACCTGCCATGGCACTCCATCCATTGTTTTGCCAGTTGACACTGATGTTTTTATTATGGCTACCCAACCCGTCTAAGGCTTCATATTCATCGCCTGCTGTTTCTTCCTGCATGCGAGCAGTAACACGAAACTTATAGCCAGTTTTTCCCTTGGTAATGATGTTAATCACACCTGCTAGCGCATCTGTACCGTAAACTACGGACATCGGACCTTCTACAATTTCTATTCGCTCTACAGTATTGATATCAATTTGGTTTAATCCTTCTTTCAGATCAGATCTATCTACTAAAGGCACGCCGTCCAATAATATTTTCACATTTCTGCCAGACATCCCCATCATTTCTACATTAGAGACTCCTAGCGTTAAATCGTTAGTAAACCTAAAACCAAACTCTGTATTTAATATCTGCTGAATATTTGTGGGAGCACGAAGTTTTATCTTTTCTGCGCTTATTGATCTTACTTTGTAAACAGCATCTTTCATTGATTGCGGACCATACTGTCCAGTAACTACTACCTCATTCAGTTCGTAAGACTTCTCTTTAATGGTGATTTCCTCCAACTCTTTGTCGGCATTAGCATTAATGGCAACTTCTTTCCCTTGGCTCGAAACTCCTGATTTAATTACTAGAACGGAATTACCTGCCGGTGCTGAAATCCTGAAAGTTCCTTCGCGGTCAGTATAAGCTACATTTTTACTGTTTTTTATAGATAGCGTTAGGCCCCAAGCTGGCTGGCCATCGGCTGTTAGAATTTTACCACGAAGGTTAACAGTTCCAGTTTGGGCTACTGCAATTTTTATACTTAGAACAAATATTAGGATGGATAGTAGTTGTTTTTTCACCTTATTTAGAATGATTTCAAATAATATCGCAATATTAGCTATTTATTTAGACTAATTACAAATAATTAGAAAGATTTTTTCTCATCTTATTTTAATTCGCTGAAAAACATCTATTTTCGAAACAATTCTTCGTCAGGTAACTTTATTATTAATGGCAACTTGACACATCATTTAAATAATGTATTTTTGAAATATTGCTAAAAACTAAATTGTAAAACATCGATATGAGATTAACGAAGATTGTAAGAGTAGCTTTGTTGGCTGGTATTTCTATCAGTTCACTTACGAGTTGTAACTCTGACGCAAAGGAAAAAAAAGGTGAAAAAGGAACAAAAAATGCTGACTCTACCGAAAAAGTAGTAGAGGAAGAAGTTAATCTGAGAACTCCAGTAGATACTGCCAAATACAATGAGCTAGTAAAAGCCAACGCAAATGGCGATACTACAGGAAAATGGCCCGTAAAAAATCATCCAATTCCTCTCGATGGTGCTATACTACCATTTAAACGTATTGTTTGTTATTACGGAAATCTATATTCTAAAAAAATGGGCGCTTTAGGTGAGTACGAACCTAAAACCATGCTTAGCATGTTAGATAAGGAAGTTGCCAAATGGAACAAAGCCGATCCTACTACTCCAGTACAACCTGCATTACATTACATTGCTGTAGTAGCTGCTGGTGATCCTGGTAAAGATGGAAAATACCGTAACCGTATGCCATTTAAACACATTGACTCGGTTTTAAACATTGCTAAGATGCGTAAAAACATGATTGTGTTTTTAGATATCCAAGTAGCTTTGAGTACTATACAAGCAGAATTACCTTTATTGGAAAAATATTTGATGATGCCTAATGTTCACTTAGGAATTGACCCAGAGTTTTCGATGAAAGGTGGCGTATTGCCAGGCAGAAAAATTGGAACTTATGATGCTAGCGAAATCAACTATGTTTCTGGTTACTTAGCTGACTTGGTAAAGAAACACAATTTACCTCCAAAAGTATTTGTTGTACACCGTTTCACTAAGAAAATGGTAACCAATTCGCAGAATATCAAATTGCGTCCAGAGGTACAAGTAGTAATGCACATGGATGGATGGGGCGAACCAGATTTGAAATTGGGTACTTACCGTCACTTCATTTACGGCGAACCAGTACAGTTCACTGGATTTAAATTATTTTATAAAAATGATTTGAAAAAAGCGCCTAACAGATTAATGACACCAGAAGAATTAGTGAAGTTAAAACCAAGACCAATCTACATTCAATATCAATAAGCAGTAGAAATTGTTTACGGAAAGGGTGTCGGAAAATATTTTCCGACACCTTTTTTTTATAATACCACTAACGTTGTCACACTGAGCCCGTCGAAGTGTCATACCAATCATCAAGAGGCTTCGACACGCTCAGCCGGACATAAAGGTCTGTATAAATTTCACTGATGCTAAAAAGTCAATAAAGCATGTTGGCTAGCGGTATGTAAATCTCGCCAAACTCTATTTAATTCTGTTTCTTGTTTGGCGGCTTCTAAACCAGCATATGGATATAAGATATCTACTACTTTTATAGATTGATGTGCTAACGCTCTACTTAATCTACTCACATCTTTCAATACCGATTCTTTGATAGTTCCATCATTAATTAATTGATGCCAAGAAGTATCGAAAGCTTCATAAAAATGTTCCCGAATAGTAGTTAGTGTATGTTTGCATTTAGCCAGTTCATCTTCAAAAAATGAAACTTGTTCTGTTGTATATCTTTTAAATCCAGAACGGCCAAAGAAACTATCGTTCACTAAATCTAGAAAACGTTTAGCCATCCCCAAACTGTTTACGGCCAATGTAGTTTCTGCCAATTGCAAAAACGGATAATCAAAACCTTCATCGGCTACCACGGGTTCATTGATTTTGAAAGAACGATTTTCTGGAACTTCTATGTTGTGTACATCAAATGCATGGCTACCTGTAGCTACCAATCCAAAGTATGACCAGCCCGATTGAATTTCTACTTCTTCTTTTTTAAGGATAAAGGACCTGATGACTTGATTTCCTTCACCATCTAAAAGATCCTCTCCATTTTCATCCTGAAGCACACAATTTGCTGTAAAAATAGTAGCGTGTAGTGCTCCACTCGCATATTTCCAATGTCCGTTAATGCGAAATCCATTAGCTGTTTTATGAGCTGTTCCGCCTACAGCACCGCTACCGGCAAAACAAGCTTTTCTGTCAGCAAAAATTTCGCTAGCTAATACTGGGTCTAAAAAACCGGCAAACCAACCCGCACCGCTGCAAAGCGTAACCGTCCAAGCCGTACTACCATCTACGTAGGCTAAATCTTCTTCTATTCGCAAAATCTCTGGTAACTTTTTACCTGGACCACCATAAGCTACAGGCACATAAAGCTTAAACCATTCTTCTTGATAAGCAATTTCCAAAATATCAGGATGTAATTCTCCCAGTTTCTCAGATTGCGGTGCTAAATTCAAAATGGCTGCTTGCCAAGTTTGTGTAAGTTGTTCCATGTTTAATTAGATATGAGTATCGAGATATGAGATGTAAGACTGCCAAACTCAAACCAGTTGTATGTGTCTTTGTATCTTTTGTGCTTTAATTAACTGCCGATTGCTTTTTATAAATCTTTTTCCAATCGAAATAACCAAAAATGGCTACAATAAATAAAAACAAGGTGAGTAGCGCAAACATCACAAAATTCTTATGCCACATGAGTGGGATGGCTACAATGTTTGAAACATTAAGAAAAATCCAGTTCTCTATTTTACGTCGTGCTAAAAGCCACATTCCAGCCCAAGCTACCGAAGAAACAAAAGCATCTAGAATTGGAACGTCTGAATTGGTGAAGTTAACCAAGGCAAAATACAACACAAAATAACCTCCAATAGAAATGGCAAATGCAATTATGAGCTCATTTTTAGTGGTCCAGCTTACCGGTAAAGTTTCGTTTTTCGCCTTGCGCTTTGACCAAATGATCCAACCATAAAAGCTCATCACCAAATAGTACATGCTCAACAAACTTTCGGCATATAACCTGGCATTAAGCTTCAAATATAGCGAGAGTAAAATACCAATAATCCCTGCCGGATAGAGCCAGATGTTGTTGCGTTTTGCCAACAACACTTCGGTTACACCAAAAGCTACTGCAAGCCATTCTAAATAAGTAGTTTCCCTTACTTGCTCTATAAAAAGACGCAGGTAATCCTGAATTTCCATTCTCAAATACATTAAGCCATTACGGCGATAAATAAAATAATTGAAAACTGTTTTCAGGGCGAAACAGTAATTGGCTTAAACCTCTTATTAAATCCCTACGTCGGTATTATCCGCATCAGGTGCTTTTGCAAGGTGTAAGGTTTTAGGTATAAGGCTTAAGGTAAAACCCTACGCCTTAAGCCTTGCAGCTTACGCCTCCAAAATGGGTATAATCTCAGCCTGCTAAATATTGGGTATTTAACAAGCACCCCTTTGAGTCCGCTAAAGGTAAGAATAAAGAAGAAACAGTTAAAAAAAAACAACAGAGAATCTTTATTTTTATCAAAATTAATCTTGATAATGAAAAAACTAACATACGTTCTCTTCCTGTTTATCTTTCCAATTTCTGTTTTTAGTCAGAAATTATCCGAAGCCAGCACCATCGAACAAGCTTTTGATATCGCCAAAAAAAGAAACAAGCCGGTATTACTTATTGTAAAACTCCCTGCTAATCCGAATAGCAAGGCAGCTCAATATGAAATAAAAGATGCAACTGTAATACAAAAAATGAAAGAAAACTTCGTTGTGTTCGAAACACTAAGAACAAACAATGAAATACGGCCTATTCTGGCAACTTTTAAAATTACGAGTTTTCCTTCCTTCCTTTTCATGCATGGCAAAGACGATTTATTTTTTAAGGATTATGGTTATAGTTCTGCCAACAATAAGTACTTTACTATGCTAGACAAGGCCATTGCCTTAAGTAAAAATAAGTCAATTGCTATGTACGAAGCGTCTTATCTGGCAGATAAAACGAATATGCAAACGTTGAAAGAATATATTGATGCTAAAATCAAAAATGGTTTAAAGGATAATGCTGATTTAATTGAAACCTATGTACAAAATCTAAAGCTGAGTGATCTTAACGATTATCAAACAGTGCTTTTTATTTTACAAGCCGGACCATATTCGGATGGCACTGCTTTAAAAATGGCATACACCAACAGGAAAATTATTGATAGCATTTACAAATCAGAGCCAATCCAGTTGAGATCGGAAATTAACAGGGCTATCATAGACAATACCATGATGAGCGCTATCAAATCTAAAAATATTGCTAGGGCACAGGCAGCTGCCAACACAGCTAGATCTAGTGCTCAGAGTAATTACCCAAGATCTTATCAAATGTATAACCATACCATGCTCAGGTATTACAAAGCAGTAAAAGACACCTCAAATTATCTAAAAAATGCAGTTGGATATTATGACCAAACGTTTATGACGATCAGTGCTGATTCTGTAAAAAAACTAGAAGAAAAATATAGAAAAAATCTTTCCGAGAGCAACAGACAGAAATTATTTGGCGATAAAAAATTTGTATCCAAAGAAAAAATAGATAGTTTAATTAGCGCTGGTGGCAAAATAACAAAGAGTAAGGAATTCTCAATGATTAGTTCTAGTGTAAGCCCCACTAATTATTATGCTAATAGTTTAAACTACGGAGCTTGGGAGTTTTATAGAACTGGCACAACGAACATCAACTATCTTACAAAGGCCATGATATGGTCTAGGAGATCAATTGAACTTAATCCCTCTCCAATCAATTATCATACTTTAGCACATCTGTTATACAAAATGAACTATCAGGCAGAGGCAATTAAAACTCAGGAAGAGGCAATTGCTATAGCTAAGACAAAAAAAATGGGCACCAAAGCATTTGAGGATAGCTTAAAGAAAATGAAAAACAAAACTTTATAGATACGAAAAAGCCTTGCTAAATTCTAAATAGCAAGGCTTTCCTTATTTTAAAACAAAGAACCCTGTCCTTTATCGTCTATCTTCACATCTCCAGGATTGGTAATCTCAAATGATATCTTTCGTTTTTGAACAGGAGGTTCAGAAACCACACCTTCTTCTGTAGATGATGGCTCTTCCTGTTTAACTTCTTTTGTAGGCTCTTCTGTAACCAATGGCTTAGCTGAAGATTTAAACGAAGGTTTAGCTTTCTTAGGTTCTTCTACCACTTTTTTCGCTTCGAACGTTGGGCTTTCTTCATTTGCCTCTGGCGAAACCTCACCTACCTGAATTTGGTTCACAGTTTCTGCGTCATCGTCACTTTCTATTCCCTCATCTCCACTTGACGGGTCTGTATGTACCTCGGTAACTTCAAAGTGTGATTCTTCCAAGTTTTCCAGACCTATTTCCAGTTCTGCATCTACCATAGCAATTTGTTTCACTACATGTGGCGTAACTCTATTACCATTAGCTTTCCAACCTTTCACATCAATCAAACTTGACAATTCAAGCTCTAAAGTCTCTGGAGTTTTGGTCTTGCCTTTTTCTACATCAACTGTTAGTTTGGCATCTTGCTTACCGGTAATGAAAACCATTTTAGAACCATTTTCTTCACTGATGAAGCTTACCACTTTCCCCACAGGCTGTACCTCAAACACAAATCGTTTAACGAAGTAATTTTTTGCTTTGCCATCATAATGTACTACGCCGTACACATGCTCAGGATTAAACTTTTGCATCAACACAATACCAGGGTCAAAGTGATTGCTCAACTCGAAAGTACTTAACTCATAAGTTCCATTCTCATAAACCTGTAATATCTTATCGTCGCCATCAAACTCACCAAGGTATTTTCCTCTTCCATCTACGTTTAAACGTTTCAGTATATCATCGTACCAAATTTTGATCCCAGCTAAAGTAGAAATACCTTTAGTTTTTAAAAGCACCTTTTTAATTGGGAATTTCACAACGATATTTCCCATAGAACTACGTCCCTTAATGGCAATATTTGCGAAATCAATATCAATAGCTAGCTTCTTTAATTTTGAATGAGGCTTTAATTGTACAGAAATCACCTCAGCTTCACCGTTTGGATTAGCCGTGAAATATAAAGACTTAGAACCTTTGCTACCCTTAGTTAAATCATACTCTTTATCACGAGTAACACCCAGCACAGAGAAACGTTTAATATAACTGATACCACTTGCACCATCTTTATAGATCATGTTGTAAACCGTACGCTCATCACCCTTTTTGAATACTTGCGCATGGATAATATGTTTACCCACAAAAGTTTTATCCGCTACCTTAGTTACGATAAAACGTCCATCCTCACGAAACACAATGATTTCATCTATATCAGAGCAATCGCCGACAAACTCATCTTTCTTTAAACCTGTGCCAATAAAACCATCTTCACGGTTCATGTACAGTTTTACGTTTGCCAAAGCAACTTTAGCTGCTTCCACCCTATCAAACAACCTGATTTCGGTTTTACGCTCACGTCCTTTACCATACTTAGCTTTAATTTTCTCGAACCAAGCAATAGTATAATCTGTTAAATGGCGAAGATGACCACGCACTACTTTCATCTCATCTTCTAAAGATTTCATCATCTCATCCGCTTTTTTCACATCAAAACGAGTGATGCTACTCATCGGCTTATCAATTAGCTTTTTGAAATCTTCAGGCTGTATTTCACGATATAAAGAAGCTTTAAATGGGGCAAATAAGCGATGCAATACTACTACTACTGTATCAAAATCTCCAGAATTTTCATATTCCGAATTTTTGTACATCCCTTCTTGGATAAATATTTTCAGTAAAGAACTAAAGAAAACACGTTCTTGCAACTCATGCAAACGAATTTCCAACTCTTGTTTTAACAAAGATTTGGTAAACTTCGTATTTTGCTCTAAAATGTCATTTACACTTAAAAAATGAGGTTTATCATCTTTAATTACGCATGTATTTGGCGATATAGAAACCTCGCAATTAGTGAAGGCATATAATGCATCAATAGTCACATCAGGAGAAATACCTGGCGCCAAATGCACTACAATTTCTACATTGGCTGCGGTATTATCTTCAATTTTTTTGATTTTGATTTTACCCTTATCATTTGCAGACAAAACGCTATCAATTAAAGAACCGGTAGTGGTACTGTAAGGAATTTCAGTAATCACTAAAGTCTTTTTATCGCGTTCGGTAATCTTAGCACGTACTCTAATCTTGCCTCCACGTTGGCCTTCGTTGTAGTTCGAGAAATCGGCCATACCACCCGTAAAAAAATCGGGTAAAATGTTAGGTCTAACACCTTTTAAAACCTCTATAGAAGCATCTATTAATTCTATAAAATTATGAGGCATAATCTTGGTAGCCAAACCAACGGCAATACCTTCCGCTCCCTGCGCCAATAGCAAAGGAAACTTTACCGGAAGTGTTAACGGCTCATTGTTACGACCATCATAACTCAAGGACCAAACCGTGGTATCCGCATTAAAAACCACATCGTTCGCAAATTTCGACAAACGAGCTTCGATATAACGTGGTGCAGCGGCACTGTCACCAGTAATCGGGTCGCCCCAGTTACCTTGGCAGTCAATAAGTAAATCTTTTTGGCCAATTTGCACCATCGCATCCCCAATAGAGGCATCCCCGTGTGGGTGGTACTTCATTGTATTCCCGATTACGTTAGCCGCTTTGTTAAAACGTCCATCATCCATCTCTTTTAGCGAGTGCATAATACGGCGCTGTACCGGCTTAAAACCGTCGTTAATATGCGGTACCGCCCTATCTAGAATTACATACGAAGCATAATCAAGAAACCAATTCTCGTACAAGCCGTTAATTGGGATAACCGTGTGTTTTTGTTCCTCAACACGCTCTCCGCTACCTTCTTGCTCTTCAGGTAAATTGGTTTCGTTTAAATCGTCCAGTTCTTCACTCATGTATTAAAAAAGTTTTTGGGATGCGTAAATATAAGATTTGATGCCCATTTTTACGAGAGAAGTTGTTAACAATACTTGTTAATATTTTGGTTTACAGCGAGCTGATTAATTAGAAAAGCAAATACATTACTCTCGCTGTTCCGGATTTGCAATCCGGAATCATATATCTGCGGATTTAAAATCTGCAATTCTTAAAGTTGACATTTCAAACCGAGCACCGCTAGTTCATGTAAAAATCTCGAGTAGCTGACAGGGATAAAAGCCTAAACAATTTATCAATTTAGCCATCAAACAATTCATTAACTCCTTATCTTCGCAATATGTCTCTATTTTCGATAAAAGAACAAATGGATGCGCTGGTAGCAGAGCTAAACCAGCACACTTACAATTATTACGTTTTGGCTATGCCAACTATTGCCGACTATGAATTCGACAAGAAGTTGGAAGAACTAACCAAATTGGAAAAGGAAAATCCTGAGTTTGCCGACCCTAACTCTCCTACGCAGAAAGTGGGCGGTGATATCACGAAAACCTTTACCACTGTGAGACATAAGTGGCCAATGTTATCGTTGGGCAATACTTACAACGAACAAGATTTAAGAGATTTTGATGAACGTGTTCGCAAATCCATTGGCGATAACTTCGAATACGTTTGCGAATTGAAATTCGATGGCTTATCAATGAGTATTACTTACGAAAATGGTGTAATTACTCGTGCGGTAACCCGTGGTGATGGTACGCAAGGCGATGATGTAACAGCAAATATCAAAACCATTCATTCTATTCCGCACAAAGTTAAGGCAGACCATTTACCAGAAACTTTCGAAATAAGAGGAGAAGTTTTTATGCACAGAGCTGCGTTTGAACGTTTAAACAAGGAACGTGAAGAATTGGGAGAAGTGGCCTATGCCAATCCACGGAATTTTGCTGCTGGAACGGTGAAAATGCAGGATTCCAAAGAAGTTAAAAAACGTCCTTTAGATTGCTTTCTTTATGGACTATACACAGATAAACAGTTTTTCAAAACACATTGGGAAAGTTTAGAAGCCGTGAAAAGCTGGGGTTTCCATGTTTGTGAGCATACCAAACTGGCAGGAAATATTGAAGAGGTTTTGGATTTTATTCACCATTGGGATAGCGAACGTTTTAAGTTGAGTTATGATATCGATGGGATTGTAATTAAAGTAAACAGCTATGCGCAACAACAGGAATTAGGTTTTACGGCTAAATCTCCTCGTTGGGCTATTTCCTATAAATACAAAGCTGCCGAGGTACAAACTGTTTTGGAGAAAGTAACCTACCAGGTTGGCCGTACCGGCGCAGTTACGCCAGTAGCCAATTTAAAGCCTGTGGTATTAGCTGGAACTACGGTAAAAAGGGCAACCCTACATAATGCCGATGAGATTACTCGTTTAGATTTACATGAAGGTGATACCGTTTGGGTAGAAAAAGGTGGTGAAATTATCCCTAAAATCATCAAGGTAAACCTAGAACTTAGAAAACCTGACACTAAGGCTATCCATTTTATTGAAAACTGCCCTGAATGCGGCACACCATTAATTAGGAAGGAAGGCGAAGCAGCTTATTATTGTACCAATGATGAAGGATGTGGTCCGCAAATCGTAGGGAAAATCCAACATTTTATTGGTCGAAAAGCAATGAATATTGATGGTTTAGGCGACGAAACGATAGAAGCTTTTTACAAACGAGGATTAGTTCGACACATCAGCGATTTGTACAAGCTTCATGAAAAGGCAGATGAACTTAAAACCATTGAACGTTTTGGACAAAAATCAATCGACAATATGCTAGCCGGCATTGAGAAATCTAAAGAAATGCCTTTCGAAAAAGTGTTGTTCGGCTTAGGAATCAGGTATGTAGGCGAAACGGTAGCAAAGAAATTAGCTAAAGGCGTAAAAAACATCGACAACCTAGCAGCCGCTTCACTAGAGGAATTGACAGCCATCGATGAAATTGGAATTCGAATTGCCGACAGCATCAATGAATATTTCGCACAAAGCAGCAATATTTTGCAGATAAATGAGCTAAAAAGTGCAGGTTTATGCTTTGAAGTGAAAGAAACTTCAAATGTAGCAGTCAGCGATAAATTAAATGGAAAAACATTCGTAATTTCGGGCGTTTTCGAAAAATTTAGCAGGGATGAATTGAAAAATTTGATAGAAGAAAACGGCGGTAAAATCTTAAGCAGTATCTCAGCCAAACTCGACTTTTTAGTTGCAGGCGACAACATGGGACCATCTAAACTAGAAAAAGCCACCAAATTAAATATCAAATTGATTAGCGAGGATGAATTAGTAGAAATGATATGATGATGAGATAATGTGATAATTTGCAGCGTCCCTAAATCATTGAAGAAAAAATAATTAATAAAAAACATATAATGAACAAATTTCACGGAACAGGTGTAGCATTGGTCACACCTTTCAACACCGATGGCTCGGTAGATTATCAGGGGTTAGAGCGCCTGATCAATCACTTGGTTAATGGAGGTATTGAATACCTCGTATCTTTAGGTACAACTGGCGAAACTGCCACATTAAGCAAGGACGAGAAGAAGAAGGTGTGGGAGTTTACCGCTGAAATTAACAACGGTCGTTTGCCACTGGTAGCAGGTATTGGTGGAAATGACACTTTAACTGTAGCAGAAGAAATTAGGACTTTCGAAAGCAATGGTTATAGTGCAATTTTGTCTGTTAGTCCATACTACAACAAACCTAACCAAGAAGGTATCTATCAGCACTATAAATATTTAAGCGAAGCTAGTGCTTTACCTATTTTGCTTTACAATGTCCCTGGTAGAACTGGTTCAAATATGACACCTGAAACTACTTGTAGGTTAGCTCATGATTTCAAAAATTTAATTGGAATTAAAGATGCTGCTGGCTCTTTCGACCAGTTCAATCAGATTATGAGAGATAAGCCTGCTGATTTTATGCTCATTTCTGGTGATGACCCTGTTGCGCTACCAATGATTTCTATTGGAGCTGTAGGTGTAATTTCAGTAATTGGAAATGCATTACCTAAACAATTATCAGACATGGTAAGATTATGCTTAAATGGTGAGTTTGCAAAGGCTAACCCAGCACATTTAAGCTTGCTGGAATTTACTAATCTATGTTTTGCAGAGGGTAATCCAGTAGGTGTAAAATCTGCGTTAAAACAATTAGGCATTTGTGATGACAACGTTCGTTTACCATTGGTAAAAGCCAGCGAAAACCTAATTGCAAAAATTGGTGAGCAATTGAAACAGTTGGCGTAAATTTAAAAAAGCCTTTAAAATATACGAAAGCGCCCTGATTGGAATTTCAATCAGGGCTTTTTTGTAAGCTATCATCATTTCGAGGTACGAAGTAGTCTATTGGTTAGTGAGCTTTAAGATTGCTTCGTACCTCGAAATGATGAGCGAACTTCTTATCATAAAAGTGTTACATACTATGTCATAAAAATGTAAGCCAAAGGTATATTAATTGCTTATATTTAATACACACACTTAATAACACACAAATGAAAAAATTAGTATTAATCCTTATTGTGCTAGGCACAATGGGCTGTAGCACCATGGGCTACTACCGGCCGAAATATTCGATCGGAATGACTGAGCAAGAGTTTGCAACACAAAACAAATCTTCCGAAAAAGTTTACGTAGATAACAATAATATCATTATCTACAGAACACAGAATGGCTTCCAGTCTTCGTATGCATTTTTCGTTTTTAGAAATGGCTCCTTGACAAAGTATGAGGAAGGTAATAGTGCCGATGATTACAAGTTTATGCAGAAATAAGTGTTAAACAAGCAATCTTTAGGCAATTAAATCACGTAAAAATGAAAAAATTATTACTATTGCTACTTGTGCTAGGCACAATGAGCTGCAACGTAGTACAATACTACGAACCCAAGTTTACGCTAGGAATGGAAGAGCAAGAATTCAAACGCTTTAACAAATCAGCTGTACAAGTTTACGGCAACCAAAACGATGCTTCTGTTGTTTATCGAACCTACAACCAAATTACAGAGGCCTATAAATTCTTCGTTTTCGAAAAACACAAATTAGTAAGATTTGAAGAAGGGAGCTACCCAGATGACCATAAGTTTATGCGAATGCAGTAAAATAAAAAAAGCACCTTGGTCAGAGGTGCTTTTTTGTTCACAATGCGTTTAAATTAAGCTTTGTTTTTAGTTTCTTGTACTTCTAAACGGATGCTTTGCGCTAGATTTTTTAAATCCTGCATACCTTTACGTACACGTGTGCCAGCTGCGCTGTTAGATTTCGAATAGAACTTGTCCACATCAGCTTCTAAAGCTGCTACTAGTGCTTTTACTTCAGCAAATTTTTTCATTTTAAAAATACTCCTATTAGTTTTAAGGTTTTGATTAATACTCTATTACTAATGTAAGATGTTTATTTTAATAAAAAAATACCTTACCAAATAAAAAGTTCGGTTTTGTGCGTTTTTTTTCCACAAATCACCCACTTATAAACAGCAAAACACTTGAATATCAAAAGATAATAAAAAAGGCTTCGATAAAATCAAAGCCTTTTTTATTATCAAACCTATTCTCCAGTTGGAAATAAGTGTTGCTGATAATAGCCGGTTTTTAATTTCTCTGCCACTTCGTTAAATGCACTCAATGTAAGTTCTACATCTTGCAATGTATGTACTGCAGTAGGAATTAATCGTAACTCAATCATCCCTTTAGGGATAACTGGATACATTACGATGGAACAGAAAACACCATAATTCTGACGCAAATCATGAGTTAATGCCGTAGCTTCTGCTAAATCTCCTTTAAAGAAAACAGGTGTTACCACTGTATCTGTTATACCGATATCGAAACCACGCTCACGTAAACCAGTTTGTAAAGCAGTAGCGATAGTCCAAAGTTTTTCTCTTAATTCCGGATTGTTTTTAAGCAGTTCTAAACGCTTCATCAAACCAATTACCATTGGCATAGGCAAAGCCTTTGCGAAGGTCTGAGAACGCATGTTATACCTAAAATAATCGGTTAAAGTTTTAGATGAGGCAACAAATGCTCCAATACCAGCCATAGATTTAGCGAAAGTAGCAAAATAAACATCTACACCTTCGATACTATCTTGTGCTTCGTGTGTACCTGCGCCAGTTTTACCCATGGTACCGAAACCATGTGCATCATCAATTAATAAACGGAAGTTAAATTCCTTTTTAAGTTCGATTAACTCCTTTAATTTACCTTGCGCACCCGACATACCGAAAACACCTTCAGTAATTAATAAGATACCTCCGCCAGTTTGCTCAACTAATTTAGTAGCTCTTTGCAATTGTTTACGAGCATCTTCAACATTGTTATGTTTGTACACAAAACGTTTACCCATGTGTAAGCGCAAACCATCTAAAATACAAGCATGTGATTCGCCATCATAAACTACTACATCATTTCTATCTAACAAAGCATCGATGATAGAAACCATGCCTTGGTAACCAAAATTTAAAAGAAACGAATCTTCCTTACCTACGAATGCAGCTAAATCTTGTTCTAATTGTTCGTGATACTTAGAGTTACCCGACATCATACGAGCGCCCATAGGGTAAGCCATACCGAATTCGGCAGCACCTTGCTCATCTGCTTTTCTTACCTCTGGATGATTTGCTAAACCCAAATAGTTGTTTAAGCTCCATACCAAAAGTTCTTTGCCGTTAAATTTCATGTGTGGTGCAATCTCTCCCTCTAATTTTGGAAAAGAAAAATACCCATGTGACCATTTTTGGTGTTGACCAAGTGGTCCCATGCGTTTCGCTACTTTATCAAAAATATCCAATGTGTTATATTTATATGTAAAATGTTATTGTACTATACGAATTTTGAGCGCAAATTTAAGGTTAAAATCGTTATTAGGCAACCCTTTAGATATGATGTTAGACACGAAAAAGCCTCGGCAACACAAATTACCAAGGCTTTAACATTATTTAACTTATCTCATTAATCCACATTATCGTGCAAAAATGAGTTATTAGGTCTTATTCCTGTTTCACCATCTTCGTCGTTAGTTAAGGTAAACCTAGAAACTTGCGACTCTGATGAGTGTTGGATTTGTTGCAATTGCATTTGCTTACGCTGATATGCAGGTACATTTTCCAACTCTTGCAAACCATTAGTCGTTCTTAATTTCATGCTCAGGTCTTTTAATCTTAAGATTCTCTCTTTCGATTTTCTAAGCTGCTCTTCTATCGATTCGTCTGTTTTATCTTGATCTGCGCTGAACTCTTCTACTGGAGCAGCAGCAGCTGGCAATTCTTCTCTAACAACTTCTTGCGGAGCTGAAGCTACGGGAGTTTCAAAAACGAATTCAGTTTCTGCAACTTTTACTTCAAACTGAAAAGCTGGTTCTTCAACTTGCTTTGGCTCTTCTGCAGGTGCTTTCTCTTCAACCAACTGATGAAAAACCACATTATTTTCTACTGGAGCTGGTACTGGAGTTGGCGTAACAGCTACTGGAGCAGGCTTAGCAATATTGAATAAGTCACCAAATAAATCTGGTTGCTTTGCTTCTTCAGGTTGTACTTTCAAAACAGGCTCGTTACTAACTGGGGCTTCTTTTGGAGTAATAAATGAATTAACTGGCTCAACTGGTCTAACCAAAGGAGCTTCTTCAGGAGTTAATAGAGAAATCTTTTTAACGTTCTGTTTATCTTGCTCTCTTTGTTCTGTAGTTTGGAAACCAGTAGCAATAATCGTTACTGAAATTTTATCTCCCAAATTCTCATCGATACAGTTACCCCAGATTAAATCGGCACTTAAACCTGCTTTATCTTGGATATAATCGGTAATGATTGAAACCTCGTCCATGGTTACTTCTTTCACACCAGAACTGATGTTCAAAAGGATATACCTTGCACCTTCAATCTCGTTATCTTTCAATAATGGAGAAGCCAAGGCACCTTCCACTGCGGCTAAAGCACGGTTATCACCATCAGCAGCGTAGCTACCCATGATACAAACACCACTTTCTTTCATCACGGTACGCACATCCTTAAAATCCACGTTGATATAACCAGGAACAGTAATGATTTCTGCAATACCTTTGGCTGCCGTTGTTAAAATATCATCCGCTTGCGCAAATGCCGAACCTAAAGTTAAGTTACCGAAGATTTCACGTAGTCTATCATTAGAAATTACTAAATAAGAATCTACGTATTTTTTTAATTCTCCTAAACCATCATCAGCTTGCATCTTACGTCGCTTTCCTTCAAAAGAGAAAGGCGTAGTGATGATTGCTACGGTTAATATATCAAGTTCTTTAGCTGCTTTAGCGATAATTGGACTAGCACCAGTACCAGTACCACCACCCATACCAGCTGTAATGAAAAGCATTTTGGTTTGTGGACCTAACATGGTTTTGATATCCTCTATATTTTCTATAGCAGAATTCTTACCAACTTCAGGGATAGAACCAGCACCCATTCCTTCAGTTAAACTTGCGCCCAACTGTACTTTGTTCGGAATAGGACTAAACTCTAATGCCTGTGCATCAGTATTACAAATTATAAAGTCTACACCAGTAATTCCTTGACGGTACATGTGGTTTACCGCGTTACCTCCACCACCTCCAACACCAATAACTTTGATAATTGAAGATTTATCTTTTAACATTTCGAACTTCATATTGTTATGAATCAGTAGTTTAAATTTCTATTTTTTGCTGTTCATTCCTTTTGTAATATTAACACTTTTTTAACAGTCGTTTTCCACAAGTGTTAATAATGTGGAAAACTCCCTTTTTGTGGAAAAATATTACGGCTTGATATAATCTTCGTCGCTAACATTCATATCATCTCTGATAAATTCTGTCGCTTTTCCTAACAATTTATCGAACAGACCACTTCTTTTCGCTTTTTCTTTTACTTCTTTTGGTTTCTCTACAAATACACCAGGCTGCTTCATTTCTTCCAGCAAATCTTCTGCTTTTTGAATCCCCTTGATTAGCAAACCTACAGAGGTTGCGTACATTGGGCTCTTCAAATCGTCGTAGATATTTTTAGGCATTTCCTCATATTTAGACAAGTGCTCGTTTGGATATCCCACACGGCAATCTAAACCTGTTACGTACTCCACCATTTGATTTAAGTGTTTCAATAAAGCACCACCACCAGTAATAACCACACCACCAATTAGGCGTTTTTCGTATCCTGATGATTTGATTTCGTAATAAACATGCTCTACAATCTCTTCCATACGGGCCTGGATGATATAGGCAAGGTTTTTCACAGAAATCTCTTTGGGTTCGCGACCACGTAGTCCTGGAACGCAAATAATTTCGTTCTCTTTGTTCTCTTCGGCCAGGGCAGAACCAAATCGAGTTTTCAATAATTCTGCCTGGTTACGCATTACCGAACATCCTTCTCTGATGTCTTCGGTTACACTGTTACCACCAAACGGAATTACCGCTGTGTGACGGATGATACCTTCGTGGAAAATAGCCACATCAGTTGTACCACCACCAATATCAACTAAACAAACACCAGCTTCTTTTTCTTCTTCGCTCAACACCGATTCAGAAGAAGCCAATGGCTCTAAAATTAATTCTTGGGTTTGCAAACCTGCATTGGTTACACAACGCATGATATTTTTAACTGCCGTTACCTGACCAGAAATGATATGAAAGTTAGCTTCTAAGCGCACTCCTGCCATACCCACTGGATCTTTGATACCTGGCTCGTTATCGATAGTAAATTCTTGTGGCAAAACATGAATAATCTCTTCTCCTGGAGGCATCACCAACTTGAACATATCATCAATTAACTTGTCGATATCTTTCTTGCTGATTTCGTTATTCAACTCTCTACGAGTTAAAATGCCTCGATGCTGTAAACTCTTAATGTGCTGACCTGCGATACCCACATTAACCACACGTATTTCTACATTAGATTGCGAGCTTGCAACTTCTACAGCAGCATTAATGCCTTGCACTGTTTTTTGGATATTAGAAACCACACCACGGGTAACACCTGCGGATTCGGCCTTTCCAATACCTAGGACTTCTATTTTACCATGATTTGTTCTGCGCCCTACGATTACGCAAATCTTGGTAGTACCGATATCTAGTCCTACTACGATTGGAGATTGAATGGTAGTTTTCTCTTTGCCCATAACCATTATTATTTATTGTTGAGTTTGATATTATCTGTTAGTTTTTACTGTTTTATCTTTGGTAGCTGTTTTTTCTTTGGTAGCTGCTTGCTTCTGCTCTGTCTTTGTCTCTTTTTCTTTCTTTACGCTCTCCTTATTCTCTGTGCTTTTCGAAGCTTTATTTTTGTCTGTTGTATTTTCTGTTTTCTTATTTTCTGTTTTAGCAGAAGCTGAAGCTGTTTTTTCTTCCTTTTTTGTTTCTGTAGCCGCTGCTTGTGTTGCCTTCCTTATTTCGTCTTGTATAGCAGACTGCACTTGCGCATTAATCACTTGTTGTTGTTGCACTATAGAATCTGGCACGCTAGGCTTCTCTAGTTTCTTAATCGTTAACGAATCTCGCTTCTCGCAAACAATCTGGTTGATGTATTTCAAATTGATAGAACGATAAGCATTCCAGCCTACTTTTGGCATTGCCTGTTTATAGAAAGCCAACAGGTTACTCATTTTAGTTTCTATATCTTTTGCATTACCCAAAATGATGCGCTGATTTCCAACTCTTGGCACCATTTCAATATCCAGTTTATCGTTAACATGCAATTGTTCTATCTGAGCATCCCACAAAGTATCTCTTTTAACAAATACAGCAGTTTTATATAAATCTTTCGCTGCCGAAGTCATTAACGTATCCACTCTTCCGTTGAAGCCTTCCAAAATATTTCCGGTAGCGACCAACACATTGGCAGTAAAGTTTGGCGAAATTGGCATCTTCAAACCATCACTGTCTACGTAATAGTCTTGCCCACCAGCATTTAAAATCCTTAATACCGGTTGGCGCTGCTTCACTTCAACAAATACGGTTCCATTCATATCAGCATATACCTTTACAAAACCGATGTAGGGATTTGCAGCAATGCTCTTCTCTATTTTATGAAGATTAATACCTTCTAGATTTCTACCAATTAAATCGCCTTCGTTTTGTTTCAAGATGGCATCTATCTCTTCTATTTCAATAAAATTGTCCGCTCCCGGAATCAATATTTCAATTTTTGCACACTTCACCGATTGCTTTTTTGCATCGATAAAGCTCATCAATACCACCATACCCGCCAAGCAACTAAGCCAGGCAAATCCTTTAAAAATAGCTTTCCAGTTTATTCTTTTAAGCATGTGCCAAGGTATTCTTTAATGGTTCAATTAAGGTATCTATATCTCCAGCACCAACGGTCAAAACCAGCTCAGGATTTTTACTTTTTATCAGTTCAACTGCTAATTCTTTTGCACAAACTTGTTTATGATCATTTGTGATTTTATCCAGTAGCATTTGAGAAGTCACGCCTTCAATAGGCAATTCCCTAGCAGGATAGATGTCTAACAAAATCACCTCATCGGCTGTGCTTAACACTTTTGCAAAATCACCTGCAAAATCTCTTGTACGCGTAAATAAATGCGGTTGAAAAATCACTGTTAATTTCTTCTCAGGATACAATTGTCGCACTGCATCAAAACAAGCTCTCAATTCTTCAGGGTGATGCGCATAATCATCGATGTAAGTATGCTTATCGGTTTTAACGATCGTTTCGAACCTGCGTTTTACACCTTTGAAACTCGCAATTGCTTTTTTTACATCTTTAGGTCGAATGCCCAAACTTAAGGCCGCTCCAATCGCTGCAGTTGCATTTTCTACATTATGTCTACCCGGCATAGCCAATTTCAAATCTGTGATGGTAGTATAACCATCCTCAAAATCAAAAACAAAGCAGCCTTCTTCTACCCTTATATTTTTAGCATTAATCGCTGATTCTCCAGTTGCACTATAAGTAATTCCGTAAATTGGCAATCCATCCTTAATAAATAAGCGACCGTTTTCTTTCAATTGGTCAGCGAACAAATTAAATGACTCGTGCAAGTGGCTTTCGTCTCCGTAAATATCCAAATGGTCTGCATCCATTGAAGTAATGATAGCCACATCAGGATGCAAAGTCAAAAAAGAACGGTCATACTCATCAGCTTCTACCACTACCACATTGTTTTTACCGTAAAGCACGTTACTATTGTAATTAGTGGCAATTCCACCCAAAAAAGCAGTACAACCAAAACCAGTAGCGGTTAAAATATGTGCTACCATTGAAGAAGTTGTAGTTTTGCCATGCGTACCAGCAACAGCAACACAATACATTCCTTCGCTAATGATGCCCAACACCTGCGAACGTTTCTTTAACTCAAAACCTTTACTCTGAAAAAAATTAAGGATATGCGAATCTTTAGGAATAGCCGGAGTATACACAATCAGTGTATCATCGTATTTCTCTTTAAAAGCAACTGGAATCGTATTTTCCTCATCCAAAAATGAAATTAGAATTCCTTCTTGCTCCAATTGCGCTGTCAAAGCCGTACGAGTTTTATCATAGCCGCAAACTACGCAGCCACGTTTTGCAAAATAGCGGGCAAGGGCACTCATGCCGATACCTCCTATGCCTACAAAATAAACCCTATTGATATTTGACAATTCCATTCTTTTAGTTGGTTGGTTTTTGGTTGTTTAGTTTTTTAGACTACTCCCAAAACTTTTCACTTTCTACTTTTAACTTCTTACTTAATTAATTTTAACACTTCTTTCGCTATGACCTCATCTGCATTCGCAAAAGCCATTTTCCCTATATTTTCACTCAGCTGCGCTGATTTCTCTTTATTAGTTAGTAATTCTAGCGCTTGTGCAACTAAAGTGTCTTCGGCTGCTGTATCTGCAATTAGTATTGCTGCATTTTCTTTGACCAAAGCCAAAGCGTTTTTAGTCTGGTGATCTTCCGCTACATTTGGCGATGGCACCAAAATCACTGGCTTTTTGATTAAGCAAAGCTCTGCGATGGTTCCCGCACCAGCTCTAGAAATAATCACATCCGAAGCGGCATAAGCCAAATCCATCTGATTCAGAAACTCTAGAATTCGTACGTTCGGATGATATTCCAAACCCAACCGCTCTATAATTCCTTTGTAATAGAACTTACCTGTTTGCCAAATTACCTGCACATCTTGTGCGATGATTTCTACCAAGTGCTTTTCTATACTTTTGTTTAACGTTCCAGCACCCAAACTTCCACCAGTAACCAAAATGGTTTTCTTCAATGGATCTAGCTTTAGCAGCTCTGCTCCCGCAAAACGACGACCATCAATACTCACAATATTCTTTCTTACTGGATTTCCAGTTTTCAAAATCCTATCCGCTGGAAAAAAAGCTTCCATACCATCAAAAGCTACACAAATCTTCGCCGCCTTTTTACCCAATAGTTTATTGGTAATGCCTGCGTAAGAGTTCTGTTCTTGTATCAAGTAAGGTATATTTTTTAGGGAAGCCGCATAAAGCAACGGACCAGAGGCATAACCACCAACCCCAACCACTGCATCGGGTTTAAAATCGGCAATTAATTTCATCGCTTTGCGCACACTACCTATAACCTTAAAAGGCAGTCCAAGGTTTTTAAAAATTGAACCTCGTTGAATGCCACTTATATTTAGTCCCACAATTTTATATCCAGCAGCAGGAACCTTCTCCATTTCCATGCGACCTTCTGCCCCAACGAACAAAATCTCGCATTGCGGCGAAACTGCTTTTAGGGCATTAGCGATAGCAACGGCGGGGAAAATATGCCCGCCTGTGCCACCACCAGATATGATAATTTTTGGGAAATTATTCATGTTGTTAATTAAATTTTAAATGAGTAAATGACCGAATGAGTAAATGTTACCGACTATCGCTTGCCGTTTTTCTTGCTTTTGTTAAAATGGCAACAATTTCTCCTGCTTCTTTCATTAAATCATTTATATCTTTTGTTATTATTCCTGACTCTACCAAAATTTCTAACCAAAATTGAGTTTCATCAGCTTCCTCAATCGTAATACTTAGCTTTGCAAAAAACTCAGCTTTGGACCTCGCTCTGCATGCTGCTCTATAATTTGCTCCAACCGATGATTACGACCTTAAAAACTGTCTACCTAAAATTTTCGCCTCCTCTGTCTTAGGCAATGATTGAAAAAGCTTTATTGAGCACAGAACAAACTCCTTTGTTCTAATTTTCAAAGCCGTAACGAAGTCTGCTTTACTATTCTCCATCGTTATTCAATCATTTTCTCATTTCATCATTTATACATTTTCTCTAAGCCATCGCTGGAATACTTCCAACAACTACCTTTTCTTCTTTTTTAACCGTACTATTTTCTTCCACATCTCGGCTTACACTTAAAATAATGCCAAAAGCAATACTGGTAAATATCATGGAAGTACCCCCCATACTTACTAGCGGCAAAGGCACACCCGTTACCGGACCTAAGCCCACCGCAACTGCCATATTCGCAAATGCCTGGATCGTCAAACTGAAACTCAGCCCCGCTGCCAACAAAGCACCAAAGGCCTTGGGACTTCGGGTTACAATCCTAACGCATCGATAGAGCAGTACCAAATACAACACCATTACCGCTAAACCGCCCACCGTTCCATATTCCTCAATAATAATGGCGAAAATAAAATCGGAATATGGATGCGGTAAGAAGTTTCTTTCCGTACTGTTACCTGGTCCTTTACCCAAGAAACCGCCAGTTGCCAATGCTATTTTAGCATGGTCAGACTGGTATGTCTTATCAGAGTGTTGCAACTCTGGATGTAAAAACGTATCTACCCTAGACTTCCAAGTACCTGCCCTCTCAGTCGTTAAAACTAAGAAGAACATCATTACTACCCCTCCCAGCATCACCCAAGAAATCTGTTTAATACTAACCCTACCTACGATTAGAAGCAATATACTTACGCCAAACAACATTAAGCCTGTTGACAAATTGGCTTTAGCAATTAAGCCAAACACGACAACAACCGAACCCATTATTGGTAAAAATGCATTCTTTACATCCTTAATATTCTCTTGCTTTCTCGTTAGCATTCTAGCCAAGAATGTAATTAAAGAGAGTTTAGCTAAATCTGAAGTTTGAAACGTCAATCCAATTACAGGAATTTTTACCCAACGAGATGCCTCATTCAAATTCGCTCCAAAAATCAAAGTATAAAGCAGCAATGGTATAGTGATAATCATCAGTATTTTTGAAATACCAGCATAATATTTATAATCCAACAAGTGTGCGATGTAAATCATCACAATGCCAAGTATCACAAATATCACGTGTTTAAACAACAGGTATTTCTCTACCGAAATGCCTTTTTTGTACGCAATAGCTCCAGTGGCACTATATACTACCATGATAGAAATCATCGAAAGTAGGAGGATGATAATCCAAATCCAACGGTCGCCTTTGGTACGTTCTAGAAGTGCGTTGATGTTAAACATTTTGTTATTTTATATTTAGTCTTCGGCAAGCTTAGACTGACACTAATTTTATTTTACTTTTACCACCTAAGACACCTTAGGTCATTTTAGCTTTTGTCTCTATTATAATTCTTTTACTGCAGCCTTAAATTGGTTACCACGATCTTCGTAGCTTTTAAACAAATCGAAACTTGCACAAGCTGGAGACAATAACACCGTGCTTCCTTTTTTTGCCAAGTGATAAGCAACCTGTACTGCCTCTTCCGCTGAAAATGTGTTTACAATTACATCTACATCATCTTCAAAAGCGTCGTGAATACGCTTGTTGTCCTTACCTAAACAGATAATTGCCTTAACCTTGCTTTTCACTAAGTCTCTCAGCATTTCGTAGTCGTTTCCTTTATCTACACCACCCATAATTAACACCACGTCGGTATTTACACTTTCCAAAGCATACCAAGTAGAGTTTACGTTGGTCGCTTTAGAATCATTGATGTAAGCTACATCATTGATTTTGGCTACAAACTCCAACCTGTGGTCTATATTCTTAAACTCACCCATGCTTTCACGGATTGTTTCGTTGCGTAACTCTAATACCTTCGCTACGATACCCGAAGCCATTGAGTTGTAAATGTTGTGCTTGCCTTGTAAGGCCAAATCCGAAATTGACATGGTTAGTGTGTTATTTAAATTGGTGTTGATGTGTATAATATTCTCTTCTAAATAGGCACCTTGTTCTACCTTTTTTAGGATAGAAAAAGGATAAGCTTGTGCTTCTATATTTACTTTATCTAAAATCTTCTTCGTCTCTTCATCATCTGCACAGTATATAAAAGCATCGGCTGATGTTTGATTTTGCACAATTCGCATTTTCGAAGCTGCGTAATTGGCAATTTGGTAATCGTACCTATCTAAATGATCTGGAGTAATGTTGAGCAACACGGCGATGTCTGCTCGAAACTCATACATATCATCTAGCATAAAGCTTGATATTTCTAAAACATACCAATCAAAGTCTATATCAGCTACTTGCGCTGCAAAACTGCGACCTATATTTCCTGCCAAGCCAACATTCAATCCTGCTTTTTGAAGGATATGATAAGTGAGCATGGTAGTTGTCGATTTACCGTTTGAACCCGTAATACAAATCGTCTTTGCATTGGTATATCTCTTCGCAAATTCAATCTCAGAAATTACTGGAACACCTTTTTCTACCAACGCTTTCACTATCGGCGCTTTTGAAGGTATACCTGGACTCTTCACTACCTCCGTTGCATTCAAAATCAATGCTTCGGTATGTTGATTTTCCTCGAAAGGAATGTTCATGCTTTGCAAATCAGCTTTGTAAATAGCTGCAATACTTCCAAAATCAGACACAAAAACATCGAAACCTTGCTTTTGAGCCAATTTAGCTGCGCCAACACCACTTTCGCCTGCACCCAAAATAACTATACGCGAACGCACAGCAGTCGTATTTGACTGAGATTGGTTTTGCGAAATGTTGTTATTTGAGTTCATTTTTTTTATTTCTTCTTGCAATTAGTCTTCGACAAGCTCAGACTGACAACAGGTGTTTTTATTTTTTACTTTTACCTTAATTTCAGGGTTACAAATGCAATTACCGCCAACAAAATTCCAATAATCCAGAAACGAGTAACGATTTTAGCTTCATGATAACCTTTCTTCTGGTAATGGTGGTGCAATGGCGACATTAAGAATATTCTTCTTCCTTCGCCGAAACGTTTTTTAGTGTATTTGAAATAAGTTACCTGCAAACTCACAGATAAAACTTCTACCAAGAACACTCCACATATAATTGGAATCAACAATTCTTTTCTAGTCATGATCGCAAATACCGCGATGATACCACCGATAGTTAAACTACCTGTATCGCCCATAAAAATTTGTGCTGGATATGAGTTATACCATAAGAAACCGATACAAGCCCCAATAAATGCAGCCGCAAAAATGATCAACTCACCACTGTTCGGGATGTACATGATATTTAAGTAATCGGCCATTACTGTATTACCCGAAACGTACGCAAATATGCCCATCGTAATACCAATGATTGCAGAAGTTCCCGTTGCCAAGCCATCAATTCCATCGGTTAGGTTAGCACCATTTGAAACTGCAGTTACGATTACAATTACAAAAGCCAAGAACACGATGAAAGCATACTTCTCATATCCCTCTCCTAAAAACTTAACTACTTTAGCGTAATCAAATTCGTTATTTTTATAGAAAGGGAGATTAGTTTTGGTAGATTTCACATCTTGTGTATAGTAATAAGTTTCGCCCTTTTTACGCAATACCATTGGTGCAATACTTTGAACTTTAGTCGTATCTACTTTAACAGTTTCATCTACCGTTTGGCGTACTACAATATTAGGATGGAAATACATGGTACAGCCCACGATAATTGCCAAACCCACTTGACCAACCACTTTAAATCTACCCGCTAAACCTTCTTTGTTTTTTTTGAATACTTTGATGTAATCATCCAAGAAACCAATTGCACCCATCCAAAGGGTAGTCACAATCATCAAGATCACATAGATATTGGTAATGTTTGCGAACAATAAAGTAGGAATCAAAATCCCCATCAAAATCATGATACCCCCCATAGTTGGCGTACCTTGTTTTTGCATTTGTCCTTCTAAACCTAAATTCCTAACGGTTTCACCTACTTGTTTCGAATGCAGATAATCTATAATTCTACGACCATAAACGGTAGTGATAATCAACGACAAAATGATCGAGAGTGACGACCTGAAAGTAAGGTATTGGAACAACCTCAATCCAGGGAAATCATAATGCTTATGTAGATATTCGAATAATAAATATAACATTAGTTGATTTGGTTTAGTTGTTCGTTAATAATTTCTTTATCGTCAAAATGATGTCTCACACCATTAATTTCTTGATACTTTTCGTGACCTTTTCCAGCAATTAAGATGATATCTCCAGGCTGCGCAATGTGACAAGCCGTTTTAATCGCCTCTTTTCTATCCAAAATGCTAATCGCTTTGCGCTGGTTAGTTGGCGACACACCCGCTTCCATATCTTTGATGATCATTTGCGGATCTTCGGTACGAGGATTGTCAGACGTTAAAATCACTTTATCGCTCCAATCGCAAGCAACCTTTGCCATTACCGGACGCTTGGTTTTATCTCTATCGCCGCCGCAACCAATTACAGTGATAACCTGTTCGGTTCCTTTTCTGATATTCGCGATAGTACTCAATACGTTTTGCACAGCATCTGGCGTGTGTGCGTAATCTACAATCCCTACAATACCAGATTTAGATACGATATAATCGAACCTGCCTTCTGCACCAGATAAAGCGCTAAGCGTGGTCAATACTTTTAATTGATCTTGCTCCAATGAAACAGCTGTTCCATAAGCTGCCAACAAATTATAGGCATTAAAAGAACCTACCATTTTGAAGAAAACATCAGTATGGTCTATTTCTAAATGCAAGCCACTAAATTTGTTTTCGATTATCTTCGCTTTAAAATCTGCCATTTGTTTTAAGGCGTAAGTTCTTTTGTGCGCATTGGTGTTTTGCAACATCACCATCCCGTTTTTATCGTCGGTATTGGTTAAGGCAAAAGCCGATTTAGGCAGCATATCGAAAAAAGCCTTCTTTGCTTTGATGTAATTATCGAAGGTTTTATGAAAGTCTAAATGATCGTGAGTGATGTTCGAAAATACCCCACCAGCAAATGTCAATCCAGCGATACGATGTTGAGACACCGCATGAGAACTCACTTCCATAAAACAATACTCACAACCTTCGTCTACCATTTCTCGCAACAGCTGGTTTAAAGCAATTGGATTTGGCGTGGTATGTGTTGCAGGCACTACCCTTTCATTAATTTGATTTTGAACGGTAGATATTAATCCAACTCCATAATTCAAACCACTAAATAATTGGAAAAGTAGTGTCGCAATGGTGGTTTTGCCGTTAGTTCCAGTAATACCAACCAACTTCAAGTCAGCCGATGGGTTACCGTAGAAATTACAAGCAATAACCCCTAAAGCTTCAGAAGAATCATCAACCTCTACATAAGTCACCTGCTCATTTAGTTCTGTAGGCAGCTCTTCACAAACAATTACATTTGCACCGGCAGCAATAGTTTGGTTAATGAACTGATGTCCGTCTACAGCAGTACCTCTAATGGCAAAAAATAAAGTTCCAGCGTTTACCAAACGAGAATCAAAAGTCAAAGCAGCCACCTCCACCTGAGGCAAGCCCTTTAAACTTTTAATCGAAACTCCGTAAAGTAAATCTTGTAAATTCATATTTCTAATAATGATTAATTGAGTAAATGAGTAAGTTTTAAATGATGGATGATATTCGCCATTTATTTTCTCATTTAGTCATTTCTTCATTTATAATTCCTTTTTATTGCAACAATATATCTACCACCAAACCTTTACCGATCCTGCTTCCAGGTTGTATAGATTGGCTGGTTACTTTTCCACTTCCTTTAATTCGGGCTTTTAAACCTGCATTACCTAATAGATACATCGCATCTTTTAAGCCCATGCCGCCTACATTTGGCATTACGCCTTTTACAGGAGTATTTTCTTCGTAAGCCACGCCGTTATTTGTATCAATTGAATTGAAATAATCTGATTTTGCAGCATAAAGCGCCTTAATACCAAAAGCGTTGTAAACTTTCTTTGTCGCCTGACTTTGTCCAGCTTTTGCCTCTGGCGCTACGGTATTCCCAGCCAAATGCTCTTCAACTTTGTTGTACATATTTACATCGCTTGCGTAAATACGATCTGCTACTTCTCTAAATACTGGACCAGAAACCAAAGCACCATAATAAGCACCTTTTGGATCGTTGATTACCACAATCATCGAATATTTAGGTTTATCTGCAGGAAAATAACCCACAAACGAAGCCTGATATTGCTTTTTAGCTTTGTAACCCAAATTAGCATCTGCCACCTGCGCCGTACCTGTTTTACCAGCAATTTTATACAAAGGATTATACACTACCTGCTTACCACTACCGTTAGTTACCACACCTTCCAACATCGCCTTAATCTTAATCAACGTTTCATCTGAACAGATTTTATCATTGATTACTCTCGCTTTAAACTGCTCGATAGGACTACCCAATCTTCTAATTTCTTTCACAAAAATTGGAGCGATCAGCTTTCCATTGTTAGCTACCGCATTATACAGAACCAACATATTTAATGGCGTCATCTGCATCTCGTAACCATAAGCCATTTGCGGCAAGGTCATGTTCTTGTTCCAACTCCTGTTTGCCTTAATATTTTTAACTACAGGCTGTGATTCACCTGGAATTTGCAAGCCCATTCTCTTATTCAATCCCCACTCGTACAAATAATCAGTGAACTTCATTGGGTTCGAGCTGTAATTATCATTGATCAGTTTTGCGATAGCAGCGTTAGACGACTCCTCAAAAGCTTTTTTAACTGTTACGTACTCGTCTTTAGGATGAGAATCTGTAATTCTTTTACCTGGAATTTGATACCATCCTGTTCTAACCAAGGTATTAGTATCTATCTTTTTGTCTTCTAGCAAAGCCATGTAAGAAGCCAACTTGAAAGTAGAACCTGGATCTTGGTTACCAGCAATCGCGTAGTTGAACTGTTCTTTATAAACTCCTTCTTCTACTTTGGTGTAATTTGCAACCGCTCTAATCTCGCCAGTTTCCACCTCCATTACTATTACAGCACCATGATGCGCCTGACTTTTGATCAGTTGCTTCTCTAATGCACTTTGTGCCAAATCCTGCATATTGATATCGATGGTAGAAATGATATCCGCACCATCTTTGGGCGCAACTTCAGCATCACTGTTTACCGGAATCCAAACACCACCGCTGATACGCTGCATTAATCTTCTACCGGTTTCGCCATTGATGTAATTACCGTAAGCTCCTTCCAAACCCACGCCATTCTTCACATTTTCGTTTTTATATCCGATAGTTCTAGCAGCTAAAGCCTTAAACGGAAGAATACGCTTGTTTTTTTGGATCGCCATTAAACCACCCGAATGCTTGCCGATGTTATACAAAGGAAAACTTCTCACAATTTTTAAATCCTGATAGGTAACCTTACGCTTGATCAGCAAATAACGAGCACTATCTTGCCTTGCTTTACGCAATAAACGAGAATAATCTTTTGCGCTTTTATCCTTGAAAAAACCTGAAAGCTTCATCGCCAACGAATCAACTTTGGCATTAAAAATTTTATCTTCTTGGATACCGCCAGCAAACATATCCATCCTCAATTCGTACTCAGGAACAGAAGTTGCCAATAAGCTACCATCTACAGAATAAATATTACCACGAGTAGCTTCAATTTCAAACTCCTTGGTAGACAAACTATCAGCCATAGCCACCCACTTGTGGCCTTGTCTAAATTGCACATCGCACAACCTAACGAAAACCGCAAGCGCAAAAAGCACAATTAGCCCGAAAGCTAAATACACCCTTAATAATATGTTTGCCCTGATATTCATTATTTAACTTGTACTATTATTTTTTTTGGCGGCTCAATCAACTCCTCTAAACCTAGCGTATCTACCTTTTTTGCCACCTCTGTCATTTTACTCTTGAACATCAAATCGGCTTTTAGCGATTTGTATTCCCAGCTCAACTCTTTTACCTCTTTACTCAACCGATCTATATCCCTAATACTTTTTACCGCCATGTGGCTATTCGCGATATAAACCATCCCCAACACACACAAGAAAATTAAGTAGGGAAGCATATCTGTTGCCGTCTCCTTAGACACAGCACCTTCCACAAATAATTTTCTGAAGAAAGCTGTTGCACTTCCTTCTTTTACAGGCTCTTTTCTCTTAGGCTGCTCCTTTTTGAGCACCGGCTCATCTTCTTCAGCCAACTCCTCCTCTAACTTTTCTCTAAACCTATTCACTCGCCCTACCTCCTTTGCCGCCGACTGAAGTCAACGGCAATGAAATCCGTTCACCGATTCTTAATTTCGCACTGCGAGATCTGCTGTTACGAGCCAATTCCTCAGCATCAGCCACTATTGCTTTTCTGGTAATGACATTAAACGGCTTCTGATCATTGCCAAAAAAGTCTTTCTCCACCTCACCTCTAAATTTCCCTTTTGCTAAGAAATTCTTTACCGGCCTATCTTCCAACGAATGGTAAGACATCACCACCAAACGACCGCCCGGCTTAAGCACCTCCGCCGATTGCTCCAAAAAATGCTCCAACACTTCTATCTCCGCATTCACCTCAATACGCAAAGCCTGAAAAACTTGCGCCATATACTTATGCTCTTTTCCGCGGGGGATATGAGCAGCAATTATATTTTTAAAACCAGACAAAGTCTGAATAGGATTATCTAAACGAGCAGTAACAATGGTTCTAGCCAAAGACTTCGCATTTTGAACTTCCCCATACAATCCGAAGATCTTATGCAAATTCTCTTCAGCATAGGTATTTAGCACCACCGCAGCCGTCAAAGCTCGTTGCTGATCCATACGCATATCTAAATCCGCCTCAAAACGAGTAGAAAAACCTCTTTCTGGCTCATTGAACTGATGTGAAGAAACTCCTAAATCAGCCAAAATACCATCCACTTGTTTGATACCCAAAAGACGGAGATGGTTTTTCATGTAACCGAAATTTTGGTCTACAAACCGAAAACGAGGATCATCAATCTTATTTCTTTGCGCATCAGGATCCTGATCAAAAGCAACCAAAACACCATCGGGACCTAAATGCTTCAAAATTTCACGAGAGTGTCCGCCACCACCGAAAGTCACATCCACATACACACCGTTCGGCTTGATATTCAAACCATCGATACATTCTTGCAGCAAAACAGGCACATGGTAATTATTCTCCATCAGCACCTCCTTTATTCTTATTGCCCATCACTTCTTCCGCTAAAGCAGCAAAGTTCTCTGGCACATCATCAAAAAGCCCGTCGTAAACTTTCTTATCCCAAACCTCAATCTTATCCAACTGACAAGCCAATACCAATTCAGCATCTATCCCAGCATATTCCACCAAAGATTTAGGCAATAGCACACGACCCGCAGCATCTAACGACAAAGGCATTGCACCACGCTGAAACGCTCTTACAAACTCACGATTCTTTTTCTCGAACATATTCAACTTGCTTAACTCGGCTACCGTTTCATCCCACACTTTCTTAGGATAAATAACCAAATTCTTCTCAAAACCCCTGTTCACAACCAACCCATCTCGCTCTACATCAAGCAATTGCTTCTTCAGCAAAACAGGCACCATCAAGCGCCCTTTCGCATCCATTTTGCAATCAAATTCTCCGATGAGTTGGTTCATTTATAGTAGCTACACTTTTTATGTAGTGTAAAATTAAGAGAGTTCTACCACTTTTTACCACTTTTTACCACAAAAAAGTTTTCAACACACATTTCTTACCACATAAACCCACTTTTTGATATTGCTAGGGCATTTTTGGTGGTGGTAAAAAAAGAAAGCGTCCCGACGCAATGCATCGGGACGCTCATATACAAGGAGTTAACCTATAATTAATGCTGAATAGCAGCTACACCTGGCAATTCTTTTATCGTTGACGGAAACACCAACAAGAGCATCTACTAAGATTGGCATCCCACCAACGTTCGACTTACCTATGGTTCAAACCAGACATCCAGACAGAAGCCTTTTACCTTAAGGTGGGAGAAGTAAACAAATCTGCTTCAGGCACAGTCTACCTAAGGGCGATAAAACAAAAAAGCGGCTCCAATAAATTGGGGCCGCTGTAAAGATTTATCTTGATTCTCTTATTATGTTTGCCTGAACTCTAAGCATAAGAGAATAAAAAAGCAAACTACCAAAAGCCGTTTTAAGTAATGCTAGTGAATTTTCGATAACTCGCTTTAATTGTGATATCTTTCCACCCGCTACCAGTGTATACAAGCTTAACGAACACCACTTCTATCAGGTCATTTGCTAAAAGTTTTACAGATTCAGGGACAGCAAACCTTTCCGCCTGCTCTTCCGTCACCTTAGTTTTATCTAAATTAAAGCCCTTTAAATCTTCATTAAATGAAAAACTAAAACCGATTCCCTGTCTTGCATAATCCACGCTAGGCAACGCGATATTTTGACTTTCCAACAGGTATTGCTCTTGCCAAAACTGAGTAAATATTCGAACATTTTTGCTACCACTTAGCTCTACAAAAGCAGCATTGAGGTTCAAAATTTCATTTGATAAATCATTGGAAGCGAATCCATCCAGATTCATATCTACAGCCTTGTCAGCGAATGCAGCTACCAATTCATATTTACCATTAAACTTCTCTCGCAGCAACTCCTCATCCATAACATCGTTTTTCTTTTTACAAGAACAAAGAGCTATAATGAAGATGAACCAGAAACTATATTTACTTTTTTTTGACATGAGCGCATCAATTTAAATAGTTTAACTTTGTATTGCCTTAACACCTGGTAATTCTTTACCTTCCATATATTCTAGTAAAGCACCACCACCGGTAGACACGTAACTTACTTCATCTTCTAAGCCAAATTTTGCAATTGCAGCTGCAGAATCGCCACCACCAATTAATGAGAAAGCGCCATTTTTAGTAGCTTCTACCACTGCTTCGGCAACAGCTTTAGTTCCTTGTTGGAAATTTTCCATTTCGAAAACACCCATAGGACCATTCCAAAGCAAGGTTTTTGAGTTTTTAATGATATCACTGAATAACTCCACAGATTTAGAACCGATATCCAAACCCATCCAATCAGCAGGAATATGGCCACTATCTACCTGGTCTTTGCTCGCATTATTATCAAATTTATCAGCAATTACTGTATCAACTGGTAATACTAGGTTTACCCCTTTAGCTTTTGCTTTCTCCAGTAACTCTAAACAAAGTTCCATTCTATCAGCCTCTAATAAAGAAGTACCGATCTCTCCACCCTGTGCCTTCGCAAAGGTATAAGCCATACCACCACCAATGATTAAATTGTCTACTTTCTCTAATAGACTTTCGATCAACAAGATTTTATCAGATACTTTAGCACCACCCATAATTGCGGTGAACGGCTTTTCAGCATCATTGATTATTTTTTCTGCATTTTTAACTTCTTCTGCCATTAAATAGCCGAAGTATTTTGCATTAGGGAAAAACTGAGCAATAGTTGCAGTAGAAGCATGCGCTCTATGTGCAGCTCCAAAAGCATCATTCACGTAAACCTCAGCTAGTTTCGATAATTTTTCTGCAAAAGCAACATCACCTTTTTCTTCTTCTTTGTAAAAACGAAGATTCTCTAACAACAAAACTTCACCTGGATACAAATTTCCGGCTTTGTTAACTGCCTCTTCACCAATACAATCATCAGCAAACTTCACAGTTAAACTTAGCATACGAGACAAATCTGCCACAATATGTTTTAAAGAATATTTATCGGTTGGCCCGTCTTTTGGTCTACCCAAATGCGACATTAAAATTACTGAACCACCATCTTTTAATATCTTTTTGATGGTTGGCAATGCAGCACGCATTCTTTTATCATCGGTAATGTTAAAATCGGCATCTAAAGGAACATTAAAATCTACTCTTACGATAGCTTTCTTATCTTTAAAATCGAACTGGTCTACTGTCTTCATTTTTCTATATTCTATATTAGGTTTAAAATCATGATATAATGCGGCCCTACTCCGGGAATTTCAAATTCTTCTGAAACAATTTCAAATCCCTGTTTCTTGTAAAAATCTACCGCCGACGTACGGGCATTGCACCAAATATACTCAGCTTTTGCCTCTTTTATGTAATCTACTGCATATTTTATCAGCATTGCTCCATAACCTTTCCCCAAAAAAGCTGTGTCGGTGGCCATTCCGCGAAGCTGGTAACCCCTACCATTCCTGCCTTCCATATCTTGGGGATAGAAAGTAGCGACGGTAGCAATTTCGGCTTCATCAGCATAGTAAGCTAGATGGAAGATGCCCTCAGCTTCATCAGTAGGAAAAACACACTCATTTATAGCAGCACCATTTCTGAGCATTTTACTTCTTAAGGGAAGTACGACCTCCAAAGGAACAAACTTTATCATAACCTTTTATTAGTGGTTAGTGGTTAATTATTAATGGTTAATAGTCCATAGTTAATTTACTTTTATTTATTGTGAATTAACTGTTAGCATTCGATTATTGGTTCTTAATTATTAGAACCTTTTATCTTCTCCACTACATCTGCTAAGCGGTTTGAATAGCCAGATTCGTTATCGTACCAGCCGACCACTTTCACCAAATCACCAACAATTGAAGTCAATTGTGCATCAAATACACAAGAATAAGTATTGTTGATTACGTCTACAGAAACAATCGGGTCTTCGGTATATTGTACAATTTGATTTAGTTTTCCTGCGGCAGCAACTTTAAAAGCTTCATTGATTTCCTCTATCGTTGTTTTCTTTTTAAGGATGCAAGTGAAATCTGTCAGCGAGCCATTCAAAACTGGTACCCTGATCCCGGCTCCACCCAATTTTCCATCCAAATGTGGAAAGATGTGCGTAATCGCCTTCGCGGCACCGGTACTTGTTGGAATAATGGAAGAAGATGCTGCCCTTGCTCTGCGCAAATCTTGATGCGGAGAGTCATGCAGGTTTTGATCGCCCGTCATAGAATGCACTGTGGTGATATAACCGTCCTCAATTCCCCAGTTATCATCCAATATTTTAACCATTGGCGCCACGTTATTAGTTGTACAAGAGGCATTCGATAAAATTGGAGAAGAAAAATCGACCTCGTCATCATTCACCCCCATTACAACCATTGGTATGCCTTTATCGGGTGCTGGCGCAGATATGAGCACTTGCTTTGCTCCAGCTTGCAGGTGTTTGTCGGCACCAACTTTATTAGCAAATTTACCTGTTGCTTCTACTACCAAATCTATGTTTAGCTCTTTCCATGGCAAATTCTCGGGATTAGCACTAGACAAAACCTGAATTTTCTTTCCATCTATTATCAAACACTGTTCTTCTATACCTACCTCACCTTTATAACCACCGTGAACAGAATCGTATTTAAACAAGTGTGCCAATGTAGCGGGCACTGTAAGGTCATTAATTGCTACTATATCAAAGTTTCTTTCCAAAGCAGTACGTAAAAACATTCGGCCTATTCGTCCAAAACCATTAATAGCTATTCTCATTTGGTATTGATTTATGTGAAAACAACATCATTTCACGCGGCAAATCTAGCCAATATCTAGTGAAAGAAAATCTAAATTTTAAATTAAAGAAGAAACTACAATAGCTTAACAGTATCCTTTATAAATACGTCTTTAACGGTATAAGATTTAGCTTTCTTTTTACCCTTAATATAAGTAAGTACTCCATTACACACTACACAAATTCCAATTTGGAGAAATATAAGCCCAAAATTTCCCAAATGACTAAACATCAATGTTAGCGCAATCATAGATAGATTGAAAGATACGGTAACTAATAGTACTTGCTTTGAACTTAAGCCTAAACGTAAAAGACGGTGGTGAATATGGTTTCTATCACCTCTAAATGGTGATTTTTTATTAACAATTCTAATAAAAAATATTCGAAGTGAATCGAAAACAGGGACAATAAGGACTGCAACAGCAATAGACGGAGCAGATTTAAAATAAGGGACAGAACCGAATCCCACTTTATTAATTTCAATGAATTTGATAGCCAAAACCGCAGATACCAAACCTATAATTAGCGAGCCGGTATCTCCCATGAATATTTTTGCTGGTGGATAATTAAAGACCAAGAAGCCGAGGATTGCCCCTAACATCGAAAAAGCGATAAAGGCATAAGGCATATTGCCTTCCAACGCAAAAAACATCCCGAAAAACAGATTTACAATTACACCAACGGTACCAGCCAGCCCATCCACCCCATCAATTAAATTAAAAGCATTATTGATGAATATAATTAAAGCGACGGAAAATATCCCTCCGGCAAATGGATGCACATTCCAGATATCAAATACACCATAAAGGCTTGATAGTTTAAAATCGCCCAAACAAACCAATATCAAAGCCACTACAATTTGCAATGCAAACTTGGTATTTGGGCTAACGCCATAAATATCATCCTTAATACCTAATGCAAATAGAAGGATGCTTGAGGCGATTAAAAAATTTGCTTCTTGGTAATTTACAGTGGTAGCAAAAAGTAAAACAGTAATTGTGAATCCGCAAAAAAGTCCAATACCACCTAATCTAGAGATATTTCCAGTATGCTCTTTTCTATGCAAATCAACAGAATCATAAAGTTTATATTTATTGGCCGTATGTATAATAGAAGGAATAGCAAAGCGTACCAACAAAAACGCTAGACAAACAATAGAAACATAAAACGCCAAGGGATACTCGGCAAATAATTGCTTGGGCATGCTTTCTTACAAAAGATTGACAACCAAATCTATGAAATATTTAAACAATAAGGTTGCCTTTTTTCATAGAAAAAAAATTAAAAATAAATTTAACATCGCACTTGTAAAAGACTGAACAAAAAAGAAATGCAATATGAGTTTATTAAAAGAACTGTCTAATTTTTCTCAGTTTTTTTAATAGCAATGCCATTAATGGCATGGGCACATTATTTTGTTTTAAAGCAGCATAATCATTCAAAAATGCAGCATACCGATGCTTTGCAGATTGGTTACTCATGCCGCCGCTACGCATGTTAACCATTAACTTTGGCAAATAAGCCGTCGTAATTTGATGCTTGTAAAAATACCTTAGCATCAATTCATAATCAGCAGCAGAACCATAATTTAATTTGTAAGCACCCAACTGCGAGAAGAGACCAGCTTTCACGTACAAAGTAGGATGAGCAGGCATCCAGCCTAAGGCCAAATCTTTAGGGCAAGCCGAAGATGAACGCCATTTCCGCTGTATTTTATTGATATCATTTGGTGCTACGTAATTTAAATCACCATACACTGCATCTACATCCAGTACTTTAAACTTTTTCACCAGTTCTGTTATTACATCGCTACTTGCAAGTATGTCGTCAGCATTTAAGATGCCAATCACCTCACCTGTAGCTAAAGCAATGCCCTTATTCAGTGCGTCGTACATACCTTGGTCTGGTTCCGAAACCAATACCGAAATCCGTTCTTCATATTCCTTAGCTATATGGTACGTTCGATCTGTAGATTTTCCGTCTATCAAAACATACTCCAAGTCTTCATAGTCTTGCCCAAGCACAGACTCGATGCAATCTCTAAGATGCTGCTCCGCGTTATAAACTACAGTAATGATTGTTATTTTCAAGTGCTTGTATTTTGCAGCTGTAAAAATACAATCCTAATCTTTCTACAAAAATTTTATTTCACTTGCCTGTTTTTTCTGTAGAAAACTTAAAAGACGAGCAGTTTTAAAAACCACACAACCTTAAAGAATAACCAACAAACAAACCCATTGATAAAATCATTAAAATCTATATTCAAAACGGTAAAATCTACCTACAATTATGGGGTTTACTTAAAAATTAGGGCACTTCCGTTTTTTAATTTTATCACTTTTTTAATCATAAAAAATTGTAATTTGCACCCTCATTCAAACTAATGAACTACAACAAATTACCTTTGACAGCGCTTGTCTTTATCTGCTTTGCCGCCACTTTTTGCAGTTCGTGTTCTTTCAAAGGGAGACAAGTGATTTTAAAAACTCCTTATGATGCGGACACGGTAAAAACAGTAAGGGTAGTAAACAGTGCAGTAATTAACGAAAACTACTACAATCTCATCAAAGCAGAAGATGAGCTTGCCATTAAAAATGTGCAAGACATGAGCCTGATAGCACCTACAGCAACGGGAAGCAACAATGCTACACAAACCACCTTTACAACCTTTAAGGTAAACGCTGCAGGAGAAGTGGTTTTACCTAAAATAGGGGCAATCAAAGTAGCTGGATTAAATCGTATGCAAGCTGCAGAAGCTATCCAAAAAGCTTACGAACAAAAAGAACTGAATGCTCCGTTAATTGATGTACGCATAGCCAATGCTTATGTGATTTTATTGGGCGAAGTGCGCACCCAGGGAAAATTTGTTATCGAAAGAGAAGATTATGAACTGATAGACCTACTCGCTGATGCTGGTGGTCTAACTCCCGACGCCAACAAGAAAATGCTACGCATATTTAGAGGAGATAAGAACAACCCTGAAATTATTTTTGTAAACCTTAGCGATTACTCTTTTTTAAAAGACCCTAGGCTTAAATTGAGAGCCAAAGATGTTGTCTACGTTGAGCCGAGAAGAGTATCAGTGAATAGCCAAAATTTCCAAGCGTATTCTACCTTCATTCAAATAGGCTTTACCATTGTTAATGCATTATTATTAATCTATACCATCACCAAGTAATGGAACAACCAGTCGCCGGTAATGCAAATGTGCAGCAAGATATAGACTATGTTAAAATCGCAAAGATTGTACTTAGTAGATGGTATTGGCTGGCCAGCACCGTAATAATTTCGTTAATAGCTGCGTACATTTATTTATGGTATACGCCCGAAATTTTTAGCACTAGTGCATCGCTCAAGTTTGAGGAAAAGAAATCAGAGATATCCGAGTTACTAAACGTAAGAACGGGCTATGACCGCAATAACAAAATGCAATCTGAGCAATTTGTAATCAGGTCTAGAGACGTTTTGGTTAATGCGGTGAGTGAATTAGATTATAGAATTTCCTTTTATCTTAAAGGAAGAGTAAGAACTAGCGACATCTATCCTCAAAAACCCTTAGACATTTCCATTATAGAAGAGGACAGTACGAACTTAAGTACCAACCTTATTGAATATGAAACGATAGACAATGCTTCTTTTAAATTAACCCATCAAGAGAACGGCCAAGACGTTAGCAACACCTACAAAAATGGGCAAATCATTGCCATTGCTGGTATTAAATTTAAAATCAACAATAACACCAAATTTAAGGATAACAAATCTATTTATTGCTTCCGATTTAACTCAAAAGATGCATTTTTAGGGCGTATTGCTGGCGGCTTAAATATGTTCGAAACCAAGGGAACTAATATTCTTTCTCTTTCGCAAACAGATACCAATCCATTTTTTGCTACCGATATCCTTAATGCGATACTACGATCTTATGTAAGATATGACCGTGAGCAAAAAACAATTTCTGCTACGCAAACCATCAAATTTATCGACACGCTACAGCAAAGCATGTCGCAAGCGGTACAGGCTTCTGGATCAGAATTGGCACAGTTTAAGATGAACAATAAGGTGTTGGACATTACTTCTGCTGGCGAAGAGGTGATGAGAAAACTAACAGGGCTTGAAACAGAAAAGAGCACCTTAAACTTACAGGGAATTTTCATCAACCAGTTAGAGAAGGAGGTAATCGGGAATAAGAATCTCAATGCCATCAATTACAACTTACAGGGTATTACCGATCCAATGCTGGGATCGTTACTTACGCAATACAATGCACTCTTGATTAAACGAGAGGAGGCCCTAATAACCTATAAAGCTAGCTCTGATATTGTACAACAGATAGACAGGCAGATTTTAGAAATCAAGTCAGCTTTTGTAAGCAATGCAAATTCGCAAAGGCAAAAAAACCAAAAAACCATTGCATTTTTAGACCAACAAATTGGTTCTATCAAACAAACGTTCAATACTATCCCTAAAGCAGAAAAGGAGTTGATCAACCTCACTTCTAATGCAGCAATTAATCAAAAAGTATATAGCTACCTTTCTGAAAAAAAATTAGAAGCCCAGATCAGTAAAGCAGCAATTACAGCTGGTGCCACCATTGTGGATTTAGCCAATTACAACAGCAATCCTATTGCTCCAGTACACAAAAAAACATATACTACGGCTTTAATTATCGGTTTAATTGCGGGCGTTGGACTTATTCTTTTGGTGAGGATGTTGAATCCCTTCATCTATGATAAAGAAACGATCGAAAGCTTAACTACCATTCCAATTATTGGAGTAATTAGAAAATATCAGGATGCGATAGATGAGGACAATCGCCAAATTTTATCGATAAAAAACCCGAAATCTCTATTTGCCGAATCGGTACGCTCGGTTAGAACCAACTTGAGCTTTTTAGCTGCCGAGAAGGCTAGCAAAATAGTCTGTATCACCTCAGAAATTTCAGGAGAAGGAAAATCTTTCACGACAGTAAATCTAGCCAGTACTTTAAGCTTAATTGACAAAAAAGTGATTGTAATTGCTGCCGATTTGAGAAGATCAAAATTACACCACACTTTTAAGGTAAACAATTTAAAGGGTCTAAGTTCTTACTTATCAAATCAGGCAACGCTAGCCGAGGTTACTTTTCCTACAGAAGTAGAGAACTTGACTTTCATTCCGGCTGGTCCTGTACCGCCCAATCCTTCAGAGTTACTATATTCTGATAAAATGAAAAATTTATTGGAAGATTTAACTAAAACCTACGATTTTGTAATTGTCGATTCGGCTCCGGTAGGCTTAGTTTCTGATGCCATTCCATTGATAAGGATGGCCGATGTAAACTTATTTGTTGTGCGTTCTGGGGTTTCGCGTTATCAAGCAGCTTCGGTTCCCGAGAGGCTTTCAAAGGAATTTAACTTATCTAATATAGCCATCATATTAAACGCCTTCGATAATGATATCCTGCATAGCAGATATTACACCACCAACTACACGGGTAGCTATTATGCCAATTACTACTATTACTCCGACTATTCGAATACGGGATATGGTAGCGGCTACTATACTGACGGACCAGGTAAAAAATGGTGGGAATTTTGGAAAAGGAAATAAGCTATGATTGACAACCAGTACAGATGGTATCCAGTTTACACCAATTCTAGAGCAGAAAAAAGGGCTTGCAAAGAACTGCAAAAAAAGCAGATTGAGTGTTATCTGCCACTAAAAAAAGAATTGAAACAATGGAGCGACCGCAAGAAAATAGTCGAAGAGCCTCTATTTACGTCATATATCTTTGTTAAGATTTCTAGTAGAGAATACGCTGAGGTTTTAATGACCCAAGGTATTAGCCGTTTCCTATATTTTTCTGGAAAAATTGCCATCATGCCAGATAAACAGATGGAAGATTTAAAACTATTAATGTCTTCGGGCGAAGATTTGGAACTAATAGAATACGAAATACAACCTGGAGAGAAAGTACTGGTAAATGCTGGACCATTCAAAGGAATGATTGCAGAACTAATCTCTATAAAAAACAAAAAAAGCCTGGTTCTAAAGCTAGAAAACTTAGGCTATGCCATACATGTGAATACGTCTATGGCTTACATAGAACCGTTTAAATAAAAACATAATAATTAGCTGATTTTATTAACTAATTTAATGGTAGCAATATTAATGATGTTGATTATACCATGATGTGAGGTTCCAAAAACATGGGACTGAAAGGGCGAAGCTGTAAACTAAGACGTCGAAAAATACAAAAGAATGTGTAGGATTGCTGGAATAATTGGCAACAAGTGGAGCAAAGCAGAAGTAGAAGATGGTTTGCAGCGGATGTGCGACGCTATGCAAAAAGGCGGACCGGACGGCTTTGGCTATCAAACCCTACCCGAACTTAACTTAGCTTTTGGCCATAGAAGGCTTTCGCTTATTGATCTTAGTGAAAATGGAAAGCAACCCATGGCTTATGGAAAGCATTTATGGATAACCTTTAACGGTGAAATTTATAATTACCAAGAACTTAAAGCTGATTTAATTTCTAAAGGATTTACTTTCCAGAACCAAACCGATACTGAAGTTATACTTGCAGGATACGAAGCTTACGGAACCGATTTCTTTAAAGAATTAAAGGGAATGTTTGCATTTGCTTTAGTTGACCAAAAAGCAAGACAAACTTTTTTAGTAAGAGATGAAATTGGGATCAAACCACTATATTATTACAGCCAATCAAATGAGCTTTATTTTGCTTCGGAAGTAAAAGCATTTAAAGCACTTGACCCAAATTGGAAAGAGAACAAAGATTGGCCAATCTACTTCCTTTCATTTGGTTTTGTACCCGAACCTTACACCACTTTAGATGGCGTTTACAACCTAGCGAAAGGACATTTTTTAACTTGGGACCATGCTAAGCAGCAATGTAAAACACAGCAGTTTTCAGGCAACTATCCTAACGCTGAACAAACAACTCAGCCAGAAGCAATTAAACAAACCGAAACCAATTTAGACAAAGCAGTAAAAAGACATCTTATCGCCGACGCTCCTATTGGTGTATTTTTGAGTGGCGGTATTGATAGCAGCTTGTTGAGCATTATTGCCAATGAACAAAATGCTCAAACCATTACTACGGTTAGCATTAATTTTAACGAGCCAGAGTTTTCTGAACAAAGCTATCAGCAAATTATAGCTGAACAAATTGGTAGCGAACACATCAGCTATACAGTTACAGCTAATGACTTTGAACAAAATATTGCACAAATCTTTCAAGATATGGACCAACCATCTAACGATGGCATCAATTCTTGGTTTGTAAATAAAGTAGCTAAAGAAAATGGATTAAAGGCCGTATTATCAGGCATTGGTGCCGATGAACTTTTTGGCGGCTACCCCTCTTTCAAGAGACACGAGCTCATTAAAAAACTTAAAAAGCTTCCTCGCTTCTTATTAAAATCAGCAAAGCATTTACCCAACGACAAGCTCAAGCGTATCAGCTTTCTCGCCTACAAAAATCCGATAGGAGAATATCTGTTTTTGAGGGGATTTTACACGCCTAATGTAGTTGGCAAATTATTGGGAATATCAGAAAAACAGGTAACAAAGCTTTTAAGTAGTTATCCAACCCACGAAGAACTAGAGCTATTAAATGCCGAAGACCGAATTGCTTGGTTTGAATGTAATATTTACATGCAGAACCAATTACTAAAAGACACCGACTACATGAGCATGGCACATGGCATTGAAGTTAGGGTACCCTTTCTGGATCAGGATGTAGTAACTGGAGCAAAGCAATTGCCCACCAATAAAAGATTTAACCAACAACCAAAATCATTGTTAATTGAAGCCTACCGCAACCTACTACCCGAGGCGATATGGAATAGACCCAAAAAGGGATTTACGTTCCCCTTTCAACATTGGTTTGGCAGTTATCAGCCTATGCTGAATACCAATCACTACCAAAATAACCCACAAGCTTTAAGGTTATTAAAGCAATTTAAAGACAACAAATTACACTGGTCGAAATTATTTGCTGTTTACCAAGTATTCTATCATGCTCGCCAGAAATAAAAACATACTTTTCCTCAATTTATATGCCTTTAGCCTAACGGGCGGCGTAGAGAAAGTGAGCAAGAATTTCATCTATACGCTTCGTCAATTATTTAGCGAAAAGGAATGGGCAAGCTATTCGATGTATGATAAAACTGCCGATGTAGATGGCAGATATACTTCCAACTCAACTTACAGAACTTTTGGAGGTGCCAAAATCTCTTTTATACTTACAAGTTTTTGGAAAGGATTATCTTCTCCAACACTTATTTTATCGCACATTAACCTTTTATTGGTTGCCAAATTAATTTCATTTGTTAAGCCCAAGCATAGATTTATCTTATTTGCACATGGCATTGAAGTTTGGGATCAATTGCCGAAATGGAAAGTAGATTTTATCAGAAACAAAGTGGAAGTATGGGCAGTGAGCAATTACACTAGAGATAGGATGGTAAACCAACATCACCTTAAACAAAACCAGTTAAAAGTGCTCAATAACAGCCTATCTCCATTTTTAAATTTTCCTACTCTTTTCGAAAAGCCAAAACAGTTAACTGAAAAGTATGGCTTGGATATTAAAAACCCGATATTGTATACGTTGAGCAGACTTTCTGCTGCCGAGAAATACAAAGGATACGATACCGTGATCATCGCCTTGGCAGAGCTAAAAAAGAAGGGACATCATTTCACTTACCTCCTTGCGGGAAAAGCGGATGAAACTGAAAAGTTGAGAATAACACAATTGGTTAATACGCTTAACTTGACAGAAAATGTCAAACTACTTGGTTACTTATCTGATGACGAACTTAGTGCTCACTTTTTATTGAGTGATATCTTTATTATGCCGAGTAAAGGAGAAGGTTTCGGAATTGTATTTATTGAGGCCGCAGCACATGGTTGCCAAATTATAGGTGGCAATACTGATGGCAGCACCGACGCCCTTCTAAACGGAAAACTGGGCCAAATGGTTAATCCAAATAGCGAAGTAGAAATAATTAATGCCATACAAACAGCATTGGCAAATCATCATCATCAAGCTAACGAACAACAACAATTAACTGTTAAGCACTTCGGTTTCGAGCAATATATGGAACAAGTTAATCGCTTAATTGCTAACCCCTAATTGCACAAAACCAAAATACTAAATTCTAGCATTTAACTCCCGATACCTGACACCTTTAAATTATGAATAATCAACAATACGACTGGAGTATAGAACCTCAAAGCTCGTTACTAGACCTAAAGCTAAAAGATACCTGGGCCTACAGAGATTTGCTTTGGCTCCTAGTTAGAAGAGATTTTGTGTCGTTCTACAAGCAAACCATTTTAGGCCCGTTGTGGTTCTTTATACAGCCGCTTTTAACAACAATGATTTTCACTTTCGTTTTCGGCAACCTTGCTGGAATTAGTACAGATGGGCTTCCACAACCTTTATTCTATATGGCCGGAATCACTGCCTGGAACTACTTCGCCGATTGTCTAACCAAAACATCAACCGTATTTAAAGACAATGCTAACATCTTCGGCAAGGTGTATTTTCCTAGATTAATCATGCCTTTAAGTATCGTAGTCAGTAATTTGGTAAGATTTGGTGTCCAATTCCTTCTGTTTATTATTGTAATGGGATACTATTATTTCATTGCAAAAGCTGATTTCAATATCACATGGGCAATTTCACTTTTCCCTCTTATAGTTGTATTAATGGCACTTTTAGGTTTAGGCGCTGGAATGCTTATTTCTGCCATGACCACCAAATACCGAGATTTAGCATTCTTAGTTACTTTTGGCGTGCAACTATTAATGTATGCCACTACCGTAATTTATCCATTAAGCACAGCCTTAGAAAACTATCCCTCTTATTCTTGGATCATAGAATACAATCCTATGACTCCACTTATTGAAACCTTCAGGTACGGATTTTTAGGAAACGGCACTTTCAGCTGGGGAGCTTTGGGCTATACTACAGGCGTTACTTTGGTAATTTTGTTGATTGGTATAGTTGTATTCAATAAAGTAGAAAAGAACTTTGTAGATACTGTTTAATGCCCTTAATACCCAAAATAAGTATTGTTATACCAAGCTATAATCAGGGCAAGTACCTAGAGGAAACGTTGGTTTCTGTAATAGACCAGCGGTATCCTAACTTGCAATTAATTGTAATTGATGGTGGAAGTGTCGACAATTCTGTAGCGATAATCAAGCAATATGAAAAGCACATACATTATTGGGTTAGCGAAAAAGACAATGGCCAAAGCCATGCTATTAACAAAGGCTTTGCAATTGCAGATGGCGACCTTCTAACTTACTTAAACAGTGATGATTTACTGATGCCAAATGTTCTTGAGGCAATAGCAAATGTCTACTGTAAAGACAAAAATCAAATTATTACCGGCAATTGGTTAGAAGGCAGCAATAAACAAACTGCAATGCTTAGAGAAGTGATACAGCCGCCAACCATAGAAAATCTGATTTTAAATATTGGATTGTTTGGACAACCAGGAACGTTTTGGTCTAAAAGCGAGCAGCCTATTTTAATCAATGAGCAATATCATTTCTGCCTAGATTTAGAACTATTTTATCGATTGTTATCTTCTGGTTATAAAGTAGAACTGATTAACAAACCAGTCGCTTTTTTCAGAGTTCATGCATCGGCTAAAACAGCCAATTTACAACAAACCAAATACGAAGAAATTATACGATTTTTAACGCAATGTTTAGATAAGCACCTCAACATTGCGACTAAGATAAAAGCGTTGATAGCTCGAAACAAACGAACGGCTTATAGATTGGAATTAGCAGAAACGTTAAAGAAGCAACCTATAAATCTGATTCCTAAACTATGGAAAGCCTTCATCTATGACCCGAGGATTTTCATTAAAGGCATTTAAATTTGCGTAGTTATTCAGCAACAGTAGAAAAGATAAAGTGTATTTCATTTAGCCTATATGGTCAAAACAAAAAATACTTAGTAGGTGCACTAGAAAATGTTAAGTTAGCGGAGCAATTCTTTCCCGATTTTTACTGTTATTTCTTCTATAATCAAACTGTACCAATAACTTACATCCAGCAATTGGAAAAAGGCAAAAACGTACGATTGTTGAACATGGAAAACTCCGATATTCCGCCAATGATGTGGAGATTTACAGCGATAGAGTTACCAGAAGTTGGTTTAATGTTATCCAGAGATACCGACAGCAGGTTAAATTACCGGGAGAAAACCATTATAGAAGCTTGGGAAAAAGAACCTACTTCATTTTTAATGATAAAGGACCATCCCGGTTCTCATGGCAATCCTTTTTTAATGGGCGGACTTTGGGCAGCTAAAAACGTTGACCAACTTAACATCAGCCAACTTATTAGAACATGGTTAGTTGAATATAAAAACAAGGATAAGCAAGCATGGGGAGCAGATCAGGATTTTTTAATGAGTAAAATATATCCACTTTGTGCCAATAACCTCTCTTACTACGATGATTATAACATCAACAAGGTTGATTACTGCCAGAAAATAAGTTATCCAAGAGAGAACTGGCATTTTATCGGCGAAATTTTTGATGAAAACAATAGACGAGATTACCATTGGAAAGCGTTGAGGGCACACCATTGGAGAAGTAAAGGCTTTTTGGGCTATTGTTTTGCTAAAGTGGCCAATTTGTTCGTCCCAGAATGGAAACCGTAAAAAACATGTCTCTATTAACGATCATTTCCATCAATTACAACAGTAAAAATGGCTTACAAAAAACCATTGAGAGCGTAATTAAGCAAAGCTGGAAAGATTTTGAATATATCGTTATAGATGGCGGCTCAACTGATGGAAGTTTAGAAGTTGTTAAAAACTATCAAGATTATATTAATTACGATATAAGTGAACCTGACAACGGAGTGTTCAACGCTATGAACAAAGGGGCTAAAGCAGCAAATGGCGATTACTTATTGTTTTTAAATAGTGGTGACATTTTGCATAACGACGAGTCGCTATCCAAACTGGTTGCACAAATGATGCAAAAATCTGATAGCGACATATATTACACCAATTTATTACTGGCTGATTTGGAGAACGATACTGAACGCATCCATCAATGCCCAAATCATTTAACACTAACCTATTTTACAGGCTCTTTTATCGGACACCCAGCATCCTTAATTAAGCGAACCGTGTTTAATACCATGGGCGGCTATTCCGAAGACTATCATATCATCTCAGATTGGCTCTTTTTTGTAAAGGCATTTTTAGCTGGGTATACTTTTCAATATATTGACATGATACTCTCTACCTTCTTTTTAGATGGTGTTTCTTCAAATGGTAACGCACAACATGCCGAAGAAGTGAAAAGAGTGTATCAAAATGAGCTAAGCTTCATTGCCAGTGATATGAAATCATTAAGAAAAGTAAATACACGACCCTATCGATTCATGGAAAAATTGTTGAGCAAAATCCGTACACATTAGTTGCAAAATCTACCAATGAGCAACACCATTATTAAAGTCGAAAACCTGAGCAAAGCCTACCAATTGGGCGAAATAGGCACTGGCACCATTAGTCGCGACCTAGAACGCTGGTATGCTCGTTTGAGAGGCAAAGAAGACCCATTTCTGCGTATTGGCGAAACCAATAACCGCAACATCAAAGGCAATAGCGATATTTCTTGGAGTCTCAAAGACATCAATTTTGAAATTGAGCAAGGAGATGCAGTAGGTATTATTGGTCCAAATGGTGCAGGCAAAAGTACACTGCTAAAAATATTAAGTAGGGTAACCTCCCCTACCTCTGGCCGCATTATAGGTAAAGGCCGTATTGCATCTTTATTAGAAGTAGGTACAGGTTTCCATCCCGAGCTTACTGGCAGAGAAAACATCTACTTAAACGGTGCCATTTTAGGCATGCGTAGAAAAGAAATCACCAAAAAATTTGATGAGATTGTAGATTTTGCTGGCGTAGAACGTTACATAGATACGCCCGTAAAACGATACTCTAGCGGCATGTATGTGCGTTTGGCATTTGCAGTGGCAGCCTATCTAGATAGCGAAATATTAGTCATCGACGAAGTATTGGCCGTAGGCGATGCCGAATTCCAGCAAAAATGCCTTGGGAAAATGGGAGAAATTAGCAAAGGTGAAGGCAGAACGGTATTGTTTGTGAGTCATAATATGGGCAGCATTGCAGAGCTTTGCAATAAGGCAATCTTACTGCGTAATGGCCAATTAATACAACATGGAGACGCCCAACAAATCATCAACCGCTACATCAACAACGAAGAAAACCAACAATCTGTTTGGCATAAAAGCTCTGAAAAATTTAGCAGTCAGTTTTTCGATTTGCTCAGTTTCTACATAGTAAATGAGCATAAAGAAATGAATGATACAGGTGTAGCCAGAAACGATGCCAAAACCGGAGTCTGCCTTAAGTTTAATACCAACGAGCTTAATGCAGATTTTTGCTACGGCATTGCATTTTACGACCAGCACGAAACCTTACTTTATTGGTCTTACCAAACAGACAAGTCGAAAGTTGAATGGTTACAACCAGAAATAGGCACGAACCAAATTATCATCTGGCTACCACAACATATGCTTAACCAAGGCAGCTATCGGATTAGACCTTTGGCAAGTTTGCACTATATCAAATGGCTGGTTGCCCCAAATGCAGGCCCATCCATCCATTTAAAAATATTGGGCGGTTTAAGTAATTCACCTATCTGGAATGATGCCAGACCAGGTTTATTAGCACCCGTTCTAGATTTCGAAAGAATATAAAATGTCAATATTCAATCCATTTTGGCCTTTTAGAAAAGCTAAACGAATAGTAGAAATCTTGAAAACGAAAGTTCAAGACAGAAAAGCACTGCAAGAGATTAAAGCGGATTATCTGGCCTTTAAAAAACAATCTGGCACAGCAAGATTTGACCATAGCCAAGACAAATGGCTCCCTTATGTTGGCGATAAAACTACCCTCACTCCTTTCGAGCCACATTATACCTATCATCCAGCTTGGGCTGCAAGGATAATAGCGAAAATAAAGCCACATAAACATGTTGATATTTCTTCTTCATTAAGGTTCTGCACCATGATTTCGGCCTTTGTACCAACAGATTTTTACGACTTTAGGCCAGCAAATTTAAAGTTATCTAATTTAAACTGTAGGCAGGCTAACTTATTAAACCTTCCATTTGCCAACAATAGTGTACCCTCTCTATCTTGTATGCATACCATTGAACATATAGGCTTAGGTAGATATGGAGACGAAATCGATTACAACGGAGACCTAAAAGCAATGAATGAGCTAGTAAGAGTTTTAGCGAAAGATGGTCATTTGCTAATAGTTGTACCAATTGGAAAACCTCGACTAGAATTTAACGCCCATCGTATTTATAGCTACGATCAAATAACAAGCTATTTTAAAGATCTGCATTTGAAAGAATTTAGCCTTATACCTGATGATTTTGAACCCTTCGGCTTGATAGAAAATGCCAGTAAAGAATTTGCAGACCAACAATATTGGGGTTGCGGCTGTTTTTGGTTTAGTAAATGATTGGCGTAAAATTACATGGCCGCTTGGGCAATCAGTTATTTCAATATGCGTTTATCTATACCGCAGCAGCTAAGCTTGGCACCACATTTTACCTCGACGAAAGTATTGATCGTTTTCTGGTCTCCCGCTATTTCGAGATCAAAGAAAAGCCCATTGCCATTTTTAGACGATTCATCTTTAATCTTAGCGGCATCAAACGTCTACTAGAGAAACCAAAAATTCAGTTTTTTGAAAGTTTAAAACGTCGATATCAATTAAGTACAACGCTAATAGATGGAAAGCAGTTTCCAAAAGCCGAGTGCTTAAAGATTAAAGAACAGACTTTGTTCGAAGGTTTTTTTCAATCAGAAAAATATTTTGAAACAGAAAAACAAGCACTCAAAAACTTGTTGTCCATCAAACCAAAATATATCAAGCTATTTAAGCAATATGTTAAGCAGCTAGTTAAAGAGAAAACCATGGTGACTATACATGTACGTCGTGGCGACTATTTAACAGCGAACTGGCAATTAACTAGCAGCTATTACCACCAAGCTATTGCAAAAATCCATCATCCCAATAATTTTTATGTATTTATTACGGATGACCGAGATTTTGTAGCGAAAGAATTTGCCGACATTACACCTCAACATATTTCTTCCGCAAGCGAAATCATCGACTTACAGTTTTTAATCAATGCGGATATCAATATACTTTCCAATAGTTCTTTTAGCTGGTGGGGTGCTTATTTAAACAAAAATAATGCACAAACTATAGCTCCTGCACTATGGCTGGGTCAATCGGAAGTGTATCCAAATTCTATACTGTGCAGCAACTGGCAACTGATTTAATCAAATGGAATTAGCACCAATTGTACTTTTTGTTTACAACAGACCACAGCACACTTTAAAAGTGCTAGAAGCGCTGAGCAAAAATCCATTAGCCCAACAATCCGCCTTGTATATTTTTGCTGACGGAGCAAAACCTAATGCTACCGAAGAGCAACTAGCAAAAATTACAGAAACAAGGCAAGCGATAAAAAGTAAGGATTGGTGTAAGGAAATACATATCGTTTCACAAGAAAAAAATATAGGATTGGCTGCTTCGATACTAAGCGGAGTTGGAAAAATTATCGACAAGCACGGTCGTGTAATCGTACTGGAAGACGATGTAGAAGTATCGCCTTATTTCCTCAATTACATGAACCAAGCATTAGAGCTTTATCGAGATGATGAAAAAGCAATGCACATTAGCAGTTTTGTTCCTGTAGGCATTGGTGCGGAAAAACTACCTGATACTTATTTTCTTCGTTGCATGAGTTGTTGGGGCTGGGCAACTTGGGCAAGAGCTTGGAAAAAAAATGTAACAGATAGCAATGAGCTATATCTTCGTTTGAAAAAGGAAAAAGCATTCAATAAATTTACGATGAACAACAGGTTATCGGTAATTAAGGACCTAAAACTTAATATCGAAAACAAAACCAAAACCTGGGCAGTGAATTGGCATGCTAGTATTTTCCTTCACCAAGGCCTATGTCTTTATCCTAAACAGGCATTATCTGCCCAAATTGGATTAGATGCATCGGGAATGCATTGTGGTAACGACGACCTAAAGCTTTTTGACGTAACACTCGCCAACACTACCAATATTTATCGAGTAGAAGTTCAAGAAAATAAATACGCCCTCAAGTACTTTATGCGTTTCCTTACACTAGGTAATTTTAAAGGCTATCAAGCTTTTCGACATTGGCTTAGGGTTCACAAAGCAATTACGCTGGAAAAATTCGAAAGATTAAAATGACATTAGAAAATAATCAAAAATTTCAAAAATCATCGCAAAAAATGTATTTTTTTTGTTACAATAAAAGGTTAAGCAAAGTTATACTTTCGTATTAAACATTATAGTTGTAAATTTGTTTTACATATTATCTAATCTATCACCGAAAAACGTTCTAAAATTGAAAAAAATCTCAACAATCTAGTTATTTCTTGATATTGCTTCATTCAGAAGCATATGAAAGCTTAAATGTTTTCTCTCGATATCTGTAAGAAATAAATGAATGAAATAACAACGGCAAAAGTGTCGCTGTCAATTCTTCCATCTAAAGATTCACGACCTCCCATGAAACAACTTCTCAAAAAAACACTTCAAAAATATCTACTCAAAAAGGGTATGCAAATAACTTCCGTAGGAGAAGGTTATTTCAGTATTAGAGAAATGTTACATCATTTCGAAGCAACTTTACATTTACAAGATTCAATCACTGTTAATTAACATGAAACTGTCTATCATTATTCCGACATATAATAGAAGTCAATTGTTAAGCCATACATTGCAAAGTATTGCTGATCAAATTATACAAGAAGCGTTCGAAGTTATTGTAATTGATAATGGTTCAAATGATAATACAAAAGATATTGTCGACTTCCACTTGAGTCGCATTCAAAATCTCATCTACATGTACGATGCTGTCCCCGGCCTACTTACAGGAAGACATTGTGGTGTGAAACTTTCAAAAGGTGAGATTTTATGTTTTATAGACGATGATGTAATTTTGGATAAACATTATGCAAGTAATTTAATCAAATCGTTTGAGAAACAGCCCTCTCTACATTTGGCTACTGGGCCATCCCTGCCGAATTACGAAGTTAGTCCACCGGAATGGCTTACCTATTTTTGGGAGAGCAATAATTCTTTTAATCATTGCTCTTGGCTAAGTCTATTAGATTTTGGAACTAACGAAGTTACTATTGATCCAAATTTCGTTTGGGGATTAAATTTTTGTATTCGAAAAAAAAGTCTAATTGAATGCGGTGGATTTCATCCCGATTGCATGCCTAGTGAACTTCAGGAATTTCAAGGAGACGGTGAAACTGGACTAACTTTAAAAGCTAGAGACAAGGCTATGATGGCAAAATATATTCCGACACTAAAACTCTATCATTTCGTACCCGCAACCAGATTAACAGTAGATTATTTTAAAAAAAGGGCTTTCTACCAAGGCGTTTGTAATTCATTTACTGCATTGAGAAATCCGGCTATTGAATATAAGCGTTCAATTAGAGATCGCTTACATCCATACTATAGATGGATAAAGCATATCTTTTTAAAAAAACAAAAACGAGAAGTTCCTATTCATATCGAGGTTATACAAGAAGAACTAAGAATATCTCAACTAGAGGGTTATCAATTCCATCAACAAAAATTCTTATCCAATCAGTCTGTAAAAGACTGGGTGTTAAGAGACAGCTACTGGGATTACAAACTCCCTAACCAAACATCATTGATAAATTAGATTATCACTCATCTATGAATTTACTTTTTATTTCTGAAACCCTATGATTGAAAACATTTCCTATGAAAACCATCAATTAGCTATCATCATCAGATCTAATTACAAGAACGAAGGCATCGAATTTTTTACACCACCAAACTACTCACAGCAACTGGCTTACATGAACCGCTCTAAAGGTTATATAATTGCGCCGCACAAGCATAAAAAGGTAGAAAGAATGGTGATGCAAACTCAAGAAGTTTTGTTCATTAAGTCGGGAAAAGTAAAAATAGATTTTTACAGCCCAACCAAAGCCTATTTTACCAGTACAATTTTAGAAGCTGGCGACGTTATACTATTGGCCGACGGCGGGCATGGCTTTGAAATGATGGAAGATACCGAAATGATTGAAGTAAAACAGGGTCCATATAGTCAGGAAGATGACAAAGAATTTTTAAATAGCTCCGTTTAAAATATGATAAAATGGCATTAAATTTTGAAAAGATTGGTGAATATTATGACCTGTTTTATCAATCAAAACCTTACGAAGATGAAGTTGTCTACCTAGACAAACAAATCAAAACTTTACATCCCGATGCCAAAACAGTGGTCGATTTGGGTTCTGGAACTGGTGTGCATGCTAAACTTTTGCACCAAAAAGGATATAACGTTCATGGCATCGAGATAAGCGAGAAAATGTTCAATATCGCTAATCGTGAAGCTAAAACAGGGCTTAGTTTTCAAAACGCGGATATCAGAAGTTTCAAAAGTGAGACTAAATTCGATATCGCTTTGTCTCTTTTCCATGTGATCAGCTATCTCAACGACAACCAATCACTCATCGAAGCTTTTCAAAATATCAACCAGCATCTTCATCAAGGAGGCTTATTTATTTTTGATGTTTGGTACTCACCCGCCGTGTATCATCAAAAGCCAGAAACCCGTGTGAAGCGCCTAGAACAAGGCGAAGTTAGTATTGTCAGAATTGCAGAGTCTACAATGCACATCAGTAAAAATATGGTAGAGGTCAATTATGAAATCTTAATCAAAAGTTTTGAAACTGACGAGACTGACCGCCTTACCGAAACCCATAACATGCGACACTTCAGCACGCCAGAAATTGAGCTCTTAGCTAAACTAACTAATTTTGAATTGTTATCATCAGAAGAGTTTTTAACGGGAAAAGCACCTTCGGAAGATACTTGGGGAGTATGTTATATCCTAAAGAAAATCTAATGGTAATACCTGTAAATACACCCTTGCTAGCGGGTAACGAATTAAAATACCTAACAGAATGTGTAACTACCGGATGGATATCTAGTGATGGCCCTTTTGTAGCGAAATTTGAGCAAGAATTTAGCAAATACTGTCATCGTAACTTTGGCATTGCTGTTTCCAATGGCTCTGCAGCATTAGATATTGCACTCAAAGCCTTAGAAATCCAAGCTGGAGATGAAGTAATTATGCCAACCTTTACCATTATCTCTCCTGCTCAATCTGTGACAGCGCTAGGTGCTACACCAGTTTTGGTAGATAGCGACCCACATACCTGGAATATGGACGTTAAGCTAGTAGAAGCAAAAATCACTTCACGTACTAAGGCAATCGTTGTGGTACATATTTACGGTATCCCTGTAGATATGGATCCCATTATTGCATTAGCCAAAAAGTATAAGCTCAAAATTATTGAAGATGCCGCACAATTGCACGGACAAACTTATAAAGGAAAATCTTGTGGCAGTTTCGGTGACATCAGCACGTTCAGTTTCTATGCTAATAAAAACATAACTTCTGGTGAAGGTGGTATGGTTTTAACAGATGATAAGGCCCTGGCAGAACGTTGTAGAAAACTTAGAAATCTTTGTTTTGAACCTAATCAACCTCGATTTGTACACCACGAAATTGGCTGGAATTACCGAATAAGCAACTTACAAGCTGCTTTAGCTGTAGCCCAATTAGAACAAATCGAACATTTCTTAACAATCAAGCGAAGCATGGGCAATTTCTATCAGCAAAAGTTGGCCTTCTTAAAAGAGAAAGGTTATCAGTTACCTGTAATACAGACCGACGCCAGTCAAAATCTTTATTGGGTGTTTGGTATTGTAGCGCCCTCAGAAACTGAAAAAGAAGCATTGGTAAAGCATTTAAACGAACAAAAAATTGGCACACGCCCTTTTTTCTGGGCCATGCATGAACAACCTGTGTTCTTAAAGAAAGGTTTCTTCCAAAATGAACAGCACCCAATTGCCGAGAAATTAGCCAGATGTGGTTTTTACATTCCTAGTGGTTTGGGTACCAGCCAAGAACAATTAGAAAAAGTAGTGTACCAAATAGAAAAATATTTTGCCTAAATCTACCCAAAGATCTGTTTTAATCTTCCATCCCTATGGAGATATCTTTTCGAATGCCAGCATGCTTGTGCTCATTGAAAAGTATTTAGAAAGAAAAGATCGCGTACATCTTTTCACCTATGAAAAACCCGAATATATGGGCGATTTGGATGGAAAGATTCATTTTGAAAAACTTCCCAGTTTCTATCCTAGAATGGCAAGGAGACCAAAGATTTTTTTCAAAGCCACCTTAATGCCCTTATTATTATGTTGGTTTAAAACGATCTTTCTATTTCGCCGTACTAAAATTATCGTAGTAGATCAAGAAGGGCTTTTAACCGCTTACAAGATATTTCCCCGACAACTCCATCGGTTCAATTACATTTCCTTCGAAATATTTGTAGCAAAGGAGATGAGTAATGCAGAACAAAAAGAAATCAAACAAGAAGAAATCGCCCTATTGCGGAAAGGTTTAAATTCCTTACTCATTCAAGATCAGTACCGACATGCACTGTTTATGGAAGAAAATCAAGGCTGTAAATTCAAAAAAGTCGTTTATCTACCAGTAGCGCCTATCTTAAAAAGTCAGGGTAAAGGAATTTATTGTCCAGTTCAAACTCCAAAAGGGAAAAAAACGATCATCTACTCCGGTAGTATCATGGCTTGGGCAGGGATCTTAGATATACTAGAAGAGCTACAAACGAATTGGCATCCAAATTACCAATTAGTAGTACATTACCGTTTTCCAGAAATTGAAAACCCGATTGTCGAAAAGATTAAAAATTTAGCTTCAGCAGGCTTACCAGTTACTTTAATTGTTCAAAAAATTGACTACGTGAACTATTATGATTTTCTAAAGCAATTCGATACTGCCTTTGCCACTTATATTCCCAATTCAAAAAGTGCAAAGGGCATGGATGGTAAGAATTTTGAAATCATCGGCCTAGCATCAGGTAAATTCAATGCGCAAATGATGCTGGGTATCCCTACCTTAACCACCAATAATGAGATTTTCAGGACTTTAAAAGAAAAATATAATTTTGGTTATGTGATGCAATCTTTCAAGGATATTAGAAAAGGTTTAGAAGTTTTGGAAAAAGAAGAAATAATTATGCAAAACAACGCAAAACAACTTTACCAAGAGGTGTTAAATCCAGAATTACATGTCAATAATTTCCTACTCTTATCGTGATATTATTTTAATACCATATCATATAAAATAATATATTTGACACTAATTATTATGGTTCTCTACAATCTTAATAATTAGAGCTTCTGCCCTACACTCAAACCCTATAGTTGTAACCGAACAAATAAATATGAGCAATATTGCCATTAAAGTCGAGAACCTATCTAAAGCCTATCAATTAGGTGAAATTGGTACTGGTACGATTAGCCGCGATTTGGAACGTTGGTATGCCCGTATCCGTGGTAAAGAAGATCCATTTTTACTTATAGGCGAAACAAACGATCGTACTGCTAAAAGTTCTTCGGACATTGTGTGGAGCTTAAAAGACATCAATTTCGAGATAGAGCAAGGCGATGCAATAGGCATTATTGGTCGTAACGGAGCTGGCAAAAGTACGTTGCTTAAAGTATTAAGTCGCGTGACCTCTCCCACTTCTGGGCGCATTAAAGGAAAAGGTCGTATTGCCTCACTACTAGAAGTGGGCACGGGTTTTCATCCTGAGTTGACTGGACGAGAGAATATTTATCTCAATGGAGCTATATTGGGCATGCGGAAAAAGGAAATTACTCGAAAATTCGATGAAATCGTCGACTTTGCTGGCGTAGAGCGTTACATCGACACACCCGTAAAACGTTATTCTAGCGGAATGTATGTAAGACTAGCTTTCGCAGTAGCAGCTCACTTAGAAAGTGAAATTCTAATTGTAGATGAAGTATTAGCAGTAGGCGACGCTGAATTCCAAAAGAAATGCTTAGGTAAAATGGGAGATGTAAGTAAAGGAGAAGGAAGAACGGTATTGTTTGTGAGTCATAATATGGGAAGTATAATGGACTTGTGCAGAGACAGTATATTATTACATCATGGATCTGTGGAAGCCACAGGCAAGAGCGGAGAGGTTATCAATAAATATATTACTGGAAATGCACTCAAAAGCAAGATATGGGACCGAGAAGATACAAGTAATGAAATAGCTTCTTTTAGAAAGATTTACATTTCGAATGGTGAAAGTATAATAAACAACCTAGAGGTATCTCAAGAAAACTACTTAAACATTCTAGTAGATATACAAGATATACACCAACTCAAAACCTTAGCATTTGAAATAAAATCTTTTAATGACTACTCGCTTTTTTGCTCGCATGACTACGATATTGGGAAGATAACATATAAACAAGGTTTAAATCATTTTAGAATTAAACTACCCGAAAATCTTCGACCAGGTTCATATTATATCAATATTGGCTCTAACGGAGCTGGATTCTCTACAGTAGAATATTTCAAAAATGTTATTGATTTTGAAGTGATAAACTCTAACGAGGTTATTGACAACAGACCAGGTATTATGATGTTTCCATTAAAATGGATAAGTTAGCATGATATCATTATTAAAAAAAATAAGACGGTACTTAATTTGGCGACAGTACTTACTAAGAGGAAATTTCAACAAAGACAAGTGGTATTTTGTATTGTCTTACGGAATTGGAGATGCCTATATCGTTTCCGCTATAATCTCAGAATTCACAAAAAAGCAAGGCGATGTAGTTTTAGTATTTACCAAACCTAACCAAGAATTTATAGGAAGGCTATTTGACAAAAAAATAGAAACCAGAATATTAAAAAACTATAATAAAGGATTATCTAATGAATTTGGCAAGTTTAAAAAGGGTCAACCAATTAATCTTCATCCTAATGATCTTTATGGTGGCAAATTTGAAACAATACTCGGGTTTAAAGATATCAATCTAGTGGATGTCTATAAAATATTATTGGGCATTAATATTAACGCACCACTATCTAAGCCAGTATTTGCACGTATAAAAAGTAATATAGTTAAAGATTACTTTGTCAAAAGTAATCTAACAATAGGTAAAACGGTTTTATTATGTCCTAATGCAAATAGCATTTCGACATTAGACCCGATTTTTTGGCTGATCTTAGCTGATAAACTAGCTAAAAATGGTTTTACACCTACTTTTATGAATTCTCGCGATAAAAACCAACTATATCCTACTATCGAATTCCCACTTCAACACAGCATGGATGTCTGTAATGAAGCTAATTATGTAGTTTCTTTAAGAAGCGGATTTACAGATTTAATAGCTACATCAACTGCAAAAAAAATAATTCTTTATCCAGATACAATGGGGCATTCGGGCAAATTGATAGATGCTTGCAGTTTGATAAAAATGGGATTAGCTTCCCCAACCAACACCTTTGAACTGGTCTTAGATAAAGATAATGAATATATATATCGAAAAATTTTAACAATTTTCTATGACTAAAAAACAATATTTTATTTCTCTGGCGAAATATTCACAAATCCTATTTGATAAATTGCCTATCGAGTTAGAGCCTAAGCCGATAAGTTACGCATTAAATATCCTAAAACCGGCGATTGATAACATTAAAGTTAGTCAGCTAGACGAACTATATAAAATAAGATCTTTAGATAAATTAGCGACACCCGGTAATACCAACTCATGGCAAGGATTAAACTCTATTGGTATGTTGATGGATCGTTTTACGATACTCTTAATTCGGGAATGGTGTTTAATCAACAAACAGAAAAACGGAACAAAAGCCAAACAAATTTTCGAACTTCAAACCCTCGATATTATTGAGGCGATGGTTAATGCTGCACCTGGATCTTCTGCTCTAAATTCTAAGATCACGAATATTAAGCAAAGCGTAAATGCAAGTACATGGGAACAAGCTTTCTTTGGACTACTTACTATTAATTTAATATTGTGGGAATCTCAAGAAGTATTATATATCAAAGATATTAGTAAACTCCCTTGCGAAGAATTAAGAAGTTACATAGACTGGTTTTCTAAAGGCAATATCATTCGTAATGAATACATACAATTGTGTGAAGAACTTTTCTGGTCAATTTAATCAAATTATATTTTGAAGGTAGCAATAATAGGTTCAGGAATATCAGGGTTAAGTATTGCTAATATGCTTAATCAAAAGCATCAAGTTACAGTTTTCGAAAAAAATCAAAAAATAGGTGGATTAGTCAAATGCGAGAGAATAAACGGAAGTTTATTTCATAAAGTTGGCGGACATGTATTTAATTCAAAAAATCAGAAAGTATTAAATTGGTTTTGGTCATTTTTTGATATTGAGAATGAATTTGTTCAAGCGAAAAGAAAAGCCAAAATCCTTTTTAATGGAAAAATTATAGGATATCCTATCGAAAATTACCTGTATCTCCTAGACCCAGAGATTGTTAAAAAAATTATTAATGAATTATTAACGTTACAAAAAGAAGAAAAAAAAGCGCCATTAGATTATTCGGATTTTGGCACTTTTCTTCAAAAGAACTTTGGCAAAACTTTGTATCAACAATATTTTGAACCTTACAATAAAAAAATCTGGAATATAGATCTTCATAGCGTTTCTATGGAATGGCTAGAAGGCAAATTGCCTATGCCCAATTTAGAGGAAGTAATACAAAGTAATATTTTCAGAGAAGAAGAAAACAATATGGTTCATTCTTATTTCTATTATCCAAAAAATAATGGTTCTCAATTTATCGTAGACAGATTAAAAGAAAATCTAAGTATTACTACCAGAACTGAAATCTCTGAAGTTGATATAAATAATGGAAATTTAAAGATTGACAATCAACTTTTTGACAAATTGATTTATTGTGGTGATGTTAGAAAACTTCCTGCTAATATTAAAAAAATACTTGAAGAAAATAACGTTGACGTAAAATACCTAGAACAACTACGATCTAACGGTACTTCTAATTTATTCTGTGAAACAGACGAAACTGATATATCTTGGCTTTACATACCAGAAAACTTTACAAAAGCGCATCGCATTATTTATACGGGAAATTTTAGTAAAACAAATAACAGTGGATCAATTAGAAAAACTTGCGTTGTAGAATTTTCTGGAAAAGTTAGTGAAGATGAAATGGAGAAAGAAATCACTTTGTTACCAGGCAACTTAAAAGCTATCTTGAGTAATTACGAGCCTAATTCTTATGTTATACAAGACGATAAAACTAGAGCAGAAATTAAAAAAGCTAAAGATGTATTAGGCAGGTATGGAGTATATCTTTTGGGCCGCTTTGCTGAGTGGGAATACTACAATATGGATAAGGCAATTGAGGCTGCATTTGAACTAGCCAACACTATAAACTTGGATAATGACACGAAGAATTAATTGGCCATACACAAACGCCGTTGCCCCATATTCTCAAGAGAGAAAATATTACGCAAAGCAACATATAGTATTTTTCACGTTGGATGCCATATATGGGAGAAGTATGAGCCTTGTTGTTAGGAAAGAAATACTGAATAAACTTCTAATCTATGGTAAAAACTATTAAAATATCTACTCCTTGGGGGCATAGCTTTTTGAAGGACCAAATTCATCCTTCAATACATGACTTCAAATTTGAGATTGATAATGATGTTCAAGATTGCGATTACTGGATTGTATGGGGGGGGCTCCCAAAAAATGCAAATAAGCAGTCAGCAATTTGCAGCAGAGATAATGTGTTTTTCATGACAGATGAAGTTCATGACCAAAAAAATTACGCTCCAGATTTTCTAGCTCAGTTTGCGAAAATATTAACTGTTAGAGAAGACATCATTCACAAAAATATTGTTAAGATACATGAATATAATCATTGGCATCTGCATAAAACCATAGAAGAACTCCTAAGTCTTGACTACGTTAAAAAAGATAAAAATATATCCGTTGTATGCTCTGATCTAACAGATTTACCTGGTCATAAGTTACGGTATGCATTAGTCAATAGGCTAATTGGTCATTTTAAAGATAGACTAGATGTTTATGGTAGAGGTTTTAATCCGGTTGTCAACAAATGGGACGCACTTGCACCTTACAAGTACTCAATCGCTATTGAGAATAATGCAGTAAATGGGTATTTCACTGAAAAAATCACGGAATGTTACCTTGCTCACACTATACCGATCTATTATGGTGCCCCTGATATTGACAAGTATTTCAATCCAAACTCTTACATTACTATTGATATAAATAATTATAAAAAGACAATTGAAACTATAGAAAGAATATTGGAGGAAGATCTTTATATCGATAAACTTGAAATCATAAAAGAAGAGAAAAATAAATATCTAAGTAAATATCATCTATTTTCAGCTCTCAGAAATTTTATAACAGAAATTTCACCATCCGTTCTCAAAGAAGAGAGAGTTGTGGTTTTTGAGCAATCAAGATTTGATGATTACTACCACATTAAAAAAATACTTGCTCTAGGAAAGAAAACCTTAAGAAGATGGAAATAAAAAAAGGCATCTCAATTATAGTGTGTTGCTACAACAGTTCGCCTCGCTTACCACAAACCATCAGACATATAGCTCTTCAACAAGTTCCGAATCACATCCCGTGGGAATTAATTATAATTGATAATAATTCTTCTGACGGGACTACTGATTCAGCACTAAAAGAGATTGAGAAGTACAATGTATTATTAGACAGATTTCGAATAATACATGAAAAAAATGCAGGACTTAGTCATGCTCGTAGGACAGGGATTTTTAATTCTCAATATGAATACTTGATATTTTGTGACGATGATAATTGGCTTAGCGAAAATTACATTCAGACTGCTTACTTTAGAATGTCAACCAATATCGAACTCGGAGCCTTAGGCGGGCTCGGCACTGCCGCATTCGAAACCCCAGAGCCAGATTGGTTTAAAAAGTATGAAATTTTTTATGCTATAGGCCCTCAAATAAATGGCAATCAGACAAATGATTTAAACGAGGTCTATGGAGCTGGCATGGTTGTCAGAAGAGATATATTAGTTAAAATATTTTCTTCAGATTTTGAACATCTTACGACAGACAGAAAAGCTTCAAATTTATCGTCGGGAGGTGATTCTGAAATATGCATCTTATTAAAGTACCATAAATATAAAATAGAATTTGAGCCAAAACTGGAATTCTTTCATTTTATTTCAGCAGATAGGTTAAACTCTAGCTATCTATATAAACTTATCTCAAGCATTACTTGTAGTGGAACTATTTTACAGGCGTATAATAATAATAAAACTACGTTAAAGAGTTCTTGGCTTTATATGGTTATGTATTGGTTTTATACTTATTTTTCTAAAGGCTACAGAATGAATAAGTTTTTTTCTAACCATATTCCAACCGAGATCAATGATAAGCTCATAGATGAAAATTGTATTAAAAATTTGATTTTTTTCTTACTAAGAAACAAATCATTATTAAAAAATAATAAAAAAAAAATACGTAGTTCGAATTGGTATAAGAGCGTCAATAAATAGAAATGTCAAATCCAATAGTGTCAATTATTGTTCCTTGTTATTACGTATAAGGTTTGCAAAAGTATTTTACCCACTGTTTGAAGCCTGCAATAAGTCAAAACGGCGGTTCAACAGGATCTTTGGAGATATAATAAAAAAATGCTAAAAAAAAATGGTTAAGCTCGTAAGTATAATCATGCCATGTTTTAATAACGAACAGCATATTGCAGAAGCTATTGGTTCTTGTCTCAAGCAGACTCATCAAAATGTCGAAATTATTGTCGTAAACGACGGTTCAACAGACAATTCAAAAACTGTCATTGAAAGTTTGTCGAAAACAGACAATCGAATCAAATTATTTAGCCAAAATAATAGCGGTTCGTGTGCAGCTCGTAACACCGGCTTAAACCATGCCACCGGTGACTATATAATGTTTCTAGATGCTGATGATTACATAAACATAAATACTATTGAAGCTGCTGTCAAAGAGTTAGCCACATGCGACATTGTTTCGTACAACGCAAATTTAGTTGATGTTAACGGAAAAATATTGGGCAAAAAAAGTTTTAAGCCCAGATACAAAAACCTTAGTGTAAGTTGGATGGAGTATGCTCCATTAAATGGTTGTGTGATATTCAATAGAAACTTGGCATCACATCAATGGAATCAACAATTTGATGCGATAGATGAATTCGATTACTATGTAAGGCTCGCTTTGAGTGCTCCAAAACATAGTTATTTGAATAAAACTTATTTTTCTTATCGCCAACACGAATCAGTTTATAGAAAATCAAACAAAATACTTCCTTATGGAGAACAACTTTCAAAAGCTTTCGAAAATTATCTATCTTCAAACGAATATAAAAAGAGTGCTGTAGAAGATATACGGCTACGTGCTTACAATAATTTCATCATTGATGAATTTAATTTACCATTAAACAAAATGAAAATCTCAAAAAGCTGTTATATCTTTTTTTTATTACAAATGAAAAAGAAAACAACTTTAAAAAAAATATTATTTGACCTCTTTAGATAACATATTATGTGGCACACTATATTATTGAAAATAAAAAACCGCTTTTTTGGTAATTATCCCCGCCTTTCTTACTCTAGAGGTGGAGAAGATATTCTTATAGAAGAAATTTTAGGCTTTAAAAACAACGGACTTTACGTTGATGTGGGTGCCTTTGATCCTATTACATTCTCGAATACGTATAAATTTTACTTGCAAGGCTGGAGCGGCATTAACATAGATGCGAGTAGTCAGTCCATAAAAAAATTAAATAAGGTACGTTCAAAAGATATTAATTTACATTGTGCAGTTGGAGAGCTGAATAAAAGTGTGGAATTTTTCGAGTTGTCAGATCCATCCATGAATACAACGGTATCGTCATTTAAGGAAACGGCAGAACTAGAAGGTATCTTAACAAAGAATATCACCACAATCCAGCAATATCGTTTAGATACTATATTCGCAAAACACCTGAAAGGTAAAGCTATAGACTTTATGTCAGTTGACGTTGAAGGGGCAGACCTTGCTGTTTTAAAGTCAAATGATTGGAATCTTTATCGTCCTAAAATTATTATAGTAGAAACAAATTCTAGTATTACTGATATTAAAGATGACGAGATTGTTTTATTTATGCAGAAGTTAGGTTACAAGGCACAGGCGTATACTCTTGTGGGGCTGCTTGCAGGAAACATCATCTTTATGGATCATCAAGTTCAGTCGTAAATATAGAAACGTCATGCCAGACTCAACTTTAAATGTAGATGTTTCAATAATCATTACACATTATAAACAATATTCTTACCTAACAAATTTACTTAATTACATATCAAATAATGATGATCTAAGTGCTAGCGAAATTATAATAATTGACGATAAATCATTAGCCAATGACGACCTAACAAAATTGGTAAAAAGCCATCCTAGGTACAAATTCTATCAAAATGAAGTAAACCGAGGTCCTTCGTTTTCCAGGAATTTTGGCGCAAATATTTCCACAGCAAAATATATTCAATTTTTGGACGCCGATGACTGGATAACACCAGAAAAAATAAAAGTTCAATACCAAAAAGCTGTAGCTTTAAACTTCCCTAGCTTTGTCTGCTCCGACTGGGCAAGAGTAACATTCGATTCTGATTATCAAAATCTAGAAGTAATTCAAGCTTACCAACCTAATTTAGAAGAGCCAACATTAATTAACATACTAATTCATTTTTTTCCGTTAATGAGCGGTTTGATACTTAAACAAGACTTTATTGACATTAATGGATTTAACGAAGAAATGAGACTAATTGAAGATGTTAACTTGGCTATTAGATTATTTTCCTTAAAAGAGAGATTTTATTATTTTAAGAGTGATCCATTATTTTTCTATCGCGTCAACAATCCTAATTCATTATCCAATTCTAATGAATTAGAATTCTGGAAATCTAACTTAGATAATTATAAGTTATGCTTTGATTTAGCTGAAAAAAAATATAGTTTAGAAAAAATACAAGAATATCGGAGTATAAGTTTTCGTGTAATATGGCTAACATTCTTAAAAAGTTGTGAAATAAAAAATATAATATTTATTAATGAAACTATAAAGGAACTGCATAAAACTGAACGCCCGATTAATCTTACTTTAAAACATGGAAAGACATTTTTATTAACAAAATTAATAGGTCTTAAGTTGGCTTCTAAACTTCTATCAATCTGAAAGTGAAAACCCTTTTAATCACAGATTACTTTTATCCGAATACTGCTGGAGGTACTGAAAAGTATATTTATTTACTTGCTAAGTTTCTTCCTCAAAATTACAAAGTATCTATACTATCTATTAGCGAAACCGCTAGCTCGGCAATTTATGAGGATTTAGAAATCTTTTATATAAAGCCCAACTCAGATCATAGAAGGGACACTATCAGAGGCATATTTCCGCCTAACAATTTGGTAGAATTTGAAAAATTCATCGATATACAAAAACCTGATATTGTTCATTTCCATACCTTAACCACAAATTTCAATACCTATCATTTTGAGATTTGCTTTAAGAAAGGAATTGCTACCTATTTCAGTTCGCATATTCCAGGCCATATTTGCTTGCGTGGAGATTTAATGTTTCACGGAAAAACAGCTTGCGATGGTAAAGTTTCTATTTTAAAGTGTGGCCTATGCATAGCTAAAAACTCAGAAGTAAATCCAATCAAACTTTCAGCGAGATTTCTCTTTAATATTTTTTCCGCAATAAGCCCTGTTAAATTACGCAAAAAGCTATTTAAAGAAATTGAATCTAATACAACCAAGATTATAACTGTTTCTGAATGGCAAAAAGAATTTTTAACCAAAAATGGAATAAATTCCAATCATATAAGGATATGCAGGCAAACTGCTCAAAGTAGTGAAATCAGGAAAGAAAATTCTACAACAACTAGATTAGGATATTTAGGAAGAATTGACCCCATAAAAGGATTGCATTTACTTATAAATGCAATATCAAAGTTAAATGAAACCCATAAGATCTCATTACATATAGCGGCAGTATACCCTCCTCCACAATTTACATCCTACTTCGAAATTCTAAAAAAAGATTCTGAACAAATCGGCAGCTGTACTTGGCAATTCAACTTGAAAGAATCGGAGATGAAATCTTTCTTTGCAAACATAGATTACTTAATCGTTCCCTCATTATGTTTTGAAACCGGACCTTTTGTGATCTATGAATCTTTGTCTTACAAAACACCAGTAATTGCTACAAATTTGGGAGGACAAAGAGAACTAATCACAAATGGTAAAAATGGCTACTTATTTGAGCCATCGGAAGAAAGCCTCCTCACATTACTAGAAAAGATAGTAAATGAGCCTACTTTGAAACTCCCATCTGATGAAGTCTATTCCAATGATCATATAGCTTTTAAAATGCAGGAAATTTATCAAGAATGAGAATTGCTTTAACCGTAGACCCCGAAATTGCAGTCCCTCCAATCCATTACGGAGGTATAGAAAGAATTGTAGATTTTTTAATTACTGAATATCAAGAAAAAGGACATGAAATCACCTTGTTTGCTAATGATCAATCTAGAAAAGATTGCATATTAAAAGTATGGCCAGGAAAAACTTCTTTTTCAAAAATTGATACTTTAAGAAACACGATATATCTTACTAGAGAATATCTTAAAAATAAATATGACATTGTACATAGCTTCTCTAGACTTGCTTATTTAACTTTGATTTTACCTATTGGCGCTAAATGTATCATGTCTTATCAAAGAGAACCTACCATTTCCCAAATTATAAAAGCAAAAAAACTAGCTTTTGCGAAAAACTTATGGTTTACTGGCTGTAGTGACTACATTACCGATCAGATTAAGCCGTTTGCGAGCGCTTTCAAGGTATTTAATGGTGTGCCTCTAGCTGCATTTCATTTTAATGAAGCGATCCATGAAGATGCGCCTCTAGTCTTTCTCGGTAGAATTGAACCTATAAAAGGTACTCACAATGCCATAACTATAGCTCAGCAAACTGGAAAAAAATTAGTTATAGCCGGAAATATACCTCAAGAATATCAATGGTATTATAATGAAAAAGTAGAACCTCATTTAAGCGATCAAATAAAATATATTGGTCCAGTTAACGACGAACAAAAGAATAATCTTCTACGGCATGCATTAGCTTTCGTTATGGCTATACAGTGGAACGAACCTTTTGGTATAGTCATGGCCGAAGCCTCTGCTTGTGGCACGCCTATTATTGGAACTTGTAAAGGTGCTGTTAACGAATTTATTACAGATGGCCTAAATGGTTTCAAATCAGATGAGATTGAAGGTTTAGTCCGATATGTAAATGAAATACATCTTTTGGATAGAAGGCAGATTAGAATAGATACAGAAAAAAGATTCTCGAGTAACGTAATTGCTGAACAATATTTGCAACTATATAAAAATTTCATTAGCAAATGAGAATAGTTTTAGCTACTACGGGCCAACCCAGCACAAATCCACGTTTGGTAAAAGAAGCAAATGCATTGGTTGAAGCAGGTTATTCAGTTAAGGTTTATTATTCCTATTGGGCTGATTGGGCCGCTGACACGGATCGCCAATTACTGGAAACTGTAAAGTGGGAATATGAACTGATTGGAGGTGCACCCTATACAGATCAAATTACTTTCATTCTAAATAAGATTACTTTCAAATTTTATCAAAAAATCAGTAAATATTTTAACTTGTCTTTAGCAAAATCTAGAAACAAAACTTTTGATAGACTCGTCAAAATCTTAAAAGAAGAAAAAGCCAATCATTATATAGCGCACAATCTTGGTGCACTTGTTCCTATTGCTTTGGCCGCAAAACATAATCAAAGTTCATTTTCATTTGATGCAGAAGACTTTCATAGAGGACAATATTCACAAACTTGCAGGGATCAAGATATAGAGATTCGATTAGAAAATGAATACCTCCCTAAAGCCAGGTTTGTTACAACCGCAAGCTCACTAATTACGAAACATTATCAAGATCTCTACCCTAACCAAAAGTTTACGACTATCAATAATGTTTTTTCAAAAAAAGAATTTAAAAATACCACTTTAGCAAACAATACTGATCCATTAAAACTATTCTGGTTCTCACAGACTATAGGAACAAATAGAGGTATTGAGGATGTTATTGAAGCTATAGGGCTGTGTTCCTCAAATGATATCAAATTAACATTGCTAGGATCGATAAGTAGTGAGAATTTTAGTTATTTTAGAAAAATAGTAAAAGAATTTGGACTGCAAGATCATCAATTTGAAATTATTTCCCCCGTTTCTCCCAAAGAAATATTTGAAATTGCCAAATACCATGATATCGGTTTAGCACTAGAACCTGCTTTTAATCTTAACAACGATTTAGCATTATCTAATAAGATATTTACCTATCTAAGCGTAGGATTAACAGTTATAGCTTCTGAAACCCAAGCCCAACGACTTTTTTTTGAAGAAAACTCTGATATTGGTATTACTTACTGTATAGGCGATGTAATTAGCTTGAGCAAAATTATCCAAGGTTTTATTGATGACAAAAAGCTTTTAAAGCAATATAAGAGAAATGCGTACACTATAGCCGAAACTCGATTTAATTGGGAATTGGAATGCAAAAAATTCATCTCACTTATTAATGAGACTTTTAGCAAATGATTATTGGTAAATCAAACCTCCAATTTAGCTGCTGAACAAAACAGAGATTATCTTAATTATTAGCGACCATTTCAATATTAAACCAATATTTTTGAGCCTTCAATGAAGAACATTATCATAATTACCCCTTTATTTCCTCCGTCAAATGTTGCTTCTGTACATAGAAGCCGTTTGTTCGCTCAACATCTTCCCAAATTTGGTTGGAATCCTATTATCGTTACTGTTGATGAAAAATATCATGATTTTAACTACGATTGGGATATAGTGAAATTACTACCTGAGAATCTACGTATAGAGAAGGTGAATGCAATTTCCAATAAAAAGATCAAAATCATAAATGAAATTGGTATCAGAGCATTCTATCAGCTTTACAAAAGAGTTCTTAAAATAGTTAGAAATGAAAAAATTGATTTTATATACATTCCCATCCCGACTTTTTATACCGCACTAATTGGACGTTTAATATATAGAAAAACGAAGATCAGATATGGGATTGATTATATCGATCCTTGGGTTTATAAACTTCCCCAAAGCACATCTTTTTTGGGAAAGTACTGGTTATCGATGCAGATAAATAAAATTTTAGAACCCATCTCTATTAAACACGCAAGTTTAATAACAGGAGTAGCTCCGGGATACTATGAAGATGTCTTAATAAGAAATCCAAAGCTAAAAGATCATGTTGTGACGACTGCAATGCCATATGGTGGAGAAAAAAGAGATAATTTAATTGCGACAGAATTGAAATTAAATACCTATATATTTAAAAAAGTATCTGGTAAATTAGATTTTGTTTATGCTGGAGCAATGTTACCAAAAGCATTTGAAACGCTAAATGAAATACTTAAATCGATAAAGAAAAATAAAGACCTATTCACAAATATTAGGTTTCATTTTATCGGAACTGGTACATCTCCAGATGACCCGAATGGTTTTAATATTAAAGAACTAGCTCAGAAATATGAACTTTGGAATGATATTATATTTGAATATCCAAAGAGAATACCATACTTAGACGTACTATCACATCTAAATGCTGCTGACGGGACATTTATACTAGGTAGTACTGAGCCTCATTATACACCCTCCAAAATCTATCAGTCGATACTTAGTGAAAAACCTGTTTTTGCTGTATTACATAAAAAAAGCTCTGCGTGTCAAGTAGTAAAAAGTACAAATATTGGAACCTTATTGGCTTTTGATGGAGAGGACGAGTTATCACTAATTTCCAAAAATTTCGCAAAAATTTGGTCTCAACATCTAAACTTCATTTCGAATTTTTCGATGGATAATGTAAACTTGTCTGAATTCGATCAATATTCGGCTGAAATGAGCACAATGAAGCTCGCAGAAAGTCTAGATAAAGTTATAGGTCAAAATAATTATTATGAAAATATTAACGATAGTAGATAATCTCGGGATCGGTGGTACTGAACGTGCAGCACAAAATTACTCTACTGGATATAAAAAACTTGGTCATGATGTAAAAGTACTGACTTTGAAAGGCCAGGGAATTAGATCTGAATTTCTTTCTAACCATGATATTGGCATATATGATGGATCAAAAGATCTGAATAAAGTCTTATCTGACATAAGGTTGTGGGAACCTAGAATAATACATATACATAGAAGCGGTTCTAAATGTAAAGCCACTATAAACATAATTAAATTTCTAAAAACAAAGCAAAATAGGATTTTAGAAACCAATGTTTTTGGAAGGCCCGATTATTCTGCTGATGCCGTCTACATAGATGTTCATCTGCAATTGTCGAGATGGTGTTTATGGAAATGGCAACAATGGACCAGTAAATCGAAACAAATTGGTAATATTTTGCCGTACCCAATTGACACCTTAGCACTTTCAAATAATTTATCTGTAGAAAAAAAAAACTTTAATTTACCTGAAGACTCTTTTATATTAGGTCGAATTGGACAACCGTATGATGCTAAATGGCATAAAATTATATTTGACGTACTCTCTGATCTATTAAATGTAGAGCAAACTTATTATTTGGTACTGGTTGGTTTACCTCCATCTCTAAATAAAATATTAAGTAATTATCCAAAAAATGTAAGAGATCATATTATTGTATTGCCTACTACAAATAGTGATAAAGAATTAGCTGCGCTATATAAATCATTCGACATCTTTATACATGCCGCTGAAATAGGAGAAAGTTTCGGAATGGTCTTAGCGGAATCGTTATTCTATAAAACGCCCGTGATTACTTTAAGTACACCATTAAAAGACAATACACAGCTTGAATTAATTGGAGATAGTAAAGGAGGATTTGTTGCGAAAGATAAAAAAGATTTTATCGACAAGATAATTTTTTTAAAGAATCAGCCTCATCTTCGAAAAGAATTCGGTATAAATGGTCATAAATTCATAAACAATAATTTCAATATAGAAACTATTACGAAAAGAGCGATAGAAATTGTACAAATTTGTCTGCAATCTGAAAATACAAGTTCTTTAAAAAGGAATTTAAACCAAGCTGGATTTACAACTTCTGTGAACTCTCAAGATATTTATGACATTGCAAATACTCACAATGTTTCAATTAGCCCCTTAAAAAAAATATTTATAAATATTATACATCAGCCATTATTTTTCAAAATATATTTAAACTCAAAAAAACTTCTCAGTTTTTTATCAAAGTAAATAAAATTAAACTTTGAAAATTAATCGAGGATAAAAATTAATACATTCAGATTTTTTGTTTTTTTGAAACATGAAAAAACTAGCTATAATTATCTCCCATCCTATTCAATATTACGTCCCCATATTTAGACTTTTAGCTAAACAATGTGAATTAAAGGTATTCTATACTTGGGGTAGAAGCGGGATTGCGGTTAAATACGATCCAGATTTTGGCAAGACCTTTGAATGGGATGTCCCCCTACTAGATGGCTACAATTACGAGTTGTTAGAAAACACAGCTAAAGATCCAGGTTCACATCATGGAAAAGGTATCATCAATCCTAATATTTTAACAAGGATAGAAGATTTCTCGCCAAATGTTATCTTGGTTTATGGATATATCTACCAAAGTCATTTTAAAGTGATGCGGTATTTTAAAGGCAAAATCCCAATTTGGTTTAGAGGAGATTCTACGCTATTAGATCATCAATCTGCATTTAAATCAATCCTAAAAAAAATCTATTTAAAATGGGTGTATAGCTTTGTAGATAAGGCTTTTTATGTGGGTACTAATAACAAAACTTACTTCAAAGCGTACGGCTTAAAAGAAAGTCAATTATTTTTTGCTCCGCATGCCATCGATAACGAACGATTTGCTGAAAACCGGAAAGAAGAAGCAGAGGCATTAAGGAGCAGATTAGGGATTAACAAAAAAGATCTTTTAATTCTATTTGCAGGAAAACTAGAGCAAAAGAAAAATCCTACACTGTTACTTGATGCATTCATTAAACTTAATCAACTGAAAACGAAAAATGATCAACGATCAACGACCAACGATCAAGCTACTATACACCTTCTATTTGTCGGCAATGGAATCCTAGAAACTGAACTTAAACAAAAGGCTAGCAACGAACAGCAATTAACGAGAGAAAAAAAAGGAAAAACGAAAAATATTCATTTTATGGATTTCCAAAATCAAAGTCAAATGCCTGTAATTTATCAAGCTTGTAATATCTTTTGCTTGCCCAGTCAAGGTCCAGCAGAAACTTGGGGTTTAGCCATTAATGAGGCAATGGCTGCTGGAAAAGCAATTATTGCATCAAATAAAGTAGGCTGTGCGATAGATTTGGTAAAAGAAGATTTAAATGGCAAAATATTTAATACAGGTGATTTGACTAACCTCTTACAAACTTTAACAGACATCTTGTCTGAAGATATAAATATTCTAGAAATTGAGAGCAGAAAGATAATAAGTGCTTGGAATTTCGACAAGCAAGTTAAAACTATCATAAATGAATTCTAAAAAAATCAGTGTTATACTCCCAGTATACAATGCGGGAACATTCTTAACTCCTTGTATTGATTCTGTATTGGCTCAAGATTTTAAAGATTTTGAATTATTAATCTGCGATGATAGCTCAACAGATGAAAGTTATGAGAAGCTACTCATTTATGCAGAAAATAATCCTACCTTGATAAGGTTATTTAGAAATGAGGAAAATCAAGGTTTATTTAAAAGTCTCAATTTTCTTTTGAAGCAATGTGAAAGTCCTTTGATCAAACTTTGGTCTCAAGATGATGTAATGATGGAAAATTGTCTTACCGCCGTCTGTTCATTTCATCTCAAACACCCTTACATTACTATGAGCTACCATCGTGTAGATTTTATAGATAACTATGGAAACAAAACGATAAATGATAAAGCAGACAGCACGCCCGAGATTATTGATTTACAGACCTATTGTACTATTTCTGCAAAATGGGGCTGTATGCCTGGAAATATTGCCAATGTAACTTTGGTTAAAAAATATGTAGATAAAGTGAATGGCTTCGATACAGATCATAAAGTTAGTGGTGATTTTGACATGTGGACAAGACTAGTTTACTTAGCCCCTATTGGTCGAATAGATCAACCACTAATATATTTACGAAGGCACGATGGGCAATTGAGTAATCAATTGTCTAGTATCTATTTCAGAATTAAAGAAGATCTTCCAATTTTTGAGCAATTAATAGCGAACTCAGCTCCGGAAGAAAAGGAAAGACTGCATAAATTTTTTAAACAAAAGATTTTAGTGAATTTTTTCAACGAGACTATTTATCTTATGAAAAGAAAACAGTTTAAATTAGCTTGGCTGGCGCAATTAGAACTTTTCAAAAAGAACCGAGCAATTTTTATAATTTCAAGATGGATACAATTAAGAATTTATATATCGTTAGGCATACGCGAGTCTTATTATAAAAGACTAATATGATGAGGCTAAACTCGAGTAGCAATAGTAAGCTCATGCTTCCTCTGATAATAGGTCTGGTAATTTCTTTAATTACCAGTAATGTACTGCTCACTGCTTACGCTTTAATTACCTTATGGTATATCTATATCACATTATGGAAAAAAGGTCAACCACCTATACTGTTCGCTGCCTTTGCTATGCAATGGCTACAGGTAAGTATAAAAATTTTACAGGCTGATTTAACCTCTCAAGCAATTGAAGATGTAGTCATATATCCAGAAGATATCCAATATGCCATTTTACTAAGTCTTACAAGTTTAATTATTATCGTTACAGGTTTAAATACTATTATTCATAAATTAAAAACAAATCCACCTGTATATCAAACACTTATTCAGTATGATATTAAAAAAGTAGTAGTGGTTTATATTGTTGCAGTTATCTTAACCTATTTCTTAACCAAATATAGTTTTGTAATAGGAGGTCTTCAGCAATTTATAGTAAAATTAGTCGACTTCAAATGGGCAATTTTCTTTGTATTTTTCCTAATTTCTGACACAAAAAATAGATACAATGCGTTTATAATCATTCTAATTGTAGAAATTGCTTTAGGGCTAACTGGTTACTTTAGTAATTTCAAAAGCTTTATTTTTCTTACTGCTATTACTTTTATTTTTTCGAAACAAAAACTTAGTTTAAAAGAGTGGGGAGTTGCTACTTTTTTAGGTTTCATTGTACTAAATTTTATGATTGTATGGCAAAGCGTGAAAGGAGATTATAGAAACTTCTTATCTGGAGGAGAAAGGCAACAAACAGTTACGGTAAGTAGTACTGAGGCTTTAGATGAATTGGGGAATCTAACATCTAATATAGATTATGATTCTTATAACATTGGTACAGAGAGTTTGATTGATCGAATAGCTTATGTAGATTTTTTTTCAGTAACCATCAGCAATACGAACAAAAATAATCTTTTTGAAGGAGGAAAGCTCTGGTACAGTGCAATTAGTAATGTGTTGATGCCACGTTTTCTTTTTCCAGACAAAGCGGAAATAGATGACTCAGAAAAGACTAGAAAATATGCGGGGGTAGAAGTAGTAGGAGCAGATCAAGGCACGTCAATAAGCTTAGGCTATGTGGCAGAAACTTATGTAGACTTCGGTCCTATTTTAATGTTTCTACCACTATTCGGTTTCGGGCTTCTAATTGGTTGGATATATAAATTTATTGTTACCAAATCGGTAAATATTTTATGGGGCTTTGCTTTTTCAACCCCTTTGTTTTTTCAACTTTCCGCTTTCGAAATGGCCTTAGATAAAATAGTAGCTTCTATAATTGCTTACTTTTTAGTTTACCTATTATTAAGAAAAATATTTATAAGAAAACTTCAAGCATTTATAACTAAAAATTAGATTAAAGTCTGTAACAGATCTTAAAACATTCCCAACCTTTCAACGTTAAAAACACTACAACAACATACACATGAGCACTATTATAAAAAAACAAAGAACATACATTCCTCAAAACTTAACAATCAAATGGGAGAACCTATCCCCTATTTTTGAGGAGCTATTACATAGAAGCATTAACAGCGCAACCGAACTAGAACAATGGCTACGTGATAAAAGTGAGTTAGAAGCCGCATTGGAAGAAGACTTCGCTTGGCGTTACATTAAAATGAGTTGCGATACAGCAAATGAAAAACTGGTAGAAGATTTCCAATATTTTGCTACGGAGATTGAGCCCAAAATTGCACCCATTGCTAACGAATTAAATAAAAAGCTGGTTGAAAACGCATATGTGGATGAACTAGATCAAGAAAAATACTTCGTGTACCTACGTGCAGTTCGCAAAGCTTTAGAACTTTTCAGGGAAGAGAATATTCCGTTGTTTACCGAACTACAGGTAAAGCAACAAAAATATCAGGGCATTACTGGTGCCATGAGCGTAACGCTTGATGGGCAAGAATATACGCTAGAGCAAGCGAGCAATTTCTTGAAAGATACCGATAGAACCGTTCGTCAAAACACTTGGGAAACCATTCAGAACAGAAGACGCATAGATAAAGACGACTTGAACATTCTGTTCGATGAATTGGTAAAATTGCGTCACCAAGTGGCTTTAAATGCCGGTTTCGAAAATTACCGCGACTATATGTTTCAAGCTTTAGGTCGCTTTGACTATACGCCTAAAGATTGCTACGATTTCGCAGAAGCCATTGAAAAAGAAATTGTTCCTATCTTAAAAGAACAAGCCGAAAAACGTAAAGAAGCACTAGGTTTAGTTGAATTGAGGCCTTGGGACTTAGAAGTAAGCACTACAGGTAAGCCAGCATTAAAACCTTTCCAAAATGGGCAAGAATTAATAGATAAATCCATTAGCTGCTTTAACCAAATTGACAGCTCTTTAGGCGAAAAGCTAGCCATCATGAAAGCGAACAACCTTTTTGATGTCGAGAGTCGTATGGGTAAAGCCCCTGGAGGTTACAATTATCCCTTGGCAGAAACTGGAGCACCTTTCATTTTTATGAACTCTGCCAATTCCCTGCGTGATTTAACAACTATGGTACACGAAGGAGGCCACGCCATCCATACCTTTTTAACGGCAAACTTAGAACTTAACGACTTTAAGCATTGTCCATCTGAAGTAGCAGAATTAGCTTCGATGAGTATGGAATTGATATCAATGGATCAATGGTCTGTCTATTTTGATAAAGAAGAAGACTTGATTAGAGCTAAAAAAGAGCAATTGGTTGATGTATTGAAAACGCTGCCTTGGGTAGCAGTCATAGATCAGTTTCAACATTGGATCTATACCAATCCTGGACATAATGCAGCTGATAGAGAAGAAGCATTTAAGCAAATTTACACTCGTTTCGGTGCTGGCTTTGCTGATTGGGAAACCTTTGAACAGCAATTTGGGAATGTATGGCAGAAGCAATTGCATCTTTTCGAAGTTCCTTTTTACTATATCGAATATGCAATTGCACAACTAGGTGCCATTGCAGTCTGGAAAAACTATAAAGAAAATCCAGAAAAAGGTTTGCAACAATATTTAGATGCATTGGCACTAGGTTACACCAAACCAATGAATGAGATATACGAAACGGCAGGGATCAAATTTGATTTTAGCGCCGCTTACATTAAAGAACTAGCCAGTTTTGTAAAAGAAGAATTGGAAAAGCTGGGCTAGGTTTTGGATATGCGCTGTGAGTAGAATTAAAACTTGAGCTATACATTGCTTCATCTCCTTCATTTCGATTGGGAGGCATGGCATGGAGCAATGTATAAGTTGGCCGCACAGCATTTAAGAATAATCAAGGCCAAATCAAAGGTAGGGTTCAAGTAGGTTTCAAGTAGGGATAGAGTACTATGAGCGCACTATATTATGCAAGCATAACATTATTCAAAAATCTTAATTCATAAATCTAAAATCGTAAATTGCGAGGCTAATCAAACAAACCATAGCGCATGCTAAAAAACTTATTCAGAAAGAAATCAGTTAGTAAAATATTGGCCGATGCCCAAAAAGGCTATGGCGATCACGACGCTTCATTACATAAAACGCTAAGTGTAAGAGACCTTACTGCTTTTGGTATTGCCGCAATTATTGGAGCAGGTATTTTTAGCACCATCGGTAAAGCCAGTGCCGACGGCGGTCCTGCGGTAATTTTCCTATTTATATTTACAGCTATTGCCTGTAGTTTCGCAGCGTTTGCCTATGCCGAATTTGCCTCAATGGTGCCAGTATCGGGTAGCGCTTATACTTATTCTTATGTGGCTTTTGGCGAGCTAGTGGCTTGGATTATAGGTTGGTCTCTCATTATGGAATACGCCATAGGAAACATCACCGTAGCTATTTCTTGGTCTGATTACTTTACAGGATTACTTTCCTCCATAAAAATACCGGCCCTCGGCATCAACGGAATTCATGTTCCAGATTGGGCAAGCATGGATTATTTAAGCGCCTACAATGGTCACCAACATGCTCAAGCTTTAGTAAATGCTGGAAAAAGCATGGCGAATTTAGATGATGCTACTCGTATCGCCGCAAATGCTTGGAACACTGCTCCTCAAATAGGAGGCTTTCATCTTGTGGCAGATATACCTGCATTGGCAATTATTATCTTCATCACTTGGTTGGTATATCGAGGAATGAAAGAATCTAGAAATGCCAGCAATGCCATGGTAATTGTAAAATTGGCAGTAATTTTATTGGTATTAGCAGTAGGTGTTTTTTATGTAGATACCGCAAACTGGAATCCATTTGCACCAAACGGTGTATCAGGAGTTTTAAAAGGTGTGTCAGCAGTATTCTTTGCTTACATCGGTTTCGATGCCATTTCTACTACTGCAGAAGAGTGTAAAAACCCACAACGTGATTTACCAAGGGGAATGATGTGGGCAATTATTATCTGTACCACCTTATATATCGCTATTGCATTGGTATTAACAGGTATCGTAAAGTACAATACCTTGGCCGTAGGCGATCCGCTAGCTTATGTTTTCGACCAAATAGACTTGAAATTAATGAGCGGTATCATTGCCGTGAGTGCTGTATTTGCAATGGCTTCTGTATTGCTTGTTTTTCAAATGGGGCAACCTCGTATTTGGATGAGCATGAGCCGCGACGGATTATTACCTAAATCGTTTTCTAAAATACATCCTAAATACAAAACACCTTCATTTTCTACCATAGTTGTAGGTTTTGTAGTGGCTATTCCATCGCTATTTTTAAACTTAACTACAGTAACCGATTTATGTTCTATCGGTACTTTATTTGCCTTTGTATTAGTTTGTGCCGGAGTATTAGTATTACAAAACAGACCAGACATTCAACGCGGCAAGTTCAAAATCCCTTACGCAAACGCGAAATATATTGTCCCTATACTTTTTGTTGGAGGAATAGCAATTGCATTTACCGAGTTTAAAAAGGAGACCATGGCTTTCGTTACTAACGAAGCTAAAATAGTGACTCCAGTAAGCTTTGTCACTTCGCTAAATACTGAAGAATTGCAAACAGTAAAAAACGAAATCAGTGCCAGTCCGGTAGTTTTACAAGGCAAGCAAATTGATGCAGAGGCCTATTTAAGCAATCTTAACAACCAGCAGTACGAAACCTTCATCAATAAATCAGTCATTACCTATCACAAAAAATATGAAAGCGGTTGGCATTTGTTTAAACACAAAATTCCAATGTGGATTTTCTTTTTGATTTGTTTAGTAGTCACCTACTTATCAATCAAAAAGAATCTTTCATTAATTCCCGTATTGGGATTACTGAGTTGTTTATACATGATGTGTGAATTAGAATTAAGTAACTGGATAGGTTTTGGAATCTGGTTAGTTGTAGGCTTGGTGATTTACTTCTTATATGGTTATAAGCATAGTAAACTTGCGAAAGAAGATAGTCTATTGGTTGATTAGTTCATTTGTTGGATATTAATAATTGGTTAGATATTGGTTCATTACATGTTCATCAATATTTTAGTTATTCAATAATTCAAATTTCACTCATTTAATCATTGATCATTCAGTGAAAATCATCCAGATATGTGCGGCCTATAAGCCAGCCTTTGTATACGGCGGACCAACCATGTCGGTTGCCAAACTATCAGAAGAGCTAACCAAAGCAGGACATGATGTTACCGTACTTGCTACAACAGCTAACGGAAAAGCTGAACTAGATGTTCCAATTGGGCAAGAAACTTTAGTGGATGGCGTAAAGGTGTATTACTTTAAACGAATTACAAAAGACCACACCCATTTTTCACCTTCACTTTTTTGGTTCTTACATCAACTCATTACTAAAGAGAAAAAGAAAGGTAGAAAAAGTGAATTAGTGGTACACATCCATGCCTGGTGGAACTTAGTTTCTATTTTTTCTTGCCTAATAGCAAAGCTGAATGGCGTAAAGGTTGTGCTATCTCCCAGAGGGATGTTAACTAGCTATAGCTTAACTAATCGAAATTCTAAAGTTAAAAACATCATTCATTTTCTATTAGGCAAAAAGCTACTGAAATACTGCTATATTCACGCAACCAGTGATAAAGAGCAGAGAGATGTGCGACAAACTTGTAGTGTAAACGGAGTAACAGTAATTCCAAACTTCGTAGAGTTCCCTAAATTATCAGCTGTTTCAAATCAAGAAACATCGATTTCAAACAACGAGATATATCGGCTTATTTTCTTATCTCGAATAGAACAAAAGAAAGGATTAGAATTGCTGTTCGATGCATTGGCAACCTTGGACATTCCTTGGCAGCTCTCTATTGCTGGTAGCGGAGAACCAAATTATGTTCTAACTTTACAGGAATTGGCGGCAAAATTGAAGATTAATGATAAAATTAAATGGCTAGGTCATATAAAAAATGACCATAAATTTAATTTAATTGCGAACCAAGATTTACTGATACTCACTTCTTATAATGAGAACTTTGCTAACGTAGTAATAGAAAGTTTAGCGATGGGAACGCCAGTCTTAGTAAGTGAAGAAGTAGGTTTAGCACGTTATGTACAAGAAAATAATTTAGGATGGGTGAGCAGCCTAACAAAAGAACATTTAGCTCAAGTTATTACCCGTTCTTTCTCTGAGACAGAAAACAGAGATAGAATTAGAGCAAATTCGCCAAAAAAGATCATGCTAGATTTCGATAATATTAATTTAGCAAATCAATACGTCACTATTTACAGAAATTAACTCACTCATGTCTGAATATAAAGATTACGGATACGACACACATACGGCTGACCATACTCAAAATTATATATGGGAGCCTTTGTTACAGATGTTACAGCACGAGAAAATCATTTTAGATTTGGGATGTGGAAATGGGGCATTAGCAAATGAGTTAATCACTAAAGGCTTTAAAGTTTACGGTACTGATGCTTCATTAAAAGGTATTTATCAGGCAAATAAAATCAATCCAGGATATTTTTTCGTTCAAGATTTGTCTTCTGATGATTTACCAGCAGAACTCCTAGATAAAAAAATACAAACAATTATTTCTACCGAAGTTATAGAACATCTTTACGATCCACGAGCATTTATCTCATTCGCAAAAAAAATACTAGTCAAAAATGGTGGAGGAGAAATTATCCTTTCTACTCCTTATCATGGTTATCTAAAAAACTTACTTATCGCCATAGCGGGTAAATGGGATCATCATGCCGATCCACTTTGGGATGGTGGGCATATTAAACTTTGGTCAAAACAAACGTTAACTACTTTACTTGAAGAACAGGGTTTTAAAGTTAAAGGTTTTGTGGGTTGCGGTAGGTTACCGTATCTTTGGAAATCAATGATCATTAAAGCTACTATCTAATGAATCCTGTGTTTAGTTTTATCATTTTAACTTTCAATGAAGAACAGCATCTTCCTCGTTTGTTAAATTCTATCACTAAATTAAATGCACCTGTTTTCATTTTGGATTCTGGAAGTACCGATCAAACGCTAAAAATCGCTTCAGATTTTGGAGCTGTTCTACAACAAAATGCTTTCGAAAACCATCCTAAGCAATGGGATTTTGCCTTGAAAAACTTCGAGATAAAAACTCCTTGGATTATAGGTTTGGATGCAGATCAAGTGGTAACGCCAGAACTTTTTAATCAGTTAGCAAATTTTAGGGAGGAAGATTACCAGGATATAAACGGCATCTATTTTAATCGCAAAAATATTTTCAAGGGTAAGTGGATAAAATATGGTGGCTATTATCCCAAATATCAATTAAAGATGTTTCGAAATGGTATTGGTTATTCCGACCTCAGCGAAAATATGGACCATAGGCTCTTAGTCTCTGGCAAAACGATCATTTGGAAAAAGGGTCATATTTTAGAAGAGAATTTAAAGGAAAACGACATCAGTTTTTGGATAACTAAACATAATCGTTATAGTGATTTGGTGGCAGACGAGGAAATAGAACGAATGAGAAACCTGAGAGGGCAAACTGTACGACCAAAACTCTTCGGCGATCCTTATCAAAGAACCGCTTATTTCAAAAATCTGTGGTGGAAACTTCCGTTATTTATACGTCCATTTATTTATTTCGGTATTAGAATGACTTTCCAACTAGGTTTTCTAGATGGCAGAACTGGGATTTTATTTCATTTCTTACAAGGTTTTTGGTTTAGGTTAATTGTGGATATGAAAATATCAGAAAAATTAGATAAAAATAAAAATGAGCAAATTAAATAAATCTATTTTGTCCTTGTGGTCAGAGCCTTATATTAGATTTATTATTTGGTTTATAGCACTCTTTTTTATCTTATATGGGTTTAATATTGCTTTTATCGGCGTTACGGCAAAAGGCGGTTTGTATATCCCATTTCTAGATGAACATTTAAACTACATTAATTGGTGGCGTACTTTCGCTATTGAAAGTACCGCAACAGTTTTAAGGTGGTTCAATTATATCGTGTATACCAATGATTATCAACTGAGAGTAATTGGCAGATCTGGCTTTACAATGGTTTACAGCTGCCTAGGTTATGGAGTAATGAGCGTATTCATTGCATTTGTACTCACTTTTCCGGGGAAAATAAAGGCAAGATATGGGTTTCTATTCTTGGGATTAGTAATTATACAGTTATTAAATACAATAAGACTGGTATTGCTTTCGCTCTATTGGAACCGAAGACCAAAATATCTAACCATAGACCACCATGACTTATTCAATATTATTGTTTATGCAGTGTTAATTATACTCGTTTATATCTGGCTTAAACAAGTAAGCAAACCATCTAAAACATAATTACCTACCCATCTAGTTGTACTCTTTGCATTTTTTTTATCTTCGCGTTCAGTTACTTAACCACACTACACATTTATGTATATTTTAGGGATCAATGCCTATCATGGAGATTCGTCAGCTTGTATTTACAAAGACGGAGAGCTAATTGCTGCATCCGAAGAAGAGCGCTTTAGACGAATTAAACATTGGGCTGGCTTTCCTACAGAAGCAATCGATTTTTGCCTAAGAGAGGCGCAAGTTTCTATAACAGAGATAGACCATATTGCTATATCTAGAGACCCAAAAGCAAATTTGGGCAAAAAGGCGCTCACAGCTTTAAAGAACAGGTTAAATTTAAGTAATATCATCAGCAGGGTAAAGAACCTAAAAAAGGCAGCATCTATTGAAGAAGAATTCATCCAACATTTTAACCTAAAAGCAGGAGAGCTTAAAGCTAAGATACATAATGTAGAGCATCATAGAAGTCATTTAGCTAGTGCTTTTTTTGCTTCCCCTTTTGAGGATTCTGCCTTGCTTTCTATAGATGGCTTTGGGGACTTTACCAGCACTATGACTGGCATAGGAAAAGGCAATAAAATTGAAGTACTGGAGACGGTTTCCTATCCGCATTCTATAGGTGTGTTCTATACGACATTTACACAATGGCTAGGCTTTCCACACTATGGAGACGAATATAAAGTAATGGGCCTAGCTCCTTATGGAAAACCTAAATATGTAGACCACTTAAGAAAAGTAATTAAATTTAAAGAAGATGGTCTATTTGAGCTCGAATTAAAATATTTCAATCATCCTAGCAAAGGGGTTAATATGGTATGGGAAGGCGGTATCCCAGCAATGGACAGCCTTTACAGCGATGCATTACTGGATGAATTTGGTGCTGCAAGAAAAACTGACGAGCCATTGGAGCAGTTGCATAGAGACTGGGCAACTTCTATCCAAAGGATCACAGAAGAGGTTATTTACCACATGTTAACGCACTTACAGCAAAAAACAGGATTAGACACAGTTTGTATTGCTGGTGGTGTAGCACAAAACTCTGTAGCTAATGGTAAAATTCTTTTGAGAACCCCTTTCAAAAAAGTATATATTCCACCAGCAGGGCACGATGCTGGAACTTGTATCGGTGCGGCACTTTGGGTCTATAACCAATTGTTAAATCAACCTAGAACAGCACCTATGTTACATGGGTATTTAGGCAGTCGCTTTAGCAATGAAACTATTGAAGACCTATTAAAGGAGAAAAATATCAACTATACCAAATTGGAAGGGGATGCACTATTCGACAAAGTGACCAATTGTTTGATAGATTCTGGCGTAGTTGGCTGGTTTCAGGGAAGGGCTGAGTTTGGTCCAAGGGCATTAGGCCATAGGTCTATCATTGCAGACCCGAGACGCAACGATGCCAAAGAGATTTTGAATGCTAAAATCAAAAGAAGAGAATCATTTAGGCCATTCGCTCCATCAATATTAAAACAGTACATTCCTGATTATTTTGAACAAGTGGATGATGTTCCCTTTATGGAAAAGGTTTTTTTGATTAAAGAGGAACAACGTAGTAAAATACCAGCAGTAACCCATGTGGACGGCACAGGCCGTTTACAAAGTGTAGACGAATCTATCGAACCTAAATATTTTGGGCTCATCAATAAATTCTACGAAAAAACTGGAGTTCCTATTTTATTAAATACTTCATTTAATGAGAATGAGCCTATTGTAAACACACCAGAAGAAGCCTTAAATTGTTTCCTGAGAACGAAAATGGATATGTTGGTTATGGAAGATATTGTAATTGAAAGATAGGTGACTGTATTGGTTAATACGGTTATTTGATGATTTGGTTAATTGTGCATCCAACTGCTAACCACTAATCCCTGACCACTGAAAACTGCCTACTGATTAACCGTTAATCGATTTCCACAACATATCTTTAAGCTCTACCAAACCTTGTTGCGCTACAGAAGAAATAAACAGATGCGGAATTTTCGGTAGTTCCTTCTCCATTTCTGCTTTCAACTCTTCATCTAACATATCTGATTTAGTGATAGCCAGTAAATGTGGTTTCTGCATCAGCTCAGGATTAAATTCCTGTAGTTCATTCTTCAAAATTTCGTACTCTTCTGTAATGGTTCTACTGGTATCCGCAGGTACCATAAATAACAATACAGAGTTACGCTCGATATGCCTCAAAAATCTAAAACCTAAACCTTTTCCTTTCGATGCACCTTCTATAATCCCTGGAATATCAGCCATAATAAATGACTTTGAATTTCTGTAGGATACGATACCCAAATTAGGCACCAGTGTAGTAAAAGGATAATCTGCAATTTCTGGCTTGGCTGCAGATAATACCGATAATAAGGTAGATTTACCGGCATTCGGGAAACCAACCAAACCTACGTCAGCCAACACTTTTAACTCCAGTACCATCCACTCCTCTTTGCCCTGTTCGCCAGGTTGCGCAAAGCGAGGTGTTTGCTGTGTAGCAGTTTTAAAGTGCCAGTTTCCTAAGCCACCTCTACCACCAGCAGTTAAAATCTTGGTTTCGCCATCTTCGGTAATTTCAAACAAAACTTCTCCAGTTTCTGCGTCGCGGGCAATGGTACCTAAAGGCACCTCTAAAACTTCGTCCTTGCCCATCTTGCCAGATTTTTGCCCACTACCACCTGCACCGCCATCTTCAGCAATAATATGTTTCCGGTATTTCAAGTGAAGTAGTGTCCAAAATTGTGTGTTACCTTTTAAGATAATATGGCCACCTCTGCCACCATCGCCGCCATCTGGGCCGCCAGTAGCAGTATGTTTATCACGATGCAAATGCGCAGAACCTGCACCTCCTTTGCCAGATCGGCAACAGATTTTTACATAATCAACAAAATTGGAACCTTGAGACATATCTATGAATGTGATGATTAGTGAATGTGATGATTAGCTAATATTTTTGAAGACCAGCTAATACCTTTCTTGTTTCTTATTTTAATTTTTAATCCAATAGTCTACTATAACAATCTTAGTGTTCTTTGTGACTTAGTGGTTAAACCTTTATAAAAACAAACATCCGCAAAAATAACTAATGTATTTTATACGGATGCTTTATTTCTTATTAGCTAATTCTCAAATCATCAAATTAGCTAATTAATCTTATTTAGTAGTTATCGATTACCTTACAAAGGTCACCGAAAATAACTTCGATTTCGCCGATACCATTTACTTTAACCAACTTGTTTTGACCTTCGTAATAAGGCAACACATGAATAGTTTTAGTAAAATACTCGTCAATACGTTTTTTTAACTTTTCTGCATCGTCATCTGGCCTACCGCTAATTTTATGACGTTCAGCAATACGGCGAGTTAATTCATCTTGGTCTACATCTAAAGCAATTACACCGTCAATCTTAGATGATTTGCTCTCTAAGAACTTATCCAACTCTTCTGCTTGCGGTACAGTACGAGGAAAGCCATCGAAAATAAATCCTTTTGCATCTGGATTTTTATCTACTTCTTCTTCCAACATGGCAATAGTAATGCTGTCAGGCACTAATTCGCCATCTGCAATTAATTTACTTACTTGTTGTCCTAATGAAGTTTGGTTTTTGATGTGCCCCCTAAAAAGGTCGCCGGTAGAGATGTGTACTAACTGATATTTATCAATTAACTTTTGAGATTGGGTGCCTTTGCCTGCACCCGGAGGGCCAAAGAGAACTAAATTGAGCATTTAAGTTTGTCTTTAAAAATTAAAAGCCTTCCCGCTTGGGCGGCAAGGCTTAACTAGTTGTTTGTGCACTTGTAGGGATTCGAACCCCAAACCTCCTCATCCGTAGTGAGGTGCTCTATCCAGTTGAGCTACAAATGCATTTCCGTATCGCTAACGGAATGCAAAAGTAATATTTCAGTTTTAAATTCACAATATTTTATGAGAAATATTTTAAAATAAAAGCAATAAATATCCTAAAAGTTTGAAAATCAAAGCAATTACCACTATCAAAAATCAGTCCAGCTAATGGCTCATACTGCACAACCCAAGACTTAGCCTTAGCCACATGGCCGGTATCCGCCTATATCGGGTTTAGATGGCAGGTTATTCGCACAGGTTTACGTTAGCTAAACCTAACTGGAGCGGATGTAGATTAATCAGCAGAAACAAAAAACGGGACTGCACTTACATCGTAGTACTAATCCCATTTTTTAAAAAAGTATCTTTAAAATCTACCCAGCAACTACTTTATTAATAGCTGCGAAATCTGGCAAATTACCAGCATCTTCTAATACTTCCGCATAGATGATTTTACCTTCCTCGTCTATCACGAAAGCCGAACGCTTAGCAATGCCTTTTAATCCTAAGAAATCTTCGTACAACGCACCATAAGCTGCCGCTGTTTCTTTATTGAAATCAGAAAGCAATGGAAACTGGTAAGCTTGCTCTTCCTTAAATTTCGCTAAAGTAAACGGAGAATCTACAGAAACGCCTAAAACCTGAGCTCCTAATCCATCGTAATAACCGAAGTTATCTCTCATGGTGCAAAGTTGCGTAGTGCAAACACCTGTAAACGCCAAAGGGAAAAAGTGCAATACTACTTTCTTGCCTGCAAAATCGTCTAAAGAAACTTCTTTAAGTTCTGTACTCTTTAATTTAAAATCTGGAGCTTTATCTCCTACTTGTAATGACATATATCTAATTTTGAATGATTGAATTTGTTAATGGTTAATGGTTTGACTGGTTAATGTGCATTTAATTCCTGATAACTGACTACTGACTACTGATCTCTGATAACTGACTACTCATGATTTCCAATCCTTCCTCAAAACTATGAGGTTGATAATTCAAATCGGTCATTGCTTTGTCTAAAATGAAACCCGTTTTCTTTGGTCGCTTGGCTTCTTGCCCCAAACTCTCTGAACTAATTTCTCTAATTAGGTTCTTATCCAGATTCCAAAAATCGGCAACTCTGCGTACCAAGTCTACAATGGTCATCATATCTTTTCCAGAAATGTGGTAAATCCCCTTTGCTTTATGTTCCACCGCCAACAAGCAGGCTTTCGCCAAATCCTCTGCCAGTGTAGGCATACGCCATTGGTCGATTACTACATTAATCGGGTTTCCTTTCTCTAAAGCGCCCTTTGCCCAAAGCACGATATTACTACGGCTCATATCCTTTAAAATACCATACACCAAAATAGTCCGGATAATTGCCCAGTCGCCTTTCATTTGCTGCGTAATTCTTTCGCCGGCTAATTTGCTCTCACCATAAAAACTCACAGGCTTCGGCTCATCATTTTCTCTGTAAGGCCCATTTAGCCCATCAAAAACAAAATCTGTAGATACATATATAAAATGAATACCCATATTTTCGCAAAGCGATGCCAAACACTGGGTAGCTTCTACGTTCAACTGCCGGCAAGCTTCGTTCTGTTCATGACAAGTATCTACGTTAGTCATGGCGGCAGTATGGATCAGTGCATCGGGTCTATATTTTTCTAGCACAGTCTTCACTTCTTTGCTGTCCAAAATATCCATGGTTTCATAAATATAACCTTCTACGATGGGATATTTGTTCGCTCCTCTATTAGTAGCGATTAAATTCACACTTTTGTCCGCTAATACTTGCTCGGTTATTTTCTGACCTAAAAGTCCGTTACTGCCGGTAACTAAAACTGTTTTCATCTATCCTATGATTTATTCTTATAAGTACTGAGGCTGTCATTCCTTAATATTTATTATCTACAGCACATCAGTGTGATAAGCCAAAATAACAGCCATTTTGCACTCGCTAAATTATCATTTATAAAACTGTTGAAAAACATTTTATTTCTATGTAAAATTTACATTAAAATTTAATAACTTTGCCATCCGAAAAGCAGGAGCACAGAACTGCCTTTAACATTTTGATTTTTATAATTTTACCAAATACAAAATATGCCTAATATTGGAAAGATAGCGCAGATTATAGGACCGGTAGTCGATGTAAGCTTTGTTAACGATGCCACTTTACCTAAAATTTTCTCTGCATTGGAGATTACTAAAGAGAACGGACAGAAAATCGTTCTTGAGGTTCAACAACACTTAGGCGAAGATCGCGTTCGTGCTATTTCGATGGACTCTACAGATGGTTTAGTTCGTGGAATGGATGTAGTTGACACTGGTGCTGCAATTAAAATGCCTGTTGGCGATCAAATTAAAGGTCGTTTATTTAACGTAGTTGGTGAAGCCATTGATGGTATCAACACTGTTGATAAAACTGACGGTCGCCCTATCCACAATGCTCCTCCTAAATTCGAGGATTTATCGACAGAAACTGAAGTACTTTTTACAGGTATTAAAGTTATCGATTTATTAGAGCCTTATGCAAAAGGTGGTAAAATTGGATTATTCGGTGGTGCTGGTGTAGGTAAAACGGTATTAATCATGGAGTTGGTAAACAACATCGCTAAAGCTTATGCTGGTTTATCAGTATTCGCAGGTGTGGGTGAGCGTACTCGTGAGGGTAACGATTTACTACGTGAGTTTATCGAATCAGGCGTAATTAACTATGGCGACGAATTCTTACACTCAATGGAAAAAGGTGGATGGGATTTGAACGCAGTTGATACTGAAAAATTAAAAGAATCTAAAGCGACATTGGTTTTCGGTCAAATGAACGAGCCTCCTGGTGCACGTGCTCGTGTAGCATTATCAGGATTAACAGTTGCAGAATATTTCCGTGATGGTGATGGCGAAGGCGCTGGAAAAGACATCCTTTTCTTCGTTGATAACATCTTCCGTTTTACTCAGGCAGGTTCTGAGGTATCGGCACTATTAGGTCGTATGCCATCTGCGGTAGGTTACCAACCAACATTGGCAACTGAGATGGGTTTAATGCAAGAGCGTATTACTTCAACTAAACGTGGTTCGATTACATCTGTACAAGCGGTATATGTACCTGCGGATGATTTAACTGACCCTGCTCCGGCTACAACTTTCGCCCACTTAGATGCAACTACAGTACTTTCTCGTAAAATTGCTGAGTTAGGTATTTATCCAGCGGTAGATCCATTGGATTCTACTTCTCGTATCCTTTCTCCTGCTGTTTTAGGTGATGAGCACTATAACACTGCGCAACGTGTGAAAGAAACTTTACAACGTTATAAAGAATTACAAGATATCATCGCGATTTTAGGTATGGACGAATTATCTGAGGAAGATAAATTGGTAGTATCTAGAGCTCGTCGTGTTCAACGTTTCTTATCTCAACCTTTCCACGTAGCTGAGCAATTTACAGGCTTAAAAGGTGTATTGGTTGACATTAAAGACACTATCAAAGGGTTTAACATGATCATGGATGGTGAAGTTGATGAATATCCAGAAGCTGCATTTAACTTAGTTGGTAGCATTGAAGATGCTATTGAAAAAGGTAAAAAATTATTGGCAGAAGCTAACTAAGAATCAAGATATGAGTATCAAGTATCAAGATAGGGCTTCCAATCTTGATACTCGATACTAAATACTTGCTACTCAAATAAAAAAAATGAACTTAGAAATATTAACTCCAGATAAGAAAGTTTTCGAAGGCGAAGTAACTGCGGTTACGGTTCCTGGAACTTTAGGTTCTTTTCAAATTTTAAGAGATCACGCTCCTATCATTTCTACTTTAGAAGATGGACCAGTGATTGTAAAAGAAGCAAAAGGCGAAAACATCTACAACATTAAAGGTGGTGTAGTAGAAGTGCTGGATAATAAAATTATTGTTTTAGCTGAAGCTGTTGTAGCATAAGCTAAGAACATCAAAATGTTAAAAGCCCTGAACGAAAGTTCGGGGCTTTTTGTTTTCCTTTGCTCAATGTCGTCATTGCGAGGAGGAACGACGAAGCAATCTTACAACATTAGAAAAATTTATTCGCTTTAGGATTACTTCGCCAAAGCTAGCAATGACGAGAAGTCGAAGAAACGTTGTTTATTACCATACATCAACCCTAACACACAACTTTCTCTTTAACTTAGTTGACATCAATTAAAAACTAAGACAATGAAAGATGAATTCCTAAACCTACCATTGGTAAAAAACGAAGAAACCAAACGTTTCGAATTAACAGTAGATGGCCACATTGCATTTATTGAATACGAAGAAGATGGGAAAATTATCAAGTTAATCCACACCGAAAGCCCAGAAGCATTAGCTGGAAGAGGTGCAGCTACAGCCTTGATAGAAAAGACCCTTGTGTACTTCGAAGAAAACTCTTATCAATTAGTTCCGCTATGTCCATTAGTCTTTGCTTACGTTAAAAGACATCCAGAATGGAAAAGATTAGTACCGAGTAAATACCTTAGACTTTTCGATAAATAAGCTTTTTGAAACAAGATAAAGTAAATTAATTAGGCATGATTAAAATCATATTTTATCCAAACCCTTAGCATACTTTCCGACTTTTACGCCGAAATTTGCTTAAATACAATGCAAGCATAATATTTATACCGAATACCGTTTTCATATTTGGTCTACGCTTTACATGTTATCATCAACCAAAAACCATTTTCAGCAACATTAAATTTTAAAAAAGCAATTATTAACAAAATTTAATACTTAAAAAATTATTTTCCTTTTTCTGTTGCTATTTTTTGAACCAAATACTAAATTGGTATTTATAAAACAACGAGATAATTAATCCCTAATTCACATGAATTTAATTGTAACACATAATCGCTTTAATCAAGTCAACCTGACCTTGGTACTGCTACTTAATGTGCTGCTCCTTAAGAAGTGCAAGGGTTCGTTATAAAATATTGAGTAACATCAAAATGAGCGCCCCTTTCTAAAAAACTGGGGCGCTTTTTTAAACAAAACAAATCCTTATGATTTTACTAAAAATCATGAGGGCTTCATCACCATTGAAGACACTATTAAACAGATAAAAATGAATTATTACAATTCGAACACCGTAATTTATCTAGATGGCCAATTTGTAAAGGCGGCAGAAGCAAAGACTGATTTATATGGTCAATCATTGCACTATGGCTTTGCAGCATTCGAAGGCATTAGGGCTTATAAAACCCATAATGCTACTCGTATTTTTAAGGCTAGAGAGCACTACGAAAGGTTAAAGCGCTCTTGCGAGTTAACTGGTATTCCATTCAAATGGAACATCGATGACTTGATTAGACAAACTTACAAACTGCTCGAACTGAATAATTTCAAAGATGCCTACATCCGTCCCTTGGTTTTTAGTGAACCACAAATGACCTTGGTTGCTCCAGAACAGACGTCTATTATGATTTGTGCATGGGAATGGGCAGCTTACCTTGGCGACAGACAATTAAAAGTTTGCATCTCTCCTTTCGAGCGTCCAAATCCTAAATCAATAAAGATTGAAGCTAAAATCAGTGGAAATTATGTGAACTCTATCTTAGCGACATCAGACGCTAAAAATAAAGGATTTGATGAGGCACTACTATTGGATGCAACTGGCAAAGTAGCCGAAGCGCCTGGCGCAAATGTCTTTTTTGAAAAAGGTGGCAAGCTTTACACACCAGCAAAAGGGAATATTCTGCCAGGTATTACCAGAGCAACTATTATAGAACTTTGCAAAGTGCTAGATATTGAAGTTGTTGAAAAAGAAATCACAACAGACTTTATAAAAGAAGCTGACGGCGCATTTTTCTGTGGAACAGCGGTTGAAGTAGTGGGTATTCACACCATAGATGAAACGGTGTATAGACAAAGATGGAGAGATAGCATTGGCGCTACCTTACAAAGAGCATATAAAAACTTGGTATTAGAAAAAGTGAACTATGAAGTGATCATTTAATTTTTCTTCCTGATAATTTGTTAGTATGTTTGGCTGCAAGAAAACCACACATGCGTTTAAATACAGTCATTATTAACAACATTATCATTATTCCTCAACCGAGGGAAGGCAATCGTTGTATATAATGTAAAAGATACTATAGCGAAACCGCCTCCCAAAAAGAGGCGGTTTTTTTTTGAATTGAACAGAACAACAAATATATAATGGAATTAAACAAATACAGTAAGACTTTTACGCAAGACCCAACACAACCCGCAGCACAAGCTATGCTTTACGGAATTGGTTTAACCGATGCTGATATGGCAAAAGCTCAAGTGGGCATTGCAAGTATGGGCTATGATGGCAACACTTGTAATATGCACTTAAATGATTTAGCCGCTGTGGTTAAAAAAGGGGTCTGGAACAACGATTTAGTCGGTCTTACTTTTAATACCATTGGCGTGAGTGATGGCATGAGCAACGGTACCGATGGCATGCGCTATTCTTTAGTTAGCCGTGATGTAATTGCCGATAGTATTGAAACTATTTGTGGTGGTCAGTACTATGATGGCATTATTTCTATTCCAGGTTGCGATAAAAATATGCCAGGTGCAATTATGGCGATGGCTCGTTTAGACCGTCCTTCGATTATGGTTTACGGTGGTACAATTGCACCAGGACATTATAAAGGCGAAGAATTAAACATCGTTTCTGCTTTCGAAGCGCTAGGTCAAAAAATCTGTGGTAATTTATCAGAAGATGATTACCAAGGGATCATTAAACATACTTGTCCAGGCGCTGGTGCTTGCGGCGGAATGTATACTGCAAATACCATGGCCTCTGCTATTGAGGCTTTGGGAATGAGCTTACCTTATTCTTCGTCAAATCCTGCAGTAAGTGATGAAAAGAAAAATGAGTGCTTAGATGCAGGAAAATACATCAAAATCTTATTAGAAAGAGATATTAAGCCTTCTGATATCATGACGAGAAAAGCATTTGAGAATGCCATTCGTTCGATTATCATTTTAGGCGGAAGTACTAATGCGGTATTGCACTTCATTGCGATGGGCAAAGCTATTGGCGTAGAAATTACACAGGATGATTTCCAACGCATGAGCGATATCACACCAGTTTTAGCTGACTTTAAACCGAGCGGCAAATACTTGATGCAAGATTTACATCAATATGGTGGCGTACCAGCAGTGTTAAAATATCTGTTAAACGAAGGTTTATTACATGGCGATTGCTTAACGGTTACTGGACAAACGGTAGCAGAAAACTTGAAAGATGTAAAATCAATCATGGATTACAACCAACCGATTATCCAAAGATTAGATAACCCGATAAAAGCTACTGGCCACTTACAAATTTTGTACGGAAACCTAGCGGAAAAAGGCTCTGTAGCTAAAATATCTGGTAAAGAAGGCGAAAGATTTGAAGGTCCGGCTCGTGTATTTGATGGAGAAAAAGATTTAGTGGCTGGAATTTCTTCAGGGAGAATTAAACCTGGTGATGTTGTGGTGATTAAAAACGAAGGTCCAGTTGGTGCGCCAGGCATGCCTGAAATGCTAAAACCTACTTCGTTAATTATTGGTGCTGGTTTAGGTAAATCTATTGCACTAATTACTGATGGTCGTTTTTCTGGTGGTACACACGGTTTTGTGGTAGGCCACATTACACCAGAAGCTTACAAAGGTGGCTTAATTGGCTTAGTAGAAGATGACGACATTATTGAAATTGATGCCGTAAATAACAAAATCAACCTTAAAGTAAGTGATCAAATTATTGCTGAACGTAGGTCGAAATGGCAACAACCTAAACTGAAAGTCACCAAGGGCGTATTGTTTAAATATGCCAAAACAGTAACAGATGCGGCTGGCGGTTGTGTAACCGACGAAGCTTAAACCCTGAAAAACTTATCACATCTACCAAGAAAAATAAGTGATATGGAAATTATCAAAAGTATTCAAAGCAGAATATATGAAATAAGAGGAGAGCGAGTAATGCTCGACTTTGATTTGGCATTGCTTTATGAAGTTGAAACTAAAGCACTAAACTTAGCGGTTAAACGTAACATACAACGCTTCCCTGAAGATTTTATGTTTCAACTGACCAAAGAGGAATGGAACAACTTGAGGTTTCAAATTGAAACCTCAAGTGCACAAATGTTATCAACCTCTAACGAGATTGAGATTTTAAAACCTAAGCAGCAACACGGAGGAAACAGGTATTTGCCGTATGCTTTTACTGAACAAGGTGTAGCTATGCTAAGTGGTGTTTTGAGAAGTGATAGGGCAATTGAAATGAACATCGCCATTATGAGAGCTTTTGTAGACATCAGAAAGATTTTGATGAAGCAAAGCAACATTAATGAGCAGCTAGCGGAAATTAAAGAGCGAATTGGAGAACACGATGTACAGCTGAATGAATTATATGATGCCATGGATAATTTACTTGATGAAAAAATAGCGCAGCTGAAGTGGAAAGACAGGGAAAAAATCGGTTTTAAAATCGATAAAAAATAAAGAAACCTAAATCCTGAAAGGGATTACAAATTGACCAAAAACCATAAAATATAGAAACTATGGAAACCTTACAAGATACAGAGACGAAAAAGGTAACAACAAGCTCCCCTACTTTTAAAGGTTCGGGTTCGCAAATGTTGTTGAATGGCCTAATTGAAGAAGGTGTGAGTACAATTTTTGGCTACCCAGGCGGTGCCATTATGCCAATTTACGACGCCCTTTACGACTATGCTGATAAGCTAGAGCATATTTTGGTGCGCCACGAACAAGGTGGCATCCATGCTGCACAAGGCTATGCACGCACCAGCGGAAAAGTGGGTGTTTGTTTTGCGACCAGCGGCCCAGGTGCTACCAACTTGGTAACAGGCTTAGCTGATGCGCAAATTGACAGTACACCTTTAGTTTGTATCACCGGACAAGTATTTGCTCACCTTTTGGGTACAGATGCTTTCCAAGAAACTGATGTAATTAACATTACTACTCCAGTAACCAAATGGAACTACCAAATTACTGATGCAAAGGAAATTCCTGAAGTATTAGCGAAAGCTTTTTACATCGCTAAAAGCGGCAGACCAGGCCCTGTATTGATTGACATTACCAAAAATGCACAATTACAGATTGAAGAGTTTGAGCCTTATGTGAAGTGTAACCATATCCGTAGCTACAGACCAAAACCAAAAGTAAGGGTTGAGTTTATTGAACAGGCAGCAAAACTGATTAACGAAGCCAAAAAACCATTTGTACTGTTTGGTCAAGGGGTGATTTTAGGAAATGCCGAGAAAGAATTCAAAGCATTTATCGAGAAAACTGGCATTCCAGCAGCTTGGACAATTATGGGCGAAGGTGCTGTTCCAACTGACCACCCGTTAAATGTTGGTATGTTAGGGATGCACGGTAATTACGGACCAAACGTTTTAACCAACGAATGTGATGTTTTAATTGCTATCGGAATGCGTTTCGATGATCGTGTAACTGGCCGTTTAGATAAATATGCGAAGCAGGCAAAAGTGGTTCACTTAGATATTGACCCTGCTGAAATTGACAAAAACGTAAAAGCAGAAGTTGGTGTTTGGGGCGATTGTAAGGAAACACTTCCTATTTTAACCAACTTAGTAAACGAAAGTAAGCACGAAGCTTGGGTTGCTCAATTTAGAGATTACAACCAGCAGGAGATAGACCAAGTCATTACTCCAGAATTATACCCAACCAGCGAAGAAATGACCATGGGTGAAGTGTTAAGAAACATCAACGAGATTTGTGGTGGAGATGCAGTAATTGTAACTGACGTTGGTCAGCACCAAATGGTAGCTTGTCGTTATGCAAAGTTTAACAACACTCGTAGCAATGTAACTTCTGGTGGCTTAGGTACCATGGGATTTGGTTTACCTGCAGCTATCGGTGCTAAATATGGTGCGCCAAATAAAACAGTAATTGCCATTATTGGCGATGGAGGTTTTCAGATGACACCACAAGAATTAGGTACCATTATGCAATTTGGTGCAGCAGTTAAGATTTTGATTTTGAACAATCGCTTTTTAGGGATGGTTCGTCAATGGCAACAGTTGTTCCATGATAAGCGCTATTCGTTTGTGAACATCACCAGTCCTGATTTTGTGGCTTTAGCAAAAGCTTATTATATAGAAGCTGACAAAGTTGACGAGCGTGCGAATTTGAGAAAAGCACTGGAAACCATGATTAACCACGAAGGTTCTTATCTATTGGAAGTAATGGTCGGTAGAGAGAACAATGTTTTCCCAATGGTTCCACAAGGAATGAGCGTAAGTGAAATTAGATTGAAATAATTAAGATAAAAGAGCAAAGAACAAGGAATAAAGATTAAAAGTATAGACATTATGTCTTTCATCCTTGTTCCTTCATACTTAATCCAAGAAAAATGAGTACTAACGACACGATAAAATATATAGAAAGCCAACCCGACTACGAGGGTAAACAGGATTTTACCATCACGGTTTATGCGGAAGACAGAGTTGGTTTATTGAACCGTATTTCGATTATATTTTCGAAAAGAAAAATTAACATTGATAGCTTGAACACTTCTCCATCGGAGATTGCAGGCATACACCGTTTTACTATTTTAATTAACGAAAGTTATGAGGTAGTGAGAAAACTAGCTCGTCAGATTGAGAAGCAAGTAGAGGTTTTAAAAGTTTATTTTAATACCGATAGCGAAATAATTTGGCAAGAATTGGCTCTTTACAAAGTATCTACGGAAGAGATTACCGAAAAAGTAACAGTAGAGCGTTTATTGAGACAATACGGTGCAACTGCGGTAGTAATTCGCAAAGATTATACTGTTTTCTCAGTAACTGGGCACAAAGAAGAAACTGACGCTTTGGTGAAAGCATTGGAGCCTTATGAATTAATTGAATTTGTTCGCTCGGCAAGGGTAGCAATTATTAAAGACAGTGCTGGTTTCCATGAAAAGTTGAAAGAATTTGAAGCGGAGGAACCTGGAGAGGAACGTGTTGAAAACGAGTTCTTGGATAAGGGCGAGAAGATTTTTACGATGTAAGAGAGCTGAAAGGCGAAAGACTAAAGCTAAAAGCGAAGGTTTTGGACATTGCTTTAAACCTTGAGGGGTGTCCCCCTTTGGAGAGCCTGCTCCGACAATCCGGAGCGGTAGGGGAAGGATTTCCTTTTGAAACATAAGCCTTAGTAAACTAAACCCGATTGAAGCGGAAATACTTTTTGGCGGTGTCATCCTGAGCTTGTCGAAGGATTGGTTATTAATAGATGCTTCGATAAACTCAGCATGACAATGATTAACAGCAGTGCCAACAAAAAGATTACAGCAAAAAGCGGGGCGACAATAACCGAAGCGCACAGAAACATTCTTTACAAAATAAGCAAGGATTAAAGCGCAAAGAATAATAGTACCGAAGAATAAAAAATTAACCAATAAAACAATAAATCTTAGATACTCAATTGTATCACAAAAACTAAATAGAACAATGGCAAATTATTTTAACACATTACCACTTAGAGAAAGATTGAACCAATTAGGCGTATGCGATTTCATGGCTAACGATGAGTTTTTGGATGGCGTAAATGCTTTAAAAGGTAAAAAATTGGTAATTGTAGGTTGTGGCGCTCAGGGATTAAACCAAGGTTTAAACTTGAGAGACAGCGGTTTGGATGTATCTTATGCTTTGCGTAAAGAGGCTATCGAGCAGAAAAGAGATAGCTGGAAAAATGCTACCGACAACAATTTCAAAGTTGGTACTTATGAAGAATTAATTCCAACGGCTGATGTGGTGATTAACCTTACACCAGACAAACAACATACTGCGGTGGTAAATGCTGTAATGCCGTTAATGAAACAAGGCTCTACCCTACTTTATTCTCACGGTTTTAATATCGTTGAGGAAGGTATGCAAATCCGTAAAGACATTACTGTAATTATGGTAGCTCCTAAATGTCCGGGTTCTGAGGTTAGAGCTGAGTATTTAAGAGGTTTTGGTGTACCTACGCTAATTGCTGTTCACCCAGAAAACGACCCTGAAGGTAAAGGTTTGGCACAAGCTAAGGCTTACTGCGTAGGTACTGGCGGTCACAGAGCTGGTGTATTGAAATCATCTTTCGTGGCTGAGGTAAAATCTGATTTAATGGGCGAGCAAACTATTTTATGTGGTTTGTTGCAAACTGGTTCTATTCTTTCTTTCGATAAAATGGTTGAAAAAGGAATTGATGCTGGTTATGCTTCTAAATTGGTACAATACGGTGTTGAAGTAATTACTGAAGCCTTGAAACACGGTGGCGTAAGTGGTATGATGGATCGCCTGAGCAATGTAGCTAAAGTTAAAGCTTTCCATATTTCTGAGGAATTGAAAAATATCATGCGTCCGTTGTTCCAAAAACACCAAGACGATATCATGAGCGGTGAGTTCTCAAGCACGATGATGGCTGATTGGGCTAACGGCGATGCCAACCTATTGAAATGGAGAGCTGAAACTGGTGAAACTGCTTTCGAAAAAACGCCTGCTGGTGATGTGAAAATTGGTGAGCAAGAATATTTCGACAACTATACTTTAATGGTGGCTTTTGTTAGAGCTGGTGTTGAATTGGCTTTTGAAACGATGGTTGAAGCTGGTATTAAACCAGAAAGTGCTTACTACGAAAGTTTACACGAAACTCCACTAATTGCAAACACGATTGCTCGTAAGAAATTGTTCGAAATGAACCGCGTAATTTCTGATACTGCTGAATACGGTTGTTACTTATTTGACCAAGCTTGTAAGCCTTTATTAACTGATTTCATGAAAACTGTGGATACTGATTTAGTAGGTAAAAACTTCAACGAAGGTAAAGATGGTTCAGTTGATAATGCTGAATTAGTAGCTATCAATGAGATTTTACGTGACCACCAAGTAGAGGTTATAGGTAGAAAATTGCGTAAAGCAATGACTGCAATGAAGTCGATTAAGACAGCATAAAATAAAAAAAGAATGTCATCCTGAGCTTGTCGAAGGAATTCTTTTCTAATTTTACAGAGAAGTCTTCGACAAGCTCAGACTGACAAACTAACTAAAAACAATTTATAAAAGATGGCGAAAACATTAGTAGAAAAAATATGGGATGCTCACGTAGTGAAACGTGAAGAAGGCTTTCCTGATATTTTGTACATTGATACGCATTTAATTCACGAGGTTACTTCGCCTCAGGCTTTTGATGGCTTGAGAAAACGTGGCTTGAAACTTTTCCGTCCGCAGCAAACTGTGGCAACGGCAGACCATAATGTGCCTACTTTAGACCAACATTTACCGATCAAGGAAGAACTTTCGAGATACCAGGTAGATATGTTGACTAAAAACTGCGCTGAATTTGGCGTAGAGCTTTACGGCTTGGGTCATCCTTTTCAAGGGATTGTACACGTAATTGGTCCAGAATTGGGTATTACCTTGCCAGGAAAAACAATGGTTTGTGGCGATAGTCACACTTCTACCCATGGTGCTTTTGGTGCTATCGCTTTTGGTATCGGTACCTCACAAGTGGAGCAGGTTTTTGCAACGCAATGTTTGCAACAATCGAAACCCAAAACTATGAAAATTGAAGTGAATGGCGAGTTGAGAAAAGGTGTTGGCGCAAAAGACATCATCCTTTACATCATCGCTAAAATTTCTGCCGCTGGTGGTACTGGTTATTTCGTAGAGTTTGCTGGTTCGGCGATCCGTTCTTTAAGCATGGAAGCTCGTATGACGGTTTGTAACATGAGTATCGAAATGGGTGCTCGTGGCGGTCTGATTGCGCCAGATGAAACTACTTTTGAATATGTGAAAGGCAGAAAATTTGCTCCACAGGGTGAAGAATGGGATACTGCTTTAGCTTACTGGAAAACTTTGTACAGTGATGATGATGCAAAATTTGATGCAGTATTAACTTACGATGCTGCTGACATTGCACCAATGATCACTTACGGTACTAACCCTGGAATGGGTATTGGTATTGCTGATCATATTCCAGCAACTACTGCTCAACCAGAAACGGAGCAAGTATCTTACAAAAAAGCTTTAGATTATATGGGCTTTGCTGATGACGAAAGTTTATTAGGCAAACCTGTAGATTATGTTTTCATTGGTAGTTGTACCAATTCTCGTATCGAGGATTTACGTGCAGTTGCTGAGTTTGTGAAAGGCAAACAGAAAGCAGAAAATGTAGAAGTTTGGATTGTTCCAGGTTCTAAGCAAGTAGAAGCACAAGCGATAGCAGAAGGTTTAGATAAAGTGTTTGAAGCTTCAGGGTTCCAACTACGTGAACCTGGTTGCTCGGCTTGTTTGGGAATGAATGAAGATAAAATTCCGGCAGGAAAATATTGCGTTTCTACTTCGAACAGAAACTTTGAAGGTAGACAAGGACCAAATGCTAGAACAATGTTGGCAAGTCCATTGACTGCTGCCGCTGCGGCTGTAACTGGAAAGATTACTGATGTAAGGGAGTTGTTGGAAGCTTAGTGATTAGGGGTCAAGTATCAGTGGTCAGTAAAAGCTGCCGAAACCTAATCCAAAAAACTAAACAACCAAAAACCAACCAACAAGAGATATGATTTTAGAAGTTGCCATATTAAACGTGATTCCAAACCTAACTACAGAATTTGAAGCTGCTTTTGCTAAAGCGGAACGAATTATTGCAAGCATGGAAGGTTACATTTCGCATCAGCTTCAAAAATGTATGGAGGATCCTGCCAAATACATCTTATTGGTGAATTGGACAGATTTGGAAGCACATACAGTAGGCTTTAGAGGCTCTGCCGAATATCAGGAATGGAAAGCTTTATTGCATCATTTTTATGATCCATTTCCTACAGTTGAACATTTTGAAAAAGTAAAAAATTAAAAGTTGCAAATATCCAGAACTTAAATGCCCTTAGGTGTCTAAGGTGGTAAAAAAAGAAGTTATGCCAGAAATACATTGGGACAGCACGCTCTACAACGAACAACATCGTTTCGTATCTGATTACGGAGCTGATGTTTTGCAGTGGTTGGATGCCAAAGCAGGAGAAAATATTTTAGATGTAGGTTGCGGAACTGGTGATTTAGCTGCTAAAATTCAAGAAAGTGGTGCGACAGTTTCAGGAGTAGACGCTTCGGCAGATATGATTGAATTAGCAAAGCAAAACTACCCTACCATCCAGTTTGAGCAAAAAGATGCAGCTGTTTTAGATTACAATCGTGAGTTTGATGCTGTATTTAGCAACGCCACCTTCCACTGGATTGAAAACCAAAGAGGATTGTTGAGAGGTATCTTCAAAGCCTTAAAACACGGTGGTCGTTTGGTCGCTGAATTTGGAGGCAAGGGAAATATCAAAACCATTGTAGATGCGATAGAAAATGCAGCGAAGCAATTGGGACTTGAACACAGAGTGATTTCTAATTTTTGGTTTTTCCCATCGATTAGTCACTATGCAACATTACTAGAATCTACAGGTTTTGAAGCAGAACAGGTTTGGCTTTTCGATAGACCAACCAAATTAGTAGGTGAAGATGGTATGTTGAATTGGATTAATCAATTTGCACAACACGCTTTTGTAAATCTCAATGAAGAAGAAGCTGAAGCAGTAACAGATTTAGCAGTAAATATCTTAAAGCCCACTCATTTTAAAAATGGCGAATGGACTGCAGATTATAGAAGATTGAGGATAAAAGCTTCGAAAAGATAAAAGAACAAGGAGAAAGGAATAAGGACTTTCAACAAGTCTAAATACTAACTACTTAATACTAATTACTAGTAAGTAAATGAAAAAATTTGAAACATTAAGCTCATCGGTAGTACCATTATCGATTGAGAATATAGATACTGACCAGATCATTCCAGCGAGGTTTTTAAAAGCAACCACACGTGAAGGCTTTGGCGAAAACCTTTTCCGCGATTGGCGTTACAATGGAGATAATACACCTAAAGCAGATTTCGTATTGAACGATCCAACTTACAACGGAAAAGTATTGGTTGCAGGTAAAAACTTTGGTTGCGGTAGTAGTCGTGAACATGCCGCTTGGGCTATTCAAGATGCTGGTTTTGACGTAGTCATCAGCAGTTTTTTTGCAGATATATTTAAAGGAAATGCGTTAAACAACGGCTTGCTTCCTATCCAAGTAAGCGAGGAGTTTTTAGCTGCCATTTTTGCACAAGTTGCTGTAGATGCAAATTCGTCATTGACCGTAAACTTAGAAGAGCAAACCGTTACCATTGATGCTACAAGTGCTAAAGAAAGTTTCGAAATCAATCCTTACAAAAAATCTTGTTTAATCAACGGTTACGATGATATCGATTTCGTTCGCAGCCAGACAGATTTGATTGAAGCTTACGAGCAAAACAGAGTATACCAACCAAAAACTTTATAGTACAAAATACATATGCGCTGAAAAAGAAAACCACATAGAAACATAGACCTATCAAAGTTAAATAGAAAAGTCTTCAAAGAAAAAACTATGTGTCTATGTGTCTATGTGTCTATGTGTTTAAAAACATCGTAGAATAAAAAAATTAAAATGAACAAATCGATAGTAAACATTTCCAACTTCAATTTAAAATATGGTAGCAAAACCGTGTTAAGAGATTTGGAATGGACTATCCAAGAGGGAGAAAATTGGTTATTAACTGGCGCTAGCGGAAGCGGAAAAACTGCTTTGTTAAAAGCTATTGCTGGCATAGAAAAAAGTACGGATGAAATCGTCGTCAGCTTTAGTAAGCAGAGCGATACCAAACCCGTCTGCCAATACATTGCCCAATGGTATCAATTCAAAAATGTAGAAGGCGTCGCTAATTTTTATTACCAACAGCGTTACAATGTACAACAAGTACAAGATACCTTAACCGTTAATGCCGAATTAGCGCACTACGCTAAAGAAAACAATCTTAGTTTAGCCAAAGCAGAGCCGATTTTAGAAGCCCTAGGTTTTGCAGTACTTAAAAATGCTCAATTGATTGAGCTATCCAGCGGCGAACATAAAAAGTTGCAATTGGTTAAAGCCTTATGGTCGAAACCGCAGTTATTGTTATTAGACCAACCTTACACAGGTTTAGATATCCAATCTCGTCAAAATCTTAATAACTTATTAGACGACGTTACCAGCGATGGCGTTCAAATCGCATTAGTTAGCAATGAAACTGAAATTCCAGCTTGCATCAACAGGTTTGGCGAAATCATCGACGGACAATTAGTAGAACATTTCACTTTTTGTACCAGAAGTACTATCGTCATCGAAGAAAGAAACATTCCTGAGTTTTTGCACGAAGCACCACCATCAAGTAGTGATGTACTCATTAAAATGGTGGATGTGAACATCAGCTATGGCGAAAAACAAGTGCTTAAGAACGTAAATTGGGAAATTAAAGCCGGTGAAAAATGGTTGTTGCAAGGCCACAACGGTTCTGGAAAATCAACTTTGTTAAGTTTGGTTAATGGTGACCATCCGCAAGCTTATGCCAATGAAATTTATCTTTTTGGTAACAAACGTGGTTCGGGCGAAAGCATTTGGGATATTAAACAGCACATCGGTTTAATCTCTCCAGAATTGCATTGGTATTTCGATTTTAATGCAACGGTTTGGCAAAGTATTGCCTCTGGCTTTTTCGACAGCATTGGCTTGTACAAAGAAATTGGTTGGCACAAACGTACACAAGTTGATGAATTGATTGAATACTTCGGCTTAACGGCAAATAAAAATGATTTGTTATCGCACTTGCCGTTAGGCAAACAACGATTAGTCTTATTAGCGAGAACGGTAATCAAAAACCCAGAATTGCTGGTATTGGATGAACCTTGCCAAGGTTTAGATGCGCACCAAACCCTTCAATTCAACACCTTGATTGATGGTTTATGCACTACCAACAGAACTTTGATTTATGTGTCGCATAACGATGACCAACTCCCGAAAAATTTAACTCACCACTTATTACTTAGCAAAGGCGAAGTAATACATAATGATATTTATAAACAGAAAACGTACAAAGAAGAATTAGAAAGCGTATAGTACAGTCCTTAAATACGTCCGTCATTTCGAACGAGGAACGAGGAGAAATCTAGCAAATCGAGACTTAGCTTGATGTTAGATTTCTCTCTGCGTTCGAAATGACGGCCGTCCTAAAAAAGACTAGAACACGAGAATACGCTCAAAAAATATATAACAAATGAAGAAACACATTTTAGTAATACCTGGCGATGGCATTGGACAAGAAGTTACCCAATGGGGAAAAGCTGCTCTAGCGCAAATCGCAAAAAACTTTGGTCACGAATTTACTTTTGATGAAGCTTTAATGGGACACGCTGCCATTGAAGTTACCGGCAATCCATTACCTGATGAAACGTTAGAAAAAGCCCGCAAAAGCGATGCAATTTTATTCGGTGCCATTGGTCATGCCATGTACGACAACGACCCTTCGTTAAAAGTTAGACCAGAACAAGGTTTACTAAAAATCAGAAAGGAACTAGGTTTGTATGCGAACCTACGCCCTATCTTATTGTTCGATGAATTATTAGAAGCTTCGAGTATCAAAGCGCATATCCTACAAGGAACAGATATTTTATTCTTCAGAGAATTAACCGGTGATGTTTACTTCGGAGAAAAGAACCGTTCGGAAGACAGAAATACTGCTTCAGATTTGATGATTTACCACAAGTACGAAGTAGAACGCATTGCGCACAAAGCTTACCAAGCCGCACAACAACGTAGTAAAAGATTATGTTCGGTAGATAAAGCAAACGTTTTGGAAAGCTCTCGCTTATGGCGTGAAACGGTGCAAGAAATTGCCAAACAATATCCAGATGTGGAAACTGAGCATATGTTTATTGACAACGCAGCGATGCAGTTGATTAAAAACCCGAAGAAATTTGATGTGGTTTTAACTGCTAATCTTTTTGGAGATATCCTAACCGATGAAGCTTCGCAAATTGCAGGTTCAATGGGTATGTTAGCTTCTGCTTCTGTTGGCGACGGCGTAGGTTTCTACGAACCAATCCACGGTTCGGCACATGACATAGCTGGCAAAAACTTAGCAAATCCACTGGCTTCTATCCTATCGGCTGCGCTGATGCTGGAAATCAGTTTTGGACTACCTGAAGAAGCAAAAACTTTAGTGAATGCTGTGGATAAAGCATTAAAAGATGGTTACAGAACTGGCGATATCGCCGACAACAATACCGACGCAGCTAAAGTGTTGGGCACCCAAGAAATGGGAGAAAAAGTTTTGAGTTTAATAAAGTAAAAAGGTAAAAGTAAAATTTAAAAAAGTTAGAAACCTAGAGTAAAGAAGTAAGCAGGCTTTTGCCTTTTGAATTTTTACTTTTTAATTGAAATATTATGTTACACGACCCAAATAGAGTACACATTTTTGACACTACCTTGCGTGATGGCGAGCAGGTGCCTGGGTGCCAATTGAGCACACCTCAAAAAGTTGAAATCGCAAAATCGTTGGAACTACTAGGTGTAGACGTGATTGAAGCTGGTTTCCCTGTTTCTAGTCCTGGTGACTTTAACAGCGTAATTGAGCTTTCTAAAGCAGTTAACGACCCAATTATTTGTGCCCTAACCAGAGCCAATAAAAATGATATCGATGTAGCTGCCGATGCTTTGCGTTATGCAAAAAGACCTCGTATCCATACAGGTATTGGCGCTTCTGACATGCACATTAAAACCAAGTTTAACAGCACTAGAGAAGAAATTTTAGAGCGTGCTGTGGAAGCGGTAAAATATGCAAAGAAATATGTAGAAGATGTTGAGTTTTATGCAGAAGATGCTGGTAGAGCCGATATCGAATATTTAGCCAAAATGGTTGAGGCTGTAATTGCTGCTGGTGCTACTGTTGTAAATATTCCAGACACAAATGGTTATTGCTTGCCAGACCAATATGGTTCTAAAATTTTGTTCTTAAAAGAGAATGTAAAGAATATTGACCAAGCGATTATCTCTTGTCATTGCCATAACGATTTAGGTTTGGCAACGGCTAATTCTATTGCTGGTTTGCAAAACGGTGCTCGCCAAGTAGAATGTACGATTAACGGTATTGGCGAACGTGCTGGTAACACCTCAATGGAAGAGGTGGTGATGATTTTGAAGACTCACAAAACGTTAGGTCTTCATACCAACATTAACACCCAAGGCATTTACGAAATTAGTCACCAAGTGCGTAATTTGATGAATATGCCAGTGCAACCTAACAAAGCTATTGTGGGTGCCAATGCATTTGCACATAGTTCGGGTATTCACCAAGATGGTTTCTTAAAAAATCGTGAGAACTATGAAATTATTAAGCCTTCTGATGTGGGTTTTCCTGACGCAACAATTGTATTAACTGCAAGAAGTGGTAGACATGCGTTGAAACATCATTTAGATAGGTTAGGTCATCATTTAGACAAAGATAATTTGGCTATTGCTTACACTGCATTTTTAGATTTAGCAGACAGCAAACAAGGCATCAATGATGATGACTTAAACCAGTTAGTGGCTTTGCATTTAGCTACGAAATTGAGTTAATTTTTCCTCTTCGTCATTCCCGCGTAGGCGGGAAACTTAAAACGAGAGGAATATGCGATTTGCCTAACCACCATGCGTCCCCCTTTGGAGGGGGTTGGGGGAGGATTTACAAGCACGGTCTTAGATTAACTAAACGTGATAGCAGTGGATCCCGATTTTATCGGGAGAAACGAATAGCCCCGAATAACTCGGGACAGGCAGGGCTATCGCCACCGATGAAAAGCTAAAAAAGCTTTTCAAAAAAATAAAATTATAAAGCCCTTTTGGGTTTAGAAAATGGAAACAACAACAGATTATACTTTCGATTTCGAACAGGCATTTGCAACCTTACAAGGGGTTGTAAAAAGAACTCCACTAGAGTTTAACGCAGGACTTTCATTAAAGTACAATGCCAATATTTATTTGAAACGAGAGGATTTGCAAATTGTACGTTCTTATAAATTACGTGGCGCCTACAATAAAATTAGCGGACTAAAGCCAGAGCAATTGAAGAATGGCGTAGTATGCGCAAGTGCGGGAAATCATGCGCAAGGCGTAGCTTATTCATGTAAAAAACTAGGTATCAAAGGCGTTATTTTTATGCCGGAAATCACACCCAAACAAAAAATTACGCAGGTAAATATGTTTGGCGGCGATAGCGTAGAAGTGATTTTAGTAGGTGATACTTTTGACGATTGTTTAAAAGAGGCATTAGCCTACAGCGAACAAAAATCGGCTACGTTTATTCCTCCCTTTGACGATGAAAAAGTAATTGAAGGCCAAGCTACAGTAATGATGGAGATTTATCAGGACTTACCTGATTTAGATGCGATCGTGGTTCCTATTGGCGGCGGTGGTTTAGCCTCTGGTGTTACCGCTTACCTGCAAACGGTAAAACCTAGTGTTAAAGTTTTTGGTGTGGAGCCTATGGGTGCGCCATCGTTAAGTGAAGCTTTGAAAAACGGCGGCCCAATAACCGTAGAAAACATTGAGCGTTTTGTAGATGGTGCGGCGGTTAAAAGAATGGGCTGGATTACCTACAAATATTGCAGCGATTTGCTAAGTTCTACTTATTTAATTCCAGAAGGACAGATTTGTACAACTATCTTAAAGCTTTATAACGAAGATGCGATTGTAGTTGAGCCTGCGGGAGCGTTATCTGTAGCCGCATTAGAGCAGGTAAAAGACCAAATTGTAGGTAAAACTGTAGTTTGTGTGGTTAGTGGCGGCAACAATGACATTGAGCGTATGCAAGAAATCAAAGAGAAGTCTTTACTTTTCGAAGGTTTGAAGCATTATTTCATTGTGCGTTTCCCGCAGCGTCCAGGAGCATTAAAATTATTTGTAAACGAAGTTTTAGGTCCACAAGATGATATTACCCGTTTTGAATTCATCAAAAAAACAAATAAAGAAAACGGACCTGCTTTGGTTGGTATAGAGCTGATGGATAAAAATGACTATCCAAGCTTATTACAGCGAATGAAAGACTTCAAGTTTGATGTAATTGAACTGAACCAGGATGCTACTTTGTTCGAGTATTTGGTTTAAGCATTATATCGCCATTGCGATGTACGAAGCAATGACGACTTGAGCAAACAAAACTTTTCCATAATTATATACTACGAGGTAGGAGACAAAAAATTGTCTCCTATTTTTATTTACGCCATTAAATGTTATCCAAAAAACTATTCGTTCTGATGCGAATGAAAGTAAATACGATAAAAATATTACTGTATATTTTTGTTACAAAACATTAAAAAACAGCCTAAAACCATTAAAAACAATATATATAATTATTTGTTCAATATTTTTTCATTTTGCGGACAACGTTTACATTTTTTTGGCAATAGTTTTGATACATGCTAAACAACACACAAATGAAATTTGAAAATCCTCTTTAACAGGGAAGGAGTTTCGCAAACCAATTTAACAAACACACAACATGAAAAGACTAGCTTTACTCCTCCTTTGCGTTGCCACACTAGGTTTGGCGTCATGCAAGAAAGACACTTACATCACTCAAGAATTAAAAGCGAAAACTTACAACTACGAAATCAAATCTACAGATTGGAAGAGAAATGCAGACGGAAGTTTTACAGCAACTTGGGTTAATAAAAAATTTGACGGTATTACATTAGATGATGAAGGTGTAATGGTATACTTCGAACATCCACTAACAACTAGCAGTTTTATCCAACTACCTTACACGTTTAATTATAGTGCATATAGTTATGAACTTTATAATGGTGGAATTAGCTTTGATGTACAAGACACAAATAATCTAACTAATAGCGTACCCCCAAACTATAACGTATTTGTAAAAGTCGTTGTCGTTCCATCCGAATACGAGCCTAATTAATAAGATTAAAACTCTAAAAAACGACCAATGTTCACATACACTTGGTCGTTTTTTTTATGCTCTCCACTGTTTAACTGCAAAGCCCTAATGTGCACACCATTTCTCTCCAATAGCAGTTCATCGTAAAAACCTTTATAGTAAATATCTCTTACATTAAATTTCTTCGCCGACCAGCTTGCTTTTAGCTCTACCCATTCTGGATAAAAACAAACTTGCTCACCAGTAACTTTTAAATCTAAAGCTTGTGCTTCTTTTTTCGAAAGTACTACCGCATTCCCCAACATTTTGGCGGTGTAAGTGCTGCTTGGTTGATTGTAAACCTCCCTAGGTTTTCCTTCTTGTAATAATTGACCTTCTTTCAAGATGACCAAACGATCTGCCATAAATAAACCATCGGTAGCATCATGAGAAACCATAATTATAGTTAATCCAGTTTCTTTGGCCAAACGTTTAATATCGGCACGTAATTGGTTTTTCAATATAGCGTCAACTTGCGAGAAAGGTTCATCCAATAATAAAACTTTAGTATCGCTTACCAAAGCCTTTGCAATAGCTACACGTTGCTGTTCTCCGCCGCTTAGAGCAATAATCTTCTTATCCTTAAGTGCGGTAATGCGCAGATGTTCCATTACTTCCATGGTCTTCTGCTGCTTTAAAGCTACATTGGTATTAGAAAGCTGCGAAGCGATATTATCGTAAACTTTTGCGTAGATGTTCAACGAAAAATCTTGTGTCACCATTTTCATTTCAGCGTGACCAGGAATGAGTTGCTCATCTGGCCCTTTTACACGCTTACCATTAAAAATGATTTCACCTTCGTCAACTTTCAATAATCCGTAAATAGATTTTAACAGGGTTGATTTTCCACTTCCGCTTTCTCCAATGATGGCTACAATTTCACCTTTGTTAATATCAAAACTGACATTTGAGATACCCGATAATTGCTCTACTTGGTGCTGCTTGGTTAAATGCTGGATGCTTAAGATTTGTTCACTCACGGATGTAAAGATAAAGAAAGTCGGGAAGTAATGAAGTCCGAAAGTCAGGAAAGTCTGAAAGATGGAAAAGTTAAAAAGTTAGTTTAGGCAATAGCTATTATTTAAGCATTTTGGCTTGCGGACTAATCACTCTTCGACTTTCGGACTTAAAAAAAATCCTGCCTCTTTTTACAGAAACAGGATTGGTTTTATTTGTGTGTGTATTTTTTTACCATTAAGAAGTTAAGAATAATTAAGCCCTTAAATTTTCTTAACTTCTTAATGTTTTAATTAAGACCGAAAGTAATACCGAACGACATATTTTTTAAACCTTTTTGAGCATCGGTATCGAACATATCGTTAGCATAATATTTTGCAAAAACACCGATACCTCCGTAACCAATTCTAACTGCACCACCGTAACGGAAAGGTGTAAAGTGATAATCATCTTTCACTTTTACTTTACCCAACTCATCACTTATCTGTTTCACCTTACCACTTAGCAAAAATGCAACTTCTGGTCCTATTACAAATCTAACGCGTTTACCGTGGTTATTTTCTTTAGTTCTAAATTCAAAGTTCAAAGGAAAATGCACATAGCTACTAGAAAAACGGTTTTTGCTGTACATAATGTCATCTTCAGTATATTCTAAGGTTGGTTTGTTCTTTTGAATGGTGATATCTCTATCTAAACGGATATGCGTCCAATCGAAACCTCCCGCCAAATAAACTTTAAAATGGTTGTTAAATCTGTAGCCAAACTGCAATACATCAAAAGAAAGCGTACTGGTTTTCCAAGGTTTGTAGTCTAAAAAATCGTTCACTGGCGATAACGAAAAGCTACCATTATCTACCAACTTAGAAAAACCAATGTCTAAACGAGTGAAAGTAATGCCACCTACAAAGCGACCCTTATTTTGGTCAACCTTACCTGTGCTATCTTTTTTCTCACCAATGGTGATACCGACGCCATAGTTAATTTCAAACTTTTTGCGTTTAACGCTATCTTTTACCTCTTTAACTTCTTCTTGTGCTTTTAAAGTTCCTGCTGCCAGAAAAGTAAGTCCACTTACCAATACTGCTTTTAAAATTAGATGTTTCATTTGTGTGTGTTTAATATTATTGTAAGGTTGTAGAGTTGCAATTTCATCTTGTATATCCTGCAAATCCCAAAATCCTGCTCCTATTTGTTTTTCTTATTTAATTTCAAGAACCCAATGTTCAGTCCAATTATCGATGAATTATCATCATCATCTGTATTAAACTTAATTAACTTTTGATCTCTTTTATCTACTTTATCAACCACGTAATTAATCAAATCTCCCATGTTGCGGATGCCTTTCTTGTTTTCGCTGGATTCCTCTATCATATCCCCATCATCAGTCGCCACTTTTTTTGTATTATCCGCTAGAACAATCATCCTAGCATCGTTATTACGCTCAACTTTTTCTTCAACTGGCGTAATATCCAAAGGCTTTACTTCGCTTCTTTTAATAGGTAGATGCTCATTCTTTTCAGATGGTTGCACGGCTGCAAAACTTTTTTCTTGGCTAACCTCAATTTTAGCGACAGCTCCTTTAGCTAATGTTTTTCTCACCAAACGACGATTGCTCACACCAGCATCAGATAAAACAGTAGAACTAACCGTTGTCGTCTCCTCACTAGTTGCTACCGTTGCAGTTGGCAATGTGTGTGTTGAGTTTACCGAAGCTACTTCTGGTGCAGTACCCTGCAAATAAATCTTATCGCTATTTTGCGTAAATAACATTACCGAAGCTACCACTGCCACACTTGCAGCCGCTACCCATAAAATAGGGAACGAACGTTTTTTCTTAGGTTCCAATTGCTGGGCAATATTCCCCCATAAATCTGCAGAAGGTTCTACCTCCGCATCCATAAAACTGTCTTTAAACAGCTTATCAAAATCTTTATCCGGCATGTGTTGCATAACCAAAGCCCTCCAATTTTAAAATTTCCTGTTGCAAAATTGCTCTAGCTCGCGAAAGCTGCGATTTACTTGCTCCTTCTGTAATTCCTAACGTTTCGGCAATTTCCTTGTGCGAATATCCCTCAATCGCGTACATATTAAACACCATTCTATAGCCATCGGCCAGTTTCTGTATTACCCTTATCAAATCCTGCATTCCCAAACTACTAAAGTCAAAACCTGTTGACGGTTGCTCATAGGCATCCTCAATTGGCACCACATTTAAAGTGCGTAGGTTTTTTCTATAGCTTTCAATTGCAGTATTTACCATAATGCGGCGTATCCATCCCTCAAAAGAACCCTCTCCTTTAAACTCTTTCACCTTTTGAAAAATCTTTACATAACCCATCTGCAATACATCTTCGGCCTCCATCCTATCTTTGGCATATCGCATACAAACCGCCAACATTTTCGATGCAGTTTGCCTGTAAAGCAATTCTTGCATCTGCCTGTTGCCAGCCTTACAGCCTTCCATCAGCTCATTTAACGTATATGTTTTTGCCACCTTCATTTGTTTGCTTGTATTAGGGTAGATGCGCAATCGTCCCCAAAGGTTGCAAGCCTCTTTAAATATTTTTTATTTTTTTCCGTTGTCTTTAAATAGGAAAGATTTTCAGCTAGATGCTGATATTTTTTGGAAAGCAAAGATAGTTGTTCTTCGGTTATTTCAGCCCTGCTATTCGTGGCTATCTTTTGCTCTTTACCGTCATTTCGAACGCAGAGAGAAATCTATCAGCTAAGTACTACTAACGAACAGATTTAGCGTTGCTTTCTTTCAGTTCTCCTCGTTCCTCGTCGAAATGACGCAAGCAAAAGTATAGCCACTCCTATCAGGTTTAGAGAGCAAAAGCTTATGCAGAAATAGCAAATCGTACGAAATAACTGCTTGCATTTTCATTCTGCTTTTACTTAACTTTAAGTGAATCAAAAACTAAGAAAATGAAAATCGTAAAAACAGTTTTATCAGTCCTCTTTGGATTAATGTTCATCAACGCAGGGCTCGACAAGTTTCTCCATTACATGCCAGTACCGCCCATGGAGGGCGAAATGTTAAAAGTGGGCATGGCCTTTGGCACTATTGTATGGTTAATGCCTTTAATTGGCGCTATAGAATTATTAGGTGGATTGTTATTTGCCATTCCGAAAACTCGTGCTTTAGGGGCAATAGTTATTTTTCCTGTGATGATAGGTATTGTCATACATAATGCCGTTTACATGCCAGAAGGCTTGGCTATCGCTGGCCCACTTTTGGCTATTAACATTTGGATAATTGCCGACAACTGGGGCAAGTACGAACCAATGGTGAGTTAGGCTGTAACTAAAAAAGACTTACTAAGTTTAATAAACTTAGTAAGTCTTCGAAAAGTCGTCATTGCGAGGCACGAAGCAATTTCTATAGTATTAAAATTGCTTCGTACCTATCAATAAAGTAATAACAATCCTATTCAATATTAACCGGTCTATTTTTAGGATACTTTACCTGATATTTCAAATCAATTTTCTTTTGCTCGTTTGGCTGCAATACAAATTGCCAGGTTAATTTTCCGCTTGTTTCATCTAGCTTAGCTTTTGATAGCTCCTGTTTTTCTACTGCGATATCGCTATTGGTAGCTACAGGCAATTGGTCTTCTATGGTCAAATTAACCACTTGACCTTTCCTGTTTTTAACGTCAATTACAAAATGTCTTGTATCTTTTTGCGAAGAGCCAATAAACTGTCTCTCGGTAAAACCTTTCTGCTTTTCTCTTTTTACCGAAACATTTTTATCTACGCCGAGCGATATGGTTAATGTGTCGGTATTCTGAATATCTAATAACGATTTCCCCAAGTAGGTTCCTTCAAAGAAAATATTAGCTTCTCCACTAATGAAATTCACCTCATTGAAATCAGTAATCTTAGCGGTCAAAAATGCATCTTGAGTTACTTTTGGCACTGCATAATATTGGTAATCTGCTTTAAAATCGTAGTTACCAATATCTACCGTAGCTTGTTTACCATCACTTAAGATGGTATAAGGCATCGCGATTTCGAATGTCACATTGGTTTGTTTCTCTACATTTTTAACTTCTAATGGTACGGAAGAAATAGAACCAGTTCCTCTAATTCTAATACCAGCTGCGCTTCCTGCTAAAGCTCCACTCATTTCCTTTTTAGCAACGCCGTAGCCCATCACTACCACTTCGTCTAAAGCTTTGCTATCCTGTTTCAACCGCACATTCAACTGTCCATAAGAAGCGGTCAACTCTTGACGTTCATAACCAACATAACTAAACTCCAAGGTATTTGCACCTGCAGGCATTTGTATAGAGTAGTTACCGCTGGCGTCAGTAACCGTTGCTACTGTTGAGTTTTTAACACGTACCGAAACCCCAGGTAGTGCAGAGTTATCATTTGCATCTACTACTTTACCCTTAACTGCATTTGAAGCAGCAGAAATTGGGTTAAATAAAGAATATCCAGCACTTAGATAACCGATTAAATAAGTTGGTAAATTCGGTTTTTCATTATTGTTAGATGGGTTGCCAGACGACAAAGTAAGTTTTACATTTTTCCAATCTTCACCAGAATTCTGACTTACATTGGCTTTGTACACCAACTGAATTGAGCTTGCTACATCTTTAGCTCTGATATCATAAGTTGGATACCAGCTGGCATTTTTTACTAAATAAGTCAATATAAATTTTCCTTTCGTGGCCGTTTTGCTTGATACTTTCACTATCACATCGTTAGAGTTACCAATAGCTTTGCCGTCTACCTCTGCTGCTTGTCTATTTATCCTATTGATTTCTTCGTACAGTTTATCTATGTCTTTCTGTAACGTAGCCTGTTTACTTTTAGCATCCATTAAACGTTGTTTTTGAAAATCCAATGCTGCTTTAAGTTTTACTAAATCATAATTGACGTTAGGTCCCATTACCGCTTGGTTTTTACCCAACATTTCCTCTTCCGATTTGTAAACAGCCATTTCATTTTTTAAAGTAATGACCCTATCAGAAAGCTCTTCTGATTTAGCTTGTAAAGCCAACTTTTGGTCAGATTTCCTTTTATCCAATAGAAAATTATTTTGTTTAGCAACCGATAGGATGGTAAAATTCCCTTCTCCTTTGGCTTGCAAACTTTGCGCTTCAATACTAGAAGAAAGTCCAGAAAAAATAAGCAGACTTACTCCTTGAGGAACATCTATCTGGTCAGATTGGCGTTGTACCTGCGCACCATTCATAAAAACGGTGACACCAGAAATTTTCGAACTTACGTTAACTTGATTGTCTTGGGCAAAAGCCGCAATATTTAGGAACAGCAGCAATGCAGAAAGTATGTTTTTATTCATGTCGATTGAGTTTTAATATCAACATGATGCAAGATGACCTAAAATTGCATAAGGCTTAAACAAAAAAGCATCACTTTTTTTAGTGATGCTTTTTTTTGTCGTTTATTTCGTCATTGCGAGGCACGAAGCAATCTTAAAGCGATAGAGATTGCTTCGTGCCTCGCAATGACGACCCGAGCCTAATGTATTCCTTTAAAAATTCGGCTCCAACGTATTTTACTGAAGAATGAGCCTTCACTATCTACACTCAACCAAATAAATAAAGCTTTACCTACAATATGGTCTTCTGGTACAAAACCCCAATAACGTGAATCTGCTGAAGAGTGACGGTTATCGCCCATCATCCAATAGTAATCCATTTTAAAGGTATAAGTTGTGGCTTTCTTTCCGTTCAATATCCAATCGTTGCCTACTTTTTCCAATTTATTGCCTTCGTAAATGCGAATGCTTCTTTCATAAAGTGGCATAGTCAAACTGTCTAAAGTCACTGTCCAACCTTTTTTAGGCACTACAAACGGACCATAATTATCTAAATTCCACTTTCTGTTTTTATCATGTGGAAAAATCAATATATCTTGTTCATCAGTTGGAGTTAAATCTTCGGTAACCGACTTTACATAAGGAGATTTTTTTAATTCTTTGATCAAATCTGGTGTACCTTCAAACCTGTATGTGGTAGGAAGTGCAGTTGGTCCAATTTTAAAGCCCATGTCTTCGAAAAGCTTCAAATTTACTTCAGAGGTATTAAATTCCACATTGTAACCAAAACCACCAGTACCCACCAAAGGTTCAGTTTTTCCATTTACTACCGCTAACCCATTTCTCATGCTAATGGTATCTCCAGCAATAGCGATACAACGTTTAATAAAGTTCTCACGTTTATCTACTGGTCTGCTCACTACGTTAAATCCCGACCAAATAGATTCCTTACTTTCTCCACGTAATTGCATTTGATAGTAGTTATCATCTTGACGCTCTAAAACTACCGTATCTCCTTCTGGGAAATTGAACACCACTACATCATTGCGTTTGATATCTTGCAATCCTGGTAATCTTCTATATTTCCACTGCACGCCATCCCAATAAGCTTTAGTACCAGTTAATGGCATGGTATGATGCGCAAAAGGGAAAGCAACAGGTGTCATCGGGATACGAGCACCATAGTTAACCTTGCTTACAAAAAGAAAATCACCAACTAAAAGTGAACGCTCCATTGATCCTGAAGGAATGGTGTAAGCCTCTATAAAAAACACACGAATAATAGTTGCTGCAACTACTGCAAAAACAATAGCATCAACCCATTCCCTAGTTTTAGTCTTTTTCTTTTTTGGCTTATCAGAATTGTTTTTCTTTTGCCAGAATTTCCAGTTCATATTAATTTTTAAAATTAAATATATCAGCTATGCTGTAAAAACCTTTTTTATTTTGCAACCATTCGGCAGCTACCACTGCGCCTAAAGCAAAACCTGCCCTACTGTGCGCTGTGTGTTTAATTTCGATATCATCAACTTCAGAACTGTACACAACAGTGTGCGTTCCTGGTACGTTTTCAATTCTAAGTGATTCGATAAGTAATTGGTCGTTCTTCAATCTATCAGAAATCGGAGTTCCTTCCAGCTCATTAACCCACTCTTTCTTACTATCAATCTGCTCTATAATACCTTCTGCAATTGTCATTGCTGTCCCGCTTGGCGCATCTAATTTTTGTGTATGGTGTATTTCCTCTACTTGCACATCGTAAGCTGGATAGTTGTTCATCAGCTTTGCTAATACTTGGTTTAAGTGAAAGAAAATATTTACGCCAATACTGAAATTAGAACCATAAAGTAAGGTATTGTTACTTGCCTCACAATCATTTTTGATTTTTTGCAACTCACCATACCAACCAGTGGTACCAACTACTACTGGAACTTTAGCTTCGAAACATTTGTAGATATTGCTAACCGCAGCATCTGGAGCACTAAAATCAATAGCTACATCAGCTTTTTTTAGATTTTCGACAGTGAAATCATTTAGATTCTCTATCCCTACTTTAAGTACAATTTCGTGACCACGCTCTGTAGCAAATCGTTCTATGATTTGACCCATTTTGCCGTAGCCTAAAAGAGCTATATTCATTTGTTTAGTTTTTATGTTAATATAGAGCTTATTCAAAAAGGTTCTTTCGGCTCTTTATGGTTTATAGTTTAAGCGTTAGTTTTAGTGCTGGCGCAGCATTGCTGAAACCATACATTGTATTAGAATTTATAATGGTTGGTGATAATTTAAGAGACAGGGTATCGTCTACATTAAAAAACTTTAAACGAGCAGTTACGTATGCGTCTAACACGTTTAATCCATATAAACCTAACAAAGAAATAATTACAACTTCACGGTTACGTTTATAGATATTCTTTGCTACCGTAAGTCCGTTTGTATCATATTGCCCCAAGCCGTTATTTGGGTCGGGATTGTTGTTATTCAACTGACGATACTGCAATTCCTGAAGAAATAATTTATAATTTCGGTTATTGTCTAGATAAGACATTACCAATATGGTTCCCCCTGCGTAAATAGCACCAATTTTACCTATAATATAAAGTTTTTGACCTATTCTTTTGCCTTCAGTTCTCCCCGCTTTCACATCGTCCACTACTAACCCATAGTTATAGATTTGCCCTAGACCAGGAAAAATAAGTGACCGGTAAACTGCTTTTTTCCCAGCAATTTTACCTTGATTTACGTATTTCGGTGGAGCAATGGTATCTAACTTAGCAGTAGTGTCTTGCCTAATTGGAGTCGCAGGGGTTTGCGCATTTACAGAAGTAAAAGCAATAAACAGTACAACAGAAAGCAGAAATGCCCGCATTACCAATCTAAGAGTTCTAAAATACGATTAAGGTCTTCGTTATTTACAAAAGGAATTTCTATTGCTCCTTTGCCATTATCATTTACCTTCAGTTTTACTTTGGTAGCAAATTTAGAAGCCAAGTCATTTTGTAGCTTTTGGTATTCGAAAGAAACAGCTTCTTGCTTTATTGGCGCTTTTACCTGCACATGGTGGATACCTCTTACCAATTCTTCTACCTTACGTACCGAAAGTCCTTTATCTAAAATTTCTTGATGGATGAAAAGCTGTTTGCCTTCATCTTCTACAGAGATTAAAGCACGGGCATGACCCATTGAAATTTTGTTATCGCGGATAGAAGCTTGAATTGCAGGTGGAAGTTTCAACAATCTTAAATAGTTGGCAACCGTAGTCCTATTTTTACCTACACGCTCACCCAATTGTTCTGCTTTCAAGTTACACTCGTCAATCATTTGTTGGAAACTTAATGCTACTTCAATAGCATTTAAGTTCTCACGCTGAATGTTTTCGATTAATGCCATTTCCAACATTTGTTGGTTATCGGCAGTACGAATATAAGCTGGAATTTCTGTGAGTCCTGCTAGTTTAGAAGCTCTAAACCTACGTTCTCCAGAAATCAATTGATATTTATTTCCGTTTTTACGAACGGTAATTGGCTGTATTAAACCTTGTACTTTAATCGAGTCTGCTAATTCATTTAGTGCAACTTGATCAAACTCTGTACGTGGTTGGTAAGGGTTGGTCTCTATATCAGCAAGGCTGATGCTGCTAATACTCCCAACCTGTGGCGTTAAATCTATATTTTCTACGGCAGGCTTAGCGGAATTAACCGATTCGTTATCATCCAACAGTGCACTTAATCCTTTACCTAATCCGGTCTTTCTTTGAAAAGTCATCTATGTATCTTAAATAGTTGCTTTGTTTTCTTCTTGCTCTTCTGTAAGCAATCCGTTTTTACGAACAATTTCTCTTGCTAAATTCAAATAGTTGATAGCACCTTTACTATTGGCATCATGCATAATTACAGAGATACCATAACTTGGAGCCTCACTTAAACGAGTGTTACGTTGTATGATCGTTTCAAAAACCAAATCTTGGAAGTGAGTTCTTACCTCTTCTACCACTTGGTTAGATAAACGTAACCTTACATCGTACATGGTTAATAAAATACCTTCAATTTCTAACGCAGGGTTTAACCTGTTTTGTACAATTTTGATGGTATTTAACAATTTGCCCAAACCTTCCAATGCAAAATACTCACATTGTACTGGAATAATCACAGAATCTGCAGCAGTTAAAGAGTTAATGGTAATTAAACCTAACGATGGCGAACAGTCAATAATGATGAAATCGTATTGGTCTTTTACTTTCTCCAATACCGCCTTCATCTTATATTCGCGATTCGTCAAGTTGATCATCTCAATTTCGGCACCTACCAAATCAATGTGGGCAGGTAACAAATCTAAATTTGGCGTATCCGTTTTCACGATGGCATCCGTAGGCTCCACATCATTAATTATGCACTCGTAAATGCTATTTTTGATGTTTCTTGGATCAAAACCAATACCCGAAGTAGAGTTGGCCTGAGGGTCTGCATCAACCAAAAGCGTTCTATATTCTAAAACGGCTAAGCTAGCTGCTAAATTAATAGATGAAGTGGTTTTGCCAACTCCTCCTTTTTGGTTTGCTAAAGCAATAATCTTACTCATTTGTTCTCCTTGAAAACGCCACAACTTGTAATGGCTTAATTTTAAACTAAAAATCTCTAAAAAATGCTATTTTTGTGATGTATAGGCATATTTTAACAATTAGCTAAGATACAAACTAAAACGTAATATTAGTATCGACACCTTTCGTGTTTTACACATCTTATTAACAATTTTTGTATGATAACCATTATAGCCGGAACCAATAGACCTAATAGCAATACGCTTAAAGTTGCTAAATATTATCAAAATCAACTGGCGGAAAAGGGCTTACAAACTAACCTATTTGATTTACAGGAGTTACCGGCCAATTTTATTGCAGATAGTTTGTATGGAAAAAAAACTGAAGCATTCGATAAGATACAAGAATTGATGACAGGTACGAGCAAATTTTTATTCGTTATTCCCGAATATAATGGCAGTTATCCTGGAGTTTTAAAAACCTTAATTGACGCCTGTGCTTTTCCAGAAAGCTTCTATGATAAGAAAGCTTGCCTAGTCGGTATATCTTCTGGCAAGTATGGCAATATCAGAGGAATAGAGCATTTCAATGGCGTTTGTGCTTATCTTCATTTACACGTAATGCCGTTGCGTTTACATATTCCAAATATCAAACTAGAGCTAAATGAGAAAGGCGATTTTTTTGCGGAAGATACTTTAAAGTTCACTAACCAGCAGATGGACAAGTTTGTTGCTTATTAGGTTAACTGGTTAATCGTTGAATTGGTTAACTGAGAACTGCGACTGATTTCTAGTTCCTGATACCTGACCACTTATTGTGCTAACGCATAAACCGCAAATGAGGCTAACCAATGATCGCCGCCATAGTTACCTTTAAAAATTAAGGGCAAGGCATTTGCTAAAAAATGATCGGCAGTAATTTCAAAATGCTTTTTTAACGGATGATTTTTAGGAAGCTGGGCTGCTACACCTTTCATACACCAAGCTCTGGTGAAAGACAACCCAACAAGATGCACTGTTTGATAATCACTTAAATCGCTCACTACAGGCATATCGCTTATCCTTTTGATGCTTCTTTCTTCGTAGAAAACATCTAACCATTTCACAAAATCATCTTTCGCCAAAACTCTTCTCATCAAGTCGGCAATCTCTAAACTCGGAGAAAAGAAATCGGCACCATCTGGCTCCATGTAGGCTGGTGTCTTTTGATTATCCAAATAAAAAGCCTTTGCCTTGTCAACTAGCTGTACTTCGAAAACTTTATCTTTTGTTGCTCTAGCCCAATCCACCGCAAAAACCAAAGCAAAAGCCGTATTACCATGTACACCCGTACGGTTTGGATAAGTTTGTTTTGGCAGATAAGCTTTCCAAAGTTCTAAAATCTGTTTGGTTAAAGGCTGTAAAGCTGCATGCCATTTTTTCGCTTTTGGATGATCCCATTCCAAAAGCTCCTGATCTAATTTTAACAACCAAGCCCAACCATAAGTACGTTCAAATATTTTAGCTAGCTCGTACTTTTTAAAGTAATCCGCCTCTGCTTGCATATTTTCGGTAGTAAAGGTTTGATCAAGCTTTGCAATAATTTCTGCTTTGTTTTTGATATCTGGGAAAGTCTTTAACAAATGAACCAACATCCAATGTCCATGTACCAAACTGTGCCAATCAAAGCATCCGTAAAAACCAGGATGCAATTCTGCAGGAGTTAACTTCGCATCATTAGCAGAATTAATAGTATGCGCCGTCTTGTTAGGATATTCTTTATCCATACAATGCAAAGGCAACAAAGATAGTTTTTCAGCATTTTCCCTATCTAACTTTGGTGCTGTTTGCGCATAAGCCAAAGAAGAAACCAATAATAAAGGCAGTAATATTTTTTTCATCCTATGAATTTGCTAATTGCTTAAACTGACAACTAATCCCTGATACCTAACCACTAATTCCTAGACAGTAAATCTTATCCACTTATCTCCTTCATAGCCAAAAATAAAATGCCCTGGATGTATCATCTCGGCAATATCCTCTACCAATGCCACCGCTTCTTCAGGCTTAGAAAGGCGATAATCATCCGCCAAAAGGCAAACCCTACTGAATTTTACTGCAGGCCAATTTTCATCAAGCAACACTGGCACTTTACGCATTAAATCATCTAGCAGTTTAGTTTCCTCATGAAAAATAATATAAACGGCTTCCATAGGCTGTGTGGTTATTGCAGCACCGCCCAACTCTGCAATTGCAGCAAGCTCTAAATGTGGATGTCCCTCTGAATCTAAGAAGCACACCGGCACCTTATCTGTGAACTTAATCTTGTGTTCAACAATGGCTAAACGCTCCAGTAATTCTTCACGCAATTCTGCATTGTTTTCGGTATTTATAAGTTCACTTAAAGAAGACATCTGAATTTATTATTTGTATAGTGTACAACAAAAATCATTTAATCATTAAGCAATTAAGAAATATTAAGAGAAAGTAGTTTTGCTACCTCAAAAACTTAATGTACCTTAACTTCTCAATGTTTTTAATTGCACAAAAATAGTATTTCCATTTTCGATGCGTACCATTAAGCTTAATATATTTTATTTTTGCTGTATCATTATCCTCTTTTCTTGCAAAAGCAATAAGAATAGCGACAAAAAAGTGTTCAATATCAATTTAGACCAGAACCTAACTTCACTAGATCCGGCTTTTGCCCGTAACCAAAATGCCATTTGGATGATTAACCAAATCTTTAATGGATTAGTACAGGTAGATAAAAACTTGAATACTGTTCCATGTATCGCAAAATCATGGAAAGTTTCTGAAGATGGGCTTAACTATACTTTTGATTTACGAAACGATGTTTTCTTTCAGGATGATGCCTTATTTAAGAACGGCAAAGGCAGAAAAGTTACCGCACAAGACTTCGTTTACAGCTTTTACCGTCTAATTGATCCAAAAGTAGCCTCTTCTGGCGGATGGATTTTTAGTGATAAAGTAAAAGACCAAAGTAGCTTTGTAGCGCTTAACGACAGCACTTTTCAAATCAAACTGGTAAAACCTTTCCCTGCTTTCATAAATTTACTTACAGCGCAGTATTGTTCGGTTGTACCCAAAGAGGTGGTAGAGCATTATGGTAAAGATTTCAGAAATCATCCGGTAGGTACTGGACCTTTTAAGTTTAAGTATTGGAAGGAAGACGAAGTTTTGGTATTGCTTAAAAATGAAAATTATTTTGAGAAAGACAGTACTGGTCAGCGAATGCCATTTTTGGATGCCGTAAAAGCAACTTTCATTAACGACAAGCAAAGTGCTTTCATGAATTTCCTTAAAAAAGACTTAGATTTCTTTTATAGTGTTGATGGAAGTTATAGAGACGATATTTTAACAAAAAGCGGTCAAATGACGAGCAAATATAAAAGCCAATTTCAATTGATCAAAGGCGCTTATTTGTGTACCGAGTATGTAGGCATTTTAGTGGACCCCGATAAAGACATCGTTAAAAGTTCTCCCTTACGCTTCAAAAAAGTTAGGCAGGCCATTAATTATGCTATCGATAGGAAAAAACTAATTAAATATTTACGTAATAGTATTGGCACCCCTGCCACTTCTGGTTTTATTCCAAAGGGAATGCCTGGATTCGACAGTACAAAAGTTAAAGGCTACGATTACAATCCAACTTTGGCCGCCAAACTACTTGCAGAAGCTGGATTCCCAAATGGAAAAGGAATGCCAGAAATAAAGCTGAGTACTTCTACCACTTATAGAGATTTGATTGAGTTTATTCAAGGTGAACTTAGCAACCTAGGCATTAAAGTAAAAGTAGATGTCAGTCCGAGTGCGAGCTTAAGAGATTTAATGTCTAAGAATGAGGTTGTGTTTTTCAGAGGTTCTTGGATTGCTGATTATCCTGATGGTGAAAATTACCTTTCGGTTTTCTACTCTAAAAACAAAGTTCCCTTTGGACCAAACTACACCGGTTATTTCAATAAAGAATTTGACAGACTGTTTGAGCAAAGTTACTACGAAAATAATCCTCAGAAACGTTTTGAACTTTATCGCAGAATGGACAACATGGTCATGGAACATGCATCCGTAGTTCCAATTTTATATGACCAATCGGTAGTGATGCTACAAAACAACATTAGCGGCTACAATATCAATCCGTTAAGTTTAATGATTTTGAAGGGCGTTAAAAAGAATTAACTACAATCCCATTTCTTCTCGATATTCTTGCTGTAGCTCCATCAAGCATTTGGCGCATAAACAACCATCATAAAGCTCGCTAACATATTGCACCTCGTTAATACTTAACTGAACCACGCTGCATTGGCATTTGGTGTAGGCATTTGCCTTGCATTCAATAGCAGTGTTGCATCGCTCGCAGGCAATGATTTCGTGTTTGCTATGTTTTAAGGTTGTAGGCATAAGGTAAAAGGCCGAAGGTATGACCCCTATTGCATTACAAAAGTACGGACAAAAAATAAGGTTCTGAACTTTATGTCCAGAACCTTGATATTATTGCTTTATCATGAAGTTCATTGGTTCGTTCTAAAATTAATTAACCAATGACTAATGACTATTTTATCCAGAGCAGCTAATGCAACCCTCTTCCATTGAGCAAACCGGTCCGTCTACAATTTCTTCTGCAACTTGCGCTTGCGACATTTCTGAAGGAATTACTGCTTCGATTGCTTTACCACCTTGGTTTTCTACAGTGAACTTAACCGCTTGCGAAGCAGCTTGTGTACGTAGATAATACATACCTGTTTTCAATCCTTTTTTCCAAGCGTAGAAATGCATTGAAGTAAGTTTCGAAGTATTTGGCGCATTGATAAATAAGTTCAACGATTGAGATTGGCAAATATATGCACCTCTATCAGCCGACATATCAATGATGTTCTTCATTTTGATTTCCCAAACTGTTTTGTACAATTCTTTGATATAATCTGGAATTTCAGCAATGTCTTGAATCGATCCGTTAGCCAAGATAATTCTATCTTTCATTTGCGGTGTCCACAAACCTAAAGCTACTAAGTCTTTCAACAAATGTTTATTTACCACAATAAATTCACCGCTTAATACACGACGAGTGTAGATATTTGAAGTATACGGCTCGAAACACTCATTGTTACCTAAAATTTGAGAAGTTGAAGCTGTAGGCATTGGGGCAACTAATAACGAGTTGTACACCCCTTTTTTCACTACACGCTTTCTTAAGCTTTCCCAATCCCAACGGTTGCTATCTGGAGTTACATTCCATAAATCGAATTGGAATTGACCTTTTGATAGTGGAGAACCTTTGAAAGTTTTGTAAGCACCATGTTTCTCTGCTAAATCAGCCGAAGCAGTCATGGCAGCAAAATAGATGGTTTCGAAAATATCTTTGTTCAATTGTTTTGCTGAATCACTTTCGAATGGATAACGCATCAAGATAAATGCATCTGCCAAACCTTGTACACCTAAACCAATTGGACGGTGACGCAAGTTCGAGTTTTCAGCTTCTTTTACTGGATAGTAGTTATAATCGATGATTTTATTCAAGTTTAAAGCAGCTTGATAAGTTACATCGTATAATTTTTGGTGGTCAAATTCACCGTTGATTACAAAACGAGGTAATGCCAGTGAAGCCAAGTTACAAACCGCTACTTCATCTTTAGAAGTGTACTCGATAATCTCTGTACATAAGTTCGAAGACTTGATGGTACCCAAGTTTTGCTGATTTGATTTCGCATTAGCTGCATCTTTGTACAACAAATAAGGTGTACCAGTTTCAATTTGCGAATCTAAGATGGCGAACCAAAGTTCTTGCGCTTTAACCACTTTACGAGCTCTACCTTCTTGCTCATATTTAGTGTAAAGTTTGTTAAATTCTTCACTGTGGCAATCTGCTAAACCCGGTGCTTCGTCTGGCGAGAACAAACTCCAATCACCATTTTCTTCTACACGTTGCATAAACAAATCGTTGATCCAAAGTGCGTAGAACAAATCACGAGCACGCATTTCTTCTTTACCGTGGTTTTTACGCAAGTCTAAGAATTCAAAAACATCAGCATGCCAAGGCTCCAAATAAATCGCGAAAGCACCTTTACGTTTACCACCTCCTTGATCTACGTAACGAGCGGTATCATTGAAGACACGTAACATTGGTACAATACCATTACTTGTTCCGTTAGTACCACCAATATAAGCTCCAGTAGCACGGATGTTATGGATGCTTAATCCGATACCACCGGCACTTTGAGAAATCTTTGCAGTTTGCTTTAATGTATCATAAATACCTTCAATGCTGTCATCTTGCATAGTTAACAAGAAACATGATGACATTTGAGGTTTCGGTGTAGCTGCGTTAAACAACGTTGGTGTTGCGTGAGTAAACCAACGCTCACTCATTAAGTTATAGGTAGCTATTGCACTTTCGATATCTTCTTTGTGAATACCAACCGCAACACGCATAAATAAGTGCTGAGGACGCTCTACAATGATACCATTAACTTTCAATAGATATGATTTCTCTAGGGTTTTGAAACCGAAGTAATCGAAACCAAAATCCCTATCATAAATAATGGTACTGTCTAAAATATCAGCGTTATCTTGAATCACTTTCCAAACATCGTCAGCAATTAAAGCAGAATCTTTTCCTGTTTTTGGATCGATGTAGTTAAACAACAATTCCATCGTTTTAGAAAAAGATTTCAAAGTATTTTTATGCAAGTTAGACACGGCAATACGTGAAGCCAACAAAGCATAATCTGGATGTTTTGTAGTTAAAGAAGCTGCTGTTTCTGCTGCCAAGTTATCTAATTCTGATGTAGTTACCCCATCGTACAATCCTTCAATTACTTTTCTAGCAACATCAATAGGATCTACTAATTCAGCATTAAAACCATAGCACAGCTTCTCGATACGAGCTGTAATCTTGTCAAATTTTACCGGTTCTTTACGGCCATCTCTTTTTATTACAAACATCCTTTACAAAATTTAAGGTGCATATTTAAACAGCGGCACCTGGTTTCAAAATATTATTTAGTATTTAGATATAAGTATTTAGTATCTAGACATAATGGAATTTCCTTATACCTAACACCTTACACCTATTACCTTAATTTTAGAAGTCTTCATCTAATGAAAAAGCTTGTGCTTTATCTTCCGAAGAAGTTAACACGCCACTTTTTTGATAATCACCCACACGTTTTTCGAAGAAATTGGTTTTGCCTTGCAGCGAAATCATCTCCATAAAATCGAATGGGTTGGTAGCATTATAAACTTTTGAGTAGCCAAGTTCACCCAACCATCTATCGGCCACAAACTCAATGTATTGTTTCATCAAATCCGCATTCATACCTATCAATTTAACTGGCAATGCATCAGTAATGAAATCCTTCTCAATTTCTACCGCATCTTTAATAATGGTTTGTACTTGTTCTTCGCTCAGTTTGTTCGACAACATGCTGTACAACAAACAAGCAAATTCGCAGTGTGAACCTTCATCTCTAGAAATTAACTCGTTACTGAAGGTTAAACCTGGCATTAAACCACGTTTCTTCAGCCAGAAAATAGAGCAGAAACTACCACTAAAGAAAATACCTTCTACCGCAGCAAAAGCCACCAAACGTTCTGCAAAAGTTCCATTTTCAATCCAGCGCAATGCCCATTCCGCTTTTTTCTTTACCGCTGGAACGGTATCAATAGCGTGGAACAATCTATCTTTCTCTTCAGGATCTTTAACATAAGTATCAATTAACAATGCGTAGGTCTCAGAATGGATATTTTCCATCATGATCTGGAAACCATAATAGCAACGTGCTTCAGGAATTTGAACTTCGCTCATAAAATTTACCGCTAGGTTTTCATTTACGATGCCATCACTTGCAGCAAAGAAAGCAAGGATGTGAGAGATGAAGTGACGCTCTCCGCTATTCAAGTTTTCCCAATGCTTAATATCGTCAGACAAATCAATTTCTTCTGCAGTCCAAAAGCTGGCTTCAGCTTTTTTATACATCTCCCAAATTGCCGGAAATTTGATTGGCAAAAGCACAAAGCGGTCTTTGTTTTCTCTCAATAATAGTTCATCTTCCATAATCACTCTTTTTTTACATTCTTAAAAATACAGTTGCAGCAAACACATCATCAGTTCTTTCTTATTGGATTTAGCAGCCCAAGAAACCTTACTTAGTTTATAAATGGATAAGGAGTTTAAAAAACTGTCCTTTTTAACAAACTAAATAGCAATTAGTTAAATAATAATATGGGTGCTTTCTATTAAAGAACTTCGTATAACAAATATAAAAGTTAGGGTTTTTTTTACGCTACAAAGTTGTTAACATGTGCCTGTGATGATGTCTATTTCTAATCAGATTTTTGTCAGAAACATCGAGAAAAAAAGCTAATTATTTCTTTTTAAGGACTTAGTAAACAGAAATAAGTGTTAATAATTTTAAAAAGAGTCTAAATAACAGACCTTTATTTAAGCACATAAGAAATTTCGACTTTGGCGTATCCCAAACGATAAATCCCTATTGCTTGGGCTGCAGCTTTAGAAATATCTAATGAAAATTTCTTACTGAAAGGACCTCTATCATTCACTCTTACGTCTACAGTTTTACCTGTGTGTATGTTCCTAACGGTGATTATGGTACCAAAGGGAAGAGTGCGGTGTGCGGCAGTAAATTTGGCACTACGATAGCGCTCTCCACTGGTAGTTTTTCTGCCTTCGAACTTTTTAGCGTAGTAAGTGGTAAAAATAATTTTCTTGGTGGTATCCGCAACCGTAGTTACTACATCTTGTGATTTCGCACCAAATGCAATCAAGCATAAGAACAACAATAATCTCATAGGTTGACGATGGTTAATAAAACGTTCCAATTGAATTGTTTTTCTGTTATAAATGGATGACAAATATAAAAAGCCTAACTGATGAAAAGGCAGGCCCTCTATAAAAAAAAAGCCCCGAAATAAATTCGGGGCTTTAAAATTTTGTAAGCTAAAATTACTCAGCTACTACTTCGAAAGGAACTTTTACTTTAACTTCTTTGTGTAAGTTTAAGTTAGCTACATATTCACCTAAAGTTTTAGGCTCAGTTTCGAAAGTAATACGACGACGATCAACCTCAAAACCTTTAGCTTTTAATGCGTCAGCCACTTGAATAGTGTTAACAGCACCAAAGATTTTACCAGTTTCGCCTGCTTTAGCACCGATGCTTAATTTCACATCAGCTAATTGAGCAGCTACACCTTCAGCATCTTTCTTAATTTTATCTTGTTTAAAAGCAGCTTGCTTTAAGTTTTCTGCTAATACTTTTTTTGCAGAAGGAGTTGCTAAAGTTGCAAAACCTTGTGGAATTAAGTAGTTACGACCATAACCTGGTTTTACCGTAACGATATCATCTTTTTCACCTAGTGATTTGATATCTTGCTTTAAAATAATTTCCATTGCTCAGCTCCTATTTTAATTGGTCAGTAACGAAAGGCAACAAACCGATGTGACGAGCACGTTTTACCGCTTGAGCCACTTTACGTTGAAACTTCAAAGAAGTACCAGTTAAACGACGAGGTAAAATTTTACCTTGCTCATTAACGAACTTCAACAAAAAGTTTGCGTCTTTGTAATCAATATATTTAATACCATTTTTCTTGAAACGGCAATATTTTTTTCTGTTATCCTCCACTTTTGGAGCAGTAACATATTGGATTTGATCTCTTGCCATTACGCTGAAGCCTCCTCTTTCTTAGGTTTTTTGTTAAAAGCACCACTGCGTTTTTTCTCGCTGTATGCAATAGCATGACGATCTAATCTCACAGTTAAGAAACGTAAAACACGCTCATCACGTTTCAATTCTAGCTCTAACTTGTTTATTAATTCACCACCAGATTTGTATTCTGTAAGGTGAAAGAATCCGTTTCCTTTCTTGTCGATCGGATACGCTAATTTTCTCAAACCCCAATTATCTTCTGCGATAATTTCGGCTCCGCTATCTTTAATGATTGCTGTAAATTTCGCTAATGCTTCTTTTGCAGCTTCTTCAGATAACAATGGGGTAAGAACGATAACAGTTTCGTACTGATTCATTGTTGTATTTAATTAATTTTTTAATTTATTCCGTCCTAAAACGGGCTGCAAATGTAACAATATATTTCTATAAATCAAAGTGTTGTTTCGGAAAAACTGGAAGCAATCATTTTAGCATTAAATAAAAACATTATCCTGATGTTATTGCATTATGCGAGATGCAAACTCTAGTCTAAAAATGATAGTTAACACCAGCTTGAATTCTTGTTCTAAAAAAAGTAAACCTTACTTGGTCATTAACAAGGCTGGGAAATCCGTAAGAGGCGGCAAATTCTAATTTTTTCCCAATTCTTCCACCTAATTTCAATGACAAATCCCAAGTTAGTAAACTAATCTTTGGCTCTGCTAAAAGTGTTTCACCTGTATCATCGCTCATAGTGTAAGTATTTTTTGAGGCAAAAGCATAATAAATTCCGACTCCACCTCCAAAATAAAAGCTATAATTCGGCTTACTTAAAAGATTATACCCTACCGAAGGATTAAAATAAACATTTGTTTGTCTTAATTGATAGGTATAGATTTCTTTAGAAGTAACTAGACCAGATCCATCCACAATACTGTTTTTAGTCATCGAGACACCAAGTTCGGGCTTAAAAAACAATCTACGATAAACCGGATTAGCATAAATATCTGCACCAACCACAAAATAAGGCAGTACAGAACCATCCAGTACTGCAGTAGACCTAAAGATATTAGTGCCATCATGCTTTAACTTACTAGAAAGCAAACCAAACCCAACATAAAAGCTATGCCTTGGGTATTTCGAATTAGCCACGACATCTTTCTTTTTTCCTATTTCATTATTTATAAGTGCTACGGCTTTTAGCATATCAGAACGACCGTAGTTAGCCCTATTCAACCATAAATCATTTTTTTCAGATACGTTGTATTTTCTAAACCAGAGAACTAACTGATTCCTAAATAAGCTACTAGTAGTGAAAGTTCTAGCGTTAGATTCTATATATCGATACAACATTAATTCTTCGGGCTCTTCCGAAGAATTATCTCCGATGTAAAATCTTGTTTTGATTTTATCTGAGTATTCATAAAGAGTTACGTTCTGCCCTTTTTGCAAAACCTTAAGAAAAACTGTTTTCCAAACCCAAGAGGTATCAATACCTCCCCTAACATTCGAAAGATTAACTTCACCAAGGCTTAATTTAACAGAATGTCTTTCATAGCTTTCCATTTGATCAATTCCAAATCCTAAACTAGTTTGAATATCATAAACTAAAGGCTTATCACCGAGATTGGCTTTAAATTTAACAGCTTCTGGACTAAAACTCTTTTCGCCAATTGAGACATATCCTTTCAATTTTTCTCCAGCAGAGGTGATTAAATACCCCTCGACGTATCTATTTTGTGAGAAACAATAAATAGGCAAAAAGGCAATTAGAAGAGTTAAAATATTCTTTGAAATTAGCTTAAACATAATGAGAAGTAATTTGGATTCGCCGCAATGATAAGATTTTTTCTTAAAAAAAACGATTTAAGATACACCTGCTTTTAAAGTTCATAACTTATAATAAAGATACAGTAATGATCAAAAACAAAAAGCATCACCAAACGGTAATGCTTTCACTCTCTCTTATATATATGCTAAAACTAAAGCCTGATTGTTTCTGAGTACTCTTGACCAGCAGATCTGATCACAAAAGTTAACTCTTTTGACATTGTTTTACTAACGTCGAATTTCTTTGCAACTTTCGAATCACTGCTGTAAACATCATCATGCAGTTTTTCGTTGTACTCATTATAGATTACCATTTCAACTTGTCCAGCACATACGCCATTCAAATCTAAAGTCACCATATTATTTTCCTTAACTAATAACGGTCTTTTAATTTCAACCACTGTTGGTTGCGAAAGCACAGCGTTACCAGCATTAATTGCGATTTGGTACGTAACTACTTTTGAGCTTGATTCCATTTTAAGTTGATAAGCTCCTTCTGGAAGTGAACTTAAATCATAAGTCTGGAATTTATTACCAATAGTTTTGATGTGATCTTGGTAAAGAATCTCATCATCGGCAGCATATAGGGTCACGTCAAATTCTTTTGCATCGTTAGTAATAAAGCTCACCCATTTGCTATTTTCTTTGGCTACTTTAACCAAAAGCTCCATATCATCTGCTTTAGCAACATTTGCCATCAACACGGTAAGGATAACTAAACTAAAATTGAATAACTTTCTCATTGTGATTTGCCTTAATTGTTAATACTTATTTAACACTAGCAAATGTAGGAACTAATTACACCCATATTGTATCCCATATTCACTAATATATATGCTATTTTAACAACATAATACACAAAAAAAGCAAAACAAAGCAAAAACACATATTTTTTAGTTAATTTAGCATCATTAACATGAAAAAGATAAAACCTAGCTTTGAGCTCATAGAACCTTCGTTTGGAAGTTCGTTTTACTATTCTAAGTATCAACAAAACGCCAACAACAAAGCACACCTTTGGCACTACCATCCAGAAATAGAGATGGTATTTGTAAATGGAGGAACCGGTAAGCGCCAAATAGGAAGTCATATTTCTTACTATACAGATGGAGATTTGATTTTAATTGGCAGCAATTTGCCACATTGTGGATTTACAGACGAGACCACAGGAAACACCAATGAGGTGGTAATACAAATGAAACCTGATTTTCTGGGTACCGGCTTTCTGACGCTAAAAGAAACTAAAGGTATTGTGAATTTATTTGAGAAGGCCAAATATGGTATCGCCTTTGGCAAGGACACCATGAAACTGGTAGGGCCAATTTTAGATAAAATGAATACCATGTGGCCATTCGAGAAGTTAATGGCACTTTTAGCGGTACTTAGAGAATTGGAACAGGCATCGGATTACAAACTTCTAAATGCCCAAAACTTCTCTTTAGAGATGCAAGCACAAGACAACGATAGAATAAACATGGTTTTTAATTATGTGAAAGACCATTTTACCGAAGAAATTAGCTTAGACCAAGTGGCAGAAATGACCAGCATGACTGTTCCTGCATTTTGTAGGTACTTTAAAAAAATGACCAAAAAGACCTTCACCAAGTTTGTAAACGAATATAGAGTAGTACATGCTTCGAAGCTTTTGGCAGAAAAACCAACCAGCATTGCCAACATTAGCTACGAAAGTGGTTTCCATAACTTTAGCCATTTTAATAAGATTTTTAAGGAGTTTACAGGCAAGAGCGCATCGCAGTATAGGAAAGAATTGAAGTCTATTATATGAGTAGTCAGGAATCAGTGGTCAGGTGTCAGTATTAGGATTAACCAGTTAAACGATTCAAACAGTTCACCAAAGAGGTGTTAGTGCCCAATCAAGACCAACAAGCCTCTGCGATTTTTCAACATTCCAACTTTCAACATTTCAACTCCGTAAAAATTCCCTATTTTCGTGCCGATGGAAAATTTTATTGTTTCTGCCCGCAAATATCGCCCAGCCACGTTCGAAACCGTAGTTGGTCAGCAGCATATTACCGGAACTTTAAAAAACGCCATTAAAAACAACCAACTGGCACAAGCTTTTCTATTTTGCGGACCGCGTGGTGTGGGTAAAACCACCTGTGCTCGTATCTTAGCGAAAACCATTAATTGTACCAGCTTAACTGCCGAGCAAGAAGCTTGTGGCACTTGCGAAAGCTGCCAATCTTTCCAATCGGGACATTCTTTCAACTTTCATGAACTAGATGCCGCTTCTAACAACTCTGTTGACGACATCAGAAGTTTGATTGAACAGGTGAGAATACCGCCACAAGCTGGAAAATATAAAATCTACATTATAGATGAGGTTCACATGTTATCTACGAGTGCATTTAATGCCTTTTTGAAAACATTGGAAGAACCACCTTCTTATGCGATATTTATTTTAGCTACTACAGAGAAACATAAAATATTGCCAACCATTTTATCTCGTTGTCAGATTTTTGATTTCAACAGGATACAGGTTGATGACATTTCTAATCACTTAGCTAAAATTGCCGAAAGAGAAAGTATCTCTACCGACAATGATGGTCTACACATCATCGCCCAAAAAGCTGATGGCGGTTTGCGTGATGCGCTTTCTATGTTTGACCAGATTGTTAGCTACACCAACCGAAATGTAACTTACAAGGCAGTAATTGACAATCTGAATATCTTAGATTACGATTACTACTTTAAACTTACCGATTTTTTAACCAGTGGCGATGTGAGCAATACGCTCCTACTTTTCAATGAAATATTGAATAATGGTTTCGATGGCAATAACTTCATCAATGGTTTAGCTGGTCACTTTAGAAACCTATTGGTTGGTAAAGACAATCAGACCATACAGTTATTAGAGGTAAGCGAAAATATTAAGCAGAAATACTTGGCACAAAGCAACGGTGCTAATTTAGGATTTATCTTAACGGCACTAAACTTAGCCAACCAATGCGACCTTAATTATAAGAACAGCAAAAATCAGCGGTTACAGGTTGAGCTGGCACTCATCAAAATGTGTCACATTCCATCCGTAATTCAACTCGCCAATACAGCAACTGACCAAGATCAGGATAAAAAAAAAACTTTAGTTAGTTCCGGAGAAGCTCAAAGCGTAAAGCCGAAAGACCAAAGTGAAGTAAAGTCCGAAAGTCCGAAAGTTAGTAGCCCAATACCTGTAGAAAAGCCAGTGGCTGTAGCTCAAGAAGCGGTTAAAGCAGCTCCTACAAAAGTAGAGATTCCTAATAGCATGCCTCCTACTTCCCCAATCAAGATACAACCCTTGGCTAAAAGTACTGGAGGTTCATTAATTCCTTCGTTAACAGATTTTAGTAATGGAGGTAACCTAGAGGGAGAAGACAAAGGTCCGCAATATGTTAGTGGTAGTGATAAACAAGCCTTTACCCAAGACCAGTTTATGGCAGTGTGGAAGCAATGTATTGCCAAGGCAAACGCCGAAGACAAAATACATTTGTTTACCTTACTAAGTAGTAACGAACCTGTATTAGATGGATACGATATTATCGTTTCTATCGAGAACATAGCCCTTGAAAGCACATTGCAAGACGAAAAAATTGAGCTGCTTAACTTTATCAGGTCGCAACTCAAAAATTTCGATATTCAAATTGTTACCAAGCGGATAGAACCCAAACAAAGCAACAGAATTTATAGCAATAAAGATAAATACGCCTATTTAGTTGAGAAAAATCCTCAGCTAGAAGAATTGCGTAAACGTTTTAATTTAGACCTGCTGCCTTAGTTAGGTCTATCATTTTTCGGATACCCCTCTTCATCCAAATCATCCCTAAAATCTTCTTCAGTTTGCGCCAATAATTTGTCTGCTGGGTCTAGTAGCACACTATCTCCGGTTTCGTCTATGTGCATTGCATTACCGTCAATTTGCTCATCAACCTGCCCGTCTTCATCGTATTCATTACCAACGTATGGGTTTGCCTCATCATATGTCGAAACACTGTCTTCTCCATTTGGTGCAGAAGTATCATAAGGCAGCGGATGATCGTAGTCTTTCTCTTCGCCTTTCACATCAAATTCAAAGCTGTTTTTATCCTTATCATACGATAATTCATTAAAATCTTTGGTTTCACCCAAATCGCTGGCGTGTAATTTATCGTTAGCTGGTTTTTGATTTTCCATGATGCTAGTATTTATTTAGTATTTAGTATTTAGTATTTAGTATTTAGTATTTAGTATTTAGTATTTAGAGAAACCTGTTCAGTTTCATATTGTTTTTCCGTGAGCTTAATATTTTTATTTTGAAGCGCAGTTTCTTTGCTACGATTATCCGAAAGTCCCGCTTTCACTTTTAGTCCCTTCCTTTGGTCGGGCGCTAAGCCGTTCAATCGGGGCTATTTAACTCAATGTAGTGCTTTTAGGTTAGGTATGCCTACCTAGCACATTTATAAACTCTGTGTTTTTTCTTCCGTCAGCTAAAGCAGACGGCAATGAACCCCTATTAAAGCTCTATTTCGATTTTTATTTATGCTCATTAAAAGTAATTTCAACATTTTGTTATTGTGATAAAACAAATGTTTACAAGTTCATTGTCATTTGGCTTTAACCAACAGGCAACTAGAAATAAAACCCTATAAAGCTTTATTTTCGATAGGATCCATTTTATGTATGCTCACTAAACAAATATTTACAAATTCATTGCCGTTCGGCTTTAGCCAACGGACAATAGAAATTAAGCTTTCAGGCTTTAGCCAAAACATTTTGAAATTTGAGGGGCGCTGCATTAAATTTCTTTTGCTGGCCTATGTAAAATAGACCCGATAGTAGCGAAAAGCTCCCGATTTAAACATTTGTCGGAATAGTTTATGGTATGCTTTGTTGTTTTACAGGTTTCGTCGGGACTTGTAGCAAATAGCGGGACGAAACTTTAATAGTAGCTTAGAAAGTGCTCTTCAAAAAATAAAACGCTCTAAAAAATTAAACCCTAAACTTATTTTACTTTTTATTTGTATTAAATCTAAATAATATTAATTTTGCATAAATAATTAAATTACTGTGCAAAAGATCAAAGAATTATCATTTCCTGTTGCCACATTTGAAGAAGTATTCGCTACTGAAAGCGGTGCTATTTTTCAATCTGACTCGGAGAAATGTTGGTACATTGACTTCGCTGGTAAGTTAGCTCGGTTCGATTATAGAAATCTTTTAAAGCTTAAAAAAGCAGTTTACAATGTAAATATTGAAGAAAAGCTATTAAGTAGTGACAAAACTGCCGATGTAGAAATTATCTTCATTTGCGCTTGCGACCACTCTTACGTACTTTCTTTACTAGAGTTGATCAAACTAAAAGAAATCTTGCAAGGCACTTTCGTGATGTTGGAACTTAACCACATTATCCACGATCGTCTGTTTCGTGTCATCGCTTAAACTAAGACTTAGACTCTTTCCATATTACTAATATTTTCTTTTACAGAACATTATCGATGTAACTTTGTAGTGTTCAAATAAGAAAGTATCATAATGAAAACATTGCGGTTACAAATTCAGCATGAACAACTGAATATACCATGAAAGCTTCATTACCGACAAATATTAAATATTAGTGATATGAAAGATATAATGAGAATTAAATGTTTATTGTCTGAAGAGGTAGAAACATTAATTAACCAACAAATAAAAAAAGAAGCACATTCATCATCAATCTATTTATCGATGGCTTCTTGGTGCAACAGAAATGGCTACGATTTTTCTGCTGATTACTTCTTTAAGCAAGCAGAAGAAGAAAGACAACACCAATTAAAATTCTTCAAATATGTGTTAGACATGGGTGGAAATGCAATTTCTCCAGATGTGAACAACATTAAACAAGAATACAACTCTTTCCGTGAGGTTTTTGAAGAAGCTTTAGAGCAAGAAATCAGCGTAACGCAATCTATTAAAAACATTGCCGCTCGTTGTCATAAAGAGCAAGATTATGTTACTTTAGAGTTCTTAAATTGGTTCTTTAGAGAGCAACGTGAAGAAGAGTACAAAGCCCGTAGAGCGCTAGAATTGTTTGAGGTAATTGGAGAAGAGGGAACTGGAAGATGGCAGATTGACAAACACGTTGGTCAAATTTCTTACGACAGCGAAGCGTAAAAAACAACAAAACAAAACAATAATTGAAAGGTGTGTACAACAAGTATGCGCCTTTTTTGTTTAATTTTAATTGTTATTAAAAATAGGCTTAACAGATGCTGACCTGTAGCGAAGCGAAAAGCTACGTAGTAAAATAAATTCAGCATGACGGCATACGGTTAAACTTCTCCCTGAATTTATTTCAAGGTCCGCTATACCAATATTTAATATCAAAATCTGTGGCTAAAACAGCAATATGTCTAAAAAGGATAAAAAGAAAAAAGATTCTAAGCAGGATAAAAAAGACAAGAAAAAGAAAAACTGCTGCGAAAAATACCTAAGGGGCAAACGTTGTAGAAACTGTCCCTTAGGATAGCTATTTCTTTTTATTTCAAAGCTTCCCACAGTATCTCTACTGGGTGCTTCGCTAATCTTTCTGTTCCATCCTTAATTTGATGCCTACAACTTGTACCAGCAGCAGCAATAATGGTATCTTCTGATGCCTTTCTCACTGCTGGTAATAAAACCAACTCCCCTACTTGCATCGAAACCTCGTAATGTTCTTTTTCGTAACCAAATGAACCTGCCATACCGCAACAGCCAGATGGTATCATTTCAACCTTGTAATTGGCTGGCATTCCTAAGATTTTCTCTGTTGGCGTTAATGCATTTAAAGATTTCTGATAACAGTGTCCGTGCAACTTCACCAACTGATAATCTGAAGTAAATTGATCAGTACTGATTTTATTTGCTTCAAATTCTTGCAACAAGAACTCCTCAATCAAGAAAGCATTTTGCGCTAAATGCTTTGCCTTCTGCACCAAATGAGCATCTACTAGTTCTGGATATTCATCTCTAAACGTTAACAAGGCAGATGGTTCTACCCCTAACAAAGGTGTATCGATATTTACCAAATCTGCTAACAACGTCACATTTTTATTTGCTAATGCTTTGGCATCACGCAATAAGCCTTTCGACAAATAAGTTCTTCCGCTTTCTACATGTTGAGGAATAATTACTTCATAACCTAATTTCTCTAATAATTTGATGGCAGTAATCCCAACCTCCACATCATTGTAATTGGTAAATTCATCACAGAATAGATAAACTTTCTTATTTCCAACTTGTGCTTTATGCTTTTTATCATGTTGTTTTTTCCAGCTATGCAAAGTGGTTTTACCTACTTTTGGCAAAGAGCGGTCTGGAGCAAACCCAATTATTTTTTTGATTAATTTACTTGTAAAAGTATTCGCAATTAAAGCATTATAAACACTTGGCACAATGGCTCCCAAAGCTTGCGACTTGGTAAAATTGGCTATTACTCTAGTTCGGAACGGAACTCCATTAGCATCGTAATAGTGTTGCAAAAATTCGGCTTTCATTTTGGCTACGTCCACACTTGATGGGCATTCGGATTTACAGCCTTTACAGCTTAAACATAAATCCATCACTTCCTTAATTTCTTTATGATTGAAAGGATTATCGCCCTGCGAATTAGTTAAAAACTGACGTAAGATATTGGCTCTAGCTCTGGTGGTGTCTTTTTCTTGTCGGGTTGCCATATACGACGGACACATAGTACCGCCCGAAATATGAGTTCTTCTGCAATCGCCCGAACCAGAACATTTTTCTGCCAACCTTAAAATACTTTCGTTCTTAGAAAAATCGAAAATAGTTTTAATTGGTTTGATTTCTTTATCCGCTTCGTAACGCAAAAACTCGTTCATTGGCGGTGTATCTACAATCTTATTCGCGTTGAAAATACCTGTTGGGTCGAATAATTGTTTTACTTCCTTGAGTAATTCGTAAACCTCTTCGCCAAGAACATCTTTAATAAATTCACCTCTTAAACGTCCATCACCATGTTCGCCACTTAAAGAGCCTTGATGTTTTTTAACCAACGCTGCCGTTTCTTTCAAAACTGTTCTAAAAAGTTCCTTCCCTTCAGAAGTTTTGAGGTTAATCATTGGTTCTACATGCAGTTCTCCAGCACCTGCGTGAGCGTAATACGAAGCTTTTAAATTGTACTTATCCAATATCTCTTTAAGCTCTTCAATATAGGCTGGCAAATCTTCTGGCGCAACCGCACAATCTTCAATTAAATTAACTGGTTGACTATCCCCTGGCAAGTTCCTGATGAGTCCCAAACCAGCTTTACGCACATCCCAAGCTAATTTAGTTTGCGGTCCATAAACTACCGGATAGGCGTAGCCCAAACCAACGAGTTTTAAATCCGCTATCAAAGCTGATGTCTTGAAATCTAGCTCCTGCTGAGTTTCAGCGAAAAACTCAACCATTAACAAAGCCTCTGGTTCACCTTCTATAAAAAATCTATTATGCTGATAAACAGGATGACCTTTCGTAAAGTCCATGATGTATTTATCTACCAGTTCTGAAGCCATCGGCTGATGTTTCAGAATGACGATATTAGCTAAAAGTGATTCCGCTAGCGAATTAAAGTGCACACAAACCAAAGCATCCTTTTTGGGAGGCAACGGCAATAATTTCAGCTTTGCTTCGGTTATAAAAACTAAAGTACCTTCAGAACCGGCTACTAATTCACACATGTTAAAGCTTTCCTTTCCTTCCTCAGGAATTAGAAAATCTAATGCATAACCTGTATTTCTTCTCGTTAATGACTTTTTGGGATAACCCTTTTCTATGGCATCAATGTTACTGGGATTGTTAACCATCTCGGAAACTCCTTTGTAAATCACACCTTCCAAACTATTCAGCTTCGCTTTTTCAGCTAATTCGGCGAACGAAAGTTTACCGAAAGTTACTTCTTGTCCATTGCTCAAATATCCCTGTACTTCTAACAGATTTCCGCGGGTATCTCCCCAAACGATAGAGTGTAAGCCACAAGAGTTGTTGCCAATCATTCCACCAATCATTGCTCTGTTGGCCGTAGAAGTTTCTGGACCGAACATTAGCCCAAAAGGCCGCAAAGCAACATTTAAATCATCCCTAATCACTCCTGGCTGTACTTTTACATACTGCTCTTCCTGATTAATTTCTAATATCTGATTAAAGTATTTTGAAATATCTACAATCAGTCCATTTCCTACCACCTGACCAGCTAAAGAAGTTCCAGCTGCTCTTGGAATAAGTGTTAAATGATGCTCATTGGCAAAAGCAATCAGCTTAGCAATATCTTCCTTCGTTTTGGGTACAGCAACCGCTAGAGGTTTCTCTTGATATACAGAAGCATCTGTAGAATAAACCAGTTTCTGCGCTTCATGAGTTGCAGAATTGTCGAAAAATAATTCTCCGCTAAAACTAACATTTAGCTTTTCGAAAGAGGCGATTAGGTTGGTGAGATTTGACACATGGTAAATTTAAGTATTTTAGTTGCGTTTTTTGAAAACAAAAACGGCAAAAAACAGCATAACATCGAAATTGCACTTAAATCGTCACAAACGTTTGTTTATAAGTGCTATGATACCTCCAAATTAAAGCACTATTTATTGGGTTCTATAGTTAGAATTCCCCTCTTCAAGAAAGCTGGCTAATATCGCTTTGCGGAACAAATCGAATTTGTATTTACAGAAAAATGGGCACAAACGTTTGTGAAGCATTAGTTTTCTAGGTAGATAATTTGAAATTTTAGAAATTAATTATCCATTAAAATAAAGCCTAAATAGTGAAAATTGTTTACTAATTTACCGTATCAAATTATGCACTATGAATAATAAGACTTCTTTTATAGAGAAAATAAAAACTTCTTACGCTCCCACTGGCGCCTCTATCTATTTGGGTGCAGGGATGTTAGATGGAGAAACCTTGGCAGAAGCAGAAGTGAATCTTCCTCTGAGAATGATGAATAGACACGGTCTTATTGCTGGCGCAACAGGTACTGGCAAAACAAGAACCTTACAATTACTTGCAGAACAACTGTCTGATGCTGGCGTTCCCGTATTTATGTTAGATGTAAAGGGTGACTTGTCTGGTCTTAATCAAGCTGGTGCTACCAATGCTAAAATTGAAGAGCGGGCACAGCAGTTAAACAAACCTTTTACACCTAGCGGGTTTCCGATTGAGCTCTACTCCTTAAGTGGAAAACTAGGTGCGCAAATGCGAGCTACGGTTACAGAATTTGGCCCTGTACTTTTATCGAAAATATTAGAACTTAACGATACACAGTCGGGCGTATTAGCTGTTATTTTTAAGTATGCTGATGATAACAAAATGCCTGTAGTAGACCTTAATGATTTGAAGAAATTATTGGGCTACCTATCTGAAGGAGATGGAGCAAAGGAAATAAAATCTACCTACGGTTCTATTTCTGCGTCTACATCAAGTACCATATTAAGAAAAATAGTTGCGATAGAACAACAAGGTTTAGGAGGTATTTTTGGTGAGACTTCTTACGATATTGAAGATTTGTTTAACCGCATTGATGGCAAAGGTGTAATTAGCTTGCTAAATATTGCTGATGTTCAAAGTCAGCCAGTGCTTTACTCTACATTTCTACTAAGCTTATTGGCAGAAATTTACCAAATCATGCCAGAAGCAGGCGATTTGGACAAACCCAAGTTGGTTTTCTTTTTTGATGAAGCTCATTTGTTGTTCAACGATGCGCCGAAAGCATTTTTAGAGCAAATCAACACCATTATCAGGTTAATTAGGTCTAAAGGAATTGGTGTTTTCTTCTGCACACAATCTCCGATGGATATTCCAGAAAGTGTATTATCTCAATTAGGGAACAGAGTACAACACGCTTTAAGAGCCTTTACGCCTAACGATGTAGACAACTTAAAGAAAACCGTGAATACTTACCCAAGATCTGACTTTTATGCCATTGATAAAGTATTGACTTCTTTAGGAACTGGACAAGCTTTGATTACCGTTTTAAATGAGAAAGGTATACCAACAGAAGTTGCCGCAACTTTATTAACGCCACCTAAAGCCGTAATGGGGCCAATGGCTGCTGTAGATTGTGAGAAATTGATGCAAGCTAGTCCACTTAACAGTAAATACAAGGAGACCAAAGATCCAATTAGTGCTTTCGAGATGTTAACAGATAGAGTGAATGAAAAACTCGCTACCGAACATCAGGCTAAAGCCGAAGAAGAGGAAAACAAAAGAATTGAGCAAGAAAACAAAACAAAGCGAGTAGAAAAGAGTTTAGTGGAAGAGATTATGGGAGCAACCATTACCCGACAAATAGGAAAAGAAATTGTACGAGGTATATTTGGTATGCTAACTGGAAAAAAAAGTCGCACAACTAAATCAAAAGGTGGTGGGCTTTTTGGATTCTAAAACTTAACTTTGGAAACAACTAATATTCATTTAAAAACTAAATAGTTAATGAAACCAACATTACTAATTTTGGCTGCCGGCATGGCAAGCCGCTATGGTAGCATGAAACAAATTGATGGTTTTGGTCCTAATGGCGAGACCATCATAGATTACTCTATATATGATGCAATTAAAGCTGGATTTGGAAAAGTAGTATTCATCATTAAAGAAGAATTTGCCGACAACTTTAGAGCAATTTTTGACGAGAAGTTGAAAGGTAAAATTGACGTAGATTACGTATATCAAAACTTCGATCTTAAGCAATTTGGTATTGAGGAAGAAATTTATAGAGAAAAACCTTGGGGCACTGCCCACGCCATGCTTTCTGGAAGAGATATAGTTAAAGAACCATTTTGTATCATCAATGCTGACGACTTTTATGGTTATGATGCGTTCAAAAAAATGGCTGATTTTCTAACAACAGATGTGACAGATAGCCAATTTTCAATCGTAGGATACAAAATAGGTAAAACTTTATCAGATTTTGGAGCAGTTTCTAGAGGTGTTTGCGATGTGGATGATACTGGTAATATCACTGCTATTAATGAACGTACAAAAGTTTACGGTAAAGATGGGGCAGTAGTTTACGAGGAAGATGACAAAGAATATCCTCTATCTTTCGATAATCCCGTTTCAATGAATTTTTGGGGCTTTACACCTGCTGTATTCAAAATTACTGAACAGGAGTTTGTAAAATTTGCACTATCTCACAAAGACAAACCTAAAGCGGAATTTTTTATCCCTTTGATAGCTGATATTTTAATCAAAAATAGCAGTGCCGATTTCAGGAGCATCCCGACCGATAATACTTGGTTTGGGGTTACTTACAAAGAAGACAAACCAGTGGTTCAGGCTTCTATTGATGAGCTTGTAAAAAATGGAGAATATCCTGAAAACCTATGGAAATAATGCTTATTAGTTAAAGCATTTTAGCCTATATAAAATTAGGGTCCTGCTAATTCAGCAGGACCTTTTTTGTTTACTTAGCAATTTATTGCCGTCAGCTTTAGCTATTTAAATTCTTTACCGTTAGCCTTCGCCATTTCAGTTCATTGCCGTTGGCTTTAGCCAACGGTTTTATGCAATTTGCTTTGGGCTTTAGCCACATTGGTTAATGGTTATGCTCGTTTTAGTTATTTAAACCTGACAGAAGCGAATATCCTTTTTGTTGGCAAGATCCAAGAAAGATTGCTTCATCGTTCCTCCTTGCAATGACCCGGAAGTGAGCAGGCAGAAGACAAAAAGATAGGAACGGATCCCGAAGTATCGGGACAGGTTAGCGGGGCTGGAATTGCTATGAAAGGCTGATTTCGTTTTCAAAAAGGCTAAACTATAAAAGATTGTTTCGTGCCTCGCAAGGACGATTTGTAGCAAAAAAGCGTCACTGAATTTAATCAGCAACGCTTTTTATTTTAATTCAGCACTAAAAATCTTTCGAACTTTCAGTCTCTAAACTTTCAGACTAGAGGCTTATTTCTTCTCTTCGTCTTTTACTTCTTCGTAATCAACATCAGTTACGGTATCACCACCTTGTTGAGGCTCAGCTTGTCCAGCATCACCTTGTGGTTGACCTTCGTTACCTGCTTTGTACATCTCTTCAGAAGCAACATTCCAAGCATTTTGCAACTCAGTTTGTGCAGCTTCGATATCAGCGAAGTTACGAGCAGCATGAGCTTCTTTCAGTTTTTTCAAACCTTCTTCTATTGGAGCTTTTTTATCATCAGATAATTTGTCACCAAACTCTTTTAACTGTTTTTCAGTAGAGAAGATTAAAGCATCAGCGCTGTTAATTTTATCAACTTCTTCTTTCTGTTTAGCATCTGCCTCAGCGTTAGCCTCAGCTTCTTCTTTCATTTTCTGAATTTCAGCATCAGTTAAACCAGATGAAGCCTCGATACGGATTTTTTGCTCTTTGCCAGTAGCTTTATCTTTAGCACTTACGTGTAAAATACCGTTAGCATCAATATCAAAAGCAACTTCAATTTGAGGTACACCACGTGGCGCTGGTGGAATTCCATCTAACATGAAACGACCAATTGTACGGTTTTGAGCTGCCATTGGACGCTCACCTTGTAAAATGTGGATTTCTACCGATGGTTGGCTATCTGCTGCTGTAGAAAAAGTCTCTGTTTTTTTAGTAGGGATAGTTGTGTTAGACTCGATTAATTTAGTCATTACACCACCCATAGTTTCGATACCTAAAGAAAGTGGAGTAACATCTAACAACAATACATCTTTCACATCACCAGTTAATACACCACCTTGAATAGCAGCACCAATTGCCACAACTTCATCAGGATTTACACCTTTAGAAGGCTCTTTACCGAAGAAAGCTTTCACTGCATCCTGAATTGCAGGAATACGAGTTGAACCACCTACTAAGATAATTTCGTCGATATCACCAACAGATAAACCAGCATTTTTCAAAGCAGATTTACATGGATCGATAGTACGTTTGATTAAGCTATCAGCTAATTGCTCAAATTTAGCACGAGATAAAGTACGCACTAAGTGTTTAGGGCCACTCGCATCGGCAGTAATGTATGGTAAGTTAATTTCTGTAGAAGTTGTGCTAGATAACTCAATTTTAGCTTTCTCAGCAGCTTCCTTTAAACGTTGCAAAGCCATTGGGTCTTTAGAAAGATCCATGCTGTTTTCAGCTTTAAACTCATCGTTTAACCAATCAATGATAATGTGATCAAAGTCGTCACCACCTAAGTGAGTATCACCATCAGTAGATTTTACTTCAAATACGCCATCACCTAATTCCAAAACAGAAACGTCATGTGTACCACCACCACAGTCAAACACCACAATTTTCATGTCTTTGTGTGCTTTATCTAAACCATAAGCTAAAGCAGCTGCAGTAGGCTCGTTAATGATACGTTTTACTGTTAAACCAGCAATTTCACCAGCTTCTTTAGTAGCTTGACGTTGCGCATCGTTAAAGTAAGCAGGCACTGTAATTACAGCTTCTGTAACTTCTTGACCTAAGAAATCTTCAGCGGTTTTTTTCATTTTCTGCAAAACCATTGCCGAAATTTCTTGTGGCGTATATTTTCTATCGTCAATCTCAACACGTGGAGTGTTGTTATCACCTTTTACCACTTTATAAGGTACTCTTCCAACTTCTTTATCAACTTCACCAAAGCTGCTACCCATAAAGCGCTTAATAGAGTAAATTGTTTTTGTTGGGTTTGTGATTGCCTGACGTTTCGCAGGCTCGCCAACTTTGCGCTCGCCGTTTTCTGTAAAAGCAACAATAGATGGCGTAGTACGTTTACCCTCGCTGTTTGCAATAACCACAGGTTCGTTACCCTCCATTACCGCAACACAAGAGTTCGTAGTTCCTAAGTCTATACCAATTATTTTTCCCATTTTATTATATATTTCTTTTGTTATTTTTTAGTTCTACTTCCTATTAACAAGTGATGTGCCAATAGGGTTTTGGCAGAATTTTGTCAAAAAAAACTGTTAAAATGTAAAAGAAAACTCAAATCATTGCTGACAGCTTGTCAGAAACACTAAAGAATAATGAACAAATAGTAAAGAACAAAGACTAGAAACTAAAGGCAAGTCTTAAGGCTTAAGATGATTTGAAAATGAATGTCAGTAGTTCGTGGCTATTCTAGTCCTGCTGTACGCTGCTATTCCCGATGAAACCTGTGCAATAAACAAGCATACCATAAAACAATAAAGATAGATGGTTAAATCGGGATATATCCGCTACCATCAGGTTTAATTAACAAAAGCTTGTTCTAACCCAAATGCAAACCTATCCCTTTGATATTATTTTTATTCGCACTATCTTTCCTCAAATGAAACATCTACTATCTAAACTATTTTACAGCACTTCCATCTTTAGAAATCCCTTAGGGAGCATCAAGTTTTTCAAGAACCTAATTCGCTTTCGCAAGGCAAAAAACAAATCTACCATTGAGGGTGTGCTCTATAAATTACTGCTGAACGGCCAGAAAGTAGATTTAAATCTCAGAACCTATACAGGCGACATCGATATTTTTTACGAGGTTTTTTGGGCACAATGTTATCAAGTCCCAGCATCCTTAAAAGTCAAACAATACAGCACCATTGTAGATTTAGGTGCCAACATAGGCTTAGCTTCCATTTATTTCAAATCAAAATACCCCGAAGCAAATGTATATGCTGTAGAAATGGAAACTGACAATTATGTTCAGTTGAAAAAAAACGTCCAACAATTTAAAAACACCTACCCTATTTTTGGTGCCATTTACGACGAGACTACAAATATCAAAATTTCAAACACTGAGCTTGCCTACAATTTTAAAATAGAAGTAGATATTGAGAAAGAAATTGATGCGATTACGGTAGCTACGCTTACGATGCCTGATTTAATTGCAGACCATCAAATTAAAGAAATAGACCTTTTAAAAATTGATATTGAAGGTGCAGAACAGCGACTTTTAGGGAACAATAACGAGTGGTTATCTAAAGTAAATTCCATTCTTATTGAACTACACGAGCCTTACACTATCAAAGATTTGGAAAAAGATTTAGCACCTTTTAACTTTCAAATCTACACTCCAGAACAAAACCACGAGCTGAAAATGATTTATGCAGTAAAAACTAAACTTTAGCATTAAGAACCAACATTGAAATGCTAAACATCAAAATATTGCTCTTACTTATAACCTGTTCAATCTTTCAACCCTCTTTAATTGAGCCGAAAAAGTTGACTGAAGCATTCACCTTTGCGAAGAAAAATCATCTAGATACTAGCATTTGTGTGATGATAGATATGAGTATCCCATCTGGTAAAAACCGATTGTTTGTCTACGATTTTCAGCAAAAGAAAACCATTATCTCCGGTTTATGTGCTCACGGTGTTGGTGGTGGAAGTACCGCTAACAAACCTGTATTTAGCAACAAAGTAGGCAGTAATTGTACTTCTCTAGGAAAGTACAAAGTAAAAAATAGGGCTTACAGCAATTGGGGCATTAACATTCATTACAAAATGTACGGTTTAGAAGAAACCAATAACAATGCGTTTAAACGAATAGTGGTTTTACATTCTTACACGCCTATTCCAAACTACGAAATATATCCACAAACCTTATTTGGTCAAAGCGCAGGCTGCCCTGTCATTTCCGACGATAAAATGTCTCAAATAGATAGGTTGCTCATTAAGAAAAAGAAAGCCGTTTTATTGTGGATTTATAATTAAAGACTAAATAGTCTCTCCAAATGATGATAGCCAATGCCAAAATAAGCTTTGGTATCTTTTATCTTCTGAAGAATTTCATCTTTGTTCGTTGCTCCTTGTTCCTTATTCCTAATCCCAACCACCAACACATTCTTAGGCGTATGCACATCAGACACAAATTCGAACACTTTAGTTTTATAACCGAAATATTCCAAGATTAAAGCTCGTAAACCATCTGTAACCATTTCCGCTTGCCTTTCTAAAAATATCCCATGTTTGGTTAAAAAATTCAGCTCATTTTTAGCCTTACCCTTTTCTATCTCTCTACGAATTTGTTTATGACAGCATGGAGCAACTACAATCAGTTCTGCATTAGCCTTTATTCCTTTGTAAATGGCGTCGTCAGTTGCGGTATCACAGGCGTGTAACGCTATCAGCAAGTTAATTTGGTCATTGTCATAGCTATCAATTGTGCCCTCTACAAAAGAAAGCTGGTCAAAGCTAGCCATTCCAGCAATTGCATTGCACAAATCCACCATATCTCTTCTAAACTCTACGCCTACTACGTTAGCTTTCTGCTGATGGTTTAACAAATAATCGTAGAGCGCAAAAGTCAGATAACCTTTACCAGAGCCCATATCAACCACATTGTTAATCGTACCAACTGGAAACTCTTTTATCAACGAACTTAAAATTTCGATATATTGGTTTATCTGCTTGTATTTATCTTGACCATTTTTGAAAACTACGCCATCTGCACCAGTCAACCCCAACTCTTTCAAGTAGATATTATCCTTCGCTAAAATCAAACGTTTCTTTTCTTTGTCATGCGCTAGATTCACTTCTTTTTTCTGTGTTAATGCAGCCGTTCTTAAACGAAATGTACCTTTTACCGTTTTCTCTAGGATAGATTCTTCACTCGCTGTAAATAGCGTGGCAATATTGAATCCTTCATTTATATAATTTTTAATCAATGTTAAGCTCTCTTCCTCTGAGAAATTCTTAAAAATATCTCTGGTTTGATAACGAAAGTTAAAAGCTAGCATCTTCTTATTCTTTATCACAACAGGCTTGATATAGAGTTGTTTTAAGCCCTCTTCCTTCCCTTTGTAATTACCTAGTGCTAATTTTACAAAAGTACTGCTGTTTAAACTTTCCTCCAATTGGGCCACAAACAATATATCGCTCTGCTTACTCATTTTACATCGATTTATATACTACAAAAGTAATACACTAAAGCTTAATAATAATTGAATATCGGTCATTTCTTACCTTACACCTCCTTATCTTTGATCTTTGTACAAATCATATTCAATCATGAACATTATACTGGCTTCAACATCCACACTATTTGGAGAACAATATTTAGCTTATCTAAAACCCGAAATTGTTCAACTATACAACGGAGTGGATGAAATCATCTTCATTCCGTTTGCGAGACCCAGCGGCATATCTCACGAAGACTACACCCAAAAAGCCGCTACTTTTTTCGCAGAAATAGGAATTAACGTCAAAGGACTTCATGAGTTCGATGACAAAATCACAGCAGTAGAGAATGCCAAAGGATTTTTTACGGGCGGTGGGAATACCTTCTTATTGGTAAAGACATTGCATGAACTAGGTTTGATGGAAGTTCTTAAAGAACGCGTAACGAACGGAAAACCTTATTTAGGTTGTAGTGCTGGTAGTAACATCGGCGGCATCAACATGAAAACCACTAATGATATGCCAATTGTTTATCCGTCAAGTTTCGACTGTATGGGCTTAGTACCTTTTAATATTAATCCACACTACTTAGATACAACTCCAGAAATCAAACATAACGGCGAGACTAGGGAGACTAGGATCCAAGAGTTTTTAACCCAGAATGAGATTAAAGTTGTGGGTTTACGAGAAGGAAATTGGATACGAAGAATTGGAAATCAAATAACCGTAGAAGGAACTCAACTAACTAGAATATTTGAGAACGGAAAAGCTGCTTATGAGATAGAGGCAGGGACTGTGATTCACTAAAACCAATAATATCCAATACACCAAAAATAGCGACAAATGTTAATTAGAAAAGCAAAACGAGAAGAATCTACAGTCATCGCAAATTATATCTTCTTGGCAATGGAAGAAATCGTTTATCATTTTATTGGAGAAAACAATCAAGAAAAGCTGTTCATTTATTGATTAGCCTGATACAAGAACCTAACAATCAATATTCTTACGAGAATTGTTGGGTAGTTGTAGCTGAGGATGAAATTATTGCAGCTGCTTTAATATTACGAAGGGTCTAAGTTAACCGAACTAAGAGCACCAGTAGCAGCCAAAATAAAATCCTCATTCAATAGTAACTTCAATCCAGAAGACGAAACTGAAGCGGGAGAATACTATATCGATTGCGTTGGCGTCAATCCCAGTCAACAAGGTAAAGGTATAGGCTCAAAAATATTCAAATTCTTAATTGATGAATACGTACACAAACAAAAAGAGACACTGGGCTTACTTGTTAATATAGACAACCCCGATGCGCAGAAATTATATTTGAAATTAGGTTTCGAGATCGTTGGTGAAAAAACTCTAGTTGGTAAAAGACTAAATCATTTACAGTATAAACCCACAAATTAACCCACCATTAAACTTATTCTATCACAACAAAAAAGTTTAAAAATAAAAAAACCCTTTAGGAAAATCCTAAAGGGTTAAGCATAATAATAAGTTAGTTAGATTACGCTTTTTGCTCTTCTGCATCATCAGCAGCTGGTGCTTCTGGAACAGTTTCTTCAGCAACTGGTGCCTCAGCAACTTCTTCCTTAGCTTCAGCAACTGGAGCCGCTTCTTTTACTTCTGCAGCAGGAGCATCAGCTTTTTTAGCTTTTGTTCTTCCTCTACGAGTAGTTTTCTTTTCAGCAGCAGCTGCATCTTTACCGTAAACCTCGTTATAATCTACTAGTTCGATTAAAGCCATCTCCGCGTTATCACCTAAACGATTGTTTAATTTGATAATACGAGTATAACCACCTGGACGATCAGCAACTTTAGCAGCTACATCACGGAACAATTCTGTTACTACCTCTTTGTTTTGTAAGTAAGCAAATACTGTACGACGTGAGTGAGTAGTATCGTTTTTAGATTTAGTGATGATTGGCTCTACATAAACACGTAAAGCTTTTGCTTTAGCTAATGTAGTAGTGATTCTCTTGTGAGTAATCAAAGAAGAAGCCATATTTGCCAACATCGCTTTTCTATGCGAAGTAGTTCTTCCTAAGTGGTTGTGTTTTTTACCGTGTCTCATTTTTTTGTTTATAAAGTGTGTACCGTCTCTTTGAACTTAATCTGAGGGAATTACACACAGTGAATAATATTAATTATCCAAACTCCAATATTCAATTTCCAAACTGGAAACTGCCTACCGAAAACTGAATTACTCTTCGTCTAACTTGAATTTAGAAAGGTTCATTCCAAACGATAATTGTTTAGATTTTACCAATTCTTGGATTTCAGTTAATGACTTCTTACCGAAGTTTCTGAATTTTAACATATCAGCAACATCATAAGAAACTAGATCAGCTAAAGTACGGATATCAGCTGCCTTTAAGCAGTTTAATGCACGTACAGATAAATCTAAATCAACTAATTCAGTTTTAAGGATTTTACGCATGTGTAAAATTTCCTCATCAACTTCTTTAGTTTCTTCTTTAGCTTGAGATTCCAATACTAAGTTCTCATCAGAGAATAACATAAAGTGCTGGATCAAAATCTTAGCGGCTTCTTTTAAAGCCTCTTCTGGGTGGATAGAACCATCAGTAGAAATATCTAAGATTAATTTCTCGTAATCTGTTTTTTGCTCAACACGATAGTTCTCAATCGTGTATTTTACATTTTTCATTGGCGTAAAAATCGAATCGATTGCAATTACACCAACTACGCTATCAGAAACTTTATTCTCTTCTGCAGGTACATAACCACGTCCTTTGTTTACAGTTAATTCAACTTCCAAAGTAACGGTTTTCTCCATGTTACAGATTACTAACTCAGGGTTTAAAACCTCAAAGTTGTTAGAGAACTTGGTAACATCTCCTGCTAAGAATTGATCTTGACCATTTATAATGATAAAGATTTTTTCAGAATCGCCAGATTCTCCTACTTTCTTAAAACGTACTTGTTTTAAGTTAAGGATGATTTCTGTTAAATCTTCAACTACACCTTTGATAGTAGAAAACTCATGAGAAACGCCTGAAAAACGAATACTGGTAATAGCAAAGCCTTCTAATGAAGAAAGTAAAATTCTTCTTAGGGCGTTACCAATTGTTACACCGAAACCGGGCTCTAAAGGACGAAATTCAAATTGACCATCGAAATCAGTTGATTTCTGCATGATTACCTTATCTGGTTTCTGAAATGCTAAAATTGCCATTTATTAATGTTTTTAGATCGTTTATTAATATTGCGTAACATAAAAAAGTTAAAGCCACTAGGGCTTTAACCGTTATGATTACTTCGAGTACAACTCGACTATAAGGTTTTCCTTAATGTTCTCAGGAATTTCGTCACGATTTGGGTATGACAAGAATTTACCTGATAATTCTTTAGCATTCCAATCTAACCAAGAAAACTTGTTGATTGCTCTGCCAGCTACTGAGTTTGAAATCGCTTCAAGAGATTTTGATTTCTCTCTTACCGCTACAACATCACCAGCTCTTAATTGGTATGAAGGAATATTAACTGTTTCACCGTTTACAGTAATGTGCTTGTGGCTAACTAATTGACGAGCACCTGAACGAGTTGGAGCAATACCTAATCTGTATACTGTATTATCTAAACGTGCCTCTAGTAATTGTAACAAGTTATCACCAGTGATACCTTGACGTGAAGAAGCTTTTGTAAACAAGTTACGGAATTGTTTTTCTAACACACCATAAGTGTATTTTACTTTTTGTTTTTCCATTAACTGTACTGCGTACTCAGATTGCTTTCCTCTTCTTTTAGAAGCACCATGTTGGCCTGGAGGATAGTTTTTTCTGTCTAGTACTTTATCAGGGCCAAAAATTGGCTCTCTGAATTTACGGGCGATTTTGGACTTTGGTCCGGTGTATCTTGCCATTTTTTTGTGATTTTAAAGTATCTTACAACCTGAAGCTGCAGACTCTTAGCTTTAAAAATTAAATTGATTAAACTCTTCTTTTCTTTGGAGGACGACAACCATTGTGAGGAAGTGGAGTGATATCTTTAATAGATAAAACTTCAATACCTGCTACTTGTAAAGTTCTGATTGCAGATTCACGACCTGAACCAGGACCTTTTACGAATACGTCTACTTTACGTAAACCTAAATCGAAAGCAACTTTACCACAATCTGAAGCAGCTTGACCTGCAGCATAAGGTGTGTTCTTTTTAGAACCCTTGAAACCCATTTTACCAGCAGATGACCATGAGATGGTTTGTCCGTTAGTATTTGTTAAGGTAACAATAATGTTGTTGAACGTAGCATTGATGTGAGCTTCGCCTACTGGCTCAATCACAACAAGACGTTTTTTGGTAACTTTTTTACTCTTAGCCATGTTATTTTTTAACGATTTGACTTACGAACTTGAACTAACTCAGTAATCCCCCACCGTAAATCTGTAATCTAATTATTATTTAGATGCTTTTTTCTTGTTAGCAACTGTTTTTCTCTTTCCTTTACGAGTACGAGAGTTGTTTTTAGTACGTTGACCACGAACAGGTAAACCTTTTCTGTGACGAAGACCTCTGTAGCAACCGATATCCATTAAACGTTTGATGTTTAATTGAACCTCAGAGCGTAAAGCACCTTCTACTTTAATCTCATCGTTAATCATAGTACGGATAGCTGATAACTCATCATCAGACCAGTCTTGTACTTTTTTGTTTAGATCGATACCTGCAGTAGTTAAAATACGTTGTGCAGTAGTTCTACCTATACCATAGATATAAGTTAAACCAATCTCTCCTCTTTTGTTTCTTGGTAAATCAATACCTGAAATCCTTGCCATATTTCTATTTGTGTTTTAATGAACGACCGAACGGCGGGCCACCGTTGTGCGGAACTCGTTCCAATGTTTTTAATTATCCCTGACGTTGCTTGTATTTCGGATTCTTCTTGTTGATTACGTAAAGTTTTCCTTTACGACGAATAATCTTACAATCAGCGCTACGCTTTTTAATTGATGATCTAACTTTCATTGCTTTATTTATTTCTCTCTATGGTAATGAAGCTATCACAAGCAATTTGAAATCGAAGACGGTCGCTTGTGATGGTTTCATTTATTTGTATCTATAAGTAATCCTACCTTTTGTCAAATCATAAGGCGACATTTCTAGTTTTACTTTGTCACCAGGCAAAATCTTGATGTAGTGCATCCTCATTTTACCTGATATATGAGCAATAATCTCATGTCCATTTTCAAGTTCTACCCTAAACATGGCATTAGATAATGCTTCTCTTATTACTCCGTCTTGCTCAATTGAGGCTTGTTTAGCCATATTCTATTGATTTTTACTTAATTAGCTGTCTATTAAACAGGGTTGCAAAATTAAATATTATTTTTCAAATTTTTAACTTTTTTCTTTTAAAACTTCTTCGATTAACGAAAAAGTACTTAAAACATCCGCTTTGCCCTTTTTTATCGCAACAGTATGCTCAAAATGTGCTGATGGTTTGTTGTCTTTGGTCGTTACCGTCCAGCCGTCTTTCCAAAATTTAACGGCAGCAGTTCCGGCGTTGATCATTGGCTCTATTGCCAAAACCATTCCCTCCTCTAGCTTAATTCCGCTACCACGTTTCCCGTAGTTTGGCACTTCTGGCTTTTCATGCAACTTTACTCCAACACCATGCCCCACCAATTCTCTAACTACACCAAAACCATTAGACTCAGCATGAAATTGAACCGCATGTGCAATATCACCTATGCGCATTCCAACTACTGCCTTCTCTATCGCAAAAGCTAAACACTCTTGTGTAACCTTAACTAGTTTCTGTTGTTCTTCATTGGTTTCTCCGATAGAAAAAGTATAAGCAGAATCTCCAAAATAGTTGTTTTTGATTACGCCACAATCTACAGAGATCAAATCTCCCTCTTGAATTACGTAATCATTTGGAAATCCATGAACGACTTGTTCGTTTGGAGAAATACAAAGGGAGTTAGGGAAACCTCCATAGTTAAGAAAAGCTGGCACCGCACCGTTATCTCTAATGAACTCGTATGCCAGCTTATCTAATGCTAATGTTGTTATACCTGGCTTAATCACTTTGGCTACTTCTGCCAAAGTTTTAGAAACCAGTAATGAGCTTTCTCTAATTAACTCAATCTCTTCAAGAGATTTGTAGTGGATTTTAGACATTATAATGCGGCTCCGCTGGTAGTTGTAGCAGCTGGAATACCCGAACGTCCGGTTACTCTACCTGTTTTCATTAAACCATCGTAGTGACGCATTAACAAATAGCTTTCAATTTGTTGTAATGTATCTAACACAACACCTACCAAAATCAACAATGAGGTACCACCAAAGAAGTGGGCAAACTCTTGCTGAATTCCAACTTTAACTGCCAATGAAGGAAGGATAGCAATAACTGCCAAGAATAACGATCCTGGGAAAGTAATCTTAGAAATTACGTCATCGATAAAAGAAGAAGTTGCCAAACCTGGTTTTACACCTGGGATAAAGCCACCATTCTTTTTCATGTCATCAGACATTTGAGTTGGGTTAACGGTAATTGCCGTGTAGAAGAATGTGAATGCAATAATCAAGAATGCAAATGTTAAACTATAAGTTAACGAAGTGATATCTGAATATTGGTGCAACCAACTTTCTTGCAAATTAGGGAACAAACCAATTAAAGCACTTGGCACAAACATTAATGCTTGAGCAAAGATGATAGGCATTACACCCGCTGCATTTACTTTCAACGGAATATACTGTCTAACACCACCAACTTGCTTGTTACCTACAATTCTCTTAGCGTATTGTACAGGTACTTTACGTACACCTTGTACAATTAAAATAGTAAACATGATGATCGCATATAAAGCAACGATCTCTAATACTAATCTAATCAAACCACCATCGCTACCTGCAAATACAGAACTTACCTCTTGACTAAGTGCAATCGGTAAACGAGCTATGATACCTACCATGATGATCAAAGATGTACCGTTACCGATACCTTTGTCAGTGATTTTCTCACCCAACCACATCACGAAAAGTGTACCTGCTGTTAATACTACTGCAGACAAGAAATAGAAAAGGGTATGGCTAATTACAATTGCCTCTTGAGGTACTTGCGTTTTAACATATCCAATTGCCTGTACAATGGTAATAGCTACTGTTAGGTAACGAGTGTATTGCGTTAATTTTTTACGGCCGCTCTCTCCTTCTTTTTGCATTTTTTGGAAAGTAGGCACTGCAATACCCAATAACTGCACCACAATAGATGCAGAAATGTAAGGCATTACACCTAACGCAACAATTGATGCTTTAGAGAAAGCACCACCTGCAAACATATCTAACAAACCTAATAGACCAGATTTTTGTGCATTTGATAGTTGAGTAGGATCTACACCTGGCAACACCACCTGACAAACTAACCTATAGATAATAAGAATCATGAGCGTAAATAATATACGCTCCTTTAATTCTTGGATTTTCCAAATATTACTTAAAGTAGTAAATAGCTTCTTCATTTTACAATTTTACGATTGAGCCTCCAGCAGCTTCAATTGCTTTTTGTGCGCTTGCAGAAAAGGCATGAGCTGTAACTTCTAATTTAGCTTTAACTTCTCCACGACCTAAGATTTTAACCAGGTCATTTTTTGAAGCTAAACCATGTTCTTGCAATGTAGCAAAATTTACAGTAGTTAAGCTAAATTTCTCAGCTAATCCTTGTAAAACATCTAAGTTTACACCTACATACTCTGTACGGTTAATTGGCTTGAAACCAACTTTAGGCACACGACGTTGTAAAGGCATTTGACCACCTTCGAAACCAACTTTTGTAGAATGACCAGAACGTGAGCCAGCACCTTTGTGTCCACGTGTTGATGTACCACCACGACCAGAACCTTGACCACGACCAATTCTCTTACTTGTTTTTACAGCACCTTTTGCAGGCTTTAAATTACTTAAGTTCATTTATAAACTTTATTGTGTTGCCCCTTCGCTTTCACTAATCAGGAAACAACGATTAAACAAAAAAAATTTGCCTAAGATATAAATCTTAAGCAAACTTTGATAATAATATTATATAGCTTCGATAGCTACTAAGTGATTAACTTTTCTAACCATGCCGATGATTGCAGCGTTTGCTTCAACCTCAACACTTTGGTTCAATTTAGATAAACCTAAAGCTTTCATGGTTCTCTTTTGGCGCTCGCTTCTGTCGATAACGCTTTTTACTTGAGTGATTTTAATTTTCGCCATGATCTTATCCGTTAAAAACTTTGTTTAAATCTACACCACGGTTTTGAGCTACTGTATAAGCGTCACGCATTTTTGTTAATGCATCAACTGTAGCTTTTACCACGTTGTGAGGATTTGATGAACCTTTTGACTTAGCCAATACGTTGTGGATACCAGCACTTTCTAGTACAGCACGCATCGCACCACCAGCAATTACTCCAGTACCTACAGCAGCAGGCTTAATTAATACAAAACCTCCAGAATATTTACCGATTTGCTCGTGAGGTACAGTACCGTTTAACAAAGGAACTTTTACCAAGTTTTTCTTTGCATCGTCTACACCTTTAGCGATAGCTTCAGTAACCTCTTTAGCTTTGCCTAATCCGTAACCTACAACGCCGTTTTCATCACCTACAACTACGATAGCTGAAAAGCTGAAAGTACGACCACCTTTGGTTACTTTAGCAACACGTTGGATGCTCACTAAACGATCTTTTAATTCAATCTCGCTAGTTTTTACTCTTTTTATATTGATAGTTGACATTATCTCTTATTTAATGATTAAAATACTAGACCACCTTCGCGGGCACCTTCTGCCAACGATTTTACACGTCCATGGTATAAGTAACCATTTCTGTCGAAAACAACTTCTTTAAGACCTGCTGCAACTGCTTTTTCGGCAACTAACTTACCTACTGCTGCTGATTGCTCAGATTTGTTTCCTGAAGCATTGAAATCTTTAGATAAAGATGATGCTGCAACTATAGTTTTACCAGTTTCATCGTTAATGATTTGAGCATAAATACCTTTATTGCTTCTATAAACTGATAAACGTGGACGGTTTTCAGATCCAGTAAGTCTTTTTCTGATACCTTTTTTAATACGCTCTCTGCGTGATAATTTTTTTCCTGCCATTTTAATTATTTTTTAGAAGCTGATTTACCTGCTTTTCTTCTTAACACTTCACCAACAAACTTGATACCTTTACCTTTGTAAGGCTCTGGAGCACGTAACGAACGGATTTTCGCTGCTACTTGACCAATTAATTGTTTGTCGATACTCTCTAAAATGATTTTAGGAGTTTGACCTTTTTCTGATGTGGTAGTTACTTTAATTTCTGCTGGTAACTGGAACACATAGTGGTGAGAATAACCTAAAACTAAATCTAGCGTATTGCCTTGGTTGCTGGCACGGTAACCCACACCAACTAACTCTTGTTCTAATTTATAACCTTCTGTAACACCTACAACCATGTTGTTGATCAAAGAACGGTATAAACCGTGTAAAGCTCTGTGTCTTTTTTGATCTGTTGGGCGTTGTACAGTTACTACACCATCTTCTTGAGAAATAGTGATATCTGTATCTACAGCTTGTACTAATTCACCTTTAGGACCTTTTACAGTTACTAAATTATCTTTACCTACTGTAATGGTTACTCCTGCTGGTACGTTAATTGGGGCTTTTCCTATTCTTGACATTGTACTGATCTCCTTTAATTAATAAACGTGACACAATACCTCACCACCAATATTCAATTTGGCTGCTTCTTTATCAGTCATTACACCTTTAGAAGTAGATAAGATTGCGATACCTAAACCATTTAATACTCTTGGCATATTTTCTACGCCTGCATACTGTCTCAAACCTGGTTTGCTGATACGTGTTAACGTACGGATTGCAGGGATTTTACTGATTGCGTTGTATTTTAACGCGATTTTGATCACTCCTTGAGCAGTTGTGTCTTCAAACTTGTAGTTTGCAATGTAACCTTTGTCGAAAAGTACTTTAGTAATTTCCTTTTTAAGGTTTGAAGCTGGAATTTCTACAATCCTGTGATTTGCTTTGATAGCATTTCTTAATCTTGTAAGATAATCCGCTATTGGATCTGTATTCATTATTATGAAATTGTGATACTGGTTTCCGTACGCGTCACCCGACTTCCGGACCTAATATCGGTTAATATTCTGTTCTGTAGCTTATACGCTAATGAGCCATAAGCTGTAAGGGCTGCAAAAATACAACTTACAACTTATAACTCAAAAACTTATATAACTTTTTTCTAGTTACCAGCTAGCTTTTGTAACTCCTGGTATCTTACCATCTAGCGCCATCTCACGGAATGTTACCCTTGAGATACCAAAGGTACGCATGTAACCACGAGGACGACCAGTTAACTTACAACGGTTGTGCAAACGCACTGCCGAAGAGTTTTTAGGTAATTTGTCTAATGCTTCGTAATCGCCAGCCGCTTTCAATGCTGCACGTTTCTCAGCATATTTAGCTACTAATTTTTGGCGTTTAATTTCGCGAGCTTTTACACCTTCTCTTGCCATTATTCTGCAGTTTTTTGATTTTTAAATGGTAATCCAAATTGTTTTAAAAGTTCCAATGCTTCAACATCAGTAGTGGCAGTAGTTACGAAAGTAATGTCCATACCTAAAATCTTATTGATTTTATCGATGTTGATCTCTGGGAAAATGATTTGCTCAGTAACACCTAAAGTGTAGTTACCTTTTCCATCAAATCCTTTATCATTGATACCTTTGAAATCACGGATACGAGGCAAAGCTACTGAAATTAATCTATCTAAGAACTCAAACATGTTGTTATCACGTAAAGTTACTCTCACACCTACTGGCATGCCTTTACGTAGTTTAAAGTTTGAGATATCTTTTTTAGATTTAGCTGCTACAGCTTGTTGACCAGAAATGGTAGATAACTCTAAAATAGAGCTATCGATGATTTTCTTGTCAGCTACTGAGTAACGACCAACACCTTGGTTGATTGAAATTTTCAACAACTTAGGAACTTGCATTACGCTGCTATATTGGAATTTATCCTTTAAAGCACCAACAATTTCCTCTTTATATTTGCTTTTTAATCTTGGTACGTATGCCATTATTTGATTTCCTCCCCTGAAATTTTAGCAACTCTAACTAATTTTCCGTCAGCGTTTAATTTACGACCAACACGAGTAGTTTTACCAGATTTTGGATCCACCAACTGTACGTTTGAAATATGAAGAGCAGCCTCTTTTTTAATTATACCACCGTTAGGTGTAGCAGCACTTGGCTTAGTGTGTTTAGAGATAAGGTTTACACCTTCTACTAACACTCTGTTTTTAGCAACAAGTACTTCTTGTACTTTACCTTGTTGACCTTTTGAGTCGCCAGCGATAACCTTTACTAAATCTCCTTTACGGATTTTTAACTTAGCTGGTTTGTTAACTTTGTTTCCCATTTTATAATACCTCCGGTGCTAATGATACAATCTTCATGAATTGTTTTTCACGCAGTTCTCTCGCTACCGGGCCAAAGATACGTGTACCGCGTGGCTCGTCTTGAGCATTTAATAATACTGCTGCATTGTCGTCAAAACGGATATAAGAACCATCTTTACGACGGATTTCTTTTTTAGTTCTAACTACTACTGCTTTAGAAACAGTACCTTTTTTGATATTGCCTGAAGGCAAAGCACTTTTAACTGTTACTACAATTTTATCGCCAATTGATGCATAACGTTTACCAGTACCACCAAGTACACGGATAACCAATACTTGTTTTGCGCCGCTATTATCGGCTACGTTTAATCTTGATTCCTGTTGTACCATCTTATTTAGCTTTTTCTAAAATTTGTACCAATCTCCAGTTCTTGTTTTTACTCAACGGACGAGTTTCCATGATTTCTACAGTATCACCGATACCACACTCGTTTTTCTCGTCATGAGCCATAAATTTGGTAGTTGTTTTAACGAACTTACCATAGATTGGGTGCTTCACTTTACGCTCCACTGCAACTACAACAGATTTATCCATTTTGTTGCTCACTACCAACCCGATTCTTGTTTTTCTTAAATTTCTTTCCATTGGGCTCTAAAATTATTTAGTTTCTGTAGCTACTGCTGCATTTTTAACAGCAGACAATTCAGTGTTTAAACGGGCTATAGTTTTTCTAGCCGCAGTAATGCGGTTAGGATTTTCGATAGCCGAAATTGTATGCGCAAATTTCAACTTAACCAAGTTTTGTTTTTCTTCCGCAATCTTAGCTACTAATTCTTCTTGAGAAAGCCCTTTGATTTCTGAGTTTTTCATTTTATTTATTTTAATGAAGTGGGTCTAGCGGTTATAATAACAAGTTACTTACAACATTGATCCCACTTGGCTTTTTATGCTTCTACGTAATCTCTACGTACTACAAATTTTGTTTGAACAGGTAATTTCTGTGCAGCAAGTCTTAAAGCTTCTTTAGCAATTTCCATTGGTACACCTTCTGCTTCGAAAAGGATACGTCCTGGTCTTACTACTGCTACCCAATACTCAGGAGCACCTTTACCTTTACCCATACGTACCTCAGCTGGCTTTTTAGTTACCGGTTTATCCGGGAAAACTCTAATCCAAACCTGACCTTCACGTTTCATGTAACGAGTTACTGCGATACGGGCTGCTTCTATTTGGCGACTTGTGATCCAAGTTGCCTCTAAAGATTTAATCCCGAAAGAACCGAATGATAATTCAGCACCACGAGTTGCTAAACCTTTCATTCTGCCTTTTTGCATCTTTCTGAACTTCGTTCTTTTTGGCTGTAACATTTTATTTTAATATTATCGTTAAACGATCTGTTGACTATTTGCGTGGGCCTCTGTTAGCACCACCACCTCTGTTATCTCTTCCGCCTTGGCCTGGACCACCTGGACGATTTCCGCCACCGCGTTTATCGTTTCTTCTGTCGCCACCGCCTCTGTTATCTCTTCCGCCATCGCGACCGCCGAAGTTACCTTCTGGTCTGCCACCTTTACCAGGTGCGTTGTTTGCAGCGCCGATGTTTGGAGAAAGATCACGTTTGCCGTAAACCTCACCTTTACAGATCCATACTTTGATACCTATTTTACCATAAGTAGTTAAAGCTTCTGCTAAAGCGTAGTCAATATCAGCACGGAAAGTATGCAAAGGAATTCTTCCTTCTTTATACTGTTCGCTACGAGCCATCTCAGCACCACCTAAACGACCTGAAGTCATGATTTTGATACCTTCTGCACCCATACGCATGGTTGATGCGATAGATGATTTCATTGCTCTACGGAACGAGATTCTAGCTTCTAGTTGTTTTGCAACACCTTCTGCTACTAGTTGAGCATCTAACTCAGGGCGTTTAATCTCAAAGATGTTAATTTGAATTTCCTTTTTAGTCAATTTCTTTAACTCTTCTTTGATCTTATCAACCTCTTGTCCTGCTTTACCGATTACAATTCCTGGACGTGCTGTGTGGATAGTAACAGTGATACGTTTCAATGTACGCTCAATTACCACCTTAGAAACACCGCCTTTTGCAATACGAGCTGAAAGGTATTTTCTGATTTTTTGGTCTTCAACTAATTTATCAGCATAGTTGTTGCCTCCGAACCAATTAGAGTCCCATCCTCTGATGATCCCTAATCTGGCGCCTATTGGATTTGCTTTTTGTCCCATTTCTGTTAATTAGTTTTAGATTCAACGTTTATACTATCTACTACAATAGTTACGTGATTCGAACGTTTACGAATTCTGTAACCACGACCTTGAGGTGCTGGTCTTAATCTTTTTAACTGACGACCACCGCCAACCATAATCGACTTAACGACTAATTGACTTTCTTCAGGGCGAGAACCACTGTTTTTTTGCTCCCAGTTATTGATGGCTGACAATAAAAGTTTCTCAACTCTTTCAGCGGCATCTTTATTAGTGAACTTCAAAATGTGTAATGCTTTCTCAACACGCTCACCTCTGATAAGATCCACAACCAAACGCATCTTACGCGGTGAGGTTGGGCAATTGTTTAATTTCGCTACTGCTTCCATCTTTTAATTATTTTTTCTTTTCAGAGTGACCTCTAAAGGTTCTAGTTGGAGCGAACTCCCCTAGCTTGTGGCCAACCATGTTTTCTGTTACGTATACTGGTATAAATTTATTGCCATTGTGCACAGCAAATGTGTGACCAACGAAATCTGGTGAGATCATTGATCTACGAGACCAAGTTTTGATTACAGTCCTTTTGCCTGAATCATTCATAGAGTTTACTTTTTTCTCTACGTTATGGTCAATATAAGGTCCTTTTTTTATCGAACGAGCCATTATTTCTTCCTTTTCTCTATGATGAAACGATTTGAGTATTTTTTCTTAGAACGAGTTTTGAAGCCTTTAGCTAAAACGCCGTTTCTTGAACGAGGGTGACCACCTGATGATCTACCTTCACCACCACCCATTGGGTGATCTACTGGGTTCATTGCTACTGGACGTGTACGAGGACGACGACCAACCCAACGAGCACGACCTGCTTTACCCAATACTTCGTTTGCATGATCAGAGTTAGATACTGCACCAATTGTAGCTAAACAAGTTACTAAGATAGATCTTACTTCACCTGATGGCATTTTAACTGTTGCATATTTACCATCTCTAGCAGCTAATTGTGCATAAGCACCAGCACTACGTGCTAATTGAGCTCCTTTACCTGGTTGAATTTCCAAGTTATGGATGATAGATCCCAAAGGAATTTTTGCTAACGTTAAAGTGTTACCTACTTCTGGAGTAGCGTTTTCACCCGAAAGCACAGTTTGTCCTACTTGCAACCCTTCAGGTGCAATAATGTAGCGCTTCTCTCCGTCTGCGTAGTGCAATAACGCAATACGTGCAGTACGGTTCGGATCGTATTCAACAGTTGCTACTGTTGCAGGAATATCAAATTTATCACGTTTAAAATCGATTAAACGGTAAGATTTTTTGTGACCACCACCAATGTAGCGCATAGTCATCTTTCCTGTATTGTTACGACCTCCTGATTTTTTAGAAGATACAACCAATGATTTTTCGGGCTTGGTTGCTGTAATCTCCGTAAAACTAGCACCAACTCTAAAGCGGGTACCCGGAGTGACTGGTTTAAATTTTCTTAAGCCCATAGTTATAAATTATTCAATTTTGATATTAAATATTCGCGTAATAATCTATTGTTTCGCCATCTTTCAATGTAACAATAGCTTTTTTGTATTTAGGGCTACGGCCAGTTACTAAACCTGCTTTAGTATTTCTAGATTTTGCCTTACCTTGAACAACCATTGTGTTTAGGGCTACGATGTTAACACCGTACATCTGCTCAATAGCTGATTTAATCTGCAACTTGTTAGCTCTATGATCTACTCTGAAAGTAAAACGGTTAGATTTTTCAGTTAATGCAGATGCTTTTTCGGTTAAAATTGGTCTTTGTAAAATTTCCATATTACTTGGCAAATGCCTCCTCCAATGTTTTAAGCGAATTAGCAGTTAACAAAAGTTTACCAGCGTTTAATACATCATAAGTATTTAAATCGCCTGCGGTAATTACTTTAGCTTTCTGGATATTTCTGCTTGATAAATAAATATTGTTGTTTTGCTCTGGTAACACTAACAAAGTTTTTTCACCTGTTAAATTTAATGCGTTAACCAAATTGATATAGTTTTTAGTTTTGATGCTATCAAAGCTGAAATCTTCTAAAACTACGATGCTGTTATCTTGTGCTTTATAAGCCAAAGCTGATTTACGAGCTAGTGATTTTAGTTTTTTGTTCAATTTAAAACTATAGTCTCTTGGTTGAGGACCAAAAACACGACCACCACCATTGAACAATGGAGATTTAATGCTTCCGGCACGTGCACCACCAGTACCTTTTTGTTTGTATAATTTACGGGTAGAACCAGCAATTTCGTTACGTTGCTTAGATTTGTGAGTACCTTGACGTTGGTTAGCCAAATACTGTTTTACATCTAAGTAAATTGCGTGATCGTTTGGTGTAACACCAAATACCGACTCAGGAAGTTGCACCTTGGCACCTGTCTCTTTTCCTGAAATGTTTACTACTTTAACTTCCATCTGCTTACTTATCTAAGATTACGTAAGAACCTTTAGCTCCTGGAATGGAACCACTAACTACCACTAGGTTTTGCTCAGCGTAAACTTTCAATACTTGTAAGTTTTGAACTTTCACTCTATCACCTCCTGTTCTACCAGCCATACGCATTCCTTTGAATACACGTGAAGGCCAAGAAGAAGCTCCTAATGAACCTGGTGCACGCATTCTGTTATGCTGACCGTGGGTTTGACCACCAACACCTGCGAAACCATGACGTTTCACAACACCTTGGAAACCTTTACCTTTTGAAGTTCCAACAACATCAACATAGTCACCTTCTGAGAAGATGTCTACAGTAATAGTGTCGCCTAAGTTTAAAGCATTTTCAAACTCAGAGAACTCAACAAGCTTACGTTTTGGGGTAGTGTTTGCTTTTGCGTAATGACCTTTTAAAGGTTGCGTTACGTTTTTCTCTTTAGCTTCATCATATCCTAGCTGAATAGATGAATAACCGTCGATTTCTTCGGTTTTAACTTGTGTAACTACACAAGGCCCAGCTTCGATTACAGTACAAGGAATGTTTCTTCCTTCTGCATCGAAAATACTGGTCATTCCTACTTTTTTTCCAATAATTCCTGACATTTCTTTAATTAAGTTAACACCCATCGAAGCAGTAGGGCTTCGTTCAAGGTGGATATACAATCCCCGTTAAGGGACGGCAAAGATAGGCAAGAATTATTAATTTTCAAATAGTTAGCTAAAAAATTTTTAAGGTTTTATTAATTAAGATTAGAGATGGCGAAAAGCCGATGATTCTTAGAGCACCCAAAAACAATGAACAAACACAATAAACTGAATAATAAGCAATTATATTATTCTCTTTTATTTCCCTAATCGTGTTTTCACCCTAATCAGTCGAATTTCCATTTTATGCAGCAAAGAGCTCGATTATTGGTGATTTTATTGCCAGCAAACTTAAGTCAAGTTCATTCTTATTTGAGAAGAAAGTACATGCTCTTAAAAATTACTATGCAAGCATAACTTAGTACACTACTAGTACTCTATCCCTACTTTAACCCTACCTTTGACCTACTTGAGCCATACTACTGCCCAACTGATAAAATATTAATTTTATAGTTTAGCTTAATGCGCAAAACCACCACTTAAGCTCACCATAATAATAGATAGAACAATAAGCCCTATTAATACATATAAGTAATCCTTTTCGACGAAGAAACTTATTACAGCCATCAAGACCCTTGCAATTGGCGTGAAAATCAGCATCAATAAGCCAAACTGAACAACTGCAGCGCCTTTAAAAGTTAACACCTCAGAAAAAATGGCTTCTACTGTTTTTAATGAAACTTTATTGAAATCAAAAACTGCATAATCTATTTTCTCTGCAGAATGATCTAACAAATAGATGATTCCTCCCAGCACTACAATAGCCATAGAGAGGTACACGCCAGCTCTTAAGAGGTTACCCACTAAGCTTTGAATATCTTTATCAGTTATATTTTTAGTTTGTTCCATTAAAAACCTCCCGACAATCCTTTATATATCATTTGTACTGCCAATATGGTTACCACCACCGCAAATACAATTTTTAACTTATCTGTTTTAGCTCTTACTAGAACCTTTGCGCCAACAGTAGCGCCAATCAATACACCGATACAAACCGGCATTGCAATACCTGGATCTATTTGTCCGCGGTGAAGGTACACTACAGCACTCGCCGCAGCGGTAACTCCCATCATGAAATTACTGGTAGTTGTAGAGACCTTGAAAGGCAAACGCATGATATTGTCCATTGCGATTACTTTTAAGGCTCCACTGCCAATACCGAGCAAACCAGACAAAGTACCAGCGAACAACATCATGAAAAATCCGCCAGCTACATTTTTAACTGCATAAGGGGTTTCCACCCCCTTAACTGGATAAGAACCATTTAGCTTGAAAAACCTAGCCCCTTTACTGGTATATTCTAAAGTAGAGTGATCTACTTTTTTCTTCAAAGTCATTAAAGAAGAGAAGATAAGGATGCAACCAAATATCACAGCGACATAACCTGCATTTAGATAAACGGCAATTACCGCCCCTAGAATTGCGCCAACCGTGGTTGCTATTTCTAAAAACATCCCGATACGCATGTTGGTTAGCCCCTCTTTTACATAAGCAGCAGCCGAACCGGTAGATGTTGCAATCACAGAAATGATGGAAGCACCGATGGCATAATGGATATCAACCCCTAAACCCAACGTAAGTAAAGGAATAATGATTACGCCGCCACCTAAGCCTGTAAGTGAGCCCAAGAACCCAGCTAAAAAAGCGCCAACAAGTACAATTAATGTAAATACTAATACCGACATGGCGGCAAATATAAGGCACACCCATTGGCTTTATGCAATAAAAAAGCAATAAAAGAATGTCTATGGGGTACTTAGAATTTATAGTTTATACTGGTTTTTCAAATGATTGGATGGTCTGTTTTTTTTCGATTCTATTTCACTTGTCGTCATTGCGAAGTGCCTAGAAAGACTTACGAAGTCTTTGAGACTTCGTAAGTCTGAACGTTTTAGAAATGACTAACAAGTATAGCAATCGTACTATCCACACTTAGACGAACCGCAATCACTACAAGTTAAGCAGCCCTCTTGGTAGTGCAGATTAGTAGAATTACAGTTGCTGCACTTAGCTTTACCCACTTCCGTTCCATCTGGAATATATCTTTTCAAAGCTCTTGCTACACCATTTTTCCAAGTATTGATGGCTTCATCCAATTGTAGACTGCCAATTAGCTCTACTACTTTTTCAATTGGCATGCCGTGGCGAAGTGTACTTGAAATCAGCTTTGCATAATTCCAATACTCTGGGTTAAACTTATGCGACAAGCCTTCGATAGTTGTTTTGTAACCTCTTTGGTTTTTAAATTGGAAATCATATCTGGTAGCACCATCAGCCTCTTTATTTTTGATGATGGCACCACGGTTAAGCCAGCGAGGAATAGAAATTCCATCCTCATCATCTGCCAGACCAGTAAAAATTTCGTAAGGTCTTTCATCTACTAAACCGATAAAAGCAATCCATTTCTCTTTGTTATTTTGAAAACGAACAATATCTGCTTCCAATACCTGCGGACGAATAGTAGGGAAAGAAGCTACTTCCTCGGTCTGAACCTCTTCTTTTTTCTTATCATCTATAGCGATTAACACTCCCGAACGAGAACCATCGCGATATACAGTTACGCCTTTACATCCAGCTTTCCATGCCGCCATGTACAATTTGCCAACCAATTCCTCAGAAACATCATTAGGCATATTAATAGTTACGCTGATAGAATGGTCTACCCATTTCTGGATTTCGCCCTGCATCCTTACTTTCTCCAAATAATCTACATCGTTAGAAGTGGCCTTGTAGTAAGGGGATTGTTCGATTAGTGCGTTCAGCTCTTCTTGGCTATAGTTATAATTTGTGTCGTGACCGTTTATAGTCATCCAATCTTTAAATTTGTGATGGAACACGATGTACTCTTCCCATGAATCGCCAACCTCATCCACAAAATCAACCCTTGCCTCTTTATCATTAGGGTTCACTTTTCTACGACGTTTGTAAACTGGCATAAATACCGGTTCTACACCAGAGGTAGTCTGAGACATTAAGCTGGTAGTGCCGGTTGGAGCAATAGTTAATAATGCAATATTTCTACGTCCGTACTCAGTCATATCATAGTACAATTGCGCATCGGCCTCTTTTAACCTCAGCATGAACGGATTTGCCTTCTCCCTATCTGCATCGTAAATCGCGAAGGCACCTCTTTCTTTAGCCATATCAACCGATGAACGATAAGCCGCCAAAGCTAATTTCTTATGTACTTCGATTGAAAATGCGGAACCTTCTTTTGTTCCGTAGCGCAAACCTAAAGCAGCCAACATATCGCCTTCGGCAGTGATGCCAACACCAGTACGCCTTCCTTCTTCCGCTTTTTTACGAATATTTAGCCATAAACTTTGCTCTGTTCTTTTGATTTCTTCCTCTTCCGGGTCTTGAGCTATCTTCTCCAAAATGGTATCGATTTTTTCCAACTCAAGATCAATAATATCATCCATCATTCTTTGCGCTAAAATGGCATGCTTCCTGAAAAGTTCCCAATTGAATGAGGCTTTAGCGGTGAAAGGATTCTCTACGTAAGAATATAAGTTGATAGCCAATAAACGACAAGAATCGTAAGGGCACAACGGAATCTCGCCACAAGGGTTCGTAGAAACCGTTTCGTAACCTAAATCGGCGTAACAATCTGGCAACGATTCCCTGATAATGGTATCCCAAAACAAAATACCAGGCTCTGCAGAACGCCACGCATTGTGAACTATTTTTTTCCAAAGGGAATTGGCATCAGTTTCTTTAGAAAACACAGGATTATTTCCTTTTACAGGATATTGCTGAATAAACGGCACACCTTCCTCCACAGACTTCATAAATTCATCGTTGATACGAACAGAAACATTGGCGCCGGTTACTTTGCCTTGCTCTAATTTTGCATCGATGAAATCTTCGGCATCAGGATGTTTGATAGAAACCGACAACATCAAAGCTCCCCTACGACCATCTTGCGCAACTTCGCGGGTAGAATTTGAAAAACGCTCCATGAAAGGCACAATCCCTGTGGAGGTTAAGGCAGAATTTTTTACCGCAGAACCTTTTGGACGGATATGCGACAAATCGTGACCAACTCCACCCCTACGTTTCATCAATTGCACCTGCTCTTGGTCTATCTTCATTATCCCACCATAAGAATCAGAATCTCCACTATTACCGATTACAAAGCAATTGGAAAGAGAGGCGATTTGGAAAGGGTTTCCAATACCCGTCATTGGACTACCTTGCGGGATGATGTATTTAAAATCTTTGATTAACTCGAAAATTTCAGTTTCAGTTAATGGATTAGGATACTTCTGCTCTATTCTAGCTATTTCAGACGAGATACGTTTATGCATATCATTAGGATCCAGTTCATACAAAACTCCCGATGAGTCTTTTAGCGCATACTTGTTTACCCAAACTCTGGCGGCTAAATCATCTCCTTTAAAATATTGAAGTGCAGCGGCATAAGCCTCTTCTTGCGTGTAAGTAACGGACTGCTGAGCAGTAAGTTTTTCCATAATCTAAGTGTTAATACGTGTAATACAAACCTACAAAAAATCACAACTTAAAAATTATAGAAATAAAAAAGTTTACAAAAAATAATAATCAAAATACTGAATATAAACACTTTAATGTATTTTAAAATTAAAAAAGTTTGCAAAAAATTATTTTTAAATGATACAATCATCAACACAGATACGACATAACTGTTCTTAATTTTTGATTTAATTTCAAAAGAGATTGCTTCGCAAAGCTCGCAATGACGTGCTATTTATATTAGCAGATGAATTGGGGAGCTCAAGTGCTTTCAATCTATTAATTTGGATATCATTTCTGTACTTAGTGTTCTTGCCTTTTCCAAACGACCATCAAAGAAAGATTTTGCCGCTTCGAAATGCGCCTTATAACCTTTCATATCTCCATAACCTATGATAGAGGCCCATTCGTGAACTGCAGTGTGAAATTCCAAATCATCTTTTCGAATACTTTTGTCAAAAAGAGCTGCCTGGATAGTTTCTTCTAATAACTCTTCGTTTTTAAAAAGATATTCGGCGATACCCAGACGCAAGCGAAATGGAGGTGTTTGGCAAATTAAGTTATCATAAGGATTTACACCCATTGCATGCCAAGCGCAAACCATACTTAATATACTGAGGTGAGAATTTGGTTTCCTATTGTGTGCTTTATCAGCCATGCTGAACGCATCCATTACTTCGCTATTTAACAAAAGCGGCTTATCATCATTACTAAACACGAAATCTTTTGCACCATCAATCTTGGCTCTAAAGGCTTTTTCATTTTCTGCAATCATTAATGCAAAGAGCTCACTTTCTGTTTTTGCATATTCCCTCACTTGCTTTTGAGCGTAAGGATTTAAAATTGCCAAGCCAGCATAAATGTGAGATTTATAACTAAAAATACGCAAAGTAGTCAACACTTTCACGTTATCAATACCGCCAGCGTAAACGGGATTATCCCAAGGGTAAAAACCGGCATTTTTCCATGCCGAGCCCATGCTTTCAAAGCCCATGTGGGTTACCGCTTGTGTATCAGCCACAATTTGGTCATGCTGTTGGTAGCTATCCATTTCAATGATATTTGAACCCAAAGCTTTGTAAACCTCTAAAGCTTTTTGATAGATTTCATCTGTAGCTCTATGGCGAATAACCACTAAGGTCTGTCCTTCGGTGCTAAACCCAGGGCCATGCAGAGAATGACTGGTTACAATGTTTGCATCTGCTGGCAGATATTTTTCAAAGGCTGCAATTTCTGGATGCTTAACCGAAGTTTGTCCAGCAACGATGGCTCCGTACTTTGTGGATTTTGCAAATTGAGATACTACTGCATCAATTTTTTCCGCCTCTACGCAATAGATGATGAAATCTGATTTTCGAGAAACTTCGTGTCCGTCTGGCAATACTTCTATATACTGACAAGAAAGCTCGTTTTTAAGCTCTTCCAATTGATGAAAAACATCTGTACCACACACTTTGTAGCCATTTTTGGCAAAAGCAAGCGCATAAAGCTTGCCCATATCCCCTAATCCAATTATTCCAATATGCATTTTACGAAATTAAAGCTGCCCAATGATAAAAAAAATGAGCATAATCAATTGATTTTTTGATTAAACATCCTAACTTGAGCAGAATTAGCGAACATCACACAATTACTTAAAACAATAATTCTTTACTTATACTGTTTTAGTATAAATGATTATAATTATGAGACAAACATTACTCTCTTTTACTAGCATTTTATTTTTTAGTATTCTAACAGGAACTTCTTTTGCCCAAACGCTTAATACTGCGCAAAAACCTATTACCAATGTGCCAACTACCACTAGGACTTGGCAACGAGATACCGTTAAAAATACCGACCCAAGTTTAAATGGTCAATATAAGTTTATGCTGTCTCGTACCCGTACATCGGCTGATGGCTATAAAATGGTTGCGGGCTATCGTCTAGACCAACTCTGGAAAAGCGTTGGGGATACCCTGAAAAAGGAGAGAGCTGAGCGAAAAAGTCTTCAACAGAAACTAACCGAACAAGAAAAGACAGTTAGCTATTTAAAAACTGAAATCTCTGGAAAGGATGCATCACTAACGGAGAACACGAATAAGGTAAACGAAATTAGATTTTTGGGTATTCCTTTTGAAAAGGGAACATATAACATTATTGTTTGGAGCGTAATTGGCGTTTTAGCGATTGCTTTAATCGTTGTGATTGCAAGATCTGGAAAAAGCATTAGCGAAGCTAAGCACCGTACCCAATTATACAACGAGGTTGCCGATGAATATCAGGCTTACAAAGCTAAATCAGTGGAAAAAGAGCGCAAATTAGCTAGAGAGCTGCAAGATGAACGTAATAAATTAGATGAATTAAACGGAAGGCGATAGAAATATCTACCGCCTAACGCTGATTTATTTACCTATAAACAAACCGTAGTGAGTTTGCATGTATTTGATGATCGCATCTGCTACCTTAGGCGCTGAGGCAGTTCTCAGAGCAGCATTATCTCTAAAACCAGGTCCTGGGGTTTCCAATTGTATTGCAGATACTTTACCCGATACTTTTGAACCATAAGTAAGCGTACAATAGCCTCCATTAAAATAGGGGTCACTATTTGGTTTTGGGTCTTGTTTGCTTGGCACGGCCTTTACACCTTCGTTTGCTAACAAAGTTCCAAAAGCATAATCTCCTCTAATTAGCTGAGAAAAAGAATAAGGCGAAGTGGTGGAAATGTTATAGATACTAGAAGCTGTAGCTTTATTATTCAATAAATCGTCAGTTCCGTTTAGGTCGGATATAGCTGTAAGATAACCAACTTCGATCCTATCTTTATCATGACCGTGACCATGCATATCTAAAAACAAGCCTTTGCCTACGTTCTTTTCTACCATTTCTTTTGCACCTTTCAAAAACTCATGATACTCTCTCCAAAGTGCATTGGCAGCTTCACTTTTATGGTAGGTTTCTGCTAGCGCCCGATTGGGCTCCATTCTGGCCCTTTCTACGTAATTGATGACGATATGAGGACGAAGCCCCGTTTTTGCATACAATGCGGCGGCAACTTTCTCAGTTACATCCGTTAAGTAGAGATCTCTAACTACCACAGCATCGGTGTGTGTTCTTACTGGCATATCTTCGGGCTTTTCTGTCCCATCATGGGGCGATGCCAAAATAATGGGCGAATTTAAGTCTCCTGTTACCAGTTTTACTAAATTCCCTTTTCCATAGTAAGTTGTATTTGGTTTATATTCTACTACAGGTTGAGGCTCTTCTTTTTTTCCTTCATCCGTACCCGAATTACTCTTTTTACAAGCTGTAGCAGTTAGCAGCAAGCTAGCCAAAATCCATAAATTAATTCGTTTCATCTTCAAAATCTATTAAGTGAAATTTTAGTTTGATGTATTTCATCAAGCAAGTATATTAATAGCCAATAGCGCTAAAATAATCAGCAACAATAAAACTATTTTTCTCATGGCTTTTATTTGCGGATAACCAGATACATGTCGTCCTTTTTAGAAAATCAATTGAATAGGATGACTGTGAGGAACAATTTCATGCTCCTACAGTCAAACATATCTAACTAACTTATATAATGCTTATAGTGGATTTTGCTCCATCAGCGGGTTCGCCTGCAACTCCCTTCTAGGAAGTAAAAACTGCCATCGCTTGTCTGAAGCTATCAAATTTGAATTAACGCCAACATTTGCTAAAGTAGCGGTATGACCAGTAGCGGTTGGTCTGCTAAGCGCAACATTTTGCCTTTTTAAATCAAGAAATCGAAATCCTTCGCCCCACAGTTCTGCCCTTCGTTGTACCATGATCAAACTTTTCTGATCCGTTAAAATGCCTGTGAGGTTAGTTGGACGTACAAAGTTAGGATCTCTATTCTTAGCCAACAATTCTAAAATATCCATCGCTTCTACATCAAGTCCTTGCCTAGCCTTTGCTTCGGCAGCAATTAAGTACATTTCGGCTACCCTCATGTAAGGAATATCGCCGGCACTAATTGCAGGATCGGAAACCACAAACTTTTTGTGCATATATCTTGCCCTTGTTTGAGATGAAGCCGGCTGTCCAGTAGACGCATCTATCAATCCTGGGAAATTAACGTAATCATTTACATCATTACAAAACAGTTTCTTCCTAACATCTGTGTTGCTTATGAGATTGTACAACTCAATGTTTATTTTCTTAGGATTTGATCTTGTATGTGATGAATTAAAATTGGAAGACATGTAAGCATAGAAAGATCCGTAAGCTGGTATCTGATCTGGCAGCTGGTGAGCACCCCACATCCATTCTGAATTTTTCATGTCTGAGAAACCATCTAAGTAAGATGTATTAGACATTAATTGATAGCCTTGCATTGCATCCATAGCGTATTTAGCTGCATCTACCCAATTCTGCTGAGTAAGCGCTACCCTAGCTTTGATACCTTGAGCTACGCTTTTATCAATATGGGTTCTGTAGATACCACGAGCAGGTGCTCCATCCAACAGTTTGATAGCTTCATCTAAATCTTTATTCACCTGAATATAAACTTGTTCTACCGTAGCTCTAGGATGAGGATCCAAAGAGTACTTAGTCACTATTGGAACACCTAACTCAACTCGTGGAGAATTCAATCCCGTTGGATCATTATTGAGTAAATCAGCATCGTACCTTTTTCCAAATAATTGTACGAGCATAAAATGCGCCCAACCTCTAATAGCTAAACATTCGCCTACAATTGGATTCTTTTGAGCCGGGGTAATTCCTGGTACACGATCAATCCCTTCTAGAATAATATTCGCATTGGCAATGATCCTGTAATATAATCGATAAGAAAAATAAGGCAAATCATTTAGCTCTATCCTATGGTCGGTCCATCTGTAAGCGCCTTTAAAGTAAACTGTACCAGCTGCCGTATGTACAATGTCCTCGCCCATAAAATCCATTACAATCATCATGGCTGGATGACCGTCTTGCTCCTGATCAGAGTACTGCATATACATTGCACGATAAACACCGTTTAGCGCAACTTTCACGTTATTAACACTGTCGAATATCTTATCAGCATCAATTTGATCAGAAGGCGTGGTATCTAAATAGCTTTTTTTACAAGAACCTAGTGTCAGTAAAAATATAAACACAGGTAAAATTGATAAATATTTTTTCATGATTGACAATTTCTATAATGTGATATTTAAACCAAAACTTATAATACGTGAAGGAGCGTAAGTATACTCAGCATCTCCAGTGTAAGTTTGAGTTGGATCCATACCTTTTCTTGCTGATGTGATAAACAAATTTTCACCATTAACATAAGCCTTTGCATTTGTTAGCTTTAATTTAGATAAGAACCTTTTAGGGAAACTATAGGTTAAAGCAACCGTACGAAGGTTCAGATAATCCGACTTTGTTATCCACTGATCTGTGTCTGATATGGTTCCTGTTGTGGTAATCCTTGGAATGCTGGTTACGTCTCCAGCATTTTGCCAGCGTTTTAGCATATCTGCGTGTAGCGCCCTGCCATTGGTTGCACTTCCACCTCTAAACATTAGCGAGCGATAATCTGTATCGAAAGTATTTCCTCCTACTTGATAAATAAACATGGTTTGTAACGACCAATTTTTGTAAGTGAAGGTGTTATTTACGCTACCAAAGAAATCTGGAATAGCACTTCCTGAATTTTGATAGACAGCATTACCACTTGATGTAACATAGGTTTGTCCATTGTAAATTTCCTTTGCGGCTGAAGCAAGTATATCAGGTCCTGGAGTATACAGGCTACTTCCTGTTTCAGGATTAACCATAACCCAATCTCTTAACCAAAATTCGTAAAGAGACTTGCCAACTTCATATTTCTTCGTTCCACTTACCCTATTTTGATAAGAATCTGGTAGCGATAAAATCTTATTCTCGATGGTGCTCCAATTCACATCAACATTCCATCTGAAGTTTTTTGTTTTGATTGGCACACCATTTAACTGTACCTCTATTCCACGGTTACGCATACTGCCGAAGTTATCGTTGTAGGTAAGCAAACCAGAAGTAAGCGGTATTGTGACTGCAAAAAGTAAGTTGCTAGATTGACGGTTGAAAGCTTCGAATGTTCCTCCGATACGATTTTTCAAAGCAGAGAATTCAATTGCGACATCGGCATTTTGATTAGTCTCCCATACCAAGTCTGGGTTACCTGCCTGTATCAATATCGCTCCTCCTTCTGTTCCGTTATTGTAGCCTAAGTCATATAAACGCTTATAAGTAAAGTAATTTCCGGTACGGTCATTTCCCACTTCTCCATAAGAAGCTCTCAATTTCAACATATCTATCCATTTTACTTTAAAAAATGGCTCTTTATCTATGTTGTACGCTCCACTCAAAGACCAAAAGTTACCCCATCTGCTTTTTGGAGAAAATCTGGAACTACCATCTCTTCTAAACGAGGCAGAGAACAAATATCTGCTTCTGTAACTGTAATCTAGCTTTGATAAATAACCTTCCGTTTTATAATATCTATCGTTAGACCCCAGAGCCGTAGTAGTAGTCATGTTGTCTAAAACGGTTAAGCCCGAAATACCTTCACTTCTTCTAGACCCCGATAAATAATCATAATAATTAGAATAATTTTCATGTCCTACTAGCACACTAATTTTATGTCTATTAATCGTTTTATTCCAAGTTAGCAATTGATTGAAGTTAATAAAGGTAGATAAGGTATTGGTACGAGTAGTTCTTCCAGCACCAACCGCGTCTCCCATTACGCTGTTGTCATAAATGTTATTTCTGAAACCGTTCATGGTCACACTCAGACTAGAACTAAACTTAAAGTCTTTCCAAAATTTAGCTTCCATATTAGCTACACCATTTAAAGAATTTCTTCTCACCTGATTGGTGTTATACAAAGTTTCGTACACCACATTTCTGCCAGTAAATAATGGACGGTAATCCCCTGGGTCATAAATCTTGTTTCCGTTACCATCTAGTAAATACGCACCAGTAACAGGGTCATGCTTAAAAACTGGATAAATTGGCGCCAATATCAAGTCGATATAGAATGGGTTTTCATTGATACCGCTACTCTCGTTTGCCTGTTCTGATTTAGAATAGGTACCAAAAATATTCAGACCAAATTTCAACCATTCTCTTGGAGTCGAATTCACTCTTAATCTGCCCGAAAAACGTTTAAAATCAGAGCCAATCACATAACCGTTTTCATCTAAATAATTTAATGAAACGTAGTGGTCAGTTTTTGCAGAGCCACCGCTAAGCGTAAGAGACATATCGGTTCGCATACCCACTCTTTGCAGTTCTTCTCTAAAACGAACATCATCTGGATAAAGCAGCTTTGCATTTGGATTAATTTGTCCGTTTTGCAACACAATTTCATCATCGGCTACATTAAAAGGGTTCCATCCGACGTAACCTTTTAAGTCTGCTGTTGCTGCCGCTGGTGTTCCAGAACTTCCATTTCTTAGCGCTTCCCACACCACCGGAAAATATTGATAAGCGTCTAACGTTTCGTAATTAGGCAAGCCTCTTTCTGAAAAAGCTTGAGTAAGCTTGGCACTGATGGTAGTTTTACCGCTGCTGTTTCCTTTTTTTGTAGTGATTAAAACTACTCCATTTGCAGCTCTAGCACCATAAAGTGCCGTAGCAGAAGCATCTTTGAGAATAGAGATATTATCGATATCTTCTGGATTGATGTTACTTATCTCACCTTCGTACGGTGCGCCATCCAAAACATACAACGGGGCATTATCGCCAGTTACCGAGCCAAAACCTCTAACTCTAATCTCTGGACCTGCACCAGGCTGCCCACTACCCGCCGTGGTTTGCACACCAGGCGAAGCACCCACAATAGCCGAATTTAAATTACTAATTGGGCGTTGCTCTATGTCTTTTGCAGAAATTTTAGTTACAGAATTGGTCAGTTCATTTCGAGTAGTGGTTCCAAAAGCAACTACAACTTCTTCTAGTTGTTTGCTGTCTCTCAATAAACTTAATTCGTACTTAGTTAAGGCTGTTAGCGTTAATTCTTTGGTTACAAAACCGATGTAAGAAAACACCAAAACTTTATCATTGGCGCCTACATTAATCGTAAACAGACCTTCCGCATTAGAAATAGCACCAACTTGGGCACCCTTTACACGAATTGATACACCGTACAAAGGACTTCCATCTTCTGCGTCAGTAATTTTACCAGTAATTACCCTATTCTGTTGCGCACCAGATGGCCTGTTGGTAACAACAGCAGCCGGTTTCAGTGAAATGATTTTATCTTCGATGGTGTAGCTCAAAGACAAATCTTTTAATACCGAAGTTAATACTACATCAAGAGGTGTGTTTGAAAAATTGGCAGAAACCTTTCTTCCATCCGCTACCTCTTTACTGTTGTAAATAAAATAGTAGCCGGTTTGCGACCTCAATTCCTTGAATACATCTTTTAAGGTTATGTTTTCCTTTTTGATACTTACATTTTGGCCACGCGTACTGGCACTTACATGTAAGCTAAAGACAAACACAATTACGGCAATGATTTTCATAACCAGTAAAGTTTTTTTAAATAGTTGTTTTGGTTTAGTCGAAAAATCGTCACTAAAAATAGCACACGACAATCTACAATGTATTTTTTCTTTCATACATTTGTATATAAGGGTTTTGAATAAATAGTCTTCTAGTTTATTATTTCATTTGAGCCTTGCTTGCTTTTCTCGGTTGCCGCCGAGAAGAGCTTTTTGCCCTTTGTTGCTTACTTCGTCATCTTCTTTTTCTCACAGGTTATTACATTATTTTCTATACCAAAAACTACATCTCCAGTAAGTTCTAAGGTTTTTAAAACTTTGGATACATTTGTATTGCGAGGAATAACGCCAGTGAAGGAGATATCCGGCTTTTCGCCTTCGAACTTGACTTTTACGTCGTACCATCGTACCAATTCTTTCATTACTTCATCGATATCGGTATTATTAAATACGAAGAGGTCATTTTTCCAAGCCATCACTTCTTCTATATTGGCTTCCAGTTGTTTGGTTTCTCTGTTATTCTCGGTGTACAAGATTTGTCTGCCAGGCTTCAGAATTTCTGAATGTCCATTTTTAGTGAACTGGACAGACCCTTCTAACAAGGTTAACTCAGAACGATATTCGTCTGGATAGGCCATCACATTAAAATGAGTACCCAACACCTTAATTTCTGAGCTACCATTAACGACATAGAACGGTCGATTTTTATCTTTTTCAATCTCAAAATATGCCTCTCCTTTAATTTCTACCTTTCTATGGTCTTTGCCAAATGCCGCAGGAAATTTAATTGATGAAGATGCATTCAACCAAACTTTACTGCCATCAGATAATACTACACTAAATTTTCCTCCAGCAGGTGTAGAAAGGACATTGATTTTTTGCAAATCATCTTCCAGATTTCCTTTTACCAAATAAACTATCTGTCCGTTAGCATCTCTTTCTATTGATATGTCGCCTTGCGTAGCCAGTTGTTTTGCAGCGTTATTTTCTAATACAATCTGTGAACCATCTGCCAAGGTCAGTATCGCTTTTTCTTTACCTGGCGAAACATCATTTTTGTAAGCCAATGGCGATACCTTATCTTTTTCTGTACCTAGGTATAAAAAGGTGACACTCGCTAAAACAACTACCGCTGCCGCTGCTGCATATTTCCATATCGCTATGCGTTTATTGCCACCCGACTTTTTTGGGTTAGTGATGTTTTCGTACATTCCATCCCAATCTATTTCGTGTACAAACGCATCAGATTGCACTTTTTTGTTATGCTCATCCATAAAAGCGAGCACTTGCTCTTTCGTTTCCGGATTTCGGATATAAACAAACAATTCTGCATACTCCTCTTCGGTAATACTTTTGTCTATATACTTTTGAAAAAGTTCTGCTAATCTGTTATTTGTTCCTAGTGTCATCTGATGCGTTGGTTTGTTTATTGTCGTTAATTTATTTCACGACCAATAATGTTTGCTTTTCTGCGTTTGGCTTTCCTTTGTTTATCCACAAGATATAAGTTCCAGTGGGTATGTCGGCTAATTCTAGTTTTACACCTTCATATGCAGCCGATTGAGCGTAATTATTGGTCAATATGTTTTTCCCTGTCAAAGATATTAGATTTAGGGATACAATACTTTCTTGAGAGTTCGACTTTACTTTAACATAAGAGCGAGCTGGATTTGGGTATACAGCTGTTTTTTCCACATTCAAATCGAAACTCACCGCATCTACACCTAAAATTTTCGAAGTGCCGTCTTTGTCAAATTGAGTTAAACGATAGTAGTTAACGCCTGCTAACGGAGTATAATCTGTAACTGAATAGGTTAAGGGAGAACTGCTATCACCTGCACCCACAACTTCCTTAAAGAAAGTAAAATCTTTAGCAGAAGAAGCTCTTTCTACTACAAATTTCTGGTTATTTTGCTCGCTTTCGGTCGTCCATTTCAATACTGATGTTGGGCCTTTTTTAACTACATCGTATGATTTTAAGGTTACGGGTAATGTCCCTTGAAACTCGTAAGCACCAAGATCTACTGTACCATGCGTAATTCGAGCATTGCCAGCCAAATCTGTTGTAATGCCAGAAGGAATTAAAGCATTATCTCCTTTTTGTGTTGCAGCACCTTCTATTAATTGCAAGAAATTGGGATCTGTTGAAGTTGTGCTTGCAAAAAGTTCTGTTGGAGAAGCATTGGAGATATTACCAATCAAGTTGGTGCCATTATTTGTACGGGTTAGTTGAAATAAGTTATTCTTGTAAGTACCTGCGGCCAACAAAGGAGACCTAGTATCATCTCCATTTCCTTCTGCACTGTTACTATTAAAAATATTATTGTAAAACTCCAATGTTACAAAGCTACCACTGTTATAATAAGCTACGGCACCACCAACTCCACCTGCGTTAGCTAAATTGCCATAGAAAGTATTACTCATTAATTTTAAAATCGTACTCGTATTAATAGAGCCTGCATATATAGCTCCACCTCCAGATCCACCAGATTGATTTTGTGCAAATGCTGAATTAACAACATTCAATTCTCCTGTTGCCGCATACAATGCGCCGCCACTACCAACTGTCGCTATATTGCCCTTAAATATCGAATTTAAAACTTCTAATTTACCCGTATATGTTGTTGTTCCGCTTGAAAAATAAATAGCTCCATAGTTACCTGACGCCACATTATCTTGAAAAGAGGTGTTAGTAATGGAAGAAGTGAGCGCAGCATGTAATAAATAAATAGCACTGCCACTTCCAGTTGATTTATTTTCTTTAAACGTAGAGGTAGTGATATTAGTTACACCAGCAGCATTGATTGCACCACCAGATGTGGCTTCATTTGCATTAAATGTAGATCCGCTTATAGTTAATGTAGTAGATGCGCTATTTGAAAAAATAGCCCCACCCTCATTACCAGTAGCTTTATTTCTTATGAAGGATGAGTTGGAAATAATGGCCCTTGGCGTGCTTGTACCCCTTAATATATATATCGCTCCACCATCAGCTCCTGCTGTATTATCCTGAAAGCTTACATTATCAAATAAAATACTTTCTGTATCTCCAGCGTTTATGGAGATATGTGCATAAACGGCACCTCCGAAGTTAGCCGATGCATTATTTGAAATTATCAGGTTACGAAACTCTATTCTTTTTGAAGAGCCTAAGCCTCTTAAATTAATAGCACCACCTTGATTTCTATTTAAAGCAGAGCCAGCAGTTAAACTGCCTGTGCCATTCGCATTTCCTGCAGTGACGGAAAAACCATCAAGAATTGCCTTTTGCGGACCAACATCATCTACACGAGCTGTTACTACATGATACGCATTATCTGACTTATCGCCTAATGTTCCTAAATCTCCGCTTAAAACCGTCACATTATTTACAAAATCTCTACTGCCATCGATAGTGCTATAACCTCCTAAAACTTTTACACCAGTTCTCAATATAAAGGCTTTATCTCTGTTATCTGCACTTGAAGCAATAAACGAAGATGGATAATATGTACCTGCGGCAACCCTAATTTCATCTCCTGAAGCTGAAGCGTCAATCATGCCCTGCAAATTCGACGACGCATTGGCCCAACCTCCAGTGCCTGTACCAGAACCTGTTGGTGTAACATAGCGTGTGGTTTGCGCAAAAAGTGAATGAGAGCTTAATGCAATTAGAATTAAAAAGTAAAGTTTTCTCATAAATTGTTGGTTTAGGTTTGTCGTTGTCTTATATAGACTGCCTAGGCTAAGCAACGGACCGCCCCAACGTTAACTTTTTTTAAAAAAATTGCTGGAAGTAGAAAAACAGCTTTTAAATGAGAAAATTCTCAATATTAAAAGCATTTGAGGATTTAGAAAATAGATTTCAAAAGCACTAATAAGGAAACAATAATATTGTGCTTAGAGATGTGATATTTTAGGTGTTTAAGAACCTCCACAATTACATTTTTAACACGGCTTTTAGAAAGTCCAACTGCCTGAGCAATTTCTTCGTGGCTCATATGTTGTTGACGGCTCATATTAAAAATCTCTTGCTTTTGTAGCGAAAGTGTTTGTAGCACCTTATTGATTAAAAAAACACTCTCTTTAAGATTTATCTGGTCATCTATATTATTGAGAGAAATAGAAGTATTTACCCAAGCATTACTGATGGTCTTTTCGGTTCTGCTCACCTTCGCCAAATAATCGTAGGTTTTATTACGTGCTATAGTGTAAATGTAATTTCGAGGATGGTCTATACTGAGCAGTTTTTCTCGGTTTTGCCAGATCACCAAAAAAGTTTCCTGCACTATTTCTTCGGCATCAGCTTTACTATGAACGAATGAATCAACAAAAGCCAATATCCTGCCTCTATAGAGACAAAACATTTTGTTAAATGCCAAAGAATTTCCATCAGAAATCTCCTTCAACAATAGCTTTTCTGCTGTTAAATCGTACAGTGCCATTAAAATAAATTGGGCCAACAAGCGCTTGAGAGAAGCGAGCTAGCTAGTTTGTGGTTTAGGTTTATTAAAATTAACATTCCTAACTGGTTATCCAAATAATTTTAACAATTTTTTATTTCAACATACTATAAAAAAGGAAAAAGCAGGAAATTTTTAATATCCTGCTTTAACTATTTCAGTAAAAGTAAAAAAGCTTCTCTTCAGAAGACTTTAGAGCGCACTATTTAGATAGATTAACCTTTATACCTAACTCTACCGCACCATAAGTATATCTTTTAAGATTACTATTGATGGGTAACGAATAAGTTGCTTGCATTTGATATTTTTTCATCAAATTAAATCCCATACCGAAAGACATGCTATTACTGCTGTGATAAAATGCCAACAAATTAAACTTATCTTCTGCAAATTGGGCATTTACACCCACATCAATTACATTATCATAACCATCAATACCTCTGTACAAAACTTTGGGAGTTAATTTTACTGGTCCATCTAATACTTGATAAGCAGCAGAAAAATAAAATGTGCTATAATTATAACCATCACTTACGTTTTCTGAATAAATGATGTTGCGTAGGTTAGGGGCTACAGCGCTTAAACTTAACTTTTCATCTGAATAGTAAGCACCCAAGTCTCCATCAAAAACATAGTCATCATATTGTGCTGGTAATACATCGCCATCTTCGCCAATAATATCATTAGTATTAATTTTCAAAGTTGAAATTCCCGCAGAAAGTCCAAATCTCAGATTTCCAGTTTTTGAGGTTTGTACATTATAAGCATAAGATGCGCCGAATCTATTTACATTTAGCAAACCATCTTTATCTGTATTAACAAAAACTCCGAAGCCATTTTTCCCCATTCCATAATCTAAAGTAATGGTATTGCCGACTGTTTGTCCATTGCTACCTGTTAGATTATTTTTGTAAGAAAGCCCAACGTTTAAGCCCTGTATTTTGCCTGCTACCGCTGGGTTATATAAATATTCATTCAAATAGTACATAGACATTGGCGGGCTAACCTGGGCCTTAGTTGCTGTAGTAACAAAAAATAGCAAGGTTAAGAAGTATATGTAGTTGATGTAGTTTCTTTTCATTGTTGTTCGGTTAAACAAATTTTGTTTTTCGTTATGATTTTGCCTCGATTATCGTCCTCTCAAGATGGTGAGCGTGCCCTTAAGCGGTTTTAATCCAGCACCAATATTAATCTCATAGTAGTATGTCCCAGTGCTTAAAGGACTGCTGTTATAAGTTCCATCCCAATCACTTTGGTAGTTTGCTTTTTTGAAAACAACCTTTCCTGTTTTGTCATACACGATAGCTTCATTTTGCGGATACATTAGCGATAAATCTTTGGCAATCCATAAATCGTTCTTACCGTCGCCATTTGGAGTGAGGATATTGTTTACTACCACTTCTCCAGTATATAGTTTAAATGTTGCAGTTACAGTATTACTAGGTTCACTTGTTCCTAAACTATTGTTAGCTACTACATGAAAGGCATGTGTTCCAGGCGTAACTTCATCCAAAAAGTCTAATCTCCAATTTCCTTGAGGGTCTGAAGAAGTTTTAGTTGCATATGCAACACCATCTACATAAATTGTAATGGTGCTTACTGGTTCGGCAATACCTCGCAACTTTGGCCTATAGCTTATTATCACATCATTTACTTTGGTATTGGTGATTTCAGGAGTGCCCGGTTTTTCCATTAAATTATTTAAGTTAATGAGCACTGGCACATTTTGTATTAACCCGAAATTGTTAGTGGCTTTCAAAAACAGGTTAAACAAGCTTTTGGTTTCGTAGTCTAACTCCGAACTTTTGTTAACGGTAATTACACCGGTAGTAGCGTTAACCGCAAAGGCATCGTTAATATTTCCTGAGAAAAACTCCCAATTTAAAGTACCGCCTAATCTAGAAGTTGGTGTACCTACGTAAGTTCCATTAGGTGAATTTTCATCTACAGATACGGTATATGGCGGAGGCAGTGTACCATCATATTCTAATGCACCCATATCTACCACTGAGTGTGTAATGCGGTTTACGCCTAAAATATCGGTGGTTACACCCAATGGAATTAGATTGTTATTTCCCGCATTAACCGCCCAACTGTCTTCCGTTAGTTTTAAGAAGTTAGCATTATTAACATCTACGCTAGCAAATTCTGGGTCGCTAGCTACAATGTTTCCAGCTGCTCCATTTGTGCCAAAATTCTGTGTAAGCGTATATTGTATATCTAAATTATCGGTACTAGCATTGTAGATATCTATGGTGGTAGCATCGGCAGCAGTATTACCATAAATAATGCTGTTGTGAACCTTTGCCAAAAAACCTGGGTTACCCAAACCTATTGCGCCACCTTTATCTGCAGCTACATTCGCATAAAAAGTAGAGTTAACTAACAAAGGTGTACTGTTCACTCCAATGTATACTGCCCCTCCAGTACCAGTAGTTCCAGTAGCTTGGTTATTGTAAAAGATATTTCCAACTATTGTGGGCGTACTTAACGTAGTTGATGTTGTACCTGCTGTGTAAATGGCACCGCCAAAAGTCACGGCTTTATTTGTATTAAATCTATTGTTCTTAATTAAAGGAGCAGAAGTTGTGATGTAGATTGCACCACCCTCCTTTTGAGCTTCATTATCTTTAAAGGAGTTACCTTCAAGCAAAAAAACATTAGAGCTATTTCCCAAAAACAGCGCTCCTGCGATACCTAAAGGAGATTTATTTCCATTAAAAGTACTTTTTTCTATTATAAGTGGTCCTGAAGAAAAGCTAATAGCACCACCTTGACCATTAGAGGCAATATTATTTGAGAAAGTAGTGTTTATTATTTTTAAAGGTGCGGCTAAACCATTGTAGATCGCACCTCCACTAGTAAAACTTTGGTTATCGGCAAAATTACAGTCGATAACTTCCGCATCTGCCGAGGCTGCAAAAAGTTGCAATGCGCCTCCCCAAGAACTAATAGACTTATTTCCTGTGAAATTACATTTTTTGAATTCAACTTTTGAGCTCGAAGATATAGCAACAGCTCCTGCGGATGAGCCTTGATTCCCAATAAAATCTACTTCAGAAAAAACAGGCTTACTGTTAGTAGCTGCACTACCAAATACAAATACCGCTCCGGCAGTAGTACCGCTAGTTCTGTTATTAACAAACTTCACTTTATTAAAATTCGGTGACCCATATATGATATAAGTAGCACCTCCGGTTTGATCCGTAGATCCATTAACGTTTTCACTAATAATTAAGTTCTCTAAGGTTGGACTGCTAGAGTAAATTACAATACCTGGCGAACGACTAATAGGAATGTTGATTCCATTAACAGGAGTAGTAGTGCCAGTACCAGTACCGCTCGTGTAACCTTTGGTAAGCGTAAAACCGTTTAGTGTTGCCGTTCCCAAATCTCCAGCAGCAATCACAACGTGGTAAGCATTATCTGTGTCTATTGCTTGATTTCCAAGATTACCACTTAAGATGGATGCATTTGCTGCAAAATCTCTACCTACTTTTGTTGTTTCTACTCCAGAAAAACCACCGAAAACAGAAACGTCTTTCTTTAAAACGAAAGAATTATATCTATCATCTGCAGTAATTGTCTCTAATGCATTTGCTCTTCTGTTAGGTTTATAGGTTCCTGCAGCTACCCATACCTCACCGCTGGCGGCAGAGGCATTGATCATCGCTTGTAAATCTCCAGAAGCAGCCGCCCATGAAGACCCGTCGCCTGTACCACCTGCTTTTACATATTTAATGGTTTGCGCTGTTGCGTCGATACCGAACAATGCAGACAGTAAAAGCAATACGTAAAGTTTTCTCATATGAATTGTTAGTTTGTTAGTTGTTAGGCTGTTTTAATGATATTTCAAGACTAGCAAGATGTGTCTCGCTAACTCAATTTTATCCTCAAAACTATATGATAGACTGTTACCAAAACCAAGAGGACCATTTTTATATTATTTTTTTTTGGTAATTGTTAAACCAATCAGCTCAAAAGATTTATTTAGATAAATTCGGTACTTATGCAGTTTTAAAAAGTCTATATCAAAGTAAGCAATTGCTTAAGAGTAAAAATTAATTCAAAACAGATGAAATTTATTAAACTAACTTTAGTCTTATTTCTGATTTCGGCGTTTGCCCATGCTCAGAACTGGGAAGTTGGAAAAACCTACACCGACAATGAAAAATGGACAGAATTTATTGTTGGCGATTTACCCTTAATTATTAGTGTACCTCATGGAGGAACAATAAATCTACCTGATGCTCCTACTCGCAGTTGCAAAGGAGCAGTAACGGTAACAGACTCGAGAACCATCGAATTGGTAAAAGAAATTGAAAAAGCTTTTTTGGAGAAATACAAAGCTAGGCCTTTCATCATTATTTCCAATTTATCGAGAAAACATGTGGATCATAATAGAGACATAGACGAAGGCACTTGTGGCGATAAAAGCATGGAAAAGCCTTGGCATCAATTTCACGACTATATCGATACAGCTGTAGTGTTAGCTACCAAGAAATTCGGAAAAGCAATTTACATCGATTTACATGGCCATGGACATACCAAACAACGATTAGAAGTAGGTTATCTACTAAAAGCCGATGAGTTAAGAAATCTTGATGCAAAAGACAATCAACAAATAGCAAAATCTTCGGTAGCTAATCTACTAGCCAATGATAAAAAACTAGATTTAGAGCAGTTATTAGTAGGGCCAGATGCCTTTGGGACGTTAATTGCCAAAGAAGGTTTTGACGCCGTACCTTCTAAACAAGATGTAGCGCCTTTAGAAGAAGACAAATATTTCAACGGAGGATACAATACCGTTAGATATACCTCCAGTAAATATCCAAATATTTTCGGTTGGCAGATAGAAAGCAATTATAAAGGTGTACGCGATGCAGCTGGAAGACCAGTGTTTGCCAAAGCATTTGTAGAGGTGATGGCCAAATATTTCAAGACCTATTTAAAAACATCACTTTAAGAATTTAGACTAAAAAACGTTCCTCAATAAAAAAGCTCCGAGAATAAATCCTCGGAGCTTTTTTAATGTTGTATTAAAATCTAGTTACACTTTGATTTCTACTTCAACACCACTAGGTAATTCAAGCTTCATTAAAGCATCAACTGTTTTTGAGTTTGAGCTATAAATATCTAAAAGACGTTTATAAGCACACAATTGAAACTGCTCACGAGCTTTCTTGTTTACGTGCGGTGAACGCAATACAGTGAAGATTTTTTTCTCTGTTGGCAACGGAATTGGTCCGCTAACTACTGCGCCTGTAGGCTTTACAGTTTTTACGATTTTCTCAGCAGATTTATCTACCAAGTTGTAATCGTAAGATTTTAATTTAATTCTAATTCTTTGGCTCATTTTATTTTTAATTATGACAACCTGTTAGAGCTATTAATAACAAGTGCCGGATTTATCTTTGGATTAAGGATAAAGGAACAAGGATTAAAGACCATATTGCATAAGCATCATATCTTTTATCCTTGCTCTTTACTCCTTTATCTAATTAGTCTTCAGACTTAACTCTACCTTTTGACTTAGCAACGATTTCGTCTTGTACGTTTTTAGGCGCAGCTTCGTAGTGATCAAACTCCATAGTAGAAGTAGCACGACCTGAAGTAATTGTACGTAACTGAGTTACATAACCAAACATTTCAGAAAGTGGTACTAATGCTTTGATTACTTGAGCACCATTACGAGTATCCATACCTTGCAACTGACCACGACGACGGTTCATATCACCAATTACATCACCCATGTTTTCTTCAGGGGTTAAGATTTCGATTTTCATGATTGGCTCCATCAAAGTAGGCTTACATTTAGGTAACGCTTCACGATATGCCATACGAGCAGCAAGCTCGAATGATAAAGCATCTGAATCGACTGCGTGGAATGAACCGTCAATCAAACGTACTTTCATATCTGGAAGTGGATAACCAGCTAACACACCGTTAGACATTGCCGAAGCAAAACCTTTCTCTACAGAAGGGATAAATTCACGTGGAATAGAACCACCTGTAATTTCGTTTACGAATTGTAAACCACCTTTTTCGAAATCAGCATCAATTGGCGAGATAACAACTTTGATATCCGCGAATTTACCACGACCACCTGATTGCTTTTTGTAAACCTCACGGTGCTCTGCAGAACCGAAGATAGCCTCTTTGTAAGCTACTTGAGGTGCACCTTGGTTAACCTCTACTTTAAATTCACGTTTTAAACGGTCAATTAAAATATCTAAGTGAAGCTCACCCATACCAGAGATTACAGTTTGACCAGTTTCTTGATCAGTTTGAACTCTAAATGTAGGATCCTCTTCAGCTAATTTACCAAGACCAATACCTAATTTATCCACGTCAGCCTGAGTTTTAGGCTCAATAGCTAAACCAATAACTGGCTCAGGAAAATCCATTGATTCAAGAATGATTGGATTTTTCTCATCACAAAGTGTATCTCCAGTTTTGATATCTTTAAAGCCTACTACCGCAGCAATATCACCAGCACCTACGTTAGGAATTGGGTTTTGCTTGTTAGCGTGCATTTGGAAGATACGAGAAATACGCTCCTTGTTTTCTGAACGAGCATTGTAAACGTAAGAACCTGCTTCTAAGTTACCTGAGTAAACACGGATAAAACACAAACGACCTACGAAAGGATCCGTTGCAATTTTAAACGCTAAAGCCGCAAAAGGCTCTTTTACATCTGGTTTACGAGTTACTTCAACACCTGTTTCAGGGTTTGTACCAGTAATACCTTCAACATCCATTGGCGATGGCAATAATTCCATCACTAAATCCAACATCGTTTGTACACCTTTGTTTTTGAAAGATGAACCACAAACCATAGGAACAATTTTAGCATCTAAAGTAGCAGCACGTAATGCATCAAGAATTTCACGCTCAGTGATTGAGTTAGGATCTTCGAAGAATTTCTCCATCAAAGTCTCATCATAATCAGCTACAGCTTCTAATAAATTCTCTCTCCATTGTGCAACTTCTTCTACCATATCATCAGGAATTGGCACTTCAGTAAAGGTCATACCTTTATCATGCTCATTCCAAACAATACCACGGTTGTTGATTAAATCAACCACACCTTTAAAGCTATCTTCAGCACCGATAGGTAACTGCAAAGGCACTGCGTGAGAACCTAACATATCCTTAACTTGTTTTACAACTTTAAGGAAATCAGCACCAGAACGGTCCATTTTGTTTACGAAACCAATACGAGGAACTGCATAGTTGTTAGCTAATCTCCAGTTAGTCTCAGATTGAGGCTCAACACCATCAACTGCAGAAAACAAGAAAACTAAACCATCAAGTACACGTAATGAACGGTTTACCTCTACGGTAAAATCCACGTGTCCAGGAGTATCGATAACGTTAACTTGGTATTTGTTACCACGGTAAGGCCAGAATACAGTTGTAGCAGCAGACGTGATTGTTATCCCGCGTTCAGCTTCCTGTACCATCCAGTCCATGGTAGATGCACCTTCGTGAACCTCACCAATTTTGTGGTTAACCCCTGCGTAATAAAGAATACGCTCGGTAGTTGTAGTCTTACCAGCATCGATGTGAGCAGCGATACCAATATTTCTAGTAAATTTTAAATCTCTTGACATATTTGTGAATTAACGAATGACTAAATGAGAAAATGATTAAATAGACACTAAGCCTATTTAATCATTCAAAATTTAATCATTCAATCATTTTCTTTTTAGAATCTGAAGTGAGAGAACGCTTTGTTAGCCTCAGCCATTTTGTGCGTATCCTCTTTTTTCTTAACGGCTGCACCTTCACCTTTAGCTGCTGCTACCATTTCGCCAGCTAATTTTTCTTTCATGGTTTTTTCACCACGCTTACGCGAGTAGTTAATTAACCATTTCATTCCTAAAGCTACTTTACGCTCTGGACGTACTTCTGTAGGTACTTGGAAGTTTGCACCACCCACACGACGAGATTTAACCTCTACAGCAGGGCTGATATTTGCTAATGCACGTTTGAAGATTTCTAATCCGTTTTCACCAGATTTTTTCTCAGCTAATTCTACAGCATCGTAAAAAATAGTGTAAGCGATAGATTTTTTACCATCAAACATCATGTTGTTTACAAATCTTGTAACCTGAACATCGTTGAATTTAGGATCAGGAAGAATAATTCTCTTTTTCGGTTTTGACTTTCTCATTTCTGTTTCCTCCTAATTATTTCTTTTTACCTTTTGCTGGTGCTGCAGCTGCTTGTCCTGGTTTAGGACGCTTAGTACCATATTTACTACGACGTTGGTTACGACCAGCTACACCTGATGTATCTAATGCACCACGGATGATGTGGTAACGTACACCTGGTAAATCTTTAACACGACCACCACGGATCAAAACGATTGAGTGCTCTTGTAAGTTGTGACCTTCTCCTGGAATGTAGGCATTCACCTCTTTACCATTGGTTAAACGTACACGGGCAACTTTACGCATTGCAGAGTTTGGTTTCTTAGGGGTAGTAGTATATACACGTGTACATACGCCTCTTCGCTGTGGACAGCTGTCCAACGCTGGAGATTTACTCTTAAACTCCAGTGCTACTCTACCTTTTCTAACTAATTGTTGAATGGTTGGCATTTCTTGCTTTTTGTTTCTATTATTTATTTAATTTCCTTGCCGTAAGCAGTTTACAACTAGCCTACATTAAGGGACTGCAAAAGTAGAACAATTTCTTTTAACTATCAAGAGGTTACAGCAAAAATTTTTAGCGTTAAAGATTGTTTAACTTAAAGTTAGCTCAGGCTTAAAATAAGCAGTTAATTTATTTGAAAAGCAAGGCTGGTACTTCTTCGGTTTCAGCAGTCCCGCTTTTTGCTACAATCTTTTTGTCCCTAGCACAAACCTCATAGGTTTAACCTACATTTCGATTAAAACCTATGAGGTTTTCCCTCCCAGACAAAAAGTATTTCCGCGTCAATCGGGTTTAGATGGCAGCTAAATCGTTTCAAAACCTCGTCAGCTTTCCTGCAAAACCTAAATTTAAGATTGCCGAATCTTATAAGAACAACAAGTACAGTAGTAAATATGATTTAATAAGCTCTAATCAAACTAGCCGCTGGAATATTCAAAACTTCATGCAACTTCCTAATCATACTTAAGCTCAACTTACGTTTGCCACTCAATATTTCCGATTGACGGCTACGAGCACCTAAAATTTCAGCAAGCTCACTTTCAGGCTTCCCTAATTGTTCTAACCTAAATTTAATGGCATCAATGGGCGAAGGCGGCAAAACTGGATAATGTGCTTCTTCATAATGCTCAATTAAGAGCGTCAGCAAATCCAATTCATCAACCTGTTTAGTATCTAATACTAGATATTCCTGCATTAATGAATAAGCTTTTTCTAAAAGCCAACTCATATTCTTCATCTGTTTTAATTACCCTTAACATATTTCACCTCCGCTACTTTAATTTTATCATAGTTGGCATGTGTACCTATCCAAACTATAAATACAATTTTCAATTTAAATTCAATATCAGCTATTAGACGATAGTCATTGCATTTAAGGCAACAAATATATTTAACAAAAAAACCTCACAAACCATCAAGTCTGTGAGGTTACAAAGGCCAACTCTGAGCCTACTTAGTTACAATCCCCAAAGCTTTCTTTAATTCCTTTAAGCTTTTGTGCCAACTCCTTTAACTCATTTGGGGCTTTGCCATGTTCAAATGTTACCTTTTTCACTTTACCTTCCACTCTAAGCGAAATCCACTCCGCACCACCATCAGCACAATCAGGGCAACCAATCACCTCTGGCAACTTGGCAAATTCGTTGGTATTAACTAAAGCCTTCAATGTATTAACTTCAGATTCATCAATGGTTTTAGTACAAGATTTAGTGCTGGGATTAATTCCGTTAGCTCTTTTTGTAAACGTAATTTTGCCATTATTAATGATGGCAACCTCATTTAAGCAATAACCTACACACATCCCAAAGGAAGTTCCGTATCCAATTTCTTCCACAGCTTCCGTTTTGTCTTTCTTACAAGAAGTAAATCCTAAGCCGACAATCATTAAGGCGATTAATAAAAGTTTAGTTTTCATCATTTTATGGTTTCTATATGTATACGTTGTAAAATAGCCAATCGCTACATGCTAAACTATATGTTGACGAGAGATGTAGATTTATTTTCCTAGCTAACCTTCTCCATGAAACATATACACTCTCAATTTAACATACGCTAAGTCTTTAAGGCTAACATTAACTACTTTCTTAAAACCTTATCGACTATGGTACAGCCTTTGCCCCTATTCTAAAAATGAAAGCACATTTGACATAAAAATCAGCGAATAATAAATCTACACAAGCAAATAATAAAAACGAAAATAGTAATCAAACAAAAACCTATAGCTTAGGTTAATAAACCATAGCCATTAGGAATGTTATCTTTTTTATAAATAGACGCAACACAAAGAAAATGAAGAAACTACACCTTATCCTATTCCTAACCTTTCTTTCCCTTACCACATTAGCCCAAATGCCCGAAGAAATTAAATGGAAACATCTGCAAAAAGACTATAACACAGACAGCTCTGAGCTTGTGCTTAGCCTCAACAATAAGTTATTGCAGGGCAAGTATAAAATTCCATTTGATGAAGGTGGTTTTGCACTGTACAATATTAAAAAAGGCATCATTACTGGCGAGGCATTTTGGTATTCGCAGGGCGGAACCATGGAATGCAAACTTTATTATAAAAATGGTGTGCGCAATGGGCTGAAGGAAAATTATGATAAACAAGGTAAAGTTTGGTTGCGACAACACTATAAAGATGGGAAAAAGAATGGCATCAGTGAAATGTTAAGCGATGGCAAACTCATTAGCAAATCGGAATATAGAACTGATAAAAAACATGGTTTGTCACAAACTTTCTCTGGTGAAAATGTAATTACCGAAACGCATTACGAAAACGATTTAAAACACGGAACCTCGAAAAACTATAGCTTGGATGGAAAATTAACTATTGAAGCAAACTATAAAAACGATAAGAGAGATGGAACTTACCGTGTTTACAACAATGGGCAGTTGATGACAGAAACCAATTACAAAGATGATCTGCAAAACGGTTTGTCGACTACTTACGCACTCGGTAAGAAAAACATGGATGCCGAGTTTTTGAATGGAAAGCGTCATGGGATTTCGCACATGTACAAACCAGATGGCTCGGTGCTATTTACACATTACTACCTTGATGGCGAAAAAGTAACTGAAGCAATTTATAATCAAGCTCAGAAAAAATAAATTTTATCACACACTGTCAGCCTGAGTCCATCGACGATTATTAATGTGCTTCGATAAGCTTAATATGACAAAACAAAAAATAATGAGAAACACTTACCCAACATTTGTACTTTCTATCTGCATCCTAATTCTTTCATCTTGCGGACCAACTATTTCTGGCAAAGACGAGGCGGCATTTAAAACTTCGAAGGCTAAAATGGAAGAAAAATTAGATAAAGAAGAAAAGAAAAACCTAGAAAAAGCTTTGCGGATCATCGTTGTGAAAGCAATGAAAGAAAAATGGGATTTTCCGGAGAAATATGAAGGTAAATCTTTTGATCAAATCTCGATGGGAATGATTGACGGGAAAAGTTATAGTGCGATCATCAGCTATGCTGAGGAATTTTTGGCAGCAGATAGGGACGAAAAAATTGTAAAGAAAACCGCTGAGATAGATAGTTTGAAGAAAGACAAACTGCAAGCTTCTAAAATAGAAAAGCAATTAGATGCTTTCAAATTGACGAAAATATCCATTAGCGAAGACCAATTCTTTTCTGATGACCCTAAATCTCCCTACTTAGATTTGGTTTTCAAAAATACCTCTAAAGAAGATATCATTGGCGAATACATGTTCAACATCGAGGTTTACTCAAAAAAAACTGGCGAGAAAATAACGGCACAAGGTAGTGGTGGTACATTTAATGATGATTTCGCCATTAAACCAAATGAAAGTTACGACTATCACCAACCTCTACTATATGATGCAGTGATGCACTCCAACCTATGGAAAACTGCCAAATATCCCATCACTGATTTTTCTCCACACGATTTGGTGATCAAAGCCTATGCTTCTAAAATTACCACTAAAAAAGATGGAATTATTACCAGACCAAAAACAGATGCAGCTTATTTTGATAGCGAGATTAAAAAGTTAAATGAAGAAATTGCATCTCTTAAGGAGCGAAAAGCCACTTTAGACGAATTGGAATTAACCGATAATTAAAATGTTAAATTTTAAAGCACGTTTACACTTATTTCTGCTGGCTTGCATATTGTTTTCGATGCAGTCTTGCATATCGCGACTTAGGCGACCGGAAATTACTGGCGTGATTGTAGATTACGATAAAAGCCCGATTGCTAACTGTAAAGTAGGCGAAGTTTTAACGGATAAAAACGGAAGATTTAAACTTGCAGAAGAACGTTACAATGCTTTTTTCTTGACAGAGCTGTTTGTAATGGAGGCTCCACCATTGATGGTTTTTGAACCTGTAGAAAAAGAGGGCTTTGAAAAAGATGCAGTTTCGATATTTAACAGTCGTGGAGGCGGACGAAGAAAGGGAGCAAAATATAAAATTGATACTATTTTTTTGAGGAAAACTAACCAATCGTTTGACATATCAGCTATGCTCAAAAACAGTAATTGGAAATTGGGCTATACCAAAAATGCAGATACGATTTACTTGATTAAAGATGGTTTTAAAGACTGGTGTAAAACAGATAGATGTAGTCCATTTTACGGAGAATACCAAGGATTGACAGACAATTACTACACTGGTGCTAAAAATCTCCCTGAGGGTATGATTAGAAGAATGATAGATCTGCGGTTTGAGACGGAAAAATCTCCGCTGAAAATAAACATGGTTTGCGAATACATCAGCACTTTTGAAGGACCGAACCGAGCTCCAGACACTATAAATACAAAAGGAAGTTATCAGGTTTTAGCTAATTCGAAAATGATTCTGGATGCTGGTAAAATCAAACAGCTCTCAGGGAAGTTCAACATTTCTGAAGTGGATTTATACCAAATGAAGTTGACGAAAGTGCAAGAAAACTAAAGCTGCTGATGCGAATCGTCTATGCGAATGAAGCCCTTAGATTACCTTAGTTAAATAAACATTTATGAAACTACTCAAAATCTGCGTTATACTCATCGTTTTAACTACCAGCTGCGATGCCAAACCAAAACTGTCGCCAGCCACCAAAAGCCAGATGAAAAATGTGGCCAACTACGACGCATCCACCAAAACCATTCATGTTTTTGTAGCGCTTTGCGATAATAAATATCAAGGTATTGTACCTGTTCCAAAGGCTATTGGCAACGGACAAGACCCCGCAAACAACTTGTATTGGGGTTGCGCTTATGGTATCAAAGGCTACTTCAAAAAGAGTAAAGAATGGAAATTGCTGAGAACCCAAAAGCTAGATAAAATACGCATGGAGCGTTTAGTTTTCAAGCACATCAACAAAAACTATTATCTCGTTGCCGATGCTTACGATGGCCAATACATTAAAAAAACAACTACTGACTTTCTCTATAGCGCTGCTGGACAATTGAAAGATACCATCCAAATAAATAAAACCAACATTGGCATTAACGGCAATGCAAAAATGGTGGCTTACATTGGGCATGATGGTTTGATGGATTTTCAACTGAACGAAAATTTCGCCAATACCGATGGGAAACAACGTGATGCGATTATTTTAGCCTGCATCAGCAAAAAATATTTTGCTCCACATTTAACGCAAGCAAAGGCAAACCCACTGCTGTGGACAACAGGATTGATGGCTCCAGAAGCTTACACTTTGCATGATGCGCTGAGCTGTTACATTGCTGGTGGCACTGCCGAACAAATCCGTACCAAAGGCGCTATGGCATATACCAAATTCCAGAAATGTAGTTTAAAAGCCTCGAGAAATTTATTGGTAACAGGCTATTAAAAGCTACGGCTTACAAATAATAACTTCAACTAAGCGGATTTATGGAAGTCGCTAGCGAATAATAATCACTGAAAAGCGCCTAAACAATAATCCCTACTTTTAAATAGCACTATATTAAAATGATATGGAAGTCCTTAGGTATTTAAGCTTATTTATTTTTGTCCTTTTCGCTACCGCATGCTCACAAAGTGATGTTAAATCGCAGAAACGGGAAGGTAACCATAAAGTTTATTACAAAAATGGTTCGCTATGGCGAGATGAGAACTTCAAAAATGACACCCTTAATGGTAAAAGCTTAGTTTATTACGAAAATGGGCAGTTACATAAAGATTTCAATTACAAAATGGGTATCACCATTGATAGCTTTATTGTTTACCATCCAAACGGGAAATTAATGCTAAAACGATTCTTAGATACCAAAAGCAGACGACAGGGCAAAGAATTACAGTATTTTGAAAATGGGAAACTTAGTCAGGAAGAATTTTATTTGAATGATGAAGAAGACGGCGTCTCAAATTTTTATCATGAGAACGGACAGCTAAAATCATCTACCCTGTTTAAAAATGGCTATAAAAATGGTCATGCTAAATGGTTTGACACTAATGGCAAATTAATAAAAGAAGCTTACTATAAGGATGATATACTTATCAAAAAATAGCATAGATAAAACTTCAATGCATCACAAAATATAATCATGAAAAAAATAAACCTATTTCTAATATTGTTGATTGCCTCTAACCTTGTTATGGCGCAGCAGAAATACCACGAGTTTAAGGTTAATGGCAAAAATGGAATCACAGATACGCTAGGTAACGAAGCCGTTAAGCCTATCTATGCATTTGCAAAAGCTATACCTGCTAAAAATCAAATTTATTTGCAAGATTTCAGCGAAAAACCCGATATCATTTTTAATGCTAAAACGGGTACCAAACAGCTTTACGAAAGTGTGTACGATAACCAGTTGCAAATAAAAGATGTGCCTTATTCGGTTGTAAGTAACAAAGGAAAAAAGTTTTTATTAAGCGAAGAAACAGATAAAACCCTACCAATGAGCAGAGATTACGACGAGTTTTACAAGGCAGGAAAATACATCATTGCTAAATATTACGCACAAGAACCTTACGTATCTGGCGGAAAAGATAAAAATGGGAAATTTTTACCTCCAAAAATTAGGGAAATGAAAAGGCTTCATGTGGTGTTAACTAATGATGAAACCTTAAAAACTGTTGTAGATAAAGGTTTCGATAAATACTTGCCACTTTACAAAACTCCAGAAGAAAAGAAGAGTGACGGAACAGTTAAAGTTGAGATTGTTACCATTAAGTTGCCACTAAAAGAAAGTAATCCAGTTTTCGATTACATCATACTAAGTCAGGGCAGCAACCACAGGTTATACAATGCCAAAATGGTTTTGGTAAAAGCTTTTGTTTTGGCAAAGCCTGATGAAGAGAAGTTATTTAACTATACAGAAAAACTACTAAAAGTTAAACTGAGCACTATGCCAAGTGTCGAACACGGTTTGGTAAGCGCTCCACCAATGATGGCGGCTCCAAGTGGCCCGATAAGAAGAAATTCGCAACAAGAGCCTGAAGAGAAAAAGCCATTTAAGCCTTTCTTTTACACCAAAAAATTAGAGAATGGCAATACCATTTTTGCGCTTCAAGAAACCGAAGAAATTAGCAAACGTATTTTCGAAGCTAACGCGAATGTAAAGGTTAATTTGTATGACCATAGAAATGGGATTACCATTAAAATTGAGGGCAAAGAGGATAGTGAGTTTAACTACAACCCAAAAACGGGAGAAATTTATTTGCCAAAAGCATATTTAGCAACCCTTGGTATTCGATTAATTTAAAACTATTTCATTCTAAATGGACTTAAAGTTAGATAAATTGTAAAACGATGAAAGCTATCAAATACATTATTGCAGCGGCAATTATATCTATTTACGCTTGTAACGACACATCTGGAGATGGCGATGAAGCTGTAGAAGTGGGTAGTGAAGATACCACAGTTATGGCAAAAGTTGACACTGCTTATGCTAAACCTCCATTGGCACAAATGCCAGCGGAAGAGCCAGAAGAAGTCCGTATCAATTATTATGACAGTCTTAATTTTGAAAGATATAAGGTAGATGCTCAAAAAATACCAGTCCACGCTCCGATAGATTGGACGAGCTACCCTGAAGCAAAAGACTTTAGAACTCGAATTATTGAAGCTTACAAAACCGACGAAGTAGACTTTGCTGGTTATTATGTGATGTCGATTTTTGGTTGTGGCGCAGGTTGCATTATGGGTTTTATGGTGGATGTGAGAGACGGTAAAATTTACGACTTGCCATTGGGCGAAGAAAACTCTTGTCTTTTTGCAGAAGATAGAGCGATGGGCAACCTAAAGAGTAGACTTTTTATAGCAAGCATTTGCAAGGAGAAGCTAGAGGATAAAAAGGTTTATTATAAAGCGTATTTGTGGAACGAGGATAAAAAAGAATTTGAGGAAGTGGAAAAGGCTGCCATTTTGAAAAATTAAACAACACGGTGGGTTCTAAAACCCTCCCAAAAGCACAGAAAGAAGTTAATTAAACCTGACAGCAGCGAACACGCAGTAGCGGTAAACATACATGTTTACCCTACGGAGTAAAGCGAATGGCAGGACTACAAAACCTATGAAATACTAACATCCATTTTCAAAAGACATGATAAGAAAAATAAAACTCACGGCAATTATAGCTTTCGGCATTTCAGCGCTATGCTTTGCCCAAGGTAGAACGCCCGATTTTGCTTTTAAACTTGAAAACACTAGCTACATTATGAACCTAAGCAACGGAAAGGCTAAGGCAAAAAATGACACGGTTTTTTACAACTTGTACAGAATTGGCAAAGCACAAAGAATCGCTAAAGAAATAAAACATATCGTAAACAAGGCTACTGGCGACACGATTAAAAGTGGCAGTTATGAAGTGATTAACAATCAAATATTTTTCTATCAAAAGGAGAAAAATAAAGCTACTCTATTGAGACTTTATACTCAAAATGAAAAAGGGTTGCTAACTCTACAAACAGCAGTTGCTTCCTTTGTAGGACCAAAAGTTACCGCTCCAGCTGCCCCTGGAATAAGTCCTAGCCCTAGTACAGACCATCTTACAAAGGTAGATATACAAGCAGAATTTCCTGGTGGGATTAGTAAAGCGAGGCAATTTATAGCCAATAACCTAAAGTATCCTAGAGAGGCGCAGGAAAATGAAATAGAAGGAACTGTCCGTGTCAAATTTATGGTTGAACTAGATGGCAGTATCAGCAACATAGAAATTGTAAACAAGTTGGGTTATGGTTTAGACCAAGAGGTAATCCGTGTAATTAAGCGGATGCCAAAATGGGCTCCTGCGAAGAATGATGGCAAACCTGTTAGGTCTTACTTTACCATGCCAATTAGTTTTAGGGTAAATTAATTTAAAAATGATGATTAAACATTTCAAACATAGCTTGTGCGCACTTGCTTTATTCACGTTAATTTCTGCTTGTATGGGGCAAGTTAAACCTATTGGACAAGCCCCTTTAGACTTGTTGGACATTGATTTTGGAACTAAAATTACCACCTTATACCCCGACAAGTACAAAAGCGAAAAATGGGACGATTATTATGATATCCCTGTGGGAGATGAAACCAGAATGGTACAAAGAGATACTACGTTTATTAATGAGTTTTCTGAAGACCAAAAGGCTGTTGGCGTAGAGTACAGACAGAAAAGCTCTTCAAGTGGAGATACATTAGCCATAGCTGGAGACCAAGCTTTCAGCTCTTTGAGCGTTGCGGTTTCTTTAGACGGCAAAATTAAAGCTATTGGTGCCGAGGTAAGTGAAATTACAGATAAAGAAGCGAAGGATTTCATAGCTACATTAACTAAAAAATACGGTAATCATAAGAAACTTGAAGGCGAATTTATGACCAAGTTCACTATTTATGAATGGGAAGCGAAGGATAGAATTTTCCGCTATTCGACCATTTTTAACGATGAGAAGAACACACTTAAATTAGAAGTAGATAAAGACCAAGGCACCATCAAATCAATGGACAAAACACCACATCATGATGGATATTTCTTCGTGATAAACAAAAATTTTATTGAAGATTTAAAAACATTAGGTACTGGAACTTTTGTTTACATCAAATAGCTTTTAACGGAAAAATCAAATGACAGCCAAAAAGATATTCAAGATCATAGCCATTTGTATCGCCGTTGTTATTGGCATGATCTTACTATTGGTTGCTTTTTTTTGGGGTAGTGTTGAGTGGAACCGTTACAGTAAGAAAAAAGAAGCAGCTCGTATGCAGAAAGAAGTTTGCGATACCATTACAACGGTGCAAGGAAACTTTGAAATTAAAGTGAACAGCTTTACGGCAAACGAACTGAAACGCATCAACTTTTACCTGCAAAGAAATAAACATATTATCAGGGACACTACGATAAATTTTATACCAGAAGATAATTACGAAACACAAACCATTTTGATGCCGTTTAAGGAACTAAACATTAACGATGTAATTATTGTAGTCATTAAAAACAGAACTTACTTGCTTTCTGGCTACAGCTATATCGCTATTTACAACTATGGTATGTTTGGCCCAGTTGGTAATTGTGAGTGCGGAGCTAGTGGTTACGAAAACATCAATGGAAAGCCTGCAGGTTCGGGCTGGTTACTTAAAAGCCAAGGCTTGTTAGATTATCAATTACCACTGAGAGCATTAAAATAGACAAGTACAATATGAAGAAGATTCATTTCAGTTTTATGTTTTTATTATTAGCGATGTTAGCCTGTAAAATGGGACCGAAAAAAGTGTCGCTTTTAGAAAAAAACAGTGCCTTTGATTTAGAAACTATTGATTTTAACGAAGACGTAAATCAGTTGTTTGCAAAGTATCTGTTAGATGAAGATGGTATTAGATACGACAGTGTAAATGTGGCGATCATCAATAGTGAGCAGCAGAAATACAAAATCAGCAATACGTTAATTGATGTGATGGACCTTAAAGTGCCGCAAAAAGATTTTGGTTTTTTGTATAAATCACCAAGCTTGGATAGCGTTGCAAAATTTCAAAACATCTATTTCGAAAGGATGTATCTATTAACGGATAATAACAAAAAACCTGTTGGCTATTATGCTGAAACAGAATTTCAAAATGTAAATGAGCGCAAGGCGATGATGGATAAACTGACTGAAAAATATGGCAAACCGAAATATGCCTTTTTTCTAGCCAGCGATTTTAATCAATGCTCTTATGAATGGGTTTTGGAAGATAGAACCATTCAAATAGAAACTTCATTTGGGTTTAGTACCGGCATTACTACCAATAACGGAAAATATTACAAATTAGACATGCTGATATTGAATAACAAGGTTAAACCAGCATTACACCAAGCACATATTTTTGAGTTTCCTGAGAAAATTGTTTACAGGGGGAAAGAACATAGCTATAAAGATTTTCAATTTGAAAAGAAATCAACTTTTAAGGATGAATTTCTGTTAAATTCTAACCTAGATTATCTTGTCAAAAACGAAAACAACCAATATGACATTAGCCTTGCTCCTGCTGACGAATAAAATTTAATAACCATGATCGTATCCGCACAAACTTACAACATCATTTTAATAGGAATTGTAGTATTGGTAGCGTTAAGGCCGCTCTACACTCGTTTAATTAAAAAAGAAGGCAGCAAACACGATTGGATGTTTGCGCTTTTATTACTCTTGTTGCCCACCAATTGGTACACCCCAACTTTTATTACCGTTACTTCCTGCAATACTTTCACTAAAGAAGTATTGATATTTCCTACCCAAAAAGATGGAGTTAGCTATAGTTACGGCTGGTGTAACTATGTGATCAACAAAGCTCAACAGCCATTGGCTTTCGAGTATGTTTATTACGGTGACAACCAACCTGAAGAAGACGAAAAAAACCAAGTTATCCAACCAAATGGAATTGGAAAAGTAGACGAAGTTGTGATAGATTTCATCTTTGAACCAAAAGCGAAAAGCGTATCTACCAAATCAAGCGGCGCTACAAAAACAAGTTTATACTGTCTGTAATTCACATTTCATCAATCATTCTCTCTATAAAAATCTAAATCTCAAATACAAAAATGGAACAACCTTACAACAACCCTGAACAACCACATCAAGAAACTGAAATCCCACAGTCACCTCAACCAAAAACAAAGAGAAAGGCTATTATTTGGATAATTTTAAGCGTTGTGATGTTGATTGGGGCATCTAGCTTTGCCTATTTCTACGGTGGTTACCAAGCTCGACAAGATTATTACGACTCGTTTGGGGACAATGTAGCTTATCCGGCTGATAGCGTGAATGTAGATGGCTGGGCAAGTCCAGAAGATTATGCGACTTGGAAAAATGCCACATTTACCATTCCCGAATATGACGACATTCCAACTCCCTTTAAACGAGGCATTGTAAAAGTATTTTTAGACAATGGTTACCTAGGCAAAGAAGTTACCGATTTGTATTTCTTCACTAAGATTAAAGACCGTGCCTACAGGGTAATTGCCTACGGAAATTTTACCGGACAAGGGGAACGTGAAATGGCATTTTTGCTCGAAAATTCAGACTATGAAAGTAGTGCCATCTTCATCATCCCTCAAAAAGGAAATGTACTTTATTGGAAAAAACTGCCCAACGAATTACCTACCATTAAAAGCTTTAAAAAAGGTGCTTTAATTTACATGGACAAGATGGAATTGGTACCAGCTCCAGTAGATGGAATTATCAGACAGACAAAAAATTCGAAATACGTACTCATTTACAACCAGCAAACTAAAACTTTCAACGAATATTATCAGTACACCAACGATGATATTAAAAGTGCTCGTGATGAAGAAAGAGCGGTGGAAGAGGAAGAAGAAATGCCTGATTCTACGGCTGTAGAGCAATAATTTATGGGGAAAAAGCAAATCTTAATACGAATCTATCTTTTCATTTCGGTCTTAGTGGTACTTAATGTGGTGCTTTATGGCTTTTGGCAAATGAGTTTTGTTGGCTATTGGAGCGATAGAGTCATCTTTTGGATTTGGCTACTATTAACGCCTGTAACCGCTTTCAGTTTTTGGAAAAAACTGTGGGCAAAAATATATTTCTGGTTACTGATAGCGGGGCTGGTGCTGAGTATCGTACCCATGGCCATTCCATTTTTTGGCATCTTACTTTCGGCTTCGGGCAGTGGTAGATTAAACCACTTCAATCTCGAAAACAATATTCGTGTACAAACGGTAGGTTATGGTGTAATGGGCAGACCACGAATTCAACTGGTAAAAAGTGGTCTCTTATTCGATAGAGTTTTATTGGAAGATGGCGATGAAATCAAGAAAAACGATAGTACTTGGCTCGAAATTAGGGATGCAAAAAATGCGAAATTGATTAACGAAACTGATACCAGCATCACCGTAAAATATTCTTTCCAGAAAGACACCATAGAAGCTGTACACGTTTTCAAAGAAAAAACATCTTTTAATTATTAACCACTATGAAAGCATCGATAAAGGTTTTTGCAATTTTAGGCATGGCTTTGGTATCACTCTTTTCCTGCCGAAGCGAAGAAAAACAAACGACAACGACGCTAGCAGACACCGTCGCCTTACCGCCTGACACCGCAGACACAACGGAGTTGGAAGTGCCCTTACCTCCTTTTCCAAAAATGGCATACAAAATCGAAAATCTTATTCCAAAAGATTACGAAATTGACTTAGAAGCAGCTGGCGATTTAAACAATGATGGCGTAGCCGATAAAGTAATTGTGCTCATCAAAACCACCGATACAACTGCCCTGCGCCCAACTTTGGTATTGCTAAAACAAGGAAATGCCTACAGCGTTGATGCAATTTCCTACACCGCTTTCGACCCTAAATTTAGGAAAGATGGATTTAAGGACTACGACTTTGAAGAAGTGAGTATCGACAGCGGAAAATTGGTAGTTACCAAACAGGCAACTGGTCCAGCTGGAAGTATTGAAAGCACTTTTAAATACATTAAAGACGATTTAGTGTTAACTCACATCACCACTTTTAATATGGGCGCTGGTGGCCAAACAGAGCAAAAATTCGATTTGTTAAAAGGAATTTACGAACAAACTGACATCAATACCATGAAAGAAGACATGCCGAGCACCACCAGCACCAAGAGATACAAAATACCGAAGGCACTTTTTAAAGACAGTGATCCAAGTTCCATTATGATTGAGGCTTTTAACAAAGTAGGAAATTGATTTGAAAACCAACGCTTCGATGTTAATAGGCTTCAGCCCCGCTATTGCGTATGGTCGTTACTCGCTTCGGGCTATTTGGCGCTATCGGGTTATCATTAACGTTTGTGCAAAGAAAAATCGTAATTACGGTGCACAAAGCGATATCAAACTTTAGATTGAAGACGACCTTAACTTTAGAAGTACTTCGTGTCTCTCGATGAACTGGAATATTGGTGCGAACAAACAATAGGACTAGCAAAGCATTCCACACTAAAAATAGTGAAGATATATTATGAAAAAACTAAACATTCTACTTATCATTCTCATTTCTACATTGATTTCTTGTGCGCAAGAAAAAACAGCTCATAAACCAATAATAAAGTCTGAAGAAATTATCTTTTATAAACTAGATGAAGGTGGAAAAAAAAAGACACAAGAAGGACCAGGAATGGACGAATTAGTAGAGTACAATACCGATGGAAAAACATCAAAAGTATATGTAATTGAGTTTGATAAAGCCAAGAACAAAAATATTTACTATCTAAACGAACGCTATTTTTACGAAGGTAATAACCTCATCAAAAAAGAAAAATTAGGTTACCTAACTGGCGATGTTTATGAAGAAGTTTCATACAAATACATACAAGATAAATTAGTTAAAAAAGACACTAGAAGTATAGAAAATGGTAAAGAAGTACTCAAAAAAGACGGCAGTTTTTATTCGGATTATGTTTACGGCGACAACATAGAAATCGAGAAAGTTTATGAGTATGATGACCAGAAAAAAGCTTTTGTTTTAGCTTACATCTCACATAAATTGTTCGATGTTCGCAACAACGTGATACAAGAAAAACTGGAAGATACGAATGGCGAAATCTATGAGCAAAAAGATTTAACTTATAACAAAGAAAATAAGCTAATTAAGGAAATACAGTCCATTAGGAATCCATCGACAATAACTTATCAATACAATGAAGAGGGAGATATAATAGAAAACAAATACGAGAGCGAAGGAAACATTGTAACTATAAACTATTTTATTAAATATGATTTCAATAAGAAGTGGACTGAAAAAAAAGAAGTAACGACAACAAATGTTAAAAGACAAATCCCCGAGCCAGAGTCTATCATTAACCGAAAAATAGTTTACTACTAACACGAGAAAACTTCCGTTCAAAGCAATTCATGGTAGACTTTCGGTTATCCCATTTAAAAAACTCGACATGCCTGTTAAGTGCTTCAAGGCAAAATTGAAATGGTTGCTTATCAATAACATTTTAATCATAAGCCTAACCATAGTCAGTTTTGCATTTGTGCAGCCTATTGTTGTCTTGCCTATTGTTCAAAATTCGATTTGCAAATAATAAGCCTTAATAGCCGAATAATTTTCAAAAGGTAACGAATAACAGAACGCCAATGTTGTTTGTTAAATAAGCACTAACTTAATGTTCAAATGAAAAAAATAATCCTTCTGATTTTGGTTTCAATTATCGGTCAATCGCTACATGCCAGCGAATGTTATCACTATCATACCTCTAAAACACATGCCATTATCAAAAAAGAGAATGGTATTTTTTACCAGTATACGGAGAAAGATCCTAACGCAATTAGCTTTGTTCAACAGATTAACAAACCAATAAAGGGAATAGACCAAGCAAGCTACAAATATGCTGGTGAAGATGAAGCAACCTTTATGTTCAGCGATAAAAACGGTTTCTATCTTTTACCAAAGGATGGTCAACATGAGGAAAGGACAGCTGTGTTTTCTAAAATTCTACCTAACAATGTTGGGCAAAAACATATCAATGGGCGTTTGTTCTTAATCAATGACAAATGGATTTATTTTAACGGTTGGAAGCAAAACATTACCAAAATAGTGCTAGATGGCTTGCCTGTAAATATCAGCAATATCAAATGCTTTAGTTCTGGCATGTATTTGAAAAGCGATAAGCAGGTGTTTTCTGTAAATATTGATTTGTACGCCAAAAAAGCAACAATTAAGGCGATCCCAAATTTAAATCCGGCACAACTTGTTTACTATGCTTGCAACCCTGCCGAAAACGAAGATTTTATTGCAGATGAGCAACACATTTATTCCGTTAGAAACGATGGCAGCTTTGATGAAGTTACACCACAACTTTTGGCATTGGGCGTTAAACGAAAATTCAACCAATTGAAATTAATGAACAATCCCATTACCATTTGGTGGAGCGATAAGGTGCTGAAAAAACGTCAAGGTCATTCTGTATCTGGTAAAAATCCTTTAACTGGAGAAGACATTGACATTAATTTCAGCTATTCTACTTCTACGCCTTTACAGCCTATTTATGGCAATGTGGATTTCATACGTTTTCAGCAAAAAATTTACCCAATTTGGGATGATGATTTTAGCACACCTTATCCCGTAAAGACAGACGCATCTAAACTTAAAGCGGTTGAAGGAGGCTTATTTCAAGGTGAGGATTTTTACTACATGGAAGCCGATAATATGAAGATTCTCAACACAAATATACCTGCTAGCGCTAAATATTTTACCGGAAGATATGGTTATGGTAAGTATTTACCCAAAGCTTTGGCAACCGATAAGTACATCTACTTTATTGGCGATCGATTTGACCCCAAAACTGAAAACAAACAAACGCTAAGTGGCAGCAAGGTTAAACAACTGGGGCTATTTTACCTATTTAATAACGCACTGTTTGATGGCAAAGAAAGTTACCCCATTACTGCTGACGGCGAAACCTTAGTTAACTTGGGTTCTTTTGTAGAAGTAATCAATTCTTGCGCAGGCGAAATGCCCAACACACCGCAGGTAGCCGTGAAGTATCATCAATTTTTGAAGGATAAAAATGCCGTTTATTATTTTGATGAAGCGGGTAAAAAATTGCAAGTAATACAAACTGCAAACCCTTATGATTTTAAGGCAGACAATTACGAGCAGCTGCAAGAACTATACAAAATTAAAGATGTAAAAGGAACGGTAAAAAAAAAGACTAAATCGAACTTAAACTTTTACTTTATCGCTGGTGGAGTAGTTTTTATGTTAGGCGTATTGGGTTATTATTTAATTAGACGAAAATAGGATAAAAATGAGCATCATGAAAAAAGAGAATAATATCAACAAGCCAGTTTTAATTGCCGGAGTAGTAATTTTTACGATTAGTGTATGCATCATTTTTCCTTATGAGAGTAGCAAAACCAGTTACCTTGCAGAGCTACATTTTACATTTTTAACCTTAGCCTTAGCCATGTTTACTTTAATGTATGGCTTAATGGGCAAGCATTTCTTTAAAGGATTATTATTCTTAATCTTCAGTGCGATATTTGGCTTTTGCTCTTGGGCAATCTTTCTCTATAATGATTTCTGGGGTGTTATTCCTGCTTTGTATGCAGGTGTTCCCGCTGGCATTGTAGCGGGCTTGGTATTTTTGATTTTTAACTACCAATTTATCAAAGATGACAACAAAACTAGGCTGTTTGTGAAAAGGTTGATCCTATACAGCGTTATTCTTTTCATCTCTTCGCTCCTATTTGCTAAAGGCGGCGATTGGATTTTTGAACTTACCGAGTATTTTAAGAACAAATAGCCTGTTTCAAAAACAATCCAGATGCTGAACAGAACTAAAAGGCTCATTTTAACCGCTATAACTATAGAAATTATTGGTGCAATTTTCATTTCATCCTTCTTTTACACTATGTTTTTTGGTTTAAATGAAACCATTGAAATATTTCGATGGCTGTTCTTTCCTATACTTTTCGGCACCATATTAACCTATGCTTTAGGCTGGTTTATAGGCAGCAGTTTTTCTGCCAATTATGTGTTTAAAAAATGGCAGGGCATACTCATGATGTTCGCATTGCTGATAGTCGGAATTTGTGGCGCCATGCTTAGCCTTTCTTTTGCATCAAACAATGACATCAATAGCATTGATGCTATTTTTCCTGTGATTTTCGTTTTTCTTGCATTTGGTGGTCTGCCAACTTTGATTTTAGGTTTATGGCTTGGAAGCCAGCTGAAGAAGAAGCAAGTTTAGCCCAGTTGTCCACGAATAATAAACCAATGCTAGCGAATTGTAATTGCTACAAAAATTTTAAAAGTTTAAAGTTAAATTTAAGAAACATCTGTTATCAACAGACTAAATAATCAGCTAAATGGTGTTACGAATAATCATACTAACTGTTGCCTTTGCAATCATCACTTTCGGGATTGTAATGTTTTTTAACGCAAAGGATAGGATGTTTATTCCGCTGATACTTTTAAGTTCGCTAGTTTTCTCCATTATACTGCTCAGAGAGGTCTATAAAAATTTTGTTATCGAATTTAAACCAGTACAGAACACAGCAATTGACTACCAATCTCCAGCAAATCATGAACTTGGTAGTTTAAGAAAGATATCTGAGCGCCCTTTCTTTTTCGGCTTGGAAAAAAAGCTGGTTAGTGATAACGAATTTTATTTTGATGAACAGAATTTTTATGCGATCAATAAAGATGGAGAGCAGGCTATATTTCCACTCAAAGATATCGTAGAATTAAGCGGCACTTCGGTTACTGTTTCTCAAAGAAGAATTTGGAAGGTATATATAGATTCACCAACTGGAAAAATTGAATTTAAACTAGCCCCAAATTATACTATTTGGAACAAAAGCTTTGAAATTTTCTATCAAAAAGTTAAAAGCATTAACCCAGAGGCTGTAAAAACCAAATGGACTTTATGGCGGATGTAAAAACTATGGCAGCAAACTCTAGCCACGCTTAAAATTATTGAAACAAATGAACAAATACTTTCATATGAAATTTAAATACCTCTTTATTTTACTTTTTACAAGTTCATTTTTTACCGCTTGCAGCCAGAAAAAGGTAGTACAAACGATAGAAGCGAAAAAGTATATCGCTTCTTTAAAAGCGATGGGTTACGATGAGCTTAAAAGTCAGTTAAAAAAAGACACAACGCTACTGAACAAATTAATTAAAACGGCAACTTTCGAATTACAACTCACTTCACATTTTTCATCTGGAGAGAAAAGTACCGTTGACAAATCGGTGCCAGAATTTGAAATTAACCATGATGAAGCTAAAATAAAAGCGCTTTTTAACGATTACTGCAACAAATTGCTATTTGAACAAAACTTTAGCGACAACGCAAATGAAGAGAGTTTTAATCTTTATGGACAGGATTTATTTTCGTACGAAAGTAGGTTTAGCTTAACCGACGACAACCACGTTTTGGAAAAAAAGGACAGTTTGTTTAAGCCTTTTAAAAACAATGTGGTAACCAACGAAAAGGCCTACTTTTTTAGGGGTAAAAAAATAGCAAAAGCAGATATTGGATTGAAGCGCATTGACAGTATTGAGACAGAGGTGAGCTTAAAACTCCCTATCGATTTTGAAAAATTTTCGATAAATAAATCTGATAAAACTGCTAAGTATAAAGATGATAAGATTGAGATAGAAAGCCTAAAAGAAAACGTGGCTCAGCTAAAAATTCCGATGGGTTTATATAGCGAAATCATAGCTTACCAAGCTACGAATGGTAAAAATGTGAGAATGAATACCAGTGCATTAAGTGCTACGCCAATGCTTGGAATTGATAAAAAAGTAAGTGAAATTTTAAAGGAGCTGCTCAATATTTTCACTGAAGTATTAAAGGAAAATGACGAAAAAAGTGGCAAAGAGAAGCTCAATCAAATTAACCAAAATCATTTAAATGCTAAGATTGATATGGCCGAGTTTGATGTTTATTTAGATAAACTTTCGAAGGATAAAGCGAAAATTGAAGAGTTAGGCGATATTGGTTTGTACAACGAAATTGCCAATGCTGGCAAAAAGGTAATTGGTGTGCAAACGCAATTTGTATTTGCAGAATTTCCAGATGATATTAACAGCATTGATGTTTTTGTAGCTACTAAATCTGTTTCGTTTCAAAACAAAGCTATGATTAAGTATGGCAACCATTACTTAAACCCAAAATATTTTGATGACGCTAAACCCAATATTGTTTTTTATAGCCATAAAACCGACAGAAAATTTGGTGTCTCCAATCGGGATGGCGAAACCATTATTGCACCTAAATATGATGAACTAAAACAGCTTTCGAACGAGTATTTTACGGGTGATGAAAAATTGTATTGGTTAGATGTGGCTGATAAAAAAATGGTTCCGCTTCCGCAATACAAAAATTATATACAAAGTTTAAAAGCTGGCTACGATGTTTTTGAGAAAGCAGTTGGTGATGATGGAAAGTTAGGTGTGGTGCTAAATCGAGATAAAATCATTTTGCCTTTTGAATATTACCGCTTCGAAAAACATGAAAAATTCATTATCGCCAGCAAAACGCATAATCTAGATGAACTTTACGATTTAAACTTTAAAAAACTGCCAAATAAAGGCATTCAAAAAATGAATACGGTAGACAATTTTATTGCTACCGACATTAAATTCCCAGCAGTTTTTGTAGGAGAAGATAGCCATCATAAAAAGGCTTTGGTTGACAAAAACTTGAACCTATTAACGGGTTTTAAATACGAGTTTATCAATCCGTTTTTTGGTGTGAACAATTATTACATCGCTGGTGTTAGAACTGCTGACGGAAGCAATTATTGGTACGGAATTATAGACGAAAAAGGTAAGGAAGTTACGCCGTTTATCTTTTGCAATATTGCCGAAGAATTTGATAAAAATGGTAAACTGAAATTTTGTTTAAAAGACAAAAGGGAGGCCATGGATTTTAAAGCGTTTTTGTTGAAGTATAAAAAATAGTAGAAATGATAAAGGAAAAGACCTTGCTAAAATTCGGGATTGTACTTGCCATCTGTTTTGCGGTACATATCTCAATTGGTCTTTTTTCGAGCTTAATCGTTAATAATTTCATCTTAAAAACTCAATTGGCGAACTTCACTATTTACGATGGCTATGCAGATTTGAGTATGCTATTAGCTTATATTTCCATGTCAGCTTTGCTTGTTTTTAATAAAATTAAAGGCAATGCTTTGCTAATAGCGCTGGGTGCCTTTGCGGTTATTTTAGTGAGCAAAGTTTTCGTAATCGATATTGTTGAACATTACATTAGATTCTATGTAAAAACTCAACAAAATGGAGGTTATAGCTTATATAGTTTCAGAAACGAACTGACGAAACAATGGGATCGTTTGCTTTTCGAGTTTAGCAATCTAGGTCAGTTCCTGTCTTTCTTGCTTTGGCTTTTCGTCGCTTTACTCGCTATTTGTTATTTATCCCTTTGGGCAAAAAAAGTAAAATTTAAAACAACGTAATTATGAAAAAAGCATTTATAACTACTATACTTTCTATTGTATACCTATCAGCGTTTTCTCAAGAAAAACTAGTTAAAGACATCGATTTCGACGGAAAAAAAGACACGATATATGTAGATGAAACCGAAAGTAAAATCATCTGTAGGTTATCGACACAAAATTTCAGAAAACTGAAGTCTGGAACCATCGAGACATTACATGCCAACAGTCCAGTGGAGGGCACCAAAAACGGCTTCGAGTTTAGAAATAACTGGATGCGTTCGGGTTATGCGATGCAATTTCGATATGAGAAAAACGAAAAACGCATTCGTTTGATTGGCATGAGCGACTATGCTTTTGGCAATGCCGCTGGCGATGGTAGTGGAGAATCGAGCATTAACCTACTTACTGGAGATTACATCGGCTTGTGGAATTATTACGACCATAATGCGAATAACGAAAAAGGAGCGCTAATTAAAATTCCAGCAGCTAAAGCAAAAATCTATTTGAAGAAAACCTATCTCGAAGATATTGGTGACAACATCTATTATACATTTACCGAGAAAAGACGTCCCATAGATAAAAAGCAAGAAACATTAGAAAGAAACCGCAGAAACAAAAAATAACAAGATGAGAAAACTAATTGCCTTTATGGTTGCTTTAGTAAGCATTAGTGCATTTGCACAAAAAACGCCTCCACCAAAAGTGGTGCGACTAGCCGGTACATCAGATATTTTAAAAACAGATAAGCGCTCGGCAGATTTTTTAATTAAGAACACCAAATTTAATGTTTATCTCGGTTATCAAAAACCTGAAGAAATGCGTCGACAAAAAAAGGGAGATACTTTACAGGTATACAAAATCGCATTGGATAAAAGGAAATTTAGTGAACTCGAGGTTGTAAAATTTGCGACAAATGGAAATGAAATCATTATAGATGGGAAATATAATGTATCCAAAGACACGCTTACGGTTATTCAAAATTTTTACGATTACATCGGTTCCTATTGCATTACTACAAAATACATTGCCGATAAATATGGCTTAAAAAAAACCAGTGAAAACATGAAGGCAATAAAATCTGAAAGATTAACTAAAAGGCATCGGAAACCTGCAGAAATGAAAGCTCCACCTGAAATTAAAAACTAAACTAAGACTATGAAAAAACTCTTATTGACAGCCATTTTACCGCTGATGATTTCTTGTACCAAGAAAGAACAAATAGACTTAGCTAAGTCGAGCCTGAATGAACCGGTAAAAAATGTGATTAGCTATGATAACGATTTATTTATTGGTGTACAAACAGTAGAATATCCATTTAGTTTATTGCTAGAAGTTGAAAACTCAGCTAACTATACTTTCGATGGTATTGATTTAAAAGGACAGCGAGTTATTTTTCAAATTGGTTCAGAAAAACTGAAAACAGACAGCATTACCAGATTTGGCGGTGGGCATGTCGATTTAAAGCCAATCAAAAATGAAAACGATTTGAATGCAGCGTTAAAAAGTTATGGTGCCGAAAGCAAAATTTACGGTGTGAGGATTGAGATGACCACACCAGAATTAAAAGCAGAAATTTTAAAGAAAATTGAAGCAAAATATGGCAAGGGCACCAAAAATCCGAATACTGACAATGGCCTATACTGGAACATCAAAAAAGAGAATAAATATATTTTCTTCGCACCAGATTATAAGCGATTAATCATTGTAAACAACAGCAATTTATCTAAAACTTGCTATTGGGATATCATGAACGGCATGATCGATTTTGGTGGTTGCGATAACGAAAAATACATGGCAGAGTTGGTAAAAAACTCGACCAAACCAGAAGATGTGAAGGGAAAACCAGTGATTAAAATTGATAAAAACTGGAATATCAACGGCTTGGTTCTAGGTAAAACTAACGAAGAAGAATTGGTAAAATCTGCCACAAATAAAAGTTTTGAAAGAATGAGCGAGTTTGATGGAAGTACTGGAAACGTATCACAAATTATCTATCAGGATAACTACCACGATTTCTACTTCTACTTATCTGCCAATAAAGCTAATCCAGAAAACCAAAAGGGAAACTTAATCAACGGTTATGCCATAAATGATTTTAGAAAGGTTGCTATCACGTTCGAAAATGGTTTAAAAGTAGGGCAAAAGTTTGCGGATATTGTTAAATCACTAGATAAAACATCCATTAAAAATTACGATGACCTCAAGTTTTCTAACTACATCGAAATTAAAAACCAAACTTATACGGTGACATTAAACTTTGATGAGAACATGTTGCTCTCTGGGATGTACGTTAAATAGAACTCCTGTTTTATCATGAAAAAACTGCTGCTTTTTCTGGTGTTATTTGTAAGTACTGTAACTTGTTTTGCAGGTGGATTATCAGCTTGGCAAGAAAACACGCCTTATGGCCATACCATAGACCATGATGGCTCTGCTGGTGGCTGGGTTTGTCTTTCCATGGATACAAATTCCGTGTGTTTTAAGCATTTTTATTTCTACAAAGGGCACACTATTGCGCATAGCGACAGCCTATATTTCATCATCAACGAAGTTAAAGAAACCGTACAAAAATTTAACAATGAGCAGAAATGGCTACAAGAAATTAAGCAACAAAATTTGAAGCCACTGTTTAAAAGAGAGTATAATTCAGATTACAGCTCAATTTTTGGAGACGGTATTTTCTTCTTTATCGTGTTTTTCCCAGTTCCTTTACTAATGCCTTTGCTATGGCTTTCTTGCATCATTAGCCTTGCTTTTCCTTGGAAAAGAGCAAAAGGTTTTCGCAAACATTATTCATGGATTTATCCAAGCATTATTTTGATCATGGTGCTATACAGCGTTTTTCCACAAAGTTTTTAAGCATGAAAAAAATCATTTACATCTTATTTTTAGTGGCTTCTTCGGCTTTTGCTCAGCAAAAAACTGCGGGTAATAATTGTCCTTGTACTGTACAATCTGCGATTAGCGAATGGAAACCTGAGTTTAAAAAAGGATTTGACCAAAAAAGCATTTTCAACAGTTTTGCTTATACGGTAAACGGGATTTACATTGCAGAGGACCGAGATACGGTTTATCAAATCAAAATTATAGTAGACCCAAAATCGTACGGCACTTTTGTGTATTATCAGCACCTTAGTTTTAGTAAAGCAAGGCTGATGAATAAGCAGGTTACACTTTGCGAAACCTCTACAAATGTACACGATGGCGGTTGGATAGGTAACAATATTTTTGAACCTAAAAATGCCATCAATAAACAATTTGTAGCTTCTAGTTTTTTTGTGGGCGAAAGCTATTTACGTATAGATAAAAGTCACTTTTTTAGGCTTTACAAGTGTGATAAGAAAAACGAGTTTGGTATTCATGATGCAGATAGACAACGTTATTACCGCAAAACATATTGGGAAATTGAGGGCGATTACCCTGAAATTTCAATGCGCAGTTTTACCCAAATAGATGTTAAAAAATACAACAAACAACAGCTGGCAGAAATGAGAAATACCATTTATGCCCGTTACAATTATGCTTTCAAGGAAGGCGGAAAATGGTATCAGCATTTTAACAAAAAACCGGATTACCGTTGGAACCATTTTAAGGATGTAACACCATTTTTAACGCATGTAGAAAAAGAGAATATTAAATATATTACCGCTTTTGAAAGTGCCGATTATTACGACAATCAATACAAAAACGATTTCATAGATTTTTGGCAAAAATTTAGAATAACCGTACAGGAAAATAATACTGAAAAACTATTTCCTTTTATCCAATTTCCTTTTATTGTTAACGGCGAACATGACGGAATGCCGGAGTTGAAAATCAGCCAGCAGCAATTTGCTAAAATTTGGCCGATGCTCTTACAACAAGAAAACTACGACATCAATGGTACTAACAAATTGGTATCATGGCTTTCTAAAAGTGTGTTTAGCAAAGTTGATCCCTTTGCGGAGCTGATGTTACATACCAAAACCAATAGCATTGCCAACCTCGACTTTGGAAAATTAAATGGTACTTGGAAAATGTCCGGTGCTTACGCAGACACCGATTTATATCCAAAAATACAAAGCATGTTGATGGCAAATAAACCTAAATCCCCAGCAAAGAAAAACTAGTAAGATGAAGAAATCAGATGGAAAATGGGCCTCAATAATGGCTTTAATTACAACGCTATTCTCACCCGCTTGTAATTCTCGAGATCGCATTTTAGAACGAAATGAAAAGCCCTTATCAGCAGCTTATGCTAATTTTCAAGAGTTAGATGAGAAGTATAAGTCAGAGGATTTTGAAGTGAAATTAATTTGTGAAGCAGAGGGTTATCCAAATCCAATCCATGTTTTTCCATCGGTAAACAAACAATGGATTATTCGAGCTGATGCAGGGAAAGACGAAGAAACCAAGAACGACATGATTTTCTATAAATTGAATAGTGATGGCAATTTAACAGATACCATATTTACTCCCTACAAAGGACACTGGCCCGAACTTATTGGTAATTTCATGATTTTTACCAGCGCTAAAGATTCTTATTACAATACTTGGCCACTAGATGGCGATACTACAAAACAAACATTTAAAGTTTTAAATACCGATTTAGCGTGGAGTGCAGAAAAAGTGGAAAAGCAAATTAAAGATGCTAAATTGACTGCAGCATATTGGTTCTTAAAAGATGTAAGAGAAAACCGAGCGCATTACGTACAATTTTATTATTACCAAGACAAACAATGGCAAATGTTATGGCAAAAACTTCCAGGTTATCACAATGTTAAAGATAATGAAACTGCAGCTAGATATACCGAAGAAGCATTTCGAACTGGCGAATACAATTCCTATTTACCTGAAAATGTCTCTTTTTTACATTTCCATCCTTTAGAAAAATTATCTTACAGACACAACATTGGTGGTGGAGACCCTGGATTTAGTACAATCAATTGGCGAGGAAAAGCTTTTTTCAGCACAAAAATAGATGGGAAAGATTTCCTGTTTTTTGAGCCCAATGTATCGGTAGAAAATGAGCGATTTGACGGGAATAAAAATAGGTTTTACAGCATTTCTGGACCTGGTGCCTCTTCAAATATTTTCACGCCTTTTTTTTATACCGTACCAAATAGTTATGCCTTCTACACCTCAAATCGTAATAAGCTATATCTTATAAAAAAGAAAACCACATAACTGAGTACAATATAAATAGTTTTACACCAACGAATAATAAACGGAAACTAGCGAATTATAAGTCAACATCTACACTTATAAGACGCACTTATTTTTTTAAGGATGAGATACTTAGCTTTAGGATAATTAATCCTTTTGCGACAAGCAAAGGCAAATCTAAACGTAAAAAATTACAACTATGACCGTTACTTACATGATGTTGGCTTTCACCACAATCTATTTAGCAAGCACCTACCTTTATTACAGGTACACCGTGAAAAAAGGACAAGAATTTAGATATAAACCTTTATTTCTTTTGGTGATTGGGATACTATTCTTACTGTCGCTTTATGGTAGTTTAACCAGCACGCCATTTGGAGAAATAGTTCCATTTATTGGGTAATGAGGAATAGAAAGCATAATATTTAGACTAATTGGTATAAGCTGTAAATAAAGTTTTATTACTAAAGAACATGAAATACGTAAGTCTGATTATCTTCATTTTTATTATCGGTTGTAATCCAATCCCTAAAAAAGATGCGCACCCAGAAGTGCCTCTTTTAACTGAATTGCTAAAAGATAATTCGAAGTTTAGGAAAGTTTTAGACACGGAAGATTTGAGCGAACTTATCTTTTTAAACGATGATAGAATACTTATTAAACCGAATAACAGCAACTTGCCATTTAAAATTATTGAGGCTAATAAAAACGTAATTTTTCAAGATGTTTACGATTGGAACCTTCCGTTTTACGTAGATAAGCTAGGTAATTTATATTTTAATCGGAAGAAGTTCTTTTATCCGGATTACAAAAAGCAAGAACATTTTAAAACTGTTGTTTTTGCCGATAGCTTGAGTAAGAAATCGGAACAACTGAAAGATTTAAATGATAGCTTGAGATTAAAATCGATTGAAAAATACGAGCGAGAATTGCTGAGACCCTATGGTTTAAAGCCTTGCGAATATACCATTGTAAATACGGCTAGTTGTAACGTTTTTACCATTAGAAATGGAGCACTACTGGTTAGACAAACAGAACTTTTTAAGATAGAAATTCAAAAGCCTAAATTCGAAATTCCAAAGTTTGATGATGACATTTTAACGGGTTGGAACAACGGACGTTTGCCAAATCCGGTTTATTTGGCCTATTATAAATTAAACAATCAGAAATTTAAGTGTAATGATATGACTATGCCGAAAACGGTAACATTGCGAAATAAAACCTATTTGTATGCAGCTAGTTTAGGTTTGTATGAGGTGTTGTTTTAGTGCAGTTAACACGTCATTGCGAGGAACGAAGCAATCCTACAACTAAGAAAAGGCATTAAACTATCCTTAAGATTGCTTCGTTACTCGCAATGACGATGACTATAAATGATGTTCTTAAAATTTTCATTTACCAATTCCTATGAAAGCTTTTGTCTCCATTATATCTCTAATTATTATTACTCAATTTTCTTTTGCGCAGAGCGATAACCCTCTTATTAAGAAAACAGCCTCAAAAGCCACGGATTTCGTACCAAAGGGATGGAAATTGATTGCCGAAGCAAAGGGCGATTTAAATAAAGATGGCTTGGAAGATGTAGCACTGGTTATTGAAAATACCAATCCGAAAAACATAATCAATAATAGCGGTAAACTTGGCGACCCCGAATTAAACACAAACCCAAGATGTTTGCTAGTTGCTTTTAAGAAACCTAACGGATGGTATGAACTATTTGCAAAAAACACAACCTTTATTCCTCCTCCAAATGCAGAGGATGCTCCTTGCCTGCTGGATCCTTTTGGAGAAAATGGCTATATGGAAATAGTGAAAGGATTGTTGAAAATACACTTTCAAAATTTTTATAGTTGCGGCGCATGGGAGATTTACAATTTTGAATACATCTTCCGTTACCAACACCAAAAATTTGAATTGATAGGCTACAACAAATCCAGTATGCACCGTTCTTCTGGCGAACAGACAAACACTACCGTAAACTTCTCTACTTTAAAAATGAATTATACGAGTGGTTCAAATGCATTTAAAGATAGCGCTAGGCCCAAAACAATTTGGAAAAATCTCAAACCTAAGAGACTGTTTGAGCTTAGCACAATTCATCAAGATTCGCTTAAAATGTTTAATGATTAGACCTAGAAGCTAATTAGCTGGGTTACTTTCTAACTTTTATAACTCTTCCAGTTACCAAAGTGAATTCGTAGGTGCGATATAAACCATCGTCGGTAATTTCTACACTTTCCACCAAACCTGTTTTACTAAATGTGTCTGTTACCAAGTCGCCTTGCTTTATTTCATTAAGTACATCTAGTGGTGTGTCTTCGTTTAGCCTAATCATAAATTTATTTAGTGAACATCAAGCCTACACCTATATAGTCGGCTTCGGTTTGATGTATGTATATTTTGCCTTGCAATGCTAGCCAATTGTTCAATTTGTATTTTGCACCAGCAGTCCAATATGTTTTTATAGGCTTTAAGCTATCGTAATAAATGTAATAGCCATATTTTGCCATTATCGCCAAATCGCCCATCCAAAAATCTGGACCAATAGCCGCACCAACCCGCCATCTCTGTAATGAGGTAGCTTTTGATTGGTAAGTCTCTGTATTACGACTTGCATCGTACAAAGTATGGTAGTAAACCGCATCTATACCTGTACCAACTGCCATGTAGGAAGCAAATCTGTAATTGTAGCCCAAGTATAAGCCTGTGCGATACAAAAATTTCTTGCTTTGGTAAGCACCCCTACGTCCTATTCCAACACCAAAATCGAACGAATGTTTAGCATAACTGTTATCAACATTCGTACTTTGGGCTTCTTCTCCAGGCTTAAAATTCAAATACTTTTTTACGCCAATGCCCACATTAGCTAAATTCATACCATTATTTGGCACCCTAGAGCCGCCGTTAGAGTAATGAAGTACGTCTAAACTAGCAGTTAGTGATGTTTTTTCTGCAACTGGCACATTAAGTTTTAACGCTGCTCTAGCCGCAAAATTCAACTTACTACCTAACAAAGGGTTTTGATTAGTAAACCAAGTTTCGCCAGCGTAAAGTACACCAAACGCGGGAGCAATATCTACACTTGCTTTACCTACGTGGAGTAAAGGTAAAGTTATCCCTCCTAAAAGTGAATAACTATCTCCATATTCTCCTTTAATGGGCACAAGTACTCTATTTACTTGACCCATATTTTTATAGTTGAAAATAAAGTCTACGCTTTTAACACCCAAGTCTTGTATCCAAGCACTTTTACGATTAGTGGTGTTGATATGATAAGTAATTTCTCCACCGTAGGCACCACCTTGCAGTTGATGGTTATTAGCACTAAAAATGCCAATTGACTTTTGCAAATTGATTTCTAGGGAGTTCTGATTCTCTTGTCCGTTAGCCGATAAAGCAATAACAGACATTCCGAGTGCCAATAACATTGGCCTCCGGAAAGCTTTCGGAAGAATAAACATGTTTTAAATAAGTAGATAGATAGATTTATGATGATTTGTTATTTACGCATTGTCCATTTGATTGCAGTTTGTAGTTGTGTTAAAAATAATTTGTTGCTGTAAGCTTCTGGTGTATGTCCCATTCCGGTATAAAAAACTCTACCGCCTTCAAATTCATGGTACCAAACAATAGGATGATTATTGTTCATTGTACCTCCTTGATAAGATGTCTCATCCACTTTTACCAGCACCTTAACATCGTTATTGAAGGATTTGAAATTATACCACTCATCTGTGTGTAACCAAGTCTCCGGCAAACCTTTCATCAACTTATCTTTAGGGTTTACAGCAATGAGTTTGGCTTGCTGCACCTTTGGATGATTGGTAAAAAAAGCACCAATCATTTTACCGTACCATTCCCATTCGAAGCAAAAATCAGTAGCTGCATGTATGCCAACTAAACCGCCGCCATCATTAATATATCCTTTTAGAGCTAGTTTCTGTTGCTCGCTAAAAACGTTAGAGCCTGTAGGATTCAGAAATATCAGTGTCTTATATTGGCTAAGATTTTCTTTCGTGAAACTATTTACACTTTCAGAAGTATCTACCTCAAAATTATTTTCGGCTCCAAGTTTTCTAATGGCGATAATTCCTTCTTTAATTGATTTATGCCTAAAACTTGTAGTAAGCGAAAAGACCAAAACCTTACTCTTTTTTTTATTTTCCTTTGCCTCTACATTTACATTGAAAAGCAAGATTAAACCCATAAATATAGCTAGTACAGTTCTCATAATTTATTTTGAAAAAGTGTCTATATATAATTGTTCAACCTGTGTTCTAGCCCATTGTTCTTTCCGTAAAAACTTCAGACTAGATTTTACACTGGGATCTTTCACAAAACAATTGAAACGCAAAAGATAGCCTAACTCTGCCCAGCCATAATGTTCGCTTAGCTGTGTGATAATGTACTCTAAGGTTTTGCCGTGTAGCGGATTATTTTTCTGTTCTTCCATACTTACAAAGTAATGGGTTTCCATAGAAATTAAAAACCTTAAAAGTGAAGATTAGATCTTCTAAGTTAAATGCATTAATGGGTTGTATATTTCTACATTCCCTTGCTGATAACTAGCTAAAGCCCTAATGTCTTTTACACTCACTTCTCTCTGCGGATATTTTGTAATTAATGTATGTATCATTGCCTTGGCCAATTCCTCGGCAGTATTAATTTTGTTGGGCATCAAAAATTTCAAGAGGGGATAGCATCTGTAAATAATTTCATTGCCTATTTTCCTGTTTTTCTGCTCTGGGAAGGGGCTAACCATTCCTATCCTAAAAAAATACAGCTTTTTGAATATCATTTTTGCCAATGCATTTTCAGCTTTTCCTCTTATTTTGGCTGACATCACTTTACCCAACTCGGTAGCATCCACATTCCATTTTGACAAGTAACTAAAGACGATATTTGGGTTAAGCATCAACAATTTTGAAGCAAAGCTCAACGTGTTGTCAATCATAAAATACGAACCAATTCTTTCATCGAGACTCGCCAACGGGCTTTCCGAGCAGTAGAAACAGGCATCGTAACCACTTAATTCATTTTCGTAGGCATCAAGTTCCAAAAAATCTGATACGATTAATTCTTTCAGTTTATGGTGTTTAATAGGATGATGCCAACGGCTAACCAGTAATACTTCGCCAATAGACCTACTCTCTAGACACTGCAACAAAACACCTTCACCAATTGCACCATTAGCTCCAGTAAGGATAACTTTATATTGCATAAGTTAAGTTATTAGAGGGCTGATTAGGAATGCCTAGATTAGAGATTATTGCTACGCTTTTAGATTTCAAAAAGAGAAAATCTATTGGCAACAGTAAATTACTGATTTTCAATTGGACGCTAAAACTCCAAAAAGAAGAAAATAGCCTTGCATCACTAGCAAGGCTTTTCAAATTATTTTTCATAGGGTAATGTAGGTAGCCCCAATTACCCAAACTTCATGCCCTCTAAAAAAGAAGCGCCAGAAACAGCTATAACAATGCTTTTGCTGAAAACACCTATGGTTTATGTTGTTATTTTTACCCAATTATTGCAATCATCACCTCAAAAAACAACCACAACACATTCACTATCAAATGTTTAATACTCTAAAAAGGAGTAAGAAAGTAAAACACTTACTCTTGCTGAACCTTATCGTTATCCAACTGTATTTCTAGGGTTTGACCTCGTATTTGTTGCTCCAGCTTTGCTGATTTTATAATTTAGCGACATATAGAAATAGCGATTGATAGTATTGTAACGAATATCTTCCATCCTACTTGCATTTACCAATCTATCTATATTGGTGTTTTGGTTCAGTACATCGAAACCTTTAATGGCTAAAGTAATTCTACGCTTCATCATATATTGCTCTAAGCCAACATTTAAAAGAAAAACGTTGTTATTAAAGCCATCGGCTCTGCCTGCGGTACCATTATGTTGTAATTCGGTAGTGATGCGCATGTTTTTCACGAACTCCCAGCTTACAGTTGCATTGTTATAAAAACTGAAATATTTATTATCTATCGCCGCTGGCTGAGAATTATTTACCTTACTGTATTGCACACCCAAATAAATCCCTACATTCAACTTATCATCAATATCATAGCTAAAATTAGTACTAGGACCTGCACTGTATCTATTGGTTGCATTTTTTTCGTCGTTAATAAATGAAGACGTATGCGACATAAATAAATTAAGCCCATAACCCATTCTTAAACCTTTAATTTTTGTGGGCTGACCAAAAAAAGTACCCGTTCTTATGAAATAATTACCATCTACGTTTACTGGTTGCACATTTTGAACTCCGTTGGTAAACTTTACGCTGTTGCCAATGTCATCAATTGCGTAGTTCACTAAGAAATAGCCATTCCAATACCTATTATTATCTGCACTGAAAGTATTAAAGTTAATAGCCATACGGTGATTTTTAGTGGCCTCCAAATCTGGATTACCTACTCTCTGATACAACGGATTGTTGTTATTTTGCACTGGCTGCAAATCATTTACCGAAGGGAGATTTACATTCGAGTTGTAATTTAACTGTATGGTATGGTTGGCTTTATTTTTAAAATTGATGGATAATCGAGGTAGAATATTGTAATACTTCCTATCTAAATTGTTCGTATTTACACCCATGCTCGTAAAAGTTGCTGCATCCAACCCCGTTTCTTGCAGACCAAAGCCAAAATTGTAAGTCCATTGGGTGCGGGTGTGAATAAAACCAAATCTCGCACTTTGCGACCAATTTTTGTTATCGATTCTGTTAGAGAAATTGGGCACTACAACTTCATATCTATCAGTAAGGTTATTGTAATCTAAAGTGAGCTGTTCTGCATCTATGTTACTTTGATTGTATTGGTATCCCACATTTGCACTCCATTTTTTATTGAGCTGGCGCATGTAGTTTAATCCAACGGTATAAGTTTTAGCTAGATTTTCTTGCTCTGCTTGCTGATTAATCTTTTCTATTATCGTAGCTCCATTTTCGTATTTGTTAATTAGAGATTGATTGAGCCAATTCGAATTATAAGTATTCTGTGTGCCATTTAACCTTAATGAAACAGAACCGTTTTTTAAACGACGTAGAGCAACAAACTCTCCAAATAGTGAAGGTGTAACATTCTTCTGATTGAAATATTGATTGCCGTCGTTGCTTTTCCCGGCATTATCGAATTTTGAATTGAAATTTCTATCATTGATATTTCTAGAATAGTTGAGGATAATATTAGGGCGGAAAGTAATATCCGTTAACGAATCTGGATGATATTCTGCCTTAAAATTGAAACGATGGGCTTGGTTATCTGAATTTCTGATGGAATTTTCTTCCGTTCTCAATACATCGTTTTGGTTAAAGTCTTGAATGTTTGATAACCTGTTCCCGATACCTTTGGAGAAATAAGTGAAATAGCTACTACTGATAGCCAACTTATTATTTGCACCCCAGCTGTTACTGTAATTTACACCACCACTGTGTGTGGTTACTTCGCCGATGGCACTGTTATCAAATACACCAGAACCACCAATGGTTGTACGACCATTGTTTACATTGATCGAAAAACTACCTCCTGCTGGCGGAGCAAAAATGTTCCCAATATTTCCACCAGTAAAACTATTTAAATCTTCGAACTGGAAACTTGCATTGGTTACATTATTGCTCATACCAAGTAAGGCAAATTGCAAGTTTTTGTTGAAATGATTGGCGCTGAGGTAACTGTTGTATTTGTCTGTAGTTCCACCATAAAGATTGGCATTCCCAAACCAACCGCGTTTTTTATCTTCTTTGATGGTCAGGTTTAGAACCTTCTCACGTTGTCCATCATCTATACCTGTTGCTTTAGCTTCTAGGGTTTTGCTATCCACCACTTGCACTTTGGCAATGGCATCAGCTGGTAAGTTTTTAGTAGCAGTTTTAGGATCTGTTCCAAAAAAGTCCTTCCCGTCTACCGTGAGTCGGGTTACTTTTTGTCCCTGCACCAAAATATTGCCATCTCTATCTATTTCAACACCTGGCAATTTCTTTAATAATTCTTCTACCGCAGCGTTAGGTTGTGTTTTAAAGGCGGTAGCGTTGTACTCGATGGTATCAGGTTTAATTTTAACGTTTGCTTGCTGGCCGGTAACGCTAACTTCCTTTAGTGCAAGGGCATCTTCTTCCATTTTCAATGTACCTAAATCGAGATTAGCAGTGGTAATTTCGATGGGTTTTGCCAACGTTTTATAACCTAACGCTGATATCTTAAGGATGTATTTTCCATTTTTTAAATCCTTCAAAGAAAATTCTCCGTTTACGCTAGTTAAAGCGCCACTTCTTTTTGTAGAATCGGCCTGCTCTGTTAACAAAACTGCTGCGTAACCAATGGCTTCGTTAGTATGAGCAGCTTGTACTTTTCCGCTAAGACGCAGGTTTTGTGCGAAGACTTTCGTAGTTAAAAGGCAGAAGATTATAATAAATAGCTTCTTTTTCATTTGATGTTGTTTTGGTTTTTACGCAGGTGCTGAATTAACCCACAAAACAATAGACGCAATGAAAAACAAAATGTGACAGCTTTAAGAAAAATATTTTCCAAAAACCATCACATTTCACTTATTTTCAACTACTTATTCTTTTCGCTTTGCGTTCCAAATGAAAGTTGCCAATACAAACGACAACACCGCAGCTCCTATCCAGAACAGAGATGGAATAGTAAAATCATAAACCACTACGCCATTGGTAACGGTTTTGGCATTTTCAATTAAATACCCACTTACAATATCTTGCAAACCAGCACCAATGTAACTAGCTACGCCTACTACGCCCATTGCTGCACCGACTGCATTTTTTGGTGCTATTTCTACTGCCATTAAGCCACCCAACAAACAAATTAATGCACCTATAGAAATACCAAATATCACCATACTCACGATGAGCAACCAAGTTTGTTCTTTAGGTGTGTTTAAAAAAATGCCTATGGAAAGCGCATTCAACACTCCAAAAATCAAGTTTGGAAAATTTCTCTTTCCTTTAAAAAACTTATCGGATACTACACCAGAAGAAACCGTTCCTAAAATTCCGCAAATGGAGCTTACCGATACAATGGAACTTGCTTCTACTACAGTGAAACCTTTATCGTTTTCGAGGAAGAAAATTCCCCAACTATTTACCGCATACCTGCTGATGTACATGAACGAACTGGAAAATGCCAATACCCAAATGGCTGGCGTTTTCAGTACATCTAACTGTTGTTTAGACACCGAAGTTTTCTCCACATCTGCTACAATAGCCTGATTTTTAAGCACAAAAAGACCTTTGCTTTCGGGGCTATCAAATAAAAATGAGTAGATGATAATTGCTCCAACCACACCGAATAAACCTGCTCCCCAAAAGCCCCACTGCCAACCCGCAGCAGTAACGATGAAAGCAATTACAATAAAAGTGATGCTTTCGCCAATGTTGTGGCTAGCACTCCAAAATCCGTAAAAACTCCCTCTTTCTGACGGTTTGAACCAACGAGTAAGTGCAATTACGCTGGGCGTAGAGCCCATGCTTTGGAACCATCCATTAAAAGTCCATAAAATGGCAAAACCGATAAATGAAGTGGTAAAACCCAAAGCAAAACAAATTAGTGCAGAAAAAAACAAGCCTAAGGACATGAATTTTCTGATGTTTACCCTATCAGCAACAAAGCCATTGACGAACTTGCCAAAAGCGTAGCTGAAAAATAGGCAGGAACCAATAACTCCAAGTTCAGTTTCGGTTAAAATGCCTTCTTTAATTAATGGGGTTTTAATTACGTTTATGCACAACCTACAAACATAATACAGTCCATAACCGATGGTTGCTGATAGGAAAACGTACCATTTAATTCTAGCATATTGTTTTTTTTGCTGTTCCTCGGTTAAAGTTTCAGGCAAAAAAACATCTCTCTTCAAAAAATTAATCATCTATTTAGTTAGTAAAGATTAACGATGTAATTTCTTTTTTCTTAGGTAGTTGAGCAGTTCTGCAGGTCGGTCTGTTTGAATGATATTGACACCTTTTGCGATAATCCAGTCCCAACTATCTTTAAGATTACCCTCGTCTACAGCCAAATCATCGTGATGACCAGCATTTAAACTTGGCCATAAGGTATTGACCCAAACTCTCGAGCCATTTTTCTTAATTTCGTTAAACTGATTGATGATTTTAGAAGTATCTGAGTTGAATACCAATTCGAAAGCTACAGGTTTCAGTTTTTGAGTATATTCCTTAATTACGGCAGTCGCTACAGGTTTATCCAAATTTACTACTGGCATAAAAATTACCTGTTTCAAAAAAGCTTCTCCTTTTTCGGAAATAATTTTGGAATAGTCGCTACCGCTTTTTACTACAGTCTGCTTTAAAGTTCCAGTGCGTTCTAAAATTTTATAAACCTCATCAAAGTGATTGTAACCTTTATCGATATTTACTAAAATCTTGCCCTTGGTTACCAGCATAGCTTCTTCCAAGGTTGGAATTTTGTGATGCGTTTCTATCCCTATCCCACTTTTTAGGTATAACTTTTTGATATCTTCTAACGTGAAATCCGCAACATTACCTTTGCCTGTAGTAGTTCTGTTTAAGGTTTTATCGTGCATTAAAATGAGCTGGTCATCCTTTGTTTTCTGGATATCAATCTCTACCATATCTGCTCCCAGTTTGATGGTATTTTCAATGGCTTTGATTGAATTTTCGGGCGCATTTCTCCAATCGCCACGATGTACTACCACCAAAACCTCCTTCCCTGCTGGGTTGTAAAGCGATTTGGTAATTTCTTGCAGTTGGTTACTTTGCGCTGATGCAAAAACCGCAATGAAGTAAAAAAGAGCAAATGCAAGTGTTGATTTTGTCATTCTCATCTGCTTCTATTTCTTAAAGGTTACATCTATCATTACCGGAAAATGGTCTGAAGGATATTTACCACTAAAACAATCTGTTAAAATCCCATAACGTTCTACCTTGATTTGCTTAGTAACGAAGATATGGTCGATTCTTTCTTCAGAACTACGAGTGATGTTGAAACCATTAAAAGTACCATTAGGGGTGTATTTAATTGGAGATAGCAAAAACGAATCTGTTAGTACGGCAGTTTGTTGAATGCTCTTGTAGTTTTCATCGTGTTGATTAAAGTTAAAATCGCCACAAATTGCCGCTGGATTTTCACCTGCAATTTCCTTGATTTGAGTATTGATGATTTGTACGCTGTGTTTTCTAGCTTCTATCCCAACGTGATCTAAATGTGTGTTGAAATAGTAAAACACTTTGCCTGTTTTTTTATCCTTTAAACCTATCCAAGTGCAACCTCTTGGATATTTTGCGTCCCAAGCCTTTTTATCGTCTTTCGGATTGGGAGCTAGCCAAAAACTTCCGCTTTTTACTAAATCGTAAACAGCCGTTTTGAAAAATATAGCTGATGAATTTAGACCATTATGCTTAGCATCGGCTACTAAAGTATAGTTAGGCAAACCTCTTTCCATATCTGCCAATTGATTAGGCTGTGCTTCTTGTACGCCAAAAACATCAAAATTATGGAAAGAAATAAGACTGTTTACCATTGCAGCTCTATCTCTCCACATATTAGCGGGAGCATCTTTAGCTACATCTACACGAATATTGAAAGTTGCCAATCTAACTTGCTGCGCTTGTGCAAACGCTAAAAAAGCACTAAAAACGAGTGTTAAAAAAAATCTGTTCATTTGGTTAAGTATTTAAAATTTTGGTTAGGGTATGTTGATTTTTTGTGCGGTATTTTTCCCTTGAATGGTTAAGGAAATGATGTAAATACCTTTTACTGAAGGCTGTGCAATGGAAATACTATTTACTCCTTCTAGTAAATTGATATTTTGGTTCAGTTGTTTTTGACCACTGATATTAAACAGTGCTACATTGGCAGTTGTACTTAATGGCGATAAAAACTCCAATCTGATTTGGTTCTCTTTGATGTAGACCTTTAAATCATTTTTTGAAAGTTGGTTATTGACGCTCACTACCTTGGAAAGTGTGACATCACCATTAAAATCTACCTGTTTAAGCTGATAATAGTTATTGCCAAAATCTGCACTTTTATCATGATAAGTGTAGTTGGCTGCTTGGTTTCTACCTTTAATAGTAGTTAAAGCAACAGCGGATTTTTTATTGTCTGTGTATCGAAGAATTTCAAAGTAATCGTTGTTAACTTCTGAAGCAGTTTCCCAATTCAGTTTCACCCCTTCGTTCTGTCTTTGAGCTTTAAAATCTAACAGGGTAACTGGAAGCACATCTAAGTTTGTACCTAAATCTTCCACTACTCCAAAAATCTGCAAAGCATCGTCGGTAGCATTAGAAGAACGAGCGATAGCAGTTGTTCCTGTGCTGGCATTAGACCCGCTTACATACAACCGGAAATGAATCGTTTTTGACTCCAAATTTTGCAATACTTGAATATCTTTTAACGAAACCTCTGGCATCAGCACACCCTCACCCGCCGTAGCAGCCGTTAAAGTTACAGGGTCTGTAATTTTGTGGAAAGTAGTTCCGTTTAAGCTATAAGTCCAATACCAAGTTTTTGAACCGCCTGCGCTGATACGTACTTTGTACGCTATCTTTCTTAACCAAGCTCGGTATCCCGATTTCACATTTAAATTAAAGGCAAAATACATATTGTTGGTTTTTGCGATTGTAGTATCGGCTAAATTGGCACTTGATGAAACCGTTGCGCCAGCAGAAAATCCTCTATCAATCGCAATGTCTGCTCCTGCATTGGTTACCGTTCTTAAACCCGCACCTCTGCTTAGTGTTGCAGTATTTAACCCCGCATTAGCAAAGCTAGAGGTTAGGCTTGTTTCGTTTCCAGCAGTTGCTGGGCTGAAAAAATTCCAGCTTAAAATTTTAGTTGGAGTAGCCACATTTTCAATCGTTCCACCTAACATCAATATTGGGTCATCGCTAGTACCTGTAGCAGAACGGCCTAATGCCGTGGTTCCAGAAGTAGTATTTGATCCACTTACATACAACCTGAATTTTACGGTAGTGCCATGTGCTATATTTTTCAAAGCATTGATATTAGCCAAGCTCACTTCTGGTTGCCATACACCTGCATCAACAGTAGCAGCGGTTAAAATTTCGGGTTCTGCTATTTTATGAAATGCGGTACCATCTACACTGTACTTCCAATACCATGTTTTGGCTCCACCTCCACTAATTCTTACTTTATATTTGATGTGGTTAAGCGTAAGTTCGTATCCTTCTTTAACAGACACATCAAAACCGAAATACATATCGTTAGCTACAGCGATAGCCGTGTCCGCCAGAGCGGTAGATGACGGAATCCCAGTTCCAGATACAAAGCCATTAGCCAAACCCATATTTGCACCACCATCATTTTGGGTGCGCAAGCCGTTACCTCTAACCAAAGTAGATGTATTTAAGCCTACTTCCTTAAAAGTAGCATCTATGCTTGCTTCTCTTCCATTGGTTGATGGCGTTGCAAATTGCCAGCTCAACACTTCTGGGGATCTATCAGAGAAAGTAGCCATTACGGGCAAGTGATCCGAAGCTGTAGGCTGATTAATCACTTCGTATTTTGAAACAAACCTATTTTGCAATACCTGATCGTTATAAATCACATGATCAATGGCATGGGTTGGATTAGTTGACGACGCAGTGTATTGACAATTAATACAAGGCAGATTAAAAGCTTCTCTAAGCGTCACCATTGGTTGGGTCGTAGGTCGAACGTTAAAATCTCCCGCTAGAATAAAAGGACCAGTAATACCTTGTGCAATTTCTACTGCTTTGGCTGCCTGTACCTGTTTATGTACTTCTACAATATCAAAATGTGTATTACCAAACCAAGTCGTCTGACCGTTAATCAATACTTTGACAATGGCCAACACCCGTCGCTCACCTGAAACACCATCTACCATTGGCAATTCATAACGGAAAGTTTCTATAATCGGATATTTGGAAAGGATAGCAATGCCATATTCTCCGCCCTGAAAATTAAGTGCTTTGGCAAAATAATAGTTCATACCAGTAGCAGTCGCCAAATAAGCCGCTTGATCTACACCACCAGATCTAGTTGTATTCTTATCTACCTCTTGCAAAGCGACCAAATCTGGCGAAGCGGCATTGATTACCGCAGCTATTCCAAGTAAATTTGGGGAAGTACTTGAAGGTGGAACTCCTGCATGGATGTTGTAAGTCATTACCTTGATATCGGCAGCTTCAACGACTTGCCATGATAACAACAGCATGAATGCGAGTAAATGGCCAAAGCTTTTCATCTCAATTTTGTTAAGGGTGAACTTAGTTTTGATATACGGCGAAATCGTCTATACTTAATCTGCCGTTGGCAATATTTGGATCTTCATCGCCATTACCTAAAGCTAGTTTATGGATGCGGAAACGAACTGGACCAGCAATATCGGTAGTGAATGTTGCGCCTTGTTTGTTCTTAATTTTAGCGACGATATCTTCTCCTGTTTGAGTCCAAGTTTTACCTTGATCAGTAGAATATTCTAATCTGAAAGTAGCTGATTTATCCGCTTTTGCGCCGTAAGAACTATACCACACAATTACTTTAGAGGCACCATTCTTCACGTCAAAATTCATCTGCAAATAGCAGGGTACGGTATTATTTTTATTCAACCTTACGGCATACTTACCGCTAGAGGCTCTATCGTTTCCCGTACTATCTACCAAACCTCCGTAAAACCACCATTTACCTGTAGGGAATACCAACGATTTCTTTTTATAACCTGGCTCAAAAACCTGATCGGTTACTTCGAAGCTTTCAGGAAACTTTGCGTATAAAACTCCTTTTTGTGCTTTTACACTTGATAAAGAAGCGAAAACCAATAGCGTTGCTAAAAGAGATAATCTTAGATTTTTCATGTTCGAATATTTAATGGTTAGTAAATAAATTTTTGTGAGGCTTTACCGTTCTCGGCAGAAATAACGGTAGCTACGTAGGTACCTTTAGCTAGGCTAATTGGGAATGAGAAAGAATTTTGACCTGCATTAAGTGAAACTTTCTTTCTCAGAAGTGATTTTCCGGAGATATCGTTCAACATTACTTCGGCAGTTCCTTTAGCATCGGCATTGGCGTTAATGGTTACCTGATTACCATTTGCAAATGCAACTAAGTCATTGTTGTCAAATCCAACTCTAGCAGTTGCTACTTCCGAAAGCGATTGATCTCCATTGAAATCTACCTGACGCAATTGGTAATAATTGATACCAGCAGTAGGTTTAGCATCTAAAAAACTATAGTCTTTAACAGTTTGACTGTTACCAACTCCTTTTACCTCTCCAATTTTTTCTGACTTTTGACCATTGATTTTCAGCACATCAAAATGAGAGTTGTTGGTTTCTGAAATGGTTTGCCAAGCCAACTGTACACCTTGCGAAACAGATTTCGCTCTGAAACTTCTTAATTCTACTGGTAAAGTTCCATCTACAGTTCCTTCTAATGAAAGAGCGGTACTACCAGATAGACTTCTAACAGCAAAAGTATTAGTTGTATTGTTCGTAAAACCCCAAACATATAACCTAAAGAAAGCAGTTTTTCCTGCTTGCACATTCTTAAGCTCTTCTATATCGATAGGAGTAATAGTTTGTACTCCTTCTGATCCGTCATAAGCTGTGATCACACTCCCAATGTTTTTAAAAGGATTAGTTAGGTTATAGTTTGCATCCTCAACTTTACTTAAGTCTGCTTCATCTACCAATCGGTATGTCCACTGCAAACCTGGATTTACGCCATCAACTGCAGAGACACTACTCCTTCTAATGGTCGCTATCAATGAATTAGCATGTAGATAGTTGTTCGCTTTAGCACTTACATAAAATTCAAAGTAAATGTTGTTATTAATAGCAGTACTGAAATCGCCGTCTTTAACTGTAGAAGTTGAAGCGAAACCTCTAGCTAATGATACTCTTGTACCATTACTTGTATTTCTTAATCCGGTTCCCCTTCTCAAACTGTTCAGTTCATTGTTTGCATCTGTTTTAATATTTCCGTTTATAGTTGTCGCCACTTTAAAAATATCAGAAGCACCGCCATCACCGGTTCCACTAGGCACGGAAGTCAAATCCCATTTTAAAATCTGAGCTTCGGCTAATTTTGGGCAAAGAATAGTCATTAAGCCGATAAATATTACCAGCAAATAGTTCATTTTCATGTTATTAATTTTATGTTTCTAGAAGTTTTCTGTTATGGTATTATTTTTCCTCCGACTCTTAAAACAGGTGTGGTATTACCATTTGCATTTAAACCTATAGCAAAGCTTCCCGAATTGAAGTTGGTAATTCCCCATATGTACATTCTGAGTGTTATTTTGGTGCCGCCTGGTAAATTTTGTAATTCGGGCGTATTATAGATGTAGTTGGTAGGCATATCTTGTCCTGTACCAGTTCCTTCGTAGAATAAGGCTCCCGCTCCCGTTGGTTTAAATTCAGTATCATTGATACTATAATACCAAGCATGATTTCTTCCGCCAGCACCACTACGCCTAATCTTTAAGTCGATAGCTGATAGCGAAACCGTACGACTAGGCAAAGTATTGAAAACTATTTGAAAGTAGGCTTTTTGGCTAATAGCAATTGCCTTAGTGGATATCAATTGCGCAGGGTTTCCGTTTTCTAACACATCTTTAGCATTAGAGCCAAAACCTCCGCCTATGGTAGAAGCATTTACACCAAAACCTCTGGTTAATACCGGCGTTGTGATTCCCGTAACTGCAAAAGTTGCGTTAGATGCAGCTTCATTTCCAACCGAAATAGGGCTACCAAACTGCCATGAAAATAAATCTGAATAAGTTGGATGAACGATCACCCCTGTTCCATCATCGGTTGGGTTTCTGTAAACAGCAAAGTCATCCATGTTAAATCTTCCATTTTGATTATTAGTGGTAGATGCACCCACGCCAACTTTACCAATACGGAATCTTACTTTTCCTTTAATGCTAGTTAGAAACGTGAATTGCTTTTTATCTTTTGAAACCGTTAAAATATCTTGTCCCAACTGGTACCAAATACTTCCACCATCTTGTGAGTACTCTACCCGCCAAGTAGAGCCTAAATCTGCAGAAGCCCCATAAGAACCTGCCCACAAAGTTATTTTCGAAGCTCCATAATCCAAGTCGAAGTTCATGGTACACCAAGAATCTGTAGTTGAGTTTTGATTTAGACGTAAGGAATATTTACCACTTATTGCTCTATCATTGGCTTCGCCACCCAAAAAAGCATTGGTTAAGGTATATAAGCCCGTTTTTAAGTTTCCATTTTTGGTTGCAGCATAACCACTGGCATACATTACGGCATCGCCGTCTTCAAAAGTTTCCGGAAAATTTGGATATAAAGCGCCACTTTCATCACTTACCCCCGCTAGGTTCCTGAGCCACAGAAATTGTTTGGCACCTTCTGTTCCCTCAGCTGTAACGTTATTCCAAAGCGGAATACCTACATAAGAAGCATTAATTGGAAGTACTTTGTCCGCAAATGTTGCTGTACTTTCTACATGAAGTGTTGCTTTTTCTCCAACTAATTCCCTAATCTCATTTTCTCCCGCAACAGGAACATTTGGCGTTAAAGCATCAACATGAGCTACTTTTACCAGGGTAGATTCGTAGTTGTCGAAGTTATTTTTCAACTCTTTTAGAGTAATTTGCGTAGGCTCGTAAAAAACCTGCTCTGCATTTTTCGAAATCTCACTTAACGAAGCACCGTTAATCTGTAAAACTCCATTTCTTCTGCCTAATGTAGTTCCTTCAACTTTTATGGTGAGTGAATCTCCAAGTTTAAAAGGAATGGTTGTATTTGCGCCAAAGTTTAAAACCACCCCTCTAGTTCTAAATCTGCTTGTTTGTTGTAGCACCAAATACCCCTTTGGAATATTGCCTGCCAACTCATCTGAAATAACTACACCTGTTATTTTTGATGCGCCAAACATATTTTCTCTACTCAATACAATATCTGTTCCTTTGTAAAGTGTTTTTACATCCAGAATAGACATATAATCGCTAGGAACGCCTTCCGCAGTATTGATATCTTCCTTTAAGCAAGAAGAAAATAAGATCGCCAATAACACCAGCAACTTAGAAAAACGTGCCGTCAAGCCCATCGTTTTTGCTGAATTAATTCTGTTCATATACCTAATAAATTATTGGGTTTTACTTTATTAATTTTGTTTCTCTTGCCACCAAACCAAGGTTTTCAAATCATCTGCACCTTGTTTTGATATTGCATCGTTATAATTAGATCGGTTAAGTGATTGCACAATTACCGGATAATATAACCTTGTCGGCATCACTTTGTCATTACGTACACCCAATCCCTTATTCAGCACCGGATGTCCAGTTCTTCTATATTCAAACCACTGTTGAAAATCTGTAAAGAAAAGTGTGTAATACTTTTGAAGGTGTATTTTTTCCATCTTCTGTTCTTCAGATAAAGCTTCGTCCCAAATAATCTCTGAAGAATTGAGATACCCAGCTGGAAGTGCTTGTCCCCAATACTCAATACCAGCTTGGATACCGTTATTGTAATAAGTTTGGGCACTGCCCGATATGATACCTTTCGCAGCTAATTCTGCCAAAATAAATTGCAACTCTGAGTAAGTAATGATAGCTCCAAACCTAGCATCTAACCTCAATGCAGTAGGATAAACTGATTTAATAGCCGGAATTTCTCCCGTTGCATAACCACTTGGAATTCCCGAGTATTCGTTATCAACTTTTGTAGACCATAACGCAATTCGCGGATCTCCCCATTCGGTTAGGTTGTTCACAAAAAATTCTGCCAAAGAACCTCCACCTGTAAAGTCTATTGTTCGGTAACTTGCAAATGGAGACCTAAGTGGATAAGTTTCGCCAGTAAAATTTAGCACTGCCGATTCGCTATTATTTGTAAATATTGGATAGCTAGCTGGCGTAGCAATAATTTGTTTCAGTTTATCTACTGGCGACATGCCATCAGCAATTAAATCTGTACGAGACGAAACCCTCAACAATAAACGCATATATAGTGCATTACCAAACTTTCTCCATTTGGTCATATCTCCAGCATACAATGCATCGAGGCTTTTCTGCATGTCGCTAAGTGTAATGGCGGCAGTTAATAGCGTATTTGCTTCCTCCAGTTTCTTGAAAATATCTTGATAAATATCTTTTTGTCTATCGAATTTTGGTGTCAATATATTATCCGTATAACCTTTATTGGCATCAAAATAAGGTACATCTCCATAAGTATCGGTAAGCATAGAAGTTACATGGGCATCCATAATATTAGCAATTGCCATATAAGCTACGCCTTTAGTTGCTGCCGAACTTGCAATACGATACATATCTAAAAAATTGGTCTTTTGTTGATACCAAGTATTCCACATTGTATTTGAAACGGCTGGTCTGATTACGTATCTATGTAATTCGTCTGCTTCATTTACCGAAACCCAAACCTGCATCAAATCATTGTTGATGGTGTGGGCTCTGGTTGGACCAAATTGTGCCACCGAATAAACTGCAGGGTTCAACAATCTTTCTGGCACCGCTACGGCAACACCATTTGGATTGGTATTTAATTCTTTGTAAGCTTTGGTACATGATCCTAAAAGGATAACCAATACTGTTGCTAATACTTTTAAATTCTTCATTTGATGTAGGGAAATTTAGAAACTAACATTAAGGTTTACACCGAAGGTTCTGGTGGCAGGGAATTGTCCAATTTCAAATCCTGATCTGATCATGCCATCTGACAGCGTACCGAACTCTGGATCAAATGATGGCCATTTGCTAAAGATCAATAAATCACGCCCCCAAATGCCAATACTTGCTTTTTGAAGCTTTAACGATTTTACCAATTTGTTCGAAAAAGTATAATCTAAACGAGCCTCTCTAAATTTAATAAAGTCGGTTTTAAATAAGTTCCCTTCAATATTATCTGGATTGAAATGCTCTAAATAGTAGGTCCATATTTCCGGAGCAATTACATCGTTTTTACGATAAGTACCATCACCGTTGGCAATTACACCATTACCGATAATGCCATTATATCTTCCCGGTAAGGTTTTAGTTAGCTTACCGCCTTGTGCCAAGTTAGCGTGGGTATGTGAATAGGCTTTGCCACCAAACTGTCCGTCAAACAATACGTTTAACCTAAACTGCTTGTATCTAAATTCATTACCTACACTCCACTTGCCTTTTGGATAAACATTTCCTAAAAATTTAGACTCTAAGGTTTTTACCGGATAACCATTTTCGTAGACGATTTGTCCATCGGGAGAGCGCTCGTAACCTAGGCCATACATATCGCCCATGCTGCCGCCCACTCTAGCCTCCACAAAACCTCTAGAACCAGGACCAGTTTGCAGAATAATAGTTTCTACACTATCCGCCAGTGAAAGTACTTTATTTCTGTTTGCAGTAAATGTGGCGAACATTTTCCAAGCAAAACCATTTCTTTTACCTTGAATGATATTTGCATTGCCGCTAATCTCTAAGCCTCTGTTTTGCACTTCGCCAGAGTTTAAAACGGCAGTAGAATAACCCGAAGCTCGATCTACAGGCACGTTAAGAATCTGCTTATCGGTATTGTTTTGATAAACAGTAACATCTAAGTTCAGTTTATTCTTAAACATTCTGATATCCGCACCAAATTCTATACTCTTAGATCTTTCTGGCAATAAATTAGGGTTAGCTAACGAATTAGGGTTGGTTAATCCTGATGGAAAAGTAGTTTCCGAATTATATACATAAGAAGTAAGGTAAGGTGTAGTACCTCCGTTTCCAACCTCTGCGTAAGAAGCCCTAAGTTTTACAAATGAGAATGCTTTTGGCAGCTTTAATTTTTCTGAAAGGATAAAACTTAAGTTTGCCGAAGGATAATCGAACGGACGAACTGAAGTAGAGTTTAACGTAACCAATGTACTAGACCAATCTCTTCTGCCAGTTAAATCTAAAAACAAGAAATTATCATAGGCGATACTAGCTAATGCAAAAGCACTACTTACGCCGTAATTACTTAAAGTTTGATAAGCCAAAGGCACATCCATACTATTGGCAAAATTGAATATACCAGGAGCAAATAACCTGTCTGCCCTTATTTCGTCCCTAATATATTTGTTCTTTAAGGTAGAACCACCTAAGGTTAAATCAATATCAAATTTCTCGGAAATGCTCTTTTTATACTTCAGGAAAAAATCTGTGGTTAATTCTTGCGTAAAAATATTCTGGGTGCGGTACATCCCATCTCTAAATTTACGAGTGTCTTTTGGTCTTTGTTGCGACCTCTTATCGTACATCATGTCCATAGATGTTCTTACCATCAGGGATAAATCTGAAGTAAAATTGTAGGTAGCGTTGATATTTCCAGTTACGTTATTACGAGTTTGCTTGTTCAACATTTCGTAAGTAATAGTGTAAGGGTTATCAAAATTTGAAGAAAAAGGCGTTACCTGACTGCTCCCTTCGAAACCAGGAACCCAGTAACCTTTGTACCAATCTATATCGGCACTAGGTACTGCTCTCGCCATCCAATACATAATGGTTTGGTTATTATATCCCGCCGATGGTAAGTTGTCGCTAAACCTGTTCGTATACGATACCTTTGAAGCTACAGTAAGTTTGCTTGTTATTTTCTGATTCACATTGAAACTAACTGTATTGCGTTCGTAACCTGTATTTGGAATGATCCAAGTATTATTTAAGTTGGTGTAAGACAACCTTGCGGAAGTTGCTTTATTGCCTCCTTCTAGCGAAATATTGTTGGTAAAAGTAGAGCCCGTTTCAAAGAAATCTTTTTTGTTGTTTGGATAGGCTACCCAAGGCGTTCTTACGGTTGCCCCCGAGTTACTATTTGGATTGTACTGATAAAAACTTTGTCCATCAAATCTAGCTCCCCAAGCATTACTTGTACCTCTTTGGCTACTGCCATCTTCTGTATCTCCATACGAATAATAGTCTACGCCCTCATCTCCTTGCCCATATTCATTCTGATAATCTGGCCATCTTGAGGTTTGTTCAAATGCAGCATTAGATGAAAAAGTAATGCCAATGCCTTTTACTTTGGGATCGGCCAATTTAGTAGTAATGATAATGGCGCCACCTGAACCTCTAGCACCATACAATGCTGTTGCGCCTGGGCCCTTTAACACCGAAACACTCTCAATATCTGCAGGATTGATATCATTAACGCTCGTGCCGTAATCACTTGGAGAATCGTCGCCCATGTAAGCACTTCCATTACCAGTAGCTCTACCACTTGATCCACTCACAATTACGCCATCTATCACAATTAATGCCTCTGTATTACCAGAAAGTGAATTCTCGCCTCTCAAAATAATACGATTAGAACCTGCCGGACCAGCATTAGACCTCAATAAATTTAAGCCAGCAACCTTTCCAGACAAGGCATCCGTCCAGTTGTTAGAAAGTGCTTCAGTTAGCTGTTCACCTTGCACCGTTGTAATAGCAAAACCTAATGCTTTTTCTTCCCTTTTTATACCGAGTGCCGTTACCACCACTTCATTTAATGCATTTACCTGCGGAATAAGCTCTATCTTAAGTTCTACAGCTTTTGCTTTATCTACCTTTATACCCGAGACTTTTCTAGGATGGTAGGACATAAAGCTTGCTTCGATAGCATAAGTTCCCAGCGGTACCTTCACTTCAAAATCACCATCGTTATTGGCAACAACAGTTCTTTTCAACTCCAGTATTTGTACTGTAGCACCAGGCATAGGCCCACCATTTTCATCTACAACTTTACCTTTAAGGGTTTGTGTAATTTCCTGTTTAGCTCTTTCAGAAATGATAATCTTATTACCTTGTTTGGTGAAAGACAATCCTGTGTTACCCAAAATTCTGTTCAAAGACTGGTCAATTGCTTCTTTGTTTAGCGAAATGCTGATATCTTTATAACGAGCAATCAAAGCATCGTTATAAACAAACTGATAACCACTTTTTTCTTGTAGCGATACCAAAATTTCTTTAAGGTTTTTCTTATTGAAATTTGCGCTGATGTTTTGGCTTTTTACCACTTGTGCAAGTAAAGGCCTGCCACACAACAGCACCAAGCACAGCGTACCAAAACATAAAAATTTCATAATGTTTCTTCTTGCAGTTGAAACACTACTTTCTCTTTTCTTCATAAAAGATTGATAATAATTATTGTTCACTATTAGGTTGGGGAATCATTAAAATGTAGCGCTTAGAGATAGAGCTACTAGTGATGGAGATAAAAGTAAAAATTTCTTCATATCGTTTTTTTGTTGGTTCATATATAAGTACACTATGAACACACTTGGTAGTAGACAAAAACGAAAAAAAATTAAACTTTTAGAAGAAAGCAGCAAAATGAGCAGCAAAGCAAAGAAAATTATTGATTTAGCATCAAAACAACCTTACCATCTTTTTCTAAAGACTTAAGATTGTTTGCTTTTTTAATTGCGAACAAAATCCCATCGAAAGAATCGTTATTAGTAAAACCTAAAGTTATTCGATATTCTTTAATGGAATGGTTGTCGAAAATAATATCTTTCTTGAATCGGGTTTTTAACACTTCAACTACGTGAGAAAGCTTTTCGTTATCAAAATAGAGCTCGCCATTCATCCAACCTTTAATTTTATTGGCATTGATCTCTCTTTTAGTGAGCAGCTTACTATTTTTATCAAAAATGGCTTGTTGATTAGGCAACAGAAAAACTGCCAAATCTCCCGAAGATTTTAAACTATCTGGCTTACTTACCTTAACTTTTCCACTCGCTACAGTTACCGATATTTTATCGTAAAAACTGTAATAGTTCACATTAAATTTAGTGCCAAGCACTTTGGTTTCTATTCCGCCAGCTTCTACTATAAATGGTCGCTTGCTATCTTTTTTTACTTCAAAAAATGCTTCTCCCGAAATCAAATAAATCCTTCTATCTTTTTTGGAGAAGCGCTCTGGATAACGAATTTCACTACCTGCATTAAGCGTAACTAAAGAACTATCATTAAGTTGGATAATCAAATTCTTACCCATATCTACCTTTCTAGTAATGTACTTTGCAGTGTCGATAGTTGGGTTAACGCTGAAATAGAAGATAAAGCTTAAGAATACCAAGATTACCGAAGCCACCATTAAAACCATGTGTTTTAAAGTATATTTTTGGTCGGAAATTTCTCTATTAATCTCCCGCTTCATTTTATCTCTCAAAAAGGCTCGCTTAGCATCGTCTATCTTGAGCTCTGTTTTAGCAAATTCATGGTCATACCAAGCCTCTACCTTTACCTTCTCGGCGCTATCGCTTTGATGGTTAAGATACCTTGATAAAATTTTGAGAATGCGATTATCTTTCATGCTTGTACTAACAAGTCTATTAAAAAGACTTTTGGTAGTAGGTGTTCTAAGAGATTAACAATATAAAAGTAAAATTAGTATATAAAGGTCACTTAACCTTAACCTAAAAATTTTTAGTGCATTACCAATTTGCTTTTTTACGGTTTTATCAGAGATAGATAATCTTTCGGATATTTCTTTGTGAGATAATAGCTCTTTCCTACTCAACACATAGATTTCCCGCATTTTTTCGGGCAAGTGTTGTAGTTGGTCATCAATGAAATTCGCAAGTTCTTTCGCATCAATGTTTTGTTCTAAAGAATGATCATGTTGCGAGAAAAACTCAGACATAGATTCCTCATAGTTGTTCTTTTTAATATTCTGCTTAATATAAGTTAGTGAACTATATCTAGCAGCTGTAAACAAATATGCTTTTAATGATTCTATTTCCAGTTCCTCGCATCTCAACCAAAACGAAACAAAAATCTCCTGTAATAAATCTTGTGCAACTTCTTCGTCTTTAATAATCTTGGCAATGTATAAGTAAATACCTTCCCAATACTTGTTGTAAATCGCATCAAAAGCCTGTCTTTTGTCCAGCTTCAGCATATCCAGCAGTATTTGATCGGAGTATAATTGAACTTTATTAAAAGACATCTTTTATTGAGATTAGCTAAATCTATTTTGAGATATGCGCTTATTTGATAATTGTTGCAATTTTAAGCAACCCAGTTAAAAACAATATTACCTTAGAAATAACAAAAGGTTAACACACTATTTATTTCGATAATTTATTACCCAAAAAATTGTTATGACTAAGGCAAATACATGTGATAAGGTTTGGTTTTTGCGTAGCTGCTACGCAAAGGAATAGGCCTTCGCTATATAGCAAAGCCTCAAAAATCAACTTTTTCATCAGATTATATTTGGTTAAAAGCCTAAACGGCTTTGGTTTGGTTAAAGCTAAAATATCAAATAATATCTAACATTCACAACTATAAAGATTATCGAATTTAATTTTAGGCACAAAAAAACCCGTAAGTTTAAACTTACGGGTTTTTATTTTTAAATGCTAGATTAGTTTCTTCCTACAGTCCATCTGTTATTATCGGTATTGCTATCTGGCAATACTTGCTGTGGATCTAACACCACTTCAACTACTTCTTCTGTGGTTGGATAATTCACTACCCAACTGGTGTTTTTCATCCAAACATCTGCCGCTACTTTTACGATCTCCGTTTTACCACTCTTAGTTTTAATTCCTAAAATTATTGGTAATGGCATTTTATCCAAATTATCCACCTTAATGGTGTAAGCACTTATTGCTCCGTTATTTTTTACTTCTTTTACTTCAGCAATGCCTTGATCCATTTTCCAGTTATTGATGAACCAGCTTTTCCAGAACCAACTTAAATCTTCACCAGCAGCATTTTCCATTGTACGGAAGAAATCCCAAGGAGTTGGATGTTTGTATGCCCAGTTATTGATGTATTCCTTAAAAGCATAATCAAAACGATCTTTTCCTAAGATCTGATCTCTCAAAATATGTAATGCCCAACTTGGCTTATAGTACAAGTTATAGCCAATGTTATTTTCTGCCATTCCATCTGGCATTAACATCATATTCTCAAATTTCGGATTTCCAATAATGGCTTTACCAATAGCATTCATATTCATTTGGCGTGGTTTGTACTCGCCATTGTTAAACTCAGTGCTCGATAAATCGTTAATAAAAGTATTGAAACCTTCGTCCATCCATCCAAATTTACGTTCGTTAGAACCTACAATCATAGGGAACCAGATATGGCCGAACTCGTGGTCGATAACACCCCAAGCATCTCCTTTTTTAGCTTTCCAACCACAAAACACAATACCTGGATATTCCATACCACCAATGTTTGTAGCCACGTTAACTGCCATTGGATATGGATATTCGTACCACATTTTTGAGTAATGCTCGATAGAAGCCTTTACATATTCTACCGCTCTACCATAACCATCTACACCATTACTCTCTACCGGATGTGCTGATACCGCTAAGGATTTTTTACCACTTGGCAAATTGATACTTGCTGCATCTAAAACGAAAGCTTTCGATGAAGACCAAGCTGCATCACGAGTGTTTGTAATTTTGAATTTCCACGTTAATTTATCTTTTGCAGGACGAGATTTTGGATCTGTTACTTCAGCCTCTGATCTAATATGAATCGTTTTATCGCTGTTCTTTGCTTCATTCCAACGTTTCAATTGTTCTGCAGTAAATACTTCTTGAGGGTTTAGTAATTCTCCAGACCCCATCACTATATGGTTTCCAGGTACAGTTACGTCAAAAGTGATATCGCCATATTCGCAATAAAACTCACCAGCACCCCAATAAGGCAAAGTGTTCCATCCCAAAATATCGTCATAAACACTCATGCGAGGAAACCACTGCGCCACTGCGAAAATTTCACCGTTTTTTGTTGTTAAGTGACCTGTTCTATCTGAACCCAAAACTGGAATTTCATACACATAATCCATCTTAATTACCACTACATCGCCATTAGCTGCCATGGGTTGGTCTAAGCGGATTTGCATACGAGTATCTTCCACTAAAGAAGTAAACTTTACGGCTTTTGCTTTCTGAGAAACAGATAGGTTAGTAATGTCGTAACCTCCGCTAAATTTCTCACCCTGTGCACCATATCTACTACGAGCTGGTGTAATGGCTAAGCCGCGAGAATCAGATTTAAACGAATTTTGATCTAACTGCAACCATAAATAAGGCAGTTTCTCTGGGCTGTTATTTTTATAAGTGATGGTAATAGTTGCCTTAACTTTGTTAGTAGCTTCATCTAAATTGGCACTGATGTTATAATCTACTCTGTTTTGCCAATATTTAGGCCCAGGAGCACCACTTGCAGAACGATATTCATTACCGTTTTGAGTATAAAACAAAGGACTAAAAGCTTCTTCTGGCACATATTTGCTCGCTACTTTTTCTTGAGCGAAACTCAATTGTGCATATAAAACGGCTATTACAACCGTTAAGGTTTTCAAGAATGTGTTTTGCATGTTTGACTATTTTAATGCTAAGGTAATTTGAAAAGCAATAATTTTCAAATTAGCACATGAATATTACTATATAACTAAGGATTACCCTTCAATTTTGGCAAAGAAGGCATCTTTCTAGATTCAGCGGGAAGTTTTTTCCACTCATTAAACGTAGTGGCAATGTAGTAAGTATAATTAAATGGCGTTTCTGCTTTGATTTGTTCAGGAGTTGGGCGGTACATGCCAATATAATCTTCCAAATCTTTCTCTTTGTAACCCACCAATTTTTGAATAACCTGTTTATTAAAGTTTTTCGAAATTTCTTCGTTAATATCAGCGGCTTCTTCTAACTCTCGTTCTTTTGCTTGTTGTCTGCGCCATTTTCCGTAACCCAGTCCTAAGCGCAACCCACCTCTGTTTTTAGAAGCATCAACCTGCCTAGCTGCAACAGCGTCAGGATCTTTAGTATCTAAAAAGGGAGAAATTTTAGCTGTGGTGATGTTCACGGTGTTTAAAGTATTTACTGCTGATCGTAGGTAAATGTTTTTTGCAAATAAGTTAGTTAAGTAAACAGTGTCGGTTTGGTAACCCGAAAGCCCAAACGAAATTAAATCTCCTGCCTTTGCAGCTAACGCAAAACGGCCATCTTTACCAGTTACTACCAAAGCTTTAGTGGTAATATTTCTAACTGCTACGTCCTGCAAGGCCAAACCTCGCTGCTCGTTATCAAAAACATTTCCAGTAATGTAAGTAGTTTGCGCCAATGTAACCAATGGCAACAACAGTAAACCCAATAAATATAGCTTCTTCAACATATCCAAATGTAAGGCACTTTAACCTCTATCTAATCCTTTTAACAAAATTTAACAAGCCTATTACTTAGCGAGTAACGAGTGATATTCATCTTCCTTGAAACCCAACAAAACGGCTTTGCCATCCACCTCTACAATTGGTCTTTTAATGGCGCTGGTGTTGTTAATTAAATAAGGTATTGCTGTGTCTGCCGAATTAATTGCAGCTTGTTCTTCCTTACTTAACTTTTTAAAGGTTAAACCTGCTCTGTTAATTACTTTTTCCCAGCCAAAAACATTAAACCACTCGGTAAGTTTTTCTGCAGTAACACCCTTTTTCTTAAAATCATGAAATTCGAAATCGTTGCCATTACTCTTTAGCCAATCTTGCGCTTTCTTTACTGTATTACAATTAGGGATGCCGTATAGTTTCATTATTTTATATTCTTTTAAGTGGATAAAGGTAACAAAAACAACTACTTTACGCTTCTTTTGCAAGGTGAATTATCATTACATCTTTAGCTTTTACTCCTTTAATGACTATCTTAGCCTACATTTTTTCAATATTAATATAAGGTTGATATGCTCAAACTTTCCTTTAAGCAGCAAATACTTACTGGCTTTACGGTTTCTTTAATCTTCGCACTGATTTCCGCTATTGCTTCTTACCTCAGTATCAAATCATTAAACAATAGTTATGATTGGATTTCGCACACGCAAGAAGTTGCCAAAACAGCAGAACGATTAGAGATACGTCTTTTGCACACAGAAGCTTCTTTACGAGGTTTTATTTTAACAGAAAGAGATGATTATCGTGCACCTTATGACGAAAACATCAATAAAATTTTACCTACTGTAGAAGAATTGATAGATTTAGTAGAAGATAACCCTGTACAAACAAGAAAAGCAGACAGTATCAAATTTTATGCTTTAGCAAAGGTTTCTGAGTTGAAACAAATTGCTGCAAAAGGCAATGTTGGCAATTTCGCTGCAGCTAAGAATCAATTTTTAACTGATAGAGGCAGGTTAGATAAAATTAAATTTTTGGCATTTTCTGATGATTTAATTACAGAGGAATATAGGCTACTAAAACAAAGGCAAGATGTTGCTACCACTAGAGGCACCCAAACCATCACGGTAATCATCACAAGTTCACTAGTTATTTTTGGACTGTTGCTGTTTTTGTTAAGATACATTAGAAAAACATTTGACCAACAAAAAGAAGCTGAAAGGCAAATTTTATTGTCTAATAAAGAATTAGAAGAACTCTCTATAAAAAACCATGAGCATAATTGGACGCTGAGCAGTGGAGCAAAAGTGAGTGAGGCAATGAGGGGCGATTTTGAAATGGAGCAGCTCGGAGAAAATATCATTACTTCTATTTGTAACTTATTGGGCTATCCCATTGGGGCTTTTTATTTAGTCAATCGCACTCAAAAAACGCTAAAGGTAGGAGGTACTTTTGCTATCAACGAAGATTTCCCTAGGAAGAAATATCATTTTGGAGAAGGACTTGCTGGACAAGCCGCCCTTGAAAAAAGCACTAAAGTTTTTAGTCCGGTACCAGAAGGTTACTTTAAAATTAGTTCGGCGTTTGGAAACACTGCGCCAAGCCATATCTTATGCATGCCAATTTTATTTGAGGAAGAAACCATTGCTGTACTAGAAATTGGACTCATGTCAGCACCTCTCGCTCATCATCTCAATTTCTTAGAGTTAATGAACAGAAGTATCGGCATTTCTGTGAACAGCACAGAAGCTAAAGTTAAATTGCAGGAGTTATTTGAGAAAACACAACAGCAAGCAGAAGAACTTACGGCACAACAAGAAGAACTTCGTGTAACCAACGAAGATTTGATGCACAAAACCGAAGAACTTCAAGCCTCAGAAGAAGAGCTAAGGGTACAACAGGAAGAATTACAGCAGGCCAACTCAGAATTGGAAGAAAAAGCACAGCTCTTAGAAGAAAAGAACCTTTCTATCAATCAAGCTAAAGAAGCCATTAGCCTAAAAGCAGAAGAATTAGAGTTGAGCAGCAAATACAAATCTGAATTTTTGGCTAATATGAGCCATGAGTTGCGTACGCCACTCAACAGTATTTTGATATTGGCTAGAATTTTAAAGGAAAACAAACAGGCCAATCTATCAGACGAACAGATAAAATATGCGGGTGTAATCCACAATGCTGGCTCCGACTTATTGGCATTGATTAACGATATCCTAGATCTTTCTAAAATCGAATCAGGTAATGTTGACTTGGTGATAGAACAGGTTAAACCTAGTACCATTCAAAGCCATACCAAATCGTTGTTTAGTGAAGTTGCTAATCAAAAAGAAATCAATTTTGAGTTTAAGCTAGCTGATAATTTACCAGAAACCATTGCAACCGACCAAACTCGCTTAGAGCAAATCATTAAAAACTTACTCTCGAACGCCTTTAAATTTACGAAAGCAAAAGGCACCATTGTTGTAGAAGCAGGTATCGGTGAGAAAAGCCAAATCAAACAAAACAAATCGCTACTAGATAGCGAACTGCCACCAATTTACTTTTCGGTTACCGATAGCGGAATCGGGATTCCTAAAGACAAACTACAGGTTATTTTCGAAGCATTTCAGCAAGAAGATGGTTCTACCAGCAGAAAATATGGCGGTACCGGCTTAGGCTTGTCTATTAGCAGAGAATTAGCCAATTTATTAGGTGGCGAAATCCAACTGAAGAGTGAAGTGGGCATGGGTAGCACGTTTACTTTATTCATACCTCAAGCTTTGGGCGGCAAGAAAGAAGAAAAGCCATTTGCCCAAGTGGAGAAAGAAAGTACCCCTGCTTATGAAGAAAGAAAAGCACCAGTAGCGGAAAAAGAGCCTTTCCTGCTTAAAAGTGGCGATGGAAACAAACTACTTATTGTAGAAGACGACGAGAATTTTGCAGAAATATTAAAAGCTTACGCCATCGAAAAAGGATTTGAACCTATCTTGGCACACAGTGGTGATACTGGCTTAGAGTTAGCAATTTCAGAACTTCCAGACGCAATAGTATTGGATGTAATGCTGCCAGTAATGGACGGCTGGAGCATTTTGAAACAGCTTAAAGCTAATCCAGCTACGCAACACATTCCAATTCATATGATGTCGGCTGGTGATGAAAAAGCAAGTAAGGCGAAGAAAGAAGGTGCTATCGGTTTCCTCAAAAAACCTGTAGACAAAGAAAAGTTAGATTACGCATTTGAGTTACTTTCTAACCAGTACAAATACGATTTTCATAACGTTTTAGTAATTGAAGACCAGATTTTACAAAGCAACGAGCTTACCGAGCAACTGATTAAAAAAGGAGCAAAAGTATCGCAAGCCTATACTGGTGCAGAGGCTAGGCAAATGTTGGAAGAAAGCACTTTCGACTGTATCATCTTAGACCTTAAGCTTCCCGACATTTCTGGTTTCGATTTGTTAGATGAAATTAAGTCTAATCCAGAAACTAAAGAAGTGCCGGTAATTATTAATACCGCGATGGAACTCGACAAGGAGAAGATGGCGCATATTATGCGTTATTCGCAGGCAATGGTTTTAAAAAGCAACAAATCTAATGATAGACTTTTGGACGAGGTTAGCTTGTTTATGAACAAACTGCAGGCAGATGCTCCTAAGCAAGAAGACACCGTTAAGATTACCAAAGCTCCAAAGAACTATGCGCCAACCATAGAAAAGGCTTTACAAAATAAAACCATCTTAATTACTGATGATGATATGCGTAACATATTTGCCTTATCATCTGCGTTGCAAGATTATGAAATAAAGGTAATTATAGCCAATAACGGTATTGAAGCCTTAGAAAAATTAGAAGAACATAAAGAGATTGACCTTGTGTTGATGGATATTATGATGCCAGAGATGGATGGCTACGAGGCGATGAGGCAAATTAGGTCAAAAAGACATCTGGCCAATCTTCCTGTAATTGCATTAACCGCAAAAGCAATGAAAACCGATAGAGAAAAATGTATGGAAGCAGGTGCCAGCGACTATATTTCTAAACCGGTAGATATCGACAAATTACTATCGATGTTAAGGGTTTGGTTGAGTTAAGTATTTTTTTTTAGCGTACATGACGAAAGAATTAATCACAGACGAACAAGTAGAAGAAATTGTAATTATTACTAGAAACATCTATGGCTTTGATTTTGAAGGATACTCTAGAGCGTCCCTAAAACGAAGACTGGATAGGATCATGCTATTGAAACGCCTCGATTTTTTTGATCTTAGAAGTACTTTAACCAACAACGAAGATTTCTTTCACGATTTTTTAAACGAAGTAACGGTAAACGTAACCGAAATGTTCCGTGATCCAAAGTTCTTCAAATCCTTAAAAGAAAACGTTATCCCGTACCTTAGCTCATACCCACACCTTAAAGTGTGGAATGCAGGCTGCTCTACCGGCGAAGAACTTTATTCTTTTACCATTTTATTTGAGGAGCTAGGCTTATACGATCGTAGTTTCTTTTATGGAACAGATATTAACCATAAAGTATTGGAAACAGCTAGAGAAGGTATTTACGACCTCCAAAAGATGAAACAATACTCAGAGAATTATCATGCTATTGACGGTGGAAAATCGCTGTCTAATTATTATACCGCCCAATACGATGCCGCCTCTATTTCTAGGCACTTGAAGAAAAACGTGTTGTTCTCTATGCACAACCTAGTATCCGATGGTCCGTTTAACGAATTTCAGGTAATTTCGTGCAGAAATGTATTAATTTACTTTAATCCAGAGTTACAAAAGAGCGTAATTAACCTATTTTACAATAGTCTTGCTAACTTTGGCTTTCTATGCCTAGGCGGAAAAGAAGCTATTCGTGATTATCAGATTGCTAAAAAGTTTAAAGCAGTAGATAAAAAGAATAACATTTATCAAAAAATCAGCTAATTCACACACATAAATGAGCAAAATTAACCTTTTAATTGTTGACGATAAGCAGGAGAATATCATTGCTTTAGAAGCCTTATTAAATAGGAACGATATTAATATCATTACCACTACTTCGCCCAATGATGCGCTACGCATATGCTGGGAGAAAGAAATTGCTATTGCCCTTGTAGATGTACAAATGCCAGAAATGAATGGCTTCGAATTGGTTGAAATACTTAAAAACAATGCTCGAACACAAGATATATTAATCATTTTTGTAACTGCAATTTCTACCGAGGCCAAATATGCAATTAGAGGTTTAAGTGCCGGTGCTGTTGATTATTTATACAAGCCTTTAGATCCATATATCACTTCTGCGAAGGTAGATTCATTTATCCAGTTGGTTAAAACACAAATAGAGATTAAGACTAAAAACCAACAGCTCGAAAAAATACAGTCTGATTTAATTAAGGCAAAAGAAGAAGCTGAACAGGGAAAAAGAGCAAAAGAGAGTTTCATGGCCAACATGAGCCACGAAATTCGTACGCCTATTAATGGCATTCTAGGGCTAGTTCACCTACTCAACCAACAGGAATTAACAGAGGATCAGAAAGAAATTGTAGGCCTACTCGATATATCTTCTAATTCTTTGTTAGGTGTTATCAACGACATTCTAGACCTTTCTAAAATTGAAGCTGGCAAATACACCATCAGTTTTGCGGAAACAAACATCAAAGAGTTAGCTACCCAAGCTGCAAATTTGCTAAATATTAAAGCGCTAGAAAAACACATTGGTTTAAAGCTCATTATCGAACAAAATGTACCAAAATACATTATGGCAGATTCACTTCGCTTGAATCAAATTTTCATGAACTTGTTAAGCAATGCGGTAAAGTTCACAAACGAAGGCGAGGTTACTTTTAAACTAGAAGTGCTGGAAAACAGAGGCAACACCGCATTACTTAGATTCTCAGTAATTGACACGGGGATTGGTATTGCTGAAGATAACATTAAAACTATTTTCCACTCTTTTGAGCAGGTTGAAAACGTACATACCAGAGTTTATGGTGGCACAGGATTAGGCTTGTCTATTGTTAAAAAACTGGCCGAATTAAAAGGCGGAGAATTAGATGTAAAAAGTGAACTGGGCAAAGGGAGTACTTTCTCATTCACCAAATGGTATAAAATAATAGAGAAGGAAGAAAGGGTAGATATTAAAAAAGCTCCCGAGAAACTCCCTACGCTAGATGGTTTGAGGATTTTAGTAGCAGAAGACAATTCTATCAACGTCTTCCTAATTGTTAAAATATTAAATGACTGGAAAGTTCAATCTACAGTAGTTACCAATGGTGCAGCTGCCTTAGAAGCACTGGAAAAAGAGAACTTTGATTTAATATTGATGGACACCTACATGCCAGTAATGAACGGATTAGAGGCTATACAGAAAATTAGAGAAGGTCATATTCCTGGAAAGGAAAATACACCAATCATTTCGTTTTCGGCAGGCGTGCTAGATTCTGACAAAGAAACTGCAAAGCGTGTAGGCGCTGATGACATTATTGGGAAACCATTTAAAATTGGTTCTCTTCACGAAAAAATCACTAGGCTTACCAAAAAATAGCTTTGTTATTTATTAAACAAGGTCATGGTTTGCGCTGCGCCAATAGTCGCAAAACTTTTAATCATACTAACTGCCCTATTTACTAATACGGGCAGTTCTTTTTTTTCATTTTTATCAAACTGTCCCAGTACAAAATCTGCTTGTCTTCCTTTCGGAAAATCATCTCCAATACCAAAACGAAGGCGAGCATAATCCTGTCCACCGCAAACTTCTTCAATACTTTTTAGTCCATTGTGGCCTGCACTGCTGCCCTTCAGTTTCATTCTCAACTTCCCTAAAGGTAAAGCCAAATCATCAACTAAAACTAATACGTTTTCAGGAGCAATTTTCAGTTCCTTCATCCAATAGTTAACTGCTTTACCGCTTAAATTCATGTACGTAGTAGGCTTAATCACATGCAGCTTTTTGCCCTTGTGAGACACCTCTGCATGGTAAGCCAACCTACCGTGTTCGAAACTGCCTTCCAAGCCATCAACCAATTCATCTGCAATATCAAAACCAATATTATGTCTTGTGCCCACATACTCGGCACCAATGTTGCCTAAACCTACAATCAGAAATTTCATAAGGACAAAGATAATAGTATGTCATTGATTTGGAAGAGCGACTAGCAAAACCTTTGATGTTTGATGAACATATACATTATCAATCCCTCTCTGGCTACACCAACTCTCCGATAGTGAGAGAAATAGCAAAATTTATATTTGTCGCCTGCAAATTTATCTACCTCTGGGAGAGATGGCCAATGGGCAGAGAGAATCAAAAAAAAAAGCGTCCCGATTTTCATCGGAACGCTTCTCTTGTAAATCAAGAAATCTTGACTTATTTTTTACCTTTAGCTTCGTTCTCAGCTTGTTTCAATGCTCTAGACATACCTACAGAAACGATAGTATCTTCAGGAGTGTTAGTTACGAAGTATTCGCCTTTTTGTAAATCACGAACGCGGAATAAGTTACCTACTTCTAATTTATCAATGCTTACTTCTACTACTTGAGGCATGTTTTTAGGCAATGCTTTAACACGTAGTTTACGTAATTTTTGAACTAACTTACCACCCATTTTAACACCTGGAGAAGTTCCAGTTAATTTAACAGGAATTTCCATGTTGATTTCTTTATCATCAAATAATTGAAGAAAATCAACGTGTAATAACAAGTCAGTTAGTGGGTGATATTGAGCATCTTTTACGATAGCTTTAACAGCTTTTCCACCAACAGTAATTTCAACGAAACTAGCTTCTGGAGAGTAGATAGCATCATTTAAATCAGTTCTTGTGATAGCAAAGTGTACTTGTTCAGTACCTCCGTACAATACAGCGGGAACCTTACCTTCGTAGCGAAGCTCTTTGGCATCGCGTTTCCCTACGCTCTCTCTAAGAGAACCGCTAATAGCGATAGTTTTCATATTATATTTATTTATTTATTTATTAGTATCAAGTATTTAGTATCGAGTATCAAGACTTACGCCTTAAACCTTTTACCTCATACCTTTAATTACACTTTAAAAAGCTCACTGATTGAGCCGTATTCATTTACACTAGCAATAGCTTTTGCAAACAATTTAGCAGTACTTAGCTGCTTAATTTTAGCGCTTTGCTGTTTTAAAGGAATAGTATCTGTTACAATCAGCTCTTCTAAAACCGAGTTTTCTACGGTTTCGTAAGCTTTACCAGACAATACAGCGTGTGTACAAACTGCCCTAACACTTCTTGCACCGTTATCCATAATCAACTGCGCAGCTTTCGCTAAAGTTCCAGCAGTATCACAGATATCGTCAATCAAAACAATATCCTGTCCAGTAACATCACCAATAATAGACATTGATTCTATTTCATTGGCACGTTTACGACGTTTATCGCAAATGATAACTTCAGCATTAAAATATTTAGCAAAAGTTCTAGCCCTGTATGAACCTCCCATATCAGGAGAAGCAATAGTTAAGTTTTCTAAACCTAAGCTTTTGATATAAGGTACAAAAATTACCGCCCCATCCAAGTGGTCTACCGGAATATCAAAAAAACCTTGAATTTGCGCCGCATGCAAGTCCATGGTCATAATGCGGTGAATACCCGCAGCTTTTAACAAGTTTGCTACTAATTTAGCACCAATTGCCACCCTTGGCTTATCTTTTCTATCTTGACGGGCCAAACCATAATAAGGAACAACAGCTGTAATGTAATGCGCAGATGCTCTACGAGCTGCATCAACCATTAACAAAAGTTCCATTAAATTATCACTTGGTTGGTAAGTAGATTGTACTAAGAAAACGTCACATCCCCTCACCGATTCATCAAATGAAGGCTGAAATTCGCCATCGCTAAATTTACTTAGGGTAACATTACCTAGAGGTTTACCATATTCTTCAGCTATTTTACTAGCTAGGTCCTTGGTTCCACTTCCGGGGAAAATTTTAACAGGGTTAAATTGCAATGGCATGATTTGCGGGTATCAATGCTTGTTAATAAAAAATCGGGTTGCGGTTTTATTCACAACCCGAAGTGATTTGTTGTCCGACCTGGATTCGAACCAAGACAAACAGTACCAAAAACTGTCGTACTACCCTTATACTATCGGACAATCTCTCTTTCAAACGCTCTATCAAGCGTGTTGCTGAAAGGGAATGCAAATGTACGCACATTTTTGAAACTTGCAAATATCTTGCGCAAAAAATTTCAAATTATTTTCTACCTCCACTGACTATCAACGAGATTTAGTTATTTTTTGTTAAATAAGGCTAATCGCACACTCCTATATCAATCTATTTCTTTATTTTCGGCAGCATTTTAATGCATCAAACTATAAGGATTAGAAATCATCATATCACAAATATGAACTATTCAAAAGTAAACAATATCATTGGCTGGGCCTGTTTTTTCATAGCCACCCTTACCTATGTTTTAACGTTAGAACCAAGCGCAAGTTTTTGGGATTGCGGTGAGTTTATCGCCTCTGCATATAAAATGCAGGTAGTACACCAACCAGGAGCTCCGCTATTTTTAATGATAGAACGCTTCTTCTCATTATTTGCCATGGGCGATAAAACTAAAATCGCTTATTTCATGAACTTCGGTTCTGCGGTAGCAAGTGGCGCTACTATTCTCTTCTTATTTTGGACGATTACCGCACTAGCAAAAAAAGTACTCATTAAAAAAGGTGAAGCAATCAGTACTGCAAACTTAATTACCATTATGGGTGCTGGTTTAGTTGGCGCTTTAGCTTATACCTACTCAGACAGCTTTTGGTTTTCTGCTGTAGAGGCAGAGGTTTACGCACTTTCATCTTTATTTACCGCCATTGTATTTTGGGGCATTTTAAAATGGGAAGCTGTTGCCGATGAGCCTAAAGCGGATAGATGGTTACTTTTTATTGCCTATATCATGGGTTTATCCATCGGTATTCACTTATTAAACCTTTTAACCATACCAGCTATTGCTTTTGTCTACTATTTCAAAAAAGAACAAAAACCAACTACCGCAGGTATTTTTAAAACCTTAGGCATCGGTATCTTAATTTTAGCAGTTGTACAATATGGCATTATCCAATATCTAGTTTCATTTGGCGCTTACTTTGACCTTTTCTTTGTAAACACCTTAGGCTTAGGCTTTGGAACTGGTGTATTGTTTTTTGTGCTCTTAATTATTGGTGGCTTTGTTTGGAGCATCAGATATTCTATCAAACACCAAAAAAGAATTTTAAATTTAGCATTGTTATCTACTGTACTCATCATTTTTGGTTACGGGTCCTTCGCTATGATTTTAATTAGGGCACAGGCAAAACCAAACCTAAACAATAGCGATCCAGACAATGCTTTCTCTTTCTTGAGCTACTTAAACCGAGAGCAATATGGAGATAGACCATTACTTTTTGGACCTAACTACAATTCTATCCCTAAATATAAAGAAGATGGTTCTGCTCCTATTATTGTAGAAACTGGAAAATCTTACCGCAAAGGGGATACTAAATATGAAGTTTCGGGAGTCAAATCAAAGCGTATCTACGGCGAGAATGAAACCTTCCCTGACAGTATACGTAGGTTGCAACATGAGGTTTTATTTCCTCGTATGTACGGCGACGACCAAAGACATATTGACTACTATAAGGACATGATGGGCTTTAGCGATGAGCATTTCCCTAGTTTCTTCGACAATGTTGGATTTTTTATGCGCCATCAGGTTGGATTTATGTACATGCGTTATTTCTTATGGAATTTTGCTGGTCGCCAAAACGAAGAGCAAGGGCAAGGTAGCATTTACGAAGGCCAATGGATCAGCGGAGTGAAGCCTATTGATGCCATGCTTTATGGAGATCAAAGCAATTTACCTCCATCTATTAAAGAAAGTAATTCGTATAATCGTTTCTATTTCTTGCCACTAATTTTAGGCGTAATTGGCGCCATTTGGCATTTCAACCGTCATTCCAAAGATGCGGGTATTATTGGTCTTTTGTTTTTCTTTACAGGATTGGCCATTGTAATTTACCTTAACCAAAAACCAATGGAACCAAGGGAAAGGGATTACGCCTACGTGGGCTCTTTCTATGCGTTTGCCATTTGGATTGGCTTAGGAATTATCGCTATCAAAGAGTGGCTACTAAAGAAAATAGATCCGAAAACTGGTGCTATTGCAGCAAGTGTGATAGGATTATTAGCAGCGCCGGTATTAATGGCGAAGGAAGGTTGGAATGACCACGACCGTTCTGAAAAAACACTAGCTCGCGATATAGCCATTAGCTACATGGAATCTTGCGCACCAAATGCCATTCTATTTACTTACGGCGATAATGATACTTATCCGCTATGGTACGCACAAGAAGTTGAAGGCATCAGGCCTGATATTAGATTGGTAAACTTAAGTTTATTCGATACAGATTGGTATATCAATGGTATGAAACGTAAGGTTCACGAGTCTGAAGCATTACCATTATCGATGACAGAAAAACAATATGTTTCTGGAGTAAGAGATGTAATGTATCACAAAGATATGGGCATAGCAGATCCGGTTGAGTTAAAGCAAATTGTAGATTTATTGTTATCAGAAGATGCTGAAGACAAGCTGCCATTACAGGATGGTACCACAACCAACTTCATCCCTACTAAGAAATTTAAGTTAACGGTTAATCCACAAGATGTAATCAACACTAAAACTTTACCTGCAAACCGTGCCGGAGAAATTGTGCCTAGCTTAACTTGGGATTTTAACAAGGGCTATGTGACCAAAGGTACTTTAGCCATGTTGGATATCTTAGCGCACAATAACTGGAAACGTCCAATTTATTTTGCGAGTACCGTACCTTCAGACCAGTTTAACGGTTTAGATAAATATCTATACAGCGAGGGTTTAGCATTGAGATTATTGCCTTTAGACCCTGCCAAAAGAGGCGAAGAAGAGCAGCCTATTAACTTAGAGCCAATGTACGAGCACGTAATGAATAAATTTAAGTGGGGCAATATTAAAAATGCCAACTATTTAGATATTCAATCTGCTGATGACATCTCTATCTTCAACAATATCTTTAATAGTTTAACTACTGGTTTAATTAAAGCCGGTAGATTAGAAGACGCTAAAAAAGTGATGAAGAGGTATGACGAAGTAATTCCGACTAAGATTTACGGCATGCGTGCTGCTATGGGAGCACCAACAATGGCACAAAACCTTTATATTTTAGGTGAAACCGAAAAAGCAAATCAGTTAATTAAAAAATACGCTGACTACATCGGAAAAGAAGTGACTTATTTGGGCGATATTTCGAAAAGCAAAAACAGATTGGTTGGTCAACAACCTATCCAAATTGGTTTGTTTTACGGATTAATGCCAATGGCTAAAGTTGCCGCACAATACGGTCAACCTAAGTTGGCTAAAGATTTGGAAAATCAAATTAAATCTTTATTTACTCATGGAAACTTCGCTCAATATTTTGGAGAACTTCCTCCAGATTTCATGACTTTGTAAACAAATTTATAATCTAAATAAAGTCGTCCCGATTTAAATTGGGACGGCTTTTTTGTTTTAAAGTCTGCAGTTAAAATTTTTACCTCAATGATCAACTAAAGCGGCAGGAAAGCTAAATTGGTTCAAATTCTCTCATGAATGAAGCTATTGAAAAGTGCGAAAACCATAGTTCTGGTAAAGTAGTAGTGGATATTTAACTAACCTGAGTTCGATTATAAAAGTCGCTAAAAAGCCTTCCAAGCTGATGCTGAAATAAATTCAGCACGACAGAGCATCGATTTAACGTCACCCTGAATTTATTTCAGGGTCGGCCATACTGAACGCCATATTATTTCTGAAATCAATGAATTAATAATCTAACTCAGGTTCCTAGCCAAAAGCGATATTGGAAATTAGGAATAATTATTCGAAGTGGTGGCCATCAAAAGACTTACGAAGTTTTCGAAACTTCGTAAGTCTAAAAACCGCTCCCTTCTCTTTGAGTTCAAGGCTTCCATTCGCAATTACGGAAGTTGGGATAGGTATCAATAACAGCAATTTTAAAAATGCCAATAACAAAAAAGCACAATCAATTATGATTGTGCTTCTAATATTCTATGATCAGTATTAGCTACTGAAGCTTGTAAACTGATTACTCATTTACTACACCCATTGCACAGAATTTATCTATTCTTGATGCAATAAGTTTATCTGAATTAATTTTCTTCAATGCTTTCAAATCATCTAAAATCTGAGCTTTTAACGTACCAGCCATCTCTTCTGGATTTTGATGCGCACCACCAAGAGGTTCTTTAACCACACCATCAATCAGTTGGTTTTTGAACATATCCTCAGAAGTAAGCTTCAAGCATTCCGCGGCTTTCTCTTTGAAATCCCAGCTTCTCCATAAAATAGAAGAACAAGATTCTGGAGAAATTACCGAGTACCAAGTATGTTCTAACATGTAAACTTTATCGCCAATACCAATACCTAATGCACCGCCAGAAGCGCCTTCGCCAACAATAAAGCAAAGAATTGGCACTTTAAGCACAGACATTTCCAATAAGTTGCGAGCAATAGCTTCACCTTGTCCACGCTCCTCGGCTTCTAAACCTGGGTAAGCACCCATCGTATCGATGAAAGAAATTACAGGCTTGTTAAATTTTTCTGCCAGACGCATTAAACGTAACGCTTTTCTGTAACCTTCTGGGTTAGCCATACCAAAGTTGCGGTATTGACGCTCCTTAGTATTCTTTCCTTTTTGGTGACCGATAACCATTACAGTTTGGCCATTAATAGTAGCGAAACCACCAATAATAGCTTTATCGTCGCCTACAGTTCTATCGCCATGTAATTCGATAAAATCATCGCAGATTAGATTAATATAGTCTAGTGTTTGAGGACGCTCTGCGTGACGAGACATTTGAACTTTCTGCCATCCTGTTAGATTAGCATAAAGGCTTTGACTAGTCTGCGAAGCTTTCTCTTCTAGCTCTGCAAGTGTAGCCGACATGTCTACTTTAGTCTTATCGGCAATTTGCTTAACCTTTTCGATTTGTTGGTACAAATCCGACAAAGGCTTTTCAAAATCAAAAGATGTTTTCAATTGTTCCATAGTGGGGCAGCAAAATTACGTATTTATCTGGAAACAATTGATAATAAATTAATGCTTACTTCATTTTAGGTAATAACCGCACCATTGGATGCAAAATAGTCAAGTATAAACTACCATAAAAAAGCCCCGCAACCCTATGAAGGTTTACGGGGCAATCCATTATTTTATCTCTTAATTAAAATTTAGCGGGTTGTCCAGCTTTTGGTGTCGATTTCTTTATGAACTCACGAATATGGTCATTTCCCAAAGCTAAATCTATCTTACGGAGATACATCATATGACCACTTTCATAACCTTCCCAGCTCATTCTGTCTTTCAGTTTGCCACTTGGATCCATTTGCCACATGTTGTATTTGGCGTTAAAGTAATCGCAAGCACCATCATAATAACCTGATTGTACCAATACATGCAAATATGGGTTTTGAGCCATAGCTGCTCTCAGGTTTTCACCAGTATTATCACCAGTATTATCCCAAGGACGTACCGGCCCAAACATGTTGTATTTTAAATCTGTTTTATAATTAAGTTCATTACGCAGATACATATTGATAGCCGGTGTAAATGAATGCAACCAAGAGGTTAACTCAGCATTATAGTCTGGGCGCTCACCTCCATCCGATTTATCAATTCCCTTGTATCTTGAATCTAAGCGGCCAACAGTGTAACCTTTATCCCTCAACAACTCTTTCCAAAACAAATTGGTAGAAACATCTAAATTATTTTGTAGAATCACCTTTTCCGACAATCCTGAAAAGCGAGCCATTTTAGCAGCAATTTTCCTTTTTTCTTCTATAGGCAGAAAACCTCCTTTAGCCATGGCAGGCACCAATTCGTTGATGGTAAAAGTTTCTACTTCTGGCAGCATATCTGTTAGCTTCTTCGTTTGTAGATCGCTAGATAAAGCTTTATGATACCAAGCCGTTGCGGCAAAATAAGGCAAGCGTAAAGCAGCATCCATTGCCGTGCCTCTTTGTATGCCCAGCTCTGTTGGCGACACTAAAACCACACCATTTAAGTACATCCAATGATTGCTCTGTAATTCTAAAGCCAAGCCAGAAACACGGGTTGTTCCATAACTTTCACCTATCAAATATTTTGGAGAAGCCCAACGGTTGGTACGGGTCACAAAGGTATTGATCCACTCTGCCAAGTATTTGATATCAGCACGTACACCGAAAAATTTATTGGTAGGCACATCTTTATTTACCGCTCTTGAATAACCAGTATTTACAGGGTCGATATAAACAATATCCGCTACGTCTAATATCGAAGTGCTATTGTCTTTATATCCGTATGGCTGTACGGGATAACCTTCGTCATCTATCTTCAACACTACTGGTCCTGTATAGGCAATGTGCATCCAAACTGATGCAGAACCTGGACCACCGTTAAAGGAAATGACCAAAGGACGGCTTTCTTTGTTACTTACATCGGATCTTTCATAGTAAGTGTAAAAAAGACCTGCGAGGGTTTTACCATCTTCATCCCAAACGGGTAAGGTACCTGCTGTGGCTTTGTAAGGCACTGCTTTTCCATTAATTGTAACCGAGTGATTGGTTACTACCGAACTTTCTGGAACAATGTTTCTAGATGCGATGTTGGTGCTAGTTTTAGTTGGCACTTCTTCTTTAGCTGCCGCATTTGCTGGAGTTGCCGCTGCCGAACTTACTCTCTGTTGGTTATTTCCTGATTGCGTACGCTGTTGTGCAAAAGCAAAATTTGCAAACAATAACCACACACTGGCAATGGTAAAAATTTTCTGCATTTTATAAGTTTAGGTTTGTTAAGCATAAATATCTGCAATGTGATTGAGTTAGCCTAAACTGAACTAAAATGTTACTTGGATCTTAGCTGTCACTCTCTGTTTAAATTTAAATACTTATTTTTGCGTAAAATTTACGCATATAAATATGGAACTTAATCAGCATATTAAAATAGCAGTTGATGCAATTGTTTTTGGTTACCAAGAAAACAGCCTGAACGTATTATTGATTAAGCAGAAATATGGTGCATTGAAGAATCAATGGGCTTTGGTTGGCGGTTTTGTGAAAGATGGCGAAACACTTCATACTGCTGTTAACAGAGAATTAGCAGAAGAAGCTGGAATTAAGGTGAATTACCTGGAACAGCTTTATACATTTGGCGATGACGTAAATAGAGACCCAAGATTTCAGGTGATTTCTGTAGCCTACTTCGCATTAGTGAATTCTACTAAGCTTATTATAAAAGCAGATACAGATGCAGAAGATGCGCAATGGTTTCCTGTTAACGATTTACCTAAACTTGCATTTGACCATCAATTAATTTTAAATACGGCGAAACAACGTCTAAAAAACAAATTAACTTATCAGCCAATTGGTTTTGATTTGTTACCAAAAGAATTTCTTTTTTCAGAATTGGAAAACCTATACTGCACTATTTTGGAGAAAGAAATAGATAGAAGAAACTTCAGAAAAAAGATATTGAGTTTTGGTATTGTAGAAGAAACTGAAAAATTTGGAAATAAGAAAAATGGTAGACCTGCAAAACTATTTAAATTCAATAAACTGAAATACAATAAATTAACAAAAGAAGGATTTATATTCGATATTTATTTTGCGTAATTTTTACACAAACATTTGTATGTTATTTTAATTCTTATAATTTTGCGTAATAATTACACAAATTAGAGAATTATGATAATCAACTTAGACCCATATTTCAAACCATTAGATGGCGAAGAAATACAGTTTGAAAGCTTTACTTTTTCTGGAGGCGAACCACACCTAAAAATCAATCCTAATTTTGATACTAAAGAAAGCGTAACCATAACTCATAGACTAAACTCTTTTAATGATTTAGGGCTGTTATGCTTAGCGGTAGATGCATTGAAAAGAATGCAAGTGGAAATTGCCAATTTATATATTCCTTATTTTCCTGGGGCGAGACAAGATAGAGTGATGATTAAAGGCGAACCTTTATCGGTTAAGGTCTATGCGGATATCATTAACGGTCTTGGCTTTAAAAAAGTGATTGTTTTTGATGCACACTCTGAGGTTACTCCTGCTGTTTTGAACAATTGCGAGGTAGTTGCCAATCATAAATTTATAGCTGAAGTAATTGAAAAAATAGGCAATGAAGTAATATTGATTTCGCCAGACGGTGGTGCATTGAAAAAAATATACAAGGTTTCTGAATTTCTAGGTGGTATCGAAGTGGTGGAGTGCAGCAAAAGTAGAAACGTAAAAACAGGTAAACTGTCTGGCTTTAAAGTTTATGCAGATGACCTACAAGGTAGAGATTGTTTAATTGTAGATGATATTTGTGATGGTGGTGGAACATTTATCGGCTTGGCAGAAGAACTGAAAAACAAAAATGCTGGGAAATTATATTTAGCTGTAAGCCATGGCATTTTCAGCAAAGGTTTTGATGAGCTAGGCAAATCATTCGAAAAAATATTTACCACTAATTCTTTTAAAGATTTAGCACATATCAATATACACCAAATAAATTTAGGCAATAACCCATTTTAAACCTACCAATATATGAACCCTCTATTATTAACTGATGGTTATAAAGTTGACCATCGCAGACAATATCCAAACGGAACGACTTTAGTATATTCTAATTGGACACCAAGAAAAAGCAGAATTGATGACATCGAAGAAGTAACATTTTTCGGCTTACAATATTTTATCAAAAAATACATTTTAGAAGATTTTGAGAATTACTTTTTCAAACAGCCAAAGGAAAAGGTGATAAGAGAATATAGCCGCAGAATTAACAATTATTTAGGCGAGAACCAAGTTGGCACCAAACACATAGAAGATTTGCACGACTTGGGTTATATCCCAATGGTATTTAAAGCCATACCTGAAGGTGCAGCCATACCTATGAGGATGCCCATGTTTACCATGTATAACACCAAGCCCGAGTTTTTCTGGCTAACAAACTACTTTGAAACATTATTATCTGCCGTAGTTTGGATGCCTTGTACTTCGGCAACCATTGCCAAGCAGTATAGAAAGGTTTTAGATAAATTCGCCCTTGAAACCTCATCTGTTCCAGAATTTGTTGATTGGCAAGGGCATGATTTTTCAATGCGTGGTATGGGGGGTATTGATGCCGGACTGACTTCATCAGCCGCACACTTGCTTAGCTTTACTGGTACAGACACTATTCCAGCAATAGACTTTTTAGAGAAATACTACAACGCAAACTCTGATACCGAATTAATTGGAGGGTCAGTTGCCGCAACAGAGCATTCGGTAATGTGTATGGGAACTACTGAAGGGGAATTAGAAACCTTCCGAAGGCTAATCTGTGAGGTTTATCCAAAAGGGATTCTATCGATAGTTTCAGACACTTGGGATTTGTGGAAAGTATTAACAGAATATCTACCTCAGTTAAAACAGGAAATAGTAGCGAGAGAAGGCAAGGTGGTAATTAGACCTGACAGTGGCGACCCTGTAGAAATCCTTTGTGGCAAGCCCGATGGCAAAAACACACAAGAGCAAAAGGGTGTAATTGAGCTTTTATGGGACTGCTTTGGCGGCACAACTAACGCCAAAGGATTTAAAGAATTAATACCACAAATTGGCGCCATTTATGGAGATAGCATCACCATTGAAAGGGCAACCCAAATTTGTGAAAGATTAAAAGCTAAAGGATTTGCATCAACCAATGTGGTACTGGGAATTGGCTCCTTTACTTACCAATATAATACCAGAGATACTTTTGGTTTTGCCATGAAAGCAACTTACGGCGAAGTAAATGGCGAGGGAAGAGAAATTTTCAAAGACCCAATTACTGATGACGGCACCAAAAAATCTGCGAAAGGTTTAATGAAACTCGAAATAGAAAACGGAAAATACAAGCTTGTTGACCAAGTTAACTGGGAAACAGAAAAGACAGGAGAACTTGTAGAAGTTTTTAGAGACGGAAAGCTTTTAGTAGACCAAAACCTAACTGACATTAGAAAAAGAGCGAGAATTTAATTCCATCTTACTTCAATATCGGAGCCAACACTCTGATATCCCCATCAATTTGGTGAGTGTAGGATAAACCTAAAATTTTTGCCAATAACGGATAGATATGTACATTTTCGAAAGAATCAATAGTTAATGCTTCTTTAAAAGCTGGACCCCAAGCGTAAAAAACGGCTTGCATATCTGGCATATCGTTATCAAAACCATGTTTTCCAATAGATGTTGGCTTGCCCGTTAAATTAAAAATTTTTGGTAGTTTAGGAATAAGAATAATATCTCCTATTCTACCATCTTTATTATCTTTTGCGCTGTAATGCCATCGTTTAGGCATTTTATTAGTTAGATATACGTCGTAATCTTTACCATCAGCCTTAAGTTGTTTGTAAAGTGGCCTAATATCCTTTTTATCTTTCGCATAGATTTGAATAAGTGCATCGCCGTTGGGCACAATAAACTTGGCAGTGTCTATTACAGATGGCAAATCCAATGTATTTTTGTTATCCGCTTCGGTCATACCGTGATCGGATACAAAAACGAAGTTAACATCCAAACCCACTTCTTTGGTAAGTTGCACCATTTCACCTATGCAATCATCTATCAATTTTACCGCAGCAGCTGTTTCTTTGGAATTACTACCAAAATAATGCCCAGCCACATCCACCTCTGGGAAATAAAAATTTATTAAATGTGGACGCTTCTCCGCTGGTAATTGCAACCAATCCTTCACAGCTGTAATTCTTACATCCATCGGGATTTTAGTATTAAAATTGTACCAATAAGTTGGCCTAATACCTTTTACCGCTGTTTCCGAACCCAACCAATAAAAAGCTGCAGATAACATTTTTTGCTGTTCTGCCAACACCCAAATCGGCAATCCGCCATACCAAGTGCTATCTTTTATGGCGCTAGGATCTGTTTTTACATAGATCTGCTGCTTTTTGGGATCGTAAAACGAATTATTTACAATGCCATGTTTAGATGGATACATTCCAGTTGCCAAGGTATAATGGTTGGAGAAAGTAACCGATGGATAAGAAGGTTTCATCGAAATTGCTTTCACCCCTTTTTCTCGTAAAGCAAGTAGATTTTTTGCTTGATATTTTTCTGAATAATCATGTCTGAAACCATCTGCAGAGATATAAATAACGTATGGCTTATTAATTTGTGAAGAATCATTAGCTCTACCTGCCACAATTTGTTGTGAAAGATTTTGAGCGATAATCATTTGGTTGCTACAGATGAGCAAACCAATAATTAATAATATGCTTTTCATTATAGATTTCATTTGGCAAAAATAACGGATTTTAAATACCTCAACGTAAAATTATGGCAACCAAAATACTTACCTCTCATTTTAAACCTATGAGGCTTTAAAAACCTCATAGGTTTGCTAAAATTATAGAACTACAACTTAAACTTAATACCTCCGTTAAAAACAAAACCATCTAAAGGCGCATAAATATCCCTAAACTGCGGATTGCTAACTGAACCCGTATAAATGTTATCAAAACGAGTTTGGCGACTATCGGTAAAGTTTTCAAAGTTCACGTAAATAGAAAAACGTTCCCATAATTTTTCCACCATAAAGCCCATAATCGTGTAGTTTTTACCATAGCTACCATCGTTTAGCAACTGTTTACTGAAAGTGTAAGCCTCTAAACCTACTTTCCACTCGTCATGCACCTCGTACATTAATACAGAATTGATACGATGCTTGGCAGTTAAAGGATTAGCAAACATCAAAGCCCCCTCATGTCTATGTGCATCAGTGTAAGTATAACCTAAAAACAGCTTGAAATCCTTGTAGCCTAATTTCACATTCGTTTCTGTTCCTTTAGTTTCGATGTTCCCAGCAACATTGATGAACTGATAACTTCCTGTTCCGGTGGGCAACAATTGTAGTGGGTCGTTAATCTTTGTCAAGAAAAACAAGTGGTTAATCATAAAAGAAACCTTTTCATCAAAAATGCTGGTACGGTAGTTGAAATCCAGATTCAAGCCAAAACTTTTCTCCAATTTATTAGCTTGCGAATTTAAACCAAGTACATCTTTATACTGCAAACGCTCACTATCTTCGGTAAATAAAGTTGGTGCTTTATAGCCCAAACCTCCGCCCAAACGTGAAGTGAACTTATCAGTAAACTTAAACAGGGTTGATAAACGAGGTAGAAAAGCAGTTCCGTAGTCTACTACATGATCGGTACGAAAACCCGTTTCAAAGTGTAACCACTCATTGGCCTTAAAAGTATTTTGTACAAAAGCACCAAAAGTAGTTTGGTTATAGTTTCGAAAAGCGGATGTGGTATTTCGTTCCTTAAAACTGTCCGTCCAAAGATTTGCACCAGCTATCCATTCTAAGGTTTCCCCATGGTTTGCATAATTTGCTTCTGTAAAAGATGAATACTGCGTACCATCAAAGACATAGCCTGGTGTACTTAACCTTCTATTAAAATACCCGATGCTATTTTTAATGGTGATGTGGCTACATTTCCCAAAATCATGGTCTAATGCAAGCTGCGAACTCATCCTTTCGGTTTTATTTTGTTCGAAATAACCATGCGATGGGTCATTACTCCCGCTGATATAATGCATATCTCCACCTACCCTATCTTCAAAAGTAGAGTTTATCCCAACCATCAACTTTGTTTTTTCCGAAGGATAAAAGAAAAATTTAGGGTTTAAACTGTAGCGTTTATATTTAGGAATGGCAGAGAGATCGATATTTGCGGGATCATAGGCCGAATTACTTTGATAAGCAGCAAAAATAGTTGTCCCTACTTTCTCATTCCGTTTACCATAAAATCCGTTCAAACTTAATCCTTTTGCACTTGTACCATCTAAATGGAAATTCAATTCTTGTTCAAATTTAGGGGTTTTAGAAATGAAGTTCACCAAACCTGCGATAGCACCACCACCGTAAAGGGTAGATGCAGAGCCTTTAATCAATTCTACCTGCTTTAAATCTAAGGGCTGAATTTGCAACAAGCCCAAACCGCTTGCCGCACCTGCATACAAAGGGAAACCATCTTTCAAAATTTGCGTATATCGTCCATCCAAACCTTGGATACGTATGGCCGCATTGGCCGAAGTTGCTGATGTGGTTTGTGTTTGTATCCCTGTGCTTTCACTTAAAATCATGCGAACATCGCCAGGTTTCATATTTGCTTTTTCTTCCAATTCTTCACCTGCAATAAATTCCACTCGTGTTGGAATATCTTTGATACTTCTAGAACTGCGAGTAGAGGTAATTACCACTTCATTCAAATCATCTTCTTCGTGTTCCAATTCTATCAAGTGTGCTTCAGCTTGGCTGATTGGAAATATCAAATTGATAGACTTCTCTTGATGACCAACAATCTTAAAACTAATGGTTTTAGGGCCGTTAGGTATATTTTGAAGCGTAACCAAACCTTTATCATCGGTTTTTGAGATAATTGAAGTGCCTTTGATAAAAACCGTTACTTCTGCTAAAGGTTCTTTATGGTCTGCGTCCATTACTTTGCCTTTCCATGTATTTTGGGCAAAAGCATAGCCGCTAAATAATAATGCCAAAAATGACAATATGAGTTTCATATAATTGATTTTTTAATGTTAATACTATTTTTTGCCATTCACAACGCAGCGAAAAATTCATTATGGAATACAACTTTTATGAGAACCACAAACTGGTCTAACGTTTATAGAGAAAATTGATAAACATTTATGCCACCCCAATGGGGTCGTACGTTACGATGTAAATCATTTTACTATAAGCATTTGAAGCTTTTTGCTTCCCAACTTAAAGACTCTAGCTCCAATTCGGAATGACAAACTCTACAATTAAACTGCATGCACTAGAAATGAAGAGCATAAGGTTTTAATAAAAAAGTATTAAGCAATTTTTGGCGGCTGCCAGATGTTACTATCTAATTGTTCTAGAAAGAATTGATAGTTTTTAACAGTATGATTTGGGAATTGTACTGATGCTTTAATTTGAAATTTCACTTGTTCTACTGCAACAATTCGCTGACCGCAGCAAGCACACATGCAGATCGAAGAACAGGTTTCTACAGCCTTGTCATCACCATGTGTAATTTGGGAACTAGTTACTGCAGGCGCATCGGTGCATTCAACTTCATCAGTGCAGGGCAGCAATGAAATAAGCACAACGAATAACAGAAAAAATGCACCTAGATTTTTCATCGATTATTCCTTTTTTCAAAGGTGATGAAGCTGCCATTTAATTACGACGGTTTCACCTATGCAAAAATAGGTGTTTAAGTTTTATATAGCCACTAATGCTCAGATTTTTTTTATAGACATGTTGTCATATGATTTTATTTGTGTATCCGTAGCCTAACAAAAAAAACCAAGATAGCAGTTGCCACCTTGGTTTAATTCAAAAAAACTGTAATCGTAAAACTATCCCCGCATCACACCAATTTTCTTACCGTCAAAATCAGGGAATAATATCTTATCGTTTTCGATGCCCAAATGAACATCGGCAACTTCGCTAAATACACTTCTAAAATCGGTAGTCACTGCCAAATCTCTACCATCTTCTAAATTATCTTTAGACAATGGATTTACCATCCCGTGGACTACCCCACCATTTACTGTATTACCCAAAATAAAATTACAAGAAGCACGACCGTGATCGGTACCTCCAGTGCCATTTTGTGCCACTGTACGACCAAATTCGGTCATGGTCATTACCGTAACATCATCTTGGTATCTCGACAAGTCGTTCCAGAAAGCCATCATACAATTACTCAAATCGTTTACGTTACGAGCAAATACTCCAGTATCTTTGCCTTGGTTAAAGTGGGTATCCCAACCATTAGATTCTGCAAAAGCAACTTCTAAGCCTACATCCATTTTAATGAGTTGAGCGATTTGCTTTAACGAATTACCCAAAGCAGTTGTTGGATATGTCACATCATTTTCTGGCTTGTAGTTTTTTACATCCGTTTTCTGCAGCATTTTTATAGCGTCAAAACTTTCCTTTCCAGTATTTTTCAGTAAATCTGATGAAGTTTGGTCGTACAAATCTTCGAAACTTTTAGAAGCCATTTTGGCACCAGCTACATTTCCTCTCAACTGTATATTGAAATCTGCCAAATTTCTAATCGCAACTGCGGGATTTTCGCCATAAAAAGACCTAGGCAATGAAGAAGTTAAGCTTACCCCTTGAAATGGCGTAGCGGCGTCATGTCCTAACAAACCCACTGCTCTGTTTAACCATCCGCTGGTCGTTCCTTTTTTAAATGGAGTACCCGATTCCATAAAATCTTGCGCATCAAAATGCGAGCGGGTAGTATTTGGAGAGCCTATACCGTGTACAATTCCTAGCCTCTTTTCTCTAAACATAGGTTCAAATGCTGCCATTGAAGGATGCAAACCGAATCTACCATCCAAATCAATCAGTGGTTTTTCGTTAACAGCACCTCTAGCTGCCGTCATAAATAACGAAGGACGAGCGGCTTTCAAGTAATCATCGGTAAATGGAGTAACCGCCATTAAACCATCCATTGCTCCACGTTGAAAAATGCAGACCATTATTTTTTTCTTCTTAAACAAAGAAGGTGTTGCCGTTCCTGCTACTGCATCTGCAAGAAACCCCGGAATGCCGCCTAATCCTATTCCAAATAAGGCCAAACCGCCACCTTTTAAAAATGCTCTTCTAGAAACCATAACTAATTATTTACGTTGAAATTCTGGCGAACCGATAATTACTCCCACCACTTGTGCCAACATGGTATTTGTGCCTGCTTGCGTTTTAATTACGGGATTTTCATTAGCTTTCCTACCATTTCCCAATTTCATTTTTTCTTCTTTCGCAGGTTTTTTGTCCATGCTTTGCATTTCCATACCTGAATTATTATTGTCTTTCTTAGCACTGTTTTGCTCTGCCGCCTGTGCTACTTTTTGTTGTAGGTTAGGATCGTTAAGCATTGGTTTTAATCTTGCTACAGTTTGCCCCAGCTCTCTCTCTGGCATAATTAGCTTGCTATACGTTAACAATGCTGCTTCTACGCTTTCTGGTTCCTTGTTGCTATTTAGAGCCGGTAAATTCAATTTAACTCCAGGTATACGTTGTGATGCTAGCGCCAAACCAAAATTCATTCGATTCAACAAAGAACCTGTGTTAATCCAATATTGTCCATTATCTGGAAAACCTGTTGGCGCCTGATAGTAATACATCTGTTGCCCCATACGGTTAATCCAACTATACAACTCATAAGGCTGTGTAATTTCTGCATTTAAGCTCCTCACAGCGCTCATAGCTAGTTCAAATGGCGATTTTGTTTTTTCTCTTAGTGCCTGCTCCGACCAAAATTCTGGCGAGTTAACCATCGTAATGATAACACTTTTAATATCTCCTTTGGTAGACGTAAATGTTTTAGCCATTCTATCTAATAAAGATGCTGGAGGCACGTCATTAACAAAACGTACGGCTAATTTTTTAGAGATAAATTTTGCAGTAGATTGATGATGAGCCAACATTTTCAACAGCTCCACACCTTCATCGTAACCACCACCCGCTGGAAATTTCTTGCCTAGAACTATCTTCTCTCCATTATCGTGACGATTTGCATTAAAAAAGAAATCTCCATCTAGTACAAATCCTTTTTCTCGTAAACCGCTCGGCCCTAATCGTTCAATTAAAGCCTTGCTACCTGCACCATAACCCTCTTTTCCCAAAGGAGCAACCGTCCAGCCAGTTAAAACTCTAGCAGCCTGAGTAACGTCATTTTGTGTATAGCCACCGTCTACACCAAGCGTATGCAATTCCATCACCTCACGAGCATAATTTTCATTTAAGCCACCTTGTTTTTTCTTATTCTGGATCTGCTGTTGAATTTTCTTTACCCGTTCTTTTTTCTTCGCTTTTTGTTCTGAAGACATCCCCATTTCTTCCATAGACATCATGTCTTGGTCGGCCATAGGTACATTTACTCCAGAACTCGAAGAATTATCTAGATACATCAGCATGGCTGGAGATTTGGCTGTAGTTAACAACAAATCTTCAAAACCTCCAAATACATTTGGCCTAATTACATCCCTTTCATAAGCTGGCACAAAGCTGGCACATTGTGTTTTATTCAGTGCTACATTAAAATGATTGAACCAAAAATCAGTCATAATTTCTCTAAACTGATTTTCGCCATAAGCTGCCCTAAGTATTTTTTGATTGAAAAACTGACGATACAAATCTTGTAGAGGACGATATCCCTTTTCCTTCATATAATTTTGGATAATCTCTCTCTGATATTTATTATTGCCCGTATTAAGAGAATCCTTGTTTAAATATCCATCTCTTATTGCCCAACGTGTAACTCTGGGATTTTGAGGAAAACGATCTTCGACTTCACTATTGGAGATATTAATGGCATCGTACTGAGAAAGCATCTGATCAAGATTTTTATCCTCTAAATTCCCATCTAGTTGTTTCTTAAGCCATTTTTCTAAACCCATTTTAACAACTTCTTCTACCTGACCAGGTTTTGCTCCGTAAGTGAATCGGCTCAACAAATGAGCTGCAGCTTGCTCATTGCTTAGTCCCGCCTTTTTATACGGCATAGCTAATTTGTCAGCCGTACCCATCATTCGAACAAATGATGAAAATACAACAGCGCAACAAAATAAAATTACAGATAGATAGAATTTGCCGATATGATATTTCATATTTTTTGGTTTAGTTCGTCTTTAAGACAATGTAAGCTTAAGAAAGGATTAATAGCCCAATGAAAAAAAATCACTAATTCTTCAAAACATGTATTAAAACTTATAAAACAAGCATTTACAAGATTGGTTTTATTAAAAAATCTGGTTGATTATAAAACCCAAAGGCTATACGAGTACCTATTCAGACGAATTTTCATCTTACCGAACGTAAATATATCTAACAAAATTCAGTGTTAGAAATTACAAGCCGCAGTCATATCAATGGTTAAATTATAGCTAGTTTGGTCTATTTTTTGACTAACCGTATAACTCTCTCCACCATAAACGATCTGGAAATTGTAAGTTTCTCCCACCGCTAATAGATTCGTTGTAATATTCCCCTTATCCATGTAGCCCAAATACTTAAAACTTTCGTTCGTACCAGCTTTTCTAAAGGAGACATAAACGCTCGGCCTAATTTCTACATCTGGCCTATTAGGACAGCGACCAGTAAAATTCAAAGACACATCCTGATAAACTGGAGGCGGTGGAATAACGATTGGAGGAGCCGTATTGCCGACCCTAGATATTCCAATTGGCACTGTTTGTTGCCTAACTGCCGAAGTAAATGTGATATTCTTGCGCTGAGCAGTATAACCAGAGGCTGTAATTTCTACAGTTGTAGTAATTGGATTTTGAGAGGTTGGCGTAATATTGGGATGCAGACCTATGGTTACCATTCCCTGTACTAATTTAATATCCTTCTTGCCAGAGATTTCATAGATATTAGCAGCATTTTCTCCTACTACGGCAATAGATGCGTTAGCTGGCGCAGGATTTCCCGTTTGAGCATCGGTAACCTGTATCAAAGCTGTGTATTTAATGATATCTGTATCTACTACAATCTTAATATCTTCGGTAGGTTTTCCGCAGGAGATTAAACCTAGTATCGATATCCAAACTCCCAATCTCATCGCTTTCATAATCAAAATTTAGAATTTATAATTAAAATTGACCTGTAAAATAGGTAGCCATCTATAGTCTTTAATGTTTGACCTAAACTGATCTGTTTGGGAAGAATTCCCTGATAATATTCCCGTCCCTACTATGTTTGCATCTGGTTTAGGCAAATAGTAAGTACCTAAATCGACGTTTACATTGAACTTGTTTTTTGGAAAGCTAGGGAGAAAACCTAATCCCAGATACGGCGCTATACCTTGCCAATCCACATTTAAATCTACATAACCAATTTGTTCTTCGGTTAAAGTTAGATCGCCATATTTATAATCATCTGAAGGAATAATTCTAACATTTCCTTTTGCCTTAACAAAATATCCGAGCCCACCGACTAACCGAAACCAACTTTGCTGTTCGAATGGAGTATAATCGGCCAGCAAATGAATATTATAAAAATCAGCAGATACGTGAGAGGTAGAGTTAAAACCAGAAATTTTAAAAACATCATTAGCTTTTATAGGAATAGCATTAAATCCCGTTCTAACGGCTAAACCTTTAGTGACTCCGTAATTAAAAGCGGCACCGATACCTTGTGTCCCTACATTTAGCTGTATAGCCATTGGATGTACAACATCACTTTGTGCCTTGGATATATAGGCATACTGCAAAAAGCAACAAAAAATAAAAATGTGAAGTAACTTCATCTCTACAATATTTACAATTAGCCATCTTAAAAACTAGAACGCTTAAATTAGATAGAAGTTGATTAGAATTCCTTAAAAAACATCAGTTTAAAGAAAAAGTTTATAAAATGATGTATATACATCTCTGTATGCAGAGAATTTTGATGAGGGGAAAACTCTTAGATTTAAAATTAAATTTATGATGAATTCGACAGTTTTTACTGTAAGACTATACCCATAAACTGTTAAAATTTCAACGAAATGGAATAACTGGGCGGATTTTCTCACCCGCCCATAGTAGCTTAAAAAGTTTGGCGAGACAACAAACTTATCTCGTATCATGTTTCTTTAATTTTTTAAGATTTCAAAATATATGACCATAGCTAATATTTACTTTTTATTAGGAAAGAAGTTTAGGATTTTGCTGATATACCTTCCATAAAAACTCGGCAAAAATAGTATTTGCCCAGGCAAACCACGACCTGGTGAATTTTGAAGGATCATCTTTATGGAACGACTCGTGCATAAAACCTGTTCCTGCGTGTGTTTGTTGTAGGGTTTGGATACACTTGCGTATCTCGTCCTCACTTTGGCTTGTTAAACCTTGAGCAACCAATCCTATTGGCCAAATCCTATCCAAACCAGTGTGCGGACTACCTAATCCCTCGCCTGCCCTACCTTTAAAGTAAAAGGGGTTATCCTCAGACAAAAGATATCTTCTGGTATTCTGGTAAATAGGATCATTTAGTTCAACTGCTCCCAAATAAGGTAAAGCCAACAGATTTGGAATATTTGCATCATCCATTAAGTTATAGCTCCCAAATCCATTTACTTCATAAGCGTAGATGTCGCCATATTTCTTATGATTGACTACCGCATGTTGTTTTAAGGCTTCTTCTACTTCTAATGCTAATGCGGTAAGCTCTGCTGCGAGTTCATTGTTTTCACGAACAGTCTTGAGTATTTCCGCAGCCTGTTTAAGACTTGCTACAGCAAAAAAGTTGGAAGGGATTAGAAAAGGGAAAATTGTTGCGTCGTCACTCGGTCTAAAAGTAGAACAAATAAGCCCCACAGGTTTTACAGGGTATCCGTATCCTTCTAAAGGTACGCCATCAGTTGCCCAGAATGTGGTGCGTTGAAAATGATAAGGTCCCAAGTTTTCTTTTCGCTGCTGTTCTCTGAATGTGGTCAACACAGCTTTGATCGAACGCTCCCAATCTGCGTCAAAACAGCTGGTATCACCTGTTTCTTTCCAATAATAATAGGCCAAACGAATAGGGTAACATAGCGAATCTATCTCCCATTTTCTTTCATGTGTACCGGGCTTCATATCCGTTTTATCATCTTTCCACTCTCCCCATTTATTGGGGTCGTCATAAAAAGCATTGGCATAGGGATCTTTAAGGATATAAGTGGTTTGCCTGTTAATCACACCAGCGATAAGCGAGCGCAATTTATCGTCTTTTTTTATGAAGCGAAGATAGGGCCAAACCTGAGCGGTACTGTCCCTTAACCACATTGCATCAATATCTCCGGTAATTACATAAGTATCGGGTTTTCCATTTTTGATACTAAAGTTTACCGTAGTGTCTAGCGTATTTGGCAAACAGTTTCCGAATAGCCAAGCCAACTCCTTATTTTTAACATTTTTACTAAACTCCGCAATAGCCTGTTCAATAGCTGGGCTGTTAAAATGACGTTTATCCAATGGAGTTCTTACCTGTTTAAAATCAGGTGAAAAAGCATACGCCTTAGTATCTCCTATATACAGTGCCGCAGTTGCAATTCCTGCATTTTTGATAAAATTTCTTCGTTTCATTTTCTTATTTATATTGTATACTATAACAGGACATTTTTATAAATCTAGTTTCAACTATTCACTTTGGCTTTAAAGTACCATAAAGAATATTTGCCCCCCGCCCGTTGGGCACCCCTCTAAGAGAGGGGAATTTCGCATATCGAGGTATTGAAAAAATCTCTACCCAAAACAGCAGCTATTAAGGTCTATCATTCTTAGCTACACCGAATGTTTTAGAAGGTTTATTTCCCATTTCGAACTCCAAAGTTCCACCTGCAGCAATATTATCAAATTTGATAAACGACTTGGTGTATTCCTTTCCATTTAATTTGGCAGATTGAATGTATATATTCTCTTTACTGTTGTTTTTGGCAATAACGGTAAAAGTTTTTCCATCCTTTACTTTGATGGTTGCTTTATTGACCAAAGGGCTACCAAAAACATAGACACCACCGGCCGGAGCTACCTGATAAAAACCGAGCGAGGAAAGGATGTACCATGCAGACATCTGCCCTACATCTTCGTTTCCTGAAAGACCATCACGTTTGTTATGGTATAACTCAGAAAGAATATATCTTACTTTTTCTGCCGTTTTGTAAGGCTGACCAATGTACGGATAAAGATAAGTGATATGGTGACTAGGTTCGTTTCCATGAGCATATTGCCCTATAAGACCAGTAATGTCATTAGAAGCTTTCTCTCCCATATTGCCCTTTGCCACAAACAAAGAATCTAGTTTAGCCACAAATGCTTGCTCTCCACCAAACAAATTGATCAATCCAGGCACATCGTGTGGTACCAACCAAGTATATTGCCAAGCATTACCTTCGGTATAGTCATCTTCCATGTGTACGGAATGGAATGGATTAAATGGTTCACGAAAAACACCTGTAGCTGATAAGCCTCTCATGAATTGTGTTTTTTTATCAAAATACTTTTGGTATGATTTTGAACGCTGATTAAAATATTTGGCATCTTCCACCTTGCCCAATCTCTCCGCAATTTTAGCTGCTGCCCAATCTGCTAATGCATATTCTAAACCTTTCGCAACAGTTTCGTAAGTCTTTTCTTTATCATAAGGAATGTAGCCATACTGCTTTAACCAGTTCATGCCTCTGTCGTCTAAAGTGGCTGATTTTTTCATTGCCTCAAAAGCTAGTTCCTCATCAACTTTGTAGCCTTTTAGAATTAAATCTGCCAATACCGGAATCCCTGGATTGCCCACCATACAATCTGTTTCATTTCCCATGAGATGCCAAACAGGTAATTTTCCTTGCTGCTTATAGATATTCAACATCGTTTTACCGATATCTTCCACCATCTCAGGATGTATAATGGTCATTAGTGGATGTGCCGCCCTGTACGTATCCCACAAAGAAAAAGTGGTATAGTTATTAAACGACTTGTCATGATGAATTTCCCGATCAGCTCCTCTGTAATCGCCATTTACATCAGCAAATACCGATGGAGCGATCATGGTATGATACAACGATGTATAAAATAATTTCCTGTCGGATTCATTTGGCATTTCTACCTCAATCTTGCCTAGTTGTTCATTCCAAGCAGCATCAGCATCAGCAACCACTTTATCAAAATCGTTATGCGGCAGTTCTGCCTTCAAATTCATCGCTGCATTTTCTATACTTACTGGAGACAAAGCTACTTTTACCAATAGCGGGGCTGATAAGTTTTTATCAAAATCAACTTTACCAAACACGCTGCGCATCTCCGATTTCTGCGTAGTACTCATGCGAACGGTATCCAAGATGGTGAACTTTTTTATGGGTTGAGAAAATACCGCAGTAAAATAGATACGTTGATCTTTAGCCCAGCCAGTAGAGTATCTGTAACCCGATATCGTGGTGTCGTTTTCCATTTTGATGAAGGCTTCTGTGGGCTTATCCCAGCCGATACCTCTTTCAAGATCTATTACAACAGCAGGATTTTCAGTAGATTTCGGGAAAGTATAGGAATGAAAACCTACACGTTTGGTAGCAGTTAACTCCACATCAATGCCGAAGCGATCTAGATGAACAGCATAATATCCTGGCCTAGCCGTTTCCTTTTCATGAGAAAAAAAAGAGTATAAACCACTTTTTTGATCTGGTAAAGAACCCTTAGCCAATTTTACATCCCCCATAACTGGCATTAATGAGATATCTCCCAAATCGCCAATGCCGGTTCCGCTAAGGTGCATGTGACCAAAACCTACGATCGTTGAATCTGAATAATGATATCCTGAACACCAATCCCAACCATCGGTCATTTGTGTTGGTCCTAATTGCACAAGTCCAAAAGGTACATTGGCGCCCATAAAAACGTGTCCATGACCATCAGTTCCTATAAAAGGATCTACATATGTAGTAAAACTAGTAGGTTTTTGCTGCTTGCAAGCAACAAAAACTACCAGTAAAGCCATCATACACATGCCACCCAGCCCATACAACTTAGTTGCTTTGAGATGATTTTTCAATTTCATATCATTTATACAATTGAGGTACGTTTTGTAAATTCTATAATTTCAGGGATGTATCCGAAAGCCAAACCCGTCACCGTGTCTGCGCAACCATAATATACCGCAATTTGTCCAGTTGCCTCATCATGCAGCGACGCACATGGAAAACATACATTAGGAACATCTCCCACACACTCGTAATAAGTTTGAGGTGAAATAAGGTAAGGTCCTGAACGGTATTTTACTTTCCAAGGTTCATCAATATCCAATATTGCAGAACCAAAACTATAAACAAAACCATTACATGATTGCAGTACACCATGATAAATCATTAACCAACCTTCGCTGGTTTCTATCGGGATAGGTCCGGCTCCTATTTTAGTACATTGCCATGCACTTTTCTCGAACGCGGCTGGAGACATTACATGACGATGTTTGCCCCAGAAATTCATATCTGGAGATTCGCTATAAAAAATATCTCCAAATTGGGTATGCGAGTTATCGCTAGGACGGCTTAACATGGCGTAACGGCCGTTAATTTTACGGGGGAACATCACTCCATTACGATTATAAGGGATGAACGCATTTTCTAACTGATAGAAATTTTCGAAATCGGTTGTCCACGCCACACCGATAGTTGGCCCATGGTAACCATTACACCACGTTACATAATATCTATCTTCTATGAAACAAACTCGTGGATCATAACCATACACCCATTCACCTATTTCTTTGTCATCGCAAATAAACTTTAGCGGTTCTTCTTTAATATTCCAATTGATACCATCTTCGCTAAATCCTACATGTAAACGCATACGTCTATTCGTATCATCACAACGAAATACACCAGCGAAGGCATTTCCAAAAGGAACAACGGCACTATTAAAAATGCTATTTGAAGTTGGCAATAAATTACGTGGAATAATTGGATTGGCTGAATAACGCCACATTACGTCTTTAGAATTAGCGGGACGATCTTCCCAAGGCATTTGCTTTTTCATTTATGTTTAATTTTTTAGTGTTATCTGTTATCTATATTTAAAGAGAAGAATTGTTACCTTTTTCGTTAGTATAGGTAAACGGAACAAAATAAGTGATCAAAAATGCTGGTATAGTTGCCAATAGGATGAAAGCAAAGAAGTTCTTATAGCCCAATGTATCGCTCATGTAACCACTTAGCATGCCAGGCAGCATCACTCCGAGATTCATAATTCCAGAAGCAAAAGCATAATGAGCCATCTGGTATTTGCCTGGAGCTATTTGCTGCATCATAAACAGGCTAAGACCAACAAATCCAAATCCGTATCCAAAATACTCGAAAGCTATTCCAGAAGCTATAACCCAACCTGCTGAGGGCTGAAAAATTGCGAATAACCAGTAAACTGCGAAAGGAATATTAAATGTACAACACAGTAGGAATAACGATTTTTTTAATCCTACACGGGCAATGTAGTAGCCTCCCAGAATTGAACCGAGTATGAAAGCAATTGCTCCAAACGTACCATAGTAAAGTCCTATTTCCTGTTCAGACAATCCTAATCCTTGCTGTGCTACAGGTGCTTTTAAAAAAAGCGGCACAATTTTCATCACAAAGCCTTCTGCAAAACGATAAAGAATGATGAAAGCGATGTACCACAGGATATATTTTTTTTCAAAGAAACTTTTAATCACATCCCAAAGTAGCATACCACCTTCTTTAAGAGATTTGGCTTCTCCATTTGCAGCCCCTCCTTTGGGAAGTGCTTTGACATGGTAAACACCTAACAGCAGCATGATTACGCCACAGATCGTCATGATGATCATCCAAGCATTTACTGTTCCGAAATGTCCAATTAAATAACCTGCAAGCCAAACTAAACCTCCAGAGGCAACAACTTTTGCCAAGTTATAAAAAGCACCTTGCCAACCAATCCATTTTGCTTGATCTTCTTTACTTAATTCGGTGATATATACGCCATCGGTAGCAATGTCATGCGTCGCTCCACTAAAAGCAATGATAAATAACAAAGTGATTGACAAAGCAAAAAAATGAGGTAATTGCAAGGATAAAGCTATCAAACCGAAAACTACACCAGTTACAATCTGTGTTAATACCACAAAAAATTTCTTGGTTTTAAACATTCCTAAAAAAGGGCTCCATAGTGGCTTTAATGTCCATGGAAGTAAAGTTAAAGATGTCCAAAAAGCAATCTGAGTATCAGAAATATCCATGCCTTTAAACATCAATACTGAAACCATATTGAGCACAACAAATGGCAGTCCCATGGCAAAATAAACTGTAGGCACCCATTTAATAGGGGATTTTTTTGTTAACATAGGTTTGTCTTCCATAAATTATTTCACTTCTAGTTTACTGGTTAATCTGATATGATTAGATGCACTACCTATCATTACTGTAAATATTCCAGGCTCCACAATACTTTTAAAATCTTGATTGATTATCGCCAAGTCTTTAGCTGTAAGCAGAAAAGACAACCTTTGCTCTTGATTAGGTAAAAGATGTACTCGCTTAAAAGCTTTAAGTTGTTTAACAGGTTGTACAACAGAAGCTAATTCATCTTTGAGATAGAGTTGTACTACTTCGTCGCCACTTTTAGCACCTGTATTTTTTAAAGAGAACGATACTTCGAAACTATCTTTCGCCTTTTGTTCAACTTTAATATCCGTATAATCAAATTGAGTGTAACTTAATCCATAACCGAACGCATATAACGGATCAGCAGACATTTCTACATAATCATGTCCACGAGGATTTTTCTTATTGTAGTATACAGGCAATTGCCCTTCGTACCGAGGAATAGAAACTGCTAATCTACCAGCGGGGTTATAATCACCAAACAACACATCGGCAATAGCATTTCCTCCTTCTTGTCCAGGATACCATGCCGTAAGTAATGCATCAGCATTTTCGCTTGCCCAATTCATGTTTAAAGGTCTTCCTTGTATGTATACCACAATTAAAGGCTTGCCCGTTTTTTTTAATGCTTTTAGTAATTCTGGTTGTTTGCCTAACAAATCCAGCGTAGCTCTATCGAAACCTTCACCACTTTCCATATCTCCTATGGTTTGAGAAGATACTACCGCTGCTCCAGTTTCTAAGTAATCAGTTTTAAAATCTCTGGCACTAGAACCTCCAACAACTACAACTACCACATCCGATTGCTTAGCTGCCGCTACAGCTTTATCTATTTCTACATCAGCCGTGTCGCGAATAGCGCAGCCTTTTACATAAGTAATTTGTTGAGGATTTAATTTCGATTGAATACCATTGAGTATCGTTTTAATATTTCCATCCTCTTGTGGCGCTGTATAATCGCCAAGCATATTATAGCGACTATCTGCATTAGGCCCAATAACGGCAACTTTTAAGTTTTTAGCTAAAGGCAATACATTGCTTTTGTTTTTTAACAAGACTATCGACTCCTGAGCTACTTGATGTGCCAATGCGATATGTTCTTTTGTGCGTATACCTATTTTTGCTTTTTTGGGATCTACGTAAGGATTGTCAAACAAACCCATGTCAAATTTCAACTTTAATACCCTATAAACAGCAGTATCAATAGCAGAAACATTAACTAAACCATTCTTTAAGGCTTGCTCTAATTTTGCAAAGGCATTACCTCCCAAATCAACATCTACTCCGGCATTAAGAGCTAAGGCGCCTGCTTCTTCAAGACTTCCCGCAACATGATGGTTTTCCATTAATCCGTCTACACTGATCAAATCAGAAATGGTAAAGCCTTTAAAATTCCAATCATCACGTAATAAATCCGTAAGCAATTCTTTATTTGAAGTGCAGGGAATACCATCTATGGAGTTATATGCAGTCATCACAGACAGAGCACCTGCATCTATTGCTGCTTTAAACGGAGGTAAAAAAACTTCATGCAATTCTCTTTTTCCAACAATGGCCGAATTTCCGTTGTGTCCACCTTCTGGTATTCCATAAGCAATAAAATGCTTCAATGTGGTGATAGTACTAAATTCCTTATGCAATTGGCCAGCGCCATTACCTTTCGTGATAGCCGCAGCCAAATTGCCACTTAACACGTGATCTTCCCCAAAAGTTTCTTCCACTCTAGACCAGCGGGGATCTCTCGAAATATCAATCACAGGTCCGTAACTGATATGTCCACCCTGCAAACGAATCTCCTTGGAAATAACAGCTCCCATTTTTTGCAATAACTCCGTATTCCAAGTAGAGGCCTGGCCTATACCTGTTGGAAAAACAGTAGTACCAATCGCCATGTGCCCATGAGGAGCTTCTTCTGCCAGAAACACTGGAATCCCCAAACGGGTATTTTTCAATGCATAACGCTGAAGGGCATTTGCAGCTTTAGCAGCAAGCTCAGGGCTTAAACCATTGGATAAAGTCTTTTTAGTCCAAGGATCAGCTCTGAAAACTGCCCAAAACATGCCTGTATGAATAGAATCGAGTTGCTTTTCATATTTTTTGGAGTGAATAACTGCATTTCCCTTTTTATCATACATTTCCCAACCTAAAGGACTACGCAACTGACCAATCTTCTCAGCTAAAGTCATACGACTGATTAAATCAGATGTACGAACGTCAGAGCTTAATTTCGGGTTCTTATATTTAATTTCGGCTTGCCCATACACAGCAACTACGCTTGTAAACAAACCAAATAATAACAAGTATTTTTTCATTTCCTTATTTTAATTCACGTTGAAACCAACTGTCGGGAATATTTTTTGCGTCGCAGCCATCTTTTGAATATTGTAGCAACAACGTATATCCTCCACCGCCTTCTACAAAATCCAAACGGAAAGGATGCAGGCCTTTTTCCAATGCTACTTGCCCGCTTTTTTCAATAGGAGAATGAGGACCTTCATTATCTATTACCAGTCTATCGGCGATGTATAACATCCCTCCATCATCACAGGTAAGATTGAAAGTATAGATACCAGTTTCGGGTACTTCGATGTATCCATCGTATTTTAAGCCGAACTGTGGAGCTTTCGCTTCTTTTGGCACTTCGATATTGCTCACCAAAAATTGCTTATCTGGCTTACCTGCGATCTTTGCTACTTTATCTATCGGTTGGTTATAGAAATCGCAAGACAGGCCTCCCTCCAATTTCGCAGAAGGTTTAACTGCTGTTGCAAAAGTCGACTGCTTATAGTTAACGGTATAAATATCTCCTTTAGACTGCGCTCCATCTTTACTGAAAAGTCCAAATTTAATGGTGGTAGGCTTGGTTATAGCTAAAGAGTTATTTGGTAAAACCGCCGACTGTGCTGTCGGCGTACTACCATCTGTAGTGTAATGTATATTTTTTCCTTTCAGCGGATTTTTAACTTCCAAAACAGCATCTTTTACAAAGACACTTTCTAAGGCAAAACCGCATAAATCGGGTAAGCGATAAGCAACCTTCATTTGATCTAATACTGGATAATGAGCTAACAAGCGGTTACTATAATCTTCAAATATGTCCTTATTTGTCCATAATCTTTCAGAAAGTGCTGTTAAACGAGGGAATAATAAAAAGTCTGCTCTATTTTCTGAAGGCACTTTTTCTGCCCATAGGTTAGCTTGGGCACCTTTGATTAAATGGGTTTTATCGGCAGGAATATTGTCATAAACAACCTTCATGTTGTAAACGTTCCTCAGCGAACTTTTATCTGGAAAAAAATCAAAATAGAGCGGATTAGTAGGTGACATAATCACAGGATGGTTATTTTGTACTGCTTTTAGTGGTGCGTCAGAAACCCATCCTCTCCAATACATCACCGTAATATCTGAGTTTATTTTTCCTTCCAAAGCATCATCCCACGCAATCGCTTTTTTCCCTTTCTTTTCCACCATTTCTTGCACACGGTGTACAAAATAACTTTGTAATTCGTGCACATCTTTCATCCCCTCTCTCTTCATCATCGCTTTACACAATTCAGATTTCTCCCAACTAGTTTTATCCACTTCGTCTGCTCCTATATGGATATATGGCGAAGGAAAAATGGAGATGACCTCATTTAATACATTCTCTACAAAAGTATACACCTCCTCTTTACATGGACAAAGAGGTGTAGAGAACAACTCGCCCCAGCCAATTTTTCCATCAACAAGCTCAGGAAAAACCGATATAGCCGCCATCATATGTCCTGGCATATCAATTTCTGGAATAATTTCTACATGACGTTCGGCTGCATAAGCTACCAATTCTCTCAATTCTTGCTGTGTATAATATCCACCATAAATTTGTTTTCCGTCTTTTACTTTAATAAAACGAGGGTCTATCTCAAAATCAGGGTTCTCTTTTGCCAGTTCCATACATACACTGTCCTGATTGTTGAAAGTGCGATAAGCTCCTTTTTCTGTTAATGCTGGATATTTTTTGATTTCTATACGCCAGCCCTGATCATCCGTAAGGTGAAAATGAAATTTATTGATCTTATAAAAGGCAAGTCTATCGATATGTCTTTTAAGGTAGTCTATATTGAAAAAGTGCCTCGATACATCTAGCATCGATCCTCGCCAACTATAAGCTGGTTGATCATTTATGTTAAGCGCTGGTATTTGTTTTTGATGAATTCCAATTTGGTTAAGCACCATCAACTGGTTTAAAGTTTGTATACCGTAAAAAATGCCCGAAGGAGTAGCAGCAGCAATGGAAATTAAATTTGGTTTAACCTGAAGCTGATAAGATTCTTCGCCTTTAACATCCGCAGACAATCTCAATTCTATACGTGATGCACCTGATTTTGCAGCTGTTTCTATTTGATAAGAAGATAAAAGAGAACGAAGATAAGCTACCTCTTTATTCAATTTCTGCTCACCCACAACATGAATTTTTGAAGGGAACACAAAATTTCCTTTCTGCACAGCAAGCTGCTGAGGATAAGGAATAAGGTTATAATTATTTTGCGAGAAGCCTTTTACAACTACAAAAAGCAACACAACAACGGTAAGTTTAATATTCTTAAACAACATAAAAATGGGTTTAGCAATGATTTGTGATTATTCGGGCCACTTAGAATTAGTAATATTTTCTTCTGATAATTTAGAAGGGTTAATTTTTACGTATTTGATTTTTTTTCTACGCCATGTATAAACTATATGAACAGTATCATCATATCCTTGTATGACCGATGAATACGAATATTCTCCAATAACAGAATCCTCTAATATTGCCGCTGCCTTCCAAGTAATTCCGTCATCAGAAATGGCTACATTAAGTGGTGTACGGGCTTTTTCAATATAGGCACTCTCTTTAACACCAACATGATTGTAAACTAACAAATGTTTTCCATTGCGAAGTGTTACCGCATCTGTACCCGAATTGTTATTCGGAAGATATAATGCTACGGGATCACTCCAAGTTTCACCATTATCAGAAGAAAAAGAAGATATAAGATGTTCATTTTGCGAACGGCAAACCAGTTGTAAACGTTTATCCCTAAGTTTTAAAATACTTGGCTGAATAATATTCCATGGTTTACTGTTAATTGTGGCAGTTTTCCGCCAAGTTTTACCTCTGTCTTCCGTTATTTCTACATGTACCTGCCAACCATTGTTCTCTGTACTAGAAGGACAAAGCAACTTATTGCCTATCAGTTCTGGTTTGTTCTTTATTGGGCCTAAAAATCCTTTGGGCAAATTTTCAGGAGCAGACCAAGTTAATCCGTCATCAAAAGAACGAATCAAATGTCCGGTCCAATCCTGAACATTTTTACCAACTTTATAAAATAACAGCAGCTCTCCATCTGGATAATAAAACAAGACAGGGTTATAACAAGCTTTTCTTAGCGTGTCGTTCACCACTCCATCTGCTACTTTTACGGGAGGTGTCCATTTATTTTTCACTTGCTTACTTACATAAATATTTACGTTCTTGTGCCCTTCGTGTTCCCCTCCAAAAAAGGCTGTAATTATTCCCGATTTTGTTTCTGCTATAGTTGCAGCATGTACAGAGGAAAAAGGTGCAGTATCATAAATAAATTCATCCACTAATATCCCTTTTCTCCAGCTAGAATCCTGAGCGTATGTAACCTTTGTTGTTATCAAAAAGCTTAGTAAAAACATAAAATGAATACAGGCATTCTTCATTACTTCTACAATTATTCTTTTAACGACGCTTTATTTAAAAATTAACTACTTTAAAAGTCCAATCTCTGCAATGAGATATTTATCTGAAGAATGAGCCAACTCCAATGGTTCCAATTTGATGTAACGCCCTTTTACAGGATCTTCAAAAAATTGATTTTGCCTAATGGGATTATTACGGATATTATCGAACATGGCATTGCTCTTCAATGCTTTCCAATTTTTACCATCGCTACTCACCATAAAATTATAACGAGCTATATTAGCCGCAGCTACCTTAGCTTCTGGCACATAAAAGAAGCCTTTAAAATTGCTTTCTTCACCCAAATCAATAACAATAGGAGCTTTAAAAGCTAAAGCTATCGCAGCCGCCTTTCCATCTATAATTTCAGAAATATTAGCAGTAGAAGGAGACAGAACTTTCCATTGATCAACAGGTAAATCTCCTTTTTCGCTTACAACTTGTTGCTTTGCTTCTTTAGGCAAATACGCTTCTGGCAAATGATATACGCCAACATTATTGAGTACTGGGCATGCCAAAGACTCCAATATGTTTAATCTTAATTTATTGGTTCTACGAGTTTTAAATCTGATGATACGCTTGTAGCCAATAGTGCTTGCTTCAGTTACCTGTTCCCATAAATTTTTGTTAGCGTTCCATACCTCTATATTAAAACGGGCAACACGCTGCCCCAAAGGGATATACTCTTGCAATACTACTGTATTCACATCCACTCTGCTACCTAAATCTATTTCCACAGCAGCGGTAAGTACATCATCATCTGTTGCCCAATAAGAATCGTAATCACCATCCAACAAATTTGCTACAGCATACTTTTCGCTGTTTCCTCTTACGGTTTTTGAAGCTGCTTTTTTATCCGCCGCCAAATTCTTATCGAAAGATTGATCTAAAGCCTGTTTCACCTCCATTAAACGAAGTGAATCATTTTTATGAATCAACCCTCTCCTATCTGCTGGAACGTTAAGCAACAGGTTAGAATTACGGCCAACCGAAGCAAAGTAAATTCCTAATAAATCATCTAAAGATTTTACCTTCTCATCTGTGGTTTTGCTGTAAAACCATCCCGGACGGACAGAAACATCCGTCTCTCCTGGCACCCAAGCTGCACCATATCTATTCCCCGAATTTAAAGTATCTAAGGCAGGAGAATGACCGGGAGCAAAGCCCTTAACGTTCAATCGCGACCAATTGGTTTCGCCTGCAAAGCCTGCTTCATTTCCTATCCAACGACAACCAGGACCAACATCACTAAATATAACTGCATTGGGTTGATGTTTATACACTGTACTTCTAAACAAGTCCCAGTCGTATTCTTGTCGTTTGCCATTAGGCCCCTCTCCGTTGGCACCATCAAACCAAACCTCAAACACATCTCCATAATTAGACAATACTTCTGATAAAGTATTTGCAAAAATCTGGTTGTATTCTGGTGTACCGTAAGCTGGATGATTACGATCCCAAGGTGAAAGGTACACGCCAAATTTAAGACCATATTCTTTACAAGCCGCCGAAAGTTCTTTCAGCACATCGCCCTTACCATTTTTCCAAGGGCTTTCTTTAACCGTATGTGTACTGTATTTACTTGGCCAAAGGCAGAAGCCATCATGGTGCTTAGCGGTGATAATAATTCCTTTCATTCCCGCAGCTTTTGCTGTAGCTGCCCATTGACGGCAATCCAATGCAGAAGGGTTGAAAATTTTTGGGTCTTCTTTTCCATTTCCCCATTCCATATCTGTAAAAGTATTTGGACCGAAATGGACAAACATGTAATACTCCATCTTCTGCCACTCCAATTGAGGTTTAGAAGGAATAGCGCCATACGTTTGAGGAGGAGCTACCGAGCCTATGTTCTTACATGAAAAAAACACAGCTGTAAGTAGTGCCAAGCTAAACAGGCATACATTCTTATTATTCATAATACTTATGCTATATTTTATTTCAACTTGTTTAAAACCGGAACTTTGGTACTACCGACAACTGTTTTCAATTTATCATTGATCTGTTCGAAAACGACAATCTTGTTTTCGCCCTTTTTGAGCCATACCCCTGGTACAAACAAAGTTTGCTGAGGTCCAACTTGCCAGTAACGACCTAAGTTTTTCCCGTTCACAAAAACAATCCCTTTGCCCCAATCTTCCATATTAAGAAAAGTATCTCCTACTTCAGAAAGAGTAAAAGCACCTTCATAAAAAGCTGGTCTTCCTTGTAATGCTTTAGCCTTGGTCTCTCCTACGTTATAAACATCAGATTTTGAAAGATTATCCAAAACAGGAGATTGCTCCATTGGTAATTTGTACATTTCCCAGTTACCCTCTAGCGCTATGTTATTAATAGTGACAGGCCGTATAATTCCTTTAGTATTATGAACTATTTCAGCTCCATAATTAATTCTTCCCATATTTTCCACTAAAATTTCAAGTGTAGAATTAAATGGAATATCTACAGTAATGGAGTATTGGTTGTAATACCTATTCAGCTCGCCTACCTTTTCTCCGTTAACATATACAACGGCATAATCACGTAAACCTGGAACATTTAATTCCCCAGAAATGGGTTGGTTGAACTTTCGAGAATATAGTACATAGCCATATCCCTGATTCAGTTGTTCGAAAGTAAGTGGCTTATTGTGCTGAACAGCTTTCTGCTTTGCCAGAACATTTAAAACATCTGCTACTTTAGTTAATTTAACAGCTGGTATTTCAATTACTTTATGAGGTGCAGGAACAGATGGAATACTGTATTTAGCATACTTTTTAATGACGTTACGCAAGGAATCAAACTTGGGTGTTACCCAACCAGCTTCACTAATAGGGGCATCATAATCGTAACTGGTAAGATCAGGCTGAATGCCATGCTTCTTATCGTAATTGGCGCCACTTGTAAAGGCAAAGTTTGTTCCTCCATGAGCCATATATAAATTAAAAGACACCTCATTTTGTAGATATTCTTCTGTTTTACGAGCAATGATAGACGCATCTATGGCTGGATGAGGCTCTGCCCAATGCGCTAACCAACCAGGATAAAACTCGGCAACCATGTATGGTCCTTTACCATTATGATATTGATCAACTGCTTTTTTTAGGTTGGTGATATTTCCCTCTCCATTTGCCGTTGGCAGCACGCCATCAATAGCTCCTCCATCAAATAACCAAGTTCCATCAGAAGTAAAAAAAGGAACATCAAACCCGACTTCAACCAATTGATCTTTTATTTTTTGGTTATATTTTCGATGTTGCTCTAACGGAATATCTTTTCGCTGAGATGCGTAAGAACCAAATTCATTCTCTACCTGCACCATTACAATCGGTCCACCTTTTGTAATTTGTAGATCACCAATTTCTTGATATAAACGCTTGAGGTAATTCTTTGTAGCAGCTAAGAATGCTGCATTATCACTACGAAGTTCGAGTTGATCTACCTTTTGCAGCCACCACGGATAGCCACCAAACTCCCATTCGGCACAGGCATAAGGTCCTGGACGAAGGATCACATGCAGCCCTTCTTCGCCAGCAATTTCAATGTAACGACGTAGGTTTTTATCTTCTGAAAAATCCCATTGGCCACTTTCGGTTTCATGTGCATTCCAGAATACGTAGGTCGCAACAGTGTTTAATCCCATCGCCTTTAACATCTTAAACCTGTGACGCCAGTATTGATGAGGAATACGGGGATAATGCATTTCTCCCGAAATGAGTTGAACAGGCTTGCTGTCGTATAAAAAATGTCCGTCTTTGATCTCGAAAGTATGTTTTTTCTGAGCGTAACCTGTAATAGAAAAACTAGTCAGAAATATAGATATAAGAGTAATTTTAAGAATTAACTTCCTGCTCATTGATTATTTTTTGGTTATTTATGCTTCCTTATCATCCCAAACCCACTAAGATGATGTGAGGTAAATTCTGATTGTTATATAGACACTCTCGTTCTATTCTCTTTAAGTTTCACTTGATAAAGATTAACAAAAAGACAATTCAGGATAGTTGTCGTCAACAACAAATTGAATATGCATTGATTTCTTTATATCGTGGTGCTACAAAAAAAAGAGGCTGTCTCAAAATTTTATAAATGCCAATCTGAATTTAATTCAGGATCTTTTTATGGCTTTTGAGACAGCCTCTCAGAAAGAATTTGGTGTAACTAAATTCTTAAATACATCAATTCTTATTGGCTACTGTACGTAAACACCCAATTCAGAAATTCCTCGCTGACTTGTAGATGTCCAAGTTAATGCCAAGCGGATATATCTGGCCTGAACAGTTTTATAAAGACCAATGTATTGGTAACCTGAAGCATTAACCATTGTCGAGTTGGTTGCTGTACCCAATTCAGTATAATTTACGCCATCGTTACTAACAGATACTATAACATTACTGAATAGAAAGCCTGTTGCAGCACGATAAGCGAACAACCTTAATCCGCCAATAGTCTTGGTCTCCATCATGTCAGCAGTAATTGTTAAAGGATGTGTCGCAAAACCCCAACGAGTTGTTGTACTATTATCAAACATTTGTGTTGCAACTCCTGTATTAGGTGTGGCACTGGCTGTAATTCCCCATGCCGAATAATTGGTAACAAGGGCTCCAAACATTCCAGTTGCAGCTACGTTAGGCTTAACAATTACCTCTTTAGTATTAATCACAATATATGCTGTCTGATAATTTGTGCTAATTTTCGCCGAGCTACTTGATATAGACGACAACTTGATAGGAATAAGATAAGCAGGAGCAGTCAACTGCGCAAATTTAGAAGGATCAACTGAAACCAATATCTGATCTGATGAAATGCTACTACCTTGTTCTATAGTAACCGATGTCTTGGTAAGCGTAGCAAAACCATTTGGCAATTTCTCATAAGAAACATTGTTAGCCGCGTTATAAGCTGTTACTAAAGAATTGTCAATTTCCGCATTTACCGTAACGGTACTACTTACCGGTTTGGTAGATAAAACAGGAAACTTAGCCTGAATATCGGCATTACTGGTAGAACCTTCTACCGTATGCTGTATGGCATAAGTAAAACTATTTTTGAGGTTGGCCAGTGAACTGCGCCCCTCAGAATTAATAAAGATCCTAGTTTCAGTATCTCCTGTAACGTCGTAAGTTTCCTTTTTGCTACATGATTGAAATACAGCTGCACTGACAGTAAGAAATGAAACTATTATAAACCTGATGTTTATTGAAATATGTTTGTTCATCATACTAATTTTAATTTATTGACTGCATTTATTTACGCCATCAAATTGCCAACCCACAAAAGCTCTCTTATCAAATGTGTTTAAGGTACCATTTCCAGTATTGTCCCTAACGGTTTTAGACCAATCCATATCGTAGCCATTTCCTGTAGCATCCTTAAAGATATATCCAGTACCTTCATTGAATTTCCAATAGGCAACCAAACCTGTAGACTTAGGATCTACACCACATATTCCTAATTGTAGCTCGTTAGCGGTCAAAGCTCTGTTCCAAACACGGGCTTCTGCAACACGGCCGTTAAAGTACTGTCTCGATGGATAATTTTCCCAAGACATTCCTAATTCAAATCTTTGGAAGGTAGAAGGTGTAGTACCTATCAATTCAGCATCTTTTACACCATCAACATACATCACATATTTCTTGCCATCAAAGGTTAGAGAAATCGTATACCACTGACCTGGATTGAAACGTTTGGCAGAAATTAAACTTCCACCCGGACTAACCCATTGTAGAGAGTTTATATCTTGGCCAATTTCTCCGAACCTAAGCATGTTCGATCTAGACTCGTCTTTAGCTGTAAAGCTGCACAAACGACTAATTGGCTCAGGACTGGTATGCCAAGCATTTACATAGCACTTAATTTCATAAGTATAATTAGCCAAATTAACAGCCTTATTATCCTCAAATATGAAATTACTATACAAGTTAGTGTTATTCATGTTTAATGAGTTGAAATTGATTACCCTCGACACTCTTAAAAAGATAGTCCTAGATGGCTCCAAAATATCAATCTTAGCACCCTCTATACTTTTTATCGTAACGGGAATAACATAAGTACGCCCATCTATAAAATCTGCCGTAGACACCACTCTAACAGTAATACCTGTTGAAGCCGCACTTCCTGCTTTTATTACGCCCTGCGATCCATCTATTTGTATAGCCGACGCCGGAATTGCATAATAGCTGGTTCGGTGCGTACGGTTATACTCTTCTATCAATGAATTATCAACCGCAAAATTCACTGTCACATCTTGTGAAACTTTATCTGTTGTAGAAGCAGTTACGGTATAAGATGATGGGGTATTCTCTACCACAAACCTTGTAACAGGATTACTATCTGTACCAGTTACGAGGATTACATTTTTATTATAGTCAAAATCCTTACACCCCACTGTGATTAGCAACAAGCTAAACACAACATATAGGCTCGATTTTAAGTTAAATTTCTTTTTCATATCTATTCAATATAATTGTTTATCTATTCTTGAATGGTAAGCATTGGCATTAGTGTACCGCCGGATTCATGATCTGAATAGCCTTTCTGAACTCGTTATAAGGTATACCTGACGAAGAGTAATAATTTCTTCCCAAGAAGAAAACTCCTGCTCCTCCCTTACGACCACTTGAGGGTTGCCATCTTGCGTAATCAAGTAACCTACCTCCTGTGGCGTAGAAAACGCCGAAAGTCTCACAATAAATCATTGTTTCATAAGGGAAACCAGCCGGATGGTATATTCCCCCGGTTTGATTAGAGTAAGATTGACTTACAAAATAGTCGCAATAAGGGATGATAGATGTTGGCGGATTGCTGTTAAAAAAGTCAACGATCAATAATTTACTTGGGTCTTTTCCTTTAGGCCCAAACTCTTTACTAAGTTCGTTAATCAGTCTAACCAAGTTAGGTCCATTCCAACCTTCCCAGTCTACATCTACCCCATCAAGACCTGGCTCCAACACTTGGTTGATAATCCATTTTGCATAGGCTGCCATGGTAGCATCACTGATGTTGTTACCGTCGCCTCCCATATCATAATTTACGCCATCTACGGTGAACTTATGTCTGTAGTGGGAAGCATCTGCGTGCATCACAAAACGTGTTCCCAATTTCTCTTGCGATATCTTCATATCTTCATACGCCAGCGGGTGAGTATCTTTTGTTGGGATGCCCATCCAAAGGTTTACGATATCAAGACTATCAGGTAAGCCAAGTATACGCTCCCCCCAAGATGCGGGATATTTGGTACCGCCAACACCTTCTACCGGAGACCACGCCTCATAATAAGCATAACTGATTTCATGCTTGCTTTTCTTAAACTCACGTAAGTTTTTATAATACTGCTCATCGTAAGTTTTTAACTTCTGAACTTGCAAAGCCTCCACTTCTGTATCGCAACCTGTAAATAACAACGAAGCAAACAAAGTGAACAGCAACATGCCAAATATTTGAATTTTAGTTTTTTTCATCTTACTCAAATTTATTGTTGAATATTCGATCATTTCTTGTCCCACCATAATTTAGTACCGCCGTTATCTTGTCCACCAAGTTTAGATACACCAACCTGCACTCCAGCACGATTGTTATTGTACTCTGATTGAGGAAAAGGAATACGGCGAACCTGTGTAGCTGTATTGATGGTTCCATTACTGCTATTGGTTACAACAGGAATTAACTTAGGATATCCTGTACGTCTAAATTCGGCCCACCCTTCAGGTCCATCAGGATACATAGCAATCCATTTCTGAGTGATGATACGCTCTAGATTAAGCTCAGTAGAAGCCGCTGGATTCCACGCTACTGTAATGGTACTTGGTTGCGTTGCATTAAAACTAGATCCATCTGCATTATCTGTGAAAGCCCTTGGCGTATTGGTAGCATTAGCAATGTAAGTAGCTGCCCCAGCTACACCATTTTCTTCAAATGAAGTACTAATTCCTCTTTCGTATAGTTCTTGAGCTGTACCACCCATAGACCATCCTCTAAGTGCTCCTTCTGATCTCAGAAAATAGGATTCTGCAGCAGTCATCCAAACGATTTCGGTAGAACTCTGATTCATGTTCAAGCCAGAAATCCTAGTTGGATCTACATACCTCGTCCAAACAGAAGAAGTAATACCTAAGCGTACACCATGATAACCACCATCACCTGTAGCTTTAGTAAAGTAAGCTGCTAAACGAGGATCATTATAACCATTCATGTAAGCATCCATAGAGGCGCTCATACGGGCTTCCCCTGCATTAAACGTAGTCGAAATTTCGAATAAAGGATGGTAATACACCAAGTCAATCGAATGCTTTAAAGAGGTTCTATCGTTTGTTGAGGTAATTACACCTATAGGGTTATTGATAGACTTTTCAGCTTCTATTTTTGCTAAACTAGGATTAGCATAAGCTATACGCATAGCCAAGCGTAAGCGGAGTGAATTAGCAAATTTAACCCATTTGGTTGCATCCCCAGCATAAACCACGTCGTACTTTGGCAAAATTGTAGCCCCAGGATTACCTTGTACATAGTTGGTCAATACATCAATAGACTCGTCTAACTCGGCAAAAAACTTGGTATATACTTCTTCCAATCCATCGTAATTATTTCTTAGTGTACCAGTTCCAAAATTGACGTATGGAATTGGTCCATAAGCATCAGCAACGCGGTGCATCGCTTCTACCTTAACTACAGTTGCCAAAGCAGCCACCTGTGGGCGTTGTTGTTCTCTTGCTATTTTAACAATTTCCTGCCATGCAGGCATTACACCAACAAATCCGGAAGTAAAAGTTTTCTCTATCCAGCCTGTTATAAAATTATAAGAACCATTGTGTACACCTCCGTACCAAGTACCTGTTGGCGCAATATATCCCGAATACAAATCGCTGGTAAGCCCCTGTGCAACCTGATAGTCACTCGTTTGATTGCTTCCTTCTCCTGAACCATCTTTAAACAAAACAACATTCTTTTGCATCTGCGCAAAAAAAGCACCTGTTTTAAGATCATCATAAGTCATAATCAATTCCGTAGCATCATGCTGATTGGTATTATATTCTTCAAATTTGCTACAAGATGAATTAAATAATGCCAGTGAAATACATGAAAGGAATAGCTTTCTCCTCAATGAGAATATTTTATCTATTGTCATCATTTCTTTTATTAAAATATTAAAACTGAACCTTTACAGAAAAACCTAGGTTACGAAGGCTTGGCTGCATGAAATAATCTATCCCTTGATAATAAGTTGATGTATTCGCAGTTAATTCTGGATCAAAAGGCGCTTTGTTATAAAGGAAGAATAAGTTTCTACCTACCATAGATACATTTAAACCTTTGATCGTTTTAGTCCATTTTTCTATTGGAATATTATATCCTAAAGAAAGCTCTGCCAAACGCACATTCGTAGCGCTATAAGTATACATAGAACCGATACCCGAAGAACCACCACCCACAGTTTGGTAATACTCTCTCGCAGGAATTCTGTATCCATTTACTAACGCACCTCCTTGGTCTCTTGCATCAGCAGAAGCTTTGGAAGCACCAAAAGCATCTAATACCGCCTGTGTATTTGAAACTACAATACCACCTACACGGCCAGTAAATAAAAATCCCAGAGAGAGACCATTCCAATCGAAACTATTGTTCCAAGCTAGATTGTACTTAGGGTTAGTATTTCCAGCACGCACAAAATTATTTGCGTCGGCTACCACCACTTGGTCTGAAGGATGTACATAAATCGCTCCATGCTCATCCGTTCTCAAGGTATTTACATAGATATCACCCATTGTACCGCCTTCTTTCAATATCATCCTGTAACTTGCCGTTCCACCCTTATTTACCTCAGATAAGCTAATTACCTCCTGAGTTAATGGATTTACCCAACCTGGTAACAATGCAATGATTTTATTCCTGTTAAGGGAGTAAGTTACACCTGTAGTCCAGTTTAATTTACCAAACTTGTCGCTGTAACGGGCAGAAACCTCAATACCTTTATTGTCAACTTGTCCAGCGTTTACAATTACACTGGTGAAGCCTGATGAAGATGATAAAGTTGGCTCAAAGAACTGATTATAGGTACTTGATTTATAAACCGTAGCATCTAATTTCAGCTTACTCTTAAACAACATCAAGTTGGCTCCAGCTTCCCATGATTTTGTTCGCTCTGGTACCAAATCTGTATTAGGCATTCTCGTTCTAGTGTTTGGCAACCTACCACTCAACAAGTAAGTAGGTATAGTTAAGAATACATTAGGCTCATTTCCAACTTCAGAATAAGAAACCCTTAACTTCAAGTAAGACAAGGCATTGCTCTTAATTGGAAAAATATCTGTCATGATACCCGAAAGACCTACCGTTGGATAGAAAAATGAGTTAACATCTGAGCCAGCCAGTGTAGAAGCCCAATCATTACGAGCGGTTACATCTAAGTAGGCCATGCTTTTATAACCTAATTGCGAACTCGCAAATACAGCGTTTTTTTGTCTACGAAATCCTGACTGGCCATACTCTGACGTAGTCCTATTCACGTTTGCGGATGTAAATAAGTTAGCTACACCGTGTAATCTTCCGCCAAACATATCCTGAACATGCTTAACATCCTCTATACTGGCACCTATATTGGCTGTCAGGCCAAACATATTATCGTTAAAATTTTTATTAATATTTAATAACGCCTCTCCATATACTTGACGGGTGCTAGTTCCGTTTAATGAATAATAACCATTGTCTGACGCAAACAAAGTATTGGTCGAAGCATAGTATTTCTTTTCAAAACGATCATTGCTCTTATCTATCTTAGCACGAGCACTTAAATTGATCCAATTAGCAAACTCATACTTAACAGACCCATTAGCCATGTAACGGCCTTTATCATTCATAAACAAATTACGTTCGGTCACCCAGTATGGGTTTTGCATAGATAAACCTTGGTCACCATAGGGCCAAAATTGTGTCTGAAAGTTTCTCGAAGCATTGTAACGTTCAAAGCTTTTTACTTTCGCAAAATCATCACCTGCAGGGAAAAGATAGATAGCAACCAATGGATTGAAATACAGACCTTGTGAAATCATGTTCTGTTCTTTCACATTACTGGTCATAAAACCAAGATCCATGGTCATCTTATCATCAAGAAATTTTGAAGTATTGCGAACAGAGAAATTTAACCTGGTATAGTCGTTATTATGAATAATTCCTTGGGCATTTACCGTACCTGCAGAAAAATAGGTCTGATTTTGAGCAGTTCCAGTAGACAAACTAACTGAATTGGTAACGTTCGATCCAGTCTGGAAAAAATCTGATGGATTATAGCTCGAAGGTGTAGCGAGTTTATCGCCCCAACTGTAGTAACTGCCCTGCTCCGTTTGTCCATAGGTATTCTGAAATTCAGGTAAAATCAATGGACTAGAAAAAGTAGTACTATTTGAAAGATTAAGTGACAATTTTCCCTGAACACCCTTTTTAGTGGTAACCAAAACAACACCATTAGCAGCAGAGCTACCATATAATGCAGCAGCAGAAGGACCACTTAATACAGAGATACTTTCGATATCTTCTGGGTTGATATTGGAAATACCATCTCCAGTCTGTCCTGCTCCAGCAAACACTCCTTCAGGTTGCGTGGTTGATAAATTAGGCATTGGTACACCATCGATCACGTAAAGCGCATTGTTATTACCGGAAATAGATTTCACCCCCCTCATAATCACACGAGATGAACCACCAACACCAGATGAAGAACTGTTGATGGTGACACCGGCAACTTTACCATTCAGGTTGTTAACGAAGTTAGCATCAGAAACCCTGTTAACCTCATTTGCGCTCAGTTGTTGCACATGGTAAGAAAGTGACCTTGCCTCTTTCTTAATACCTAAAGCGGTTACAACCACTTCCTGCATTACAATTTCAGAACTTTGAAGCGTAATGTTCAAAACAGTTTCTGTTCCTACAGGCATTTCCAAAGTCTTCATACCTATATATGAAATCACTAAAACTGAATTAGCAGAAGGAACTAATAAGCGAAAATTTCCATTGGCATCTGTTAGGGCTCCTCCACTAGTACCTTTTACAGCTACAGAAGCACCACCTATAGGCAATCCCTTATCATCCTTAACCACTCCTCTCACCTCTTTTTGCTGAGCTGGAGCTTCTTTTTTAATAATCAGGATGTGATTACCGCTCATTCTTGTTTCAAGTCCTACAGGTTTTAGCACCTTTTCTAGTGCATCCTTAACTTTGATATCTTTCCCAGAGATACTTATTTTTCTCGTGACATCAACTTCTTCGGCATCGAAGAAAAAAGAGTAGGAAGTTTGCTCTTTGATAGTTGATATTACTGTTGAAAGGGGTTGATTGTTGATATTCAGCGACACACGGGCGTCTTGCGAATATACCGATGCTACGGCCGCAAACACTTGGGCAAACATCAAAAGTACAGTTACTTTCATTGTCTTGATAATACCGTGGCGACATTTTTTTGGCAATAAATATCCATCACAGTGTATTTTTTTGTACATTATGCGAAATAATTGAAGTTTAGACGAATTAAGTTTATTCTAAATTTTAGAATCGGGGATACTGCGAATATCCTCCGATTCTTTTTTTTGATCTTATCTTTAGGTCTTTTCTCTATTCATAATCAGGTTTTTAATGGTTTACAATTTATGGTTAGAATTTTTGTTTCGCTAAAGAAACCTTTGTACATTAATAAATTACTATTTGACGCCCCTTTATCTTAAAGGAGAATCCTCCTACTTTAGACATAATCCCAAGAATTTCTGGAAGAGGCTCATTTTGAACAAAATCCCCTGTGAATTTCTTACTCATAATATCTTTATTCATTACTGATATATCTACATCAAACAGTCGCTCAAGACGAGAAGCTATCTGTTCAAATTTTTCGTTTCTAAAAATAATTTTCGAATCTCTCCAAGCATATTCCTTTTCTAAAGTTTCATTCATCACACGAAATTTGCCTGTTTCCGCCCTGTAAGCAATTACATCATCGGGCTTCATCATCACCGACTTACCATTAACGGAAAGCAATTCTACAGAACCTTTAAACAAGGCTACCCGAGTCTCTTCTTTGGGATAACAAGATAGGTTAAAAGACGTACCATGTACCTTTACATCTAGAGCAGATGTTTCGACAATAAAAGGCTTCTCATTATCATGGGCTACATCAAAAAAAGCTTCCCCCTCTAATTTAATCCTCCTATCTTTTTTACCGAAATTTCGATTAACAATAAGCTTTGTTGCCGAGTTAAGCCATACCTCTGTACCGTCAGGTAAAATAGTTTTTGATTTTGAGCCTTTATCGACAGCGAAAACGGTTTCAACAACCGTATTGCTTTTAAGTTCAGACACATAAAGACCAATAAAAAATGCGAGCAAAAGCGCAGCGGCAACAGAGATATGAGGAAGTATACGTTTATACAAAGGCACAGATTTTACTTCCTTCTTATCCAAGAACTCTTTGTATGCTGCTTCTATTTCATGATCACTCAACTGCTGACCAAATTCCATCATCTCAAAAAAAGCAACAGCTTCCTCATAAAAAACTTTGTGTTCAACCGATTGCATAGACCATGCCGCCAATTGATCAGCATCATCTTTAGTTATATTTCCAGTGAGAGCATCATAAATTAGCTCCAACCAATATTCTTTTGATCTATCTTCCATTTAAGTTTTGTCGTCCCTTTGGGAGGTGCTGACAATTAAAAGACAATTCAAAAAGAACTTAGGGTAAACTTAATGTTATTTTTTTTTGAAAAAATAATCTTGAAGGTCTTCTCGCAGCCTAAAAAGCGCTTGTTTGATATGATATTTGACTACATCTACTGAAATAGCTAATCTATCTGCTATTTCGTGATACTTTAAATCAGCGTATCGACTTAACAAGAATATCTCACGGGTTTGTTGAGGCATCTTATCAATACTACGTAAAATTTTAGTGTCTAATTCTTTGGCGAGTAAATAATCCATCGGGGTAGATTCTTTATCATAAGACATTTCTTCATTTTGAAAAGAATTGTCTTCAGGAAGTTCAGCATGGATATAGCCCCGCCTTTTTTCTGCCATTAAACTATTGAAACAACGGTTTCGTACGGCTGTTAATAGATAACTTCTCAGATTTTGAATCTGCACTTCTGAACGATTTTTCCAAATCGAAAAAATCACATCATTAACTACGGAGCGAGCAGTATAGGAGTTCCCTGTAACTTTATACGCATATAAGCAAAGTGCACTATAATGTTGGTCATATAAAACTTTATACGCATCATTATCGCCAGCTTTAAGACCAAGAATAATATCTCTATTTTCCATTATGAAAGAAAGAATCCTTTTTTTAAATAATGAGATTTCATAGTCACTGAAGACAATTGTATTTTTTTGTTTGGTTAGAAGGGCGTGAAGCAAAACTAATCTTTTTTGTAACAAATAAAAACCTGTTTGATGAATTCCTTTTTAAAGATTGATTTCCACTTTCAATAACTTTATGAAAATTAAGTGTTTATTTGTGTATCCTGGAAAATAGCAACCTCCGTTCGTACTAGAAATTATGCAAAGCTCACGGTGTCTAGTCCTTGGAAAAGTCGACTATTTGTTTTACTAAATTATAAAATTAAAAGAACCATTAAAATCTATTTTGATGGTTCTTTTTTCGTCCACCTTTTCACAAATATTTTGGGCTTTGAGTGCGCTTGCCTTGGCGTTAACATATTTATCGAGGAATGTAATCTCATCTGGTTGTATAATTCGATCGCCTGATGCACTTGTTCATATAATTGATCTTTCCCCTGAAAGACTCCGTCCAATCCAAATTCGTCCTTTAAAATTCCATTGACCCTTTCTGCGACTGCATTTTCATATGGATCACCATTTTCAGTCATACTGATTTTGATGTGGTTTTTCGATAAAAGCCTGATATAATCGTAGCTGCAATATTGTACCCCCCTGTCGGAATGTTGGATGAGCTTATGTTTATACTCCCTCTTGCCTATGGCCATCTCCAACGCCTTTTTCGTAGATGCAGACTTCATATCTCCACAGACTTCATAGCCCATTATTAACTTAGAGCCTGAGTCGGTAACCAGATGCAGATATTCATTTCCCCCAACTGTTTGTAGATAGGTTATATCTGAAACCCATAGCTGCTCAGGCCTGGTAAGTTCCAGCCCCTTTGTTAGGTTGGGGTATTTCCTCATCCAACGCTTCGAATCGGTTGTTCTGGTATACTTGCTTTTACGTTGGACCAGCAGATGCTGTGATCTTAATATCCCAAAAAGTTTGTCGCGTCCAACCGTAATGTTCTTGTGGGACATGCTTTCCCTTAGCATCACATGCAGCTTACGGACTCAGGTCCGCGGTAGCTTATGCCGGATGTTCAAGACCATCTCTCTGATCTCCTGCTCAGCAACCGTCTTTCTTGAGCTATTGCATCTTGCCTTATATAAAAAGCCTCGTGTAACCAAACAGCTTGCACAACTTACTAATAGTGTTCTTAGTGGACAGAAGTGCTATTTCTTGAACTGCTTGGAGCCAGACTTTTTTAGGATCTCGATGTTCAGTTCCCGCTCGGCGATCTCAACAAATTTCTTGTACATCGAAAGCTGATGTTCTGCTTCCCTCAACCGCTTCTCCAATGCCTTGTTCTCTTCCTTTAGCTCGGACTCGAGCTCCTTGAGTCGCTGTTGATCTTGGTCTTTCATAGGCCTGCCAATGCTTTTATATATTGGATAGGCTAATTTACTATATTTCCGCAACCAATTCTGGATGCACTGGTTCCCGCGGATATCGTATTTACGTTGTAGCTGGTCTTTATTCAAATGACCGCTCTCGTATTCCTCTACCACTAACCGCTTGAAACTCTCACTGTAACTCCGGCGTGAACATTGAAGTTTGTTTAAATTATTATTGACCATATTGTTAAGATTTGGTCAACCTTTTGTAAGACTGCACAAAAATGCAAAAAGCCCTCTAGATAAAATCTAAAGGGCTTTTTTTTATATCCTAATCAATCTTTAGATTAACGACGTTACTATAAGTTATAGTTCCATTAAGGTCCACTTGGGCCAGCCGTATATAAATATTTCTATGGGATTTAGGTTTATTATCGAAGAATCCATCTTCATCAGCATTTTCTTTTGCACATGAGGAAACAAACCAACTAGCAAATAATAGTAATGCCATTATACGATAACGTTTTTTTGTTAGTGGCAACAAAAGCAAGCCCAGTAGTCCAAAGCCCGCTAAGCTCATTGTTTCGATTGAGGCTTCCAACTCGTAGCTAGCGCCGCTCGTTGCATTAGGCACTGCATTTTTAGTCGCAATATCTTTCCATGTATTTCCATCTGTTGAGCTCTGCACTATGAAATGACTGTTACTGATTTCAGATTGCGTTTTCCACGTTGCCTTAAGTATACCATTTTTAAGTGTAGCAGAAAAATCGGTTAAGGTTACGGGCAACGCATCAAAAAAATGGTTGGTAGGCACCGTTGCGTTTGCGCTGCCATTGCCAAAATCATATCTTGTCCAATTGCTTCTATTAAGAACTGCAACTCTTATCTGTGCCAAGCTGCCATAAGGCTTGCCAGCTCCATTGAAAGATCCTGATTCGGTTGATGCTGAAGCTGTAGTCCCTATCCAGAAGGCACTTTGTCCACCGACTAACCCAGGTGGGATATCTGAATTGACTGTACTTAGCATCGGATTACTTCCAGTAGTTAGGTTGTCCCAACCCGCATCGTTGGTTACCGATGTATAATTCCAATGTAGTCCTGCAATTAGCACTGCACCTGGGCCATTTGGTTGCCCATTACTACTATGATAAGCGAAAAGCTGATCGCCACTATTGCCGAGCGACAGACGAGATACTTCTTGCTGCACCGTTCCAACACTCGCACCAGCTACAAGTGCATCATAAAAAGCAGGTGTCAAAATTAGCAGCACCTCATCTTTCGGATTAATTTTAGTAGTAACAGTAAATTTTACCGAACCTTCAGTATTGGCATTAGCTGGGAACCAGGTCCCTGCCTTATAGCCTCTATCAGTAAAATAGATGACTGTATTTGCGGGAATTTCTCTCATCGCTATAAATGAAACTCTGTCAAATCGAGGGCCAGTGGCGGCGATTCCTGGCTGAGAATCTAGACCTGTAAAAAGGATGTCTCCAGCTACAAGCTGAGCATTTGTTTTTTGTATGCCGAGCGAAGCTACAAGACATAATAAGGCCGCCAAGGACCGTGAAAGGCTAATTTTAAGCATGTGAATTGTTTATTTAGATTTACTCAACAAACTTAAGCTTAAAATTGTTTTTTAATATAAAAACATCTGATTAAAATGAAAAATTTCAAACTCGTCAATCATAAAACATATTTTACATAACCCAGTTATAAAAAAATATCTTCATTATCGACAAATCGAGCAAAAATAAATAAAAACATTCCATATTTGTTTAAATCAAATAAAGTCAACCACTTCAAATGCTATTTACAACTTAAGAAAGCATTTGAAGTTATTTTTCAACCAATTTAAGACATCGACGATAGAAACTAGTAAACAGAATTGCACCTCAGGCCAAAGACAATGTTAATAAGAATAGGCGTAAAGCAAGAGATAAACGCCAGGTCTATAACGACAAAAAACTCATGGATAAATGCAAAAAGCCCTCTAGATAAAATCTAAAGGGCTTTTTGTTAGTCGGGATGGCAGGATTCGAACCTACGACCTCCACATCCCAAATGTGGCGCGATACCGGGCTACGCTACATCCCGAACTTTGGTATCTTCTTTTCTCTCAGTTAGAGAATCCGAGGACTTCCTAACGAGGTTGCAAAGATAAACATTTTTACTTCTGATACAAATGGATTTTAAAAAAATATTAATTTTATTTTGATGTATTTTTAAACTATAAACTTTATAAGGCTGTAGCCTGCTTAGCTTTAATCCAGAATAACAGCTCGTTAACAAAAACTCCAGCTTTTTTATCGGTAGCTTCTTGGTCTGCAGGAATACCATCTTGGTTAAAAGTTTTTTCAACTGTAGGCACTGGAAACATTGCAGGAACGGTTAATGCACCTATTTTCCATAGACTGAACTGCAATGATGTAATTACTTGAGAACCGCCAAAAGCACCTGCTGAAACCGTGGCAATGGCAATTGGCTTACGCTTCCATTCGGAATAAAGTAAATCTATCACATTTTTTAAACTCGCTGGATAGCCGCCATTATATTCTGGAGTAACGATAATTACGCCATCTACCTCGGTAATGGTTTTAGCCAATTGTAACATTTCTTCCGTTGGGTTTTCGATTAAGCGTAAACGTTCTTCGAAAATTGGAAAGTTATATGCATCTAAATCGATGATTTCTGTTTCTGCTAATTGCTTTTCCGCTAAATACCTTTGAAAATATAAAGCTACGCTGTGGCTTTTGCGTCCTTTTCTAACACTGGCGGATATGATGGCTATTTTCGGCATGATTGATTAGTTGTTGGTACATCTAAGTTAACGAATAACTATAGTTGTTGTTTGATTGTATCTGTCTTTTCCACAAACATCGCAGATTCATCCACAGCTTTGTGATGGCAAAACTTGAGTTGTTTGAGAGGAAAAGTTGTTCGATAGCCCCGATTGCAGTGAAATACTTTTTGGCGCACAAAAGAAAAGACTTCGTAAGTTTTAAAAACTTACGAAGTCTGAAGAAGGCCAGTGCCGTTCACAAAAAGATTGTAACGAAAAGCGGGACTTTCGGAACAAAAGAAACACAGTAATTGCGCTTCTAATTATTTTATTCCCATTTAAAAGTTTTTACGGCAACGGCATAGATGCCAATACCCCAAACGACCATAATTAAAATCTGCTGTTTTACATCCCAAAGGTTTGCGCCTTCGAAAGCTACTTTACGCATGGCATCGTTTAGGTAAGTTAAAGGCAAGGCTCTACTGATAGGCTGCAACCAAGTTGGAAATGCGTTGATAGAAAAGAAAGTTCCCGATAACAAAAACTGAGGTAGGGTAATGATATTTGAGATTGGCGGAATGGTGCTTTCGCTTTTTGCCAAGCCCGAAACGACGAAACCAAAACCCATGAAAACGATGATACCAATAGTAGCCAGCACAATCATATTAAATACGGTGACGAAACCGTTGATCAGCGTAAAATTAAAAGCAAAGTGACCGATAATAATGATAAACAGCGCACCTAATAGCGCAAAACCGATACGGGCAATAGCTTCGCCCAACACGATGCTCGAACGCCTAACTGGCGTAGCGAAAAAGCGCTTAATCACCAAGTTTTGTCTAAGGGCGAAGAAGATAAATGCGGTACCAAAAACACCTGTACTTAACAAAGAGAAACCCAACTGTCCTGGCAAGATAAAATCGATGGTTCTATGTAGTCTACCCGTAATGGTGGTTGCTCTAATCTCTGTTACGGTAGGTTTTTGATTTACCGTATTCAGTTGATGTGCGAGGTCGTTCAATACTGATTTCAGTACATTTCCATTGGTTAAAGAGGCTGAAGTATATTTCACATTGGTAAAATACGCTGGCAAACCATCCGGATTTTTCTCTATGTTAATCACCGCATCGTAAGCTCCTTTTTCTAGGTTCTTTTCGATATTTTGTTGCGTATCGTTTTTGGTTAAGCGAATTACACCAGTTTTTTCCAAAGCTGTAATTACCGGATTTTGCAAATCTGAACCTGGTGCAAGAGCTACATCGAGCTTCATACCGCCGCCGCCAATAAAGCCGAAAACAACAATGAATATCAGCGGGAATGCTAAGGTGAAAATTACCGCAGATGGACTTCGGGTAATTGACCGAAAACTTGCTTTTGCTAAAGCTAGCGTAGCTTTTGTATGATTGTAAGGTTGCGACATATAAGTGCTTTTGACTTTTAACTTTCTACTTTTAACTTAATTTTACTCTCTCCACTCCTTGCCGGTAAGATTGATAAACACGTCTTCCAAGTTGGCGGCTTTTACTTCTTTTTTGCGTTCGAAGCCACTTGCAATTAAGTTATCTATCAATTGGTCTGGCGTATCTAAGGCAATGATTTTTCCTGCTTCCACGAAGGCTACTCTATCACACAATTGCTCGGCTTCGTCCATGTAGTGCGTAGTAATCACTACCGTAGTACCGTTGTTTCTTATTTCACTAATCAAATCCCAAAGATTTCTACGTGCTTGTGGGTCTAAACCTGTGGTAGGCTCATCTAAGAAGACTATTTTTGGTGAGTTAATTAAGGTGGTTGCGATGGAGAAACGTTGCTTTTGTCCGCCAGAAAGTTCTTTGTACTTGGCTTTAGCTTTGTCTTGCAAGTTTACTTTTGCCAGCATTTCCATCGGAGTTACACTTACGCCATAAAGCCCAGCAAAAAGCTCCAAAAGCTCTACCAAATTCAAGTTTGGATAATAACCCGCAGCCTGTAATTGTACACCAATAAGTTGTTTAATGGCATTGGCATCGGTATCTACATTCAATCCATCTACTAAAACTTCGCCGCTAGTTTTACTGCGTAAAGTTTCTATAATCTCTAAGGTAGTTGTCTTTCCTGCGCCATTTGGACCAAGCAATCCAAATATTTCATTTTCGTAAACCTCGAACGAAAGCCCTTGAACAGCTTTGAACTCGCCATAGTGTTTTACTAAATTAGTTACGCTGATAATTGGTCGTTTGTTTGTCATTGGTATAAAAGTAAGAAGCCTATGTTAAATTGACTATGCTTTTTCGCTAATTGGAATAATTATGAGGATGAAATGATGAATGAACTGGTTAGTTGGTTGGTTGGTTAGTTTTTTGGAACTAGGATGCACAAATCTGCTTTAAATTAAAAAGGATGTTTGCACAAGCAAACATCCTTAAATATGGTTTGAGGAAGGAAAACTTATACCTTTTAGCCTTCTGTTACCAAGCCAATTCACCTTTGATCATGCTCACGAAATCATCGAAAAGATAACGTGAATCGTGTGGACCTGGAGAACTTTCTGGGTGATATTGCACCGAAAATGCTTTCTTGCCTTTTACACGGATACCTTCAATAGAATCATCGTTTAAGTTTACGTGTGTAATTTCTACTTTATCAGAAGCCTTTACTTCTTCTGGAATTACACCAAAACCGTGGTTTTGAGAAGTTACTTCGCAGTGGTTTTTGATGATATTTTTAACTGGGTGGTTTAATCCACGGTGACCGTTAAACATTTTCATGGTACCTATACCGTTAGCTTCTGCCAACAACTGGTGACCTAAACAAATACCGAATAATGGCTTATCAGCTGCTAAAACTGCCTTCACCGTTTCGATAGCGTAAGGCATTGCTGATGGATCGCCAGGACCGTTAGAGATGAAATAACCATTAGCTCCCCAAGCATTCATTTCCTCAAAAGTAGTTTTAGCAGGGAATACTTTGATGTAAAGCTCTCTATCGTCGAAGTTGCGAAGAATGTTCTTTTTGATACCTAAATCTAAAGCAGCAATTTTGATTGAAGCTTCCGGATTACCGTAATAGTAAGGCTCTTTGGTAGAAACTACCGAAGAAAGCTCTAAACCATCCATAGAAGGCACCTCTTCCAATTTCTTTCTCAACTGTTGCAAATCAGTAATTTCAGAAGAAATGATAGCATTCATCGCTCCTTTATTACGAATATGACGAACCAAAGCACGAGTATCAATATCACAGATACCTACGATGTTCTCATTTTGGAAGTTATCTTGGATAGACTCCGTAGCTTCTTTTCTAGAATAATTGATGTTGTAATTTTTGCAAACCAAACCAGCAATTTTAATTCCTTCAGATTCTATCTCATCGCGGTGCATGCCGTAATTACCAATATGTGCATTGGTAGTTACCATAATCTGTCCGAAATAAGAAGGATCCGTAAAAACCTCCTGATAGCCAGTCATACCTGTATTGAAACAGATTTCACCGGTGGTAGTTCCTATTTTCCCAGCAGCCTTGCCATAAAAAACGGTGCCATCGGCCAATAACAAAATCGCTGGTAACTTAGTGTAGTTAGTCATTTAAATTACAATAAAAATTGGGGATAAAAAATGATAAAAAGGAATGGGAGTTTTTAACGGATAAACCGTTTTTGTAGGATGATAAAACCGTATGATTGAACTCTCTCATTTCGGAGTACAAAGGTATACGTTTTCAACGATTTTTTTCAAGATTTTTTAAAAAAAATATCGGGTTGTTAGTTGTTTGGTTTTTTGGTTGGTTGGCCTTAACTCCTTAATCCTTGTTCCTTGTTCTTTATTCCAAATAATAAAAGTTAATTTTGTACACACCAAAACAAAAAGCATGTCGGTAAACAAAGAAATTAAGCGTATCACTACGCATACTTTGCAAGAAATGAAGCAGCGCAATGAAAAAATTGCCATGCTTACCGCTTACGATTATTCAATGGCTACCATCTTAGATGATGCCGGCCTAGATGTACTTCTAGTGGGAGATTCGGCCTCTAACGTAATGGCCGGTCACGAAACTACGCTACCTATTACTTTAGACCAAATGATTTATCACGCCCAGTCTGTGGTACGTGGTGCAAATAGAGCTTTTGTAGTAGTAGATTTACCTTTCGGTTCTTATCAGGGCAATTCTAAGGAAGCCTTAAATTCTGCCATCCGTATCATGAAAGAAAGCGGCGCACACGGTGTAAAGCTAGAAGGTGGCGTAGAGATTGTAGAATCTGTCCAACGTATCATCACCGCAGGTATTCCTGTAATGGGACACTTAGGATTAACTCCACAATCTATCTATAAATTTGGCACCTATACTGTTAGAGCAAAAGATGATGAAGAGGCAAACAAGTTAAAAACAGATATTCTTGCCTTACAAGATGCAGGTTGTTTCGCAGTAGTATTAGAAAAAATACCTGCTAAACTAGCCAAAGAAGTAACTGAGAGCTTACATATTCCAACAATTGGTATTGGTGCTGGTCCGCATTGCGACGGACAGGTATTAGTGGTAAATGATATGATTGGATTAACCAAAGGCTTCAAACCTCGTTTCCTACGCCAATATTTAGATTTGTACGAAGGCATTAAAGGTGCGGCACAATCTTATATTGCCGATGTAAAAGCGAACGATTTCCCGAACGAAAAAGAACAATATTAGATTGGAGAAAGGATAAAAGAGCAAGGAATAAGGATAAAGTAGCAAAGAGGTTTTTTGAAAAGCAATTTCAGTACTTCTCGGTTAAATCAGTCCCGCTTTACACTTTTATCTTTTTGCTACCACTTCTGTCATCCTGAGCCTGTCGAAGGATTTTTATAGCAAAAACGCTTCGATTACTTTTCCCGACTATTCGGGGAAACTCAGCATATACGAAACGATAGGCAGCGACAACAAAAAGGACAATGTTCCAATCGGGTTTAGCTAACAAATAACACTGCAAGATACTTAAACCGAGCGAAACCCCGATTAACCATTTATCAATTTAAACAGTTAACCAAAACATGGCCATTACCGAAGCAGACGTACTTTACGAAGATAATCATCTCATTGCCATCAACAAAAGAGCTGGCGATGTAGTACAAGTAGATGAAACTGGAGACAAGCCATTAGATGACATGGTTAGAGAGTTTTTAGCAGCTAAGTACAACAAACCTGGCACAGCTTTTCTTGGCGTTGCCCATCGTTTGGATAGGCCAGTTAGTGGTTTAATCCTGTTCGCTAAAACCAGCAAGGCTTTAGACAGGATGAACGCCATCTTTAAAAACCGCGAAATCAAAAAAACATACTTTGCGGTAGTACGAAAAAAACCGGCAAAACCGCAAGGAAAGCTCATCAATTGGCTAATTAAAGATCCTAAGAAAAATGTTGTAAAGGCTTATGACTACGAAGCAAAAGGCAGTCAATATTGCGAGCTAGATTATCAGCTGCTCACAGAATTAGATGGTTATTACTTGCTACGAGTAAATCCATTAACTGGCCGATCTCATCAAATCAGGGTACAACTTTCTACCATGGGTTGTCCAATAGTCGGCGACAATAAATATGGTTATCCTCGTGGTAGCAAAAAAGGTAGCATTTGTTTACATGCTCGCCAATTAGAGTTTGTACACCCTGTAAAGAAAGAACCAATTAAAATTTTCGCCAAGCTTCCAAAGGATGGCTTTTGGGAGAAGTTTGAGAAGTTTTAGAACATAACTGTCTTGTTGAATAGCTTATAATATATCTAATCAGACCCTGAAATAAATCGAGGGTGACGCTATATTTACGCTCCGTCATGCTGAATTTATTTCAGCATCTGCCACGCAGGTCTCTATTTTAACTAACCGCATTACGAATCCCGTCTACGCGGAAATGACGAGAAGGCGAAGTAAGGTTGTCAGAATTAACTGCCCGCTTTAAGATTGCTTCGTGCCTCGCAATAACGTGATGCTTAGCAAAGCGCTAAAAAAAAGAAAACCCCGCTTTCGCGGGGTTAACCAAATAAATCAAATATTAGGATGAAAATCTTTTACCAAACAAATGTGCCTGCCGCACCTGCTGGCAATGTTGGTGTAACCAATTTCCCTTGGTAACTGATATTAAAAGTTTGGTCGCTATTACTGGTGTTCATCACAATCAAAGCTTTTTTACCATCGGGAGTTTTAAAAGCAACGTTGCTTAGGGTATTATCCGCAGAAGAATTAATTCTTACCGAACCTGGTCTCACAAACTTTGAAGCATGAGCTATTACATAGTAAGCTACGTTCCTAGTTACTGCTGGAGCGATGGTTAAGGCACCTAAGCAATTGGTGCAGCCACCATCTGGCGTGTGTGGATCGTAGTTTGCGTCTGCTGCTAAATTCCACTCTAGCACATTTCTGCTCCAGTTTCTGGTTGCTCCAACAATTAAGGTGCTCACATGCCATTTCAAATCTTCCGCGAAATTACCTGGACCACCAACCCATTGTTCTGTGAAGTAAATGTGTTTATCTGGGTAAGCATCATGAACTTGGCTAAGCGCATCAATCTTTCCTCCATATAAGTGAAAAGCAGAGCCATCAACATATTTGCTGGCTTCGGCATCTGCTAAAATACTCATCGGATAATCTGGACGATCTGCATTATGATCGTAAAGAATAATCTTTGTTTTTAAACCTGCTTTCTGAAAAGTTGGACCTAAAGCCGTTTTAATGAAATTAGCCTGTTCGTTAGCGAGCATCAGCAAACTTGGCGTATTGCCTGGATGCAGAGGCTCGTTCTGAATGGTGATTGCATCAATAGTGATACCTTGCGCTTTCATGGCAGCAATATACTTCACAAAATAGTTAGCATAGGCTTGATAAAACTCTGGCAACAAACTTCCACCTTTAAAAGCTTTGTTTGTCTTCATCCAAGTTGGAGGAGTCCATGGGGAACCTAAAATTTTAATGCTAGGGTTAATCGCCAAAATCCTTTTTAAAACGGGCACTAAATCTGTCATTTCCTCTGCGATAGAGAAACGTTCCATTTTTACATCGGTTTCACCAGCAGGCAAATCATTGTAGGTAAAAACCTTCGCACTTAAATCAGATGCGCCAATACTTACTCTCAAATAACTTACACCAATGGCATTTCCTTCGGTCGAAAAAAGCTCTTTCAATAACGCATCTTTTTCTTGCTCTGGCAACTTATTAATTAACGTAGCACTACCACCAGTTAAAGTATAGCCAAACCCATCAATACTTTGATAGGTTTGGTTTTCATCTACGGTAATCGTTTTATGTGTATTTGCAGCGGTACCGAAATTTAAAGCTACTTCTTGTTTTTTCAGCAATACAGATTGGTCGCCTTTGGTAAGCCAAAAAGCAACATCGCTACCTGTCTGATTGTTATTGATAGTTTGCCCTTTCTTGCTAGCGCAAGAAGCCATTACTATAGAAAACGCTACGCAACTCGCTATAAATTTCTTCATCAAATCTTAATTTTAAGGTGTATAATTGAAGTTTGCTTTCTTGTTACCCAACTGAATGGTAAACTCACCTTCGCCAGTTGTGGTTACCAACTCAGCATTTACATAAGCAATATCTTCTGGTTTAATTTTGAAGGTAACAGTCTTTGTTTCGCCTGCTTTTAAATCGATTTTATCAAAGCCTCTTAAACGTTTCACATCAGGGCTGATATCGTGTGCAACTAAATCAGAAATATAAAGCAATACACTTTCTTTTCCAGCTACTTTACCGGTGTTGCTCACATTCACGCTGATTTCTAAAGTCTCGCCTTTTTTCAAAGTATTGCTACTTAATTTGATATCGCTATAAGAAAAAGTGGTATAGCTTAAACCGTGACCAAAAACATATTGAGGGTTGTAATCTGCATCGTAGTTGTAAACTCCTTCTGTAGTTTCTCTAGACTCTGATGGTTTGTGGTAGTAAGTGAACAAAGCATTAGGGAATTGAGGATATGTATAAGGTAATTTCCCAGATGGATTAACATCACCATACAATACATCTGCAATGGCATCGCCACCAAAATTGCCTGGCAAATAACTTTGCAAAATCGCACTCATGTTTTTCTCGAACTTGCTGATTACTCTTGGTCTACCTTCATTTAAAACCAACACAATAGTTTTACCAGTAGCAGCTAATTTCTTAGCCAATTCAGTTTGTAAATCAGAAATGTATAAATCGCTTAAGTTACCTGGAGTTTCGGTGTATGTATTTTCACCTAAACAAAGTACAACCACATCTGCATTTTTAGCTGCTGCGATAGTCTCATCCATTTTGTCAGCAAAATCCTCGAAATACTTGCCGTCCATTTTATAGCTCACGCCTGGCAAATAAGTAACATTAACTGCACCTACTTTATTCTGTATTGCTTTAACGATGGTGTTATATTTCGTAGCAAATTCTTCTACTTTTTCACCTTGCCAAGAGTAAGTCCAAGCGCCATTTAAAGTTCTCATTGAATTAGCATTAGGACCTGTAACTAAAACTTTAGCAGTTTTACTCAAAGGCAATGTATTGTTGTTATTTTTCAATAAAGTCATTGATTCTGCCGCCGCATCATAAGCTACTTTTTCAAATTCTTTACTTCCAAATTTTGGATAATCTTTGATGTTAGTAGTTGGTTTTTCAAACAAGTTCAATTCGTATTTTACTCTCAAGATGTTTCTAACCGCATCGTCAATACGAGATTGTTTTACTTTACCTTCTTTAACTAAAGCCACTAAATCATCACAGAAAGGCTCGTAGTTATAAGCAATCATCGACATGTCGATACCTGCATTGATCGCCATCATTACCGCTTCTTTATTGTCTTTAGCTACGCGATCACGTTTGTGAAGATTTTCGATATCTCCCCAATCGGTTACTACCAAACCTTTAAAGCCTAACTCTTCTCTTAGCAGTTTGGTTAATATTTTGTAGTTCGCATGTACTGGCACACCGTTAATCAAACCTGAGTTGATCATGATGGTTTTTGCACCAGCGTCTACAGCTGCTTTAAATGCAGGTAAGTGATATTCTCTCAAAGCTTGATCGGAGATGATTGCTGGAGTTCTATCCTTACCAGAAACTGGCACTTGGTAACCTAAAAAGTGTTTGATAGAAGAAGCTACTTTGAAAGGGTTGGAAACATCGTTGTTATCGCCTTCTAAACCTTTGATCATTTCTTTACCCAACTGCGCAACCAAGAAAGGGTCTTCTCCAAAACTCTCCCACTGACGAGGGAACCTAGGATCAGCACCTAAATCTAAGATTGGTGAGAAGTTCCAAGGAATGGCACTTGCACGAGTTTCGTAAGCGGTAACACTAGCTCCCTCTTTTACTAAAGCTCTGTTAAAAGTAGCCGCCTGACCAATTTGCTGTGGGAACATGGTAGCTCCGGCTGTATAAGTAGCACCATGAACCTCATCTACGCCGTAAATTACTGGAATCTTGTTTTTTCCTTTTTTAACGGCTACATTTTGAATTTCGTTGATGATGTTATACCAAACTTGTGGCGTTCTAGCTCTATTATTAGAGGTATTTAATACCGAACCAACATGATACTGCAATAAAGCTTTTTCGGTTTCTTTCTTATCTAAAGAGAAAGGTTCATCGCTGGTGTAACGATCTTTACCTTTACCAATCACGTCTAAAGTGATTTGAGCCATTTGGCCTACTTTCTCTTCAATCGTCATTTTTGATAACAGCGCATCAACTTTTTTGTCGATAGCTTCTTTGCTCATTTTCTGTTGTGCAAAAACGGAAGTACCGGCTAAACTAAGAACAAGCGCTAAACTAAAATTTTTAATGTTCATATGTGTGTTATTTTAGGTGATTTGATGCCCTAAAAATAGGAAGCTAATCCCCTTTAATGAAAGTATTATAAGTGTTCAATCGAATCAAAATTTGGAGTTGTTGAAAGTCTGACACGCTTAAATCCTCAAGAAAAACCACCTTAGTTAACTTAAAAAGCAGCTTTTAAATCATCCTGTGCTTTGAAACGATACGCTTAAAAAACATGATGATGTAGTAGTATTGTAGTATGCAAACCTAAGCCTGCATACTACAATGATATAGTTACAGATTCGGATTACGATCGCGTTCTGCTTGTGGTATTGGGAATAACAACTTCGCAGTTGAAATATTGTACAGCGTTGCACCGTTGTTGTCTTTTTGTGCATTCATTACTGCAACAGCACGGTTGGTACGCAACAGATCAAACCAACGGTGACCTTCGAAAGCAAGCTCTAACCTACGCTCTTTTTCAATTGCCAAACGCATTGCAGCTTGGGTGTTTGCAGGAGTTCCGCCTAAATTTACACGCCCACGAATTTCATCTACCAAGGTTTTAGCTGATGACCAACCTGTAGCTGTCAATTCATTTAACGCTTCTGCTTTTAACAATTTAATATCCGCTAAACGAAGAATGTAAGAATTAGCCAAATCATCGTTACGGTATTTATTAATGAACGGATAGTTTGCTTTAGTCCAATAAATATCAGACCAGCCATCACTAGATACATTTCTGAAGCTAATGCTCGATGCTTTACGAATTACATCACCTTCTGCATCAAACAAAGCTACCAAGTCATTAGTTGGTGTACAGAAACGCTTCCAACCTGTACCTACAATTACGCCGGTCATCCAGTTACCACGACCTTTGGGCCCACCCCATCCGTCGTACTGCATTTCCCAAATTGATTCGGAATTATTCTTGTGCGCACCATCAAATAAATGATCGAAATTTCCAACTGGAGCATAGCCACCAGCAATTACCGCATCTGCGTATTGATTTACTTTTGTCCAATCTGGAGTTGGTTTAGAAGCATGAACTTTCGCCAACAAAGCATTTACTACACCTTTGGTAATGATACCTTTATTAGTCGCTGTGGTACGTACCGCAGGCAAAGCTTCTTCCAAATCTTTGATAATTTGAGCATACACCTGATCTACAGTAGAACGAGGTTGTTGCATTTCCTGCAAGTTTGTTGGTGTTTTTAAAATCAATGGCACACTACCCCACAAACGTACTAGATGGAAGTAGAAATAGGCTCTCATGGTTTTTGCTTCTCCCAACATCTGTGTTTTTCTATCATTGGTTAAAGCTGCATCTTGAATGTTAGGAATATTCTCCAACACCTCATTTGCATCTTTGATGTTAGAATATAAACCTCCCCAATCACGCCCAATATTGCCGTTTGTAGCATTCACATCAAATACATCAATTTGAATATTAGCAGGGTTATCACCACCAGCATATGCATTATCGGAAGTTACATCGCCATTAACCATGTAATCCCAAATATGATAATCATTGTACATTCCACCATAAACGCCTGCCATTAATCGCTCAGCACCATCTGCGGTAGTGATTTCAGTTACCTGATTAAATGGTTGTTTATCTAGGAAATCTTTTTTACAGCTCTGTAAGCTAAATGTCGCCGCTACAATTGCTACTAAAGTATATTTATTTAGTTTCATCTCTTTAATTCTTAAAATCCAACATTAACACCGAACAATAAACTTCTTGATTGTGGATAAGTACCATAATCAACTCCCATAGAAGGGCCATTTGCTCCGTTCACATTAACTTCAGGGTCTAAACCAGAATATTTTGTAAAGGTTAACAAGTTGTAGCCACTAGCAAATAAAGTTAGTTTGCTCATTTTCAACTTTTGCAAAGCCGCTGAAGCAAAGCTGTAAGATATTGTTGCTGTCTTTAAGCGTAAGTAAGAAGCATTTTCAACAAAACGACTAGAAGTTAAAGAATTGTCTGTACCCGCTCTAGAAGCCTTCGGAATATCAGTGATCTGACCAGGAGTTGTCCACCTATCTAATACCGCTGCCGATTGATTTTTAGAATCGAACATACCCTCTAAATCAATTCTGGTAGCATTAAACAATTGACTGCCTTGAACACCTTGAAAAAATAAGTTCAAGTTCCAGTTGCCATAAGTTAAGCTGTTAGTTACGCCATAGATAAACTTAGGTTGAGCTGAACCGATAAACGTTCTATCTTCTGCATCTCTAACGCCATTATTATTTAAGTCGGCATATTGCGCTGCTCCAGTAGCTGGATCAACACCTGTAAACACATAGCCATAAAAACTACCTAAAGGCTTACCTGCAACTACACGTACCGCTGCATCACGTTCGTAAATACCAGCAAAGTCTAAAGATTTAGTATCATTGCCTAAACTGGTTACTTTATTTCTGTTAATTGACAAGTTCAAATCTGTAGTCCACTTGAACTTTTCGCGATCTACGTTTTTAGTAGACAACACAAATTCCAAACCTTTATTTTCCATAGAACCAACGTTATAGGCTTGAGCGCCGAAGCCAGCCGAAGGTGGCAATTGTACGGCAACTAATAAATCATTAGTTTTCTTCAAATAAGCATCAGCAGTAAATGTTAATCTGTTGTTAAACATGGTCAAATCTAACCCTATATTGGTCTGCGTAGTTTCTTCCCATTTTAAACCGCTGTTTGCCGGACTTTGAAGATTATACTCCCCTTGTCCATTGATACCATATAATTTCAGGTACGAATACTCTCCAATTCCTTCATCATTACCTACTTTACCCCAGCTACCACGAAGTTTCAAATCGTCAATGGTTTTGCTATCCTTCATAAAATTCTCACCCGAAATTCTCCAACCCGCAGAGAAAGATGGGAAGTAACCAAATTTGTTTTCAGTTGGGAATCTCGATGAACCATCAGCTCTAAAGTTAGAACTGAATAGATATTTGTTATCGTAAGCATAAGTTAAACGAGCTAAGTAAGATCGCTTACTCCATTGAGTTCTTTGTGGTACAGTTAGCAGTACAGAAGGTGCAATAGGATTACCCGATGTATCGAAAAAGCGGTTGCTCTCATTAGGATTGTATTTCCAATCTGATGCTTGGATAGTGTAACCAGCTGTAGCAGTGAAAGCATTCTTACCTGCGTTTTTGGTATAGTTTAAAATATTTTCGTTCAACCAAACGTTATCGTCAGTTATATTTTTACGTAGAACACCACGTTCTTGACGACCATAGGTAGTTAAAAAATTATCTGTGTAATAACGGTAATTGTTCTTATTTACATTAGTACTGATTGTTGATTTAAAGAATAAATCTTTGGTGAAGTTAACCTGTGCACCAAAAGCTCCAATAAACCTAAAGTTTCTTGTTTTGTTATCAGAACCAAAAGCCAATGCTAATGGATTATCCCATCCACCTGCATTTGGAATAGTAGTGTATTGTCCGTTAGGTTCAAAAATACCGATAGTTGAAGGCGTAGTTAAAGCACCTAAAATTACACCACCACGAGAAACACTGCTGTTATCGCCTACATCAATAGACTTGCTTGACGTTAAAATGGCATTACCTGTAAGTTTTAACCATGGAGTAAGGTTTTGTGAACCATTGAAATTAGCAGTATAACGATCTAATCTCGCAGGAGCCACCACCCCTTTGTCTTGTTGGTAACCGGTAGAAAAGTAATATTGTCCACCTTTAACACCACCAGATAAAGAAACTTGATATTGATTTTGAGATCCTGTACCGAAGGTTTCCTTTTGCCAGTCAGTGTTACTATTACCACCAAACGTAGTGTAACCCATTTCTGTCATCAAAGCAATATATTGATCTCTGTTTAGCACATCTTGCGACTGCCAGAAATTAGAGAAACCTGTAAATGCGTTAAAACCTACTTGAAGTTTATTAGCAGAACCCTTTTTAGTAGTAATTAAAACTACACCATTTGCACCACTAGAACCATAAATCGCAGCTGCTGACGCATCTTTCAAAATAGTCATTGACTCGATGTCGTTTGCATTTACGAAACTTGCGTCGCGAGAGGTAACTCCATCAATTACGTACAACGGACTGTTAGATACAGAAACTGAAGTATTACCACGAATACTAATAGAGATACCGGCTCCAGGCTTACCAGATTGTGAAGTAACCTGCACCCCTGCTGCCCTACCTTGGATAGCTTGCAAAGGATTGGTGATCGGTTGGTTCTCTAAATCTTTTGATGATACAGAAACTACTGCTGTGGTTAAATCCTTTTTAGTAGTTGTACCATAACCCACAACCACAACTTCGTTCAGTTTGTTGTCATCTTCTGCAAGTGTGATGTTAAGTGTTGTTCTATTGTTAATAGGTTCTTCTATTGTTTTAAAACCTATAAATGAAAAAGTAAGAATGGCGTCCGCTTTGGCTTTCAACTTATAAGCTCCATTAGCTTCTGTTGATGCACCTAAGTTGGTACCTTTAACTCTTACTGAAACCCCAGGTAGAGGCAGACCTTGTTGATCTTTTACTTGACCAGTTATCGTAATTTCTTGTCCCATGGCATAACTCATGAAACTAAAAAGTAACGCTGCAAGTAGTGTGATTTTTTTGTTCATCATCTTTTTACAGTTAATATTTAGCGAGGGTAAAGTTAAGGTCATTTATATGTTAAACGCAAGGGTTTTATGAAAATTAAAACACACAACTACCTGATAAACAATAATTTGTAAATTATTTGATACGCTATAACCCCTTAAACATAAATAAGATTTAGTGTTGATTTACAGCTTGTAAACTACATTTAGCATAGTCGTTACCTTATCAGGTTGATACGCTTAAGCACCTTACATTTTTTTTTGAAAAAAAATACGTTTTAGGGCAATAAATGTAGTTTTTAATCTAAGACAAGCAGACTCCAGCCATTTTTATTGGCTTTCTTGAGGATGTTTTTCCTTTCTTCCATCACTGTTTTGATACGAGTTCCGTAAGTCCAGCAAGTGCTCTGTCTGATATTTAAAATCTCAGAAAGCTTATGAGACGAGATTTTCCCCTTGGTAGAATAGATAAGGAATATCATATAGAACACTTTATTGATTGGAATACGGGTATTGTGAAGAATCGTATAACTTGTTACAGACTCTTCGTAATCACACTTACTGCATCTTCTGCTAAAAGGCGCATGTCCGGCATAAAAATGGTCATTCTTACACTTCTTACATGTGTAGCCATTTTTCCATTTCAATTCTGCTAAAAAGCGATCACAACTTTCCTTGTCAGGATAGATTTTACTAAATTCTTCAAAGTCAACATCAGCAGACATCACCCTATCTCTACTAATTTTTTCAACATTAGTTTGCAGCTCCTGATTATCTTGTTCCAAAAGCACATTCATCCTCGAGATTTCTTCTGCTTGCTTTTTCAGTTGCTCATTTGCTTTTATTAGCTCTTCATTTTGCGTCTCAATAATCATCGATTTATTGAAAACCTCTTTGGTACGAGCGTCTACTTGTTCTTCTAGCTCTTGATTTAGCTTATCCTTAAGTTTAGCATTAACACTCATTTGCTGAATCATTTGTCGTTGCGCTTTGTCTTTTTTCTTTTTAAGGATGCGCACCTTATCGCCTATGGCAAAAGACAAAAAGATCATTTCTAACACAAAGCAGAAACTTAAGCTGTAGTAAGTTATTACACCAAAATTTAACCACGATATGCCCAACATAATTAAAAACTTCAGCGTAAAGCCAAAAAACAAAAAGCTATAGCCTAACACGAAGAAACGAGCAGGCTGATATCCTCTTTTGAAAATATAAATACCTGTAAAAAAAGCAACCGTTAGCGGTACAAACTCTAAGAACTTATAACTGAACAACTCCTGGTCAAAGAGTAGGCAGTAAAGAAAAAAGATGGAACGAACTGTAATAACCCCAATAATGAGCCGGTTTAGTATCGGTGCTTTGGCTTTAACAAAAAGTAACTCCCTAGTAAACAACAAAGCAAAAACACTGGTTGCATATAGAAAAAAGGCATAGGCAATCTGATTCCAATCAGGAGCGTTTGGCCAAAGATATTGATAGGCGATACCATCAGAACTCATCTCGAACAAACCCACGCTTAAATTATACAGTACGTAAAACAAATATTGCTTTTGCCTTATGGCGACATACATGATCAGGTTGTAAAAACTGAAAACGAGAATCATACCATAGAAAATGCCAAAATAGAAATACTCATCTAAGGCATAGGATATAAACCAATTTACCGATCGCAATACAATAATTACATCTGCTATTTGTGAAGACTGTATTTTGAAGTAGTAAGTTTGAACCTCGTTACCATCATTATCTATATAAATTTCGAAGTTCTTATGAGATAAGTCCCGCTCTTTAAAACGGAGGCGGTCTCCGAGTTCTTTTACCTCGTAAGTTCCATTACTTTTGGGAATATAAACAGTAAGATGGTCTATAGTTTGATCAAAAAGCTCTAGCAAAAAACGATTTCCGGCTTCACTATTATGCTTAATTTTAATTCTAAACCAATAAGTGGTATTGAAATTTGTAGTTTGAGGAGTACTTTTTAAGCTAGCCTTAAACTGGGGCGAAAAAGCAGCACTGCTAATTTCATCGAAGCTAAACTGATTTTTTTGGTCTTCCAGCACTTCAATCTCCGAAAAGTTGAAAATATGTTGTTCGACCTTATCTTGTATCGCTACTACTTTTTGAGCATGGACAGCTAAGCTTAAAAAACCAAAGCCTAAAAATATAAGAAAAGTGTAGCAATAGGATATAATTTTAGCCATACGTTTTTGAGGAGAGCCCACAAAAATACGCAAAGTATTAGTGCGAACTTAAACTCTGGCTAAAATTACATTTTTGTTACTAGAAGAGTGTTCCTCTAATTATTTACAAACGGTTTTTTCAAAGACAATAGCATTATCAAATGTCACTTTAGACAAGTCTTTAAACCTAACTTTGCCATCTTTTTCTTCCACGTCACCAAATCCTTCCACAAATTGATCACCTTTTTTAAGCAAAACCACTTGACGAACGGATTGTTTTCCTTCCGAATTAAAAGTATAATTAGCAATTAAAGTATCTCCATGCATTTCGCCTTCAATACTGCCCATATTTTTATCTTTTTCGAACCACTTATAATTGAGTTCGCCAGTAGAAACTATACCAGTAGTAATTAAAGTTAACTGCGCAGTATCTTTACCTTTAACATAGGCGTAGCAAGTTTGCTCGGCAACAGGAATATTTGTTGCTGTGGTATCGTTTTTATCTTTTTTCCCAGTTACCTTGGTTCTTTCTTGGCAAGAGAACAAACACGCTGATATGATTAATGCACCAATAATTCTCATTTTTTCCATTTAGTTTTTAGTTGATAAAGAGAACATTGAAATTTGAAAAATGTTTTCGCTTAGATTTAATTACCTCCAACCCTTAAAATAGCACCACTTTGTAAACTCGAATCGTTATCCATCTCGAATATTTTCTTGCCTACAGTTAAAACATCGTTCAAGGCTCCATCTTTCTTAAGGGAAATAAATCGATCAATATCTTTAAAATCACTTTTATTGCTTCGGCGAATTTCTGCTTGCATAGCGGTATCTACCACTCCTGGCGCAATAGCTAAAGCCTTCACGGCATTCTTTCTATCCGCCTGCTCTAACGCAATGGTTTGGGTTAGCATATTAATTGCTGCTTTACTACTACAGTAAATAGACCAACCAAAATAAGGTTTCAATGCTGCGCCAGAAGTAATATTAATAATCGTTTTATCCGATTCCCAATCTTGAAAATAACTGATAAACGCCGAACTCAGTATAAAGGGAACTGCAGCATTTAATTGAATAGTTTGTGCTATCGTTGTTGCATCTAGTTTTTCAAGAGGTCCGATTTTCCCTAAAGTACCCGCATTATTAATCAGGGTAATTTTAGCAACCTTTGTCATATCCAATAGCTTAAAAACTCTTAGCAATTCAAGTTCTATTTTATCAGTCTCGGTTAAATCTAGTTCTATTTGAGTTACTCCTCTTTTGCTCAACTCTATGTTGGTTGTCCTCGAAATCGAAAACACAGTTGTGCCATTAGACAAATAAGCTTCAATAATTCCTTCTCCTATTCCCTTACTGCCTCCAGTAATAATTAGTATTTCTTCCATTTAATGTGGCAATTTATCTTTCATTAATCCATAAAACCAAGTCCCTGCAATTGCGCTTAGCAAAGTAACAACAATTACTGTTGCACCTGTTCCAATTTGTGCAAACAATGGTCCTGGACAAGCGCCTGTCATTGCCCAGCCAAAACCAAAAAGTAGCCCTCCATAAATTTGACCTTTGTTAAATTGCTTTGCCTGTAAGGTAATCGGTTCACCATTTAACGTTTTCACTTTAAACTTTTTAATTAACCATACAGAAATCATCCCCACTAAAACCGCACTTCCAATTACGCCATACATATGAAAAGATTGTAACCTGAACATCTCTTGAATGCGGAACCAACTTACAATCTCCGCTTTCACAAATACGATTCCGAATAAGGCACCCACCAATAAGTATTTTAGGTTAGCCAACCAATTTGTATTTCTATTCTCCATCTTTATAAGGATAAAATGACTGGCAATAAAAGGTTAGCCATCACAAAACCTCCAACCATAAAACAAATGGTGGCAACTAACGATGGCCATTGTAAATTGGACAAGCCCATAATGGCATGACCACTTGTACAACCACCTGCATACCGAGTGCCAAAACCCACCAAAAACCCACCGACTACCATGAGCAAGAATCCTCGAAGAGTTAACAGAGAATTCCAGCTCATTACATCTATTGGCACCAAGTAATTAAAATTAGCAATACGGTATTCACCCAGTTCTTTTACCAGTTTGACATTTACTTGTACTGGATTTGGATCGGCCAAAAATTGTATGGCAATAATACCTCCCAAGAATATACCAAAGACAAAGAATAGATTCCACACTTCCTTTTTCCAATCATACTTAAAAAAATTGATATCAGCAGGGATGCAGGCTGCGCAGATATGTCTTAAGGAAGAACTGATTCCGAAAGATTTGTTGCCTAGAATTAAGAGAGCGGGTACAGTAAGTCCAATCAATGGTCCGGCAATATACCAAGGCCAAGGTTCTTTGATAAAATCTAACATATGCGAAATTTTCTCCCAAAGTTAGAAATCATCACCTAGCTTTTATTCCTTTTTTAACAATATCACATCATCGTTTTGGGCGAACATATATCCATACTCATAACAGAAAACGTAGACATTTCCTGTATCTGCAAGATAATAGTGGGTATGGTAATCGAAATCAAAACCTTTCTTTGCTAAACTATCTTTTTTTACGTTACTATTACCTGCATTGTTCTCATCTTTCAATAATCTTCGGTTTTTATTTAAGATTTGATTGATTTTTTTAACAAATACTCCGTCCTCACTCTTACGTTTATTGTTATAATTATTACGGCATTGATCATCACAAAACTTCTTGTCCGCACGTCCTTTTATCTCGGTGTGGCAATCTAAGCAAATTCGAATCATAGTTATTATATCGGCTTGTACCTAATAAAACTACAAATAAATTTTGTCCTTAAAAGCCGCTAAGGGGGTTTAGTCGAATATAACCGTTTATAAACGGTTAATCTCCGATTACATTTATTGATTAAACGACTTTTGTTAGGAGATAGTTCCCCACTATCTTTTAAGGAAGGATTAGGAAGAGGTGCTCATTGTAAACCCTCACCCAACACAACGTAAAACGTTCTTAATTCAAAAAAATTATCAGTTACCTATGGAGAGGCAGTTTACTGAAAAGTAGCTGCCTTTTTTTATTCCTCAAAATCCAATAAGGCTGATAAAAAAATACCAATTGTTTACCTAAGTTTAAAAAAGTATTATAACTTTGAAAAACCCTGCACTAATTGTATTTTATACACTAAGGGTATTTTTAATTCAAAACAAATATAAAATGAGTTTAATAATCGATGTCCATGCAAGACAGATTCTCGATTCGCGAGGAAATCCTACTATTGAAGTAGAAGTAATGACAGAAAATGGTTTTATGGGCCGTGCTGCTGTTCCATCTGGAGCAAGTACCGGTCAATATGAAGCTGTTGAGTTACGTGATGGCGACAAAAAGACCTATTTAGGTAAAGGTGTTTTAAAAGCAGTAGAAAACGTAAATACTAAAATTGCGAAGGCTTTGCAAGGTGTTGATGTTTTTGAACAAAACTTAATTGATAAATTAATGATAGACCTAGATGGTACCGAAAACAAAGGTAACCTAGGTGCTAACGCAATATTAGGTGTTTCTTTAGCTGTAGCAAAAGCTGCTGCACAAGAAAGCCGCCAACCATTATACCGCTACATTGGCGGGGTAAACGCAAATACTTTACCAATCCCAATGATGAACATCATCAACGGTGGTTCTCACTCTGATGCGCCTATCGCATTCCAAGAGTTTATGATCATGCCAGTTGGTGCTCCTTCTTTCTCTGAGGCTTTACGTTGGGGAACTGAAGTTTTCCATAGCTTAAAAGCAATTCTACACGATAGAGGTTTATCTACCGCAGTAGGTGACGAAGGTGGTTTTGCGCCAACTTTCGATGGTACTGAAGATGCTATTGAGACTGTATTGAAAGCGATCGAAAAAGCAGGTTACAAACCAGGTTCAGAAATTTGTTTAGCATTAGACTGTGCTTCTTCAGAATTCTACAAAGACGGAAAGTACGACTATACGAAGTTTGAAGGTGCTACAGGTGTAATTCGTTCTAGCGAAGAACAGGCTCAATATTTAGCAGATTTAACAGTTAAATATCCAATCATTTCTATTGAAGATGGTATGGATGAGAATGACTGGGACGGCTGGAAAAGCTTAACTGATAAAGTTGGTGCTACTGTACAATTAGTTGGTGACGATTTATTTGTAACTAACGTTAAACGTTTACAACAAGGTATTGATACCAATACTGCAAACTCAATTTTAGTAAAAGTAAACCAAATTGGTTCTTTAACTGAAACTATCAATGCAGTGAGTTTAGCTCAAAACAGTGGCTATACTTCGGTAATGAGCCACCGTTCTGGTGAGACTGAAGATGTTACTATCGCTGATTTAGCTGTTGCCTTAAACTGCGGTCAAATTAAAACTGGTTCAGCTTCTCGTTCAGATAGGATTGCAAAATACAACCAATTGTTACGTATTGAAGAAGAGTTAGGTGAAGCTGCAAGGTTCATCGGCAAAAACTTCAAGTTTGCGAAAAAATAAATTGTGTCTGGCTGCGTCATCCTGAACTCATTGAAGGACAAAGACGTTTCGACAGGCTCAATGTGACACTAGATCAGTGTTAACAAGTTAATAAAATACATTTGTAGAACATCCGAAGATTTAAAACCTTCGGATGTTTTTTATTTTATCGCATTTGAAAAATCGACATTTAAATGTGAGCCACTTACGTATTTTGATTTTTTAATTTTTACTTTTGAATTAATGAAGCGATTAATAGACCTTTTCCGCAATAAATATTTCCTTGCCATTGCCGCATTTGGTGTATGGATGCTTTTTTTCGATAAAAATGATATTATTGCGCAATATGAATACAATGCGCAAGTAAACAAAATGCAGCAGGAAAAAGACTTCTATACTAAAGAGATTGCTTTAGTGAAGAAAGATTTAAAAGAGCTAGATAGCAATTTAAATAGTGCCGAAAAATTTGCTAGAGAGAAATATTTCATGAAAAAGGCAAACGAGGACGTGTTTGTAATTGTGAAAGAAGAAGAGAAAAAATAGCTTCTTTTTTCCTATTTTAGATTGAAATAAAAATTGCTCCCATGAGGAAAACCATTTTTGTATTTTTCCTTTTATTCTCCATTAAAAGTTACGCTTACGGGCAAGAACTTCCCAACCTAAAAACTGTAAAATTAAACAAAAGGGTTAGCTACAAGCAGGCAGAACCTACCGTTATTAAAGTGGTAGCATATCTTTTTAAAACTCCGATAGACAAAAAAAACAAAGCTAGAAATAATGCAGGACAGTTTTTGATAGAGTGGATGAATGGCACTCCCGACTATATTTTTTATCTCGAAGAAAAGGAAACTAGCTTTTTCAATACCGATTCTGATTTGCTGCTGATGTACATGGCGGCATTAACTAAATTCTCACTAGAACATCCAGCAGAAAAAGAAAAGCGAACACAAGCTTTAGGAGCGATGAATATAGTACTTCCCTATCTTTACCAACAAAGTGATAATAAAAGCTGGACAAAAGAGCTTTGGCAGCTTTATGACGCTTCGAAAAACGGGAAGCTGAAGGAGTTTCTTTATCATTAAAGCTTAATGACATTAGAGGGACGTTATGATATCGTCATTTCGACCGCAGCGAAGCGAGCGGAGAATTGCAAAACAACGAAGTTAAATCTTCCTCTTCGTTACGACAGCTTAATAATTCAAAGATTTTACTTCGTAGCGCTTCGGCTGCTCACTATGATCTAAAGAAAGTTAATGATGCATTTCTTAATCAATACCCAAACCTTGGCAAGGCCAACTTATAGCGAACGACAACAACCCTTAAGGTAACGATAAAAACAATCACAACTATCTTGGCGATATCTGCTTTTAAACTCAATTCTAACAAACCAAAATATAATGCACCACCGGCAATGCAGGCGGTAGCATAAATTTCCTTTCTAAAAATTAATGGAATGGTATTTAGCAAGGTATCTCTAATTACCCCTCCAAAACACCCTGTAATTGTACCTAAGGCAACGCACATCCCTGGTTCTAAGCCAAAAACGATGCCTTTTTGCACCCCTACCAAAGTAAACAGGCCCAATCCAAGTGAGTCGAACAGAAACAAGGTTACTTTAAACTTTTTGATTTGATGTTTGAAGAAAAGTGTAAGGATAGACGTAACCAGAATTAGCAGACAGTAATTCACATCACGCATCCAAGCAACTGGCGTATCCCCCAACAATAAATCTCTAACCGTACCACCGCCAATGGAAGTTACAAAAGCGATAATTAACACACCAAAAGGATCTAATCGCTTCTGCACCGCAGCAAATGTACCAGAAATAGCAAAGGAAATAGTTCCTAATACTTCAATGATATCAGTGGTATTAAAATCCATTATGCTTCCCCATTACGTTTTCTAAAAAACCATTCTACAGTCAAGAACACCAAGATAACAGCAAAAATCCATTTTAGGTTAATCATCTCTTCGTATCTTCTGTCTTCATACGTAATGGTTTTCACCTGACCACTCTTCTCCAAATCATCAACAATGTTTAACAGATTTGTTGGCATGTAAATTTTACCTTTCGTTTGCTGCGCAATAGTGTTCAACAACTGATGATTGGCGGTAGTCTGCTGATATTCTGTAATTATTGCATTTACATAAAATGCACCGTTAGCAATGTATTTCTTATCACCTAAACTGGTAGAAGCTGCATAAGTATAATTTCCCTGTGGTAAAGCACCGGCATCTAGCTGATAAGCATTGCCTACTTTTGAGAATGTATAATGATATGCTTTACCTTCCGAATTTTTGATTTGAATCTTTACTTCGGAAGCGTTCACAGGTTCGAAAGCATCATTATACAAAGTTGCATTGAGCAGTACATTTTCGTTTTCTTCGAAAGTACTTTTATTGGTATAAACTTTGAATTTACGCTTATCGTCTTTCACAGCAAGGTACTGTACCGTTTTCGAAATCAGCTCTGCTACCAAGGGATAGCTATTTTCATTTTTTGCTTCTTCCAACTTCCATTTCCAAATCCCCTCTCCTATTAAAAAGCCTAGCTTTCTACCATCTTCTTCTGCAAAAAACAACAAAGGACTTTGCGTATTTACCTTTCCAATTCGTTGATTGAGCACCGCAGTGTAATTCCCTTTAATCATCATATTAGCAAAAGGAATTTGCAGCGGGTCGTAACTATCCAATTGTTTCAGCGCATCCTTATTTAAATTATAAGCAGTAAAGTTTTTCTCATCATATGGAAATACTTCTTGTAAGCTACCATTTGGTCTAGTAAAATTTATTTGAGTCTGAATTTGATTGAAGCTTTGCAGGTTCGTTTGTGCTCCCAGAACAAACCAAGCAGAAATTTTTTGTTGTTTTATTTTGTTAATTAAGGATGTTGCAGAATAATTTGCAGCTGGCAACTGATACAAGATTACCAAATTGTATTTATACACGTCTACACGCTCCAATTCTTCAGCAATTGCAGTACTGACTTCATAGTGTTTATTCAGCTCAATAGCTTGCTTAAAGGTTGCCAAATCTGGATGCGGTATGGCCGAAGCCAACAAAACTTTTTGACGTCCATCAATTACTTCTACAAAAATGGTTTGACTGTTATTTTTGGTCGTGATTTCGTTCTTAACCGTTGAAACATTTACCGTATAACGATGAACCCCAACTTTATTGGCTTTTAGTTTGATTTGAGCATCCTTCACAAAAGAAGTACTGCCAATAGCAAGAGACTGTTCTGCTACCTGCTTACCATTTTCGAGTACAGCCAATTTTACATTTTCGCCCTTGCTTTCAAAAGCTTGTACTTGCACGTCTAAAGTGAATTCATTATCGAGGTAAACGATGTTATTGTAATTTACATTAGCCACCAAAACATCTCTTTTCGGGATGGTATCGCCCATGGCAATGGTGTAAACCGGCGCTTTTATTTTGTTAAGTTCATAGATTGGATTTCCTCCACGGTTGAAAATCCCGTCGCTTGCCATAATTATAGCGCCTACATTTCTGTTCAGTAATTCATCATTCAGTTGGTTTACCAATGCCGTACCGTTACTAATTTGGGCAGTGCCCGTAAACGATAAACCCTGCTTTACACTATCTCCAAAACTGTAGGTTTTTACTTCGTATTTTTCGCTCAATTTATCCGCCAGTTGCCTTAAATCTTGCTCGTATTTTTTGGCATCAAACCCTGATGGCTGTATGGCTTTTACAGATATAGAATTATCGTTTGCAATGACAATAACAGGCTTTTCTGGCGTATGGCTAATGCGACGGACTAAAGGTGCAAGTAGCAAAAACACTAATGCGGCTACTGTTAAAGTTCTAGTAGCAGCTAGCGCACTTCGTAGTTTTTTATCTAGATTCTTATTGGCACCATACAACACCCAAGCATAACCTGCTCCCAAAGCAAGGCAAGCAAGCAAAATAATTAATGTAGAAAACGAAAAGAAACTAGTCATACGCTAATTGTAAAGATGCTATATTTAAGTTAAAAGTTGAAAGGGAAAAGTAAAAAGATTAAAGAACAAGGACCGATTAGAGTACTTATAATCATTAACTTTCAAATTCAAATGAAGTAGTGAACTGATGACTAATGAACCAAGTAAAATTGTAAATTGCCTAAGAAACCAAACTATCTATATGAAATACTTAATTCTATTTATCTCATTAGCAACAATGACCTTACCTATGCAAGCTCAAAAAAGCTTTAAGCAAGAACAGCTGAAGTTTGAACGTGTGAGAACTGCCTACGATTTGAAATGGACACTCTTAGAAAAGGAGCTACAAAAAGCTGGTTTTGGCGATGGATTTGAAATGCTAATGAATGCCTACAAAGCCGAAGGAAAAGTTGAAATTTGGTTAAAGACTGCAAAGCAAGATAAATTCACACTTTTTAAAACTTACAATGCTTGCGCCAAATCTGGCACTTTAGGTCCGAAAGCAATTGAGGGCGATTTACAGACGCCAGAAGGTTTCTATAAAATCAATGTATTTAACCCGATGAGTTTGTACCATCTTTCTTTAGGTGTTGATTATCCTAATGCGGTAGATAAAGCAAGAACCGGAAAAGACAGAAAAACAGGAGGAGATATTTACATTCATGGTGACTGTGTAACCATTGGCTGTATTCCGTTAACGGATGATAAAATTAGGGAAGTTTATGTTTTAGCTGTGGAGGCAAGAAATAGTGGTCAAAAAGATATTCCAGTTTATATTTTTCCTTTTAGGATGACAAATGCGAATATGTCTAAATATTCAAAACAATACCAACAGCATGTAGCATTTTGGAAAACTTTGCAGCTAGGTTTTGATTATTTTGAGAAGAACAAAAAGATGGCAAAAGTAACGCAGGTGGGCGGGAAGTATGTTGTAAAGTAACACTAATTTACAACTTACCCCATATCGCATTAAGATTCCCGCCTACGCGGGAATGACGAGTAGCTAAAACCATCTGCTCTTCTGCTCTTCGGGATTTGCAATCCCGAAGCTGTATCATCGGATTTCTAATCCGAATTAATACAACAGGATTACAAACCGAGCAAAGAGAGTTCATGAAATAATCCTGAGATAAGAAGTTCGACATTACAAATGTCGAGTAGCAGCATTGACGATAGATGTGCGTCCCGTCATGCTGAATTTATTTTACTTTGTAGCTTTTCGCTTCGCTACAGGTCAGCATCAGCTTTATTGGCAAGTGTGGTTGGATTTTGTAAAAAAACCTTTGTTAAATAAGCCCGATTGAAATGAATCCCGATTTTTCATCGGGAGTAATGGAAAGCCGGACTAAAAAAGCCAAGAGCTACTGGCTTTCACTTTCAAATTTTAATATTCATAAAAAATGCATAGCTAATTACAACTATGCATTTTTTTATTGATGAAAGATTGCTTCGTCGTTCCTCCTCGCAATGACGACTAGAATAACTTGCATCTTTTACCTAATTCCTTATCCCTATTTTACAGCATTCCGCCGCAAACAGAAAGCGTTTGTCCGGTTACGTAAGCGCTCATATCTGAAGCTAAAAACACACAAACATTAGCGATATCTTCTGTTTCGCCAGCACGTTTCAATGGAATATCTTTTTCCCAACCAGCAACAACCGCAGGGTCTAAAACCTCTGTCATTTCGGTTTTGATGAAACCTGGCGCAACTACGTTTGCACGGATGTTACGAGAACCCAACTCTTTAGCTACCGATTTGGTAAAGCCGATAATACCCGCTTTTGAAGCCGCATAATTAGCCTGACCAGCATTACCTTGTACACCAACTACAGAACTCATATTAATGAAAACACCTTTACGAGCCTTCATCATTACTTTAGAAGCAGCTTTAGTTACATTGAAGATAGATTTCAAGTTTACGTTAATCACGTCATCCCAATTTTCTTCGCTCATGCGCATCAATAAACCGTCTTTTGTGATCCCAGCATTGTTCACTACGATATCTAAAGCGCCGAAATCAGCAACGATATCGTTGATTAATTGCTCTGCTTCATCAAATTTTGAAGCATCAGAACGGTAACCTTTTACTTGTGTGCCGAAAGCTTGCAATTCTTGCTCTAAAGCTTGTCCTTTTTCTACCGATGATAGATAAGTGAAAGCTACGTTAGCGCCATGTTTTGCAAATTCTTCTGCAATTTTTCTTCCTATTCCTTTTGACGCACCTGTAATTAGTGCTGTTTTTCCTTCTAGTAATTTCATTTTTATTCAGTTTGTCAGTCTGAGCTTGTCGAAGACTAACTTTAGACTTAATATTTATCTTTTTAATATCCTTCGACAGGCTCAGGATGACACCTATTTAAGGAGTTCCTTTAATCCTTAGTGTCGTGGAACAAGTCGTCGAAGACAATTTGCACAAAGTTATTATTTCTTTTTAAGGTTGGATAATCTTTTTACTTCGTCCCAATCTTCATTGAAAAGTGCTTCTTTCTTTTTTCTACTCCAACCCTTCAATTGCTTTTCAAATTCGATGGCTTGCTCTATCAAAGTAAATCGTTGATAATATTTAAGCACTACAGGACGCCGAGTAAAAGTATATGCCTTTGGATCATAACCGCTATCATGTTGCTCAATTCTAATTTCTAAATCATTAGTCACGCCTACATAATAACTTCCATCTGCACATTCTAATATGTAAACGAAGTAATTATGGATATTTGGGATAAAAAATTACTCTTTGGTTTAATACGCTTGTCAGTCTGAGCTTGTCGAAGACTATCATTACTTTTGCATAATCCTTCGACAGGCTCAGGATGACAAAGGCAGTGGTTATTTAACTGTTGGCACTGCAAACTAAACTGCTGGCTCCTGCTGACTTAAACAATGGAAACTACCCAATCCCCAAATGATATCTACCGAGTTGATGCCAACTACAGGTCTATCAGGGAAACAACCTTGAATAATATCTAAAGCTTTTTGGTCGTTCACATCATTAAAAATTGGAACAATTACCGCAGCATTAGCGATGTAAAAATTAGCGTATGAAGCTGGTAAACGGGTGTCGTCGTAGATTACTGGTGACGGCATTGGCAACTCGACAATTTTAAATTTTCTACCATCTAACAAAGTCATTTCCTTTAAACGCTCCAAATTTTCTTTTAACAGCAAGTAGTTTTCGTCTAGCGGATTGCTTTCTACTACCGTCAAAACAGTGTCTTCATTTACAAAACGAGTGATGTCGTCAATGTGGCCATCTGTATCATCTCCAACAATACCATCGCCTACCCATAAAATCTGCTCTGCACCATAAAACTCTTTCAAATAAGTTTCTATCTGCTCTCTGTTTAAATGCGGATTTCTATTTTCGTTCAACAAACAAGCTTCGCTGGTTAAGATAGTTCCTGCACCATTAAACTCCACCGAACCACCTTCCATTACAATATCTGGAGTGAACAATGGTAAGTTGAAATGCTGAGCTATCTTAGTCGGTACTACATCATCTAAATCGTATGGAGGATATTTGTCTCCCCAAGCATTGTAACCCCAATCTACAACTGCTTTTTCGTTTGCTTTTACCACAAATGCAGGTCCGTGGTCGCGACACCAGGCATCGTTAGTTTCGTTAAAATAAAATTCTATTTGACTTAAATCAGCACTCACTTTTTCCAATTCGGCAGTAGCAAAAGTTTTCATTGCCTCATCTTTTACATTGATGCGTACTTTTTCTCCAGTAGCAACAATCTTGATGAACTCACAATAAGGCTGGTAAATAGTTTCAATTTTACCGGGCCAAGAAGCTTCTTTATGCGGCCAGCTTAGCCAAGTAGCTTCATGTTTTGCCCACTCTGCTGGGAATGCAAACCCTTGTTTCTTAGGCGTGTCAGAAAGTTGGAAAGTCGGAAAGTCCGATGATTTGATTCCAGAAGCACGGTGCTCAGACTTATGGTGTGTATACTTAGACATTATTTTAATGATTTTATTAGACCATTTATCATCACTAACACCTCTTCGCAAGAAGCATAGAGCTTTGTAAAATGTTCTTCCTGTAAATATTTTCTACGTTTGGCAAGGTGTAAGCAACCCACTACTTCAATATCAGAACGTAATGCATATCGTAAAAATCTGGTGAATTCTGCATTACTCTGACCTGTACTTCCTTCAGCAATATTTAAAGAGATTGAGTCTGCGGCCCTTTTAATTTGCGATGTTAGAATAAATAGTTCTTCTTTTGGAAATGTCTTTGTTAATTTATCAATTTCGTCAGCTAAGTCTAGCGATTTTTGCCAAACTTTTAGTTTTTCAAATTTAAATGACATAAGTTATTATTTCTAAGGTAAACTGAAATATACAAATTGTCTTTGAAAATCTCTTTCGGACTTACGGACTAAAAACTTGCGGACTTCCTTTTAATCCTCGTCTATATATCTCTTCGTAATTGGCTGATACGAATCAATTCTTCTATCTCTCAAGAAAGGCCAGTGTTTGCGGATATAATCACTTTGCTTCAAGTCGATATCTACTACTGTGGTTTCTTCTTTATCATGTGATGCCAAGTACAATAATTTGCCTTGCGCATTGGTTGCGAAACTTCCTCCCCAAAACTTCATACGTCCTTCTTGCTCGAAACCCACACGATTTACGCTGATTACCGGTAATCCATTAGCTACCGAATGCGAACGTTGGATGGTTTGCCAAGCATTGTATTGATCTTCGTTGGTTTCTTCGTCTTGTGTGGTATCCCAACCAATAGCTGTAGGATAAAACATGATATCGGCACCCATTAATGCTGTAATACGCGACGCTTCTGGGTACCACTGATCCCAACAGATTAAAATACCGATGGTTGCAAATTTAGTTTTGAAAACTTTATAACCTAAATCGCCTGGTGTGAAGTAAAATTTCTCGTAATAAGCAGGGTCATCAGGGATGTGCATTTTGCGATATTTACCTAAATAACTACCATCAGCATCTAAAACTGCAGTGGTATTGTGGTATAAACCTTCTGCACGTTTTTCGAATAACGAAGCAATAATTACTACGCCCAATTCTTTGGCTACCGTCTGCAAAGCATCTGTAGATGGACCAGGGATTTTCTCCGCCAAATCGAAATTATCGTAATCTTCTACGTCACAGAAGTAAAGCGACGTAAAAAGCTCTTGCAAACACACAATTTGAGCACCTTTTGCAGCTGCTTCCCTCACTTGTGCAATCGCTTTATCTAAGTTTTCCTGCTTATTGGCAGTACAGGTCATCTGTACCATTCCTACTTTTACTTTGCTCATTCTTTAAAAGATATTAGTATTTAGTATTTAAATGCGAAGCATCTATACACTCATTATCTCAAACAATTTTGAAACCGCAAAGTTAGTAAAAACGCCGATAATTTATAGAAAAGCAGTGCTTATGCTGAGTACTACCGAAAGTCGGGCTTTAGGCTACAATCTTTTTGTATTCTCTTGCCGTCATTTTAAACACAGAGAGAAATCTGTTACTTAAAAGCACTTATTTTTGAGATTTCTCTCTGCGTTCGAAGTGAATTCCAAAAAGGATTTCCGTTAAAATCCCGTTTATTGAACCTCTGCTGTACTATCGTTATCTCGACTGAATTGCAACGAAATGGAGAGATCTTTGAATTTTGAAACCTTATTTGTTGCTAACTCAAAAGATTTCTCGGCTACGCTCGAAATGACGGGCGCTAGTGCTTACTCAAAATATGCTCCATAATCTGCGTTGCATGCACTCGCGAATTTTCGATGAACCACTTATGAGTATCAACACCACCGCAAACTACGCCTGCCAAGTACAATCCCTGCAAGTTAGTTTCCATCGTTTCTGGGTTATGCTCGGGATAATTAGTCGTATCTAGCTCTACTCCCAATTGTTTAAGCAAAGCGAAATTTGGTGTGTAGCCGGTCATTGCTAGTACAAAATCATTGGCTAGTTCAACTTTACCTTCTGGAGTTTTTATGGTTACTGTGGTTTCCGAGATAGCAGCAAGTTCACTTTGATAATAAACTTTGATGTCACCTTCTTTTATTCGGTTTTCTATGTCTGGACGCACCCAATATTTCACATAAGAACCAATTTCATTACCACGAATCACTAAAGTTACCTCAGCACCTTTTCTATAGGTTTCTAAAGCTACGTCGATAGCCGAATTGTTGGCTCCAACTACCAATACCTTACTAAAAGCATACAAGTGTGGATCTTGATAGTAATGTTTTACTTTCGGTAGCGCTTCACCAGCAATATTCATAAGTACTGGTACGTCATAAAAACCAGTAGCGATAATTACATTTTTAGCGGAATACTTTGCTTTGCTTGTATTGACTTCAAAACTACCATCCGCAAGCTTTTTATTGCTGTTTACCGTTTCGAAAAGGTGGATGTTTAATTCAAACTTCTCGGCTACGCGACGATAATACTCTAAAGCTTCGTTGCGATTAGGCTTATTGCTGATACTCACAAAGGGCACCTCTCCTATCTCCAATTTTTGCGAGGTAGAAAAGAAAGTCATGAAAACTGGATAGTGGTACAGGCTATTTACCAGTGGACCTTTTTCTATAATGATATAGCTCTTTCCTGCTTTTTGTGCTTCGATACCACAGGCCAGACCGATGGGGCCAGCGCCGATAATGAGCACGTCGTAATGTTGGTTTTCTGTTGCCACGTTTTGGTTTCTTTAATTTTTAAACCCGATTGGAGCGTTATCTTTTTTGTTTCGTCATTTCGACGAGGAACGAGGAGAAATCTTTTCTTTAATCAGCATCTTTTTAGATTTCTCACATACGTTCGAAATGACGATAAAAGGTACACAAAAAAATATAGCGTAAAGCGGGGCTGAAATTGGCGATTGGTAGTCATTTCGTTTTTCTAAACCCTAGAGAAAAAGCTACCATCGTACGGGCGAAACATTTTTCGCCCCAAAATCATGAAACTACGCCTTCGCTACTTTACTCGGGCACACAAAATCTGTACGTTTTAAGCCTGTATTTTTTATAGCGCCATAACCACCAGCTACATCGATCACGTTATCAATGCCTCTTGCTTTTAAGATTGAAGCTGCAATCATAGAGCGATAACCGCCTGCACAATGCACATAATAAGTTTTATTGCTATCTACTTTGTGTGTCCAATCATTAATATAATCTAAAGGACGTGGATGCGTAAACTCTAAATGCTCTGCTTCGTATTCTCCAGGTTTGCGTACATCTAAAGCTAAAACTGCTGGATTTTCTTGATAAGCCTTTTCGAAATCTTCTGCAGAAATGGAAGTGATCTGATCTGTTTCTTTTCCAGCATTTTGCCAGGCTTCGATACCGCCTCCCAAATAACCAATGGTATTGTCGTAACCTACACGAGCCAAACGGGTAATGGTTTCTTTGGCCTTACCTTCGTCAGTTACCAATAAAATATTTTGTTTTAAATCTGGAATTAAAGCGCCTACCCAAGGTGCAAATTGTCCGTTTAAACCAATGTTGATGGCATTTGGGATAAATGCCTTTGCAAAAGTTTGTGGGTCGCGAGTATCTAAAACTAAAGCATCGGTTTGATTGGCTAAATCTTCAAACGTTTGAGGCTGCAAAGAATTTAAACCTTTTTCAAAAACTTCGTCGATACTTTCGTAGCCGCCTTTGTTCATGGCTGCATTTTTTGCAAAATATGGTGGTGGAGGCAAAATGCCGTCAGTTACTTCTTTGATAAATTGTTCTTTTGTTTCGGCTTTTAGCGCATAATTCACCTGCTTTTGGTGTCCCAAAGTATCGAAAGTTTCCTTGCTCATACTTTTGCCGCAAGCAGAACCTGCACCATGACCAGGATAAACGATCACTTCATCTGCTAATGGTTTTATTTTTTCGTTTAGTGAATCGTAAAGCATGCCCGCCAAATCATCCATGGTTAGGCTGCCTTTTTGCGCTAAATCTGGGCGGCCAACATCACCAATAAACAGGGTATCTCCAGAGAAAATGCAATGGTTTTTCCCATTAGCATCGGTTAGTAAATATGTGGTAGATTCTAACGTATGACCTGGTGTATGTAAAGCAGTGATAGTTAAATCGCCAATTTTGAATTGCTCGCCATCTGTTGCGATATGCGCTTCGAAAGCAGTGGTAGCCGTTGGTCCGTAAACAATAGTAGCACCAGATTTCTCCGCCAAATCAACGTGACCTGAAACAAAATCTGCATGAAAATGGGTTTCAAAGATATATTTAATTTTCGCTCCGTTTTGTTCTGCCTTTGCAAGATAAGGGCCAACTTCGCGAAGCGGGTCGATAATAGCAGCTTCGCCATTGCTTTCTATGTAATAGGCAGCTTCAGCCAAACATCCGGTGTATATTTGTTCTATCTTCATTTTCTCTTTAGATATGAGTATTGAGATTTGAGACATGAGATGTCTCGCATCATCTACAAAGTTAAGATTATTGCTTTGTTGAAGCAGTGACGATGGTCATAATTGCAGAAGTTTTACTTAATGAAGTCGGAAAGTTACTAGACGGAAAGTCCAAAAAAGATTTAGCGTTCTAAAAAACAAAACATCCAAAAAACTATTTTGTCAACTCGCCTGCAATTGGCGCTTCCATTTGTGCTTTAATTTCTTCCGCGGTTAAATCTGCGCCTAAAAGATACATCAATTTGGTCACTGCAGTTTCAAAAGTCATATCGTAACCACTAATTACACCCATTTTCTTTAACTCGCTGCTAGTTTCGTACATTCCTAATTGCACCGAACCACGTTGACATTGAGAAATATCAACAATGTGCTTTCCATTTTCAATGGCTTCGGCCAAAGCATCAGTAAACCATTTAGCAGTAGTCGCGTTACCCGAGCCAAAAGTTTCTAACACAATAGCTTTAACCTTTGACCTAGTTACCGCGTAAACCACTTCTTCAGTCATTCCTGGATAGATTTTTAATACTCCGATATTGGCATCAAACTTTGTTTGGATATAAAAAGGCTCAGTTGGAACTGGTAGAATATCATTATGAAAAAAAGATAACTGCACACCAGCTTCTGCCAAAATTGGATAGTTTGGCGAACGGAATGCTTCAAATTTTTCGGTATTGTATTTTATTGAACGATTACCTCTGAATAACTGGTTATCAAAATAGATACAAACTTCTGGCACTACTGCTTTTCCCTTGCTTTTTGTTGCTGCAATTTCCAACGCTGTAATTAAATTTTCTTTGGCATCTGTACGGATTTCGCCGATTGGTAATTGAGAACCTGTTAGCACCACTGGTTTTGCCAGGTTCTTTAACATAAAACTTAAGGCCGATGCGGTGAAAGACATGGTGTCTGAACCATGTAGGATTACAAACCCATCAAATTCATCATAATTACTTTTAATTAATTCTGCCAAAATCTTCCATTGGTCTGGATGCATATTTGAAGAATCAATAATTGGCACAAATGAGTGTACCACCATCTCGTAATCCAAACGGGCAAGCTCAGGAACGTTTTCTTTAATCTGCTCGAAATCAAAAGGGATTAGAACACCAGTCTTGGCATCGTTTACCATGCCTATGGTGCCTCCAGTGTAGATGATAAGTATCTTGGTCATTAAAAAAGTACAGCTTTGGGTTCTGGTTACAAATTAAGTAACAATCCCACAGCTTTTTACAATTTCACAAAGATTTAGCAAATAATTAACCATTTGGGCAATAGATTAAGAAATATATAAATGAAAATGGCATTTTGTCTGAAAATCTGTAACCACCAAGACACGAAGAACACAAAGGACGTTATTTCCCTCTTTAAATTGCTTAGTATTTCACTAAATCCTATAACGGCCTGTCATTTCGAGGCACAAGAAATCTATTTTATTAGATTTATTCATTAGCTTGTTACATGCGGTATTCTCTATACCTTACTGTTGATGTAAAAATTTAATACTAAAAACTTTGTGGCCTTAGTACCTTTGTGGTTCAGCCAAAGATTAAACCCCAAAAATCTTTCTTGAATTTTCAGTAGTAACTTCAGCTATTTCTTCAAGATCCATTACATAGATATCTGCCACTTTCTGTGCTACGTGCAACAAGTAACTGCTCTCATTTGGCTTCCCTCTAAATGGCACTGGCGCTAAATAAGGAGAATCTGTTTCTAAAACGATATGCTCTAAAGGAATGTCAGACAGCACCAAATCCAAACCTGATTTTTTATAGGTAACTACACCGCCAATACCTAAGTAAAAACCCAAATCGATTGCTCTTCTGCCCTGTTCAACGTTACCTGTAAAGCAATGAAAGATGCCTCTCATTTTATCGTGCTTCATCTCATCTAGTACTTCAAAAACTTCATCAAAAGCTTCCCGACAATGGATTACAAAAGGCAAATCAAGTTGTTTAGCCCATTCTATTTGTTGCTTGAAAGCATCTTGTTGAATAGCCAATGTGGTTTTATCCCAATACAAATCGATACCAATTTCGCCTATCGCGTAAATTTTTCTATCAGCTATGCTGTTATAGATTGCTTCTAAAACCGATTGGTAATCTTCCTTCACATCGCAAGGATGCAAGCCTGCCATAGCAAAACAGTTGTCAGGATAGCTTTTAACCATTTCATCAATCATGGCGATAGAAGCGACGTCTACGTTAGGTAAAAACAATCGTTTTACACCATTATCAAAGCAGCGTTGCATTTGCTCTGCTCTTTTTTCTAAATCCTTCTCGTAGTATTGATGGGTATGGGTATCGGTAAATAACATGATGCAAAGTTAGTTGTTTGGTTGGTTTGTTGTTTAGTTTATTGGGAGAAAACGGCATAAAAAAAGCCATCCGCTAGGCGAATGGCTTTTACAAATTAAGTATTTTGATTAGTGGTTATGACCATCGTTTGCAGAGTGACCTGCAGCCGGAGCTACTGGAGTTGCTGCAGCTGGAGCAGCACCTGCTTTTGGTTTAATGATATCAATAATTTCGATTTCGAATACCAATGGGCTATAAGGAGCGATTGGACCACCACCTTGCTCACCGTAACCTAATTTAGAAGGGATAATAGCAGTGATTTTACCACCTTTTCCTACTAATTTTAAAGCCTCAGTGAAACCTGGAACAGTGCTACCGATTACCATTTTAGTTGGACCATAAGGTCTTCCTGGTTGGTGAACTTTAGCTTCCTTAGCAATTTTCTCGTCGCTAGTATCGAAAACTTTGTATTTTTTATCATCACCTTTTTTAGTGAATCTACCAGTGTAGTTTACATTTACTGTGTCACCTTCTACAGCTCTTGCCGCATCTCCTGGTTTCTCAATCACATACTGTAAACCACTTGCAGAAGTTTGCACTTTTAAGTTATTATCCTCAACGTAAGCTTTGATTTTTGCTGGCTCAGCAGTTTTCTTTTTATCCATATCAGCTTTAAAATCTGCTTGGAAGAAATCGCTAGCACGTTTTTGGAAAGTAGCATCGTCTTCTTTTGGACCTTTTTTGAATACTTTCTCAACTTTTACAGTGAAAACAATGTATTTATCGTTTTTGAACTGCTCTGGTTTAGGCTGTTTAGTTTGTGCAGCCATGGTATCCAAATTGATTTTGAAAGTAGCACTATCGCCTTCTCCGAAAAGGGTTAATACATCTTGCATATCACCAGCGTATTGTTTTTTACCTACCGGAAAAACTTGCGCTTGGTCATTATCGTAGGTACTACCTAAGATTGAATCTTTCTCATTTTTTTGGATGAAGTTCAATTTTACGATATCACCTTCTTTAATTTTATCTTTGCTACCGCCATCTTTGTGGATTTTATACAATAAACCACCTGGTCCTTTTTTCTCTGTGTTACAAGCAGCTAAACCTAATGTAGCAGCAAACAGAATTACTAAACTTTTTTTCATTTATTTATTTAATTGTCTTTTTATTTCTTTTTTAAAGCCCGCTAAGTTAACTAGCTTTATTCTATTTCTAATATTTTATTTTTAATTTCTAAACTATTGTAGTAGTTGGGTTTTATACTCTGGTAAAATAGCTTTAAAATCTGCAATGGTTTCTTCCAAATTCTTATCAGAAGCGCCACCTGCAGCATTTCTATGGCCACCACCTTGGAAATATTTCTTACAGATCTCGTTAGCAGGAAAGTCTCCCGTAGAACGTAACGACAATTTAACTCTATCAGTTCTTTCTATGATAAAGGCAGCTAACTTTATTCCATTGATAGAAAGTGCGTAATTCACAATACCTTCTGTATCGCCAGTTACGATGTTATATTTTTGCAGTTCTTCTTTGGTAGCGCTGATAATAGCTGTATTATACTCTCTTAAAATTTCTAATTTACTTGATAGGCAATAGCCTAAAAACTTTAACCTGTTCTCAGAAACATTGTCATACACCAATTGGTGGATACGCCAATGTTCAGCACCTAAGTCAATCAAATCGGCTCCGATACGATAAACGGTAGATGTTGCTGACGGGAAACGGAATGAACCCGAATCTGTCATAATACCTGTGTACAAACAAGTAGCCACATCTTTATTCACTTTCTCTGGCTCTTCCATCACATTAACAATGAAATCATAAACCAGCTGAGCGGCAGCACAAGCATTGATATCCCAATGACGATAATCATCAAAATCTTCTGGCTCTAAGTGATGGTCGATCATCAATTTTATTGCAGTAGTATTTCTAATGTGCTCGCCCAATTCGTTAATACGACTCAAGGTGTTGAAATCTAAGCAGAAAATCAAAGCCGCTTCGTTAACCAATTGGATTGATTTTTCTACCTGCTCAGTATAGATAATTACATCCGAATTGTTGGGCAACCAGTGCAAAAACTCTGGATAATCTGTTGGCGTAATTAAACTAACGTGATGTCCTTTTTGGATTAAATAGGCATATAAACCTAGCGAAGAACCCATCGCATCGCCGTCGGGCTTATGGTGCGTGGTAATTACAATTTGCTGAGGCGTAGAAAGTAGTTTCTTAAGTTCGGGAACTGATATCATAATTATATAAGTGGCGAAGTTAGTGATTTATTGGTTAACTGTTTGATTTGGTTAATTGTTTAGTTGATGGATTGATTTGTTGCTGAGCTTAGCTAAATCCCAACTGTTCGGGATTGGAATGTTGAAAGGTTTTTGCAAACCATGCCATCCGTTGTAAATCAAACCTGATTGTAGCGGAAAGCAGGCCTATCGGAACAAAAGTTCATCGAGCATTGTTATTCTAACCACGTTTAGAAGTTTTCTTACTTCACACTCAATTATTTAAGTCGATAATCGTACTTTTGCAAAAAATTTATAAAAAATGAGCACAAATAGAACTTTCACCATGATTAAGCCTGATGCTGTTGCTAATGGCCACATCGGTTCAATCGTAAATGATATCACTAAAGCTGGTTTCAAAATCATCGCTTTAAAATACACTAAACTTTCTGCTGAAAAAGCTGGCGAATTTTACGCTGTGCACAAAGAGCGCCCTTTCTATAACGACTTGGTAAGCTTTATGTCTTCTGGTCCTATCGTTGCTGCAATCTTAGAAAAAGATAACGCAATTGAAGAATTCAGAAACTTAATTGGTGCTACTAACCCAGCTGAAGCTGCTGAAGGAACTATCCGCCAGAAATATGCTAAGTCAATTGATGCTAATGCTGTTCACGGATCTGATTCTGATGAGAATGCTCAAATTGAAGGTGATTTCTTCTTCTCGGCAGACGAGCGTTTCTAGAAAACATTTTTAGAGAACGTTTCTAGAAAAATATATTCTAAAAACGATTAAAGTATAGATAAGCACTCTTTCGGGTGCTTATTTTTTTGTTGTATATTTCGCCTTTTAACATAAATAATGAAGAAAATATTTTTTATAGCATTAGCTTCTGCAGCTATTTTTAACGCTACAGCACAAACCAAACCTAAAACTACCATCACTAAAAAAGCGGTTCCAACAAAAAAAACAGCAGCTAAACCTGTTGCGAAACCAGTTGTTTTCAAAACTAAATTAGACTCTGCCAGTTATGCTTTTGGCTTAGCTATGGCTAGTAATTTAAAAGCTGGCGGATTAGAAAGTTTAAATTACGACCTATTAACCAAAGGCTTAAAGGATGCCTTTAACAAAGATGCTAAACCACTAATGACCGAGCAGGTTTCGCAAAGTGCCATCAACAGTTTGTTCGAAAGCTTAAGCAAGGTTCGCGAAGAGAAAGACAAGTCGAAATTTGAGCCTACAATTAAAGAAGGTGAAGCTTTTCTAGCTCAAAACAAAACTAAAGCTGGCATTAAAACAACCGCTAGTGGTTTGCAATACGAAGTAATTACCGAAGGAACTGGTGTACAGCCAAAAGCTACAGATCAAGTTACCGTACATTATAAAGGCATGCTATTAAATGGGAAAGAGTTCGATAGTTCTTACAAAAGAAACGAACCTACTTCTTTTGGTTTAAATCAGGTTATCCCAGGCTGGACTGAAGGAGTAGCGTTGATGAAAGAAGGTGGAAAATATAGATTTTTTATCCCCTACAAATTAGCCTATGGCTCAAGGGGTGCAGGACAGGATATTCCTCCTTATAGCACTTTAATTTTTGAAGTTGAACTAATTAAGGTTGGCGAGAAGGATAAAGCGCAATAGCAGCTCATAGCAATTGCAGATAATGATTAGGCTTACGAGGTTTCAGAACTTCGTAAGCCTTTTTTATGAGCATCAAAATATATTTCCGCAAACCTTTTTCCTTATTTTGCTGTTAGGTTATCAAAATTTACAGATAGGAAACCGCCACGGGTAACTAATTATACATTACAAAACCTTGGTAGCTTCATCACCTTTAAAAACAAATTCTGAACAGATGAAAAAATTGATGCCCCTAGCGCTTGTCGCATTATTGGTAACTACACTTAGTAGCTGCGAATTAGTCGAAGGAATTTTTAAAGCCGGTATGTGGACTGGAGTTATCCTTGTGGTAGTCGTTATTGCCATTGTAATTTGGCTGTTTGCGAAATTATTTGGCGGCAGAAAGGATTAACTACAAAAAAACAATATCGGTAATTACCTTAGAGCCAGATCTCTCGTTTAATTTATCAACGATAGCGCTTTTTACGATAAGCAATTCATTTTTAACCACCGAAGATTCTATTCTAACAAATAGTTTCTTTTGGTGGATATAAATCTGCTTGGTTCTATTAGCTACCGCACTACCCATAATCTCTGGCCACATAGCAACAATACCAGTTTCGTCAAATTTACCACGAAGTTTGTAATGATTCAGGAGTTTATCTATCGCCTGTTTTAGTGTGATATCATTTGGCTTACGCATTGCTTACTCCTCCATCATTAACTTCAAACAAATTTATTTCTACCGCAATTTCATTGAAAACTGCCTCTACTCTACTCTTATTTGCATCTGTTATAAAAATCTGCCCAAAATCTTGATGCGAAACCATTTCCATTAGTTTATGAACACGATGATTATCTAACTTATCAAATATATCGTCGAGCAATAACAAGGGTTTAAAACTCTTGAACTTCTGCAGATAGCTGTATTGAGCTAATTTCAACGCAATTAAGAAAGATTTTTGCTGTCCTTGCGAACCGAATTTTTTCATGGGCATTCCCGCAATTTCAAATTGTAACTCATCCTTATGGATACCCGTTGTGGTACGCTCTAACAATCTGTCTTTTTCTATAGATTGACTGAGTAGATTCTCAAAACTTTGCTCATTTAGTTGCGAATGATAAGTTAGCGAAACCTGTTCAGCCTCATTTGTTAAAAAACGATAATGCTTATCAAATAACGGAATAAAATCTAACAAGAACTGTTTCCGTTTTTCAAAAATCACATTTCCCGAGTGAATTAACTGCTCATCTAGTATTTGAAGCAAAGCCACATCCAGCTTCCTAGTAGCAGCAACTTGCTTCAATAGGGCATTTCTATTGAGGAGATGTCTGTTGTAAACAATCAATTCATCAAGATACCTACTATCGGTCTGCGAAATTACATTATCAATAAACTTACGACGTTCTTCGCTTCCATCCATAATTAGGTTGATATCGTAAGGCGAAATCATCACCACTGGAAACAAACCAATGTGGTCTGCCAGTTTATCATATTCCTTCTTATTTCGTTTGAAAGATTTCTTCTGATTGCGTTTCAACCCACAGGAGATTTTTTCTTTCTTATCATCTCTATCGAAATCACCCTGCACCAAAAATAATTCTTCGCCCGTTTTTATCTGCTGACTATCTATCGGATTGAAATAACTTTTGCACAAACACAGGTAATGTATCGCATCGAGGAGATTGGTTTTTCCTGCGCCATTATTACCTACGAAAGCATTTACCGTTTTCGAGAAGCTCAAATCGGCAGCGTTGTAATTTTTAAAATTTAAAAGGGTAAGATTTTTTAACCACATATCAGACTTTCAAAGTTACCCATTTTTATAGCATCACCTACACATCTCATAGATTTATTAACCACATAGAAATATAGAACTGCTAATTCCCTATCATAACGAGATATTTTAATACAAATAGAAAGGCAAAGCAAACAGTTTGAAAAGAAAACCTATGTTTCCATCTGATTACCTTTTTTAACTTCCCTTAATTAAATGATTTAAAAAGAGTTGATACTTTGAATGAAAAATGTATTTTTGCAATCCTATAATTTTAAACTACAAATGTCTTCAACAGAGCAACAAACAGAACAACCAGTTAAAAAAGGTTCATTTATACAAGAAAACACGAAGAGCTTAGCTTTTATAGCTGTAGCTATCATCGTTTTAGTTGGAATTTTTATCTGGTATCAAGGTGTTTATTTAAAAAACAGATCCGAAGATGCAGCTAATCAAATGTTCAAAGCTGAACAATTTGTAGGCGTTGACTCTTTAGCTAACAAAGCAATTAACGGCGAAGGTGGTTACCCAGGTTTGGAGAAAATTGCAGCAGAATACGAAAATACTAAATCAGCTAACTTAGCTAACTTATACTTAGGTGGTATTTACTTACGTAAAGGCGAATACAAAAAAGCAGTTGATGCTTTGAGTAAATACAGTGCAACAGGTAGCCCAGTAGCAGATCCTTTAGCTTTAGGTTTATTGGGTGATGCTTATAGCGAGTTAAAAGACTACAAACAAGCTGCTACTTATTACAAAAAAGCAATTGATAAGTCTACCAACAAATTTACTTCTCCTATGTTCCTTAAGAAATTAGGTTTGGTAAACGAGACTTTGAAAGACTTAAAAGGTGCTGAAGAAGCTTATACTAAAATAAAAACCCAGTTCCCTGAAAGCCAAGAAGCTCAAATGATTGATTCTTATATCGCTAGAGTTGCAGCTCAGGTAAAATAATTTTTCTATAAAATGGATAAAGAAGCCTCGGAAAATTCCGGGGCTTTCTTATATAACAGATAAGGTCGAAAGGATTTTCGCAAAATAAATATTTCTCTTACGGGCGAAGATTTTTCGCCCCAACATTTAAAAATATGGCAACACATCTTAAAAATCTATCAGATTTTTCACATACTACTATTCCTTCGGGTAAAGACTTTAAAATTGCAATTGTTGTAGCCGAGTGGAATGCAAAAATAACCGGTGCACTTTACCAAGGTGCATTTGATACATTAATAAAACACGAAGTAAGTGAAGAAAATATTCTTTCTTTAACCGTACCTGGCACTTTTGAACTTGCAGGCGCAGCAGATATACTACTAAATAAAATGAGTGATATTGATGCAGTAATCTGTATTGGCTGCGTAATTCAAGGTGACACAAAACATTTTGATTTTATCTGCGATGCAGCTGCTCAAGGTATTACCAATGTTGGCATCAAATACAGTAAGCCAGTAATTTTTGGGGTATTAACTACCAATGATGAGCAGCAAGCTATTGATAGAGCAGGAGGCAAACACGGAAACAAGGGAGATGAAGCAGCAATAACCGCATTAAAAATGGCCGATTACTCCTGTAGGTTGTAAAGTACATTTCTATTATTTAACTTAGTAGCTCAAAATTCAATAAAATGAAGAAAGTAGCTATACTATTGTTATTTGTATTCTGCGCTATCGCAGTTTTAGAATCATGCTCTAATAAACTTTGTCCCGCATATAGCACTTATCCGGACTCAAAAAGAAGAAGGTAAAAATGAATAATTGGATTGATTTAAATCAAATTCAGCAAATAGAAGAAATTAAAGCGGCGGAGGGTTACACCGTAATCTTCAAGCACAGCACACGCTGCTCTATCAGTTTAATGGCTAAAAGAACTTTCGAAAGAGATTGGGATGCCATACCTACTAACGTTAGTTTTTATTTCCTTGATTTGATCAATCATCGTGATATTTCTGCCCATATTGCCGAAACTTTTCAAGTACACCACGAATCTCCACAACTTTTATTAATTAAAAATGGCGATTGTATTTTAGATGCTTCACACAGTGATATTTCTGCAGATGAAGTGGCCGAAGTAATGAGCAAATAATTTTAACTTTTCAGTCTAACCTTGAAGACAATTTGACTAATATGCTTTAATAAGCTCAAGATGGCATCAAAAAATAAAAAAAGCTCCGAAATTAATTTCAGAGCTTTTCTATATAAGGCAGCTTTCTAATTAAGCCACCACTGTTTCACTTAACTTTAGCGCAGCTGATGTACGTTGACGAGTTTCTTGACAAAGCTCATCATCTTCAGCTAATTTCTGTCCAAAGCTAGGAATCATCTCTCTAATTTTACTTTGCCAATCTGCAGTCTGCATCTCTTTTTTGAAGCATTTGTTCATTAGCTCAATCATAATCGAAACCGCTGTTGACGCCCCTGGAGAAGCGCCTAACAAAGCTGCAATAGAGCCATCGCCAGCACTTACTACTTCGGTACCAAATTCCAAAATGCCACCACCACTCGGCTTCTTTTTAATTACCTGCACACGCTGACCAGCAACTTCCAATTCCCAATCTTTGATATCAGCGTTCGGCATGTATTCTTGTAAAGCTTTAAATCTATCCTCTGGCGATTGACGAACTTGTTCAATCAGATATTTCGTTAAATCTATGCTCTTCAATCCTGCTGAAATCATAGGACGGATATTGCTGAATCTTAAAGAAGCTGCCAAATCGAAATACGAGCCATTCTTTAAAAACTTAGTAGAAAAACCTGCATAAGGACCAAACAATAAAGCTTGTTTACCATTAATAATTCTTGTGTCTAAGTGCGGGACAGACATTGGGGGTGCTCCTACGGCAGCTTTTCCATAAACTTTAGCATGGTGACGAGCAATAACTTCTTCATTAGTGCATTTTAACCATTGCCCGCTTACAGGAAAACCGCCAAAACCTTTACCTTCTTTGATATTTGCTTTTTCTAACAACAATAAAGAACCGCCGCCTGCACCAATAAACACAAATTTAGCTAAGCGCTTCTTTTTCTTTCCACTGTCTAAATTTTTAACCTTTATTTCCCAGCTTCCATCATCTTGTTTGTTTAAATCACGGATTTCATGATGAAAATGAAGTGCTACTTTTTCTTGCTTGGCTAAGTAATTAAACATTTCTCTAGTTAAAGCACCAAAGTTCACATCCGTACCTAAATCCACTTTGGTAGCGGCGATAGGCTCGGTTTCGTCTCTACCTTCCATAACCAATGGAATCCATTCATTAATCTCTGCTGGATTTTCACTGTATTGCATCTCGTTAAACAAGTTGCAAGCTTTAAGGTTAGTATATCGAGTTTTTAGATAATCTACATTTTTCTCACCCCACACAAAGCTTAAGTGAGGAATATTTCTGATAAATGAACAAGGGTCGTTTAAAATTCCCTTATCTAGTAAGTAAGTCCAAAATTGCTTGGAAACCTCGAAAGATTCGGCAATAGAAATTGCCTTCTTTACATCTACAGTACCATTAGCTTTTTGAGGTGTATAGTTCAATTCACAAAATGCCGAATGCCCAGTTCCTGCATTGTTCCAAGCATCAGAGCTTTCTGCGGCTGCTACATCTAAACGTTCGTAAATTTCTATACTTAAATCAGGGTTAAGCTCTTTGAGCAGTACGCCAAGCGTTGCACTCATGATGCCAGCTCCTATTAAAATAACATCTGCGTCGGTTTCAACAACCGTCTTTTTTTTTCTACTCATTTTAAACCAAATATAAAATCCCTCAATTAAAATCGAGGGCTATAAAATTCAATAACTAAAAGTTACTTCTTGCTTAATATCGGGATGCAAACTATACGCTACGGGGCAAGTTTTGGCAGATTTTTCAATAATCGCTTTTTCCTTATCAGTGTAGTTGTTTGCTGGAAATTGCAGACCAACATGAATCTCTCCTACCCTACGCGGATTTTCGGCCATTACCTTCGTAATTTCAGCTGTAGTTCCATCTATATTAAAACCATGGCTTTTGGCAGCAATACCAATAATAGTTAACATACAATTGCCTAGAGATGTTGCCAATAAATCTGTTGGCGAAAATGCCTCTCCCTTACCTTGATTATCCGTTGGGGCATCTGTAATAATCTCCTTACCAGATTTAAGATGTACAGATGTTGTTCTTAAATCTCCGTTATAGATTATTTTCGATGTTGCCATAGTCTAGAATTTTCACAAATTTAGCGCTTAAAATCAAATTATTATGTAATAATATTGAAGTTTTATTAACGATTTTACAATCATTTTATAACACAACCAAATTTCACAGTTTTTATCTTCTCTTTTACCCCATTATTTTGCAAAAACACAGCTCCTTAAAACTTTATTTCATCTAAAAAGGAGGGTTAATCGCAATAGTACTATTAGACCTATAAATGGATGGAGAAATACCAGTGTACTTTTTGAAAAACTTACCAAAAAATGATTGGTCGCTAAACCTCAACTCATCCGCAACTTGCGATACATTCATTACATGAGAAGAAAGCAACACCTTTGCTTCATTAATCACCATCTCATCGATAATTTCTCCAGCCGTTTTCCCAGTCACCTGTTTTACCACTTGAGATAAATGCCTAGAGGTTACAAAAAGCTCTTTCGCATAATGCTGCACACGTTTTTCTTCCTTAAAGTTATCGCTTAATAAATTCAAAAAATGAGTAGTTAATTCTTCTTGTCTATTTAATTTTACGGGAATAAAGACACGATACTTACTGTATACAATTAATACCTCATAAAGCACAGAAATAAAACTGTGGCGAATTACATCTCTGAAATGCGGTGTACTGGCTGGAAGATTAATTTTTCTTTTTAATGAGCGAAGCGAAAAAACCATTTCCTCAAACTCTTCGTCATTTAGCGAAAATTTGTGTACTAAATCAGAAGAAAAAAGATGAACTATTTCCGCTCCATTTAAAAAAACACCTTGTTCTTTAAGATACTCTTTTTTGAAGCCCATACTAATGAATTCCAGATCATCAGACATTTCATGCAGCTCACATAAACTTCCAGGTGTAACCAAATACACATCTTTGGCATTCATCGTGTTCTTCACGAAATTGTTCTGGAATACAAAAGAGCCTTTTTGAACCACAATTACAGCAAACGAATTTGATCGAAAAGGTTCATTGAATATCATCAAAGGTTTAATCTCGGCACTAGTGAGCACGTTCATCTTGCCACCATTTACCAAATCCTTTTCCATGCATCTTTGTTCTACTATGCTATTCATATGAAGAAGTTAACTGCTAAAAGAGTAAATTATTATCAGCAAAGGTCGTTAACCAAATCGAAAAAAATAATAAAATATGATTTTATCCCGTTTAATGACATCACTTTAACAAGCTAATCCAAAAATAAAAGTTTTAAAACTCTCTACTTTCACAAAAACTTAGGCAATTGCTCTTTTATCGGCAATCATTAATGGATACGTTGATAAATTTTTTCAATAGTTTTAAGCCTGCACTAGAATTACAAAACTACCAATTAATCAAATGATTAAAATTTAACGTTTTTTACCGTGAATAAGCTGTTAAATGCAGAAAAGAAACAATTAACATTGTTAAACAACTAGCCTTTAAATTTGTTTGCAAAATGTCAGATTTACCAAAATAATACTTTTTGACCAATAAGCCGTACTTTTAAACCACCGCACCAGAAGTAAACTTTTGTTAAATTTGCCAGAATTTATTAATTCCCATTTATTAAATCGTTAAATTTATGTTATCAAAAGAGTAACAAGTTTAACATGACCATAGTCTAACTTCGTATCGAAGTTATTCTTTTGACCACCAGAGGGATTAATATCTAATACACACAGGGACTATATGCGTAAAAAATTACAAGATAGGGTAGCTTCATTTCAAGATGCCAAAAGAATTAAAGAGCAAGGGCTTTATCCTTATTTCCGCTCTATATCTTCTGCGCAAGATACAGAAGTTATCATTGATGGCAAAGAAGTTTTGATGTTTGGTTCGAACTCATACTTAGGCTTAACCAACCATCCAAAAATTAAAGAAGCTGCTCAAAAAGCGATTGAAAAATATGGAACTGGCTGTGCAGGCTCTAGATTTTTGAACGGCACACTTGATATCCACCTTGAATTGGAACAAAGATTAGCTGCTTATGTAGATAAGCCTGCAGCGGTATTATTCAGTACAGGTTTTCAAGTAAATTTGGGCGTAATTTCTTGCTTATTAGACAGAAACGATTATTTGATTTTAGACGAATATGATCATGCTTCAATTATTGACGGCAGTAGGTTATCGTTCTCTCGTTCTATTAAGTACGCACACAATGACATGAATGATTTACGTGCTAAATTAAGTCGCTTACCAGAAGATGCTGCGAAACTTATCGTTTCGGATGGCATTTTCAGTATGGAAGGCGATATGGTAAACTTACCAGAAATGGTAAAAATTGCCGATGAGTTTGGCGCAAATATCATGATGGATGATGCACACAGTTTAGGCGTTATTGGCTTTAACGGTGCGGGTACCGCTTCTCACTTTAACCTAACTAAAGAGGTTGATTTGATTATGAGTACTTTCAGTAAATCATTAGCTTCTTTAGGCGGATTTATTGCTGCAGATGAAGATACCATCGAATTTATTAAGCACAGAGCACGCTCATTAATGTTTAGTGCAAGTATGACGCCTGCTTCTGTCGCCAGCGTTCTTGCTGCTTTAGACATCATCGAGGCTGAGCCAGAACGTATCGACAAATTGTGGGCAAACACTAATTATGCGAAGAAATTATTATTAGAAGCTGGTTTTGAAATCGGACACCCAGAAAGTCCAATTTTGCCGATTTACATTAGAGATAATGCAAAAACGTTCATCATTACTAATATCTTACAGAAAAATGGAATTTTTGTAAATCCTGTGGTTTCTCCAGCAGTTCCTTCAGATGCATCGTTAATTAGGTTCTCGTTAATGGCCACACATACATTTGAGCAGATAGAAAGAGCTATCGACAAATTGAAGCAAGCATTTAAGGAAGCAAGTGTAGACTTAGTTAAGGCCTCATTATAAAATGGCACAAATTGTAGCCGTAACTGGCAAGAAGTTATTAGCAAAGTTCGTTGATTTTCCTCACGAGCTTTATAAGAACGACCCATTTTACGTACCCGAATTACATATTGCACAACGCGATATGTTAACTCCAGGCAAACATCCTTTTCACGACCATGCTAAGTTACAATTGTTTTTAGCTGTTGAGGGCGAGCAAATAGTTGGCAGAATTGCTGCGATTATTAATGGCAATCATAACGCTACCAAAGGTGTAACAGAAGGTTTCTTCGGCTTCTTCGATACCATCAATGACAAAGCAGTGAGCAGCTTGTTGCTAAACGCAGCTCAAAATTGGTTAAAGGAAAACGGACAGACTTCAGTAATGGGGCCAGTGAATTTCTCTACTAATGATATTTGTGGCTTGCTAGTCAAAGGTTTTGATGGGCCGCCAGTGGCAATGATGCCTTATAATGCACCATATTACTTAGACTTATTGGAGGATTTCGGTTTTACCAAAAAAGTAGATTTAAGAGCTTACAGATACACTACAGGCAATTACGATGATAGGTCGGTTGGTTTGATAGACGGCCTAGAAAATAGACTGAAAAGAAGCAACATCATCATCAGAAAAATAAACTTGAAAAAGTTTAAGGAAGAAGCTGCTGCGTTGAGAGAGGTTTACAATAAAGCTTGGGATCAAAACCTAGGGTTTGTACCTATGACCGATAGAGAATTTGACTACACTGCCAACGATTTAAAATTAGTTTTAGATACTGATTTTTGCTACATCGCAGAACAGGAAGGTAAAATTGTAGCCTTTGCCTTAGCTATTCCAGATATTAACCAAATACTAATTAAAATTAAGCGAGGAAGGCTTTTCCCTACTGGTTTAATCAAATTATTACTAGGCAAAAAGAAAATAAATGGTATCCGCATTATGCTGTTAGGTGTAATTGATGGATATAGAAAAATGGGTATCGAAGCTTGTTTGTACGGTAGAATTATCAAAGCTTTTAAAGCTAGGAATTTTCAATATGCCGAAGCAAGCTGGACGCTAGAAGACAACGACATGGTTAATCGTCCAATTGAAAATATTGGAGGAAAGTTATATAGAGAATATCGAATACTGGAAAAATCGATATAGAAAATTGTGAGCAAAAAGGTACTAATTACGGGCGCTAGTGGATTTGTAGGTTATCATTTAATTGTAACTGCAATTGAAAATGGCTTAGAAGTTTACGCAGCGGTTCGTCCCAATAGCGATATCTCACATTTGAAAGACTTAAACATCAACTATGTTAATTTAAATTTTAGCGCTGTTGATGAACTAAAAGCGGAACTGGAAGAAAAACAGTATGCTTATATTATACATGCTGCTGGCACAACCAAAGCAAAAACCTTGCAAGAATACAACAAGGTAAATGCAGAGTTCAGCAGAAATTTAGCACTGGCTGCATCGCTGGTTAGCTATAAGTTAGAAAAATTTGTATTCGTAAGTAGTTTAGCGGCTATTGGACCTATCGCAGATTTTACTGCCGCTATTAACGATAATGCAATTGCACAGCCCATAACTTTTTACGGATTGAGCAAAAAATTGGCAGAAGAGTATTTGAATAAAATCGAAAATCTTCCGTTGGTTACGGTTAGACCAACCGCAGTTTATGGACCAAGAGAGAAAGATATTTTCATCCTCTTTAAGACCATCAACCAAGGTTTAGAGCCTTACATTGGGAGGTTTAACCAACAGTTGAGCTTCATTTATGTGAAGGATTTGGCAGCAATTATTATCCGCTTTTTAACATCGGAAATTGAACACAGGACCTACAACATTTCTGACGGACTAACTTACGATAGATATGCTTTAGCAGATGGTTTGAAAAAAGCATTGCAGAAGAAAACACTGAAAATGCACATCCCTTTGGGAATTATAAAAGGTTTAGCAGGTTTAATGGATACGATTTATGCGAAAAGCACCAAAACACCAACGCTAAACAAAGAAAAAATAAAAGAGTTAACGGCACCAAATTGGGCCTGTAACATAGAGAATTTAAAGAAAGATTTACAGTTTGAACCTCAATACAATTTAGAACGCGGCTTAGAAGAAACCGTAAAATGGTATAAAGTGAATAACTGGCTGAAATAGGTTGTAAGTAATACGTTTTAAGTTACTAAAACGCTTAACCAGTACTTAAAACTTATAACGTACAACTTAAAACAAATATTAATAGGATAAACACATAATAATAATAAACAATAATTAACAGATGAAAAAGCAAGTAGAAGGAGCCAATGGAAAATTAGGTATCATGATGCCTGGCCTAGGTGCTGTAGCTACCACCATGATTGCTGGTGTAGTTGCCGCTAGAAGAGGTCTATCTAAACCTATTGGTTCTTTAACACAAATGGGCACCATTCGTGTAGGTAAAAGAACAGACAACAACGAGCCTTTAATTAAGGATTTCGTTCCATTAGCAAAATTAGAAGACTTAGCATTTGGTGGTTGGGATGTGTATGAAGATAATGTGTACGATGCTGCAATGAAAGCTAAGGTAATTGATGGTCATCTTTTATATGACATCAAAGACGAATTAGAAGCAATTAAACCTTATAAAGCTGCATTCGACAAGAACTACGTTAAAAACTTAGACGGAACTTACGTTAAAGAGGCTGCTACAAAATGGGAATTGGCACAACAAGTAATTGAAGACATCAAAGACTTTAAAGCTAAAAACAACTGTGAGCGTATCGTATTGGTATGGTGTGGTTCTACTGAGATCTACTTAGAGCCAAGTGCTGTTCACCAAACTTTAGCTGCATTTGAGCAAGGCTTAAAAGATAATGACGCTTTAATTGCACCAAGTATGATTTATGCTTATGCAGCGTTGAAATTAGGCTATGCTTATGCAAACGGAGCTCCAAACTTAACGGTAGATATCCCTGCAATGTTAGAGTTGGCAAAAGAAACTCAAACTCCAGTTGCTGGTAAAGATTTCAAAACTGGTCAAACTTTGATGAAAACTGTATTGGCACCAGGCTTAATGGCTCGTTCATTAGGTGTACGTGGTTGGTTCTCTGACAACATTTTAGGTAACCGCGATGGTTTAGTATTGGATGACCCTGATAACTTCAAAACTAAAGAAGTTTCTAAGCTAGGTGTATTGGAAGATATCTTCAAACCGGAGCAAAACCCTGATTTGTATGGTGATATGTACCACAAAATCCGCATCAACTACTATCCTCCTCACGGTGATAACAAAGAGAGCTGGGATAACATCGATATCTTCGGATGGATGGGCTACAAAATGCAAATCAAGATTAACTTCTTGTGCCGTGACTCAATCTTAGCTGCTCCTATTGTTTTAGACTTAGCTTTATTCTCGGACTTAGCTAAACGTGCTGGAATGAGCGGTATTCAAGAGTGGTTATCGTTCTACTTGAAATCTCCTCAAACTAAAGAAGGATTACGTCCAGAGAACGATATCTTCAAGCAATTGGAGAAATTACATAATACCTTGCGCTATTTCATGGGTGAAGAATTGATCACTCACTTAGGGCTTGATTATTACGATGAAAACTAATCAGAATTTATAAATCTGATTAGAATACAAAACTCAATCGGCAGTGTTTGGACACCGTTTCAAACACTGCCTTTTGAATAGTTACTAGCATTATACCATAAAGAAAGTCAAAGCTTTCTCACCTATTTTAAGTCACCCCAAAACGTTTCCAGTCATTTGTCTTGCGAATGTAATTTGCGCCCAAAAGTAGGAAAACAAACCACTGGAAACTTTAGAATTAAAAAAAGTTTCCATAGTTTTGAGCCATTAAAAAATAGAAATAAATTGCTTTGTAAAAGAAATTGAAACAGTGATATTTCACAAAATCATATCAACTACATTAGGCATAGGCTACATAGGTAAAGGAGCTGGCACTTATGCTTCTATCTTCACTTGTGTGTTATGGTATTATTTACAGCCCAACGGTTATGAGCCAAAACTTGCGCCAATACTAATAACCTTGCTAATTACCCTGCAGGGCGTGCGAAGTGCAAACGAAGTAGAAGTACTTTGGGGCAAAGACCACCAGCGAGTTGTAATAGATGAAGTTGCAGGGATGTGCATTACCTTACTTTTTGTGCCAGTAGAGCCAAAATATGTAATAGCAGGGTTAGTGTTGTTTAGATTTTTTGACATATTGAAACCACTAGGCATACGCAGATTGGAAAAGTGGCCCGGCGGATGGGGCGTAATGGCAGATGATGTTTTGGCAGGGATTTATGCCAATATCGTTTTGCAAATAATAATTTTCTTCAACATATTTTAAGAAGATGTTAACCTTTATAAAAGCACAAGCTTCGTCACTAACGGCAACGTTGGTCGATTACTTAGTCACATGGTTTTGTGTGAGCTTTTTGGGTATCTGGTATGTTGCAGGAAGTGTAACAGGAACAGTTGTTGGTGGCTGTGTAAACTTTTATATGGGGCGTAATTGGGTCTTCAATTCAAGAGAAAAAGACATTAAGCTTCAAATTTTAAAGTACATTTTGGTCTGGTGCGGCAATCTTTTGATTGTAACTACTGGAGTTTACATACTCACTCATTTTTTCGGCATTAACTATTTGCTTTCGAAAATTCTAGTTTCTGGATTGATTGGAACTATTTATAATTACTTCATGCAGAAGCAATTCATTTTCACACAGTAAAAATGAAACATACATATAAAACAATAATATATGCACTAACATTTTTTAGTGCCACTGTAATAGGTATATCATCGGCATTTGCCCAAAAAACCGTTATTACAGGAACAGTTAGAGACGCTGTAACTAAAGAAACACTCCCTTATGTATCTATTTTCTTTAATGATACCCGCTTGGGAACTCAATCAGATTTAGACGGAAATTTCAAAATCAGCACTAATGAAGATTACAACAAACTGAAGTTTAATTACGTTGGCTACGATGTTTTATACAAGACAATAATGGTTGGGCAAACCCAAAAATTAGATGTCTTGCTGAAATCAAATGCACAATCTTTAAACGAGGTTACTATTATAGCAGGCAAAAAAGTTAGGTATTCTAACAAGAACAATCCAGCAGTAGAACTGATTAGACAGGTCATCGAGAACAAGGATAAAAATCAGCCTAAAGCTTACGAAACGGTACAATATAAAGAATACGAAAAAATGTTGTTCTCTATGAGCAACGTTTCCGAAAAATTCAAAAGCAAGCGTATTTTCAGAAACTATCAATTCTTATTTCAAGAACAGGATTCGACTAAAATAGGTGGAAAAAACTTATTGCCAATTTACATCCAAGAAAAACTTGCCGACCAGTACTTAAGTTTCTCACCTGATAAAAGCAAGACGGTTGTTTTAGCAGAAAAGCAAGTAGAATTTGATAATAGATTCATCGATAACCAAGGGATGAAAGCTTATTTCGATAGGATGTACCAAAACATCAACATCTACGATAATAATATCTCTGTAATGAGCAACGACTTTTTAAGTCCGATAGCAAACTCTGCCCCTACTTTTTACAAGTTTTTTATTACCGATACTGTTAAAAGTGAAGCTGGCAATATCATTGAGCTTTCATTTACGCCACGTACCAAAGGTGATATGTTGTTCGAAGGAAAGATTTACATCACCATGGATGGCAATTATGCTGTACAAAAGGCAAATTTTGGAGTAAACAAACACATTAACCTCAACTTCGTTAGGGGAATGGAAATTGCATTGGATTTCGAGAAAAATACTGACAGCAGGTATTATCTAAGTAAAAGTAATTTAATTGCCGATTTCGGAATTAGCAAAAACAAAGGAATAGGTTTTACGGGTGAGCGTAGCGTAAGCTACGATCAGTATAAGACAAACGTAGAAATTCCTGACACTGTATTTTCTGGTAAAAAATTAGAAGTACTAGCTGGAGCGACCAAAAGATCAGATACTTTTTGGTCTCAAAACCGCTTGGATTCTATCCCTGCACAACAACTGAAAATCTACAGCAACATTGATACATTGCAGAAACTACCATCTTTCAGAAGAACGGTAAAATTGGTAACTTTTGCATTAGCTGGTTATTGGGATTTCGGGCCTTATGAGGTTGGACCTACCAATACATTCTATAGTTTTAATAATGTAGAAGGTTTCCGTTTACGTATAGGCGGTAGAACAACGCCAGCGCTAAGCAAACGCTTTTATTTCGAGAATTATGCTGCCTATGGATTTAAAGATGAGAAATGGAAGTTCTTTTTATCGGGAACTTATTCTTTGAATAATAAATCGATCTATAAATTCCCGCAAAATTATATTAGAGCTAGTTTCCAAAGAGATACCAAAATACCAGGACAAGAACTACAGTTTGTACAGGAAGACAACTTCTTGCTGTCATTTAAACGTGGTGTAAACGACATGTTGTTGTACAATGATTTTTATCGCTTAGATTACGTAAAAGAGTTCGAAAATCGTTTTTCTTACACCGTAGGCTTTAAAAAATGGGCTCAAACTCCAGCTGGTGGATTGATATATACCAATGCAGCTACAAATACCGACATCACACGTCTTAATACAACAGAGCTTAGTGTCGGTTTAAGGTATGCAAAGAATGAAAAATTCTACCAAGGTAAGATTTACCGCACACCTATCATCGATAGATACCCTATCTATAACTTAAGGTATACGGCTGGTATTAAAGGTTTCTTTGGTGGCGAATACAATTACCACAATATCATGGCAAGTGTAGATAAACGCTTTTATTTATCGCAGTTAGGCTTTAGTGACGTAAGAGTAGAAGGTGGATATATCATAGGAAAACTGCCTTTCCCTTTATTGGCGGTACATCGTGCCAACCAAACTTATGCTTATCAGCTCAATTCATACAACTTGATGAACTTCTTAGAGTTTGTCAGCGATAGATATGCCGCAATAAATATCGACCATAATTTTAACGGATTCTTTTTAAATAAGATACCTTTGTTAAATAAATTGAAATTAAGAGAAATTGTTTCTTTCAAAGCAATTTATGGTGGATTGAGAGACGAGAATAACCCAGAGAAAACAAACGATGGTGTTTACAAGATGCCGACCTACGAAAATGGCTTGCAAAGAACTTACTCGTTAAGCAAAGAGCCTTACATGGAAGGTAGTGTTGGTTTGGGAAATATTTTCAAAGTTTTGAGAGTAGATTTGGTAAAGAGATTTAACTATCTCGATAACCCAGAAGTTAGTGAATGGGGCATTAGAGCTAGGGTTAAACTAGATTTTTAAAAATAACTCGTCAAAGTTTCCATCTGACAAATAAAAAGAATAAACAAAACAGATGAAGTTAAGAGATAACCTTCAACAAGGTATTTATAAAGTAATTAACCCTTTTGTTAAGGGATTGATTAAAATTGGGCTGACCCCAAACATGGTAACCACTATTGGTTTACTATTGAACATTGGTGTAGCTGTAATTTTTGTTATTGGTGCAGAAAAATCTAACCGTGGCGAATTAGAATACGTAGGTTGGGCTGGTGCACTGGTATTATTTGCCGGACTTTTCGACATGCTCGATGGTCAGGTAGCACGATTGGGAAATATGAGCTCTAAGTTTGGCGCCATGTACGATTCTGTACTAGACCGTTACAGCGAAATGGTAATGTTTTTAGGTATCTGCTATTATTTGGTAGCGCACCATTATTTCTTAAGTTCGTTATTTGCGTTTATTGCGCTAATCGGCTCAATGATGGTAAGCTATACTCGTGCTCGTGCCGAAGGTTTAGGCGTAGAATGTAAAGGTGGTTTAATGCAACGTCCAGAGCGAGTTGTAACTATTGGTGTTTTTGCCATTGCTTGCGGTGTGGCTTATAATTTCTTAGGTGCCGATTACAAGATCTTCATACCAGGAATTAAGTTTCATGTTTTCGAAACCATGAGCATTTTCACTTTGCCAATTACTTTAATGGCAATTATGACCAATATCACGGCAGTAAACAGATTGAGAGAAGCGAAAAAAGCTTTAGACGCTAAGGAGTTTCCTAAAACGAGCAACAAAGCAGCTGTAATTGTTGGCTTAGTGCTATTTGCTGGCTTAGGGTTTTCAAATTCGACAACTTTAAAAGCTCAAACAGGCGATGACCCATCTCCTTTGACTTTCCCTACGCCTAAAAACATCAGTAATCAGTTATTTTACGTGCAGCGGGACCCTAATATCAATACCATTATTTGCCAATTAAATGTTGATGAAGATGGTAATTTGATAAAGGAACATCCGGTGAATGTATTTTGGATGCGTTATGCTGATAAAGAAGGCAAAAAAGATTTGAACTATATCCAACGTAAGTTTGCTTACGGAATTCAAACCAAGGATATTGGAAACGGCAACTACGAACTGCGTTTCGTTTCGTACAAAAAATTCCCTCTATTATTAACCAAATCTACAACAGATAAAAAATATCATGTTTATGCAACTGCAAACAACAAAAAGATATTGTTGGACAGGATTTTCTTGAGAATAGAAGGTGGTACATTTTGGGTGCCCAATGTTAAATATGTAGAAATAAAAGGTTACGAGGCTGGCAATCCAACAAAAGCAATAACCGAAAGAATAAAAGTATAATATCATGGCAAAGAATTTTATCTCAAATTCTAGCGAGTCTACAAGGATGTTCAAAAGCGACTTGCTAGAACCACTTTCTAAAGTAAAATATTACGTACCCCTAATTATATTCCTTCCACTTATAGCTTTCTTAGTGTGGAAAGCCATTTTTGATATACAAACTCCAATTTTAGAGTTTTTTGGATGGTTAGCTTTTGGTCTTTTTATCTGGACGATCACAGAGTACATTATGCATCGTTGGGTTTTCCATTTTTACCCTACAGCTGGCTGGGCAAAACGTATTCATTTTATTTTTCATGGCGTACACCACGATTATCCTAATGATGCAAATCGTTTGGTAATGCCACCATCGGCCAGTATTCCCTTGGCTTTAGCTTTTTGGTTTCTATTCGATTGGCTTTTACCAGAGACGAAAATCTATTCGTTTTTTATAGGCTTTATTGGCGGATATTTATTTTACGACATGGTGCACTATGCACTTCATCATGCCAATTTTAAAAGTGGATTATGGAAAAGGTTGAAACATCATCACATGTTACACCATTACCAAGATGCATCTAAAGGTTTCGGCGTAAGCTGGATGTTTTGGGATGGGATATTTAGGTCAGGATTTGATAAAAATAAATAAAACCCTCTCTGCCCGTTGGGCATCTCTCCCAGAGGGAGAGAGTAGCATTATGCTTATAAAACCTTGTATTTCTCTCCCTCTGGGAGAGATGGCGTAGCCAGAGAGGGTAAATAAAATTACTCGTACGGGCGAATTATTTTTCGTCCCAACAAATAAAAATAAATGACATCAGAAATCCCCGCTGAGGATAGAAAAAGAAACCTTAAAAAAGATTTACCATTAACGCTTGGTATCTCCGCATGCTACTTAGTTCTTTCTTATTTTTTGGTAGGCTATAAAACAGACCAACTGGTACTAATAAGCATATTTAACCTGCTTTATTATGTATCTGCCATTACCAGAAAGTTCATCATAGGCTTTTCCATCTTCATCGTATACTGGATTATCTATGATTACATGAAGGCTTTTCCGAATTACAATTACAACATTGTACATATCGAAGACCTTTACAACTTCGAAAAGAGCGTTTTCGGGATAGAACAAGCAGGTAAATTACTTACACCAAACGAATACTGGTTACTACATACCAACTCTTTTTTAGATGTACTTACGGGCTTCTTTTATTTAATGTGGGTACCAGTGCCACTGGCATTTGCAGCTTTCCTTTTCTTTAATAACGAAAGAAGAAACTTCTTAAACTTCCTGCTTACTTTTGTTTGGGTAAACCTATTAGGCTTCGTGGTTTATTACCTCTACCCTGCCGCACCGCCTTGGTATGTACAACAGCACGGCTTTGAATTTATTGCAGGTACGCCTGGAAATACCGCTGGTTTAGTGCGTTTCGACAATTTCTTTGGTATCGAACTTTTTAAATCTATTTACAGCAAAGGTTCAAATGTATTTGCTGCAATGCCTTCTTTACACTCTGCCTATCCCCTAATTGTGGTGTATTACGGAGCAAAAGGTAAATTCCGTAAAGCGAATATCTTTTTCATTACTGTAATGGTTGGAATTTGGTTTGCTGCAGTTTACACGAGCCACCATTATTTGGCCGATGTATTGGCAGGTATCACTACAGCAATCATCGGAATATTTTCATTCAACTGGTTAAAAGAAAGAAAACCTTTAGCTAACTTTATACAAAGTATGCTAAAATTGATTTCTTAATGGAGATTATCCAGCTCAAAAGTATTACAGAAACTGAAGCCCTAGAAATTCATTCTTTATCCAATCAATTGGGTTATGCAAATGATTTTGATTCATTATTAGGCAGGTTAAAGGAAATCATCACACTAAAAGACCATACAATTTTTGTAGCCAAAGCTGATGATAAAATTGTTGGCTGGCTTCATTGTTTAGTTTGCATGCGTGTAGAAAGTCCGTTATTTGTTGAAGTAACAGGATTGGTGGTAGATGAAAATGTAAGAGGCAAGCAAATTGGCAAAAAACTGATTGAAGCCAGTAAATCTTGGAGCCAAGACCGAGATATTTCAATTATGCGCATTCGTTGTAATGTGTTACGCACCGAAAGCCATAAGTTCTATAAAGCTTTGGGTTTCTCTAGCAGCAAAGAGCAAAAGGTTTTTGAACTGTCTCTATAATTGATAATTCATTTGCCTTCAAAAATTCCCTAACTTTAGTCTTCAAAAACCAAATAATTGAAGATGAACCCCAAAGTCGATATATTTTTAAGCAAGTCAGACAAATGGCGGGAAGAATTTGAAGCATTAAGAACCATTGTGCTAGAATGCGGATTAACTGAAGAACTAAAATGGGGTCAACCTTGCTACAGCTTTAACAAAAGCAATATCGCTATCATACAGGGCTTTAAAGAATACTGTGCCTTATTGTTTTTCAAAGGAGCTTTATTAAGCAATGCTGATGGTTTGCTGATTCAACAAACAGGTCATGTACAATCAGCACGTCAAATACGATTTACCGACGCTAAAGAAATTTGGACGGTAAAACAGGAAATCAAAAATTACATCTTCGAAGCTATTGAAGTAGAGAAGGCAGGCTTAAAAGTAGAGATGAAAAAAACCTCAGACTTTGAAGTTGCAGAAGAATTTCAACAAAAGCTAAAGGCTCTTCCTGCTTTGCGAATTGCATTTGAAGCATTAACCCCAGGTAGACAAAGGGCTTATTTGTTCCATTTTTCGGAAGCAAAACAATCTAAAACACGAAGCGCCAGAGTTGAGAAGTATATTCCGCAAATTCTTAGCGGCAAAGGCATAAACGATTAATATCATGAGCAAAAAATTATCATCACAACAAAGCGAAGAGTTATTAAGCATCTTGAAAATCCGCTTCGATAAAAACATGAAGCGTCACGAAGGTTTAGATTGGGGCAAAGTAGAAGAAAAACTAAATGCCAAACCCGAAAAGTTATGGTCCTTAAATGAAATGGACATTACAGGCGGCGAACCAGATGTAGTTGGCTACGACGAAAAAACTGGAGAGTTTATTTTTTACGATTGTGCTACAGAAAGTCCAAAGGGAAGACGAAGTGTTTGCTTTGACCACGAAGCATTAGAAGCAAGAAAAGAGCACAAACCTAACGATAGCGCCATAAACATGGCTACAGAAATGGGCATTGAGCTTTTAACGGAAGAAGAATATAGAAGCTTACAACAATTAGGAGAGTTCGACCTTAAGACCTCAAGCTGGGTACAAACTCCAGAGCAAATTCGCAAGCTTGACGGCGCATTATTTTGTGATCGTCGTTACAATACTGTTTTCGTATATCACAATGGGGCTCAATCCTATTACGGAGCAAGAGCTTTCCGTGGTTCGTTAAGAGTTTAGATTCAGCAGAGAGGAATAATATTTATTCGAAAAAGTAGTAGGAATAATATTAAAACTATTAGCTATATTTAACTGCAATATTGCCCAAACGAACCTCAAAATCAGGCTATATGCACTGTGCTTTAAAACTTCTACCAAAGCAGGCATTACTTTGCCTGTGTTTACTCCTGTTTGGAATTTCGGCAACTGCCCAAACTTCCAAAGTTGAAGTATTGTTAACCCAGCTCAAATCAACCGACCCAGATACCATTCAAATTAAAGTATTAAGAAAACTTTCTGCGGCTTACACTTCTGTTGACCCTATTAAAAAATTCTACTACGCTAACCAATATAGGCTACTTGCCGAAAAAAACAACATAGATTCTAACATAGCAAATGCTTACCTAGACATGGGCATTTCTTATGGAGTTAGAAGTAATTTAGACAGTGCACTTTATTATTTTAAAATAGGCCAGCAAAAGGCAAAAGCAAGTGGCTATCAAAACGGATTAGCTCGCAGCTTGGTAAATATTGGTTTTGTTTACGATCGCTCTGATAAAAAACAATTAGCTGTACATTGCTATGAAGATGCATTGAAAATCTTTAGAAGGCTTAATTACGGCAAGGGCATTAATCAGTGTATCACCAACCTTGGTGCCATTTATTTCGATTTAAAAGAATATAAAAGTGCCGACAATTATTTCCAACAGGTTTTAGACAACTTGAAACTAAATCCAAGCGACGAATTAAGCATGGGCAATGCGCTTTTTTCTTTGGGAGGCTCTAAAAGGAGGTTAAAAGAGTTTAGCAAATCGATGGATTACTATCAAAAGAGCTTAGCAATTAGAGAAAAAATTGGAGATTTAAACGGAATTGCTTTAAGTAACTGGGGAATTAGCCAACTATACGTCGAAAAAAAGGACTACAAAAGAGCCTTAGGTTATTTGGATATAGCTCTCGCCAATAATGCTAAACTCAAAAATGCTTACCAAGACTGTGCCATGCTTATTACCTTAACAGAAGCACATTTAGGATTAAAAGACTACGAAAAAGCTGATAAAGCCGCTACGCTAGCCCTAACAAAAGCCAAAGAAACGAACTCGAAAATACCAATCGCTTTGGCACTAGATAATCTTTCTAAAGTAAAAGCAGAAAAAAACGAATATGAAAGTGCTTTAAACTTCAAATCTCAGTATATCGCCATAAATGATAGTTTAGAGACCTCTAAAACAACCAAAGAAGTTATATTAAATGATTTACACCGTGTAAATACCGACAACAAAAACCTCGAAAAGCGCAACGAGACCATCAACGCTAAAATTACAGATTACACTACTGCCATTATCATCATTACAGTGTTGCTGATTGTTTTAATTGTGCTTTTGGTGATGTATTACAAGAGGAACTTAGAAAAAAATGCTACCAATAAACTACTTCAACAACAAAAACATCAAATTGCAGAAGTAAATGAAGAGCTAAGTGCTTTAAATGAGGAACTGAAGACACAGATGGAGATTGTTTCTTCTCAAAATACAGAGCTAGAAAAACTGAACGGCGTAAAAAATAAGTTTTTCTCTATTGTTTCACATGATTTACGAGGCCCGATACATTCGTTAAAAGCACTATTTGGCATGTATAGAAGTGGTATTTTGAATGAAGATGAATTAGGCGATTTACTCGAAAGATTAGAAGATACCGTTTATAATACTGCGTCTTTTCTAGATAATTTGCTCGAATGGTCGAAAAGTCAGCTTGGTGGTATGGTGGCAAAACCTATAGATGTAAAGTTAAACGAAGTGATTACGCATAACATCAAATTAATGGAGGCTCCGATTAAGCTAAAATCAATTAGAGTTGAAAACAATGTAGCTACTGATTTAACCGTATTTACGGATTTAAACATGGTTCATGTGGTGATTAGGAACTTGCTATCCAACGCTATCAAATTCTGTAGCAAAGGAGATGAAATTACCTTTGATGCCAAAATAGAGCAAAACCAAGTGGTGTGCTCCATTAAAGATACTGGCCCTGGCATTAGTGATTTGGATAAAGAAAATCTTTTCAACCTCACCCATCAACCAGGCACAGGAACTTCTGGTGAAAAGGGACATCATATTGGCTTAATTCTTTGTAGAGATATGGTTTTGCAGAACAATGGTCATCTTCGAGTTGAAAGTAAATTAGGCGAAGGCACTACTTTTTACATTACATTGCCATCGCAAGGTTAGTACAAATAACCTACTTCTTCACAGCATATTCTATTGTGGGCTTTTTTTTTCTTTAGTAAATTAGGATACTTTTGAAGTTGGGAACAATTACCTAAAATGCTTTCTAATAACTACATTAGTTTAAAATAACATGAAATATAAGCACTCGATTTTACTACTTTTCTTTTTTTTAGCGGCTGGTTGTTCAAATCCAGATACAGACGAAGAGCTTTTGGCATTGGATAAAGAAAAGCTGACGGAGAACCTAGCATATGACAAAATCACTTTCTACAAGTTTGCAAAAATTGCGGTAAGGTCATCTGCTGTACAGGACACGACAAAACCAGAATATCAAAAATTCAGCAAACACTTAAATACTGTTTTAAACTCCTTAAGTAATGTAAATACAGATTCGGGAAAGAGCATTTCTCCAATGGAAGCATTGTTATTGTACAAAGACTACCGTGCCGTTAAAGGATTTGTAAAAGAAACGGATGAAGATATTTTTCCGACTTTGGTTGAAGGCTTCAATAAAATTTACGGTAATGGAGGTAAAGCATTTCCGTTATTGGTTAACGAAAAGAAGACAGAAGCCCAAAATATTGAGCACGCTATATTAAGCATGGTGGTTTTGGCGACTAGAGATTTGGGGCAGCCTTTTGCACTTTATGAATGTTCTAAAACTCAACCCGAACTTTTGCCAGACCACGAAACTAAAACCTTGTTAGAGTTTGTGCGTGGCTTCTTATTTTTCAGCAATAATTTATTTTACCTGTCGGAAGATGGGCTTAGCAGAAATATCAAATGGCTTGATAGGAATGAAAACGTTCCATTGCCTTATACCAAAGCATTTTTTGGATGGAGAAACTTGAGTGACAGCCAAACTCATACCGCTTTCCATGGTCTAAATTATTTGTTTAGAGGCTTTGATAGATTAAGGATGGAAAGAAAGGTTGATGAAGAAAGAGGTTTGGACGATTTCGAAAAATTTTTGGAAGACACGAAAAAACTTGGCTTAGAAACGGAACTAACTTTAGCCGTTGAAAGCTACTTGTACCTTAAACGAGAAGACAAAGAAAAGGCAGTTGCTGCATTATCTAAATTGCAAAAAAGTCCGTTGCTTTCTAATAGTGAGAAAGAAGCGATAGCGAAAACTATTGTTTATGTTAATGATCGTGAAGCAGGAAAAGCATTAAATGGTGTTTACGACAAAGTGTTTTTGAGCAAAATAGCCACTAAATACATGATTTCTGTGTTAGTTAAAATAGATTGGCAAAAGGTACTGAAAGCTAACAATGTACCGCATACAGATGAAATTTTTGCAACTGTGCGCAAGGTTCAGCATATGTCTAATGCGGTAAGTTCGTATACTAGTGAAACTTCGATAGAAAAAGGAAAGAATGAACTGAAGAAGAAAGGAAGCGACCTTTTGGATGGAGCAAAAAGTTTGTTGAATTAAAGTTACCCACCGGAATAACTTTTAAAACTAACTGATGCTGAAATAAATTCAGCATGACGGGATTACTATTTACCACCCTGACCTGTAGCAAAGCGGAAGGCTATGACATATTTTTTTTTTAGCGCCTGCCAAACATATGGAGATAATTCTTTAAAATAGTTGCATATCATCAACAAATACTACGTCTGTTATTATACCTATTTATTTACTGAGAACCTCGTAGAGGTTAAATATTTATAGCAAGATTGTCGGATAAAGTTCGACCACATCGGGGTCGCATAAAAAAATTCATTATGCTATAATCATTAAAATCCTACGGATTTAAACTTCATAGATGTATATGATGTGTAGCCATTTCTGCTAGAAGTAGCTTTACCATTTAATACATTCCGTACCAGCCAAGGTTGGATTTAAGGTAAATGAGGGTGAACTGCTAGGGCTTGAAATTACTTACAATGCTGATGCCTCATGTTATTTTGCACAGGCTTTTTGAGTTACTTGCACAGGCTTTGCATTTTAAACCTTATTGAAGCGGCAGCTCCCGAGGTTACTCGGGACTACAGCGGAAAGAAGGGCTAACATTAACCGCAGCTGGAAACCTGCTTTTCAAATCCAAAAATCAGTTGGGATTTCTACTAAGTACGCTAAAAATATGGAACTGCAAATCCAGACTAGAGTTTTATGCAATCCTAACCACCCAAACAACTAATCCAAAACATTACAACTTTCCAACATTTCAATCTTATAACATTTCAGCAAGATTGCTTAACTTTGTAGCATGATTGAACTTCCTGTTGTTGCGCCAGTTACCGAAAAAGCTCGTAAACCCGATTGGTTAAGGGTAAAATTACCTGTGGGTAAAGAATACGCACAAGTAAGAAGTTTGGTTGACGAACATAAGCTGCACACCATTTGTGAAAGCGGTAATTGCCCTAATATGGGCGAATGTTGGGGTGCAGGGACGGCAACTTTCATGATTTTGGGTAATATTTGTACCCGTTCTTGTTCTTTTTGTGCGGTGGCAACAGGTCGTCCTTTGGCAGTTGATACCGATGAACCTAATCGTGTGGCTAACTCGGTAAAGTTAATGGGTGTTAAACATTGCGTAATTACTTCGGTAGACCGCGATGATTTAAAAGATGGTGGTTCTATCATCTGGGCAGAAACTTTACAGGCTATCAGAAGAGAAAGTCCAATTACAACTTTAGAAACTTTAATCCCTGATTTTAAAGGTCAATGGGATAATTTATACCGTGTTTTGGAAGAAAGACCAGAAGTGGTTTCGCACAATATGGAAACAGTGCGCCGTTTAACTCGCCAAGTACGTATCCAAGCTAAATACGATAGAAGTTTAGAGTGTTTGAAGAGAATTTCGGAATTTGGTTTACGTACTAAAACTGGTATTATGCTAGGTTTGGGCGAAACTGAAGAAGATGTTTTCGAAGCAATGGATGATTTAGTAGCAAATGGTGTTCATATCTTAACTTTAGGCCAGTATTTACAACCGACAAAGGCTCACCATCCAGTGGTAGATTGGATTCATCCAGACCAATTTGCAAAATACAAAGAAGTTGGCGAGGCAAAAGGCTTGAAATATGTAGAAAGTGGACCTTTAGTTCGTTCTTCTTACCACGCAGAAAAACACCTTTTTGATATCGAAGGAATTGTTTAACTCTTTTCTGAATTAATGTTCTTTAAAACTTTAGGTAGCGATTTAGCTAAGGCTGATGCAGTGACGATTTCACGATTTTCGGCTAAAATATCTCCTGCTTTGCCATGTAGGTAAACGCCTAAGATAACCGCTTGTGATGAGTTATATCCTTGCGCCAAAAAGCTTGTTATTATTCCGGTCAGTACATCGCCCATACCGCCTTGAGCCATTGCCGGATTGCCTGTTGGATTGACGCAAATATCGCCAGTTGGCAAACAAATAAACGTGTACTGATTTTTAAGGACGATGATTAATTCCAGTTCTATTGCTTTCTTTTTCGCCATTTCTACTCGGTTCCACCAATTGTCGTGATGTCCAAACAATCTATCAAACTCTTTCATGTGTGGGGTAAGCACACTTTGAGCAGGAATTTCTTTTAGCAACTCTTTGTTCTCCGAAAGGATATTTAGAGCATCGGCATCTATTAATAAGGGCTTATTTTTACTAAGTAACTGTTCTAGTAGTTGCTCTTGAGTTTCTCCAATACCTAAACCTGAACCAATGGCAATAGCTTGGTATTTTTGCAAATCTGTGTTGCTAAGGTTTTCCCTGTTGAAATACATTGCCTCTGGCAGACTTACATTTAAAGCGGTCAATCCACTTTGTGGAATACAAGCAGAAACCAAACCTACGCCAGCCTGCAAACAAGCATTGACACTTAACAAAGCAGCGCCCATTGTTTCTGTATCGCCAGCAACAATTAAGGCATGTCCGTAAGTACCTTTGTGCGAAAATCGTGCTCTTGGCTTGATGGTTTTATTGATGAACTGTTCGGTTACCAACTTCCATTGGCTCGGCAGACTTTCAATGTAAGGTTCGTCTAGTCCAATAGATACTACTTCAAATTCTCTTATTGCTTTTATGCTCTCGGGAAAGAAGAAATTGATTTTTGGAACTTGAAATGAAATCACGAAGTCTGCCTTTACTCCGTTGTATATCGCATCTAATTCGCCTTCACTTTTAAATCCAGTCGGTACATCTACCGCTACCACTTTAGATTTAGAAGTATTGATGAGCACTGCCAGTTTTTCGTACTTTCCACTCAAAGGCTTATTTAATCCAGAACCTAAAATTGCATCAATTACGATATCATTCTGCCGTAGTTTTAATGCTTGCAAGTCTTCTAATATTGGAATTTCAGATTTTTCTTGCTTTAATCTTTCTAAATTTCTCAGATAATCTGGAGAGGTTTTCTGTGCGTAATTTGCTAAGAAAACTTTGACCTTTGTATAACCATTTTTCCTAAGCAATCTCGCTATTGCTAAACCATCGCCACCGTTATTTCCTTGGCCGCAGCACACCCAAATCGTGGCTTCCTCATCACCAAATCTGTTAATAAAAGCATTTACAAATGCCAAGGCAGCTCGCTCCATTAATTCAATGGAAACTATAGGTTCATGTTGAATAGTATAAGTATCAACATCTTTGATTTGGGAAGAAACAAGCAGATTTTGCATGATGATATAACAGAAGTAACTATATAAAGTTAGCCTTTATCTAACAAAAATTAAATCCTGATTTCGTAACATTTATTGATATCGAAAGTCTTTAGTGCAATTGTTAATGATTAACCTAAATTTAAAACAATGAATCAAAAACCTTCAAATGCCTTTGTTGCAGCCTCATGGATTGCCTTGGGTGTTGGCATGATTGGCTTTATTATTGGTCTGTGGCGCTCGGACATGCTGCTCAACGAAAAAGGTTATTATTTTGCCGTATTAATGTTTGGATTGTTTGCTGTAATCTCGCTACAAAAAGCAGTGAGAGACAAATTGGAGAGCATTCCGGTAACAGAACTTTACTATGGCATTAGCTGGTTCGCAACGCTTCTAACTATTGCCCTGCTTATCATCGGGCTTTGGAATGCAGATTTGTTGCCCAGCGAGAAAGGCTTTTATGCCTTCGCTTTTCTGCTCGCTATTTTTGGCGCTATCACTGTGCAAAAGAACACTCGTGATGGTCAAATTGCTAGGGGAAAACATCCATTGAATTAAGAAAATCGAAATTAAATGGAAGCGCTGCAGGTAATCTACTTGCAGCGCTTTTTTGTTTTTCGCATTACCGAAAATATTTACTCCGTACGGGCGAAACATCTTTCGCCCTTGTATTTTTTTTATCAGGCAAATATTTAATTGCTATTCGGGATTTGTAATCCCAAATGCTTATCTACGGATTTATAATCCGCTTTTATTAAGGGCGAAAGATATTTCGCCCCTACCGTTACATTTCTTTCTTCAAAAATTTGCCCGTTAAACTAATCGGGTTTTCGATTAATCCCTCTGGTGTGCCTTCGAAAATAATTCTGCCACCACCTGCACCGCCTTCTTCACCCAAATCAATTACCCAATCGGCTACTTTAACCACATCTAAATTATGCTCGATGACCAAAACGGTATTTCCTTTTTCAACTAATGAATTCAATACGCCTAACAACACCGCAATATCTTCAAAATGCAGACCCGTTGTGGGTTCATCCAAAATATAGAAGGTTTTACCAGTATCTTTTTTCGAAAGCTCGGTAGCTAATTTCACTCTTTGTGCTTCACCACCCGATAAAGTGGTAGAAGCCTGTCCCAAACGGATGTACCCTAAACCAACATCATTTAAGGTTTTGATTTTACGGTAGATCGAAGGCATGTGCTCAAAGAAGTGGCAAGCATCCTCGATACTCATATCCAACACATCGCTAATCGATTTGCCTTTGTAGCGAACCTCTAAAGTTTCGCGGTTGTATCTTCTACCACCACACTCCTCACACGGCACTGAAACATCTGGTAAGAAATTCATCTCAATTACCTTCATTCCCGCTCCCTGACAAGTTTCACATCTTCCACCTTTTACGTTGAAAGAAAAACGACCAGGCTTGTAGCCTCTAATCTTCGCCTCTGGCAAAGCCACAAACAAATTCCTGATATCAGAAAAAACACCGGTATAAGTAGAAGGATTAGAACGTGGCGTACGACCAATTGGCGCTTGATCAATCTCAATTACCTTATCAATTTCCTTTAAGCCAGTCACTTTCTCATAAGCCAAAGGTTTTTTCTTTGCTCTAAAGAAGTGATGATTTAAAATTGGGTATAAGGTTTCCGTAATTAAACTCGATTTACCACTACCAGAAACACCAGTTACGGCAATAAATTTACCCAAAGGAAAATCTACCGATACCTCTTTTAGGTTGTGACCAGTAGCTTTGATAATTCCTAAATGATGACCATTACCTTCCCTACGTTTCTTCGGAACTTCGATTCCTTTTTTGCCGTTCAAATAAGAAGCAGTTAAAGTACCCGATTTTAAAATTTGTGCTGGCGTTCCCTGCGCAACAATCTGTCCGCCGTGTACACCCGCCGCCGGACCAACGTCAATTACATGGTCGGCTTCTAAAATCATATCCTTATCATGTTCTACGACCAAAACGGTGTTTCCTAAATCACGTAAGTTTTTTAATGCGGTAATTAAACGTTCGTTATCACGTTGGTGCAAACCAATACTTGGCTCATCCAAAATGTACATTACATTCATCAGTTGCGAACCAATTTGTGTAGCCAAACGAATACGTTGCGCCTCGCCACCAGAAAGTGTACGCGACGTACGGTCTAAAGTAAGGTAGTTTAAACCCACATCTAGCAAGAAACCAATACGAGCTCTAATTTCTTTCAGTATTTCTCTAGCAATCGTGTTCTGACGCTCGTTTAATCTATCCTCAACACCATCAAACCATTGATGCAAAGTAGCCACATCCATAGTAGCCAGCTCAGAAATATTCTTGCCATCTACTTTGAAATGCAGGCTTTCTTTTTTCAAACGGGCACCATGACAATCCGGACAAGTTTCCAATCTACGGAAAGCTTCCATATCATCCGAACCACCTTCTCCCCTTTTCTCCTGTTGCTCTTCTAATAATTTAATGATACCATCGAAAGTAACTTGGTAGTTCTGTACGTTCCATTTGTTGTAAGCTACTTCCACCGAAATCAAATCTGGTGCACCTTTTAAAATCAAATCAATCGCTTCGTCACCCAGTTTTTCTAAAGGAGTAGATAAAGAGAAATTATACTTTTTACCCAATGCCTTTAACACTTGGAAAACCCAAATATCACGATACTCACCAAGAGGAGCCAAACCACCGTTCAAGATGCTCAGCTTCATATTAGGCATGATAGATTTTTTATCTACCACGAAAATATAGCCTAAACCATCGCAAGTTTCGCAAGCGCCATAAGGCGAGTTAAACGAAAAACTATTTGGTTGAGGTTCGTCGTAAGAAATACCTGTAGTTGGGCACATCAAAAATTTACTGAAGTGTGCTACGTTATTTTCTTTATCGCTGATTTTAATGATGCCCTTACCCAAACGCATCGCAGTTTGAATGCTGTCCAACAAACGCTTATGGTCTTTCGGGTCTATAATCAAACGGTCTACTACAATTTCAATATCGTGGATTTTGTAACGGTCCACCTGCATTTTCGGAGCAATGTCTTGGATTTCGCCATCAACACGCACCTTTACATAACCTTGCTTACGAATTTGCTCAAACAATTCGCGGTAATGCCCTTTACGACCTTTTACCACTGGAGCTAAAATGTTCACTGCCGATTTCTCGAACTTTTTGTAAATGTTCTGCAAAATCTGGTCTTCGCTCATGCGTTCCATTTTTTCGCCCGTATTGTACGAAAACGCATCGCCCACACGGGCATACAGCAAACGCATAAAATCGTAAATTTCGGTAATGGTACCTACCGTCGAACGAGGGTTTTTACTCGTGGTTTTTTGCTCAATGGCAATCACCGGGCTTAACCCCGAAACCTTGTCTACATCGGGACGTTCCATACCACCCATAAACTGACGTGAGTAAGCACTAAACGTTTCCATATAACGACGCTGTCCTTCGGCATAAATCGTATCAAACGCCAACGAAGACTTGCCACTACCACTTAGACCAGTAATGACCACCATTTTATTGCGTGGAAAACTAACGTCTATGTTCTTTAGATTGTGCACTCTCGCACCATAAACTTCAACCTCTTTTTGCTCGCCCAAATCTACGTGGTTCTTCGCCATATGTTAATTCGCTCCGTTTTAAATATACTTTATTTGTTTAAACACATAGAAACATAGCTTTTAACAATGCATAAAATCATATAAGCCTATGTGATAAAAAATAGCTTGCAAAATTAACGAATTTTAAGCACAAAAGCTACGGATACAAATACTTAAAACTGTTAAGAAATTGATAAACAACAAGTATTTACATTCACTTAACTTGTTATACTATACCCAACAAAATAAGCACCAATTAGAACTATTAACAGCAGTCCTAAATGTCAAATTCTCCTAATTCGAATGACGGACCGGTAGCGTTTACATTGCCAAAACAAACTCCTCATTAGCAACATACACACAGCAATACCTCTTATTTTGAGATTTTATTTTCACCAACAGACAATCATTTCAACTGCTACTTTGATAGTTTAAAGGAATAATCAAAAACAAAAATGTAGCACACAGGGTTGAGTTAGAGAATAACACGAAGGATTTCACGTTATTTTTTAATAAAATGGCTAACTATAAAAATAGCTAGCTTTTAAGGATTTAACTTTTTATCATAAACACCATTTAGAATGAAATTATTTACCAAATTATTTGCCGTTGCTATGATTCTATTTTTTGCCTCATGCGATAAAGACGACACTATGCTTTCTGGAGACAAAGTTCCTTTACCGATTGGCGTGTTTGTTTCAGCACATTTCCCAAACAATGCCATCATTAAGGCAGTGAAGAATAATGACAACAACAAGGAAAGTTACGACATTAGTTTAGAAGGAAATTTCGAACTGGAATTTGACGAAAACTTCGGCATTACTAGCATTGAAGGCAACACCAGATTACCAAACTCTGTAATACCGCCTGCTATTTTAACCTATGTAACCGCCAATTACCCTAACCAATTCATTACCGACTGGGAGCTAGAATCGAATCATCAACAAATTGAATTGAACAACGGATTAAATCTTGAGTTCAATATGGATGGCTCTTTTATCAAAATTGAAAGATAATCTTAACTTTTGTTAACTCTTTAATGTTTTGAATTTTGAAGCACAGAGACAATGCTCCCTGCATCGTTCGTCCCGCTTTTCGCTTTACTTCGTTGGCAAACACATAGGTTTGCCAACTACGTGTTCGCTTCAATCTGGGCTATTGAACGAATAACTTTACTATTCAAACCAGCCAAGTGCCACAGCCTTCGTAAAATAAACCTTGGCGAAGTGGCTATGCAAAATGGAGCGCAGGGCAATGAAGCATTAGAACAAAGCAAAGGACTACATTCGCCAATGAAATACAAGCTTTGCTTTTCAAAAGAATAATTATTAAAGATGAAGGCAATTATTCAGTATCGTTTAGAGACAGAAGATCTTCTGTCTTTACGAAATTTGCAGACCACAAAAAAATAGGTAGCTTTGACAAAGGATTGCTGGCCGAGGCTGGCTTTATAACAAAACAATATTATGATTATTGAACCTAGAATGCGTGGTTTTATCTGTTTAACGGCTCATCCAGATGGTGCTGCACAGAACGTGAAAAACCAAATTGAATATGTAAAATCTAAGGGTGCTAACAACGGACCGAAAAGAGTTTTGGTAATTGGCGCTTCTACAGGCTTTGGCTTGGCATCGAGAATTACCGCGGCTTATGGCTCTGGTGCTTCTACAATTGGTGTTTATTTCGAGAAAGAACCTAAAGAAGGCAAAACGGCTTCGCCAGGTTGGTACAACACTGCCGCTTTCGAGAAACAAGCACAAGCAGACGGTTTATATGCAAAAAGCATTAACGGTGACGCTTTCTCTAACGAGGTTAAGCAACAAACTATCGATTTAATCAAAGCTGACTTAGGTCAGGTGGATTTGATCATCTACAGCTTGGCTTCACCTGTAAGAACTAACCCAAAAACTGGTGTTACGCATCGTTCTACTTTAAAGCCAATTGGCGGTACTTTCAGTGATAAAACGGTTGATTTCCACACGGGTGTTGTTTCTACAGTAACAATTGAGCCTGCTAACGAAGAAGAAATTGAAAATACAGTTGCCGTAATGGGCGGCGAAGATTGGGAAATGTGGATTGACGATTTGAAAGCTGCTGGCGTATTGGCTGAAGGCTTTACTACGGTTGCTTACTCGTACATTGGCCCTGCTGTTACTGAAGCGGTTTACCGTAAAGGAACCATAGGTAGAGCGAAAGACCATTTAGAGGCTACAGCTTTTACCATCACCGATAAATTAGCTGGCTTGAACGGAAAAGCTTATGTTTCTGTAAACAAGGCTTTGGTAACGCAAGCAAGTTCGGCTATTCCTGTTATTCCTTTATATATTTCTTTCTTGTACAAAACCATGAAAGAAAAAGGTTTACACGAAGGTTGTATTGAGCAAATTGAGCGCTTGTTCAGCGAAAGATTATATACTGGCGGCGATGTTCCTGTGGATGAGAAAGGTCGTATCAGAATTGACGATTGGGAAATGCAAGATGATGTACAGGCTGCAGTTGCCGAACTTTGGAAAACTGCTGATACTGATACTTTGCCATCAACTGGCGATTTAGCTGGCTACAAAAAAGACTTCTTAAACCTTTTTGGTTTTGATGTGGCTGGTGTAGATTACGCTGCTGATGCAAATGAAATGGTAGAGATACCTGGTTTGCAAAAAGCCCCTGAAGCATAGATATTTTTGAATTAGCTAATTAGTGAATGTGCTAATTAGCTAGTTTTTCCCCTCGCTTTGTTGAGCACGTTTTTAACTCAAAATGAAAGATTACTTCGTCGTTCTTTCTCATCGAAATGACGGTTTTTTTTTACGCCACTGCGACCTCATTAGCTAATCATCACATCAACCAATCCTCACATTATCTATCCGCCACTGCGTAAACAGGATCATCTATATTTACCTCAATTGCCCCAGCGGCATTTCTCAGCAACTTTCTACTATCTGCACTTAGGTGCTTTAAAGTAACTGACTTATTAAGTTTTCGGTAACGGTCGGTAATTTTATGTACCGCATCAATAGCACTCATATCTGCAATACGACTTTCTTTGAAATCAATCACTACATTTTCTGGATCTTCCTGTACATCGAATTTTTCTAGGAATGCAGTGGTAGAGCCAAAAAACAACGGACCAAAGATTTCGTAGTGTTTCACGCCATCTTCATCGATATACTTTCTCGCTCTAATTCTTCTGGCACTTTCCCAAGCAAACACCAAGGCCGACATAATTACACCGATTAACACCGCTAAAGCTAAATTGTGCATAAACACCGTAATAGCAGCTACAATTACACCAATCAGGATATCTGCTTTGGGCATTTTTTTAATGATACGGAAACTGCTCCACTCAAAAGTCCCAATGGCTACCATCATCATTACACCTGTTAGTGCTGCCATCGGTAATTTGCCAATCACTGGGGCACCGACTAAAATAATCAGCAGAATAGTTAACGAGCCGATAATTGCTGACAATCTAGCTCTTGCACCAGCAGAAAGATTGACTAAAGTTTGTGCAATCATCGGGCAACCGCCCATACCAAAGAAGAAACCATTAAGGATATTTGCAGTTCCTTGCGCCATACTTTCTCTATTACCATTGCCTTTGTTCCCAACAATTTCATCCACTAAATTCAGTGTGAGCAAGCCTTCGGTTAAACCTACCATCGCCATAATCAACCCAAAAGGAAAGACAATTTTTAAAGTTTCGAAGGTAAAGGGTACTTCTGGAATATGAAATGGTGGAAATCCGCCAGCTACAGAAGCGATATCACTTACGGTTTTGGTTTGGATGCCAAAAATGAGCACCGCTGCAAAAACTACTATTATCGCCACTAATGATGCCGGAACTGCCTTCGTGATTTTAGGCCAAAGCCATACTGTAAAAATGGTTAATGCTACCAGACCTAACATCGTATATAAAGGTCTCCCACTTAACCATTCTTCGCTGCCTTGTACTTTGAACTGTGTTAGCTGCGACATGAAAATCACAATCGCCAGTCCATTTACAAAACCATACATTACGGATTGTGGCACCAGCCGGATGAATTTACCTAATTTAAATAAACCCACTGCTATCTGAATTACACCAGCTACTACCACCGCAGCAAACACATATTCTAAACCGTGAAGTTTCATTAGTGCAATTAAGGTAATTACCGTAGCCCCTGCTCCACCAGAAACCAAGCCAGGTCTACCGCCTAAAACCGCCGTGACCAAACCCATGATAAACGCTGCATACAAACCTGTTAGTGGAGGAAATCCTGCCAAGATGGCGAATGAAAGCGATTCTGGAATCATCGTCATCGCAACGGTTAATCCGGCAAGTATTTCGTTTTTATAATTGATTTTCTGTTTGAAATCGAAAAGGGGCATGTATGTTGGTTTTGTTGGCACAAAAATACATTTATCTATCGTTTCGTTTGCCACAGATACACAGATAGTTTTTCCGCTCGTATACTTCTATCTTTACTCGGTCTTCATTCCCGCGTCGGCGGGAACCACAAAGTGCTCAGCGAAGCTAATCGTAATGCGCAATAAAATGATTGATTAACTATCCGCATTAAGATTCTCAATCAAGTTGAGAATGACGTACTATTTAGCGTAAATGCAAAACAAAATCTGTGCGTCTGTGGCTAAATCAAAAAAACAAAAACCCTATCTTTATATCATGTCAAATATCCAACTCATTATAGAAGAAAGACCAAGTGATATTGGTAATTTTTTGGTAGGCCGTTTACTTCCTTTTAGGGAAAAAAGACTGGTAGGTCCGTTTTGTTTCATTGATCATATGGGGCCGGCGGCGATGAATGAACATCAAAATATTGACATTGCGCCACACCCACATATTGGTTTATCTACGTTAACCTATCTTTTCGAAGGCAGCATGATGCATCGCGATGCTTTAGGTACTGAAATAGAAATTAATCCGGGCCAAGTGAACTGGATGACTGCCGGAAAAGGCATTGCTCATTCTGAACGCACTCCTGAACGCTTAAGAAACAGCGATAAGTTTCTACATGGTTTGCAGATTTGGGTAGCTCTACCAAAACACTTAGAACAAATGGAACCGGAGTTTTTCCATGCAGATGGTGATGATATTCCAACTTGGCAGGAAGACGGTGTGGACTTTAAATTAATTGCAGGAGAAGCATTTGGCAGAAAATCTCCTATTCCAGTTTACAGCCCTTTGTATTTTATTGAAATTAAAAACACGGAAGAAAAAACATTGAAAATTGGTGATTCACTTTTTGGCGAAAGCGGTTTATATATTTTGGATGGCAGTGTGAGTAGTGAAGGTAATACTTTTGGTCCGAAGAACTTTTTAGTAGCCAAAGACAGCAAGCTTTGTGAATTTACTTTAGCACCAAATAGTACGGTTTATATTTTTGGTGGCGAAGCTTTTCCTGAAGAACGTTTTATCTATTGGAATTTTGTGGCCAGCAGCAGGGAACTAATTGAAGAAGCCAAACAAAGATGGCTGAACCAAGAGTTTGGGCAAGTGCCAGGAGAATCTGATTTTGTGCCGTTGCCGCCGCAGAGCAAGAATGTGAAGTAGCAGAAACTTTTTCCCTCTCCTTTTCAAGGAGAGGGCTAGGGAGAGGTTTAATTAATAAGACCCTCTCTACCTTCGGCATCTCTCCCTAAAAGGGAGAGAAAAGCATTTATGAATGTATCTTCCTAAAACCCGTAACACTTAACTCATAACCTGCAACTCACCCCCAAGTTATCGTCGTTTCGTTCTCTGTAGGATGCCCAGTGCAAACCAACACTCTACCTTTTGCAATTTCGTCGTCGGTTAGTACCTCATTGTAATCCATGCGTACACCGCCAGAAATACAAGTGGCTGCACAAGTACTACATACGCCACCACTACAGCTGTAAGGTATTTTGATCTTGTGTTCTAGCGCTACATCCAAAATTCTTTTAGGCCAAGGCACTTGTAAGTGATGCGTTTCTCCCTGAAATATTAAATTGATAGAGTAGGTGCTTTTATCCACTACTTTTTCCGTAGCATCATCTTCATCTATCTCGTCTTCTGGCAATACAAAAGTCTCTCTTTTTACTTGATGAGGCTTATATCCAGCTCCCAAAATAGAAATACGGCAAACATCCATGTAATCAACTGGGCCACAAGTATAAAAAAGTGCATCTTCTTTGTTAAAAGACAGTTGTTCTCTAATCAATTCGTGAACCAGAAAACCATTTAACCTAGCCCGTAGTAAGTTTTTAGAATTACTGAAAAGGTTAATTAACTTAAACCTATCGGGATAAATGTTTTGCCATTCTTTTAATTCTTCTAGAAATAAAGTTTCATCGGCAGAACGACTACTGTAAATCAATACCATTTTTGACTTTTGCTCTCCTACCAGTGCAGTTTTCAGAATCGAATATAAGGGTGTAATTCCTACTCCAGCACCAAAAAGGAAAACAGTTCTTTCTTTGTCCGTTTCGGGGTCATAATAGAACATTCCGTTTGGTTCAGTTACTTCAACAACATCGCCTTGCCTAAGCGAATGATGTAAAAACCTTGAGATCTCTCCATTTTCTACCAACTTTACTGCAATAGCTAAGGGCTCGTCTACCAAAGGAGAACTATAGGCCGAGTAAGACCTTCTCAACTCTTTATTTCCCAAGTGAAATGCTAAAGTTAAAAACTGTCCTGCTTTAAAAACAGGCTTTTCGCCAGCTAAAGGTTCAAGAATAATCGTAATTACTTCGTTAACTTCTTGCTGAACTCGGGTAACTTTTAACTGCTGTAAAGACATAGTTTCAAAAGTAGAAAGTTAAAAGTTAAAAATCGAAAGCAAAGCAGTTTTGTTGCTGAGTTCAATGTCATGCTAAGCTTTCCGATAAATCGGAATAGGCAGTAATTACGTTTCTAACACTATCGAACTCCGTCATTTCGATCGTAGCGGAGAACTGAAAGAAAGCTTAGCTAAATCTTTGGCGCTATAATACAAATTGAAAGATTCTCTCCCGTACGTACGAGACTTCGCTCCGCTGCGGTCAAAATGACGACAAGCCGAAAAACATCTATGCGAACTACAACTATCCGCACATCTTTGGCTAAAAAGTTTAAAAACAAAAAGACTGCTTCCCCTGGAAAAGAGAAACAGCCTTCTAAAATGCTTATAAAAAAGCTATACCAATTTAATTTTTACTCTACAGTAGTAGCACTTACGTCTTCTACTTGTTTATATGCGATTAACGCTTTCTGATTTTTATAACCATTACGGCTCGGATTTTCTAGAATTTCTTTCATCGAGATCAGTTTGTAGACATAAGCCCCTGTTTCTCTATTCAGTTTCATTTTGAAATAATTATCCTGCCCTTGGCGGTTAATTTGCTTACGCATGTGGCCATCGCCAACATTGTAAGCTGCTGCCACTAAAGTCCAGCTATCAAAGACTCCATAAAGTTCTTTAATATATTTTGCTGCCGCGATGGTAGATTTTCTAAGGTTGTAGCGCTCGTCTACTCTTTTATTCACCTTTAATCCATACATACGGGCGGTACTAGGCATAAACTGCCAGTAACCTGCCGCACCTTTAGGTGATACCCCACCTCTTAAGCCAGACTCTACTAGAGGCAGATACTTAAAATCATTAGGTATACCATAGGCTGCCAAAATTGGCTCTACGATAGGAAACCATTCCGCTGCTTTTAAATGCAAACGATTTGTTTGCAAATTTCCATAAGAAAATGAAGCCAAAGTTCTCTTCATTTTTTGAGTTATCCGAGTATCGCCAACTGGCAATGTTTCTTCGGCAAACTCTAATTGAGCTATTGAAAATACCGGCTCTTCGGTTTCTTTTGTAATGTTGGTATAGTTATCTTTCTTAAGATTTTCTACTTTGGTTGGTAGCTTATAAGCAAACACATTTGCCATCACCAATAATCCTAGAATTACTGTTAATGGAATGAGGTGTTTCTTTAACATCTTCCTCCTTTTTTAGTTAACACTTAATACTTGTGCGGCAAAGGTACATTTTATTTATTTAATTATCAAGCACTTACATAAATAAGCGCAAAAATCAAGCTTTAAAATACTGTGAGCCTAGATTTTACATGGCGTATTTTTTAGAAAAATCAGTATATTTCCAAATTGTTTATCCATGTAAATTTGCTAACTTTGTAGCCGCATTATTTTATGCGATTAAAAGCGTATCATGACAAATAGTAACAAAGGGAAAAGTCGGGATGACAAGTCCAAACCAGGCAGAAGCACAACCGGAAGAAGAACCGCACAGACAGATAGTGACAAGCCAAGATTTAGTGCCAAAGACGAAAACAAAAGCAGAAGTTTCGGCACCAATGACAGAAGAGATTCTAAATATAACAAGAGCGATGATGCTAAACCTCGCTCATCAAGATCACGAAATGATTCAGATGAAACATCAGGTTTCAAAAAATCTTTCGATAAAAGAGATAACAAAGGCAGCTATTCTAAAGGTGGAGATTTCCAATCTCGTTCTGAAAGACCTAGAAGAGATTCAAACGAAACATCAGGCTTTAAAAAATCATTTGATAAGAGAGATAACAAACCTTGGGAAAAGTCTGACAAACCTTTTGCCGGAAGAGGTAAACGTGACGAAAACTCATCAGATAGAAGAGACAGCAAGCCTTGGGAAAAACAAGATAGACCTTTTTCTGCTAAAGGAAATGGCAGCCGCGAGGAAAACTCGGGCGAGAGAAGAAGCTATGTAAAAAAAGATAGCTACGCCAAAGACGGTGCAGCTTCTAAATTTTCAGACAGAAAAGACAGCGGCAACCGCTACGGAGATAATCGTCCTTTTAGGAAAAGAGAAGACGGTAATTTCAAAAATAAAAAAGAAGATAAAGGCGAGAGAGTGGCTCCTACCTTAAGAAGTAGAAAAAATGCTCCGAAAGAAGACGACGATTTAATTCGTTTGAACCGCTACATTGCCAATTCAGGTATATGTTCTCGTCGTAAAGCCGATGAACTGATTGAAGCAGGCGTAGTTTCTGTAAATGGAGTACCAGTTACTGAGCTAGGCCACAAAGTAAACCCTTACAAAGACGAGGTAAGATACAACGGTGAGTTGTTGAAACGCGAAAAAAGAGTTTACGTGCTTTTAAACAAACCTAAAGATTACATCACAACTACTGAAGACCCTCAGGAGCGTAAAACGGTAATGCATTTAGTAGAGAAAGCTAGTCGTGAGCGTATTTATCCGGTAGGTCGTTTAGACAGAAATACAACAGGCTTACTATTAATGACCAATGATGGTGATTTAGCAGACAAATTATCTCACCCTCGTCATGGTATTACTAAAATTTATCAAGTAGAACTTAATAAGAACCTTTCGCAGGGCGATTTCAATAAAATCCAATTTGGTTTAGAATTAGAAGATGGCTTAATTAAGCCAGATAATATTTCTTATGTAGCTGGTGCAGCTAAAAACGAAGTAGGTATTCAAATACACAGCGGTAAAAACAGAATTGTTCGCCGTATTTTTGAACATTTGGGATATGACGTTGTAAAGCTAGACCGTGTGGTTTATGGCAATTTAACCAAGAAAGATTTGCCTAGAGGAAAATGGCGTTTCTTGGATGAACACGAAATTATCCAGATTAAACATCTGATCAAATAAAACTTAAAATGCGCAGAATTAACTTTTGCGCATTTTTTATTTATTGCTAACTTTCCACAAAATCGAATATTATGTTTAGAAAACTTTTGTTGATCGCTTCTCTTAGTGCGAGTTCTTTATTTGCTCTAGCACAAAACCATAAATTAATTGTAGGCACCTACACCAATAAAGGCAATAGCGAAGGTATTTACGTCTATGATTTCGACAGTAAAACTGCTGCGACAAAACAATTGAATGTCATCAAAAATGTTTCTAACCCCAGCTATCTAGCTTTAAGCAAAAACAACGATTTTCTTTACAGTGTGTACGAAGATGGTACAAATAGTGCCGCCAGCGCTTTTAAATTTAATGCACTAACTGGCGCAGCTAGCTTCTTAAACAAAGAGGCTACCAACGGACAAAACCCTTGTTTCATTTTAACTGATGGAAAAAACGTAATTACTGCGAATTACAGTGGTGGTAGCATCAGCATTTTCGGTATTAAGCCGGATGGTTCCCTTTCCAGCATCAAACAAAACATACAACATACAGGAAAAGGTCCAGATAGACGTCAAGAAAAAGCACACGTTCACCAAGTATTATTTTCTCCCGACAAGAAATATGTTATTTCTAATGATTTGGGAGAAGACAAAGTATACATCTACCATTATGATGCTAATGCAGAGCAACCGCTTAAATTCAAATCTAGCGTAAAAACCAACTCGGGTTCTGGGCCCCGCCACTTAACTTTTAGCCCAGATGGAAAATATGCTTACTTAGCACACGAGTTTAATGGCAAAATCAGTGCATTTAGCTATAAGGATGGCAGCCTTACTCTGCTACAAGAAGTAGAAACGGTGGCAAAAGATTTCAAAGGGAACATAGATGCTGCCGATATTCATATTTCAGCTGATGGCAAATTTTTGTATGAAAGCAACCGCGGCGATGCGAATAACATCAGTGTTTTTGCAGTACAAAAAGGTGGTAAATTGAAATCGGTAGAAACAGTAAGCACTTTAGGCAAAGGTCCTCGTAATTTCAGTATAGACCCAAGCGGCAACTTTTTATTAGTGGCACACCAATATACCAACGATGTAGTTATTTTTAATAGAAATACAAAAACTGGAAAACTAACAGACAGCAGCAAGCGCATCAATGTAGGCACACCTGTTTGCGTAATTTTTGGGAAGTAATCTAACTTTGCAACTATGCTATACAAAAAAGACTTACCGTTTAGGTAAGTCTTTTTTCTTTACACAATATCTTTATGCAGTTTCGGCAACCTTAGCCACGTTACGGTAAGGATATTCATTAAAGATATGACGACGAGCAAAGCGACCTGGAGAATCAGCGTTTACTAGTTTGATATAAACTGCTCTAGGAACGTCGAAATATTCGTATGAACTTCCATCATAAAAATGAATAATTAGTACTTGTTGCTTGTACTCAAAATCTTGAATATTAGACAAAGTGGTAGTTTGCGTGTATGTTTCAAGATTTTTATCACGTGTTTCTGAAGCAATGCTCACCAAAAAATGATAAGCCTCAATAATCTCTTTACTTTTGGCTTCGGCGTTCAACCTATCTTCTTCCTCTTGAAATTTATCCGGATGAAAATCTTTCATCAAGGTGCGATAAACGGATTTAAGGTCTTTTAATTCTGCATTTTTATCTACACTCAAAAGTTTTCTGTAGTCGGCTATTTTTTTCATTAAATATTTTTTTTACCCAAAATCAGCTTATGCTACTTAACCGTAGCCGTAATTTCAGCGGCGCAAAGATACGACTAATATCTCTTCTACTTTGAGAAAACATTAGCACAACATCAAATAAAAATATCGACGAGCTAGTATACCTTTATATGTAATTGTGGAAAAGTGGCTTTTACTTCTTCCCCGCTATCACTTCTTCGTAATACGTTATATATTGTGGAAGTATTTTTTTGAGGTCAAAATCTTTAGCTCTGGTTAACGCATTTTCTTTAAAGTAATTTAGGTTTTCTTCGTTACTCAGTATCGTGATAGCCTTGTTTGCCATATCGTCTATATCTCCAACATTGCACATGTAACCACAGAAATCGTCAATATTAAGCTCTGGCAATCCACCAGCATTTGAAGAAATCACAGGCACCTTGCAGGCCATTGCCTCTAATGCAGCCAAACCAAAGCTTTCATTCTCTGATGGAATGATAAACAAATCAGAAACTGACAGAATCTCTTCTACTGCATCTTGTTTACCTAGAAAACGCACATGGTCGCTAATATCAAGCTCTCTGCACAGCTGCTCGTTTGCCGAACGTTCTGGCCCATCGCCTACCATCAACAACTTAGACGGAATTTTCTGTAAAACTTTATGGAACATCTTGATCACATCTTCTGTACGTTTCACTTTCCTGAAATTAGAAGTATGAATTAAGATACGCTCGTTATTTGGTGCAATCGCCTTTTTGAAATGGTCTTTCGGCTGTAGGCTAAAGCGGTTAAAATCTATAAAATTAGGGATCACCTTAATGTCCTTCGTAATTTCAAAATGGCGATAAGTATCTTCTTTCAAATCTTCCGAGACCGTAGTTACACCATCACTTTGGTTAATAGAAAATGTTACTACCGGCTTATAAGTTGCATCTTTACCTACCAAGGTGATATCTGTACCGTGCAAAGTAGTTACAAAAGGGATATTGATACCGTAAGTCGCCAAGATCTGCTTTGCCATAAATGCAGCAGACGCATGCGGAATAGCGTAGTGAACATGCAGGATATCCAACTGCTCAAAACGTACCACATCTACCAGCTTGCTAGCCAGCGCAGATTCGTAAGGAGCATAATCAAAAAGTGGATAATCCCTTACTGCAACCTCATGATAAAACAAATTAGCAGAGAAAAAATCGAGCCTTGCCGGCTGACTGTATGTGATAAAATGCACTTGATGGCCTTGATTAGCCAAAGCCTTTCCAAGCTCTGTAGCTACTACTCCACTACCTCCAAAGGTAGGGTAACAAACTATTCCTATTTTCATTAGCTGGTTGTGAGGTAAACCTAAAGATTTACAATGGCAAATGTAAAGGATATCTTATTTAAAAATTGTTATCTGCGAGTAATAAAATGATTAGGTTTATTTCCATAAAAAAAGGTGCTTAGCGCACCTTTTTTTTTATTGATAGTTAAAACTTAATAGTGGCTTTTTATAACCTGCTTTTCGTTCCTCGGTTTGTATTTCCGCTCTTACTTTCTCTACCGCTCTTATTTGTTTGTTAAATCGGTCTAGTGCTTTTTGAGAATCTTCCATGTCATTTTTGGCTTTTTTTGCGAGTTTCTCAGTTTCTTTGATATTAATATCACTGCTACCGGTTTTAGATATGTGACCGCTACTTTTAGCTGCAGACTCTTTAGCCTTATCATTCGCCTCAAGCAATTTAACCCTTAACTTTTCAACCTCGGCTTCTTCTTTTGCTTCATCAATTTTAAGCTCCTGAATTTTCTGACTGATTTTTAAGGCTTCCAATCTACCTGTTAAAACGCCAACAGAATCTTTAGAAACTTTGGCAACGTAAACTTGTGCACTCGCTGTAGAAATACCTAAACCAGCGGCTACAATTGATAAATAAATGTACTTTTTCATAGTAATTGTTTTCTTAGAGATAACAACTATAATGCCCTAGCCAAATGTTGTGTAAATATTGCTAGACGAAGATATTTATGCTAAAACAATAAGAAAAAATGGGGAATGTTCTTCACAATGAAGCACACTACGCCTTCATTTCATTTTGTAGCACTAGGTACATTTCATTAGGCCTTTGCGTACCAATGTAATATTGTAGTCCATCCCTATCGGTTAATACCACAGCATCTCTTCCTGAAGAGAAAAAACGGACAGTACCATTTTTATGAAGATTATATACGGGATTGTTGAAGAAATATCTGCTGTAAGTTTCCTTACGTATTTCTTTAATGTTGTTTAAATCGATGACTACTTTTTTAGCAGTCCATAAGCCATCTATAACTACTTTTTTGTTTTCTATAGTGGTTTTGTACTGCACCATAAACAATAGAATAATAGATACGGCAATAATACCAAAGCCTACTACCAAAAATAAATCGACGGTGTTGTCTCTATCTCTTTCGTAAACATATACCGCAAAACAGAAAGCAGCCATCACTAGACGTATACAAATACGAATGTAATCGCGACCGATGTACTGTTTCTCAATATAGGTGTATCTACCGTCCATTTATAAATTTGACAATTCGAATATAGCAACTTTTTTCGTTGTTGCACTTACTTTATATCTTTCATCTTGCCGCATTCCTACAACCCATATGAGTTGACCGTTGCCATTAATCAGTAATGGAATTTTATCTTTCTGCGGCAGAGGCACTTTTTCATCCACAAAAAAATCACTCAATTTCTTAAAAGATTTCATGCCAAGCGGTTTAAATCGGTCTCCATCCTGCCTATATCTTATCACTAACGGAAAAATCAACAAATCGGCATCTACATAAGCAAAATTTTTATCCGCTTGAAAGTTGATATTTTCCGAAACATGCAAAGACAAATTTTTATCCGATATACGCAAGCTTTCTTCTCTATGAAAATAAAGTAACTCCTCTTTGGTATCTGTCAATGGAGAAATGATAAGCTGTGCCCTATCAATAGTAAGGCGATGTGTAGCGCTATAAAATGAAGTCCCACTTTGTTTATTTAGTGACGATAAGATCTCATCGACCACTGAAGCCGTAAAATGAAATGGTTTTAAAAGTTCAAAAAACAGCAATTTTTGAGGCTGCAGGTTCATCACTTCTGCGATTTCTATTTGGATATTTCCACTTTCCTCAACAAATAAGCGCTCGCTAGTTTCCATTACCACTTTTTGTAGCAAAGCTTCGGTTTCCGCAAAGCGATGGATATTCTGTACAAAAGTTTCTTCCAGGTTGGGATTAATTTCCCGCAGGTGCGGAATAACATTGAGTCTAATTTTGTTACGGGCATATTTACTGCTTTGGTTAGAACTATCCTCTACAAAAGAAAGCCCGCTGGCATCGATAAGCTCATCGATTTCTTGTCTGGATAAAAACAACAAAGGCCTTACCAACCTACCTCGTTTTTGCAATATGCCATGCATACCACTAATTCCTGTCCCTCTTACTAAATTGAGCAATACCGTTTCTATCGCATCATTTTGATGATGAGCCACCGCAATATATTGATAGTCGTACTGTAGCCTAATTTCTTCAAACCAATCGTAACGGAGTTGCCTTGCCGCCATTTGAGTAGACATTTTGTGCTGTTCGGCAAAAGCTTTCGTATCAAAATGTGTTACATGAAAAGGCACTCCCAGCTCATCTGCCAACAACTTCACAAAGGCCTCATCCCGTTGGGCTTCATTGGCACGTAAATTAAAATTGCAATGTGCGATACTAAAATTATAGCCTGCAAGTTTAAATAGCTGTGCCATTAATACAGAATCTTTACCTCCGCTTACAGCCAACAATAAATGGTCGGCTTTATCAAAAAGCTTGTGCTGCGAAATGTAATCGATGAATTGCTGTACTGGTAACATGATTTCAAAAATAGAAAACTTAATTGCTTATTTGGCTAATTGTTAAAATTGGTTAATTGAAGATTGTCTGCCAATAACCGACAAAATAAACTGAATCTAAAATTGTAAATTTGTACGTGCAAAAGTTACACCTCTTATTTTTATTCCTCATTTGTCCATTTGTGCTATTGGCGCAAACCCGTACACAGATAAAGCTGGAGACTGCTGAAAGGGCTGATGGAAGTCCTAAAGCCAATATCACTCATCTTAAAAAACCTACATTTAGCCATGAAGGTGCAATCTTAAAATGCGACAGCGCTGTACTTTATACCGAAAGGAACTTTTTCGAGGCTTTTGGTAATGTTCATATCAACCAGGGCGATACTTTAAATATCTATTCAGATTTCCTGAATTACGATGGAAATGGCAAAAAAGCTCATTTGGATAAAAATGTAAAATTAGTAGATAGAGAAAATACACTTACTTCTAACATCCTAGATTACGACATGGTGGCTAAAATTGGCAAATACACCACTGGTGGAAAATTAGTGAATAAAGATGCGACCATAACTAGTAGAGAAGGGTTTTACTTTTCTAAAGACCGAGATGCCTATTTCAAATACAATGTATTGGTAGTAACGGCAGAAAAGGCAACTATTACTTCTGACGACCTAAGATATAACACAGGTACTAATTGGACTTATTTCTACGGGCCAACCAATATCAAAAGTAAAGAAGACAAACTTTACACCGAAAATGGCGCTTATAATACCAAAAGTGAGAATGCTTATTTCGGTAAAAATAACTTGTACACCAATGGTAGCCGCTCTTTAAAAGGTGATAGTTTATACTATTATGGCAAGCAAGGTTATGGCAAAGCGGTTAAGAATATTACATTTAGAGATACGAAAGACCAAACCACACTTTGGGGACAGCTAGGTGAATATTACAGAGCTGAGGAAAGGATAGTAGCCACCGAAAAAGCTTATGTAGCCTTCGGCACAAAAGACAGCATCATGGTGAAGGATAAAAAAATACCTGATACGCTTTGGTTAGGCGCAGATACCTTAGAAAGCCAACGTTCTTTTGTAAAGGATTTGAAGTTGTTAAACCGCCCAGTTGTAAAAAAAGACAATGAGATTGGTACCGAGGACGAAAAAGAAAAAGCAGAAAAAGACAAGGAAAAAGCAGAAGCAAGAAAACTATTAAAGCAACAAGGTGATGCGATAAAAGAAGAGAAAAAAAAGGAATCGAATCAAGGTAAAAAGCTAAGTAGGAAAGAGCGTAGGGAATTGGAAAAAAATGGAGGAAAAGTGCCAACAGATGACCCACCACCGCCTCCTGTAGATAGTTTAACTATCAACAAACTGAAACTACAACGAGATAGTATTGTTACTGATAGTCTCTTAAAATTGAAAGAAGCTATTCCATTAGTTAAGCTGGATTCTGCTAAAAATAAAATTCAGAAAGCAGCGACAGTGAAAGGAAAAACTAAAGAAGCTGTTGATGGCAAGAATGCTATTGTTAATGCGAGCACAGCTAACAAAGTCATCAAACCTTTACTAAAAGACACAATCATTACCAATCCGGCAGATACGGTTAGGGCAAGGATAATTAAGGCTTTCCACAATGTGAGAGTTTATAAAGCTAACATGCAGGCCAAAGCAGATTCATTATTTTACACTTCGGCCGATTCTACATTACGTTGGTATAAAAATCCTATCCTGTGGTCTAACGGAACCCAACAAACTGGAGACACAATAAATGTATTCTTCAAGGAAAGCAAGATTCATAATTTCCAAGTTTTGCAAAATGGATTTATCGTTAACGTAGAGGGCGATTCTACCAAGTTTAACCAGGTAAAAGGAAAAATTATCACTGGCTTTTTTGTAGAAGGCGAACTTCGAAATATGTATGTAGACGGCAATGCAGAAAGTATTTATTATAGCAAAAACAACAAAGGCGAATACGATAATGTAAACCAAACGGTGAGCAGTCGGTTAAGGTTCAAGTTTTTGGAGAAAGAACTGACTCACATTGTTACCATTCGTGAAGTTGAAGGTGCGGTAGATCCAATAGACAAACTTGCTAAAGAAGCCTTATTAACAGGCTTCATTTGGAAGCCAGAATTAAGACCAACCAGCAAGGCAGATATTATTAAGGGGATAGCAACCAAGGCAAAGCCTAAAGCAAAAACACCAGCAAAGTCACCAGCTACAAGTAATCCTAAAGGAAAAACTGCCATTAATAAGTCGATGCCTGCTAAAGCGCCAATTAAAGAAACTGCTAAAGACGTAAAGAAAACTTTAGCTAAACCAGTGGAAATGCTAAAATTGCCACCAAAGATAGTTGATACCGTTAAGGTAGATACCTTGATCAAACAGTAATAAAAAAGGCAGCTAAACTGATAGCTGCCTTTCTCATTTATCCTGCTAAATTGCAGATTTACATCTTCAATCCAATTTCTCTTAAACGTTCATCTAAGTATTCACCCGCAGTCATGTCGCTGTATGCTTTTGGATGTTCCGCATCAATGCAAGATTCTAAACTTGTCAAATCCATATTGCTACGAGGGTGCAAGAAGAAAGGCACCGAAAAACGCGAAGTTTTCATCAACTCACGAGGTGGATTTACTACTCTGTGTGTAGTAGAACGTAATTTATTGTTCGTTAAACGTTGCAACATATCTCCTACGTTCACCACAATATCAGTATGATGCGCTTTAATTGGCAACCATTCGTTGCTACGAGTTAACACTTCCAGACCATCAGCACTCGCACCAATTAACAGGGTAATTAAGTTAATATCCTCATGCGCACCAGCACGTACTGCATCGGGAGCAATAGTCTCGGGGTTTTCAATTGGAAAATAGTGGATACCTCTTAAAATTGAGTTTCCATTATGTACGTGTTTATCAAAATAATCAATCGGCAAGCCTAAATAAGTCGCAATAGCTCTTAATAAATGTTTACCATTTTCTTCTAATTTCTGATAAATCTCTCTGGTTACAGGGTTAAAATCTGAAATCTCTTCAACGATTTCATTTTCCGGATATTCATTCTTAATTGGGTCGCCATCGGTAACCGTCTGACCAATCTGCCAAAATTCTTTCAAATCAGCAGTTTTTGCACCTTTTGCAGTTTCCTTACCAGCACTAGTGTAGCCACGTTGCCCTGCTAATTCTACTTTTTCATATTTACGCTTGGTTTCAACCGGCAAAGCAAATAATGCTTTAATGTTAGCATAAAGTTTATCTATAAGCTCCTGACTAACGCCGTGATTAGTAATCGTTACGAAACCCGAGTCATTAAAAGCTTTACCAAGTTCATCAGAAAATTTCTTGCGCTGCTCTTCAGTTCCGTTTACATAAGTGTTTAAGTCTAAACACGGAATATAAGGTGTTGACATATCGTTTATTTTAATGTTCAAGTTAAATTTAGAAAAGTTATGTTAACAAACCTTATTTAAACAAAAAATATCAACATAAAAACATATAAAACAATAACTTAAGTTATTAACACATACAGATAAAACTGAACTATTACCCACAACCATAAGTACTTTTTATTCTGAAGCGCAGTTTTAGTCGCATCTATATTTCGGTAGTCCCGCTATTCGCTGCAATCTTTTTGTGGTACTACAATGTTAAATTTAACGAAAGGGTTATTGCAAAATGCTTCGACAAATTAAAGGAAGTGCTACAAAAAGTATTTCCGCTGCTATCGGGGCTAAACAGCAACAACATCTCAAATATTAACGGTTAATTCCATCGTTAGCTAATCTTTCTCAATATTAAGCCGCTTGTCATTTTTAATGGCGGGCAAAACTATTGCGACAGCTTTTACGTATAATTACATAAACACAAAAAATGAAAAGGATAATTATGACGTCTTTAATTCTCTTCTCTATACTTGGTGCAGATGCCCAAAAGCCAAAACTAGAAAAAGCAACCTTCGGAATGGGCTGTTTTTGGTGTACCGAAGCTGTATTCCAACGTTTAAATGGAGTAAGTAATGTCCGCTCTGGCTATGAAGGTGGCCATTTGGCCAACCCAACTTACGAAGATATTTGCACAGGCACCACCAACCATGCAGAAGTAATTGAAATGCAGTATGACCCTGCAAAAATCAGCTACGAAGAATTGCTTGAAATTTTCTGGAAGCTACACGACCCAACTACACTGAACAGACAAGGTGCAGACGTTGGTACGCAATATCGCTCAGTTATTTTCTATCATAACGAGCAGCAAAAAGCTACCGCCGAGAAATACAAAACGCTACTTAACAAAGAAAATGCCTTTGGCAAGCCTGTAGTTACCGCCATAGACAAAGCGCAGACTTTTTATGTAGCAGAAAACTATCATCAAGATTACTATATTAAAAATGGACAAGCTCCTTACTGCAGGGCTGTAATTTTACCAAAAATGGATAAGCTGGAAAAATTATTTAAAGCGAAGATTAAATAAGAGCTAAAAATATTTCGCATCTTGTATGGGCGAAAAATGTTTCGCCCATACATCAACCAAAAGAAGAAATGTTTACAGTAGCACAAATTGAGCAAGCTCATGACAAAGTGAAGTCGGGATCAGATTTTCCAAAGTACATTCAGGAAATTAAAGAGATGGGAGTTTTAGGCTTCGAGACTTGGGTAAAGGATAGCCATACAGTATATTTAGGGGCTAATAATTTCCGCACCTCTTCTGAAGCTCAATATGAGAACTTAGCAATCGCTGAAAAAACCAACAAGGAACAATTTTTAAAGCAATTAAAGGCTCATCAACAAGGGCAAACAGACTATTTCACTTTCTGTAAGGATTGTGCTGAAAACGGAATCGAGAAATGGGTTGTTGATTTAAGCCAAATGACCTGCATTTATTATGATAAAGCAGGTAAAGAAATTTTAGTGGAACAGATTCCTTCTTAAAAACATCTAAATAAAACATTAAGAAATTAAGATTCATTAAGGCTTAATGAATCTTAATTTCTTAATGTTTCGAAGCTTTCTTAAAAAGCCAGCTTCAAGCCCACATTCATACCTAAACCACCAATATTAATATACGATCTCAAATCATCTCCTCTTTTGTTAGGATCATAATTTGCATTACCAGGTACGTTAGAATTTTGATCAATTTTTTTATGGTAATCTGTGTAACGTTGAGCAGTTGGCAAATCGTTAATGGTTATTGGCACTTGGGTTCCTAGCAACGTTGTACCAGTACCTTCAAATTTCTTCACTTCTTTTTCCTTGCTACTTACAGATACGTTACGGTATTCGATTTCACTAAAAAAGCTAACTTTAGCACTAATAGGCACACTAAATCCAGCTGCACCTAAAAAACCGATAGTTGGTCTAGGTTCAATACGTTCTTCTCTAGTTAACTGAACAGCTCTCAAAGCAGGGTTAATTTCGCTAGCAATAGTTCCAGTTTGGTCATTCAGTGTTGTCTTGATATCCAAATAACCATAAACTGGCAATACTGCTCCAATTTTCAAATACGGCCTAAAGTTGCTGGATGTAGGCACGTGGAAGACCAATGTTGGGGTTAAATCTAATGCCTTAGCTTGTCCGCTAGAATGAACTGAGAGCAATGTGTTACCATTATTCTGATTATAACCGGTTTGACGAGCCATCGTCTGTCTTTCACTTTGGAAATAGTTGATTCCCATCTCAAAAGCTACCACTGGACTAAACCTAAATCCTCCAGTTAAGCCTGCTCTCCAGCCTTGCCCAAAAGAGCCTGTGATGGTCTCTTCAGAAAGTAGGGTTTGTGCCCCAGTTAGTGGATTGATGTTAAAAACTCGGTCTCGAGGTTGCAATTCACCTACATTTGGAAACTCCACCGGAGTAACTTTAATAAAATAACTACCTGTTGGTTTCAGGTAAAAACCTCTAACTTCTTGCGCCATAGCACCAGCGGTAGCAACCACCACCAGTACTGCTGATAATATCAATTTTTTCATCTTGCTTAAATTTGGTATCCATAAAAACAATTCGCATGCAGCTTAAAATCACAATCACCCAAGCTATGCTTGCATAAGAAATAACCCTATTTAAGATCAAATTGTTTGTCTGTTTATTTTTATTAACCACAGATGCACGAATAAAAAATATTAGCTCTCGCTAAACACTCTATCATTTTTTAGTCAAAACGTAAAATATATTTTTAGCTAACACTGTTAACTTATACTTTTGTTAACAGTGTTAACCTAATATAAAATGTTAGTTAAAAACGATAGGCAAAAGCAGAAAGAACTGACCAAGAATTCAATTCTACAGGTAGCAGAAGAAATTGTGCTGCAAGAAGGTTGGCAAGCTGTTTCTATGAGAAAAATTGCTGAAGCTATAGGCTATAGTTTGCCTGTGGTGTACAATCACTTCGAAAGCAAGGATGCTATACAGGAAGAGTTCGTGAAAAATGGCTTCAATATGCTTGCATTGGACATGCAAAGCACAAAAGAGAAATTTCAGGAACCAGAGCAACAGCTTATTCAGATGGCGTTAAGCTATTACGACTTCGCATTCCGCAATTCTGCCTATTACAAAATGATGTTCGGTCTGGGCATTCCAAGCTGTCAGAAAGCGAGAGAAATTAAAGAAATATGTAACTTCAGTAGTATACTCATCAATACCATTAGTAGTTTGATGGAAGATGCAGATGAACAACGTAAATTTCTCAAGTTTCACACGCTTTGGTCTATCCTCCACGGACTAACTTCCATCAACATGGTTAACCTAACCGCGGCTCCCGACGAAATGCAACAGCAAATACTTCTGGATGCCATACAAGGATTCATTAAAAATATCAATCGTTAAAAAAATCATGAGCTTAATTGAAGCATTAAACTGGCGTTACGCCACTAAAAAAATGAACGGCCAAGCTGTTCCTCAAGAAAAAGTAGATCAAATTTTAGAAGCTGCTCGCTTGGCACCTTCATCGTCGGGCTTGCAACCTTTCAAAGTAATTGTAATTACCGACCCTGCTTTGAAACAAGAGTTGCTACCTCACTCTTTTGCACAATCTCAAATTGTAGATGCGTCTCACGTATTGGTTTTTGCCGCTTGGGATAACTATACCGAAGAACGTATTGACGAAGTTTTTAACCGTACCAATGCAGAGCGTGGTGTGCCGGCAGAAGCTACAGCAGATTACGTAGCTCGCTTAAAAAGCATTTATTTACCAAGAGAAGCTGAAGTTAATTTTGAGCATGCAGCTCGTCAGGCTTACATTTCTTTTGGTACCGCTATTGCCGAAGCAGCTTTGTTAAAAGTTGATGCTACGCCAATGGAAGGTTTCGACAATGCCAAATACGATGAAATCTTAAAATTAAGCGAACAAGGCTTAAAAAGCGTTACCGTTTTACCTTTAGGTTACCGCGACGAAGCTAATGATTGGTTAGCAGGCTTGAAAAAAGTTCGTTCATCGAAAGAAAATTTCATTATTGAACTTTAATATTTATCCCGCAGATTTCAAATGTTAAATTCTTGAAATCTGCGGATTTTTTTTTTAGAACAGCAAATCCACTACTACTGTCAACCGGTAGCCCTGCTGTTCATTACAACTCCTCCCCTTCGCTGCGCTCTTGTACGGGGTTTCCATTTCCATCAGGTGTAGTTTACAAAATCCTTTGCCCTTAATTTTCCGTCAGCTAAAGCAGACGGCAATGAAAACCATAGCAGACATCAATTAAACGAATGCAGATTATAATGAAGCTAGAACAGCGGCAGAGAATGAGATTGAGGCCCATCGCAGCAAATAAAATCAACCTTTGCTAATGTAAAATTTTGTTAAAGTTTAGATACAATCGCCCGTCCTTAAGCAATAAACCATATATTTAACATTTTACTCGTCATTGCGAGGCACGAAGCAATCTTAATCATATTTCATCCAACCTACAGGATTGCTCCATTCCTAACAACGATGTTGAATTTGTATTAAAATGAAATTTACGAAAATCTTTTTGCTGCTTTTTTGCTTTGCCCTAACATCGGCCTATGCCCAACAAGACAGCGTTACCTTAAATAATATTCTTACTAAAACTAAGCGCCTTTCAGACGAGCAACCCTTAGAAAAAGTATATCTACACTTCGACAAACCTTACTACGCCGTTGCAGATACAGTCTGGTTTAAGGCCTACGTTACTACACAAAACAACATTCCATCGCCATTAAGCAAAATAGTTTATGTAGAAATGTACAACGCAGTAGATTCATTAGTGCAAACTGTAAAGCTACCCGTAAAAAACAGCGTGGCTTATGGCAATATGCCGCTATCAATGAACACCTTTAAGCAAGGCAATTATTACATCAGAGCTTACACATTATGGATGTTGAATTTCGACCCAGATTATTTTTTCTCTAAAAACATTTTAATTGGCGAAGCCATAGATAAACAGTTGATTACGAATGCTAATCTTACAAATAGCGTAGCAGACAAAGCCATAAAAACTACGGCTCGTATCCAATTTAAAGACACCAGTAAAAAACCATTGGCCAATAAAACAGTCAATTGGCGGGTTTTCCATAATTATGATGTTTTTGCCAGAGGCCGCGGCACAACTGACGCCAACGGTTATCTTACCATAACGGTTACAAGTAAAGCTGGCGATCCAATTAAAAAAGGAACTTTAGTAGCCGATGTAAGTATTGCTGATAAAGAATTGGCAAGTGCCAGTTTCAATATTAGACAAAATGACAACGCCATAGATTTTCAGGTATTTCCAGAAGGAGGGCAACTGATTGTAGGCATACCTAATCAGGTTGGTTTTAAAGCAGTTAAAGCTAATGGTTTGGGTAGCGATGTAAAAGGAAGCATTGTAGACGAACAAAACACCGAAGTTGGAACCTTTACTTCTTCATTTGCAGGTATCGGCAGCTTTTTCCTTTCTCCAGAAGCAGGTAAAAATTACAAATTAAAATATACCACAGGTGGGGTTTCTACAACCTTCGATTTACCTAAAGCTGTAGAGGGCATTACCTTACAGGCAAGCAATCCAGCTGTTGCTGATGTAATTAACTTGCGCATTATCGCAAGTAACGCCTTCTTTGAAGCCAACAAAGAAAAATCTTTCTTTTTAGTTGGACAGAATAGCAATACCATCGGTTACGCGGCTAAACTAAACTTAAAAAATCAAGTAATTACAGCTAAAATACCGAAACAAAATTTTCCTTCAGGCATAACACAAATCACTTTATTTGATGAAAAAAGCGAACCTATTAGCGAACGTTTGGTTTTTGTTTTACATGCTGATGCAATGAACCTAGCTTTAAAGGCAGATTTACCAACTTACAAACCTCGTCAAAAGGTTAAACTTACCTTGGATGCCAAAAGTAAAGGTCAGCCAATAGCAGGTGATTTCTCTGTAACGGTTACTGACGAGACCAAAGTTCCAGTAGATGAAAACAACGAAACTACTATTTTGAGTTCTTTGCTGCTTACTTCAGATTTGAAAGGTTACGTAGAAAAACCTAACTATTATTTCACCAAAACTGATGAGAAAAAACTTGGAGATTTAGACCGCTTACTATTGACACAAGGTTACAGAAGATTTGCTTACAAGGAAATTTTAGCAGGACGTTATCCTAAAGTTTTTTTATTGCCAGAGCAGGGAATTAGCATTTCGGGCACGTTGAGAGATTTAACGGGTATGCCAATAAGAAAGGGAATGATGAGAATGATGGTAACTGGAAAGCCAATATCTAGGGAAATCCAGACCAGCAATGTAGGTGTTTTTAACTTCAAGGATTTAGTTTTTCCAGATTCGTCGCAGGTAGTTATTTCTGCTCGCTCTAATCCTAACTATAACAACTTGATGATTATGTTAGACGGTACTCCGAGCGCTGGAAAAGGAACAAATATTCATGCTGCAGATGAAATCGAAAATATTGATACTGCCTTATCATCGTATTTAACTAACAGTCAAAAGCAATATCGCTTTATGCGCACCTTAAAAACTGTGGAAATTAAAGGAGCCGCCATTAAAAAACCTAGTCATTCAGACCATGCTGCTTTATCGGGGTTAAGCCAAATTCCAGATAGGTTTATAGATGGCAAAAATTTAGAAGGCTGTAACATGCTTTTGGAATGTTTAAAAGTGCAAGCACCAAGCTTTACTTACGAATTTAACGAACAAAAATTCTACATTACAAGAGATTACAATCAAGGTGCACGCACTCCTGCCGCTATTTTCTTGAACGGAATGTTTGTTGATGCAAATGCAATTAATACTGTTGCCGCTAACGATGTTGAGTCTATAGAAATTTTCTTAAACGACCCACTTGGTACCGTAGATAGAATGCATGGAACAAAAGGTGTAATTGTAATCAATACCAAAAAAATTCCTAAAGGAGAAAAAATATCTAAGCAAGAATTCTTGGATATGATTCCTAAAAAGTATGAGGTGAAGTATTCGCCAATGGGCTACAGTAAAGAAAGAGAATTCTACTCTCCTAAATATGCGCCAAACGCACCTGTAACTAGTAACGATTTGAGAACTACCATTTACTGGAATCCGAAGTTAATTACTGACGAGAAAGGCAACATTAGTTTTGAATTTAACAACGCCGACGGCAAAGGAAATTACAAAGCAGTAGTGGAAGGCATTGACAAGGACGGAAATGTTGGTCGTACCGTATTGAAGTATACAGTAAAATAATTCTGGTTCGGAATTGAACAAACAAAAAAGGAAAAGTTAAAACGGCTTTTCCTTTTTTGTTTTAGACGTCAAGGGCGGATTCGAACCGCCGTAAAAGGTTTTGCAGACCTGTACCTAACCACTCGGCCACATGACTATGTGTTAATAATGCTTAATAAACCGAGATGCATGCATGCACCTCGGCTTTAGGTTTAGTTAGTTAATAAGCGTAGCGGCCTAGCAATGGATTCGAACCATCATCAGAAGTTTATGAAATAGCGTTGTTTCTAAAGATAACATAGCATCGCTATTCTATATGACCTTTATAACATTTATATATAAAACTTCCACCTCCCAATCGGTCAACTGGCCAAATGTTTTTAAACTGTTTTTAGCAACAGAAAATCTTGCAATATTTCATTTTCCTCTTTCACTTCTCTAAGGCTCTCTTCCTCTGAGAAAAATTGCTGTTCATCATTTTTAAACGGACTACCATATATAGGATATTCTGCTATCAGAGGAAATTCTAAATAGATTGACATATCAAAATAATTAATGGTTAAACACTTTTGTTAATTGCTGAACTGGAACAAATGTATATAAAAAATAAAAGACTACCAAATTAGTAGTCTTTTATTTTTATTTATGTCTCTTAAATTACTCAGTTGTCAGAACCGATAGGCATAAAGTATACCAGAAAAATTACACCTAATTTTTTTGGTATACTAGAGAAACAATAGAATTTCCTCCAGAGTAATGTTTAAATCCTGTCACTGGGTAAGTTAAGCCTTCATCTGAAAATCCTTTACCATAAACCCTAAACTGATTGAAACCAGGATGCCAAAAACCAGATTCAAACAAATAGTACTTCTTCTCTCTTTTGATAATACTCCAAGTAATCGCGTATTTACTAGTACCAGCAGTGTAGTAACCTGTTCCTCCAGCGTTAATTACCAAGTCGTAAGTATAGGGTGTTGCAGTATCCACATTGGTAACCCGCCAATTCCCAACCACAGCATTTACATAAATTTGTGTAGAATCTACTTCCGCCTTAACTGTTGCGGTAATTGTCTTTTTCATGCTATTGCTACTAACGGAGGTATTTGCATAGCTGATGTCATAAGTGAACGTTTGATCTGTAGTAGCCGTAGTACTTGCCGTTAACTTAACCGTACCATCAGCTTGTTTATCAACAGCTAATTGAACCCTTGAATTGCTAATATTAGTTACGCTAATATACTTGTTGTGGATACCTCTAACCGCCGACTGAATGCTAGATTTCAAACCTGCAATTGAAATGTTAGGTTTAAATTTAGCCGGTAATTTATTTAACAAATCACCTATTTCAGTCTTGAAAGCATTGTAAGTACTTAATAAACCTTTTAGTGTGGCTCCAAGTTCAGCGTTAGTTTCGTCGTTAGTCATTAATTTTCTAAAGCTGGCGCTGGCTGTGTACACTTTAGCTTGTGCATTATTGTATACCTCAGTAGAAAAATCTCCAAATGTTAAATTTTGGTAGGGAGCGAAGGTTACCTCCATAAGTTGACCCAATATAGCTAGGTTTTGACTTAAAGACGATAATACAGCTGTAGCCATGTAGGCTAATGCTACACCTGTACCAATTGTGCCGATCAGCGGAATGGCACCAGTAACTGGCATAACAAGAATGACAGCAGTTAACTTAGCGATGTTTCTGGTTAGGGAGTAAGTAGATCGAAGCCACTGTTCAATAAGGTCACTTTGCTGTTGCTCGTAATCTTGTACACCAGTATTACTAACAGATCGACTAGATTTCAACCCTTGAGCACTTTTATTAATACTCGCTAATGAAGACTTAATTTCCTGAATCCAATCCATATTTGCTGCAATAACTTTAGCAAACACCATTTTTTCAGCAGCATTGAGCTGGTTATATTCGTTGCCATATTCTTCAAAAAGGGCTTTATATTTTTCAGCATCTGCCAATGCACTAGCTTTTACAGTAGCAGGCAATTGGTCGTTATTTGATTGGGCTTTTAGCTCGGTTATAGATTTCTCTACTCCACTAGCTATCTGATCTGCATAAACAGTTGCTTCAGAAACACTTCCCGATGCTATCACTTTTAGATTCAGTACATATTTTTGATCTTTCACAGTGAAATTTAAATCGTAGCTTCCTGCTTGTACTTCTGGAACTAAGAAATTGGCAGTATTATTTATAACCGCTATCTTTACTGATTTATCCAACAAAGTGCCATTAGTATCAAACTTATCTACCAAAATATCGGTTAGTTTCACCTGTACCAATGCTAAAGGTTTAAATCCTTCTGCATTAGCTTCTAGTTTTATCGACACATGCTCTTTGTCTTTTTCGCCACTAATCTCATCCTTATTTTTCTTACAACTCACAACAAATGCTACGATCAAAAGCAGCAGACTAAACTTTACAAATTTCCTTTCCATTATCATTATAAATTAATTTCGATAAAATTCCAAGTAATTAACTTAGAGCGCAATACCCAATTGTAAGGATATTGCTAGTTCCAGTTTTATTAAATTATCGATTAAAACTTATGTTTAACAGATTAAAAAAGTCGCTATTCAAGGCACTCATTTGTCATTTCATCGAAAAACTGACGACCGTTTAAATTATTTTTATCTAGTAACATTTCTATCTGCATTTTTCTAGTGTTGTACCTCAAGTAAAAGATTGCTCCATTAACTAATTTAACTTCTTTACCTGCCAATCTCTGTGTTCAGCAACAAACTATCTTGTGCAAAAAGGGAGTTTCATTTTAAAACTCATTTCTAATCATCCTTGACTACAAGCGACTCTTGATTCTACCCACCAGTTCTACCTCTAATATCGTCTAGCGCAGTTTTTCTATTCCTTACGGATTTCACCTGTTGGTTACCAAAACTGTAGTTCACACTAAACGATGCCCTGCGACTGTTGTAATAGTTTGTGATGTACATATCTACATTCTGATATTTCATTTGTCCTTCCCAATAGTTAGTCGCTAAAATATCGTCTACACTTAAACGTAGCTTCAACTTGTTTTGCATTAGTGTTTTTTGTAAGCCTAAGTTAAGTGCATATTGAGCAATAGTAGTTTCTTCTACCCCGCGTATTCCTGGCGAGTCGTACCAAAAGCTAACTTCCGCTCTAAAGGTTTTGGTGAAAGCAATAGACTGCGAAGTATTGAAATTGAAAGACACTTTAGACCGTTGATAAGCTGCCCCAACCAACGTAGCATCTCTATAATCCTGATAAGCGGTGGAGAAATTATTCTGCATACTCCATGCCTTGGTTACTTTAATTGGCACATATAAATTGGCGTTGTACAAATCTGCCTGACCAAAATTTTGGCGTTGTACTTCTATTTGACGAGTAGCATCATTCTGTCTGCTCACCTGCGTAATCATTCCCTTTACATTAGCGTAATTAAGCGACAACGAGATTTCTTTGAAACTATAGCCTACTTCAAAATTATCGGTAAATTGTGCGTTTAAGTACGGGTTCCCGCTATCAATGGTATATGGATCCAGATATTGCACAAACGGATTTAGTTGTTGATAATTCGGTCTGTCTACCCTTCTGCTGTAAGAATAATTTAAGCTATGGTTTTTATTCAGCTCTTGCTTGATAAATACGGACGGAAATAACGAGATATAATCTCTATCTACCACTTTATTTGCCGTAACAGATTCTCCTTTGCTATGCGTGTGTTCTGCCCGCAAGCCCAATTGCACTTGCCATTTTTTCCAATTTTGGGATAAATTTGCATAAGCGGCGTTGATATTCTCTTTGTAGACAAATAAGTTAGACCTACCCAACACATCAGACCACTGGCCGTTAGTCAATTGCTCGGAAATGAAATCGTTATTCGTAGTTACGATGCTACTTTTTAAGCCAGATTCGAATTTTAAAGTTTTAGAGAATGGCCAAGTAAAATCTGTCTTCGCAGCTAATACATCAATTTTTGCATCCACAATATTTCGCAAATTAGAGCTATTAGTTTGCACTTGCGATGCATCTAAATAAAGTGCATCAAAACTGTCATTCCTATCCATACCGTAACCAGCATAATCTACATCGAAAGTGATATTGGCATCGGCTTTTGCTAAATCATGTTTAATATTAAAGTTTGAAGTAATGCTATTAAACTTGGCTTGGTTACCGCTGTTTTGGCGGATATAACTTAACGTCTGTGTATTTTGCTGATACTCATTAATGTTGGCTGTACTAAAACCTACTAAATTATTGTCGTTGGTCACCACATCAACCATTACACCAATTACCGTTTTCTTAGAGGCATAGTAATCTGCACCAATTTTACCCGAGTAACCAGAGCCCTTTTGTCTACGATTAAAATCTTGAGCGAACGTAGTTTGCATACCTGTAGTAATGGCATTTCTGTTCAACAAAGTTTGATTAAAATTGGTGCGTGTATTATAAGTTGCGTTTCCGAAAATATTCCAGTCCTCAATCCTGTGGTTTAAATTGAGGTTGGCGCTATGACGGTACAAATCGGTTGGTCCATTTTTAACGGTTCCTCTACCCGTATTGGCGGCAATGCTACCATTAGTCCCAAAGTTTTTGTTTCTCTTTAATTTGATATTGATGATACCTGCATTTCCGGCGGCATCATATTTTGAAGATGGATTGGTAATCAACTCGATGGTTGCTACTTGGTCACTGGTCATGTTACTCAACAAAGTGGTAATATCTGCGCCAGAGAGGAAGTTCGTTTTTCCATCCACCATAATGGTGATGCCCGCTTTATTATTCAGTTTGATTTGCTCAGTTTGCCTGTCGATGGTTACGCCTGGTGCTTTCTCCAACAGTTCCAAAACACTATTGCCCGCCGCAGTTACGTTACTTTCAACATTCAACACTGTTTTATCTGCCTTGCGCTCTACAAACGGTTTTTGACCAACCACGCTTACTTCACTTAATTGTTTACTAATAGTCTGCATTTTTACAGATGGAACTTGTAAATCGCTTCCATTAAATGTGATTTTAGCCGAAGCATAGTTTTGATAGCCAACCATTTTCACTCTGATTTGATATTGGCCTTCCGCCACATTCTGAAACCGATAGACACCATCCAGATTCGCAGAAACTTCTTTGATATTTGAAGTATCTGTTAAATTGATCAATTTAACCAAGCTATAAGGCAAAGCTTCATTATTTTCAGCAAGTATTTTTCCGCTGATATTTCCTTTTTTCTGGGCAAAGGAAGTCCCCCACGCCAAAAGGCATGTCATTAGTAGTAATATTTTTTTCATGTTTTTTAAAGTTGATAGGGATCAGTCGTCAGGGATCAGTTTAGGTAATTAACCCGTAACTGACTACTGAAACCTTTCTACTGACACCTAATTTTTAGACAATACAATAACCATCCTCATTGCTGAGGTTTAAAATTTATATTAAATGTATTTGGATCTTAATCAGGTATCAGCCTATCAAACAATGACTGATACCTGACCACTAATTACTGACTACTTTTATCTTCTTCTGGATTTTCTAAATCGTACATACATTTCAAACCTTCCTCGGTCATGATAGATTCGCGGTAAGGGTTATCTTCAGACCTTCTATCTATTCGGCAATCGTAATATTGATAAAAGCTCCAATATCTGTTCGCGTTTTCATTAATCAGTACACGAGCGCCAACGGGTATTTTTAAAGCAACATGCACACTTTGACCTCGCCAAGCACCATGCTGCTTAAATTTAATGCTCGGACTAAACACCAAAGCGGAGTCTCTTTGTACAAACTTGTAGTCAATATTTTGTACATTTTTTAAAGCTGTTTGAAAATCTTTACCTTGCGAACCAAAAGTGGTAGTAATTGAGGCTTTATCATCTAGACTTTTCTCTATCTCAAAACTTACATTTCTAGGATTACCGAAAGGACCATCATTATAATTATCTACAATTACCTTATTGCCAATATTCATTTCTTCTAGGTGGTAGTTGATACTATCCTGTCTGTTAAAAACCATGCTTTTATCGACATCAATAACGTAGAGAGGCATTTTTTTCAACTCAGTTTTTTGCACTAATTGTGCTTCTTCCTTAAACTCTGCTAAAATTTTTGCGGTGTAATAACCAGATGTGCCAACACCAACCATCCAAACAATCAGCAAACCGAACCAAACATATTTACTAATTTCAATTCTATTGTTAATTACTTTAAGAGCATAAAGTACTAGTGCCAAAACAGGTATAAAAAAGGCAAGAAATGCGTGAAAGATTAAACCATCCCTAAACGGCGTATTGATTACATTTAAAGGGAAAGTTTGGTAAGTGCTTTCGTCCCAGAAACCAACTAACATACCAAGAAAAACGATTAAGAAAATCATTGTTCCGAAACCAAATACAATAAAAGCAATGGCAATAGTCTTTCCAAAAACTCTAAATACCGACCTAATAAAACGACCAAACATTTTCAAAGTTTCGGCAATAAAATTACCAGATTTTTTCATTGCAGGCGCTAAGTGGTCGTTAGCCGATTTCATGTTAGCTTTAAATGCTGCAAGCTCATCTTCAAAGCTTTTTTTGTAACCGTACAAATTGGTTGCTTCGCCTTTCATTTCCATTCGTTCAGAACGTGTGGCAGCTCTTGGAATCGCAACCCACAAAATCAGGTAAACCAAAATACTTGTTCCAGCCAATAAAGTAAGTAAGAAAAATGCCAAGCGTAACCAACGTGCTTCTACATTTAGGTAGTGACCCAAACCAGCACACACACCTGCAATTACACCATCATCGGTATCGCGATACAACTTCTTAATGCCGTTATAATTGGCATAAAAGTTTTGCGAACTTACTTCCTCCTCATCGTCAACAAAATCCTCAACGCTACCCATTTGAGCAATTACGCCCTGTACATCGGCAACATCAATTACTTGTTTTTGCCCTTTTTGCAAAATCTCCGCAAACATTTCGGCAATACGGTTTTCAATATCTTTTACAATCTCGAAATCATCGGCATTTTTAGCGAAATGTTGTTTAATCTCGTTAAGGTATGCCATTAGTATTTCGTAAGCCTCCTCCTCAATGTGGATAATAGAATTGCCTATATTAATGATAATCGTCTTATTCATGTCAGTATTTTTTTCAGTAGCTAAGCCACTGCGTTAATTTATTTTTCTTCTGTTGTTTGGTTTGCTCCTTGTTGCGCGGTAGTGATGGCGTAAACCAATTCACTCCAAGTGGTATCTAGTTGTGATAAAATCTGGCGACCTTCCGGTGTCAACACATAATATTTACGTGGCGGTCCCGAGGTAGATTCTACCCAGTTGTAACTCAACAATCCATTATTCTTTAAACGGGTAAGCAGCGGATATAAAGTACCCTCTACTACCAGTAGTTTTGCTCGCTTTAATTCAGCGATTATATCAGACGCGTAAATCTCTCCACGGGAGATGATTAAAAGCACACAATATTCTAGTATGCCCTTGCGCATTTGGGTTTGCGTATTCTCTGCTATCATAATGCAAAGATATATGTTTAATAATGTACTATGCAATACATAGTACTATAAAAATAATGAATTATTTTTTAAACCACTGATAATCAATTAATTTAATTTTAAGTTAAATTTTACTGAAATTAGAAAAGACGTAAATTTTGATTTTTTGAAAAGCAAACACAGTAGTTCTTGTGTTAATTTAGTCCCGCTGTTGTTGCAATCTTTTGTACTATTTGTCATCCTGAGCTTGTCGAAGGATCTCTGTGGAAGAACGCTTCGACAGGCTCAGCGTGACACAGGATAGCGTCAACTTAACATTCCCTATTCCAAAAACCCAAACAACTAACCAACCATTTTTATGAAAAACACTACTTATTTGGTAGATTAGCATTTCCAAACGAAAAAATGGCACTACAGTATAAAAAAATAGTTGTTAAGATAGGTTCTAACGTAATTACACAAGCTAACGGTTTACCAGACAATCAGCGGATTGAGCATTTGGTTAATCAGCTGGCAGCAATCAAACAGAAAGGCATTGAGGTTATTTTAGTTTCATCTGGAGCCGTTGCTTCTGGACGCAGCTTAATTAAAGTTTCCGAAAAGCAAGATGCTGTGGCTACACGTCAATTATTGGCTGCTATTGGTCAAGTGAAACTGATTAATACTTACGCAGGTTATTTCGACAAACATCAAATTCAATGTGCGCAAGTATTGGTCACTAAAGAAGATTTTAGAGACCGTGTGCACTACTTAAATATGAAAAACTGTATGCAAATTATGCTTCAGAATGACGTTATTCCAGTAGTAAATGAGAATGATGTGGTTTCGGTTACCGAACTCATGTTTACCGATAATGATGAATTAGCTGGGTTAATTGCATCGATGATGAATGCAGATGCGCTATTTATCCTCTCTAACGTAAACGGTATTTACGATGGCGACCCCAAACTGGAAACTTCCAAAGTAATTGAAAAAGTAACTGGAGCATTAACCGATTTGAGCAATTTTGTGAGTACTGGTAAATCTCAATTTGGCAGAGGGGGCATGATTACAAAATCTACCATTGCACAAAAAACGGCGAAACTGGGTATCAATGTACATATCACCAATGGTAAAACCGATAGTATACTCACTGATCTGTTAGCGAATAAAGTAGTACATACGCACTTCATTGCCGATAAAATTAAATCGGGGCAGAAGAAATGGATTGCACATGCAGAAACCGCAGCAACTGGTATCGTTCAATTAAACAATGGCGCAAAACTGGTACTTACTTCAGGCAAAGCCACTAGCCTTTTACCTGTTGGCATTATTGCTATCAAAGCTGATTTTCTGAAAGGAGACATTATTAAAATTTTAGACGAAGATGAAAAACTCGTTGGTTTAGGCATTGCAAAATACGGCTCCGACAAAGCCAAGGAGCGCATCGGACAGAAGAACCAAAAACCATTAGTACACTACGATTATTTTTACGCTATTTAGTCGGGAAAGTCCGAAAGTAATTCGTCCGAAGATATAGCGTAAACTTCATAGCAAACACAACTGACACCTAATCCCTGATACCTGACCACTAAAAAAATGAAATATTTCGAACAAGCAAAGCAAGCCACTAGAAACATCATTACGCTAAACAACGAGACCATTAATTTGGTGCTTACTAGTTTGGCAGATTCGCTAGTAAAAAACACTGACTTTATCCTAACCGAAAACCAAAAGGATTTAGACAGAATGCCTAGCACCGACCCGAAATATGACCGTTTACAACTGACTACAGAACGTATTAAAGCCATTGCTGACGATGTTAAAAATGTAGTTAATTTGGCTAATCCATTAGGCAATGTGATTACCGACCGTACTCTACCGAACAACCTGAACATTAAAAAAGTACGTGTACCATTGGGCGTAATAGGTGTTATCTATGAAGCTAGACCCAACGTTACCGTAGATGTGTTCGCTTTGTGCTTCAAAACTGGAAATGTAGCTATATTAAAAGGTGGTAGTGATGCTGAATTTTCAAATTTAGCCATTGCTAAGGTTATTCATCAGGTGTTAGAAAAACATCAAATCAATAAAGACGTATTAACGTTGTTGCCAGCCGATAGAAGTGCCACCGAAGCACTTTTAAATGCTGTAGGTTACGTAGATGTATTGATTCCAAGAGGAAGTCAATCTTTAATTCAGTATGTACGCCAAAACAGTAAAATTCCGGTAATTGAAACTGGCGCTGGCATAGTACATACTTTTTTTGACGCTTCTGCAAACTTAGAGAAAGGGCAGCAAATCATCGCCAATGCGAAAACCAGAAGAGTGAGTGTTTGCAATGCCTTAGATTGTGCATTAATTCACGAAGACCGTCTGAAAGATATTCCAGAACTCCTATCGCCTTTGGCAGAAAAAGAGGTAGAACTTTATGCCGACGAAATCAGCTATGCTTTGCTGAAAGATACTTATCCAGCCGCACTTTTAAATCAGGCTACGCCAAAACATTTCGGGACAGAATTTCTATCCTTAAAATTGGCCGTTAAGGTAGTAAAAAACATAGATGAAGCTTTGGACCATATCGCAAAATATAGCTCTAAACATAGCGAAGCAATCATTTCCGAAAATGCTGAAAACATCACTTTGTTTTTAAATCAAGTAGATGCCGCAGCAGTGTATGCCAATGTATCTACTGCCTTTACAGATGGTGCTCAATTTGGTTTAGGAGCTGAAATTGGCATCAGTACACAGAAATTACACGCCCGTGGACCAATGGCTTTAGAGGAGCTAACCAGTTACAAATGGCTGGTTACTGGCGATGGGCAAACCAGAAGTTAACCTTACTGATTAGAAGTGTTTTAAAAAAACTACAGCCTATCAAAAACTAGACAATAAAATTAGTGCAATTCAATTAAACATTAGCAAAAAAAACAAGTATAAACCCCTAATCTATATCAGGATTTATACGTACTAATAATAATTTTTTCGAGAAAATACTATTTATTCACATTTCCACATCTTTTTGGCTTTGTCTTTGTTAAAAATAAAACAAAGGAGGGAAAAGCCATGATAGCAAACATACATCAATCAATATCATCAACACTTTGTAACGTTCGCGAAAAAAAAGTTGCTATGCCTTCTACCTACAAAGAAAGAGTAACAGCAGATAGAATTGTAATGGGCCTGATGTTTTTAGGCACTATAGTTACCGCTGTAATTACCGCTTAACTACAACAGCAAAGTATCAATTCTTTGCGCCTGTACCATATCTAAAGATTTCGACCAGCTGAAAACAGTGAAGTGTCCATCTTGCGATGCTACCAAAGCTAGTGCGTTACGTTGGTCGAATATAAACTGTGCAGCAGACAAGTGTCTCGTACCACCAATTTTAGCTGGATGTACAATTATTGCCTCTGCGTTGTTAATAGGTTCAGTATACGAAATTTGCTGGATATGCTCACTACTATTAGCTCTACCTGTTTTAGCACCAAAAGCTAATAATTCATATTCATCAGTAATTATCGTAGCTCCATCTACAGCAGTCAAGCCTGCTAAATGATCTATTTCACGTTTCAATGCAGTTTGCCAAAAAATTTCACTAGCTGCTTCGCCTCTATCTTTCCTCACTAAATCTGCCAAGCCCTTAAATGGCGGGGTTAAGGCGTAGCTGATGGGATGAATAACTGAACGTTTCCAATCTTCTGTATCTTGTGGTACAACTAATACAGCTCCACCCCTACCATGGGCACGCATCGAAACTGAAAGCTGAATTAAGATATTCGAGGCATCGCTCCAGTTGCTATCTGCAGTTAAATCTAACAGCGACAATAAAATACTTGGGCATTCGCCAGTTTTTGGAGCATTTTCATTGACAATCTTAATCTGATCACCCTTTAAAACCGCAACGTTGGTAAACTTGCCAAAACCATAAATTCTTCTGTGTTTAACTACCAGCAACGCAGGTTCCGAAACATCTACTACAAAACAATAGTTCGGAATATTGAGCGTAGTTCCCCACACGTACAAATCGTAACCATCGTGCCACACACCAATATGAATTCCTCCGCGTTCTACTCCCGGCGCCAACTTAGTGAGCACATTTGGGTTTAAAGGTAAATTCTGTTTAAAAAGCAATGGTTTTGTAGCTTGCTCTGGCGGCAAAAATGCAATAGAAATTTTAGGCGAATGTCCTTCTTCTTTTCTTAAACTACTCCAAAAAGCAGCATCTAAAATAGCTTCGATTACTCGGGCTGGAGGCTGTGGTGCTAAGTCTATTTCGCCTTTAGCACTAGCTTCTGCCAAATGCGTTGCAAAGTGTGTTTCTATGGTAGGTGCAACAATTTGCGCCGCTTGGTAAGTAGCCCGATTAATCATGCTAATAATTCTGTATTTGGTATGGTAAAGTTATCAAGTTACGAGTTTTAACGTGTAAGCCCAAAGTCAGGAATTACGATGTAATACAAAATTGTTTTAGCTATGAGATAAGAACTAGCATCACTTCTTATCCTACATCAATTTATAGCTCAAAATAGTGCCGTAAATTTGTATCAACAAAGGAGAAAAAAATTATGGCACAGACCGTATTACACACAGCCAACACTCGCGGAGCCGCAGACCATGGCTGGTTAAAAAGCTTTCACTCTTTCAGCTTTGCTGGATATTACAACCCAGATCGTATCAACTTTGGTGCGTTAAGAGTTTTAAATGACGATTTCGTAACTGGAGGTAGAGGTTTCGGTGAGCATCCACATGATAATATGGAAATTATCTCTATTCCATTGGAAGGGGCATTACAACATAAAGATAGTTTAGGAACTACGGCAACCATCAAATCTGGAGAAATTCAAGTGATGAGCGCTGGAACTGGTGTTTACCATTCAGAGTACAACCCTGATGAAGCAAATCCTGCAAAGTTTTTACAAATCTGGGTGTTCCCTAACAAAAGAAATGTAGAACCTCGTTACGATCAAATCACTATTGATGCGACCACAAGAAATGAGTTTGTACAAGTGCTTTCGCCAAATGCTGATGATGCCGGTGTATGGATTTACCAAGATGCTTGGTTTAACATGGCTAGATTTGATGCCGAAACTGCAAAAACCTACAACTTACACAAAGAAGGAAACGGTGCTTACATTTTTGTTTTGAAAGGAAGTATTAAAGTAGATGGACAAGACGTTGATACAAGGGATGGTTTTGGAATTTGGGAGACCGATAAATTTGAAATCACCGCAAGTACTGATGCAGAGTTTTTAATCATGGAAGTTCCAATGAAGTTCTAGGAAGCAATAGTTCATATGACCTGTCAGTCTGAGCCTGTCGAAGACTTCTACAAATACTTCGACAAGCTCAGTATGACAATAAAAACAAAAGCAAATGACCAATATCTTAATAGTTTGCACCAACCAACCTATTGCAGCAACAATAGCACGCTTAATCGAAAAGATGGAAGATTGGCATGCTGCTGTTGCATTGTCGTTAAACGATGCATTAGAACATTGCTATGCCAAAACTTACGACGTGATATTAATTGGTTCGGGCATTAGCCAAGAACACGAGGATGTATTGAACCTTCATCTGGAAAAACTGAATGCCGAAACGCCCGTAGTAAAACACTATGGTGGTGGCAGCGGTTTACTTTACGCCGAAATTTATCAGGCTTTGGTAAAGAAGTGATTAAAATCATTTTATGGGTTGACTGGCAAGAGGTTTAGCCTTAATTTGCGTACATACTTTTGGATGAATGATAAACCGTAAATCCTATGGCGAAAATTGCTAAAGATTACTATCTCACAGAAGTTGATAAATTGCCCAATAGCATCTATTGTATGCATGATTTTATGGGCGAAGATGGTATTCAACCACACCAGCACGTTAAAGACCAACTGCTTTACACCGAAGGCGGACTGGTACATGTAAAAGTACAAGACACCACGTATTTCCTTCCCGCTAGGCACTACATGTGGATTCCCGCTGGACTGGAACACAGCATTCACCCTGGCTCCAATGCAGTAACGATGCGCAATCTTTACTTCCCTAAAACACAGGGCAATGAAGTTTTTTCTGCCCAAGCGGGTATATTCCCTGTAAATGAATTACTGTTACAAATGCTCATTTTTACGCACCAATGGGATGGAGATATTTTACCAGAGCGAGAAGCTGCATTTGGATTTGTTTCTGCTTTACGATTGATTTTACCGCAGCTTAGTCAAAACCGGTTGCTATTGATGTTGCCCATTCCTACCGATAAGCGCTTGGCACAAATTATTCAATACATGGATGAATTTATGCAAGAAGGTGTGCTTTTACCGCAACTGGCACAAAAATTTGGTTTCAGCGAGCGTAGTTTGTCTAGGCTTTTTAAAAGTGATATCAGGATGTCCTTTGTACAATATCACACCATCCAGCGTATGCTGAAAGCTTTACAATTATTATTAGACCATCAAATAGAAATCAAAGAAGTAGCCGCTTTGGTTGGCTACAATAGCATCCCAACCTTTAGTGCCACCTTTAGGAAAGTGTTGGGTGCTAGCCCATCCGCCTATGCGAAAAGAAAAGACGGTTTGAATTTAAAACCATAATTGACAGAATTTGATAATATTTTGTCATTAAATGATAAGTAGCCAAAATTGATACCCCATACATTTGTTAATTGCCAAATAGTATGTACGAAAATAGAATACGAAAAACAGAATTAGAGCAGCTAATTATTACCGCAGAAGAAGCGGCAATGCTGTTTAAAGATAAAATGGTTGTTGCTTCTAGCGGCTTTACAAAAGCTGGAGATAGCAAAGCTGTATTGATGGCATTGGCAGAGCGAGCTAAAATAGACCCCTTAAAAGTAACCTTGATGACCGGTGCATCTTTGGGACAAGGAACCGATGGCGCACTAGCAGAAGCTGATGCACTGTCCCTACGTTTACCCTTTCAAGTAGACCCTATCATGCGAAAGGCAATTAATAAAGGCGAGGTATTTTTTATTGACCAACACTTGGGAGAAACAGCTAATCTATTGAGAGCTAATAACTTTCCGAAGATCGATATCGCCATATTAGAAGCCTGTTTAATAGCCGAAGACGGCAGTATTATTCCAACTACATCGGTAGGAAACTCGGCCTCTTTCGCCGCTTTGGCAGAAAAAGTAATTATAGAGCTTAATTTATCAGTACCACTTTCCATCAGAGGTGTACACGATATTTTTTCTACCGGCGAATATCCTACCAGAAGAGCAATCCCAATTACAAAGGCAAATTCTGTAATTGGAACCGATAGCATTGCCATTAATCCTGATAAGATTGTGGGGATTGTGATTACGCAGAAAACCGACAGTCCAGCGGAAATAGAAGCACCCGATGCCGCTACCACCGCAATTGCCAACCATTTAATTGGTTTCTTTAACCGAGAAGTAGCCAAAGGGAACCTCACCAAATCGTTATTGCCATTGCAGGCTGGAATTGGAAAAGTAGCCAACGCTGTTTTAACGGGCTTTACCCATAGTGATTTTGAAGATTTGACCATGTACTCTGAAGTACTGCAAGATAGCACCTTCGACTTATTAGATTCGGGCAAATTGTTATTCGCTTCGGGCTCTTCCATTACGGTTTCGCAGGATTATTACGATAGAATTTTCGCTGACTTTGATAAGTATAAAGACAGAGTAATATTGCGTCCACAGGATATCAGCAATGCGGCAGAAGTAATTAGAAGACTGGGAATTATTGCTATCAACACTGCTTTGGAATGCGATATTTACGGCAATGTGAACTCAACCCACGTTAGCGGTACACACATGATGAACGGTATTGGAGGTTCTGGCGATTTTGCCCGTAATTCTTACCTCAGCATTTTCGTTACTACTTCAGTAGCCAAAGGCGATAAAATTTCTTGTATTGTTCCTATGGTTTCCCACGTTGATCATTGCGAACACGATGTGGATATTATTGTAACCGAACGTGGTTTGGCAGATTTGCGTGGTTTAGCGCCAAGACAACGAGCGCAAGTAATTATCGACAAATGTGTACATCCGGAGTATCAGGAAGAAATGCAAAGTTACTTCGACAGAGCTTGTGCAGAACGCGGCGGACAAACGCCACATATCTTGGAAGAAGCTTTTAGCTGGCATACTTCTTTGAGGGAAACTGGAAGTATGAAAAAGACGGTAATGGTTTAGTTTTTGTAACCACGTTGATAGTTCGTCATTTCGAGTGAAGCGCAGCGAAGGGAGAAATCTAGCATCCAAAAATATTATGCTAGATTTCTCCTCATGCTTCGTCGAAATGACGGCGCAGAGTATAAATAATACGCCATTGCGAGACACTCTATAAAAGTTCAAAGATTTTACCTCATTATACACTTAAGACAGCAGAAAGTAAAGTCCAAAGATTTCTCCGCTCGCTACGCTGCGGTCGAAATGACGACTAAGTTAAACAAAAAGCCCAGATTGAAAATTTCAATCTGGGCTTTCCTATAAAATCGGCAGTTTGTACTTTTTACTTTTGCCTTTATACTTTTAACTTATTAGTAAGTTGCAGCTAATTTTAATGCATTATAAGCATTGACAACACCGCCAGTAACCGAAATATCTTTTAAAGCATCTGCTTTTTCTACAGATTTCATGATGATTTCTTTTACTTGAACAGCTTTCAACTTCGGATAATAAGAACGGATTAAAGCGGCTAAACCAGCAACTACTGGAGATGCCATACTTGTACCGTTGTTATCTTGATATTTTTGATCTGGGTAAGTAGAATAAATACCGAAACCAGGAGCAAAAACGTCTACAGTAGTCTTTCCGTAGTTAGAGAAAGAAGCTTTCAATCTTTTATCGTTAAACGGAGTTGATGCACCAACAGTTAACCAAGCACTTGCTAAAGTTCCGTCTTCATATTTGTTGGTAGGGAAGTTAGTTTCAGCATCTAAGTTTTTGTTGTCGTTACCAGCAGCATGTACCAATAAAACATCTTTGCTTACCGCATATTTCACTGCATCGTCAACTACTTTTTTATCCCATGAGTAAGCTTTACCGAAACTCATGTTTAAAACTTTAGCGCCGTTATCTACCGCATAGCGGATAGCATTTGCAACGTCTTTATCACGCTCATCACCATTAGGTACGTTACGTACAGCCATTAACAAAACGTTATCAGCAACACCTTGGATACCTAAATTGTTTTTACGATCAGCACCAACAATACCAGCTACGTGAGTACCGTGTGAAGGATCTGGTCCTTTAGAATCTGTACTTCCGTAAATACGCTCATTGCTGTCGTTTTCGTTATCGCCAACTAAATTACGTGGATTGAAAGTTAAGTTATAGTTGTAGTTTACTTGATCATAAAAGTGGTCGTAACCTGCTTTTACTCTTGTTTCGTAAAAAGTTTTGTAATCAGTATTTACCAAACTTCTAAGCAAAGCATTTTTCGCATTACTCTCTGCCTGACCTTCTGGTGTGAAGTTTTTGATGTCTTCTAAAGTTGGATTTTCTTTACCCATTTTTTTCGTTAGCGCATCTAAAGCATTCTTAAGACCAGTGTAACCATCTAAATTTGCTTTTGCAGTTGCTAATCCTTTGTCAAATTCTGTTTTCATTGCCAAGTAAGCTTCGAAAGCAGCTCTGTCTGTAGGAGAAACATTTTCAGCTGTAGTATTAGCAAAACGAGCAGCATCTCTACGGATTAAACGAGTAAGCTCTAAAGTTTCTTGGTTAACATTTCCACCTTTACCACCTAAAAAGCTCCATCCGTTTACGTCATCGATGTAACCGTTTTTGTCATCATCCTTACCGTTTCCAGCTTTTTCTTTCTTGTTCACCCACATTACAGATTTCAAATCTTCGTGAACACCATCAACACCACTATCTAAAATACCAACAATTACAGTGGTAGATTTTTTGCCTTTTAACAATTCGTTATACGCTTTTTCAGTACTGATACCAAAAACGCTATCTGCTTTTAAATCTAAGTTATACCAGTTTTTCTTTTGCGATTGGGCAGAGGCAAATAAAGGACCAGTTGCCAATAATGCTAGCGCAACCAGACTTCTAATTTGATTTTTATTCATTTGTATTAATTATAATTTAAGTTGTTAAGAAACGGCAAGTTACTGTGTTTTATTATGATTGTCAATTTTAAGCGACTACGATATCATATTTATGGAGCAAACCTGACAATCCAGAATTTGAGAATAATGCTTTTCTAATATTATTTTGTTCTGGATCTATGCTGAAATTGTAGGCTTCAGAAAGATTTGCTTGAGCCAAAATGGTACGCATAAACACAGTTCCACTTAAATCACAACGTTTAAATATGGCTAAAGTTAAATCTGCCTCACTAAAATCAGTTCCTTTTAACGAGCAACCTATAAACTTTGCTTTCTTGTTTTTCTTCTTCACAAAGGTGGAATAATCCAAAATGCAATCTGTAAAATTTACGCTAAACAGGAAATCCTTCGCTACAGAAAAATCGGTTCCAACTAGTTTGCTGTTCTTGAAATTCACGTTATCTAAGCCTGTATCGTTAAATTTTACCATGCTCAAATTACAGCCATCAAACTCGCAATTGGTAAAATTACAGCTTCTAAAATCAACCTCACTAAAATCACATTTCTTGAAAGTACAGTTGTTAAAATGGGTCGTTCTTCGCCCCTTTTCTAAGATATCTGCTTCGCTAAAAACCCTATCATCGTAATAAATTTCTTCTTGTGCCATCCGCTAAAAAATAAGCAGGCAAGTTAAGAAACAAATAAATTTATTGGATTCGAAAATTGAATTCTTTGCTTCTGTTGGCGTCCCCGCCAACAGAAAACCTGTATAAAAAAATCGTTGGCGGGGACGCCAACGATTGAAGAGCTAACAAAAATAGCACGTCATTGCGAACTGAAGCCCTTGGGATAAGCGAGGGAGTGAAGCAATCTATCCAATAATTTCTATGAGGAAATTTTGACTTACTGCCACCCACCACCTAGCGCTCGATACAATTCTACACTTGCATTTAATTGTGCTGTTTTTAAGCTCGCCAAGTCCAATTCGCCCTGCAAAAGATTAGACTGTGCCGTAATCACTTCCAAGTAATTAGCCATTCCGCTTTTGAACAGCAAATCTGCATTTTGCACTGCTGACTTCAAAGTTTTCACTCTGTTTTGAGCAATACCGAACTCCTCTTTTAAGTTCTCCAATTTAGATTGTTCGTTGGTAACTTCTACCACTGCTTGTATGACCGATTGCCTAAACAACAGTACAGATTTTTCTCGTTCTACCTTTGCCAATTCGAACTGAGTTTTGAGTTCCTTACGATTAAAAATAGGTTGTACAATTCCTGCGCCAACTACGCCAAATAACGAGGCAGGCACATTGAACCAGTTACTTGCTTTAAAAGAATTCAGTCCGCCACTGGCAGTAATGGTTAACGACGGGTACATGCTCGCATTAGCCACACCAACTTTAGCGTTAGCAATTCTCAAACCTAACTCCACGCTTTTAACGTCAGGTCTAACAGCCAACATGGTTGCTGGCACGCCAATAGCCAACTGCGCAGGAATTTCCAGCTGTGCTAAAGTCGCTTTGCGTTCAATTGCCGTTGGAAATCTTCCTGTAAGTTCACTCAATGCATTTTCTTGGATGCTAACCGCCTGTGTAATTTGCGGAATCAGCTGACTTGCCCTAAGCAATTGTGCTTCCGTTTGTTGTACAGCTAAAGAAGTTACTTGTCCAGCTTCAAACTGCTTGCTCACCATTTTCAAGGTACTGTCCGTAAGTCTCAGGTTTTTATTAGCGATATCCAACTGTGCATCTAATAACAACAGTTGATAAAAACCAGTCGCCACCATAGCAATTACACGAGTCTGCACAGCCCTTTTGGCTTCGTCAGTTTGTAAATAGGTGGCGTAAGCCGCTTCCTTTTGTTTACTGATTTTACCCCAAATATCAGCCTCCCAACTTAAGGCCAAGTTTGCATTAAAATCCTCAATGTGGCTAGTATTTAAAAACTGTGAAGCACTAATTCCATTCAAACTATTTTCGGAAGGACGGTTAGAGTTCGCAGTAACTTGCAGATTTAACTGAGGCAGGTTTCCCATCTTCGCTCTCTTCAATAGCAAATTCGCAGCGTCGATATTTTTAACGGCAATCTGCAAATCGATATTTCTTTCGATTGCACTATCTATCAGTTGCTGAATTGACTGATTAGCAAAGAATTCTTTTACTGGCAGTTTACCAATGCTAGCCGTATCCGTATTGGCCAATCCTCTATATTGCGAGGGTATGTCTCTTATTGGGTTGATGACACTTTTCGGGATGCTACAACCGTAGCTTCCCAAAAGTAAAATGAAAAATAAACTATATATAAATGATTTCATCTGTTTATAATTAATGGTTTTCCTGATGTTCGTGTGCAGCCTTTGCATTAGTTACTGCCAATGGCACGCCAGTTACTTTTTCTTGTAAATATTGGAAGATGATAAAGAGCACAGGAATGATGAACAATCCTAAAATTACCCCAGAAACCATTCCGCCAGCTGCACCAATACTGATACTGTGGTTACCTTGTGCCGATGGTCCCGAAGCGAACATCATCGGAATTAATCCTACCACAAAAGCAAGAGATGTCATGATGATGGGACGCAACCTTAATTTTGCAGCTTCTAATGCCGCAGCTAATAACGGCTTACCCGCTCTTCGTCGCTGTAGGGCAAACTCGATAATCAGAATGGCATTTTTGGCAAGCAATCCAATCAACATTACCAGTGCCACTTGCACATAAATGTTGTTGGCTATTCCGGCAAAGCCGATGGCTACAAAAACCCCAAATACACCTACTGGAATCGACAATATCACACCCAATGGCAATAAATAACTTTCGTATTGTGCTGCTAATAAGAAGTAGATAAACACCAAACACAACATAAAAATCACTGCCGATTGTCCGCCAGAAGAAATTTCCTCTCGTGTTTGACCAGAAAACTCGTAGCTGTAACCTGCAGGCAATTGCTTAGCCGCTACTTCCTCAATCGCCTTGATGGCATCTCCAGAACTAAAGCCTGGTTTTGGTATCGCATTTACAGAAATAGAGTTAAATAAGTTGTATCTCGATGCCGTTTCCGAACCATAAATTCGACGTAAAGTCACCAAAGTATTAATTGGCACCATTTCGCCAGTTTTGTTTTTCACAAATACTCGGTCTATTGATGCTGGGTCTGCCCTATCAGCAATATCAGCTTGTACAATTACACGATAGTACTTACCAAACCGGTTAAAATCTGATGCTTGTGCACTACCAAAATAAGCTTGCATGGTCTGCAAAATATCTTTCACATTCACCCCTAATTGATCAGCTTTTTCTTGGTTAATATCTAATTCTAACTGAGGATAATCTGCCTTGAAACTCGTAAAGGCCACAGCAATTGCAGGTTGTTTCATCAGTTCGCCAATGAAGTTCTGCGAAATCCCACTAAACTTATCTAGCTTTCCTCCAGTTTTATCCTGTAAAACCAAGTCTAAAGCTTCTACGTTACTAAAACCAGGAACCGTTGGAAAACTGAACACAAAGAAACTTCCACCAGATATGCTACCTAATGCTCCCCTTACTTGGTTCATGATCTCATCAATGTTTTTCACCTTACCCCTTTCTTCTGTTGGTTTAAGTAATACGAAAACCACGGCTGCCGAAGGACTGGTTGAATTGGTTAATAGGTTGAACCCAGAAATTGCAGTTACAAATCTCGATGCCTCTAATTTTCTTAACGTATTCTCCGCATCGGTCATTACTTTTTGGGTTCCGTCTAATGAAGTTCCCGATGGAGTTGAAACCGAAATTGCGATAAAACCTTGATCTTCTGTTGGAATAAAGCCCGATGGTGTAGTTTTCACCATCCAGATGGTAGCCAAGGTGATCAATGCCAACCCACCCAAACTCAGCCATCTATTTTTAATCAAGAACCTTAAGCTATTTACATAACGGTTGGTCATGGAATTAAAACTGCTGTTAAAACCACTGAAGAATTTTTCTTTAAATCCTTTTTTAGCTATTGGTTCATCATGATGTGCAGCACCCGAATGGTTATCTTTTAAAAATAACGCTGCCAATGCCGGACTTAACGTTAATGCATTTACCGCAGAAATTACAATTGCAATGGCTAAAGTAAAGGCAAACTGACGATAAAATAATCCAGTAGATCCTTCCATAAAACCAACTGGTAAAAATACCGCTGCCATTACCAACGTGATGGAAATAATAGCTCCAGTAATTTCGCTCATGGCCTCGTGGGTAGCCACTTTAGGCGATAGATGTTTATGTTCCATTTTGGCATGCACCGCTTCCACTACCACAATGGCGTCATCCACAACAATACCAATGGCTAAAATTAAAGCGAATAAGGTTAGCAAATTGATGGAGAAACCAAACAACTGCATGAAGAAAAACGTACCCAAAATAGCTACTGGCACTGCAATAGCTGGAATTAGTGTTGATCTAAAATCTTGAAGGAAAATAAACACCACAATAAACACCAAGATAAATGCTTCAATCAGGGTATGGATTACCTGATCTATAGATTGATCTAGCGCAACTTTTGTACTATAAAAAATGTTGTGCTTAATCCCTTTTGGAAAATCTTTTGAAGACTTTTCCATTAACTTATTAATGGCAATCTGAATGTCGTTAGAATTAGATCCAGCCAACTGAATTACACCAATTACAATCCCTTTTTGTCCATTTAAGCGAGTTAAACTGTTGTACGAATAAGCACCAAGCTCTACCCTAGCAACGTCTTTTAAACGAAGGATAGAACCATCTGAATTTGTTCTGATAGCAATATTTTCATATTCTTCTGGTTTAGTGAGTTTACCTTTATATTTAATTACGTACTCAAAAACTTCCTTACTGCGCTCGCCAAATTTACCTGGCGCAGCTTCTAAACTTTTGTCTTGAATAGCACCCATTACTTCGTTAGGCGTAACTTTATAGCTCGCCATTTGCGTTGGATTTAACCAAACACGCATCGAGTAATCTTTTACACCACCGAAAATACTTGCCGCACCAACCCCAGGTATCCTTTTAATTTCTGGAACAATGTTGATTTGTGCATAGTTAGCTACAAAAGTCTGATCGTATTTTGCTTCATCTTCAGTAAACATGCCAATAGCCATGATAAAGCTATTTTGCTGTTTTGCTGTAGTAATACCTTGTTGCACTACTTCAGCTGGTAACTGACTCGTAGCCTGAGCTACCCTATTCTGCACATTTACAGCTGCTTGATCTGCATTGGTTCCTAGCTTGAAAAATACGGTAATCGCCAATGACCCATCGTTACTAGCAGTTGAGCTCATGTAAGTCATGTTCTCCACACCGTTTATCGATTCTTCTATAGATGGTGCTACCGAACGCAAAACAGTTTCCGCATTAGCTCCTGGATATACCGCAGTCACCAAAACCGATGGTGGCGCAATATCCGGAAACTGTTGGAGTGGCAATTTAGTTAAACCGAGTACTCCTAGTATCACCAATAAAATGGAGATCACAGTGGCAAGTACCGGCCTTTGTATAAATATCTTAAACATTATCTTGTTATTATTTTTTAGAAATTAACTGGGCTACTTTTTCTACTTTCTTTTCTGGTTGAATCAGTTGCCCGTCTTGTAGTTTGTCTAAACCACTTAAAACAATTTGATCTCCCGATTTCAAACCGTCTTTGATTAAATAGTCAGTACCGTTTTTACCGTCAATAGCGATAGCAACTTTATTTACTTTGTTGTCTTTTCCGACAGCGAATACAAAAATCTTATCCTGCATTTCTACCGTAGCAGACTGAGGAACCAATATGGTGTTGTCATGAGAAAGACCTAACCTAATTTTACCTGTATTGCCTGATCTTAGCACACCTTTAGCATTGGCAAAAACTGCTCTCAACGTTATTGCACCAGTAGTTTTATCGAATTGACCATTGATCATGTCTATTTTTCCCTTAACAGGATACAAACTCTGATCTGCCAAAACCAATGATACTGCAGGCAGATGACTAATTCTATCTGCTACAGAGTTCCCTGAGTATTTAGCGTTGAAATTGATGAAGTCAGTTTCTGATAGAGAGAAATACGCATAAATTTGATTCACATCAGAAAGCTGGGTTAATGCTTCTGGATCTGAAGGAGAAACTAAACTACCTTGCTTTTTCGGCAAGCGCCCGATGTAACCGCTACTTGTAGCTTTAATCTGAGTGTAACCTAAATTAATTTGTGCGCTATTTACACTCGCTTTGGCCTGTTCTACATTAGCTAAGGCGATTTGATAAGTAGTTTTGGCCGTTTTCAATTGAAAATCTGAAACTACCTTACTTTGTACTAAAGGCGTTAACTTATCTATTTCTAGCTGTGCGTTTAAAACAGCAGCCTGTACAGCTTGTAAGGATGCTTTTGCATTATTTAATTGTGCTCTAAAAGGAAGTTCTGATATTTGAAACAACAACTGTCCTTTACTTACCAACTGACCTTCGTTTACATAAATTCGGTCGATAGCTCCGGCAACTTGAGGCCTTATTTCAACGTCTGTAGTTCCTTGTAATGGAGCTGGGTAATCTACAAAAGTTTCTTGTTCACCTGTAGATACAGTAGCTACTGGCAATATGGGAGCAGTTGCCAAAGCCATAGGTTCTGCTTTTCCTGAGCAACTCGCTAGAAACAGTACAACAGCAAGAACTAACAAAATAATCCATTCGTTAAATAATTTAACACCGTTAGATATAGGTGCATGTTTGTATATATGATTCATATGATTGGGGTTTTTAATGTTTTACTTTACGTTAATAATTAATCTAACAGTGTTAAATAAGAAGGCAAAAAAAATGTTTAGTCGTTAATGGTTTTAATAATCGCTTTAATGGCGCTTCTCAAAATCTCTTGATTGATCTGGTCATTTGCTCCTTTTTGAACTAAATTCAGCGAAATTAAACCGTGAATTAGCGACCAAAATGTATAATACTTCAAGCAAGAAACATCTTCCGATACAGGTTGTTTAACAAGCAATACTTCTATCGCATCATAAAACAAGTCAGTAGTATACTCTGCTTCTGGCATTTTCTTATACATCTCGCAGCAGTTTACCTGCACGCCATACATCAGTTGGTAAAATTCACTTTCTTCAAAAGCAAAATCCCAATAGGCTAGCCACATTGCTTCCAACTTCTCTTCAGGATCTTCCTTGCTATCTCTAGCTGCTTTAACCTTCAAACCTAAGTTGATATAGCCTTGTCTGGTCAATTCTAAAAGAATACCTTCTTTGTTTGGGAAATATTCGTAGATGATTGGTGCTGTATATTCAATTACATCCGCAATTTTGCGCATACTCAACGCAGCCCAACCCTCTTGTTTCACAATTTGTAAAGCAGCATCTAAAATACCCTTACGAGTATCTTCTTTTTGTCGCTGTATTCTTTCTTTACTTCCCATTGATGAGTGTTTAAATAATTTAACACTGTTAAGCAAAAGTATAAACAGTTTTAATTTTACCTATCATTTATTTGTCAGAAATTTTTTAGACTTGAAAAAGTCAAAGTTGAAATTAATAAAAAACCCATTCCATTTATACAAGGAACGGGTTTTTATATAATTTGATTAAAACTCTATTAGGCTACTTTTTTTTCTCCGATTAATCTTTTGATTCTACTTTCGATATAATCTAAGTCGAAAGGCTTGCTGATATAATCATCTGGACTAGATGCTTCGCTTAATTCGGCATTGCGAACATTTGCCGACATCACAATTACCGGAATATGTTTAGTGAAGGCATCGTTTTTCAAATCTTTGCAAATATCCAAACCATTTCCGTCTGGTAACATCACATCTAAAATGAATAAATCAGGAATAGAATCGTTCAATTTTTCTCTTAATTCTTTAAAGGTAGATGATACTTGGATTTCGTAACCTTCATCCTTTAATAAAAATTCGATGATGAAAGCAATGTCTTTATCGTCTTCTAAAACGTGAATGCGCTTTTTCATTTGCGTATGGCTTAATTTAAATAGTTATACTTTGGTTGAATACACTTTTATCAAACATTGAACAATACGAAAAGCAAAAGGTTTTTAAAATTTTTAAAAAAAATGATAACACCAAGGTATTAAGGCGATTAAAATTCATTCATCTTAATTCACTTCTTAATGTTTTACTAATCGCTCACCAGATTAAAACATTTAAATCAAATAAAACTAAACATTAAGGAATTAAGATGATTAAGCTTCATTCTTCTTCACTTCTTAATGTTTTACTAATCTTCTGTGAGATTTAGCTTACTGAAAAAATAAGCACACAGTAGCAAAAGGACAATTATCGAAATCCATAAAACATTATAGCCAAATTTTTCCGCTAAATAAAAGCCAGTAGTTGGGCCTACCACTTGCGCCACCGACCAACTTAAGGTGTAACCAGCAGCATACAAACCTCTATTATATTCGTTACTTCGTTTTACTACAAAAGTGTTGAAAAACGGCAGCGAAAACATTTCTCCGAAAGTAAATAACAAAATACTAACGATTGCCAAAACCACGGGAATGGACTTAGGCAACATCAGAACGGCAAAAGAGAACGATACAATGATCACCCCTAGTACGATGTAAAATATCGGCGAACGTTTATTTTCTATTTTGGTAATCATTACCATCTCCACCAAGGCAATCACCACTCCATTAATTCCTAAAATGATTCCTATCAAAGCTTCATTTAAATGCCAAACTTCCTTATAAAAAACTGGAACTACCCTAAACATCAAAAAAGCACAAGTGGTAAACATGGCGCATAAAATCAGAAATTTAACATAAGAAACGTCTTTCCAAGGCTTCCTCACATTCATCTCTTTCTTCTCTTGTGCCGTTTTCCTTTGTACTTTCTTTGCTGGTAACGAAAAGAAAATCACAATGGCTACTAAAACGCTCACTCCTCCGTCTACCATAAATAGGAGTTTGTAATCATAGGATGCGATAATACCGCCCATACTTATCCCGAAAGCCCATCCAATGTTATTTGCCAAACGATTGAGCGAATACGAACGAGTTTCTGTTCCTTCGGCAGCGTAAGAAGCAATTGCTGTATAATTGGCTGGTCTAAATGCTTCCGAGAAGAAACTGATGACTACTGCCAAAACACAGAGCCAAGTAAAATCTTCGACCATGGCGAAAAACAGAAAGAAAAGGCCGCCCATTAATGAAGCCAAGATTTGTACTGGTCTATAACCGAAAACATCTGTGAGCTTGCCTCCTGCCGCTGCTCCTAAAATAGACCCTACGCCAAAAAGTGAGATAATAATTCCTGCATCAGATTCTGGCCTGTGCAAAGCCTGCGTAACATAAAGTCCCATAAATGGCACCGCCATAAATCCACAGCGGTTAATTAAAATTACGATACTGAGTATCCACGTTTGTCGGCTAAGACCAGAAAACGAGGTTTTATAGGCATTTAAAATACTGGTGAACATTTGTTTTGGTTGGTCTGCAAAAGTACATATTCGGGCAATAAGTAGCCACAGATGCACAGATAAATAAAATCATAACCTAATTAATTTAATAGCGTCGCATACATTATTCTAAAACATTATCTGTGCATCTGTGGCTAACAATGCTTAATTTTGGTATTCTTTTTCAAAAACTCATATCATATGTCTACAGAAATCAAATGTCCTAATTGTAACCATGCTTTTCCCATCGAAGAAGTGATGGCCGAAGAATATAAGAAAGAACTGCGTGAGCAGATGGCTTCGTTCAAGAAAAAACAACAGGAAGAATTTGATAAAAAGGCTCAAACGCTAGAATTACAAAAGAAACAACAGGAGGAAGTTTTTGAAACACAAAGAAAACAACAAGAACTTGCTTTTGAGCAACGACTGACCAAAGAAAAAGAAGCACTACAAGCATCTGTAAGCGAAAACTTGCGTAAATCTATCAGTGCTGATTTTGAAAACAAGCTAAAAATGTTAGATGATGCCAATAAGGAAAACGAAGAAAAGCTAAAAACTGCTCGTCAGAAAGAGTTGGAATACTTGCAATTGGCCAATGAGATGAAACGCAAGGAGGAGGAAATGGAACTCGACATCCAGAAGAAAATGGCGGAGGAGCGTGAAAAAATGGCTGTTGATATTCGTGCCATCGAAAACCAGCGTTTGCAAAATGCCGAACACGAGTTTAAGATGAAATTGGCTGAAAAAGAGAAACAGCTTGAAGACCAAAAGAAGCTTGCCGAAGAAATGAAGCGTAAAGCTGAACAAGGTTCTATGCAGTTACAAGGTGAAATTCAAGAGTTAGCTTTGGAAGAGCTTTTACGCAGCTCGTTCCCATTCGACTTAATTCAGGAAGTGGGCAAAGGCGTTCGTGGTGCCGACTGTATCCAAACGGTAAGGAATAATTTTGGACAGGAATGTGGGCATATCATTTATGAGAGTAAACGTACCGTTGCTTTTGCTAACGATTGGATTGAAAAACTAAAAACCGATATGCGTAGCCAAGGAGCAGAAATTGCGGTTTTAGTTACACAGAACATGCCCAAAGACATGAACTGTTTTGGCTTAAGAGATGGCGTTTGGATTTGTACTTTTAATGAAGTGCAAGCTTTATCTGCAGTTTTACGTGATGGCATTTTACGTTTATTTAACGCTGCAAAATCGCAAGATAATAAAGGTGATAAAATGCACATGCTGTACGATTACTTAACCAGCAATGAGTTTTCGGAGCAATGGAAAGCCATCAGGGAAGGTTTCATGAGCATGAAATTGTCTATACAACGCGAAAGAGATGCGATGGAAAAAATGTGGAAAGCGAGAGAGAAGCAATTGGATAAAGTATTACTAAATGCTGCTCATGTGCGAGGTTCTATCGAAGGAATTGCTGGTAGCGACAATATACAACTTAGCTTGACAGACGATGAAGATTTGCTTCTAGAATAATTTATCAACAATCGGTTGCACAACCGAGGCGCTATTTTTTCTAATTATTGTATTATCAAGTAATTTTTGTTTGCTTTGTTAAAAGCTAAACCAACTATATATTGAATAAGAAAACCACTATTTACGATATTGCTAAAGAGCTAAACGTTACTGTTTCTACAGTTTCTAGAGCTTTAAGTGGTTTTCCCGCAATAAGCGATGCTACACGCCAAGCTGTTTTCGAAGCAGCAAAAAGGCTAAACTACAGCCCAAACAAGTTGGCTTCGGCGTTAAAATCAGGCCGCACGTACATTATTGGCGTAATTGTACCCAGTGTACAAGCCCATTTTTTCGCTTCTATTATTCATAGCATTGAGGAAGGTTTAAAGGACAGCGGATATCGTATCATCCTATACCAATCTAACGAGTCGGTGGCTTCCGAAATTAATGGGGTAAAAACTTTGCTAGAAGCACAAGTTGATGGCATTATGGCCTCTCTTTCCTTGGAAACCGAAGATGTAACACATTTTGAAGAAGTGATCAAACAGAATAAACCGTTAATTTTGTTTGACCGTGTACACGAAAAGCTGAAAGTACCAACCGTAACTTTAGATGATTTTAAAGCTGGTTACATGGCTACCCAACATTTGATAGAACAAGGGTATAAAAACATCGCCTACGTTACAACATCACATCAAATCCGCATTTTTAACGACCGCTTAAAAGGTTATAAAGCCGCATTGGCTGATTACAATTTACCACTCAACGAGGATAACATTATTTTTGGAGGATTATCTATTAAGGATGGAAGATTTGGGGCTGGCAAATTAATACGTTCGAAAAATAAACCTGATGCAATCATTGCTGCCGATGATTTTACTGCACTCGGTGTAATTAAGAAGCTGAAGGAAATCAACGAAACTCCACCTCAAATCGGCGTTATTGGTTTTGCCAACGAAGCTTTTTCAGCCTATATCACTCCCAGCCTATCCACGATAGACCAGCATCCTAACCAAATGGGAGCAGAATGTGCCAAGCTTTTTCTAAGTACCATTCAAAACAAGCCTAGTCAAAAAATCAGCAACATTGTTATCGAGCCCTCTTTAGTAGATCGGCAATCTACTGGAATTACCGAGTAAAACACTTCATCCTCAAAACTTTTTTACAAAATATTTGACATTATTAATTTAACATCTATCTTTATGCAACCGTTTGCATAAACCAAATATAAAACTCAAAATTCAATATGTATTTATTAGGCATTGATATAGGCACTTCTTCCATAAAGGTTGCAGTTGTAGACGCTACCACTCAAAAAAGTGTGGCAACGGTGCAATATCCAGAAGAAGAAACGCCCATTAAATCTTTGGCTACAGGCTGGGCAGAGCAATCGCCAGTGGATTGGTGGCATAACGCCCAACAAGCTATCTTAAAATTAAATGCGCTGCAACTTTTCAATCCAAAGGAAATTAAAGCAATTGGCATTGGTTATCAAATGCATGGATTGGTGGTTGTAGATAAAAACCAGGAAGTATTAAGGGATTCAATTATTTGGTGCGATAGCAGGGCTGTAGACTTAGGCAACCAAGCTTTCGATAGCATCGGTCATGAAAAATCACTTTCTACTTTACTTAATTCCCCTGGAAATTTTACAGCTTCTAAGTTAGCTTGGGTAAAACAAAACGAGCCAGAGATTTATAGCAAAATAGACAAGATCATGCTTCCTGGAGATTTCATCGCAATGAAATTAACAGGAGAAATCACCACTAGTATTTCGGCACTTTCCGAAGGTGTTTTCTGGGATTTCCAGCAAAACCAAATTTCTGAGGATGTTTTAAGTCACTACGGTTTAGATAAGAATGTAATTCCAGAAATAAGACCGTTGTTTTCGTCTCACGGGCAGGTTCGGGAAAGTATTGCAAGCTCACTTGGTTTAACAGCAGGCATTCCTGTTGCTTACAAAGCTGGCGACCAACCCAATAATGCTTTGTCTCTAAATGTATTGCAACCTGGAGAAGTTGCGGCAACTGCAGGAACTTCAGGCGTAATTTATGGCGTAAGCGACCAACTCACCTACGATAAACAATCGAGGGTAAACACTTTTGCCCATGTGAATTACAGTACCGATGAATTAAGAACCGGCGTATTGCTTTGCATCAATGGCACGGGCAGCATGTATCGTTGGGCTAAACACACTTTCGCTCCTAATTTAAGTTACAACGAGTTAAATCATATCGCTTCCCAAGCGCCAATTGGTAGTAAGTCGCTAAGAGCTTTACCTTTTGGCAATGGCGCAGAGCGGATGTTAAACAACAAATATACAGGTGCTCAATTTGTAGGGATTGACCTTAACACACATGAGCAGTCGCATATTTTTAGAGCTGTTCAGGAAAGTATCGCCTTCGCTTTTAGATACGGCTTAGACATTATGCGTGAAAACAAGATGCAGCCCACAGTGATTAGAGCTGGAAGAGCCAATTTGTTTCTGAGTGATTTATTTGCTCAAACATTTGTAGACGTTACCAATACTCCAGTAGAGCTATATGATAATGATGGTAGTGTGGGGGCAGCTTTAGGAGCTGGCGTAGGTGCCGGAATTTTCAGCAGCACAGCAGAAGCATTTACCAATCATCACGTATTAAAATACATCGAACCAAAAAATACACAAGCATACGAACCAATTTATCAAGATTGGAAAGAAATATTAATTAGACAATTAAAGGATTGATGGTCAACGAATGATAGTGATGGCTTAAAACTAGACTAGAATTATGAGCTATCAACTGTAAACTATCAGCCAAATCAAAAAACAAAAACGATGACAAAAGTAGTTAAAGGAGAAAAGGAATTTTTTAGCGGTATCGACCAAATTAAATACGAAGGTTTAGAAAGCAATAATCCGCTTGCGTTTAGATGGTACGATGCCAACAAAGTTGTAGCTGGTAAAACCATGAACGAGCATTTTAAATTTGCTTGTGCTTACTGGCATTCATTTAATGGAAATGGAGCCGACCCATTTGGCGGTGCAACTCATGTGTTCCCTTGGGATGCAAAAGCTGATGCTGTAGAACGTGCAAAAGATAAAATGGATGCTGCTTTTGAGTTCATTACTAAAATGCAATTGCCTTACTATTGTTTCCACGATGTGGATTTGGTAGACTACACGGATAACGTAGTAGAAAACGAACGTCGCTTACAAGCAATTGTAGATTATGCGAAACAAAAACAAGCAGAAAGTGGTGTAAAGTTACTTTGGGGAACGGCAAACTTGTTTAGCCACCAACGCTACATGAACGGTGCTTCAACCAACCCAGATTTCCATGTACTGGCACATGGCGGTGCACAAGTTAAAGCGGCTTTAGATGCAACCATCGCTCTAGGTGGTGAGAATTATGTATTCTGGGGCGGAAGAGAAGGCTACATGAGCTTGCTAAATACCAACATGAAACGTGAGCAAGAGCATTTGGCAAAATTCTTACATGCTGCTAAAGACTATGCCCGTAAAAATGGTTTCAAAGGAACATTTTTTATAGAGCCAAAACCTTGCGAACCATCTAAGCACCAATACGATTATGATGCAGCAACCGTAAAATCATTCTTACAACAGTATGATTTATTGGAAGATTTTAAATTAAACTTAGAAGTAAACCATGCAACTTTAGCTGGTCACACCTTCCAACACGAGTTACAGGTAGCGGTTGATAATGGTTTATTAGGTTCTATCGATGCCAACCGTGGAGATTACCAAAATGGATGGGATACCGACCAATTTCCTAATGATATTAATGAACTGACCGAAGCGATGTTGATTATTTTAGAAGGTGGTGGTTTACAGGGTGGCGGTGTTAACTTCGATGCTAAAATCCGCAGAAATTCTACCGACCAAAAGGATTTGTTCTATGCACACATCGGTGGAATGGATTTATTTGCAAGAGCATTAATCACAGCTGATAATATCCTTCAAAAATCGGATTACAAAAAAATAAGAACAGAAAGATATGCTTCTTTTGATAGTGGAAAAGGTGCTGAATTTGAAAAGGGACTTTTAAGTTTAGAAGACCTTAGAAACTACGCTGCCGAAAATGGCGAACCCGAAGTAAGAAGTGGTAGACAAGAATACATCGAAAACTTAATTAATAGATATATTTAATTCCACCAAGTACACTTAGCGTAATGCTAAGTGTACTTTCAACACATCAACTATTGTTTTTATAACTTACGAACAATACATTTGATTGTTAAACAACACCTAACCTCAAATAAACCAAGACTAAATGAACAGTAATGTACTAGATATAAAGGACTATATTGTGTTCTTTGTATACTTTGTAATTGTAGCAGCGTATGGCTTTTACATCTATTACAAGAAAAAATCCAAAACAGAAGATTCTAAAGATTATTTCCTTGCAGAAGGTTCTTTAACATGGTGGGCTATTGGTGCATCACTAATTGCCTCTAACATTTCTGCCGAGCAATTTATTGGCATGAGCGGAAATGGTTTTACCATGGGGCTTGCCATAGCAACTTACGAATGGATGGCCGCAGCAACCTTAATCGTGGTAGCTGTATTTTTTATTCCAGTATATCTAAAAAACAAGATTTACACTATGCCACAGTTCCTGCACGAACGCTATAATGGAACTGTAGCTATGATTATGGCAGTGTTTTGGTTGCTGTTATATGTAGTAGTAAACCTTACTTCAATCCTATTTCTGGGTGCATTGGCCATCAGTAGTATATCAGGAATTAGCTTAACCGCTTGTATGATATTCTTGGCCGTATTTGCTGTAATCATCACTCTGGGAGGAATGAAGGTAATCGGTTTTACAGATGTAATTCAGGTTTTCTTTTTGATTTTAGGCGGATTGGCAACAACCTATCTCGCACTTGATTTAGTGGCCAAACACTTTGGTACAGAAGGTGCTATTGAAGGTTTTAAACATATCACGCAACAAGCCGACAGCCACTTCCACATGATATTGAAGCCAGACAATAACCACTACATTAGTTTACCTGGCTTAACTGTGTTATTTGGCGGTATGTGGATTGTAAACTTAAACTATTGGGGCTGTAATCAATACATCACTCAAAGAGCTTTAGGAGCAGATTTAAAAACAGCCCGTAGAGGGATTTTATTTGCTGCATTTTTAAAATTATTAATGCCAGTAATTGTAGTATTACCAGGTATTGCAGCTTATGTACTATTTAAAAACGGCTATTTCCAACAAGAAATGATGGTAAATGGCGAATTAGTACAAGACAAAGCATATCCCGTATTACTAAACCTTTTACCTTCTGGATTAAAAGGTCTTTCTTTTGCCGCACTTACTGCCGCTGTAGTGGCTTCGTTAGCAGGTAAAGCAAATAGTATTGCCACAATTTTCACCTTAGATATTTACAAAAAGCGAATCAATCCAGCAGCAGATGAGAAAAAACAGGTTTGGATTGGCAGAGCAACTATTTTGATATCCATGTTGGTTGCGGTACTTATTGCACCATTTTTAGGTATCGATAAAAAAGGAGGTTTCGAGTTTATCCAAGAGTACACCGGTTTTGTTTCTCCAGGGATATTTGCCATGTTTATCTTAGGTTTCTTTTGGAAGAAAACAACCAGTAACGCAGCACTTTTTGCAACTATTGGAGGTTTCGGTTTATCGGTATTCTTTAAAGCGTTACCTAATTTTGCCAACCTAGAATTCCTTAGTCCAATGGGATTTTCAAAGCAAGTATTGCAAAAAGATGGAAGCTTACTTTACGAGATTCCTTTCTTAGATAGAATGGGTTTTGTATTCCTATTTGCAGTGATTGGAATGTACATTATTAGTGTGCTAGAAAATAAACGAGGCGTTGTACCAAATGGATTGGAAGTGGATACCAAAATGTTCAAAACCGATTCCAAGTTTGCAGTTGGTGCGTTATTAATCATCGGAATTATAGTAGCATTATACACAGTTTATTGGTAGCATAACCTATAATTGTAGAAGAAGCCTCGAAAAAATCGGGGCTTTTTTTATGGAAACCCCTATCGTATTTCATCCCTTTATAAAGCTTATAATTATTATTTGTAACTTAACTGGTGACAAACATTTCCAACTTTTACTAAGTTATACTCTAAACAAAAAACAATGAACATGAAACTTAAACATTTAGCTTGGGCGTTTTTAGCGCTACCCCTTGCCTATAGTTGCGGCCAAGGAGGAAATAAAGAATCGAAAGAAGAAACCAGCAAAGTAGTTGCGGATACGGTGAAACAATGTTACACTGCATCTTTTGAGGGAGACAGTGCCATTTTAGACCTTAAGGTTATTGACAGCGTTAAAGTAATAGGCGATTTAGTAATTAAGTACGCTGAAAAACCGCATAACAATGGCATTGTTAGAGGTGAATTTAAAGGAGATACACTTTATGTAGATTATTCTTTCAAAACTGGACAAAACAAGCAAGAGTTTTCTAATCCATTGGTATTTCTTAAACAAGGAACGAATTTGAAAATGGGTGTTGGAGTAATAGAAACCTCTTTTGGCAGGTCTTATTTTGCAAAGGATAAGCCAATCAATTTTGAAAGAGGAAAATTTGATTTCGTTACTACAGAATGTAAATAATCTTAAATAAGAAAAGCCCCGATGTAAATCGGGGCTTTTCTTTGTTTCATAAGTAATATTTTAAAGACTAGTAAAGTGTAAACTCTACTCTTCTGTTTTGCTGACGACCAGCTGCTGTTTTATTTGTTGCAATTGGTTGATCTGGACCGTAACCTGTAGCTTCGATTCTAGAAGCATTAGCACCTTGAGAAACCAAGTAAGCTTTTACAGATTCTGCTCTTTCTTTAGACAAACGTAAGTTTAACTCTCTAGAACCAGTAATATCCGTGTGACCTGCTAATTTCAAGCTAAAGTTTTTCTCTACCAATAAAGCAGCAACTCTATTTAAAGTTTCGTAAGATTTAGAACGGATAGTCGCTTTACCTAAATCAAATTCTAAGTTTGAAATAGCATCTCTAACTACTTTACGGTCTGCCTCTGTTACAATTACTCTTTCAGTAACTTGTGGAGCTGGAACTTTTAAAGGACAACCAGAACCATCTACTACCGTACCTGCTGGCGTGTTAGGGCATTTATCTAATTTATCCGCTACACCGTCTCCATCGCTGTCTTTCAACAAATCAGCCATTTCTGTACGTAATTTTGCATTTTCTGCCTTTTGTGCATCTAAATCAGATTTCAAGGCATTTGCAGTGTTTTTAGCTGCTAAAGCTTCTTGATAAGTTGCAGCAACTGGGCTATAGAAAGCCAATTGTTTTCCACTTCCTAAAGCAAACTCTAAACCAGCATAACCGTAGTTATATCTGTCGTTATTTTCTCTAGCACGTACACCATCAAACGTGTCACCATCAACAAAACTGATAGTCCATCCTAAATCAAAATTAACACCTTCAGATAAGCGAAATTTAGCACCAACACCAACTGGAACTACAAACTTGTTTGTCGCATTGCCTTCAATTTCTGCACTTGAACTTCTTGCTACATTAGTAGTTTTGTAATTTACTAAACCACCACCCGCTGTAGCATAAAGCTGAGCATTGTTGTGGTCGTTAAACATACTCCAGTTAACCATATTAACCTGAGCACTTAAACTTGCTGAATACCTTAAATCCGTTTCGAAAGATGCCATTGGGTTAATTGCTGCAGACATGGTACTTCCATCATTAAAAGGCTCCGAATTATCACCTTTTACTTTACCCTTAACTCCGTCTAAACGTAGTGCAAACGCTGGTGTAATTTGCTTTTTGATATAAAGACCATAGCCTAAGCTAGCTTTCCAATTTGAGAAATCGTTACGACCACCAAGTGGAGAAACGCCAGTTAAAGCACCTGCGTTTACACCTATTGACCAAGTTTTAAAAGATGGTTTTGAGCCCGAAGTTTCTTGAGCTTGGGCATTGTTTCCGATGATTAGACCTGCTAATGCTACTGGGAAAACTTTTAAGAAATTTAGTTTCATAATATTTGACTTTATAAGCTTCTGTTTAATATCAAACATCTAGTCAATACCTGTACCAAAAGAAAACAAAGGCGCTAAATACAAAGCTCAAATAATTAACATACAGATACTTGAGCATAAAAAGCAAAACTAAAAAAAATAAAAAGTGTGTATTTTGCTATACACTTTTATATAAAATGGGTAAGTATTAACGTACAAACTACCCCATTTATTTTGTATCATTTTACGTTCATTAAAAATTACTCGCTAAGGCAGCTCATCTACTAGCCACTATGTCACCCTGAATATAGACGATTTACACTAGTCATAGCTATTGGTGAATTTAGTTTCTATACAACGTTTTAATTAAAAAAAAGGTTTGGTATTGTGCATATCCACGACTAACTGCGCAAATGAGATACAATCTATTGATAAAGCACATTTTTTCTTTTTGAAAAGCTTCGCAAGTGCTTCTCGGCAAATGTAGTCCCGCCTTTTGCTAAATCTAATTTCCTTCGTAAACTCAGTCAATTAAATACCGCTGTCAGTCGGGTTTAATTAACAAACTTACTACAAAAAAAAGCGAGACTAACATCTGTTAACCTCGCTTTCTTCAGTACACCATAATTATTTTTCTTACCAACCTCCAGCAGTATCATCTCCTCTCGGGTCGGCACCAGTTTGATAAATTCCTTTTTTAGTAACCAAAATAGCATCTACCCTTCCAATACTATTACGCTTGTAAAAAGTATAGCCTTTTGCTTCCAACTTCTGTTGCGCTTCGGGGTTTAGCGCATTAGGCTCAATATCTACTCGATCTGGCAACCATTGGTGATGAAATTTCTTCGCATTCACCGCTTGCTGCATATCCATCCCAAAATCAATCACATTTACTATCGTTTGAAAAACTGAAGTGATAATGGTAGACCCGCCAGGTGTTCCAACCACCATTGAAAGTTTTCCATTTTTTTCCAAAATAGTGGGTGTCATTGAACTTAACATGCGTTTATTTGGCGCTATCGCATTGGCTTCATAGCCTACCAATCCAAAATAGTTAGGTGTTCCAGGCTTTACCGAAAAATCATCCATTTCATTGTTTAATAAAAAACCGGCGCCTTTTACCACTACATAATTACCATAAGAAGTATTAATAGTTGTGGTTAATGAAATGGCATTACCTTCCTTATCTATCACAGAAAAATGGGTGGTTTCTTCACTTTCTTTCTTCGCAAATTCACCAGCTTGAATTTCAGTGCTTGGTGTTGCTTTATTCCAATTTAGGGTGGCCATCCTGCCTTTGTTGTAGGCAGGTTCTAAAAGTTCTTTTTGTGGTACTTTCCAAAAATCCGGATCGCCCAAATGTTTAGCTCTATCAGCATAAGCTCTTCTTTCTGCCTCAACCATTACCTGAACCGTAGAATCGGCATTATGTCCCCATTTAGAAAGTGCATACGGCTCTACCGACTGCAATAATTGTATCAGGGCAATACCACCACTTGAAGTTGGCGGCATCGTGATTACTTTATATCCTTTGTAGTTACCAGTAATTGGCTTTCTCCAAGCGGCATGGTAATTTTTAAGATCTTCTTTAGAAATCAAACCTCCACCTCGCTTCATCTCTTCAACAATATAGTTGGCTACTTCGCCTTCATAAAAACCTGCACGGCCTTTATCGCGAACTAATTTCAAGGTATTAGCCAATTCTGTTTGTATAAGCAAATCACCTTCTTTCCAAGCTTCATCCTTAATAAAAACAGTACCTAAAGGATTAAATTGACGAAACTTACTTTGTAACCTATTTAATTCATTAGCTTGTTGCGTAGTAATTTTGAATCCGTTAGTAGCTAACTGCAAAGCTGGCTCAACCAATTCTGCCCACTTTAATTTACCATACTTTTGATGTAATTCTACCATCCCAGCAACTGTACCAGGTACGCCAGCCGCTAAATGACCTTCCTTACTTTTCTCTGAAATTGGGTTTCCATTGATATCTAGATACATGTCTTTTTGAGCTAAAGCAGGCGCTTTCTCTCTAAAGTCCATCGAATTAAGTTCTCCTTTTTCAGAGCGATAAATTAAAAAGCCACCGCCACCAATATTTCCTGCATTCGGATAAACGACAGCTAATGCAAATTTGACCGCTACGGTGGCATCTACTGCATTACCACCTTTTTTAAGAATGGCTACACCCACTGCTGTAGCTTCTGGATGTGCCGAAACTACAGCTCCCTTTTTAAATTCAAGAGCTTTTCTATTATCTTTTTCAGTTGAGTTTGATAAAAACTCGAATGCTTTTACGTTTTTTTCTTTTTCTACCTGAGCACTTGCCTGGCTAAAGTTTAAGAACAATGCCACTGCACAAAATGTGCTCATTTTAATCCTTTTACTTAGCTTCGGGATGATAGTTTTCTGCATCTTTATATATTTTTTCTATAGTTTCTTTATTCTTTTCTAAGATGACCTTACGTTTCAAACTTAACTTTGGTGTCAATTCGCCTCCATCAATGCTCCACTCTTTCGGTAACAAATCAAATTGTTTTACTTGCTCCCATTTACCAAATTCCTTATTCGCGTCGTCAATCAATCTTTTAAACTTCTCGTGTACTTCTTTATTTTCTACGATAGTTTCATTACTACCATATTCAATTCCTTTCACCTTACACCAACCTTTCAATGTCTCGAAATTTGGGACCACCAAAGCAGCTGGGAATTTGCGATTTTCGCCGATCACCATAATTTGTTCAATTAGCGGCGCTTCCTTAATCTTATTTTCAATCAACTGTGGAGCCACGTATTTACCTCCAGCAGTTTTAAACATTTCCTTTTTCCTATCAGTGATTTTCAGATAACCGTCAGTTAATTCACCAATATCGCCAGTATGAAAAAATCCATCTTTATCTATGGCCTCATCGGTTAATTCAGGCTTGTTATAATAGCCTTTCATAATGTTGTGACCTTTCACCAAGATCTCTCCGTCTTGAGCAATTTTCACTTCCACCCCTTCAATAGGTTTACCTACCGAGCCAAACTTGATGGCATCAAAATAGTTTACCGAAATCACTGGAGAAGTTTCTGTTAACCCATATCCTTCAAAAACTGGTAAACCCGCTGCCCAAAACACTCTCGCCAAACGTGGATTTAAAGCGGCTCCTCCAGAAATAATGACTTGGATATTTCCTCCTAAAGCCTCTTGCCATTTTTTAAACACCAATTTTCTAGCGATACCTAACTTAAATGTATACCACCAGCCTTTATCAGTATCATATTTTTCTGCCAAGCTCAACGACCAAAAGAAAATCATCTTTTTAATGCCTGTTAAAGCTTTTCCTTTCTCTACTATTTTATCATAGACTTTTTCTAACAGCCTAGGGACCGTCGAAAAGACAGTTGGTTTTACAGATTGGATATCAGCCACAATAGTATCCATACTTTCCGCATAATAAATAGAGATATTGAGATAGGCGTACAGATAAGAAATCATTCGCTCAAAAATATGTGACAAAGGCAAAAAGCTTAATCCATGTGCAACACCATCCGGCAAGAGCACCGCCGATTTTTTAAAATTCTGCACTAAGTTATCATGCGTAAGCATTACACCTTTCGGCGTACCTGTAGTTCCAGATGTGTAGATTAGTGTAAGGATGTCATCAGGAGCTACCTCTTTTTTGTAGTTTTCTAAATCTACCGCTGTTTTTTTACCTTCTTCTATCAATTCTTCCCAGTGGCTAGCACCAGCTACTTTATCAAAAGTATAGACCTTAACTTCGTGTTTTACCTCTGCAATTACTTTGGTGATTTTCTCATGCAATTGTTTATCGCCAACAAAAACTACAGTAATTTCTGCATCTTCAACAATAAACTTAATGTCATGTTCGGCAAGTGTGGGATATAAAGGAATCTGATACGCACCCAATTGCATAATCGCATAATCTCCAACGTTCCATTCTGGTCTGTTAGTAGAAATGATGGCAACTCGAGAACCTTTTTTAATTCCGAGCGTGGTTAGGCCTTTACTCAAATTATCGGTTACCTCACAAAATTTTTGTGTGCTGTATTTAACCCACTCGCCATTTATTTTTCCGCTTATAAATTCATCTTTTGAAAATTTCTCCTGATTGTATTTTAGGAGGTCGAAAACCCTTGTAACTGAAGCTGACATACGATTAATTTTATATTGGCTATACACTGAAATACAATTCTTAGCAATTGTAAGACAGCCTAATTTAATGTTTTTAAATGAAGTTTATACTATGCAAGCATAATTATTTTCAACTTGTAAATGTCTTACAAATACAACACCTTCTACTTGTTCTTGTTTCGAGACATACAAAAAACCACTTAATTATTACAACGCATAAAAAAAGCCACTACTAAATAAATAGCTATGGCTTATTGAAATCTATTGTATGAAATTCTTATTGAAGTTAAGACAATAAGCAATATTCAACCTTTCAGCGTCTATTGCTTTTCATTCTTAAAAATGACTCACCAAAGCCACTTTGATTTCTGCAACAGAAGCGTCTTTAAAAATAAATTCATCTACACCTGCTTGTTTTAGGCTCTCAATTCTAGAACTTGTTTTTTCATATCCCGAGAAAATAATCACCGTGGTATTCTGAAGACTAAATTCAATGAGGTTTTCCAAACCGCTACTACCAGGCATATTGATATCTAAAATAGCTAAATTGAAATCATTTGTGGAGATTAAATCTGCCACACCATCAAGCGTTTGAGCCTCACTAACTATTATATCTGGCCATAAGCTTTTAAGAACAAGCTTCAATCCAAAACGTATAATCTGTTCGTCATCAGCAACTAAAGCCTTCATCATTTAAAAACTATTTAAAGCTATACCTTACAGCTATTTCAGCCTCTCCGTTAGCATATGAAGATAAATCATTTGTATTTGTGGTATATTGGCAAAGTATGGCCAATTGCTTTTTGTATGTGGTTCCCGCACCAAATGTAATACTTCCAGAAGTATGGTAAACACTACTTAACATTAGCTTATCGCCACTAAACTCAAAATTTACCCCAACATCAACTATATTCTTATAATTATCGACACCTCTAAAAGCAATTTTAGGTTCAATGGTGGTCAAGCTTCTATCCTCATTGGCAAATTTATAAGACAAGGCGGCCATATATAAAGACCTATCTACTAAATTGCGTTCAATTTCTTTCTTTAAATATCTCCTTAAGTTGGGCAATGTGCCCTGCAAGGTTAATCCCTTATTACGAAATGCCAAACCAAAGTCTGCATCTAAACTGAGCTTACGGTCATTAAAATTACTTAAAGAAACATCGCTGATATCACCTACAACCTCTCCTCTATTTACCCATTCATCTAACATACCAGCAGACAAACCAAAATCAATAAAACTGTTATTTCCATTTAAAGTTAAGTGATATGCATAGGTAGCTTTTATGCTCATAGTTTTTACTACGCCTGCTTTGTCATTGAAAAACAAAAGCCCAAACCCGGCCTTTTTACTTTCCGAACCGTAGGTTGCACTTAACATCTGCATATTAGGTGCTCCATCAATTGCACTCCATTGAGATTTGTAAGCAGCATTTAACTCCCAATTAGATTTTACACCAGCCATTGCCGGATTTGCTAAATATTGATTTTGATAATATATACTACCCATTGGATTTAACTGACTGTGGGCAGTTTTACCAATGATAAGCATTGATAATATGATTAATAGCTTCTTCATTATTTTAAATTTAAATTGTATAGGACAGCTAACTTTTTAAATAGACGTAATGATTGGGCAAGAATATTTACCTGCCCAACCCTAACAAGTTTGTTAATTGTTATCTCTAATAATGTTAATAGTACCTCTAACTAAACCGAAACCTTTGCCCATATCTATTACATAGAAATAAGCTGCTTCGGCTAAATCGAGACCATTATATTTACCATCCCAATTGTTTTGATAATTAGTAGCACTGAAAACCTTACGTCCTGCCCTGTCAAATACTGATACTTTATTATTTGGGTAGTAATCGATGTTTTTAATTACCCAAACATCATTTTTACCATCGCCATTTGGTGTGATGACATTATTAGGAATCAATTTCAAATCATCCTTAACGTTAATGGTAATTTGTTGTGTTTGGCTACAGCCATTAGCATTAGTTACGATCAACGTATATGTTGTTGTAGCTTTAGGACGCACCTGTAACACATTGGTACCTTGCCCTGTTAAGATGTCTGTTCCAGTCCAACTGTAGCTTGTACCACCCGTTGCGGATAGACTGACTACATCTCCTCTAGAAATACTCAATCCTAAATTGCTAACAAGGGTTACAGTTGGCATTGCCAATACCGTAATATTTGTACTCGAAGCCGCTGTTATAGCTTCATCTTGGTAAGTATAAGTAATTGTATAAACGCCAGGTAAGCTAGCGGCTAGATTAACCAAACCAGAAGATGCATTGATTTTAAGATTTGAAGAATTTGCAGTATATGTTCCGCCAGTTGGACCTGTTTGAATAACTGCAGCTGAACCAGTAGCACAAAAAGAGGTGCTAGCATAGTTAATGGTTGCAGGTATTGAATTTATTTTGACAGTAGTACTAGTTGTTGCAGAACAAGAACCGTTAGTAAATGAATATGTAATTGTATACAATCGATTTGGAGTACTCGTACTTAAATTTATTTCACCAGTATTTACATTTATGCTCAAGCCCGCAGGAGTTGCTGTATAAGTTCCATTTGCTTGACCTACTTGTGTAACGGCTAAAGTGCCGTTTGCTTGGAATGCCCCACTACCATAACTAATAGTTGCAGCTGGTATTACTGGCTGTGCATTGATGGTAACTGTAGTTGCAGGAGAAACGCAACCAGCCGCATTTTGTGACCTTACCGTATGGCTGCCCGATGCCAAACCTGTATACGCAAGCGTAGCACTATAAGCTCCGCCATCCACGCTATAGGTGTGACCCGCAGCACCCGTAATGGTGATACCACCGGTAGCTACAGCACAGGTAGGTTGCGTTACAGCTACAGAAGGTGCAGCTGGCAATGCGTTTGCCGTTAAGGTAAAGTTTGCCGTTGCTGGCGCACATTCGCCTGTAGCGGTTACTGTATAAGTTGTTAATCCTGCCGCTGCTGTTGGCGTACCACTAATGGTATAGGTTTGAGCTGCTAAGTTAAATATACCTGTTAAGCCTGCTGGCAAAATGCCTGTAGTAACACTTGCTCCAGTTGCATTGCTTAAATTAAATACAATATTGCTAATCGCTGTTCCTGTACATAATATTTGTCCATTACCACTAGCTAAAGCTATGGCACTGTTTGGTTTAACGGTGATACTGCTACCTGTAAGCACAGAAGAGCCTCCAGGTCCTGTAACGGTAAGTTCAAAAGGGAATGAACCTGTTACTGTTGGCGTACCACTTATTGCATAGGAGCTTCTAGCAGGATTAAATACGCCTGTTACACCTGCAGGTAATGCCCCTGTACTTATAGTTACAGCCGTAGCATTGGTAGTAGTAAATACCATAATTGGAGATACTGAACTACCAATACAGAAGTTCTGCATGTTTGAACCTGCCGCAGAAGTAAGTCTAATTGTTGCGGGAGGATCGTTTACTGTAATTGTACCTGTTAATATAGTTTCACATGTTGATGAAGGAGAACTCTTTATCTTTATCTGATAAGGGAAGATGCCTGTAACTGTTGGGCTACCCGAAATTTGCACAAATGCAGTAGCTGCATTTGTAACTACATTCCAACTTACACCTGCTGGCAGGCCAGTTACTACTCCAACAGTTGTGCTAGGAAAAGCACCATTTAATAGATAGAAAATTCCGGTAATTGGTGTATTTACAACTACAGTTTGAGAAGCCGTTCCTGAAGTAGGAGACATCACTACGCTCGTTACTGGTGGCGTATCAATGGTAATGCTATTGCCACCTAATACAGCTGGGCTTCCAGCTCCTGTAGCGGTAAGCTCAAAAGGGAATGAACCTGTTACCGTTGGCGTACCGCTAATGGTATAGGTTTGTGTAGCTATATCAAATACGCCATTTACACCTGCAGGCAATGCTCCTGTGCTTACCCTTACCGCGGTAGCATTGGTAGTGGTAAATACCATATCAGGAGATACCGCACCGCCGATACAGAAACGTTGTACATTTGAACCTGCTGCAGAACTTAGTACAAGCGTTGCAGTAGAAGCAGTTACAGTTATCGTACCTGTCAATATTGTCTCACAAGCTGTTGAAGACGAAGCTTTTACTTTTACCTCATAAGGGAAAGTACCGATAACTGTTGGTGTACCCGAAATTCGTACAATACCATTACTCAAGGTTGAATTATAAATAAAATTAATACCCGCTGGCAGGCCTGTCACTACTCCTGAAGAAGTAGGATCGAAAGCACCCGGAGCGCCACTTAGTAAATAAATAATAGTGTTAATTGGTGTATTCACCTCTACGGATTGCGAGGCGGCTCCAGCGCTAGGAGGCATCATTATACTCGTTACTGGTTGCGCATCAACGGTAATGTTATAGTTAACTTCAGTACTACAAGTTCCTGAGGTAACTTTATAGGTAATTACTGAAGTACCTGCACTTACACCTGTTACCTCACCTGTTGTTGTATCGATAGTTGCAACCGCTGGTGTGGCGCTTGTCCAAACACCACCCGTAGTCGCATTTGTTAATATTCTTTTACTACCCACACACACATTGCCTGTGTTACCTATAGCTGGAACAACTGGTTTTGGATTTACAGTTACCATAACATCTGTAGTTCTTGCACCGCAACCGGTTACCACAGTAACGGTATATACACCTGCTTGGTTGGAAGCAATACTATTGATGACAGGGTTTTTAATATTAGCTGAGAAGCCATTTGGTCCAGTCCAATTATAGCTAGTAGCTCCCACCACGTTCACATTTAGATTCACAGTTTCTCCTCCGCAAACATCTAATGCAGTTTGCTGATTTCCTGTAGCTGTTGCATTAGGAGCAACTGCTAAATAGGCTATGTGGCTAATGAAATTTCCACAATCATCTTTTACTCTAACTAAAACTTCTCCATTGGTACCGTAGGGCACATTAGAAAAAGTATTTACATTAGCTGCACCATAAGTTGTACCATTATCAATTGAGTAATACAAATTAGAACTGGTAGCAGATGTTGCATCTATAACAAGCGTACCAGTGGTAGCAGGTAAATTATTGCATACATAACCACCCGTACTTGAGGAGTTAACGGTAATTGGCTCTAGTGGTAGTACTATATTTACGGTAATCTCATTTACAACACAAGAGGCTCCGTAGTAGGTTAATCCAAATTTGTAAACCCCGGGAGTTAAATTGGTAAAATTAACAACACCTGCATTTGTATTGTCAATTGTGTAATTGGCACCTACATTTGATGCACTGCCCACAAGTATGGTTACTGCACCGTTATGAAATGAAGAAACACTACCGTTCTCGTTCCTTATTGAGGCAGAAACACTTACTTGAACGTCTGCTCCAGAACAAGTAGGTGTTTGCTGAGCAGTCATTGCAGATGGAGTAAAATCATAGTTACCTGAAACTGTACCCGATTGGCATGTAGTGCTATAGGAAACAGTATAAGCGCCAAATGGTAAAAGATCAAAACCAATAGTGTTATCTGTAAAGGCAAGATTTTTAGTTACGGTTGTTCCCACTGTACCTGCTGGACCACTCACAATTGTTGCTGTGGCAGGCCCCACAAAGCCTTCAGGCAGGTAAACCATTGGCCTAATTAAATTATTACAAACATCGTGATTTTGAAAAATCAATGAGGCTGGACCGCTGGTAGATTGTGGCTGCATCTGATTTGTACCAATAAATGTGTTTCCAACAGTACCTATCAAACTACCAGTACCATCTACCGCGGTTACAGTATAAGTACGTCCTGGGACTAAGCCTGAATTAGTAATTACGGTTGTTGCAGCTGTAATTGTAAAGGGATGTACTGCTGAAGTAATATTGTCTGTAAAAGTTAGCGTTACATTTAAGCAAGTATTGCCCAAAGTTTTTACATCAAGTATAATGTCTCCATTACAAAACTTGGTGTCTACACTTATCTGTTTAGCAGCAGGAGTGAAAGGTCCCAATTTTTTTTGAGTACCACAATCACCAGTTACAATAACGTTGTACGATTGGTTAGGTACTCCCAAAGCAGCAGGAAAAGGAACTGCTCCAGCATTTGGGCCACCACCATTATAAGCTACACCCGGAGCACCCACCACGCCATTTTCACCATAAATGATTCCCGACCCTGCCGGATATTCATAAGAAATACGAATACGACCACCAGTTACTGCACCTTGCATGCCATTAGTCATTAAATCGTATATACTAAATTGTCTGGCAGAGCAATCACCAGGAGTGACATTCGCAAGGCTAGGCCACATGATGTCACTGATGCCATTAATGTTAACCAAACTCTCTACTATAGTTACCAACAAAGGTTTGGTTACATTACATCCGTCCGTAACCGAAATGGTATAATTTCCAGCTGGTAAATTTGTAAATGTAGCACTCGGTTGTGCTGGTCTGGTCACAGGACCTGCGGTAATCGCATAGCTATAAGCTGAACTGCCATTTGTTGCCGAAACAACAATTTGTGCTGTACTTGCACCCGCACACAAAACATCTGTTTTAGTGTAAGTGAGTTCCATCGGCACATAAGTTATGTTTACGGAGGTTGGCGGAGCATTTGCGCTAACGTTATTAGTTTGGTCTAGCGCCTCAACAATATAAGTTCCAGAATGTAAACCATTAAACGTTGTACCAACTTGATAAGAGCCATCTACAGGTTGTACGTAGTTACCAGTATTGGCATCCTTCAATCGATAGGACATATTTGCGTTTGTGGCAAAACCACTGGCAGTTACCGAAATTAATGCACTATTTGGGCAGCTACCATTTGTTCCAGTGGCTACAATAGTTTGTCCGAATAAGGAAATAGATGAAATTAAAAATGTTGCTAGTGCTAAACCCATTTTGCCAAATGGTAAGCTCTGGAGTAATTTGTTTAATAATTTAATCATAATTCATGGGGAGTTGTATGTATCTTGATAAAAATTTTCAAAATAATTCGACCAAGAAATAGAAAAGCGGATCAGATTTATTGGTGTTCAACAAAAGCATTATTCAATTGAGAAACATCAACTTACTAATCAAACTATACTTGGTTACTTATGTATTGATTTGGCAAAATTGCAGAGAATACCCTTGTAGTAAATAGCCCAAAAACACACTACTTAATACCCCAAATTAGGGGTATCCGTATGCTCAGATTTATGTGGAAAAATGAAGCTCTGAAGAATTAATTTTGTAACTTGATGTAATTATGCTAACTGCCAAACTAAACTTGGATTCGAGCTAATAAGCTAAATCCAAACAAACATCTTCCACTACCTATTTAAAATTTTCCGTTTATGCTTTATCATTTCAAGCTCGATGATTTGATCCCTTTGTTTACCGTTGGGGCACTACTAATCGTTTCTATTTGCTACACTATATTCTATTTGTTCAATAGATCGCTTCTACTTAAACACTATAATATTTACCTATGGGTTAGCCTAGCTTATCTACTCCAATCCATTGGTACATTAAATGGGAAAACAGATAGAGCACCATTATTACCTTACATTTACTGTACGGCCACCCTTTGGTTATCTTATTTAACTTATCTTAATTTGATTATATCAGCTTTAAGAGGCCCCAAGACTGAGCAAAATCCTTTTATTAGATTGAATAAAAGGAACTACATTATCGTCCCATTTGGTGTAATCGCAAATTCATTAATTTACATCGTCCCAATCCATTTAAAGTTTAGTTCTGCTATTGTTGCTCTACTCTTCAACATCGCCATCTTCGCCTACTGTCTTATTATTCTTTATCTGCTGTCTAAAGAAAAAAGAGAAACTTCCAGTACAAATATCCTAAGAGGTGCAATCTGCATGTTGGTGTTTAATGGCTTCAATTTAATTAGTGTTTTTAATGGTGGAATTTTACTTGGGTTTACTGGGGCAACCTATGCTAGCTTAGCATATTTTAGTGAAATCATTTTCTTTTCCGTCGCCATCAGTTATCGAACAAGTGCAGATTTAAAAGAAAAATATGAGATTAAAACAGAAGTTATGCGTAAAAAGCTTGAGCTTGAAAAGGAGAAAAAACGGGCTTCAGAAATTTTAATAAAACATGATTTTGAACTACAAGCAGAAAGAACAAAGGCTATTATTGCTCAGCGAACTGCTATAGGTAGGAGATTGCACAATGATTTAAGTGGCAGTTTGGTAACGCTAAGATTTTTGGCGGAAGATTTTGAAGCTAAGGCAACGAACATTGAAGAAAGAAAAAAATTTAGAGACCTTGCAGCAGAAATTAGCGTGATATATAAGGAAGCTAGAAATTACAGCCACGAATTATCTAGCAATACAACAATCAATGATAGTACAGTATCTTACAACATATCATCCTATTTAGAAAAATTACGTCATCAATTTTTAACCTTAGGATTATTGGAGTTACACATTGAACTTAACGAAGATGAGCTCCTTAAAAAACTAGATACAGCACAAACGAAAAACATTTATTTTTTACTGAAAGAATGTATATCAAATACGATTAAACATGCAATGGCAAAAAATATTTGGATTAGTATTAAATTTCAAGACCATGTTTGCAACATTCAGTTTAATGATGATGGCAAAAGTGGGAAAGATGATATAAGAGAGGGTTTTGGTTTAGCGGCTTTGAGAAGTAGCATAGCCGATTTAGGCGGAAATTTCGAGGTCACCAATACAACAAAGGGCATGCAAATTAATGTGTCGCTTGGTATTGAATAAACTATTAAGCTATTGAGCTAGGATGGAATAAACCGTACTTGATTGCTTTCAAAATCAGGTCTGGTGTTCGATTTACCTCCATTTTACGCATTAACTGTTTCATGTAACTTTGAACTGTATTTTTACTTAGGGCTAAGTCTGCTGCCACTTCTTTCATTGTTCGTCCGTTACAGATCAAATTAAGCAGCTCTTTTTCTCTTGGCGAAAGGGAAAATTTAACGGCTTCGAACAACTGAGATTGAAGAAGTAAATCTCTGATGCTCTCTCCTATATAAGACTTATTCTCTTCATGATGAACGAATTTAATGGCTTTGATGAGCTCTTCAATACTTGCATCTTTACATAAGTATCCATTTGCACCAGCAATAAAAGCTTCTCTAATTGAGTTAGTATCGATAACGGTTGACAACATTAGGATTTTCAAATCTGATTTTTTACGGATTTTCCTACAATGCTTTATCACATCAATGCCGTTGACACCAGGCATTATCATGTCCACTATTAAAATATCAGCATGTATCACTTCAACATGAGCCAAATAATTTTCTGCACTGTTGTACACGTGAATTGCTTCAATAAAATCAAACTCAGACAAGGAAAGCTTCAATAGCTCAGAAAGTAATCTATGATCGTCTACAATTGTTATGCGCATCGCCCCTATTAACCAAATAACAATCCAAAGGCTAAATAATGCGTTCAGCACATCAAAACCCACATTTCTTTTTTGTCCATTATATTCTTCCGGGGAAAAAAGCCGCAAAATCGTAGTTGTTTTTTCACAAAAACACTTAAAAACACACAAAACAGCATTAAGATACAAACACTTATCCTTCAGCTAAATCTAACTTAAGTAGAAGAAATCATACTATAACAGTAAACCTACGAAAAGATCTCACAAGCAAACTCTATAAAACTGTACAGTTTTAAAAACAGTTTTCAAGAAATTACACTTTAATTAAAGTCTAAAAACATTTAGTGCAATAAGTGCTTAATACCTAAAAAAAATATTCTGATTTTCAATCACATAAGCTAACAAACGAGCCATAACGTCAAAAAACAGATAATGGTATTTTATTATAAACAACCAAACTTTTTTACAGAACAATTACATCGGCATGGATGTTGTTAGAGTGCATTTAATTACTATAATCAAGATATTATGAAAAAATTACTATTTACATTAATCGCTGGCGCAGCTCTTTTCACAATTAACTTGTCTAAAGCAAATGCCCAAGACTACAAAACTGCTGCTGGTTTAGCAATTGATTTTGGAGATGGCCGTACGTTAGTAGGACCACACATTAAACACTTTATAAATGCTAATGGAGCGTTAGAAGGTGATATTCTTTTCGCAGATGGTGCAACTTTTATTCAAGGCTTGTACTTATATCACGGTGATATTAAAGGTGCTCAAGGATTGAGATGGAATCTTGGAGCAGGTCCTGGTGTAGCAATTGGCAATAACAATACTAATTTCTTAATTAGACCAAATGCTGGTTTAGATTACAAAATTAGTGGAGCACCACTAGGCTTAGGCTTAGATTGGAGACCAGCTTGGCAATTTTTCGATGGCGGTAACAACTTTGAAGCTGCTAGATTCCAAATCGGTTTTAGATATATCTTTAAATAAGATTTAAACAGAAAAAGAAAAGCCCCGATTTTTACATCGGGGCTTTTCTTTTATAAAACCTTTTGGATGAAAATTAATTCACTCCCATCCATCTTTTTCTTACTGCCAATTGTTGTGGAGTAGCATTTTCGTTATAGTTAGCTTTGATACGAACATTAGGACTTTCTTCTAATTTCAAAGATATCTTTTTCTCTAAACCATCTCTTCTTACGGTCACCTCTACCAACTCGCCAACTTGTTTCTTAGCAATGGCTGGCAAAGCCTCTAAAGTTAAACCTGGATTTGGTAATCTGATCGCACGCATCTCATCAATTATACCAGAACCGTCTAAAGCTAAAATTTCATCGTTAACATTTAAACCTTGTACCCATGCTGGCGAGTTTCTAGAAACACCACCCACTGTTACGCTTCTATCAACCTTTAACGAAGCTCCTGTATATGGTTTTCCTGGAGAAGAAATTTCTCTCGAGGCATCAATTCCAGCGTAGGCAAAGAATTTTTCAAAATCGATATCATCTGTGCCGTCAATATATTTTTCCCAAAACTTAGTAAAACTGATTCCGCTGATTTTTTCAACCATTGCCTTAAATTCAGCATCAGTATAGCCACGTTTTTGAATGTTTCCTTGTTCGTACATCGCTTTCATCACATCATCTAAACTCTTAGCTCCCTTAGTTGCATTTGCAATTTCCAAATCCATCAATAAACCAACAATCTCGCCTTTGCTATAATAAGAAATAGAGTTGTTCTTAGAGTTTTCATTAGGACGATAACCGATAATCCAAGCATCGAAACTTGAAGAAGAAGCAGACTGAACTTTAGAACCAGGCGTATTAATTACAGTTCCTAAACCATTTACCAAATCAGTTAAAAACGTGGCTTTGTTAGTTGCCCCAGCTCTAATCAACAATTTATTTTCGTAGTACGATGTGAAACCTTCTGCAGTCCAAAGATTAGTAGTATAGTTTTCGTTATCATAATCAAATGGGCCTAATGCCACTGGGCGCAATCTTTTCACATTCCATAAGTGGAAATATTCGTGAGCAACCAAAGAAAGGAAACCTTTGTAACCTCTTTCTGTACCGTAAGCATTTCTGCTAGCCCCTAAAACGGTAGAATTTAAATGTTCTAAACCGCCTCCGCCTTGCGCATAATTATGAACGATGAACGTATAATGTTTATTAGGATTATCTCCAAAAATTGCAGTCCCTTGTTCTACAATTTTGGCCATATCTACTTTTAAACGCTCTTTATCGTAATTACCACCACCGTACATGGCAACAATGTGTTTAACACCAGAAGCGTTAAATTCAAAAACTTCTTGGTTACCTACTTCTATTGGGCTATCGAAAAGCACATCAAAATCTGATGCGTAGTAAGTAAATTTCTGACCGACAACTGGCTCTAAACCTGTATTAACTTGGTCCCATTTACCAAAAGGTACAATTTTTACTGTACTTGGGTTTTTAATCATCCCCGCTGGATACATGAAAATACCTGCCGAAGAAAGAAAGGCATGTGACTCGTCGATAAACGCCGTACGTACCGAAATCTCAAATGCATAAACCCTGTAATTAACTTTAATAGCAGCAGCTTTTGCATTGAAAACCCTCCAAGTATTTTTGGTAACTTTCTGCACTTTAGCTGGTTTTCCATTTACCGATGCAGAAAAACTTTCTACATTTTTACCAAATTCGCGTACCAAATAAGAACCGGGTGTCCAAACTGGCATTTTTAAATCCACATAATCTTTTGTCGCAATACCCGACATGTTCATTTCAATCTCTGCGTAATGCGCCTGCGGTTCTTTAAAAGAAACCTCGAAGCCAATTTTAACCTGCGATTTAGCTGTCATTGTTAACGTTAGCAATAATGCTACTCCTAGTATTTTTTTCATTTATATTGTTTTGTTTTATACCACCAAGGTACAGACAACACCAAATATTTAAAGATTAGCATTAAGATTGCAGTACCTCATTACTACTACAGCTAAAAATTTTTGTGAACTTTCTGTCTATGTGGTTAATTCATAAGCTCTCGCTACAAAAATATAATTTATAACTGCTTTCTTAAATGTTTATGCTGCAAGTGCTGTAACATAGTTAGTACATCATTAGAATGGCAAAACAAATAGATATTTTTGTTTGTATTCATTTCGCAATTTTCCGAAATTAATACCGAAAAACCATAACTAAACCGAAAATAAAGCTATTTAATTTCTCCATGAAGAAAAGATATATATTGTATGTCGTTCTGGCATTTGGCCTTGCTTATCTTGTATACCACAGAATAACTGAAAACAAAAAAATTGAAGGCGGAGGAGCTGGCGGCGGTGCTGCTAAAGGTCCAAAAGGTGGGGCTACTTTAAATGTAGACGGGATAGTAGTTAAAACTTCCGATTTTTCTTCGAACCTAGAAATTACGGGTGGTATAGAAGCCAACGAGGCTGTAACCCTAAGAAGTGAAGTAGCAGGCTTGGTAACCGGCATCTATTTTAAAGAAGGAAGTAACGTAAGCAAAGGTGCCACACTCGTTAAAATCAATGACCGAGACATCCAAGCGCAACTTAGAGAAGCATTAACCAGACAAAATCTTTCTGCAAGCAACGAAAATAGGGCAAAGCAATTGCTAGAAAAAGGTGCCATCAGTCAGGAAGAATACGATACTTCACAAGCCGAGTTGCAAGCATTAAAATCGCAAGTGCAGTTAATTAGGGCACAATTGGCAAAAACTACCATTATTGCACCTTTTAGTGGTAAAGTTGGCTTACGTAGTATCTCTGTTGGAGAATATTTAACTCCAAATACTACTATTGCTAATTTACTAAGCACCAATCCAGTCAAAATCAGTTTTTCTATTCCTGAGAAATATGTTTCGCAACTAAAAACCAACAGCAATATTTCATTTAATATCGATGGTAATAATAAAACTTATACTGGAAAAATATTTGCGATAGAACCAGGCATTAACGAGCAAACCAGAACCCTACAAATTAAAGCCTTAGCTCCAAATCCTAACAACGAGCTTCTTCCTGGCTCTTTTGCGAAGGTAAAACTTTCCTTAAGCGCCATCAATGATGCAATATTGATTCCTACAGAAGCGGTAATTCCAGTATTGAAGGGTAAAGTGGTTTATGTTACTAAAAATGGAAAAGCACAACAAGTACCTATTGAAACAGGAACCAGAACTGCCGACCAAATCTTAGTGCTTTCAGGTTTAAGTGTTGGAGATACCGTGTTAACCACAGGTGCAATGGCTTTAAAACCTGACGCAGAAGTAAAAGTTAACATCGCTAAGAACTAGGTATGAGCATTTCGACCACCAGTATCAAACGTCCGGTTCTAGCCATTGTAATGAACCTAGTGATTATCCTTTTTGGGGTAATTGGCTATAATTTTTTAGGTATCAGAGAATATCCTTCGATTGATCCATCGATTATTTCTGTTCGAACTTCTTATCCAGGAGCCAATTCAGATATTATCGAATCTCAGATTACCGAACCGTTGGAGAAATCTATCAACTCCATTGACGGAATTAGAAATATCACGTCATCGAGTAATCAGGGAACAAGCAATATCACCGTTGAATTTAACTTAGGGAAGGACATTGATGTGGCTGCGAATGACGTTCGTGATAAAGTCTCGCAAGCAGCAAGAAATTTACCAAAAGATATTGATGGCTTGCCTATCGTAAGCAAAGCTGATGCAAATTCGGATGCGATTATCTCCATGACCATCCAAAGTGATAAACGCGGCGTAACTGATTTAAGTGATTTTGCAGAAAACGTAATTGCGGACAGAATACAGACCATTCCTGGGGTAAGTAGTATGCAAATTCAAGGGCAGCGTAAATATGCGATGCGTATTCGCATAGACCCTACCCGACTAGCTTCTTACGGCTTAACTTCGCAAGATATTGTTACTGCACTGGATAGAGAAAACGTAGAATTACCTTCCGGAAAACTAACGGGTGCAGCCACAGAACTTACCGTAAAAACTTTAGGAAAGCTTGTTAATGCAGAGGAATTCAACAACCTGATTATCAAAAATGATAGCACTAGTGTGGTACGTTTGCAAGATGTAGCGGTTACCGAAATTGGCTCTGAAAACGAAGAAACTGTACTTCGCGAATCAGGAAAACCCATGGTGGCTATTGGCGTAATTCCTCAACCAGGCGCTAATTACTTAGACATTAGTAAAGAGTTTTATGCTCGATTTGACAAGCTACAAGCAGATATGCCTGCAGATATCAAGTTGAAAATATCTTTAGATACTACAAGATTTATCAAAAGTTCGGTAACTGAAGTAGCCGAAACCATTTTGATTTCTTTGGTGCTGGTTATCCTCATCATCTATCTTTTTTTTAGAGATTGGGGCATCGCTTTTAGGCCGTTGATTGATATTCCAGTATCACTAATCGCTACTTTCTTTATCATGTACATTTTTGGATTTTCCATCAATGTATTAACCTTATTAGCTATTGTTTTGGCAACGGGTTTAGTGGTGGATGACGGCATCGTTGTAACCGAAAATATTTTCAAAAAAGTAGAGGAAGGTTACTCTCCTATTGAAGCGGCAATTAAAGGTTCAAATGAAATTTTCTTTGCGGTAATTTCTATTTCCATCACTTTGGCTGCTGTGTTTCTACCTGTAATTTTCCTGCAAGGATTTGTTGGACGGCTATTTCGAGAGTTCGGGGTTACCATTGGCGCTGCCGTATTAATTTCGGCATTTGTATCGCTGACTTTAACACCAATGTTGAACGCTTATTTGATGAAAAAAGGTGGACACAAACCCTCTAAATTTTATAGGCTAACCGAACCTTACTTTGTAAAACTAAACGAAGGCTACCAAACCAACTTAGAGAAGTTTTTAAAGCGTCGTTGGTTGGCAGCACCTATCATTTTATTTTGCGCAGGTCTAATTTTTCTTTTTTGGAAAGTATTACCAAAAGAAACTGCACCTTATGATGACAGAAGTGCCATCAACATGAATGTAAGTACACCAGAAGGATCTTCATTTGCATTTACGGACAGGTTCGTGATGAAAATTAACCAGATGGTTTTAGATTCTATTCCTGAAAAAAATGTGAACATCACCATCACCTCCCCAGGCTTTGGCGGTGCTGGTGCAACCAACTCTGGCTTTGTAAGAATGGGCTTAATTGACCCAGGTGACCGTGAAAGGAGTCAAAAAGAAGTTGCAGAAAAGCTTACAAAAATCACTAGAAAATATACTGAAGGCAAAGTTACCGTAACGCAACAACCCACCATTTCAGTAGGCAGAAGAGGTGGTTTACCAATCAGTTACATTATACAAGCTCAAAACTTCGAGAAGCTTCGTGAAAAAGTTCCAGTATTTATGGAGGAAGTTTCACAAGACCCAACTTTTACCACTTCCGATGTAAACCTGAAATTTAACAAGCCAGAAATTAACTTAACCATAGATAGAGAAAAGGCAAAAAGTTTGGGCATTTCCATTGTTGATATTGCTCAAACCTTACAATTGGGATTAAGCGGGCAACGTTTTTCTTACTTCTTCATGAACGGCAAGCAATATCAAGTGATTGGTCAGTTCGACGTGAGCAATAGAAAAGACCCGCTAGATTTAAGTTCTGTTTATGTCAGGAATGACAAGGGCCAGCTCATTCAATTAGATAATGTGGTTACGGCCAAAGAAGAAAGCAGTCCACCACAATTGTATCGCAACAATAGATTTATCTCAGCTACCGTTTCTGCTGGTTTGGCGCCAGGAAAAAGTATTGGTGATGGCATTGAAGCCATGGATAGAATTGCAGCGAAAGTGCTAGATGAAAGTTTTACTACTGATTTAAGTGGTGAATCTCGAGATTTTAAAGAAAGTTCATCTAACACCATGTTCGCCTTTGGATTAGCTTTATTGCTTGTTTATCTAATTTTGGCAGCACAATTCGAAAGCTTTAAAGATCCAATCATCATTATCCTAACGGTACCAATGGCTGTTGCTGGTGCTTTTTTATCACTCTGGTTATGCGGACAAAGCTGGAATATTTTTAGCCAAATTGGCACCATTATGTTGATTGGTTTGGTAACTAAAAACGGCATTTTAATTGTAGAGTTTGCCAATCAGTTGAAAGAACAAGGCAAATCGGTGCAGGAAGCCATTAGAGAAGCAGCAGTTTCAAGGTTACGCCCTATTTTAATGACAAGTTTGGCTATTGCCATTGGGGCATTACCAATTGCAATGGCTTTAGGAGCTGCAGCAAAAAGTAGAATGAGTATGGGAACCGTAATTATCGGTGGAACCATGTTTTCTTTAATTCTTACGCTATTTGTAATTCCTGCTATTTACTCGCTCTGGTCTAAAGAACACAAAGAAAATACGGATTTAAAAGCATCTTTAGCTGCGGCATTGGCCGATGAAGAACAACCTAAAAACCACTAGCGAAATTGAAAATGAAACATTATATATATGGATTGTTCGCTGCACTTTCGATATGCTTTTGCAGCATTTCAATGGTTAATGCACAAGAGAAGTTAACTTTAAAAGAAGCGATTAGCATTGCTTTACAGAACAATTACGACATCAAATTAATTAAAAACGAAGTCGAGATCGCGAAAAACAATGCGAATATGGGTAATGCAGGCATGTTACCTATCGCGGCTGCTACTTTTAATACTGGAGGAAGTAGACAAAATACCCTTCAAACGCAAGCAAGTGGAACTGAAAGAAGGATAAACGGAGCTCGTAACAGCAATATGGGCTACGGTGTAGGCCTAGATTGGACAATTTTTGATGGCTTTACCATGTTTGCTAATTATGAGCGCTTAAAAACCTTACGTCAGCAAGGCGAAAAAAATGCCGATTTACAAATTTTAACCACCATAACGGATGTAATTTCAGCTTATTACAATGTAGCCAAACAACAACAACTGGTTGTCGCTGCAGATAGTACGATTGATGTTTCAGCTTTTCGCTTACGCATTGCGGATAGTAAACTGAAAATTGGTCGTGGTTCTAAGTTAGATGTACTTGCCGCAAAAGTTGATTATAATACAGATACTTCAACTTATTTGCAGCAAAAAAACCTGCTCAACAACTATCAAGTAACTTTGAATCAGTTATTAGCAAGGGATGTAAATATTAAGTTTACAGTAGACAATGCCTTTGCTATTGAGGAAAATTTAAATTACACAACACTTGCTTCCCAGCTAGAGCAATTAAATCCGGCATTACAAAGCGCTATTTTAAATAAAAAAGTTGCCGAATTAAATTTAAAACAAGTTCAAGGAGCTCGTTACCCTTTAATTAGCGTAAACAGTGGCTACGATTTTAACAAAAGCGAATCTCCAACGGGATTTAATACGCAGTTTAGAGCAAAAGGCTTCAGCTACGGACTAACCGCTAGCTTTAATATTTTCAATGGCTTCTTACAACGCCAAAACGAACGAAATGCGAAGGTGAATATTAGCACTGCAAATCTCCAGCTAGACCAAACCAAGCAAAACCTGTCCGCTCAATTAATCAGTGCTTACCAAGATTATTCGACTTTTATAGAGCTAGCAAAACTGGAAAAAGGGAATATTGATATCGCGAACCAGAACTTAGATATCACCTTAGAAAAATACAGATTAGGCAATATCGCTCCTTTGGAATTAAGGGAAGCACAAAGAAATGCCATTGACGCGAACAACAGATATCTTGAAATCAAATATCAAGGCAAATTGGCAGAAATTTATTTAAAGCAGATTAGCGGCACATTGAATTTACAATAACCTTAAGGGCGAAAAATCTTTCGCCCAACAAATCTTCGTCCCTACTTTTTAAAAAAATTTATTATTTTAGAGGATGATTTTAGTCGCAGATAGCGGTTCATCCAAAACAGACTGGATGGCCTACAGCCCAGAACAAACACTCTCTTTCAGTACGCAAGGTATTAACCCATATTTTGCAAATGCGCAAGATGTAGTGAGAATTCTTTCTAAAAACAAAGAAATCTCTGCTGTAGCAAATGAAATAAAGGAAGTTTACTTTTTTGGTGCTGGCTGTCTCAATCCTGATAAACATGAAATTGTTTCCAATGGGCTATCCTCATTCTTTAAAAATGCATTCATTAGCGTAGACCACGATTTGATAGGTTCGGCCTATGCAACATGCGGTGACAAAAAAGGTTTGGCTTGTATTTTAGGGACTGGTTCAAACATTGCTTACTACGATGGCGAAAAGCTTTATAATGGCAAACATGGCTTAGGCTATATCTTGGGCGATGAAGGCTCTGGCACCTACTTCGGCAAGAAGATGTTGATTTCTTATTTACACAAGACAATGCCAACAGAGTTAAGAGATGCTTTTGCTGAAGAGTTTGAAATCACAAAAGATATTGCTGTAGAGAACATTTACCAAAAACCTTTTCCAAATTCATACTTAGCTGCTTTTAGTAGATTTATGATACACAACAGGCAGCATCCTTTTATACAAAAAACGTTGAAGGATGGTTTCCAAGAATTTATAGACACCAACGTAAAAGACTATAAGAACTACAAAAATTTAGAGTGCAACTTTGTAGGTTCTATTAGCTATTATTACCAAGATGAACTGCGTGCTGTATTTGCAGAAAACAATTTAAAAATTGGCAAAACGCTTCAAAAGCCTATTGAAGGCATCTTTGAATATATCTTAAAAAGAGAAGGAATTTTAGAGAAAGCGGAATAAGTATTAAGCTATATCCGCTTCTTTATTTTGCTTACGTTTATCGTATGCCCTTTTTAAACCGTAGGCAACACCTGCTGCAATAAGTATACTTGCACCACCATCAATTGGAGCAGGAGTATCAACACAATCTGCACCTGGCTCCGGAATAGAACCATCTTCACATGGAGGAAGAGGTTGTGCAGATACGAAAGGGCTGCAAACTATACCAAAGAATACGAATGTTAAAGCCCTGTAAAATGTTTTTCTAGTAATGGGTCCAGTCATAAAATCATCAAATCTCTTATAAAAAACACTTTAAAGAAATTATTACAATATTAGGTGTTTTTTCACTGAAAAAAGAATTTTAAGCAAATATCATAGATTTTATAGCTCTAGCAGTCAATCCATTATCACCACATTTCTGTATAAATTTTAGTTTAATATGCCGCCTTATAGTTAATTTGAATATCCAATTTAACCGCTTCACCTTGAGTCACCGTTACAGCATTAATTAAACCATTTCCATCAAAATTATTTGCGAATAGTTTCCCCTCCGACTCCACAGAAAATATAGAATAGCTACCTACTGGTAATTCGCATTTAAAAAAACCTTTAGCATTTGATTTTATTGTTTTAACCAATTTACCCTCCACAGCTGTAAATAATGGCGCTTCGCCTTTTACCTGTTTAAAAGTCAAAGCTTCATAAATTCTTATTTCACGCTCTATTGTTCTAGCACCAGCAGATTCAGGCGCATCTGGGGATGGCATCATATTTCCCTCTACCCAAGTCACCGTACCAAAAACACCTTGCTTTATTTTTGGTAAACCTTCTTTTTGTAATGAGCAGCTCATAAGCGGCAATAACAAGCACAAAAATGCTATCTTTTTAATGTAAGTCATGAATTATCCGTAAAATTGTCTTTAAATTAATCATTTATTTAGATTTATTAAATGCGTAGCTTAAAATACCTATCCACGCTCTCTCTCCTTTCATTGTTTTGCATTATTGACCCCAGCAGGCTTTATGCTCAAGCTAATAAACAAAATCAAACCAATACAGTTTTTTTAAAGGAAAATGCGGTATTTCTTCAAAACGTAGAGCATACGAAGCGTTCACGTGCCTTCTCTTTGGCGGCTGAAAAAGGATGGGAAACATTTGGCGTTACCAAAGAAGGAAAAGTATTTACGTTACATTGTGTAGATGATTTCGGAATGCCGCTGTACAAAATCACAGAAAACAATTCCATTTCGGCAGCAACAATTAATACAAATAGACTTTACACAGGTGGTTCGCTTGGACTAAACTTAAGTGGAAGTACCATGCCAAATGATAAAATAGCAATTTGGGATGGAGGGTCAGTTTTAACCACGCATACCGAATTTGCAACGAATAGAGTAGAAATCAAGGATGGTGTTGTAGTAACCTCTACCCATGCTACCCACGTTGCTGGTACAATCATGGCAGAAGGTAAAAACCCAAACGCCAAAGGTATGGCTTACGGACTACCAAAATTATTATCATTTGATTTCAATAACGATAATTCTGAGATGTCAAGCTACGCGGCTTCTCTACTTATTTCTAATCATTCTTACGGAACTATTGCTGGCTGGTATGAAAATACAAGCGCTATTCCGAATAGATGGGAGTTTAGAGGACAAGCTGGTGCAAATGAAGATTACAAATTTGGCTATTATGATAGCGATGCTAAAGAATGGGATAGGATTTGCTACAATGCTCCTTTCTATCTGCCTGTAAAATCTGCGGGGAATTACCGTAGCAGTAACGGCCCAGCAGTTGGTGCAAATTATTATCGTTTTAATGCAAGCGGAAGTTTGGTTAATGCCGGAGCTAGGCCTGCTGGAATTTCTAGTAACGATGGCTATGATATCTTAGGCACCTACTCGGTAGCAAAAAACGTAATGACTGTAGCAGCTGTTAATCCACTGCCTTACGGAACGGTTACGCCAAGCGACATCACCATTTCTTCATTTAGTGCTTGGGGACCTACTGATGATGGCAGGATAAAACCAGACATTTCTGCAGATGGTGTGAATGTAACTTCTACCAGTAACGCTGCCGGTGGTGCAAGTTATACAACTTACTCTGGAACATCTATGTCTGCTCCTAGCGTTACCGGCTCTTTAGTGCTATTACAAGAACTCTATAACCAAAAAAACAGTGCTTTTATGAGAGCCGCCACACTAAAAGCATTAACCATAGGAACGGCAAGCGAAGCTGGTGCAAATCCGGGACCAGATTATATATTTGGTTGGGGTCTCATGAACACAGAAAGTGCCGCAAAAGCAATTTTAAATAAAGGTACCAAAAGCATGATGAGTGAAAAGGTACTAAATCAAGGTGGTACCGAAACTTTTAACGTAGTTGCTTCTGGAGATGGACCAATTATCGCTACCATTAGTTGGACCGACCCAGAAATAGATGTGATTCCTGTGGCTGATGCACTTAATAACCCATCACTTAGGCTAGTGAACGATTTAGACCTGAGAGCTAATGATGGAAGCAATACATTTTTACCATGGGTATTAAATCCGGCAAATCCAGCCGCTGCTGCTACCAAAGGTGATAATTTTAGAGATAACGTAGAGCAGATCTATATTGCGAATGCCGTTCCTGGGAAGACCTATACTTTTACCATTTCTCATAAAGGAACACTGCAAAGAGGCGCTCAGGCTTATTCTGTAGTTGTTACTGGTATTGGAGGAAATCCTTATTGCGCTTCGGCACCAAGCTCTACCAATGATTCGAAAATTACAGGCTTGAGTTTGGCTAACATCAACTACACTGCAAGTTCGGGATGTACTTCGTATAACGATTTTACAAATCAAACCGTTGAGTTGGAAAAAGCAAGAACATATCCATTGGTGCTATCATTAGGAACTTGTGGCGCAAATTTCAACAAAGTTGCGAAGGTTTTTATAGACTGGAACAGTGATGGCGATTTTAATGATGCGAATGAAATAGTAGCGACTAGTAATGTGATCAATGGTAATGGACAACTAACGGCAAACATAACCGTTCCTTCTACGGTAAATGTTAATAATTTTTCGCTGCTAAGAGTGGTATTAGCTGAAACTAATGATGCAGCTAATGTACAATCTTGTGGTACCTACAATAAAGGAGAAACATTAGATTACAGGATTAAATTTCTGAACTTGAGCACTGATGTAGGTATTACTAACATTAATGAGCCACTAAGCAACTGCGCTAATACTCAACAAAAAGTTACGGTAGTAATTAGAAACTTCGGAACACAAAGCATTTCAAATATCCCAGTTACGGTAACCGTAAAAGATGGCAGCACTACTGTATCAACACTTAATGGTACTTTTACAAACGAAATTAAACCTTCTGAAGAGCGTGAGTTCTCTCTTCCCGGGTTTTATGCGGCTGTAGCTGGAAAAACCTACAGTATTACCGCAAAAACTTCGCTGAATATAGATCCTATTTCTTCTAACGATGAATTTAGCAAAAGCGAACAGATAAGTCTGCCTCCAAGTCTCGTCGACCAATCTGCACTTTATTGCGATAATAATAAGCAATATCAATTATCAGCTAATGGCGATGGTGTCACTTACTGGTACAAAGATGCTACTTCGACTACTCCATTTGCTCAGGGAAATAGTATCACCACCACAGAAGAGCCTACTAACAATAGCTACTTTGCAGGTTTAAATGAATATACCAGTACATTTGGGCCAGTAAATAAATACGAAGCAAGATTGGGTAGCGGCACTTATTTACAGACTAGCGGAGGTGTCAGTGTCCGTACTTTTGCACCAGCTTTATTAGAAAGTGCCCGTTTATATATTGGTCATTCGGGAACCATTAGGTTTTACGTAAAAAACAATATTGGCGTTGAGGTTTCTAGCAGTACCGTAAAAGTAACTGCAACTAGAAGCGTGCCTGTAGCTGGTTTAGCTAGCGATGATTTAACCGACCAGGGACAAGTCTATACCCTCAACCTTAAATTTCCTACGGCAGGCAATTACACCATACATACAGATTATGAGGACGATGCTACCATTTTTAGGAACAATAGCGTCCCACGTTCTATCTATCCATTAAGTTCTCAGTTAGATATTTTTAACATCATTAGTAACGATGCGGCACAACCTGGTTCTTTCTACTACTATTTTTACGATTTAAAAATTAAGGCTTTTGGATGCTTAGCTGTTGCAAGAGTTGAAGTTCCAGTCTCTAAATTGGCCATTATTAAAAATGGTGAAGAATTGGTGTCAAGCGTAGCTTCTGGAAACCAATGGTATGTTAATGGCGAAAAAATAGAAGGTGCAACCGCACGTAACTATAAGCCTTTAAAAGCAGGAAAATATCAAGTTTGGGCAGCAATCAATGCAACCTGTACTTCTATTTCCGAAGAGTTTGTTTTTCTACCTGGTGGCAAGGGCGACAACGAAATTAAATTAAGCGTATTCCCTCTTCCTGCTTCTCAAGACTTAACCGTAGCCTTTGAATTAGCCGAAACCCAGCCAGTAATTGTCAGCATTGTAAATATTGTTGGACAGAAAGTTTACGAACGAAATAAAGGAAATCAAACAGGAATAATCATTGACAATCTGGATGTTTCTAAATTACCTAGAGGCACCTACATTTTGAACATCAGAGTTAAGGATAAAATCTACTCTAAAAAGATTGCTAAATTGTAATAAACAAACCCATAAAATGATTCAGGCCTTTCGAATGAGGCTTGGATCATTTAGTTATTTAAATCTGAATTTGGTTTAAGCAGTGCCCGATTACAAAAGAATAATCGGGCTTTTGCATTGTGTTTTATCTATCAAATCTATTTCCTCAGAAAGAAAAGATTGAAATAACGATAGCATTCTAATAATCATCCTCTTAGCGACATCATTACAGCTTGCCATGCTTCGGCATAATCAAAAAGAAGGGCCGTACATTTTATTTATGTACAGCCCTTCTATTTTAGTGGACAAGCAATGCTATTGCTTAATCAATTTCATTTGTCCTATTCGCTGGGTTCCATTTTCATAAACTTCCAAAATGTAAACTCCAGCTGCAAAATCAGCTATGGCGATATCGTGTCCAGAAATCAACTGTGTTTTAGAAACATTTTGGGTTAATAAAATCTTCCCCGCAGCGCTTACAATTTTAATGGTTTGTTGGTTAGCTTTTAAAACACCATTAAATTTAACCGTGAAATTAGAAATTACCGGATTAGGGAAGACGCTTACTAAATCTGTAGCAGATTCAATTCCACCAGTATAATTTATAACTTGAGGCGAAGTTACCTTAGAGGTGTTATTGTTATCGTACTGCACTAATCTATAATAATTGTTGCCTAACAATGGGTTACTGTCGATAAACGAATAAGAAGAACCACTTCCCTTTGCCAATTCTGTGTGAATTTTCTCGTACACTCCGTTATCTGCTGCTCTTTCTACCTCAAACCTGTTATGATTAGTTTCGGTTGCTGTACTCCATTTCAATGCCACACCTTGATTAGTTTTAGCTGCCGTAAATAGTGTATTGTAAGTAACAGGAAGCGTTACAGGCGCTTCAAAAGAGACAATAAATCTAGATGGCCCTGAACTCGCCAGTTGTTTTCTATCGATAGTAAAACTATAATCAGTGCCGTTTTCTACAAAAGCAGATGTACCAAGATAATTATCGGTAAGTTTAACCAAATAACCACTTGGGATATTAGTGTAATTTAACTCTAAAGCATAATTTCCAGATGCATTTAAACTATCCAAATCTAAAGCAACATTAGTAGTTTCTACAATTGCCGGCATGTAGTTAATTACTGCTCTTTTATTGTCATTGGTTAAGCTCGACATGTAAACATCACTTCCTCTAGCGTATGACACATCTTCTTTTGAAACGTAATCTGCTGAAGTTCCATCTTTAAAAACAACAACGGTTTCTACTTTAAAAGGAGTTTCCTCTTTTTTCAACCATGTTCTAAGTTCTGATTGAGGACTAGCAGAAAAAACATTTCTGGCATTGGCCACAGACAATTTACCACTAGAAGACATTGCTGTTTGATTATCACCAACAGGAACAGCCATTAACAAATCTGCAGGCATATCCAAGGCTTTGTTACTTTCTGTAAAAGTAAATGAACCGCCTCCTGATTTAGCTTTAACAAAGAAGCCTTGTCCAGCAGGAATGATATTGCTACCACCATTAGCACTGGTTACACCGTCATAAGTAGCATATTGTCTAAGAGCTGGATTAAAGATAGAAATCACGTTATCTTCCAAATCTGCTTTTTGTGCAGCACTAACGGCATCCCAGTTGATACTTGATGCATAAGGGTTACCCAATAGATTAAAGCCCGAAGTTTCAACGGCATAAGTTAATGGAACAGTTACATCTTGCTGGTTAAGAATTCCTTTAAAGTCCATTACCACATCTTCAGGGTCTACGTAAGGCGTTGCCACTTTATCAGTCTCATTAGACCTATTACCTCTGTAAAGTAAATATGCCCCTTTACCAGCAGGAACATTCGTATCTATACTTGGGATAGCTACATATCCATTATCATAAGTCCAAGCACTTGTACCGCTATTGCCCAATTGGTCAAATCCTGCAGACCTACCAGTGATGAGCATATTGTCTATAAATTGCGTAAAGCTATAAGTTCTATCAATAGGATTTCCGTTATCATAGATAGGAGAAGAGAACATTCTGTAAGTTCTGAATGGATTTTTACCACCACCTTGAATAAATCTCTCTACAGCTACGTCACCGATAATTGAAGACGAATTAGGAATAGCTGCAATAGTTCCAGAGCCACTGGCATTAGACTTGATGGTTAGCTTACCGTTAGCATTCAAAATAGCTGAAGGATTCATTGTTAGTACTCCATCAGTTGCTAAAGAAAAACTGCCACTATTTAAAGTTTTGGTACCGCTGTTAGAAAAAGTAACGTTTCCAAACTCTATATTACCAACAGCCTCAATGTTTTGAGTGCCGCCATCGAATATCACATTGGCAGTTCCGCTTCCCATTGAAAAAGTTCCTCCACTTACATTTACATCACCTCCAAATCTTAGATTCTGAATGCCAGAAGTCTTATTCACCACGACCTTACCGTCACTCTGTAAATAATCTCTGGTAATGATGGCTGTTCCGCCAACAGAGCCCAGGTTTAAGGTACCTAATCCTGTAGAAATCACGGTAAAATCTCTAGCTTGGAATCCATCTAAAAGAGAAGGACTTCCCGCCGCAGTTTGACCCGAGGCGTTCCAAACGAAATTAGAAAAAGTTTGATTACTACCTGGCACATCTCCAGCATAGTTGGTATAACCTATAATTTCACAAGTAGATCCAGTAGCCCAATCTACCACAGGAATTATTCTTGTAGCCAAATTTGAGTTATGCTGATATTTTGCCAAGTTCGCTACTCGCAATACGCCATTATTAGTAACGACACTAGCACTACGAAATGTTCCTTCTACTAAGAAATCATAGGCTGCAGGGCCATTGTTAATTGTTAGTGTACCTGCGGTATGATTTACCATAGCCCCATTTTGTATTATTACGTCATCAACGATAAGATTCGCTATGATATCAATAGTATGACCGTTTCTCACCAAGATACCACTTGCGGCATTGGTTGGCGTAATAGTAGCCGACTGCCAATCAGTAGCAGATTCGCCGCCAGTTGCAGAACTCTCCCAACTAGATGAGTTGCTCCAATTACCTAACGTAACAGCACTTCTGAAAAAGCCGCTAGGAGAACTAGCCCCTAACACTGTGATAAAACCTGTTGTGTAAGTATAAGTGGTTACTAAATCAGGTTTTGTGATTGTAGCTGTAATAGTAGTTGAACTGCTTGCTGAATTTAGTGTTACAGAAAAATTAGTTTTTACTCCATTAACCAATTGGGCGCTTTGAGGTGAAAAAGTTGCCGATGGATCATTAGAGCTAATTGCAACCAGATCGTTCATGCCAACTATCGTATTAAAAGCAGCATCAACAGCCCTAACCGTGATAGGAAAAGGCTGATTCAATCCTTGGTTTCCGATGGGCGCATTTGTTTTACCGTTAAGAGCACCTGCCTGGTAGCCCTCTCCAGGAAGAATGACTAATAAACCAGCATAATCTCCTACGCTAACACCAAATGCAGCGCTTATCTGTGTTTTTGTGTTATCAACAACGTCCCTTACTCTCAAAGTTCTGTTTTTAGTAGCATTACCTATACGATACGTTGCTGAGGCCGTCAACTCGCCATTAATTAGAGAAGTATTTGGTGGCAGCTGAGCAAAGCCATCATTAGTTGCCACGAAAGTGACAGTATTATTTACAGTAGTTACTGTATTTCCAAAAGCATCAATTGCTCTAACCAAAACTGGAAATGGTTGTCCAGCCACTTGGTCATCAGGTGCTCCCTGTTTTCCAGCAGCGATACCCGGTGCAGAGTTTTCGCCAGGTAAAATAAGTATCAGTTTGGAATAGCCACCTGGAATTACATTGATTAGCGGCGATGTATACGATTCAATATCTCCGTTTTGAGTCTGATCTGCGACAGTAACAGCGTAAAGCATTCCTGCAGTTCTTAAAGCAGGCGAGAAAGTTACGGAGCCAGTTGCACCCATATTTTTATTAGATGGATTAGTACTAGCTGGATCATCAGTCGACATACTAATTGAGTTAGTGGGAGCTCCTGCGGTTATTCTGTTCCAACAAGCATCTGTTGCATAAACTGTAATAGATGGCGATGTGCTACCAGCAACTCTATCTGATGGCAAAGCGACAGTCTTTCCTGTTATAGAGCCAGGATCATGTTGTTCACCAGGTAAGATCACTAATAACTTCGAATAAGTCCCTCTATTAACTGTTATTGATGGCCCCAATATTGTTTTACTATCAACCACGTTTGTGGCGATAAGCCTATAATTAGCTGGCGCTTTACGTAAAATTACATTAAATGTTCCTACTCCAGCGGATAGATTTGCATTTGGAGGCAGTTGTGTATAAGTGTCATTTGATGCATTTTGGTTGGTAATGGCAATTTCGTCATTAACCGTAGCTACCACGTTAAAATAACTATCAACAGCTAATACGGTGATATCAAAAGGTATCCCAGCTAATTGTGGAGTAATCGTCCCTGTTTTACCTGGAGAGCTACCTGGAGCCGGCGTTTCTCCTGGCATTAGCATAATCAATCTAGTATATGCACCACTATTTACTGTTATACTTGAACTAACGCCAGAAAGCGTATTCCCAGCATTTGTAGCCGTAATCGTTGCTGTACCCGCAGTTCTTAATCTTACAGAAAAACTAGTATTCGCACCAGAAGACAATGGCGCCATCAAAGGCATTTGTCCATTTACATCACTAGAAGTAAGTGTTACATTATCGTTAACGCTAGTTAACACATTGTTACCAGCATCAACCGCATATACTCTCACTGTAACAGCTGCATTGGGCGTTGTGGGATTTGGAGTACCACTTTTTCCAATTCCAGGTGTAAATGTTTCACCTGGCAAAAGTACCAATAGCTTATCTTGCGCTAAAACAGTGAAACTATTAGCCGCAAAAAAAACCAAAAAGAAAAAACCTAGTTTTACTTTTTTTGTAAAAATTCTCATAGATAGCCGTTAAAATAATGATCTTACAGAGAAGATGTATTGCTCTGTAAATCAAATAATTCAGCTAAAATCGAAAATTTTAAGCATTAAAGCAATACCTAGAAACCATTAATTGCGTTTTTAGTTTTATTTTTTTTAAAAAAATAAAAGCAAAACATAATTTAAGTCTGCTTAGCACCTGTATAGTTCACAAATTATCTTTTCATCAATTTCGTTACACCAAGCCTATTTCCATTGTTGATATCAAACAACGTGGCAAAATAAACACCAGAAGGCATTGCTGAAAATTCTCCAACAGAGCCGGCATACATCTCATCTTTACTTACCTTTTTACGATAAACCTCTTTGCCAGCAACATCAGCAATTTTAATCATGTACTCTTTTGAACTAAGGCTACCATTAAATTTTATAGTAAAAGTAGATTGAACAATGGTTGGATAAACCACTATCCCATTTTCTCCATTTAAATCAAATTTAAAGTTCAGTATTTTGGGCAAAATGCTTGGGGTTCCATTATTATCTACCTGAATTAACCTGTAATAATTATTGCCATTTAAAGGCGTTTTATCCAAAAAACTGTAAAAGCCATCGGTATTAGCATTTACGGTTGCTATAGTGGTAAAACTTTGATCATCGCCAGCCCTTTGAATGGCAAAAAGACTATTATCAAGCTCTGAACTAGTTTTCCATTTCAACAACACTCCGTTATTTGCTTTATCACCTGTAAAATCTGTTAACACTACTGGCAAGGTGGTTGCTGGGCCTACTAAAAGCTCAAACCTATCGCCTAATGAAGAACCAACAGCCCTATCGATAGCTAAGGAATAAACTGTTTCTTGGTTGTTTAAATCGGTAACCGTATTTAAATATTTATCTTTCAACTTAACTTCGTAACCCGTAGGAACACCTGTTAGATTAAAGTGCATTTTATAGCCACCATTATTAGACACGTTCACATCTAAATCTACCGCCTGTATAGATGAAATATGAGGCATGTAGTTGATTGCCATTTTGGTTTTCTCAGCAGATAAACTTGATAAAAATACGGCCTCACCTCCAGACCTTTCCACATCGTAGCCCGCAAAACTCGCTAACTCATCACGCTTAAACACCACCAATGTCTCATCTTCATTTTCATAGCCATCTCTAGTTAGTTTTATTCTAATTTTTGCTGGCGTTTCTATCGAATTGGATACTCTGGCAGCTACTTCCCCAACAAAATTTGACTCTCTAACTGCCATTACCACATTATACTTCGGTAAAGCCTGTGCAACATCGCTCACCTTCGCATCTTCTGTAAAAGTTACAGAGGGAGAATTGCCATCAGTTGTTTGAACAAAGAAACCCTGACCAGGGCCGATAAACTGAGAACCTCCATTTAGTTGGTCCATACCATTAAAGGTAGCATACTGCCTGTTACTTGGATTCCATGTTCTAATTACATAACCTACATTACTGGTTTTAGTAAGGGCGTTCCAATCTATCGTTGCCGCATATGGATTTCCCAACATACTGAAACCAGTACTACCATGCTCTAAAGGCACGGTAATAGATTGCTGATTTAATTCACCTTTGTAGGTCATCACAATTGATTCGGCATCGACATAGGGAGTTGAAACTTTTCCGCTAGGATTGCTTCTATCACCGCGATACAATACGTAAGCACCCCTACCTACATCAACAGCAGTATTGATGCTCGGGATAGCAATAAAACCATTGTTATAGGTCCAAGCTGAGGTTGCGCTATTCCCCAATTGATCAAACCCTTCAGACCTGCCGGTGATCAACATGTCATCTATCAATTGCGTAAAGCTATAAGTTCTGTGACCTGCATTTTCATTATCATATATCGGTGAGGAAAACATCCTGTAGGTGCGCCACATGCTTTTACTTCCGCCTTGCACATATCTTTCTACAGTAACATTCCCTACTATAGAAGCACTTGCAGGAATAGAAGCCACTGAAGCAGAACCAAACTCATTTGATTTGAGAGTTAAGCTGCCAGAAGTTTGCAAAGTAGTATGAGCACCCAAAGTTAAATATTTGCTCACTGCCAAATTGAATTTCCCAGCAGCGGACAAGGTTTTCACACCTCCATTAAAAAACAAATTCCCGAAAGATATTCCGTTTCCAGCATCGCTATCAAAATCTTCAATTACTTGATTTGAACCATTAAAATTCAGCGAAGCATTGTTAGATAATAAATCAACTTTTCCGCCAGAAGAGCTCCAATTCCCAGATACATACAAAGTGCCGGATGCTATTTTTTTTACGCCGGCACCAGCAAAGCTGATATTTTTATAGCCAAAAACTGGAACCAACTGCTGAACTTCACTAGCATAACCCACTGTCCCATCGGCAAACGAAACAGAATAATTACCACTTAAAGAAATTGGATTAGATCCTTTAAACGTCACGACCGCATCATTCGTTAACAAGAAAGAAGCAAGATGATCAGCACCTAAAATGTTAAGCGTATTTTTGATGACGGTATTTCCACCAGAAGAAACATAACCTACAGCTGCATCCCGACTATTCACCGTTAGGTTATTTACTGTAAGTAATGCAATACTTCCTGTAACCGTTGAAGAAGAAGCTGACATAGACGAGTAAGTACCTTTTACATCCACAGAACCATCACCATTTATGGTTGCGTTGCTTTTACTATTTATATTGTTGTTAACGGTTAACTTAGTTCCAACACCCACTGTAAGTATAGCAGCTTTGGCTGTACCGAAAACAATATTACCAACCATATTATTTACAGAAACCCTTGGTTGATTATCAAATGACATAACACCAATTTGAGCTAAATCAGTAGCACCTGGAACAGTATTGGGAGACCAATTAGCAGCATTATTCCAGTCACTGGAAACGCTACCCAGCCAATCGCGAACACTTCCTGTATTTGTTGGTGCAGTACCTATATTAGTCACACTTCCACTATTAGCATAGTTAGCTTGCGAATTAGAACCATTTAGTTCTGGCGCACCAGAAATAGAAAACGTAGCTCCATTGGCTGGACTGGCTTTTACATTAACCGAAATATAGTAGTAAAAGGCCAAAGACAAGGAACCATCTGCTTCGCCTATTGAGTAAAACGAGTCGGAGATATTATAATTATGGATCTTATCGTTATAGTAATCTAAATTAGCAACATGGCTATCATCTGCATTACCGAAATAAGCATCTTTAGACTTGTTTAACTTCATCGTTCCCTCAACTATGCCTGTAATGTTACCCGTTAAAGAAATTCTTAACTGATAGATATCAAAGTAACCTCTTGTTTCTATCTTAAGACCATATATCGCTGCGTTTTCTAAACCTGGATACAAAGGATTATTGATGCCATAGGCGGTATCATTAGCTCCCGAAATACTAAGCTTCATGCTATACATCTTTACCTCATCGAAGTTAAAGCGATTGGCAGACGTAGAACTGATTTGAAAACCCGAATTTGCATACGTATTCATGGAAGAATGATATGACAACCCTCTACTTGTACTTGCCTGATTTTTAGCATTGGAATTGTATTCGTCCACAAACAAATGCCACACGTATTGTCCCTGTCTTTTAATTCGCTGCACACGAATAGCATAAGTTACACCATTATTAGGCAACGAATAACTCACTAAATCATCGTGATAAGGATAACCTCCGTTGTAAATTCTGTATCTCAAGGAAATTTGATTTCCATTTTGAGTTAAAAAATAACCATTAGCAGTAGCGGGATTAGCATTGTTGCTTGATAGCCAATATTTCCATGCATTTTCGCCATTATCTACTGCGTCGGAATTATCAGTAGCAGCTCCGTTATTTCGATAAAGTAAGGTCCACTCCCAGCCAAATGTCTCGTCATCTAGGTTGGTGTTCTCTGTTACGAGGGGCATCTTATAAGTTGAAGACAAGCCGTTAGCTGTGCTAGTTAAAGAATGTGTACCCGACAAAGGGGCAGTAGCAGATATTTGTAGCGCAGAATTAGATGTAGTTTCTGTAAAACCATTACCAAATAATCCGTTATCAAAATTGTTATAGTAGTAATTTGCAGCAGTAACTTGTGCATTAGCGGCTAAGGAACAAAGTGATAAAATCAATAAAAGTGAGAATGCGGCAAATAATAGAGTAGATTTTTGCATGCGTTTGAGGGTTCAAAACACACGCCACTAGAAGAAAACAGATGCTAATCTGCATTACAACATTTTATTGTAAACATTAATAGATTAACGCACCAAAATTGCAGAGATAAAATTTCCCAAATAGAGAAATAATATACCCAAAAACACCCTAAATACTATTTCACAATAGTAGTGACAACAATCACAAAAGCCTTATTGAAGCTCAATTTCAATGTTTTACAACTTTTAGGAGTGCAACAAAACTGTTAGACGAAAATTCTGACACTTTAATGAAATAAAACCCCGGCGTTAAAACTAAAACATCTAACTCGTAACCTCTATTCAAGTCCGATTTGGATACTTGCTGACTTATCAATTTCTGCCCTGTTACATTATACAATACGAGTTGGTATTTGTCGTCCTTCAAATTATTTACCTGCACAGTAAGCTTATCCTTCATCGGATTTGGGAATGCAGTAGCTACATTATTTTCGCCAAGCACAAAATTGACTACCACAGGCTCCGTAGGTGTTTCGTTACCGTTTCCATCTATCTGCACCAATTTATAGTAGTTTCGCCCCATCAAAGGAACCGCATCCAAAAAGGAATAAGCACCCACTTCTTTCGCCAAAATATCTCCCAGCAAAACATACTTACCGTCATCTCCAGCACGGTACAACTTAAATACTTTTGCACTAGAATTGTTAGCGATAAGCCAATTCAACATCACCCCTTCATTCTGTTTTTTCCAAGTGAAACTCAGCAAACCAACTGGCAATACAGTTGGCGGCTCTACCAACAAACTGAACCTACCAGCACCTAAAGTTTGCGCATTAGTAATATCAATACTAAAATGATGAGCACCCCCAAGCGTAATTGGAGTGGTTTTCTGCAAATAATTATCTTTCAACTTCAACAAATAACCTTGATGATATTCATCCAAATTGAATTGCATAACGTAATTACCGGATGCAGCAGCTGAGACATTTAAGCCAATTTCCATCGCATTAGTGCTAAGCGGCAAAAAATTGATAGCCAGTTTTTGCGCATCTGCCAAGGTGGAAATATTGACCACTTCTCCATCAAAATGTGAGGCATCTTCTTCTGTGTAACTAACACTGCTATTTTGGTCGAAAACAATTACAGTTTCATCTTCTCCATATGAATTAACTGGTTTCATGTTAATTCGCACTAAGTTTTTTGGAGTAGCTAATTGTGTCGGTACCGACTCTTGGGATCTGTTAGGCACCGACATTGACAATATGGTAGGCTGTTGAGTTACTGCCTTGACATTTTCTTTAAATTTTAAGGTACCAGCGGCAGAAGTCTGAACAAAAAATGCCTGTCCAGAGGAAATATACCTGGTACCGCCCATAGTACTCACGTCGTTAATATAGGTAGCATAACCCCTAGCCACAGGATTCCATATCCAAATGGCATTGCTTGCCGTTCCTTTGTCGGCACCCCAGTTACTAGAGCTCCAATCTATAGTTGCCGCATAGGGATTACCCAAAAGATTAAAATTATTCGCCGCACTATAGGTTAACGTAGCACTTACATCTTGCTGGTTCAGTACTCCTTCAAAATCCATTACAACAGTTTCCGCATCTGGATAAGGCGGATAGGTTTTTAAAGCGATATTGTTTCTATTACCCCTATAAAGCATGTACATCCCCCTACCCGCATTTACTGTTGTATTTATATTTGTAACCCGCATATAGCCCGAATCATAATACCAAGAACTCGAATTATTATTGTGCGTAGGATCGAAACCATTAGCCGCACCACCAGAACCAGAGACGATAATATCATCTATCAATTGCGCAAACTTTGCACTTCTATTTCCTTCTACATCTGTATTTACAAAAGTGGTGGTGTTATCATAAACTGGAGAAGACAACATTCGATAAGTACGATACGGATTAACTGTTCCTCCCTGAACGTAGCGTTCTACCGTTACTCTTCCTTCTATTTTTGCCGCAGATGGAATTGATGCCACCTGAGCAGTACTTGCTTGGCTAGAAGCTAAGGTCAAGAAATTACCTGTGTTAAAAGCGCCAGCAGTCACCGTTAATACACCTGTCAATCGTAAAGCTCCGTTCAGCGTTACACCAGCAACATTATTGAGTTCCAAATCCATTATCGCATTGGTAGAAAAAACATTTGATGGTATGGTTTGAGCAGAAGCGCCGTTAAAAGTAACTTTTCCAGAACTTGTTGCAATAGTACCTGCACTGCTGATTGCCCCAGCTACCTGTAAATTACCGGCACCACTTACGGTTAACGTACGACCAGAGGCGATATCTAGATTGTTCGCCGAACCGCTACTAGTTAAAGTTGGATTATTATAAACCTCCAACGTTGGTATCGAGACATTAACAGCATTAGTTGGGAGCACGCCATTACACCAATTATTTGGGTTAGACCAGTCTGCGCTTACATTTCCCGTCCATCGGCCTACACCAGTACTTGTAACCGTTGTGGTAAGAACCGCACTGCAGCCATTCCTACTGATAGTAACTGTATATACTCCCTTAGCATTATCCGAATAACTTATTACCGGATTTTGCTGCGTAGAAGTAAAACCATTTGGACCCGACCATGAATAAGAAGCTCCATCAATGAAATTTGCGCTTAATATTAGAGAAGCCGCAGCGCAAACTGGGCCATTATTACCCGCACCACTTAGATTGGGGCTAGCGCCTACAACAAAACTTTGGCAGCCAGTCAACTGATTTCCTGAAACATAGCCAACACTCAAATTCTCACGCAATGTATAGAGTCTATAATAATAAGTAGTTGCATTTGTTAAACCAGCGTCATCATAAAAAGTAGCATTGGGCGAAGTAGTTGCTAAATGAGTGTATGTATTTCCACCATCTACAGACCTATAAATCACAAAACCAGCTTCATCGGCAAAGCTATCCGACCAATTTAATCGCATTCCAGTCGAACCCACACGAGTAAAAGTTAGAGAAGTAGGGGCACTTAATTCCGTTGGATTAAAAGTATAAGTTTGTCCACTAGCAGGCTTAGTAGAAATATTACTAACCTCAACTAGGTGGTCAGCCGCAGGATTAGTACCTGTACCATTCAACGACAAGAAAACACCTGAGGTTCCGGTAATACCTACTGATGCCGAAGCAGCTGCACTAACATTCCCCCCCTGCTGTCTATACATAAACTGAACATTTCCATTTTCATACAATTTAGCTTGAAAAGAAATTACTGATGTTGGCGTAACAACTCCTAGAAAATCTATAAGTGCTGAACTTCGATCCCACCTCATTAAATTCCATTGCACCGTAAAAACCTTAACACCCATTACAACCGAAATATTATGAGAGATATTTCCAGCCCCCAACCCTGTACCTAAAGCACCAGGAAAAACAGCCAAATCATCCCATAGCGGAGCCAATATAGGCCTAACACCTCCAGAACTCAGATTATTATCTGGCGCACTATCAGCAGTGTTACTTAAAGATATCCAACCATTTGTACTTATCCTAACATTAGTATATCGTTGTCCCATATACCAAAAATCAAAACCAATTGAAATACTAGAAGACACAACATCATCAGCACCTCCGGCAAAAACTTGAGTTCCGCTAATATCAGCATACGTTCCTCCATTAGCGGCAAAAACGTAATTAGTAATATTCTGCCCATAAGAGCTCAAAGAAATTAGAAAGAAAAAAAGGACAAAAAATCCTCGCTTAAACATTAAAGAAACGGCCATAACATTTTTATTTAAAAGTGTACGGCACTTACATTTAGTAAACGTGGATGGAGAGAATAGCGTTAAAAAAATTACAATAGGGATTTTGAGCGAAAAAAATCACTAAATGTAAATGCATCAATAAAGAGTAGCACCTTGGTTAGAATAGAGATAAGAGAAGCGTCAACAAAATAAACGAGCGTAACCGGCAATTAATCTATTTAAACTTAAATGCAACTAAGAGTGGAGTAATTAAAAATACGGAAAGTTTGCATAAAGAAGAAGAAAATACTCAAAAAGAGGTATTTATACATTTAAAAAGAATTTATACCTGTCAAAAACATCAGCCATTACCCCACACGGGAATAAAACAAAAAATTTAGCATAGCCAACTACTTATTTAATTGTAAAAATGAAATAAATGCTATAAAACTCCTCCCATATACGGATCAGTTATACTTTCTTTATCTGTTTCTACGTGACCTGCGTAGTGTTTTCTGTAAGTTTCAAATCCATTTACCGTCAACAGAAAATTATACCAATGGTGATATTTTTTCAGATTTAGCGTAATAATTTTCTTCGTTCCGGCAGTCAACTTAATAGTTTTATGGTTCACTTTGTAAACATCATCTTCAATATTAACTACCAGCGGTTGATCCCCCTTATTCTCCAATAGGAGCTGCAAATTACCAGAATTCTTTTTTAAGACTCCCTGTTGTTCGAATAAGCAATTAACCAACAAATCTGGGTCGGCTTTGCTACCCGAAAACCTACGGTAAAATCCGTTTGGACCATGTACCGTCAAGTCATATTTCCCTTCTGTAAAAGCTTTAATCTCCCAGTTATCCTGTAAACGATCGTTAGCTTTTACAGCAATGTACCAATTCCTACCTTGCTCGCCGCTGTAAGTATTTGCCGCCGAAACATTAAAAGGAGCACCAACGCTTTTGGTATCCGTCACAAAATCAAGCACCACACTAGTTTTTGCTTCGTTTAAGCGTGCATCAACCATTAAATGATACGGCAATGCGCAAGCAGGTTTCGTTCCTTTTTCCTGTTTTGCCATCAAGGCTGACGAACTCCCCTCGAACGCATGATACCTGTTGATCTTCACGATATCTTGCTCTTTAAGCGCATGTGGTTTCTCCTGTTTAGGCTTTCCTTTTACCTGCTGGATATGGTTAATAACCTTATCTCGTACCAGCGGATTTGGTTGATGCAATTTCTCTCCGTGATAAGGTCTGAATATCGAAGTCATATCACCACAAACTGTCCTACGCCAAGTACTGATTTGCCCACTTTTGAGTTGTTTGCCAGTTTTGCGATGCAGAAATTTCTCCAAGAACATCAAGGTACTGGCGTGGTCAAATATTTGTGAATTTACATAACCACCTCTACTCCAAGGCGAAGCTACAATCATCGGTACACGATAGCCCAAACCTATCGGACTACCTTCATCCGATTCATAATCCGAGGCAGTATCAATACCTTCCGAAACCTTGCCACGAGCAGCTGTATTTGGTTTTGGAGCTACAAACGGAGGCATGTGGTCGTAATAACCGTCGTTCTCATCGTAATTAACAATGAAAATCGTCTTCTTCCAAACCTCCGGATTTTTAGTTAAAATATTTAAAGCTTCCGAAACATACCAAGTGCCATACAAAGGCGAACTGGTATGGTCTGAAAACCGTTGAGGCGCCACCAGCCAAGAAACTGTAGGCAGCTTTCCTTCGTTTACATCTTTCCTAAACTGATAAAAAATATCGCCCTTTGGCACTTTAACAACATCAACAGTTCCGTCATCAACTATAGAAACGGGAATGGACTTCAATTCCAAATAATCTGCGGCATTGATATTAGTCGTAAAAGCTTTATCAATTAAATTCTTTTCACGATTACTTAAAGCATTGTATTTCTTTAAAACTTCTTCGGCAGATAAGTTTGGCGTAACCGTTTTGTCGCCATTCTTTCTAAAATAAGCCGATAATTTCACTTGATGCCTTTTGACGTACTCCAATGCATTATCACCATAATTCCCTAACCAATCGTCAGTTTCTGAAGGTAATTTAGCTGTCCAGATTTCATTCTGGTAAACCCGCCAATCCACACCGTTATCTTCTAACAATTCTGGAAAAGTTGGCCAATCCACAAATTTATTGGTATGCGATTCTGCTTGATAATTACTTACCACAGGCCGTAAAGATTTATCGTTTGGATTTGGACGAACATTACCTGTCCAATAGAATAATCGGTTAGGCGTAGTACCTGTTAACGACGAACAGAAATGGTGGTCACAAACGGTAAAAGCATCCGCCAATGCGTAATAAAATGGTAAATCTGCTCGCTTGTAATACGCCAAAGACATTACTGATTTTACCGGAACCCATTTATCATATTTTCCCTCGTTGCGAGCAGCAATTTGGTCGGGCCAAGAATGCGCCAAACCTCCCTGCCAAGTCACTTTAGTTTTATTAAGGTCGATGTGGAAAGGCGTATAAGCATTTCCTTTGGCATCTCGCTGCAACCAAACCTTATCTTTATTAGGCAAAATATGTGGATGCGGGTCGTTAAAACCACGAACTCCTTTCAAAGTCCCAAACATATGGTCAAACGAACGATTTTCCTGCATCAAAAAGACTACATGTTCTGCATCGTAAAACGTAGTTCCAAGATTTGGGTTAATCGCTAATGCTCTTTGAATCGCCTCTGGCAAAACGCTAGGCAATGCAGCAGCTCCCGACAAAAGGCTAGCTTGTTTAAGAAAGTTTCTTCTTGTAGTCAATGGGTAAAATTGAAAGTAAATAAATCTGTCGTCATCCTAAACTTGTTTTGCTTCGCAGCTACTTCTTGGTCAGAGCCTGTAAAACTGATGCTGAAATAAATTCAGCATGACGAGAACACTAAAAACAACAAACCTCCCAGCTTCTTTCCCAAGTTTCGCCAGCCGCTAGTTTTTCTATCCCTTCCTTATCTTCTAATTGCTGATTGTGATTTACGCCGTCGGCAACACCGCACCAAGGTTCTAAGCAAACAAAATCTGCATCTATGGCAGCCCAAATCCCAAAGTAAGGGAAACCTTCGAAATGAAAATTCAATCCGTTATAATTCTTGGTATTCAATAAACGGATATGATTACTTTTCAAGTTCTTAAACACTAAAGCATCTCCATAAAAAAGCTCATGTGTTAGCGGCAGTACTTTATCTTTTAATTGGATGGTTGTAGTTTCATCAGCAATCAAATTATCTTCGATGTGATGAAAAGTTACCTCATCATCGTTATTAAATTGCAAATAATAATCAGTGTAAGTGCCTTCACTATTTAATGGCGCCGCAAATGCGGGATGCCCGCCGATAGAAAAAAGCATTGTTTTATCGCTAGGATTAACCACCTGATAAGTACATTGCAAGCTTGCTCCGCTAAGACGGTAACGCAATGTCAACTCAAACTCGAAAGGATAATTTTTCAGTGTTTCTTCGGTATGCCTAAGTTTGAAGGCAATTTCTGTAGTACCAATCAATTCGTACGCAAACTCCATGTCGCGGGCAAATCCGTGACGTGACAAATTATATTTATCTCCCTGATATTCGTAGGTATTTTCTTTAAGTGCACCAACAATTGGAAATAACACGGGACTAAACTTTCCCCAGAACTGCGCATCGCCACGCCACATATAATTAACGGAGCTATCTATGCCCACAATGCTTTTTAGCTCCGCCCCTTTTGTAGAAAAGTCGATGGCTAGATGCTCATTCCTAATAGAAACTATCATGAAATAAAAATAGAATTTTTATAGATAGCTTTTCTAATTTTTAACAAATGCTAACAGTTACTCTCTCTGCCCTTTGGGCATCTATCCCTTTTAGGGAAAGAAAGTAGCGAAATGTCTAAACAACTTTGTAATTCTCTCTCTTTTAAGGAGAGATGGCGAAGCCAGAGAGGGTAACTTATAAAGTTCCCATCCACTCTTCTTCCAAATAAATGCCTAGAGAGAGTTTAAAGCTATTTATAAACCTCTGGATTGATCACTTGCGGCATTCGTTCGCCCTTTAAAGCAGCCACAATATTTTCGGCAGCCATCATGGCCATCTTTTCTCGAGTCTCTTTTGTAGCAGAGCCTATGTGTGGCAATACACAAACATTTTCCATATTTAACAGTGGATTGTTGCTATCCATCGGCTCGGGATTAGTCACATCTAAACCTGCACCCCAAATCGTTCCATTCTGCAAAGCCAATAGCAGGTCTTCTTCATTATGTATTGCGCCTCGAGCAGTATTGATAAAAATCGCATTCGGTTTCATTTTACTGAAAGCACTTTTATCAAAAAGACCTTTGGTTTCCTCAGTTAAATTCACATGTACAGTTAGCACATCGCTTTGTTGTAAAAGCTCATCGAACGATAAATATTTTGCGCCAAGTTCTTTTTCCGCCTGTTCGTTTCTATTCCTATTGTGATAAATGATATCCATTCCATAGGCTGCTTTAGCTTTCTTCGCCATCTCCAAACCAATTCTCCCTAAGCCTAACACGCCTAAAGTTTTACCATATAGCTCTTGTCCCAAATTTTGCATAGGGTCGAAAAAATTCCACTCGCCACGTTCAATACTTTTATGCATATAAAAAGCGTTTCGAGCAACAGACAGCATTAACAAAAAGGCAGTATCAGCCGTTGCTTCACTCAGCACATCTGGAGTATTACTGATAGGCATACGATGTTTATTCGCTGCTTCTAAATCGACCTTATCATAACCAACACTCATTAAAGCAATACCTTTCAACTGCGGACAAGCACCTAAAAAATGTTCATCAATTTGATTTGGCCCCACGCTCAACAAACCTACATGACCTTCGCACATTTTAATCAACTCATCTTGAGAGATATTTTTAAGCTCGGCATAAACGGTGGTTTCGTAGCCGGAATTTCTTATCAATGCCAAAGCATCATCGCTAATACGACGGGTAATTAAAACTTTCTCCATATTGTTTTGAAATGCTTATAAAATTAACGCTTTTTATTTGGTATTGTTTAGAAGAAATAGCCCTTTTCCATATCCAATCAAAGTTTTTACTTTATCAATTAAACCTTACAACAGAACTGAACTCTATGAAAACATGCAACCGAACCACACCTTAAAAGCAAAAATCTGGACATTGTTAATGTTCATTTCCATAGGAACTGCCCTAGCGCAAGAGTTACCTAAAACCTTAGAATGGACTATTAAAGGTCAAATCCGAAAAGCATTGGTCTATATCCCAGCATCGGCAAAAACCAAACCTACACCAATCATTTTTGCGTTTCATGGTCATGGCGGCACCATGCTTAACATGTTCCGCACAAGAGGTTTCGAAAAGCTTTGGCCAGAAGCAATTTTCATTTGTCCGCAAGGATTAAATACTGTAGGTATACTAACCGACCCAGAAGGTAAAAAAAGTGGCTGGGTAATGAGCAACCAAACCAACGACAACCGAGATTTACAGTTTTTTGATGCGATGTTGAAAACACTTCGTACCGATTACAACATAAACAATAGCCGCATCTATGCCACAGGGCATTCTAACGGTGGAGGTTTCACCTATTTACTTTGGACTACTAGAGCAAATGAGTTTGCAGCATTTGCGCCAACTGCTACCGCTGGAGGAAAATTAATACCACTGCTAAATACGCCAAAGCCAGGTTTTCACCTAATGGGCGAAGCCGATCCTTTGGTTAAACCTAATTGGCAAAAAATCACCTACAACAAGATTTTACGCATCAATGGATGCACGCAAGAAGGCAGTAAATTAGACAGTAACATCACTGCCTACACAGGCAAAAACGGAAATGATTTCGAGTTGTTCATTCATAGTGGTGGTCACGAATACCCAAAAAATGCCAACCAACCCATTATTGATTTCTTTAAAAAATATACAAAGAAGTAGACAAAAAATGGCTTAATGCGTCAAAAATCAAACTAAACCTTAACTTTAGGGTTTTAGGTTTATGGCAAAAAATATTCTAATTGCAGGTGCCACAGGTCTAGTTGGCGAACAGCTCATTTCAAAATTACTGGCTGATGGACATCAAATTTCCATCTTAGCAAGAAAAGCTTTTCAAAAAGAGGGCGTTAAAGTATTTCTTTGGGATGTCTACCAACAAACGATAGACAACCAAGCGCTAGAAGGCATTGATACCATCATTAATTTAACAGGAGAAGGCATAGCCGATAAGCCTTGGACCGCTGAACGCAAACAACAAATTATTGATAGTAGGGTAAAATCTGCTGAGCTAATTTTTAGGGCAATAAAAGAAACCAATGCTACTGTGGAAAGTTATATCTCGGCTTCTGCGGTGGGGATATACGGCGACAGAGAAGATGAGGTTTTGGACGAAGAAAGCTTGAATGGAACTGGATTTATGGCCGACTGCTGCATAGCTTGGGAAAAAGCAGCCGACCAATTCATTACCTTAGGCATTAGAGTCGTTAAAGTTCGTATTGGAATTGTATTGAGCGAAAAAGGTGGTGCATTAGCTTCAATGGAAAAGCCCGTTAATTATTTCGTTGGTGCTGGCTTAGGCACTGGCAAACAATGGATGCCTTGGATACACATTGACGATTTAGTGAATATTTTCGTACATGCAGTAGCAGACAAGAACATGTTCGATGCTTATAATGCTACCGCTCCATCACCTGTTACCAACCAAACTTTCACTAAAACTTTGGGAAAAGTACTACGCCGACCAATTTGGCCATTTAACGTTCCAAAATTTGTATTAAAAGCAATTTTGGGAGAAATGAGCATCTTACCTTTAATTAGCACCAATACTTCTGCACAAAAAATGCTAAACACAGGTTTTCAATTCAGATATTTGAACCTTGAAGAAGCATTAAAAGCTATTTATGAACACAAAAAATGAGAAACCTGCCATCAATATTTGTTGGTTAAGAAGAGATTTAAGATTAGCCGACAATGCAGCATTATACCGTGCTCTAAAAGGAGACAAACCAGTACTGTTAGTTTTCATTTTCGATCAAAACATCTTAAATCAATTAGAAAACAAAGCTGATGCTCGGGTAGATTTCATCCATCAGCAATTGTCAAAAATCAATGAACAGCTGATTAAAAAAGGCTCATCACTTTTAGTTAAATATAACACGCCTGAAAAAGCGTGGGAAGACATAATAAGCGATTTTAACATCCAATCGGTATATGCCAACCATGATTATGAGCCTTATGCCAAAAAACGCGACGAACACATTTCCGCATTATTGAAAACGAATGGCATTGCATTTCAAACCTATAAAGATCAAGTGATCTTCGAAAAAGATGAGGTAAAAAAAGCTGATGGCACACCTTATACGGTTTTCACACCTTATTATAAACAGTGGCAACTGAAGTTAAATGAATTTTATCTAAAGTCTTACCCAACTGAAAAATACCTCAAAAATTTACATCAAACAAAAGCGTTTAGATTTCCGTCTTTGTCGGATATCGGTTTCGCCAATAGCGACGTTAAATTCCCGTCCGCAAACTTTGCAGAAAAGTTAGATGGTTACGAAAAAGACAGAGATTTTCCTGCAAAAAATGCGACTACACATATAGGTCTTCACTTACGATTTGGCACAGTAAGTATTAGAAAGGTAGCTAGCGAAGCAATAGCTCAAAAAGCAGACAAATGGGTTTCTGAATTGGCATGGCGAGAGTTTTACATGATGATTTTGTGGCACTTTCCGCATACTGTAGACAAATCATTTAAACCAGATTACGACCGTATTCAATGGAAAAATAACGAAAAGGAATTTGAACTCTGGTGCAAAGGCGAAACGGGCTATCCATTAGTAGATGCGGGAATGCGAGAACTCAACGATACCGGTTTTATGCACAACCGTGTACGCATGGTAGTGGCCAGTTTTTTATGCAAACATTTGTTAATTGATTGGCGTTGGGGCGAAGCCTACTTTGCAGCAAAACTATTGGATTATGAGCAGGCTAGCAATGTTGGTGGTTGGCAATGGGCTTGCGGAAGTGGTAACGATGCTGCTCCGTATTTCAGGGTGTTTAACCCAGAGCTGCAACTCAAAAAATTCGATCCGAAGATGGAATACGTTTTCAAGTGGGCTCCAGAATACAGAAAAGCTTTATTACCAGTCCCAATTGTTGAACATGACTTTGCCCGAAAAAGAGCATTAGAAACTTACAAGAAAGCATTAAATGAAAAAGTCCCGAGTTAATCGGGACTTTTTTTTTTTATTAATTATTAGTAACTGTCGTAATATCTATAGTAAAATCAAGTACAGCATTTGGAGGAATAGGACCACTACCAGAAACACCATAACCTAATCCCGAAGGAATGAATATTCTAACTTTAGCTCCTTGCTTAAATAATGGAAGAACTTTACCCCAACCTTCTATTACATCAGTAAGCTTGGTAGAAAATGAATCTCCAGCATCAAATTGTGTTCCATCTAATAATTTTCCAGCATATTTAACTACAAGTGTAGAATGTTCATCAATAACTTCCGTTCCAGTACCTGGAGTTAGCTCCTGATAATAAACACCAGACGAATGTTTTACAGCATTAGTAATATTATTAGCTGCCAAAAAAGTTATAATTCTATTATCATCCAATTCGGCTTGAGTTTTATAAGTACTCGTTTTAATATATAAATCAATTATTTCATTCGAAGGAATGGTGCCAGCTCCATTTTTACCAAAAGCTAAGTGAGAAGGCAATATTACCCTCACAGTGCCTCCTGGTTTTAATGCTAATACAGCGGTCCTGATAGTAGGTATATTATAAGAAGTTGAAGACAGTGAACTATTGTAAAAAGAATTTAAATAACCAACATAGTTGCTTAAATTAGTATAAGTCGGTGACTCAAGATACTGCGTTCCGCTTAAAAGTGACTTAACTGTAATGTTATAAAATACAAGATCAGTATTTTTAAAGTTTTCTACCGTTCCTGCTCCTTGCTCAACAACTTTATAATAAGCGCCGGTTCCATCAGGCTCAACATTTTGTAGGTTATTTTTAGCAATATAGTCCTTTATTTTGGCTTCATCTATACTTTCGATACTTTCATACTCCTTTTTACAAGAAGAAAAAATCACCAAAACACTAAAAAGTGCCACGATGTATGTAGTTATTTTACGCATTAAATTTTTATTGTGCATTATGTAAATCGATAGTAAAGTCTAAAACGGCATTTTTAGGGATCCCTGCGCCTGGAGATTGATTTCCATAAGCTAAAGTAGATGGACTAATTAATCTGATACGTCCGCCAACTTTAATTAAAGGCACTCCGATAGTCCAAGCAGGAATTACTCCCGTTAAAGGAAATCTTACGGTAGAAGTGGCTTGGTCGAACTGAGTTCCATCCAGCAATTTACCTGTATAAACTACCCCAACAGTAGAAGCGGCAGTCACACTAGCACCTTCACCAGGTGTAATAATCTGATAATACAAGCCAGAACTGTGTCTCACAGCCGGAATGTTATTTTTAGCAATAAATTCTACAATTAGAGCTTCATCTTTCGCAGCTTGCTCCTCGGCATTATAATTATCCTTACTACAAGAACCGATTACTGTGGCAATCATAACTAGCATCAGTAATAGCCTAGTTTTTAACTTCATTCAGCAAAAATAAACTTTTAAACCCGATGCTACAATATTTAACCAAATTTAACAGTTTTTTAGGGATTTAGGGATTAGGGATTAGGGATTAGGGATTAGGGATTAGGGATTAGGGATTAGGGATTAGGGATTAGGGATTAGGGATTAGGGATTAGGGTGGGATGCCCCGAAATAAAAAAGGTTTAAAGCTTGGAATAAAATTATCCAAGCTTTAAACCTAGCTCCTAATATCTAGCAACTAATCCCTAAAAAATATACTTATTCGCTTCGATCACTTGCTGCGCTACATTTTGACGGGCTTGTTTTACATTGAAAGGCTCCATCTTCGTAAATCTACGCAAGCCAACCAGCATCATACGTAATTCATCGCCTTCACCAAATGCCCAAAGCGCTTCTTTACCTGCTTTAGCCACGCCATCAACTGCTTCTACAAAATAAATGCGCATTAAATCTAATTGGCCTTTAGCTGCTGCTTCGCCTTTTAAGCTCACCAACTTTTCTGTACGTAGCATTGCTGATTCAGCCACATAAACATAACTTGCCATATCGGCGATGTTCATCAAGATTTCTTGCTCTTTGCTGAGGCTCATCATCAATTTTTGCACCGCAGCGCCAGCCACCATTAACGTTGCTTTCTTTAAATTTTGCAAGGTCTTTTTCTCTGCCGCAAATAAAGTATCATCTTCTTCACCAAAATCTGGAATTGACATTAATTCGTTTGCTACCGCAGTTGCTGGGCCCATTAAATCTAACTCGCCTTTCATGGCACGTTTCAGCATCATATCTACAGTTAGCAAACGGTTAATCTCGTTCGTACCTTCAAAAATTCTGTTGATACGGGCATCGCGATAGGCTCTGTCCATTGGCGCATCTGCACTGTAGCCCATACCACCGTAAATTTGTACACCTTCATCCACCACATAATCTAACGCTTCCGAGCCCCAAACTTTCAAAATGGCACATTCTACTGCAAATTGCTCTACCGATTTCAGTTTTGCCTTACCCGGCTCCATTCCATCAGCTACTAAAGCATCGTAAGTATCATCAATGTTTTGTCCAGCACGATAGTTTGCTGCATCTACGGCATAAACTTTAGCTGCCATCTCGGCGATTTTATAGCGAATAGCTCCGTATTTAGAAATAGACCTTCCAAACTGTTGACGCTCGTTGGCATAATTTACCGCCGTACTAATGGTTGCTTTTGAAGCACCAATTGCCGCCGCCGAAAGTTTGATACGACCAATGTTTAATATGTTTACCGCAATTTTGAACCCGTTCTGACGGTCGCTCAGCATGTTTTCTACTGGTACTGGGCAATCATTAAAAAATACCTGACGGGTAGACGAACCTTTAATACCCATTTTATGTTCTTCTGGGTTCATGGTAATGCCACCGAAATCACGTTCTACGATAAATGCTGTCAAGTTTTCATCATCGTCAATCTTCGCAAAAACGATAAAGATATCTGCAAATCCACCGTTGGTGATCCACATTTTTTGCCCGTTAATGATGTAATGTTTACCATCATCGCTCAGTTTAGCTTTTGTTTTTCCAGAGTTTGCATCAGAACCTGAATTGGGTTCGGTTAAGCAATAAGCTGCTTTCCACTCACCTGTTCCCAATTTAGGAATGTATTTTGCTTTCTGCTCTTCATTACCGTAATACAAAATTGGCAAGGTTCCAATTCCCGTATGTGCCGATAAAGCTACTGCGAATGAATGTCCGGCGCCAACTACATCAGCCACCAACATCGAAGTATTGAAGTTTTTCCCAAAACCTCCGTATTCTTCAGGCACCGAAACACCTAAGATACCCAGTTCGCCAGCTTTGGTTAACAGAGTCGGCATTAACTCTGGGTCTGCATGACTGTCTAATTTCTCTAAGTTTGGATAAACTTCGGCAGTTAAAAAATCGCGACAAGTCTGCGCAATCATTTGCTGCTCTTCATCAAACTCTTCTGGAATAAATACATCGTGATAAGAAGTTTCCTTAATTAAGAATTCTCCGCCTTTGATTGTTGCTTTCATTTTATTTAGTATCTAGTAGCGAGTATCGAGTATCAAGACATAGTTTGTAAACCCAAGCGTCGCAGTGTTTAATTTAAATTAGTTTTCGTTCTAAAGAATATATCATTTTTTGTACTTCTTCGGTTTTGTCAATTAATTCATTAGCGGATTTGTCATTCAACAAACCCAATCTGTTCGAAACAATTAGTTGTGTTTCTAATTCAAATGCAGAACCCTGACCTATCGTCAAAAAATGTTTGAATTGTGCATTACTCCCTCTACCTGCGCCTTCTGCTATATTTGATGGAATTGAAACTGAACATCGTTTCATTTGTGATATCAACCCAAATTTTTCGTCTGCTGGCAAGGATGCCATAGCTTGGTAAACCTCAACCGCTAAATCAATAGATTTTTGCCAAACCTTTAAATCTTTAAAATTGTGCATGATTTTTTTTAGTATTAAGTAGAGAGCATCAAGTATCGAGACTTATATATAATTCAAATTTTGAGTTATCTCTAAAATTATTGGCGATTTATAAATTAGCATTTTGTCGTTCTTGATACTCAATACTCATATCTCGATACTACATTATCTCAAATATCCCCGCTGCTCCCTGTCCTGTTCCTACACACATCGTTACCATGCCGTACTTTTCATTTCTTCGTTTGGCTTCGTTAAATAACTGCACCGAAAGTTTAGCTCCAGTACAACCCAGCGGGTGACCTAAAGCAATTGCACCTCCATTTACATTGATTTTACTTTGATCTAAACCTAAGGTTCTAATGATGGCCAAAGACTGCGAGGCAAAAGCTTCGTTCAGTTCAATCAAGCCAATTTCGTCTTGTTGCAAACCAGCTTGTTTTAGTGCTTTTGGAATTGCCTCAATTGGACCAATACCCATAATTCTTGGAGGCACACCAGCTACTCCGTAACTCACTAAACGAGCAATTGGCTCTGCACCCAATTCTTTCATTTTTTGTTCAGAAACCACTAACACAAATGCAGCTCCATCAGAAGTTTGTGAAGAATTACCTGCTGTTATACATCCATTAGCCGCAAAAACTGGTTTCAGCTTTGCTAAACGTTCAATCGTAGTATCCGCTCTCGGACCTTCATCGGTATCCACCACGTAAGATTTAGTTTTCTTTTTCAGTTGGTCATCTAAATAAGTTTCGTTTACCGTAATCGCAGCGACACCAGCTTTCAAATGACCATTCTTGATTGCTTCAATAGCCTTCATGTGCGATTGAAAAGCAAACTCATCTTGGTTTTCTCTACTTACATTGTATTCTTTTGCTACCGCTTCTGCCGTTAACCCCATTCCCCAATACCAATCTGGGTTAGTCTTAGCTACATCTGGGTTTGGCACTAATTTCCAACCACCAAATGGCATTCCCGACATTACTTCTACACCACCGGCGATGATACAATCGGCCATGCCGGCCTTAATTTTAGCTACCGCAGTGGCAATGGTTTCTAAACCTGATGCACAATATCTGTTTACCGTAACTCCTGGAACTTTGTCGGTGTCCAAGCCCATTAAGCTAATCATACGACCGATGTTCAAGCCTTGTTCTGCTTCTGGAGTGGCATTCCCCACAATCACGTCATCAATTTGCTCTTTATCTAAATTCGGCACCGATGCTACCAATTGTCTAATTACATCGGCTGCCAAATCATCAGCTCTTGTAAAACGAAATACACCACGAGGTGCTTTACCTACGGCTGTTCTAAGTCCTGCTATTATGTATGCTTCCATTTTTTTTGGATTAAAGATCAAGGAACAAGGAATAAAGACCAAGCGCCTTAACCAATACTTCTAATTCAATGTTTTTCTAAAAACTGTTATCTTCTTTTGTAACTGAATAAGGTCTGCTATAATCGGTTCTACATCAATAGAATTCACAATTGCTAATTCTGCTGATAATAAAAGTTGCGTTTCCAACTCAAACAAAGAACCTAAAGCGATGGATAAAAAATGTGCAAACTCCTTATTCGATGACCTCGACGAACCTTCTGCAATATTAGAAGGAACAGAAACGGCACATCTAGAAATTTGAGAGATTAGACCAAATTTCTCCGAAGGTGGAAACTTCGCTAAAAGTAGATAAACCTGTTTGGTCACCTCCATTCCTTCTTTCCAAGTTTGCAACTGTCTAAAATTATGCATCCTGTCTTTATTCTTTACTCCTTATTCCCTGCTCCCCTAGTTTCTCAACGGTTTCCCCTTCGTCACAATGCTTTGTATCCTTTCCAAAGTTTTCCGCTCTCCGCAAAGCGATAAAAAGGCTTCCCTTTCCAAATCCAATAGGTATTGTTCTGTTACTTCCGTTGGAGAAGATAAATCGCCACCGCACATTACCCAACCTAATTTTTCAGAGATTTTCTTATCGTGTTCAGAGATGTAGTTACCCGAGTACATGGTATTTGCACCTGCGTAAACAATGCCTAAACCTTGCTTACCTAACACCTTAATATTTTTACGCTGAACTGGTTTGGTGTAACCTGCGTCGGCTAATTCGATTGCTTTAGCTTTGGCGTCGGCAATTAAGCGGCTTCTATTCATGCTAATTGAGTATTTATCTTTTTGCAAATAACCCAACTCATACGCTTCTACTGCAGAGGTTGACACTTTCGCCATACCAATGGTTAAGAAGCGATTTTTTAACGCATTTTGTACAATCTGGTCATCTGCAAATTCATCAGATGCTCTTAAGGCAAACTCTTTAGAACCGCCACCTCCTGGAATTACACCCACGCCAAACTCTACCAAGCCCATATAAGTTTCGGCACTTAACTGAACGTGGTCGGCATGTAAACTAAACTCGCAACCACCGCCTAAAGTTAGGTTATGAGGAGCCACCACTACAGGAACTGAGGAGTAGCGAATACGCATTGAAGTGTTTTGGAATAGCTTCACCGCCATATTCAATTCATCCCATTCCTGCTCTACCGCCATCATGAAAATCATACCCACGTTGGCACCAGCAGAAAAATTAGCGCCATCATTTCCAATCACCACGCCACGGTAATCTTTCTCCGCCATATCAATCGCTTTGTTGATTGCCGTTAAAGTATCGCCACCAATAGTGTTCATTTTCGAGTGGAACTCTACATTCAAGATACCATCGCCTAAATCAATGATAGAAGCGCCAGCATTTTTGTAAAGTACCTTATTGTTTGCTTTTAAGTTCTCAAGAATAATAAAATCGGCTGTGCCTGGAATTTCCTTGTAAGTCTTCGAAGGAATATCGTAGTATTTCTTCACGCCATCTTCCAATTTGTAGAAAGACGTGTGCCCTGCAGCCAACATCTCGGTTACCCAGCCTGCAGGTTCGTTGCCATATTTTTTCATTCCCTCAATGGCATCGGCTACGCCAACTGCATCCCAAACTTCAAACGGACCAAGCTCCCAGCCAAAACCAGCACGCATAGCGTCATCAATTTTGTAAAGCTCATCCGCAATTTCGGGAATACGGTCCGAAACATATTCGAACAATCCGAAGAAAGAAGTGCGAAACAATTCGCCCGCCTTATCTTTTCCCGCAGCAAAAACTTTCATTCTGTCGGCTACCTTGTCAATGTTTTTAGTCATTTCCAGCGTAGCTGATTTGATTTTTTGCTGAGGTTTGTATTCTAAAGTTTTTAGGTCGAGCGCTAAAATCTCACTCTTACCCTCTGCATTTTTTATTTTTTTGTAGAAACCTTGTTTGGTTTTATCGCCCAACCAATTGTTCTCTGCCATTTTTTCAACGTAGGCTGGCAATTTGAACAAATCGTGTGCTTTATCATTCGGCACATTATCGTACAAACCTTTAGCCACTTTCATCATGGTATCTAAACCAACCACATCCGATGTACGGAAAGTAGCCGATTTTGGTCTGCCCAAGGCTGGACCGGTAAATTTATCTACTTCCTCAACGGTTAAATCTAATTTTTCTACCGAATGCAACAAAGCCATTATAGAATAAACCCCAACCCTATTGGCAATAAAAGCTGGCGTATCTTTACACAACACGGTAGTTTTTCCTAAGAATTTATCTCCATAGTGCATCAAGAAATCTACAACCTCGGGCTTAGTATGCGGCGTTGGAATAATCTCCAACAACCTCAAATAACGTGGCGGATTAAAAAAGTGCGTACCGCAGAAATTTGCTTTGAAATCTTCGCTTCTGCCTTCGGCCATTAAATGAATTGGAATGCCCGAAGTGTTTGAAGTAATCAACGAACCAGGTTTACGATATTGCTCTATCTGCTCAAAAACTTTCTTTTTGATATCCAAGTTCTCCACTACCACTTCTATCACCCAGTCGTACGCAGCAATTTTCGACATATCGTCATCGAAATTTCCAGTGCTAATTTTCTGTACTACTTTTTGCGAATAAATAGGTGACGGATTACTCTTCACCGCAGCTTGCAAAGCCTCATTTACGATTTTATTTTTTTGCTGAGGACTTTGTTGTTCTTCTTCTGTAGCCTTAGCTGCAATATCTAACAATAAGACTTCTACTCCAATATTAGCAAAGTGGCAGGCAATACGGGAACCCATAATACCTGATCCTAAAACTGCTACTTTCGTTATGCTTTTGTTCATTATTATTTTTTTGCTGGCGGATAAGCCAATGTTAACTGGTTAATTTTTTCTAAAGTGGAAATCAATTGCTCTCTTTCTTTGGCACTTATTTTCTCATTTAAGTACTCGTTAAAAGAAATCACCACATCACGGGCAAGCTTTCTTTTTTCTATTCCAAAGGGCGTTAAATAAACCTTTACCGAACGCTTATCTCCTTCGGAAGTCTCTCTATAAATCAACCCCGATTCTTCCATATTGTTTAGCATTCTTGATAAACTGGTAGCTTTTACACCGAGCAATCCGGCCAAGGCAGAAACAGCCGTGCCTTCTGCCTCAATATTAATGAGCATATAGCCAATGGCCTGTGTAATGCCAAATCCAGCTGCGACTTGGTTGTAAGTGTTCGACACATTTTGCCAAACCACCTTAAGGAAATAATCTACGGTTTCTTTCTGCTTCATCAAATTACTATGCTTGCATAACAAATCTATAGAATTGATTTTTATTATGCAAGCAGAATATTAATTTTTTATTTAAGCTTTTTGTTTCGAAGGATTAATTATTTTTTTTTTAAAACATCTAAGAATGAAGTGTTAATTCTTTTCCCGATGATGTACGCAGATTTGAACCGCAGATTTAGCAGAGACAAACCTTCAGTTGATATTTTTTTTGAAAAGCAGTGACAGTGATATTATTTACAGAAAGTCCGGCTGTACGCTACAAGTCCGCACTCGCTACACTCGTTTGCGGGCTTTCCGCTACCATCCGGTTTAGTAGGCAAAGTCATCTCTACGTCTAAAGTTCCCTCCTAGCATTTCCAAAAAGCTTCTTGCAATGATTTAATAAGAAAAATCAAGATTACCCTAATCCACAGAAATTCATTTACTTTGTAGGTAATGAAAAAATTAGCACTTACGGTTGTTATCTTTTGCTTAGCTAACACCAGCTTTGCTCAAAAGAAACTTATCGAGAGAATTTTCTCCAATGAAAAAGATACTACCCGTAAAGCTAGCTTTATGCCTATCCCCGTATTCGGATACGCACAAGAAACTGGCTTCGAATTTGGTTTGGGAAGTATTTACTCATTTTATGTAGACAAAGCAGATACCAATAATCGCAGTTCCAATTTTTTCGGCGCAGCTTCTTACTCTACCAAAAAAACATACAATGTTACCTTACGTGGTGATGCTTGGACCAAGCGCAACGACTATCATTTTATAGGTGAAATACGCTTTAGAAATATGCCATTTAACTTTTATGGCATTGGCAACAACACTTCACATATTGACGAAGATAAGTTGGTACAAAGAATGGTGAAAGTTCAATTTGATGCTGAAAAAGCTTTCGCCAAAAATACTTACACAGGGGTATCTATCGGTTTTGAGAATTACAAATTCACCGACCAAGAAGTTGGCGGTGTTTTCAACAACAGTTTGCGTGACAAAGATGGTGGTTCGGTTTTATTTGTGGGCTTATCACAAAGTTACGACACTAGAAACTCTAACAATTACCCTACAAAAGGTTTTTTCGGTCGTATCAGTTATCAGTATGCGCCTGCAATATTTGGTGGCAACAATTTTACTGGGAGCCAAATCAAGGTCAATGTTCGTAATTTCTGGTCTTTAGCACCAAAAATTGTGTTAGGTGTTCAAGGATTATACCATACGGTACAAAGTAGCAATACCTCATTTTACTTGTTGCCTCAAATGGGCAATGATGAAATGATGCGAGGCTATTATGGCGGTCGTTACAGAGATGAAAACCTATTGGCAGCTCAAGCGGAAATCAGGTATCGTTTTATGGAAAGATTGGGAATGATTGTTTTTGGTGGTGCAGGAAAAGTTTTTGCCAATGAGGAGACTCAACTGCTTAAAAATTTCAAACCAAATTATGGTATCGGTGGTCGTTATTTCTTTGACCCAGCAAAAGGTTTGAGTGTACGCTTAGATTATGGTATTGGTGAGAAACGTACCAACGAAAAACGCCAAAGTGGTTTTTATATCAGCTTTGCTGAGGCATTTTAGTCACTGTAGCATCTAAGATACCTGCAAACATCTTTGAGCAGATTTTGTTAATTTCAATTAATTTTTAGTTTAAGTTAATCCTCAACTGATGAAAAACTGTTTCCTTTTATTTTTTCTCTCTCTTCCAATTTTCGTACTGGCACAGGAACCCAGTTCGAAAGAAATAGGCGATTGGATCAAGCAAGCGCAACAAATAGAAATCATTAGAGATAAATGGGGCATTGCCCATATTTACGGCAAAACTGATGCAGATGCCGTTTTTGGGATGTTATACGCTCAATGTGAGGATGATTTTAAACGTATAGAACTCAACTATATCGAAAAACTTGGCAGACTTTCGGAAATTGAAGGAGAAAAAACGCTGTATAACGATTTACAAATCCGATTATTGATAGACAGTACGCAAGCCATCAACGATTATAAAAAAGCAGAGCCATGGATGAAAAAGCTGTTAGAGGCTTATGCAGACGGCATCAACTTTTATCTCTATAAAAACCCAAAGGTTAAGCCTGCCCTACTCACCAAATTTAAACCTTGGTATCCATTTCTATGGACAGATGGCAGTATCGGCGCTATCAGCACAGGTAATTTGACCATAGCAGAGCTTAAAAAATTCTACACCAACGAACACCCACCAACGGGTTACATCCCTCAAATTCGCGACCAGTTTAGTGGTTCTAACGGATTTGCCTTTGCGCCTAAAATGAGTAAAACTGGCAATGCCATGCTGTACATCAATCCGCATACTACCTTTTACTTTAGACCCGAGATACACATGCAAAGCGAAGAAGGGTTGAACGCTTATGGAGCCGTAACTTGGGGACAGTTTTTTATCTATCAAGGTTTTAATGAATTTTGTGGTTGGATGCATACCTCAAACAATGTGGATGTTGCCGATATGTATATCGAAAAAATCACCAAGTTTAATAAAACCACCTATTATACTTTCGACAAAAAACTTTATCCAATAGGAATTAAAGAAATCGAGATTAAATATCTAGAAAATGGTGCTCTTAAAACCAAAAAATTTGAAACCTACTTTACGCATAACGGTCCAATAATGGCCATGAGAGATGGTAAATGGATTAGCCTGAAACACCAGAACCAAAATCCTCAAAGTTTATTGCAAAGTTGGGTACGCACCAAATCTAAAAGCTTCGAGGATTATCAAAAAGCAATGGATTTAACTGCCAATGCATCAAACAATACGGTTTATGCTGACGCAAAGGGAAACATTGCTTATTGGCATGGTAATTTTATTCCCAAAAGAGATACGGCATATAATTGGAGCGAACCTGTAGATGCAACTACATCGGCAACTGCTTGGCAAGGTTTGCATCCGGTAAGTGAGAGCATACACATTTACAACCCGAGCAATGGTTGGCTGCAAAATTGCAACTCCACTCCTTTTACGGCAGCTGGAGGCAACAGTCCGAAAAAAACGAGCTACCCAACTTATATGGCACCAGATGGTGAAAACTTTAGAGGTGTAGCAGCATTAAGGTTATTGAACAAGCCTAGTAAGTACGATTTAGATGGTGTTATTGCTATGGGTTACGACACTTATTTACCTGCATTCGAAATATTAGTACCTGCGCTCATCAAAGCTTATGAGCAAATCCCTACTGAAAGTCCTTTAAAAGCGAGCTTAAAAGAACCTATTGCAGAGCTGAAAAAATGGGATTATCATTCATCCACTTCTTCTGTAGCCGCTACTTTAGCTATGGAATGGGCACCTCGTTTAAGCAGAAGTATACAAAATGTGTATGTTAACCAAGGCGAAAAGGATCAAGTGGCCAAAACCATTGACTTTGCCAAAACCGCAAAAGCAGAAGCTCTGCTCCAACCACTAAAAACTACCATGGATGATTTGAACAAACGTTTTGGCAAGTGGCAAATGCCTTGGGGAGAAGTCAATCGTTTTCAGCGCACAACAGGTGCAATCAACGAGAAATATGACGATGCTGCGCCTAGTTTCCCTGTAGCTTTCGGCTCGGCAATATGGGGGCAGCTGCCTTCTTATCGCAGCAACCAGTTCGGCACCAATAAACGTTATGGCTACAGCGGTAACAGTTTTGTTTGTGCTGTAGAGTTTGGCCCAAAAATAAAAGCGAAGTCTATTTTAGCTGGCGGTAACAGTGGCGACCCAACTTCGAAACATTTTAACGACCAAGCAGAAATGTACGCCAAAGGCGAGTTTAAAGATGTGCTTTTTTATAGGGAAGATATTTTAAACCACGTGGAAAGAACTTACAGACCTGGAGAATTGTAAATTAAAACTTCAATTTAAAATTTTCTTTGGCTTTTCCTTTACGGAAGTAAACCAAACCTATCCAAAACAAATCTACAGTAATGGTTACTTGAGGATGATTTTTGATTTCTTCCCAAGCTTGTTTCATGCCTTCGCTCCAATAAATATCGTCGAAAATGAGCAAGGTGTTTTCGGTAACTTTTGGTAAACACCAGTAGAAGTAATTTAGGGTTGCCTCTCTGGTATGGTTTCCGTCGATGTAAACAAAATCTAAAGTTTCTCGCTCTTCGATGGCTTTTGGAAGCAAATCATTGAAATTACCAACCTGCAGTTCTACATTTTTTAAATCAAGCTCTTGGAAGTTTTGATAAGCAACTTCTGCAGTTTGCGGGCAACCTTCTATCGTTAATACGTTTGCTTCTGGTTGTGCTTTTGAAAGATACGCCGACGTAATGCCCAAACAGGTGCCCAATTCTATGATGTTGGCCGATTGATGATTGGCCGCCAAGCGATAAATTAACTGCGCTAAACGTGGCGACTTAAGTGCATTCTTAGCAATTTGGGAAACTTTCTTTGTGCGATTTTTGTTGAGATGAGACCCAGCACCTAAATCGGTTACCGTGATTAAATGTTGGTCATTCAAAAGTTTTTTTCGCTGTGCTTCGATTTCTTTGTAATCATTTTTTACAGAAAAATCGTAAATTACCTCATCTGCGAGCTGATAAACAAATGGCGAGTGTGTACCATGTCTGGTTTTAGCTGTGAACTGATGTTTAAGGTAATCGGCGAAAAATTGTAGAACCATGTAGGCAAAAGTATAAAGTAAAAAGTGAAAAGTAAAAAGAAGAGCGAGCAGTAATAACGATTTTATAGTATGATGGTTTGGAATGGGAGTTTTTTTGAAGAGGTTTTTGTAAAATACCTGTTCCGATAGTTATCGGAAGAAGTGGAAACACTTTTTGTTTTTTATTCCTAAAACAACCTGTCATGCTGAGTTTCCAGAGAAGTAGGAAGAAGTAATCGAAGCATCTGTCTGCGATGAAATACCCTTCGACAGGCTCAGGATGACACCAGTTTAACAAAAAGATTAAAACGAAAAAGGAACTACAGTAACCGATGGAAAACTAGTTTTGCTTTTCGAAAAACATAAAACACTATAATTGTTATAGAAAGGTATAGCAAATGAAAGAGGATAGTAATGTTAGGGAAATAGATGCGCTGGTAAAATTGTTGGACGACCCCGATAATGAGGTTTTTTTGCATGTGCAGGAGAAATTATTGGAGTATGGCAACGATGCTATTTTGCATTTGGAGAGCGCTTGGGAGAAATCGTTAGATACGATGATGCATGAGCGTATTGAAAATATTGTGCATACTATTCAGTTTACGAATGTTAAACAAGACCTTAATTTGTGGTACCAAAGTGGGGCTTTCGACCTGTTGCAAGGGGCGTTAATCATCAATCGTTACCAGTTTCCTGATTTAGATGAGCAAGTGATTATTAACCAAATTGAGGAAATTAAAAGGGAAATTTGGGTTGGTTTGCAGTATGAAATGAGCTCTATCGAAAAAATTAAGCTGATTAACCACGTTTTTTACGGACAATATGGCTTTGTGGGCAATACCAAAAACCATCACGACCCGCAGAATTCTTATTTAAACCAAGTACTGGAAAGTAAAAAAGGCAACCAAATTTCGTTAGCGATTATCTATTCGACTATTGCGCAAAAATTGGATATTCCGGTTTACGGGGTGAATTTACCGCAGCACTTTATCTTGGGTTATATTGACGAAAGCAATCCAGATCGTGAACATGCAGTACTTTTTTACATTAATGCCTTTAACAAGGGAGCTATTTTTGGCAAGCACGATGTGGACCAGTTTTTACGTCAGCTGAATTTAGAACCACAGCCTGGTTTTTATGCGCCTTGCAGCAATGCCGAGATTGTTCGTCGCATCATTAGAAATTTAATTTCGGCTTACGAAAATCTGGGAGCTTCAGAAAAAGTGGAGGAGCTCAAACAAATGCAGGATATTTTATCAGAAACCAGTAACTAATGAGCGATCTTCTTCATCCTAAAAAGGCTATTTGCTTCGGGGAAATTTTATGGGATAATTTACCATCTGGGCGATTGGCTGGCGGTGCACCAATGAACGTTGCCTATCATTTAAGGAAATTGGGGCTTGATGCTTCGCTGATGAGCAGAGTGGGTGACGATGAGGCAGGGAAAGAGCTGGCAAACTTCGTTTCTTCTATCGGCATTCCGTCTGAAAACATACAGATTGACTCAAAACACAGCACTAGTGAAGTATTAGCCGAAGTAAAAACCAATAACGAAATGGTGTATACTATCACCTACCCCACTGCTTGGGATTTTATTGCTTGGCAGGATAATTTTGAGAAGCAAATTGCCACAGCTGATGTTTTTGTTTTCGGCAGTTTAGCCGCTAGAAACGAAGCAAGCAAAAAGACTTTACTGGGCTTGTTACAACATGCTCAATTTTCTGTTTTTGATGTTAATTTAAGAGCACCCCATTACAATAAAGCAACCATTAGCGAGTTACTGAGCAAAGCTGATTTCGCCAAGCTTAACGAGAATGAGATTGTGATTTTGGGCGAGTGGTTTACGCAACAGACGGATGAAAAAAATGTAGTTAAAGCATTGATGGAGCAATTTGCCCTTTCGGAAATACTAATTACCAAAGGCGCTGAGGGTGGCACTTACTACAACGCAACACAAAGTATTGACTACAAAGCTGAGAAAGTAGAAGTAGTTGACACCGTTGGTAGCGGTGATAGTTTTCTCGCTGCATTTTTAAGCAAGAAATTAGCTGGTGAAACCATTGAAGACTGTCTAACTTTTGCCGCTAAACTGGCAGGTTTTATCACTTCGCAAAAAGGTGCTTGCCCGAGTTATGATGTTGCAGACATAGCGTTTTAACAGCATTTTATCGCCATTTCCGCGTAGCCGGGAAACAAAGTGCTCAGCGCAGCTAATAATCTTAAAGCTTTAAACATAAATCCCTTTCGCTGTCCAATTAAATTGGGCAGCATGACTTAAGAAAGCACTCTCTTAAAGCTACTTAGTCGGCACCACAAAATCGCTCAGGTAACTACACTCGTAAGCAGCTTTTTTGTAGTAAGCGGTTTGTCCGTAATGTTGCTTTAATTCTGCGAAATAAGCATTCTTACTATTCACGTAAGCTAATCTGTTATCTCTTTCGGTATAGCTGATATCGTACCAGTTACTTAAGCCCAATACCTGATTAGATTTGCTTTTTTGTTCGCATTTGGCTAGCATGAATGTACATTTTGCTTTAAACTCCACATCGGTGCTTAAACTTCGTGCTTTTAGATACCATTTTTTAGCCGTTGCTGCCATTTTAAAATCTTGGTCGTAAGCATATTTAGACTTTTCGTAAACAGCGTACGAGCTCCAATTATAACTGATTAAAGCCCAAGCATTGCCATAATACCCAGTTTGATAAACGCCATTAGCCATTCTAAAATAATGTTGTGCAGCATTTTTCTTATCTGTGCTTACCAACTTTTGCAATCGAACCATTTCTTTCGCAAAAGATTTCTTATCATATTTTTTGGTTGCACTGGTGTATCTTTTCGGATAATCGTTAATGGTAGTTTCGAAAGGATTGGCGTATAATTTTTCATCTTCATACCAATCGCTTGGTGTTAAAAACTCATAATTAGCGGGCAGATTCTCAAAGCATTTTAGCGCCTTCTGGTATTGATGTTCACGAAGGTAAGCTGTACCATATAGCTCATAAAAATCATTCTTACTTATTCTAGATAGCGTTCTGTTTAACAAAACGTCGAAATCGCCTGCGGCCTTTTCATTAAATCTCTTTTCTAACTTACTTAATGTTGATGAACTTAAATAGTTTTGCCAAAACTCAAGCGATGTCCAGCTCATTCCGGCAGAAAACCCTTTAGTACCAGTTGTATCAACATCCAAATCACCTTTTAGCATGAGTAAAGCTGCTCTGGTAGTATCGCCCATTTTCATGTAAGTTGGCACCAATAATTCGTGATAAAAATTGCGGGTAGTCGACAAAAACTTATTCTCTCTGTTCGAGGCAAAATAATCATCTTCTTTAGGTGCTACTTTTTCTTTGCATCTTTCATCAAGCCATTTCAGCGTTGGTACTAAGTCGTTAGCTTTAAAAGTTCCTTGCTTAATCTTTCTTGCATTTAACAACAGCGTAATGATTTGATACTGATTTTGATAGCGGGCTTTTAATGTTGAAGGATTTAGTTTTTGCAACAAAGCCGCTGCTGCAACGTCATCTTTTTTTAGCCAATTGAGGTAAGCGGCACTGATAATTCCCAATTCTGGTTCTGGATATTTCTTTTCGGCCGCTAGTTTTAGAGCAAAAGATTTAGTGAGCTCTAGCTGAGATAAATTAGTATTTTTAGTAGTGCTACGATTATCTGTATCATCATAGTTTCTAGAAAATCCGCCAGGCTTGTTAAAATATTTCTCTAGCTTATTAACTTCTCTCACCAATAAAGTTCCGTTCATTAAACTACTAGGAATGTAGCTGTAAACCTTATTGAGTGAAGCTAAATCAAAATCTGGATTACCGAAACTTTTAATAGCAATCACTTGTGCTTTTTCTTCGTCACTTTGGGTGAATGCCAACACATCTTCTACCGCTGCCGAGGTATAGTGAAAGTTTTTGTAGGCCTGTACTCGTCTTTCGGGATTACTGTTAAAAACTTTCGAGAATAGGTACGCCGCTTCTGTAGGATCGCCTCCATAACGAACCGAACCTGCATACACCGACATTGCCCAACCTTTGGCTAAATCTGTAGAGGCAATAGGCTCTATATACTGCTTGTACACCGCTTTGCAAGCTGCATAACTCTCAGCGTAATGATACATTCTGGCTGCCTGATAGGCGTAGCGAAGTTTTAGGAAATTATCTTTTCTTACTTCCACCAACTGTTTTATGGCTTGCTCTGCTTTAGCAATCATTTGCGTGCTGTCTCTCATTACAGGATTCCAAGGGTCGTAATTAGCGGTAGCTAATGGCTCACAACTCTTTGCAAACGCAAAATATTTTAAGGCGTGTTTGTTTTTAGCTAGTGCTTTTACGAAGGCATTCCCTTGTAAATCTTGAGGCAGTTGCTTCAAATTTTTCTTCGTTAGATTTGCCAAAAGCACATTGCTAGTACTGTCACTATCATACATAACGCTACGCACATCTTCCTTTTTTACGTTGAGGTACTTGGCCCATTCCGCACTGTTCAAATCATATTCATCTACTTTTTCTTCGTCGTGATAAAGATATTCCCACTCACTGAAATTGAATTGGTCGTAGTCTTTCCCCTGCACATCATTATGGAAGTAAGAAATGTAATAATCGTAGGGGTCTATCTCGCCACCGCAAGCAACGTTCACTACAATTTCGCCAAAAAATACAGTTAAAAAACTAACGCAAAATATGATTGATCTCTTCCAGTTCATGTGTCTTAAAATTTTTCAATGTGGGTTCATCTAAATGATAAAATAACAGGTTGATGGGCTTGTTTGATAAATGTTGATTTAAATAAACTGCACTTTTCTTAATGTCTTCAAATTTACTTGCTTCAAATCTAATTTCATCATTTTTGTAAAGTCCAAATTCTGGCAAATCTGTCTTTACTACATATAATCCGTTAGTGGATTTTAAAAAATTTGATTCTTTCTGCAAATCTTCAAATTTCAATCGTTTTGAAATGCCAGCATAACTTTGATTTCTAAAAACCACCGCCCAAGAGAACAAGGGCAAACCTATATCTGTCGGCATTGGATAATATCCTAGGTTTTTGTCGACGTACTTCTCTAATTCCTTAACCTCTAGGATAGAGTTTTGTGTACCATATTTTCGAAGGTTGCCCATGTTGTAGCACATCAATAAAACCTTATCTACTGGCGGAATACCACTTTTCTCTTGATTTTTTAGCTGATGTAAACGCAGTGTAGCTGAAATTACTTTATTTTCTACGTGCTTCTTGATTTCTTCTAGCAGTGCGAAATAATTGAGTCGGGTAGTTGCAGTCCAATCACAATCTATTTGTAGTTCCGCATAGCTGGCTTTTCCAGCTTGTTTGACCTTTCCATCTACAAAAGTTACGATGTTTTTAGCTAGTTTTTCAATTTGCACATCGTTAACTTCTTTAAGTATATCGTTAACGATAAATACCACTGGAACCAGTTCTAAATCTGCAGGTATTTGGTCTTTAAATTTTATTGGAGCAACAGGCGCAATTTCTCCGTTAAGGTTTCTATCTACGTCCAAAATTCTTACAAATAGCTTACTACTTTTGGCAGCTCGCAAGTAACTTTGTTCAACAGCGTTGGATTGATACACGGTTTTCCAAAAGTAAAAACTGGTGTTTACCTCACGCTTTTGTTGGCAGCCTATTAACAGAATTAAGAAAAACAATATATACTTGCAGTTCATAAGGCAAAATTAACATTAAACCCGGTAAATGATGAGAGCAGTGATACAAAGAGTAACTGAAGCAAGTTGTAAAGTAGATGGAGAAATTACTGGAGAAATTGCCAACGGTTTTTTGGTTTTACTAGGTATTGAGGATGCCGATACACAGGAAGACTTAACATGGTTAGCGCAAAAAATCACCAATATGCGTGTTTTTGGAGATGAGGATGGCTTGATGAATAAATCACTAGCGGATATTGATGGAAATATTCTGCTGATTAGTCAGTTTACGCTGTATGCTTCTACCAAGAAAGGTAACAGACCTGGTTTTACTCGAGCTGCCCGACCAGATAAAGCCATCCCTCTTTATGAGGAAATGAAAAAGCAGTTAAGTACATTGATTGGCAAACAAGTTGCTTGCGGTATTTTTGGTGCTGATATGAAAATTAGCTTATTGAACGATGGTCCAGTTACGATAGTGATGGATACGAAGGATAAGGAATGAGGGAATTGACGATTTTAGATTGACGATTATATAAATAAAAAAACGTCCCGACATTAAATCGGGACGTTTTTTTATTGAGCGTGTTAGTTTATTAGTAAGCACCTAAATAGAAACTTCCTGATTGGTTTTTCAATTTAGCACCTTTAGTAACAACACCTGTTTTGTAGTTTACGATATATAAATTACCATCAAGACCATTAGGAGTCATTGGTACATAAAAATTATCGCCAGCTATACCAATGTTTTGGAATTGACTAAACGTACCAGTTAATGCTGTACCTCCATTTTGTGCAGCAGTAAGTCCAGAAAAACCAGCTTCTGTTTGATTTTCTACATTAGTTAATTTAGTTGCAGTTCTAGTTGTTAAATTTATTAGAGCAAGATAACCTCCATTTACACCTGTTTCTGTATACATAACAAGACCAATACCATCTTTAATATATCTCCAAGCTCTAATTGCTACATTGTTAGAAGCTCCTAATGCAGTTTTTAAATCAAATAAATATGTATTATCATATTCATTGGTATTTTTGTCTAAACGTAGTATGTGCGGCTGGCCTGTAGTATTTACTCCAGTACCTTGATAAATATGTCCATCCGTGCCTAAATGCTGAATCATTGTACGATATCCATTATTTCCAAAATTACTTTGTGTAGAATAAATTAATTTAGGATTTGCCAACGAAGGATAATCCACCACCAACGTAACAGTACCCAACGTACTTGCAGCCGATGACCAAGTTTGAGCACCAGAATTATTAACAGTAGAAGGCTTGGTTACATCTGTTCTCGATAAATTACAACCAATAAACAATTTAGTTTTAGCTGCATTTAAGATCGGCATATCAATACGCCCAATTTGATATCCGTCTTTTGTTTGTGCTTCTGTAAAAGGAATAGTGAACTCTGCTTGGCGAGAAACTCTTGGATCGTTTAGATTAATTACAGCAATTTTTGCCGTACTAGTGATGTTTTCAAAAATTGCTCCAGCACCTTCTTTATTATCTACGGTTTTTACTTTTGTAGATGCTGACACTCCTACACCAATACCTTCTGCAGCAACCACCCAACGCGGAGAAGTGCCTAAAATAGGTTCAGTATTCACTTCTTCACGAGTATCTATGAAGTTTTTTTGTCCTTCAACCTTATATTTATTAAAAATACCGCCATCGGCACCCGTATATTGGATATTATATAAGAAATTACCATTTATAGAGCCTTGTACACGTGCTGTACGCTGAGATCTTAAGCCATAACCTTGGCTAAAAACATTAACTTCAAAATTTGGATTCGCAGCTTCTGCAAGGGTTATTGCATATGCCATAGTACCACCATTTCCAGCCGTGGCAGTTTCAGCATCAGGGAAGGCCCCCGTTAATGTAATAAATTTTCTTTCCCAAACATCTGGACCAGAAACCGGTATCTCTCCAGAATCTCCGCTTTTTTTACAACCGGTTAAAGCACTAAATGCTAATACAGACCCAAACAATGCTGTCTTAATAAAACTAGTTCTCATTTTCTTACTTATTTAAAATTATTTATGGTATAGTTAAGTTTGATATAAAAAGCTCTCCCTGGTTTTTGTACCCCGAAATTGTCATATATCTCCCCATTGAGTATATTTTTAGCATCTAGACTGGCAACTAATTTCCCACTCGGAAAACGATAACTAGCACCTAAATCATGTGTAAATTGAGTTGGCGTGGTAAACCACTCAGATTCTATCCATATGGTACTAAATGGAGCAACATAGCCCGAATTGTAATAAACATTCAGGTTAGAATTCTTTTGAAAAATATTTTTAAACCTATACTGTATGTTTGCATTTACAGTGAAAAAAGGCTCATTAGGTACTTGCGCATTATACAAACTGTGTGGGTTTCCATTTTCATCTGACACTACTTTAAATAGGGAATTAAATTTTGAAAAATTCACCATTGCGTTTAACCTATTATCGTAGATATAGTTAATCTCTGCTTCGAAACCTACAGATTGTGTTTTTGACAAATTAACAAATTGCGTAACCTGTATATCTTCTACTTGATTTTCGCGACCCTCAATTACAGCATCGGTGCGAGTTTGCTGAATAATTTTATCGTAACCATTTCTCCAAAACATATTACCATATAAGTTAATTTTATGTTTAGTGGCAGGTTGGAATCCATAACGAGCACCTACGTTATAATTGATGGCCAATTCTGGCAAGATATCCGCATTAGGCAGTAAATTATTTTCCGGCTCACCATAGATATGGCGATCGGTAGGCATAATAAAAGATTTCTCCGCAGAAACAATTACGAAACCATTATTTACAGCCTCATAAGATAACGTACCCCCGAAGCCCTGATTATTACGATTAGTTGAGTTGTAGTTATAGGATATCACACCATTTGTTTCGCCCAAAGGAATAGTTTGGTTAGTTTGATAAATAGCATATTTCCCAAAAACATTAGACTTTAACCTTCCTTTTAGCATCTCTGCTTCGTAGTTCATTGCCCAGATATTAGTTGTTAGATCATTTAATGTAATCCATTTACTTCTTGCTGGCCTTAATAAATCTTGATCATTTCTGTCAGAGTTTTCGAATTTGTGATTCAATGAAATACGATGGCCAGATACTATCATATAAGATAAGTTTGAGCGAATATTAGAAATTGTTCTATCGATATTGCTGATCACGGCCTCCCCTTGTTGTCCCATTCCTGGTTCGTAGCCAAATGTTTCAGGTGGCCCTTCTGCATTCTTCACTAGCAAAGTCCCATCCCAATTGTATTTTAAGCTAACAGTATCTTGCAAATAAGTACTACGCCTACTATGTACCGCATTTACATTTAACGACAAACCATCAACAAATAAATTATTCTTGCTATAGTTTAAACTAACAACATGCGCTTGGTATTCATTAAATCTACCAAAGTATGGTTTAGTCATTGTTAAACCATGGGGAATCTCTTTGTAAGTATCTGAAACATTATAACCTATAAAAAACTGATCGGCCCATTTCACATCAGAAAAACCAAATTCAAATCTTCCACCCACAGTTTCAAATTTATCATTTGGTCGTTTCGTCCTGTAATACCTTCTCACTTTAAGTCCTGGTAACGTGTATTTAGAAAACTTACCCCACATCTCATAATCATTATCAGAATGGCTAAAGAAACCTGATGCACGAACAGTTAAACCATTTTTAGGATTTCTATATAAACCACTAATATCTCCTCTGTACGTATTAAATGATCCGTAAGATGCCGACGCAGTAATATTATTTGCCGAAGCATCTTTTTTCATAATGACATTGATGGCCCCGCCAATATAATTCCCACTTAAATGAGACGGCAATACCCCTTTGTAAACTTCAATGCGCTCAATCATTGATGGCGGTATATTATTTAAGTTGAAAGACGAGCCATATGTAGAAATCTCGATACCGTCCAAAAACAGGCCTATGGTACTTCCGGACATGCCGTTCAAGTTATATTCGATAGGAGAACCTTCACCTCCGTTTTGTCTCACACGAACACCTACAGATCTATCCAAAAGCTCATTTGTAGTTAAGTTTCTTAGGGAAGCTTCTTTAGTTTCGATAATAGCCACAGCAAAACCGCTAGTCTCCATCTTCTTCTTTTCTGTTTTTCCCTGAACAGTAACTTCTTGCAAATCGCTTTTTTCTCTAGCTTTAGCTGAAACGTTAATCGTATTTTCCGCTTTATTTATAGTGATTTGCTGTTTTTTAGTCAAAATCTCCATAGAACCTACTTCCAAAGTATAACTGCCGTAAGCAATACCTTTTATAGCATAGTTTCCTTTTTCGTCGGTAATGGTTTGTTTATTTAAGGATTTGATATTCACTACTGCACCTGCAACTGACTCACCGTTATCCATCGTAATTTTGCCAGAAATATTCCCTGTTTGAGCGTTAACAATAGAGTTGAGTGCTACCGTAAATAATAGCGAGAGTAAAAAATGCTTCATCTTCCTTAATAATTTTCATATTTTTATTTAGAAGAAGTCTAAATAAATGTAAATTGCGGCAAATATAGTAGCCAGCGTTTTTTAAGGAATGACATCATACGAAAATTTACCGACGCAAAAAGAAAAAGCGACAGCGCTTAGTTTAAGTATTCCTGCAACAGCAGACAGTACTGAAACACAGCCTGTTTTAAAAAACTTACAACTCCATAAATTTCTATTCAAGAAGTTTTTGGCCGAAGAAATAGGCACCAATCCCATCACCATTTCTGCCGACCAAAACCTACTGCTGATTCAGTTCTGTATCAAAGGAAGTAGCAACTTCAATAACTCAGCACAAAGGAAACCAGCTATATTTAAACAAGCAGAATACAACATTTTATATCTACCCAAAGAAGAAACCACTACCATTATCAACACCGAAGATTGCGACTTGATACACATCTACCTCGGAGAAAAGTTTTTCCTTCAGTACATGTCTAGAGATTACGGCGTTCCTCTGTACAACTTAATTGGAATTGGAAAACTGTTTCAGAACAACCTGCACCTAAGCCCTAAATTAAAGAGCATTGTAACTGAGATAGAAAATTGCGATTTTGGCAGAAACCTCAAAAACCTGTACACTAAAGCAAAGATTATCGAGCTACTTAGTCTTCAATTAGCGCAATACGAAGAAGAAAAAATCATTCCATCTACGTTAAAAGCAATAGAAGTAGAAAAAATGATATTGGTAAGAGAGCTGATAGAAAGTGATTTGAGCAACTCTCCCAGCATTTCTTCCTTAGCTAGAGCTGCCGGTACCAACGAGCAATATTTAAAAAAGCATTTCAAACTACTATTTGGCTGTACAGTTTTCGGTCACATGATTTCTTGCAAAATGGAAAAAGCGAAAGAAATGCTGCTTACAGGTAAATACAGAATTACAGAAATTTCTGAGGTGGTGGGCTACAAACATGCCACCCATTTTACAAATGCATTCAAAAAATTCTTCGGCTATTTACCACAAACCTTAAAAGCAACAAAGATTTTCTTTGGCACTTACTTTTCAGTGGGCTTTGAACTGGAAGCAATGGAGCTATTGATGATGATTTAGTTAGTTGTTTGGTTTATTAGTTTTTTCGTTGTTTGGAAATTGATTATTGTTCCATTGGATATTATTTCAATCCTTATCTTTACCTCATGACCATTACCGAAGCACAAGAAACCATAGACCGTTGGATCAATACTACCGGCATCCGTTATTTTAACGAGTTAACCAACACCGCTATTTTAATGGAAGAGGTAGGCGAAGTTGCCCGCATTATGGCCCGTAAATATGGTGAACAATCTTTCAAGAAAAGTGATGAAGAAGTAAACCTAGCCGATGAAATGGCCGATGTACTTTTTGTACTGATGTGCTTGGCCAATCAAACAGGCATCAATCTAGATGAAGCATTGGTAAAAAACTTGGAGAAAAAATCCATCCGCGATGCGGAAAGACACCAAAACAATGAAAAGTTGAAATAGACAGAAAGTCGGGAAGTTTGAAAGAGAAAATTTGCGAGTTCAAACTTTTCACTTTCTAATTTTTACTTTAGACTTAAAGTTCCGCCTTAATCTTCGCAGCAACCTCCGCCAATTCCTCTTGGCTCAGTTTCAACTTCGGATTAGCAAAGTTCATGTCGTTCATGGTATGGATAGGAATCAGATGGACATGCGCATGTGGTACTTCTAAACCAATCACCGCCACGCCAACCCTATCGCAAGGATAGGCTTTCTTAATGCCAGCAGCAACTTTCTTCGCAAACAACATCAAGCCTTGGTACAAGTCATCTTCGATATCAAAAATATAATCTACTTCCTTTTTCGGTATCACTAAAACATGCCCGTAAACCAAAGGACTGATATCCAGAAATGCTAAAAAATCTTCCGTTTCAGCCACTTTATGCGCTGGGATATCGCCTGCTACTATTTTAGAGAAAATGCTACTCATGTGGTTACTGGTTATGAGTTACCTGTTACGGGCTAGGCTGTAAAACTTACAACTCGTAACCCGTAACTCGTAACGTAGTTATTATCTAGAGATTTCCAGAATTTCGAATTCAATTTTGCCTGCTGGCACTTCAATTTCAATTTTATCACCTACCGATTTACCCAATAACCCTTGAGCAATAGGAGATTTTACCGATATTTTTCCCGATTTCAAATCAGCTTCACTTTCAGCAACCAATTGGTAAGTCATGGCAGCACCATTCTTTACATTCTTGATTTTAACGATAGAAAGCGCCAACACTTTAGTCAAATCCAATTTCGATTCGTCTAACAACCTAGAGTTCGCTAAAACAACCGTTAATTTCGCAATTTTGGCCTCATGCAAACCTTGTGCTTCTTTAGCCGCATCGTACTCTGCATTTTCCGATAAATCGCCTTTATCACGAGCCTCTGCAATCGCTTTTGCAATCGAAGCTCTTCCCTCAGTTTTTAACTGATGTAACTCTTCTTTAAGTTTATCTAACCCTTCTTTAGTGTAATAGGTAATATCTGCCATAGCGCTATTTCTTTTCTTTAGTCCTATAAAAAACAAACAAGACTACATAGGGATTAACCCACATAGTCTTGCGCTGTTAAAAACGAAGATATAAGCCTTAAACCAAAAAAGCAAATAAATGCACCAAAATTTAGTTCAAATTGGCAAGGCTGTGACCAAAATCATTGTACTTATTTTTTGAAAAGCAAAACCTGCATTTTATCTGTTCCGATAGTCCTGCTTTACACTTTGTTTTTTTTTGTTATCGTGTCATGCTGAGCTTGTCGAAGCATCAGCAACAAAAAACACGCCGTTTCAATCCGGTTTAGGCAACTCAATTTTCTCCCGCAGATCTCACAAATTTAACCGCAGATTAAATTTGTGAGATCTGCGAAAATCTGCGTTTTTCTTATCTGTGCACATCAGCGGGAAACAAGCAATCTTACACCCCAATAGCAGTACAAGCCGCTTTATGCTTTACCGGAAAATTTAATGAGCTTGCAATAAAGCACATTCTATTTGCTTCTGCGTGTAAGGAATTTGCCCAAGAAATATCTTCTGGCTTAGAAATTACCACCTCTGGGCGTAAAAGAATCTCTGTAAATTTACCACTGCCATCTGGACTCTCGGTCATCGTCCCTTTTGCTCTATCTTTATATTCTATCACCACAATTCCATTTTTAGAGCACAGGTGCAAAAACCATAACATATGGCAAGAAGAAACTGATGTCAACATCAAATCTTCAGGGTTGTATTTGGTTTTATCTCCTAGAAAAATAGAATCCGAAGAACCAGAAAGCGGCTCTTTACCATCTATTTCCACAGTAAAATCTCTATCGTAAGAACGGTAGTCCATGGTTCCCGAACCCTTGTTTCCCATCCAAACCAAGTTGGTTTCGTAAATATGTTGCTTAGCCATAATAGATATGAGTATCGAGATCTGAGATTTGAGACTAGTCTCGCATTCATCCCTCTGCTTTAAATTGTTTTGTTTATAGCAGCAATTTAGAAAATTATCCGCTGATTTTAGCCAACTTATCCGCCAAAACCTCAGAAATTTTACGGTAAGAGTCGAAAGTCCAGCCAGCAACGTGGGGTGTTAAAATTACTTTCTCGTTGGTTTTCAAGGCGTCATACCATTCTTGCTCAACCAATGTTGGAAATTTCTCCTTCTCCAAAACATCTAATCCTGCACCTAAAATCTTTTGATTTGCAATATTATTCAGTACGGCTTTGGTATTTACAATTTCTCCCCTAGCTGTATTGATAAAAAAGATAGGTTTCTTAAAATGAAAGAAATATTCATCGTCAACCATCTGTTTGGTTTCCCTAGTCAAAGGGATATGTAAGCTTAGTACATCGCTATGCTTAACAATTTCTTCCATACTCACTTCTCTAGCAAATTCATCACTAAAACCAGCTTTATATTTATCGTAGGCAATTACATTTACACCAAAGCCCGAAAGTTTGCGAGCAAAACTTTGCCCCATAAAACCATAGCCAATAATACCTACGGTCTTCCCTTTCAGTTCGTACCCTCGGTTGCCTTCCCTATCCCAAGCACCATTTCTAATTTCTAAATCCGCTTTGCGGAAGTTGTTCATCAGCGATAATAGCAAACCAACGGCATGTTCGCCAACAGCATCCATATTACCTTCGTTAGCAGCCAAAAGTGCAATGCCTTTCTCTTTCGCAATGTCGATATCAATGTTATCCAATCCTGCACCAGCTCTTGCCACAAATTTCAATTTCGGAGCTACATCAAAAATTTCTTTGTCTATCCTAAATTTGGTTCGTACAGCAATGCCATCGTAATCTGCCACAGCAGCTAAAGTTTCAGCTCTGGTAATTTCAGGTCTATCATCTATATCGTAACCTAAAGCTGCTGCTCTTTCTTTAAAAAATGGATGTAGATCATCTACAATTAATATCTTTTTGTTCATGCTTTTAAGGCTTCTTGTTGATGTATTCTAAAGTTTGTTCTATCCAATCGCTTTTAAAAACATCTAATGTTATATCAGGATTAATCCCCTTACTTTCATAGGCTAAATCTCTATTAGTGCCTTTCATATCTGTAGGATAAAAAGTAAAACGACCACTTGGCAGTACTATTTTTGCACCATAATTACTCCCAAAAGTAATGGTACCTCTGGTTTGTTCACCTAAGGTAGTTACCTTTTTCAAAGGTTTTAATTCCAAAATAAATTGTTCGGCGTTACTCACCGTTGCAGAGTTTTGCAGTAAAAAAATGTTTCCTTTATACTTTTTAAGCAAGTTGATAAATTTTTGAGAGGTTTTAAATCCGCCACCGCCATTATTTCTCACATCAACTATTAAGTTCGTCGTTTCTAACGTATCCGAAATCTTTTGGTAAAACACTTCCGATTTTTTGATATTCTCAGTACTAGAACTAAAACTGCTCAATCTCAAATAACCAATTTTATCATTAAGGATTTTATATTCAAAGTTCTCATTGCCTTTATCTAATATCGAAAACTTCTTCTCCCGAGACTTTGTAAAGGGTGTTCCTAACAGTGTTCCATTAACCAACCTCGTATTTTTAATTAGTTGAAGACTACCATACAATAGCACGTCGTAACCACCATAAGGTGTATGAAAAATTTCTGCCATTATAAAACCGTCGACTAAATTCATGACCTGGTACACCTTATCTCCTTTTTCGTACAAACCATACGGTCGATTATAGGCAAAATAAACACCTTCTAAATCACTTTCAAACTTAGGACGAACCCTCTTCATTATATCGCCTGGCTTATCTTGTCCCATCAAAAAATAAGACATTTTCAAAGCTGTATCGGGCGTACGGTAAAACCCTAAATGATTATCGTTAATAGCAGAGACCAATTTGCTTAACTGCCTGAAAGCTTCTATCTCGCCAGCCTTCGCAATTTTCAGCTTCACATCTTCATACAATTGCTGGTAAGCTTTGTCTCCTTTAAGCCGCTTTTTGTACGAAGGTGTTTTTTGAATGGCAGTGTAAAGCGCTTCTAAATCTGCTTGATTTTGATTTTCCTGTGCTATTGACTTTGAAACATGAAGCGTTACTAAGAATAATAAAAGAAATGTGTAAAATACTTTTTTCATACCCATAAAGACACTTCGTTTCCTCTTATAGTTGCATTACCTAGTTGCTAAAAAATTAGTCAGTTCAACAAAATCTTGCACAGTTAAAGTTTCCGCCCTTCTTTCATAAAATGGATGTTCGCCTAATTTATCTCTCGGCACTACTGCAGAAACAGCATTGCGCAAAGTTTTTCTACGCTGATTAAAGCCCGCTTTTACTACTCTCCAAAATAATTTTTCGTCACAATCCAGTTCCTCAACTTCGTTTCTAGTTAAACGAATTACGCCAGAATTCACCTTTGGTGGCGGATTAAAAGTTCCAGGCTTTACGGTAAACAAATACTCAATATGATAGTAGGCCTGAATAAACACACTCAAAATCCCGTACTCTTTTGTTCCAGGCTTAGAGGCACAACGCTCAGCAACTTCCTTTTGAAACATGCCTACCATTTCTACAATATTTTGGCGGTTCTCTAAAATCCTGAATAAAATCTGCGAAGAAATATTGTAGGGGAAATTGCCAATTACAGCAAATTTGCCTGGAAAGATGGATTCAAAACTCAGCTTCAAGAAATCGCCGTTAATTAATCTATCTCCCAGTTGCGGATATTTCTCCCTCAAGAAGTCGAAAGATTCGGTATCAATATCAATGAGAAAAGTTTCCAAATCTTCTCGTTGCAACAAAATATCAGATAAGATTCCCATTCCTGGTCCAACTTCCAATACTTGATTGTATTTGTCGGTATGGATTAAACCATCCACAATTCGCTGTGCAATGTTTTTATCCGTTAGAAAATGTTGCCCTAAGTGTTTTTTTGCTTTAACTAAACTCATACGCCAAAGGTACGGTTTTATGATTTACGATTTTAGTCCCGATAATTATCGAGATACGATTGCGTAGTTAAAAGGTCAGTTTGTGCTTCAATAAACACTTTGTGTTCTTCGTGTCTTTGTGGTTAACCTTAATAATCCTTATTTTGCGCTAAATTTAAACATCAGCATGAGCAACAAAATTAAGATAGGAATTAGTATAGGCGACGTTAACGGTATTGGTTTAGAGGTGATTTTAAAGACACTTGCCGAAAGCAAGATTTTAGATTACTGTACGCCAATTGTTTACGGCCACACTAAAGTCGCTTCTTTTCATCGCAAAGCTTTACACCTTAGCGATTTCATGTTCAATGTAATTCCAAATGCGGAAGCAGCAGTGGCGCACAAACCCAATATGATTAACTGTTGGGAAGAAGATGTTAAAATCGAATTAGGTAAGGCCAACGAAACTGGTGGAAAATATGCTTTTCTATCGTTACAAAAAGCCACCGACGATTTAGTTAGCGGTGCTATTGATGCATTAGTGACCGCTCCAATTAATAAAAACAACATCCAGTCGGAAGATTTTAAATTCCCTGGACATACAGAATACTTACAAGAAAGAAGTGGCAGCAACGATGTACTGATGTTCTTGGTAAGCGATACTTTACGTGTCGGCGTAGTAACTGGACATATTCCTGTAACTGAAGTAGCCAAGAGCATTACCAAAGAAAAAATCGTTAAAAAACTACAGCTGATTAACGAAAGTTTGAAAAAGGATTTCTGGGTCGAAAAACCAAAAATTGCTGTACTAGGCTTAAATCCACATGCTAGCGATAATGGTTTGTTGGGAAGCGAAGAAGCAGAAGTGATTTCACCTGCTATCCAAGAGGCATTCGACAAAGGCATTATTTGCTTCGGTCCATATCCTGCTGATGGTTTTTTTGGCAATGGAACCTATAAACAATTTGATGCGGTTTTAGCGATGTACCACGACCAAGGCTTAATTCCTTTTAAAACTATTGCTTTTGAAACTGGCGTAAATTACACCGCAGGATTAAAGTTTGTACGTACTTCTCCTGACCACGGAACTGGTTACGGTATTGCAGGTAAAGGCCAAGCTGATCCAACTTCATTTATGGAAGCGCTTTTCGCTGCCATCCACATTGTGAAAAACCGCAGAGAACAAGAAAACTTGTTGCGTAATCAGTTAAGAACTGGTGGTAAAATTATTGAGACTGCTGGAGATATTAAAGACGACGCCAACTAAACCTTCAAAAAATGAGTAAGATTTCTCCAATTATACAACCTGAAGATTTACTCAAACTAAAGGTTCAAAATAAAGAGTTCATACTTATAGATGCCGATGGTGGCGGAAAAGAGCGTTATCTGGCTAACCATTTAGCTGGAGCTTACTTTGTAGACCTAGAAAATGATTTGTCTACTGCCGTTGAAGATCCCGCCAATGGAGGCCGACATCCCTTACCTCTTCCGAACAAATTTGCGGAAACCATTAGTAAGCTAGGTATTAGCCCCGAAAGTCATGTAGTTATTTACGATGATAAAAATGGTGCAAATGCGGCAGCTAGGTTTTGGTGGATGCTTACGTCAATTGGTTACAAAAACATTCAAGTGCTAAATGGCGGCTTTAAGGCAGCATTGAATATTGGCTTTCCAAGTAATGCTCATTTGGAAACGCCTATACCCACTAAAATAGATACTTCCATAACGGAATGGAAATTACCTTTAGCAACCATTGAAGAAGTTGAAAAAGCTAGCAAAACCAAGCATAAAATCATTGTTGATGTTAGAGCTAAAAACAGATACGATGGATTAGTGGAGCCATTGGATTTAATTGCTGGACATATTCCTACCGCTGTAAACATTCCCCTTACCGAAAATTTAGATGAGTTTGGTGCATTTCAGAATCCGTCTTTTTTAAATAAAAAATACAACGATACTTTTAAACATACAGCATCAGAAAATATCATTGTGCATTGCGGATCGGGAGTAACGGCCTGCCATACCTTATTAGCCTTTGCCTATGCAGATTTACCTATCCCTAGCTTATATGTAGGCTCTTGGAGCGAATGGTCTAGAAGTGGCAATGATATGGTTTTGAATATTTATTAGCATAGCCCCAAAAGCCTCGTCATCCTGCAGTTTCTTTGTATAATAAACCTTATTGGAGCGAACACACAGCGAAGTGTAACGAGCGACGTAAAGCGTAAAGAAGGGCTGGCTTAGCCAAGATTTACCGACATTGTTTTTCAAATAATTTACGTCTGACTCTACAAGTGAATTTTTCTACTCCTCATTTTTCTAAAAACATTTTCATTTAAAAAAATAATTCATACCTTTGCAGGCTAAAATTTAGTTACAATTGAAAGCATTAAAACAATTTTCTATCCCCTTTACAGGTTTAAAATTGGGAAAGCACTCTTTCGAATTCGAAATAGATAAAAGCTTTTTTGATGCATTTGAGCATTCTTTAGTTAAAGACGGAACGCTTAAAGCTCAAGTTGAACTAGATAGACAAGAAACAATGTTGATTTTAGGTTTCCATATTGAGGGCGCCATACAATTAAACTGCGACACTTGCTTATCTGATTTTAAACAGCCAATTGAATTAAAGGAAAGACAGATTGTAAAATTTGCTGAGGCGATAGAAGAAGACGAGATTGAAGATTTAGAAATCATCGTTTTACCTAGAAAAGAGACAGCTATAGACGTTTCTGAATTAATTTATGAATTCATTACCGTAGCTGTACCTTTCATCAACAAATGTGAGCAAGCTGGAAAAACCTGCGATGAGCAAATGCTAAACACCTTAGACAAGCTAGCAGTAGGACACGAAGAGCAAGAAGAACAAAGTGACGACCCACGATGGGAAGCGCTGAAAAAATTAAAATAGCAATTAAAAAAATCAAGTAATGGCACATCCTAAACGCAAGATTTCTAAACAAAGAAGAAATAAAAGAAGAACGCACTACAAAGCTGAAGCGCCTTCATTAACTACTTGCCAAACTACTGGTGCGGTACACATTCCACACACAGCTTATAACGTTGATGGTAACCTTTACTACAACGGTAAATTGGTAATAGAAAACACTTCTATAGGTTAATTTTCTGAAAAATTTTTGTGTTTTCCGTTAGTTTAAGGTTAACTTAGCTTAATAGAAATATAGCCTCTGGCTTTAACACAAAAGATTTTACTATGAAAATAGGTCTCGATATTATGGGTGGAGACTATGCTCCCAAAGCAATTGTTTTGGGAGCAATAGCTGCCCATCAGTCCCTGTCTCCTAACGAGCATTTAGTGCTTATTGGCGATACACAGCAGATTAAACCGATACTTTCTGAACAAGGATTCAATCCGGATCACTTCGAATACGTACATACCGAGGAAGTTATTGGTATGGGCGAACATGCTACAAAAGCTATTCTTCAAAAACCTAATTCTAGCATCTCTGTTGGCTTCCAATTATTAAAGGAAGGCAAGATAGATTCGTTTGCAAGCGCAGGTAACTCTGGCGCTATGTTGGTAGGCGCTGTTTTCAGTGTAAAGCCAATTGCAGGCATTTCTAGACCTTGCTTATGTACTATTGTACCTAAGTTAAAAGGTGGCGCAGGCTTACTATTAGATGTTGGCGCCAATGCAGATTGCAAACCAGATAACTTATTGGAGTTTGGCGTTTTAGGTAGTTTGTATGCGGAGTACGTAATGCAAATTGAAAATCCGAAGGTGGCTTTGATGAACATTGGCGAGGAAGATGAAAAAGGTAACATGCTTACCTTAGCCAGTCATCGCTTGATGAAAGAAAAAGCATCCTTCAATTTTGTTGGCAATGTAGAAGGTAGAGATTTGTTTAACGACAAAGCTGACGTCATTGTTTGCGATGGTTTTACAGGGAACATTATGCTAAAATTAGCAGAATCGTTTTACGTACTTACTATCAAAAAGGGGCTTAAAGATGAGTTTTTTGATCGTTTCAATTATGAGAATTATGGTGGAAGCCCTGTATTGGGTGTAAATGCACCTGTTTTAATTGGACACGGTATATCGAGCCCTGACGCTGTGAAGAACATGATCTTCCAATCTCGGGATATGATTAATACTGGATTGGTAGGTAAAATACAAGCCGCATTCCGATAATTAAATAGATACAAAATGAGTAAAATTCACGCTGCTATTACCGCAGTTAATGGTTACGTTCCTGATTATGTTTTAACTAACGAAGAGTTAGAAACACTTGTTGAAACTTCAGATGAATGGATTACCAGTAGAACCGGTATTAAAGAGCGAAGAATATTAAAAGGTGAAGGCTTAGGCACTTCTGATTTGGCTGTACCAGCCGTTAACGGTCTTTTGAAAAAAAGAGGTATTGATGCTAAAGAAATCGACCTGATCATTTTCTGTACTACAACTCCAGACTTTACTTTTCCAGCTACGGCAAACGTGCTTGCTGATAAAGTAGGTGCTACCAATGCATGGGGATACGATTTACAGGCGGCCTGCTCTGGTTTCCTTTTTGGTTTAACCACAGGTGCCCAATTTATCGAATCGGGTAAACATAAAAAAGTGTTGGTAGTTGGTGGCGATAAAATGTCATCGATTATTAATTACGAAGACCGCACTACTTGCATCATTTTTGGTGATGGTTGTGGCTGCGCATTATTAGAGCCTAACGAAGAAGGTTTTGGTTTGCAAGATTCTATCTTAAGAACCGACGGCTCGGGAGGTAAATTCTTAGGTATGAAAGCTGGCGGATCAGTAAGACCTGCAAGCCATGAAAGCATTGACGCCAAAGAACACTATGCACATCAAGAAGGACAAACCGTATTTAAATTTGCCGTGACCAATATGGCAGATGTTGCTGCAGAAATTATGGAAAGAAATAGTCTTTCTGCTGATGACGTAGCATGGTTAGTGCCTCATCAAGCTAATAAACGCATTATCGATGCTACCGCTTCTAGAATGGGTGTAGACTCAGAGAAAGTAATGGTAAATATTGAGCGTTATGGCAATACCACTAACGGTACGATTCCTTTATGCCTATGGGAATGGGAAAGCCAACTTAAAAAAGGTGATAATATTATTTTAGCCGCTTTTGGCGGAGGTTTTACTTGGGGTTCGGTTTACCTTAAGTGGGCTTATAATAGTTAGTTTTTTGGTTAGTTAGATGGTTAGCTGTTTAGTAGACTATATTACACTAAACAACAAAAAAACCAAACACCTAAAAAACTAATAAAAATCTTACCTTTACTAATTCAAATAGACACAACAATAATTTAACATAGCAAAAAGAGAATGGATATTAAACAAATTCAGGAACTTATAAAATTTGTTTCTCGGTCGGGAGTGAATGAAGTTTCTTTAGAGCAAGAAAACTTTAAAATTACCATCAAAACTAACCAAAATCCAGTTTATGTAAACGCAGCAGTACCTGTGGCAGCTCCAGTTGTAGCAGCACCGGTAGCACCAGTTGCGGCGCCTGCTCAAGCAGCACCTGCAGCAGCAGCAGCTACAGAAGACACATCTAAATACATTACGATAAAATCTCCAATGATCGGTACTTTCTACCGCTCTGCAAGTCCAGACAAACCTTCGTTTGTAAACGTTGGTGACGAGATAGGTACTGGCAAAGTAGTATGTATCATCGAAGCAATGAAATTATTCAACGAAATCGAAAGCGAAGTTTCTGGCCGTATCGTTAAAATCTTAGTAGACAATGCGTCTCCAGTAGAATACGACCAACCGTTATTCTTAGTTGAACCTATTTAATTAGCAAATTAATCAATTAGCTAATCAGCTAATTAAGGAGAAATTATGTTTAAAAAAATATTAATTGCCAACAGGGGCGAAATCGCTTTGCGTATTATCCGTACCTGTAAGGAAATGGGCATTAAAACCGTGGCAGTTTACTCTACAGCTGATAGAGAAAGCTTACACGTTCGTTTTGCCGATGAGGCTGTTTGTATTGGCCCACCGCCAAGCAAAGATTCTTATTTAAGTATCCCTAACATTATATCTGCAGCAGAATTGACTAATGCAGACGCAATACACCCTGGTTACGGTTTCTTGTCTGAAAATGCGAAGTTTTCTTCAGTTTGCCGTGATTACGGGATTAAATTTATTGGTGCTACTCCAGAGCAAATCAATGGCATGGGCGATAAAGCTTCGGCTAAAGAGACCATGAAAATTGCTGGCGTACCTACCATTCCAGGTTCTGAAGGCTTATTGGAAAACGTAAAAGAAGGTATTAAACTAGCTAACGAAGTAGGTTATCCGGTAATTTTAAAAGCTACAGCAGGCGGCGGTGGTCGTGGTATGCGTGTAGTTTGGAAAGACGAAGAATTTGAGAATGCATGGGACAGTGCTCGTCAAGAGTCTGGCGCAGCTTTCGGTAACGATGGTCTTTACTTAGAGAAATACATCGAAGATCCTCGTCACATTGAAATCCAAATCATTGGTGATCAATTTGGCAAGGCTTGTCACTTATCAGAAAGAGATTGCTCTATTCAACGTCGTCACCAAAAATTAGTTGAAGAAGCCCCTTCTCCTTTCATGACTGAAGAGTTACGTGAAAAAATGGGAGAAGCTGCCATTAAAGGAGCCTTGGCTGTTAACTACGAAGGTGCTGGAACAGTTGAGTTTTTGGTAGACAAACACCGTAACTTCTACTTCATGGAAATGAACACTCGTATCCAGGTAGAGCATCCAGTTACGGAAGAAGTAATTAACTTCGATTTGATTAAAGAGCAGATTAAAGTAGCGGCAGGTATTCCAATTTCTGGCAAGAATTATACGCCAGATATGCATGCTATCGAATGTCGTATCAACGCAGAAGATCCGTTCAACAACTTCCGTCCTTCACCAGGAAGAATCACGAATTTCCACTCACCAGGTGGCCATGGTGTACGTGTAGACACACATGTTTACGCAGGTTATCAAATTCCACCTAACTACGATTCGATGATTGCTAAGCTAATCTGTGTTGCACAAACTAGGGAAGAAGCAATTTGTACTATGGAACGTGCTTTAAGCGAATTTGTAATCGAAGGTATTAAAACTACCATTCCATTCCACTTGAAATTGATGAAAGACCCTAACTTTAGAGCTGGTAACTTTACCACTAAGTTTATGGAAACTTTCGATTTCGCGGATTAAGAAATATTAAAATCTAAAGAAGATGCCTCGACAAATTGTTGGGGCATTTTTATTTTTAAAATGAACCACCTTAGACACCTAAGAAAATCTAAGTTTTTAAAATGCTTTAGCCTTAAGTGTGCTAAGGTGCCTAAGGTGTAAAATATAATGAAGCGAAGGCTTTCAACTTTCAACTTTCAAAGTTACCTTTACCCAAAATATGCAGGGATTAGTTATAAAATCTACAGGGAGTTGGTACCAAGTTTTTGCCGAAGATGGCAATACCTACTCATGCCGTATCAAAGGGAAGTTCAGGATTAAAGGCATACAAACCACTAATCCGATTGCTGTTGGCGACCAAGTAGGTTTTGAGCTAGAGCCAAACGCAGATACCGGTGTAATTGATAAGCTGCATGAACGTAAGAACTATATCATCCGTAAGTCGATTAACCTAAGCAAGCAATCGCAAATTATTGCCGCAAATTTAGACCAAGCTTTTTTGATTGTAACCCTTGCCTCGCCGCGTACCTCATTAGGATTTATCGACCGTTTTTTGGTAGTTGCCGAAGCCTATGATATTCCAACCTGTTTGGTATTTAACAAGCTCGATTTATATAATGAAGATGGCTTAGCTATATTGGCTGATTACAAATCGATTTACGAAAACATTGGCTATCCTTGCTATGAAGTTTCGGCGCTAGAAGGCACAAATATCTCGCAAATTGAAGCACTGCTTAAAGACAAGACCACATTATTTTCTGGTCACTCTGGTGTAGGAAAATCTAGCTTAATTAATGCTATCCTCCCCGACTTCGAATTGAAAACTGGTGAAGTAAGTGAATGGAGCGACAAAGGTCAGCACACTACTACTTTTGCCGAAATGCACCATTTACCTTTTGGGGGTTATTTGGTAGATACGCCAGGAATTAGAGAACTGGGCATCGTAGACATCGAAAAAGAAGAACTGAGCCACTTTTTTGTAGAAATGAGAGATAGATTAAATCAATGCAGGTTCAACAATTGCAGACACATTAATGAGCCCGGCTGCGCCATTATTAAAGCGGTGGAAGAAGGAGAAATTGAGCCTTCACGTTATGATAGCTATCAGAGTATTTTTCACGGCAACGACACGAGAGCTTAATCAGTTTTCAGTTAGCAGTTTTCAGTTAACCGATTAAGCAATCCAAACAGTTAGCCAATCTACAGTTCAATTTCAAACAAGTTCAAAGTAATGCCTTCATAGTGTTTAGGTAAGCCACTGTTTGGAGCTATTTTAATCTCTCCAACATGATTAAAGCCACAACCAGTGTAATACTTCAACAAACGCTCGTTATCTGCCCAAGTATCCATGCGAATGTAATCTAATGGCGTTGTTTTACTATATGCCCTCGCCCAATCGATAATTACTTTCACAAAACCGTAACCGCGATATTCGGGGTGGGTGACGATACGATGAATGTAAACCGCAGCTTCGTCATCTTTGCCTAACCAAATATGAGGGTCGCTATAAGTTACTGCAAATATTGCCGCAACTTTGCCGTCAACCAAGATTTTGTACTGTCTATTTTCAGCAATTTCCTCTTTTACCAATTTTCTATCAAAACCTTGCCATTGTTTCGGTGAAACTTTTTTTTGATGTTCGATGGCCAAATCATAAAAATCGAAAATGGTATCGATATCATTTGGCGTACTGTTAACCACCTGAATAGAACTTTGCATAGCGTAAAATTAAGAATTGTTTATCAACAAAACTCTGAAGATTGCTATTATTATGGGTTTTTAAATCAACATCAAGTCCGAAAGACTGCAATTATTATAGGTTTCAAAAACCGCAAAGCGGTGATATCAATTCAAATATTTTTTGAAGCGCAGTTACAGTAGTTTTATTGATGCAAGTCCTTCTTTTCGCTATATTTCAATCTCGCTAGCGCTCGTTTGAAGATGCCGCTACAATAAGGACTATTTAATGTAGGCTTGTGTAACTAAAGCCCCTCATTGCGTTCAAAGTCGGTACCCACCGTAAAGACCACATCGTGGTCAAATGTCTATAGCAAATTATAGGTTATTATGCGACCCTGTAGGGGTCGAACACAGAAAACATATGCTTGCTTAATGATTCGAAACCTTAGCCTTCTTTAACTGATTAGTTTATAGTAGCAAAGACTTTTGTAAAATAAACCTGATGGCAGCGGAAATACTTTTTTGTCCTTCTTTGTTAAACTTCGTAAGTTTTGAAAACTTACGAAGTTTCGATTTGTACATGCACACAAAAGCTCCTCATCACGTTCAAAGTCGGCATCCACTAAAAAGACCACATCGTGGTCAAATGTCCATAGCGGATTACAGGCTATTATGCGACCCTGTAGGGGTCGAACATAGAAAACATATGCTTGCTATAATAATTCGAAACCTTCGGCTTCTTTAACTGATTAGTTTATAGTAGCAAAGACTTTTGTAAAATAAACCTGATGGCAGCGGAAATACTTTTTGTTGGCTTCCCTTAAATAACCTATCATGCTGAGTTTATCGAAGCATCTGTTTCCTATGAAATATCCTTCGACAGGCTCTGGATGACAGAAGTGGTCAACAAAAAGATTACAGCGTACAGCAGGACTGATGTTGCCCAAATGTATTTATGTTGATTTCAAATCCCGATCAAATGAGATTGCTTCGTCGTACCTCCTCGCAAAGACGGGATGTATAGGAATTAATGAAATTGTATTTTTAAAACCCTCTCTCCTGATAAATCGGGATCTCTCCCTAAGATGGAGAGAAGGTGTTATGCTTATTTCTGTCTGAAGAATATTTGAATTGGCACTCCAGAAAAATCGAAGTTTTCACGAAGTTTATTCTCTAAGAAACGTTTGTAAGGATCTTTAATGTACTGAGGTAGGTTACAGAAAAACGCAAACATTGGCGCTACACCATTGATTTGAGTGATATACTTAATCTTAATGTATTTTCCTTTTAATGCTGGCGGCGGGTAGGCCTCGATAATTGGCAATAACACATCGTTCAGTTTAGAAGTAGGAATTTTCTTGCTACGGTTTTTCTGTACTTCAAGCGCTTTCTCGATAGATTGGAAAATCCTTTGCTTATTTAAAACCGAGATAAAAATAATTGGCACATCCGTAAATGGTTGCAATTTGTGCTTAATCTGCTCCTCAAATTCTTTAATGGTTTTATTGTTTTTCTCAATTAAATCCCATTTATTCACCAAAATCACAATCCCTTTTTTGTTCTTCTCTGCTAAGTGAAAAATATTGATATCCTGCGATTCGATACCTTCCTGAGCATCTAGCATCAACATCACTACATCAGAATCTTCTAAAGCCTTAATGGTACGCATTACCGAGTAAAACTCGATGTTTTCTTTTACCTTGGTTTTTTTACGCAAACCTGCAGTATCAATAAACATAAATTCGTGACCGAACTGGTTGTAATGGATATGGATAGAATCTCTAGTAGTACCTGCAATTGGCGTTACTATATTCCTGTCTTTACCAATTAGGGCATTAATTAAAGATGATTTACCCACGTTTGGTCTACCCACAATGGTAATTTTCGGCAGAGCATTTTCCTCTTCCGGAATATCTTCGAAATGCTTGATTACTTCGTCTAACAAATCTCCAGTTCCAGAACCAGTCATTGAAGAGATGGTATGGATTTCGCCTAAGCCAAAGCTATAAAAAACAGAAGATTCATTTTCTAAAGCCGTGTTATCTACTTTGTTTACTACCACAAAAACAGGCTTTTTACCCTTGCGTAATAAATCAGCAATGTCATCATCCAAATCGGTAATACCTGTAGTTACATCAACCATAAAAATGATTACTGTAGCTTCTTCGATAGCAATGACCACCTGTTCGCGGATAGCCACTTCAAATAAATCCTCAGAATTTGCTACATAACCACCTGTATCAATTACAGTAAATTCTCTGTTGGTCCATTCGGCCTTACCATAATGTCTGTCGCGGGTCACACCACTAAAATCATCAACAATAGCCTTACGACTTTCTGTTAATCTGTTAAAAAGGGTTGATTTGCCTACGTTTGGTCGGCCTACAATGGCGATGATATTACTCATTTCTTTATTTACGATTTTGGATTTACGATTTTAGATTTGATGACCATAAGCCGAAAAAAGTAAAACCGTCTATATATCAAAACCCTTATTTAGGGTTTGAACTTGCAAAAGTACGCTTATTTTTTGATTAAAACGCAAGGAATAAGGAACAAAGCGAATAGCATCTGCAGAACCACAGAAACCAGTAACCCTCCCATCAAATTTGCTAATCAGCTAATTTAGTTGTCGTAGCCGAAATTTTTCAGGTAATTCTTTTTACTTCTCCAGTCTGGAATAACCTTCACAAAAGTTTCTAAAAACACTTTACTGTCTAAAAACTTCTCGATGTCTTTTCTAGCTTCCATGCCAACTTTTTTAAGCATGGCACCACCTGTTCCGATTAGAATATTTTTTTGAGAATCTCTTTCTACTATAATTTCAGAGGTAATGCGAATCATCGGCCCACTTTTGGTTTCCTCTTCTTTAAATGAAGTAACAATCACCTCGGTGCTGTACGGAATTTCCTTTTTATAGTTAAAGAAAATCTTTTCACGGATAATCTCTGAAACGAAGAAACGTTGACTGCGGTCGGTTAATTCTTCTTTATCATAATACGCTGGATGTTCTGGGATATTCTCCAAAATCATCGGTAAAATACCATCTAGATTATACTTGTGCAATGCCGAAATTGCATAGATATGCTTTGGGTTCAATTTTTCTTGCCAGTAAGCAAACTTTTCATCAACCTGTTCTTGTGTAGCATTATCAATTTTATTGAGCAATACCACCAAAGGGATCGTTGTATTCGTGATTTTTTTCAAAACATCATTTTCATCATGCTTCTCATGTATATCTGTTACGAATAAAATTAAATCAGCATCGCTTAGTGCACCACTTACCGCAGACATCATCGAATCTTGCAAACCATAAAGCGGTTTAATAATACCAGGAGTATCAGAAAAAACAACCTGAAAGTCTTCTTCGTTTACAATACCCAATATACGGTGACGGGTAGTTTGCGCTTTTGGAGTAATGATAGATAGCTTCTCTCCCACTAATGCGTTCATCAAAGTAGATTTACCTACGTTTGGTTTACCGATGATGCTTACGAAACCTGCCTTGTGTGCCATGATATTTTGATAAGGGTATTAAATAATCTGCAATAATACGCAAAATGCTACTTATGGCAGTTATACGGATTGCTTTTTATTTCGAGGCGAATTTTGAGTTATCATTTTCTATTGAAAACACATTCCATCGACAATAAGTTATCATAAAACGCAGCCGATATATCTAAATTTCATCATAAAAAATGACCCTGCACCTGTTTTTGGAGGTTTCCGAAACTTATTTCAACTTTTTTTTCAAAAATATTTGCATTACCAAAAAACGTTCCTATCTTTGCATTCCAATTCGGAACAAGTGTTAAGGATTTAACGAAAGAAAAAACGAATTGTATAGAGTGCGGGGTGGAGCAGTTGGTAGCTCGTCGGGCTCATAACCCGAAGGTCGCACGTTCGAGTCGTGTCCCCGCTACCAAATAAGAAGTTGAAATGACACTTCTTGATTTAATGGCCCGTTCGTCTAGGGGTGAGGACGCCAGATTTTCATTCTGGAAACAGGGGTTCGATTCCCCTACGGGCTACACATTTTAATATCAAAACGTTTAAAAGGCTGTAAATTTAAGATTTACAGCCTTTTTTACTTTATGTGCAGTACAAAATATCCACGAATTCTCATAATATGAGTGAGTTATTCAGTGAGTCTACTTCAACAAAAACAGACTCACTAAAAACGACCTAATTCGCTGGTTAACAAGAAGTCCAATAATAGAACATCTTGATTACGTTTGACCGCATTGCTAGTTTTGTTTCACCTTAAAGACTAGATTATGAGTCAAAATTATTCTCTTCATTTTTTCCTAAAGAAACCAAAGAACTACATCAACGGACCAAAGTTTGTCTATATGCGTATTACAGTTAATAACAGTATTACAAAAGAGGCATCAGTTGGAAGGATGTGTGACCCGAAAGATTGGATTTCAAGCGCCAACCGGGTCAAGGGAACTTCTGAATCTGCAAGAACGCTGAACAGTTATTTAGATGCCATCAATAGGAAAGTAGAACAGGTACACACCAATCTTAAAAAGATGGACATGCAAATTACTGCTGATACCATCATGAATATGTATTTGGGAAAGGAGGAAAAGCCAAAATCTCTGATGCAGATATTTGCTGACCACAACAAAAAAATGGAAGCATCTATTGGAAAAGGTTTTAAGGCTAACACACTAAAGGGCTACAAATCTTCAGTTATACATTTGACCGCTTATCTGGAAAAGGATTACAAGACCAGTGACGTCGACATTAGAAAGATTGATCACGCGTTCATTACTGGTTATGAATTCTATTTGAGGACGGAAAAAGAAATCAGTGATGTATCTGTAGCAAAGTACATGAAGCATTTCAGAAAGATTGTCAATTTGTCTCTTGCTCATCGCTGGATAGAATACAATCCTTTCGTTTTCTACAAGAATAAAGCGAAGGCCAAGGACAAAGAGTTTCTGTCAAAGGATGAATTGTCTGGAATTGCGGATAAAGAATTCGGGATTGAAAGACTGGATCGGGTAAAGGATATCTTTCTGTTCAGTTGTTACACGGGCCTATCCTATGCAGATGTGAAGAAGCTGACACGCTCGGAAGTCAAAATAGGCAACGATGGCAAGCTTTGGATTTTTACCAATCGGGAAAAGAATGAAATTGCATCCAAGGTACCGCTATTAGCTATACCAAAAAAATTGATGGATAAGTATGAGGATCACCCAAGCTGCAGGTTGAAAGGCATGGTTCTTCCTGTATTGAGCAACCAGAAAATGAATAGTTATTTAAAGGAGATTGCAGATCACTGTGGCATCAAGAAAAAACTTACATTTCACATTGCTAGACACACTTTTGCGACAACTGTAACACTGAGCAATAATGTACCCATTGAGACTGTATCGAAGATGCTGGGACATAGGGATCTGAAAACTACACAACATTATGCGAAGGTGCTAGATGCTAAAGTTGGCAGTGATATGGCTGAACTAGAGGAAAAATTGCGATAGTGCTTCAGCCCTACTCCGGATCGGTACTTAGGGTACCAAAATATACAAAATCCTTTTTTTTAAAAAAGAAAACAAGGTTTTTGTTTTTCAGACAATCCAAAATTTCCATGTTTCTAGTGAGTAATTCGTGAACTCATGCTCCTTCACGAGACAAAAAGTTGCAAAACAGACAGTTATACGACTAAAAACTATTTAACTCATTGAACATCTTGATCAAAATTTAATAATAGAGCATTCTATTCAATGATTGCCGCGAAATGATGAATATTCCTTTTGATTAAGGCCTCCGACACCTAGTCTCCGAGACACGTATATTCCGCCTCTACGCCCGTTTAACCGACTTGCTAATTAACCTGTATTAACAAACTTGTCAATAAACATCGAAAGGCCTCAGTACATTTGTATTAGCCACAACATAAATGTAGTAGCCTTTAGATATGGTATTATTCGTCAAAATTGTGTGGTGGTCTTTATTTTGCTATAATAACCTTGCATTTCTGTTATATAAGTCAGTTTAAAAGCCATAAAAGTTATTGGCGGTGGGAAACTGTAACATAGCGCTGTCGAAATTCTTGGGTATATTATTTTCAGAAAATAGACGATTAACACCTGTTGATTGCATGGCTTCATTAACCACCTTAGTGCCAACAACTGCTTTAAGTACCCGCGCAATTTCTGACAAGTCACCATTTTTCATCACAGAAAAATATTCTTTTGCTTTGGTAAACTAGGCGTAAAAGTTATCTTCCTTAACTGGAACTTCTGGCCATTTATCTGCAAACTTTCAACATCGTTCACAGGATTTCCAACTCATTTAATCATTACGTTATGTAATCCCGAAGTTCAATTAATGAAGACATCCCGTCAAGGATGTATAGTAGTGCAGTAACAATATTGGATCTTTTTGATAGGCCTTTGCCGCAAGAGCGGTAGTAATAATAGATATTGGTTTCCGCCATACATCATATAACGATAGCTCCTCAAAATTTGCACTGCGCTTTAATGGCTTTGTTTGTAACATGCTCAGTGAACGATTCCACTGATTGTATTCAAAATCACTCTTTCCTTTCGATTCAATTAAATTAATCAAAACAGTGCAATTAGTGCTTCTTGCTCCAAGGCTTTTTTATAGATATGCATAAGCCTAATGAGCTCTATAATGCCAGCCTCCTCTATCTCGCTGATGTCAAAACTGGGTTTTTGCCTGTCATAGAGTTTTCTGCTGCCATAACTTAAAATAAGTGATTCAAGATTATCTGGTATAAAAAACTTAGCCCGGCTACCGAGCGTCCGCTTATATTCATTTAGGTAAATATTCACGCCAGCAAAATCAAAATCCCCATAATGCAGATAATCGTTGGGGATACCCTGAAGCCATTTCAGCAAATCCTTACTTTGATTTTGCGGATATCGGCTTACAAAGAGTGGAGACATTCCTTCAAACAGCGATTTTTGTAGAGATATGCAGCTAAAGTTTTCGGCATTCTCAACATTAACGATCACTACACCAGCATCTGGAATGAAATTTTCATAGCTGTGGATAAACTGGAACGTTCCTGCCTGGGGGTGGATTGTGATTTTCTTTCCATCCAGCAAAGCTGCAATTGGCATATAGCTATTCACCAAAAAACCCTTGAACGTTCTAACCGCCCTCAGCTTTGAATCCGATGCACTCCGGGTAAGCTCTGCTCTGGATAATTCTTCTTTTCTAAAAACTGCGGCATAAGCACTGAGATCCTCTATTGCGTAATGGTTGCGCAAGAACGCGGTTAGCGCCGCAGCGTCTGCAACATAGAGCAGGCTCTTAGCACGTCCTTTTCTCTGCTCCAGGATAATGCCTTCCGCTATAAGTTCAGAAATTATTCCAGAACGAAGCGTACTGGCCGGCAGGCGTTCTCCCTTAGCTAATCTCAATAATTTATCTGCTAATGCGCCACTAATTTCCATTGTCTACATTATTGGTAATTAACCTCTTTATAACCGTAGCATGCCTGCTATCTTTATTGAGCAGATAAGTGTGCTTATAATCAACCGCATTGTATGAAGTTGGAGAGCTATTTATCAATACGATATTACGGTCGTTTGCAAATTTAAGGATGCCTCTTACATTATTTGGATGCAGTTTCCCTATCTCATCCATCATGCAATGAAGCCTGAAATCCTTGAATTTTCTAGAAGCATTTTCCTTAAACACGTTTAGCAGCATAATATTGATCATCGCCTTCACCAACACGTCTGTACCCTCTGAGCCGACATTGGTCAATTTTTCTACCCAGCCGCTATCATTATCATTTTCTACAATCTTAAACTGTAGCTCAAAAGTATCCGAAAGGGTCACCTTGCTCTGCTTCGAGGCGGTAATCTCTGCTGCAAAGCTTTTAAGGTAACTTACCGCCTTTTTATTGTTCTGGGCAGAATCGCTATTACTGAAAAGATTTGCACCTCCCAAACTGGCCGCATATTCATCATTGAAAATCCTGATTTCCTGGAGCAAGACAACCAGTTTACTCATGCTTTGCGACATCCTAAGCTCTATTTCCCTGATTACTCCTGCAAAATTACGTTCCATAAAATCGCGGTTGATATCTGAAATCACCTTACTAATTATATGTTCCTTAGAAACCAGCTCCGTGGTCTCTTTTCCAACCTGAAGTATCAGGGCTGAAAAGAGCTCATTTGTACGTTTCTCGTACTCGTCAATTTTATTTTCTTCCAAAAACTCGCTCAGGTTTTCTGCAAAACGAAGGTAATCCAGCTCATCGGCAAGGCTGGTCTCAAAGCCAAAAATATTTCCAGCAGAAAAATTGCTCAGAAATTTATTTACGTTTCCCCGCAGCTCATTCATCCGCAAGCTGGACTCGTTTACTTTTTCGTATATAGATGCAATAAGCCTGGTCAAGCGCAAGCTTATCTCCGTTTGCTTTCCTAGAATGGGTGTATCTGCGCTGAGCATGAGGTATACATCAGTTTTACTAAAGTTTTCAAAGTCCTCGAGGTCTTCAGTCATTTCACGTAATTCCACCTCCATAGCCGAAATAAGCAAATTCAACGCATTAACACCTTCCTGAAGCTTAAGCTTTGCATTCTCATGGCGCTCCTGCTCAAGGGAAAGTTTGCCCTCGGCTAGTTTTTTCGTTGACTTGAAATCATCCACATGATCAAATAGCTCACGTTTATCCTTGTTATATTCTGCTACCCTATCCCTGTTGCTATCGATATAGTCAAGTTCCTTATTTATTTCAACCAGCTCTACCTCAATTTCAGTAATGCGCTTGACATCTGCTCCCTCTTTTTCCAGATCCTCTTTTTCTTGGCCAGAAATCTGCTTTTTACGGATTTCAACTCTAATCTTTTCTGCATCAACTGCAACTTTTATAGCCTCTAAGACCTGGCTAAGCTCTCTGTCTTCGGCCGAGAGCTTTTGGTCTCTTTCCCGCCGCTTATCATCAAGCTGCTTTTTTATATTTTTTTCTATTGTCTGGACATGTTCATCGACCAACAATTTTTCTTCGCCAGCCTGTAGTATTTCCGCCTTGATATTCGCTAACTCTGCCTTTTGTTCTGTTTCGGATTTTCTCCTCCAGTCATCACGATCAAGTATCGATTTTTCCCTCCGTTCATTGAGCTTTATCTCATCGTATTCTCTTCGGGCGTTCAAATCCTTTTGTGTTTTTATCTGTGGCTGATATTTTCTTTTTAGCTTTTCATTCTCTGCGACCTGCTGTTCTGCCAGGGAAGCTATCGATGTCTGGTGCGCAATAATCTGCTCACCTAGCTGTTTTATTTCCTGCTCGTAGTCAGCAATGGATTTAACATCCGACTCTAAGGAAGAAAGATCAAGCTCAATCCCGTAAAATAGATTTGCATCCACTGAAACATGTTTTGGTGACAGCCCAGACTTGAACAATACTGACTGCTGGTTTATGACCTTACCGATGTTATCTTCCCATCCGGGCTTATTTTCATGCAGCCATTCGTAGAGCGAATTACGGCTGGATGCGATGAGTGTTTTATATTCTTCAATCTTTGTGTTAGCCTTGGCAATCTGTTCATCAAATCTATTTCTTTGTGATAAAAAATCAACATCCAGACTTTTCTCATCCAGGCTCCAGCTTTTCTGTAGCGATTCGATCAGTGATTTACTGCTGGTCTTCTCTGTTTTTATGGCAAGTAATTTCTGGTCAGCATCTGCGATTAACCGATTCTCAGTGGAGATTTCAAGCTCGAACCATCTCTTTAACTCTGCTTCTTTTTTCTTTAGTTCTAATCCGTATATGGCATCCTTCTTTTCATTTACCAACATCTGTGCATTTACCTTGATATCGGCATGCTCAAGTTCTATGTCTGAGGCAATTTTCTCGTATAGTCTCCTAACATCATCTTTCGTCCGGTAGGATGCTGATTTCCGGTCGTTTCCCTCACTGTTTTTTTCATTGATAAACTGGTCCAACTGATTGCGCAGCTGAAGGAGCAATGCTGCGTATTTATTTGTAATCTCTTGGTATAGAAATGAAAGCGTGTCGCGTTCGGCCTGGATATTGGCTTTTTTATTTTCCCATGAAGACCTTTTGGCCACACGTTCGATTATGCCGGTTATATTTATCCTCTGATAATCTTCACTTTTGCGTCTGGCATCTGAAAGCCTGGCATCCATCAAATTTATCTCTTTTACTATTTTACCTTTCTTTTCCCCGAACTTATCATCGGCTTCCTCTACTTTTTTAACGGCCAATACCTTTTTTTCTCTCTGCTGATCAAGCCTTTTGACCAATCCCGGATGCGCCTGTTCCAGGGCTGCGTGCGAGCTTATGAGTGTTTGCAGGAGCTGCTGCTTTTCGTTTGATAAAAAGCCCACCGTCTTATGTAGCGATGATATGTTTGCTGCCAGCAAGCGTACAACAATCTCACCGGATTTATTCTTTTCTGTCCATTTTCCTATATCGGCGAGCTGCTGTTCAAAATTTTTTAGATGCAAGGCATACTGATCGAGATCAATGCTAACGTCCTCTTCATTGAGCGACATAATAATTGTCTGCTTAATGAACTCGGCCTCCAGCTTAGAATTTAGAAACACGTTCTGTATCGTTCGAGGGAGATTCTGGTAGGATTTACTCTCGATTAGCGCATATTTTTTAAACTGTGGCTGTAGACCCCTATTATTCCCATACAGAATATCCCTGTATTCTTCATATCGTTCAACTTTTCGGCTATAGGCAGCAACGCCTGAGAAGGTATTGCGGACCTTGTCCCAGACCATTGCCTTATTGTCCTGGCCGATGAAATTGTTTCTATCATAAGCCCCGTCGATAAACCTGAACGCTGCTCTGCCCTGGGATTTATACGCCAACACGCAATATGCGCCCGTCTCTGTAACCACCTCATAAACGATAAACGAATTCCCATGTGGCAGATAGTAATCATCAAAGGAACGTTTTCCCTTTTCTATACCAAGCCTTAGCTTATCTGCATTGTAAAAAAACAAGATAGCCCGGAGACAGGTACTCTTACCCACGCCCTGCGTTCCTATAAAGTGCACGTTTCCGGCAATACCAATCTCGGCGTATGCGATATTGGCACTATTGATAAACACAATCTTATTGAGGTATCTCATTCTGTATTTCTTCAGGGATATTAATAATTAGCACTAATTTTTCCAGGTAAGCGAACGAGGCCAGCGTCTTATACTCCTGGGATATATCATTTTCAATCTCGATGAAGTTGTCCTTTTCCAGCATATCTAGTACTTTTTCCATAATATCAGAATGCTTATCCTTACCTGAGGTGTATTTTTTAAGGCCTTCCAACTTACTTTTTAGATCCGCATCGACACTTAACCTTGCTAGAATATCTGCTGCTCTAAAGCGCATGCCTGAACCAAAGCTGATATCAAATGTTTTCAGAAAATCTATGACATCAATCCATTTCATGACAATCTCAAGCTTACGCTCCACTTCTGCCCTTGCTTCCGAGCGTACAAAATGGTAAAATTCATCGCCCTCTTCTAAAATCATGTTTATTCCCGCGAAATACTCATAATAGGCATCAAAGTCTTCGCTTATCGCCAGGTAAAGCTTTCGGATGTAATCTTTGGTACTATTCGAGCAGATGAACTGACCCTTGCTCAGAATTTCGAATACTTCGGCGGATTGTTTTGGTATTATGCTCATATTATGCGGGATATATCATTAAATATTCTGTTTCCTGTTTGACCTGGTAGCTGTCCGTAAGGCGGAAATGGGCATCGTACTGGGAGACCAGCTGGCAGTATACCGTTAACCGTTCCTCAAAGCTAAGCTCCATCCCAAAATTATAGGTTTGCAAAAAATCAAACAGGTTATTACTTCCGGCCAGAAAACTATTCTTAACCTCCTCGAGATTAACCTGAGGAACCTGCTCTGACTCTGAATCCATGTATTCGCTAAGGTCCGTATCTGCAACAGATTGTTTTATTCCCTTACCAGACCTTTGACGAGCGTGAACTTTTCTGATCAGCTCAAGGCTATTATCATCGCCCTGCAACTGGTCTAAGGAAAGCTTTAGCGAATAGGCTGGATTGGGCTCGAACAGTAAGGGGTTTTCAGATCTTAGTACCTGCTCGATATTGGTCTTCGTTCGCAGCTCAAACTGGTCTTTAAGGTATTTGAGCTGGCGGATTTTCTCCACCATCATATTCTGTGCCCGGAGCCTGTTCAGATATTCTATAATCTGCTTCTGATTATCGATAAGGTTATGACGGCAGGTATTAAGCTGATTCTTTAAGATATGAATGATCCGCTGCAGTTCTTCATCTGTTGCCACTTTAAAAAACGTCTGTTCTTCTTCGCCCGAGATGAGTTTATCTGTAAGATTTATAAGGCTTGAGATATAATTTCGCTTTATATCCAGGTGTTCCAATTTGGCCTTCTTGACCTTATAATTGGGTTCGTTTTTAAACGTATTGTCTATATTCCTCTTTAAATCGACTACATTACGGATTGCAATGACACCTATTTTACGCAATGCATTCTTAACCTGCCTGAGGTAGTTATATCGCCTGGTTTCACTGTTTTCCTGGAGGTAATAGACGATATTCTGGTGGATGGCCAGTAAATTTTCATTGATATACGATACATTGATATCTTCATTTACCTCCAGTATCTGCTCAAAGAATTGAAGGAACTGGTCATCGAGTTCCAAAAAACGTCCATTTTGACGTAGCACGGCAAATTCAATAAGGCTTGAGAGCTTATCCTCATTATATTCTACCAGCTCCAGGGCGTGGTCGTATTTATAGGATAGCTGTTTACGCTTTTCGAATATCTCGCTAATGAGCTTCTGCTCCCGGCTGAGCATGCCCAACAATTGTTTTATGGATGAAAATGTTTTCAATTCTATCTAAGATAAGTCTACGGGAATATATCAGGTGGAAAACAGCATTTTATAAAGCTTTTTAAGATTTGCATCACTTAAGTCTTTCAGCGAAGATATAGGGGTTTTGAGCTTTAACTTATTGAAGGCGAAATCAAAGAGATTTTCCTTTTCCATATTCCAATCGCTCCTGGACTTTGCATAGATGCTTGAATACATCACGTTTTTCCATGCCTGGTTGTTATGCTTTCGCAGGATGGGCCGATGCCGGGAAGCGATCTGTGACTGTAGCCACTGCATACATTCCTCGAACTTATCTTTTGGTAGCAAGGTGTATTTCGTAACATTGAATCTATTCTTTATCCCGCTCCAGGTTGTGGCAAAAAAGCGTCCTTTCTCTGTACTTGTTTTGAACTTACCTGCACTATCGTGTATGCTAACTATCTCCTCGACTTTATCCTTTATCTGCTTTGCCTGCTCATCTGTGATATGCATATCCTTATCATAGACTACCTCTGTAATCTGCTGAACTTTGGCGGTGGTGATGATGCTGCCATAATTCTGGGCAATCTGTTGGATATGTTTGCCTTTTGCTTGTTGTTTGACCACTACTTTAGGCTTATGTTCCACTTCTGCAAGCATGGTCTCTTTATACATTTCTCTAATGTCCTCTGGTTTGGCGGCAAATACCGAGCTTCCTTTGCGGATATAGGTCAGGCTTTTTTTATCTGCGACCACATAGTAGGGTTTCTCTACTCCTTTTGCTACCTGTAGCAGGACTACCTTTAACGATTCATCTTCATTTACCGGTATCTGGTGCAACTGGTAGCTAATGGTTTTATCTACCAGGTCATTGAGAACATTGCCGATCCAATCCTCTATCTTCTGATTGCCCATTTTAACTTCGATACCGCAGATTTCCTGCGCTTTTTCATCGATACCAAGGATGATAAGACCGCCCTGGGCATTGGCCATGGCTGAAACATCCTTGGCAAATTCTTTATTCTCAATCTTTCCATTTTTGTCTTGCGATAACTGGCGCTTAAGTTCTAGAGTTTCGCTCTCTACGAGATTACCTCGATAGAAAAGCTCATTGATGTCTTTGAATGTAATGGTATTTATATCCTTCTGGAGCATTATGATTTTAAGGTTTATATTGGTATTTCGAAAATAGTAATTTAGCCTGAAGATTGACAAGGGGCTTTAGCCTCCAGAATCTTCCACAAGAATTTTTAAGGTTTGGTGCAAGCGCTTCCAGAAATCAAAAATAAGCTCTGGCAGTATTTCATTGAGCTTGATCTCCTGGTCAAAAAACCTTTTCCTGTTCTTATGTGTTTTGATGATGCCGTTTTCAAAATCCGGCAGTAGGATAAATTTTTCTACCATTATACTGGACTTAAACACCTGAAAAACCTTTTGCACATCTTCAAATGAAGCATTATGAACAATTTCATTGCGCAGTGTCTGAATCATTTTAATATTCACCGAATCGGCGAACAATGTATCAGGCTTTCCATTTAAGCTTGTCCGTCTCGCATCCCCGAAAAGAATTTTAGCTGACTTAATCTTTTTATATGCAATATAATTATCATCCATCTGTTCCATCTCGTAACAGATTTTTGTGATAAAATCAAGCTGGCTATACAAAGCTATGAATATATGATTAACGGAGGTAAACAACCGGGTCACCATAAGACCTGATGCAAACATGACTGTATCCTGCTCAAAAGGTTCTGGCATTAACATAAAAGAATTTTCATTCAGCTCCCTATAAAACTCGCCCATTAAATGTCTGACCTCTTGTACGCTATTCTGTAATGAGCCTATTAGCGATGAGACATCATAATAATATAGAAATTTACAGGTGAGCGCATCAGCATTGGCGATGAGTTTTTCAAACTCCTCCTTTGAGATTTTGATGTCAGAATCTATGCCTGCCTTAGAAATCCATAATGGAGCGAATGGTAACTGATCGTAATAGCGTTGCTGGCTGCCAAATACTTTTTCTGCCAGAAGATTTCTTAAATAAATCGCTTGACTTTCAATATCCAAAGTCAAATCATTCTCCTTCAGTACAAAATCAGATGGGCCTTGGGTTATCCAGAATTTATTCTCTTTTGGCTTATCGCTTGGCAGCCCGTTTGTATTATAAAAAATCATTTCTCTAAGGTTCAAAATAAACTATTTGGCAGCTGCCAAAGCTGGTTTCTTAGGTTTGGGCACAATGATTACCTTCCAACGATCCATATTTGGTTTTCCGTTATACAGCGCGTCGAAATGCGACTTATGTATGGCGAAACCCAGCAGATGCGTAGCTCTTGAAAACCCAACATAAGTCATTTTTAATGACTGCCTGATAAATTCATGTGCACCTGCAGCCAGCGGGGTTCCCTGCAACTGATCTGCAACTCTGGAAGACTCGTACTGTCCTTTGCCACCTACGTTGATTTGATAAAAACTCTCCATATAAAGGGTGCTGGTATGTGTCTGTCCCTTTACAGCGTGTACCGTTGCCACATCGATTTGGATTCCGTTTTTGACAAAGCAATTGCTTTTTTGCTCTGGGTCTTCTTCTGATGTAGTAACAACTGGCACATGTTTTTCATCAATAAAGGTTTTTGATTTCTTGATTGTCTTGCCGAGCTTGGATAGCACCTCGGTTGCTAGCTTAATCAAGGACTTTAATGCTTCGCTTTTTTTCTGTTCTATGTTCAGTGCTGTTATCTGATAAAGCTGGAGCTTGAAATCTCGGTAAAATCCCGAATGTTGCTCTTTAATCCAATCGACCAGACTTCTTTTTGTAAATGAGCGGCCTGTCCCTGGATTTACAACTTCTTCCAACCTTAAAATTCTTAATATCCCATTGAGCGCGCTCTTTCGAATCGAGGCTAGCTTGCTAGCATCCTGCTGATGATAATGTAGGTAGGCTTCCAAACATGGGTAATTGATCTTAAGCTTTGCATGATCCTTGGAAAAACTACCATGGTAATGATTAAGTTTTATCATGTTCGCACTATCTCCTGGTTTCGCTGCCGTCCAGGCAACTGCCTTATGCACGTTATCACTAGCCAGATTTATTTTTCCCTCGTCTACAAGCCTTTTGATCTCATCTGCAAAACAGGATATTACCTCGCTAACTGTATCATTTTCATATACCAACATTACCGGTCTTATGTCAATTGCTGAGCCATCAGTATTGGTCTTATTTCCAACCACAGCTATGGGGCTCAATGCAAGGGATTCTACAATGCAGGCTGTGGCTGAATGTAGCCTATGGCTTCCATTCAGCTCCTTTACATTCCGTTCTTTCCAGATATCGAGCATCTCCGACTCAGCATTGAAGATGGCCTGGTTCTTATCGCCAATACGCTGATAAGCGACTTCTGCGGCGTCCCCGAATAAGGTTTCAAGCAGATCATACTGATGCCTATCCATATCCTGCATCTCATCGACGAAAACATAACTGAAGCGTTTTCTTAAGATATTGATAATCCCTGGGAATTTCTCGAGGTATTCCTGGGCAAGGATATATGCATCATCAAAGCATAAAAAGCCACTTTCTCGGAGTTCTTGTTTAATTGACAATATTTTTTGATAAGTCCCTGATGTTTCAGGGAAAACAAATGGTTTGTTTTCCAGCTGCAAGGTCAACTTGCCATCCTTTCCCAATCTATATTTATATAATAATTTTTTGCCATCACCTCTATTATTGAGATATGCTGAAAGCTTATAATCAGGAAAGTGGTTTTCATCGTAAATCTCATCATCTATACGAACAGGTCTTCTGTGATATACTGATTTATAATAGGGCACTGCCAAAAATGCATCAACAAATCCCTGTATTGTACCAATAAAGTTTGGATAGGCGAATAGCCTCGGGCAGACATGTCCAATATTGCGCCTTATCTCATCGACTGCGGCATTGGTATGTGAAATAACCAATACTCCAGACCTATCTGCGAATGGAAGGTGCTGTTCAAGAGCGATAAGCTTTGCCAGCAATGCTGTGGTCTTTCCGCTACCGGGTACAGCATGTAGGTCATGGGTAGATAAATCCTTCATAAATGCTACCCGTTCATCATCAAAGCTTTTTCCCTGTGGAAGCAGATACTTTTCTGCCAACTTCACCTGATCATCTGTGATCTCAATTTCCTGAGGCATGTTTGATAGCTTTAATTATATAATCTATTGCATCATTTTTGCCATCTGCTTCATTTATATCTTTTAAGGGCGATGACGTTCTCCCAGGATCTATTTCCAGTAGATTAAGTAAAGTTTTCGCCAAAAGATAGGCTATCTCGGTTTTATCGAGACTCTTTACAATAAGCTTTTCTGCGAGTTTCTTCTCAAAATCTGTTGCCCAATCTGTTTTGCTATGTACCTCCTCTGCTGTTTGTTTGAAAAGCGCACTCATACATGCGGACTTAAACAGGCTGTACTCTAAGGTCCAATCGTCTGCGATAAAATATTTTACGTTTTCCTCTGATTTATCTATTGCCGTTTTCTTTGCAGTTGTTTCAGCTGTTACCGTAGCAGCATCCCTTTTTTGATAATCATAGGTAGATTTGCCCTTATCATCTAGAACAGGCTTTCCTGCGCCATCAATAATCAGATTTTTCTCATAAGTCCTGATATCTACATCAGTAATGATGGATACTGGTATCTCGATCAATGGCACGGCTTTTCTCTGGAATATCTTTGCAAACCGCAGATAGGCCGTACTGCCCACATTGATGATGGAAACTCCGCATTCTGTAAGGTCTATTCCTATTGCCGAGGCAATAACGGGCACCAGGATTTCCTCTGCCCAACCTTCTACAAGGATTATGCCCTTTGAGAAGAATAGGTTTGCTTTAGTGGTATCAAGAAATATCTCAAGGAATTTATAATCATCCTTATCCAGTTTTGTAAAATCATGCCCCAAAGGATACGCCGTCCCTTTATGGCACATGATCAGGTTCTCTAGCGGTATCTTTGATCCTATATTTGGACTATGTGTGGTAAAGATGAGCTGCATATCATTAGAATGGGATTTCAAGGTTTCTACCACCTGAAGCTGAACCTGTGGATGGAGATGAGCCTCTATTTCCTCTACAAGTCCCAGGCGCAGTCCATCCCAGTTCCCTTTTTTCAGGTGCAGTAGCTCTGATGCTATACATAACAGGTTATGACTGCCCAGTCCCAGGTTATAGCCATCTTCAAAAAGCAGGCATAAGGACTCTAGAATGCTTTTTAGATCTGAAGAAGTCATCCTAAAAGCAGTACTCTTTTTAGAGAACTGGTTAAGATAGGTGTCCATTACCTTTTTAACTTCTTTCCCCAGAAGGTCGCTAGCAGGAAGGTCGCTGCCAGCAGCATCCTTACCCTTGAAATATTCGGTCACCTCTTTATTTAGCGTCTGCGCAAGCCCGATTAATCGGTGTGTTTTTTTATCGCTGAAGGCTGCATGGGAATAAAGTATCTGTGAAAGGCGGGAATTTCGTTTCGGGGATAGCTCACTTTTAGCATCTCGAAGGGGCCTGAGGTATGTGGTTCTTAGCATTTCCTTTGCCTCGGCTGTGAGTATATGCCCGGTGTCATCGATGCCTGCCTTAATATCAGAGGGTATTATTTTGCCATCCCTTCGAGAAATATCGTAATAGACTGTAAGATATGGCTTCCCGCCTGAGTCTTCGATAACCCAATCTAGCCACTCTGCGAAGTGTTTGGCTTCCTCATCACTCATCCCTTTAAAGCGGCATTCTATCCTTAGGCGATGGGCATCCTTAAAAAAATCTTCGTCTTCGATTTTTATCCACTCGGCACTATGTGTTTTTAGTACCATTTTAATAGCATCGATAATAGCCGTTTTCCCGGAGTCATTTTCGCCAATCAGTACATTGATACCATCCTTGAAATCAAGGGAAAGATTAGGCTTAGAGTGGTCAAAGGTTCCATCGGCACCAAAGATCCTAAAGTTCCATAATTTAAGATTTGTTAAGAACATGCATAAGTTATATAAGAGGTTAATTAAATAAAATTAAGCAAAATTTAAATAAGAAATTGATACCTGAATACGGTATCCCGTATCTATTTCTCTAAATTGGTTGATATTACTAAAGAATAAAAAATTATTATTTTTACATCACGAGCTCTCATTCCAAATATTACCATCTGGATATCATTGAATTTTCCAGATACTTTTGGTGCTGAAGCTTTGCTTTATTAAAAATTTAATGTTTATGACTGTCTCAGAAATCAGTGAGGAAATATATCAATTCTTGGAAAGTATCCGTGGTAACCAGGCCGAGAATGCTGCACATCCATTTCTATATACCCTTCGCAGGTCTAATCTTAACAAGCGTCTTGATGAACGGCTCTGGTTTCATGGCACACAAAAATACATTGTACTCTCATTCTGGCTAGGTACAGATTGGAAAAATAAGACACCAAATATTATTTTCAGCATTTACGGTGATGGAAGAACCTATCTCACCTTTACAAGTAAGGATAGCAGTGCAAAGTCTTTATTCTTTCAGCGCTATCTAGTCTCTCAACTTGGGGCTACCTCAGATGGAACTGACCAGTGGACAAAGGCCTATTCCCATGATGGCTACTTGGAATCTTTGCAATGGTTTATCGAAAATGATAAGCTACTGATAGATAGTATACTTAAAGAACAGATAAAGAGTTTTTCATTTGAGGACAACACGAATAGAATTGATTTCATCAGCAAAGGTCAATTTGAAAAATGGCATAACAATATTCTAAAATATAGAGAAAAGCAAGGTGTACGTATATTAAACTATAGCTTAGACTCTTTTCGTATTCAACACTACACACCAATTAATGATGCCTCCTTTGGCAATATTCCCGCTAATACACAATTTATATTTTTGGTTGGTGATAATGGCTGTGGGAAGTCTTCTTTGCTCAAATCCATGTCGATACTTCTAGGCAACCGCCATTTTGAGAATGATTATTTGTCACCAAGTAATAGTCCATGGCTAATTGATGCCATTGCTAGACTTGCAGGTACACGCAAGAGCATTAAGATAAATCAATTTGAGCCGAAGGACAGAAAATTGGCAAGGGTTCCATTCGCCGCTTATGGTCCTTCAAGACTCATGGTTCATAAATCAGATATAAGAAAAAAGGAAAATGAGCTCGGCCGGGACAGAACGCACGCTCTTTGGAGTATTTTTTATCCCGATGGCTTGCTCATTGATTTCAACAGATGGATTCAAAATGAACAAAGTAGGGTTAACAACCACAAATCTAAACTTATGATGAGCGATATTGAGCTACGTTATGATAATATCAAGCAGCTTTTAGTTGAACTCATTCCAGGTATTTATGATATCAGAAATATTCCCTTCGAGGGCTCTCCATATAAAGATGTATTCTATTTCGAAGAAGATCTTTATGGGGTTAGGAAGGAACTTCCGTTAAGATTTGAACAGCTTTCCTCTGGCATCAGATCACTAGTAGCAATGCTTGGAGACATGATGGTTCGCTTATTTGAACAGCAACCCGAAAAAATTGATCCCTCAGAGCTGGAGGGTTTCGTTATTATCGACGAAATAGATTTGCACCTCCATCCCAAATGGCAAAAGAAACTGCCAGCGTTACTAGCGAATAAATTTCCAGCAGTTCAATTTATAGTCAGCACGCATAGTCCGATACCTCTATTAGGCGTTCCCGAGAACTCCGCGATTTATCACCTAGCAAGAGACCCCGAGACTGGAGTAAAAGTGAAGTCGCTAAATTATATCGATGTGAAAAATCTTTTGCCCAATACGATTTTAACCTCCGCCATCTTCGGTATGGATTCCCTTGGCTCTATACAAAACACTAACCCAGAGGACATCAATGTTGACGACGACATGGGTGATACGGATTTTTTTAATCTACTTGACAAGAAGCTGGAAGAGATAGAGCAAAAAGAAGAATTGTTCAACAAAAAATATTTCAACAATGCGTAGCGTTAACAAGAATTTTAACAATCCGCCCGCCTCACTAAGCCCCAACAATCTCGATGAGGTAATCGATAGAACAAACCCCCTTCATAGAAAGCGGATATTACAAGCAACTTATGGAAATGTAACAGTTGTTAATGCCTTAAAACGTCTGTATAGGAATAAATGCGCTTATTGTGATTGTTATGATGATGAGCCGGAAGTTGAACACTACCGTCCAAAAAAAGGTGTTACCGGTCAGCCGGGACATGACGGTTACTACTGGTTATGTTATGAATGGAGCAATTTATTGCCAGCCTGTCACGACTGTAACAAGACAAGGTCTAAAGGGAACCATTTTCCAGTAGTGAACAATAGCTATCAAACTCTCCCTGTTATATCAGCAGGGGTAATAGACTTGAGCCACAACAGGCTCGATTCTCACACGCTATCCCAACTAGAGGTGCCCTTACTCCTGAATCCTGAATTTCCGGGATTTGATCCTTTCCATTATTTTAAAATAAGCAATCATGGGCAGATGGCACCCAATCCACATGCCGTATTATTGAATCAACAAAAGGCTGAAACAACCATTAGCAAGATTAGGCTTAACAGGGATAAGCTATCACTAGTATTTCGTAAACGTGAAATCCGTTATTTTATGAAGAGATTAAAAGGCATTTTAATAAAATATCTAGATGGACGATTTACTACGACACTTTACGAAGAAGCTTTTATTGAACTGTTAAGAGAAATTCAGGACAGATCAACTCTTACCGATACCAGTGAACATTGGTTCTTTTGGAATTATTTCAATCGTAATTTTAAGGTATTCATAACTCGTAACTTTAACGGTAGAACAGCTGTTGGCCTCTGTAATACTTATGATGCAATCATTGCTCTTGTGTAGTCAATTTTATTTTTCCTCCTGCAATTAGTAATAGGGCTTTGAGTTAAATTAAGGTTTCTTGTGACTTGATTTTTTGAATACATTGCTAAACCTATGAATTGAATATTTTTTATTTATCTGATTTAAAGATTGTTATGTTGTTTTGAATTTTAAATCAAAAAAACGATATTGTCGGAATTAAGGGAAGAAATATAATTAATAAGGGCAGTGTGACAAAAACAAGATCTGTAAGCGTCCAGGAAATCTATACTGATTTCATGTATGAGCTTCTTCAAGAAAAACTTTATCAATCAGGTGGAGAACTAAAAAAGGCGCTTGTAGATAAATTTAATATCAGTGAAGACAATGCACGTCAAATCATTAGCCGCGCAGCGAGTACCTACGCCATTAAGTCTTCAAAGCCTTATACTTTCGGACATGGACAATTTATCTATCTACTTCCCGATAAGGATATAGACATTAACCAGGTACGCCGAATATGCTATAGCGAGCGTCCACCGATCTATCGTCTTTTAACACATATGATTAAGCACGGTGGAATTGTCTCATTTTACGATGCAATGAAAATTACCGCCTCTCCAGATGAGGAGAGCTCGACCAAAGTTTCGACACTTTCTGATATAGTGAAAGTGCTCGTAAAACTAAATTTGGTATATGAGGAAAGGGATGAAAATGGCATTAATTATATCCTAGTTAAAGATGAATTAGAGGAAGAAGATAGAAGAAAATTGGCAAAACCTTTAATGACTTCTTATTACAATAAGATGGTGGTCGATAGTAGCCTCATACCTGATGTACTGAGGTGGTTGTCACATTCAAACCTTATTTCAACTATTTCGCCCATTTACCGAAATAAAAAGACACCATCCTATGGTGCCAAACACAACAACCTTTTATGGGATGCATACAGCTATAGTAAAACTACCGGTATCAATGCCGTTCGTGCAGTAAAGGCTTTGACTTCGGAGACACAAACCTTGGTCGTATTAGATGTCGTGTTGTCTGATGAATATAGTCAACTTGAGCTTGATGGCTTTTACAACCGTGTACAAATCAACATAAATTCGGTCAAATTAACTGGTCGAAAAATTATGCCTATTATTATTTACAAGACCTGTTCACAGGAGGTGTTAAATAAGACCAGAGCTCTTGGTTTCCTGTCATTCGATATAGCCTCGATATTTGGCACCCGCATATATGATATTCTTTCCAAGCTTGATGAAATCAATGAGCTCTTACTTGAGAATGAAGACGTAGAAAAGTCCGTGCGAAAGATTTTGCGGATTATTCGCCAATCAGGACAGGAAGAGGCATTACGTGATCTCAAGGGAGTACTCTTTGAAACACTGATGTACCCAGTTCTCAAACAGATGTTTCCAAATGCATCGATAGAGCGCGGCAAGCTATGGAGTATTGAAAGCGAATCGAAAAAGGAAACTTACCAATATGACTATATTTTTGACGCTAGCCAGCCTGATGAAATCGTGGTTGTTGAGTTAAGAGGCTATAATTCAAATGTATTCGTGTCTTTAGGTGATAAGGATAAGAAAGGCAGCCTCAAGTGGTTCTATGAACACAAACTTCCCTTCGTAGAACAGTTCTATAAAGATAAAATCAGTCAAGGCAAAAAATTGAGAGGATTGTACATCACAAGCGCTTCATTTTGGGACGATGGAAGAGCCTACATTGCAAAGCTGAATAAAGGGGTGCATAAACCCCTTAAGACTGAGATTGCCTATGAACGACATGAGCTTTTATCCATGCTTCGAGCCAATGATTTTAAGAGCGAAGCTAAAATCATTGACTCTTATTACATCGGAAATAGCGAGATCGAAGATGAAGAATAATTAGAAGTTAGATTGATTTCTTTGTTATTTCATAGTGGAAGTTAGCTACTCTTGCATCCAACTAAATAATTCATTAAATTAGTTATCAAATCTTGCAAATTATGGAAACTCTCGACAATAGCAATCTTGAGGATAACAAAGCTCCAAAGCAAAATCTCGAAATCGCAACAAAAAAAAGAAAAGCAAGACCGGCGAAACCTGAAAAAATTTACAAGGTTATAGTTGTATACAGTGAAATTACAGAAGAAGAAGCTAGAATAAAACGGGGTATAATAGAAGACATCATCAAAGGCCGTTACCTTAAAAACCCCTAATAAACTTTTTATCTTTTTCTCAACTAGGATTTCTTTGCAGCCCACAGACTTGCATCTAGTTTCTCGATTAGGCTAGCATTTGTAACGTTATCAATGCTTGATCCTCCTTGTGTTTCACACTCCACACAACTTTTCTGAAGCATAATCATTACATATACTGTTACTCCCATTTTCAAGCCTTGGGATTGCATTGATGATCAACGACTTAAGAACAACTGGCTCACGGTTAAGCCTTACGACAATGTTAAAACTCATCTTTTTTTGGGTTTCTTGCGTCAACAAATCCATGAGGTTGTGTTGACTTGTTTTCAAAGTAGTGGGAAGGTATGCAAGTGCTATATCAATAGTGTCTTTACCAACAATTATGTGTTGCGTAATTGTTTCTGTAATGCCTCTTTTTTGGGAAAATTCAAGCTCACTCCAATCTGTATAAAGCGATTTTACCCCATTTAGCACGTAGTCACTAGAGTTCATTTGTATCCTCATATAGTCTATTTCAGCCTGTAGCTCGGGGATACTTCTGTTGAGCTGTTTTACTTGTTCGTCCAAAGGATAATACCGTGCTTTATAATGTTCACTGCTCATCCCGTCGTTCAATTTTAAATCTACTAGTTCATCCATTCGTTTGAGCAGTGCATCACGATTTTTCATTGTTGTGTTTAGTAAGTCCGCCTTGTTATGGATTTCAGTACTAAGTTCCGCGATGAAAATTTCAGGTTTAATGCCTTCAATATATTGATTTAGGTTTTCCTGGAAAAAACCATAAAGGGCTTCCTGGTTGATGTCATTTTTACATGAAGAACACTTGTATTTTCTTGATCTGGAACCATGAACATACATAGGTTTTCCACATGAACATTTTACTATGCCACCCAAAAGACTGTATGAAAACCTTCCGTTTTTATTTCTGCTATTTCTCTGTTTCTCTAGTATTGCATTACAGCTTTCCCATACTTCTTCATCGACGATTGCAGGGCAAGGAACTTCTACCCATTGATCCTCCGGTTTTAATTCCCAACTTTTATTTTCACCAGTGCTTTTTGTATAATTGGCTAATCTTATCCCTTTTGCAGTTGTATCACGTAGAAGCCTATCAACTGTCGTGTCGGTGAATTTTGCTCCTTTGCGTGTACGATGTCCAAGTTCGTTCAATCTGTTTGCAGTTGTTCTTTTTCTCCGGCACTCTAAAAAGATTTCGTACATAAGTTTCCTTACTGGCGCTTCATTTTCATCAAGGACGAATTGTTTGTTATCCCACTTATATCCAAAGGCACCAGCTCCCCCAGTACATTTACCCATTTCCGCACGAATTGGAACAGATGCTGAAACTCTGGCAGAAATTTCTTCACGTTCCCACTGAGCCATTGCTGAAATTATCGTGAAAAACAGTGTGCCTGCGGGTGTACTTGTATCAATCTGTTCTGCTAAAGAGATCAGATCCGCCTTTTGAGTTTTAAAAATATCCGCAAGTTCTAAAAGCTCTTTGGTATTGCGCGCTAGGCGAGCCAACTTAGAGAAGACCAGACCTGAGATTCTTCCAGTTCGAACATCTCTTAGCATCCTTTGCGTTTCGGGATGATCCATTACGGTCTTGCCTGATATGGCATCCAAGCGATAGACTTCTACAGCCTCCCAATCTTTTGATTTAATATAATACTGCGCACGTTGTTCGTGGTGTTCAGGACTTTCATCTTTAACCTGAAATTCCGTCGATACACGTATCCAAATGCCTACTTTCTTCCTTTCCATCTGCACAAAATTTTGATTGATAAATGTTGTGGGATATATCAAAATCAAACATATTTAAAATGTAAAACACTAAAAATAATCATGACCCAATCCCGGTATTTTACTCATACAAAGATACGGAAAATCAGGCAAAAAAGCTAATTTTTTATGGTCTAAATACTTGTAAATTAAGCGTGAACAGAGAGAAAAGGTGCGGGATTCGATCCTTTGTTTTCAGCTTATTTCACAATTCGTAGAACCATTTTCCTTACGTCAGCAATATGGTTTGGATTAAGCTACATTTATGTAACGAGGTAATCCAATTTCATGTTCCTGTGGATAAGGTTCACGATTGGTCATACTCACATCTTCGTTAAGGTTCCTTTGTGTTTCATGTCGCCTCTCATCTGAAACTGCGTAACGTGGATCATCAATGAAGGGCAATTTCTCCATACGGGATATGGTTACTGTGGGAAAATGATGATCCACTTCTACGATCCCTTTCATGAGATAACATCCACCTCCCTGGAACGGGTACTTTGCCAAGCTATCTGCAAAATGTGCGGTGTCAAAATAGTCGCCGTTAGCATCGATCCAAGTACCAAAGAACATATCGCCCCGTTTTGTCGGGACGTGTTTACGTGAGATCAGATAAGCGATCATCCTCACTTCCTCTTTATAGTGCTGCAATAGATCTGCTGCCATTACATCCCCCCGTTGCTTTGTTCTCAATAGATCAAACGGAGTATGTGTTACCGGAAAGGAAAGCAGTTCAATTTCATCGAATGCATCTTCATAAACGGAGCGTTCGAGTTTGGGCAGCACGAAATCCTTTACCGGTTCCTGGAAAAGCTTTGGTGCCCAATTCTGAGGCTTATAATTGACCAGGATCAACCTGGCTTTGATCAGTAGTTCGTTCTTACTTTTGCCAGTGAAGCGGAAAGCACCGATAAAAATCAAGGTCTGTATTGTTTCGATACCGATCGGAACACGGTCGATGAAGTCTTCCAAAGATTTATAATTACCGTTACGCTGTCTTTCAACGACAATATTTTGAGCAATTCCTGCTGGAAGACTTTTCAAATGGGCAAATCCGAGATAAATGTTCTTTCCGTAGATAGTAGCCAGTACATCACTTTTATTGACGCATGGATTATGGATTATACCGCCTGCCATTCTAGCTTCGTGGACATAGACTTCTGGTCGGTAGAAGCCACCACCATTGTTAACAGCCGCCACCATGAAATCAATGGGATAGTTCATTTTCAAATAAAGGCTCTGATAACTCTCAACGGCATAGGATGCAGAATGTGCTTTACAAAATGAATAACCAGCGAAACTTTGTATCTGGCGGTATATTTCTTCACTCAGTTTTTTAGGATGTCCCATGGCCAAGCATGAAGCAAAAAAATTATCCTTCACTCTCTGCATCGCTTCCGGCGAACGTCCCTTGCCACTCATAGCCCGGCGCAGAATGTCACCATCTGCTGCCGATAACCCACCGTAATGGATTGCAATCTTGATCACGTCTTCCTGATAGACCATAATCCCATACGTCTCGGATAAATGTTCCCTGAGTACCTCGTGAAGGTATTCGAACTGGTCTGGAAAATTGTGCCGGAATATATACTCGCGCATCATTCCCGATTCGGCAACCCCCGGGCGGATAATTGAGGAAGCCGCTACAAGCGTGCGGTAATCTTTGCATTTCAGCCTTCGTAAAATTCCCCGCATCGCAGGACTTTCAATGTAAAAGCAACCAATCGTCTTACCTATGGCAAGCTGCTCGTTGCACTCGGGATTATCGGTTGTGAGATCGGTATTCCGGATGTCCACTTTTACCCCATGGTTCCGCTCGATAATCTGTACCGCTTCCTCAATGGTTCCAAGCCCGCGCTGACTTAAAATGTCAAACTTGTCAAACCCTATGTCTTCAGCTACGTGCATATCAAATTGGACAATAGGAAAGCCTTTCGGTGGCATTTCCAAAATGGAATAATTCGTTATCGGCTCCTCGGAGATCAAAATTCCGCACGAGTGCATGCTGCGCTGGTTCGGAAACTTTTCCAGAAGCATTCCATATTTGTACACCAAACTCACAATCTCCCCGGAGTTAGCTTGTGGAACTTTTCCCTTCGACAGTTCATCAAGTTCCCCTTTCGGAAGTCCAAAGACTTTACCTACTTCCCGGATGATCGATCGGTACTTGAATTCTACATTGGTGCCACAAAATGCGACATGTTCGCTACCGTACCTCTCGAAAATATATGTTAGGATAGTGTCACGTTCCTTCCAAGACCAATCGATATCAAAATCCGGTGGACTTTTTCTGTGCGAGTTTAGGAACCGCTCAAAGTACAGGTTTAGATCAATCGGACAAACGTCAGTAATCCCCAGGCAATAACTGATAATACTGTTGGCACCGCTTCCGCGTCCCACGTGCATGAAGCCCTGGGAATTACTATAACGTATGATGTCCCAGGTAATGAGAAAGTAACCTGCAAACTCCAATTCTTCAATTACCTTTAGTTCGGTTTTGATCCGATTTAGTGCTTCCTGTGGATGATGGGGGTAACGTATACTTAATCCATCGTAAGCAAGTTCGGTCAGCATATTTATATCACCTTCTTTGGTTCCAGTGAAAGTACGCTTGTTACGTGGCACATGGAACTGGAAATCAAAATTGCACTGTTCCAGCACATGAGAAGTATTTGCGATTATTTCCGGATAATGCTGAAAATGCTTTAACAATTCATCCTGTCCGATCATGCAATCATCCTTACTGCAAATGTCCTCTTCGCTTTGCTTTGAAAGAATAACATTTCTGTCGATTGCCCGCAGAATACGGTGTAGGTTATACTCGCGCTTCGTGCGGAAAGTAACCGGATGCAAAATGACCATTTTCGGCATCAACTCACGCAGTTCCTTTCGATAAAGCAAATTAAGCTGTGTGGCCCGGATGCCTATAAATTCATTGTCAAGTAAATGTTCAATGACCTGTAACGGGTAGATGACGACTACCTCCCTGAATTCTGGTGCCCTGTCGGGTATTGGTTGCCCATTGAAATTATGCTCCGTTAGAAATCTGTTCATTTCTCCAACGCCTTCCTGGGATTTGGCAAGTCCAATAAATTTTAATTTTCCATCTTCACGGAACTCAACGCCGATGATCGGTTTTATCCCAGCGTTCCTACAAAGCTTGGTAAAATCGTATACGCCCGCAATAGCGTTGATATCCGTCAATGCAAGTGCTGATACACCATTTTCTTTTGCCATGCTGACAAGCTCAGCTGTGGGTATGGTTCCGTATCTCAAGCTATGATATGAATGACAGTTGAGATACATACTAGAGTTTTTTGTTCATGAAACTTGCTCCGGCACATCGCGCAACTGCATCTTTACCAAATCTATCCCTAATCTTGTCCATAGCCTGATAAATCGCCAGTTCTTTATGTTCATCTTTGAAAAGATCTGGTTGATAGACACCGTGGACCAATCCGCCAAATTGTACTCCGATCAATCGTAACCTCATCCTGCGATCATAAAGCTGATCAAAAAGAGAATGCACCGTGGTAGTGAGCGAATGGTCGGACGAGGTATAGGCCACATGCTTCTGTCTGGTGTGCGTATCGAAATTCGCATAGCGAACTTTGATTGTCACGACCGATGTAAGCCATTTTTCCCTTCTGAGATCATAGCAAAGCTGCTCTACCATTCCCACCATTAGCGCCTTTAAACGTGGAATATCGATCGTGTCCTGGTGAAAAGTATGTTCTTTCGAAAGTGACTTCCTATCCCTGTATGGTTGTACGGGAGACAGATCAATACCATTTGCTTTATTGGAAAGATCAATACCATTTTTGCCTATAAATTGCTGCAACAACTCGATAGGCATTTCCGCCAATGTCTTAATAGTTCGTACCCCGATCCTGGACAATAGGTTTGAAGTTGTATGTCCGATCCCCGGAATTTTCCCAACTAAAAGTGGGTTCAAAAACTGACGCACATTATTTTCAGCCACTTCCAGGTTTCCGTATGGTTTACCTACTCCCGTAGCAATCTTTGAGACGGTTTTGTTGACCGAAAGCGCAAAACTCAAAGGCAGTCCCGTTTCCCTGATCACTTTTGCTGCCAATTCGTTGGTCCATTTGTAGGTACCGAAAAAACGGTCCATCCCTGTCAAGTCCATATAAAATTCGTCGATACTTGCCTTCTCCAAAATTGGAACCATTTCTGCGAGGATCTGTGTAACCTCATGCGATTTTTTGGAATAAAATTCCATGTCCCCCTTTACAACAATCGCATGTGAACATTTCTGTAGTGCCAACTTCATCGGCATAGCGGAGCGAACACCAAACTTTCTAGCTTCGTAAGAACAGGATGCGACAACACCCCGATGCCCGCCACCCACGATCAGGGGTACTTCATTGAATTTAGGGTTGTTCAACCGTTCGCAGGACACGAAAAAGGTATCCAAATCTAAGTGCGCCACTGCTCTTCCCATCATCTTCAATTTTATTGTTGATTACTTTTTCAACAAAATTAGTTTGAAAATTAATCACAAGCTGTATTTTTGTTGCTAATAATTTTAGCATTTTGAAATTTCTTGCTGATAATCTTCGCTATTTAAGAAAGGCTAAAAGCCTGTCACAGAAAGAATTTGGTGAGAAATTCAATCTGAACAGGCCTCGTTATGCCAAATACGAAGAAGGCGGAGCTGAACCACCATTGGAAATTTTGATGCAGATTGCTGCTTACTACCACATCAGTGTAGACCTTTTGATTTCTGCCGATCTGCGGGACGTTTCCCAAGAAGAAATCCAGCAACTTGAAAACATCATGTGCAAGTTCCGTTAACCTGGATTGCATCTGAAATTTTATTACCTTTCATAATAAAGGTTGATTATGTGTGGTAGAGTGATTACACCCTCGTCCGAGGAAATAAGAAAAAGCTATGGCCTTTCGGGGCCGGAGATAGATATAGTGATCAATGTCCCTCCAGCTGGTGCCAAAGTGCACTTGCCGATCTTCCGTTTCGGCAACGGCTTTGAGCAATTCTCCTGGCCGCTTATCCCTAAATGGGCAAAGACGGAAAACATTGGATTAAAAACCGCAAATGCGAGATTGGAAAAGGTCACCGATCCCGAAACGATGTGGTACAAGCTCAAGGATACCCAACCCTGCGCTATCTTTACCAAAGGTTTTTACGAGTGGCAACAAGTAGATCCAAAGAATCCAAAAACAAAAAAGATTCCCCATGTGATCCGCACCATCGAACCTTTAACGGTGATGGCCGGGTTTTGGGATGTTTGGCGAAATCCCGTTGATGGTATGTTACTGCACAGCTGTAGCATGATTACCATGGAAGGCAATGAACTGATGAAGGAAATCCATAATGTAGAGGGCGAAAAGAACGGCAGGATGCCCGCATTTCTGACATCGGAGACGATCGGTCTATGGACTGATCTGGACCTTCCTTATTCGGAACGTAGCAAATCGCTGATCCAGTACCCGTCGGAATTTCTGGTGGCAACTCCTATTTCGGATGTGACAGATCGGGCAGAGGTACTGAGTGTACTGAATGCATTTTGAAAAGAAGGCGCAGTAATTCCCACGCCTTCCAATCGATCAATAATTATCCCTGATCGTGCCATATTCTCTTCCCGATCCAAGTGAAATACGAATACCTCCACCGAAACTAGCCATCTTTATCCGCACCTTCTTTGGAGGTTCGTTGTTCTGGAGATTTTCGACGGTAAAGGAACCTCCATCGCCAAAAGGTGTCTGGTAATCACCATATAGAAACAGCCCTACATTCGGCATTATTTCTAGGTCAACCCTTGCTCCAAAAATCGCAGCCCAAGATTTTGCTCTATCGGAAGTGGTACCAAGTAAATCACGTTTGGCAGTTTGCGGTGCAGCGCCCGGAAGAGTTGGGTATGAAACTTTTGTCGTTTCACTAGCGACGTAGCTCGGAAATTCCTCAAATGTTATTCCGCCCTTTGCATAAAGTTCAATTCCCAACCTACCTTCCCCAACACGATAAGTTGGCCCCATTAGTATGCCAAGATACCCAAAACGTAAAGGTGAACTGTAAGAATTTGCAATGTTGACCTCAGTTATTGTCAAAGCAGTTGCTTGTCGAGAGAACAAACTGTCTGGAGCTTGATGTACATGTCTGGTGTATCGAACATCCAGACCAATGCCCAGATTACTTTCCATAAAGGTGTATGAAGCCGAAAAGCCGTAGGCATAACCATTCCTGGCATTACTTATCGTTTCATTCTTGTAATCTCCGAGTGGGTTGCTTGCGCCATAATATGCCCCGAAAGAAATCTGTGATCTGGCATCCATAGCCTGAACTGTTACTACTAAGAGCGTGCTAACCAAAATTCTAATTGTTTTCATGATCTAAAAATTAAGTGGAACCATCTATTGATTATCTGGGATAAATCAACCGGAGCCTAAAATTGTTACCCCTTGTATTCTTAGATCTCAGGACTTTTGTATCTCCGAAGCGGTCTTTTGCGACAGCCGCGAACCAACCGCAACCTTTGCAACTGGAAGTGTCGGAGACAGGTACATGTTGCGATGGTTGCAACCGCTTAAACGCAAAAAAGGCGGTTCGCCCGTCAGGGGAACTACCTTTTTTGCCGCCGGGAGCTCGCTCCCCTTAGACCTTTAACGCCTTTGCGCTGAACTCTTTTAGATTGAGAAAAAAACCACGGTTCTCGGTAAAGCCATTCCTGAACAAGTTCCATAGCAGTGAGCATCCCATCTGTGCCAGTGTCGAATTGATATACAGGTCCTGTTGCTGTAAGGCTTCGGATAGGGAGCAACTGGGTGTATTATCCGTTTCTTCGGACTTCCGTAACAGTTCGCCAAACTCCTCGGTCACAAATGGGAGGTTTTCCGTTGTCAGATATAGATCGGATTGGGGCTGTTCTATTTCGCCAACGGTGGAAAGGATTACCTGCCCTGTAAATCTACTGTTTCCAAAATCCATCCAATACCGTGGCTGGTTGCGGGTTTTATTATTCCTGACCATCCCCTTTAGTACATCGGCGATCTGGAACCGTGCTTCCACATTATCCACGCAGGAAATAAAGATGCCCCCACTTATATTTCCTAGACCGTTGTCAAATTTTCTGGTCTCGGCTTTCCATGCCGATCCCGTCCATCGGTTGATATTATTGATCAGTACCACCGATTTGGGAAGCCCCACCTGGCTAACTGCAAATCTCTGCCGTCCAAGATTTGACTCAGCAACGACATCATCGTCCCAAAGTCGTACCTGCAATCCGGGATGCCCAAGAGCCTTCATACAGTGATCCATTTCCGCCAATCCCGTCAGTACCTTTGATCCCGTACCGCCCGCACCGATGAGGTTAATCAATATCGGGTTGGTTGCATTGATCAATTCCATATCCATAAAATGGACTTTTGTTTTTTGTGTACTCATTGTATCAAATCTTTTATTGTCGTTCCTGTCCTCTTGAGCTGATCCATCGGGAATGTTCCCTGTCCATCGACAAGGTCTTCCCATAACATCACACAGTTGCCCTCAACTGGATTGTGTCCCTCCAAAAGATGGTTGAAATAGGAGTTGAAAAAGTATTCCTCCCAAGCCAGTGTGAACTGTTCAATGGTCAGACTCGTTCCGATTTCGACATCCACCGTTCCCATACATACGTTACCGCTCTGGTAAATGTTGAAGAACGGTGCATGATAAAGTTTTGTCCTTTCGTTCGGTCTGCGGTCGTTTCCCAAGGCATAAACGCTGAGACTTTCCCTGTCGGCACACCACAACATCGGTGGCACGGATGCCATTCCGTTTGGAATGCCGAGCAGATCACTGAAATACATCTTCCGTCTGGTCGATCTGGTAAACCAGATCACTTTGTTCTTGGAGGGATCAGTATAAAGTATATGCGTTCCCAATATTCCGCTAGTTTTTAGCATCCGATCCGCTTGCGATCCGACCTGCAAGGCTTTTACCAACTTCTGTGCTTCCCTTACGCTTAAGGGATGGGCGTTGATCGGACTGCCTTTGGCATCGATGTCGTAACTTTCCACGAACATTTCTGCATGCCTTCCCTTTCCCTTATAGAACAGAAGTGCCATCTTCGGCTGGTAGAATGCCGTAAGATCATCCGTTAAATCTTTCATATCCATCAATTTTTTGGTTCAATAATACATACCAGTTCTTCTATCAGATCGAACAATGTTCTTTCAAAATCCAGTTCGTTGCCCTCTATCTTCCTTCCATCAATAGGTACAAACACGGTCGGCTCCTGCATGCGTGCAAGTTCCTGTAGCTCCATATTGACATCGTTGAACAACTGGTCGAACAGATCACCCTCAGTAGATGCGCAGAAAGATAGGTACTGTTCCAGACGGACAATACTGTCTTGCCCATCGTCGTCTGTATCCGTATCATCGGTAATATTCCTAAAAATGGAAGCGGTGGGATGATCACGGTAGAGTCTCCAGAATTTTTCGGCAATCTCCAGATACTGCCGATCAAGATCATCGGCAGGGGAGAATTTCCTTAACCTAGTTTCGAACTGGGCAAGGTGATTCGGGTCTTGCAGTTCCAACTGTAAGATACTGCCCATTTCCATGACCTGATCCACTTGCGCTTCATACATGTAATCGGGATCACTGCCTTCGATGTCCTCCGAGAAATCACGTTCGCCAATCCATTCGTATGTACTATACAGATAGCTACCGTTGTCCGTATAAGAAGGTATGCCAACGATCCTGTACAGATAGGCGTAAACGGACAGCATCAGTTCGCATGATTTCTTCCGACAATCACTGTGCATCATTTCATATAGTGGCTGAATGGGAATATAGTACAGTACCATTCCAACACAGTACGTATCCTTGTGCGCAAAAAAGATGCTTTCCTGGTGTTCTACCAAGCGAATATCCCTGAAATCGGGCAAGGGACTTTCGCCCAATTGCCCCCTGACATCGGCAAGCTGATAGGCAATTTCGTAGGGGAATTCAAGGGATCGTGGGCTACTGGCTTTGATGCCATAATCCCTCTGCAATTGTGCTAGGGAACTTGAAAAGTCCCCTTTGGCATTCAACAACATCCTGCAACCTGTGATATATTCCGTCTCGATCAGCTTTGGTGCAAACCTACTTCTCAGGAAACCATCGGTAGCATTGAAATTGGCACGGACTTTTGTCTGTCCTTTCGGATTTCTCCTGCGTCTTTTGTCCTTTCCATCCAGACTGCGAACTTGCAAAGCTGTTGGTGCAGTTTGATCTGGTCTTCTTTCTGGGGCATAGCAATCGTACCCCTTTGCATCTGTCCTTCCATGTTCCATCGTATTTGACTTTTGTTTATCCCTTAGTTCCCATTACGCTCTCCAATCGGAATTCCACCTTATCCGCATTAAACTGTGGCGCAGAAATCTTCGCCGTCGCCAAGATCGGATATTCATTGGCGTAATAGTTGATCACCGACTGTTCGCTCCAAGTCGGATCTGGATCGGTCAAGCGGATTTCGTTCCCCTTGTCGTTGATGATAAATACCCTTTCGAGTGCTGTCGCTAGTAACATAATCGCTGATTTTAAAATTGTTCTTCCTCCATTTCATCAAAGTCTGCACCGGCTTCATCTGTCTGTTCATCCATTTCCTTTTCGGGTAAAGCACCTTGGGCAAAAAGATCGGGAGCGAATTTTTCACGCAGTTTAGACTTTCGTATGCGGAGGGTTTCGATATGTTCTTTGTCTACGTTTTCCAGATTGTTCAGAACTAGCCAAGCATCCTTCCATTTGCCCTCGCTGTCCAGTTCTTCCGCCTTTTTCATGGCATCGGTATACTTCTTGTCTTTTTTATCCTGCTCCTTTTTTTCGACGGAAACCTTATCCTTTCCCATAGCGGACTGTTTTTTCGCATTTTCCACCTGTTGCATGAAGTCATCCATTTTGCATAGCAGTTCCGATACCTGTTCCACTGGGTTTCTGAGGTCGTGCAGAAACGCTTCGTCCAATTTTTCTGCTGTTCCCCTAAAGATCATCGGCGGGATCATCTTTTTCGCATCATCCCTGCATTCATTGTTCCTAAGTAATGCCGACACGATCATATTACCATCATTGCCGTGCGATATGGTCAGGTGCAGATCGCCCGTAAATTCCATATCAGCCAGTTCCGTAAAAAAGTTAGTCGTTGCCATAATATTTTTTTTTGTCAATTACCCATCTGTCAATTGTCTCTTCTGGCAGTCCCTGCTCGATCAGGCTCTGCCGATACTGCTCGATTACCTCTTCAAACTCCCTTTTGCCTTCTTCCCCGACAAATAGTAGTTTACCGCTGATTCCATTCTTTTTTGCCAGAGTGATTTTTTTGACTAATTCCCTAGCATATCTCCGTATTCGGCTGTACTTTCTTGACGGCAGATTGTAGACACATCTTCTAAGTAGATCATCGTAAATCTGTTCGGCTGTATACTTGTCATTTCTAACGGCATCGACATACCTGTTATACAGGTATTCGGTAAATTCTCTTTCAATATTTTCCATCTTCTACTGATTTTAGTTTTTGTAATTTCCCGTGAAGGTCTTCCCAGTATTTCAGTCTCACAGCTCCGAAATTCTGTGGTCCTTCCTGCGCTACTGCCCTGCAAAAGTCTGCTTGCTCAATGGCACCTGCCAGATCTTCAATCTCGATTTCATCTCCGTTGAGGTCAACAACGATCAGTTCTTTTCCTTTCATTTGATTGTTTTTTCAATGAGTTGTCTTGATCTTCGTTTGTGCCATTCTGCATATCCGTGTGCGTCTTTTTTCCGCCCGCATACATAACCCTCCACAATCCAAGTGACCTTTGTCTTATGGATGTAAGGGGGATCACGGTAGGCATTATAATCCGTTCCGAGAATTTCCTCGTCCCTTCTGATCTTGGGTATCCTGATGAGGATCGCTCCTGAATCAAGGTCAAAAGATGTGGTTGAAATCAGCACTTTTCCCTCTCTGTCTACGACATGAAACCATTCAAAATCGCCGTCTTCCAGGATGATGCGGAACAATCCGTCAATAGAAAAACTACTATCCATCAGGACACGTTCCTCGTATTTTCTGTATTTGATGATACCTATGTTCATGGCTTTAAATTTTTATCAGTATTGTTGACTTCAACTATTTCATAGCACTCCTCAACTTCAAAAAGTGCAAGGGCAATAGCCCTGAACTTTTTATGGTTCTCTGTTTGGGCGGCGACCGCCAAGATGCAGTGTATGGTATATAGCCCCCTAAACCCAAGAAAAGCAAGTAGGCAGAACTGCCGATTGTTCCGTAACATCCCCCTTTTACTCTTGGCTACCACCTTGGCTACCTCACGTACGATCGACCGCCATTCATGATACATAATCACGGGATTGTTCCATCCTTCTAGCATTTCTTCTTCATTGTTAAGGAAATACGCTGCCACTTGTTCCATTTTTTCCATAATCAGCGGTTTCATTTCTGGAAAAAGGTCTAGGAGCAAACGTGCCCTTTGTTCATTGTTCAATTCATATATTGTTTTCATGATATTTTTTGTTTTAGTACATGTTATTACTTGCTTGGAATTCGAGCAGAATCTTATTCGCCTGATCCATGCTCTGGCAGTCAGCCAACTTCCTGACCAGTTCCTCGATACTATCGATTGGGATCAACGCAGAAAAATTCTGCTCGATGTAATGATCCTCTACCTTGGCAAGCACCCGATAGGGTTTTGTCATTCTCTCCCGCAACTTATTTGCCTGTCTTGCAAGCTCAATATCTCCAGTCCATCCGTACTGGCTGATCAGGCTTTGCATCCTGTTGAACCTGCCATATCTGCACAATCCAGATTTTCGCGTTCGTTTTTTGCGTGGCTTTCTGTACCGCAGATCATCAAGGAATAGTTCATAGGGATAGCCAGGATAATCCGTCCGCATCATTTCATAGGCAAACAGCGGTTGCTGTTTGTGCAAGCGTCTTGCCCTGCGCATCCTGCGGATGTTTTGCAATCGTTCGGAGGTGAATGGCTTTCCCATAGTCAAAGGATTTTCCTAATGCTTCTTACTCTTAGTTTTACGATGGCACTTTCTGGACATCCCTCACAGGCTGTTATCTGCCGTACGGCACCCTTACGACCTGATAGGGACACCACGGTCAGCCTAAATTTTCCATCGTCATGCTTGATCGTTGCCACATAAGTTATTGCTTCCATACTGTATGGTAATGAGGGCGACTGCTGAACAGCCGCCCAGGATTTATTAACTCCAATTGAAAATATCCGCTCCGCCCTTGGCGAAGTCCGTGCATAGATCGAATGCCTTCTGTGCCTTGGTCTGTGCCGTACCGCCCAAAATGATGTTCTTCACCTTTTCCTCATCATCCTTGAACTTGCGTACATTCTGGAAGTAACCAGTAACGGCATTGTAGGCACCGAACACCGTGCCCTTGGTCGTCTCCATCTGTTGGGTGTCGGACATCATTGCATAGGCAAATGCGTCCTCCACGGTATTGCGGAATATCGCTGACATATCCTCATCATTACCGCTATGGATCAACTTCAAGGTTTCCTTGTTGGGACACATTGCCAACTGGATCAACTTTTTCACCTGTTCATCTGTAATCTTTACGGTTGCCCATTGGTTGAAAATTCCTTCCAACTGTGTGCTTAGAGTGTTGGCAATGCCCATCACTTTGTGCACTTCCTTCAATCGGTCCTTTGCTCCAGAGGTATGTCGGATGCGTACCACATTCGACATATTGCGCAACGATGCGTTGAGGGTATTCTGGCATACGATACGGATGGGTGTAAATGCCGCCGTAATGCTTCCCGAACCGTCATGCGAGGTGGTCAGGAAGATATACTTTTCGGTCACATCATCCCCGTTCCCGACACGGATATAGTCAGGAAGTTTAGCGGTAATGAAGATACGTCCCCCGTTGCCCAACGCCCCTGCTGTTTCGTACATGATCCCTTCACCACCCCCAACGATGGCATCGAAGAATGCGAACGCTTCGGAGTTCTGTACGATCTGGTAATCCCTGCCGACACTACTCCCAAGTATTTCCTCCGTATCCGCACGATACGTGTAAAAACTGGAGTCCGATAGAATGCTGTTGCCGCTCGGAAGAATGTGCGTGTTCGGAAGTTTCCCTACCTCGTAATCCAGCCCCGCTAACCTGATCGCTTCGGCACTGGTGGGGTAGTGCTGTACGACCTGCCCCAAACCATGCCATGCCTTTTCCTTCACGCTGAAAAAGCTGTAATTACCTGTTTTGCTGTTTTTGCTCAAATTGTGTCCCATGACTTCAAATTTTGATTGTTAATGCACTGTTGCCCTTCCTTCCCCTGCCTTTTCCGCGAAATTTTCCCAAAAGAAAAAACAGAAAAAAAGAAAGCGAATGGTTCCGTGTGCAGGGCAAATGGGGGGCTATAAGTCCCCCTTGTGGGGTGGCGAAGCCATTATGCGCCCCCCATGCAGGCCTGTGCACGACCTTTGCTGCGCTTTTGTCTGTTTTTTTGGGGGAATTTCCAGTTGTCTTCCACGATCCTGGAGTCTAGCAGTAGTATAAGGTCATTACCAGTTCAGTGAGGGGCGAGCACAAAAAAAAGTCCTTCCAAAAAATCAGAAGGACCAGGGAAAAATCTCCATACCTAAACCGCTATTTCTGTATCACCAGATGTCGTTTAGCCGGGTCATTGAGCAAACGTTCCATTTCAGAATGGATAATGTTCTGGATATCCTGTTTTATCTGCATAAAATTGTTCAGTACCATGGTTCCATCTACCTTTCTTACCTCCGGTAGTTCCCGGTAGGAATCCTCTTCGGCCTTAAGTGCCTTGTGATCATTGACAATCTCACAATGGAAAAGTTTGAGATCTATCTTATCCGTTGGATTATCGGCGACCATTCCGACAAATTCACCGCTGCTGAGACTGGCTATCTTCGATGGTGGGATAGCACTATCCAACTGTTTGCTCTTGCTGATAGAAACATCCTGACGGTTAATGGAGTAACTTGTACGGTCCTGCATGATCTTTCCAAAACGTTCCGAAAGGGATTTTGCGGTATTTCCCACAACCTGACCGCTAATAATATTGCCGACGATGTTGACGATCACATCTGCCAACTCACGACCATAGTCTTTCACCAATTGGCTGAAATCCTGTATCCCCAGGCAAGTGGAAACCAGATTGCTTCGCGCTGTTGCGATCAGGGCATCAATGCCGCTGAGATAGATCGTCGGGAACTCGTCGAAGATCAGTGAGGATTTAAGTTTTCCCTTCTGGTTCACAAGTTTCACCAAGCGGTTGACGTATAGGGAAAGTACCGCACCATAGGTCTGGATCTTCTGTGGATTATTTCCCATACAGATAATCTTCGGATCGTCGGGATTATTCAGGTCCAGCGTAAAGTCGGACCCTGAAAGCACATAATATAGTTGGGGAGAAGCCAATCGCGCCATCGCCACCTTTGCCGATGCGATCTGTCCCTCCAGCTGTTCCATCACATCGTTGAGGTAGGCATTGACAAAGGGATTAACCAACACTTCGATCTCCTGCTCCGTCCTTAGCAAGGTAAAAAGGCTATCGTAATCCACCTGCATAAGTTCGATCACATGAGGCAGTGTACAGAACTGTCCGTTGTTATACTTGCGCAGGTACCAGATGATGGCAGTCAGGAAGTTGATTGGTGACTCGACAAAAAAATCCCCAGTTCGTTTTATCCACTCTTTGTTAAGACCTAAAAGAATAGTTCGAGCGCTTTCAGAAGCATCGGTAATATCGGTCATCGCCGAAGGATCAAGGGCATTACAGCGGTGGCTCCGATTGAGGTCGTCGAAATTGATATAGAAAAATTTTGGGACCTTTTTGTAAGCGGACTTGCTTTTCAGCCAAGTGTTATATGCGATCTTAGTAAGATCATCAAACTTGAAATCATACACAAACATCGTGAAGCCCTTCCTAATATGCTGGGTAATGATATGCCGGATAACGAAATAAGATTTTCCAGATCCAGGCGTTCCGCAAACGAGTATGGACCTAAAAACGTTTGTCAGATTAATCCAACTTTTACGCTTCTTTTTTTTCAGATAATAATATGCTGGAAGGTTGACCGAGTACTCGTTCTCCAGCAGTCTTTCCTCCTGTGGAAAGGTCTCATTTTCCTTGTTGAAAATGTCATCCCCGAACTTGTCCTTTATGATCCTGGTCAATAATGTTCCACCGGACAAAATCAGCAGGAAGCCACCAGTGGTCACTGATATGTAGACAATCGTAATGGAAGAATTTTCCATTGGCGAATAAAGGACGAGGGCACTTGAAAAGTAAATTACAAGGCCGCAGATAAGGTAGGAGAATGCCGTTTTGTAGCTTAACTTTTCATCCTTCTTTCCACGGACGCCCATCAGTGAGATCACAAGGAATACCAGGGCAATCAATTTGGATCGTAGGAACGAACCAAACAGTCCGGTGTTCCGGACATTTCCCATCAATCGATCGGTGAACTCCAGTGTCAATCCCCATTGTCTAAACGCTGCATAGCAGAAATAGTAAAAATGGAGCAGCAAAATGACCACAGCGATGAGCCTTGTCATATCAATGATCTTGCCCAGCGCCTGTTGGTTCTCAGAACTCTGTACCATAACATCTAAATTTTAGTGAACGAACTATTTTCTTTTCTTTCTTTTTTTCTTTTTGTTCATGCTAAATTCATAGGGGATGTATTCGGTGGTATTCTCGAACTGTGTGAGATTGTGGACCAGTTCGTGCATAAATGATCTGCCCTTCCAATAAGGGTCTAAGCCTGGGATGAAACTGTAGGTGTTTTGTTTGACTGTTGCCTGGTTTCCCATACTCTCCCGGACAACTGTTTGTTGTGCCTTGCCAGTCGATCTGCCCGCGCTTGGAACACACCTTTCCTGGATAGCCTTGGCACTATAGTTTTTTCCCAATGCGCTGCCATTAAAGACACATTTCGAAACGTGATCTACATAGGTGACGCCAAAAATGAATTCCTCATCGTTCATCCTAAAAACGACATCGATACCCTTTTGGGATATCTGTTCGACGAAAGCCCCAAGTGGGAGCTGTCCGTCGGCCAAAACCCTATCAATCGTTGCCTTTAAGCGGGTGCGATACGGCATGCGTTTTACAGTTCCCCGATCAAAATTCTCCCGCAGCTTTTTCAAAGTCGGACGGTTATAAAAGGCACTTGCCTTGATGGGAATGCCGATAGGCTTTCCATTGGTGTCGATTATTCGAAAAAGTAAACCCTGGTGTGCATGCACGCGTGATCCCTCTTCACCGATATACGCCGAAATATTATACCTTCCGAGCAGGGCGTTAAGTTCGGGTAGGCTAGTGTAGTTATACTGTTCGAGCACATGTTCAAGCACATTCTGGATCGCTTTCTTGGTTTCCAGCCTTCCATATTCAACTGCAGTAAGATCAATGGGTTCTGGCCGGTAGGCCAGTTCCATGCAATGGTCTTCGGCGCGGACAAGTCCGAAATCCTTTTCCAGCTCCTTTCTCGCGGGTTCAGATTTGAGTTTGGCGATATTGGTCATATTAATACGTGTCGCATCGCGCTGGATGTTGATCGATACGATATGCAGATGGGGATGACCTGCATCGAAATGCTGGTAGATCAGATACGGTTGGTTTCCGAAGCCGATCTTGTCCATGTATCCATCGGCGATCTGCACCAGTTTTTCTTCCGAAAGATTGCTTTCAGAAGGATCAAAGTTGAGCGAAATATGAACGCTGGTACGCTTGGAACGTAAGTTCAGTTCCAACTGATCACGGAGGAAATTGAGCTTTTTGTCAAAGCCCATATACTCCGGATCGATCGGATAATTTCCTGCTCCGATGCACCTGGCAACCCCTTCACGGACCTTAATCTCATTGTAGTTCATTATCCGGTGTATCGAGTATCCAGTCTTGATCACCGCAACCATAATTCAGCGATCTTACGGATGTATTTTTTGATCTCATCCAGTTTGTTGACCATGGTCTTTTTCTCCAGCTCGTGGACCAGTAACCATCTCTTAAATTCGGGTTCGTTCTGTAGTACATGGAGCTTTTTTACCGACTGGTTGAAGTTCACGCCAATACGGTTGATCTCCTGTCGCAGCATCGCCAGTTCTGCGATCAGGTCATCGATAGATCTGTTGCGGTATACCCCTACAATTTTGCCCCCAAAGAGGACTGCCCTTACATACTCACTGAGCTTTCTGAAGGTGGTCTCGCCAACTTTTTTTTCGATCTTTACGAACTCGTCCGGGGTCAGCCTTAACGTGACAATCCGAGTTCTTTTTGCGGTCTTTTTTTCTTCCATTACTTTTCCTTTTCACATCCACAAATCCTATAATCTTACCTAAATAGGCCCTTGGTCCAAAGCAGTCAAAAACAGTCCAAAGTGTCTCCCAGAAAATCCCCCTACGAGTTCCGAGTAAAAGGGGGCAAGATATAATTGTATTACAATTAGACATCTTGCCGTTTCCGGCAGAAGCAGGGAAACTGTAAAGAAGTCCTATTCATTGGTCCAGACTTCTAAAAAATAAACGGGAGATCTCTTTTTACTATTGGAGATTTATTTTCTCAAAACGATGAGTTCAATAATAATTCAAGATTTCTGTTGTGCCGTTGATCTGACCTCATATATCATCGAGCCTTGAACAAAATTACAGAGGTGGTGCGGCATTTGCCTATGCTGTTGTTATTATAGACAGGAAAATCCAGACGATCCGAACTACCTTTGTATCAATTAATCATAAGTTTTATTTAATTGTAATGTGAAGATGGCAACAAGTTTAGTGGGCCAGATGTATGACATGATTTTGCTCATACCTGGCATGATGGAAGCGGTGAAAATTGACTTAAGGATTTCGCGAAAAAGTGTACTGCTGTTGAGCAGTGTGATCGAGCGTGGACTCAGTGGAAAAGATGATGAAAAGGATGGTGGAATTCTCGCGAGTATTCCAGAAGATGCCCTGGTCGAGTTGAAGACTATTGCACAAGAATGCCTCGAAAAGGCCGGACTAACCGACCTGAGTTCTAAACTTAAATTGATCGGTAAAGACAAGTAAAGTCAATTAAAAAAAGTAAGCCCCGTTCATCGAACGGGGCTTACTCGCTAAGTAGTGGGCTTAATTATTTATGATCAATCCACGACTTCTATTTTTTTACACAAACCGATCTTATCGACAATTTTATACTGGATCTGTCTGTTGTTGTCTAAATAATAAGAATTGAACACGAACTTATCTGATGATATCTGTATGTCAAATATTAAAGTGTCGGCGGAAGGCTCGACAAAAATTTTATACCTATTATCCGGAAGGCTTTTTAATATCTTAAAATTTTTTGTCTCTGGTTCCAGATAAATCTTATTTGATTTAGCTAATTGTTGGAACTTTTTGCCGTTGTAAGTGATCCCAAGAATAAAAGTATCGTTCTTTTGTAGACCAGCGACTTTCTGCTGATCAGCATTATAATAGTTTAGTTGAACAGCTTTAACATTTTTTGAACGAGGGTAGTCCATATCTTTCAAAATCTCTTCATGTTGTAAAGTATCCTTTGCAATAGTTGTTTCTTTTAAATCTAAGGAGCTATTATTTGATGTGCAACTAATGCACATCAAATAAAGTGAGAGGGTACAAATTGATTTTTTCATGCTGTTAGAATCACGATAATCTAGTATAATAACTAGCCCCAATTTTGCCACTCAGAATCCCTATCTTCCCTCCACAGACCTTTTCCAACCTCAATAGTTATCGTCGAATTTAAAGTGGGGTCTATACTGATTAGGGTGGCTATGGACACTATGCGTGTCGCCTCTTCCTCAACATCTGGACCTGGAATAGAGAACATTTCCCATTCGTCTTCCTCCCAACGCATTAATTCTGTAACTGCATCCCCAAATAATACCTCAATATTAGTAGCAACAGTTGCGCCAATTGGAACTGGTAAATCCCATTCTTTATCAAGCCACTTCCAAATCGGAGCAGTGTCGTGAGATCGCACAATTGACATATCTGGTATTTCCAATGTGTGATGTTCCTCATCAGGCAGAACTTGAAAAAAGACGATATCTTTATTTTGATAGTAATCAAAGGCTCCAAGTCCCATTATTTTTGACCAAGAAGTATCAACATTTTGAAGGCTAAATGTACCTAAGTCAGTTTCAAAATTTGCAGACCCAAGTTCAGTTATGGAACCTTCAATTTGTGATTTAATGTTATCAAATATCGTGAACAGATCCTGCTCTAAATAATAAAGACCGCCCGCAAAGATTAGCTCAAATCCGAATTTTTCATGAAAGCCTATTGAATAAGCATATCTTGGTTCGGTGGGACTACTTACAATATTCAAGTGATAACCATGTCCCTGAATATTATTTCGAATAATTTTTAACAATGCTTCTTTTTCCATTTCTACTTATGTATTTTCTTATGACAATCTTTACAGAGGGCAGCTCCATTTGCTTTTGTTGTTTGCCCACCATCGGCATGACGTTTTATGTGATGTCCATCCACTTCGTCAACAGTTTTTTTATCTCCACAAGATAAGCACTTTCCATCTTGTTCATCCAGTAAATCTTGTCTTTGTTTTTTTGTATACACCCGTTTTGGATCTCGATCTTTTGGTGCGACTGATCCTTTTCCCTTTCCAGGCGGCGTTAGCGTTTTATTTGCTGTTGCACCGCTATTAGTCGTGGAAGTAATTTTTTTACTTCCTACTGGTGCAGTAGCAGCTTTTTTTCCGTTAGAACTGGAAACTGACTTTTTTACTGCTGTTGTTACCTTCTTCTCAACTTTTTGTTCAAGTTCAACCGCTTTTTCAACTTTTGTTGCGGCTTTCAATGTTTTTTTGACAATAGGCACTTTAGAGACATAAGGGATCATTCCAATTCCGCGTTCCCACGTATTTAGAGGGTCACCCGTAAATGCGCGTTCGCCATCCCACGCTTCTAATACTCCTTTAAGTGTGCCCACACCTGGTATGTAATCAAGACTTTCAGAAATTAGATCAGAAATAAACCAAACTTCATCTCCTTTTTCATTGACTCTGCTCCATTCTAGGCCTTCTAGTTCAACTCCGTCCAGAAGACGATTTTCAGAGAAAGCATATGGAGTATTCCATGGATAATCTTCTTCTAGCGGATCTGTAGCAAAAAATCTACCTATGCGCGGATCATGCATGCGGTATTCGTAATTCAACGAGTTTCCTTCACTTTTGATCTCATTATCTTTTTCCTGTCCCTGGAAACCATAACGGTGTTGATCTGCGAATGGATTAGAGATCGTTCTGCCATCCAATTGCACTCCAAATGGAGAATAATCGGTCGCCTGGTTAATCCCCACTTCGTAGCCGTCAATCGAGCTTCCACCTGAGCTAATAGGATACAAGATATCACTGCTCACCATCAATACATTCCCTAAATGGTTGGAGAACTCATAGCTTCGGTTGCCGAGAAGACCATAACTTGGTAATAGATTAGGCAACACCATGTTGACCGTGTCGTTAACTGTACCCATTCGTTTCTCACCATAAATATTTCGCTCTGCAAGCCGGAAGAAAACAGCATTTCTTGGAGCTTGTGGTTTGATTTCATGTTCGTAAACGAGGACTGTATTCTTATCAGCACTTATGACATAGTACGAGGATCTTACTAAAGACAAAGTTTGGTTTTCGTATACATGCTTTGCGATACGCTGACCTAACGCATCGTAGTCGAATTCCAGGTTCATTTTTTGTGAGGAAGCCGTTCTTCGGATCTCTTTGATCTTATTGGTGGCCGTCCAGATAATCGTGTCGATTTCTTCCTGCCGGTCTTTCACCAATCGACCCTGTGCATCATATACGTAGTTGTTGTTCGAGTTGATGGTGTTTGCTGCAGCATCGAATGCTCCCATGTCGTCAATGTCCGTGCTGTCTAGTCCGCTTGAAATATCGTCGTTGACGTGGTACAAGCGGTTTCGGATCACTTGATCATTGCTATTACGCTGGTAGTTGTATTTTAAGTTTTCGATCTGGGTTCCATCGCGTCTGTGGCGATTTTGGGTGAGGATATTACCGCTGCCATCATACGTGAATGTATTATGGTATTCATCATTGTAGGTTTTAGGGTTCCACTCGTTTGAGCTTAACCCGGCTTCATAACTACGGCTTTCAGACAAGCGCTGCAATTGGTCATAGCGATAGGCATTGACCATCGGCATCGCACTTCGATCCAGCGGATTGGTGATAGCAGTTTGCATGTAACGGATATTCCCGTTATAGAGATCTCTACTGTTGTCATCAGGATGACTTCCGTTTGCTACCGAAGCCCGTGGAGTAGCCCCAGAAATCGTGGTGTAATCTCCGGTGTAGTAATTCAGTCCGAAACCAAAGATATCTTTAGCGAACAGGGCATTCAGTCCCGGACCACTGTCCTTGCCCGGATCATGCGCAGCATCGAGAACGGATGAATTTGCTCCTATAATCCAACCCTGGAGGTTGTAGTGATAATCGACTCCCTGCAAGTTATTTTGCCCGACTTCCATACGCGCTAACGGCCCATGATCATAGAAATAATACTGCGCATCATTCTGCCAGTCGGAGTTGACCGCCAGTTCATTTTCCTTGTTCTGGGTCAGCCTTCCGATCTTGGTTAGTGGCTGGCTGGTGTTGGTGTAGACTTTGCGCAGGCGGTTATCCGCATCATACGTATAGGCATGGTGCCACTGATCGGGCTGGCCTGACTGAATGCTGACCCGGTGTACGTTTCCGCTCAACAGGTCATAGGAATAATCAACAGTCTTAAAACGGCCAGTCGCAATCGAAGGAAAGCTGACGGCCATCTTTTGATTGTCCTGCACCAGAGTCTTTACATTCCCGTGGATGTCATAGCTGTAATGCGTGGCATGGTCGAAGGTCTGGTCGTTTCCGTCGTACAATTCTTCAAAAGTGACATGGGCAATGCGCAGGCGCTGTTTGGTCAGATCGCTTGCAAGCGATCCTGGAAGCCCGGTAATGGTTGTTTGGTCGTAATAAGAGCGGACAACTTCCGAGCGGTCTCCGCTGGCCGTGATCCATGATTCCAAATGGGTATCGTCAATGGCCGAAGGGTTGAAATAGCCGCTGATCTCTGTTCCGAATATTCCTTTAAAGCGCAGTTCAGTGCCGCCTGCATTCTCTGTTTTTTCACCGGATTCATATACGCGTCCAAGGGCATCATAAAGCACGTAGCTGTATCGCTTTTGTTTTTCCTGTCTTGAATTCTGGCTGACCACCAATCTCCCCAGGCGATCATAAAAGAAACGAGTGGAATAGCGGCCACCTGCATCGTAGATGTGACGAACATAAGCGTTACTTGCAGAGGAAGATGCATTTTTGCCCCCGATCAGGATCTTCACCGGTGACACATAGGCCACGGCATGGATTGTTCCGGGAGAAGCACCTACCGGGTCAGTTGCTGTTAGATCGACTTGCTGCCATTGGGTTGCCTGTAGGAAGCCAGTTGGCGAAACAGTAGGATTTACAGCCTTGTAATACGTACCTCCGTTTCCAACGATGACCCCATTGAGGTGATCGGTAAAAGCAAGATCATTCAGGTCTTCGGCAGGTAGTCCATGCGCATAGGCAAGCAGGGTTCCGGCTGCGTTGTAGTGCTGGTACAGACCTGCCGAACCAACTACGATGTGATCCCCGTTGGAAAACACTTTCAGGGCATGGGCTGTATTGCTGCCAGATAGTGAATGAAGCGTTGTTGGAGCCAGTGACGATAAGTTGATCCTTTTTACTACGCCGGCATCAACCAGGTAAATAGTTTGGTTGTTGGTTCCAAGACTAACGGCAGTGACGTCACTTGATGGGAAGGCTGTTGTTGTTGATCCCGATCCCATTTGGTGCAATAAGGAATTCGCATTTCCGAACAGCAAAGATTTGCCGGTAGAAGTTGTCCAAACCTTCGCATAAGTAGCTGTAGGATTTTGGTTGCCCAAAGGTTTAACGATCTTCCATGTTGCGGTTCCATTGTCGGTTGACCTGGCAACATAGTTTTCCGAGATCACTGTTGCCAAAACTGCATCAGCAAAGTGGAAGTCAAGTACCGGGGGAACAAAGAGGTTACTGTTCACTATTGGCATGGCGCCAAACTGTTCCTGTAACAGTGCGTGCTCCCCAATGATCAGGACATTTTCAGCGTTGTTCTTCAATGCCACACCAAAAAGATCAGTATTGCCCTGGCTCAGATAAGTTGGTGCCGTAACTGTGAAGTTCGGCGAATAGATCAGCGCACCATTTTGACCAACTGCATAGAATCTATTTCCTGCGGTAATGTTTACGCCATATAGGTCAGTTTGTGGAATAGCCTGCGCGACGGTCTGACCGCTGCTGGTCAGTATAGCGTTCATCTGTAAAGTGGCATAGGACGTGTGTGTTCCTTTTTTAGCCAAGCCGTTCGCACCAACGATCACTACTTGCGCATTGTTGACATGCGCATCATAGATCGCATTGTTCTCGTAGTTTGTGATACGGCGGAACGAGTTTACGGATGCATCCCAATGGTAAACAAGACCGTCGTTTCCAAAGGCAAATATCTTATCGGAAACTACATCTTTCTTTAACCGGTTGATCTGGTCCGGATATACCTTTTGAGTGTGAACCGAACTGGAAACATTTGTTGTTCCCGCCGAATTCAATTGAACGAATCCGATATCTCCGGTGTTGGATGCTGCAACTAGACGTTGCGATTTAGCACTGATAAAAGGAGCATTGTAGGAAATTCCTGCAAGTACGGAAACTGTAGTAGTTGCATTTTTCGAGACATAACGCATTCCTCCACTATTTGCAAAAGTTAGATAAAAGTAATGGTCCCCTTTGCTCAAGCCTGCGTAGCCAGAGCCTGACATCGCTGTGGTTACGAGCTGGACTTCTGACGTAAGATCCCGTTTCAATCTCCAGGCCTGACCGGAAGCGGTAATGGCTACACCGAAAATTTCACCCGATGGCATCAGATCCGCATCCAATTTGACAATCGGCGTTCCGATTGAAGAATAGTTGTGTTCAATCCACACCGGATGTTGTAGAAGTGCATTCTGCGTATAGAAAATTCGGCTATTGTCCGAGACGATCAGCCGCACGTTACCGTTTGTTTCCTCCACCCACACAGCAGTACAGTTGCCCGCCAGCGAAGGTGCTTGGACTTCTACTAACTGATCAGTTCCGGAAGCATACGGGAAGATGACCGCAATTCGTTTATTGTTCCCAACTGCGGCAGCTACCGCATTATTTTTCGAAATGGCAACAGCATGATAACTGCTGTCATGCAGCGGTGTCCAGTTCACCGCTCTGTCGATTGTACGGAACAGTTTGTTCAAGCCGTTTTTCTGAACCAGCGCAATTCCCTGCTGCTGGTTGAAGAATCGGATACCCAGGATGGAGTCAGCGAGGTTGGATGATCGGTGTATCCATTTCGATGAAGGGGCAGCAACCGCATTATTACTGTAGATCCTTCCTTCCAGGTCGGCAGCGTAGGCCGCATCTGCACCATAGAAGTGAACATCCGAGAAGTTATTCGTTCGGACATTCGGCAGCTCCGTCCATGCACCGGAAACAAACCTGTAAAATTTCGAAAGTTCATCAACCGGGTGGTGAGCCGTACAATAAAAAGAGCCATTAGATGCCTCTATGCTGACTATATCTCCTGAAAGTCCCGTATTTGACATGGTAAACGTAGGGCTTGACGCAGTGAAATTCGTACAGTTAGCCGCCAGTCCATTTTTCCCGACCACCATGATCGTCGGGGAGGATGTAGGATTTAATACCGCTACATCGTTCAGGTCTTCCAGCATACCTGCTGTATTCCACGTACTCACCATATCCCAATTCTGTCCCGCATCCGTTGTTTTCAGGACTGTCCCCGCCTGACCGATGGCAATCCCAATGTTATCATCCAGCATTACGATCTTTTTCAGATCGGCTGCCACCAGGTTTGTAACTCTTTTCCATGTTTGACCACCATCAGTGGTTCGGTACATATATCCCCGGTTATCGACCGACCCAGCCAAATAGCCCAGACCGGCATTGATCATCTGGATCTTTTTCGTCACCAGTTTTGCGTTAAGCCCATTTGGTAAGGTCTGCTCAAAAGCGGTCATCGGATCAGTATCCGGTGTAAACGTGGAGACCATCTGCCCAAGGCTATTGTACTCGTAACGCGTCTGCAGGCGATGGGATGTAAATACAGTTTTTATACCGTCGTTACGATCACCATTGATCTGCAGGTTTAGATTGTCAGATGAGGAATTGATCGGTAGCAATTCAACACCTTCCGGTGGTACGGTCTTGATCAGGTTGCCGGCAAGATCATAATAGTAGAGCATATAGTGATGTTCCCGATCATTGTAGCTGGTCATTAACCTTTCCTGAGTTGAAAGACAGTGATCCAAGTATTTTTGTCGGCGCAGGGAATTGATGCTATCCAGGTATTGGGCATAGGCATTCTGTGCGTTTAAAGCTGCTAGGTTGACCTGGGTGGAGATACATTCATTCTCCAATTCCACTATCGGCATTTCCGGAATTACTCCTGTCAGCAAGGTAGGTGTACATGGCGGTGGCGGAACAGGTGTGCAGTTCAGTTTGCCGAATACATAGTTATCAAACTCGGCTTGGTTTGCAAAGGTTTCAAGTCCTGCCAATGCTGCATCCAATGCAGAGCAATAAGCGGCAACGCAGTTGCACAATCCCAAACTATCAAATGCTGATCTTGGAATGTAGGATAAGGTCCAGGAAGTTGTATTCTCCTCTACAAATCGGCTGGTACAGCGCAGATAATCTACGTAGGCAAGCTTGCACGGGTCTTCCGGTTCATTGATTGTATCCTTACCGCAGAACCTACCAATACTGGTGTAATTATTGAAATGCTCTTGGTTGGCAAATGCCAGGTTTCCAGCAAGAATGTCGCTAAGTAGTCCACAGTAGCCCTCAACGCACTGGCAGTAGTTATGTAACTCAAAAGTATCCTGTGGTATCTGTGCAAGCTGGAATTGGGTATAACTCTGATTAAAATTGAACAGGCAATTCAGGTAATCGTCATATTTTTGGGGGCATGGCAAGGTTTCTTGCGGATTGCTCCCTTCTGGATTATTTTCCAACGCTGCAATCAAACTCTCCAGTTCAGAGACGGAACCGATTGGAACAGCTACCTGTATCAATGTATTGTTGGCAATGCCTGCTACCGGTCCGGAACAGCTTTCACAATCCTTCAACGAGAAACATGTGGTTCCGTAGATGGTATCCTGGATGTTACCTGCTGGGGTGAAGAATGTAGCAAGAGCCACAAAATGAGTATAGGCAGACTGGTAATTCAGGTCTCCAACCAGTTTAAACCCGGTCAGGTTCTGGATATTATTGAACTGCTTGTACCCAGAAGTATCCATTGTCAAGATCAGATCGCAGTCTCCGGCAGAGATCACCAAAGAATCTCCGTAGTCCTGACTGGTCGTTTCGCTCTGGTCAAAAGGTAGGGCGGCAACTATAGCCGGCGTGGTGAAAACACTTGCATACAGATCGATATCGCTGCTACCGTTATAAGATTTCAAAACATCGCGCAACAAAGGCTGCAAGTCTACAAAAGTTTCAAACGGATGTCCTTCACATTGATTAGGAGTAGGCAGATCACAATTCCCCGCGCTGATCCCGATGGTGTCTCCGTTGTGAACCTGGAATAAAATGCCTTCGAAGGTTACAGGGTACCCGCTAGCCTGTGTCGCTTTCATTTCAAATGAATAGGTTCCGGTAGAGATTATTGGACCAAAACCGGTAATCGGGGAAGATAGGTTTCCTACCGTATTATTGATCTTTATGTATAGACCTCCGTTTCCAGGAACCGACGTGTTGTAAATCCTGTAGGTATTGCCCTGGGAAACAAAGCTAAGGCTGGTTCCCGCATGAGCAGCGTTGATGATGTAAAGCGAAGTAAGGTTTACCACACTTCCGATCGCGGAGGAATTGTAACTGACCAAATCGACCGGAGAAGTTGATGCAAGGGCGTTATCCAAATTCAGTACGTTGAAGACGGTCGTGAGGTCAAGTGCCAGCTGGCTGGAAGTACATTCTTGTTCAAAGGTGCAACCCTGTAGATCGAAATAGGACAAGCTTCCGCTGATCGGGAAAGTTTCGATCGAAGCGTTGGCAATATTGACGTAGGTTGCTTCCGCAGTGAAGGTATGCTGCCCAGTTGCAAACAAATTGACAATTCCGGTTACCTGATTCCAGTTCTGGGATGCGGTTTTATTCAGTGTCAATGTTGCAAGCGTTGAAGCAGTCTCATTCCAGTTTGCCGTAATGGTATTAGCTCCCGCAGTTGCGGTATAGGTCAATGCAGGAGAAGTTCCAGGGTTGTAATAAGCATTGTTCGCCTGGAACAAAGCGGGTAAATAAGCTGCTGAACTGAGATTATATGAAGCAGCAGTTAAATGACTGTTTTGCGCCAGCTCATTTAGCAAATGCTGCAGGGCAAATGCATTTGGACATTGACCTGTCTGCAGGTACAGCTCATAAGCCGTACTGTTGGCATCTTCCGCCATGGCATCCTCGTGATTAGGGAAACGTTTGGTCTTGTAGCGGTATAAATGTGATCTAAACACGGAACAAGGTTGTCCCGGATCAAGGAAGGGGTAATATTGTGTAGAGGGGGACGTCTGAATATAGCCAAAAATAGGCCATGGCGTGTATTCGGTATTTCCGATACAGTAATTGTATGCATCACAATGCAGGATGGATTTACATCGGGCCAGGTCCTGCTGAAAGCCTTGTTTGGCACTCATATAAAGTGCTTTCAAAATGCGCCACTCGCTATTCAGAATATTCGTATCTACTACACCATTGAATAATTGACCAAAATTGTAACAGTTAACAGCAGGTACGGACGGAAAATTCGAACCACAGCGTACGGTGTAGGCTGCGATCTCTGCCATACTGTACCAATCCCCGAACTGATATTCGAAGTGATTGTACTTGTCTCTCAATTTATCGCCAAATCCTGTGCAAAGATTTGCTTCAAAATCTTCTTCGTAAAATACAAAGGGATCCCATGGTTTTAGTGAATCCATTGGATTGTTTCCGGAAGGTACAAACCAATTGGAAGGCAAACCTGCGCCGGTAATGAACCCAAGAGCCTGCGCCTCAGCAAACGTATTGGTATTGTATAAAAGTTCATCAAATGAAGCACTGCTGAACGCATCTGTCGCTGAATGTTTTTCTTCGTACCCGATACATGATTCGTAGAAACAATATTCCGGGTGATATTTCACCAGAGATAACGCCCAGGAAGATTCGAAGTGATCAATAAAGTCAACTACAGTCTGTAATTGCTCCGGATAGACAAAGTATTGATCCGTCGCCGCATCATATTGTACCATTCCGCTGTTTAAAGGAGCTGGTAGATAAGTTCCCGGATTGTTCGGATCTTCACTTAAGTAGATCTTTGAGCGTTGTCCGGCTGCATCCACGTAGATGGATTGATTACCCGTTGGAGTGACCAAAACCGGATTTCGCCAGCTTGCAGCTGCGATAGGTAGACTGTTGCCTGTGTTGAGTATTGACAAAGGCTTTCCAAGATCAAGTGTTCCGTTCGAATTGAGGTATTCAGCGTATTGTCCGCTCGGTGACATGTCCAATTGCATCATGGTCAGATACATGCTGCAGTCACTTACACGGTCCTCACATAACTGCTTGCAGTCTTCTACGCGAGCATAGAATTCGGCAGCGGTACCATGACCATTACTGACGAATTCTTTCAATGTTCCAAGCTGTTGCAGGCAGTTATCACAATCGATCAAACAAATACTGGAATCAACGTTTTGCAACTCCGCTTGCAAGAAATCATCATATCTTAAAACGCACTCACTTGAATCGATCAGCGCCAGGTATGCGTCCACCGCTTCTTCAACAACAGTTAGTTTTTTTGCAATTGTATACTTTCCGATCTGCAGGGTTACGGTAGTTGTCGGCGAGAACGTAGAGCCAGTCGTACAATGTGCATGGAATACATATCCACCATTCGGATTTCTACTGAAATTACCAACAGTTTTATGCTGCAAGGTATCTGAAAGTAGGTTGACCCCACAATCGTCCTTTAAGCTCAATTCTAGTTCATAGACACAATCCACACATATATCCTGCAGACAGGAATCCCTCATCGGAGAGGTGAACAGCTCATAGTTCATCGTAAATTCGGTCGGTGAAGTAATCAGGAACGAAGAAGAATATGTAATGGAATTGTCCAGTTCATCAACGGTCTGGTTGGTTCCATCTGGTAGAATATGTTCCAGCTGCAATTTTTGCTCATTGGAGGATTTAAGGGTTACCAGGTTCTTGGGAGCAGTTCCTGCAAGTGCGGTGGCGACCACCCTTCCTTCAATGTCGATGTAGGAAACAGTGACCTGTCCATTGGCATCAATCACGGCATTTTTTTGGTAATGTGCGCTGTAACCGACTTCCGAACCAAACAATCTGTTCAGTTCTAATTGGTTCGGATTTCCATATAAGAAACGGGTTTCATGGCCGGTTCCGAGCTGAAAGTCAGGTCCAAGCCCTCCCTGTCTTGAAATCCTTCCGGTCTGGTCGGGAGTGTATTCAATGTGCTGAAAAGGATATTGCATTGCATCAGGCACATAAGCCTGCTGCATATTCTGACTGGAATTCGTAGGCGAGTAGTAACGTGAAGCTCCATTGAAAGTACTCATCGGTGCGGCAGAGACTGAACAGTCTCCCTCGCTGCTCGGACTTAGATCAAAATCATTTTTGGAGTAGGGAATCTTGCTGTCGTTTAGGTTGAACTCTGGATAGTATTTGATACTTGGTCCGTTCTGCGGTCCACAATCCCGATCCTCAATCGGTACCGGTAATACATTGATTGCAGGACGACCTTGGTGGTCGTAGATGGTCTCACCAACAATTACCTTATTCTGGGCATTGCTTTTGGTGACCTGTTGTCGGCTTCTTAGCGTTCCGTCCATATAGGCGATGGACTCACTTCGCTTACCCTGTTCGGCGTAGTTTGCAGAGTACTGCCAATTAAGGTTGCCGTGATGGACATACGTATCAAGGATTTCGATCTTTTTACTGCTAGCAAGATCAGCTATTGTTCCCAAATCCGAATTGTTCCATTCTCCAAAAATCAGGTGTTCGGGATTGTCGATATCTACGCCGATTGCACGCACCCTATAGGCTACCCACCCGCGATCAAACACTAACGGGATGTCATAGTGCAGATTGGCGGTGGTTATCCTGGTGGAGTTGTGCCTGAAATCATACCGAAGCTGGCTTGGGTCGATCACCGTTGATCCGGAACCGTAGTTGGAAATGTAGATGAACTCCACTTGATATTCTTCTGCTCCCTTGACGTCTTTCCATTCAAAGCGCAGTCCATCATCATTACCCTCACAGTCGGTATCCAGGAGCTGTATGTAGTGGTTGGAGACAGGGCCACTTTCAAGTTCGGTATAGCGCTCTGTAAAAATATCTCCCTGAACAAAGAGGTTAGCGGGCAAAGTTGTGGTGATCGAACCGTTAACTCGGATCGTGTCAATCTGGAAAACCATTTTATAGGCATCCGCAAATTCAAACTTGTCCAGAATCCTCGATTTGACAGTGTCTTGGTGATAGTAGGCAATACGCAGCCTGAAATTACGGTCGGGCAAGGCATTTAGTTGTACATCCCAGCACTTGACGTTCAACGAGATTTCGACTAGTTGCGGCCCAGCCACATATTCGGGATAGTGGATGTCCACGCCGAAACTGATGCGGTTGAGTACGTTGTAGTCCCTTTGATTGGCGGACAAAAGATCCAAGTCAATGGAGTCTTTTGCAGTCGATGTACCAACGACTACCGGAGAACCACCGGAGGGCGTATGGATCGATTTGGTTTTATCGCCCCTTCCCGCCAGCGCAGTCTGCGCAAGGAAAAACAGGATGATACCTGTGAAGATGAGTTTTAAATAGTGCGTTTTCATAAGCTATAGTTGCTAGTTTCGTAAATCGATTACTTCAAAATCTTTATAAGCGCCGATGGCTGAAATCTGGTGGTCCTTGACAAGAATACAATCGCTAACGGTCAGAAACTGGGGGGATATGACCGATTTCCCTTTCTTGACCTTACCCAAATCCAATACGATCTTTGCCCTTGCCGAAGAATGTTGATCCTCCTGGTAATAGGGCTGATTACTGAAAATGGTGACTTGGGAAATATGATTGCCATCGTTAAAAGTCAACTCCATCGAATGGTAGGGATTTCCCCTTTTCAATGTAAGCAGGTAAATCAGCTTACCGTTTTCCGATCTTTTAGAAACAGTTTCAGTGATTTCCAGGAACGCGGAGTAATCGGCAATTGTTTTCCGGTAGAAGAATGAAGCATCAGGTTTCTGGACCAGTAATTGCCGGGCAGCAGTATCAATGGTAACATTGTGCGCTGCATCCTGGACCATCACATGTCCCATCTGGCGCACATGCAGTTCCTTTCCGTTTTTGCAGGTGAGTTTACCTAAGAAAGAAATGGCAGGTTCGCTATCCCGGTAATCATTGTAGATCGTGTATCCGGTTTCCAGTGAGTAGCTCTCTTCCACAGGAATCATTTTTTCGTAGCTGCGGATCAGTTCCAGGAACTCGCTGGCTTCGGCTTTCTCCCAGCTAGTCTGTGAGAAAATGCCAAGGGGAAGGAATAGTATGAAGTAAATTGCTTTCATTATTTGCGAATATTGGTTCGACCTTCGGAAATAGTCATGATCCCTTTTTCAGTCTCCTTCTTTGTGCGGATCAGCTTTCCTTCCTCGTCGTATTCATAAAGGGTCGCGTAATTTCGTTCATCCAGTTCTGCTACAAGTCGCAGTGTAACCGGATCATAAACGTACGACAGCATGCTGCCCTCAATGGGAATAAAGCGGACATCATCGAATAGGCAGTTGCCCTGTTCGCAATGCAGGCCTATCTTGATCTGTGAAGCTCCATTTGGCACGTTGACCAGTCCGTCGATGCGTTGCCAGCCGTCAATTACAGCGCCCGATGGTTTGAGATATGAAGTATCGGAAGCACCCACATAGGAGACCAGTATAGCAGGATGCTCGTAACCGACGTTGTGATCACTTTTATCGTCCTTTACCCAAGCCGAAACCAGGTATTTGCCCGGACCGGGTGAAAAAGAGCCAATGCAATCTTTACAGCCAGTCTTGTGGTCCCTGCAGGTTGCTTGCGGAGCGTTAATTTCCATCCGAACCTTGTAAAAGTTTCCTATTGAAGCACATGTGGTAAAGTCAACCCTTAGGATATAATAACCCTGTTGGTGAGCAATGCTGCTAGTGCCGGAAAGGTTACCTCCGACCTGAGCCACTTGTCCCAATGCGATCTGCTGGCAAGCATTAAGGTCAAAACCTGCCATCGGTCCATAAAGCGTATAGGTTCCCGTATGGTTATAGGTAACGAGCTGAAAATTGCCAGCAGCAGCCATTTCCAGTTTAAAGAACTGTGGCTGCAACAAACCACTGCATTCGGATTGTGTGGCAACCGGATCAGTTTCCAAGCCTCTATTTTGACAGACCCTTGCACCCGTATTACAACTATTGTGTACCGAAAGGCTGCTAATTTGTTGGGCAAATGTAGCTGCGACTAAAGTTGTGAATGCGCATAATAAAATGAGTTTTTTCATAGGTAAATATTTTGAGATCAAAAGGTCAGTTTCCATTGCTGATCATTGGGATTAATGATGAACAGCCGTTTTCCTTGATGAGATATACATTCACACGAAACGGGTATCCGTATGGATGGATAAAGGTCAATTCGATACCTCCAGGAATTTCAGTAATCACTGGCGTAGGATCACCATGGATCACGTCGTAAGTCATCGATACCCCATCCATCTGCATGACCTTTACTTTTGTGGGACTAAGGATATACGGGCTAAAATCACAGGGATCGTCATCACAAGCTTCAACGATCTGTCTTTGTAGTTCAATTGTACTGCCTTGCGTGACTTTGATACTGTGTCGTCCGGTATGTGCATCCGTACTTAGATTCGTAGCAGATCCGAATTTGAAATGGCCGTCTGGACAATTTTGGAAATCGTAATCCTCAAAGCCGTTAAAACCAGATTGCCTGCGCATGGCATTGGCAGTACTTGCCGTGGCAAGAGTTTGATTATATCCCATGTGCGTAGCTGAAAAACGTCCAAGAGCATCCGCCTGTTCGATAGCCTGTCCATAAGGACTAAGCTCCGATACCTTTGCCAGATAGGTCCAGTTTTGATGGTTGATGGCCCATTTTCCGTTGCTTAATCGAAAGAATGGAAGGAACGATCCCATTAAACCATCTTTTCGGAGATTGGTATTGTTGTTCTCGAATGTCTGGGTTCGGTCACTCAGGTGTTTATAGGTAGCCGAGGGTGTCCAGTTCCCCTTCATACCAGCTACATAGGGGTTTTGAATTCCGTTCGGACTACAATCACAAAAGGCCTTCCACTTGTCGCTGAATTCGATGCTTTCTGCATCCAGCACCTTGTCAAATATATTAGAACCCAAGGTGTTCAATGGGTTTTTGAGCATGGTGACCGTTCCTACAGGTGTTCCCTGCTGGTTCCGTTTTCCAGAGCGAAGCACTTTTAAATACGTGAAAGTACCTTGCAGCGGCGTTCCATCCTTTTTCAAAATCCGAACTCCTGTTGCCCCGGATTCCGTCACCCATCCAAGAACCTGTCCGGAAGAACTCTTCACCAGTACTTCATCACCTTCAAACAGATTGGCACCAGTAAAACCATTACTGTACCCGTCGCTAAAGATATTTGACGTAGTGGAAGTGAAGCCAAGATTCTTATACGCTTGCCCCATTCCAGGATAAACCCAATGCGCTGGATAAGTGAAATTGTAGATTGTGTCCCGGTAGGCATTATTCACAGAAGTCAACAGGACATCTCCCGTTTCCGAATCGTAGGCCAGATTAGATGTTTCGATCTGTGAGTCGTAGTCAACTGCGACGGTCCGAGTAAGGATACCCTTTCGTTCAATTGTCTTTGCGAAAACGGCGCTCCTGAACTCGGTCTTCGATTCGGAATAATTCGCGCCAAGGATCATGGGAACCAGTACGAAGGGCATGGTGTAATTAAGGTTTATCCCTAAGTTCCCCGATTTCATTTCAGATTTGTTCTCCCGGAAATCCGCTACCGCTTCGTAGGTACGTCCAACAGTGACTGTTTTGATCCCTCCGGACGGGGTTATGATGCGGACATCGTTATCCAAGCGATTGGCAGGAATTCCTTCAATCGTTTCGGGTTTTGATTGATAGATGTATTTTACGGATGAATATGGCGCTTGCTGGTCTTCGGCAAATATCTCAATTGATTTTGGCCTGCCGTGCATGTCATTGTTCTCTACCACAAAGCCTTGGCTGGCAGCCATCAGATCCTCAGTCTTTGCATAAAGCAATAGGTTAAGATTGAACTTGCTTGGCTTTACCTCCACGCTGGTACGTTCCGTGATCGTCGGGAAGTCTTTTGCCGTATAGAATTCACTGACCGTGTAGCCGGTGGCCGTTCTTTTTACGCCGTCACGTTCCAGGTTTTTGACCAATACTTTGGAATAGCCAACTGATGGTGTTGGAAAAAACTGTTCGCCAAAAGGCGTTTCCATGTAGTTTCTAACGTCCGGCGCCCACGTCATCGAGATATCGTTGGCAACATAGTTACGCCATACATTCTCTTCGCCACCGATCTGCGGCTCATAACTGGCAACGCCACTAGACTTGCCATCAAAAACATATTGATATTCCTGACCATAGTAGCTCTCCTGTCCATTGTGCACCATCTGGTCCCAGGCATCGTAAGTACGGATTTCCCGAACCCGATAACCGCCACCCAACTTGGCAAAATTGGGATTGTTCAGACGGATCCAGCTTTTACCTGTAACGAGTACCGTTCCGATCTTTTTGTTCCAAATCGGTTTGTTCGGCCCGGTAAACAACTCTCCAAAAGAGGCAAAGGCACCGATCAGGGAGTTGGCAATTTCCAGGAAGTTTGCCCCCTCGCTCTGCGGGTTGGCCTGACTGGACGGTGGAATGATCCGCGATAGATAATTGCGTGCAAACTGTACACTGCTAATGGCAATGGGATTATAAACGGCATTTTCACTATCCTTTAGTTTTCCCGGCCTTAATTTTATGTAGCCATTTGCTCCCTGGGATCCGATCTCATCGATGATCGCATATCCCGGAACGTAATCAAAATGCTCATTGTCTTCGTCCATCGACATTAAAGCCTTGAAGTAGATCACATCGTCTACTGCCGCATATTGGTCCGGAGTCGTACCTGGCATCATTTCGAAATAGAGCTTCCGGTTGGTTTTAATGTCATCGCTGATTGAACACTTTCCATCGGAGCATCCTTCCACGCCGATGATCTTGAACATCTGCTTGGCCCGTTTATGCTGCACATACCCATAGTCATCGGCTTCGTAGCTAATGGTCATGCGACCTCCGGTGGGCAGATTGATCGAACTGAGATTCCATGCCGAAGCCCAGGCATCTGCATTGAACTTGTCAAAGCCCGAATAAGGGAACTCGGCGTTGCTAAGGGGATCTGTAAGTTCGTTACCACTTAGTCCTGTTGGATTGGGCTTATACGTTCCCCAGCGATCAACATTGTTGGAATTGTAATTGGGATTGAAGTAATCATAATAGAATGTGTAGGGTGTCCGCTCACCTTTGTAGGATTTCTCATGGGTAACATAAACAGACTTCAATGTGAGCTTTCCGCCTTGTCTGGCATCAGTTGATCCTGCATCCAGGTTTCCGGGATAATTGCGGCAGAGGCTGTAATCGTAAACGAAATGTACAGTTTTGATGGGAACTGCACCTGCACCGTTTAGTCGCAGATCTGCTGCCGAATACAGCATTAGGCTATCGAGTTTTTGCATTTTCGCATTGGATGCGTTCAATCCCCCGAATTCATTGGTAACGGCAACTGCATCCCTGCGATCAGAAGTATAGCAGATCATCACGTGATTTTTGGTCTTGATCGTATCGAGGTACCACAGTTCTTTTTCTCCATAGATGTAATTTGCCCTGTCATCGGTGGGATCGGTATTCAGTCCGCGGTCATGCATGGCCTGCGACTCTTGAACGGGATTCCTCCATTTATAGTCCTGTGCTTTCTTATATTTGAATTCGACGAATCCTCCAAGATCATCCCTGCTTGGTCCAGGGATTTGATCGCTGTCCACGTAATTAGCACTCAGCAATGCGGTAAGCAGGTATGCATGTGCATATTGCGGAACCGTTTGCGCATTAAAATGGTTGTCAAGTCCTCGGGTATTTCCAACGGAAGCATCTTGACCGCTATAGCTCACCAGACGCGTATCCCAGTCTGGAGCCAGCGCTGAAGATTTTCCTTCGCCAACAGCGAAAGTCACATTGCGCTGTATTTTACTGTAGGCCGGCAGACCATAGTAATATCTGGAACCATCCATTTTGGTCACCGTAAAAGCGCCGATGTGATGGTCAATTCCAGTAGTAGTGCTGGCGTAAGCATTCGGGGGCAATTTGGTCGGACCAACACCTCCCTTGATCTCCGCTACCGTGAGGCTGCTCATCGGCTGGTTTCTCCTGAACCGAAGACTTTTTGAGTTGTGCAGTGCATAAGTATCACCAGCTTTGGTCCTCAAGGTTCCTGAAAGTTTTTTAGGATTGGAAAGCGGAAAATATGCTGCTTTTGCGCCTCCAATCTGCTGGAATTCGGCATCGCTTTCATCATAGGCCATCTCGTCGGCATCGCGGAAAGTACCTCCCTTTGTATTAAATCTTATCTTTTTGGCGGCGTCGTTTCCTTCCATCCATACGCCTGAATTTCCCTGGGCGAAAACTGCCCCAACATCGATCCCGGCCTTAAAAGTTGCCCCAAGTCCCACCTCGCCACCGAGGGTATAGGAGTTCGTGGAACTGGTCACCGATGGATCGAATACATATCCCATGTCCTGGCGGTCCATGCGGTAGTTTCCGGCAACGCCTTGTCCACTGATGGAATAGACGTCGTACATCAGGAATGGAATTGGCAATGCGGGTGTATTCTTGGTAAAAGCGGAGTTGTTCTCCCGATTAAAATCAAGCATCGCGTTAATATTTCCCTGACCTTTTTCAAGATGGCTGTAGCCATAGGCAGAGAGTGTCCTAGTATTGCTTGCCAATTTGCTTTTCATGAAAAAACCAGAAAAGGAACCTGCCGGATCATTTCCTACCAGGTCGGCAGAAAGTTTGAACCTTGCAGTAAATGAATTGGCAGTAGTGGAAAATGGGATCTGAGGAACAAAGCTTGACATTCCAAAATTAAAGGTCGATCCCAAACTTGTTCCAATATCTTCGCGACCAACCGTGCGGGCTGTCTTGTTTTTTGTTGGTTTAGCAATATTGTTAGCGTTAGTAGTTAGTCGGCGTTCCTGCGAGAGATTTACCGAAACCTGTTGCAATCCCTGTCTTGAATTGAATGATGATCCGATCGACAGCTTGTTGACCACATCGTCTGCTTTATTGCCATCACTTATTGAGGCATAGCCACCGACCGACGCACCACCTTGGCTGCTTCCTGTGTACTGCATTCCCACTTCGAACCCTATCTTCTTGGCGATATTGAACGATGGCCCGATGGAAAACTCTGCGCCATACCCCGAATAGTTATTGTACTCCACTCCAAGCGTTGCAGACAGTCCCATCCCTGTTTCCTGCCCAGCTATATTAGAGAGGTCCACGGAGAAAAGCTCGTAATTAAATCCGGCACTTGTTCCTACCGTCCAATTCGGTTTTTGGTTGTACTCCTGTACTACCTGTTCGCTACCGTTGAAGTCGTCAGGAATACCACGCATGCTACGGTTGATCACTCCTGGATTTAGAGTCCATCCCAGACCAACCCACGAAGCTTCCTGATCCATTCCTGCACCGGCACTGTATGAAAGATTGATCGGATAACCGTCTACATCCAGCAATGGAATGTTGTAAGAAAAATCACCTGTAAAAAGGTTAACCAGTTGGTCAGCGCCACTTGGTGAAAAACTTTGGTACTCGGGCTGTTCCGGTCCTCCTGGTCTCAGGAATTGTTTCGACAGAAATTTTTGCTCGTTCTTATCAGTTTTCTTAAAAGTTGTAGCACCCGGATTGATTTTGCTTTGTTTATTTTTAACCCAGTCATCAGCAGGCGAAATGGTTGAAACAACATTTGAAGCGGTTCTGATGTTGCTCCTGCCATAGGTTAAAGCTGGCGCAGTACTTTCAACAAATAGCAGCACCGCAAGTGACAGGGCATCAAATCTGATCCTGTATGTTTTTGGTATCATCGAGTTGTTATTTTTCATAAGTTTCAGTTTGTGGTAGGTTAGTCGATGCGAAATCTGGTATTGTAGCTATTGCCTTTGGGATCGGTAACGATAAGCGTGTACGTTCCTACAGGATACGTATCGGTACGGAGATAATAAAAATCCCTTCCCGTCTTTTCAGGTTCGTCGCCAGCACCTAATTTCTGGTCGTGTCCGAACTGTACGGGCATTGCTTCCCCAATTTCATTGGTTATGCTGCTCCTAGGGTTTCCCGAAATCTTATACCGACTCGGAAACTTGAAGAAAAATCCGTCTCCGCTTACCTCGTAGGTCGTTGAACTATAATCAGTATTGAGTACTGCATACTTGGCTGGGATCAGCACCTCCCTGTAGAGCATAAACTCCCATGCTTCGGATTTCTCCACGATGACATTATTGACCGTTTTCTCTAACTGCCAACCATAACGTTTGCCAAATTGCAGTTCGGGAGCATCAAAGGGATAAACCAATTGAAAACCGGCTATCCCATTGATACGTAGCAATGGCTGGTTGACCGTTACACCTGCCAATGCACCCTGATTAGGATTAAGCTGTGTCAACACATAATTGTACCGAATATTGTCCCGCCCCTCGGGGGCCTGAGTATAATGCCATGTAAATACGGGATACCGATGGTCGATGGTATCCCTATCGGGAAGGGAAATGAGCATGATGTTGCTCTGGGCATCTACCAGCCAAGTGGTCATCATCGCCATAATAAAAAGTGCGTGTTTGATCATCATATTATATTTTAAAGCGTGTTTGAATGGTCATTAAATAAGGGAACTGCTCATATTGCAAGCGATAATAGCTTCTGTAAAAGTCGCCCAGCACAAAGCGTTCTGCCCGCATGCCGATATCCATGAATTTATAGGCAGCCCATTGGATGTCGAGGTGTCCGCCCAAGCTGTTCTCGTTCAGGAAGTCACTTGCCAGTTTCAATCCTGCACTCAATTTGATCTTTTTCAGGTTGTACTTGCCTGAAAGACCAAATACATTGGTGCCCGACGCAACGCCCTCGATGTTCCGGAAAAAATAATCATAGGAGATCGCAGCGGAAAAATCCTTGTCGCCGATCGACTGGATCAGCCCGAACTGGGTGTATTTATTTAATCCTACAGAATCGGTAATCAGATAGTCGTTGTAGGTGGCTACGGTATTTGCTTTTAGGCCGAGCAGTTCGTAAGTGGAAACAACATTGGTTCCGATCAGGTAGTTGTTCCCTTTAACAGTTAAGTCAGATCCAGGAAACATCATCCGATGATGGATGTGGTTCACAAAGATCGAGTAGCTTAGGTAGCTCGTGTAATTTCCGCTTACACTGGCCCCGGCAACATTTAGTCTCAGATCGTTCATGCCTTGGATCATCCGTAATGTTTCATCCTGTCGGAACATCAGGCCAAGCTTGATGTATTTGGACAGTCGGTGGTTTGTTTTTACCTCTACACGCTGGTTGTTTGGCTGCATCATCCCGAAGGTGCTGGTATTGGCATAGGTATCAATCCTTCTATACGAGATAGAAAAATCTGATCGAATCCTGGTTAATGTTTGCGTATATCTGCCGAGCAATAAGTTGGACTGGTACGCAGAAAATACCGATTGGAAAACCCGCAGCTCAGTTACGGTATCCACTTGTCTATTGATGGAGGTCTTGCCGTAGACCACATCAAAAGCGCTTCCTTTCCAGAACTTGGGAACATACCTCAAGTCCAGTTCCACAGAAGCTGCAGGATCATAGCCCTGTTGACCTGTAATTTGCCCTGGTGCGATAAAACGTGTATTTGTCAAATAATTGAACCCGATGAAGGCGTGCGTACCTTCTGTCGTTCCGTACCCAGATTTGATCGCTGTCAGCCAGCCATTATTTTTGATCTGCTGGAAATCGAAATTATTGAAAACGTTCTGGTTATAGTTGAGCTTGTTCTGTATCTCATTGGTACTGAACATCAAGTTGTTTAGTGTGAGTCCGCTGGCTACCGAAAGGTAAAGCTGATGATGCTGTAGTTCAACGTGCAGCCCTTTTATTGGAACATTTTGCCCAGACATAGCGGTGGTTCTGGGATAACTGAGACCGACATCAAAAGTCCGGATGCTTTCCAGAAAACCGAATTTGTTGAAGCCTCCATTAACCTGCGCCGGATTACCTAGCTGCGATTGGTAAGTTGCCGACAGTTTCTTGGAAGTATTCAATGTCGTTTGCAGGCTATCCATTCTATTCCGAAGTGTGACAATTCGGGAATACACATTCGAAAGGCTATCAGCGTATTGCTGGTAATCTATTGGTTTGGCAATGTTCGCTTGCTCCAGACTGTCTGGAACCCTACCCGCGATACTGTCCCGCATTCGAGCAGTTGCTTGCTGCTTTTGTCTCTCGACCTCACGAGCGGCCAATCTTTTGAGCTGGTCCATGGACACTTCCACATATCCCATCAATCCATTGAGTTCCGCCTGCTTGCTATGTAGCGAGGTCTGCTGTTTTTCAATATCCGAAATGGAACCGATCAGCTTTTGTTTTTGCTGTTGCACCAACCTTTCCTTATCCAGACTCAAACGGAAATAATTGTTTGCACCCAAAGGCACTTTCAGGGAAGAATAGTTGAAGCTTACGTTGATCGGTAGACCCACAACGGCCGTTGAGAAATTGCCGGAAGTATTGAAAATACTTCCAATACTGCGGCTAGTATCGATAAATACAGTATTTAGACCATAGGCGTAGGCCAAATCGATCTGCCCATGTGTATTCGCCAGGTCCCGCAAAATTGTAGTCCTGATGCGTCGACCCAGCGAATCCACCTCCACCATGGGCATAGAAATATCTGACAGCTTCGTTAGCCGATTTGCTACATCTTTAAAATCAAATTGTTGCTGTACAATCTGCGACGAGGTTACTTTAAGCGTGTCCTTCTGATCGGATTGTGCAAATACCGTTGAGGTACTTGTGAACAGTGTAGCCAGTAAGAGTAGTATGCCTGCATCCGCAGCGCAAGTTTTCATTCGTATAAGTTGGCGTGAATAGCCCTGGTTCTATTTTGGTTATAAAAATTTCAGGTGCAAAATTATTAGAATATTCAAGACCGAAGTCGATAAGCAATAAAATTTGCACTATGATGATGCAATTTCCTTTGACCAAAATTATACACTATCTACATAACTGTAGTGTTTTAAAAGTTCAAATTTTGAAATAATAGTTCTATTTTTGAACTAAAAAGACGCTTTCTCATGATAACAGATGCACACACTAAGATCAAACAGCTCCGTGAACTGAAAGGTATTACCAGAAAGGAAATGGGTGACCGGCTTGGGATCGGTGACCGCGCCTACGCGAAGATAGAGACTGGCGAAACCCATCTTACCATCAATCGGCTTAACGAAATTAGTACAATTCTGGACATCGACCCTATGAATTTACTTGGCTTTGATACCAAGCAGATCTTCAATGATTGTAAACAAGAGGGATATATTGGGATTAACTATATCCAAGTACCTGACAAGATGATGGATCAATATGAAAGCCACATCCAAAGCTTAAAGGAGCAGATACAAACATTGACAAGCCTTCTTGTAAAATGATCTGAACGAGCTTTTATCCAGAAAAGTTTGTAAAAAATAGCATGTTTAGCCATAAAAATTTGTAAATTGCATCTGTAGTTGCTGACTTAGCCAGAAAGATTTGCATACCTTATCCAGAAAAGTTTGTAAATTTTGAATGTTTTAGCCAGAAAAATTTGTGTTGAATTATCCTGCATGGATTTTTAACCAGAAAAATTTGCAATATGGACAAGAACATCCCACTTCATTTACAGGAAATTATTTTCGCTTCTAGCGAACCTGAGATCAGTAGAGCGATATCTGCATTCGTCAAGGACGGTAAGCTTAAGCAGCTTGTTCCAAAGGTTTACACCTCGAACTTACAGGAAGCAGAGACAACAATTATCAAGAGGAATTTATTTAAGATCCTGGGACATCTCTATAAGGGGGCTATACTCAGCCATCGCTCGGCATTTGAATATCAGCCTACATCCAGTGGTGATATATTTGTCACGCATGGTTATGATAAAAAAGTCGAAATGCACGGGGTAACCGTAAATTTCCTAAAAGGGCCAGGCGCCTTGGAAGGTGATCTGATCTTTATGGGAGAACTTCACGTTTCTCAAAGGGCCAGGGCTTTTCTGGAATGCCTGCAGCCGTCGAGAAGACCGGGAGCGAGTTCAAAAACATTGACATTGCCCGAAATTGAACTGAAACTGGACCAGATTATCCGTGTAAATGGCGAAGAGGGTATCAACGCAATTAGGGATAAGGCGAAAGAAATTGCGCCTCAGCTCGGTATGGAAAAAGAGTATGCACAATTGGACAAGATGATCGGAGCACTATTGAGCACCAAACCGTCCAACATCCTAACTTCACCCATTGCACAGGCTCGGGCGTTTGGCTCACCTTACGATCCCACACGTGTAGACCTTTTCCAACATCTTTTCGTAACGCTACAGCAAAATGAGTTTCCGGAGCGTCCCGATCCCAATCAAACTGTGGAAGCCTACCGCAATTTCGCTTTCTTTGAAGCTTACTTCTCAAATTTTATCGAAGGTACAAAGTTCAAGGTAGAGGAAGCCATCAAGATCATCGAAAGTGGGAAACCTCTTCCCACCAGGTACGAAGATGGTCATGACGTTTTAGGAACATATCATATCGTAAGCAATCGGCAGGAAATGCAGATAGTTCCTACAACACCCACTGAATTGATCGACATCATGAAGTATCGACACAAGATCTTGATGAGTGCCCGACCAGAGAAAAAACCTGGGGAGTTCAAGGACGTTAACAACAGAGCGGGGGCAACCGACTTTGTAGATTTTAACCTAGTGAAGGGAACACTGGAAAAAGGCTTTGATTACTATGCCGCCCTACAACATCCCTTCGCCAAAGCAGCTTTCATGATGTTTCTGGTAAGCGAGGTCCATCCATTTCTTGATGGTAACGGAAGGATTGCAAGGGTGATGATGAACGCCGAACTGACCTCGACCGGTCAGGCAAAAATCATCATCCCAACAGTTTACCGAACAGATTATCTCGGAGGACTGAGATCGCTTACCCGCAGAAACGAACCAGAAAAATATATCAGGATGCTGTTAAGGGCATGGAAATTCAGCCATACGATCGCAGGCGAAAGTATGGAGGACATGCAAAGTATACTGGAAAAGAGCAATGCTTTTGAAGAAGGAGAAGAATACATATTAAAGATTGTTGGAGAATAAAAAAGGCTGGTACTTGTACCAGCCTTCCTTCCATCAGTTCAATTTATTTTCCAGAAAATTGATAATGCTGCAACCCTCGCACAAAACAGTTGACGCTATCAACATAGTTCCATTGCGTTGTAAATTGTCCTGCAGTAATATCCATTATATTGCAGTACGCCGTTACAAATGTCCAAGCATCGAGATCCACTTCTAAGTATAAGTACTTCCGATCCCGAGATTGATAAGAATATTTCGTTATCATTTGTTCAATTTTCAGCAATTCCAACAATCTCACCGGTACTTGTAACCATCCGTGCGAACTATCTGAGTACATAGTAAATTTCTTAATATCCATCGCAGTGATCTCCTGCCGGATCTCCAAAACTGCTATTTCATTTTTCTTTTCCATCTTGTTTTTATGCAAACCCCAATGGAGCGGGAGCGAAATTACCTTTGCGTAAAATACAAGCATGGAAAAGGGATTTGTTGACATTTTAGGGCGGTGAAATGAGAGAAGGTGAATATTAACACATCTTATTTTGTGTGCTGATATAAATTTAACGGTACGATCCGTCGGCATAAACGATTTTTTTTCTTTCTTGCAATTCAATCGCGGGCCTACTACAGAACAATAATTGCCGCTCGGATGAAAACACACCGCTATTCCCTCGTCTGGATACGTCTTGTCGTATCCTTTCTGGCCGCTTTCCACATCAATATCAATGGTCACTGGGACCTGATCCCAAAAGCAATTGTTAACCCATTGTTTTACGTCGCATTTATACTCAGTGTAGGTATATCTTATCTTATTCTCTACATCATCCATACCAACAACGACAAATTAAACCGTACGCATCCTTGGCGAAAAAACCGTATCAAAAGAATATTTCTGCAAATTCTACATGGTGTTGTAGTTCCAGCACTTGCAGACCTGGTGCTGATCAGCATCTTTTTTATTGTGTCAGGAAGGATTTCGTGGATACCTTTATTTGTGTTCCACGACATGGGTACGGTATTGATATTTATTGCCTTTGTTAATGTTATTTATCAAGTTCCAATTTCATTATTTGTAACAATTCCGGCGGCAAAGCAAGTTGCCGAGATATTAGAAATTAAACATAATGGTGTGGATGTAGTGCTGAATGTCTCTACCGACATTCTTTACATTTATAAAGATCAAAAGAACGTCAAGATCAAAATCATATCAGGACACGAGTATTCCAAAAAAGATAGTATAAGTAATATCGTTCAAACCTACGCCAATACCAGCTTATGTCAAGTAAATCAGTCCGCCATCGTTAACCTCGAAATGATCAAAGGAGTGAACACAGGAACTAGATCCAAAACATTAGATCTTCTCTTTAAACCACAATTTATAGAACTGATTTCAAGCAGCGAATTAGATAAATTATACGTTACCAGGAAATTTATGCAAGATTTTAAAGATCAAAGAAAAAAATATATGGCGGGATAGGGTAAAATTTAGGGCTGTATACGTCCTAAGCCCCTAAAACACTTGACTGGCATTTGAAAACCGTTTTACATTTGACCCAAGCCCCAAGGGTAAAACAAAACGCACACGCCATGAAAACACGAACCATTATTCTTGAAATCATTATTTTCTGTATCATCTTTTTGTGGGCATTTGATGCCCGTAATAAGATCGTTTTTCACGATGCATTTTACAGGCAGCTTGATTGGAACCCACTAGCTACAGATTATAAAGATTTCATTTTCTATTTTCTACCAGCGCTCGAAATTACTATTGCAATCACGTTAATCATTAAGCCATTTCGAAAGTACGGACTTTGGTTGTCCGCAGGGCTACTGACCTTCTTTACCGGATACGTATACTACATGCTGTACATAGATCCGAGCAAAGCCACGTGCGATTGCGGAAGCCTTATTTCTGGAATGACCTGGCACGGACAACTAATTATCAATACAGCTTTTCTACTACTCAACATAACAGGTCTGATCCTTTACAAACGAAAACAGCAGGATACAAACCTGATATACAAATGAAGAAAAACGGGGATGCCGAAAACCGGGATGTAGAGTAGGCAAATTCAAACATCATACACTATGAAAAAGTTAACAAGTACGCTGGGCGTATTCGCCGCAACAGCAGCCATTGCAGCAGCATTTGCAATGTCACCAGCTCCAACGAAGGTTGAAGCAAAAGCATCAAATGATCCACATTGGTTTTCACTAAGTAATGGTGATTACCTTGGGCAGGATACTCAAACAAATAAGCAGTCACAATGCGGAGAGGACCGCATTATGGATTGTGTAGTTGGTTACGATGAGTACGATTTTGAAAATAACGTACCGGAAAGTGACCCAATTATCCTTGAAGGAGACAAAGAGTTACAATAAAAGAAAAGGCAACCTACAAAGGTTGCCTTTTTCAAATATCTTCAAGTATTATTACTTTTCTTTTTCGAAAAACTCTTTCAATTTTTAAGTCAAACTTTACTAAATCTTTGTTCATTAAATCCAGATTTGACAAATCCCATCTTACATCAAAATTGATTTTGCCGTCGTTACCTGGACACTCAATCAAAACAGGAATATCATCAACTAGTTGAATTAAATTTCTTTGGACTAAAAATAATGGCACATCGTTTACTAGTGCGCGCTTTAATTTTTTCAGACTAAAAGTAGAATAACTTTTACGGTTGGGCTGATAGGTAGTTCGATATTTAAGCCCTTTGCCATTAGGACTTATCACTATGCACTCTATATCTCTAAACTCTTCGTGGCTTTTTATCTTAAAAAATTTATCTAAATCGGAGATCATATACTTACTAAATCCTTTAGTCGTATATCCGCTATACATCAGTTCATAACAGAATTGTGATGTTGTATCGACTATTTCTTCAGTACCCGTCTGGTAGGGACAACTATCTTTTCTTATCATTCTGGTCGGTAGATGTCGTGGCTCCCACGAATTATTCGCATATGCAAAATCATAGAGCTTCAATAGAGTTTTATTATTATTGAGAACACGTACGATTTTAGCAGCGGTGTCCAATTTGGAAAATGACCAACCTGCCAATTCCTTTCGGTATTTACTTAAATAGGAGTAAAAGAGTAATTTGTTCTTGTTTTCTTCATATCGTGTAATCATATTGGGCTTTAGTGCATTTCTAACCTCAATATCCATCTCATCACTTTTAACACTTAGTAATATTTTCTCTCCATTAATAAGCTTAATTAAATTTGATTTAGTAGTATTCTTTCCATCGGTTATTGCAACAACAATCCTATCTTTATTTATCCAAACTTGTTGCGGAAAACTAATTGCAGGAAAATATGCACGAACTAAAGTATCTTCTACAACCTGTTTCATTTGAATACCGGTTACAATAATATTACTTCTCCAAAACTCTTTGACAGCACTTTTTTTTTCGAAAGTTACAGGAAGGATTTGCAATACATCACCAAATTCCTTTTGTAAGCTGTCTAATTTAGGCATAGCGGAAATACATGGTACACAAGCAATAAACCATTGATCAATAATAATTGCTTTGCCGGAAAAATCACTTAATTTGCCCGAAGTGTCAGTGTGATTCAGCATCTTTTGTAAAACAATATCCGGAACTTGATCTCCAACAGTTAGTGGCTTTATCTTTTGAGCGCTTGAACTGAAAAATGTGAGCATCAACGATATTAGTAGAATGCTTCTAATGAGATTTTTTATCATAATTAATTGTATCCTGGGTTTTGAATTAACTTAGGAGCTGCCATCAGCTCATTAAATGGTATCGGAAATAAAGCATTTGAAGATTTCCATTCAGATTTTATCGGTGCTATAAGTTGATCAAGTTTTCTAATACGCTTCAAATCAAACCATCGCAGTCCCATTTCAGCAAAAAGTTCAAGCCTGCGTTCAGCTAATACCGCATCAATTAATGTCTGGCCTGAAAGCCCAGATAAATTTATTAGTCCTGCTCTGTTCCTCGTTTTATTCAAATCATCTATTGCAGTTGGGTCGTTAAGATGGGCTTTTGCTTCCGCTCTATTCAGAAAAATTTCAGCTAATCTGATCATCATCTGGCACTCTGTTTTCGGTGTAATTGGACGTACCTTGTATTTGTACGGATAGCGATACGTAGTTCCGGTTACGGTTTTACTTGTGATCCAATTTGTCTTCCTCTTGTCCGTTGATAAAAAGGAATTATATAAATCGGTCTGTATTGCATAGTTGGGTCTAATAGAAGCTGTGGTGAGAGGAATAAATGCTAAGGCTTCGAATGTATTGGTAGTCGCATTTCCGGAAGCAGTTTGCCAGATTGCCTCTGAACTACCAATTAGAAATGCACGATTAAGATCATTTTCTAAGCTGTAGATAGAAGTTTGAGCAAGTACCTCATTACTTGTGCTTAACACTTCGGGCCAATTTCCTAAAAATGTATTTACACGAGATTGAAAAGCCAGTACTGCATAATAGTTTGCCCGATATCGTCCTGTTGTTGGATAGTTGGGCTTTAGTAGACCTTTTGCTGTAGATAAATCGGAAATTATCTGCTCTTGTACCTCAGTAATTGGTGTACGCGTCATTTGTGTTACCGCTTCGTAATCTGTTGACGAAATAACCAGTGGTACATCGCCGAATAATGTGATTAGGTGCCAATAGCAAAAAGCTCTGATAAAGTAGGCTTCACCGAGCAGTTGATTTGTAAAATCAGGAGCGAGAGAAGATTTCTTTAAAGAAGCTATACAACTATTTGCTTGGTTGATGATCTGATACGGTTTCTCCCAAAAATTAAAATTGACCAATCCGTTTGTTGGGGATAGATTCCCATTATAAAATTCTGTAATATTTGCGTTAGTTGACGTGTAGATTAGTTCATCAGAGTACAAACCAAGATATGCTGTAGTTCCACCAGAAGCAAAATATAAGTTTGTTCCGGACAGGGTAATATACAAACCGTTGATTGCAGCGGTCGCCGTTTCCTCTGTTAAAAAGACTGTAGAACTAGCCAACTTGTTGGTAGGGGGTCCGACCGAAATGAAGTCTTTACAGCTTGTTGCCGCTGTAATTACTGTTAAAACGTATATGATTATTAGTTTTCTTTTCATAATTAATAGGAAATTTGAAGTCCAACAGTGTATGCTTGTAGTGCAGGCAAAATGGTAGGATTTTGCATTTCTGGATCAAAACCTTTCATTCGGCTGAATGTCAAAATGTTTTGAGCTTGTGCATAAATCCGAGCAGTTTGTGCACCGATCACGGATAATGTTTTCCTGTTCAGCGAATATCCAACTGTTACATTTCTTAGTCTGATATAAGATTGATCGCTGTACGAAAAACTACTGTTTGATGTATTATTTGCTTGAGTCCCTGGAGTTGCAGAAGTTATTTTCGGCAGATCAGAAATATCTCCCGGTGATTTCCATCGGTCGTTAAGGAGTAAGGGAATATTTCGCATTGTACCCGCCGGTAATGTAATTCCGTACAAATAGTAGTATGGGTTACGACCTGTCTGTTTCTTAAAATCAAAGAAAAACTGTAATTCGAAATTGCAATACGAAATTGTATTTTGCCAACCACCGTAGAATTTTGGATCAGTTGTTCCGTTTATTTGTCGATCGGCGATGGTTATTGAATTATCTGCGTTGGCATCAAAGAATTTTATGAGTCCAGTTTGTTGTTCAACACCTAAAGAGGTGTAATTGTAAATGCTATTTAGAGAATGTCCAATTACATACTGGTTCCTGTAAGATGAAGTTTCTATACCTGGAAAGGATCTTAATGTGTTTTTAGGTATAGTAAGATTTAAATTACTATTCCATTTAAACAATCCCTTATCTACTGACCCTGATAAACTAAATTCCCATCCTTTATTTTCGACTACTGCGGGAAAATTGGCTAGTACCGAAGTAAAGCCAGTTATTGCGGGAACCCTATAACTTACCAATTGGTTGCCACTTCGATTTTGGAAATATCCGGTAGATAATAAGATTTTGTCCTTTAAAAAGCCGAGATCTATTGCTGCTTCAAGTTTATCATTACGTTCCCATGCGTAATCTTCATTGTAAAGATTGTTCGGGATTAAACCAGGTGCGCCAACGTATGTTTCGGTTGGTGGCGACCAACTTTCCACAAATTGGTAATCACCAATCTGATCATTTCCGGTAATGCCATAACTACCACGTAATTTTCCAAAACTCAGCACTGGAATATTTTGCATCCATTTTTCGGATGAGAAGATCCAAGCTGCACCCACTGCACCAAAGTTGGCAAACTGCCTACCTGGTCCAAAGCGGCTGCTGCCATCACGTCTTCCTGTAAAATTGATCAAGTATTTGTCTTCCAAATTATAATTGATCCTACCGAAAACCGCATTGTATCTGTATAATGATGCTGCACTAGTAGCATCGATGGTACTAGCAGCATCAAAGTTCTCCAGCAAAGCTTCACTACTGTAGCCTGTTCCAGAAACCGATAAGCGATCATTACTACGTGACAGGAAGGTCATTCCTACGAGTGTGCTTAATTTACCTTTCCAGAGCTTTGCAGCATAATCCATTTGTGGTTCTATATTCCACGTATTGAACTGATTTTTTGCAAAATCTGCCGAGTGTCCTGGGTTTGTACTAGTCGGGCTTTTAGCTTCTGCCGGAGACAAGGACTTTTCGTTGGTAAACTGTTGGTTGTATCCAGCCAATATTTTCGCAGAAAGTCCTTTCCAAATTTTGTAGGAAGCATTTAAACTCCCTGCCAAATTGTTGGTACGGATGTTATAGGTCTCACGCAAATAGGCATAAGGGTTCTGGAAGGTTACTCCGTTATAAGTCCATTGCAGTTTTCCATTGGCATCGAAAAATTCGGGAGTATTTGGAGCGAGAAAGGTGTTAAACGTTAAATCGGATGATGGAGCACGGTTCTCTACCAAAGTGTAGTTCCCCGAGAAGTTTACTGTAAATTTTTTATCATCGGAAGTGTGGCTGATATTAGCCAGCATGCTGCCGCGCTGATTTGGCAGTTTGCCAGGAAACACAGAAGTTTCGCGGTAGTATGTACCACTTAACAAAAACTGTGTGGCGTTGCTACCGCCAGAAAGTGAAAGGTTAGCGTTAGTGGTGTGTCCGGTTCCACCTAAAAACTCTTTTTGGTAATCGGTGTAACGGTTCTGGTCAAAAACAAGAAGATCGGGTGCGTTGCTTATGGTCGGCGTGGTTCCAGCATTGGCAAATGCTTCCCTACGCATGGCAACATACTGTTCCGTATTCAGTAGGGCCAAGAGTTTTCTCACCTGTGTAATACCTTGGTTAAAGTTGGCGCTGATCTGCGTTTTTCCGGCTTTGCCCTTTTTTGTTGTTACTAGCACTACTCCGTTTGCACCCCGACTTCCGTAAATGGCGGTCGCATCGGCATCTTTTAAAATCTCAATACTTTCAATATCTGCTGGGTTTATCGTGTTGAATGGACTTACTCCGGAACCCTGATTGAAATTGTTGATCGCCGAATTAAGCATTTGAACGTTTTCATTTGCTGCTGCAAATGGAATTCCGTCAATCAATATCAAAGGTTGTGATCCCTGGGCAATAGAATTACGTCCACGGATCTGTATTGAAAAAGACGATCCTGGAACACCTGACTGTTGCGTAACGACTAAACCCGGAACACGACCAACCAATGTAGCCAATGGGTTTGAAACCGGTTGGTTTGCTATGTCTTTGGCAGATACGGAACCCACCGATCCTGTGTTTAATCTTTTGGTAGTGGTTCCGTAGGCAATTACCTGCACCTGATCTAATTCTCCGGAATGTTCGGTAAGGATTACATTGATCTGTTCACTGTTTACCGTTCGCTCTACAGAAGTGTAGCCCAAGAACGAAAAAACCAATACTTCGTTAGTATTGGCGTTAATCGAAAAGTCTCCGGAGTTGTCTGTGGCTGTCCGCCTTTCTGTTCCCTTCACTGTTACCGTAACGCCTGGTATCGGATCGCCTTTATCGTTTGTGACTTTTCCGCTAACCCTGTTTTGCTTGTTGGGTTCGGTCGTTCGCTTTGGAACCGTTCTCTCCTTTGCTTTAATGATGATCATTTTGTCCACGATCTGAAACTGCAACGGTTGGTTCTTTATGCATTGCTCCAAGGCTTCCTCTGCCGTTCCTTTTTGTAGTACGATAGTCACTTTAGCATCCTTCGGCAAATCTTTTTTCTCATAAAAAAGACTGTAGCCACTTTGCTTTTTGATTTCATCCAGCGCCTTTTCGATGGGCATATCCTTAATTTTTAAGGTGATAGTCTGCCCGTTAGCCTTAAATGCCAATACCTGCAAAGCCGATAGAAAAGTCAAAAGAATGATTAGGTTTAGCCGCATAATGAGTTGAGTTAGTGGCGGGCTTGCCGATCTGCCATTTCCTGGCAGAAATGCAATGTTTGCTCTTGCCTTTGCACAATTTGAAAGTGCAGGCAAAAACCCTATTAAAAAATTCATAAGTTTGTTCTGTTGGTGGTTAGTTAATCATTGTTGTTTCAAGTCGATGAGCATAAGACCCCAACGTTTGGCTGGTTGTGTTGTAGCACTTCCAGCCTTTTTTATGTTGGATCTTATTAACTATCTAAATTCTAAAAATTGTCTTCTACTGCATAGGCTCACATGTTTGGTTAAATAATCGGTTAGTTTGGTTTCACTTGTATTTATATGCTTTTATTTAGGGTTTGACAATCAGCAGCTTGCCTTGTGCCGTCTGCCTCATTTCAAAATTGATATCACTAAGTCTCAGTACCTTTAGCAATGACGCCAAATTTGCGTCCCTTCGAATACTTGCCATAAACCGTCGTTCTGGCAAACTGCCTTCGTAATGCACTTCAATATTGTACCATCTGGCAACGTCCGCCATGATGGTTTGAATGTCCGCATCCTTGTATTCTATCCTGCCGTTTTTCCATGCCATGGCAGTTTCGAGATCAGCTTCCTGCAATTTGATGCTATTTGCATTGACTATGGTTTGCTGTCCCGGTATCAAAAGTTTGGACCCAGTGCTGGTAATTACTTTTACTGATCCCTCTGCCAGGGTGGTAATGATCTGTCCGTTGTCCTGGTAGCTATTCACATTGAAATGTGTACCTAATACTTGGATTTTCTGTTTGTCTGTACTTACCGTAAATGTGCGTCCCTTATTTTTTGCGACTTCAAAATAAGCTTCACCTGAAAGCTCTACATGACGTTCGGCACCAACGAAACTTGTAGGGTATTTCAATGTAGACGCAGCATTTAGGTAAACTGTAGTTCCATCTGGCAAGGTAACGGTAAACTGTCCACCGTTAGGTGTTGAAATGGTATTATAGGCTGCCGAGTTGGGAGTGTTAGCCAATACCTCGTATGCTAGTTGTCCTTCGTCGGTCTTCAATATTCTTACTCCCTGTTCGGCTGCAATCTGCCCTGCATTTGCCTGGTCAAGTGAAATGGATCTTCCATTTCCTAAAGTCAAGGTTGCTCTATTGGTTCCCGCCGGAATGTCTTCGCTGATTTGGACAAAATCCCCTGATCTAACTCTACTGGTGATCCTTTGGTTCACAATGAAGATAAATACTGCAGTGGTAATGATGATTGCGGCAACATAGGGAAGCCAATGCCAAATGAGGTGTTTCTTAGGTTCCGGCTCCAAGTTCAGCTGACCTTTGATCTTGGAAAACACCCGATCCGTCTTTTCCTGCAGAAAGGAAAGATCCTCCGGCGGTTCTTGGCTCAAATATTTTTCGGACAGTTGTTCCAAACTTTGATCGTCAGCATTTCTGATCCGGTCAAAAAGTTCTTTCTTTTCGGCGTCAGTTATAGTGCCATCAAGATACTTGCTGTAAAGTGTTTCGATCCGTTTCATATCAAGCTTAGGTTTGCTCTTTAATTGTATTACGCTTGTCGAGAAGAAAGTGACTATTGATAACGAAAATAAATTGCAGCATTAGTACTTTGAACCTTTAATGCCTGTGAATGATCTTTTTTTTGGCAGCAGCAAATTCAGCGTTTGATAAAATTGTAAATTCGTATTATGGAAAAATTATTCGCCTCAAAGAATATTCACATTGTATCCATAAAGGACTTATACAATGATGAAAGAAGAATAGCTTATACCAGTAAACTCCTCAAGCTAAATGTACTTATAAATTTCTATGGCGTTGTAGTTGAGGATAAATCGGATGTGTACGAAGAGGTGGGGATATTTGCCAGCTATCTTGAAAATGACATTGTACATGTCTACGTACTTTTTATAAGCGACAACGTTTTGGGACCACTTCCTATTTTCAGGCTAGTAGTGGACGCCGTTGATTTCATAGAGAACTGTGAGGCAGGATCCGTGAAAGAGGACCTTAAAGCAATTTCCACATTTTATTCGAGCTTAGAAGACAGTGCGGAAAGCATGGACGATTATGATAATGCCCAATTTATTCATGTTAGGGCACTGGAACAAATAAAAATACGTCGACAAAACCTTAACTAAAATATGTCTAAGGTTATGATTAATGTATATCCGACAATCTAAGATGCCGGATATACATAGAATTAACTTAACGATATTCGTACGCAAAGGTGAGCGAACCTGTTGCTTCGTAGGCTCCATTGTCGTCAGTGGCAATTAAGATGTTATTGGTCATCTTTAGCCATTTTGTTGGCGGCGTTCGTGGTGTCGGAATTATTAAAGCAATTTGCAGCATGTTTCTAAATGCGATACCGCAGTTATAGCCAAAGTTGCTTGCCGCCGCAGATCCAATTCCAGACAAGTACGTAGTCTGATTTGCATCCAAATTGAAATTATCAGAGATCCAGGTTTTAAAACTGTTTTCGACAGCGGCTGCTTCCGCTAGGCGGTTGTGGGTGGTCATAGCATAAATTGCCGCGATCTTTGCCGCAACGCCATCAGGTGTTAAATTTTCTTTCATTGATTTAAATGGTTATTAATGTGATTTGTGGTTTAGGCGCCTAACCATTTATTAGTATTACGCTTATCAAAAGAAAAGTGACTACTGACAGAACTACAATATTTCATTTTGTAGTAATTTCATGTCATTTATTAATTATTCGCTGAATGGACGTTCGGTTTATAGAAAAGTTTGAGCTGCTCAAGCAGATAGATGAAGTAAAGGATCTTGCAATAAAAAGGCAGCGGGGTCTCCAATTTGAGGAACTTATCAATGATATCTTTGAAGACGAAACTACTTTACTCAAAAGAGGATACCACTCCAATGACAACCGGAGTGAACAGGTGGACGGAGCCGTAGAAATTTGGAACCGAGTTTTGTTAGTCGAAGTGAAGTGGGTGAAAAGTAATCTTGCGGCTTCTGAACTTTTTAGTTTCATAGGAAAAATTGAGAATAAATTCCAGGGAACTTTAGGGATCTTCATTTCCAGGACCAAACTGAGTGAAAACTTTATTTCTGCATTGAACCGTGGACGAAGACAAAATGTGATCGTGATCCATGGAGATGACATCGACCTAATTTTTCAGGTTGGTAGTCCACCCTTGTCAAAATACATTGAGCATTGCCTTAAGCTTTTTTCCTATGATACGATGGTGCACTATCCCTATGAAGATTTTGTTAAAGGCTATCAACCACCGGAGGAGCTTGTGGAAAAAGCCCGGTTCGAAGAGCGAGAATTTATAACTAGCTACTTGAATAGAAAGGATGATGTACCGATCGAGGAACTTAGAGCAGCATATTACAAACTATCAACTGCAATAAGGAAAGGGGTATTTGTTTATGTACTTACCAATATTGATCGGGTCTGGTTCTCACAGAAAGGGGTAAAATTGTCACACTTGGTAAACAATTATCTGAAATTCTTTACGATTATCGATCCATTTGGACCAGAAATAAATGGTACAGAGGAACTCTATTTTGGAGAGAAACTTCCATCCTTTTTTACGCTCTACGCACTTGAAGAAATTGCTGGATTGTATATCAAAAGATACCCTAGCATAAGTAATCTAGTTAAGGTTAGCTTTGAAAGTAAAATGGTCGAGCAGTTGAAGGAAGCAGGTAAATTCAATAACGAAGTGAAACAGCGTGCGATCAGTAGTTTTATAGAGTTAATGTGGGATCAATTTGAAACAGCAACGCATGATGCACTAAAGGAAGTATTCATCTATATCGAATTGGATAGTTTTTTGAACCCGGAGCTTCCACAGAAGCAGTTTGCCCGGAAATTGTTGACGGAAGGAATGATTACCCGCGAATGGTTGGAAAACTGGCTCCAGAGCAAATTGCCAGATTATCTTAGAGCGTTTAGTAAAAGTTATGATGTTGTACGTCAGTTTTACCTATCTTTTGGAAAACTTGCCCCTTATCTTGGAATGGATGAACATGAACTCTTAAGCTATCTGGAGGAAAGCTTAGCATTACTTACTAATAAACGAAATGATTAATCGGGTATAGCTTGTGGATGCATATTGAGCAAATGATACAATTTAATAATTACCAAAACCAAAATAAAATGTACAATGAACAATTTGAATTGACCCTGAAAGGTGGAGTATATGCCGGGAGTGCTGAATATGCGGATCTCCGCATCATCTTTCAGGAAATATTACAGGCCATTAAACAGGTTAGCGTATTAATAAATAGAGCGGAGGTTCCGGTCTTGCTATCGGAGGTAGATGCTCGTTTTGTACTGGATCGTGCAAATCTGGTAATGGACCGGAAAGCTGAAACCTTGGGAATTTATGCTCCGACAGATATATTGGAAACCTTAAGTCAGCATATCGCCCGTATCAATACACTTTTGAAAGATGAACTGAAAGCTTTGCAAGGAAAAAATTCTGTTATGCCCATGTTCTCGGTTTTTGAATTACGTGAGAAGGGATTGGTGCAGTAAGGAAAAGAGAATAGTAAATCCAGCTTAGCTTACTCATGGTTGTTTATCTTGATATTATAGAAATTCGATAAGTAAAATTATTGCAAACGGCGTAAGTTCCTTGCCCGAATTGGCTAATCTTTCCTTAAGAAAACTCACTGATTTAACTAGGTGGTTGTGTACCGTATTCGGGCTAATATTCATAATTTCCGCTGCTTCTTGGTGGCTTTTGCCTTCGATCTTACATAGCTTGAAAGCTCTCCGTCTTTGCTCTGGCAGTTGGCTAATCGCATCATTCAATAAGTTTTGGGTTTCTTTTGCAGCAAATAGTTCCTCGACATTTTCTGTTAGTTCGGTAGTCACTGTTCGATAACTTTCGTATAACTTGGACTGTCTTTCCAGTTTTCGAAAATAATCTACTGCCATACGTTGTGCGATACGGTGAAGATATGCTTCAAAAGGCTGTTCAATATTTATCTGATCCCTCCTTTCCCAAACTTTGAGAAACAGATCCTGCAAGATTTCATCGGCTTGATCCTCATCATGAACAAGTTTTTGAAGTTTCCAATAAAGCCTTTTGGAGTACCTGTGGTAAAGGTTTTCGAAAGCAAGCTGACTACCTTCTTTTAATTGAAGAAGTATCGATTGTTCGTCGGTGTAGTTGGTTAGTTTCATCGGTGTCAGGCACTTATATCCAAATTTACAGTATTGATTTTAAAAATCGAAATTATTAATATCTTAGTTCAAATAGAAATGAGCAAATGACCATAAAAGAGCGACTGTTAAAATTATATGATGAATTCGCGAAAACATCCGATGCGCATCTAAAAGCCAATAAAAAGCTTTCGGAAGAAGGCAATGGTTTCTTTGATAAGAAACTGTTGGATGATTTTGCAAAAACTAAACTGGAATGGCAAAATGCGGCCAATGCCTATCATTCCTATCTATCCAACATCATCAATAACAAAATCAATGTAGAGGCCGAAGAATAGAGAAAGAGGTACTCTAAGCACCTCTTTCTTTTACTTATGGCTTGCATTGCAGCAAGTCCATAGTATGACAACTGAGACAAAACTATAACAAAAAGCTTTCGGTTACACATAAGTGAATTAATTTAACATATTCGCGTATTATATTCCTGTTATTGCACAGTTATGATCTCATATTGTTTCAGATTTTCTGGCAATGTTCCCCAACGATCGGCATAGAAGAAATGACAGGTTGCATCATAAAACTGTTCCGTGCAATTATCCCCACGCTTGAAGTAGATAATGATGTAATCCGTTCGTGCGACTTTAAGATATGGAAACTGATAGATTTCCCTGCCAGAACCAGCGATCCGGATCACATAACCTGCTAAGTTCCCGTCCTGCAGCACCCGCAGAACCAATCTTTGCTTTATTGGAAAACCACAGTCTATTGCATTAATTAATTTAATTATCATCCGGAGCTAGATTGACTTTGTGCTGGTCCCAGATGACGAGCTTGTTTACAATTTCTTTTGCGAGTTGGCATATAAGTGAATATTGGGAAATGTTGATTGCTTGGATTTTATCTTTTTGATCGGCGTACCACTGCTTAAGTTCCTTGGAATGTTCCTCGGCTGGAAATCCGGCATGTAACAGGACGATTGTGCAATGGTCGAATTCATATCCTGACGTATCTGCACCCAATTCGGTTTGTCGATACAAGAGTTTGGTATGTAGCAAATCAGCAATGACCAGATCCAACATTAAATGCGGGAGATTACCTAATTTCATTTGAATAGTGTTAAATGATTTAATAGAAATAAAATACTTGAAAGGTTCCTTGCTTGGCACCTATATTTTTGAGAAAATAGCATGACATGAATGTCAAGGAATAATGGTACTCCTTCGGATTACACCGGAAGGGATGCAGAGCAGTAACAGCTCTTACATTGGTAACATGCTAAGGATCATAATTTTTGATCCAGTTTCAGTTTGATGGTGTTAAATATATATAAAGTTCGGTAAAATAATACCGAAAACATCCACGGGCATTAATGACATTTGAAAAGATGTCGGACGAAGAATTAGCATACCTGAAATCATTTGGTGCACATTTGTACAACCTGAGAAAGCAAAATAACATTTCTCGGGTACAGTTGGCGTTTGAGATCGAGACCAATGAAAAACATTTGAGATTGATCGAAAAAGGTGAGATCAGTACTGGTCTTTCTAATCTTTATAAAATTTCAAAAGCACTCAATATTTCCATGCAGGAACTATTTGATTTTGAGGTTTGATATTTGTCTTCAAACTAGCTATTGTTCTGTATCAACTTCCATTTTCCACCACTTTTTACGAATTTTCAAATGTTAAATTTTCAGTTCTTTGCAATTGACCCTTTTCTGCGTATCCTTCTTCTTTAAATAGATTAATTTCCGGGGTAACAAATCGATCCTTCTATTGATATATCAAGGTGGAGCCGAGATTTTGCGATGAATTACCCTGATTTGCGGACTTATGCTGTTACTCAGGATACGGAATTGATACAGGTGAGCTGGGAGAAAGTACCTTTCAATCAACGGTTGTTAAAAAAGGCAACCAGCAGCCAACTTTTCCATCATCTACATTGCCCACTAGTTACAGGTTTAACATTTAAATTGTAATTATGACAAATTTCACTGAGGATCACTACGATTTTATGAATAGCTATTCTGCTGAGCTAAAGGAACTGCTGGTCGCAGCTGCGGTGTTCCCCAATACTAAGACGCTACAGGGAATGAAGGACGATATTTTTGTGGCGCTTATGGCCCGCATCCGAGAGGAATTGCTCGCAAAACTTGAGCAGGTCAATGTATACACGGCAAATTATCCGCACTCCAAGCCAATTATCACAATGTTGACCCAAAAACTCACTGCATTTCTTGATGACGAACAACTGATATACAGAACAGATTTTTATCGTAGAATTGTTTACAGGTTAGAGTTGGTGAGCAAATTGGAGCGAATTGATTGGAATGACCATGACATCAATGTCTATCCGCCAGTTGATGAACTGTTGATCTACATGAACTACAACAGCAAGACCTACACCAAACATCTGGAGAACTGGTTGGCCAAACGTATCGAGGACCAACCTAATCCCAAAGCCAAGATCGAGCAGATGAACTTCTATAAAAAAGTGTTCTCTCAGCTCCACATTAAGCCCGAGACCATTCTCTACGAGAATTATCCTCCGCTAACAGAATTGATTACTCGGTGGTTCCAGTATGAAGCTGAGTACCTGGATAGTGAGCTGGAGCTGTTCAAGCAACGAGAAATTGATCAGATCATTGAACAAAATGAGCAGTTACTAGTAGAACTTGGTGTGTCTGCGGATATATTGGGGCTTTTGCTTCGTGCTGCAATTGATGCAGGGGTTATTGTTTCAAAGTCGATGACCTCTGCTTTTAAGGAAATCGTCTCGAAGGTCAGGACAAAAGCCAAGGATAGATTATCTCCCCAAGCAGTGCGTACAAGATCTTATGGAGCAGAAACTGTAGATAAGGAGATAGCGAGATCCATTCTAAAGAAAATGGATAAATTAATAGATGGCTATTGAGTGAAATGGGCTGCTATATCAGCAGCTCGTCATCAGCTAGCGAAGTATAGTGTTCACTGGTGATAATGATATGGTCCAAAAGCTTGATATCTAAAAGGGAACATGCAGATTTTAATCGTGTAGTTGCCTTGATGTCTGCGTCACTTGGCATAAGGTTTCCCGAGGGATGATTGTGAGCAACAATGATCGCTGTTCCCTGCAACATCAACGCATTGACCAAGATCATTCGAGGATCCATGATATTCTTATCAATGCCTCCGCTGGTCAGTTCGAATAGTCCAAGTATTCTATGGGCATTATTCAGCACTATCATTTTGGACTGTTCGATATGGTCAATTTTGTTGAAATCCCAATTCGCTTCAAACACTTTGTATGCCTGGAATGAACTGCTCACCCGAATTCTTTCTGAAGGTTTTACTTTGGTCTTGTAGATCAGTTCTAACTCTGCTACCTGCCAGTTTCCATTTTCAATCAACGTTTTCATAATAAAAAAGATTAAGAATTAATAATTGCAGCCTGGGCAGGGTCCGGGCGAGCAAGCGCAAGAAGCAACGCAATAAAAGTGCAAGCGATTATGGCGGAATTTCTTGCTGCGCTCCGAGACCGGGGCCTAACTTGATGCGGTTATGAATTCCAATCGAAAAAAAACAACATTATAACTCATTGATTTTCAGCGAGAGACGAAAGAGACGACGAAAATCGTCCTTTTTTAGCCTTTCGCTGCTCCCGTACTTTGCTTTAGAAATTTGATCTCCAATGGTTTATAGACGGGAGATCACTCAGGTCAAATCTAAAGGACAAAATTATGCTGAGTAATATAACATGGATGCAATATATAGGCGCACTGTTGTTGCTGTTAACGATCTACTACATCTACGTTGCGATCAGGTACTATCCTGCCGAGCTTAGAAAGCTAATGACCACAAGAAAAAGTGAATTGGCACGGGAAACATTCTATAGTGATGTAGAGGAAGTGGAGCCAGATGCAGGAGGGTCATCAAATGGCCAAGAGACCAATGAATTGGAAGAGATCGAGCAATTGGTATTACAACTGACCAGTGAAATTAGGGACTGCTCTACGCGGGTAGTCAGCTTCGAGGAACTAAAAGCTCGAATTCAGCATGTCTTTAACGTTCGACCAAATATGCAACATTCACTTTACCGCTCCTCGATCAACGAATTGATCGTATCAGAGTGTGAAAAATATGGAACTTTTACCCTGGATGTGGGGGATGTAGATGAATGGTGGATCAACCAGGCGTAAAGTTCATAGCGGAGTGTCGTACCCCGACCGGGCCAGGAAGAAAGATTTGTGCAGTGGGTAGGGCTAACGTGTCGGCGGGCACTCCGCATTTTTTTAATCCTAAAACTTAAGAGAGATGAAAATGAGCAGTGGGAACAGTGGGGATAAAATTAAGTTAATGCTTGCGGCGATCGCACTACAGTCGATGTTGTGCATATTCGTCTACGGGCAGGACGGTCTTGCCGGTATCAACCAGGCAAATCAAGAAGTACGAAGCTACTTCGGTGCAGGAACCAATTTGATGTACGCCATCGGAGCCATCGTTGCGCTGATCGGAGCCATCAAGGTATATCAGAAATGGAGTAATGGAGACCAGGATACTGGTAAGGTAGTGGCAGCGTGGTTCGGGGCGTGTGTATTTCTGGTAGTAGTCGCTACGGTGATCAGGGCCTTTTTTGGAGTATAAACTTAAAGAGCAAAAGTCATGGAAACGGCATTAAAGGAGCAGTTGTGGCAGTACATCGCACAACATAACCCAGATCTGATGTATGATCTCCAGGAAAACTATAAGGTTACTGAATACCTTGATCAAAAGGTAGCTGAAGTTCTACCTGAAGCGGAACAGCTATTGGATCGAGGACTAGCGTTGATCACGGTTCAAGAAATATGCTTCGAGCAAATGACCGCTGAACTAAAACCATCAAAATTTCTTTTCATCAGGTCAATCCTGGAAGAGGAATTTCCGATTGCCTTTGAAGCGCTACAGCAAAGTTACATGCTGAATTATGAGCTGCTCAACATGATGGATTGTTGCAGATCGCACTTCGAAAAATTTGGTATAGATCAGCAGGACCAAATCAGAAATAAGGCGCTGCGGTATGCCATTATGGGTGAAATAGAATACTACCTCGGTTAAAATAAATATGGTGTTGATGATAAGTGTAGAAAGATGGCTTACAATAGTTTACATAAGCTTCGGGCCAATATTTTGGCTATTAAGATTGCCCTGAAATGGAGTGTTGAAAGGAATACGCTTAGCATTCTGGAACTGTCCAAGTTAAGGGCGTATTCGGGGTTTGGTGGTATTAAAGCGATCTTGCATCCCGAAGCTCCATTGGAGCAATGGGAAAAGCAAGGCATTTCCAAAGCCGACCGCGCCATGTATGAAGAGATCATGGATCTCCACCAAACACTACGAAAACACTTTGGTGATCAACAGTACAAGCAGGTGATCAGCTCACTACGAAATAGTGTCCTGACTTCATTCTATACTCCGGAAGTGATCCCGAATACCTTTTATTCAGTGTTAGAGACTATCGGGATCAAACCGCAAAGGATTTACGAACCATCAGCTGGGGTCGGAATATTCGTAGAAGAAGCGTTCAAGGCTTTTCCAGACATCAAACATGTTTCAGCCGTGGAGAAAGACCAACTCACTGGACTGATCCTGACGGCAGTCAATTCGGCACATGGCGACAAAGTTACCACACAGATCCGGGGACTTGAAGAAACCCCAAAAACAGAAGATGGACAATTTGACCTGGTGGTCAGCAATATCCCCTTTGGAAACTTTAAAGTCTACGATAATACATTCGCTCCGTCGGGCATTACCAGTAAGATACATAATTACTTTTTCGCCAAAGGGCTTGAAAAACTTAGCGAAGGGGGTATTCTATGCTATCTGACCACCGATGGGTTTTTGAACAGTCCCTCTAATCGGGATGCCAGGGAATATGTTTTCAAGTCGGCAGATTTCTTAGCAGTAGCTGCGATGCCGGACAATCTAATGAAGGATACCGGCGGAACCGAAGCGCCCAGTCATCTATTGATCGTACAACGTCGCGATGACAAAACCGTACTTTCAGCTGCAGAGAAGGAACTTTTAGAAACCGTTGTCAGGACAAATGAGTTCGGTGAGTATCATGTTAACGAATACCTACATAAGCGACCAGAGCTACTTGTCGGCGATAAAATCTCAGAAGACAGAAACCAGTATGGACAACCACATCAGCGTATTTGGCAGGAAACGAAACTGGAAGAAGTCGGAAAGAGACTTCGCGGCATCCTAACTGAGGGACTAGATCTATATTTTGTCAAGGCGAGATATCCAAAACATCATACCCAAGAAATTAGAGAAATAGCAACTGTAACGAAAGTACTGACCTACGCACCTATGCCGGAAGAGGCCGTGAAGGAGCAGTTTGCAGTGCAATTGGGTCTTTTCGATATTGCACCAGTTGAAATATTGGACAAGGCAAAAGCATACCTCACGGAGCAGGACAAAATAGAAATCCGTAAAGATAGTGCAAGGATTGTCTGCACCATCAGTACGACTGACCGACCAGCTCACGAAGTGATTGTAATGATCGTGGCAAAACCAACAAAAAGCGAACAGTACCGATACAAGATTTTTAGCAATGTGCAGGAAGTTACGACCAGTAATAAGTGGTACCAAGGCACAGAGATCAGAAAACACATCGAGCAAGTTTCAGATCGTTTGTTACAATTCAATCATCAATACATCTATAAAGGTGATCAACTGTTAACCGATGCTTTCGTCCTTCATCATAATGCTGTAATTGGAGTTGATATTGTCAAATCCTACTATCGTGAGGGTACCCTAGTGGTCGAGAACGATAAGATTGGCCAACTTGTAAAGTTAGACCAAGTTGCTGGCAAGGCCGAGTTTAAGCAATTACCAATACAAACCAACCTACAGTTCTACAAATCATACTGCCAGCTTAGGGATAAGTACATGCACTTATCACAAATGGAAGCTTCGGCTGAGCCTGTTCCGGATATTTTACGGATGGAGCTTGATAGCCATTACGAAGAATTTGTTTCCAAGTTCGGCTCGCTAAATTCAAGGGAGAACCGTCGGCGTATTCTGGAAGATCGAGGCTGTGGCCTAATCGTCTTAGCCTCTTTGGAACGACGAGCAGGAGACCAATTTGTAAAAGCGGATATCCTAACCACCTCTACCGTTAAGAAGGAGGAAACGTTTGTGACAGATCAGCCTGCCCTGGCGCTGGCACATTGCCTTAACAAGGTCGGGAAAGTAGAACTGCAAATTATCGCTGCTGCACTTGATGTAGATAGCGAAACGGCGATTGTTAAACTAGGCGATCTAATCTACCTCAATCCGAAAACAAATAATTGGGAAACAGCAGATCAGTTCCTAAGTGGCAATGTTGTCCGAAAATTGCATGATACAATCGCAGCTATAAAAGATGATGCAGCCAATGTGCAGTACAAACGCAGCCTAGAAGCTCTCGAAAGGTCACAACCGGAAAAGATACCTTTTGAGCTGCTGGACTTTAATCTTGGCGAAAGATGGATTCCGGTAACTTTCTACAAAGAGTTTGCTAGTCAGCTATTTGAAACGGAATGCCAAATTGCCTTCTTCTCCTCTATTGACACCTTCAAAGTTAAAGCAAAGAGAAACACCAAGGTTGATAACGAATTTGCCGTAATTCCAAAGTCTGGCAGAAAAATGTACGGATATACCCTTTTGGAGCATGCCCTGGAAAACACCGCGCCGAATTTTACGATAGAGGAAACTGGTATTGGTGGCAGCACAATCCGTAGACCTGACAACGATGCCATACAACTGGCTTACCAGAAGATTGAAAACATCAGGGAGCGATTTGTCGTATGGTTAAATGAGCTGCCCCCTGAAAAGAAAGTGGAACTCGAAACGATCTATAACGGGAAATTCAATTGCTACAAACTTCGCGAGAATGATGGTAGCCACTTAACTTTTCCCGGATTAGATCTCCAGGCACTTGGGATCAATGACCTTTATTCCTCACAGAAAAATGCGGTTTGGCGCATTATCCAGGATCGGGGGGCATTGATCGATCATGAAGTGGGACTTGGAAAGACTCTGACAATGATTGTTGCTTCCTACGAAATGAAGCGCTTGGGAATTTGCAACAAACCGGTTATCCTGGGGTTGCAGTCGAATGTCGGACAGATCGCTGAAGCGTACCGGACAGCTTACCCAACTGCCAATATCATCGCTCCCGACGAAAATGACTTCTCTCCTAGGAACAGGGTTAGGTTGCTCCATGAGATCAAAAACAATAATTGGGACTGTGTGATTTTGACCCATGAGCAGTTCGAAAAGATTGAGCAGGCGGAAGAAATTCAGCAGCAAATATTTAGAGATTTGCTGTACAATGTAGAAAAGGATTTAGACACACTGGAAGATCTTGGCGAAGAGATTTCCAAGGAGATGCGTACAGGTTTGGAGGTGAAGAAAAACAACTTGGCTGTCAAACTTAAAACAGTGCAGGATCGTATGGCCAACCGCAAGGATAGCGGGATCACTTTCCAGAATATAGGGATCGACCATCTGTTTGTCGATGAAAGCCATAAGTTCAAAAATTTAGCCTTCACCACCAGACACCGAAATGTTGCTGGCCTTGGAAATTCCGAAGGAAGCCAAAGGGCGATGAATATGCTGTTTGCCGTAAGGACGCTGCAGCAAAAGTTTGACCAGGACTTATGTGCGACTTTTCTTTCGGGAACACCGATTTCGAACAGCTTGACAGAGCTTTACTTGATCTTTTATTATTTGCGCCCCCGCGAACTGGAAGCACAGGGCATTGAAAACTTTGACGGTTGGGCAGCCGTCTATGCAAAAAAGACCAGTGATTTCGAATTTAACGTCGCGAATGAAATTGTGGTAAAAGAGCGGTTCAGATTCTTCATCAAAGTCCCTGAACTTGCTATGTTCTACAATGAGATTGCCGACTATAAAACGGCAGACCATATCAGGTTGGACAAGCCTGTGATCGAGGAAACTTTAGTCAACATCAAGCCAACAGATGAGCAGGTTGAGTTTATAGACCGTTTGATGAAATTTGCTAAGTCCGGTAATGCCGAATACTTGGGCCGGGCAAAACTATCTTCGAAGGAAGATAAAGCGCGTATGCTCATTGCTACCAATTATGCGAAAAAGCTGGCAGTGGACATGCGCCTGATCAGCCAAAGCAGATACTTTGATCATCCCAACAACAAGATCAGCGTCTGTGCAAAGAAAATTGCTCAGATCCACAGTGATACCAAGGAGTACAAAGGCACACAATTGGTTTTCTGTGACATGGGAACGCCCGGAACAGATGGTTTCAATATTTACCAGGCACTGTTGTCGAAACTCGTTAACGAATATGGCATTCCGAAGGAATCTATCGCATTTGTGCACAATTATAAACGTAGTCAAAAAAATGAGCTTTTCACTAAAGTCAATAATGGCGAGATCCGTGTTCTGCTGGGCAGTACGGAAAAGTTAGGAACGGGTAATAATTCACAGCAAAGGATCGTAGCGATCCATCACCTTGATACGCCCTGGAAACCCTCGGAGTTTGAACAGCGCAATGGTCGCGGAGCACGTCAGGGAAATTGGGTCGCTAAACAATTTCGGGACAATAAGGTCGAGGTGTTTGTTTATGCTACGGAACGTTCATTGGACGCGTACAAGTTTAATCTGTTAAGAAATAAGCAATTTTTCATCAGCCAAATGAAGAGCAATCAGTTACAGGTCAGGACGATCGACGAAGGTGCAATGGATGAAAAATCTGGAATGAACTTCGCCGAATATTTGGCCATACTCAGTGGTGATACCTCACTAATGGAGAAGGCAAAGCTGGAAAAGAAGATCGCCGCCCTGGAGTCGCTGAAAAAAATCCATTACAATGAACATAGCAGAAATAGATCGCAGATTGAGAATAAGACATTAAAGTTAGCTAGTTCTGCTAAGATGATTGTGCGTCTGAAAATTGACCGTGATCATTATCAGAGCGTGCTTAAGCTTAGTAAAGACGGCATCAAGGAAAACCCGATAAGGCTGATAGGCATCAAGAGTAATGATAGTGAGGCTCTAGGCAATCATATCATTGACGTATATAATAGTTGGCTGCCCAAAGATCTGAATGACTCGCAGCGAATCGGGTCTCTATATGGTTATGACCTGCATATTGAACGCAGAGCTTATGACGACAAGAATATGCTCTTTGCACAACGCAATCCAAATGGCATAAAGTATTATTACAATAATGGTGAACCAAATATCCTAAATCCAAAATTGGCAGCAAGATACTTCCTGAATGCTATAGCGCGGGTTGACCAGGTATTAGAAAAATACGAAAATGATGGGGTAACGCTAAAAAAAGAAATAGCAGATCTAAATGCACTGAATAGTTTGGAATTCACGAGGGAAAAAGATCTGCAGGAATTTAAGAAAGCACTTAAAGAACTTGAAAAAGAAATCAGAGAAAAGATACAATCGGGACCAAGCAATGAAGATACTCCTATTGAAGAGGTAACGATCGCTGACGGTGTTTGCTTGCCAACAACCACAAGTGATATCCTTAAGGAGGGAAAGGTCGTGAAGTTGCAGCCTGACCGGGGCGAGGAAAAAATGTACGCTCAGATTCGAAGAAATACGAGAACAAAATTTAGGAGGTAAAATGGAAAGTAAGAAAATTGAGATAGAGACAATTGCTGGGAAATTCTTCGTTGACATGGCAGAAAATAAACTGGTATGGAAAGAAGACCCAACAATTGAAGTACCCTTAGATCAAACCGTTTTTGATGGAAGACAGTATTATTTTGCTTTTGATAAGTATAATCCCCGTTTTGCAATTGAGGATCTTGACAAGATCATGATCACTGTTCCACAGTTACTTGACATTGACAGGAATGAGTTTATCAAGCATTATCACTTGGAAGGAATAGATATCAAAGGCATGAACGATAGGGAAGCAAAATTGCTTCAACCTGCGCTCGCTGACAGACTAAACGGAGAAATTGCTCTAGTAGACATTGCTGGTGAATTGTATAGAGTCAACTATCGGGCAGATGTTTTAGAACCGTTACGGGGAAGCCAGATACCTGCTATCAGTATGGAGGAAATTGGAGGAAAGCTCGGCCAACGAAAATCGATATTTTTGATGAACACAGTGACTAAAAGAGTTGCTAACGATTTACATGACAATTTAATAATTGTCGAAATGAAGGAGCCTTTAAGTATTGACCCGGTTGGTTGTGCTCAAACTTATCAAATTGATTACAGGAATATTGTGACCAACATTGGCCCTTTGGAGAACTACCGTGTAGCTAAGACCATGAGTCTAATTGATATTGACGGTCAAAATGTCGAAAAACCGCTCATTGACAGTAGTTTGCAAGTGGAAACGACAGGTGGATCTTTTTTTGTTGACATCCGGAATAATAAATTGATCTGGCAGGAGAATACTGATGTAATAATTGATCTAGCCGATGCTCATTTTGATGGACGAAGCTACAGCTTTAATTTCAGTGCCAAAGATCCATTTTTTAGAGATCAAAACGGTGCGAGGCCGATCGTAACCATTCCTCAATTAATTAACATTTTTCCAGCTGAGTTCATCAAAGCCTATAATCTACAAGGTATTAAAGTCCATGGTTTGAATGATCAAGAAGCCAAGCTATTTCAACCTGCTCTCGCCGAAAGACTAAAAGGAGCAGAAGTGACAATTGACATTAGTGGAGAATTGTATGGGATCAATTATAGTTCTGATCAGTTGATCCCGATTAATAATGATCAATTTCCAGTAATTCAACTGGACGGTAGTATCAGAGGAACTAAAGATGACATCGAAGTTTTTCTGCTGCATTGTCAAACAAAAGAAGTAGTCAGAGACTTAGCTGAAGACCTTATGATTGTTGAAATACCATCACCAGAATTTGTAGATCCGCTTGGCTACGCACAAACATACGATAAAAGTTTGGCAGAGAAAGTTATGGAGCTTGGTCCATTAAAAAATCATCATGTTGCCAAGACGATGAAGTTGACGCAAACTGTCAACCAGAAAGTTGATCAAAAGGTAAATAGAAAACGTGGAATGAGAAGATAAATATTCAAGCTATGCAAACAAGTTTATATGAAATAAATAAGGGCATCAATAAAAGCATTGAGTTCAAGGGATTAAAGGCACAGTATATATGGTATATGGGCACTGGAGCATTAGGATTGCTTATTCTTTTTGCCATCCTCTATATCATTGGGATTCCTTCCCTGGTGTGCCTTATGACAGTGGCAATCCTTGCAGGTGTTCTTCTATCTAAAGTCTATGCGATGAGCAACAAATATGGGGAGCACGGCCTGATGAAAGCACTTGCACGCAAGCAGGTTCCCAAAGTGATCAAGATTAACAGCAGATCAATATTTATCAACAAAAAAGCTTTGAAGGATGACTAGGCAAATTAAGATGTAACGAATTGGATTAGGAAAATACGGGCACTGCCCAAAAAGGATAAGTGAGATGGAAAAAGTGATTGATGAATTGTATCCGATTATGGATGTGGAACATGACTGCATCCTGAGCAAAAAGGGCGATATGACAATAGTGTATCGAGCGGATCTACCGGAAGTGTTTTCGCTTTCGGATACCGAATACGAATCGGTCCACCAAGCATTGGTGAAGGCGATCAAGGTATTGCCCAAACATAGTATTCTCTGTAAACAGGATTGGTTTGTAGAGGCAAAGTATGAGGCGGATTTTAGTAAGGAAGATGCCAGTTTTCTGAGCAGAAGTAGCGAACGCTTTTTTAATGAGCGTCCGTATCTCGACCACAGCTGCTACATCATGTTGACTAAATTGCCAAAGGGACGAAAATTTACCACGTCCCTGTTTTCAAATCTGCTGCGTAGAACCATTGTACCGGAGGAAACGCTGGACAGCAAAATCTTACAAGAATTTTTGGACAGTTGTGGACAGTTCAAGAGGATTTTAGAGGATAGCGGTTTTGTGCATTTAACCCGAATGGGCAATGAGGACCTTATGAGCCAGGCTACGAAAGTGGGACTGCTGGAAAAGTATCTGTGCCTTAACGAGCGAAATACGGACTTATTGGTTGGCGATATCAGTTTCGATGAATCGCTGAGGGTCGGTGACAAATATTGCCAGCTATATACCCTCGGAGATATTGAATCACTTCCCGGCAAGTGCAGCAGCCGTATCAATTATGAAAAATATTCAAGCGATCGAACTAAGTTCTCGATTGGTTTTGCCAGTCCTTTGGGACAGCTTTTGCCCTGTAACCATATCTATAGCCAATATATCTTCATCGAAGACGCTGCAAAAACAATGAAGCAATTGGAAAGTAAAAAGCTACGTCTCCAATCGCTTTCAGCATACAGCCGTGAAAATGCAATTGCAAGGGATGCTGTGAACGATTTTCTGAACGAAGCGATTATACAGCAACGACTTCCCGTCAAGGCACATTTCAATGTACTTGCCTGGACGGACGGAAAGGACGGCCTGAAGGATCTTCGAAACCAGGTCACGTCCGCCCTAACACAAATGGATGCTGCCGCAAAACTGGAAACGGTTGGCGCTCCACAAATCTTCTGGGCGGGTATTCCAGGTAATGCAGGGGACTTTCCGATCAATGATACCTTTGACACGTTTGCGGAACAGGCAACCTGCTTCCTTAATCTGGAAACTGGCTCCCGATCATCGCAAAGTCCGTTTGGAATTCGTCTGGGAGATCGTCTGACAGGCAAGCCGCTGCATGTGGACATCAGCGATGAGCCGATGAAAAAAGGGATCATCACGAATCGGAACAAGTTCATTTTAGGCCCCAGCGGATCTGGGAAATCGTTCCTGACAAACCACTTCCAGAGAAGTTATCATGAACAAGAGACACACGCGGTAATCGTGGATGTTGGGCATAGTTATAAAGGTCTTTGCGAATTGTTAAACGGATATTATTTTACGTACTCCGAGGATAACCCAATCCGGTTCAATCCATTTTACTTAGGCGAAGAAGACCTGCTTGATACAGAAAAGAAAGAGAGTATCAAGACAATGCTACTGGCACTTTGGAAAAAGGATGATGAAAAATTTACAAGGGCAGAATACGTTGCCCTATCGAATGCCATCACTGGATTTTTCGATTTTTTGGAACAGCATCCGGAAGTATTTCCATGCTTTGACTCTTTTTATGAGTTCCTAAAAGATCATTATATCGGCGTTCTGCAGGCTGAAAATGTTAAAGATAGAGATTTCGACATCAACAATTTCATGTATGTCCTACGACCCTACTACAAAGGGGGAGAATTTGATTATCTGCTCAATGCCACCGAAAACCTCGACCTCCTTCATGAGCGCTTTATTGTATTTGAGCTTGACAACATAAAGGACCACCCCATACTCTTCCCAGTTGTGACCATCATTATAATGCAGGTATTCATCAGTAAGATGAGAATCCTCAAAGGAATTCGAAAAACGATTCTGATCGAAGAGGCTTGGAAGGCGTTAATGAAAGAAGGATTTGCGGAGTATATAAAGTATCTATTCAAGACTGTCAGAAAGTTTTTTGGCGAAGCCATAGTGGTTACCCAGGACATCGAGGACATCATTTCCTCTCCAATTGTCAAGCAGGCAATTATCAATAATTCTGACTGTAAGATCTTGTTGGACCAATCTAAATACCAGAACAAGTTTGAGCTGATCCAGGAATTGTTGGCGCTTACGGATAAGCAAAAAGCAATGGTCCTGTCGGTAAATAAGGCAAATGATCCAACAAAGACTTACAAGGAGGTTTTTATTGGCCTTGGTGGGACGCATAGTGCAGTCTACCGAATCGAGGTAAGCCTTGAAGAATATCTGGCCTACACGACCGAACAGACCGAAAAGGTGACACTGATGGAGTACGCCGAGCGCTTCGGTGGCGATATAAGAAAAGGGATCATGGCAATGGCCGATGATCTTAGAATAAGGGCTTAAAATCAGAAATTATGAAAAAGGATTTTCCAATCGTACTCATTGCGGGAGATACGTTTTTATTCGATATCGAAAAGATAGCGCTGATCGATAAAGACAATCCGCGGAACGAAATATATTTTGATACCATGACCGACCACCGATCGCACTACGAGTTCGAATACAACAAAGCGGCTAAAAACCACAGTTACATGAAAACAAAAGATCAGTTTTTTGCGATGATGGATGGTGTTGAGGACCCGAGCCCAGCCTTTGTGGTAAATATTCCGCGAATTGGAGTAATCGATCCGGAGGGAATGTGCAGTAAATACAATTGTACTCCAGAAGACATTGCGTTTAAGACTGACTTTGAAATTATGGTGGATCAGGAAGTATTCAATGAGCGTATGCGCGGTGTCCCGGTAACGATTGATCTTGGAGATAAAAGATACGAGGTTGACGTACTTAATAACTGGCTAACGGCGGTGAATGGGGATGACAAAATCGAACTTAATCAGTTTCAACACGATTATTTCATGGAAGAGGAAGGATTCTTCCGCCTGTTTTATGACACCAAAAAGGGTGCTGTACAAGATCCGCTACGAAACGGCTGGCAACTAGATCACGAAAATGTTCTTATAGTCGAAGTACCTGCGCTTCGTGAACTCGATCCCGTAGGCTGTAATTTTCTGAGAGGTACAAATCCCCGCTTTGCATTGCTTTATGCAGACCTAAAAATGCAGCATACTGCCAAACAGGTTCCTTTGGAAACTAATAAAATTGGCAGGAAAGCGATCGAGAAAACAACAGTAGAAAATCGTGCTAAACCCAAAAAAAATAATAGGAAAAGACTAAGGTCGAATGGCTTGTGAGTTTCCAAAGAAAAGCTGAATAACCTACAACCGATCAAAAAGATTAGTAATTCAAAAATCTGTATCATGAAACAGTATATCAAAAGAGTAATGATGGCTATGGCATTTGCGATACTGCTCATCCTTCCAACTAATCAGGCGCAGGCCGGTATTATTGGACTTATTAAAGCGATCGTAGTGAAGGCTATCAAGGCAGTGGATATTAAGATCCAAAAGCTACAGAACAAAACACTTGACCTGCAGAATGCGCAGAAGAAAATGGAAAACGAGATGGCACGCCAACGCCTTAACGAGATTTCGGAATGGTCCAAGAAACAAAAAGAGCAATACCAAAAATATTTTGACGAGCTAAGAAAAGTAAACGATGTGATCCGCGATTACCAGCGGGTAAAGGATATTATGCAAATGCAGTGGAGGATCACCAATGAATACGGTAGGACCTGGGAGTTATTGAAAAAGGATGGAAATTTTTCTGCTCATGAACTACAGCAGATGCAACGAGTTTACTCCGGGATCACTAAACAGACGCTGCAAAATGTTAAAAATCTGCGTTTGATCACCACTTCCTATACCACGCAGATGAGCAATGCCAAGCGAATGGAGCTGACCAATGAAATCGGCGAGGATGTGCAGCGCAATTACGATGACATGCGACGGTTCAATGCCACTAACATCCAATTGAGCCTATCAAGAGCAAAAAGCAGACAGGATATTGATAAGATCAGGTCTCTTTATGGGATCAATAATTAAACAATTATGAAAACATTATTGATGATAATAACGGTCCTATTCGGGATGAATAGCGCCAATGCACAGGAACGGGCAGTACAATTACAGCAAATGATCAAGCTAAAACTTCAAAACAGTCTTGCTCGTGAAAAGAACAATACCGATCAAAGCGGACTACGGGAAATCAGTCGGCATAAGAACGGTACTTTCCAACTCTTCGACAACTATTTCTCTTCGCTTTTAAAAGTAAACGGAAATGTAAGGAACAGTGATAAGGCACAGGACATCAAAACGATGAACCAGGCCGTTCGCAGAACATTTGAGATTACGATCAAAAATGCTGTTGCAAGTGGTCTATATCAGCACAGCGAGGTCGAGGAAATGAACCGAACCTATAACAAGGTACTAGCAGATTGCAGGGAGATCCTCCGGAACCTCGATCAGGTTGTCATTACCGGACAATACAAAATGACTGATGGACAGCGATTGCAGCGGATTGATCAATTGTACGACCGTATGGTCGGCGTGTTCCGCTTTACCAAGACATACTGCAGCGATATCGAAGTTCTACGCTTTTCCAGACAGCGAGAACGAACTGACATAGAACAATTGCGTGGGCTGTATGGCCCAACTATTAAAAACTGAAAATAGCTTTGATATGAGAACAATAGCATTAAATATGTTGGTGTTTCTGCTTTTAGCAATCATCAACAACGGCAACGCCCAAACCAAGGAAGCGCAGCAATTGGCATTGAACATCCAAAAGCTGAATCAGATGCGGACGATGCTTAACCAGATTAGGAATGGTTACCAGATAGTGAGTCAGGGGTACAAGCAGATCAAGAATATTTCCAAAGATGATTTCACGATTCACAGCAACCACCTGAATGGTTTATTGAATGTCAGCCCGACGGTAAGGAACTATAGCCGTGTGGCGACAACTATGCAGTACCAATATCGCCTTGTTTCTGAATGTCGTAATTCATACGCCCGTTTTACTGCGAATAAACAGTTCAGCAGCAGTGAACTTTCCTATATGGCAAATGTCCATAAACGGCTGCTTGACCAAAGCTTCCAGAACCTTCAGGAACTGACGACGATACTCAGTTCAGGTAAGACACGAATGTCTGATGACGAAAGGCTCCAGGCGATTGACAGGATTTACCTGGAAATGGAAAACAAGCTCGGTTTCCTACAGAAATTCAACAGCTCTGCCAGCACACTTTCCAAGTTACGAATGGCTGAGAAATCCGATGCGCAAGCTATAGAAAAACTTTACGGTATTAAATTTTAGATCATGGGACAATCAGTTAAGATATTCGGGATAATGGTACTTCTTTTAGCACCTGTCCTTACTTATGGACAATCAACGGATGGCGGCGTTGCGGGGCTGCACCAATTGTTGGATAGCATCTATGAGCAGATGATGCCGCTGTGCAGCGAACTGATCGGCGTGTCCAGGGCAATTGCCGGTTTTGCTGCTACCTTTTATATTGCCTACAGGGTCTGGAACCATATCTCCAAAGCGGAGCCGATCGATTTCTATCCGCTGTTCAGGCCTTTTGTCCTCGGCTTCTGTATCATGATATTTCCCAGTGTTCTGGCATTGATCAATACCATTATGAAACCGACGGTTACCGGAACGTCGGCAATGGTTGACAATTCAAATGCTGCCATAGGCGTACTTCTTCAAAAAAGACAGGAAGCCATGATCAATACGGATGCATGGCAGATGTACGTGGGCATGGACGGCATGGGTGACCAGGATCGTTGGTACCGCTACAATAACGATGGGGCGGATCCATCAAGCGAAGGGCTATTGGAGGGAATCGGAAACCATTTCAAGTTCAATGGCCAAAAGATCTGGTTCCTGTTCAAGTTCTATATCAGATCGCTTTTTAGTGAGATACTGCGGATCATCTTCGAAGGGGCTGCCCTGATTATCAACACGCTGCGGACCTTTCAGCTGGTGGTGTTGTCGATTCTCGGTCCGCTGGTGTTCGGTCTGGCAGTCTTTGACGGCTTTCAGCACACCTTGACTGCGTGGCTTGCCCGTTATATCAATATTTTTCTGTGGTTGCCAGTGGCAAATATTTTCGGGGCGATCATTGGGAAGATTCAGGAAGAGATGCTCAAAAAGGACATTACTGAAATCGCGGCCAATGGTGATCCCTCCTTTTTCAGCGAAACCGATACTGCTTATATCATATTTATGATCATGGGCATCATAGGCTATTTCAGTGTGCCGAGTGTAGCTAGCTACATCGTACAGGCAGGTGGTGGTGGTGCACTGCAGAGCAAAACGACCGCTACATTCAATACGGTGTCAACTTCACCATTTAAGGTAATGAGTAACTAAAAATCAATTTTATGTTCAACAAAGCAAAAAATATAGATATGGCATTCCGTCAGGTAAGACGGTTCTGTGTAGTCGCTGTCTGTGCATTTTTTCTGATTACCTGTTTTGCCATATTCATGAGTTTCAATCTTGTATCGACCATGCAGCAAAAGATCTACATTCTTTCGCATGGCAAGGTCCTGGATGCTTATCAAGCGGACAGAAAAGATAATGTTTCGGTCGAGGCACGTGATCATGTACGTACATTTCACCGATACTTCTTTACCCTCGATCCGGATGACGACGCCATACAGGAGAACATTAACCGTGCACTTTATCTTGCCGATGGTTCGGCGAAGCGCTTATATGACGATATGCGGGAAAGCGGATATTTTGCCAATCTAATCTCAGGGAACATCAACCAGACTATAAGCATTGATAGTGTGCATGTCAATATTAACAGTGAACCATTCACTTTTAGATGTTATGCCACCCAAGAAATTGTAAGGCCTACAACAGTTACGATGAGAAGTCTAATCACCGACGGATCACTCAGAAGCGTATCACGCTCCGACAACAATCCCCATGGTTTCTTGATCGAACGTTGGAGCACAATTGAAAACCGGGATATCAAAACAGTAAACAGGAGATAATCATGAAAGCATTTAGAAAGAATATTGCAGCTGCTCGTGAACAGGCAGTTGGTCGGATCTCCGGAGGCCTCAGAAAAGCTTTTGGTCATGCGCAGCGTAAATGGGCAGATTGGATGCATCGGAAAATGAACGGGAGGTCGAAACGAACATTGCTCGTTTCTCTCTCTCTTTTTGTAGCATTCAGCACCTTGTACAATGGCTGGATACTCATAGGCAGCCCGACCCAACGGGAGATCAGGTTCGGCAACATCCATGTTCCCCAAAAGGCAGGTCAATCGAAGATTATCCATGATGCCTATAGTATGGAACTTCAACGTATCAGGACCTTTCGAAAATATATGGATAGTCTATATAGTTCGGAAACTGGACGTCCAACTTACGATAGTATCATGGAAGCCCGTCCTGGACTACTGGATAGTGTAAAGGCGCTAGAAAAATTAGTTGGAAAATAAATATAGGAGCTATGAAAACAGAGGAAAAAATCGCACGTGATCGTAAATTCTATCTTGTGCTACCATTAATTGCGTTACCGTTCCTTGTCTTGTTGTTCTGGATACTTGGTGGTGGAAGTGGATCTGCTGGACAAGATATGGATCAACATACGGCAGCGTTGAATACTGAACTGCCAGGAGCTAATAACGCCAACCAGCCAAAGGATAAACTTAGCTATTATGAGCTTGCCGAAAAGGACAGCGCAAAACTCTTGGAACAGATGAAGCTTGACACCAACTACAGATATGGATCAGGGCACGTTGCAAATCCCTATGGAGATCACCGTGCCAACCAAATCTATCAGGGATTAAATGATCTGGAAAGACAGATCCAGTCAGGATATCAGCAGCCTGCTCACCAGTGGAGCGAACCGGTAAGTTACCAAAACCGGAGTTCCTACAATGGGGGTAGCCACGGCACATCAAACTATGATGCAGCCTACCAGTCGGCATATATAAATCAGCTAGCACAGTCACAAGCTGATCCGGAACTCGATCAGCTTAATACGTTGCTTGATAAAGTGATGGAGATACAAAATCCCGAATTGGCAAACGAAAGGCTGCGAGAAAGTTCCTCCAAACGTAGAGGTGAAGTTTTCGCGGTAAGCCGTAAGGCTAAAGGCAATAAGGTGACACACCTTGGTCAAAAACAGGAAAAAGATAGCAGTAATGGTTTTTATTCGCTGGATCAGGGCGGCTTTGCTGATATCGAAAACAACGCCATTCGGGCCGTAGTTCACGAAGACCAGGTGGTGGTCAATGGTTCGACAATCAAGATGAGGTTAATTGATGATGTATACATTAATGGGGTACAAATTCCCAAAGATCATTTCGTTTTCGGTAGTGCGCAGCTATCTGGCGAAAGGTTAGGGATCAGGATTGAGAGTGTTCGTTATGGTAGTTCGTTGTTTCCGGTAGATCTTATGGTTTTTGATATGGATGGTATAGACGGGGTACATGTCCCCGGTTCAATCACCAGGGATGTTGCCAAGCAGTCCGCTGATAGACCGATGCAATCGATCAGCCTTAGTGGTCTTGATCCTTCCTGGGGATCACAGGCAGCTGGCGCCGGCGTGGAAATGATCAAGGGACTTTTCTCCAAGAAGGCAAAACTGATTAGGGTTAAGGTAAAAGCTGGATACCAGATCCTGTTGCGTGATGAAAAGCAGAAACAGAATTCCAGCATGTAAGTACAAATCAAAACGAAGATGTATGAAAAAGTTAAGTAAAGGGTTATTAGGTATTGTCCTGTCAATAAATGGCATTTGCCTGTATGCACAGGACAACGGTGAAAAGAAGTTGTATGAGTTGAGTTCATACGAACTGGAAATTTGTAACACCAAAACTAGCAATATCATATTTCCGTATGCCATAGTAAGCGTAGATCGGGGCAGCCAGGAGATATTGGCGCAAAAAGCTTCTGGGGTGGAGAATATCCTACAACTTAAAGCTGCTAAAGCTAATTTCACTACTTCAAATGTGAGTGTGGTAACAGCTGATGGTAAATTGAACACGTTCGTAGTGAAGTTTGCTGCAAATCCTACTTCGATCAATCTTTCTCTGCAAGGCACAGGTAGTGTTTCTAGCAGTTCTGTATTTATTCCAAAAGAAGAATTCAATGAATCGGAGGTTCGGGAATGTTCAAATAAATTATTGGCTAATCGAAACTATGTTCGGGGAAGACAAAAAGAAGCTTTTGGAATTGCGTTCAATTTACGTGAACTGTTTATCAGGAACAATGTAATCTATTTTCAATTTAAGATTACCAATTACACCAATGTTGGATATGACATCGACCAACTTCGATTTTACATCCGTGACCAGAAACGGGCTGTCAGGACTGCTACCCAAGAGTTGGAAGTGCTGCCAATTTTTGTCAGCAAAAGTCCAGAAGGCATCCCGGGCAAAACACGCGATATGTTCGTTTTCGCTCTCCCAAAATTTACGATACCGGATCAAAAGGATCTGGTGATCCAATTAATGGAAAAGAATGGCGGACGTCACCTTCAAATGAAGGTTTCAAACCGTGAACTTTTAAAGGCAAAACCATTTAAATAGAAACTTAAAGATGAAATTAATGAGAAAGGAGGTTGCGAAAAAGTATTCGATCATATACGCTGACCCGCCATGGAACTTTAGGGTCTGGTCGAAGAAAGGTGAAGGCCGCAGTCCTGATCAGCACTACCTAACACAGGGATTAGACTATTTGAAGTTAATGGATATCCAATCCATCGCAAATAAAGACAGTGTGCTTTTGATGTGGGCGACGTTTCCATGTCTTGCGCAAGCTTTGGACCTGGTCAAAAGTTGGGGCTTTACCTACAAGACCGTTGCGTTTACGTGGATAAAGGAGAATAAGAACAATGGGAAGCTCTTTTGTGGAATGGGATACTATACAAGAGCAAATGCTGAAATCGTGCTTCTTGCGACACGAGGAAAACCTTTGAAAAGGATGGCAAAAAATATCCGTCAGGTTCTGATCTCAAAATTGGGACGGCATTCCGAAAAACCGGTCGAGATCCGGCGAAGAATTGTAGCACTGTTCGGTCAACGATCGCGGATTGAACTGTTCGCCCGAGACGGCAACAGTAGTCCTAGCGCAAAAGATGACGGATGGGATGTTTTTGGTAATGAGGTTAAAGGATCAATAAAAATAGCAATGAAAGGGGGAGTAAATGTTGATCAATGCGAATGATAGAATTTCAATTGCTGATTATCTCGAAAGAGAAAGATGGTACAATGGGTTCGAGTTTGTGGCATACCTGGATGGAGCAGAACCGAACGAGATTAGCCAATTAAGCTGCTTCCAGACATACCAGGAAGCGAATAGGTATTGTCTCTCAAGCTCGACAGAAATTGATAACTACGAGCTACTGAGCACCAGGTCTGTATATCGTGTGCTATATGATGCGATCAATGGTAAGCAGGATTTCATTTACCGCAACGGAGCTGTTGATGTAAAAGCGATGATCATCGCCCGCAATGAGAATGTAACTAAACAAGTAACAATTAATAAAGGAGAGAATATCATGGAAACAAATGAAGAAATCTTAGCGTTCCTGCAGGAGCGCTTATTGTACACTGGGTTCGGTGATGTAGTTGACGTTGAGAAACTACGAAAAGCGATCAATAGTGGAAAAGAGGATATCCAGCTAAAGGTTGCTGCTGTACATGCAGACGGAATCTTGAATGCCGTATTGCATTTTAAAAAGTCGGATAAGAGTGAAAAGTACTTCTTTAACAAGTATGATGCAGAACTGAAAAAGATTGGTGTAAAGGAAACCAATAAACAAACGTTTTTTGTCAACAACAGCGGTGGTACTTTTACCTTCAAGGAAGCTTACAACCTGATGCAGGGTCGGGCAGTTCATAAGGTTATGAATAAAAATGGAACTGATGAGAAGTATAGTGCCTGCTTTGAAATCGATTATTCGAAGGTATCGGACAAAGGTATCTATGATTACAAAAGACATTTTAACATAGATATTGAAAAGATGGTGGAAAAGTTTCCGTTTAAGGAATTAAAACATCCGCAGTCAAAGGAAATGCTAATAAAAGGGTTTCAAAAAGGTAACATTCAGACGGTAACATTCGAAAAAGGTAAAACTGAGTACACACGTCTTGCCACATTGAACGCACAGTTTCGGAAGTTCGATTTCAGAGATCCGGATACTGGTCGATTAACGATAGAGAGTCAGATCAAGGTAGCCCCGCAAAAAGCGGAGGAAAAAAATGTAGCTGGGGATCAGCAGCTATCGAACAGTTCAAAAGTTGCTGACAGTACAAAGGAGACTCATCAAGGACAGATACCATCAAGTTCAAAAGCTGCAGAGGACCACTCGCAGACCAAAGGTAGTACCTTGGATGCCAAGCAAAATGAACAGGCTGCTCTGAAAACTTCCTCAGAGAAAACTAGCGAAAATTTGACGACGAATTCAAATCAGGTAGAAGGTAAAAAGCCTGATGTTACTAATCAAAAAAAAGCTGAAAACGTAGGAGTTACCAAAGGTGTAAAGCGTGTTAGAGGCAAAAAAATATCAGCATAGTTAGCTATTAGAGGGGGGGCTTCCCCCTCTAATTTATTGGCTAAAAATCTTTAAGAGTATGGGTACGCAGAAATTAAATCGAATCGAATTGGCGGTTAGAGAGTGGCAGAACGTCGTAGAAGATCATCGTAAAATTTTCTCTTTAGACATAGCAAAGAACAAAGCCTTGTGCCGTCATAATTTGAGGGCCTTCGAGAAGATTTCCATTCATTACAGAAATACTAAAGATCCAGGTGAAAGATTTTCTTTAGTGGCACTTAAGCAGGAACGGCGCCATTTAGAAAGATTGGCATACCCGAATACTTTTGTTCGTCTTTTTAGAAGGTTGCTGGTTTTGCCTGTTAAACGACAATTTTACATAGCTCAGCTGAAAAAGCAACAAAAGATCAGCGATGCCAAGGTTTATCAACTCCTTGATAAGGCTGGGATGAAGAAGCATTTAAGTACAGTCCTGCAGAAAATGCACAGCGAGCAAACTGCATTTTCTGTTGCTGAAGGAAAGCTTATTAGCAGAAATGAAATATTGGACAGCAAATTAACGTTCGAACGGGACAATTTGGGGGAATATCAAATTTCTCAACATGCTAGTCTTAGCAACGATAAAGATACCGGTTTGGGTAGAACCCAAAATGTTCGGCTGACCAATGGATACATCATTAGTCCCCAAGAAAACTATAACCTACTAAAGGGAAGGGCGATAAAAGTTCAGGACACTTGGGTCATGTTAGACCGTAATGATAAGGATATCAATGGACATTTTGGAATAAAGGAAATCCAACATGTAGAAGGTTTTGATATCAAAAAACTGATTAAGGATCTTAAGCTGAAGGATTACCAAACCAGCTCACAGATCGATGAATTGGCTTCTTTACTCTGTCAGGGTGAAAGGGTACTGGTAAAAAGGAACCATAGAACGTACGAAATTGAGGCTAGTCCTCAATTCCGAACAATTGATATCTACGATTCCAAAAACAATAAGGTGACAATAAGTGAGATGCTATCGAGAAAGAATGCACAACCTCTGACGATTAAACTAGCTAAGGTGCCACAGAGTAAAAATAAGTTAAACATTTCAAAAAATTAATAGGATGAATAAATCGGCGCAATTAGATAATTTCTTCCGTAGCATCCAAGATGATGGACGGATCAGTATTACACACATTGGAGTGTACACTGCTTTATTGCAGTACTGGCAACAAAATTGTTTTGCTGTTCCCTTATTTGCTTTCAGTAGACAGGTCCAGGAAATAGCAAAAGTTTCAAGGCTGACCTATCAGAAATGCGTGAGGGATCTGAATGAATATGGGTATTTAAAATATGTCCCCTCCTTTAAGAGAAATAGGGCAAGTGAAATCTATCTTACTAATATTAATAGTACTTAGTGTATGTACACTTCGATATCCCCGATCTACATAAAAGTGAGGTTGAATAAAGTGATAAGTTTATGGAAAATCTTAATAAAAGAATGGATGTAGCCAATTCAGGTGGGGTCATTAGAAAAACAAAGATTGAACATCCTGACTGCGTTAGAACTAGCGTTTCAAAAAAAGTTGTTCTTTCCAAGAAAAAGGAAAAAATGTATAAGGTCACAGTGACGTATGTTCAAGTTTCTGATGACGAAGCAAAAGTTAAACGTTCAATTATTGAAAACATAATTAAGAAGGGGCACATGCATTAATCATGTGCCCATTTTCATTTACTTGATAAAATAAGTCCTAGAAATTCCCCAATAGTCTAATAAGCAAAAAAGCAAACCTTTAGTTTCCACAGAAGCAGTATGATGAGATAAAAACTCTCGGTTCATAGCCATTTTTTCCAGCTCTTTTGCTACGCTAAACAAGCTTCTTGAAACCTCACTTCTTGAAAAATATTCCGCCAAAATACCAGTGTTTAGTTGTTCAAATTGATGTTCAACACTATTTCTTACTTGTTGCGAGATTAATTTACCATCTTTGGCATGTTGTTCTACTAAGCCCATTGCAAGATTGATCATTTTTGTAACTCCTGCATTACCACGAGAACCATAAGTAATACCGTCTTTGATTAACATAATCCTTTCTGGTTGTTCCTGAAATGATATCTCTTTCAACACGAAGTCAATTGACACGGCTACAAATGAACATATTAAATACAAGCACCTTAGAGCCAATTCATGTTGATTTGTTTTTGTGATTGATTGTTCAGCAAAAAATTTTGCTTCAATAAGCCACTTGTTACAGCTATCGAAAGACAAGCCCGTTGATAAAAGACTTTTAGAAAATTTTAACCTAGCCTTCCAATCTCCGTCAAGCTTACTTAATTCGTAAGACGAAATTGCATTAGAAAACTCTTCATCCGTTAAACGATCGTCGGTGGAATTATCAGAACTTACCAATCTACTTAAAAAGGTTCCATCAAGAACTGTTACATTGAGTTTCTTTCCAAAATCTTTTACTTCCTGGCGCCTATCTGTTGTTGCAACAATTGCACTTGACGCCATTGTTGCGATTCGCAAACCCTGAACCCAAAATATTCTTTCAATTGCTTGTGGGGTTTTTTTATTTTTGGAATCGACGATAATAATTTCTCGTGAAAATGAAGATGTCCTTCCATATAACCAAATGTCAATATCAGTGACTTCAAATCCCTCATATATAAATGGCACACCACGAACTACATAGTAACCCGATTTAAGGAAATATTTTCTTAATAACTCCTCCATGTTGTAACCCTTCGTTAGCTTTTGTTGATTTGAACTCATATTCCACCCCCGGTTCTTAAAATTGATAACATTTCGTTTGTAGCTTTGGGATTATTAGCTGCTTGTGTCCGCCTGCTAACTTCTCGATTGGTTTCAGGACCATTAAATGTTGTTACAGCCGCAGTAGGTAAAGATGTTAGTGAATGTTCGCTTACATCGCCTTGCCTTATAGCTTGTAAAGCAAGTTCGCCTACTTCTTTTTTTAGTAATTTCAACATCGGACCAGTTCGCCCTTTTTTAGTTCCTGTATGTACCTGAACAACACCTTTTAGTTCCAATACCTTATAATCTTCAGCAATTGCCTGTACTGGACCTACTGATTCTCCTCGAACCAAAGCACTTAGTAGTTGATCTACCATTTGAATTTGCCCTCTAACATATGAACTCTTAGTCATTCCGTAGGTAATTGAACTAACAAACGCCTTAGCTAAATCAAAGGCATCATCAATCATTGAATTGCTAAACTTAGAAAATGCAGATGGAAGCGTTAAGTACCCTACTTCTTCTTTTGAATTACTTACGATGCTGATATCATATAATCCAATAGCAGTTACTTTTTCAAAAAGAGTTTTGCCTAGTAATGTCTTTGCGTGATCTACAGGAACGCAAGCAGAGGCTTTTAGTATTTCGCTCAACTCAACTAGTTGAGCTTTTTCATCTGCTTTTAAAGAATCCATAACTGACATAACTTTTTTAGTTGTATCTCTTCTAAATAAATTACCATTGAAAAGTAGTTTATCATCTTTTGAGATATTTTCAGCATCAACAAAACCTATTTTTTCAGCTTGAAGAAGAAGCTGTGCGGTATCTGAAGATGATAGTTTAAATGTGTCTGATATTTCCTCTCTTATGTCAGTAGTCAATACTGGTGAAATTGATGCTCTTTCAGCAAGTGCAATAGACGCAGATTCATTTGCACTGGGTTCTAGAGCATCAAAAATATCCGCTGTATGCTGTAAAGTCACAGCCGTTGTAACACCGTATACTGAAATACCTCCATTAGCTGAAATATCAATCAAACCTTGATTCTTTAAAACTTCTAAAAGCTTAGGAAGTTCAAACATCGTACTGATATTCGCAGCTTTTGCCAAAACTTCCAATCTTTCTTTATTTACGGACATTTGAGCATTTGCTGATATTGCAGAAAGCAAAATTCCCGATTTTCCTGCTAAAAAGGTATTTTTAAAATCTTCTTGACTCGTTATTCCCTGTAATTTATTGGTATGATGGATCAACCATGATCCCGTTGTTTTTTTATCCATTTGGTGAGGCGTCAAATAAAGTTCACTCCTTTTGTTGTTTTCAAATATAACATTTTTCGAAAGTCATTTGTCTACAATAATATAGACGTCTCATTTTTAAACTATTTTGATAATAAAAAATAGAGATCAATCTTTTAATCATCTCGATTAACCAGAAAAATTTGTATAAAACACCTATTTAGCGAGAAAATTTTGCGCAGAGGCAATGATGATTAAGCACTAACCAGAAAAAATTTTAGGTAACTGTTTAGTGACATAGCAATTGGTTTACAGCAAGTCGTCTGAGCTTTCGTTACCGTTTAAATGTTTTGCTATTTGAAATCAAAAAGGAGGTGGTGGATCTTAAATTCTTTATGCTGGCGCTTATGCAGTGTATCGAAGGTAAAGGGGTTGTTTTCGATTACATTATCTGTGATGCTAATCAGATCGCCCTCAGGGCTTGTGCTAAGTTGTTCGTTTAGTTTCGTAAAGAGATTGGTTTTAAGCGTGGTGTTGTCTCCGTTCAAGATGAACCCGATCATCCCACCAAAACTTAAATTTTGGGCGTACTTTCCGTTAAAATACCTTAATACGCCTCCGTCAAAAATATGCTGGTCGGATGCGTCCTTTTTGTAGGTATTGTAACAAACATATTTGTTTATCAGGTCCTGACTACCATCAAGGTTTTTGCATTCGAAAAAAAAGTCCTTACTCTTCCAATTTGTACTATGTATATTAATGTCATAATTCCCCTCTACACTTTCATCATTAGTTACCTCCCCTTTGGCACTAAAGTGAAATCCGAATTCCCGATCGGCATTCAACTTTAGCCTTAAAAACTTGGTTATTTCCCGCTCTATACGCGGGAACTGTTTTTTTCGTTCCTCATCAATCTTGTGTTTCAATTCCAAGCTATCATAGTTCTTATAGAACTGCAACAAATAGTAGAATATCCAATTTTTCCAAAACCCATCGTCCAAATTCTTTAACTCGCGGATATCAAACGGTAATGGAGAAGGTTTTTTTATCCTAATGTACTCTCTCTCCATCGTCAAATGATATTAAATGTTTCAGGATATCCTGTCCATCCTCAAAGGCTTTTGTCTGTGTCCAGTTTCCGTTCAAATCCCTCTTTATAATATATACGCAATCCGTTCCGAATATCTTCTCCTGGCTTGCCAGGAAATTTGCATCTGAGTTCTGTTCAAAAATTTCATTGAGCAGGTAATTTTTAGTCTTTTGAGCAGGTGGTTTGTCATCCGATCTTGTACTAAATGAGAGCTTGATGACGATCATGTCAAAATCGGTGGAAGTTTCATCAACTGTGATAGGTGAGGCGAAATAGAAACCAATTATTTCCTTCAAGATCGCTTTATAATCTTTTAGTTCATCCAACCGCCTACCAATCTTTTTATTGGGCAAGAAATAATCCCTAATGCGTTGCTTTTCCCAATACGAAAGCTCATACAGATCATAGATCAGTTCGTTCAGTTCATCTTTTACATCCTCATATTTGTATTTTCCTGCGGAAATTTCTCTGCTGAAAGTTGAGATCTTAGCAAGCATGTTGTCCCCGATCTCAAAGGGTAGTGGGATTTTCCTTATATCATCGATACCGATTTTCGGATAGGAGCTGTCTATCCTTTTCTTAAGGTGAATGTTGATAAAGTAATCAATCAGATTACTATTTAATATTGTAGTTATCAGTTCATACCGTAGATCATCGTTTAATTTTAGCACATACAGATCAAAATCAAAATATAGTAGGTGTTGTAGATAAACCGCTTTTAGCGATTTACCTATTCTACTCCACACGATCCGCTTGCCTTCATATAGTTCTTTTTTTCGGGGTCTGTGAAACATGGAAATATCTTCTCCCAGATACGAATTGTAGGAGGTGATCGTGTGCTTTTCAATGTTACTGGGCTTTATAAAAGGTACTGGAAATTTATCACTCTGTTCCGGACTCGAATACCTTTTCCGAAACATTTTATAATATTCATTCTTTTGGTTTTTCGACAACGATTTCCAGGTGTCTTTGCTAACATTAAACTCCCGCTCAATTTCCTCAAAACCAGCCATATCAATACCCCTGTGCAAAAATAGGTTGTCTTCCCTCAAGATGTAATTGTCCAAAGGGTCAAGATCAAGAAGCTTCTTCACTAGTAGACTATCATACGAATTTCCGACAAGAAAGTCCCTTAATCTAACCTGTCCATTCAAAAGATCATTCTGGTCAATTTCAATTACTTTGTCATCCTGAATTACAAGTAATTCAAAGGGCCGTTCAGAAAACACTCCCATTTCAACAGGATAGTAACCTATTGTGTTATTATCCACACGGTTACTGAAAATGAGTGCTACTACACTTTCTGTCGCTTTCTCAAATAAAATCTTTTTTACCCTGGATAACTCATAAACCTTCTCAATACCATAGCTCGCGTAGAAAAATTCTTGAAAAGCTTCCGAGTAGTCATTATAGAAGCTGGAACTGTTGGAAACAAATCCAAACCGTGTATTTTCATTGCTCCAAACCTTCATCTTCAGGAAAAAGCATTGAGATATCTGGGACCTTCCGACTATATGTCGGGCCGACTGAACCTGCTTGCTTCTATTAGCCACTGGGTAATAGTCTAAAAAGGAGATTTCGGTATTGAATTCTTCGGTATTAGGGATCTCAAAAAAAGGTGGATTACCCAACAAGTATGAGAAATACTGGTTATCAAAAGGTCTGTCTGCAATATCTAGGGTGTTGGCATGACGAATGTTGCTGAAAAACGAGTACTCGGAAAACAGGTCTATCTTTTTATTATCCCTTAGTTCTTTGGCAATGAAATCTTTTATATCATCAGGATCAATACCCACAAAAATTTGCAGGGATAGGGAAAACAGTGTAAAACGCTGCGCAGTTAGCTCTTTCTCAATACCAAATATATTTTCGGATAAAAGCTTTGTGCGGTAGCGTATCTTTTCTATACTATCTTGTGGTTCTAAGCCCTGTTTTTTCGCAATCTCTAACAGGCGTTGGTATCCCACAATTAGGAACATTCCCGAACCACTTGATGGATCCAAAACAGAACCTATCCTGTCCTCTTTTATCACATCATCTACTAGCAGCTGTGCAAGTTTTTTTGGCGTATAGTAGATACCATTCTCCTTTTGTTTTTCTGAAAGGAATACTTCGTATATATAGCTGATGAATTCAACAGGCAATATATCAAATCCAAAATCGTACAATCTTAGCTGTCCTGTATCCAGATTAGCACTAAAGGAGGTCGCTATGAGACTGCGAACTTCACCTGTGAGGTATCCTTCTTCGATAGTGGGTCGGTCGAACAGCGCATTATTAAAGATCTCATGGATAATGCCGTACAATTTATTAATATCGGCATTCGAACTATTTAAGAGTAATCGCTCATAGTTCAGCTCGGTATCGTTAAAATAATATTCGTAAAAGTATGAATTGATGATGTGGTTATCTTCAAGGTACTTGATATAGAGCGTACGGTCGATCAATGCCTGTACCAATTCGTTTCTATTAGTATCGCTTTTAATGGACTGCGCCAGAACATGGTTCAGTTGCTCCCTCAATGCCTTTAGTGCAGCTACCAATTCCTTATCAACACCCTTATATTTCGACTTATTGATAAAGTTTCGATAATTAAGCCAGAATACTCCACTGTCAAACTTCCAATGTTTAATCTTTTCAATTTTGTCCAGGTCTTTAAGGTCGGTTGTAAAAATGTCCAGTTTACTTTCTTCGTTTGTAACCTTCGGAGAGTATTTGGCATACATCATCACCAGTTTATTCTTGCCGGGCTGGTAGTGAAAAATAATATCAGCATCGTTTTTGTTCCAGACATATTTTCGGAAGCGCGCCAATTCTTCGCTTTCTAAAGGAGTTGTAAGTAGATAAAAGGAGGTGTTTGTGTTGTTTGGGCTTTTGTAAAAGAAAACCGAGTTCTCGAGCTTTTGTGATAGCTTTGCTTCTTTTTCAATATCAATAACCTTTGCTTGCAGATCAACCTGAAAGTCAAAGCCCAATACCGAAAAGAAATCTTTATAATTCATTGATTGCCTATCTATTATGTTTACTGTAGCACAGTGTTTTCAAGCGAGTGAAGTTAGCTAAAAATATCGAATGGACATCCTTAATATCAGCAAATCATTTGTATGCAACCAACTGTCTAAAAGTAAACTCAATAGACATTTTTTAAAGGTTTGATTAATGCACCTTTTGCGTTTGCGACATTTATTTGGCCAAATAGCCACGCTATACTAGTTGATATAGTTAATGGGGTTTTTGTCATAACATTATCAATTTGTTCGCGTAAAAATACATTAGTTGGTTTCCTAATTTAGCTAAAGTTGTACTCTCCTTATACACTTAAATTGGTTTTGTTAAAGAACATTTTAATTGTCTCCCACCGGTGCGACAATTAAAATGTTCGAAATCGCATAAAACTCTCGGCAGTGCTGAGAGAATCTATATGGTTCGTTTGCTAAGAAAATCTAACAATTAGTAAAGTTGAAATCGTTAATTATCTCTTTATTCTCATCCGATCAATTGTTCAACCATTTCCAAGATTTTTTTGTTCGGTCGAAATTCGCCCAATTCCCAACTTGTAATTGTGCTACCGTCAATATTGAGCATTTTGCCAAGTGCCTTCTGGGTAAGACCATTTTTGTAACGGTAACTTTTTACTCTTCCTGAAAATGTTGAGTCATCGACTTTGAATAAATCAAACTGCAAGAAATCAGAAATTTTCGCATAGTACTTTACCATTGGTTCAGCTCTATTGGTCTCCCAAAGGTGGATTGTCGCAATAGATACTCCAAATGTTGCAGCAATATCGCTTTGCATAAGGTTTAGATCAAAGCGTCTCTTTTTAATATGCTCACCAATACTTTGCGGTTCTTTTGGATAAGATTGCGCAAATGGTTTTATTGTGTAATTTTGAAATCGTAAACATGGCAACACATCCATGTGGTTGTGTGAATTAGGATCATCTAGAAAAGAGTGCCTAGTTTATACCTTATGTGATCCCTGTTCATTTTATTTGCTTCCAAGTTTAGATAATTTCTGTGTTATATTACAGTAATGCAATAGTAGTCCGCCATTTTTTTATCTACCTTCACAGTTTGATAGCGAACTGGAAGCCGTTCAGTTTATTATTGACAATTTTTTAGGTGCCTCCCTAAGGACTACCCATAAACTCTCGATTGCTTCGTGCAACTTCGTGTCTTAATTAATTATGCAATTTTCTTGAACCTTCGAATTAAAAATTTCTCTCTACTAGAGAACTTAAAACAAGGTTTATGATGTAATTGCAGTATCATCGACTAAAATATTGGTTTATGACGACATTGGATTTGATTACTAGGGAGGACCTCGAAGCGTTCAAAAAAGAAATTTTCGAGAAGTTGGAAAAACTTAACATCAATAATGAGAGCTACAATGAAAAGAAATGGCTCAGAAGTTCATAGGTGCGAAAGCTACTGAAAATTTCAGCAGGGACTTTACAGAACCTACGCATCAAGGGGGTACTGAAATATGAAAAGTTGGGTGGTATATTCTATTATGCGCACTCTGATATAGAACAATTGTTGGGCGAAATCGGGAGGTCATGATGGAAACGGCAACAATACTCGCCAGTTTTTTGAAACTGGCAAGCAGATCAAAGATTTTCCGCCAATCCCATATCAGCCTATTCTCGGCGATACTTGCCGCTAAGGCCAGAGCTTCCAAGTTCGACAAGTTTCCGGGTGTCCAGAAGGGAGCTGATGAAATATTCGGCTATCCGTTCATTTACGACCTACCATAAATGTATGAGCGATCTGGTCGATCATGGGCTTTTGGAATACGAACCTTCATATCATCCGACGATTGCCAGTCGGATAAGGCTGTTGAATTTTGAGGGGAAACTTTGAGGGATAAGCATATTGCAGGAAGTCCATTTTTCAAAAAAAAATGGAGCAAGCGGAACTTGGGCTGCGCCCTAGTTTGCTTGCCCCACGCTGCGCTGTGGGGGTTTGAAGAACCCTCCGAGGGTTCTTCACCACTCTCAAAGAGCATTCAAGTGCGAAAAAGGAACCTTACGAGGGGTTCTGGACGGATAATATATGGATATATAGGTAGATGAATATGCAGGAAACATTGAGAACAGTTAAATATTCGATTGCTGATGCTGTCAAGTTTGAAAAGATCGCAAGTAAATTGGGGCGATCTAAGCGTCAGGTATTATCACAGATGATAGATTATTTCTATCGTAGCAAGAAAGACCCGAAAGACATGAATGATGAACTGTTAAAGAACACCATCGTCAAGGGACAAAAGGACAGCATCGGTTACATAAGAACGCAAGAGAAAGATCTATTGATTCCTATCAAAGGGGAACTACTTTAATACTGGAAATATTGAAAAAGATCGCTTCTTCATTCAACAGTCAAGTGCTGAAACACAACGATCAGGTACTTTCAAATCAATCCAGCCATATGAAAGGACTATCATCTGTAAAAGAGACCCTCGGTTATATCGAGAAAAAAGCGGAAACCAAAATACTCCTGAAACAGAAATGTGCCATGATCCTTAACCGATATGTCAGGGAACGGGAAGGTTTAGGCCTGATGAGCTCGGCAAAGGATAAGGAGGAACTCGCAATCAGGGCACGTAAGGAATTAGATTTATTGTGAGATGTATATCAACATTACAGACAGCAAAACTGCAAAGAATAAAGGCAGCAGTGGAGAACTGGTGCATTATCTGGAAAAGGAGAATAGGTTGGACTACAAATCAGAACCTGAATATTGGTTCAATCATGTGGGCAGTAGATTTGAACCTTATGAGGTTCGGCAAGTAATAGACGGAAATGTTGCCAAACTTGGAAAGGGCGATGCGAAATTCTTTCTGATCAATATCAACCCCAGCCAAAAGGAGCTAAAGCACCTTGCTGAAAAATATGTCGAAATGGATATAAAAGATCAACTGAAATCGTATTCAGAAAGATTGATGGATGAATATGCCCGAAATTTCAAACGAGAGGGAGTGAATTCGTCGAAAGACCTGTTATGGTTTGGAAAGATCGAAAACCATCGCTATTATGGCTTTAAGGATAAGGAAGTCATAAGTGGCAAGAAAAAGCGGGGCGAGCTGAAGGATGGAAACCAGTTGCACGTGCAGATCATAGTCAGCCGAAAGGATGTGACAAACAGTATCAAACTCAGTCCGATGAACAATTCTAGGGGTAGAAATGAAGCGCATTTCAGAAAGCTTGGACAGTTCAATCGTGTTGCTTTCAAACAATGTGGCGAGGATTTGTTCGATAGGACATTTGATTTCGATAGACAGTTAAAAGATAAAATGGTTTATGCCAATATCCTAAAGAATGGCATTGTTGAGCAGAGAAAACAATTGGACTTCCTAGAGAAAATCTTTGAAAATGTTCCGATCAACACTTTAAAAAATGATATTGCGAGCGAGATTGCAACTGGAAAGTCTTCCACTAAGGATATTTTCTTCAAAGCTGGAGGTGTGGAACTATTTGAATTGCTTCTACATCCGACTACAGAGCCAGAGGCGCAAATTCCTGATCAGTTGAAAAAGCGCAAACGCAAAAAACAGGGTATCGATCAGGGATTAGTTAGGTAAACCTGAAGTTTTTTGATACAGGTACTAGCTTATGTTGTATTGGAAAATAGCGTTGATACAAGGGGAAATTTTGTATTCCCTCTGGAAAATTTTAGTTTAGTTAAATTACACAACGACACCTCTTTCTGATTTCCTTGTATCCGACAGAATTATAGAACCTCCGAGGAAAGACCTATTAGGGAGCACGAATGGAACATCGAGCAATATCAGTGCGGTTGGGATGACTTACAAATAGCAAAGGTATGACCTAATAAAAAGCTAAAGTCCCGACCGTAGAAGAGGTGTAATCTTACATTTGAAATTTTCTCAATACGTCAAAGTACCATAGAGCAGTTAATAATTCTCAGGTATAAATATTTTTCTTTCTCGACTACATCAATACGAATTTTCCATTTTGGCTGTTTATAAAAGACACTCAATTGCCTAGAAAAGGCTGATTGGTAGATTGAATTAAGCTATCGGGAAGATGTTAAAAATAAAAAATTGGCGATTTGACCATTTCTTCGGCGTTGACGTGTCCAAGAATGACCTGGATATCACCATGATGTTCAGGAGGACAACTTTAGCACATTATAAAATTGGTAATAACACATACGAAATCCAAAATTTCATTAAGGCTGCTAAACAGGAGCACGGTGTAAGTATCCGTAGTTCAGTCTTCGGAATGGAACAGACGGGCATATACTGTAATCATCTTTTGGCAGTTCTGGAAAAGATCAAAGCAAATGTTATAGTCCAGAACGCCCTACATATTAAAAATTCTTTGGGAACGATCAGAGGGAAAAATGACAAACTGGATTCCCAAAGGATTGCCAGATATCTTCTCAAAAGTAGGGACGAACTTCTATTGAGGCAGGTAAAACGTCCGATAATTTTAGAGTTGACGAGGTTGACCGCTTTGCGGGAAAGACTTATTTCGGTACAGACATCCCTGAGGACACCTTTGGGTGAAGAAACCTCCTTTATCCAGAAAACAGCTTCCGATGTAAACAAGAAGTTGTGTGAGGGAACGCTGTCATCACTAGCTAATGATATCATTGGCATTGAAGATTATATCAGGAAGCTTTGGAAATCAGATGAAAGGCTCAATAGGCTCATGGCCATTATCACTTCTCTCAAAGGTGTAGGCGATGTTACAGCCCTAAAAATTATACTGACGACAAATGAGTTCCTCGACATCAACGACCACAAAAAATTTGCATGTTATTGTGGCGTAGCCCCATTCGAATATAAATCCGGTACATCAGTTAGATTAAGGACGCGTGTCTCAAAGCATTCAAATAGACAAATGAAGTCCCTAATGCACACCTGCGCAGTTTCTGCAAAAAGATTTGACCCGGAACTCGCCAGCTATTTTCATCGGAGGACAGTGGTAGATGGCAAACCAAAGATGAGCGTGATCAATGCGATACGTTTCAAAATGCTTGCTAGAATTTTTACATGTGTCAGAGAGGATCGATTGTTCCAGGTCGACTACAAACCCGACAAAGTGGAAAACACTCCAGATTAGTATATAGGGATGAAAATCCCAATTAATAACTTCCACAAAATTAACCTTTCTGTCCAACACGCCTAAAGGAACTACGGCATAAACGCTCATGGCCATTGCGCTCCAACCCATTTATTCCGTTCCTCCTTTGCTTAGTTGGACAAAAAGATTGAAGGCTTCCATTCATTAATTTAAATACATTAACAATGGAACAGAAAGAAATCTTCAAGGTTGCCGAAGTGCAACTAAGCTACAGACCACATTTCAAAGCTCAGGAAAGACCACAGATCAGTACATCCGAACAAGCCTATCGGGTAATGTTAGATAGCTGGGATATGAACCTGATCAGTTTTATAGAACAGGCCAAGATGATACTGCTTAACAGGAATAACAGGGTGCTTGGCATCGTCAACCTTTCAACAGGCGGTGGCGGATCTACCGTGATAGATAGCAGGGTACTTTTCTCAATTGCATTGAAGGCTACCGCAACAAGTATTATCCTCTGCCACAATCATCCTAGCGGAAACCTGAAACCATCCCATGAAGATTTAAGGTTGACCGAAAAGATCAAGCAAGCTGGTAAGATTTTGGAAATAGAAATCCATGACCATCTGATCATCAGTGAAAATGGTTACCTCAGTATGGCCGAAGAAGCGTATATGTGATTGTACGATGCGTCCGAAAACAAAAGAGACAGCCTGATCTGAGCTGTCTCTTTTGTTTTATTAAAACTATTATTTTATCTATCTTTTTTGAACAATTCAATCTTCTCACGCTCGCTTGCAAGTAAACGCTCATATAGTTCTACAACTTTATCTATAGGATTGAACGTGCAGTGTTGGCGAAAATCTCCTGTACTACTATCGTGGAAATTATTAAAGTAATTAAATACAGCTTCCTCAGTAAAGTTTTTTATTCCTTCGATCGTGATGCCTAATGCGGTAGCAATCTTTTCTAAAGTTGCATCATCTACTTCCTCACTTTGCTCAATTTTTGAGATAGTCTGTTGGCTTACGCCAAGTTCAATGGCTAGATGATCCTGTTTGATACCACGTATTTCCCTGATGCGGCTGATCTTCCTGCCGAGATGCACTTTGTTAGATTTTGTAGGCGTTTCCATAAAGCAAATATAATAAATTCTGAAATAGTACGGAACTACGGTTCGTTGGTAAGATACCAATATAATTGGTAGGTTACGGCAAATGGCCATTCGAACTTTAGGATTATTAACTAATTCTAAATACAATGGAAAATCAAGATGACAGATTGCTCGGTGGCAAAGTGCAACGTGTAGGCCACTACAAGGCAGAACTCTCCCTAGCGGATGTGAATGTACTGTACGGTATCATGTTGCTCAGGATATCAAAGGGATATGCTCCAGATGAGGTATCGTTCATTATGGGCCTGGATAGCGACCCTGTGGGCAGGTTCGAAAGGCTTGCCCGCAAGAAAATAACTATAGGTATGCTCATGGGTATCCTTTCCGCTCTCGGGGAGAAATCCCTAGGCAGCTTTATCCTTTTCAGTTCGGACATTGCGACTGGCGACTGTCTTTGCCATATGGTTCGGACTAAGCGCAGGAAATTGATAGAACATGCCCTTTACCTATTGGATAGTATTGGTGCGGAAAGATTGGTCTTCAAGCTCTTTGAACGAAATCCAGACCATCTTCCTTTTCCGCAGAGCGAGGTACAGAAATGGGATGAGATAAGCAAGATACTCGATGTGGAACTCGAAGATAACTGGCCTGTCCCTAAAGAGCCGATCGAAATCTATCAGCATTGCTGTCTATTGACTGAACTGGATATCATGCCCCGTCATGTCATGAAGGTGCTTTGCGAAATGACTTCAAGGACTAGCTACCCCAAGCTATCGTTCAATAAATCTAATGAGGGAAGAAAGATTACATACGAAAAGGTAAGTAGCTAGGAATTATGGAAAAGCAACAAAAGATCGCTATTGCAGGGCAGATTGCCGATGCGATAGCAGTAGAGCGCATCTACGGAATGGAATATCTGCACGGTGGAAGAAATTGTTTCCACCTTATTATTATAGCATCATCGTCAGATGGCATCAAAATCGGGGAACTCGAGCCTTTCGTCAGGATGGCGATCAAACAGGATGAGGACTTGACCTATAAGATCTATGACAGAAGTGAGATCAGGAAATTGCAGAGAGAGGGCAGTATCTACCATCTGGTCTATTGCGATGTGTCCAATATGTTATATGAGGCCAGTGGAGCTGATGAAATGCCAACGTTTTCCGAAGACATGATCAAAAAATGGTTTGCCGAGGCCGAGGCAAATTTTAGGGCGGCGATGTCACGCATCGCCTCGTTCGATAGGGGCGCAAAGTTCTTTATCGAAAATACTGATGCCGCTGTAGCATTATTTATGTTGCATCAGGTGTGCGAATTGAGCTGTCGGGCTTTGGAGATCGGTATGTGTGGACGGGAGAAACGGACGCACAACATTAGCCAACATCTAAAGTTCCTGCGTTCTATGATGCCAGAAATCAGGATCATACCTAGCGATAGCACATTCGACCGTGGACTGTTGGAAAAGCTGGACAAGGCCTATTCTGCGGTGAGGTACGAGAGCGGATTTTCTGCCGAAGGAATAGATGTAAAGGCGGTGTATCTGTTAGCGGAGGAATTCCGTAATGCTGTAGAAGCAGAGATGGAAATCCTACTTTCAAAGGCGGATAGCATTGCCACACATATACCAAGTGATATCAAAATACCTTTGCAGGTTTTGGAAAGTAAAGAACAGCAAACCTGTGGAGAGGAAATGACAGGTATATTGGAGATCATTTCGCAATATCTTAAACCTAGTGTCATTTATCAGATAGGCATGCGTACATCCAATTGCACAAAGGACGGCATATTCGATAGTATTGACAGAAGCCTAAAAAATGGCATACACTATGATCTATTGGTCGTCAGTGAGGTTGTTTATCCCTACAGTCATGACATCCAGCATCATATACAGAACAAATATGGCGATTACATATCGGTGCTGCTCCTGATACATAATGAGGCGGAATTCTCTACAGCGGTACGCAAGGGGCATATTTTTTTCCATACCATTGCCACTTCGGGCAAATTGCTGGTGGGAAATGAGATCCCTCCGAAAATGATCGCATCTGATATTATCAGATATAGTGCTGATAAATTAAAACAGAGCATGGGCTACAGGATTACAAGAGCTGATGTACTCTGTAATAGTTCTGGCGAACTCTTGGATGAGGGACACATGGTACTTGCCTTTTCGGCAATGTGCCAAGCTGTAGAACAAAACTGTTTGGGGCTGATCTTCAGATACCTTCAATATAGTCCCAATATGCACCGAATTGGACACCTGTTGAATATATGCGCCATGTTCTGGCCTACGGTAAGTCTGTGTTTCCCAAGATTGTTGGAAGCTGATAGGACGATGTTTGCGCTACTGTCGGAAGGTCAGTCGATGGCACGCTACGGTAAGTACGAAAGCTACAATTGGGGTAACGAATGGGAATTGTATAGGCGAACGTTGTTGTTCATTAACGAGGCGAAGGCACTGGCATCTAACGAATAATAGCAATATCTTAAAGTGATTTTAGATTGAGTTTTCCCCTCGCTCATTTTCGGCCTGCGGAACGCCCACGCTCTTGTCCGCACCAGTTCCCGCTTTTGCCTCTACGGAGGGTAAATCGCTTGAAAGTTTGGATTGCAGTGGGAATTTTTACGGTACTCGTATCGTCACTCACAAGATACAAGTAGTATTTTAGAAAACTTAGCTAAAAGAGATTTGGGAGCCTTTTGGGAAAATCTAGGTTAAAAATGTCCTTTCATCTTTGATGAAAGGACATTTTCTTTTTGCGCGCCTTAAGTGCTATTAATGTTTTTACAAGTCTGATTAATAATTATATTAGAATATAAATTAATGCAGATGAAAAAGAAAAAAAGGGCTGACATTGAATTTCCTGAAACTCTTCTTAAAAGCTGGGAGTTATCGGATGGGGTTAATTTTGCCATTGCGCTTTCAAGGATTACGGGATGGTTACTTCATGTTGATTGGTGGTGCATTTCCGAAAATGACCCAATAGAACAAATGAAGTCTTTACGGGTTTACGTGGGTGTTGATAATGACACGGTTTACGATTTCCGAGGAAAGAAGCGAGCACAGGCTTTTGCGCATTATGTCATAACCCCAATTGCCCAAAAAAGAGTGACTGGAAAAGGGATTGTTTTAACAAGATTTTATAGTGAAGAAACATTAATGACATTGCCACTAAGAGTTAAACCTTCAGAAACTGAAATAGCGAAAGCAAAAGAAGCTATAATTAATAATCGGAACTTTTTGAATAAGTTACCTATCAGATTAAATCCAGAAATTCCTGCACACATTGCCGCACAGTTTAATTTTGGATGGTGCGCAGTCTATGCGGAAGCTAAAAGAGAGATTTCCAATCTTCCTGTTTTCGGAATTATAGCGAAAAAATATATAGATGCCTACAGTAATTCTAGTCTAGGTTTTTGCCATAGCGTAGTAATACATCCAGACGGGGATGCCGAAGACTCATGGGGAAAACAGCCATTATCAAACATTATCGCCAATTTCGGAATACAGGAATACGAACTGGATGAGGAAGTCCAGAAAGAGGTAAATTCGAATCTTAAAAGAAATTCACCAGAGAAATACAAAGAAGCTTATGAAATGGCAATGGCCTACATAAAAGTTTAATAACCGTAAATGCATCGAATATGAATTCGATGCATTTACGGTTAGAAGGGAGGTTTACTAAATTACAATCCTTAGCTTTTTTGTCTCCTTATCTTTACCCAAGATATAAAAATCAAAATCATCCGGACTTATACTAATCATGTTATAAATGTCCTGCTTATCATAATTGAGTTGTTCTCCATATATCTTGATAATTTGGGCAAGGATAAGGGGATGATCCAAATCTACATCAGAATTTTCTTGTCTACGTTCACCATATCTACTAAGCTCGATCATCATAAACGTATATTTTGACTGGTCTATGAACTTAAGGTCATAAGCACGTCTAATCAATGCGGCTTTAGAAACCTTCCAATACCTTTTCAAATCGGTCAACAAACTATACTTAAACCTTATTAAATCTCTGCGAATATCCATTTCTGGCATTAAAAATTCAGCCGCAAATCTATCCGCTTCGTTTTCTACATCTCGATAGGGCTCTGTTATTGGCGAATACGGTAGGTGCATAGTTACATGTCCGAACTCATGCGCAATCGTGAAGCGTTTTCGATAGTTTGGAAGATTATCATTTATAACAATTATCCTTTGACCCGAATAGGTAATAATGGTTGTGCCATCGAATTTATCAGGCGATTGTCTCAGAAAATACACCAAAATTCCATGTTGTTCTATGACCCTAACCAGCTTATCAATCGGCCCCTTGGGAATACCCATGGCATATCTAATTTTCCTTGCAATCTCTTCAGGCGTATTGTTCCCCTCAACTTCGATTGTAGGTAAAGAAAGGTCAGGCACTTCAACATCCCCTAATAGTTGCTCCAGCCAAATTCTGATTATGTCGAAGTTTGCTTCGAGTTTAATCAGTTCCTTCTTTGGCATGGTTACTCTCTTCCGATAAAAATATTCTGCTGTATCAGTGTAAAGCTTGCTATAGCAAAAAAAAGATACAGGAAAATTTAAAACGCTAGAGATATTATCAAGCGTTTCTTTAGGAATTGGCAAAAGCCCTTTTTCCATTCTCGAATAATTTCCTTGACTTAAATTAGGAACTTTTGTAACCAATTCCAATTGTGTCATGCCTCTCGATTCCCTTGCAAGAGGCAGCATTCTGAAATTGATGTCCATTATATTTTATCTGTCATAGTATGAAGGGTACGGTTAAGCACCCCCAATAATAAATTAACGTTTCTTATTTTATATTATTTTCCTGCCTGTTTGCCTTATTTTTAGGGCGAACAAGGATTGGAGCGTCGTCGTCAGGACTGTTTCCAAACATGTCAAGAGCAATGGTTCCGTCATCAAACCTACGTAGATCTGAAACCCAAATTACCTTTCCACTAGATATATATACAGCGCAAACGCGTTTAAGTTCTTCCCATGAAAGGTTTGGAATGTAACCTACAAAAACAATTGGGACTTCTGGAAAATCTAAAGAAAGTTGAGATAAGATCTTCTTTACGCTTTTCGTCGATATATTCATTGGCATAAATGCCTCGCTAAGTTTTTTGAATAAGATAATATATTCGCCAACTTTCTCAAAATAAAATCTCTTAGAAAACGTCTCTTTCATTTGATCTGGATAATGCTCAAACAACAACCCTTTGATGTTTTCATTCATCCTGTTTGCTTTAGAATTCCTGTTTTGAAAACTTGGGTGTTTTTCACTCAACTCATCTCGCATCATCTCCAAGGCTCTCTCTTGGATCTGAAGAAATACTGGCAATTCAGAAGCCATGGCACTTTCAAAATCTTGCTGCGGAGATAGACCAGATAAAAAACTCCCTCTCCTTGGTTCTTGTGGTTGCTCTTGTAAATTACTTTTCATAGTTTATTCTTTTATTAAAATAACTAGCACCTACAGCCTTGCCATGAATGCTTCTATATTACGACAAAACAAACATAAATAATTTTTACACAAAAGTTGTAAATAATTTTCAACAATTAGTTGTATTTCACTTGAAATATATTGAATCTGTAAGGACTTAAAATGTGGTCATTCAAATAAAAATGCCCTTACTTATAAGGGCATTTATCAATGTAATAAGTGTTCTCAGTAGCAGCTTTCAAGCCTTCTAGAAATTTCAGTCTTTTTTACCTTATCTATTTCATCACACATTTTGAGATAGTTTATAACTATTTCTTTGTTGTCAAGACACATTTTAATTAACCTGCCTGTTGGCAATGAAGTAATACCATCGTTTTCAATATTGGAAATAGTATTTTTACTAAATCCTAAAACGATGCTAAATGTAGAGGCAGGAATATCGTAACGATTTCTAAACTTAATGATTTCACTGGGTGCAGCTGCTCCCTTAGCAATGAAATAAGCATTTTTTAGTGCTTTTATATTTCTCTCCATTTGATTCTTAGTATAATGTTTGACTGATTTAGTTTGGTCAATTATGCCAGTATTCTCGTCAACATCATAATCTAAATAATATACCTCCTCATATTGGAGTTTTAAACCTTTATGAGTTTTATAAACAAATTCATGTAACTCATCAGAAGGTTCATTGTTTCTATTCAATACTTTCTTAGTTTCCATAATATTAGTTATTAAAAGGTTTTGCCATTGGGAATTCGGGAATATGGTTTGAAAAAACATAGATTTGCACGCCTGTAACGTGAAGGCCATACTTTAAATATATCTCCAAATTATCGTCCCCTACAACTGTAGAAAAAGCACATACACTAAAATCTGCATTAGTAGATGGATCAACACCCCTGTAGTAATTATCTATAGTTAAATTTAACATGGCTTGCTCGATATCGTCTGCACTAATGTTATGATCTATAGCTAACTCAGATAATTCGTCGTTTGCTTTTCTAGAAAAGGTTATTTCCACACCGTCATTAATTCTCTTTTTGGTTTCATCAAGAAACTCTTGGATAATTCCTTTGTTATTTAATGTATTGCTAAGTGTAATCATCTACATATCCATTGTTATAAACAAAGATAATAGCTTCATATTAAAATTCCCAATGATTGGGAATTTTTAAATTAAAACACATAGATTTTTACATTGTTTAGACTAATTTTACATTAGTTATTATTTCAATTAAGATTTGTAAATCACATCCTTTCTGCTATATTTGTATCAATAAGCAATTACGGTTAAAACGTACATAACAGCAGTGGAGAACTCGTTGAGTCCCAAAAACCACCGCTCATAAGATACTGATAAAAAGATGTTTACCCACTAGGTTCGATCCCCCTACGGGCTACGAAAAGCTACTTCAAACGAGGTAGCTTTTTTGTTTTAAACCCATTCCAATCTAACATCCAACTATCTCATACGATAGCCTAATCCAAATTTCCACTACAGAGAAACAAAGAAATCCCTCTGCTATTTCCTGTACAAAATTGAACCATTTCTGAACGAGAGCGAACCCTCCCCACCTCCCTTTGTACGTAGCTTTATCTTAACCAAAGGAGACCAACCTGTAAACCAAATATTAACCGGCCATTTCAATTTAAACAAAGTTGATATGGATTTTTAGCTCGATCCGCATATTTCTTTTTTGGCAATATTCAAACGAATTCATTAGAATTTTTAACCAAATATTTAACCAAATCATGAGAAAACTAAACTGTATGAAAGCGGGTAAAATCGCTTTGATTGCAATCTTTTGTCTTTATTTCTTTTCTTGCTCCAAAGTGAATGAAGAGACTCTTCCATTAGTGCATGAAATTGACAACAATTCAATTGCCAATGCGAACATCACCCCTAATGCTGCAAACAATGTAACCATTAGCCCTACCTATAACAGTACCGCAGTATTACGTAACCCACTAAATGGATGGGTATTATATGCTGGTGCTGATGATCCCGTTTGGTGGGACAAAATGTATAACGTACCTGGCGTAGGTCAAGTTAAAGCACTAGACCATGCTTCGGCTTGCTACGTACGTACCAGCTGGGCCAAACTCAATCCAAGCGATGGAGTTTATGCTTGGCGAGACCCAAACTCCGCACTAGGCAAATTGATTAGGGGAGCGGAAGAACGAGGCATGCCCATCGCTTTTCGTATCGTAGTAGATGGACGCGATCAACGCCTAAACACACCACAATTTGTATTCGATGCTGGCGCTACTTACTATCTTGAAAACGCATCTTTCCCCGACCGCAGAACACCTTATCCGCAAGACCCTATTTTTAAGCAGTACTACGCCAAATTTATTACAGAATTGGCCAAAGATTTCAACGACCCTAAGAAAACATCCTTTATTGATGCTTATGGATTAGGTAAATGGGGCGAAGCGCATAATACCATCTATGAAAATCCGACTACTTCGACTGGCAGCAATACCGAGACGCTTAAATTACAGGTATTAAACTGGATTACCGATTTATACACCCAGAAATTCACTAAAGTACCTTTGGTCATCAACTATCACCGTTTAATCGGACACCCAGCAAGTTGGGGCGCTGCAAACGCTAACAGTGTTGCTTTGCTAGAAAGCGCCATCAATAAAGGCTACAGTCTGCGTCATGATGCTTTTGGCATGACTGGCTATTACCAAAGTTGGGAAAAGAACTTTGCTGCAGCATGGAAACATAAACGACCTATCCTGATGGAAGGTGGATGGATTACGACTGGTACACACCGCTACTGGATTGATCCCAGCAATGCCTATAGAGAGGGATACCCAGAAGATGTAAGGCTAGGTGAATTTAATGCTTCGGAATTGGCCGCAGTAAATATGATGGATTTACGTGTTGGAGAAACCATATCTTGGTTCCAAAATAGCTTTAATTTAGTGCAACGTTTTCATGCAGAAGGAGGTTATCGTTTATATCCCGATCAGGTTTCTTTACCTAACACCATCGCCACCGGCTCAACAGCTACACTTAGCCATCGCTGGAAAAACATGGGCTGGGGTTACCTACCTAACAATATTCCGCAATGGAATTACAAATACAAGGTAGCCTTCGCCTTACTAGATGCTTCGGGAGCTGTAAAGAAACTTTTTATAGATGAGAATAGCGATCCTTCCAAATGGATTAAAAATACGCCCACAACATATGGCTTAACTACTACTGCGATAGATTTACCACTCGGTACGTATACTTGGGCCGTCGCCATTATCGACAAAACAGATGCGAACAAACCAGGTATACATCTAGCCGTAACTGGCAACGTTAGCAATGGCTGGCTAAAACTTGGCAACCTGCAAGTGCAGGCTCCAATTGGGCAAAGTGTTAAGCTCAAAGGCTTCAACAATCAGTTTGCGTCTGGAGAAAATGGCCTAACACCAATGATGTGCAACCGAACTTCTGCATCAACTTGGGAAACTTTTACTATAGTTGATGCTGGCGGTGGAAAAGTTGCACTAATGAGTATGAACAAATATGTGTCTTCTGAAAACGGCGCTACTTCTGGCATTACCTGTAACCGAACCAGTATTAGTGATTGGGAGAAGTTCGATTGGATAGTTAACGCAAATGGAACCATTTCCTTAAGGGGAAATAATGGAAGGTATATTTCTTCAGAAAATGGACAATCGGTAATGAAATGTAACCGAACCACCATTAGTGGCTGGGAGAGTTTTACGCTTAATTAACTGAATTAAGCAGCTTAAAAAACATCCTAAAGCCCAAGGCCTAAACCTTGGGCTACTTATTCTCTATTGGCAAACAACACATTAGTTGAAAAATACAGGCCTAGCGAGCCTAAATCGAACATGCCCCGAAAGAAGGCAGCCGCTATCGTTCTTTTTGCTGGCTTCTAAACAAATCAACTGCCACTAAAATCGCTCAATTATTTAAAATTACTATTGACAAAATAATTATAAACTTATACCTTTGCAGACCATTCGGTCAAACGACCAAAAGAATGGCCCGTTCGTCTAGGGGTGAGGACGCCAGATTTTCATTCTGGAAACAGGGGTTCGATTCCCCTACGGGCTACGAAAACCACTTTACAATAAGTAGAGTGGTTTTTTATTTTAGCACAAAGCTGATTCGCAATGATCTGTCCCGACCAGAAAGTCCTCTAAAAGTTAATTTTTATATTGCACTAGATAAATTCTACCTTAGAGATACCGTTCTAATCAAATAGAATGGTATTTTTGTTTTCAAATAGCTGAAATGAGTAACAATAAAGCCAAAGATTTAATCGATTCGATAAAAAACAAAGGGAAGAGTTTAGAGGCAGAAATGTCTTTTTTTGATCACTTAGACATCCTCCGTAAGCACTTGCTAAGAGCTTTAGCGGTAATTACGCTATTGGTGATGGTCGCCTTTTATTTCACCGATTTTATTTGGCATGATGTGATCATGGCGCCAAAGAACGCTGATTTTTGGACCTATCGCATGATGTGTAAATTGGTAGAGGCTTTCCCTTCTATTGGCAATGAGTTTTGCATAACCGATATTAAAGCTAAAATCATCAACACCGAAATGTCGGGACAGTTTACCTTACAGATGAACTCATGCGTAATGGCAGGTATCATTTTAGGAATTCCTTATCTGTTATTTGAAATTTGGCTGTTCATTAAACCAGCTTTATTAGATACCGAAAGAAAATCGGCCAGTGGATTTGTAGCTTTCGCTTCTCTATTATTTGCTTTAGGTTTATTGTTTGGATACTATATCATTTGCCCATTATCTATCAATTTCCTAATTAATTATACGGTAGACCCAAGTATTGAAAATACGTTCACCATTTCATCTTATTTATCTACCGTTTTAACCCTTGCTTTAGGTTCAGGCATCATTTTCCAGCTTCCGGTAATTATCTACATTTTATCTAAACTGGGTATTATGACGCCAAAGTTTATGCGTTCTACCAGAAGATATGCCGCTGTGTTAATTTTAATTGTAGCTGCCGTAGTAACACCAACCGCAGATCCTTATACTATGTTAATTGTGGCTTTCCCACTATTCCTACTTTACGAATTGAGTATCATTATTTCTGCTCGTATCGAAAAGAAAAGACAGAAAGCAGAGCTAGCTTTTTACGGGAAATAGGTTCTAAGTAATAAGTTTTACGTTGTAAGTAATAGGTTAAAGATATCCTATAACATAAACACAACAAAATATTTACTAAACCATTTCTATAATTCTATATAAATTTGAATATGTCAGCAAGTAAATTAAAAATAGCCATTGGGGCAGACCACGCAGGTTTTGAATACAAAGAGCTTATAAAAGACTTTTTAAGTGATCACGAGGTAACCGATTTTGGCACCCACTCACTTGATTCGGTTGATTATCCAGATTTTGCACATCCTGTGGCTAGCGCTGTAGAAAAAGGCGAAGCTGATTTTGGCGTTTTAGTTTGTGGAAGTGCCCAAGGTGTAGCCATTACTGCCAACAAACACCAAGGCATTAGAGCTGCCGTAACATGGCTAACAGATATCGCCAAATTATCGAGACAACATAACAACGCCAATGTAATTTGCATTCCGGCACGTTTTGTATCTCCAGAGCTGGCAAAAGAAATGGTTACCGCATTTTTAGAAACTCCTTTTGAAGGTGGCAGACATGCCAACAGAGTGAATAAAATATCGTGTTAACCGAATCTACAATTACGATTTTAGATTTCAACCAACCTTACTGTTTATACCTAACTAACTTATAAAAATGAATAAAAAGTTTGTATACACCTCACTAGCTTTAGCGCTAAGTTTTGGTGCGATGGCGCAAGATAAAAACGCCATCAAATTTAGTGCTCCAGTTAATAAAGAAAGGGCTTACGAGCATTTATCTATATTGGCTTCTGATGAATACGAAGGTCGTGAAACTGGCAAAAAAGGTGCTTGGATGGCAGCGGAGTACATCAAAAAGCAATTTCAAAGCTTTGGTTTAGTTGGCCCTGTAAAAGGTAACAAAGACCCTTATATGCAACCAGTGGGTATTTCTGCAAAGAAATTATCAGGCATTTCGCTCACCATTGGTTCTCAAACTAAAGAAAACTTAAAAGATTATTATGTAACTGCGCAAACTACTCCAGCGGCAGGCTTTAACGTAAAAGCGAATGAAGTTATTTTTGCAGGCTATGGCTTAAACAAAGATGATTTTAACGACTATGCTGGCATTAACGTAGCAGGTAAAGTAGTTTTGATTTTCGCCACTGGCGACCCAACCGCAAAAGCACCTGCCCCAACGCAAGGTAGAAGAGCACAAAGCAGCGTGGGCAGTCAGCAAGCAAAAATTAAATACCTAACAGACAATAAAGCTGCGGGTGTTTTAGTCATTAACGAAAGAGTAGATAACCTTTCTGACGCTGCAAAAGCATTTTTAACTGAAGGTGCTGCTGGCTTAAAGAGAGAAGATGCTACGAAAAATGCAAACGCTTTACCTGTAGTTACTGTGGGTACTGCTGTAGCTAATCAAATTTTAGCTGGTGCTAGCACTAACCTAGCTGATGTAAAGAAAAAAATTGCTGAAACTTTAAAACCAGCTACCGTTACCATTAAAACTCCTGTTGCTTTTTCTGCTAAATTAATAGAAGAAGATATTAAAGCAGATAACGTTTTAGGTTTCTTAGAAGGTTCTGACCCTAAACTTAAAAACGAAGTATTAGTAGTTACTGGTCACTATGACCACATTGGTTTAGTGAACGACCCAAATGCTACCGACAAAGTAAACAACGGTGCTGATGATGATGGTTCTGGAACTACTGGCGTTTTAATGTTGGCAGAAGCTTTTGCTAAAGCTAAAAAAGCAGGCAAAGGCCCTAAACGTAGCATCTTATTCATGACTGTAGTAGGTGAAGAAAAAGGTCTTTGGGGTTCTGAGTGGTATTCAGACCACCCTATCTTTCCTTTAGCTAACACCATCACGAACTTAAATATCGATATGATTGGCCGTGGTGACGATAACCGTCCTGGCGATAATAATTTCGTTTACATTATTGGTTCTAACATGCTTAGCGATGATTTAGATAGAATTGGCAAAAAAGCAAATACAGATTACGTAAATATCGTAATGGATGAGAAATACAATAACCGTACTGACCCTAACCAATTCTACTACCGTTCTGACCACTATAACTTTGCTAAACACGGCATTCCGGTAATTTTTTACTTCAACGGTGTACACAAAGATTACCACCAACCTGGAGACGAAGTGAGCAAAATCGACTTCCCAATGTTGGCCAAAAGAGCACAGCTAGTTTATTACACGGCTTGGGAATTAGCTAACGGCGAGAAACGTCCGGTAGTAAATAAAAACGAAGACGGAACACCAAAAACAAATTAACAGCAAGTTCCTTAAAATATAATCCCGTTGGCTTAGCTAGCGGGATTTTTTTGTTTTAGTGCAATTAGCAAATACCTAAAGCTTACCTTTGTAGATAATGAGAAATAGCCACAGCTTCAAAATCATATTCGCAATTCTACTATTTTTAAATAGCATTTCTTCATCTGCTCAACAATCAGCAGCCGATAGCAAACTACTTGCAGAACAGCCGAACTTTCTAAAAACACGCTTAAAATCTACCGATTCACTTTTTGTGAAGGATATCAACGTACTGAAAAAGTTTGTAGCATTAGATAGCGTAGATATTGAAATATTAAAGCCTCAAATTCTTTATACCGTACTTAGCGAAAGTAATGTAGATTCGATAGTTAACTATAAAACGTTAGTTAATGCTGTACAAGCTTTCAAACAGAACATCGGCTATACGGAATTTAGAAAAGGGATTTTGCTTTATAAGCAAATGGCGTCCATTAAAGTGAATCCAGAAAATTGGCCAAACGACCAAGCGCTATTTAGAAGACTCGGTTTTACGGAAGCGGATTTGGAGGATTTCTTATCGTTTATTTCTAAGTCTGAAAACAAAAATTTGAATTACAAAGAGGCGTATTTAGCCTACATGAAGGAGATTGATAACTTACAATAACAATTATCAATTTTATCTATAAGTAAAAACATTGCTAGATACAGGATTAAAAATCCTGAGTTAAAGAAATCGGGATTACAAATCCCGACTAGCGATATTGGAAGATCAGCGCTTCGCTAGTCCGGATTTGCAATCCGGACTCTAATAGCTAGGGATTTGAAATCCCTGCAAAAAAAAGCTAAATTTATTAATGGGTTTTAAATACCAAATAACTGACAAAGAAGGGCTTTATTTCATCACTATTACAGTAGTAGATTGGATTGACGTTTTTACACGTCGTGAATTAGCTGAAATAGTTATTGAGAGTATTTCTTACTGCCAAAGACATAAAGGTCTAATCTTGTATGCATGGTGCTTAATGCCCAGTCATCTACATTTAATAGTAAGTGCAACGCAAAACAAAAATTTATCAGACATCATCCGCGATTTCAAAAAATACACCTCGAAACAAATTGTATCTGAAATTTCTAAAATTAACGAGAGTAGAGAATGGATGTTAAACAAGTTCAAATTTCTTGGCAGTATTAATCCAAAAATAACATTAGCCAAATTTTGGCAAGACGGCTATCATCCGATATTCTTAGAAACTAATGCTTTCTTAGAGCAAAAATTAAACTATATCCACGAAAATCCTGTAGAATCTGGATTAGTAAATGAACCTCAATATTACAATTATAGCTCGGCAATCAATTACGCTGGAGGTGTGGGATTATTAGAAGTGTTTTTTTTAGAATAACAGGATTACAAATCCTGAGTTAAATAGGTCTGGATTACAAATCCAGACCAGCCATTACGGTTAGTCAAATAATTAGGGATTTGAAATCCCTATAAACGCTATACATGTTTTATACGTAAAGTCTTAAATAAGATGTTTACAGAATTAAAAATCCTGAGTTAATAAAGTCTGGATTACAAATCCAGACCAGCGTGAAACCGAGCTAAACAAAGCCTAGATCGAAAATCCAGACTAGCATAATGGAGAAATGACGTCTTATTTTATAAAACTACAATCTCTCCCTCACTTTCATTTCCAGTTCGATCTACTACCGTTACCTTAACCGCGTTCAATTTGGCAGTAGCTTTAGTTTTTGGATTTACCTCCATTACTTTTGGCACCTGCAAGAAACTACTTTTAGCATTTAAAGTTCTATAAGTCCATCTATCTCCGTATTGCGTATAAACCACATACTTAAACACCTCTTTTTCTTTCTTAGCTGTCCATTTGATATACGAATCAGTATTACGGTCTTCTGTAGCAACGGCAACACCTGCAGGCAACGATTTATCCAACCACGAAGAAGCCGGCACTAAAGCCTCTTCCTTATAAGGTCCGGCAAGCAAATCATTTCTTAAACTTTCATGCTTAGTTAAAGCGCCAATACTCCAATGGGCAACACCTGGCGATTTTGGTGTAATGCCTCTCGAAATCATGATTTGATTGATAATTTCATCACTGTTTTTTTCGCCGCCACCAATGCCGCTATTTAAACCTGGCCATAAGTGTCTAGCTTTGGTGTTTTCGGTTTCCCACCAACCTAGCAAAACAGGAAAACTCAAAGGAATATTGTTGATTTGCCAATACAACTGGGGCATAAAATAATCTATCCAGCCTTCGTTGAGCCATAGCTTAGCATCAGCATACAGCTTCTCGTACTGATCCATCCCACGGATTGATTCTGGATAGCCTGGTCTCCAAATCCCGAAAGGACTGATACCGAATTTCACATATTTCTTTTCAGCTTTGATTTCTTTGTAAATACGTTTTACGAACTTGTTCACATGATCTCTACGCCAATCACCTCTAGCTAATTTACCTCCACTTTTTTGATAAGCCGCATAGCTCTCATTATCGGGAAAATCGGCACCACCATTATACTCTGCGTAAGGATAGAAATAATCGTCGAAATGCACTCCATCAATATCATAGCGTTTTACAATGTCTTTCACTACTGAAGAAGCTAAATCTTGTGTTCCTTTCTTTGACGGATCAAACCACCAATAGCCTTGCTTTAATTTCACCACTAAATCGGGATGTTTTTTAACTACTGAAAAATCACTGACCGCACCACCAGAAACGTGATGTGCACGATATGGATTAAGCCAAACATGCAACTCCATTCCACGCTCGTGAGCTGCATTTACCCAAAATTCCAAAGGATCGTAATACGGATTTGGAGCTTGCCCTTGCACCCCTGTTAGAAAGTACGACCAAGGTTCGATATTGCTTTTGTAAAAGGCATCTGCCTGTGGCCTAATCTGAAAAATTACCGCATTGAAGTTATTTTTCTGTAACATATCCAACAAAGCAATGGCTTCATCCTGCTGTTGCTGTGTAGTTAAACCTGGCTTGCTCGGCCAATTGATATTCGCCACACTGGCAACCCAAGCCGCCCTAAATTCGCGTTGTATTTTTGGGCCATTGTTAATTTGAGCTTTCAGTTGTGAAGACACGCCAATAAGCAAAACAAAGAGTATTTTTTTGAGCATGGTTAGTTGATTTTTATCTCAATATTAAAGATAAATTCTCAAAAAACCGCAAACATCCGCAAAACACTTCATTCAGTTGCGGTGCTAATCTTTTATAGAGTGATTTTAAGCAAAGCAGTTTTCTCAAATTGAGATTGCTTCGTAACCTCGCAATGACGACCACATGAAAAAGCCCCGAATTTAGTTCAGGGCGTTAAAATTAGTGACCAGCTTGTACACTAGTTTGTTCAATATTCTTGAGCTTTTTGGAACAATACATACCGAAATACAAAATATAAATATAAATATAACAAAGTAAAGGAAGTACAAATGAATGGTGCACACCTATTTGGTCGGCAATAGCCGCTTGTACCAAGGGCATAATGGCACCTCCCAAAATGGCCATGACCAAAAGGGAAGAACCTTGACTGGTGTAGTTACCCAACTTGGCAATGGATAAGGTGAAGATGTTAGAAAACATAATGGAATTGAACATTCCGATTCCTAAAATACTATAAACTGCCATATCGCCGCTGCTTAACATGGCGAAAGCTAACAGCAACATATTTACCGATGAAAATATAGCTAAAGTTCTAGCTGGCGCAGACTTCCCAATCAGGAAAGCAAAAGATTCATTGCGATAAAACTAGAAAGAAACTGATTTCGGCAAAGCTTAAGTTGACAATGCTGAAAATTAACAAGAACACGGCTGCACTTGTAGCCAACATGTAAACCATTTTTTTTTGCCTGACTTAAGGTATGGTTCAGCGAAATTGCACCAACAAATCTTCCAATCATGGCACCACCCCAGTATAAGGAAAGGTAGTTTTTGCTTACCAACTCTTCCATCCCTTTGGTTTCTTTTAAAAACTGATGATAAAACTTCCAATGGCAACTTCTGCACCTACATAACAGAACATTGCCAAAACACCTAGTTTTAAATGTGCAAATTTCAACACTCCGAAACCTTTTACCTGCTCGGTATCTTCTGCCTTAAAGGATGGTAGTTTTACGTAAGCAATTAACAAAGCCACCAACAGCAATATTCCTCCAAAAATAAGATATGGAATACGAGTAGCCGATGCACTAAAACTTCCATCTGCAGCGGAGAACAGTTCAAAAATCAGATGTCCGCCTAAAATTGGGGCAATGGTAGTTCCAAAAGCATTGAAAGCTTGTGTAAGGTTCAATCTGCTCGAAGCACTGTCTTCTGAACACAATAAAGAAACATACGCATTGGCGGTAATTTGCAATACGGTAAAACCTAAACCCAACACAAATAACGCGGTTAAAAACAAGGGGTAGCTAGCATAAGTGGCAGCAGGGTAAAACAATACGCAACCAAAGGCAGCCAACAATATTCCGAATAAAATGCCCTTCTTGTAACCTACTTTATTAATTGGATCGCCTTTAGTATAAGAAATCAAGAAGTAAATCAATGAACCTACAAAATAGGCTCCGAAAAAGCAGAACTGCACTAATAGAGATCCTACGAATTGAAATAGTTCTTTCAAATAAGGTATCAAAATATCATTTATGCAGGTGATAAACCCCGATGTGTTCATCACAATTTAATGTTATTGTATTTGGTATTCTTAAATAGAATGAAATAAGGAAAGGAATGAAACCGGCGTATTTGGCTAGTCGACTGAAACTCTTATTGTTTCATTAAGAAGCAACAATAAGGTGTTTGTCTTAGAAAAACAAATTATTGCTTTAAATCACTAAAAAATATTACTTTAACCGGATGCAGATAAAAGAAATAATAGAGTCTAGTAAAAGGCATTGGGAAACTGCTTTACCTCATTTATCTATTGATTGCGTCGTTTTTGGTTTCGACCAACAGCAGCTGAACGTGCTTTTATTGAAATTGAAGGATAATGCAGAAAACTGGATATTACCAGGTGGATATGTACTTAAAAAAGAAGCACTTGATGATGCAGCAAGAAGGATATTGAAGGAAAGAAGTGGTGCGGACAAAATATTTCTAAATGCATTTAACGTGTTTGGAGATTTGAATCGTTCTGAAGGTTATTTTACGGAATACGATGATGATTTGTGGCACAAACAACGTTTCGTGACGATAGGCTATTATGCTTTGGTAGACCATGAAAGTGTAACGCCAGTGATAGACGCCTCGTCTGAAGATTGTAGATGGATGCCTATTGATGAGTTGCCTGAAATGGTGATGGACCACAAAAGCATTATTGAGAATGCATTAGCTACTTTAAGGGAACAAATAAGGTATAAACCTATTGGCTATAATCTTTTGCCCGAAGAATTTACGATGCCCGAGCTGCAACGGCTCTATGAAGCGGTACTTGGATACAAGTTAAATAGAGGTAATTTTTATCGAAGGATTATGCGCTATAACATTTTGAAAAAGCTAGATAAGGAAAGAAAAGGTGGTGCACATAAGTCACCAATACTTTATAGTTTTGATAAGGATAATTACCAAAAAGCATTGAACGAATTTAGTTGGTAGCATTTCCGTCATTTCGACCGTAGCGGAGAACTGAAAATCAGCGAAGCTAAACCTTTGAACTATCTAAAGCATTTTCAAAGATTTCTCCTCATTCCTCGTTCGAAATGACGATAGCCTATAGAAAGACTTACGAAGTTTTTGAAACTTCGTAAGTCTCAATCCATTTTTAGCAGTAGTAGGGAAATAAAAGCTAAATCTTTGTACCAATGTATAACACATTAAGATTTAGCTACGCTTTTCAGTTCTCCATTTCGCTGCGCTTCAGTGGAAATGATGGACTTACTTTAAAACTGATGCTAACCTGTAGCAAAACGGAAAGCTACGAAGTAAAATAAATTCAGCATGACGGAGCCTCCGTTCAACGTCACCCTGAATTTATTTCAGGGGCTGTTAGCTAGGATAAGATAATTATAAAAAAGCGTTGAGTTAGTTTAATTGGCAAAGACTCTTAAAATTTATGCCGTCATTTCGAACGCAGAGAGAAATCTAACACTTTGCTATAATACAGTTTGCTAGATTTTACTACGTAGATTTTCAATTCTCGTCATTTCTCGTTCGAAATGACAGGTTATTTTAGCTAGCGATAAAACAACTACTTTATCCTATTCTGGACATCTTCACTTCCGGTTTTGCGTGTTCTGCTCTCAAATTGCTTTCCAAACCTGTAGGTAAATGAAAGGATTGCCCTTCTGCTATCAATCCAGATTCTGCTGTACATATCAATGTTTTGATAGCGGGTATCATTCCTATAATTATTCGTTTGGAAAATATCGTTGATGGCTAATTTGATGCTTCCTTTATCATTCAATACACTTTTTTGGAAAGCCGCTGAAACCGCCCAATAAGCCCGTTCTTTAATAATGCCATAAACAGATGACGAGTTATAAAAAGCATTCAGCTCTGCGCCAAAGCCTTTGGTAATTTTAAAAGAGTTTTGCGTATTTAAATTGAAACTGGTTTGCTTTTTTTGTTCGTTTGCCAAGTCGTATTCATTACGGAAAACGTTGGCAAAATTAGTACCCGACCACCATTTAAAATAATCTATTTGTGCCGTAAAACTCACACCGTAATTGATTAAACTCGGCAAGTTTTTAGGCGCTTCGAACGTAGTGTTTGTTGCATCATTTTGTCCGGTAACCCAAGTAATCACATCGCTAGTTTTACTGTAATTTAATGATGTAGTATACCTGCTTTTAAACACGTGGTTAAATACAATATTTTGCGTCAGTTCGGGTTTCAAATATGGATTTCCTTCGTAATATAAAGATGGATCTCTGAACATACGGAAAGGATTTAACGCACCGTAATTTGGTCGCTCTATTCTACGGCTGTAAGACAACTGAACTTGGTTATTCGTATTTAAATTCTGATTCACCACCACATTGGGGAACAACTGGAAGTAATCTCTAGTGAATACCGTATTTGTAGTCATTTGATTTCCGTTGGTATTGGTGTACTCTCCACGTAAGCCAGCTTGTATAGAAGTCTTACCAAACTCGGCCATTAAGTTTAAATAAGCGGCATGAATCTGTTCCTTGTATCTGAAGTGATTGCTCGAGGTGGCATCGTATTCCCAAGCATTATTGATGAACTGGTGATACACCAAATTATTATCAGACTCGATAAACGAACTTTTTGCTCCTGTCTCCAGCTTAATCTGCTTGCTTATCACATCGGTATAATCAATTTTAGCGACATAAACATCTGTTTTCGCGGGTACTGTTCCTCGCCTTCTAGCTAAATCTCCATTAGGAAAATCAGCATTTGGACGAGTGTAAGTGTCTAAATTGAGATTCGAGCTGAAACGATTTGGTGCAAAATCTACATCCGCAGACAGCTCTCTGCCTTTTTTCGCAAAGCGATGTAAATAGTTTAAATTATAGGTTAAACTTTCCCAGCTTTGTTTGTCGTAGTTTTGGGTCAACATATCATTCAACAAAGTTCCTTGGCTATTTCTAATCAAATTACTGGTTTCACTATCGTGAATATATTTGCCTAAATTCCCATTTACCAAAACTCCGATAACGTTATTGCTGTCTATTTCATAATCTATCCCTACACGGAAATTGTGCGTATTTAAAGGTTCGTTGGTTTCGGTACGTTGTGTTGAAGTTCTTGAAGTGGCTATTTGACCATCTGCAAAACGCCTGATAAAATCTAGATATTCGGTTTCGCCACGATAAGCATAGTTGTAATTACCGTAAACGTTGAAGTTAGAACTACGATAATTTAGGTTGAAGCCACCTCCATATCTGGCGTTACGACCAGCTCCACCGTTGGCACTCACCGAACCGTTTAAACCTTTTACTTGGTTTTTCTTCATCACAATATTGATGATTCCAGCATTCCCCGCAGCGTCATATTTAGAAGAAGGACTGTTGATGATTTCAATTTTGGAAATAGAAGATGAATTGGGTGCTTTTAACAGTACCGCCAGTTCAGCTGCACTCAAATAAGTCAGCTTACCATTCATCATCACGGTTACACCAGTTCTTCCTTTTAGGGAAATTTTGCCGTCGCTATCTATTTTCACCCCTGGTGCTCTTTCCAATAGTTCCAAAGCAGTATTTCCTTCGGCTAAAATGCTATTTTCCACATTTAAAGTCATCTTATCCATGCTTTGCTCTATCACTTTCTTTTGACCAGTAACCTGTACCGTGGCTAGTTGTTTGGCATCTTCCGCTAGTTGAAGTTTAGAAAACTCATGAATATTTTTGGTATCGCTAATTTGAAAACTAGGAGCAGCGTAACTTATATAACCCATGCTAGAAACTACCAGCTTGTAGCTTCCGTTAGGTACATTCTTAAAAACAAATCGGCCTACAGAATCGGTAAGTACGCCTTTAAAGATTTTATCATCGCTTTGCTTTAAAGCTACTGAAGCATATTCTATTCCTTTACCTGAAGTTGCTTTCACCACCCCTGAAACACTGCCTTTATGTTGTGCAAAAGCAATTTGGGCGAAGAATAAACATAAAGCAAAGCCTAAAATTTTTCGCAAAGAGATCTTCTTAACAGCTAATTGAGCTGCAACGTACGTACTTTCCATATGATTATTTTTAATTGTTAGATGATTAGTTCACCGCTGTAAGCTTCGGTTTCGAACTTTTCTTTTCCGACTTCTTCTTTTTACCCCACCAGATGTAAAAACCAGTGATAGGTAAACTTGCGCAGATTAAGCTAGCTATGAAATAGATAATTTTACTAAAAAGACCTGCAAAAGCACCAACATGCAGCGTAAAATTCAGCTTTCTTACCTTGTCGGCAAAAGGTAAATCCATTGTTCGTTCTTTTGTCCTGTTGGTAAAAGACAGATCAGATTGCTTGAAATACAGATCTCTCCAATGTCCGTTAACCATATCGGTACAAGCATAAATTGGATCGTCTTCATGATCTGGAAAAGAAACGATAATCTGATCTTTATTATCTACGGCAATTTCATCTTGCACTTTTCGCCAAACCTTATCCACTTGACCCAACATAGGCAATTTTGAAGGTTCAAAAACCTCTTCTTTAGGTTGAGGCTGATTGTTATCTCCGCCAGTAAGCCGATACATACTTTTATTGAACCAAGAGAAACTCATGATCAATCCCGTAATGGCCATTAACAATGCCAAAAGCATCGAATAAAACCCGAGAACATTATGCAAATCGTAGTTTACGCGTTTAAATTTAGCACTCCATTTTACCTTAAAACTTTTATCAACGTTAGACTTTTTTAGGTTTTTAGGCCACCATAAAATCAATCCTGTTACAAGTAATATAAAGAAAATAAAAGTTGCCCAACCCACAATTGGTCTACCGATATCGGGGGGCAACCACAAATGCCTATGGCCTTCGTCAATCTCATGAAAAAAATCTTCGTGATCTACCATCGCTACTATTTCGGCGGTATATGGGTTTACATAAACCATCGAATCAGAGTTTAGGCTAAAATGTGCTGTACGCTCTGGACCATGGTACCAAACCGAACGGATTTCCTTTTCGGGCAAGGCCTTTTTTACTTCTTGATATAAAGCAGATGGAGGTAAGTAAGCGCCCTTGGCTGGTTTTTCTACATGCAGCCAAGGTGAGCTTAGACTTCGTAATTCCTGCTCAAAAACTAAGATACAGCCGGTTATCCCTAAAATTACGACAACAATTCCTGAAGCTAATCCTAACCAAAGGTGTAACCAAGCATTTAGTTTTTTAAGTGGTTTCAACATGAACAATAATCTTATTTATATTTCACCAATTGGTTTACGCCATTTACACCTTCTAATTTTGCACCTCTAGTTACAGTATTTGTAGAAATGGTATAGTTGTAAACATAATAACCATCGGCAGTAGAGGCTGCAATATAAGCTACATCACCATCTATTAAAATATCGTTGCTGTAAGGTCTAGCAATGCTTAAAGGAATATTGATTTTAGTTTTAGTTTTGTTTACCACGTCAATAATGTAAAAACTGCTTATCCTTTTGTCATAATCCTGAAAAGATGCAATCTGACTTTTATCAATCACTTTAACGATAGCCTTTCCATTGCCAACATTGAACAAACCACTTACTTCTTCCTTGGTTCTATCAGTAATTTCATATTGGTAATTTGCATCAACTGTAGTTGCTCCACTAGCTACACGGTAGATAGAAAAAGAACCACCTGTTTCTCCGGCAATCCAAATGGTTGGAGCATTTAACATGTAGGCGTAATCATTATAAACGAACGTACCTGGAGAGTTTAGGTTATAATGTGCTGGCTGGTTAAAACGATTATCTGTAGTTATGGTAACGTTACTTACATTAGGAAAATCCATAGAAGCCAAACGTATTTCATTTAGAGGAATATTGGTTCCATCTTGCACCACATTATAGCTGATGTATAATTTATTGCCTAAAAACACTGCATTATTACCCCAGTAATAGTATCCAGTAAGAGGTTTTGGAATACTGATATTTCCAGAAGCAGTGATCGTCATTGTTGATACATTTAGCGTAGCATATTCAAATTGTAAGGCTTGGTTGATACTAAATAACACTAAAGTATTGTCGTCTTTCCAAGCGAAGAAACTAGAATAATAAGCCCAAGAAATTTGGTTGAATTGAACTTGTGAAATTACAGTGGTTGTTTTATTGCTCGAAGTAAATTTCACTAAATTACCATTGGCATTAACACCATAGAAATACTCTCCTTTCTGAGTGATGATACTTGTGCTCGTTTCGGCACCGTTACCTGCTGTTGTTAATGTTCCACCAGCTAAGTTAGAGGTATTTAAGATGTAGCTTGCAGCAGGTGTACCCGCACTTACTAAAAGTCCGTAGTTTTTTTCTGCCGGCTCTTCTGTATTAGAGTTATTTTTTTTACAAGCATTAAAGCCTATTACCGAAACGGCAAGTAATAATAGAAGAGATTTTCTTTTGAATTTAGTAAACATGTTTTTGATTTTTATTTAATGAAGTATCTAAGTTTCATAAACACGGAGCGGCCAGGCTTTTGCAATCTGAAATTGTCATATAGCAATTCATTAGTGAAGTTATTTACCTCTACTGCTACATTATATTTACCTTTTGCCATGGTGTATGACACAGTTGCATTATGCGAAAACTGTGTAGGAATTTGATTTTTAGATTCGATGCTTCCTCTACTTTCCCAATTGAGATAGAACCAGTTTACAAACTGACTAGATAAGCCCAGTTGTAATCGGTTTCCTTTAGCACCAATGTCATTTTTGCCAATCTCTATATTGGCATTGGCGTAAAACCAAGGTTGGTTAGGAATACGGTCGCCGTAGGTAGCATCTAACACATCCCTATTGGGTTCATAACGTTGGCGGCTAATTGCTTTTTGATAAGTACCATTCACACTAAAATTTAATAAGTCAGTATAGCCGTAACGAAACTCTAGTTCTGCACCATTGATTCTAGCTCCGGCTAAATTGTTGTACATGGAGTAAATACCTCCACTCGGAATAAAATAGATGAAGTCTTTTGCATTGCGGAAAAAATAGGCAGTTTCAATGGCAAACTTGTGTTTATCTTTTGGCTGAAAATAATAGTAAGCACCAAGATTGATATTGTCGCTATTCTCAGGTTTTAAGTTGATATTTGAAGCTACATCAACACCATTTCCAAACAATTCATCTCCTTCCTGCAAGCGATAAGCATGCTCGTAAGAAAACTTAACTCCTAATTCTTCACTTAATTTGTATCGAGAAGCCAAGCCATACCCGAAATAGTTATTGGAGGTTTCAGAATCACTTTTCAGATAGGTTTGTTCTTGGGAAAAATAAACTGCATTACGCACAAGGGCATTTAAATGATAGAATTTACCAAATACCGAAGTAGTTAATCTTTTATTAAATGCATTATTTTGATAGGCAATTCCGGCTACCTGTTTCCCAATCGTATTTGGAATGTCGAAGGTATTATTTTGAGCAATACCAAAACTTTCTGTTGCTCTTCTAGCAAAATGATTGTAATTATAGTTTAAGTTAAAGCTATTATTTTCATCTATCTCGTAGCTAAAGTTTGCTCTAGCAATGCTGGCAGTATTGCGATAATGGTAGACAGTTTTTATGCCATAAAGTTCTCCAGCAATCAATTCTTCTCGATCTCTTCCCTGCCAATTATATCTATAGTTTGCAGTGTCTGGAACATCGGAACGCTGTACTGAAGTAGAAGCAAATAAGGTTGCGGTTAACCCTTTAGCCAAGAAATTGGTTTTCTTGTATTTTAGGGAAGGCATCAAAAATTTTTCACGATTAGTAACTTCACCAATCACCCTGCTTACATTGGCACCTGTCTGTATCTCTTTGTACATATCAGAATAAAGGAGATTCAACTCCAGTTTATCGGCCCAAGGCTTATCAACTACACCAACGCCAACTTGCGCCATGGTAGAGCGGTAGGCACTATGAAATCTTCGGACATCACTTGGTATTGGCTTTCCATTTTCATAAGTTTCAAATATCACGTCGTACTTCGGGTTACTACGCATCAGATAGTTATTATCCGAGTAGTTATGGTAAGCATTTGCGCTAACGTACAAACCAGTTTTTTGATCTGTGTATTTACCAGAAAGGGCTATTCTAGTTGTATTAAACGAGCCATAACTCACACTCGCATCCAAAAATTTCGGAACAGATTGATTGGTGACCACATTTACCGCACCTCCTAAAGCATCTGCCCCCAATTCTACAGGCACCACACCTTTGTACACTTCAATACGTTCGGCGAGATTAACTGGGATATTATTTAAACCGAAAGAACTGCCGAATGATTCCATAGGAATACCATCAATAAAGAATCGAATCTGCCTACCCGAAAGACCATTCAACGTGAAATTGAAATCAGAACCTAAGCCTCCACTCTCTCTTACCTTTATACCTGAACTCTTATTTAAGATGGCATTTAAATCGGCATTCGTGTTTTGAAAAGCCTTTAAATCAATTGCATTCACAGTAAAGCTCGACTGCTTTAACTCAACGCTAACTGTTTTGCCTTTTACATCTACGCCTTTCAAATCGTTTGGGTTGGGCTCAATTAGAAAATTCAACTGTAAGTTTTGATTTTCTGCAAGAGAAATTTCTCTACTAATACTTCGAAAACCGATATAGGAAACGATTAAAGTATAGTTTCCTGGCTTTATATTTTTAAGCTGAAAACGGCCATTGGCATCAGTAGTTGCGCCAATTTTTGTACCTTTTAGAAGTGCTGATGCCCCAATAATGACACCAGCACTATCTGTTACTGAGCCAGAAATACTGGCATTCTGCTGAGCAGAAACCGAAATTATAAGAATGGAGAAGATGAACGATAACAGTAATTTAAACCGAAACATTTTTGTGCCTTTTTAAACATAGTAGCACAACTTATCTCTTCCCGAAGGTGAAAAATGAAAAAATTTAAAATCAGTCTAAATTAATCCAGTAATCTGTCTAAGCGAACAATAAAGGCAGTTATCCCTCCTAACTGCAGTCCTTTGCTAAGTTTGCCAGTTTTTAGGTCATACTTCCAAATGTAATTGCCATCAGTACTAGAATTTACGGCAATGTATGCGATATCGCCATTTACCAAAACACATTCTTTGCGTGTTCCTTTATCTAAAGGTAAATCTAACTTCTTAATTACTTTTTGACTGACAATATCTAGCAGGTAAAATTCAAAATGAGGTGTACTATAATGGTCAGAAAGCCCTTTATATAAATCTTTACGTTCCGAACGAACAATGGCTTTTCCATTTCCAACATACCATAAACCATAAGCATGGTTACTAATTACGGAAGAAGAAAGATTGAAAAAGTAAGCTGGATCTACCAACGAACTATTAGCTTTAATTCTGAAAACGGCTGTCGGTAAATCGGTGCGGTTACCCATGGCAATACCCGGACAAGACATGAAATAGAAATCCTGATGCTCATCGGTAAACTCATTGTGTTGCACATTATTTACACCAGCCGGATAAGTAGAGCGGGTTTCCTTTTGCAAACCAACGCTCTTCATTTGCGGATAGGTTAAGCGGGAGATGTAGGTGGTATCACTAGTGGTATAATTACCTCCCTGCATTGGCGGATGAAAAGTGTAACCCACAAAAAGTGTGTCTCTTCTTTTCTGCACAAAACCAATAGACATAGAAACAAACTTACCTTGCGGCTTCTCTATATCCAGCAATCCATTAGCTATTACCTTCATTTTTTCAGTATTGATGAGGTAATATTTTGCCGTATTCGATTGGTTATTTAAGCCGCTCAGCAACAAAGTATCTTTGCCGATCCATAAAAAATTTTCTTCGCTATAATCTTGAAGAGGCAAATGTGCAACAGCAAAAAGTTTGCGATCTTTTAGGATATATTTTGTTAAGACATCTGATTTTCTTTGCAACGAATAATAGTAACCATCTTTTACGATAATATTCCGTGAAACTGTATCAGGCAAGGGTTCAGTAATATTTTCAGGTTTAATTATTCCTTTCTCTAAATTATCAGTAGTTACAATATACTCTTTACCATCCATATCCAGCAAGTGGATACTATATTTGCCCAGTGGCCTAGCCGAGTATCTGCAGGCGCATACAAAAAATAAAGAAAGTGCAACAAAAGAGAGGGTTAAAAATTTGGCGGTACTTGTTTTCATAGAATAGAGGCAATAATCGGCCAGCCTAAATATCAAACTCCTGAATTAACTTTTTCTGAATGACTGGAGGCAAGCTAATCAAGTTCCTTTCATTCACCACAATTAAACCGTGATTTCCAGATTTACTATTGAGGATAATATAGCTTTGTCCTTTTTTCAAATTTATTTTGCTATCGGCTCCATCAAACTTCAGTTCGATATCTTTTTTAGGAGAAATTAAAATACTTCCAGTCAAATCTATCACACCACTATGCTCATTAATTTCGGCATAAGTTTCTGGTCCAACGGCCAAGCTGTATTCCTTAGAACTAATGTGGTTTACCTTTAATGCCGATTTATTATGAAAAGCTACGAATTCTACGGCCTTATCTTCCTTATTGGCCAAATAGTAAAATGCCGAACCTAGAACAGCAATAAATAAAGTTGCCGCTATTGCACCTTTCCACATGTAGTAAGACGCAGGTTTTAATGATTTTATCTTCGGTTTATTTTGCGGTGGCGGTAATACCGATGACACGTCTTCCCAAATTGCATTTTCAATAAGGGCTTTATCTTTTTCAGAATGAAATTCCAGTTCATCTACTTCAGTGCTCATTAGCCAATCTTCAACCGCTGCACGTTCTTGGGGCGTACATAAGTTGCTATGATATTTTTCTAAAAGATCGGCGTTTACTTTCATCAACCTAATTTATGGTACAAAACTAATATTTCTGATGCTTTTAAAGAGTAGTAGCGTTAACATTAATTTACCGTAAGTGTATTTACTTTTTATTGAAGATAGCCAATTTTTCCTTTAAAGTAGTCATGGCTCTGGTAATGTGATATTCCACTGCTCGCTCAGAAATTACCAATTTCTCGGCAATTTCCCTGTTGGTTAAACCTTCTTCCCTACTCATTTTATAAACTCGTTTACATTGGCAAGGTAAGGTATCAACCAATAAATCTACATTATCTTTTAGCTCATTAAAAAGTACTTGTTCTTCTGTACAATTGCTCGAATTAACGCAACCTTGATAATTAAACTCATCTATTTTTTGGCGAGTGGTCTTATTTCTAATGTATTCGAAGGTTTTAAATTTCGCAGAGCGGATGAGGTAATGACCTACATTCTCGAGTTCTAAACTGTCTCTACGCTCCCAAAGGGATTTAAAAATATCCTGAACCATTTCTTTGGCGACTTCTACCTCACGGATATTATTATAGCAAACTGCGTAAACTTTCTCCCAATAGCGATGGTAAACATCCTCAAATGTTTTTCGGTTAATGGAAAAAATAGGGTTTACTTCTGTCGACAAACTAATGGTTTTTGGCAAATATACTCTTATTTAGACTGATTATAAACAGAAATTTAAGAAAATAAAAAGTCCCAATAAATCGGGACTTTTTATTCAACCTGAACTTAGCGTTAAATACGTAAATTCTTTTTTCTAAACACTTCTTTTAGGATCACGTCATGCTGAATTTATTTCAGCATCTGTTTTGCATGAAAGATCCTGAAATAAATTCAGGATGACGACAATGTTGACCTAAAGCATTAAGTTGTTAGATTTATTATTTAGATTTTGCGCTTCTCAACGTGCTAATCTCTTTCTTTAAAGATTCAATTTGCAATTGCTGTTCTTTAATGCTACCTACTAAAAGAGGGATTAACGTTTCGTAATCTACCACAGGTACAGTAGCAGTTTTGGTGCTATTTTTACCAGCAGTATATGTTTTTTGTTGGTTAACTACTAACTCAGGAGCAATTTTTGCAACTTCTTCTACAGCAAATCCACTTTGCTTTTGTGTGCTTAGTTTCAATTTGCCAGCCCAATCTTTATCGTAGCTAAAATTAACTGGAGTAAGCTTTAAAATTGTATTTAACGAATTATTGATAGAAGTAATTTCTGTTTGTTTAACAGTTTGAGCGTTTGTGCTTAGGGCAAAGCCAACCATGGCAATAGCACCCAATAAAATTGATTTTTTCATTTTGTACATTTATATCTATAAGAAAATTTGGTAATGGTTTGATTTTTCTGCTAACGTTTAAGCAAAATCTGGCGGTGGCGTATTTAACTGAAGGTAAGGTTCTGGAAGCGAGGTTTCAACAGGAAAATTTAAATTCACCACGATTGAAGTAACTGGCTTAAAATGATAGCGCATTTTTTCCAACAAGAAAAAATGATGGGAAGCTTCTTTTACATTTTCCTCTCCGCTTTCCGCATTGTCATCATTAGTATCAGCAATTGCTGTTTGTACCACAGCTTTGTTATCGGTTACAAAAACATGCGCACTGTAAAGCAAGCCTAGCAAAAAAAGCAGGCAAAGCATCATCAGGCTTCTCAGTTTTTGTTTCTTCATATCGCAAATATAATTGTTAAGTAGAGTTGCGCAAATCATTTATCTGTAAAACAACAGCTTGCTTTAGCTAAAAGTTCTAATCTCTCGTTATTTTTACATCAAGAGCCATCGGAAACAATTATTTAGAATAATTCTAAACAAAAAGATAATATCTTATATTTGTAGCCAAATTATGCACACCGAGCTTTGGGATAGAATTCGTACCGGTGATACCTTGGCCATGAAGACCTTGTATCAAGCCTGCTACCAGCAGCTGTACGTGTATGGATTTAAATTGGTTGCAGATAAAGAAAAAACACAAGACAGTATCCACGAGCTTTTTTGCGAATTTTGGGAGAAGAGAAATTCTTTACAGCCTGTAAATCATGTACCAGCGTATCTTAAAGTCTGCTTACGCAATAAATTATTGAGGCAAATTAAACAAGACACACTTACTGGAAGTATGGAAGATTTTCCGGAAGTAGAAGGTTTACAGGAGTTTTCATACGAAGATCTACTGATTGCCAATCAACAAGCTGCCGCCAGTCGGTACAAGTTACAAACAGGGATAGACCGATTGACACCGACCCAAAGGGAAATTATTAAATTAAAGTTTTTCGAAGGTTTGGATTATCAGACCATTGCGCAAAATCTAAATCTTAAACACCGTACCGTTTACAATCACGTACATACTGCAATTGCTCAATTGCGTGGCTTTTTCAATCTGTAAATAGCCATTTATAATTTTTTTATTTTTTTTCAAAAACTTCTGGTAAAAATCCGGCATTCGATACTCTTATCTATAACTAGTCTAAAAACACTTAGTATTCATAGATGAAATTTAACCGCTATCAAGCCGAGGATTTTGCAGCAGAAGAATCTTTCATTGCTTATTATCTTCAAACTAACGAACAAGCTATTGCTTTTTGGGAGAACTGGATTAGCCTAAATCCCGAAAAATTAGATGAAATATATAAGGCAGAACTGCTTTTGGGCAAACTACATCTTCACCTTAACGAAACAGAATTAAATGACGCTTTTGGGAAGTTCGACAACTTTCTAGATGATCATCATGGAACTGCGGCACTTGAACCAGTAAAAAGCACAAAGCTATTTAGTTATGCAAAATTAGCTATAGCTGCATCATTGCTAATTTTTTCTTTACTTGGGATTTATCTGCTCAATCAAAAATCGGCTCCACAAGAATATATAAGTTACCATAATGATTACGGTAAAACGGCTATCATTACCCTTGAAGACGGCTCTAAAATATCCCTAAACAGCAACAGTACTTTAAAATATCCGCAGCATTTTGCTAATGATAAAAGAGAGGTTGAACTGGAAGGCGAAGGTTTCTTCGAAATCAGCAAAGACATAGACAGACCTTTTACCGTAAAAACCAATAGGCTAAATACCACAGTTTTGGGAACGAAGTTCAACGTTTCTGCATATAGAAATTCGGCAGCCGTTTCGATAGCTTTAGTAGAAGGAAGTGTAACTGTTGAATTAAGTGACAAAAGTCAAAAAATCACTTTAAAGCCGACAGAAATGGCCTCAGTTAATGCCTCTTCTAAACAATTGGAAAAATCCACTTTTGATGCCAACAAGACTACGGCTTGGCAAACTGGCGCTATCATTTTCGAAAATGCCTCTTTTGAGGATATCGCTGCCAAACTTTATAACGCTTACGGCATCAAGCTGATCAATAAAACTAGCGATAAGCGCTGGAAATACTCAGGAAACTTCACGAAAACAGATTACATCAGCATCATTCAAAATATCTGCTTTGCCAAAAGAATTAACTACAAAATCAATAACAACATAATAACCTTAGTTCCCTAATGAATCAAATTAACCCTAAAATCCTTTTAGTATTTACGCTTCTCTTATTTTATCATACCCTGCCTGCATTGGCGCAAAGTAAAAATCCAAAGGTAACGGTTAATGTGTATCAAAAGCCTTTAAATGTAGTACTTAAGGATATCGAAAAACAAACAGGTTTGACGTTTAACTACGACAAAAACGAAGTTGACCTTTCGCAGTTGCTTACCCTCAACACCACAGATAACCTGAAAGAGGTGCTAACCTTACTATCAGGAAGGTCGGGATTGGATTTTAATATGGCTGGCAATAACATTGCGATCAGGAAAGGCATCAGAAAAGCAGCTCCTCAAACGAGATTGATTACTGGGGTAGTCACTAGCCGACAAGATGGCTCACCTATACCAGGAGTTAACATCTTTAAAAAAGGCACCAGACAAGGTGCTATAACCGATGTTAATGGTGAGTTTACATTCAAGTTAGTTGGAGACATTGATAGAACTACCATTGAGTTTATCTATATCGGGATGCTAACCAAGGAGGTTACGGTAGGCAAGCAAAGTTTTTTAAAAGTAGAAATGGACAACGATATCTTCGGAATGGATGAAGTAGTAGTAACCAGTTCTTACACCAAAGAAAAACGCAGGGAAGATGTGGTGGGCAGTATATCGCAGCTTTCGAGCAAGCAGTTACAAACCTACAGGCCTATAGAAAGTTTCGACAAATTGATTGAAGGTATGGTAGCTGGAGTTTATGTAGAAACCACTACAGAACTAAATACGCCTGTTAAAATCAACATTAGAGGACAGGGCTCTTTACCAAGCATCGCCGGTAGTAGGGGTACCTCAACCCAGCCTCTGTATGTGGTGGATGGAATACCAGCTTACGAGCAACAACGTGGTAATGAGGCTTCTGTTTTTAATGGCGAAGGTTATTTAAACCCCATGTCAAATATCAACCCCGACGATATTAGAAGTATTTCGATTTTAAAAGATGCTACCGCTTCTGCTTTATACGGTGCCGATGCTGCAAATGGTGTGATCATCATTACTACAAAAGCAGGAGAAGCTGGAAAAACTAAGCTCAATGTAGGTTATGACACTGGTATTTCTAGATTCATTAACGAGTACAAATGGTTGAGCGGCCCACAATATTACAGCTTATTAAGAGAAGCTTACATTAATGGCGGTCGTTCGGTTACAGATGCTACACAATTTGCAGGAAGCAGTACAACAGATACTGATTGGTTTGATTTAACCAACAGAACTCCTATATATCAAAACCTTAACTTAGATGTTTCTGGCGGAACGGGAAAAACCACCTATCGTCTTTCTAGCGGCTACAGAAATCAAAAATCAAGCTCGTTAGGCAGTGATTTACAAAAGGTATATCTACGTTTAAGAGTAGACCAACAAATTAACGATAAATTCAAAGTTGGTTTTAACCTTAGCCCTACTTACACGCAAGAGAACAAGTTATCTACTTTCGGAGGCGTAATCTTACCCCCAAATATAGCCGCTGTGGCAGCAGATGGCACTTATCAAGATATCCAAGGTGTTCCAAACCCTTTGGCTATCCTTAGCCAGAACCAAAACAGCAATAAAGGGGTACAGTTAATGGGGAATTTAAATGGCAGCTATCAAATCACCAAAGAAATTGCTGTTTCTGCAACCATAGGAGCCGATAATTACCAGAATAAACAAACACAATTTTTATCGGCACAAAATGCTACCGGAAGAAATGTAAATGGAAGATTAACGATTTACGACCGTAATTACTTAAGCTATACCGCATTTGTACAAGCTACTTATGACAAAACTTTCAAGGATGCGCATACCCTCAATTTTTTAATAGGAACCCAACTATCAGACAAAAAAACAGACTTACTAAGAGGTTCTGGTTCAGGATTTAGTTTTGACAGGTATCGTGTGTTAAATATGGCAACAAACCAGTCTTCGGCTTCATCAACAAATTCTGATGCTAACGTATCGTATTATTCTCAATTGGGTTACGATTTCAAGAAGAAATACTACGCTAACATTAATGGACGCATAGATAAGTCATCCATTTTTGGTGGCGATAAACAAGTTGCATTGAATGGAGCAATTGGTTTAGCTTGGATAATCAGCAATGAAGATTTCCTTAAAAACAATAGCGTAATTAACCACTTAAAATTGAGAACTACTTTTGGTTCTACGGGTAACTCTAGAATTGGAACTTATGCTGCCAGAGGATTGTACAGTTTTGGCACGCAAAGTGGCAACGGCTATAATGGCAATGTTGCATCATATCCAGATGTTAGTGGTGCCCCTAACCCAGATTTAGGTTGGGAGAAAAACTTCAAATTTAATACCGCCTTAGATTTTACGCTGTTTAATAAAGTGCAAGTAACCGCAGAATACTACAACAACACCATCGTAGATTTAATTTCTAGTGTAGCTGTGCCGCTAGAAACAGGTTATGCCAACATTTCTGCCAATACCGGTAAAATGCGTAACCAAGGTTTCGAATTAAGCATCAACACCCCAGTAATTAGCAAGCAGAATTTTAACTGGTTCACGTCATTTAACTTAGGTACCAACACCAATAAGCTGATTTCTTTTAACAACGGTTTTGCTTCATTATATGCCACCGCAACAGATGCAGCAGCACTAAAGGTTGGCAACAGTACCAATGCTATTTATGGCTATCGTTGGGCGGGTGTTAACCCTCAAGATGGCTCAGAGATGTTCTACGACAACAATGGAGTAATTAGAAATGCCTCAGAAATCAATGCACTTCCAATTGGCAATACTATGGTACTAGGTGATCGCTTACCAGATTTTCAAGGTGGTTTCATCAATACTTTTAATTTATACGATTTTAATTTCTCGTTCAATATCCTTTACAGCTATGGAGCTGATTTATTTGTAAGCTACGCGGACGAGTCTGATGGTAGAAACTTACAGAACAGAAATCAAAGCGTGAATTTGGTAGACAGATGGCAAAGACCTGGCGATGTGACCGATATTCCGAGACTGCTTATTAATAGAAATATTGTATCAAATTCTTCTCGCTATATGTACGATGCAAGCTATCTGAAACTCTCTAACGTAACCGTGGGCTACACATTACCTAAAAAACTAGCGAGCAGATTAACATTAGACAGGGCTTATCTATTTGCTAATGCTACCAATCTTTTTTATGTGTACAAAGATGCAGGTACTAAAGGTAGAAATGGTGTAGCAGAGCGAAGATTTGTAACGCCGGAAACGTCTGCTTTTACTTTCGGTGTCAAAATTGGCTTATAAAAATTGATTATGAAATCATCCACATTCAACATAATGAAAAAATATTATATACTACTTATAGTTTTGCTTTTGGGCTTTTCTTCATGTGAGAAAATATTAGACAAAGAACCTACAGACAAATTATCTCTTGAAGATTTATTTAAAGATGTACAAGGTGCAAAAACAGCTTTGGCGGGCTCTTATAAGGCCTTATTAGAAGAAGACCATTACAATAAAAACATGATGGTTTATCCAGATATTTTAGCTGGAAACATCAAGTTCAGTAAAAACACCAACTTAAGATTAGAAAACGTTTATGAAGTTGCGCTAGATGCACAGGTTTCTAGCATGAACGCCACTTATGCTTCATTGTACAGCGAATTAAACAACGTGAACAATGTGATCAAATACACGCCATCTTCTGCTGGCTCCACAATAGAAAAAGCGAAGATTATAGCAGAAGCAAAAGCCATTAGGGCATTGATTCATTTTGATTTGGTAAGGATTTTTGCCAGACCATTTAACTATACTACAGATGCTTCTCATCTAGGTATCTCGGTAATTTTACAGCCGCAGTTATATTCAGACCCATCTCCGTTTAGAGCTACCGTTGCCGAAACTTACAATGTAATAATTAAAGACTTAACTGAGGCGATCGCTGCATTTGATGATACTAATGTTGGTGTTTTAAATTCGGGTTCAAAGCAAAATTATTTCACCAAATCTTCTACTAAAGCATTATTAGCAAAGGTTTATTTATACCAAAACAATTGGAATGCAGCTTTTGCTTTAGCCGATGAAATCATTAAAAGCAATCAATACACTTTAATCACTAACGCTAACTATGTAGCCAGTTGGGTGGGTAGAGTTCCATCTAGCGAATCAATTTTTGAATTGCCTGTAGAAACGAATTTTACGGGCGGCGGCTTGGGCGTTTATTACGAAAGCTCTAATCTTTCCTCTTACAGAATGTATGCAGCTACAGGAGACTTAACAGGCCTTTACAGCACTGATGATGTTAGAGGAATCACTAAAATGTTCAATAGAGAAGCAATTAATGGCGTTAATTATGTTTTTACCAAGAAATACCAAGGTGGCGCAACCTTAGCTACCCCGATAAAAGTACTTCGCCTGTCGGAACTGCATTTAATTAGAGCAGAAGCTGCAGTAGAAAAAACTGTAGCTGATTTTACCGTGGCAAACGCAGATTTAAACCTCATCAGAAAACGTGGCGACGCTGGTGCCATCACTTTAAACCTCACTACAAAAGAAGCAGTGATTGATGCTATTCTTTTAGAAAGAAGGAAAGAATTGGCATTCGAAGGTAACTTGTTATTCGATTTAATGCGTCGCAAAAAAGACATCGTAAGGGTAGATGTTACACCAGTAGTTAAAAATCTTCTAACTGACGACGATAGATTGATTATGCCTTTACCAGCCAACACAGTTAACGCCAACAGAAACATGAAACAAAATCCTGGTTATTAATTTATAAGTAAAATTAACACGTTGGCGAGGACGCCAACATGAGCGGTGTCGGTTGTTGGCGTCCTCGCCAACAAGAATGTATTTAGAATGCTCATCATAAAACAAAATATACTTGCATTTTTTAAACAGTTTTTAAGTAAAAAACATGAAAAATATTATCGCATTATTCTTTAGCATCATTTTCATTAGTGCTTGCAAAAAAGACGAACCAGCAGAGAAAGCAGATTTATATCCAGCGCAACCTCTAGTTACCGCTTCTTCTTCGGCTATAGCTGTTTTTCATCAGCCTATTGCTTACTATCAAATGTATGTTTACAGATATGAGCCTTCTACTGGCTTATGGACCAACAGAATTGCTGGGCATTTTTCAACTATCTCTGCTGCAGATCCGAGTTTTATCGGCTTTGGCAATCCGAACGTATTAGATAGTGGAGCGCCTATGTTTGACATGGTACGCCTGTACAGCGCATACACAGGAACTACAAATATTAAAACTGTAGGTATTAATGTAGACCAAGTATTACAGTTTTTCCCTGACTACGAGGGTGCTAAAACTGGTATCGTAAAAGTAAAAACTCAAGATGTAGTTTTAAGGAAATCAACCGCAGGGCAAACCATCACCATTGGCATGAGCGGCGGCGGCACCTACGATGAAACTTCAAAAGTAATGGACTTAAAAATTACCTTTAATGAAGCTGCTATTGGTGGCACTACCAGAACTTTCGACTATAAATTAAGTCCAACGGCACTTACACTTTAATTTTTTGAGGATGAAGAGACTTCTGTTACTTACTGCAATTTTAACCGTTTTTGTATGTTCTTCTGCCTTTTTGCAAAGCGATGAATTTACGGTGGAGCAGTTGCGTGAGCTATACAGTGGCGACGCGAGCAAGTGGCCAAAAGCAAATTTACATAACGAAGCTAAGCCCGGTTTTAAAGACATCGGATATTTGGGCAGACCTTCCTACCCTACTGATAATCCTTTCAAAGCAGAGAAACAGCAGTTAGGCAAGATACTTTTCTTTGATCCAAGGCTATCTGTTTCAGGACAAATTGCTTGTGCTTCTTGTCACGACCCAGAGTTGGGTTGGGGAGATGGAAGAAGAGTGGCGTATGGTCACAGTAGACAAACGGGAAAACGCAACGCCATGACTTTGATTAACGTTGGGTTTTATGAGCAATTTTTTTGGGACGGTAGAGCCAAAAGTTTAGAAGAACAAGCAAAATTTCCGGTGCAAGACCACGTAGAGATGAATACTGATTTAGCTACGATGGTAACAAATGTGAAAGCCGTTTCTGGTTACAGACCTCTGTTTGCGCAGGCTTTCGGTAGTGAAGAAATCACTTTAGATAAAATACAAAAGGCGATTGCCACTTTTGAGCGCAGCATTGTAAGCACTAACTCTCGTTTCGATGCTTTTGTAAAAGGTAATAAAAAAGCTTTAAAGGATGATGAAGTGGTGGGTTTACACCTATTCCGTACCAAAGCGGGCTGTATCAATTGCCACAACGGACCGCTATTTAGTGATAATAAGTTTCACAATGATGGACAGGCTTTACTAGGTTCTAGAATGGAAGATTTAGGCCTGTACAACGTCACTAAAAACTTGAAAGATGTAGGTGCCTTTAGAACGCCTTCTTTAAGAGAAACACACATTACCGGACCTTGGATGCATCATGGAAATTTCCCTTCCATAAAAGATGTAATTGAATTTTATAACTTGGGAAACCCAGTTACCTATCAACGGGCAGCCGTTATTCCAGATTCCTTAAAAAATCCGAAATCTGCGATGCTTAAAAAATTAAATTTAACTTTAACCGAACAAACACAATTGGAAGCATTTTTAAAATCGATTAGTACACAAGTACAGAAAATTATGCCTCCAAAACTACCAGAATAAAAAACGCTTTAATATGACCTTCTATTTCCGCAAGTAGATATGAAGATCTATAGCATTGTAGTTTTTACATTTGTTAGTTTAACTTTTTACATTATGATACTTTTAATTAAGCTATTACGTAAAAAGTTGAGGGAATAATAATACTTTTAAGTAAAGATTGCTTCACTCCTTGCTAATCCCAACGCTTCAGTTCGCAATGACGTTCCGATTATCGTCATTGCGAGGACAAACGACAGCCTGTCCAGACCTTTCGGAAAAGCGTTCTGTCGAGCGATATCCCGATACTCCAAATCTCGTAACTGGCAACTGGCAACCTAAAACACCGCCTTTGCTATTTCTTTAGTTTGGTCCGGTTTTCCCATGGTGTAGAAGTGCAACACCGGTGCTCCGAATTCAATTAATTCTTTGCATTGCTTAATCATTGCTTGCGTACCAATTTCTTTTGCTTCCGCATTGTTTTTGGCATGCGATAAAGCATCCGTCAATTCATCTGGTAAATCAATATGGAATATTTTAGGCAATACATTCAATTGCGATAAAGTGCTGATGGGTTTTAAACCTGGAATAATTGGCACATTGATGCCATTTTCCCTGCATTTATTAACAAAGTCGAAGTATTTCTGATTATCGAAGAACATTTGTGTAACGATAAAACCAGCACCCATATCTACCTTCTGTTTCAAGTATTTGAAATCGGTATTTAAGTTTGGTGCCTCGAAATGCTTCTCTGGATATCCGGCAACGCCGATACAGAAATCACTTTTAAAAGTTTCTACATCTTCATGCAAAAACTTACCAGCATTATGATTTTTGATATGCTGAATTAAATCGGTAGCATAGCAATGTCCACCTGGCGTTGGTACAAAAGAACTATCTGCTTTGCGGGCATCACCTCTTAAAGCAAGCACATTATCAATGCCTAAAAACTGTAAATCGATTAATGCATTTTCGGTCTCTTCTTTGGTAAAACCTCCACAAATTAAATGCGGTACGGCATCAATTTTATATTTATGGATAATAGCAGCACAAATAGCAATAGTTCCAGGGCGCTTACGATAGGAAACCTTTTGCAATAAACCATTCTCCTGCTCTTTGTAGATATAATCTTCTCTAAGCGAAGTAACATCGATAAAAGGTGGTTCAAATTCTAATAGTGGTTCTATGCCCTTGTAAATCCAATCGATACTTTGACCTTTTACTGGCGGCAATAATTCGAATGAGAATAAGGTTTTACCCTTTGCGTTTTTGATGTGTTCTGTAATTTTCATTGGTTGTTTGGTTGTTTGGTTGTTTGGTTGTTTGGTTGTTTAGCCTAAATGCCATTTAACTCCAAACCAATAATCCCAAAAACTAATATCTTGTTGTATTATTCTTTATTTAAATATCTGATGTATCCGTTAATCAGTTTTCCTAGCATCTCAATTTGCGCAATACTTTCAGTCAATTGTATTTCTGAAATGAAGCCAATATCAAAAGAAACATATAACTGCGTTTCTAATTCGTACAACGAGCCTCTAGCAATTGCTAAAAATTGAATTGTTTCTTTTGGATGTTGCCTTCCCAAACCTTCCGCAATATTTGATGGCACCGAAACTGCACATCGCCTAATTTGAGACGTTAGCCCGTAGGTTTCCTCTTTTGGAAATGAAGCTGTAAGTTTATAAATATAGGCTGCAAAAATTCTTGCCGTCTTCCAAACTTCCAATTCTGTATATTTTTGATATGCCATATTAATTTTAAAACTATGCTATCCCAAACATCCAAAAAACTAACCAACCAAACAATTAATAAGCAAGGTTAGGCGCCAGCCACCTCTCTGCATCTTCTATCGTCATACTTTTCCTTATCGCATATTCCTCTACTTGCTCTTTGGTAATTTTCCCCAAACCGAAATAACGTGATTCTGGATGCGAGAAATAGAAACCACTTACCGCAGCAGTTGGATACATCGCATAACTTTCGGTAATGCGTAATCCAATTTTCTCTTCAGCTTCTAGCAAGGCAAACAAAGTTCCTTTTTCGGTATGTTCCGGACAAGCAGGGTAACCTGGCGCTGGACGAATACCCACATATTGCTCCTTAATTAAATCTTCGTTAGTTAGCTGCTCTTCTTTTGCATAACCCCAATAATCTTTACGTACCAACTCGTGTAGCTTTTCAGCGAAAGCTTCTGCTAAACGGTCGGCTAAGGCTTTAACCATGATGCTGTTGTAGTCATCGTAGTTTTTTTCGTACTCGGCTACTAACTCATCACAACCAATACCTGTGGTAAGGGCAAAACCTCCAAAATAATCTTGCTTTCCGCTACCTTCTGGTGCAATAAAATCCGACAAAGCGTAGTATGGCTGACCATCAACTTTTTCCGCCTGTTGGCGTAAGGTATGGATAGTTACCAGTTCTGAGTTTCCAGCTTTCAATTCTGGTGTTTTTGCCAACTGAGAACTTTCAACTGCTAATTGGATATCATCGCCTATGGTTTGTGCTGGCCAAAAACCAAACACGGCTTTTGCTTTTAACAACTTTTCATCGACAATGCGTTTCAATAAATTCTGTGCATCATCGAATAGCTTTCTAGCTTCATCGCCCACATTTTTATCTTCGAAAATACGTGGATAGCTACCACGCAGCTCCCAAGTATGGAAAAAAGGCGTCCAATCAATGTAGGGAACCAGTTCTTCCAACGGGAAATCTTCTAAAACCTTAGTGCCTGTAAAAGTTGGTGCAGGTGCTACTTGGGCTAAATCAATCTGAAATTTATTTGTTCTAGCTTCTTCTAAAGTTTTAAAACGTTTATCCGAACGCTTGTTCAAATGCGCTTCACGAGCTTTATCGTATTCGGCTTTGATTTGTTCTACGTACGTATCTTTCAACTCGCCGTTCATCAAAGTGCTACAAACAGTCACACTTCTAGAAGCATCTAATACGTGAATTGCAGGACCAGAATAATTAGGTGCAATTTTCACTGCAGCATGTATTCTTGAGGTCGTTGCTCCACCAACAATTAACGGAATGGTAAATCCTTCGCGTTCCATTTCTTTGGCAAAGTGCACCATTTCATCTAGCGAAGGCGTGATTAATCCACTTAAACCGATAATATCGGCATTAATTTCTTTGGCTTTTTTGATGATTTCTTGTGCAGGCACCATCACGCCCATATCTACAATTTCGAAATTATTGCAGGCTAAAACGACACCTACAATGTTCTTTCCGATATCGTGTACATCACCTTTTACAGTAGCTAATAATACTTTTCCGGCAGATGAATTTTGGTTTTGGTCTGGATTGGCCAATTTTTCTTCTTCTATAAAAGGCAACAGGTAAGCCACGGCTTTTTTCATTACCCTGGCAGATTTCACCACCTGCGGCAAGAACATTTTTCCTGCGCCAAATAAATCTCCAACAATATTCATCCCATCCATTAACGGACCTTCAATTACTTGAATTGGGCGAGCATATTTCTGACGGGCCTCTTCTACATCTTCATCTAAAAACTCTACAATTCCTTTTACCAAAGAATGCGATAATCTTTCTTCTACCGCACCTTGTCGCCAAGCTTCGTCTTTGACAACTACTTTACCTTTATTTTTTACCGTTTCTGCAAATTCTACCAACCTTTCAGTAGCATCATCTCTGCGGTTTAGCAGTACATCTTCTACCCTTTCTAAAAGTTCTGGCGCAATTTCTTGGTAAACCTCCAGCATCCCAGCGTTTACAATTCCCATATCTAAACCTGCACCAATGGCATGGTATAAAAAGGCGGAGTGCATGGCTTCACGCACAACGTTATTTCCTCTAAATGAGAATGAAATGTTAGAAACACCGCCACTTACTTTTGCATAAGGCAAGTTTTCTTTAATCCAGCGAGTAGCATTAATAAAATCTACCGCATAGTTGTTATGCTCTTCTAATCCCGTAGCTACGGTTAAAATATTTGGGTCGAAGATGATATCTTGTGGAGGGAAACCAATTTCATCAACCAAAATATCGTAACTGCGTTTACAAATTTCTATCCTGCGCTCGTAATTATCTGCCTGACCTTGCTCGTCGAACGCCATTACCACTACCGCAGCGCCATAACGCATAATCTTTTTAGCACTTTCTCTAAATTTTTCTTCGCCTTCTTTTAAGGATATAGAGTTGACGATACCTTTTCCTTGCAAACATTTCAATCCAGCTTCGATTACCGTCCATTTAGACGAATCGACCATGATAGGCAATTTGGCGATATCAGGCTCGGAAGCAATTAAATTCAGGAATTTAGTCATTGCCGCTTCCGAATCAATCATACCTTCATCCATGTTTACATCGATGATTTGTGCACCACCTTCTACCTGTTGTAACGCAACCGCTAATGCAGCCTCGTAATCGCCACTTAAAATGAGTTTTGAAAATTTTGGAGAACCGGTGATATTGGTACGCTCACCCACATTTACGAAAATACTTTCTGGTGTGATGGTTACAGGTTCCAACCCGCTTAAGCGCAAATATGGTGCAACCGTTGGTATTTTTCTCGGGCTAGACTTAGCCGCTTTTTTAGCGATACAGCCAATGTGGTCTGGCGTAGTACCACAACATCCGCCTACAATATTTACAAAACCTGAGATAATAAAATCATCTACCAAATGGGCGGTTTCATGAGGTTGTTCGTCGTAAGCACCGAACTCATTAGGTAAACCCGCATTTGGATAGGCTGACACATAACATTGTGCTTTTGCTGCTAACTCTTCAATGTGTGGACGCATTTCTTTCGCTCCCAAAGCGCAGTTAAAACCTATACTTAGTGGGTTGGCATGCGCAATAGAATTCAAAAATGCCTCTGCCGTTTGACCAGATAAGGTTCTGCCTGAAGCATCGGTAATGGTACCCGAAATCATGATTTCAAGTTTTTTACCCACTACTTCTTCATATTCTTTAATGGCGGCAATGGCCACTTTTGCATTTAAGGTGTCGAAGATGGTTTCTATCAACAAAACATCCGAACCGCCATCTACCAAACCTCTAATTTGTTCGTAGTAGGCATCGTAAAGTTCTTCGTAAGAAATGGCTCTAAAACCCGGGTCGTTTACATCTGGAGAGAGTGAAAGCGTACGGTTGGTTGGACCAATAGCACCAGCTACAAAGCACTTCCTATCAGGGTTTTTGAGCATGAACTCAGTAGTTGCTTCCTTCGCTATTCTAGCACCTTCGTAACTTAACTCGTAGCTCAATTCTTCCATTCCATAATCGGCCATGGAAATGCGTTGTGTACTGAAAGTGTTGGTTTCAATGATATCAGCCCCTGCTGCTAAATATTCAGTATGAATGGCTTTGATGATATCTGGACGGGTAAGGTTCAACAAATCGTTATTACCTTTTACATCAGAAGGGTGATTTGCAAAGCGCTCGCCTCTAAAATCTTCTTCGGTTAGGGTGTAACGTTGTATCATGGTACCCATAGCACCATCTATAATTAAAATACGTTTTTCTAGTTCTTCTCTAATGCTCATTGGTTGTAGTAGCAAGTCGCTAGTATCAAGTATCGAGACTTCTCGACAGGCGTACTAACTTCATAATCGAGACAAATATTAGCCCAGCACTTCGGCTCTCGATATTTGAGACACTATATGATAAATAAAAGCCTATAAAAAAGTCGGAATAGGTACATCCGCTAAACTTATCTTCTCTCGCCACTGCTGAGATTAGAAATTAGCACCTTGTTAGCACAGGTTGCTAAGACTTCGTTGGGTCTAGTCCCTCCGTCTTTCTTAATAAGCAATGCAAAGGTGCAACATCCGCTTATCATTTCCAAAAATATCAGTGTTACAACCAAATAAAATTACAAAGGCCACGCAAATATGCATGGCCTTCGATATAAAATTTTGTTCAAAAACTTATTTTCTATCTCCGAAAATACGTAATAAATATAAAAAGATATTGATAAAATCCAAGTATAGTGCCAAAGCGGCCATTATCGCTAGCTTTTTAGTATCACTAGAACCGATAGATTGTCCGTCTTCTTCTAGACCCTGACCAATTCTTTTAATTTTTTGTACGTCGTAAGCAGTTAAAGCAGTAAATACTGCAATACCAATGAATGCCATTACTAAGCTAAATTGCTCACTCTGAATAAACATGTTAGCTATTCCAGCGATGAATAAACCTAAAACACCCACCATTAAGATTGGTCCAAATTTGCTTAAATCGATATTGGTAGTGTAACCCATAAATGCCATGATACCGAAAATACCGGCAGCAGCGGCAAAACAAGTTACGATAGAAGCGCCAGTATAAATCAACAATACAAAGCTTAAACTAACACCAAGTAATACAGAGAATAAAACGAAAACGCCTAGAAGTGCTCCATAAGATAACTTACTAAAACCTGCACTCATTAATAACACTAAACCTAGTGGCGCAAACATTGCAACATAACCTAACATTGTTCTTTTGCCTGTATTAAAATCGATTAGCTGTGCAAGAGCCGCTGGAGTTTCAGAGATAAAGAATGCTGCTGCTGTTGACAGACCAAGAGCAATGAACATCCATAAGAAAACGTTAGCAAAGAATTTTTTAGACACCGACTTTTCTTGTACAAAAACCGAGTTGTCTTGATATTGATAATTTTGTTGTTCCATCATTAATTTTTTAATAGTTATTTTTTTATTTACTAAAAGAGTTAAACCCTTCAAAACTTAAATCTTCATCGATATTTTCCCAATGAATACCAAAGGGAGAAATGCTATAATCTTCACGCTCCTCTTTAGATGCATTAAGTAATTTTGGAAACCATTTTAGAGGCATACTTTTTTGTTCACCCAAAATTGTTTTAATGAAGATTTGGCTTTCATCGAACCAAATTTTTATTTTATTTTCCATGATATTCGTGCCATTTACTTATAATAATCTCTTTGTTCTCTTCAATCAAAGACTGTGCTAAGGCGACATCTTTGTTTTTAAGTCCTTTATTACTGACAAGTTTAACATCTTCGACTTCAAACTTTGCTTCTCCATCTGCATTTCTGACATGTATATGGATCGGAAGGTGCTCATTAGAGTAAAAGAAAAATCGAAGTCCAAAAATAATAAACAACGTAGGCATGCCAATAAAAATACAATTTTAGTTTAATCTTTTTGTCAGCAGTTCCTCAACTTTTTTGTAAAACTGTAGTGGCTTAAGCTTTCTCCAATGCAATTCGTCCAGCTCTCCACCAAAGTTAATATAGTAATCTATGCTATGGTCTCTAAACTCTTGGATAACATGTTCATTGAAATTAATCCCCGCAATCCAGCCATCTTCCACATCCTGAAACCACTCTTCGTAGTAGCTATCATCAGAAGCATGAAAATTGAGTACGTTCTCTCCTATTAGGATAAATTTGTTGATACCTTCATCCACCATCAATTCTAAAATTTCCCGTTTCAAGGTCATGATATCGTTGTTGATGGTATCGTTCCATTCGCCCATTAATTCGATAATCGCATATTGCCTATCGTAATCGGCATAAAGCACTTTAATGTAAAGGGTATTGGAACCAAAGGTATCCCATTGGGGATGAATAAGGTAATTATAGAGTTGTTTATCGTAGTAAAACTCCGAATATTCGGTATCGTAGAAAGGGGAACGATCATCTTCAGCAGCTATATAGTCGTCTCTCCACTGATAATATGGTTCTATTTCATGCATGAAGCGAAATTACGATTTTAGATTTGCACACCCAACAATCGTAAATCTAAAATCGTAATTCGTAAATCTATTTGCTTGCTTCTACCGCTTTGCGTACGCTACCATATTTGATTAAAAGCTCGGCAGCCTGTTCTTGACCAATGTTTAATTCTTCCATCACCATGTGGGTACCTCTATCCACCAATTTATGGTTAGTCAATTGCATATCCACCATTTTATTTCCTTTCACACGACCTAACTGAATCATCACTGTAGTGCTTAACATATTCAACACTAATTTTTGTGCAGTTCCCGATTTCATACGAGTTGAACCTGTTAAGAATTCAGGACCTACTACTACTTCCACTGGAAAATCAGATTCTGCTACAATAGGACCGCCTTCGTTACAGATGATACAACCAGTTAAAACACCATGCTGACGAGCTGTATTTAAACCACCAATTACATAAGGAGTGGTTCCAGAAGCAGCCAAGCCAACTAAACAATCCTTTTCGTTAATATCATATTCTTGCAAATCTTTCCAAGCCTGCACTGCATCATCTTCAGCAAATTCTACCGCTTTACGAATAGCGGTGTCGCCACCTGCTATGATTCCCACCACCCAGTCAAATGGAACACCGAAAGTTGGAGGGCATTCAGAAGCATCAACCACGCCTAAACGACCGCTCGTACCCGCTCCGATATAAAATAACCTACCACCCGTCTTCATTCTCTCTGCAACTGCCGTAGCTAGTTTCTCGATTTGAGGCAATGCTTTTTCAACCGCCAACGGAACCAGCTTATCCTCGTTGTTTATGTTTGTCAAAACTTCCATTACCGACATCTTATCGATGTTTTTGTATTTAGACTCTTGTTCGGTTACTCTTTTCATTTAATGATTTGATATGTATATACTCTTACAAATTTGCAAAAAACCGCAATTTATCGCAAGAGTTTTCAAATATCGGCAATAATTCTTAAAAAACTAAATTGTTATTTATACGTTTTTTCTAATAAGAAACTAAATTTCTTTACCTTTGCAATACCCAAACTGATGAAAAAAAGTACCCGAGTCAACTTCCTGATTGCGTTAGCATATTGCGTAACGCTAATTGGCGGTATGTATTTGGGCTACAAACTCTTAAAAGACCAAGGTTTTCAAGTAGAAAAAGATATCAGGTATGCTAATACCGAGAATGAGAAGGTAGACGATATCATCCACATTATTAAGAAAAAATATGTTGACGACGTTAATGCCGATAGTTTAAAACATCTACCAATCGATAGCCTTTTACATCAACTTGACCCACATAGTGCCTACTTGCCTCCTACCGAAGCCTTTGAATTATCGGAAGCTTTAGAGGGAAATTTTGAAGGTGTTGGCGTTGAATACTACATCCTCAACGACACTTTACTGGTTACCAATGTAATAAAAGATGGCCCCGCTTTTTTAAGTGGTGTTAAACAAGGTGATAAAATTTTGAAAGTAGACACCACAGTAGTGAGCGGAAGAATGTTACCTCGCTCGCAAATGATGGGCAGGATAAAAGGCAAAAAAGGTACGAACGTACAGCTAACTGTTCTTCATCCGGGCAATACAAACCCTGTAACTTTAAATGTAAAACGTGGAAGGGTTGAAGTAAGCAGTATTGATGCGGCTTACATGATGAACCAAGAAACTGCTTACATCAGGATCAGTAAATTCGGCGCAACTACCGATAATGATTTTGCCAATACCATCAAAACACTTAAAGCTAAGGGCATGAAAAAGATGGTTTTGGATTTAAGGGACAATGGCGGAGGTTATTTAACGGCAGCGACATCTTTAGCAAATCAATTTTTACCAGAAAACAAGCTGATTGTTTATACCCAAGGCAAACACGACCCACGAACAGACTATTTTACCACTGGTGGTGGCGAATTTGAGCAAGGAAAATTAGCAGTTCTAATTAATGAAAACTCAGCTTCTGCGAGTGAAATATTTGCTGGAGCGATACAGGACTTAAATAGGGGTGCAATCATCGGTAGACGCTCATTTGGCAAAGGTTTGGTTCAAGAACAGTTTGCTTTTGAAGATGGTTCGGCACTTAATTTAACTATCGCACGTTACTATACGCCATCTGGACGAAGCATTCAAAAATCTTATAAAAAGGGATACAAAGCTTATCAACAAGAAATAGAAGATAGATTAAATACTGGCGAACTAACAGCAGGCTCGACTAAGGCTGACAGCTTGATGAACAATTTGCCGTACATCACCAAAGATGGCAAAAAGATATTTTCTGGCGGAGGTATACAGCCAGATATTTACGTAAAATTAGACACCCTAGGCTACAACAAATTTTACGCTACCTTATTGCAGAAAAACATTTTCATCGATTTCGTTTTTGAAACATTGGCAGACAGGTATACTTCTGATTACCTGAACAGAGCAGTTTCAGTATTTAATATCAACGACAAAGATTATGTAGATTTCTTGAAGTATGCCGAAAGCAAAAAAGTTGTTATCGACACCAAGCAATTGATACAAGCCAAACCTTTAATCTATAAAAACTTAAAGCTAATGCTGTACAAATATTATTTGGGAGATAATGGCTACTACAAAGCACACAATCAAAGCGACCCTATGATTAAACAAGCTTTGGGCTACTTAGCTGTTAATTAATTTTGTTAGCCTGCAACCAATTCTTTAAACGTTCAAACCAATCGTCTTTAGTGGTTTTATTGTACAAGCCAAAACCATGACCACCCGCTTGGTATACATGCAACTCGGCAGGCACATTGTTTTTCACTAAAGCTTCGTTGTATCTTAAGCTATTTTGAACTGGCACAGATTTATCGCTATTGGCATGAACCATAAAAGTTGGTGGCGTTTGTGCCGTCACTTGTCGCTCGGAAGAAAAGTATTTCTTTTGCTCCTCTGTTGGATTTTCTCCCAACAAATTCTTTACCGAACCACCATGTGTATTTATCCCGAAAGTGATAACTGGATAAATCAAGATAGAGAAACTAGGTCTTAAGCTCATATTTTCTTGATTTTCGATTTTCATGTCCGCAAAATGGGTACTCGCTGTAGAGGCTAAATGACCACCCGCTGAAAAACCCATGATACCAACTTTATTCGGATCCACACCAAAAGACGCAGCATTTTTTCTAATTAAATAAATAGCCTGTAAAGCATCTTGTAATGGCCCAAGGCTTTTATCTTTCATAATCAAATCACTTGGCAAGCGATATTTTAACACAAAAGCAGTTACCCCAATTTCCTGAAATTTCTTAGCGACATCATGACCTTCTTTGTCTATAGCTAGTATACCGTATCCACCGCCCGGACAAATAATCACCGCTGCTCCACTTGGTTTTGCTGCTTGATAAACGTACAATTCAGGCTTAGAAACTTTACTTGTCCTAACTACCTTATCCTCTCTAGTAACCGTTTCTTCTATATAATCGGCAGGTGTAGGTTTAGCACCTGGAATAGCACCTCCGTATAAAGAAATTGCTTGTTGTGCATTTACATTCATCAAGGCGAATAAAAGTAAAGTTAATAATCCGAAGGTTTTAAATTGTTTCATTGTTAATTGTTGTATTGTTGGCACCAAATCTTAAAAATCAACATTTATTTATAATTATCAAACTATTCCTGATAACTGACAACTAAAAACTGATAACTGAATTAGAATTCCATCAAATAAGCTTTTAAAAACTCATTGATATCTCCATTCAACACCGCATCAGGGTTAGAAGTTTGATAATTTGTTCTGTGATCTTTCACACGTCTATCATCCAATACGTAACTTCTAATTTGCGACCCCCATTCAATCTTCATCTTGCTACCTTCAATCGCAGCACTCGCTTCTTGACGTTTACGCATCTCAATTTCGTACAACTGCGATTTTAATAAACGAATTGCATTTTCTTTATTCTGCAGTTGCGAACGCGACTCTTGGTTTTTAATGATAATTCCCGATGGTTTGTGATATAAACGCACCGCAGTTTCAACCTTGTTTACGTTCTGCCCACCAGCACCGCCAGCCCTAAATGTTTCAAATTCGATATCTGCGGGGTTAACGTCAATCGTGATCGTATCATCTACCAAGGGATAAACATACACCGAAGCAAAAGAGGTATGACGACGAGCATTAGAATCAAACGGAGAAATACGCACTAAGCGATGCACACCATTTTCGCCCTTTAAATAACCGTAAGCAAACTCGCCAGTAATTTCTAAAGTCACGGTTTTTACACCAGCCACCTCACCTTCTTGATAGTCTTGCTCACTTACTTTGTAGCCGTTTTTCTCTGCCCACATCAAGTACATCCGCATCAACATACTTGCCCAATCGCAACTTTCTGTACCACCTGCACCAGCTGTAATTTGCAGCACGGCATTCAATTGGTCTTCTTTACTGCTCAACATATTCTTCAGCTCAAGTTCTTCCACTGCTTTTAAAGCCAGTTGAAACTGTTCTTCCACTTCTTCTTCTGTAGCATCGCCACTTTGCTGAAAATCATAAAGCACAGCCGTATCCTCGTAAGCAGCATTAGCTTGCGAAAATCCATCTGTCCATTTCTTTTTACTACTTATTTCGGCCAAAATTTGCTCGGCCCGTTTCGGATTATCCCAAAAATTGGGATCGAGGGTAATTTTTTCTTCCTCGCTTATTTGGTATAAAAGCTCATCAACGTCAAAGATACCCCCTCAGAGATGCTAATCTATCTCTTAAATCATTTAACTGTTCTTTAGTCATAGGGCAAATATACGTTAATAAGGCTGAAAGGTAAAAGGCGAAAGGTATAAGGTTTTGAAAAGGAGTTTCCGTAGTTCTTGGCTTCCGATAGTCCCGTTATTCGCTACAATCTTTTTGTTGTTGTCACTACCACTTAATACTTGTCATGCTGAGTTTATCGAAGCATCTATAAACAAACAATCCTTCGACAAGCTCAGGATGACACCGAAACAAAAAGTATTTCCGCTGCTACCGGGTTTATTTAACAAAAGACCATTCATCAACTTTGTCAATCCTCTGGACAAATTGCACATTAGGATTGACAAAGTTTAATCCTTTACGCTCCATGCGAAGCTCTTCATTTTCTTTGCGTTTTAATTTACCACAAAGATTTTATAAGTATTCGCAAAGCACCCTATCATAGGGTCTATGATGCGAATGTATACAAACGGATTACAAATCCACAGATAAGAGTTCGACATTACAAATGTCGAACAGCAAAATTAGCACATGATTTGAAAACCGTTGAAACGGTTGTTAACCGAATTGCTTTTCTTAGCCTACGGTTTAAACCGTGGGCTAAGAAACAACATCTTATTTCTTCTTCGTCCCCATATAATCCAACGTTAAATTACACAAAGCCTTTACCCCTAAATTAAAACTACTTTCATCAATAAAGAAATCTGGGGTGTGGTGCGATGGCGCTTTCAACGGATCTTGCCCTTTTGGCATAGCACCTAAAAAGAAAAACAACCCTGGCACTTTTTCTTGATAGAAAGAAAAATCTTCGGCACCAGTTACTGGCGGTTTTAATTTCACGTTATCTGCTCCTGCGGTATATTGTAGCGTAGGCAACATTTTTTCAGTTAAAGCCAAGTCATTAAAGGTTACTGGATAATGCGCACTGTAAGGGATTTGGACTTCAGCTTTTGCGCCACCAGCCTCAGCAGTTTTAGTGGCAATGGTTTTAATTCGCTCAATAAACATCGCCTCATCTTCTTTGGTGAAATTCCTCACTGTTCCCAACATTTCTACTTTTTCGGGAATGATGTTAGACCTCACCCCACCCTGAATACTCCCAATGGTTACCACTCCTGGATTCTCCGTTACATTTAAATTTCTGCTCACAATAGTTTGCAGGTTATTTACAATCTGTGCAGAAACCACAATTGGGTCAATGCTGCTCCAAGGGTACGCACCATGCGCTTGTCTCCCTGTAACCGTAATTTTCATATCGTTTACTGCCGCCATCGTACCACCTGGTTTGTAGGTGATTTGCCCTACAGGTGTTTGTGAATTGATGTGCAAACCAAAAATCACCTCCACTTTAGGGTTTTCCAGCACCCCTTCTTTTACCATCAGCTCTGCTCCACCTTCTTCGCCAACTGGCGCACCTTCTTCGGCAGGTTGAAAAATAAACTTCACCGTTCCGGCCAGATCTTTTTTCAAGCCTGTAAGCACTTCGGCTACGCCCATTAAAATAGCTACGTGCGAATCGTGTCCACAGGCATGCATGGTACCCACTTCTTGTCCGTTATAAGTGGTACGTACTTTTGAAGCAAAAGGCAATTTTACGCGTTCAGTTACTGGCAAACCGTCCATATCGGCACGTAAAGCCACTACAGGTCCAGGCTTGCCGCCCTTTAAAACAGCAACAACCCCAGTTTTAGCCACACCTGTTTTTACTTCCAAACCTAAAGCTTGCAAATGTTTGGCGATGATACCCGCTGTACGCACTTCTTGGTTTCCAAGCTCTGGATGCTGATGAAAATCTCTGCGCCAATCAATTACTTTTTGGGTAATGGCTTCGGTACGTTTGGCTGCATCTATTTTTAACGAATTATTTTGGGCGACAGCGAATAAAGGTAACGCTGTGGTTAAAAGTAAAAGTTTCTTCATTTTCGTGTTTTAGGTTGATACAAGATAGTTCATTTTAGCCACAGATACACAGATTTTAAAATCAATATGATGATTCCAGAAATTTATCTGAACATCTGTGGCATTATTTAACTAGCATTTAACCTACAGATTTGTATTTTTACGAAATACAAAAAATATCATTCTATGTTGCCAAAAATCAATTTTACTACCACAAAGGCATATCAATACTTAGCCGACCATTATATCAACATCAACCAAACAGATATTAAATCGCTTTTTGCGGAAGACCCAGAACGTTTTAGCAAATTCTCGATTTTATTTGAGGACATTCTTTTCGATTACTCGAAGAACAGAATTAACGATGAAACTGTTGCCCTGTTGATTCAGTTAGCCAAAGAATGCAAGTTGGATGAAGCTATCAAAGCAATGTACAGCGGCGAAAAAATCAATGAAACTGAAGGAAGAGAAGTATTGCATATCGCTTTGCGTAACCAAAGCAACACGCCAATTTTAGTGGATGGAAAAGATGTAATGCCCGAGGTAAATGCAGTTTTAGCGAAGATGGAGAAATTCAGCAATGCGATTATTTCTGGTGAGTGGAAGGGTTATACAGGCAAAGAAATCACTGACGTAGTTAACATTGGTATCGGCGGTTCTGATTTAGGCCCAGTAATGGTTACCGAAGCTCTAAAGCACTACAAGACGAGATTAAACCTTCACTTTGTTTCTAACGTAGATGGCACGCACATTGCCGAAACTTTAAAATCAGTAAACCCAGAAACTACTTTATTTTTAGTGGCTTCTAAAACATTTACCACACAAGAAACCATGAGCAATGCCAACACGGCAAGGAGCTGGTTCTTGGAGCAAGGCGCTACAGAAGCTGATATCGCCAAACATTTCGCTGCTTTATCTACTAACGCTAAAGATGTTGCCGCATTTGGTATCGACACCGAAAATATGTTTGAGTTTTGGGATTGGGTTGGTGGTCGTTACTCTTTATGGAGTGCTATCGGTCTATCCATTTCATTAGGCATTGGTTTCGATAATTTTAAGCAATTATTAGCTGGTGCTCACGCTACCGATAAACATTTTGCAGAAACGCCTTTTGAACAAAATGTGCCTGTGGTTTTAGCGATGTTAGGTGTGTGGTATATCAATTTCTTTGGTGCAGAAACACAAGCTATCTTACCTTACGATCAATATTTACATCGCTTTGCGGCTTATTTCCAACAGGGAGATATGGAAAGTAATGGTAAATATGTAGACCGTAATGGCGAAATCGTGATGTACGAAACTGGTCCAGTAATTTGGGGCGAACCAGGAACTAACGGTCAGCACGCTTTTTACCAATTGATACATCAAGGCACGAAATTAATTCCTTCAGATTTTATTGCTCCGGCACAAAGCTTAAATCCAATTGGCGAGCATCATCCTGTGTTATTATCGAACTTTTTTGCACAAACTGAAGCTTTAATGAACGGAAAAGACGAAGAGGAAGTGGTGGCTGAATTAACAAAATCAGGAAAGACACAAGAACAAATTGAGAAATTAGCTCCTTTTAAGGTTTTTGAAGGTAATCGTCCTACTAACTCCATCTTATTGAAGAAAGTTACGCCTTTTAGTTTGGGTAGCTTAATCGCTGTTTACGAACATAAATTTTTTGTACAGGGCATCATTTGGAACATTTTTAGTTTCGACCAATGGGGTGTAGAATTGGGCAAGCAATTGGCTCAAAAAATACAACCAGAGTTGAAAGATAATTCGCCGGTAGCTTCTCATGATTCGTCTACTAACGGATTAATCAATCAGTATAAGAACTGGAGATAAGCCCTTAATCTCTAAAACTGTGTCACATTGAGCTTGTCGAAATGTCTTCATTCAATTAATTAAGGCTTCGACAGGCTCAGCCTGACACAGATGGAAAATGCTTGCTGCATTAAAGAAACATTTATGGATTTCGTACGTTTTTATCATCATAGTTGTGAATTGATTAACAACATACATATGAACAAGTTAAAAACATTATGTGTTAACGCATTAGCTATCGTTTCCATCACTGCTTTTGCCCAAACTGATAAAGCCACAACAGCTAAAATTGTGGAAGCCAAAACTTACACCTTTGTAGCCAGAAGTGCCACCCCTTTAAATGTACAAGATATTAGTGCTGTAATGAGTCGAATGCCTGGCAATATACAAGGTGGAACCATTAACCTTAACGAAAATTATTACGAGGTAAAGGTAACTCCAGATAGCGTGATTGCCTTTTTACCCTATTACGGCAGGTCTTTTACTGCGCCAATAGGTCAAAACGAAGGCGGCGTAAAGTTCAACTCTAAAAAGTTTGAATATAAAAGTACGAAAGGCAGAAAACGTGGTTGGGACATCCTGATTGAGACAAAAGATGCAAAAGAAAACTTTCGTTTGGTTTTAAATATTGGCGATGAAGGTTATGCAACAGTGTCCCTAAATAGCAATGCCAAGCAATCTATTACCTACCAAGGTTATTTGAAAGAAAACGAAGAGAGGAAATAAAATTTAAATTAGATAAGCCGCTTTAAACTAAGTGGCTTTTTCTTTTTTTGAAGAGCAAGGCCTTTTCTCGTGGCAAATGTAGTCCCGCTTTTTGCTCTAATTTTTTCATTTTGCCTTCGACAAGCTCAGGCTGACATGGAAAAATATCCGCTTCAATCGGGTCTATTTTTGAACGTTAACTTAACAATGCACCTTACCTAGTCCTTTGTATTTTGCTAGTCGAGATTTGCAATCTCGACTCAAGTAACCGTGGATTTCAAATCCACAGATAGAGAATTCAGGATTACAAACCGAGCGAAGCGAGCTCATAAAATAATCCCGAATAGCAAGTCTTTATTTCTTATATGTGTCTTTATAATTTAAAATTATAGTATCACCACTTGGCTTATAAATATAAACCTTAAAAGACAAGCTGTCCTTTGATAACGAATCATTGACGTCTATGAATCTTTCCCACAATGTAGAAATAGCATATTTATATCCATCAGAAATTTCCGCATATTTGGTATTATGATTATTCCGTTCTCTATATAAGGTATCTACGGTGCCATGAAAATGCTCCGACAAATTATCTTCAATAATCAGCTCTTGGGTAGATTTACCAAAAATTGCATTAAAAATAGCAAATGAAAAAAGTAAAACAACAGGTACAATAAAAACAGAATACACAATTATTTTATCTATTCTCCTCATCTCCATCCCCTACTTCTCACTCAGTGTAATCTCGAACAAATTAGGCCATTTTTTACCAGTCACGAATAAACGCTTATCGGCCGCATCATAAGCGATGCCATTTAAAACGTTATTGCCAATCTCATAATCATCCTTGAAATAGTTTTTAGGTACAAGCTTAGTTAAGTCTACCTCAGCTTCTACTATTCCCGTCTTAGGGTCAATGATTACAATTTTATTAGCGCCGTACACATTGGCATATAACTTACCGTCAATGTATTCCAATTCGTTCAATCGTTCTACAGCACCTTTGTGATCATAAACCTCAATAAATCCTTCTTCCTTAAAAGTTTCGGCGTTCATGAACCAAATTTTGTTACTACCATCACTGCGCAGCAATTGCTTGCCATCATAAGTTAGGCCCCAACCTTCTCTACTTGCCTGATAAGGGAAAGTTGATTTCTCTTCCAAGGTATTGGCATCGTAAACCAAGCCCACATTTTCTTGCCAAGTAAGTACGATGATTTGATTACCTACGTTTACAGAACCTTCGCCAAAATACTCTGGCTTTATTTGGGCAGACTTTATCGCTTTACCAGTTCGTACATCCACATATTTTAATTGCGACAACCCTTTTCTCCCTGTACTTTCTAAAAGCTTTCCATCTACAAAGCTTAAGCCCTGTGTATATGAAGAAGTATCATGGGGAAAAGTATTTACCAAAGTATATTTCAGCTTTACAGGTTTTTTATCGGTAGTAAGAATGATATTATTAGTAATGGTATCTACTTTATCTCCGCTTTTTACAATTGCGGTCAGTAATCTGTATCCCAACGGAAGATTTTGTGTATCTAAGGTTACGAATTCCTTATTGGGTTTCTCCGCAAATTGCTTTCCATCCACCAAATAACTGATAGTTTCTATTTCGGTTTTCTCTGGAATATCCAATTCAATTTTTACAGGTTTACCACTGTTAAAACTTTCTCCCTGCAAAGGATTTTTGAATGTAATGTAATTCCCCACTTTATCACTACACGCAAATTGGAATAAAGTTGTACTCAAAAACAGAACGGTGATTATTCTACGCATAAGGCCAAAATGCATCTTCTATATGATTAATTTTAAACTGATTGTCTTTAGTTAACAACACTGCTACAATATCAAATCTTATTTCACCTTTGTGGTCCATAATTTCGATATATGCTTGCGCCGCAAGTTCTAGTTGTCGTTGTTTGGCTTCGCTTACAAATTCTTCGGGCATGCCAAAAGCCACCGAACTGCGTGTTTTAACTTCGATAAAGATAATGGTATTTGATTGAAGCGCAACGATATCTACTTCAGACTTTCGAAAAACCCAGTTTTCTTCCAAAATTTCGTAGCCTTTCTGTTCCAAAAATTGTACTGCTGCTTTTTCGCCAGCCTTACCAGTATCATTGTGAATAGCCATACTTTGAAATGATTAAATGAGTAAATTTTGAATGATAGAATGAGCAAAATGCAAATTAAACCTAATCTAGGTATTTAATCATTTATTCATCCAAAATTCAATCATTATTTAACGATCACCGAGCCTAAGAACTTAGAAATGCTGCGTTCTACGTTTTTAACTTGTGCATATCTACCTAGTAAAATCTCTTGGTTAGTAACGTCCTTTTCGTCTTTGATTTGGTTCATCAAATCGGTTAGCATACTATCTACTTTATGTTTTTTAAGGTAGTATAAGCCTCCCAGCACTGCAGATTTGATATTATGCGTTTCATCTTTCACGTAAATCTGATGCTTATTTAACCAATTTTCGCTTAAACTATATTCAGAAGTACTCACGGTAATTGCCAAATTTGCAATCTCTGCATCTTCACTTCTCAAAAACTGATTGATAGTTGGCAACTGCCCATTTTCAAGTTCATTACGATAGTAATCGACTATGCGTTTGCACAAATCATTTTCAAAAGTGACATCACTTAAATTTTGGATAATGAAAGACCCTATGTACATATTGTCGGTCTGTTCCCAAGTTGCCAATTCATGTCCAAATGTTAACAGCAAGCGCACAATTTCTTGCTCTTGCAGTATATCGCTACTTACTTGTGATACGGCAATTTCCGGCTCTGCAGATGGGCCTCCTTCAGCGAACAAATCATCAGGTGGCATATCGGGATGACTTGGAAAACTACTTGCTCTTTGTGGAGCCACAGCCTTCTTGCTCTTGGCAACTTTAATTGCATTTAGCTCAGTAAGCAATACTCGCTCTTCTATTTCAAGCAAGTGGCTACATTCCTTGATAAATACGGAAGCTTTAATGTTATCAGGAATTTTAGCGATACTTTCTACAATATCCCTAATGATACCTGCTTTTTTAATGGGGTCTTTGCCAGCTTCCGCCAGTAAAATGTTGGCTTTATAAAGGATAAAATCCTGACGTTGCTCCTCGATGTAGGTCTTGAAAGCCCCTGCACCCACTTTGTGCATGTACGAATCGGGGTCATCTCCATCTGGAAAAGAAACTACTTTTACGTTCAGTCCTTCCTCCAAAATCATATCCAAACCACGCAGTGAAGCTTTGATCCCCGCAGCATCGCCATCATATAAAATGGTTACGTTCTGCGTAAAACGAGCAATTAGTTTGATTTGCTCTATGGTTAAAGATGTTCCCGACGAGGCAACAACATTTTCAATATAGGCTTGGTGTACCGCCAATACATCGGCATAACCTTCTACTAAATAACAGTTATCTTGATCGCGAATGGCTTTTTTAGCATGGAATAAACCATACAACACATTCGATTTGTGGTAGATATCACTCTCTGGTGAGTTAACGTATTTTGGAACGTTTTTATCGGTTTTTAAAGTACGACCACCAAAACCGATTACCCTACCTGTAAAATTGTGAATGGGGAACATTACCCGCCCACGGAACCGATCATATAACTTTCCTTTATCATTTCTGATGGAAAGTCCCGTTTTTTCTAGAAACTCTTCTGAGTGTTGGTTTTTAACGGCTTCTAAAGTCAAAGCATCCCAAACATCGGGAGAATAACCTAAGTTAAATTTCTTGATGATGTCTTCCCGAAAACCACGCTCTTTGAAATAACTTAAACCAATGGCTTTACCATCGGCACTATTCCAAAGTTGGTCTTCGAAGAAACCTGCAGCAAATTGCGAAACAATGTAAAGACTTTCTCGAGCACTGTTCAGCTCGATATTTTCTTTACTTTCTACCGTTTCTTCTACCTCGATATTGTACTTGGTGGCCAAAAACTTTAAAGCTTCTGGATAGCTGTACTTTTCGTGTTCCATGATGAAACGAACCGAATCGCCGGCCACGCCACAACCAAAGCACTTGTAAATACCTTTATTTACCGAAACGTGAAAAGAGGGTGTTTTTTCTCCGTGAAATGGGCAGTTACCGATTAAGCTAGAACCTCGTTTCTTAAGGGACACAAAATCTCCAACCACCTCTTCAATTCGGGCTGTTTCCTTAATTTTCTCTATGGTTTCGGCTGTAATCATTTGCTGCTAATCTCGTTCTAAATGGGGCTTCAAATTTAGCGATTTTATTTTACCACCTTAGACATTTAAGAAAACCTTAGCATATATACCTATAAACAATAAAGATATTTTTCTAGAGTATTTAAATACGTTGCGAAATAAACCTGAAGACCTTCATGATACTAGTAGACAAATTTACGCCTTAAATGCACTAAGGTATCTTAGGTGGTTTAAAAATGTCATTACTTGATAAAAGGCAACATTTGATCCGCAACAAACTGATTTCCCTTATCGTTTAAATGCACTCTATCTCGAGTTAAAATATCTTTATCTAAATTCTCTGGATTATTCTTCTCTTCGTAAGCCAAAAATGATTTTCTCAAATCGCATAGCGGAAGATTGTTCTTAGCAGCCAACTCTCTGATGCCTTCCGAATATTTATCTAGTTCTGTGTCTAATTCGTTAGCACCAGCTTTTTTCTCGCCAATTACCGAAGGCGTACATAAAACTACTGCACTGCCGGTTGCTTTAATCTTGTTGATCAATGCCTGATAGAACTTCAGATATTTTGGATAATCAGTGCCAGTTTTGGAAGTTTGCTTATGCCACACATCATTGATACCTACATATATAAATACCAAATTGGGCTTTTTAGCCAACACATCTTCTTCTAAACGAAGATAGAGGTCATAAACTTTATTGCCTCCTATTCCCGCTCCAAACAATTCAAACTTGGTACTATCTACCTGTTTTTTCAGCAAATTAATATATCCATTTCCTTGTGCACCACCTTGCGTAATGGAATCACCGAAAAATACTACACGTTTTGTTTTAGGTTTCATAGCAGATAGAAGAAATATGGCACAAGCCACAACCAATAGTTTTAAAGTGTTTTTCATCCTTATGTTTTTTGTACGGCTAATTTAAATGTTTAGCATCAAATATCAACATGGTTAATTATTTTCTATCTTTGACTCAAATTATCCACACAGACATCGATGAAATTACTGGTTAAATCTTCATTTACCATCTTCTTACTGCTCCTTTTCGTGAATATCAGCTATGCTCAAAAAGTAAAAAGGGCACCGTATAATGCGTTGGTATATATAGCGGGCAATATGAAGGTACATGGCAAGATTACAGCTATTAACGACACGGCATTGGTTTTAGTTGACAAGAAAGATGTAACCCATGCTATTGCTTACCAAAAAATTGAACGAATTAAGGTTTTTAAACGTCATGGAGATGTAGGCTACGCTGTAGCTACAGGAGCTTTAATTGCTGGTTCTATAGTAGCATCTCAATCTATTGACGACGGAGCAACTGCGATGTTGGTTGGCATTGCTGGAACTGCCACTGTAGCAGGATTGAGCATTGCTCTACACAACGTTTTACATGGTGCAGAGCTTAAAATAAATGCAAGTAAAGAAAAGATAGATTACCAAAATTTGTCGCAAAAGTTGGGCAAATATATTGTTAATGATATAGCTCTAAAACCCTAGCTACTTGCCTTTACCTACCTGGTAATCTTTGTGTAATACCAAGAAACTCGCCCTTTCTTCTTTCTTAAGCGGATAATCCCAATTACCTTGATAGGTGATTTTTGTTGGTAATTTCACTTCGTCGAAGTAGTTCATTTCGATGTTCATTTGCACATCAAAATCAAATAGCATATTGCTGTACTTCATATCTACATAACGTCCTAAAATCTCGAAGTTACGTTTATCAAAGATCGTCACCAATTCTTTAATCATAATGCCGTCTTTAGTCCATTTAGAAAGATCTGGCTTTACGGAAACTTTAAAACGGTATACTGGAATAGAATCTAAATAGGTACCACTGTGAAAAGCGTAATCGTAATATTGGCGCATATTAGCAGTAAAAATTTCGGTTTTACTACCAATAAACGGAATGCCTTTAATTGGCCGCCCAGGGTTAAAAATTAGTGTCTTAAGTTTATCTTTATATCCTTCGTTACCACCCTTTTTACCTTTAGTTGGCGCAGAGGCAGGAGCAAAATCAGTATTATAAGCATTCATGAAGATATAATCGAACATTTCTACCGTGTAAAGCTGATATTTCCCATTCTTCTTATACACCTTACCATTGTCTTCCTTCACCAAGTATTCCATTTTATATGGCCCATCGTTATTATGTCGAATTTTACGATAAATCTTTCCATCAACCTGATTTTTCTTGTCGTAAGTAAAGACTCTATTTTCGGCAATGAAAGTGTATTTTTTCATGTTCCGAAATGCTTCATAAAAACTGGTATCGTTAATAATCGCATCAATGAAGGTTTCTATACTTAATCGCTTTGCTTTGATATTCACGGCAGAATCTAGCGTAATCGTTTTTACTGTATCTGGATTAAAACGTGGAATTTGTTGAGCACCTGCTTCAACAAAAAACAACAACGATAGCAATATTATACAAAGCTTTTTCATTTAGAGTTAAAGGTTTTAAGTAATACGTTATAAGTTTTACGTCATGGTCAATTAACCAGTTTAACGATTAACCTTTTAATTTCCTAATTGTTTCAAAGCGATGTAGGCCATTAAACCCGTTGAGATTTTCAGGGCATCTTCATCAATATCAAATTGTGGTGTGTGTACAGAATGCATGGTATCTTTTGCGGGATTACCAGTACCTAAACGATAAAAGCAAGCATCAGTTACCTGCGAATAATAAGCAAAATCTTCTGCAGCCATCCAGATATCTAAATCAACTACGTTTGCAGCACCCAAATAATCTTGAGCTAAGGCTTTAGCATTGTTGGTTAGTTTTTCTTCATTAATTAAAAAAGGATAACCTCTGTGGATATCAAAATGACAACTTCCACCCATACTTTCTGCAATTCCTTCTGCCATTTTTTTCATCAAACGGTGCGCTTCGTTTCTCCAGTCTTCGTTTAAGGTTCTAAAAGTTCCTTCTAATTTCACCTCATTGGGGATGATATTGGTAGCGCCATTCGCATTCACTTTTCCAAAAGAAAGTACCGAAGGCAAACGCGGATCGGCTTTACGACTCACGATCTGCTGGAGTGCCACAATGATGTGCGCAGTAATTACCACTGGATCTATGTTTTGGTGCGGCTGTGCACCGTGGCCACCTTTTCCTGTAACGGTTACGTACAGTTCATCGGTTGATGCCATATAAATTCCCGAGCGGAAGCCTACCTTACCTACTTCCATCATTGGTAAGACATGCTGACCTACCATAGCCTGTGGTTTAGGGTTTTCTAACACGCCTTCTTTAATCATAATGCTGGCACCACCTGGTAGCAATTCTTCTGCAGGTTGAAAAACCAGTTTGATAGTACCACCAAATTCTTCTTTTAATTGATTTAGGATATATGCTGTACCTAGCAGCGAAGAAGTATGTACATCATGTCCGCAGGCATGCATTACACCTTCATTTTTCGATTTATAAGGTTTATCGTTTACTTCGGTAATGGGCAAAGCATCCATATCAGCACGCAAAGCAATTACCTGATCTGAGGCTTTGGCTCCAGTAATTAAACCAACTACACCTGTGTTGGCCATTTCTGTAAATGGAATACCCCAGCTTGATAGTTTATCTTTCACAAACTTTGAAGTTTCGTATTCGTGATAAGATAATTCTGGATTAGCATGTATATGTTGACGAAAACCTACCACTTCGTTAAAAATTTGAGCAGCTAGTTCTTGTATTTTTTGTTTCATGTTTTGTTAGTTTTTTGGGTGGTTAGTTGGCTTGTTGTTTGGTTTAGCTTTACGCCTTAAAACTGCCAACTGTTAACTATCTATCTTCTAAAATCGGGGCGTTTATCTTTTCTCTAAAAATAAACAGTGTTGGATAGCTTGGCCGTAGTTCGTTGAGAAATTTTTGGGCCTCTAACCTTGTGCGGTAATCGCCAACCCTTAGGTAGTAGTTGGGTTCTTTATAGGTGATATAAGTATTTAGCTTCGGATAACTCGATTTGAACTGTGCTTGCTGAGAGAATACCTCACGTCTATCCGATCCGTAATAAATTTGTACTCGGTAACCAGTGGAAGAAACTATAGCCGAACCTGTTGGATTGGTTGCTGTAGGCCTCGTCTTGTTCAACTCTAGTCGTTTGGCAATGAGGCTGTCTATCAAAGGATCTTGCACCACAATTACTTCACCTTTGGTTTGAGCCAATACCTGGTTGCTTAGTAAAACAGAAATTATAATTAACAGTACTTTCATTTAGATTTAAATTGCTTCTCGATATTTTAATCAATTATTACTTGTAATAACGAGATCAACGACAATGAGTTTGCAAAAATCGGGATTATTGCTGGGCTAAACAAATGTTTAATGTCACATAAAAAAGCCCCGATAAAAATCGAGGCTTGAAATTATATTCTAAAACTTACGAAGTCTAACTCGAGCTGTTATTGTTTTTCAATGGCAAAGTTGAGGGCTCCGCCGTTTAGAAACTTCGTAAGTTTATGTACTAAGCATTTGCTCCATGGCAGTTTTTAAACTTCTTGCCACTTCCGCAAGGGCAAGGTTCGTTTCTACCAACTGTTGCTTCTTTTCTAATAGGTTGCAAAGGTTGAGGTTCGCGAGTATCGCCTACTAAATCTAAATCAGAATGTTGGTCGCCGTACTCTTGTTTAGTAGTTTGTAACTTAGGCAAAGGTTTTGGAGCCACTGCTTCTCTTACTTGCTCTGGCTCTTGTTGAATTGGAATACCGCCTTTAAACAAGAAGCTCACCACTTCTTTGTTAACTACGCTTAGCATGCCTTTAAACAAGTTAAAGGCTTCCATTTTATAGATGATCAATGGATCTTTTTGCTCGTAAACTGCATTTTGTACAGATTGCTTCAACTCATCCATTTCACGCAAATGTTCTTTCCAACTGTCATCAATTAAAGCCAAGATGATCGTTTTCTCAAATGCCTTCGTGATTTCTCTTCCGTTATTGTCAATTGCTTTTTTCAGTTCTACTGGAACTTGGATGTGACGCATACCATCAGTAAAAGGAACAACAATCTGCTCAATCACATCACCTCTATCAGCAAAAACCTCTTTTAAAACAGGCATCGCTTGGTTAACAATACCGTCTGATTTACGATCGTAGAAAGCCGTAACTTCTTCGAATAATTTTTCAGATAAATCGTGGATTTTCTTGCTGTTAAATTCTTGTTCAGAAATTCCAGTATCTACAGAGAAGTTTTTGATGACTTCTAATTTAAAACCTTCGTAGTTACTACTTTCTTTATATTCAGTAATCACATCTTCTACAACATCAAAAATCATGTTGCTCATATCTACCTCTAAACGGTCGCCAAATAAAGCATTACGACGTTTAGCATAGATTACCGTACGTTGTGAGTTCATCACGTCATCATACTCTAACAAACGTTTACGAACACCAAAGTTGTTTTCTTCTACTTTTTTCTGCGCTCTTTCGATAGAGTTGGTAATCATTGAGTGTTGGATCACCTCTCCTTCTTCGATACCCATACGCACCATGATGTTAGAGATACGCTCAGAACCGAACAAACGCATTAAGTTATCTTCTAATGAAACGAAGAACTGCGAAGTACCTGGATCTCCTTGACGACCAGCACGACCACGTAACTGCCTGTCTACACGACGAGACTCATGACGCTCGGTACCAATAATTGCCAAACCTCCAGCTTCTTTAACACCTGGGCCTAACTTGATATCCGTACCACGACCAGCCATGTTGGTAGCAATAGTTACTTGACCCGGTTGACCTGCTTCAGCTACAATATCAGCCTCTCTTTGGTGCATTTTTGCATTCAGTACGTTGTGTTTGATACCACGTAATTTCAACATACGGCTTAACAACTCCGAAATCTCTACTGAAGTTGTACCCACCAACACCGGACGACCAGCTTCAGTTAATTTTACGATTTCTTCTGCTACCGCATTGTATTTTTCTCTTACCGTACGATAAACGTAATCTTGTTCGTCTTTTCTAGAGATAACTCTATTTGTAGGAATTTCTACTACGTCTAATTTATAGATCGACCAGAACTCACCAGCTTCCGTAGTTGCTGTACCCGTCATACCGCAAAGTTTGTGGTACATACGGAAATAATTTTGCAAAGTAACGGTAGCATAAGTTTGCGAAGCATCTTCTACTTTCACATTTTCTTTTGCCTCAATTGCTTGGTGCAAGCCATCAGAATAACGACGACCTTCCATGATACGACCAGTTTGCTCATCTACAATCTTGATCTTACCTTCATCAACAATATACTCTACATCATTTTCGAATAAAGTATAAGCTTTTAACAATTGGTTGATAGAGTGGATACGCTCTGCTTTAACAGAGTAATCACGCATTAAAGCATCTTTATTTGCAATTTTTTCTTCGCTGCTTAGGCTCGATTTTTCGATTTCTGCAATTTCAGTTCCTACATCCGGTAATACGAAAAAGCTTGTATCTTCTCCCGTTTGGGTAATTAGCTCGATACCTTTTTCGGTTAATTCTACTTGGTTATTTTTCTCATCAATGTGGAAATACAATTCAGCATCTACCTTAGGCATATTTTTAGACTGGTCTGCCATATAGTAATTTTCTGTTTTTAATAAGGTTTGCTTATTGCTACCCTCACTTAAAAACTTAATCAATGCTTTATTTTTAGGCAAACCACGATGAGCACGCAATAAAGCTAAACCGCCTTCTCCCTCTTCTGTACCAGCATTGCCGCTGTTGATTAAGGTTTTTGCAGAATTTAAAGCAGATTGAATATATGCTTTTTGAGCATTCACCAAACGTTCGATACGTGGTTTTAACTCATGAAATTCGTGTTGGTCGCCAAAAGGAACTGGACCAGAAATAATTAACGGTGTACGAGCATCATCAATTAAAACTGAATCGACCTCATCTACCATGGCAAAGTGCAATTTACGCTGTACCAATTGCTCTGGCGTTTGCGACATATTGTCACGCAGGTAATCGAAACCGAACTCATTGTTGGTTCCGTAAGTGATGTCTGCCAAATAAGCTTTTCTACGCTCTTCCGAATTTGGTTGGTGTTTATCGATACAATCTACACTTAAACCATGGAATTCGAATAATGGACCATTCCACTCACTATCACGACGAGCAAGGTAATCATTCACCGTTACGATGTGCACCCCTTGACCAGCCAAGGCGTTTAAATACGCAGGCAATGTACTTACCAAGGTTTTACCCTCACCAGTAGCCATCTCTGCAATTTTACCACCGTTAAGCACCATACCACCAATTAACTGCACGTCGTAGTGTACCATGTTCCAAGACACCTCTGTACCAGAAGCATCCCATTTGTTAGCCCATAGCGCTTTATCACCAACAATTTTTACGTTGTTTTTTCTAGTAGCAATTTCTCTATCAAATTCTGTGGCAGTTACTTCTAATTGCTCGTTTTCACTTAAACGACGAGAAGTTTCTTTTACTACCGCAAAAGCTTGAGGCAAGATTTGTTGAAGCACTTTCTCCAACTCTACATTACGTTCTTTACCTAAAGCATCCACCTCATCGTAAAGATTGGTTTTCTCCTGCAAAGAAAGTTCCGGGCTTTCTGCCTGTGTTTTTAAATCTGTGATTCTACCATCAATAGTAGCTAAAGCCGAGGCAATAGTTTCTTTAAATTCGATAGTCTTATTTCTGATTTCATCATTACTAAGTGATGATAATTTTGCATATTCTTCGTTGATTTGAGCAACGATTGGCTGTAACACCTTGATATCTCTTTCCGATTTGCTTCCAAATATCTTGGCTAAAAATCCTAACATGTGAGTAGTATTGTTTTATTGTTAAATTGTTCTATTGTTGAATTGCTGGTTAATTGTTTAACTGGTTAATTGTTTCCAATATCTCCAATTACTCCTACCCAACAATTGTAATTCGTAAATCATTTTACAACAACCAAGCCATTGCCAAAACTATGACAACTTGGCTCTGTAATTAATTATTTAGATATGATTTACGATAAAATCGATAGCAAGACAGCTAACTAGGGACTATTGTTTCGAGGATTTTCCAATTCGGCAGCATAAAGTAGCGGCTGATCGGTGATGTTGTATTTTGAGCAGTTTTTACGGGATATTACTCCAATAGCGCTCAACTGATTATTAGACAGGATGAAATGAGGCATATCCTGTAAATCTTGTACCGAACGTACAGCCGACTGCTCAGTTGTAGTTTGTGTTTTAGCACAATATCTTTCGGTTAAGTAGCGTAGCCCATCCACACGGTCGACCTTGGCCAAGTGCGAAAGACTAAAAAACACTAAAGATATGGTTACGAGATGCCTCATTATTGCGGCAAATCTAGTTTTATTCTTTTATAATCAAAAATTTGATTTCTTCTACCTTAACTTCAACATCAATAATTAGTAGATTTCATCCATACAAACAGTCCGTTCGCCGATACTTTTGTTATAAATTAACATTTACTAACTTGTTTTGCTTATGCAAAAGAAAATGCGGTTGCAAACGAGCATCCAGACGGCGACGGGAATACTGATTTTAGCATTACCTCTATTCATTTTTTTTGGTCATAACAGCAATCATTACTTTGGCTTATCCCAAATTCTACACTACATTATATTCTGCTTTTTATTTGTCGGAATTTATTTCCTGCACAGCAAAATATTGTTTCCAAAGCTATATTTGGCTAAAAAGTATTTGATTTACTTTGTGGTACTTTTAGCTCAACTATCAGGCATTATTGTCGTAAGACCTTTTGACCGTTTTATATCCAACCCTAACCGCATGGAGCAGGCCCAGCCTCCCAAGCTATCGCCGCCAATAAACATACCTCCACCACCAAGCGAAAGCCCAAGACCATTGGTAGATATTGTGAGTATCTTCACTTTTTTACTAGCTATCATTATTGGGGTAACGATAGAAACCAATAAGCAACTGAGGCTTACCATGCAGCGAGTTTTAATGGCCGAAACCGAAAAAGCACAGGCCGAATTGGCATTCTTGAAAGCTCAGGTTAACCCACATTTTCTGTTCAACATCCTCAACAATATTTACACACTAGCGCTAACTCAGGATAGCAATACTGCATCTTCTATCATGAAATTATCTAACATGATGCGCTACCTCACTGACGAAGCTGGAAATGACGAAGTGAGTTTATCTCAAGAAATTGCTTGTATGACGGATTATGTAGACTTGCAGCGATTACGTTTGACGCAAAAAACGAACATCGAATACGAAATCAAAGGAAATATAGAAGACAAGAAAATTGCACCTTTAATTTTGATGGCTTTTGTAGAAAACGTTTTCAAATATGGTGTTAGCAACCATAAAAACAACAAATTGATTATCAAACTTCTTGCAGAACACAACTTAATTAACTTATATTGCGAAAATACAATCAATCCTGACAAGAAAAATGAAAAGCGGACAGGAATAGGATTGGAAAACACAAAAAAACGTTTACAGTACATTTATCCGAATAAACATATTTTGGCCGTAGAAAACGATCAAAAAGTCTTTAAGATTAACCTCAGCATTCATTTAAATTAATGGAAAAGTTAAAATGTGTAGCTATTGATGATGAACCTTTAGCGCTCGCCTTAATTAAAAACTACATTGAAGCAACCGAAGGATTGCAACTGCTTCAAGTATTTGAAGACGCCATTGCCGCGATAGAATACCTAAGCAAATATCCTGTAGATTTATTGTTTTTAGATGTAAACATGCCAGACATCACAGGTTTGGAACTTTATAATTCTTTAGCTGTGAAGCCGATGGTGATTTTCACTACAGCTTATAAAAACTTCGCTTTCGAAGGTTTTGAACTTAATGCGATTGACTATCTACTGAAACCAATCGATTACATCAGATTTAAAAAAGCAGCAAGAAAAGCAATCGACTTCCATCAACATAAACAGCAGAAGGAACAAGATCCTAGCGACCATTTGTTTGTGTACTCAGAATACAAATTGATTAAAATTGAGGTTAAGGCAATCCTGTATTTGGAGAGTTTAGAAGATTATGTGAAAATACACTTGAGTAACGGCAAAATGATCATGACTTTGGCTACGCTTAAAAAGGTAATAGACAAACTTCCTGCTGATAAATTTAGGCGCATCCATCGCAGTTATGTGGTAGCAATTAAACAAGTTCAGTCTGTAGCCAACAGAAAAGCACAACTAAGCAACGATACATTGCTGCCCATTAGCGACAGTTACGTTTCTTTCATTGAGGAGTGGAAAAGCAACTGACAGCCAACAAATTAAGCCATATAGAACCGGAAACAAAGCACTTAGTTCAGAAACTGTTTAAATTTCAATGAAAATAAATACTTAGGTAAGCGGGGACACCCGTCTATAGTGAGCTGCTAGAGCTTGGTGTCCTCACCAAACTCAACCTGTCAAATATTTATCCCACTTTTAAACAGTTCTCAATTATCTAAATCGTATCTAAAAGCTTATATATCGCCATGCTGAACCTATTTTGTTCTGCAGTTTTTCGCTTCGCTATAACGAAACGACTTTAGTAGGGCAATTTTAACATCCTTTAACGCTCATTTTCTCTGTCGACACAAAATAACCATTAACCGACACTTCATTGTCACAATCCCGTAAGCTCTACATATTTGATCAGTGTTTCACCAACCTTATTAGATATGGAAAGAAAAAACTTTTTAAGGAGCTTATTGATTGGAGCAGTTTCTACTCCGGCAGTAATTAATGCTTGTAAAAAATCTAGCGTAGCCAATGAAACTGTAGGCACCACTAGTACAGTAACTGGTGGTTCTTCTACGGCTAACTGCGTAGTTGCGCCCACAGAAACTGAAGGACCATTTCCTACTAAGGTGCCTGCATCTTATGTAAGAAGCGATATTACCGATGGCAGAACGGGACATAAACTCACTGCAAAAATAACCATTGGCAACAGCAGCAGCAACTGTAGCCCAATGGCTGGTGCTATTGTTGACATTTGGCATTGCGATGCTGACGGCAATTACTCAGAATACGGCGGTACCGGTATGCAGCCTACCAACTACCAATCTGTACACTTTTTGCGTGGCAGGCAAACTACTGATGTCAATGGCCTGGTTACTTTCACTTCTATTTTTCCAGGTTGGTATTCGGGCCGTGCTACACACATTCACGTTCATGTTTACAACGCTGCCGGCAAATCTCTAAAGGTCACTCAAATTGCTTTTCCAGAAGGTTCTGGAACCGCCGTTGCTTTAGTAAATGGATACAGCAAAGGAATGTCTGGCTATACCTATAATAAAAACGACAATGTTTTTAGCGACGATGCAACAGGCATTGAAATAGCAACCGTTACTGGCAATACAAGTTCTGGTTTCGAACTTAAAATACAACTTAGCATACCCGCATAACCCACAAACAAATGAAAAGAGCACTAACATCGCTTTGCGGTATTTTATTGATAGCATCCCTTATTTACACAACGAGCAACTCAGGAATTAATCCTAATGAACAGAGCGCTTCAACCTCAGGAGTAGAAACCTTTTTTGAGGGATCAATATTATCTCTAAACGTACTTTTCTTGGTCATTTTCTTGGTCAGCATTTTAACGATGATAAAGGAGGAAGACAAAAATGAGAAAGATAACACTTTGCTATAGAAAAATAATCAGCGTTAATAGCATGAGCACTTGGGAAAGGCTTGTTTTCACCGATTCATTTACGGAATTTAAAATGCAATCGCAGTATTATAACCAGAAAGGGGAATACAACACGTTTGCAGAGCTGAAACATCATGTACCCAATGCAGAGCAGCTTCATTTTTTGGTAAGTGGCGCCGTTATGGGCTACATAAGACAGTTAGATGATTTGATTCCAGACGTTACCAATAACCTAGGCTTGCATTTTTTGAAATTCAATCAATTCAGGTTTGAAATTATCAACTCTGATTTACGAAACATAGACAAGCACGTAGTAGCAATTAACTTTTACAGCGAAGAACTTCAGTACATAGAACAAATTGGAGATTACCTACTTACATCAAAAATAAATCCATCTAATAGCGACAATGAGCCGATGCTAACCGACATGTTTGTCATCACTCCTTATCTCACCATTTACACCATACAACAATGAACATCATTTCTCAAGGCAAAATATTCCTTTCAGACCAAAGGGGTATGATTGAAAGCGAACGCATCAAAAGATACAGCACTTTTAACTCGGAAAGCTTTCAAAATCCGGCAAAAGAAGCTGTAGGCAACCTTTACGCACTACACGACGACATGCTTGCTCCCAATGCTTCCATCAATTTCTACACTAGAGAACAGGGCTACGTCATCATTATCCCAATTACAGGATCTATCAAATATATTGATGAACAAAGCAGTGAAGCAGAAATTGAAGTAGGCAAAAGTTTGATGGCTTTTTTAGAGAAGGATGCTTTCATCACCCTTAAAAATCCTTACGAAGATGCTTTGATCAATTACATGATGATTGCCATTAAAACAGAAGAGAAACGCCCTAATTCTTTGACTTTTCTTGACATCGATTTATCTAAATTGAATACAATGAATTTAATTACGCCAGAAACAATTCCATTTAAAGTTAGCATAGGCAGGTTTAAGGGACGTGGAGAAACTAAATACGCAATCAATAATAAATCAACACTATATTGTTTTGTATTAGGCGGAGCTTTTGAAATTGATGGTCGTTTGTTACATGATAGAGATGGAATTGCCTTATGGAACACCGATAAAATTGAAATGGAAGCTTTAAGCGACAATGCGTTGCTGCTTACCATTCAACTACCACAGCAAAGTAGCTATATCTTATTTTAGATTTTATCACCTAGGTAAGCAGAAAGCAATATCTTTGCGAAATGAATATCTTAATAATCGGTTCTGGCGGAAGAGAATGTGCTTTTGCCTGGAAATTAAGCCAATCGGAGAAATGCACCAATCTTTTTATTGCTCCTGGTAATGCTGGCACTGCAAATTACGGCAAGAATGTTAACATCAATCCAAATGATTTTGAAGCAGTAAAAGCACTTGCTTTAAAAGAAAAAATAGAACTATTAGTGGTTGGTCCCGAAGAACCTTTAGTGTTGGGAATCCATGATTTTTTTGTAAATGACGAAGAATTAAAACATATCCCAGTAATTGGACCTAAAAAAGAAGGTGCCATTTTAGAGGGAAGTAAAGATTTTTCTAAGCAGTTCATGGAGCGCCATGATATTCCAACGGCAAAATCTAAATCGTTTACCAACGAAAACCTACAAGCAGGCATAGATTATCTTGCCAACCACACTTTACCGATTGTGTTAAAAGCTGATGGCCTAGCTGCCGGAAAAGGTGTGCTAATCATCGACAATCATAAAGAAGCACAAGACGAACTTCAATTGATGTTGGGCGGCAAGTTTGGTAACGCAGGCTCTACCGTAGTGGTGGAAGAGTTTTTAACTGGCATCGAGCTTTCTGTATTCGTATTATCTGATGGCAAAAACTATGTGATTTTACCAGAAGCAAAAGATTACAAACGCATTGGGCAAGGTGATACTGGCTTGAATACTGGTGGTATGGGTTCAGTTTCTCCAGTTCCTTTTGCTAATGCAGAATTTTTAAATAAAATTGAAGAACGCATCATTAAGCCAACTGTAAATGGTTTGGCTAGTGAAGGCATTGATTACACTGGTTTCATTTTCTTCGGCTTAATTAAAGTTGGCGAAGAACCTTATGTAATTGAATACAATGCTCGTATGGGCGACCCAGAAACTGAAAGTGTAATCCCGAGAATTGAAAATGATTTAGTAGAACTTTTTCTAGCTAGCGCAAATAAAGAATTGGGCAGTTACGAAATCAAAATCAGTCAAAAAAATGCCGCAACTGTAGTTATTGTTGCTGGCGGTTATCCAGGTGAATACGAAAAAGGCAAGGCGATTTCTGGTTTAGAGAACGTAAGAGATTCTTATGTATTTCATGCTGGAACCGCTTTAGAAGGCGGCATCGTGAAAACCAATGGAGGAAGAGTTTTAGCGATTAGCAGCATTAAAGACACTCAATTTGAAGCTTTACAATGCGCTACTGCAGATGCAGCAAGAATATACTTTGATGGCAAATATTTCCGAGAAGACATAGGATTCGACCTCACATAATCCCGTTTTGAGGTAAAAATTTCTCATTTATCAACATTTATTCGTACACTTGTAATTAACAAGGTGCGATTAACCGCATCCCGTCTAGGTCTACTGAGTTAGCACTAGTCGGGATTTTTTATATCATCATTACCTTTTTGGTTAATTGGCATATTTTTTTTTAGATACATAACCCAATATAAAGCAGCTTGGCGAATCACTTAAACAAACCATTTCATTTCACAATTCTTTTTCTAGGGTTGTTATTATCACCATTTTTAGGTTTTTCGCAGCAAGAAGAGCCCAAAAGGGTAAGTGTTGTTGTTACTGCTAAGGAGATTACACCACAAAAAGAAGTGGTACAAATCCCAGCTGACAATACGCCGAAAGTGGCAATCAAATCTACAACACCTAAAGCTGTCGCAAAAAACCCGCAAACAGCAGCGAAGAAAGTTGTAGCACCAGTAAAAAGCATTAGCCCAAAAGAGCAGCCTTTAACCGCAGCACCAATAGTGGCTAAAAAAGAACCTGCAAAGAAACAAACGGTAGTTCCTCCAAAAACCACCGCAGTACCTAACAAGATAAAAACAGAGGAAATTGCCAAAAGCAAACCTGCAGAAATAAAAAAGGAAAAGCCGAAGGAAATAGTTTCTGCTGAACAATCCGTTACTGCGACTCCAAAAAAAGAGACAAAAGCTCAAGAAGTTACACCTAATAAAGCTCCTGTACAGGTTAACGACAAAACAGCAGCCAACATCGTTAAAGCTGATAATGAAAATAAGGAGGTGGTGGAAATTCCGAACAATGTGAAAGCCAATTCTTCTAGTTATATCTGGATCGGAATTTTCTTAATCGTAGCAGGCGTAGTGTTAGGTTTATTATTCGGGAAACCTGCATTTCTTATTTCATTTGTAGGTGTGGTATTTGTAGCGCTGGGAATGATTATTTAGTGTAGATAAAAACTCATCTTCATAAGAAAGAAAGCCCCGAAGTAGTACTTCGGGGCTTTCCTATTTACAGCGATATAATTTACTGTTTATCCCACCAAACTCTACCTGTTAATTTATCTCCGCCAATAACAGCTGCTGATGCCGCTTGATAATTTGCACCATTTTTAGCCGCTTCTTCTACCGGATATGGAAAACGACGTGGAATAGTTCCATTAGTCGCATTTCCTGCAAAAACAACTGGGGTCAATGCTGGGAATCCAGTTCTTCTCCAATTGCCCCATGTTTCATAAAAATCCATCTGTATATTACTCTGCAACCAATATTGCGTATTGATTTGCTGTAATCCAGTACCTGTACTATAAGCATTAGCCAATAAATAGGTATCTGCCGCAGTAGACGATATTGCCATAGATGCATCATAAGGAGTCAAACCAGTAATGCCTGCTTTTACGCCGTTATTAAAGTGCGTAGCGGCACTGCCTCCTATCGCCCAACGCTGTGCCGCTTCGGCAAGTAGCAACTCTGTTTGTGCATAAGACAAAATAAAAGTTACGCCATTTCTCTTCAACATATTTGGATGTGGCGAGGAATAATCAGGCATAGTAGTGTAAAATGGATCTGAACTTATGTTTTGAGAAGGCGCCGCACCTAAATCCTTTCCATTTGGCATTCCTTTTTGCACTAGCGGATTGGCATCAAAGCTCGAATTTTGAGCTTTGGAACCGTCGCTCAAATACAATTTGGTCACCGCAACTTTTCCTAAGCGTGGATCAGCTGTACTTTTAAGCAGATCGATAAAAGTTTTCGACCATTTCACGTAAAAATGCTCTTGGCCGCCATCTCCCAACAAAACCTGGCTATTCCTATTCTGAGTTACCCTATCGCCAGCAGTATCATGTATCAAGAAAGCATCATCCGCAGTTGAAGTCATGGTTTTTCCAATTGTTTTAGTGGCATAGTTTTTTGCAGTAGTTTCATCAATCTTTACCAATCGCATTGCCAATCTCAACAGCAGAGAATTACCAAAACGTTTCCATTTTTCGATATCTCCTTTATAGATTACATCGCCGGTGATCTTGTCGTTACTTGCATTTAAGGCATTAGTTGCCTCTTCTACTTCCTTTAACAAATCGGTATAAATAGCTTGTTGCGAATCATATTTCGGATTGAAAATACTGGTATAATAACCTTGGCCAGCTTGAGCGTAAGGAACATCGCCGTATAGATCAGTTAAACGAGCAAAAATAAGTGCTTTCCAAATACGAGCAACTTGATGAAGATTGCTATACTTCTGTTGCCCCTTTGTGAATTCTACCACATCTACGATAGGTCTTACCTGTTCTATATATGCACCTACTGCTCCGTTACCCCAATAGGCTGCCGTATAACCTTCGTTAAGCATATATTTATCTCCTGCCCAATAACTTACTACGGTAGAAAGTCCCTGCATCATAGTTGAGCAATAGATGAGATTTCCACGCCAGGTATCGTACGAAAAGTCGATGCTTCCAGTGTAGGTAAGTTGTGCAGTAGTGAAGGTATAGTTAGGATCAAAACTACTTGGCCCATAAGAAACAGGGTCTGTATTGATTTTTTCAAAGTCTTTAGTACAGCCAGCACCCAAAATTACAAGCGCCAATGCTAATACGGTATATTTCTTAAATATGTTGGTTTTCATTGTCTTCTTTTTTAGGATTAAAACTTAACATTTACATTGAAGCCGAAGGTTCTAACTGGAGGGACACCTCCTAGTTCCAAGCCAGGGAAAGTGGCATTGTAACTTGACTCCGGATCTATGTTATCCGTCTTCTTCATCAAAATGGCTAAATTTCTTGCTACAAAACTTACATTAAGACCTTGAATTTTATTGTTGAATATTTTAGCTGGGAAATTATAACCCAACACAATCTGCCTTAATTTAATGAAACTGGCATCCTGCACAAAACGATGAGAAGTATTATTAGCTACGTTAGCATAATAGGCCGCTGCTGTAACTGGCGTAATCGGTGCAGGCTGGGTATCCAATGCTTCACGGTTAGGTAAGGTTTCTTTATGAAGGCCAAAAATATAACCGTAATAATTAGTGGCAGAGAACAACTTACCACCCCATTTACCATCTACTAAAACTGAAAGGTTAAAAGCTTTGTAATTAAATTCATTGTTCCAACCTGCAAACCATTTGTTAAAGGCAGAACCATAAGCTTTTAAATCGCCACGGTCTGGACCATCTGCTGTTTGCATGATGTTTCCGTTGGCATCGTATTTATAATCGTAAGCCATGATCTGTGAAGCAGCCTTTCCAGGAAGATTCTGTAAAAAGCCAACGCCTGCACGAGAAGTAGCCAATAGCTGTACGTCTGTTCCCTCGGCCAATGATAAAACCTTGTTATCGTTATAAGTAGCGTTAAGTGAGGTAGTCCAAGTAAATTGTTGGCTCTTGATTGGTTGACCTGAGATAAGCATTTCCACCCCTTTATTTTCCATTTCACCAGCGTTCAGAACCGCACCCGTATAACCAACGGTGCTTGAGGTAGTAATAAAAGAGATTTCGTTTTTAGAACGTTTCTTATACCAAGTTAAATCTAGGTTTAAGCGGTTGTTGAAAAATCTCAGTTCAGTTCCAAATTCAAGTTCAGTTGCTTCTGAGGCTATTAAAGAAGGATTAGGGATATTCGCATTTGCAATAATGCCAAGCGGATTACCATTTAAGCTTTGGCTCATGAAATTATAGCTAAGCACAGTTTGATATGGCAACGTCCCTTGACCTACCATGGCGTAGCCAGCTCTCAATTTACCGAAACTTAAGAAAGTAGGTTTCCACAATTCAGAAAAAACAAACGAAGTATTAACAGAAGGATAAACGATATATAGTTTATTGTCTTTACCCGGTGTAGCTAAGGTACTAAACCAATCTGAACGGGCACTTCCTGTAAGGTAAAATAAGTCTTTGTAGCTAAACTCCAAAGTACCATAAACAGACTGGGTTTCGTTGTGGGTCTCAATATAACTTACCGATTTGTTTTTAGCATTGATGATATTGTAAACCCCAAAAACAGCGAAGTCGGTACCATTATTCGTCATTTGAGACATATCCGTTTTACGATAACTGGCCCCCAAGTTAGGCGTAATAGCATAATCGCTACCAATATTAAAAGTTTTGCCTAAAAGCACATCTGCATTGATGTCAGAAAACTTGGTAGCTTGTTCTGCAATTTTACCATTTGCATAATAACCAGTTCCCGATGGCACCACATTTTTATAGGTGTCGTTGTAACTGTCTTGCCCACCCCTCAACTGTAAAAATAGATTATTATCGAAAGTATACCTTGCTGTTACCGATCCCATTAAACGGTTACGCTTGGTGTTGTTCACAAATTCGTAAGCTGCAAACCAAGGATTAGTGGCATACACGTTGCCTGGATTATACAAAAGCTCGCTATTATCTGCTTTTCTCCAAGGCTTTAAATCGTTGATGTTAACACTCGTTGGAAGAAATATCGCATTGTAATTAGCATTACCAGCACCGTCTGATACCATCGGTCTGTTTTTTACTTGTTCTAAAATATAGTTTAAACGGGCATCAATGGTTAAACGTTTAATAGGCGCAAAAACACCTGCGACGGTCATCGACTGTCTATTCAAACCCGAATTGGGAACGATAGAATTATTGCCTACTGTATTGCCCGACACCCGTAAATTACCACCATCAAAAACCTTGTTTAACGCTATGGAATTGGTCCAAGTGCCACCTGTAGTGTAAAAGTTTTCTATGTTGTTTGTTTGAGCACTATAAGGTCTACTTACACCATCAAATTGAATAACGCTACTACCATCTAACGCGGCACCGTAGCTAGATCCACCAGCCTGACCAGCTGCCAATGCTGTAGTAGGTTTTAAACCATTGGCTCCTTGGCCGTAAACTTGTTGCCAATCTGTTCTATCTACCACTTGCTCGGCTACATAATTGGTATTAAACTCCACACCGTTACCTTTGGCACTTTTCGTTGTAATTAAAATAACCCCACCTTTAGCACGATAACCATACAAAGCAGAAGCAGCAGCCCCTTTTAGCACCGAAATACTCTCAATATCATCAGGGTTCAGATTGCTGATCGCGTCTCCCATATCGGGAGCGTTATCCCATTGACTACCTTTATTACCATTTGGGTTTGCGTTAAATAAACCTACTGGCTGACTTTCCATTGGTACACCGTTAACGACATACAATGGCTGGTTACTTTGGCTTAAACTGGAAACCCCACGAATGATAACACTCGTAGCAGCCCCTGCTCCACCTGCGGTACTACTTATATCTAGTCCAGGTACTTTACCAGATAATGAGTTCATCAGGTTATTTTCTCTCGCTTTGGTTAGGTCTTCACCTTTAACCTCACTTACGGCATAGCCTAGAGCTCTTTTTTCACGTTTGATACCCAAAGCGGTAACGACAACTTCTCCCAACTGTTTGGCATCTTCCTGTAACGTAACGCTAATATTATTTTGTCCATTTAACGGAATTTCTTGGGAAGAGAAGCCTGCGTAAGAAACAACAAGCACTGCATTCTCAGGTACAGAGATAGAAAACTGCCCATTCACATCAGCAGCTGTGCCCCTATTGGTTCCTTTTATCCTCACAGATGCTCCAGACAATGGAATTCCATCCTTATCTTTAACCGTACCTTTAATAGGGGTGTCCTTAACCCTACTAATTACAATCAGCCCCTTATCGGAAACGGAATAGTTGAGTTTAGTATGTTCCAATATTTCATGGAGCACATCGGTTACCGGAGTATTGGTTACCCTAATGCTTACATCCTTGTTAACAGGAACATAGTTTGAGCTATATACAAAACGATATTTGCTCTGCCCTTCGATTAACTTTAAAACTTTAGAAAGTTTGGTGTTCTTAACGTCAAGAGAAATCTTGTCCTGCGAAAAAACTGATGCAGAAACGTTCAGACAGGTAATGAACACCACTAAAAAAGACAGCTTCATCAGGATGATAAATTTAAAGAGCTTTCTGTACCTAAAACGCTCTTGCGGTAAGTAATAATAAATCATATTTTTGTGTTTTTGGTTGCGGTTTGTGGCAGCCAGTGTTTTAGCGAACACTGCCATAAATACATCAAAAAGATTTCGAAGGGCGGTGCGTCAACACCGTCCTTTTTTTCTTATTTTGATATCTTAATTTGATCTCCTTTTATTTCGTAATTAAATTTTTCTACTTGTTGCAATGCATCTAGCACTTGTTTAACAGTCTCATTGCTAAACGTTGCTGTAAAACGATATTTCTCCAATTCTTGATCGGTAAACGTAATTTTCACATTGTACCACTTTTCTAGAATCGACTTTACTTCTCCAAAATCTTGGTCGAAAATTTCTATTCTGTTTTGCGTCCATGCAGTTTCAACTACTGTGCTATCCCTAACTAATTGATAGTGGTCTATAGTAATTTCTGGAGGTAATATTTTAGACTGGCGTTTGAGCTGCGGAAGTATTGTTGCGTTTTTCTTTTTGTAGAGGGTAATCTTCTGACTCGGCTTTAGCGTGATGATACCTGCTCCATCAACCGTCTGCATCGTAATCAATCCTCGTATCAAGGTAGCTTCTGAAGTGATCTCGTCCGGATAAGCTTTTACGTTAAAAGCAGTGCCTAATACATTGATCTCGAACTCTGAAGTTTGTACTTTAAACGGCTTCTTGCTATGGGTAACATCAAAAAAACCTTCTCCCTGCAGCCAAACCAACCTGTTGCTTTTATTGAAGTTCTTATCTAGCTTAAGTGTACTTTTTGCATTTAACCAAACAGTAGAACCATCTGGCAATGTCACTTTTCTGCGTTCACCTGAGGCAGTATGATAAGCATCTGCATAAACTGCTGGTTGAGGTTTTTCTTTAACAAAAAACACAGAACCAATACCCAAGGTAATCAAAACAGCGGCAGCTACCGCCCACCAAATTCTTCTCAATTTTAGCGGAACAGTCTTAACTTGTTCAAATGATTCTTGGAATGCAAGTATTCTTTCGTTCAACTTGGCTTTGTTGCCACTCAGTAATTGATAAAGCTTTTCTGCTTCTGCTATAGTTTTTTGTTGCTCGGGATGTTGCGCTATATATTTACTCCAATATGCTGTAGATAACCGATCAGTACCTGCACAATAATGCTGGAATGTTGCGTCTATTAAAAAGTCCTCAGCTTCAAATTTGCTTCTGTCTATCATTTCTATTTGCACCTTTAATAGACAGTGCCGCAAATCATTAATTTTTCCTAAGGATTTTTTAACTTTTTTTTAACATTAAATAAATTTGATAAAAATTAGAAGTTATTCAGCTCCTTACGTAGCACCTTTAAGGCGTCGTAAATAGTGTTATAAGCGGTTTTTATAGTCTGATTGGTTTGTTCGGCAATTTGTTCGTAGCTCTGTGCTTCGAAAAACTTTAGATGGATCAGTTGCTTCTGCCTAAAGGTAAGTTTGGCAAGTGCATTTTTCAATTTGTGGCGTACAATTTCATCGCTCTGCACTTTTACAATAAACTCTTCGTAGCTCATCTCCATCCATTCTCCCTCATCTCCTGCTTTAAAAAGGGCTTCGTGAATTTTCTTCTCCCTTTCTAGCAAACGTAGTAGTTTTCTTTTTAAGAAGGTTCTTAAGTAGGCTTCAACATTCTCTACTCGGGCAAGATTTTCGCGTTTCTCCCAGATGGTGGTAAAAACATGGTCGGTAGCTTGGCTCGATAAATCCGAATTTCCACAAACCCTTATCCCAAAATTAACCAAACGATAGTACAGCGCTTTGTACAAATCAAAGAATGCGTCACGGTCGCCCATGCAGATTCTTTCCCACAGCAAGTGATAGGTTAGTTGGTTTTCCATTTGGTTAGTTAAACCACAATATTAAATAATTATCGCTTAATAAAAAATATAAGACTTGCTTAACGATTTCTTTCTCGCTCTATCCGTCGCAGCTCTCTTCGTATCCTACGTTTCTCGCGTTCGTTTTTCATGTCCTCAAATCGGGAGACGTAACCTTTAATTTCAGCTTCTTTTTTAGGCGTAAAACCAACACTGTATTTCACTCCCTGAAACAAGGTTTTCCAAACAAAGTTGAAAAAAGAACCTGTTGGTTTACGTTTATAATGAATTGGCGCTGCCGTAAATTTCCCATCAACCGATGGATTATCGGAGTAAATCACCATTGCATTCGTTAAAAGAGACAAAATCCCCAAGCGTTTTAACCGCTCGCCACCTTCATGTTTCTTCATTAAACCTAGCGACAAATCGTTATAGGTAAATTTTACTTTTCCAGTGGCCACATCTTCATTTGCCTTGATATCGAAAGCCAAACTACGCACCAAACAACTTTTGATTTGCACCATCGCCAACGGACGGGTAATGTAATTAAGTTGCCTTCCATCTAAATTTAGCAGTTGTCCTTGATATGAAAAATCTGCTTTTGGTGCCATCACATTAAACTTGAACCCCACATTGAGCTTCCCTTGTTCCATCAGGTAACTCTCTAGATTGGCTTCAATGATTGGGTTTTTCTTCTTGTTTTTATACTGGTTGGTCACATTGCTAATCACACCAGACGTGTTATTAAAACTAATTCTTCCACGCTGCCCACTCTTCTCGTCAAACTCAGCATAGCTGATATCTAATTGATTAAGGTTGATTTTTTTAATGGTAATTGGAATATCAATTTTTTGAAAAAGCTGATGCGGGAATTTCCCTGTTTTATCCTTAACTAATTTAGGATAAGAATTATCGTTAAAAACAGATAGCGTACCATTGGCAATATTCATCTCATCAGCCAATACTTCTCTATTTTTGATGTACGAAAACAGGTTAATTCCATGTAAATCGATGTTATTTAGCTGCAATGAATAGCGGTCTCTAGCATAACCGTTCACCTTGGCAAATTCCTGTTCGGAATAACGTGGCTGCAGGGAAAACTCCTTGATGTTCAACTTTTTGGAAGACGCACTAAACTCAAACTGACTTGCTTTAATGTAATACATGCTATCAGGAGTAGCATAAGTGTAGTTGTTCATGTAAACGTAGGCGTCCTTTAACAGGTAAAATCTACTTTTGTCTTTCGCAGAGGTTGCATCAATCAACCAATCTTTAAGGGTAATGGTGATATTTGAAATGGTATCTATATCCTGCTTTGCCTTGTTATTGTTTACATATTTAAAACTAGCGTTTTTAAAATCGATAGTTCTGACGTGTAGGGCAGTGAAAATATTTTTGATGTAATCGTAAGGAGATTTCTCTGGTTGGGGCAATTTATCTTCATTAAAAGCGAAAGATTTATTCACCATCGTGATGTGTGGCTTATCGAATAATATTAAGTCTATTTCTAATTTTTTATCGAAATAGATTTTAAAAGGATGGAATTTTTTAATGCTCAACTTTTGGAGTTCGATTACATAAAGGTTGTTCGGCGCTTTTTTTTGTGCCACCAATTTTCGGTATACATTCGTGTCGGGTACCAAGCGCACTTCTGTTAGAGACGCATTGCCAGTAAGTGGATTTACGCTTACCTTATTAAAGCGGATGTCGTAAAGTCCGTTGGTTGCTTTATTAACTATTGCGCCTAACTCTTGTTGTACAAAAGGTTTTATTTTTATGGAGATATACCAAGAAGCACTAACGATTATTAAAGTAATAAACAGTAGTACACCTAAAATCCATTTTAATTTTCGTCTGCATTTAGGTGTGGTTTCTCGCATGGGCAATTTAGAGTTCGTTATCTAATCCCAAGATACAGATTTATTTGAAATTGTTAGATGGTTAAAATTTTTCAATTGTTAGTCCATCCCTACTTCTTCTTCGGCTCTTCCATTTTTTTCATTGGCACAATACCAATGCCCACAATTTCCCTCATGCCTTTAAAAATGGTCTTCCACATGATATTAAAAAAAGAAGCCTGCGGTGCACGCTCATAGGTCACGGTAGCAAACCTGCCTTTTTCACCTGCAATATTATCGTCTTTAATTAAAAGTGTATTTGCTAAAAACGACAGCAACCCTTTCTTCTTTTCTTTTCCTTCAGCATCTTCACCAAGCATCTTAATTTTCAAATCTTTGTAGTAAAAATAAACTACACCTTTAGATCCTTTACTGTTTGCAGACACATCAAAGCTTGCCGAAGTTACCTTTCCACTTTCCAACTCAATTTGACCCAGCGGCTTAGAAATCGCATTTAAAGCTTTCAAATCGAAACTTCCCACAGTGCCTTTATATTTAAATGCAGCATTGTTTGACTTCAAATCAAAGTCGATTTTCACATTCAGTTTTGCAGCACCCATTACATGAGTAGTTAAATCTGCATAAGCATGTCCTTTTTTCGAAAGTCGGGCACTATCATTAGTTAAATTACTAATAGCACCATTCAGCCCATTGAGTTTTACCGTACCAATTTCTTTTGTTTTAGGATTATACTCGCCATAAGCCACATCTACTTTAGCGATTGTTAAACGTTCCACAATGGTAGGTATGGGCAAACGTTTCAAAGCCATGTGAGGGAAATTTCCCGACTTATCTAAAGTTGATGGCGGCAACTCCCTATTCATGAACACATTTACATCTGCCGGACCAAGATTAATTTCTTGGACATGTAATTCTCCGTTATTGTTCAATCCAACATAATCTATTCCCGAAATATTTATTTCCTTAAAATTTAAGTCATAACGGTCTTTTTGTACACTATACTTTCTACTGAATTGAATTTTAGGATATTTCGGTTCCATTTGAAAACCTCGAATTTTCAAATCCTTTCCTGTAATAGAACCTCTCAGCGTATCCAGCTTTAAAGTGTACAATTTATCCTTCGTATCGGATTTGTAGCCTAATAATTCGAAGCCTATATTTTTGCTATGAAATACCCTTGTAGTATCAAATTGCGCTGCCGAATCAATCAGGATATCCTTCACATTTATCGAAAGGTGTTTAATCTGGTTCAATTTCTTCTCCCCATTATAATAATCGAAATCTGCATCGATCACCTTAATTTGACCTACTGCAATTGATTTCAGAGATTTTGAAATCTGCTGATATAAAGTGCGCTCGTCTTTTACGGTATCTGGTCGCTTGGTCACTTTATGGTAAATCATATCTATGGACGGATTATCCAAAATAATAGCACTTAGGGCCACTTTCTTCTTGAAATAAGCCGTAAGTACACCAACCCTAGAAATTTTCAAGTGAGCCAATTTAATTCGAAACAAATGCGCAGGCGCTTGCTTTTTTTCTTTTAACTGCTGAAAAACATTAGTATCAGGTATCAAACTAATACTATCTAAAACCGCAGTTCCAGTTAACAAATTCAAATGAATATCTTTAAATTCTACCTTATATAAACCATTTGAAGCATTAGTCACTCCTTCTTTGATTTTATTGGTTAAAAGAGGTTTCCATTTGGCACTTAGGATGATTGCGCCTATGCCTAAAATAAGAATAATTGCACCTACAATACCGCCAATCCAATACCAGAACTTGCGTTTGCGATAGAATGTGTTTTTTTTCATCTATGATAAATTGTTCTCTACGTCGAGGAGGCTCTAATGATGGCTCAACAAAAAGTTCCTGCTCGTACCCATAAAGACAAAAACCGAACGCTATTGTTTTTAAATCATAAAGAGATTGTAAAATTCCTGCCATTCTGTCATTTATGATTTAATTTTTGTATTTTTGGAGCCCGTAAATAATATTTTTTAATGATAGATTTTAAGCTTCAGGATAAAACACACGATGAAACCCGCCAAGGGGAAGCATTGTTGTTAGAAGGAAAAAATGGTGATGGCAAAAAGCTTTACATAGAAAGCTATGGTTGCCAGATGAATTTTGCGGATAGCGAAATTGTGGCTTCTATTCTTTCTGAAACTGGTTTTGAAACCACCAATGACTATCATAGTGCAGATGTAATTTTCATCAACACTTGTTCTATAAGAGAAAACGCCGAACAACGTGTACGCAACAGACTGTCGCAGTTTGGTGTCGAAAAACGCAGAAATCCGAAATTGGTGGTGGGTGTTTTGGGTTGCATGGCCGAGCGTTTAAAAGCTAAATTCTTAGAAGAAGAGAAATTGGTAGACGTGGTAGTTGGCCCAGATGCTTATCGTGATTTACCAAAATTAATCAATCAGGTGGAAGATGGACATAAAGCGGTTAACGTAATCCTTTCTCGTGAAGAAACCTACGCCGATGTAAGTCCTGTTCGTTTAAATACCAATGGTATTACTGCTTTTGTAACCATTATGCGTGGTTGCGACAATATGTGCTCATTCTGTGTGGTTCCATTTACAAGAGGAAGAGAACGTAGTAGAGACCCTTTCTCGATTATAAAGGAAGCGAAAGAGCTTTTTGAAAACGGCTATCGCGAGGTTACGCTATTAGGCCAAAATGTAGATTCATATTTATGGAGCGCAGCTGTTCCTGAGAAGAAAATTGCAGACGATACCAAAGATGATATGAACACCTTAACTGGTGATGCTTTGCTGGAAGCATTGAGCAACAAAACAGATTTGCCTTCTGCTTTAATTAAAGAGCACTCGGAAGGTGCTGTAAACTTTGCGCAATTATTGGCCATGGTAGCAGAAATCCATCCTGATCTAAGGGTTCGTTTTTCTACTTCACACCCTAAAGACATTACCGACGAAGTATTGTACACCATCGCAAAGTATGACAATATTTGTAATTACATACACTTGCCTGTTCAATCTGGAAACAGCAGAGTTTTAGCTTTGATGAACAGAACTTACACCAGAGAATGGTACATGAACAGAATTGATGCGATTCGTCGTATTATTCCAGGTTGTGCAATCTCTTCTGATATTATTGCTGGTTTTTGTACAGAAACGGAAGAAGAACACCAAGATACTTTGAGCATTATGCACTATGCCAAATACAATTTTGCTTATACATTTTCTTACTCTGAGCGCCCAGGAACTTTAGCGGCACGTAAATATAAAGACGATGTACCTGAAGATGTAAAAGCTCGTCGTTTGGCAGAGATTTTCAAAAAACAACAAGAAGATTCTTTGGCTTGTTTAGAAGAGTTTGTAGGTAAAACCGTAAAAGTTTTAATAGAAGGTTTTTCTAAAAAATCTGACAAGGAGTACAGAGGTCGTAATGATGAGAACGCCATGGTGGTTTTCCCAGTTACAGATGCCGTAAAACCTGGTGAATACGCAAACGTTTATGTAGAGCGTTGTACATCGGCTACATTGATTGGCCGTGTGGTTGGTTAGTTTGTTGGTTATTGGTTGTTTGGAACACAGATGTTTGTAAACTAAACCTGATAGTAGTGGGCACGAGCGTAGCGAAGTAAAACGGATAGCAGGACTTTCGGAACCGATGAAAAACTGAAATTGCTTTTCGTAATAAAATTAAATATTTCAAGTCTTAAAACTTGATACACGATATTAAATGGATACACAAAGTATAAAACAACGTTTCGGGATTATTGGCAATTCACCTTTGTTAAACCGAGCGATAGATACGGCAAGTCAGGTGGCGCCTACTGATATGTCGGTTTTAATTACTGGAGAAAGTGGAAGTGGCAAGGAAGTTTTTTCGCACATTATCCACCAATTAAGCGCTCGTAAACACGGTGCTTTTATCGCGGTAAATTGTGGTGCTATTCCAGAAGGAACCATAGATTCTGAATTATTCGGGCACGAGAAAGGCTCTTTTACCGGTGCTCACGAAGCCCGTAAAGGTTATTTTGAAGTTGCCAACGGCGGAACTATTTTTTTAGATGAAGTTGCCGAACTTCCTTTAGGCACGCAGGCTCGTTTGCTACGTATCCTAGAAAGTGGCGAATATCTCCGCGTAGGTTCATCTAAAGTTCAAAAAACTGATGTGAGGATTATTGCCGCAACTAACGTTGATGTTTACGACAGTGTCAAAAAGGGCAAATTCCGTGAAGATTTATATTATCGTTTAAATACAGTTCCATTACGTATTCCTCCATTGAGAGAACGTAAAGAAGATGTTTATCTGTTGTTTAGAAAGTTTGTTTCTGATTTCAGCAATAAATACAGAACACCAGGAATACAATTAGAAAACGATGCGGTTCAAATGCTAAGCAATTATAGCTGGCCAGGAAACGTTCGTCAATTAAAAAACATTGCAGAGCAGGTTTGTGTGCTTGAGAAAGACCGTAATGTTACGTCACAAGCTTTGCTGAATTATATTCCTAACGAGCAAAATAACCATTTGCCGATGGCTGTAAATTCTTCTAGCAAGGAAGATTTCTCTGAACGCGATATCCTTTACAAAGTGTTATTCGACATGAAAAAAGATATGGTGGAATTGAAGAAGTTGGTGGCAGAAATTATTCAGAACGGTGGCGGAAATATGGCACATGTCATTGCTGATAATCCTCAATTTATTAATCAGCTTTATCAGGAAGTAGATTTGAACAATCATTCTTCAGAGCCAACGTTAACCATCAAACATCCTTCGCAAAATATCCCTAACGATTTTAATTATGCCCATGATGCGGAAGAAGTGGAAGAGTCGTTATCATTGATAGATAAAGAATCTGACTTGATCAAAAAAGCATTGAAAAAGCACAAAGGCAAACGTAAATTTGCCGCACAAGAGTTGGGTATTTCTGAGCGTACACTTTATAGAAAGATAAAAGAGTTAAATCTTTAATTAACAATGAAGAAAATATTTTTTGTTTTAGCAGTATTTCTAGCCTTTGCTGGTTGCAGCTATAAGTTTAACGGAGCGTCTATTCCGCCAACAATGAAGACCCTTAACGTAAGGTTTTTCGAAAACACTGCTCCTTTGGTTGTACCTACATTAGCCCAAACTTTTACCGAAGCGTTGAAAGAACGTATCCGTACACAGAGTAGATTGAGTATTACGCAAAACGAGGCAGATGCAACAATAGAAGGACGGATTACAGGCTATTCTATTGCTCCAATTGCGTTTGGTGATAATAGACAACCCACAGCTGGCGGTAATAGGCTAACAATTACTGTTCAAGTGAAGTATACCAACAACTTAGATACAGGAAAAGTAAAGAGCAGTTTCGATGAAAGTTTTACCGCTTTCCAAGATTTTACATTATCGGGAAACCTACAAGCGCAAGAACTAATTGTAATTAGAGAAGTAAACATGAAGCTGACCGAAAACATTTTCAACCGTGCTTTTGCGCAATGGTAAATCTATCATAAGTCACCTACGAAAACAGAATTAATCTCCAAAAAACAATATCATGACAGCGCTATTCAGACTAAAAACGATGTTGTACCAATGGAAATTATATTTCAATTATTAACTTAGCGCAATGGAGTTGAATTTAGAGAAGAAGCAACAATTGGAAAAACTACTTGTTAAGCCGAGTTTGGCTATACAAGAACATATTCCTTTATTGCAGGAACTCATCAAAACTTTTCCATATTACCAACCACTATATTTACTGTTGGCTAAAGCCAGCACCAAAACTGAAATCAAGGATAAAGCTTTTACTACTGCTGCATTATATACCAATGGCAGTATTTTACACCGTGTTATTCATGAGCAAAACCTTGATGTTATTGAAGACATTAACGTAATTACTTACGAGCCTTGGACCGTTAGTAATGCTGCTGAAGCTGCCCCAACCGAACAAATCATTTCAAAAACTGAAGCTACTCCTGTAGAAAGCTCAACAGAGCCGCCAGAAATAGAAAACCTGGAACCTTTAGCTGATGAGGTAATTTTAGTTGAAACTCTGGAAGAAAATAAAGTCTTTGACGAGGAAGAGCTTAAATCTGTTCCACCTACTTTCCTACAAGACTTCGTTCTTCCGGAAATTGAGAATTTAGAGCCTTTACAAAGTGAAATCATCAAAGTTTGTGAAGTAGAGCAAATAGCTCAAACGACTCCTGAAGCGGATGAACAAGAGGTTTTTGAAGAAATTAACGAATTTATTGCTCCACCTGAAAATAGTCTGAAGCCAGAAGTATTTGAAATTGCGGAAGAAATTCCAGCTATTCATAAGTTAGAAGAAGCTGAAGAAGTTATCGTGGACCAAAACACTGTTGAAGAAGATGAAGAATTGGTTATTGAGACCGTGGCTGCGACAGATTTCTTTGCTTTTGATAGAAGTTTCAGCACGGAAACAACGACAGTACCAGAAGTTGAAGAAACTGAAGTAAATGAACTTGACACAGCGCCTGCAGCCAGCATTGACATCCCTGCAGAACACATCGTAAGTAAATATGATGATGACCAACTGCCATTCACATTTTTATGGTGGCTAGCCAAAACCCGTAAAGACCACGAACAGATTTTCAGACCTTTCGCTTCTCCGGTAGCTGCTAATGCACAACCATTACAGCAGCAATATGTAGAACATATATTCCATATACAAGCACCTTTAGAGCTAATAGAAGAAGTAGCAACTACTTCCCTACCAACAACTAAAGAAGATTCAATTATCGACAACTTCATTAAGAACGACCCTCAAATAAAGGCGCTCAAGCCCGATCAAATCAATAACGAGAATAAAGCAAAGCGAAGTGCTGAAGATTCGAATGATGTGGTATCAGAAACATTGGCACAAATTTATATCGAGCAAATGCTTTATCACAAGGCGATAGACACTTATCAAAAATTAAGTTTGAAATTTCCAGAAAAAAGTGGTTACTTTGCCGACCTTATACAATCTTTAGAAAAGAAAATTTAAAATTATTATACAAAATGGCGACTACCCTACTTATTGTTTTATTGGTGATTGCATGTGTTGCATTAGCTCTTTTCATTTTAATCCAAAACCCTAAAGGTGGCGGTTTAGCTACTGGTGGTGCAAGCAGTAACATGTTTGGCGTACAACGTACAGGTGATGTATTAGAAAAAGGAACTTGGGTTTTATTAGCTTTAATCGTGGTTTTCTCGTTAGCAATTACAGCAATGGGTAAAAACGGTACAGCTAGCGGAACTGGTTCTAAAATTGATGACCACATTAATAAAACAGCGGCTCCTTCTCCAATTGGAAGCGGCCTACCAACTAAATCTGCAACACCTGCTGCAGCTCCAGCAACTGCTGATACTACTAAAAAATAGAAATAACAGATAAAATATAAATATAAGCTCCTTGGTTAACTGCCAAGGAGCTTTTTTATTGTTATAAATACTCATTTTTAAGTATTGTATAACTATTACAAGTGAAATATATTTGCCAAAAACTTATAAGGATGAAAAAAGCGTTACTAATTTTATTTGTTGCTGTTGCCTCTCTAACGGCATGTAAGAAAGACCCTGAAGATAAGCTGCAAGGAAGGTGGAATTTGACCAAAGCGTACTTTGTTGAAAGTACTAACGGAACAAAAACCAGCGAACATAATGAAACTTATGAAAAAGGAGATTTATATGTTGTTTTTGATGGGAATAAAATTAGTGTTTACGAAGATGGCGAATTGGATGATAATGGAACATTCACGGCAACTGGAAATTCAATCACAATAAAAAGCAACAATGGTGAAGAAGAAACCAACCAACTACGCTGGAATTCAAAAAAGGAATTTGTGATAACTTCAGAAGGAACTGACGTTATTGGGAACACTACTTATGTTTACAAATCAGAAATGACTTTTAATAAAGACTAATTAGTTCCTTTTAACAAAAGCTCCTTGGTTAACCGCCAAGGAGCTTTTTTTTTGTTTGGTGCAGGTCTTCTTAGACTTACGAAGTTTTAAAAACTTCGTAAGTCTGAATCGAACTCCGCATTTGTTTTGCTTGCTAACTTTTCATAAATTAATGTGTAAAGCCGATGCTGAAATAAATTTAGCATGAAGAAGCGTAGATACTATTTGCGACTTTATGGAAACGGGACATACACGCTTTAAAGTTTGTTAAATAGCCCCGATTAAAGGCGGCAGCCCGGAAGAAGTGTGAGCATTTGGAAGAGCATGGGCAAAACGACTGAGGACTACAGCCGTAAAGCGGGACTAACGAAGATTGATGCAGCTATAACTGCGCTTCAAGAAATCAACCTATGCATTATTAAACCAGTAGTTTCCCTGTCAGTCTGACACCAAAAATTAGCCTATATTTGAGCCAACTGACAAAGCCGTGAAAATTTGTCAAGCTAAAACCTATTGGCATAATAACTGATAACGCTTAAGTATCAAAATAAAAATTTTAAATCAAAATAAATATTATTAGAGTTATGGCTTTAAATTTAAAACCAATTGGAGACAGAATCGTAGTAGAAGCTGCGCCTGCCGAAGAAAAAACAGCTTCTGGTATCTATATCCCTGATACTGCTAAAGAAAAACCTCAACAAGGAACTGTAGTTGCTGTTGGCGCTGGTAAAAAAGATGAACCAATGACTGTAAAAGTTGGCGATGTGGTACTTTACGGCAAATTTGCTGGTACTGACGTATCTCACGAAGGAAAAGAGTATTTAATTATGCGTGAAGCTGATATTTACGCGGTAATTGGATAATATTAAAATTAGCAGATTTGATAATTAGTTAATTAGCTAATCATCAAATCTTCACATTATCAAATCTCATTAAAACAATGGCAAAACAAGTAAAATATAACGTTGAAGCACGTGACGCACTGAAAAGAGGTGTAGATACGTTAGCAAATGCAGTAAAAGTAACTTTAGGTCCAAAAGGACGTAACGTAATTATCGATAAAAAATTCGGTTCACCAGCAATTACTAAAGATGGTGTAACGGTAGCTAAAGAAATCGATTTAAAAGACCCAATTGAAAACATGGGTGCTCAAATGGTGAAAGAAGTAGCTTCTAAAACTGCAGATATTGCAGGTGATGGAACTACAACTGCAACTGTATTGGCGCAAGCAATTGTAACTGCAGGTATTAAAAACGTAGCTGCTGGTGCAAACCCAATGGATTTGAAACGTGGTATCGACAAAGCAGTTACCGCTGTAGTAGAGAACTTAAGAACTCAATCTCAAGCAGTTGGTGATGACAACAACAAAATCAAACAAGTTGCTTCAATTTCTGCTAATAACGACGAAGTTATTGGTTCTTTAATTGCAGAAGCAATGCAAAAAGTTGGTAAAGATGGTGTAATTACTGTAGAAGAAGCAAAAGGTACTGAAACAGAAGTAAAAACTGTAGAAGGTATGCAATTCGACAGAGGTTACCTTTCTCCATACTTTGTAACCAACGCTGATAAAATGGAAGCTGAATTAGATTCTCCTTACATTTTAATCTACGATAAGAAAATTAGCAACATGAAAGAATTGTTGCCAGTATTAGAAAAAACTGTTCAAACTGGTAAACCGCTTTTAATTATTGCTGAAGATTTAGATGGCGAAGCTTTAGCTACTTTGGTAGTGAATAAGATCCGTGGTTCTCTGAAAGTTGCTGCTGTTAAAGCACCAGGTTTTGGCGATAGAAGAAAAGCAATGTTAGAAGACATCGCTATCTTAACTGGCGGAACTGTAATTTCTGAAGAAAGAGGTTATAAATTAGAAAATGCTGATTTAACTTACCTAGGTACTGCAGAAAAAGTAGTAATCGACAAAGACAACACTACTGTAATCAATGGTGCTGGTCAGTCAGAAGACATCAAAGCTCGTGTTGGTCAAATCAAAGCTCAAATTGAAACTACTACATCTGACTACGATAAAGAAAAATTACAAGAGCGTTTAGCTAAACTTTCTGGTGGTGTTGCTGTACTTTACGTAGGTGCTGCTTCAGAAGTGGAGATGAAAGAGAAAAAAGACCGTGTTGATGATGCTTTACACGCAACTCGTGCAGCTGTAGAAGAAGGTATTGTTGCTGGTGGTGGTGTTGCTTTCATCCGTGCGGTAGAGGCTTTAGCTGACTTGAAAGGATCTAACGAAGACGAAACTACTGGTATCGCTATCGTGAAACGTGCTATCGAAGAGCCATTGCGTCAAATCTGTGAAAATGCAGGTATCGAAGGTTCTATCGTAGTGCAAAAAGTGAAAGAAGGTACTGCAGATTTCGGTTACAATGCTCGTACCGATGTTTACGAAAACTTAATTGGTGCTGGTGTTATCGACCCAACTAAGGTATCTCGTGTAGCATTAGAAAACGCAGCTTCAATTGCAGCAATGTTGTTAACTACAGAAGTTGTTTTGGCAGATGAGCCAGAAGCAGATGCGGGTCACTCGCACCCACCAATGGGCGGCGGCGGCATGGGCGGCATGATGTAGTCTAGGCTAAAAGCACAAAGCTGAAAGACTAAAGAAATTGCAAACGCTTTAAGCTTTCTCCTTTAGTCTCTAACCTTATAAAAAAATCCCTCAAGGCGCAAGTTTTGAGGGATTTTTTTCTTTTCGTCATTTCGACCGCAGCGTAGCGAGTGGAGAAATCTTTATTTTAGAAGCGCAATTTTCCTACTGCTATCTTCCGCCAGTCCGGCTTTTCGCTGTAATCTTTTTGTTCCTCTACACAAACCTCATAGGTTTACTATAAATAACGCCTATTAAACCTATGAGGTTTTACCAGCACTCAAAAAGTATTTCCGCTTCAATCCGGGCTAGTTAACAAACCCAATTCCTCCCCCTACCCCTCTCCAACGGGGGGCCAAAATAGTGCTTAACTTAGCTTTCACCCACTTTAGACTTCTCAGCTACGAAAGCTTGCGGACTTCCCAACTAAATCCACTTGCGGACTATCAAAAAACTTTCTACATTTAACCCATGTGGGAAATACTCGGAGATAGAAATCAATTCCTTAGCATTGCGGAAGTAAACAAATTTTTACTAGCCATTTTTCTATGCGGCTTAATTGGCGCAGAACGCGAATACCGCAGCAAATCTGCTGGCTTAAAAACCATGATCATGATTGGTTTAGGCTCTGCCCTATTTACCGTACTTTCTGTTAAAATTGGTGATGTTAGTCACGACCGTATTGCCTCTAACATTGTAACGGGGATTGGCTTTTTAGGAGCCGGCGTAATTTTTAAAGAAGAAAACAGAGTAAAAGGCTTAACTACTGCCTGTGTAATTTGGATTGTTGCCGCTATTGGTATGGCTGTTGGTTCAGGTTATTTTATCCAAGCTATTGGGGTTACGGGCGTTGTACTGATTTCGTTATTGGTATTTCCTTATGTAGAAAACATTGCCGAAAATCGTTTCACCAAACGTACTTACCGCATTGCAAAAAAGTATCAAAATAAAGATCTAGACAACTACGAGCTTATTTTTAGACAGCACAAATTAAAAGCAAACCGTGGTAAACACCAGCTAGCTAACGGTATTATTACTGGTACTTGGGATGCAATCGGTAGTCCAGCGAAGCACCATGAATTTGTAGAAACGATGTTGCGAGATGAAAGTATTATTGAGTTTGACTTTTAGAATCCACAGATAGCTCATTCTTTTCTGCCTTTGCGCTAAGCTCTGTATAGAAAATTTCCTTTCTACGTTGTAGGTCTAATAATTTTTCATCTATTACCATAGTCTCCGACCATCTATCATGCCAAGGATCACTAGGTGTTCCTAATGCACTAAATGCGTTAAAAGGAATACTTCTGATAATATTACGAACAAATACTTTTTGAAAACTCATATCACTACCGTCTATATTTACCGCTTTAGTACGTGTAATAACTTTACCTAGTGTTTTTCCACCACATGCTGCTTCGATTATAAACATGAGTAGACCATAACATATCAATGATATAATACGTTCAAAAATACCTGTACCTTCTTCTTCATCTAGGAAAAGGTCCGGTCTTAATAGGCCAACTACAATGCCTAGCAAAATAACTAAAATATAGAACACAATCATGTCGATGATATAATTGGCAAATCTTTTTCCTGTACTCGCTCTACAATAATTTAAATCTATCTGTTCGTCGAAGTTTGTTTGGCGCATGGTCTTTTTTTAAAAAAATTGATTGGTTTTTGTTAAGATGAAGATAAAAATTTACAGCATTATTCACCAATTTAAATCACAAAACAATCGTAGCTTTGTAATATGCCAAATGAACAAATTTCAGTTTTCGATATCTTTAAGATAGGAATTGGGCCATCTAGTTCCCATACCTTAGGCCCTTGGCGAGCTGCACAGCAATTTACCAACAGCTTGTCGGCACAAGGCGTATTGGCCGATGTAGAGCAAGTAAAAATTCTATTGTATGGTTCTTTGGCCAAAACTGGCAAAGGGCACGGAACTGATATTGCAATTTTGCTAGGCTTAGCTGGTGGAGACCCAGTTACTTTTGATGTAAATGCAATTGACAGTACGGTTGCCGAAATCAAAGAGACACAGAAACTGCTACTTGCAGGGCATTTCAAAATTGATTTTTCTTATGATGAAGATTTGATTTTCTTATTTTCCGAGAGTCTTCCTTTTCATCCAAATGCGGTTACTTTTCAAGCATTGTTATCTACAGGAAAAGCTGTATCTGAAACGTATTACAGCATAGGTGGTGGTTTTGTGGTAAAAGAAGGGCAAGATAGCTCTGAGAAAGAACAGGTTGACTTACCATTCCCTGTAGAAAAAGCGAGCGAACTTTTACATTGGTGTTTATCTACCGGTTTAAAGGTAAGTGAGGTAGTAATGGAAAATGAATCTGCTTGGCGACCAGAAGCCGAAACAAAGAAAGGTATTCTACAGCATTTCAAAGTGATTAAAGAATGTATTTACAGAGGTTGCCATACTGCTGGTTTTTTACCTGGCGGATTGGATGTTGCCCGTAGAGCTGCGAAATTAAATCAGCGCTTAATTGGAGAACGAACCTATACAGATTATGATAGCTGGATGACGGCAATTCGCAACGGCGGAATGGGCTTCAACTATATTTTAGATTGGGTAAGTTGTTTTGCCTTAGCAGTAAACGAAGAAAACGCCGCTTTCGGCAGAGTGGTTACCGCTCCAACTAATGGTGCTTCGGGTGTAATTCCGGCTGTACTACAGTACTTCATCACCTTTTGCGATGGTTATTCAGAAGATAAAATCATTCAGTTTATCGCTTGTGCAAGCGAGATAGGCAGTATTTTCAAAAAAGGTGCTACCATTTCCGCAGCTATGGGCGGTTGTCAGGCAGAGATTGGCGTATCATCAGCAATGGCCGCGGCGGCGTTAACTGAGGTTTTAGGCGGCTCACAACGCCAAGTATTAATGGCAGCAGAAATAGCCATGGAACATCATTTGGGCTTAACCTGCGACCCTATTGGTGGCTTGGTACAAATCCCCTGCATCGAAAGAAACACGATGGGCGCTATTAAGGCCATCACCGCGAGTCAACTGGCATTGCAAAGTAATCCTGATAAGGCAAAAGTAAGTTTAGATGCGGTAGTAAATACCATGTGGGAAACCGCATTGGATATGAACTCTAAATACAAAGAAACTTCTGACGGTGGTTTGGCAACAAATATCCCTATCAGTTTGCCGGAGTGTTAATTGAAGTTAAAAGTCAAAATTAAAAACCGCAGAGCATATCCGCTTAATATTTCCATCATCCCGAATTTATTTCGGGATCTTAATGCTATAGAAAGTAAAATTTTTTTAGGATTCCCGCCTACGCGGGAATAAAAAGATCTATGGACGTTACTGCAAACCATCCTTCATCTGCCTTGAAACTTCCTGCGCTTGCACATCTTCGCTCTGCGACAACTCCTTTACGATAGCTTCCTTATTTACTTGCGGATGGTTTTGGCTCAGCTTGAAAACGCCTTCTAAATCTGTAACCGTAATCTCAAAACCTGCAATGGCCTTTAAATGTTTATTGATATAATCATCAGACATGCGATGAAACGCCGCCGGACTATGATGCCCCTCATATTGATTGGTCAAATCTTCAATAACTTTTCTGGTTTCGTCGTTATCTAACAATTTAATTTTACCCTTAGCCTGTACCGAACTGTAATTCCAAGTAGAAGCTGATTCAGGATTTTCATAAACAGATGCACTTACATAAGCATGCGCCCCATGAAAAAGCACCAATATATTTTCGTTGGTCTCAAAAGCCTCATGATGGTCTGTCTTTCTCATTACATGACCTATTAACTTTACAACATCGCCGTCTTTTTTTACCTGCAAGGGAACTTGAGTAGCAGATGGGACATTTTGGTTTGCACCAATTAAAACCGCAAAAGGATGAGCCTCAATAAAAGCAATCAGTTTATCAATATCCTTTTCTAAAAAACTACCAACTTTGTACACTTAACTAGAATTTAATGCTTATCGATGTTTGACTTGTTTTACCTATGGGCAATTTCCACTTTCCGCCATTTTTAAGTAACCTAGCAGCTTCTTCATCCATCGCCTTTCCTTCAGATTTTACCACTTTAATATCACTTGGCGAGCCATCAGGTAAAACCTTGAAGCCAAGTGTTACAGTTTTAGCCCCATCAACATACAACTTATTATTCTTCTGTAAATAATCACTATAAGCTTTCCATCCCATCTCTGGAATGCCAATAATTACTTCATCAGTAGCTTCTTTTGCGGCAGTCGCAGATTTCTTTTTCATTTCACCGTAACCCACCACTACCACTTCGTTCAGTGCAGTTTTATCCTCCTCTAAGCGGATATTTGTTTGTTCGTTAGTCTTCGCTTCAATATTTTTCTTTGCAAAACCCAATGAAGCCACTTCCAGAGCAACCTTATCTCCTTGTTTATCTGCAGGCAGGGTAAATTCTCCACTCATATTGGTGATTGCTCTTAAATCATTACCCACCATTTTAATCTCGGCCCCTGGAACTGGACGTCCATTAATATCCAAAACAACACCCTTAACCAATTTAGCATTAGAAGTTTGTACCTGAATACCCTCTACCCTACTTTCCAAAGCCTGAACTGGAGGAGCAGGTGCCGAAGTACGTGCACCAACCATCACCTGACTTTCGCTTGCCTCTTTCTTTAAACGAGTTTTTATCGCCTCTCTAGGCTGTAGAGATGGACTTTCAGCAATCGCCTCGTCTTTGGGATAATTATTTTTAGCTATTGCTTGATTTCCCTTAGCCAATGTTTGCTTTAAAGCCTGTTCTACCTTTTTCGGGTCTGCAGCCAATGCCTCTGGTTTAGTTTGAATCAAAGTATCAGCAGGAACTACCGCTATTCCATCCTCTTTTAAATCAATCTCAATATTCTTCGGCTGATTAGCCGCCAGCTGGACTTGCTCTTGCCTATGCTTTTCACGCATCCAGAACAACACACTTACCGTTAAGAAAAGTACCGCTGCTGTAGCTGCAATACTCAAACGATGCGAAGCCATGCGCCACATTTTGCGTTCTACCGGTTTTTCGGCTACACGCTCCTGCAACTGTTTTTGTAAGAAAGATAAGGTTTGGCTACGCTTTTTAGCTTCGGTTAAACCAGCTAAAGCTTGGGCAACAAAAGGGTCTTCGAGCGAGATTCGCTCTACCTTATGCATCATACTGGCACCGAGTTTACCTTCTAGGTAATCGTCCAGTACATCAATATCTAACCAATCGTTATTGCCCACTGTTCTTTTCAATACAAATTTTCAAATTGCGCTTCCCATTTTGGATATAGCTCTTCACTTTAAGGATGTCATACCCCGTCATATCGGCAACTTCTTTATAGCATTTTTCTTGTAGATAGAATAAATCTACGCTTTTTCGTTGTTCTTCCGAAAGGGTTTCCATGCACTTTTCCATGATGGTTAGCTGAGTTTCTTTTGTGTCGTCGATATCTAGATGCACAAAGTCATCATTTTCCACAAAATTTTCTTCAAGTGTTACTGTCGGATTTTTTGACGACTTACGCAGCGCCATTAAACAATGGTTGCGGGTAAGCACATGCAGCCAGCTCTTAAAGTTTTGAACCTGATGAATGCGTAACTTCTTTACCAGCTCTTCAAAAATTTGCATTACCGCATCCTTGCTCTGTTCTTCATCTTTAAAATAGCCGAAACAAACCCCGTAAACTAAGTGCATGTATCGATTATAAAGTTCACCTAACACCTCCAAATCGCCGCTATTTTGGTAAGCTGCGACTAAAGAGAGGTCGTCTAATTCTCTTTTGCCAGATGTATTCTTGATAAACTTCAAATCGCTTCGGAATGCCTTAAATTTCTTCAAGTATAAAAATATTTTTCGAGATGGGTATGGAAAATTAGGAATAGCTACATCTACCCTTAAAACGAAAAGTCCGAAAGTAGGGAAGCTATGAGACCGAGAGACAAGTTTTTAACTAAAACCATCTTCCACCAAAAAATTTATGATATGAGAACAAAAATTTTAATACTCTGCTGCTTAATTGGAATTTTATTTTCATGTAGCACCAAATCAGAACAACATTCCGAAAGCAGAAATGAAGTGAATACTTCTACCGATAACGAAAATCAAGTTGCTGAAATGGTAATGGCACCAGCTCCATCCGACAGCAAAAGCGGGGAATATCGTTTAGAAACTAACGCAAAAGCAACTGCTCAGCAAACCGCTGTCGATAAACAAAAAATCATTAAAGATGGCAACATCACAGTAAAGAGCAACAACATTAGTAATAGCAAAAAGGGAATCGACAATCTGTTAAAAAAACTAAATGCTTATTACGAAAGTGAAGATTTGCAAAATAACGAACAATCTATTTCCTACACTCTTAAAATTCGAATTCCGGCAGTAAATTTTGAAAAGCTGATTACAAATTTAGAAAATGGAGAAGACGAAATAGAGAGCAAAAACATACAAGCTAGAGATGTTACCGAAGAGTACGTAGATATTGAAACCAGACTAATAACCAAACGCCAATATTTACAACGATACAAACAAATACTCGCTAAAGCTGCAACAGTGAAAGACATTTTGGCGATAGAAGAAAACATCAGAAATCTAGAAGAAGAAATTGACAGCCAACAAGGGCGATTGAAATATTTAGCAGACCAAGTTGCATTTAGCACGCTCAACATCAGCCTATATAAAAACAAAGAATACATTGAACAACCCAAAAGTGGCTTTTTAACCAGAACTAAAATGGCTATTAATCAGGGCTGGCAATCTATAGTAGATTTTATGTTATGGGCAATAAGCATTTGGCCTTATCTCATCATCATTTCTGTGCTGTATTTAATCATTAAACGCATCATTAGAACTCGTAGAATTAAGAAAGCAAATAACTAACCAACCTAGACCGAGCCAAGTGAGCTCATCGAAGATTATTTATCATTATAATTAAACCAATATGAAAACATTCATCACTTCCATAATCACTTTGTTCCTATTTTTTGGATACAAAGCTACGTCAACTAAAGAAATTTCTGGCACTGTAATTAGTGCTGCTGATGGCTTAAGCCTACCAGGTGCATTGATCAAAAGTCTGCCTAGCAAAACTTCTGTAACAACTAATATGAATGGAAAGTATAAAATTAAAATCCCTTCTACAGACACACATCTACAAGTCTCCAATTTAGGTTTTAAAACTAAAAAAATTGCTATTAGTAAATCTGATATCATCAATATCAGTTTACAAGACGACGGCAGATCTTTAGAAGAAGTAGTCGTTACTAAAGCTGTAAAAATGGAAAAAAGACAAAGGGTTGTAGCAGATATGGCAATGGTTGCACCACCTATGGCTAATGTAATTCACAGCTCAGCTGCTGGTTTGGCACTTGGAGGTAGCATTAGACAACAATTTCCTCAAAACACCGAAAACTATGCCCACATTACAGAGAATGCTTTCAAAAAAGCTACTGACGCTCCACTTTCTACTTTTTCTATAGATGTTGATGCCGCTTCTTACAGCAATATGCGCAGGTTTATCAATAATGGTGGTTTACCTCCCAAAGATGCGGTTCGTATTGAAGAAATGATTAACTATTTCGATTATAACTACGCACAGCCAAAAGGCGATGACCCCGTAAATATTGTAACTGAAATTGGTACCGCTCCTTGGAACAACCAACATCGTTTGGTGCACATTGGCTTAAAAGCAAAAAATATCCCAACAGAAAAATTACCACCCTCTAATTTGGTTTTCTTAATCGATGTTTCTGGTTCTATGGAATCTTACAACAAGCTGCCTTTACTGATAAGTTCCCTACGTTTACTTACAGATAATTTACGTGACCAAGACAGAGTAGCTATTGTAGTTTATGCTGGCAGTTCTGGCTTGGTATTACCTTCTACCTCGGGCGATCATAAGCAAGCCATTAAAGAAGCTTTGAGCAAACTAAGTGCTGGTGGTTCTACCGCAGGTGGTGCAGGCATTAAACTAGCTTACAAAGTAGCTGGCGAAAACTTTATCAAAGGTGGCAACAATCGTATTATTTTGGCAACCGATGGAGATTTTAACGTAGGTGCAAGTAGTGATGGTGACATGCAAACATTGATTGAAGAAAAACGTAAAAGTGGCGTTTTCTTAACTGTTCTTGGTTTTGGCATGGGCAATTATAAAGACAGCAAGATGGAAGTTTTGGCCAACAAAGGTAATGGGAACTACGCTTACATCGACAACATTAGCGAAGCTAGAAAAGTATTGATTAACGAGTTTGGCGGCACTTTATTTACTGTAGCGAAAGACGTGAAATTGCAGATAGAATTTAATCCTGCCAAAGTACAAGCTTATCGTTTAATTGGCTACGAAAATCGTTTATTAAATAATGAAGATTTTAACGATGACAAGAAAGATGCTGGCGAAATGGGCGCCGGACATACGGTTACAGCCCTATACGAAATCATTCCGGTTGGCGTAGAAAGCAAATTCGTAAAAAGTGTTGATGCGCTCAAATATCAAAATGTTCCCAAAAACATTCCATCATCTAACAACACTAACGAAATGCTAACTGTTAAAATGCGCTACAAACAACCTGATGGCGATAAAAGCAAACTACTACAAGAAGCTGTTAACGATACCTACCAAGACAAACTGAGCAAAACCAGCGACAACTTTAGGTTTTCTTCTTCTGTAGCGATGTTTGGCATGTTGTTACGTCAATCGGAATTTGTACAGGAAAGTACTTTTGAACAGGCTATTGCATTAGCCGAAGCGGCAAAAGGCACCGACAAAGAAGGCTACCGAGCTGAATATGTTAAATTAGCTAAATCGGCACAGCTAATGGCGAAAGATTTACGTAATTTTGCTACTAAAGGCAGAGAGGATTAACCTCTGCCATAGCTTAATTTACCATACTTTATGAAGAGAACAGGATTATTCTTATTAACGGCATCGGCTTTATGTTTTAGCGGTTGCGATGCACAAAGCCAAAGTAAACTTGGCAATATTTTAGGTCAGGTTGCTACTGGAGCTAAAGGAACGCCAACTAGTTTGGAAATTGGCAGTGCTTTAAAACAGGCTTTAGAAATTGGCACTTCTGCTGGTGCAGATAGACTTTCGGCAAAGGATGGTTTTTTTGGCAATATGGCCATTAAGATTTTGTTTCCAACGGAAGCTCAAAAAGTAGAAAAGACTTTGCGTAGCGTAGGTTTAAATTCGTTAGCTGACAATGTAATTTTAAGCTTGAACCGTGCAGCAGAAGATGCAGCAAAAGAAGCGAAGCCAATCTTTGTAAGTGCGATTAAGCAAATGACCATTACAGATGCAACTAATATCCTTTTAGGAAATAAAGATGCAGCTACCACTTATTTTAAGAGAGTAACTACAGCACAGCTGATGGAAAGATTTTCGCCAGTAATTAGCAATAGCCTAAGCAAAGTTGGCGCAACAAAATACTGGACGGATGCAGCAGCTGCTTATAATAAAATACCTCTAGTTAAACCTGTGAATACCAACTTAACACAATATGTTGCCGAAAAAGCAATTGAAGGTATGTTTGTACAGGTAGCGCAGGAAGAGTTAAAGATTAGAGACAATATCGGCGCTCGTTCTTCTAGCTTGCTACAAAAAGTATTTGGCTATGCAGACACTAAAAAGTAATCAACAAAATTGTTGATTTGTTAATAAAAATTTAAACGAATGAAACCAATTTTTTGCTAGCTTGTTATTACAAAAACAGAGAACGTTTTGAAAGATAAAAAAGTCCTGTGAGTGGGCTATCCGCGGAGGGCAGGCACAGCATAAATTAGGTTAACTAGTATTTTAAAAAAATGGTCCCGATTTCATATTGGGACCATTTTTGTTTGGGAAGATTTCGTTTGAGCTGTTAATTTAAACTATCCCATTTAAAACCTGGTACCTCAAGACTTGAGTATTTAAATCTGATTTTTTTCTGACCTAACAACCCTGTAGTCTTCAGCCTTTCCGGAAGATTCAATGAACTATTATTCCATCCGAGAAAATTGTCTCCATATATTTTTATTTCCGTTTAATATTGCAATTTAGAATTGGGCGAAATAGCGATATCTAAAATCTTCTCCTCAAAATTCCAATTTCCTTTATCGCTATTCTTAATGATATCGAACATGTAATATTTATTGAAAACCATTAAGTCTTCTATTTTTGTAGAGTCCCTATTACCATCTTCTTGGTGTAGGCTAACGGTAATCTCTTCTGGAATAAAAATAACAGATTCCGAAAGTTGGCTCGCTAGATTTAGCATAATACCAACCTGTGGTTCCTTTATCAATGCTCTGTTCATTGTTTCGCTTACCACAATATCGATATGATTATCTCCAACATTCCATCCAGTGGCATCTGTAATTTCTGTATGGCATACGTAAGCTTCAAATCCGAATTCGGCTATAACTTGTTGTAGCAGTTCATAGCTTTTAGGGTTAATCTCCAACATCGTAAACTGAACTTCTTGCGGCGATAATGAAGCCATAATCGGTAAAGCCAGCGTAGCAAAAGGACCAGTCCCAGCATAAAGGACATGTACCGGTTCTTTGCTTTTCAGCTTTCTAACATCCTTGATATCAGCCAACAACCCTCTTACAAATCTTTGAGTTCTGAAGATTTCTTTGATACATTGAGCTGCCCAAAACACGCCAATTGCACTACCATTTGCCGTATGAATATGGTTTCTTTCCTCATCAGATTCAGAACCTACTTGGGTAATTTCAAAAAGCATATTCGACAGACCAGTAATTGCAGGAGCTAATTCTTCGTGAAAACCCCCTTCTTTAATATTGCTTTACTATATTTTTTTAACTGCGTTATGTAATCCATTTATATAATCGGTTTAAGAAAGCTTACATATTGAACAAACCTTGGCAAATCAGAACGATTGGCAGTTGCTGCATGTGGCAACTTTTCCAACCATAGAATCAAGTCGCCTTTTTTACCAGCTAAATAATCAACCTTCTCGGTTTCTTTTATTCTTGCTATTGCCACTTCAGGACTTTCTTCAGTTAAAACATCATCTATTTTTTTGTGAAATCTAGGTACCAGCGAAAATGCACCCCTATCTGCAGGCACATCATTTAAATATACCAAGCCCTGAATATAATATTTTGGCCCTAAATTAAAGTCTATATCCCAATGCAAAGCGCTGCCCATAAAATGGAAACTATCTGTCTCAGGAGGATTATAACTTACTTTCTCAGTATTAGCGATTAGCTTTTTAGTACCGTATAGCTGAGCAAAAACAGCAAAAAGCCTCTCATTACGCCTTATTTTCTCAATCGGTTCACCCTGGTAAAGCTGCAACATTAGGCCTTGTAGCATTTCATGTTGTGGGTACCAAGTAGCCGGCGATTCTAAATCAACCCCCAGCGTTGTACAAATCAGCGCAACCACGTCATCGCAATCTTCTTTCGTAATAAATTCGTTCAGTTGCAGATAGCCATTTGCTTCCCAAAAACTTAATTGCTCGTCACTTAAAATAGCTGTATCAGAAAAGTCATCCTCCACGTCTTGTTTATTTTCGTGCCAATCGTTAAATAATGCCTTTTTCTTTTCATAGAAAGCTCTGCCCTTTAAATCAATTAACCAATTCTCAAACTGTAAATCGCTAGTGCAATGCTGATAGAGAAACTCGTAAACTTCGAACAAGCCTACTTCGAAAGTATTCAAAAAAACCCTTTCTAATACCTGAAAATCAGCTTCATTTTGTGATTTCTGGGCATGTGGATTTCTCTTAGAGCGATAAAAACTCAAAAAAGGAAAAGCATCAAAAGTATTATTCATGGATTGAATTTGAGCGTTTATAAAAATAAGATGTACTATTGTCTAAAGACTTGCCTAATTTAGCAAATCAACTCGATTATTTTAACGTAACAACTTCTCATTTTGGCCGCAATTAAATTCGACAACGTTTACGATGTTCACAAGTTAGAACAAGAACTGCAAATTGCATTAAACAGTGATTGGGTAAATCATTTCAACACTAAAGATTACGAAGGTGATTGGAAAAGCATTTCTTTGAGGTCTGCTTCTGGAGCCACTTCAGACATTTTCGCCAATTACACCAACGAGCCTTTTAAGGATACACCATTGTTGGAAGAACTACCTTATATCAAAACAGTTTTAGCCGATTGGAAGTGTGAAAAAGAAACGGTTAGGTTTTTAGCTTTATACCCTGGAAGTGAGATTAAGCCGCATAAAGACCCTGGTTGCAGTTATGCAGATGGAAATTTCAGGATACACATTCCAATTTTAACCAATAGCGAGGTTGATTTTATTGTGGAAAACGAAAACCATAGATTGCAGCCTGGAACTTGCTGGTACATGGATTTTTCTAAGGAGCACAGCGTAAAAAATAGAGGAGAAACTGTTAGAATTCACTTAGTGATAGATTGTTTACGTAACGAATGGAGCGATCAGCTTTTCGAAAAATATGGTTACAAAGCTCCAGAAAAAAAAATGCCAATAGAACAAGTTTTAATGGTAATTGCACAATTAGAAACTCACCAAACAGAAATAGCCAACAACTTAATAGAGAAACTAAAAACTGAATATGGAATTTCTTAAACATTGGCTACCCTACGATTTAAAATTTGAAGACGGCGCTTGGAAATGCTTGTGGATACACGCCGGGGAACATCACTTTAATGAACCTTTCTTTGATGATACACTGAGCTTGCTAAGAATAAAAAAAGGCTCAAATAGGTATATTTCCTGCACAAATGTAAGTGTATTACTAGATATACCACTACCCTTAAAAAGTGTTCCTGTCAATGCTTTTATTTTTCATGTTTCCAGATGTGGTTCTACGCTTTTATCACAAGCTTTATCTGTAGATGAGAAACACATTGTTGTGCCAGAAGCGCCCATTTTTGATCAAGTTTTAAGGATGCAAGAATTTGATGAGCATATCAGTGATGAACAAATACAAGAACTATTTAAGAAAGTTATTGCATGGTACGGGCAAAACAGAACAACGAGTTACGAAAGGTACTTTATTAAATTAGACAGCTGGCACATTCATTTTTATGAGCAATTACGCAATTGGTTTCCCGAAACACCTTTTTATTTTCTAAGTAGAGAACCCGAGGCAATTGTTACTTCTCATATTAAAAGAAGAGGTATACATGCTATCCCTGGCTATGTAAATCCTTCTCTGCTAAAAATTAACGTAACAGAAAAACACTATCAAGATTTTAACTGCTATACAGAATTAGTAATAGACAACTTTTACCTTAAATATATTGATGTACTGCAAAAAAAGGATCTTTTAAACTATTTCTACGACTATTCTTTTGGCGTTAAAGAAATGCTCTTCGACTTTTATGAAAAAGTGCTCAAAGAAGCTTCAGTGGCAGAGCCAATTCTATCGAGACTAGGAACACACAGTAAAGATGCATCGGTGGTATTTAATGGAGATGAGAAAATTGATTATGAGATAAAGCATGGCGAAGTGATTAAGCATTACCACATGCTTTTAAAACAAATAACAGAATTATCGTAACTCCACTTATTTCACCATTAACTGCCAAACCTATAAATGCTTTAACTCAAGCTTAGGCAACTGTAAGAAGTGAGGGAAATAGTGAGCTGAACGGGTTGTAAAATAGCCCAGATTGCAGGCGATAGCCCGCAGGGCAGCGAGAGTGAGAGCGTGAGAGCGTTAGTGCCTTAGCGAAGCAACCGAGGACTAAAGCCAAAAGCGGGATAGAGCTAACCGAAGCCAAGCTGGCACTGTGCTTCTAAACATAAAAAAGGATACCCGAAACGAGTACCCTTTTAAATTATATTGTGTGTTGTAATTAGTTTCCGTTAAAAGAGAAAGTAACCGAACCTTCATCACTAACACCAGCGATAGTTGTTCTACCATCTCTAGACGTTGGCAATGCTTTCTCAATATCTGCAACGCTATTTACATCTACACCATTTACTTTGGTAATGACTAGACCTTTCTTAACGCCCCAGTAATCAAACAATTGACCTGCAACCACATCAGTTACCACTACTCCGCTTTTAATGCCATATTTAGCTTTTTGGGCAGCAGTTGCCGGAGCAAAACTTGCACCTAACTTGCCGATACTAGCACCAGTAGATTTACTAACATCTGCTTTTGCAATGGCTACAGAACTTTCACCTTTTAAAGTTACGTTGATATTTTTAGTAGAACCATCAGCTTTAAGTACTGTTAAAGCAACTTTATCACCTGGACTCATACGACCAATACGCTCTTGCAAATCAGGAGAATCATAAATCGCAATTCCTTCTACTTTTTTAATGATATCGCCAGTTTTAATACCTGCTGCTGCTGCTGCCCCATTCGGAGAAACATCGCTCACATATAAACCTGTATTTTCCTTAACCTTAAGTTCATCGGCAACGTCTGCATCTAAAGCAACAAAATTAACTCCAATGTAACCACGCTTAACCGATCCGAATTTCTTGAAATCTTCCAGAATTTTCTTAGCCAAATTTACGGGAATAGCAAAACCATAACCTTCGTTTCTTCCGCTTTGCGATGCAATTGCCGCATTAATACCTACCAGCTCGCCAGCAGCATTTACCAATGCACCACCGCTGTTACCTGGGTTAATGGCAGCATCTGTCTGAATAAATGACTCAATAGAGTTATTGGTTCTTGTAGGTTTTTGACCAGTTCTTCTGTATTCATCATACTCTTCTTCGGTCATCATACCACTTTCGCGGTTTAAAATACCGATGTTACGAGCTTTAGCACTTACAATACCGGCAGTTACGGTAGTTTGTAAATCTAACGGGAAACCTACGGCCAATACCCACTCACCAACTTGTACGTTATCCGAGTTACCCATTTTTACGTAAGGTAAATCCGTTGCATCAACTTTAATTAACGCTAAATCTGTATTGGCATCTTTTCCGATTACTCTAGCCGTTACTTTACGTCTGTTCGACAAAATAACTTCGATTTTATCTGCTTTATCCACTACGTGATTATTGGTTACGATATAACCATCTGGCGTTAAAATTACTCCAGAACCAGAAGCTGCCTGCGGTTGACGCTGAGCTCTTCCGCCACCACCGCCGAAACCGAAGAACTGCTCGAACATATCTTCCATACCGCCACCACCTCTGCTCGATTTGCCTTGGTAAGTTGTTTTGATATGTACCACTGCTGGAGACACCGCCGACGCCGCCTGTACAAAATCAGGAGCTCCGGCAGAAGAAACACCTGTTACGTTGCTAGCGAACATCGTCTTTTGTCTATCTGCTAGTGTAAAACTATCAGTTGGGCGCTCTAATAACTTATAGGCGCCAATTGCAGCTGCACCACCTATAAAAGAGGCAGCCAAAGCAATTAATCCTATTTTTTTCATTGTCATATTTATTTGTTTTTTAAAGGTAATGAAGCTGTCATGTATCTAAATTCTTGACGGTTTCATTTCCATTGTGTGTTATGTTTTTTATGGCGTACTACTTTTTACGTTTCTGTTATCCAAATTTAATACCATATGAACGATATTTGTATCAGATTAACGTCTAAATGTGTGTTAAAAAATGTTAAAGCCCATCGTAACAGCTTATTGACTTTTTTAGACCATCTTTGTTACAATTTACTTTAAGCAAGATATGAACATTAAATTTTATAAATACCAAGGTGCAGGTAACGATTTTATATTAATAGACCACCGTGAAGCATCTTTAAAAAACATTGATACTAAAGCCGTAGCGCAGCTTTGCGACCGTAGATTTGGTATTGGTGCCGACGGTTTAATGTTCTTGCTAAATAGTGATGGTTACGATTTTGAAATGGTTTACCACAATGCCGATGGCAATGTAGGCAGCATGTGCGGCAATGGTGGCAGATGCATTGTAGCCTTCGCCAAGCACTTAGGAATTTTTGACACTGAAACTAATTTTTTGGCAGTGGATGGCCCTCATTATGCCAAAATTTCAGCAGAAGGCAATTGGGTAGAACTACAAATGATTGATGTAGATACCATTAATAATGATGAAGAAGCCTTTGTGTTAAACACAGGTTCGCCGCATTACGTTAAAGAAGTTGAAGGTTTAGAAACGATGGACGTATACACCGAAGGATATAATATTCGTAACAACGAAACCTATAAAACCAATGGTATTAATGTAAACTTTGTGGAGAAAAAGCCAGACCACTTTTTTGTACGCACTTTTGAACGTGGCGTTGAAGATGAAACTTATGCTTGTGGTACTGGTGTAACGGCGGTGGCGATGGCGATGGCCAAAAAACAAAATCAGATTGGTCAGGTGGTTACGCCAATAGTTGTATTAGGAGGAAATATGGAAATCAATTTCAGTTACGATGGCCAAAAATTTACTGATGTGTTTTTATGCGGCCCAGCGGAGAAAGTTTTTGAGGGTGAGATAAATCTATAATAACTAAACACTTAACTCCCCTCAATTTTCCTATGGACGCAAGCGTTCATTTGAGCCTTTTTTCTAATTAGCACAAGCGGACCCCTCTGGTTTAAGTGTTCTGAAAGATCACTTAAATCTTCTTTATAAACCAAGGTCTCCAGACCGAAATATAGCTCCTGCTTGTTTTTGCTAATTATTTCCTAACTTCTACTATTACCAGACGAAGTCTTCGGTTTCATCGTTAGATTTAAGTCCCCCTGCGGAAGACTTAAACCAGTTGGGTGTCACTATTTGGTAGTCCTTGCTGAAAAATTTCAGATGCAATGATCCCAGCCTCATCTTCTATTTCATTCCATGCTTGATCTTCTTCTACATTAAAGCCACTCGGCAAGTAAATTGGAGAATTTTCATTATAAACACCATTTAAGAGATCTTTGAATGCTTGGTTAAATGAATTCGGGTTCTCCTTCAAATACCCCACTGCCCATTTGGCAAAGTCCTTTGCCTCTTGCGAATTCTGCTGATCAGAAAGATAACTAGTTATAGCCATAGATATATCCTGACGGCTTTCTAAAAATAATGCTTCTTGCTGGCTAAGATTTAACTTCTGTGCTATTGAAAGTACACCTATAGAAATGTCGAGTCCCT
>NZ_OCMT01000004.1:722986-824211 GCF_900215335.1 Pedobacter xixiisoli | reverse complement strand
CGGCAAGAATTAAAGAGAACTGCGATGGCGAGTATAGCCACGCAAAGGAGAATACTCCTTTGAGAACAAAATAATTTCATAGGTTTATAGTTTGGTTACAAGAAAATTAGGAACGAAAAATTCAAAAAACAAGTTTTAGAGCTTACTGTGCTAAGGTTTTTCTTTGTAACAAAAATCAATCAAATGATTAAATGAGATTTCTCTGACTTTGCAAATCAAACTTGAAACTACTTTTGTTGTTTAACAAAATTGTTAAACATTAAAGTTAATTAGGTTTGAATAAAGAAGAACTCATTAAACAAACTGCAAAAGAGCTATTCTTTAGCAAAGGTTATTTGCACGCTACAACCCAAGAAATTGCGGATGCGGCTGGCGTTAACCGTTCGCTCATTAACTACTATTTCCGTTCTAGGGATTTACTTTTTCAAACCGTATACCGCGAAGCAGTAGACAGTTTAAAATCTCAGTTAGATAAGGTTTTATATGATAAAATCGATTTTCAAGCTAAAATAAGCCTTTTTATTGATGTGTATATGAAAGAGCTATTGAAATATCCTTATCGAGAATCATTTCTAATTACGGAAATTTGTAGTAAAAACTTCGCCCTGAAAGAAAAAAAGAAAAGTGCTGCCCTAGTTCATTTTCTAAAAGAAGTTGGTGAAGAAATGGATAAAGGAACTATTAAAAAAGGCGACCCTATCCAATTCATGTTTAATCTTTTTGCACTAATGTCGTTTCCAGTGATCATGAAACCTTTATACCAAAAGTTATTGGATATTTCCCAAGAAAAATACAACACACTCATTGCAGAGAGAAAACAAATTATTTTAGATCAAATTTTCAACTAAGAACCTTCAAAAATCAACATATATACACAATGAACCCCTCAAGAGTTACCTTCATTAAAGATAAAATACAAACTCTTGACAGCTTCATTACCATTAAACACAAATGCATACTTCAATGAAACAATCATCACTTTTATTATCGCTAACGGGTTTAGCAGCCTTGTTTATGGCGTCATGTAGTTCTGGTGGCAAAGACCCAAAAGCAGGTGGACCTCCTGCTGGCCCCCAAAATTACCCAGTGGTACAAATTAACGAATTCAACACTACGTTGGAAAGCGACTATCCAGCAATGCTAGAAGGTCAACAAAACGTAGATATCAGACCAAGAATCGATGGTTTTATCGAGAAGATTTACGTAGACGAAGGTGCAACAGTAAAGCAAGGTCAACCTTTATTTGCTATCAACGCACCTCAATATCAGCAAGAAGTGAGAACCGCAGAAGCAGCGATCAGAAGTGCAGAAGCCGAAGTAAATGCAGCACAACTACAATACAACAAAACTAAACCTTTGGTAGAAAAGGACATCATCAGTAAGTTCGATTTAGAAAATGCTGCTTTGACACTTACTTCTAAAAAAGCAAATCTAGCACAAGCCAAAGCAGCTTTAGTAAATGCAAAAGTGAACTTAGGTTACACCGTAGTCAATTCGCCTGTAAATGGTGTAATTGGTACTATTCCTTATAAAGTTGGTGCATTGGTAAGTAGTACTAGTCAGCAGCCATTAACTACGGTTTCGAGCATTAGCAAGGTTTATGCTTACTTCTCGTTAAACGAAAAACAGTTATTGCAGATTGCCAGAAATACGAAAGGCCGCACGCTAGAAGATAAAATCAAGCAAATTCCTAATGTAACTTTAGTCTTGGCAGATGGTTCTGTATATGCAGAAAAAGGTAAAATCGAAACCATCAGCGGACAAATCAATGCACAAACAGGAGCTTCAAGCTTAAGAGCTACTTTCCCTAATCCAAATGGTTTGTTACGTTCTGGTTCTAGCGCTTCTATCCGTATTCCTCAATTCGTTGAAAACGCTTTATTAGTCCCTCAAAAATCGACTACAGATATCCAAGGGAAGAAATTTGTTTACTTAGTTAACGACACCGCGGGCGTAAAAACTACCAACGTAGAAATCATGGAATTAACTAAAGGAAACTACTTTGTGGTAACTAAAGGTTTAAAAAACGGCGATAAAATTGTGTTAGAAGGTTTTGCTTCTTTAAAAGATGGAGACAAGATCAAGCCACAAGTTAAACCTGCCGATTCTGTATTTGCAGAAGCTAAAAATAAGTAAATAAATACGCCCGTCATTTCGACGAGGAACGAGGAGAAATCTAACGATATTAATTATACAACTTGCTAGATTTCTCTCTGCGTTCGAAATGACGAAAGTCTAATCGTAAATCTTAAAATCGTAATTCGATTCTTATGTTTAAAAAATTTATCGACAGGCCAGTACTTTCTACCGTAATCTCCATCATTATTTTGATTTTGGGTGTACTGGGGATTATCACTTTGCCTGTTTCGCAATACCCAGAAATTGCACCACCAACGGTGCAAGTATCTGCTTCTTACCAAGGTGCTAACGCCGATGTGGTAATGAGCAGTGTGGTGGTTCCGCTGGAGGAACAAATTAACGGTGTGGAAGACATGACCTACATGACTTCATCAGCCGGAAACGATGGTTCTGCTACAATTACCATTAACTTTAAACTAGGTACCAACCCAGATTTAGCTGCGGTAAACGTACAAAACCGTGTGGCTCGTGCTACCAGTTTACTACCTGCCGAAGTAACCAGAGCAGGTGTAATCACGGCTAAAAGACAAGCCAGTAACGTATTAATCTTCTCGCTTTATAGTGATGACCCTGCATACGACCAAAAATTCTTACAAAACTATGCTGAAATCAATATCATTCCTCAAATTAAAAGGGTAACTGGTGTAGGAGATGTGGCAGCTTTTGGTCAATCTATTTATACCATGCGTTTATGGTTAAAACCAGATGTAATGGCTGCTTATGGATTAATCCCTAGTGATGTTAGTGCGGCATTAGCCGACCAAAACATTGAAGCCGCACCTGGACAACTTGGAGAACAAGCAGCAGAATCTTTTCAATATACTTTAAAATATACAGGTAGATTAAAAGACGAAACTCAATTTGGCGACATCATTATTAGAACTGCCGAAAACGGACAAATTTTAAAACTGAAAGATGTTGCCCGAATAGAAATGGGTGCGCAAAGCTATGCCAGTTCTATTAGCTTTAACAAGAAACCTGGTTTAGGCTTTATGGTAAACCAAACTGCGGGTTCAAATGCGAAGGAAGTAATTGATGGCGCCTTGAAAGCCGTAAAAGCAGCAAGCGCTGATTTTCCAAGCGGCGTGAAATATGATATTTTAACCAACGTAAACGACTTCCTAGATGCCTCTATCGAAAAGGTATTACACACTTTAGTTGAGGCATTTATCTTGGTATTTATCGTAGTATTTATTTTCCTTCAGGATTTTAAATCTACCTTAATTCCAGCCATTTCGGTACCTGTAGCTATTGTGGGTACATTTTTCTTCCTGAGTTTATTTGGCTTTACCATTAACTTATTAACGTTATTCGCATTGGTACTGGCCATTGGTATTGTAGTAGATGACGCCATTGTAGTCGTCGAGGCCGTACACGCCAAGCTCGACCAAGGTTACAAATCTGCCAAAAAAGCAACGCAAGATGCGATGGAAGAAATTACCGGAGCCATCATTTCCATCACCTTGGTAATGGCAGCGGTATTCGTTCCAGTAAGTTTTATCAGTGGTTCATCAGGTGTATTCTATAAACAATTTGGTTTAACTCTAGCGATATCGATTATCTTATCGGCAATTAATGCCTTAACCTTAAGTCCGGCTTTATGTGCGTTATTATTGAAACCACACAAAGACGACCACGGCGAAAAGAAAGGATTTATGAAGCGCTTCTACGCAGCTTTCAATACTTCTTTCGATACCATGACCCGCAAATACAAGGGTTCGGTTTATTTCTTGGCTAAGAAAAAATGGATAGCGGGATTAGGTTTGCTAGCATTTATTGTAGCATTAGTTTGGGCGATGAATACTACGCCTAAAGGTTTCGTACCTAACGAAGATTTAGGTTCAATCATGTCAGATATTTCGTTGCCTCCAGGTACTTCGCAAGAAAGAACCAACGAGGTAATTACGAAAATTGACAGCATTGTAGCGACGGTTCCAGAAGTAAGGCTTACACTTAAAGTAATTGGTAGAGCGATGATCAGTGGTTCTGGTAGTTCTTACGGAATGGTAATTGCCCGTTTAAAACCTTGGGATGAGCGTAAACGCGATGTAAAAACCATTATTGGTGAACTTTTTGCGAAAACGGCCAACATCAAGGAAGCGAAAATCATCTTCTTTGCACCTCCAACCATTCAAGGTTTCGGTACCGGTGGTGGTTTCGAGTTCCAGTTGCAAGATAAAACCGGTGGTACCATTGCCGATTTCTCTAGAATAAGTAACGAATTTTTAGCGGCACTGAGTCAGCGCCCCGAAATACAATACGCAGCTACTTCATTTAACCCTAATTTCCCGCAATACTTAATTACTGCTAACGTAGCTAAAATCAAACAAGCAGGTTTAAATGTAAGCGATGTAATGAGCGTAATGCAAGGTTACTACGGTGGTGTTTACGCTTCCAACTTCAATAAATTTGGGAAGCAATATAGGGTCGTTTATCAGGCAGACCCGAAATATCGTGGCAATTTAGAAAGTTTAAATTCTGTTTATGTACGTACACCAAGCGGCACCATGGCTCCTATTACAGGTTTCATTTCTACCGAAAGAGTTTACGGGCCACAGGCGATTTCTAGGTTTAACCTTTACACTTCAATTGCCGTAACGGGTAATCCTAAACCTGGATTCAGTTCGGGTGATGCTTTGAAAGCTGTAGAAGAAGAAGCGGCTAAAATTTTGCCACAAGGATATGGTTATGAATTCTCTGGATTGTCTCGTGAAGAGCAATCGGCGGGAAGCCAAACGATATTTATTTTTATGCTGTGTTTAATTTTCGTTTACTTCCTACTTTGTGCGCAGTACGAAAGTTATGTGCTACCATTAGCGGTAATCCTATCACTTCCGGTAGGTTTGGCTGGTGTGTTTCTTTTCGATAAGATTTTTGGAATCGATAACAACATCTACACGCAAATTACCCTCATTATGTTGATTGGTTTATTGGCGAAAAATGCCATCCTAATTGTAGAATTTGCCGCAGAGCGAAGAAGAAAAGGAATGACCATTTTACAAGCTGCGCTAGAAGGTGCAACGGCAAGGTTAAGACCAATCTTGATGACCTCTTTCGCATTTATCTTAGGTCTTTTACCTTTAATGCTTTCTACAGGTGTAGGTGCTGCAGGTAACACTTCTATTGGTACCGGTGCAGTTGGCGGTATGTTAATCGGAACTATATTTGGGGTTTTCATTATCCCAGTGTTGTTTATCGTTTTCCAAACCTTACAAGAAAAAGTGAGCAGCAAATCTCCTTACGACGAAAGTGTAATGGAAAGACAAACGCACTTGAACTTTGAAAAATCAGACACTCCTGAAGACTAATTCAGCATATCAACATGACAAGAAATCAGAAAATATCGATATTTATTACAGGTTCCCTCCTTTTAAGCTTGGGAGCTTGTGTAACTCAAAAATATAAAACTCCCGAAGAGCTAAAAGCGGATGGTTTGTACAGGGACGTAGCGCAAACAGACACAGCAACTATTGCCAATTTGCCGACATCAACTTTGTTTACCGACCCGCAATTACAAGCTTTAATTAAAGAAGGAATTGAAAACAATTTAGATTTAAAAGCGTCCATAGAAAGAATGAAGAGCGCTGAAGCGAATTTACGTTTGAGCAAAACTGCATTTTTACCGAGCTTAAATCTGGATGTAAACGCAACCGACAATAAACAATCTAGGGCGGCTTTAAACTTACCTCCCAGTATTAACATCCCTTTAGAAACACAATTATACAGAGCGCAATTAAGTACCGCTTGGGAAATTGATGTTTGGGGTAAATTGGGAAGCGCAAAGCGTTCGGCATTGGCCTCTTATTTACAAACCGATGCTGCTAAGCGTGCCGTACAAACGCAATTGGTTAGCTCTATTGCAACTAACTATTACACCTTGTTGGCTTTAGATACGCAATTGAAAATCACGGAGCAAACCTTGGCAAGCCGCATTAAAAATGTGGAAGCAATTAAAGAATTGAAAGAAGCAGGTATTGTAAACGGTGCTGCTGTGGTACAAAGCGAGGCAAACAGATATGCTGCCGAAGTAAGTATTCCAGATTTAAGAAGAAGTATTAGAGAAACTGAAAATGCCCTAAACCTTTTATTAGGCAGAGGTGCGGGTTCAGTAGCGAGAAGTACCTTTGATGTACAGCAAGATTATAAAGACTTGCAAGTAGGTCTTTCATCTCAGTTGCTAAAAAACAGACCAGATGTGCAACAAGCGGAATTGGCTTTCAGGGTTGCTTTTGAGAACACCAATTTAGCAAAGACTTATTTCTACCCTCAGTTAACTTTAACAGCTAACGGTGGTCTATCTTCATTGAAATTGGAGAACTTCTTTAATAATTCTATTTTCTATAGCATTGTTGGTGGTTTAACTCAGCCTATTTTTAATAAAGGACAAAACAAAGCGAGGTTGACTTCAGCGAAGGCTGCTCAACAAGAGTCGTATTTTGCTTTCCAGAAATCGGTATTAACTGCAGGTTCCGAAGTATCAAATGCATTGTATGCTTACCAAACTGCAGTAGAGAAAGAAGCTTCGAGAGCGAAACAAATTGAATCTTTAGAAAAAGCAGTTGATTATACCAAAGAGTTGTTAAAATACAGCTCGGCAACTAACTATACCGATGTTTTAACTTCTGAACAAAGTTTGTTATCTGCTCAATTAAATGGTGTAAATGATAGGTTGCAAAAATTACAAGCTATCGTGAGTTTATACCGTGCTTTAGGCGGCGGCTGGAAGGAATAGTGCGAACATACCCTATTATAATTTGATTAAAGCTCCGAGCGAAAGTTCGGAGTTTTTTGTTTGTAGATATTATTATGCTCCTCGTCATTTCGACGATAGCAGAAATCTAAAAACTATAACGGACAAATTGCTAGATTTCTCCTATCGTCGAAATGACGGCATATTGTTTATAGCGCTTTGCAACTCCTCCCCTTGGGGAGACTGGGTGGGACTTCTACTCTCCCTCCGCCATAAAAGCGGCAATCGCAATCTTTATCTCTCCAAAATCAAACGACTTCCCTACATGGTCGCGGATTTCGTTAAGCTTAATGCTTTTAATCTCTCGAATAGCTTTCAACAAAACTTCTAACTTATGTTTAGCAATCACTTTATCTGCACTAATTTGATTCTGCACAATGTAATGCGCCAAATGCCCCTCAATTGTTCCTTTGGTCATTTTCCTTTCAGCTGCAATTTCGGTTGGCGTTTTGCCTTCATTAAATAAGGCAAGCGTCACTTCCTTCGTATCTACTTTTGGCGTTTTTTCCTTTTCCGTTTTCTTTTTGGCCCTCGGCTTAGCTTCCCCTCCTGTTCGCTCCAACTCTTCTTTGTTAGGCAAACTGTAGGTTTTTTTCATTTGCTCTTCACGTTTAGAAAGACCATAAAGTTGATTTAAATCATCTTTACTAATTTCTACACCTTCTACTTTTGCTCCAAGCATTGCCTTAGCACGAACAATTTTTTTAAACTGCTCGTAAAACATCGCTTCCAAATCAATCAGCTCATGAAGGTATTCTTTGGTTTGCTTCTGCTCTTTTACTACTTCGATATGCTCGAAAACAGCATTACTTTGAGCTACCAAAATAGGTGTAAAATAATTACTTGCAGCTTCAGTTCGAGTAATCAACGTTTCCAAATCTGCAGTCTGTCCCAACACCAAAAGACGGTCAATTTGTTTTAAAAACTTATCCGCATGAACTTTTGCCGCCATTAATTCCTGTTGTAGTTTTACTGCCCAAGCCAAATGGGTCTGTTTTACCGAACGCTTCTCATCCTTACTATAACTAAACACATGCTCGTAGACAAAATTATCCAACAAAGTAAAATTGAAAGCCTGTAGCAATGACTGCTTTAAAAAAGCATCAGCTTCTTTGGTAATTTGTGTAAGTAAACTCTCTTGCTGGTCTTTGGTACGTGAATAGTAAGCCACATTTTGGTCGGCTTTCATTCCTCTATTATTTAGGTGTGATGTCAATATCAAACCATCGATAGAGCGCAATCGCGATAGCGCTACATAGATTTGCCCTGGAGCAAAAGCATCACCAATGTCTACAATCGCTTTATCAAAAGTTAAACCTTGACTTTTATGCACCGTAATGGCCCAAGCCAGTTTCAGTGGATATTGGGTAAACGTTCCTATCTCCTCTTCTTCAATCTCGTTAGTATGTTTGTTGGTGGTATATCTGATGTTTTTCCAAGCGTATTGCTCTAGGCTAATTGGGTATTTATTTCCCTCTGGCAAAACCTCGATGTAATCATCACGTAAATCAGTAACTACCGCCAACTTTCCGTTAAAAAAGCGCTGTTCGCCTTTGGGATCGTTTTTAATAAACATTACTTGTGCACCAATTTTTAGTTCCAAAGTTTTCTCTATCGGATAAGCACTTTCGGCAAATTCCTTTTCAACCGTAGCGTTATAGAAGTAAGATTTTCCTTTCAGTTCTTTCAAACTGCTACGGTTCATCCCATCAGCTTTACTATTGTGTGTAGTAAGTGTAATGTAATTATCGTTTAAATTGGGCTTGTAGTTTTCTTGGTAATGACTTTTCAGTAGGGCGATGTCTTCTTCCGTAGCTACGTTATTTCGTAAATTATTGAGCAGGCTAATAAACGTTTCGTCTGCCTGTCTGTAAATTTTATCTAGCTCTATATAAATTGGCGGATTCGCTTTCAAACAAAGTGCATCAAAAAAGAAAGCACTCTGGTAAAATTTCCCTAAAATTTCCTGTTCTTGGTTTCTAACTACTGGCGGCAACTGATATAAGTCGCCAATAAAAAGCACCTGAACTCCACCAAAAAACTCATTATTCCTTCTCACATAACGTAAAACGAAGTCTATAGCATCTAGCAAATCTGCACGGAGCATACTCACCTCATCTATCACCAACAGCTCCATGTCTAGTAAAATTCTACGCTTTATCGCATTCATGCTTAAATGCTTTACCAAACTTTTTGGGGTATTATAAGGCACTCCCGATGGCAAGTTTTGGTCTGGTGTAATGCGTGGCACAAAAGTTCCAAACGGCAGCTGAAACAAGGAGTGTATGGTAACCCCAGACGCATTAATAGCAGCAATACCAGTTGGCGCAACAATTACTGCCTTTTTATGAGTTCTGGCTATAATGTTCCGCAAAAAGGTAGTCTTTCCTGTGCCCGCTTTTCCGGTCAAGAAAATGTGTCTCGAAGTTTGATTAACAAATTTCGCAGCTAGTTCGGCAGGTTGCAGATGTTCGTGTTCTTCCAAATCAGTTCGTGTTCGTAAATGTTAAGAAAGTTAAGCACAACTCTCCTATCTTATTTACAAAAATAACCTTATTATTTACTATTCAACTTTTTCTTCACAACCTATACTTCGTAACAACACTGTTAATAAACGTTAAAAGTGTTAAAACAATTTAAACTAAAGATTTAGTTTTATATTTTAGTAAGGTACCAAACTATTAAGATGAAAAGAACGTTACTCACCGTAATGGCATTTATGCTAATTACCTGTGCTGCATTTGCACAAACCAGCTCTGTTAAAGGTGTAATTGCAGATCTCTCCTCAAATGCTAAGCTAAAAAATGCTACCGTTAGCTTGCTAAATGCTAAAGATTCTACACTTTACAAATTTACTAGGGCAGCTCAAGATGGAAATTTCGGTTTCCAGAATCTCAAAAATGGAAATTTTATCCTCTTGGTTACTTATCCAGAATATGCAGATTTTGTAAATAAATTCAGTATCGATGCTACTAACAACACGGTAGATTTTAAAGTAATCGATATGAAAACCAAGGCTAAATTATTAAACGAGGTTATCATTAAAGGCCAAGCGGCTGCCATTAAAATTAAAGGCGATACCACAGAATTTAATGCTTCTGCCTATAAAATACAACCTAACGACCGAGTAGAAGATTTGCTGAAAAAGTTTCCAGGGGTAACTGTTGATGCTCAGGGGAAAATTACTGCTCAAGGTAAAACCGTTGAAAAGGTATTAGTTGATGGCGAGGAGTTTTTTGGAGACGACCCTACTTTGGTAACCAAAAACCTAAGAGCTGATATGGTTGACAAAGTACAACTATTTGAGAAAGCAAGCGACCAAGCGGCATTTACAGGTGTTGATGATGGCCAGAAAAAGCAGACCTTAAACATTATGTTGAAAGAAGATAAGAAGCAAGGTTATTTCGGCAAAGTTGACGTAGGTTATGGAACTGATGATTTCTATCAGATACAGGCCATGATCAACAAGTTTAAAAACAAAGAAAAAATTGCGGCTTATTTCACTTCTAGTAATACTGGAAAAACTGGTTTAGGTTGGGAAGATGCCGGTAAGTTCGGGGCTAATAGCAACATGGAAGTTACCGATGATGGAATGATGTTTATGTCTGGCGGAGACGACTTAGATGCTGGAGGGCAGTATTGGGGCGAAGGGATTCCGACAGCTCATAACGGCGGCATACATTATGAAAATAAATGGAATAAAGACAAACACTCCCTGAACACCAACTATAAGGCTGGGGCGCTTAAAGTAAAAATAAGAAAGAATACGTTAGATCAAACTAGTTTTCCAGATCAAATCTTAAACACCAATACAGATGCAACTACCGAAAATGATATGTTTAGACAAAAGATTGATGCTACTTATAACGTAAAGCTAGACACTACATCAAACTTAAAAATAGTAATTGATGGTACTTTGAAAAATGCACAAAGTGATGTGATCACAAAATCTCAAAGAAAAAAGAATGAAGTTTTAAGTGTATATAATTCTGAAAGGAATACAAGTAACGATAGCAAGCAACAATTATTTAACTTAAGTGCTTTCTATACCAAAAAATTGAAAAAAATTGGCAGAAACTACTCGGTAAGTTTAAGTCAGGCGTATAACAAAAACAATAGCACAGGTTATCTCTTTGCAGATAACGAACTTTTTGATGATGATGGACTTTTTGACCGTCATGAGGTAACGGATCAGTTTAGAGACAATGATGTGGTTACCAACAGGCTTTCTTCAAATATCACTTACAACGAGCCGATAACTAAATTCTTTAACCTGTTACTTAACTACGGCTTAACTTATACTACCAACAATGCGGACAGGAGAACTTACGATAATAATGGAGTGGGTGTATATGACCAACTGAACCTAGACTATAGTAATGATTTTGAGTCAGACCAGTTAGTGAATCAAGTAGGTGCAATTTTCAACTATAAAAAAGGAAAAACAGTAATTAACTTCGGTACAAAAACCAGCTTTATCAATTTCGATCAAAAGGAACTGCTAAGCAACCAGAGTTTTCAAAGAAACTTCATCAACTGGTTACCACAGGCCATGTACCAATACAAGTTTTCCGCTCAAAAATCAATTAGTATAAATTATAGTGGTACAACTACACAACCTTCGGTTACCCAGTTGCAACCTATCAGAACCAACGATGACCCAAATAACGAGTTTCAGGGTAATGACCAATTGACTCCATCTTATACCAATAGAATTAGCTTTAGGTACAACACTTATAAAATAATTACCAACCAGAATTTTTATGTGAGTGGTGGTGTAAATTTCACCAGCAACCAAATTGTAAACAACAATTACATTATTGGCAGCAGAACTATTTTTAAGGCGGTTAACCTTCAAGACGAACTCCCTTATAACTATTATGCATATGCTGGCTTCAACAGAAAACTTAAATTTCTAGGAGACATCAATGGAGGTTTGAATTTAAATTTTAATGGTGCCACACAGTATAACTACGCCAATGATATTTTAAATAAAACGAAAAGCCTTTCTCTTAATCCTGCTGTTAACCTAAGCAAATACGATGAGAAAACTAACTTTTATGTCTCGTTTGGACCTAGCTATAACTCGCAGGAATCTTCGCTGGCAAGCAGTTCAAACAAGGGATGGGGATATACCGGATACATGGACGGCAGCATAAAGCTTCCAAAGAAGATTAGCTTAAGCGCTAACGGAGAATATACCTACCAACCAAGTTCTGATGCTTTTGATAATAGTTTCGACCGTTTTGTAATCAATGCATCAATCACCAAGGCATTTTTTAAACAAGAAAGCTTGAAATTTATGCTGAGTGCAAATGACTTATTAAAACAAAATGTCGGTTTCAGAAGGTTTGCTTCTTCAAATTCGATAACGCAAACTAGCTACAACAATATCAGCCGCTATTTCATGTTCTCACTTATTTGGGATTTTAACAAAATGGGCGGCGGAACTCCAAAAGCAAACTAATTTAATTCTCTAAGAAATGAAGACTTTAAAATATATCGTAATTACATATTTGTTGCTCGCAACTTTTAGTTCAAGTGCACAAAATGCTCGTTTTGTTACTCAAGGTACTATTGAATACGAAAAGCGTGTAAATGCTTACGCCTTAATCAAAGATCAGATTAAAATTTGGGGCGACGCAAGCTATTATACTCCAGTTTTTGAAAACTACCAAAAAAATAATCCTCAGTTTAAAACCGCTAAAAGCAAACTGTTTTTTTCTAACGAGACTACTGCATTTATACCCGAAGAAGAAGCTATTGTGGCTTCTAGCAATTGGTTTTCTAGTATGATAGAATTTCAGCAAGCCAATAAAATTTTAACCGATTTAAAAACTGGCACCAGTAAAACACAAAAGAAAGTTTACGACGAAACCTATTTGCTAAGTGATAGTACAAGAAAAATAAACTGGAAAATTACCGACGAGTTTAGAAATATTGCTGGCTACAATTGTCGTAGAGCTAACGCTTTAGTAATGGATTCTGTTTATGTGGTGGCATTCTATTCAGAAGAGATTGCAGTAAGTGGAGGCCCAGAGTCTTTTAGCGGATTACCGGGAATGATTTTAGGGCTAGCTTTACCTCACGACCATGTTACCTGGTTTGCAACTTCAGTAACTGATGCTTCAGTTGGCGAGGATAAACTAAAAATCCCGACTAAGGGAAAAGCAGTGAACAATAAACAGTTGTACGATATTTTAAAAGGGGCGTTGAAAAGCTGGGGAAAATCGGCACACCAAACCTTTAAATGGGCAATGATGTAACAAGGTTAATTGTTTAAACTGAAAAATCGGCTAATTACTTTGACTAGCAGTTAACCGATTTTTTTTTACTATTTCACAATAAACGATTAACCGAATAAACAATTAATCAGTTCATCATACTCAATTCACCACCAACTTATATCCTTTTCCGTGAACATTGATAATTTCTACCTTTGGATCTTCCTTTAAATATTTACGTAGCTTGCTTAAAAATACATCCATACTACGGCCGTTAAAGTAATTATCGTCATGCCAAATATGGATCAACGCTTCTTCCCTAGTCAGCACACTATTTTTCTTTAAACACAGTAAACGTAACAACTCAGCTTCTTTGGTAGATAGCTTTTGTTGTGAACCATTAAAGTGAACCAATTGAGTAGTGTAATCGAAAATATAATCTCCTATTTCGAACTGCTTAGGTTCTTCTTCCTGTACGGTTTGCGCAGAAGAAACCCTCTTTAATAAGGCATTGATACGAAGTAAAAGCTCTTCGATTCTAAAAGGTTTAGTAATATAATCATCGCCACCCAAATCATAGGCAGAAGCTTTATCTTCCATCATAGATTTAGCAGTGGCAAAAATAATCGGCACATGCGGGTCAGATTGTCTAATTTCCTTCCCCAAAGTAAAACCATCTTTCTTTGGCATCATTACATCCAGTATACAAATATCGAATTGCTGTTTGCCGAAAGCCTTTAAACCTTCCTCGCCATCAGTACACAAAACTACCTCAAAATTACCTTTGATTTGTAGGTAGTCTTGCAACAATAAACCCAAATTCGGATCATCTTCAACCAACAATATTTTCTTCATAATGTATGCTTAATTAAATGGTAAATGAATTACAAATGTGGTTCCCTTATCTTTCTCGCTATTTACCTTAACAGAACCGTTCATTTGTTTTATGATATCGTTTACATAGCTTAGTCCCAATCCAAAGCCCTTCACATCATGTAAGTTTCCGGTAGGCACTCTATAAAACTGATCAAATATTCTTTTAGTTTGTTCTTTGGTCATCCCTATACCTTCATCACTCACTTCAATACAAATTCCATTGGCTTGGTTTTTTGTTTTAATAGTGATTTTAGGAGTTTCAGGACTATATTTATTTGCGTTATCAATCAAATTGTAAATCATGTTCGAAAGATGCAGTTCATCACCAATTACCACATCTGGGTCCGCATCTAAAGCTAAGATTAGTTCGGTATCTTTCTTCTGTAACTGCAGGTTCATACTATCTACCACCAAAGAAATCAAATCGTTCACCGCTACCGGATTTCGTTCTAATTTAAGTTCTTTATTATCTAATTTTGCGACGTTCAGTACCCGCTCAATATGGCTCCCCAAACGCACATTTTCATCATAAATAATACCTGCCAAGCGATTTACCCTCGCCTTGTCTGGCGTTAAATCAGGATCCTTCAAAGCCTCGCTAGCAATCATGATGGTAGCCACAGGTGTTTTAAACTCGTGAGTCATGTTGTTGATGAAATCTGTCTTCATCTCCGAAAGTTTTTTCTGGCGGATAATGGCATAAATGGTATAAGCAAAAATCGAAATAAGTACTAACAACAGCCCAACAGAAGAAGACAAGGTGACAAACATGTTGTTAAATATCAAAGAGTTCTTATTTGGAAAGCTCAAATACAACATCCCCGGATCTTTGATCATTAAATCGTTGCCAAAAATTACTTTCTGGAAGGTGTTTTTTGGCAAAACATCGCCGTTAGGCAAAGAAACATTTTGATAGATTACCTTCCCTTTGTGATTAGATGGCTTTACCCAATAATTGTAATCCAAGTCGATGTTTTTGCTGAGCAGTTCTCTTTTAATTAAGGTATCCAAATGTTCCTGGCTCGGCATCCTTTCTTCTAAAGGAATATCTTTGTTGGCCATTTCTTTTGCCACATCCTGCAGCAAGCTTACATTACCCGCATTATAAACAATGGCAGTATCTGCGTAAAGCCTTTCTAGTTCTGTCTTATACTTATATTCAATTTTAGCATCCTCCATCTTAAATTTATATCTCAACTCAGGATCAATACTGGGTAAGTTTATAAATTGGGGCAGGCCTGTTACTCGGTCAAAAGCCAAATATCGAATGGTATCGGGCAGTCTATTGATATTTAAAACAGCACGTTTTCTGAAAAAGGAAGGAATAACCCTACGACTTATTAGCACACCATTTGGCCCTTTAATGTCATCTACATTAAGTTTCAATGGGTTTTTATCATTGGGAGTTGGATTAGATAAGATTACAAAATCTTCTTCAGATATAATTTCTGGTGATGCAAAATTATCTCTAATCAAACTGTCTTGAATGCCTAAATAATCTAGAACTTGTTGTCGTTGTTTAAGTCTTCTTAATGCCTGGCTCTCTTTATGCTTAATCTGGAAAGCAACAATACTATCCGTTTGCATTCTGATATTTCGGCCTTTCAGTTCCTTAAACTCAAAATCTTTTTTGTTGATACGACTAATTACATTCGTTTTCTGAATCTTGTTTACAACAGAACTTAATGCTTGGTTTACATTCTGCTCAAACAGCTGCGATTTCAAATTGTAAGACTCTCTAATGTAATACATTTGCATTACAAAAACGCCCAACAACGCAAAGGTCATTAATGCAGTAATTATCCAAAGGCTCTTCTTTTTCATCGCAACTATTTCAAAAATAGCGAAGACCGCGAGTAATGTGTCTATTCTTTAACACTTTTTAACAGTACATTAACGCAAAAAGCCCCGATTTTACATCAGGGCTCTTAAAATTATAAAGTGTTTCCTTAAAAAGCGATGTTAAAATGGCAAATCGTCATCTTCGCCCGCTGCTGTACTTACATCAGCAGGTGCTGCATATTGAGGAGCTGCTGCAGGAGCGCCCGCTGTATTAGCCAATGCAGTGATACGCCATACTACTAAACTGTTAAAGTAAGAAGTTACGCCATCTTTATTTGTCCAAGGACGACCACGTAAGTTAAATGAAACCTCTACTTCGTCTCCAGCTTTCAAATTATCAAGTAAAGCTGTTTTGTCTTGTAATGCTTCAAATCTGATATATTCTGGATAAGTAGGATTTTCTGCATACTCAATAATCAAATCACGTTTTTTAAACGTTTCACTTACTTGCTGTGCTGCACCAATTTCGTGCACTTTACCTTTAATTTCCATGTCTGTACTATAATATTTCTCTTCCATCCAAATCTCTATATTTTTATTGATAACTTCGCAAATCATATGACACAAGTTTTCCACACCAAGAGTAAGGTAATTATTACCTGCAATAAAAGACTATCATCTTACCTGCAAGCAGAAGTAGAAGAATTAGGTTATGATATAGTAAGGGCTTTTCCTACAGGGCTAGAACTTAACATTACCCTTAACGAGTGTATTAAACTTAACCTCAACCTGCGTTGTGCAAGTCAGGTTTTATACAGCTTAAAAAGTTTCAACGCAAAAAACCCAGAAGAGCTTTACAGCGCTTTGGTAGCTATGGAGTGGGAAGAACTGCTTGATTTTTCGGGCTATTTCTCTGTAACCTCTAATGTAGATAACCCATTTATTACTACTCCCCTATTTGCTAATTTGAAAGTAAAGGATGCAATAGTAGATAGAATCAAAGATAAAAAAGGAATACGTCCTAATACGGGATCTGATGCGAATAAAGCGGTAGTACATTTATATTGGAAAGATAACGATGCAGATATTTTTATTGACACCAGTGGAGAGACATTAAGCAAGCACGGATATAGAAAAATTCCGGGTAAAGCACCAATGCTCGAAGCACTTGCTGCAAGTTCTGTTTTGGCAACTAAATGGGATAGAAAATCTCCTTTCGTTAACCCTATGTGTGGCTCTGGAACCTTAGCTATTGAGGCGGCACTTTTAGCTACCAACCGTAGACCAGGTCTATATCGCATGAATTATGGCTTTATGCATATTATAGGTTATGATGAAGAGGTATTTTTCGCAGAGCGCAGGATATTAAAAGACCAGGTTATTAAAAACATAGACCTACAAATTATTGCTACCGACCTTTCTGAGGATGCCGTGGAAGTAAGTAGAAGAAATGCAAAAACTGCTGGTGTGGACCAAATTATTCAATTTGAAGTTTGTGATTTCGCAGAAACACATGTACCAGAAGACGGCAAAGGTGTGGTAATTTTTAACCCAGAATACGGAGAAAGACTAGGTACACACAGTAAGCTAGAATTAACCTACAAACGCATGGGCGATTTTATGAAAACCAAGTGCAAAGGTTATCATGGGTATATTTTTACAGGAAATCCTGACTTAGCTAAAAAAATCGGGCTAAAAGCCGATAAAAAAATAGAGTTTTATAATGGTAAACTAGACTGCAGAATGCTGGAATATGAGCTATATGATGGCAGCAGAAGACCAGATAGTGAGCGCCCTAATCGCTAGCGAAAAATAATTCTTAAACACTGTGGTTGTAATCGTATTGGTTCTATAAATGAAACTTGTGGTTGGCAAAATATTTGACTAGCTTTAAGTACATTAACTACCAACATGATGAACGAAACTTACAGAAAAGAGATGCAACGCATCGCTTTACGCATTAGAAAAGTGCGAGAGTACAAGAATTTTTCGCAGGAGTATTTAGCCACTAAAATTGGCATTTCTCAAAACGCTTACAGCAAAATTGAGTTAGGATACAGCAAAATCACTCTCGACAGACTTTTCCACATCGCCAAACTACTTGATGTAGACACCTATGAATTACTAGCTTCAAAAAGACACTAAAAGTTACAAGAACGCATAGCAATTCCAGATGCTCGATAACCTAAAATCGAGCATCTTTTTTTTGTTTAGTATCCAGACAATTATATCCTAGGGATACATTTTCCCCAATTTTCATCACCGCAAGTAAAAGATATCCCCTAACTTTGCCCAATGCAGGATATCATCAATCAAACCATCAACTTTGTTAAAACCACTCTAGCCGATGCCGAAGCAGGGCACGATTGGTTCCATATTGAACGAGTTTACAAAACAGCAAAAACCATCAATAAAACTGAAAATGCCGATACACTTATTGTAGCATTAGCGGCTTTGCTGCATGACATTGCCGACAGTAAGTTTAATGGTGGCGACGAAGAAATTGGGCCGCAAAAAGCTGGAGATTTTTTAGCAAGTATTGACGTACAACCAGAAATCATAAACGAAGTAAAACTGATTATAAAAAACCTATCATTTAAAGCTAGTTTTGGAGAAATTACTTATTCCTCTAAGGAATTAAACGTAGTGCAAGACGCTGATCGCTTAGATGCTATAGGAGCAATTGGAATTGCTAGGGCTTTCACCTACGGTGGTTTTAAAAACCGAGTACTTCATGATCCTGAAATTAAGCCAAAATTACAGATGACCAAAGAGGAGTATAAAAATACGACCGCCCCTACCATTAATCACTTCTACGAAAAACTATTGTTGTTAAAAGATTTAATGAAAACGCAAACAGGAAAAACAATGGCACAACAACGCCACGATTTTATGCTTAGCTACCTTGACCAATTCTACGCAGAATGGGAAGGCAAAAAATAAACTAAAAATATTAGCTATTTTACTATATTTGTTAGTAAAATAGTTTGATATGTCTGAGAGATTAAGAGATAAGCTAAACATATTAGCTGATGCAGCAAAGTATGATGTTTCCTGCTCATCGAGTGGTAGCGACAGGAAAAACACCAATAAAGGTGTAGGTAACGGACACAAATCTGGCATTTGCCATACCTATACAGAAGATGGACGATGTGTTTCTTTACTTAAAATCCTACTCACTAACCATTGCATTTTCGATTGTGCTTATTGCGTTTCTCGTCGCAGTAACGACATTGAGCGTGCTGCATTTACCGTAGATGAGGTGGTGGAGCTTACCATGAACTTTTATAGAAGAAACTACATCGAGGGACTTTTCTTAAGCTCGGGTATTTTCAAAAATGCTGATTTTACGATGGAAAGATTACTCCGCGTAGTTAAAAAGCTGAGATTGGAACAAAATTACAATGGCTACATCCACCTCAAAACTATTCCAGGCGCAAGTGACGAACTCATTACCGAAGCGGGCCTTTATGCCGATAGGATGAGCATTAATCTAGAAATGCCCACAGAAACTGGATTAAAACTTTTAGCTCCAGAAAAAAGTCATCAAGATGTGATTAAGCCGCTGGGATTTGTAAAAAATCAAATCATCCAGTTTAAGGAAGAAAAAAAGCTTATCAAAAGTGTTCCCAAATTTGTACCTGCCGGACAAAGCACGCAAATGGTAATTGGTGCTACGCCAGAAACGGATAAAGAAATTATGTACACCGCTGCCAATTTCTACAAAAGCTTTTCGTTAAAACGTGTTTATTATTCGGGATATATTCCAATTAGCAATGACAGCAGAATGCCAATTTTAGGTACGCAGCCACCATTGCTAAGGGAAAACAGACTTTATCAAACCGATTGGCTGATGCGATTTTATGGCTTCGATGTCCGTGAATTATTGAACGATGCCAATCCGCATCTAGACACCGACATTGACCCTAAGTTAAGTTGGGCTTTGCGCAATATGCACCACTTCCCTATCGATATCAATACTGCAGATTATCAAATGATTTTACGTGTGCCAGGTATTGGTGTAGGTTCAGCACAAAAAATTGTACAAGCAAGGAAATTCGGCAAGCTATATATCCACCAATTGAAGAAGATTGGAATTGCTTACAATAGAGCCAAACATTTTATTACTTGTGTAGATACGCCTTATCAACTGAAAGATTTTCAGGCAGTACAGATTAAGGGATTTATTTTGGCCGAAAGTCAGAGCAAATATTTGAAGACGCCTAACGAGCAATTATTATTGTTTTAAACTATTTAAACATGAAGGATTTAAGAAAAAGCAATACATACTTAAACCTCTTCACTTCTTAATGGTTCAAAAAAAATCATATGATTTACATTTTCGATGGCAGTTTAGAAGGCATACTTACTTCGGTATTTGAGTGGTTTGAAAGAAAACCTGGATTAACTAAAATCATAGCTAAAGAAAGACATCAGCCAGATGCTTTTAGCAAATCTTTTGAGATTTTAACTGACCGAACAAAAGCAGATCGGGTTTGGAAAGGACTGACCACACGACTGGGCCGAGATTGGATGCGCAGGGTGTATTGCTCCTATCTTTCAGAGAAACCAGAAATACACCAAGACGTTTTTGATTTTTGCATTTACCTATTCCAACATCCGGCAGGTGCAGAAAAGAACTATGGCAATGCGCAAGTGCTAAGTATGGCACAAACCGCCAGAAAAGTAGAACGAGAAAAGCATAGAATGGAAGCTTTTATCCGTTTTCAAAAAACAGCTGATGGTTTCTTTTATTGCGGGATAGACCCAGATTTTAATGTAATTCCTTTACTGATTAACCATTTTAAAAACCGTTATGCAGACCAGCAGTGGATTATTTACGACATCAAAAGACATTATGGCGTTTTCTATAACCTAGAAACGGTAGAAGAAATTGAAATGGATATCGATGTTAGTTTATTAAAAAAATCAAATCAGCATATGCTAGACGAGCAAGAAACATTATATGCAGATTTGTGGAAGGACTATTTCAAAAGCACTAACATTGTTGCTCGTAAAAACACCAAATTACACACTAAGCACGTACCTAAGCGCTATTGGAAATACCTTACAGAAAAGTTATAAAACCACATAGAAACATAGTGGGTTCTAGTATTAAAATTGGATAAAAGAAATTTCCATTAGGTTGTAGTTAGAACTTGTAGATTAATCCTACAAAACCTAGAATATCCTAGGTGTATATGTGATTTAAAATTATAACTTAATAGTTAACATTATCTTAACTTATTAGCTGTAATTTAGCAATATGAAACCGAGACACGAACGATATCAACAACAAACCCTCGTGCCGAGTTCTCATCTAACATTGGCAACTTAAAAAAATAAGATGAAATTTAGTGTACTGGTTTTTATTACAGCGCTTGCAGTAGGCTTATCTATTGGCTTGGTTAATTATCATTTTCAACAAAGCTGGTACTATTTGTTAATTTCATTCGGCGTTTCATTTGGTACAAGCTTTTTGGTATTTTATTATTTATTAGAAAGATATATCTATAGTAAAATCAAACTGATATACAAGCAAATACACAGCTTAAAATTAGGTAAGGATTTAAAAGAAGCACTTGGCGAATATGTGAGCTCAGACCCTATCAATGATGTACAGCAGGAAGTTGAAGAATGGGCTGGAGCCAAGAAGAAAGAGATCGAATTGCTTAAAAAACAGGAACAATTTAGAAGAGAATTTCTTTCGAATGTATCTCACGAGTTTAAAACGCCATTATTTGCGATACAGGGTTATGTAGAAACTTTGCAAGATTGCATTGTTGACGACCCAGAAATGGCGATTAAATTTTTAAAGAAAGCAGAGAATAACATTGAGCGATTAAGCTACCTGATTAATGATTTAGATTCTATTTCTAAACTTGAAACTGGTGAAATTCCTATCAACTACCAACGTTTTGACTTTGTGCCTTTAGTTAAGGAAGTGATGGAAATTTTGGAAGACAAAGCACTTACCAATAAAACAAAGCTAATTTTCAAGGATAAATACACTGCTCCAACCATGGTTTACGCCGATCGTGAAAAAATTAGACAGGTAATGATGAACCTCATTCAAAACTCCATTAAATATGGAAGAGAAAATGGTTCTACATCTATTAAAACTTTTGAACTGCACGACCAATACCTCATTGAAGTTACAGATGACGGAATGGGAATTGAGGAAAAACACTTACCTCGTTTATTTGAACGTTTCTACAGGATAGATTCTCATCGTTCTAGAAAAGAAGGAGGCACCGGCTTAGGTTTAGCCATTGTGAAACATATTTTAGAAGCACACCAACAAACCATTTCGGTACGTAGTACACCCAATATTGGTACCACCTTTGCCTTTACGCTGCAAAAAAACAACGAACCTTTGTTGAACTACGGTAAAAAATAATCCTTGGTTTTAGCCATTTAACCATAATGGAGGGCATTTCGCTTGTCTACAATTCGTTAACACTTAACAATCACGTAAAATTGTCTCGAAAGTTAACATTAACTTAACATTGCGGTTTTACTTTTGCATCATATTTAAATACGAGTATGAGCAATATATTTAGCTTCTTTACACCTAAAGACAAAAAATTCCAGCCTTTATTTGAACAAGCAGGAAGCAATGTTAGGAAAATTGCAGAGACCCTTTTAGTAGTGGTAACTGCAGATGATATCGAAAAAAGAAAAGAGGCCATTAAAGAGGTAGAACGCCTTGAGCATGTAGGTGATGACATTACCCACACGATTTTTATCGAGTTGAGCAAGAACTTCATTACACCTTTCGACAGAGAAGACATCCACTCTTTAGCTAGTGCTATTGACGATATCGCTGATTACATTCACGCATCGGCAGGAAACATTGAACTTTACAACGTAACCAACATTGGCGAACCAATGGTAAAACTGGCCGAGTTATTAGTTGAAATGTGTACCGATCTTGAAAAAGCTATCAAAGAATTAAGAAGCTTTAAAAACATCAGAATCATTGCAGATGCCTGTGTAAGAATCAATAGCGCAGAAAACCAAGCTGACTACACTTGTAACTTAGCTATTGCCCGCTTGTTTGAATTTGAAACTAATGCAATAGAACTGATTAAGCAAAAGGAGGTGTTACAAACCTTAGAAATTGCTACAGATAAATGTGAAGATGCGGCAAATGTGCTAGAATCTATCTTAGTTAAAAACGCGTAATTCACTATGTTTACGATACTTATTCTAATTATTGTTTTAGCGCTCATCTTTGATTACATCAATGGTTTTCATGATGCGGCTAATGCAATTGCAACCATCGTAGCTACGAAAGTACTTACACCTTTCCAAGCTGTGGTATGGGCTGCATTTTTCAACTTTTTGGCTTATTGGGTATTTGGTTTTGGCGTTGCCGATACCGTTGCCAAGACAGCCAATACCATGGAAATTAACCTGACCGTTATCTTAGCGGGGGTTATTGCCGCCATTATATGGAATTTATTAACTTGGTGGTTCGGTATTCCTTCAAGTTCTTCACATACCTTAATTGGTGGTTTTGCTGGTGCTGCCGTTGCCCATGCGGGCATGGACGTTGTAAATTGGTACAAAGAAGGCAAGGCAGGAGAAATGCCGTCTGGTGTTTTAGTGATTGTTGGCTTCATTGTATTAGCACCACTTATTGGAGCAATTGTTTCTTATGCAATTTCGGCATGGCTATTACATTCGGCCAAGAAAAGCATTTGGCCAAAGGTTTTTACGCTTTCGCTGATGATTGCAACAATTGTGTTTGTGTATTTCCAGATGGTTCCTTACGACAAGATTCTTAAACCTCGTTTCGAGTCTGAATTTTGGAGCGTGGTATTCGAATCTCACAACATCAAATGGTTTTTAGTAGCATTTATTGTATTAACGATTAGCTCATTCTGCTTAATATTCAGTTTCTTGAGCCATCACCAATCTACAAAATGGCTTCGAAAAATGCAGTTGTTGTCTTCTGCTGCTTTCAGTTTAGGTCATGGAGGTAATGATTCGCAGAAGGTAATGGGTATTATTGCTGCAGCGGTATTAGTTTATGTACATCAAAGCGGCGTTACCATGGAAAGCATGCCGGAGTGGTTGCACGTAGTACTGCCTAGTAAGGGTGCTAATGGCGAAGAAATTGCAGCTCATATGCCACCTTGGATTCCATTAGCTTGTTATACTGCTATCTCTGTTGGTACTTTAAGTGGTGGTTGGAAAATCGTTAAAACGATGGGCTCAAAAATCACGAAAGTAACTCCATTTGAAGGTGTAACTGCAGAGACTGCAGGTGCGTTGACGCTTTACTTTACAGAACACTTAAAAATTCCAGTAAGTACAACTCATACCATTACAGGATCTATTATTGGTTCTGGTTTAACCAAAGGTACCTCTGCAGTAAAATGGGGAGTAACAGTTAAATTGGTTTGGGCTTGGGTTTTAACTATCCCAGTTTCGGCAGCCCTAGCAGCAATATTATATTACATTCTTGCCTTATTTATTTAAGGAAATTAGACATAAAAATGAAAAGGCGGTTAATTGATTAACCGCCTTTTCATTTTTATACACTACTTCAATGCGAAAAAACTTAAACAGTTGCTAGCAAAAATTCATCTATAGCTTCTACCGCATTTTTAAATCGCTCTTCTCCTACTCCGGACACAACTTTATAGTTTGCTCCCAGTGCTTTCAATTCCTTGTGCCAAACCTCCATAAAATGTTCACGTTGGTTGGGAAAATCTCTCAAAGGATCATCCTGCCAAGGCAAATCAATATCTAACAGCACATAGAAATCGTAAGGATTTTTCTTTAGTGCATTCAATACAATTTGGGGTGTTTCTCCAAAAAAAGCATCACTCCAAATCTTCACCGTTAAAAAAGTGGTATCGCAAATAATAAAATCCGTTTCGGTCATTGCCAGCACCGACTGCTCTAATGCATACTGTCCATGAAACATGTTTGTCTCGTCTTGCAATGTGCAAGGCTCTGTTAATTCTTCACAATAATAACGGGCATATTCTGGCACCCAAGGTACTAGGTAGTATTTCGCCAACAATGTAGCCATTGTTGATTTCCCAGTACTTTCTGGCCCCACAATGGCTATTTTCTTAATTTGTTTTATAGTGCTCTCCACGCTTTTGTCCACGATAAGTTTTTCTCCAATCTAAATAGCCTTTTACAGCTATAACTACCAAAACTGCATATAAAATTGCATACACATTGAGGTTCTTATATATTAACAATGGAACGTAGCAGATGTCTACAATAATCCATAAAATCCAATTCTCTAGTATTTTTCTGGTGAGCATAATTTGAGCCACCAAACTAACTGCGGTACAAAAACCATCTTCATAAGGTACGTTTGTTGGTGTATATTTATCCAATAAATATCCAAGAACCAAGGTAAGCAATGCGACAATGCCTACTATCATCATCCAATCTTGAGATTTAATCCGGACTATGGGTTTTTCGTTCTCCTTTTTTTTCTTTAGCCAAAACCACCAACCATAAAAAGCAGTAAACAGAAAATAGAACTGCAAGGCAAAATCACCAAACAAATGGCTCTCAAAATACAAAATGGCGCTAATGACAATACTTAATATAGAAATGGGCCAATTCCATATGTTTTCCTTTGCCGCCAAATAAATACAGGCAATGGTACTGATAAAGCCAAACCACTCTAACCAAGAAGTTTGTTGAAGTTGCTGAATTAATTGTTGCCAAATAGCGGCGGCTTCGAGTAAAACCATTGATCAAATATAGCGGTAATTTGTTTTTAGCACAGTACTTGTCCCGATTTTCGGGATGCACAGATTTTATTTGTTAATCTCAAGTAATACGTATTATACTATTACAATTTTTAACCACTAATTTAAAGGGAATCAAACATTAACAGGGGATATCTGTGCATCTGTGGCTAACCAAAAAAGGTCTATAAAAAAGAAATCCGGTAGGGAACAACCCCTACCGGAAAATAAACCAAACAAACTATTTATGAAGAATACCCTCTTTCGAGGATGCTTTAGATCAAAATTTTTATTTTAACTGTTGTATCAATCATCCAATCTGTAACAACAACATCTAATTAACTTCAATTGTTTTCTTTTATTACAACATTTCTGCCAATAATTTTAAAAGAGAGGTTTCATGACGTAAACATGACCTTTATTGCCCTAGTTGGTGTTTAAATCACACTATGCTATTTTTTATTTTAGTAATGATGGCATGATATTAAGTCAATGAACGTCGTTTACTATTCTAACTATAGGCCTGTAAAACATACACTGTACAATAAAACAGACAAATAAAATAAATAACTAACAATCAATTAGTTATACTGCTTCATTTAGTCGAAATACGCCAAATCACTCCACTTACGTCATCTGCAACAAGCAATGCCCCATCTGGTGTTACGGCCACCCCCACTGGCCTGCCATAAACTTCGCTTTTTGAAGCATCAGCAATAAAGCCCGTTAAAAAATCTTGCATTGGGCCAGTTGGCTTGCCATCTTTAAATGGCACAAAAGCAACTTTATATCCAGTTAATTGAGACCTATTCCATGAACCATGCTGACCAATAAAGGCACCACCCTGATATTTAGCTGGAAATTTATTGTTGGTATAGAATGCCAAACCTAGGGAAGCCGTATGAGAACCAAGGGCTACATCAGGCACTAAGGTTTTCTTCACCAATTCCGGATTTACACCTTTCAACCTTGGGTCTTCGTGCTGACCAAAATAAGCATAAGGCCATCCATAAAATCCGCCATCTTTAACGCTGGTAATATAATCCGGCACTAACTCATCTCCTAAACCATCTCTTTCATTTACGGCAGTCCATAACATATTGGTAGTTGGTGCCCAATCCATCCCAACTGGATTACGCAGACCGCTTGCAAAAGTTCTTTCTGTAGTACCATCTGGGTTTACTTCCAAAATCGCAGCTCTTCTTACTTCGTGCTCCATTCCATTTTCTCCAACATTACTACCCGAACCAACCGAAATGTAGATTTTATCTTTCGCTTTGCTCACCAACAGATTTCTAGTCCAATGGTTATTGTAGCCGCCAGCTGGTAAGCTCACAATTTTCTTTCCTGCACCAGTGATTTTCGTATCGCCAGATTTATAAGGAAACATCCACAAACCATCTGTATTAGCTACATAAAACGAATCTCCAATAAAAGCCATTCCATAAGGCTGATTTAGGCCTGAAAGAAAAGTGCTAGTTAAATCAGGTTTACCATCTTGGTTACTATCCCTAAAAAGCATAATGGTATTCACACTCTTGCCGCCTACTTCAGATTTAGCTTTACCAGAAATGGCATTGGCAATGGCTTCTTTTGTGCTACGCTCAGAATTAGAAAGCGCCACTAAAATATCGCCATTAGGAGCAACAACAATATTCCTAGGGCTTTTCATTCCCTCTGCAAACTTGCTGACTACAAATCCCTCTGGTGCAATTGGCATTTTGTTAGCGGGCCAATCTATTACCTTGCTAAAATTATTTTTTGATGCCGTGGTATCTGGCGCTGGAAGATTTAAAGTATCTACATCTGTAGTAGCATGCACCGTATCAGCCGTTTTATCTGATTTGTTAGCACTATTACAAGCGGCGAAAAGCGAAGCAGACATTGCCAAAAGCCCTAAGTATTTTATTTTCATATTATCTCTTTTTAGATTAAACACTGCTTATCTAAACAGCTACAACAACAAGTTGTTTTCGTCCTATTGCACTACATTAAAACATCTAGCACTATATTGAATAATGGAGGTTTTAAAAGCTTCAATATATTTTAAAATAATCATCCAAAAATTGAGCGGCAAATTGTATCTTTGCATCCCGACAGAGAAGTTGGGATTTTCATTTATAGCAAGAGGAACTCTCCCAGCTATCGGTCAGTTAGACTATCACTTTAGACTTTTTTTTAAAAACCCCACATGCCTAAAGACACTTCCATCAATTCAGTATTGATCATCGGATCTGGACCTATTATTATTGGCCAAGCCTGCGAATTTGACTACTCTGGTTCTCAAGCCGCACTTTCTTTAAAAGAAGAAGGAGTTAAAGTTTCGATCATTAACTCTAACCCGGCTACCATCATGACCGACAAGGTAATTGGTGACCATGTTTATTTAAAACCTCTAACACTCGAATCGATTGAAGAGATTTTAATTGAGCACAAAAACAATCCTAATTTACCTACTATTGATGCAGTTTTACCTACCATGGGTGGACAAACAGCATTGAACCTTTGCGTTGATGCCGAGGAAAGAGGTCTATGGAAAAAACACGATGTTAGAATTATCGGTGTTGATGTTGCTGCGATTGATAAAACTGAAAACAGAGAGTCTTTCCGTCAGTTAATGGTAGATATTGGTGTTGGCGTAGCTACTTCAAAAATTGCCAACTCGTTTTTAGAAGGTAAAGAAGCAGCACAAGAAATTGGATTTCCGTTAGTAATTCGCCCTTCGTACACGCTAGGTGGTTATGGTGGTGGCTTTGTACATAAAAAAGAAGATTTTGACGCAGCCCTTAAACGCGGTTTAGAAGCTTCGCCAACCCATGAGGTTTTGGTAGAGCAAGCAGTTTTAGGCTGGAAAGAATATGAGTTAGAGTTATTGAGAGATAGCAACGACAACGTAATCATCATTTGCTCTATCGAGAACTTCGATCCAATGGGTATCCACACTGGAGACTCGATTACAGTTGCCCCTGCAATGACCTTATCAGATCGTTGTTACCAAGAAATGCGTAACCAAGCCATCAAAATGATGCGTGCTATTGGTAATTTCGCAGGTGGTTGTAACGTACAGTTTTCGGTAAACCCAGATAACGACGATATTATTGCCATCGAGATTAATCCACGTGTATCTCGTTCATCAGCGTTAGCAAGTAAAGCAACCGGATATCCAATCGCTAAAATTGCAGCAAAATTGGCTATCGGGTATAACTTAGATGAAATCGAAAATCAAATTACCAAAACTACATCAGCTTACTTTGAGCCAACTTTAGATTACGTAATTGTAAAAATCCCTCGCTTTAACTTTGATAAATTTAAAGGCGCCAACATGGAGCTTGGTTTACAGATGAAAGCTGTTGGAGAGGTAATGGCCATTGGTCGTAATTTTATCGAGGCACTGCAAAAAGCATGTCAGAGTTTAGAGATTGGACGTGCCGGTATAGGCGCAGATGGTCGTCAAAAACGTGATATCGAAGAAATTATGTATGGCTTGCAGCACCCAAGCTGGAACCGTCTTTTCTTAATTAAGGATGCGATGAGCATGGGTGTACCATTAGAATCTATCCGCAAGGTAACTAAGATTGACAAGTGGTTTTTAAATCAAATACAAGAGTTAGTAGCTTTAGAAACAGAACTAAAACGCTACTCGCTAACTAATATTCCGAGAGATTTCTTCTTCAACTTGAAGCAAAAAGGTTTCTCTGACATACAAATTGCATACGTTTTAGGTAACGTTACAGAAGACGAAGTTTATAACCGCCGTAAAGAGCTTAACATTAGAAGAGTTTACAAAATGGTGGATACTTGTGCTGCCGAATTTGCTGCACAAACGCCTTACTTCTACTCTACTTTCGAAGAAGCTCCACAACAAATTTCTTTAGTATCTGGAGAAGTTTTATCTGATGGAGACGAGCTGGGCTCCAACGAATCTATAGTTTCTGACAGAAAGAAAGTGATTGTATTAGGCTCGGGACCTAACCGTATTGGTCAGGGTATTGAGTTTGATTACTCTTGTGTACACGGATTATTGGCAGCAAAAGAAAATGGTTTCGAAGCCATCATGATTAACTGTAACCCAGAAACGGTAAGTACAGATTTTAACATGGCTGATAAATTATATTTTGAGCCTGTTTTCTGGGAGCATGTACGTGAAATCATCGATTTAGAAAATCCAATTGGCGTTATTGTTCAGTTAGGTGGTCAAACAGCCTTGAAAATGGCTGAAAAACTTCACGAAAATAATATCCGCATTATCGGTACTTCTTATGAAGACATGGATAAAGCAGAAGATCGTGGTAGTTTCTCAGACTTATTGAAAGAGTTAGACATTCCTTACCCAAGATACGGAGTTGCCGAAAACGCAGAGGAAGCTATTGTGGTAGCTAACGAAGTAGGTTACCCAGTATTGGTTCGTCCTAGTTACGTATTGGGTGGACAAGGTATGAGTATCGTTATTAACGACGAAGACTTAGAAAGTGCAGTAGTTAAATTATTAGGCGACCTACCGGGCAACCGTGTATTAATTGACCACTTCTTAGATAGAGCAGAAGAAACAGAATCTGACTCTATCTGCGATGGGACTGATGTACACATCGTTGGTTTAATGGAGCACATCGAGCCTGCGGGTATCCACTCGGGAGATTCAAGTGCGGTTTTACCTCCGTTCAGTTTATCTGACAAGGTAATTGCCGACATGGAAAATTACTCGAAGAAAATTGCAAAAGCTTTAAATGTAATTGGTCTATTAAACATCCAGTTTGCAGTTAAAGATGAGAAGGTGTATGTAATCGAAGCTAATCCACGTGCTTCTCGTACGGTACCTTTCATCGCTAAAGCTTACGATGTGCCTTACATTAACATTGCTGCCAGAGTAATGCTTGGAGTAAATAAATTAAAAGATTTTAACATCGAGCGCAAGCTTAAGGGATACGCAATTAAAGAGCCTGTTTTCTCTCACAATAAATTCCCAGAGATAACCAAAGAATTAGGCCCAGAGATGAAATCTACAGGAGAGGCTATCCGTTTCATTAAAGATTTGGAAGATCCTTACTTCTTGAAGTTAGTGAAAGATAAATCGATGTATTTGTCGAAATAGAACAAGGATAAAAGAGCAAAGAATAAAGACCAAGTCCCTTAGCGTAATGTTAAGGGACTTTTTTATTTTTAGAAGAGCAAATGTAGCAGCTTTAATTAAGGGCAGTCCTACTTTTCGCTATCCCTATGAAAAATCGGGATCCGCTGCAATCAGGTCTACTTAACGAAAACCTGTTCTAAGCATTTAGAAAACTTACGAAGTTTTGGAAACTTCGTAAGTCTAAAACAGCTCGCAATGACGGCAAGAATAGTTTTACTGCTTAGTCCAAATTCTTGTATTCAAATCTAATTCTTGTACTACATGGCACATCAATCTCAACATGTTTAAATCCTTTTCTAAGACCTCTGCATTTAGCAACGATTTGAAAATTGGCGCCTCGAAATAATTATGGTTCAATGGAAAAGCAATGTAAACATTAGACCAAACAAATGACACCGAAATAGTTGAATTTGCATATTGGTTTAGCTCCAACAGTTTTTCCATTAATGATGGAGTTAGAATATATCGAGCTTCTACTTGGTCGCCACTTTCGGTAGTGAACATCTTATCGAAATTCACATTTTCCAGCTCAACTATGCGTTTGTTGCCTAAAATATTCTGAGAAATCCATTTGCCAAATGCACCTGTAAAACCTTTTGGTCGCACCACAGTTAAACCATTAAAGTTCTTATTGAAATCTGCGCAGAAGATAATTCCCTTAAAGATATCATGCCACTGCGTTTGCTTTCCATTTTTAGTTTGGGTTTCAGTTTTATATTCGGCATGTACTTCCGCAAAATGAATTTGGGTTTTATCGATCTTACCGTAAACCAAATCCTCGGTTTTGTACCTGTCTGGCGTTTGTGAAAATAAGCAGCTATCTATAAAGTCTCGCTGACTAATTCCAGACTGTGGGTTGATTTGCAAGCTATCATCCAACTGTTTTAAGGCTGCACCGATAATTTTATGCTTAAAATCTAACTTATAGGCATTGGTTTTATTGCCTACTAATGCCAATATGATCAAACCAGTGACTAGTCCAGCAATTAGCAATACCACACCAACTTCTATCAAACCGAACAAAAAACCACCGAGCAAGCACGCTGCACCAATGCCCATGCTCCAATAAGCTCTGGAATGTTGCTTGGCAATGTGCAGTCGTGACGTTTCCAGTTCATTAAAAACTGAAACCATTTCTGGCTGACTATGTAGCTGCATTAGTTATTGAATAATTCTTTTGCGCTAATATTCTTACGTTCTTCGGCTGGGGTTTCTAATACTGGCATAGCTTGATAACCCAGCATACCTGCGAAAATGCTACTAGGGAACATCATTACCGCATTATTGTAAGTAGTTACCGCAGCATTGTAAGTTCTGCGTGCAGCAGCAATTTGTTCTTCGCTCTCTGTCCAAGTGCTTTGCAAGTTTAAGAAGTTGGTGTTTGCCTTTAAGTCTGGATAGTTCTCTACATTAACCATTACTCCTCTAACTGTAGTACTTAATTGCTGGTCTAGCTGTACTTTTTCAGCATCGGTGATATTTCCATTAGCCGCTTGTGTACGCATTTGTGTAATTTTGGTTAGTGTTTCGCTTTCATAAGCCATATACTGCTTAATGGTTTCCACTAAATTGGGGATTAAGTCGTAACGTTTTTTAAGCATTACGTCTATAGCAGAGAAAGCATTGGTCACTTGGTTTTTCTTTCCAATAAGAGAGTTGTAAATGCCTATTCCAATAAGAAATATAACAATAGCGATAATTCCTAAAATGATCATAATAAGTTGATTTAAGCTCTAATATACGAGATTAGCGGGAATTTTTGGGTGTTTAACACAGCAACTTGAAATAACCACAAAGTCACAAAGAACACAAAATTGAATTGTAAGCACTTCTACAGTATTTGTTGGCGTTCCCGCCAACAAGCATAGCAAACTACTTCCCTCAAATTGTCAATTTCAATTATGCGATATAGCAGGTAAAACTGCCAACGTTTACAGTGCGACAGGTTGTTAATTAAACCCGATTGAAGGAAAATACTTTTTGATGGTGTCACCCTGAGCTTGTCGAAGGGTTGTTTGTTAATTAGTAGATGCTTCGACGAGCTCAGCATGACAATTATGAGCGGCAGTGCCAACAAAAAGATTGAACTGAAAGTGGGACTTTAGGAACCGAAAACCTTCTACAATTGCTTTTCAAAACAAAGATTTATACCCATTTTCTACCCTCATGCTTTTTATGTACATTTGCGCCAATGAAACATTACACGGCTATATTATTCGCATTAAGGTTTTTATAACCCCGCAGCCAATTCCCTTTTGTTTCCATTTACAATTCCATAAATATGCTACACCCAGAGATAGAAAAAAGAAAAACCTTTGCTATTATTAGTCACCCCGATGCGGGAAAAACCACACTTACTGAAAAGTTTTTGCTTTTTGGAGGTGCGATTAATACCGCAGGCGCCGTAAAACGTAACAAGGCCAACCAAAGCAATACTTCTGATTTTATGGAGATTGAACGCCAACGTGGTATTTCGGTGGCCACATCGGTAATGGGTTTTGAGTATAGCGGCAAGCGTATCAACATTTTGGATACACCTGGTCACAAGGATTTTGCGGAAGATACTTACCGTACACTTTCGGCAGTAGATAGCGTTGTTTTGGTGGTTGATTGTGTGAAAGGTGTGGAGGAACAAACGGAGAAATTGATGTCGGTTTGTAGAATGCGTAATACTCCAGTTATCATCTTCATCAACAAGATGGACCGTGAGGGTAAAGAAGCATTCGATTTATTGGATGAAATTGAAGAAAAACTGAACATCAGCTTGTGCCCACAATCTTGGTCTATTGGACAAGGACATACTTTTAAGGGTGTTTACAGTATCTACCACAATCAGCTAAACCTCTTCCACTCTGATAAAACGAAAGTAACAGATTCGGTAGTAAAAGTGAATGATTTAAATGATGCTGCCCTACTTGACTATCTACAAGAAAAAGAAGTTGGCAATTTAAAGGATGAAACCGAATTGGTAAACGGCGTATACGGCGATTTAGATGTTTCGTTATACAAGGAAGGCTTGTTAGCACCTGTATTTTTTGGTTCGGCCATTAATAACTTCGGTATCAAGGAACTTTTGGATACTTTCATTGAAATTGCTCCTAGCCCAAGACACCGCGAAGCGGAAGAGCGTGATGTGCTGGTAGAAGAGAAGAACTTCAGTGGTTTTGTTTTCAAGATCCACGCTAACTTGGATCCTAAGCACCGTGATAGAATTGCTTTCTTGCGTATCTGTTCTGGTAAATTTGAGCGTAATAAATTTTATTACCATACCCGTCAGGGCAAGAAAATGAAGTTTGCCAACCCAATGGACTTTATGGCCAATGAGAAGAGTTTAGTAGAAGAAGCTTGGCCAGGCGACGTAGTTGGTTTGTATGATAGTGGCAACTTTAAAATTGGGGATACGTTAACCGAAGGGGAAAAATTGCAGTTTAAAGGCATCCCTAGCTTCTCTCCCGCTATTTTCAAGGAAGTAGAGAATATGGACCCAATGCGTACCAAACAACTGGAAAAAGGTATTGAACAATTAACTGATGAAGGTGTGGCGCAGCTTTTTGTCATGCAGCCAGGTAACCGTAAGGTGATTGGTGCTGTGGGCGAGTTACAGTTTGAGGTAATTAACTTCCGTTTAGAGCACGAATATGGTGCAAAATGTCGTTTCCGTACTTTAACCTACAGCCGTTCACGTTGGGTAACCAGCGATGACAAGAAAACCTTAGATGAGTTTGTGAAACGCAAACAACAGCACATTGGTACGGATAAAGAAGGAAATCCTGTTTATTTATCTGATAACGATTTCATGATTGACATGACTAAACGTGATTATCCAGATATTAATTTCCATACCACAAGCGAGTTTAAATAGAAAAATGGGTACTTGTCATTCTGAAGATCTGGCCAAATAAGTTTAAGAAGCTCCATTTTCGGAATGACAAGACCAATAAAGAAATACATTAGCGTTTCAACACTGTAACGCTATCTGGGTATCTCAACAGAATACTGTTCTCATCAATCAGTTTTTTTAGTGCTTCGTCTTTGATCGTGTCTAAAAATTCGTTTCTGAGGTAGAAAGCTTTTTCTCCCTTATCTGTTTTCCATTGTACGATTTTACAATTGCAGGCATGATTTTCCATGGTATTAATGACTTCTTTGATTTCGCCATCATTACCTTGTTTGATATAAACTTCACGAATTCCAATAATATCGTTGTTTGCTCCAGCATCAAAATTCCATGAGGCAGAAATCACCATAATTTTGTCTTTGTTTCCCGATAGCCGCATAAGTGATAGCCTTGGAGCTTCTATTTTATTTTCGCTGCCTTTAACATACGAGCGGATAGAAATGACATCGGGACTTTCGTATTGCATATATCCATAATGATCAAAACCTGCTCCATACCGATTAAACAAGAAATAACCATCCTTATATTTCACATTCACAATGTTCCTCACAAACTTATGGAACCTATTACTATCTGACTTGCGTGCCTGAGGAGAACCGATATATACCATCCAAACACCTTCTAATTTCGCAATTTCTTTTTGTGTTGGCTGATACGGTGTAATAACCAAATCTTTTTTCAAAGTTGCCAACTCACTTTTACTCGCCATCCACTGAAAAACAGCAATCGCAAGAACCATTATCAACACCATAACAATAGCTAGCATTTTTACGTTAGCACCTTTCGTTCGGTTAACAATTTGCGGCTGAGCACCTTCTTCCGTTTCTAGCAAATTTGTATCAGCTATATTTTCCTCAAATCTATTTCTGCCCATGGCATACAAATAAATATAGCAAGCATCAACCAAAAAAGAGCGAGGCTTAGCCACCAAGCCATTATAGGCGTCTTTAATTTGTCCGCCAGTAACATCATATTTTTGATAAGGATATTCAGTCTTAGATGAGCTTCTGTCTTCAGGATAATACCCGTGCCCTAATTCCTCCGCTGTAAAAGGCAATTGATTGCTAATGTTACTTAGCATCCTTGCAATATCTTCGTAGTTTCTACGATTGGTATTCAGATTAAGTTTACTACCAGTTTCGGTTTCGTATTTTTTAAATACCTGACTTAACAGATACTCAATTTCATCTTTCCCAGATTTTAAAGCCATATAAATTTCTTACCCCTTAGCCAACATGCGTTGTAATTTCAGCAAATTCGTTAATAAACTGAAAGTTGATGCTAAATATATCAATAATACTGCTAATGCATACTGTTACATTTTCAAGCTTTTAAAGCTCACTAAAAAATGAATCAAAGCATTAACTATCAAAAAGATACAATTATTTCGGAAAAATTCAAATGTATTTCAGAAATAAAAAATAAACTTTCTAAAAGACAGCTCTTGCCTTTTAACAACAAATATCGTCCTAACTTTAGGATAAGCCCTGCTCTACCGTAGCATTCCTTAAAAGCGATGCAACAACCGCGGCTAGGTTAACCAAATATTAACTTACTTAAACTATACTTATCTTGAAGTATCTTAAAATCTTGTATGTACAGGTGCTTATTGCCATTGTACTAGGCGTAATTGTCGGTCACTTTTTCCCAGGCTTTTCTACCACCGCCAAGCTGTTGGCAGACATGTTTATCAATGCGATCAAAATGATTATTGCACCAGTAATATTCATTAGTATTGTGCTGGGCATTGCTGGAGCTGGCGACTTGAAAAAAGTTGGGCGTGTAGGAATAAAAGGCTTAATTTATTTTGAAATAGTAACTACTGGTGCCATTATCATTGGCTTGGCAGTTGGTAATTGGGTGAAACCAGGAAGCGGCGTAAATAGCGCAGCTGTACAAGCCCAACCCGCAGCAAAAGCAGCTGCTTCTTCCCAAGGTATTGATTGGACAGAATTTATCAAACATATTGTACCAGACAATGCCATTGCAGCTTTTGCTAAAGGCGATATTATACAAATTCTCTTCTTCGGGATCTTATTTGCCATTGCCTTAGCAAAAATGGGTGAGAAAGGAACTTCTGTTATTGTTGGTTTAGAAAAGATCAACAAAATCTTGTTCAACATATTGCACATGGTCATTAAAGTCTCGCCTATAGGTGCCTTTGGGGGTATGGCTTATACTATTGGGAAGTTTGGTTTTGCTACACTTGCTGTATTAGGTAAATTGCTGATCACTTTTTATGTAACCGGCTTTTTGTTCATTTTTGTTGTGCTTTACCTCATCTTAAAATTCAATGGCTTTAGCTTGTGGAAACTTCTAGGTTACATTAAAGCCGAGCTTTTGATTGTTTTGGGTTCTAGCAGTAGTGAAGCAGTATTACCGAACATCATGGAGAAACTGGAAAAAGCAGGATGTAGTCGTAACGTAGTGGGTTTAATTATCCCTTCTGGCTACAGTTTTAACCTCGACGGAACCAGTATCTATTTAAGCTTGGCCATTATTTTCCTAGCGCAAGTATTTGGCGTAAACCTAACTTTAGGTCAAGAACTTACCGTAATAGGCATTTTACTGCTCACCAGTAAAGGTGCCGCTGGTGTAACTGGTAGTGGCTTTTTAGTGCTCACCTCAACACTAACCATTTTAAATATTATTCCGCTAGAAGGCATGGCATTATTGGTCGGTGTAGATAGGTTCATGAGCGAAGGAAGAGCTATCATTAACGTTATTGGCAATACCGTAGCGACTGTTGTAATTTCAAAAAGCGAAAAGGAAATTGACATCGCACAATATAAACAACTGGTAGAGAAAACTGGAGCAGCTTAATTAAATTAGCAGCTAACTATTATTTTAATTACCATAAAACCGAATATAATGAAATACATTTTGTTCCTAACCCTATTAACTTTCTCTGGTATCACCTCATTATTTGCACAAATCAACAGCAGCACGGTGGGCAAGCAAATGTTTTATTTTGATAATAATGGCAAATTAAGAAGCCCAATAAAAGTGTTTTACTTTAGCCCTAAAGCCAATGCGTCAGATATGCCAGTGGTAGTGATGTTGCATGGTGCCAATCGAGATGCTTCTGCCTACCTAGACGACTTGGTTAATGCTGCTACTGTATTTGGCTGTAAAATCATCGCTCCGGAGTTTGATCAAGAGGATTATCGTGGAGCGGAAAAATATAACTTAGGCAACGTTTACGAAAAGAACAAAAAGACATTCCTATCTCCAGAAAAGTGGAGTTTCTCGTTAATTGAGCCCTTGTTCGATCACGTAGTTGCACAAACTAAAAGCAACAGCAAGGGCTACTACCTGTACGGGCACTCTGGGGGCGCACAGTTTGTACATCGTTTCATGATGTTTGTAAAGCAAACTCGAATCATAAAGGCAGCATTTGCCAATGCAGGTTGGTATACATTACCAAATACGGAAACCGAATTTCCTTACGGGATAAAAAATGCGCCTATAGACCAACCGCAACTCGCTAAGTTCTTTGCGACCAAAACTTTCGTGATATTGGGTATGAACGACACCTCTACAGACGAAAAATCTTATAACGTAACCGATGATGCCGAAGCACAAGGTAAAACAAGATTTGACCGAGGCAAAAACTATTTTAAAACCGTTAAGGCAAAAGCAGAAGAAATGAAATTGCCTTTGAATTGGACTGAGATTTATGTACCGAATGTGGGTCACGAAAACGGTAATATAGGAAAATTTGCTTTTGCTAATTTCTTTATGGACATCCAACAATAAACCAAATGATAAATCAACCAAAATTATTAACCTTGCTAGGTACTTTTTTGGGTATAAGTTTAGGTCATTTTGCCTATGCGCAAAGCGACGATTTATACACCCGAGATTCTACCTATACCCTTACCGAAAGCCCAGGCAATACACACCTTTTGAGATTAAAGAAAGGATATTTGTTGGGCGACGGAATCACTTTCATTTCTGGAAAGGGAAATTTTAATCTCAGCCCCTCATTGCAGACGCTGTATGCTGTGAATTCAATCAACAAGAACTTATCTGATCCAAATGCAATGTTTGCGATCAATAGAGCTAGATTAAATGTATTTTCAAATCTCTTCGATAACAAAATTAGCTTAAATGCAAGGATCAACTTTGCCGCTAACCACACCAGTACCACCACCGGAGTTAGAACCTTTAACCCTACACTACAAGAAGCGAACATAGAATATCGACCAAGCCGAACCCACGTATTCAACTTTGGTTTAAGAGCTGATTACGTAGATGGTAGGGAAACAAGGATAGAGGGCGAAAGCTTGGGGTTTATAGACAGGAGTTTAATTTCTGATGCTTTTGATGCTATTTTCGATTTCGGAATTAGATATAAAGGGAATTACCGACTTGGTGGTTCTCATTTACTAAAACCTTACTTATCCATTACTACCGGAGATAGCCGTAGCGCCCTACAAAAAAACTTTGGGGGCTTTAAATATGGTGCTCGATTAGACTATTTGCCTTTTGACAAATTTTCTCGTGGTGGAGAGTTCTATATGGACGACCTCTACCGTGAAGAAAAACCAAAATTAGTAGTTGGGGTAGCTTATAGTTATAATGACGGTGCAACTTCGGCCAAAGGCACTAATGGTGGCCGTTGGTTATATGGCGATGCCGAACAAAACATCTTACTACCTAAGTACAGCAAACTCGCAGCAGACTATCTCTTTAAATACAACGGTTTTTACTCTATGGGTGGTTTTGTAATTACTAAAGCACAAGTACCAGACAACATTGCTGGTGAATTTAGGCTAAATGGAACTTTTAATCCTTATTCTTCTACACAAACCGCCGATCAAATTAAAAACACGGTACTATCTCGCTTAAATTTAGGTAGAGGATTTAATGTACAAGCAGGTTATTTGCTCCAATCTAACTGGGCTTTTGGCGGTAGGTTCTCGGCATTAAAAGAAGACAATGTTACCGCAACTTTCGCCGACAACGATAAGGCTTACACCTTTGTAACCACCAAATACCTATCGGCCCATGCCTTAAAAATACAATTTGAATTAGGTTATAGCCAGTTGAGGCAAAGTTTAAAAACTAGCACACAAAATGGCACTTATTACAGTCAGATACAATTTACCATTCAACTATAAAATATACTGAAATGAAGTTATGGGTGGCAGATTGCTAAACCTTAAAGCTTCCAATCATTAAAAACTAAAATCAGATGAAAAAAATATTATTCTTCTTTTGCTTTAGCTTGTTGTTCATCGGTAACAACGCAAAAGCACAGCTTGCACAAAACGATTCTACGTTTGTGTATGTGAATGGCGAAGGCACTTTCATAAGGCTCGGGAAAGGCGAAGGCACGGTAATTAACTTGCTTAGCACCTTACAGTCGGGTGCTCAATTTGGTAGAATAGATTCTCTATCTAAGAAAACCAACAACACTCGCATGAGTATCAACTTAGCGAGAATAGCTTTAACCGCAACCAACGCCAGACATAAGGTTTCTGCTGGTTTTGTAACCGATTTTACCGGAACATCGCCTATACTAGAAGGCTGGATTGGTTTTGATGTGCACAAAAGGGTAAAACTGGTATTAGGACAAAAGCAAACCCAAACCAATAATCGTTTAGCCATGGCCGATGAACGTTATGCCCAAACTATGGCGCAGAGCTTGGCAGGAAAATCAAGCGACGGCATTTTGTATGGGGGCTTGATGCACAATTTTGTTGGTGCAACACGTGAGGGCGGTTTATTCGTAGAAACCAATTTTAACATTCATCAAATGAGGATTTATCCTTCTTTATCGGTAACTACTGGAGAAGGGCAAAATTTCTTTACATCGCAACCTAGTAAGCAGGGATTTAAGTACGGTGGTAGATTAGATATTATGCCTCTTGGTGATTTCACTAAAAACAACGCTTTCATCGGACATGACCTTTATAGAGAAGCCAAGCCAAAATTAGTAGTTGGTGTGGCAGCAAGTTACAATCAAAAAGCAAGTAGTCCAATAGGTAGCGAAACAGGATTAATTACAGGTATTTTCGACAATAGCGGTGTAGCAACACTTGCAGACTATAGAAAATTAGTTGCAGATTTTGCCTTCAAAAGCAATGGATTTGCGCTAGTTGGAGAATACGTGGTTAGCACGGTAAATGGCAAAGATTTGTTCACTAATGCAGCTGCTACCAGCCAATTCACTCCCGAAGTAGCCAGCACTTACTATAATTTAGGAAGCGCCTACAATCTACAATCTTCTTATGTATTTAAATCGGGCTGGGCTGTTGATGGGCGATATGCTATTATTAAACCCGAGTTTGGTGTTACTGGATCTAAGATAGTAGATCAGAAATGGGCTACGTTCGGTGTAAACAAATTTCTAAAGAATAACGCTTTACGCATTGGTATCAATACCAATTATATCGAAATCAACTCGCCAGTAGCCAAAACCAAAAAATGGATTAACAATTTTGCGGTTCAAATTCTTTTGTAAGGAATTGAAAATCGTTTACTAACATAAAAATACAAGACATGAAAAGATATATTCCAGTCCTACTTTTAAGTATTGCAACTGCATTTGGTTGCTCTTCGGAAATAGAATTTACACCTATAGCTCCTCCATCGCCAGCAGGAAATTCAGATTTGTTGATTTCCGAAATATCAACGGCGATAAATACGGATGCTAATGCAAACGGAACTAGACCTCACTACGTAGAGATTTATAATGGCACAAATGAAAGTATTGATTTAAGCAATTATGCCATAGGCTATTTCGCAACAACAGATGCTGCTACATTGACAGATTGGACATTTCCTGCAGGCAATTTTTTAGTGTTGACATCAAAATTAGATAAAAGCAAATGCTATGTAATTGCCGCTCAATCTGCAGATGCCACAGTGATAAAAAGAGACATAACTTGGGGAACATCTACAAATGCAAGCAATCCTCTGCAATTAAGCGGCAACAGTGCTATCGCCTTACTTAAAAAAGATGCTGCCGGAACTATTGTTTTGGGAACGGCCAACTACAAAATTATTGACGTATTTGGCAGTCCGCAAGTGGCTAGGGTAACCAGTACTGGTTCTAGCAGCGCACGTAACAACTTCGTGTGGACCATCGCTGGCGAAACTGATACCCGAAATAGGACTTTCTTCAGAAAAGCTACAGTAAATAACCCCACAACAGATTGGAACAAGGCTAAAGGCACTACAGCTGTAGATAGTGAGTGGCAAGTTTCTGCCGATAGAGCTTGGGACTATACAAATTTAGGTTTACCAACTAAATAATAGAAGTTATTTATCAAACTCATCATAGCAGTATTATAGATACGACGCTAATTTGTTTAATCGAAATTTAAAGCTTCGCTAACATTTTTACTGATTTAATTGTATAAGTTTAGGTAACCAAATTTTAGAATCTTATGACAACAACCAACACCTACTTAAACTTCAATGGAAACTGCGAAGAGGCATTCAATTTTTACAAATCAGTATTTGGCGGCGAATTTACCTACATCGGTCGTTTTGGAGAAATGCCTTCAAGCGAAGACTATAAAGTACCAGAAACCGATAAAAACAAAGTGATGCACGTATCATTACCTATTGGAAGTTCTGTTTTAATGGGCAGTGATGTAGGCGGCGACTGGGCTCCAACTTTTAAGCAAGGAAACAATTTTGCAGTTTCTATTTCTGCACACAGCAGAGAAGAAGCCGACCGAATTTTTAATTTTTTGAGTACAGATGGACAAATTACCATGCCACTAATGGACACTTTTTGGGGAGATTATTTCGGCATGCTAACCGATAAATTCGGAATTAACTGGATGATGAGTTATAATAAGGAGGGGAAGTAAATTTTTATCGTCATTTCGACCGCAGTATAGCGAGCGGAGAAATCTTTGAACTTTGTAATTTCTATCTAAACAAAGATACCTTGTCCTCTTCAAAGATTTCTCCTATCGTCGAAATGACGGAAAGATTTCTAAAAATAAGCCCTTACCTGCATATTACCTGTATGCACTACATTAACTTGTGGAGATTTACGACCTTCATAACTAATGTTTAACTGTATACCATTACCGATCGTGCGCTGCAAGCCCAAACCCCAAGTATAATTATTTCCAATCTGTAAACCCGATAGCATTTCGTAACCAATGGTACTGTTGCTTTCTCCTGTAAATTGATTATTGATATAGCTCACTTTACCAGTCAACACGCCTTTTTTAAGCACATTATAGCGAGTCTCCGTAGTAAAAGTAACATTCTGGTTCTTCTCTCCACCAAACTCGCTAGCATTACGCTGACTTCCATAAACGCCAGCAAATGTCAATCTTAAATCGGTGCTGAACTGGTAATTAAATTCTGGTAAAAGCTCAAAGTAATTGATTTGGTAATTACGCTGCGCAAAAAGCTCCGAATTGTAATTCTTATTTCCTTGATTAACCGTGAAATTGATATTGGTACTTCTCACAGGAGAGGTTCTTATCCTCAGTCCTCTTTCGTTGCGTTTACGGCTATCAAATCCATTGCTCAAAAAGCTTTTACCTCCATCCGCTAAATAATTAAAATCTACACCAAACTTCGGATTACTGCGATTAAAGAAAAGTGTATTCCTTAAAAAAGAACTTAAAGAAATGAGATTTGCAGCGTCTATACCCGTATGAAAAGGATTGTAAACCTCGAAGCCATCACTTGCTAAAATCTTTCTATCTATTTTATAGGAAAGTTGGTTGGTAAATCTGCTTACAAATTTTTGAAAGCCTTTGCCGCCTTTTAAAATGGCACTTGGCGTAATACGAATACTCTGATTTACGCCGGTGAAATTAGTACGAACATATTCTGTTCCAGCGGTAAAAATACGGATATATTTGGCTTGGTCTGGGAAACGAGAAATCTCAAATTCGTTTAGTTCCTTGATACCATTTCCATTATAATCATTCCAAGCGTAAATTCCTTGTCCGGGCAAAACTTCTAAATAGGTAATTTCTCTTCTAGGCTCTTGCCCATTGCCCACCTCGTAGTAAATGGAAGTGTTGATAAAGCCTTTCATCGCATTGAGGTTATAATCTAATCTACCTACTAAGCTTTCATCATTGTTTACGGAAGCAAATCCATTTTCATATCCCGTTTTACGGTAACCCGCTGTTAACCTCAAGATTGAATTTACATTCTTGGTTAAATCTACACCTACGTTTACACTTTGCGAGTGCGAACTGTTCAACAATTCAGTTCCACGAGGTAATTGGTCTTGACGAAAGCTGTAGTCAATTTTATAGCGATTGCTTTGGCTAGCTTTGCTCTGCAGATATAATTTGTAAATGCTATAGGAGAAACTATTTCCTGTCAGGGCATCGGTTTGTTTATGGGCAGTGGTATTTTGCTGCTGTTCAAATACAAATCCGGCCACGAGATTAAACACCTCTCGATTAGCATCTAAGTAATGCTTAAAGAAAGTTCCATCATTTGCTGTGGCATCAGAATTAAGCAAACTTCCATCGTATTTAAAACCATATTTACCTGCTTTGTACAAACCATTAACCCTATGCAGATAACCTTGATATTGTCCTTCTCTAGTAAACGTATTAAGTGTATAGCCTATATTTTGGTTTTCCTTTTTAAACAATTGTAAGCCTGCCGAAAAAAGATGTTCGGTTGCTTCTGTAGTAATGGCGTCTAGGTTAAAATCACGGTTAAACTCCACCGTTCTATAGCGTTCTATCGGTTTGAAAGTTCTGCTTACATATTCGTAATTGGCAGAGGTGTTTAACTTCAAACCTTTATCATTTAATAAAATGGGATGTAAGGCTTCTAATTTTAATCCATAGCCAGAAGTGTTAGCTGCACTTTTATCGGCAAACAGGTTGACATTATTGTTGCTAATGGCAAATTCGGTACTGAAAAGACTTTGCTTCTTCGGCTTAAAATCAGCAGCCACTGTAATTAGTTGTTGTTGTTTAGGCGTAACCAACAAAGTGATGGGCTCGTAACTTCCCTGCATCACTCCACTTACAGGCTCTACAAATTCGTAAACCTTACCATTAGCTGCCGATTGGCTATTGATACGATAATTTCCTCGTCCTTCGCCGATGTACGAAAAGCCAACTCGATATTTAGCTAACGTCGGTTCAGTAGCGTATCGATAATATTCAATGCCTCCTACAGAAGTTAATCGTTCATACAGGATCTCATTCTCATTAAAAGGAACTTCGGTAACGTTAGGGTAATAAGCCTGCGAAATATCACGACCTAAGGTAGCCATGAACTGCTTTTGCTCATCATTCAGCGTTTGCAAAAAAGGTTGGTTTCTGTTATCCTTTTCGTTATAATAGTTCAATCGAAAAGCCAATTGATCTGTTTCTATCTGCTGACTTAAATAGGTTAGCGAGCGGGAATAATTTTTATCAGAATATTCGAATTCTACGGAGATACGAGAATTTAAATTGATGAGTTGCTTGGCAGTAAAGGTAATTTCGGCGGTATTGTAATCGATAATATAATCGTTATCCTGACCTCGTACTAAAGCCACGCCATCAATAAAAACACGTTCTGTACCAGCAATCACCACGATATAGGTTTCACCATTATTGCCCGTTAAACGATAAGGCCCCTGATTTCCTTCCTGACCAATAATCTGATTTCGGGCTGAGCGACCTTTAGCCACCGCTGCTGCGACGGTAGTACTGTACCTAATGCCTTTCTCCGTTTTAAAATCATGGCTAATCATGGCACCTTGGGTGCGTTTATAAAAATTCATGAAATAACTATTCGGACGTTTCAACTCGTAGTCTCCAGCGGTAAGTACTGTGCTATCTTTTTTGATTTGCACAAACACTCGGTCAAATTCGTTCAGTTGTTGGGTATTTCCTTCAGGCTGTATAGGTAGGTTGTCATCGGAAATAGCAGCTAAAATCTCGATGTCATTTCCAATTTTACCCGACATTTGCAATACCATATTAGAGTTTACCGAAAGATTTTGGTTATTACCGAACATAATCCCTCGCGAAATACTTCCACTCTTGTTTAAGCCTTTCATCGAAAAGAGCGTATTTTCTACTGCTTGCGGCTTATAACTATAGAAACTGCTATTATCTATCGGCAACTGCTCAATCAGCTTCACATCTTTATGATAATAGCTTTTAGAAAATAAAATTGGAAATATTTTATAGTTCAAGGTAAGCTCAATACCCTCTGCCCCTTTCCATAAAAAAGTAGCTTTGGCATAATCTATCTGATAAAGAGAAGTATCTACCTGAACGTTGGCATTGTAATGAACTTTAACCGATTGCGGCACCATACTCAAACTATCCAAAGCGATAATTTTGTTGGTGGCTGTAATTTTTTTAATGCGTTGGTTGGTATTCAGCTGTGCTCTTAATCCAGTGTTTACCAAAATCACTAAAAGCGATATGAGGCAAACCCTAAGCACCATTACACCAAAGGAAAGCTAAGATAGAAGATGGTTCCATTGTTTAATACTGATGTAAATTCAACTTTTCCGCCAGCGTTTTCTATAGCTTGCTTTACAAACGCCAAGCCCAAACCTGTGCCAGAAGACTTGGTGGTAAAATTAGCCCTAAAAATGCTACTGTGCAAACTTGGGTCAATTCCTTTTCCATTGTCTTCCACCTCTACAAAGGCTTGTTTTTCATCATTGGCAATATGTATTTTGATGACACATTTCTCCTTGCCATCGGCGGCTTCTATTGCATTCTTCAACAAGTTATTAAACGAACGTAACAGCTGATCCTTATCTCCTAGCACTAAAAGCTCTACATTACTTCTATTTAAGATGTGGATTTCGACATGGTCCATAGAACTGAAAACTTCTTTAGCCTGCTCAATAATTGGCACCAACGCAATGTGTTCCAATTTGGTATCAGGCATTTTGGCAAAGTTTGAAAACTCTGAAGCAATGGTAGCTAAACTATCAATCTGCTCAACAAAAGACTTATTAAAACTAGCAAACTTCTTCTCAAAATTTGGGTCCTTCTCCCTCCAAGATTTCTCCAACAATTGCACCCCCAACTTTAAAGGTGTCAGCGGATTTTTAATTTCATGCGCTACTTGCTTAGCCATCTCACGCCATGCACTTTCCCTTTCACTGCGAGCCAGCTTATTGGCACTAATTTCTAGCTCTGCAATCATCTTGTTATATTCCTTAATAAGCACACCAATTTCATCCTGTCGGTGCCAAACAAGTGGCTGGTTTGCCTGCCCCAATTTCGTTCTACGGATATTTTCCTGAATGAAGGTTAGCGGACTAGTGATCTGATTTGCCAAGAAAACAGCCAACACGCCAATCAACACAAAAACGAGTGCATATATATTAATTAAAGTATTGATGAACAGACCAATTCGAGCTTGGTAATCTTCCTCATTTGAATAATAAGGAATGCTGATATAGGCGATAGTTTGATTATCAGCGTTTCTTACCGGCGCATAAGCCGCAGCATAACTAAATGTTCCTATTTTTTCTGAAGGATTAATGAACTCTGATTTTTGTTGCACTGCCAATTGCATGTAAGCCGTTGGTCCCATTTTACGTCCAATAATACCCAAATCATATATTCTAGGCAAAGTAGTTAAATACAGATTACCGTTGATATCATACAAGTTAAGATAGATTCCATTGACGTCAGCAAACTGATTAAATTCAAATTGAGCTTCACTATTGTTGCTGATGGTTCCGGCCAAGGCAATTTGTTTTTCGTAAGCCAATTGTACCTTTCTAACCTTTTCTCTTACCTGTTCAGTTTGTTGCTCTAAATATTGGCTTTTGATGTTGAAAAAAGTCGTCCATCCAACAATTACCAAAGTAGCCACTACAGAAAGTACAATAGAAAACTGAATACGAGTTTTATAAAGGATTTTGTTGGCATTAATCATCAAATATCTGTTGATATTGAATATGCCTCCACGGCTATCGCTGATATTGATGACCAGCCAAACAATGATATATGCAAAAATTCCAAATATGATAAAAATAAGGAAGAAGAATGAAAGCGTAGCCAATCTAACGGTAAAATCTACCTTTTCTAAACTGATTACAACCAAGCGATTATTCGCAGGTTTGTATACCGCATGACTGTATGAATAATCAGCAGTATACTCGTTCATAAACTCAATCCTGTCGCGTTCACCTTTAAAATAAGTATTTACCATTGGGTAAACGTAACTACCAGACTGACTGAACAACTGATTTTCTTTATAAAAAGCCAATGAATACTTACTTAAATCTTCATCGCTTTTCAACTTACCATCTATTAATAAATCAGGGAAGAGTGTGTTATAATCATATGGCCTTGAGGTTAGCTCAACCACCATTGTACCTAGCAAGTTCCCGCCATCAAATACAGGTATGATACCAAAGTAGTTTTGGAAGCCGAAAGTATCGTTAACGCGATAAAAATAATTTGCCTGCTGCGCTTTTACCGCACCATATTTCACCAAGTTCTTATACTTGCTAATAGGTAAGCTTTCGGCACTTTTCAAAGATTGGTCGCTACTATTATATTCGAACATTTTGTATTCAAAACGCGACAAATAGCCATCCAAATAATTTTTAGAGATGTAATTATGAAAGTTTGTGGTTTGTATCAGCAGCGGCTGTTTAAAGTAACTAACTACCTGAGAGTCTAACGTTAAACCATGTTCCAAAAGCTCAATGGCATTCATCACTTTGGGATCATCTTGATACATTAGCTTATCTGCTATCCCAGCTCGGGTATTTCTCTCTTTTACATCTTCAAACCTAATGTATTTAATAGAAGTAATGGTAGCCATGCAAAGGAAGACAACCGCCATTACTGAAATAGAAAACCTACTATTTTGCATATGATTGTTGTAGGCAACCATGAAAATTAGCAGTGCATAAACTAGATAAAATACGGTATAATCTGTAGCTATTTTATAAATGGTAAAACCTAATACGATAAGTAGGAAAACGAATAGCTTTTCTCTAGCACCAACCGCAAACTGCTTCATCAGCACAACGATGGCATTAATCATCAGGTAGATATTTAGCCAGACCAAGCATAAAATGAATATACTTAACCAACTTACCCATCCCAAATTGATGATATTACTAATATTAAACTCGATTTTAGAATAGTAAACTAAACCAAAAAACAGATTTTCGGTCAAGAAACCTACCCACGACAACAATAATGCAATTAAAGCGAACAAGATGTAGTTCACTACTTTTATCTTCGCAATCCAGTTAGGCAACACATACATTTTTCTATGTGCATATACGAAAATCCATATCCAAGTAAAGGCCAACACATTCAAAAGCAAATCTCCCAATGAAGGAAGGAAATCGCTTTCTGCGTATATTGTAGGGTCAAATATCTTTAAATCAAACTGATGGTTAAACCAAAAATATTTAAGGTCTAGTATTCTAAAGGCTATAAAATAAACCGCAACGAGGAGCGTTCCGAGCAATACCTTGCCATGTTTGGCCAACCATAAACCACAAGAGTTTACAAATAAACTCACAAATAAAGTTCCTACCAACCACAGCCATAGCTCGGCAGAAGTAAAAATATTATCGGTATAGTTGTTACTTAGCTTTACGGTAAAAAGATAATCCTTGCTCAAGCTAAAGATCTCGGTAGTTTCTTTGTCTGTAAAAGAGGCTATCTCTAGCGTATTATTATTAAAAAGGCCAGGCCAAATTTCATTTTTTAAATATTGATTTTCTATTGCATACTGGGTTTTAACCGTCACAATAAAAACGAACATATATTCGCCTAAGGTCTTTTTAACTAGCTCGTAATAACCGTTTGAGAGCAACACAAATGAAGTTCCGTCCTTTAACCTATCTACATTTTTGGGAACAGCTTTGTAAGTACTCCAATACTCTAACTGATTATTTCTATAGACCAGTACATTGATTCCTGCGGGTCTATACGCAGAAGTAAAATTATTCGCTAAGTTTTCGTCTACACTAAACTTCTTAAGGTCTTCTAGCTTTGATGGGAATGTAAGGTAATCATAGATAATTCTTTCCCTTGCTAACAGATTTTCTTGCAGCTCGTTGGCTTCGTGCAACAACAGGTCTTTTTTAGTAATTGAATTGCGTAAGGAAATTGCTGTGATAAAACAACATATCCCTAGCAACAACATCAATAACCTAATTTTTAGTCCTGTATTCAAACTGAGCTGGCTTTAAAATATAAATATACAGAAATGGGGCTGTGTAAAAAGCAAAATCTTTATTTCCAACGTATAAACACAGAAAAAGCGATGATGTTATACATCTTTGAAACTTTTTCTGCCGATGGTTGATTTACCTTTAAACAGCCCCAATAAATATTGAAAAAACTAAACGATGCTTGCGCTGCTAGTTTGTACTTCTCTACTCACTTTTTTCACCAAGCCCTGTAATACATTACCTGGGCCAACTTCCACAAAATCGTTGCCACCATCAGCAATCATATTTGTTGCTGTTTGCGTCCATTTCACAGCTCCAGTTAACTGTGCAATTAAGTTTTCTTTAATTACCGCTGGATCAGCAGTTGGCTGTGCATTTACATTTTGGTAAATCGGGCAAACTGGCGCATTAATATTAGTAGCCTCAATTGCTGCTTGTAATTCTACTTTTGCTGGCTCCATCAATGGCGAATGGAAAGCACCACCTACATTTAATTTCAGAGCTCTTTTTGCTCCTGCTGAAGTTAATTGCTCACAAGCTTTGTCAATACCTTCAATACTACCAGAAATTACCAACTGCCCCGGGCAATTGTAATTTGCAGGTACTACCACCTCGTCAATTCCAGCGCAAATTTGCTCTACAACTTCATCAGCCAAGCCTAAAATAGCTGCCATGGTTGATGGTTGTACTTCACAAGCTTTTTGCATGGCATTAGCACGAGCAATCACTAATTTCAAACCATCTTCAAAAGATAAAGCGTTTGCCGCAACTAATGCAGAAAATTCACCTAATGAGTGACCAGCAACCATTTCTGGTTTAAAATCTTCGCCTAAAACTTTGGCTAAAATTACCGAGTGCAAGAAAATTGCAGGTTGTGTTACGTTAGTTTGTTTTAGTTCTTCGTCGGTTCCGCTAAACATAATGTCGCTAATACGGAAACCGATAATTTCATTCGCTTTTTCAAAAAGTTCTTTAGCCAGCGGACTATTTTCGTACAAGTCCTTGCCCATGCCTACAAACTGGGCACCTTGCCCCGGAAAAATATATGCTTTCATTTTTTTTAGATTTGAGATGTGAGTATTGAGATTTGAGACTTCATCCCAATAGTTAAACTCACGTATTACATTTATATTATTTGTTCCTACTTCTTACACAACACCATTCTAACACAGTTATCTATTATAGCTTTGTGTTCTTTGTGTCTTTGCGGTTTAAAACAATGATTAATGCAAATTCGCTGTAATCAACCTTAAAAACTCAGCACGGGTTTTGTCATTATTCAAAAATCCGCCAGTAAACGCCGATGTAGTAGTTACAGAATTTTGTTTCTGAACCCCACGCATTGCCATACACAAGTGCTTACATTCCATTACTACTGCAACTCCAGCTGGGTTTAAAGTATCCTGAATACAGTCTCTAATTTCGTTGGTTAAACGTTCTTGCACCTGTAATCTGCGGGCAAACGCATCAACCACACGAGGGATTTTGCTTAAACCTACAATGTGTCCGTTAGGAATATAAGCAATATGCGCCTTGCCGAAGAAAGGCAACATGTGGTGCTCGCACATCGAAAACACTTCGATATCCTTTACTACCACCATTTGGCTGTAATCTTCCTTAAACATTGCCGAACGCAAAATTTCCTCAGGTTTTATATCATAACCATGCGTTAAATATTGCAAAGCTTTAGCCACACGCTCAGGTGTTTTCAACAAACCTTCACGCTCTGGGTTTTCACCCAAACGCTCTAAGATATCTTTATAATGAACCGCTACAGAATTAATTTTATCATCATCATATCGTTCTATCTTCTGATAGCCCAATAATTCCTCATCATCGTGATCGTGGTTGTGTGCCATATTTAGATGCTATTAGCCGAAATACTCGACATAGTTGTTATCAGTTTCGTAAATTTTAATGCAGTGCAATTCTGCACCGCTTTCGTTAACATGCGGTTTCAAAATATCCCACACGGCAATTGCCAAATTCTCAGTCGATGCCAATTTACCTTTCATAAAATCAACATCAAGGTTCAAATTTCTGTGGTCTACCTTATCAATCACATGGGTGTTAATTACCTGTTTCAACCACTTCAAATCTACCAAAAAACCCGTTTCAGGATTAACCTCTCCTTTAACCGTTACATACAACTGGTAGTTATGGCCGTGCCAATTCGGGTTAGCGCATTTGCCAAAAACCGCCGTATTTTCATCTTCTGTCCAATCTGGTCTAGCCAGCTTATGTGCAGCGTTGAAGCTTTCTCTACGTGTGATATAAATCATTTTTTCAAAATAAAATGCAAATATACAGTATAAAGTCGAGAGGCAAAGGTTTGATAGGCGAAGATATACAGAAACAAAAAAATTGAGAATACTATTCTTTTTAGAAAAGCAATTATCAGTTTCCATAGTAACGTTAGCCCTGCTTTTCGTTGCAATCTTTTTGTGAACCGTTTATCGTCATTTCGAACGCATGTGAGAAATCCAGCATTTATATGGCACATGCTAGATTTCTCCTCGTACCTCGTCGAAATGACGTACAAAAAGTATTTCACTTCAATTGGGGTTTGCAAGCAAAAGGCACTACAAAAACTTTGTCAATCTTCTATGAATGACACAAATTAAGATTGACAAAGTTAAAAACCAACTTAGCACACAAAAAACATTGCCAAACACCAAAAAACTAAGCTTCCAAACAACAAAACAACCAAAAAATTATCGTTAATTAGCACAATGAAAATCCTAGTAGTGGCAGCCACCGAAGCAGAAATAGCAGCAACTTTAGCGCATTTCAACCTTACACCGAATAATTTTATCGAAACAGAAAAATTCGATGTACTGATTACTGGTGTAGGCATGGTAGCTACCGCATTTGCACTTGGGCAGAAGCTTAGCAGCAAATACAATTTAGTACTCAACGTAGGTATCGCTGGTAGTTTCGACAGCACTATTGAACTCGGAGAACTTGTTAACATCACTCAAGACACCTTAGCCGAACTTGGTGCCGAAGACCACGAAAACTTCATCTCGCTACCAAAAATGGGCTTTGGCGAGAATACTTTCTCTTCGTTTGCGGGCATAACAGACAATTTAGGCATAAAAATAGTAAAGGGTATTACCGTAAACAAAGTGCATGGAAATGCCCAAAGCATAGAAAACGTTACCCAATTATACCAACCTCAAACAGAAAGCATGGAAGGAGCTGCGGTTTTATATGCCGCTAAGGAATTAAATATTACCGTCCTACAAATACGTGCCATCTCTAATTATGTAGAACCTCGCAATCGAGAGAACTGGCAAATCGGTTTAGCAATGTCTAGTTTAAACGACTGGTTAACCAACTTTTTACACAACCACAGGTTTTAAAACCCAAACGCATTTATCTTTTTGAAAGTCGAATTGTCGCTGCTACCTATCCCCTTTGTTACTTAGCAAACAAACAAATGGCATATTTTTAGCGATTAGGAATGAACTCTATCTAAATTAGGATTAGTGTACATTCAATTACGATAAATCTTGGAAGAGACAATAGATAAGGCAGCAGAAATTACAGCACAACTGCAGAAGATTCGAGATTTTTTACGTCATAACGATGCTATTGTCGAGGAATTAAAGCACATCCTTAAATTAGCTAAAGATACCTGCAACAAACCCATTTCAATTATTTCGCTATCAGAAGATGGTAGCAGTTGGCTCAATTCTTCATCAGAAATAGAATTAAAATTAAATGATGCAGAACTAACATTTTGTAGGGCTGCTATCACTACGGACGAACCAGTAATCATAGAAGACACTACCAATCTTAGTAGGGCTTTTACGTTGGAAATCCCCGAAAACACAAAAATACGGTTTTATGCAGGGGTAGCACTTACTACCAATGATGGGATTAAGATAGGTACATTATGTTTAATTGATGTTAAAGCCAACCATCTCGACCATATCCAGCTTAGAATATTAAAGTCATTAGCTCAGCAAATCATGTATGTTATTGAGTCGAGGATGGTTGAAAAGGAGCTAAATAAGCGTTTACAAGAATTAGAGGAAAAAAACCAGTCTCTTCGGGCTATTGCACAGCTTCAATCACACGAAATAAGGCAACCATTTTCTTCAGTATTAGGGCTTCTAAACCTAGCGGAAATAGATGCTGTAGTAATGGACAAAACATGGTTGAAAATGATCACAGATGTGGCTAAAATCTTGGACACAAAAATCAGATCTGTTGTTCATGAGGCTACAGGCACTACAGATATTAAACTTTTTCGATACAACAACATGGTGGGCGAGATTGAAGACTACGCCATATTACTACTCGATATCCAAGGAAACGTAGAAAACTGGAACAAGGGTGCAGAAAAAATTAAAGGTTATAAAACAAGTGAAATTGTTGGAAGGAACTTTAGCATTTTCTACAATAACCAACAACAAATGGAACGCCTGCCCCAACAAATGCTGGAAACAGCTAGGAAATTTGGCGTGGCCAGAGACGAAGGATACAGAACTAGAAAAGACAATACAGAATTTATGGCACGTGTAGTGATTACTGCGGTACATAACGAGCGTAAAGAGATTGTAGGTTTCACCAAAGTAACTCGGGATATCACCAACGAAAAACCGCCTATAAAAGTTTCTGCTTAAACTTTGAACTCTAAATGACGGTAATTTAAATCTCTAGCTATAAATTTACCGCATGGAATTGACACTTGGTTTTTCGCCCTGCCCTAACGACACTTTTATTTTCGACGCCCTTATTCATGGAAAAATAGATACAGAAGGTTTAACCTTTAAGGTATTTTTTGATGACGTGGAAACACTTAATCAAAAGGCTTTGCGAGGCGAATTAGATATTACCAAATTGAGTTTTCATGCTTTTGCATATGTTGCAGAGCAATACGCTTTGTTAAATGCAGGCAGTGCATTAGGTTTTGGTGTCGGCCCATTATTAATCTGCAAAAAAGAAAATGCAGAGCGAATAGAAAGTCAACTGAAAACTGGAGATTGGAAACTGAAAACCGGAATTCCTGGCAAATACACCACCGCTAACTTTTTGTTGGGCGTAGCTTACCCAAACTTAACGGACAAGCAACAAATGGTTTTCTCCGATATCGAAGACGCCCTACTAAATGATGAGATTGACTTAGGTTTAATCATCCACGAAAATAGATTTACCTACCAAGCTAAAGGCTTACACAAAGTGATAGACTTGGGTGCTTATTGGGAAGATTTTTCAGGTTGTGCCATTCCACTGGGTGGAATTGTAGTGAATAGAAAACTACCTGTCGAAATTCAGGAAAAAGTAAATCGTTTAGTGAAAAAATCAGTAGAATTTGCTTTTGCCAATCCAAAGTCTGGAATTGAGTTTATACGTGAGCATGCACAGGCTATGGAGGAAGAAGTGATGTATAAACACATTGAATTGTATGTCAATCAATATTCTGTAGATCTAGGCATAGAAGGAAGAAAAGCAATCGATACTTTGTTTGACATTGCTACCAAAAATGAGGTAATTCCAGCAATTGGAAAAAGTTTGTACGTTTTGGATTGAAGAACAAGGAGCAACGAATAGAGATTAACCGCAATAGCCCCTGCAGCGCAAACTTCAATTGAATTTTAAAACCTGCGTTAAATAAACCTGGCTGAAGTGGAAATAATTTTTTGCCGCGTCATTTCGAACGCAGTTAGAAATCTGTTACATAAAAGCATTTAACTCTGAGATTTCTCTCTGCATTCGAAATGACGGAAAGAGCACCCAAAAAATATTATAACGTAAAACGGGGCTGATTTTTAATAGTACCAGTATTACTGATTTTCGAAAAATTGTGAATTTACAAAAACTGGCAACTGTAAACTACCTACTGATTACAAGGCCCTTCTGGAATATCTTTAAGTACTTTAAGCACTTTGGTTACTACCATTGTAGAATCGTAGCCACCTGTTACGGTAGAAGTATCAGACTTTACCAAATGTGCTTCTACCTCAATATAGACTGGTGTATAAGGCTTTTCGAAACCTAAATTTGCATACTGTAATTCTAGATTTTTAGCACTGTCTGCCACCCAATACTCGCGGCCTTCATCACAGTCGGTAAAAGATTTCACTTCTGGTCCGAAGCTATACAGTCCTTTTAAGGTAATAGATTTATCTTTTTCCTGTCCAGCGTCCTTATTATTATTATTACAAGCCCACAAGAAACTTACCGCTAACAACACTCCACAAACTAATTTATTACGACTACACATAGGCTAAAGATCTTGATTAATACGATCTATCTTTTTAACACTTAAATTTGATGCCAAACCTGCAGCTATAAAAGAAAAAAAGCTAACAGTAACAAATACCAACACAAAATCTTTCCACTTTAGAGCGATTGGGTAAGCATTAGAGAGCATGAAATTTGCGTCGCCCATTTTTACCCACCCAAAATGTTGTTGAAGCAGGCAAAAAATCAATCCGATTACTATGCCAAAGATACAACCTGTAAGTGTTATCATCATCCCTTCGGCTAAAAAAATTCTTCTAATTAATCGCTTTCCTGCTCCCAAACTGCTCAGCACCGATATATCTTTTTGCTTATCGATGACTAACATGGTTAACGAACCGATGATATTAAAAATTGCAATAATCAAAATAAAAGTAAGGATAATGTAGACCATCCATTTTTCTGAACCTAATACATTGTACAAGGCCTGATTTTGTTCAATTCTGTTTTTTACTACATAGTTACTGCCCAAATCTTCGGACACCTGTTTTTTAAAAGCTTCGGCATCTACGTCTGGCTGTACATTAATTTCGATAGCAGATAAATTTTTAGCCTCGCCCAGTAATTCTCTTGCAAAACTTAGCGGCACAATGAGGAGGTTATCAAAATCTTGCTGTATTTCGAATATTCCGGCAGGAGATATACTCAGCATGGTAAAATCATCCATCGGATTAACAGCGTTGCCTGTGGCTCCTTTCTTTGGAGAATAAATCTGCAATTGTTCAAAAGGATCGGCGGGATTAGTATCTAAAAATGCCTGCAAAGCTGACCCAACTACAGCCTGCGGTTGACCGATTCTATTTTCCAAAACAAAAGTACCGTCTACCATAATGGTATCCAAGTTCTTGTTCTTCAAGAAATCGCTGCTTACTCCTTTTACTACCGCAGGTGTTTGTTTAGAACCGTATCTTACCAATGCATTTTCTGCCAAAACTTCGGTAAGAGAATATACCTTTTCGCTCTTCTTTAATTGGTTAAAATAAACCGTATTTGGATCGAAAGTTTTGCCTTGTGCAGGAGCAATAACAATTTGTGGTGTAATGCTATTAAAAATTTTCAGCACCATATCCTCAAACCCATTAAAAACGGAAAGGATGATAATTAATGCGGCACTACCTACCATTACACCCAACATCGAAATTGCTGATATGATGTTGATAGCATTGGTAGACTTCTTAGCGAAGAGATACCTACGAGCTATGTAAAAGGCGGTGTTCATGTTGTAAAGATAGGGAAAAGGTGTATGCTTAGCCCACCAAAAATGGGTTATTTACTTTCTCATAACCAATGGTAGTACTTGGGCCATGCCCAGGAAAAACTTCGCAGTCATCTGGCAATACAAAAACATTAGTTTTGATGCTTTCTATTAATTGCTGATGGTTGCCACCTGGCAAATCTGTACGGCCAATGCTACGGAAAAACAAAACATCACCTCCGATTAAGAAATTCTCTGCCTTTGCATAAAAACACAAGTGCGCCGGAGAATGACCAGGTGCAAATACCAACTCCAACTCGCTGTTACCAAATGATACGGTACCAGTTTCTTCCAAAAACACTTCTGGCTCTGGTGAAACTTCATATTGGAAACCCATTTGTGGGGCATAACTCACTACTCGATGCAACAATGGCAGCTCGCCTTTATGAAATTGAGGCTTCAACCCCCATTGATCAAACACAAACTTATTGCCCAATACATGGTCGATGTGGCAATGTGTATTCAGTAACAGTACTGGCTGCAGCCCTTTTTCTGTAATGAAATTTACCAATTCGTTCTGCTCTCTTCCCTCGTACATTCCTGGGTCAATAATTACGCATTCTGCAGTTTCATCGAACAAAACGTAGGTATTTTCTTGGTAAGGATTAAAAGTGAATTTTTGTAGATTAATCATTTTGAATTACGATTTTAGATTTACGAGTTACGCTTTTTGCTTCTTGCTTTCTCGCCCCTTTGGGGAGAGATGCCGAAGGCAGAGAGGGCCTATTTCTTCCACTGAAACGTTTCTATCAGCTTATCAATATCCTGTTTGATAAACTTAACCACTGGCTGAATAGAATCATATTGAGGGCGTTCATTAAAATACAGTGCTCCACGTAGGTAATGGTTGGCACTATCGGTTAAGAAAAACTGAACTGAAGAGGCCGTATTTCCAGCGATGCTATAATAAACGCCATACACTTTTTTATCGGGATAGTTGATCATACGTTGGTCGATAGCATCTGCCTTAATGGTATGTTTCATTGCCAAAGTACGAGCATTCTCCGTCATCTCATTATAGGTTTTAGGAGAAAAAATATCGTAATAAGTGATGTGCAAAGTTCCATTAAACTGCGTGAAGTCTAAATTCTTCCAGCAAGGTGCAGCATTTTTATCTGTATCATCGGTAAGTTTCGCATAAGTTGGATAGCTAAAACTATAAGCGCAGCCCTCGTTAAAAACCTGATACTTTTTTTCTGGAAAATTGATACGAAAATATCCCTTCGGCTTAGGCGTTGATACCTTTTCATTATTGCATGCGGTTAATACAGCTGCAAACAATATCAGCAAAAAAAATCGAATTGATAAACTCATAATGATGTGGTGATGTGAGAATTTGATAACGTGATAACGCTTGAAATACTAGTCAATTACATTATCAAATCATCGCATCTGCTAATTATCAAATTTGTTCGTTCCAAATATCCCAAGAACGCTCTGCTTGTAAATGTAGCATTTCCAAACCGTTTTTAATGGTTCCACCTTGTTCTTTTACCCTAGTTAAAAAAGCTGTTTCTTCTGGATTATAAACCAAATCATAAGCTAAATGCTTTTCGCTTAAATGTTGGTAAGGAATTGGCGGAAACGAATCTACATTTGGAAACATCCCCAATGGAGTAGTATTTACCAAAATGGTGTATTCGTCCAATACTTCTTTAGTAACACTAGAATATAAAACCGCGTCTGGCTGTGCATTTCTAACTACAGAAATAAATGGGATACCTAACTGATTGAATACATATTTTACCGCTTTTGCAGCGCCACCATCTCCAAAAATCAACGCTTTGGTATGATGAGGTTTCAACAAAGGTTTCAATGATTCTTCGAAACCGTAAACGTCTGTATTGTACCCTTTCAGATACGGTTTTTCCCCCGATTGGTCTATGGCGATACAATTTACCGCTCCAATTTTCTCAGAAGCATCATCTAGTTCGGTTAAAAAAGGCAACACACTCACCTTATGTGGAATAGTTACATTAATGCCACATAGCAATGGGTCGGCCTCAATTAAATCTAGTAATTCTTTAGCCTGAGGAATAGGGTGAAGTTCATATTTGCAATCTTCAATACCTTCTGCCTTGAATTTATCAGCAAAAAATTGCTTAGAAAAAGACGCAGAAAGAGGGTAGCCAATTAAGCCAAAAGTTCTCATATCGTAAAAGCACAACAATCCACACTAATTAGCATGGATTGTTAAAATATCGGTTATTATTTGTTCAAAAAATAGTCAAAAGTATCGCCACGCAAACCAAGACGAATAGTTTCTAAAGGTATTACTTCTGCAGGGGCAATATTGCCCAAGTTTACGTTAGTACCAATTAACTTGATGAACCATACTTGTTGTTCTTTTTGTGGAGCTTCCCAAATGATACGCTCGTCGGGTATTTGAGTCAAAATCTCATCCACTAATCCTTCTCTTACCTCTCCCGTACCACGATAAATACCTACGTTTCCACCTTCTCTAGCTTCGGCAATAACCTTCCAAGAACCAGCTTCAATTTCGGCCTTCATTAATTGAATCCACTTATATGGTGCAAAAATCTTAGTTGCGTCCTTAGAACCAACTTCAGAGATTACGGTTACTTGTTTAGCCAATTTAGCAATATACTCGCACTTTTCTTCGTGAACAATATCCATCGAGCCATCAGAAACTTCGGCATATTCCATTCCAAATTCATCTAATACTCTTTGGTAATCTTCAAACTGATTTCTGATCGCAAATGCTTCGAACAAAGTACCTCCAAAATAAACTGGAATACCAGCACTACGGTACAAAGCTAATTTCTCTTTTAAATTTGGCGTTACATACGAGGTAGCCCAGCCTAGTTTCACAATATCTGTATGCGTACCGGAAACTTCTAAGAAATCTTCAACCTGCCTTAAACTTAAGCCTTTGTCCATTACCATGGTTAATCCCTTTTGGCGTGGCTTTTCTGTACGTTCAGGAATGTTGTGTAAAGTATAATTCATCTATTTCGTTATTGTGCCTCCATCAAAAGATGGACCTTTTTTGAATAAATTGATAGTTCTATCTATTAATTATCAGCTCGTCCAAAACAGTTTATATTGGCTGCAAAGTTAAAAAACTCTGCCTTTTTTTAAAGCACCCACTAAGGTTAAGTTTAGGTTATTTAATGTAATTGCTAATTATTGCTACAATAGTGCTATTATTTTGCAGTTGTGGCAAATATTCGAATAAGATGTAATGCTTGTCTGAATCTATTTGCAAAGCAGTTTGCAGGTATTCTACTCCTTCCTGTAATTTACCCAAGGCAAACATATAAGCTACCATTCGGTAATAGAGTTCCGCAGCATCTGGATTGTTCTTAATTGCATCAAGCATGGTTTCTGAAGCTTCTACCAAACGACCTTGCTCGTACAAAACAGTCGAAAAATCTAACCAAGCCTCCACATCTACCGGATTAAACTCCAGCACTTTGTAGTAAGCTTCAATCGATTCGTCAATCTGTCCCAGTTTATAATAGGCATCAGCCATTGCGAACCAGAAATCTGCGTTTTCATTATCAAGGTCTAAAGCTTTTTTATAAAAATGCAACGACTCAAAATAACGTTCTTCAGAGTTTAAAGTAACACCAATCCCAAACCAAGCATCGGCCATCTTCGGGTCCATTTTTACAGATTTCTTGTAATAAGACCTAGCTTCGCCCATTTGCTCTAACTTCTCGTAGCATTCGCCAATGGCACAATACGTATCTGCATTAGGTGGTTCGTACTCAAAAGTTTGTTTGTAAACTTCAATGGCTTCTTCGTACTTATCTAACTGTACCAATGCATTTCCTTTGTTAAAATAAGCAGAAGAAAAATTCTCCTTAATCAGGATGGCGTAATCATAGGCATCTATTGATTTTTCGTAAAGCTCTAGCTTATGGAAAGAATTTGCCAAATTATACCACGCAGCATAAGAATAAGGGTCGCTATCAATGTATTCTTGGTAAAACTGTATACTTTCTTCCTGCTTATCTAAAATATCGTAACAAAAAGCAAGCTCATAAAGGCCGTCTTTGTTTTCCATATTTTGTTCTAAGCTACGCTTGATGTAAACAATTGCATTTTCATAATCGTGCATATTCTGATACACATATGCTATTTGCAAAAGTATTTCATCGGTGGTTTCTGCCAAGGTCAGCGCCTTTTCGTAATTCTCCAACGCTTCTGCATGGCGGTCCATGTTCTGATAGATATTACCTCTCAGAATATAAATATCTGCTTCCGAAGCCTCTAACATTTCCGCCTTTTCCAGCGCAGCAAATGCCCTGTCAACCTCATTGGTAAACAACAACAGTTGAGCTTGCTTAATTAAGAAAACAGCAGCATAAGGATGTTGGTTAAGGGCAAAATCAATTACCTCCAATGCCTTTGCTGGATCGTTCTTTTCTATATAATTATCTATGATATATTCAAAAGCCTGCGCATCAAAAAAGTACTGATCCTCATTACGGATCATCTCTTCATAACGTTCTACAGAGTGTTGCGCATCTTCATTAAAATCAAATTCAAATTCTTCTTCCATGTTTTTGAATATTTAAAAGAACAGGCCCTATTGCTTGGTAATACACTATAAGTTTACGTTAATTATTAAACAAGGTCACCAAAAAATTATCAACATACACACAATATGCTACTCAAATGTTTATAAATAAAAGAATTAGGAGAGTTAGCGTGTGATTGCATTAGCGACCGCTTGGCAGGGGCCTTTCTTCATTAAATACAAATTTCGATATATTTAGTTTGAAAAACGTAACATCAAAGTCATGAATAAGCTAAAAATTTCATTAACGTTATTGGTTTGCTTCTCAATTACTATACTTTATGCCCAGAACACAGAAGAAAGTTCCATTAAAAAAACTATTAATCAATTATTTGATGGCATGCGAAAATCTGATAGCACTTTGGTTAGGAACGCATTTAACCAAGGGGCTATCTTACAAACCATCGCCAACACTAAAGAAGGTCGTACGGTGGTAAGAAGCTCGGATGTGAATGCCTTCATTGCAAGCATTGCTAAGCCCCACCCAGAAATTTACGACGAAAGAATTACGTTTACCAAGATTTTGATAGATGACAATTTAGCCAGCGTGTGGACGGATTACAAGTTCTACATTGGGAAAAGGTTTAGCCACTGCGGAGTGAATTCTTTTCAACTGGTAAAGACAGAAAACGGATGGAAGACCGTTTACTTAATAGACACAAGGAGAAAAGAAAATTGCAATTAAGATTAGCCACAGATACACAGATGATTTTGACTAAAAGCTTAAAATGAAAATCTGTGCATCTGTGGCAAAAAACATTAGAAAACACTCCTTTTCTCTCTTATTTTTTGTTGATTTGTAGACATCCGTTAAAAAATAGAATTATGCAACCAGATATCAGTTCAATTTTAGCACAATTAGGCATTGCCGGATATAACCCTTCATATAGCACCGGAAGCAAATGGAGCCATGCAGCAAATGGCGAGCACATCCATAGCATGTCGCCAGTTGATGGAGAAAAAATATCTTCAGTTTTCGCAGCATCTTTGGAAGAATATGACCATGTCATCAGCACTGCTCAAGAAGCTTATAAATATTGGAACAAAGTTCCTGCACCTAAACGTGGCGAAATTGTACGTCAGTTTGGTGATGCTTTGAGGAAACAAAAACACGCCCTAGGCACTTTAGTTTCTTACGAAATGGGCAAAAGCTTGCAAGAAGGTTTGGGCGAAGTGCAGGAAATGATTGATATCTGCGATTTTGCGGTAGGTTTATCGCGTCAGTTGTATGGTTTAACCATGCACAGCGAAAGACCAAACCATCGTATGTATGAGCAATGGCATCCACTAGGTGTTGTGGGCATTATTTCCGCATTCAATTTCCCTGTGGCAGTTTGGAGCTGGAATGCAGCTTTGGCTTGGGTGTGCGGTAATGTTTGCGTTTGGAAACCATCAGAAAAAACTCCAATTACAGCCATTGCTTGTCAGCGTATAGCGGAAGATGTTTTTGCGGCAAACGATATTCCAGAAGGAGTTTCTAACTTAATCATAGGCGATGCCGAAATTGGAAAATTACTAAGCGCCGATACTCGTGTGCCTTTGGTTTCGGCAACGGGCTCTACCCGAATGGGCAAAGCTGTGGCGATGCAGGTGGCTAATCGTTTAGGAAAATCTATTTTAGAATTAGGTGGTAACAATGCCATCATCATCTCAAAAGATGCGGATTTAGAAATGTCTTTAATAGGAGCAGTTTTTGGCGCTGTAGGCACTGCCGGACAACGTTGTACCAGCACACGCAGATTAATCATCCACGAAAGCGTTTATGAAACCTTTAAAGCCAAATTGGTAAAGGCTTACGGGCAATTACGCATCGGAAATCCGTTAGATCAAAACAACCATGTGGGTCCACTGATTGACAAAGATGCGGTGAATGCTTATTTGGCTTCTATCGAAAAATGTAAAGCAGAAGGTGGCAGATTTGTGGTAGAAGGTGGTGTGTTAGCAGGTGATGAATACAACTCTGGTTGCTATGTAAAACCTTGCATTGCCGAAGTTGAAAATCATTACGAAATTGTACAGCACGAGACTTTTGCGCCAATTCTTTACTTAATTAAGTATAACGATTTAGAAGAAGCCATTGCTTTACAAAATGGCGTTCCTCAAGGTTTGTCTTCTGCAATTATGACGTTAAATTTGCGTGAAGCAGAGCAATTCCTTTCTGCGCAAGGTTCTGATTGTGGTATTGCTAATGTAAACATAGGTACATCCGGTGCAGAAATTGGCGGTGCTTTTGGAGGCGAAAAAGAAACTGGTGGCGGTAGAGAAAGTGGTTCCGATGCTTGGAAAGCTTACATGCGCCGACAAACCAATACGATTAATTATTCGAATACTTTGCCATTGGCGCAAGGCATTAAGTTTGATTTGTAATTAAAGACTTACGAGGTTTTTAAAAACTTCGTAAGTCTTTCTCTATAATTTATAGTGCTGATAAAATTTATTGCTAAATAACTCCTCAGGGTCATACTTAAGTTTCAATTTAAAGAAGTTGTCTGCTTGCGGATATGCCTTTCTCATTTTGTCACGGTTAATGTGTAACCTGTAAGGCAAGTAAAAAGTTCCTCCATTATTTAGCGCTACGTCTACAAGTTCATTGGTTAGATTTTTCATTTCCTTTTCTCCTTGTACTGTTTTCTTTTGATTAAACAAGAATACAAACCCAAACACATCTTCCCTAGCATAACTCAAGTAGCTATCCTTATCTTGATGAACTCCTCGAATAGTGATATTCAACAAGTCAATTTCAGAATGCTTTAATATTGGCTTTATTTCTTCAATATATCGATTGAAATTTCTTTCTGGGATGAAATATTCTTGAAGCAAATCTGTAGCAGAATGATCTTTATTTTCAATCAGGGAAGCATCACTGCTCAACACTTCATTTCTTGTGTATTCGCTATTCTTAAGGACTTTGTTCGCTCCTGTTTCTAAATCCCAGCGTAGCCTTTTTCCATATTCGCTATCCACACTTCCCCTAAAAACCAAACGTTGCGTTTCCACATTTTTTTGCCCATGCAACGGCTTGGGCTCAGCTTCAATTTTCTCGAAAAAATTTAAAGTTGCTTCTTCTAAAAAATGCTTATCAGAGATACGCAACCTGCCATAAACCATGTTTACTTTTGGATTTTCAGACACGTACTTTTTATAATGACTGATATAATTTTCCGGACTTAATTTGATGTATTTATATTGCAACGCTACATTGTCTACCACTTTCAGTTTAACCTCTAAAATAATTCCGAACAAGCCATAACCGCCAACAACCAAATGAAAGAGTTCTGGATTCTCTTCTCTGCTACAATTGACGATTTCTCCATTTGCCTTCATCAAAGTAAATGAAATAACACTTGAAGAAATAGGCGGCGAAGCTTTTTGCCAGCCATGTCCGTTTACGCTTATAGAACCACCAACCGAAAACGAGCTGAACGATTGCATTACCGCTATAGATTTCCCATATTGATCTAAATAGGTTAAAGCGTCATCCCATAAGGCACCCGAACCAATGGTTAATATATTATTTATAGTATCTAGCTGCATTTGCTTGTACGGAAGCATATTTAATACAATACCATTTGGGTAAATAGTATGTCCACCCATACTGTGTTGCGCACCTGCAATGGAGATTTTCAGCTTATTTTCCTTTCCATATTTTAAAATATTCCTGAGCTGAATTTCAATTTCCTTTTTACCATTCGGAACACTGATTATCGTGTCTACTTTGGTTAAATTCAAGCGACTGGCATCATCTGTATAACCTTTTGGTATTACAATTCTAGCATCGTCTTCTTTCCATTTCGTTTTTAAAAGATGAAATAATGGAATGGAAATGAAAATAGTTGAAATTAAGATGGTGATTTTCCAAAAGCGTTTTTTCATAAATTCTTAAAATTACACTCCAAAACTATCACATCATTTACTCCCAGCTTTTGACAAATGTCACAAAATGAAAAATGTAGCTATTTTTTTCTTATACGGCTTAAGGTCTCTCTACTTATTCCTAAATAGGAAGAGATATGGCTCAAAGAAATTCGATTTAAAAGCTTAGGCTGGTGTTGGATTAACTGCTCATAACGTTCTTTTGCAGAAAACATTCGCAGCGAATTTGCTTGTGCTTCGTTGCGGATATAGTATAACTCAGTAAGCCGTCTTCCTATGATGTTAAATTCTACAAAGTGCTCATAAAGCCAGTCAAGCTTATCTTTTTTTAGCACTATGAAAGTACTATCTTCCAATGTTTCGATATATTCAAAACTAGGCTGTAATGTGAAAAAACTAAAAACCGAAATAACCAACTCATTTTCAAACAAAAACCATGTATTCGTTTCAATCCCCTCCTTATTCAAATAGGAAACCCGAACAGCACCACTGATAATAAAATAAATACTGTCACTTTTTTCGCCTTCGCTTAAAAGCCTTTCGTTTTTCTTAAAGTTTACAACTTTGCTATTGGATACAATAGCTTCTTTTAACGAAACAGGCAGTTCGCCCATTTTGGAGAACACCTGAAACAGCTGTTCATAGTCATTAATGTTTTTCATATTTTGTAGGTAGCTGCAAATTAACAACTTTTCTAGAAACAAAAAGGCAGCTCAACCAATTGAACTGCCTTTTATATTTATGTAGAGCCCTGTAAAAGGGAGCGGATTTTATTTTGCCAAAAGGTCATCGCTTGTAGGCAACGTTTCTAAAGTTGCAGCCTTTGCTTGTGCAATGTATTTAGGAGCTATAGATTTCACATCAGAAGTACTTGCGATAAAGTTACCGGTAGTCATTTTTGCTGATGTACCCATCAAAGCGTAATGCTCTTCCGTAGAACCGCTCAACTTCAAACTTGCTTGGTCTTTTACTGAAGTGTAAAGATTCACTGTATTTGCATTGATATCAGCAGTTGCTTTGTCTTTCAACAACACATCTAAGCTTAAAAAGTTAACTTTTCCGTAAGTTTTCACCATTGCATTATCGCTTGCTTCGATAGACGAAATGTTACGAACGTATACCGTTACCGCTAAAGGCTCCTTTTCGAAAGAACTGATGCGCAACACACCATCTTTTTGCTGTACTAAAGCATTTTTTGAATAATAGCTATCGTACACCTTTACACTTTCTGTTGGCGCCTGTACTACAAACACTTCAACATTGCCCGATACTACAATTTTGTTGATGTTTTTCACCTCGTTTAAAACGGTTACATTTTTTACAGCTGAAGCGTTTTTTGTGTTTGCTTTAACATTGTCTTTAATGCTCTCGTTTGCAAATGCTGAAGTAGAAATGGTTACTAAACCTAATGCTACTGCGAATAAATTTTTAATAGAAGTTTTCATAATCTTAATATTTTTATCTTTTTGATTTTCTGTTAATTGTCAACCTTTATCAGGATGTTTTCGAATATAAGACTGCGAGAAAATAAAAACGTTGCACGGCTTTTCTCCGTTTTATACCACGAGCATGTAACCCTAGACCAACGCCTGTAATTTTTCGACCAACGGGCATCGTTTTTTTAAGAAGCTTAACCTTAGGTTTTCAATTTTTAGAAAATGAACGCCAATATTAATGGCTGTAACACCTGCAATGCGTCCAAAACTCATCTTTGCCTTCTTCGCGTCACCTTTATTTTCTTCGCGTTAAAAAGAATTACAGCAAAGGTTTTAGAAGTTTGCGCAAAGAACGCAAAGGCATTTTTTCAACTTTGTCAATCTTCATATGCGATATGTCGAGTAAGATTGACAAAGTTTATCTGCACAAAGGTTGTTAATTAAACCCGACAGCAATGGAAAGCCCGCAAGCGAATGTAATGAGTGCGGACTTGGAATGAATGGCGGGACTTTACCTAAATAGTAGTAGGAACATTGCTTTTCCAAAAATTATTGATACGCTGAATTAAGCTAAATATAGTTTGACGCTTTTTTTGAAAAAACAAGTATTTGCCGTAAGTTTAAAGATTTTAATCACCTTACCTTTTAATTGTTTTAGCCTTTAATCAATGTTACGAGTAAATAGTTCAGCTCCATGTCAGATTGTGTATTCATTGTGCAAACACGATTATCTGGGCTATTTAATTGAGCCGCATATTGTTCAGCTCAATCCGCAAGGCGATTTCTCGTTAACCTACCAAAGACTATTCACACACACGGCACAAGAGTTTGCCAAACACCTTACCGATTTAGATTTTAAGCTCATCAAGATTTTGGATGAGACCGAGCAAGATTTCATCATCAAAAAATACTATAAAAAAGCAATTAGGCCTTTTGAGTTTTTCAGCAAGTTTTACGACCAGAAATTTTACGATTCTGTAAGACCAAAGATGGAGAAAAAGCTGGTGGAGGTATTGGAAATCCTTAAAACTAAAGGCGGTTTATATTTAATGGATAAAGACGGCTGGCCCGCCGAGAGGAAACTGGAACTGGCTACCGAAGCTTCTACGATTTTATTTCACTTCCGTAGAAACGAAATGGAAACTCGATATTTTCCGACCATCAAATATCAGGGCTTGCGTATTGATTTTATGTTTAAAGATGCCCAAGTTATTTGCAATCAGCCTGCTTGGTTGTTATTAAACGACGTGATGTATTTCTTCGAACAAGATTTTGAAGGTAAAAAACTAACGCCTTTCCTTAACAAAAGATACATTACCATCCCAAAAGCGACGGAAGAAACTTACTTCGAGAAGTTTGTAGCTCCGCTAATAGAGAAATACCATGTTTATGCAGAAGGTTTCGACATTAAAACCGAAAAGCATGAACCCAAGGCAGCCATCAAGGTGATTTACGTGGAGGGCGGCATTTCGCAAATACAGCTTTATTTCAAATATGGTGAATACTCGTTTGCCATGGGTAACGAGCATAAGGTTACGGTTCGCTTAACTAAAGAGAGCGTTAAGGAAAATGCTAATACTGCTCTTGCAGAAAGTATAATCGACGATGAACCTAGCACTGCTAATGCAACGGTAAACTATACCTTCCATCGCATCAAAAGAAATATTGATTGGGAGAAACAGCAATTCAACTTCTTAACAGGCTTAGGCTTAAAAAAAGTGAGTGCGCTTTTCCATCATTTAGAACTACCTATTTTAAACGAAAACCACGATGCTTCTTATGCCATCATTAGTTGGGTAAATGAGCATATTGATGTTTTAAAGGAGCATGGTTTTGAAGTGGAGCAAGCCAACAGTGCCAAGCGTTTTGTACTTGGCAGCAATAAAATTGATTTCGAAATCAAAGAAGACAATGATTGGTTTGATATCAACGCCATCGTTTATTTTGGCATTCATCCTATTCCGTTCATTTCACTGAAACAGCATATCCTTCATAAAAAAAGGGAATTCGTTTTGCCAGATGGCGATATTGCCGTTATCCCTGAAAAGTGGTTTACGCAATACAGCAGCCTATTTAGCTTAGCTGATGGGGGCAAGCAATTGAAGTTGAAAAAATACCATATCGGTTTAATTAACGATTTGGCCGAAGACAGCATTGCCAATGTCACGCTAGATCGCAAATTGCAAAAGTTGAACGATTTTGAGCAAATCGATGATTTTTCGATGCCTGTAAATTTCAAAGGTGACTTACGTCATTACCAAAAAGCGGGCTACAATTGGTTCAGTTTTTTACGTGAATATAACTTTGGAGGTTGCTTGGCAGACGATATGGGTTTGGGTAAAACCATCCAAACCTTAGCCATGCTGCAAAAGATGAAGGAAGAGGATGTACAACAGAACAGCCACAGCACTTCGTTAATTATTATGCCTACTTCTCTAATTTACAACTGGATTAACGAAGCAAAGAAATTTACGCCGTCCTTAAAAATTCTTTCGCATACTGGTACCAACAGGAATAAGGATGTCGCTACTTTTGACAAGTACGACGTAGTGATTACCACTTACGGTGTAACCCGCGTAGATGCTGATGTATTGCAGGGATTTTATTTCAACTACATCATTCTCGATGAAAGTCAGAACATCAAAAATCCTTCTTCTAAGTCGTTCAAGGCGGTGAGAATGCTGAAATCGAGGCACAAATTGGTACTGAGCGGTACGCCAATAGAAAACTCGGTTAGTGACTTATGGACGCAGTTAACCTTTCTTAATCCAGGCTTATTGGGTACGCAAGCTTTCTTTAACGAGGAGTATGTACAAGCCATCGAAAAACGCAAGGACGAAGATAAAGCGAAGAAGCTACAGGCTATCATCAAACCTTTTGTTTTACGTAGAACAAAAGAGCAAGTTGCCTCGGAGCTACCTCCTAAAACGGAACATATTTTCTATTGCGATATGAGCGAAGACCAAGCGGCTTATTACGAAAAAACGAAATCGGCTTATCGCAACGATTTGTTAAGCAGCATGGACAATGGCACTTACGCCAAAAAACAAATCCAGATTTTGCAGGGATTAACCGCTTTACGCCAGTTGGCTAACCACCCTGTTATGATTGACAATGAATATACTTCGGATTCTGGCAAGTTCGAAAATGTGATGCATACGCTGGACAACGTTTTGAAAGGTGGGCACAAAGTCTTGATTTTCTCTCAATTCGTGAAACACTTGGATATCTTTAGAAAGCATCTGGAAAAGGAGCAAATCAGCTATGCTTATTTAGATGGCGGCACTAGAAACAGAGGAGAAATCGTAGCAGATTTCCAACAGAATGAAGATTTAAAGGTTTTCTTAATCTCCATAAAAGCGGGTGGTGTGGGCTTAAACTTAACCCAAGCCGATTATGTATTTATCCTAGACCCTTGGTGGAACCCAGCTATTGAGCAACAAGCCATTGACCGTACGCATAGAATTGGTCAGGACAAAAAAGTATTCATTTACAAGTTCATTTCAAAAGACACCGTAGAAGAGAAAATTTTGGCCTTGCAGCGTCGCAAGAAATCACTAGCAAGCTCGTTAATTACTACGGAAGAAAGCTTCTTTAAATCATTAAGTAAAGATGATATTAGAGACCTTTTGGCGTAAACCCAAAGAAGCAGGGTCCGTGTCACATTGAGCTTTTCGAAATGTTTCGCAAAGGCTTCGACAAGCTCAGCCTGACAAAACGCTATGTTTAAACATCTACAATTTTTTACTTTAAACTTTTAACTTATTATGCAGCCTTTCGATTTAGAACTTAACAACATCAATTACGCTGTTTTCCCAGAGGGGGAAGAAACTTACACCATTTACAAAGACGGTAAAGAATATTTGCAAATCCAAAAAGATGATGGAGAGCAATGGATTAAATTTGACGGTGAAACTGGCACACCTGTATTTGAATCGGACGAAGAAGTGAATGCTTTAGGAAAGCTAATTGAAGCTTACAAGGAAGAACCTGAAGAAGACGAAGAGAACGACGAGAGCGACCAAAGCGACGAGGAGTATTAATCTATGGAAGAGTCTTTTCACTTTAAACTTCGTGGCTTAGTTTACGAAATAGTCCCCGAAGAAGATAACACCTTCACCATTTTCAAGATGGAAGAAGAATATCTATTGATTACCAAGCTAAATGGCAAAAAATGGGTGCGTATTGATTACAAAACTGATGAGCCAGTAATTGAAGAAAATGATGAAGTAGAGGATTTTGGTGCCATTATCGAAAAATATATGACCTCATAGGTTTCATTGCCGTCGGTTTAAACCGACGGCAATGAAGCATAAAATCAATCGTCATCTCAACTGAAGCGCAGTCCCGAATCTTCGGGAGAGAGATATTTGAACATTCCCAACCAACCTCAAAGATTTCTCCACAAGGTCGAAATGACGACACGTCTAGGAAATCAAAATTACCACTCCATTATTTCTGGACTTAAATCTTTCCATTCTTTATTAGACCTATTAATTAAAATCTCTTTTTTCGCTCTGTTCCACTTTTTCAGCTGTTTCTCCCTAGCAATTGCTTCTTCTATTGTAAGATGTATTTCGAAATAGACACAAATTGTCAGCTCATATTTAGCAGTGAAAGAATTGGGATAAAACTTCGTCAGATGTTCACATATCCTACTTCTTAAATCTGAAGTTACGCCTATATACAAGGTGCTTCTTTGATAATTAGTCATAATGTAGATACAACCGCCTCTTTCCATTTAATTTATATTATTTGACTGTTCAGTTATTCTGCCGTCATCTCGACCGTAGCGGAGAGATCTTTGAACATTCCCAACCCACCTTAAAAGATTTAGCTTCGCTGATTTGCAATTCTCCACAAGGTCGAAATGACGAAACGCCTAATTACATATTCGATATACGAAAGACTACCCTGCCCAGCTTTCTCTATCCAAACTTCTATAATGAATGGCCTCTGCCAAATGCTCAATTTCTATTTTATCGCTGCCTGCTAAATCTGCGATGGTGCGGGATACTTTCAAAATACGATCGTAAGCACGGGCAGACAAACCTAACTTTTCCATTGCCTGTTTAATCAAGCCCCTACCAACTTCATCAATTTCACAGATTTTTCTTACCATATTGGCACTCATTTGCGCATTCGAATGCACACCATCCATTTCCACAAAGCGTTGATCTTGTATTTCCCTTGCTTTAATCACTCTGTCTCTAATCAGATTGCTTTTTTCCGCAGGACGAGACGACGACAATTCCGAGAAATTAACAGGCGTAACTTCTACGTGTAAATCAATTCTATCTAATAATGGTCCCGAGATTTTGCTGAGGTATTTTTGCACTACGCCTGGACCGCAAACGCATTCCTTTTCTGGGTGGTTATAAAAGCCACATGGACAGGGATTCATAGAAGCTACCAGCATAAAACTCGCTGGATATTCCACCGAAAACCGAGCCCTAGAAATGGTAACCTTTCTGTCTTCCAAAGGCTGACGCATCACTTCCAGTACAGTACGCTTAAACTCTGGGAGTTCATCCAAAAACAAAACGCCATTATGGGCTAAAGAAATTTCCCCAGGTTGCGGATTCATTCCACCACCAACGAGCGCTACATCCGAAATGGTATGGTGAGGGTCTCTGTAAGGTCGTTCTGTCATTAAGGCATTACTTGCCGTTAAGCGACCAGCCACAGAATAGATTTTAGTGCTTTCTAAAGCTTCATGTAAATTCAACGGCGGCAAAATAGTAGGCAATCTTTTCGCCAGCATGGTCTTACCTGCACCTGGTGGGCCAATTAAAATCACATTGTGACCACCAGCTGCTGCAATCTCCAACGCCCTCTTAATATTCTCCTGTCCTTTCACATCAGAAAAATCCTGTTCGTAGCTATTAATTTGTTTATAGAATTCTTCGCGAGTATCTACTTTAATGGGTTGCGGCTGTTCCTTTCCAGTAAAAAAGTGGATGACATCCAGCAAACTCTCCATTCCATAAACATCTACATCATTTACAATGGCGGCTTCCCTCGAATTTACATTCGGCAAAATCAATCCTTCAAAGCCCTCTTTTCTAGCCTGTATGGCAATAGGTAAAGCACCTTTAATACTCTGCAAGCCGCCATCAAGCGATAGCTCGCCCATAATCACATACTTTTCCAGTTTTGTGCCATCTATCTGACCAGAAGCGGCCAAAACACCAATAGCAATAGGCAAATCGTAGGCAGAACCTTCTTTCCTAATATCAGCGGGTGCTAAATTGACCAATATTTTTTGACGAGGCATGTGGTATCCAGCAACACGGATAGCGCTTTCTACTCGATGAAGACTTTCTTTCACAGCATTATCAGGTAAGCCTACCATATAATATTTGCTGCCAGCCCCAACGTTCACTTCAATGGTAATGGTAATAGCGTCTACCCCGTAAACGGCACTTCCATAAGTTTTTACAAGCATAGATAGATGTTTTTCAATTTCAAGGTATGAAATTTACAGACAACAAAAAAGCCAGTGCGGTTAACACTGGCTTTATACCTAACGATTATTCCTTATAGTGATAAAATCTCTGCCAATTTCAACCAAGCTGGTGTAACTTGCGTCGCATCGATATGTTTAATCGCCTTAGAAAATGGCGTAAATACAATCTCTTTATTGATTTGTCCAACCATTACTTTCGACTTTCCTTCTAGCAAAGCTTCTACAGCGGCAACACCTAAACGACTTGCCAATACTCTATCTGCACAAGAAGGACTTCCACCACGTTGGATGTGTCCCAACACCGAAACCCTAATATCGTGGTGAGGGAAATTTGCTTTTAAAGCCTCCCCAACATTGTAAGCACCACCAGCTTCATCGCCTTCGGCTACCACAATAATTTTCGATGCTTTGTCTTTACGTCCGTGCTCTACACGGTGTATTAAATCTTCAATTCCAGTCTTTGCTTCTGGGATAAGAATAGCTTCAGCTCCTACGCCAATACCACTTCTTAAAGCAATCATGCCCGAATCTCGACCCATCACCTCTACAATGAAAAGCCTATCGTGAGATTCTGCCGTATCTCTAATCTTATCTACAGCATTTACTACCGTATTAATCGCAGTATCGTAACCAATGGTTAAATCGGTACCTTCTAAATCGTTGTCAATAGTTCCCGGTAAACCAATAATGGGAAAATCATACTCTTGCGAGAATACGTCTGCACCAGTAAAAGTTCCGTCTCCGCCAATTACTACTAAAGCATCTATATTGCTCTCAACTAAGTTTTTATAGGCTTTAGCTCTTCCTTCCTTACTTCTAAAATCGTCGCAACGGGCAGTTTTTAAAATAGTTCCACCACGTTGAATAATATTCGCAACAGATTTACCATCCATCGGAATAAAATCAGCATTGATTAAACCATCATACCCTCTTAAAACCCCCGTAACTTTCAACTTGTAGTATAAACTACCTCTAACAACAGCTCTAATTGCGGCATTCATTCCTGGAGAATCGCCCCCAGAAGTTAGCACACCTATATTTTGTATTTTGCTCATTTATTTTTTGTTAGCAAATTCAGTTAATCCCTTATCAAGATAGCCCAAATATGCATCTATATTAAATTCAACACCTATCGGCGGAGAAACCAGTTCTTTTTCTTCGGTATCAAGCAGCACATAGTAAGGCTGCGCAATGGTACCAAATCTTTCTGCCTGCAAATGTTGGAATTTTTTTCCAACCGTGTTCACTTGAGTTTTCAAGATTTGCGAATAAAATTGTTCTGCCTCTGGCAAAGCCGTCTTATCGTCAGTATAAAGCGAGACTACGATGTAATCTTCTTTCAATTTTTTTAACACTCGTTTATCAGACCAAACACGTGCTTCCATTTCTCTACAGTTCACACATCCGTGACCGGTAAAGTCTAAAAATAATGGCTTTTTTACTTCTTTGGCATAAGCTAGAGCTTCTTCGTAATCGAAATAGCCATCTATTCCATGGGGGATATGAAGAAAATCGGCATATTTCTTTTTCTTTCCAGAGTTATCACTATGCGAAGCCGTACCCGTTCCGCTACCCTCTCCTATTACAAAATCTTGAGTAGCCAAAGGCGGTACCAATGCACTTACTGCTTTTAAAGGTGCTCCCCATAAGCCTGGGATTAAGTAAACTGCAAAAACAAAACTTGCAACTGCTACAAAAAACCTTGGTACAGAAACGTAAGGCAAATCACTATCGTGAGAGAATTTGATTTTTCCTAATAAGTAAACCCCTAAAAGAATGGCCAATACAATCCAAATAGCTAGAAAAATCTCTCTATCTAAAATACCCCAATGGTAAGCCAAATCTGCAGTAGAAAGGAATTTCAGTGATAAGCCTAACTCCAAAAAACCCAAAACTACTTTGATCGAGTTCAACCAACCTCCAGATTTAGGCAAGCCAGTCATTAAGCTTGGGAAGATGGCAAATGTGGTAAAGATTAAAGCTAACGAAAGTGAAAAACCGAACATCACCACAATTGGCGTAAGCAAATCTGTATTGATGGCTACCAACGAAGTTCCAATTAGTGGTCCAGTACAAGAAAACGAAACTACAGCCAAGGTTGCTGCCATGAAGAATATCCCACCTAAACCTTTCGAATCTGACTTTGCATCGAGTTTGTTTACGATAGAACTTGGCAACATAATTTCAAATGCGCCTAAGAACGAGATACCAAATATCAATAGAATAATGAAGATGAAAACGTTGAAGAAGCCATCGGTAGAAATCTGGTTGAGTGCGCTTGCACCCCAAATTAAAGTGATGATGATACCTAAACCAACGTAAATAACGATGATAGATAAACCATAGATAATGGCACTTCTAATCCCTTTGGCTTTACTTTCTGCCCGTTTAGTAAAAAAACCAACGGTAAGTGGCACCATCGGAAAAATACAAGGTAAAAAGAATGCGGCTAAACCTGCCAGCAAACCTAATCCGAAAGTTACCCAAAGGGAAGTTGGTTCTGCCGGAGTTGCAGTAGCAGTTACCGCTGTTCCATTTTTAACAGTATCTACAGCTGCTTCTTTAGATGCTGGAATTTTACTGTTCGCAATACTATCTTCCTTAGAACCAATAGTGGTAAACTCAATGTCGCCCATATCGGCAGTTGCCGTGGTATCTTCTTGAGATTGCTGAGCATAGCCGTTATCAGCATAAAATACGGTAAAAAGTGCTATTAAAAGCACCCATAATAAGTTTAGTTTTTTCATTTGTGTGTTGTGTGGAGCGTGAAATTAGTGATAATTTTCAATTTATCAGGTCAATTGCACATCATAAAAGCCTAACCTTTAAGATACAGGGATTTTAAAAGCTACTTCTTCAGCGGGTAAACAACTCTTATCGCTACACACCATAAATTCGAGTACACCACTTACCACCACCTTAGGCTTTAGCAGTTTGATGCGTTGCTTAAACACCACTTCTTTTTCAAAAAATGTAATTTTTTTCTGAATTACCTTGTCATACTTCGCTAATGGTGTTGGCGCTATGGTTTTACCAATTAAGCGATAAGCTTTAGACGGACTAAAATGGAAACTTGTTGGAATTGGGCCTCCACTGACTTGCATCGAATAAATATGCCAACCATTTTGGATCGTTGCCTTCAAATAAACTTCGGCTTCTTGCTTGTTGATTTTCTTAGACAAATAAGACCACGTAACAGGTTTCTGCAACTGAGCAAAAGCCATCCCGCTTTGCATAAGGAGAACAAACAGTATTAATCTTTTCATCTACCAAGCTCTTATAACAAAAGAAGGAAAGCTAATGCCTTCCTTCCCTATCATTTATTTCAGTTATTTTACCGGAATGCTAAATGTGACTTCGCTTGGTGGTAAACATTGCTTATCGTCGCAAACCATAAATTCTACTTTACCTTTTACAGCGGTGGTAGCCTTGTTTAGTTTTACTTTTTGAGTAAAAAGAACTTCGTTTTCAAAATAGCTTACATCCATTTTAAATACTTTTTCATATTTAGTAATTGGCTTAGGCTCTAAAGTTTTACCAACTAAAGTATATTCTTTTGAAGGCAAAAAAGTAAATTCAGTTTTATTTGGACCACCTGGCTTGATGTTTTGAGAGTATAAATGCCAATTAGGGTCGATGCTTGCCTTAATGTAAAGTATAGCTTCATTCTTACCTGTTTTTTTAGCAGCATATTGCCAAGTTACCGGATTTTCTAATTGAGCAAAAGCACTGATGGTTGCCATCACTACTATAGCAAATACTAATGTGATTTTTTTCATTTGTTTATTTAATAAGTTAGTCAAATTCAATTTATAATTAATTTCTATTGTTGCTGAATAAAAGCCACCTCTTTAAAGCCAAATTCGACAATATGTCCATCTAAAGGTTTAATTCGCAATAATCCTTCTGGGCTGATTCCTTCTATTGTACCTTCAAAAATCTGGCCTTTTGCACTATACTTTGCTAGTTTATTTAACCTGTACAGTTTACTAACGTACAAATCTTGCAACGTTGTACCCGTTCCAGCCTTCATCTTTAAGTACAACTGCTCAATTTGCGTGCAAATCTCATTCAAAAGCACCATTAAATTCACATCTTGTTGTAAAATTTGCGATATAGAAGTGATGCGATCGTTCAAATCATCAGCAAAATCTGACTGATTTATATTTAAGCCTATGCCAATAATGCTTTGTTTGATTTTACTGCCAACCAGTATATTTTCTATTAAAACACCGCCAATTTTCTTATCACCTACGTAAATATCATTTGGCCATTTCACACTTAGTCCAACAGGTAAATATTTGAGCAAAACATTGCTTAGAGCAACAGAAACTAACATATTTAATGCAAATTGTTTCTCTACAGCAAGAAAGTTTGGCCTTAACAACAAACTAAAGGTTAAATTCTTTCCAGGCGCTGCATGCCACACGTTATCCAACTGACCTCTTCCAGCAAATTGATGCTCTGCCATAATTACAGTACCTTCTGGCAATGGCTCGGAATTTGAAGTTAGTTTTTTCAGATAATTATTAGTAGAATCAACCGCTGATAATTTGATAAGATTTTGACCAACAAATAATGTTGAAAAAGTGTTATTTTGCAAGTGTTGATTTTTATTATTTTATTGAAGACCAAAATTAATTTTTTTAATGGTAAAAAAGAAAAATGCCAACCTTTCTACATACCTATCTGAAATAGCCGTACAAGGCATTCAAGAAAAAAAAGGGAACGATATTGTGCGATTGGATTTAAGGGGACTAAATAGTTCAGTTTCCGATTATTTTATTATCTGCAATGCAGATTCTTCTACACAAGTTAAAGCAATCGCTGATAGTGTAGAAGATGAAATCTATAAATTAACGCAAACCAATCCTTGGAAAAAAGAAGGACAGGACAACGCTGAATGGATTATTTTAGACTATTCGGAAATTGTTGTTCATATATTTAGAACTGAAAAACGTGAATTTTACGGTATAGAAGAATTATGGGGCGATGCCGAAGCCACTACATACAAGAGTGCATAACTCCTTAAAAAACATTTTACATGGAACAAAACAACAATTCAACCGATAAGCCGAATAAACCATCTAAGCGAATGCCTAACATTCCTAAGCGTCCTCAAAAAACACCAAAGTTTAATATTTTTTGGGTGTATGCCGCCATTATTATTGGTCTTTTAGCAGTTAATTTTTTATTCAATTCCGATAACGCACAGCAAATCAGTTATAGCACTTTTGAAAAAGAAATGCTAATTCCTGGCGATGTGCAGAAGATTGTTTCTTACAAAGCTGATGACATTGTAAAGGCAGAGGTTTATATCAAAGACAGTAAGAAAGACGACCCTAAGTATAAAAAATACCAAAGCAAAACAGGCTTTGGTAGTAATAGAGGTCCAATGGTGGTTTTCAATGCCTCTTCCCCTGACCAACTGGAAAGGTTATTGAAAGAATCTCAGGCTAATGTTCCGCCAGCAAATCAGATTAAGGTAGAAACTGTATCTAAATCAAATGCGTGGGCAGGTGTATTTTTAAATATCATTTTGCCTTTATTGTTATTTGCTGGTTTATGGATTTTCATGATGCGCCGCATGAGTGGTGGCGGAGGAGGAGGTGGTGGCCAAATCTTCAATATTGGTAAATCTAAAGCAACGCTATTCGACAAAGAAAGCCAAGTAAACATCACGTTTAACGATGTTGCAGGCTTAACAGAAGCAAAACAAGAGGTAATGGAAATTGTAGATTTCCTTAAAAACCCTAAAAAATACACTAATTTGGGAGGTAAAATACCTAAGGGAGCTTTATTGGTAGGCTCTCCTGGAACAGGTAAAACTTTATTAGCTAAAGCCGTTGCTGGCGAAGCTCAAGTTCCTTTCTTCTCCCTATCAGGTTCTGATTTTGTGGAGATGTTTGTGGGTGTTGGTGCTTCTCGTGTACGTGATTTGTTCAAGCAAGCAAAAGACAAAGCGCCTTGCATCATCTTTATTGATGAGATTGATGCCATTGGTAGAGCTAGGGGAAAAGGCAATATGATGGGTGGAAACGATGAGCGTGAAAACACCTTAAATCAATTATTGGTAGAGATGGATGGTTTCGGTACCGATAGTGGTATCATCATTATGGCCGCAACCAACAGAGCTGACGTATTGGACAGTGCCTTATTAAGACCAGGCCGTTTCGACAGACAAATCTATGTGGATATGCCTGACATTAACGAACGTAAGGAAATATTCGGTGTACACTTAAAGCCAATTAAGTTAGAAGACAACATCGACATCAATTTCTTGGCTAAACAGACGCCAGGTTTCTCTGGAGCAGATATTGCTAACCTTTGTAACGAAGCAGCATTAATTGCAGCTAGAAAAGGTCATGAATCGGTTACGAAACAAGATTTCTTAGATGCTGTAGATAGAATTATTGGTGGTTTAGAGAAGAAAAACAAAATCATTACTAAAGAAGAAAAAAGAGCGATTGCTTTCCACGAAGCTGGACATGCTACTGTTTCTTGGTTATTGCCACACGCACATCCTTTAATCAAGGTAACTATTGTTCCTCGTGGACAATCTCTAGGTGCAGCTTGGTATTTACCGGAAGAAAGAAGTATTACCACCACAGAGCAAATCTTAGATGAAATGTGTGCCACTATGGGCGGTAGAGCTGCAGAAAAAATCACTTTCAATAAAATTAGTACTGGTGCATTGAGCGATTTGGAAAAAGTAACCAAGCAGGCTTATGCTATGGTGTCTATGTATGGCTTAAACGAAAAGTTAGGTAACATTTCTTACTACGATTCAAGAGGCCAGGAAAGCTTTACCAAACCTTACTCTGAAGCTACGGCAAGAATTATTGACGAAGAAGCAAGTAAGATTATTGAAGAGCAATATGCTCGTGCTTTGCAGATTTTAAGAGACAACCAAGAGAACCTAGGTAAATTGGCAGAAAAGCTCTTAACCTCTGAAGTAATTTTCAAAGAAGATTTAGAAGAGATTTTCGGAAAACGAAAGTCAGACAGTGAAAGCACAGAATTACTAGCAGAAAATGTACCAGCAGAAGAACTTACAATCCAACCAGTTATTCCAGCGGTAGAAAATACAGACCTTCCCGATAACGAAAACAAGGGACTGAGTCACTAAAATTTATCCCGAGTTTATCTCGGGATTTTTTTTGCGAAAAATTTTAGCCACAGATGCACAGATGTTTTTCAAGAAGAATAATATTTATTCAATTAATCTGTGCATCTGTGGCTAGAAAAATCAACTCAAGCCACTCATCCCAAGTCTGTGGCCAAAAAAGCGAACAAAACGTCTCAACAATACTTATCTTTGCAGTAGATGAAAGAAAACATTACCTCAAGAGAATTAATGCTTAAAAAAATAAGGAAAGCGCTATTAGAAAAGCGTGACAACCCTTATCCTAACTTAGAGGAAAGCCCTTTGTACCAACAAAATGAAGAAGAGCTAGAAATTCTATTTGCCGAGCAATTGAGTGCCGTTTCTGGAAATTTTATTTTCTGTGAAAACGGAGTTGATTTCATCGAAAACATCTTAGAATTGGCAGACAAGTACAAATGGCGTAAAATTTACTGTTGGGAACCAGAATTACAACAACTGCTAAGTACCTACGAATTCCCTTTTTACCAAACCGACAAAGATTTTGAACAGGCAGAAGTAGGTATCACCATGTGTGAAGCCTTAGTTGCCCGCAACGGTTCTGTGATGGTAAGCAACCACAATGCAGCTGGCAGAAGATTAAGTATATTCCCACATCACCACATTGTAATTGCCAGAACTGGTCAACTGGTTTTAGATTTAAAAGATGCCTTTGCTTTGATAAAAAACAAATATGGCAGTCAAATCCCGTCTATGATTAGCAATATTACTGGACCAAGCCGTACAGCAGATATTGAAAAAACATTGGTGCTTGGCGCACATGGGCCAAAGGAACTTTTTGTATTCTTAATCGACGATTTTTCTTAAAAGAATTTTGTTCTATCATTAAACAGTATTACATTTATACCGAATACCGAACTGGTATAAGGTGTAAACAAAACTGTATATGAACAAAATTCAATCGGTAATTACCGGTACTGGGAGCTACATTCCCGAAAATATAATTTCTGGAAAGCACTTTCTTGAGCATACTTTTTTTGATGGTGGGGTAAAAATTGAAAAGGAGAATGAGGAAATCATTCAAAAGTTTGCAGACATCACCGAAATTAACGAAAGACGCTACATAGACGACAACCAACTTAATCACGATATAGGTTTTATTGCTGCCCACAGAGCAATTGAAGATGCAGGCATTGATAAAGAAACTTTAGATTACATCTTATTCTGCCATAACTTTGGAGATGTAAAGCATGGTAGCAACCGCATAGATATGCTTCCTGCTTTAGCGGCTAAAGTGAAACTTCAATTAGGCATTGCCAACCCAGACTGTGTGGCTTTCGATATTATTTTCGGTTGTCCAGGATGGGTACAAGGCATGATACAGGCAGATTACCTCATCAAATCTGGTGATGCTAAAAAAGTACTGGTAATTGGTGCAGAAACCTTGTCGAGAATTGTTGATCATCACGACCGTGACAGTATGATTTTTGCCGATGGCGCAGGTGCAACCATCTTGGAAGCTGTAGAAAGTGAAAGCGAGGAAAGAACCGGAATTTTGGCGCATAGAGCACAAACCCATGCTAGTTATGCAGACATGCTAACTATGGATGGTAGCAATAACCCAGCTGAAACCAACGGCAACACTTACATCAAAATGAAGGGCCGTAAGCTGTACGAATTTGCAGTAATTACCGTTCCGCAACTGGTAAAACAAGCCATAGATAAATCGGGTGTAGATGTAAAGCAAATCAAAATGGTATTCATTCACCAAGCTAATGGTAAAATGGACCATGCCATTATGAAACGTCTATTTAAGCTTTACGGCGAAGATACCGTTCCAGAGAAATTAGTTCCAATGACCATTTCTTGGCTGGGCAACAGCTCTGTAGCTACCGTTCCAACTTTAATAGATTTAGTGTTAAAAAACAAAGTTGATGGCTATCAAATCCAAAAAGGCGACCATGCGGTTTTCGCTTCCGTTGGTGCGGGTATGCATATCAATGCGATAGTTTATAAATTTTAGATAAAAGAACAAGGAGCAAGGAACAAAGATATAGCCTATTCCTTGCTCCTTGCTCCTTGTTCCTTGCTCCTTGCTCCTTGTTCCTTGCTCCTTGCTCCTTGCTCCTTGTTCTTTGTTCCTTGCTCCTTATTCCTTATTCCTTGTTCTTTGCTCCTCTTACCCCCCTATCCTTTTCAAGCCCTGCTTAGCTTCATTCTCTATACTATTTTCGTACTCGTGGTCTTTTAATCCAATCGCTAAATTGAAATAAGCTTTCGCCTGTACTAAATTTTTCTTCTTTTCGTAGATATTCCCCATCAGTACCGCCGATTTTGCGGCATAGTAGTATTTTAGTCCTTTACCTGTATTAAACGCTGTTTGATAATGCGCAAGGGCGACATCATCCTTGCCCAAATCGTCGCATACACGTCCCAATCTGTAAGCATATTCGGCCTTATCTTTTACCGTCTTAAAATCATCAGCTTTGCTAGCTGACAACACTTCTAAAGCACGAGTTAAATAACCGCCATCATATAATAACCTAGCTTTTAATAATACCAAATGTGGCGTGGGAGCATTAGCTTCATTAAGCGCCTGCTTATCCTTTTCTACATAAGTTGCTCCATTGCTCTTCACCTTGTTCAAAAAGGCTTTATAATCGGCGGTATCGTCTTTTAACAAAGAAATCCATGCCAAGTGTAGGTAAGTATCTTTAATATAATTGTTGCCTTTATTAACCTGTAAAAACTGATTGAAATTTGCCGCAGCCTTAACATCCAACTTATTTAAACGAGCCACGCCCAGTAGGTAATCTAGGTAAGCAAATGGCTGATAAGCGTTCCCCTTGGGTCTACTTTCTAAAATTTCTATCGCTTGCTCATTCTTTCCGTTTCTGGCGCAAGCATAAGCCTGCATGTACGTTTTCAGCAGACTACTATCCGCAATGCGGGAAGTATATTTCATGATTTTAGGATAGGCCTGCGGGCTTTTAGCTACATCAGAGAGGATATAGGCATAATAGAAAATTACCTCCTCATAAAACGGCTCATAGGTCGATTTAGGCAGTTCCTCTGCCAATTTATCCAGCTGACTGATGCCTGTTTGGATATCGCCCTTCACCCCAAAAGTAGACAGTGCCGATTTCATAAAACCATCTGGCAATGCGCCAATCACTACATTAATTAAGCCTAAGCCCTTCGTGTTTAGATGAAAATTAGGAAACTTTTTTTGGTTATCTTTCAATAAGCCGTTGGCTCTATTAATTTCTCTGGAAGCAGCAAAATAAGCCCCGTAGCGCCCACGCACCAATGCCCACTGTAAATTGATTTCTGCCTGGGCATATAAATAATAGGGCGAATTTTTATCATCCTTGCTAATTTGGTCTAACCTGCTAGATTTATTAGCCTCCAATCTTTCAAACTCTGCCTTACTCTCGTTAGTCAATAGGTAAAAATAATCTACGTAATTTTCCAGCAGGGGCACAATCGAATTTTGCGGCCGGGCCTTCTTTTCGGCAGCAATTAAAGCTTTCGCAGTACCGAGTTTTAATTCAAAAATTGATTGATAGGCTTTAACGCAATTGGCATTAAAATCGAAATTAGCAGCAGCCGAAAACGGCAGTAGAACAACAAGCAAAAAGAGAGGTAGACGGTATATTTTTAAAGGCATCAGTACAATTTAGTAAAAGCAAAGGTATATAACGCATTTATTTTATTCTTGTTTTTCTAGGACGTCAAAAATTGGCATTTGTGACGAAGTATTAATAATATAAGCTTTTCAAGATCGCTTTTCTCTCCCTCACAGGGAGAGATGGCAAAGCCAGAGGGTGAAGCAACCGAAATGCATAACCAATTTTAATAACCCTCTCTGCCCGTTGGGCATCTATTGAGAGGGCTTATTGATTTTTGCCTCAATGAGCTACGTTTCACTTCGGTTCTCCCTATAAGGGAGAGAAATAGCAAGGCGCCTAACCTATCACTCACAAACTAACCACTAACTAATTATTAGCGACAGCATTAAGGCTCCTCCCCCTACCCTCCCGAATAACTCGGGACAGGCACTCCAAAGGGGGACACAAGGTGCATAACCTATCACTTTCAAACTGATCCCTGAAACCTGACACCTGATCCCTAATTCCTAATCCCTAATCCCTAATCCCTAATCCCTTACACTTAAATAAAAAAGCCGCTGCAGTACAAATACTACAGCGGCTTCAATTAACCTATGAAAATTTAGACTATGGCTTGATCAACTTCGCTTGGATCTGCTCCTTGCCTTTGCTGATCTGCAACACATAAACACCTTTAGGCATTGCCGCACTTATCGTGATGGTATTACCACCACCTTTATGATCGAAACTACCGCTTTGCAATAGCTTGCCCGTAATGTCACTTATCTTGTATTGGTAAGTACCAGCGCTGTAAGGAGCCATAGTTACATTAATGGTATTGCCCACCAACGGGTTAGGATATACCACAGCCGTAGCCTCTACCAAGCTCGCCACTTTCACCTCTCTAACCTCGGTAAAATAGCTTGCCGTACCATCGCTGTTGATGGCCAACAAACGGTAGTAGTTGCTGCCCAATTGAGGGTTGGCATCTACTGCGCTATAGCCGTTAAGCTGACCTGCGCTTACCGTAGCCACTTTTACGAAATCTGTACCCTTGGTTAAACGCTCTACCTCGTAGCGGATGATATCCACTTCGCTGCTCACGTTCCAACCTAAATTAACCTTGTTGCCGTTTAACTTAGCGGTAAAACCGTTGAAGGTAACCGGTAGCACCACTACCTCCTCAAAGGCACCGATGGTAGGCGTTGCAGCTCTTGAAGTACCTATGATATCATCGGTAACGGAATTTGGTGTAGCCAGATTACCCACTTTTAACTTACCACTAGCGGTAGTTCTCAAGAAATCTGTAGAAGCCGAGGCCATGTTAAAAAAGGCACTTGGCGTTAGACTCATATCGTTCACAGAGTTTATATCCTGACCGCTGTGCCCCGCTTTCCATGCTGCAAAATTTTGCGCCGTACTGTTCCAGTTGCCTACGTTGGTATTGCCTGCTGCAGTGGCCAAAAAGTTGTAATCTGAAACCCAAGCTGCCGACGTGTTAGTAGTACCATACAGGCTATGGATACCTGAACCACCGCTACGGTTGTTGAACAACAGGTTGTTCTTTAGGTCTAGTGGACTGTTATTATTACGATAAATAGCCGAAGAAATAGCTGAACCGCTAGCGGTACCTTCTAATAGAATCGTATTATAAGAAGCATTGATCGTTAAGGCGGGGTCAAATGCAACTAAAAGTTCTGTAAAGATACCATAGGTAAAGGCAGAGCCACTGTAATTGACATTGATCACGTTATTGGACAGGGTAAAGCTACCGCTGTGGCCAGTTGAAGTTAATAAAGCCATCCCTCCTATACTCGAACCAGCTATTGAATTGCTACTCTTCAGATCGTAGATCCTGTTCTTTAAAATGCTCGTGCGATAGGCCACTATCCCGAAAACCGAAGTTGCTCCGGCACCTGTAGCCTCTAAGTTAGAAATTTTATTGCCGCTAACTATGCCGCTACCTGCAGAAAAAATGCCCATTACGTGCTTGAATTGGGATGCTGCCAAGGCAACCGCGTTGCTATTCTTAAGACCCGAAATGGTATTACCTATAGTATTAGCGGTAACGTTAGCGATCTGTATACCACAAAGATATGAGCTTGACGTTTGCCCGTTTACCGTAAGATTTTCGATACTGTTATTTTCTACTACACCAGTTGGATTAACATTGGTTATCAAGCCTGTCACAGACCCAGTCTCATTGGCTGTTATATTTCTGATGACATTGTTACGGTTAATTGCTCCAATATTGACTATTCCTACGACATCAATTTGCGCTACGCCTGCGCCACCACCAGGAATGGTTTGTAAGCTATTGGCCACCGTGCCACCAACCAGGTTGTTCTCTACAGTTTTAAGCGTAGCTACTGTATTAGAACCTGCAACATAGATGTAATTAATAATGCCACCAGTACCCGAAGTGGCCAAGGTTGCCTTTTTGCTAATGCCTCCTATTTGGTTGCCCGTAATTTTGGATGCAAAATCACCTTCTGCCCTAATTCCATAAAAAGTGGCCTCTCTAGTACTTTCTATTACAAGATCACCCGTGCTGCTTTGCGAACCTACCTTGTTATTGGTAATTTCGCTTAAAACACCAGTAGAAATGAATCTGATATCAGATACACCGCCAGTAGCAGTAATTTGGCTAAAGGTGTTATTGTCTATCACCTTACCACCACTGCCCGCATTGGCAAAAATGCCATAAAAATTACTAGTGCTAGCTCCAATAAGATGATTAAACTGTAGGTTAGCGAAGGTATTGTTACTGATGTTACTTACACTAGCGCCCGCATTGTCTGGTCGTATCATATAGTAACCACCGGTAGTCGTGCTACTTTTACTCATCACCAAACTATTGGCCACACTGGTCGAGCCAATGGTATTGTTCAAGATATCTACGGTTTGGTTGCCCGCTGTATTAATAGCATAAAAGAGAGCACCACTCGAACCCGAAGGTGTATTAGCATTGATGTTGGCAAAGGTATTATTCTGTATGGTGGTTTTGGCAGCTGTAGAAGCACCATTTACATAGATAAAATTCCAGTAATAGGCTTCTATATCTAGCTTGCTGCCACCCGCATTAGCTGCTTGGCCACCAAAGAAATTACCATCAATGGTGTGACCATCGCTATTGCTAAGATCAATAGCACCAGACCTATTAGGGCCATTACCTTTTGCTATCTGAGTATTATAAAAATGATTGTTATTGATCTGCCAGTTATTGCCAGAAGTACTATAAATGGCTCCACTGCCACCCCAGTGTTCAAACTTATTGTTCAGGATATTGGTTCTATGGCTTGGTATGCCCGCCGACAAAGCATACGTGACAATCTGGATTCCCTGTGTAACTCCTGCTACATAGGTACTGGCTGCGGCAAAGGTATTGTAGCTAATGATGTTATCGGTATTACCTGTAATACCCGAATTAGTTTCGACCAGCGCCACTGCAGCTGCGGCAGTTTGTAGACCCAATGCACTTTTAATAGTAAGGTAGGTTAATTTATTAAATTGGGCATCGTTGATTAATCTGATCACCGAAATTTGTGCACCACTCCCCGTAATGGTATTTTCTAGACTAAAGGCACTGGTAGTTCCTGTGCCGCCCGGCCTACCGTCTAGCGTAATGTAATCGGCATTGTTAAAATCTATTAATGGTATTGCCCCTGATAAGTTTCCAGTTAGACTAACACTCATGCCCATTGCTGGCCTAATGGTTAGGCCTAAAGTAGCACTGGCATTAGCTAATGCGTTAAAGGTAATAGCGCTAGGCATGGCTTCGTTGGTGTAGCCAGTGCTAAACTCCAATACGGCCTGGCCTGTACCTGTAAGACCATAAGTATTGGCATAAGTTGCTGCCGAGCGCAACGTAGCAAAGGTACGGCTAGCACCACTACCCCCATCGGTTCCGTTGATACGATAAACCGTACCACCTGCCAAAGGCGATGGCACATCTTCTTCAAAGGCACCAATGGTAGGCGTTGCAGCCCTTGCAGTACCCAATATATCATCTGTAACAGAATTTGGCGTAGCCAGATTACCCACCTTTAACTTACCGCTAGCGGTGGTTCTCAAGAAATCTGTAGAAGCCGAGGCCAGGTTAAAGAAGGCACTTGGCGTTTGGGCCATATCGTTCACAGAGTTTACATCCTGCCCACTATGCCCAGCTTTCCATGCCGCAAAATTTTGTGCCGTACCGTTCCAATTGCCCACATTCGTGTTGCCAGCCGCCGTAGCCAAGAAGTTGTAATCTGATGCCCAAGCTGGCGCAGTAGTGGTAGCACCATATAAACTATGAATACCCGAACCACCGCTACGATTGTTGAAGAACAAATTGTTCTTTAAGTCTAGCGGGCTATTGTTGGTACGGTAAAAGGCCGCAGAATTTGCAGAACCGCTAGCTGTACCCTCTAGCAAAATGGTATTATAAGAAGCAGTAATCGCGTTGGTACCAGTACTTTCTACTATAATACCATAAACAGGCACATCTCCACTATGGTTGACATTGATGACATTATTGGCAATGTTAAAACCAGCCGTGGAAAGAGTTGATAGCGCTATACCTCCTATGCTCGCACCAGCGGTAGCGTTGCTGCTCTTCACGTCGTAAATCCTGTTCTTCAAAACGTTTGTGCGATAAGTAACCATACCATAAACGGAAGTTGCTCCGGCACCTGTAGCTTCTAGGTTAGAAATTTTATTGCCACTTACGATGCCAGTACCACTAGAAAAAATACCCATTACATGTTTGTGGTTGGCAACTGCCAAGGTAACAGCATTGCTGCTCTTAAGCCCTGAGATCGTATTGTTAATCGTATTAGCACTAATGTTATTAGCATAAATACCACCAATATAAGAATTAGATGCCTGCCCGTTTAGGGTCATATTTTCGATACTGTTATTCTCTACCACACCGTTTACGCTATCACTTAGCTGCAAGCCTAACACAAATCCTGTCTCGTTGGCTGTCATATTTCTAACGGTATTGTTACGGCAAATTCCTCCGGCATTGGTTATCCCCACCACATCAATTTGTGCTATGCCCGCACCACCACCAGGAATGGTCTGTAAGCTATTGGCCACCGTACCACCCACTAAGTTATTTTCCACCGTTTTAAGCGTAGCTACTGTAGTAGAACCTGCCACATAAATGTTATTAAAAAGTCCACCGTCACCCGAAGTGCCCAAGGTTGTCTTTTTGCTAATGCCTCCTATTTGGTTGCCCGTAATCTTGGATGCAAAATTACCTTCTGCCCTAATTCCATAAAATGTGGCTGCTCTTGTACTTTCTATTACAAGATCACCCGTGCTGCTTTGCGAACCTATCTTGTTATTGGTAATTTCGCTTAAAACACTAGACTGAATAAGTCTAACATCATTTATACTACCAATAGTAGCAATTTTAGTAATGGTGTTGTTGTCTAACATCTGACCTCCACTGCCCGAAATGGTATAAATACCGTAAAAGTTATTAATGCCAGTTCCACTAAGCTCATTAAACTGTAGGTTGGCCAAAGTATTGTTACTGATGTTACTAGCAACAACACCTGTGTTACCTAATTGTATCATGTAATAATTACTATTAGCGGTAGCATTCTTATTCATCACCAAACTATTCGCTGTACTGACCGAACCAATCGTGTTGTTCAATACATCTACCGCTTGGCTACCAAAAGCATATATCGCCCTGAGTTCGGATAATGTATTATCGGTAGGGCTACTGACACTGATATTGGCGATGGTATTATTCTGTATCACAGTTTTGCTAGAAGTGACATTTCCCTCTACAGAAATAAATCGGGTATTTAAGGCAGTTACGTTCATTTTTGCACCACCAGCATTAGCTGTCTGGCCGCCAATAAAATTACCATCAACGGTATTGTTATTACTGGTAGACAAATTAATGGCTATCAAGCTTGTAGAGCCAGATACCGACAAAGGTTGCGTGCTATAAAAATGGTTATTATTAACCCTCCATCCATCAGAAGTGCTGTAAACTGCTCCGTTACCCCCCCAATATTCAAAATTATTATTTAAAATACTGATGTTGTTGTTGGGTCTCGCTGTTGTACTTCTAGTCATTACCTGTTTGCCTGATGCCGTACCAGCTACATAGGTACTGGGATAGGTAAAAGTACTGTTATTAATGGTGTTATCCGTATTACCTGTAGTGCCCGAGACACTGTTAGACAAAAAGACCGCACCACAAGCAATGCCTTCTGCAATCGCCGATTTAAAGGTGATATAGCTTAGTTTATTAAACTGTGCATCATTAATCAACCTCACTACACTGGTTTCGTTAGTTGAGCTTGTATTGGTATTTTCTAAAGTAATGGCACTGGCAGTTCCTACACCACCTGGCCTACCGTCTAGCGTAATGTAATCGGCATTGTTGAGGTCTATGAGGGGTTGGCCTGCTAAGTTTCCCGTTAAACTTACACTCCTGCCCGTTGCTGGCCTAATGGTTAGGCCCAAGCTAGCACTGGCACCAGACAAAGCGTTGATAACAATAGCGCTAGGCATGGCTTCGTTGGTGTAGCCCGCAGAAAACTCCAAAATGGCCTGGCCTGAGCCGCTTAAACCAGCAGAGTTTACATAGGTTACTGCCGAGCGTAGCGTAGCAAAAGTACGCGGGCTCACGTTGTCGGTTCCGTTAATAGGATAAACGGTACCTCCTACCAGCTGGGCATGGCTCAGCAAGGCCAAGCTCATCGCAAAAATGGTGAGTAGAATTTTTTTCATAAGATAAAATTAGATGAACGATTTCTATAACTAATTTAAATTCAAGCAGCAAGCAAATCAACCAACTACAAATTGAATGTTATTCAGTATTACCTACAAAGATAAAAGCTACTGCGCTGGCAAAGGAAGATTGGACAAACTTCCTCACTCCTTATAGCTCTACCACTGTAACTTATTGGCGATTTCTCCGGAAACGTAAGCTAGCTTAGGGATGGGGGTTAAGTAATAAGTTGAGAGAATGATGTGCTTGGGTGTGGCTGTGAGGGGAACGAAAGTACCTATAGCATAGGTCTTTCAAATCTGCTTTTCTCTCCCTCGCAGGGAGAGATGGCGAAGCCAGAGAGGGTGAAGCAGACAATAGGTATAACCAATTTTAATAACCCTCTCTGCCCCTTGGGCATCTATTGAGAGGGCTTATTGATTTTTGTTTCAATGAGCTACGTTTCACTCCGGTTCTCCCTAAAAGGGAGAGAAATAGCGAGGTGCTTAGCCTATCAATCGCAAACTAATACCTAACTTCTAATACCTAACTCCTGACTCCTGACCCCTAACCCCTGATACCTGACCCCTGATACCTGACCCCTGACCCCTAACCCCTGATACCTGACCCCTGATACCTGACCCCTGATACCTAAAAAAACAAAACCGCTGCAGTATAAATACTACAGCGGTCTCTAAATCAATTGAGAAAAATTGAGTCTATGGCCTGATCAGCTTGGTTTGGATTTGCTCCTTACCATTGCTCACCTGTAGCACATAAACGCCTTTAGGCATGGCCGCCTCTACCGTAATGGTATTGCTGCCGCCCTGATGTACAAAACTGCCACGTTGTAACAGCTTGCCAGTAATATCAACTAATTTGTAGGTATAGGTACCCCTAGCAAAAGAAGCCATGGCCACATGAATGGTATTGCCCACCAATGGGTTAGGATATACCACAGCCGCAGACTCGCCCAAGCTCGCTACTTTTACCTCTTTGATCTCGTTGAAATAAGTTGCCGTACCATCGCTGTTGATGGCCAACAAACGGTAGTAGTTGCTGCCCAATTGAGGGTTGGCATCTACTGCGCTGTAGCCGTTAAGCTGACCTGCAGCTACCGTAGCCACTTTTACGAAATCTGTACCGTTGGTTAAACGCTCTACCTCATAGCGGATGATATCTACCTCGCTGCTCACGTTCCAAGCTAGGTTAACCTTGTTGCCGTTTAACCTGGCGGTAAAACCGTTGAAGGTAACCGGAAGTACCACTACCTCCTCAAAGGCACCGATGGTAGGCGTTGCCGCTCTTGAAGTACCCAAAATATCATCGGTAACCGACGTTGGCGTAGCCAGGTTGCCCACCTTTAACTTACCGCTAGCGGTAGTTCTCAGGAAATCTGTAGAAGCCGAAGCCAGGTTAAAGAAGGCGCTTGGCGTTTGGGCCATATCGTTTACAGAATTTGCATCTTGGCCGCTTTGGCTAGCTTTCCATGCTGCAAAATTTTGCGCCGTACCGTTCCAGTTGCCCACGTTGGTGTTGGCAGCTGCCGTAGCCAAAAAGTTGTAGTTGGATACCCAAGCTGGCGCCGTGGTAGTAGCACCATATAAACTATGGATACCAGAACCGCCGCTAAGGTTGTTGAACAACAGATTGTTCTTTAGATCTAAGGCGCCGTTGCTGGTACGGTAAATGGCCGAAGAAATGGCTGAACCACTAGCCGTACCCTCTAACAAAATCGTATTGTAAGATGCATTGACCGCTAAGGCAGGATCTGTGCCGCCATTTGTAAACTCTGCCAAGATACCATAAACAGGCACATCTCCACTGTAATTTACATTAACCACGTTGTTGGCAAGGGTGTATGAGCCTGTACTACTTGAAATTGGATTCAAAGCTATACCCCCTATGCTTGCGCCGGTGGTTGCATTGCTGCTCTTCAGATCATAGACCCTGTTCTTTAAGATACTGCTAGGTCTAGCTACAATACCATAGACCAAAGTTGCTCCTGCACCTGTAGCTTCCAGATTATAGACCCTATTACCACTAACTGTACCACTGCCAGCATGGTTAATACCCGTTACATGTTTATTAGCTGTTGAGAATGTAACCGCATTACTGCTCTTAAGCCCCGAGATGGTATTTGAATTAATGTTTGAAGTTCCAGAAGTAAGAATCCCCGACACAAAACCATTATTTGATTGCGCATTTGAGGTCAGATTTTCGATGGTATTGTTTTCTACTAAAGATCCAGCGACACTTCCACTAGGATCAATTCCGATGATGTATCCATCCGTATTGAGAGTCATATTTCTAACCGTGTTATTCCGTATTATAGCAGCACTACCATATAATCCTTCTAAAGCTATATTCTCCTGCCCTGCACCACCACCAGCAATGGTCTGTATGCTATTTGCCACTGTACCACCAATAATATTGTTCTCTACCGTTTTTAGTGTTGCCGTTGTAGTTGAACCTGAAATATTGTAGAGATAAAAAGCTCCACCGTTACCTGAAGTGGCCAGGGTTACTTTTCTGCTGATCCCTCCTATTTGGTTGCCCGTAATTTTGGAGGCAAAATCACCAGAAGCACCAATTCCATAAAAAGGATTTTGTCTTGTACTTTCTACTACAATATCAGCGGTGCTGCTTTGCGAACCAATCTTGTTATTGGTAATCTCGCTTAGTACATTAGTATAGATCAACCTAAATTCATTTAAAGTCCCAGTAGCAGTAATTTTGCTAAAGGTATTGTTGTCTATCATTTTACCACCAGTGCCCACATTGGCATAGATACCATAAATGTTAGAGAGACTAGCACCGCCAAGCCCGTTAAACCGTAGGTTGGCAAAGGTATTGTTTTTGATATTAGTGGCTACATCGCCTGTATTATCTGTCTGTATAAAGTAATAAAGGCCAGTATTTGTGGTATTTTTGTTCATCACCAAGCTGTTGGCCGTACTGGCCGAGCCAATGGTATTGTTCAACACATCTACCATTTGGTTGCCCAAGGTATAAATAGCCCTAAAGTTAGCAGCAGTACTTCCCGAAGGGGTGCCGGCATCCATATTGGCAAAGGTATTGTTCTGTATGGTGGTTTTGGCAGCTGTTGAGGTACCATTTACCGAGATAAAACTCCAGTTATAGGCATCTATTCCCATTTTACTGCCGCCGGCATTTGCTGCTTGGCCACCAAAGAAATTGCCATCAATGGTGTGGCCATCGCTATTGCTGAGGTTAATGGCTCCAGATTGAACTGAACCCGAACCTTTTACGGCCAGCGTACTATAGAAATGGTTATTATTGATCTGCCAGTTATTGCCCGAGGTGCTATAAACTGCGCCTAAACCGCCCCAGTGTGCAAAATTATTGTTAAGGATACTGGTATTGTGGTTGGGCCTTGCCGCTGTACCCGCAGACAGAATCTGTGTAGTCTGCGTAGCCCCTGCAGTATAACCCGAAGCAGGCATGCTAAAGGTATTGTAGCTAATGTTGTTATCGGTATTACCCGTAGTACCCGAAGCACTGGTGCTCAGTAGTACCGCAGCGGTAGTAGCGTTAGACACCGAGGCCAATCGAATATCTAGATAGGTCAGTTTGTTAAACTGCGCATCGTTGATCATCCTTATGGTACTCGAAGCGGCATTGGTGTTCGTATTTTGTACGATAAAGGCACCTGTAGTACCCACACCGCCCGGTCTACCATCTAGGGTAATGTAATCGGCATCGTTAAGATCGATAAGTGGTAGCGCCGCCAAACTTGCCGTTAGGCTAACGCTCATGCCCGTTGCCGGTCTAATGGTTAGGCCCAAAGTGGCACTGGCATTGGCTAGGGCATTAAAGGTAATGGATGTAGCACCGATGGTTTCGTTGGTATAAGGCGCCGTAAATTCTAATACCGCCTGTCCTGTACCTGTTAAGCCATAAGTATTGGCAAATACCGATGCAGAGCGCAAGCTAGCAAAGGTACGGGTAGCACCATTACCGCTATCGGTACCGTTAATTTGGTACACCGTACCGCCTGCCAAAGGCAAGATTAATTCTTCCTCGAAAGCACCCATACTAGGTGTTGCTGCCCTGGTAGCGCCCAGTATATCATCGGTTACTGAAACCGTAGTACCTTTTCCAGCCACTTTTTGATTGTGTGCTACCGTAGTTCTCAAGAAATCTGTAGCTCCCAAGGTAGTGTTAAATAAAGTGCTTGGCGTTAAGGTCATATTGTTCACCGAGTTTGCATCCTGACCGCTTTGTGAAGCTTTCCATGCTGCAAAATCTTGTGCTGTACCGTTCCAGTTGCCTACGTTGCTGTTGCCAGCTGGCGTAGCCAAAAAGTTGTAGTTGGATACCCAAGCCGGCGCCGTAGTAGTAGCCCCATATAAACTATGGATACCCGAGCCACCGCTACGATTGTTGAAGAACAAATTGTTCTTTACATCTAACGGGCTATCACTAGTACGGTAAATAGCCGAAGAAATAGCTGAACCACTAGCCGTACCTTCTAACAAAATGGTATTGTAAAATGCTCTGATGGTTAAAGCGGGGTCTGTTCCAGTACCTGCAAACTCTGCCAGGATACCATAAGCAGGCACATCTCCACTGTAATTTACATTGATTACGTTGTTCGAAACGGTAAATGAGGCAGTGGTACTTGAAGTTGCGGTTAAAGCTATACCGCCTATACTTGCACCAACGGTAGCATTGCTGCTCTTCAGATCGTAGATCCTATTTTTCAAGACATTGCCAGACCTAGATACTATACCATATACCGAAGTGGCTCCAGCACCGGTAGCCTCTAGGTTAGAAATTTTATTGCTGCTAAGTGCGCCACTACCATTGCCATAAATGCCCATTACATGTTTGATGCCTACACTTGATAAAGCAACAGCATTGCTGCTCTTAATTCCTGAGATCGTATTGTCGATAATTGGGGTAGTACCGCCAACAGCATTAAGTGTCAACCCAGCAACATAGGAACTGGAAGCCTGCCCATTTAGGGTCAGATTTTCGATCGTATTGCTTTCTATATTTCCCGATACAGTACTACCAAATTGGATGCCGACTAGCGTACCAGTCTCATCGGCTGTGATGTTTCTGACGGTATTGTTACGGTTAATTGATCCATTAGTAAATATTCCTGCGATACCAACTTGCGCTGTACCCGCACCACCACCAGGAATGGTTTGTAAGCTATTGGCCACGGTACCACCCACCAAGTTGTTTTCTACGGTTTTAAGCGTGCCCGCTGAAAGAGAATTTACAGCATAAATACCGTAGAAATTTGATGAGGCCGCTGTAGCCAGTGTAGTTTTAACGCTAAAACCGCCTATCTGGTTACCGGTAATTTTAGTGGCATAATCGCCAGTGCTATAAACAGCACTAGAGGTACCCGTGCGGGTGGTTTCTACCACAATATCGTTGGTAAGTGTTTGCGAACCAATATTGTTGTTGGTAATCTCGCCGTCCACAGAGTTTATGATCATGGTTGCAACACTCAAAGCGCCACTCAGCTTTAGCTTGGTAATTGTATTGCCGTCGATGATTTTACCACCAGTGCCTGCATTTGCAAGAATTCCATAAAAGAAATTGTTGCCGCCGGCAAGGTCATTAAACTGCAGATTGGCGATGGTATTATTTTTAACGTTACTGGGCGTATCTCCTGTGTTGTCCAATAGTATCATTGGATAAGTACCATTTGCTGTGGCGTTTCTAGTCATTACCAAGCTATTGGCGGTGCTGGCCGAGCCAATGGTATTGTTCAATATATCTACAATCTGGCTTCCAGGCGTATAGATAACTCTAAAGTAAGATGTAATCCCGTTAGTTGGTGTACTCGCATTGATATTGGCAATGGTGTTGTTCTGTACGGTAGTTTTGGCGGCCGTAGAAGTACTGCTTACATAAATGAACTGTACATTTTGCGCTGTGATATCCATTTTGGCACCGCCCGCATTTGCCGCTTTACCACCAATAAAGTTGCCATCTATGGTGTGGCCACCGGTACTGCCAGCTAAATAGATTGCCGCAAAACCATTATTGCCATCGGCAACCAAAGGTTGGGTGGCAAAGGTATTATAGAAATGGTTGTTGTTAATTTGCCAGGCTGCACCATCGTTTGCTAAAATAGCGCCCCTGCCACCCCAATACTCAAAATTATTATTTAGTACTTGGGTTCTGTTGTTGGGCCTAGCAGCCGTACCAGCCGAGGCTATTTGTATTCCCGGTGCATTTGCCACTACATAGGTACTGGCAAAGGTAAAGGTATTGTGGCTAATGCTATTATCGGTATTACCTGTAGTACCTGCCGCACTAGTGCTTAGTAAAACCGCACCAGATAACGTATTTACTGCTGCCGCCGTTTTAAAGGTTAGGTAGCTTAGTTTGTTAAATTGGGCATCGTTAATTAACCTTACCACACTAGTTCCTCCAGTATTAGTGGTATTGGTGTTCTCCAGCGTAAAGGCACTGCTGGTTCCCACGCCGCCCGGTCTGCCGTCTAAGGTCACATAATCGGCATCATTAAGGTCGATAAGGCGTTGGCCTGATAAATTTGCCGTTAAACTTACGGTCATACCCGTTGCCGGCCTAATGGTTAAACCCAAAGTAGCGCTGGCACCAGGCAAAGCGTTAATAATAATTGGGCTAGCTACGGCTTCGTTGGCATAAGGTGCCGTAAACTCCAGAATGGCCTGGCCAGTACCGCTTAAACCCGCGGTGTTTACATAGGTTACTGCCGAGCGTAGCGAAGCAAAGGTACGCGGGCTCACGTTGTCGGTTCCGTTAATGGGGTAAACGGTACCTCCAACGAGCTGGGCATGGGCTCCAAAGCCTAGTCCCATCGCTAATAAAAGAAGTAGTCTTTTTTTCATGATAGAAATGTTTAATGATAAATGGTTAATTATTAATTGTTTTTTGGTTTCCCGAAGTATCGGGATTTACGTTGTGAGCTCGCCAAGGCTCGGTTCGCAAGCTCAACATTAGTTCATTGGTTCATTGGTCATTGGTTCACTGGTTCATTGGTAATTTATTTTTTTCCTTTCCCCTCTCCCAAGCACGTCATTCCGACATTCGGAGGAATCTAGCATCATGCTTGGTTAACTATGCTAGATTTCTCTTCGTTCCTCATTCGAAATGACGGAAATCGGAGTAGTCTCTGCGGTTTCATTTCCGCTCTTCTTTTCCTAAGTACGCCATTCGTCAATTGGTTCATTAGTTCATTGGTCATTGGTCACTGGTTCATTGGTCATTAGTTCATTGGTCATTAGTTCATTGGTCATTGATTCACTGGTTCATTGGTTCATTGCTTTCTTTTCCTTTCCCCTCTCCCAAGCACGTCATTCCGACATTCGGAGGAATCTAGCATCATGCTTGGTCAACTATGCGCTAGATTTCTCTTCGTTCCTCATTCGAAATGACGGAAATCGGAGTAGTCTCTGCGGTTTCATTTCCGCTCTTCTTTTCCTAAGCACAGCATTGGTTCATTAGTTCATTGGTCATTGGTTAATTGGTCATTGGTTCATTGCTTTCTTTTCCTTTCCCCTCTCCCAAGCACGTCATTCCGACATTCGGAGGAATCTAGCATCATGCTTGGTCAACTATGCGCTAGATTTCTCTTCGTTCCTCATTCGAAATGACGGAAATCGGAGTAGTCTCTGCGGTTTCATTTCCGCTCTTCTTTTCCTAAGCACAGCATTGGTTAATTAGTTCATTGGTCATTAGTTCATTGGTCACTGGTTCATTGGTTTTTTTCCTTTCCCCTCTCCCAAGCACGTCATTCCGACATTCGGAGGAATCTAGCATCATGCTTGGTCAACTATGCGCTAGATTTCTCTTCGTTCCTCATTCGAAATGACGGAAATCGGAGTAGTCTCTGCGGTTTCATTTCCGCTCTTCTTTTCCTAAGTACGCCATTCGTCAATTGGTTCATTAGTTCATTGGTAATTGGTCATTGACTTATTGGTAATTTATTCAATTGGATATTTTCTAAAGTAGGAGGCTTAAACGAAGAAAGAGGGAGCACTTATAAGGGTCAAGTATCGAGGTTTACACCTTGAGCACGCTTTGGCTCGGTTCACAGCTTAAAATGGTTCTGGAGTAACGGCTGTCATCAGCGCTAGGCTGATAGTTTAGTGTAGAATAGTTCATGGTGTATCGGCTTGGCACATTGTACATCGTTATTTTAGTCAACTGCTTAAATGGGCAGCCCAAAAGTGGCGACCGACTCGCAATTCCTTAATAATAAGCCAAATGTAAAAACTAATCATCTGCATGACTAAAATACGGGCTACATGTTCACTTCCTATAGCTCTAACGTTTATAAGTAATTGATAATCAGTTAATAAAAATCTACTTAGTCACACAATAAAACGGATATTGATAGCTAATGGTTAATTATTAATGGTTAATTATTAATGGTTAATTGCAATCGCCTACAAACCGGTGTAGCTATTATTAGCCCTTATCTCTTTCATTGATCATTAATAATTTATGGTCTACTATTATCAGCCCCTTAATTAACTAATCTCAGCCCCTCATTTATCATCAACAATTGATAATTAACCATTATCTAAGCTCTTTCTTCAGTTTAGCGATAATGTTGGTTCCTTTGTAATAACCGTTAATGGTGTGGCTCAGCAATAGGCTAAATACACCGATCGCATCGGCGAGCTCCTCTATTGTTCTACCGCTTTTTTCTACCTCCGCTTTTAAAACTAAGTTTTCGGGGTATCGTATCTTTGGTTCGTTCATTCATTTTTTGGTTGTTTGGTTGGTTGGTTACAATACAAAGACAGGCTGATAAATTGGCTTTTCGCTAAAAATTGCTGGATCCTAACTCTTGATTTCTATTCAATTCCCAGTTCCTTCTTTAACTTGGGGACCACGTTGATTCCCTTGTAATGTCCGTTAATCGTATAGCTCAGCAATTCTCTGGAGATGCCAATTGCTTTGGCAAGCTCCTTCATTTTTCTGCCACTTTTGAAGACTTCAAACCTTAGAGGCAAATTTTCGGGGTATCGTATTTCTTTCGCCATTATTAAATTAATATTTACTTTTGTTAACACATATACAAAGATATAGACTAATAGTCTAATTAGCTGAAATATGCAATAGAATGATACTCTAATTAACTCTATCTTGCATAAACCACTGATAATGAGCGTAAAAAAACGAATTAAAGACTTTGTTTCAGAGATAAACATTCCCATAAACGCTTTCGAAAAAAGCATAAACGCATCTAACGGTTATGTAAACAGCATTACCAAAAGTATAGGAATAGACAAACTAGAACGAATTATAGAGATATACCCTAATCTGGATTTAGAATGGCTGCTTACAGGCAAAGGCATGATGCTCAGGTCGTCGAAAACTGATATTTCTAGCCTTGACAACGAGCCAATGCTAAGTACGATAAATCCAGGTCAAGCTATACCACTTATTTCTACCGAATCGGTGCCCGGCTTTGTCAATAGCGAGCAAAACCATCATGGAATTATCGTTAAGGAAACCTATGTGATTCCGGAATTCAATGAGCAGGGCGCCAAATACTTGGTTCGCGTAAATGGCTCGGATATGCACCCCAAATTTAGCAATGGCGATTTGCTGGCCTGTAAGCCCATTGGCAACCCTACTTTTTTTCAATGGGGCAGAGTTTATGTACTCAACACCAATCAGGGCACTTTAATTAAGTTCCTCTACCAAGACGAGCATGACAAGGATGTATTGTGGTGCCGGTCGGAAAACGAAAAGAATTATCCTCCATTTCACATCCACAGAAAAAACATCTATAACATTGCTATTGTGGTTGGGGTTTTAAGGATGGAGTAAAGGGTTGGCTGCCTGATGGGTGACAGTTGCTAATCGGGATTTATTGCGTGAGCTCGCTAAGGCTCGGTTTGTAATCCTGATCAGCGAGATAGTGATGGGTTAAAAACCGAAATATTTTCTTTTTATACCGTTGGTTGAAACCAACGGCAATAAATAATGGACTATTTACAGCAACAGGGATGACCTGCTAGGGATGTTAATTGTGAATGTTCAATTGCTAATGGATTTTAGTTTTTTGATTAATTGGTTATTGACTTATCGGTAATTTTCTTTTCCTTTCTTTCCCCAAAGCACATCATTCCAACATTCGGAGGAATCTAACACCATGCTTGGTTAACTATACGTTAGATTTCTCTTCGTTCCTCATTCGAAATGACGGAAATGGGAACACGCCGGATTCATTTCCGCTCTTCCTTTCCTAAGCACGTCATTCCAACATCCGGAGGAATCTAACACCATGCTTGGTTAACT
>NZ_OCMT01000004.1:0-722925 GCF_900215335.1 Pedobacter xixiisoli | reverse complement strand
ATTCATTTCCGCTCTTCCTTTCCTAAGCACAGCATTGGTCATTAGTTCATTGGTCATTGGTTCATTGCTTTCTTTTCCTTTCTACCTCTCCCAAGCACGTCATTCCAACATTCGGAGGAATCTAACACCATGCTTGGTTAACTATGCGCTAGATTTCTCTTCGTTCCTCATTCGAAATGACGGAAATGGGAACAGTCTCTGCGGCTTCATTTCCGCTCTTCCTTTCCTAAGCACAGCATTGGTCATTAGTTCATTGGTCATTGGTTCATTGCTTTCTTTTCCTTTCTACCTCTCCCAAGCACGTCATTCCGACATTCGGAGGAATCTAGCATCATGCTTGGTTAACTATGCGCCAGATTTCTCTTCGTTCCTCATTCGAAATGACGGTGGGAACACGCCGGATTCAACATCCATAAAAACAAAAAACCCCGAATTGCTTCGGGGTTTTTCAATTTTATATTTGGTTGGTTGTGTACTTCTTAAGCTTCAGCCAATTCTTGTGTTAAAGCCTCATCAACTAAGATACGTCCGCAATGCTCGCAAACAATAACTTTTTTACGTTGACGGATATCTAACTGACGTTGAGGTGGAATTTTATTAAAACAACCTGAACAAGAATCTCTATCGATAGTAACTACTGCTAAACCATTGATTGCGTTCTTCCTCAACCTGTTGTAAGCAAACATTAAACGCTCCTCAATGTTTTCTTCTGCTTTTTCTGCTTTTTTAACTAAAGCCTGCTCTTCTTTTTCTGTTTCGCCAGTAATAGTCTCTAATTCAGCTTTTTTAGCGTCCAAATCACCTTTTCTTAAGTCAAGGTTAGCTTGTGCTTTTTCGAAGATTTCAGTTTTGTTGTTGATTTCGAAACCAAATTCTTTGATTTTTTTCTCGCTTACCTGAATATCTAAGTTTTGAATTTCAACCTCTTTAGTTAAGGCATCATATTCACGGTTATTTTTTACGTCTTTAAGTTGTGCGTCGTATTTTTTGATTAAAGTTTGAGCTTCTTTAATCATGTTTTTACGATTTACAATTGCATCCTCCGTATCATCCAACTCTGCTTTTATCTTTTGGATACGGGTTTCCAAACCAGCTACCTCATCTTCTAAATCGGCAACTTCAATTGGCAACTCACCTCTAATTTGGCGTATTTTATCAATTTTAGTATGTAAGTTTTGTAATTCGTATAAAGCCTTTAGCTTTTGCTCTACTGTTTGTTCCATTAAATGAAATAATTTATGGGGTTTGTGTTATGCTCCGTTAAACGGATTGCAAAGTTAGGAAATTTTTCTTGAATATTATCTATCAACAAATTAGATGTAAATTGTTCACTTTCAAAATGTCCCATATCTACAATCATGATTTTATCTTCAGCATCGAAAAATTCATGATACTTAAAATCAGCAGTTACAAAGGCATCAGCTCCGGCAGCAATGACATTTTTTAGCAAAAAGCTCCCGGAACCGCCACAAACCGCAACTTTTTTAACGCCTTTAGCTAGGATATCGGTATGCCTCAACACTTTCGCTTGCATGTTATGTTTCACTAGGCGCAAAAAATCATCGCCAGCTAAAGCTTCTTCCAACTCGCCCACCATGCCAGAGCCTACGCTTTGTAGTTTATTTTCTAGCGCATAAATATCGTAGGCCACCTCTTCATAAGGGTGATTTTGAAACAACGCTGTTAAAACCTTACGTTCATCCTGCGTTTTAAAAATAACTTCGATACGGGTTTCGTTCGCATATTCGCGTACGCCAGCTTTGCCTAAAGTTGGGTTAGAAATTTCATTGCCTTTAAAAGTTCCCGTACCTTCCACATTAAAACTGCAATCGCTGTAGTTACTAATATTGCCAGCACCAGCACTAAATAAAGCGTTGCGCAATTGCTCTGCATCTTTCTGCTCGCAAAATGTAACCAGCTTCTTTAAAATTCCAGTTTTAGGCACTAAGATTTCAGTATTTATAACGCCCAAACGTTTACATATTTCGGCATTAACCCCATGATGCACACTATCTAAATTGGTATGTATAGCATATAAAGCGATGTTATTTTTGATCGCTTTTAGCACGGTACGCTCTACGTAATTTTTACCATTTAGCTTTTTCAGCCCTTTAAACACAATCGGGTGATGTGCTATGATTAGGTTGCAGTTCTTGGCAATAGCCTCATCTACGATCTGTTCAGTACAATCTAAAGTTACCAATGCTGCATGAACTTCATCATTTGGATGTCCTACAATCAATCCTGCATTGTCATAATCTTCCTGATAGTTGAGCGGAGCCAAGGCTTCCAAAAAATTGGTAATCTCGAATAACTTCATGATGTAAAAATAGGGTTAATTGGTTGTTTTTTCAACCACCTTAGACACCTTAGAAAACCTTAGCTTCTATTTTAAGATATTAAACGAAGTCTTCATGGCTCTTAATTTCTTAATGGTTACAACTAAAATAAATTTAGGTGACTAAGATTGTTAAAACATACGTTTTAATTTTAACACCTAACAGACCTTAGAAAACCTAAGGTATTATTGCACAAAATGATAAAACATGAAGGAATTAAGAAATTTAAGCCGTCATACATTAGTGTGCCCATCATCCTGAATTTACTTCAGGATCTTTCATGTAGGTATATTATATAGAATCATTAGACAATCTCTCATCATTATGGAAACATTAAGGAATGAAGTTTTCATGTTTCTTAATGGTTCAAAAATACTCAATCAACTAAAATGAACTTAGGTGACTAAGGTGGTTAAAAAACATAGACGCTTTAATTTTACCACCTAAGACACCTTAGAAAACCTAAGGTATTATTGCACAAAATGATAAAACATGAAGGAATTAAGAAATTTAAGCCGTCATACATTAGTGTGGCCGTCATCCTGAATTTATTTCAGGATCTTTCATGTAGGTATATTATATAGAATCATTAGACACTCTTTACCATTACAGAAACATTAAGGAATGAAGTTTTCATGTTTCTTAATGGTTCAAAAATACTCAATCAACTAAAATGAACTTAGGTGACTAAGGTGGTTAAAAACATAGACGCTTTAATTTTACCACCTAAGACACCTTAGAAAACCTAAGCCATGGTCTGCTTAATGTTTAAAAACAAAAAAATCCCTATAGGTTTTTAGCCCACAGGGATTTGATATTTGTGTGTAAAAAAACTTCCTTTTTAGGAACTAAGGTTAAAAATTACTCATTTTAACCATTTGCATACTTTCGAAAACCATACGTTGATTATACTCAAAAGCTAAGGTTTTGTGGTTTACGATATCGATAATCGAACCGATTAAACATAAGCCCAACGTAAGCAAGTATAAAATACCCATTCCTATTTGCCCTACAATAAACCTTTGTAAACCAGGAACAAAAAGAGCACCCACAATTGCAAACATCAGCATATCGCTTGGGTTTTTACGCTTTCCTGAATATACCATTAAGAAAGTACGTAATTGTTGCTCATTCAATCCTTGAGTTGCAGATTGAAGGTAAGAATATTCTTGAGGGCTGATACCCGGCAATGACATAAAATTTTGATCGAACATGACTATATCTCCTTATATTTTAGATAGTTGTTTTGTTTAAATATTAATTGTTTACCTAACTGATAAATACGGTAAAGGATAATAAGCAAGGCTGGAATGCCAAACCAATGATGCCTAAAACTTGCATAAAAATCAGCATTAAAGATGGCCGTTATTGATCTACCTAAACCACATCCCGGACACCACTCGAAACCTAAATTTGCTAGCGGACATAAGGTAAAATGATGCTCATGAGGATTGGCGGTGGCCAGTAACGTTAGCGCCAAAACCCAAAAAACTAGTTCTACATATTTGCTCACTTTGCTGATCACTGTTTCTTTGTTGTTTATTAATTAGAAGCAATATTAAGCTTATTGTTACTTCTTTTAAAGCGTAATCGACCAACGGGAAATAAAAACCGACAAAACCGAAGATTGATTTGATGATTTGGGAATTTGATGATGTGATAATGAAGAATTTTGAATGACTAAATGAATGAATGATAGAATAAAGCAACTTGTCATCGACTTTCGGACTTTCCGACTAAAAAACCTCCGTCTAATACCGTATCTTTGGCTAGTGAACGTTAGAGATTTAATCAATAGATTTAAAACCGACCAACGAGTTCTTGCCATCGCGAAATCGCTGAATAGTAGCAAGAGCAAAACCCAAATCAAGGGATTGGTGGGTTCTTCCGATGCCGTAATTGCAGTTACTACCTACTTTTTACAGCACAAGCCGCAACTTTTTGTATTGCCCAACCGCGAAGAAGCTGCTTATTTTTCTTCAGATTTGGAGAGTATTTTGGGTAAGGAGATTTTGTTGTTCCCTTCTTCATTCCGCAAGCCATTTGAGTTTACACAGGTAGACACTTCTAATGTGCTGGCTCGTGCCGAAGTGCTGAATGAACTGAATCACCAATCGGAATATGGACAAATTGTGGTTACTTACCCAGAAGCATTAGCTGAAAAGGTAATTGACCGTAGCGTTTTAGAGAAAAACACTTTAGAGATTAACGTTGGTGCCAGCTTAGGCATCGATTTCATCAACGAGTTTTTATTTGAATATGATTTTGAACGCTCTGATTTCGTTTATGAACCTGGACAGTTCTCCATCCGTGGAGGTATTGTAGATATTTTTTCTTTCTCTCACGATTTACCTTATCGCATTGAGTTTTTTGGGGACGAGGTAGAAAGCATCCGTACGTTCGAAATTGAAAGTCAGCTTTCGGTAGACGATGTAAAAAACTTAACCATAGTACCGAACGTTCAAGCCAAATTTTTGACGGAAAATAACATCAGCCTGCTAGATTATATTGAGAAAGATACTCAGCTTTGGTTTAAAGATGTGGCTTTTACTTTAGATGTCATTAAAGGTGGTTACAAAAAAGCCAACGAACTTTGGAAAGCCTTATCCTCAGCAGAGAAGCAGGCAAATCCTAATTGGATAGACCCCAAATTTGCTTTTTCTGATGATAAAATGGTGGCTGATCTTTTCCAAGATTTCACCTTAGTAGAATTTGGGAAACAGTTCTTCTACCAAACAGACGATGTTTTCAACTTCGATACTAAACCGCAGCCTTCGTTTAACAAGGATTTCAACTTGTTGATTCATAACTTTAAGGAGAACGAAAAACAGGGCGTCAATAATTTCATCTTTACCAATTCGGCCAAACAGGTAGAACGTTTGTACGCCATTTTAGATGATATCGACAAAACCGTTAAATTTATCCCTATCCACGTGCCTTTGCGTGAAGGTTTTGTAGATTTTACCCAAAAAGTAGCTTTTTACACCGATCATCAAATCTTTGATCGTTTCTACAAATACCAACTCAAGAAAGGTTATCAGCGCAGTCAGGCCATTACGTTAAAAGAGCTGAGAGATTTAAAGCCAGGTGATTTTGTAACGCACATAGACCACGGTATTGGCAAATATGCTGGTCTGGAAAAAGTAGAGACCAACGGAAAAATGCAGGAAATGATCCGTTTGGTTTATGCCGACAATGATCTGCTGTATGTGAACATCAACTCCCTAAATCGCATTGCGAAATATAGTGGCAAGGATGGCACACCACCAAAAATGAATAAACTGGGCACCGAAGCCTGGGATAAGCTTAAAAAAAGTACTAAAAAAAAAGTTAAAGACATAGCCCGAGACCTGATTAAGCTTTATGCTTTGCGTAAGGCGCAAGTAGGTACGGCCTTTGCTCCCGACAGCTATTTAGATACAGAACTGGAAGCTTCGTTTATTTACGAAGACACTCCAGACCAAATGAAAGCCACCACAGATGTCAAACGGGACATGGAAGCACCACACCCAATGGACCGTTTGGTTTGCGGCGATGTGGGCTTTGGCAAGACTGAAGTTGCGCTTCGTGCCGCGTTTAAAGCGGTAGCTAATGGCAAGCAAGTAGCAGTACTGGTGCCAACAACTATCTTAGCATTGCAGCACTTCAAAACGTTTTCTTCGAGGTTAAAAGAATTTCCTTGTACGGTAGATTATATCAACCGTTTTAAAACCGCTAAACAAATTAGGGAAAGCTTAGAGAAATTAGCACAGGGCAAAATCGACATCATTATCGGCACACATCGTTTATTAAGCAAGGATGTGAAGTTTAAAGACCTAGGCCTAATGGTGATTGATGAAGAGCAGAAATTTGGCGTTGCTGCCAAAGAAAAACTGCGTGCTATGCGTGTAAGCATCGATACCTTGACGCTAACCGCAACGCCAATTCCTCGTACACTGCATTTCTCTTTGATGGGTGCTAGAGATTTATCTATCATCAACACGCCACCACCAAATAGACAACCAGTAACTACCGAATTGCATGTGTTTAACGACAAATTGCTGCAGGAAGCTGTGCAGTTTGAGCTAGACCGTGGCGGACAGGTGTTCTTTGTGCATAACCGTGTGCAAGATTTGCAGCAGTTAGCTGGATTGATACAGACATTAGTTCCGCAAGCACGCATCGGCATTGCCCATGGTCAACTAGAAGGTGATGCTTTGGAAGATGTGATGTTGGATTTTATTAACGGTGAGAAGGATGTGTTGGTGGCGACTACCATTATCGAAACTGGTTTGGATGTACCCAACGCCAATACCATTATCATTAACCATGCACACATGTTTGGTTTGAGCGATTTGCATCAAATGCGTGGTCGTGTGGGGCGTTCTAACAAAAAGGCTTTTTGCTATTTATTGAGTTTACCGCTATCTACCCTAACGGATGAAGCCCGTAAACGTTTAAGTGCCATTGAAGAGTTTTCTGATTTGGGCAGTGGTTTTAATATCGCTATGCGTGATTTGGATATTCGTGGAAGTGGTAATCTTTTAGGTGGCGAACAAAGTGGATTTATTGCCGAGATTGGCTTTGAGATGTACAATAAAATCTTGGATGAGGCCATACAGGAGCTGAAGGACGACGAGTTTAAGGATTTGTTTAAAGACCAGCCAGAAAAACCTTTCGTAAGCTTTACACAGGTTGACACCGATTTGGAAATGCACATTCCGGACAGCTACATCACCAATATTACCGAACGATATAATCTTTATACCGAAATATCTAAGCTAGAAACCGAACAACAAATTAAAGCTTTTGAGCAGCGAATGAAAGACCGCTTTGGGCCTGTTCCCTCACAGGTTTTAGCCATGCTTAAAGTGGTTCGCCTGCAATGGATTGCCAAACGACTGGGTTTCGAAAAAGTAAGTTATAAAAAGAATGTGTTGAGAGGTTATTTTGTGAGCGACAAGCAGTCTAAATTCTTCGATTCGGAGACTTTCAATAAGATTTTGGCCTTTGCTCAATTGCATCCACGTTTGTGTAATTTAAAAGAGGTGAAAAACAGCCTACGTATTTCTTTTGACAATATTGGAAATATTGACGAGGCTGTGGAAATGCTAGAAATGATATAACACCCACCCAATAATTCCCTCTCCTTTTCAAGGAGAGGGCTAGGGAGAGGTTTAAAACAACCCTCTCTGTCCTTTGGACATCTCTCCCTAAAAGGGAGAGAATACAGAGCCCTTTATATCTGTTGCCTTGCCTTGATGGCCAAATATCTATTCACTACGTTAACGGTTAGGTTTTGCGGAGCGGTAAGCAAACTTAAAATACCATGTTTGGTGAGCTCTTTAACCATCAAACGTTTCTCGTAAGCAAATTTCTCGGCAATGGTTTTGATGTAGATCCCTTGCACATCTTTTGCATCATCATCGCTCAAGGTTCTTAGCGTAGTGTTCTCGAAAAACACCACCAATAACAAGTGATATTTGGCAATGCGTTTAAGGTAAGGTAGCTGCCTTTCTAATGCCGACATACTCTCGAAGTTGGTAAAAAACACGACCAAACTACGCTGCTTTAATGCCGAGCGTAAACTCACAAAAAGCGCTTCCATATCCGTTTCCAGATAACGGGTTTTCTCTTTGTACAGCACTTCCATAATTTTGTTGAGCTGCATTGGGCGCCTGTCTGCAAGCACTACATTTTTGGTTTTCTCGGCAACGGTAATCAGCCCTGCTTTGTCTTGTTTAACTAAAGCTACGCTAGATAAAATTAAACTGGCGTTAATGGCATAATCTAATAAACTCATTCCTTCGAAAGGCATCTTCATTGCCCTCGATTTATCGATTACGCAATAGATGTGCTGCGAACGTTCTTCGGTGTAAGTGTTCACCATAAAATCCGACTTACGAGCAGTTGCTTTCCAATTGATGGTCCTAAAATCGTCGCCAGCTACGTAGTTTTTCACTTGGTCGAACTCCATGCTGTGTCCTACCCTTCTGATTTTCTTAATCCCCACATCCGTTAAACGGTTGGAAATTGCCATCAACTCGTATTCCCTTAATTTAAGGAAGGATGGGTATACAGGCACCATACCCGCACCAGCGATGTTAAGCCTTCTACTTACCAAACCCAAAGGGGATTTCACAAACAAACGGGTAAAACCGAAGTCGTACTCGCCACGCTTAGTTGGTCTTAAAAAGTAGTTAATAATTTTTTGCTCCCGCGATTTAAGCGTAGTAGTAAACCACAAATCTCGCTTTTGGAATTGGAACGGAATTTCGTCAATGATACCAATCGACACTTGGAAAGGATAAAAGTTTTCGACGAAGATTTTGAGCTCATTATCATCGCCATTACTCAATCGCTCTGGCACCTCTCTTCTTAAGAAAACTGCTTTTTTTGAGGAATGAAGCAAATAAATATCAACCAAAAACAGCAGCAACAACACACCAAAAACGATGTAGGGTATATCGCCCAAGATGGGCAGAAAGAAGGCAAAAAGAAATAAGGCCGAGCAAATGCCCAGTGCAATGAAAAGTCTGTTTTCGAGAAACAGGTTGGTATAAAGTTTTCTAAATAGTTTTTTCATTTATTTCATTATTGCCTTTATTGTGAGGGGCAACTAAATATTACAAATATTTAATCAATCATTTATTCCTCCCCCTAACCCTTCAATCTAAGGAGGTGGCATTGTTATTCTTGAATCCCTCAAGCCTGTATTTATTTTCCTCCCCCTCCCCCCTCAAGAGGGGGACAACAATGTTGTCTATAGCGTGTTGCTTAAACAAGATGTTAGGTATGCTCCTAATATCCCCCGCTGGCGGGGGAATTAAAGGGGGTGGTCACTTTTATAATTCTGTATATAGTTTTCAATTGTCCTAACTACATTATCCATATCCTTCAACACTTCATCATCAGAAAATCTTAAAACAGAAAATCCAATTTCTTCTAGCTTTTGCTGTCTCACAATATCATTTTCAGCAACTTGCTCCCAATCATGTGTCAGCCCATCAATCTCTATAATCAACATTAAATCCTTACAAAGAAAATCAGCAATGTAATTCAAAACCGGTCTCTGTCTCCTAAACTGATAACCTTGCATCTGTCTTGCACCCAGAACATATTTCCACATGCAAGCTTCCGCCTTTGTCATATCTTTCCTATTGTTATTGGCGTAGTTTTTTAGTTCATGATTATAATGCCAAAGGTTAGATTTATCAGCTTTTTCCATTTTTAAGTTCTCCAACTTGCCTTATAGTTTCCTCCCCCTGCTCCCTCAATGAGGGGGATAATAATGTTGCCCATAGCGTAGTGTTTAACCAATACGCTAAGTCTGCTCCCAATGTCCCCCGCTGGCAAGCTTGCTCCGATACTTCGGAGGGGAATTAAAGGGGGTGGTTTATTCATGCCTATACACCTCAAACCCCGCAACTATTTTCCTTCCCATGTACCCTCAATGAGGGGATAATAATATTGCCTATAACATGGTGTTTAAAACTGGAAGCAGCTTTCTCCTTACCTTGGCACCTCTATTTTCTTAATAATCTGCGTAATGATATCCGAAGTGGTTAAACCTTCCATTTCCTTTTCTGGGCTAAGCATTACTCTATGTGCTAACACAGGAGTGGCTACCTTTACGATATCATCTGGTGTTACGAAATCTCTACCAGCCATTGCTGCAATTGCTTTGGCGCTGTTAATTAAGGCTAAAGAAGCCCTTGGCGAAGCACCCAAATACAAAGCTTTATTCTGACGGGTTTCATTGACAATCTGTGCTGCATAAGCCAATAACTTAGGTTCTACAAACAAGGCTTTTATGGTAGCTCGCAGCGAAGTAATTTGTGCAATATCCAGCACTGGCTTAATCTCCTCTAACTGATGCTGCGTATCCTGCTGATGCTGTTGTTCCAAAATCTCAATCTCTTCTTCTAAGGTTGGATATTTGATTTCCACCTTGAAGAGAAAGCGGTCTAACTGCGCCTCAGGCAAGCGGTAAGTTCCCTCCTGCTCTATCGGATTCTGTGTGGCCAACACCATGAAAGGCTCTTCCAGCTTATAGGTTTTTCCATCAACCGTTACTTGGCGTTCTTCCATTGCTTCAAATAATGCCGACTGCGTTTTTGCAGGTGCACGGTTAATTTCATCTACCAAGATGATGTTGCCAAAAATCGGGCCTCGCCTAAATTGAAACTCTGCAGTTTTAGGACTGAATACCGCTGTACCCAACACATCAGAAGGCATTAGATCTGGCGTAAATTGTATACGAGAAAAAGTAGCTGCAATGCTTTTCGCAACTAATTTTGCACTTAAGGTTTTGGCTACGCCAGGCACACCCTCTAATAGCAAGTGCCCATTGGCCAGTAAACCGGCAATTAACAAATCTATAGTGCCCTGTTGGCCCACTATGATCTTTCCCAATTGCTGTCTAATTTGCTCTACCGCTCGGCTCAGCTCACTTAAATCGGTACGTTGGTTAAACATTTCTTGTTCCATACTTATAATTTCTTTTTGTTTCTGCTCAAGCTACTTGCCGTCATCTCGACGATAGGAGAGATCTTTTCTTTAGCTAGATTTCTCCCTTCATTATATTTCGGTTCGAAATGACGATGAAAGTGCTATACATCCAATCTATAAAATCGTTCTATCAGTTTATTAAATTCAATCAGATTTTGGTCACTAATGTTTGCTTTATCTTCCATGTTATTAAAAGCGTTGATATAACCAATCAACTGCTCAATTAGTGTTGCATCAATACCTGTAATCTTCGTTAAAGTTTCTATAAATTCTTGGTCTAATTCTGCCGTTTTTAAACGGTACTTGTTCCTTAGGTATTCCAAGAAATAGCTGATTTTTTTTCCTATGATATCGTGGTGGTTGCGCTGTTGATAATAAACAGTACCAATCACTTGGGCAAACTCTACAGCACTATTTTTTAGCGGATCTAGAATTGGAATAATCCGCTGCCTGCGCTTCATTTCATACAATACAAATATTACCAAGCCGATTAAGGCTAAGTAGTAGGCCCAGCGCAACTCGTCATAACTGAAAAGCACCCTCAATACCGATTGTTCATCTGCCACAGGACGTACGTAATATTCATCCCAAATAATAGTCTTCGCCTGTGGCAAATAAGAAAACACCTTAGCAGCGTAATCTGAGCCGTTTTCGTTTAACAGGCTGTAATTGGTAAACAATTGCGGATTAGGACAAAGTAACAAACTCCCCTTGCCAAAGCGGTATTGAACTAGATTGGGTTTCACGTCATATTTCCTTGCCAATACTAAGGCTTTTGCAGTATCTAGACTAGCAAAATATTGAGCGGCGATACCCTTCTCAAAATAATAGTCCATGTTTCGCCTTAAGTACGGAGAAGTAAAGTTGAGGGGATATTTGGTCTTATTTTGGAAATCGAAATCTGAACTTATCTCTATTTTTAACGAATCTGCCAAGGCTCCATCCATTTGAAAAGCAGCAATAAAGATATGATTACCTGCCTCCATATACTTTCGCATGGCGGTAAAATCTAATTTTTCTACCTTAAGGATAGAGGTAATAATGAAATAATTCGACTCGCCTTTTGGCACCGTTTTCAGCGTATTGTAAATATCAGTCTTGTAAACCTTCTGTACCGATTTTGGGAATATATCCTTAATATGATTGCGAAGTATATAGGTTCCGAAAGGATTTTTATCTTCTGGTAAATAAGTGGTGTTCCAATTAATTACTGGGGGTTTGGTATACTGTGCGATGAAATAAAATGCTAAAAGCAGTCCACCAAAAATGAAATATCTTCTCAATCCGCTCATCTCCATACACCGTTAAATTGTTGAAAAGACTGTTGTATTTGTGCAAAAGCAGTTCGGTCTACGGGAAAATCGCCATACCAAATGTACTCGAATTGATAAGTGAGATTGGCAAAGGCCTCCTCTCCTTTTTCGCCTTGCATTTCTCTTACATAGGCTACATTTGTTTTGTTGGGTTGCCAATCTATAATTTCCCTATCGCTCAAATGTTTTAGGGTTTGCAGATACAGCAAACGAACAGCGAGTCTGTAATTACCTTTTTGTAGCGTGTTGCTAATTTCATCTTCAAAGCTAATTTCGTGGATATTTTCCAAGCTTTCATCGTAAGGCACATCTACTGCCTTAGATTTTCCAGCAAACCATTTAAAATCTACGCCTGCTAATTTAAAAATAATAAATACCACCAGTACGATACAGATAGCCATGGCACCATATTTTAGTATGGATGGCCACATCGACGGCCCCGAAGAAGTCGATTCCCGCTGTCCAAAAAGACGGTTGATCCAATCCCAGAAGTTTCGCCAGAACCTGTCCCACCAACTTAATCCTTTTGGCTCATCATCTCCATATTGAAACTCTTTCTGCTCTTTATATTTCTGGATACTTTGGTTGCCGAACTCCTTCACTTGGGTTTTACTGCTATCTAGTTTTAGTGCTAAAGTATCCTTCACAGGTTTTCCTAAAGCTAATTGAGGAGCTTGTTGGGCCTGCAGATTCGTGGCAAAAAAAACAAAAAAAGTAATAACCTTTACGAGCAGTAAGCGCATACTAATAATCTTCTTCTGGATGTGATACCGGAGCTGGTGTATTGCCAAAACCTTCAATTCTACTCATTAAACCTGCACTTTCTTTTCTTTCCGCTAAATTAAAATAGATAAAGGCCGTAGCTACCAGAGGGATAATCATAAACACTTGCGCCAAATATTGTGAAATGGCAGAAAATAGCTGATAGCCTTTCAGCACTTGCAAACCTCCACCAGAAAAAGCACTCACCATCATCAAGATATAAGAAGGCATGTACACAATCATCATGCAAACACCTGTAATAATCCCGATCACTAACAGCGTAGCAAAAGTTACCCACCAATTCTGCTTAACCAAGGCAAAAGCACGACCGAAAGCCGTACCGAAATCCGCATTCTCTAATATCATAATGGCATAAAAGATAGAAAATGCTGGGGTTACATAAATACCAGGAATTAAGCAGAACATGGTACAAACTACCCAAATGATAGAAACCAGCAAGCCACTCCACAATACCCTGAAAAAGTAGTATTTAAAATAGGTCCACACCTCTTCTACCGTTGGCGTTACATTACCTTTAGCAATATATACAGCCACAAAACTAAGTATAGAGGTGTACATCGCAGTATAGTTTAAAACCAAAAATAAGATGACCAATAGGTAGGGCAAGCCTAACATCTGTCCCCAAACAGACATGCCATCGTACGCACCCGATTGGATACTTGCAGTCATGTTATCAGTCATTTGCAACTGCATAAAGATGGTTGAGAGCATGCCGCCCAAAATGAAAACGCCACAAAGTGAGAAAAACGTTTTGAGTAAAGCCTTGAAATTTTGCTTCACAAATAAAAGGGTACCTGAGAGCACTTCCTCGAAACTTCTAACTTGTCTGAACTCAATATTTTCTTTCATTATATCATTTTTATTTAGCCGTATATTTTTTTCTAAACACATAGATAAATAGACCTTTATTACATCCTTGCTATGTACCCTATGTTTTCTATCCCGAATCATCGGGACAAGTAGTGGTTTCATTTTACTTATCTTCCGTTAGTCTCCTATTTAACTGCCAAGGGTAAATCACTATGTACCAAACCATAAAACTTAACGAAGCAGCTAATATAGAAATGCTCAACCAAATGGGCATCCCCGTATGTCTGGTTACAAATCCTTCTACAAAGGCAGCCAATAAAATAATAGGTATAATGCCCACCGCTATTTTCGTCGCATCTTTGCCACTACGCTTAAAGGCTTCTATCCGTGTGTAAGTTTTAGGAAAAAGCAAGCCATGCCCCAATACCAAGCCAGCACCGCCCACTACCACGATAGACAATATTTCTAAAGTACCGTGTATCCAAATTACTAAGATAGACTGAGCGCCCAAGCCTTTACTAAAGAAATAATATTCAAAAGCACCAATCATGATTCCATTGCGAAGCAGATAATAGACCGGTCCGATAGACAGCAGCACTCCACTCACAAACATCACAAAAGAAACCCAAGTGTTATTGGCAGCAATCTGAAAAAACATCACAAATTCGTTCTCGTTTTTATAGACACCAAAAGGGTCGCCTTTGGCAATGTTCTCATTGGTCATGTTTACATAGCCATCACCTAAAATTAAACGCACAAAACGGTCATCATATTTGGCAGATAGCACACCAATACTGATGGCCAGCACAAAGAAAATAAAGGAGTACAAAATCTGCTTACGATAAGTATAGAAAAGCATTGGCAGTTCGTATTTCCAATACCTGAAAAACCTACCTTTCTCTTCTTTCTTGTTTTTATAGATGGCCTGATGCAGCACAGCAGCCAAACCATTCAGGTAGGCGGTAGTCTTAGACTTAGGATAGAAAGTCTTTGCGTAGGCCAGATCATTGGTAATATCTACAAAACGCTGTGCCAACTCATCAGGACTGTCTGTTTTCAGCGCCTCGTAGTTTTTCCATTTTTCAGCATTTTGCTTTACGAAGAGCGCTTCTTTCATAGCTAATTCCTGTTTCGGGAGATATTTTCCGTTAAAATAAGAGAAAAATTCAACCTTCCCTAAAAAACCTTAGTAAATTTGGTTTTAGCCACAGATACACAGATTTCATAATTGAAAAGACAATAAGCTAATCCTTAAGAAACAAATATCTGTGCATCTGTGGCTATAATTTTTATATTTGAACCTAATGGAAACCATCAAAATTAACACCAGTCAACATGTAGAAATAGATTACCCCGTAGCAGGCTTGGGCGAGCGTGTAGCTGCCTACCTTTTAGACTTCGCTATGTTCATGGTGATTTATTTCTTCGCTCTTATAGCTTTAGCTGTCATGGGTATTGCAGGTTCATTCGAAAACACTACCATCGTTATCTTCGTTATTATTTACGCTGTATGCTATGTATTTTACGATTTGCTTTGCGAAGTAGCGTTTAACGGTCAAAGTTTAGGCAAAAAACTGCTGAAAATAAAAGTAGTGAGCTTAGATGGCGGACAGGCCAGCATTGGCCAATATTTCATCCGTTGGGTTTTTAGGATTGTAGATTTTACTTTAACAGCTAACTTGTTAGGTTTTTTGAGTGTGGCGGTATCACAAAACAAGCAACGTATCGGAGATTTAGTAGCTGGCACGACCCTAATCAGAACTGTTCCTGCGACTAAGATAGAGCACATTGCTTTTCATCCGGTAGAAGACGAGGAGTATATTCCTACCTTTCCAAACGTAACGATGTTAAGTGATCACGATATCGAACTCATCCACGAAGTGGTACGTACTTATTACGCCACCTACAATGCACAACTGATTTACCAAATGGCGGCCAAGGTAACTACGCATTTGGGCGTAAGCATACCAGAAGGGATGAACGAAATGCAGTTTTTAAAGACCATATCTTCCGATTATATCTATCTCACTTCTAGATCGGTATAAATAAAAAAGCAGCCTATAAAAATAGGCTGCTTTTTATAGCTAATGAGGTACTTAATTCTACTGACCAACTAAATAACCTTGAAAAAAAGAAGTAATTGGAGTTGTTACAATGTCAGTTAAGGCATTGTCTGCGTAACATCTTACATCAACATAATCTGTAGTACCATTTAAATAGATAACAGCCGACACTGTTGCCATGTAGTAATTACTACCTGCTAAAGAAACTCCTGTATTCACATCGATACCATTTTTGGCAAGAAGAATAACCTTTTCCCCACCTGTACTGCTGACAATTCTCAAAGCAGCATTAAATTGATAATAACCTGCAACCTGAGGAGTAAACCTACCATTAGCAGTATTATACCATCCATTAGGGTTATCTGTAGATGTAGGATATACGACAAGCTTAGATGGCGTTCCTCCACCAAAGGTGTAATTAGTATTTCTAGTAGCCAAAAAACCTGTAAATTTTGGTATTAGCATATTATTCCATTTCGTACCATCAAAACTATAATGGCCAATTTGCAGCACGCTAGCCGTAGCGGCATTGGTAGTGCCACTCAAGTCGGTAACATATACAATTGCCCCAATTTGATCGGTACCATAACCTGTTTTGGCAATCAACTGGGCCCTAGTCAATTTTGGGGGAATAATTCCGTCCGGTATACCAGCGGTGCCAGGAGCACCTACCACCTGTAAAGTAGCTTTGGGGTCAGTGGTGTTAACACCTACGTTTTGTGCTTTTGCACCGAACGCAACACCTAAAATAATTAAAGTAAAAAGTTTTCTCATCGATTCGTATTTATTTGATATTTTTCCTTGATGGTCGCTTATTGAAACTAATAAAACCAGCGACTTAACATCTACCTATCTATATTTGTGATTATCCCTATCTAGAACCGGGTAGGCAAAAAGATGGCTATAGAACCAGCTAATTCTTTCAAGAACAGTTTTTTTTGCCAAAAGATTAAAAATGAACATAGTTAACCTTATCCCAAATTACCAAACGGAAAAATTTTAAACTTATAAAAGCTCAATAGAGATTAAATTATTATTCCATCCAGTACCAAGAATAAATGTAATCCTATAGGTTATTGCATTCGTTTCGTCATTTAAGAGGATTTGCTGTGAAGCACCAACCTGTGAGAAATTGAGACCAGGTTGCCATCTAAGAAAGGTGTTTGATGTCCATTTAGAAGTGCCATCAGAAGCACTTTGCCTTCCATAAGCAGTTATGGTAATCGCAGAACCATCAATTGCAGCAGATCCTGATAAAGTGTTATTGATACTTGTACCACTTACTCTTGCTACCGCATTGGTAAAAGCTATTTCCAATGATCTATTCCCTCCAGTGGCTAATCTTACATTAATGTTACCCAAAGAAACAACTACACCAGCATCTACATAAGCTGATACTTTTGATACTAAAGCGCTCCAACGGACACCATCAAAAGTATAATAACCGGTTTGTTTTACATTTGCGGTAGGCGTTCCATTAGCTATCGTACCACTCAAATCAGTTATGTATACCATGGCACCAATTTGGTCGGTACCGTAACCTGTTTTGGCGATTAATTGAGCCCTGGTTAATTTAGGAGGGATGATTCCATCCAGTACGCTAGAGGTACCAGGAGTACCTACCACCTCCAAAGTAGCTTTGGGATCAGCGGTGTTAATACCTACGTTTTGTGCTTTCATCCCCATAGCAGCACCTAATAAAATTAAAGTAAGAAGTTTCTTCATCAGAAAGTTAAGTTGAACGTTAGAATTACTATTTCATTTTTAATGATTTGTAGTATAATTGTGGACATGACTAATCCAATATCAAAGTTAGCTTAGCTACACTCCAAAAAAAAGAACCCCGGGGTCTATTTTGATTGAGAGTATGGGCAAATGGTTCGCATTCCTACTTTTTATCTAAAGTAGCCTTTGGTGTAGCGTTATGAATACCATGTTGGGGCACTCGCAACTAACGTACTATACAGAAGAATCAAAGTGTTTTTTAATGGCGAAATGTTTAGACGCTGTTTAAATTTCAATGAAAATACAATACTTAGGCGGGTAGGGACACCCGCCTATAGCAAGCCGCTAGAGTTTGGTGTCCTTGAACTCGTCCCGATTTATCGGAAAACTCAACCTGTCATATATTTATCCCATTTTTAAACAGTTCTTATAAAAAGTGTAAGCTTTTTTTTAAGGACGATACGCTCCAATAAGTTGGAAGGTACATACACCACGTAACCTGCTTGGCGTTTAGACACATTTCGATAGACAGCTTGAAAGGTGATTTATAGCCATGGGTTCAATCCTCCGCAAATAAAAAATGCTAGCGTAAAAGATCTCTCCGCTAAGGTTGAGATGACGGGAGTGGGTTAAGTCGGTGAGGACATCAAAAGTGTTCGGAAGATCTACCATTGGAGAGATTATTTCACACCCCGCTTAACCCTATGCTTCAGTTCGCAATGACGAACGTATTTTAGTTTTTGCAATAGTTTTCTCCGATTTATGGGAAGGAACATCCTCCGCTTAGCCTGATTGGCATTTACACATATTTTCATAAGCTACTTGAAAGGCAGTTCATAGCCGTGGGTTTCAACCCTCGGCAAATAAAAAATGCTAGCGTAAAAGATCTCTCCGCTAAGATCAAGATGAAGAACGTTGGGCTGGGGTTGTGAGGTTATCAACAAAACAAGCCAGCCCGAAATCGAGCTGACTTTCTGTTCTTCATAAAAGAGTAGGATCTCTTACTTATTTGATTTGATTAATTTAGTGACAACACCATCAACAGTACGCAAGAAATAAACACCGTTTGGTAAATGATCCAGCTCTACCTTGTTTCTTCCCTCAACCAACTTAAGTTCTTTTACCTGTTGGCCTTGAACGTTATAGATTTTTGCATCCTGTTTCTTATCGCTATCCACACTTAATTGGCTAATTACAGGATTAGGAAAGATGGCCAATTTACCTAAAGCAGCAATACGTACATCGAACACATCCGAGTAGCTCGAAGTGCCGTCTTGGTCTATCTGCTTGATACGGTAATAGATACTACCACTATTACGCACTATATCTGTAAGGTTATAGCTATTAGTTCCATTACCTTTACTTGCTACCGTAGCAACCTCAATGAAGCCAGCACCGGTATTACGTTCTACAATATAGGTAGTTACGTTACTCTCACTTACCTGCCATTGCACTTGTACGTTTTGATCTTTGGTATCCGTAGCGTTTACGTTTAACCAGCTCAAAGGCAACACAACATTCTCCCAGCCCATCGCTATTGGGAACATAGTACTTGTAGGAAATGAAATCGAACTGCTTGTTACACTACCTGCAGCTGTAGTTCCTGTACCTAAACCGCCCTCATTTAGCCACTCTGTACCAACTTTACGAGCTACCCTTCTTACACTGGTTGTTGCAGCGTTAGCATCATTGGTACCATCCCAATACACCGTAACCTGACCTGTAGCAGTACCTCCATTTGTACCAACTTGCCAATATTCTCCAGTATTATAACCCATCAGTTGCGTAGCTTTAGCGCCTGTAGTTCCATAGGTCCCAGAGCCTGCATCAGCTGCAGCATATCTTGTTCCAAAATAATTGGAGTTCGCAGTTAAGTTTACATCAATTTTTTGCAGTTTAGTGCCATTACCAACAGGAAACGAGAAAGCTCCTGTACCCAATTTATGAACATAGCCATTTGCTACATGGCTTGCATCCTTTGCGCCAGTTTGAGTAGCTGATGCTGCATCAAAAAAAATTGAATGACTAGCATTAGCCATAGTCACAATACCATTGGTAAAGGTAGCCGTACCTCGAAGATAAAAGGAACTGGTCATCGTAAGCCCTGCCGCATTATTGATTTCAAAATCTTTTGTAAACCAAATCCTCGAACCATCTAATACTTGCGGCGAATTACCAGCAAACACCAACTTACCTATAAAAGCGTTATAAGTAGACTGATCATTTGTTAGGTTACCAGTAACAGATAAAGTGCCATTATTCTGCAGATTAGCTGTACCTGCGTTAATCATTGCCCCTTGTACGTACAATCCAGCATCAGCTTGTATATGTAGTTGCGTATTATTTTGCAGTGCCTGCGCTTTAGCTTCGTGTAGTGCACCAACAGTTAATAGGCCCAATAAAAAAGTAGAAATCTTGCTCATATTTTCGATTTAGAGGTTACAATGATAAAATAGAAATCTTGATGATGATTGTTTTGCAATAAGCGTTTTTTAGAAACTGTTTGAATTTCTTTTGCATAAAACACAGCTGTCTTATTGAGCCTCTCGAAACATCTTCTTGCAAATATTCTTCGGTACTTGTTCCAATTTTATCGGAAAGCTCAGACTGACAAGCAAAAAGTTTCATCGAATTTTAAACAGTTTCTTAAAATAGAGTGACTTTAAAAAGCCTCCTATTTTTTTTACTAATTCCTAAACGTTGTAAGACTCAAATATAGTTGACTAATGAAAGTCAAAAAATAGACCCCAGGGTTCTATTTCTAGAAAGAACCTTAATACGATAAGTCGGACAGGGACATCAAAAGTGCTCGAAAAACCCTATACTAAAGAGATTGCTTCACTCTCCCCGCTTAGTCTACACTTCAGTTCGCAATGAGGCAACTATTCTAGTTAAGCGTATTTATAAAGGCAGTTTGAAAGGTAATTCATAGCCGTGGGTTTCAATCCTCGGCAATAAAACGCTAGCGTAAAAGATTTCTCCGCTAAGAGAGAGATAACGGACGTGGGCTGGGGTTGTGTGACTTATATTCCTCCCCCTATCTTCCCGAATAACTCGGGACAGGCTCTCCAAAGGGGGACATGCACCGCATAGCCTATAGAGTGGTTAAAAAAAATCCAACTCGTTATCGAGTTGGATTTCTGTTCTTCATAAATAAGTAGGGTCTGTCTATTTTTCTGCTTTGATCAGCTTGGTTACTTCCCCATCAGCGGTACGCAAGAAATAAACGCCGCTTGGTAAATAACCTAGATCGATATTATTGATACCCTCTACCAATCTAAGCACTTTTACTTGCTGGCCCTGAACGTTATATATCTTCGCATCCTGCTTCTTATCGCTATCGATGGCTAGGTTGATGATCACAGGATTAGGGTAAACGGCCAATTTACCATTACTTGCGATACGTACATCGAACACATCAGAATAGCTTGAGGTACCATCTTGGTCTATCTGCTTGATACGGTAGTAGATGCTGCCACTGCTGCGTACTGCATCCGCAAGGGTGTAGCTGTTGTTACCGTTACCTTTACTTGCTACCGTAGCAATCTCAATGAAGCCAGCACCTGTATTGCGCTCTACGATATAAGTAGTTACATTGCTCTCGCTCACCTGCCATTGTACCTGTACCTTTTGGTCCTTAGTATCCGTAGCGTTAACATTTAGCCAGCTCAGAGGAAGTACCTGGTCTTCCCAACCCATAGTAATCTGATGAGTGGTGCTTGACGGTAGAGAGATTGCGTTGCTGGTCACACTTCCTGCTGTGGTAGTACCCGTACCTGTACCACCTTCGTTCAACCAGTTGCCACCAACCTTGCGGGCAACCCTGCGAACATTTGGGGTTACCGACGCGTAGGAATCATTGGTACCGTCCCAAAGAATGTTGAAGGTATAGGTGTTGCTAGAAGGAGCCGATTCGATATTCCAATATTCTGTAGAATTGTATCCCGCCAATGGTGTAGCTTTGGAACCTGTAGTAGTAAACGTACCCGCACCAGCATTACCAGCCACGTAGTTTACTGTATAGATATTAACTACACCAGTACGCGTAATAGCTATTCCCTGATACTTGGTACCATTGCCTACGGGAAACGTAAATGTACCTGTACCAGCTTTAGAAACGTAACCGTTCACATGGCTCGCATCCTTTACCCCACTTAGCGAACCAGATGTAGTAGTAAATTCCATCGAATTAGTCTGGGTGGGCGCTGAAACGATACCGTTGGTGAAAGTTGCTATACCTCCAATGGTAAGCTTGTTACTTAATGTTAGGCCAGCTGCATTATTAACCTCGAAATTATTTGCGTTGTACGTAGCGGTACCGCTAAGCACCTGTGCGGCACTCCCTGAGAATACAAGCGTTCCTGAATTGGTATTCACCAATTGGTTATTCACCAAGTTACCAGTAATTGAAAGCGTGCCGTTATTTATTAAGCCGGATGAAGCCGCATTGTTGACCATATTACCCTGTACAAACAGTGTGCTGCCTGGTTGCAGATACAGATCTGTGTTGGTTTGTAATGTCTGAGCTGTAGCCTCTTGTAACGTAGCAGCAGCAAACAGGCCAAATATTATTGTAGATATCTTTTTCATATATCGATGTTTTTTTTAAGTTGAAATTTGGAGAGCATTAACATCATTTATCTTCATAAACTCTTATCCGCCTATATAATAAGCCTGAAAATTAGTTTCAGCATTCGAACTAGGTGCATTCTGACGATATGTACTAGAATGATAAACCGAAAGGTTGTCTGTAGTTCCATTCATATAAACTACTACACTAAGCGTAGAAGAGTATATACCACCATGTGCAACATTTCCATAAGCATAAGGTGAACCGTTTTTATAAAGCAACGCAAATCTCAATCTTGAGCTAGCATAATACATGGCTACATTAAAATTTACCCTATAGTAGCCTGCCAATTTGGGTGTAAAACGGCCATTGGATGTGTTAAACCAGTTATTTGTATCGTAGTGTTCTACATTCCAACCATCAATAACTACTTCTCCACCGGCGTCGTCATTAATTTCATTGTTTGTATTTTTTGAGGCGTGGAAAGCATACAGTTGTGGTTGAAACTGCAACCAAGTGGTACCGTTGAAATAGTAATGCCCTATGGCCAGCACATTTGCAGTAGCGGCATTGGTGGCACCACTTAAGTCGCTCACATAAACCATTGCCCCAACTTGATCGGCGCCATAGGCAGTTTTGGCTATCAGTTGCGCTCGTGTTAACCGCGGGGTAATGACCCCATCTGCAACAGTAGTATTGGCAGGTTTGCCTAATATCTGCAAGTTAGCAGCAGGGCTGGTAGTATTTACTCCCACATATTGGGCGGCAGCCGCTAAGCTTAGCATGCTTAACAAAAATGTAAATATTTTTTTCATTGTTTTAATCTTTAATAAATCACAAGTGAGCACTACTTATAATGACTAATAGCTAATGCAACACCATATTGAATAATAAATTAGCTATTACTGACCAATTAAATCAGCCTGAAAATAGGTATTTGGTGCACCTGTCCCGTTAATTGTAGCTGCGCTTTCGCTATAAATTCTTGCATCGATATAATCAGTAGTACCATTCATATAAACCACCGTGCTCAAGTGTACAACATAGGAATTTATAAAAGTGGTATGGCCGATGGCGACAACTGCATTATTTTTGAACAACTGTACATTCTTAGTTTTTATAGCATTATCAAACACTCTGGCGGAGATGGTAATGTTATAATAGCCTTCAAGTTGAGGTGTAAATCTGCCTGTAACCAAGTCGAACCAATTGTTGGTATCGTAAGTTTTTGCAGAAAAAACAATTTGCTTAATTTCTCCAGCGGCAAAGGCTGAGGGATTACTACTAGCAGTAGCATGAAAGCCCACAAACTTGGGCAACATGGTCACCCATGCAGTGCCGTCAAACCTGTAATATCCTACTTTTCCTATATTCGCTGTAGCTGTACTAGCTGTGCCCGTGGCATCCGTGATGTATACTACTGCGCCTGTTTGAGCTACACCATAGCCTGTTTTAGCTCTAAGCTCTGTTAGGGTAAGTCGCGGCATTAAAATTCCATCTGGCGTAGCCACTGCATTGGCACTACCCACCACATCTAGGGTAGCTTTTGGGGCAACAGTGTTAATACCCAGATTTTGGGCAGAAGCACCAAAGCCAACCGCCAGTAATAAAAAGGTAAATATTTTTTTCATTTGTAAAATACTTTTAATGAATGAATTAGTCATTTCAGTTCTTAAGCCCTTCGCTAAGCAGAAATGATTACTGTGCCGATACTAGATAACCTTGAAAATAAGAATATGCAGGGCTATTATCCGTAGTTGTCGCACCTGGAGAAAACATAGTTAAAGTCAAAAAGTCCGTAGTACCATTTAAATAAACCATGGCGCTAACTGTCGAAGAAGCTACTGCTCCAGTAGTACTTGTACCACGATAAAATACCAACCCATTTTTCATTAAGTAGACAGATTTTTCGCCCCCATTACCATCTTGCATCTTCATGGAAGCATTAATTTGGTAATAACCTGCCATAGTAGGCTTAAATTGCCCAGTAGCCAAATCAAACCAGTTGCTATTATCATAAACTTTATGCGTAAAAGATATTGGCCCAGTAGTACCACTACTTTTAACAATATTATCATTCTTAGTCACATGAAAACCTCTAAATTTAGGGCGAAAATCAACCCATTTCGTTCCATCAAAAGAATAGTAGCCTGCCGCAATTACGTTAGCGGTTGCTGCATTGGTTGTTCCAGTAACATCACTTACATAAATAAATGTACCAGCTTGGTCGGTACCATAAGCCGTTTTTGTGATGAGCTGTGCTCTTGTTAGGCTTGGAGGTATAAAGCCATCGGTTTGTGCTACGGTGGCTGGTGTACCTGCTACATCTAAAGTAGCTTTTGGCACAGCAACGTTAATACCCACGTTCTGAGCCATAGCACTAAATCCAGCTACCAAAAAAAGAAGTGTAACGATTTTTTTCATCCTGTTGAGTTTTTTTTTAACATACATGAATTATTTCGCTACAAAACTACTCAACGCACACCCGCTGGTAAATAGACCCTAGGGTTCTATTACAGAGATAAAAGCTATAAAAACAACTTGTCCCACATCAAATGCTCGTCTAAGTCGGCAGCGAATTTATGCCCTTAAACTACTTTAGACGCAATAAAACTTGTCAATATGCAATCAACGAGTTAGTATCAAGTTATTACAACAAGAGATTATCGGCACCTTTTTTGCTAAGCTATAAACATAACAATACTTCCAACCTATTTTGAAGAACACGATTCTCTAATTCACTTCCCAAACAAAAGGAAATTCACATCATTCATCTTTTTCAGAAATCAAAAGAAATTTTAAAAGCTAGCTTTTGGCATGAGCTTACGGCAATTAAGAAAATGATTAATTTGCTGTAGGCACTTTGGAAAATATCAAAAAAAATAAAGCCAGACGAGGTAGATTGTCTGGCTTATACTGTTTTTCATTTAAGATGTAGGGTACTAAAATATTTAGGTTAGTTATGCGTTTTATGTATCATTGAGGAAAAAGCGTTAAAAATTATTTGATATTTCTCACAACCAATATCTCTAAACCTAATAGAAGTATTGAAAGCAAAAATACATCGTTAATAGCCTCAAAAAAAGAGACCTCGGGGTTCTAATTTTAAAAATCCTATTATATAATTAGCCAAAAAACCACATTAACTCAGTGGTTATCACTACAAAACCTTTTCATTTACCATTTTTAAAAATTATATTTACTAATCAACCCAAATGAAAATTGAAGGCTATTTTTCCCCTATTATTGTTATTAACCCTATTTTGTGGTACCGCTAAAGCCGACGAGAATAAAACTGAGCTAAAGCTTAAACCGAGTGACAAAGCTGTTGCTTTAAAACCTTATTTTAGTGTGGTAGAGGATAGCACCGGATTTTACAATGCAACCCTTCTCTTCAAAGACTTAACTTTATTCAGGCCAATTTCTGAACTTAGGCATCCTAACCGTAACCATACATTTTGGCTACTAAGCAGGGTAAAAAACGAGAAACACTTAGAAGCCATTATCTCGTTTGCTAACGTTACCTACGTGGACCTTTACCTAATGGCAGACACGCCTAACGCTAGTTTTGACCATCGACAGGCGGGAGCTTTTAGACCGATTAAATTGATTAACCCTAGTGACAGTAGGTTCCATTTCAGGTTACATTTGGATGCCAAACTAAATTATTTGGTCCTGCTCAAAACCAAACATGTAAAAAATTACCCACCTATCTTCGATTTCCAAATCAGCGAGGAGCATGTTTTTTCAAAAGCCGAGCAACAACGCCGACTGATAGACTATTGCTTGCAGGGCGCTGCATTGCTATTAGTGCTTTATGCCCTACTTACCTGGGCCATTACACAACATCGCTCTTATTTATATCTATCTACGTTCGTTATTGGCTTCAATTTCTATAACCTTGCTTTAAATGGTTACCTAATCGACTGGTTCTTCCCCGAAAACCCAATACTGGGCTGGAGATTTACTATTCACTTTTTACATATAGGCTTAACCGGAATTTTACTTTTAGTATTTGATTTTTGGGGATTACATAAAAGAAAAGGCAAATACACCCTACTAAGAAATTTGATGCTTTCAGGAATTGGTTTAGTTTCTATATCCTCCTTTTTGATTAATTATTATACTAGGAATTTCAAATTAATGAGCTTAGTTAATACCGCTTTTTCAATTATAGTTACGGTTTACTTTGTTACTTTAATTATTAAATTATGGCGGAAGCTGGACAACCAAGGTCGCTTTCTTGGCTACGGTGTTATTTTATACCTGCTAACTTCAGTAAGTCTTACCGTAATGCTATGGGTAATGGGAGAAGTAGCACTGTCTTACTATGCCTTATTATCAGCTATTACCTTAGTACTTATCACTCTGTTTTTTCTCAGCGGAATTAACATTAAATTATGGCAGACTGAAAAAAATAGCGTGCTTTATTTGCAGCAACTTACCCAGTTGCAATTTCACCAGAACCAGTTATTAGAAGAAAATGTTGCTAAAAGAACTGAAGAGCTCAAACAACGTTCGGAATATATAGAAACCTTAATGAACGAGCTTAACCACAGGGTGAAGAATAACCTACAATTACTCTACAGCCTAAATAGCCTACAATTGTTATCCGTTTCGGAACCTGCAGTTAGTAACATTTTAAAGGATAATATCTCGAGGGTGAAGGCCATGATGTTGGTAAACGAAAACTTAAGCAGTTACCAAAAGACCGGCGAAGAACATATTTCGGCAAGTAAGTTTATTAAAGAAATTGTTGATCATTCTAAAAAAATGTTCAATGACAACAGATTTACTGTTAGTTTTAGCACTGAGATTGATGAAACGTTATTTCTAGAATCGAAATTTGGATTATCGTTAGGACTCATTGTCTCAGAGCTCATCGTCAATTCATTTAAACATGCTTTTCAATATCATTCTCAACCAGAAATCTATATCAGCATTTGGTTAAATGAACAAAATTGGGAGATGAAATATAGCGATAACGGTAGCGGTTTACCAGATAATGCAACCCATAATTTTGGGTTAGACCTTATTGATGACCTTACACGCCAATTAAGAGGCACAATAGATAGAAATAATGAAAATGGTTTAACTTACATTTTTTACTTCCCTAAACTAAATTAAATGCGCATACTAATTATAGAAGATGAAATTATCATCGCTAGGTTTATCGAGCAACACATTAAGGCCAGCTTTGGGCACGAAACGGCCATCGCCATTAACCATAAAGAAGTGGAAAAAATTGTCCCGAAATTTTCTCCAGATTTGGTACTTTGCGACATCAACCTTAATGAGGAACAAAATGGCATACAGTTGATTCGAAAACTGCAACGAAATTTCAAATTCGATGTAATTTATATCACTTCTTACCAATCTAAAGCCATTATCGAGAGCGCAATCATTACCAAGCCACTCAATTATGTGATTAAACCTATAGACGAAGGAAATATTTACGCTGCAATAAAACTTGCAGAGGCTAGTTTACAAACTGTACCTAAAGCTAAATCTAGCGCAAATATAGAGTTAAGCATTGCAGGAATTGAAAAAGATATTGTACGCCTGATATTGGAAGAGAAAACTACAAAACAAATTGCTGAGATTTTGTTCCTCAGCCCTTTTACCGTGAAGAATTACAGACATAGGATCTGTAGAAAGCTGAACTTAAAAGATGAGAACAATGCCTTATTAAAATGGGCATTACAAAACGAACATTTAATTAGAAATTAGTCCGTATCTCATCTGCAAGTTGCTTGGCCCATTCTGTGTACATTTTACCAGAGGGATGCAGGCCATCATCAGCAATGAGTGTTTTCTTTTTAATTGCCTGGCGGGATATGGCTGTGATATCAATGTAAGCCACTTGTTTAGCGATAGTTTCTTGCCTGTTTATTTCGTTAAACACATCTATTTCTTGGCTAATGGTTTTTAGATCTCTACCACTTTGTTTAGCAAACTCCGTTACTCCCCAATCTGGAATAGAAACCATATAAACTTTGCTTATATCTCCACCAGCAAAACCGATGGCCATTTCCAACAATTCAGCAAACTCAGTACGGTAAGTTTCTTGAGAGTAACCTCTGTATTGATTGTTGACGCCAATTAGCAAGGTAACCAAATCAAATGTTTCTACAATCTGCTCTTGCTGTATGGCATGGCGAAGTTCATCGGTAGTCCACCCAGTTTTGGCAACAACTTTAGGTTGAGCTATCTCAATCCCTTGGGCTTTTAAAATCTCGACCAACTGAAAAGGAAATGATGCTGCCTGTTCTACAGCCTCTCCAATAGTATAAGAATCGCCTAATGCTAAATAAGAAAGTGGATTTGCCATAGTAAAAATTTTAATGGATGTGATGAAATAGCATTTTGTAAAGATAACTTACTACTACCACAAAGCCGGTAAAAAAGTACATCGCTTTAAGCCATTTCGCCTCTTGATTTAGCTTAAATGCCCAAGTGCCCAGCCCAGCAACAAGGCTCAGCAAAAAAGGAATAGTAGCTGGATATAATTGAAAGCTCTGTAAAAAATTTCCATTGAGTAAGGCCAATACAGAACGTTGAAAGCCGCAGCCAGGGCAATCAAAGCCTAATAAATATTTAATTGGGCAGGGTAGCAAAAAAATATCCGCTCTGCCCCAATTTAGCAAAGCGGATATCTTTTGGATATTTAAAATTAACAGCAATTAGAACTGATTTGGGTTCTGCGGGTTAAAAGGATCATTTGGATTGCCAAACTGATTGCCAAAACGACCTTGTTGTGCTTCTGCAGCCGATGGGCCCACGTATTTAGCACTCCCGAAACCTAACATAGGCCAGAAGATAAATGGCAATAAAATCAAACCAACGGTAAAGCCTTCTTCCTTACCAAAGCTTTTGCTCATTAGGTTAATTAACCAGATGCTGAACACAATATTTACACAAGGAAGTAAACACCATAGTAACCAAATGCTTGGTTTGCCTACAATTTCTATCATGATGTAGGTATTGTAAATTGGAATAAGACAAGCCCAGCCTGGTTTGCCTGCTTTTTCAAAAGTCTTCCACATACCTGCAATACTGATAACAATTACAGCAAGGTAAATAATAATAAAAGTAGCTCCAATACCTGCTAAGATACCAGCGCCTTCAGATGAGTACTGTGACGAGTAGTCCATAATTTAAATTTAGTTTTAAGTTTAGTGTGATAAAGATAAAATTTAGCGTTTACAATCAAAACGTTAAGCGGATATTTCTCGGCGCTTTTTGATGTCTCACTCCAATATTGCTATACTTGACTTGATGAGGTCGAAACTTTACGACACCTAAATCAAGTTCATACCGAAAAGCACGGCAATATGATTTTTTAGTTTAGTCTTTACTTCTTCCATATCTAGTTCTCGCCCTAGCTCTCGCTGCATAGAAGTTACGTCTTTATCATCAATGCCACAAGGAACAATATTTTTGAAGTAAGCTAAATCAGCATTTACATTAAAAGCAAAGCCATGCATGGTTACCCAGCGACTGCAGCGTACACCCATGGCACAAATTTTACGGGCTTTTTCATTGTCGGCATCTAGCCAAACACCAGTAAAACCTTCATATCGCCCTGCTTTAATGCCATAATCGGCGAGGGTTAGAATAACTGCTTCTTCAAGCGTTCGAAGGTAAAGGTGTATATCGGTAAAGAAGTTATCTAAATCCAAAATGGGATAACCCACAATCTGTCCCGGGCCGTGATAAGTAATATCTCCGCCCCTGTTTATTTTGTGATAAGTAGCTTGTTTAGCTACCAAACCTTGTTCATCGAGCAACAGATTTTCGGACTTACCACTTTTACCCAAAGTATACACATGCGGATGTTCATTAAAAATAAGATAGTTGGGTGTTTCTAAGTCCGTATTTTCCGTTCTATTTTGGGTTTTCAAGGCAACCGTTTCGTTAAAAATGGATTCCTGTTTGTCCCATGCTTCCTGATAATCAGTTAAGCCCCAATCTATATATTTTACTTTTTTGTTCATTTTAATTCGGTTGATTGGTTTTTTGGTTGGTTGGTTTTTTGGCAAGGCAATTTTGGCTATCACATCATCAAATTATCACATCGGCACATCAACCAATCACATACCCCAACATATAACCATCGTCGGTTTTAAAATAATTAACCTCGAGCTCTCTAGTTCCCTCTGGCAATGCTACCAATGCTTTCAGGTCTCCTTCATCTCTTAGTTTGAATGGTTTGATATGGATATCTCTTTTAAACTCTAGTTCTTTTCTGCCGTGCCACTTGTAAATTGCTTCTTTGGCGCACCAACAAACATACAGGCCGTTAATATTGTCTCCTATTTGTTTCTGTGCCAGCTCCACATCCGACAGGAACTTATGCCTTACAAGTTTAATTTTATGCTTAATCATTTCCATGTCTAGGCCAACTTTTTTATCCTTATCACGGCTAATCATTACCGCAGCATAATCATAAGAGTGGCTTAGGGAAATATGATAATCGTAGTTTACCAAGTAAGGCTTACCGTGATCATCCATTTGGCAATCAATATATTCTTTGGTATCGAGCATGGTTCTTAGCAGCAAACGGGTACTTAACCATTGCAATGCCCGTTTTTCGCTCTTGAAAGACTCGATGACATCTAACTCATGCTGTTTAAGCTGTAGGCCAGACATTAACTGTTCATGGCTCTCCTCTATTTTCCACACCGCAAGCTCGGTATGTTCATCAATTTTTAAATCAAAAACTACGGGCATCCTCTATTTAGAAAATCAATACAAAAGTATCTTAAATTAATCATAATTTAGTCCAAAAAACTGTAAAAATGATATTATCGGATAAACGGATACTTGAAGAGATAGACAAAGGCACCATCATTATTGAACCTTTTAAGCCAGAATGTTTGGGCACCAACTCTTATGATGTGCACCTAGGAAAGTATTTGGCCACTTATAAAGACCGTGTTTTGGACGCAAAGGCACACAATACGATAGAACATTTTGAAATTCCGAAGGATGGTTTTGTATTACAACCTGGCACTTTATATTTAGGAGTTACCGTAGAATATACCGAAACCCATGGTCACGTTCCATTTTTAGAAGGGAAAAGTAGTACTGGCCGTTTAGGAATCGACATTCACGCCACTGCCGGCAAAGGCGATGTGGGTTTTTGCAACACTTGGACGCTAGAAATTTCTTGTGTACAACCCGTTAAAATTTACGCAGGGATGCCTATTGGACAATTGATCTACTTTGTGGTTGAAGGCAATATCGAGAAAATGTATAACACCAAAGACAACGCCAAATACAACAACAAGACCACCAGACCGGTAGAAAGCATGATGTGGAAAAATAAATTCTAATTGCTTTGAACCTTGTAACTAAAATAATAGTCTACAGTCTACTTATACAAGTAAGCTTTTTTGTAACTTAACGTTATAAATCCCAACAGGTTAAAACACCAAGAAGATTTTATAGTGCTAAGCCCAAAATAGGCCTGTAAACATGAACCAGCTCAATGAAAACTAAAATCAAAGCGTTCAAAACGCTCTCAAAACATTTACTAAAATCTAAATTCTTAACGCTTTCAACGCTAGGCATTGCCTTTTTAAGTATCATGAGTTCTTCGCCAGTTAAGGCGCAAGAGGCCAACTTGACCAATTTCACCAAAAAACTTGAAGAAACTAGCAGCAAAAATGCCCAAGAAAAAGTTTATCTCCATTTAGACAAACCTTACTATGCCATAGGCGATGACATCTGGTTTAAAGCCTATACCATTAATGCCAAAACAGGCTTGCCATCTACCATTAGTGGTTTACTTTACATAGAGCTAGTTACCGAAAAAGATTCGATAGCCAAACAATTAAAATTACCAATGAAAAGTGGGATCACCTGGGGAGATTTTAAGCTTACAGATTCGCTAAGCGAGGGCAATTACAGAATTAGAGCCTACACACAGTGGATGCGAAATGCAGGTCCAGAGTTTTATTTCGACAAAACCATTAAGATTGGAAATTCTTGGGCAAACAAAGTATTTACCAAATCTAGTAATGCGATAAGTACAGAAAATAATCAGCAAAAGGTAACTACGACCATACAATTTGCAGATAAGCAGAATATTGCCTACGCCAATGCACAAGTTAATTACGAAGTAAAGCTAAACAACAAAACAGTTGAAAGAGGAAAGGGAGTTACCAATGCGCAAGGCGAAATCACGATAGTAACGACCAATAAACAGCCCGAAGCTCTAAAAAGTGGCTATATCATTGCGAACATCGCTCTTCCAAATAAAACGGTGGTGAGTAAAGAGATCCCTCTAAAAACTACTTCAAAAGACATTGATGTGCAGTTTTTTCCTGAGGGTGGTAAGTTGGTAGAAAACCTACCCAACAAAATTGCCATTAAGGCGATAAATAGTAGTGGATTAGGAGAGTATACCACTGGTATAATCGTTAATAGTGATGGTACAGAAATCTCGAAACTAGAGACAAATAAGCTGGGTATGGGCTCCTTCTTTATCAATCCAATTGCTGGACAGGCATATAAAGCGAACCTTACCTTTGCAGATGGAACAACCAAAACTTTAAACTTACCTGCAGCAGATAAGAGTGGACGTGTGCTTTCGATTTCAAATTTAGACAGCACCAAAATGTCTATCAAAGTTTATCTGTCTGAAGATTTATTAAACAAGGAAGAGTACAATTTAATTGCACAACATAACGGAATCGTATATTTTTCTACCAAAGTGAGTTCATCTAGACAGGTGGTTTCACTTACGGTGCCTAAAGATAGCCTTCCGTCTGGAATTATTCAAGTATCTCTGTTATCTTCAACCTTTGCGCCTCTAAACGAACGTATTGTTTTTGTAAATAACTTAACAGCAGACAAAATTGACATCAAACCAGAGAATCTGAAACCCAGCTACGGCAAACGAGCAAAAGTAGACCTTTCTTTAGCGGCAAGCCACGCAGGCAAACCAGTACAAGGTAGCTTTTCTGTTGCAATTACCAATAGTACAGCCGTAAAGCCTGATCCAGAAAACGAAACCAATATCCTTACTAAACTATTATTAACTTCTGATTTAGTGGGTTATGTAGAAAAGCCAAACCGCTATTTCCTTAATCAAGATAGAGAAACTAGATTTGATTTAGACAACCTTTTATTGACACAGGGTTGGAGAAAGATAGACTGGAAGCAAGTTGTTGATGGAACAGAACCTGTAATTAAATTTCCAGTAGAAAAAAAGATACAAATTAGTGGATTAGTGACCAAGGGAGGTAAACCTGTTGTAAAAGGGAAGGTTTCGTTGGTATCTTTCTCTGGTGGTTTCTTTATGATTGATACTCTGACCGATGCTAAAGGTCGCTTCAATTTTGACCAGATTGAATTTTTGGATAGCACCAAATTTGTAGTGCAAGCCCGTACCGATAAGGATAGGAAGTTTGTAGACATTGTAATGGACGTTGTGCCGGGGCAAATGGTAAGCAAAAATCCAAACACAGGAGATATTGAGGTGAATGTTAACCAATCTTTGGCAGCTTATTTAGAAGAAAGCAACAAATATTTTGACGATCAAACGAAAAAAGGGCTACTTAACAGAACCATTTTACTTGACCAAGTAAATATTGTAGAGAAACGTAAACCAGCCTACGCTTCCTCAAATCTTGGAGGTGCGGGCAACGCTGATGCGGTTTTTACAGCCAAAGATCTAGAAACTGCATTTTCACTTTCTCAGTACCTTCAAGGGCGAATTGCTGGCGTACAGATTAGAAACGGTCAAGCTTTTGCAAGGGGCAGTCAATCTCCAATGTCTATTATGCTTGATGGTATGAATGTGGGCGGTGAAGATTTTGACTTAGACAACATTGTGGTACAGGATATCGAAACCGTAGAAATTTTAAAAAGCATTGGCAACACTGCCATTTATGGTATGCAAGGAGGTTCAGGTGTGATTGTTATTACTACAAAACGCGGTGGTGGACTTAGTTCGGTGAATACCTACACACCTGGTGTAATCAATTATCTTCCAAAAGGCTATGCAGTAGTTAGAGCATTTTATTCTCCTAAATATGATGTAAAACCAGATAACAGACCAGATTTAAGAACTACTGTATTCTGGGAACCACAAATGGTTAGCGATGCTAGCGGAAAAGCAAAAATCAGCTATTTTAATACTGATGTACCAGGCACCTACCGCATCGTGATAGAAGGAATAGATGTGAACGGAAGCTTGGCCAGAAAAGTACTGACTTACGAAGTAAAATAAGACAGCTTTAGAGGGGGCTATGACAGCCTTATCCACCGCATCAGCAAAGCACATTAATTTTATGCTTGCATAATAAATCCAAACCTCTTAGCTTTATGAAACTAAATCGTAAAGCTAAGAGGTATGAATACAATCTCCACATCTGTAAAAGACAGACTTGCCATTATCACCCTAAATAGAGGTAAATCCAATTCGTTAAACCGAGAAATGGTTACAGAATTGAGCGATATGCTTCACAACATTGAAAACGATGATAACATTGGCGGGCTAATCATTACCGGACGAGAGAACTTCTTTTCTGCAGGTTTAGACCTCATCGAGCTTTACCATTACAACGAAGAGGAAGCCAAAAACTTTTGGCATCTGTTCCTAAATTTCAGCGCAAAAATTACGAGCTTTAAAAAGCCCCTAGTGGCCGCCATTAATGGCCATAGTCCAGCGGGTGGTTGTGTTATTGCGCTAGCCTGCGATGCGAGGGTAATGGCTGAAGGCAAATACATTATTGGCTTAAACGAAGTTCCTGTAGGGATTATCGTCCCCAACAGTATATTCTCATTGTATTCTTTTTGGTTAGGCCAAGCTAATGCTTACCGTCATTTACTAGAGGGGAAATTGTTTTCGCCAGAAGAGGCACTAGCCGTAGGCTTGGTAGATGAGGTGGTGAAACCAGGAAGCATTATGACTGCCGCCGAAAGAAAAGCAAGAAAATACATGGCTTTCGAAGCCAACACTTGGCAGCAAAGCAAATTAAATTTACGTAAGGGTATTATCGCTGCAACCAGCGCCGATCAAAACGAAGATTTAGAAATCATGTTAAAACAGTGGTGGTCGCCAAGTACTCGTGCCATCTTGAAATCATTGATTGAAGGGCTGAAAACGAAAGCTTAAAGACTAAAGCATAAAGCTAAAAGTGCACAGTATCGAATTTCGGACTTTCACGACTTTCGGACTAAAATCTAAATACTAATATCTAAATACTTGCGAATGTACAATCAACCCATGTTAAAAGACGACGCCTTGAAAGGTAAAACCATTGTAATTACTGGTGGTGGCACAGGTTTGGGCAAGGCAATGGGCACTTACTTCCTTAAACTAGGTGCCAATTTGGTCATTACCAGCAGAAAGTTAGAAGTGCTGCAAAAAACGGCTCAGGAAATGGAAGCCGATACTGGTGGCAAGGTGCTAGCTGTACAATGCGATGTAAGAGACAATGCCCAAGTGGAAAATGTGCTTGCAGAAACATTAACGAAATTTGGCAGTGTTGACGTGTTGGTGAATAATGCCGCGGGCAACTTCATCTCTCCTACAGAACGCTTATCAGCTAATGCCTTCTCTAGCATTATCGACATCGTATTAAAGGGCACAGTAAATTGTACCTTAGCTTTTGGCAAACATTGGATCAAGGAAAAGCAAGCTGCAAGTGTACTGAATATTGTAACTACTTATGCTTTTACGGGCTCTGCTTATGTGGTACCATCGGCTTGTGCCAAAGGTGGTGTATTGGCTTTAACACGTTCTTTAGCTGTTGAATGGGGCAAATATGGAATTAGAACTAATGCCATTGCACCAGGGCCATTCCCTACTAAAGGCGCTTGGGATAGATTATTGCCTGGAGACTTGGCAGAGAAGTTCGACTTTAAAAACCGTGTGCCATTGAAACGTGTTGGAGATCACCAAGAATTGGCTAACCTATCTGCTTTCTTAGTAAGTGATTTTTCTAATTACATCAACGGCGAAGTAATTACCATAGATGGTGGCGAATGGTTGCAAGGAGCTGGTCAAATGAACGGATTAGAAGCCATACCATCGGAAATGTGGGATATGCTAGAGCAAATGACTAGAGGTGCTAAGGGCAGTTAAAAATGGTTCAACTTCTCAAAAAATTTATTTCTTCATTTTTTAGTCGCCAACCCAAGTTTTACACTATACCCTTTGGCCCAATTAAAGGAAAGAAATTATTTACTTCCTTCCAAATTTCGCCAAGGATGTTATTTGGTTTTGATGAAACTTGGGTAGCCGAACTTGCAAGTAAATACATCCAACAAGGCGATACGGTTTACGATGTAGGTGCACATATTGGTTACACAAGTTTGCTGTTTGCAAAATTAGTAGGCAACAATGGTAAAGTTCATGCTTTCGAACTGCTTCCAAGCGTGTCTAAAAATTTCTTAGAAAAAACTGTAAAAGCTAATCAACTAGAAAATGTTATTAAAGCCCATCCAATAGGTTTATCTGATCAAAAAGAAGAAATAGTTATTTATGTGGGAGAAACCATGATGGGTACTTTAGACCGCGAGGGCTACGAGACCCAACACGCTGAAAAATGTATCACGGAAAGCTTGGACCAATATCTATCAAATCAATCGCTAGATCTACCTAAATTGATAAAAGTAGATATAGAAAGAGCTGAAATACAATTCCTAAAAGGTGCAGCGACCACCCTCGAAACTCACAAACCAATCTTGATAATCGAATTTCACAATATTGATTTACTTAGAGAAGGTTTTGAAATATTAAGCGAAATGGGGTATCAGCTTTCTGTTAAAAACGGCGCTATTGATCATCAATATATCGAAAATCTCAACTCTTTTTATGGAAATACTTTAGCTATTCCTCACCAGTTTAAACCTTAAAACTTTAGTTCGCTGACCTTAAATTACTTCCAGATTACCTGTCCGCTGCCGCTTACTATTTTCTCTTGCCCACTCAACACTACTGAAATTACCCTAGGAGAATTGGCTGCGAACGGATCTACATTATATTGCTCACCATCATTGGGAATAATTTTCATATCCCAAGAATGCCCCATTACTGAACTTTGCCTATAGTTACTACCAATCATCAGGTATTTTGAATCTGGAGAAAAAACAGGACGAGCCTCCTTCGAGTTGCTCGTAGTGACTTGCTTTAAGTTATTTCCATCAATATCCATCGTATGGATGTGATTTGCAATATACATTGCCAATTTTGTTCCTTGATGATTAACAGTTAGATGCCCCCAATCTGCATAGTCCATTTGTTTTATCAATGATGCAGAAGTATAAGGCGGAGGTATACGTAAAATATTGTTACCGTGGGTTAGCAACAATTCGTTATTAGGCAGCCACATTTTCATATCATGAATATCAAATGGCACACCACCTAAACCATCAATCCTCAACACAAATTCTCCATTGGCTTTTAATATTGTAATACCGTCATCTTTATCGTTCGACTCTACCAGTATCAAAGTTTTATCCGGAGACAACTGCCCTTTGCAAAAACGGTTACGAGCTGGGCTTTGATAAATAAATTGGTTGACGACACTTCCCGTCGCATTGTTACTTAATGTAAATTGAACATTATCGTTGCCAACCGTACTGGCGTTAACTGCTATTAAACGTAGTTGACCATCTCTAGAAACATCATAGCTGTTTACTTTAGTATCGTCTGAAATAAACGAACCTCCCGTAGCTGATGGCAGCGATACTTTGATAATGCCTTCAGTGGCCCATTTGTAATAAATTGTTCCCGTTAAGTCTGATGGAAACCCATTCGAATTATTCCCTCCATCATCCTTAGAACACGAAGAAAATAAAAACGTAAAGGCTAGCGCAAAAAATAAGGCTTTTTTCATAAGATTCGTTTAAGTTCTAACCTCATTCAATTTCCAAATAGTGAACTGAATGATTTAATTATGCCTTCTATTTAACAGAAGCGGCATAATTAAGTTTTAAAAAACCTAAAACCTGCAATCTTAAACCTTCAAGTAGTGGTTGTTAATTAAGAATTTTAAACCTTAAAAACTACCTCTGTAGCACCATAGCCAAATTTTTCTTTACGAGCATCCATGAAAGTACGCACCTGCGGATGTTTACTGATGGTCTTGTGGATCTGGTCTCTCAGTGTTCCATTACCTACGCCATGAATAAACACAATAGATGGCATTTGATGTACGATTGCAGCATCCAATTTTTTTTGAAATTGCGCTACCTGTGCATTTAAAATTTCTGCCTGAGATAAAAAGTGGTGGTCGTCTCTTAACCTTTCGATGTGCAAATCTACTTCTTGCTGTGGCTTAACGACTTTTGGCTTGTCTTCCTTTACGTTAAAAAAGCTTTCTTTCAATTTCTGTGCATCAATGACCAAAGCGGGTTCATCCAAACGAATCAGCCAACCGTATTTATTTACCTCTGTAATTTGATTTTTAGCACCGCTAAAGTCTTTAGATTTAAATCGTTTTTCTAATTGTAAGGAAGCTTTTGGTTTGACGTTACCAGAAGAAAAAAACAAAGTCTGGAAAGTAAAACTAGGCCAGTTATCTAAATCGCCTAGATTGGCAGTATATACTTGAACACTGCCTTTAGGTTGTATCACACCAGCAAATTCGCCTTTATAAATCCCAGCTTTTTCCGTTTTTAAGGATAACAATAGTTGATAAGAGGTTCTATTCACCAAAGTAAAATGCGCTACTACAGACGCTTTATTGTCTTCGGCTACAGCCAAATAAACACCATCTTCAACAAACTTCTCGTCTACCTGTGTACTAGGCATGGCATTATTGGCTGTATCTACATTACTATGATGACCATGCACATAAGTTAAATTACCTATAGACACTGGAATTTCGAAACCATCCGAATCGGTAACACCAACTGTTGCTTCGTCTATTTCTTTTGTAATGTAACCTTCCCTTTTCTCGTCGATGAAACGAACGTAATCTCCTATTTTGAACATATTTAGTATTTAGTAGTTAGACATTAGTACTTAGATTGTTAGGCACAAATTGCTAATAACGCAAACTTACAATCGTAATTCGTAAATCTAAACTCGTAAATCAAATTACCATTTAATTAATGCACTTGCCCAAGTAAAGCCAGAGCCGAAAGCCGCTAGGCAAATCAAATCTCCTTCTTTTACTTTTCCAGCTTCCCAAGCCTCACTTAAGGCTATTGGTACTGAGGCAGCTGTGGTGTTACCATATTTCTGGATGTTGTTGAATACCTTATCGTCACTTAAGCCAAGCAATTGTTGTACATACTGGCTGATGCGCAAATTAGCTTGATGCGGCACCAATAAATCAATATCCTTTGCCGTGTAATTGTTTGCTGCCAAGGCTTCGTTAATCACCTCTGGAAATTTAACTACAGCCTTTTTGAAAACCGCTGGACCATCCATATAAGGCAAGGCTGCGCCACTTTCTATTTGTTCGGTAGTGATGAAAAGTCCTCCCAATTCTTGATCGGGAAAGCCTGGTTTGTCTTTTAGCCATTTATTGGCATGAGCGCCAGGATAGTGCATGGCTAAAATTTCGGCATCTGCACCATCACTATGTAAGTGTGTACTTAAAATCCCCTGACCTTCTTTTTCTGCTCGTTGCAAAACCGCGGCTCCAGCACCATCGCCAAAAATTACGGATACATTACGGCTACGGGTATCAAAATCCATCGCAAAAGAATGTTTCTCGCTACCTACCACTAATATGTTTTTGTACATGCCAGTTTTGATGAACTGATCGGCAACCGAAAGTGCATACACAAAGCCAGAGCATTGGTTACGGATATCTAAAGCACCTACCTCTTTCATCCCCATTTCTCGTTGCAACAGTACACCACAACCCGGAAAATAATAATCGGGACTTAGCGTAGCGAAAATAATAAAATCGATATCGTCTTTGGTCACTCCCGTCCTTTCCATGGCCACTTTAGCAGCCTCAATACCCATGGTGGTAGTTGTTTCTTCGTATCGATCCGCAAAGCGGCGTTCTTTAATACCTGTACGTTCTTGTATCCATTCGTCGCTGGTTTCCATAAACCGTGACAAATCGTTATTGGTATATACGTTTTTTGGCACGTAATGACCTATTCCAGCAATTTTTGAACTATACATATCGGGTGGTTTGATAAACAAAGATAGTCTAATTTACGGTTTTGTTGGAATAAAGGTCAAGGAACACAGAATAAGGATCTGTACGGCTTTTGAATCAATTTGCGAATACTTAAGGTTAATTTTAACGCAATGAAAGGAAGACTTCGCAAAGTTCTGGAAGTTCAGGTAGCGGCTAACCAAAACCCGATTAAAGCGGAAATACTTTTTTTCTAGCCGATAATTATGGTGTCATGCTGAGCTTTTCAAAGCATTGTGTGCGATGAAATATGCTTCGACAAGCTCAGCATGACAAGGAGTTTAAAAAGATTACAGCGAAAAGCGGGACTTTCGGTACCGAAGAACTCCTGTTTTTGCTTTTCTAAAAAGATAAGAAATTGATACTGTGAAATGTTTTCTAAGCAAATCGTAAATCTACAATCGTAATTCGTAAATCAATTTGTATTTTTGCAGCATGTCGACACAAACCAAGGAAGAAACCTTTACCCTGGACGAGATTTTAACTTCGTTAAAAACCATTCATCGTTTAATTCTTTGGAATGACGATGTAAATACCTTTGACCATGTGATTTGGTGCATGATGCATTATTTGGATTATAGCGAAGCGCAAGCTGAGAAAATTGCTTGGGAAGTACACAACAAAGGTAAATGTGCGGTTTTAGAAGGCTCATTTACAGAAATGGAAGTGTATCGTAAGATCTTACAACAAGAGGGTTTAACGGTTACTGTTGACTAGGCTTCTGCAAATAATTATCTAATTTTTTCTTCGCAGTTTGACGTACTTTTTCTTTGAAAGAGTTAGTCCAACCTAGTAAAAAGCCACCAGCACCGAAGGCTTGTTTCGCCCATTTATAAAAATCAAATGCATCAGTGTGTTTCACGATTTTGCCATCTTCAATTTCAAACTCTGCATCAATTTTATTGATTACCTTTCTGCCTGTGGCGGTAAAAGTATAATGAGCTTCCCAATAAGCGTTCACTTTATTTCCTTCATCTTTAATGTTGCCGAAGGTCAAAGTCATGTCACGACTTCCTGAAATTAGCATTTGCCACATCCCCCTTGCCTGTTTAGCATCTAGGTTTCTAAATACCGAGTCATTAAAAACAGCATTATCGGCATAGCTATTTTGCATGGTTTTGTAATCCTTTTGCTGAAAAGCGGTATAAAACTGATGAATCAATTGTTCGTTAGCTGTCATGATGTTGAATTTGATTTTTTAAATTTAGGAAACCGTTTTGATTTCATAGCTAAATAGCTCCACTCGTTTAAAAATTTAATAAAGCTGAAACAATTAACCTTACAAAAACATTAATTTGATAAGGGATGACTATCTTAGGAATAAATCAGAATCATATCATAAAATTAAATCATAAAAAATGAAAAGACACGCAACCGCCTTGTGGAACGGCACAGGCAAAGATGGTAAAGGTACTTTAACCACGCAAAGCACTACTTTACAAGATACTCAATATTCGTTCAAAAGCAGATTTGAAGAAGGAACTGGAACCAATCCGGAAGAGCTGGTAGCTGCAGCACATGCTGGATGTTTTAGCATGAAATTGAGTTTCAATATTTCTGCTGAAAACATTACTCCAGAAAGTATCGAAACCAAAGCAACTGTTAATTTAAATCCAGAAAAAGGTGCTATTGACAACATTCACTTGGTTGTGAAAGTAAAAGCAGAAGGCTTATCGCAAGAGAAATTTGATGAGTTGGTTGCTGATGCGAAAGCAAATTGCCCAATTTCAAAATTATTGGATACTGAGATTACCTTAGAATCGGAATTGTTGTAATCTATTATTAGCTTCAAAATTGCGTTGGCGTCCGCACCAATTAATATTAAAGCAAGACTTACGAAGTTTCTAGCCAACCAAGTTATTAAACTTCGTAAGTTTATTTTGGAGGTACAAATAGCTGAAACACGATATTAATGGCATGGATTTAAATCCATTATTATTTAGGTGCGTGATTACAAATCCGGACCAGCGGAAATTGTTGTAATTTATCTAATGCGGTGTCATGTTGAGCCTGTCGAAACATCTTTTACGAGTGGTCTTCGACAAGCTCAGACTGACAACAGTCATTCAGAACTTTTTTGAGTTCACCTCTTTTAACTAAAAAGAAACATTCATTATTTGCAAAAAATAGTACATTTGGTTTTCTAGCATATTATTGATTACCAACAGTACACATGAAGAAGTTTTTTTTATTACCAGCCTTTCTATTACTTACCTTAACCAGCTTTTCTCAAAATGTTTTTAGCCTTTTTGGCAAGGCAAATACCTTTTTCGACTTGTTAGCGGCTGACAAATCTGTAGAAGCACATGCTTATTTTTCAGAAGAAGGGAAAACTAAAGTTACTGCCGAAAACCTGAAACAATTTTGGGCTAATATGGAAGGTAGAATGGGTAAAGTAAAAGCCATAGATGCTACCGGAAGTAAAAACCAAGGTGAATTTTATGCGGTAACTGTAAGCGGCGAGTTTCAATACGATAAACAAGACTTCATTTTATTATTCGATAAAACAGAGAAACTAGTTGGCATGCACTTGCCGCCAAAAGCCATTAGCTACAGGGCTCCCGGATATGCAGATAGCACGCTTTACAAAGAAAAATCTACTTATATCGAATGGCCTGGCCACCAATTGGCGGCTATTGTTACCACGCCAAAAGATGGCAACAGCTTTCCGATTGTAGTATTGGTACATGGTTCTGGCCCTAATGACATGGATGAAACCATAGGCCCGAATAAGCCTTTTAAAGATATTGCCGCTGGTTTAGCAGTAAATGGTATTGCTTCCGTTAGATACGTAAAGCGTACGGTAATTTATCCGCAAGAGTTTGGCAAAGCTTATACGGTTAAAGAAGAGGTTTTAGATGATGCCCTACAAGCCATTGCCTTAGCTAAAAAAGTAGAAGGCGTAGACACCAAACAGATTTATGTATTGGGACACAGCTTAGGCGGTATGTTAGCGCCTCGTATTGCTACGATGGCTCCTGATTTGAAAGGCATCATTTTAGCCGCAGCTCCGGCTCGTACGTTAAGTGATATTATTATTGAGCAAAACAAATACATGGTTGCTCAGAGCAAAGATACTACCGCAGCGATGCAAAAAAACTTGGCTGATGCCATTGCGGAAATCGAAAAAACAAAAATTACCAAGTTAGGTAAGATGAAGCCAGATTCGATTTTACTTGGGCTACCTGCTAGTTATTGGGTAGATTTAAATAGCTCTAATCAAGTGGATATTGCCAAAAAGTTGAAACAACGCATTTTTGTAATTCAAGGTGGTTATGATTTCCAAGTTCCGGAAACCGATTTTAACTTATGGAACGATGCACTAAGCGGCAATAGTAACGTTACACTGAAGCTCTATCCAGAATACAACCATTTATTCAGTCAGCAGGAAGCGAAGGGCAATATGATGCAGTACCAAAAGCCTGGCAACGTAGAACAACGCGTAATCGAAGACTTATCGAACTGGATTAAGGAGTTGTAAAAAACCCAAGTATATAGAGCTAGACAAGCTGGGCTTCGACAAGCTCAGCCTGATAAAGTCATTTAAAGAATGGGCGAGTTTTTCATCCAATCAAACCAGTTCTGTACCTCAAATTTATAGTTTAACTTTTCAGAAACGTTTACGGAGTTGATTTGCTTCCAATCGAGCAGTTCGTCCTTAAACACTGGCTTTGCCATACCAGAAACCCTGCATAGTTCGGTGTAAAATGCTTCCCTAGTAGGATGATGTGGCGATACACCGTGATAAACAACTCCGAATTGTTGGGTTTCTAGCAAACGCAAACAAAGCTCGATACCATCTTGCAGTGTAATTAAATTGATTGGTGCTTCACCATTAGGGATATCGACTTTACCTGCAAAAAACTTCGATAAATTTCTATTGGGTCCAATTAATCCAGCAAAACGGATAATAGTGGTAGTAAACTGAGGATAAGCTTTCCACAGGTTTTCGGCATCGAGCAGAGCTTTGCCTGAAGCACTTTCTGGATTTGGCTGCGAATTTTCATCTACCTCAAAATTTCCGTCTTCGAAAACTCCAGTAGAACTGATGAAGATGACTTGCTTCACTTGTCCTTTCGCAGCATCTGCAATACTTTTCAACTTGTCAGGATATGAAACAGCACTCTCTGTTTTAGCTCTTGGAGGAACGTTTACGAATAACAGGTCAGCATCGAAGAAATCAGCCGGTAAATCAGTGGTTTCGTTAAGGTTAATTGGAAAAGGCTTTATTCCTTCTTGCCTTAATTGCTCTAATTTATCTGCGCTAGTGGTTGAACCTTTAACTTTAAACCCTTTTTCCATCAACGTTTTTGCAAACGGCAAACCGAACCAACCGCAACCTAAAATACTAATTGTTTTTATATCCATGTGTTTGCAAAATAACGATTTAAAAATCTAACCACATAGAAACATAGGTTTAACGTTTCGTAAATACTTTTTCTACAGAAATTATATTATTAACACTAAGCTTCAATTTAAAGTCTATGTCTCTATTTGGTTATAATTATTCATGCATCCAGCATTATTTGTAAATAACAAAACGATGATAAACCATGACCGAATTATTCATTAATTTTGATGCACAACTAAACCGAGCTTGCGAGCTCATTATTACCTTTGAAAAAAATACACAACACTTTAATAATACAAAAAAAATGAAATCATCAATCAAATTTATTTTAGCGCTTTTCGTACTGGTTACTTTAGGCGAAAACCTACAGGCACAAGGCTTAAAAATGCCTCAACCTAGCACCTCGCAAACCGTTACACAAGATTTTGGTTTAGGTAAAATTTCTGTAAACTATTCTCGTCCGAATGTAAAAGGCCGTAAAATATTTGGCGCATTAGAGCCGTTTGATAAAGTTTGGCGTACAGGTGCTAACTCAGCTACTGTAGTAAAATTCAGTGAAGCTATTAAAGTAGAAGGCAAAGATTTAGCTGCTGGCGAATATGCTTTGTTCACCATTCCTGGCAAAACAGAGTGGACCATCATTTTCAACAAAGGCACTAAAGAATGGGGTTCTTATACCTATAGCGAAGCTAACGACGTATTACGTGTAAAAGTAAAACCAGTGGCTTTAAAGGATAAAGTAGAAACTTTCACTATCCAATTTGCTAGTGTTTATGATACTTCGGCTCAATTGCAATTGGCTTGGGAAAACACTTTGGTAAGCGTTAATCTTACTACTTCAATTGACGAGCAAGTAATGGCTAGCATTGCTGAGGCGATGAAAGGAGAGAAAAAACCTTATTTCCAATCGGCAATTTATTACTACAGCAATGGCAAAGACCTAAAAACTGCTTTAGAATGGATGAACGAAGCTGAAAAACAAATGGTTGATGCACCTTGGGTAAAACTTTGGAAAGCTAAAGTTCAATTGAAAATGGGCGACAAAGCTGGTGCAGCAAAAACTGCTAAAGAAGGATTGGATATTGCTACCAAAATTAAAAACGAAGAATATGTTCGTTTGAATTCACAGTTGATTGAAGAGACTAAAAAGTAATTCTTTAAAAATTAAGACCTATGAGGTTTTAAAAACCTCATAGGTCTGCTAAAATACAGAGCCGTTGGAGTTAATTCAACGGTTTTTTTATTGCTCGCTGAATGTGTACGAAAGCTCCAGACTTACGAAGTTTAACTTATATTGACATTATTTTTGATAAATGGTAACGTTGAGGGCTTCGCCGTTTAGAAACTTCGTAAGTCTATCAGCAGCTCAACACAACTTTCATCATAATTATTTACTTTTGCGGCTATGTCAGTAACTAAGCCGAGCTTACCAAAAGGAACAAGAGATTTTTCGCCAATAGAAATGGTGAAACGCAACTATATTTACGATACCATTAAAACGGTTTTCAAGAAATATGGCTATGCAGAAATTCAAACGCCAAGTATGGAAAATCTGCAAACCTTAACTGGTAAATATGGCGATGAGGGCGATAAGTTAATTTTCAAAATTTTGAATTCTGGAGACTATCTTGCAAAAGTTGACGAAACCTTACTCGCAACCCGTAACTCGCAACTCGCAACTTCTAAATTATCAGAAAAAGCCCTCCGTTACGATTTAACCGTACCCTTTGCCCGTTACGTGGTGATGCACCAAAGTGAGATTGCTTTTCCTTTTAAGCGCTTCCAAGTGCAGCCCGTTTGGCGTGCAGATAGACCACAAAAAGGTCGTTACCGTGAGTTTTACCAATGTGATGCCGATGTGGTGGGCTCTCCTTCCCTATTAAACGAAGCTGAATTTGTACTGATTTACCACGAAGCGTTGACTAAGTTAGGCCTGAAAGACTTCGACATCAAAATCAACAACCGCAAAATATTGAGCGGCATTGCAGAAATTATTGGCAAGCCAGAATTAATTGTAGATATGACCGTGGCCATCGACAAACTAGATAAAATTGGTTTAGATGGGGTTAGTAAAGAATTATTAGAGCGTGGTTTTACCGAAGCGGATATCGAAAAATTGAAACCTGTTATTTTGCTGGAAGGCACTAACACTGAAAAACTAGCGAGTTTAAAATCGGTTTTAGCAAATTCTGAAACAGGCCTAAAAGGTATCGAAGAAATTGAAACGGTTTTCAACTATGTTGCTAAACTCGCAACCAATAACTCGCAACTCGCAACCCATATAGAATTAGATATTACCTTGGCTCGTGGTTTAAACTACTACACAGGCTGTATTTTTGAGGTTAAAACCAATGAAGTTGCCATGGGTAGCATTGGCGGCGGCGGTCGTTATGATGACTTGACAGGAATGTTCGGTTTGAAAGACCTAACAGGCGTGGGCATCTCTTTCGGTGCAGACCGTATTTACGATGTATTGGAAGAGTTGAACTTGTTCCCTACATCGGCACAACAGGGAACTAAAGTATTGATTAGCAATTTTGATGAAGCCGCTGAATTGTATGCCCTTCCTTTGTTGCAACAACTAAGAGACGCAAATATTGCTGCAGAGCTATATCCAGCATCGGTAAAACTGAAAAAACAAATGAGCTACGCAGATGCGAAAAGCATTCCTTACGTAGTTTTAATTGGCGAAGAAGAGATGCAAAGCGGAGCACTTACGTTAAAAGATATGGTAAGTGGAGCGCAAGAGAAGTTAACCGCAAGTGAGATTGTAGAAAAGTTGAAGTAAGCACTTTTCTAGTCATTTCGACTGAAGTGTAGCGAAATGGAGAACCGAAGCTCTGCAAAGCAAAATCTTTGAATTTGCTTATACACAGTTCAAAGATTTCTCCACTACGGTCGAAATGACGAAATATTAATATCATTACCAGCTCGACTGGAAATCGTAATGCTCTCAAATGCTTTCTATCGCTTTAAGATTTCAGCCTACACGGGAATGACGAAACGATTAACGCAACTGCTTTAACAACTCGTTCAATTCGTATTGCGTAGTTACAGTCTTATCTTTTGCGTACCAACCGTGCAGTTTCTCTGCTAATTCAGGCATATCTACACCATCTTTTTTCCAGTCAGCAATTAAGCTTTGCAATACGGTTGGCCTTGGTCCCCATTTAGGCAACACTAAATTTCCTTCTTCATCCAAAATCAGCAAAACAGGAATAGCTCTACCGCCATTGGTTAAATGTGCATCAATTAATGGGAGGTTTTTATCTCTTAAAGTTAATTTCAAATTAAATTTATCCGGAGCAGCCGAAACTACTTTATTGATGACAGGTACAATTTGAGCTGCATCACCGCACCAACCTTCGGTGATTACCAAAAAGCGATACTTACCTTCAATCTTTTCAAGCGTAGAAAGCAGTTCTTCACCTAACACGGTAGTTTTGTCAACTCTGTTCATTCGTTGTACATTCATTTTAGAATAGTGCAACATGGCTTCAGAATTATCTGTACCAGTGGTTTCGCCTTTTGCCAGAAGCTCGTCTACCAAATTTCTATAACTAGTGTAGTCTAGTGCTTCTTTATCAAAAATATTACTGTAATTAAGCATAAAATAGCTGTAATAAAATGGTTACGCCCTTTTTTTAAATCTTTTATTGAGCGAGATTTGTGCCCTCATTAACACACACAACTCAACTAAATTTAAATGGATAGGATTAAGCGCAAATTTCTTTTATTAGCCGCTGTTTTTTGTATTACAACTGTAAAAATTTATGCTCAATCGGGCAATACTGGTAAAATTAGTGGCAAAATTGTAGATGCCCAAACTAATGAGACCATCCCATACGCATCTGCAATACTTACCGATAGAAAAACTAAAGCTGCCGTTAGAACAGTTCAATCAGACTTAGATGGCAATTTCACTATACCTAGTCTCCCTAATGGCGTATACACTTTTAAAGCTAGCTACATTGGTTATCAAACCATGGTTAGAGATTCTATCTCGATAACAGGTGCGCTAAAAAGCATCAATTTGGGAACTATCAAAATGAAAACGGGAAAAGGTAACATCCTTAACGAGGTGGTAGTTACCAGTCAAAAACCTACAATGCAATTGGGTATTGATAAGAAAGTATTTTCTGTAGACCAAAGCGTGGTAAGTGAAGGTGGTTCTGCTACCGACGTTTTACAAAACGTACCTTCAGTACAAACCGATATGAATGGTGGAATTTCTTTAAGAGGTTCGAATGCTAGGGTATTAATTGACGGTAAGCAATCGTTAATTGGTGGTGGCGATGTGGCTCAGATTTTAGCTTCTATCCCAGCCAGTTCTATCGAATCGATAGAGGTTATTACCAATCCTTCATCAAAATACGATGCAGAAGGACAAACGGGCATCATCAATATCGTTTTAAAGAAAAACAAAAAGTTAGGGTTAAATGGTACTGTAGCCTTAACCGCTGGAAACAGAGACAACTATAATGCTGCTACCAATTTAGCTTTCCAGAACAAAAACGTTAACCTTTATGCCAACTACAGCTACCGTTATGGTAACAGGCCAGGTAGCGGATTTAACAATACCATTTACCAAGCTGCACCAAGAGGCATCGGATTTGTAAATCAAAGCAATACCTCTAACGAATTAGAGAAAGGTCACAACATTAAATTGGGTATGGATTATAACCTGACAGAAAAAAGCACTGTAAGTATTTCTGGAGGTTTTAACGTGAGAAATAGTGATGAAGTTGAACTATTAAACTTTGACGAATACACTCCTGCTAGTGCTCCCATAAATCTTTCTAGCAGAACCAACACAAGAGACCGTGACGGTAACAACTACGATTTAAGTCTAGATTTTGTGCAAAAATTGAAGAAAAAAGGTGAAGAGCTTACCTTTAATGCAAGTTATGCAACAGGTAGCAATGATACTTACCAACTTTTTGATACCGACAGATATTTTGAAAATGGCGCTGCTATTACTCCATTATTTTTCCAACAACGTACGGTTAGGCCAAGTGATAACAAAAACTATAATATCCAGTTAGACTATATGCTACCTTTAACAGAAACTTCACGTATTGAAGCTGGTTATAGGACTCAATTCCGTACATCTGACAGCAGAACTATCGCTGATTCACTAATCAATAATGTTTATGAATTTAGCCGTTATTTGAGTAATGATTTTAATAGTGAAGATTATGTTCATGCAGTTTATTTAAACTATCAAAATCAAATTAAAAACTTTGGCTACCAATTAGGTTTAAGAGGTGAAGATGCAGCACTAGAAACAGAGATGGGTGCTTACGATGCGAACAGAAATCTAAATTACACCCCTGGCAGAGTTGCTTACAGACGTTTATATCCGAGTATCTTCTTAACACAAAAATTGAAGAACGAACAACAACTTCAGTTAAGCTACAGCCGTCGTGTTAACCGTCCACGTGGTTGGGATACCAATCCTTTCCTAGATGTTTCGGATCCTATTAACCAACGTCAAGGTAACGTTAACTTAATGCCTGAAGATGTGCATGCTTTTGAATTTAGCTACAGCAGGTTCTTTAAAAAGTTCTCGTTGGTATCTTCTGTTTATTATCGTCAAACGAATGATGTGATTCAACGTATCAGATATGAACTTGAAGGAGGCGTTAACTTAACCATTCCTCAAAACTTAACCAGCGCCACAAATAGCGGAGTTGAGTTAATTGGAAAATTTGATGTTTCTAAAAAATGGAACTTGACTTCAAACTTTAACTTATACCACAGAAAAATTGAAGGCGTGGCGGCATTTGGCACCACAGATGTGGATGGTTTAACTTATAACGCAAACATCACCAACAACTTTACGCTTCCTTACAATATTACCTTGCAATTAAGAGCAGATTACCGCTCAAATGAAGTAACTGCTCAAGGTACCTTCAAAGCAATGTATGGATTTGATGCTGGTGCAAAAATGGATTTGATGAACAAAAAAGCGAGTTTGAGCTTTAACATCAGAAACTTGTTCAATACACGTAAGTTCCAAATGGAATACGATACTAGAAACGCACAAGCCAATACTGGTTCATTCATTGAGTTCAGCAGAATGAGAGCTGGTAATATGGGTTCATTAACTTTCTCTTATCGTTTCGGAAAGACAGATTTCTCACAAAAGAAGAGAAAAGTACAAGAAGCGCCACGCTCTGACGAAGAAAGCTTCTAAAAGAATATTTAATATAATTCAATCAAACCCTCAAGAAAATTAAACCTTGAGGGTTTTTTATTATCCAACCGACTTAAGGAATTATTTTCTAGAGATATAGTGTCCATAAAATTCAGTTTTTAAAGAGTTTCTTAATATATTAGTATGGATTTAGACCTAACCAAACGTTGAAGAATTTACTTTGCCTCCTCCTTTTTTCTTTTTTTATCTTTCCATTATCATCAAAATCTCAAACTGCAGATAAAGGTACAATTAGGGGTAAAGTTATTGAAGAAGTTGGCGCAATGCCCATTCCCTTTGCAGTTGTTTCTGTCTTTGAAAGCGGTGCAGAACAACCTATGCTCACCTTTCAAACAGATGAGAATGGTGTATTTAGGTTTAGCAATATCAAATTTGGCATCTACAAACTTAAAGTTAGCTATGTTGGCTTTGGTTCAGTGTTTGTTGACGAAATTATAGTAAGCAAAGCTGATTTCGATAAAAACGTAGGTACACTTAAGCTAGCTACCGAACAAAATAACCTCAACGAAGTAGTAATTACCGCAGAAAAACCTGTAATCGAAGTTGGTGCCGATGTAATTACTTACAATGTGGGTTCTAGTATTTTGGCAGAAGGTAGTACCGCTACCGATGTGCTGAGAAACGTACCTATGGTTGAAGTAGATATTGACGGAAACACTACCATTTCGGGCAAAAGAAGCACTAGGGTTTTCATTGATGGCAAGCCTTCGGACTACATGACCTCAAACATTGCCGATTTGTTAAACGTACTTCCTTCAGATGCCATTGACAAGATTGAGGTAATGACCAATCCACCTGCTAAATATTCGGCAGACGGTGAAGGTATCATCAACATCGTGATGAAAAAAGGCTTCAAGGTTGGCTTTAACGGAAATTTAGGTATTTCTGCAGGCACACAGGGCAATACCAACACCAATGCTAACGCTTCTTACCGCGGACAAAAATACAGCATTACTGGTGGTGGTGCTTTTAGAACTGGTATTAACAAAAGCAGTAGTGAGAGTTACCGCACCAATTTCTTTAAAGATAGAGACCCGAACATTTACCAAAATCCAGACACTACTTTCTACTATAACCAGTTTAACAACGCCCGCAGCGAAAGTGATGGAGGGAACTTCAGACTGGCTTTAGATTGGGACATCAACAAAAAGCAAAATCTTCGTGTAAACACCAGTTACAACTTAAACCAAAGCGATAGCTGGTCGGGCAATGATTTTTACTACATCAATCAAGAAGAAATTACAAAACGACTGAGGAATCAAATTAACCTTGGAGACAATAACAGTAGGAACTTCGTTTTTAATACTGATTACAGCCTAACTACCGATACTTCGGGAGGAAAACTGACAGTTGGCTTTACCGTGAATGCCAACAGCAACAATTCGCTCCGCAGCTTCGAGCGTAGCTTTGCATTCCCTACTAATCTAAACCCAAGCTTACAACAGAACGACAATGAAATCGGGAATCAAGGCATCAATTTCAATTTAGATTACGACAAGCCTGTTTTCAATAAAAGGGATAGGTTAGAATTTGGTATTGCCTATAACTACCGAAAAAATGAGAATGATTTATTGGTTGAAAACTTCAACTACAAAACGCAGCAATACAACACTGATAATAAGTTAACTAATGAGTTTTTCTACAATGAAAATATCCTAGCGGGATACGTTTCTTACAATTACCGCAAGAATGGCTGGTCGGCAAAAACAGCCCTTCGCAGCGAATATACCAATGTTCAATTCGATTTATCTACTGGAGAAATCTATAACGTTAGTCCATATTTAAGTTTCTTCCCTTCCTTCTCTTTAAACCGTTTTTTCAGGAAACGGTATAACATTGGCGCCACTTATAGCGTAAGAATTAATCGACCTAGAGAAAACACCCTAAACCCACAAATTAATAACTCCGACACCTTAAATATCTCTTACGGAAATCCGGAATTAGACCCTTCTTTTACGCATCAGTTTGATGTAAGCTTTGGTGCTTTCGGCAAGCAGTGGTCGTTTACACCTCGTATTTCCTACTCTAGGGCCAGCGGAGTCATCGAGCGCTATCGATTTGTCAATCCTAATGGTATTTCCGAAAGTACATTCAACAATGTGGGCACCAATTATTCTGTGGCATTGATGTTAATTGGCAACTACCGTCCAACCAAAAAAATATCTGCCAACGGAAATCTAAGCATTATCCAGAGTAACTACACCTCGGCACTAAATAATGCGTTAAACAGAGGTGGCATCAGTATCAGGTCTAGAGCTGGATTTTCAATGCAACTACCCTACAAAACAGCGTTTGAAGCCAATTTAAATTATAACAATAATGTAAGTGCCATTGGCAGAAACAGGTCTTCCATTAATACCAGTTTTGGAGCTAGAAAAACATTCTTTAAAAACACCCTAACAGCTCGTGTAAGTGCTAACGACCCTTTTAGAGGAAGGAGAAATGCCACATTTAATGAAGGTTTAAATTTCTTTTCTAATACTTACGGGGTTAGCAACACCAACAACTTCGTCTTCAACTTAAACTATCGTTTCACAAAAGTGAAAACCAATAATGTAAAAGTACCTCCACCGCCAAATAATTAGAATAAAGAGTAAGGAACAAGGTTGAGGGTAACGAAATCCCGAAACTTCGGGAACCAAAACTTAATTGTTTACTTTTGTATGTAAGTTCCCAAACCAAAATACCTATTCCTAACCTCTGCAATGAAAGAAGAAAACCCTTGGCAAACCTTAAGTAGCGAAGAAAAATACGATAACAATTGGATTAGCGTTACCGAACATCAAGTGATTAACCCTGCGGGCGGCAAAGGAATTTACGGCGAAGTACATTTTAAGAACGTAGCCATTGGTATATTACCATTGGACCAAGAGCAGAACACTTGGTTAGTTGGTCAGTACCGTTATCCTTTAAAAGCTTATAGTTGGGAAATTCCAGAGGGCGGCGGCCCCATGGGTACCGAGCCAGAATTGAGCGCTAAAAGAGAATTAATAGAGGAGACTGGATTAATTTGTGGCAAGTTAACCGAAATCCAAAGAATGCATCTTTCTAATTCGGTAAGTGATGAATTGGCTATTATTTATTTAGCACAAGAATTAACGCAGGGCGAAGCTGAACCAGAAGAAACGGAAGATTTACAATTGATGAAAGTACCGTTTGCCAAAGCTTACCAAATGGTAATGGAAGGCGAAATTACCGACAGCATAAGCGTAGCAGCGATATTAAAAGTACATATCTTGATAGAGAAAGGAGTGATCTAAAGATGCGTTTTCGTTGCGCTTTGCCCTTAATCTTCTTTTCCCTCTCCTGCAAAACTCAAAATGAGCTAAGGCAAAAAGGTTCATTTGAGGAGAATTTCTTGAATGGTTACCACAGAAATTGGTATGCGGAGAATCATACTTTTGAAAATAACCTTGCCCATTTCTCCGAAAACAATGTGAATGTAGCAAATGGAAATATTGTGCTCTCGCTACACCAAAACAAACTTCATGAGAAAAACTATACCGCAGCCGAACTCCGCACTAAAAGGATGTTTTTATATGGTCGCTTTGAAGCTAAGTTAAAAGCTTCTGATGCTTTAGGCTGTATCACGGCATTCTTTTTATATAGACCAAATTCGGCTCATCATACGGAGATAGATTTCGAGATTAGTGGCAAATTTCCAAAAGTAGTTACACTCAACCATTGGGTAGACAAACGTTCGCATGATAAAGAAATTTCACTGAATTTTGATGCGACTAAAGATTTCCATACATATGTGATTGACTGGAAACCCAACAGTATTGTGTGGGAAGTAGACGGAAAGGTTATTCATCGTACTGCAACTGCCGTTCCAGACAAACCGATGCAAGTCATTTTTAATTTATGGGCCACAAAATCTGAGAAGTGGGCAGGTAGTATAAAAAACGCAAAACTTCCTACCTTTGCGTACGTAAATTCATTTAAATACACACCTTATAAAAGATAATTAATGAGCAAGCTTTTAGGCTATATTTTTACCGTTGTATTTTATTTCACCTTCGGTTTATCTCTGGTTATTTTCCAGCCCATACAATGGATATGCTACAAATTCTTTGGCTATTCTGCACACAAGTGGTCGGTAGATATCCTTAATTTCTTCCTTACCTATTCGCAGTTTACTTTGCTAAACGGCATCAGCTTTAAAAATAACCAGCAATTACCTACTGATAGACCTATCATTTTCGTAGCCAACCATCAAAGCATGTACGACATCCCGAGCTTAATCTGGTTCTTGCGCAAGCACCATCCTAAGTTTATTTCTAAAATTGAATTAACCAAAGGGATACCTTCTATTTCTTTTAACTTAAAATATGGCGGTGGAGCAAACATAGACCGTAAAGATAGCAAGCAATCTATCGGTGAGATCATTAAGCTAGGTCGACGAATGAATGAGAAAAACTGGAGTACTGTGATTTTTGCGGAAGGCACCAGAGCTAAAGATGGCAAAATGAAACCTTTTCAGGTAGGTGGTATTGCTACTTTATTGAAGATTGTACCTACGGCAATTATTGTTCCTGTGGCCATAGAAAACTCTTGGAAGATTGTTCGCAATGGCTCCTATCCTTTAAATACTTTGTTACCACTTAAATGGACGGTTTTAGCTCCGATAGAACGTGGAGATAAAAATCCGGAAGAATTAGTGCTGCAAGCTGAAAATGCGATTAAACAGCAGATTGGGCAGTAGTTTAATTAGGCACACGCCACAGGCGTGTGCCAGAATATTTTTAATTATATTTTTTAAACGTTTCTACTGTCAATCAGCTTAAAGAAAGCATCTCTGTAGGTATCTCCAACCGGAATAGTTTTTCCACCGATAGAAATACGGCTACGCTCAATACTTTCAATTTTATCTACCGAGATGATGTAAGATTTGTGCACCCGAATAAACTCGCCCTTTGGCAAGGTCTCTTCCATTTTCTTCATGTTTTGAAGTGTAATTACACGTTCTGTTTTGGTAAAAATGGAAATATAATCTTTCAACCCTTCGATGTAAAGAATATCATCTAGCTCTATTTTTTGGATTTTATGTTCCGTTTTAACGAAGATGAAATCTTGTATCGGTGTAGCTATTGGCGCAGCAACGGGCTCTGGTACTAGCGCTGCTACTGTTGTTTCTTGCTTTTGAAGCTGATTACGCACTTTCTCTACCGCTTTATAGAACCTATCGAAAGCAATTGGCTTTAACAAATAATCCGAAACATTTAAGTCATAGCTTTCTAGAGCATACTGCGAATAAGCTGTAGTTAAGATATAATTAGCTTTGTTTCCCGCAATCTTCAGGAATTGAATACCCGTTAACTCAGGCATTTGAATATCCAAAAACACCAAATCAATATTACCTTCTTGCACTAACTGCATTGCTTCAATAGCATTTTCTGTACGTTTTACCAATTCAAGAAATGGCACTTTCGCTACATAATCAGCAATAATATCAAGCGCTAACGGCTCATCATCAACGGCAATACATTTTAAAATCATAAATCAAGCATTAGTTCTGTAGTGTAATGCGTAGCCGAATTTACAATATTTAGCTTATATCTATCGGGATAAAGCAACTGTAATCTACGTTCTACGTTATTTAATCCAACGCCTCCAATGGCGTCTTTGTTGGTGGTATTCTTTTTATTGGTTACACTAAAGTGCAATATCTTTTGGTTGGCAATAATATTGATTTTGATGGGGTCCTCAGCATCATTTGCTACACCATGTTTAAAGGCGTTTTCTACAAACGAAATCAAAATCAGGGGAACAATTTTTTGTCCATCAATCACGCCATTGATACTAATTTCTACCGCAGCACCATCTTTAAACCTAAGTTTCTGTAACTCTACGTAACTTTCTACATATTCCACTTCCTTATCTAAACTCACCCAACTGTCGTTGCTTTCGTAAATCATGTAACGCATAATTTCCGAAAGTTTTAAAATGGCGTCGGCAGTTTTATCTGATTTTTGGTAGGCTAAAGAATAGATATTATTTAGGGAATTGAATAAGAAATGTGGATTCAGTTGTGATTTAAGGAACTGCAATTCCATATCTTTCTTCTCACTTTCCAAGCTACGTTGCACACGTTCATTAGAAAACCAATCAACCGCAAATTTGATAATACAACTAGAAACCAAGAAAAAACCACCTATAAAAACTCGATTCACAAAAAACCAAGTCAATTCCATGTATTTAACCTTACCTTCTTCTGTATAACGTAAGGTCTCTTCAGGATTTAGCGCCGCAATAAATGTTTTTATCGTACAACTTGCTAAAAGCAAAAGGATAAAACAGACAACATACCACCAATAAAGTTTTTTCTTTTTAATGAGCTCGGGGATAAGCACCAAATAATTAATATAGAAGATGGCAATGTTGATTAAGCCAAAGCCAAGCCAAGTAACGATATATTCTCGTAACGTATGCTTAGAGTTGAATAAAACCAGCGCTATAATAAGGAAAGCAGCAATTACTCCCCAGAATATGCAATTTAATATTAACGATGCCTTGCTGTTATTCTTCATAAACTTGTAGAAACTTAATCTTCTAAACTACCGATAAGCCTAATTGCCACCAAGCACTTTCGACGAACGGGCATTTTTTTTCTACGAATAGGCAATTTAGCCGTTTTATTCGACAAACGGGCATTTTAACCGTTTATCTAGGATATTTTGCACTTGGTCTAAAACATTTTCACAGGTTTTAAAGAATGATTCTATTTGTTCAACGAAAACAACGAGAGTAAAAACAAGCATATAAAACTTAAAACCTTAGAACCATGAAAAAGTTAACCAACGTATCACCATTCTTACTTTTATTAGTTCCTGTATTTATGGTAATGTTATTTGCTTTTGCTACAAACAACAATAGCACTAACGAACAGGAAGTAGCAAAAACTACCACCAACACTAGCATTGTTAAAGCGGCTACTGTAATCTTAAAATAAGGATGAGCAGATTTGCCATAGAAACGGTTGGGCTTAATCATCATTTTGGCTCACAAGTAGTAGTTAAGGATCTATCTTTAAAAGTACCTAAAGGAAGTATTTATGGTTTCTTAGGTCCAAATGGAGCTGGCAAAACCACTACCATTAAGATTTTATTGAATCTGCTACAGTCGCCAGCTGATACCGTTTTTATTTTTGGCAAGGAACTGACCAATAACCGCATTGCTTGCTTGAAGGAAATGGGCGCTTTGGTAGAGCAGCCAGCTATTTACGCACACTTAACAGGCAAAGAAAATCTGATTAACCGTTGCATCCTTCTAGGCATCAACAAAAATAAAGCAACAGAAATGTTGGCTTTGGTAGGGCTAACCGAAGCTGCCAATAAAAAGGCAGGCAAATATTCTCTAGGCATGAAACAGCGACTAGGCATTGCCCTAGCTTTAATTGCCGATCCAGAGCTACTGCTTTTAGATGAACCGACTAACGGTTTAGATCCAAATGGGATTATCGAAATCAGGAACTTGATGATTGAACTGACCAGCAAACACGGTAAAACGATATTGGTTTCTAGCCATCTATTAGCAGAAATAGAAAGAACTGCCACTCATGTAGGCATCATCAACAAAGGCGCATTGCTTTTTCAAGGCACGATCAATGAGTTGCACGATTTAAGCAAACCGTCTATCAAAATAGAAGTAGACGACCATGCTGCCGCTACCAACATTTTAAGTGGTGCCGGAGCAGAAATCATCAACGAAAAAGAAGGAACTATTCATATTGGTTACACAGGCAAAGCCGATATGGGGAATTACAACAGTCTATTGGTTAAAAATGGTGTTACGGTTTACACCATCGGTACCGAGAAAAAAGACCTCGAACATTTGTTTTTAGATATTACTTCAAGGAATTAAATTACCAATAATCAAATTCTCAATACCAACCGATAGTAAACCAAACATCCAAAAAACTAACCAACCAAACAACTAAACTTATGCGTTCATTTTTTATCTCACTTCAATCCGAATTTTATAAATCGCGTAAAACTTTAGCTTTTTGGAGTTCTATTTTATTGCCTCTAATTATATGTTTTGCCATCGCTCTGGGCTTCATCTTTAAATACGAAAACCTTGTAAAACACCCACCACAAATACTTTGGTTCTATTTCCTATCGCCTATTGTAGGCATTATGGGTTCACTGTTGTTGCCAGTATTGGTGATTTATAATACTTACGCCGTTACCAATATGGAGTATAAAGGCGATACTTGGAAAAGTTTATTTTCTTTGCCCCTGCCTAAATTATCCATTTATTCGAGCAAGTTTCTATACGTTATCTTCCTTACTTTTTTAACCATGTTGCTATTTGCAGTGCTGATTATCGTATCAGGACATGCAATAGAGCTTTTTAGACCACAATTAAAATTTGGAGATTTTAACCCTAGCGAAATCATCTTCAGGTCATTTACCAAAATGTTCCTCTCCTCAATAGGCATTATCTCCCTTCAGTTTTTAATGAATTTGATGTGGAATGATTTCCTTAAACCTTTTGGATTGGGATTTTTATTAACGATAGTTGGCTCTATCTGCGCAAATGTAGGTTGGAAATATGCCATTTATCTGCCTCATGCATTTCCAAGCTTAACAGTGATGAACATCATGAGTTCTAAAAAGGGCATAGAATTTGGTGTTTTTGACCAAGCTATTGCCAATAGCTTGATTTGTGGCGTAGTTGTATTTATATTGGGTTATTTCATCCTCTTAAAGAGGAATATTAAATAAAGATTTTTTAGTTTAGTTTTAGTTAATTATGAAAAGGCGGCTGGTTACCGCCTTTTTGCTTTATCTCACCGGCTTTGGAATTACGACTAAGCTTTCGTGGCCATTTTCATCTACAGATTGTACACCGAAATAATAGTTATCTTTCGAATAAGCCAAAGTTGCTTGGTTTTCTTTCACGAAGAACTTACGCTCCCAAAATGGACTGGTAGTTTCCCTCATTAACACATAGTAGCCATAAGGCGATTTTCCCTTTGGTGCTTCCCATTTTAATTGCGTTTTGTTAGTTAAGCCAGAAGTAACAATCCCTACATTTTCGGGTTCTTGTGTAGACAAACCTAAATTCGCCATTACCGACATATTCATACGAGTTACTTTTTGCAGATAGTTATAATCTACGTATTCTGGCAAATCGCCAAATTTAAAGCCATTTTCTGTTCTCACATCTTGATGTTGCCGATTGAAATCTTCGTTCATCTCGGTTACCCTAACCGCAGCAAAACCTTGTTGCGAAAATGGTGTATGGTCGCCACCACGTAAGTACCTATCTCTACGGTAGATTAGTTTAACATCCAGCTGGTCTACATAACGTTCAGCTACTTCTTTGATATACCTCGCCGCCTGTCTAGCTTTGCCATCATTTTCTGTTCCTGCCGCCAATCTAGCCGCAGCTTGTTCCTTGGTTTCTGAAGCTGACACACCTTCACTAAAGACCCTTACACTTTTGTTATCTTTAATATCTGTTTCCATTCCGTAAGAATTACCAACAATATCATTGTTCATTAGTAAATGAACATTCCAGCCTTCTTCTTTTGCTCTTTTAGCTAAGTTTGCGGCACCATACAAGCCTTGTTCTTCTCCCACAAAAGCTACAAAAACCAAAGTATTGCTAAATTTTTGCTTGCTCATTACACGAGCCATTTCCATTACCGCAGCTACCCCAGAAGCATCATCGTTAGCACCAGGTGCAAAATCTCTAATATTCATTACGTCCGTAACTCTAGAGTCATAATGACCAGAAACCATCAGCATTCTCTTATCGTTTGGATCAGTCCCAGGCAAAACAGCCATTACATTTTTTAGTGTTACCGATTCTTTGATTCTCCTTCCATCTGCCGGCTGCAAAAAGGTATCATAAGAAACCTGTAACCTTCCACCGCTTTCGGCAGCGTATTTCTCAAACTCACTTTTAATCCAAGCTCTCGCAGCTCCAATTCCTTTGGTTTTACTAAGGGTATCGCTCAGCGTATGTCTGGTATGAAAAGAAACCATTTTCCTTACTAAAGTCTCCAAATTAGTTGCCGAGACCTCATTCAACATAGAGACAATTGTGGGGTCTTTAACCTCAGTTCGTTGAGAGAAGCAAGTTTTAGCAGTAAAAAAAGATAGATAGATAACGAAGGTGAGTTTTAGGTATTTCATGTGTTTAGTTTGCGTTGTAAAATTCTTAATAGAAAGTTACAAGTATTTTTCTTTAGCTGTAAATTCACGCTTTATTGTTACTTAACCTAATAAACAATTTATGATAAAGAAATTTACCATTGGCGCATTAGCCTTTGCAGTTTCGTTTAACGCTTTTGATGCTATGGCACAAGAAGCGGTAAATAACGAAGCTGTACAAAAGATCAGAAAAGAAGGATTAGAAAACTCGAAGGTAATGGATATTGCTTTCCAGATTACTGATGTAATTGGTCCTCGTTTAGCCAACTCTCCAGGTATTAAAAAAGGCAGAGATTGGGCAGTTAAATACTTCTCAGACCTAGGCCTTAAAAACGCAAAACAAGAAACTTGGGGTGATTTTGGTAAAGGTTGGTCGGTAGAGAGATACTACGCAGCTACAACCGCTCCATTTTACAGACCAATTATTGGCTACCCTAAAGCTTGGACACCTGGTACTAATGGACCAGTAAAATCTGAAGTAATTTTAATCAAAGCTGATACCGTAACCGATTTAGCGCAATATAAAGGGAAATTAGCTGGTAAGATTGTGGTGATCGAATCAGTAATGGTACAACCACTAAAAAATTCTTACACACCAGACGTAGTTCGCCATACGGACGAAAAATTAGCCGAGATGGCTGCTGCAGAACCAGCTGCTCCAGGTCAAGCTCGTCCAGGTGGTCGTGGCGGCAATAATCAAATGGCAATGATGATGCGTATGCGTCAAAACAGAGCTGCTATTAACGAAGCCCTACAACAAGAGAAAGTTGGCTTAATCTTAACTTATGCTCGTGGTAACTACGGAACTTTCTTTACTAGCAATGGTGCTTCTTATGCGGTAGACGCTAAACCTGTTGCTCCAGAATTAGAAGTTTCAGCAGAAGATTTCTTACACATCTTACGTTTGTTACGTGCTGGTCAAAAAGTAGAGGTTGAAGCAGAAGTAAAAACAACTTTCTACGCTGATGATGCAAAAGGCTATAATGTCATTGCTGAAATTCCAGGTACGGACAAAAAATTAAAAGATGAAATTGTAATGCTTGGTGCACACTTTGACTCTTGGCACTCGGGAACTGGCGCAACAGATAATGCTGCTGGTTCTATTGTAATGATTGAAGTAATGCGTATCCTAAAAGCTATTGACTTTAAACCAAAAAGAACGATTAGAATTGCACTTTGGGATGCGGAAGAGCAAGGTTTACATGGTTCTAGAGGTTATGTGAAAAAACATTTTGCAGACCCTACCAAAATGGAATTATTACCAGAACACAACAAGTTAAGTGCTTACTATAACTTAGATAATGGTACGGGTGCTGTTCGTGGTATTTATTTACAAGGTAATGCTGGTGCAAGAGATATTTTCCAAGCTTGGCTAAACCCATTCGCAGATTTAGGTGCTAAAACGGTAACGATTAATAACACTGGTGGTACCGATCACCAAGCGTATGATGCTGTTGGTTTGCCAGGGTTCCAGTTCATCCAAGATCCTATGGATTACAACACTCGTACACACCATACCAACCAAGATACTTACGACAGATTAGTGGAAGACGATTTGAAAAAATCAGCAACGATTATCGCTTCATTTGTGTATCACACTTCGGAGCGTAGCGAGAAAATCCCTCGTAAAGAATTACCAAAACCGGTAGCTCCTAGAAACTAGGATTTTTAATATTCAACCACATAGAAACATAGGTTGACTACTATGTTTCTATGTGGTTTTTTAATATAGACAATACCTATAAGAGATAAAAAAACTATAATTTATTCTGATAATCGCAGTTAAAACACATCCAAAGCTAGCATTATACTAGCTCAATTTTAAATCGAAAGACTGATGCCTGTCTGGAATCTCTACATTTTTAAAGCCTACAGCCTGAAGTTTATCCTTAAAAACCTGCTGCACTTCGTACTCGCCATGCACTAAAAATAACTGTTTCACTTTGCTAGCATCCTGAGTAGATAGAAACTGTAGCAAATCATTATAATCGCCATGCGCACTCATCGATTGAATACTACGTACCTCCGCATGTACGGTAAATCTATCACCAAATATTCCTACTTCTTGCGCTCCTGCTTTAAGTCTTCCTCCCAACGAATTTGGCTCACAATAGCCTACTAGCAAAATGGTATGTTTAGCATCGCTGATACAATTTTTGATGTGATGTTTTACTCTTCCAGCTTCGGCCATGCCAGATGCAGAAATAATAATACATGGTTCTGGATTTGCATTTAGTGCTATCGAATCTTCTGCACTTTCAATGTAATGCAATCGTTCAAAATCAAATGGATTATCGTCTATTTTCATGATATCCAGCACAGCATCATTAAAGCCTTCTGCATGATTTTCTACAATGGCGGTTGCCTTAGCAGAAAGCGGACTATCAACATAAACATTCACTTTTGGCAAACGGCCTTCCAAATCTAAATTATTAAGTACATACAAGATCTCTTGCGTTCGCCCAACGCTAAAAGCTGGGATGATTACTTTTCCTTTCTTTTCTACACAGGTTTTAACCACTACATCCAATAAAGCCTGTGCAGTAGGTTGCGCATCTTTGTGAAGTTTATCTCCGTAAGTAGATTCCAACAAAATGTAATCTGCCTGTGGAAATGGTTGAGGTGGACGTAGCAACAAATCACCATATTGCCCAACATCGCCACTAAAACTTAAGCGACCAACCTTACCTTGTTCTGTAATAGTTAAATGCACCGAAGCACTGCCAATAATATGTCCGGCATCTACAAAACGTAAAGTAACGCCATCTGCGATAGTGACATCTTGCTCATAGTCTACCACTTCAAAGAAAGATACCGCCTTTAACACATCTTCTTCTTCGTACAATGCTTCCTCTAAAGGCAAACCTCTTTTCGCCAGTTTCTTGTTTTTGTATTTTAAATCTCCAGCTTGAATTTTGGCAGAATCTAACAATAAAATTTTAGCTAATTCTTTGGTAGCCGAAGTACCATAGATTTTTCCTTTAAAACCTTGTGCTACCAATCTAGGAATTAAGCCACTGTGGTCGATATGCGCATGAGATAGCACCAATACATCCACTTCCGAAGCGTTAAAACCGAATCGTTCATTTAGTTCCTCTGTTTCCTGTCCCATCCCCTGAAACATTCCGCAATCCAATAGTATTTTAGTTCCATTATCAAGCGTTAGCAAATGCTTACTGCCTGTTACGTTTCTTGCTGCACCGTGGAAAGATATTTTCATAATTAGCTTTTTTTACCAATGATAAGTATTTGTTTCAAACATTCAAATAAGCCACAAATACACAGATTTAACAATTTCACACCAATTGAACTACTAAAAATCATTTGTTTATCTGTGGCTTAACAAAAAATAAAATCATTAAATATTTTTAAAACTAAAAATTTAGTTATAGCTTAGTATTAGATATCTAACTTAATTCAGTGTATTGCAAGACCTGAATAAACAACATCAAAAAAATGGAAATTAAAGATTTAACTAAAGCAGAAGAACAGATAATGCAAGTGTTATGGCAATTAGAAAGCGCTTTTGTAAAGGAAGTAATTGATCAACTGCCTGAGCCAAAACCAGCCTACAATACCGTTTCTACCATTATCAGGATATTAGAGGTTAAGGGCTTTATTGGTCACGAAGCTTTTGGAAAATCACACAAATACCATCCATTGATTTCTAAGGAAGAGTACAAAAAACATGCTACAGAAAAGTTGCTAGGCAATTATTTCGAAAATTCGGTAGAAAGCATGTTCTCATTTTTCGTGAAAGAAGAAAAACTCGACCTAAGCGATGTTGACGAGATTTTAAAAATGATTAACAAATTCAAAAACAAACCAAAATGAGCTGGTCACATTATTTGCTGCAAGTAAATATCTATTTGGTGGTATTTTATGCATTCTACAGGCTGCTACTGGCTAAAGAAACCTATTTTGTGTTCAATCGCATCTATTTAATAGGTGCTGGAATTTTCTCTTTGACTATTCCGTTTATGCAAATTGAGTGGTTCGGCAAGCAAGCAATTAGTCAGCAAATTTATGTGCAAGTAAGTCAAATTAACGACATCATTACCCAACCTATTACTGCCGCCCCTGTGCAGCATGGTTTTAATTGGGGCTTATTGATAGCAGGTATTTACTTAATTGGCACATTCTTTTTCACCGTACGTTTCATTTTACAGCTTTACGCTGTAAAAAAAATGCTGGAGGGTGTTAAAAGTGGTTTGGCGTTCTCCTTTTGGAAGCAAAAAGTAGTTGCCCAAAACCTACCAGAGGTTGCTACAGTAAATCATCATGAAGATATCCATATTAAACAGTTACATACTTTCGATGTTATCTTCTTCGAGATTTTAGGCATTATCACATGGTTTAACCCAATCATCTATTTGTATAAAGAAACCGTTAAAAGCATACATGAATATCTGGCAGATGAAGCCGCCGCTAAATTTCAAGGCGACAAAGAAACATATGCCATATTATTGCTTAATCAAGCTTTCGGAGTAAATACGAACAAGCTTACCAACGGATTTTTTAAGAAATCGATGGTTAAAAAAAGAATTTTTATGCTTTACAAAGAAAGATCAAAAAAAACAGCAATACTAAAATATGGGATATTTGTACCGCTGTTCGCTGCCGCATTGTTGCTGTCATCTGCAACTATTAGCAAAAATGAACAAATTTTGGCTACAGCCGAGAACATAAAACTAGAAGATGTTAAGGAAGTAGTGGCAGAAGTATTAGAACTTCCCAGCGAAAAAACCGTAAATATTTCTATTTCTCCCGAAACAAAAGTTAAACCCCCAATAAACAAAGCCAATACGAACGATGGAACTGAAGGTTTTTACAAATTCTTAGGAAGCAACATTAAATATCCATCTACCGCAGCAGAAAACAATGTACAAGGAAATTTAATAGTAAGTTTTACGGTAACCAACAAGAAGCTAGAAAACATTATAGTAGATCCAAAACTTGGTTACGGAGCAGATGAAGAGGTTTCAGTAAATTTAGCTAAATATCAAGGTAATGCCCTAGCTAATGGAAATTACAGCATGAAAGTTGAATATAGGCTCTCGGGATCTCCAACTAAAATATTAAACGAAAGCATTGTTGCGAAAACGGGCTACACTGCCCTAAACACAGTCACTATAATTGGTTATGCAAAACCAGATCCCGAAAATCAGATTTATAGCTTCATAAGTATCGAAAACCCTCCGACTTACCCAGGCGGAATGGATAAGTTTTACAAATTTTTAAGCAACAACATCAAATATCCCGAAGAAGCCAAAAAACTGAGTATCCAAGGTAAAGTATTTGTATCATTTGTTGTAGAAAAGGACGGTTCATTGAGTGATATCAAGATCGACAGAAAGGTGGGTTATGGCACCGACGAGGAAGCTGTCCGAGTTTTAAAGTTAAGCCCGAAATGGAATGCCGGTTTAAAAAATGGAACGGCTGTTAGGGTAAAATACAACCTTCCTATAGCGTTTACACTTAATCAAAAAAGTGTAAACCAAGAAGCAGTTCAAGACAACACGGTTTATTCTTTTGTCTCGATGGAAAACCCACCTCAGTTTCCTGGCGGCATGACGCAGTTTTACAAGTTTTTGGGCGACAATATCAAATACCCAGAAGAAGCCAAAAAATCAGCTATCCAAGGCAAAGTATTTGCATCTTTCACTATAGAAAAAGACGGTTCACTAGGTGATATCAAAATAGATAGGAAGTTAGGCTATGGCACAGATGAAGAAGCTATAAGGGTATTAAAACTTAGCCCTAAGTGGATAGCCGGCACACAAGATGGCAAGCCTGTTAGGGTAAAATACAATCTCCCAATCGGTTTTGTAAACAACAAGGGATAAATACCAATAGCAAACAAGTACTTAACAAAAGCCCTCCCGAAAAAATATCGGAAGGGCTTTGTTATATCTCCTCTGTCTCGGACAATTAAAGTTAAATAATTAATTTCAATTTTACGAATTTACTATGCTAGCATACAAGTAATTACCGATTTTTCAACTATAAGCTTTCGCAAATCGATAAGTGAATTGCCAAGAGGAACGCTAAAGTTTTGCAGCATAGCTTAAATTAGGATTGGAACACTTATAGAACACGACTCCTTCAATCATAAACCTTATTGCAGCGGTATACTTTTTGGCTGTCATCCTGAGCTTGTCGAAGGACAGACAAAAAGATATAGCGGAAAGAAGGGCTAGCATAAATTGTAGCGCTATTATTGCTTTTCAAAAAAACAAAAACATTAAGAAATTAAGGAAAATTACGCTTAACTCTTCTTAATGCCTTAATGTTTAAACAAAAAAAAAGCCTGCAAACTTTCGCTTACAGGCTCTTAAATATTTAAAAGTCTCCGCCGAGGCGGAGATTTAGGGGTTTAGTTTTTACTACCGTTTGCTTTACGTAATTGCTCTGTTAAGAAGATTTTGCGCAAACGCATGCTTTGAGGAGTAACCTCAATATACTCGTCAGCTTGGATATACTCCATACATTCTTCTAACGAGAATTTAATTGCTGGTGCAATACGAGTGTTATCATCAGTACCAGAAGCACGCATGTTAGTTAACGCTTTTCCTTTAACAATGTTAATTACTAAATCGTTATCACGAATGTGCTCGCCTAAGATCTGTCCTTCGTAAATATCCACGCCTGGATCTACAAAGAAACGACCTCTATCTTGTAATTTATCAATAGAATAAGCGGTAGTTGTACCTTTATCCATAGAGATTAATACACCATTTAAACGACCAGGAATTGTACCTTTCCAAGGCTCGTAAGCTTTGAAACGGTGTGCCATAATTGCCTCACCAGCAGTTGCAGTTAATACGTTGTTACGTAAACCGATAATACCACGAGAAGGGATTTCGAATTCTAAGTGTTGTAAATCGCCTTTTGGCTCCATAATTAACAACTCACCTTTACGTTGAGTTACCAATTCAATTACTTTACCAGCAACATCACCAGGTACATCAACAATTAATGTCTCAACTGGCTCATGTTTCTTACCGTCAATTTCTTTAACAATAACCTGTGGCTGACCTACTTGCAACTCGTAACCTTCACGACGCATCGTTTCGATCAATACCGATAAATGGAGAATACCACGACCGTAAACTAACCATGAATCTGCACCTTGAGTTTCAACAACTTTTAATGCCAAGTTTTTCTCCATTTCCTTCATCAAACGATCTTTGATACGTTGTGAAGTAACCAATTTACCTTCTTTACCAAAGAAAGGTGAGTTATTGATGGTGAACAACATGTTCATTGTAGGCTCATCAATGCTAATTACTGGTAATTGCTCCGGATTTTCGAAATCAGCAATAGTATCACCAATATCAAAACCATCAATACCTACAACAGCACAAATATCGCCAGAACTTACTTCTGTAGTTCTAACTTTACCTAAACCTTCAAAAGTATATAATTCCTTTACTCTAGATTTCACCAACTTACCATCACGTTTAATTAACGTAACAGGTTGGTTTTCTTTAATTGTACCTCTATGTACACGTCCAATTGCAATACGACCTACGAAAGAAGAATAATCTAACGAAGTAATTTGCATTTGTAAGTTACCATCATTAATTGGTGCTGCAGGAATGTGTTCTACAATAGCATCCAATAATGGGAAGAAGTTATCTGTAGGTTGTTTGTAATCAGTGCTCATCCAACCATTTTTAGACGAACCGTAAATTACAGGGAAATCTAACTGCTCTTCTGTAGCTTCTAAGTTAAAGAACAACTCAAAAATTTGCTCATAAACCTCTTCTGGGCGACAGTTTTCTTTATCAACTTTGTTTACAACAACAATTGGTTTTAAGCCTAAAGCCAAAGCTTTTTGTGTTACGAAACGAGTTTGAGGCATTGCACCTTCAAAAGCATCGCATAGCAAAAGTACACCATCAGCCATTTTCAATACACGCTCTACCTCACCACCAAAATCGGCGTGACCAGGAGTATCAATAATGTTGATTTTAACATCTTTATATTTTACCGAAACGTTTTTAGAAACGATGGTAATACCACGTTCACGCTCTAAGTCGTTGTTATCTAGAATTAAATCTCCAGTTTGCTCGTTATCACGAAAAATAGAACAGGCATGTAAAATTTTGTCTACCGTAGTAGTTTTACCGTGATCTACGTGGGCTATAATAGCTATGTTTCTTATCTTTTGCATTGTATGCGATTGTATTTTAGGGCGCAAAGGTAGTAAAAAAACCTTAAAACCGAAAGAAAAACGACTAGCAAAATGTGTTAAGTTTTTGTAAATCAATTGTATTACTAATCGTCTATAACAGCCACACTTTACACTTCTATCTTTTGTTTTCTTAATCCGTCATTTTCAAATGCGGCGAGAGCTGAAAGAAAGCCAATACAAATCTCTAAAGTTAAATGCACCCATACAATATGCTTATCTCTGTGTTCGTGACTCCACAGCAAAAAGCATTTTAGACTTAAATGAGTTCAAGAGGAAAAAACCAATAGATGAGATTAGTGGAAAATAGACTACATGCTTTAAAACGCAGCAAAAGCCATAAAGTCAAATAAATGTCAAAAAATATTTTATTTAAAACAATATTAAATTATATTAGCACCACTAAACAAACAACATATTACCAGATACTTATGAATGAAGGCGTTTCTCAAAACTACGCTAAACTGAAGTTATCCGCAGTTTTTCTGCCTATATTTTTATTAATTTCAGTCGTCGCTTTTTTATATATTAAAAATGCGCTGAACGTTAATGCTTATTCGACAGTTCAAAAAGAACTTTTTATATCACTTAATTCAAAACTATCTCAATTTCCGAGCATACAGTATAACTTAACTCAATTTGGAGATGCACTTGTTTTCTTCTCCTTTTTAAGTATTTTTATTATATATGCTCCTAAAATCTGGGAAGCTTTAATAGCTTCATCTCTTATATCTCTGCTATTATGCTGTCTATTAAAAAACATATTTCACGTACCAAGACCTGCGGCAACTTTAGATAACGATAGCTTTGTAATTATTGGAGAAACACTTGCTAGCAACAATAGCCTGCCTTCTGGCCATTCTATTACGATCTTTACTTCACTAACCGTGTTGATGTATGCATTTATGCCAAAAAAATTTAAATACAAGTTTTTTTGGTGTCTTTCGATAATTACACTAGGGCTAATTCTTGTAGCTACGAGGGTAGGCGTAGGCGCACACTACCCTATCGATGTAATTGTTGGAAGTATTATTGGCTATATCTTAGGACTTATTGGTATTTTCGTGAGTCGAAAGTACAGCTTATTGACCTGGGTAAGCAACAAAAAGTACTGTCCAATTTTTATTGCATTGTTTTCTGCTTGCTGCTTTCTACTTGTAAACAGGCTAATTCATAATAATTTGATAATTTATTATTTTTCGTTAGCTAGTTTACTTACAACACTATATATCATTACAAATGCTCAAGTTAAAAATCAATTTAAGCTTAAACCATTACGTACTAATAATAAGCTTTCTTAATTTTTTATTATTCCACTATCCATTTTTTTCCTTCGTTTTTAATAATCTAAATTATAAAAGTATCAACGGTATTTTAGTCATTGTTAGTCTGGTGATTTTAATGCTTGTTTTAAATGCACTTGTCTTTTACCTTATATTTTTCCTGTCTCGCATTGTAGGGAAGTGGTTATTGGTGCTATTTTTTATTTTAAATGCGCTTGCCGTTTATTTCGTTAACACTTATGGTGTGATTATAGACAAAAGCATGATTGGCAATATACTTAACACCAACTTTCAAGAATCGAGTAGCTTTTTTTCTGTGAAGTTGATTATTTATTTGGTGTTGTTCGGTGTACTTCCCAGCATTTACATTATCAAAACCAAAATTATAAATGTAAGCTTAAAAAGGTTTGCTATAAACTCTTCACTTACCTTATTATTTGTTGCGGTTTTAATATTTGCCAATGCAAGTAATTGGCTATGGATTGATAAAAACTCGAAAACGCTGGGCGGATTAGCGATGCCTTGGTCGTACACTGTAAATATCTCTCTACACTATATTCACGAATACAAAAAGAATAAAAAAGAAATATTACTGCCCGATGCCAGCATAAAAGACAACAAAAAATCTGTGGTGGTTTTGATTATTGGGGAATCGGCCAGAAGCCAAAATTTTTCTTTGTATGGATATAACAAAAACACCAATCCTTTACTATCTAAAGAGAAAAACCTGTTCAGTTTTAACGCAACTTCTTGCGCAACCTACACTACAGCTGGTGTAAAATGCATTTTAGAGCACCAGAACACTGGCGATTTATATGAAATTTTACCAAACTATCTCTACAGAAACAATGTAGAAGTGATTTGGAGGACTACGAATTCGGGAGAACCTCCAATACACATCAAGAACTACCAAACTGGAGAAACTTTATCAGCAGATTGTAAAGGAAATAATTGTGGTTACGATGAAGTTTTGTTGACGGGATTAAAGGAACAGATATTAGCCAGCAAAAAAGATAAGATATTGATTATTTTGCACACAAGCACCAGTCACGGGCCCACTTACAGCAAAAAATACCCGCCACAATTTGAAACTTTTAAACCTGTTTGCAACAGTGTTGAATTAGGAAATTGTTCTCACCAAGAGCTGATTAATGCTTACGACAACACAATTGTATACACGGACTACATCCTTCACAATGTAATTGAAAACCTAAAGCAGTTAAAAGATTACAGTAGTGCAATGCTGTTTGTTTCGGATCACGGAGAATCTTTAGGAGAAAAAAACCTGTACATGCATGGCCTTCCTTTAAGTATTGCTCCAAAAGAACAATTTGATATTCCGTTTATTGTTTGGCTATCTGAAAATTCGAAACAACTTAAACCAAATAGGGCGGTATCTCAAAACCATGTCTTTCATAGTACCTTGAATTTTCTAGGGATAGAAAGTCCTGTTTATGATGAAAACCTTAATATTTTTAAATAAAAACAGGCATCCAATTGGATAAAGCTGGCTTCACTATGTTAGCTTTATCCAATCTTCATAGCTAATTACGCCGAGTTCCGGCTTACCGTCTCCTTCTAGCATCGCTATAAACTCCAGATCGTGACCATCGGGGTCTTTAAAGTAAATAGCTACTGCTGGCATCCAAGCAAATACCATCGGTTTCTCATTTCCATTCTTCAAAAAATTGTAGGGCTGTAAGTTTCTCTCTTTCAAAAACGCCACAGACTTATTCACCACATCATCCACATCGCATCTAAATGCAAAATGACGAATATCTATTTCGGCTTTTGGCTTCTCCCATAATCCCAACATCGCTCCCTTAGGTTCGCCTACCCAAAAGAAGGCCACTTTACGTTCATCGTTATACCCACATTCGGTTAATCCCAATACATTTTTATAAAAATCGACAGACCTTTCTAAATCTTCTACAAAGATGTGCGTTTCAAATAATCCTTTAATCATGAAACGAAGTTACAGTTAAGGTAAGCGAGAAGAAAATCACTTCTTTCAATCTATTCATCAAGAAAATCTATGATTGAATTGAGTTCGAAATTATAATATCAAACTTCTACTTTATAAATCAGAGACTTTAAAAGATTAATATCTCAGACTTTTGCTTCATCATTTAAGTTAAAAGAAATCTTAAAAAACATTAACCGTGAATTCTTTCCAATCAAAACTTATAATTTCTAACAAAATGAATAAATTATTAATTTTTCTAGTTCTTTTTGGCTTACACTCGGCAAGTAGCTACGCACAGAAAAAAATCCTATTCGTCACCTCAAGCCAGAGCTTTTACGGAAACACAAAAATAAGTGCGTCAAACCACTTTCAAGAAATTGTTGTTCCTTACGATGTATTTACAAAAGCGGGATACACTGTCGACTTCGTAAGCCCAAAGGGCGGCGCAATTCCCATTGGATATATCAACTCTTCTGACAGCATTCAGAAAAAGTACTTGTATGATGGTTTGTTTATGGACAGATTAAAGCACACGAGGAAACCAACTGAGATTATTGCTGATGACTATGCCACAATTTTTTATGGTGGTGGCGGTGCGGCGATGTTTGGAGTAGCAGAAAATACCAATATTCAGAATCTTGCAAGACAGATTTTCGCAAACAACGGAGTAGTTGCCGCTATTTGTCACGGCACAGCAGGCTTAGCTTATTTAAGAGATGAGACGGGAAAATCACTTTATGGCGGCAAAAGAATAACGGGCTTTGCAGATAAATTTGAAGACAAAAATGAAGAATACTATAAAGCATTTCCATTTGCCATAGACCAAGCCATCACTAACAATAATGGCAAATTTGTACATTCCAACAAACTGGGAGATGGTTTTTATGTAGTAGATGGCAGATTTGTGACTGGACAAGACCCAAGTTCGGCTTCAAAAATGAGTATAGAAATCATCAAGCTCATTGAAAACAAAAAAATTGGAGTGGAACAAGAAACCGTTAAAAATCTAGACAAGGTTTTCGCCGAATGGGATAACGCTCCCACCAAACTAGGTGTAGCAGCAGGTCTTATAAAAGGTAATCAAATCATTTATCAAAAAGGTTTTGGAAGTGCAGATTTAACACATAAAAACCTAGTAAACGCAGACACTAAATTCCAAATTGGAACTATGTCTAAGCAATTTACCGCTTTCGCTATTTTATTTTTGGAAGAAAAGGGCAAGTTATCTCTAACCGATGATGTACACCAATATATTCCTCAATTACCTGATTTCGGGCATAAAATCACCATTAAGCACTTGCTAAGCCAATCTAGTGGATTACACGATTTTTTAGCTCTAAAAGAAATTGCAGGTTGGAGAGATAAAGATGTTTTTACACAAAAAGATGCTTTGAATTTAATTTTCCAACAAAAGAAACTTGATTACACCCCAGGAACCAAATTCTCACAGACTTCATCGGGACTTATTTTATTAGCAGAAATAGTGAAACAGGTAACAGGGCAAACGCTAGCAGCATTTACTCAGGAACATATTTTTACGCCTTTGGGAATGAACAATACTTTGTTTCATGATGATAATGAATTGATCATACCTAATGTTGCCGTTTCATATCAAGTCACCAATAATGGTCCTAAAAATAACCCCATCAATTATTCTATTGTTGGCACCACCAATCTTTACACTTCGGCTTCCGATTTAAACCGTTGGTATCTCAACTTCGAAAACCCAAAGGTAGGGAGCAAGAAGCTGATAGAAAAACTAACTTCTCCGGTAACTTTAGATGATGGAAAAACCACTTTTAATCCAACTGCAGGAAGATTACTGTACGGACAACAATACCTTCATGCAGAAAGAGGTGTTCCTAAAATTTGGACCTATGGATTAGAAGGCGGTTATGCCAGTAATATTTTCATATTCCCAAATCAAAAAGTAACCTCGTTTGTACTCGGAAGCAACAACAGGTACAACGGTGGGCTTGCGATGAACATGGCCATTGAAGTGCTTGGAGATATATTTCCAGAGCCACCAACTATCGACTTTAGTAAGATAAAAACCTTTAAAACATCTGCGCAAAAACTAGACAGCTACTCCGGATATTACTGGGATAACGAAAGAATGACTGGGCTTAGCATGTTGGTGAAAAATGATACTTTACGCTATCATGTATTGGGCAACACCTATGAAAATCTATTAGTTCCAATTGCAGAAAATGTTTTTCAAGTAGTAATTGACGGGGACGACGTGATGAAGGTTAAATTCCATAAAGAAGGCAACAATTTGAAAATGATTTATACTTCTGGCGAAAGCGATGAATTTACGTACGAACGCTATACCCCTAAAACATACTCGCCAACTGATTTAGATGAATTTGTAGGCACTTATTATTGCAAAGCTTTAAACGTAAGTTATATTTTAGATAAAAATGAAAAAGGCTTATTTACAAGCAATAAAAATCAACCGAACATCAGTCTAAGTCCTATTCAGTTAGATTTGTTTCTAAGTAGCGCCAGAAATTTGGGAGGTATTCACTTTATAAGAGATAAGCAACAAAAAATCACAGCATTTCAAATCAATTCTGACAAGATTAAGAATTTACTTTTTGAAAAAATCTTGAACTAATTAGGTTAGCTGATTTACGGAATCACTTTGTTTGCTCAAACTGAAACCGAAGAAAACCACTTAATTTCAATCTTTTTATCAAGAAACAGAGTATCATATAAAAAGAAACGGGGACTTAGCATACCGCCTTGTCCCCGCCATCTAAATTAACGCTCTCAGTAATATAAACTCATTTACATTGGCTTTATTATATCTGAGTTAATTTTTTTTAAAATAAATATTAGCATTAGCTCAAAAATAAAAAAGCCTCGACTAGCGAGGCTTCCTTGCATATAATCAAAACGAAAAACTATGGCATTAGAACAGCATCAATCACATGGATTACACCGTTAGATTGGTTTACATCAGCAATGGTTACCTTAGCATCATTACCTTTAGTATCTCTTACGTATAAATCTTTTCCTTTAGTCCAAAAAGTAAGGTTGCCACCTTCAACAGTTTTCATGGTTGCTTTACCATTTCCTTTTTTAACAGCTGCCCAAACATCTTTTGCACTATAATTACCTGCCAATACATGGTAAGTTAAAATCTTGGTTAATGTTGCTTTGTTTTCTGGTTTAACTAAAGTTTCTACGGTTCCTTTTGGCAATTTATTAAATGCTGCATTAGTTGGCGCAAATACAGTGAATGGTCCTTTAGAAGATAATGTTTCTACTAAACCTGCAGCTTTTACCGCAGCCACCAATGTAGTATGGTCTTTAGAGTTTACCGCATTTTCTACAATGTTTTTGCTTGGATACATTGCTGCTCCGCCTACCATTACTGTTTTTTCTTTAGTAGCTTTTTGCGCCACGGCCACATTTACAAATGCTAAGCTTAATGATAATGCACCTAAGGCTACAATTTTTGTTAACTTTTTCATGATGTTTAATTTTTATGGTTATTTGTTCTTTCTATACCTACACTTACGGAAGCGGATTGGCATTCGGTTTTTAATCTCTAAAGTTTTTTTAGGAAGTAGCCGCAATGGTTAGTTTAAAAGAGTAAGATTAACATAAAAGCATTTTCATTTAATAGAAGCTAAAAATCTCCAAACCAAACAAAAAAGAACTATCAACTCCATATTTGTCATTCTAGAGGTAGTCTCTACAAGCATTTGCAAATACTTAATCAAAAACAATTTTAAAAAAGTGCTTAGCTTTCAGTTATTTTTCTATTTTTGTTTAAAGCATTTTAATTTTTTGAATAATCAACTAAAACTGTCCGAACAAGAAATCATCTCGCTGTTATTGCAACAGAACGAGAAAGGTTTCAATTATCTATATGATAATTATTCGGCAGCTATCTACGGTATAATCACCAGAGTTGTAAGTGAAAAAGAATATGCTGATGAAATTATTCAAGATGTTTTTGTAAAAATTTGGAAGAACATCGCACAATTTGATTCAGAAAAAGGTCGTTTATACACTTGGATGATTAATTTAGCAAGAAATACAGCTATAGATTACATCAGGTCCAAAGGTTTTCAGAACGAACAAAAAAACCAAAGTATCCCAGACTTCGTAAATGATAGCGAACAATATGCAACAGCAGCTAATGTTGACCATATTGGAGTGAAAGAAGTTTTATCACAATTAAAAGAAGAATGGAGAGAATTAATTGACCTTGCCTATTATAAAGGATATACCCAACAAGAAATTGCCGAAAGGCTTGATATACCCATAGGCACAATTAAAACGAGAACCAGAAACGCATTAATTGAGCTAAAAAAATTGTTAAAAGACCACAGGTAAAAATTGGATATTAAAGAATACATATCGTCTGGCATTATAGAAGCCTACGTAATGGGCTTAGCTTCTGAGGAGGAAACACGCATATTGGATTGCATCCAAAGCAACAACCCAGAGGTTAAGCAGGCTATCTTAGACGCACAAAATACCCTAGAGGATTTTGCGTCTCAGCAAGCTATTGCCCCACCGCCAGCGCTTAAGTCGGCAATATGGGCTAAAATTTCCGAAGAAAACCAAGAAAACAATGAGATTGAAGAAAGTGTAGTAGAACCAGTTACCACTCCTCTTTATCCATCACAAAGTATTGAGAACAACAAAGCTCCTTTAAAATGGTTTGCTATTGCTGCAACTATTTTATTAGTGGCCAGTATTTCTCTAAACCTTTACTTCAACAATACGCAGAACAGCATCAAAGAACAGTTAGCTACTTTAACAACTGCTCAAAAAAATAACGAACTTGCTTATCAAGATTTGAAAAGCAAATGGGACTTAGTGAATAGGCCTAACGTTAAAACTATTCCATTATTAGGGGTAGAAAAACATCCTGATATGAAGGCCGTAGTGTATTTTGAGCAAAATTCTAACGATGTTTATTTGGCTTTAGAAAACCTTCCGGTTGCACCACAAGACCAACAATATCAATTATGGGCTATTGTAGATGGCAAACCAGTAAGTTTGGGCGTATTTGACCAAAATGCGGCAGCAAGCGTACAAAAAATGACTGCCGTTACATCGGCACAAGCCTTTGCCATCACCTTAGAGAAACGTGGCGGAGTAGCTTCTCCTACGATGGAGAATATGTATGTGATGGGTAAAGTTTAAGTTTACTTAGCAAAAGCCCATTCCAAAAACTTCGGAAATGCCTTGCCCCAAGTAGGTACGTCGTGCTTTCCTCCAACCATTTCATAATAGAAGATATCTTCTGGACGTTTATATCCTTTTTTCATCAATTCTTTGATTACATCGATGGTATCGTCAATAGAATCGATAATAAAGTTCTGATTACGGTCTGCCTTCTCATCATCAGTTCCGGTCATCAACCAAAATTTAAGGTCTTGTTTGGATGAACTTTCTGCAATCATTTCATGAAGAATACGGTCATCTTCTGTGTAACCATCACTCAAATCCTTTTTTCGCCACCAAAAAGAGCCAGAAAAAACACCAGCAATATCAAAAACATCGCCATGGTTCCAAGCAATATCGAAAGCTGTTAATCCTCCCAAAGAGAAACCTGCAAAAGCTTTTTTACCGTTAATAACCACACCTACCTGCTTCTCGATAAACGGCAATAGCTCTGCCAGCACAAAATGCGTATACAAATCCGCTTTGCTACCTCTGTTTTTAAAATCAGGGCGATTGGCAACTCCATATTCTAATAGTCGCTCCTCTCCCGCCTTAATTCCTACAACAACTACGGGTTCGATTTTCCATTTACTATAAAGTGTAGAGATATGATCCTCTAGTTCCATTTGCGATAAATCTTGTCCGTCGTTTACCAGAAGTAAATTTACGGTTTCGTTGCCCAGTAAATTCTCTGGAGCATATACATCCACCTCAACAATGCGTTGAAGCGATTTCGATTTGATATGATAGGTAGTTTTGATAACGAATTAATATAAGGTATATATGAAGAAACGTCTTTCGACATTTTTTATTTGTTTGCAAAGGTATTACTATCTAAAAAAATAGACAACTTATAGGTCTAATTACTTGTTAAAATATTTCCGCGATATTTTTGTCCTTGAAAATGATTTACTTACCTTAAAGCATCTAATTATTATGCCCATGAGAGAAGAACTAAAAAAATGGTACAGTCCGAGCCTAAATAAAGACATAGAGACGCTGGTTTTTGGTCACAGTGGTTATCCAATCATTCTCTTTCCCACAAGCATGGGTCGTTATTACGAGAACAAAGATTTTAAGCTGATTGAATCAGTACAGAATTTCATTAACGAAGGTAAAATCAAGATTTATTGCCCTGACAGCATCGATGCTTTAAGCTGGTACAATAAGAATATCCACCCCGCGGAACGAGTAAAAAACCATATTTGGTATGATAAGTTTTTACTGGAAGAATTATTGCCTTTAGCTAAAAGTGACACTGGCAGAGACAAAGTGATTACTGCTGGCTGTAGCTTTGGCGGCTATCATGCTGCTAACTTCGCTTTTCGCCATCCTTGGGCCGTTAGCCATGTATTTAGTATGAGTGGCGCCTTTGATATTACTGGTCAGTTGGATGGATTTTACAACGATGATGTTTACTTTAACAATCCCGTAGATTATCTCCCTAATAACATTAACCCAGAACTTTGGCAACTAAAAATTGTTTTAGGAACATCAGACAGAGACATATGCAAACCAGACAACGAAAGGCTCTCGGGCATTTTGCAACAAAAAGGAATTGACCATTGGCTAGATATTAGACCGAATGCAGACCACGACTGGCCAATTTGGAGAGACATGTTTCCTGAATATGTTTACCAACTTTAAAAGTGGTCAGGAACCAGTGGTTAGGAATCAGTTAACAATTAACCAAATACACAATTAAACGGTTAACCCATATTTCAAATACTTACAAACATATAACCCCAATGAAGAAAATAGGAATTTTATTTGGCCAAGAGCGTTCATTTCCTCAAGCATTTATAGATAGAGTAAACCAAAAAGCAGTAAAAGGTATTACTGCAGAATTTGTAAAAATCGATAAGGTTTTTCAAGCAGAGCAACCAGAATATGCGGTAATTATCGACCGTATTTCACAAGATGTACCTTTTTATCGTGCCTATTTAAAAAATGCTGCAATGGGCGGTACGGCCGTAATCAACAACCCTTTTTGGTGGAGTGCCGATGAAAAATTCTTTAACAATGCATTGGCAGAAAACATTGGTGTGCCAGTACCAAAAACAGCTTTAATTCCTTCAAGGGAACATCCGGATGATACTACCGATAAATCTTTTAGCAACTTGGTAATGCCATTTGATTGGGATGCCATCTTCGAATACACAGGCTTCCCTGCCTACATGAAACCTTTTGATGGTGGAGGCTGGAAAGAAGTTTACAAGCTGAGTAGCAAGGAAGAATTTTTCGAAAAACATAGCGAAACCAAACAAACAGTAATGATGTTGCAGGAGGAAATCATCTTTGATGAATACTTTAGATGTTACTGCATTGGCGGAAAACATGTGCGCATCATGCAATACGAACCACGTAATCCGCATCACTTACGTTATGTAGTTGATGGACCAAAACCTAGTGCTGAGCTTTTAAAAACCATAGAAGAATACACATTAAAACTGAACCAATACCTAGGATACGACTTTAACACGGTTGAATTTGCAGTACGCAACGGCGTGCCTATCGCTATCGACTTCTGTAATCCAGCTCCAGATGCCGCCTTAGAAAGTGTTGGCGAAGAAAACTTTGAATGGGTAGTAGAAACTGCGGCCAATTATGCTATTGAGAAAGCTTTAGCACAAGAATTCGGCAAAGATAACCTTACTTGGGGTAGCTATGTAAAATCTGGCGCAGCTGGAACACCACTTGTTTCTAAAACAGCTAAATCAGTTGCAAAACCTGCCAATACTAAAGAAAAGCCTGTAGTAAAAGCGAAAGCAGCAGCGAAAACAAGCACTAAAAAATCAACCAAATAACCTTCAATAAGAACTATCTATGAACGAATTTACCTTAGGGATTGAAGAGGAATATATGATTGTTGACCCTGTAACAAGGGAATTAACCTCTCATGACCAAAAAATAGTAGAAGCTGCACAGAAAATCCACAAAGATCAAGTAAAGGCAGAGATGCACCAAGCTGTGGTTGAAGTGGGCACTGGAATTTGCCGAAATACCGACCAAGCCAGAGAGGAAATCTCTCAATTGCGCAGAACCGTAGCTGAGTTAGCAGGCGAGCAAGGTCTGCGCATTGGTGCTGCTGGCACTCACCCTTTCTCGCATTGGGAAAAGCAATTGATTACCGAGCATCCTCGATACAATGAAATTGTGAACGAATTACAGGAAGCAGCTAGGTCTAACCTAATTTTTGGCCTACATGTTCACGTAGGTTTTCAATCTAGGGAATTGGCGATACATATTGCGAACCAAGTGCGCTATTTTTTACCTCACGTTTTTGCGCTTTCTACCAACTCTCCATTTTGGGAAGGCAGAAATACGGGCTACAAATCTTTCCGTACCAAGGTTTTTGATAAGTTTCCACGTACAGGTATTCCAGACATTTTCAATAGTATCGAAGACTACGATAACTATGTAAAACTGTTGATTAAGACGAACAGCATCGATAATGCGAAAAAAATCTGGTGGGATATCAGGGTACATCCATTCTTCGAAACCATTGAATTTAGAGTATGTGATTGTCCGATGCTGATTGATGAAACGATGGCCTTTACAGCATTATTTCAAGCTTTATGTGCCAAATTGTACAAGTTGCGTTTACAGAATCTAAACTTCATTTCTTACAGTAGAGCGCTTATTAACGAGAACAAATGGAGAGCTGCCCGCTACGGAATTGACGGAAATTTGATAGACTTTGGTAAGGAAATGGAAGTAAATTGTAGAAATTTGGTGCTTGAATTGTTAGACTTCGTAGATGATGTAGTGGATGAGTTGGGCAGTAGAAAGGAAATCGAATATGTACACACTATTTTAGCCAACGGTACAGGAGCCGATAGACAGTTAGCGGTCTTTGAACAAACTAAAAGCTACGAATCTGTAGTAGATTACATCACTACGCAAACATTAATCGGTGCTAAATAAAAAAATGAACGATATTAACATAAAGGTAGCCGTTATAGATATGAATAACGGGTTCCCTAATCAGGGAATGAGGGGTATACAAGAAATTTTACACCAATACAAAATTTACAACCAGCTTAATCTAACGGTAGATATTTTTGACATTAGGCAAAAGGGAGAAGTTCCAGATTTAAGTTACAACATTTACATTTCTAGTGGCGGCCCAGGTAATCCGTATGATGGAGAAGGACAAAAATGGGAGGCAGATTTTTTCGATTTGCTAGACAGAGTTGATGATTTTAACCTGATCAACGAAGAAAAAAAGTATGTTTTCCTCATTTGCCATTCCTTCCAGTTGGGATGTAGGAAATACGGATTGGGCGAAGTTACCCAGCGCAAATCTAACGCTTTTGGCATTTTTCCAATTACATTAACCGAAGCTGGGCAACACGAACGCATCTTCAATGGGCTTTACAATCCATTCTATTCTGTAGATAGCCGAGATTGGCAAGTAATACAACCCAATGATGGTGTTTTTGAAAAAATGGGAGCACAGCTATTGGCTATTGAGAAAGAACGCCCGCATGTAGATTTAGAAAGATGTATGATGGCCATTCGCTTTTCGCCCTACATGATTGGTACGCAGTTTCATCCAGAGGCCGACCCAATTGGCATGAAAATGTATCTTTCGCTAGAAGAGAAAAAGGAATTAATTATTAAAAATCATGGTAAAGAAAAATACGAAGATATGATTGACAGCTTAGAAAACCCTGATAGAATTATGTTAACGCAAAGTGTGATTTTGCCTAATTTCTTGGATGAGGCGATTAATGCGTTGCAAGAAGTTTAGTTATTTTACAAAATCGTCATTGCGAGGCACGAAGCAATCCTATAAATATCGTTGAGTAAATTATCGCTTTAGGATTGCTTCGTGCCTCGCAATGACGAACTATGAATGAAATTCAGCCATGATAAAAGAACTTAGAACAAGATTCAATACCAATTTTAGCCAAGAAAAATACCAAGCTTTTTTAAAGCAATTGGAAGAAGGCTATCCAGAAATTACTTTTCGGGTAGCTGAATCACCTATTTTAATTCCAGAAGCTTTAAAACAAAAGTTAATTGCTGCTGGAGATGAAATTATTGCATTGATCAAGCAGGATAACTTTAAAGAATTAACAAAAAATGCAATTCCGAAAGAATGGTTGGTACCTAACGAGAATGAGCAACCGCATTTCTTAACTTTCGATTTTGGACTTTGCAAAGATGAAAGTGGCGAAATCTCTCCAATGCTAATCGAAATGCAAGGTTTTCCATCGCTTTATGGATTTCAATCCCACTTGGCTAACCAGTATAAATCAGCATATGAACTGGATACAAAGCTCACGCCCTTCTTTGGCGGATTGACAGAAGAAAGCTATTTCCAACTACTAAAAAAAGTGATTGTTGGCAATTATCAACCTCATGAAGTAGTGTTGATGGATATAGATGCACTTAACCAAAAAACAGCTATCGATTTCTTTGTCACAGCCAGCAAAATTGGCATCAAAATCCTACCTTTAGAAGAGATTAAAAAAGAAGGTAAAAAGCTTTTTTATAGGCAAGACGATGAAAAAATCCAAATCAAGAGAATTTACAACCGCTTGATTTTTGACGAAATAGCCAACAACACTTCCATTTTTGAAAACAGTTTTGACCCTCGTGAGGAATTGGACATAGAATGGATTACACATCCAAATTGGTTTTATCGAATCAGCAAATATACTATGCCTTTTTTAAGCGGTAAATTTGTGACTGAAACCAGATTTTTGAGTGAAGTTGATGCTATTCCATCAGACTTAGAAAATTATGTGCTTAAGCCTTTATTTTCTTTCGCAGGAATGGGTGTTATTATCGATGTAAAGCAAAGTGACATCACTGACATAACAGACCCCGAGAATTGGATTTTGCAGCGCAAAGTAACTTACGAGCCTATTATACAAGCACCTGATGGTGGTGTAAAAGCAGAAATACGTTTGATGTATCTTTGGCCAGATGGCGAGGAACCGCAACTTTGCATCAACTTAGCCCGTTTAAGTCGTGGTAAAATGATTGGTGTACGCTATAATGCAGATTTTGATTGGGTCGGCGGCACGGTTGGATTGATGCAGCATTAAATCTTAATTTATCGTCATGCTGAACTCGTTTCAGCATCAGTTTTACAAAATGCATTTCGCTATTTAATTTCTCCTTTTAAACATCAAGAAATTAAGTGCATTAAGACTTTATTTCTTAACTCCTTAATGTTTAATCCACATTTCTTTTACAATCCCTCAACAATTAAACAATTTAGCTATATTACAATTAACCTATCTTTGTAACATGGATATTCAGTTCATATTAATGATTACGATTTTTGCCGCCGCATTATTTTATGTAGGGCGAATTATCTATCGTAGTATCGCTCCGAAAAAAGGTTCATGCGCTACAGGCTGTGGTAAATGCAGCGCAGATTTCAGCAAAATCCCTGACACCAAATCTTAATCGATGTTAGAGAAATTCCAATCGTATTTAAAAGAGCGCCTTTCCATTACTGATGAGCAAGCCAAAGAAGCTACAAGTTGCTTAAAAAGCAAAACCTTTAAAAAAGGTACTGTTTTACTCAACCCTGGAGATCTACGTTCAGAAAACTATTTCATTAACGAAGGCCTTTTACGTTATTTTTCTATAGATGAAAAAGGCAAAGAACATATTCTTCAATTTGCGCCAGAAAACTGGATGATTTCAGATCGTAATAGTTCGGTTTTCAACGAACCCTCTATCTTCTTTATTGATGCCATTGAAAACACCGAAGTTTTAATTGTTCCCAGCCATTTCTTTGTAGATATACAGAAATTATTACCACATATCTTAGAGCTTAATATCATGATGCTGCATAACTCTATTAGGTTTATGCAGAAACGTATCAACATGTTATTAAGTGCCACTGCCGAAGAACGATATCTAGATTTCATCAAACTATATCCCAACTTAACTCTACGCGTACCACAATGGATGATCGCATCCTATCTGGGCATTACCCCCGAATCTTTAAGCAGGGTACGTAAAGACTTAGCTAAAAAACATTTTAAGTAGATAGGTCAACTGTTCGAATTGCTTATTTCGTTAATCTATTGGTCACCAAACTAATGAACGAGTGAGCCAAGGAAACAATTTGATTACTTAACATACATCAACGTTTAGTTAAACAGCTCGCCATAACTTTGTGTTATCAAATTTAGAAACACAAAACTTAAAATATTATGGCAACAACTAAATGGGCTTTAGACCCAACCCACAGCGAACTACAGTTCAAAGTAAAACACTTAATGATTACTACGGTAACGGGAAGTATCAAGTCTTTCCAAGCAGAATTAGTATCTGAAGGTGACGATTTTACTAACGCAAACATTTCTTTCTCTGGCGATATCAGTTCTATCGACACAGGCAACGGCGATAGAGATGGTCACTTAAAAAGTGCTGACTTTTTTGATGCGGAGCAATATCCAGCCATCACTTTCAAATCTACCAGCGTAGAAAAAGATGGAAGTGACTATATCGTTAATGGTGATTTGACTATTAAAGATGTGACTAAAGCGGTGAAATTAAACGCAGAATTTGGTGGTATCGCAACCGATCCTTGGGGAAATAACAAAGCAGGTTTTACTTTAAGTGGTAAAATCAATCGTACAGAATTTGGCTTAACTTGGAATGCAGCCTTAGAAACTGGCGGTGTAATGGTGAGCGAAGATGTAAAAATCTTGGGCGAGCTACAATTCGTTAAACAAGCTTAACTAGAAAGGAGGCTGCTATGCCTACATTTAAAAAAATTGCTGCTATTCTAAACCCTGCTGCCCCACATATGGTCGGCGATGGGTTTAGGGTACACAATTTCTTCCCAAGCGGATACAAGATTAAAATGGATCCGTTTTACCTACTCGATTACAATGCAAAAATCGAGTTTTCACCAACTAATAAGTTGAGAGGCGTTGGTGTACACCCACATCGTGGGTTTGAAACCGTAACCATTGCTTATCAAGGCGCTGTAGCCCATCATGATAGCGCAGGCAACAGTGGTGTAATTTATCCGGGCGATGTACAATGGATGACTGCAGCAAGCGGTATCCTTCACAAAGAATACCACGAAGAAAACTTTAGTAAAAAAGGTGGAACATTTCAAATGGTGCAACTGTGGGTAAACTTGCCGGCAAAGTATAAAATGAGCACACCTAAGTATCAAGCGTTAGCAAACAACAATATTGCCAAGCATAAACTGCCCAACAATGGTGGCTTAATAGAAGTAATTGCCGGAGAATATCTAGGCACTAAAGGCAGCGCATCTACCTTTACTCCGATTGAGCTATATACCCTCAAATTAAAAACTGGCACAAAGGTTATTTTAACAAGCCCAGCGAATTATAACACAGCCTTGGTGGTAATAGAAGGTTCCATCTCAGTAAATGATACAGAGCAGGCGGCAACCAATCAGATGGTACATTTTACTAATGATGGTTCAGAAATAGCAATTGAGGCCAAAGAAGATTCAGTGGTTTTATTTTTATCTGGAGAACCTATTAATGAGCCGATTGCTCAATATGGCCCCTTTTTAATGAATAAGCCTGAAGAATTGCAGCAAGCAATTGAAGATTATAACACTGGAAAATTTGGCTACTTGGAAGAATGAGTTGTTGCGAGTTATGGGTTGCAAGTTGTGAGTCGCATAACCTGCAACTCACAACTTGTAACCTTTATATCTTCTCAATCAAACAAACTGCATAAGCCACCACACCTTCCTCTCTTCCTATAAAGCCCATTGTTTCGTTTGTTGTTGCTTTAATAGAAATATCATCCACTGAAATGCCTATTGCAGCTGCGATATTTTCTTGCATTTGCGGAATATGGGGATTGATTTTCGGAGCTTCTAAGCAAAGCATTGCATCAATATTCCCTATCTCGAATTTTTTTTCTTTTAGCAGCTTAACCGTTTCTTTTAGCAAAACCAAACTGCTAATTCCTTTCCATTGTGGATCGGTATTTTTGAAATGGAAACCGATATCTCTTAAATTTGCAGCACCCAATAAAGCATCGCAAATTGCATGTAACAATACATCTGCATCTGAATGACCAAATGCCCCTTTGTGATGTTCCAGATTTACACCACCAACCACAAAAGGATGATTGTCTTTTAACTGATGAACATCAAACCCGAACCCTACCTTAATACGCATATAAAACCTTTTATTTCGCTACACTATCAATACTCCAAGCTAACGTAAATCTCAATGTATTTGCTAACGGACTGTTTTGCGCATTAGCAATCAAGTACGAAAAATCAAGGTTAAATACGTTGTATTTTAATCCACCACCAAGAGTAAAGTATCTTCGGTCTCCTTTTTGAGGATTTTCGTAGAAATAACCAGCTCTAACTGCAAACTGTTGGTTGTATGTATACTCCATACCCGTTGAAATCCCAATCTCTTTCAGCTCCTCTTTAAATCCACCTGGTGCATCTGCAAAAGAACCGATAATTCCAGAAGGTACAGAACGATAAGGATCTTTACCAGAAATAATTTCACCTGTATTTAAATCTCTGATTGGATCTGTTGGAACCATCAATTTGTTAAAATCAAGTGCAAAGGTAAATTGGTTATAATCATCGATGATGAAGGTAGAAGCGCCACCAAGTTTCATATTTGCAGGCAAAAATCTCTTATTCTGAGTTTCAGCGTAACTCATTTTAGTTCCAATGTTGGATAAATTTAAGCCTGCCGATAAAATTGCATCCTTACCGAACAACACTGTTGGCTTCTTGAAAAATGCTGATACATCTACTGCAACCGCCATTCCTGCTTTCTGTTGACTACCACCAATTTGGGCAGATGTAAGATTTGAGCGGATGAAACGGGCTGTAGTACCTAAAGAAAAATTTTCACCAAATTTACGAGAATAGGTAGCATCGAATGCGAGTTCATTAGGATTGAAAGTACCTAGTGCACCTCCAGCTTCATCCGTTAAAGAAATATCTCCAAGTGAGAAATATCTTAATGAAGCTCCCAACACAGTTCTATCATCTAACTGATAAAAGCCACTTAAATAAGCTAAGTTAATGTCTGGAACCAAGTTTTTAAGCCAAGGGCTATAAGACAAGCTAACGCCATATGGCTTCTCTAAAAAAGCTAATTTTGCGGGATTGATGCTCATTGCATTTCCATCAGGCATTACAGCAACACCAGCCTCTCCCATTGCACCAGCCCTAGCATCGGGGGTAATTAATAAGAACGGAACGTCTGGATATACTCCATTTGTTTGCGTGGTGCTACTTCCGGAAGTAGTCTGAGCGAGAGCATTTTTTCCTAAAAACAAAAACAAAAGCAAGAAGGCTCTTCCTAGGTAGTTTAATTTCATCATAAAATAGTTAATCTGCGCAATTTAGTATAGAGTTCGTTAATTTCAAAAAGTATACTTGCAGTAATTTGTAATATGACTGCATAACGTTAAACAACACGCAATATTATTGCCAATGCTCTATCTCTGGTAGTCCATATATCTCTCAGTAAATAAAGCCTTAGCAATAAAGGCTAAAAATGATCAAAAACCAGCAAAAAACAAGGAGTACACAGCAAAACATTCCACATAAAAGGAAAAAAAATCCCCACCACAACTAATAAAAAAGATATTAACAATATTATGAAAATTTATTCGTTTAGTACCTTAAAACTAGAAAGTTCCATTTCAACAAGCTAATATTTAATTAAAATAAATTTCGTCAAAAAATGACCAAATAAAAAGATTTTTATTTCTCATTCCTTTTTTTGTGTATTTTTAACGACGAAAGTGCAATTCGCAATATATGAATAGAATATACCTATACGCATTAGTCTCATTATTTGGTGTTGGAGCCTTGAGTTCTTGCGGCAGCTCTAAGAAGGGTGGCGCAGTATCTGATAAAACAGGTTACAGTTACAACAAAAGGGAAAACGGTGGTTTTGAAGTAAAAACAAGCTTCAAAAGAGGACCTGGACCAGGTTTAATAGAAATTGAAGGTGGTGAATTTGTTATGGGGGGTAGTGGTGTTGAAATACCTGGACAAGATTTGGGTATGTACAACTACAAACGACAAGTTACCTTAAGTTCTTTCTACATGGATGAAACCGAGGTTTCGAACACCAACTGGTTGGAATATTTGCACTGGATTAGAACCACTTTTAGAGGAAAAGAGGAATTAGCGCAATACTATTATGAGGCACTTCCAGATACCTTAGTTTGGAGAAGACCTCTATCTTATAACGAACCTTACGTAAACAACTATTTAAGACATCCAGCTTATGGAGACTATCCAGTTGTAGGCGTGAACTGGCAGCAAGCAGCAGAGTACTGCGTTTGGCGTACAGACCGAGTAAATGAGTTTGTCTTAAGAGAAAAAGGAATTATGACTCCTTTTAAAGATTTGAATAAACCGACTGCTAAGGGTGGTGCCCCAGTTAAAAGATCTGATACGATATATAACACAGAAGCATACTTAAATGGGCAAAATAAAGATTTAGGAAAAAATGCACCTTTAGATTTAAGCGCAGATGCTGCAGCTGGAAAAGGAAAATCTGCACCTAGAAGAAATGTAAGATTGGAAGACGGAGAAATTCTTCAACCTTACCGTCTACCAACTGAAGCAGAATGGGAATATGCTGCATTAGGCTTAATAGGTAATACGCAATATTCCAATATCAACGAGAAAAGGGTTTATCCTTGGAATGGCCTAGGCATCACTTCTTCTAAAAAGTCTACCAGAGGTATGATTTTAGCCAACTTTAAGAGAGGAAAAGGAGATTACATGGGTGTTGGAGGTTCATTAAATGATAAAGGAAGTATCACTTCGTCGGTACGCAGTTTTACACCTAATGATTTTGGCCTGTATAATATGGCTGGAAATGTAAGCGAATGGGTTCAAGACGTGTACCGTCCTAATACTTACGAGGCTACTGAAGGTTTAAACCCATTTAGAGGTAATGAATATACAGATAAAGAGAGAGATCCTCAATCAAATTCAATCAAGTTAGATGGTAAAGGCCGCCCTATGATGAAACCTGCCGTAACTGGCGTAAAACAAACTTGGGCACAGTTACAATCAAACTATGTAGATAGTTCTTACAAAGCTGACCAAAGAGGATACAGAGACGCACAAACAGCGTTAGCTAATGGAGAAGTTCTGACTCTTTATAACGATAGATCAAGAGTATACAAAGGCGGTTCTTGGAATGACCAAGCAATATGGTTAAATCCTGCTGCAAGAAGATACCTGCAAGAAGACGAATCTGCTGCAGACATTGGTTTCCGTTGTGCGATGACCATGTTAGGTTCTTCAGAAGTTAGATCTGCTGGAAAAGCGCAATTCAAGAACAAACCAGCTAAACCTTTTAAAGTTAAGTAAGACTTGATAAATATATTAAGAAAAGGCTTTACAAGTTTGTAAAGCCTTTTCTTTTGCAGCGATATTTTGACTTTAAAATCCGTTATAAAGACACTGTAAATCGGGAGATTAATTCAGCAGCCATACTCAGTTAATCCAAAATAAGACTAGCACTAGCACAATCGAATCAGCCTTTAAAGTAAATCTAATCATCATTAAGGATTGTAATTTAAGACAAAGAGATCAACCTTCTTCAGTCTGACTAAGTTATTTCAGATATTATGTGAACTGACGATAACTTACATTATTCGCTTTTAGAAATTAACCCTATACATTGCTTCTAATTATAATTACTAGGACTGCAAACTCTTTAATACAATAAAAGCCCCGAAACAGTGCTTCGGGGCTTTCTTGTTTATGATTTTAAAATTCTATTTAGTTTTCTTATCCAGAATCTCTGCAAGTTTAGTATGCAATGCTTCGCCTCTTAAATCTTTAGCTACAATCTTACCATTTGGATCTAACAGGAAATTAAAAGGAATGCCTTGTATGCCAAAACTTTTTGAAACCTCATTATCCCATCCTTTCAAATCAGAGACGTGTGTCCAAGCTAATTTATCATCCTCTACAGCTTTTAACCAAGCTTCTTTAGTTGTTCTTGTATTGCCTCCATCTAAAGAAACACCTAAAACCGTGAAATTTTTATCTTTAAATTTATTAAAGGCTGCTACCACATTCGGATTTTCGTTTCTGCATGGACCACACCATGAAGCCCAAAAATCAACCAGCACATACTTCCCTTTAAAATCTGATAACTTAACAGGCTTACCATCAGGATTATTCTGTGTAAAATCAGCAACAACAACGCCTACTTGAGTTTTCTTAGCACCTTCTATAGCACCTTCTATGGCCTTTCCGTAAGGCGTAGCCCTAAGTTCAGGAGAGAACTTTTTGAAATCTTCATCAATAGGTTTAGGATCAAAATTGTATCCCATACCAGATCTGAAAGCTACTAGACCGATGTAAGAATTTCGGTTTTCTTGAGCAAATTTCTTGTAGATAGGATCTTTCTCAGCATTAGTCGCATCATATTTTTCCATGAAAGGCTTCATGAAGACATCGTCTTTCTTCTGCTCTGGTGTATAGCTACCATATTCTTTCATCAGTATTGCTATTTTATCATCGGTAGCTTTTAATAATGCCTTCAGTTTTGCATTATCCTCGTTAACCTTTGAGCCAGTTACTTTTGCATATTTTATCGAATCTGAAGCGGTAACATTTATTACTCCTGCCTCTAAGTAGAAAGGAAATGCATCAGCTGGTACTCTTTTCTTAGGATCTACGGCAGCATTATCATGTTTTATTCTAATGCTTGCTTGTGTAATTACTGGGACATTCCCTTTAAATTCAAAAGCGCCATCTTTTATATCCGCAGAGTCTGCTATCTTGTTGCTATAAGCTAAATATGCCTTAGCTGGAGCATTCAAACTTCCAACTTTACCTTTCACGGTAAAATCTAATTGTGCCATTAATGCCAACGGAGCTAGCAACACGGCCGAAAGAATTATTTTTTTCATCTTTTTATTAAAATGTTTAGATAAGTGAAGCCGCCTTAAGAGCTTCATAGTTTAGTGATATAAGTTGTAAATCAAATATACGATTATCTCGTACAACTTATGTAACTATCAGGTTAGTTTTTGATACGTTCGCCACCATAAATCAGGCATCTCTCCTTTAACAGCAGTGCTATAATCATCGTATCTGCAAGGCACTAAATGAAAGCGTTCATTTTTGGATCCATTTGCAGGATAAGGCACCTGCATCCACCATCTATCAGATTTTTTGCTTTTTACAAAATTCACTTCTGTAGCGCCGTCATTTACACTAGCTCTGTAGATAATGTACTGCGATTTTGGTGTCAACGGAAAATCTTTCTTACGGCTGTAATAACCATCCACAAAATACCATACCATTTGTGAAAGTAGCATGGCAGTTTGTCCGCCCTTATCAAAAGCCGGATTAAATTCGTAAAAACCAATGGAAGTAAGCTTGTCGCTCATTCCTGCGTAGCGTGAAATCCTGCAAGCATCTTCTCCGTAAAAACCGTTTGGCACCATGTTAGTATTGCCAGGAGCATCGCTAGAACGAATGGCTCCCATATCGAAACTTACCATATTCGCATTGCGGATTACAGGCTCGGAAACCGATAGATCGGAAACAAATTCACCCAACCGGTGCACATCAAAATACAATTTATCCATTACTCGCAAACTATCCTGATTAACGAAATAGGTTTGATAACCCATGTTGCTAAAATTGAAAAGGTAGTTTGGTTGATGAAAGAAAATCTTGGTTAAATAACTTTGAGAAGTGGTCGCAACCCCTTCCGTTTCGTCCTGTTCTAAATCAAAGCGATTATCAACTACCAATAAATCAACTTTTTGCTCCAAACTTTCGTAGCCCATGTATTGCGCATAGGTTAAATCTTGTCCACCACCAATAATGATAGGCACAATATCCAATTTAACCAATTCGGCAACCACAGTTTTTAGCGCAAAATAAGTATCAGAAACCTCCTGACCAGCAATGATATTTCCTAAATCGATAATTTTAGTTGGAAATTGCCCTTCGTTCAGCAAATAAAACTGCTCACGAAAATAATCTGGAGCTAAAGAACAGCCATTGTTATTCACCGCTCCCCTATCATCTTTTACGCCAACAATAGCCAAATCGTACTTCTCTTCTTCCAAATCAGGGAATGTATCGGTATAAAACTCTACCTTCATCCCCAATTGGCTCGTTAAAAAACCATTCCTAGGTGTGAATTTTTCTATATCTATCGGAGAAAAAAAATCTGATAAAGTCATAAAGCTATTTAAATTTCTGACCTCAAATATCTATTTTTGGGCGCATATATTAAGCGCATTTTTATTTTTTGTGCTTAAATCATCAAAAATAGAATGATACTCGTTACAGGTGCTACAGGTTTTTTAGGAGCAGAATTGGTAAAGCAGCTTACGGACCAAAATATACAGGTCCGGGCCATTAGGCGAAGCAGCTCTAAAATTCCGGCTTTGCTAGAAAATAACATGTTAGTTTCTTGGCATATTGCAGATATAAACGAACCTGAAGACTTAGCCGACGCCTTTGAAGGCATCACCAAAGTTTACCATTGTGCTGCAACCGTATCATTCGACCCAAAAGACAAAGCCAAACTTCTAAAAATCAACATAGAAGGAACGGCCAATATTGTAGCCCTTTGCATAGAAAACAATGCTCGATTGCTGCACGTAAGTTCTATTGCCGCATTAGGTTTCCCAAAAAAGGATGAATTAATTTCTGAAAAACATTTCTGGGATTACGACCCTAAAGCACACAACTATGCCATCTCTAAATATCAGGGAGAAATGGAAGTGTGGCGTGGTATTGCAGAGGGATTGGATGCAGTGATTGTAAATCCGGCGGTAATTATTGGAAAAAATGCAGGCTTCACTGGTAGTGGGGCCATCTTCAAACTGGTTAAAGAAGGATTGAAATTCTACACTGACGGTGCTACAGGCATTGTAGATGTAGAAGACGTTGCCAAATGCATGATTTTACTGATGGAAAGCGGCATTACCGATGAGCGTTATACCTTAAGCGCCGATAACCTACACTACAAAGATTTCTTCGCCCAAATTGCTAAAGGTTTCGGCATTAAAGCACCAAGCAAAGAAGCTAAACCATGGATGCTTGGCATTGCCTGGAGAGCCGCCAAGTTCGCATCTCTATTTACAGGAAAGCCAGCAGCACTCACCAAAGATGCCGCTCGTAGCAGTTTCAACCTCAGTTATTACACGAACCAAAAGATTACAGATACCCTCAACTTTAGATTTAAACCCCTAAACCAAAGCATAGCTGAAGTTTGCCATGCACTTAAATAAATGATTATCCCGCTGATGGGCCCCGATAAAAATGTGCAGATTAATGCAGATAATAAAAATCTGCTGAAATAAGCTAAAATAACAGTCAGCGAAATCTGCGGGAAAAATTAGAACGAAAACAGAAAATGAAACAGCAAAACTTTTACATCATTGATTTTGATAGCACTTTTACCCAAGTAGAAGCATTAGATGAATTAGCGAGAATTTCTCTAGCGAAACATCCAGAGCGTGAAGCTATCTATCAAAAAATTGAAGACTATACCAATTTAGCGATGGAGGGCAAAATGTCATTTTCAGAAAGTTTAGCGCAAAGGGTAAAATTATTAGATGCAACAGAAGAGCACCTACAAATACTCATCAAACATTTAAAGAAAAAAGTATCTAAATCTTTTTCCCGCAATGCGGAATTCTTTAAAAAACATGCCGATGAGGTTTTAATCGTTTCTGGCGGATTTAAGGAGTTTATCACACCAGTGGTTAGTCAGTACCACATTAAAAAAGAGAACATTTACGCCAACACTTTTGTAACCACAGGCGATGGCAAAATTATAGATTACGACCATACCAATCCATTAAGTGAAGAAGGTGGCAAAGTAAAATTGATGCACCAATTGCAATTACAAGGCGATTTATATGGCATTGGCGATGGTTATTCAGATTACCAGTTGCGTGAAAGTGGTTTGATTAAAAAGTTCTTCGCTTTTACCGAAAACATTGCTAGAGAAAGTATTGTTACCAAAGCTGACCACGTTACGCCAAGTTTCGATGAATTTTTGTACGTTAACAATTTGCCTCAATCAATATCTTATCCCAAGAACAGGATTTTGTGCTTGGTAGTCGGAGATGTACCTGAAGAAACCATTGCGTTCCTTAAAAAGGATGGGTTTTCTATTCGCCATAAAACAGAATTTGAAGAAAAATATGTGGCAGATGTGGGCATGTTGTTTTTAGCAAATGGCGAAAAAATTGAGGAAGAGAAACTGAGAAGAGCAGTAAAACTGAAAACTATTGGTTATTTGGGTAGCGCTAGAAATAAGTTTTCTTTCCAAACCTGCAACGAAATGGGTATTGTGGTTTTCGACGATCCAAAATCAAATCCTCGTAATTCACTGTTCATTCCGAAACGTGTAGCAGATTTCATGAATAAGGGTACAACTTATTTAAGTAGCAACTTCCCTAATTTGCAATTGCCAGCCATCGAAAAATCGCATCGTTTAATTCATATTCACAAAAACGTTCCAGGTATTATGGCGCAAATCAACACCATATTTGCCAAACATAATATTAATATTGTTGGGCAGTTTTTAATGACGAACTCTACTATTGGTTACGCCATTACGGATATTAATGCGGAGTACGACAAGCAATTGTTTAAATCGTTAAAAAAGATTGAGCATACCATTAAGTTTAGGGTTTTGTATTAGGTTTAATTAAAATTTTGCAGGATTAAGCACCCTGTCATTCTGAGCGCAGCGAAGAATCTGTTTCTTTATCGCAAGAACTTATAGATGCTTCGCTGCGCTCAGAATGACAAAACGGCTAAAAACTTATAAATGATTTTATCATCGTGGATACGGATTTCCAATTTTACGCTTATCATAGATAGGCCCAGCTAGTTATTGTCTTTTTAACACTGAAATAATTCCTCCCCCTTCCTTCCGAATACTCGGAACAAACTCTCCAAAGGGGACATATAGTTGCAGATGCATATTGTCTGAGCTAAGAAGGTTATTAAACACTTAAAGACAAAACAACATGGAACTAACTCCACAAATCAAAGAAAAAATCTCCCTGCTTCAAGAAAAATACGAAGCCATGGGACAAGATATGGTCTCTTACCTAGATGGCCTTTTATACGCAGATTTCCTCACTTATTGGGATTATATTCATTTGGATACTTTGCTGAGTTTACAAAGTCCGAAAACCCCGTTTCCAGATGAGGAAATTTTCATCATGTATCATCAGATTACGGAGCTATATTTTAAGCTTTCGTTACATGAATGCAAGCAAATCGCCCAACACGAAAATCTAACTGCAAAATTCTTCACCGAACGAGTAAAAAGAATTAATGCTTATTTCAATGCCTTAACTACCTCCTTCGAAGTAATGGTGAATGGCATGGAAAAGGAACAATTCTTGAAATTCCGTATGTCGTTGTTGCCAGCTAGTGGTTTTCAAAGTGGGCAATACCGTATGATAGAAATATCAGCAACAGATTTTACCCAACTGGTAGATAAGAGCAAAAGAGAAGAATTGTCCAATGCCTCTATCGAAGAAAAATTCGAGCACATTTATTGGAAATTCGGCGCTACAGAACTTTCTAGCGGCAAACAAACGCTAACCTTAAAACAATTCATCAGCAAATATGCGACTCAGTTTTTGGCGCTGGCCAAAGAAAGAGAACACAGCAATTTCGCATCGCTTTACAAACAGTTGGAAGCTAAAGGCGAGGATATAACTTTGCTAGCCGAAGAATTGCGTAAGTTAGATTTGTACGTGAACGTAGAATGGCCTCTATCGCATTACAAATCCGCTGTGCGTTACCTAGAAAAAGATCCTGTAGACATTGCCGCAACAGGTGGAACCAATTGGCAGAAATATTTGCCTCCGCGTTTTCAAAAACGAATTTTCTACCCTTTCTTATGGACTGAAGAACAGATGGAAGAGTGGGGCAAAGGATGGGTACTTAGTGTGTTGCAGACACTCAAAAGCAAACATTAATTTCGTTGTAAGAAGCTAAAAAACAATGATTTTTAGTACTTTTGCAGCAAATTAAATAACGAGGTCGCTCAAACGGCCGTCATTTCGAGCGAAACGTAGTGTAGCCGAGAAACCTTTAAATTATATCAAAAGATTTCTCCATTCCGTTTCACTCCAGTCGAAATGACGGCAGCGCTAGGGCTTCCTTAATAACTTCTATAAAATGACCGAAACAATAGACATCAAAGTAACCAAGGTTGAGCAAACTCGCCTTACAGTTACTGATTTTTCAGAGTTACCATTCGGTAAAGTGTTTACCGACCACATGTTTTTGTGTGACTATGAGGATGGTGTATGGAAAAATCCTAGAGTAGTTCCTTATGGCCCAATCCCGATGAGCCCAGCAATTTCTGCGCTGCATTACGGACAAGCTATTTTTGAAGGCATTAAAGCCTACAGACTACCTGACGGTAAAATCAGCATCTTCAGAGCTGACAAAAACTTCCTGCGGTTTAATAAATCGGCATCGAGAATGGCCATGGCCGAAGTTCCAGAGGAAATCTTCATGCAAGGTATGGCTGCGTTAATTAACGTTGATGAAAAATGGGTACCTAACCAAGAAGATTACGCACTTTATATTAGACCAGTAATGTATGCTACCGACCCTTACTTAGGTGTAAGACCATCGGACAGCTATACATTTGCGATTTTAACTACGCCAACTGGCAAATACTACAACAAAGCTTTAAGAGTTAAAGTAGAAACTGAATTCACTAGAGCTGATGATGGCGGTGTGGGTTATGCTAAAACAGCAGGAAATTACGCTCGTTCGTTATATCCATTTGAGGTGGCTAGAAAAGAAGGTTTCGACCAGTTAATTTGGACTGATGCCCAAACACATGAGTTTATTGAAGAAGCTGGAACTGCAAACTTAATGTTTGTAATTGATGGCAAATTAGTAACTCCTGCGGTTAGAACTACGGTTTTAGACGGTGTAACTAGAGATACTATCATCCAATTAGCAAAAGCTGATGGCGTTGAAGTGGAAGAAAGAAGGTTATCTGTTAAGGAAATCATCGAAGGCATTGAAAACGGTAAATTAACAGAAGCATTTGCTGCTGGTACTGCTGCTACGGTTACGCATATCGGTGAAATAGGTTACGAAGGCAAAACTTATACCTTAACTGATGTGGCTTCAAGAAATATCTCAAATGGTATTGCTAAAAAGTTAAACGATATAAAATATGGTTTAGCTCCAGATACTTTTGGCTGGAACTGGGTGATTTCTTAATCACATTCAGCATAAAAACAATAAAGCCCCGAAATTTAATTTCGGGGCTTTATTGTTTTTTCACATTACTTGGAAATAGCAGTTAATTTTTATCATAAAGTAAGTCACTTTTACAAAATTGCTCGTTAACCAAACTGTATCAGCACTGTATTTTTCTCTATCTTATCCCCCTGCTTTACCTCTATTTTCTTTATTATAGCGTCAGCTGGAGATTTGATAATGTTCTCCATTTTCATTGCTTCTAAAACCACCAAGCTATCGCCTTTCTTCACTTCGTCTCCTTCCTTAACCAGTATATTTAAAACCAAACCAGGCATAGGCGCTTTAATTTGGGCTATTTTGTTGGCATTCAAGTTATCTAAACCCAACTGCTTTAACAATAAGTCTAATTGAGTAGTAACCTGGACTTGATACTCAGTGCCATTCACCTTGATCTTAGCCAGCTTTTCGGCTTTGTCAAATTCTACCACTTCAACATTGTAAGATTTGCTTTTATGCAAAATATGACTTGACTTTTCATTTAGGCTCAATACATCTAAATCAACACTTTGGCTATTCACTTGCAAAACTTCGTTTACAACGTCAACATCAAAATGAAATTGACTATTTACAGTTACTTTGTTCATAAGTTAATTGGTTAAAGCGTACTGAATCAAATTTGCACCCATTTTTAGCGCATTATTCCTACTTTCTTGGGTGTCCGAAGGATAAGTGCCATAATCCTCCCAACCATTGCCTAAATCGCATTCATAAGAATAATAGCAAACCACACGTCCTTTATATATCAGAGCAAAACCTTGCGGACGTTTATTATCGTGTTCATGGATTTTCGGAAGCCCATTTGAAAATTTAAACTTTTGATGGTAGATTTTATGATTAGCTGGCAACTCCACAAACTCCAGCTCCGGAAATACTTTCTTCATTTGGGGGCGAATAAACTTATCTAAGCCATAATTATCATCGATATGAAGAAAACCACCGCCAATCAGATATTTTCTCAAATTCGCGACTTCTTGAGCATTAAATGTCACGTTCCCATGCCCAGTCATATACACAAATGGGTAATTGTATAGTTCTGCGCTTCCCACTTCTACAATTCCTTCTTCGGCAGCAAAGTTAGTAGCGATGTTTTTATTGCAAAAGGCTACAAGATTGGGCAAAGCAGTTCTATTCGCATACCAATCGCCGCCACCAGCATATTTAAGTTTGCCTATTTTGTAAGTTGGAGGAAAGGTAAAGGCCGTAATAAGTAAAAAGGTAAAAGTGAAAAGTAAAAATTGAGCAGCACACCTAAGTGAACCTTTAAATGGTTTTAAAACTGGAAACTGATTACTGAAAACTGACCACTTCATTAACCCCTATTTAAAAAATTAACTTCAAAACAAGCCGCCAAACCAGCAGTTTCTGTACGTAGGCGGGTGTTGCCTAAAGTTACTGGTTTAAATCCGCTTTGCAAAGCAAGTTCAATTTCTTTGGGAGTAAAATCGCCCTCTGGGCCAATAAGGATAAGATATTTTTGATGAGGCTTAACGATCCCTGCAATGGCTTCTCTATCATCTTCATCAATACAATGTGCAATTAATTTATCATCAGCTTCGCTCTGCTTAATGAAATCCTTAAGAGAAATTGCAGTATTAATTTTAGGGTGATAGGCAGTTAGCGACTGTTTAACGGCAGAGGTGATTACTTTCTCTAACCTGTCTTGCTTTATGATTTTACGTTCAGAACGGTCGCAAATAATGGGTGTAATTTCATCAATCCCTATCTCGGTTGCTTTTTCCAAGAACCACTCCAGCCTGTCGATATTTTTTGTAGGCGCAATAGCAATATGTAAGTAATGGTTACGCTTACCAAATTCGCTTTGCTTATCGATGATATTTAAATGTACAGCTCTTTTAGTTGCTTCAGCGATTTCCGCCGTGTACAATCCACCTACACCATCAATTAAATTAACCCTATCCCCCTGCTTTAGGCGCAACACTTTATTGCAGTGGTTGCTTTCCTCTTCGCTTAAAGTATAAGTATTGGCGTTAATATCTGGTGTGTAGAATAAATGCATCCTTGAAGTTAAAAGTCAAAATTAAAAAGTAAAATACATAGCCAAAAACCACTAGAACAATTAGATTTCTATTCGTCTCGACAATTAACAGTTAAACGATTTGACAGTTAACCTAGCTTAATGTAAATCTACCATGTCACTTTTATTTATGACAATTTCTAGCTTTACAGTTTCGATATTTTGCTCTGTCTTTTTAAGAATAGTGAACAGATAACCATAGCACTCTTCGCTCTCTCCTACTTCAGGAATTTTTCCAAAAGCGTGAGAAACTAAACCACCAACAGTATCAAAATCTTCGTCTTCAGGCAAATCGTGAGGCAAGTGCTCATTAACATCATATACCGTAGCGTAAGCATTAACGATAAATTCTGTATCTGTTACCTTCTCAACAATTGGTTTCTCTTCATCGTACTCATCTTGAATCTCGCCAACAATCTCTTCTACGATATCTTCTAGCGTAACCATCCCAGCTGTTCCGCCAAACTCGTCTAAAACAATGGCAATTTGGATGCGCTTTTGTTGTAGCTCACTTAACAAATCGTTAATTTTTTTAGTTTCAGGAACGAAATAAGGTTTTCTGATGATATCTGACAGTGACCATTCTTTTTGGCTGGCCAATAATGGAAGCACATCCTTTGCGTGAATGATACCGATGATTTTATCAATGATTTCATCGTAAACAGGCATACGAGAATAACCTTCAGAGATGATTTTTTCTACTACATCATCTTTCGAAGTATTCAATTCAATACCTGAGATTTTAGTGCGGGGAACCATGATATTCTTCACCACACGCTCATTGAAATCAAACACATTTTTAATCAACTCGTGCTCATTATCTTCTAAAGCACCACTTTCCTTACCTTGGTCTAATAAGTATTGTAACTCCTCGTTACTGTGTAATGATTCATGACCGGCACTGGTATCAATACCAAATGGCTTTAAAATAATCATGGCTAAGCCATTTAATAGCCAAATAGCCGGTCTAAATAAGATATAAAAACCTTGCAATGGGAAAGATACAAACAACGTAGTAGCAACCGGACGTTGTATCGCTAATGATTTAGGCGCTAACTCACCAAATACAATGTGCATAACGGTGATGATAGAAAACGCCAAAATGGTAGATATGGTGGTAATTAACGCCTCGGCAACGCCAAAATTCGCTAATGAATCATGAATGATTTCATGCATTACCTTTTCTCCGACCACACCTAATCCAAGAGAAGCTAAAGTAATACCTAATTGTGTAGCTGCCAAATATCCATCTAAATGGTGTAGGATATTTTTTGCCATTTTTCCAACTCTGCTACCAGATTTGGCTTTAATTTCAATCTGTGACGCCCGAACCTTCACAATTGCAAATTCGGCCGCCACAAAAAATCCGTTTAAAAACACTAAAAATAATGCAAATATTAGGCGCCACCCTATAGATCCACTTTCGGTTTCGGGCGTAGCTATTACAGCTAAAACCGGACTTGGAAGATATGCACTAACAAATGCAATTATTGGCGTACTGACGGAGTAAATCATTAAAGGTTATCTAAATGTTGTGTTATAAAGCTCAATACTTTCATTGATTACTTTATGGGCATATCTTACACCTAGTAGATGCTCGATAGTTACCTGTTTATTTTCTAAATCTTTATAATCTTGAAAGAATTTAACGATCTCTTTCATTGTATGTGGAGGCAGTTCGCCCAAATCGTTAATATAATTAACAGATGGGTCATTTTTCGCTACCGCAATAATTTTATCATCCTGCTCGCCATTGTCAATCATGTGCATCACACCTACAACTTTGGCTTCAATAATTGTCATTGGGTAAACATCTACAGAACATAAAACCAAAATATCTAAAGGATCTTTATCATCACAATAAGTTTGTGGAATAAAGCCATAGTTAGCTGGATACATTACTGATGAGAACAATACTCTGTCTAACTTGATTAAGCTAGAATCTTTATCTATTTCGTATTTTGCTTTTGATCCTTTAGGGATTTCGATAATTGCATTTACTGTTTCTGGCAAATTACTGCCCGGAGATACGCTGTGCCACGGATGGGTTTCGTCTTTAATCATCTTTTTCTTTAAATCTCTTTGTCTTCTAAATTGTCTGTATTCTTTGATATTTTATTTTTCACAAAGGTAATTACTAATGGAATTGTTGTTATCGCAATAAATCCAAATATGATATAACCTAAGTACTCTTCAATCTGTTTTGAAAAACTTTTCCCCAAAAAATAACCCAGCAAAGTTAAGGAACAAATCCATAAAAGTGCACCCGAAATATTATAGAGTACAAACTTTTTGAAATCCATTTTAATTAAACCAGCTACTATTGGCGCAAATGTTCTAACTATCGGCACAAATCTGCCCATAATTAAAGCAAAAGCACCTTGCTTACGGTAATAATCTTCTGCGGTTTTAAGGAATTTTTTCTTGAAGAAGAAGGTGTCTTTTCTGGTATGCAGTACTGGTCCTGTCTTTCTACCGAACCAATATCCCGTGAAATTTCCAGAGATAGCTGCAACAATTAGCGAGAAAACTAATACATAAATATTTACGTCTAACTTACCCGTTGCTACGAACATTCCTGCTAAAAACAAAAGATAATCTCCTGGTAAGAAAAACCCGAAGAAGAGACCTGTCTCGGCGAAAATAACGAAAACAACCAAATAGAAACCGCCTTCCCTAAGGAGTTTTTCAGGATCAATAAGATGCTGCAGATGGTTCCAAAATTGCTCCATAGTTACAATTATTCGTAAAACTACAAATAATATTCTATATGGTTATCTTACCTGGGACGATTTTTAGCTTTTAATAGAGTTAGAAATCATCTAGCCTATTCCATGGCAAAACCTGCGTATTGTACTGCCTTCTATAACTATCTCCACCGTATACGATATATTTAGATAAATGATAGCCAGTTTGTATTTTTTCAAAGAATGTCAAACTCTTAAAAAAATCATCTTTAATAGTTTTACCCGCTTTAATTTCCATAAGTTTTATACGATCCCCTAAATCAACTAACAAGTCTATCTCATTCCCGGTATTATCCCGCCAAAAATATGGAGGGGCATTGTCACCTTTATTTCCACGATTTTTGATATATTCTGTAATTACATAGTTTTCAAATAATGATCCTTTTGCAAAATGTACATTTAGTTCCTCAGCTTTACGTATTCCAAGTAAATAACAAGCTAATCCGGTATCGTAGAAATATAGCTTTGGTGTCTTTACAATACGCTTATTAAAATTCACGTGCCACGGATTCAAACGAAATAAAATAAAACTGGCTTCGAGTATAGAGAGCCAACTTTGTACGGTTTTATGGTCAATGCCTATCTCATTTCCTATATCTGAAGCGTTGAATAACTGACCGGTCCTACCCGCACAAACCTTCAAAAAGGTACTAAATGAATTAAGGTTTTTTATCTGTAAAATACTTCTTACATCACGCTCAATATAAGTTTGAATATAGGAAGGAAAATAATCAAGAGGAGCTATTTGCCTATCGTAAATAGCTGGGTAACCTCCATTATAGATGCTTTGTAGCATATCCTGCTCGTATGGGGCTAAAAGTTCACTTTGTGCAAATGGTAACAAGTGAAAAATATAAGTCCTTCCAGCAAGTGATTGACTTATCTTCTCTAAAAGTAAAAAATTTTGAGAGCCTGAGAGTATATATTGTCCAACTTGCTTACTTTCATCAACAATTCCTTGAATATAAGAAAATAATGCTGGAACGTTTTGCGCTTCGTCTATAATTACTTTCTCGTTGTATTCTTCTAAGAAACCACGTGGATCGTTTTCAGCATATGAACGTGTATCAGGATTTTCGAGTGTTACATAGCGATAGTCTGCAAATACTTGCCTACAAAGTGTAGTCTTGCCCGATTGTCTTGGCCCTGTTATAGTAATTACCGGAAATTTCTGAGCTATATCTTTGAGCTTTTCAGCTATTTTCCTTTCTATCATACATCAAATATAATCATTTTTTACAATTTGGCAATTAAATTCCCAAATTGTAAAAAATCACTCCAGTCCACTAAAAAGCAAGAAGCGGAGACATTCTCTTGAACATCTCCGCTTCTTTGTTTATAAGTATGTCTTATATCAGATTTAAAATAAGCGAAGGATAAATACCTAGAACTAAGATGACTATTGTTGACACAACCAGTACCACTTTGTATTGAATAGGCGTATCTAACTCAACTTCCTTGCCTTCTTTAAAATAAATAGCAATGATTACTCGGAAATAGTAATAGAAGCCAACCAGCGCATTTAAAATAGCAATAACTACTAGAATAATCTGATAGTTCTCCATAACATTTAAGAACATCACATATTTACCAATGAAACCTGCCGTTAACGGAATACCTGCCAACGAAAGCATAGCAATAGTTAATGCTAATGCAGCTAAGGGGTTACGTTTAGCCAAGCCGTTGAAGCTTTCGATATCATCGCTACCTGTTTTCTGTTTTACATTGATCAATACTGCAAAAGCAACAATACTTGCAAAAGTATAAGCAGCTGCATAAACCAAAACGTTACTTGCTGAATTAGCAGTTAATACGATTAAAGAAAATAATAAGTAACCTGCGTGAGAAATACTAGAATAAGCCAGCATTCTCTTGAAGTTCTTTTGGTATAGCGCAGTGATATTTCCTACACAAAGTGTGATGATGACGATGACCATTAAAGCTGGCATCCAGAAATCATGCAACGGCTCGAAAGCACCTGCGAACAATCTTAAGAAAGCTGCAAAACCTGCAGTCTTAACTACTGTTGACATGAAGGCGGTAATCAAAGAAGGAGCGCCTTCGTATACGTCTGGTGTCCAGAAGTGGAAAGGAGCTGCACCAACTTTAAAGCACAAACCAACCATCATTAAAATAATACCTGGATAGAATAAAGGCGATACATTAGTAACATTGTTTACCAGTACATTTTGAATAACATCGATATCAAATGAACCAGTAGCTCCGTAGATTAACGCGATACCAAATAATAAGAATCCTGTTGAAAAAGCACCCATCAAAAAGTACTTCAAAGAAGCTTCGTTAGAGGCAAAGTTTAGCTTTCTGATACCAGCCAAGATATATAAACATACTGACATGATTTCGATACCGATAAATAACATCGATAAGTTTTTATAAGAAACCATGATGATAATTCCACATAGAGCGAAAAGTATCAAAGTGAAATATTCGGCTATGTTTTGGCTATTTTCTGCAAAATAACGTTGTGTTAAAAGGAAAATGAATAACGTTCCGATGATAGAAAGACCTCCGAAAGCCAATGCAAAATTGTCGATTTGCATCATTCCGAAATGTACCGTTGGTTGGTCCCAAGAACAGATGGTAAAACCTAAAGCAACCAAAAGACCAAGCAAGGTGATAGGCAATAAAGCCTTTTTAGCTTTAAATAAACCAGTATAAAGAACTACTAAAGCCGTTACGGCAATGGTTATAATAATATTCATGCTTAGTTAATCCCTGTTAATTTTTGATTAATCTGTTCCAATAAGTGTTGTACCGAGGCATCTGAAATTTGCATTAATGGTTTTGGATAAACCCCAATAACAATAATCAGAGCACAAATAGTGTACAATACTACTTTCTCCGTTCCGTTGATATCTTTAAAGCTAGAAGTAAGCGCATTCGTTTCGCCTAGCATAATTTTTTGGTAGCTACGGAACATATAAACTGCTCCAAAAATAATGGTTAAACCTGCTACAGCACCTAACCAAGCGTTGTAGTTGTAAACACTCATCAACAATAAAAACTCACCGATAAATCCGTTAGTACCTGGTAAAGCTACCGTTCCTAAAAGGATGATTAAGAAAGTGATGGCCAATTGAGGTGCTACTTTTGCTAAACCTCCTAATTCATCAACTTTATTAGTTGCTAAACGTGAATTGATAATATCCAATACAAAGAACAACCCAATCACATTGATACCGTGACTCAACATTTGAATCATACTTCCTTGCAAACCTTGGTGACTTAACGTGAAAATACCTGCAGCAATTAAACCCACGTGACTAATAGAAGAATAAGCAACCAAACGTTTGGCATCTTTCTGCATGAAAGCGATAATCGCTGCGTAAACCACACCAATGATAGCTAAAATCATCACTAAGCAAGTCCAATCTTGAACACCCTGAGGTACAATTGGCAATAACCATCTGATCACACCATAAATACCCATCTTTAACATAATACCCGATAACAACATCGTTCCAGGAGTTGGTGCTGTGGTATAGGTATCTGGCTGCCAAGTGTGGAATGGGAAAATTGGCATCTTGATAGCAAAAGCGATAAAGAAAGCCCAGAAAATCCAACCCTGTTGCGTGGCATCTAATTCTAGTTTATAAAATTCAGCTAGCTCAAAATTGTTAGCTGGATTTTGCAGATACAAATAAATGATACCCAAAAGCATGAATAAAGAACCTGCAATGGTGTACACAAAGAACTTCATGTTTACTTTGATACGGTCTTTACCTCCCCAAGTAGCACAGATAAAGTAAATTGGAATTAAAGCAGCTTCCCATCCAATGTAGAACAAGAAAGCGTCTAAAGCTGTAAACACCAACAATAAACCAGTTTGCATAAATAAAACCAAAGCATAAAAAGCATTGGCATTTTTATATTCGTGTTTAAAACTAGCAAGGATAATCAACGGTGTTAACACATTCGTTAATAAAACCGTAATCATGCTAATTCCATCGATACCTGCATGGAAGTTAATGCCTAATTGCTCAATCCAAGGGAAATTAACGACAAACTGCGTGCTTGCATCTGGAGTGAATTTACACAATATGCCGATGGCAACAGCCAACGAGAAAAGTGAAAATGCTAATGCGGCTACCTTAGCTGTGTTTTGCTTGGCAAATAAAGCGGTGGCAATTGCGCCAACTAAGGGTAAAAATATGAGTATTAAAAGTTCCATTTATAATATTTGAACTAGTTTTAAGCGATAGACAAATAAGTGTAAAGCAATAATGCCACAATACCAACAACCATCATGATGATGTAGTAACCCACATTACCCGATTGCAATAAACGTAAGCTCTTGCTGCCTTCATTGGCAGTCCAGCCTAAGCCGTTTACCAAGCCATCTATCACTTTATTATCGATAATTTTATAGAAGAAGTTAGAAAATGCATCTAGCGGTTTTCTAATGATGGCATCGTAAATTTCATCTAAGTAGAATTTGTTGTATGATAATTTTTCTAAAGCAGTTCTAGGCGCTTCGTCAGCAACTGGGATATCTGCCTTTTTAACGTATTTGCTGTAAGCTAAAAGTATCGCTACGATAGCAGCTAATACAGAAACTCCCATTAAGGTAAACTCTGTACTGTGGCTTAACTCTAAATGATTTTGAGTAACCTTCGCTCCTGTTAACCAATGTGCCAACCACTCATTGCCTCCAAATACATGAGGAATGTTTAACAAACCACCAACAGCAGCTAAGATTGCCAATACCACCAATGGGATAGTCATTGATTTCGGCGACTCGTGAATGTGTTCTTCTGTATGGTGAGAACCTCTGAATTTTCCGTAAAAAGTCAAGAACATCATACGGAACATATAGAAAGCAGTTAAAAATGCTGTCAATACACCTACACCCCAAAGTACCGGACTGTATTGATAAGCATGTGCTAAAATTTCATCCTTAGAAAAGAAACCAGAAAATGGAGGTAAACCCGCAATGGCAATAGTACCTATCATCATGGTTACGAAAGTAGTTTTCAGTTTAGCTTTCAATCCACCCATGTGGCGCATATCTTGCTCGTGGTGTAAAGAGTGGATTACCGCTCCAGCACCCAAGAAAAGCAATGCTTTAAAGAAAGCGTGGGTTAACACGTGGAAGAATGAACCTGTATAAGCACCAACGCCTAAGCCTAAAAACATATATCCCAATTGAGATACGGTTGAATAAGCCAATACTTTTTTAATGTCTGTTTGTGTTAGGGCGATTAAAGCTGCAACCAGGGCTGTAGCTGCGCCTACAATAGCGATGATATTTTGTGCAATTGGCGCCAAGTCGAACACTACGCTAGAACGAGCGATCATATAAATACCTGCAGTTACCATCGTTGCTGCGTGGATTAAGGCTGAAACAGGAGTAGGTCCAGCCATCGCATCTGGCAACCAAGTAAATAAAGGCAACTGTGCAGATTTACCACAAGCACCTATGAATAATAATATCGCGATGATGGTAATTGTATTGTTGCCTGGCAACATATTAGCTGCTTGAGGGAATACTTTTGCAAACTCTAAACTTCCGAAAACTTGGAACATTAAGAACACGCCTAAAAGGAAACCTAAATCGCCAATACGGTTAACGATAAATGCCTTTTTAGCCGCACTTGCATAACTACTATTGGTAAACCAGAAACCGATTAATAGGTAAGAACATAAACCTACGCCTTCCCATCCAATAAACATCACGATGTAGTTTGAACCTAAAACCAAAATCAACATGAAGAAGATAAATAGGTTTAAGTAGGCGAAAAACTTGCCGAAGCCAGCATCTTCATGCATGTAGGCAGTAGAGTAGATATGGATTAAAAAGCCAATTCCTGTAATCACTAAGAGCATAATGGCACTCAAAGGGTCATATAAAAATGACAAGGGAATTTTCAAATCTCCAACACTAATCCAATCGAAGAAATTAACGGTAAATTGTTTCTCTACGCTAGAACTTAGCTCAAAAAAGAAACAAACGCTAAGGATAAATGAAGCTAAAACCACTCCGCTGCCGATAAAACCAACAGCACCTTTGCTCAATGTATTACGGCCTAAACCGTTAATCACGAAGCCTAAAAGCGGAAGAACTGGAATTAACCAAAGTAAACTTGTAATCATTTTATTTTATTAGAATTACCACTTAAGGCGATTTAATACATTAATATCTATTGATTGTGTGTTACGGTAGACCATCACGATGATACTTAAACCAATGGCTACTTCTGCAGCGGCCAAAGCCATAATAAAAAATACGAACACTTGTCCTGATGGATCATTGTGATGTACTGAGAAAGCTGCCAAAAGCAAGTTTACTGCATTTAACATCAACTCTACAGACATGAAAATGATGATTGCATTTCTACGGATCAACACGCCTATCACTCCGATAGTGAAAATCAATGCACAGAACCAAATATAATGGTTCAATGGAACGCCTTGCATATTTTCGAAGATACTACCCATTAGTTTTTTCCTCCTTTTTGGTTAAAAGTACCGCACCAACCATCGCACTTAACAATAGTAATGACGATAATTCGAATGGTAACATAAACTGACCAAATAGCTCTTTACCTAAGTTTTCTACCAATCCTAAACCTGGGTTTTTCAATACCAGAGGATCAGAAATTGCTACCGACCTTAACGAACCAATTAACGTTATGGCCAAACATCCGCCAGCAATGATGCCAATTATCCTTAAAACCATTGATTTATTAGGTTCATTTTCCTTGTTGAGGTTCAGTAACATCAGTACGAAAAGGAAAAGCACCATAATGGCTCCCATATAAACAATGAAGTTAACTACCGCTAAGAATTGTGCGTTCAATAAGATGTAATGAACGGTAAACGTAAAAAACGTTAGGATTAAGTATAGCACACTATGGATTGGATTTTTCGCAAAAACCACCATCAGCGCAAAGAATACGCTTAATGTTGCTACAAAATAGAATACTGATGTACCCATTAATTTTTATTTAGTTGTTTCAATTTTGCCGTCATTGCGAGGCACGAAGCAATCTTACTTGGTTTCGTTATCGCTTTAGGTCCCGATTAATCGGAAGACGATCCTTTTAATTTATTTTACCTCCAAAGGAGCTTCTACCAATTTATCTTTACCGTAAATAAAATCTTTACGTAAATAATCTGCCGGTACAATTGGCCCATCTAAGTAGATGGCTTCTTTCGGACAAGCTTCTTCACACAAACCGCAGAAAATGCAACGCAACATGTTAATTTCATAAACCGATGCATATTTCTCCTCGCGGTACAAGTGTTTCTCTTCGTTCTTACGCTCAGCGGCAATCATAGTAATTGCTTCTGCCGGACAAGACAAAGCGCACAAACCACAAGCGGTGCAACGCTCCCTTCCTTGCTCATCTCTTTTTAAAGAATGCATTCCCCTCCAGTTGATAGAGAATTCACGCTCCTGCTCTGGATATTTAATAGTAGCAGGTTTTTTGAAAAAGTGGCCAATCGTGGTTTTCATTCCACTCGCAATAGCTGGAAGATAAATTCTCTCGGCAAAATTAAGCGGCTTTGAAACCAATACTTTTTTCTTATTGCTTAATGATTCCATGTCTCTTAAAATTTTAAAATAGCAATAACAATACCCGTGATAATGATATTTGCGATAGCTAAAGGAATTAAACCTTTCCATCCTAAGTTCATCAACTGATCATAACGGAAACGAGGGATAGTCCAACGAACCCACATGAAGAAGAAGATAAACGCAAATATTTTTAGGAAGAAGATTAAAGTACCAAATAGAGGTGCCCAAGTTGGACCTAATAAAGTAGCCATGTAATCCATTCCTGGATAGTTATAGCCTCCAAAGTATAATGCTGCCATTATAGTTGAAGACACAAACATATTGATGTACTCAGCGAAAAGGTAGAAACCTAATTTCATTGATGAATACTCGATCGTATAACCGCCATTTAGCTCGGCCTCACACTCAGGTAAATCGAATGGTGCACGGTTAGTTTCCGCAAAAGCACATACCATAAAAATGATAAAACCTAAAGGCTGATAAAGTACGTTCCACTGCCAACCATGTTGTTGGGCTACAATTTCTCTTAAACTAAGTGAATTGGTAACCAATAGCAAAGCGATGATAGAAAGTCCCATTCCAATTTCATAGCTGATGTTTTGGGAAGCAGCACGAATAGAACTCAACAATGAATATTTGTTGTTAGATGCCCAACCGCCAATCATTACGCCGTAAACACCTAGAGAGATTACACCGAAAATATAAAGTAAACCAACGTTGATATCGGTTACTTGCAATTTAACCAATCTATCTCCAACCATCATATCCTGACCCCAAGGAATAACCGCTGTACCAATACAAGCACAAAGCATCGCTAAACCAGGACCAATCATAAATAACCATTTATTAGCATTGGCAGGAATAATTTCCTCTTTCATGAACATTTTTACTCCATCGGCCAATGGCTGTAAAAGACCAAAGGGACCAGCTCTATCTGGACCAAGCCTATCTTGTAAAAAAGCGGCAACCTTACGCTCTGCGTAAGTAGAATACATTGCAATTACTAAACTAATTGCAAATATTGCTGTAACCAGTATAAATTTCTCTATGACGAAATCGATTTCCATTAGATTTTAAAGCTTCTTTCTAGTTCGCGTTGATTAGCTTCTTGTAAGGTTAAGTTTTCCTTAATTACTGGAAGTGGTTTGAATGTCTCGTAGTGGTTAGATGCAATCACTGAAGTCTCTGAAATATGTGTTGGGTGCTCCAAAGTCCAATCAGCAGTTTTCTTTTTATCGAAACGACATTCGTTACAAATAAAGTCTTCTACTTCTCCAAATTGATCTTTTCTAGCGGTTACACGTAAAACATCTTCTCCTTTGTACCACAACGTTACTTTACCATTGCATTTCTCATGTGAACAGTTTCTATGCGCATCAACTGGCTTTGTAAACCAAACACGATTTTTGAAACGGAAAGTTCTATCAGTTAAAGCACCAACCGGACAAACATCAATTACGTTTCCTGAGAAATCGTTATCAACAGCTGTTTGGATATAAGTTGAGATTTCCGAGTGATCCCCACGATTTAAGATACCGTGAACACGTTTATTCGTGATCTGATCAGCAGTGAACACACAACGATAGCACAAAATGCAACGGTTCATGTGTAACTGGATTTTATCGCCAATATCTATTCTATCAAACGTACGGCGTTCAAATTCGTATCTTGTTTTTTGTAGACCGTGCTCGTAACCTAAGTTTTGTAAATCACACTCACCAGCTTGGTCACAAACAGGGCAATCTAACGGGTGGTTGATTAACAAAATCTCTACCACACCAGCACGAGCTTCCAATACCTCTGGAGAAGTAATATTAAGCACTTCCATGCCATCCATTACTGTAGTACGGCAAGAAGCTACCAATTTTGGCATCGGTCGAGGGTCTTTTTCAGAACCTTTGCTGACTTTCACAATGCAGGTACGACATTTACCTCCACTACCTTTCAATTTAGAATAATAGCACATTGCAGGAGGCACAATGTCTCCTCCAATTTGGCGGGCAGCATTTAAAATGGTGGTGCCATTTTCTACCTCTACTGTTATTCCGTCTATGGTTACTTTAACTAAATCACTCATAATCGATGATTTCTATTTTTATACTTCTTGCCGTCATTGCGAGGCACGAAGCAATCTCATTTTATTTATTCGTCTATCGCTTAGGTCCCGACCAATCGGGAGACGTATAGATTACTTTTCTTCCGCTACAACCACTTTCTCAATCGGATTAGCATAATTCGCTAAACCATAATTGGTGCTTTGGCTCTTCATTGGTTCTTTCACATGCCATTCAAACTCATCTCTAAAATGTCTGATGGCACTTGCTACTGGCCAAGCTGCTGCATCACCCAATGGACAAATGGTATTACCTTCTATTTTACGCTGAACGTCCCAAAGCAAATCAATATCTGCAGAAGTACCGTGTCCATGCTCTAATTTGTGCAAGATTTTCTCCATCCAACCCGTTCCTTCTCTACAAGGCGAACATTGTCCACAACTTTCGTGGTGATAGAAACGAGCAAAATTCCAAGTGTTTCTTACCATACATTGGTCTTCATCAAATGCGATGAAACCACCCGACCCCATCATTGTTCCTGTAGCAAAACCACCTTCAGATAACGACTCATAACTCATCAAACGAGGGTCGCCGTTAGCATATTTTAAGGTTAAATTAGCAGGTAAAACTGGTACCGATGAACCTCCAGCTACAGTTGCCTTCAGTCTTTTGCCATTGGCAATACCACCACAGTATTCATCAGAATAGATAAATTCTTCTACTGGTAAGCCTAATTCTATTTCATAAACTCCTGGTTTTACCAAGTTACCAGAGGCTGATATTAATTTTGTTCCTGTACTTCTTCCAATCCCGATTTTAGCATACTCATCGCCACCATCGTTAATAATTGGCACTACAGCCGCAATAGATTCTACATTGTTAACCACTGTTGGGCAACCGTACAAACCTGCAATAGCTGGAAATGGTGGTTTAATACGAGGATTTCCTCTTTTACCTTCCAATGATTCTAGTAAAGCCGTTTCTTCACCGCAGATATAAGCACCGCCACCTGGTTGAACGTAAAGCTCTAGGTCATATCCCGTTCCCAAAATATTTTTACCTAACCAACCAGCAGCTTTTGCTTCTTCAATTGCTCTTTCCAATATCCTGATTTGAGGCATCATCTCACCTCTCACGTAGATATAAGATGTATTTGCACCCAAAGCAAAGCTGGAAACAATCATTCCCTCAATTAAAGCATGAGGAATGTGCGTCATTAAATATCTATCCTTAAAAGTACCCGGTTCAGATTCGTCACCGTTACAAACTAAGTAACGAGGTACACCTTCTGGTTTGGCCAAAAAGCTCCATTTCATCCCCGTAGGAAAACCTGCACCACCACGACCTCTCAATCCAGATTTCTTCACCTCCTCTACAATCTCTTCTGGAGTTAAGGTTTTCAATGCCTTCTCAACAGCACGATAACCGCCTTTTTCACGATAAACCGCCAGCGTATTGATGCCAGGTACATTGATATGTTCTAATAATAGTTTACGAGCCATTATTTTTTGCGTAAATCGTCAATTAATTGATCTACCGATTGCTCGGTTAAATTTTCGTAGAAAGTATACTCTGGACCAATTTGTAAAACCGGACCAAAACCACATGCAGCTAAGCATTCTACACCTCTCCAGCTAAACAAGCCATCCTCGGTTACTTCACCTTCCTTTACACCTAGTTTCTTTTCGATATGGTCCATAATTTTTTCGGCACCTACTAAACAACAAGGTCCAGTACGGCAAACCTCCAAAACATATTTTCCCTTAGGCTGCAAAAAGTACATAGTGTAAAAACTCGCTACTTCATATACTTCAATAGGCTGAATGTTCAAATATTCCGCAACTTTATCCATTGCTGGTACACTTGTCCATCCAAACTCTGCCTGCACCAAGTGTAATAATGGTAGCAAAGCTGATTTTTGCTTTCCTTCTGGATAGCGTTTTACAATCTCATCAAACTTAGCTAGCAAAGCTGATGAAAATTCTACAGGCTGTGTTTCTTCTACTTTAAGCATCTAATTCTCCTGCAATAATGTTCAAACTACTCATGTTAATGATGGCATCTGATAACAACATGCCCTCACTCATTTTCGCGTACATCTGGTAGTTAATAAAACTAGGTCTTCTAAAGTGCAAACGATAAGGACTTCTTCCTCCATCATTAATTAAATAGAAACCAAGCTCACCATTACCACCTTCAACAGCGTGGTAAACTTCTGCTTTAGGAGCATCGATTTCGCCCATCACAATTTTAAAGTGATAGATCAATGCTTCCATATTGTTATAAACTTCTTCTTTTCCTGGCAAGTAAAAATCTGGCACATCAGCATGAAAAATACCTTTTGGCTCTGATTTTAATTTTTCGATTGCTTGCTCAATAATGCGAACGCTTTGCCACATTTCTTCGTTACGCACTAAATAACGATCAAAAACGTCACCACTAGTTCCTACAGGAATTTCAAAATCGAAATCTTGATAAGAAGAATATGGCTCGCTCACACGAACATCGTAATCAATTCCCGTAGCACGTAATAAAGGACCGGTCCAACTGTAACTCAATGCATTTTCAGCTGTTACTTCTGCCACACCTTTGGTACGATCGATGAAAATTCTATTACGGTTAAGTAAACTTTCAAATTCTTTTAATGCAACAGGGAACTCTTTTAAGAACTTATTGATTTTGGCAAAAGCTACTTCGTTAAAATCTCTTTCTAAACCGCCAATACGACCAATGTTAGTTGTTAAACGAGCGCCACAGATTTCTTCAAAAATCTCATAGATGTGCTCTCTATATTGGAAAAGGTAAAGAAAAGTTGTAGTTGCACCTGTATCTTGGGCAATAATGGTATTACAGATAATATGATCTGCAATACGAGAAAGCTCCATAATGATCACCCTTAAATAATCTACCCTTTTCGGGATTTGAATATTTAAAAGCTTCTCTACCGTCATGTGCCAGCCCATATTATTAATAGGCGACGAACAATAGTTTAAACGATCGGTTAATGGTGTAATTTGATAGAACGGACGGTGCTCGGCAATTTTCTCGAAAGCTCTGTGAATATATCCAATAGTAGATACACCACTTACGATTCGCTCGCCATCCATTTGCAAAATATTTTGGAATACACCATGTGTTGCTGGGTGCGTAGGCCCTAAGTTTAAGGTTACCAATCCATCTTGCGGATCATTATCTGTATATACTGGTTGATTGTGAGTCATAATTATCTACCAAAGTATTCATCCTTTTTATCTACCCTATTAGGGTCTTCTAACGGATATTGTTTCAACATTGGATGAACGGGTAAATCATCCACATTTAATATTCTTCTCAAGTCTGGATGTCCTTCGAATTTAACCCCGAAGAAATCATAAGTTTCTCTTTCCATCCAGTTTGCACCGTTCCATAAAACAGTTGCCGAAGCTAATCTTGGATCATTCTCGTGCAGAAAGACTTTCAACCTTACCCTAATACCACTTACCATACTATGTAAATGATAAACCACCGCAATTTTCTCTTTCTCTGGGTAGTGCACCGCCGTGATGTCGGTCAAGAAGTTGAAGTTGATCTTTCCGTTCTCTTTTAGAAAAGAAAGTACATCAATAACTTTATCTTTATTTGTAGAGAAAGTTAACAAGCCATACGGCTCTGAAACATCAAAAAGTTGCTCGCCGAATTTTTCGCCTAGCAGATCAACCAACTCTGTATTTGTTGCTTTAGCCATTATTGTATTCCGTAACTCGCTAACAGTTCTTTATATTCAGGAGAATGTCTTCTTCTACCCGATTCATTTTTCACTAGATCTTGGATACGTTGAAAGCCATCTAAAATAGCTTCAGGTCTTGGCGGGCAACCTGGAACGTAAACATCCACAGGAATAATCTCATCAATGCCCTGCAACACCGAATAAGTATCAAAAATACCTCCACTAGATGCACAAGCACCAACCGCCATTACCCAACGAGGTTCTGCCATCTGAAGATAAACCTGCTTCAATACCGGACCCATTTTCTTCGCAATAGTTCCCATTACCATTAAAACGTCTGCCTGACGAGGAGAGAAACTCAACCTTTCGGAACCGAAACGTCCGAAATCATAATGAGATCCCATAGTAGCCATAAACTCGATACCACAACAAGATGTTGCAAAAGGCAAAGGCCACAACGAATGTGAACGGGCCAAACCAATTGCCTTGTCTAGAGAAGTGGCAAAAAAACCATTCCCTTCTATGCCTGGAGGCGCCTCAACTATTTTGATTTCACTCATGCTTATAAACAAAAATGCTTGCCCAAATATAACTAGGACAAGCAGCAAAAATACGATAATTAGCCTGATCTAGGTCAATCTATCATCATTTAGAAACAATCTAAATAATTAGCTCAAAGCATTCTAATGCCAATCCAATGCTTTCTTTTTTAACACATAAATGAAGCCCAGCAAGAGTGTGCCCATGAAGATGAACATCTCAATAATCCCGTTCCAACCTAGCTCTCTAAAGTTAACCGCCCAAGGATACATAAAGATGACCTCTACGTCAAAAAGCACGAATAATATGGCTACTAAGAAATATTTAATAGAAAAAGGCTGACGAGCATTACCTATTACTTCAACACCAGATTCGAAAGAAGTAAGCTTATCTTTTGTTTTCCTTTTAGGTCCCAAAAGATGTGTTGCAAATAAAGTGACCACTACGAAACCTAGTGCAACAATAACCTGAAATATAATAGGAATAAAATCTTGTGCTGTACTTTGTGCTTGCATAACAATTATAATAGAGTTGAGGGCAAAATTAAAATAAAAAGGCAGGATTACAAACCCTGCCTTTTCGTTATTATTTATAAAGATTACTTCTTAATAGGAGCTTTCTTTGGTGCTGGACCAGCTAAAAATTTCAAGTTATCAGTAGCTAATGCATTTTGAGGATCAATAGCTAGTGTTTTATTGAAATATTCTTTAGCTTTTTCCTTATCAGTTGCTGATAATAAGGCACCAATATAATTGTAAGCTTCAACTAATCCTTTTTGGTTAGCTGGTGTTGCTGCCTTTTCTGGTTTATCAACAGTTACCATTTGAATATATTTCTCAAATTGAGGAACAGCGATACCTTTAGGTTCTTTAGCATCATCCATTAACCTATAAGTACGAGCTCTGTACAATTGAGCTGCCTCATATTCAGGAGCTAATTCTAAAAGCTTAACGAAAGCTGAATCTGCCGATTTTAACAACTCCATATCCTGACCTTTAGAACTAACATAGTTAGATGTACCTAAATAGTAGTAAGCCATCGCTAAAGAAGGATTTTTAGAATTTAACTTAACAACCTTATTATAAACTTGAGCTGCTTTAGGAAAGTTTTTATCAGTAAAATATTTCAACCCTACTGCAGCTAACTCTTCTACCTTAGTTGAATCTAACTCTACACCTTTAGTAATGTTGATCACCGCCAAACTATCTTGTCCTGTTGCCAACTGAGCTTTACCTAAGTATAGGTAATCTGATCCGATGATACGCGAAGCATCTTGCGTTCTACCAAAAAGCTCGTTCATAAATTTAATACCTTGCTCATAGTTCTTGTTCTCAATTGCAGAGTAACCTCTCATCCTTGCAACTACGAAAGTTTTAGGATTTTTAGGGTCTGGCGCATTCAAAGTAGCTACTTCGCTTTCTAGTGTAGCAAAATCACCTGCATAAACTAAGAATTGAGCATAACGCAAACGAGAATCGAAAGACTTATCTGTTAAATCTAAGTACTTTTTCATGTTCGCTAATGCTTCTGCTTTTTTTGCTGCTCCATTTTTTGGATCTGCAAATGACCATTGCATTTGAGCTTCCGCTAGCTCTCTATAAGCTGGCCCGTAGTTAGGATCTGCTTCGATAACTTTCTTAATTTCTGTTTCTGCTTCAGCAAATGCAAACGCGTCTTTGTACATTTTGCCAATTTGAACGTTAGCTCGGTACAAATTAGGATTGATATCTAATGCTCTCAAATACATTGGGTAAGCCTCCGTATTTTTTCTTTGCTGAGCATAAAAATCTGCTAATGCCAAGAAAGTTTCTGGATCTTTATCTTTAGCATCTAACTCATCAGATTTTTGCAAATTAGGTAGTGCTTGTGCATAGTCTACATTTTTTTGATCAATGTAAGCTCTACCAATAGCCAAGTAAGTTTGATAGTTCTTAGCACCTAATTGCAATGCTTTATCAAAATTAGTCTTAGCATTAGTTGCATTATTTTCAATTAAATCTGCCTGACCTAAACCAACAAAGTTCAAAGCGTTTTTTGGAGCTGCTGTTGTTCCGTTAGTAAATGCCGCTCTAGCAGAATCAATATCCTCAGTTAATAAATAAACCTTTCCTAAGTTGAAATAATTATCTCCCTCTTTAGGTTGGTTAGCTACCAAAGTCTTAAGCATTGATGTAGCTTTTTGAAATTGTTCAGCATCAATAGCTTTTTTAGCATCAGCTAAACTTTGAGCAAATGAGGCAGTGCTACCCATCAATAATAAGCCTGTGGCCAAGGCTATGTTCTTCTTAATCATTTTCATTGTCTCCATTTGTTAATTTGAAATAACTGTTAACTGCATGGATATACAGTGTTCTCTATTTCTCTAAGTTGAATAAATTATTATTTGTTGTTAGTTTTTAAAATTAAATTCCCTGTCTGCTACCTTATGAGGTCCTAGACCCGATTTCAGTACGATCAATTGTCCGCGAGGGCTTGCTAACCAAGTTGCAAAACCCGTGCCTAAACCATTTGTACCTTCTGCGTTAATTATGTAAACATTTCTTAGAAATGGATATTTTCCGTTGATTAAATTCTCTTGTGTAGGCCTATAAAAGGCATCTCCACCCTTTTTATTAGGAAGATTTTTAACTGCAAGTGTTTTCACTTGAGACAAAAGAGGATTTGCTTTTTTAACATTCTTTAACAACCAGTTTACGCCAATCACACCAACGTAACCTTTATTGTCAGCTACGTACTTGATGACATCATCTGTTGTTTTTAGCGTATAAACTCCAACTTTGGGCAATTCTTTTATACCCGCAGAGTCTATAAAATATCTTATAGTGCTCGAATATGCGTTATCAAAAACCAACTTCTTTCCATTCTTAGCATCTCCCCTCATAATGTCGTAAGCTTCCTGTACTGTAATAGTGCTATCCACTTCTGCATTATTTGCAATCAAGGCTAATCCATCAATAGCAAACCTATCTGTATGAATACGAATTTGTTTTTGCTTGTAATACTGGTCTTCGGTAGGCTTCAACATCCTAGAAAGAACAAGCATCTTAACTTCTCCTTTTCTAAATCGAGGCATGATTTCATTTTCATTACCAGCAATTGTGTTGACAGTAGCCGAAGGATAATCAGATTTGAAAACCTCTATTTGATCGTCTAAAATACGAGCGTAAGTTTCATCGACCAATATAGTTGTCTTTCCAGAAGTTCTTGTGTCACTAACCGTGTCTTTGTCTGTCTTTCTCTTACAAGAAAGAATAGCAAACGCAAAAAACAGCGTAAGCACTAAACTTAGTGTTATTCTCATTCTGATTTGTTATCTCTTAATATTCTAAAAAATCTGATAGCAGCATAGATTATCAAAACTACACCAAAAGCTATGCGATATTTTTGAGGGAACTTTTGAGGATCTAAATTGATTAATTCTCCCCAAAAAACAACTATGGCAGCGAGTGTACAAAAAAGTACAATCATCGTAACCCCTAAAATAAACAGAAACCGCTGTTGAGGCGATTTCTGTTTGAAATTATCTGAATTTAGCATTCTTATTACTATACTAAATTATTGCTGCAAAGTAAATGCGATAGGCATGTTGTATTTTACTCTCACAGGTTTACCGTTTTGCATACCTGGATTCCATCTTCTACTGCCTTTTACTACTCTAACAGCCTCTTCATCTGTACCGTACCCTAGTTTTCTATCCACTTTTACGTCAGTAACAGAACCATCTTTTTCTACAGTAAATGAGATAAACACTTTACCTTGAATGTTATTTTCTGCTGCCATTGGTGGGTATTTCAAGTTATCACCGATGTATTTGTAAAACTTGTCCATACCACCTGGGAAGGTTGGAGGGTTCTCCATACTTACAAAGCTATAAACTGTGTTATCTTCAACAACAACAGCTTGTTTCGGACCTTCACCAGCTGCTGTAATTTGTACTACATCTGCAGTTGGATCACCTTCCATAGTTTTTTGTCCAGGATCTGCTTTTTTCAAATCCTCTACGGTTGGTGGTTTTTCGTCACGTACCTCATTATCCGGTTTTACAATCGGAGGAGGGAACTTAACTTGATCCTGCTTCGGTGGAGGTGGCTCTACCGGTGGCGGAGTTTTCACCTCTGGGTTAATCGGCGGAGGTGGTTGCATTATTACTTCCTTAACTTCTTCCACTGGCTCTTCTGGAGCCATGCCTTTCAACAAAGCATAAAGCCTTGGTGTTAGGAAAAGGAAGATGAAAATTGCCGAAGCAATAAACAATGATTTAGCTGTATTCGAAGCGTTGGTCTGACGAAGCTCGTATGCTCCGTAAGCTTTATTCTTCTTAGCAAATACAACGTCAATCCATTCCTTATTAAATAAATCTATTTTAGACATTGCTTAATTTTTTATTGGTTATCTACTACTTACAAAAGTCCTTTAGACTTCATAAAATCTCTCTCGCTAGCTAAAAGATGCGTAGGATCGTCATCAACAGCAGGAGCATTGATATTTGTTTTAGTAATATTGATTTCGTCCATGATGTCTACAAAGTTTTTATACTTAGCGCCATCAGTAGGCTTAACAATAATTACAATATCTCTGCCTGATGATTTTTTCACCTGCTCTTTATTTTTCAACAACGAAGCTCTGATATCGTTAAAGCCTTCGATTGTTGGAGGTGTTTTACCAGCCTCTCCCATATACCAAGCAATCCTATCATTTTTTCCTAAAAGGATAGTCATCGTTTGAGATTCTCTAAGCTCTAGTCTGTTCTCGTCTTTTGCATCCTTATCAGGCTTTGCAATATCCATTGCCTGAGGTTTTGACAAAGACGTGGTTAGCATAAAGAAGGTAATCAAAAGGAAGGCTAAATCCACCATCGCGGTCAAATCGACCTTAGTAGACTGCTTCTTACTTCTAACTTTCCCGCCCTTGCCGCCTCCGCTGGAGGTGTCTAATTCTGCCATGGCTTAATTCTATTTTTTACCGTCCTTACTCAGACGATGTAATTAAACTAAATTTGTTAATTTTTTGCTTTTGAAGCAAGTCAATCACTTTTCTTACAGTAGGATACTCTTCGTCGGCATTACCTTTAATACTCAAACGCATATCTATCCCGTGTAGTTCAGACGTTGCGAAACGAGCTTCTTTAACCCAATTGAACAACTCATTATTTGTTGTTGAATCATTTGGAATACCAGACTGGATGCCCGACTTTGTGCGTTGCTCTCCATTCATAGCTAAAAACTGTTTCATGTTACCAATTGGCACGCCAAAAGCAGAAACTACTGCGAATTTTTTAGCCTCCTCTTCGGTAAACGTTTGACCGTAAATGTTACCCATTCTTTGAAGGGTTGCTTTCTTTACATCTTGACCGATAATCTCTAAGAAAACCTTTCCCTTACCGATACTCAAAATAGAGATGTCTTTATCAGGCATTTTAAACTGCACCGATGAAGAAGGTGTAGTAATCTCTAGAGGATCTGGCTGACGAGCGGTCGCTGTTAAGATAAAGAAAGTAAGTAGCAGGAACGATACGTCGCACATGGCGGTCATATCAATCGAGGTACTCTTTCTAGGAACTTTTGCTCTACCCATAATCTAAAAATTATTAATATTTTAACTAATGATGCTATTTGTTCCGGTTTTCCATAAAGCCGGCAAAAGAAAATAAAAATAATTTTTATTTGTGTGTACTTGCATACGTTTGGATGATACTGAAACCAGCCTCATCAATAGCATAAGTTAATTTATCAATTTTAGAAGTAAGGATGTTATACATGATAATCGCTAAAGTAGAAGTACCGATACCAGTTGCAGTATTGATAAGTGCCTCAGAGATACCTGTTGCTAACGCTGCTTGATCTGGAGCACCTGAGTTAGCTAAACCACCGAAGGCCTTGATCATACCTGTTACCGTACCTAATAGACCCATTAACGTACCAACTGATACTAAAGTAGCGATGATAGTTAAGTTTTGCTCTAACATTGGCATTTCTAAAGCTGTAGCTTCTTCAATATCTTTTTGGATAGCTACTACTGATTGCTCTACGTCTAAGTTTGAATCAGCTTCTACTTCGCTATATTTTTTAAGACCTGATTTAATTACGTTAGCTACAGAACCTTGTTGTTTATCACACTCTGCAACTGCAGCTTGGATATTACCAGTGCTTAATAAAGATTGGATTTTTTTGATGAAAGATTCTAAACTACCTTTACCTGTAGCTTTACCAATAACAATAAAACGCTCAATAGAGAACACGAATACCATTAAAAGCATCCCCATTAGGATAGGAACAATAAAACCGCCTTTGAAAGCCATACCACCGTAGTTTCCTGGGTGAGGAAGATATGCATGGGTATCATCATTATAAAAAGCTAAAGATAGAGAACTGTTCGCTTTAGCAACTTCTTCTGGAACGTTAAAGTTAGATGGTTTACCTAATACAAAGATAAATAGCGCTACGCCAATAAGAATACAGATTGGAATAACTAATGTAGCAAATAAGTTAGACGCCGTTGCGCTGCTCTCTTTTTTAGCTGGTGTAGGTTTTGGTGCGTTTGCCATTTTTTTTTAATTTTTAGTTTTAGTACTTGTTTTTTAAAATTCTTAAATAAATATAAGTTAATACACTCAACGTGGCCTAGACCGAATTGTTGCGGAAGCAAATTTATAATTTTGATTTAAATTACAAATTAAATATTCATTACACAATCAATTCGTTACTTAACACAACGAAAGTATTATTAAAATAAAAAGATTGCCGTTGAGGCAATCTTTACGCAATTAAAACTAAAAATTTAATCAAATGCAAATTTTTGAAGGAAAAAAAAGTGTTAAACTGTAATCTGAGTAAGTTTTGGCATCCCTTTTTTCAGTTCTTCGTCTGCAAATTCTTCAAAATCCTTAAAGTTATTTAAAAATGCCTGAGCTAGCTCATTAGCTTTTAAATCGTATTCATTTCCGTCAGTCCATGTATTTCTAGGGTTTAAAACCTCTGAGGGCACGTTAGGACACCCTACTGGCATTGCCAAACCGAAGATAGGATGTTCAGTAAACGCTGTATTTTCTAACTCGCCATTAAGTGCAGCTGTAATCATGGCCCTGGTATGAGATAATTTCATTCGATTACCCACACCATAAGGCCCTCCACTCCAACCCGTATTTACCAACCATACATTTACTTGGTGCTTTTTCATCTTTTCGCCAAGCAATTTAGCATAAACCGTTGGATGTAGCGGTAAAAATGCCTTACCAAAGCAAGCAGAAAAAGTAAGCTGAGGCTCTGTTACACCAGTTTCTGTACCCGCAACTTTTGCCGTATACCCAGAAATAAAATGGAACATGGCTTGCCCAGTAGTTAATTTAGAGATTGGTGGGAGTACTCCAAAAGCATCTGCCGTTAAGAAGAAAATATTTTTTGGAACTGGTGCTACCGATGGCTCCATCGCATTATCTATGTAATTTAACGGGTAAGCTACTCGGGTATTTTCCGTCTTTTCAATATTTGCAAAGTCTACATTTCTTGTTCCTGAGAAATAATTAATGTTTTCTAATAACGAGCCAAATTTGATGGCATTAAATATTTGCGGTTCTTTATCGGCAGTTAAGTCCACACATTTTGCATAGCAACCACCTTCAAAATTAAAAATAGTTCCTTCGCCCCAACCATGTTCATCATCACCTACCAAAGCTCTATTTGGATCGGCAGACAAGGTAGTTTTTCCCGTACCAGACAAGCCAAAGAACACTGCAGAATCTCCATCCTTGCCTACATTAGCAGAGCAATGCATCGATAAAGTGTTCTTTTCCTTTGGCAAAATAAAGTTGAGCACCGAGAAAATACCTTTTTTAATTTCTCCAGTGTAGGCTGTACCTCCTATTAGAATTATTTTTTTAGAGAAATTTAAGATTGAAAAGTTCTCCTGCCTAGTTCCATCTGTTTCTGGATTTGCTAAAAAAGACGGGATAGCTATAATTGTCCATTCTGGTTGAGCAGGCAATTCTTCATTATCGTACCTTAAAAATAGGTTATTAGCAAATATATTTTGGAAAGCATGCTCTGTAATTACCCTGATACCTGTACTATAGTTTTTATTAGCACAAGCATAAGCATCCCTCACATAAACTTCTTTATTGTCGAGAAAGGACAGCATTTTTTGATAAATTGTATCAAAATGTTGCGGACTGATTTTAATATTGATATCTCCCCACCAAACGGTTTCGTTGGTCACATCATCGGCAACAATAAATCTGTCTTTGGGAGAACGGCCTTTGAATTTCCCGGTGTCGATGGCTAGCGCACCAGAATCGGCTAATGTACCTTCTCCGTTCTTAATGGCTTCTTCAACTAACTCGGGGATGCTGAGCTGATATTTAAATTGCAGCGCAGCCAACCCTAGATAATCTAACTGAGGTTTTTGGATACTATATTTGGTCATATTTTTGGTTTAAATATGGCCCAAAGCTAAGGAGATATTTATCCAAAAAACTACAACTTTAAAGAAAATTTTTACTTATTGTGGCAATTACACTAAGAATTAAACGACTAACAAACAGCGTTTTAAAATAAAAAATTAGCCTCCAGACTTCTTCACTTTATAGCCTTCTTTTTGGAGAAACAAAAAAGCCTTTTCTTTAAAATCTCCCTGAAGTATAATCTCTCCATCTTTAGCGCTTCCTCCTACGCCACATTTTGTTTTCAATGTTTTGGTTAGCTTTTCCAAATCAGCATCGGTACCGAGAAAACCTGTAATTAGCGTTACGGTTTTTCCTCCGCGATTTTTCCTATCCAACATTACTCGTAAATCTTGCTGTGCATTTGGTAAAGTTTCCTGCTCCTGTGCTTCATTGTTTTCGTATACAAAATCAGGGTCTGTAGAAAACATCACTCCACTAAAATCGCTAAATGTATTTTTCTTTTGCTTGCTCATTTTATAGGTGTTAAGAGTCAGTTACGGATTAATTGCTTATGATCTTTAACGATGCCGGAACGATTTTTATTTCTAATTGCTCGCCCAATTGCAAAGGTTCGCCATCTAAATGGACTGCATCTGGTGCCTGTCTTTGTATTTTGATGTGTTTTCCTCTAATGATTTTCACCAAACTAGATTGGTGTGTTTTTGCGGTAATCATCTGAAAAGCCAACATCGGCAATTTTACTAAGGAAATTGGATGGATGATACAAACATCCAAATAACCATCTGTTAAAGAAGACTTTGGAGAGATGTACACATTATTTCCGTATTGAGAAGAGTTGGCAATACTGATGGCAAATGCGTCTTTATCATAACTAACCCCATCTATTTCTATATGATAAGGCTGCGCTTTATAGGTGGTAATTTCTTTAAAACCCAGCTCTACATAACTTTTTAGGCCTCTTTTTTTATTTCCTGCAAAAACTGAGCTCAAATGAGCATCGAAACCCATACCAGCCATATTGAAAAACTTCTTTCCATTAAGTTCCGCAGTATCTATTACCTGAGGTTTACCTGAGTTAATTAATTCGATAGCTTTTTTAGAGCTGAGCGGAATATTTAGAAACCTAGCCAATCCATTGCCAGAACCAAAGGGAATAATTGCCAAAATTTTATCGCTATGAACCAACTTGCTGGCTACCTCGTTGATAGTTCCATCGCCACCAACAGCAACAATGATGTCGTAATTTTTCCTTTCAGCCTCTTCGGCCAATTCTGAAGCATGACCTACGTATTCTGTAAAAGCATATATCGGTGCAAACTTATCCTTATCAAGATGTTGGTCTATCAAAGAAGGCAAACTCGATTTCTTTTTTCCGCCAGAAATTGGGTTAATGATGAAGAGGATATTTGACTTGTTTACCGACATAAATAATTAGCGCACAAAATAATCGATAATTTTTGAGTATTAAAATTTATTGTGTTAGTTTTGCGGCGTTAAAGTGGATTGATTTGCTAATTCCGATTGTATCGGTACTGATTGCAACCACGTAAAAAAAAGTGCTAATGTATTTCTACACTTCTATTTACAACCTTTAAGGGGTCTTTGCCATTTTAACTTTTATTGTTTTGTTTATTTTAATAAAAAATTAAAATGTCGTATTTATTTACATCAGAATCTGTATCTGAAGGTCATCCAGACAAAATTGCTGACCAAATTTCGGATGCATTAATCGATAATTTCCTAGCGTTTGACCCAGAGTCTAAAGTAGCTTGTGAGACCTTGGTAACTACAGGTCAGGTGATTTTAGCGGGCGAAGTAAAATCTAAAACTTACTTAGATGTACAGCAAATTGCTAGAGATGTAATCAAGAAAATTGGTTACACTAAAAGTGAATATATGTTTGAGGCTAATTCTTGTGGTGTACTTTCTGCGATCCATGAGCAATCTCAAGACATTAACCAAGGTGTAGATAGAACTAATAAAGAAGAGCAAGGTGCTGGCGACCAAGGTATGATGTTCGGTTATGCAACTAACGAGACTGAAAATTATATGCCATTGGCGCTTGATTTATCTCACGCTTTATTAAGAGAATTAGCAGTTTTGAGAAGAGAGAATGCTGATATTACTTATCTACGTCCAGATGCGAAATCTCAAGTTACCTTAGAATATGCTGATGATAACCAGCCACAGAGAATTGACGCAATTGTAATTTCTACTCAACATGATGACTTTGTGAAGGCTAAATCTGATTCGAGAGCGGATAAAGATGCAGCAAACGACGAGATGTTGGTTAAAATTAAAAGTGATTTAGTATCTATTTTAATTCCAAGAGTTAAAGCTAAATACCCACAATACGCACATTTATTTAATGATAATATCACTTATCACATTAACCCAACTGGCGTGTTTGTGATAGGCGGTCCACACGGTGATACTGGTTTAACAGGCAGAAAAATCATTGTAGATACTTACGGTGGTAAAGGTGCCCACGGTGGCGGTGCATTCTCTGGAAAAGATCCGAGTAAAGTAGATAGAAGTGCTGCTTATGCCACACGCCATATTGCAAAAAATTTAGTTGCTGCTGGCTTAGCAGATGAAGTTTTGGTTCAAGTTTCTTATGCTATTGGTGTAGCAAAACCAACTTCTATTAATGTAGTGACTTACGGCACTTCAAAAGTTGATTTAACTGACGGAGAAATTAGCAAAAAAGTAGAAGGCATTTTCGACATGCGTCCTTACTTTATTGAGCAACGTTTGAAATTAAGAAATCCAATTTATAGCGAAACTGCAGCTTACGGGCACATGGGACGCCAGTCGGAAACGGTGACTAAAACTTTCAAATCGCCAAATGGTGAAGAAAAAACAGTTACTGTTGAGTTATTTACTTGGGAGAAATTAGATTACGTTGACCAAGTAAAAGCTGCTTTCGGTTTATAATTTTTTTAATCCTAGTGGATCTCTTTTAGCCACAGATACACAGATCAATTTCATCTGTGCATCTGTGGCTATTTCATTTCTAGTACACAAACAATCTATGTTCTTATGTGGCTTATTTACTAAATGCCTTTAGCTTTCATAAAGCTTTTTTCTGCATCGAGTAAATATTTATCGTCTATTGCATAAGTATCTATTTTGTTGATGCCCATCTCATCTATCATATCTACAAAGTTGCTGTAAACAGATGTACTTGTAGGTTTAATAATCACATACATTTCTTGGTCTTTTGAGGCTTGATGGATTTCAGCAACCGCTTTCTTGCTTGCCAATAAAGCTTTTCTAATTTCTGAAAGACTTACAACCTGCATTGAATTCTTAGTGGCTTCGCCCAAATAATATGCAGCTTTATTATCCTTACCTAGCAAAACAGTTAAGGTTCTGGAAGCTGGCCAAGGTTCTAAGTCAACCAGTTCATTTATAGGTACCGGTTTAGCAATATCCATTGCGTTCATTTTGCTTAAAGAAGTGGTAAGCATAAAGAAGGTAATCAGGAGAAAAGCCAAATCTACCATAGCGGTTAAATCAACTCCTGGAATAGGTTTTCGTGAGCTTCCTTTTGCGGCCTTGCCGTTTTGAGGAACATTAAGTGTTGCCATCTTTCATTTAGTTTCAAGGATGATGATGGCTAACGTCAGATTTCCATAAAAACTTCTTCGATTTTTTAGTACTGTTAAAAGACTTACGAAGTTTGCGAAACTTCGTAAGTCTAACCAAAATCTATTTTACCGCAGCGATAACGCCGCACCCAACTCTAGGCCCCGAATTACCAGTTGGTTGAGTTACGTAATCATCCGTTCCGCCATGTACAATAATGCCTCTACCGATTATATTTTTAGCATCCCCTTCTGCGATACTCCATCTGAAAGTGCTTACAGAAATCTTGGCGTGGCCTTTACTATCTAGCGGAATGTTACCTATATCACCAGAATGATAACTATCCGATTCCCATTTACCATGCGACTCCACCGTCGGATTCCAATGCCCGTGGGTATTTTCGCCCATGTTACCGCAATCTCCATGTTCATGAAAATGTACTGCAACTGTACTATCTGCACGTTCTGGCATATTAATCTCTAAATCCATCTTTATTTTTCCATCTGCCAGTTGAGTAAATTTTGCCGAGCCAATAGGTTGATTCGTTGCTGTTGAGTTCAAAACAGCGTCGGCTACTTCTCTTTCTTTATTTGCACAAGAGGCAAAAGTTAACGAAATTCCTAATACTAAGTATAAAATGTAATGTTTCATATTTCTGATTTTAAGGTATTTACTTAATTAAACATGATAGATAGGTTTGCGATTAAGCAAGCGATAGCAGAACAATCAATTTATGCTTTTAGTTTTGAGTGATTGGCAAAGTTTTTAAGAAGAAAATGCAAAACCATTCTTCGCTGCGCTTGTTTTAGATATAGATTAAAAACTAAATGTTATGGAACAGCCAATTGAAATGAATACCCTTAGTCAGATTTTAGAGAAGTTGAGAAAAAAGGGAATAGATAATGAGTTGAAAATGACTGACCACGGCAAAATGCAGTCGAAAACTCTTGATAAAATATATACGCCAGAAGACCTGAACATTGTTAAAACTTACAGGTTTGAGGGAATGTCAGATCCAGGGGATAGTTCTGTTTTGTATATGGTAGAGGATAGCGATAAAAACATCGGCTATATCCTAGACTCGTACGGTGCTTATTCTGATAACGATGGACCAGCATTTGCGGATTTCCTTAAAAAAATAAATACGGTAGATAGAGATGAACAAGAGCTATTTCGTTAAAATAGCTCTTGTTTAGGCTTAACAGCTACGCAAACACTTGATAATTATTTTACCGACCAAAAGCATATATTTGTTGTAACCATCTCAACATCTTTATGAAAAAACCGGTAACTATTAAGGAAATCGCAAAGAAATTAGACTTGTCTTTTTCGACGGTTTCTAGGGCTTTACACCAACATCCAAGCATTAGCGTAGCTACGCAGCAGAGAGTAAGAGAAACTGCCGATGAGTTGGGCTACCAGCCTAATCAGAAAGCAATTTTTTTTCAGCAAGGTAAAACATTTACGATTGGTGTAATTTTACCAGAAATTGCTGAAAACTTCTTTGCAACTGCTATTAGTGCCATAGAAGATATTGCATATAAGAAAAACTATACAGTTTTATTGGTGCAATCTCATGATGATGAGGAGCGTGAAAAGCTCTTGGTAGAAAAATTAAAATCTCACCGAATTGATGGCTTGTTGGTTTCCGTTGCAAAAAACACATCAAATTTTGAGCATTTTGAGCAACTGAAGAAATATGGAGTTCCAGTGGTGTATTTCGATAGAGTTCCGCCCATTAAAAACATCCACTATGTGGCTTGTAACATAGAAACAGGAAGCATTGAAGCCGTAAACTTCTTGTTGAAACGTGGTCATAGAAATATTGGCTTAATTAACGGACCAACCTCACTAATTGCCAGTGGGCAGCGAAAAGAGGGTTATATTAAAGCCTTACAGAAAAACCGTTTAAAATTTGATCCAAGTTTGGTTATCAATTGCGATTTAACCAAAGAGGGCACAATCACTGCAGTGGATATACTATTGAATCATAGACGAAGACCTACAGCTATTGTTTCTTTCAATGATTATGTATCTGCCTTTGCCATAAAGCATGCCCATCAATTAGGCTTGAAAGTAAATGAAGAAATAGAATTTGTGAGTTTCGCTAACTCTCCAATTACTGAATATATGGCCTTTCCACCTCTAGCTTCGGTAGAACAATTTCCAGCTGTACAGGGGCAAAAAGCAATAGATACATTGTTAGATATTATTAAAAATGATGATGATCATGAGCAGGCATTTTACAAGATTACCATAGATTCCGAATTGATAGAACATGCTAGCAAATAATAGTTTTGAGCGGAAAAAAATGGCCACCCTTAACTGGATGGCCATTTTTGCTAATATCCACTATCGTCTAGTGCAAAAGTATTTTTTCTGTCTTTCCACTTCCCTTGTGTAAAATCTGGAAACTCTTGAGGTTTATTTCCTTCCTTGAGCGATTTAGTAGACAAAGGTGTGATTACACTCATGGTTACCGAATCGTAAACATCTATTGGGGTTTGTTTTTTATCTCTTACAGCTACAATGAAAGCATTGAACACAAACCAATCCATACCACCGTGACCAGCACCAAGTGCATTGCTTTCATATTTTTTCCAAAGTGGATGGTCATATTTTTTAAACCAATCTTCGGCCTTATCCCAAGCGTGTGGTTTAGAAACACCTTCAATGTGTACCGACTTATTTACGTCCATCCACAAACCATCTGTTCCCTGAATACGGAAACCTAGGGAATATGGGCGAGGCAAATGCGTATCATGCGTTAACATCACCGTTTCTCCGTTAGCACAGTTTAACAGCGTGGTGGTGATATCGCCATTTTTATAATTAATTTTAGCGTTTGGATGCCCTGGCGATTTCTTTTCTACATAATTTGCCAAACCTTTAGCCTTCGAACTAAACGACACCAAGTTCGTAAATCGGTTTCCTCTGTTGATATCCACACACTGCATAATTGGTCCAACACCGTGGGTGGGATACAAATCTCCGTCTACATCGATATTGAATTGCGTACGCCATTGCGCTTCGCTTAAAGCGTTGGGTCCAAATTCTACTCCACCACCGTAATATTGCTTGCCATTATTAAATAGCACTTCTCTCAAATCATGCTGATAACCGCCTTCGAGGTGTAGCAGTTCGCCAAAAACGCCTTGCCTTACCATATTTAAAGCGGCAAGCACATCCCTACGGTAACAAACATTTTCTAAGGTCATGTACGGCATTCCAGTTTTTTCTGATGTCCTTACAATGTCCCAATGCTCCTTTACGGTTAATCCAGCAATCACCTCGCAACCAACATATTTACCTGCATTCATGCTATAAATGGATTGCTCGTGGTGAAATTGCCAAGGTGTAGAGATAATTACCGCATCGATGTCTTTCCGATCTACCATTGCCTTGTACGCATCTAACGAACCTGTATATTCCTTTGCCGCAGCTTTGCCCGCCTTTGCAATGGCTTCTCTACATATTTTAAGAGAACTTTCTTGGGTATCGCAAATAGCCACAATCTCTACGTCTTCTCTCAAAAGCCCTTCTTTGATATGGTTCATGCCTCTTGCACCAACGCCAATATAGCCCAAACGCACTTTGGCAACCTCTTTTGCAAATAAAAAACCGGAAGGCAAAATGGTAAAACCTGCAGATGCAATAGCTCCAGTTTTTATAAAATCTCTTCTTTCCATTTAATTAGGTTTATTTTTGGTTGTGATATTCTTGCGGTTAAATTATAAAAAATGGTAGACGAAGTAGAATTAGATCACACATATTTGTAACGCAAACGTTTGATATTTATCTATAAAAAAAATACGAATGAGTAAAACGTTTACACGCACCTATATAGTTGCCCAATTTCCAATCAATGTTCAGTTCAGCAACAGGGTGGTTAGTATCGATTTTACTCCTTATACGCAAAGCGAAGATTTAAGCTTTCTATACCAGCACAGCGAAGAATTGGTTCAAAAAATCAAAACCGAATACAAAGATAGCTATCAAAAAGAGCTGAAAATAAGCAATGCCTCGTTTGTTGCAGAAATTTGGGGGCATATAGTGGCTTATAAGATTGCGCTTTGGATGAAGAAAAATATCAATATCTCCCCAGTTCAGAAGTTTGCGAAGTTTGCTGCTTTTAGAAGTGGAGTGATAGACTGTGGCGAATCTAAGGTGGATACCAATAGGTGGTTTTGGGATATATTGGCACCTATCTTCTTTCGCAAATACCGATAAATTACAATCTCATTTCTATTTTACTGAAATAACAAACAGCCTGAACTTTTCAACAAAACAAAATTGAGCTTTTTAACAAAGCAACATTCAATTTTTATGCAGACTTTTGTGGAGTAAATTTAATCATCCACCGATGAAAAAAACCTTTAAGATATTTAAATACACTATGATATTCTTCCTAAGCTTAGCCTTGATATTGGCTATTTCTACCTACTTCTACATGCGTTTACCAAAATTTGGAAAAGCACCAAGCGGCCAACGTCTAGCACTTTTAGCACAATCTCCGAACTATAAAGACGGTAAATTTCAGAACTTCCATTATACTCCGGATTTAACGGAAGGATACTCTATGTTGGGCATTATGTTCGATATGCTATTCAAAAACCATCCGCGACGCAAACCTGTAGACAGTCTTCCATCGGTTAAAACGGATTTACTGAACCTATCTGCCGATTCAAATGTGCTAGTTTGGTTTGGGCATTCTTCTTACTTCATGCAAATTGAAGGCAAGCGCTTTTTAGTTGACCCTGTATTTAGTGGCAATGCCTCGCCTATTCCTGGCACTACCAAATCTTTTAAAGGTGCTGATATTTACAGCGTAGCCGATTTGCCTCATATCGATTATTTATTGATTAGCCATGACCACTACGACCATTTAGATTATGAAACCATCATCGCCCTAAAAAACAAAGTCGGCAAAGTAATTTGCGGTTTAGGTGTAGGCGAGCATTTTGAATATTGGGGATATTCTCCACAAAATTTAATCGAAAAAGATTGGAACCAAAAAGTAGATTTAGGCAACGGCTTCACTTTAAACACAGTTCCGGGCAGGCATTTCTCTGGTCGTGGTTTTAAACGCAACAACACTTTGTGGACTTCTTACCTACTGGAAACTCCTAAAGCTAAAATCTTCATTGGTGGCGATAGCGGCTACGATACGCACTTCAAAGAAATTGGTAATCAATTTGGTCCAATCGACTTAGCAATTTTAGAAAACGGACAGTACAACGTGGCTTGGCAAGCTATCCATACACTTCCAGAAGAAACGGTAAAGGCAGCGAAAGACTTGAAAGCAAAACGTTTTTTTCCTGTACACTCTTCTAAGTTTATGCTAGCCATGCACCAATGGGATGAACCGCTAAATGATGTTACTAAAATAAACAATGGCGAAATCCCGATGGTAACCCCTATGATTGGCGAAGTGGTGAACCTCAATGATGAGCAGCAAGTATTTACACAATGGTGGAAAGGAGTTAAATAATGGAAGTTAAAGGAATAGAAATCACTTCGTGCTACATCGGTCCAGAAATTTCTCCCGAGCATTTTATACCAGAGCATATTTTCATGTTTTTAGCCAAAGGCGATGTTTCTGGCTATGATGGCGATAAGAAATACACCTTAAAAAGTGGTGAATATTGCTTGGTGAGGAAGAACCATTTGGCAAGATATACCAAACAAGAAGACAACGGTGCTTTCGAAAAAGTAGTCGTGGTATTTGATGAAGAATTTTTAAAGAAGTTTCAGCAAAAACATGATATTAAAAGAGATGGAAATGTTGCCAAAGGTGCATTTTACGAGCTAACCAGAACTGAAATGGTGCCAAATTTTGTAAGTTCACTGATGCCCTATTACAACGGTGCACATAAAATAGATGGTGCTTTTGAACAGGTTAAAAAGGAAGAATTGTTACTAATTCTATTACAAACCAATCCAGATTTAGTGAACATACTTTTTGATTTTGGCATACCCGAAAAAATAGACCTCGAATTTTTCATGAACCACAATTATAAATTTAACGTGGGTATGGAACGTTTTGCCTATTTAACAGGCCGCAGTCTTTCTTCTTTCAAGAGAGATTTCATGAAGATTTTTTCGGAAACGCCCAATCGGTGGTTGGTAAAAAAAAGATTGAAAGAGGCTCACTTTCTTATTGAGAAGAAAAAACAACGACCAAAGGAAATCTATCTTGATTTAGGTTTTGAAGATTTATCGCATTTTTCTTTTGCCTTCAAGAAGCTGTTTGGTTATGCACCTACAAGATTGGTAGAGTAGTTAATTGGGCTGGTAAAACTAGTCCCAAATTAACTTCGGGAGACAAACCACTGCACGCTAACCACGCAGTAGCTGCGAAGCAAATTTATTTTAGGGTCTGCTTTACAAGAAAACCTGTTTATCGCATTACGATACCCAATCGAGTTGGGCATGACGGAAGATGTAAGGTTCGTGAAAAACAAAAACACCCCGAACCTAAAAAATTCGGGGTGTTTAATCTTAACGCTTATCTATTTTTGTTTATCTGCAATACTTTTAACTAGCTCGTTGATGTAAACTTCGATATTATCATAAGCTGTGCTTAAATCTCTGCCGTTTGCATTGGCCTTATTTGGATCAAGTTTCTTGCTGATTTCCCATTCATCGGGCATACCATCTCCGTCGGTATCTTTTAGCGGTGGCAGTGTATTTAACACTGGCCATCCACCTACATCAGCAGGTCGGTCAATAATCCCAAACCTACTCAAAGCATCTCCGCTTGAACCATGTGCCGTAAAGGTTTTATTCTTCACGTGGGTAATGATTCTTTCGTCAACGGCATCCCTTTTAAAACTAGCACCGCCAATTGCCAATACTTTTTCATAAGCTACCTCAGCAGTATGCGTTACCACATTGTTGTTAATAGGATGAGCAGTATTCAAACGCATGGCTTCTTTATCCAGCTGCGAAACAGTTCCGTATTGAGAATGGATTTGGTTATATACCCCATAAGTCCAATTGTCGGCAGTTGGGTTTGTTCGCCCATCAACTACGTTACCACTAATAAAAAACTTACCCCATTTATCAAAAACTGCAGAAGTGGCTTCCTTATTCTTATCGGGTGAATAAATTCTATCCATTACGCCGCTTTTAGTGGCTGGCCCAGGCTTATAGTAATTGTTAACGATGTTGATATTCATTGCTTCACCGCCATACGAACTATTTCCGCCCCAGTTGTAAACCACGTTGTTTCGGTAATCTACCAAATCAGTAAGCGCATACGCACTGTTTGCCCTTTCTCCAAAACGCGGATTTCTACTATCGTGGTTGGCAATTAAGTTGTGATGGAAGGAAGCATTTTTTCCGCCCCAAATACCACCGTAACCATGCGCACCTTTAGCATGGGCTGAGTTTCTCAAACTTTCAGAAATGATGCTCCACTGCAAAGTAAAGTTATCGTTATTATAGAATGACACACATTCATCCACCGACCAACTCATAGAACAATGATCTACAATGATGTCCCTAGTTTCGAAAGCTCCAATGGCATCGGCCTCAACTCCTCCTTCATCGCCCATCCTAAAACGCATGAATCGGATAATGACATTACTGCCCTGTACAACAACCGGATGGTTTTTTAGTGTAATACCATCGCCAGGAGCAGTTTGCCCAGCGATGGTTATATCGTTATTGATGATGGACAGCTTACTTTGTAGCTCTATGGTACCGCTAATTTCAAAGATTACAATTCGCTTTCCAGCAGCTTCAACCGCGGCTCTTAAGCTTCCAGCACCGGCATCGTTTAAATTGGTTACTTTAATTACCCTACCTCCTCTTCCACCCGTAACATCTTTGCCAAAACCTTCGGCTCCAGGAAAAGCCAAAGCTTGTTCAGTCAGCAATACTGGTTTATCTTTTGGATCAATTCCTACATCTTCTTTAACCGATTTCTTTTTACAAAAAACCAGCAAGCCTGCAAGTAAACAAAGTCCAATTACTCTACAAAACCTAATTACCATCTTATTTCACCACTATTTTTGAAACTTCATTTAAGCCATTTCCGCTGATATTAACTAGATAAATGCCAGATGGAATGTTGCTGTTAAGCGTTATCTTTTTGGCAGACTTACCTTGCAACCAGTTTCCAGTTTCGGTTTGTAAAACACGTCCATCTAACGAAATGATTTTTACCGTTACCTCATCAGCTTTTGCTAAAAGTAAATCGATGCTAAACTCATGATTCGCTGTTGGGTTTGGATAGATGTTGAATGCTGTACTTTGTAAATCGAATTTTAAAGATAAAACAGTACTTTCACTAAATTGTCCATCTTTATCTACCGCTTTAACGCGGTAATAGTTATAACCACTTAATGGATTAACATCGGCAAACTGATAGCTTTTTAAAGAACTACTTTCTCCAACTGCATCTCTTTTTCCAATTCTCTCAAATGCTTTTCCATCGCTACTTCTTTCAATATCAAAATGTGAAGTATTCTTTTCAGATAAGGTGCTCCAATTTAACGCCGCAGTATTTCCAACCTTTTTAGCATTAAAAGTTAAACCTGTAATTGGCAACACCTGATTTAATTCAGCAGCTGTACTCAATGCACCGTACTCGCTTGCCGCTTGCACTTTGTAAATGTAATTAGTGCCAGCAGTTGCCGTAGCATCGGTATATTCGTTAGTTAAGCTAAAGCCAATAACTGCGTTGTTACGAGTTATTACATACAAACGAGTGTAACTTACCGCATCCCAAGTTAATTTAAAACTGCTATTTACACTTAGATTACCAGGCTGTTCTGGCGCTTCGGCAATCAAACGCGGATCCCAAGAATCGCCACTACGCAAAATCACATTTTCGTAGGTATAGTTCGCAGCCTCATTATCGGTTAGGCTACTTTGTGCTGCAATATTATTTCCTCCAACAGGGTATGAAGACCTACGCTGTGAAATATCTACTGCTTGTCCGTTACTGTTTACCGTTCCATAATCTGCAAATATGGCTGGTGCATTATTCCATGCTGCCCATCCCTCTGGGTAAACACTAAGGTTTGCAGCAAGCTTTGTATTAATGAACACCGTTTTAGCTGCATTTTGCCAAGGGCGACCAAGATAGGTAGTGACATTGATGCTATTACCATCTACATTGGTGGCAGGGTTAGTGCCTGTATTTGATACCTTGTTCGCTCTGGTAATTACGTTATTACTAAACACATAACCGTAAGCCGTACCCGATTGATGGCTTGGTGCTACAATATATCCGCCAGTAGATCTATTGATGGCAAGTGTATCACTTTCAAAAAAAACATCTCCAGCGCCATAAACAAAATCAACTGCTCCTTCAATTTTCGACTTGCGAACATAATGTCTGGCTGATAGGCTGTTATAGCTTGTTAAATAAGTATCTTGATAAGATCTCAGGTAGCAGTTATTCATGGCAAATTTATCAGCAATCGTGTATAAAGCCAATGCCTGCGGACCAGTTAAGTCATTATATCCTATAGAATTTTCGAAAGTGATGTTCTCGAAATACACGTTTGGCGAATTAACCACCATCGTTGCTCCTAAACTCACATGATAAACCATTGTTCCTTTTTCATCATCACCAGATAAGCGATTGTCGGTAATGATCACTCCATTACGATTTTGGCCAATTAAGTGAATAAACGGTTTGTTTGCAGGAATATCATGATGGCCTGTGTAAGTTCCATTTTTCACAAAAATTATCCACGGTATGGTACGGCTTGCAGGCGCTGCTGCAATGGCATCAATTACCGAAGTATAATTTCCAGAGCCATCTTTTGCCACAATGGCATCGTAAAGTTTTTTAGTTGGTTCCGCTCTGTTAGCGGTGGTGAAGGTAAAACTAGTCCCCGCATAAGCATTGCCCGACATATCTGTTAATGCACCATTCGGAACAGTAACAGTATAACTAGTGTTATAACTTAATTTCTCGTAAGGAAAAGTTACCGTTTTTGAACCAAAAGTACCTGCTAAAGTTTTTGAACCTAAGGTGATACTACCAGTTCCAAGTTTTACACGTTCATTAAAGGTAAGCACTACAGAGCCATTAATGGTTGCGGTACTAGATGCATTTGCAGGTGTGGTAGAAACCAGTAGAGGCGCAGCAGTATCATTCACCACTTCCTTATCTGCATAAACGTAGATATTAGTGAATGCACTACCATCGTTATCAGTACTTGTGCCTAGCAAGCCACTCGTTGCGTCGGCTACCCAACGCAAGTAAATACGGGTTTGGTTTTCAGCTCCTACTGGAAGCGTAACACTAAAATCTTTCCAAGCACTATTGTACACCTCTGTGATATCCACTCGACCCGCTTCTGTGAAGCTTGTTCCATCGGTAGAGTATTGCAAAGTCATCACTTTGTAGGCCTGATAGTTTGCGCTCACTAAAGATCTGACTTGGATATTTTTATAACCTGTAGTAGAAATTTGTGCTTGCAGATAACGACGTTTAGTCGCAAAATCTGCTCCTGCGGTCCAAAACCTGATGTTAGGATAGCTTGGAGAAAAAGTTCCTGCATTAGACAGCCAGTTCACTGCTGTACCACTTGGTTCAAAAACAGAAATGGTACCCGTATTGGAACTTTCAGCATAATAATCTCCAATTTTAGCAGTCTTAATATTCTGGTCCTTAAAGTTCCATCCAACAATAAAAGGAATTTCATCGAAAGTTGCGGTAAAGGCTTTGTTTCCGTTTACTAAAATGGTTCGTTGTGCAGCTGTGGTATTATCTTCCCATCTGCTAAAGGTAGTTACAGGGTTAGAGATGATATCCATGGTAACTTCAGTGCCTTCTTCATATTTTCCATTGGTCGGCTCTGGTGTCAACTTCACTTCGCCCCAAGTAGAACCTTCTTTAGTTACCGTAAAAGTGTAGGTATTTTTGGCTTCATAAACTGCTTTAACGGATTTTGAAGCATTCATGGTTACCGTATAAGGGTTTGCTGTCGATAAATCAGCATCGCCGTTGGCAGCATCCACCCATTTCACGAAACGATAGCCGAAATTTGAGGTGGCGGTTAGGCTTACATCGGTACCTGCATCATAATCTGTAGCATTTGGCGAACGAGCAATAGTTCCAGCAGCGGCATTGCTTAACGTTGTAGTTAAAGGATATTGGGTAACTGTAGAAGTATAATTTCCATAAATTTTCAAATCAAACAGATAAGCATTTTGCGGGTCGTTTAAGTTAGTAAACTTTAGTGCTACGTTGGTTTCGTTGATATTAACCGTAACCTGTTGCCCCGAACTAGGAACAGCAAATGAAGTAGAAACTTCTGTCCATGCACCACTACCAACTTTTTTCCAAAGTTTGTAGCCCCTGCTACCTCCCGTTGCACCATGGGTAAAAACAACCTTGGTAATTGAATTTAAGGCGGATAGTTCTATATAAGAACCCAAATTTTTCTGAGCCTGCGCCCAGCCAGCAGTTACCTGCACACCACCTGCATCAGCAGCCGCAGGTGCATATTTAAACCTAGCCGCATCTACAGCAGTAGGACTAACAGCTATCTGAAAAAATTTAAAAGTTAAACTTTCAGCAGAAAAATCGGTGGTTTTAGTTACTGTTTGTTCTGATGAGGTGGCTGCTACCGCAGCCCAATTGCTTTGTGCATTACTGCTTGCCGCATTAAACTCCGTAGAGTAAAGCAGTTTCTCTTGTGCCCAGCTTTGCTGTACAAAAAACAGCAGGGCGCAAATAAATAGAGTAAAGTTTTTGTTCATACGCTTAGTGGTTTTTAGTTGATGATTTGGTTAGGTTATTCTTACTGCTTAATCACCTTTAGGGAGATCACTTCAGTTGTAGTTTTGTACTTTAAAAGATAAATTCCTTGAGGAAGATGTTGTAGCGACACTTTTGACTGGGTTAAGTCCGCTGCTACAGTTTTGGTGGCAACCAAGCGTCCGGAAATATCATAAAGGTTTAAGGAAGTTCCAACACCTGCCGCTGGATGATTTAAAGTAAGCTCTTTTGTAACTGGATTTGGATAAAAATTAAGCTGGCCTTCTAAACGATTGTTCACAGACCTGATCTCACTGTAAGTATATTTTCCGTCCAAATCAACTTGTTTTATACGATAGTAACTTACCCCAGTCAATAATTTCTCATCTTCAAACTCATAAATGTGAGTACCTGGTTGATTGACTGCAGATAAACCACCTATTCTTGAAAAATCTTTACCGTTAATGCTTCGTAATATCTCGAAATAGGCAGTATTAACCTCATTAGCAGTCTTCCAAAGTAAAACAGTTTTATGATTTAAGGATTTCTTGAGCGTAGCGCTAAAAGAAACAAAATCAAGCGGAAGCGTGGTACCAACTGGAGCATAAATAGTGAGGTTATCAATATTCATCGTAACACCAGCAGGCTTGGTAATCTTTAACCTGTTGATATTTGCACCTTCAATTGGCACTGTAATTAAATCAAACTTTAAAGATTTGGCCGCACTGGAAATAGCAGTGGTACTCCAAGTTTGCCCACCATTGGTAGACGTATAAATTTTAATGCTATTGGCATTGATGCTAGCTCGCTGGTTTTCGTAAAAAGTAATTTTCGATATCCCCTGGTTAAAAATTGGTGTAATCACATAAGGATCTTCTGTTAACGTGTAATCAGTTGTAGTACCTGCATTCCTATTCAAAATTTTTAAACTAGGATTTGATACCCCATTTGTCCATTGATTATTCGCATCTACATCACTTACGCTCTTTTCTTCTCTTTGTGCCCCATATAAAATCCAAGTGCCATTATCCTGTATAGAGTTTTCTATCGTAGCAGGTTTGGCAATACTAGTTACCGTTGTATTCGTAAATGGTTCCATCCAATAGGCTTGTGCAATTGGATTACTAATTATTTTGTTGTCACTATAGTTAACTTGGTTATTTGTTGCCACTAATTTCAACCTGTAGTAAGAAGTAAAAGCCAAAGGATTATTATCTGTATAAGTATAATTGTTTAAGCCAGCACCTTTTTGACTGTTTACAGTAGTAATTGTATTGAAATTTTGTCCATCTGCACTACGCTCTATGATGAAATTCTGTAGGTCAACATCGTTATTTATTACCCAATTTAAAGTTGCCGTAGTAGTACTGCCCGAGTTTAAAGTTGCAGCAAAACCCATCAGTTCATAAGTACTAGCAACAGAGGCTGAAATGCCATTGAGGTAAACCTCTAACATCGTATATCCTTGATCATTTACCGTATTTCCATCTGCTGCGTCATTAGCATTCAAACCATTGTTTTGCTCCCAAGTATCTGGCATACCGTCGCCATCAGTATCAACTAAAGCAGTTCCCGAATTATAGGCCGGCCATCCTCCCACTTCATTAGGCAAATCTATAATGCCTCTTTTACCAGAAGTAATACCTACTGTACTAGCTGTACCGGTAGATGTCTCACTAACTACCCTTCTATCTACAGCATCTCTAACAGGCAAGTTTGCACCAGCATTTTTCAGTACGTCTAAATAGGCATCGTCAGCACTTTGCGTCATAATGGACTGTGCCACTACAAAAGGCACTGATGATTGTGCATCTGCCTGTAAATTAGCGGGAATTTTCGTCAAACTTACTGCACTCCAATTATCATTCGTCTTGGCTGAATTTCCATGCATCACATTACCGCTCACATGGAATTCGCCCACCCCTTTTGCTTCAGCTGCTTCATAATCCGCTTCTATAAAAAGGTAATCTGATGGCGTTGCAGGTCCTGGTTTATAATAATTATTGACCAAGTTGATACGAGAGAATGAGTTTTCGATATTCACTGCGCCACCTGCAGCTGCATTTCTTGTTCCAGCGTTATAAATTACGTTGTTACGGTAATCAACCAATGCATTTACGTCATGAGCCCTTGCACCGTTAAACCTAGTCGAACGAGCATTTAAGTGTGCAAATAAATTATGATGATAGGAAACGTATTGCCCGCCCCAAACACCACCATAACCTCTATTTCCTTTGGCATGCCCTGCATTAAATAGACCTTCACTAACCATGCTGTATTGCACAGTTACGTTCTCCATATCGTACATAGCGGCACATTCTTCGTTTGCCCAGCTAAACGAACAATGATCTACAATTACATTATGGCAGTTCTCCAAATCAAATCCGTAAACGCCAGTAGGAAGTGTACTACCCGGTCTAGAACGTAAATACCTTATAATGATATTACCGTGGTTTCCGCCTAGATTGGCCGCTCTAGCCCCGTTGATGATAAAAGAGTGGCCCTTTAAACAAATTCCATCACCTGGAGCCGTTTGACCAGCGATGGTAAAGTTCGATCTGTTTACTTTGATTTGAGATTGTAGTTCTATTGTTCCACCTACAGCGAAAACAATGGTTAACGGTTCACCGGGATAAGCGTTAAAAGCCTCTCTAAAACTTCCTGCGCCAGCATCATTTAAATTAGTAACGGTATATACTTTTCCACCTCTACCACCAGTTGCAAATTTCCCAAACCCTTGTGCAGTTGGAAATGCAAGTTGTTGTGCATTAGAAGGAAAAACAATAAATACTGCGAAAAATAACGCAAAGCTGATGCGGTACAAAAAGTTCATACAAGTCGAGGTTTAAAATAAACACTATTCGACCGCTCTGCTTTTCACATGAACTATCCCGAATGAGGGGTCTGATAATATTTGGTTAAATCAATATTAATAGCTTTACTCCTTCCTTGAGTATCATCATGCCATAAAAATCTATGCAATCGTTCACGGGAACGATTGCGTTAATCAACGCCTAATGCTATCGGTTGCACAAACTCGACAATTTACTATTTAAATGATTAGCCTCTTTTTTTATCAGCGCTAAAATCTACACTATTAAATTAGGAGCTTTTTTAAAAAGGGACTCATTTAAAGCTGGTATAAGGGGACAAATCATACATTCATTATCAATAAAGACCATAAAACCCAATTTGTGCTTATATTTACCAAGCATCTACGCTAGAAACCGACGTAATACCTAATTTCAACAGTGCTTAAACCGTAAATGTAATTCTTGTGAATATGACTTGTGTAATTGTAGATGATGACCCCAATGCGGTAGCAGGCCTTGTATCTTACATGGAAAGTTTTCCTGGTATGGAAGTGAAAGCCACCTTTACTAACCCTGTAGATGCGATGGCTTTTCTGCTTAAAAACAAGGTTAATTTATTATTATTGGATGTAGATATGCCAAAAGTGAATGGTATTGAGCTGGCTAATTCTATCCGTGGCCAAGTGGGTAAATTGGTGTTTACCACTGCGCATACCAAATATGCATTTGATGCTTTTGAAAGCCATGCTGATGCCTATTTGTTAAAGCCATTTTCACTTGCCAAAATGTTGGCTACATTACACCGCCTTTTTCCAGAAGAGCTAGAAACAGAAAAAAACGCGATGGAAATGGGAAGCGAAGAGGATTTTATTTTCGTTAAGGCCAAACAGGGCTCTAAGCTCATCAAAGTAAAACTAAAAGAGCTTGTCGTCATTGAAAGCAAGAACAATTATGTGGAGCTCCAGGCATTAGATCGTCAAGTGATTACCTACATGACCTTGAGCGAGCTGGCTAAAAAACTAAATGGGCAACCAGATTTCATCCAAGTGCAAAGAAGCTTTATCATCAATAAACACTTTATAGAATATGTTGAAGGTAATACTTTGGTAATGGCCAGTGGAGCCAAGATTACTGTAGGCGAAATGTACCGACCAACCTTCCAGTCATTCTTGGACGAGAGAGTCATAAAAATGGGAAAGAAACGTTAGTAACTTTCCCATCCATGTTGTTAAAGATGACGAAGGTGACCAAAATTAAAGTCACCAATAGTTGTCTTTGTAGAGGTTAATGTAGACGTGGGATCGCCTGTGTCGAGAGCAGCAACTTTAACGTGGGCCTTCTTAAAAGTACCCACTTTTTTAATTTCCAATTTTACTCTTGTTTTTTCCATAATGCTTACGGCTTATTATTTGAAATTAGCTCTTGTAGCATCCAAAGAAAAATCTGTTATTTGAAATCCCTATTTACCGATGTGGAATGTTAAAAATGATAGCTAAAAAAAGTTTTAGGCTCCATGCCCTGGTATGGTCACTGTTCATCAGTTGGGAAACCATCATCACCAACATATTGTACGAGATGAGTGCTCCAGTTATCAACTATGTTGTTCATTATGCCATCACCATCGCTCTGTTTTACTTTCAATCTAACAAAGTATTACCATGGATTGGAAAGAAGAAATTGCAGTGGCTATGGATACCGTTGTTCTGCATCATTTTCTTACTCATCTACATTCTTGCGCATTGGCTAGGAGAGATTTTCCTAACGCATCTTCTCCAAAAACCAATCAAACCCCTATATGGCATGACTTGGCCAAGCTTTCTACGCAATGGTTATAGAGGGCTTTTCTTCATGGGTTTTTCTACTGGATATTATTACCTATATAGCTTCATTGCACAGCGCAAGCATGCTCAAGAGCTCGAAACACAGCAGTTAAAAGCTATCATCAAGCAACAACAAACCCAAAGAGAGCTGGACATGATGCAGAATGCCTTTTTAAAGGCACAAATCAACCCGCATTTTTTATTCAACATTCTCAACTATATCCATTTTCAATCATTGAAATCGGCACCGCAGATTAGTGAGGCCGTAACTAGGCTAGCTAACGTCATGAGGTTTGCTTTTGATGTTGAGCACGTGGATGACAAGGTAAAGTTAGGCGAAGAGCTGGAGCAAGTAGAAGATATCATCTACCTATACTCCCTAAAGAAAAACGAGGGCACACTGCTACTGGATTATGAACTAGCAGTGTGCAACTTACAATTTGTTCCCCTTGTGTTACTCACTTTGGCCGAAAATTGTTTCAAACACGGCGACCTCAGCCAAGCCGATGCCCAGATGCAGTTAATGCTGGAAGATGACCAGCTACAGATTTCCACTTGGAACAAAATCAGCGATCACAAACCGGCCATATCTACTAAAACTGGCCTACAAAACTTGGCGACAAGGCTTTATAACGCCTACGGAGATTCACACTCATTTGCTTACGGCCCAGATGACAACGGAGGTTTTAGCGTACAGCTACGAGTGCCAATTCAGCTCGTTTTGAAACCCGTTTCAAATGCAGCAGTAAATACTGATACAATTGCGCTTCCCTAACTCTAGCGTGGGTTGGAAATCTCCTGTTTACATGCATATGGATAAAATCTGCTAAACGTTGTTCCTGATCTTCAGCAGACGTAATGAGGCAAATTTCTTCCCATACTTGCAACATATTGGCTTTAGGAAAAGCATCAATAGCAGGAATCTCCATGTTTCGCCAATACTGATTGAGGATTTTAAACTCCACTTTACTCCATCCCATTTCATGAGCAAACATCGAGGCCATCTTTTCCAAGAATAACTTTTGTTTGAGATGATCCTTCAATACATGTCCTATCATCCCCCAAATCCAGCCATAGCAAACCTTCAATCGCTCTTCTTCATCCATATCCATAACTGCTGTGGCCTGTACGCTGTCCAATTCGAAGAAATGCTCGGTTGCCATCATGGTAGCTGTACCATAGCGCTGCCACTCCGGCTCGTAAGGCTTCATCACCGTATTTCTAATTCCGTAGCTACCAAGCCATCCACCTATTTCATTCAGTACTTGCCATTTTATCTTAGCACTGGCATCTGCATGCCATTTTATACGCAAGCGGATATGCTTATCTGGATCACTGTAAAGAATATAGAACCAGTTTTGCACCACATTTTCATGCTTCAATAATAGCGGGGCAATTAACTCCTTGAGTATATGGGTTTGATTTTCGGGCGAAGCATATAGAGACATAAAAAACCAGTCGCTTCCCACAGACCAGTTTTTCTGATGTGGCGGCTTGTTGAAAACAGTTACTGGTGCATAAACTTGCTTTTGATGGGTTAATGCCCAATGCAACTGATAGCTGAAGCGATTTCCTTCGGTATCCAACATCCCCTGCTCACCTCCCGAAGGCCAATCAGAGATATACTGTAGTCCTGCATCTCGCTGTAAGCTATCCCATAATAATTCTCGATCCATGTCGAGTTCTAAATCTAAACATAGGTACTGATCTGAGCGCCCAATACGAATAAACCTATTGCACACCTTTTCATCCAGCCATTTGTCTAATTCGGTTTTAGCAACTTTTGCTGAAGAAGGTACTTTCCATTTCGCAGGCTGCAATAAAAGCTTACCAAACTTTAAGGGAGGATAATAATCCATATTAGGAAAACGCTGCTCTAAATCTGGCAAGAACTGATGTTGCATACCCTGATACTGTAAATCGGCAAGTAAGCGTAGCAAAGGATGACTAGAGCGAAGAATATTGTATGCCGAAGCCATTCTAGGCACCACACGACATTGATAGCGATTGCTATACAACACCAGTTCATCTCCAATTACGTTAATAAATAAATCTGCCAACTGTAACTGCTTGGGATGAGTTGACCAACCACCGAGAGTTAGTTCTAATTCATAGAGTTGTGGCCGACGGTTGATATTATCCGTCCGTTGGTCTGTTTGATAGGCAATGTCAAAGAATTTTACTTCAGCATTAGCTTTTTGCTCTAAATCGACCAATTCTCCAGTAAAATTGGCGATATGCGTATCTTTAGCAAACCTTCCCAGTAAGTTAGTTGCACTTGGTCCGCCAATATGCTCTACGGCCCATACTCCATCTTTAGCTGGCTGTAGCAATACATTAAGTGTGTTGGGCAGTGCTACACGATCTATATTTTTACCGGTAAAATTTTCGAGATTTACGGCTTTGCCACCAAGCATCCCATTCAGCAAGAACATCGAAAGATCATCCAGCAACAGATATTGTGGCATAAGCTCTTGTTTCGGCAACAGTGTGACGAGATCATCATTACCCGAATTAGAAAGCCCTGCATAGCCCAAGCCCTTTTCTGGATCTAACACCCGTGCTAAAGGTTGCCATTGGTTCTCATAACGCTTCGTGAACTGTAGCTTAAATTCAGCTAGATCATTCAAAGTTGGGCTCGGCAGATGTTCATTTGCAAAAGCTACATAACGTTCAAGTTCCTGCTCCAAGCCTATATTACAAAAACCTTTAGCTGCATGTCTGATATAAATCGAATAGTCATTTAATTGCTCTCCAAAAGTTGCTAAGCCAATACGTTGAAAATAATCTGCTCCAGTAATATTAGGCAAATGGCTATGCACTAATACCTGAAGCTCCAAAAGTTGGGACATCATATCCCTGAAAAAATCCCAATCATTTCCCACCAAATCTTTAATTTCTGCTGTCGACCTTGATAAGCTGCAAAAGCTAAGTAATCGGTCTAGTTCTTCAAATCCATTTAAGGAAAACAGCTCCGTTTGGCCTTCGGTAGATTGGAAAAAGTAATGTGTACCCTCATGAGTATAGAGTGTAGCCTGTGTACGCCACATCAACTCATCTGTCCAAGTAATTGCAGCCGTTGCCAGTTTTTTGATCTCCGTCCAATCTCTAAAGTTGAGCAGTTCCATTTGAGTATGGAGCACAGGTTCATCATTTTTATTTTCTTCGTTCCGCAGCAATCCCACTGTCGAGAACTTTCCATACGGAACGGGACGGAACCTAGTTCGATTAAAGTAGCGTTCAATACTGATCCTCGTACGTTTATCGAGCTGGTCAAGTGCTGAATGATCTGTATTGGCAATCTGTTCAAATAAGCTTGGAGAAGCACTTGCGATTAATGCTTTTAACTGTTCCCAATAGATTGATAGTTGTGCGTCCTTCGGTAATGCACAAGCTCTACAGATGATGTATTTTGCTGATTCCATGTTTCAAAGCTAGGCCTGAAACACAACCATTTAAAAAACTGTAAAACAATGTTTTACAACAAAGTAAAAATTAAAAATTATCCCAATTTACACGTCAATTTCAATAGGTCATCAAGACGAATACCCATTTTACCAAATGAAGAGTACTGTTTATTAACAATGTTTCGCAAACTTAAAGCTTGGTTAACCATGTAGAAATGCAGGAACACAGGGTAGAAACTAGGAAAAAGATCTGCTACTATAAACAGAAAGCGGGCATTTCCCAAAGTAAATGCTTGCTTTTATAATAGACCAAAACTTTGTGGTCTTTGTGCCTTTGTGGTTAGTTTCGATCTTCTGAGCTAATAGCAGCAAAACATTATAAAAGCAAAAATCCCCAATCTTTATCAGATTGAGGATTTTTTGCGGTCCGGACGGGACTCGAACCCGCGACCTCCGCCGTGACAGGGCGGCATTCTAACCAGCTGAACTACCGAACCGTTCGCTAACGTTAAACAATCGTTTTCCGTTTTGGTGATGCAAATATAGAGCGAATATTTCATTTATTCAACAATAATTTAAAAATAATTTAACACCACACAAAAACACCTCATTTACAATTAATTATTTTTCAAAAACAACGTTAAAAAACAAAAAACCCCAACAGTTGTGTCGGGGTCTTGTATAAATTTAATGAAAGAACAGGATTAATTAATTGCTCCTTCTTTCATTTTTTCTGCATTTTCAGCAAATTGTAGCTTCTCTACCAACTCTTGAATATCACCGTCAATTACTGAAGGCAAGTTATATAAGGTTAAACCAATACGGTGATCCGTTACACGACCCTGCGGATAATTGTAAGTTCTGATCTTCGCAGACCTATCACCTGTTGACACCATTGTTTTACGTTTAGCCGCAATATCTCCGTTTTTCTTTTGCACTTCGATATCATAAAGCTTACTCCTCAACATCTCCATGGCAATAATACGGTTACCCAATTGCGAACGCTCTTGCTGACAAACCACTACCAATCCCGACGGTTTGTGTGTTAACTGCACTTTAGTTTCTACCTTATTTACGTTCTGTCCACCAGCACCACCAGAACGCGATGTTTGCAGTTCAATATCCGCTGGGTTCAAGTAAAAGTCAATTTCTTCCGCCTCTGGCAACACCGCTACCGAAGCCGCCGATGTATGTACCCTACCCTGAGTTTCCGTATCTGGGACACGCTGTACACGGTGTACCCCACTTTCGTACTTCAAGGTGCCATAAACATCATCACCAGAAACTTTCAAGATCACCTCTTTATAACCACCAGCAGTACCTTCAGTTACATCAACAGTTTCTACTTTCCAGCCTCTGCTTTCGAAATAACGGGTATACATACGGTACAAATCGCCAGCAAAAAGTGCTGCCTCATCACCACCCGTACCTCCACGAATTTCAAATACTGCATTTTTCGCATCTTCAGGATCTTTTGGAATCAACATCAACCTAATGCGCTCTTCCAATTCCTCTTGCTGCACCAACAATAAATCCTGCTCCTCCTTCGCCATTTCCCTCATCTCCGGATCCTTCTCATTGTTCAAAATATCTTTATTTGCCTCAATATTGCTCATTACGTTCTTGTACACTTTGTACTCCTCCACAATCTTGGTCAAGTCTTTATATTCCTTGTTCAATGCAGCAAAACGCTTCATATCCTGTATCACATCCGGATTACTCAACTGCTCTTCTACATCTTCCCAACGCAACTTAATAGCTTCTAATTTATCTAACATATTTTTATAAGAAAATCAATATTATTACTCCAATTAAAGCAAGCCCCGCTTTACACTCTTGTCTTTTTTGTTGGTGTCATGCTGAGCCTGTCGAAGCATCTGCGACAAAAAAGTACAACCGCTTCAATCGGGTTTATTACACTAAAAACAATGCAATAAACAAGCGCTTTAATTATCGGACAGCAAAAATACGGCTTTTTCAGTTAACACCGCAATTAATTTATTGCCTACCGCTACCTGCTTAATTGGAAGAGATACAGGCAACTGCTGTTTAGAACTCTCAAAAGTGGTAGGATGATATTTGATCAGGTCGTTGCCCTTAAAGTAAGCGATGACATTACTGGTGATATTAAAATCAGAAAGGCTATCAATAGGCAACTCCCGAACGTAACCACCAAACCTATCAAATTGCAATATGCCTTCATTCTTTCGCTGTAAAAAAACGTATTGGTCAGAAGCTGCCATTTTCTTGGCATCAACTACTTCATCAAAAAGCTGAAAAAGGTTAGCCGAACGCACATCCTCTGTAAAATTACTGCTCAATTTAATCAGTGCATTGGCAGCTCTGTCGAAAATCCACAAGCTGTTATTATTGCCAGATGCCACCGTAGAAACCAATAAATTTCCATCCTTTGCAAAGGAGTAGCTGGTAATTTCGTTGAGGTTATTGTTCAATACTACTACCTGTTGAAAATCTGCGTAGAAAAGCACTGTACGTAGGGGATCCGAAACATCCACACTGTGCAATTTACCGAAACGATTGTTGCTATAACGCCACTTCAAAGTGCCTTTGGCATCATATTTCAACAGTTCATCTCTATCCGAAAGGAGGTAAATGTGATCTAGGTTATCTACATAGACAGATTTGGCAGTGGTATCTATTTGGGCAACTTGTTTCAATTGCGCATTTGCGGCGAAACAAGTAAACAATAAAACAATAAAACTGGACGGGATCGTCATTGCGAAGAATAAAGCAATCCTAAAGCGTAAAGAATTAGACATCTTGCTAGATTTCTCCCTACAGTCGAAATGACGATAATACTTCATACACTACTTGTCTTTCTCAAAATATTCCAACCTCAACTCCTGCCCATCAAACACAGCGTATGAATTATAGTTTAGCCATTCGCCAGTATTTATGTAAGTACTTCGGTCATTCAGCTTCATTTCTATTGGCAAATGCCTGTGTCCAAACACAAAATAATCGAAATGCTGTTTTTGCAGTTGCTCTTTTGCATAAATGGCCAGCCATTCTTTATCCTCGCCCAAGAAAACCTCTTCGGTTTTACTTGCCGCCCTGCTATGTGCCGACCAGCTAGCGGCAATGCCCATGCCAATACGTGGGGGTACGATACCAAACAGCCACTGGCAAATCGGATTTCTGAAAATCTTCCTTAGAAACTTATATTTTTTATCGCCAGGCCCCAATCCATCACCATGGTGCAAATAAAACTTTTTACCGCCACGCTCAATAATCAGCTCGTCGCTTACGATCTGCATACCCATCTCTTTGATAAAGTAATCTTTTACCCACATGTCGTGGTTACCTTTAAAAAAATAGATTTTGATCCCCTTATCCGACATTTCTGCCAATTTCCCCTGCAATCTTACAAATCCCTTTGGCACCACATATTTATATTCGAACCAAAAATCGAATACGTCGCCCATTAAAAACAGTTCGCTGCAAGTAGGTGTGATAAAATTTAACCAGCTTACAATACGATCTTCACGCCGTCTACTTTCGGTATGGTTCGGTGAGCCTAAATGAAAATCTGAAGCGAAATATATGTTCTCGGTCATATGAGCCAAAGGTAAGCAAAAAGCTTAAATGATAGTGATTAACGGATTAGCGACCAAAGCGGCGATATCAATCTTTAAAACGTTATAGCTTTCTCTCCAAAATTTTTGGGAAACCCGAGATAAATTCAGTGCCCAGCCATCCTTTTTTAAGCACCAATTCAACTTTATCTTGCGAACCTATCTTCTTAAAACGTACATACTGATAAAAGAAACCCGAGATTTCTGTATCTCCCAGTTGATAAATGGAAGCGTAATAAGATCTTGATTTGCCAGTACCTTTGATATAGACATTGTTTATCCGAGTTTGTAGCGAGTTCCTTTCTTTTATCCATAAGCGATTAATTAGTAGAAGCAGCACGTCGGAAAACCAGAATTTACCAGCGTAAACGATAATTAAGCACATTGAAAGGTGGGTAAATGCTATACCAATCCAAGTATCAGATTTCGCAAATTCCCCAGCATAATAAACATAGGCAACTAACAATGGTATGATCAGTAGATAATTGATATACCAAGCTACCCCCTTAAACTTTGGTTTACTTAAAACAATGTGGATATCAACCACGGCCAATGCCAAAACGGGAATCAGCAAAAGTAAATCGACTCCCATATTACCTCCATAATAAATGTATGTTCCTATCGAAAAAGGAATAAATGCCGCAATTAACTGCCACGATTGTCCGCAGACGAGGAAACAAATGGCCCATACAGCGAAAAAAAACATAAATACGAGTAGATATTCTAATTCAGGCATCAACAATACTAACAAAAGCAAAGAAAAGCTACAAGAAATATATGTTTTTAGTCATATTAGCTATAGCACATTCTTCTAATACTAAGCTTATGTCCTAAAATAAAAAATTAAATATCAGTCTCTCAGGCACCTTAAAACCATTACAAAAACGCTAATTCTATAGATTTACTAGAATTTTTGACTTTCTATCTAGAATTCATCTAAATAGCTTACTTTTTTTAAAACTTAATTTTGTACTTTTGCAGAAATTTTATTCATTATGATTTCTACTGATATAGCTATTATAGGCGCTGGGCCAGTTGGTTTGTTTGCAATTTTTGAAGCGGGTTTGTTAAAAATGCGTTGTCATTTAATTGATTATTTGCCACAGGTAGGCGGTCAGCTATCAGAAATATATCCTAAAAAGCCTATCTACGATATCCCAGGATTCCCTTCGGTACTAGCTCAAGAGCTGGTTGATAACTTGATGGAGCAGGGAAAACCTTTTCACCCGGGTTTTACTTTGGGCGAAAGAATTGAAGGTTTAGAGAAAAGAGGCGAAGCAGATTTTGTGTTGACCACCAATATGGGAACAGTGATTGAAGCCAAAGTTGTAGTAATTGCTGGCGGATTGGGCTGTTTCGAACCTCGTAAGCCTGTGGTTGCCGGCCTAGAGAAATTTGAAAACGGTCGTGGTGTAAACTACATGATTTTAGACCCAGAGAAATACCGTGACCAAAAAATGGTAATTGCTGGTGGTGGTGACTCTGCCTTAGATTGGACTATCTTCTTAGCTGATGTTTGTAGCGAATTAACTTTGGTACACCGTAGCGAAGCTTTTAGAGGAGCTCCAGATTCTGTTGCTAAAGTGATGGAATTAGCTGAAAAAGGAAAAATCAACTTAATTTTAAATAGTAACCTTAATGCCGTACATGGCGAGGGCAAATTAGAAACGGTTGATATTATCCATAACAAAACCATGGAAACTATTTCTGTTGCGGCAGATCATTTAATTCCTTTGTTCGGTTTAAGTCCTAAATTAGGCCCAATTGAGCAGTGGGGATTAAACATTAGTAAAAGTGCTATCGAGGTAAATGTAGATGATTATTCTACCAATGTACCGGGAGTATATGCTATTGGCGATATCAATACTTACACCAATAAGTTAAAACTGATTTTATGTGGTTTCCACGAAGCTTCATTAATGAGCCACAGTGCCTACCAGTACATGAACCCCGGTGTAAAATATACAATGAAATACACTACCGTTAATGGCGTAAGCGAGTTTTAATAAAGCGAAAAACATAATTATGAGCGATATTAATATTGTTATAGAAGATAGAGAAGGAAATGCCTTAGACCACGTAGCACCAACGGATATGGGGCTTAGTTTAATGGAATTTCTGAAAGCGAGCGAGTACGATGTTCTAGCTACTTGTGGCGGCATGGCTTTATGCGCTACTTGTTGTGTAGATGTTTTGGAAGGCGAAGAGAAGCTAAACGAAATGAGCGACGATGAGTATGCGATGCTAGACACCTTGCCTGATTTGCTTCCTAACTCTAGATTAGCTTGCCAAATACAGTTAAGCCCAGCAATGGAAGGTTTAAAGGTGAGACTACACGCAGAGCAATAAGATCAGTAAAAGATTATCTTAAAATATTATAAGATCCTCAAGGCTAACCTTGGGGATTTTTTATGCCTTTAAATTTGACAATTAGTATTAATTAACTTGAATTCGGGATAAGAAAACTAGTGTCTTTACTAGCGATAGCCTCTCAAATCTCCGTTCAGCTAATTTTCGGTCTCTTATTTTTTCACAAGTATATATTGTCTCAATTGTGTTCAAGAGCGCTTAAGCGGTTTTCGGGTAGCAGCAATAAGCCAAATCACTTTCTTTGAAAGAAAAATAAGCAACCGAGAGTTTTTGCTACTTTTTGCGGTCAAAAAGTAGGAGCCCAGCGGCGGTGAGCTAAAAAATTTATTTCAATAACAATTAGGTAGAATTATAAATAATCCTTGAACCGAACTAACACTATATTAATAATGACGTTATTAGTTCTCTACTTCATTTACTTTTAACGTTGGGCTACCAATATTTTTATAGGCACCATCCCCTTTTAAGATCGCCAACATCTGGCTTTGGTTACCAAACAATGATTTCGCCTTAGCTATCTCTTTATCGTACTGGAACGCTTGTTCTATCCTACCCCTTTCGTGAAAATAACGACTAATCACCTGTGTCTCTAACGCACGTTTAATTTCTGCTTTATGAGCGTTCAAATCGTTTTTCTTAGCCGTGGTCATTTTAGCTTTCAAGGCTTCTAAATCAGCTTTAACGGTTTCCGCTTTATTTTCTTTTTCTGCTTCCTTTTTTAATTCGTTTAACAAACGTTCTGACCTTGATATATAACTGTAATCTTTATCTGCAAGCGAAGCAATGAATTGCGTATAATTGGCATCACTAATTTGGAAATCTTTAGCAGAAGCTACTGTTTTGTTCGTCTTTTTGTAAGCATTCGCATAATCGAAAAACAAATTCTTGGTCAACAGCGAAATGGTAACGGGGCTATACTTACTTGGCTCAATCTCGATGTCTGGAAAAACTCCGGCACCGTCATAGACTGTTCTTCCTGATTTGGTACCGAAAGCCTTTAAGGTGCTATCAGCAAATTTCTCTGCAGAACCATCTTGCTTTTTATGCGTATAATCTAAGGCTTGTATACATCGCCCAGATGGCGTATAATACTTAGCCACGGTAACTTTCACCAAGCTGTTGTAAGGCAAGTTAAACGTTTGCTGAACCAAACCCTTACCATAACTGCGTTGCCCCACCACAATGCCCCTATCTAAGTCCTGGATCGCACCGGCAACAATCTCTGATGCGGAAGCCGATGATCCATTAATGAGCACCACAATAGGTAAGGTTGGTGCAACAGCATTAGCGGTAGTTTTATAAGTGATACTTTTCTCAGGATTTCTTCCTTTTTGAGTAACCACCAATACATTTTTATCTACAAATAGGTTAACTATTTTCACCGCTTCCTGTAAAATACCTCCACCGTTATTTCTCAAATCTAAAATCAGTCCTTTTGGCTTCTGTTTATTGATTTGCTCTAAGGCATCCCTAACTTCCTGACCAGAGTTTTCTAAAAATTTATCTAAACGGATGTAACCAATTTGGTCATCCAACATCCCTGAATAGGAAACATTAGGTTGTTTAATTTCTTCTCTAACAACGGTTTTATTAATTACCGTTCCGTCTCTCAACAACATCAAATTTACTGGCGTACCTTTTGGACCGCGTAGCAACTGGCTAATTTGCGATCTTTCTTTGCCTTCAATTTCTACTCCGTTGATTTTTACAATCTGATCTCCTGGTCGGATATCATTCTTTTGTGAAGGGTGCCCTTCGCTAATTTCGTTTACAAATAGTTTTCCAGCAATAGTAACGGTCCCTGCGCCTATTCCACCGTACTGCGTGCTGATGTATTTCAGCTTGTAATCTTCAATTTCTGATTCGGGAACGTATTCTGTGTAAGGATCTAAACTGCCCAGCATCGCATCAATACCATGCTTCATCAAATCTGCAGGATTAGTTTCATCTACATAATTGATATTGATTTCCTTGTATAGCGACGCAAATACATCAAGATTTTTTGATACTAAAAATAAATCTTCCTTGAAAGATAAGGTTAGGGTGGTAACGGCTATGACTGCGCCAAAAAGCGCTATTTTTACTTTCTTCATTTTAGCTAAAATTTAAATAGCTACGATTTACGATCTCACAACAAGACATCACAAAAACTATAGAAAGTAAATTTACTAAAACCATCATGATTTTTCAAACCACATGGCTGTTACTTTAGCGGAAAGTAATAAATAAGGGTATAGAGATGACTAAAGTCTGTTTCCGTCTGGATCTGCTAAGGCTTTGCGGATAGTAAACTCCACATAAGCATTGTCTCTGTTTACCAACTTGGCCAATTGTTGAACCAATTGATCTTCCTGTCCAGGCGTAAAAGAAATTTCTACCGCAGCTAATTCACGGTATTTTCTTAAAAACTTAGTTTTTACTTTTTGCCAGGTTTCAGGTGTAAGGGTAAAATTTGCCATTGGTGAAAAGGTTTTGATGCAAAGTTAAGAAAAAATAAAAGCCCACCAACCTAAGTTGATGGGCTATGAATAAATTTAAAACAAATATTTACCTATTCCGGGTCATATCTATAGCCAACGTACTTGCAGTAACTGCCGTACCTCTGGTAATTAAGCTGTAAACATAACTTTTAGAGATAGTAAGCTCGGTTCTATTGATTACCGTACCACCTACAGAAGAAGCTCTTAAGTCATATATTCCAGCTGGAACCTTAACAAAATCACTAGCGGCCTTAAAAGCAAGAGTTGGACTTAGATTGATTACTTGTGAAGTAGCTCTATTTGTAATTACTAAATCATAACCATTAGGTGCATTTGGCACCAAGTTAACAAACCTTAAATAAGCAGCAGCGGTGTCTAATGTAGGAATTTTATCTTCCAAAATAACTGAAGAAGTAGTTTTGTCTGTAGTGTTGTATAGCCCACAAGTAAAGAAAGAATAATATTTCCCTTCCTGCAAATCGCCGTTTATAGTAGAAGTTACCACTCCCGGATTTGTTGTAGCAGTTGAAGGAATAACCGATTTTACGGTTACATTTCCTTTTGATGTTAGATTCACGTAACTATTTGTTGTAGGAAATACGCCATAGGCCGCAATTCCTGCTGTAGCTTCTTTTCCATTCGTGGATCCAATAGCTGTTACTTTGATGTCATTTACATATACATTTACAGTTGGTCCACTAGGGGAAAAGTTATATCCCCTTAAAAAAGGCCCATTAAACTCTTTCGTATCTATAATTTGATTTGCATTCTTCTCGCACGAATAAAGTGCAAGTGAGATCAAACCTATTATTAAAACTCTTAATCTATTTTTCATAATCTTATCTATATTATGGTTGAGTAATCCACATTGGCACTGTATGATAATCTGTAGCTAAGCCACCTATCTTATCTAACTCGGCTCTATTCCACACATACTCGGAATTATATCTAGGTCTGATTCTCTGTACAGTCTTAGCATTGTTATCACCAAACAAAGAGGTTGGTAAAGCAAAGCCCATAAAAACCTGTTTTGTTGTAACTACGGGATCCTTATCAGTATAATGATATCTTCTTAAATCCATCCAAGTTTCATAATGTCCCCATCCCCATTGTGCAATGTATTTTTGAGACATAATCATCGCCAATGTTAAGTTATTTGGGTCTGTAGGGATAATTTCTGGTTTAGCCAAGAAATCTGCTTTCTCTGTAGCGGAGATCTGGGTTGCCAATTGAACGTTATCTGTATTTCTTGCGTTTACAAAATCTATATGTGAAGAAACTGCTTTTTTATAAGCATCTAACGCTGTAATTTTATCGCTTCTCTTATATGCAGCTTCAGCTTTGATGAATTGCAACTGCGAGTAAGTCATACCTGGGTATCTCGATTTGTCATGGAATAAGTACATGGTAGACGCACCCCCACTTATGTTCGCTCTATAACCCCAAATATTAAAAGGATAAGTTACCGCAGCTAAAGCTGTTGCATTATAAGTACTATTAATATTCACACCAGTATAAGTACCGCTTGGGTTAGGCGTTAACATTCTTGACATCCTTGGGTCTACAACTCCACCAAATTCAGTTCCATTCATTAATCTCACAATAAATTCAGATTGACGATAGTTTTGAAAATTTTGACGTCTAGGCCCCATAAAGTTACTATCGTCATTACCAGTATTGCTATAAGTTAACAATAGATCATCAGCATTGCTAGCAAAAGATTTATCAACCGCGTCTATTACAGCCACAGGATCATAAGTAGATTTATTACTGTAGTGATTCAAGTTAATTGCCAATAAACCGTAAGCATACTTAATCCACTTAGCTCTATCACCATTATACACTTTATCACCAACCGCCATATTCGTACTACTAACAAAGCCATCTGTTCTTTGCAAATACTGAATACCTAAGTTAATCAATCTTCTGCTCTCTTCGTAAGCAAACTGCTGGGTATCGTAGGCGAAGGTAGTTTTATTAGGCAAAAATGCTTCTTTAATGGTTATTTCGCCATGAATACCAGTTAATGTTTGCCATCCCCAACCTTTTAAAATGTAGCCAACACCTAGTATATCCCATCTCTGCTCAGCTTCAGCTTTAGCCATCATATCGATAAGGTTTTGCCCCAAAACCCAATACACATCCCTATAGGTTTGAGCACCATTATCACTTGCTGCATCATAGCCCATCCTGTCCCAAGTACTCAATGAAGTTCCAGGTAAAGCCCAGTTTTGAGTATATCTTCCAATGTGACGACCCTCATAAGCAGCGTCAGTCACCATCCAGTGTATCATTGGAGCTAGATAAACATTAGAAGCTACCGACGATGGAGCATTGGGGTTGGTATTTACATCTAGAAATTTCTTACAACTGCCCAGAGCTACCGTACAAGCCACCAAGCATGATATATATATTTTTTTCATTTTATATTTCTCCTTTAACTATAGTCCTATTCTAACTCCAAAGTTTATACCCATTGGCATAGGAAAATTACCAAAATCTATACCGACACCTCCTGAACCACCTACAGCCGCACTGTTTCCATTAACAATTGGATCCATACCTGTGTAATTAGTGATCAAGAATAAATCCGTACCAGTTACAAACACGCTTGCCGATTTTACAAACTTCTGTTTCTTTAATAAAGTGCTAGGAAGACGATAATTTAAAGTAACATCTCTAAGTCTAACCCAATTAACATCTTTTTCTATGAATAATTCTTCACTCATATCTGTGTAATATCCTGTTTGAAAACGAGGAACTACAATAAGATTATTTTTTGTAGGATTCGCTGAGTTCTCCAAACCATCTCTAATTACACCATTGATAATCCTTGGCTCACTTCTATCTAGTGTATTCATCCCCAACCCTTTAGTAGACAAATAATGATTTGTAGCATTTAAAATATCTCCTCCTTTTCTAATGTCGACTAAGAAAGAAAGAGAGAAGCTTTTATATGTAAACGTATTTGTGATACCTAAAGAAAAATCAGGTTGCCTATCATATCCTCCGCTAACAAAAGTTGTAGATCTTAATGGAAGACCAGTAGTTGGGTCAATCAAGATTTGTCCTTCATTATTTCGAAGATAAAAAAGTCCAGTTAAAGACCTTGTAGATTCACCTGGTGTATTTCCATTTCTTACATTACCGTACAACCAAGTATCAGAGACATAAGATTCAGGAAGTGAATTTGGCAACGCTAGTACAGTACCTTTTGCCTTTTCAAAGTTTGCTAGGATGTCCCAGCTGAAGTTTTTGTTTTTAACAGGCGTACCTCTTAACGAAATCTCAACCCCTTTGTTTTGGGTTGACCCCCCGTTTAAGTTAAATAGAATGTATCCTGTAGAATAACTACCTCTGATATCGTTAACAATTTGATCAACAGTTTTCTTGTTGTAGTAAGTTACGTCTAAGCCCAAACGATCCTTAAAGAAAGCAAGTTCTAAACCAAACTCATAAGATTTAGCAAACTCTGGTTTTAGATCTGGGTTAGGCCCATAGAAACTATAGCCATAACCACCACCTACAGTTGGCTTGTATTCTAAATATGGTAAATAAGCGTACGGCCTAGCATCTTTACCTACTTGTGCATAAGCTGCTCTAAAGCGTCCCGAGGTAAATATTTTACTTAAGGCATCTTTAAATGCTGGAACATCAGTAAAAACAAAACTAGACGAAACCGAAGGATACCAGAATGAATATCTATCGATAGGAATAGTTGAAGTTCTATCATTTCTAATTGTTCCTGTTACGTATAGATAATCGTTATAATTTAACGTTGCTCTAGAAAAGAAACTTACTAACCTTCTTCTGGTTAAAGTACTTCTTGCATTTCTGATACTTGTGTTATTTACAGAAATAAAATTAGGATCTAACAAACCTTCCCCATAAAGAGAATTGATGTTCGATCTCAAATCTTGAAAAGATTGACCTATTGTAGCATCGAAGCTTAATCCTTCTACAAGCTCTTGTTTCTTAATGTTAAACAAGTTTTGCATGTTGATATTTCTAGTAACATCGTTAGCTACATCTAAAATACCTCCATAAGAAAAACCTGACGCACTTTCGGGATGTCTGAAAATAGTATTCTCGTTAGTGTAGTTGTCAATACCAATTCTCGTTTCGAAAAAACCCCAACTAAACGGAGTTATCGTTAATCCTAGATTTGAAATAATCCTATTATTTTTTGAACTAATCCTGTTCTTATTTACACTGAAATAAGGGTTATCGATTTCGCCCGCACCAAGTGTAGTAACTCTTCTTCTTGTGCCGATACTAGTTAAATAATCTTTTGCATTATCTGTTTGAGGCCAAACAAGTAAACCAATAAGTGGCCCTCCAGCTCCTTTTCTAGCTTGTTCATTGTTTGAATACGTGTAGTTCAAAGATAAATCAGCTTTTAGCCAATCGTTGATAGTGGCTCGAGTCGCTCCAGTGATATTTATTCTATCATAAAGCGAATTAGGTATAACACCATTCTGGTCGGTATATGAGGTAGAAAATCTATAACTAATTTTTTCTGAACCACCACTCATTGATAAGTTGTGTTTTTGAGTTAAGGCAGTTTGAAAAAAACCGTCTATATTATCGTAAAAGGTTGTACCTGGCAAATACTCATTTCCAAAATAAAGAAATGAACCAGTAGTAGCACCACTAATACCAAATTCTTTTTGCACCTCAGGCTTTCCTCTAGGCGCATCTATTCTAAAGCTGTTACTATAATCTATCGTTCCAGTTCCAGGCTTTCCACGCTTTGTTGTAATTACAATCGCTCCGTTTGCAGCATCAATACCGTAAAGAGCGGCCGCTTCAGGACCTTTTAACACCACCAAGCTTTCTATATCTTCGGGGTTAATATCAGCAGATCTGTTGGTAAAATCCGCGTTCCTATTTGCCTGTGAAGTGTTGGAGCTTGACTCTGAAACGAATGCTGAAGTGTTCAGTGTCTTGTTATCTATTGGCAGACCATCAACAATCATTAGAGGTTGGTTACTTCCACTAATAGAACTCACCCCCCTAATCGTAATTGATGAAGAAGCTCCTGGAACACCGGAAGTGCTAGTTACTTCGACACCCGCAACCCTACCTTGCAAAGCATTAACAAAGTTTTCCCTTTGAGTTTGGGCGATGTCCTCACCTTTCACTTCTTGTTGAGATGTTCCTAATGCTCTTTTATTAACCTTTTGGCCCAAGGCGGTAACTACCACTTCATTGAGGGCTTTAGAATCAGTTACAAGCGTAATGTTAATGTTAGTAGAAGCTCCCACCGTCTGCTCTTTGGTAATCATACCTAAGTAAGCAAACTGCAATACATCTCCTGTATTTGCCTTAATGGTATAAATACCGTTTGTGTTTGCTTGAGTTGCCACAGAGGTACCCTTCACTTTAACTGTAGCCCCAGGTATAGGCTGACCATCTTCTGAAGATGTAATCTTACCCGTAACAGTCACCTGCTGTGCCATTGCTTGTATAGCTAAAAGAAAAGCTGCCAAGAATAGCATGAGTAATTTTTTTTTCATAAACTCTTGTTGGTTAATAGTAATTAATTGTTTCGTTGATTTTAAGCCATAATAAAAAACGCACATTAACGCATTATCATTAAAGCTTACGTAAATATGATAAATGTTTTTTAGTAAAAAAAGAAATTTTAACAAAATTTTAACACAAAAGAATAAATTACCCAACAAACCCCGCAAAAATCCGCAATCACGTGACGCTTAATTCACTACATATTCATAATTAAAAATATTTTTTGCTACCTTAATTGCGTCAAACATTTCATTTATAATGCTAAAGAAGGAACGCCACAATATGATAATGCGCCAAATTAACTTGCACAATCGTGTGCTAAGCTCAGATTTGGTAGATTTATTGAACGTATCAGAAGATACCATCAGAAGAGATTTACAGGAACTTGCTGATGACAACTTATTAAACAAAGTACACGGAGGTGCACTTTCCAAATCTTACCAATCGTCTTTTGACGACAGTAAGGTTTATGCGAAGGATGCAAAGATTACCATCGCCAAAAAAACAGCCTCATTAATTAAAGATGGAATGGTTGTATTAACAGGAGGCGGGACAACGGTAATAGAATTGGCTAAGCAGCTGCCCCAGCATCTTCATGCTACATTTATTACTATTAGTCCGCTTGTAGCTGTAGAGCTAGCCAAATACGAAAAAATAGAGGTCATTTTAATTGGTGGTTTATTTTCTAAAAACTCGCAAATCAGCTATGGCGGCCATGTAATTAGTCAATTGGCAGACATTAGAGCCGATCTTTGTTTAATGGGAACCAGCGCCCTGCATCCAGTAGATGGCGTTACAGATACCGATTGGGAGATTAACCAATTAAAGAAAGCAATGATTGCCTCTTCGAAAAAAACGGCGGTATTGTGTATCTCGGAAAAGTTGGGAACAACTCTAAGGTTAAAAGTTGCTGGACTAGACACAATTAAATATTTGATTACTGAGCTAGAGCCAGAAGACGATATTCTAACCGCTTATCAAGCGAAAGATTTGCAGATCATATAATAAGAAAGGGAGGTTTTTAGCCTCCCTTTCTTATTTATTAAAATGCCGGATTTGCCGGTGTGTTTGTATTATTGTCTCTTTCTTGGAAAGGATAAGGCATAAAGCTACGCTTCATTTCCGCTTGCGGTCTATTGAACCTTCGCATATCTTCTAGTTTTAAACCAGAAGCAAAAAGCTCAATACTTCTATGCTTATATATTTGCTCCAACAATTCTGCTGGTGTAAAAGGACCAACAAGTGGTGGTAGATCTGCTGCAACGCCAAATGCATCTGTCGTTTTGGTCACAACTTTATTTAACTCAATTAACGAATTAGCTACATCTGGCGTAGTTTGACGAAGTAGGGCTTCTGCTTTGATTAAAGTCATCTCGCCTGGTAAAAAGATCGGAATAGCCTGATCTACTTTTGTTGAAAAACCAGTCATACGCAAAGTAGCAGTAGGTGTGCCCTGCATTGCTGTGTAAAACGGAATACGTTTATCATTTGGATTAGGAGCCAAGGATGCTGGTAATCCCAGATTAGCATCTGTAGGCTGAAATACGTTATTAGAACTAATAATGCTAAAGAGAACATTCGGATTAGCGCTATCAAAAACTAACGATGCACCAGTATTTGACAACACAGCATTTGCTTCACTTAAAGCCAAAGGATATTGCCCTGTAAATAATGCATACCTAGCTTTTAAGGCGTGCAATGTATTCACAATATTCATGCTTGGCACACCAGTAAACTGAGCAGATATAGGATTTGCAGCAATTGCAGCTAATGCTTTGTCAATAGCAGCTATAGCCGCCCTAAAGCCTTGATCTCTTGTAACGAAAGGGACATTCTTACCCGTTGTAACCGGAACCTGTTGCCAAAATGATGAAATTGTCCCTAAAGACAATGCTTTAAAAATGGTTACGTAGCCAATTAAACCCGATGCATAACCTTTATCTCCCAAGGCTTCAGCACTAGCGATAACTTTATTACTCTCGTCGATGACTTTGAAAGAAGTTGCCCACATATTGAACAAAATGGTATTAGTAGCATCAACGGCATTACCTCCAGTACTCAATTGTAATTCAGGGATATTACCCGAATTCAGCAATTTTAGCTCATTACTAGAAAATCCAGCCGCTGCGATAGAATTAAATACTACACCAGTCCTTCCAAGCGAATAAGTTCGTTGAATACCAACTGCAACAGCTGATAATCCCTGACTTGAGCCTAAAGCAGCATCTACCTTTGCTCTAGACGGATCTTCGAAATCTTTTTTACAAGATGACACCAAGCTTGCAGCTGTCAACAATCCGCAAGCTATATATATTGAATTTATCTTAATATTTTTCATCATTTTTCTCCTTAAAACCATTAAAATTTAACCTGTAAACCTAAGCTAAAGGTTCTTGGAATTGGCACCGAACCAAAATCGATATTTCTAAGGATAGTTGACTGACCGGCTGAATTTAATTCAGGATCATAGCCTTTGTAATTATCCCAAGAAATCAAATTTCTACCGCTTAATACTACCGTCATGTTACTAATAGATTTAACCTTTCCAATATTGTAACTCAAAGAAATTTCTCTCAACTTCACAAAAGAACCGTCATCAATTCTCCATTCTTCAATGGCATAAACTCCAGCCACATAACCTCTAGGCAATAAGCCCATTTGCTCTTGCTCGGCTACTTTACCATTACCAACGCCTTGTCTAGTTCTCCAATCTGCGTTCCATACATCGCCACCTTGCACACCATCTAACTGAATGCGTAGACCAAATCTCTTATAGTTAAAATCATTTACAAATGACCAGTTAAAATCTGGATTTGGATCCCCTAGCACTTTTCTTAACGGATCTCCATTTGCGGCTTTTGCCTGTTGCGGAATGCCCGCCGCATTAGTCACTAAACTTCCGTCGGCATTTCTAGCAAAATAAGTTCCGTAGAAAACACCTAAAGGCTTTCCGTCAATAATTGCAACTGGAGCACCCGGATTAGTGCTCAACAATCTCATTGCACCTATGTTATAAGCCTCATTTCTGTTCCTATTAAAAATAGCTGAGGTAGTCCAACTGAAGTTTTCAGTTTTTAAAGGTGTACCTCCTAAAACAAACTCAAAACCAGTGTTTTTTAAAGAGCCAATATTATTTAGGAAACTGGTATAACCTTCGGTAGGCGCAATTACTTGAGAAAGCAATAGATCTTTTACCTTTTTATTGTAATAGTTGACACTTAAATTCAATCTATTGTTAAAGAAACCTAAGTCGGCGCCCACCTCTAACTCATCCTGACGTTCTGGCTTAACATTTTCATTAGCTAACTGAAAAGGACTAAACAAAGAAGTATTACCTACAAATGCCTGTCCATTATATGCATTGATACGCTCGTATGCACCAATACCTGTCAAGTTACCAGACTGTCCATAAGCTGCTCTTAACTTAAATGTGTTCCACCAAGAAGAAAAGCTAGTTGTCTTCCAATAATCAGCAGAAGAAAGCACATAACTTAAGCTTGCTTTTACATACAGTTGATTTCTATTGTCTTTACCAAAAACCGAAGATTCATCCATACGCAAGGCACCTGTTACGAACAAGTGATCTTTGTATTTAAAGTTCTGTTGAATATAAGCGCCGCTAATAGATAGTTCGGTTCTTCCCTCTGCGCTTGGCAATGGTGTAGCTGCGCCATTAATTGTACTAATTTTTGGTGCCAAGCCTCTACCTTGTAATAAGGCGTATTGACCTTTTTCATATTGGTACGAATAACCAACTTGTGTTACCGAACTTAATAAATCAGAGATTTTAGCTTGATAAGTAGCATTAATCTCATTATTAAACATTAAAGCTTTATTGGTTGCAGCACTGGTGTAACCATTTTGAGTGGCAGTCATTAGAGCACCTCCACCAAAGAAATCTGGATTTACGTTATAAGTATACGGCGGTATATAAGTAGTTCCATTTTGAGATGAATTATCCACTCCCAAAGTAAAATCTATTGTTAAATTTTTAACAGGATTCAATTTCAACGTAGAGTTAGCGATAATCCTGTCTACTTCTTGTCTTTGTTTAATATCTTCAATAACAGAAACAGGGTTTACACGCCCTCTTTCTCCTACAGCCATTAGGTTTCCATTGGCATCTCTTCTCCAAATGTCATGAAAGTTGCCAATAATAGTAACAGAGTTCATTGGCGAGAAGAAAGAGTTGCCATCTGGCTTTTCGTTCGCAGCACTTTTCACATAATTTAAACCAGCAGATAAGCTAGCCCAATTGTTTAACTTTTGGTCTAAATTTGTTCTGAAGTTATATTTTCGAAAATCAGTGTTTTTAATGATACCTTGATTGTTAAAATAACCGAAAGAAGTATAGACTTTAGTATTTTCACCACCACCAGAAATTGACAGATTGTTATCCGTACCCACACCCGTTCTAAAGATGTAGTCTTGATAATCATAACGTGTTACAGCGGTAGTATTAGTTAGCAATACAGGAGTGGCGCCTGGTGCAGGAGCAACGGTTTGTATAACATCCTGAGTAAATGAATCAACACTTCCACCAAATTTAACTGGCGATTGGTTCACTTCAATCTTCTTACGTAATTCGCTGATTACAAAATTGGTATTGAAACTTACTTGAGTTTTACCAGCAACACCTTTTTTAGTGAAAATCTGAATTACACCAGCGTTTGCTCTTGAACCATAAATAGCCGCAGCAGAAGCTCCATTTAACACCTCTACTCTTTCAATATCAGCCGGATTAATATCCACCATTCTATTTTGGCCAATGCTTCCAACAAAATTAGCTCCATCATAATTACCAGTGGTGTTTGTTACTCTGGTTGTCGAGTTGTTAACAATTACCCCATCAATAATGTACAAAGGCTCTGTAGATGAATTAGCCGAACTGATACCACGAAGCTTAACCGACATACCCCCAGCTGGATCACCAGAGTTTTGAGTAATTTGCGCTCCCGCAACCTTACCTTGCATTGATGAAAGTACGTTTCCGCTAGGTGCTTTATTTAAATCATCTCCTTTTACTGAAGTGATATAGTTACCCAATTGCTTTCTTGTAGTTCCTTGAGAAGTACCCGTCACAATTACCTCATCTAATCCCATCGCATCTTGTGCTAGAGAAAAATCGGCGGTTACGTTGGTATTGCTACCCAAAGTTACCTGCTTAGTTGATGTTTTGTAACCAATAAAGGTTACTGCTATTTGATAGTTTCCTGGCGCCAAATTCGCTACTAAAGAGTAGCTACCATCGGTATTGGCTGCAACAGCAAAGTTAGTTCCCTGTACCTTTACTCCAGCTCCTGGAATAGGCGACTTGCTGGCATCTTCTGTAACCTTACCAGTAATTACGTAACGATTTGTTTGTGCATTTGCCGTAAAGAATAACAGCAATAGGATTGGCGTCAAAAAGAGTGCTCTCGATTTGACACGCCATGAGATGTAAAATTTACTCATACTAGATTTGTATAAAAATGGTTAGTTGTTCTGTAATTTGCTGCTTTCAAACATAAAAACTCTAATTACAGAGCGAATATCAGCAATTATTCGCATTAAGCTGCAAACAACATTACAATTTTGAGAAATTTATTTCGGCAAACTAATTTTACCCATACAAACAGAAGGCACTCCTTGTCTTTCGCCAAAGTAAATTTGGCTACCGCAAATGGTTTCGTTAGCTAATAGTGCAAATAAAACAGCCTCTTTTGCATCTGGATTAACCTCCAAATCTGACGTAGTTTTAAATACTACTTCTGGCAATTCTGCTTGTAAAAGCGAGAACAGCAATGGATTGTGCATCCCTCCACCACTTAAATACAAAACGGGTTTAGATAGATCTCTCAGTGCCCTTTTGATTGACCCGATGATACCTTGTGCAGAAAAATGACAAAGCGTAGCCATCACATCTTCTTTTGCCAATGCTGCAGTGCCAGATGCCTTTTGAGCCTTTTCGAGATAATCCATGCTGAAAAGCTCTGGGCCTGTTGTTTTTGGAAAATCCGCAGCGAAAAAATCATTTGCTAAAAGTTCTTTCAACAACTGTACATTCACTTTTCCAGCTAGTGCAATTGCTGCGTCTTTATCGTAGTATAAACCCTCAAAATGTTGTTGAACATATTGATCCATCAAAGTATTTCCCGGACCAACATCAGTAGAGAAAACTTTAGAAGCACTTAAATCTCCAGGCAGGTAAGTATAATTGGCAATACCGCCAATATTCAACATTATCCTGTCTTCTCCCTGTTTAGAGAATATAAGGTAATCTCCATAAACGGCTAAGGGAGCTCCTTCGCCACCAGCAGCAATATGTTTTTGTCTAAAATCACTAAGGGTAATAATTCCAGTATTTACTGCAATATGGTCGCCGTCACCAATTTGTAACGTGCCATTTGGCAAACCCTCTTGCCCATGTAATGATTTTGGAGCATGATAAATGGTTTGTCCGTGACTGGCAATGAAATCAATATCTTCATTGTGATAACCCCATTCTGCAATTGCCTCGTTAATTAGTTTGGCATGAGTAAGCGCAATTTGCTCATTCATTAAACAAACCATCTCCAGGTCAACCGTTTTTTTCGAAAAAATTGATTTCACCTGTTGTCTAAAGTTGTCGGTATAATCGCCTGTCTTAAAATGCAAGAGTTTGATCTCAGTTTCGCTGCCACTACCTTTGAAAGAGCTAAGGGCAATATCCAAGCCATCCATAGAAGTGCCCGACATTAGACCGATTATCAATTTTTCTTCTTTTTTAGATTTCTGATATAGACTTTCGATTTGATTTTTCATCAGCATAAATTTTATTTTCTCTTTAGAGCTTTATGGTTTAATCCTATCCAAACAGCTTTTAGCCTTCATTTTTTTTGGATGCCAACTGACATGAAATTGTGATGATTTGAATGCAAAATATTTGGATGGCGAAAGGTACAAGTTGTTTTGATAAAGTTAAGCGTATCTACATTTTTTATTCAAAAACTGGCTTCTTTAACCTTCTTGAAAAAAAGTTTTTTAATTTTTTTAAAAAGTGCAAACGCTTGAGAAGGCCTTTAAAGCCACTTTTTAACAGAAAGTCGTTGTTATAGTTAACGATAGCTATTTTTTTTTCTCTTTAACTATTCTATATTTACTGCTCCGTTCAATAATAAAACCAAAGATTAATGGCAAGATTAAATCTATTAGAAGAAACGAGGTTCGAAAAGCTACCAGTTAGTATTTTTAAAAATCCTAAGGAAGCTTCTCTAAGCGTTGCGAACCGTATCGCTTCACTAATCAAAGAAAAACAACAACAAAACCAAAATGCAGTATTAGGTTTAGCTACCGGCGCCACGCCAGTTGCTGTTTATGCAGAATTGGTTAGATTACATCAAGAAGAAGGCTTAAGCTTTAAAAATGTAATCACTTTCAATTTGGATGAATACTATCCAATGCAACCTAATTCGGTACAGAGCTATGTTCACTTCATGAATGAAAATCTTTTCAATCATATCGACATAGACAAAAGCAACGTACACATTCCGGATGGAACCCTAAGTCTTGAAGAAATTCCAGCTTTCTGTTTAAACTACGAGAAGAAAATAGAAAGTGTTGGCGGACTGGATATTCAGATTTTAGGTATCGGACGTACAGGTCACATCGGTTTCAACGAGCCTGGTTCTGCACCAAACTCCGGAACCCGTTTAGTTACGCTAGATGACCTTACCCGTAGAGATGCTGCCCGTGATTTCGGTGGTAAATCTAATGTACCTACCAAAGCCATTACCATGGGTATCGGTACTATTTTCAAAGCCAAGGAGATTATTCTGATGGCTTGGAATAGAAAAAAAGCCGCAATTATTAAAAAGGCCGTTGAAGGTGAAATCTCTAGCGAGGTACCTGCAACTTATTTGCAACTTTCAGAGAATGTAGAATTTATTCTCGATCAAGATGCAGCTTTAGACTTAACCAGATTCGATACACCTTGGTTAGCGAGAGATTGCGATTGGACCCCAACGCTTACCCGTAAAGCGGTAATTTGGTTAGCAAAGCATCTTAAAAAACCTATCCTTAAGTTAACTGAAGACGACTATAACAACAATGGCATGGCGCAGTTGGCTACAGAGCAAGGTCCTGTTTATGATATCAACATCGACATCTTCAATAAGCTACAACACACCATTACAGGTTGGCCAGGTGGTAAACCAAATGCTGATGATAGCCAACGTCCGGAAAGAGCAAATCCTGCGAAAAAGAGAGCAATTGTTTTCTCTCCGCACCCAGATGATGATGTAATTTCTATGGGCGGTACGTTCATCAGATTGGCAGACCAAGGTCACGAGGTACACGTTGCTTACCAAACCTCTGGTAATACTGCTGTTTGGGATGATGATGTATTGCGCTTTGTTGAGTTCAATATCGATTTTTCTGAGAAAATGGGCATTGATCAAACCAATATGAGAAAAACTTACGAAGATATGCGTGAGTTTATGGCCAACAAGTTACCTAATCAAGTAGATACCGAAGAGATTAAATTGGTTAAAGGCTTAATTAGAAAGGGTGAAGCGATTGCAGGTGCTCGTTTCTCAGGTTTACCTGATGAAAATATTCACTTTATGGCACTTCCATTCTATGAAACCGGTAAAGTGAAGAAAAATCCAGTTTCTGAGATTGATATTCAATTAACGATGGAATTACTTCAAAAAGTAAAACCACAACAAGTATTTGCTGCTGGTGATTTTGAAGATCCACATGGCACACACATTGTTTGTTTTAACTTAATTGTGGAGTCGCTGAGACGCTTAAAAGGTACTGAGGCTTGGGTTGAAGATTGCTGGTTATGGATGTACCGTGGTGCATGGCACGAGTTTGAACCACATGAAATTGAAATGGCGGTTCCATTAAGCCCTAAGGAAGTGGAGCGCAAGAAATTGGCTATCTTCAAACATCAATCACAAAAAGATATTCCAGTTTTCCCTGGTGATGACCCTAGAGAATTCTGGCAAAGAGCAGAAGACAGAAATCGCGAAACTGCAAAAACCTATGACGAATTAGGCTTAGCAGATTACGAAGCGATGGAAGCTTTTGTGAGATTTCATTTTTAAACCTCACCCTACCCCCTCTCCTTTAAAAGGAGAGGGAACAACACTTCTTTTTCTCTCCCTTTTAGGGAGAACCGAAGCATAGCGAGCTCATTGAGGCTAAAACAAAATAAACAAACCTCAATAGATGCCCGAAGGGCAGAGAGGGTTTAAAATTTATCTTCTATCTTTAGCTAAACAAACTAAGGATAGAAGATTTTTTATTTTATAAGCATGGAAACCAAACCACAACGTCTCTTATCACTCGATTTTTTTAGAGGCCTAACTGTTGCCGCAATGATTTTGGTAAACAATCCAGGAAGCTGGGCGCACATTTACCCGCCATTAGGCCATGCAGAATGGAACGGTTGCACACCTACCGACTTAGTATTTCCTTTCTTTTTGTTTATCGTTGGCGTTTCTATTGCCTACGCAATGGGCAGCAAAAGAGAAGACAAAGCCACACATGGCAACACTATTTTAAAAGCTTTAAAAAGAGCCATCACGCTTTTCCTTTTAGGTTTTATCCTAGCATTTTTTCCAAGAAACTTTAGTGATTTCGATTTTATGGAGTCACTAAAAACTGTGAGGATACCTGGTGTTTTGCAAAGAATTTCTGTTGTGTTTTTCGTATCGTCCATTCTATTTTTAAAGCTGAGCGATAAAAGGCTTTTTCAAACCATTGTGGTATTACTTTTTGGGTATTGGGCATTGATGAATTTTGTACCCGTTCCTGATTTCGGCCCTGCCAATTTAGAAAAGGAAACCAATTTAGGTGCTTGGTTAGACAGAACCCTTTTAACGGAAGCACATCTATGGAAATCAGCCAAAACTTGGGACCCAGAGGGAATTTTAAGTACACTTCCTGCTATTGGCACCTGTTTAATTGGCGTGCTAGTAGGAACATACCTTAAAAAGAAAACCATTGAACCCGCTACTAAAATTGCTTGGTTATTTTCTGCGGGCACGTTGCTATTTATTGGCGGTTTACTTTGGGATCTACAATTCCCTATCAACAAATCGTTGTGGACTAGCTCTTACGTGCTTTACACGGGCGGATTGGCGACAATTATCTTATCGCTTTCTTACTGGCTAATAGATGTGAACCAGTACAATCGTTTTACGAAACCTTTTGTGGTTTATGGCGTAAATGCGATTACCGTTTTCTTCTTATCAGGCTTAATGCCACGATTGGTAAACATGTTCAAAGTTGATTTTGAGGGAGAAAAAATAGGAGCCTTGAACTACGTAAACAAAGCGTGGTTTGCTAACAGCTTTTCCAATCCATTAAATGCTTCGTTAGCCTATGCCATTGCTTTTGTACTCTTTTGGTATATTATTCTTTGGGTAATGTACAAGAGAAATATCATTATTAAGGTTTAAAGGAGCAAAGAATAAAGAGCAATGAACAAAGAATACAGGCCAGTATTGAGTGGTCGAAATCCTTAAACTTCGGGAGGAGATTTTGATCTCATTTAGTCATCTTATCATTCAATTTCATTTCTGTAACTTTATCGCTTATACCCTATCTAATTATTGAAAAACGAATTCTACCTCTTAACTAAAATTATTTAAATGAAGAAAAATCTGCATTTACTTGCTGTTGGCGCTCTTTCTATCGCCTTAGCTCAACCAGCAATTGCACAAAAAAAGGCTCCAACCAAAGCTACAGCAGCTAAAACTGCCGCAAAACCTGTAGCTAGCCAAACTTTACCTAACGACCCAAATGTTAAAATTGGAAAGTTGCCAAATGGCTTGGTTTATTACATCAGAAAAAACGTTGAGCCTAAAAACAGGGCAGAGCTTTATTTAGGAACCAAAATTGGTTCTTTGATGGAAAACGAAGACCAATTAGGTTTAGCTCACTTTACAGAACACATGGCTTTTAACGGAACTACCGATTTCCCTAAAAACGAAATCATCAATTACCTACAAAAAGCGGGTGTACGTTTTGGTGCAGATTTAAATGCTTACACTGGTTTTAACCAAACTGTTTTCCAATTGCCAATTCCTACAGATAGTGCCGAAGTTTTTAAAACTGGCTTTAAAATCTTAGCTAACTGGGCTGGTAAAATCACCATGGATGGAAAAGAAATTGACAATGAACGTGGTGTAATTGTAGAGGAAGACCGTCAGCGTGGTAAAAATGCACAACAAAGAATGAGCAACCAATTATTGCCTTTCTTACTAGGAGATTCTCAGTATGCTAAGCGTATTCCAATTGGCAAAGTTGAGATTCTACAGAATTTTACTCACGATAAAATCCGTAATTTCTATAAAGATTGGTACCGCCCTAACTTACAAAGTGTAATTGCAGTTGGTGATTTTGACGTGAACGAAGTTGAAAAACTAATTATTGCTAACTTTTCAGGCTTAGCTAATCCTAAAACGGAGCGAGCGAGAACTTACTATAACATTCCTGACAATGCACAGCCTTTAATTAAAATTGCTGTAGATAAAGAGCAACCTTACAACGTTGCACAGGTAATTTACAAGCAAAAGCAAGGACCTGTAAAAACTGAAGCAGATTACAAAACCCAATTGCTACAGAGCATGGCGAACAACATGTTAGGTGCACGTATTACAGAATTAACTCAAAAAGGCACTGCACCTTTCTTATTTGCTCAAAGCACTTATGCGCCTTATCAAGGTGGTTTAGTTTGGGATGTTAGCGCATTGCAAACAATAGCTGTAGCAAAATCGGGTGCCGAGTTGCAAAAAGCTATAGTAGCTGCCTTGGCAGAAAACGAGCGTATGGCTAAATTTGGCTTTACTGCAGGCGAGCTAGAAACCGTTAAAAAGAAAATGGAAGCAGGTATCGAAAAGCAGTTCAAGGAAAAAGATAAAACCAAATCTTCGGCTTATGTACAGCAATACCTGAACAACTTTTTAATTGGTGCAGCTATTCCATCTGCCGAGTACACTTACGAGCTTTCTAAAAAGCTGTTACAAAACACCACGTTAGCAGAAGTTAACGCGGCTGCCAAAGCAATGGTGACCAAAACCAATCAGATTGTAGTGGTGCAAGCCCCTGAAAAGGAAAAAGAAAACCTGCCGACAGAAGCTGCCCTATTAGCTGCAATTAAAACCGCTGGCAATGGCGTAACTCCTTATATAGATAACACAGTAAACAAACCTTTAATTGCGCAGGCTCCAAAAGCTGGAACCATTGTAAGCGAAGCCAAAAACGATAAAGTTGGCGTAACTACATTAACGTTGAGCAATGGCGTTAAAGTAGTTTTAAAACCTACTGATTTCAAAAATGACCAAGTGATTTTTACTTCGTTTGGCAAAGGTGGTGCTTCTTTAGCCAGCAACGACGATTTCATTTCTGCTGATAACGCCAACCTAATTGCGCAAAGCGGTGTGGGTGATTTTAATCCAACCCAATTGACTAAATACTTGGCAGGCAAAACGGCTTCGGCTGGCGCTTACATTGATGATTTGTATCAAGGATTCTCAGGAAGCGCTTCTCCGAAAGATTTAGAGACCGCTTTTCAACTGATTTACGCTCGTGCTACAAATCCACGTAAAGACGTTGAGATTTTCAATAAAAACATCAGCGATTACAAAGTAATTCTTGCCAATAAGAACAGTAACCCATCAAGCGTTTTTGCAGATACGGTACAAGCAGTAATGGCTAATTACCACAAACGTGGGATGCCAACAAACTTAGCTGATATCGATAAAATCAACATAGACAAAGCTTTTGCTTTCTATAAAGATCGCTTTGCCGATGCTAGCGGACAAACCTTCGTTTTTGTAGGTAATTTCGACGTAGAGAAAATCAAACCTTTTGTAACTACTTACCTAGCGAGTTTACCATCGTTAAACAAAAACGAAAACTTTGTAGATAATGGTGTTAACCCTCCAAAAGGAAAAGTAAGCAAAACGGTTAAAAAAGGACTGGAAGATAAAGCAAATGTACAATTGGTTTTTCATAACGACTATACTTACAACGCAGATAATAATGTAATGTTAGATGCTTTAAAAGCGGCTTTAGATATTAAAATCACCGAGCGTTTACGTGAGAAAGAAAGTGGTGTTTATAGTCCTAACGTATCATTAAGCGTACAGAAAAACCCTACAGCTCATTACTACTTCACTATTTCTTTTAGCTGTGCTAGGGCTAATGTAGATAAGCTGGTGAATGCTGCTATAGAAGAGGTGAATGCCTTTGCTAAAAATGGGGTAACTGCAGAAGATTTACAGAAATTTAAATCTGAAGAGTTGAGACAGGAAGAGTTAAGCATCCGTGAAAATGGATATTGGTTAGGGTACTTAACCAATCGTTTAAAATATGGCGATAATTTGGAGCAAGTTTTAGGCAACACGGCACGCATTAACGGCGTAACTGTTGAAGCAACCAAAACCGCAGCACAGAATTACTTAAACGGTGATAATTATATTCGTTTGGTATTGTTACCTGAGAACTAGGAATTGAAGCACTGAGACTTACGAAGTTTTAAAACGGCTAAGCCCTCAACTTTACAATTGAAAATCAATTATCTAAAGTTAAACTTCGTAAGTCTATAGTTTACTATAATAAAAATGGCGCTTAGTTAAGCGCCATTTTTATTTTTCTTTTTACTTCGCCTCTACCCCTACTGGGCCACTTGCATCACTTTCGTTTTTAATTCGATCTAAAGCCGTCACTAGGTAACTGTAACGTTTCCCTTTCTCCACATTAGTATCCAAAAAGAACGAATAATCTTCGAAGGTAATACGTACGATATTTCTAGCGTTCAAAACATCTATTTTCTCACCTTCGTTAAAGCGATAAACGACATAGCCTGACGCAGTTTCACCATCTTTAGCTTTCAGTGGTCTTGTCCATTTTAACTGGATACCATCTGCAGTTGCCTCAGCTGTTAAATTTTGAGGTTCATTTGGCGCCACGTCATCTATCCAAGGCATTAGCGGTGGTAAAGCTGGATATTTGTAAAAATCGTTTCTTAAAGAATCCGTTAGGCCACGAGCTACCGTCGATAAGGATTTGGAACTGAAATAAACACTTCCTTGCACTCTATTACTCGATCTAATTGCTCTGATTTGGTTTGGGATTTCGTTAGGTCTAGCCCATGCTGGTTCTCGTTTTGTAGTACCATTATGGATAAGGTAAGCCGCTTGGCCAATATATAAATGCCTACCGTAAGTGTTTTTATCCCACCAGTCTAACAGTACCTTAAATGGCGCCGCAGCACGAGAAAAAGAAAAATAAATCTGCGGATTGATATAGTCTACCCATCCTTCTTTTATCCATTTTCTAGAATCAGCATACAGCTCTCCATAGTTAGATAAGCCATTGGTTTTAGAGCCTAAAGTATCTTCCCTAAAGTTTCTCCAAATCCCGAAAGGACTAATACCAAATTTGATGTGTTTTTTGTAATGATGTACGCTATCATTCACCATCTTCACCAACAAATCAACATTGTTTCTTCTCCAATCATCAATTTTAACAAACCCGTTAGGATATTTCGAGAAGGTTGCGCTATCGTTAATAGTTTGTCCAGCGATACGATATGGATAGAAATAATCATCGAAATGAACCCCGTCAATATCGTAACCTTTTACCACATCTAGTATTACTTGGGTAATGTATTCTCTATTTTCTGGAATCCCCGGGTCAAAAAGGATTTGTCCGCCGTAACGGTAAAAAAGTTCAGGTTTTTGTTTAGTGATATGCTCTGGATGCGTGACCTGACTTGCCGACATCGTTGCTCTGTACGGGTTAAACCAAGCATGTAACTCCATTCCTCTTTCGTGGCATTCCTTAACTGCAAAAGCTAAAGGGTCGTAACCCGCAGCGGGTGCCAAGCCTTGTTTACCCATTAACCAATGGCTCCAAGGCTCTCTTGATTTAGCATAAACCGCATCTGCTGTTGGTCTAATTTGTAGAATAATGGCATTTAATCCTGTCTTCTTATGCTGCTCTAGAATGGCAATCAGTTCTTGCTTTTGCTGATCTACAGATAAGCCCTGCCTAGATGGCCAGTCGATATTGGTAACGGTTGCCACCCATACACCACGAAATTCTCGCTTAGGTGCAATTTTAATCTCCTCTTGAGCGTTTAATGTTGACGCTGATATGAATAAGAAAAAAAGAGTCGTAAAGATGTTGTACTTCAATAAGTGGTAGGGCATTCCTAAATGATTTGATAATAAGCTATTCTGTTAACGTTACTTTCGAGCTTTAGCATACAAAAGTGACATTATTTTTATACTTTTTTGATTTTATTGTTAAGTTAGCACTTCAATTGACGCTTACATAATTACTTTCGAGACTGAGAAAAACAATGCAGACACAAGAAAAAGCGGCAGATAACAAGGTAGATCGTAACAAAGTTTACTTCCTGATTATTGTCATTATAGCGTTACTAGGGATAAACGGTTATCTATATTTTAAAGATAGGCAGCAAACTAGCAGATTTGTTACAATAAACACCGAAAAAGACCGCCTTAAACTTGAAGTAGAGAAAATAGAAGTAGAACTTGACCGAGTAAACCTGCTAAATGTGACCTTAAATGATAGGTTAATTGAAGAGCAAAAATTAGCTAGGGAGAAAATTGCTGAATTGAAGTTAGCGCTAAAAAAAGGAGAGCTTACTCAGCAGGAACTAGACGAGGCTCACAAGCAAATCAATTCATTAAAAGATTTCGTAAAGAGTTACAATAATCAAATTGCGATTCTAGAGCAGGAAAACTCCTATCTTAAAACAGAACGTGATAGCTTAAAAACAAGCATCAACGATTATAACGAACAAACAGAAAATTTAAGAAGAGAAAATAGAAATCTGAATAGAAAAGTAAAGGTTGGTTCTTCTTTAAAAGCTTCTAATATTAACGTGAGTGCTTTTAGGGTAAAAGATAACGGCAAAAGCGCTTTAGTTACTAAAGCCAGCGCAACCAATAAATTAACTATTGATTTCGGTATTGCCCCAAATGACTTAGCAGAAAAAACGTACCATAAAATCTTTCTCAGGGTGATTGATCCAGCAGGTAATTTAATTGCTGATGAGAGCAACATGTTTGAAGCGGATGGGCAACAAATGCAATACAGCAGAGCCATTGAGATTTCGTATAACAATGATGGCACTTCCTTCAAGATAGATTGGATTAACCCCAGAACTTTCATCAAAGGCAATTATGGCATTTTCTTGTATGCAGATGGATTCCTTATGGGAAAGTCTGAAATAGAATTGCGATAAACCTGAAGACATTCAATAAAAAAATCCCATTAGCATAGTCCAATGGGATTTTTTTATTGATAACAGGCGGAGTACGCTTCGGGTGCATTAAGAAATGATAAACAAAATGTAAAAAAATGCGAATTGTATTGCACAACTCAAATTTTATTTAAACCTTTGCGCCACAATCAATTCTACACAATTGATTTGATTAAAAAATGAGTAAACAAATTGCACATAAATTATCTGTTTTAGAGGCCAAGAATATGGCGTCTAACGGCTATTTTATTGAGCGTTTACACCCCGTATTTCATATCACTACAAGTCGGCAGCTCTTTACGCCGCGGATTTAAGTCTTACCCCTAGGGAACTTAAACCCATGAGGAATTGATCCTCACTAAAAATCCAATTAACAAGAATACCATATTTTTTCGTTAAAGAATTAATGAATAATAACGATTTTATAGTGCAAGTCGCACTTCCTGAACATCGTGTTTTTGCAGAAGAAATAGTTGAAGAGATGGCCGAATCTGCGAAAGCTAGAGGCACAGGTATCGCTAAACGTTCGCCAGAATATGTTGCAGGTAAAATGCAGGAGGGAAAGTCTGTCATCGCTTTCCATAAGGATGGCACGTGGGCTGGATTTTGCTACATCGAAACTTGGAGCCATGGTCAGTTTGTGGCCAACTCTGGCTTAATTGTAAGTCCTAAATTCCGTAAAGCTGGATTAGCAAAATCTATCAAGGAAGAAATTTTCGCCCTATCGAGAAAACTGTATCCTAAAGCTAAGATCTTCGGGCTAACCACTGGTTTAGCGGTAATGAAAATCAACTCTGATTTAGGCTACGAACCTGTTACCTATTCGGAACTTACCCAGGATGAAGATTTCTGGAAAGGTTGCCAAAGCTGCGTGAACTTCGATATCCTTAAAATGAAGGAGCGCAAAATCTGTATGTGTACCGCAATGTTGTACGACCCTGCAGAGAAAAAGCATGAGGAAGCGAAAAAGTTTGCGGAAGAATTGCAGAGAAAACCAAAGCTTTATGAACGTTTTATGCGCATTAAGCAGCGTTTAATAGAGAAGAACAAAGGTGGTACAGATTTAAAATCGATGTTGTTATTTTTAGCGTTTTTAAATAAATAGATATATAATTAATTTAACCACCTTAGACACTTTAGTACAACTGAGTTTAAGTTTTTTAAAGTGTTTTAACTGGTAAAAAAATAGAATTTAAAATATATAACATATATCAACCATCTAGCTAAGGTTTTCTTAGGTGTCTAAGGTGGTAATAATTAAATACAAGATGAAGAAAAAAGTTGTTTTAGCATTTAGCGGAGGTTTAGATACCTCATTCTGTTGCATTCATTTAACCAAAGACAGAGGCTTAGAAGTACACTCGGTAGTAGTAAATACTGGTGGTTTTTCTGAAGATGAGCTAAAGGAAATTGAAGAACGGGCTTATGCTTTAGGTGTAACTTCGCACGCTGCGGTAGATGAAACCGAAAACTATTACAACGATAGCATCAAGTATTTGATTTATGGTAACGTCTTAAAAAATGCAACTTATCCATTATCAGTAAGTGCAGAGCGTGTTTGCCAAGCTACAGCTATTGCCAATTATGTAAAGAAAATTGGTGCTGATTATGTAGCTCACGGTAGTACTGGTGCAGGTAACGACCAAGTGCGTTTCGATATGATTTTCAATATCCTTATTCCAGGTGTGGAGATTATCACACCAATTAGAGATTTGAAATTATCTCGCGAAGCGGAGATAGAATATTTAGCAAAACATGGCGTGGTTTACACTGCGGAAAAAGCAAAATACTCAATCAATAAAGGTTTGTGGGGTACTTCGGTAGGTGGCGCAGAAACATTAACTTCTAACAAAACGTTGCCAGAAAGCGCTTGGCCAACTCAGGTAACAGAAACTGAAGCTAAACAAGTAGAATTAACTTTTGAAAAAGGTGAATTGGTTGCAGTTGATGGAGAGAAATTGGAATCAGTGAGAGCAATCCAAAAATTACAAGCAATTGCTGCTCCTTTCGGCGTAGGTCGTGATATCCACGTTGGTGATACCATTATCGGTATTAAAGGTCGTGTTGGTTTCGAGGCTGCAGGACCAATGGTAATCATCAAAGCGCACCATGCTTTAGAAAAACACACGTTAACTAAGTGGCAGTTGAGCTGGAAAGAAAACTTATCATCATTTTATGGTAACTGGTTGCACGAAGGTCAATTCCACGATCCGATTATGAGAGACATGGAAGCTTTCTTAAGCTCTACTCAAAGCACTGTTAATGGAAAAGTATTTGTAGAGTTGTTGCCATATCGTTTCCATATCATCGGTATCGAAAGTGCTAACGATTTAATGAGCAATAAATTTGGCAGCTACGGCGAAATGAACAATGCTTGGAGCGGGGAAGATGTGAAAGGTTTCTCTAAAATTTTCGGTAACCAGGTAATGATTTGGCATAAAGTGAACTCAGAAGCGTAGCGTCTGAAGGTAAAAGCTTTGAGGTAAAAGGCGTAAGGTTTTTCGCCAAAGACCCTAAGCCTTAACTCTAAAAACCCTAAACCTAAAAAATGAGTAAAATAGAAATAAAACGTATCGATTTAAATGAAGCTGACTTAGTAGTTAACTTGTTTAATCAGTACAGAATATTTTACGGTAAATTCTCTGATTTAGGAATGGCAAAGGCTTTCATTGATGCTCGATTAGAAAACAACGAGTCGATAATTTTTGTGGCTTTAGATGAAAATAAACCAGTAGGATTTACACAGCTTTATCCAAAATATTCATCTGCCAGATTAACTAAGAATTGGATACTGAACGATTTGTTTGTTGACCCAGATTACCGCAAACAGGGAATTGGGGAAATGCTGATTAAGACCGTGATGGATTTTGCTAAAGCACAAGGCTCTACTTTTGTTCAGCTAGAAACAGCCGTTGATAACTTTACAGCGCAAAGCCTTTACGAGCAAATTGGTTTTGTAAAACAGGGACCAGACGAAGAGTTTTTACTTTATAAAATTGAAATAAAATAAGGTAAGGGTCTAAAGGCATGCAGTTGACCTTTTACCTTAAACCTTATACCCTAAACCTAGAAAAAATATGATAAAAGCAGGAATTATTGGAGGAGCAGGTTATACAGGTGGCGAGATGCTACGTATCTTGGTAAACCACCCACAAGTAGAAATTGCTTTTGTAAATAGCAGCAGTAACGCTGGCAATCTAATTTCGGACGTACATACCGATTTATTTGGTGATACTGATTTGAAATTTACAGACCAAATTTCGCAAGACATCGATGTATTGTTTCTGTGCGTTGGTCACGGCGATGCAAAGAAGTTTTTGGAAGCAAACCCGATTGATGCAAAAGTTAAAATCATTGATTTATCTCAGGATTTTAGGTTAACCCAAAACTCGCAACTTGCAACCCGTAACTTCGTTTATGGCTTGCCAGAACTGAACAAAGAGAAAATCAAATCGGCACAAAATATTGCGAACCCCGGTTGTTTTGCTACTTGTATCCAATTAGGTTTATTGCCATTGGCTTCAAAAGGATTATTGCAGAGCGAAGTGCATATCAATGCAACTACAGGTTCTACGGGCGCAGGTCAGAGTTTGAGCAAAACCTCACACTTCAGCTGGAGAAATAACAACCTTTCGATTTATAAGGCTTTCGAACACCAACATCTAAATGAAATTGGCGAGAGCTTAACTCAGCTGCAGGGCGAAGTTAAAGAGGCTTTAAACTTCATCCCACAACGTGGAGATTTCACTAGAGGTATTTTGGCGGCAATGTACATAGAAATCGACTTGACGGAAGAGCAAGCTTACGAATTGTATGAGAACTATTATGCTGGTCATGCATTCACTCACGTAAGCCGGAAAAACATCGATTTAAAGCAAGTGGTAAATACCAATAAATGCCTTGTTCATTTAGAAAAACATGGCAATAAACTATTTATCATCAGCATTATAGATAACCTTTTAAAAGGTGCCAGCGGACAAGCGGTTCAGAATATGAACTTAATGTTTGGTTTGGAAGAGAACAGTGGTTTGCGCTTAAAGGCTGCAAATTTTTAAACACCCTGTCATGCTGAGCTTGTCGAAGCATCTGTTTTATCGCTTGCAGATGCTTCGACAAGCTCAACATGACAACAACACAGCAACAACAAAATGAACTTATACGACGTATATCCATTAAACGACATAGAAATCACCAAAGCAGCAGGCAGCAATGTTTGGGATGCTAACGGACAAAAATATTTAGACCTATATGGCGGGCATGCGGTAATTAGCATTGGCCATACCAACCCGCATTATGTGCAGTGTTTAACCGATCAGTTAAACAAAGTTGGGTTTTACTCTAACTCTATCAAAATTCCCTTGCAGGCACAATTGGCGGAGAAATTAGGTCAGGTTTCTGGAAAAACCGATTACCAATTGTTCTTATTGAACTCTGGTGCAGAAGCGAACGAAAATGCTTTAAAACTAGCTTCTTTCTACAACGGAAGAAAGAAAATCATCGCTTTTAAAGGTGCTTTCCACGGACGTACCTCTTTAGCGGTTGCTGCTACGGATAATCCGAAAATTGTAGCTCCAGTAAATGAAACCGAGAACATCATCTTCTTGCCTTTTAACGATGAGCAAGCCTTAGCTGATGAATTTTCAAAACATGGAAATGAAATTGCTGCGGTAATTATCGAAGGTATTCAAGGGGTTGGTGGTATCAAAGAAGCTTCTAAGAGCTTTTTGCAAAAAATCCGTTCGCTTTGCGATGAGTACAATGCTGTTTACGTAGCTGATAGCGTACAATGTGGTTACGGTAGAACAGGACAATTCTATTCGCACGATTGGGCTGGCGTTGATGCTGATATTTACACGATGGCTAAGGGAATGGGTAATGGATTTCCAATTGCAGGTATCTCAATTGCACCAAAATTTAAACCTTGGCACGGACAATTGGGTACCACTTTCGGCGGCAACCATCTAGCTTGTGCAGCAGCATTAGCAGTGCTAGAAGTTATCGAAAAAGATAACTTGATGAAAAACGCTGAAGAAATTGGCACTTACTTAATCGAAGAATTGAAGAAATTCGAGCAAGTAAAAGAAGTTCGTGGAAGAGGCTTAATGATTGGCATTGAGTTACCAGAAGAACTAGCTCATGTAAAGAAAGATTTGTTGTTCAAACATTTCATTTTTACTGGTGAAGCTAAGCCTAATGTAATTCGTTTATTGCCAGCATTGAATTTGACGAAGGAAAACGCAGACGATTTCCTAAAAGCATTTGCTGAATTAGTGAAATAATATAAACGACCCGTCATTGCGTGGCACGAAGCAATCTTACAACTTTTGTAAGCATCTTGCACTAAGATTGCTTCGTGCCTCGCAATAACGAAATAATAATTGAGGGAAACCTCTAAACCTTACCCCTTTAAACTATAAAAAATGAAATTATTTTCATCGGTAAGTGATGTGCAGGACATCAAACAATTAGTAGCAAGCGCATTGGCATTAAAAGCCAATCCTTATGCTTACGGCGATTTGGGTAAAAATAAAACCCTCGGATTGGTGTTTATGAATCCAAGCTTGCGTACCCGTTTAAGTACCCAAAAAGCGGCCCTTAACCTAGGGATGAACGTAATGGTGATGAACATGGATAAGGAAGGCTGGGCTTTGGAAACGCAAGATGGTATCATCATGAACGGTACCACCGTGGAACATATCCGCGAAGCTGCTGCCGTAATGGGCGAGTATTGCGATATTTTGGGTTTGCGTTCTTTCCCGAAATTGCAAAACAGAGAAGAAGATTACAACGAGGAGTTTTTCAATAAGTTTGTGAAGTTTTGTGGTGTACCTGTGGTGAGCTTAGAAAGCGCTACCAGACACCCTCTACAAAGTTTAGCGGATTTAGTAACCATCACCGAAACCAACCCAATTTCCGCAGAAGAAAAGGCTAATGGAAAAGTACCGAAAGTAGTTTTGGCGTGGGCACCACACATTAAACCTTTGCCGCAGGCAGTTCCAAATTCTTTCGCCGAATGGATGAGCAGAGCGCAAGCCGAAGGCATGTTAGATTTTACCATTGCACAACCAGAAGGATTTGAGTTAGAAGAAAGCTTTACGACTGGAGCAAAAATCTCTCATAACTTAGATGAAGCTATCACTGATGCTGATTATGTTTACGTGAAAAACTGGAGTAGCTACAAGGAATATGGTAAGTTGTTAGACTTTCCAGAGGGATGGATGATGAATAACGAGAAACTGAAGCTAACCAACAACGCAAAAGTAATGCACTGTTTGCCAGTTCGTCGCGATTTAGAATTGGCTTCTGAAATATTGGATGGACCAAATTCGTTAGTTATCCACGAAGCAGGAAACAGATTGTGGTCTGCACAAGCGGTACTAAAAGCAATGTTGGAAGAATTAAAATAACATTACCGTCATTGCGAGGCTTGTAATGCAAAGAGGTGCCTGTGTTTACATCGTAAAAAATGAATTTAATAACGTTTATTATACAGGTGTAACATCTGATTTAAGAAATTGAGTTTGGCAGCACAAAAACAATGTCTACCAGAACAGTTTTACTTCAAGATATAAATGTTTTAAACTAGTATATTTTCATTTTTTATCCAAATATTGAAGAAGCTATAGCTGAAGAAAAGAGAATTAAATCAGGAAGTAGACAACAAAAAATAGAATTAGTGAAAAGTCTCAATCCAAATTGGTTAGACTTGTTTGAAACATTACATTAAAAGAGTATTAACTTGGCAAACCCTTTAGGATTGCTTCGCAGGCTCGCAATGACGAGAAGACACTATGCAAAAACTAACCATCATCAAAATAGGCGGAAACGTCATTGATAATTCTGAGAACTTACATCATTTTTTAAACGATTTTACGGCGTTAGAAGGTCCAAAGATATTAATTCATGGCGGCGGTAAAATTGCTACAGAAACCAGTGCATCATTAGGTATTGAAGCAAAAATGGTGGATGGACGTAGGATTACCGATATCGATACGTTACGGGTGGTGACCATGGTGTATGCTGGGTTAATTAACAAAAATATTGTAGCGCAACTGCAAGCCAAAGGTTCAAATGCAATTGGCTTGACTGGTGCGGATGGAAATATCATCAAAGCGAAAAAGCGCCCAGTAAAGGAAATAGATTATGGTTTTGTGGGAGATTTAGATGAAAATTCGGTCTCTGTTTCGTCTTTAGCTAATTTGCTACAGGCGGGATTTGTTCCTGTACTTTGCGCCATTACTCACGATGGTGAAACGCAGTTGCTAAATACCAATGCTGATACGATTGCTTCGGCGGTAGCAGTAGCGATGTCTAGTGCATACGAAACACATTTGGTATATTGCTTCGAAAAGAAAGGGGTGCTGAAAGATGTAAATGATGATGCAACTGTAGTAAGGGAAATCCGGTCAGCAGATTTTGAGCCATTAAAAGCTGATGGCACGGTAGCTGGCGGAATGATACCAAAATTGCATAATGCGTTTGAAGCAATTAACAAAGGGGTTACTTCGGTTTATATTGGCAAAGCCGATGAACTAGCTGAAATTGAAAAAGGAACGTTTGGAACGAAGTTGTTGAAGTAAAGCTGAAAGGTAGAATGTGTAGGGTTTAAGGTTTTTGGCCTAGCTTAGCCATCTCGTCATTGCGAGGTACGAAGCAATCTTACAACTATGGTTAAATATCTTTCGCTTTAAGATTGCTTCGTACCTCGCAATGACGGAAGATTTAGGTTTGATGTAGTTTGCACGAAAGAAGTTCAATAAACCTGATAGCAGCGGAAATACTTTTTTAAGTAGAAACTTCCGTTGCGTGTCATGCTGAGCTTGTCGAAGCATTGTGAGCGATGAAATGTGCTTCGACAAGCTCAGCATGACAAGAAGTTTAAAAAAGATTAGAGCGAATAGCCCCGATAAATACGGGACAGGCAGGACTAACATTAAAAAGAGCATCGCAACTGTTTTCAAAAAATAGAAATTAGTGTAATCAAATAATCGGTGTAATCAATCCGAAGGAGAATTTTAATCATGGCAAAAAAAATAACCATTATCGGTAGCGGAAATATCGGACTGTCTTTAGCGAAAGGACTGGTAAACAAAGCTTATTGCAAGGCAGAAAATATCACTTTAACCCGTAGAAACATCAAAATGATGACAGAGGAAGTGGCTGCAGGATTTAAAGTAAGCGATGATAATCTAGCCGCAATTGAAGACGTTGATATTGTTGTTTTAGCGGTACTTCCGCAGCAATTGAAAAAAGTTTTAGTGCAATTAGCTCCTGCCGTAAATCCAGAAAAGCAATTGTTTGTATCGGTAATTTCTGGAGTAACTTGTGCTGACGTTCGCAAGGAGTTGGGCGAAAATGTGCAGGTGATTAGAGCCATGCCAAACACCGCAATTTCAATTGGTCAGAGCATGACTTGCGTGGCTACAGATAATGCTTCGGAAGAAAATTTAACCGAAGTAGTAACTTTATTCGAAACCGTTGGTGCTGTAGTCACTATTCAAGAAGATTTGATGACTTCGGCAACTGCTTTATGTGCTTGTGGTATCGCCTTCTTTTTGCGTAGCATCAGAGCGGCATCACAAGGTGGTGTAGAAATTGGCTTTCATGCGCATGATGCGCTGAAAATGGCGGTACAAACAGCAAAAGGGGCAGCAGATTTACTTTTGTTGAACCAAACCCACCCAGAAACTGAAATAGATAAGGTAACTTCGCCGAAAGGTTGTACCATTGCAGGCTTAAATGAAATGGAGCATAATGGTTTCAGTTCATCGCTAATTAAAGGAATTAAACTATCAGCTAAAAAAGCTGGTGGACTGTATAATGAATAAGGGGATTTACGAAGTACGATTTTAGATTTACGATTATGAATAGCGAGATGTTAAAACAGCGAACGAAAGCATATTCGATATCAATAGCTAAGCTAATTTCGAGCTTGTCGTATAACGTAGTAAATAAAAACTATTCTAATCAATTGGTAAGATGTTCTAGTTCGGTTGGGGCAAATTATAGAGCTGCATGTAGAGCAAAATCTACTGCAGATTTCGTAAATAAATTGAAGATAGTTGAAGAAGAATTAGATGAAACGATGTTTTTTCTAGAATTGTTGGAAGAATTCAACCCAAATGAAAAAGATATTATCCGAAAGAATTGGGAAGAGGGAAATGAACTGTTGTCAATCATAGTGGCATCAATTGTAACTATTCGCAGAAACGAACAAAATCGTAAATCGTAATTCTAATATCGTAAATAGAATGATAGATAGATTAATTAAAGAAAGTACTGAATTATTGCGTGATTTAATACGCATTCAGTCTTTTAGCAAGGAAGAAGATAGAACTGCGAATTTAATTGCGCAGTTTTTAGGAGAACACGGCATTAAAACCAACCGTAAGCTGAATAATGTTTGGGCTTACAACAAGCATTTCGATGCGGCTAAACCAACCATTTTACTGAATTCGCACCACGACACGGTGAAGCCAAATTCGGGCTATACCCGCGATCCTTATGATGCGGCAATTGAAGATGGTATGTTGTTTGGCTTGGGCAGTAATGACGCCGGTGGTTGTTTGGTCTCGCTAATTGCTACTTTCTTGTATTTCTACGAGCAAGAAGGTTTAAAATACAACTTTTGTTTAGCGGCAACTGCCGAAGAAGAAATCTCAGGTAACGATGGCTTGGAATTGGTGATCCCTGATTTGGGAGAACTGGAATTTGCTATTGTTGGCGAACCTACAGAAATGCACTTGGCTATTGCCGAAAAAGGCTTGTTGGTCATCGACTGCACTGCTCACGGAAAAGCTGGTCACGCAGCGAGGGAAGAAGGAGAGAACGCGATCTACAAAGCTTTACCAGATATCGAATGGTTCCGTACTTACCAATTCCCGAAAGTATCTGAAGTTTTTGGTCCGGTGAAAATGACGGTAACCATTATCAATGCTGGTTCGCAACATAACGTAGTGCCAGCAAATTGTACTTTCACAGTTGATGTTCGAGTAACTGATGCTTATACCAACGAAGAAGTGGTAGAAATCATTAAACAACATGTAAATTGCGAAGTGAAACCTCGTTCGGTAAGACTAAAACCTTCGTCGATTGATAAAAACCATCCAATTGTAGTATCAGGTATTGCCTTAGGAAAAACCACCTACGGCTCACCTACTACTTCAGATCAAGCTTTATTGTCTATTCCATCGCTAAAATGTGGCCCAGGTTTTTCTGGTCGCTCACACATGGCAGATGAATTTTTGTATGTAGATGAAATTAGACAAGGGATTGAGGGTTATATTGCGATGTTAAAACCAGTGGTGGGATTATAGAATTTAACTGATTGCTTAGGCTACTCGTCATTGCGAGGAACGAAGCAATCTTTACAGCAAGTATTAATTAAAAAGGATTGCTTCGTTCCTCGCAATGACGGAGTTAATGTTATGAAAATTGCTTTAGCAAACTTCATAATAATTGAAAAACAAATACGTATACAATGAAAATTTGGCAGAAAAATATTGATGTAAACCAATTTGTAGAAAACTTTACTGTAGGTAAAGACAGAGAGTTGGATTTGCAAATGGCAAAGTTTGATGTATTGGGCTCTTTAGCGCATACGCAAATGCTAGAAACCATCAATCTGTTAACCGCCGAAGAGCTAGCGGAAGTTCAGGTGGCTTTAAAAAATATCTACAGAGAAATTGAAGAAGGTAACTTCGTTATCGAAGAAAGCGTAGAAGATGTGCACTCGCAAGTAGAATGGTTGTTAACACAACGCATCGGCGAAGCCGGCAAGAAAATCCACAGTGGGCGTTCACGTAACGACCAAGTTTTGGTGGATTTGAAGCTATATTTCCGTAGTTGCATTGAAGAAATGGTAGGTAACACCGAAGCTTTGTTCAATCAGCTAATTCAGCTGAGCGAAGCACATAAAAGCAAATTGTTGCCAGGTTATACGCATTTACAAATTGCGATGCCATCTTCATTTGGTTTGTGGTTTGGCGCTTATGCCGAAAGCTTGGCAGATGATATGGAATTGATGTTGGCCGCTTGGAAGATCACCAATAAAAACCCATTAGGTTCGGCTGCCGGTTATGGTTCTTCATTTCCATTAAACAGAACTTTAACCACACAACTTTTAGGCTTCGAAAGCTTAAATTATAACGTAGTATACGCCCAAATGGGACGTGGCAAAACCGAACGTATTTTAGCACAGGCCATGTCGTCAGTAGCGGCAACTTTAGCAAAAATGGCGATGGATGTTTGTTTGTTCATTAACCAGAACTTCGGGTTCATCAGTTTCCCATCCGAATTAACGACTGGAAGTAGCATTATGCCGCACAAGAAAAACCCAGATGTTTTTGAGCTGGTACGTTCTCGTTGTAATAAAATTCAGGCTTTGCCTAACGAAATAGCCATGATGACCACCAATTTGCCATCAGGTTACCACAGGGACTTACAATTATTGAAAGAAAATCTTTTCCCAGCCTTTATTTCACTGAACGAATGTTTAGAAATCACCACTTTCATGTTGCAGCATATCAGTATCAAAGATGATATCCTTAAAGACAAAAAATATGATTACCTATTTAGCGTAGAAGTGGTAAATGACTTAGCTTTAAACGGGATGCCTTTTAGGGATGCCTACAAAGTAGTTGGCGAGCAGATTGAAACTGGAACATTTAAACCCATGTACGAAGTAAAACATACGCATGAAGGTACCATTGGAAACTTGATGAATGAGGAAATTGCTGCAGGAATGAAACAAACCTTAAATCAATTTGGATTTGAGAAAGTAAATCAAGCCATCAAAAACTTAATTGCATAGATTTTAAAAGACTCGAAGTAAATTCGGGTCTTTTCTTTTAAAACTTGTCTTCTGATTCGATTTAACAAAGTTTAACATCAGAATAAAACCGATAAAAGCAATATTTGTATATTTGAAAATAATCTTACGACTAATTAGTCATCAATTCTTAAACATGAATACAACTTATACCAAATTCTCATTCAAAACATTATATAGCATATTCGCAATCGCAATAGTTGCTTTGGCCTCTGCTTGCGGAAAAAATGATACCCAAGTAACAGAATATGGTTCTTTAAGTATTTATAATGCTTCACCAAGCACCGCTACTCATGACGTATATCTAAATGGTTCAAAATTGAATAGCGCTGCTTTACCTTATGCAGGAGGTGTGAAATATACCCAACTTACTGCAGGCACTTACGAAAGCAAGTTTACCATAGCGAGTGAAACGGCTTCAGTTTACACTAAAACTGGCATTGCGGTAGGCAACAACACTTTTTCTACTTTATATTTAACGGGCAACACCGGAAGCTTTGATGGTGTGCTTGTTACAGATGATTTTGGGACTCCAGCAGCCGACAAAGCTTACGTACGTTTCATTAATTTATCGCCTGATGCAACTGCTTTAGATTTACGTATCAAAGATGCAACCACCAATTTAGCATCTAACCAAGCTTTTAAGAAAAATAGCGCATTTGCAGCTGTAGATGCTGGTGCAAAGGTTTTCGAAATTAAAGAAACTTCTGCGAGTACAGCTAAAACTACTGTCGAGCACACTTTAGTAAATGGAAAATTCTATACCATTATTGCTGGTGGCAAGTTTAACCCAGGCAACAACGAAAGAACTTTTAACGGACAGGTAATTACCCACCAATAATTACCTGCCAAACCTAAAGAAATAAGCAAAGGGGTCTATTTCATTTTGCAACATACCCACAATCATATCGGCACCAATTACCGAAAATGTAATCCCATTTCCTCCAAATCCCAAGCAAAAATAAGTGTTTGGGAATTTGGGATGAGGACCAATATAAGGCAAACCATCCTTGGTTTCGCCAAAAGTACCACACCACACAAAGTCTGTTATAAATTCCGTTTTGGGCATTAGCTTATGAATTGCTTTTGTTAACTTTTCTTCCTTCTTATTCAGCAAAGCATCTCGTAGCGTAGCATTTTTAAAGTTCTCGTCTTCGCCACCAACCAATAGTCTTCCATCAGCCGTGGTACGCATGTATAAATATGGATTGTCGGTATTCCAAAATAAGGTATTGTTTAACGAGGATGGAATTTGATCCATTCTTTCGCTAACCATGGCATAGGTGCTTTTCAGCTTCACTATCTTCTCTGGGATAACCTGTGTGCTTTCATATCCAGTACAGTAGATAATTTTTTTAGCCCTAATTTTTGCTTCTGTGTTCGTTTCTATCAACACCTCGTCTTTCAGGTACTTTACCTTTTTGAGTGCTGTTTTATCATAAATTTCTAGTTTTCGCTTTTGATTATAGTTTAGCAATTGATGAGCCAAACGAAATGCATCTACACTTGCGCCATCTTTTGACAGAATTCCACCTTCCGCTTTCAAGTCATAGTCCGCTTGAATCTGTTTTGCATCTAACCATTGTACTTCGAAACCAGCCTTTAGTCTCTTTTCAAACTCTTGCTTTAGCCACTTTACATCTTTTGTTGTATTGGCAAAATAAAGCGAATCTTTCTTGGTAAAACCCGCATCAGATTTTATATCTTCGGCAATACGCCCTAGCCTATCAATAGCATTTCGACAAGCTTTGTAACTCGCTATTGCTCCTACTTCGCCTATTAGTTTTTCCAATTCATAAAGTGGTACGTCAATTTCATATTGCAACATAGAAGTTGTTGCAGAGGTACTCCCGTTAGCTACTTCCCTCTTATCAATCACGACGGTATGAAAACCTGCACCAACACATGCATGTGCCATTAATGCTCCAGTAATACCAGCACCAACAATCAGTACATCGCAAACCATATCCTTTCTTAGCGAGGGATAAGCATTTAAAATTCCATTATTTACTAACCAAAAAGGTTCATTAGATCTAATGTCCATAACGATGTTTTTTTGCTATAACAGCAGAAAAGCTGACAAGTTTTACATCAATCTATCTTCTAATCTCATTTTAATTTGTAATTAAAAAATTACGCTCTATATTTGCCACAATTTATAATAAGTCTAAATAAAAAATTAAAATGTATTCTAAAGCTACTTTAAGATCAATCACGATAGTTTTTATGCTGCTATCCCTAAGTCTTAACGCTTTCTCTCAACAGACCTCTACCATCAAAGGAAAAATTACCACATCAGACGGGCAACCTGCCGCCTTTATCAGTGTTGGCCTAAAAGGATTAACTCAAAATACCTTATCTGATGATAATGGAAACTTCACATTGAATAAGATAAAACCAGGCAATTATACATTAAAAGTGAGTGCCGTAGGTTTAATCTCCCAAGAGAAAAACATCACCGTAACTGCTGGAGAAACAGCCAGCTTGAATTTTATACTTACCGAAAATAAAGAGGCACTTCAAGAAGTTACCATTGAAGGCAAGAAAAACAAGTATAAGGTTAGTTTGCCATCGGCCTCTCTTAGATTAAATGAACCTCTATTAGAAGCTCCTCAAAACATCCAAACGGTTAGCGAGCAACTTATTAAAGATCAACAAATTATTAGTATGAGCGATGGATTGATAAGAAATGTAAGTGGTGCTGCTAGATCAGAACATTGGGGCGACTTATACACCAATATTAAAATGAGAGGATCGCAAGTACAAGCAATGCGTAATGGCTTTAATTTCGTAAACTCTTACTGGGGGCCCTTAACCGAAGACATGAGCTTTGTAGATCATATTGAGTTTGTAAAAGGTCCAGCTGGATTTATGTTGGGCAATGGCGATCCGAGCGGTTTATACAACGTTGTAACTAAAAAACCTACTGGAATCAATAAAGGGGAGGTTTCTTTCACCATTGGAAGCTTTGATTTATACAGAACTGCCATAGATCTTGACCATAAAATAACCGCCGACGGTAAATTCTTGTTTAGACTGAATGCAGCAGCACAAACTAAAGGCTCTTTTAGACCTTATGAAAGCAACGATAGATACACTTTCGCTCCGTCGTTGAGTTATCAATTAAGCCGTAAGACCAAAATTACTGCAGAATATGCTTTACAAAACGCAAAGATGACGGAAGTAGGTTCGTATTATATCTTTAGTCCTAACGGCTACGCTACACTGCCTAGAGACTTTACTTTTACGCAGCCTGGAGTACCAGACACGAGAATAAACGACCATAGCGCATTTGTAAACCTACAACATAATTTCAGTGATACTTGGAAAGCTACTGCGCAAGTGGCTTACTCAAAATATCTGCAAACCGGTTACAGTTCTTGGCCATCGGCCGTCTATACAAACAATACCATTATCAGAAATGTAGGTATTTGGGATGCAGAAAGCACCATGAAACTGGCTCAGTTTTTCATCAATGGCCAAGCAAATACGGGTGGTATTGTACACAGAATTTTAGCTGGATTTGATGGAGGTAAGAAACATTACATAGCAGACTTTAACCAATCTCATGATTTAGACTTGGCCAGCGCACCGTTTGATGTCAATAATCCAAATTATGGCTTTCCAGGTAATGGATATCCTTCATTTGATAGAAGCCTTAGTCTACAGGAACGAGGTGCAGCAAACAACATCGATCAAAAATACCTTAGCGCTTATATCCAGGACGAATTAGGTTTCTTCAATAATAAATTGAGACTGACTTTGGCAGGAAGATATACTTATGTTAACCAATCTGCCTATGGTGGTACGCCTAATACAGCGAAAAAAGTGACACCAAGACTTGGCTTAAGTTACTCCGTTGACAAGAATACTTCAATCTATGCAGTTTACGACCAATCTTTTGTACCACAATCAGGCATTTTACGTAATGGTCAAGAAAACCTGCCATTAACTGGAACCAATTATGAAGCAGGTATTAAAAAAGATTGGCTAGATGGCAAATGGAATACTACGCTATCGGTGTATAGGATAGTGAAGCAAAATGAACTAGGCACAGACCCGACGAATAGTTTTATTCCGAATCCTGCTGATCCCGCAAACCCTATCAGAGAAAACTATAGCATCGTAATTGGCGAGAAAAGAGCACAAGGTATCGAATTTGACGTAAGAGGTGAAATTACTGCAGGTTTAAAGCTAATTGCCAACTATGCCTACACCGATGGAAAAATTACCAAAGTTGCTGATGGAGTACAAGGAGTGGCAGTGGGAGAAGTAGTACCCGGCTTTGCTAAACATACCTCAAACGCTTGGCTAAGCTATACCTTACAAAACGGAGCTTTAAAAGGCACTGGTATTAGCGCTGGTTTCAGCCATTTAGCTGGTCGTGCCATGGGTACTTTTAGCGGTACTAACGAAGAGCGTAATCTGCCAAACTATTTCAAATTAGATGGCGGTTTATTCTGGGAAAATAAAAGCTTGAGAATAAATGCGAATGTTTTCAACGTACTAGACAAGTATCTATTCACGGGAGCTTACTACACCGGCTATTGGAATGCCCCTAACTACGATTTAGGTGTTTATTCTTGGCAAGCTGAAGCGCCTAGAAATTATAGATTGAGCATAGCTTATAAATTTTAATTATAAAAAGCCAACCATCAAAACAAAGCTTGGTTGGCTTTCAAATGATACAGAATGGAAGCTAGAAAGCCAATAAAGAAAAAGAAAAATCAATTTAAATACTGGATAGGCAGAATACACTTATGGCTCGGTTTAATCTCCGGGCTTTTTGTGGTATTTCTGGGTATTACGGGTTGCATCCTAGCATTTGAAAGAGAAATTGAAGATGCGACTCAATCTTATCGCTTTACTGAAACACAGCGCAAACCTCTTTTACCGCCAACTCAACTCAAAGCAATTGCAGATAAAGCTTTGCCAAACAAGAAAGCGCACAGCGTAAATTATCAGCCTGGCAGAACCGCACAGGTAGTTTACTATCACGATGTCCCTGCCTACTACTATACCGTATTTGTTGATCAGTACAGCGGTAAAGTTTTAAAGGTTAAAAATATGGATGAGGATTTCTTTAGGATCATCATCATGGGGCATTATTACTTGTGGCTACCTCCAGAAATTGGGCAACCGATTTTAACCACAGCCACAATGATGTTCGTTTTCCTGCTTATCTCGGGATTGATTTTATGGTGGCCAAAAAGTAAAGCAGCTAGGAAACAAAGATTCTCTGTAAAGTTGAAATCGAAATGGCGCAGGTTAAACTACGATCTGCACAACGTCTTAGGCTTTTATATCACCTTCGTTGCCATTTTTATTGGTTTAACAGGTATGATCATGGGTTTTCAGTGGTTTTCTAAATCTGTTTATTGGGTGAGCTCTGGTGGTAAAAGCATCACAATGTTTGAAGAAACCTATTCTGATACGACATCTATTGCCAAATTGAATTTAAACGCCGCAGCGGCAGATCAATTATGGGCAAGATTTATGAAGGAAGACCCAAAGTTTAAAGGAAGTATGGATGTACACATTCCCGAGGATAAAAAAGGAACTGTAGAAATTGCTAAAAATCCAGATCCTAGCACCTATTGGAAAGCAGATTACAGGTATTTCGACCAACACACCTTAAAAGAAATTGAAGTGAAACACATATTTGGAAAATTCGCTAATACCTCTGCCGCCGACAAAATCATACGGATGAACTATGACATCCATATTGGTGCCATTGCCGGCATTCCAGGGAAAATACTGGCATTTATAGCCAGTTTAATTGCCGCAAGTTTACCTATCACTGGTTGTATCATTTGGTGGGGCCGAAGAAACAAATCAAAACCAAGTCACTAAACTTATTTAGAATAATTAAAAATAATTTGCTTATCAGAATTATGGTTTGTTAATTTGCAGATACTTTGGAATAAGTCTAAATAGCAATTATAAAAACATGAAGAAAATACATTTATTGGCAGTCTTACTTTTATCGGGTTCGTTTGCCTTTGCACAAAACAAATTTGAGCAAGACCGTAACGCAATTAAAGCATTAGCTGGCTTTTACAAGGTTACTTTTAACTATGCAGAAACTTTTTCTCCTAATGATGACTACAAGTATCACGACAGACATCGTTCTTCTGCAAAAGAAATCGCCATTATTGTGGAAGACTCTCCTAAAAAAATCGTGATTCAGCATTTATTGGTAATGAGAGGCGACAGCATGATCATTAAGCACTGGCGTGAAGATTGGACTTACGAAGATCCAAAAATCTTAGCTTTTGATAAAGAAGACACTTGGAAAACCCTTACCTTAAAACCTGAAGAAACTAAAGGTAAATGGACTCAAAAAGTATTCCAAGTGGATGACAGTCCGCGTTACCAAGCTATTGGTAGCTGGGTGCATGTAGATGGCAGGTCGCAATGGTTAAGCTATTCTGATTCTCCGCTTCCTCGCCGCGAGCACACTGAGCGCAACGATTATAACGTGTTAAACCGTCGTAACTTTGTATACTTAACACCAAACGGCTGGATGTTTGAGCAAGACAACAAGAAAATTGTTCGTACGCCAGGAGAAAAAGATAAAATGATTGCGCAAGAAAAAGGCTTAGAAGAATTTGTTAAAACAGATCCTAAATCTTTTGCCTACTCACAAGAATGGTGGAAGAAAAATGCCCCATTCTGGAAAGATGCCCGCGACATTTGGGACAATGTTTTTGCTAACAATACAGTAATCAAATTGGCTCCGAAAGTAGATAATAAATTACTTTACGAGAAATTCTTCGCTGCCAATGCACAATCTGTAAAAGAAAACTGGTCATCGGCTAAAAACAAAGAAGAAATTACTAAAATCATCAATGCTTATTTAATCAAAGGATAATCCTTATTAAAAAGCAATACGAATGCTTTGTGTCGGCAATTTTATATATTGTGGGCACAAAGCATTTTTTCGTATGTACCGTTTACCTTTCCTCCTATTCATTTCTTTTTTCTTTGGTTCTAATGCCTTCGCACAAGACTTAAACTACGCAAAGAAAACCATCAACACCTTAACTTCTAAAAAGTATTGGGGCCGTGGTTATACCAAAGATGGGATGGGCAAAGCCGCCAACTATATTGAAAAGGAATTTAGAAGCTTTGGTTTGGTGCCTATTAGTAGTAATGATTTTAAACAAGGCTTTTCCTTCGCTGTAAACACTTTTCCAAGTAAAATGGAGGTGAAGCTAGATGGAAGGAAATTAATCGCAGGAAAAGACTTTATCGTACACCAAGCAAGCAAAGGAATAAGCATTACCGATAGCCTCGTCAAAAAAGATAGTCTTACGTATCTAGGTAAAAGCGGAAGTATCGCTATCAGTTTACAGCCTAAACTAACTTGGTCGGTTTCGCAAAAAGTATTGGATTACACGATTATCGAAATCAGTCAAAAAGCTGTAATAACTAACCCTACGGTGATTAAGGTTGATGTAGAGAACAGATTAGAGCCTAATTTTAAAGCGGCAAATGTATTAGCCATGGTAAAGGGCACCGCAAAGCCCGATTCAATGATTGTATTTACCGCACATTATGATCATTTGGGAGGAATGGGCGAACAGATTTATTTCCCGGGTGCTAATGATAATGCCAGCGGAATAGCCATGTTATTGAACCTAGCAAAGTACTACGCTGCCAATCCACCAAAGTACAGCATTGTTTTTATTGCCTTTGCGGCAGAAGAAGCTGGATTGTTGGGTTCTAAGTATTTTACCGAAAATCCGCTATTCCCTTTACAAAACATTCGATTTCTTTGGAATTTAGATTTATTGGGCAATGGCGATGCTGGAGCTACAGTTGTCAATGCGACCATACATCCCCAAGAATTTGCATTGCTCAACAAGATTAATGCCGAGCATAAATACCTAACTAAAATTAATCCTAGGGGAAAAGCCGCCAACAGCGATCATCATTTTTTTACCGAAAAGGGAGTTCCAGCATTTTTCTTATATACACAGGGTGGCTCTCCTGCATATCACGATGTGGACGATATTGCCAAAAAATTACCGTTAACAGCCTTCGAAAATCTATTTAAACTGTTTATCAAATTCAATACAGTGCTTATCCACTAAAAGTTCAACTTATTCTATTCTCTTTCAGCGAATAACAATTATATTCGCAGCAAAAATTAACCCGTCTAATGAAAAAAATGTTTTTAACCGTTGCAATCGCAATGGTCTCGCTCTATGCTAGCGCTCAAGAATCTGAAACTTCTGATTTCAAACCTACTAAAGGAAGCTTCGCTACCGAATTAAACTTCAACCCTTTCAAAGGAAATTTAAGTTTCAACAACGTACTTAATCAGGTAAAAGGAAGATACTTTCTATCTCCTCAATTAGCCTTAAGATTAGGTTTTAACGTTAACACTATTGATTCGGCTCAAAACTATGGCACTCCTTACGGAGCTCAATCTAACTTCACTTCCGAGAAAAGAAAAAGCACCAGTTTTGGTTTAAACTTTGGTATCGAAAAACACTTTAAAGGAACTAAAAGACTATCTCCCTATATTGGAGCCGATATTTTTTGGGGAACAAAAAGTGCTAACCAAGAAATCTCTAACAACGCCTCTACTTCAAAAATTAAAAATGCTTGGGTAGAATATACTTCCCAATACATTCAAGCTGGTACGCCACCTTATTATTATTACACCACTACAATAACAAAGGTTACAGAAAATGCTTATAATCGCTTTGGCGTAACCGCAGTTGCAGGTTTCGATTTTTACATGGCAAAAGATTTCTTTTTAGGGTATGAATTTAACCTAGGTTATTCTAAAACAAAATACAAATCACCAGAGGCAACCGTAACCGGACAGAACCCTACAACTCCAAATTATTACAGTAATAACTCAACCAGTAAATTTGGCACCTCGCTTGTAAATGGTATTCGTATAGGTTATTCGTTTTAATATACGCTCATGAAAAAATTAACTCTTTTTAGCATTTTTTGCCTTTTTGCTCTAGTTTTAAACAGTTGCAAGAAAGATGAATTATCGCCTCCAGAAATACAGACGTTAACCATTACTCCTGTTTCCCATAATAGTGTAACACTGGTAGGCAATATCATTACTAAGGGCAAACAAAAAATTATAGATTACGGATTTATCTACAGCACTAGCACTTCTGTTCCTGACGAAAATAGTGGAACTAAAGTATCTTTAGGTAACAATCCAACAGAAGGCGAGTTTAGCAAAACGTTAACCAACATCACATTAAACAGCTCTAACTCGAATATGATTTGGGCCAGGGCCTACATCGCCGATGACAAAGGAACGGTATTTGGTTCAGCTATTTCAGCTAGCTTACCTAGGCCAAACAGTAGTGCTATTTCACCAAGTTCTGGCCAATCGGGTGATGTAGTTAAGATTGCTGGAAAATTCTACAATCCCAATATCAACGCTGTAGTAGTAAACTTCCAAAACGTAAAAGCGAGAGTTATTAGCGCTACAGATACCGAATTAAGTGTAGAAATACCTGGGGGCATCAACGCTTATCATAATCAACAGATATCGGTAACGATAGCTATAGATGGTGCAGTGGCTACCAATTCGATGTATTTTACCATACTGGCCAACATCAAAGATTTTTCGCCTAAAACTGGCCCAGTTGGCACTTTAGTTACCCTTTCTGGAGACAACATGCCGAACAATTCTTATTATAGTAGCAGCATACCCATCTATTTTGGCAACTTTCAAGCCAATACCGGCAACTATTATTCGCAAGTTTTGGTACCATTTAGTGTGGGCGAAACATCAGACGTATCGGTAATGAGCAATGGCCAAAGAAAAACATTAGGTGTATTTACCGTAGCTGCACCACAAATTACTTCGGTGAGCCCAGAAGCCGTTTTACCAACGCAAAACATCACCATTAGCGGTAACAATTTCCCTACACAATATGATGGAAGTGCCAATAGACAAATGATAAAAATAGGTAACGGAGAATATCAGAATGCTGGTTATTCTAGTAGTAGCGTTTTCAGCTACAACGTTCCAGCCAGCACGCCAGAGGGAGAGCACACAATATATTATAGAGTTGGTCCTCACGAGGTACAGGCACCTAAAAAGCTAAAAGTATTAGGTCACCAAATCACTGGTTTCTCCCCATCATCAGGCGGCCCTGGCAAAGAAGTAAACATTGCAGGTAATTTCATTGTAAACACAAGTTATTACGTTTCATTTGGAAACGTCAACGCTTACGCAACAGCCACTTCGGCAACTAACTTAAGAGTAATTGTACCCACGGGCATAGATGCAGGCAAAGTGAAATTAACCTTCGACCCGTCTAATAAGAGAATATTAATTCCAGGCGAATTTGATATACTTGGCCCAACATTTACTTCATTTACGCCAACCTCTGGTGTAGCAGGTACGTTAATTACCATTAAAGGCTCAGCTTTTTACCAGGGTAGTGGACAAGTGATATTCGGTACCGTAGCCGTTACGCCAATTAGTGTTACCGAAAATACCATGATTGTAGCGGTGCCATCAAACGTAACGCCTGGAGCAATGAAACTTTCGATACGAACTGGCGGGCAAACCGTAATTCATCCTAATAATTTTACCATTACCAATTAAGCATAAAATTAATAAACAGAAAAGGGAGCAGATCAAAATTGCTCCCTTTTCTGTTTACAATCAACTATATATAAATCCCTTACAAACAAATCTTAATTACATCTTGTTACTATCTACAGCAATTTATTAAATTCGTTAATAGATTACACCTACCTTTTGAAATAGCTAACGTTACAAACAATCGCTCTTAATAAGCGGCAAAAATTAATAAGATACGCAGCCTACCTCCCATTAGGGCTAGTTTCTAAATTAAACGGCTTACTCATGGATACAACACGTTCAGTAGGGAGAAAGGAATTTAAGGGCATAGATGTCACTAAGTTTGTATTGGCACTTTTCGTTGTCGCAGGACATACCCATCCATTTAAGGACGTAGACAATCTCATTTTTATGCAGTTATGGGAAACATCGCTGTTATTAGTGGTACCCTATTTCTTTATGGCAGCAGGTTTTTTCCTTTTTTCAAAGGTGTACAGAACTGACGATAAGAAATATCAACTAGATACGATTAGGCCTTATCTATTTAGGATTTTTAAACTATACCTCTATTGGACCATCATTTTTCTGCCCATTACACTTTGGCGGTATTTCACTGATGACCTCATATTCCAAAAAGACTTAGTTCTATTTATTAGAGGCACCTTTTTCTTTGGCGAAAATTATTATTCGTGGCCATTATGGTTTTTACTCTCAATGACCTATTCCATCGCATTTATCTATCTCTTGACGTTAATTAATTTTAAATGGAAAGGTGTTTTTATCGCCTCAGTAATCATTTTTATCATCGCCATTATATTTAATTATTTGGTAAAAGAAGAAAGCGAAAACAGCCTATTATTGGCTATTGGCAGAGCCATTAAATATTTATTCTTAACAGGAAGATTATTTACAGGTATGTTTTATTTGATGGTTGGCGGATTAATTGCGCTCAACAAGATCAAGCTGTCTGCATGGATTGTTTTATTGATGATCATTGTTGCCGTTGCTTTTCAGCTGTATGAAGTTGAGATTGTATCGCCGCTATTGTTTTCTTTTTTGCCTATCACGCTGTTTTATTTAACCATCAACTTAAAGTTAGAAAGCGTAAAAAACAATGCTTTTTTAAGGAAATGTAGTACTGTGCTTTACTTCACCCATATGATTGTATTTTTCCTCTATTCGCTTATTTTCAGAGGGATGGAATACTTCGGTTGGGATGCCTTTTTGGTGTCGGTTATTGTGCCTATTTTGCTTACTCCGTTAATTATACGTAACGAAGAAAGATTCCCAATTTTGAAGGAGTTGTTTGGGTAAAACCAGTTATCTTTTAGCGAGTTAGTCTATTAACTAATTCTTGCTTTTTGTTTTCTTATCTGATTTAATACAGTTTGGGACTGTTTTGTCACCTTTCTTCTTTGTACCAGCTTGTTCATAGCCACTCCAACAGGGGTCTTTTTCTTTTTGCTTAGCCATAATAAAATATTTAATAACGTTAACATCGGATTATGGAGATTGTTTATCAATTCTATAACAATCAATAAACAAAAAGCACCAACCATTTTCTGATTGATGCTTTAAAAAGTAGCCCCGAGCAGAATCGAACTGCTATCTAAAGTTTAGGAAACTTCTATTCTATCCGTTGAACTACGGGGCCCATTGTGTGCGCAAATATATAAAATTATGTTGTTTCAACTAAAGCCAAAACGTATATTCGGTAATGAGAAAAATATTTGGCGCTCTTCTAATTCTGATAGGCTTGTTTCTAACATTTGCTATCATATCTGGCTCTATAACCTTTTATATTAAGAGAAGCCCGCTTTAATCTGCAGAAAGATGGAGCAGATGCTATTGGTTATATAATTGGAATATTCATTGGCTTAACACTCTTTGCCACAATAAACTTTGCTTTTTATTTCTTTGGGGTCAAATTGTTAAAGAACAATAAAAAAGAACTGCTACCTATTCCAGATGAAGATTTCCCCTCACAACTTAGATAGTTAGCCCTGATTTAACATTTCCAATTGCTTCACATCTCCTGAACCTTCCGCTTCGTAAATCTGTAGCCCAAAATAAGGCGCAGCGGCAATGATATGATCAAAAATATCAGCCATGATATGTTCGTACTCTGCCCAGATAATAGTGTTGGCAAATACATAAATCTCAATAGGCAAGCCATGTGGCGTAGGTGCTAACTGCCTTACCATAATGTTCATGCGCTTATTCGTTCCCGAATGGCTAGAAATGTAGCTATCGATATACTTACGAAACAAGCCTGCGTTGGTCAAGTTTCTACCGTTAATTAACAAGCTTTTATCAGCGTTGGTACGTGTGTTATGTTTTTCAATATCTTTTTGGCGATGTTGGATGTAAGAACTAATCAATTGGATTTGCTCAAATTGGGCCAATTCCTCTTCTTTTAAGAACCGAATACTTGATTGCTTGATGTTGATTGCCCTTTTGATTCTTCGTCCCCCAGATTGGCGCATTCCACGCCAGTTTTGGAATGAATCAGAAATTAAGGAGTACGTAGGAATAGTGGTAATTGTCTTATCAAAATTCTGCACCTTCACCGTAGTAAGGTTAATTTCTAAGATATCGCCATCAGCGCCGTATTTAGGCATGGTAATCCAATCACCAATACGTACAATATCGTTGGTGGTTACTTGGATGCTGGCTACAAAACCCATAATCGTGTCCTTAAACATTAATAACAGCACAGCAGAAATAGCACCCATTGCCGTAAAAAATGCCACTGGCGATTTTCCCGTTAGGTTAGAAAACAACACCACCGTACCAAACAGATACAGCAAAATACGGATGACCTGCAGATAGCTATCTATCGGTTTACCCCTAAAGCTAGGTTTCTCTTTTAGTAAATCTCCTCCTGCTTTAATGATGGCCATCATCACCCAAACTACTACGAGAACTAAATAGATATCGCAAAGCCCCAGCAACAATTTGCTAATTTGGGGATAATCGTGAAAAACAACAGGAATAGTAAGGTAAAGCACCATTAAAGGCGCAATAAGCGACAAATAATGCGTTACCTTATGTTCTAATAAAAACTTGAAAAAGGAAATATCCGTTTTACGGATGGTTTGAATAACGATGAGACGGAGAATACGCCTAACCACATAATAGATAAGGTAAGTAATACCTATGGCCAAAACTAACAACACCAAGGCATTTACCACGGCGGCTACGTTGTCGGTTAATCCTAAACTCTTAAAGAAATGTAAACTGGCACGACTGAAATCTCGCAAGTGATTGTTTAACTCCATATCGTGCCAATATAAGGCTTTTGTGGGTAACTAGCGAAGGGAGGAAGTACACTCTTTTCAATAAACACCCTCTCTGGCTACGCCATCTCTGCCAAAGGGAGAGAATTAGCGATTATACTTTCTCTCCCTTTGGCAGAGATGCCCAAAGGGCAGAGAGGGGTAAAAAGGTCATTTAATGTTTGAAATCTATCTATAGCAAAACAGCCCATTGTAATTAACAACAGGCTGTTTACATATCATATCTAATTCATTTATCTCACTACACCTCCATTTGTACTAGCCGATGTCGGGCTCACAAAACTCAATTTGCCTTGTGCATCTTCCGCCATTAAAATCATTCCTTGCGAAACAATCCCTTTAATTTCTCTTGGCGCCAAGTTAGCCAACAAACTTACCTGCTGACCAATAATTTCTTCTGGCTTGTAATGCTCTGCAATGCCTGAAACCACGGTACGTTGGTCTAAACCTGTATCTAAAGTAAGTTTTAATAGCTTTTTGGTTTTCTCTACTTTTTCGGCAGCAATAATAGTAGCCACACGAATATCCATCGCACCAAAATCTTCGAAAGTAATATTTTCCTTCGCTGGAGCAACAATAGCATTTGCCGCTTCGTTTTGCGCTTTGCTATTGTTCAACTTGTCAATTTGTGCTTGTACCTCTTCATCTTCAATCTTAGCGAACAATAAAATTGGCTCGTTAATTTGGTGACCACGTTTCAATAAACTTACCGAACCTGCATCTTCCCAAATATGACCACCATAGTTCAACATTTTCTGCAATTTATCTGCAGTGAACGGCAAGAATGGCTCAATTAGAATTTCTAAGTTCGCCGCAATTTGTAAAGCGATATTCAGAATGGTTCTAACTCTGTCCTCGTCGGTTTTAATCAATTTCCAAGGCTCAGTATCTGCCAAGTACTTATTACCTAACCTAGCCACATTCATCACCTCGCTTAAAGCCTCTCTAAAACGATAATTTTCAATCGAAGCACTAATCTTTGCAGGATAAGCTTTTAGCTCTTCAATCACCGCATTATCGATATCAGTCAACTCCATGCAAGTTGGTACTTTACCATTAAAATATTTGTGGGTAAGTACGGTTACACGGTTCACAAAATTCCCGAAAATCGCTACCAGCTCATTATTATTTCTCGCTTGAAAATCTTTCCAAGTAAAATCGTTATCCTTCGTTTCTGGAGCAGTTGCCGTTAATACATAACGTAAAATATCCTGTTTATCTGGAAACTCTAGCAAATACTCGTTCAACCAAACCGCCCAGTTTTTAGAGGTCGATATTTTTTGACCTTCCAGGTTTAGGAATTCGTTGGCAGGCACATTATCCGCGAGTGTATATTCACCATGCGCCATTAACATTGCCGGAAAAATGATACAGTGGAAAACGATGTTATCCTTACCGATAAAGTGGACCAATTTCGCATCTTCGCTTTTCCAATATTCTTCGTACTCGAAATTATCTACGCTAGTTTGGTCGATGTAATATTCTTCAGCTTTCGGATTCCAAACGCCTAATTTAGCATAGTTAGCTAATTCTTTAGTTGCCGAAATGTAACCGATAGGTGCATCGAACCAAACGTACAACACTTTACCATCAGCACCTTTTACTGGCACCTGTACACCCCAATCCAAATCTCTGGTCATCGCCCTTGGCTGCAAACCTGCGTTTAACCAGCTTTGGCACTGTCCATACACATTTGGTCGCCATTCTTTGTGGCTTTCAATATATGCTCTTAATTTATCCTCGTATTTATCTAATGGCAAAAACCAGTTCTTGGTTTCTCTCATTACTGGAGGTTCTCCAGACAAAGTCGATTTTGGGTTGATTAAGTCGGTAGCGTTTAAGGTACTACCACAGCTTTCGCATTGGTCGCCATACGCATTTTCGTTACCACATTTAGGGCAAGTACCTGTAATGTATCGATCTGCCAAGAAAGATTGTGCTTTCTCGTCATAATATTGCTCGGTCACTTCCTCGGTAAAAATACCATCGTTGTACAATTTCTCAAAGAAATCTTCGGCCGTTTGGTGGTGTGTTAAGGATGAAGTACGGTGATAGATATCGAAAGAAATTCCAAACTCCTTAAAAGAATCGCCAATGATTTTATGGTATTTATCTACCACTTCTTGCGGTGTAATTCCTTCTCTCTTCGCTTTCAAAGTGATGGGCACCCCGTTTTCGTCAGAACCGCAAATGAATTTCACGTCTTTTTTGTTTGAGCGGAGATAACGCACATAGGTATCTGCAGGTAAATAAACTCCCGCTAAGTGACCAATATGCACCGGACCATTGGTGTAAGGCAAAGCTGCCGTTACGGTATATCTTTTAAATTTATTATTATCCAAAACAATTTATTTATTTTGGCAAAGATAAGCGTTTTTAAGATGATTAAACAGCCACCATATTTAAAAAAGGGAGATAAAATTGCGATTGTTTGTCCGGCAAAGAAACTTCCCAAACCTATTGATAAAGGAATTGAGATTTTACAAAGCTGGGGATTGGAAGTGGTTTTAGGCAAAACCATTACTGGTTCGCATCACCAATTTTCAGGTACAGACGAGCTGAGAAAACAGGACATCCAGCAATTCCTAAACGATTCTTCCATTAAAGCAATCATTGCTGCTCGTGGTGGTTATGGTACTATCCGCATTATCGATGATTTAGATTTCACTGCTTTTAATACCAACCCGAAATGGTTGGTTGGCTTTAGTGACATTACTATTTTGCTTTCACACGTCTTTGCACAGTTCGAAACACAGAGCATTCATGGGCAAATGCCATACACCTTTGAAGAGAGCACTCCCGAAGCTTTAGAGAGCCTCAGAAAAGCTTTATTTGGCGAGAACGATACTTATACTTACCAAAGTGATTTTGCCAGCAGAGACGGGGATACAGAAGGAATTTTAATAGGCGGTAATTTAACGCTATTACTTGCCGTAGAAGGTTCTGTATCTGAAATGAATTTTGATGATAAAATTTTATTCATAGAAGATGTTGGCGAGCATGAATATTCGATAGACCGAATGATTAGGACCTTAAAACGCAAAGGGAAATTAGCAAAGTTAAAAGGCTTGGTAGTTGGTGCTTTTAACGAAGTTGGCGAGGAAAGTATTTACTTTGGTCAAACTCCCGAAGAAGTAATTTGGGAGCAGGTTGCTACGTACAACTATCCCGTTTGCTTTGGTTTTCCATCTGGCCACATTGCCGATAACAGGGCAATGGTTTTGGGCAAATCTGTATCTTTATCCATCACAAAAAATAACGTAACATTTAAATACATCTAAAATATACATGGCAATTTTTGACACCTTAGGCAAATACCGCAATACTGGTTTATTAATTTTAAGAGTTGGCCTTGGCGCCATGATGATGGTTCACGGTTTACCTAAAATTATGGGTGGCCCCGATACCTGGACTGGATTAGGCAGCAGCATGAAAGTAATTGGCATTAACTTTTTACCAACCTTTTGGGGCTTGATGGCAGCACTTGCTGAAGGGATGGGAGGCTTTCTGCTATTATTAGGTCTATTCTTCCGTCCGGTAAACATGTTGTTAGCTTTTACCATGCTGATTGCGGCACTAGTTCACTTTGGCAAAGGTGAAGGCATTATGGGTGCTTCTCACGCTATTGAAGTTGGCATTGTGTTTTTCAGCTTGATCTTTATTGGCCCTGGAAAGTATAGCGTGGATAAGAAATAAACTTAGATGATTTTACTTTCGCGATGATTTAATACATCTCGAAATTCTATCAAATAAAAAGGGAGGCTAAATGCCTCCCTTTTTATTTGATTATCCTTATTAATCGTTTTGTTTTGTGTTTGTATTCGCTTGTATTTCTGCACGAGGAATAACCCATTGCCATCTTGGGTCTCCTGCCGGAATAACCATTACGTCACCTACAGAAGCTGCAACAAAATTAGGTGCAGTTCTACGGTCTAAACCTCTGTTCAAACGTTTCAAATCGTAAAACCTATGTCCTTCGCCCCAAAGCTCAACCCTTCTGTATACTAAAATCTCCTCTATCAATGCAGCTCCACTATTTGTAGATAAGGCATAGCTTGCATTTCTAGTTCTATTTAAGTCGTATAATTTTTGTCTGGCCTCTACCTCTCTTCCAGGAATATTCGCCAAAGCTTCTGCCAATGTCAAATAAACTTCTGCCAAGCGGATATAAGGTACATCGCCTAACGTAGTATTAGCTGTTTTAACCTTAAACTTTCTACTCATATAGTTTTCTCGCTTAAAATTAGCTGCTGGAAGTGGAAAATTAGCTGCAGTAGGTGTTGGTTCCCACATCTTCTTTCTAACGTCGGTACTAGGTATCAAAGCATATAATGCCGAATTGATACGCTTAGGCCTATCACGGATAAATGTTGTGTTTCCATCTAGAGATATCTGAGCATGATAGTTAGCAAAAGTATCTCCCTGATCAGCCTGCAAATACACCCCCCATATCCATTCCGGATTAGAAATATCGTTAAATCCAGATTGATACTGTGCTTCCGTCATCAAAGAATACTTGTTATTAGTAATTACAGCTTGCGCAAATGTTGCTGCCACTTCATACTCTTGCATGGTTAGGGCCACATTAGCTTTAACTGCCCTAGCTGCATCAATACTAATATGCGATTTGTTTTCAGCTAAAGTTGCTCCATTGAACAAATCAATTGCATTATCTAAATCCAAATTAATTTGAGTATACACTGCTTCTACACTAGAGCGAGGAAGATTAATTTGTGTAGCACTAAGCGGCATAGATACACCTAATTGGTTATTCGGCTTAGAGGCCTTATCGTATCTCTTTGCAAAAAGCCTAACTAAGTTATGATAAGCCCAAGCTCTCACCGTTAATGCTTCAGCCTTTAACATTCTTTTCTCTGCATCAGGACCTTCAGCAGCATCTACATTATCGATAATACGGTTTGCATTACCCACAACACGATAATAAAACCTAAAAGGAAACTCTACCCAAATATCGGATTCGTTACGCATTTCAATCCAGTTAGCAGCTCCGTTAGCAGCATTGGTGTACCAAGATTGAACGGCTAAGCCGATATCTTCACCCATAAAATCTAATTGCAGCATCATACCTCCATGCCCAGGTTGATTCTGGGTAGAATACTTGGTGTACATGTAACGATAAATACCGTTCATCACATTTTTCGTATTGGTAGTTGTAGCAAAAATAGTTGCCTCATCAGTACTCGAAGTAGGCACCGTATCTAAAAATTCCTTTTTGCAGTTACTAAAAAGTACTGTAACAAAAAGCAATATCAATTTTAAACTAATTCTTTTCATTTTTTAAAAATTAAAATGTCACGTTTAATCCTGCACTTACATATCTGTTTGGTACGTAAATATTACTGTTGGTACCATTAAAGCTTTCCATTGGATTTAAACCTTTTCGTTTCGAAAACATATAAATATTCTCGCCGCTAGCAAAAACTCTAATTCTTTGAAGACCTGTTTTGCTTACCAAACTCTTAGGGATATTGTAACCTAGCGTTACATTTCTGATACTTAAGTAAGATGCATCAATCAAAAATCTTGAAGACTGCGTATTATAAGTGCCATAGTTTGCAATATCTAAACGTGGGGTATTGTTATTTTCTCCAGGTGCCGACCAAGAATTTAATGCATCTTTATGTACTGAAGTTCCGTAAGAAAGACCAAATAAGCCTGCGTAAATCGAATCGTAGAATTTACCTCCAAGTTGATAATTAAGTAAAAACGAAAGAGATATGCCTTTATATGTAAAAGTATTATTTAATGAGCCGAAGTAATCTGGTATTGCTGAACCAGAATAATCCCAAAGTGCATTGTTAGGATTTGAAGTTACATTAACATTGTTTATTGTCTGCGAACCTGTTGCTGTAGCAGAAACAGATGGGTCTCTTAACCACAAAGCCTGGCCATTTGCCGGATCTGCTCCATACCATTGTCTCAAATAAAAGGCATAGATATCATTTCCCTCTTCTAAACGCTTGGTTCCAGAAGTAATTGGATTGCCACCAGGCAGTGACGTAATTTTATTTTTCACAAAAGTGTTGTTCAATTGTACATCCCACTTAAAGTCTTTACCCCTAATTACTTTTGCATTCAATAAAATCTCAAAGCCTCTGTTAGACATTGCACCTATATTTTCGGTACGGGTAGTAACTACCGAAGACAATCCAAATGGCACATCAAATAAAAGCTGAGAAGAACCTCTTTTAAACCAGTCAATCGAACCGTCTATTCTATTGTTAAACAAAGCAAAATCCAAACCGGCAGTAAATGTCTTATTAACTTCCCAAGTTAAATCTTCGTTGGCTAATTTTGTATTTAAAGCCCCTGGCTCTGTTGCGTTGTTATAAGTTATGCTATATAGCGCTTGATACTCGTAGTAAGTATCCAAAGCATCATTACCAACAGTTCCATAAGCTGCTCTAAGTTTCAAGTTACTTAACCAAGAAAGGTCTTTAAGGAAGCTTTCGCTTGTTAAATTCCAAGCAGCACCTACAGAATAAAAATCTCCCCATCTAGATTTAGGGCTAAACCTCGAAGAGGCGTCTCTTCTGTAAGAGACATCAGCAAAAATTTTATTGTTGAAACCATATTCTACCTTAGACAAATAGGCATCTCTTCTCAAATTAGTCATTGAACCAGACAATCCGTTTAACGTAACATAGTTTACCAACTCAATGTTTCCATCTAAGTTCATTAACCTTCTATTACCTGATAAGAAGGTATTGTCTACTTTCTGGATTTCGTGACCCGCTAAAGCCTTCACACTATGCACTCCAAATTGACGCTCATATTTCAATAGTTGGTTAAACGAAACGTTTCTATACTCATTTGATGAACGTGTAGAAGTACCTGCATTGGTTACTCCATCTCCTACCACTCTACTTTGTGCAGATGTACCTCTAGTATTTGCTAAATCTATAGCTAAGTTTGTTGTAAACTTAAAGTGCTTTAAGAATGATATTTCAGCAAAAGTTCTACCTGTAATACTATTTCTTCCACTTCTATTGGTATTCAATAAGGTTTCGTAAACCACATTTCTACCTGGATAAGCACCGCTAGGCCTTCCTACAGCGCCTGGATGCATACCATAATCATACATATGTACACCTTTACTATCCAAAACTGGCTCACCTGTTGCTGTATATGCTCTTACAGGATAAATAGGCCCAATGCCCCTTGCAAACACAAATGGATTCACATTAGAGCCCGTATTGTCTGAAGTTGCGTTAGCTAGGTTGCTATCGCTTAATGAACCTGCTAAATTAACCCCTAATTTCAACCATGATTTTGGAGTTGAATTTACTGATATCCTACCGTTGATACGCTCAAAATCAGATCCGATAATAAACCCATTATCTTTTGTATAACCTAACGATACATAATAATCTGATTTTGCTTGTTTTGCAGAGTAGTCCAAAGAAGCTTCATTTCTAGCTCCATTATTTTGCATTTCACCAAACCAATCAAAATCATTGTATAACAGGCTAGCATTAGCATTCAACTTACCATCATTAGTTACTAACTGGTTGGCTGGTACATTGAAAGGGTTATACACCAATTGTGTGCCTACATTATTGTTAGCATAGGTTATCGCAGCAGCTTCAGTATCTCCATTGCTATACATTCTATTGTTTTTTAAGGCTTGCCAAAATAGCGGGTAATAATCGTAAGCATCTACTCTGTCATACTCTTGTATAGCTCTGCTGCTAATTCCCGTAGTGTAATTTACATTCAATTTCGGATCGGCAGTGGCACCCTTTTTGGTGGAGATGATGATTACACCATTTGCTGCCCTAGCACCATATAGAGCCGTAGAGGAAGCGTCTTTTAAAATGGAAATACTCTCGATATCATTCGCATTGATGTCGCTAATGTTTCCTTCATACGGAAAACCATCTACTACATACAATGGCGAGTTGCTGGCATTCACAGAACCAAAACCTCTAATCCTAATGCCTGCATCAGCACCTGGCTGACCATTACCTGAACTTGCAGAAATACCTGGCGCTGCACCTGCCAATGCTTGTGTTACGTTAGAAATTACTCTAGATTCTAATTGTTCAGCGCCAATTTTAGCAACAGAACCAGTAATTGATTCTTTTTTCTGAGTTCCGTAGGCCATTACAACCACATCATTCAAAACATTGGTTTCCATTTCCATTACAATACTTAAGTTGTTAGCCGAACCGATGCCAACTTCCTTTGTTTTAAAACCAATAGAAGAAATTTCCAAGAGGCCTGCATTAGATGGAACTTTGATTGAGAAAGAACCGTTTGGCGTAGTTGCCACACCAACCGTAGTTCCTTTCACTTTTACAGATACTCCAGGAATTGGCAATCCATCAGTACCCGTAACTTTTCCTGTAATCACCTTCTCTTGTGCAATGGCATTCGCAGCCACGAACAAGATGATGAAGAAAAATTGTAGAATTTTTTTCATTATAAATATGTGTTAGTTTTTAAGAGCGGCGAATATAGAGACAATTATCTTCGCCAAGACTAACTTTTTAGCTACAAAAATTGATGTTTGATAATTTTTAGCTATTTATAGGGAAAAATTAAAGCCATTACGACAGCTTTCCAACAAAAAGTTGTCATAAGCAGTGAAAAACTCACCAGAACTAACCTTTTGAATATCAACAACAAAAACAAGGAATATTTATAAGGTCTTTTACAGTGATAAAAGGTATCGAATTCACTTTCAGATTTAAGCGGATAAAGAAAAACTAATTGTAATATTTTAGAAGCAAAAGGGAGTTGATTTGATTGAGCTATCAAAAATAATATGAAGAGAAAACAATATAGATCTATTATATAAATTATCACATCCTATAAATATGCTAATTGCTAGGAGCTTACTTAAGAGTTCTCCCATCTGGATAAACACAAAAATATTTATAAGAACTACTACTTATAAGTTGAAATTAGCTTGGTTTTATTCCGTTTTTATATATCTAGAACGATTGATGTACTATACAATAGCCTTTTAATTTTGTATATTTAATGATGTTTAATCTTTAATTTTCAATATATGAAAAAGCAATTATTTATTTGTATAAAACTGCTTTTAGCAAGTTTGTCATTAAATGCGCAATTTTTAGCTGCAACAGAAGTAGTATCGGGAGTTCCTTTAACATCAAAATCATCAGGACAGACTGACAATACGCCTTATCTTCATAATGAAACATTTAACGGTTCCGTAAAATTTGCAAATCAAAAAAGTTCTGAAAACTTAGCGCTGCTTTACGACTTAAATGCGGATGTTCCTTTGGCCGTAGACAAGCAAGGTAGATTTTTAAAATTCAATGAGCTACCTATTGAATTCAGCTACTCAATTCCAGGTAAAGGTACATATACTTACAAAAGAGATTTCCCAGCAATTGATAAATTTGCTGAACGAGACTTTTATGAAGTACTTATTGTCGGAAAAATTCAATTGCTAAAGAAGACCCGAAAAAGTTTTACTGAATCGATCCCTTATGGTTCCGCTACGTTAGTTAAAAAAGCAGTATATGCCGATTTTTATTACCTCTTTGATGGAAAAACAATGACAAGAATTAAAAAAGACACCAAATCTCTTGCGGAAAAGCTAAAAGAACCTAATTTATCACATTATTATAAGGAAAATAAAAACAAGTTTGCTACAGAAGAAGATTTAATGATTGCTATTGTTGAAGAACATAACAAAATGAATTAATTAACTCTACATACCTTTCAATTTAGCTTACAATAAAAATTAGTTAAAAAAACTCGACAGTACAAAGGTCGGGTTTTTCTTTTATAAGCCACACTTACAATCTAGATACTAAGGATTTCGCAGAACTTCTCTCCCCGATACAGTTGATTAAAACGAATCATCAAATCGTTTTCAAATATCAATAAAAGTATACACTTTCGATTACATTATTTTATTAAACAGATTCGCATACCATTTACTAGTGTTAACAGATAAAACGCAATTATTGTATTCAAGTAAATTGAAACTTCCTAATAGGAAATCTATATAAAAAAAGGTCTCTTTGAAAAATTTCAAAGAGACCTTTTAAGGCTAATTAAAAAGCTATTTCTAGAAAGTATTTACCAAATTATTGGTATTCAATTCTGAAAGAGGAATTGGGTAAGTGTAACGAGCATCAGTTACAGGAATTGATGAACCTGCACCGAATGAAGGCAAAGCAGTTGCTCTTCTTGCTAAGTCATTATATCTAAAGCCTTCCATTAGAAGTTCAATTCTTCTTTCTTTAAGAATCGCAGCAAGCAAATCAGCAGGAGTAGCTAAAACACCGAAGTTATAAGCAGCATCTGAACGATGTCTAACAGCATCTAAAATTGCTCTAGCTCTTACTAAATTTCCTCCCGTAACAGATGCTTCACATTCTGCAACGTTCAATAAAACTTCTGCATATCTAATAATACCAGCATAGTCCAAGAACGGGTTAACCGCACTATGCTTAGTTGGATAGCGATAAAGTGTTCCAGAAATTGTAGCGCTAGCAGTTAAATTAGCTTTCCTAGCATCAGTAGTAGGCCACGCAGGATCTGCATAGATACCAGCTCCTGTAGTATTGAGAGAGTACTCTAAATTACCACTACCGTCCCAACTAAAGTAATAGCCAATTTGATTTTGAGTTCCAGGCGCATTAGTATCTGCAAATGGAAGAGAAAAAATAGACTCGCTTGTTGTATAAGGCGCTGCAAAAACAGCCGCAAGAGTTGGCTGTAGAGCATGTGCTGCATTTGTTGCGTTTTGGAATGGTGCTGTTTGAGGCACCAATTTGTTTCCTTCTACTAAAGCAGCTGGATAATTACCCATAGCCATTAAAACTCTTAATTTTAAAGCTATAGCTGTATTTTTATGCGCTCTAGTTGTTCTAAGCAAAGCAGTACTGTAGGTGGCTGGCAAACCTGTCTCAGCTTCATTCAAATCTTTAAGGATTTGAGCATAAACAGCGGCTACTGTGCTACTCTTCAGAGCGTTATTAGCTAAAGATTGCTCTGGAGTCAAACGTAGTGGAAGTCCTCGAGAAGCACCATTATCTGTCACATAAGGTTTAGCAAAAATTTGAATCAATGAAAAATAACTCAATGCTCTAATGAATTTTGCCTCTCCTTCATAATTTGCCTGTAATGCGGCAGTAAGCACTCCCGGGTTATCTGTCAAGCCCTTTAAAAATAAATTTACTCTATTTATGGTCAAATAACCTTGCGACCAAAAATTCGCAACATAAGAGTCTGAGTTATTATTAGTTCCCTGATAAACAGTATAACCAGTTACACCATTACTCAATCGATTTACGAATTCCTCTGCTCTAATATCATTGTAAATTTGATATCTACCTCCTAAAAAAGCGCCACTTTTAGTAGACACATAAAGACCATTTACCTGTCCCAATATTCTTGTCGGATTTGCAAAAGCATCACCATCCGGCAACAATGTTTCCGGTGCAGCAACAAGAAAATCCTTTTTACATGAAGACAACGTTCCCAACAAAGGAACTGCAAGCATAGCTATAGCAGCCATCTTCAATTTATATGTTCGTATTTGAAAAATTTTCATTTTATTCTATTTAAAATCTTATAATCCTAAACTAAGTCCAAAAGTAAATGTTCTTCCCTGAGGAACACTGTTACGCTCTATACCCGCAGAAGTATTAGAATTTCCATTTGTAGATATCTCTGGGTCAACGCCGGTATATCCTGTAATAATAAATGCATTGTTTACCGATGCATAAACTCTTAATGAATTTAAACCAGTTTTCCCAAAAAGAGTCCTAGGAACTTTATAACCTAAAGTCGCAACTTGCAAACGAAGGAAGTCTCCTTTTTCCACGTTAGCATCAATAGCAAATGAAGAACCATTTGAAACGTTATCTCCATAAACTCTTCTAGGGATATCTGTTTGTTGACCTGCAGCAGTCCAAGCATTCAGAATTTCTGTCGAGTTATTCCAAAAACGTTGATCTAGTAAACCAGACCTAGTTCCATTATAAATATAGTTACCACCAGAGTAAGTAAACATTACATTTAAGTCAAAGTTACCATAAGTAAAGGTGTTATTAAAACCACCATACCATTTAGGTAATGTATTTGCAATCACCTGCGCATCACCAGAAACAGCGGCTGCTTGAGTTCCATCCAAATAAGTCCAAGCTGAAGTTCCACCGAAATGTTGATATTGAACTTCTCTTCCAGCGGCATTGATAAATATTCTTCTACCATTATCTGGATTTACACCAGCAGTTTTAACCGCATAAATACTTCCGATAGAATACCCCGGTTTAGTAACACTAGCAGACTCTAGACCTCCAGTAGAAGAGATGATTTGTGTAACATTTGGATCTAGCGCAGTTACTTCATTTTTAATAGTAGTTAAATTTAAACTAGTAGTCCAATTGAATTTAGCGGTTTTAACAGGATTACCAGCTAAGGTAAATTCAAAACCTTTATTATACATACCACCAACGTTGGCAAGAATTGTTCCCCCAGGAATACCCTTAGAAGGAGCTTGCGGCACATTGATTAATAAATCATTGACTGTTTTCTTGAAATAATCCGCTTCGAAAGTAATTCTATCATTCAAGAAACCTAGATTTAAACCAATATCTACCTGGCTAGTAACCTCCCATCTCAATTCTCTATTGCCAGCCTGATTAAATACCCAAGCAAAAGGAATTGCACCATATAACGCAGGGCTATAAGTAGTAAATTCATTATATGCACCTACGTTACCATTACCTACTTTACCATAACTTGCACGAAGACGTAAAGTACTTACTGTTTTGGCTAATGATGAATTTTTGAAGAAATCCTCTTGAGCTACCGCCCATCCAATTGATCCTCCTCCAAAGTTACCCCATCTGTTTTCAAAAGCTAAACCTGAGTTACCATCTCTTCTAAAGTTACCGCTGATGAAATATCTGCTTTTGTAATTATAGCTAGCACTTGCTAAATATGATTCAATAGCAAACTCACTAATACCATTACCCGATGGCGTATTAGTTACAAAAGTTCCTTGAAATTGATCAAAGAAAGTAGGATCACCTAAATTTGTACGGGTAGCTCCCCAGTTATCAGTTCTAGTTTTTTGAACATCAGAACCGACAGTTAAATTTAAATTATGATCACCTCCGAATGTCTTGTTATAAGATAGGGTGTTAATCCAGTTCCAGTTATTTCTTCTTTGATTATTATTAGCAGCAAGACCACCGTTAGTAAAGCCATCGCCAGATCTTGGATTCCAGAACTGAATGTTTTCAGTGTTACTTCTATCCCAAGAGTAATTTGTTCTAAAAGTTAAACCTTCAACAATTTTGAACGTTGCACCTAAATTGGTTAAAAAACGAGTACTTTCAGAAGTATTTCTATCTTTTTCAACAATTACCCTAGGATTCGCCCAAGTTGAAGGCACTAAGTTTGCATAAGCACCTAGATATTGACCCGATAGGTTATAATCCGTACCTGCAGCATTCAACACACCTACGTTAGGTGCTGCCGCAATAGCAATACGACCCAAACCTGAAGAGTTAAATGCAGCTCCAGGCACAGAACCACTATTTGGAGAGTTGTTTACACTATTTGTATAGGCTAGATTTAGATTTAACTCTAACCAGTCAGTAGCTTTATGGGTAAAGTTACCACGACCAGAATATCTTTTAAAGTTATTAGCTCTAATAAAACCATCTTGATCAGAAAGACCACCAGAAACAAAGTATGTTGTTTTAGCAGATCCACCGCTCAATGTTACACTATGATTCTGAGACATTGCAGTTCTGTACACTTCATCATACCAATTAGTTCTTACTACTGAACCATCAGGGTTGTAAGCAAGGAAAAATCCATTACCATTTGCATCTCTTTGTGCAGCAGGAACAACATTAGGGTTAAGAACTAAAGCGTTTTTAAGAGCGATGTTCTTCGAATCTACATACTGTTCGGCACTTAATAACTCTGGTAAACGCACAGCCTTAGTTGTACCGAACCATCCATCGTAAGTTACCTTAGCATCACCAGTTTTACCTTTTTTAGTAGTGATTACCAAAACACCAGCTGCAGCTCTAGATCCATAAAGTGCTGTAGAAGCAGCATCTTTTAAGATATCAATAGACTCGATATCAGCTGGATTGATATCACCTAATGGGTTATTTGCAGCAGAGTTTGGAGATACGTCACCTGTTGGAAAAGGAATTCCATCAACAATTACCAAAGGAAAAGAGCTTAATGAAATTGAACTTACACCCCTTACACGAATTACTGGAGGATTATTCAAAACACCGTTAGGCTGCACAATGCTTACACCCGCAGCTTGACCAGTCAAACCCTGTGTAAAACTTTGAACAGGTCTGTCTTTTAAATCATCTCCTTTAACAGAAGAAGCGGCACCAGTAAAGTCTTTTTTTCTAGTTACACCATAACCAGTTACTACGACTTCGGTTAAGTCTTTAGAATCTGGAGAAATCGAGACATTTATTGTAGTTGAAGATCCAATCGTTACGGTTTGAGAACCAAAACCGATTGAACTAAATTCTAATGCGGTTGCATTAGCTGGAACAGATAAGGAGAACTTTCCATTTGCGCCTGTAGAAACGCCAACGTTAGTACCCTTTACTTTTACACTCACGCCAGGAATTGGAAGACCGTCTTCTTTTGACGTAACCGTTCCTGTGATTGTTCTATTTTGCGCTATTGCCGAAGTGGCAACAAAAAGCAAAATGAACAAACTTTGTAGAAGTTTTTTCATAAACTTTTAAAAATTTAGGTTAGTTAATAGTTAATTATTAGCCTAAGATATATACATTCCCAATGTAACACAAATTTTATTTAACATTTTTTAACAAACATTTTTAAATTTAACATTCTCTTTTATCGTTAGTAAGATAAAAACTTTAAATAATTCTTAACGGTTTATAGTAATAGCGCAGATTAAACCGTTTTTCTCAGAAACTAAATATATAGCCATTTAACTCTCCAAAATTTTAAAACATTTACACCTTATTAGCGTAGACACTCACCCGCTTACATAAAAAAAAGGGGAAGCTAACACTTCCCCTTTTTTACACTATTTAATGATTGTTATTTCCAACTCGGATTTTGCTCCAAAGCATTATTTGCGTTGGTTAAAGTTTGAGTAATCGGGAAAGACCACTCTCTCGCTGTTGGCGCTAAAGAGCACGTTGTAATTGGCGACTGGTTTTGCACACCACATGTACTTCCTCTTTGTAGAGTCCTAGTTGTTCTCTTTAAATCAAAAAACCTATGACCTTCTCCTACAAACTCTCTTCTTCTTTCGTTTGCGATAGCTTCAATCAGTGCTGTCCCTGTTAACGATTCGCCAGGATAACCTGCAATTCTAGCTGTACGCAAAGTATTTAGATCTGCCATTGCTAACGCTTCATTAGCCGGAGAACCAGCTGCATAAGCCTCCGCCCTGATCAAATACAACTCTGCTGTTTTCATAGCCACAAAGTTTGCATTTGCATTCGACAAGGTACCTTTACCTCTATACTTAATTAAGGCTAAAGCCTGTGGAATTGCGGTCGATGGTCTAACATTGGCAAAATAAGCCGAATATCTAATATCACCCGTCCTAATTAAACCAGTTGTACCAGCTAATGTTACAATTTCTAATGCCGGTCTAAAATAGCTCTGTGTCTGAGTAGCAAAAAACACTAAGTTAGTTGGTCCACCTTGGTTTGCATCAAATTGCACATTCCAAATAATCTCACCTACCGCAGATTGGTTATACATACCTGAAAATGCAGTTTGGGTATTTGCCAATGCAGGAGCTAATGAAATCCCAGCTGTAGCTGAAGCAATGGCTTCTGGATACATTTTTGCATATAGATAAACTCTTGCTTTTAACAAGTGAACAGCAGCTAAAGACAATCGTGGCCTACTAGTGGTGAATCCCGCATTAACAGAGGTTACATCAATATCGGCAAGAAATGTTTGAGCTTGGGTTAAGTCAGCTAATAATTCATCATAGAAAACTTTATTATTAAGTCTCGAAGGCTTTGCATTAACATCCACTTTAAATTCCTTACTATAATTCAGGGCCAAGGTTGTTGTGCTATTTCTATCATAGTTTTCAGCAAAATACTTGAACATATCAAAATGCGCCAAGGCTCTCAAAGTCAAAGCTTGCCCCTTAATTCTGTTTATCTGCTTTGCATTAGTTGCGGTAGCAAATTTATCGATATTTTGCAATATGATATTTGCGCTAGAAATCACTTTATAACCAGCATTATAGAATCTGGTAATTTGATCTTCATTGATCTGAAAAACCAATTGAGACATTGGTCTTGAATTTGCCAATGACTGATTTGTCTCGAACAAATTATCGCTCATCACATCTGGCATCAATGCAGAAACACTTCCCGTACCGCTTCCAGAACCATAATAATCAGCTGCTCTTAAGCCTGCATAAGCGCCATTTAAGATATGCTCCACTTGAGTCATATTAGACGGATTGTTCTCCGCATCAAGGGTGAACTCTGGTGTTAGCTCAACAAAATCTTTCTGACAACCACTAAATGTAAGCGCACCCACCATGGCTAAAAAAGCCACTTTTCTATATTTAAATCCTTTATTACTAAACATAATTATCAATGATTAAAAACCAATACTTAAACCAAAAGTTCCTTGCACTAAAGACGGGTATTGCGCTCCAGCTAACACAGACCCTGTAGCCTCAGGATCAAAACTTCTAAACTTAGTTGAGGTCCACAAATTTTGTCCCTGAACAAATACTCTTGCAGATTTAATTTTCAAACTCGATAATAGAGATGGACGGAAAGTATAACCTAAAGTTACATTACGCAATCTCCAAAAACTTGCGTTTTCCAAGAACCTTGAAGTTTCAGCTTGAAATTCGTTACCATTTGATGCATCAAATCTAGGTACATTCGTATTGGTATTGGTTGGAGTCCATTCGTTTAACATTTCAGCAGCTAAATTGTCGTAGAAATAATCGGGTCTAGTTAAGTTTACTAAATCTGCATTATACATTACTCTATCTAGGAAGAAGTTAACCTGAGCACTTAAATCAAATCCTTTGTAAGAAAACTTGGTAGTGAAACCACCAAACCATGGCGCATCAGATGTACCCATTTTCACTTTATCATTGGCATCAAAGTCAGGCGTAATAGTTCCGTCTAACTTTCTATATAGGGCATTACCTGTTGCAGGATCAACGCCTACGTAAGGCACAAGAAAAAATGTATTTCTTGGGCTTCCCTCTGATAATATTGTTTCACCAACAATTCTATCGTTAACAGGCAATGAAACCACTTCGTTTCTATTGTAAGAAATATTAGCGCTTAAGTTCCAAACAAAATCAGTTGTTTTAAGCACATCGCCCCTAAGCGTGAACTCAACACCTCTATTTCTCAAGTCACCGAAGTTACCCGGCACGGTAGTAAAACCCGAAACAGATGGATCTACCGGAACATTATAAAACTGATCTACTGCTAAACGGTTATAATACTCCAAAGTACCACTTAATCTGTTTTTAAAGAATCCAAAGTCTAAACCAACGTTAAAGGTTTTATTAGTCTCCCAAGTTAATAGTTGGTTTCCTGCAATGCTAGGCGTCCAACCAGTAACCCCAGCATAGGCTGTTTTGGTTAATTGCGACAAAGAGTATTCGTTTATTGGCTGATTACCAGAAGTACCATAACTAACTCTTAAATTTAATTGGCTTAGGAATGAAATATTCTTAACAAATTCTTCTCTATCTATTGCCCAAGTAGCTCCGATAGAACCAAAGTTTGCCCATCTTCTATCCAAACCGAAACGAGAAGATCCATCTCTTCTTAATACAGCATTAATGAAGTATTTACCGTCATAACCGTAGTTCAGCGAAGTAAATACCGACATCAAACCTGTTTGGTTACCATTACCAGTAACCGTAGGAATGTAATTCTCATTTGCTGCAGAACCCGCAGTAATACCTGTTTCGTTACCAAAACCATTGTCTAGTCCAAAGCCTGTAAAACCAAATGTTCTATAGTCATTTTTAACTACTTCAAAGAAAACACCTCCGTTAATTTCGTGTTTATCAAAAGTATTTTTATAGTTTAAAGATGAGGTTCCTGTATAACGGAAATTTCTATTCATCGACCTGATTAAAGAACCTTGTCTAGCAAATCCTGTTGAAGTTATTGGACTAATATAAGTATCACCTTCATTCTGCGTATAATCTACACCCCAGTTTGTTCTTGCATAAAGACCTTGTACAGCAGGCAGATGATATTCTAGATACGCAGTTCCAATACCTTTTATCTGTTTAGTATTACGTTTATTCTCAAACAACTCCATAGCGCCGTTAGGTTGCCCAGAATATAAGTTACCATTAAAATTGTTGTAACTACCATCTGGCAATCTATCAACTTCGTAAGGATTACTCCAACGAATTGCATTTAGAGGCATATTGGTAACCGCATCACCTTCCAAAGTGTTATTACGATTCGAGAAACCACCTTGCAATCCTAAACCAAATCTAAAATTATTAACCTTATTATCAAGGTTTAATCTAGCTGTATATCTTTTTAAACCGGTAGTTTTTACAATACCATCCTGATCTAAGAAAGAAAGAGATCCATAAACCTTGCTATTTTCACTTCCTGCAGAAGCAGAAATCTGATGTTGCTGTGTAGCACCGGTTTGGAATAAAGCATCTTGCCAGTTGAAGTTAACCGCTCTAAGGCTGTCTGCTTGTTCATCTGTCCAGTCATAAGGATTGCCATTTCGCAACTCATAATCAATTTTCTGTTGGCTATTCATTACAATTAACCTATCTTCTGGCATTTTAGAACGTCCTACTTGCAAATCATAATTGATTTGAACTTGTCCAACCTTACCTTTCTTTGTAGTGATAACGATAACACCGTTCGCACCTCTAGAACCATAGATACCTGTAGAAACCGCATCTTTTAATACTTCAATGCTTTCGAAGTCTCCTTGGTTCATCGTTTGAAAATCTGCTGCAGAGATTTCGATACCATCCATAATATATAATGGTACGTTGTTTCCAGAGATAGAACCATTTCCCCTAATACGAACAACCGCATTTTGACCCGGTTGACCTCCGTTCGCTACAACACTTACACCTGTAGCCGCACCCTGCAAAGCTTGGTCAAAAGATCCAAAAGTTTGTTTTGCTACTTCTGCACTACTTACACTTGCGGTAGCACCAGAAAAGGCTCTTCTATTAATTGTGGTGTATCCAGTAGTTACCACTACTTCATTTAACGATTTAGAATCAACATCTAATGAAGCATTAACAACATCACTTGAAGTCAAGACTACTGTCTGCATCCCATATCCAATTGAACTGAATTCTAACGCTGTAGAACTAGAAGGAACAGAAATAGAAAACTTTCCATTTGCTCCTGTAGACACGCCGATATTTGTGCCTCTTACTTTCACACTTACTCCTGGCAAAGGAAGTCCATCCTCTTTAGAAGTAACCGTACCAGTGATTGTTCTATTTTGCCCAAAGGCCGCCGTAGCAACAAACAGCAAAATGAACAAACTTTGTAGCAGTTTTTTCATAAACTTTTTAAAAATTTAGTTAGTTAAAATTTAATTAACCGCTAATATACCATTCTTAAAAGTTGTGAAACGAATTTAATTTAACATTTTTTAACACTTTGAGAAAACTAATACACATATTTTCAACCTAAATGGGTAAAAAAATCCCGCTTCAACAAACCAAGTATAGCCTTTTAATAGATTTATAAAAAATATGGAATCAGCACAAAAAAGGCCACCTAAATAGGTAGCCTTTAAATAATAAATGATTTTTAACTTAAAATTATCTCCAACCTGCATTAGAAGTATTTACTCCATCTGCTTTAGCAACAACTTGAAGCTAATTAAAAAACAAGCGCCGATTAAATATGCTTTAATCGGCGCTCAGAGAGAGCTTATCTAATTCTAAATCCATTTTAGCAGAGAAATTCTCTTTATTTGGGCTATTGCTTCTTCAGCTTGATAATAGCGCCGTTGCTATAGGTACCTGCTGCCGCTGTCCATTTCAGCTTAACACTTAAAGTTAACTCGCAAGGTGCAACGTAGTTATCAGCACTAGCTACACTTTCTACAGAAAATATACCGTAAGTAGCCATATTGTAAGTCCCAACTTCTTGTTTCACCACCTTTGTTTCATTGGTAGTTGGATTAATCTCCACAATTACTGGGTGATTTTGTATAGGAAGCGGATACTCGAATGAGATATGTGTAGCATCTATTACTTTTATCGGAACAACATCTCCTGGGGCATAATCTTCCCACTCATCCTTTACTACCACATAATTGGTAGCTACGCCAATAGCACCGTAATCGGTAGCCGTAAATTTGCACATTGCCTCGTATCTTACAGTAGGCCTAGCGTTTGGTAAAGCAGTTATACCAGAGCCAACGCTTATTCCTGTGGTAGTAAAAGCTGGATAAACTTTTCCGTCGGCGGTAGTAATATTTACTCCAAAATCAAACTTATCGCCCAATACGATAACCGTATTTCCAAACAAAGCCTTTAACTGAGCTCCTGTTATAGCCACTAAGGTAGGATAGGTAGTGATATCTGTCTTGACAACTTTCACATTAGCTTTGTTATCATTCTTTATCACAACCAAGTCCATTTTAGCCGGCTTAATATCATCCGGAAAATATAGTCCTACATTAATCTTTCCGTTAAAGGCATCAGGTGTTTGAGCAGAAATAGACATATCTGCTGATGCATCTCTGGTTAACTGAGGCTGTGGAACAGCTTGCAGATCTGGTAATTTGGCGTTATCGCTTTTACGACAAGCTGATACCATTCCAACCAGTATAAAAAAACTTAATATTATCTTTTTCATGATTTTATTCAATTATGGCAACCAAAATGGTTTGTAAGTAGATGGATCTGTTTTTTGCTTAGGCGCATTAATATTGCTTTCCAGCTCGCTTTGGTACCAAGGCAATGTAAGCGGATAATTCAATGGGTTAACCATTTGTATCGCATCTTGTGGAGACATTGTTGGATCTCCATTAAGTGGTGGTTGCACAAAACCTCCCGCAAAAGGAGCAAATAATTTAGGGAAACCCGTTCTACGATAGTCAGTATATGCATCTATCGCACTACCAAACGTTGAAATCCACTTTTGTGTGATAATATATTGTAGCTGTTTAGCTGTGTTAGCATCGTACTGAGCCAATACCGCATCAATGTAGGTGTTCATTGGAGATGTGGCCCCTGTGTTATAAATTGCTGGAACCGTCTGGGTAGGTTTTACAAAGGTAGTTACCACATAATCAACCTGCTTAAAGGCCTCAGTCATGGCTGCTTTAAATTTAGCTCTTGCATCTCCCGTAACTACACCTTCCTTTATCAACTCTGCTTCCATAAACAAACGATCTGCGTAAGTAATAAAACGATAAGGCGCTGCGCCAGTGCCACTAGCTGCTGTGATTTTACCTCCAGTAATTCCTGTTCCATCATCATATTTACCTCCTACTGGATACATACCTAACAAGGTCATGTTATCTTGTTGGTTAGCGTCCCCATCTGGTCCGTTTGCAGAGAAATAAATAGATACAAATGCACCATCTCTATACTCTGTTCTTTGGGTGCCAGCAGAAGTTGGCCTCAACTGGTTATAAAAGTAATAAGGCAGCCTAGGATCTACAATACCATTATTGATGTCTGTATTATAGCCTTTCAATATTTCGTAAAACCACGGACTGATGTAATTGCTACGTTGCGACGCATAATAATCGCCGAAGCCCGGGTTGCGGTCGTCCGTAGCACCATTAGGCCCATAAGGCAGCAAGAAACTCTCATCGGTTGTACTGATCAAATTACCTGCCGTTAGCAAGGCATTAACTTCGGTCGCTACATTTTTTACTCTACGTTGCTGCAAAAGCAATTTCAGCTTAATCGTATTGGCGGCTTTAATCCACTTACTTACACTGCCTTTATATATCACATCATCTGTGCCTGGCACAGCCGGATTAACTGTGCTAGAGTTAAGATTAGTGATAGCTTGGTCTAATAATGTAAATAAAGCTGGGTAAATATCTGAGCCTTTATCAAACTTAGGATAAAAAGTACCCACCTTCAAATTGTGCGATTCGGAAAATGGCACATCTCCAAACACATCTACAAGCTGGCTATAAGTATAAGCTTTCAATATTTGGGCAATACCCACATACTTAGTTTCACTGTTTGCAGTACCTTGCTTAATAATCGCATCCAGATTGCTCAAAGTTTTAATATACATGCCATTCCATGCTTCCTGTATAGCAAACGTGGAACCTGAGGCTTTGTATCCATCCTCTTCTTCCCTAACTACCAATTGATGCGTATACACAGATAGAGTTTGAGACAGTCCGCTAGTGATAGCTAAGCTTTCCCCCAATGATTGCTCTGCACTTGTGAGTAGCCTAGAAGAGCTCATTTCCGTAGGATTATTTGGGTCTGTATTAATATCAAGCTCTTTTTTGCACGACATTACCGTCAGTAACATTGCCGGCAATATCATATATTTAAAATTCTTAATCATGTCTATTTCTTAAAAAGTTACACTTAAATTAACACCGTACCTGCGTGTGGTTGGTGCTGCTGAAAGCTCGATACCCTGAACGTTAGTAGCTCCAAAACTGTTAGTTTCTGGATCAAAATTACTTCCCTTAGGCACGTTTGGCGCAATGTACCATAGGTTGCGTGCTGATAAACTTAGGTTAAGAGAACCAATAGGTAGTTTTCTGAACATGCTTTTAGGAAAAGTATAGCCCAGTGTTACTTCTCGCAACCTATATACAGTGGCATCGTACACATTCCACTCTGTAGAAGAGTTTACAGCGAATGTGTTTCCAAAGTATAAGTCGTTGGTGGTAATTCGAGTAATGTTAGGTATAGTGTTACCGTTTCCATCCAAAATAGGGGCTTTAGTATTAGGATCGCCATATACGCCAGGGATAACCCAACTTTTAAGACGGTCTTCTGTATCTGTGGTAACACCTCTACCCAATAAGCTAGATATGGTTACCGAATAAAGATCTCCGCCTTTGGTCATATCAAAAAGAACACCCAATGTAAAATTCTTGTATTTAAAAGCGTTGGTAATACCTAATTTATAATCAGGGTTAGGATTACCGACCATACCTTGCTCAGTATCTTCTATTAACATTCCAGTAGAAGAATCAATTAGTAAATTTCCAGCAGCATCTCTTAATGATCTAGATCCTCTTAAGTAACCGTAAGGCATACCTACCTCAGCGTAAGGCGCTATGGTAGTTAATACACCAGCCAACGGCAAGCGTGTAACCCCATTAGTTAATTCAGTTACTATGTTCTTATTTTTAGTAAATACTCCAGTAATAGACCAAGAAAAGTTATTTGACTTTACAGGTATACCAGTAAGCTCAACCTCTACCCCTTTATTGCTGATTGCGCCAAAATTGGTATAATAAGAATCAAAACCTGATGAGGCCGGAGTGCTGATAGGTGCAATTAGGTTGGTTGATTTTTTATCGTACCAAGCTAAATCTAAGGTTAATCTACTCTTTAAAAAACTAAGGTTTGTTCCAATCTCCAATTCTTTTGTAAACTCAGGCTTTAACAAAGGATCATTTGATGTCCCATCAATACTTGCCGTGCTTTGTCCCATAAAATTGGTTCCAATCACAAATACGTCAGCCAAACTGTATGGAGAAGCATCTCGACCAACTTTTGCATAACCAGCTCTAATTTTTCCATAATCCAAAATTTTGCTATCCATCTTTAAAGCTTCCGAAAACACAAAAGATCCAGATACCGATGGATAGAAATAACTTCTATTACTTGCTGGCAGGGTAGAAGACCAGTCATTTCTGCCGGTAAAAGTTAAGAAAGCGTAGTTTTTATATCCAACAGTAGCTTCTCCAAATGCACCATATAAGCGTCTATTAGAAATATTATCATTTGAGAACTCTTGTTGCGAGGTGTTTTTCAATGTAAAGATACCCGGAGTAATAAACCTGTTTCCTGTATTTAGTTGACGGGATGTTTTACGTGAATTAGAGTTGAAACCCAATGTTCCGGTTAAGGTAAAGTCATTGTCGATTTTAGGATCGAAATTTAACAGGACAGTTGACTCTATCTCTTGTTTTCTGTAATTATCCGTTACAAGACGACCCAAACCTTCTGCAGCTCTTGAACCTATATCGGTAATTTGACGTCTATTTAATGAATGTATATTACCCCCCATTCTAAATACCGCAGTTATCCATTTATAAACTTTGATATCAGCATTAAAGTTGGTAATGAAACGTTCTTCTTGTGTATCAACTGTATTATGCCTTGCAGACCATCTTGGATTGTCAAATTGACCTCCACCATTAGGAGTTTCATTATTTTCGTAAGGCAGGTTAAGGTCCCAGTTTCTAGCTAAAAATAATGTTCTGGCAAACTGAGAAGCGGCCCCATCTACTTGATTCTCTCCAAACACACCGCCATTTTGATTGCTCTTAGTGTAGCTTAAATTTGCGCCCAATGATAAGCCAAACTTTGTAGTTGTCTTTCCACCTGCTCCTAAACTTGTTCTGTTGTAACCAGCATTGTCTACGTAGCCATCTTGACTTAGTCTAGACGCTGTTAACGCAACCGAACTGTTTGCTCCCCCTCCAGTTATCGATATCGAGTTTTCGAAAACAGAGCCTGTTCTAAACAGATCTTTCACGTTATTTGGATAAGCCTGATATGGAATAGTGGCCGTTCCAAAATAATTTGCATAAGCAGGCCATGTTGGAATAGTAGTTAAAGCAGAAAAAGCAGGCCCCCAAGATCCATTAGAATTAGAATAAGTAAAATTTGAACCTGCACCGTATGAATTTTGATAGCTAGGTAGGTTAGCTACATTTTCAACAGAAGCAGAAGACTTGAAAGTAGCGCTCACTGGTTGGTTTTGATAGCTACCTGAGCCTGACTTGGTTGTAATTAAAATTACTCCATTTGATGCTCGAGAGCCATATAGCGCACCAGCGGCAGAGCCTTTTAAAATTTGCATAGAAGCAATATCATTTGGATCCAAGTTACCCAAACCACTTGAGTAAGCACCGCCTCCCGAAGTTTGACTACTAGTTGTAATCTGATCGTTGCTATAAGGTATTCCATCTACTACAATAAGCGGCTGATTATCCCCAAAAAATGAAGAATTACCCCTAATTTGAATTCTGGTTGCTGCTCCTGGGGTACCTTGAGAGGTACGTATATCCACACCAGCTACTTTACCCTGCAACGATTTTAACATATCAGGTTCTGATTTTTGCAAAAGCTTATTAGGATCTACCTTTGTGGTGGAATAACCAACAGCCGAACTTTGTCTTGAAAGCCCCATTGCGGTAACTACAATTTCTGATAATTGCTTCGAATCGCTCGCCAATTGGACATTAACTGGGCCTGAACCCACCGTAACTTCTTGTGTAGCGAAGCCTATAGAAGAAAAAATTAGTGTAGTACCTTTGGCAGCGATGATTGTAAAGCTACCTTTTGCATCGGTTGCAACACCACCAGACGCACCTTTCACTTTAACCGATACCCCTGGAATGGGTAGATTATCATCCGCACTTGTTACTTTACCGGTAACCGTTTGTGCTTGGGCATAGCCAGCCACACATACAAACAGCAGTACGAACAAACTTTGTAAGAGTTTTTTCATAGTGTAAAAATTTAGTTAGTTAATAAAAATTCACGCAAAAGAAACAATAATTTTCACTAAGACAGAATTTTATTTCGAAAATAATCTATATTTCTAACTCCAATTTTGTTTAACCACAACTTATCAGAATATAATGCCACAAAACTAAGCGACTGGTGAAAACAGCAATCTATCACCATGATTTTCAAAACGATATATATTAAATATGCGAATGAGATAAAATGAAAATAAGACCCTCATTTGTACCATCTTCGGTACTTGTTCGGAAAAGCTTCCAATTATGCAAACCTGAACCGAACGTGAACCAAACATGACCCAATGAAAACACCTTCAAAATTTCAGGTTTTAGGGTGGCTAAAAAGACAGTTAGGGTTGATTAGAAAAAATTCTAAACTGCCTCTGAAGAAGATTAAATTGAATAATGAAATTGTGCTTATGAAGTCGAAAAAGCTGACAAGATTACCTTGAATTTTAATAAATACTAGATGACCATCAAAATAGTGAGCCTAAAAATAACCTCCTAATTTGATTAATTGCAAGAATTTATAGAATGACCTACTTCAATGATTGGCTAAAAAAAGATAGCATTCAACAAGATTTGCTTACCACCTTCCCAAAAACTTCTAAAGATTAAATCTGTAGACAAGTAAAGAACTCCACCTTTACCAATGGGTTGAGCGCCGTACAGCATTCCCGAAGAAATTTTACTCTTTACCTTTGTTCCGGCTACACCAGCCACATAGCTATCTGGTTTTAATGAGCCTATAGTATAACCATTCTCTAAAGGTTCATAAATATTGGCATCTGTTTTTAAGGTGTAATAATATTTCCCAATGCCGTAACTCAATGGATGACTTTGGTCTAGATGTACTTTATAGATGGCCCCAGGAATCGCATTGCTGAAATCATCATGGTCTCTGCTACTATAGCTTTGGCTACTTGCGCCTTTTGTATCATTGTTTTTGGGTTCTTCCTTTCTCTTAATCTGAAAAGGTTTTTTACCTACAAAAGCAACAATAGCATCTTCTAACAAAATCAGTTTGCCTCCCGCACTCACCCAAGGTGCCAATTGTTCTGCTAGCCTATCTGCGTAATAGCCATCTGCTACAATTAACGTATTGATTTTATGGATATCCAAATTACCAACCGCTGATACGTTTAACACCGAAATTGGGCATTTCAATTCCTGCTCAAAAAGATGCCAAATTTCTCCTATCGACTGTGAAGAGACCTCTTGACCAGCCAATACTGCTACTTTTGGAGCGGCAAGCAATCGGTAAGTAGACGAACCGAAATCTTTTCCTTTTTCTACATAGCCCGAACTTAGCACTTTGAAATCTGCATTCAAATCTTGGAGTAATTTCTCTACTTGTGGTTGCAGATTAGGGATTTTCTTTTCATTTTCTGCTCTATAAATTAGCAAAGTACCTGCTTTGTAGACTGTCCCACCAATAGTAAAAGCCTGTTCGGCCATTCTTACTTTAATCTCTTTCTGCTGCAATGCCATTAGCACTTTAACATCTTCCATCCCATTCCATGACAGCACCCAAGCATAAGGTTTAGCCACATTTGCAACTGCTCTCTTTTGCTCTTCTATAAAAGGATAGTTTCCCGAAACGCTTTCTTTTAGCCCATAAGCATTTAATCCGTAGGCATAAGGCAATGCCCAAGCAGTAATATCATAAGTATTTGAATCTGTAATTAAGGTTTGTGGCTCGAAAAGAATATTGGCCAATACACCATGCTTCTGCGATACATTGACCACCATGTCATTACGCTCCAGCTTAAATTGCTCTACTTTTTGCGTTTCGTAATTATAGCCATTTAACGTTCTATCTGCTCGCTCCGCACCAAAAGCATAGCTGATTTTATTTTTAGCAAGCAATTCCGCTAATTTTCTTAATCTCGAAACATTCTGCGCTTTAATGACATAGCTTTTATAAGCTGTTGCTGGTGTCAGACTTTGTTCAAAGAACTTCCTAAACTCAGCAACTAGTTTTTCGGCATGCCCAGATGCTACTTCCAAAGTAGACATCGATGTAGTAAAATGATGCGAAATCCTATCTTTTAACGTCAGCGTATCTCCATCGGCGGTAACCACGGCCAAACCAGCCCTAATACCACCTTGCTCATAGGTCATCCCTATGGCACCATTGTATAACGGATAAGTATCTCCATAAGATGGATACAGTAAATCAAAGCGCTCTTTGGTAAAATACTGCCAGCCATTTTCATCAAAATACTTTGCGTTATTTTTACCTACAATAACTTGAAACTCTCGCTGCCAAGGGGTAACGGCCTGATGTATAGGCTCTGCTGCTGGCGCAAAATAATAAGGTTCGTTGTACCCTTGTTCATGAAAATCGACATGGATTTGGGGCAACCATTGGTGGTATTGTCTTAACCGCTGCTCACTTTCAATTTGCGTTTGCCAAGCCCAATCCCTATTCAAATCGAAATGATAATGGTTGGTTCTGCCTCCAGGCCAAGGTTCAAAATGCTCTCTAGCCGCAGGGTCTGGATTTGGAGTGGTACCCACTACACTGTTGAAGTAGTTTACGTATCTTTCTCTTCCATCTGGATTTAGGCAGGGATCAATAATTACGACTGTATTTTTTAGCCAAGCCTTTGTTTTTTCGTCCTTTGCTTCTGCCAAGGTGTATAGCACTTTCATTGCGGTTTCGGTAGAATTGGCTTCGTTACCATGTACATTATAGCTTAACCATACAATTACTGGTTGTTTGGCGAGCTTTACCGTTTTGTCATTATTAGAAATAGCCAAGTTGTTCATCCTGATTTGCTCTAAACGTTCCATGTTCGAAGGGTCGGATACGATAGCGAAAAGCAACTCTCTTCCTTCATAAGTTTTGCCATAAGATTGAAGCTTTACATGGCTATTTTTGGACGCTACTTCCTTAAAATAGTCGACTACTTTTTGATGGGCAGAAAAATGCGTACCCAACTCATAGCCCAAAAATGCATCTGGACTTTGTATTTGTGCAAATAACGGCAGGCATAATAATCCAAGCCAGAGAGAAAGTAATGTTTTTTTCATGCCTATGTTTTTTTAGCCACAGATACACAGATTTATTCCTTATTTAAGAAACTCTTATCTGTGCATCTGTGGCTACTTACTCAATTATACTAAAAGAATATTTGATTTCGCTTAAGCATTCGTAATTTTACAAAATACTATTTATCAATCGGCAACATGGTTAACATCGAACAGCTTTACCAGCATTATTTAAAACATCCTGTGATTTGTACAGATACCCGTTCTATTACAGAAGGTTGTTTATTTTTTGCCTTAAAGGGTGATCATTTCGATGCCAATCAATTTGCGGAAAAGGCGGTAGAAGCGGGTGCTGCTTTTGCGATTATCGACAACCCTGATTTTGCCAAAGGCGATCAATTGATCTTAGTTGACGATGTACTGAGCACTTTACAAGAGTTAGCCAAACACCATAGAAAGCAGTTGAGCATTCCGGTAATTGGCTTGACGGGAAGTAATGGTAAAACCACGACCAAAGAGTTGATTAGAGCTGTACTTGCCGAACATTTCCAAGTCTTCGCCACCAAAGGCAACTTGAATAACCACATTGGGGTACCGCTATCTATTTTAAGTATTACCAATAAGGTAGAAATTGCCGTGATTGAAATGGGTGCCAACCACCAAAAAGAGATTGAATTGTTATGCAGCATAGCACAACCAACACATGGTTTAATCAGCAATGTTGGCATGGCACATTTAGAAGGTTTTGGGGGCTTTGAAGGGGTAAAAAAAGGAAAAGCGGAACTGTACGCTTACTTAAGTGAAAGCAATGGTTTTGCATTTGTGAATGCTGCCAACAAAGACTTAATAGAAATGGTAAGCAAAGCTGGTGTTAAAAACATCATACGTTACAACATCGCTGAAGAGAGCACGGTACAAGGCGTGTTGAAACATAGCGACCCGCTCATTGAATTTGAATGGAGCTTTGAAGGCGAGAGTCATGAGGCAAAGGCCAATTTAACTGGAACCTATAATTTCGAGAATATTTTAGCTGCCATTAGCATTGGTTCTTTCTTTAAATTGAGTGCTGAGGAGATCAATAAAGGCTTGGCAGATTATTTTCCTACCAACAATCGCTCGCAGTTGACCAAAACGGAGAAAAACACAGTAATTTGCGACTTCTACAATGCTAATCCAAGTAGCATGGCCGCAGCAATTACCAATTTAAACAGTCTAACTTCTACTAACAAGATTGCCATTTTGGGCGATATGTTTGAACTAGGCGATGAATCTGCTGAACAACACCTGCGTATCATTGAGCTAGCACTCAAAAATGAAATTGATACCTTAATATTTGTAGGTCACCATTTTGATAATGCCAAAGGCGATGCTAATGCACATTTTTTTACGACACCAACAGAAGCCTCAACGTTTATTCAAACGCAAAACTGGAAAGATTCGTTGATTTTATTAAAAGGAAGTAGAGGAATGGCATTGGAGCAGTTGTTACCGATGCTATAATTGACGATTTTAGATTTACGAATTACGATTGCAGCCACTATTATTGTCTCTTCTAAAAGGGAAAGAATTACAAAACGCAAGTCAGACATCTTGTTTCCCTCTCATTTTTAAGGAAGTACTTGTTCCGATTTTTCGGAAGGGTTAGGGTGAAGTTTTATTATATTTTTAAGAAACCCTCTCTGCCTTCGGCATCTTTCCCAAAGGGAGAGAAAAAATAGTTATGGGACTTCATACTCATCACCCACAATCCCAAGCACTTATCCGGCATAGCAGATTTTCGTAGGAGAAAGTGCCAAAACACATTTTGCACACAGGCAAGCAAGAAAGCAGCGTGTGGGTAAGCCAAAAAGCAAAGGGACGCATTTTTTTTGCACTATCAATGTGTTCGCTGCTTTATTCAAGAAAAGATGCAGGCCTAGATTTTATACTTTTTTATTTATTGTTATAGGTAAGTATGCTTTCGCTAAAGCTCAGGTTGTTTCTTTTCATCAAAAGAAAAGAAATAGAAATTACTATCGCTTTACGTCCAGAACTTGCTTTAGGAGACGAGATAGGAAAGCTAGTACAAACACGATTAACCAATTCCAACAATTAACCGGTTAAACAACTTTTGACTTTCTACTTTTAACTTTTACCTTAATTAGCTCCCATATTCTGTAAAGCCAGCTTCAGGTCTTTCTTCACATCTTCTGGAGTAGTTGCACTAGCTAACATTGCATTTGCAGTTTCTTTGAACTTAGCGGTTTGTTTAGTTTTGATAAAGATAATCGCATTCACAAAATCTTTCAAATAAGCCACTTCTTTATCTTTGGCAGGCACTGGAATCGCATTAAACTTGGCTAAATAAGTATCCAGTTTACCTTCTTCAAATAGAATTGGACCAAAGCCCATCATGGCATTGCACACTTGTTGATAACCTGCTTTATCAGGATGCTCTAAAATTTCATTGAATGAAGTTAAGGCTTGGTCAGTTTCTTTATTTTCTAAGAAATATTGTGTTTTGAAATAATTGTAAACAAAAAACGAACGTTCTGGAACATATTTATCCAGAATCTTTTCAATGGCTTCGAAATCCATCTCTTCAGTAACCTGAACTTCTTCTGAAAGTGCGAACTGGATAGCTAAACTTACCAAACGTTCTTCAAAATCATCTTCTGTGTATTTGCCTTCTCTCAGTATTTTGCTTTTGCTGGTCGAGAAGTAAGTCAAATCCTTTTCTTTAGGTAAGGCAAAAGCATAGTTCATGATCAGATCAATCAGGTCAGAATCGCCTAGAATATCAGGCTTTGCTGCTAGGAAATCTTTACTGATGTGACCAAAATCTTCATCTTGTAAGTCTACCGCCTGTTTAGCGAATTTTAAAAACTGTGCATTGCTCAACTTTAAAGCACCCTTTTTTAAAGTATAGTACTGCGTTTCTGGATTTTTAGCGGTTTTAGCCAAAGTCAAAAACTCGTTTGCGGCAATAAAGCCAACACCTTTATGTAGCATTACACCATCTGGACTGATGAAAACCAAGTTAGGATAGGCCGAAACATAGTAGCGGTCTGCCAACATTGCTCCTTCACCTTTTTCCATATCGTATTTCACGTTGATGAAATTGGCATTGTAGAAATCGGCCACGGCCTGATTGGTGTAGGTTTCTGCATCCATTTGTTTACATGGACCGCACCAAGTTGCATAAGCATCTAGGAAGATGATTTTATTCTCTTTCTTGGCCTTTTCAAGCACTGAAGTCCACGTAGGATTTTCTAAAAATTTGATTTCGGCAGCATTAACCGAAAGCGTTACCAATAGCAGACAAGCCGCCAACAATCTCTTTCTCATATACAATTAATGATTAAATGAGTGAATTTTGAATGATTAAATATTCCCTCAACTTTTAAACATTATAACTTTCCAACAATTTAGCAATTAATTTAATCAAGATGCAATTTTCAAATAACCATTTAAACGATTAAACAGTTAACCTAATTACTTTACTTCAATCCCTACATCGCTAATCCCTACCAAAGGATTATCTCGCATATTTTGTTCTATTTCAATACTATATTTCCCAGTATCTGCAAAACGATGATTTTTAAGTAAGGGAAAGGAATAGGTATATAAATCTCCCGAACCTTTACCCAGCCATTGGCCATCTGCTTTTGCTAATTTAAACTGATAGCGAGTCTTTTTACGACTTTTCGCATCTTTAAAAGTAGCCAAAACAAACAAATTTGAATACCTGTATTCGCTGTTGATACGTAGCTTAAAATTGACCTGATAAGGTTTAGCTACATCATTAATCTCAAATTCCGCTTTGGCAACATTGGCATACAACCATTGGTTATCCTCGATAGTTTGATTGGTATCTACTACCGTATTGAAATTGCAGGAAGAAAAAGTGAATAAAACACAGAAAAAGGCAAAAACTTGCAATTTAAAGAAGTGGTTCGCTAAAAATCCTCCCCCTACCCCCTCCGAAGGGGGACAAACAAACCGCATAGTCTTTCCAATTTTCAAAGTTACTTGTTCCTTGTTCCTCAACAGCTGCTTATTCATTTGGTTTTGGTCCTTGATCTTTATTCTTTGCTCCTTGTTCCTTATTCCTATTACGGTTCTTGTTCCTATTCCTGTTATTACGCTTTTGTTCAGTATTTCCACCCTCTGCTTGAGGCTTAGGAGCATTTTCGTTCGCTTTAGCCTCTATAGGTTTTTGTTGAGGCTTTTGATTTTGTTGAGGCCTGTTGTTATCCTTTCTAGGTTGATTTCTCTGATTTTGCTCTTGCTGAGGCTTGTCTTGAGCTTTCTGCTGTTGCTGCCTATGCTGGCTTGGTTTCTCCCTATTTTTCTGGGCAGCTTGTCCATTTTGGCTATTGCCACCGTTCTGGTTTCCAACACCTTGATTAGACTGAGGTCTATTTCTATTGCTATCGCGGTCTCTATCGTTTCTGTTATTACGGTTACGATTGTTTTTGTTACGGTTTTTATCGTCTAAACGTGTTAAACTATCCTGACCAACCACATTCTCATAATCGTGAACTTTCTCTACTACGGTAGTTGTTTTCAGCTCAACTGCTTCATCTTTTAGATTGCTTGGTTTTTCGCCACGTTTATTCATTGCCATGATTTCTTTTACACGGTCAACTTTTAGCGGAATCCAATCTTCTTGATTAGCATAACTGAACCACATCAGTTTCTTAAAAATATCAGTTTTTTGATGGCGGGCAACACCAACATCCGTTTGTAACGATTCAATTCTATCTGGAATATCCTTTAAAGCATCCAAATAAGTATCTAACTCGTAGTTTAAGCAGCATTTTAACTTACCGCATTGTCCGGCAAGCTTTAAGGTATTTAGCGATAGGTTTTGGTAACGAGCCGCAGCCGTAGAAACTGTTTTAAAGTTAGTTAACCAAGTAGAGCAACACAATTCGCGACCGCAAGAGCCGATACCACCTAAACGACCCGCCTCTTGGCGCATCCCGATTTGGCGCATCTCGATACGGATACGGAAAGCCTCCGCCATTTTCTTAATCAGTTCCCTAAAATCTACCCTACCTTCTGCAGTATAGAAAAAAGTGGCTTTTGTTCTATCTCCCTGATAATCTACATCGCTAATTTTCATGGACAGCTTTAAGTCTAAAGCCAACGTACGAGCCTTGTGCATGGTTTCCCATTCTAAGCCTTTCGCTATTTTCCATTTCTCTACATCAGCTTCTGTAGCTTTTCTGTAAACTTTGCGGGTAACTTGGTCGATAGGTGTTTTTCTGCGCTTCAACTGCGTACGCACCAATTCGCCAGTTAAAGAAACGTGGCCAATGTCATATCCGCCAGTTGGACCTTCCACCGCAATGAGTTCTCCTATTTCCAAATAAATATCATCCTGGTTCACAAAAAACTCTTTTCTAGAGCCTTTAAACTTAACTTCAATGATTGGAAAAGGTTTATAATTAGATGGCATATCTAAATTAGACAGCCAGTCGTAGACTTCCATTTTTTGGCAACCTCCAGTAAGGCAAGAGCCATTACTTTTGCAGCCAGCAGGGGCACAACCGCCTCCCGTTGAGCAACTTCCACATCCCATATTACGTGTATATATATTGAGTCCCTTTCGGGAGCGTTTTAAATTTTATAATTTTTACCAATTGTAAAGATACATCTAAAAACAGAATTTTCGGGTTTGCATTACGTTCGATATGGTAATGCGCCTTTTCCAACTCGTTAATTAACGCTTCTACAACTGGCATATTTAATACTCCTGATAATTTTTTAGCCACTTCTAGGTGCTGAGGAGGCAGTTTTACCAAAGCTTCGGCCCCACTAAGAATTAAACCACACTCTCGTAAAAAATTGATTCCGTACTTGATATAATTTTTTTGGTTCTCCCTACCCCAGCTTGCCGCGGTTTCGGTAAAAGCCATCATATCTGGCACTCTGTTACTATAAGCCATTCGCAACCATTCTGAAAAGTAACCTGCGTTATTATTCACTTGGTCGGCTAGTAAAGCATTGGCTTCAATCAAATTACCATCAGCCAAAAAGCTATATTCTGCTGCCTGATGTTCGGAAAGATTGGCTTTTTCTACTAGATATTGTTTCACTACTTCATCTGCCAGCTTAGGGATCTTAACAATCTGCGTACGAGATAAAATAGTAGATAAAATTTGTTCCTGATTTTGTGCGATTAAAATAAACAGTGTTTTCGCAGGTGGCTCTTCGATAATTTTTAGCAGGGCGTTTCCTTCTCTATCTAAAAACTCAGGCAACCACATGATCAGCACTTTGGTATCCGCTTCGAAAGCTTTATAGCTTAATTTCTTGATGATGTCATGCGCTTCCGCAATATTGATGTTTGCCTGCTTGTTATCTGCACTCAACTTAGAACGCCACACATCCAAATCGAAGTAAGCATTTTCTAACACCATATTTCGCCATTCTTCCAAAACATCGGTAGCAATCTTCACGTCTTTTGAGGCAAAGAAGGGATAAGAAAAATGTAAATCGGGGTGAATCAAGCGTTCGTATTTGCGACAAGAGGTACATTCTCCGCAGCTATCTTCAGCGGTTTTTTGCTCGCAATTGATGTATTGGGCGTAGGCGATAGCCAAGGGTACGGCACCACTTCCGGCAGGCGAAAGAAAAAGTTGCGCATGGCTAACCCTGTTCTCGGCTACGGTTTGTAAAAGGTGTTGCTTTACGTCGTCTTGTCCAATAATCTCTTTAAACTGCATTGGTGCAAAATAGTAAATAGATACGAGTATTGAGATATGAGATGTGAGATTTTACATAGCGAATGAGATGTTGTGATCATTAGCTGATGAGTTGGTGTTTTCTGCTAAACAAACTCAAGTCTTTAATTCAACAGCGCTTCATAGCTGTTTCCGTGTTTTTCAACCGCTGCTTAGATTTCTTCACGCCCTCTAAGTTTTTTGTATAAGCGACCTGCCTAAGAGTGATAGTTTACACCAGAATTTGTGTCAATTCAAAAACAGGCGCTGCTCTTCTAAAAAAGAATATTTTAACTCCTTTACAGGCTAAATCTAAAATCGTAAATCTAAAATCGTAAATCAATTCGTACTTTTGCCGCTTAAACATCGAATAAATATGTTAAGAACAACTACTTGCGGTGCATTGACCCTTGAAAATCTAGGCGAAAATGTAACCTTGTGCGGCTGGATGCAGAACTCTAGGGATTTGGGCGGAATGACGTTTATCGACATCCGTGATCGTTATGGCATTACCCAATTGGTATTTAACATGAACGATAATGCCGATTTGTGCCAGCAAGCCCGTGCACTTGGTCGCGAATTTGTGATTACAGTGAGCGGTGTAGTGGTTGAGCGTACCAATAAAAACAAAGACATTCCCACTGGAGATATCGAAATCAAAGTTTCTTCGCTAGAAATTTTGAATGCAGCTAAATTGCCTCCTTTCTTAATTGCTGACGAAACCGATGGCGGTGATGATTTGAGAATGAAATATCGCTACTTGGATTTGCGTCGTAATCCTGTTCGCAACAACATGGTATTGCGTCATAAAATGGCACAATCGGTGCGTAGGTATTTAGATGGCTTGGATTTTATCGAAGTAGAAACGCCTGTGCTGATCAAGTCTACGCCAGAAGGTGCCCGTGATTTTGTCGTACCTAGTCGTATGAATGCTGGTGAGTTTTATGCCTTGCCACAATCGCCACAAACGTTTAAGCAATTATTGATGGTTTCTGGTTTCGATAGGTATTTCCAAATTGTGAAATGCTTTAGAGACGAGGATTTACGTGCAGATAGACAGCCTGAGTTTACCCAAATTGACTGCGAGATGTCGTTTGTAGAGCAAGAGGATATTTTGAACACTTTCGAGGGTTTAATTAGAACGTTGTTCAAAGAAATTAAGGGCATTGATTTACCAGAAGTGCCTCGTATGCAATACAGCGATGCGATGCGTTTATATGGTTCTGACAAGCCAGATACGCGTTTCGAGATGCTTTTTGTTGAGCTAAATGATATCGTAAAAGGCAAAGATTTCCCAGTTTTTGATAATGCAGAATTGGTAGTGGGTATCAATGCGAAAGGTTGCGCACATTACACACGTAAGCAACTAGATGAATTAACCGATTTCGTGAAGCGTCCGCAAATTGGTGCTACTGGCTTGATTTATCTACGCCACAACGAAGATGGCTCGTTAAAATCATCGGTAGACAAGTTCTATAACGAAGATGAATTGAAAAAATGGTCGGCAGCGTTGCAAACAGAACCGGGAGATTTAGTACTAGTTTTAGCTGGTGCGGTGAAAGAGAAGGTACAGAAGCAAATGAACGAATTGCGTTTAGAAATGGGTTCTCGTTTAGGGCTACGTGATAAAAATAAGTTCTCGGCACTTTGGGTGTTAGATTTCCCTCTTTTAGAATGGGATGAAGAATCTGAACGTTACCATGCCATGCACCATCCATTTACTTCGCCAAAACCTGAAGATATCGCTTTGTTAGATACCAAACCTGGTGAGGTAAGAGCAAACGCTTATGATATGGTGTTAAACGGCACCGAAATTGGCGGTGGTTCTATCCGTATCCATGATAAGGAAACACAAGCTTTAATGTTTAAACACTTAGGTTTTAGCGATGAAGAGGCTCAAAAACAATTTGGTTTCTTATTAGATGCTTTTGAATATGGTGCTCCGCCACATGGTGGTTTGGCCTTCGGTTTCGATCGTCTATGTTCGCTTTTTGCTGGTTTAGATAGTATTAGAGACGTCATTGCTTTCCCTAAAAATAACTCGGGTAGAGATGTAATGATTGACAGTCCAAGCACCATTGATGATAAACAGTTGAAAGAATTGAAGATTAGCACTGTTGGCAGTTAACAGTTGGCAGTTCTCAGTTAACAGTTTTCACAACGCATATAAACAAGAGCCTCGATTTATGTCGGGGCTTTTGTTTTTGAAAACATTAAGGAATTAAGAGGAATTAAGGCTTTTTATAGTCATGTCGTCATTGCGAGGAGGAACGACGCGGCAATTTTTCATACATTTATTGCCAACGATAAAGATTGCTTCACCCCTTCTCAAAACCTCACGCTTCAGTTCGCAATGACGAAACGCCTATACTGAATATATTTCTAACAGACCCTGAAATAAATTCAGGTTGACGTAATATTTAGGCTCCGTCATGCTGAATTTATTTTACTGCGCAGCTTCGCTACACGTCAACATCAGTTTTAAAAGCAAGCGCAACAAAAAAAGCCTAGTCAATTTCTTAACTAAGCTTCATTTCTTAATGGTTAAAATCCTTTAAGCTAATACCATTTCAATATGAGGAATTTCGTCCTCTAAGTATTCTTCACTATCCTTTACAAAGCCAAAACCTTCATAAAATTTCTTCAAATACAACTGGGCACCGATACGGATCGGGCGTTTGCCATGTGTTTCGTATACCTTTTCAATGCTTTTTTCCATCAAAGTAATGCCAGCACCTATACCTCTATATCTTGAATTGCTCAATACACGTCCAATACTCGCTTCTGTGAAAGAAACTCCTGGCGGAACTATTCTCGTATAGGCAACTAAATTATCGCCATCCCAAGCCATTAAATGATGGCATTTTAAATCCTTCCCATCTACATCTTGGTAATTACAGTGCTGCTCTACAACGAAAACCTCGCTTCTCAGCCTTAAAATGGTGTAGAGTTCTAATTTCGATAGTTCTTCGAATGATTTATAAGTCCAGTTTAATGTTGGGGTTGACATATTTTTAATGAGTGAATGATAAAATGGGTAATTGACAAAATGATTAAACACCCGCAGATTTAAGCAGATTTATCCGCAGATTTCAGGAGATACCTATCTGCGTAATCGACGTTTTTATCAGCGAAAATCTGCGGGTAAAATGATAGAATTTATGCCAGTTTAGATACTAACGTTTCGTCTTTCAGACTTTCCGTCGTATAAATTCTAACCTTCTAAGCCAAGTTTCTACCAGCATTTACAATACCATAAACTGTTCTAATCGCTAGTTTCTCGTAAGCCTGTTGCTTTTCTTCACTTAAATCACCCTGTAGCTTATCTAAAGCAAAATGTTGAATCAACACCAATGGCAAGATAATTTTCTCACGCACTGCGATAGATTTCTTCTCTACGGGATAGTTTTCCATTAGAGTTTCGTGCCCAGTTAATTTCAGCAGCATTTTTTTCGAAAGCTCAAATTCTGCATGTAACTGTTTCCAAAATGCACCAAATTCTTTGTTATTAGCCAAATAAGCCGTAATCTCGAAATCAGATTTGCTCATCGACATGATACAGTTATCTACTATCGTTTTGAAATAACCCGACTGATGATACGTTTTTTGGACCTGCTCCCAATTACCTAAATCTTCTTGAGCTTTTAACGCTGTTCCTACCCCATAAAAACCTGGTACATTTTGCTTCAACTGACTCCATGAAGTCACAAAACCGATAGCACGTAAATCATCTAGTTTTAATTTATCTCCTGAATTTCTTTTTACTGGCCTACTACTGATGGTAATTTTAGATAACAAGCTCAGCGGAGATAGTTTCTCCAAATATTCCAAGAACAATGGGTCGTTACGCAAATCTATGTAAGCGTTATAACTGTCCTTCGCCATTTTGTCAAGGATATCGAAATTCTCTTTATCCAATAAAACGTTATGTTTTCCTTTAACGCCAGATGAAATACCCGCATTAATCAACTGTTCTATATTGAAAGCGGCACTATCTACCGAACCATATTGAGAACTGATCGTTTGTCCTTGTACTGTCAACTGGATGTTTTTGTTAGCGATTTCTTTACCCATTGAAGCATAGAAGCGGTGTGTTTTACCACCACCACGTGCTGGAGGACCACCTCTACCATCAAAAAATGCGAGTTGAACGTTATGCTCTTCTGCAACCTTGGTTAAGGCAACTTTAGCGGTAAATATCGACCAGTTGGCCATTAAATAACCACCATCTTTGGTACTATCTGAGAAGCCTAGCATAATATGTTGCTTACCGCCTCTCAAAGCCAAGTGTTTTTTATAGAAAGGATGCGTATATAGTTTCTCCATGATTTCTCCTGCACCAGTTAAATCATTAACGGTTTCGAACAATGGCACAAAATCTATCGTTAAATCTTCTGCTTCCCAACCATTCCAAAGGAAAAGCTCCATTAATTGCAAAATATCACTTGCTTGTTGGCAGTTACTGATAATGAAACGGTGGCAAGCCTCTTCCCCATTTTTCTGTTGGATGTCTTTAATTTCAGAGATGGTCTGTAAGGCATCCTTAATCAAGTTATCCTGTTCGTCGGTATAGATGATTTTTGCAGTTCTGAATGAAATTGCCTTTAGTTTTTCCTCTTCAGATAGTTCATCATAGTTCTCGCTGTAAAGTGAATTGATTGGCTTCTGACTTCTGCAATATTGATGCACACTTCTTAAAACCCTGCTATCTTGTCTAATATCTAAAGAAGCAAAATGGCAACGGTAGAGTTCTACTTTCCTCAACAAATCTTGTACAACGTTAGCGAATAATCCATCGTGGTCTTTGTTTAAAGTATCAATGATATCATTTAAGTTCTTAATGATATAATCTGATATATCTTTCTCTTCTACAGCGTTATTAAATGCATTTTCGTAAAATACTTCTTGGAGCAAATTAAGACTATCCTCTACGCCTCTAAAAGTAATACGTCGTTTGATATTCCTAAAGTCACGATAGTAACACCTGAACAAGATTTGGCGCAACATTTTAGACACTTCCAAAGTAGTTTGCGCTTTTACATTTGGGTTACCATCTCTATCGCCACCTGGCCAGAAACCTAATTCGATAACTTTTTTAGGGTCGATATGATATTCACTCAACAACTGATTTAATCCAGTTTGGATATTTGCCGCGGCGAAATAGAATACGTTTTCTAGGTACCAAGCCAAGCTTAACGCTTCGTCTACCGGCGTTGGCGATTTCTTATTAAAGAAAGGTGTTTTACCTAACTGCTGCAACAATTGGTTGATGGTCGTAAAATCGTTCGTTTTAATGGCCGCCGTCAAATCATTTATAATTCCTAAAACTGGGCCTGGGTAAAACTGCGTTGGGTGTGCCGTTAGCACTAACCTCAATGAAAACTCTTCTACTAATTTATCAATTTTCTCGTGCAAATTAGCGTCATCATTTGCCTTTAAAAACAAAGCTCTTAACGAACTCTGCTCATCACTGATGTTCAATTTGGTAAAAGAAGCATCTTCTACCGCATCAAAAAGTACCACTTGACGTTCGATGTACTGAATAAACCGGAACAACAAATCCACTACACTGTTTTCATCCTTATCGTGAACATATTTTTCGAAGAACTTCTCAATCAGTTCACTAGGCATCTCATGGTTCTTGATACCCTCTTCGCAACTCTTAAAAAAAAGCGGCAATAAGGTTCCAGTATCCTTAATCTTATAAAATGGAAGCGTTAGAAATAAACTGTTGTACAATTCGAAACGAGAAATAACCTCGTTGTTAAAATAATACTCGCGTTGGCTGGGTTGATTTAATTGCATCCCGAAAAATAAGTTATATTTTTTTCGTTACAAAACAAAATATCAATTTAACGAGCATTTTAGTAGACTTTAAGTAATTGCAACATTATATTTTGATAGTTAGAGAAATAATTGTTACCTTGTACTTATGAAAGGTTAAACGTAAAAATCTTTTAAAAGTATTACAAGTTCTTAATTTTTAAGCATTTGTAAAAATTGTTAATTTTTTGGGAAAAACACCCCTGACCAAAAATCAGGGGTGTTTTATTTTTAGCGTCATCTCAACTCATTCAAAAAAACAATACCAACCAGCCAACTCCATTTTACGCTCCGAGAGCATACCCGTTTCTAAAAACATTTATCTAATTTTAGTTAACCAAATTTTCCGCTCATCATGAGAAAGACATTCGTATTGGCAATTGCCCTAATTTGCAGTATTTCTTTACTTTTTTCAGCGTTCAAATCCAAAAATCAGCAAAGCTGGATAAGAATTAACCTCTTGGGCTACCAAACTAAGTCTTTCAAAGTAGCAGTTTGGGCAAGCAAGGGAACTGAAACTCCTAAAAGTTTTGAGCTGATAGACAAGAGCAGTGGAAAAACGGTTTACACCTCCTCCAATATCAAAGTATTTGGAGCTTATGGTCCTTTTGTTGCTTCTGCAAGGTTAAATTTTTCGGAGTTCAAAAAATCTGGAACTTACTATATCAAAGCTGATGGAATAACTTCCCCAGAAATTATCATTAACGAAAACGTCTACAAAAACACAGCTGATTTCGCTCTGCGATACATGCGCCAGCAGCGTTGTGGTTACAATCCATTTTTAAAAGACAGCTGCCATACTCATGATGGTTTTGTGGTTTACGGGAAAGAAGGAGGCATCAAAGACAGCACCCATTTTGACGCCGTGGGCGGATGGCATGACGCCAGCGATTATCTACAATACTCAACCACCACGGCCAATGCAACCTATCATCTTTTAATGGCCTATAGAGATTTTCCGAACGCTTTTTCGGATCATAAGCTAGCTACAGGTTTAGATGGCAAAAATGGTATGCCAGATGTACTGGATGAAGCAAAATGGGGATTAAATTGGCTGATGAAAATGCATCCGCAGCCAAACATTATGTTCAACCAACTGGCGGATGACCGAGACCATATCGCTATGCGCATACCAAAGGAAGACAGCCAATACGGAAAAGGCTTTGAGCGTCCTTTGTATTTTATTGATGGCAAGCCACAACAAAGAGGCAAATTCATGAACGACACCAAAGGAACGAGTTCTACCGCAGCCAAATTTGCGAGTGCTTTTGCTTTGGGCAGCGAACTTTATCAGAACGATAAAAGCTATGCTAGTCAGTTGGCCGAAAAGTCGAAAACTTCTTATCAATATGCCATTAAGAAAAAAGGTGTTACTCAAACTGTGTCTGTAAAATCTCCTTATATCTATGCAGAAGATAACTGGGTGGATGACATGGAGCTGGCTTTGGCGAAAACTGGAAAAATTACTGGCTACGGCGATAAAGCGCTGGATTCCGCTTATTATTATGCCATGCAAGAGTCGGTTACACCTTGGCTAATTGCCGACACCGCTAAACACTATCAATGGTATCCATTCATCAATTTAGGGCATTATGAATTGGCCAAGCAATCTTTTGGAGATAGAAAACGAGAACTGATAGATTACTATAAACAAGGTATCACACAGGTGTGGAACCGAGCAAAAAACAATGCATTTTATCGAGGTGTGCCCTTTATATGGTGTAGCAACAATTTAACCGTTGCTTTTGCGATGCAATGTATGTGGTACCAGCAACTTAGTGGCGATGGTACTTTCTCAGAACTAGAGCAAGCAAATTTCGATTGGCTTTTTGGTTGTAATCCTTGGGGAACGAGCATGGTTTACGGACTGCCAAGCTGGGGAGATACACCAACCGACCCGCATTCTGCGTTTACACATTTGGGCAAATATCCAATTGACGGAGGATTGGTAGATGGCCCAGTTTATACGAGCATTTACAAAAATCTAATAGGCATACAGTTAACCAAACCAGATGCATATGCTGAATTTCAAAGTGATTTAGCGGTTTACCATGATGATTATGGCGACTACAGCACCAATGAGCCAACCATGGATGGAACGGCTTCTTTGGTTTATTTATTGGCAGCTTATGACAGTAAAACGGATAAGGATTTTTCGAACTACAGAAAGGAACAAGGAGCAATTATTAGAGGAGATATAAAGGAAAAACAGCTGGCCATTGTATTTACTGGCGACGAATATGCAGATGGCAGTCAGAAAATAATTGCCGCATTAGATAAGGAAAAAGCAAAAGCGTCCTTCTTTTTCACAGGGAATTTTTATCGAAATCCTTCTTTTTCATCATTTATTAAAACCGCAAAAGCAAAAGGGCATTACTTAGGCGCACATTCAGACCAACATTTACTATATGCAGATTGGAAGAAAAGAGATTCTCTTTTAGTGACTAAGAAACAATTTGACGATGACCTTAAAGCTAACTACAAAGCCATGGAGAAATTTGGCATCTCCAAAAAGTCTGCATCCTATTTCCTTCCTCCTTACGAATGGTATAACCAAACTATTGCCAACTGGACGGAAGATTTTGGGCTGAAGCTGATTAATTTTAGTACAGGTACACGTTCAAACGCCGACTATACTTATCCCGAACTCGGAAAATCTTACAGAACCAGTGAGGAAATTTATCAATCTATCATCGAATTAGAGAAACAGCAAGGCTTAAATGGTTTTATCCTGTTATTACACATAGGAACCGACCCAAGGCGGAAAGATAAATTTTATGATAAGTTACCAGCTTTGCTTAAACACCTTAAGCAGAATGGCTACAAAGCAGTTACCGTAAACCAGTTGTTAGGAAATTGATATGATTGTTCTATGTAGCAATTGGTGAATTTGATGATATGATAATTAGTTAATAAGCTGATTGTATAGGTTAATCGCTCTGCAGGGGCATTATCACATTAGCTAATTAGCTCATTCATTAATTATCTCATTCTCACATCAGCTAATTATCACATTAAAATGTGTCGTTTTTCATTGAAATAACTAACTTTGCGGCAAAAGTTTTAAACATGAGCAATTCAGAAAATAAAAACAATTTTGATTGGGTTTGGTATGTGATTGGTATGGTGGCATTTGTACTTGCTTTCTCTGCAGTTACTTTACACATTGGTTATCTTTTCTTAGCAGCTATCATCGGCTTAATTTTCGGTGGAGTTTTCTTACACAAGATTGTAAAAGGAAGACAATACTAAGCTTTTTCACATCTACTTCTGCAGAGCAGTAAAATCAAGATACACAACCAACAAAATATTTTGATGAAAAAATTAAGCTTAATCGTGCTCCTTTTGATGGGGGCATTAGCTGTAAATGCGCAAAATTATACTAGCGGTGTTGCTTTTCCAAAAGTAGATCCCAGTCCTTTGGATGTAGTATATTATCCATTAAACACTACTAAATCTAAGGAGCCAGTAGCGCCTGTAATGCGTGTATTATATTCTCGTCCGCAGAAAAAAGGAAGGGAAATTTTTGGCGTATTAGAGCAGTTCGACAAAGTTTGGCGTTTTGGAGCAAATGAAAGTGCAGAAATTGAGTTCTTTAAGTCGGTAAATATTGCTGGCAAGAAGATTAAAAAAGGCAAATACAGCATTTTCGCTATCCCTAGTAAAGATAAATGGACCATTATCATCAACAAACAAATTGATAAATGGGGAGCTTTTTCTTATGACGAAACCAAAGATGTGTTAAGAACCGATGTGGTAGTTAATAAAATCGAAAAAACTGTTGAAGCCTTTTCAATTACGTTTATCGATAGCCCTGAGGGCGCAAATTTAGTAGCCGCTTGGGACAACACGCAAATCTTTTTACCTATCGGATTTAAGAAATAAAAACATTGCATAAATCAAAAGGGAGAATTATAGTTCTCCCTTTTTTTGTGTCTTTATCATTCCTTTTCTAAGGTAACTATCTAGATAAACGAGGAGCAATATTGCATTTATAAACAAGAAAGCACCTATAACGGTCGGATCCAACAGTCCATCAAATTTATTCGCTAGGTTGACTGTAGAGATTTTAGTTGTAAAATTTGGTACAGCCGTAGCAATAGCATAGGTTAGTATGCTTACTAGCCCAAGTGCAAAAAAGCCAACGATAGCATAGATTATTCGAGCATCGACCTTTGTCTTCAACCTAACTGGGGCGATTTCCTGCTGAACTTTCTCCATCACATTTCGTGTAAATGACATCGAAGGTTCATCGATTTCTAAATGTGTGGCTATTTGCTGATTCACTTCCAATAATGCTTCATAAAGCTGCTGAAATTCAGCATCTGTAGCTAATTTAGCTTCTATCTCTGCTCTTTCTAAATCGTTAGAAAAGCCATCAATGTAGCTCCAAAGTTGTTCTTCTTGCTGTGTCATATCAACTCCTTTACTTCGTCTTTTAACAAAAATTGTAATTTTTCTTTTAATCTATGTCTGGCCCTATGCAGTTTTACCTTTACGGTATTGGGTTCCATCACTAAAGCCTCTCCTATTTCATCTAAACTTTGCTCTCCTTTATAAAACAGGGTGATGATTGCAGCATCGTCTGGCAAAAGCATCGAAATTGCCTCGTTTAAATATTTATAGGTCGATTTTTTTTCAAAACTATCAGCATCAAATGAAGTATCTCTGTTCGCTACCTGCAGTACCTGTTCTTCATCATCAATGGAAGTCGCATTTAATTTTTTCTTCCTTAAATAGGTCATTGCGGTGGTGTAGGTAATGGTATATAACCAAGTAGAAAACTTAGAGGTTTGTTTGAATGTACCCAAAGCCTTGTAAGCTTTAATAAAACAGTCTTGCGCAATCTCTTCGGCATCTTCTCTATTTTTCGCAAAACGCAAAGCCAAAGTAAAAACAAATCGTTGATGACGTTTTACCAACGCCGCATAATTGCCGGTGTTACCAGCCAAAATGGAGTTAATAAGGTCTAAATCTGTTTCTAATTGCTGCATATATTACCTCTATGACGCTAGGTTTTTACATCAGGTTACAGCAAATTACAAATTTTAGGCGGTTAACTGTTGAGTTGGTTGATTGGCTAACTGGTTATTTGTTTAACCGCAGCACTATTTATCGATTAAACAATTAACCGATTCAACAGTTCAAACAATTAACCTTTTAATGTGATACTGCTTTCAGACCAATAATAGAGCCAATTAGAGTTACGATGAAGAACAACCTCCAAAAGCTAGCTGGGTCTTTAAACACAAGAATGCCCATCAACACAGTTCCTACTGCACCAATTCCCGTCCAAACGGCATAAGCAGTGCCAATTGGCAAAGTTTGGGTAGCCTTAATTAACAATAACATACTGATGGTTAAGGAAACCAAAAAGCCAGCGAACCACCAAGCAGATTCGGTACCGCTTGTTTCTTTTACTTTACCTAAACAAGAAGCAAAAGCTACCTCAAAAAGTCCTGCAATAATTAATATAATCCAATTCATTTATTTTTTATTTGCTGCAAAAGTCGGTGGTTAGGAAATCATTTTATTTAACAAATGATAAAAAACAATATAAAAACCACATAGAGGCATAGAAGGCTTTAAATAAAGTGAGTTATGGGTATTTCTGTTTATTTTTCAAACATATTAGCCATATAGAATGATAAAGGGGTCGTCATTTCGATGATAGGAGAACTGAAAGGAAGTGTAGCTAAATCTTTGGAATAACTTTTAACACTAATTCTCCATTCAAAGATTTCTCCAGTACGTACGGGACTTCGCTGCGGTCGAAATGACGAATAAAGCCTATGTTTCTATGTGGTTAAAATTATCACTTTGTAGCTGCCCTAATTCTACTAAGCGACACTTGTGTAATACCTAAATAAGATGCAATGTATCCCAACTGTACCCGCTGTAGAATGGTTGACGAATGCTTCATCAAATCTTGATAGCGTTCAGTAGCTGTTTTAAATTGCAAGTCCATAAAACGCTGCTCGGTAAGTAGCAGTTCCTGCTCTACAAATTTTCTTCCCCAGTTGGCAATGTTAATATGTTGACTATATAAATCTTGTAAATTATGGCTAGAAATCCTGTAAAGCACACTGTCTTCTAAAACTTCTATGCTTTCATAACCTGCCTGATTTTTGAAGAAACTCAAAAAGGAAAGCATTATACTGCCTGCTTCGCCAAACCAAATGGTTCGTTGACCTTTCTCTGTATCCCGAAAAGCTCTGGCAATTCCTTCTTCTATGAAATATACGTAGCGTTCTATCTTCTCTGCACTAACGACAATTGCTCCTTTTTGAACTTCAATCCGCTCAAATCGAGACAAAAACAAATTCTTCTCTGCTGGGGGCAAGAAAAAAATTTCATCAATTTTATTGGATATAACAGTCAATTTGCAGGGTTTCATAGCACAATTTAATTTTTTTCTTTGAATACTGTAACCTATTTTTTTCTCCTGTTGTCATAACTCACAGAACACGGTTCAGGACAAGATTATTTACAAATTAAAAAAATAAAAATATGCCAGGAGAATTAATACCAATTACGCTTTTTATCTGTGCGGCAGCACTGATCATAGGCATCAGATATCTTTCTAATAAGGAAAAAATGGCGATGATAGAAAGAGGAATCGATCCAGGACTTCGCAAAGCAACACCAATGCCTTTTTTAAGTCTTAAGTTTGGTTTGTTAATGATAGGCGCCGGATTAGGGCTAATTGTTGCCTTATTGACCACAAGGGCAATACTAACAAACTTGGATGCAGAAAAAGGACAAGCTGTGGCTATCTATTTTGGATGCATCTTTATCTTCGGAGGTTTGGGCTTAGTTATTTCTTATGTGATTGAGAAGAAATGGCTTGATAAGCAACCTTAAATAAAGTCTTCAACAGCTGGGGCCAATATTTAAACTTACGAAGTTTTCGAAACTTCGTAAGTTTTTTGTTTAGCGCTTATTTCTTCTTCCTTTTCACCGCCTTCAAAAACTGAATCAAGACTGCTTCATCGTTTTTTAGGGCTATTTTTTCATTCTTCTCAGTAATAGCGATTTTTTTCAAGTAACGTTGTAAATCGCCCGCTTCGAACGACTCTAGCAAGATTGGATACACGTAGGCACTTTTACAGACAGCACGAGTATTTCCTAATTTTGCAGCCACGCAATCTAATGCTTTAACCACTAATTTTTTAGCTGCAATTTCTGGATTTTCGTTGGCACATACCGCCAGTTGTCGCATGGCTTCTAAAGTTCCGCCCCAAGTTCTAAAATCTTTTGCAGTAAAATCGTCTTCGGTGATTTCTCTGATGTATTGGTTAATCATTCCAGAATCTACAGATTTATGTTCTTTACCATCAGTGTAAAATTGGAACAAATCTTGACCTGGGATATCCTTACATTTCTTAACCAGCTTAGCTAAACTTTTATCGCTTAACTTAATATCTTGTTTCACGCCTTTTTTACCAACGAAGGATAAGAAAGTTCCGTTAGCTTTATGTTTAACGTGTTTATCTTTTAACGTACTTAAACCGTAGCTACTATAGTTTTTCTCATAAGCTGAGTTTCCGATTCTGATCAATGTTTCTTGCAAAACCTTAACGCAAATGGCTAAGACTTTTCGTTCATCGAGGTTTCTTCGTTTTAAATCTTTTTCGACCTGTTTGCGAGCCTTAGGCAAGGCTTTACCAAACTCTAATAAGCGGAAATATTTATGATCGGAGCGTCTATTTACCCAATCTGGGTGATAACGATATTGCTTTCTACCCGCCACATCTATACCTACAGCCTGTAAATAGCCATTCTTTTTGGGAGAAATCCAGACATCCTTCCACGCTGGTGGTAACACCAACTTTTGCACACGCTCTAAAGCAACGGCATCAGTAACCTTGTTGCCTTTGTGGTCTTCGTATTTGAATTTCCCCGGGGCACCTTTTCGGTAAATACCTCCTTTTTCGGGACTTACAAAAACTAAATGACTATCGTTGATGATATCGGCTGTGCTTACCATAATTTATATTTATGGCAACAACAAAAAGGAAGAGGAAATGGTTTGAGTAAACACTATGCTTGTCATATTGAGCTTCCCGAATTGTCTTATTACTTTGCAGAAAAGGCTTCGACAAGCTCAGCCTGACACAGCGCTTATTGTTTAGCCTAAATTTGCGGTTTTGGCAAAATAGCTACTGTTAATCTACTTACACAGTTCATTTTACCTTTATCTGTATAAAGTTTAATTTCCCAAATATGGGTTTTACCCCCTATGTGTAATGGTTTACAAATGCCTTTTACAAAACCAGAACTTACCGGACGGATGTGATTGGCATTCACTTCTAACCCCACTGCGATATGCTTTTCAGGGTTGATGCACATGTAGGAAGCGATACTTCCCAAAGTTTCTGCCAATACTACCGAAGCACCACCATGCAGTATTCCAGCAGGTTGGTGCGTACGTTCATCAACTGGCATTGTTGCTACAATATAATCTTCACCTACTTCTGTAAATTCTATACCCAATAAAGCACCAATATGGTTTTTAGGTCGACTATTGAGCATTTCTGGTGTAAATTCTTTGAACCAAATCATATTTTAAGTTTTCAGGTATCAGTAGACAGTATTCAGTTTACCGACTAAGCAATTAAGCACATCAACCACTATAAGTAACGTTGTAAAATTACATTTTTATGGTGCATTACATGACCGGCTAAGATATATACCAAAGCTTTCACTGAAATTTGGTTTCCATTCGCTACGCCAGATCTATCCAGTTCTTCTTCATTGAGCGAATTGATCAGGTACATGTTCGATTTCCTTAGCAACACAAATTCATCACACAAGCTAGCTAAGCTTCTATCTTTAAAATGGGCATTGGTTACGTAATCGTTTTCATCAAAACCAGGCAAGGCTGCTTTTTCCGCTCTAGCGAAACTGGTTAAGCGAAACACCATGATACGTTCGGTGTCGATGATATGCCCAAACATTTCTTTGATCGTCCATTTTCCAGCTGCATAAGCATAATCTGCTTTGTCAGAATTAGCATTTATAAAATCAGCAAATTCTTCGGCTTGCGTTTCTAAAATGTTCAATACATCTCCCTCAACTAAGTCGATGTAGCCTTTATACCAAACCGGGTAATCCTGTATTTGTGGTGGGTTCATAAGTAATGCTGCTTTTTAAAATAATTCTGAAGGTGGTTCCTTTTCCTATTTCCGAGTCTTTCACGAAGATTTGACCACGATGATAGTTTTCTACAATTCTTTTGGTTAAAGTTAGGCCTAAGCCCCATCCTCTTTTTCTGGTCGTGTAACCTGGTTGAAAAATGGTATCGAATTTAGAACGAGGAATGCCTTTACCTGTATCGGTAATATCTATTAAAACTTCTTCTTTGGCTAGATTTTCAATAATGTTTACGGTAATTGTGCCATCGTTATCAATCGCATTTACAGCATTTTTGAGCAAGTTTTCTATCACCCAATCAAATAATGGAGCAGATAGCATTGCTCTCACTTGCTTGTCGCCGGTTAGCACAAAATTGATTTTATCCGAAGTTCGTACCTTAAAATATTGAATAAAACCGTTAATCACCTGGTGTACCACGTGATCTTCCAATATCGGCTTAGAACCTATTTTTGAAAAGCGATCTGCAATAATTTCCAATCTGGTAATATCATTCTCCATTTCCGCAACTAAAGGGTCATCTTCTGCGTCAAACCGAGTTTTAATCAATTCTACCCAAGCCATTAACGATGATATTGGCGTGCCTAACTGATGGGCAGTTTCTTTGGCCATTCCAACAAATTCTTGGTCTCGCTCTGCTCTTCTTGCGGCACTGAAACCAACATAAGCGGTAATCAGAAATAAGGCAATTACGCCTAATTGGATGTAAGGGAAAAACCGCAACTGCGTTAAAATTATCGAATCTTTGTAGTAGGCAATAAGTACTTCGTCGTTAATTCCCTTCATTTTTGCGGGCTGATGTTGTTCCTTCATCTTGCCTAGCTGCCTAGCGAAATAGACCGAATCGTATTGTTTGGTCTTATTGTCGGGATAAAGAGTTTTGGTCGTATCTAAGCCATCCCAAAGATAAATGGAGCCATCCGTTTTGGTGATGATAACATCCATTTTGTTATTCTTTTTGATGGTTTCGAAAACATCGGTAAGCTGTTCATTATCGTACATTTTCATCCGTTGCTCAGCTACTTTTACCCACAGCAAAAACTGTGTAGCTTCCTCTCTCTCCATCTTCTTCACAAAAAAATCGGAATAAAAAACAGAAGCAGCTCCAATAAGCCCTGCAAACAATAACAAGAACAATTTCCAACGCTTTTTTTTCTGATACGGATTCATGTTGAGCCAAAATACAATATCAGAACGGAAAAACCACAAAACCATTATGCTTTTTCGAAAAGCTAATCAAGATGAAAAACCTATCTTTGCAGCACAAAAGAAGTTATCGCGGGTTCATTCACTCGTCGTCATGCTGAATTTATTTCAGCATCCGTTGGGTTTAGCCGATCCTGAAATGAATTCAGGATGACGTGCTTAGGAACGGTGTTGAGATTTCGATAGGATTACACACTGAAATATGAGTAAAGAAGTTAGAGTTAGATTTGCACCAAGCCCAACAGGTGGTTTGCATTTAGGAGGCGTTAGAACTGCCCTTTTCAATTATCTTTTTGCAAAAAAACATAATGGCACTTTCATTTTAAGAGTAGAAGATACCGATCAGACCCGTTTTGTTGAAGGTGCGGAGCAATATATTGTAGACTGTTTAGAGTGGTGTGGCATTTCTCCTGATGAAAGTCCCCAGAAACCTGGTGCTTTTGGCCCATACCGCCAAAGTGAGCGCAAACCCAGCTACCGTCAATATGCAGAGCAGTTAGTGGCTAGTGGTTATGCTTATTATGCTTTTGATACTTCAGAAGAATTAACTGCTAAAAGAGCGGAAGAACCTAATTTTTTGTACGGACAAAAAAGCCGTATGCAAATGCGCAACTCCTTAACTTTAACGCAAAGCGAAGTAAGCGAATTGTTGGCGCAAAATGCTCCACACGTTATCCGTATTAAAATGCCTACTGATGAGCAGGTAACTTTTACTGATATGATTAGGGGTGTAGTAAGCTTTGAAACCAACTTGGTTGACGACAAAGTTTTACTAAAAGCGGATGGCATGCCAACCTATCATTTAGCCGTAGTGGTAGATGATAAAGCAATGGAAATTTCGCACATTTTTAGAGGCGAAGAGTGGTTACCATCGGCACCAATACATATTTTGCTTTGGAAATATTTGGGCTGGGCAGATGAAATGCCTGCTTGGGCACATTTGCCATTAATTTTGAAACCAGACGGCAACGGTAAATTGAGCAAGCGTGATGGAGATCGATTAGGTTTTCCGGTTTATGCAATGAACTGGACCGACCCTAAAACTGGCGATGTAACCAAAGGATTTAAAGAACTAGGCTTTATGCCAGAAGCTTTCGTAAATCTTTTGGGCGTATTAGGCTGGAACGACGGAACGGATAAAGAGATTTTCTCATTGGATGAATTGAAAGCGAGCTTCTCTGTAGAAAGGATAAGCAAAGCTGGCGCAAAATTCGATTTCGAAAAAGCAAAATGGTTTAACCATGAGTGGATTAAGCAATCTCCTGTGAGCAGTTTACAGTTAGTAGTTAGCAGCTTATTGAAACAGAGCGGCATTGAAGCTAATGAAGAAAAATTAGCAGAAGTAATTGAACTGGTAAAAGATAGGTGTACTTTATTGCCTGACTTCGTAGTGCAAACGGCTTACTTTTTCACTTCCCCAGCTGAGTATGATTCTGCTGCTGTAAAACCAAAATGGAATGCAGATAAAGCGGCTTTCTTTGAGGAATTTGCGAATACTTTAAATGTAGAATTAAGTGCGTTGGAATTAGAAGCCAGCTTTAAAGCATTAGCAGAAACCAAAGGCTTAAAACCTGGTGAAGTGATGTTGCCACTGCGTATTGTATTGGTTGGCGGCAAATTTGGACCAGGTGTTTTTGATATTGTGAAGTTATTAGGAAAAGAAGAAACCCAAAATAGAATCGCCAAAGGTATTGCCGAATTTAATTCCTAAATTGCTTTAAGAATTTTAAGATCTTGTATTATGCAATGGTTTGGTAAAGGCAGCGATAATGTCGAAGATAGTCGTGGTAGTGGCGGCGGAAAAGTTGCCTTGGGCGGTGGTGTAGGTATCATCATCGTAATTATTGGCTTGTTCTTTGGCGAAGATTTGACCGGCTTAGTTAGCCAGTTGCCAGTTACTACCGAGCAAACTAACGTAAAAAGAGGCAGCTCTGATGCTGATGACCCAGAGAAAAAATTTGTTGCTGGCGTACTTAAATCTACTGAGCAAGTTTGGGTAGCGCAATTCGATCAATTAGGTTTGCAATATCAACATCCAACTTTGAGGCTATTTGAAGATGGCATACAAACCGCTTGCGGAGGCGCAAGTTCGGCAGTGGGTCCGTTTTATTGCCCTGGTGATAATAAAGTTTACATCGACTTATCGTTCTTCGAAGAGCTGAAAACTCGTTTCGGCGCCGCGGGAGATTTTGCTCAGGCTTATGTAATTGCCCACGAAGTTGGCCACCATGTACAAAATTTGTTAGGCACTTCCGAAAAAGTACAAAATGCCCGCCGTAGGCTGAGCGAAAAAGAATACAATAAACTTTCAGTAATGCTAGAACTACAGGCCGATTTTTATGCTGGTTTGTGGGCACATCATGCACAAAACCTGAAAGATTTTAGGCTAGATGCTGGAGACATAGAAGAAGCGCTAACCGCAGCCAACGCTATTGGTGACGACAAGCTCCAAAAACAAGCCACTGGCGAGGTTGTTCCTGATTCTTTTACCCACGGAACCTCGGCGCAACGCATGTACTGGTTTAAAAAAGGCTTCGAAAGTGGCGATTTTAAACAAGGAGATACCTTTAATACCAATCAATTGTAAACTAAAATTTACACCCGTATTAACACCTCAAGTTGTAATTAAAATTTTTATACAGCCATTTTTAATTACATTTGAGAATGATCTTACTCGTTGACGATACTCCAGAGAATTTAATCTCTCTGAAAAATGTTCTCGAAAAACATGGTTTTGAAGTAGATACCGCCAACTCGGGTGAAGAAGCGCTTAAAAAAGTGCTTAAAAACTCGTACGTGCTCATCATTTTAGATGTACAAATGCCAGAGATGGATGGTTTTGAAGTGGCCGAAGTAATTTCTGGCTACAGTAAAGCAAAAGAAACGGCGATTATCTTTCTTTCGGCGGCAAATACCGAATTCCGTTTCATCGCAAAAGGCTACTCTTCTGGCGGATTGGATTATATCACCAAGCCGGTCGATATCAACATTCTTTTGTTGAAAATCAAAACCTTTTATCGCATCTACGAGCAAAACCGTAAACTCAGCGAGATACAGACAGCGCTTCTTGAAGAAATAGAGTTTAGAAAAGAAGCTGAGCAAAAAAAGGACGAGTTTATTAGCATTGCCAGTCACGAACTGAAAACCCCGCTAACCAGTGTGAAGGGTTATATCCAATTGTTAGAAAGAGGATTAAACAAAGGCGATATCGAAACCGTTAAAAGCCACCTTTCTAAAGCGCAGATCCAGCTGGAAAAACTCAATGGATTAATTGCCGACTTGCTAGACATCTCTAAAATTGAAAGTGGAAAATTGAAGTTCAACAAACAGTATTTCGATTTCGACCAATTACTCGATGGTATTATCGAGGTTATCCACCAATCTAATCCAGATTTTAATATCGTTAAAAACGGAATGGTAAGCGCCAAAATTTTCGGTGATGAAATGCGTATTGAGCAGGTAATCGTCAACTTCATTACCAACGCCATTAAATATTCTCCAGGAACTAGCCAGGCTACAATGACCGTCCGTTTACAGAACAACGAGCTGTATTTAGGTGTTAAAGATTATGGCATTGGCATGCAACCAGATCAAGTCAAAAGAGTATTCGAAAAATTTTATCGCGTAGAAGAAACTTCTCACCGTTTTCAGGGTTTAGGAATTGGACTTTACATTTCTTCCGAAATTATCAAAAGACATGGCGGTCAAATTAACGTTCAATCCGTTTATGGCGAAGGCTCCGAATTTTATTTTACCATACCCATAGAACAATTAAGTGCTGAAGTTTAATACTTAACTTATTTTTATAGATGAAACTATCCTTAAAAACTAACTTGCGCATTGGTTTAGGAATTTCCTTGCTGCTGCTAATTATTAGTTCCACAGCGTCATTTATCAGTATCAAAAACCTGATTAAAAGTGCCGATCTGGTGGTAGAGAGCAATACCATCATCAACGATGTTGACAATATTGTATCGATGCTGAAAGATGCCGAAACAGGACAAAGAGGCTATTTGCTAACGGGAAATACCGTTTTTCTAGATCCTTACGAAAGAAGCATCAAAAGAACTGACTCTCTTTTCTCAAGGGTGATGGCTGCCACTACCAATAATTCTTTCGAGCAGCAAAAGCTTAACGAGCTTAGAAGTATTATCGACAAAAGGATGGAAGTTTTAATCCGCACCATCCAAACCAAAAAAAACAATGGTACCGTATTAGAAGCTTCTTTATTAGAAGGCAAAAAATACATGGATGATGCCCGTCAAATCATCAGAGAAATTCGCAACGAAGAAAAAAGGTCTCTAGCGGAGAAAACCAAAGAGATGAATACCTTGGCAGGTTTTTCTCCATACCTTATCATTTTTGCGGCAATCTTATCCGTTTTAAGTACGGTTTTCTTCTATCAAAAAGTAAGTTCGGAGTTTAATGAGCGTATAGATTTATTTCAGCAATTACAGCGCCTTAACGAAGACACTGCCAAAAGAATCGATACCATCAAAAGTATCGCACATCAAATTTCTACAGGAAATTACAAGGTTAGACTGCACGAGACCTCTAAGGATGGATTGGGTAGCTTATCTGGCTCGCTAAATAGTATGGCCGAAGCTTTACAAACAGCTTTTGGCCTGCTCGAAGACAAAGAATGGATGCAAACCGGCGTGGCTACACTTAACGATAAAATGGTAGGCGATAAGGATGTGCATGAACTAGCTAATGACGTGCTTATGGCGGTTGTAGAACATACCAAAAGTATGGTTGGCGCTTTATATATTTTAGATGAAGACCAACATCTACATTTAGTGAGTGGTTACGCCTTAGATATCAACGAGAAAAGAAAAAAAATAGCCAAAGGCGAAGGACTAGTTGGACAGGCTTACCAATCAGAAAAACTGATTTTACTCGAAAAAATACCTAACAACGAAGGCACCATTAGCTACGCTACAGGTCAAACGAAACCTTCTAATGTAGTTGCTTTTCCAATCATTAGGAATGGCTTGGTATTGGGCGTTATTGAAATGGCAACGATAAATGCCTATCCGCAGCGCAAAATCGAGTTCATGAACAATATTTCTACGAATATCGGTATCGCTATCAACTCTGCTCAAAGCAGAAAAAAACTGCAAGATTTCTTGGAAGAAACCCAATCTCAGGCAGAAGAGCTACAATCGCAACACAGCGAATTAGAAGCTTTAAATGCAGAATTGGAAGCGCAAACCCAGAAAATACAAGCCTCAGAAGAAGAACTGAGGGTACAACAAGAAGAGTTATTACAAAGTAACCAAGAACTAGAAGAAAGAAGTGCATTATTAGAGGAGCGCAATCAGTTAATTCTGGAAAGAAACCTAGAGATTAAACAAAAAGCAGAACAGCTAGAACAAAGCACTAGATACAAATCAGAGTTTTTGGCTAATATGTCGCATGAGTTACGTACCCCTTTAAATTCTATTTTGTTGCTATCTAAGCTGATGTCTGAAAGCGAAGAACTTCAAAAAGAGTACACAGAGTATGCTTCGGTAATTCAAAGTTCTGGGCAAGGTTTATTGAGCTTAATTGATGAAATATTAGATCTTTCTAAAATTGAAGCAGGTAAAATGGAACTGGAAATTACTGATGTTCGCATAGAGGAAGTTACCGCAGATATTAGATCGATGTTTATGCCAATTGCTAAAGATAAGCACCTCGATTTAGTTATTGGCGTTTCTGGAGATACCCCCCATGCATTTACTACCGATAAGATGCGTTTATCTCAGATATTGAAGAATTTACTTTCTAACGCCTTTAAGTTTACTTCGCAAGGAAAAGTGAGTTTAACTATCGGTTACAACGAAAAAGAAAGTATTTTAAGCTTTGCAGTTAGCGATACTGGTATTGGCATTGCCAAAAGCAAACAAGGATTAGTTTTCGAAGCTTTCCAACAAGCCGACGGCTCTACCCGACGCAAATTTGGCGGTACAGGTTTAGGCTTATCCATTAGTAAGCAGTTGGCGAACCTACTTGGTGGTAACATTAAACTGGAAAGTAGTGAAGGTGAAGGGAGTACATTTACACTCACCATTCCAGCAGATTTTAACAACAGAACCGAAGAGTTAACCTTTGCCGAAGCCGTAGAAGAAGCTGCAGAAAAAAAGGAACAGCAAAGAAAAGAAGAGGAACGTTTTATTGTTTCTAAAATCCCTGCTGATGTAGATGACGACAGAGAAAGTATTACTACAGAAGATAAAACCATCCTCATCATAGAAGATGACACTTTCTTTGCCAAAACCTTGCTTGATTTCACCAGAAAAAGAAACTATAAAGGATTAGTTGCCGTTCGTGGAGATGTAGGTATTGAGCTAGCTCAGAAATACAATCCATTAGCGATTTTGCTAGACATCCAACTTCCTGTTAAAGATGGATGGCAAGTGATGGATGAACTGAAATCTAACCCATTAACCAGACACATTCCAGTACACATCATGTCCTCGCTTTCTGCAAAGAGAGAAAGCTTGCAAAAAGGTGCGGTAGATTTCATCAACAAGCCTTTTGCTTTGGAACACATGAAGATAATTTTCGAAAAGCTGGAACATGCATTGAGCAAAAACCCGAAGAAAGTACTTATTGTGGAAGAAAACAAGCAACATGCCGAAGCTTTGAGTCATTACCTAAGCTCATCTAATCTGCAAACCATTGTTGTTTCCAATATCAGCGAAAGCATTGACGCATTACAGCGTAAAGAGGTTGACTGTGTAATCTTAGATATGGGAATTCCCGATAAAACGGCTTACGAAACACTGGAAACCATTAAAAAAAGCGATGGATTGGAGAATTTACCTATCATCATTTTTACGGGTAAAAACCTTTCTAAGGGAGAAGAAAGCAGAATCAAACAATATGCAGATTCTATTGTTGTAAAAACCGCTCATTCTTACCAACGTATTTTAGATGAAGCTGCCGTATTCTTACATCTGGTAGAAGAAAAAGATAAAGGAAAACAACCCAGCAAATTGGAAACTTTGCAAAATGTAACCGATGTGTTAAGAGATAAAGTGGTGCTAATTGCTGATGACGATGTGAGGAACATTTTCTCGCTCACTAAAGCTTTAGAACCTCATAAAATGAAGGTTCTACCAGCTATTGATGGAAAAGAAGCGCTAGCGGCTATTAAAGCTAATCCAAAAATTGATGTAGTGCTAATGGATATGATGATGCCAGAGCTTGATGGCTATGAAACTACCAAGCAAATTAGAGCTATGGCAGAGTACAAAAACTTGCCAATATTAGCCGTAACCGCAAAAGCGATGATGGGCGATAGGGAAAAATGTATTGCCGCTGGTGCATCAGATTATATCTCTAAACCTGTAGATATTGACCAATTGATATCATTGTTGAGAGTTTGGCTTTATGATAAATCTAATTAATCTCTGAAATGGAAGCTTCACAAAAGAAAATTTTAATTATTGACGACGATAGCAGAAACATTTTTGCTTTAAAGGCTGTTTTAACTGCTAAGAAGTTTACTTGTTTGGCCGCCAATGGTGCCCACGAAGGTTTCGAAATCATCAAGAAAAACGATGATGTTGGCGTTGTTTTATTAGACATGATGATGCCAGATTTAGATGGCTATCAGGCCATGGCCAAAATGAAAGAAGACGAGCAATTAAAAGATGTGCCCGTAATTGCGGTTACAGCACAGGCCATGCTTGGCGACAAAGAACGTTGCCTTGAAGCTGGTGCAGTTGGCTACGTTTCTAAACCTGTAAATGTAGAAGAACTCGTTAAATTATTAAACAATTACCTCTAGTGTCAAACTCTGGACCAATAAGCGATGAAGAAGTTGAAATCTTAATCAACGATGTGCTAGAACAGCATGGTTACGATTTCACGGGTTATTCTCGGGCCTCCCTAAAAAGACGCTTGGCCAGATTGTACGCATTGGATAAGCATGTGAGCTTTGCCGAGTTCAGGTATAAAACCTTAAACGACGACGTTTATTTTAAACACTTTGTAGAAGGTGTTACAGTAAATGTGACCGAAATGTTTCGCGACCCAAGTTTTTATCGTTTACTGAGGGAAAAAATTCTACCTAGTTTAAATACTTATCCATTCATACGGATTTGGTTGGCTGGTTGTTCTACTGGCGAAGAAGCTTATTCTATTGCCATTATTCTAAAAGAACTTAATTTACTGCATAAGTCGCTAATTTATGCTACGGACATTAATCCGACCGTTTTAGAGAAAGCTGCCAACGGCATGTTTCCGCTTAGCCAAATGAAAAGCTACTCTGAAAATTATATCGCCTCTGGCGGAAAAAAGGATTTTTCTTCTTACTATTCTGCAAGTTACTCTTTAGCTAAATTTGATACAGAGCTAAAAAGCAAGATGATCTTTTCTACGCACAACCTTGTCTCAGACCGTTCTTTCAACGAATTTCAGCTTATTTTGTGCAGAAATGTATTGATTTATTTCGATAGGCCTTTGCAGTTCCGTGTTTTTCAATTGTTCGATCAAAGTTTAGAGAATTTAGGTTATCTGGCCTTGGGCACTAAAGAAACACTTGATTTCTCTCCCATTTCGCCTGCTTACAAACGAGTGGGTACCGATAAAGTTTGGAGGAAGGTGAGCGCATGAGAAAAATTGGAGCATTTGTGATTGGAGGTTCGGCCGGAAGCCTAGATGTACTGCTAAAGGTGCTGCCAGAAGTAAATAAAAACCTAGATTTTGCAATTATCATTGTGATACACCGCAAGCAAGGTACCGATTCTCTTTTAACCGATCTGCTAGCCCACCGTACCACTTTAAAAGTGAAGGAGGCTGATGAAAAGGAGAAAATATTGAATGGCTACGTGTATATCGCTCCATCAGACTATCATCTATTGATTGAAAAAGACTTTACCTTTTCGTTAGACTATTCGGAGAAGATAAACTACTCTAGACCTTCTATCGATGTTACTTTTCAGTCGGCTGCTGACGTTTATGGGGAAAAATTAGTTTGCTTATTATTATCTGGTTCAAATGCAGATGGTGTAAACGGACTCATTGCCGCAAAAAAAAATGGAGGCGTGACCTTGGCACAAAATCCAGCATCGGCACAGGTATCGTATATGCCCGAGCAGGCCATTTCAAGAGCAAATGTAACTTCGGTTCTTGATATCGAGGAAATGGCTGATTATATTAATTCTTTATCTTTAAACCACTAAAAAATTAAGATGAGTAAAAAGGTTTTCATTTTTGATGACAACAACGACATTTTGGAACTTTGTACCTTGATATTGGAAGGCGCCGGTTATGAAACCAAAACCTCATCCACTTCGAACGACATTATCACACAGGTTTCTGCTTACGAACCAGACATTATTCTAATGGATAACTGGCTGCCCGATGTGGGCGGAATAGCAGCTACACAAGCGCTTAAAAAACATCCGAAGTACAAGAGCATACCCGTGGTGTATTTTTCGGCTAATAACGACATTAGATCATTAGCAGAAACTGCAGGTGCAGAAAGTTATTTATCGAAACCTTTTGATATTGAGGAACTGGAAGAGAAAGTGGTTTCTTTGATTGGAAAGTAGATTTTAGCGCTACCGCTAATTTTTTCGTCATTGCGAGAAGGAACGACAGCCTGCTCCGACAATTCGGAGAAACAATCTTTGACGTCATTAATGATGGCTTCAATAAAAAAAGATTGCTTCACTCCCTACTTATCCTTACGCTTCTGTTCGCAATGACGAAACGCATAAAAAAGTCCGTGCAAGGTTGATACTTGCACGGACTTTTTGTTTGCCAGCCTTACGAAGTTTAACCTTCGTTATCATTGTTTTAAATGTAAAGCGGAAGGTTGCGCCATCTAGAAACTTCGTAAGTCTAAAAGAAAGCTATTAATTCTTCATCCTTCCCTGTTCTGCTTCAGTTCCTGTAGAGCGTCTACGAGCTGGTTTAATTTCATTTTTACCAAATCTGTAGGTAAAGTTTAAACGGAATAACTGTGTCTCATTCTTTTGGTACAAATTATACGACAAGCCTGGGTAAGCACTTTTCAATCTTGTTCTATTGGTATCAAAAACATCTGACACCGCAAATTTTAAACTTCCTTTTTTCTTTAGAATCGCTTTGCTGATACCGAAATCGATATAAGCTCTTTCTTCCAAATCAAGTGTTCCGTAAGTTAACGGCGATTCATAGTTACCATTAAGCTCTGCTGTTAAACCATCCATAATGATAAAGTTGTTTTGCATACGGAACTGGTAAGAAGTTTGCCCCGTTTTCAAAGCCTGACCATTTAAGTTTGGTGTTTCAAAAGCCATATGGAAAACGTTCAGGTTATTACTCATTGTCCACCATTTTTTAACTTTAACGGGCACTGTTAGGTTAGCCGATATAACTGTTTGCGTTTGTAAGTTTTCATTGGTTTGAAACAAAGCTTTACGTTCTTCATTTGGCAGAATCACTTCCGTAATTGCGTCATTAGTTACGCTATAACCAACATTCAAGAAGTATTTCTGCATGAAAGTATAATTCATCTCATAATTATTCGTGTACTGCGGTTTTAAGAAAGGATTTCCTTGATTGTAGGTATATTCATCCAAAAAGTAAATAAATGGATTTAAAGCGTCGTAACTAGGTCTATCTATTCTTCTTCCATAAGAAACGCCCACTTGGTGATTTTTAGACAAAGTTTGTTGTATATAAACGGTCGGAAAGAAATCCCAGTAACTGCGCTCTACCACATTGTTAGTGGTCACCAAATTGCCTTTAGAATTGGTTTGTTCCATCCTTAAACCCAACTGTACGCTCGTATTTTTAAACTGTTTGCTAAAATTAGAATACACCGCATTTACATTTTCATCGTACACAAATCGGTTACTTCTACGGACATCGTTTTGCCAAGCATTGGTCTTAAATTCCTCGGCACGCAAATCGTTATCCGTTTCTACCCAACTGCTTTTAATCCCCGCTTCAAATTTCGTTGTTTTATTAATCGGAAAAGTATAATCAACTTTTACCGCTTTAATATCAATTGTACTTGGGCTGTTATTTCTCAAACGTCCAATGGGTTTAACTGGCGAACCATTAGGAAACAACAATTCGTTTACCAATTCTGCATAATCTCTACTGTTATATCTCGAGTAATCCACATCGGCAGAAAGTTCTTGACCTGTCGTATCTAAAATAGATTTATAGTTAAGGTTATAGGCAAAGTTTCTGTAGCTAGATTTTTGATTGTTCGTGGTAGTCAAAGTAGAATCTACCTGTTTAAACGATTTGCCGATAGACGTATGGTTATTCGCTTTCTCCAAACCACTATTTAAATAGCCGTTAGCCAACACTCCAATAGTGTTGTTCTTGTTGATGAAGAAATCTACTCCTACTTTAAAATTGTTATTTTCGAAATCTCTATCATCGCCACCTTTCTGAGAAAAATAAGTTTCTGGATCTGTGGAAGTGGCATTAGCTATACGGTCGATATTAATTACGTTTGACCTTGCTCCTTTGTTAAAATTATAACTACCAAAAACGTTAACACCTTTACTTCTGTAGTTTAGGTTTAAGCCAGTGTTTCCTCTTAGGTTTTTACCATAAGCAGTACCCGCAACAAAGCTACCGTTGGCACCGCCATTTTTAGACCGCTTTGTTTTGATATTGATGATTCCAGAATTACCGGAAGCATCGTATTTTGAAGATGGATTGGTAATCAGTTCGATGGTTTCAATCTAAGAGCTTTGCATGTTGCGCAGTAAGTTGGCCACATCTGCCTGACTCATATAAGTTTGTTTACCGTCTAACATAATCAGTACGCCTTGTTTTCCCTGCATCGATATACGATCGTTTTGATCTACGGTAACGCCTGGTGCTCTTTGCAGAACTTCCAACGCTGAAGAACCCACAGCGACAGAACTATTCTCTACATTCATGACCATTTTATCTGCTTTGCGTTCTAAAAGTGGTTTTACCGTAGTAACGCTTACCGTGTTTAAAGTTTTACTATCTGATTTTAGCAGAATATCAGGTAAATTCATGATGGTTTCTCCTACCGAGAAAGCTTTTCCTTTATAGATTTGATAACCCATCATATTGATTTTGATATAGTAGCTACCAGCAGCAACATTTGGGAAGTTGAATTTCCCCTCTGGTGTAGTCATTGCTGTTTTTACCAACGAAGAATCTGAGGCTTTGAATAACCCCACCGTGGCGTAATCTATAGGTTTACGTTGCTCATCTAAAACAGTGCCGTTCACATCAATCTGTTTCCCTCTATTCGCTTCGGCAAACAGCGAAGCTGAGGTTAAGAGTGCAATGATTAAAAAGTATATATTCTTCATTTCCTTGTGTTTTATATTTAAAATTTGGGCATAAAAATCCCATTACGCTCTGGGCGCTTTTTTTAACTTTTAATAATTTTTCGCTTAGTTTTTCAAAAGGCCGAAACCTTCCTCATAGTTTGTAGCATGTAGACGATAGTGCGTTGCAAAAGGTTACAAGAAATTTTCATTTTTTTTTATGAGACAGAACACAAAAGCATAAAAATAGCTGAGAAAATAGACATCAGGCTACTTTTTGCCTTTTTTTCAATTTGACTACGCAGCCATAAAAAACTTAAAAAATAAAAACCACATAGAAACATAGCAATCCAAATTCGGATCAAAATCTATGTGTCTATGTGGTTATAATTTAGACGCAAAAAATAGGATGGCCTTATTTCATGCCCAAAACATCAGATCGGCTTTTACCGTTTCTCAATTTGACTACGCAGCCATAAAAAACTTAAAAAATAAAACCACATAGAAACATAGCAATCCAAATTCGGATTAAAATCTATGTGTCTATGTGGTTATAATTTAGACGCAAAAAATAGGATGGTCTTATTTCATGCCCAAAACATCTACGCCTTGGTCAAAAATCACATCTACCGGAATTCCTTTTTGAGACAATTTATCCAAATCAGCTTGTAGTTCTGCTTTGATAATCCCTCTTTCCTTTTGCGCTTTTTCTACCGCAGCTTTATCTCCGTTTCCTTGCAATGCCAATACCACAGCGCTTAATTCATTCATTGCTGTAGCAAATTTATCATAGTTAACCTTGTACGTTCCCGCAGCTGTACGCTCAAATGCACCTTTTTCTTGGAAGAAATTGAAACACTGCATATTCGCTTTTCCGTGGGCGCTAGATGCACCGAAACGAACCGAGCGTAAAATTCCTGCCATGTAGGTGGTATAAAAATCTTTGATATCTCCTTCTAGTTCACCTTTTTTAAGTAATCCAGTTACCATGTATAGACCTAAAACATCGGCTTTGCCCTCTTCTAACCAAGAATATTGCTCTTGCAAGGCGGTACGTACCATTCCTTTTCCAGTAACTGTGTTTTTAATACCCAAGCCGTGAGCCACTTCATGGAACATTACATTGGCAAAAAAGGCATCAAACTTGATGTGCTTTTGTTGCTCCTTATCAATTAAAACATTCGAGATTGGCACTAAAATCTTATCGAACTTCGCTTTCATCGCATTTTTTAACTGCGAGCGACGAGTTCCCTTTTCCTGCTGGATTTTTTCGTCGTTTGGCAAGTTCACGGCAATGGTTTTAGAACCTGCGTTGCAATCTCCAGCGTAATATACCACATCGTAAGCGTTCAGTTCAGAATCTGTGCCTGGCACTTCCTTCTTATATTTAGCATCTACCGGTAAACCTTTTTGAAGCTCAGGAAGCATCGAAACATATTTAGCCAAGCGTTTGCTCCACTCTTTATCTTTTACTAGCACATAGCTCTCAAACGAAGCTCTGGCGTTAAATAATTTATCTTCATAGTTTTCGATCGGGCCGATGATGATATCTAATCCATTCGATTTCATATCTAACCAAGCGTAATCACTGGCGGTATAGTTATCTGTTACCAATGCATCAGCTCTAAGGTTTAAATATTTTTTAAGCCCTTCATCATCAGCCAATAAAGCGGCTTGTTTTAATAAGCTGCTGGCTTTTTGTAATTCGGTAGCAAAATAAAGATGGTAGGGAACAGAAGTTAACTTTCCATTTTCTCTTACGATTACCGAATAAAGTCCTTGTTTATCTTTCACATCAGATTTTTCCAATTCTTCTTTGGTCATATCCAATGGGTAAAAAGTAACCCCTAATGGCTTTTCGCCGATGCCAGCAACAAAAGGCTTATCTCCATTCAATCTATCCCAAGGTCCATAGTTGATTTTTAGAAACTCTCTAGTTTTTTCGTCTTTAATGGTCGCCAATAAACTATCGCGTTGCGGATAAGCTTGCTTCCAAAAAAGTTCGTCCATAATTTGTGCTGCTTCTATTAACAGCGGCAAAACCTTACGCTCGTTTGGTGTTAGCAAATTCAAATCTGTGCTTAACCTAACTTTTTCATAGATAGGCAATCGTTGTGCTACATATTCTGTAAGTGAGTCTACTTCTTTTTTTGCCGAATTATCTTCGTTAGTATTATTGCCGGTACAAGCGGTTATAGCGGTCGCTATTGCTGCTCCTAAAAGGATTCCCTTAGCAATTTTAATATTTATTTTGCGCATATGCGATTGTTTTTTCGGGGTTTTGCGTGAATGTGTTAAATTCGTAAAATTTAATTTGCCAAATTTAATAACAAAAGATATCAATTATCCTGATTTTTTGGGAAAGTACATAAAAGAGTTGGCAGTTTTTGTTTTACAGCTAGCAAAACAATTCCTAGGCCCTATAAGTTTTTTAATCTTCCAATAACAACATACATGAAACTACAAAAAATTTCACCCGCCTTTTGGTTACTATCGATATCCTTGCTTGTAGCTTGCAGCACCTATAAATACAAAGCCACCGACAAGGTTTACAAAAATAATGCGAAAACATTTTCAAAAATCATTGCTGCTACCCCACCAGAGGGTCAACAGGTAGATTCGCTTTTTAACGAGCAGTATTTTGTAGGCACAACCAATATGGGGATACGCAAGCCGAATTTTGTGATGATCCACCATACCGCACAAGATTCGTTGGGACAAACGTTGAGAACCTTTACTATTCCCAAAACACAAACCAGCTCACATTATGTAGTAAGTAGAGACGGAAAAGTGGTGCAAATGGTTAACGACTATCTGAGAGCCCAACATGCTGGAGCCGGCAAGTGGGGCAATGTTACCGATATGAATTCTTGCTCGATTGGCATTGAAATGGATAATAACGGCACTACCGATCCTTGGACCGAAGCTCAAATCAATAGTTTATGTGCTTTATTGAAAACTTTAAAGAAGAAATACAGCATACCAACGGCTAATTTTATTGGTCATGCAGATTATGCTCCAGGACGCAAAAACGACCCAAAAAACTTCCCTTGGAAAACCTTAGCGCAACAAGGCTACGGTTTATGGTATAACGATGTTTTAGATAGCGTTCCGGAAAACTTTGATCCTATGATAGGCTTAAAAGTAATTGGATATAACATCATCCGTCAAAACTATGCTATCGAAGCGTTCAAAATCCATTATATTCAATCAGATATTACTAAGGTTTTAACCGACTTTGATAAACAAGTAATTTATGATCTGTACAGAAAAAACTTATAATTTTTCTTCAGGATGCATTCGTACTTGACGCCTTATCAACTTTAAGATGATAGGGCGTTCTTACAACTTAACCTGTACCCCCAAACCATAAGCATTATCCTGATAAAAAGGATAAGCTATAGCATTAGATTTCGAAATTTTCTTAAGCATATTTTTCATATGGGGAAGCAGAAAATAAGCCAATTCAGTACTTAAGATACCGATACCTGCACCAGCCACAACATCTCCAAACCAATGCTTATCGTTTACAGTCCTGTATAATGCTGTGTAAACGGCAAATGGGTAGCCCATTAAACTTAAAAGCCTATCCTTTCCCCTGTATTCTCTATACATAAATTGAGCTGAGACAAATGCGGTACTGGTATGCCCCGATGGAAACGAGTGGTCATTTGAGCCGTCTGGTCTTTTAACAGCGGTTAGCTGTTTTAACGGACGCACAATTGCGGTAGAAAGCAGAAAAGAAGTAATATTTACAGTAATGATATCGCCAATATCATTATTACCTTTTACACCAGCAAAATTGAGTCCATATACAATAGCCATAGGCGCAAATTGTGTGTAATCGTCTGCATGATTTCTTGGCATTCTCATTGATGCGATCTCATTTTTCCAAGAAGAATTGAAATTTTTAATATGTGGATTTTCTACGCTAAATCCTCCATAAGTAATTAACAAGATGGGGACGATGTTTTTTTTCAAAGAAAATCTCGTCAAAAGAGCTTGATGTTGATGTTCTAAAACAACAGTATCTTTTAAAAAAACAACTTTTTTTATAGAGTCAGTTTTCTTATCTTGATTTAAATTTAGAGCGACAATTAAGTTTTTCTGTGCAGCTACAACTTTGCTTTTATCAATGGTTTCTGTGTAGGTGGTTAATTCTCGGGCTGCCTTATTGACCGTTTGTGCGTGAGCTATGCTTACTGTAGCAAAAATTAATAATAGGAAGATTTTATTGCCCATGATTTCAATATAAAATATTGAAATTGGCAACAATAACTCAAAATTGAAATACTCACAAATAGGTATTTAAATCAAAGAAGCCCCAACATTTCTGCTGGGGCTTCTTTTTATTTTATTGAAGAACTTCTATCAATAGAACCCATTACTTTTTGAGAGAAAGCATTTAAAGCTTCACGAGGCTCTAAACCTCCTTTTACACTTTCGTGTACTTCTAATGCACCGCAGATATTGGTGATCATCTCTCCGGCTACATCAACTTCTGCTTCGCTTACACCTCTAAACTCGCAAAATGCTTCTAACACTTCAAGTGTAGCGTTCAATTGCTCTGGTGTTGAGTTTTCAAACAATTGTCTAATTACAGGAACCTTCATAATTACTTGATTTTAGCGAATAAATCGGTTAGAACTTCGGCTTTGTTGGTTTGAACCTGCTCTACTAAAGCACCATTTTGGAAAGCAGCAAAGGTTGGTAGGTTATCAACTTTTGCAAATTTTCTCGACTCTGGAAACTTTTCTGCATCAACGATTAAAAAAGCTACGTCTTCATTTTCTGCTGCTAATTTTTTAAACTTTGGTTTCATGATACGGCAGTTGCCACACCACGAAGCTGCATACTGTACCATTACTTTCGGATTATCTGAAAGGTATTGGCTTAAACTATCTTCTGTTAATTCTAAAAACATGATATAAAATTTAATAGCTATGCAATCACATTACTTTCAGTCTTGTGTTAGTTTAGAAATCGCATAGTTAATGATTGGGAATAGAGTATTATTCGTTTGTCAGGCTGAGCTTGTCGAATCCTCTTTTAAGAAACATTTCGACAAGCTCAATGTGACAAACCGACTGCAAGGAACAGCCTATTTTAAGCTTTTGCTTAGTTAGCGCTTAAGTATTCAGCAACGCCAGTTCTAGTTGCGTTCATTGCTGATTTACCTTCTTCCCAGTTAGCAGGACAAACCTCGCCATGTTTCTGTACGTGAGCGTAAGCATCAATTAAACGGATATATTCTTTCACGTTTCTACCTAGAGGCATATCGTTTACACTTTCGTGGAATACTTTACCTGTCTCATCAATTAAGTAAGTAGCACGGTAAGATACGTTTGAACCAGAGAATACTTCTTCGCCTTCTTCATTATAATCAACTTCTTGATCTAAGATACCTAAAGTACCTGCTAAGTGTCTGTGCGTATCCGCAATTAAAGTATAAGTTACACCTTCGATACCACCGTTATCTTTAGCTGTGTTTAACCAAGCAAAGTGAACTTCGTTAGTGTCGCAAGATGCGCCGATTACTACTGTGTTTCTTTCTTTGAAATCACCTAAAGCTGCTTGGAAAGCATGTAATTCAGTAGGGCAAACGAAAGTGAAATCTTTTGGATACCAGAATAATAATACTTTAGAGTTATTTTTTACTGCTTCTTCAAAAACGTTGATTTTTAAATCGTCACCCATTTCAGAAATGGCATCAACTGTAATACTAGGGAATTTTTTACCTACGAAACTCATAATTATTTTGTGTTTTTAATTTTCTTGGCACAAAGATAGTGTAAAATGAACGCTAAGACAATACGAAATCTTGATAAGCATATAGACAAAAACTATACACTTCAAAACTAAATTAGATTTTCGCTATACAAAAAAGCTCCGAGTTTTCTATCTCGAAGCTTTTGATCTCTTATTTGATTTTCGACACCTTAAACGGTTTTTTGATGGCTTTATGGGCGGCTTGCTGAGCGGTTAAAGCGTCAGCGCCGTTAACTTTATCTGGCTTGTAGGTGTTTCCAATTACATTTTTCTTGAATATTGCTTCGTACCATACACAAGAAGCGGTATAACGACCTATGTTTAAATCTAGATGATAACCATCTCTACATAAAACATCTCCTAATTTGGTACGAGCATTTTGAATAGCCGTTCCTGCAGGTACTACAATATCTATCGGAACCAAGCTCTTTACTTTGCTAGAAGCATCTGCAATTGCTTGGTACATCCTCATTTGATCTTTGTTATAACTGGCAAAACCGTTGTGCGTAGAATTTTGAGCATAAGCCCAGGTTTGGTGCCAAATGTATTTCACCTTCGGGTTGGTTGCCTTTTCCTTAACATAATTGAACAACAATGGAAGTGGCTCCACATAGGTATCAAACAATCCAGATTTTGGACTAGCTTGTTGGAAGCTGACATAATTCCAATTTTCATCAGCTAGCGCTTTAGCGATACTAACTTTAGACAAACGCTCTTTTTTACCGCCCAGCCCTGTTTTTCTGTATTCATAAACATCTGCATTGTTTTGAGCATTTTTCCAATGCAAATCTAAAGGTGCACCGCCAATATAAAGGTTTCCAATAATCACCTTATAACCTCCTGCTTTTGCTAAGCCTTGCAAATAATATTCAATGGCATCTTCAGAAAAACTGTTTCCAATCGCTAAAATTTTGATTACGCTATCTTTATTCGGTTTTCCAGCATTAGAGAATGCGCTGTGGTTGACAAAATAATAGGTATCAGCTTTGCTAATAAATGCTCCTGTAAGCAATACCAAAATAACGAAAAGCTTCTGTTTAAATAATTTCATCTCAAATTAGGTTATAAGTTTACTTAATTATCTCAAGGTAGCATTTATGCTTTACTTCTTCAAGGTATTTTCGAATAGCTTAAAAATTCGCTTGTACTCATCTGTCCAGCTGCTTGGTTCTACAAAGCCATGATCTTCTACAGGATATACTGCCAGTTCCCAATTATCTTTACCTAGCTCAATAAAGCGTTGCGATAAACGAACGATATCCTGAAAATGAACATTTACATCCACCATACCGTGTAACATTACTAAATCGCCTTTAAGTTTGTCTGCAAAGTAAATTGGTGAGCTTTTCTTATAAGCATTTGGGTCATTAAAAGGTTCGTTCAAGATATTTGCGGTGTAGCCGTGATTGTAATGCGCCCAATCGGTTACCGAACGCAATGCCGCACCAGCTCTAAAGGTATCTGACTCGTTAAACAATCCCATCAAAGTGATAAAACCACCATACGACCCCCCATATAAGCCTACATTTTTAGGATTAACACCATATTTTTCTACCAACATCTTCACGCCATCTACTTGGTCTGTCAGATCTTTTCCACCCATGTGGCGATAAATTCCAGTACGGTGATTACGACCATAGCCAGAACTTGCAGTATAGTCGATATCAATGACAGTGTAACCATTATCCGCCAGTAAATTATTGAACATATATTCTCTGAAATATTGGCTCCACCAGTAATGCACATTTTGTAAATAACCAGCACCGTGTACAAAAACTACCGCAGGTTTATTTGGATGCGGATTTTTAGATGGATAAACCCTAGCATAAACATCATCTCCGTAACGATTTTTAAAAGATACTAAATCAGGCTGTCTCCACTGATAACTATCGAATTCGGCAGAAGTTGACTTCGTTATCTTAACAGCTTTAGCTCCTGGTTTATTTGCTTGGATATAAAGCTCCCAAGGTTTGTCCATGTAAGAATGGTTAATCGCCAACCATTTCTCGTCTGGAGAAAGTGTAACTTCATTTCCACCTTTCATTGAAGTGATTTGTACCAAATCTCCGCCGTTTACACTCAGTTTATAAAAATGAGTGATGCCTGGATGCTCTTTATTACCGCTGATATAAAACGTACTTTTATCTTTCGAAAGCTGCGCTTGCTGCACTTCCCATTTACCAGAAGTTAATTGCTTTTTCTCGCCAGTATTTACGTTATAGGTGTATAAATGGGAATAACCTGTAGCTTCACTTTGGAAATAAAATCTTTGGTTGTCAATCCATTTTACATCACGGCTAACACCTGGTCCACCCACCCAAGCTTCGTCCCTTTGGCGGTCAATTAATGTTAACTTACCCGTAGTAGGATCCAACTTTAAAATCCAAAAATCTTTATTGTCTTGCGCTCTTCCGCTAACTACCGCAAACGAACCATTTTCGTTCCAGTTAACTACATTAAGGTTAACCTTTCTGTCTTCGTTCTTTTTAGTGCGTTCTTCTAATTGTTTCGGATAGTCTTTTACGTAATCTGGCAAATCTTTAATACCCGCTATTTGCGAAACATTAACAGCGTACACAGAATCTTTTGCCACATCGAACACGTAAGTTGTACTTGTAGATAAGGATTCTCCAACTTTGGTTCTTCCATTGATGTCTTCGGTGTAACCCGATGCCGTTACGTAATTAGGAACAATGGTGTTTTTATTTCCTGCAGCTTGCTTAATTAACCTATAACTTACATATTTCCCATCTGGACTAACCGTTAAGCCAGCCATAAAATCATCCTCTAAATGAATTGGTTTGATTACTCTTGGCTTAACATTATCGTTAACCATTCCAAAACCTCTACCTCTTCCCATTGTTCTATTTCCACCTTCTGCATTTCTTTTCTTAATGATATCGAACAATGCCGTTTGGTCATTTTTTAACCAAAGATCTTGCTGTGAAGTTCCTTGTGCAATAGCTCTACCAGCAGGTCTTGAGGCTGGAGAAGCTGCATCTGACTTTCCTTTTACAAAATTGGTTAGCTGCGTTAACTCTCCTGTGCTAAAGTTTAATTGGTAAACATTATCTGCTCGTTGAAAAACAATCTCATTGTTATACAAAAAGCGAGCATTGCTTTCCCTCTCTAATGTATTGGTTAATCTCGTTTCTTTTTTTGATTTAAGGTTGGTTAAATAAATATCTCCTCCTTTTTCTAACAATCCCAGCGATTTATCTTTATTGTAAACATAGTTGATGGAAGCACTTTTTTCTGCTTCCTCTTTTTCCGCTTTGTCTACTTTCTGACTAGCTACATTTAGTTTATAAGGTTGCGATTTGTCTTTGTTTTCAGGATTCCAGTTAAAGAAAACGGTCTTACTATCAGCCGACCAGCGGTATTCGTCTGGCGATGTTCCCATCCATTTGGGGTCTCTCATGATTTTTTGAACTGATAGCGGTGCGAGTTGCTGTGCATTTGCTGCAGAAGCAAACAGGAAAAATAGAAAGGATAACTTCTTCATTTAGTTTACGGTTATGAATGCAAGTTATACAAAAAGCATTTCGACTTAAACAAGGCAAAACAAATGTTACACATTTGAACCACGAAGACTTATTTTTACCACCTTAGACACCTAAGAAAACCTAAGGCTTAAATGAGCTAAGGTGTCTAAGGTGGTAAAATTTAAACCTACCTCAAAATCTTACCAGTTTTATCTATTGTTACGTTAAAAGGGGGCATGTAATCTTGCAAAAGCGTTGCAAATTCACGTTTAGAAATTTGTCGCTCTAGGTTAAGGTCTGATGTAAAAGCATAAGTGGTTTTCCATTTTTTCTCTACCTCCTTTTTGGTGGTTTCTGGGGCTTTATTACCTACATAGCAAATCATATCTATCGCTGCTCCAATAGTAATGATTTCGCTTTTATGATCATCAAACCAAATCTGAGCTTTGTAATAATGGTCTTTTATCGGCTGGCGGATATCAGCTGTACTTACTAATTTCTCGGCATTAAAAAGCAACTTTCCGTTCACCTCCTCCGCTTTTAGAACTCCTGTTAACCCCACCATTTGGACGGCTTTCCAATTAGCATCTTTAACACCAACATCTGCAAAAGGCATTAAGTTAGTATTGAAGGCAATTAATTCGCCTTGTATTTTTTTGAGATTTGACTCTGAAGTTTTAAGGTTGAAAAAGCCTGCATAAGCGGCAATAACACCTGCCGACTGCCCCAACAACATACTCGAAGCATCATTAACGTAAACCAAATTTTCTTGCGTAGGCATCAACAATTGATACAAAGAATAAATAGAATTGGTACTTCCATCAATATTTTTTCCTGTAGCTATATTGGTCTTATAAATGGAGTTTTGATAATCGAATTTATTCCAAGTAGTAGAAGCGCTGGCATCAATTTTTAGCGCTACATTCAGTTTCTGATCTGCGACGTTAATAAACACTTCTGGCCTAATTGTCTTTCCATCCGATAGTTTAAAAACCCAACCTTTGCCAGATCTGTCTGCCTTTGCCCAAACCACGTTCTTAATCACTGTGAGATTTTTAATGCTATCCGTCCATTTTGTCAAGACTTCATTCGCAGCTTGCTTATCAAATTTAACATCTGGAATACTGTCGGGCTGTTTTTGAAAGGCTTTTAGTTTTTTGATGAAGGCAGCCTGTACCCCAGAATGTAAATCTTTTCCAATAGGCTCAATATCAAAACCACCCGATTGCAACAATAGAATAGTTTTCACATTGGATTGTGCCGCTTGAATAGCTGCCGCGACAGCTGCATTACCATTGCCAACCACAAAAACATCTGGTTTTATAGTTTGCGCTTTTAGCTGAAATGAAAAAAAGAAAGCAGAAAATAAAAACAGATATCTTTTCATGATGTTAAACGAACATTGTGTGATTACAAAACGCTAATTTGCTTATAATTATAAGAAGTTTTATTGGCGTTTAACTATATTTAACAATTATTCCTGCATTTTGTGAGGCCTTATGAGCAGAATCAGCTACGTATTTGAAATTCAAAAAGCACATCAATATGTGTTAAGGCAAACTCATGCTTTACAGCGAATAGACCAGCTGAGGAAATTAAAAAGCGCCATTGAGGAAAATGAAGACGCCATCTATTTCGCCCTGCATAAAGATTTAAGAAAAAGTCGTTTTGAAGCTTCTGTCACCGAGCTATTCTTCATCTACGGAGAAATAGACTTTGCCATCAGCAACCTTAGAAGCTGGATGTCGCCTAGCCGGATTGGCAAGACGTTGAGCAATCCCTTCGCTAAAAACCGAATTCATTACGAACCAAAGGGTGTTTGCCTGATTATCGCTCCGTGGAATTATCCTTTCCAGTTAGTGATGTCGCCTTTAATTTCGGCTATTGCCGCTGGAAATTGTGTAATGGTTAAGCCATCAGAATTAAGCCCTGCAACGAGCAAAGTCATTACGAAAATCATTTTAGATACATTTGAGGAAGAGCATATTGCCAGCTTGGAAGGAGATGCCGAGGTTGCCCAGCAACTTTTAGAACTGCCTTTCGATCATATATTTTTTACGGGCAGTACCGAAATTGGTAAAGTAGTAATGACAGCGGCAGCAAAAAATCTCACTTCGGTAACACTAGAATTAGGAGGCAAATCGCCAACACTTATTGACAAGGACGTAGATTTAGCAAAAGCAGCACAGAAAATTGCTTGGGGCAAGTTGGTCAATGCTGGTCAAACCTGTATTGCTCCAGATTACGTGCTCATTCATCAAGAAAGATTAGACGAATTTGTTGGCTTATATAAGCAGTTCGCTACCGAAATGTATTTCAAAGCAAAAGAGGAAATCAATCCCGAAGTTTACGGTAAAATCATTAGTAAAAAACATTTTGAAAGACTGAGCAACCTAATTACTGAAGCCGTTGATAAAGGCGCTAGGATTAATTGGGGTGGCAAAACCAATGAAAAAACCCAAACAATTTACCCAGCTGTTTTAACGCAAGTTCCTAAAGAGACGAAGCTAATGGAGGAAGAAATTTTTGGTCCTATTTTACCAATTATTCCTTATGTAGATTTAGATGAAGCCATCAATTTTATTAACGGAAAATCAAAACCTCTAGCGCTTTATATTTTTAGCAAAAGCGAGAAGAACATCAAAAAAATCATCAAATCAACCAGCGCTGGTGGCACCTGTATTAACGATGTCTTGGTACATATTGCCAACCCCAAATTACCTTTCGGCGGTGCAAATCATAGTGGAATGGGTAGTAGCCACGGTTTTTTTGGGTTCAAGAACTTTTCTCATGAACGTACTGTAGTTACTCAAAGAAGTATAGATTTCAATAGTTTAGTTTACCCTCCCTACCAAGCTAAACAATGGGTATTGAAGATGCTTAAACGAATTATGTAAATTGATCATTAGCCACAGATGCACAGATAATAATTACCAAAAACTTATCTGTGCATCTGTGGAGTACAACTTGAAATCCAATGAAAAAATCACTTTCAATCGCAATTTTAATCATAGCATCGCTTTACGCATCTGCACAAAAACCAACCCTAAAAACTTTCGACTTCATTATTGGAAAATGGGAGATGAAAACCAAGACGGGAAAAATTGTAGAACGTTGGCAAAAACATCGCGATAGCTTAACGGGAACTTCTCATCGTTTTAACGCCAAAGGCGATAGTGTATTAACGGAGTCTGTTGTGCTTAAAAAGATAAAAGGAGATTGGCATTATTGCGTTACTGGTTACGAGAAAGGCAACGAAGGAAGAACAGATTTTAAATTGGCTACTTCGGCGAACAACACCTTTACTTTCGAAAACAAACAACATGATTTCCCTCAACAAATCGTGTATCAAAACAAGGGAAAAGATAACCTTTTGGCTTGGATTGAGGGAGAAATTGGCGGCAAGAAGAGGAAAATGGAGTTTCCTTATCAGAGGGCGAAATAAAGTTTAATCCTCTCTACCCTTGGGTTTTCTTTAGTGATTTAATTCCCTCCAAAGTATCCGAGCAGGGTCTGAAAACGGGAATCGTAAAAGGAATATGCATTAACTTTTTCTCGTATTAAGATCCTGAAATAAATTCAGGATGACGTTGAGTATATGAGAATGCTCAATAAAATACAATAATATGCTATATTAGTTTCGATCCCACCTTTACCGAAGTCATGGTTAACGAACCACCAACGGCTTTATCGTTAAATAACAAAGCTTCTTCTTTATCACCTTGCAGGCCTAAAGTGTACATTAGCGGCAAGTAATGTTCTGGCGTTGGAATAGATAGACGTATTTCACTACCCATTTGCTCAAAATTGATAAGTGATTGATGGTTTTTGTTCAAAATTGCCGTTTTAAACTTGTCGTTAGCTTCAATAGCCCAATCGTAACCACCACCATTAATCATTTCCCAACTCACCATACGTAGGTTATGCACCATGTTACCACTGCCTAAAATCAATACTCCTTTTTTGCGCAGAGCGGATAATTCCTTTGCCAAATCGTAGTGATATTGAGCACCCTTCGAGTAATCGATACTTAGCTGCAGAACTGGAATATCTGCATTCGGGTACATGTGCCTTATCACCGTCCAAGCGCCGTGGTCCAAACCCCAATCGTGGTCTAATTCCACTGAAGTAGACGTAATAAAGTTCGCTGTTTCTTTAGCCAATTCCGGATTTCCGGCAGCAGGATATTGCACATCAAATAAAGCTTGTGGGAAACCGCCGAAATCATGGATAGTCGGTGGGAAATCCATTGCCGTAATTTTGGTTCCACGGGTAAACCAGTGTGCAGAAACTACCAAAACTGCTGTCGGCAGAGGAATGGACTTAGCCATATTTGCCCAGCCAGTGCTGAATTCGTTTATCTCGATGCCATTCATTGGTGAGCCGTGCCCCATAAACAATGCAGGCATGATATCACTTTGTGGTAGATGAGCGGTAAAGCTTTTGAATTGATTGAGTGTGTTCATTGTTCGTTGACTGTGTCATGCTGAGCCTGTCGAAGCATACATTTCGACAAGCTCAATGTGACAGTGGATACTACTTCGCTTGCGCAAATTGCAAATTCAACGTAATGTTTACGTCTTTAGCAATACCTGCGCCCGTTGGGTCATATTTTACGTTGAAATCCAGGCGGTTGATTTTAGTTGTAGCTAAAAAACCAGCTTTGGTATTACCTTGTTGGTCTTTTGCCGTACCACCGTAAACTACTGCAAAAGTTACCGTTTTAGTCACATCACGGATAGTTAATTTTCCAGTTAATGCATAGTTGTTACCTTTAACTTTTTTGAAAGAAGTGCTTTCGAAAGCCAATTTTGGAAACTTCTCTGCATTAAAGAAATCATCAGATTTTAAGTGACCATCACGTTGCTCAACGCCAGTATTGATACTTGCCGCATCTGCAGTAAAGCTAATTTTCGCATCTGAAAGATCTGCTTTAGAAGAAACAAATCCACCTTCAAACTTCTTAAAATTTCCATCTACGAAAGAGATTCCAGAATGTTTAACCGAGAAATTTACGAAAGAGTGCATCGGATCTACCGTCCACTTTGTTTGAGCAAACGTTGCTACACTTAAGCTCGTTGCTAATAAAAATAAGAATAATCTTTTCATGCTTTTTGTCATTAATTAATTGAACACAAAGCTACAACAGCACAATCGGGAAAAAGTTGATGTATGATAAGAAAGGAGTTTTGATGTGCGGGTCATTTCCCGCAGATTAACACAGATTTTAGCCGCAGATTTAAGGTGATTGGCAGTGAAGTTTTAAAAAGGAATCTCCTTCAATCTGCGGAGATATCAGCGCAAATCTGCGGGAAACTAAATTTTATCCAAAGTTTGGCGTTTCAAGTCTTGCTTAAATTGTGACGGCGTCAACCCCGTTTCTTTTTTAAACTGCGCCGACAAATGTGCTACGCTACTATAGTTCAATTGAAATGCGATTTCACTCAAAGTCAGTTCTCCATAGCTCAACAGCTCCTTTGCTTTTTCTATTTTTTGTTGGATAAAGTAGTGCTCAATAGTATTTTTCTCTTCAACAGAGAAAACACTACTTAATGAAGCATAATCTGTACCTAGCTTATTGCTCAGGTATTCGGAAAGGTTTACTTTCAAAGGTTCCTTGGTGTAATGGGCTAGCTCTACAATTGCAGCTTTAATTTGAGCAACAGCAGCTTTCTTTTTGTCTTCCAACAACTCGAAGCCCAAGTTTTCTAAAGCAGTTTTCATCTCTTGGTATTTCGCATCGGTTAGGCTTTCCTCTTTTAAATCAACCTCTCCCAAAACCACATTCGTAGGATTTAAATCTAGTTTATCGAGTACTGTTTCTACCGCCATTTTACAGCGGTCGCATACCATATTTTTGATGTATAGCTTCATTGATTACTAAAGTAGCTAATTATTCTTTCCACTTAAAACCGTAGGTGATAATTCAACTTTAGGCAGACATTCTTTGCCACAGATGCACAAATGAATTTATATCTCAGTCTTATTATTAGATTAAATCTGTGCATCTGTGGCTAATTTATGACACTTTATAATTTTTAAATAACTTAGCGCAAATTCAATTCATCATGAAAAAACTCCTATTGATTTGTGCCTTATTCTGTTGCAGTTTTGTGTACGCGGCAAAGCCGAAATATCAATACATCAAGATAAGTACTTCCAAAGGCGAATGTATTGTTAAACTTTACAACGAAACCCCTTTACATCGTGACAATATCTTAAAACTGGCCAAAGAAGGCTATTATAACGGGACTATTTTCCACAGGGTGATTAAAGATTTCATGATTCAAGGCGGCGACCCTGATTCTAAAAATGCAACTCCAGATGCAGTGTTGGGCGAAGGTGGCCCTAACTACACCATTCCTGCCGAGTTTAGGGATAGTATTTTCCACAAAAAAGGAGTTTTGGCGGGAGCGAGAGACAACAATCCCGAAAAAGCGTCTAGTGGCAGTCAGTTTTATTTGGTGCAAGGAAAGGTTTTTACCGACGAGCAATTGGATAAAGTGGAAAAGAACAGGTTACAGCATAAAATCCCCGAATACCAACGTGAGGTTTATAAAACTATTGGTGGCACACCGCATTTAGACAGAAGTTACACCGCTTATGGAGAGGTAGTAAAGGGTCTTGAAATGATTGACAGTATTGCTAACGTAGAAACGAGCACAGCAAACCGTCCGAAAGAAGATGTAAAAATGACGGTGACGGTATTGAAAAAAAGAGAGGCAAAAAAGCTAGAGAAAGAATTAAATAAAACGGCTAAAGCCATTAAATAGAAATTACATTACCATTGCTTTAAACCAACGGCAAAAAGAAATAAATAAATGAAAATCATATCATACAACGTAAATGGCATTCGTGCCGCAGCAACCAAAGGTTTATTTACTTGGTTACAATCAACAGATGCCGACATGGTTTGCTTACAGGAAGTAAAAGCATTGAAAGAGCAAATTCCTGAAGTTTTAGCTCTGGTTGAACATTTGGGCTATCATCATTATTGGTTTCCGGCAGAAAAAAAAGGTTATAGTGGTGTAGCGATCTTCACTAAAATAAAACCAAAACATGTAGCATATGGTTGTGGCGAGCAATGGATTGATGCCGAAGGAAGAATTTTAAGAGCTGATTTCGAAGATTTTTCATTGATGAGCGTTTACCTGCCATCGGGTTCTAGTGGCGATGAAAGACAGGTAAAAAAGTACGAGTTCATGAAGTTTTTCAATAGTTACATTGGAGAGTTAAGAAAAGAACATCCAAATCTGATTATTTCTGGTGATTATAACATTTGCCATAAAGCGATCGATATCCACAACCCGAAATCTAATGCCAATTCATCAGGTTTTTTACCAGAAGAGCGTGAGTGGATGGAGCTTTTTATCAACAACGGTTTTATAGATTCCTTCCGTCATTTTAACCAAGACCCACACCATTACACTTGGTGGAGCTATCGTGCAGGCGCAAGAGGCAAGAATTTGGGCTGGCGCATCGATTATCATTTAACTACTAGAGAAATGGAAGCCAGATTGAAAAATGTACGCATTTTACCAGATGCTTTGCATAGTGATCACTGCCCTATTTTATTGGAACTACAATAACGGATTAATCGATTGTTTGTTGAAATCGTTTAATCGCTTTGCAACAGTTAACCATTTACACAGTTTAAACAGTTAACCAAATATGCTAATTACCAACATCAAAGCCCTTGTAGGCGTTCATTCAAAAGAAAAGCTTTTTCTTCGCGGTAGCGAATTAAATCAACTGCCTATTTTAGAAAATGCTTGGTTGCTATTGGAAGATGGTTTGATTAAAGATTTTGGCTTGATGAGTGATCTCAATACGCAATACTCAAATCTGAATACCTTTGATGCAACTGGTAAATTTGTATTTCCTTCTTGGTGCGATAGCCATACACATATCGTTTTTGCCGCACCTCGTGAGGAGGAATTTGCTTTAAAAATTGCTGGCAAAACCTATGAAGAAATTGCGGCAGCAGGTGGAGGAATTCTAAACTCGGCGAATAAACTACAAAAAGCCACAGCAGATGAACTGTTTGAAAGTGCTAGCATTCGCTTAAAGGACATGATTAAACAAGGCACTGGCGCTCTAGAAATCAAAAGTGGTTATGGTTTAACCGTAGAAAGTGAGCTGAAAATGCTTCGGGTAATTAAACGCTTAAAAGCCGCTTTCCCGATTCCGATTAAAACTACCCTGTTAGCTGCTCATGCTTATCCAACTGAGTTCAAAAACAACCATCAAGGATATATAGATTTAATTATTAATGAACTTCTCCCAAAGGTTGCCGAACAAGGATTAGCCGATTATATTGATGTTTTTTGCGAAAAAGGTTTCTTTTCGAACGAAGAGACGGCACAAATTTTAACCGCTGCATCAAACTACGGATTGAAACCGAAAATCCACGCTAACCAGTTATCTAGTTCTGGTGCAGTGCAAACCGGCATAAGTCATCAAGCGGTTTCTGTAGACCATCTCGAAGAAACCGACGACGAAGTTTTACGAGCACTAAGCAACAGCAATACCATTGCAACTTTGCTTCCCTCTTGTTCGTTTTACATCAATATACCTTTCGCCAATGCCAAAGGATTGATAGAAAACAATGCAATCGTAGCACTAGCCAGCGATTACAATCCAGGCTCTACGCCATCTGGAAACATGAATTTTGTAGTTTCTTTAGGTTGCATCAAATTAAAAATGACGCCTGAGCAAACTATTAATGCTGCAACCTTAAATGGTGCCGCAGCAATGGAATTAAGCAATGAAGTTGGTAGCATCGCTATCGGTAAAACAGCCAATTTATTTATCACCAGACCAATGACTTCTTTAGCTTATTTACCTTACAGTTTTGCGCAAAGTCAAATAGAAACGGTAATTTTAAACGGAGAGATTTATCATGGCTAGCTTCCGCATTTTTTCGCAGGGCGATATTTTAACCCTCGTTAACAAACGTGATGGCGAAACCAAGCTTGGTGAAAAAGTTGATTTCTATCATCATTGCGAGCATAGTGACAGCCTGTCCCGAGACTTCGGGAAAGCAATCTCTTCTGAAATTCTTCAAAAATCCTCGGCGAAATTTGTCCTTTTAGGTATTCCAGAAGATATTGGCGTTCGTGCTAATTATGGAATTGGCGGCACACATACCGCTTGGATACCCGCACTAAAAACATTCCTCAACCTTCAACAGAATGCTTTTCTAAAAGGAGAAGATATTTTGGTTTTAGGGCAGTTTGAAATTCCTGAAAACAACTCAACTGACATTTCCGAGCTAAGAGAAATCGTTGCAGAAATTGATGATTTGGCTTTTCCAATTATTCAAGCCATTGTAGCCGCAGGAAAAATCCCTATCGTGATTGGTGGTGGGCACAACAATTGTTACCCAATCATTAAAGGAACATCCTTGGCTCTGCAAGCAAAAGTGAATGTGCTCAATGTTGATGCGCATACCGATTTACGCAATACAGAAGAAGGAAGACATAGCGGAAACGGGTTTAGTACGGCAATTAAAGATGGTTTTTTAGACCAATACCGTATGCTTGGTCTACATCAAAGCTATATCAGTCAAGCTCAATTAGATTTCATTGCCAATAACGAATCTATTAAAACGGTTTATTTCGACGATTTGTTAAGCAAAGAGGAAGATGTTCGCGGTGAAACAGAAATGCTCTTAAAAGACGTAAAATTGCCCTTAGGCTTAGAAATTGATTTAGACAGCATCAGCAACATTTTGTCTAGCGCAGCTACACCAAGCGGATTTACTTTAGATGAGGTAAGAAAAGTGGTTATTGCCACAAAGCAGCCTTTCTGTTATCTACATATTTGTGAAGGAGCTCACGAGTTAAATAACGGCACAAAAGACGAAACTATTGGTAAAACAATTGCTTATTTAGTAAGTGATTTTATTAAACGTTTTGAGTTTTCCCGCTGATATACGCTGATTTTTTACGTAGATAACGCAAATCTAAATCGTCTTAAATCTGCGGCTCAATTTGTGAAAATCTGCGAAAAAAAACTACAGTTCCTCGTCTTCGTAACGTTGAGCCGCCTTTGCCATAATTTCGATATCGGCTAACTCTTTTGCGGTTAAAGGCTCTTCTTTTTCCTGCAATTCAAACATGGCAATCATGGTATCTTCGTATTGCTTTGCACTGGTAATTCTAAAATCCTTTTCCATAATTGTTGTCTGAAATGATTTCAAAGGTATAAAAAAGATTTAAAGCAATGTTGACCCGAACAACTTAGCGCTCTTTACACAGCGTTTATTTTTCTTCGCGATAAATTTGAATTAAACCTGTTCAAAAACACCTCAAATGGCTTACCACTTGTAAATCTTTTTAGGAGTAATACATAAATCTAAACGAATATCATCTTCATTCACATCTGAAATAGCTTCATCCTTAACTTCAAAAAGTGAAACCCCAACTTTCTTGGTTTCAATTCCCGACAGGAATCTATCGTAAAAGCCTTTGCCATAGCCCACTCTGTATCCTCTTTGGTCGAATGCAAGTAAAGGCACTAAAACCATATCTATCTTCCCCTCAAAAACGGCAGTAGTTTGAGGTTCTGGAATGTGGTAAGAATTTTCCTTCAAGTCAGCTTTGGCAAAAGGATGGTGACTCATGGAGTGATCTTCAAAGTTAGCCCTAGATACTACAATATGAACAAGAGGATGATTTTCCTGCAGCCAATCTATCATTAAAAAAGTATCCGGCTCCCGCTTCTTTACGATAGGCAAAAAAACGTGAATGCTTCTGATTTCAGAAAAATCCAGCATTTTAAAATGAGCTAAAAGCAATTGGTTAAGTGCTAAAAACTCATCGTCCGATAGTGCTTTTCTCTGATCTAAAACTTGTTTTCTTATCGTTGATTTCAGCATAACTATATATTCCTAAAAGATCCTGAAATAAATTCAGGATGACGAAGTGCAAACTAATACTAAGTTATAAAAATGGCCTTGGAAAAATATCCAAGGCCACCAATCTTATTTAACGATAAAGAAAAATAAATCCTGAAAATCTATTAATCCCTAAATCCCGATCCTATTTTACACGCTCTACGTATTCACCTGTACGTGTATCTACTTTAATCTTATCACCTTGGTTCACAAACAAAGGAACTTTAACCTCTACACCGTTCTCAAGCGTTGCAGCTTTTAAGGCGTTGGTAGAAGTATCACCTTTTACCGCTGGCTCAGAATAAGTAATCTCAAACTCAGCAAAGTTTGGCAATTGTGCCATAATCGGCTCATCGCTCTCAATAGATACGATAACCGTCATGCCTTCTTTCAAGAATTTAATTGCGTTGCCAAAAAGTGATTTTGCAACGTTAAACTGCTCATAAGTATTGTTATCCATTACCACTAAAGAATCGCCTTCTTCATATAAGTATTGGTAATCGTTTGTTTCTACACGACAAATTTCAACAGCTTCGTCGGTATTCATACGTGCTTCTACTAACCTACCAGTTTTAATATTACGAAATTTTCCAGTGTAAAAAGCGCCGCCTTTACCTGGTGTACGGTGGTTCCACTCATCAACAGTAACCAATTCGTTGTTCACTCTAAGGATATTACCTGTTTTTATTTCTGATGCTTTTGCCATTACTATTATATACTTAAATACTTTTTATTTTTGAAGCTGCAAGGTAAAAACAATTTTTAAAATTTAGTACAAAAAAAGATGGCTTCGGGAACCACTCCGAAGCCACAATCAACCTAAACCTAAAACTAAACTATGAAAATTTATTTTACTCTTTATATGTATCCGCCGTTTTTGGATTAACCTAAACCTTGGAACTTTTATTTCTTTTTTATATCAAATGCCTCTGGCATTTTCTGAAATTTAAACGTTAATATTTCGTCCTTATTTCGTGGCGCAAAGGTATACACTATTTTCAAATCTCACAATAGTAAATTTAAAATATTTTTAAGATGTGCTTTAGTTAGGTTTAAACCTATATTTTGGCACATTTATCATATAAATATTACTTTTTATAGTCTAGAATATTTAATTGATGTTGACAAAAATCGTATTCATAAGATTGATTTGAACCAACTAAAACCAACCTATCTTTCGAAAATTTTTCAATTAATGCCAAGTACCAATCCGTACCTTGTACGTCTAAATTGGAAGTCGGTTCATCCAATACCAAAATGGGCGTATCTGCACAAAAAGCCAATGCAAGCTTTGTTCTTTGCTTCATCCCCGACGAGAAGTATTTCAATGGTTTGTCTTCGGCTTTGCTTAAAGCCAACAAATCTAATACCGCAGCAGCATTAAAGCCTTGCTGATAAGCTTTGAACTGAAAGTGAAAAGCTATAGTTTCCTGCAGTGTAAATTCCTCTATCAAATCTAAATAGGGAGCAGCCAAGCTAATAGAATTAAAGATATCTTCTGGAAGAATTTCTTTTTGATTTTTATATATAATCTTACCTTCGGAAGGCGTTAAGTTACCTAGCAAAACACTCAACAAAGTAGATTTACCAGAGCCATTAGGGCCAAGTATAGCGTATTGTTGTCCTTGAGAAAAAACGTAATTGATATCTTTAAAGATCCACTCTTTGTTAAATCGCCTACCTAAATTCTCAAGGATAATTTTCATCAGTATAAGATTTGTTTTTAAAGGGGATGAAGCTAGCATAGGCTACAATATGTAGTCTATGCTGGTTGCATATCTAATTAGCTGCCAGAGCCAAAACCTCTCATTACGCCTCTATTTGAGTTACGTATAAAGTCTACAATCTCATCACGAATTTCTGTTGGCTGAAACTCTGCTTCGATGGTATCTAACGCTTTGGTTACGTTGTTATTTTTCACGAAGAGCACGCGGTAGATTTCCTGTATTTCGTTGATCTGATCAGAAGAAAAGCCTCTACGACGCAGGCCTACAGAATTAATCCCAACATAAGAAAGAGGCTCTCTAGCTGCTTTAACATAAGGAGGTACGTCTTTACGAACCAATGAACCACCTGTCACAAAAGCATGCGAACCAACTTTAACAAATTGATGAATTGCCACCAAACCAGCCAAAACCACGTGATCGCCGATAGTGATGTGTCCAGCTAGTGTGGTACTGTTTGAAAAGATACAATAATTACCTACTTGGCAGTCGTGTGCAATGTGCGAATAAGCTTGGATCAAGCAGTTACTTCCCACTACGGTTTTCCATTTATCTTTAGTACCCCTGTTAATGGTTACGCATTCGCGGATAGTCGTATTGTCGCCAATTTCGGCAGTAGTTTTTTCACCTGCAAACTTCAAATCTTGCGGAACACCAGAAATTACGGAACCAGGAAATATACGGCAGTTTTTTCCAATACGGGCGCCATCCATGATGACTACGTTTGAACCAATCCAAGTGCCTTCACCAATTTCTACATCTTTGTGTATAACTGCAAATGGCTCTACTACTACATTGTCCGCTATTTTAGCTTGCGGGTGGATATAAGCTAGGGGTTGTATCATTTCGTGATTTCGCTTTCTTTAACTTTAACAATTTGTGCCATCATCTCTGCCTCTACTACAACTTTTTCCCCTACCATTCCAACACCTTTCATTTGTGCAATGCCTCTTCTCATAGGTTCTACCAAATCACACCTAAAAACAATGGTATCTCCTGGAAGTACCTGCGCTCTAAAACGCACATTATCTATTTTAAGGAAGTAAGTTAGGTAATTTTCTGGATCAGGAACAGTGCTAAGCACCAAGATACCTCCAGTTTGTGCCATAGCTTCAATTTGAATTACACCTGGAAATACCGGCGCTCCTGGAAAATGGCCTTTGAAAAACTCTTCGTTCATCGTTACGTTTTTAACGCCAACTACGTGAGTTTTACTTAGCTCCAATACCTTATCTACAAACAAAAAAGGTTGCCTATGTGGCAAAATCTTCATGACATCTACTACATCATAAAGTGGCTTAGCATTTACATCGTAAGTATTTAACTTCTTTTTACCTTTTTCTTTTTTAATAGCAGCCTTAATTTTTTTGGCGAAAGCTACATTGGCTGCATGGCCAGGTCTAGCCGCCATTATATGCCCTTTTAAGTGTACACCAACTAGAGCCAAATCACCAATCATATCTAATAATTTATGACGTGCTGGCTCGTTTTGATAGCGCAACTCCATATTGTTCAAAATACCTTGTGGAGCAACATCAATCTCTTCTCTATTGAAGATTTTGGCCAAATGTTGTAACTCTTCTTTGGTAACTTCCTTATCTACAATTACAATCGCGTTGTTTAAATCGCCACCTTTAATAAGGTTGTGTTGTAATTGATATTCTAATTCATGTAAAAAACAAAAAGTTCTACACGAGGCTATTTCTTTTTTAAACTCGCCAATGGTGGTAATTCCAGCATGCTGGCTACCCAAAACAGGCGAATTGTAGTCGATCATACAAGTAAAACGATAATCGTCTAATGGCATGGCTACAATTTCAACACTTCTTTCTGGCTCTGTATAAGTAATGTTATGAGGAATAGTATAATACTCTCTATCTGCATTCTGCAAGGCAGATCCTACCTGCTCTAATACTTCGATAAATTTAATAGAGCTACCATCCATAATCGGCGTTTCTGGACCATCAACCTTCACCAAAACGTTATCCAGATCCATCCCTACCAAAGAAGCCATTACATGCTCTACGGTACTAACACTAGCACCATTTTGGGTAATTGTAGTTCCTCTTGCGGTATCGGTTACATTATCGCAATCTGCATCTATGATTGGTTCCCCAGGTAAATCAACTCTTTGAAATTTAAAACCGTGATTTTCTGGTGCCGGACAAAAAGTTAAAGTTACATTGGCTCCTGTGTGCAAGCCAACTCCTTGAACTGAAATCTCACCCTTTATAGTTCTCTGCTTAACGTTCATTATTGTGTTTGTGTTGTTGTCATTTTTTCTATCATAGCAGTAAGTGCTGCTATTTTAGCCTCTAATTCTCTCACTCTCTTATCAACCTCTGGCAACTTTTTAAATATTACGGTAGCACGCATCCATTCTTTTAACGGCTGCGCCGGACTTCCGTGCCACTGTTTATTCTCTTCGGTATTGAAATTGATTCCTGCTTGCGCCCCAACTTGTGTTTGTTTGCCCAAGGTAAGATGCCCCGCAATACCTACTTGGCCGCCAATTACCGAATTTTCTCCCAACTTGGTACTGCCCGAAATACCCGTTTGAGCTGCAACTACAGAATGGGCACCAACGTCAACATTATGTGCTATTTGAATCAAATTATCCAATTTAACGCCTTTACGTACAAATGTAGAGCCCATTGTTGCTCTATCTATACTCGTGTTGGCACCAATCTCTACGTCATCTTCTATTACAACGTTACCTATCTGCGGAATCTTGTTGTAAGAGCCATCTTTTTGTGGCGCAAATCCAAATCCATCGCTACCGATTACCGTATTCGAATGAACCACTACTCTATCTCCAACAATAGTTTGTTTGTATAACTTAACGCCGGGAAAAAACACACAGCCATTGCCAACTTTACTATCGGCACCGATATAGGTTTGTGCGTAAATCTTCACATTATCGCCAATAACTACATTTTGTTCAATGCAGCAAAAAGCACCTATAAACACATTTTGACCTATGCTAGCGGTAGGGTGCACGTACGAAGAATTATGAACACCAAGTTCTTCACTGCTCATGTTTATCACTTCATTGTATTTATCTAAGAGCACCGTAAATGCGCTGTAAGGGTCTTGTACTTTTACCAAGGTACTCTTGGTGGGTTGGGTTGGCACAAAATCTTTAGAAACGATAACAACAGAAGCTTCCGTTGTGTAAAGGAAGTTCTCGTATTTTGGGTTAGACAAAAAACAAAGAGAGCCAAGCTTGCCATCTTCTATTTTAGAAAGCGTACTTACTTGAGCGTTTTCATCGCCTTCTACAGTTCCATTTAAAAATTCGCCTATCTGCTTGGCAGTAAATTGCATGTTACAAAGTTAAATGTTAAATCGATATGAACAAATTATCAATCCTCGGTATTAGTAAGACGAAGTAACGAGGAATTTGTCTCAATATTTTGTTAAAAAATGCTAAATCCCTCTAATGTAACACAGTATATGCTTCTTAACCGTTCTGTCTAATGATTCTAAATTAGATAAATCTGATGCTTTTGCAATATCCGATAATATTCCATTCTTCATTAAAATATTAATATTACTGCTTTCTGCATTGTAAGCTCTATTAGTAATGGTATCTGTAAATACGAAATATGAGATATCTTTTTCATTAATACCAAGCAAATTTGCTGTTTGAGATGCCAAAAGGTCTAATCTTTCAGGATCTGGAGCATCATTACTGATTTCTACTTTGTACAGCTTACGAGCGTTCAACATCTTGCATAGTCTTGACAACACAAAATCATCACTATCTTCCCATACTTTTACAGATGCATAAATATCTTGGTCATCTAATTTAGAAAACTGCTGCAAATGGATTTCTTCCTCAAAAAATCGTTTTTCGCTGATTTCATTTTTAAGGAAATGTTGAAAAGCGGGCGTAGCAAATAGTGTTGCCCCTTTCAATGTAAGCTCTTTTGCCCGTTCCAATATCTTTACCAAAAGTTGCTCTCCTGCCACCACAGTTTTGTGCAAATAAACTTGCCAGTACATTAAGCGACGAGCAATCAGAAACTTTTCTACAGAATAAATGCCTTTTTCTTCAACCACCAATTGATCATCAACTACGTTGAACATCTTGATGATACGGTCGAAGCTAATTACCCCCTCGCTCACTCCAGTATAGAAGCTGTCGCGATTTAGATAATCCATTCTATCTAAATCAACCTGACCAGAGATCAATTGGCAAAAAAACTTTCTGTGGTATTTACCTTTAAAGATATTGATTGCAGTTGTTAATCGTCCATCAAACTCTTCGTTCAGCTTGTTCATCATTAACAGAGAAATATCCTCGTGTTTGATTCCTTGCGCCAAAGTATGTTCTAATGCATGAGAAAATGGTCCGTGGCCAATATCGTGTAGCAAAATGGCTATAGTTGCGGCCTCTTCTTCTTCTGGGCTAATTTCGAGCCCTTTGCTTTTTAATACCTCTAAAGCCAAACTCATCAAATGCATGGCTCCTAAAGCATGATGAAACCTCGTATTTATTGCCCCTGGATATACAATGTGGGTCATCGCCAATTGTTTAATATATCTTAAACGTTGAAAATAGCGATGAGAAATAAGATCAAAAACAAGTTCTGAAGGTATAGTGATGAACCCATAAACTGGGTCGTTAATGATTTTCTTTTTGTTCAAATCTTAAAAAGGGTTAAAAAAAATATATGCGGTACAAAAATTGCTAATTTTATCGACAGTAGAAAAGCTAAGGGCTTTTTAATCTCTTAAATTACACAAAAAGGATATAAAATGCAGGAAACGAAGATATTATGGGCCGATGACGAAATCAACCTATTAAAACCACATATTTTGTTATTGAACGAAAAAGGCTACGCTGTTAGCACGTTCACCAATGGGAATGATGCGTTAGAAGCTTTTGGGAAAGAGCATTTTGATTTGGTCTTTTTAGATGAAAATATGCCAGGCCTAACAGGTTTGGAAACACTTTCTGCAATCAAAAATATTCGCGACGTACCCGTGGTGCTCATCACCAAAAGCGAAGAAGAAAACCTGATGGAAGACGCCATTGGTTCTAAAATAGATGATTACTTAATTAAGCCAGTAAACCCGAAACAGGTTTTGCTAACCATCAAAAAGCTAATCGATAATAAGCGTTTAGTTAGCGAAAAAACTTCATCAGCCTATCAACAAGATTTTAGGAACATAGGGATGACCCTGAACGACAAATTGAGCTATGAAGATTGGGTTGATGTTTACAAGAAATTGGTGTTTTGGGAACTGGAACTGGAGAAACTTGACGACCCGCAAATGCATGAGATTTTGACCATGCAGAAAGCCGAAGCCAACATGCTTTATTCAAAATTTGTTGAGAACAATTACATAGACTGGATTAACGGAAGTGCCGACGCACCTCTTTTCTCTCATGAATTGATTAAGAAAAAGGTGTTTCCGTTAATTAATGAGACCACGCCAGTGTTCTTCATTTTGATAGATAACTTGAGGTACGACCAATGGAAAATCATTAATCCTTTGATTTCCGAGCATTTTAGATTGGAGGAAGAAGACACCTACTCGAGTATTTTACCAACTGCAACCCAATATGCTAGAAATGCCATTTTCTCTGGTTTAACACCTCTGGATATGGAAAAACGTTTCCCTTCTTTATGGCAGAATGACGATGATGAAGGCGGAAAAAATCTTCACGAGGAAACATTTTTGGATGAACAAATCAAGCGTAGCTTAAGAAAGGATTGCAAGTTTAGTTACCATAAAATATTAACTTTTGACCAAGGAAAAGACTTAGTTGAACAAGTAAATAATCTGATGCATAATGACTTAAATGCAATTGTGTTTAACTTTGTGGATATGCTTTCTCATGCAAGAACGGATATGCAGATGATTAGGGAATTAGCTAACGATGATGCGGCATACAGATCGCTGACTTTATCTTGGTTTGAGCATTCTCCGCTATTGGAATTGATTAAAAAACTAGCACAACAACGTGTAAAACTAATCATCACCACCGACCACGGAACTATTAGGGTTAAAAATCCGAGCAAAGTAATTGGCGATAGAAGCACAAATACCAACTTGCGCTATAAACAAGGCAAGAACCTTAATTTTAACCCAAAAGAGGTTTTCTTAATCAAAAATCCGCATGATGCGAAATTGCCTAAAGTAAATATCAGTTCTAATTACATTTTTGCGAAGGAAGATCAATATTTCGTTTATCAGAACAATTACAACCAGTTTGTGAATTACTACAACGAGACTTTCCAACATGGAGGTATTTCTATGGAGGAAATGATTATTCCAATTGTAACTTACGGGTCTAAGTAATTTGATAACCACATAGAAATATAGAATTTCAGTAGCAGAACTATGTATCTATGTGGTTAAGCTATATCTTTGTGTTAAATGAAATCTATTCCTATTAATAGCACAGCTGAATTAAATCATGTAGCTCAAGAACTATTGGCTTTTGCAGAGGGGCATAAGTTCTTCATTTTTGAAGGAGATATGGCCGCAGGCAAAACTACTTTCATCAAATCACTTTGTGAGGCTATAGGTGTTGAAGATGTGGTAAGCAGCCCAACTTTTTCTATCGTTAACGAATATGAAAGTACCACTGGTCCCGTGTATCATTTCGATTTTTATAGGTTGAAAAACGTACAGGAAGCTTATGATATTGGGTATGAGGAATATTTTTACAGCGGCAATTATTGCTTGGTAGAATGGCCATCAAAGGTGGAAGAATTACTACCTGAAGAATATATTAAAATTGAAATAACCGTTACTGGCAATGAGCAACGGTTATTTCAATTTACAAAGATTGAAGGTTAAATTAGACGTTGGTTTTCAAAGTATCTTTTAGTCCAGAAGTTGCTTTTTCAACCACTTTTTTCTTTTTAGCTTCTTTATTTGGCGCTTCTGGAGTTTGGATAATTAGTTTATAGTCGTTGGTCTCTAATACTTCAAAACCTACTTGCCCTTTATCATTAATCGTTAAATTGATATAATTTCCTCCAGGATTTTTACCGCCTTTAACGATAATGCCACCAATGGGGTTTCCTGGCTTGGCAATCGCCGCAGCTTCACCTCTCTTTATTCCTTTTTCGCCAATGCTTTTTTCGGCAGGTTCTATTCCGCTAAGCTGAAACAGATAATTGCCTTTTTGCAGATTAGGAAGTGCTATTTCTCCATTACCATTTGATATCAATCGCATATTTCCTCCAGGGTTTTTACCTCCTTTTACTACAATCCCACCAATAGGAGTTCCTGGAGCAGCCACTAATTGCCCTCTTTCTTTGTTATTTCTAGTGGTGTTAAAATCAGTGACCTCACTTTTGGCTGGTAGTGCTAAATTTTCAGCAGATACATCATTTCGTTTAACGTCTTTGTTTTTAAGTGTAGCTACCCTCATAGCAGCACTATTTTCCGAAGTCGCATTTTCTCCCTCGTTTCCAATCGCATATTTATTCGGGTCTCCCGTTTTATTGCTTTTCAAAACTTCAACTCTTCTTCTTTCAGCCGAGGCTACGCCATTTTCACGTGTGCCTTCTTCGGTAACATTTTCTGTTGCAGCTGTCTCTGTTTTTTTAGTTACCGAAAATTCTTTCATCGTTGCTTTTCCAGCTGGGCTTACAGCTGTATTTCCAGCAGCCTGTAAACCTCCCGCCATCGACTCTCCGAAAGTTTTTCCTTGCGTTTGCTTGGCTGTAGTAACTATGGCTTTTTGTTCATACATGGGGTTATTGCCTTGCGTTTCTTTGTCTTTATAAAGCGGATTATTTACGGCGGCCTGCTGATTAGCCTCTACACGCTGCCCAAAAGATGTATTTGGAGTTTGTCGGGCATTTCCCGATGCTGTTTTAGCTTTCTTTTTTCCCAATGCTACAGATAAACCAAAGTTTAATTCCGAAAAATTATATTTACTAGTGGTTGTTTTGCTCTCCCAAGTTCCGTTAGCTAGCTGACTAGCCTCGTAGGTATTTCTATCATTAAATCCACCTTGTGGTACTCGCTGTTGAACTGTATGCGCAACTTCGTGCCCCATAACCATAGCCGGACTGATGAAAACCGAAAGATTCGAGGTTAGGTTATAGCCAACTTTTATCTGCGGTTTAAAAACGAAACCACCGCTGCTTTGCTCTTCTACCCTAGTCAATTCTAATTGTCTGGCTTGTCCGTTAATAGAGGCACTTCCAATTTGTTCGTAACCTTCTTTTTTGAAGTTTAAATATCCTGCGTTTACAGATGGAGCCACATTAAATTTTCCGAATAAAAATCTACCTTGTAAGCCAATCAGCCCAGAAAAACTGGCAGAGTTTTTTGAATCAGCTGAAGATGCAACAGACAACGTAGCGTTATGGATTTGATATTGGCTTTCGATGTTGGAATTATTTGGAGAAAGATTTTTAATGCGAGCGTAGTTTCCTAAAACATTTAAGCCCAAGGCGAAACTGCCCCCTTTTACTGTTCCATCCCATCCTTTCCTGTAAAAAGGAACAAAAGCGTCTAGCTGCAAGTTTGCTCCGTTACCCATTAAAATATTTTTATTTTGGTTAGAAGCTTGATTAACTCCCGCTCCTAGCGATAACCATAATTTGCTTTCTTGAGCAAAACTGATTTGGGTTGAAATCAGTAAAACGGTTAGTGTAGATCTTGTTTTCATAACTTTAAGTATTGGTTTTGATAGTAAATCAATCGGAGCTAAAATTTGTTACCCTTCTCTCGATAAAGCTATTGCTTTGATTAAATTTCGTATCTTCAAGGTTTAAACTATACCATCAATAATGGCTACAGGATTACGCGATGAAATGGCAGCTATTGCACAAAGAGGTTTGATGCAAACTCAGGAAGCAGTGCTAGAAACTGGAAAAAAAAGCAACAGTTTATTTATTGGAATTCCAAAAGAAGTCTCTAATCAAGAATGCAGGATTGCCTTAACTCCGCTTTCAGTTGCGCTGTTAGTTAATAACGGCCACAAAGTGATATTGGAAAGCGGGGCTGGCGACGGTGCAAATTTCAGCGACAAAGATTATAGCGAGCAGGGTGCGCAAATTTCCTTCAATAAAAAAGATGTTTGGGCATCAGATATTATCGTGAAGATTGCCCCACCTACCATCGAAGAAATTGGCTTAATGCATAAAGGGCAAACCTTGATTTCAGCCTTACAGATTGGTACGCTTAAGTCCGATATTTTAAAAGCGCTACTTGCCAAGAAAATTAATGCACTTTGCTTTGAGAACATCCGCGACGAAGGAAATGTACTTACCGTGGTGCGTGCCATGAGCGAAATTGTTGGCGCTACTTCAATTTTTATTGCTGCAGAATATCTAAGCAGTGCTTTTGGAGGTAAAGGATTAATGCTCGGTGGTTTTACTGGCGTTCCTCCAACCGAAATCGTTATTTTGGGTGCAGGAACCGTTGGCGAATATGCGGCTAGAACGGCACTATCTTTAGGCGCAGAGGTAAAGGTATTTGATAGCTCAATTTTTAAGCTCAGACGCCTTCAAAACAACTTGGGAAGCAGAGTTTTCACTTCGGTTATGCAGCCTATCGTATTAGCCAAGGCGATTACCACTTGTGATGTAGTTATTGGCGCCATCCGTTCAGATCATGGTCGCAGCCCTTGTGTGGTAATGGAAGAAACGGTAGCTAGAATGAAGCCTCACTCTGTGGTGGTAGATGTGAGTATAGACCAAGGTGGCTGCTTCGAAACTTCTGAAGTTACTAACCATAAAGCACCAACCTTCATAAAGCATGATGTGATTCATTATTGTGTGCCGAATATAGCGTCTAGGGTGCCACGTACCGCATCTTATGCTTTAACCAACATATTTGCTCCAATATTAGTAGATATTGGCGATATGGGCGGTTTAATGAACATGGTTTGGAACAGACCCGGCATAAGGGATGGGCTGTATTGCTATCAAGGGCACTTAACCAATAAAGATTTAGCAAATATGTTCAATCTCCCTTACAAGGATTTAGAGTTGCTCGTGCTTTCTAACCAATAAGACCTGATCAGGATGAAAAAACATTTGCTATCACTATTGCTAATCAGTATTTGCTTAAGTGCGTGTGCTCAAAAAAATGCGCAAAATAAGTACGGACTAAAGATTGTCAACGATTTTGCTACTTATAAAGCAGATGTTGCAAATAATCCTAAGCTCGAATTGGTAGACATCAAAAAAGCTATTCCATCGGTAGTTTTGGATATCCGATATGCAACAAAAAACAATTTTATGAAACAGGCAATGTACAAGCAAGCTCGTGCCTTTGCCCGCAAACCTGTAGTAGAGAAGCTAAAATTAATACAAGCAGAGCTGAAGAAAAAAGGCTACGGACTAAAAATTTACGATGGTTACAGGCCTTATTCCGTAACAGTATCTTTCTACGAAAAGGCCAGTGATAAAAATTTTGTAGCTAATCCATCTAAGGGTTCTAAACATAACCGAGGCTGTGCCGTAGATTTAAGTATTATCGACCTAAAAACGGGAAAAGATGTGCCAATGCCAACGCCTTACGATAGTTTTGAAGCTGCCGCAGCACCACATTATACCGATTTGCCAGCCCACATCATCAAAAACAGAGATTTCTTAATTAGCACTATGCAAGCAAATGGCTTCAAAGTGATTTACAACGAATGGTGGCACTTCGATTTTATTGGCTGGCAAGCTTACGATTTGATGGATATTCCTTTCGAGAAATTATAACGACTCTGCTTTGCGCTTTGCTCCGTATTTATCAGTCTTTACATCTACCTTATCTCCTTTTACTGTTAAAGAAAACAAGTAGTCATATTCATCGTCTGAAATAGCTGGAACTGGTCTTTTAGCGCCAAAAGCTTCAATCAATTCCAGAACTGTATTAGAGTGACCGATAATTAATACTTTTTTACCACCAGCATGTTCTTTTAAAGATTTTACAAAGGCGGCAACTTTTGAAGGCTCGTAAGTTTGAATGCTGATTCCGGTAATATCTGCCAGAGGGAAACCGGTAAGTTTAGTTCTTTTATAATCTGTTGAGAAAATACTATCTATTTTTTGGCCCTTCAGCTCTTTCTTTAAGGCCTCGGCACGCTCTGCTCCAGCTGGCGAAAGGTCTGGGTCTTTATCTGCCGGATTTGAAATATCCTTTTCCGCATGCCTTACAATCCAAACTTTTAAAGTTTTTTGGGCATATAATGATTGCTGTAAACCCAAGGCAAGCGCAAATAATAGTATTAATTTTTTCATTTTTCTAAGATTTAATCTCACCCCCGTTTTAGGATTACTCATTGCAATGCCGTAATCAGCTTCAAAATATCAACCTCTCCATGCCAACTTGATAGCACAATTCGGTTTAAAATACTTCCATTCCTATCGGGATAAGGGAAAGACGAAATTAGGATTTTTTCTTGCAATAATCGTTGCTCTATAGCTTTCTCCTTGTTTAAAAAAACAGGGAATGCATCTGAGTAAAGCCAGTCGCTATTACAGGGCAATAATTGCCTAAACAATTTTACGTTAGCTTGAAGTTTTTGATAGGCTACTTTGTAAAGCTCTTGTCCTTTCATAAAAGCGTACAATCCAGCTGCAGCGGGCGGCGAAGCACCATAAAATTCATCACTCTGTTTCAGTTTCGAAATAGCTGCGTTGGAACCAAAAACAACCCCTGCATCCAAACCTAAAGCTTTCGCCATTGATGCCACGATGACCACATCTACATTTGATATTTTGGGAATACTTTGAAGCGCACTGAAACCACCATTAATGATACCAATACCATGAGAATCATCAATTATGAGCATCACATTTTTAGCAGGGCTGATATCCTTAATGAAACTAAAATCGTAAATTTCTGGATGAAGATTGTTTAACGAGTTACTTAGCAATACCCAATTTTCTTGTTCTGAGCTATTAATTTCTTCAACCAACTGCTTAGACCAAACTTCAAAATCCAAATTATTAAACGGATTTCCATCCAGCCATAATGCGGGATGTGTGTTTGGCGCATATCGAATTGCACCAAAACTAGCGTAAGCCTGCACCGTTAGCTTTGCCACCAAATAACCACTAGAAGTGATTAAGGCGGCCTCTGCTCCATATCGTTCTGCTATGAAAGCCTCTGCTTCATCGTAGATTGCCAATTGGATATTGTTGCCTCTACTTGTGCCATTATTAAGGCCGTAACGTTGTATGCCTTCTACGTAAATGTCTATAAAATCTTTATTTTGAGGGATGCCTAAATAGGCTGTACCCCCGAAGTAAAGATAGTTTTCGTTATTAACCGTTAGCTTTGATGATAGATGCTCATCTAATTGGTCGAAATCAATTTTAACACTCATCAATATGTTCTTCCAAGCTGGTCGTTAGCGGCTTTTATCAGTGAAGTTTCATCATTTGTATCCTGTCCAAATTCCCAGAACATGATGCCATTACACTTATCTTTTGCTAGCTGAGCTTTTTGCTTGATTGTTGGCATACCGTTATAACCGTATGCCACACCACTAACCGTTGCTACATTTACATCAGCATTTGCTTTAGATGCCGCTATAATAGCAGCATAGGTAATGCTACTCCCCGTAGCGCTCTTACCATAAATAGGCATACCTAAAATAGCCTTCTCTTTTGGCATGCCCTTGGTACCTAACCAAAAATTCAAGCTAGCTTCGGTCATTTTATAAGAAGCATGATTTAAGGGTTCCGAGGTGTCATATCCAGATCCATCATATTGCATAATGTTAAAGAAGTCTACATATTGGTAAACCTCTGGTGCAATAGCATGCCTATTGCTTGAGGCATAAACCCCAGGTGTTATGGCTGCGCTCAAAAATTTATTTGCTTTATGTAGTTCTGCACTCAATTCTTTCATCAGCAAGGTATAATTTGCATTCGGATTAACATCCGTAGTACTTGTTGTTCTAGGGTATTCCCAGTCCATATCTAAACCCGCCAAATCATTTGCTTTTACAAAACTCACTAAATCTGCTACAAATTTAGCCCTCGTGGCAGAGTTGCCCGCTACTGTTGCAAATATGCTTTCTGCACCCATTACAGAAATCCCAAATTTTACATTATTCTGTGCTGCTTTTGATTTCAACACATTAAAACGCGATTGTTCGGTAGCTGTTAAAGAAACTACAGAGCCATCTGCCGTTGGGTTTATATTTAAAAAGGCAAAAAATAAATGAGTAATCATTTTATACTTTGCATCTGGTATTAACGCTGGATCTCTGTACCCCGGCATATAAGCCACGACTTTAAAGCTTTTATCTGAAACATAGGAATCAACAGGCATTGGCGCTGGATCATCTTTTTTACTACAAGACGCTAAAAAAATTAATACCGTAGCTAGGTAAAGTAAATGCTTTTTCATTTCTCAGTTTGGCTTAAAGTTATTGTATTCTATTCTTGAGGGTTAGCGAATTCAGAATAGTAATATTAAGAATAATTTTTAAAAAACGCAATAATCTGCAAATTCAAATAAAACCACAGATAGTATTAGACGAGCAAGCACTCTATTCTATTTAAATAATTGCAAAAAACTGCAAAAACAATTTCAACAGTAATTAAAATGTATCGTGGATATAAGTCATTACCCGAACCATTTCCTTTCTAATTTCTGACGTAGACTGTACATAATTATTATTCATGAATGAGTAAAGCAAGAACTTTCCTTTTTTGGTAATGAGGTAGCCACTTTGATTGTGAACACCAGATAAAGTTCCCGTTTTTCCATATACAAATGGCGTATCAGTTTTTGGATAAGCATTTCTTAAAGTACCTGTTTTTCCTCCAGCAGGCAACATGCTAAACAACCTTTCTTGGTTATTCACTTCTTTGTAAATGAGGTCTAGCAATTTAATTAAAGACCTTGGTGTAAACAAATTACCTCTCGATAATCCAGAACCATCTACCCATTTGGGCTTGTCGGGCAGCTCAGTCAAATACTTTTCTTGGATTGCGGCAATTACTTTTGGAGTACTCAATTCAAGACCTAACTTATCTGCATAGGTAAGCAGCAACTGTTCTGCTACGAAATTATCCGAAGGCAACATCAGCTGCCTGAAAACATCGTCACTTTTAGAACTGTAAACGGTTTTTGCGTCTTTAGGCAATACATAATTTACGACATGCACCTCTTTCTTCAAGGTATCCGCCAACAAAGTAAGTGTAACACCTGTTGAAGTTTTGAAAGGAATCTGCTGTTCGTAATTAGCTGTGGTCTTAGCCGTTGGATAATGGAATTTATTGACTAAAAACTCCCTCTGTACGTTAAATTTCGATGCTTTATCTGTACTGTCTACACTAAAGCAAGAATTAAAAATTTTAGGAGAAATATTCATCTCTCCTGCTTGCTTAGCGGTTACCAAAACTACATTATCGTACAATGGCATTTCCGTAATTTCTGGCTGATAATAATCGTTGTAATCATCCCAACTCCAGCCATTTCCAAAAAAGTTACCGGTATATCGCCCGCTGGCAAAAAATAATTTCTTATCACTATTCTTCAAGATGTCGATGGCCTTGGTGCCCTTCAAAACTGTATGCAACAAAGAAGGATCTCCCGCTCCCCAAAAAATCAGTGAATCTCCTTTTTCAACGTATCGCAACGAAGGAATTGAATCTGGTGTAATCTTTAAGCCGGCATAAAAGGTAAAAAGTTTGGTGTTAGAAGCTGGCGTAAAGTATTTATCTGCATCTTTTTGAAAAATCATCTCACTACCAGCCATATCGTATAAGGCAAATCCTACTTGATATCTCTTCAGCATTTCAGAATTTTTAAACTCTTTAGATACCTTTTTGGCTATGATTTGATTAGGCTTACAGGCATAAAATGTAGCCATAGTGGACAGCAATGAACTAAATAAAATATTTTTTAATCGGATATTATTCATCAGAAATAAGGTTATTTAAATTAATGCCTGTACGTTGAAGCTTAACTTTTAATTTCGAAACAATGTTAGGTGTGCACTAATTTATTAATTTAGATTCATGAACAACGGCAAATCAAACATTCATTTGAAAATACTGTGTATTTTTATTGCCTGTAGTTCAATAATAGCAAGTTTTGAAAAAGCCTTAGCGCAAGATTTTAAATTCAATAATGGCAGAAAAGCGCAAAGTATTCCCTTCTCCTTAACTAAAAACCTAATTATTATTCCCATTTATATTAATGAAAAAGGTCCTTTCGATTTCATTTTAGATACCGGAGTAAATCCAATGATTGTTACCGATTCTACTTTAAAAGAAAGCTTAAAGGTACCTTTTCCTCGTGCAATCAAAATTAGTGGTTATGGCAATTTCGAGGGGGTTGATGCCTTTCTTGGTGCTACAGCAGTTAAAATCGGGGATGCAGAAGCCGAAAATATTCCAACGGTTTTTTTAAAGGATGATGTACTTCCCATCTCTGGCTTTGCGGGCAGAAAGATTTACGGATTAATAGGCTACAATTTTTTCAATAGTTTTTTGGTGAAGGTAGATTACACCAATAAATCTTTACGTTTTGCAAGTCATCCGAAGAAAATCAAATTAAAAGGAGAAAAAATTCCGTTCGAGCTTATTGAAAACAAGCCCTACATATCGTTAACGATAGAACAGGAAGGCTTGGGAACTAAAACCATCAAAGCACTGGTTGATTGTGGAGCCAGCCACGCCATATCACTGGAAGCTTTGGAAGGCAAATCTTTTCCAAAGCCCCAATTTACCATGAACGCCAATCTAGGAAATGGCTTAACAGGACAGGTAAATGGTCACATCGGGAGAATATCGTACCTGAAAATAGGTAATTATTTGTTGGATGATGTGATTTCTAATTACCCAGAATACAACATCGATTCGTTAATGAACAAAGGACGAAATGCCAACTTAGGTGCAGAAATTTTGAGTCGTTTTAATACCATATACGATTATCAAAACCGGTTAATGTACATTAAAAAGAACGAAAAATTTAATCGTGATTTCGAGCATGACATGTCTGGAATTGAGCTTTATACCGAAGCTGGACCGCCGTCAAGAACAATTATCAATAAAATAGAGCCTCAATCGCCAGCAGATTTAGTTGGTTTAAAAGTAGGTGATGAAATCATTTCCATTAACTTTAAAAAAATAGATGACTACACTTTAGACGATATTGGCGCCGCATTTAAAGCAAAAAATGGTTATAGTATTGTGGTAGAAGTTTGGCGAAATAAATCAACTCTTATTAAATTACTAAAACTGAAAAAACGAATATAGAACACACATGAAAACTCTTTTACGAATATTCCTTTTAACGCTCGTTTCTGTTAATATTTACGCCCAAGATTTAGATTCCTTAGTTTTTACAAAAGCCAAATCGGATAAAAAATCTGTTGCTAAAAAAACAAAGGTCTACACTTATCAATTTACCGATAGTAGCCTATTTAAAGCAAACCAATATATCAGCTTCGTTGAAGTGGGAAACCATAAGAAAGCACCAGTTTTTTTCATTGGTTACGATAAAAAGGAGTTGATTACAACATCGGATTTTGCTAAAAAATATAATGCAACTGTGGCCATCAACGGAACTTTCTTTGATATCAAAAATGGAGGCTCGGTAGATTTTATCAAAGTAAATGATACTATCATCAACCAAAACAGACAGGAAAAAAACAACATTAGGGCTTTACATCACAAAGCCGCAGTTGTAATTAATGATTATAAATTGGGCATTAAAAAATGGGACGGCTCGGACACTTGGGAAAATAACCTGAGTGACAAAAATATAATGCTTAGCGGACCTTTGTTAAGATTGAATAACGAAGACGAAAAATTGGATTCTGTTCCGTTTAACAAACTTCGTCATCCACGTACAGCGATAGGTATTAAGCCCGATGGAAGTGTACTTTTGCTAACGGTTGATGGCAGGCAGCAAAATTCGGCAGGGATGAGTTTGTTCGAGCTTACCAAAATTATGAAATGGTTGGGCTGTACAAGTGCTATCAACTTAGATGGTGGCGGTTCTACTGCACTTTGGGTGAGCGGCTATGGCGAAAATGGAATAGTAAATCATCCTTCTGACAATAAAAAATGGGACCACGAAGGCGAAAGAAAGGTTGCCAACGTTATTTTTATCAAAGGCAAACCCTAAATTGCGCCTTTATTCAGATTCTAACAAATGAGTTTTAAACGTATACTGTTCCTATCGTCGATAATTGCCGTTACTTTTTATGCCTGTGGCGGCGGTTCAGAGGGCGAATCCAACAAAAAAAACAGTTCTTCATCTACAGAAAATGAAGAAGGCCTAACTTTTAGAGATGTAAACGGAGTTAGGTTTTATGAGGTAAAACGTAGATTTAGCAATGGGCTTTCTTTTAACAAAGACGGTTTTATGCTGCAACCAACTTGGATTTTGGAATACAAAGCTCCCGATACCATGTTGGCTTACAGTCCCGAAAAAAAAGGCATGGAAGCTTTTTACCTGCAATTTGACCATGGTAGGGTTTATAATTTTGCCAGAGAATTTTTTAGGGTTAAGAAAATTGCAAAAGACAGCTTGATTCTACAACGTTTACAGGTAGATGCCCGTGTAATTACCAAAGGCGAAGTTTCGGATGTGAATTGTACTTACTACACCAAAGATTACATCGAAAAAGTACTTAAAACCACCGTTGGAGAGCTACAACGTCCTACATCGGCTGATACGGCATTCATCAAAAATTTATCCAAAAGAACCTATAAACATCCTGCAAATCCTGATTCTGCTTTTGCGGCAACAGAGATTGTAAATTTCAAGCCTAACAGCAAAAATGTATCCTTAAAACTGATTGGTTATGCCGACAGTGGCGCACATAGAAAATCTTTCGCCTACATGTACCCAGAATATCGCGTAGAAATCAACAAATCCTACAAAGAATTTCGCTACCGTTTTTCGGTAATTGTTGATGTAAAGGGAAATTTATATGTGAACAGAATTGAAGGCGTTTTACCTGAAGATATGCCACATAGAAAGAAGCTAATTCAGGGTATAGCAGATGTCTATTTAAAAAATCTGCTTCACATTAAACCAGGAACAACACTGGGTATACCACATTCTAGCGAGATTACAATTAGCTTGGTTGGCAATAAGTAATTGCTTTACAGGAATTGTTGAAAAAAAATCAGTTTTTCTTGTATTTAGATTTAAATCTGTACCTTGCAAACTTAATACATAATATAATGCAAGAAGGAACAGTAAAATTTTTCAATGTAACAAAAGGTTTTGGATTTATCGTACCAGCAAATGGTGACGCTGAAATCTTCGTACATTCAACAGGCCTTATCGACGAGATTCGTGAAAACGACAAAGTTCAATACGAAGTTGAAAACGGTAGAAAAGGCTTAAACGCCGTTAATGTGAAAGTAATCTAATTATTATCATATTTCACCAAAAAAGCCCCGAGAACATTCTCGGGGCTTTTTTTATTGAGGTTCGATTTTCAATTTATTTCTTAATCTTCGTGAAAAGCAATTCTGGTTCATTGGTAGTAATGTAATCTACCTTTTGCTCTAACAACCTGTCCATATCCGCGGCAGCGTTAACTGTCCAAACATTAATGATTAAACCTAAATCTTTAGCTTGCTTAATCCAATCTGGATTTTTCTTGAAAACGTTTTGATGATAATCTAAGCCATAGAAACCTTCTTCTTTCAATTTTGCCGGTTCCAATTCTCCATTTAAATAAGAAACCTTTGCATTTGGCACATTAGCAATCAGGTATTTACCAATAAAATGACTGAAGGTAATGTATTCAATCCAAGGCGTAGCTTTCAACTCGTTAACTGTGGCAATTACTGATTTCGTTAGCGCCTCTTCCCTTTCTTGCGTTTTCTGAGGTTTAATCTCCAAAATCAACTTTGTTTTCTTCTGCTTGATGCCGGCTTTAAGGTACTCTACCAACGTAGGGATACTTTCGCCATTACTTAATTTCTTGTAATCTACTAACTCTTGGTAAGTACTTGTAGCAATATCTTTCCCTAAAAAATCGCCATTGTGGTTAACTACAACGATATTGTCTTTTGTAAACTGCACGTCGAACTCGCTCCCAAAACAACCAATTTTAATGGCCTCTTTTAAAGATGCAATAGAATTTTCTGGCAAGTTTTGAGTTTTAAAAGCCCCTCGGTGAGCGATCACCACGTTTTTGTTCCAAGATTTAAATTGTTTTTGCGCTAATGCGGTTCCAGTAATCATCATAGCTAAAATAGCTACAAAAAATCTTTTGTTCATTGTGTGTTGTTTTTTGTTATTGGTTAAACCTGATGCAATATACACCTGTTCTGTTATTTTTTGTTTTTATTGGTTATATTTTACTTCTAATTTATACTTTATTGTTGTTTTATGCAACAAACCGAAAGCATTTAACACAAAAATCCCGACTTTCATTTTAGACGCACATTTTTTACCTTTATTGTCGTTTGATACTGTATAAACTTTAAAACCACTTAGGCCAATAGCTTTTGCTAAATTATTTTACTTATAAGTACATAGACAATATTATTCTACGTATCTATGTGGTAAAAGCTACTTTAAAACATCAAGATAAATGGGCAATAACTACAACTTACTGCTACAAAAAATCAATGAGTTTACCCGAAAGTTTTACCTCAACAAACTTTTACGAGGTAGCATGTATGCCGCTGCCCTAATTTTAAGCCTTTATCTTGTTCTCTTCGTTTGGATTTTCTACAGCTATCCAAGTATATCCACAAAAACATTACTCTTCTACTCGTATCTCGCCGTTTCCTTAATTGCCATCCTCTTCTGGATTGTAAAACCAGCGCTTTCTTATTTCAAACTAAGTAAAAATTTAAGCTTAGAAGAGGCTGCAAATTTAATAGGAAACCATTTCTTTAATGTTAAGGATAGGTTATTGAATACTTTACAGCTAAAGGAACTGGCTGATCATTCACCTCAAAACAGTGCGCTAATTTTAGCCGGAATCGACCAAAAAATAAACGAACTACAACCTATTCCGTTTGCTACTGCAATTAATTTGGGCGATAATAAAAAGCACATCAAATACATTGCGCTGCCACTTTTCATCATTTTAGCTATTGGAATTATTGCTCCTGCTATTTTGAAGGAAGGCACCAGCAGTTTCATTCGCTATAATGAAGAAGTTTTGCCCAAAGCGCCTTTCGAATTTGTAGTTCAAAACAAGCATTTGAATATTACGCAGGGCGATGATTTGACCCTCAAAGTAAAACTGACTGGTAATGAATTTCCGCAGGATATTTACTTGGAAGATGGCGTGAATAGTTACAAACTGGAAAAGGAAGATATCAGTCATTTTAGCTATACCTTTAAGAACGTTCAAAAAGATAAATCTATCCGCTTTAGCGGCGGCGGTTTTAATTCTGCAAGCCATATCATCAGCGTAAAACCTCGACCTTCTTTATTAAATTTAAGTGCAAAGTTGGTTTATCCAGCATATTTGAACAGAAAAGCTGAAGAAGCACCAAATGTTGGCGATTTGCTTATCCCCGAAGGAACAAAAGTAAACTGGAAATTAAAGACGGAAAACGCTGAACAAATCAGTTTCATTTTACAACAGAAAGTTCATCAAATTAATGTGGTTGACAATAGCGCCAATTTTAGTGCGGTAATCAAGCAAAATGGCAACTACCAAATCGTTCCAAAAAATCAGTTTGTTAGCTTACGCGATTCGTTAAGTCATCAATTAACCGTAATTAAGGATCAATTTCCTAGCATTGCTGTAACAGAAACTCCAGATAGCTTAAGTAGTAAAGCTTTGTATTTTACGGGTGTAGTTAACGATGATTATGGGTTTTCATCCCTAAAGTTTAGGTATCAAATTAAAGAGAAAAACAAGGTTGTTGCACAAGGAACAAAAGCCATTGCGATTAAGAACCAACAAACGGAAAATAATTTTTTCTACCTCTGGAATTTGAACGAGGTTGCTACCAAATCTGGCCAAACCATTGATTACTTTTTTGAGGTGGCAGATAATGATGGTGTAAACGGAGCCAAAGTTACTCGCTCAGAAATAAAAACCTACCAAGCGCCAACACAGCAGCAGATTGCGGAAAAATTGGCGGAAGGCAGTCAATCGTTGAAACAGAAAATGGAACAAACCATTAAGTTGGCCAATAGCATTGAAAAAGACAGCAAAAAACTGAGCGAAAGCTTACTGGATAAAAAACAGCTCAACTTTGAAGATAAAAAGCAGATTGAGCAATTATTAGATAAACAAAAACAGTTAGACCAAGCGGTTAAGGATATCAAGGAGCTGAACGAAAAAAATAATTTCGATAAGCAGGAAAATGGACAATTAACAGAAGAGCTAAAAGAAAAGCAGAAGAAAATAGACGACCTCTTCAACAATGTTTTGGATGAAAAAACGAAGGAACTTTTACAAAAGTTACAGCAGTTGATGGACCAAAACAGGAAAGACCAAACCAGAGAAGAGCTCTCGAAAATGCAAATGGACAACAAATCTGTAAAGAATGAGCTAGACCGTATTTTGGAACTCTACAAGCAGCTGGAATTTGAGCAAAATCTGCAAAATAAAATCGACCGGCTAAATGAAATGGCCAAAGAGCAGAAAGACTTATCAAATCAAAGTAAGGACAAAAATTCGTCACAGCAAGATTTGAAAGAGAAGCAAGACCAGCTTAACAAAGATTTCAAGGATTTGAAGAAAGAGCTGCAGGATTTGGACAAAAAAAATCAGGCATTAGAGAGACCAAACGATTATAAAAATCCCGAAAAGGAAACCAATCAAATAGAAAAAAACCAGCAGGAAAGTAAGGAGCAGCTGAACCAAAATAACAAACAGAAAGCTTCAGAAAAACAACAGCAAGCCAGCGAGCAGATGCAGCAATTAGCGCAGCAAATGCAAGAGCAACAACAAGCTGGTTCTGAAGAAGAAAATAAAGTAAATGCGCAAGAACTTCGCAAGTTGTTAGAAAACTTATTGAGCACTTCTTTTGAACAGGAAAAAGTAATGATGTCGCTTCGTAAAATGGGACCGACCGACCCTGCCTATGTTTCGCAGGCGCAAAAGCAGAACATGATTCGTGACAACATGAGAACTATTGCCGATAGCTTGTTTTCATTGAGCAAACGCGTTCCCCAAATTGAAAGTACTGTAAATACAGAAGTAGAGAAAATCAACTTCAATATTGGAAAAGCGATAGATTTTTTGGGCGATAGAAGAACTGGCGAAGCCAACCGTTCGCAGCAGTTTGCCATGACTTCGTTAAATAACTTGGCGCTGATGTTGAACGAGGCTTTAGAGCAGTTGCAAAATGCCATGAAAAATGCCAAAGGCGGCAAAGGCAAGCAAAAACAAAGCATGCAGCAATTACAACAAATGCAAGAGCAGCTGAACAAAAACATGCAACAAGCCAAAGAGAAAATGGAACGTGAGGGCAATATGGGCACAGTTCCAAAAGGACAAATGAGTCAGGAATTTGCTAAAATGGCGCAGCAGCAGCAAATGATTAGAGAAGCTTTGGAGAAAATAAACAAGGAAGACAATAAAGATGGCAAAGGCTCACTAGGTAATTTGAATCAGGCTGTGCAAGAAATGAAACAATCTGAATTGGACTTGGTAAATAAGCGAATCAATCAGGAAACGATTAACCGTCAGAAAAACTTAATGGTGAAATTGTTGGATGCAGAAAAGGCACAACGAGAACAGGAACAAGACGAAAAACGTGAAAGCAATGCGGCAAAACAGTTTCCTCCTTCTTACAAACAAATGCTAGAGAAATTTAATAAGAGCATGCAGAGTGAAAGTGAGCTGATTCAAAAATTGCCACCAAACTTGAATTACTACTACAAGAATAAAGTAGCAGAGTATTTTAGGCTGTTAAATTCGACGAAAAAGTAGTCTAATCGTGTAAATTTAACCACAAAGAAACCAAGTACGCCAAGCACCTTTTTTTATAATCATGAAATTGTCAATCATAAGAGTCTTAGTGATCTTTGTGCCTTCGTGGTTAATTCTTTTTTAACTTTGCTTTTTCAAATATCGTCATGCCAAAAATCAATTTCTTCACAGAAGACATCAGCTATACATTAAAAGGAAAAACAGCCATTAAAAAATGGTTACAAGAAACTATTGTCTCAGAAGGCTATCAATTAGCAGAGCTGAACTTTATTTTTTGCTCCGACGAATATTTATTGCGTGTAAACCAAGATTTCCTTCAACATGACTATTATACCGATGTAATCACTTTTGACAACTCTGAGGAGCTTAAAACGATTCTGGGAGATATTTTTATCAGCATTGATAGAGTGAAGGATAACGCTAAGCAAAATAACGCAACTACACATAATGAACTATGCCGCATCATGATTCATGGTACCCTGCATTTATTGGGCTATAAAGACAAAAGCAAAAAAGCAAAAACGGAAATGACCGCCAAGGAAGATTTCTATTTGGCATCAAGAAGTTAATGTAGTTGAAAACTTAAGCCTAAGACTACCTTCCTATCCTTTCTTATAACAAAATCTTTATTTTAGTGATAACCAAACATTAAACGAATGCAAAATGGCTACAGAAATCATCACCACAACACCCGAAAGCGAAATTGTAAGTTCGAGAGTTTTTAATTTCAAGAGAACAATTGTTTTCCGAGCTTGGTCAGATGCTAATCACCTTAAAAATTGGTGGGGACCAAACGGGTTTACAAATACTTTTAACGAGTTCGATTTTAGGGTTGGTGGAAAATGGAGTTTTGTAATGCATGGACCAGACAAAGGAAATTATGCTAACGAATGCGAGTTCCTTAAAATTGAAGAACCTTCGCTTATAGCTTGGAAAAGATTTTCCAAACCACTTTTTCAAGTATTAGCCACTTTTGAAGAATTATCAGAAGATGAAACAAAGCTCGTTTTCAAAATGCTTTTTAACACAGCAGAAGAGTGTAACAAACTGAAGCCTTATGTGGTAGATAAAAATGAAGAGAACTTTGACCGTCTCGAAATTGAGCTTCAGAAAATGATTTAGTTGTTATGATCAAGACTTATGAAGTTTCGAAAACTTCTTAAGTCTCACAAAAAGCTTAAAATTTTAAGGCACAAAAATCAAATAAATCAAGTAGCTAATCATCAACCCTAAAACTGCAGTTACGAATCCTGCTATTCGCTTCTTCTTGATAAACAGCAGTAAAATTAATCCCGTTAAGGAAACCAAGATTAGAAATACAGCAGAAACGTCGATTAACCAACTCCACCCTTTTCCCGAATCGCGACCTTTGTGTAAATCGTTCCAAAGCGCAATTACACCCATTTTGATTTCTGTAATTTCGTAGGTTCCGCTTTCTCGGTCAATAAAAGCATCGCAAGAATATGCCGGACCTTTAAACGTAACCGTTACATCATAATCCTCAATTCTAAACTCGCTAACTGCACCTTTTACTTTGTATTTCTCCCTTAAAAATTCTACAATTTCTAGCTTCGCAATTTTGTTTGTATCAGGTTGATTTACCCAAATTACATTTAACTTTCCTTTGTATTTTTCTTCAATCTGCTTATCGCCGCCCAACCAATTGGGATGATTTAAGGTCAATCCTGTAAAGGAAAAGAACAAGACAATAGCAAAGCTCACCATCGAAAGGTAAATGTGTAGCCACCTAGAAAGTTTAGCTACTTCTTTCCTTGCTCCGCCGGATTTTTTAGTTTTCGTTGCCAATGTTATCTATTTCTTCTTTGCAAACTCAAAACTTACGTTAGAAATCTCCAAATTTCCGTTGTGAGTCACTTTTACCGGAGCTTTCAACAATTGCAACGGCTGGCGCAAAATTTCGTCTGTACCGTGCTCTTTTGCTGTTTCTATGATGATGGTATACTTGCCTTGTGGTACATATTTTCCGCTGTCGTCTTTACCATCCCACTTTACGGTGTACTTTCCAGGATTTCTGGTAGCACCAGTTACCGAGGCATAATTATTTTTATCTGCATTGAAGCGCTCTCCATTAATACGGTACCAATTCCTCAAATCTGGAATCCACTTTGGTTTATTGTACCATAAAGCTAAATTTCTAACCGATTCTCGTTTGTCGTTTTCTACCCAAATAGCCGCAAACGGACGGTGGCTATTGTCTTCTATTGCATTAAATTGAAAGCTGACAGCCAACTCAAATTTCGGGTCCCAAACTTTTTCAAAAGCGGAGTTTACCGCGATTTCAGTTTTCTCAACTGGTTTTTCTTCTGCTATAACATACTTATTCCAGCCGCTGCTGTTTACTATTTTTCCGCTTTTAGTTACGATAATATACTCCACTCCTGCTACTTTCTCTGCCAGCGCTTTGCTTTCTGCTAAAGTCAATACGTTGAAAGCCGTAGCCAAGGCACCAGCATCAACTGCATTGTCTGCAATTACAGTAGCACTGATGATTCCATCTACAGGCATTGCGGATCTTGGGTCAACAATGTGCGAGTACCAATTTTTTCCCACTTGTACACCCCTGCGGTAATTTCCGCTAGTAGCAACCGCTTTATTTCTTACACGTAATTTCGCTAACGGAGCATCATTATCTGCATTTTCTATAGGATTCGTCACATAAACCAAATCCCTCTCATTTCCTTTTGTAACTAAATCTCCTCCAATATTTACCACCACATTGTTTACCTGCGCAGCAGCAAAAGCAGCTTCAGTAGCTTTGTTAATGATGTAACTTTTCGCAAAAGAATTCATTACCAAAGGCACATGATCTAATCTGGTAACTGTTAAGTCTGCACTATTTAGCAAATAATGCTTCTTTTGGATTGTAGCAACTGCATTTTTCAACGCCAATTTAGTAGGCAACTCATTTTTAGCAGCTGCATCACGCCATAGCTGCGAAGCCACAACAGCCGAAGCATCTAAAGCTCCATTTGTTTTTTGCTTCCAAGCATCGAACAAGCTCAACATTTCAAAAAGTTCCTTCGAAACCCTTATTGGCTTATTCAAATCCTGCTTCATCCATTGGCTGAATTCGCTGTTAACATCATAAGCACTAAAAATATTCGAAAGCCTTTTGATTTCCTTCAATGCCGCCTGCTCCGCCTTATTCACTTCAGCTTCAGATGTGCTCATCATTTTAAATTCTAGCGATGTTCCTAAAATATTTTCGTAGTTAGAAACATATAAATGTGCCTTTGCTGGCCTTTCTACCCTATCGGGATGACTGCCCACCAATATAAATGCAGTAAGCACGGTAGCTAATATCTTCATTGTATTTATTAAGTTTTATTCCAGATAAGAGCAAAGTTAGCCTCTTGGAGCCAAATTCAATGCGGCTAAGCAATTTTTATTTCATCTCGAGAAGTTCTCCAGCCAAAAACTTTAATCAATAATGAATTAAAAAAGCGAAGTAAAATCCTTAATTAACCTTAACTCCTTAATGTTTCAATTAATATTTAATGATACATGCGAAATTAAGCTACCTAAATTCATCAAACTTAATTTGTTGACATTCCACTCAAAAATACGCGACCGTTCGTCGAAAAATTACAAGCGTTGGTCGAAGCAAAACTCTCGCTGGTATAAACCTTCAACATCTGCTGCAACGTTTTCCAAATGATACAGTCTTATAGATGTAACCAATTAAAAAACAGAAAAATATTTAAATAAATAACGATATGAAAACTTCTATTAAAAATCTATTCGCAGCCATCTTAACAGTAGCTATCAGTACAAGTGCTCCAGCTTTTGTAAACGCTTCAGCAACAAAAAAAGTAACTGTAGTAGGCGAAGTTAAAAAGTTCAACAAATTAAACGTTGCTGGTAACGTTGAAGTAATCTTGGTTCAAAGCCAAAATCAAAGTGTACAAGTTTACGATAACTACTATGCAAAAAATGCTTTAGTACAAGAGAAAAATGGCGAGTTAAGAATTAGCTCGTTCAATAAAGAAACCTTAACGGTTGTGGTTTACGCCAATCAATTAAACGAAATTACAGTTAGCGACAGTGCAATAGTAAAAACTAGCGGAAAATTTAGCGCACTTAGTTTAACCATTAATTTGAAAGACCAATCTAAAGCAATTTTAAACACAAACACTGTTGATTTATTCGCAAACGTAAACGGAAAATCTAGTTTAACTTTAAGCGGTAATACTGGTGAATATAACGCATCAATTAACAATTTGGCAGCTATCAATATGGATAAATTTACTGCCGAAAATAGTAGTATCCAATCTAAAAACACTGCAGTAGCCCAAAAGCAAGTTGCAAGCAACGAGCTACCTACTAACGATGTTTTAACCATTTTTTAAAATTCATATTCACATATAAATTTAGTTTAGTTTTAGTTAACAAGCGGGTGGATGCCCGCTTTTTTTATTTCTATTGATTTCGAAAAATATATTTTAGAAAAGCAATATCACTACAATAAGGGTCCCGATAGTCCCGCTTTCCGCTTTACTCCATTTGCGCTGATAGCGCTTCATTTTGTGCTCGCTTTAATCGGGTTTAAATAATGTAAACCAGTTCTCGTATTTAAGTTTTCTTGCGCAGCCTAATTTGAGCTACCAAAAATCAATTGAGCAAGTTCAACATAAACCCTACCCTTTACAAAAATTTAGTTATCTTGTGAATTTATAACAACCAAATATGAAACCGATCCCGAAAATATCGGGAGAGTGCTTATCAACTTTGAAAAATAAAACCGAGTTTACGAGCTCATTAATACAAAATGAGAAAATAAACAAAATATTAATAAAACAGATAGATGAAATTCGCTTACTCCCTTAAGCAAAAGACCAAGATTGCGGTTTTGCTGTTCTTAATTATGGCTTGTACCATTTTGATTCGTTTACTCGAAGACAGAAGTATTAAAAACATGGAAAAGGCATTTTCTTCTTTGTATAACGACAGGCTCGTTCCGGCAACTGATATTTTCTACATTTCCGAGAAGCTTTACGCAAAGCGCTTCCTTCTAGAAACATTCGTTTATAGCGATCAAAATAAACTTTCTGCTCAGCAATTAAACAACAAACTTAAAACGTACGACAAACATATTGATACGTTATTAGCTAAGTACGAAAAGACATTTTTAGTAAAGAATGAAAAAAATCATTTAACTGAATTAAAAGTTAAGTTATTAGAAAATAAAGTTCTGGAAAAAAACATCTTATTAAATGCAAATACCTTAGAAAAAACAGCGCTTAGAAAGTTATACGACAGCAATGCCGAACAATCTTTTTTAGATATTTCTAATACTCTTTCTCAACTTACAAAAGTCCAAACCGTAGTTGGGGAACAATTAAAGGAAGAATCTCAAAAAATTGTAAGAGGCACCAATCTATATTCCACTTTACAACTACTTATTGCCATCATTATTGGAGCTTTAATCGTGTCAATTCTTGCCGCATCTAACGTAATGAACATCAGAAACGACAATTTCAATTTGAATTAATTAGATTAAACTTCGCTACATCCGTAACACACTTTCGTAATATTTTTTGGTTTAACAACTAATCTGTTAGCTACAAAGCATTAAGCAGTTATTATTCCGTACTTTTGCTGCGAATTTTCACCATATAAATAATTGTTTAAAGGGTGATGAAGCTATTCCGATAATCGGAATGGTTTAGTTTATATAAATCGTTTCAAAGCATCTTGAGTACATTAATTGCAGCAGAAGGGCTCGGCCACGCCTACCACGACGAATGGCTATTTAAAAATTTAACATTAGGAATTAATGCTGGACAGCGTGTTGCGCTGGTTGGCGTTAATGGCGCTGGTAAAAGCACGCTAATGAAATTACTTGCAGAGCGCTTCGCTCCGCTAGAAGGAAAGATTGTAAAAAATAAATCTACCGAGATTGGATTCCTGGATCAAGAACCATCTTTCCCAGATAATTCATCTATCAGCGACTTTATTTTCTCTTCAGAAAACAAGCAACAACAGTTGATAAAAGAATATGAAGAATTAATTGAGGAAGAACATCCTGATGAAAAGAAGCTCAACAGATTATATGAAGAATTAAGCGAGCACAATGCATGGGAATATGAACATCAAATAAAAACTATTTTGAGCAGAATGGGCATTAACCAACTGCAACAAAAAATAGATACTTTATCTGGTGGTCAGCGCAAAAGGCTTGCTTTAGCTAAACTTCTAATTGAAGACCCTGAAATTTATGTATTAGATGAGCCAACCAACCATTTGGATATCGATACGATTGAATGGTTAGAAAAAATTCTTACTTCAGGCGCTAAAACTTTATTATTAGTAACCCACGATAGATATTTTCTAGACAATGTTTGCAATACCATTGTAGAATTAGAGAGAGGGAAGACTTTCACTTACAATGGTAACTATGCTTATTTTCTAGAAAAGAAATCAGAAAGAGAAGCTCAAGATGATGCTACATTTCAGAAAAATAAAAATCTTTTAAAGAAAGAATTGGAATGGATGCGTAGAATGCCGGCTGCCCGTACTACTAAATCTCAATCTAGAATCGACTCATTTTATGATTTAGAGGAAAAAACTAAACAGCGAGTAGACCATCAAAAAGTTACGCTTAATGTTAAAATGGCCCGTCAAGGAAATAAAATTCTGGAACTAGAAAACATTAACCAAAGTTTTAATGATAAAACAATTATCGAAGACTTCAGTTATGTTTTCAAAAAAGGTGATAGAATTGGCTTAGCTGGTAAAAATGGCACTGGAAAATCAACACTATTAAATATTATTACTGGAAATTTAAATCCAGACAATGGTAAGGTAGACATTGGAGATACTACTCAATATGGCTATTACAAACAAGGCGGATTAAGTTTCAGCGGAAAAGAACGAGTAATTGATATCGTCAAAGCAGATGCAGAATATATTAAAATGGCGGATGGACAAACCATTTCAGCTTCTGCCCTACTTACACTATTTTTATTTCCACCAAAGAAACAGCATGGCTTTGTAGAAAAATTAAGTGGTGGAGAAAAGAAGCGTTTACATCTAATGAAAGTTCTGATGCAAAATCCAAACTTTTTAATTCTAGATGAACCTACAAACGATTTAGATATTGATACGCTAAATGTATTAGAAGAATTCTTAGAAAACTTTCCAGGTATACTAATATTGGTTTCTCACGATAGATACTTGTTAGACAAAATGAGCGACCAGCTATTTATCATGGAAGGCAATGGTAGTGTAAAAATATTCAACGGAAACTATTCAGAACATCGTAACAGCTTAGAACAAGAAAAAGAAGCTGCTGTTAAAAAGCAAAAAGCAGACGAACAAAAATATACAAATACTTCAAGCGTTAGTAAATTAACTTTCAAAGAACAACAAGAGTTTAAAAACTTGGAAGAAGCTTTAGCAGAAAACGAAGCGAAGGTTAAAAATTTATCGCAAGATTTAAATAATACTAATCCTTCAGACTATATCAAAATTCAAGAAATATCAGAAACAATAGAAAAAATCAATAAAACTATTGAAACAGATATGATGCGTTGGATGGAATTGTCTGAAAAATAATATAAATTCTTTTCATGTTTCACGTGAAACACGAAAGAAAAATATAAACAAAACAATGTTTCACGTGAAACATAATTAGAAATATGTTTAAAGAATACGACGTAATTGTAGTTGGAGCAGGTCATGCCGGTTGTGAAGCTGCTGCTGCTGCTGCAAATTTAGGTTCATCGGTGCTATTAATTACCATGAACATGGAGACTATTGCCCAAATGAGTTGTAACCCAGCTATGGGTGGCGTAGCCAAAGGACAAATAGTTAGAGAAATTGATGCTATGGGTGGTTACTCTGGTATCATCGCAGATAAAACAACTATCCAATTCAGGATGCTGAACAAATCTAAAGGTCCAGCAATGTGGAGTCCACGTACCCAAAATGATAGAAAAAGATTTGCAGAAGAATGGAGACTAACCCTAGAAAGTTTACCAAATGTAGACTTTTGGCAAGAAATGGTGAGTTCACTTTTGATAAAAAACAACACTGTTGTTGGTGTAAAAACTAATTTAGGTGTAGAGATTAAAGGCAAATCCGTAGTACTTACCAACGGTACTTTCCTAAATGGAATCATTCATATCGGTGAGAAAAAAATGGGTGGCGGCAGAACCGGAGAAAAATCTGCTACTGGTTTAACAGAACAATTGGTAGAATTAGGCTTCGAAGCTGGAAGAATGAAAACGGGTACCCCTCCTAGAATTGACGGTCGTTCGTTAAATTATAGCTTAATGGAAGAGCAATGGGGAGATGAAGAAAGAGGTAGATTTTCGTACACTAATGTAGCACTTCCAACAGATCAACGTTGCTGCTGGATTACCTATACCAACGATAAAGTACATGAAACTTTGAAAGAAGGCTTCGAAAAATCTCCGATGTTTACTGGTAGAATCAAAGGTTTAGGTCCTCGTTACTGTCCATCAATTGAAGACAAAATCAACAGATTTGCAGAACGTGAACGTCATCAAATTTTTGTGGAACCAGAAGGCTGGCATACTTGTGAGATTTATGTTAATGGATTTTCTACCTCTTTGCCAGAAGATGTACAATATAAAGCGTTAACTCAAATACCTGGTTTTGAAAATGCGAAGATGTTTAGACCAGGTTATGCTATAGAATATGACTACTTTCCGCCTACACAGCTCTCATTAACCTTAGAGACTAAATTAATAAGCAATTTATTTTTTGCAGGACAAATTAATGGCACAACTGGTTATGAAGAAGCTGCTAGTCAAGGTTTTATAGCAGGAATCAATGCACACCAGAAGGTTTATGACAAACATGAACTTATTATGAAGCGTTCAGAATCATATATAGGTGTTTTGATAGATGACTTGGTAACAAAAGGTACAGAAGAACCCTATAGAATGTTTACGTCTAGAGCAGAGCATCGTTTATTACTAAGACAAGATAATGCTGATATTCGCCTCACTCCTATTGCTCATGATTTAGGTTTGGTTAATGATGAACGTCTAGCAATCGTAAAACAAAAGGTAAAAGATTCTGATGATATTGTAGCTTTCACTAAAAAGCAAGGAATAGAAATGTCAGAAGCTAATGTACTAATGGAAGAGCTGGGTACATCGCCTTTAACTCAAAATGTAAAATTATTCAGTGTATTAACTAGACCTCAAGTAAACATTAGCGACATCAGAAAAGTCAGTGAACCTTTTAATAATTTACTTAATACCTTCGAAATAGAAACTGTAGAACAGGCGGAAATCAAGATTAAGTACGAAGCCTATTTTGAAAAAGAACAAGAGATTGTAAATAAAATGCAGAAGATGGAAGACAAAGCTATCAATCCAGATTTCGATTATAATACATTAGTATCTTTATCAAAAGAAGCTCGAGAAAAATTATTGAAGATAAAACCACGAACTTTAGGGCAAGCTTCTAGAATTTCTGGCGTTTCTCCTTCAGATATCTCTGTTTTAATGGTTCACATAGCTAAATAACTGAAAATCAATAATTTATTAATAAAAAATAACTAGTTAAAATAAAGCGTTATAAAAGCATAACTCAAAATTTTAATATTACAGTTCCAAAAAAGGTAAAAATCGATTAAAACGATTAAAAATGCTGAAAAACAAAAAACACCATTTTTCGATTAATTTTTTCTACATAATTCTAGTAGCATGTTTCATTTATGGCTGCGCCGCAATGAAAAATCCAGAAGGTGGACCAAGAGATACTACCCCACCGAAAATTTTAAAGATGACTCCTGAAAATTTGACTAGAAATTTCAAGGCACAAAAAATCATCATAGAATTTGACGAATATGTAAAATTGAATAACCAGTTTAAAGAATTTTCCATTTCTCCAGAATTGGAAACTATTCCCGAATTGAAGATCAAACAAAAAAGATTGGAAATCAGTTTACCAGATACTTTGGAAAAAAATACCACGTATACTTTAAATTTTGGTAAATCTATTGTAGACTTAAATGAAGGTAACGAACTTAAGAATTTCAGCTATGCTTTTTCTACAGGTCCTACCTTAGATTCTTTAAGTATCAGCGGAACTGTGACCAATGCATTAACTGGAGAAGCTGAACTAGAAAGTACTGTATTTATTCTTCCTTTATCTAGAGATAGTTTGTTTGGAAAAAAACGTGCTCCAATATTTACGCTAACAGATAGTAGTGGAAACTTCAAATTGAATAATCTTAAAAAGGATACTTACAGAATCTATGCTTTAAAAGAAAAAGGTGGCGATAGGATCTATCAACAAATTAGTGACGAAATTGGATTTGTTAAGGAACCATTTCTTTTAGAAAAAAACATCGATAGCGTAAGATTAAATGTATTTAAAGAAATAGCTTCAGATTTTAAAGTTACCGATAGAAAACTAAATGCTGACGGAAGTATTTCATTAAGTTTTAATAAAAAGCTAAATACGCCAGATTTAACAGTACTCTTCCCTCCTTCTGTAGATCAAGGAAAGATCTTTCAATTCAATAAAACCAAAGATTCTGCAAATTTATGGTTAGGAGATTTATCTTTTGATTCGGTTAAAATAGCAGTTAAAGATGATGGAAAAATATTGGATACAGTAAAGTTCAGCAGGTCGAAAAGAGACACTTATACCAGGGTAATTAATATAGTTGATAACTTAGAAGGAGGTACGCTAAATCCTTTTAAAGACTTGAGCATTACTTTCAATTTTCCTATAAAAAATATTGATGAGAGTAAGATTTTATTACTTGAAGATAGTATACCTAGAAAGTTTACTTTGGTAAAAGATAGTATTAATCAGTTAAAATATCATGTAAAATATAAGTGGCGAGCCAAGGAAGAATACATATTATTAATTAGAGAAAATGCCATAAATGCTATTTTTGATGCTAAAAATAAAGAGTTAAAAAAGACTTTTACCCTAGCTGATGCTAATGAATATGGATCATTGATACTAACTGTAGAAACTCCAGATACAGCTAAACGATATATCCTAGAAATTGTAAATAAGGATAATCATATTATCGCTAGCTATCCGATAGCCAATAAATCTTTAGTAAAATTAAGTAACTATAAGCAGGGAATTTACTTTGGAAGAATTGTTTACGATGAAAATAAAAATGGTATTTGGGACACTGGTAATCTAAAATTGGGAATCCAGCCGGAAAAGATTTGGAACTATACTAAAGAGCTGTCTATCAGAGCAAATTGGGATAGAAATGAAACTATCACCATTCCATTAGTGGCGCCTTTACCCATACCTAAGCCAAAAGAAAAGCCGGCAACTAGTAATACACCTAGGCCAGCTCCTTCAAATAATAACCAGCCAACAGGATTTGGAGGTTCGCCAATTAGAAATTAGTTACTTAAACCAATCAGCATACATGATATAATTATCAGGTAATTTGTTTAATAAAGCCCTTTGCTCATCAGTAATGGGCTTTATTTTTTTTGCCGGAGTGCCTGCGTAGATGTAACCACTCTCGCAGATCGTATTTTCTAGTACCACCGAGCCTGCAGCAATAATACAGTACTCATCTACAAGCACATTATCCATTACAATGGCTCCCATACCTATTAAAACATTATTTTTTACGGTACAACCATGCACAATAGCATTATGTCCAACATTAACTCTATTTCCAATAATAGTAGCTGCTTTTAAATAGGTAGCATGTATTACTGCACCATCTTGTATATTACTTTCGTTACCAATGGTGATACTATTCACATCTCCCCTCACCACGGCATTAAACCAAATTGAACAGTTTTTTCCTACTTTAACATCACCCACTATGGTAGCATTAGGTGCTAAAAAACAATCACTTCCAAATTGCGGATTCACTCCCTTTACTGGTAAAATTACTGGCATTGAATTAAGTATATAGTATTAGATATTAGACTGAAACTGTTAATTGAAAACTAAATTATTGTATCAACTAATTCTTTAGCATGTTGAGGGTAATCCGTGGTATAGTGCAATCCCCTACTTTCTTTTCTAGCTTTTGCAGATTTGATTACCATATACGCCACTTGAATTACATTACGCAATTCACATAGTTTTACAGATACCTTATTGTTTTTATAGAATTCTTCTGTTTCTTCAAACAATAGATAAAGTCTTCGTAAAGCTCTATCTAACCTAAAATCAGAGCGTACAATACCCACGTAATCACTCATTATTTTTTGGGTTTCCCTCAAATTGTGTGTAACTAGAATATCTTCATTAGATTGAATTACACCTTTATCATCCCATTCTGGAATATCATCAGGTATCATATTGTGTTGATAACGCTCAATAGCGGATAAGAAAATACGATGAGCAAATACAGTAGCTTCTAATAAAGAATTGGAAGCCAAACGATTAGCACCATGCAAACCTGTTGATGAAACTTCGCCACAAGCATATAAATTGTTAATAGATGATTTCCCGTACTCATCTACCAAAATACCACCACACATATAATGGCAAGCTGGCGTTACTGGAATATAATCCTTAGTCATATCTATACCAATGGATAAACACTTGGCATAAATGTTAGGAAAATGTGTCAAAATATCAGCTTTCTTACGCATGGTGATATCTAAATAAACGAAATCATCTCCCGATTTTTTCATTTCATTATCAATAGCACGAGCTACAATATCACGAGGAGCTAAAGAACCACGTTCATCGTATTCGTACATAAATTCTTCACCATTTCTTCTTCTCAAAACGCCACCAAATCCTCTAACTGCCTCAGAAATAAGGAATGAAGGATACTCTCCCGGATGATATAATGCCGTAGGGTGAAACTGAATGAACTCCATATTCCTCACTTTTCCTTTTGCACGATAAACCATTGCCATTCCATCACCTGTAGCAATAACTGGGTTGGTTGTATTTGCATAAATATGCCCCGCTCCACCACTTGCCAATACGGTTACATTAGCCAAAATCTTCTCCACATGGTTGATTTCTGTGTTAAATGCATAAATACCGTAGCAATTGATGTCTTTACTACTTTTATCCACATGTTTCCCTAGGTGATGTTGTGTAATTAGCTCCAAACAGAAATAGTGTGTTAATATCTCAATATTTTCATTTTGATGAATCTGTTTCAGTAAAACACTTTCAATTTCGTATCCCGTAATATCCTTATAATGAAGCACTCTGTGTTCAGAATGACCACCCTCCTTTGCTAAATCAAAAACTCCAGCCGGATTTTTATCGAAGTTAATTCCGTAATCTATAATCTCTTGAATACGCTCTGGGCCTTCTTTTACTACGATTTCTACAATGTCTTTATCACACAATCCGTCACCAGCAATCAAAGTATCATCTATATGTTTTTCAAAAGAATCAGACTTATCCACAACTACGGCTACACCACCTTGGGCATACTTAGTGTTAGACTCGTCTTCGTTTGATTTGGTAACTATCAGAACCTTACCATACTTAGCTGCTTTAAGTGCAAAACTAAGACCAGCAATACCCGATCCTATGACTAAAAAATCGACTTTTTTCATTAATTTAACTAATTATAACAACTATGTTGATAACGTTAATAACCCTGTGAATAGAATGTATAAATTATCGTAACAACTATTTTTGATTGTTTAAAGCTAAGTAAAAACCCAAGTTTGCCACAATCTTTTAAAGAATTTTTAAGCAACTTGGTCTAGGTTATCAACTTTTAACAACACTCTTAACAATACACATTTTGATATTGATAATTTAATCGATCAAAAACTATAACATTGAAAATCAACGTAAGTTTAGTTTAAAAAATCATAATAATTGTTGATAACTATAGGATAACTCATATTTAGCTACTTTTTAAATTTATTTTTTCCCCATTACCAACACACTAATAAAGAATAAGATTCTATTTAAATAATTAAATTATATTTTATTGAAGTGTGGAGAGCGGTTAAAGCTGTGTATCTTTACAAAAAAATTAAAAGGCGCTGAAGAGCGTTGAAAGCATTTGAGCTAAATAGCATGTCAATGGAAATTTTAGAAGAACTTAATAGAAAAGGTTACGTAGAAGAAAAAATAGATCCAACGTTGGATTTATTTGCGGAAATAGAGAAGCTAAAAAAGGAAAAAAATGCAATTATTTTAGCACATTATTATCAAGAACCTGATATACAAGATATTGCGGATTATATTGGCGATAGCTTAGGCTTATCTCAAGAAGCTGCAAAAACTGAAGCTGATGTAATTGTATTTGCTGGAGTGCATTTTATGGCCGAAACAGCGAAGATTTTATCACCAGAAAAAAAAGTTTTACTACCCGATTTAAAAGCTGGATGTTCGTTGGCGGATAGTTGTCCACCACATTTGTTTAAAAAATTTAAGGAAAAATATCCTGATCATTTGGTGATTACCTACGTGAATTGTACAGCTGAGTTAAAAGCTTTGAGCGATATCGTTTGTACATCAACAAATGCCGTACAAATTGTGGAAAGCTTACCAAAAGATCAGAAAATTATCTTCGGTCCTGATAAAAACCTAGGAGCTTGGGTTGCTAAAAAGACAGGTAGAGACTTAGTTTTATGGAATGGTGCTTGTATGGTACATGAGATTTTTTCGAGAGAGAAGATTACCAAGCTAAAAGAACGCCACCCGAATGCTAAGTTTATTGCGCATCCAGAATGTGAAGAAGCGGTGTTAAAAATGGCTGATTACATTGGTTCTACCACGGGATTGTTGAAATATAGCATCAATAGCGATGCTAAAGAGTTTATTGTAGCTACAGAAAGTGGAATTATTCACCAAATGCAGAAGGCTTGTCCAGATAAAACTTTTATTCCGGCCCCTCCTACCAATGCATGTGCTTGTAATGATTGTCCGTACATGAAGAGAAATACTTTAGAAAAATTGTATTTGTGTATAAAAAATGGTTTACCGGAAGTTACAGTACCTGCAAACATTATTGAAGAAGCTAGAAAACCAATAGAAAGGATGTTGGAAATTTCTGCTAAATTAGGTTTATAGTATGTTTAAACAGTTTTTTCTTAAAAACTTATTGTTAATAACTACAGTTTCGTTAGCTGCCTGCTCTTCTGTAAAGGAATATAATTTAGCCATTACGGAGAAAAAGCACAGCGTTCAAACTTTAAAACAAGACATAGATCTTACCCATCAAATCTTAAAAGATGGACACCCTGGTTTGTATTGGTATATTTCAAAAAAACAACTAGACTTTAAGTTCGATAGTTTAAAAAATGCTATCAATGAACCACTTACTACTAGACAATTTTACCAAAAACTTTCACCGGTGGTAGCAGCTATCAGATGTGGTCATACTGCGTTACGTTTTCCTTCAGTAATCCAAAAAGATAAAAAAGAAAGAGAAGCCACAAAAAATAAGATTTATCCACTCCATCAGTTTACTTATGCAGTTTCCGAAGATAAACTGATTGTTATTAACAATAAGAGTAAAAACAAAAACATAAAGACTGGAACAGAGATTTTAGAAATTGATGGTTTAGCGCCAAAAGAGATATTCAACATTGTTTCCACAGGGTTTAGTTACGATGGATATAACTCATTATCAAGAAATAAACGTATTGAAAGAAATTTTGCGCAGCTCTATAAAATTTATTTTTCAGAGCAAGATAGTGTAGCCATCAAATTTAAAACGGACAGTGCAGTTATCAACACCTTTGTTTCATTTTATGATAAAAAGAAGGATGCAGAAGCAAAAAAGAAGTTAGATACAGCTAAAACTGTTGCGAAAGTACCTGATAAAAAAATAAAGAAAACGTTAAAATACAGAGGCAATAAAGTTAACAACGAGTATCAGTTAGATTTTAAATTCTTAGATCAAGAGAAAGATATTGCCTACTTAAAAATTAAAAGTTTTAGCGTACCTACTGCTAATTTTAAACAGTTTTATAAACAGGCTTTTGATAGTATTTCACTTTCGAAAAGTAAGAACTTAGTTATTGACATCCGGAATAATCCTGGTGGAACTTTAAGTGCTAGTTTGGCGTTATTTTCGTACTTAACCGATAAAGATTTTGTGTATTTGGCAAAGCCGATTAATAATGGAGGTTTTAGTGCAGATAAATATCAAACTGGTTTAAAAAAATTGAGATATTACCTCACTGCATTTAATGATAATGGTAATATATATGAAGATGATGAAGGAAATTTCTTCTCATTTATGAAGGGATATAAACCGCAAAAACCTCATAAAAATAACTACAAAGGCAAAGTGTATGTGTTGATTAACGAATTTAGTTTCTCAGCATCTTCTTTGATTAGCGCTAATCTAAAAGGGATTAATCGTGCTACTTTTGTAGGTACGGAAACTGGCGGTGGTGCCAATCAATGTACTGCTGGTAGAATGCCAGTAGTTACATTAAAGAATAGTAAATTAGATTTAAGGTTTGGATTAAATAGAATGGCTCCCATTTATCAGCAAGATTTATATGGTAGAGGCGTTTTTCCAGATGTAGAGGTGCAATCTACCTTAAAAGATAGAATAAGTAACTACGAAAGAGAGTTACAATGGATTTTAACAGATATTAAAGGAAAAGGATAATGTTCGAGAATAAGGAACGTACTTCGTTAGAAGAATTAGGTGAATTTGGATTAATCAAACACTTAACAAATAACTTTCAAATACGACACGAAAGCTCTATCAAAGGAGTTGGAGATGATGCAGCAGTACTTGATTTTAAGGATAAACAAGCTTTAATTTCAACTGATTTATTGTTAGAAGGTGTACATTTCGATTTGTCTTATGTGCCTTTAATGCACCTTGGCTATAAAGCAGTACAAGTAAACCTGAGTGATATTTATGCTATGAATGGTATAGCTACTCAAATCACAGTTTCGTTAGGCGTTTCTAGCAAGTTTCCTTTAGAAGCTATCGAAGAAATTTATAAAGGTATTGAGCTAGCTTGTAATAAGTTTAATATTGATTTAATTGGTGGAGATACTTCATCAAGTAAACAAGGTTTGATCATCAGTATTACCAGTATTGGTTATGCTGCTAAAGAAGATATAACTTACAGAAATGGAGCCCAAGAAACTGATTTATTATGCGTTTCTGGCGATTTGGGTGGAGCCTACGTTGGCTTACAAATCTTAGAAAGAGAGAAACAAGTTTTCTTGGAAAATCCTCAAATTCAACCTGATTTAGAAGGAAAAGATTATATTATTGAGCGTCAATTAAAACCAGAGGGACGTAGAGACGTAGTAGATTTATTAGCACAGCTAAAAATAAAACCTACTTCAATGATTGACGTTTCTGACGGTTTAGCCTCCGAAATTTTACACTTAACTACTCAAAGCGCTACAGGTTGTACGATTTATGAAGATAAATTACCTATAGACCCGGTTACTTACGAAACAGCGAGAGAACTAGGTTTAGATCCTACCATTTGTGCTTTAAACGGAGGTGAAGATTACGAACTACTTTTTACTATTAAACAAGCTGATTACGAGAAAATTAAGAATGATGTAGATATCAGTATTATTGGTCATATTACTGATAAAAATTCAGGAGTAAAAATGATTTCAAAATCTGATGTAGTACACGAATTAAAGGCCCAAGGTTGGAACGCTTTTAAGCAGTAATTACTGTTTCATCAATTAATGGTTGCCTTTCGTATATATAATTTAATATCTTTATCCTCGTTCAATATATTGTCTACCTAAAACCAATACATATTGAAGAGAATTTTTGTATTTTCTTATCATGGTAAGGAATCATTCCAGACCGGATTTAATAGACTATTGAGTATATCAGAAAGTCTATCTAAATCTTATGAAGTGCACTTTGTGTACGGCGACAGAAATAAGGTTAAAGAACCTATAAAAATTAAAGGAAATTTGGTAGAAATACCACTCAATTATTCATCAAATTTCTTTCATCATTTTTATAAAGATTTATTAGATAGCGGAAGGCGAGGTCTAGCTAAATTACTTTTGATTACTTACTATTTTTTTACCGGGAAAGAAATATTCGATTTAGGTAGAGAATTTAAAAAGTATAAAAAAAATACCAATATCACACTTACCAAAGATGATATTGTCATCGCTTCTTTTCCTTCTATTACTGTTCATAATCTAGGTTATTCCCTCAAACAAGAGTTTGGCTGTAAGTTGATATTAGATTACAGAGATCCTGGTGTTTTTGGTTATCAGTTGATAGAAGAAAGTAAAATTTTATCTTTTTTGAGAAGATTTTTCTTGAAAAGAAGAGAACTCAGAAATTTAAAAAGCGCAGATTTAATCATCACTATTTCTGATTCTATTCGTAGGTTATTTCCAGAAAAATATACTGATTCTGTACAGGTAATTAGAAATGGCTACGATGCAAATAAGATAAATTTTAGTTTAATAAAGCATTATACCGATACTTTTAAGCTAGTTTATTTAGGTTCTGTTTACAATGATCAATTGGTAGATACTACTTTTTTTAAAGCAGTAAGAAAGTTTATCAATAAGTATGCAATTCAGCCACAGAATTTTCAGATTAGATTTGTAGGCACTGGAGAATCATTGAAATTAAAGGAAACTATCAAGCATTTTAATTTAGAACCTTATGTACATATTGGTAAGAAAATGCCAATAGAACAGGTTTATGCCGAGTTATACAGTGCAGCTATGTTTCTGCACCTCAAATATGGAGAAAGACAGGAAATCATCACCACCAAACAGTATGAATATTTAGCGTTTCAAAAACCTATTTTATTGCCTATTAACGATCATGGAGATTTGGAAGAAAGCATTAGAAAATACGATGCTGGCTTTATTTGTGAAAAGGAATCAGAAATAATAGAGGTTTTAAACAATAATTTGATCAGTCATTTTAGCGGAACACCGGTGATCATCAAAAGAACTGATAATGAGCTTTATGAATTGAGTAGACAGTCTCAAGAAGAAAAACTGATAGCGTTAATCAGAAAATTATAGTTCTCCATCTTCCAAAAACTTACTATCTATCTGTTTGTTCGCTTTTGTTTTGGCACCTAATTTTTTGATTTTTTCTACCTTACCAATTAAATTTCCACTGCCGTATTGTAGTTTTTTAAAAGCATCGTCGTGGGCTTTTTGAGTTTGCTCTAGGTGTTTGCCTATTTTTTGCATATCCTCTAAAAAACCAACAAATTTATCGTAGAGTGCACCGGCCTCTTCGGCAATTTCAAAAACATTTTTATTTTGCCTGTCTACTTTCCAAATACTTGCGATAGTGCGTAACGTTGCTAAAAGAGTAGTAGGACTAACCAAAACTACTTTTTTATTCCAGGCATAATTGAAAAGTTCAGTATCAGCTTGTACAGTTACGCTAAATGAAGCCTCAATAGGTATGAATAAAAGCACAAAGTCTGGTGAGTTAATGGCATATAAATGCTGATAGTTTTTTGCAGATAAACCATCGATATGACTTTTAATAGAAAGCAGATGTTGTTTAAGGTAGTGCGTTTTTTCTTCTTCTAGCTCTGCACTGATCATTCGTTCATAAGCTAACAACGAAATTTTAGCGTCTATAATCAAATTTTTATCGTCGGGTAGATTTATGACTACATCTGGTTGAAAACGTTCGCCCTCGCTGCTGTTTAAGCTTTTCTGGATACTGTATTCTCTGTCCTTAACTAATCCTGAAGTTTCTAACACTCTTTCCAAGATAATTTCTCCCCAGCTGCCTTGCTTTTTATTATCACCTTTTAATGCTTTGGTTAAATTATTGGCATCAGTTTGTATCTGTTTACTTTGGTCCATCAACTGAAAAATTACCCCTTTCAATTGGCTACGCTCAGCAGCTTCTGTTTGGTAAACTTTGTCTACTTTTTCTTCAAAAGATTTGATATTGGCTTTTAAAGGATTAAGAATCTGATCTAGGTTAGTTTGGTTTTGAGCAGTAAACTTTGCAGATTTTTCATCCAATATTTTATTGGCGATGTTAGAAAACTCTAAAGTAAATTTATGTTGTAGTTCTTCTAAATTTTGCTGTTGCTTTGCAGCTATCTCTCGTTGTGCTTTTAAATTTTCTTCGGCTCTGGTTGCACGGTTATTTTCATTGATGTAGTCGGCCCTTAAATGAGTGAGCTGCTGTTGCAATTTCTGGTTTTCATCCTTTAAAAAATCTATAGAAAATAGTTCTTGTGCTGTAGGTTTATTTGTGTTTCTGCTGATTAAAACTATTAGAAAAACGAGGATGATAAATAATAAGACAACGATAGCAATTTCCATATTCAATTTATTTACCACATAGATACATAGTTTATTAAAAACTCTATGTATCTATGTGGTTTATTTAAGATAATAAGAATACAAAATAACGAAATTAATGTACGAGCTAAGGTTTGATTACTATATTTAGCTTATGAATAAGCTTTTAGTTTTAATACAATGTAAGGACGAAGTAGGTTTGGTGGCAAATATCACTAGAATTTTAGCAAGCCATCAGCTTAATATCATCGCAATGCGTGAATTTGTGGATGAAGAGGAGCAACGTTTTTTTGCGAGGATATCTTGTAGCAATAGTATTGAAAATACAGAAGTGCTGAAGCTAGAATTACAGGAAAGATTGCCCCAAAATGCATTGATTGAAGTAGTGCCGAAAGCGGATAAAAGTATCGCAGTATTGGTGACTAAGGAATTTCATTGTTTATCGGATATCCTGATAAGAAACTATTTTAAAACACTAGGTGCTGAAGTTAAATGTGTTATTGGTAATTATGAAAATCTAAAGGAGCTATCAGAGAAATTGGATGTTCCGTTTCATTATATTTCTCATGAAAATATTTCAAAAGAAGATTTTGAAAGTGCAATTATTAAAAAATTAGACCAATACGAGCTGGATTATATTGTATTGGCCAAATTCATGCGTATCATTTCTCCTAATTTTGTAGCTAGATACAAACATCAAATTATCAATATACATCATTCGTTTTTGCCCGCATTTATTGGTGCCAGTCCGTACCAGCAGGCTTTTAAAAGAGGTGTAAAAATTATTGGGGCTACCGCACATTTTGTGACCAACGATTTAGATGAAGGACCCATCATTAATCAACAAACTATACACGTAAACCATACTTATGGAGCAAAGCAGATGGCTATTGCAGGTAGGGAAATTGAAAAATCCGTATTAAGCAAAGCTTTAGAATTGATATTTGATGATAGAGTTTTTGTGGTTGGAAATAAGACGGTAGTTTTTGAGTAGATTCGATTGGCTTTGAATTAAGCTGATATGAAATTAAATACTCTTCAACACCATTTCACCAGCTTCTTCGACAGTTTGACTACCAATTGCAATGCCCATTCCATTGCATCTTACCGCACAAAATACATTAGTACTTACTTCCTTAATTATTGGAGATAGTTCTGGACCAAAAGCCATAATGCCACTCCATTTTTGGTCTATTTCAAAAGCTGTATTAGGTAAAATCACTTCTTTTAACAAGCGAATCAACGTATTTTGTACCAAAGGTGTTTCGCCAAATTGGTGGGTTTCTTCAGTAAAAAAATCTAGGTTTCTACCACCGCCGAGCAAAACCCTATCGCCAACATTTCTGAAATAGTAATAGCCCTTATCGTAATGGAAGGTACCTTTCAATTTCAAATTTTCGATAGGTTTGGTAATCAATACTTGCCCACGGCCAGGTTTCAAATCTAACTGCGGCAAAAGTTGACTCGCAAAAGCATTGGTGCAGAACAGTAGTTTTTTACATTTAAACTCACCCTGTGAAGTAGACACCAACAAAGACGTATCGCTTTCTTCAAAACGATGAACTGTACAGCTATTTAAAATGGTTACACGTAAAGAAATAGCAAGCTCGGTAAGTGCCTTAATCATTTGGCCAGGATTTAACTGTGCTTCTAACTTATTCTCAATTAAGCAATCAATTCCTTCAAAGCCAAAAGTTTCTATCCTAGAATTTGCGATGCTAAAAGCAGTCTTCTCATTGGTAATATCCTGTATGATATCATTAAAATGCCCAATTTTTGATACACATTCTTCACTCAGAGCAGATTGCGTTGGTTTAAAAAGCTCAAAACCTCCATTAATTTGAAAATCTAGTCTGCTATCTCCCACCAACGAACGTAACTTTTGTAAACCTTTCCAACGTTTTCCAATAAGTTCTTGAAGTGCAATTGTACCACTTTTTTCCTGCTCAATTAATTCGGAAAGACTCCCGAAACAGGCAAAACCAGCATTTTTAGTACTTGCACCAGCAGGTAAGAAACCCCTTTCCAAGATAGTTACGCTAACATTAGGCTGTTGTTTTTTGATGGTAATAGCTGCATTCAATCCCACGATACCACTACCTATAATGATTACATCGGAATTATAGAAACTAGTTTTTTCCCAGTAAGATAGGTTAAGGGTTTCCATTAAAAATTGTAAAAAAAATATTTCATATAAATATGGGAACACTTTTTGATTTAGCGAAATGGATAACACAAACATTAATAAAATGGAAACATATTTGATTTTAATAGTTCCGATACTTCTGCTTAGTATGTTTGTACAGTGGCGTTTCAGAAACAAGTTCTCTAAATATGCCGAAATGCAGCTTAACTCAGGCTTTTCGGGCAAGGAGGTAGCAGAAAAGATGCTACATGATAATGGAATTTACAATGTAAAAGTACTCAGCTCAGAAGGTCAATTAACGGATCACTATAATCCGGGTGACATGACCGTAAACTTAAGTACAGACGTATATTATGGAAGAAGTGTAGCTGCAGCTGCTGTTGCCGCTCACGAATGTGGACATGCGATACAACATGCAAAAAGCTATGGCTGGCTGCAATTTCGCTCTAATATGGTACCTATTGTGAGCATTTCATCTAACCTATTACAATGGGTATTACTTATTGGTGTACTACTCATAGGTTTTACTGGCAATCCAATAGTTTTAGGTATTGGGGTAGTAGGGTTGGCGGTAATTACGCTTTTCAGTATTGTTACGCTGCCGGTAGAGTTTGATGCCAGTAATAGAGCGCTATTGTGGTTAAAAAATAACCGCGGGGTAATGCAAACAGCCGAAGAAAACGTACAAGCTAAAGATGCCTTATGGTGGGCCGCCATGACTTACGTAGTTGCTGCTTTAGGCGCATTGGCCAATTTATTATACTACGCATCAATGTTATTTGGTAGAAGTAGGGAGTAAAAGCAAAAAAAGGATAGCTTATAGACTGCGCCCAAAAAGTTAGATAAATTAAATAATTAAAATTGATAATGATGAGCCCGATATTTTATCGGGCTCATTCTGTTTAAATTGAGTTTTATTCCGTCGTTATTATAGTAATCGATATAGGTCTCTATTTACCAATCGCTCACCTTCTTGTTGAACTGTCCGGAAATTCCGGACAGTTGATTCGCGTTGCAATTCGTTAGTTCCATATATATTACCCAAGTGCTCACTGATGGTTTTATTTGTTATACCAAAAAGCTCCGCCATACTTTTGAGTAAGCCATACTGTTTCATTTTCTAAAAAAGACATCAACCTTAACTTGTCCATTAGTATTATTGTAGATAATGAATTTATTCTTTTCTTCCATTTTTTTTAATCTCATTACTTTTATGAGACAGATGTAAAGATAATTTAAATACTATAATGGTAATATATCGAAATTTGGATAATGGAAAGACTATATTACGGAGCATATTTTACCAAATCAATTCCAATTCCATTGGGGTCTTGAATAGCAAAATGCCTATCGCCCCAAGGTTCATTTCTTAAGTCTATTTTAATGTTTACACCTTTCTTTTTTAAATTTTGATATAAAGCATCAACGTCATCAACCTCGATGGTTAAATACATTCCGTGGCCATTAAAAGGCGCATGAAATAAGGACTGCTGCGAAGGATGGTTGGGTAGTAAAAAGCTGATTTCAGCAGTTTTATTTGGAGTATGAAGTAATAAATAAAACTCGTTCTCGAAAGTAACACCGAAGTTTAAAACCTCGGTGTAAAACTTCTTGGTTTCGGCTAGTTTTTCGGTAACAACACCTGCATTTAGTTTCATAGTTTTTTCGTTTTTAGTTTGACAGTACATGTTGCTTGTTAGGGCGAACATGATTACTATTAGATATTTTGTTAACGACATCATGAAAACAAAATTCGATAATCGGGCTTTGCAAAAATTGTAAAAATCGGACTTAATTAGATATTTTAAACATTAAGAAGCTAAGGAAAAATTAAAATATATTCTTAACTAATCTTAATTCCTTAATGGTTTTTTTATACATAATTATCTTCCAAAAGCCCTACTTGGTGTTACACCATAAAAGTGCTTAAAATCTTTAATGAAATGCGCTTGGTCGAAGAAACCAGCATCGAAGAATAGTTTATTTGCTCGTAAACTTTGCGTGGATGGTTTAGCTCTTAATATGTTTTGAAAACGGACCACCTTGCTGAAAGTCTTCATCGAATCGCCAATATAGAAATAAAAGAGTCTACGCAGTTGCCTATGGCTAACACCTGTATCAATAGTTTCTAAATCAATAATACCATAGTTTTTCATGATGATTGAAATCGCATTGTAAAGACGGGAATCATTCTGGAAATCTGCCTCAGAAAGCTGCTCCAAAAGAAATACATCCAATAATTTAATGACAGATTTGATATCCACAGTAGTGTGGAAATTTGATTGGATAAATGAAGCTACCTGAGGTAGTGTAGTATGCAGTTGTTCTGCTTTATTGCTGATACTAGATGCATCTACCTTAAATAATTGAGGGAACATAGTAGGAAGAAATCGAATGCCTACATAGTTAAATTCTTCATTTAGTTGGAATTCGGTATATTTCTTACAGAAGCCCATCACAAAATTTTCGCTAGGCTCGTTTAGTTCAAAGAAAATGTCAATACATCCATCAGCTACCACCCGATAATTGAAAGGCTCTGCTAGTCTTTCGTTTGTTTTTAACTGCCAATAACAATAAATGAAAGGTTGTAATTGTAGATCTGGCAAGAACTCTTGATAGCTAACCTTACCATAAGATTTGACAGTAGGCTGTACCGGGATGTATAATTTTCTAATGAAAGATGAATCCATTAAATTTCAAAATAATTAGGGCTTAACTCGCTTAAAAATCTGCTCTGTCTTAAAATTGCTTTTAGTAGGGATAGCATTTCCTTCGGCATCCCAAATTACCAACTGTTGCCTAAAATATAACTTACCTTTAATCACCTCCATCTCGATATTTACATCGTTTTTATGGTGTTGTGCTGGGATAAAAAGTAGGTTTTTTTTCACCTTTGCTTGAAAAGTTTCTGTGGGAGCCTCGCCAGTGCCAATATCTAAAAAGGTAGCATAGTTTTTTCCTTTCTCAAATTTGATGACAATGGTATTGGTATGTCCATATTGCTCGTACGCCCAGGTGCCCTTAAATGCTGATTTAATGTTGTCGGGGATGGTTTGCGCCTGAGCGATTGATACCAGCATTATTATTGAAGGAAAGAAGAGTGCTATTTTTAAATTTTTCATAGGTGTAGATTTATTCAATCAACGCAGCAATTTCTCGAAAGTTGTGTTCTTTCGCAATTTGGATTGGTGTTTTGCCATAGTGGATATCGTCTCCGCAATCAAAAGTTTCAGGTTTGTTCTTGTTGGCACCTCTTTTAATTAGATATTCTACCATTTTAGGGTTGTTTTGCTTTACGGCAATAATCAGCGCTGTTTCTCCATCGCAGCTGTGTTGGTTGATCTCTTCTTTGGTTAGTTTAAGCGCTTTGAGTACTTCATAATCAGATTTGGTTACTGCTTGTTCATACACCCAAATTTTTCCTCTTATATCGCCTTTTTCTTGATTAGCACCTTTAAGTAACAGTACCTTTGCACCTTCATAAAATTGATAGAATCCTGCTTTATTAAAGGCCTCGGTTTGTTTGATGTCACTCCCTTTTGCTATAAGATATTTCAGAGTTTCTAGTCTTTTATATTCACAAGCAATCAATACTGCAGGATTGTCTTTGCTATTGAAATTCGCTCCACCTTCTATCAATTGTTTGGCTAAATCAGCATCGTCAGACGACCAAATTAAAGCCTGTAACGGACTAATTTTGTTTTTTGGCAGATAATCAGCTGGAAAGGAAGTTCCCAACATCTGGCTAACCTTTTGGTTATCCTTATCAAAAATAGCATCGTAAAACTCATTCACAATCTCGTCTGTGGGTATTACTTTCTTTGTAGCAGCATCAGATTTTTTTGCTTCTTGGATCTCTTTCGGCTTTGATCTATCCTCACAAGATTGAAATGAAAAAGAAAGGCAGGTGAGAATTAAAACGAGCATGTATGGCTTTTTCACTAATGTACCTGTGGTTTTAAGTTTAAAAATTTCTTACTATGCGACAAGCTATCAACATCAATTAAAAGTATTAAATGCGGCTTTATAGGTTTTGCAGTTCTAATAATTCCTTAGGATGATCTTTGATAAAGTTTGTTAAACGTGCCTCAAAGTCAGCTTTATAATCAGCGTCCCAAAACCTTTGTTGCAATTTTGTAATTTCATCATCAGTAATGTTTTCAGTTTTGCTCCAGATATCTTCCAGTAGTTTTTTATCCTCTGTTAAACCTAAAATTTCAAGACCGTTTAAAATATTGGTTTTATCATCACGAAGCGAATAGCCATTCCTTTTTTCGTACTCGTCTAATGCACTTTCAGCATAATCTTTAAATCCATCACTTTCAAATACAGAAGAAAAGCCCCATAAGTAGTAGATAGTTTTTATAGGTTGTGGTAAATGATCAAACTGAAAAGAGGCATCGTTCTTTTTAAGCCTTCCAATATGGTCGCTAATATAATCGTAGAAAAAGGTGGAGTAATTGTGATCATGAGGTTTATCAAAATCCCCTTCTTCCAATTTTAAATAGATGCCTAGTTTTGCCCTAATTTTTGATTTTTCCCATTTATTTACATTCGGGTCTTGAAGACGGTTTAATAAAAGTTGATATTCTGGGTTTTGCTCATTGTTGTCCATATATTTTACTTTATTTGTTTTCGAGCTAGCTCTTAACGTAGCCTATAAAAGTTGCTGCCTCTAAAATGTGTCTTTATATTCTCGTTTGAATCAATAAAAAAACTAACTTCATTTAAATAATCTGCTGGATAATTGAGCTCGGCTAATAATTGTAGGTATTTAAGCTTAACAGTTTCGGTTGTCCCATTGTTCTTAAAAAAGTTCATTGTATTGTCGGTATCATAAAATAACCATACAGCAAGGCTTTTATCTGTTTGTACAAATGGAACTACGTAATCAATATCATGAAGCTTAATGTCGTTTTCTTGAGCCCAATTGAGCATCAATTTTTTAACACTATCAATAAATTGGAATTGAACTGGTGGGGCTTGTTCATTTTTCATGTAATCGATAATTATGCTATGCTTTTGGCATTGTTAAATACCGAGTTTACTAAATCATCTGTGTTTATTGAAGTAAAATGGCTGTGCCCAATTCCAACTAATTGCGCATTAATGCCCTCTGTAGATTGTGTAAATGTTGAATAAGCAAATTCAATCAGTCCACTTACATACTTTTTTCCTGCACCTAGTTCCTCTAGTTTTTCTTGCACAAAGGCATTTATATCTTCGGGTTCGAGAAAGCAAACCAACCTGCCAATTCCAAAACAGTAACCATAATAGGTGAGCCCAAAAACATTAAACAAAGTTTGGTCATTAATATCCCATCTGGGATCAGTAGTTACCTTTTTGAATACCTGCTCGCCTTTCTCTTTAAATACTTCTATCATAATTTTCTAATTAATTTAAGCGTCTTTAGGTCGTAAATATGGATTTCATTTTTATCTGTCTTATCGTATTTGTTGTTGTTATTGGTGTCGTAATGTCCAGTCACTACAATTGTTCCCGTTTGTCTGTTAACTATCCATTGTCTAGAATAAAATTTATTGTCCGTTAACTGGGTTTTCTCTTTTCCGTCTACAGAAAGTACGATAATTTGTTTTGGGTCATTCCAATTGACGCCATTTTTGCCATCAAGGTCAACTGTTTTAGCAGCGATAACAATTTTGTTTATTCCTAAGCTATCAATTTTAATTTGTTCAATTTTTTCTATATAAGGGCTTTTGGGAAAATCAACTTGTTTGGTATCACCAGTTTGAGTGTTAATGAATAAAAGATACTGACTTTTGGTGTCATACATTTTCCCTAAATTTTCGATTGAAGCAATTACATAAGCAGTGCCCTCTATGTCGGTTAGCTTATTAAAATGAACGTAATTGTGTTTGTCTTGACCGAAAGAAGCGAAGGTTTGTGTAATGAAAATGAGAGTAAGTAATTGTTTCATGTCGATGGGTTTATGTTGAATTTAAATGGTTAATACTCAAATATAACAACATTAGTCTCTCCGACAATTTATAGTCTTAAAAGGAGTAAAAAACGTACAACAACAAGAATATACACGTACTAAGCATCAGTCAGCTAGCTGTGACTTGGCTTACGCATACTAGGAAAGAGTAAAAACGTATAGAGGAAATCAACCCGATAAATCGGTAAAAGAAATTAGTTCAACCTAAAAGGAACAATCAGTTCAAATTCGGGAATATCAACCATAAATTCAGTATCATCTACGCTGCGATGCATTAAATATCTGCCTCGCATACTACCAATATCTGTTTTAAGATTAGAACCAGATACGTAAGAATAGCTATCTCCAGCAGCAATTACAGGTTGTACGCCAACTACACCTTCGCCTTCTACTTCCCTAACTACGCCATTAGAATCAAAAATGAACCATTGGCGGCGCATTAATTGGATATCATAATCAGAAAGGTTCTCGATATGGATACGGTAGGCGAACATGTAGTGACCATTGGCAGGATTAGAATGTTCATCCTGATAAATGGTATCTACCGATATTTTAACGCCTTGTGTGATTGCTGTAACCATAGCTATAAGTTGTAAAAGGTTGATTTAGCTCAATAATCACGCCATTTCGTTAATGGGAGATATATTAGCATATTTGTCAGAAATTTCGTCTAGTATAGCATAGATGGTGTCTATATTTTCTTCCTTAACTAATTGAGTACGATAAGGTTTAAAATCAGGTAGTCCTTTGAAATAATTGGCATAATGGCGACGCATTTCGAATACGCCTACTTTTGGGCCTTTCCATTCAATAGATTTGATGAAATGTGTTCTGCAAGCTTCTACGCGTTCGTCTAAAGTTGGCCCAGCTAAATGCTCGCCAGTTTGGAAGAAATGTTTCACTTCTCTAAAAATCCAAGGATAACCAATAGCTGCTCTGCCAATCATCATTCCATCTACACCATATTCTAAACGCCAATTAGCTGCTTTTTCTGGGCTATCGATATCTCCATTCCCAAAAATTGGAATTTTAATACGAGGATTGCGCTTAATCTCTCTAATCAAGGTCCAATCTGCCTCTCCTTTATACAATTGAGCCCTAGTTCTTCCGTGTATGGTTAAAGCCTGTATCCCGATGTCTTGCAAACGTTCAGCAACTTCTTCAATGTTTTTGGTGTTATCGTCCCACCCTAAGCGGGTTTTAACGGTTACGGGTAAATGTGTAGCTTTTACAACAGCTTCCGTCATTTTTACCATTTTATCGATGTCTTGCAAAAGGGCAGATCCCGCACCTCTACAAGCCACGTTTTTAACTGGGCAGCCGTAGTTAATATCCATCAAGTCTGGACCAGCTAAAGTGGCAATCTCGGTAGCTTCACGCATACTTTCTATATCGCTACCAAAAATTTGAATACCGATAGGTCGCTCGTATTCAAAAATATCAAGCTTTGCCTTGCTCTTTGCCGCAGAGCGAATTAATCCCTCCGAAGAAATAAACTCCGTATACATCATATCCGCACCACCTTGTTTACACACGTAACGGAAAGGAGGGTCGCTCACATCTTCCATCGGTGCCAATAATAGCGGGAATTCTCCTAAATCAATATTTCCTATCTTTACAGACATTTTTCTATCTTCAAAGCCAATTAAAACGTTGCAAAGTTACACATAAAAATAAAAATGCATCAAAGTAGCCCACACAAGCCAGAGAATAGTCCTTTTTTACAAATGTTATTGCTCCTCTTATTCGCCTTCGGCGGATTAATTGTTTTCGCAATCATTGGTATGGTGTTGGTTTTTTTAACTAGCGGATTTGAAGGGCTCAAAGGTGCTGCGGTGAACGATTACCGTTACATCTCTGCTTTCAAAATATTGGTAGTAGCGCAACAAATTGGACTTTTCTTGACGCCGGCAGTTTTAATTGCTGTAATAGAAAGAAGAAAATTATCTGCTTTTTACGGTTTCAAAGCTCCGAAAATTAATTGGTTGTTATTGATCGCAATACTATCCATTTGCTGGATGCCATTGATGGGACTTTCGAACGAATGGAACCAGAAAATGGTATTTCCCGAGTTTTTAAAAGGGATTGAGCGATGGATGAGGGCAATGGAGGATTCTGCAGCAAAGGTTACCGAAGCCATCCTTAAAATGAACAATGTTGGAGATTTACTGATAAACCTATTTGTGATAGCCGTAACGCCAGCCATTTGCGAAGAATTGATTTTTAGGGGTGCGGTACAAAGAACCATTTTCCGTATCAAATCTAATCCTCATGTAGCCATCTGGATTTCCGCAATGATCTTCAGTGCTATCCATTTTCAATTTTATGGTTTCCTCCCTCGCTTATTGTTGGGAGCAGCATTTGGTTATGTTTACTATTTTACGGGCAGCATTTGGTACGCCGTTTTTGCCCACTTTCTAAATAACGCTTATGCCGTTTGCGTAGCCTATTACTTGCAAATGAATAATCAATCTTACACCAATGCAGATGATATCAATATGCCTTGGTATGGTTATTTAATTAGTGCAATATTAACCTTAGCTTTGTTCGCAACTATAAGTCAAAAGTTTAAAGTCAAAAGTGAAAAGTCCGAGAATGAGAGAGCGGTTTCGTCAGTCGAAAATTAGTTACAGCACAATAAAATCTTGTCTCAATACTCAATACTAATATCTCAAATTTAATAATGAAAACCAGAGCCATAACAGCCTTCTTTTTTACCATCGTAATGTTAGCTTCCTTGTTAGAGGCTTATACTTTTTCTGCTTTTTACTTGCTGTTAAGTTTGGTAGCGTTGTTAGAGTTTTACAAAATGGTAAAAATAGGAGGGATACGCCCACACCGAAATATAGGTGTTGCCGTTGCTGCGCTTATCTTTTTAACCACGGCTGCCTATCACTTTTTTCAATTTGAATTGAAATACCTTTTGTTGATTATCCCTTTGGTTTTTGCAATTTTTATCGCAGAGCTTTACAAGAAAAATAAAATTCCATTTGCTAATATTTCTTACACATTCGTGGGATTTTTGTATATCACTATTCCCTTCTGTTTCTTCTATTCTCTAGGCTTCATGATGGATTTTGACACCTACAGTTTCCATTTTCCGTTGGCGTTTTTATTGATGCTTTGGGCAAATGATACGGGTGCTTATTTATTCGGAATGAAGTTGGGCAAACGCAAACTATTCGAAAGACATTCACCTAAGAAATCGTGGGAAGGCTTTTTTGGAGGTGTTTTTACCAGTTTAGTGGTGGCTATCATTATCTCATTTCAATTTACGGAAGTAGAACCGATAGTTTGGGCTGGAATGGCTGCCATCATTTCTTCTTTCGGTACTCTTGGCGATTTAGTAGAATCAATGCTAAAACGTAGTTTAGAAGTAAAAGATTCGGGCAGCTTTTTACCTGGCCACGGGGGTTTCTTAGACCGTTTTGATGGTTTGTTGATTGCAGCGCCTATTGTTTATGTTTACTTGTATTTGTTGGTTCATTAGAAGTTAATAGACACTTATCTTCAATTCTACATTAGCTTTTTTCAGCTGTGCTCAAAAAATCAACATCAAGATAAAAAGAGCAAAGCTGTAATGCTTAATGCCCCTCTACTTTTTTCTTGTGACCTAATTTAAGGTTAAGGAAAATTATTTTATTACCGCTGTAGGCTTCTTATTTTCATCTAATGCCACAAAAGTGAAATCGCCATGAATAGCTAATTCTCTACCCTCGGCATACATTTGTTCAATGTAAATCTCTACTGCAACCTTTAGGCTGGTATTGCCCACATGTATTACTTTGCCTACAAGCTCTACAAAAGTTCCTGCCGGAATAGGTCGTTTGAAATCAATTCTGTCTGTGCTTACTGTTACCATACGCTGCCTACTGAATCTGGTAGCCGTTATAAAAGCAACTTCGTCCATCATGTGCATAGCTGTACCACCAAATAGCGTATCGTAGTGATTGGTTGTACTTGGGAAAACTGCTTTGAAAATACTGGTTTGCGAACGTTCAATTCTTTCTTCTAATGTCATGCGCAAAGCTAATAAATGTTCGTGTAACAAATTTAAGGCGGTCGTAAAACACAGATTTATCTGTCATATATTTGATTTGAACCATCAAACTTAAAACTTATATGATTAAAAGATACTTAAGGAAAGGGGCTTTAATTTTCTTGTTGGCAAGTAGCATTACTGCAGTTGCTCAGGAAGTTCCATCGCCTAAATCTCATTTTGGCTTTGATATTGGGGATAACTACCAACTGGCCAATTACACCCAAACCGAAGCTTATTTCAAAAAATTAGCAGCCAGTTCCAAAAGAGTGAAATTGGTTGATATTGGCAAAACCGAAGAAGGAAGAAGTCAGTATATGCTGATCGTAACTTCACCAGAGAACCACAAGAATCTAGAGAAGTACAAATCCATTTCACAAAAACTGGCAAGAGCCGAAGGTTTAACGGAAAAAGATGCGAAGGAGCTAGCTCAACAAGGTAAAGCCGTAGTGTGGATTGATGGAGGATTACATGCCAATGAAACTGTTGGTGCTCATCAGTTGATACAAACTGCCTACAATTTGGTAAGTAGAACAGATGCGGAAACTACTAAAATTTTGGATGAGGTAATCGTGTTAATGACACATGCTAATCCAGACGGACAGGAGCTGCAAACCAATTGGTATTTGAGAGAAAAAACTCCTGAAAAAAGGTCTTTAGCGGGTTTGCCTCGTTTGTATCAAAAATACGCTGGACACGATAACAACCGTGATTTCTTTATGCTGAACTTGAAAGAAACACAGAATATGGGGCGTCAGTTGTTCATTGAGTGGAACCCACAGATTATGTACAACCATCATCAATCTGGGCCAGCGGGTACGGTAGTGGCAGGCCCTCCATTCCGTGATCCGCACAACTATGTTTTCGATCCAATTATTTTGACCAGTTTAGATGCAGTTGGCGCAGCAATGCACAACCGTTTAAATGTAGAAGACAAGCCAGGTTATACCCAACGCGGGGGTTCAGTATTTTCTACTTGGTACAATGGCGGTTTAAGAACCACTACCTATTTCCACAATATGGTGGGTTTATTGACAGAAATTGTGGGTAACCCTACACCAATGGAAATTCCTTTGGTACCCTCTCGTTTGTTGCCAAATAGCGATTCTCCAAATCCGGTTTTACCGCAAAAGTGGTACTTCAAAAGTGCTATAGATTATTCGGTTTCCTTAAATTATGCCGTATTAAATTATGCACAGCGTTATCACGACGAGCTTTTGTTCAATGTGTACAAAATGGGTAAAAATTCTATCGATAGAGGTAGTAAAGATACTTGGTCATTCTCGCCACAAAAAATAGAAGCGATCAACGCTGCAGCGAAAAAAGATAAATCAGAAGGTGGCGCAAGGAGAACGATGGATCCAAAATATTTGGATGAAGTGATGAAAGACCCTAAAAATCGCGATGCAAGGGGATACATTCTTTCTGCCGATCAGCCTGATTTTACCACCGCAATTCGCTTCTTAAATGCTTTGATCAGAACTGGTGTGGTGGTACAAAAAGCTACGGCTCCATTTACTGTAGAAGGAAAACAATATCCGGCAGGTTCTTATGTGGTAAAAACAGACCAAGCATTTAGACCGCACGTATTGGATATGTTCGAACCACAAGACCACCCCAATGATTTTAAATATGAAGGCGGGCCGCCAGTAGCACCGTATGATGCAGCAGGTTGGACTTTGGCTTACTTAATGAACGTTAAATTCGACCGTATCGTAAATGCCTTTGATGGGCCTTTCCAAAAAACCACTTATGGCGAATTGTTAAAAGCTACGCCACAAGCTTTGCCTAATGCGAGTGGTTATGCTTTAAGTGCTCAAGCTAACGAAAGTTATTTGGCAGTAAATGAATTGTTAAAAGCTAAGGTAGAAGTATTGCGAAACCCTGTGGATGGTTCTTTTTATGTTCCAGCATCTGCTGCGGCAAAAGCGGCATTGAATAAAGCAGAGCATAATTTCGGGATGAAAGTTACAGCGGCAAACAAGCCAAAAGGAGCAATTAAAGTAAAGCCATCTCGTATTGCCCTTTGGGATACTTATGGTGGTTCTATGCCATCCGGCTGGATGCGCTACATTATGGAACAGTACCATTATGAGGTGACAGTAGTTTATCCACCAGATATCGATGCAGGAAAATTGAAAGATCAGTATGATGTGTTGATTATGGTTGGCGGCTCGGTACCAGCACTCAATCCAGAAATGGGAGGTAGAGGATTTAACCCACCAACTGTTGAAAACATTCCAGATGAATTTAAGGGAAGAGTAGGCAGAATGACCGCTGAAAAATCAGTTCCACAACTCAAAGCTTTTTTGGAAAATGGTGGAAATATCGTAACCATAGGTTCGGCGACAAACTTAGCCATGCATTTAGGTTTACCAGTTAAAAATGCTCTGCTAACTGCAGATGGAAAGCGTTTGCCTAATGATAAATATTATGTTCCAGGAAGTGTGCTAAGTGTAAAAGTAGATGGTAGCTTGAAAGAAAACTGGGGCTTGGATGAAAATACGGATGTGTATTTTGACAATAGCCCTGTATTTAAAATTACCGATAATAGCACTAAAATTAAACCTTTGGCTTGGTTTGCTACAGATAAACCATTGCGCAGTGGTTGGGCTTGGGGACAAGCATATTTGAAGGATGGCGTTGCTGCTTTTGAGGCAGATTATGGCAAAGGAAAGTTATTAGCCTTCGGTCCAGAAATTACCTTCAGAGCGCAAACTCACGGTACATTTAAATGGCTATTTAACCAGCTGTATAAATAAAGAAACTATAAGTTAAATTATAGTGTTTGATTTTTAACGGGCAGTTCCTATGTGAGCTGTCCGTTTTTTGTTTGAATATTTTGGATTGCCGTCATTGCGAGGTACGAAGCAATCTTACAAAAATAATTAGGTCTTTAGGATTGCTTCGTACCTCGCAATGACGACTGCTGCTATAATCGCATATTTTACTTCCCTTAGACCAAGGCTTTTACCAAAGTACCTAACTTTGTGGGATAAAAATTTAACAGATGAAAATAGAAATATGGTCTGATGTAATGTGTCCTTTTTGTTATATCGGGAAGAGACATTTGGAGCAAGCTTTAACAGAGCTTCCATTTAAAGATTCAATCGAAATCAATTGGAAAAGCTATCAACTCAATCCAGATTATAAAAACGAAGACGGAGAAAGTTTATATGATTATCTCTCTAGAAGCAAAGGCATAAGTTTGGAACAAGCCAAGCAAATGACTACGCAAGTTTCTGAAATGGCCAATAATGTAGGGTTGGATATAGATTTTGAGAATAATATTCCAGCAAATTCTTTCAATGCACATCGTTTAATCCATTTTGCAGCTAGTAAAGGAAAGGAAGACGATGCGGAAGAAACGCTTTTTAAAGCTCATTTTACAGAAAATAAGGATATCGATAATTTAGAGGTCTTGCTTGATATTGCTTTGGAATTGGGCTTAGATAGATCAGAAGTCAAGGCTGCATTGGAAAGCAATGCTTTTGAAGAAGAAGTAAGATTTGATATTTACGAAAGTCAGCAATTGGGCGTTAGGGGCGTTCCATTTTTTGTAATGGACAGAAAGTACGCACTTTCGGGAGCACAGCCTGTAGAGGCATTTAAACAAGCCATTACGCAAGGTTATAATGAATGGAAAGTAGCACAGGAGAATTCATCTTTGAAAAGCTTAAATACCAATTCGGATAATACCTGCGATGAGAATGGTTGTGAGGTGTAGGGTTTGATTTCGTCATTTCGAACTGAGAGTAACGAAGAGAGAAATCTAGCTATATTCTATTTTTAGTTTGCTAGATTTCTCCTCATTCTTCGTCGAAATGACGGCATATTTTGCATAAGAAAGGCGATTAGAATTTTCTAATCGCCTTTCTTAATGATATGAAATCAACTATTTATTTAAAGGAGCCAATTTGTTAGTGTTCTTGCTCAATTTTGAGCCTTCTGTCTGTTTCATGAAGTCTACCATAATATTCATGCTTTCGTCTTCAATAAAATCAAGCGCATCTTCTTTGGTTACTTTTTCACCTTTTTTAAGCGCTGGTAAACCTTTTTCTGCTCTTAACTGATTCATTCTAGCTAATGATTTTGCTTCTAAAGCATCACGCTCAGTTTTCAATTTTGTTTCATTTAAGGTTACTGAAGTTTCGCTTTCTCTCTTCTTGCCTTCAGCAATATCTTCCTTCAATATTTTATAATCTACAGATTTAAGCATGCGTTTTTCGTGCAGCTTAACCAAGTTAGCTTTAATCGCATTTAAATCATAAACAGTATTGTAAGTTGAAGGATTAACCATATCAAACGGTAAAGCCGAAGGTTCTGTATCTTCTCCAATTTTATCTAACGGATAAATAGAAGGGAAGTTGATATCGGGAATAACACCTTTATGTTGCGTACTGTTACCGCTTACACGATAGAATTTCGCCATTGTTAGGTTAATCTGTCCTAGTTGAGGAATACCATTTTTATCAACAATAGTTACTGTAGGCGAATTAACGTCTGTCTTGGCAGCAGCTTTCTTTTCGCTTTCATTCTTTTTGAACATGCTAGCCAACTTCTGTAACATCGAAGAGTTCATCAACGAATTTAAATCTATAGAAGATTGTACAGTACCTTTACCATAAGATTGCGTTCCCATTACTACTCCACGTCCATAATCTTGAATTGCACCAGCAAAGATTTCAGAAGCAGAAGCGCTTAAACGGTCAATCATTACACCCATAGGACCATCCCAAGTGATGTTGCTGTCTTCATCTTTATAAACTTTTACGCTGTTTTTGTAGTCTTTAACTTGCACTACAGGACCTTTACCGATAAATAAACCAGAAAGTTCGATAGCTTCGTTTAAAGAACCACCACCATTTGCTCTAAGGTCTACCACAATGGCATCAACCTTATCCATATTTTTAAGCGTATCAATTAATAACCTTACATCTCTCGTGGTACTCTTATAATTCGGGTCTCCAGCATTAGCCGCTTTAAAATCGGCATAAAAAGCAGGGATTTTGATCACTCCAATTTTATAAGGTTTGCCATCGCTTTCTACCGTTTTCACTGTCTTCTTAGCTGATTGATCTGCCAAAATAATTTTCTCCCTCACCAAAGTAATAATTTGAGGTTTAGAAGAAAGTTCTTGCCCAACAGGAATTACTTTTAAACGTACTGTAGTACCTTTTGGACCTTTGATTTTAGAAACAGCATTGTCAATTCTCCAACCAACAATATCTTCAAACTCGCCATCAGCACCTTGCGCTACCGCAATAATTTTATCTCCAGCGTTTAGTTTTTTGCTTTTAAATGCAGGACCACCAGGCATTACAGAAGCAATTTTAGTTACTTCATTTTCTGATTGCAATACCGCACCAATACCTTCTAGCGAACGAGACATTTCTTGGTTAAAAGCTTCCGCATTACGAGGATTGAAATAGTTGGTATGTGGGTCAATAGCTTCTGTAAAAGAATCCATCAAGATTTGAAAAACGTCTTGATTGTTGAATTTTGCAGCTTGAGACTTAAGATTAGTATAACGTTTGGTTAAAGTCTCGATGTTTTTGGCTTCGTCTGTACCTGCGATTTTCAAGTTAATCAACTCGTACTTTACGCGTTTTTTCCAAATATCGTTCAATTCCGCAGTAGACTTAGTCCAAGGCAGTTTTTCCCTATCGTAAACATAGGTGTCATTTTGGTTAAAATCGTACTTGTTCTTAATTTGAGAAATAGAATAATCTACACGTTCGTTGTATCTTTTTAAATAAACGTTAAAGATGTAGAAAGGAGCACTTAGATCACCTATTCTTAAATCGTCATCTAAGTTCTTTCTGTTAGCTTCAAATTCTTTGATATCACTCTCTAAAAAGTAATATTTAGAAGGATCTAGAGCTTTAATATACCTATCAAAAATAAGCGAAGAAATAGAGTCGTTTAACTTTATCTTCTTATAGTTGTAGTTTTCAATTAATCCCACCACTTCTTTAGCCACCAAACTCTGTTGTTCGTCGGGCTTTATGTTCGGAATACCGTCTACCGGTTTTTGCGCCTTTGGTGAGGCGGTGCAGGCTAAAACTGCGGCGGTAAAGGTAATGGCAAATATTCTTTTCAGCATTTCTCTAACTGTTTTAAAATCCATTCTTATAAAATCATTATCCAATATGATACCAATTTCTGTAATAAACAAAAAAGAAGCAGTTTTAGTCTGTATCTTTTTTGTAAAGATTGTAAAAAGCAACGCATAATTAAAGCCCTAAATTGCTTTTAAGAACAAGAACAACCAATTTAACAGTTTTTAACTTTTGGTTTCCTAAGGAAAATTTTTCGAAGGCCATTTATCTCCTTAGTTTTCAGGAGAGAAGGATGTTTATCCCTTTTTTACAACAGTTTTTTCGGCAATAAGAGCACGATTGCGTTTAATCAACTGGTTGTATTGAATGGTATTGATATTTTTAGATAGCAGTTCTGCTCTGTTTAAATCTTTAACGGCTAGTTGGTAATCTTTCTTTTTGATTTTGACAGATACGATACCTAATACAGATTCGATGTAGGCATTGTTATCGTTAAGTTGTTGTGCTAAAATTCCCTGTTGGGTATAAAACCAAAGAGATTGAGGAAGTTTGTTGGCTGCCAGATATATTTTGCCCAATTGTTGGTAAGCAGCCATTTGCCCAGTTCTGCTGCCCATTTTAGTGTAGTTTCTTAAAACTTGCTTTAAAACAATCTGTTCGGCTTCGCTGTAATTCGCTAGTAAAATATAAAGGTTACTTAAGCGGATTAAAGTTGCTCCGTAACTAGCAAATTTTTTGTTTTGTTGATAATCATTTGCGGCTTTGCTAAGCATAGCTGCGGCACTGTCAAAATCACCAAATTTTTCGTAACGTTCTGCCTGTTCAAGAAACTCGTCGGCTGCACTGCGGGTTTCGCTACCTAGTACGGCTAAATTAATAGAAAATTGGGGCGCATTACTTGGCGATGTACCCGAAACAATAGGACCTTGTGCATTAGCTAAAAAAGCAGTTGCAAGAGCGGAAATTAATAGTCCAAGTTTTTTCATTTAGTTTCTTTTGATAGTGAAGCCCTTGTGAGCTTGATACCAAACACAAGTAAAATACATTGTGCTGAGGCTGCAAAGATAAAGGTTTTTATATCAAAAAATGTAAAATGCTGTTTTTCTTGTTTTTATAAATTGAATAAAAGCTGTGCAAGAGTTTTTTAAATACACAAAATTTTCTTCACGATGTAACATAGTTCTATCGAAAAAGTCGAATTATAAAAAACTTAAGACTATGTTAGTAACCACAACCAATACCATAGAAGGCAAAAAAATTGTAAAATATATAGGCCTTGTAACAGGCGAAACCATTATTGGCGCCAACATTTTTAAAGACTTATTTGCTGGTTTGAGAGATATCGTAGGTGGCAGATCTGGATCTTATGAGCAGGTATTACGCGAAGGAAAAAATACAGCGGTTAGTGAAATGCAGCAATATGCAGCAGCAATGGGAGCCAATGCAATTATAGGTGTAGACTTAGATTACGAAACTGTAGGCAGCGGTGGTAGTATGTTAATGGTAACAGCCAGCGGAACCGCTGTAGTTTTAGAAGATTAAATCCCAAACCCTAAAGGGGCTTTTACCTATGCGCATAAAAAAGCTCTGGCATTTCTAAAATGTCAAGGGCTTTTAGCTTTTTTGTATTTAATTTTTATTGTTTCTAAAAATAATTGAAGATCTTCATCATATTTAACTTCAATTAATTCGCAACCTGCTTCTTTACATTTTAACCTTTTTTGCTCATCTCTTGCTACTGTCTTTAAATAGCCTTCTTCGCCTCCGAAAAATGATATTGGTTCGTAATGCTGCCTACCATTATATTCTATACCTATGTTTAGTTCTGTAATAAATATATCTATTCGCTGACGACCTAGCCAGTCCGAGCTATATTGACTAATAACTTTATAATCTGGAAATATATTTTTTATTTGTTTATAAAGTAAACTTTCGTTAAATAGGCTACCAACGACATTAAACCCTTTTTTCGATCGAATTATATTCTCAATTGATCTGAGATTGTTTTTTAGTTTTTTATAATAGGTATCAATTAGGCCTTTTGATATATTTACGGATATTAAACGACTTTTAATATTCTCAGATACATTATCTTTTGACCCAGCGTCTCTCCATCGTTGCAAAATTTTTATTCCTAGAAGGTCAAGTATTAAATCTGGATAAATATTCTCTTTATAAAGTGAAATTTCGAGGTAGCTTAATTCAAAAAAATCATTTATTTCTTCGTTAGATAATGAATTTACAAAATCTGAAAATTCTGTGGTTTCTATTAGTTTACTGGTACTATCTGAGATTTTGAATTTAAATGTAGGGTTTGATATATAAGGAATTGATAGAGGTATAGCATTACCATTGAAAAGGTAATTTTGTATGTCACTATTTTTTATCTCTAAGTTTAGTATTATTGATAGAACGCTTATTTGAAAAGGATTAAGTAATTTCAAAACTATAAAGGCATTTAAAATTTCTTTTGGTTTTGCTTTTGATCTTGTCAGAAATTGAATTCGTTCTAAAATGGAGAACCAATTGTTATCAGAGAAAGTATCTACATATAGTTTATCAAAAGTTATTAAATCATCAAATGATTCTAAATAGTCAAAAAGCTTAAGGGTATAGAAGCTATAGTTAACGGAATTGTTTTGCTTTAAAAGGTCTATTTTTTTTCCATCTGGAACTATTAAAATTTCAACCCAGCGATGACCCTCAATATTCTCGTAGACTCTAGAGCATGGGTAGCACCTTGAAGCACTAATTAGAAAATTCTTACCTTCAAAATTGGTTAATTTAAAAACTTCTTTTGATTCATCTGTAAACTTGATGGGATTATTTATGAGGTTTAGATGTTCAATTTCTAATTTACTTCCATTAATACTATGGTATTCGGAGTAGGAGTTCAATTCAAAATGAATTGCTTCTAAATCTATATTTAAATAGTTTTTATAACAACTTTTAAATAGCGATAGATTCATTTTGATTAAATTGTAAAAACAGTTTTATAAGTAGTATATAATCTCTAAAATAGAGAAAATAAAAGTTAAAATCCCCGATATCGCTAAGATGTCGGGGATTTTAACTTTTATTTTTGACTTTTAATCCCGAAGCATCGGGATTTCACTGCATTCAACTTTCTTACTAGCGCTGTGGCATTTTTGGCATGTTGCGCATCATCTTGGCTGCAGCAGCTGGATTAGAGAATTGCTTCATCACTTTTCTCATATCCTCAAATTGCTTCAAAAGTTTGGTTACGTCTTCCACCTTGTTGCCAGAACCTTTTGCAATCCTCACTCTACGGCTTTGTTGAATCACATCTGGATTTTCCTTTTCGTAAGGCGTCATCGATTGGATAATCGACTCGACACCTTTAAAAGCATCATCCTCAATATCTACGTTCTTCATCATTTTACCAACACCTGGTATCATACCCATCAAATCCTTCATGTTACCCATTTTCTTGATTTGCTGAATTTGGTTGTAGAAGTCGTTGAAATCAAATTTATTCTTGCGGATTTTCTTTTGTAGCTCGGCAGCTTCTTTCTCGTCAAATTGCTGCTGAGCACGCTCTACAAGGGAAACAACGTCACCCATACCCAAAATACGAGAAGCCATCCTGTCTGGATAGAAAACATCTAGGGCCTCCATTTTCTCGCCAGTACCGATAAACTTAATAGGTTTATCTACTACCGATTTGATAGAAAGTGCCGCACCACCACGAGTATCACCATCTAATTTGGTTAATACCACACCGGTAAAATCAAGGCGGTCGTTAAATACTTTTGCCGTATTCACCGCATCCTGACCAGTCATCGAATCCACTACGAATAAAATCTCGTGTGGTTTAGTTTGTGCCTTAACTTCCGAAATCTCGGCCATTAGCGCTTCGTCAATAGACAAACGACCAGCGGTATCGACAATAATTACGTTATTGTTGTTCTTTTTACCTTCAGCAATACCTTCTAAGGCAATAGCCACAGGGTCTTTAGATTCTTTGTTAGCATAAACTGGCACGCCAACTTGCTCGCCCAAAACCTGTAACTGGTCTACAGCTGCCGGACGGTAAACGTCGCCAGCAACCATTAAAGGTTTTTTGCCCTTGCTTTTTAGGTGTAAAGCCAATTTACCAGTGAAAGTAGTTTTACCCGCACCATTTAAACCAGCAATTAATATAATCGTTGGGTTGTTTTTCAAATCCAACTCTGTAGCCTCGCCACCCATTAAGGCAGCAAGCTCATCGTTCATGATTTTGGTAAGCAACTGCCCAGGCGAAACCGTAGTTAATACGTTAGCACCTAAAGCCTTTTCTTTTACCTGGTCGGTAAAGGTTTTGGCAGTTTTATAATTTACGTCCGCATCAAGTAAGGCCTTCCTGATTTCTTTCATGGTCTCTGCCACGTTAATCTCAGTAATGCTTCCCTGTCCTTTTAGAACTTTAAACGCCCTATCTAGCTTATCCTGTAAATTTTCAAACATTGGTATTGATTATTTTATTGAAACGCAAAGATATTAATAATTTGCGATTTTGTTCTGTAGGTATCGGAACGAATTATATAGAAGCTTTTTGAAAAGCAATGAAGCTACAAATTGGTCCCGATAGTCCCGCTTTTCACTTCTAGTCCGCACTCGTTACACTCGCTTGCGGGCTTTATGCTTCAATCGGGTTTAGATGACAAAAACCTATGCTACTAGCTAACTTTGACAAGCCTCAAGCAAATAGAATAGAGGTTTGTCAAAGCTGAATTTCAGATTAAGACTTCTGCTTTGGGATTTGCAATACCGAAGCTAAATTGCTGAATCTTGATTCATATTGTCAATTGGATTGAAAATCCTACGATAAGTAGAAAACACATGTGTTGTCATGAAGTAAAATGGATCCTGAAGTATCGGGACAGGTTGGCGGAAGTTACGATAATAGAAGCACATATATTGCGCTTCAAAAATTACCTAGGAAAGGTAAAGCTCGCTCCCAACGCCAACGCCTGACTTCGCTGTACTTTCAAGTCCATGTCTTTGTCGTATAAAATTACGCCTGTTAACGATACATTTAAGAAACGATTCAGCTTAGAGGTAATTACAACATCTAAACGATGGTCTGTTTCCCCAAAATCTTCATAAGGGATAAACATATTATATTTAGCTTTCAGAATCGTGTTCTTCATAATTTCCTTTTCAAGGTTACTTACAATTTGAAAAGCTAGGTCATTCCTCATTCTTTTGCCAATATCAACACCGAAATTTTTGGCATTAGTTCTGTAAATAGTGGTATCTAATACAAAGGTTTGACGGGCGGTACCCGTACCAATACGAGTAGAGAAAACTTTACTCGGTTTATACTCAAAACCTAAAGATTCGGTTAGGTAGCCCGGCGACATAAATTTGGAAAGTATTTTTGCCACCTCATTACCGTTTGCGTCTTTTGAATAAGAAAAACCTTTATCAAACTGGGATTCGAAACTAACCGAGGCAAAGAAGTACCAATTTTTAGATAATTGGAATGCTGCTTTGTTATCCCAGTAAATACGGTCATTTGTTTTCTTTTGTAGCTGATCTTTGTTTTTAACTTTTCCGTATTGTAAAATCACCTCACTGGTGTAACTGTAGCTTTCTTTACTATATTCTGCTTTGTGGTTTAGCAGTGCTCCAATTGCGATGGAGTTTACACCACCACCTTTCCAGTTATCACTAAATGAAGCTTGGTTGGCATTAATTCCTACAGTTGCTTTGGTTTTCCAATAATTAATTTTTGCCTGCACCAAGGCTGGTTTTAAATCTACTGGCTGGAAAGTAATTACGCCAGTTCTAGAAGGAAGTGGATTCCGTTTCAACTTGATTTCCATATCCTTTACAGAAATAGGAACGGTATCTATTTCTTGCGCAGAAAGAGAGAAGCAAATGGCTAAAAATGTAAAGGATGTGAGTAATAAACGCTTCATTTTCTACAAAATAACGTAAAAGTTCATGAAATATTGATAGACAAACAAGGTTTGCGCTGCAAAAATAGCAAAACTAGACTTTTATCCCCTAAAAGCAGCGAATGTTTTTCTAATCTTATTATAATTTAAGTTGCCTTCGTTAGCATAAGCTTCTTTCTCAAAAATGATGTTCAAATACGCTTGATGATGGGATTTGAAACGAAAAAGATTTATCAAATAATTGGCAAGATAGATAAGGTAAAAAGGGATAATGAGCAATTCAATTTGTTGTTGGTGGTGTATCTTTTCGTGATTAACCAAAATCTTATCGTTTTTATAGGCCTTTCTTTTAATGAGGATAAACGGGTAAATGGCCATTGCTGCTACTGGTAGTTTGGGAACAACAATAAACAAAGCCATTAATGTTCGTTTATGGATAGCTTTGGTAATGTAGGCAAGCGAAACATAGCCGGATTACGCTTGTAAGAAGCATAGCTGTTTTTTACGAACTGGATAAAGGCATATTCGGAAGCGCTCAAAACAAATTGGTAAGTTGGCCTATATTGGGTCATAAAATCTTGAACGTTTTCTGGCTTAATGTCAATCAAACCCATGACGTAATCTTGGCGGTAACGGTAATCGATTACCTGTTCTTTGTAGTCTTTTTCTAAGATTTTCTGTAAGTGGCGGGCATTTTTCCCATCTCTACTTAAGAGGTTGTAAATGGCGTCAATTCCTAAGCCAACACCTCTTTGTCCTAAGTTGAGCAGGTCTTTACTACTACCTTGGTCAAGTTTCTGCTTATACTCCTCCAATTTAGATTTGTAAAGCTCTTGCGGTGTTTTAGCTTTTCCATAAATGTTTACTTCCTTCAATCTAATTCCCAAAGAACGTAGTTGAAAAACGATGGCACTTTGTCCGCGATAAACCACCGTATCCATCGCATGGCCACTTAAAGCTGCAAAAAGTGTATCACCTAATTTAACGGGAGCCGCAAATTCGCCTTTGGTATTGTTATAAAAACCTTCATCAATAGACGAATTATAGATATACACCTTGGCCAAACGTAGTTTTGTATCTCTATCAACCACGAAACCAGAAACCGCTTTTTGTTGTGCAAATGCGGTTACAGTACTTAAAAATAATATAAAGGAAAGTAGAATTCTCATTAATTAAGCAAAGCTACAATTTATAAAAATTGGGCTATTTATCTTAACATTATTTAACTACCAATAGTTTTTGCCCAATTTTAATGTTATTATCCATTAATTGGTTCAGCATTTTTAGGTCGTCTACAGAAATTTTATAAGTCTGACTAATCCTAAATAAAGTTTCACCTTGAGTAACGATGTGATATTTGCCGTTTTCTAAACTTGCTGGTGGGTCTTTTGGCGCTACGGTTACAGGTGTGTATAATTTCTTCTCGTTAGGAATGTTGGCATTGATTTCCTTAAATACTTTGTCTTCTCGAGCCAGCTTTTCGCGTTCACTTTCTGTTTGGTCGTATTGGTAAAGTTTGTATTTATCAATCAGATTGATTAATAAATCTGGATATTTTGGATTAGTAGCATAGCCAGCATTTTTTAACCCAATTGCCCAATTGCGATAATCGTTTTTATCTAGTTCAAAAAGTCCAGCGTAGCGTTTGCGTTTTAAAAACTCAGAATGGTCTTTGTAAGATTCTCTCGGATCTTTGTAAACACGGAAACAATCGTTTCGGTTATCGTCGTCTTTGTAATAGGCTTTGCCTTTCCAGTCTGAAGTACATTTAATGCCAAAATGGTTGTTGGCGTATTTAGCTAAATCGCTGGCACCGCTTCCCGATTCTAAAATGCCCTGTGCCAAGGTAATACTTGCCGGAATACCATATTTGTTCATCTCTTCGATAGCAATGGCTTTAAAAGCATCTATATAAGATAAAGTTGTATAAGAAATAGGATTGGGATTGTCCTTTTTAGCATTTTTTTCAATTTGCTTATTGTTTTTGCTGTACTGTTTGGTTTTACATGCACTTGCAAATACAACTAAGAAAGCTAAAAAAAGGAGGTTTCTATTTTTACTCATTACGGCATTAAAGTTTAAGTTTCTGTCCTGGTTTTAAAGCACTTGATTTAAGTCCATTTTTGCTCATCAATGCTTTTACTGTTGTTTTATTTCTTTTGGCAATGCTCCCTAAATTATCACCTTTTCTTACAGTGTATGTTCTTCTACTTTTCTTTTTAGCATGATAAACAGGCTTTGGCTCTACTGGTTCCAGATAGTCTTCAGGTCTATTATCATACTGGTAAAGCTCATATTTTTTTATCAGCGCAATTACCTGTGATGCCCAAGTTCTGCTGCGGGCGTACCCACCACGCTGTATACCTCTTGCCCAAGCTTTAAAATCGTATTGGTCGTGCTTATCAAAAAGGGTATTAAAATGATTTCGGCTTTTTAGAAAAGTGATAAAATGTACGTAAGAAGAATCTACCGTTGGGAAATCTCTGTAAGCAGAGCGGATTTCGGTATTGGAGTTTTTGCCCTTGAAACCAAAATGATTGTTAAGGTAACGGGCAATCTTGCTTTTTCCAGCGGCAGACTCGTGTATGGCTACACCCAAGATGATACTAGCAGGAATGTGATGTTCCTCGGCTAAGTCTTGTGCTATATCTGCATATTCTTCGATGTATTCTGCGGTACTTTGTGCCGATGCAAAAAACACATTGATTAGGAGAATGACGAGAAGTAGAGTTTTTTTCATTGTTAATTGCTGGTTAACTGGTTAATCGGTTAACTGTTGACTAAAAACTGTCAACTGATTACTTCTTTCTGATGACGAACAAGCCATCTCTAACGGGTAAAATCAACTTTTCTACCCTAGTATCTTCATTTATTTTATCGTTAAAAGAACTGATATTTTTAGTGTCTTTATCTTGTGCGTTGTTTACAATTTTGCCGCTCCAAAGTACGTTGTCTACAATAATTAAACCGCCAGGGCGCACTTGCTCAAAAATCAAATCGTAATAAGTACCATTGTTTTTTTTATCGGCATCGATGAAAACCAAATCAAAAGTTTCGGTAATACTTTTTAAGCTTTCTTGTGCATCGCCGATGGTGTACTTGATTTTGGAGTTGAAAACAGATTTGGCAAAGTTTTCACGAACCATATCTTCCAATTCTGCATTGATATCTAAGGTGTAAATGAAACCGTCTTCGGTTAAGCCTTCTGCTAAGCATAAGGTGGCATAACCGGTAAAAGTACCTACTTCTAATATCCTTTTTGGAGAAATCATTTTACTTAACATACTTAACACACGACCTTGATAGTGGCCGCTAAGCATGCGTGGCAACAAAACTTTAAGGTTGGTCTGCCTGTCAATATGTTGCAACAATTGATCTTCGGGCTCGCAATATTTTATTAATAATTGTTGTAGTTCGTCGCTTACCATTGTGCTTATAAACGGGTTTGTTCCATAAAATATTGCAAAATTATTGTGGCTGATATCGTATCTACTCTTTCTTTGTCTCTTCTGTCCGTCTTTTTTAAGCCACTTTGCATAATAGTTGCATGTGCCATTTTAGAGGTAAAACGCTCGTCAACCCAATGCTGCGGAATGTGAGGAAAGTTTTTTTTTAAAATAGTAGAAAACCCTTTTACATGCTGGTAGCTTTCAGATGGTGTACCATCCATTTGTTTCGGTTCGCCTAAAACGAAAGCTTCAACTTGCTCGGACATTAAGTATTTTTTGATGAATGCGACTACATCTTTCGGGTGTATGGTGTCTAATCCCGTCGCTATAATTTGCAAAGGATCGGTAATGGCAATTCCAATTCTTTTGGTGCCATAATCGAAAGCCATGATACGTGCCATGTCGGCAAATATAGGATTTTTAAAATTGAAGGATTTCGATTGGTGGTTTGTAGGCTCATGTGAGATATTATTTCTACAAATGAGACGATAAAACCTCAAACTACAGATTTTACAGGATGTTTAATGTGTTCATTAGCAGTAGCTTGTTTTTTGGATTTTAATTTGTCTTGCGACAGCAAACATCTTTAATATGAAAATTAATTTTACAAAAAAAACAATGCTGCTTTTAATAGGCGGCTTATTCTTTTTATCAAGTAGTTTTGCGCAAACGCAGCAAAAGGTATTAAAAGCTAGCGCCTTAGATACTGGTAAAAATCTAATCAAATTAAATTTGCCATCACTTGCGATGAAGACAGTAAACGTTCAATATGAGCGTGCCATTTATGGTAAAACAAGTGTAGGTTTAGGCATTAGGTTTATGCCAAAAGGCTCTTTGCCTTTTGGATCGGCATTAGAAAGTATTGACGACCAATTAGGCAGTTTAGAAATGGGTAACTTCGCAATTACACCAGAGATTAAGTTCTACATGGGTAAAGGAGTCTTTAAAGGATTTTACATCGCTCCATTTTTAAAATATGCTAATTACAATGTTTCTATCGACTATGAATATGGTTCTGATGCAGAGAAAATTCCTTTGAGTGGCAAGTTAAATACTTACACGGCAGGTGTTTTGTTTGGCGCACAATGGCGTGTAGCAAACAAGTTTTATTTAGATTGGTCAATTTTTGGTCCTCAGTATGGTATTTCTAGAGGTAACTTGAAAGGATCTAAAACATTAACGGCTCAAGAACAAAAAGATTTAAAACAAGAGCTGGATGAAATTGATTTGCCAGTTGGAAACATTTCGAGTACAGTAAATGCTAGCGGCGCCACTATAGATTTGAAAGGTCCTTGGGCTGGCATTAGAGCTAATATTGGAATTGGGTATCGTTTTTAGTTAAATTAATTAACTGATTTGGGGAGCCGTTCATTTTTATGGGCGGCTTTTTTTGTGCACTTTATTTTTAACGATGAGTTTGGAATGCCGTAAATATTTGAAATGGTTTTTGTTAGCTAAACTCGATTGAAGTGGATGTCGATCTTATCGGCAGTAACGGAAAGCGAGGCTGCCGAAAATAGTAGTATGGAAACTACTTTTCCAAAGCAAAAAAAATATTTTTGTAGCATGATGCAACGTTTTGAAAATCACGTTGTCTTTTGATTAGAACGCTTTAGAGAATGTTACAGATTTGGAAACAGTTTACATAGACAAGCATGCAGATTTAGTTAACGAGTGTCGCAATGGCAGTCGCAAAGCACAATTTGAAATATACAAGTTGTATGCTACGGCTATGTACAACGTGGCATTGCGAATAGTGAATGATGATGCAGAGGCCGAAGATGTTTTACAGGAGGCCTTTTTGGATGCTTTTAATCGCATTGCGGATTTTAGGCAGGAAACAACTTTTGGTTTGTGGTTAAAACAAATCGTAATTAACAGGTCTATCAATTATCTGCGTAAGCGGAAAATGGAGATGGTAAGTGTAGATGGGGTAGAAATAGCGGAAGAGCTGGAAACAGATTTTGAAGAAACACATTTAAAGGTAGAAGCCATAAAAAGTGCGATGGCCGAACTACCAGATGGATATAGAGTGGTGCTGAGTTTATACCTTTTTGAAGGGTACGACCACGAAGAAATCGCACATATTTTAAAAATAACAGAAAACACATCGCGTACACAGTATATGCGGGCAAAAAGAAAGTTGAATAGTTTATTAGTAACGAAAGGAGTAGCAAGATGAGCAATAAATTAGAGGGGTTTGTAAGAGACAACAAAAGAGAATTTGAGGTAAAAGTTCCGTCAGATGCACTTTGGAGCAAAATAGAAGCAGAGCTAGATAAAAAAAAACCAGTTAAAAAAACCTTTGGAATGTACCAATGGATGAGTATTGCTGCGATGCTATTACTTACGGTTGGCGTTTATTTCGGGTATCAGTATCAAAAAACAAATGCTGAGATTTTAGTGGCGGATATTAACCCGGGAATGGGTAAAAAGGAAGTAAGGTTCACCAGTCTGATAGAAGAAAAAAGAGATAGTCTGCAAATTTTAGCAGCTACCGATCCAGCGCTTTATAAGCAATTTATTACCGATATGGGCAAACTGGATAACGATTATCAAGAATTAAAGAGGCAATTACAAACAAGCCCAAATAAGAGTTTAGTGGGCAAAGCGATGATGAAAAATCTGGAAATACAATTACAGATGATTAGTCAGCAGCTATATATTATCAATCAAGTCAATCAATATAAAAAAGAGGAGAACTCTATTTAATAACTTATTTCTTCGACGTCGGTTATAATGGGATTAAAACAGGTTTTTCTACCAAATCAAGTTTTAAAATGAAAAAAATCATATTTAGCATATCGGCCCTAATTGGGGTTTTTATGCAAGCAAGTGCACAAGTGGGCGGATTGCCGCCTGCACCACCAACTCCGGCAATGCCTGCGGTGGAAGCTTATAGTAACAGTACAAATAGCAACACTAACGTAACTACCCGTACTAAAACTACTAAAAACGGAAAAACAGAAGTTGTATCTGAAAGTTACACCACTTCTAATCTACAACAAGGTCAATATGACGATCCGCAGAGAACTAAATCTTTCTCCAAGTCATATGGTTTAGGTAGGGGCGAGAAAGTAAATGTCTCTAACATTTACGGAAATCTTATCATTAAAACCTGGGATAAGAACGAAGTTAAAGTAGATGCTGACATTAGAGCATTTGCAAATTCTGAAGATGAAGCCCAAAAGCTAATCGACAACGTTTCTATCACAAGCTCAAAAAACGGTGATGAAGCCGTGTTCAAAACACAAATGGAAGACAGAAATGGCAATTGGGGTAATGGAAGCAGAAATGGTAAAAGATGGCGTAGAGAAGTGAAGATCTTTATGACAGTTTATCTGCCTTCGAGTGCTGCGCTAACGGCTTCTCAACAATATGGAAACTTAGAGGTGCCAGATTTTGCAGGAGCAACGGCATTAAAAGTTCAATATGGAAAGTTGATTACTGGCGACTTAAGCAATTCAAACAACTTTATTTCGGCACAATATACTAGCGTAGACCTACAAAATGTTAACAAAGCAACCATCAAACAGCAATACGGTAGTGGTTTAACAATTGCCTCTATTGGAGATTTGAACCTTAATGCACAATATGCAACAGTTCGCATTGGCGATATCAAAAGAAGTGCAAGCATTAGACAACAATATGGCAGTGGATTAACTATCGCGTCGGTAGGTGGCAACTTAGATTTAGATGCGCAATATGCTTCGGTAAAAGTAGGAGCTATCAAAGGCGATGCTGGGATCAAAATACAATATGGCAGCGGTTTAAACATAGAACAAGTTGACAATTTGAGCCTAACCGCTCAGTATGCAGCAGTTAGGGTTGGAAGACTGACCGGAAATATGACTGCAAAAGCTCAATACGGCAGCAGATTTGCTGTTGAGAAAGTAGAAGCTAGCAGTAAAATCGTGAACATAGATACGGAGTATTTGGGAGTAACCTTAGGTTTTGCTGCTAACTATGGAGGTAGCTTAAACGTTGATACGCAGTACGGAAGCCTTAAAGCTGGAGAAGGTATCAACGCTAGAAGAGTGGGAGATGACGATGATGATAGAGGTAGCAGCTCTAGAAGAGATTACGCTGGTACGATAGGCAAAGGTGGCGCATCTAATGTAAAAGTGAGCGTAAGGTATAGCTCTGCTACTTTTAGAGTTAATTAAAGTTTATTACGCTAATGGTATCTTTTTATAGCAACACCCCGCCCGTTGGGCACCCCTCTAAAAGAGGGGAAAAAATGCAGTCATTCCCCTCTTTTAGAGGGGTGGTCGAAGACAGGGGTGTTTAAAAAACCATAAAAAAACGGGATGCTCAATACAGCATCCCGTTTTTTATTGTTAAATTTTTGCTGGTTCAGCGACCTTTTCTAAAGTATTATAAACCTGATATAATGCTCTAGGAATGTGGAAACAACCTTTCCATTTACCGCCTTTAGCAGGAATGGAAACATCGCCTCTGCGGTTTAAATAGCCGTACCATTCGCCACCGTTTTCTGCATCTCTAAAGCTTTTCCAAGTATAATTGTGCAGTCTTTCGAACCATGCCACGCACTTTTCATTCTGCGTAATGGCATAACCTTTTGCCATCGTTACCAAAGCTTCTACGTGTACCCACCAAAGTTTTTGGTCCCATTCTAATTGTTGTACTGGATGTCCTTTAATATCTTTGAAGTACAAGATTCCTTCATATTTATCATCCCAACCAAATTCTAAAGCTGTAAATGCAATTTCTAGCGCTTTATCTATTAAGGCTTGGTCGTTTTTCCTCACTGCTAAGTCCATGATAAACCACATTGCTTCGATAATATGACCTGGGTTAACTACTCTGCCTTCGTACGAGTCAGAAAAACTTCCGTCTTGGTGTACGTTTTCCAAAATCAAACCCGATTGTGGCTGATAGAACACAGACATCACTTCGTGCAAAACCTCGTCAATTAAACCATCTACGGTAGATTTATCTAGCAAGTGCTCCAATTCTAAAGAAAGGTTGCACAAAATCATTGGTAACGAGAAGTTCTTTAAATCTCTGGTGCCAGGAAATCCTTTGCTGTATTTACCTTTTGGATTGTTTCTTCTTTCTAAAATTCTGTTGAAAGTCTTTAAAGCAATGTCCGCATCTTCGTTGCTATTATTGATTTTACAAAGTGCACCGAAGCCCATCGTAGCAAAGCAATCAGAGAAAATATTGTAAGGTTGTACGAGCGGTTTTCCTCGTTTGGTGAAAGAAAAATACCAATCGCCATTGGCATCTCTACCGTGTTTTCTCATGAAAGATGCACCCAATTCGGCAATATCTTTCCACTCTTGCTTGGCTTCTACTTTATCAAAAAGCATCGAATACGTCCAAATTTGGCGACCTTGTAACCAAGCAAACTTATCGGTATCGTAAACATTTCCTTTGGCATCTAAACAGGTAAAATATCCTCCTGCATCTTTATCTAAAGAGTTTTTGCTCCAAAACGGAACAATCTCGTTTAGCAATTCGTTCTTGTATATATCTATGTACTTGTTCATCTTATAAAGTCTTTGCGTATTCTTGGTATCTATTATAAAGGTGTTGCGCTTGTAGATAAGCCGATTGTGGGCTCATAAAGTGAGAGAATTCAAAAGTGATGGCTTTATCATAACCAGCTTTACGGGCAGCTTCCAGTTTTAATCTCAATTTTTCGAACTTGATGGGAAGAAACTTGATCGGCATATCGCGGTCGAAACTTTCGGCGTTTGTCCAGCATTGTAAACCGAATTTGTCTGCCATTTTCTTGTTCACTTCAAAGAAATCTTGCAGTTCGTGGTAATCTACGTGGCCATCCTGAAAAGCAACGGCATCTATAGAACCTTTCAAGCCAGCGAAAATCTCCGACCATTCATCCTCGTGCTCTTTTAACGATACCGCATTTTCTTTGGTCAACGTTGCTTCTGCGGCCATTACCGCTTTTTTACCGTCGATCCATGGAGAGATGAAAGTTGGTAAACCGTTACTTACGCCTTTGCACTGCAAACCCAACGTGTTGAAAGCTTCGGTTGCGCCTTTGGTGCGGCGACTGATTTCCATACTCAAATACCAGCCACCGAAACTTTTGTGGTGTCCGTATCTGGCCCAAACCTCGTCGATAACGTAGCGATTGGCATCTATTTCGTGCTGTAAATTTCCTGTATCCCAGTAATGACCGCTATCGTACAAACCAAAATAGAATTTCATATCGTGTTCATCCGCCAGTTCTAAATACAGCTCAACCAAATCAATAGGTGGTTCGTAGCAGCCAAATTTGTTTTTTAGGTAAACCGATGGATAGGTAATAAACCTGCGGTACCCACTTCTAATGAGAATCACTGTATCAATTCCCATTGCTTTCATATGGGCGAAATCCTTCGCCCATTCTTCTCTTCCCCAGTTTTGGTGTGGGATATCGTGAGAAATTTCATCAATAAAAGTTCCCGTTATTCTCATTCTTTTCTTCTTAATTATGTTGAAAGGTTTTTTGACGAACCTTTACAAGTATTTTTTATCCTTCAAATATTTTACCCAGTCGATGTAGGCTGCGGCTTTCAAATGCACACCATCCATTGTAAACTCTTGTTTCAATACACCTTTATCGTCTTGAAATAACGGACAGATATCGATGTAAGTCACGCCTTCCTCTTCGGCCAATGCCTTAATTTTTTTATTGAGTGCTGGAACCAAAACATTGCGGTCTTTGGTGTAAGCCTCTTTGGTCATACTTTCGTTAATGGGTAGGCAGCTTTCTACGTAAATCTTAGTTTTTGGCGATTGCTGTTTAATCTTCCTGATGATACGCTTGTAGTTGTACACACTTACATCGTGGGGCAGCTTGCGGAACTGGTCGTTAATGCCATCCATAAGGTAAATGGCTTTAGGTTTTGCAGCTACGATTTCGTCCATCCTTGCTAAAATGCCGAAGGAGTTATCGCCACCAATACCTCTGTTTACTACTGGATATTTGCTATCTGCCAATAATTCTTGCCACTCCGCTCTTTCGGTAATGCTGTTTCCTAAAAAGATAATGGCGTTTTTAGGAATAGGTGTTTTGGCAAAATACTCCATGCGTTGTTGGTAGTACCAATTGGCATAATTGCTGTCAATTTTTACAGTTTGCGCTTGGGCAGTGCCGAAAAGTGCGGTGGCTATGATAAGTCCTGCCGTCATTGTTAGCAGAAAACGCTTGTTGCAATTTTTCCTTTGGTAAGTACGTACTGGCTCTATCCTACCCCTTAAATCCCCCTCCAAAGGGGGACACGATGAGCTTAAGCATTTTGTATATCCCCCTCTTCGAGGGGGCAGGGGGAGGGAAAAAACTTTTTCCAATAGCTGTGCCTCGCAATGACGCCTTGATTTTTGTTCCTGCGAACTATGAAGTGAATTCTGTTCCATTTTAAATAACCTTTAATCTTTTTAATTCATCAGCCCAATACACATAAGAAGCATGACGCAAGTGCAAACCGTCTAAGCTCAATTCCTTTTTTAAACTCCCTTTTTCATCAGCTAATGCTGGATGTAGGTTGATGTAAAACACCCCCATATCTTTACAAAGTTCTTCCAGCTTCTGGTTCAAATCGTTGATTTTACTGTTTTTTACCTGAGCGTAAGTTGCTGGCAACATGTCTTCGTTAACAGGCAGCAAGCTTTGCATATACAGTTTAGTCTTTGGCGACTGTGTTTTCACCATTACGATCATGCGTTTGAAATTGGCTAAAATCACATGATTCGGAGTGCCGCGTTTCATGTCGTTAACACCGCTTAATAAAAAGATTTTCGAAGGTTTTGATGTTAGGACTTCATCTAAACGAGCCAAAATGCCGTAAGTTACATCTCCACTAATCCCTCTGTTAATGATGTTTTTCTTGTGAATAAGTTCTTGCCATTTCCCGCCTTCGGTTAAACTATTTCCCACAAAAGCAATTTCGCCTTTGCGGTTAGGCATCTTCCTAAAAAAATCCAATCGTTGCGTATAGTGACTGTTTAAATAGCCACTATCTATCGCAACGGTTTCTTGCGCATTCAGTGAATGGGCAGCAACGACTAAGCAAAATGTATATAATAATTTCTTCATGTTATTCTTTAATCAATTCTCCTTCGTTGCTATCTTCTTCAGCTTTTTTTAACGGTACAATCCAAGTGGCAATAAAAGCAGGAATAGTTGCGATGAGCACCCAAATGAAAAAGTTTTTGTAACCCAAGTGATCACTGATAGGACCGCTAATCATACTGGCCAAAGTATAGCCGAAATAAGTGATAGCGCTACCAAAAGCATAATGTGCCATTTGGTATTTCCCTGGGGCAATTTGCTGCATGATAAACAAGATGATGCCAATGAAGCCAAAACCGTAACCAAAATGCTCGATAGCTACCGAACTGCCGATAATGAACAAGTTGGAGGTTTGTGTAAATGCCAAATAGGCATAAGTGATAAAGGGCAGGTTAAAGCAAGCGCAAAGCAGTAGTAAGGTTTTGCGGTTTAATCCTTTGTTTGATACGAAATAACCTGCTGTTAACGAACCCAGTACGAAAGCAATAGTGCCATAAATACCAGTAAGCATGCCTAAAGTGGCTTCGCTAAGTCCCAAACCGCCAACATCTCTGGTTGCTTTAAAAAACAACGGCATTATTTTAATGGCTTGCCCTTCCGCAAAGCGATATAAAACGATAAAAAGAATACCGAACCAAATATGCTTCTTTCTGAAGAAACTAGTAATCACGTCACTTAAAGTTTGCCAAACTTGTGCTGTGGTTTGTACCTTAACCTGTGTTTGCGTTTGAGGCAAAACCTTCTTATTGTACAAGCCCAACAAAAACATCACTGCGGCATAAACTAATAATACCGTAGCCCATGCTTTGGTGTTGCCATAAAGCGGAATAAGTACTCCTACTAAAAATACCATTCCTCCGTTGGAGAATAGTTTAGCGAAGTTGTAGAAAGTGCCCTGCCAGCCTACGTATTTGGCTTGATCTTTATTATTTAAAGATTGAAGATATAAACCATCGGCAGCGATATCTTGCGTAGCACCTAAAAAGGCAATTAATAGAAAGACCACTACCGATGCTGCAAAGAAATTATCAAGGAACAATAAACCAGCCGCAGCAGCAAATAGCAAACCGGCTAATATTTGCGAACCATAGATGTAAAACTTCTTGGTTTTGTAGAGTTCCATAAAAGGTCCCCAAAGTGGTTTAAAGCTCCAAGGCAGAATAATGATGCCCGTGTAAACGGTAATTTCAGTATCTGAAAAACCCATGTTTTTGTACAAAAGTGATAGCAATGTACCTCCCAATACCAAGTTGGGTAAACCCATGGCAAACCATGTGCTTGGTATCCAGAGAATAGGATTAATGTTTTTAGTTTCTGTTGGTTTCACGGTGTGTATATTGATGGGTTAGGTTTTCCAGAAGAATTTGAGGCGTGTGAATAGAACGGTAATTAAGGCAACAATACCTGTAAATATAACACCTCGGGCAAAGCCGATGAAGGCACTGGTGTTCATTGTATCTAAAAATGTAGAGAGCGTAGTAATTTTTAATAATGGGATGAGTAACAAGTTTCCTGCGGTATAGGCAATCATTGGGTTTTTACCATTGGCTGCCAAAAAGGTGGTCATCGATTTTAGATAACCTAACTTCTCCAATAAGCTGAAAGCTAATAAGGTTAGAAATGATAATCCAGAACAAACAAAGTAATAACTGTAAGTAGAGAAATCTTTCTTGATTCCGCCTTCGTAAGCTTCGAAAAATAGCCCTAACAAAAGCAGATATGTCCCGGCGGTAATCATTTTGTTAATTAATTCGCTGTGCTTTACATCCCTGGCAAGAAGTAATAAACATGCGCAACCTAAAATGTTAAGTAGAAGATTGATTTCTAAAGTTCTGGTAAATAATCCCCAGAGATTTACAAAAACTAAAACCATAGCAATTAGGGCAATAAGAGCTAATACTTTTTTAGGAGCGGTTTCTGGATTTTCGTTTTTTCCTTCCTTAATAAACCATTCGCCAGCAAAGGTGCCCGGAATAATAATGAACAAATATTTAAGGTAGTAGAACTTGTAAAACCAGTTGGCGGGAGTGGCGTTAAAAATCAATTCATTGATGCTGCCATCTTCTTTGGATGCTAGAAATACCGCCATTACAAAGGGTAAAATTGCAATTCGCCAAAGAGGTTGTTTACGAGTGAAATACCAAATCAGACCACCAAAGAAAGCCATGTTAGCTAAGACAATAATGATGATATCGCTTTTAGCCAAGCTGAAATCGCCGTAGGCAAAAGAATAGTAACCTAAAAAAGCAACTGCTATAGCAATGCCAATAACTTTTAAGGCGATGGCAATTTTAGTGTTTACGAATGAATTCCAGCTACCGTAAATGAGGAAAAGACTGGCAAATGCCGCAATTGAAATCAAATGTGTTAAGGTGCTTGGTGTTTTTTCCATTATCCAAGCCCTGGCATGGAAAGTAAAGATAGCGAAGAACACTAGTAATATTAATCTGGTAAACAGCTGTACAAATATTTTGTGGAATGGTTCTGCTTCGGCTTTTTTATGCAAAGCCAAAGGAATTGCCGCCCCCATAGAAAATAAGAAAAATGGAAACACCAAATCTACCCATGTAATGCCTGGCAAGCTTGGATTGAAAGCATGCGTTGGTGGTGGAGTTTGTGCATGAAACATCCAGGCGGGCATCATTTCACCAAAAGCAATGCTGCTAGAGAGCACCATACAAAGTATGGCAAGCCCTCTAAAAGCATCGAGACTATTTAAACGTTTGTTCATGTGCTAAATCAAACGCTTATTTAACGGTAACAGTCAGCTCTCTTACTACCTCTTTTACGTTTCCGTTTAAGCCATTTTTACCTACAAAAGTTACGGTATAAGTTCCCGGTGTACTGAACTTGTATTTGTAGTTTTTAATCTTATCTATGTAAGCTTTAATACCTACGCCTTTGTCTGGATTAACCTTGTTGGTAAAGATATCTCTTGTAATTGCCCAATCTTCAGATTCTGTTAAAGTACTATTGGGCGCAAAATATAAAAATGGAGTTGTTGCCTGAATTATCCACTTATTTGCAGGGTTTTTTACATCGACAGCTGTCCACAGTGCATCTGTTACATTGGCCAAAGAAGAAGTCCCCCCAGGAAATTCGCTAGTTAAATTAAATACTGGCACTCTCCATGTTCTACCGCCAGTACCTGCCGTAGGGCTATTTTGTGCTACATATTTGAAACCGAAAAAGATAGGCTTGCCCAATACAACTAAATCAGTAATATCTATTTTGCCTGATGGCACAACAGCACTTGCTGCAGTACCTCCATCGGGAGCTAACGTAAATCTGCTTGTGATATCGGTCCAGGTTGAATTCTGGATACCTTCTGGGGTATAAACTTTAGTAAAGTCTGTAGAATACCAAAGGGATAAATTATTACGTTGTGATGCGTTTAATACTTGAGTAGAAATATCTAGGAAAACTTTGGCATCATTTGCCTCTAATCTATTTCTGAATCTGTATTCTTTCCCTGATTCACCTGAGTAAAATCCAATTACATCTGCGTAACCTTCGATATTAAATTCTACAGAATCGGCAACGTTATATTCTGCTTTAGAAGTGCTTACGTTAAATGTTAGTTCTTCGGGATTATCTTTTTTACAAGCATAAACGCTAGTAATTAAAAGTGCGCCAAGTATATATTTAAATTTATTCATGACCGTTTTTTTAAAGTTCATCATTACCATCCCTTGTTAGGAACAATTAATTTGTTTAAGCTAATTTCTGCAGCAGGCGTTGCGAAAAGCGTATCCTTTTCAGAGACGTTTTGTCCAGATTTAGCGGCATAAGTATAGGCTGCAGGTGCCGTAGCAGCAATCTCGTTTGCTATACTCTTCATGGTTAAGTAAAACTCTCCCCAACGAATAAGGTCAAATCTTCTCAAACCTTCATAACCTAACTCCCAAGACCTTTCGTTTCTAACGGCAATACGGAAATCTTCCTTAGCTGTGGTATTTGCAATAGTTAAATCGTTGTTTGCCGTTTGTGTGTTGGTTAATGTTGCTGTTGCAGTAGCGCCAGTTGCTACGGGTGCGTTTGTAGCATATCCACCAGTAAAGGTTACCGTTGGAGCAGATGTATAACCTGTACCCATATCAGTAACATATACTGCAGTAACTCTGCCCGAAGCAATTGTAGCAGTTGCTTTGGCACCAGTTCCACCGCCTCCAGTTAAGGTAACTGTAGGAATTATAGTATAGCCACTGCCACCAGCTGTAACGGCAACAGATTTCACTAGCTCTGCATTAGTTAAGGTTTTACCAAAAGCACGACGACGTACTTCATTGATGGCATCAAACGCTTTTACCGTTGGGCCATTCATTTCATTTTCTGCTTCTGCTAACATCAAAAGAACATCCGCATATCTTAGCAATGGGAAATTGATAGCTGTTGTACCATTGAATTTTGCTGCTGTGGTTTCATATTCACGTCTCCATTTCGCATCGTAACGGTTGTAAATCTGTGTAGGTCCGTAACCAACTCTTGCGTTGCCGTTGCCAGAATCATACGAGTACGGGCTGATATTCCAATCTCTACGCAAATCGCCATCTTTAAAGCTTTTATAGTATCTATCTGTAGTGTGTTTAGCACCGTAGCTAAAGCCCAAACTTGCGTTAGCACCAATGCCGTTGATAGAACCTACGGAACCATCTTCTTCTTGAGTGCCATTTTTTCTGTTAAACTCAACTTCCCAAAGAGATTCTCTGGTGTCGTATTTATCTTGACACATATTAATGAATACCTGCGAATAACTAGGGTTTAAACTGTGGCCAGCTGTTTTCACTTTTTCAGCCCATTTTACTACTTCAGCATAACGAGAAGCATCTCTAAGTGGCGCTCCAGCCATCTTCAAGTTTACACGAGCTAAAATTCCCCACACTACAGATTTGGTCACTCGTCCAGCGTGATTGTAGTTCGAGATTGGATTAACCAAATCAGCCGCGGTCTCCATGTCGGCAACTATTTGTGCATAGTTGGTTTTGTAAGGCGAATTTGGGAAATGCGTATCGTTTGGCGATTTTGTTGAAGCCAATCTCAACGGCACATTACCCCAATTGCTAGTTAAAACAAAATGATAATATGCTCTCAAAAACAAAGCCTCGCCTCTTGCTGCATTTTTCTTAACAGGATCCATGTTTGCTTTATCGATATTTTCTAAAAGCATGTTTGCTCTATTGATACCATTATAGAAAGCTGTCCAAGCTTCGCCTAATTTAGTATCTGATGGATTGTAGTTGTACAAACCAATATCTTGTGTCCATGAAGATAGTGCGATAAAAGAATCATCGGCCACATCCATTTCAAAATATAGGTACCTACCGTAAGTAGCTGTTTTGGCTAGTACATCGTAAACGCCGGTTAAAGCGGCATTAATATCGGCCTCTGTATTGTAATAATTTGCAGGGGCTAAAGAATCGGTAGGTTTAACATCTAGGAACTTTTTACAAGAAGCTAGTGCAAATGCCGATACAAAGAGTAAAATTAAAATACGTTTCATCATCTTTTTATATTTAAATAATGATTAAAAAGTTGTGTTGATACCAAAGGTGATCGTTCTTGCTCTCGGGTACGCAGAGTAGTCGAAACCTGGGGTTAAGGCACTATTTCTAACAGATACCTCTGGGTCGTAGCCAGAATAGTTAGTCCAAGTGTATAGGTTTTGTGCCGATACATATACTCGCCCAGTTTTGAAGACTCTTGATTTTTGTAACCATCCAGAAGGCAGTGTATAGCCTAAAGAAACCGTTTTTAACCTCAAGAAAGAACCATCTTCTATGACACGGGTAGAATAAGATTTTAAAGAAGAACCTCTTCCCGCTGCAACACCTGGCATATCAGAAGTAGGGTTTTCTGCCGACCATCTATCTGTGTAAGTGGCATACTGATTGTATCCGTATTTGTAAGAAGATTCGAACATGATGCGGTTGGCATTGATGATATCATTACCATACGACCATTGTAAGAAAATTCCTAAATCAAATCCTTTATAGCTAAAGTTGTTAGAAAAACCACCTACATGAACTGGGTTTGGATTTCCGATAACGGTTTTGTCGATTTCTGTGATTTGTCCATCTCCGTCTAAATCCACATATTTTACATCTCCAGGTTTCACATTAGCTCTAGAGCCACCGTTAGAAGGAACGTTGTTTTTCAAAGTGTAAACTCCACCTAATAAGTCGAAATCTTCGTATTTGTAAGTTCCAGCGTAGATTAAGCCATAAAACTGTGCAATTGGTTCATTCAATTTGGCAACATAGCCAGGAATGTTTTTCCAATCATCGCCCCACCCTTGTGAAGTTAACATGTAAAGTTGGTTATCTGTTAATTCCAATACTTTGTTGCGGTTAAACGCGATATTAAATGAACTGGTCCAGGTAAAGTCTTTGGTTTGAATTGGCGTACCGCCTAAGGTAATCTCTAAGCCTTGATTTTGAACCTTTCCGATGTTTTTGAATACTCTATTGTAGCCCGAACTAGGGGACATAGGAGCATTTAGCAATAAATCGTCGGTGGTTTTCTTATAAACATCTATCTCAGCAGTTAATCGTTGTTTAAAGAAGCCTAGTTCTAAACCAATGTCCATTTGTTTGGTAGCTTCCCATTTTAGTTCAGCATTTCCTAACGAAGAATACATTAAACCTTTACTATCTGATCCTCCAAAAGTATAGCTCGGGAAGTTGTTGATGGTATAAGTTCCGTCTGGGTTGGCAAAGCTAAGTGCCGGATGTGCAGCAAAGTTACCTACGCCATTATTACCAGTAGCACCGTAAGATACACGTAGTTTGGCATTAGAGATAGCTCTGATATTCTTCACAAACTGTTCGTTGTTTAATTGCCAAGCTACTGCTGCCGATGGAAAGTAAGCCCATTTGTTATCACCTAAAAAGCGAGAACTTCCATCTGCCCTAAGTGAACCTGTAAATAGGAAACGGTCAAACAATTTATAATTTGCCCTAGCAATAAAACTTGCCATCGTAGATTTTGATGTTACCGAAGTAATATTTAATGGATTACCTTCGTCAAGACCGCTTAAACCCAAGCTCTCATTTGGCAACAATGCAGCTGCAGCACCAAAAGAATTACTTTTGTTTTCTTCTATCGTAAAGCCGCCCATTACATCAAAGTAATGGTCTTTGTTTAGTCGCTTTGCGTAATTTAAGGTATTGTAACTTTGCCAGGTATTAGAGTTAAGATAGGTTTTGCTACCGTTAACTAAATAATTTCCAGCAATACCACTTCTAGACATTGAGCCATTGAAAACGTCGTATACTCTTGAGCCTCTATTGATACTTGCTACGGTTTTAAACTTAAGATCTTTGGTAATTTGATATTCTGCAAATCCGCTAGCGGCTAAGTTTTCACCATAGTTTTCTCGCAATTCATTTTTAACGGTTAAAACCGGGTTGAAGGTAAAATTGCTTGCTTGTTCAACCTCTGGGTCATTAGCTAAGTCCAATAAATTGATAGCTGGATTTACCGCCAATGGTCTAAATGCCCAAACGCTGAACAGTAAATTGGATTCGTTTGTAAAACTACCAGTAGAGGTAGGGCTACCATAATTCTTTACCCCCGAATAGGTAGCCGTTATCCCTACTTTTAATCTGTCTGAAACTTCTTGGTCTAATGCAAATTTTCCTTGTAGGCGATTAAAACCCGAGTTTAACAAAATACCGTCTTGACCAGTATAAGATAAAGAGGCATTGTATTTAGTTTTTTTAGTTCCGCCGCTTAAGTTTAAGTAATGGTTTTGCATTGGAGCCACACGTGTTACTTCATTTTCCCAGTTAATACCTTTTAGGCCAGCGTAACTGTCCAGGGTCATGTTGTTTGCGAAATATAGATTTTTCGTTCTTACCGGGTCTATTTCGTTCTGTAGTTTCACAAACTCATAAGGCGATAAACTCTGTACTCTCTTTGTGTTTTCTTGTAAGCCATAATAGCCATTATATGAAATAGTTGGGATGCCTTCTTTACCTCTTTTAGTGGTTACCATGATTACACCATTAGAACCCCTTGCTCCATAAATAGCGGTAGAAGATGCGTCTTTCAAAATGTCAATCGACTCGATATCGTTGGGATCAATAGTGTTTAACGGGTTAACAGAAAGGTTGTTCGGGTCTTCGAAAATAATTCCATCAATTACAACCAATGGGTAGTTATTTTGCGTAACCGAGTTATTACCACGGATGGTAATGTTGATGCTGGATCCAGGTTGTCCTTCGCTGGAGGTTACCTGCACACCCGCTACACGACCAGCCAAAGCTTCATCGAATGATTTTACTGGGGCTTTTTGCAAATCAGAGATACTTACACTACCCACCGAACCGGTGAGATCTTTTCTGGTAGTGGTACCGTAACCAATCACCACTACATCGTTAAGGGTAGATACGCTCGATTTTAACGTTACATTTATTACATTTCCACTAACTGCGGTTTCTTTTGTTTCGTAGCCTAGGTAGCTAAATATTAAAGTGTTTGAGCCTGCAGGTAAGGTGATTTGGAAATTACCCTCCTGATTGGTTGTGGTACTTAACTTAGTGCCTTTCACCAATACACTCACGCCGGTAAGAATATCGTTTTGGTCATCCTTTACTGTTCCGCTTACTTTGGTCTGCGCCATTACCGAAGCAGAAAAAGTGAGCAGCAATAAAGCTAGCAAAGCGAGAAATCTGCCTTTTCTAATTGAAAATCGTTTCTTCATGGTTAATAAATATTTATTGTTAGGTTGTTGATTACTTTGTTTTTCCGGTAAAATCTATCTCCGCTTTAAATGGATTTAGAAAATGGTCTAATGCATGAGCTACCATTCTTCTGTTCAATGTGCTTTCTGGTGTTAAGCCTGTAAAGTTCTGTTGCTTTAAAAAGTCGGTGATTTGCGTTGCGCTTACCTCTTTTTGTCCAATAGCTTTGATTGCGGCAGACATAAAGCCTACATTAACCAAATTTCCTGATGGATGTAATTCTGCAAATGCAGGATAAAATGACTTTAATCCATTTACCAAATCCCATTCGCTAACAGGAAGCTCTGGATAGAACCAGGTTTGGTTTGCCCATTTGTATGATAAACCGGTTCCTTTTAAAATACCTGTGGCTCCTATTCTTTGGATTACTTTGAAAGAAGCATCGGCTGGTTTAACATCAATAAAAGGCATTAAATAAGCGTTGCTTTCTAATAAGGCGTTTTGTACCGCTCTAATATTAATGTTTGATGGGTCGGTGTCGCTTAATACAGCAGTGGCTGCTAACGCTCCTGCTGCTTGTCCAATGCCTAAAACCACAGGCTGCAAACGACTAGCACCAGCAACGATGTTGGTTACACTAATGCTCTTTTCAGCAATAATTAAACCTTCTGCATTTTTAGGTACCAAAGCTCCCAAAGGGATGTTGTAAGAAGGCACTTTAATTTTCACAAACTCAATTTGTGGTGCATCGGGGTTTTTAAGGTGATGGTGGTCTATAGTATAATCTCCTACAGCAATACCTGTTCTATAAAGTGCTGTTTTCTGACCGTAAGGAGAAGTTACATCATTTAAGGTCAAAGTTACTTTTCCATCTAAACGACGAGATTCTCTATGGTAAGCAATCATCGGTAAACGGTCTGCAGTCGGGAATTCATCATCGGCTATGCCTAAGTTTTTGAAACCCAGTTTGGTTTGTAAATGATAGATGAAACGTAAGCTATGTAGCTTTGCCTTTTCTAAGGATTTTTTGCGTTCTGCATCAGTCATTTCAATGATATTCATGTAAATATCGTTACCACATTTTGGCCAGTTAATCATGTATTTGCCGTTTGGCAATTTGCCGTAGGTAATCATCTGGCTGCAGTCTATTTTGGGCGTATTGTCATGCGAAGCCGGGTCTTGAACATCGCAGCAGCAATCAAATTCGCTTGGATCATATCCAACTGGTTTTTTGATGGTCTTGTTTGCTTTAGCACCGAAATCCTTTAAAACCACTACATAAGTTAAATCTTGAATGATGTTGTTTGCTTTTTCTGGTGCAAAACTTTCTCCTGTATCATAACGACTATCCATTCCTATACGATAAGGAACTTTCAGTTTTCCCATAACATCTCCTAGCTCGGTAGCATCAATTACAATTTTAGCTTCTACACTTTGTTTTTTGCCTTTACTGCTGATTTCCGCTTTCCAAGTTTTGCCCTCTTTTGCAATGTTGGTTAATGTGCTTCTATACCAAACGTTAAGGTTTGGATTTTGAGCCATTGTTTTTAATGTTTTGTTACCGAAAGAAGGTTCGAAAAGCGTGTTGCTTACCCAGCCAGTTTCAACGGCTTTAGGTCCTCCGTAGTAATCGTAAAGGTGTTGTCTAAATTCGCCCCACAAACCCGAAGGCATATTGTGGTTGCCGTCAATGGCAGAAACACCAGCCGAAGTTAGCATACCGCCCAACCATTCGGTTTCTTCTACCACCAATACTTTTACTCCCATTCGTGCAGATTGGATGGCAGCCGTTGTTCCGCTGGCACCTCCTCCAATAATTAATACATCTGTTTTTACTTGCGCTACCGCCTGATAACAGGTTAGTAATGCACTAAAAACAAGAATTTTGGTAAATTTTATATTCATACTTGGTTATTTGCTTTTCAAAATCAGTGCAGTAATTACAGGTCTTTCTCCTGCTGCATCTGAAGGTTTCACCGTGTGCGCACCATTAACATATAATGCCGTAGAACCGCCACCGTCTAAGTTAATTGCGCCAACGCAACCCATATCTTTCATTACTTGAGCTAATTCTGCTAGTGTTAAGCCAGTGCCACCGCTCGTGTTATTTCCTTCCACAGCAAGCATAATTACTTTTTTATTTGCGGTATAGCCAATTGCCGACCTTGCTCTAGAACTGTTGTTGTCTATCACAATAAGCTCTGCGTCGTCAGAAATATTGATGTTGTTATTCTTGATTAACATGGGCGAACCGCCAATTGCTGTAGTGGCATCCCATATGGTTCCTCCAGCAGGAAATGTAGCGCTAGGTAATGCCTGTGGCGCACTGTTCAAAATATTTGGTGAAGGTGCAGGATAACTGTATATCGTTCCGTTTCCGCTACCTACGTGATAAACCCAGGTTACGTCGGCAGTGTTGTCAGTCTTTAGTCCAAAAGCGGCCCGAGTAGGATAATAAGTTGCATCATTGCCATTATATTTTCTGGTCAGCGATTTAATATTGATGGCACTAACTGTACCATTGAACATGCTTAAGCTGTAAGATGCATTAGGCCCGAAGAAGCCAGCATTGATACAAGCGAATTTTTTAGAAATTTCTTCATTATAAAAGTCACTTACCTTTTTGTTGGTAGATGATGCAACAGGTTTTAGCTCAATTAATTTTGGATCAAATACAACCGCATACATAACCGTAGTTTTGTTGTTAATAGGCTTCTTGTTAAGATAAACCTGAACACCTGTCGGGAAATCTTTCATCAAATGAACGGCTTTCATCCAGTCTGATGATAATGCAGTTATAGCTGTAGAATCTACAGGCTGTATAATTTGCTTAGGATGGTAATCTCCTGTTTCTGATTTGCTGCAGCTATAAACTACTGCACTTGTTGCCAGAATTAAAAGGTTAGAAAGAAGCTTCTTCATCAGCTTGTCTGTTAGTTATAGTGTAAATATAGATACTTTTTTAAAAAAATTAATAAGTTGTGTCATTTTTTTAAATTTTAATTTTTTCAAAGGCCATGTTTATATATAAAATCTATTTGTTTGCTAGTTTAAATGAGATATTATTTTAATTTTGATTTTTAAAAAATATTAGAAAATGACTTTTTTTAACGAGCTCGGTGACGAAAATATATCAGGAGTTGCTTATAAAAACATTACGATAAAGAAGGCTATTGTGGCTTATTTTAGTAAAAATGGCAATTCTACTATAGCAGATTTGTGCGGAGAATTGGGCTTAAGTACGCCTAAAATCAACAATGTATTGAATGATTTAATTGCTGAGGGCTTGGTAAAAGACTTTGGTAAACTGCAATCTCGCGGAGGTAGAAAACCAAATATCTATGGATTGGTAATGGAATCGGGCTATTTCTTGGGCATTGATGTTAAAAAGTCACATATCAATATTGGTTTAACAGATTTACAGAAGAACTTGGTTCACGTAAAATCTAACATTCCATATAGCTTAAATAATAACGAAGAGTCTCTAAATCAGCTTTGTGAGCTTATTAATAATTTTATAAAAGAAGCGCCGGTTAAGAGAGAAAAAATATTAGGCGCTGGCCTAAATTTATCTGGGCGCATTAACTACGCTACAGGTTATAGTTATAGCTTTTTCCATTTCAACGAAGAACCACTTAGTAGGGTAATAGAACGTAACATTGGTTTGCGCATCTTCTTAGAAAACGATTCGAGGGCCATGGCTTTTGGTGAATTTTCGGCTGGTGTAGTTCATGAGGAAGAAAATGTGCTCTTCTTAAATATGGATTACGGAATGGGTGTCGGTATCATGATTAGCAGCCAGCTGTATTACGGAAAATCTGGTTTTGCAGGCGAGTTTGGACATATCCCGTTTTTTAACAACGAAATATTGTGTAGCTGCGGTAAAAAAGGATGTCTGGAAACCGAAGTTTCTGGTTGGGCTTTAGTGAGAAAGTTTAAGGAGAAACTGATCGAAGGATCTACTTCTGTGCTCTCTAACATGCCGGCAGATGATATTAAACTAAGTGACATTATTGAAGCGGCCATCAAAGACGATGTTTTGGCCATTGAACTAGTGGCAGAAGTTGGAGAGAAACTAGGTAAAGGTATTGCAGTGCTCATCAACATTTTTAATCCAGAAATGGTCATACTTGGCGGAAGTTTAGCCGAAACGGGCGAATATATCAGGCTACCGATAAAAAGTGCTTTAAACAAGTTTTCGCTAAGTTTGGTAAATAACGACACGCAGTTAAAAATGTCGAAATTAGGAGAAAAAGCAGGAGTAGTGGGCGCTTGTTTGTTGGTAAGAAACCGACTACTCGGGCTCGTTTAAAGTTTCGCTCTTTTCTTTAGCTCGCTAATTGGCAGTTTCACGATTCTGCTTTTTTGCTTGTCTCCTCTGTAGCTAACCATTCTAATTGTCTTCGCACCTTTCGGAATTTGAATTGCTTGTCCCTTATATTTTGGGTAAAACTGGTCTGGGTCTGTGTCGTCAAACGCATAGAATACGCTAACATCAGGCACCTCTGTATCGATACTTAACACAACGTCTCCATTTTCAGCCTTCTTTGCACTTACCATAGGGTCGTAAAAATAATTGCTGTAGTTGGTGCTGTCTAAAGTCAGTAATGGCAAATGTGCTTCTATTTTTTTAAGGAATATTGGCCAACTAACTTTTGGAGCATTAGACCAAAGATTTTCGGCTAAAGCAAAGCCTCTAGGCCAGGTCATAAATTGTAATTTACGTTCGTTCGGAACTTGTTCCGTCCATAAACTGCCTTGTCCACCAATTACATTTTTAGCATTAATACCTTCTGGCAGCGGATTAAACTTGTAAGTGTTGCTCAATCGATTTACCGTAAAAGGAGCATTTTCTAAAAAAGGATCACCTTGATAAAAATCCAGATAAGTTAAAAAGGCAGGTGTTAAAACTACTTTCTGTCCAACATTTGATGATTTTACCGCTCCTTTTTCATCCTTCCAGCTCATTTGTACAATGCCGGTATCTAGCCCTTTTTCTAAAGTTTCATACCATCCAATTGGTGTTTTACCTTTAGATTTAACCATTTTCGCAACGCGATTCACGAAGTAGCTTTGCAGTTCGTCAACATTATTAAGTCCTTCGCTTGTAATTCTGCTTTGACAAACCTTGCAATTGCTCCAATAATTTCTGGTCACCTCGTCGCCGCCAATATGAATATATTTCGATGGAAAAATTGCAGCAATTTCACCGATGATTTGGTCTATTTTGGTATAAGTTGAATCATTGCCCACGCAAACTACATTGGTTCTTTTGGCATTCCATGGGTCGCCGGCCAAAACTTGCTGTGGTGTTTTGGTGCAGGAAACTTCAGGATATGATGCCACAAAAGCCAAGCTATGTCCGGGTAAATCAATTTCTGGCACAATATCTACAAAGCGTTGTTTCGCATAAGCTACCAGCTCCTTAATGTCTTCTTGGCTATAATATCCACCATAGGTAGCAACCTCTCCTGGCTCCGGTGCGGGCATACCACTCCAGTACCCTGTTCTAGGCACCCGCCATGCACCAACGCTCGTTAGCTTTGGCAATTGCTTAATTTCAAGTCTCCAGCCCTGATTATCGGTTAAATGTAAATGAAGTACGTTCAATTTATATTTCGCCATTTGGTCGATGTATCGTTTCAACACATCTTTACCGAAAAAATGTCTGCTTACATCAATCATCAAACCTCGCCAAGCAAATTTGGGTTCGTCTTTAATACTAGCTTCTGGGATTACGCTGCTGGCTCCTTGTAAATTCAATCGAACCAATTGCATTAAAGTTTGCCAGCCATAAAACCAACCCGAAGGTTGAGCTGCGCTGATTACAATTTTATCTTTTGAAACTTTTAGCTCATAGCCCTCTTTCGCTAAGCCAGATTTGATAGAAAACGAAATGTTGTTTTTGCTTAATGCATTTGCTGTCGTTTTAATCTTCGTATTTAATGCAGAAGAAAGTTGTTCTTTAAAGTGGTTAATTAGCTCCGTATGTTCTCTTTCTTTTGGCAAAGAAATGCTAGTCAGCAAACTTAATTTAAATGTTGATTTGCCGATAGTTAATTGAGATGGCTGTGGAATTAAGGCTAGTTTGTTTTCTTCTTGGGCAACAGCAAGAAAAGCAGTAGTAGCCAATAAGAATAGCGTCTTAATTAGAATTTTCATGGAATTATTTCTTGAGATGTTCAGCAAAAAACTCGAAATGTCTGATGATGGATTTACTCCAGTATCCGCCAGTATGGCCTCCTGGTTGTGCAATGTAAGTTGCTTTGATCTTCAGGTCATCGCACTTTTGCCTAAATTGCTTACTGGTGATGTATAGATAATCTTCGGTGCCGGTATCAAAAATTAACGCTTTATTTAAACCTTGTAATGCTTGCAGGTTATTTACAGGAGAGTAATCATCGTAAAGCTTGTTTTTGTCATCGTAAGTACCTATCAGATAAGCAATGGTTGTTTTTCTGAAAGCTGAATAACGGAGGTTCAAAACACCAGAGGTGCTTCCTGCTCCAGCAAATAGTTGCGGATATTTGGTCATCATATACATTGCTCCGAAACCACCCATACTTGCTCCAGTAATAAATACATTGTTATGATCTACCTTATATTTTTGGTTAATAGCAGGCATGAGCTCTTCTAAAAAGAAAGTTTCATACTGCAAGCTATCTTTATTTGGAGAATTTAGATACCAACTTTTTTTCAATCCATCGGGACAAACGATAATAAATTGATATTGATTAGCCAGCTTTTGTAGATCGGTGAGTTTGCTCCAACTTTTGTAATTGGCATTATGGCCGTGTAAAAGATAAACAACAGGATACTTGTCTAAATTTTGCTGTTGCGGTTTAAAGACTAGAACCGAATCAACTTGCTTCAGGTTTTTCTTTGAAGGAATAGTCAAAAGATCTTGGGCATGCGCATTAAACACACCCAAGATTAAAATCAAAATAAGTTGAAAGCTAAACCTCATGGTTATGGATTTAAATCAACAGGCACTAAAATTAATGGGGTTGGTAAGCAAGATGCGCCAGGAGGCGAGTAGGTTAGCTTAATGGTTTGCTCTTCGCCATTTGCAGCTGGTTTAAATACTTGAATTAACACTGCTTCTGGTGCAGCTTTGGTTACCAGTTGGTCTTTTGGCAACTGAATAATTCCATCTTTAAATTTGCCTTCACTTACTTTCATGGCAGCTGCCATTCCACTACACCACTGGTTATCCGCAGAGCGAGAATTCCAAGTAATTAAAGCCAATCCTTTACCGTCAGTGCTTTTCCACTTTAATTCTACATCATAGATTACACCATAATTGCCTGCTAATTTAGCTTGTTGTCCAGTGGTTCCTTCTCTACCAATAATCCACGGGTCGTTAACGCCATCCGCAATTACCAATGAAGATGTACCATTCTTCGTATCAATAACTGTAGTATTACTTACATGATAGTTGCTCACGCCATACAAACCTCTACCAGCTCCGCTTTTTGTTTTTGGAGGCAATACATTAGTAATTCTTTTCAATGCATCTTTTCCGCTAGTTTTAAGATCTGTTTGCAATACGGTGATTTCTGCGGGTTGGTCTACTAAAAACTCATAAAATCCATGTACCAGTTCATCATATTTAACGATGTATTTTTCCAATTTCTCGTCAATAGGTACAGCGTCACCAGGCTTTATAATGCGAACCTCTTCGCTAGGCTGCGCTGCTAAAAATGAAGCTAAACCCTCTTTTCCCAACTTAAAATAATTGGTGCTTGGTGCTTGCGACACATATTTTAACATTTTAATACGCATAGGAGCCTTGCCAGTATTTTTAATCATCGCAATGATTTTCCTATCAATTTGTTTAGGTTCCTTAACGCCGTTTACGTTGTATAGGTAAAAACGAACCGCCCCTGGAACTACACTTTCTTTTAAAGCAATTGCCTCTGGAACTCGGATATATTCAGGGTCGTCAGAGATGATATACTGTGGTCCTGGAGTGGGGTATTTTTGGAAAGGAATTTGAGTTATTTTCTCTGTTAAAAAGCCATCAAGTTTTACAATGGCACCTTGGTTTGCTTTTAATAAATCTTGATTTTGAGCTTTAGTAAGTTGTTGAGCAAAGGTTTTTGTACTTAAAATACAAGCACCAGCTATTAAAAAAGCGGTTTTGTTCAGTCTCATCATTTGATTAGGGTTCATTTGTTAATAAAGTGAAGATAGCTCAAATATTTAATAATTAAAAAAATTTAATAACTAAATCTATATTAAATAAAATTATTACAAATAAATATAGGGACAAAAATAAAGCCCCGAGTTGCCTCGGAGCTTTTCAATCAATCAATATTAAAAAGGAGAACCTTTCTAATTATTTTACAATTACTGCGCCCTTCGCTTCAAAAACGATTTCTTTTTTAGGTTCAGTAATTTTCGCTATTTCTTCTTCAGATTTTTTTGCGTCTTTAGCATAATGCTGTAAATCTTCAACAGAAGTTACTTTTCTTTCTGCAAAACCATCAATGACTACTTTAGTTCCTGGAGCCATATCCTTTGGCATAAAGAAACCATAGTCTTTAAATTTCACGAACATTGTTTCCTTATCAGAAATTTTAACGGTCATGAAACAACCTTTTTTCTTGCAAACGTTAACAACTTCGCCTTCTACTTTCATATCAGCTTTAGTTGCTGCACCTAATTTGCTATTTACTTCAGTGGCAGAAATGATATTGCCTTTGGTAACACCTTCGCCAAAAACTTGACCTTCTACTTTATCTTGCGCAAAAGCAAAAGATGCGAAAGCACAGAAAACTAAACTTAGTACTATCTTTTTCATGAGATTATATTTTTGTTGTTAATTTGTTAATGAAGCGAGCTAATGCTGTTTCACGTCTATTTAGTTAAGATTGAGCTACAAAGATATTTAAAACCTTTCTAAATAACGACCGCTTCAATTATATTTTCATTTGAACTACTCCCCAATCCGAGCAAAAAACGCTTACATCAAGTAATATATTGTATGGATACGAAATTAATGAGCAAAATCATTTAATAGTTACATGTTGATAATCACCGCTTATCCAAACAACGCCGAGAATACTTCTTCAATTTTTGAAACAGTTACCAGTTCTATCTTAAATTTATCTTTGTTAATTCCTTTTAGATTATAACTTGAGATAAATATTTTTTCGAAACCTAGCTTTTCCGCTTCCAAAATCCTTTGTTCTACACGGTTAACGGCTCTAATCTCTCCAGACAAACCTACTTCTGCCGCAAAACAGATTTTAGAGGATACAGGAATATCTTCATGTGAAGAAATAATAGCGGCAACGATAGATAAATCAATGGCTGGGTCTTCTACTTTAATACCACCTGCGATGTTTAAAAATACATCTTTTGCACTTAACCGAAATCCACATCTTTTCTCCAGCACGGCTAAAAGCATGTTCATTCTTTTGGTATCAAAACCCGTTGCCGAGCGCTGCGGTGTGCCATAAGCGGAAATGCTTACCAGTGCTTGAGTTTCTATCACCATTGGCCTTGCACCTTCAATAGTTGCACCAATCGTAATCCCACCTAGCTCTTCATCACGTTGCGAAAGCAAAACTTCCGAAGGGTTGGAAACTTCCCTCAAACCATTGCCATGCATGGCATAAATACCCAACTCAGCGGCTGCACCAAATCTGTTTTTGATAGAGCGTAGAATGCGATAAATGTGATGCCTGTCGCCTTCAAACTGCAAAACGGTGTCTACCATATGCTCTAATATTTTAGGGCCGGCAATGGCGCCGTCTTTGGTAATGTGGCCAATCAAAAAAATAGGAGTGGCTGTTTCTTTCGCAAAGCGAAGTAATTCGGCTGTACACTCGCGAACCTGAGATACACTACCGGGTGTAGATTCGATGTGTGCCGAATGTAACGTTTGTATCGAGTCAATAATTAATACTTCTGGTTCTAGTTGTTCCAGTTGCTTAAAAATATTTTGCGTCGAGGTTTCAGTTAAAATAAAGCAGTCGGCTTTCGGGGTTTTGGTAATCCTTTCGGCTCGCATCTTAATCTGCTGCTCACTTTCTTCACCAGATACGTATAAAACACGCTTTTGCTTAATATTTAATGCCAATTGTAGCATCAGTGTAGATTTTCCTATCCCAGGTTCTCCACCAATTAAAGTTACGGAGCCTGGCACTAATCCTCCGCCTAAAACCCTGTCTAGCTCTTCGTCTCCTGTTGGTAACCTATCTTCGCTAGCGCTTTGAATTTCTTCCAACTTACTTGGTTTATTTACTCTCTGCGTTCCTGTAGAAGTTTTCCAAACGGCAGAATTAGCTGCAGTAGGTTTTTCAATCACTTCTTCCACGAAAGTATTCCACTCGTTACAAGATGGACATTTGCCAAGCCACTTTGCCGACTCATAGCCGCAATTCTGACAGAAATATGCTGATTTGATTTTAGCCAATTGATTTTAGATTTTAGATTGACGAGTTACGATTGATCACCGCATTATATGCTACGAATTTAGATTTAATAGCTTGGAAATGCTAGGCAAGTTTTAAACAAAAAAAGTCCCGATTCGCATCGAGACTTTTAATCTTGTTAGAGTTTTATTTCTTCATCTTTAGCAGACAAGAAGTGAAACTCCGTTAAATGATAAGAAGATACTTCTTTAACCTTTACGCGTTGCCCAAATTTGAAGAACCATTTCCATTGTAAAGAAACCAATCCTTTTTTGATAAAGGCCGCTATGTAAGGGTGCACACATAACGTAATATTTTTTTCGTTCTGCTCACGCAGGATATAGGTCATATTGCTTTCGATGTCGTCCATCAATACAATACTGGCCTTTATCTCACCAGTTCCGTCACATGTAGGGCATTTTTCTACCGTTACAATGTTCATTTCTGGTCTTACCCTTTGACGGGTTATTTGTACCAATCCAAATTTACTAGGAGGCAGAATGGTATGTTTAGCTCTGTCCAAGAGCATCAGCTCTCTCAAGTGGTCAAACAATACTTTTCTGTTGGCGGGTTTGTGCATATCAATAAAATCGATAACCACAATACCACCCATATCTCTCAGCCTTAATTGGCGGGCAATTTCTTTAGCAGCTTCTTTATTAACCTGCAGTGCATTTTCTTCTTGGTTCTCTTTGCTAGCAGTTCTATTGCCACTATTTACGTCTATAACGTGCAAAGCTTCGGTGTGTTCTACCACTAAGTAGGCACCGCCGGCCAAGTTCACAGTTTTTCCAAAACCGTTTTTAATTTGTTTTTCAACCCCAAAGTGGTCAAAAATTGGTTCTTTGTGCTTGTAATGTTTCACAATACGCTCCATCTCTGGAGAGATTTCGTGCACATAAGAACGAATGTCTTCAAATAATGCTTGGTCGTTTACATATACGTTGGTGAAATCGGTACTTAAAATATCGCGGATAAGCGTTGATGTCCTATCCATTTCACCCCAAACACGCTTAGCAGGTTCTGTTTCTGGCAGCTTTTTCATAAAGCTTTCCCATTTGGAAATAGAATCAAGTAAGTCTTTTTGTAATTCGGCAACGCCCTTTCCCTCAGAAACTGTTCTAATGATTACCCCAAAATTCTTAGGCTTAATACTTTCAATAATCTTTTTTAAACGATTACGTTCCGTATTGCTCTTGATTTTTTTAGAGATGGAAATTACATTAGAAAAAGGAACCAGCACAGTATATCTTCCTGCAATAGAAAGATCTGAACTTAATCTGGGACCTTTAGTAGAAATGGGTTCTTTGGCAATCTGTACGGGTACCAGTAAGTTTTTGCTTACAACTTCCGAGATTTTTCCCGCTTTGTTGATATCAGCTTCTAACTTAAAGTTATCCAATAAAGTGCCCTGTGTGCCGTTACGTCTAATCTTCGTTAGCTTTATCAGAGATTGAACCTGAGGGCCTAAATCAAAGTAATGCAAAAATGCATCTTTCTCGTAACCAACATCTACAAACGCAGCGTTTAGGCCGGGCATAATTTTCTTAATGCGGCCTAAATAAATATCGCCTACAGCGTAGTTGTTGTTAACGTGTTCTTTGTGAAGCTCAACAAGTTGCTTGTCTTCTATTAAAGCTATGGTTACTCCCGTGGGAGTAGAATCTATTATTAATTCTTTTACCAAAGCTACAGATTTTAAGGTTGTTACGCCTTATTAACACATGGACCAAAAAACTTTAAAAAACCAAAACTAAATGTCTTTAGAAAAGCATTTAGTTTTGGCCATACATCAAGAAAAATTATTTCTTCTTGTGTCTGTTTTTTCTTAAACGTTTTTTGCGTTTGTGCGTAGCCATTTTATGTCTTTTTCTTTTTTTACCGCTTGGCATAGTTTTAAATTTTAAATGTTTTACTAATTCTTTTTATTTTTTCAACTCAGCAACCTTCTTATCTATAAAGTTAGATAAAGTTGGATTTGCCGCTAGTTTTTTGCTTTGCAAGTAGGCATCAATTGCCTCATTGTTTTTTCCTAAACTTTCGTAGGCTGTAGCCAAATAAAAGTAAGCATCAGGAGTTGCTTTAATGTGCTGCACAATTTCTTCAAAACGTATAATTGCTTTGTCGAATTGACCAGATTTGATCGCAAACATGCCTAAATTCATGTTAGCTCTAAAGTTTTTTGGATCTTTCTTTACCACGTCTAATAGCATTGTAATACCCGCCATTGGAGCACCACCGCCATTCACCATCGTAATTCCCAATCCTGTTTTGGCATCTAAGTCTGTAGAGTCAATCTCAGTAGCCTTAGTATAAGCCAAGCTTGCTTTTTGTAACATAACAGGCTTTGCAATGCTATCCTGTGTATTATCGAAAGCCTTTAAGAAACGATCTCCAGCTTTTACCCAGTTTACCAAAGTAGATTGACCATTAGCGGCTTCCTCTAAATAAAGTGCACTAGGAATAGATTGCTCTAAATCATCCCATTTTTGGGCTAACACTTTAGCTTGATTCACTTTTTCTTCACCAGAAGCTTTTTGATAAGCCGTTTCTAATGAAGTAAATTCTTTTGCAGCGGCGTTACTAATTAAGTTTTTTGCCGTTGCTGATACCTCCGGCAAGCTTAAGCCTGGAGCTTGCGCTTCCTGCGGCATGGTTGCCGCCGTATCTTCTTTTGGCTTTACTAAACCTTTAATATCTTGGCTAAACAAAAAGCCCACAAGCAATACAATACCTGCAATAATTACTAGCTGTGTTGTGCGTGGGCTTTTCATGTTAATCAATATTAAGCCTCAGCTTTAGCTTTTTTAGTGTTGTTTTTCACTTTGTCAACAAATACTTTTGCTGGTTTAAAGCTAGGAACAAAATGCTCTGGAATAATGATGGCTGTGTTTTTAGAGATATTTCTCGCCGTTTTTTGAGCTCTCTTCTTCACTACAAAACTGCCAAAACCTCTTACGTATACATTTTCTCCTGCAATCATGTTATTCTTGATTACTTTGAAAAACGCTTCTACTGTTTCTTGAACGTCAACTTTCTCAATCCCTGTCTTTGTTGATATTTCAGCAATAATATCTGCCTTAGTCATATTTCTAAAATTAATTAATTATTGTGTGTTTTTTATTTACATCTGTTTTGGGGTTGCAAAAGTATTGCTTTTTAGCGAGATAGGAAAATAAAAGATGATTTATTTGTGCATTAGACCATCATATCATTGCAACTTTTAGCGATTTAGTGCCTTTTATTGTATTTTTGTTACAATGTCTTTTCAATCGGAAATAGTAAAATGGTACTTAAGTAATAAAAGAGATTTGCCTTGGAGGGATACTACAGATCCCTATGTCATTTGGCTTTCTGAAATTATTTTACAACAAACAAGGGTAGAGCAGGGTAAACCTTATTTCCTTAAATTTTTAGAAAACTTTCCTAATGTAAGTGCTTTTGCAAGTGCTAGCGAAGAACAAGTGCTAAAACTTTGGCAGGGCTTGGGCTACTATTCTAGAGGTAGGAATATGTTGTATACTGCCAGGTATGTTGTAGCGAATTATGGCGGCCAGTTTCCCACTAGCTATGAACAATTGATAAAGCTTAAAGGGGTAGGCAGTTATACCGCTGCGGCGATTTCTTCTTTTTCTAGTAACGAGCAACAAGCTGTGGTAGATGGAAACGTGTATCGGGTACTGTCTAGATATTTCGGTATCGAAGAGCCTATCAACTCCAATCTAGGGCAAAAAATGTTTTCTGAATTGGCCAAGGAATTGATTATTGATCAAGAGCCTGCTATTTATAATCAAGCAATCATGGAATTTGGCGCTTTACAGTGCAAACCAAAATCTCCTGTATGCAGTGAGTGCCCCGTTCAGCTTGGTTGTTATGCCTTTAAACATAAAAAGATTGATCAGCTTCCCGTTAAATTAAAAAAGGTAAAAGTTAGAAAACGATGGTTTAATTATTTTGTTGGTATTACTGGTGATGAGATCCTCACTAAGCAAAGAATGCCTGGTGATGTTTGGCAGCATCTATATGATTTTCCTCTAATTGAAACAGAGGAAGAGGTATCTATGACAAGCAATGAGTTTTTAACTCAAGTTGAAAAACTGTTTGGCAAGGACTTAGAGCTAAAAGTTTTGGAGGGCAAAAAACACATTTTAACTCACCAAATAATATATGTTCAATTTTTTGCAATAGATAATTATATTGTTAACTTTAATCAACATGCCGAAATTAAATCGGTTAAAATTGAAGCTTTTAAACAATTGCCTCATCCCAAAATTATTGGGGATTTTATTGAAAAGCATATAGACTAATCAAATATATTTATGTCAGGTATTAACAAAGTAATCTTGGTGGGCCACTTAGGAAAGGACCCCGAAGTTAGACATTTAGAAGGTGGTGTTACCGTAGCTAGTTTTCCTTTAGCCACCTCAGAAACATTTAACAAAGATGGAAGACGGGTTGAACAAACGGAGTGGCATAACATTGTGTTGTGGAGAGGCCTGGCCGAGGTAGCATCTAAATACCTTCAAAAAGGTAAATTGGTTTACATAGAGGGCAAGCTAAGAACTCGTTCTTTTGAAGATAAAGAAAGAGTAAAAAAATATGTAACAGAGGTAGTGGCAGAAAACTTTACCATGTTGGGTAGAAAGAGCGATTTTGAGCCTACGCCTGCTAACGGAATATTGCCGCCAAATAATAAAATTGAAGATGACTTCTCTACTTCAATAGATGAATCTGGAGATTTGCCATTTTAAATATCAAACTAAATCTAAACAATACAAAAGCCCCGAACAATAACTGTTCGGGGCTTCTCTATTTAATTGAAATCCGGGATAAGGTAAGCTTTTTGCTAGCGATAGCCCTATAATCCATCCGTTAAGCTAATTTTCGGTCTCCTATATTTCGGCCCGCAACGATAAGCTAAAGCACTTCCTTTGAAAGAAATGTAGGCAACCGAGATTTTTTGTTACTTTTTGATCGCAAAAAGTAAGAGCCCAGCGGCGGCGAGCTAAAAAAATATTTTAACCAATATCTAGGGTTATTTCAAATAGACCATCATTCAACCGTAACCGATTTTGCCAAGTTTCTAGGCTGATCTACGTTACAGCCTCTCATTACCGCAATATGGTATGATAGAAGTTGTAAAGGAATAGTAGCCAACAAAGGCAAGAATGCTTCACTTGCATCTGGAATTTCAATGCAATAGTCGGCCATTTTCTTCACCTCGGTATCTCCTTCTGTCACAATTGCAATTACCTGCCCTTTTCTGGCTTTTACTTCTTGGATGTTGCTAATTACTTTTTCGTAAGATGAGTTTTTAGTAGCAATAAATACCACTGGCATCTCTTCATCAATCAAAGCAATTGGACCATGTTTCATTTCTGCTGCCGGATATCCTTCTGCATGGATGTAGGAAATTTCTTTCAACTTCAACGCTCCTTCTAGCGCCACAGGGAAACCACTTCCTCGACCTAAGAAAAGACAGTTTCTTGCATCTTTAATTTTTGCCGAAACCTCTTTAATGATATCGTTAGATTGTAGGGCAATTTGTATCTTATCAGGAATACAGTCCAGCTCAGTTAGCAATTCGGTTAATTTAGAATTACTTAAAGTCCCTTTTTGTTGCGCCATGTAAAAGGCCATCAGCGTAAGCACCGTAACCTGAGCAGTAAATGCTTTAGTAGAAGCTACGCCAATTTCTGGCCCAGCATGGGTGTAAACACCAGCATGGGTGATACGAGGAATCGAAGCGCCAACTACATTACAAATACCAAAAATAGTTGCTCCTTTTTCTTTGGCCATTTCAATGGCTGCCATGGTATCTGCGGTTTCTCCAGATTGAGAAATGGCAATAACTACATCTTTTTCTGTAATGATTGGATTTCTGTATCTAAACTCAGATGCATATTCAACTTCTACGGGGATGCGGGCATATTCTTCGATCAGATACTCGCCTACCAAGCCTGCATGCCAAGAAGTACCACAAGCTACAATGATGATTCTGTCAATATTTTTAAGCTTGTCTGCAAATTCTTTGATACCGCTTAACTGTACCTTGCCTTCTTCTGGATAAATACGGCCTCTCATGCAATCGCGGATAGAGCGAGGCTGCTCATAAATTTCTTTTAGCATGAAATGCTCATAGCCGCCTTTTTCTAGCATTTCTAGCTTAAGTTCCAACTCTTGGATGTATGGGGTTTGAACCACGTTGTCCAAACGCTTAATCTCTAGCTCATCTCTTTTTAAGAAAGCAATTTCGTTATCATTTAGATAGATTACATTCTTGGTATATTCTACAATAGGTGTTGCGTCTGAAGCAATAAAGTATTCTCCTTGGCCAACACCAATTACCATCGGACTGCCTTTTCTTGCGGCAATTAGCTGGTTTGGATTTTCTTCGTCCATAATGACGATGGCGTAAGCTCCAGTTACTTCATTTAGTGCTAAACGCACCGCTTCGGTTAAGTCAATTTTGTTGTTTTGATAGATGTCTTCAACCAGATGAATTAAGACTTCGGTGTCGGTATCACTGCTAAAAGTATGGCCTCTAGAAATGAGCTCTTCTTTTAAGGTGGCATAGTTTTCTATGATGCCATTGTGGATGATACTTAGGTTTCCTTTTTGAGAGGTGTGAGGGTGCGAATTTCTATCAGAAGGTGCGCCGTGGGTAGCCCAGCGGGTATGTCCCATGCCAATAGTGCCTGCAAGGTTTTTATCTGCCGAGAAATCTTCAAGCTCTTTTACCTTTCCGGCTTTCTTATAGATGTTCAAATTTTCTTGGTCAATCAACGCAATTCCTGCGCTATCATATCCTCTATATTCGAGTCTTTTTAGACCTTTTAAAACGATAGGCCAAGCTTCTCTAAAGCCTATATAGCCAACAATTCCACACATGTTATTCGGGGGGTTAAAATATAAATCGCCCTAAAGTATTCCTTTAGGGCGATTTAATCAAACGTTTGCGTAAAATTTTTGCTAATTTACTTTGGTGTAATAAATATTCAATTTAATAACCTTTTCTCCCGCTGCGGGGTTCTTCTTGAAGCTGCCGATTATTGCACGGGAAGCCGTTGTAAAAGGTGAAGTAAATTGGAATGTAGAAGAAGGTGTTACGGCTAAGAAAGTTCCGTAGTCTTCAGTTTTTCCATCTAACAAATCTTGTACATAAGCGGTAACTGTAAACACATATCTTTTGTTAACAGAATCAAAGTAACCGCCAAAGCTTCCGCCTAAATTAACTGCAGAACGTGGATCTCCTGCGGTGGTAACTCCATCGCCTGTATCATTATCTGGTACGTTTCTACGTTGCCCAGCAATATCAAATCTATACAACGCTAAACGAGGGGCAGCTCTAAAAGGAGCCACATCTGTACCGCTTTTTAAATCAATGATCAATTCTGCCTTGTTAACTACCATTTTGCCCACTTCAGTTCTCATTTTTTTCAAATAAGGAAAAGCAAGTTTAGTTCTTAAGCCACCCAAAGGTTGCAAATAGGTTTCTGTATACTGAAAATTGGTATTGTCGTCAAGTTGAGTCTTGGCGGCTGTACCAGAATAATCATGGCTAACATTTGCTGCTACTGGACCAGAGCTGTTTGAAATAGGGAAGTTGACTGAAACCGTATCTGTCGCTGTTGTTGTAGTAGCATTTTGCTTTCTGTAGTATAATACTAGGCCAGAAGTAGAAGTAGTTGGAGTGGTACTTGCAAAGTTAAAAAACATCATTCCTTTGCCAGTTTGATTCCTGATCTTCAAGCTAAGTCCTTTAAATGCTTCTTGAAAATAAGAGTTGTATTTCAATGAAGCTGCATTTAAGCTTACCAAATTATTCGTAATAAACGTATTATCTAGCTTTAACCGAATTTGAGGCGTAACATTCTTTACAGTGTCCTTTGCTCCTGTCAGTACATCCGTTACTTTAATCGGTGTAGTAGGATAAATTTTACCATTGTAGCTTGCTAATACGTTACCTTGAGTAGCATATTCTGGATTTGAGCTTAGATAAGAGGTCTCTTTTGCCAAGTTCTTTTGAAGCTGCTTTACATCGAAGGTATAATTTGCTGTACTATCGCCATAAAACTCACCAGCAAAATTTAGAACTAAAACCGCAGAATCTAAAACTGCCGCAGTTCCAAAACTGTAAGCTTCGTTAGGGATATTAACCGAAAAAGCTAGGCTAGATTCGGTCTTGCCTAACTCTGGGTCGCTGATGTAACCAAAAGGATAGCCACTCAAGCCAAGTGTAGAAATAGCGTCATCTCTTACTGTCTTAGAAGAAATAGTAGCGGTATCAATCAAATTCCCTTGTATGGCTGTAGCTGGATCAACCTCTAAACCAATTGTAGACGTGTTTTCGCATGAAGCGAAAAGAAAAAGACTTATCAACAGGGTTAATAAGTCTAATTTTAAAAATCTCATATTTATAATTAAATAAGCTTTTATTATGCTATAGAAACCAATTCATCACTAGTAACTTCTTCATAAAAAGAATAGAAGTTGTCGTAATTTTCGGTTAAATTAAAGGCTAAAGTTGGCTTATTAGAATCTTTAACAAATTTTAACACAGCATCGTCAACCTTCTCATCTGCAAAAACTACTGCATCAGAGTGAGTGATAGCGCCTATATGTAAGCTATTGCAGTCACCCGGAGCAAATGCTTTAGTGTCATCAGCAGTCATGTGGTTCATGATTGCTTTTTTATGAAAATCTGCATTTAACTTTTCACCAAAACAGTTCTCGTAAACAGAGTAAACCACTTTAGAGTTCTTGAAAGTTGGGTCGTTTTTGTACGTAGTCTTAATGTAAGCTGGTACTAATGAAGTCATCCAACCGTGGCAGTGTACCACATCCGGCGACCAGCCTAGTTTTTTAACTGTTTCCAAAGCGCCCTTGCAGAAAAAGATTGTTCTTTCGTCGTTGTCTGCATAGAACTTGTTTTCCTTATCCCTAAACACGTATTTTCTGTGGAAATAATCTTCATTATCCAAGAAATATACTTGCATACGAGCCGCTGGTATAGACGCCACCTTGATGATTAAAGGGTTGTCGTTGTCATCAATGATGATGTTCATCCCAGATAATCGGATTACCTCGTGTAGTCTGTTTCTTCTTTCATTAATGTTACCGAACTTAGGCATCAAGATGCGGATTTCGAATCCTTTTTCTTGCATAGCCTGTGGCAGTTGACGGGTAATTTCTGAAATTTTAGTGACTTCGAGGAAAGGCGACATCTCATGGGTAATAATCAGTAGCTTCGTTTTTGCCATCTCCATATATTATAAATTACTGTTAATTTAAAGATTATCAAGGGGCAAAGGTACGGAAAATATTAATATTTATCAATATCTTGCTGTTAGGGCTTTGTAAGTAGCACAGAAATGTACAATTTAGCAGCCTCAAAACAAGACAAGATATTGGAAGTTATAGCAACCGTTGCCGAACTTGAAAGCTCGCTTAAGCCTTTAAAGGCAAAAGGATTGAAAATAGCATTGGTGCCTACCATGGGTGCTTTGCATAATGGTCACCTTTCGTTAATTGCCGAAGCACAAAAAAAAGCAGATATAGTAGTTTGCAGCATTTTTGTAAACCCAACGCAATTTACCGACCCTAAGGACTTGGAGAAATACCCACGTCCGTTGGAGCACGATATAAAAATGCTAACCGAGGCTGGCTGCAATTTTGTGTTCATGCCTGCCGTGAAAGAAATGTACCCTAATTATCCTACACCAGAAAACTGGGCAATAGATTTAGGTAGTGCAGAGTTTGTGTTAGAAGGCGAATTTAGAAAAGGTCACTATCAAGGCGTTACCCAAATCGTGTTTAAATTATTTGATGCCGTAAAACCAGATGTGGCCTTTTTCGGTCAAAAAGATTTTCAGCAAGTGCTGATGATTAAAAACATGGTGGCGGTGTTAAATCTTGAAGTGCAAATAGTAACCTGTCCTATTATAAGAGAAAATGATGGTTTGGCCATGAGCTCTAGAAACATCCATCTTAGCGAAGCAGACAGGGCGCATTCTTTAGTGTTAAGTAAGGCATTGTTCTTTATCGAAGAAAACTACGCTGATAAATCTATAGCGGAATTGTTGGCAGAGGCTAAGGCTATTGTGAACACGATAACTGGCGTAGAATTAGATTATCTTACCATTGTAGATGGCGATACTTTGTTGCCTATCAAAGAAAAGACACACAAAAATACCGTGGCTTTGGTAGCGGCTAAAGTTGGCGAAACAAGGCTGATCGATAATGTGATTATTAATTAATGACTGGTTGGGTTGGTGAATAGTTAATAGATTGGATTTATAGCCGTGGACCATTAACCTTAAGCTTTTACCACCTTAGACACCTAAGAAAACGTTAGACTTAAAAGCGCAAGTATCTTGGTTGGTTTAAATGTGACTTTAAACTGAAAACTGTTTAATGAAAACTGAAAACTTAATTACTAACTTTGCAGCATGATTATCGAGATTCTAAAATCGAAAATACACCGTGTAAGGGTAACCCAAGCCGAGTTAAATTATGTAGGTAGCATTACCATTGATGAGGATTTAATGGATGCCGCTAACATTATTGCTAATGAAAAAGTGCAAATCGTTAACAACAATAACGGCGAGCGTTTTGAGACTTATGTGATTAAAGGCGAGAGAGGCTCGGGTGCTATTTGCTTAAATGGAGCTGCCGCAAGAAGAGTGCAAATTGGCGATATTTTGATCATTATATCTTACGGTTCTTTGCCTATAGAAGAGGCTAAAAAGTATGAACCGATATTGGTTTTCCCAGACGATAACAATAGGTTGTTAAAGTAGCATTTACTTCTACTTTTTATTTGCTTCGTTTTCATTAGAAAATGTTTGTTGGTGCACTGTGGCTTCTGTAGTCCCGCTTTTACTTTTATCTTTTTGATGCCGAAGCACAAACCTAATAGGTTTACTTGCATCATATCTATTAAAACCTATGAGGTTTCCACCTCCAAAAAGGATAACCGTTCAATCGGGTTTAATTAACTTAAGCCTGCCTATAACAGCTAAGTCTTCCTGCAAAACTGCATAGTGACTTTGCGTCCCCAAGCTAATCAAAAACTGCCTTAATGTTTGCTCAGAATTAAAAACTGATAAGTTTGATCAAATCGGCAAAGCACGAAACTCCAAAGGTCAGTCATTAGCTTTTCTTAGCTCGTTCTAAACAGACAAAGAGAAAAATTTTGTTATAAATTTGTTATGTTTGCATAGTATTATGTGAAAAATAATATCTTTGAAACTAACCAATATACCTTTAGCATTATGCATTTTGAACTAAGCGAAGAGCAGCAAATGATTAAACAAGCTGCAAGGGATTTTGCCCAAAATGAATTAAAACCTGGAGTAATAGAAAGAGACGAACATCAGAAATTTCCTGCTGAGCAAGTAAAAAGTATGGGTGAGCTCGGCTTTTTAGGAATGATGGTGGACCCAAAATACAACGGGGGCGGCATGGATACGGTTTCCTATACCTTGGTGATGGAAGAATTATCGAAGGTGGACGCCTCTGCTTCGGTAGTGGTATCGGTAAACAATTCGTTGGTTTGCTATGGCTTAGAGAAATATGGTACAGAAGAGCAAAAGGAGAAATACCTGAAGCCTTTGGCGTCTGGAGCACAAATTGGCGCTTTCTGCCTTTCGGAGCCGGAAGCTGGTTCTGATGCTACTTCGCAACAAACTACGGCAGAAGATAAAGGCGATTACTACTTATTAAACGGGACCAAAAACTGGATCACTAACGGAAGTACAGCCAGCACTTATTTGGTAATTGCGCAAACACATAAAGAACTTAAACATAAAGGCATCAATGCATTTATTGTAGAGAAAGGTACGCCTGGCTTTACCATTGGGCCTAAAGAAAATAAATTAGGCATTAGGGGTTCTGATACACATTCTTTAATGTTCAATGACGTGAAAGTCCCTAAAGAAAACCGCATTGGTGAAGATGGCTTTGGGTTTAAGTTTGCCATGAAGACCTTAGAAGGTGGACGGATCGGTATTGCCGCACAGGCCTTGGGCATTGCTGCCGGAGCCTACGAGTTGGCATTGGCTTATGCCAAAGAGCGTAAATCTTTTGGAAAACCTATTGCAGACCACCAAGCCATTGCTTTTAAATTGGCAGATATGGCTACGCAAATTGAAGCAGCAAGATTATTGGTTCATAAGGCCGCTTGGTTAAAAGACCAAGGCTTATCATACACTTTGGAGGGCTCCATGGCTAAGTTATTTGCGAGTAAAGTGGCGATGGATGTGACCGTAGAAGCAGTACAAATACATGGCGGTTACGGTTTTGTGAAAGAATATCACGTAGAACGCTTAATGAGAGATGCCAAGATTACACAGATTTACGAGGGAACTTCTGAAATACAAAAGCTGGTCATTAGCAGAAGCATTTTAGCTTAGTTTTTTAACCACATAGATACATAGATTTCTTAAAGAGTTTTTCTCTGGTGATATAAAGTTCTACGCTTCTATGTGGTTTCATTTTGTGACGGTTTAAGGCTTAGTTTTTAACCACCTTAGATATCTAAAAAACTAAGTAAGGCTAGATTCATTTCGAATTATAGTCTAAGTTGAACTTAGGTGTCTAAGGTGTTGGTAAATATGTTCTACGATTTTTCAACCCCAAAAGCAGCATCTAAAATCATCTTGATTACCGCAACCGCAATCGCTAAAATTGCTGCAGAAAGAAAGCCTGTGGTATTAAATCCCGTCATCCAGCTGTCTACCAACAAAATCATCAATACCGAAATAATAAAAGAAACTAAGCCTAAGGTGAGGAAGTTGAGCGGGAAAGTAAATATCCTCAAAATTAACCCGATAGTGGCATTAGCCAAGGCAATTAAAACTGCTGCAATAATGGCGCTGCCGTAGCCATCTACTGTAACTCCAGGGACTAAATATGCGCCAAGCATCACCGCAAGGCCCATTAATAGTACTTCTAAAATTAGTTTAATCATTGTATTTTTGTTAAATGTCTAGCAAATTAACATTATTCGCTGTTTGTTGTTTACTTTTCTCTTGTTCTTTCGATAAGAAAGATGAATTAAAGATCGATTTCTCTTCAGATCGTACAGTGATCCTATTTACTGGTGTAGATGAAGTTAGCTTATTTAGGGCAAAAGAACAAAAGGATAGCTTGTCCCAAGAGCTAGTCAGCGTTTTCGAGACAGATGAAAATTCAGGAATAGAAAAACAGGTTCAAGGCAAGATCGAAACCAAAGGGGATACCTTGATTTTTGTTCCTCAACATCCCTTTGTGAAAGGTCATCGATATGAAGTTAACACCATTTTAAACAGTAGTTTTGGTAAAACCGAAGACCTCTTGAAGGCAGATATGGGCAAGACGGTAAAACGACAGGAAAAAGTATTACTTCGTTAAGCTATCTTTGTGAGATAAAAGCCTTCAAATGTCGCAGGAAAAGCCAAATGTATTTACCTCTTACCAAAAACTAGTTATTTTTCTATTAGCGGTTACACAATTTACGGTCATTTTAGATTTTATGGTGATGTCTCCTTTGGGCGATATCTTGATGAAATCGTTAAGCTTAAGCCCAAAAGATTTTGGTATTGCCGTATCTGCTTACGCTTTCAGTGCGGGCATATCTGGGCTGTTGACCGCAGGTTTTGCAGATAAGTTCGATAGAAAAAAATTACTGCTGTTCTTTTACATTGGCTTTATCTTGGGTACTGCATTTTGTGGCTTGGCGCATACCTATACACAATTGGTAGCTGCCAGAATCATCACCGGGCTTTTCGGAGGCGTCATCAGTTCCATTTCTATGGCTATTATTACCGATTTATTTAGCCTGCAGCAACGTGGTAGGGTAATGGGCTTTGTACAGATGGGCTTTGGAGCCAGTCAGGTTTTAGGCGTACCCATTGGGCTTTACCTCGCCAATATTTGGGGTTGGGAAGCACCTTTTTGGTTGGTGGTTGGTCTGGCCTTGATTATCGCATTGCTCATTGCTTTTAAATTAAAGTCGGTAAACGAACACTTAAAAATACAACGGGATAAATCTGCAATAGCGCATTTATGGCATACCGTTATCCAGAAAAAACACAGGATAGGCTTTACTTCTACTGCCCTATTGTCTATCGGAGGTTTCATGATGATGCCTTTTGGAAGCGCCTTTGCCGTTAATAATTTGGGGATTACCGAAAGCGAGTTGCCAATGTTGTTCATGGTTTCGGGAGTGAGTTCTCTGGTAATTTTACCACTGGTGGGCAGGTTGAGTGATAAAGTAAGCAAGTTCAAAATATTTGCATTTGCCTCTATTTGGATGATGTTGATGTGCGTGATCTATACCAATTTATCGGTTACGCCTTTCATTTGGGTAATGATCTTGAATGTGTTGATGATGGCTGGCATTATGAGCAGGATGATTCCTTCGCAAGCGTTAACGAGCGCCATCCCCGAACCAGCAGACCGTGGTGCTTTTATGAGCATCAATGCTTCTCTACAGCAAATTGCAGGAGGTGTTGCCGCTGCGGCCTCTGGTTTGATTGTAACGCAGCCAGGCAAAGGTCAACCCTTGGAGCATTACAATATAGTGGCTTATGTGATCGTGGTGATTACGCTGATCAGCATTTGGCTCATGTCTAGGGTGAGCAAACTGGTATCAGCAAAAGCGAGGCCCATAGCAACTGCAGCACCAAACTTGGAGCATTAATTAGCCCTTGGTTAAAATCGAAGGACGTTAAGTCGCCAACTATCCATCCCTATCATTATCCTGAATTTGAAATGTGTATACTTTTACACAACAAATTTTTTAAACCTACGTTTTTCCACACTAGCATAGTAATACTTCTTTAGCCATTGTACAATGGGCTTCAACAAGTAATCTTCGCCATCAAAACTACTGGCCAAAGAAGGCGGTAATAAATCGTAAATCGATACTCCTAAAATAGCTGCAAGCTTATACAAATGGCTTGCTTTTACTTCTGTTTCGCCACGTTCAATTTTAGAATAGGCTGCCTGCGATATATCCATGCTATAAGCAACCGCATATTGCGAAATCCTCTTGCTTTCTCTTATTATCCTAATGTTTTCTCCTATGCTTTTCATAATAAAATTTGTAACGCACAAAGTAATTCTTTGGTGCAACAACTCCAAGTTATTTAAAACAACTACAGGTTGTTGCCTCGCTTTTGGGCTCTACTCATTTTTGACCAAGCACAAATAACTGTGCGAAATCTTAAAAAATGTTTAAAAAATGAGAGACTTAAACAAACAAGAAATGATGGAAATTAGCGGTGGTGGTGTAGGTAAAAAAGTAAGAAGTGGTCATGATGGGGTCCTTGAGATGATGGGTAGTGCAATCGGTGGATTAAGTGGATGGATTTCGGGTTTGTTCAATTAAATCTAGTTGTCAAATGCGTTACCAACTCTATTACTAATTTTGGTCTAAGGGTAAAGGCTATCAACAAGCCAATTACATAAGCATAGAGGTGCAACTTGTGATTGGTTTGTTTACTATTTCTAAAAATTAATGCAACTAGAAAGAAAATTGCTAGTCCGATAAATGCAAATTCATAAGAATATCGAAAAGGAAATAATAGATAAGTTTTTGGGGCTAAATCTAATGGCAAATAGAGCATACAAAATCCCGCACTACAAAAAACTGCTCCTGAAAACCCCACAGATGTGAAAGCAATGTTCTCTTTTTGTTTTAGGCCTGTAATTAAATTGGGAAGAACGACACCGATAAAAATCACTAAAACACAGATCAATTCAATTATCCAAAAACTAAAATCATATTCCATGATGATATACTCTACATCTCTATTTATACGATAGAAGACATAAAGGTTGAAAAACAAATGCCACCATTTTTGATGCACCAAGGCGGAGGTCAAAATGGTATGTAATCGCTTTCCTCGAAAAACTTCATAAGGGTGGTAGACAAACAATTGATAAAAGCGCTTATTGTAAAAACCAATGATACTGGTTATGATCACCAATAAACAAATGCTATAGGTAAATGGCATTTCTGCGAAAGAAGGAAACATAGGTAGGGTGTAGTTTTACTAAACTAAAGAAAAATCTGAAACTGTTGTAATTTTCAAATGATAATAGAGGGATACTTTTTTCATAAAATGAAAATATAACCTGTGGTTGTTGTGACAGCATAAAGTCCCTTTTAACTTAGCATCACATACTTCTGCAGAAAATATGTATTTAATTAATAGAATTTTTAATCTTAAAATTTTTAAAAAAATTAAAAATTTAAATTTAGAGAACATTGGCGTGCAGGAATTGGACGCAAAAGAGATGAATGAAATTAATGGCGGCGCATGGTTTAAAGTTAGAGGATTATTTGGTGCTATTTTTGGAGGTAACTCTTGGGATGCCGTTGAAATTACTTTGTTCGGGATAGAACTTGTTAAGTAAATTAGTAAGCAGCCTTTGTAATTGCAGAGGCTGCGTCATTTTATATCATTGCTATGGCTAAAAATTTTATATTATTTCTTTTGCTTTCCTGCCTTTTTGTGCTAGATATTTTTGGGCAAATAAAAATTATAGATGCTATCGAGCTGTCTCCGATCCCCTCAGTAAATGTATTCGATGAGCATGGCAAGCTATTAGGAATTTCTAATGCTGATGGTGAAATCCTCTTTGAGGGTTTAAATAATGGGCAACAACTGCATCTTCAACATATCTCGTACAGTCCACAAAAAGTTTTATACTATCCAAAAACTACCATCCGGCTTTCAAATCGCATCCTTCCGTTGGCTGAAGTAGAAATAACCGCTCGTCCAAAGGAGTATGATTACTTGGTTTTAAGAGGTTATTTTCGCACCTACCAAGGCTATAATGGAGAGCCAAAATATTTTGCCGATGGAATTATAGATTATTATATTCCAAAAAATAAAAAGGATAAGGTCTCCTATGAATTAGTAGAATATAGAGTTTTTGGCAACAAGAAACTAATCAAGCAACAAAAGCTTTCATCATCCTTTTTTAACGAACCACCACGTATTCCGTCATTAAGAAAAGAGAATTTAATTCAAACCGGAAATTCAGATTATGTGTTAAAGAAAGTCTCGGAGGGAGAAACTGAGATACAGAAGAGAGGTATTGCGGTAGGTTATATGAGGTTTGTTCCACAGCGGCAATTGACCGAAATTTTTATAGATAAGATTGCACCAGATTCTGCTCGCACAAAAAAAATATTATGGTTGACAGTTAAAGCAACTAGAAATGAAAAATTGGAGATTTACAACACCCTTAAGCAAGAAGGGCACAAGATGGAAAATCTGATGTCATTTTACGAAAACAGTGCTGGCGAATATCGAACTAAGAAAACAGCGGATTATAAAAAGCTGGAATTCTTGAATGAGTTTTACGTAACGGCTAAGACGTTTGTCGACAAAAAGCAGTTGTCTCAGAAAAAAGACTTAAAACATGGAATTTTCTTGGACGAAAAATCTTCATACCATTCTGCTTACTGGAAAAACCTAAGCAATTGGAACATCCCTTCTCTAAATAATGGTATTGAAAAGGCATTGCAGGATATTTTGGAACTTTACTAAAACTAGCAAAATTCAATTGGAAGCCCCGCCATATTTACGGCAGGGCTTTTGTTTTTCCCTATAGTCGAAGTAACCTTTAAAATCTGAAAATATAACCTGTGGTTGTTGTGTGCCAATCTATTCCTATACAACTTTGTGTGCTACACCTAATCAACTATCTATGTTCTCCCTAAATGACCAACAACTGCAAAGCAGTGCGATTGTTTTCCTTTACCAAACCCGAGTGTTTAGTCAAGTGATTTACACCACCACCCTTTTAGCCATCGTAACTTTATTTGCCTCGCTACCTTTTATTTACACTACGGTAAGTGTTAAAAGCAGCGGACTGATGCAAAGCAATGTAGAAAAGATAGAGCTATATGCGCCAGTATCGGGCAAAATCACCCAAATCCGTTTAAAGGACAACCAAAAAGCTAGCAAAGGCACCTTGCTCTTGAGCATCGACCAAACATCGCCACAGCAGCAGGGAGATATTCTTGGCAAACGAAAACAAGAATTAACGGCATGGTTGGCAGATGCACAAAAAGCAACCCAATACTTGGCTTATCGAACAGCTGATTGTCCCTTGGCCACCAATTTATACTTGGCCAGTTGGCAGCAATTTAAAGAGCAGCAAAGCACCGCTTTTAATGCGCATCAACAAGCACTAAAAATATTTGAACGCTACCAAACGCTTTATCAAAAAAAGGTAGTTACGCTGAGCGAATATGAGCAATATAAATTTGATGTAGACCAACGGGCATCTGAACTGCAACTGGTGGCCAAACGCTACCAAACCCAATGGCAAACCGAAGCCAAGCAATATCAACAAGAGTTAAGCGAGTTGAACAAGCAGCAAGTACAATTGAAAGAGCAACAGGCTTTATATCAACTTAGTTCGCCAATTACGGGTTTCATACAAAACCCAACTGGCTTACAGGTAGGTTCTTTTGTGCATGCCAATCAAAAACTCTGTGAAATATCGCCAGATAGCTCGCTTGTGGCCTTCTGCTATGTGAAACCTACGGACATCGGATTGATTAAATCAGGGCAAATGGTACGCTTTCAGATCGATGCCTTCAATTACAATCAATGGGGTATGCTTACCGGTAAAGTCATAGATATTAGCGAGGATATCATACAGCAAAACCAAACCATGTACTTTAAGGTAAAGTGCAAGCTCGATAAAAATTACCTACAACTCAAAAATGGTTATAAGGGTAACGTTAAAAAAGGCATGACCCTTACCGCCAACTTTACCGTTGCCAAACGTAGCTTATTCCAATTGCTTTACGATAAAGTAGACGACTGGGTGAACCCTTCCATCATCTCTAATTAACACGCATCATGTCAGCAAAAAATATTAAACAACGCGATATCACCGATTGCGGTGCGGCCTGTTTGGCTTCTATTGCCGCCCACTATCAACTTAATATGCCCATTGCACGCATTAGGCAATATGCCGGTACCGATCAAAAAGGAACCAATGTGCTGGGCATGGTAGAAGCTGCCCAAAAGCTAGGCTTTGAGGCCAAAGGTGTAAGGGGCGCCGCCGATAGTTTGAGCAAAATACCTTTGCCTGCCATTGCTCACGTCATCATTAAACAACAATTACAGCACTATGTGGTGATTGATAAGGTGAGTAAGAAAGAAGTGCAGGTAATGGATCCTGCTGATGGCAAGATGCATCGTAAAACCTTCGACGAATTTATTGCCGAATGGACTGGCGTGTTGATTGTATTGCTCCCTTCGGAAACTTTTATCGCAAAAGATGAAAAGGTAAATGTAAAGCTGCGTTTTTGGCAATTGCTAAAACCTCATCGAAGCATTGTATTACAAGCCTTATTTGGGGCAGTGGTTTATACCATATTGGGGTTGAGCACTTCGGTTTTTGTGCAAAAAATCACCGACCATGTATTGGTAGATGGTAATCACAATTTATTGAACCTGATGAGTGTAGGCATGATACTTTTGCTGTTATTACAGCTCTTTATTGGCACTACCAAAACGATTTTTACCATGCGCACAGGGCAACAGATAGATGCCCGATTAATTTTAGGTTACTACAAGCACCTCCTGAAACTACCACAACAGTTTTTTGATACCATGCGTGTGGGAGAAATCATCTCCAGAGTTAACGATGCGGTTAAAATACGGGCCTTCATTAACGATGTTTCTATTAACCTTGCCGTAAATGTGTTCATCGTAATTTTTGCCTTTGTCCTCATGTTTACTTATTACTGGAAATTGGCTTTATTGATGCTTACGGTAATTCCGCTGTACTTGGTGATTTATATCATTACCAATCGGCTAAACAAGAAAATACAGCGCAGGCTGATGGAACAAGGAGCCGAATTGGAAGCGCAATTGGTAGAAAGTCTCAATGCCGTGGGTACCATTAAACGGTTTGGCTTGGAAGAACATACCAACTTTAAAACCGAAACACATTTTATTACCCTACTCCGTTCGGTTTACAAATCGGGCTTAAACTCCGTTTTTTCGGGTACGGCAACCGAGTTGGTAGCACGTATGTTGACCATTGTATTGCTATGGGTGGGTGCCGGCTATGCGCTCGATAACCAAATCACCGCCGGCGAGCTGTTCTCCTTTTATACCCTTATCGGCTATTTTACAGGACCAGCAGCTTCTTTGATTGGCGCTAACAAAATAATTCAAGACGCCGTAATTGCAGCCGAAAGATTGTTTGAAATTATGGACTTGGAGATAGAAAGCGATCGTGAAAATATCGATCTAACGCCAGCGCTATTGGGGAACATCCGCTTTGAAAATGTAGCATTTAGGTACGGCACCAGAGTAAATGTTTTCAACAACCTTAACCTCGAGATAAAAGTAGGGAGCTTTACGGCTATTGTTGGCGAAAGTGGTTCGGGCAAAAGCACCTTGATGTCGTTACTGCAAAATATTTATCCTATACAAAAGGGCAATATCTACATTGGTAAATATGCGATTAAACATTTGAGCAATCAGTCGTTGCGTAGCTTGCTCAGCGTAGTGCCACAACAGATCGATTTATTTGCGGGCAATGTGATAGAAAATATTGCCGTAGGCGATTATCAGCCAGATAAGCAGCGCATCGTAGATATCTGTACGCAGCTGGGCATTTTAGATTTTATAGAGAGCCTGCCCGAGGGCTTTAATACTTATTTAGGCGAAAATGGCGCCTCGCTTTCTGGTGGCCAACGGCAGCGCATTGCTATTGCAAGGGCGCTGTACCGTAAGCCCGAAATACTGATCTTGGATGAAGCCACTTCTTCGCTCGATAATGCTTCGGAGCAGTATGTGCAACGTACCATAGAGCTATTGGCACAACAGCAAAAAACGATCATCATTATTGCGCACAGGTTGAGCACCATTAAAAAAGCGGAACAAATTATCGTGTTAGACAAAGGGGAAGTGATAGAGGAAGGGAGCCACCATGAACTTCTGCAACGCAATGGGCATTACAGTAATTTATGGAAACAGCAGTTCGGTTAGCAGTAGGCTGTTAACAGTAGGCAGTTGCTTTTGTCAGACTGAGCCTGTCGAAGTCCACCCAATAACCTAAACAACCAAAAACCAACCCCCATGAAACTATTCGAATACATAGAACGCATTAATTTATTGCATAAGCTGATTAAGGAGCGCAGAACTGGATGCCCAGATAAATTTGCCCAAAAATTGGGAGTATCTACCATAAGGCTGTACCAATTGATAGAAGAATTAAAGATCATGCAAGTGCCTATCTGCTACTCTAAAAAAGACAAAACCTATTATTACCAATTTGACTATGAAATAGCTGCGCAGTTAACATTTAGACCTATTGATGCTAAAGAATTAGCAGAAATAAATGCAGGCTACCGAATTCAACCGTATGGTTTTAATAAAATTTTCAAACTATAATTTTTCTATAACAAGTGCGCCTAACTTGGTACTGTTGCAACAAAAAAGGTGATTACCGAAAAACCTTAAACAGAGTAGGTGTGAAATTTAAAATCTAAAAAATGAAAAACTTAAATTTAGAAGGCTTTGGTGTTCAAGAGATGGATGCTAAGGAGATGAGAGAAGTAGATGGGGGTGGTTTGTTGGATGTTGTTATAGGTTTCCTAGTAGACAGAGCATGGGAACATAGGCATGATATTATTGGCACACACAAGGCAATAAGTGCGGCTTATAAAAAGCATCCTGAGGCTTTCTTAAAGTAGTTATAATAATGGTGTAGATTTCCTGCACCATTATTATCGAAAAATGCGATTTTTATATGGGTAATTTAGCGATTTTACATAAGTGGATAATTAATAAAAGCTTTGCTCGACAAGTATTTATTTTCATTATTTTGAGCTACTTTTTAACGTTGTTACTACTTCCAATAACACTTAATGCTGATAGCAATGGAGGTAGAGACTTAAGTATTCTTTGGGGTAAAGAGCAAAAGCTGTTCATGTTTTTCGCAATTTTCCTATCGCCATTGATAGAAACTTTCATTTTTCAGTGGTTGGTTTATGAGCAATTAATTGCATTTTCATTTTTTAAAAAGAGGATTTATTTCATCATTTTAATTTCAGGGTTTATTTTTGGAGTAATACATAGTTTTAGTATCGAATATCAATTTTTTGCTTTTGTCTTAGGATGCTATTTATGTTTTGTTTACTATTATTTTAAAACTTATAGCAAATACGCATTTTTAGCAGTTTTTATTATTCATGCTGTAAGAAATCTATTGGTTGTACTTGGGCAATTTTATTTAAAAAGCTAATGCCAATCTCTTCCAAATTAACAAACATACTATAGATATAGAGACAGGTTTAGATTGGAGCTTAGGTCACTTCTATTCCAAAAACACCAGTAAATTAATTGGAGTAGATGTAGAACCATCCCTAACTGGTTTAAGTGTTCACTTGCGGTCATTTCAATTTAAAATTAAACCTGTGTTTGGTATTATCACAATACCACATACTATAGTTCAGAAGTTAAATCAAAATAGATGCGAAGTCAACTTTTAAGCCTATTGACGCTAAAGAATTAGTAGAAATAAATGCAGGCTACCGAATTCAAACGTATGATTTTAATAAATTTTTCAAACTATAATTTTTCTATAACAAGTGCGCCTAACTTGGTACTGTTGCAACAAAAAAGGTGTTTGCCGAAAAACATTAAACAGGGTAGGTGTGAAATTAATATTCTATAAAATGAAAAATTTAAATTTAGAAAACTTTGGTGTTCAGGAGATGGATGCTAGAGAGATGAAAGAAACTACTGGTGGTAGTTGGTTTGGTAGAAATTTCAGGGTAATACTTGGGGTAGTTGCGGCTATTGGAATCGCAATAGGATTTGCGACCCAATAATATAACTTAAAATTCAAAAGTGCAATAGGAGCAAAATTAATGCTCCATTGCCCTTTATTTTGTAAAGAAATTCCATTTAGCCTTAGATATACAATTTCAGCTATCACCAGTTTTAATAATGAATTATTAATATTTTTTGCTGAATTTATTAGGAATTACTTTTCTAAAAAAACAAAGTTGCTGATAAAGATGAATTAAGTAACATCAGAATTCTGGAAAGAATAATCTTTTATGCAGAATACGGATGAAGAAATCGATTTCTTAACTGGAAATAAAGAATCCTTTAAAAAGGAATCGGTGTTATCACGAATATATATTCTAGTCTCTAACCTATAAAATATCATGACCTTATCTAAAAATATCATCTGCTGTATCTTGATTATTGGCAGTATAAAATCCGTTGCTCAAGGCAATGCCGAAAACAAGAAAATAAAATGGGGTGTTCTTACAAAAAGTAATGTTAATTTCTTTCAAATCAGTGAGCCAACAATAGATGTGAAAACAGATCTTGGCTTTGGTTTTGGCTATATCTTTTCAACTAGCTTAAACAAGTCGATCGATATAAATTTCGAACCTCACCTCAACTTCGAGCGACATAGGTTGACTTACAATAGCAATAACTCAATAAAATTAAAAGACAAAAATATTGTTGTGCCCTTAAAATTGAGCATGAAGCTTTATCAAGAATTATCTCTAGTTGCTGGAGCAGAGTACCTGTACGTCCTAAGCAAGCAAAACGAAGAACTCAAGCTTCAAAAGAACAACTATTTGGCTTTGGTAGGTGCAAGCTATGCCATTAATTTCAAGCATTTTACAATGATACCTGAGCTTTCTTATCGTTTAGGCTTAAATAATGCACTAGCCGAAAGTCCGCTACATGATTATGAATTGAAAAGATCATCGGTATCGTTCGGGATTAAGGTTATGTAGTTTCCACAAGAGCAACAATAAACATATGACTTGCAAAACCATAACCATTCTTAAATCCTTCGTTTGCATCATGCTATTTTTCAATGCACAGCTATTTGCCCAAGACCAAAAGCTAAACTATTTGCAGGGAAAGGTTGTAGAAAAAAGCACGGGACAAGCCATCCCCTACGCCTCAGTTAGAATAAACAATTCCAGTCAAAATACTATTTCCAATATCGAAGGTGTTTTTGTGCTATCTAATAATTCAAAAACAACAGATTCAATAGCCGTTAGTGCAGTTGGATTCTCAACAGTTAAAACTGCCCTATCAGATTTAAATTCTAAGCCACAAATAGTCATTGTTTTAGAAGAAAATATTACGTTATTAAACACCGTAACCGTAACGCCTTTAAAAGCAGAAGAAATACTAAAAAATGCTATAAGAAACTCGAGTAAGAATTATAGCGCTCCATCTACGTTGAAAGGCTACTATAAAGAATTTGTCAAAAGAGACAGTCTGTTGACCAAGTATGCCGACGGAATTGTTTCCTATTTAATAAAGAGGCAAAAAAATGGGACCCCTGAAGTATCGTTAGCGGTTTCGCAATCGAGAGTTAAAGAAATTGAAATACCAGAGGAAGAGGATAAAATTAACCAACTGAACACACCGATAAAAATCAAGGGAATTGGAGAGTTTTCTGACCCAGCCAAAACTTCGCTGCTAGATAGCGCCAATTTCAAATATTATAAATATCAGTTGCTGGAAATAGAAGAAAAAGAGAAGCAGATCTATGTCATCAACTTTAGTCCTATCATTGGGAGCAAGAAATCTCTTTATACCGGTAAAATTTATATCGATAAAGAAAGTTCGCTAATTTTAGGATTGGATTATACCGTAGCACCATCATCAAGGAGTTTTCTAACGGATATAAATATTCTGGGCATCCATATAGGGGTTATCTCTCGCATGCTTTCTCTGCGGTATAAGTTAGAGAACGACCACTATCACCTGTCTTACGTGGGCCAACAATTCGGAATGAGAATTAGAAGCAAACGGATCAATCAACAAACTATTTTCAAAAGTGAATTTTGGGTTAGTAATGTGATAACTGACAATGCTTCACTTTCTAAAGAAGAGCTATACACTAAAAATTTCTTGTATAAGAGAGGCAACCAATATCAAACAGAATTTTGGAAAGACTATGCATTTATGGAGAATACAGATGAAGAAGTTGATTTCTTAGCTGGAAATAAAAAATGATTAAACCTGTGGTTGGTGTTATCCCTAACTGGTTTAAGTGTTCGCTTTTTCATCTGTCAATAAACCTAACATAAAACTGAAGATTTAGTAGGAGAAAAATTTAAAATGACTATTATTTGTTGTCGATAACAATGAAAAATGAATTGCGTAAAACTATAATACTATTTTTTGTATTGTTGTTAGTTATTTTTTGTGTAGAATGTTTATTAAGCATAAAAAAAGATAAGCATATTGAAGCTTAGCTATCTTTATTTCTGTTTTTTGGAAGATACTTCTGCTTTCTGTCTTCTACTTTTTTTATTTGAGGTTACAGCACAAGATGAGAAATAAAAAGAAATAACCTCTATGGTAACGATTAGAAGGACCTCATGGATTAATTGTGTTTCAATAATAATTCCCTATCTTTTTATTGTAGGTATTTTTCAAGTGTTTGCACATTTTTTGTTAGGGATACCAGTGGGGGATGCAGAGATCAATAGAACAAGTTGGGAAAAATTTACAATCGTTTTTTTTGGCGCTGTCGGTACCTTTTTTACAATTTGGCTATTTAGGATATATATAGATAGAGAATCTATTAAAAGCTTGGGGCTAGATTTTTTAAATATGTTTGAAAAAGAATGTCGATGGGGTATGCTTATGCCTGTATTAATCATGTCCCTTGCTTTCTTTTTGCTTCTGTTCACCAAACAAATTCAATACATTCAAATTAAGGTTTCTTTAAATGAGCTTATTTTAAACTGCGCAATCTTCATATTGGTTGCTTTTACTGAAGAATTGTTCATAAGAGGTTACATCCTAAATAATTTAATGAGCTCTATTAATAAATTTTTAGCCCTGACAATCTCTTCTATAATATTTGCAATTATGCATTTAGCTAATCCAAATATTAATTTGATTTCTTTCACTAATTTAATTTTAGCGGGCATATTATTAGGTCTGCCGTGTATATACAGGAGAAACCTATGGCCATCAATAGCATTCCATTTTAGCTGGAATTTTTTTCAGGGTTCAATTTTTGGATTTAATGTTAGTGGTCTTAACGGTTATAGCATGATAACGCAAATGAGGAAAGATGATACGATTTGGAATGGAGGCTCTTTCGGATTTGAGGGGTCTATATTATGCATAATGTTGCAAGTTTTCTGTATAATAATTTTGTATTTTTTATTTGAAAAAAGGCTAAAATTCAGAAATCCCTAACCCTAACTGGTTTAAGTGTTCGCTTGCGGTCACTTAAATCTAAAATGAAGGCTGGCGATATCATAGAAATAAGAATATGTAATTAAGCACTCAACATATGATCAAAATCAACAATAACAAAACAACAAACTTTATAATCTTTGTGCTGGTCGCGGCATTATTAATCTCTGTTATCGAAAGTCCGAAAGAGTTTATGGACAGTATAATAAAAGGCTTTATATTTTAGTAAGTTTCCAACTGTTTCGTCTCCAATAACTTTATAGTTGCGTAAAAGCAAAACCTTAAACATAACGGTTGTGGATTTGAAAAACTAAACAAATAAAAAATTAGATTTATCAAAAAACTAAAATGAAAAAACTCTCAAAAATAGATTCAAGGTTTATTGTAGCGACAGGGGCATCTTTCCTGTCGTATTTTATTGAAAAAGATTTTGCTGGCGTCGTGAATGGCTTTCTTCTAGCTTTAGGCCTAAGATGATTTTTTACATAAAATAGTATAACGGCAAGAACACCATCAAATATGTTAAAAAACTTAAAAACAATAACGCTGTTCGAATTGCTAGCTTCTGCGGCAGTAGTGGTTTCGGTAGTGTTACTTTTCGAATACTTGCCAGCTATTATTCGCTTTTTAGCGGCACTTCAATTCGAAGATAAAAACGAATAAAATTAATATGAAAAACAAACTAACCAACAATACCCTAACTGGTTTAAGTGTTCGCTTTTTCAGCGGTCACTTAAATCTAACCATTTAAACCGAAGACTTGGTCTGGTAACAGGAGTATAAAATATGGTAATTGTCTCGAGACTTTTTATAGGAGAATACTTTAAGATGATTAATATTTGTTGTCGATAACAATGAAAAATGAATTGCGTAAAACTATAATACTATTTAAACCTGTGGTTGGTGTTATCACCATACCACATATTATAGTTCGGAAGTTAAATCCAAATTAGTTGGTAACACCATCCAGAGGATAAAATAATAAATGATGTACGATTTTTTTAAGAATCCTAGTATTCATTTTAATTTAAACAGATCCTTTAATGAATCATTAAAGGATCTGTTTGCTGTTTTTTTAAAAGCATTCCTTTTTCTTTTCCTAAATTATCTTTTTGTTTCTCTAATCGATTTTATTATTGTTCAAAGTACTCATTTCTCTTTTCAGAATGCAATAAATGATGCACAAAAGGGTGCTTCGAATAAAAACAGCGTCTTATTTTTCCTTTTATTTGCGCCAATTGTAGAAGAGCTAATATTTAGACTTCCATTGAAAACAAGTAGGATAAACATTTTAACATCATTTGTTTTTGCATATCTACTTTTTGTTTTTATCTCGAAGGAAGAATTAGACATTTTTAACACGGCTACATTGATGAGCTCTATAGCATACTTTTTTATCGCGTTCCTAATAGTTTATAAACTGCCAATTCATTTACTGCAATTTCAAACTGAAAAATCTTATCGCATTTATTTTTATGCTATGGCTCTTATTTTCGGATTACTCCATATTTTCAACTTCATGGACCTAGTGCCTACGCACCTTTTGTTCTTCGCCCCAATTTTTGTGATTCATCAAATGATCGTTGGTTTTTTCTTAGCATACTTAAGGCTTAAACGAGGGATTTTGTGGAGCATTTTATTACATTTCTTATTTAACTTACCTCCAACTATTGGATACTTTTTTACATCATCTTAAAGAAATAAACCTAGAAAAAATGAAAAACAAACCTTTAAAAATTGTACTAATCGTCATATTAGTAGTATTCATTATATCACTAGTCTTAAACATCAACGATTTTATTGAAGGTTTTAATGCAGGCTTAAAGGGCGATTAATAAAATATGCCACTCAAACTTTGGTTGGTATTTATCATCATACCACTCTTAACTGGCTTAAGTGTTCGCTTTATGGGCGGTCAATAAATCTAACATGAAAACCGAAGGCTTAGTCTGGTAATAGTAGTAGAAATAAGAATATGTAATTAAACACTCAACATATGATCAAGATCAACCACAACAAAACAACAAACTTTATAATCTCTGTGCTGGTCTCGGCATTATTAATCTCTGTGATTGAAAGTCCGAAAGAGTTTGTGGATAGTATAATAAAAGGATTTACATTTTAGTAGGTTTTTCAACTGTTTAGTTTCCCATAATCTATGTAGATGCGTAAAAGCAAAACCTTAAACAGAGCGGTTGTGAATTTGAAAATTTAAACAGTTAAAAGATTAGCTTTAGGAAATACCATCAAACATGTTAAAAAACTTAAAAACAATAACGCTGTTCGAATTGCTAGCTTCTGCGGCAGTAGTGGTTTCGGTAGTGTTACTTTTCGAATACTTGCCAGCTATTATTCGCTTTTTAATAGCGCTTTGATTATTAATAAATGAATACGAAAAATAAACTGACCAACAACACCTTCGTTTGTTTTGCAATAGTTATTGTATATGTGCTTCTGTATAAACAAAATTTTATAAATGGAATAGGCCAAGCCTGCCAAGATCTAATAGCTATATGCCAATGAAAAACTTATCAATAAAAAGAAACCAAGAATTGATTAATCTGATATTTATCATCGCATTCTTATTCATATTTCTTTACAATAACAAAACAGCATTTCTCAATGGAGTCCTCTCTGGATTGAATGATTTCATTCGCTAATAGCTAACAAATACGACACAATCAAACATCCATCTCACCGATGAAAAATAACCCTTTAAAAATTGTACTGGTCATCATATCAATAGTGATTATTATATCGCTAGTCTTAAATTTAAAAGAAGCTATCGATGGCTTTTTAGCTGCTATAAGAGGAAAATAGCAAGTTTCGAATTTGAAGATTTTCTATTATATATCTAGTTTGACCCTAACATTTAACCTATAAAAAACATCGTGACCTTATCTAAAAAACTACTATGCTGCCTATTCATCATCGGCAGCCTTAAATCATTTGCACAAAGCACTGCTAAAAACGAGAAAGTAAAATGGGGCTTTTTTCTAAAAAGTAATGTAAATTTCTTTCAAATCAATGAGCCAACAATAGATGTAAAAACAGATCTTGGCTTTGGTTTCGGTAATGTATTTTCTATTAATTTAAATAAGTCGCTTGGTATAGCTTTGGAACCGCACCTTAATTTCGAGCGTCATACTTTAACCCATATCCCCAGCAATTCGACACTAAAATTAAAAGACAACAGTTTTGCTGTACCCTTAAAATTAAGCGTTAAACTTTATCAAGAGCTATCTCTAATTGCTGGAGCAGAATACCTTTACGTCCTAAGTAAGCAAAACGAAGAATTCAAGCTTCAAAAGAACAACTATTTGGCTTTGGCGGGAGTAAGTTATGCCATTAAGTTCAAACATTTTACAATGGTGCCCGAGCTTTCTTATCGTTTAGGTTTAGGTAATGCGTTGGCTGAAAGTCCGCTACATGATTATGAATTGAAAAGATCATCGGTATCGTTCGGGATTAAGGTTATGTAGTAGGGTAGTTTGGGTTGAGCGGTGTTTCTAATTTTAAACCTGTGGTTGATGTATCACCATAAGTGTTCGGAAGATTTTAAGATTGGAGAGATTGCTTCACTCTCTCTTCTTAGTCCTACGCTTCAGTTCGCAATGACGCACATATTTTCATCATGCGATAGTTTACTCCTGTTTATCGGAGAGAATAGCGATGTGGCAACCTATTACCAAACCTACATTTAAGTCTTCTTAACAGCTGTATTGATAACGCCAACCAAAAGATAAGGAGAGCGAACATTAGCTGAGCGAAGGTTTGAAGGACTAATACCATTAACAGTCTACTTTTCTTATCCTCCGAACTTAAATTAGTTATATATATTTGTCATCAATGAAATTAAGGCATCTCCTATTTTTCCTTTTATTACTTAACGTCAACAAGATTTTTTCGCAAGCTGTAATCATCAAGGGAACGGTGTCCGATAGAAAAAGCGACCTTAAACTATCGGGTGTAACCGTAAGGATTGGCGAACAAGCGACCCGTACCAACAGCAATGGGAACTTTGAGCTCAATGTATCTTTAAAAACGGTAAATGAAAAGGGGATTAACTTTAGTCATGTTGGCTATGTAAGTGTCAATTTATTATACCAAGCTGAGCATTTTTACAAAGTTATCTTAGATGAAAATAGTACCTCATTAAGGGAAGTGGTTGTAGGGGTTAGTGGAGAAGACATCATCAAAAAGGCAATCAAAAAAATACCTGAAAACTATCCGGATAAGGCTACTGCAATTAAAGGGATTTTACGTATCCAGAAGTGGCGCAATCAATCCCAATACTTTAAGTCTGATGCAGTAATACAGGCACATGTTCCTGCTTATACCAGCAACGAAAAAACTACAGTAACGGTTTTGTCCAATCAGCTTGATACGCTGTACGATGAAACATTGAAATACATCCGAAATATTAGCAGCTATAACCTCGTTAGATTTGCAGATATTGCGCACAATGAAGATGTCATCAAAAAGCTTTTGAGAAAAAGAAAGTATGATTATCGTTTAGTGGGAAAGCAATTTTACAACAACCACAAGGTTTTCGTGATCAATAGTGTTTTATTAGACAGCAATGAAAAATACAGAAAACTAGAAGCTACCTTGTATATAGACACGGCTTCCTATGCTTTTGTATCAGCTAATCTGATCTACTACGATATACCAAAGTTTGGACCTTTTATTGGCCGTAAGGAACTGGCGCAACGTGTTGTTTATGAAAAGATCGGCAAGAAGTGGTATTTGGCTGAAGCACATTCGAAAAGTATTGGAACGTATAAGGAAGAAGAACCCCACTCCGTCGTAGATTTCATTAGAACTGAATTGGATACTGGTGAGGTAAAAAAAGCGGCCTACAAAGATATCGTACAAAACATGGATGATATCTTTTTAATCAATAAGCCAACAAGCAGTTTGGGATTGGATAAAAATGAAAAGTTATTTAGGGAAGCTGAATTGGCAGGTAAGGTAGAGATGACTCCAATGGTAAAACTGGATACCATTAGAAAGAACAATCTTGCGGCCAAAGAAAATTATAAAAAACCTTTCGGGAGAAAAGTTTATGATTACATTAGAGGAGATAACATGAGGGTTCAATATGGTGCCTCTAAGCTTCCAATGGAGACTAACAGTAACATATATTCCATTCCAGAAAGCATCAATTATGGCCTTACTTTGGGTGCAGATTATAGGTTTTACAAAAGCATGTTTGTTGGGTTTAAATCCGCATCCAATTTTTGGAACAAGAAGAAAATTAGCCTTTCTACCTTTGCCCTTCATCTTTCAAATGAATTTATCCTCAATAGAGAGGCAAGAAACATTACACTCACCCCCTACGCTGGTTTTCAGCGGAACTACATTAAATTTGAAAAAGCAGAGGTCAAATATAATGCATTTAACTATGGCCTGAGAGCATCTTATGATCTTACACGCACAAGAGCTTTATTCATTTCATCAGATTTTAATACTGCTTCTGGCGTATCCACATTAAATACGTTAACTGTTAAGCAAGCTCGGCATGCCTTTGGTTTAGGCATTGTTATTAAAAGATAATGAGTGATGATACCGAGGCTACATTTTGTCGGATTATACCTGTGGCTGGTGTTCTCATCATGCTGCGTATTTCAGCTCTTAATTGTTGATTTTGTTAAACAAATTTTGAGTATTCTTTTTTGACAATACTTATTGGAGTGTTGCTCTTAAGTTCTTATTTTCACGGCTTAAACGATCAAAAAATACCATCTAAATTATTTTATAAAGAAATGAAAAAATTACTTATTGCGCTCTTAGTAAGCTTTGCTTTTCAAGTGAACGCACAAGACGTTGCACAAACGGTCACCGCTCAACGTTTTAGAATTGGCGTACAGGGAGGCTTTAGTAGATTATTAGCCAAAACTTCCGATGCTGTGCCGACTGAATTTAGAGATCATGTGTCTGCCTTAAAATCTGGATATCATTACGGTGCAGATGTATCTTATTTTATTAAGCCAACTTGGGGATTGGGTGTAAAGTTTAACCAGTTCAGATCGTCGAATAGCATCATGGTTTATGATGAAATGATGATTCCTCAAGGTGAAGCGAAAACGACTTTAGTGAATTCGTTTATAGGGCCGAGTTTTGCTACAAAATATGATAGTCCAAACAGTAAGCACGTATTTCTTTTTAATGTGGCTATAGGGTATATGGCATATTTAAGTGACACAGATGCTATGCGAGTTAAAACTACAGGGGGTACGGTGGGGTCTGCAATAGATGCTGGGTATGATTATCGCATCATCAAACATTTTGCACTAGGTGCACAGGTTTCCCTGGTAGGGGGCGTGTTAAGTAAGCTTACCTATGAAAGAGGAAACATGTCGGTGACAGAGACCTTGCCTGACGGTCAAAAAGAAAGCATGACAAGATTAGACTTTTCTCTTGGTGCCAGGTTCAACTTCTAAAACATTAGCTGTAAGCGATATTGATTTTTTAAATTAAAATATTTTTGTATCTTTGCAGAGCAAAACAAGAAAAGAGGGGACGTGTGTCCCCTCTTTTTATTTAGCAATAATTTATACTATGCAGCTAGAAAAGAGAGTTAGAGAACTGGTTGAAGAAAAAATTGCAGATAGACCAGAATTATTTTTGGTTGACGTTAAGATGTTGCCCAACAATAAGTTGATTATCCATGTGGATGGAGACGAAGGCATCAGTATACAAGATTGTGTAGCGATAAGCAGACATGTAGGTTTCCATTTGGAAGAAGAAAATGTGATCGAAACGGCTTACAATCTTGAAGTGTCTTCTCCTGGAGTGGGCGAGCCATTAAAGTTAACTAGGCAATATGTTAAAAATATTGGTAGAGAATTGGCATTAAAGTTGACCAGTGGAGACAAAAAGGAAGGCAAGTTAACGGCTGCAGACGAAGCTTCGATTACGATTGAAGAGCAAGTGAAAGAAAAAGGAAAAAAAGTGCAATTGGTGAGCAGCCAAATCGCTTTGAAAGATATAACAGAAACAAAGGTTTTAATTTCATTTAAATAAAAATGAACAATATTAATTTAATCGATTCTTTTCAGGAGTTTAAAGACTTTAAGAATATCGACCGCCCTACGGTAATTAGCGTATTAGAAGAGGTGTTTCGCAGTATGTTGCGTAAAAAATACGGAACAGACGAAAACTGCGATGTGATTGTGAACCCAGATAATGGAGATTTGGAGATTTGGAGAACCAGAAAAGTAATGGAAGATGGTTTCTCTGAGGATGATGATCTAGAAATTGAATTGGCGGAAGTACACCAGTATGATGCTGATTTGGAAGTGGGCGATGATTACATTGAGCAAATTACTTTAGAAAGTTTTGGACGTAGAGCTATCTTAGCTGCTCGCCAAACCTTGGTTTCTAAAGTTTTAGAATTAGAGAAAGACGAAATCTTCAAAAAATATAAAGATAGAGTTGGCGAAATTGTAACTGGAGAGGTTTACCAAGTTTGGAAAAAGGAAACTTTGGTATTAGACGACGAAGGAAACGAGTTGTTGATGCCTAAAACAGAGCAAATTCCTGCCGATTACTTTAAGAAAGGCGATGCAGTACGTGCCGTAATTTCTAAGGTAGATATGATTAACGCTACACCAAAAATCATTATTTCTAGGGTAGCACCAGAATTTTTGCAACGTTTGTTCGAAATTGAAGTTCCAGAGATTTTTGATGGTTTGATTACCGTTAAGAAAATTGTTCGTGAACCAGGAGAGCGTGCTAAAGTTGCGGTAGAATCTTACGATGATAGAATTGATCCAGTAGGTGCATGTGTTGGTATGAAAGGTTCTCGTATCCACGGTATCGTGAGAGAATTGAAAAACGAAAATATTGACGTAATTAACTTTACTACTAACGTTTCGTTATATATCCAACGTGCTTTAAGCCCTGCAAAAATCACGTCTATTAAATTAGATGATGAAACTAAACGTGCTGCGGTTTACTTAAAGCCAGATCAGGTTTCGTTAGCCATTGGCCGTGGCGGACACAATATCAAACTAGCTGGTAAATTAACTGGTTACGAGATAGATGTGTATCGTGAGGCTGGTGAAGAAGATGAGGATGTGGATTTAGAAGAATTCTCAGACGAAATCGATAGCTGGATTATCGATGAATTAAAAGCAATCGGTCTAGATACAGCAAAAAGTGTATTGTCACTTTCTTTAGATGAGTTAGTGAAAAGAACCGATCTAGAAGAAGAAACAATCAAAGAAGTAGTTGCTATTCTGCAATCAGAATTCGAGTAAAAGTCTTACTTGAATTAAATCAGAATAAACGTTACTTTTGTATAATTAGAAAAAAACAGGATAATCAATGTCAGACGACAAAACCATAGTATTATTAAAAGCAGCAAAAGAACTTAACATTGGACTTGCCACCGCGGTAGAGTTTCTTGGTAAGAAGGGCTATGCTGTGGATAATAAGCCTAATACCAAACTTTCTGGAGAGATGTACAATGTCTTGCTTAGAGAGTTTCAGGGAGATAAAATAGTAAAGGAAGAGGCTAACCAAATAGTTATTGGCAAAATTCGTCGTGATGAACCTGAAGTAACAAACGAAAGCGCTTCTGAAGCTCCTAAGAAAAATACAGATTTTGAGAGCGAAGGTGTTCTGATCAAAAACTTAAACCAATTTACTGCGCCTACAGAGAAGCCTGTAGCTGAAAAGCCTGTGGTTGAAAAACCAGTAGAGCCAGTGAAAGAGGAAGTTAAAGAAGCACCAAAAGCTCCGGAAGTTAAGCCTACAGAAACTGTAGAAGAAGCTGGTTTACCAGGTGTCAAAATTGTAGGGAAAATCAATCTTAATGATTTAAACCCGAAAACTCGCCCTGTTAAGAAAGAAGAAGCTCCTCCTCCTGCTGCTGTTGTACCTCCTGTTGTTAAGGAAGAAAAACCAGTAGAAGTGGTTGCCCCTAAAGTAGAAGAGAAGCCTGTAGTGGAAAAACCTGTGGCCGAAAAGCCTGCAGAGCCAGTTAAGGCAGCAGAAAAGCCAGCGGAAGTTAAACCAGCGGAACCTAAGAAGGAGGAGGCAGCTCCTGCTGCTAAGCCAGTGGCACCACAAGACGAGGTAATCAAAGCCCGTTCGGTAAAATTGACTGGTCCAAATATCATCGGTAAAATTGTATTGCCAACTACACCAGATCGAAGAAACCAACCTGTTGCTTCTTCATCCAGCGATGCTGATGCGAGACGTAAGCGTAAACGTAAGAAAACTCCGGGAGCTCCTGGTGCTGGTGGACAGCAACAAGGCCAAGGAGGTACTGCTACGGGTACGCCAGGTGCTAACCAACAAGGTGGTGGCCAAAGAACACCTTACCAAGGTAATCGTCCTGGAGGCGGACAAGGTGGTGGTTACCAAGGTAACAGAAACAATAACAATAACCGTCCAGGTTATCAAGGAAATAGAAATGCTCCAGGTAGCAATACTCCAAAAGAGGAACCTACTGAGAAAGAAATCCAAGATCAAATTAAGGCAACGCTTGCTCGTTTAAGCGGCGCTGGTAAATCTGGTAAATTTGCACAAAGAGCTAAACTTCGTCGTCAAAAACGTGATGATGTGGCACTTTCGGCAGAAGAAGCAGCATTAGAGGAAGAAGCACAATCGAAGGTGTTGAAGGTAACAGAGTTTGTTACTGCCAACGAATTGGCCAACATGATAGACGTACCAGTAACCAAAATTATTGGAACCTGTATGAGCTTAGGGATGTTCGTGTCAATTAACCAACGTTTAGATGCAGAAACCTTAACTATTGTTGCTGATGAGTTTGGTTACGAAATCCAATTCGTAAAACCAGATGAAGAGGAAGATATCAACATTGAAGAAGAAGATTCTGAAGAGAACTTAATTCCAAGAGTTCCTGTGGTAACCATTATGGGTCACGTGGATCATGGTAAAACTTCATTGCTAGATTATATTCGTAAAGCAAACGTAGTAGCTGGAGAGGCTGGTGGTATTACACAGCACATTGGTGCTTACAAGGTAACAACTAGTACTGGAAAAGAAATTACGTTCTTAGATACGCCAGGTCACGAAGCCTTTACGGCGATGCGTGCTCGTGGTGCTAAGGTTGCAGATATTGCCATTATTGTGGTAGCTGCGGACGATGCGGTGATGCCTCAAACGAAAGAGGCAATTAACCACGCTCAGGCGGCAGGTGTACCTTTGGTATTTGCATTTACTAAGATCGATAAGCCAGGAGCCAACTCAGATAGAATTCGTGAACAGTTATCTGTAATGAATATCTTGGTTGAGGATTGGGGTGGTAAATATCAGTCACAAGAGATTTCTGGTAAGAGCGGTTTAAACGTAGACTTACTATTAGATAAAGTATTGCTAGAAGCTGAGTTATTAGAGCTTAAAGCTAATCCTAATAAACGTGCTACAGGTACGGTAATTGAGGCTACTTTAGATAAAGGACGTGGTATTGTAACTACAGTTCTGGTTCAAGGTGGTACTTTAAAGGTTGGTGATCCAATTTTAGCAGGTAGCTACAGCGGTAGAGTAAAAGCATTATTTAACGAACGTGGTGCTAAGGTAAACGAAGCAGGCCCTTCTGTACCAGTACAGGTATTGGGTATGCAAGGCGCACCAACTGCGGGAGATAGATTTAATGCACTAGAAAGTGAAACTGAGGCAAGAGATATCGCCAATAAGCGTTTGCAGTTAATGCGTGAGCAAGGATTGCGTACACAGAAACATATCACTTTAGCGGAGATTGGCCGTCGTTTAGCGATCGGAAACTTCAAGGAGTTGAACTTGATCATCAAAGGTGACGTGGATGGTTCTATCGAGGCATTAGCGGATTCATTATTGAAACTTTCTACACCTGAGATACAGATCAATGTAATTAGCAAAGCAGTAGGTCAGATTTCTGAAAGTGACGTATTGTTAGCTTCTGCATCAGATGCGATTATTATCGGTTTCCAAGTACGTCCATCAACTGGTGCTCGTAAATTGGCCGAGGCAGAGCAAATCGATATTCGTTTGTACTCAATCATCTACGATGCAATCAATGAGATTAAAGCGGCAATGGAAGGTATGTTAGCACCAGAATTCGAAGAGAAAATTGTGGCTAACGTAGAAATCCGTGAGACCTTTAAAATCACTAAGGTGGGTACCATTGCAGGATGTATGGTGTTAGATGGTAAAATTACCAGAAATAGCAAAATCCGTATCGTTCGTGATGGTGTAGTGATCTATACTGGTGAATTGGCATCGTTGAAACGTTATAAAGATGACGTGAAAGAAGTTTCTAAAGGCTACGAATGTGGTTTGAATATCCAAAACTTTAACAACATTGAAGTGGGCGATATCGTAGAGGCTTACGAACAAGTAGAAGTAAAACGTAAGTTGTAAATACAATTTATCTGAGATATAAAAGGAGCGATTTTATCGCTCCTTTTTTAATTAATCGTATTTTTAAAGGTAAAGGTGTTCTTTTAAGTAAAATAATAAGAGAGTAAATCTCGAATCGCATGTTTAAGAAAATTTTTAAAAAGAGAGATAAAGAGGCTATTAATCAAACGTTGATAAATAATCTCTACCAAACCACCTATGATAGGCATGTGCTTATTTCTTATATTGTTACGCCTTTTAAAGTGGAGAATAATTTTCTTCATCAAAACTATTTTACTGCGCATCTTATAACTGAGGCTTTTTCCGAATTAGGTTATAATGTCGATGTAGTAGATTTTATTTCCAAAACAGAACACATAAATTATGAAAAATATCAGGTTGTTTTTGGTTTTGGTTATAATTTTGAGCAGTCTTTTTATCACAAAATGCAAAATAACTCTATTCGTATTTTGTTTGTTACAGGAGCTCATGAAGAATTCCAAAATATGATGAGTCTTAAATGTGTGGAAGATTTTTATCAGCTTTCTAAGCTTTGGCTTCCATCGGAATCGAAGGTTTTGGCGGCAAGCACCTATTATGCAATGCACAGTTCGGATATCGTAGTAATTTTGGCCGAATCACATATTTATAACGATTTTAGGACTCGCTTTAAAAATACTTTATGCTCATTAAATAACAATATTATAGGAGCCTTTGCTGGCCTTGCTCCAAAAACCGCTGCCAGTAGAACGGCTAATTTTTTATACCTGAGTGGCGCTTATCAACTTGCAAAAGGATTACATATTTTACTAGAAGTAGTAAAGCTTAGGAGTGATTTGAATTTTTATATTGTTTTGCCAAGCCTTAATCCAGAGCTAGAGGAATATTATTACGAGGTTTTACATAAACGTAAAAATGTATTCTTGTTTAAAAACATCCGCATGGATTCTGTCGAGATGCGTGAAATTATTGAAAAGTGTAGTTACACGCTATCCCCGAGTTACGTTGATGGATTGCCAGGAGGAACCATAGAACCAATGTCTGCAGGTTTGATCCCTATTGTGAGCAAATATTGTGGTTTTGCTAAAAAGGATTTTATCTTTGAAATGGATGAGCTTACCATAGATTGTTTAATGCAAAATATTGAAGCGGTGCTGGCACTTAGCGATGAATACTACTTACAAAGCAGTAATAAAGTAAAAAATTATACTCTTGAGAATTTTAGCGTGGCAAGCGTGAAGGATTCTTTCAAAAAAATAATGACCGAAAACTTAAGATAACAGATATGCTAAGCAAAATTACAGGAGGAAATACAGAGAAGATATTTACTGCAACCATTCTTAATAAATATGAAGTAGGATATTTTAAATGTAACCAGACTGGTTTTATACAAACAGAAGAGCCTTTTTGGTTAGAAGAAGCTTACTCTTCCACAATCACCAAGCTGGATATTGGATTAGCAAGCAGAAATGAAGAACTGAGGGATAAAACCGTTAAAATATTGTTCGAGAACTTTGATACATCTAAAAAGTTTTTGGACTATGCTGGCGGTTACGGCCTATTTACTAGAATGATGCGTGACAAAGGTTTCGATTTTTATCATACAGATCCTTATTGTAAAAATATATTTGCTGAATTTTTTGACTTAGCAGACTTACCGCTAGGACAAAAATTTGAATTAGTTACGGCATTTGAAGTTTTTGAGCATTTACCAGATCCTATGGCTGAGGTAGAAAAGATAAGTAATTTAGCAGATAGTATTTTATTTAGTACAATCCTTTTACCAAAACCAACTATTAGCTCTGTTGAAGATTGGTGGTATTTTATTCCAGAAACCGGACAGCATGTTGCGCTATATACAGAAAAAGCACTGGCAAGCTTAGGAGCCAAGTTTGGTTATAACTTTTATACTGATGGTATTAGTACGCACTTGTTTACTAAGAAAAATTTGTCTGAAAATCCTTTTATAAAAAAAAGAGAACCTTTGCTTATTCGAAAATTTAGAAAATTTTTAAGAAAATTTGATCAAAAACAAAATCCCGAACGAGAATCCCTATTGTCAAAGGATTTTGAACAAATCAAAAATAAATTGGCAAATTTATGAGAGTTTTATTCGACGGACAAATTTTTGAACTACAGAAGTTTGGAGGTATTTCAAGGTACTTTACAGAACTCATAAACGGTATTAATAGCTATTCTGCACATCAAGCAATTTGCCCGATAATTTATTCAGAAAACATACATTATTCAGAAAAAATTAATCCTAAAATTCCCATTTTGGATCAGCTAAATATGATGTTGGAATTAAGATTTAATATAGAAAAAAGGAAAAGATACTGTACAAGAAAAAATGGGAAAGGGATTACTAAATCTTTGCAATCACAGAATTTTGATGTGTTTGTGCCGACTTATTATGATACAGATTTCTTATCTGATTTAAGAGATAAGCCTTTTGTATTGAATGTGTATGACATGATTCATGAAATTTTCCCTTCTCATTTATCCTCAGAAGACCACATCGCTATACAGAAAGCCAAATTGATAGAAAAAGCGACCAAGATTATAGCTATTTCTCAAAGTACCAAAAACGACATTCTAAAATTTCATCCCAAAACTGACGCTTCTAAAATAGATGTTGTTTACTTATCTCATAGTTTAGACAATAGCGAAATTTTAGAGTTAGGTCTTCCAGCAAACTATATTCTTTTTGTAGGAAATAGAGGTGGTTATAAAAATTTTGCATTTTTCCTAAACGCTATTGCTTCTTTATTATTGGACACTCAAGGTTTATTTTTAGTTTGTGCTGGAGGTAATGCGTTTAATGAAGACGAGGGGGAAATGATTAAAAACTTGGGGTTAGATGAAAAGGTTATTCAAATTAACTTTAAAGATTTTGAATTGGCAACCTATTATAAAAAAGCAAAATGCTTCGTATTTCCTTCGGCTTATGAGGGCTTTGGCATCCCCGTTCTTGAAGCAATGAGTTGTGGATGCCCTGTAGTTTTGGCAGCCCATAGTTCGTTTCCTGAAGTTGCAGAAGATGCTGGGCTTTATTTTGAATTAGACAACGCAGAAGATTTGAATCAAAAGGTAAGAGCACTTTTGGAAGATGAAAACTTAAGAACACATTATAGTAAGAAAGGTATTGTGCAAGCAAGTAAGTTTAGTTGGGAAAAAACTGTAGCAGATTGTGTAAAAGTATTTAAATCGGCATTAAAAAGTTGAAAACAGCAATAATATCTGGAATTTCTGGACAAGATGGGGCTTATCTTGCTGCATTGTTATTAAAGAAAAACTATCGAGTTATTGGACTCATTAGAGAAGGACAATCTAAAGAGCTTGGTGGTTTAACGTATTTAGGTGTAAAAGGTGACATCATACTCAAAGAGTGTAACTTAATGAACAAAAAAGCAATAGTAGACGTCATATCAAGCGAAAAACCTGAGGAAATCTACAATCTTGCTGCTCAAAGCTCTGTATTCGAGTCGTTTAATAACCCCATTGACACGTTTAAATTTAACACAATTAGTGTATTTAATTTTTTAGAGACGATAAAATTGGTTAATCCAGCTATCAGGCTTTATCAAGCAAGTAGTAGCGAAATGTGTGGCAAAGTAAACGAACTTCCAATTACAGAGAATAGTGTATTGCACCCATTGAGCCCCTATGCTACTTCAAAAGTTGCAGCCCATTTTACGTGTGTGAATTATCGAGAAAGCTATAAGCTATATGTGGCGTGTGGCATTCTTTTTAATCATGAATCTTATTTGAGAAGCGAAAACTTCTTCGTCAAAAAGGTACTTCAACAAAGTATTAGGATTGCTCATGGATTACAGGATTTTATCGAAGTTGGAAATGTTGACATTAAACGCGATTTTGGATATTCACCTAGTTATGTAGAGGCGATGTACCAAATGCTTCAACAAGAACGAGCTTCTGACTATTTAATTTGTTCTGGAAAATCAATTAGCTTAAAGTCTATCATTCATTACGTGTTTGATATGTTAAATATTTCTAAAGATAGGTGCATCGTTAATCCGATGTTGTACCGTCCAAATGAAATTTTAGATATTTATGGCGACAACACAAAAGCTAAGAATGAACTGGGCTGGAACTATGATTACGATTTTTATAAAGTTTTGGAATTGTTACTAGAAGAAGAATTAAAAAATCTGCCGAAGATATGACACCTTTACAATTAAAAATATCAATAATAACCGTAAATTATAACCATGCGGAAGGTTTAGCAGAAACAATAGCAAGCGTGGCCGGCCAAAGCTATGCAGAAATAGAACATATTGTTATCGACGGAGGATCCACCGACTCCAGTACCGATGTAATTGAAAGCAACAGGCATCATTTGGCCTATGCTGTAAGCGAAAAAGATAAAGGCGTTTTCGATGCCATGAACAAAGGAATTAAGCAAGCTACGGGAGATTATCTTTTATTCGTAAATAGCGGGGACAAGTTGGCCACTGAACATGTGATAAATAATTGCGTAGCCTATGGATTTGATAAGGATCTTATCATAGCTGATATGGTTTTTGTTAATGAGGGACAAAGGAGAGATTGGAAGCCTGAGCATTTGCTTACTTTCGATTTGTTCTATTTTTATGGAATTCCGCATCCTTCAACATTTATTAAAAAAGAACTATTTGATTTGGTAGGCTTATATGATGATGAGCTCAAAATTGTTTCCGATTGGAAGTTCTTTTTATTAGCTGTCTGTAAACATAATTGTAGCTATAAAAGAATTGATATAACAGTGTCAGAGTTTATTGAAGGGGGCATTAGTACCCAAGAAGATAGCGTGCCTCAAATTTTGGCAGAACGGAAGAAAGTTATAGAAGCACATTTTTCTGCATTTTTGCCGAACTACGAAGAACTTTGGGCTGCGAGAAGGCAGCTCAGAAAATTGAGGTATACTATTAAGATTAAGAAGTTTTTAGGAATACGTTAAATATTTTTTCTTCTAATATTAAGCGATTTTAAAAACGCCTTTGAAAAAACATTGCTGCCAGCAAGTAACTGATAGTATTTTACGAACTTACTTAAGTCTGAGATGTGGGTTTTTGCCATCAAATATTTAAAGGTATTGATGAGCAGTTTTTTATTGAGTGCAAGCAGTTCTGCCTTCTGAGGAGCTGGAAGTGTAGAATTTATGACATAACCTTTTATTAGCGCCCGCAATTCTGCTTCCGCTTCTAAAAGGCTATTATCTTTCTGGGATGCGCTTAAGGGATGAATTCTTACTAAAGCCAAGGCACTTTCATCATCCAGAAATCCGAAGCGATAATTATAGATAGCAATTCTGAACCATAGGTCCCAATCTTCTAAATAGGGCATGGTTTCTTTAAAAGCTCCTACACTTTCAATAATTGCTTTTTTAAAAATTGGACTTTGGATAACCGATTTATTATTTTGTAGATAAGCATGAATAATTGGAAATCCCAAACCGCTTATCTTCTCTGGAGCATGCTGTTGCTTTTTGTCTATGGTTGAGTAATATTGTTCTTTATTTTCGCTTTCGAAGTATTTGGCATTGACTAGACAAATGTCAATTTCGGGATTGCTTTCCATTAATGCCAACTGCGCTTCTATTTTGTTGGGAGAAATTAGATCGTCTGCATCTAGAAATTGGATATACTTCCCTTTCGCATTTTTAAGTCCAAGGTTTCTAGCGCTAGAAACGCCTCTATTTGGTTGTTCAATATAGCTTAGACGTGAGTCTAAACTAATTAGTTTTTCAACAATATCCTTCGTGCCATCGGTAGAGCCATCATCAACAATAATTGCTTCCCAATCTTTAAAGGTTTGGTCAAATAAACAGTTTATGGTTTCCGTAATTAGATGCCCATAATTGTGAGTCGGAATAATAACAGATATCAAAGACATAACTATGTGTATTTAAAATTTTCGCTCCCAATGTGTTTAAAAAGTAGATTTAGCTTGCTAAATGTACTTTTCTTTAAAATGTATAAAGTAGACTGAACGTTAAAAATCAAGGCTTTAAATAATAAAACGAACAAAAGGCTTAATCTACCAGAGGTTATAGATAGTAAAGCCAATATAATATGGTGCATAGCAGAATTTTTAATTAACGTAACACCAATATATTTAAACTTTTATAGCAAAGTTCAGCCTGCTGAGACCAGATCTTGGCTTTAAATCTGGAAAAAATTTCTCGTAATCATCGAATATTAATTTGATCAGAAACAAACTGTTTTTTTTCCAGTAGGAATTAGCTATTCTACTTATCAATTTTCTGTCGGCTGGCAATAAACCACTATAGGTTTGTAAGTTTGTTAAATTGGTTGCAGTTTCTGTTCTTAGTAACGCCTTTTTGGTTTTTTTATCTTGAGTTTTAAAAGTAGCCGAGGCTTGATGTATACGATGTAGTGTTAAGCATTGGCTAACGTATGTTATTTTGGTATGGTACATCGCAATAAAGCCCATGTACCAATCGTAATAACCTTGTTCAGGAATTGGGATTAGGTATTTTAGAAAATTTTTAGAAAACATTGAGGTATGTCCTGTAACCGAATTATAAAATAAGCAACTCCGAAAGTCTCTGGTTTCTATACTAAAATTTTTGTCTAAAAGTTGCTTTCCAAGCAATTCGCCTTTTTCATTTATGAGTTGAGAATTAGAAAAAACTAACCAATTGTTAGAGATTTGGTTGAGGAGTATTTCTAGTTTTTCTGTGATCCATATATCATCTTGGTCGCTTATGGCAATGTAATCTCCATTACAAGCTTTAAAAGCTGTTTCAAAGTTTTTGTTATAGCCTAAATTGAACTCATTTTTATAAACTTTGATTTGAGGATATTTCTTCCCTATTTGCTCAATAATGCCGACCGTATTATCTGTAGACCCGTCGTCAACAACTATAATTTCAATATTTGTATAAGTTTGATTTAAAATGCTTGTTAATTGCTCTTCTATATATAATTCTCCATTATAAGTACATAGCGCAACTGAAATCAGGGGCTGTTTTTTAACAATCATCCTTTAGGGTGTTTTAATAGATATCTCTTTTTATGATAGAAAAATTTATAAAACTGTCTTACAAAAAATTTAACAGGTTGTAAGTTGTATGACAAATAAGCAAGCCAATTTCCAGAGATGTAAAATCTGGTGATAGTAGTTGCTATAAATCTGCCTCTAAAGGCGTGATTATAATTTCTCATTAAGTCTTCCCTACATTTATAAAAGCTGGCATCGGCATTCCCGTCGCTTTTATGGGTAAGATTAAAATCGATAACGTATGATTTATATCCAAGAATATCAGCAATTAAGCAAATGTCTGTTCCATACATATGAAATCCCGAAAGACGATTTGAAAGCGCTAAATTTGCACTATTCTTAACAACCATAAAATTCTCATCTATTGTCTTCGTTAATAAAGGAAGCCTTTTTTCTTTAATTGTTCTGCCTGATCCTTGCGTTAGGTTAGTCGCTATCCATTTGAAATTAATCCCTCCTGCATTTGCTAAAATTGCCCAATTAGAATCTAGCATTTCTATTTCTTTGATTTTTGCTTCTAAATGTACTCTATCATGATCATGTAAGATAATGTCTTGGTGGCAGATAATGATATACTTTCCTTTCGCTTGCTGTAAAAATTCATTTAGGCCTTTATATGCATCAAAAGCACAGCGTTCACTATTGTCTATATGCAAATATTCACAAGTACTGACGTCAAAACCTTTTTCAACAAACGATTGTAGCATTTCTTCGTATTCTTGTGTTCTTGTTACCAAGGTACAGATAGAGAAATCGTAAGGAAAATCGTTTTTTTGAATGCTTTTGGAATTTGAAATCATGGGTTAGTCGTTAAAGGTTTGCATTTCAATTAAACGATGGTAAAGACCTTTTTTCGCTAAAAGTTCAGTATGATTTCCCTGCTCAACAACTTGTCCTTTATCAATTACTACAATTTCATCGGCGTGTTGTATCGTGCTTAAACGATGGGCAATCACTATCGAAGTACGGTTCTGCATGAGGTTATTTAAGGCTTCTTGTACCAATTTTTCCGATTCAGTATCCAATGCTGAAGTGGCTTCGTCTAATAGCATGATTGGGGGATTTGCTAATACCGCTCTAGCTATACAAACTCTTTGTCGCTGTCCACCGGAAAGCTTGTTGCCTCGGTCACCGACATTGGTATCGTAGCCATTTTCTGTATTCGAAATAAAATCGTGTGCATTGGCAATCTTTGCTGCCGTAATTACTTCTTCAAAGCTTGCATTAGGTTTGCCAAAGGCTATGTTGTTGAAGATAGAATCGTTAAACAGAAAAGATTCCTGATTAACAATTCCCATTTGCGCTCTAATACTTTCTACAGTTAAGTCGGCATAATCATTTCCGTCTATAGTTAACTTGCCATTTTTGGGGTCATGAAAGCGAGGTATTAAATCCATCAGTGTACTCTTTCCGCCACCAGAAGGACCAACAAGAGCTACTGTTTTTCCTTTTTCTATTTTTATATCGATATCCTTTAAAATTTGTTTCTCCCCGTAGAAAAAATTCACCTTTTCAAGACTTAAATAAGTATTAAATTTAACTAATATTTTTGCCTCAGGTTTGTTCGTTAATTCAGGTTTAGTGTCTATCAAGCCTAATACTCTTTCTCCTGCTGCAATACCAGAATGAATTCCACTAAACGAATCTGTTAATGCTTTTGCCGGCCTCATTACTTGAGAAAATATAGCAATATATGCGATAAAATCTGAAGGTGATAGCGCACTTCGATCGTTATGAAGAATTAATTTGCCACCATACCATACAATAACGGCGACCATCAATACACCAAGAAATTCTGATACAGGCGACCCTAGTTGCTGTCTCCTCACCATTTTTCGATTTAAGTTCGAATAGAAGATGTTTTCTTGATTAAACTTTTCTTTTATTCGTTCCGAAGAGTTGAAGGCTTTTATAATTTTAATTCCGCCCAAAGCTTCGTCTAAAAATCCAATCATTTTAGCAAAAGATTCATGGGCCTCCTTGGCCTGTTGTTTTAAACGCTTTACAATTTTACTGATTATAAAAGCGGATATAGGAATGACCAAAAGGGAGAATAAGGTTAATTTGGCAGAAATAGTTAATAGCATAATAATGTAAACTATCAAGGTTACGGGCTCTTTGAAAACAACCTGTAAAGTATTGGTAACTGTGAATTGTACAACCTGAACATCTGAAGCAACCTTAGAAATGATATCGCCTTTTCTTTCATTGTTAAAATACCCAACATGAAGGTTCATCACATTATTAAATACTGATTTTCTAAGGTTCAATAATGTATGTACCCTTAAGTCTTCCATTGTTCTTTGAGAGAAATATTTAAATAAATTTGAAAACAAGACTGAACAAACAATTATAACACAGACATAGGCGAGTGTTTTTTCAGCCCCAACATTGTTGATAGATTCATTTACCAGTTGTCTAAACTTGCCTAAGATGTCGAAACTAGATGTTTCTTTACTTACCTTAGTCATCACATTAGTGGTTGTTTCTGTATTATTTGTTTTAAGTAGCGTTTCAAAGAGAGGAGACAGTAGAGCTAGGTTTAGCGTGCCAAATAAAATTGATAGCATTGTTGCTATAATATAAGGGATAGCAAACTTTTCAATTGGCTTAGCGAAGGATAATAACCTGAAATATATTTTCATTGAAGTATATAAAGAGAGCAAAGTTACAGATTTTAAAAATCTTATGTTATATATTAAGTTTTTCCTTTTGGCATGTAGTTGATTAATTGTGTTTCTTTGTGATTATGATTTCCAGACGGATTGACATTGATTGGTTAAGGGAACACGTAGAATGTGGTGATTTTATTGCTTTGGCCAGAGCTTTGACCCTAGTTGAGAACGATATTCACCCTGCGGGAGACTTGTTGAAAAAGCTGAATATCAATAGGAAGGTTCCTGTGGTTGGAGTGACGGGTCCACCGGGAGCAGGTAAAAGTACTTTGGTAAATGCTATAGTTGCAGAGTGCACAAAAGCTGAGAAGAAAGTTGCCATTCTTGCTGTAGATCCAACGTCGCCTTTTAATTATGGTTCTTTGTTGGGAGACAGGATCAGGATGTCGAAGCATTTCAATAATCCGAATGTTTATATTCGATCTGTCGCTACAAGGGGCTCATTAGGCGGTATTTCTGCAAAAACCATTGAAATGGTGGATGTTTTAAGGGCCAGTAATTTTGATCTAATTATTGTAGAAACAGTTGGTGTTGGGCAGTCGGAGGTAGAGATTGCTGGCTTGGCAGATAAAACAATATTGGTGCTGGTGCCCGAGGCTGGAGATGAAATTCAGCATATCAAATCTGGATTGATGGAAGTTGCACAGGCTTTTGTGGTCAATAAATCGGATAGAGAGGGTGCTGATGTGTTTGTCAATAGTCTTCAAAAGATGATAAGAGACCAACATCAAGAGTTGCCCGTTTTTAAAACAGTGGCAGATAAAAACATAGGTGTTATACCGATATGTAATTGGATTTTGGAACAAGGAGAAACATCTTTGATTAAAAAAGAACACCTTTTAGCCGAGCAGGCCTATAAGCTCATTCAACATAAAAGAATGAGAAATGTTAATAAGGAAGAAATTTTATTGCATGTAAAAATGTCACTAGAAGAAGGTTCCTTTAATCTTTATCAATTTTTAGAAAAATATGTGTAACTTCTAGTAGTTGTATATAATTTAGGACTCAATGTGCAGCCTGTTTGCTATAAGACACATTGTGTACTTGTTAAAGGCCTTAAGTTGTATATAATCTTTTTATTGTTCATGGTGTTGATTATCAGGATAAAACTATAGGTTTTAAGAATAAAAGGGGGCATCTGTTTTGTTTGGAACGGAGTTTGTGAAAGGGTTTTGAGATTATAAAAATTTGTTTAATTTTGTTTTGCAAAAAATTATACAATAAAATATTTGTTTAACCTTAAAAAGAAAATTATGAATTATTCTACTTTTAAAAAGGGCGTTGCAGCTTCTTTAGTAGCATTAGTTGGAGTTTCTTCTCTAGCTAGCGCACAGGATGCTCCTGCAACCAGTTCTTCTGCCAAGGTATTTGGTGGTAGATCACAGTACAGAACTTGGTCAATAGGTGTTCATGCGGGTGTTTTAGCTCCATTAACAGTTATCGGTTCTAACGACTACAACAGCTGGGATGTAAACTTGGGTTACGGTTTAAATATCCGTAAACAATTAGCTCCTTCATTCGGTTTAGAATTGAATGGTGTTCGTGGTAAAGTATCAGGATCTAACGATTTCGCAATCAGAGGTGCAGGTACTACTGATAGAGAATTTGAAACTGCTTTACAATACGCAGTAGATTTACGTGGTGTTGTTAACGTTGGTACTATCGATTTCTTACGTCGTGAGAACTCAGTATCATTCTTCGTTACTGCAGGTGCTGGTTTATCAGCTTACGCTCCAAAAGTTACTAACGGAAGCGGTGTTGTAACTGATTGGAAAGGTAAAGCTGGTAGTGATGTTAGCGGAAAAAATTCAGTTGGTGGAACTGGCGATAAAGATTATGTAAAAGCTGTTTACATTCCTGTTGGTGCTGGTATCAAATTTAAAGTATCTGACCGTGTTAACTTTAACTTAGGTTATACAGTTAACTTTGTTGATGCTGATAACTTTGACGGTACTTATGCTAAATCAAACAACGATAAGTTCTCTTACGGTTATGCTGGTTTAGAATTCTCATTAGGATCTAAATCTAAGCCTAGCTTAGAGTGGACTAACCCAGTTGCTGTAATGTATGATGAGTTGAAAGACCCTTCATTACGTCAAGAAGTTGAAGCTTTGAAAAACCGTGTTGCTAACGTTGAAAAATCAGTTGATGATTTGAAAAAAGATAGCGATGGTGACGGTGTTGCTGATATGTTTGACAAAGAACCTAATTCAGCTCCAGGTGCTGTAGTTGATGGTTCAGGTCGTACAATCAAATTCCCAGAGCCAGCTGCTACTGCTGTAACTTCTGATAAAACTGGTTTCGAAACTATCGGTTTTGAATTCAATAGCTCAGTGTTAAAAACAGAATCTTATCCAACTTTAGATAAATTATCTTCAGTATTGCGTGAAAACGGTGGTAAAGTGACAGTTAATGGTCACGCTTCTAGCGAAGGTACTGCTGCATACAACATGAAGTTATCTAAAGACAGAGCAAACTCTGTTAAAACTTACTTAGTAAACTCTGGCGTTAGCGCTAGCAGTGTTGCTGTGAAAGGTTTTGGCGAAAGCAAACCAATTGCTTCTAACGATACTGAAGAAGGTCGTATCCAAAATCGTCGTGTTGAAACTACAAGAAACTAATCTTTCTTAAAGTAAACGATATAAAAGGTCCCGACTTAACGTCGGGACCTTTTTTTATGCCTAAATTTGTAAGCATAATCTAGTATTCACTTTTGTTTTATACATCCATAACATAACCAGTCTTATAATTAAATTATGAAAAAAGTTATCTATACCTCTAATGCTCCTGAGCCAATTGGACCATATAGCCAAGCAATTGTTGCCAACGGCTTCTTATTTGCATCTGGTCAAATTGCCATCAATCCAGAAAACAGCGAATTAAATAATGATACGTTAGAAGAGGAAACTCATCAGGTGATGCGCAATATCAAAGCAGTTTTAGTGGAATCGGAATATGAATTCGAGCATATCATCAAAACCACGATCTTCTTATCTGATATGTCCTTATTTGCGCAAGTAAACGAAATTTATGGTTCATACTTCAAGAGCGACTTTCCTGCTAGAGAAACAGTTGCTGTAAAAGGTTTACCTAAAGGGGTGAATGTAGAAATTTCTATAACTGCATATAAAGGATAGTTTTGGCAACCAATAAATCGAAGTATTTATTTTCAGGGGTCTTATCTGCCATTATTTGGGGTTTCTTTGCTATTCCGCTGAGAAACCTCAAGGCTTACCCTTCAGAGCAGATTTTATATTATCGCATTTTTACATCTTTGGTAGTCATTTGGCTGGCGATATTCTTGTTCAGAAGGAAAGAACTGAAAAAAGATATTAGCTATTTCAGGCAAATTGGAATCCGTGAAAAGCGAATTGTTTTAGCACAAATTATTGGAGCTACGGTACTATTGGTACTCAATTGGTATACTTTTATTTATGCGATCAATAACGTCAGTATCAAGTCGGGCGCTTTTGCCTATATGGTTTGCCCGTTAATTACTGCTTTTGGTGGTTTTGTGATTTTAAAGGAACATCTCTACCGGATTCAAATTATTGCCTTGATATTAGCTACTTCTAGTATTTTAATGTTGGCCTCAGGTTCGCTGGTAGAAGTGACATGGTCGGTAGTGATTGCAGCGCTTTATGCTTTTTATCTGATCATCCAGCGTAAGATGCAGCACTTAGACAAATTGAATGTATTGGCTGTACAGATTAGTATTGCTGTGATTTTAATGCTTCCTTTCTTCATTTACCAACATACAGGTTTACCGCTGGAAACTGGCTTTTGGTTGAATGTAACTTTAATTGCGGTGCTGTTCACCGTTATTCCGTTGTTCTTAAGCTTATTTGCTTTGGTGGGAATTCCTTCCTCCACTTTGGGCATTATTATTTATATCAATCCAATTATTGCTTTTACGGTAGCTATTCTTTATTTCAATGAGAAAATAGATCCGCATCAGTTAATGGCTTATTTGTTATTGCTATTTGCTGTTTTTCTATTTAATTGGAACATGATTAAACCATCATGGGCATACCGTCGTAAATAGGAATGAACCGAGCTTGCGAGCTCATGAATACCGATAAAAACAGTAAAAGTTCATGAATAATATGACCATGATAGCTTCATTACCATTAAAAGAAATTACATACTGATGAAAGATATGCTTACTTTTAAAAGAAAATAGTACGTTTTGTTTGCTTCCAATTTAGAAACACCTCTTGTTTATTTAAAGGGCGTTGGGCCTAAGCGTGCCGAGCTGCTGCAAAAGGAGCTGGGTGTTTTTACCTACGAGCAACTCTTACATCATTATCCTTTTAGATATATTGATAGAACTCGTTTTTACAAGATTAACGAACTAAATCCGGATATGCCTTTGGTGCAGGTGATTGGTAAAATCATGACCAAGGAGATGATTGGAGAGAAGCACAAACGAAGAATTGTAGCGAGGTTTGGAGACGAAACAGGAACGATGGAGTTGGTTTGGTTTCAAAGTTTAAAATGGGTAGAAGACAATATCTACCGAGGAAATACTTACATCGCCTTTGGTAAACCTAATTTCTTTAACGGTAGCTTCAGCATTTCTCATCCTGATTTGGAAACTTACCCTCGCCAAACTTCTGGCGGTGTAACAGGAAATCTTACTTTACAACCCATCTATAATTCTACCGAAAAACTTAAAAAGAGTTTCTTGGATAGTAAGGGAATCCAAAAGCTTATTTATCAAATTTTAGAGCTTCATGTTAATGAAGTTAGAGAAACGCTGCCGAAATACGTTTTGGAAAAATATAAGCTGATAGGTAAGAAAGAAGCGTTGATTAACATACATTTTCCGGCAAATACGAGAGCGCTACAGCAGGCGGAACGCAGACTAAAGTTTGAGGAACTTTTCTTTATTCAGCTGCAGTTGTTGCACAATAAGCACCTTAGAAGTTTAAAATTTAAGGGCGCTGTTTTTAGTAATGTCGGCGAACGGGTAAACAAATTTTATAATGAAATTATTCCTTTCGATTTAACTAATGCGCAAAAGCGGGTAATCAAGGAGATTAGAATTGATACGCAACGCGGTGCACAAATGAATCGTTTGGTGCAAGGTGACGTGGGTAGCGGAAAAACAGTGGTTGCATTAATGAGCATGCTATTGGCTAACGATAATGGTTGTCAGGCTTGTATGATGGCGCCAACGGAAATCTTAGCTCGTCAGCATTACGAGTCGTTGGTTGGAATGTTGAAAGGCGAGTTGGTCAACGTGGGTATCTTAACAGGAAGCTCGACGAAGAAACAACGAACTATTTTGCATCAGCAATTAGAAAGCGGCGAGATTGATATTTTAGTGGGTACGCATGCGCTCATTGAAGATAAAGTAAAGTTCAAGAATTTAGGTTTGGTAGTGATTGACGAACAACATCGGTTTGGGGTAGAGCAGCGAGCTAAACTCTGGAGAAAGAACGTTGTTCCGCCACATATTTTGGTAATGACTGCTACGCCAATTCCAAGAACTTTAGCCATGACTTTGTATGGAGATTTAGATGTTTCCATCATTGATGAATTACCTGCTGGAAGAAAGCCCATTGAGACGCTTCACTTTGTGGAAGGTAGACGCATGCGGATGTTTGGAATGATGAAGGAGGAGATTGCCAAAGGCCGACAAGTGTATATCGTTTATCCTTTAATTAAGGAGAGTGAAAAATTGGATTTACTGCATTTGGAAGCAGGTATTGAACAGTTGAGCTATCAATTTCCTCGGCCTCAATACCAAATTAGTATAGTGCATGGTAAATTGAGCAATGCGGATAAGGCTTATGAAATGCAACGCTTTATTGATGGTAAAACGCAGATTATGGTGGCTACTACGGTGATTGAAGTTGGCGTAAATGTGCCCAATGCTTCGGTGATGGTAATAGAAAATGCAGAGCGATTTGGTCTTTCTCAGCTACACCAGTTGCGTGGGCGGGTTGGTCGTGGTGCCGAGCAGTCTTTTTGTATTCTGATGTCTAAGGATAAGCTGAATCCTACCTCTAAAAAGCGTTTGGAAACCATGGTACGCACTAATAACGGCTTCGAAATTTCGGAAATAGATTTAGAACTACGTGGTCCAGGAGATATTACCGGTACGATGCAAAGTGGAACGATAGAGTTGAAAGTAGCGGATTTAGCTAAAGATCAAGTGATTCTGCAGGAAGCAAGGAATACGGTGATTGAGCTATTGGATAAAGACCCGAATGTAGAAAATCCTGAAAATAGTTTGTTGAAGAGTTTTCTTTCAAAGAAGATTGTTGGGATTAGCTTTGATAAGATTTCTTAATCGGTTTGATTTAGACTTACGAAGTTTTCAAAACTTCGTAAGTCTCGATAGTTTCATGCGTTGCGATAAATAACTCTAGTCCTCCAAACCAATTTATGACTTCTGTTCTTCTTAATAAAGACGGTTGGTTTGAATGTAGATATGCTGAATATGAGGAGAATCTGTAATCCTCCAAATTTAGAACTAAACTAGCTTTTTTTGGATTTTGATGAATGTAAGTTATAATTCTTGTGAAGTAAGCATCAGAATTAATTTCAGAAATTTTGTATCGACCCTGAAACAGGCTTCCAACTCTTTTGTACTTTTTGTTGATAGCCTTCGCATAAGAGATTAAAAAGTTCTTAATTCCCTTTTCAAAATTATACAGATCGTTTACTCTAATAAATAGATGAAAATGGTAGGCATTAAACAATATGCAAAAACATCGATATGTGGAATCAAATAGATTTTAAGTCTATCCAGAAAAAAGAGATAGTTTTCTTCTTCAAAAAAGATATTTTCTTTGTTATTTCCACGATTATATATGTGATAACATTTTCCTTCTTCTTTTTTCATAGGTAGGTTGAATTTAGGAAAAATAATAGACTTACGAAGTTTTTAAAACTTCGTAAGTCTGACTCGCAATGATGAGAAGCGGCTTAAAACAAACTCAATTGGTTGCTCGGCTTCTTTGCTTTTCCAAAAACAGTTCTGCCGCCGTATTTCCAAGAATCTGCTCTTTCTTTTGCAATCAATTCATCGAAATTTCCATTTGGAATAAAATCTTGTTCTACTCTGGCAGCAATCTGCGAAAGCGATTGGATAGCCTGTGCTTTATCGGTATTTCCAATCTTCGATTTCTTAATGGCGTCGTTTAAGGTTTTGATGGTTTCATCATAAACATCCACCGGAACGGGAAATGGATGTCCATCTTTTCCGCCATTGGCGAAAGAAAACCTAGCGGGGTCTTTAAAGCGTGAGGGCGTGCCATAAATTACTTCGCTCGCTAGTGCTAAAGATTGTAACGTTCGTGGCCCCAAACCTTCTAAAAGCAGTAATTCGTCGAAATTAGAAATGTTATTGTTTTGAGCTAACCATAATATGGAGCCCAAGCGTTTTAAATCTACATCTTTTGCTTGCACATCGTGATGTTTGGGCATCACCAATTTGCTGATTTCAGCTAGCATTTTCTTCGGAGGTTCCGCCATCATCTCCAGCATTGAGGTTTTAATTGGCTGTGCCTTTTTATCGGTGAGGTTTAAGATCTTACCTTGGTTCTGTCCGTAAATGAAAGTATGTGGCGCATCTGTGAAAGATTGTATGTTTGCCGAATGCCAGTGGTAACGACGAGCGGTAGAGCTTTCATCGCTCATGCCTTGTTGCACCACCGTCCAATTGCCTTCAGTACTGACGATAAAGTTATGTTGGTAAAGCTGAAAACCATCTTGAATAGCCGTGTTGTCTACCTTGGCAGAAAGCTTGCTGCTCCTCACCAACTTATCGCTATCTAAACCATTATTCAATGCAAATCTCCTTAGCTCAGTTGGTGTTTCTCGAGAACTTTTTCCTTTGCCGCCACAAACGTATAAACCAAAAGTTGCAGCATTAGGATTGATCGCTTTTTTTAAAGCACCCATTACCGAAGTGGTGATGCCCGATGAATGCCAATCCATGCCCATGACAGCACCCAAACTTTGAAACCAAAAAGGGCTACTCATTCTACTCAAGAAATCGTCTTTACCTTTGTTGGCTAAAATTTGCTCGGTAATTGCCAAACCCAATTTAGCCATTCGCTCTGCCAACCAAGGCGGAACAGCTCCGTAATGTAAAGGTAAATCGGCAACTCCTGCTCTTTTCATTTGCTAACAAATTTAGCAAAAATAAATAAGATATTCCGCAAAGATTTTGGAAGTTTTCGCAGAGTAAGCGAAGCATTTGATAAAGACTTACGAAGTTTCGAAAACTTCGTAAGTCTAAATTTTAGGGTAAAGGTTGTGCTTACTAATCGCTTTTTAACTTCGAATAAATATCAACGCTTAGGAAGTTACCATCTTTTATTTCACAATCTCTCATAGTGCCTTCATGTTTGAAGTTAAGTTTCTCGATTGCTTTTTTACAATTTAGGTTATCGTTGTCAACGAACCCTTCAATTCTATTTAAGCCTAGTGTTTCGAATCCATAATTGCAAATTAAAGGAAAAGCTTCTTGCATCAAACCTTTGCCCCAAAATTCAGGAAGTAGCCAAAATCCTATCTCGGCTTTCTTGTGCACTTTGCTAAGGTTGTTGAAACCACTAGCACCATAAAAAGTCTGACCGTCTAGCGAGCAAATAGCCCACCAAATGCCAGTCTCGCTTTCTTCCAATTCCCTGTACCAAGTCATTTGCTCCTCTGTAGCTTCTAACGAAGTAAAGCTGATCCCGTAGTATTTGATTACATCTGGATGCGACAAGCCCTTGTAGATATTTTGTATGTCTTCTGGTATGATCTTTCGCAGAAGAAGTCTATCTGTTTTTATGGTTGTCGTGGAACTCATTAGTTTTAGAAATTAATCCTCATCTGTGCCAGGAGCAGCACCAGCACCAGTGTATGCGCCTTTACGAATGATTGGCATTTTCAGATGTTTGTACAATTCGTCCAATTGCATCAAACTTCCATTAGTTACGTTGCCTAAGAAAATAACGATGATGTCCTTATCTAAATCGCGAACGTAGATATGGCGGAAACCATGCCACCAGCCAGTATGGTAAACTACTTTGGCTTTGCCTTTCTCTTCGAACAAGCGCCAGCCGTAGCCATAATTGAAATGACCTTTAATCGCTTTGTTCCTACCCACATAAGCTGAATCTAAGCTTGAGTTTTTAAGTAATCTTTCGTTACGTAAGTATTTGTCAAATAGTACCAAATCATGGATGGTACTGTAAATCCCTTTATCGCCAACAGGTCCGTCTAAGAAATTTTGTACTACCGAATATCTAAAGCTGTTACGATCGTGACCAACTACATCCACAGGTATTTTTTCGTATTCTGCTTTAGAGTAAACGTGAGTGTTTTTCATTCCTGCTGGTTTAAAAATATGCTCCATCATGTACTGCGAGTAGCGCATGCCAGTAACCTTTTCTATAATAGCTCCCAACACCATATAGTTAGAGTTGTTGTAATGAAAAACTTTATCTGGTTTAGTGTAGGGGTTAGGCTTCTTATCAGCAATTACCTGCATCACTTCCTGATTGGTCACCCCCTTTTTCATAGGGCGTTTTTCCTTGCGCCAAATGTCATCGATAAAGTAAACGTAGTTCATCATGCCGCTGCGGTGTGGCAATAAAAGTCTAACGGTAATACTATCGTAAGGAAAGTTAGGGAAGAACTTTTTAACGTTATCGTCTAAATTTAATTTTCCAGCTTCTACCAACTGCATAATTGCGGTACCGGTAAAAGTTTTGGTAATAGATGCCAGTTCAAATTCGGAGTTTATTTTTAAGCTATCGCGATGTAGGTAATCTGCCCAGCCTTTAGCACCTTGGTACAAGATTTTACCTTTTTTGGCAACCAAAACGTTGCCGTTAAAATTGTATTTTTTGTGCAAATTATTGATGAAATCAGCAATCCATTTGTCTTCTTTGTTTTTATCGTAAACTAATAACAGGCTATCTGCTTTATCGTCTTCAGCTTTTCTAACTTTCTTGTCTTCGGCAACTTTTTTTTCCTTTTCTTCTTTACTGGTACAAGCATTTAGTGTAAATATGGATAAGGTTATAGCGGTTAGTAGTATATTTAATCTCATTGATGTGTGCAACGTGGTTATAAAAGCTGGAAAATTACGTAATCTTGAAAAGATAACGGTAAAAGAGTTTTAAACATTGTTTTGATACAAGTAAAATGTTCTTTTTTGAAAAGCAATAATGGTACACATCTTAGTGGATAGTCCCGCTTTTCGTTACAACCTTTTTGTTTCCCATGCCGTAAACCTTGCAGGTTTTTCCTCTGCTCAAAAGGGTTTCACTGCAATCGGGTTTGAAATGGAAAAGTTTGTGCTTCCTATAATCGACAAGACGCCAACCTCTCAAATTGCCTATAGCTGTTGCAAAGCCTGTTTGACTATTTCCCTGTTTGGCTTCGAAATAGGGATTTTATCTCCGGAAGCTAAAAGTAAAACACCTCCATCTTCTTTAAGCCAGCTTTTAACAAAGGCTGGATTTACCAAATGGCTTTGGTGCGTTCTTAGAAAACCATTGGGCTTTAATAAATCAGCGTACTCTTTTAAAGATTTAGAAACTAAAATCTTTTCGTTGTCTGTTAGGTAGAAAAAAGTGTAGGTGTTATCAGCTTCGCAGCGAATAATTTCTGATAAGGCGATATATCTGATTTCGCTCTGCATGGGTAGCGCAATTTTGCTTGTAGTAGCTTCGGGTCGTTTAAGCTGCTGCAACAAAAAATCAAGTTGTGATGTTTGCGTTTGCGCTGCTAATTTCTGACTGGCTTTGTTAACGGCTGTTTTTAATTCATCGATGTCTACCGGCTTTAAGAGGTAATCTAGTGCGGCAAATTTAACTGCTTGGATGCCATATTGGTCGTAAGCGGTAACAAAAATCACTTCGAAATTACGATGAGGTAATGCCTTTAGCACATCGAAACCTGTTTGCTTACCCATTTGAATATCTAAAAAAACTAAGTCGGGCAAGTATATTTCAATAGCATTTACTGCATCATTTACATTTTGCGCTGCTGCCACAATATTAACCTGCGGACAGTGTTTTTCTAACAAAGTCCGTAGGTTTTCTAAGTTGGAAATTTCGTCGTCTATTAAAATTGCCTTCATCTATCTATAGCCAATCGGTTAGGGTTAAGTTGATTGTAGTGCCCTCACTACTTGATTGCTTTTCTAAAATAAAACGATTTTCTTTATAAATACTATTTAATAAGGCTATTCTGTTGTCGCTTAGCTGTAAGCCTAGACCGTTGTATTTTTTCATAGGATCAAAGCCATTCCCATTATCACTAACAGTTAATACCAAATCATTTGCTTTTTTATTAAATACGATGATAATTTCTCCATCGTTAGCTTTTTGCGATATGCCATGCTTCACCGCATTTTCTACAAATGGCTGTAGCAACATGCTTGGGATCTCGATATTCTCTAAATCTAAGTCTTCTGCTTGATTGATTTTGTATTTGAACCCAAATCGTAATTGCTCCATTTGTAGGTAATCATCTAGCAATTTTCCTTCTTGAGCTAACGAAATCAATTCTTTATCATCAAGAACGTTACGGGTTAATCTTGCAAACTTCGATAGGTACTTATTGGCATTGTCAATCTCGTTTTTGTTCATCAAGTTTTGAATGCCTGATAATGCATTAAATAGGAAATGAGGATTTAATTGGGAGCGAACAGAGTTCAATTGGAGTTTTGCAATTTCCTTTTCCTTAAATTGCTGCATAAGCTTTTTAACTTCTTTCTTTTTTACATAAGTTAGGATAGCGCCAGCAATAGCTCCAAAAACAGCACAAATAATTAACCCATAAACTAAGAGATCTTTTTTTGTATAGTTTTCTTCTTTTAAGGTAATAGAAAGCGTATGTCGGGTGATGTATTTTTGTATTTCCTTTGATGAGGTTTTCCACTTGATTAATGGCTGGATAATAATTTCATACGTTCCCGATTTCTTGAAAATGCTTCTATCGATATCAATAAAGGGAAGGAACTCGTGTTTGTCAACTATACCACCATATTGCCAAGCGGTAGATTCAAAAATTACTTTGTCGTTTCGCTTATCTATAATAGAGGTGTAGTAGAGATAATCTATGGCTGATTTATCTTTTACAATGGTGATTTGGTCATCTTTTTCAGAGAAAGTTAATTTTGTTTTTCCTTTTGGATGTTTTACCCAACTGTAATCTACACCTTCCTCTGTTGCAGTTCGTTTTGAAAAAGCTAGGATTTCTGCTTTCGGAATGGGGTTCCCGTAGAAAACAGATTTTTCAATATCTTGAGGTTTTTCTATGCTATACACTAATACGGTAATCACTTTTCCTTTAACAGCGAAAGTCCCCAAAAATGTTGAACTGAATATTTCTTCGTCTCCACCAGCATCTGTATCTTCTAACTTGGTACTGTCGATAGACTGATTTACTACAATAGGTTTGTCGTCTTCTAGAATAGTGTACCTAAAACTCGGTATATTAATATTCTTTCTAAAATTAATCTGGATACTAAGGTTGTTTACATCGGGTAAATAGCTAAATGAAGTGTTAGGTTGATTAGGAAATACGTTGGCGTAATAAACATTTTTTGCCCCACTATCAACAGACATTAAAAGTTTACCACCTGCCGAGTATTTTTTACTAAAGTCGATACCTTTTTGTGCGCTTACTATAGAAAGCGAAATGATGAAGCTGAGGAATGTAAAGATTGTCTTTTTCATAATGTCAGGATTAATTTTCATCAAAACTGTAGCAATAATAACAAAACTAAAACCATAAAGCAGGAAAGGCGGGGTTTGAAATAGTAACGATATTGTTTTGAACAGGATTTGGAATGTCAAGTCTTTGCGTTCTTCGAAACCTTATTGACCGTCGCGTTAGAATCGCAAAGAAAATTGAAGAAATTACAAGAACGTTAAGACAGGTATGCTATTCGCTATTCTCTCCCTATCAGGGAGAGATGCCTGAGAAGGCAGAGAGGGTTCTATCATTGCGGCACAAGTTTGAGTTAATTAAACCCGATTACGGTGGAAAGCTTTTTTGTTGCATTTGCATTGAAACCTCGTAGGTTTTCAAAACCTACGAGGTTTAGTGCGCATCGTTTCACAAAAAACTAGCCAAAAGCGGGACTGCACTTTCCGAAGAACTGCTCCAATGTTTTTCTACTATTTGTGTAACGTTTCTAAATATATTTCCTTTACGAGGCAAAAAGGTTAAATTTGGGCAAAAATAATTTTCAATTACCATGAGTTTTAGAATAGAACACGATACCATGGGTGAGGTACAAGTACCTGCCGACAAATATTGGGGAGCACAAACTGAACGCTCTAGAAACAATTTCAAAATTGGACCAGAGGCATCGATGCCTAAGGAAATTATCCATGCTTTTGGCTACCTAAAAAAAGCTGCTGCATTGGCGAATAACGAATTAGGTGTACTTTCTAAAGATAAAACAGATTTAATTGCCAAAGCTTGTGACGAGGTAATTGCTGGTCAGTTAGATGATCAATTTCCATTGGTGATTTGGCAAACTGGTTCGGGTACGCAAAGTAACATGAATGGTAACGAGGTAATTGCTAACCGTGGTCACGTTATTGGTGGTGGTAATTTGTTAGACGACAAAAAATCGTTGCACCCTAATGATGATGTAAATAAATCGCAGTCATCAAACGACACCTATCCGACAGCTATGCACATTGCAGCTTACAAACAAGCGGTTGAGGTTACTATCCCAGGTTTACAAAAATTAAGAAACACTTTAGCTAGCAAAGCTGAAAGCTGGGGCGATATCGTAAAAACTGGTCGTACCCATTTTATGGACGCGACACCATTGACTCTGAAACAAGAATTTTCTGGTTACGTACAGCAAATAGACAATGGTTTGAGAGCCATCAACAATGCTCTAGAGATGATTAAAGAATTAGCTCTGGGCGGTACTGCTGTAGGTACTGGTTTAAATACACCTGCAGGTTACGATGTGTTGGTAGCTCAAAAAATCGCTGATTTAACAGGCTTGCCATTTGTAACTGCTCCTAATAAATTTGAAGCTTTGGCTGCTCACGATGCGATGGTAGAACTTTCTGGTGCTTATAAAAGAGTTTCAGTTTCATTGATGAAAATCGCGAACGATATCCGTATGTTAAGTTCTGGTCCTCGTTGTGGTATTGGCGAAATCATCATCCCAGACAATGAGCCAGGCTCTTCTATTATGCCAGGTAAAGTAAACCCAACACAACCAGAAGCTTTAACCATGGTTTGTGCGCAGGTAATGGGTAACGATGTGGCGGTGAGCATTGGTGCGAGCAACGGTCATTTCGAGTTGAACGTTTTTAAGCCAGTAATTGCAGCTAACGTATTGCAAAGCGGTCGTTTAATTGGTGATGCTTGTGTTTCTTTCAACGATAAATGTGCTGAAGGTATTGAGCCTAATCGTCCGGTAATTCAACAACACATGGAAAACTCATTGATGTTGGTGACTGCTTTGAACCCGCACATTGGCTACGAAAATGCTGCTAAAATTGCGAAGAAAGCACATAAAGAAAATAAAACATTAAGAGAAGCTGCGATAGAAACTGGTTTGCTAACCGACGAGCAATTTACTGCTTGGGTGAAGCCAGAAGAAATGGTGGGTAGCTTGAAATAAGTTTTGAAAAGCAGGGCTGAAAGCTGCTATGGTCGTCAGTCCCGCTTTTCGTTACCATCTTTTTGTTGCTCTGCCCATTAACGTTTGTCATGCTGAGCCTGTCGAAGCGTAAGCGAACTAACAAGCGATGATAGGAACAAAAAGTATTTTCACTACAATCGGGTTTATTATCAAAAAGTCAATCACTTTTAGGCAGTTTATGTTTGGTCGCTACATATTAATTCTGTTTTTAGCCTTAATCTTTGCAAGCGCTTGCTCTCGTCTCCCCGACGTACAAGGCAAAGGCGAAACCTTTTTACAAGGTGTTTGGAACCAAGACAGCATACCTAATAAAGCGCAGTTACAAAACTATACCCAACATCATTTTAAGTTTACCTGCGATTCGTTCTACGTCGATTTTAACACGCATTCTAAAGTGAACTATTACGAAGAAGAGTGTTTCAATAATGGCGTTTGGAAAGAATATGCGAAAGGAACTTATCAGCTGCGTAACGATACCTTAATATTAGTTGGCGATTTTACCAAACCGAATTACAAGCAGAAAGTTTCGGGCTGTTATCGTAATGGGCGGTATATCAGTAGCTTTAAGGTGAAGTCTTGGAATGCGGAGCAGTTGGATTTGGAAAACTTGGGCGACCAAACGGAGGTGAAACTTAAATTAAAAGAAAAAATAACTTGCGTACAAAAGGCGCTTTAAAAGTCTGAAAGACAAAAAAAGTCGGCAAGTCAGAAAGATAAAAACATACAAGTCATGAAAAATTTAAAAAGATTAATCCTTGCATTTGCCTTTATTTATGCGCCAATTGCTGCTAATGCTTGGGGTGTATTAGGCCACCGTATTGTTGGTGAAATTGCCGATAGCTATTTAACGCCAAATGCCCGTAAAGGCATTAAGCAAATTTTAGGTAACGAAACCCTAGCCATGAGCGCTAACTGGGCAGATTTCATCAAATCGGATACGAGTTACAGGTATTTGAACAATTGGCACTACGTTAACTTGCCAGAAGGTTTGGATAAGAACGGAATGAGCAATTTCTTAGATGGTTTTAAGGATGCTAATATCTACAGCAAAACCAATGAAATGATTGCGCTGTTGAAAAATCCTAAAACTCCTGCAGATAAGAAAGTATTTGCCATGCGATTATTGGTTCACTTAATGGGAGACATGCACCAGCCAATGCACACTGCAAGAAAAGAAGATTTAGGTGGAAACAGAATTTCTGTAATGTGGTTCGGTACCAAATCTAACTTACATAGAGTTTGGGATGAGCAATTAATCGATTTCCAACAGTTGAGCTATACAGAATATACCAAAGCCATCAACTTTGCTACGCCACAACAATTAACCGAGTGGAACAAAGCTAGCTTGAAAGATTGTATTTTCGAATCGTACGAAGTTTGCAATAAAATCTACGCTACAGGAATTAAAAACGATGACAAACTAAGCTATAACTATAATTTCGATTGGGTTGGAACGCTGAACAATCAATTGTTAAAAGGTGGTGTTCGTTTGGCTAAAGTTTTGAACGAGATTTATAAATAGTAACAAAGCTTGAAACATTTAAAAGTAACGCTCTCAGTCATTTTTTTTTTATCGACATTATTTAGCTATGGACAGCATAATTTTAAAGGGTTAATACTAGATGCAAAAGATAATAAGCCAATTACTAAAGCTAACGTATCAGATGGATTTAAAACTGTTCTTTCTGATTCTTCTGGGCTATTCAGTATTAGTTTATTAAAAAATTTAACTCTGAAAGTAAGTAGCATAGGCTATTTGCCCTTAAATTATTCTTTTACGTCGAAAAAAATGTTCGACACATTATATCTTAATCCAAAAGATGAACAGCTATTACAGGTAGAAATCGCAACAAAAAAATCTAAGCTGAATAATACATTAGCTTCTTCTAACTATTTTTTATTTAAAGGTGCGGATTTAAGTCGTATACCATCTCTATTCGGTAATTCAGATATTTTAAGTGCCTTAAAAACGCTGCCAGGTATTGGCAAGGGCGGTGAAGGAAACGGTGGACTATATGTAAGAGGTGGTTCATCAGGACAGAACATGGTTCTTTTTAATGATGCGGTAATATATCAACCGACTCATCTTTTGGGAATATTTTCCGTTTTTAGCAGTTACTTTGTAGATAATGTTAAACTTTATAAATCTGGCTTACCGTCATACTATCGAGGGCGTTTGTCGTCTGTGATAGACATTACTAGTAATACAAAAATAGCTGATAGCCTTAATGGCAACGCAAGTATTGGTATGATTTCAGCAGATACTTCGATTGACATTCCGTTGAGCAATAACTGGTCGGTAACTGTAGGAGGGAGGACTTCCTTTATGAATCTATTTCTTTGGCCTATACATAACAAAACTGAAAAAGGAAGTCAAATAGGATATGATTTTTACGATATAAATTTAAATAGTTCATTTCGATCAGGTAAAAATAAATTTTTTCTATCGGCATATCATGGCAAAGATATTTTTGATATTGATATTACCAGCGCAGTGCTTACAAATAAAATGAAATGGAGTAACGATGCACTTTCTCTATCATGGACACGCCCTATTGACACTAATGTTGTACTTCGAAGTACTTTAGCTCATTCTGGATATAATTTCGATTTTAATATTAGTCAAGAAAACTCTCAGATTGGCGTATTATCGTCGATAAGAGATTTAAAAATTTCGAACTTTTTAACCTTCTTTCTTTCCAAACAAACTATCAATCTAGGTGTTGAATTTTCGAGCCAGCAAATCAAGCCAAACATACCATCTTTAATTAATCAAGATTTTGCTTTTGACTTTGGACCAGATAAAACTTTTTATGTTAACGACTTTGCTATTTTCGCAAATAATGACATTTTCTTTGAAAAAATAACAGTTACACCTGGGGTTCGGCTTAACTTCTCAAGTGTTAAAAATAAACGAGGTAACGAAAGCAGTTTTAGTTCCTTTTGGTTATTAGAGCCATCATTATTGGTAAAATATAATTTTAATCGTGATTTGAGTTTGCGTGTTACTGCTAACAAAAACTATCAAACAATACATTTACTACCTATAAGTTCATCTAGTTTTCCTTCAGATTTTTGGATACCAAGCTTCAATCAAATCAAACCTCAATATGTTTATCAACTATCTGTTGGCTTGTTTAAAGATTGGACTAATTTTGAAGCTTACGTAGATTTTTTTCATAAAAATATGCAACGGGTAATCGAATTTAATGGTGGTATAGGAAGCTTGATTGATAATTTGAATATCGAAGAAAATGTGATAACTGGGAAGGGTAAAGTTCTAGGTGTAGAATTTTATATAAAAAAGAGAACAGGACGCTTGCAAACAACCTTTGCGTACACATTATCTAAAAGTACACGTATTTTTCCTGAAATTAACAGAGGAAAACAATTTCCTTTTCGTTTCGATCGTCCGCATGATATTAATATTACGTCAAGTTTTCATTTAAATAAAAAGTGGGCTTTTTCATTGCTATTTACCTATGCTTCTGGAAACACGTACACAGCCCCAATTGGTCGTTATATTATTGAAGACAATGTGGTAAATGAATATGGCTTATTTAACGCAGCTAGAATGCCCGATTATCATCGACTAGATTTCTCTGTTGCTTATATGTTTAGCCATAAAAAGGCATTAAAATCCGAACTCTTACTTTCTGTTTATAATGTCTATAATAGAGCCAACCCTATTTTCGCTTACTACGATTATAAGGGCAACTTATCAACTTCAGTTATTATAAGTCAAAAGCAACTTGCTTTATTGCCCATATTTCCTAGCCTAACTTATAAAATCAAGTTTTAAGATGAAAAATTTAAGTTACTTATTTTTTATTGTTATCATATTAGGATCGTGTAAAAAGCAGGAAGATGAAAGTAAATTTGAACAGAAATTTATTGTAAATGGATATATTGAAAATGGCAAACCAGCTTATGTTACTATTATGCTGAATATGCCTTTTTACGCTCCAGTGAATTCTGAAGAACTTGAAAAAAACGTAATACGTCATGCTAAGGTGACCGTAAGCGATGGTCAGAATTCGGAAGTTTTAACGGGTTATTATGATAATAAAAAAGTACCTTATTTCTACTATAAAGGATCTAGTCTAACGGGTGAACTTGGTAAAAAATATTACTTGGAGATAGTTTATGGTGGATACACGCTCACTTCGGAAACAGAAATTCCTCAGGATGCTAAGTTGAATCGAATTTGGTTTACGGCAATGCCCGAGAGCAAACAACAATTAAATATTAATTTTGATGATGATGAGAATGCGAAAAACTACTATAAAATATACACCAAGTCTCAAGAAGAAGAAGATTTTATTCGCTGTTTTGTCTCAAACCATGATGATAAATATTTTAATGGTAGAAGCGTCAACTTACAGCTTAATCGCGGTAAAAAAAGTAACACGCAACTAACATGGACGCCGCATTTTTCTTCGAGAGATACAGTTACAGTAAAGTTTGCTACGATGAACAAAGAAGCTTTTGAATTTTGGCAATCTTACGAGAATGAAATTGTAAACGCTTCTAACCCACTTATGGGATCCAGCTTTGCACTAAAAGGAAACATTGTGGGTAGAGCCAACGGAATTTGGTGTGGATACGGCGTTAATTACTATCAAATTATCGCTCCTAAATAAAAAGCCAGATTCTCTTTTCTAGAATCTGGCTTTTAAAAGTTATGTTTTCAACTAAGGAAGTTTGGCTTCCATTCTGTCTGCTAAACTTTCTAGCTTATCAATAATTTGAGAAAATCCTGTATCAGTAAATGATTCAAAACTAATTTTAGAACCATCTTTAAAAACCAACTTAGGCTCAAGATTATAATAATAATAGGTTATTGTTCTTGGGATTTGAAGGTATTGACCATTGTCATCATAATAAGTCTGGTAAGAGTAAGATTCTTCAACGGATTCGTAAGCTATTTTTGCTATAAGTGTTTTCTCCTTTTTGTAAATAGCATAAGCTTCTGCATACTTGTTATATAACTCTGCTTCTTTTTGACTGTAAGCTTTATCAGATAATCCATTTGCTTTGTCAAGTTCGGTAGCAATTGATTTAACATCTACATTACCAACAAATTGAATATTCATTAAACTTACGATTGAATTAGCATTCTCTAATAAATCATCTACATCTTCAGCATTTTCAATTTTGCTGATATTAGCGTTTCCGTTACCTCCACCAGCAGCTTCTAATAAAATAACATTTCCTTTATTTAAGCTAAAAGTGTATGTGCCTTTTTTGCTGTCGCTAGTTACGTTTGTAGTTAGCGAGAAACTACCAAAAACTAGTTTTAGATCAACTAAAGATGGCGACCCATCTGACAAATATTGGTATGTAGATGTTAATTTCAATTCTTCTTTACCGTCTACCACTAAGGAAGCTGTAGCGCTTGACGGAAGTTCGAAAGTTTCGCCATCAATTGTAGCTGTTTTACCTGAAGCTACGTAGCTCGCAGTAAACGTAACGTTATTAGTAGATGAACCTACGCTTGGAAACTTAATTTCGAGTTTAGAATTCGAACTTACTTTTGTCCAAGAATCATTACTGGCATTCCAGGTATAAGTGCCATAATAATCTCCTAATTTGTTTATTGATGAGTTTAAAGAAGTTGAAGCATCAAATATCTTTACAAGATTTTTTGCTTTTGCTGCATCACCAATAATACCCAATTCCTTAATTTCAAAAGGAATTTCGCCTGTTGCCCTATCAGAAATTTTTGCGAAACTTTCTAATGCGCTTATAAATTTTTCATCTGGTAAAGAATTTATGTGATTCACGAATTCAATTCCATTTTGTTCAAGTGCTTTTTTGTTTTCTTCAACTGAGAGGTTAGCGAACGTTAATTCTGTAGAAGTTTCGTCTGTTTCAGTTTCGTCTTTTTTACATGATGTAAAAGCAAAAGCTGCCAGCATAACGGCCACAATTAGATTTGTTTTTTTCATTATAATTATGTTTTTCCTGCAAGTTACCCTTTTACAATTTTATTGTTAAAACAAATTGTCAAAATACCTAATTTCGGGTATGAAAATCCTCATGGTTTGTTTAGGCAATATCTGTCGTTCGCCTTTGGCGCATGGCATATTGCAACATTTAGCAGATAAAGAAAATTTAGGTTGGCAAGTGCACAGCGCTGGTACGGGTAACTGGCATGTGGGCAATCCGCCAGATAGAAGGAGTGTGTTGGCTGCAAGAAATTTAGGTTACGAGATTGGAGCGCAAAGAGCGAGACATTTTAGTCCGAGTTTTTTTGATGAATATGACCACATCCTAGTGATGGATAAAAACAACTTGAAAGACGTTTTGGCTTTAGCAGAAACTAATGAGCATAAGCAAAAAGTAAGGTTGTTTTTGGTGGATGAAGGAGAAGTGACCGACCCTTATTACGATAATGATTTGTTTGGGCCTGTAAGTTTAGAGGTAGAACAGAGATGTAAAGAAATATTAGAGGAGCTACGTGGGTAGCTCCTTTTTGATATACAGAAATTAGGTAAGGTTTTTTGCTCGCCGCCGCTGGGCTCTTACTTTTTTCATATTTGTTTAATTTCTTTCATTGGTATTTAAGCTTTCGCTATGCTCAGGTTTGACCGCAAAAAGTAACAAAAACTCTCGGTTGCTTATTTATTCAGTGTTGGTTTATGTTTTCATTTGTCTTCATGCTTGCTCCGCAGGTTTCTTTCAAAGTAAGTGGTTCGGCTTATTGTTGCAAACCGAAAAATAAGAGACCGAAAACTCGGTGAACGGAGAAATGAGCTGCTATCGCTAGCGAACACCTTAATATCATCTTCCTGATTTCACACTATACCAATACGGCATTTTTATCACTCGGATTTTCATCCTTAATTAATGCTGCGACACTGCTTAATGTACTTGATGCAATTTCCGCTAGTGCTTCTTCTGTAAAAAATGCTTGGTGGCCTGTTACTAAAACATTCGGGAAGCTGATTAAGCGTTGAATGTCGTCATCGCCAATAATACTGCCCGATAAGTCCTTGAAAAACAATTTTTCTTCTTGCTCGTAAACATCTATCCCTAAGCTCGCAATCTGACCATTTTTCAATGCTTCAATTACATCTTTGGTATTGATCAATGCACCTCTACTTGTGTTGATAATTACCGCACCTTTTTTCATTCCAAGGAGTGTTTCAGCATTTATCAGATAGCGATTCTCTTCAGTTAAAGGACAATGCAGTGAAATAATATCAGCAGCGCTAATGACTTCGTTAAATGGAAGGTAGTTGATGCCTAACTTCTTTAACTCTTCGTTTTCGTAGGGGTCGAAGGCTAATACTTTACAGCCAAAACCTAGCATGATTTTGCAAAATGCAGCGCCTATTTTTCCAGTCCCTATTACGCCCAGTGTTTTTCGGTACAGATTAAAGCCCATCAATCCATTGAGCGAGAAGTTCTGCTCTCTAATTCGGTTATAAGCTTTATGTGTTTTGCGATTAAGGGTCAACAGCATGGCAACTGCATGTTCTGCAACGGCTTGTGGCGAATAGGCAGGAACTCTACAAAGCCTCAGTCCGTGTTTCTTTACTGCATCTAAATCAACGTTGTTAAAACCAGCGCACCTTAAGGCAATAATTTTGATGCCCTTTTCTGCAAGCACAGCAATTACTTCGGCAGTGAGTTTATCGTTTACAAAAACACAGACAGCCTCAAAAGTATCTTTTTTAATGGCATCCGCAATGTGTGGTCCTAAATGCGTTTCCCAAAACTCTAATTCAAAGCCATAGCTTTCATTACTTTTTTCGAAAAATTGACGGTCGTAGGGTTTGGCAGAGAAAAATAAAATCTTCATGTGCTCAAAATACGAATTTTAACTTTTTAAACCGTAGCTGACAATTCAGTTCTTTTCTGCTGGGTAAGATAGATGTAGTTAAACATACAGTAGGTAGCTATCGCTCCAAAGCTGTGCCATAAGAAATGTGTTCCAAAACTTACCCATTCCCATTTATCCGCTATGCGAAAAGTAAGTGCAAAAGCGAAAGATAGCAATGCAAAGCCAACCCATTTCCCTGCTTTCCATTTGGTGTAGATGAGATGAATTAAAACCGGAACTAAAACTAGCAGTGCCATCATCGCATAGTTGATGTTGATGAAAAGATGGGCATTTTCAGCGGTAAGTAAATCTCGAAGGGCAAATTGTAATCCAGCATAGCCGAAAACCATTAAAACGGCATAATACCATCGGGTGCTTTGAGCTAAGAAATAGATTCCAGCGGATACGCACAGCAGCATAATCGGCAGCCAGTCCATCATGATAAAAACAGACCATTGACGAAGGGAATGATAAACAGTTCCTCCTATTCCGCCTATGTAAAGTAAGATTAAGCAATAGGTTAAAAACGGATTAGCTTTGAAATTTCCCTTGATTTTAATGGTCCAGAAAATGGCAATGAATAAGAAAAACACAGCAGTGATGGCATTTAATGGCTCTGGAAAAAGCTGAGCCATGTTGGTTTCCGTGTAGAGCATTCCGCCATCTGGAGGGAGTTGGTTAATTGGCATGGTGTGTAGATTTCTTCTTAAAACGTGAAGATAAATGTTTTTGTTTTAGCTTAACTTTATGCTTCTGTTAATAAAGACGCCACAGATGCACAGATTTCAAAATAGATAATTTAATATTTAAAGAAAGATATCTGTGCATCTGTGGCAAAATTCAAAAACACATGACAAATCCAAAGCTATTTATGATTTTATTGGGCTGTAAGCCCAAAGGAAGACACACCGAGCAACATGATATCTTCTTCGCTATTGCCGATGAGGTAAAGGAGCTAGTGCCTGCAATTAATGCATTTTGGCCAGAAGCTAAAGGTAAAATCCACTTAGATGCCTATCGAATTGTTAATCATGTGAATGGTTATAAAGTAGATGTGGTAGAGAAAAGTAAGGCCATTGAATCAGCAAAGCACTTGTTTTTTATGAATTTAGGTGGATATCAAAGCAATGTTTTTGAGGAGTTGCACTATAAAATGTTGATGGTAGCTGAAGACAAAGCGGTTGCCACTAAAAATGCGAAGGAAAGTGAGTTCTTTAAGCAATTTTTTAGTCCACATATTGATGATAAATACGGTGTAGATGTAGATGATGTTTTTGAAATTGAGGAGGTATTGCCGGAAGAAATGAAGTCGAAATATAAATTGGTTTTTACACCTATGGATGGCTTGCCAGAAGACGAAATTGTTTTGGGGTACATGCCGATAGATAAGTTGTAATACTAAAAAAAGCGGGTTCCATGCATCCACATTTTGCCCGCTTAAACTATTAAGGAATTTATAAGTGCTTATTAATGAATCAAACATACAGCATTGGCCATATCAGTTCAAATGAGTATCGGTAAATAAGGAATATCAGTCGCTGAAAGGTCATATTCGAATTGGAAATACTGATGCAAATAGAACCTTCCGTTAATTTGTGTTAAAAATTTAGATATGTCGATATTATTTTCCCCTATACAGATAAAAAATGTGGTGTTAAAGAACCGCATTGTGGTTTCGCCAATGTGCGAATATTCTTCTATTGATGGCTTTGCAAACAATTGGCACTTAGTGCATTTAGGCAGTAGAGCTGTTGGTGGTGCTGGACTAATCATCACCGAAGCCGCTGCGGTTTCCCCAGAAGGACGAATTTCTATTGTAGATTTAGGTATCTGGAAAGACGAGCACAAAGCGAAGCTAAAAGAGATTGTAGATTTTATTCACGAGAATGGTTCTGTTTCAGGAATCCAGTTAGCTCATGCAGGCAGGAAAGCAAGTTTCGATATTCCTTGGGAAAACCCTGCGCAGGTTAATGAGGAAAAAGGTGGTTGGGACACGGTTGCGCCTAGTGCAATTCAGTTTAATCCGAAAGATAAAATGCCAATTGCTTTAGATGCAGCAGGGATTGAAAAAGTGAAAGCGGATTTTAAAGCAGCTACTAAACGAGCTTTAGAGGTTGGCTTTAAAGTAGTGGAAGTGCATGCTGCACATGGCTATTTGATACATCAATTTTTATCTCCTTTAAGTAACCAACGTACCGATGAATACGGAGGAAGTTTCGAAAACAGAATCAGGTTTTTGTTAGAAGTAGTTGCTGCGGTGCAAGAAGTTTGGCCTAGCGAAAATCCTTTATTTGTGCGTATTTCTGCTACCGACTGGGTTGATGGAGGTTGGAATGAGGAAGAATCCATTCAGCTATCTAAAATCTTAAAAGAAAAAGGTGTGGATGTAATTGACACTTCTACTGGGGGATTGGCTAGAGAGCAACAAATTCCGGTGGCACCAAATTACCAAGTGAAATTTGCAGAAGCGATTAAACAAGAAGCCGCTATTTTAACGGGCGCCGTTGGTTTAATTACCGAAGCTGTGCAAGCAGAAGAAGTATTAGAGAAAAACCAAGCCGACTTGATTTTCATGGCCCGCGAACTGCTGAGAAATCCGTATTTCCCATTACAGGCAGCAAAACAATTGGGAGTAGATGTCTCTTGGCCTAAACAGTACGAAAGAGCTAAATAAGTCCTTACTCCTGTGGTGTTTAAAGAAGTGCTTCGTTAATTCTTATTAAGGGTTAAGTTTTTCTAACTTTAAATACCAAATGAAAAACGCCATGTTAAGAAAGGGTTTTATACTGATCCTATTTTCAATCTCACTTTTAATAAGTTCGGTTTATGCGCAGAAAAAAAAGATAGCCAGTTTCTTTTTTGATACGAATATAAGAGTATTGGATGCGCAACAGAAAAAAGCCTTTTCGCAATTTTTGAGCGAACTGGATTCTGTAGATATTGTTTCTATATCTATTATTGGCTATTGTGATGATCGTGGAGGAAAAGGTTACAATGATGTGCTGTCTGTAAATAGGGCTAATCACATTAAGGAGCTGCTTGAGCAACATGAAATCAATACAGAGAAAGTTAAGGTGTTAACGGGGAATGGAAAGATAGACCTTATTGAGCCTAGTAATGTAAACAAGCAACGAATCAATAATAGGCGAGTAGATTTGGTAATTGGATATGTGAAGAAAAACCTGAGAATTGATAACTCTATACTGCCAAATACACTTAAGGTGGGCGATAAAATTATCCTAGAAAATGTACTTTTTGAAAATAGTAAGTCGATACTTCTTAAAGAATCTATTCCAGTATTAGAAAAAATAACAAATATCATTAAAGAGAAAAAACAATATGATATTGCTATTCTGGGCCATATATGCTGTAATCCACCAGGAAAAGACGTTAAAGATTTTGTAACTGGAGAATTAAATTTATCTCAAGCAAGAGCGAAAGCGGTCTACGATTACCTTATTAAAAATGGGGTAGATGAACACCGACTAGCTTACAAAGGAATGATGGGAAACTTTCCGCTTGGAAAAGGAGAAAAAAATGATAGAAGGGTTGAACTGCAAATTACGGGCATCAACAATTAAAATAATTATAAAATTTTAAAACCAATACAAAACCCTCTGAGTTTAACTAGAGGGTTTTTTGTATTTTAGAGCATTCAAAAGAAAATATATGTTTGATAAATTAATGGCAGCGCAAGGCAAGGCCGAAGAAATAAAAAAGAGATTAGATACTATTTCGGTATTTGGTGAGGTAGAAGGTGGTGCAATTAAAGTTACTGCTACTGCAAATAAGGCAATTACTGCAATTGCCATTTCGGATGAGTTTTATGAGCAATCTGATAAGGAGGAACTGGAAGAGCTTTTGCAAGCCGCAGTAAATAAAGCGTTGGCGCAGGCAGACCAAGTGAGTGCTGTAGAAATGCAAGCTGCAACCAAAGATATGTTGGGCGGTTTAGGTGGTTTATTTGGACAATAAAATATATCGTTATGAAATATACGTATTACGGTCAGTCATGTTTCTTGCTAGAGACTTCTTCTGTTAAGTTGTTGTTTGATCCTTTTATTAGCGGAAATCCGTTAGCCAAGGAGATTGATGTAGAGAAAATCGATGCAGATTATATTCTGGTAAGTCACGGTCATGGTGATCATGTTGGAGATTTGGTGGATATTGCCAAGAGAACCAATGCCAAAGTGATTTGTATGCCAGAAATTGCTGGTTGGTTACAAAAACAAGGTGTTACCAATATCCATGATATGAACATTGGTAAATTTAAGTTCGATTTTGGAACGGTACGAATGGTTACAGCAACACATTCTAGCAGTTTGCCAGATGGTTCTTACGGAGGTAATCCGGCAGGTTTTGTTTTAGATGTTGATGGCACGCAGATTTATTTTGCTGGAGATACGGGTTTAACATTAGACATGAAATTACTAGCTGAATTGTACCAATTAGAATATGCTATCCTTCCAATTGGTGGTAATTATACGATGGATCCAGATGATGCGGTAATTGCTGCGGAGTATGTGAATTGTTCGAAAGTAATGGGTGTTCATTATGACTCTTTCCCTGTAATTGCAATCAATAAGGATTTTGCGTTGGAAACTTTCAAAAGAGCGCAGAAAACATTGTTGTTGCCAGCTATTGGCGAGACTATAGATTTATAGGCCAATAAGACTTACGAAGTTTCGAAAACTTCGTAAGTCTTAAGTTTAGTAGCATATTAAACGTTGTTTAATTTTTCTTTTTAGCTGCGGCTTGATTTGCTTTATAACGCATGTCTGCAGTTCCGTCTTTTTTCTTTGGTCCAGCCGGATTTACTTTTGCTGCTTTGTTTTCAGCGTAACGCATGTCAGGTGTACCGTCTGCTTTTAGCTTAGTAGCTGTAGAAGTAGCTTTTTTTTCTACTTTTTTGGCTTCCGTTTTAGTTGTTGTAGTTACTTTTTTAGGAGCTTGTTTTACCGTTGTAGTAGTTTGAGCGAAAGTTGCGCTAAAACCGAACAAGGCAATAGCAGCAAGGGTTAATAATTTTTTCATTGTTATAGTAGTTTTTAAGTGGGTTAATAACGATACAATTAATTTTTTATTACAAAGCAAATCTAATTGGGATATGGTATTTAACGGTCACGGGTTCCCCAAATATTTTTCCAGGTGTCCATTCTTTAGATAGTTTTAAAACTCTAACCGCTTCTGTGGCCATTTCTTCGTTAGGAGTTTCTACAACTTCAATATCTTCTACACTACCGTCTTTCTTCACATCAAATTTCAGAACTACTATACCCTGTATTTTTTGTTTTGCAGATTGCTTTGGATATCTCATCTGGTTAGCTAGAAATCTATAAAATTTGTTGATTCCTCCCTTATAATTTGGCGCTGTAAATATATTATCGAAATCAGCTATATTACCTTCTCTGTCATAGTACTGGTGAGTAATTTTTTTTTCGTTTTCGTCAAAGGTTTCTTCTCCCGCAAATTCTCCCTCAGAGTAATAATATTTCCAAACACCACTTTTTTTATTGTTGATATAATTTCCAGAGGCAAATAGATCCCCTTTAGCCCAGTATTCGTTGTATGGGCCATTTAGTTTGTCATATCTAAAAGTTTCTATCTTTAATGGAGCCGTTCCGTCATTATTGTATTGAATCCATTCGCCATGTTTATTTCCTTGTTCATAAAAACCTTTATCTGTAAGTTTTCCCGCTAAATACAAAAGATAGGGGCCTTTTCTAATCGTTAAGTCTTTATCAGCAAAACTGATCACTTCTTGAATTACATCTTTAGCGTTGTAAAAAGTAACTTGGTAAAATTCGCCGACTTGTTGAACCACCGGTCGCCATTTAGAACGAACAGGGTCTTTGGTATATATTGGGCTATTGTAAACTAGCGTTGTGTCTTGTTGGGCATTTTGGCAAAAGCCGATTTTTGTAACGGCTAGAAATAAGATAAGCGTTAGTTTTTTCATGGTTTTGTTATAATTGGGGCGAAAAATGTTTCGCCCGTACACGATTTGTTTTTTAATGTGCTTCCAGCCAATTTATCCCTTCGCCAATCTCTATTTCAATTGGCACTTCGGTTTTAATAGCGGTTTTCATCCTATGCGTAATGATCTCTTTTACAGCTTCTTTTTCACTCTTAATTACGTCGAACACCAACTCATCATGCACTTGCATAGTCATTTTCGATTGCAATTTTTGTTCCTTCATATCTTTGTGGATATTAATCATCGCAATCTTGATCATATCCGCTGCCGAACCCTGTATTGGTGCATTAATCGCATTTCGCTCTGCGTAGCCCCTCACGGTCATATTCGCCGAGTTGATATCTCTTAGGTACCTACGACGACCCATAATCGTTTCTACGTAACCATTCTCACGAGCAAAATTCATTGTATCACTCATGTAGTTCTTAATGCCTGGATATTGAACGAAATATTGTTCGATAATTTCGGCAGCTTCTTTACGTGGGATGTTCAAATTTTGCGATAGGCCGAAAGCTGATTGCCCGTAGATGATCCCGAAGTTTACTGCCTTTGCATTTCTACGTTGGTTAGAGGTTACTTCATCAATACCAATTCCGTACACTTTAGCCGCAGTTGCGGTGTGAATATCAATGCCATTTAAAAAAGCATCTAACATATTTGCTTCTTTACTAATTTCGGCGATAATTCTTAGCTCTATTTGCGAATAATCGGCAGATAAAAGGATGTGATTTTCATCTCTCGCAATAAATGCTTTTCTCACTTCTCTACCTCTATCCGTTTTGATAGGGATATTTTGTAAGTTCGGATTGTTAGAGCTCAATCTTCCGGTAGCGGCAACTGCCTGATTATAACTCGTATGCACCCTGCCCGTTCTTGGATTCACCAGCAAAGGCAAAGCATCCACGTAAGTAGATTTCAGTTTCTGCATCTGGCGGAAATCCAGAATATCCTGAACAATATCGCTTTTGTTAGCTAATGCCGTTAGCACGTCTTCACCAGTTTGATACTGACCAGTTTTAGTTTTCTTCGCTTTTGGGTCGAGTTTTAGATGGTCGAAAAGAACTTCTCCCAATTGTTTTGGTGAAGCCAGATTGAATTTAAGCCCTGCTTTTTCGTAAACATTCAGCTCTGCTTTAGAAATTTCTTCCTGTAGCTGTGCCGAATAAGTGGCTAAAGTTTCAGCATCTATTCTAACGCCCTCTTTTTCCATATCTGCTAGTACATAGATCAAAGGATTTTCGATTTCCGTAGCAAGCTTAGTCGCATTTCTTTCCAATAACATCGGCTCAAAAATATTAGCCAATTGTAAGGTAACATCGGCATCTTCGGCAGCGTAGTCAACTACTTTTTCTACCGGAATATCTTTCATGTTTAATTGGTTTTTCCCTTTGGCTCCAATTAACGAGGTGATGGAAATAGGTGTGTAGCCCAGATAGTTTTCCGAAAGCACGTCCATTCCGTGTCTGGTATCTGGGTCGATGAGGTAATGCGCCAACATAGTGTCGAACAATTCGCCTTTTAAATTGATATCATACCATTTAAGCACCAACATATCGTATTTAATATTCTGACCAATCTTAATGATGTTTTCGCTTTCAAAAACCGGCCTAAATTCTTCTAAAATGGCTTGAGTTTCTTCCTTGTTTTGAGGTGTTGGAATATAATATGCTTTGCCAGTTTCTACTGAAAAAGACAAGCCTACCAAATCCACAAAGTTAGCATCTGTTCCTGTGGTTTCAGTATCGAATGAAATTCTGTTTTGCTGTAATAGCAGGTCAATTAGTTCTTTTCTCGCTTCCGGTGTAGCTATTAACTGGTAGTCGTGTGGTGTATTGTCGATGTTTTTTGCATCAATAGGTGTATCAAATAACGAAGGCTGATTTTCGATTTCTTTTTTGGCTACTGTATTGCCAAACAAATCTTGTTGTCCATTGGTCTTGGCTTCGTTCACGCTAAAAGCATCGCCAAAAACACGCTTACCGATAGTTCTAAATTCTAATTCGGCAAATAATGGCTCTAACAATTCTTTGCTAGGTTCTTCTAGTAAAAGTTCTTGTTCGTTAAATTCTACTGGAACGTTCAGAATAATTGTGGCCAATTTCTTAGAAATTAATCCCTGCTCAGCAAAATTTTCTACGTTTTCTTTCTGCTTTCCTTTAAGCTCGTGACTGTTGGCAATAATGTTTTCCATACTACCATATTGCTTAATTAGCGCTTTGGCAGTTTTCTCGCCAATACCAGGAATCCCAGGAATATTATCTACGGCATCGCCCCACAAACCCAAAATATCAATCACCTGCAACACGTTTTCAATCTCCCATTTCGCTAAAACTTCAGGTACGCCCAAAATCTCCATTTCGTTACCCATACGGGCAGGTTTGTAGATGAAAATATTATCAGAAACCAATTGAGCAAAATCTTTATCTGGTGTCATGCAGTACACTTGGAAACCTGCTTTTTCGCCTTCTTTGGCAAGCGTTCCAATAATGTCATCCGCCTCATAACCGTCCTTAGTAATTACTGGAATGTTAAAGCCTTCTATCAGCCTAAAAATATATGGAAGCGCTTTCGATAAATCTTCTGGCATAGCTTCTCGATGGGCTTTGTACGCTACAAACTCTGTGTGTCTTTCGGTTGGTGCATCGGTATCAAAAACTACCGCTATATGACTTGGTTTTTCCTTTTTAAGTACTTCTAATAAGGTATTGGCAAAGCCCATTACTGCAGAAGTATTCACACCTGTTGAGGTAAAACGAGGGTTTTTGCTCAATGCGAAATGCGCTCGGTAGATTAACGCCATCCCGTCTAAAAGGAAAAGTTTTTTGTTGCTCATTTGCTTAATCGTATTTGATATTTAAGACAGATGATAAAGGTAACGATAAATTGAAAATAACTAAGGGAAAAGAATTGAAAGCGAAACTGCCGCAAGGTTAAAGCAAGCATGAAAAAGTATACTATAAACGAGTCCATGTTTAATACGGATATATCCAAGGCTAAGTCCGCCAAAGGTCTGCGAAGCAATGTAAATTAGAAAAGTTGGGTCGGTAATCGTGAGGTCTTTGAAGTTACTAAGATGTATAAGCCCGAAAATGATTGCCGTGTAGTAAAATAGAAAAGGATAGCTTTTTCGCCAAATTCTAACCGAATAGAACTTCCCTTTTTTCTTCAAAAAACTAATGGTGAACGCTGCACTTATTAAAGCCGCAAGAACTATCGAAAATTGAAGTAAGGAACCATTGATCTGAGAAACAATTAATCCCGATACAGATAGAAAAGTAAAATAGATTGATCCGTGGAGGTCTCTTAAATGCCATCGAAAAAATATCTCTTCTAAGATTGGCGCAAAAAAACAAGCAATAATTAGTGTGCCTAAAATGCCATATTCTTTTAAGAGGTCTGCACTTTCATGTTCTCTAATAATTTTGAAATGTAGTAAGATGTAAAACAGCCCTACTATCAACACGGAAAAAAATAAATCGAGCAGAAAAAGCGCTGCAAAATCTTTGACTAATACTTCTTTGTCTTTTTTTTTAAGAAATGAAGGCTTTTTAAGAAATTGATAAAATAATAAGAGCGATTTTTTCATGGTATTAAGATGTTAATAAATGTTATAGGTATAACAATACTACGTTATTTTCCGTTAATTTGAATATGAAAATTTTGAAATTGATAGTCGTAATTTGTTTGCTGGCTTTCACCGCAAAAGCTCAAGATGCGGTATTAATTAGTGATGGCAATTTTGTGAGAGGAGAAATTAAAGGCACCAATTACGAATCTGTTTTTATACAAATTGAGGAACAGGGATTAAAGGAATATAAGGCCAAGGATATCAAATCATTTTTGTGGAATGGCGATACCTACGAAAGTAAACCTTACATTATAGGTAAAAAAGCCACGGTCACTTTTTTTAGATTGGTAGAAGGGGGAAAAGTGAATCTATACGCAGTTGGTGGTACTTCTGGCGTTGATGAGCCTGTGCAGCCACGTGTAAAGGCTCGTCCTACTTTCGGAGTTGGCATGGGTACTGGTGGTGGAATGGGCGGAGGTCTAGGTGGCGGTGTAAGCATTAACTTAGGCGGTAATCGCGGTGGTGGTGTTGAACGACCAGCAGGAGCGCCTCCAAAAGCAAAACTATTCTATTTCATTGAAAAACCTGGCACGGGACCGATGCAAGAAATTGCTGCCGACGGCTCTAGGACAACAGCTACAAAAAACCTTTTATTAGCTAAACTTACTGGAGACGAAGGATTAACGGAAAGTATCAAAGCAACTGAATATTTTGATGAAAAAATGTTGATTGCTTTAGTAAAATCCTACAACGAATCAGTAAAGTAACTTACGATTTTAGATTTACGAATTACGATTATTGCAAGCTTACGAAGTTTAACTTTTTCTAGCTATTGTTTTTGCGCTAAAGTTGAGGGTTTCGCCGTTTAAAAACTTCGGTAGTTTTAATGTATCTTAAATCCTTAATGGTTTAAACTATCTATCCGAGTGTCCCAATGATTTATCTGGGCAAGCGATATTCCTTACCAATTGCTTCAACTCTTTAATTTCTGGAAAACGACCTTCTGTTTTTCTGTCAAAAATCAAATCGTTATTCACGGAAATCAAAAATGTGCCACTCGTTTCGCTAGGCTTTAAGGTTACACCATCAAGTTCTTCGGAGAAAGTGGTCAATAACTCTTGAGCGAAATAAGCAGAACGTAACATCCAGCCACATTTTGGGCAATATTCGATAGTGACGATAGGCTTGTTCATAGTAGAATTCTCTTTGTGTTCTTAGTGCCTTTACCAAAGCATCGGCACGGGGTGTGGTAAAAGTCTATTTCTGCAAGTCATCCCAAAACTCAACAGCTCTGCGGTAATGAGGGATGACGATGGAACCACCAACCAAATTGGCAATCATGAAAACCTCGTTAAGTTCTTCATTAGTTACGCCTTCGTTATAGCATTTTTCTAGGTGATATTTAATACAATCATCGCATCTTAAAACCATCGAAGCTACTAACCCAAGCATTTCTTTAGTCTTTACGTTTAATGCGCCTTCTGCGTAAGAGGTGGTATCTAGCGCAAAAAAACGTTTAATGTTAGTATTGGCGGTTTCCATTACTCGCTCGTTCATTTTTGAGCGGTAGTTGTTAAATTCTTCTGCTAATTTTCCCATATTTTAAAATGACTAATGAGTGAGTTTTGAATGATTAAATTGGTAATAATATCATTGGACTTTCTGTCCTCGTACTTCAGACCTCTACAATTCCTGCAACGGATCCCAAAATACCTGCTTGAAATTCTTTATCTTATCGTTAGCTACAGTAATTCCTTCTTTCTCTAACAACTCTTGCATTAATGTTGGTGGAGAGAAATGAAATCGGCCTGTTAGTAAGCCGCTGCCATTTACTATTCTATGTGCCGGCACTTGCGGACTAGCCTGACCAGCGTAAGCCATGGCATGCCCCACCATTCTCGATGAATTGGCCACACCTAAAGCCTTGGCAATTGCTCCGTAAGAAGTAACCCTTCCCTTTGGGACTAACCTCGCTACTTCGAAAACCTGTTCATAGAAATTGGTATCCATTTTACTCCTTTCCGTCATCCTGAATTTAGTTCAGGATCTTTTCAAGCAGATGCTGAAATAAATTCAGCATGACGATAATGTTTAGCTAAACGAAAACTGAATATAGTTAATGTTTTTATCCTTTTTAAGGTAAATACGTTCGTAATGCGTTTTGATAGAAAGCACTTCGTCCGCTAAATCAGATTGATATAAATGGTCGGTATCTTTATGTGTAAGCAAACCTAATTGCTCTACTTTTTCTTTGGTGTAGCCATATAAGCCATCATTATCTGTTTTTAGGTTGATTTTACCGCCTTCACGCAATAATGGCTTGTATTTCGCCAAGAAGTTAGGAGACGTTAATCTCTTTTTCTCCCTGCTGATCTGAGGTTGTGGGTCTGCAAAAGTTATCCAAATCTCGTCAATCTCATTTTCGCCGAAATATTCCAATAAATCCTCAATTTGGATGCGTAAAAAAGCAAGATTAGGAATCGCTTCATCTACACCTGTTCTCGCTCCTCTCCAAATTCTATTGCCTTTTAAATCGATACCGATAAAGTTTTTTTCAGGAAAAAGCCTAGCTAATCCAACCGAATATTCTCCTTTTCCGCAAGCTAGTTCTAGTACTACAGGATTATTGTTTTTGAAGTGCGTTTCTGCCCAATTTCCCTTCAGTACTTTTGCTTCATCTAACTGATATACATTTGGAAAGGTGTCTATTTCCGCGAATTTTCTGAGTTTATCTTTTCCCACAACTAAAAATTAAAGTACAAAAGTAAGATTTAATTGTCTATTCCGTTCTGTATATGAAGTAACTATTCGAGGAAAATGCCATCTAATGCTTAAAAATTAACATTTCTTTAAGAGATAAATGCTTTCATTCTATTTAACTTGCGAAAAAATTAAGGAATACATAGGGGTATGTCCTTTTTTCATTGTCATAATCAAAATACCTTTTAATTAACATAGTAAATTCCGATACGTAAATGACATCAAATCTCTTTAAGCTCTTCATATTTTTGTTCAGCTTATTTTCTCTCCACGTTCTCAACGCTACAAATGTCTTCGGGCAGCAAAACTTTAAAATTTCTGGCCAAGTAAAATCTGGTGACAGCCAAATAGAAGCGGCAACCATCAACATTATTGAGGCAAAACGTAATGTAATGGCTGATAGCTTGGGTCGCTACGAAGTGGAACTTAAAGCTGGTAATTATACTTTCGTAATCAGTGCAATTGGGATGACTACTTTAAGAAAGACTGTACGGGTTTCTAAAAACACGACGCTCAATTTTGAGTTGGAAGATAGCGCCAATAATTTGGATGAGATAGTGATTTCTACTGCTAGGGACGACCGTAGCTTGGCTAGCCCGCAAATGGGTGCAGAGCGATTGAGCATGAAGACCATTAAAAATATTCCGCTCATTTTTGGCGAACGTGATGTTTTAAAGGCCATTCAGCTTTTGCCAGGAATTAAATCTGCAGGTGAAGGTGGTGCAGGTATTTATGTGCGTGGTGGTTCTTCAGACCAGAATTTGGTACTAATGGATGATGTGCCTGTTTACAATGCAGCACATCTGTTAGGCTTCTTCTCTACCTTTAATCCCGACGCGGTTGATGATATCACGGTGTATAAAACAGGAATGCCATCGCAATTCGGTGGCAGATTGTCATCTGTGTTGGATATCAAAATGCGACAAGGAGATACCGAAAAGTTCTCAGCTTCGGGCGGTATCGGATTAATTTCTTCTAAGCTTACTTTGGAAGGGCCGATACAAAAGAACAAATCATCCTTCATTATTTCTGGGAGAAGAACTTATGTTGATGCTTTATTGCGACTTTCTCCGGATAGCTCCATCAACCAAAACACTATGTACTTTTACGATGTAAATGGTAAAGCAGATTTTCAATTAGGAGACAACAATAAGCTAACCTTTTCGGGTTATTTAGGAAGCGATAAATTAGGTTTAGCAAAAACGTTTGGATTAAGCTGGGGAAATGGAATTGCCAGTGCACAATGGAAGCACATCTTTTCAGAGAAGTTGAATTCAACCACAACGGCTTCATACACGAGTTATCAAAATAAAATAGAAGTGAATACGGGCATCGACAACGTACGCATATTTTCACAACTAAAAGATTGGGGATTAAAACAAAACTTCTTTTGGCAAGCTTCAGATAAGAACCTAGTGAAGTTTGGCTTTAACTCGATTTACCACACCGTTACTCCTGGAGAGATTACCTCTGAAGGGGCTTCTAGCTATAATCCAGTAAACTATCAGGAGAGGTTCTCTTTGGAAAATGCCCTTTTCGCATCGAGCGACTGGCAAGCGTCCGAGAAACTTAACATTGGCTTTGGTTTGCGTTTAACGGGTTTTAGTGTTTTAGGTGGCGGCGATTTTCTAACGGTAAGCCCAGAGGGAGATATCCTTAATTCTACCTACTACAGCAAGGGAGAGTTTGTGAAAAATTACTTCAATTTAGAACCTCGCTTATCGTTAAGTTATTTGCTAAATCAGCAGAGTTCTTTAAAGGCTTCGTATGTGAGAAACGCACAAAATATGCATATGATTTCTAACTCAACCTCTAGCCGCCCTAGCGATAAGTGGTTGCCAAGTTCACTAATGGTAAAACCAGAAGTTTCTGACCAGTTCGCGGTAGGTTACTACAGAAATTTATTTGATAATGCTTTTGAATTGAATGTAGAAAGTTATTATAAAGCGATGGATAATCAAATTGATTATAGAGATGGAGCCGAAACATTTAACTCGGATAATATCGAAACACAACTATTGTATGGTATTGGAAGAGCTTATGGTTTAGAAGTTTTGTTCAAGAAAAAGAAAGGTGATTTTACGGGATGGTTAAGTTACACGCTTTCCAAAACAGAAAGACAAATAGACGGAATTAATAATGGCAATTGGTACAACGCCCGTCAAGATCGTACACACGAAATAGCTTTGGTAGGTTCATATCAATTAAACAAAAAATGGAATCTAAATGCTTCTTGGGTTTATTACACTGGTGATGCGATTACTTTTCCGACAGGAAAATATAACATGGATGGACAAACATTTTTCTACTATACTGATAGAAATATGTACCGTATGCCCTCTTACCACCGATTGGACTTGGGTGCTAATTTGCAGTTAAGGGAAAGAAAGAATTACAGTTCTGAGCTATCTTTTAGTTTGTATAATGCCTACGGTAGAAAAAATGCTTACTCGATTAACTTCCGCGAAGCGGAAAATGACCCTTCAAAAACAGAAGTGGTGCGTACTACCTTATTCCAATTTCTCCCATCAATCTCTTACAATTTCAAATTTAAATAGCCGATACTCATGAATAGTTTTAAATATCTCATTGCACTTTTTTCAATAGTTTTTTTGCTTTCTTCTTGTGAGGAAGTAATTGAATTAAATTTAGATACGGCGGCAGAAAAGTATGTAATTGAAGCGAATTTAACAGACCATGCAAATGGAGCCCGCGTATTGATCAGCAAAACTAAAAGTTATAGCAGCTCAAATGATTTTGCTGGCGTTAGTGGAGCTGTGGTGGAAATAGAGGATCAGTTGGGCAATATAACCCGATTAGATGAAAGTGCAAAGAAAGGAGTATATCTGCATTCTACGTTAAGAGGTACCCCTACACAGACTTATAAGCTTAAAATTGCTGTTGGCGGACAGACTTTTACTTCTACATGTATCATGCCTGCTGTGGTTCCCTTGGAAGATGTTTATCCTTATGAGTTAAATTTATTTGATGGCCCTAGGTTGTTTACACATGTGAAATATACGGATCCAATAGGAGTGAAAAATTTCTATCGGTTCATAGAGTATAAAAATGGGGTTTATACCAAATCTATCATGGCTACAAATGATGAATTTACAGATGGAAAAACAGTAAATCAAACGATATTTCCTTATGAATTTGACGATGAAAGTAAGCTTAAAAAAGGTGATAGAATTAAGTTGGAGTTTTTAACCATTGACGAACCCGTTTACAAATATTGGTTTAGTGTAGATAACGGAGCGCAGGGTGGTGGCGATAGTGCAGCTCCAGCCAACCCTGTCACCAACATTAAAGGCGGTGCAATAGGTTATTTCAGTGCACACACTATACAAAGTAAGGAATATACGGTACAGTAGTGGGAGTATAAAAATCATTAAAGAGTTAAGTTAGCTCTTAATTTATCTTAACTCCTTAATGGTTGATTTCTTTTTTAATAAATATTGTTTAAATTTATAGTTAAAGAAAATTAATATCAATTTTAACTATATGACTTTAGTTCAGCTCGAATATATTGTTGCGGTAGATACTTACAGAAGTTTTGTAAGTGCTGCAGAAAAGTGTTTTGTAACCCAGCCCACCTTAAGTATGCAGATACAAAAGTTGGAAGAATTTCTTGGCGTAAAACTTTTCGATAGAAGCAAACAGCCGGTAACGCCTACAGAAATTGGTGTACAAATTATAGAGCAGGCTAGAATTGTATTGCAAGAAAATAGCAAGATCAAGGAAATTATTAGCGACCAAGAGCAGGAAATTACCGGAGAGTTAAAGATTGGTATTATCCCAACTATTGCTCCGTATTTATTGCCAGAAGTAATTGCTTCGATGTTAGGTAAATATCCAGATTTAAAGTTGATGATTTGGGAATACACTACAGAAGATATCATTCACCATTTAAAAACTGGCGTAATTGATTGTGGTATTTTGGCAACTCCTCTGATTGATGCCAACATTAGTGAACAACCTTTATATTATGAAACCTTTGTGGGTTATGTGAGTAAAAACAGCAAGCTTTACAAGAAGAAAACCATCGATGCCGAAGATTTTGAAGAGGAAAATATTTGGTTGCTAAACGAAGGACATTGCATGCGCTCGCAGGTGTTGAATATTTGCAGGTCTACCAAAAACAATAAGCTGCAAGCCCTAACTTACAATACAGGAAGTGTAGAAACTTTGATTAGAATGGTGGATGTAAACGATGGAACAACACTTTTGCCCGAGCTTTCGCTACATGATTTAAATACCAAGCAACTGAACAAAGTACGTTACTTTAGGTCGCCAGAGCCAGTACGCGAAATCAGTTTGGTAACGCATAAAAGCTTCGTGAAGAAGAAAATGCTCAATGCATTAAAAGAGGAAGTTTTAGCGCTTATTCCAAAGGGAATGAAAAATAGAAAGAAAAAGGATGTAGTGGGGATTTAATGTTTAAACATCCAAATAAGCTGCATTTTTCAATTTATTTGGTTTAAGGTAAATGAACTCACGTTTGGCATCGATAACGATGTTAAAGCGCTTTAAAATATCGCCGCCCAATACACTCATTTTCTGACGACCCATAGCGCCATCAAAAAAGCCCACTGGAATATTTTTAAGATTGAAATTGCTTAAAGCGAAGGTTGGTAAAATTGCCTTTTTTGTTTTTAAAACATTGCCGTAAGAATCTTTCAACTGTTTTTCACTAGTAATTTTAAGTCGGTCTGATAGTTTATTTGCATTGGAGAACTGGTCATCAAATAAAATCGAACCAGCATACCCCGAATGGATTAAAAACTTATTGGCAATGGAGGCTCCTCCAACTTCGCAATTAGCGGCTACAAACATCATGTCGTCTTTGTAGTCGATATTTAACTTTTGATATTTCTCGATGTTTTTTGGAAGTTCTTCGCTAATGCTGATGATTTTCTTCTCAAAATCGATGCTAATGATTTTTCCTTTAAATAAGTCTAGTCCAAATTTACCACTTGTATTTTGACCAGAATTTTTATTCTCCCAAATTGGCGTTTTTTCCCAAACTAAGCTGCCAATTTGTAGCTCGTTGCTCTTGCTGAACCTCGATGTATTTCCCGAGCCGCCCCAGCTATTTACACTATCGGTTCTTTCAAATTTGATACTGTTAATTTTTTGTAATGCTTCTTCTGTTAAGGTAACTGAGGATGCCGCTAAATGAAACATCAGTTTAACTGTGTCTTTTTTGTTAAGTACAGTCTCGATCGAAATGTTGTTGTAATTCGTTAATTCGAAAGGAATATTAACTGTTTGCGCAGTGGCCTTACCTGTGATGAAACAAAAAAGTAGAGCAACTATTTTTAGAAATTTCATAAGCGTTAATTGGTTTGTCTTTTGTTAAAAAAGTTGATTTTGATAGAACAAATAATAGCTGCCAAAAATGAGATTAAAGTGATGAAATCGACAGTAGTGTCTGGAATATCTTTGCCAGAAATTTTGTCTAGGTAGTACTTAACGAAGGAGCTTGGTAAATTGGTTTCCCCTAATTTGGTCTTCACCTCCCATTGCCAATCGGTAACTGGGCAATAGCCGATGCCGTACCAAATGCCCAAAATTAACCAGCAAAATAAGGTGATAGCTACAATATAAAGATGGATTTTTCTGGTTTTAGGCCATATCCAAGCAAAAAGATTTGCTCCAATGATGAGCAGATGTACAATGGTGAAAAGATAATCTAAGAGTTGTAAGCTCACGGCTGACCAGCTTTCACTGATTTTAAGCCTTCTATACCTACTACTTTTTCCTCTTCTTCACCTTTTTTCTTCTTCTTTTTCTTTTTAGGGTCGATACCTGCTAAGCGTTCCTCTACAATTTTATCATATTCTAAAGCTTGCTCAGGCTTCAAAACTGCCTTGATGTTTTTATTGGTTTCGTTACTTAGACGATAAATTTTGGTTACTTCCTCGTCATCGTAGCCAGTTGCCTGTTGTTTTTTCATTAAAACCACTTGCTCTTTGGCCATGTTGTAGGCGTAATTGTAGATTACACCTTTTTGAGTAGGTGTAAGTTTTAAACGAGTTTCTAATTCGTCTACGTTCTTTTTTGCTATTTCTTCTGGAGTTGGCATTTTAGGCTGTGCCAATGCAGAAACTGCAATTGCTGTAAAAAGGAAAAGAGCAGATAAAAACTTTTTCATTGTGAGTTTACTTTTGAACCTGCAATTTAAGAAATTTTTAGGAAACCATGTAGGAAGTTCCGCTCGGTTATAAACCCGATTGAAGTGGTTATTTTTTTGTCGCTGGAAAACCTCATAGGTTTAATAGACTTAATGCAAGTAAACCTATGAGGTTTGTGCGTGGGCATCAAAAAGATAAAAACGAAAAGCGGGACTATCATAACCGACGCCCCGCTTTTATTGATTTTCTAAAAAAGAAAATTGAATTATTTACCTGATGTTAAAAGCTTACTATAAAGCTTTTTTGTAACGCTCAGCTACTGCATCCCAGTTTACTACGTTCCAAATTGCCGCTAAATAATCAGGGCGTTTGTTTTGATATTTTAAGTAATAAGCGTGCTCCCAAACATCTATACCGAAGATTGGCGTACCTTTTACTTCAGCAACATCCATCAAAGGATTATCTTGATTTGGTGTAGAAGAAACTATTAATTTTTTATCTGCACCTACAGAAAGCCAAGCCCAACCTGAGCCGAAACGAGTTGCACCCGCATCTTGGATTTTAGTTTTGAATTCTGCGAAAGAACCGAAAGCTTCGTTGATTGCTTTCGCTAAATCACCAGTTGGCTCGCCGCCTTTATTTGGACCTAAAACTGTCCAGAACAAAGAGTGGTTATAGTGACCACCGCCGTTGTTGCGTACTGCAGCTGGATATTTTGAGATGTTTTTAACGATATCTTCGATGCTATTGTTAGCTTCTGGTTTACCTTCTAAAGCTTTGTTTAAGTTGGTAACATAAGCTTGGTGGTGTTTGCCATGGTGAATTTCCATGGTTGCTTTGTCGATATGTGGTTCTAATGCGTCTGTTGCGTATGCTAACGCAGGTAATTCAAATGCCATAATGTATATGATTAAGGGTTATTTAAAATGTTATCTCTACAAATATAATAGAGATAGGTTAAGTTTTGTTCAAATGTTTGTCAACTTTGTTTGCGTTTATTTAGAAAAAACGCCGACATGAGACTTCCGCACTCTTCGGACAAAATACCTCCAGTTAACAACGTTTTGGGGTGTAAAAGGTTTTGCCCTACTTTGGTGAAACCTCTCTTTTCTTCCTTTGCTCCGTAAACTACTCGACTAATTTGTGTCCAATAACTGGCGCCTGCACACATTACGCAGGGTTCTATGGTGACGTACAACGTGCAATCTTTTAAATATTTGCCTCCCAAGGTTTGTGCAGCTGCGGTAAAGGCTTGCATTTCGGCATGGGCGGTTACATCATTCAGTTGCTCTGTAAGGTTGTAGCCTCTGCCAATTACTTTCCCTTTGCAAACTACTATTGCACCGATGGGAATTTCTTGCGCATCGTACGCTTTTTTTGCCTCACTTAAAGCCAAACGCATGTAGTGTTCGTCTTCTTGCTGTGGGTTGGCGTTTTCTTCGAAATTATAGAAACTCATGTTGTATATTTTGGAATAAAGAGCAAGGAGTAAAGATAAAAGACTAGAATGTTAGGCGATATATCTTTGTTCCTTGCTCCTTCATCTTTGCTCTAGATTAACTTACTTCCGTTAGGTACTTTTCTTTCAACTGTGCTCAGTACAATATCACCGTTTTCATCAGCAAAGCCAGTCACTAAAAACTCACTCATGAATTTACCTATCTGCTTTTTAGGGAAATTGACAACGCCAATGATTTGTCGGCCAATTAATTCTTCTAACGTGTAATGCTTAGTGATTTGGGCGCTGCTCATTTTGATGCCTAATTCGCCAAAATCTACTTTTACCTTGTATGCTGGTTTTCTTGCTTCGGGATATTCAAAAGCTTCGATAATAGTTCCAACTCTTAATTCTACTTTCTCAAAATCGTTCCAAGTGATTTCTTCCATTCTGTAAAAATAATATTAAACCACCAAGACACGAAGTACACAAAGGTTTATTTTGAGATTGTATTTTCAATACTACAGGTCTTAATTTTTGGCTAAAGCCAGTTTTGTGTTTTAATATACCCTTGGCTGAAGCCAAGGGCAATGAATAGATTAGTTTATGCATTTCATTGCCGTCGGTTTTAACCGACGGATTGTTTGAGCTGTTGTTGGCTTTAGCCAAAATACTATATAGATTTTAATGTTTTTAGTTTTAACGCTAACTGAATACTGTTTCCTGACAACTGACCACTTTTACATATCTTTGCAAAATGGTAGAAATCAAGCTAAAAAAAGGAAAAGAAAAAGCGGTTCATCAACGTCATCCTTGGGTGTTTTCTGGAGCATTGGACAAAGTGAAAGGAAAGCCCGAAAATGGAGATGTCGTACGTTTGGTAGATGCAAGTGGAGATTTTTTGGCCTATGGATACTACAACGACCAATCTCGTGTAGCTGTTCGTTTGATAGAATGGAACGAAGAAACTACCATTGATGAAGCTTGGTATGAGCAGAAAATTAAAACTGCGATTGCTGGAAGAGCGCATCTGTTAGCAGACGAGGAAACTACCGCTTGTCGTTTGGTTTTTAGTGAAGCTGATTTTTTACCAGGCTTAATTGTAGACCGCTATGCCGATTTTCTTTCTTTACAGATTTTAAGTTCTGGCATTGAGAAAGCAAAAGATATCATCATCGCTGTTTTGGTGAAGCTTTTACAACCCAAAGGGATTTTCGATAGAAGTGATGCAACCGCTCGTACACACGAAGGAATTACCGCCGAAAATGGCTTGCTTTGGGGCGAAACTCCCGCTGAGTTTATTGAAGTGAAAGAGAACGGGATTTTGTACAATATCAACATTGCCGAAGGGCAAAAATCTGGTTTCTACTGCGATCAACGTGATAATAGAAAAATCTTAGCATCTTACACCAAAGGAAAATCTGTGCTAGATTGCTTTAGCTACAGTGGTGGTTTTAGCTTAAACGCATATGCTCAAGGTGCTGCCGAAGTAACTTCTGTAGATAGTTCTGCTTTAGCAATAGAAACGTTGAAGCAAAACATCGACCTGAATAAATTTGATGCAGGCAAACACACCGCCATACAAAGTGATGTAAATAAACAGCTGCGACAGTTTAATGATGAAGGGAAAAAGTTTGATGTAGTGGTGTTAGACCCACCGAAATATGCGCCATCTCGTTCTGTATTGGATAGAGCGGCTAGAGCTTACAAAGATTTAAATCGCCGCGGTTTGTTATTATTAGAAAGTGGTGGATTACTGGCTACTTTTTCTTGCTCGGGTGCGGTAGATATCGATACTTTCAAACAAATTATTGCTTGGGCAGCTTTAGATGCGGGGAAAGAAGTGCAAATCATTAAACAATTTTGCCAACCAGAGGATCATCCTGTGAGATTATCTTTTCCAGAAGGAGAATACCTAAAAGGACTGTTAGTAAGAGTCGTTTAAATATTTGAAGTATGCATTTTCCAACAGAAGTTGCGGTAATTCTTGTGTTTTTATTATTGGCCAACCTATTTCCCTACAAGCCAAAACAAACATTTTTTGGAGGTAATTTTAAAGTTCTACAAAAGGAATATGCCATATGGGAAGCTTTAGCAATAGTTCCCTTTTTCATATTCATGGCAGCAATAATTTATAGTTTTGGGAGTTTTTTCTTGTGGATGAATTCTTCTCCCGAAAAAAGTGAGGATCTGATATTTTCAATTGTTCCCAACCTTTATATGTGGTTTGTACCTGCTACTTTTTTGGCTTTTGCAGTCATCATTTTTCCAATGACGGCCATTTATAGATTGATTTTAAGAGACCGTTACGATGAATATCTCCACTACACTAATTTGAAGCACGGATTTGATGGAATGAGAATTTACCGACCAATAGCTTGGATTTTTGGTTTAGCTTCAATCGTCTCACTGTTTCTAATGTCAGATTATAAAATTGAAATTACCGAGAAGCAAATCGTACTAAATGATTTTTTAACCACAGAGAAAAAGAGTTACGCTTTTAGACAAATCAAAAACATCTACTACGTTGAAAATACTATTTCAAAGGACCAGAAGAAGATTAGTCCATATCCGCATTACTACGTGAAATTTATTGATGGTAATTATTGGAATACTATGAGTAGTTTAAATGATGATGATCAGCAAAATCAAATCATGAAATATTTAGCGCAAAAATCTAAAAACACAATAGATACGGTTTCTTACATTGCCGATTAAAAACGTTTGTAAATTCTAAGGAGCTTATTTTTGAAAAAATATCTAACTATTTTTCTAATTTGTTGTTAAGAAACCAACAAACAGAAAAAACACCTATGCTTCTTGTTAACAACATTAGACTAAGTAGAATTATTAGAAATACTTGGCATGTAGATTTAATTATGATAGCCTCTTGTATGGGCGCTTATTTTATTCGCGAGTACCTCATTGCGCACCATTTTTCTATTCCAACCATTATCCCTACGGTTTTAGGAACAGCTATAGCATTTTTCATCGGTTTTAATAACAATCAGGCGTATGATAGATGGTGGGAAGCCCGTAAAGTTTGGGGCGGATTGGTAAACGATTCGCGTTCATTCGCCCGTAGCTTAATCGCTTTTGTACCGCAAAGTGATGAAAATGATGTGATTGTACAAAGAATGATTCGCCGTCATATTGCGTTTCTGTATGCTTTAAAGGCAAACTTAAGAAGTACAGTAGATTTGATTTATGTGAAATATTTGGAGGAAAGTGATAGGCTGGAAATAGAAAAACATAATAATCTGCATAATGCGATCCTTTTAAAACAGTCGGAAGATTTGCAAAAATTATCCCAAAGTGGACAGATCGATGGCTTTAAATTCATCCAGATTAACGAAATGCTAGTTCGATTTAGTGATGAAATGGGAATGAGTGAGCGTATTAAGAACACGGTATTCCCTACTACTTACAGTTACTTGACGAAGGTTTTTATCTGGTTATTTGTAGTTACTTTTACTTTGGTTATTAGTCAGGAAATGGGAGTTTGGTCTATTTTTATGGGCTGGATGATTGGTTTTGTTTTTGTATCTACACAAATTAACGGAATGAACCTAGTTGATCCTTTTGAAAACAATGTGGCAGGTATTCCTTTAAATCAAATTACCAGAACTATCGAAATTAACCTATTGCAGATGATGGGCGAAGAAAATACTCCACCACCAATTACACCTATTAATGAGGAGTACGTGCTTTAGATTAACGCTAGACTTACGAAGTCTTTAAACGGCGAAGCCCTCAACTTTACCATAAAAAAGAAGTAAAAGACAAAAGTTAAACTTCGTAAGTCTAGCGTTAATTTAAAACTAACAAAAAAAGCCCAACGAAATCAATTCGCTGGGCTTTAATAGTGTTGCTTGATTTCAAAGCTCTTTTGATTTGATTGGCAATAGATTAACGTTGCCAACCAACATTAAAATTACATTTTTAAGCACGAAAAAACGACACTTTAGATAAATATATGTACGGTTTTAAATAAACATCCCTCCAGACACCTCTAGTCTTTGAGCATTTATCCAACTACCTTCTTTAGAACATAGGAACGCCACTACGCCCCCAATATCGTTTGGTAAGCCTACACGGCCTAGAGCGGTGTTAGCAGCAATGCCTTGATTCATCTGTTCATTGTCTCTCACAACTCCACCAGCAAAATCAGTTTCTATTGCACCAGGAGCCACTGCGTTTACTGCAATCCCCCTAGCTCCTAGTTCTTTTGCCAAATACTTGGTAAGCACTTCAATTGCACCTTTTAATGCGGCATAAGCACTATAGCCTGGCAGTGAAAAGCGAGTTAAACCTGTAGAAACATTGATAATTCTACCGCCGTCAGCAATAACCGGAAGTAGCTTTTGGGTAAGAAAGTAAACGCCTTTAAAATGGATGTTCGTCAATAAATCGAATTGTTCTTCTGTAGTGCTTGCAAAAGGAGTGTAAATACCGATACCAGCGTTATTGATTAGAAAATCGAAGCTTGGTCTCTTCCATTTTTCGATTAAAACAGTGCTTAACGCGGTAACAAAACCATCAAAGTTTTTTACTTCGCCAACATTTAACTGTAAGGCTGCTGCTTTTTGTCCTAAGGCTTCTATTGAATTTACCACTTCATCGGCTTCCGTTTTGTTGCTGTTGTAAGTGATAATTAAATCATTCCCTTTTTGTGCTAGGGCAAGCGCCATGTTTTTGCCCAAACCACGACTTCCGCCAGTTACTAAGGCTATTTTTTGTGTCTCCATCATTGTTGTATCTTTTAATTACGATACAAATATCCGTAGGAAACCTAATTGAAAAATGGTGCTAGTTTAAGTATTTTCGAGCAGCTGTTTTCTGAACTGTTTTGGCGTAATGCCCTCGAAAGATTTGAAGAATTTGGTAAAATTGGTAGGCTCGTTAAAAGTAAGTCGGTAACTGATTTCGTTGATGGGTTTGTTCGTGTCGCTTAGCATTTTTTTAGCTTCTTCCATTACACGCTGCTCTGCGAAATGGCAAGGAGAATAGCCTGTAGTTAATTTAATAGTGTTGCTAAAATGAGTAGGGTGTATAAAAAGCAACGCGGCAAAATCTTTGATGTGGTACATCGTATCTGTTTTTCCCGTCAACACATCATCAATATGTTTTTCTAGCAGCACAAAAAAATCTTTCGTGATTTCTTCTTTACGGCTCAGTAATTTTTTAGGGATTGGCATGTACTAATTTAACGATTGTTCCATCAAACTGGAAACTATTGCTCTTCCTTAAAGTAAAGTTTATAGCAATTCATTCCTTTTTCGGCATCGTATTCCTTTTCAATCAATTCTTTATTGCCATGAATATATACGTGAAAATTCTTGTCTAACTTAAGGATACTCTTAAAGTCTTTCGCTTGTTTTTTAACTGCTGCATCAGAAATATCGAAGGTATCAGCAATTTGCGTATCAAACTCCTCTTCGTAAGACTGTTTGTAGTTTTTAAACAACTCAATACCTTCTTCGTTAGCAATTACCTCATTGGCAAATTCGTCGATATCAAAAGTTTCTTTTTCCTTAAAATACTTCATCGAACGGTTCAACAAGTCAATTTTGTCTGTTTTTTCTACATCAAATTCTTGGTCCAGTTTTTCAGTAACGAAGCTCTTGTAAACATCCATTACGTTTTGGGTCTTGTTAAAATTATCGTTCCTTATTTTTAACATCAAGAATTGGTCTTTCCAATAAGCAGCATCAGAGGTACGACTAGTGGTATCAATTACCACTACCTTGTAACCTTCTTCTTTTTCGGTATTAAAAATCAGGCAGCCTTTGTCTAATTTATTAATGTTGATGCCGTGCTGTTCATAGCTGATACCAAATCCGCTTTGCTCTGGATAAACTTTGATAAAACTTTCTTTGCTTTCAGATCTGAAAAAACCGATAGCATCATGTAGATCACCCTCGATTTGAAGGTTTTCGAAATAACCTACATAAAGCTCGCCGCCTTTAACCTTGGGATGATCTGCTACCTCGAAAAGATACTTCGCAATCTCTTGGCTGTTTTCATGGAATTTACCTCCATTGGCAAAAACTTCCGAAACTAAGCGGTAAATCTCGTTCGAATTTAAATCGTTGCTGTGCTGCGTAAAACGATAAACTTCATTTACCTTTTGGAAAGGAGAAAGGAAGTATTGTTTCAGCAGTTGGTTAAGCATTTCGTCTTCTACGTGCATAGAACTCTCGGAAAACGAATAATACTCTTCGTTTGTTTTATTGCCTACGTGATGTACTGAAAGCTCTGCTAAATTCGATTCGAAAAAAGATACCATAAAAATTATTTGAGCAGCAAAGGTATTAAAAAGTAGGATTGCAAAAGACAGAAACAAGAGGAATAAAAAAAGGGAAGTTGTAGCCTGCCTGTTACTTAATTATTTTATACTTACACATAAGTTATAATAAGAAAGGATGGTCTATTTGCCCATCCTTTTAATTCTATTTAACCTCTGCCAGGTCTGCCTCCACTTTCGCTTCTGCTAGATCTTTCTGAACCGCCCGATGATCGGCTACTTGAACCCGAAGATTGAGGTCGTTCGGAACGTTGCGAACGTTCTACCCTTTCGGTTCTTTGTGGTTGTGAACGCTCGGTTCTTTCCATGCTTCTTTGAGGTGTAGCTTGTTGCGTCCTTCCTTCAGAAGATGATGAACGAGAAGGTGAACTTTCACTACGCTCTCTACTACGTTCTACACGGGGCTGGTTGTAAGGACTAGTTGTTCTAGTTTCGGTACTACCTGCATCGCTCCTTTCTCTAGACCTTCCAAAAAGACCACCTCTGTCAGTATTACGTTCGTTGTTGCTGTCAACTCTACCTTCTCTAGTAGGAGCGCTATTGCCTCGGTCTCTGGTTGTATTGTTTTCAAAGGTTCTATCGCTAGTTCTTTCACCTCTACCGTTGTTAGAGTAAACGTTGTTATCTCTACCACGACTTTCTCTAGTTACTGCGCTATTTCTTTCTATTCTGTCTCTCGTAACACTACCTCGTATTGCTTGTCTTGGCGCAGCGTTGGCATTATCGCTTCCTCTAGTTGGACGTGGTGCATAAACGTTAACGGTATTGTTTTCAATCCTATTTCCACCTGATCTGCTAGTTCTAGAAACATTATATACGGTAACATTTTGGTTGGTTGCTCTTCTCACATCATCAATTCTGGGTCCGGTATAATAAGTTCTATTGTTACGAACGTAAGTGTTGTTGATGATTACCGTATTTTGAATATAAACTCTGTTTCTTCCACTGTAATAGCGTGGATAGCTGTTATAGTAAATATGTCCAACGGGAATAAAGTTCCAGCAAAAATCAGGAGTTACATAACGGCGGCCAATATTAATGTTGATGTTAATGCTTGGTCCCATTGGCGCCCAGCCATACTGTCCACCACCGCTTCTCCAATCTACCCATGCTGGTCCCCAAGTGGTATCGGGTAACCAAACCCAGTTGTTGTATCTGTTGTACATCCAACGTCCGTAGTGGAATGGAGCCCATCCCCAATCATAGTTAGATACCCAAGTGTTGCCATACTCTGTCATAGCCCAACGGCCATTACTGTAATACGGCCTAAAGTCTGCTTGGTCTACATCTGGTCTCCAAACGTACCCGTACTCAGGGTCGTTAATCCAGGTTCCATACGGAGAAAGCTCATCATAGAATGTTTGCAATGAAACATCATCATACTGTGCTTTTGCAATTTGTGTGGTTCCGGTGAGGAGAAGCACAAGCCCCAGCATTATAGCCGGAAATTTGATTAAGGTTTTCATGTCCTGTGTGTTTTAAAATTTATAATTAACCTAACGGTAGTTTTATATCAATTTAAAATCCAACTTTTGTTAAATACTGTAAAAGCAACAAGAAAGTTGCTCATTTATAAGAATTAACGTAAGTTTCGGCCAGAAAGTGCAAAATTATGTATTGAAATTATGTCATTTGTTGTTGTGGACAGAACTAAATTTGATACAATGAGTAACCAAACAAAACACTTTGTTGCACTTTATTGTTTTTGTAAATTTTAATTTTGTTGGCGAGGTGGTAATATCCGCCAACCTGAATAAACTCAATCATAGATGAAAAAAGGTACCTTGTTCTTAATTCCCGTTCCGTTGGCAGATAATGCCGCTCATAAATCTTTTACGCCATTTTTAGTAGATACCATTAATAGTATCAAAACCTACATTGTAGAGAACGAAAAAACGGCTCGTAAATTTTTAAAAGAGGCGGGGATAAAAACTCCACAAAGCGAATTGGTGATTCACGATTATGGAAAGCACAAAAGAGGGATGTCTATGTCTCCTTATTTCGAGGAACTGAATAAAGGCATAGATGTAGGTTTGATGAGTGAAGCGGGTTGCCCAGGAGTAGCAGACCCAGGAGCGGAAATTGTTGCCGAAGCACACAAAAGAAATGTTAAAGTTGTACCTCTTGTTGGGCCAAATGCCATGTTACAGGCCCTAATGTCATCAGGTTTTAATGGACAGAGCTATGCTTTTACAGGTTATCTGCCAATTGATAAAGGAGACAGGGTGCAGCGAATTAAGGATTTAGAAAATTTATCCCAGCGATACAGGCAAACTCAACTTTTTATGGAAACACCTTTCAGAAACAACCATCTTTTTGAAGATATCCTGAAAAACTGCCAACCTACTACCATGTTGTGTGTAGCTTGTAATATCAATGCTGAAGATGAGTTCATTAAAACTTTACCCATCAGCCTATGGCGTAAGGAAAAAGTAGATTTTCATAAAAAGCCTACCGTATTCTTAATCTACAAAGGAAAATAGTTTTTCAGAGACCATCTTAGTCACTTCATAGAAGCTAAGTCACTATCGACATGCTTAGGTGACTAAGGTGGTTAAAACTTTAGTAAGTCTCGCTATCTGGTGGAATACCATAATCAACAAAGTTTACATTAGTTTTCTTCTTTTTAGAAGTAAAGGATGAAAACAGTGATTTTGCCTTACTGAATATCCCAGTTAAACTTTCTGCATCTAAAGATTTACCAATTTTGCCGGAAACTAAGGCTGCAATACTTTTAGTAATAAAACCAGAACCTCTAAATACAGTTTTATTCAAAAACATAGGTAAAATTAGAGACATGATGCTTCCGCTCAAATTGGTTTTTTCGTCAAACTTCATTATGCTCTGAGGATTAAGGAAATCCTTGATTAAGTTGATAGGCGAAAATTGTTTGATATAACTTTTGGCATCTGCTTTTAGTTGCGTTTCTTTAAACTGATAGTCAGTTTTAACGCGGCTAATTTCTAAATGTAATTCTGCCAAGGATTTTATGTCTCTATTCCTCATCGTCTTTATCTGCTATTTTATTAAAATATTTCCTAATAAACATGTTCACTAAAATCTTCTCGATGATGTTATCCTTGGTTAAGAAAACGATAATGGATAGGAGCAAATAAATCCCTGCAACACAGCCAAATCCCGAGACTAAGCTGCCAAATACCTCAGCAAGGTATAGGGCCAATGTAACCGTACCTAATAAAAAGGCCAATAGGAAACATACTACTACCACAGTATTGGTAATGAGGTCTGCAAATAATTTAGAACCTTTTTCTACGGATTTTAAATGTATATAATCTATACGAGTATCTACATAGCTCTTCGCATCGGAAACTAGTTCTTCAATGGTTTTTTCTTTTTTCTCTTCCATTATCGTTTTTCAGAGGGTGTTCTTATACGTGTTCTACTTCATCAGAATATTCTTCTTCAACATCACGAAGTTTACCTTTTATAGAATTTACTACTTTATCTTTCAGGCTGGTTAAGTTGTTGATTTCATCAGCAGCTCTTTCTTTGATAGAATCTCCAAAATCTTTTAAAGATTGGCCCAGTTTATCACGGGTATCTGTACCCTTGTCTGGTGCAAAAAGTATTCCTAACGCCGCTCCTGCAGCTAAGCCAGCCAATAAGGCTACTACTACTTTTGAATTATCGTTCATGTCTTTATAGTTTTATGTTAAAAATGAAAAATTGTCTAAACTATAGTAATTAAACTACTTACAAACACAATTGTTTTAAGTATTTGCTTTTTATCGTGGCCTAATTTTCCCTTTTTGGACTATCCCAAGATAAGGAAAAAAAAGCCGCTGACAAATCAGAAACAAATATTATTCCAGTATTTTAACAATAACTGACGAACCTCACATTAGCTGATGGGTAGCTGGATGACGAACAGGCTTCCTTTATCTTGTGGCTTAAAAATGATGTTCCCTCTATGCGCAAGTATAGACCTTTCCGCATCGGTTAGTCCCAAGCCTTCTGCATCTTTTTTAGTTGTAAAAAAGGGCTCAAAAATCTGATGTTCTAACGCTGAGCTAATACCTTTTCCGTTGTCCTCAATTAAAATAGAGTAAAATCCGCTATCGTTAATGGTACTAATGTTTAAAACCTTTGGATAGCTTTCCATGCTTTCTAGGGCATTATTGAGGATGTTAACTAGTGCTTTTTTAATCTGTTTTCTATCTATCGAAAGATAAATTTCTGTAGGTAAAATATGTTGTTCCAACACAATTCGATGGCCCAAAATCAGGTCGTTAATTTCGGATAGCGCTTCTTCAATCACCTCTTTAATTCCTACCTCTTGAGTAATGATAGGTTTATTTTCTGTGCTAGAGATAAAGTTTTTTGTGAGTTGATTAATGCTGTCGAAGTTAGATTTGATAACTTCTAGGCTGGTTTGTAGGGTTTCGTTATAAACTAAGCTTTCATCTGTGGTAAGCTCGTGTAAAACAAGGTTAATGGTAGAGAGAGGATTTCTAATTTCTTCTGCAAAGCCTTTAGCAATATGTTCTGAGATAGAGAATTTGCTCTCATGTATCGACTTTGTTTCTAGGTGTTTTCTATGTGTAAGGTCGTGGATGATCGTATGGTAAACTTCTACCATGTTTTGAAGGTCAATTTGCAAAAATGAAGACAGACTACAAAAATAAACCTGTCCTTTGCTCGAAACCATTTGGCACTCAAAATCGCTTACAGCGCCTTTAGTCTCCAATTCTTGGATAAAGTTCTCTCTGTCTTCTTGCGTATAAAACAAAGATCTATCGTTGGTAACCAGTATTTCCTTGATGTGGTAACCAAAAAAATCTAATCCAGCTTTGTTGATGTCGTGTATCTTGCCTGTATAATCTGAAATAAGGATAGGCTCTTTGGCTTTATCAAAAATAATCTTGAATTTATTTTCGCTTTCTTTTAAGGCCTTTAAAGTTTCTGCCTGTTTTAACGCGTAGCGCAAAGTTCTGTCCAAGGTATCGGGTTCTATTTTATCTTTAACCAAATAATCGGCCGCACCAACGTTCATTGCCTGTTCATCAATTTTATAATCCCCTTTACCCGTTAGGATGATGATAGGTTGCTTCACGCCAGAAAGTACTGCTTCGTTCACTAAATCTACGCCGGTATGTTTGCCCAGTCGGTAATCAACCAGGTAAATATCATATTGATGTTTTAAAACTGCATTTATTCCTTTTTCAAAAGTGTCTATCCATGAAAGTTCGTATTTACCAGCATTACTGATACGGCTAAAAATATCTTTGGTGATGATATAATCATCTTCATCATCATCAATTAATAAGACCTTTACTACTTTGTCCATATATTCTATATTAGGTATGCAACCATTTATTGGTAATCATACTTGTAATCCCTACTAAATCACTAAAAGATGCTGGTTTGGTGAAAAACTCATTTGCACCCAAAGCCAATACAGAATCAATATCGTCCCTGTTTTTTGAGGTAGAAAGCACTACCAAAGGGATATCTTTTGTTTCTGCACTTTTTCTAAGTTCTTTAATGACACCTCTGCCGTCTAGAACAGGCATGTTAAGGTCTATCAAGATTAGGTTTGGCAGCTTTTTAGTAATTAATAACTTTTGTATATGTTCTATCAATAATTTTCCGTTGTTTAAAAAGGTAATGGCATTTTGGTTAATTTCAGAAAAAGCGTCTTTTAGCATCAGTGCATCGTCGGGATCGTCTTCAGCAATTAAAATAAGTGGGTTGTTCATGATAGTCATTAAGCAGCGTTGTGTTTAAGGGGTAAAGAGATAAAAAATGATGCTCCTTCTCCTTCCTTGCTTTTGGCGAAGATGAATCCGGAGTGGTTTTCGACAATTTTTTTGCAGATAGCCAATCCTATACCAGTTCCTTTATATTCTGTTCTGGAGTGCAAGCGCTGAAATAAATCGAATATTTTGCCGGCATAACTTTCATCGAAACCAATACCGTTATCTGTTATTTTGATGGTGCAGTACAATGCCTGAGGTAAAGCTGCATTTGTTGGCAACGTACTACCCAATACAATTTCGGAAGAAATTTCTATTAAAGGCGGTGTACCTGGTTTTGTAAACTTTAGCGAATTGCTGATGATATTTTGGAAAACCTGCGCTAGCTGTGCTGAGATGCCATCTACTGTTTCGTGAATAGAGAGTTTGATTTTCGCATTTGTGCTTTCTATCGTGTAATCTAAATCAAGAAGTACTTTGGTGAAAAGTTGGTTTAAATCTACCGAATGAAACTCCTTTGCTTCTCGGGTTACCTTAGAAAAAGCCAATAAATCATCGATTAAGATTTGCATACGTTCGGCTGCATTCTGCATGCGCTCGATATAGTCCTTGCCTTCTTCGTTAATTTCATCATTAAACTTTGTCTTTAGCCTATCTCCAAAAGCTCTAATTTTTCTAAGTGGCTCCTGCAAATCATGCGAAGCAACGTAGGCAAACTGTTCTAAATCTTTATTCGAGACATTGAGCTCGCTTATTTTTTCTTCTAGCTTGCGCTGAGCTTCTTTGAGCAGTGTAACATCTTGTGTGTTGCCTAAATAGGAATAGCCTTTGCCGATTTCGTCTTCTTTAAATTTGGCCGTAGTAGAAACGTATCTCACCTCGCCATTTGGTCTAACGATACGGTAGTTAGCTTTAAAGGAAGCTCTATTTGCTCTTGCTTCGGCAAAAGTCCTTCGCAGTTCGCCAGTATCCTCTTTATGTACAAAGTTGAAGTAACTAGTAATGCTCACAATGGTAGAATGCGGCAAATAACCGTGTATGTTGAACATTTCATCCGACCAAAAAACATGTTCATCATTGCTGTGCCATTCCCAGCTTCCATTATTTGAAACAGCTTCGCCTTCTCGCAGCAAAGTTTCGTTCTTGCGCAGTTTGAGTGTTGCCTCTTTAAGTTCGGTAATGTCTTGTATAGTGCCTACTAATTTACTTTCCTTGCCTGTAAAATAGCCCTGATTTAATACATATCGTTTTACGCCATTAGGCTGAATAATTTGATATTCTACCGCAAATGTGCTTTTATTTTTTACAGCGCTGCTTAGTTCTTTGGTAATCTTTTTACTGTACTCGGGAACAATTACCTGCTCTGCAATGGCGTGCGTTGGATGAAAAGTATTGCCTTCAAAACCGTAAATCCGATATAATTCATCAGACCATTTGTAAGAGTTAGTTTTAATATCGAGTTCCCAACTTCCCAGTTTAGATATCTTTTCGGCATTGGCCAATAAACCTTCTCTCTCTATCAAATTTGCAGTAAGCGCTTGTTTTTCCTTAACTTCTACATCCAATCTGGCGATGATACGTTGTTCGTTTCTAACCGTTTCTATGTAATTGAGGATAATTCCCGCTAGAGGTACAAGATAGCTGAGAAAACGCAAGTAGTGTGCAGCGTTATAATAAGTATCGAAAGCGTAAGTGCTTAACGCCATGAACAGTTGGGCCAAAAAGAGTGGAGCTATACTCAGAATCAAAAGTTTCGAAAAAATGCCATGAAAGCGCAGCATAAATTTTGGCAAATAAAAGGCTGCCCAAACAAATAGGAAAATCAATGGAAGAAAAGAAAGCAAATCTATTGGAGAGATTTCATTTAACGCTTGTTTCCTCTGCAAAATGGCATCGGTATTGGCCATAATAAATACACAGGTAACACCAGCTACTATGCATATTGCGGCAGTTTTATAAATGATTTTTATTTTTTGCTCTGGAGTACGTAGATTCTTGGCCTTTATTTTAAGATAAGCAATGGTGCCAATTAGCAATGTCAGAGAATAAAATATCCGATTAATCCACCAAATGAAGTATAAGTTATCTGAAATGTCTTTTATCGAAGCATTTTCGTTTAAGATAAGCAGGTAATAGGCATCTAATATTGCTGAAATAAATAGCGTAATGCCAAAAAGTGTAATGGTAATTTCTTTGCGAATGTTATAGTCGATGGCTGCGAGAATACCTGTGAAAAACGCGGCGGCAATGCCAAAGGTTGTCCAAATGCTAGTGTAGAAATTGGGTTTTACATTGAAAAATAGAACCTCTTTAGACGAGTTTTCAAAAAAAATGGACAATACTACGGAAAGCAATGGTGCAATGCACAGCAACATCACTATCCATAGTATTTTCTTGGAAATATTGTATCGGTTTTTGAACCGAGACGAGCCCAAATTTTTGAATAGATTAAGCACTATTTATTTGTTATCGAGGTCTATTGCTTTCATTTTATTGTAAAGTGTCTTTCTGTCGATGTTTAATATTTTTGCTGCCTTCGTTTTATTGAAATTTACTTCTCTTAGTACCTTTAAGATCGTTTCGTATTCAGCTTCTAGAGCAGCATTTTTCAAGTCTCTAGGTTTCGCACGTTCAGTAGTAATACTGTCCGAAGTTGAAGCAAATGAGTTTAACATAGGAGCCTTTGCGTAAGTAGAAATCTCTAAAGGAAGTGCCTTTAACTGAATTTCTTCTGTTTCAGTCAATAAAGTTGCTCTACGAACCACATTTTTTAACTCCCTAACGTTTCCTGGCCAGTTGTAGGTTAAAAAGCAGTCGATCACTTCAGCAGAAAAACCTTTGATGTTTTTATTCAATTCTTGATTCGCAAATTGTAAGAAGCTTTCTGCAAATGCTAAAATATCCTTACCTCTTTGGCTAATTGGTGGAAGATTAATAGCAAATTCGTTGAAACGATGATAAAGGTCTTCTCTAAATTTTCCTTTAGAAATGGCATCTTGCAGATTTTCGTTGGTGGCAACGATAATTCTAACATCTAAATCGATTTCTTTAGTACTACCGATACGTTTTATTTTACGTTCTTGTACCGTTCTTAATAAGGCCGCTTGTATGTCATAAGACAAATTGCCTACTTCATCTAAAAATAAAGTACCGCCATTAGCCATCTCAAAGTGACCAATTTTTGTATATAGTGCACCAGTAAACGAACCTTTTTCATGCCCAAAAAATTCACTTCCTGCTAGCTCTTTTGTAAGCGAACCGCAATCCATAGCTACAAAAGGTTTGTCTTTTCTAGGACTATTTAGGTGTATTGCTTTGGCCACCGATTCTTTACCTGTACCACTATCGCCCATTAAGATTACGCTGTAAGAGGTAGGAGCAACCAATAAAATTTGCTTCATTAAATCTCTCGAAGCACTACTTTGGCCAATTACAAATTCGTCGGTAAAAGCGTAGGTAGATTTGGTAGATTTTGATTTTTCTTGCCCAGCTGTTGTTTGTGTTTCGGTTGCACTTTCGTTAAGTGCAATTTGAGTTTCAATAGCTTTGTTGATGGTATTTAAAATCTCATCTGGGTATAATGGCTTGGTAATATAGTCGTAGGCACCTAATTTAATCAACTCAACAGCTAATTTAATATCCGAATATCCAGTAATAATAATCACTCCAGTTTTAGGATAGTTTTCTTTGATTTTAACCAGCATTTCTTTGCCGTCGGTATCTTCTAAACGGTAGTCGCAAAGCACCAAGTCGTAGTGGTCTTTAGAGAGGTATTCCATAGCAGAATTTCCGCTAGTTGCACTAGTTACATCAAAAGAGTTTCTTGTTAAAAATTTAGAAAGTAATAATCCTATATTTATCTCATCGTCAACGATTAATATTTTTTTCATACGCGTTATTTAATTTAGGTAGGTGTAAGACATTTATATAGCTAAAGTATAGAAAAAAAAGCACATGGGAAATTTATTCTACACTTTTTTATAAATGTGAAGTATTACTGATGTAAAGTGATAACTATCACTTTTACGAAATGGAATGATTTTAAGAGCCTGAAAAATTTGCTTTCCTTTTTTCTAAAAACGCGGATGTTCCTTCTTTAAAGTCATTCGTTTGGAAGCAGTTGCCGAATTCATCTATTTCTGTTTGATAACCATTAGTTTTTGGATTAAAACCTGCATTTACAGCTTTTATAGCACTAGCAAGGGCCAATGGTGCTCTTTGCTTAATTTTTTCAAGGATTTCCTCTGCTTTTGCTTGTAGATCACTTAGTGCAACAACATGGTTAACCAAACCAATTTGATGTGCTTTTTCGGCAGTAATCATATCTGCAGTAAAAATCATTTCGAAGGCTAAGCCTTTGCCGACCAATTGTGCCAAACGTTGCGTTCCACCGTAGCCTGGAATTAATCCTAAAGTTACTTCTGGCAAACCTAGTTTTGCATTATCGCTTGCAATTCTAATATGGCAGGCCATGGCTAACTCTAAGCCACCACCTAAAGCAAAACCGTTAATAGCTGCAATTACAGGTTTGCTAGAATTCTCAATAGCATTGAAAACATTGTCATGCCCATCTTTAGCTAGTTGTTTTCCTTCTTCCAATGTGTAGCTCTGAAACTCGGAAATATCAGCGCCAGCTACAAAAGCTTTTTCGCCTGCACCAGTAAGTAAAATAGCCTGAACCTGTTTGTCGGTTTGAGCAGATGCTATTGCATGAGCTATTTCTGCCAATACTTCTCTATTAAGTGCATTTAGCTTTTGAGGACGATTGATAGTGATATATAGAATGTTGTTTTTTACTTCTACGAGTAGTTGCTGATAAGTCATAACGGTTAAAAATTTCGGTGTTCTACCACCCAGTTTTCGATATAAGTTACAATGTCTTTCATGGTTGTGCCTGGAGGGAAAAGCTCGCCAACACCAATTCCCTGCAGTTTTTTCATGTCTGCTTCAGGAATAATTCCGCCACCAGTAACTAAAACATCTGTAAGCCCTTTTTGATTCATCATGTCAATAACTTTTGGAAATACAGTCATGTGAGCTCCAGATAAAATAGAGATTCCTATGGCGTCTACATCCTCTTGCAAGGCCGTATTTACAACCATTTCTGGTGTTTGCCTTAAACCGGTATAAATCACCTCCATTCCAGCATCACGTAGAGAGGTGGCAATAACTTTCGCACCCCTATCGTGACCATCTAAGCCTACTTTAGCTACAAGAACCCTAATGGGTCTATTTAAAGTTTTGTTCATATCTGGTGTACTTGATAAATGTAAATGTAGGTAAAATACAAAAAAGACCTGTAAGGTTTTTAAAACCTTGCAGGTCTGTACCAAATTTGGTTAACTTTGAGCTTTAAACATTACAATTATATGAGCGAGGAAAAATCATTAAACTTTATAGAAGAAATTATAGAGAATGATTTAAAAAGTGGAAAGTACGAAACATTGGTCACACGTTTTCCGCCAGAACCAAATGGTTATTTGCATATTGGCCATGCTAAGGCAATTTGCTTAAACTTCGGATTGACTCAGAAATACGGAGGTTACACCAATCTAAGGTTTGATGATACTAACCCGGTTACTGAAAAAACAGAGTACGTAAACAGCCAGCAGGAAGATATCCAATGGTTAGGTTTCCAGTGGAAAAACGAATTGTACGCTTCTGATTATTTCGATCAGTTGCATGGTTTTGCTGTGCAGTTGATTGAAAAAGGATTAGCTTATGTAGATGAGAGTACGGCAGAAGAAATTGCTGCTCAAAAAGGAACGCCTACCGAACCAGGAACGCCAAATCAATACAGAGATAGAAGTATAGCAGAAAATTTGGAACTTTTTGCCAAAATGAAAGCTGGCGAATTTGAGGATGGCGCTTGTATTTTAAGAGCTAAAATTGATATGGCCAGCACTAATATGTTGATGCGTGACCCAATCATTTATCGCATCAAACATGCGCATCATCACCGTACTGGAGATGCTTGGTGCATTTACCCGATGTATGATTTTGCCCACGGACAAAGCGATAGTATTGAAAACATCACGCACTCTATCTGTACTTTAGAATATGTTTCGCACAGAGAATTGTACGATTGGTTCATCGCACAATTGGGTATTTTTCCTTCTAAACAATATGAATTTGCACGTTTAAATCTTACCTACACGGTAATGAGTAAGCGTAAATTGCTGCAATTAGTTAACGAAGGTTTAGTTTCTGGTTGGGATGATCCACGCATGCCTACAATTAGTGGTTTGAGAAGAAGAGGTTACACTCCAGAAAGTATCAAAGAGTTTTGTGAACGTATTGGTATTGCCAAAAGAGAGAACTTAATTGAACTGAGCCTATTAGAGTTCTGTATCCGTGAGGATTTAAACAAGAAAGCAACCAGAGCAATGGCGGTGCTAGACCCAATCAAATTGGTAATTACTAATTACGAAGGTGATGGAGAAATTCTAATTGGAGAAAACAACCCAGAAGCAGAAGATAAAGGTGGTACTAGAGAAATTCCTTTCAGTAAAGAACTTTGGATAGAACGCGAAGACTTTATGGAAGAACCCGCTAAAAAATGGTTCCGTTTGGCGCCAGGTTCAATGGTGCGTTTAAAGTTTGCATACATTGTGAAGTGTGAAAACTTCGTGAAGGATGCCGATGGAAACGTAACTGAAATTCACTGTACCTATTTCCCTGATTCAAAAAGTGGCAACGATACCAGTGGGCTTTCCGTAAAAGGAACCATCCACTGGGTGAGCACCAAACATGCTAAAACTGCAGAGGTGAGATTATACGATCGCTTGTTCAGTGTGGTTTCTCCAGATGCGGAAGAAGGTGACTTTAAAGATTATCTAAATCCGAACAGTAAAGAGGTGTTGAGCAACGTTTATATCGAACCTGCGCTAGCCGACGCAACTTTAGGAACAGGATATCAATTTATCCGTAAGGGGTATTTCTGTTTAGATAAAGATTCGACAGCAGACCATTTGGTGTTTAACCGAGTGGTTTCGTTAAAAGACGGCTGGAAAGGATAAGGCAAGTTACGAATGACGAGTTACGATTTTAGATTTATACATCTAGCCCAATCGTAATTCGTAACTCTAAAATCGTAATTATTTATAAAGACTCTTCTTATCCATAAAATCAATTACAGCATCCGGCACTAAAAACTGGATGCTTTTTTCTTGCTTAATCGCATCGCGGATAAACGTCGAAGAAATATCCATTTGAGGTGTTTCTGTAATCACTACTGAACGGTGACTTTCCCATTCACTTAAATCAATTCCTGGTCTTGGATAAACAAATAGCTTGTGATTCTCGAGTAGAAGCTCGTAGTTCTTCCATTTTTTAAAAGAAGCCAAGTTATCTGCCCCCATAATCAGAGCAAATTCCTTATCTGGATATTTTTCTTTCAAGTGAGTTAGTGTATCAATGGTGTAAGAAGGTTGCGGCAATTTGAATTCGATGTCGCTAACTTTGAGATGTGGCGCATGCTCGGTAGCTAAGCGAGCCATTTCCAAGCGGTCGTACATGTCTGCCAATCCGCTTTTTTGCTTTAACGGATTGTGAGGAGATACCACGAACCACACGTCACTCAAATCAGTGTAGGTGGCCATGTAGTTAGCTATTACCAAGTGCCCAATGTGGATGGGATTGAAGGAACCGAAGAAGAGACCAGTGATCAGTTTTCGGTTTTCAGTTTTCAGTTCGTGTTGCATACAATTACTTAGCTCCGTATTTTTCAGGGTTGTTCATCATGTGGTTCAACAGTTTGCCAACTTCGTCGCTCAGACTAATCAAATCATTAAAATCTTTCTCAGCTAAATACTTGCATTCTAAGGCGAATTTGAGCCAGCCTTTTGTTTCACTATTCTCCATATCACTATCAGATAGTTTGCTGACAAAATTAGCTGGATACCTACGTTTTCTATAGGCCTCTACAATACAAATATTAGTTGAACGAGAAGAACGCCTAATTTGATCGGTTAAAGAGTACATTTCCTCTTTTGGAAAGGCTTTAGTGATTTCGAAAATTTGCATTGCCAAATCAAACGACCTCTTGTAAGCCAATAAATCATTAAAATCGCTCATTTGTTTCTATTAAGGTCGATGGAAAACCGTATGGGCTTTTTAAGCAATTGAAAACTGCTAATTGAGAACTGTTAACTATTTCAAGAAATTCCCCACCAGCTGCTCTGCCTCGGCACAAGCAGTTTCCAAATCAAAATTCTTTAGGATAACATCAAATTTATCAGCGTAAGCCAACTCTTTTTCAGCTTTAGCATAGCGCTCTTGTAGTTTTTCTTCGCTATCTGTACCTCTGCCTGCCAAACGTTCTTTTAGCACTTCTAAAGATGGCGGCTGAACGAAAATAGCTAATGCATCATCTTCAAACTTACGTTTCAAGCGAAGTCCACCTTCTACGTCAATATCAAAAATTACATGTTTGCCACCTTCCCAAATTCTCTCAATTTCCGAACGTAAAGTACCATAAAATGTACCAGTGTAAACTTCTTCAAATTCAACAAACTCTTGGTGTGCTACTTTATGTAAAAACTCTTCTTTGCTGATAAAATAATAATCCTTTTCGTTAGTTTCATCGCCCCTCAACTCTCTAGTTGTTGCAGAAATAGAGAAGCTAAGATTGTCAAATTTGCTCAACAGATGCTTTACAATGGTAGTTTTACCAGCGCCCGATGGAGCAGAAAATATAATGAGTTTGCCTTGTTTCATGTTTTTGAGACCAAAGACTAAAGCGAAAAGTCCAAAGTTTTAATCTTTGAGCTTAAAGCTTTAAGCTTCTATAATACATTTAATAATTGTTCTTTAATTTTTTCTAGTTCTTCTTTCATGCCCACTACCAATTGCTGTATTTGCGCATCGTTAGCTTTAGCACCCATGGTATTAATTTCTCTTCCAATTTCTTGAGAAATAAAACCAAGTTTTTTGCCATTGGCATCTTTGTCCTTTAAAGTAGCAACAAAGTAGTCGCAGTGACTTTTTAAACGAGTTTGCTCCTCGGTAATATCTAATTTATCAATGTAGTAAATCAGTTCTTGCTCAAAGCGATTCTGGTCATAATTGACTTTTCCTACCGTATCTTCCAAAAACTGGGTTAAACGAGTTTTGATGTGCGGAATTCTCTGTGGAGCCAACGTTTCTACCTCTGCAAAAAAGCTTAGAATATTTTTAATGCGAAGTTCCAAATCAGTTTTTAATACCTTTCCTTCATCTTCTCTAAATTGCCCGAAATTACTCAATGCCTTTTGGAAGGTAGCCTCTAAAACCTCCCATTCACTTTCGCTGGCCTCTTCTTCGGTGTAGGTAATCACCTCTGGTAAATTAAGTACCGATGGCAATAAGTTCGAAATATCAGCGCCTAAACTTTTGTTGACTTCAACTAACTGCGTGTAGTATTTCTTTAGCAGGGTTTCGTTAATCGAAGCGCCTTTCTGAGATTCTTCACTACGTTCAACCGTAATTGCCATGCTTACTTTACCACGCTCAATAGCCTTGTTACAAAGGTTACGTAAGTAAAGTTCTTTGTCAGAAAACGCTCTAGGAATTTTTAAACCTAACTCAAGAAATTTCGAGTTTAAAGATTTTATCTCTACAGAAAACTTCACACTTCCGTGATCTGTAGAAGCCAAGCCAAAGCCGGTCATTGATTTTATCATGTGCAAAGATAGTAAAAAGGATTTTAGCTGAAAGGTTAAGGCTTAAGGTTTTGATTATAGCTATCATTTTAGAAAAACAATGCCATTGGTTCTTCGGTAACATCAATCCTGCTGTACGCTATTATCTTTTTTGAGCAGCTTACCGTCATTTCGAACGCATGTGAGAAATCTCGAAGTTAAAAGCATCTAAGAATAGATTTCTCAGTTGTGCCTCCTTCGAAATGACGCAACAAAAAAGTATAACCGCTACCATCAGGTTTATCTAACTAAAACTTGTGCAGTTACCTGCTATGAGCCTTTCTCTACCCTTTGGGGAGAGATGCCGAAGGCAGAGAGGGGCTTCTTATTGCTTCTTCCATCAAATCATAAACTTTCTTCTTCAAGGTAGGAACATCATCCATCGTTAAACCAACCACACTAACTTCTGGCAAAAAAATAGTGGTAATTAAGCCTGGCCTTACCTTCAATGGGTTTTTCCTTGGCAACAATTTACGGTTGTTAATCATCACAAAAGGAATAATTGGCGTTTGGGTTTCTATCGCAATGCGAAAAGCGCCGTCGTAAAAATAGGCCAAGGGTTTTTCGGTTTGGTTCATCGTACCTTCCGCAAAAATCAATATCGATTGCCCATTGGCGATGTCTTTTTTCAGTTGCGTTACAGATTGTTCCCTGCTTTCTTTACTGCTACGGTCTATCATTACCACAATACGTTTGTAAATTAAACCAAATACAGGGACTTTGGTCATTTCTACTTTGCCCAATGCACTAAAATATTGGGGAATGCTTAAGCAAACAGCTATTGCATCTAAGTATGAGCCATGATTACCTACGTAGATATGAGATTTGGAGCGATTGATGCTTGCTTTATTTTTTGTAGTTATCCAAAAGAAACTGAATAAACTAAAAAGCCAGGCCCAAGTTCTTAGTACGGTTAAAATAAATCGCTTACCAGTATCTATAGGTAACATTGCAGAGAAAATCAGCACAAAAGGTAATGCGGCAAACATCAGTGTGATGAAGATGATGGCTGCATAAAGAAGATATACAATTGATAATGCTTTTCTCATGAATTAACCTTTTTTAACTTAGTGCAAGCAAAACATTTGTTAAGTTTACAAATTATAAAATTACGCCGCAATGTATACAAAGGCAAGTCTGATATTTTCTTTAGTTGTTGTGCTATTCGCTGTCAACACAGCGTTCGCTCAACAAAATTTCACGCTTACTGGTGTTCTTTTCGAGTATGCATCAAAAAATAGGATTGCTTTAGCTGAAATTAAAAATAAACAATCGGGTTTTGCTACAGGTAGTAACGATATAGGTCTTTTCACTATTAAAGCCAATATAGGAGATACTTTGCTCATTACTAAAAGAAATTTTAGCGACTTAGAGTTCGTAGTTAGAAACAATAAAGATTTGGTACTTTACCTGAACAAGGGAACTACATTAAACGAGGTAACGGTAACTGGACAAACTAAAAAACAGGCTCTAGACGAGATTAAAAAAGATTATCGAAATAAAGGCTCTTTTTATGGAGGGAAACCGCCCATTTTGTCTTTACTTGGGTCTCCCTTAACTTTCTTTTACGAACTCTTTGGAAAAACGCCAAAGCAGGCTAGGCGCTTTAACAAAATGTACCAGACAGAGATGCAGGATAGCCAAGTAGATCAGCTTTTTAACAAAACAACGATCAATCAGCAAACAGGCTTAACAGGAAAAGAACTGGAAGATTTTTTGGTAAACTATAGGCCAACTTACGAGCAATCAAAAAATTGGAATGTTTACGATAGCATCAAATGGATTAACGAATCGTACAAGAAGTATAGCGATACTGTTAAGGTTAAAAGTCAAAAGTAGAAAAAGTTAAGAGTGCTGGGTAGATCATTTTTACTGTTTAGAACAATTAGCCCATTATCAAATCAACCAATTATCGCATTAAATAGATAAAGCCTCGCAAGCTTTCTCAGCAGCTAACTTTTCAGCATTTTTCTTATTGTAATCTCTGCCAATGCCATAGTTTTCACTATCAATCATCACTTTTACGGTAAATAATTTAGCACTTTCTCCTTCACCATTTTCCACTACGTCAAAAGCAACTTCTTTACCTTGGCGTTGGCACCATTCAATTAAGCGGCTTTTGAAATTGGTTTCCGTAATTTCTAGGTGATGAATATCTACATAAGGCTTAATGATACGTTTTAGAATAAGGTTTTTAGTGAAATCGTAACCTTTATCTAAGTAAATAGCACCAATCAACGCTTCGAAAGCATCACCATACATCGAATGATGTTTAGATTGGAAGTTTACCGTCTTTTGGTCGAAGATGATTAATTCATCAAAGCCCATTTTACGTGCAAGCTGATTAAGGTTTGCTCTATTTACAATTTTGGAACGCATTTCTGTCAAAAAACCTTCCTCTTTGTAAGGATAGCTCTTGAAAAGTAACTCGGCAACTACAGAGCCTAAGATGGCATCACCTAAAAACTCTAGCCTTTCGTTACTGCTTCTGCTGCCATTTTTTAAAATTTTAGCTACAGAGCGATGCCTAAACGCCATTTTATAAAGCGCCACGTTACCAGGCACAAAGCCAAGTACGTTTTTGAGTTTTTTTACAAACTGCTTATTGGGCGAAAGATATAGTTTATAAATGCTTAACAAGGACATCAACTAGCTTCACAAAATTTAATACAGAGGGGCATTCGTATAAATATACGACACAATAGCCTTAAACCCTAAGCTTTTTGGCTTATTCTTCGTATTTCTTAAAAATTACAGAAGCGTTATGTCCACCAAAACCAAAAGTATTACTAATTGCAGCTCTAACTGTACGTTTTTGAGCTTTGTTAAAAGTAAAATTCAGTTTAGGATCGATCTCTGGGTCGTCTGTAAAATGGTTAATTGTTGGCGGTACAGTATCGTTATTGATTGCCAAGATAGCTGCCAGAGCCTCAACTGCACCAGCCGCACCTAGTAAGTGTCCAGTCATAGATTTTGTAGAACTGATGTTTAAATTATAAGCATGTTCTCCAAATAAATCTACGATGGCTTTAGCTTCTTGTATATCTCCAAGTGGAGTAGAAGTACCGTGTACGTTGATGTAATCGATTTGATTGGCTTCTAAGCCTGCGTCTTGCAACGCCTTTGTCATTACCATTTTAGCGCCCAATCCCTCTGGGTGTGGAGCTGTGATGTGATGTGCATCTGCACTCATACCGCCACCAACAATTTCAGCATAGATTTTAGCACCACGAGCTTTTGCGTGTTCTAATTCTTCTAAAATAATGGTGCCAGCACCTTCTCCGGCCACAAAACCATCACGGTCTTTATCAAATGGACGAGAAGCGGTTGCAGGGTCATCGTTACGAGTAGATAAAGCATGCATTGCATTGAAACCACCCATACCAGCTTCGTTTATAATCGCTTCAGAACCACCGCTGATAATAATATCGGCTGTGCCTAAGCGAATATAGTTAAATGCATCAATCATCGCATTGGTTGACGATGCACAAGCAGAAACAGTGGCAAAGTTTGGTCCACGCAATCCATACTTCATCGAGATATGCCCTGGGGCAATATCAATAATCATTTTCGGAATAAAGAAAGGATTGTATCTAGGCGTTCCATCTCCTTTGGCGAAGTTTGTAACCTCGTCTAAGAAAGTTTTTAAACCTCCAATTCCAGCGCCCCAAATTACACCAATCCGGTTTGTATCAAGTTTAGAGAAATCATATCCTCCATCTTTAACAGCCTCTTCAGTGGCAACTAGTGCGTATTGAACAAACGGATCCAGTTTGCGAGCTTCTTTTTTATCCAAAAAATCTTCTGGATTAAAGTTTTTTACTTCGCAAGCGAATTTCGTTTTGAATTTTTCAGTATTAAAACTTTTGATTGGCGCAGCGCCGCTCACACCATTTGTTAATGCTTCCCAAAACTCGGGAACAGTATTTCCAATTGGAGTGAGCGCACCCAACCCAGTAACTACTACTCTTTTTAATCCCATTTATAAGTATTGTACAGAAAAAGTATTTCTACTTAACGTTTTTTTCTAAATAAGCAATTGCTTGACCTACAGTACCGATAGTTTCAGCTTGGTCATCAGGAATAGCTACATTGAATTCTTTTTCGAATTCCATGATTAACTCTACAGTGTCTAATGAATCAGCACCTAAGTCGTTTGTGAATGAAGCCTCTGGCGTAACTTCGCTTTCGTCAACACCTAGTTTTTCTACGATAATAGCCTTTACTCTTGAAGCAATATCAGACATAATTTTATAATTTAATGGTTAAATAATTCTGTGCAAAGAAAAATAAATTCTAACACTTTTCAAATGTTTTTATTTCTCTGTCAATTTTAATACGTTTAAAACCGAAAGTAAAATTAGTTTTATAATTTCGTAATCCTAATAAAAAAATACATTTTGAACAAAACTTACTTAAAACTATCACTCGATTTAGATTTCGTTCTAATTGCAGTTACAGCTTCGTTAAAGGATTATGTTTTGTGTCACAAGATAAACACTAATCTTAATATTGAGTTTTATAAAATTGAAGATCACGAGGTATATTTTAATACAGATGAGGCGCCATTATCATTCTCAAAATATTATTTTTTTGTTGAAGAAGGAGAGCGTGAATATTTTTTGGTAAGCAATAGAAATAGCGAAGGTTTTCTAATTCCGGAGATGAATAAGGTAGATTTTTTTATTGTGATTCATCAATTTATAGATAAGGAAGACCTAAATTTTATCATCAGCAGCCTTAACAAAATGCCTGATATTCAGGTTGCTGCGCAAATTGATGTACGCAAATTGAAGTCGAAGGAAAATTTGGTAATGTAAATTTTATATTGTTAGTGTAGTAAATACACTATATTTGAATATCAAATCAAACTGAAATAGTATAATCCATCGCTTAAACAACTTTTGCGAATAGCATTTTGTGTAAGTAATAAATAACAAGACAATTTTAATGAAACCTTTTCATTCAAGAACTAAAATCGTAGCCACTTTAGGCCCAGCATCGGCAAAGCCAGATGTTCTATATAGCATGTTTAATGCTGGTTTAGATGTTTGTAGATTAAACTTCTCGCATGGTTCGCAAGCAGATCATCAAGCGGTAATTGATACCATCAGAGATATCAATAAAAAACATAAGTACAACGTTGGAATCTTAGCCGATTTACAAGGTCCTAAAATTAGGATTGGTATGGTTAAAGATGGTGGTATTAACCTAATTAACGGTAGCAAAACCACTATTACTACACAAGAGTGCATCGGTAACGAAGAGCGTATTTACATTACATACGAGAACTTCCCGAAAGATGTAAAAGCGGGTGAAATTATCCTTTTAGATGATGGAAAACTGCAAATGCGTGTGTTGGAAACTAACTACAAGGATGAGGTAGTTTGCGAGGTAGTTCACGGTGGTATCTTAACTTCTAGAAAAGGAGTTAACTTGCCAAATACTAAGGTTTCTATCCCTTCATTAACTCCAGAAGATAGAAAAAACCTAGATTTTGTACTAGAAAGCGATGTCGAATGGATTGGTCTTTCTTTCGTCCGTAACGCAGCAGATATTGTTGAGTTAAAGGATATCATCAAAGAAAGAGGAAAAACAGCGAGAGTTGTTGCTAAAATCGAAAAACCTGAAGCTATTGCTAATATCGATGAGATTATTGCGGTAACAGATGCGGTAATGGTTGCTCGTGGTGACCTAGGGGTAGAAATGCCAATGGAAGAAGTTCCTTTGTTGCAAAAAATGATTGTAAACAAATGTAGAGCTGCTTCTAAGCCGGTAATTATCGCTACGCAAATGTTGGAAAGCATGATTACTACACCTCGCCCAACTCGTGCAGAGGTAAATGATGTGGCTAACTCAGTATTGGATGGCGCTGACGCAGTAATGTTAAGCGGTGAGACTTCGGTAGGTGAATTTCCTTTAATCGTTATTGAAACGATGCAGAAAATCGTTAACAATATCGAACAGAATAACTATCCATTCCACTCTGATAAGTTTTTGAAGCCAAAATCTGATAGCTTCTTAGGTGATGCAGTTTGTGATTCGGCTTGTTTCTTAGCTAAACAGACGGATGCTGTAGGTATTGTAACGATGACATCAAGCGGTTATACTGCATTTGAAGTCGCTAGTCACCGTCCAGAAGCGCCAATCTTTACTTTCACTAGTAACGAAAGCTTGTTAAACACTTTAAGTTTAGTTTGGGGTGTTAGAGGTTTCTTCTACGACAAATTTGAAAGCACAGATAGCACTATCGAAGAAGTTAATGATGTATTGAAAAAGAAAAAATTGGTTAAAAAAGGCGATGTAGTAATTAACACAGCAGCGGTTCCTTTGGAGAAAAGAAGCAGAACCAATACAGTTAAGGTTACTGTAATAGAGTAATTTTTTCGATCAGAAAAATACAAAATGCGCTAGTCGGTTTGGCTAGCGCATTTTTATTGCTCAAAAATTATATTTTTGCAAAACAAAGGAGAGGTGTCAGAGTGGTCGAATGAGCAAGCCTGGAAAGTTTGTATACTCGCAAGGGTATCGAGGGTTCGAATCCCTCCCTCTCCGCAGTTAAGTTATTCAGTAGCAGTCAAACCCATTTAATTTTATAGTTAAATGGGTTTTTGTTTTTGTAGGTTTATCCAATTTAACCATATTTCCTCAACTTAATATGCCCTAATCGTTGTCTGTTTTTTAATTTTAAAAAAGTCAACGATTAACAGTTAATTATTTGCTTTTTAATTAGTTATAACGTATCTTAAAGAGTATTCAATACATTTATTATGCAAGTAACTAAAAGAAATACGTTCTCAATTTTAATGTTTATACACAGGGGCAAAAAAAACAAAAATGAAGAATGCCCTATTTATTGTAGATTAACTATTCAGGGTAAATCGAGAGAGTTTTCAACTCAAATTTGGATGCTGGACAAAAAATGGAACTCCGCAGCATCTAAAGTTATCGGCAACAACGAATTTGCAAGAACAGCAAATCACACGATTGAAGCTATTAAAACAAATCTTTATAATATACGAGCTAATTTTCAAGAGCAAGGGAAAATTATCACGCCAGAATTAGTGGTTAATACACATTTAGGTAAAACAGAACGTAAGCATACATTAATTGAAATACTTAGTTACCACAATGAAAAACATGTTAAACCTTTAATTGGTAAGGATTATGCTGCGGGAACTTATGAAAGATATAGCACGTCACTAGCGCATGTTAAAAAGTTTCTTATTTATCAATATTCATCAACCGATATTGCTCTTTCAGAATTAAATCTTGCATTTGCTACTAACTATGAATTTTACTTAAAGACTATAAGAAAGTGTGGACATAACTCGGCTATTAAATACATCAAAAATTTAAAATCGGTTATAAATTTTGCCGTCAGAATGGGATGGTTGAATGCTAACCCTTTAAACACATACATAAGTAGGTTAGAAAAAGTGGATAGAGGTCATTTGTCTGAATTAGAACTACAGAAAATTGAAACAAAAAGTTTTCAAAGTGGAAGAGTTTCAGAAATTAGAGATGTATTTGTTTTCTGTTGTTATACAGGCCTCGCTTATTCTGATGTTGCCAAATTAAATAAGGAAAATATCGGTGTCGGAATAAATGGTAGAAAGCATATTTCAATTAGAAGAACCAAAACAGATATATTGGCTAAGATTCCATTGTTAGATAAAGCAATGGAAATTTTAGAGAAATATAGTGACGATCCAGACTGTGTTTATAATAATAGACTTCTTCCGACAAAGAGTAATCAAAAACATAACGAGTATTTAAAAGAAATTGCAGAAGTATGCGAGATTGAAAAAAATCTTACTACCCACATAGCTAGACATACGTTTGCAACATTAATGCTCACAAAAAAAGTTTCTATGGAATCGGTAAGTTCAATGCTCGGACATACCAATTTAAAAACCACTCAGATTTATGCAAAAATTGTAGCGGAGAAAATTAATTCTGAAATGGATTTGGTAAATGATTTGCTGAAAAGTGGTCAAAAAACGGGTTAAAAAAATTAAAAACAATATTTTTTTAAAAATAATATTGTTTTTAATTATCTAGTAGTCATTGTTTTATGTACTTTTTTCTGAAACTAAATTTTTATTGGCTAAAATTTAGTTTGCTTTTTAAATAGTTTTTTTCAGTCTTAGATGGCTAATAAACTCAATTAAAATGAAAACAACTGACATAGCCACAAAAGCGGACATTGAAGAATTGATGAACGCAGTACAGCAATTAAAGACATTAATAATTGCTCCCAAATTAGAGCAGAAATATCTTAGATCTTCTGATGTGAAAAAACTTCTTAATATTTCTGATAGCAGTCTGCAACGTCTAAGAATTAGTAACACCTTACCTTCCAAAAAAATCAATGGCACATGGTTTTACAAGTATGAGGATGTAGTTAAAATGATGGAGGGGGGTATGAATGGCTAAGTATTTAAAAAAAATGTCTAGACCAATGCCTGCCGAATTTAGAATTAGAAAAGAGGATACTAGAATTGATTTGCTAAAAAAGCGTGGACTTAGTAAAATACAACTTGCTTATGCGAGCAGGCACCCTTTAGGAATGACTAATTATTTTAACTCTCTTATTGCTTGTGCTTATGGAGTAAACTCTGCTATTTTCTTTAACCATGTAAGCTTTTGGATAAAGCATAATGAAGAACGCAAAATGAATTATTTTGAAGATAGGTATTGGACATACGGCACATTAGAATTTTTATTGGATCAATATTTTCCATATTTATCAGTAAGTATGCTTAGGACTGCTATCGATAAACTATTAGATGATCGTATCATTATTAGGGGAAATTTTAATAAACATGGTTATGACCAAACAACATGGTATTCTATAGATAATAATAGGGTCAAAAGGATTTTTGACTACGGGCATATTGATTTGTTAATTCTTTAATAAGCTAATTTCGATTTTCGTTTTTCCATTTGCGGTTAATAGCAAGACAATACCATATATAAATTAAGAGTTAAATAAATAATTATTTAATAAATACCTTTAAGACAACAACTCCTTTGCTTCCGTCTATTCTAGATGTAATGGAGTGTTTGATGATACTCCCTCGGAAGCAAAGGAGTTGTTGTCATTAAATATTGATAGCCCCTAACAACCCTACAGCTAGATGCTTTTAGCCGAGTGAGCTCACTAGAATTTTAGATCAGCAATTTTTACAGATTGCGGATAATTTTTAAGTTGATGAAACAATAGGGCTTACCTCCTAATACTGAAATTTCACGTTTTCCTAGGATACAAGTTGTTTTTCTATTTTTTAAGGGTTTAAAAATCAACGGAAAGCAATATGCCTTTACAGCGCAATAGACTTAACTTGTATAAGATACAAGTTCCTCAGATAGCAAAAAACCGTACTCTTAATTTAGAGTTGTGAAAATGTACAGCCAACATCGTCAAACGAAGAGCGGATGAAGTAGTAGTTTCTGTAGTGTAAATAAGTATAGTAGTTTATATATTCAGTTGAAGTAAATATAGTAGTCGTTTACCTTTGTATACAAGTGAGGTATTAGGAGGGAATAGTGAGGCAAAGAAAATAGAATTACAGATTAAGGATTATAAATTATTTATATTTCCTTCACGGTATAAATAATTTGAGCGAAGTTTTGGGGTGGTTATTTATATAACTAACTTAGTCGTATTAAAAATGACATATAGATAAAACGAAGATAACATAGAATTCAAGATTTAGCGTAACCGCCTAAAATCTCTGCCAACTGAAAGGTCGAAAATTCAAAATGCACAGAGAGAAGTATAGGAAGGTACGTCCACGTAATACGTGGGCGCTACTTATACTTTGTGCATAGGGATTCGACCCCCTCAGTGGCAAGTATTCTGTAGATGTCCCACGTATTTTTTGTAATTAATCTGAATTATATGAATAGAAAGACCACTCTAACAGTTATTGCCTTTTCTGGCATACTGTATTCGTGCAAACAACCTTCTCCCGAAGACAGCACTCAAACATCTGTAAAGACTTATATCACTGACAGTCTAAAAACACGAAAAATATCATTTCAAGAATTTAGCAACTTTGATACTATTACTCGGTACGATTCACTGGTTAATGAAATTAAGGTTATAAATCAAAAGATAGAACATGTTAATACTGAGTTGAAAAAGACAATTGACTATAAAGCCGAATATGATAATATCGCAGGTATGGCTAGTCTATTCTCAAATAAAGAGAATCAAAACAAAATAGACGAGACTTATGAGAATATCAGTAGAACAATAAAAAATTTTGAAGCTGGATTAGAACTTTTCAATAGAAATAAGAACGAAGCTTTGGCTCTTGTTAAGGATGAAAAGAATAAAGTCGAAGTGTCCGAATATCTAATTGCATGTAAATATCTAATTGGAAAAGAAATTTATTCTGAAACATTTGTTGTAAACCCAAAATTTAAAGTCGTTCAAACGTTAAAATAACTAAACATGAAAAGAATATTAATACTAATAATATGCCTATTGCCAATAATAACAAAGGCACAAGATCCCTCAAAATATGAATTACATAAGAAGATAATATCAGAGACTTGCATTGGTGGAAATGGTAATGGTACCTTCTCATTGGATTTTTCGAGTCTTCAAAAAACGCTAATCATCAAAACCAATAAAAAAACCTTTGATAAAAATTTACCGAATTTTGTTGACGAGGGTAAAGTTAGTTTCTCTTATAATGAGCAAACGAAAGACCATGATATTCCACAATATGAAATAACTTACGTGCTTTTAAAGAACGGAAACCCAACCTCAAGTTTTATCATTAGCATTGACAAAGAAATTAGCGCACCAATTACTGGAATTAATGTTTTAGACATTACTAGTTTAAAATGTGATAAACTAATTCAATCTGCCCTAGGCTCGGGTTTTTATTTCCGCAGCTCAGTTAGTAATTCACTGAAGAGATACTATTCAAATGATAAGAAGAAATTAGAAATAATAGTTACGAAGCGTAGAGATGGAGGGTTTAACTTTTACATATTTAAAATCTAAAAAACATAGGAGGTTGTGATGACCTCCTTTTTTATTTAACTTCAACGTTCTGTAATTATATTTCTGAAACGTAAACTATGACTTACATCCCAAAATTATTTCTCGAAACACATAAAGATTTGATTGATGAAGTCATACTCTTTTTTACAGCTGAGGTGAATGGAAACTTTGACGAAATAAAAGCGATAAGCAAACAACGAAATATTCAGATGAAAAGGGATAAACTAAATGATGCAATTGATTTTGGTTACTTTTCAATTGATGAGTTTTTAGATTTTGCACATAAAAGAGGAAAGATTAAGGGAGGGATTTCATTTGATGCAGTAGAATTAGTTTTAAAAATTCTCGTTGAAGAACATGTTCTTACACCTGCGCCAACCTCTTTTGAAAAATCCTTTGGAATTAGATATAGGGCTAATGGGAAGTTTGCGGAGTATTTGAATAAAAGAGGTCTAATATTAAATCTTATTGGTGGTTGGTCACAAATAATTAATAGGTACAGGCTGTCTGTAGTGAAGATAGAACACATAAATAAAATTGGTGATAGCTCTATAGGTACTGGCTATTATTACGCGGCAGGGGATAGTAAAATTAGCAAGTACTTGATAATTACCAATCGTCACGTAGTAGAAAACGCTAGTAAAATTAATGTTTACTTAGATAATGATACAGCTTTACCTTATCAAGAGATTGTTGAAGATCCTAAATTGGATTTGGCTTATATAGTGTTGAAAGAACCTTTAGGATCTCTATACTTGGATTTCGAACCGAAGCCAGATGTGCTTTCTGAAATTATTACAATTGGCTATCCCTCTATTCCAATGACAAAGGCAGCTTATCAAGTTTATCATAAGGGGGAAGTAAATTCTTTTGTAGAGGATTATGACGGCAATAAGTTCTTTTTAATTTCAGCAAAAACATCATCTGGCAATAGTGGAAGTCCTATTATAAATAAACATGGGTTAGTTGTCGGAATTGTTGCGCAAGATTTTTTTGAACAAAAGCAATTCTTTGAAAAAGGTAAGCCTTCCTATGCTGCGGGCATTCCTAGTGAAGAAATAGTAAAATCATTAAATACTTACATATTTAAATAATTTCAATAAACCATCCAGATCGCTTTCCTCTTAAATCTCGTATTTTCTTCTTTCGTTTACCTGGATCGTAAATGAAGCATCCCTCTATATCTCTAACAAACAAAACCCAATGCCAGCCACCTTCGCTGTCATAGTTAGTTGATGCTATCGCAATTTTTGCAGGAATATTATTCCACTTTTTAAACTTTCGTTTAGAAGCAGAACTAAAATTAAAAATATTGAGTGCTTTGTTCATATCCTTAAAGTCAGTCCCTAAATAATCATCATTATCAAAGAAGCCTGCTTGTTTTAATATTTCCTTAACTTGGAAATAGGTTTGGTTAACTATCATTGCAACACAAGCAATACCGCAGCCTGTGTCATCATGCTGATAAACATGATTTACTTTCATACTTAAATTTTAATATCGTTAAATACATTATAAAACCTAGGCAAATCTGCTTGCCTTATTATTTCGTCATTATAAACCTCCAGCATTTGAATGCTGCGATGGCGAGTATACTTTGATACTGTTAGCAATTCTCCTTTATAGTTTTTAATGAGCTTTGTTGTGAAGAAATGTCTGAATCCGTGAGTTGTGCCGTCAATATCCAGATCGTTTAACAGGGCCTTTATAATCGCCCCAATTGATTTAGTAGTTAGTCTATTGCCATTACAGAAATTACTTTTGCTTTTAAATACTGCTCCAGTATTTATTTTTTCAATGTTTATGTAGTCTTTTATTGCTTTAACAGTGTAAGGGTGTAACCAAACAATTTCTTTATCGTCTCTACCCTTTCCAGTTATAAAAACACATTTGTTTTTTAGGTCAATATCATTTATATCCATTCTGCAAACTTCAATCTGCCGGAGGCCTTGAAATAAAAAAAACGCTAAAAGCGCTTTCAATCGTAAATTTTCGGAAGTTGGGGTAAGTGCCTTGCAATGTTCTTGAATGATTAAAATATCATCTTCTGTTAATCCATCCTTTTTATGCCCTTGATTTTGTTTAAACCCTTTAATGTTTACTGTAATATCCTTATCTAAATAATCTAATCGATAAAGTTCACGAAGAAAGATCTTTGCTGAAATGAAATACTTGTTCTTCGTTGATATGCTGAAATTGCTTTCGTGCAGTTGTCGTTTATAGTTCAAAAGTGTATTTCTTTCAAATCCGTTTTCTTTAATAAATTCAACAAACTTACCTATCCTATATTTATAGTCAGTTATAGTTGGTTTTGACAAGTCTAAACCAAGAAATATTTTATTAGATAGGTTTTCTAAATCGGATGATTTATATGAATGTAATACATCTGATGAACTTATTTCGCTTATAAATAAGTTATGTTTCACAATACAAATATACTATTTAAAAAGTACAAATGCAATTTAAAATATTGATAATGAGGTTTTTGTATCTTAATGTGTGTGATTGTTAATAATTGAAAATTGATTTTAGGCAATAGTTTTTTTATAATTACTTTAAATCAATACACTAAATGAATAATAACACTCTCAATGAACAAACTCCCCGTTTCAATAACATAATTTTTGTCGGGGGAATACATGGTGTTGGAAAAAGCACTTTGTGTAAACAGCTTTGTTTAGATTTTAATTTAGAATATTTATCTGCTAGCGAACTTATTAAGTGGTCAGAGATTAACTCTGATGCTAAAAATAAAAAAGTTAGAGATATTCCGTCAACTCAAAATCGATTAATAAATGGGCTAATTGAAAACGTTGAAGTCGATGGCAATTACATTTTAGATGGGCATTACTGTTTATTGAATGCCGAAGGCATTGCCTCAAATGTCCCTTTGTCATTATTTAGCGCTATAAATCCACGACTTTTTTGCCTAGTAACTGGAAATGTGACTGAAATACAAAAAGGCCTGGAGGAAAGAGATCAAAGGCCTTATGATGCTGATTTTTTATTGTCGATGCAAAATCAAGAAGTCGAATACGCCAGTTTTTTATCTAATGAACTGGGAAAAAACCTCATAGTTGGCAACAGAGACGGTTTGAAAAAATTCAAGGATGGAATAACCTCTTTAATGCGATAACTTATGAGAGTTCTTTTAGATACAAACATTATAATTCATCGTGAGGCTGCAAAAATTTATATCAATGATATAGGGATACTCTTTAATTGGCTCGACAAAATTAAAGCTATAAAATGTATTCACCCACTTACAGTAGAAGAACTTAATACCCATAAAGACAGGGATATAGTTAAAACTATTAATATTAAGATCGCTAACTATCATTTACTAAAGACTGTTGCGCCTTATGAAGACGATATAAAAAATGTTTGTGACAGTGTAGACAATAATGAAAATGATGTAAATGACTCTAAAATCTTAAATGAAGTATTTAAGGGCAGAGTCGATTGTTTAATATCTGAAGACAAGAAAATACATAAAAAGGCAAATCTTTTAGGGATTAGCGATAGAGTGTTTAAGATTAACTCTTTCTTGGAAAAAGTTACCGCAGAAAATCCAGAATTAGTGGATTACAAAGTGCTAGCGGTAAAAAGGCTTTATTTTGGAGAAACAGACATAAAAGATGCTTTTTTTGATAGCTTTAGAGGTGACTACCAAGGTTTCGATAAATGGTTTGCAAACAAGTCAGATGAACTAGCATACGTATGTTATCAAGATGATGTTTTAAGTGCATTTCTGTTTCTTAAAGTTGAAGGGGAAGATGAAAATTATTCAGATATGAATCCCGCTCTTCCCAAAAAGAAAAGATTAAAAATTGGAACTTTTAAAGTTACTGCAAATGGTTTTAAATTAGGCGAAAGGTTTTTAAAGATTGTTTTTGATAATGCGTTGGCACAGAAGGTCAGTGAAATTTACGTAACCATCTTTGACAAGCGAGAAGAACAGCGGCTGCTAATTAATCTTTTAGAAGACTGGGGGTTTGTATTTCATGGTGTGAAAGAAACTGTAAATGGTAGAGAGAATGTATATACTAGATCATTCGATAAGTCATTGCCAGCAAACATAAAAAATCCTAAGTTTACAACACCATTTCTCTCTAAGAAGTCTAATATTTTTATTGTTCCAATATACCCAGCGTATCATACAGAACTTTTCCCAGACTCTATACTGAAAACGGAATCACCAAAGGATTTTATCGAAAGTGAGCCTTATAGAAATGCACTTAGTAAAGTTTATATTTCTAGATCGCAAGAACGCAATTTGGTGTCAGGAGATATAATTGTTTTTTATAGAACTGGAATACCTGGAAATGCTATAAATACTGGAGTGGTAACAACTATTGGTATTGTTGAATCTGTTATTGATAACATTCCAGATGAAGAGACGTTTTTATTATTGTGTAGAAAACGAAGTGTTTTTACCGATGCGCAATTGAAAGAGCACTGGAATCATAACCCATTTAATAAACCTGTTCATTTAATTAGAAGACCTTTTATAGTAAACTTTATTTATGCTCATTCATTGCCGAAGCGGCCAAATTTAAGATGGCTAAATGAAGTAGGGGTTATTCCAGAGATTAATGATATGCCTAGAGGATTTCGTGCCATTAAAAGAGAAGATTTGATTAACATTGCAAAATATTCCTACAAAAAATGAAAGTATTACTATCAATTAAACCAGAATATGCCTTTAAAATTTTTGAAGGAACAAAGAAATTTGAATTTAGAAAAGTGATATTTAAAAAGCCGAATATTAAAACCGTTGTAGTTTACGCTTCATCTCCAGTACAACAAGTAATCGGCGAATTTGAAATAGATACAATACTGAGTTTTGATCCAGATAGCATCTGGAATTTAACAAAAAAATATTCTGGAATTACAAAGGATTTTTTTGACGAATATTTTGCAGATAGAGATATTGCTCATGCTATTAAAATTAAGAATACTATAAAGTACAGTGAGCCGTTAAGTATTAAAGATGCCTTTAACGCAGTTCCTCCACAGTCTTATATGTATATTTAATCAATGAGTTGCAATTACGACTATTGTATGTCAATGTATTCAGAGATTTACAGCGGGGCTTAATTGCTAAATAAATTAGTATATTTGCGTTTGTAACAAATATACTTTTTGAATTTGTGAATAACTTTTCTGAATCGATATTGTTTATTAAACTATCTTACAAGGGATTAATCTCACCAAAATGCAGCCAGAAGATAAACTTATTTACTTTGAATATATTATTAAGGGCTTAATTGATTGGTACACTGAATTAGGAGAAGAGGAGTCTGCCAATAACTTTAGTGTCCTTAAATCTTTAAAACTTCTTTTCTTTGTTTCAGCAGCAACTTCCGAACTTGAGAAAAAAAGTATTTTATTGGAGGAAGTTTTTGACGATTTTTATGCTATGCCGTATGGCCATGTTGAAAGTTCCGTTTATAAACAGATTAAACAAAGAAATGGAGAATTGAATGTTTATACGATTAGTAACAGTTGTGTAAAGGTTAAGCAAGACGCTGATTTTTCTATATTTGATAATTTAGACGAGAACATAAAAAAAGAAATAGATCTTTCACTAGATTATCTGAAGTCTCAAAATAAATTACTGGTCAAGTTTCCTCCTTTTGATTTAGTAAACTTAAGTCATGCGTGGTACTCTTGGCAAAAATATTATAAGATGGCGCAAAGGGCAGGTGTTTTAAGTAACCAGATCCCAGCAGAAGTTATCAAGTCAGAGGATAAGTTGTTCAAACTAAATCCATTCTAAATACATGGCTACTCCATCTGAAAAATTGCTCTCTTCTATTTCAGAAAATTTTCCTGAAGAATGGTATAAGAAATTCAATCTAGAAGAAGTCGTAGAAGAAACAAAAGAGGAAGATTACAATAGTTTTTTGGAACTTATCAAAATATCGAAGGAAAGTTTTTTTGATAATATTAATATCTCAATTCTAACAGGGGAATATGTTAGTGCCGATAATTTTCAAGAAATACTTAACGGTATAAAAGAGAGACTAGCCAATATACCGCAGCCATTGCCAGAAGCGGCTGAACTACAGGAAAAATTACAATCGGTTTTAAATCGAAATTACATTGAATGCCTTAAGGTTGCTATAAACATGTATTTAGATTTTACCGTTTGGGTGTCGGTTAAATTAAAATTATCTAGTGTAGACTATATAAGTCATAATAATGAGGAGCTGTCAGATGCGCTGGAAAATGAAGAATTCGATAAAGAATCTTACAAGTCGTTAGCTTTTGTCCAAGCTAATTTAATGATAAGCCGTATCGACCACTTTCAAACGCCTGACATTAGGGTTTACAGAGATTTATTAGGTTACTCTAGAGATTTGTTAAAACCTAAAAAACTGGGTGGTTATAAGTTTTCTCTTTTGCTAAAAGAAAAAAATGACTATTTATTATGTAAGTGGATTTTACGAAAGAAAGATATAAGCAGCTTTCCAATTCACCATATAAAAAACAATATTGAACAAGAATTAGATGTAAATGATCTGATTACAAATCCATTTAAGGAATGGATTGATATAATTAAGTCGCACTATCAATTTGACTCTGAATGGAAGCAAGGAAGTTATTCTGACTTTAATGAATTAAAAAACCGAAGCCTTGAAAGCCTTTCAATTCTTCAACTTCATAGATTAATAAAGTATTATAAAGATGTATCTAAAAACCTTAGTAACCTAAAGAAAATAAGACTAGAAATTGTTAGAAGGTGTGAAATATCTAAAGACTCTAGCAATGCTTATGATAAGTTTGTATACTCAATTTTAGTTAATTATGCATTAAACAATGAGCTGTCATTAGTTGAGGAGAATGGAGGGTATGAAAAACTTATAGAACATTACGATTTCATTATAGATGTCCAAGCAACAACGGGTATTAGAAATTTCTTTCCGCAGAATAAAGTAATTAGTTTTCTTGCAAAATCTTTGGAAAATAAATTTAGCGAAAAGAAAGTATTAAAGGACTTGACAGAATTGCGATCAATTATTTCTAAGTGCAAGGAGATAATGAAGGATTACAAGAGAAATATTAAATGGTCGGAGAGAAATTATAATTATGTTTTCCATCTTCCATTCAAAGAATGCCTAGTGAAGGCTGGCAACTCAGAAATTGATAAAATATTTCTAGCCTCATCTTTCGTGTTACCATTAAATAAGACTAATTATATCAATGAGTTTGATGAATTTAATGAAAGAATTGGCAACGTTGAAAGCTCCTTAAAAATTATAGAAAACGTAGAAGATGAATTAAGTTCTCTGAGTAAAATGAAAGAAGAGGTAATAACTTTGAAAAAAGAGTTGGTGGACAAGGAGATGAAGTCCATGGAAACCATCGCTATATTTACCACTATTGTGACTTTCGTATTAAGTTCAGTAGCGAACTTTCAATTTATAAAGAATGCATACCAAGCATCCTTATTTGTTGTTTGTTTGGCTGTTTCTTTAGGCTTTTTTGTATTCTTGATGTTGTTGATTCGTCAAGGCGATATTTATGAGAAATTAAGAACGTACATCTGGAAAATATTGATCTTACTTGGTGTTGGAACTTTCTTATGGACTTTACTTATTTTTTCAAAGGACATTAAGCTATTAGTCAAATCTTATTATATTAATAACCAGAAAATTGAAAACAAAATTTTTAAGCCTAATCTGCTTAAAAATGGGGATGTCGTTTCAAAAGACAAATAGTGTCTTAATCGTTGTCTGTTATTTTTTTTGTTTTATAAGTTTTTGTAATTCAGTTATTTATTTGAGTTTCACAAATCCCTCCCTCTCCGCAGTTAAGTTTTTGAGATTCCTCAAAAACTTTTTTTATGTCCTTACTTATTTGATGGTATATTAGATTAATGAAAGAAGACATCCCTACCATATCTCCTAAAAATCAACAAGAATGGCGGCAATGGCTAATAGAAAATCATGCTTCTGAAGAAGCAGTTTGGTTGTTGGCGTATAAAAAATCAGCAAATAAAGAGACCATTGCTTGGAGCGAAACGGTAGATGAAGCCCTTTGTTTTGGTTGGATAGATGGCATGCGCAAATCCATTGATGATGAAAGTTTTGTACAATTTCTTTGTAAACGCAAACCTAAGAGTGGCTGGTCTAAAATCAATAAAGAAAAAATAGAGCGCTTGATTGCTGATGGTTTAATGACCGAAGCGGGACTTAAAAGTATAGAAATAGCCAAGCAAAACGGCTCTTGGACTTTGTTAGATGAGGTTGAAGAGCTTACAATTTCTCCAGATTTGGAAGCTGCTTTTGCAAGAAATATTGGGTCAAAAGATTTTTTCCTAAGCCTTAGCAAATCGGTGAGGAAAATGATATTACAATGGATCGCCTTTGCTAAAAAAACAGAAACCCGCGAAAAAAGAATTACTGAAGTGGCTGAACTTGCTGCTAAAAAACAGAAACCAAAGCAATTTTAAGCGCTAAAAATAGCGCCAGCTTCTTCGTTTTGTATTATTATCAATACCTTAATTTACAAATGAATTAAGCATCCTATTTTAGTTTAATTATTTGTATTTCAAAATGAAGAAACAATTACTAACCATTGGTACTATTTTAACTTTTTTTACCTTGAAGGCTCAAAATGAACCACTAACCGAGCAAGATTATGCAAGGGCAGAACAATTTCTAGGCTATCACATCGAACCATTTGTAGATGAGGGTGCGGGTATGCCTTTCTGGGTTGGTACACAATTTTGGTATTTAAGTAAAACTGATAAAGGAAACCAATTCCTATTGGTAAATCCCGCAAAGAAAACCAAACAACCTCTTTTTAATCATCAACAATTGGCGGTAGAGTTAAGCAAGGCAACCAATAAAACACAGGAAGCTACCAAACTACCTTTTCAAACATTGGTCTATAGTACTCATGCGTTAACCGTTGCATTTTATGCAGAGGGGCAATCGTGGAGTTACGATATCAAGACGAATGCCCTAACAGAAAGCAAAACAAACAAAACTGAACCAGTAAGAGGTAGAATGATGAGCGGTACCATAGAAACTGTATCGCCAGACGGTAAAAAGGCTGTTTTTATTAAAGATTGGAATCTTTGGGTAAAAGACATCGTATCTAAAAAGGAGATGCAACTCACCTTTGATGGTGTGAAAGATTATGGTTATGCTACCGATAACGCAGGCTGGACAAATAGTGCAAGAGCGATTGTCAAATGGTCGGCAGATTCTAAAAAGATAGCCACTTACCAGCAAGACGAGCGTCATTTGAAAGATATGTACTTGGTGACGACCAATGTAGGTTCGCCAACTTTAAAAGCTTGGAAATATCCGTTGCCAGGGGACAAAGAGATTGCTAAACTTCGTAGAGTGGTTATTGATGTGGAAAATGCGAAGGTGGTGAGTTTGCAAATTCCTCTGGATGAGCACAGAAGTTCGTTAAGTGATGATATTAAAGACGGTGGTCAATTGGCTGATGTAGATTGGAACGCTGATGGAAGTGAGTTTGCATTTTTGTCAACGTCTCGTGACCACAAAGTTTCTAAACTGCAAATTGCCAATGCAACCACTGGTGCAGTTAGAGAGGTATTTACAGAAACCGTTAAAACACACTTCGAATCGGGAGTTAGATCTATTAATTGGCGGTATTTACCTAAAACTGATGAAATTTTGTGGTACTCTGAGCGTGATAATTGGGGGCATTTGTACTTGTATGATGCCAAAACAGGCAAGGTGAAAAATCAAATTACCAAAGGAAATTGGCTGGTGGGTAGATTATTGAAGGTTGATGAAAAAAACAGAACGCTTTATTTTACTGGATATGGTCGCGAGCAAGGAAATCCATACTTTTCTTACTTATATAAAATAGGCTTTGATGGAAAAGGTCTTGCGCTGTTAACACCAGATTTGTGTAACCACCAAGTGTCTTTTTCTCCAGACTTTAAATATATGGTGGATACATACTCACAACCAAATGTACCTAGCATTACAGTTTTAAGGGATATTAATGGGAAAAAGATCGAAGAGTTAGGCAGAACAGATATTTCTAGATTACAAGCTAAGGGCTGGAAAGCGCCAGATGTAGTTAAGCTTTTAGCGGCAGACGGTAAAACGGATATTTATGGCTTGGTTTTCACGCCAACTCAAATGAAAGCCGGAAAAAAATATCCAGTTGTGGATTATATTTATCCTGGGCCACAGGGTGGAAGTGTGGGGAATTGGTCATTTTCTGCGTTTAGGTCTGATCACCAAGCTTTGGCAGAACTAGGTTTCATCGTTGTGCTAATAGAGGGAACGAGCAACCCTATGCGATCAAAAAGTTACCATGACATGAACTATGGTAATATGGGCGAAAATACTTTGCCGGACCAAATAACCGCAATTAAACAGCTATCAGAGAAATATCCAATAGATATTGATAAGGTAGGAATTTGGGGGCATTCGGGTGGTGGCTTTGCGACCGCTGCAGCGTTGTTTCGTTATCCAGAGTTCTTTAAGGTAGGAGTATCTCAGGCTGGAAATCATGACAATAGAAACTATGAGGATGATTGGGGCGAACGCTATAATGGCCTGTTAGAAAACTCAGATTATGAAGCGCAAGCCAACCAAACTCATGCTAAAAACCTAAAGGGAAAACTCATGTTAGCCCACGGAATGATGGACAATAATGTGCCTCCTTATAATGTTTATCTAGTAATTGATGCGTTAAATAAAGCCAATAAGGATTATGATTTGGTACTTTTCCCGCATAGCTCGCACGGGTTTGGTGCTTATAATCCGTACATGATGCGTCGCCGTTGGGATTACTTTGTGAAACATTTAAAGGGTGTAGCAACTCCGAGAGAATATAATTTGAGAGGAGCAAACCAAGAGCAGAAGTAGGACATAAAATAATACGAAAGAATTTTATAAAACTTTCAGCTTATGAATTGAGCCTTTTTTGAAAGACCTCAAAAAAGGCTCATGAATTTGTTAATAACGATACTTAATGTTTTAGGTTCGATTAAGCCGTTGATGGCAATTCAATTGATATCGAATTGTAACGCTTTTATAAGTTACTTCTTGGGATTAGAGATGGACTACAAAGCATCTTACAACCACAGGTTTTAAAAATACTAATAGTGGTGGCTATTTGTTAATATTGAATTAAAAATAGTGTACTAGTTTTACTCAAATAAAATCACCAACAACATTATCATATACCTATGAGTGGGTTGTTTAGAGAAGACTTGTCAAAAGATAGAGCAATTTTCGATGATATTTATCATAAATATCATCAAGTTGTGTATGCTAATATTTTTAAGCTGGTAAAATCGGATACTGCGGCAGAAGATATCTTGCAAGATGTGTTCTTCTCCCTGTGGGAAAACCGCCAAAAAATAGACGATGAAAAGTCTCCCGCTGGATGGCTCTTTGTGGTTAGCTATAACAAATCACTTTCCTATTTAAAAAAGAAAGTAAAAGATGCCATTGATTTTGTAGAAAATTACGACAACTATGTTTCTATTGCTGATGATATTTTTACGGACAAAATTCTAGTAGAAGATCAGTTGAGAGTGTTGGAAGAAGCGGTAAATCAACTTTCTCCACAGAGGCAAAAAGTTTTTAAACTATGCAAACTTGAAGGGAAATCTCAGGAAGAAACTGCGAATATATTAGGGCTTTCTAAAGAATCTGTAAAATCTTATCTAAAAGAAGCGAAGAAAATTATAAAGGATTACGTTGCAACTAAAGATAGTTTAAGTAATGCAACTAAGCTTTCTTTGCTCTTCATCATGGCAAATATCTAGTTTCTCTAAAAAAATCAAATCAGCCATACCCCCTTTTCAATTTAGTAGAGTATTTATAGTAACCAAAATATAAATCTCATGAGTATGTCAACGCTTATAAGTCGTGGTCTTTTTCTTCGGCTATTCTCGGTCAGCGGTACGTTAGCGAAATCACGCTATACACTTTCTCTAAATTAACGATATGTTAACGGTTTAATAACATAAAGAAGCACCCCCTTTTTCAATCACTGTAGTATTAATAATTGTAAGTAAGCATGAGAAATTTAGTAGTCAAATTCTGGAAAGCACAACTAAACAAGGAGCAGTTACTAGGGCTTCACGATAGACTTGAAAAAGAAAGTCAAGTTTTGGAACAAGAGCTAAGGACAGAATATGAACAAATGTTAACTACAAAAGTTACAACAACTAAAATTGAAAGAGCGAGAGCTGAAATGATTTTAAAAAACCTGCATCACAAAATGGCTGTGGCTGTTCAAATGCCTGCCGTTTTTGAGAGAAGAAATTTCCAAATGTTAAAATGGGCAGCAAGTATTGCAGTAGTACTTTCTATTTCTGTAGCCATCTTCTATTCAAATAAAAAGGCGGACCATCAAAAAGACGAATCAGTAGCGCTCACAACCACTAAGAACAATTATTCCAACACAGCAAAGCATATCTTAAATATTTCTCTCCCCGACGGCTCAATTGTTATGCTATATCCGAAGAGTTCTTTTGATCACAATCCAGATTATGGGAATAGATATAGAAATATAAATCTAAAGGGTAAAGCCGAATTCATTGTTCAAAAAGATAAAGAGCATCCTTTTACAGTAAGTGCAAACAATGTGCATACTATTGCTTTAGGCACTATATTTACAGTTGATGCTTGGGAGCAAAACCTGGTTAATGTTCTCCTGAAAAGTGGCAAAGTGGTAGTGCGATCACAAGATCTAAAAGGTAATAACTTAAAAGATACTTATTTGCTGCCTGGCGAAGGTTTAACGGTTAATAGAAGCTCAGGAATCATTACTAAGCGTAAAAATGCGATGGGGCTCGTTAAGCCAATAAAAACAGGGTATCCATCAGATGCTACCATGGCTTTTAATCAAACTAGCCTAACAAACGTATTTAGCACACTTTCCAAAAACTATAACAAACAAATTGAATTCGATGCGAAAGAAATAGACAGCATGTTATTTACCGGTACTTTTAAACGTTCAGAAGATTTATTAAATATTCTGTCTGTGGTGTGCGAAATGAACAATCTAACTTTTATGGAAAACAAATCTAAAATCACTATTCAAAAAAAATAATCAGAATGACATATCAATATTTATAGTAGTTGCGATAAAGCGACAAGTTACCCTTATGCCTAAAATTTTAAAAAAACAAAACAATTTATTTATGAAACATCAATACCCATCTATTATTAAGAATTGGGTCATCTGCTTACTAATCCTGTTTAGTAGTAGTGTTATGGCCCAACAGAGCAACCTTCAGATTAGTGGTACAGTGACCGACAAAAAAGGTAAATTTCTTTCGGGCGTTACTGTAGTTGCTACATCTGAAGAAGATAGCAAGCCAATTACGACAGTCTCAGATGAAAAGGGCTTTTTTAATTTAAAGAATTTGAAAAATGGCACTAAGTATAATTTGATTTTTTCTTACGTAGGGTACAAAAAATATATCCATAATAACATCTTAGCGAAATCTGGAGAGAGTAATTCTATCCTCATTAGACTAGAAGACGAAAATGAGCAATTAAACGAAGTGCTGGTAGTGGGCTATGGTACTCAAAATAAGAAAGACATTACTACGTCCATAGCTTCATTAAAAGAAGCCGATATCAATAACTTTCCAAGTGTAGGTTTAGATAAAGCCATGACAGGAAAAATGGCAGGTGTACAGGTGCTAGAGCAAAGCGGTGCGCCAGGAAGTGGAATTGCTATTAAAGTACGTGGAACTAGTACAATTACTGCAGGTAGCAGCCCTTTGTATGTTATAGATGGAATACCGATGTCCGACCAAGACGATAATGGAACAGGTAAAAGGGTAAACTCATTAAACGACCTTAACCTCAATGACGTGGCTTCTATCGAAGTATTAAAGGATGCATCTGCTGCGGCAATCTATGGTTCGAGGGGATCTAATGGTGTGGTAATGATCACTACCAAAAGAGGGAATAAAGGTAAAGCAGTTTTTAGCTATAACGGGTTTGCTGGATTTCAAGAGGTGAGCAAAAAAATTGAAATGCTAGATGCCTATGGTTTTGCCAAATTGGTTTATGATGCTAGAAATAATACTTATCTAGATTTATTGGCCGATCAGAATAAAACTGGAAGTGTTCTTGATGGAAATGATGTTAGGAGAAGTAAAATTGGTAATAACACTGCGGCTTTTATACCAACAGATCTATTGCCTTATCTTAATGGTGAAGAAGGGCTGGTAAACACAGATTGGCAAGATCAGGTACTTAGGCAAGCACCTATCCAAAGCCATTCGATGTCTCTAAGAGGAGGTTCTGAAAATATTAAATATTACGTGTCAGGTAATTTTGCAGACCAAAGAGGAACTGTAATTGGAAGCGGATTTAAGAAATATAATGGAAGGGTGAATTTAGATGGAACCTACGATAGGTTTAAATTCGGGACTTCCATAAACATTACCAATTCAATTTACAATTGGGTGCCAACAGAAGGTAGATTCAACGATGAAAATATTGTATCAACTGCCTTGGCGATGTCACCAACGATGCCGGTTTATAATGCCGATGGCTCTTATAATTTCGATCAGTACAGCTGGGGCTATTCAAGAGCACAGGCTATCAATCCTGTAGCATTGGCTAACTTAAAAAGTGACAAGATGAATGAGATTAGATTGGTAGGTAATGTATTTGCTGAGCTAAAATTGGCAGAAGGACTTCATTTAAAGTCTTCATTTGGTGCAAATATCAAAGATTGGCAAAGAAGTTTATTTAGGCCATCTACTTTACCAAGCGATGTTACGAGAACAGTGCCATCAATACCTACTGGAACCTCTAGAACCAAACGAAACACAAACTGGGTTTCTGAAAATACCGTTACTTATAAGAAAAACATAGATGGCCACTCATTTAATCTATTAGGTGGTTTTACAGCACAAGCAGAGCACTCTGCAACCAATTTGATTTCAGGAACAGGCTATCAGAATGACTTGGTACAAACCTTAAATTATGCTACTACGATTACCGATTGGAGTTCTATCGTTCAAGAGTGGTCTCTGTTATCTGGTTTAGCTCGTTTGCAATATAACTACAAAGGGAAGTATCTTTTTTCTGCAGCGCTTAGGGCCGATGGATCTTCTCGTTTTGGAACAAACACTCGGTGGGGCTATTTCCCATCAGCATCTGTTGGCTGGAACATAGATCAGGAAAGCTTCTTCACTAAACAAAAAGCCGTCAGTTCATTAAAAATAAGAGGCAGTTACGGTGTAACTGGAAATTTCGGTATTGGCAATTATGGTCATCTTTCCCTAATCGGTAGAGACAATTATATTTTCGGAACTGGAAACGGAATTCTCGCTCCAGGTTATGTGCCAACTACTGCTGGTAACAAAGATTTGAAATGGGAAACAAATGCAATGTTTAACCTTGGTGCTGATATAGGCTTTTTCAATGATAAGCTTACACTACAGGTTGACGCCTACAACAGCAATACTTCTAATCTTCTTTTGGAGCTACCTGTTCCTGCAACTTCTGGTTTTAATACCGCGTTAAGAAATGTTGGAAAAGTAAATAATAAAGGATTAGAATTTACCTTAAACACCAACCACGATTTAGGAAAATTACGCATGAACCATAGTGCTAATATTTCTTTCAACAGAAATAAGGTTGTAGACTTGGGCGGGCTTCCAGAAATAATTTCAAGTAGTGATAACGTTATCTTCTTTGTAACAAGAGTTGGTCAGCCGATAGCTTCTTATTATACCCTCGAAACCAATGGTATTTATCGTAGTTGGGACGACGTAAATAACTCTCTACCTAAAGTGCCAGGAGCAAGGCCTGGTGATTACAAGTTTAATGATATGGATGGGAACAACGTAATTGATGGTAACGACAAAGCTGTTACTGGAAATTATCAACCCCAATTTACCTATGGCTATTCTGTTAACCTTACCCATGGTATGTTCGATTTTGGAGCTAGCCTTCAAGGTATTTATGGCAATAAGGTTGCCAATATCTACAAAAGATACATCAACAACATGGAAGGAAATACCAATAATATGGCAGATGCAATTAATAGATGGCAATCTGAAGTGGATTATGGAGATGGAAAAACCATACGTGCGAATCGTACGGCAAAAGGCTTAAATGGGCAGATATCTACCGCACATATAGAGGATGGATCATACCTAAGAATCAGAAGCATTACCTTGGGTGCAACTCTTCCTAAAGAATTATTGAAAAGCATCAGCGTTAGCAAACTTCGTGTATACGTTGCCTTACAAAATCCATTTACGTTCACTAAATATAGTGGATACAATCCTGAAGTAAGTAGTCGAGATAATCCTTTAACGCCAGGTGTAGACTATGGTACCTATCCAATTGCCAAATCTTTTAATATCGGTTTCAACCTTGATTTTTAATCCTATGAAAAAATACTCGAAAATTAAGCTTTTAATATGCTTTTTGCTGATGATCAGCTTATGCTCTTGCAAGAAATTTTTAGATATCGTACCTCAATCTGACCCTACCTCTGCCTCATTTTACAAAACCTCAGATGATATCAAAAATGCCTTAAGTGGTTGTTATGCAAGTTTGCAAAGCGGAAGCCAATACCGTGGTCACTTTATTACCATGATGGAAACGCGTTCCGATAATATTTCGGATAACAACTCTGGCGGCAATGCTGGTCGAGATTACAATGTTGACCGTTTTTTAGCGAATTCGGACAACATTGTATTCTTAGAATCTTGGAGAAGCATTTATAACACAATCTACCGTTGCAATGCTGCGCTTTCGAAAATAGATGTGGTTGCTAATAGTGCACTAAAGTCACAATACGAAAGTGAACTTCGATTTATAAGGGCCCTAAACTATTTTAATGCAGTTAGGTTTTGGGGAGATATTCCGCTTGTTCTTTCTCCCATTTCTCCAGAAGAATCTTACAAAGTGATTAGAAATAACAAGAGTGAGGTTTATAAAGCTATCGAGGATGATCTAAAGGTTGCTGCCGAAAATCTGCCTGCTACTTTTACAGGTGATAATTTAGGGAGAGCGACAAGAGGTGCAGCAAAAAGTCTTTTGGGTAAAGTTTATTTAACACAACAAAAATATGCTTTAGCCTCTACCGTATTAAAAGAGGTAATAGATAGTAAAACTTATATTCTTCTAGATAACGTATCTAGTGTATTTGCTACAGATAACAAAATGAACAACGAAATCATTTTTGCAGTACGATTTAATAAATCTGTAGTTGGTGAAGGACGTGCTATACCTACCTATTTTGATGGACCGGTTCTGGATGCTGCGCTTCTAAGTGGCTATGCTGCAACGGATACTCGTAGAGATTTACTAAATACCCTATCATCTAATACGCGAAACCCAGTAAAAAAATACTACGACACCTTTGATCTAAATACGAATAATGTAGGTAATGACTTTCCAATTTTGCGATATGCAGATGTGTTGCTAATGTATGCTGAAGCTCTTAATGAGCAAAATTATGAAGCTAATGGCAGTGCTATGGAAGCTTTGAATCTAATTCGTTTTAGAGCCAATACCTCTCTTTTTACCGGAGCATTATTAGCCGATAAGGTGTCTTTTAGAGATGCTGTTTATCAAGAACGCAGATTGGAGCTTCCTTTAGAATGGAGCAGATGGTTTGACCTTATCAGGACTAATACTGCTATCGAGGCAATGAAGAAGGTAGGCTTAACCATTCAAAACTGGCAGTTTTTGTATCCAATTCCTTTAACTGAGGTACAGATTATGAACAATGCACAAAGTTTCCCTCAAAATCCAAACTACTGATATGAAAAAGTTACTGTTCGTATTACTCATATTTTTGCTGATCACGACAAGCGTATTTTCACAAGCTGTCAAGAAAGACTATCGTTTTATATCCAGCGGAAACCTAGTTCAAGATAAAAACTTTTATATTTTAACACTTTTTCAGCAACAGGAGGATATCAAAAATATCCTCCTGAAATCGAGTGCATTTAATCAGTTTGTTGTAGAGAAGAACAGACTGCTTAGCAAAGATATCAAGGAATCAAAGAGCTTGTCTTACCTAAAAGATATCATGTTTTCTGCCCGAGATATCGAGCAGGTAAAGAGTTCATTAGGAGATGTTTTTTCGAAAAACAGAGATTCCTTCAAAAGTTTGATCAGCAATCATTTAAGGCCATCCCAATATTTTAATCGTTTTGATGGAGAGGAAGACAGCGTACTTCTTGTGAGTGTTGTAGAACAGGCTTTGTACGGTTTAAATCATATATACAAGGTTTATGGTTTCGGACTTAAAGGTAAATTTAGCGAGATAGATTCTGCCAGTTATGATATCAAATCTGAAAATTATAAGAATTTGGTAGCACAGCTTTATGAGAAAACAGGTATTGCTAAGGAGGGCGATAAAAGCGAACTGTTTTTTGAACCTTCCTTGCGCATGGCTATGCATCTTTTAAAGATTAACAAACGAGACGAGGCTGCTAGATATGAACCTATGGAAGCTGGCGAAAATAAGAAAGCATTTGAACAGCTACAGCGTACCAAATGGAAGGACTATGAGTATGCTGTGATTTTAGTGCCCGGTAATGGACCGAAAGCAAATGAGAGGCTTAGCGAAAATGCTAAGAAGCGATTAAAATCATCTGTCGAAAGATATAATAGTGGTTTGGCTCCTTTTATTATGATATCAGGAGGTAATGTGCACCCTTTTCAAACGCCTTATAACGAGGCTATAGAGATGAAAAAGGAATTAATGACGCTTTACAACATCCCAGAGAAAGCTATCATCATGGAACCTCATGCCAGACATACCACAACCAATCTCCGTAATGCAAACAGAATTGTATACAGATATGGTTTTCCAATAGGCAAAAAAATATTGATCACTACTGATAAAAAACAAGCCGCAAAAATTGCCGACCCTTTGTTCGTGGATAGGTGCATCCGTGAAATTGGCCATGTGCCTTTTTTTTCGCTTAAAAAAACCTCAGAAATCGATTTAGAATACATCCCTGTTCTTCCATCCCTTTACATGGATTCAACAGATCCCTTAGACCCATAATCAAAATTTAAAAATATAAGTTATGAGAAAAAATATATCAAATTATTGGCTTTTTGCCTTTTGACCATCATTAGTATTTCTTCCTGTAAAGAAGAAAAACCTACATTCTCAGCGCCTAAACAAGCTACAGATATAGGCACCTTGCGCTCGCTATTATCTTTAACTTCTACGGAGAGCAAAGTAGTTCCGGATGGCTACACAGTTGCAGGACAGGTGATTTCAAACGTGTCTCAAGAAGATAGTTACACAGTTATCCTCCAAGATTCAGTGATCAATAAAAGTATTAGGATTCGTTTTGATGTGCCACATAGTTTCAAATCAGGAGATTTTCTGAATGTTTACTTGGCTAAACAAAATCTACAAATTGTAGATGGAGACTACGTTTTGAGGAATGTGCCCCTTATTTTCGCAAATAGAATTTCTGCGGCTACACTTACTCCCAGAGAAACAACTATTGCACTGGCTACGACCAATTATGCTGATTGGTCATCTACATTAGTTAAGTTAAAGAGCCTTAAAAAAACTGCTACAATAGATGATTCTACCTTTGTTTTTAAAGATTCCTTAACGAGTAATACGATTCAACTTCACGTTAGTAAACGCTTAAACTACACGGTTCCAGATAGTGCCTTATCGGTAACGGGATACCTTACCAAATTCAAAAACAACCTTCAAATTAGAATTAGAACGGGTAGTGACATCGTTAAATATGCAGTTCCAACAATAAAGACCATCGTAGAAGATTTTGAAATGGGAGGCCCAGCTTCTTATGCTTCTGGGGATCAAACTTTTACTAATCTTGCTTCTGGTAGTTGGGTGTTTAATGATGCTTCTGTACTAGGTCCTGTTGAAGTAAATGACCTGAGAAATGGTGTAGGATCCGTACGTTTAAGGGGAAAGAACACTGGTGGTGGCCATATCTACTCGCTATTTGATGTGAAGGGACTGAAATCTATCAAATTTTTATTTGGTGGCACCAAGCTTGGCGAAGGAGACGGTGATGGAAAAGACTATGCGGTAGAAGCATTGATTTCTAAAGACGCCGGAGTAACCTGGACATCACTAGGAACTAAAGTTGGACTTAAAGGTAGCTTCACAGAAATGGAGTATACGGTAAATGCTGGGCCAACAGAAAATGTGAGAGTGAAGATTGTTAACCAGTCTTTCCTTAGAAGCACAAATAACAGAATGAGAGCGAATATAGATGATGTTGTGTTGACCTATTAATTTGGGTAAAATCGAAAAGAGGAATTTACATAGGCCTAAAGCCTATGTAAATTTTTTTTTTGATCTTAAAATTTACCTTCGCAAAAGGATAAACTAATAGTTTCCCTTAAGCTTTAAATTTTCTGATGTTATGGCTATGAAAAGGGGTGAAAAGCCTATAAGTACTTCTAAAAGGAGTTGGAAAATGACTGACAATGCTAGAAAGATTGCGTATTTTTAATATAAGGGTTGATTGAATAAATAAGCCGAAAACAGACCATCTATAACTAATTTTATGAAGACAAAAACTACTCAATCTCAAAAATTATTATTCCAAAGGAAGCGATATTTAGAAAGTCTAAAATCTCATCAATTGGTTTAAATTTCTCTAAAGCAGAGCCTTAATTACAGGCGATAGCAAAGGACAGAACAAGTTTAAATTTCAGAAATGAAATCTGCAAAGATTTCCGTAGTGCAATAAAAAGCCATTGAGCTTTTTACGTGTGCTTATTTATTCGATAAGGAGCAGTGGCATGCGCTTCCTCAAGACTATTTCTATGCCTTATAAAAAGCAACAAACAACATTTATTGAAAGTAGGCTTTTCATTGGTCCTAGCTATGCTAGCTCCATCATTGTATGCGCAAAAATATTGGAAATTTCTGGCATTAGCTGAAGTTCTTAACTCAAAAATAATTTAAGAGAATCTTATTTCTCTTTTATCGCTGCTACCATTTTCTCGGTAACCAATTGTGTATTTTTATTCCCAAAAGAATTCCTGATGTAGTTCATCACATCTGCAATTTCATCATCCCCAAAACCTGATGGAGGCATCGCATTATTATACGCTACGCCGTTTACTGTTATTTTGCCACTCATTCCAAACTTAACCGCATAGATAGATTTTTCAGGGTATTTCGTTAAAAAATCAGCTTTTGCCAAAGGAGGAAATGTACCTTTTACGCCTTCGCCATTGGCTAGATGGCAAGTGATACAGCTTTCTTTGTAAAGTTCTTTTCCTCTGGAAATACTTGCGCTCAAATCTTCTTGTACATTAGAAAAAAAGGTAAAGGCGTAGATCGCTCCGCAACCTAGGGTGGTCAACAATTTCATGCTATGCTTTCGGACTAATTTTAACGATAGAACCAGAGCTTTCTATTACCACATAGATATTGCCATCAGGTCCTTGCTTTACATCTCTTACTCTACCTATTTTATCAAAAATGATTTCTTTCTTTACTACCTTATTTCCTTTGATAATTAAATGCTCCAAGTTTTGAAATTTCAATGAACCCACCAATAAATCTCCGTTCCAATCCTTAAAATTAGGACTGTTAACGAAAGTCATTCCGCATGGAGCGATAGAAGGTTTCCAATAAATTACCGGTTGCTCTAAGCCTGGTGCTTCGGTTTTGTCGGAGATGATAGAATTATCATAATCGATACCGTAAGTAATTAAAGGCCAGCCGTAATTTTTGCCTTTTTCTACAATATTTAGTTCATCTCCACCCTGTGGACCATGCTCATGTGCCCAAATGGTTCCTGTAGCTGGGTGTATCACCAAACCTTGCGGATTTCTATGTCCATAGCTCCAGATCTCAGGTAAAGCATCTTTGGTTTTCACAAAAGGATTATCTGTAGGAATTTTTCCGTCTTCATGTAAACGAACCATTTTGCCTTGTGCTTTGCTCAGGTTTTGAGAATTTTCTTTCTGTCCGCGTTCTCCCAAAGAAAGGAAAACGTAGCCTTTGTTATCGAATAAAATTTTTCCTCCAAAGTGAACGCCACCTCTAACATTTGGACTAGCTTTGTATAAATGCTCGATATTGGTTAATTGATGACCGTCTAACTTTGCACGCATCAAAGCCGTGTTTGCGCCATTATCCTCACCTGCTTCGCCTTCTTTTTTAGGAGACGAATAGCTGATGTAAATCCAACCGTTCTCTTTGTAATTTGGGTGTAATACCACATCTAACAAACCACCCTGTCCACGATAGTAAACTTTTGGTATGCCCGCAACTTCTTGTGGGTCTAATTGATTGCCCTTTACGAGACGTAATTTGCCTCCTCTTTCCGTTACCAAAACTCTTCCATCAGGTAAAAAAGCCATCGCCCATGGCATATTTAAACCAGTAACTATAGTTTCAGATTTTAGGTTTTTTTCGGTAAGGTCTGCATTGTTAGAGGAAATATTGCAATGGCTCATTAATAAGCCAGAAGCAACTAAAACCACTAGCATTAGGAGCAATTTTAAAGGTTGTTTAGAGAATTGAAGTTTCATATGTTGATAATGATATTTTCAGCTTTAATATGGAATAGCGATGTTCTCTTCATCTTTATAACATTTTTGGAAACATGGCTATTTCAAAAAGGATAATTTTCCTTAAAGATATTAAAATAGGATGTAGATAATTACATGTAAAGGGAGCTTTACAAAAAAAGGCATGGAAGTTATCCATGCCTTTTTCATTATTGACCGCGTTTGCGCTCGTTGTCTTTGTTGGAAGTTTGATCGGAACGTTGCCCTCCGGCATTGGTAATGCCATTCATCTTCTTGTCTTGTTTTACATCGTAGTGTGCTCTGTCGGCTATCGAATTCTTATGCATCGAGCCATTATTTTTTGGAAGATCTGTATTTTTCATCGTTTTATAATTTAAGTGATTAAAAATAGATTTATAGAATAACCTCATAACTTCCAGTTTAGTTTTAATAAAAAGAAAAACCCCCGATAAGCGAACGCTTAATGGGGGTTTCGATCTATGTTGAAACCGATCAATCGGTTAGAATTTTAGTCCCAAACCTACTTGGAATACTTGGTTTTTAAATTCTGGAGTAACTCTATCTCCATTCTCATTCGTTTTTTGGAAATCCAATGCATAACGACCGAAGATTCCAACTTTGTTGTTAAAGTCAAAACGAGCGCCAATTACACCTGCAACAATTGCCTTTTTAAAGCGGTCAGATTCGTCTTCAACGATTTGTTGCTGAGCTGTTCCAAATCCATTCTCAAACTTATTATTGGTAGACATTAAGAACGAAACTTGTGGTCCAGCAACTACGTTAAAACCCTCTGCTAACTTAATGCTTGCTAAAATAGGCACATCGATAAAGTGAGTAGTTTGAGTAAAATTACCGAAAACCGTCTCTGTTTTGTAACCTTTAGTAGAGTATAAAAGCTCTGGAGTAAAGGCTAAGTTTTCCAATAATTTGATGTCTAAAGTTAAACCGGCATTAAATCCTGTTAAGTAATTTGTTTTGAAATCGTTGTTGCCATCGTCTTTAATAATGTTGGAGAAGTTAGCACCACCTTTAATACCTAATCTAATGAAACTGTCTGTTGATTGAGCGTTTGCTGTAAGACCTGTAACGAACAAACCTAATGCTAGGATAAGTATCTTTTTCATTTCTTTAATTTTTTGTTTTTTGATGTTGACGAAGCCTTTTTTAGCAGCTTCATTCTGGATAAGCCCTCTCAAATAAATGTGCCAAATAAGAAAGTAGATTATTTGCAAGACGAGGTGTTACCCCTTTTTAGAGTATGTAAGAGGCAGATTTTTAATGGTTTGAGAAAAATATTTAACTGCTTTTTCGTGAACTTTAGAACCGCCTGTAGTGTATTGAAATTGATACAATGCTGTTTTGAAAATCGCCTATGGTGTATTTTTTATGATGCTTTATAAAAATGTAAGGCAAATAATTGGCAAGAACGAATTGATTACGCATCTTTAAAGGATTTTCCGCAATAAACTGCAATTGTAGAGAAGAACAACCAAAATTTTCAACACAAAATGAACAAGAAATTTCTTTACGCATTCGGTATCGTTTCCCTTTTGGCTATGGGAAAAGCCAATGCTCAACAGCCATCTTATCTAGATTTGCTAAAGCAGCAACCAATTTGGGTAGATTCTGTATTTAATAAACTGAGCACCAAGCACAAAATTGCACAATTGTTCTTTGTAAGAGCGCACACTAACTTAAGTAAAGCTTATCAAGATTCTGTTGGTAAAGTAATTAAGAGAGAGAAATTAGGCGGTGTTGTATTTTTTCAAGGAGGTCCGGTTAGGCAAGCGGTTTTAACCAATAAATATCAAAGTAAATCTAAAGTTCCGCTAATCATTTCTATAGATGGAGAATGGGGATTAGGAATGCGTTTAGATAGTACCGTTTCTTATCCTTATCAAATGGCATTAGGTGCCGTACAAAACAAAGAATTGTTGTATAAAATGGGTTTGGAAGTTGCCAAAGACTTCAAAAGACTAGGTATACAAATGAATTTGGCACCAGATGTTGATGTAAACAACAATGCTAAAAATCCGGTAATCAATTTCCGTTCGTTCGGAGAAAATAAATACAACGTTGCCGAGAAAAGTGCAGCTTATTTAAAAGGTATGCAAGAAGGTGGGCTTTTAGTTAGCATTAAACATTTTCCAGGTCATGGTGATACTGATGTAGATTCGCACTACGACCTACCACAGCTGAAATTTACCAAAGAGCGTTTAGATACTTTGGAACTTTATCCGTTTAAAGAACTGATTAAAAAAGGTGCTGCAGGCGTGATGATTGCTCATATGAATATTCCTTCGTTAGATGCTACGCCTAACTTGCCGTCAACTTTATCTAAACCAATTGTTACCGATTTGCTGAAAAATGAATTAGGCTTTAAAGGCTTAATTATTTCTGATGCGATGGATATGAAAGGGGTGACCAAATTCTATAAAGATGGCGAAGCGGAAGTAATGGGAATCATTGCTGGAAATGATATTTTAGAATTGGCTCACGATACTAAACAAGCGGTTAAAAAAATTAAAGAGGCGATAAAAGACCAGCGTATCAGCATGGAACGCATTGATGAAAGTGTGAAAAAAGTGCTAACTGCTAAGTATTGGGCTGGTTTAAATGTAAAGCCAGTGATCGACGAAAATAATGTTGTAGAAGATATTAATCGACCAGAAAGCCAGGCCTTGGTGCAACAATTAGCTGATGCCAGTATGACTTTGCTAAAGAGTCGTGATGGAATTTCGAGCTTAACACCTAAGAAAAGAACGTTAATCATCAATGTTGGAACTGCGCAAGCGACAACTTTCCAAAATGAAATTGTAGGTACTTACAAAAACTCTATTGCTTTTAACGTAGATAGAAGTGCGAACGCAGCTACGGTTGCTAACATCATCAAACAAATCAAAGATGATGACCAAATTGTATTAGCTATTGTAGATACTAGAACTCGTCCTGGAAATAACATTCCGTTGGGTAAAGATGCGAAAGATTTGATTACCACTTTGTCCGCTAGAAATGCGATGGTGGCTTTCTTTGCTAATCCTTACAACTTGGCAAACCTACCAGGAATTGAGATGGCGAGATCTATCGTAGTGGCTTATCAGAAAGAAGATTTTATGCAAAAAGCAGCGGCTTCGGTTTTTACTAAGAAACTATTGCCGACGGGTAAATTGCCAGTTTCTGTAAATGATATCTTCAAATACGGAGACGGATTATAGAATAGACTTATAAAAGTAAAGTCCCGAAATAATCTTTCGGGACTTTTTTTATTTTGCCAAACTTGGATTTACCGCTTTGTAGGTCCAATTCTTTAAAAAATCTGTAATTAACTTCGCACTGTGACCCTTTCCCTCTTCCAAATACCCTGAGTTTTGTATATGTATCACTTCGCCATTTCCATCTAGGATCAAGAATACAGGAAATCCAAAGCGACCTGGATTTTTAAGCTTCTTTAATACCGCTTCGTTTTTGTTTTCTGGACTGTAATTTACCAAGACAGTTTCAAAGTTGCTGTTTAGATAGTTTTTCAATTCAGGAGTTTCTTCTACCAGATTATGAAAACGGATACACCAAACGCACCAATTGCCACCAACTTGTACAAAAACATGTTTGTTTTCTTTTTTGGCTTTCGCTGCTGCAGCATCAATATCTGCTTGGGCATTTGCCGTAGGATTATAAATTTTAACGCCAGCACTCTCATTTTTTTGTGGTTGAGTTTGCGAAAAACCTGCCACACCAATGCTCATGGCTATCAAAAGAAACAGAAATCTCTTCATCATTTTAAATTAAGATAAATAATAAGTGCTACAAATATACACCTTTCAAGAATAGACTACTGTTTTTGTAGAGTAAATTTTTGCAATGTTCATTTGTTTATCTTTGCAGTAAATGAGCATGTTTCTAGATATCCATACCCATCAAGCCAAACAAGAACGAGCAGTGGTTGCCATCCAAAGTCTTTCTTTAACCGAAAGCACTTTTTTGGCCATGCCTAAGACCAAACCTATTTCTATTGGTATTCATCCTTGGTATGGGAAATTGGAGGAATTGCCTAAAAACATGAAATATTTAAGCGTTTTGGCTCGGCAAAAAAATGTAAAGCTGATCGGCGAGTGTGGCTTGGATAAGTTGAAAGGCGAAACAATGGAAAGCCAGCTGCAAATACTGGAAGATCAAGTTACCTTGGCAGAAGAACTGCAAAAGCCATTAATTCTGCACTGTGTAAAAGCTTTCGATGAATTGATTGCGTTGAAAAAACGTTTACAACCTAGCGTTCCAATGATTATACACGGCTTTAATAAAAAGCATGAAATGGCAGAGCAACTGATTAATCAAGGTTTTTATTTGTCGTTTGGCGCTGCGGTTTTAAAATCTGAAGAAGTAGCTTTTGCTATAGAAAAGACAAAACATCCATTCTTTCTAGAAACAGATGAAGCTGTGGTTGATATTAAAGAAATTTATACCAAAGTGGCCGAAATAAAAAAAATATCATTGGATGAACTGAAAGATATTATTTTTGCGAATTGGAAGAAAATTGGTTTATAGTTGTTTGGTTTGTTGGTTGTTTGGGTGTGCGCCATCCTATCTTTTAACTTTTTATTTTTAACTTTTTACTTAAGTAGATGTCTGATTTAGCTTGGTTATCGCGTTCGGCGTTATTGGTGGGCAACGAAGGAATTAAACTGTTGCAACAAAAACATGTATTGGTAATTGGTTTGGGAGGTGTTGGCTCTTTTGCCGCAGAGTTTATTTGCAGAAGTGGTGTTGGCGAAATGACCATTGTAGACGGAGATGTGGTAGATCCAAGTAACAGGAACCGACAATTACCCGCTTTAGCAACTAATCACGGGGTTAGCAAAGCTGAAATAATGAAGGAACGTTTGCTGGCCATTAATCCAGAACTAAAGCTACACGTAGTAGAAGACTTTCTAACTCCCGAAAGGTGTAGAGAAATTTTGACCGCCAAATTCGACTACGTGATGGATTGCATCGATAGCATTACGCCGAAAGTTACTTTGCTTTCTACAGCTTTGCAGTTCAATTTACCTATAGTGAGTTCTATGGGCGCTGGTGGAAAAATGGATCCAACCAAAATTCGCACTACTTACTTGCCCGATACCTATCAATGTGTTTTTGCACAATATGTACGTAAGCGTTTGAAGAAATTAGGCAATGCAAGTACCATCAAAGCTGTGTTTTCTATCGAAGAAATAATGAAAGATTCATTGATTATGACTGATGGGAGCAATTTTAAAAGGTCGGCTTACGGTACTGTGTCTTATTTGCCCGCTGCTTTTGGTGGCGTTTGTGCATCGGTAGTGATCAGAGATTTGTTGGGCTATAAAGTGGATATCGAAAAACGTCCAGAGCGTATCAATAAAAAAGCAATTGCAAAGGCGCAACAAAAAGGCGAAAAGAAATCCTAAAACTTATTTGTTTGAAGTAACTTTTATATCTGATGTGGCTCATTTTTCTTCGGCTTTGCTTGAGCTAATTTGGCGCTATGCAAAATCAGATGATACGAGTTACAAAAGAATTTACTTTCGACATGGCGCATGCGCTTTTTAATTATGATGGGCCTTGCAAAAACATCCACGGACATACCTATCGCTTGCAGGTTACGGTTTCGGGTTATGCTAACCAAGATCCTCAAAATGTAAAATGTGGTATGTTGATAGATTTTGGCCAGCTCAAAAAAATCGTCACCGAAAAAATCATCGATAAATATGACCATGCTTTGGTGCTTAACGAAGCTGTTCCTGCGTCTTTACGAGCAAGTTGTTATGCCATTTCTGAGAAGGTGCACTTCGTTGCTTTCCAGCCCACTTGCGAAAATTTATTGCTCGATATGAAGTTTAAATTACAGACTGCTTTTGAACATGATGGTTTTATTTTGCAGGCTATTCGCTTGTACGAAACACCAACTTCTTGGGCAGAATGGTGCAAAGAAGACCAGCCTAAAGCGTTTCAATAAATTTGTTGATTGATGGAGTTTGGTTAACTTCACTTCATGGCTGTAAAACCACTCAAAATACTACAAGCATCGGCGGGCTCTGGGAAAACCTTCAGCTTGGCGGCACATTACCTTACTCTACTTTTTAGTGGCGATAATAAATATCGGGAAATTTTAGCGGTAACCTTTACCAACAAGGCTACTGAAGAAATGAAAACCCGTATTCTCGAAGTACTCAAAGGTTTTGCCATGGGCGATGCTTCGAAGAAAATTGAGGATTATCGAGTGATTGTTTTGGCTGCACATCCTGAGCTTAGTGCAGAGAGCTTAAAGCTTAAAGCCGACAAAGTTTATCGTAAAATTCTGCATGATTATAGTCGCTTTGCGGTGAGTACCATTGATGGCTTTGTACAAAAAGTAATTCGTGGATTTGCTTTTGAACTTGGTTTAAATGCAGATTACACCTTGGAGATGAACTACGACAAGGTGAAAGATGAGTTGGTGCAGAAGCTAGATGAAAGTTTAAATCATAACCAACAATTATTACAATGGATTATTGATTTGGCTTTAGAACGCATTGGAGAGAACAAAAGTTGGAATTATAAATCTGAGCTCGTTAACTTAATTAGCGAGGTTTTTAAAGATAGTTACGAGGTTTTTGAAACTGCAATTAATGCATTGGGTTTGTCGAGTTTGGATGAACTTTTTAAAAACTACATCAGTGTTACTAAAGCAGAAATCAATCAATTTCAAAATAGATTGAAAGAGTTGGGTTCATCAGCATGGCAAGTTTTCGAAAATCACGGCATTTTAGTAGAGCAACTGAAAGGAAAATCTAGAAATGGATTATTAAAAGTTCGCAATATTTCGGATGGAGATTTTTCCAAGTTAGATGCGGTATTTAAACTCATTGATGAACCGGATGAATGGTTTCAAAAAGGCATTGATCTGCCAGCTTTTTATGGCGAATTGAATGCTCAATTGGGCAATATCAAGACTTATCACGAGCAAAATTTAGCAACTTACAGCTTATCCATCGCTTTTAACAAAAACCTTTATTATTTGCGTTTAATGCAAGAGGTGGCTGTTTTATTGAGCGACTATCGTAACGAAAACGACAATTTGCTTATCAGTGATGCACAAAAATTAATTACTGGAATTACCGATGACGCTGGAGATAATCCGTCCTTTATTTGGGAGAAAGTGGGTAGCAAGTACCGTAACTTCTTGTTCGACGAGTTTCAGGATACTTCCGTTAACCAATGGAAAAGTTTTCGGTCCATTTTATCCAACGCCATTGCTTCGCCAAGTCAAAAACACATCGATAATTTAATTGTTGGTGATACCAAGCAATCTATTTACCGCTGGCGCAACGGCGATTGGAATATCTTGCATCAACAGGCCAAACACGAAATTGGCGAGCATAATGTGCTGGATGAGAATCTAGAAGAAAATTACCGAAGCACCGAAAATATCATCACTTTTAATAATTATCTGTACCAAGCGCTGCCTTTGGTAGTGCAAAACCAGTTGAACACCAACGTTACCGAAAAATCAGATGAATTACTGGAATGGTGGGATGAAAATGGCTACAGCGATATTGTAACTTCGGTTTACGGAAAAGCGAAACAGAATTTATCGCCATTTACTAAATCAGGTGGTACCATCAAAGTTAAGCGTTTTGGCAAAGCTGATGTAGGTGAAGAACGAGCGGAAGAACGTTTTACAGAAACAGTTTATAGGGAAATCGCTCTTCAAGATGTGATTGACGAAATCAAAGTGCTACAAACGGAGAAAGCTTATCAAGCTAAAGATATAGCCATTTTGGTTCGCTCTAACTTCGAGGCAATGCTTTGTGTAACGCGTTTAATGGAGCAAAATATCCCAGTTTTATCTGGCGAAGCTTTAATGATAGCAAATAATAATGCAATTGATTTGATTATCAATACGCTTAAAATTTTGGTAGGAATAGACAAACAAACAGCACTTTACAAAGCAAATTGCATTTCGCTCTATCATCGTTTGCATGCTAGAGAGATATCGCCAACGGCTTATTTGGGCTTAACAGGGAAATCTTTGACCGATTTGTCCGCACTACTTCCGAAATCGCTATGCGAAAATTGGCAAAACTGGATGCAATTACCATTGATAGAATTGGTAGAAAACCTGATAGAAGCTTATGGTATTGCAGGTTTGAAACAACATATTCCTTACTTACTAGCTTTTAGAGATTTAGTTGCCAATGCAACTCGAATGGGCGAAAAAGGTATCGTCAATTTCTTGACTTGGTGGGATGAAGATGGCGTGAAGAAATCGCTGCCTTCGCCAGACGAAGCTGATGCGGTTCAAATTATTACTATTCATAAATCAAAAGGGTTGGCCTTTAGAGCGGTTTTTGTGCCCTTTTGTAACTGGGATTTAAAGACCAAAGCCAATTCTATTTTTTGGGTTTCGGCTGCCGAAACTGCGTATAAAGAACTAGGTGGAATTCCGCTAAAATTTGAAGACGATTTGAGTAATTCGAGTGTGGCCAAAGCCTATTATAAAGAAGTGTTAGATAGTAATTTAGATGCTTTGAATATGCTTTATGTAGCCACAACAAGGTCTAAGGATTATCTGTACCTATCGGTGATGGAAAAGAAAGATGCTTCGAATATCACTTCGGTTGGCGATGCTTTAGCACAGGTAATTAATCAGTTAAATGTTGGTGAAGAAGAGGGCTTTGAAGCTACCAATCGATATGAGATTATAGCAGATATAATTGAACCTGAAAAAGCCGAAGACAATAATGGTTTCGAATTGGAAGAATATCCAACGACCAATCGTTTGTCGGCTTTGTATGTTCCGTCACAAGAAAAACATTTACAACATGTGCTCAACATTGAGCAGTCTGGTCGGGTTGGTTCTATAAAACACGAAGTTTTGGCAAATGCCACTACAGCCCAAGAAGTGGAAGATTGCTTGAACGAAATGCTGCTCTCAGGTGTAATTGCTAAGGATGAATTTGATGGATTGAGAGACGGTGTGATGGAAGTGCTCAACCATCCAGAATTGAAAGCAATTTTAGCACAATCCACAGAAAATATTATTGAGAAGAATATCATCGATGCAGACGGAAAATTGCATCGCCCTGATAGGATTGTGGTGCATGCAGATGGCGTAACCATTATCGACTACAAATTTACTTTAGAACAAACGGACCAACACATCGAGCAGATTTTAAACTATAAGGATTTGCTAACACAGATGGGTTTTGGTAAAGTGAAAAGCTATCTGTTCTATGCCGTTAAGCAAGAACTAAGGGAGGTTTAATCAAGGTCGTCACTGCGAGGTACGAAGCAGTCTCTAAGCAAAAGGCTGATTTGAAAATATGGAGAGAGGTGGATTGGTTTATATAATAACAAATAAATTGAATACCGTACTTTACACTGGTGTAACGTCAGATATTCTATCTAGAATTTTGCAACACAAAAATAAAGAGTATTCGTTGGGATTTACAGCGAAATTTAATTGTGATAAATTGGTTTACTATTGTTTTTATCCAACAATTGAAGATGCTATCGCTGAAGAAAAGAGAATTAAGGGAGCAAGTAGGCTCTCTAAAATTAAATTGATAAAGAGTTTAAATCCTGAATGGAAAGATTTGTTTGATGAGATTAATATTTAATTAAAAAGAGATTGCTTCGTCGTTCCTCCTCGCAAAGACGTTCCTATTATCGTCGCTGTGACAAATGAAGCGGTCTTTAATAAACTACAGTTGAGTTAAAGAAAAAGAGTCCACTTCGCTTTACTGCGTTGTACTCGCAAATACGTAAATTAAAATGACCCCATTTTTAAAAGAAGTTGCTCAAGATTTAGTTGCCAAGTTTGGCGATGATTTACAATACTGTGCTATCGTTTTCAATAACAATAGGCCTGCTACTTATTTGCGAAAATATTTGGCAGATATTATTCAAAAGCCATTTTTTAGTCCGTCTATTTACACCATACAGCAATTTTTTTCAGGCAGTGTACAAGAAAAAAATGCTGATTTCTATTTGCAGTTTTTCACGCTATTGAAAGTATATAATCAGCTTTTGGCGGACGAAGGTTTATTGCCAATGAAAAGTAGTCAGTTTTTTCCCTTGGCTAAAATTATGCTGAGCGATTTTGCGCAAATAGACAACGATTTGGTAGATGCAGATAAGCTGTATCAGGAGATGGAAGAAGTCGCTGAAATCAACCTAGAATTCGATTATTTGTCTAAAGAACAATATGAATTTTTAGCACAATTTTGGCAATCGTACAGCGAAGGGAAACATAAAAAGCAGCAAGAGCTTTTTATTAAAATGTGGCGCAGAATGCCAAAGCTATATCATCGTTTTCACGAAGAGTTGAAAGCGCAAAATTATATCACCAATGGACGAGTCTATCGTCAATTGGCAGGCACAGATTTAACTGCTCTAGATTTTATCAAATCTTTTGAAAAAGGGAAGATTATTTTCGTTGGATTTAATGCGCTGACTCGTGCTGAAGCGAAGGTCTTTACACGACTGCAAGAAGCGGACAAGGCTCTATTTTATTTTGATACGGATGCTTATTATGTAGAAGATGAGCTGCAGGAAGCAGGTTTGTTCTTGCGTAAAAACTTACATCAGCTTGGATTGAAAAATGTTTTTGAAACACATAACCATACTTTTAGTTCGGAACAACATTTGGTAAATGTTTACAAAGTTCAAGGTCAAAGTGCGCAGGCTAAAATCTTAAATCAGGTAGTTGAAATTAACGAAGATGTTGATGAAGAAATTGGTACAACTGCCATTATCTTAGCCGATGAAAGTTTGTTGATGCCTGCTTTGCAAACTCTCAATGATGAGATAGATTTGAATGTGACCATGGGTTTTGCTTTGGCAAGTTCTACCGTTTTTGGCTTGGCCGATTTATGGTTGACAACCCAGTTGGAGCTCAAAGAAAATGACAAAGTAACTTACCAAACCCTCGAAGCTTTTGTAACGCACCCGCTCACAGGGTTAAGTGCCAAACTGAAATCAAATATTCAAGAAGCGTTATTGAAGGATAATGTGGTAAACGTCGATTTAGCTCGTCTGCAAAAGCAAGGTGGCATTTTCGAGAAATTTTATCACAAAGTAGATGAACCTTCAGGTTTAGTAAGCGAGCTGCTTGATGTGATGAGGTTTTTGTTAACGCGTTTATCTTCTCAAAAATCATTAAAAAAGATTGATGCAGATTTATTTGTAAAGACAATTGAGGAGTTAACCCGTTTGAATGACACCCTAAAAGATTTTGTGCAGGATGAAGAATTTCACTTTGTGGTACAACTCATTCAAAAATCATTGCAAGTTGTTTCGGTGCCCTTAAGTGGAGACCCGTTGAAAGGTGTACAGATGATGGGTTTGTTAGAAAGTCGTAACCTCAACTTTGATAATATCGTATTTTTAGGCTTTAACGAAGGGATTATCCCTAAAACTTCCATTGGAAATAGCTTCATTCCAGATGGTATTCGTAGAGCTTATGGCTTGCCAGTACTAGAGAATTTGGATGCAATTTCTTCTTATATGGTTTATCGTCTATTGCAAAGAGCAAAGAATATCAATTTTGTCTATAATAGTTTGACTGATGAAAGTAACACTGGCGAAGTGAGCAGGATTTTGAAACAGCTAGAGTATGAAAGTAACTTCAAATTCAATTATAGTGCATTAAACTTGCCAGTTAGCACAGCACCTCAGCAAGCTATCGAGATTGATAAAAACGACGAAAATATCCAAAAGGCCTTAAAGCGATACTTGAGCGGAGAAAAGGTGCTATCGCCCTCGGCGTTAACGATGTACATTTCTAATCCAATAGATTTTTTCTTCCGTTACATTGCGGAAATTAAGGAGCCGGAAGAAGTAACTGCCGTGATTGAAGCTAACCAGATTGGTTCAATTTTGCACAAGGTGATGGAGTATTTCTACGAAAATGAAATCAATAAAGAGGTCACTCCAGAAGTCATCAAACTCAAAAGAAAAGGTATAAAACAAATGGTTGCAAAAGCATTCAACCTTGTGATGACTAACAAAGAAGAAAGCACGTTGGAGTATTCTGGTATGCAGAAAGTGATTTTGGCTATTGTAGAAGCTTATGCAGGAATCATTTTAAACAGAGATGAGGCCGATGCACCGTTTACCATCTTAAGTTTGGAGGAAAAAATTAGCACGGAATTAGAATTTGAGCTGAACGGAAAAAAAGAACAGGTTAAACTGTTTGGTTTTATTGATAGGGTAGATGAAAGAAATGGTGTGGTCCGTATTGTAGATTATAAAACAGGCGGCGATAAATTGACTTTTTCTGCCATCGAAAAGCTTTTTGATACCAATGGAAAAAGCATCAACAAGGCTTTGATACAAACCTTAATTTATACTTATGCTTATGAAAGGCAATCGGGCAGAGCTGGCGTAGAGCCTAATCTTTTTATCGTAAAAACTATGGCTGATGGTAAGGTGCATTTTAATTCGAGGAAATTGGTGTTGTCTGATGTTTATTTGGAGGAGGTGAAACCTATTTTTCTAGAAGAGCTACAGGCTAAAATTGCAGAATTGTTTGATGTTAACGTTCCTTTTAGGGCTAGTCAAGTACCAGATAATTATAGTTACTCTATTTATAAGACTTTGTTTGGGGTTTGATTTGGCTAAAGCCGATGACGAAGCGGAAATCTAATTTATTTTTTTCTGTGTTTATTAAACTCTCGTCATTTCGACGATAGGAGAAATCTCGCAAAAAGAAAGTGTAACCTGTTAGATTTCTCCTATCGTCGAAATGACGGCTTAGGAGCGAAATGGAATTATGAATTTTATTATTAATTAGTGCCTACTTTTAATTCTGATTTAACTTAATTAGCTAAAGCCAAGTAGAAGTTCATCAACTAAAAAACTGTAAATTCAACCCATGTTAAACCTCAATTTTAATCCATTTCCTGAATTAAAAACCGAACGGTTGTTGTTAAGACAAGTGCTGCCAGCAGATGCTGAATCGCTCATGAAAATTAGAGGAAACGAAGAAGCGATGCGCTACATCCCAAGACCTCGGTCAAAAACAGTAGAAGATGCGTCGGCTATGATAGAAGTGTTAACTAGCGGAATCACTGAAGGCAAGTCTATCAATTGGGCTATTTCAAATATCGAGGACCCATTACAAATCTTTGGGATGATTGGCTATGTCAATTTCTATCCAGAACAATGCAAAGCCGAAATAGGTTATATGCTCCATCCAGATTATTGGGGGAAAGGATATGTGCCAGAAGCTATTTTAGAAGTAGAAAAATTCGGTTTCGAACAAATCAACTTAGAAATCATCGAAGCTAAAATAGACCCAAGAAATGATAATTCTAGGAAAATCCTACTAAGAAATCATTACCAATTTGATAGATTAGTGGAAAAGGAAATGACTTTTCAAGAAGAAGAAATAGACTCTGAATATTACATCAAAAATAAACAATAATGCCATGCTAAAAGCCGCAGTGCCAATTCTCGCTTCACTAAACGCCGATGAAACCATCAAGTTTTACACCGAAAAGTTAGGTTTTACCTTTCATAACAATTGGGATGGCTATCTCATTTTTAGTAAGGATGAGATTGAAATACATTTATGGCCAACTACAGATGAAGAAGTTCCAAAAGCTACAGGTTGTTATGTGAGAGTAACTGAAGTAGATGCGCTATTTGCGTTGTATAGGCAGCACGGGGTTGTTCATCCCAACGGACTACTGAAAAACATGCCTTGGGGCATGCGCCAGTTCTCTATTTTAGATAATAATGGCAACATCATCCATTTTGGCGAAGATATTTCTGGAGAAAAATAAACCTTTTCAGATTTTCATTTGGCAAATCAAACGTTTTAACACATTTTCTACTGCTTACGAAGCAATTATAATATTACAATTATGAGCTTTTTAAACCTTTGCATAGCAATAAACTAAATATTATATTTGCCTTCGTTAATTTTCAACAAAACAATGAGAGAAATCCAATTCAGAGAAGCATTACGCGAAGCATTGAGCGAAGAAATGCGCAAAGACGAGAACGTTTTCATGATGGGCGAGGAAGTTGCGCAGTATAATGGTGCCTATAAAGTAAGTCAAGGTATGTTAGATGAGTTTAGCGATAAACGTATCATAGACACGCCGATTGCCGAGCTAGGTTTTGCAGGTATTGGAATTGGAGCTGCAATGAATGGTTTAAAACCAATCATCGAGTTCATGACTTTCAACTTTTCGTTGGTAGCTATCGACCAAATCATCAACTCTGCAGCAAAAATGTTGTCAATGAGCGGTGGTCAGTTTTCAGTGCCAATCGTTTTCCGTGGCCCAACTGGTAACGCAGGTCAATTAGGTGCACAGCACTCACAAAACTTCGAAAACTGGTACGCAAACTGTCCAGGTTTAAAAGTGGTTATCCCAGCTACACCTTACGATGCTAAAGGTTTATTAAAACAAGCCATCTTAGATCCAGATCCAGTAATTTTCATGGAGTCTGAGGTTATGTATGGCGATAAAGGTGATGTGCCTGCAGAAGAGTATTACTTAGAAATCGGTAAAGCTAACGTGGTAAAAGAAGGTACAGATGTAACCATCGTAACTTTCGGTAAAATGTTAACCCGTGTAGTAAATCCGGCTGCCGAAGAATTAGCAAAAGACGGTATCAATGCAGAAGTTATCGATTTACGTACGGTACGTCCAATCGACTATGCAACTATCATCAACTCTGTGAAGAAAACTAACCGTTTGGTAATTGTCGAAGAAGCTTGGCCATTGGCTTCAATTTCTTCTGAAATTACTTTTAACGTACAAAAAAATGCATTCGATCACTTAGATGCACCAATTTTGCGTGTTACTTGTCAAGATGTGCCACTTCCATACGCACCAACTTTAATTGCGGCAAGTTTACCAAATGCAGAAAAGGTTGTTAAAGCGGTAAAAGAAGTAATGTACGTTACTAAATAAGAATTTTAAGCTATTAAATACAAAGTCCCGTTCTGCAAAGAGCGGGATTTTTTGTTTTAGAAAAGCAAGGTCAGTAGTGCTTAGGTTACGAAAGTCCACCTGTCCCGATATAGTCGGGAGCTTTTCGTTATAATCTTTTTGATGCCCATACACAAACCTCAAGGTTTACTTGCATCATGCCTATTAAACCTATGAGGTTTTCCGCTACCAAAAAGTATTAGCACTTCAATAGGGTTTTGATAATCCAAACCTGTACTCCTAGCCGGCTTTGACAAACTTCTAACACACTTATAGAAGTTTGTCAAAGCTAATGTCACTAAAAAAGCCTTTGCGTTCTTTGCGAAACTCTTTACTTTCTTTGCGGTAAGATTAAATACTAAGGTTTGAAATATTCGCAAATCAAAAAAAGTGAGTAACCAAAATCACTAAAACAACTGTAGTTCCTCATTAATTACATCGGCTACACCTGTTAATATTGTCTCAACAAAATAATACATCAAAATGAGAAAAATATTAACCTTCCTCCTATTCGCAGGACTATCAATTAACGGTTTTGCACAACAAAAAGGTGACTTTAGAATGCGTTTACGTGCTACGGCAGTAATTCCACAAGAAAGTGCAGACATTAGCGTAATCAAGGGCAATGTGGATATTTCCAATACGGTTATTCCCGAGTTGGATTTTACCTATTTCTTGGCTAAAAACTTTTCTGCCAATTTAATATTAGGTACAACTAGGCACGAAGTAAATGCCATAAATACTGCATTAGGAAACGTAGATCTAGGAAAAGTATGGCTGTTACCTCCAACTTTAACTTTTGCATATCACATGCCAGTAAGTAAGCAAGTGCAGCCTTATGTTGGCGCCGGAGTTAATTATACCATTTTCTATGGCGTTAAAAACGGGCCAGCCATTGCCGAAACCTCTTACAAAAATGCGTTTGCGCCGGCAGCGCAATTAGGTGTAGATTTCGATATCACTAAAAAGTTGTTTTTGAACTTCGATGTGAAGAAACTTTGGTTAAGCACCGATGCAACAGTAACTACCGTTCCTAGCGTGGCAGGTGGCGCTACTGTAGTTGCTGATACCAAAATAGATCCTTGGCTGTGCAGCTTCGGTATCGGTATCAAACTGTAATCTTTTCAAAACCAAATATAGTCCTCATGTTTTATTTAAGCATGGGGCTTTTTTTTAAAGTTTTTCTTAAATAAAGTTTCTGTTATTTAAGTTTTTATGTTTTTTTCTTAAATAGTGTTTTCTTTATTTAAGTTTTTATGTTTTTTCTTAAATAAGGACTATCTTTAGTTAAGAGATTATTGAATATGAATAATTACCAATCAGGAATTAAAATTAATCAGGGCTATTATAAGAGTTTTGAACCCTCTAAAATAAATAAGGAGTGGCAGCTTAACGATATGGAGATTATTCAATTGCTTAGTAATGCAGACAGGCAGTTGGGGAGATTAGATATGTATTCAGAGTATGTAAACATAGACTTGTTTATTAGAATGCATATCGCTAAAGAAGCGACGCAATCTTCAAAAATTGAAGGAACACAAACAAATATGGAGGAGGCCTTTCTTAGTAAGGAGGAAGTTACCCAAGAGAAAAGAGATGATTGGGAGGAGGTGCAGAATTATATTTCTGCGATGAATGAAGCAGTGAGATTGCTGCATAGTTTGCCATTTTCATCGCGGTTGATAAGAGAAACACATAAAATATTGCTTAATGGAGTAAGGGGCAAACATAAACTTCCAGGCGAATATAGAACGAGTCAAAACTGGATTGGAGGCGCTACTTTAAATGATGCTACTTTTATTCCGCCAATACATTCCAATATTCCGGAACTGATGTCTGATTTGGAAAAATTTGCAAATGACGAGCTTAATCCGTTGCCAGATTTACTAAAAATAGCAATTATACATTATCAATTTGAAACGATACATCCATTTTTAGATGGTAATGGTAGGGTTGGTAGGTTGCTAATTACACTTTATTTGGTTGCGAGAGGAATTTTGAAACAACCTATATTATATCTATCCGACTTTTTCGAACGAAATAGATTATTATATTACGATAACTTGATGAGGGTAAGGGTTAATCATGATTTAAATCAATGGTTAAAGTTTTTTTTAACAGGAGTAATAGAAACAGCAAAAAAGGGAGTAACAACTTTTGATGGAATTATGCAATTGCAGAAGAACTTGGAGGTAAAGATTAAAAGTTTGGGTACTCGTAGTGTCGATGCAAAAAAAGTAATAGAATATTTATATACACAACCAATTGTAGATGTGTCAAAAATAGAAGGAATAATACAAAAATCTAACGTTACAGCATATAAATTAATAAGTGATTTAGAGCGCTTGGAAATACTAATGGAGGTGTCTGGTGCGATGCGTAACAAATTGTATGTCTTTAATGATTATTTAACCTTGTTCAAAAACGATTAATTCATTCCATGGAACTCAAAGACGTAAAAATTTCCCGTAAGAAACCAATATTTCCAGTAAGCGAAAACTTACATAAATATTTACGTACCTATCAACGTGATGCTCGGTTACCTATTAAATACGAAGACCTGAAAGCCTTTACCGAAAGTTTTCCAATTATGGATAAAGACGGAAAAGATACGCTTTGGGAAAGCCCGATTTATGCACAAGGTCAAATTGAGGAACTACATAATGGCTTAAAAATTATTTACGCCAAACTTAAAGCATCGGGTAATTTGCGTATTGTAGAGCACAAATACATCGATAGAATTGACTATTGTACTTTTGGAAATACACATCCTTTTAGGATAAGAATTGTAAACCGTTTAAACGATGTTTACGATTATTTCTATGTGAAAAAAGCAGATTCATCTAGGATTTATGGATTGGAATTGGAAGAGATTTTATCGCCAAACCAAGTCAATTATTTGGTAGATGAAGACACCATGATTGAAGAACATATTGTGGGTTTACCTGGTGATGTATTCAACAAAGGGAAAATCCATCAGGATGATTTTAACCCAACCCGTATTGCAAAGGAGTTTGTGAAATTTAATGAACGTTGTTTAGTGACTTTACTTGGCGATATGCGTTCCTATAATTTTGTAGTACAAATCACTCCCGATTTTGATGACATTCAATTCCGTATCCGTGCTATAGATTTTGACCAGCAATTCTATGAAGGAAACATCAAAGTTTACATGCCCCAGTTTTTCAAAGAGAACTTTCAATTGGTAAAGTTGTGCATGGAGCATCTCACGGAGAAAACGGTTCAGCAATATAAACAAGAAGAACTTTCATCTATCGTACATAGGGTACGCAGTGAGCGCCATCGATTAACTGATTTAAGAGATGTTTCTAGAAAAGAAGAACTTACTACAGATGAAAATATTCAGAAACTGAAACGAAGTATGGCAGAATATTATAAAGACCCTGCTTATAAGGAGTGCGAGAATATGACAGATATTATTGAACTGAACCTCAAGAATATCATTAGACAGGTGAAGCTATAACTTGTCATGCTGAGTTTATCGAAGCAATTATGAAAACCCTTCGACAAGCTCAGGCTGACAAAATTATTTAAGCATGCTGCTCTTCATGCACACCTTCTGCAAATTCTTCCACCATTTTATCGTTAAATGCCGGCAGGTCTGCTGGGCTTCGGCTAGTTACCAAACCTTGGTCAACCACAACTTCTTCGTCTACCCAGTTTGCACCAGCATTAATCAAGTCTTTTTTAATTGAACTGTATGAAGTCAATGTTCTGCCTTCAACAACTTCAGCATCAATTAATGTCTGTGGGCCATGACAAATAGCTGCAACTGGCTTGCCCTGTTTAAAGAAATCTCGAACAAATGCTACTGCTTTTTCGTCGCCTCTTAGAGCATCTGGATTAATTACGCCGCCTGGCAATAACAACCCGTGGAAATCATCAGCATTCACTTGTGCTAAGGTTTTGTCTACCTTTATTTCTTTGCTCCACTCGTGGTCTTTCATTCCTTTTATACTACCTTCTTTCAGGGAAATGATTTGCACGCTTGCTCCTTCCTCTTTTAGCCTATTTAGTGGTTCAAATAATTCTGATTCTTCAAAGCCATTTTCTGATAGAATGGCGATGTTTTTATTGCTTAACTTTCCCATTTTCTTTATGTATTTAATAAAACAATCTTATTTAATACAAGCTGTTGGAGGGATTGTTTTGGGAAAATTTTTTGGTCCCGTCATTGCGAGGAGGAACGACGAGGCAATCTTACAACTATGATTGTTTAAACACTCGCTTTAAGATTGCTTCCCCGAAAAGTCGGGAAAGGCTGTACCTCGCCAATGACGAATAGTTTCTAGTCGTTGGTTCTTCTATGCTTCAAGAAATAGAAACCCAAGTTAAAAGCAATTACAATATGGTTAATCACATTGGCTATAAAACCATAATAATGGTTGAAAATTTTAAACCGTTCCTTTAAGCTTTCGCGATGCTTTTTCTTACTCATCCCACCAACTAAATACTTGGCAACATATAAATGGGTATTCACAATGTTAGATGCTTTTTTAGCGATTTTGATAATCCAATCGATATCTGCGCTGTATTTATACTGTAAATTATAAGGTTCGGTTAAACTACGTCTAATGTATATCGCCTGATGGCTAATGCTCATGCCGTATTTAAAGCTACGCCACGTAAATGTTTCTGGTGCTTGGTGTCTACGTTGCCCTAGACTATTCCAGTTTTCGTCGTACATTTCGGTTTCGCCGTAATAAATATCCGCATTGGGTGCAGTGGCAAAAACCCTTTCTACAGTATCCATCTCGTAAATTTCGTCACCAGAGTTCATGAACAGTACATAATCGCCGGTAGCTTGTGCCAAACCTTTGTTCATCGCATCGTAAATGCCTTTGTCTTTTTCAGAAATCAGCTTTGCTAAACGGTTTTCGTATTTCTTGATGATTTCTAAAGTACCGTCTGTAGATGCACCATCTATGATAACGTACTCGATGTTTTTATAGCTTTGGTTAAGCACCGAAAACATGGTGCGTTCGATATCTTTTGCGTTGTTGTAAACGATGGTGATGACAGATAGTTTGGGAAGCATAATGCAAGTTTAAGAGATTTACTCGTCATTTCGGCGAAGAATGAGAAGAAATCTAAAACTATGAAATTAGAGCCAAAAAATTTTAGATAATTGATGCATAAAGGAGCTAGATTTCTCTTCGTCGTGCCTCCTCATCGAAATGACTGAATAGGAAAGGTCTTTCCACTTTTGACTTTCTGCTTTTAACTTATTTAGGCATATCATCCAATAGTTTTAAATACAAAACTGCATGTTGCTCGGCAATTACGGTTGGAGCAAACGTATTTAAGATAGTTCGTCTTGCTTCTTTTTGCACTTCCTCTTTTTGTTCGTGAAGAAATAACCACTCAATACCATCAGCTAAATCTGAAGCATCTTTATAACGAGCTAAATAACCATTCTTTAGGTGCTTTACCATGTCGGGAATTCCTCCTGTAGTAAAGGCAATCACCGGAGTTGCACAAGCTAAGCTTTCCATTACGGTATTAGGTAAATTATCTTCTAAAGACGGCGTAATAAAAGCATCCGCTGCTGCGTAACATTTGGCTAAATGTTCATCTTTATTAATGGTTCCCAAAAAGGTAGTTTTAAATGGAAATTTTGGGACGTTTTCTTCATCTTTATTCCCGAAAATAACCAACTCAATCTGCTCATTCGGAATTTCTGGTCGGCGAGAAAGTTCAAACAAAGCATCTATCAAATATTGTGTACCCTTGTGCTTGTCGTTTTTAGATGGCATAAAACCACTCATCAGCACAAATTTTTCGGGAGCTATCTTTAATATTTTCTTGGCTTCTGCTTTTACGTACGGTTTAAAAACATCTACCTCGATGGTGTTGGGTATAACAGAAGTGTGGCGTAAACCCAATAAGCTACTTTCCTTTACCGATTGTGCCATCCAGTTACTCGGTGCAACCACATGAAAATTCAGTTCGGAGTAAGCTTTCTGTTTACGCTTCCAAGTTTGATGCGAAATATCTTTAGGTCCGCTCATTTTTAATAGCGGGCAATTGCCGCATTGACGATGGAAATTCTCGCAACTGTAACGGACATGGCAGCCTCCAGTAAAAGCATTGCTGTCGTGGAAAGTCCACACAATTGGCTTTTCCAGTTCATCTAACTCTGCTAAAAACTTCGGACTTAAAAAACCATGGTTAATCCAATGGATATGGATCACATCTGCTTCTTGGACTAGCTTATTTTTGAGTACGCTTTTGCCAAACCACTGCAATGAGAAAGGTGTTTTCACTTCCTTCTTAGAAAAAGCCTTTGCCAAATATCGCTCCGACATGATATTGAAAACCGCTTTGGCTTTAGCAAATGGACTTTTACTTAAGTTATAGATGTTTGGATTGTTGCCAAACTGATAATATACCAGCACTTTTGAATCTATGCCGATACTATTTAGTGCATCGCTTAAACGTAGGCAAGCCCGCCCAGCGCCGCCATTGCCATCGTATGTGTTTAGGTGTACTATTTTCAAAGCAATCAAAAATACATTTTTATGTTTAGGTTTGTAAAACCGATACTAAAATTGACTTAATTAAATTCCAAAGAACTTAAAACCATTAAGAATTTAAGAAACATCAAGTGGAAAAGTAGCATAACTAACCTTAATTACTTAATGGTAAAAAATTAAACTTATTATTAAAAATGAAGAATAAAAATCTGTTTAACAAGCTCGTTTTTGCATTTTTGGCCATTCCTTTTTTTGCAAACGCTCAAAATCAAACCTATTTTGCTAGTTACCCAGCATTATCTCCAGATGCACAGACTGTAGTTTTTAGTTACGATGGAGACATCTGGAAAGTGCCTGTAAAAGGTGGTTTAGCATCTAGAATTACGGCTATGCAGGGCGAAGAAATCAATCCGAAAATATCTCCAGATGGCAAATGGTTGGCTTTTTCATCAAATCAGTATGGTAATTTTGATGTGTATCTAATGCCTATGGCGGGAGGCGAAATTAAGCAGCTAACTTTTAATGATGGAACCGATGAAGTAGACAATTGGAGCTGGGATTCAAAAACGATTTATTTCACTTCGAGCCGCTACAATAACTATTCGAGTTACAAAGTAGGTGTTAACGGTGGTACTGCGTTGCGCTTGTTCGATAACTATTTCAATACCACGCACAACATTGCCGAAGCTCCGGATGGCAGTTTGTTTTTTAATGATACTTGGGAAAGTAGAAACTTCGCCAATCGTAAGCATTATAAAGGTGCTTTTAACCCAGATATTCAGTCATACAATCCGAAAACTAAAGCTTACAAGCGTTACACCGAATATTTAGGTAAGGATTTTTGGACCAGTATTGACCAAAAAGGAAATATCTATTTCGTATCTGATGAAGGAAATGAGGAGTATAACCTTTATACTTTTATCAATGGGAAAAAAACAGCGCTAACCAAATTCGATACTTCAATCAAGCGCCCGTTTGTGGCAGCTAATGGCAATACAATTGTTTTTGAGAAAGACTACCAGTTGTTTGTGTACGATGTAGCGACCAAGAAAGCAGAAAAAATCAACATCAGTTCTTTCAGAAACCAAGTGTTGACTAAGGAACAGGAATATGAAGTAAAAGCGAATATTTCCAACTTCGATGTATCGCCCGATGGGAAGAAAATGGCTTTCATTTCTAGGGGCGAATTATTTGTCAGTGACGTAGAAGGGAAATTCATCCGCCAGATTAATAACAGTGTAAGAGCGTCTGAACGAGCTTTGGAACTGAAATGGTTGGCAGATAATAAAACTATTCTTTTTAACCAAACCGTTGATGGCTACCAAAACTGGTTTACGATTGTGGGCGATGGAAAATCTGTTGCCAAACAACTGACCAAAGACAAAGCAAACAACCGTGATATGGCTTTTAATAAGACCAAAACACAAGCGGTTTATTTGAGTGGCAGAAACGAGTTGCGTGTAATGGATTTGAAGACTTTCCAAAGTAAAACTGTGGTAAAGGACGAGTTTTGGGCTATTCAAAATTCTTCACCAAGCTTTTCGCCAAATGACCAATATCTGCTTTTTACCGCTTTCCGAAATTTTGAGCAAGATATTCTTGTGCATAATATCAAGTCAAATCAAACCATCAATCTAACCAATACAGGTGTAACGGAAGCTAATCCGATTTGGTCGCCAGATGGAAAATACATTTATTTTACCAGTGCTCGCACCAAACCATCTTATCCTTTCGGGATGCAAGATGCACACGTATATCGAATGGCACTAGACCATTACGATACGCCATATAGAGCAGATAAATTTGACGAACTGTTTAAGGAAAATCCGCCAGTAGCACCTAAGGAAACTGTACCTGCAAAAGATGCGAAGAAATCTGTAGATACCGCAAAAAAGAAGACTGAAACGAAATCTGCGCCTAAGTTAATTACGATTAATACGCAACGTATTTTGGATAGGGTAGAATTGGTTAGTCCGGCCTTTGGTACACAATATTTAACTGATGTTTTGGCCAAAGGGGATAAAACTTATGTATTTTATGCTTCAACACATGAAGGTGTGCCAGCAAGTACTTACAGAACCGTTATCGAGCCTTTAGAAAACAACAAAACAGAAAAAGTAGCCGCTGGGAATTTTGGAATTGTAGAAGCTTCGGGTAAGCATTTTCTATTGTCGAGAGGTGTGGTAAATAAGTACAACATCGATATGAACAAGGTTGATGCTTTAGACTTTAGCTACAAATTCAGTAAGAACCTCAATGCAGAATTTAACCAAATGTTCTATGAAACTTGGGTGGGTTTAGACGAGAATTTCTACGATGACGATTTTCACGGGGTGGATTGGGAGAAAATGAAAACTCGCTATGCGGCTTATTTACTTTATGTAAACAACCGTGCCGACTTGCGCATTTTATTGAATGATATGCTGGGCGAACTGAATTCGTCGCACATGGGCTTTAACAGCTTTGGTGCTGAAGAACGTAAAAGCATGAACTACGTTACCAACGAAACGGGCATAATCTTCAACAATGAACAACCTTATCAAGTGGATAGAGTGGTGGAGAGAAGTAGTGCTGTTTTATTGGGAGATAAAATTGCCATTGGTGATGTTTTGACTCATGTAAACGGGGTAAAAATAGATCCATCGGTAGATAGAGATTATTATTTCAGCAAACCATCTTTAGATAAAGAAATGACTTTAACTTTTCTACGTAATGGTAAAGCTATAAATGTGAATATCCATCCTCAAACATCAGCTACGCTAAAAATGAATTTGTATGATGAATGGATTGCCAATAACCGTAAAAATGTAGATGATTGGGGAAAAAATCGCATTGCTTATTCCTACATGAAAAATATGAGCACTGGCGAGCTGCAAACTTTCTTGTTAGATATGGTAGAGCAGGAAAATAACAAGGATGCCATTATTTTGGATTTGCGTTACAACACTGGCGGAAATGTACACGATGAGGTACTGAAATTTTTATCACAACGTCCGTATTTGCAATGGAAATACCGTGGTGGAAAGTTAACGCCACAAAGTAATTTTGGGCCTGCGGTGAAGCCTATTGTATTGTTGATTAACGAGCAATCTTTAAGTGATGCGGAGATGACTGCCGCTGGATTTAAGCACTTAAAACTAGGTAAAATTATCGGAACAGAAACTTACCGTTGGATTATCTTCACCTCGGCAAAAGGCTTGGTTGATGGTTCTTCGTACCGCCTACCATCTTGGGGCTGCTACACCATGGACGGAAAGAATTTAGAGAAGGAAGGTGTGGCGCCAGATATTTTCGTGAAAAATACATTTGAAGATAGGTTGATAGGTAAGGACCCTCAATTAGAGCGTGCTGTTGCCGAAATAATGAAAGATTTGAAGCAATAATTCGGTAAAACAACTTACGAAGTTTTTGTAAACTTCGTAAGTTTGTATTAAATCTATTCTAATTAACGCCTTATGAGTATCAGTTGGGGATATTCTCCTAAAACAGAAAAATTTATCCCGTTATCAGATTTTCCTGCAGATAAATACCTAATTATTGTTAGACAAGCTATTGAAAATTTAGGCTGGAAACTGAGCCATGTTTCTGAGTCTGGAATTATTGCTTACACCCCACTTTCTTTTCAATCTTATAGCGAAGAAATATCGGTACGGATACAAGCCAATTTTGCGGTGGTAAAAAGTGAATGTGTAGGTATTCAGTTGCTTTTTAACGATTACGGAAAGAACGACGCTAATCTAGAAAAGCTATTCCACGAATTTGAGTATGTGCAATACCATTTACAAGAACACTGGGACGAGCAAGTAAAGGCTTTCCGCAAATATGTGTCGTTGCAAGATGATGATTATTTTGAAAAAGCGCCGTTAGCAGCAAAGAATAAAATCAAGAATATTTTTAACCTTTTATTACCTACAAAAGGTTATACGGTTACACCAATCTTGCTGATTATTAACATACTTTTTTTTGTCGGCTGGATTTTGCTGCTAATTGCTACTCCAATTTTTGCTGCTTTTCAAAAATTAAGTCCCGAGGTAATGGCAGAAACCATGCGAAATGTTCATCTCATTGGTTCCATTAATAGAAAACTGGTTTTAGAGGGGGATTATTGGCGTTTAATTACTTATCAGTTTATGCATGCTTCATTGAGACATTTGTTCTTCAATATGTATGCTTTTGTCTATTTAGGTTTAATGATTGAGAATAAAATTGGCTGGAAGAACTTCTTGCTGGTTTATATCCTAAGTGGAATTTGTGGCGGATTGAATAGTATTGCTTTTCATGAAAACATTTACACGGTTGGAGCCTCTGGAGCCATTATGGGGCTTTTTGGGTCGATGATGGCCTTGCTGATTAATCAGTTTTTTGAAAAAAACGCTAACAAAGCTTTGTTAGTAAGTACTGGTTTTGTTTTAGCACTGATGTTGGTTAATGGTAGCATTACACCAATGGTTGATAATGCTTGCCATTTGGGAGGTTTGGTTTCGGGATTTGTCATTACATATTTACTCATTTTCGACCATCAATGGGGTTTGAAGAAGGTATCATCAACTTTAAAATACGCCAACATTTTGTTTCTTTTTGGCGTATTTAATTATGCAATTTTTGCGTTAACACCTGTTTATCAACATGAAGAATTTGCAAAGCTGAAATCGGAATTTGATAATAATATTGGAAATTTCAATGAGGTTTTAGGGTTAAAGACAAGTTACTCCAAAGCAGATAAAGAGCAGTTTGTTCTTGAGCATGGGATTAAACCGAGCAAGGCCAACTTACAAGTGACTAAGAAAATGGCTATGTTGAGACTTAATAAGCAAAATACTTTGGAAAAAAACTTGAAAACAAAATTGGCTCAAGAAACCTTCGAAGCTGCGGAATTACTTTTGAAAGACGTGAGGTCTGGTCATCAGTATAAAAATGAGGTGACAGCAAAAATTAACAATCTTATTGAGATGCAGGCGAAATTTAGAGATAGCTTAGGGTACAAATCGCAATGGCTTAATTAATGAAGTATTTTCTCATTAATGTATCTTTTAATTCTAGCCCAAAGGGTTCCCTTTCTGTGTGCTAAAAAGTGCCTGATAGCAAGATAAGCCTGTGGATGTTCCTTAATCTCTTTCGGAAACTGTTTGATAGGTTTAGGGTTGATGATCACATTGTAGATGTCGTTAATGCCAGAATGTACACCAGTACCGTCATGACCAATATTGTTCACTAGAGATTGCGAAGGATTTAACGTTAAACCGCCTTTAAGAAAAACAGAAGCATACCAGCGAATTGCCCAAGAGTTGTTTTTGCCATTCTTAAATTCCTTTACCTGTTTCCAAAAGTTCATTTTTCCTTCAATAGAAAACTCATGGATTTTTCGCGAATCAAATTGTGCAATTAACTTATCGATATTTGGCTCGAAATATTGCCATGAACTTTGCCAAGTAGCCCAACCCCAGCTGCTCGCTGCTCTGTAAAAAAAGCTTTCTGGTAAACTTTCCGAGTTTTCTAAGTGATACATGTAAGCACCAATATGCATCACCTTTTCTTCCTCTCGATAGAGGTTTAAAGCTTCGTTGAAATAAGTTAGGGTATGAGGAGATGAAATCAAATCGTCTTCGAAAACAATGACTTGCCCATAAGTTTGGTTAAGTTGTGTAACACCTTCAATAACCGAATTGGCTAAACCTTTATTGGTTTTGCTCTCAATTACTTTTACAGATTTAAAGCCATCAACCGTACTGATAAATCTTCGGACTTCATTGACCTTTTCTTCGTCTGCACTTGTTTTTGCTCCATCTGAAAATATGTACAAACGGCTATCGGCTGCGAGCAAATTCTGTTTTAAAAATTTAAGCGTACGCTCGGTATGCTGCGGACGGTTATAGACAAATAAAGCTATCGGAGCAAGGTTTTGCATGGTCAGAAAATAACGTTGTTTCGTAATAAAAACAATGTAAAACCGATAAGTTTTATTTAAGATAAAATTTTCCTTAGTGAAACTTACGGCTTTGGAATACGATTAATTAGATATCCAGACAATTTTCTTTTCTATAAAAAACAGAAGTAGCCTTGTTATAAAATAAACCTGGAGAAATTCCAGAAAACAAAAGCTCTTTAAAACCTTGGTTCTTCAAAAATACCCTAGCTTCTTCATATTGTTTACGCTCCGAATCATCTAAAACTAATACGCCCCTATCAGATAAAGCATCTACGCTGTGTTTGCAACAGTTTACCCTGTCTCTGCCATCTACAATAATTACGTCGAATTTTTCGTTCAACAATTTTGCTTTCTGGCTGTATTCGCCATTGGTTTCTAGCATAGTGAAAATCATTTCAGCATTTGGTGCTTTTTCGTTCACTATTTTTTTGTACCAAGCCTCATCGTGTTCTACAGAAACCACTTTTCGAACATTTTTTGCATAGAATAACGTTGAGTTGCCTGAGCCATACTCGAAAATGCTCAAGTCTTTATGTAATCTATCTTTAATAAAATCGATGAAAGAATAAGTGACCCAAGGAATGGGCTGATTGTTCGCGTCTACTGCTTGGTGATTATCAAAAGCGGTAAACCAACCAATTGAAGATAAATAGCCTTTATGACCGTATGATAATAGCGCAGCCAAACGCTTAGGTTTAGCTAGCAATGTTGCTAATGCTTTAAGTTTGCTCAACGTTTAATGATTTTTTGAAATACTGTGACCAAAAATAATGATTTTAACATCATCAATCCTTGTTTATGCGTTTTTGGAATGAGAATAATGAGGAAGGTGGCTACAAAATAGGCTGCTAAAGTTGCAACGGCAGCGCCCATGATACCATATTTTGGTATTAGATAAATGTTTAACGCAATATTTACTATTGCGCCAACTGCAGTTCTCATTAAAGAAATTTTTGTGTAACCCTCTGCAATAAGATACTGACCGCTAGCAGAACCTAAAAAAACAAAAATACCCGCCCAAATATGTACTGAAAGTACGTGGGCACCGCTCCAAAATTCCTCCTTATAAATTATCCTGTAAGCCAATGGCGATATAAATGTAGTGATAATGGCAATGCTTAAACTCATCCATACCATTAAATCGTACATGTTTTGCAACCTTTTTTGATATCTAGCTGGATCATCCCTTTTGGCATTCATAATTGCTGGAAACACGGATGTGACAATGGCTACAGGAATAAAGTACCAGCTTTCACTTAATTGCACAACCGTAGAATAAACGCCCAATTGTCCTGAGCCAAGAAAACTATCTACCATTAGCTGGTCTATTTTCATGTATAATGAAACCAAAATAGCCGAGAAAGCTAAAGGCCAAGAGTTGGAGAGTAGGTGTTTAGCAACATTTTTATCATATTTCCAATTAGATAAGCCTCCTACTTTTTTTTGATAGAAATAAAGATATCCAAATGCCAAAATAACCGTGTCAAAAAAAATAGCCCAAATAAACCAGAATAACTCTGCATGCGTTAATATGAGCAGCAATTTGATAGCCGCCGAAAAGATGTTTCCAAATACTTGCGTAAAGGTTACGTATTTAGCTTGTACAGTTGCTTGGAAATAGCTATCGGTAATGTAGAAAGCCTGTGTAACACCGCTTAATCCAATTATTAAGATATAATGTAATGGCGTTTGTGTGGCAGTAAAAAAATGCTGATTGATAAGGTATCCAATATAAATTAACGGCATTGCTGTTAATCCGCCGATTAGCTTTAACCTAAACGATGTCCCTAAAAGTTCATTTTTCTTCTCAGGATGTTTCAATAATTCTCGTGTGGTAAAGCCATCTAAACCTAAAGCAGCTGCAGCAATAAAAAAAGCTACAAAAGCTTGAGGATAGTTTAGCAAGCCATTTTGATCTCTTCCAAGATAGTTGGCGATGGCAAAACCTACTAAAACTTTGATAAGTAAACTACCTACTCGAGCAAGTATTAACCAGCCAGTATTCTTAAAATACTTTTGCAGGGCATCTTGGTCAAAACCTTTAATATGAGGTAGCTTCATTTATATAGGGGAGTAATCGAGATTTGTTAAGTTAATGGCGCTCCAACTGGAATTTCGCATTTATGCCCAGGTTGTCCGTGAGCCGGATTTAATTTTTGACCGCTTGAAGGTTGCTGTGCTACAGGTTGTTGTGTTGTATGTTGCGATGCGCTCGGAGTGGTTACTATAGGAGTAGTTGCTGGCCGCGGACTGCTGACATTTTGTTTTAGTGGTGCGCCTACCGGTACCGCACAATCATGTCCTGGTTGTCCATGTGCTGGGTTATTTAATAAGGCACTAGAATTACTTTGTTGTTCGGTAGTTGCCACAGGAACAGTTTGTGCAGCAGGCAATTGATTCGGTGCTGGAGTTTGAGTTGTTTCAGTATTGGTGCTTTTGCTGTTACAGGCAGATAAGCTAATGATCGCAAGTGCGTAAACAAGTCTTTTCATAATCAATTATTTTTGGCAATATCGGTATAATTTTGCGCTACTACTTAAAACTATTTTCGATACGTTTTAATTGTTTGTAGTGATGATTGAGGTGAATTTCGATAAAACGTAGCCACTGCTCGGTATTTAGGTAACCAATTACAGGATGTTTTACCTTCATCCTCGGGTCTGCATCTTTCATTTTCGGATAAGTTTGTGCTAACTGTAACTCAAAATCTGTAATGAACTGTTGCGCCGCTGCGATGCTGATTTTCTTAACTCTAACTGCAATTTTTGAAGGAGCTTTGTATTTTCTTCCAGGCGGAAGTGAGCCAAAAAACAAAATCACTTTTACTACAAACGCAGTGGGCTTTACTTTCCCCTCCCCGTTAATACAGTTATTTAAAGCCATTAAAGAAAGCAAGCTCGAATCGAAAATGTGAGCATATACCTCGCTATAACTCCAACCTCCAATTGGCGGTTCTGTTTGGAAATTTTCTGAGTCAAAGCCTTCTAGTTTTTGTCTATAAGCCTCTGCCGTTTTCAAAACAGATTGATATATCTTTTCGATGTTCATAGACGAATGTAACGTCTATATCAGTAAAATCGTTTAAAAATCTACTAAAAATGATTTAGTAATTCTTCTAAATGATGGATTTGTTCATTCACATCATCGGGCTTGTTGGCTTTCAGTGGATTAAAGAAAATAGCCCTCATCCCAAAATTTTGTGCGCCATAAATGTCGGCTTCTAAGCTATCTCCGATCATAATGCTCTCCTGTTTTTGAGCTTGTGCCAAATTTAGCGCATATTCGAAAATGGCTTTGTCGGGTTTGTTTACGCCAACATCCTCAGAAATTACTACGTTTTTAAAGTAAGGGTTTAGATTAGAAACTGTCATTTTTGTAACTACAGCTTCTTTAAAACCATTGGAAATGATATGTAGGTGATATTTAGTTTGTAAGTAGGCCAACACTTTTTCTGCACCATCAAATAGGTTTGTTTTTGTTGGGCCCATAGCAACGTAATCTGATTCGAAATTAGCTGGAATTACTTCTGGCTGTAATCCTAAATCAAGAAAAGTTTTACGGAAACGCTCTTGTCGCAAAGCTTCTTTTGTAATTTTTCCCACATGATATTGCGCCCAAAGCTGATGATTGTTAACGGTATAGGTTGCTATGAAATTCTCCGCAGAAGTTAAGCCCAGTTCCTTAAGTTGATGAACTTCGTAAAGCTCCATTAAAGTTTCGTGGGCATTACGGTCAAAATCCCAAATGGTATGGTCGAGGTCGAAGAAAATGTGTTTAATCATGCATCGAAATTTGAAATGCAAAGGTAAGAATTATAAATAAGGAGCTACTTTGGTCTGAAGTTCTTCTATCAGTTCCTCATCCATGTACTGATATTCATCTGGAATATTTAAAACGATGATTTTTTGCCTATCCAAGTTATGATCAAATCTTTGTTCGAGGAGTTGACGATGTTTTTTCTCCATTACAAAAATCAATTCTGCCCAGTCAATATGTTTTTGGTTAATTTTTATTCTAGCAGATGGAGATGTCCCAGCAGATTTTGCAAAAATAAACTCATGGTTCTTATAAATAGTTTCCGCCGTAGGGCTTCGCCATTCATTTCTACTGCAAACGAAAAGTATATTCATTTAAACCAATTATTGTTTTACTCCGTAAGCCAAATCGCCAGCGTCTCCTAAGCCAGGCACAATGTAACTTTTGCTGGTCATTTCGGCATCAATAGCACCTAACCATAAATCTGCTTTTGGGAGGTTTGCCCTTACATGTGCAACGCCTTCTGCACTGGCAATTGCCGATACAATATGAAGTTTTTCGATTTTATAAGTATTAATGAGTTCCTTTGCACAAAGTACAATACTTAAACCTGTCGCCAACATCGGGTCTGCTAAAATAACTGTCTTTCCTTCCAAATCTGGAGCAGAGATATGTTCCATTTGTATCACGAAGTCTCCGTTCTTTTTTGCTTTGCGGTAAGCAGTAATAAAAGCAGATTCCGCTTGGTCGAAAACACTTAACAAACCTTGGTGCATGGGTAAACCTGCTCTTAAAATGGTAGCTAAAACGGGTTGTTGTTCCAAAACAGAACTGGTTGCAATACCGAGCGGCGTTTGCGTTTCAATTTCTTTGTATTTTAAAGTTTTGCTAATCTCATAAGCGAAAAAAGCCCCTATACGTTCCATGTTCTTGCGGAAACGCATAGCATCTTTCTGAATTTGCTCGTCTCTTATTTCGGCAATAAAAGTTCGGGCAATAGAGTTGTTTTTGCTTAGGTCGTATATCATCTTATAAATTTACGAATTATGATTCTTATAAAGTTGGAGCATTGCCCATTGCCTAATGAAAACTGTTAACTGAAAATCGAAAGTGCCATCATTTGTTCATAAACCTCTTTCCAGCCTTTCCAATTCCCAGTTTCCGAAATACTCTCGTTATGCCATAAGCTGTGAAATGTGCCATCAACCATTTTTACACTTTCAACGAGTTCGTTAATGAGCATTGTAGCTTGATTGGGCTGTAATTTTAGGTATTTGAGTAAAGTGGCATCCATTACAGCAAAAGGGTGTACTTTTAAGTGTGATTGTTTTTCGAGCTGTAAATCGTACCAAAAAAATGGCGTACAAGTTCCTGCTCTAAAACCAACCTGCGAAGCATAACCCATCGTGTAATCGTGGTTAATTCCTGCTTTAATTAACTGAAGGTAAGTTTTAGGTAAATGCAGCTTAAGATAGTGTTGTCTCGAAATATCAATGTTTTTATCTAGCAAAGTATCAAGTAGCGCTTTTTCTTCCCTTAGCTTAATTGTATTGTTATTGGATGCGTAAGATGGATGTATACCAATTTTAGCGATCTTCTCGGTATCCCTAATTAGCGTTTTTAGCAATTCGTCGTTAGGGTGGATGTTCACATCGTGTGCTGTATCGCCTTTGTGCGAAAGCAAGAAAAAGAAAATAGGAGTTAAGCCATACTTTTCATGTATCTGATGCAAAAAAGCATAGGTATCGAAAGGGTCCTTCCTCTTGCCTAAACCAGTGTTGATGATGTTACTTAATCGCTCGGTATCGGCTTTGGCTATTGCCCTAATTAAACGGGCTGTGTTTTTAATTATGCCGCTAGATTTGAAATGGTAAGCCCTGTCGATATCAATAGTAGGGATAAACTCAAATTTCCTACTGCCAAAATGGAGATTGGGTAATTTGCTGTGCAATAAGTTTTTTAAAATAATACTCCATTGGTCGATAACGGGAGTTTTTAGCAAGCCAAGCTCATACTGTAGGCTCGCTTCTGCCGGAAACCTTAAATGCTCATCCGCGGTGTAAGGTAAGTACTCTTCATATCTGCTGATGAAATAAAAAGAAGCTGCAAAAATATCGAAAGGTAACACGCTGCTTTCAACCGCAAAAGGAACTCTTTCAGTTCCGAAATCAGTGAAAGCGATATCTTGTTTTTCGATGTTGTTTTTGCTCAATAGGCCGTGAGCTTTAAAGAATAGCTCGCTACCCAGCGAATTTTCTGCATAACTAAACTTGGGGCCTGCGTATTCCTTAAACTGGTTGGCAACGCTGGTGAAATCGAAATCACAACGTAATACCTCTCTAAAAACAAAGTTGAAGATGTATTTGATACGAGGGGTAACCTGAGGACTAAAAACGAGCAGTTGCATATTCACTAAGTTAATGAATTAAGCACTTTAAAATGAAAAGGTTTGCGAAAATTCTAATGATTTTCTAATTCTATTTACACCGCATTAAAAAACTCGAACAAATTCACAGCACTCGGAATATTCAATTTTTTTCTTAATCTATACCTGCCAATTTCTACCCCTCTTGGCGATATTTTCATCAGCGTTGCTATTTCCTTGGTAGAAAGGTTCATCTTGAGGTAAGCTGATAAACGCAGCTCGTTACTGGTTATTGATGGGAATTTATCTTTCAAATGCTTAATAAAATCTACGTGAACTTTGTCGAAGTGGACAGAGAATTGCTCCCAACTTTCGTCGGATTTTTCTTCGGCGCTTAGCAACCTAATGATTTTGTTAAAGTCGGCAGTTTGAGAATCATCCTTCAGCTCGTTTTTAAGTTTGAAAAGCTCGTTTTTAATCTTCAACATCATATCTGCCTTTTGTACCAAGTGCATGGTGTTAGAAGCCAGTTCCGAGTTTTTGGTATCAATTTCTAACTCCAACTTTTCATTTTTAAGCTTGATAATTTCCTTTTCAGACTTATCCATCTCCAACTGGTGCATGTATTTGGTATGCTCTTGCTCTCTTTGGAAAGCAATACGTTGGTTCGTGATTTTTCTTTGCTGCCTTTTGTACACTAGGTAAATAATGCCTAAAAAGATTAATCCGTACACCAAATAAGCCACAATGCTTTGGTACCAAGGTGGTAAAATAGTAAACTCGTAGGTGGCCACAGGCGATTCGTTCCCTAGGTTATCCTGAGTTTTTACCATAAAGGTGTAGTGACCTGCTGGCAAGTTGGTGTAGTCTTTTTCGGTTTTCTTGTCTAATGCCGACCACTTTTCATCAAATCCTTTTAGGTAACAACTGTAAAAAGTGTTTTCCTTGTTTCGGTTTACCGTCGATGAATATTCGAAGTGAAAAGAATTCCAGCCGTGCTTAATTTTAGGGATTTCCTTCTGTTCCGCATTTTCATTTACATTGCCAAAGTAACCGCCAAATAATCCAATATCTGATTTTCCAAAAGCCTTAACCAAACTGATGCGCACTTGCTGTTTACCATCATTAGCCAAATATTTTTCGTAGTTGAGATGATAAAACCCTTTTTGTGCACCTATAAATACATTGTTTTTGTCCACACAGTTGATGTGTTCAAAGCCACCTAAAGTTTTACCATTCAGCTCTGGAATGTAAAGCAACTTGTAGGTTTTGCCATTGTATCGTGCCACCCCAAGTTTCTTTTCTTCAATAAACCAGATATTGCCCTGCGCATCTTCCTTAAGGTATCTCACATATTTTTTTTCGAAAATAGGTTCAAAATAACTCGAAATTTCGAAGCGGTCTTTAGTCGTATTATATTCGTAAACGCCCTTTTCGGTACCAACTACAATTCTGTTTTTAACTTGATAAATGTGGTTGTTAAAAGTTGAAGGCAAGCCTTTTTTATCGGTATAAAGTGTTACGCTTTTGGTGCGCATACCTGTTAAGGCAATTTTATACACACCTTTATAAGGATGGGAAACCCAAACGTTGTTCTTGTTATCGGCGACGACAAATCTGGCAGATTCGGTAAAATTATTAATAGTTCCAACTACATTGAACTGATTATTCGCGTAGTTTAAAATAGAAATTCCATTATAGTTGCCAGCTAAAACTGTTGGAGAACTAGCATTTGGTTGATGGTAACTTGAAAAGTTCCAATAACCTTGAGCTGTAGATACAGGCTGGGCTCCTTTTTCTGTGAGTTCAAAAGCCCCTTCATGCCTCCCCAACAATAATTTTCCGTTAACGATGTTCATTCCCCAAGCCTGTCCGTTGGCGTTGGGTACGGTAGCGAAATTGTTCTGCGTAGCACTGATATCTTTTTCCCCAACTAAAGGAAGACTGTAAAAGCCATTCGACAAACCAACAAACAGCTTATTGTTGTAAATCATGGAGGTATGACCAGCTGCGTTGTCAAATATCGCCGGATTGATATGTTTGATCGCGTTATTATTGGCAATAAAACTGATGCCGTCTGCTAGTCCAAGCCAGATGTTATTACTATTATCTTTGAAGAGACCAATAATGGCGTTGTTTTGTAATCCAGAGCTTTTAGAAAGATGGTAAATTAGTTTTCCGTTATTATCCATTAAATAACAGCCATTGTAGAGTGTGGCTATAGCTATGGAATTATGATCTATTCTACGGGCATTGCTGATGTTTAAAATGTTTCCAGCGGCTTTTACAGGCGTTATTTGACCACCTTGTATTGTATGCAGCCCATGCGCAAATGAACTTACAAGAATGGTGTCTTTTCCAAATTGAGAGATGGAACTCACCATAAAATCGTAAGGAACGGAGCCTGTTAAAAGCGGCAACCAGCTATTACCGGAAAGCTTTAATAAACCTTTGTCTTTCTCGTGAGCAATAATGGTATTGTTGGCCATTCCCATATAAAGCCACTTTGTTTTTGTTTGTAAAACAGTGATTTTATCGTTTTGCCATTTAAAGATGTTGTTTTCCGCTCGAAAAAATATGGCACCCCCTAAACTATGTACATTCCATATATCTGCAAAAGAGCGATATTGGCTTGGTATTTTTTCCTTCAGGCTTGTGAAAATTAGCTTTCCATTTTCGTTTGGAGAGAAAAATCCGAAATCGCCTTGACCACCAGCATAGATTTTATTGTCGTTACCAATTTTGATAGACCTTACAATAGTTTTGTTTGGAAGAGGGTATACTTTCCATCTGCTACCATCAAAAGTAAGTACGCCTTCATCATTAGCAAAGTACATCACGCCATTGCGGTCTTGTTGAATATCCCAGTTATGAGTTCCAGCACTATAAGTTGTGTTCTCATAATTTACAATATCGGGCATACCTATTGGATTTTGAGCAAAACCCAAGAAGCTTATCGAAAATAGGAGTAAGGAAAATATTTGGTGTTTCATTAACAAAATAAAAGTAGACAAAAACTTCGTTTCTTACAATGATGTAGTTATAAACTATGCTCTAGTTACGTTTTAAGCGGTTTTGATGTAGTTTTGTAGGGGCTGGAAATTTGGATGTATGTAGCGGTTCAACATAATTTTACATTCGATAACAATAACCAAATATTAAAATCATATGAACTGCAAGTCTTTTGTAAGGCATCATTGTCTTTTATTTTTGGCATTAATTACTTTGTTCAACTTTGGTTGTAAAGAAGAAGATTATGCCAGTAAACTAGGAACTTCTGCGAAGGCATCTTTTAAGGTATCCAAAGTAGCAGGAAAGCAAAACACCTATCTTTTAGAAAGCACCTCTCAGGGAGCTTATCGTTACCAATGGGATTTCGGATTAAACGAAGGTTTGAAGTCTGGAGGTTCTTCTATCGAAGCTTACTTCATCACTAAAGGAACTTACAATGTGAAATTGTATGCGCATGGCGAAGGCGGTTACGATATTGCTACACAGCCTGTGATAGTTGAGCAAGATGATTTTACACCTACCCTTAATGATGCGACTTACAAGCTATTAACTGCGCACACTTGGAAATTAGATGCAGCTTCGGCGGCCCCAATTATTGTGGGTACAGAGAACAACCCAGGAGAGTATTACGGAGGAGGGGCGTTGGTAAATTGTCAGGTAGATGATGATTATACTTTCACCTTTACGAATAATGCATTTAAATTAACTTACAGAGCAAACGGTCAAACTTTACACGGTGGAAATTGCGGAAGTGATAGATCTTATGAGTCTGCTTTCACTTTCAGTAAAACTGTAGAAGGAGCCGGCATTGCAACTATTACTATTCCTGGCAACGCTCCTGATAGATTTATCGGAATTACCGATCCGTCGTCAAATAATTACCGTATCATTTCTATTACTGCAAGCGAAATGGTTCTGCGTTCTGGAAAAGTAGGTGCCGTAGTACACCAAATGCGTTTCGTTAAAAAGTAAGTACCTATTATTAGTTAATTAAAGCCAAATATAAATATGAAAAGAATTCGACTATTGATCGTATTACTGATTTGTTCGATTGCCTTGCCAGAGGCATTTGCCCAGAGCCTCACGGTTTCTGGAGTAATTAAGGACAAAACAGGACAGGAAATTCCGGGTGTTTCGGTAATTGTTAAGGGAACAACAACAGGTGTTTCTACCACAACAGATGGTAAATATTCTATCACAGTGCCTAAAGCGGGTACTACATTGGTATTCTCGTTTATCGGGATGACTACCCAGGAAATTATCGTTACCAAATCGGAAACGGTTAATATTGTAATGGATGATGCCGCCAATACCTTAAACGACGTTGTTGTAGTAGGTTTCGGTACTCAAAAAAGAAGCAATGTAACAGGTTCGGTGGCTACTGTAAATAACAAGCAATTGGTACAAACGCCCGTTGGTGATTTGAGTAACGCCCTAGCTGGTCGTACGCCAGGGGTAATTACCAAACAACCTTCAGGAGAGCCAGGCGCTGACGGTACGCAAATCTTCATCAGGGGTAATTCTACTTTTGGAGGTGGCAGCATGGAACCGCTATTCGTAATTGATGGAGTGGTACGTTCTGGGCGTGATTTCGGCCAAATGGATCCGAACGAGATTGAAAGTGTAAGTATCTTGAAAGACGCTTCGTCTGCTGCAATTTTCGGTGTGAAAGGTGCAAACGGTGTTGTCTTAGTAACTACCAAACGTGGTAAAGCTGGCCAGATCAGTGCAAATTATTCTTTTAACTACGGTTTCTCTAAAGTAACTAGATTGCCAAACGCCTTAGGTTCTTACGAGTACGCTACTTTGTATAATGAAGCTAAATTAAACGATAATCCTTTGGCAACACCAGAGTTTTCTTTGGAACGTTTGGAATCTTTCAGAAATGGTTCAAATCCTGATGCAGACCCTAACACAGATTGGATGGATTTAGTATTGGGCGGAACAGCGCCGAGAAAACAACACAATCTCTCTTTATCAGGAGGTAGCGAGAAAATCAAATACTTTACCTCTTTTGGTTATTTAAATGAAGATGGTTTATATAAATCTTTGAACTATAACAGATATAACGTGAGAAGTAACGTCGATATTCAAGCTACTTCTACTACAAAAATCTCGATCGATTTATCTGGTAGGATTGAAAACAAACAATCTCCTCCAGCAAGTGTGGATAACATCTTTGAACATACCATGCGTAATCCGCCAGTGCAACCAGCTAGGTTCTCTAATGGATTGTTGGCAGCGCCAGGCGTTTATCCAAATCCTTTAGCTTTAATTAGCGAAGAAAGCGGTTACAACAGGAATAATGCGAATTTCTTTATGAGTAATTTTCAGGTTGTACAGCAGATTCCAGGTGTAGAAGGTTTGTCTATTAAAGGAGTTTTAGCATTCGATAAAAATTTCAACTATAACAAAACTTGGAATCAATGGGTGCCTTTGTATGCAAGAAATAACGATGGGACCTACACCATCAACGCACAATCAAAATCATCACTATCTAAAGGATACGGCGAAGGACAAAGTACCGAGTTACAAGGTCATATCAATTACGACAGAAGATTCGGTAAGCACGGCATTTCTGCACTAGCCTTAGTTTTGCAGAAACAAAATCAAGGTACTGGAATTTATGGAGCTAGAAACTCTTACGAGAGCTCTGCCTTGCAAATTTTAAACTTCGGCCCAGCTTTAAATGAAGTATTAAGCGACGGCGAAGACAAAACGGCATTAAGAAGTGCGGCATTCCGTATCAACTATGATTTTGATGGTAAATACCTTTTCCAAGCAAGTTTAAGAAGAGATGAGTCTGAAAACTTTGCGCCGAAAGAAAGAGTGGGTTATTTCCCAGCGTTTTCTGCAGGTTGGTTGTTAACTAAAGAGAGCTTCATGCAAGATTTGAAATTTGTTGATTTCTTGAAGTTGAAAGCTTCTTACGGAACATTAGGAAGTGACCGTATCCCTAGCCGTTTTGGCTACTATAACCGTTATAACTTAGTCCCTAACGTTTATCCATTTGGTGGAAATTTTGTAACTGGTTTAACACCTGGAGCAATTGCTAACGAAAATTTAACTTGGGAAACTTCCATTAAAATGGATGCAGGTATCGAGGCTAAATTATTCAAAAACCAATTAAGTGTAGATGTTACCGTTTTCAAAGAAAGAAGAAAAGACATCTTAGCTACTAGAGCTTTATCAGTTCCATTGAGTTTTGGTGCCGCTTTACCTGCTGAGAACTTCGGTATAGTAGATAACCAAGGTTTGGAGTTGATTTTAAACCACAACAAGCAATTGTCAAGCAACTTCTCTTACTTTATTGGAGGTAACTTTACTTACGCTAAAAACAAAATTGTTGAGGCTGCAGAAGCATCAAACATTCCAGATTACAGACGTATTACGGGTAGACCAAATGGCGGGATTTATGGATACAAAGCGATAGGTATTTTTAGAGATGCAGCAGATTATGCCGCTTCACCAAAACATACTGCATATTTATCATCTACAGGCCCTGGTGATATCAAATATCAAGACATTAATGGCGATGGAATTATCAACGATGATGATATCACTTACTTAGGAAACGGTTCATTACCGCAAATTCTTTATGGTATCAACGGAGGTGTTAATTATAAAGGTTTCGAATTGAATTTCTTATTGCAGGGAGCAGCACAGTCTCAACAATTGTTTACGCAAAATGCAGCTTGGGCTTTCCATAACGGGGGCCGTGTAAACGCAGAGTGGTTAGATCGATGGACACCAGCTCGCCCAGATGCGCCATTGCCTCGTTTAACTTTAAATACTAATGGTAACAACTATTTAAACAGCAGTTTCTGGGTGCAAAATTCTAGCTACATACGATTAAAGAATGTGGAGTTTGCATACACGCTTAAACACAGGTTGTTGTCGAAAATTGGCGCTAATAACGTGAGATTCTATGCTCAAGGTCAAAACTTATTCACGATTACCGATTTGATTAACCTAGATCCAGAAAATACAAATGGTATCGGTAGATACTATCCTCAACAAAAGACCTACACTTTTGGGGTTAATGTACAGTTCTAATAACCAATCGTTGAAATGAATATTAAAAGAAAAAAGATGATTAAAAGATATAAATGGTTGGTTGGCGTAATGGTGATTACGTTAGCAACTTTCTCCTGCAAAAAAGATTTATTGGATATTAAACCTATAGATTTTGTTTCTGATGCAGCAGTTTTTCAGGATATCACACTCACTAATCAGTTTGTTAACGATATCTATGGCACCTTATTAAGTGGTTTCGAACGCCGCGATTTTGGTTACGACCAAGATTGGGCTCGTGGTTTTGCCAACCTAGATATGATGACAGATGATATCGAAGGGCATAATGACCTACCGATGAACAGAGTGCAGGCTGGCGATTTGAATTCTCATTTCTCGATGGGTACGCAGCTTTGGGCAGTCAATTATTCCTTGATCAGAAAGGCTAATACTTTAATTGCCCGTGTAGATGGTGTGCCAACTACTAATACCGCACTTAGAGATCGTTTAAAAGCAGAGACTAAATTTTTAAGAGCATTTGCTTATGCTGATTTGGTGAAGTCTTTCGGAGGAGTTCCGCTAATTACGGTTGAGCAAAACGTAAATGATGATTTACAGGTGCCTAGAAATACTTATGATGAGTGTGTGGCTTTTATCATCAAAGAATGTGATGAAGCTGCTGCGGTACTACTACCAAGTTATCCAGATGCTGAACTGGGAAGAGCGACTAAAGGTGCCGCTTTGGCTTTAAAAGCGAGAGTGTTATTGTACCATGCAAGTGCGTTAAATAATCCGAACAACACTGTTTCTAGATGGGATGATGCCGCAAAAGCTGCTAGAGAAGTAATGAATTTGGCACCGACTACTTATGATATATATCCAGACTACTATCAGTTGTTTATGACTAAAGCTGGAAATAAAGAAGTGATCTTTGCTAAAAAATTCGGACGTCCTAACCGTACACACCAAAGTGCTCACATGTTACACATGAGTTTTACGCCAACAGGCTGGGGTGGCTGGGGAGCTTTCCACGCTACGCAAGATTTAGTAGATTGTTTCGAAATGAGAACTACAGGTTTACGTCCAGAAGAGGCTGGCTCTGGTTATGTTGCCCAAAATCCTTACGCTAACCGTGATACCCGTTTAGATAAAGCAATGCTGATGAATGGTTCACAATTTAAGGGCATTACTGTAGAAACTTTCCAAAGTGCTGATTTAAACGTTTTTCCTGATGGTAATGCAAATGGCCGTACCAACCCAGACAGAACAAAAACAGGATATGGCTTACGTAAATTTATCGATGATAAATACTTAACTGCTGATGCGGTTTATCAAGGTGGTGAAAACGACTGGATTTACATGCGTTATGCCGAGGTATTGCTAAACTATGCCGAAGCTAGAAACGAATTTAGCGGTCCGGATGATACTGTTTATGATGCTTTGGACAAGGTGCGTTCAAGAGGCAATTTGCCTCTATTGACGAGGAACTTTAGCCAAACTTCATTACGTACAAAAATCCGTAACGAACGTAGGGTAGAACTTTGTTTCGAAGAACATCGCGTTTATGATGTTAGACGCTGGAAAACAGGAATGACCTATTTCAATCAACCTGTTCACAGAATGAATGTAATCAAAAATACAGATGGCTCTTTTACTTACAGCAAAGTAGTTCTTGAAAATAGGGTATACAAAGAAAGTTATAACCTTTTCCCAATTCCTCAAATCGAAAGAGAGAGAAATATAAAATTAACACCAAATCCTTAATGAAATCATCTTCACTTTTCCATTTTAGGGAAAGTGAAGATTTAAGATGACAATAAATCATATGCAGAAAATATTTTATGGCGCTATTGCCATGTGTGTAACCATTTGTAGCAACCTATTTGCCGCAGAAACGTTGCCAGTTGGCGAAAAACTTCAGCCCATTAAAGTAGAAGTTAGAAAAACTGAAAAAGGATTTGAATTGCTACGCGGCGGTAAACCTTATTTTGTTAAAGGGGCCGGCGGTACTTCGTATTTTCACCGGGTTGCGGCAAGCGGAGGAAACTCTGTACGCACTTGGGGAACGAGTGGAGCAAAGGAAATCCTAGATTCTGCACAAAAAAATGGATTAACCGTAATGATGGGTTTGTGGGTGGCTCCAGAGCGTCACGGTTTTAATTACGATGACGAAAATGCCGTAAAAAAGCAATTCGAGAAAGTGAAAGAGGAGGTGATGAAGTATAAGGATCATCCAGCTTTGCTAAGTTGGGGAATTGGTAACGAACTTAACCTGTCTTATTCCAATCCTAAAGTTTGGAAAGCGGTAAATGATATTGCCAAGATGATCCATGAAGTTGATCCCAATCATCCAGCTACCACGGTTCTGGCTGGAATCAACAAAAAAGAAATTGAACATATCAACGCATCGGCTAAAGACCTAGATTTCTTATCCATTAATATTTATGCCGATTTAGATGTTTTGCCGGCAAGGGTTAAAACTATGGGTTGGAATGGTGCGTACATGGTAACCGAATGGGGACCAACTGGTCACTGGGAAGGTTTGGAGACAGAATGGAAAGCACCAGTGGAAGAAACCAGTAGCGAAAAAGCTGCGGTTTACCTAAGTAGATACAAATATTCGGTAGAAAAAGATAAGGACATTTGCTTAGGTTCTTATGTTTTTTTATGGGGGCAAAAACAAGAAAGAACACCAACATGGTATGGTCTTTTTACAGCCAAGGGCGAAGAAAGCGAAGTGATCGATGTGATGCAATACCTTTGGAGTGGGGCATTCCCTAAAAATAGAGCACCACATTTGTATGGCTTTACCTTAGATAACAAGAGGTCGAATCAAAGCGTTTATCTTAAGTCTGGTGCAACTTATAATGCTGAAGTAGATGCTTTTGATCCAGATAATGATCAGTTAAGCTACCGTTGGGAAGTATTACTGGAAGCGACAAAAGTTGGTGAAGGTGGCGATCACGAAGATAAGCCAGAAGCGGTAAAGATGAATTTTAAAGATAACGGAAAGGGAAAAATTAGTTTAACTGCGCCTAAAGCTTCGGGAGCTTATCGTTTATTTGTGTACGTTGCTGATGGTAAGAATAAAGTGGCTACGGCGAATATCCCGTTTTACGTAAAATAGAAACTGCAAGATGAAAACACACAAATTTTTTAAAAACTGGCTACTGATATTGCCTTTGTTGATGTTAAACATCAGTTGTAAAAAGGAAGCAAGTGCGGCGGCTCCTACTAGTTTAGAATTGGTAGCTAATATCAGTGACGACGGTTCGGGCAGAGTAGATTTCGTAGCGAAAGCAAACAACGCAGAACGCTACTTATTCTCATTCGGACAGGGAACTAACGAAAGCATTAGATCTAACGATGGTAAAGCTTACACCATTTATGCTGAAAGCGGAACTTATACCGTAAAAGTGATTGCCTATGCAGGTGATAAATCGACAGAAATCACCAAACAAATTACTGTTGATAAAAATGAAGTGATAGATAATGCAGGATATATTTCTCCAGAAAGCTACCCAGGTATGACTTTGGTATGGAGAGATGAGTTTAATGGATCTGCTCTAGATACCCAATTTTGGAATTTCGAAGAAGGAAATGGTACAGAAGGTTGGGGTAACTGGGAACTACAGTACTATCGCAAAGAAAATACGAAGGTGCACAACGGTTACCTAACCATTACTGCAAAAAAGGAATCGTTTGGCGGTAAAGAGTATACTTCTTCGAGATTAACTACAGAGGCTAAAAAGGATTTCCTTTATGGTCGGATAGAAATGAGGGCAAAATTACCAAAAGGACAAGGTATCTGGCCAGCATTTTGGGCCTTAGGTGCAAATATCCGCACTACGCCTTGGCCGTTCTCTGGCGAAATAGACATCATGGAAATGGTGGGCGGTGGTCCTGGAAAGGATAACACGCTTCATGGTACCGTACACTACGAAGATGGCGGACACAAATATGTCGGAGGATCAACTACTTTGCCATCTGGCGATTTCTATGATAAGTTCCACGTGTTCTCCATTGTTTGGACAGCCAGCTCGATCAAATGGTATCTAGACAATATAGAATTCTATACTTTTGATACTACAGGTGCCAACAAAGACGAGTTTAGACGTCCTTACTTTCTTCTGCTTAACCTAGCCGTTGGTGGTAACTGGCCTGGTTCTCCAAATGCAAGTACCGTTTTCCCACAAAAATATATTGTGGATTATGTTCGCGTTTTTCAATAACGAATCATCCGTTGATTTTAGCATATATTGTTTGAATGGAAACCCCGATTTTATCGGGGTTTTGTCATTTGTCACCGGCAGAGACGCAAAATCTTGCGTATCCTAAAAGCGGTGCAATCTTGCGTTCCCTATTAAGAGTAGTCAAATGCATAAGAGACACAAAATATCGCGTCTGTACGGGGCAGAAGAATCATCAGCAAATAATGCTGGGTTTATAATAATTCTCGCCTTAGCAAATAGGTTTTTATAAGATAAATGAAGGAAAATAAAAACTTCTGGCATGCGATTTTGGTTAATCCCTAAACCGTATCTTTGTAGTAATGAAGTTCAAACTCATCTCTGATTATAAACCCACTGGAGACCAGCCAGGAGCAATAAAACAGTTGGTAGAAGGTGTAAATGCAGCCGAACATTATCAAACCTTATTAGGGGTAACAGGTTCGGGTAAAACATTTACCATTGCCAATGTAATTGAGCAAACCCAAAAGCCAACGCTCATCCTTAGTCACAACAAAACTTTGGCAGCGCAGTTGTATGGCGAGATGAAGCAGTTTTTTCCCGAAAATGCGGTCAACTACTTCGTTTCCTACTACGATTATTATCAGCCAGAGGCTTATATGCCTACTACCAATACTTACATTGAGAAAGATTTACAGATCAATGAAGAGATAGAGAAGTTACGTTTGCGTTCTACCTCTTCTTTAATTTCTGGGCGTAGAGATGTCATTATTGTTTCTTCTATTTCTTGCATCTACGGTATGGGTAACCCCGAAGATTTCTCGAAGTCTGTCTATCGTTTTGGTGTTGGAACTAGGGTAAGTAGAAATGCTTTTTTGCACCATTTAGTGGAAATTTTATATGCCCGTACCATCAATGACTTTAAACGAGGTACATTCCGAGTAAAAGGAGACACGGTTGATATTTACCCAGCCTACATGGATCACGCTTATCGCATTTCCTTTTTTGGGGATGACATTGAAGAATTAACGGCCATTGACCCAATAACGGGGAAAACTATAGAAAAACTAGAAGACATTTCCATTTATCCAGCTAATCTTTTCGTAACTCCAAAAGATAGATTTAATCAATCTATTTGGGGCATACAAGAAGAATTGGAAGTTCGCAAAAATCAGCTTTTAGGCGATGGATTGAATTTAGAAGCCAAGCGTTTAGAAGAACGTGTAAACTTCGATATTGAAATGATGAAAGAATTGGGCTACTGCTCTGGAATTGAGAATTACTCTCGTTTCTTCGATGGTCGTACACCAGGAATGCGTCCCTTCTGTTTGTTAGATTATTTCCCAGATGATTACCTGATGGTGATTGACGAAAGTCACGTAACTGTGCCTCAAATTAGGGCAATGTACGGCGGCGATAGGTCTCGTAAGCTATCATTGGTAGAATACGGTTTCCGCTTGCCATCGGCGCTGGATAATAGACCTTTAAATTTTGAAGAGTTTGAAAGTTTAGCACCGCAAACTATTTATGTAAGTGCTACTCCAGCAGATTATGAATTGCAGAAATCAGACGGGGTGGTTATAGAACAGGTAATTAGACCAACGGGTTTGCTAGATCCTTTAATTGAAATCCGCCCTGCGATAAACCAAGTGGATGATTTGTTGGACGAGATTGATAAAACCATTAAGCAAGGTGATAGAGTTTTGGTAACTACCTTAACCAAACGCATGGCCGAAGAGTTGACCAAATACATGGACAGATTGAACATCAAATGTCGTTACATCCACTCGGAAGTGAAAACATTAGAGCGTGTAGAGATTTTACGTGGTTTACGCTTAGGCGAATTTGATGTGTTAATCGGAATTAACTTGCTGCGTGAGGGATTAGATTTACCAGAAGTAAGTTTCGTAGCTATTTTAGATGCAGATAAGGAAGGTTTCTTACGCTCGGATAGAGCGTTGATTCAAACCATTGGTCGTGCAGCCCGTAATGATAGGGGGCGTGTAATTATGTATGCCGATGACATTACCGATTCGATGGAGCGTACCATTAGCGAAACCAACAGGCGTAGAGAAAAACAAATTGCCTATAACTTAGAACATGGGATTACGCCAAAAACAGTAGGCAAAACCAGAGAGGAAATCATGGAGCAAACTTCTGTTTTAGAAGTTTCTGAAAAGCAAAAAGAGAGAGCAAAAGCTTACGTAGAAGTAGACGAAGTGAGCATTGCGGCAGACCCTGTAGTGCAATACATGACCAAGCCAGAATTGCAAAAAGCATTAGATAAATCTCGTAAGGAAATGCAAAAAGCTGCTAAAGAAATGGACTTCTTGTTGGCTGCCCGCTTACGTGATGAAATGTTTGCTCTAGAAAAAGTATTTGAAGAAAGGTTTGGGAAGTAGGTAATAAGTTTTAGGTTATACGTTATACGTTTTGGCTTGTCGCCTAGCCTAATTAACCAACCCAATGAACTAAAAAACAAAACAACCAACAACCCAATTAATGCAAGGACAAAATAGAAACGAAATTTACCCAGGTTTAGAAGTGGGCATCATTCTTAAAAAAGACCAAAGAAGCGGAAACGTAACTTATGGTGTGGTAGAAAAATTGTTAACCTCTTCAGCTTTCCATTCTAGAGGTATAAAAGTACGTTTAGACGATGGGCAGATAGGTAGAGTTTGCGAAATTGTAGCAGAAGGTTAATAAATTATGGAAAAAGCGATATAGTTTCATCCTTATTTAAAAATTAGATAGATGCGATTATTTCTTTTGTTCTTCCTTTTAGTCTCGAGTACGTTTGTTTTTGCTCAAAATCCCCATCGACTAATTTCGGTAGGTACGCCAATACCTAATGAGCCGCTAATGGTCGTTAATGGAATACCGCTTGCCGACAGTAAAGCCTTTATGGCCTTGATGAATCCAAACGACATTGAGAAAATTGAAATTTTAAAAGATGCATCATCGACTGCAATCTATGGCTATCGTGGTGCCAACGGTGTAATTCTGGTTACACTCAAAAAGAATGTTAAACTAATTTCACTTGCTAAACTTTTTAAAAGATTCAAGGTGAACAAAAATTATCGAAAATATTCAGTTTTTGTAGAAAATGAAAAGATAAGCTATCCAAACGAATTTCTCGCGTCTGCAAAGTGGATCAAGGAGATTATAGCATTGAATCGCTCCAATGATCAAATAGATATCCCTTACCTTAATATTGTAACAAATAAATAGACGTTAAATAGAATTGTAATGAAATTGCAATGAAAATCGTTAATTGAAACAAAAAGCTTAACGCAAAGTCTATATTTGTAATAACAGTATAAAAATGGGTATAATTAAGTTTTTAATAATAGCAATCATTGTTTTATGGGTAATTAGATTACTACTTAGGATAATATTTCCTATGGTAGTTAAAAATGCCTTTAGCAAAATGCAACAACAGGCCACTGGCCAACAACAACGTCCATCTAGACCAGAAGGTACAATCTCTATTGACCATATGCCTAAGAAAGAAAAAAGAAAAGGCAACTCTGATAACTTGGGAGACTTTGTAGATTACGAAGAAGTAAAATAGTTTTTTTGACCTACTTTGGTGATAGCCATTTTCTGATAGGTAAATCGTAAAATTTCATAGCTAAATAAGCAATAAAAAGCTGTACAGCAATCACTGATGGAATAACCCAAAAAAGTGTCTGATGGCTCGGTTGTTCCTGTGCGTAATAATTTCCGAAAGCCCATAACGCAAAATAGTGGGTGATGTACAGTGGATAAGACATTTGGCCAGAAAATCTACAAATACCCTGCTGTGCTGGATTTAAAGTAGCTCCTGCTCCCAGAGCAACCAAAAACGGAAAGTAAATCACGATGATTAAAGGTTCGCTAATCCAGTTCCAGCTGTCATTGTACGGCACAAAGAATGCTAAAGCCAGCAAAAGTGCTAATAGCGGAAAGCCAAGTTTGTTCTTGATAATACCTTGATAACGGAAGATGCACATACCTGCTAAAAACGAGAAAGCTACCCTAGCACCGCCATGCCAAAAGTTATCTTTCGACCAGCCTCCGCTTGTATTTCCAGAAGATTTTGCCACGTAAAAAAGAACTACAGCAGCGAGTATTGCTAGTAACAACAACCAAGTTCTTTTAAGGCGTTGCAAAATCAGTGCGTATACAATGTTCGCCACATACTCCCAAAAGAGTGTCCAAGCTGGAGCATTCAAACCGAAGTTGTTGAAAGCTCTTTCTGCGATAATAGGATAGGGAATCATTAAAATAGAAGCAAAAAATAGCATTACCATCTTCCAACCACTGTAAGCTTCCCACTGGTCGCCAAATGGGTCGAAGATAAATCCCAGTACTCCTAATATAGTGCCTAAAACCACCAATGGATGCAGTCTAATTAACCTTTGTTTAAAAAACGTCTTCAATCCCATCTGTGGTAACCTATCATCGTAAGCATAAGCAACTACAAATCCTGATAAACAGAAGAAAAAATCTACAGCCAAATAAGCGTGAGCTATCAAATCATCTGGATGTGGTGTGTACATTTCGATAAAATGAAATATAACTACGCCAAGAGCCGCAATGCCCCGCAAGCCATCTAAAATTTCAAAATGTGTTTTGGTTTTAAGAACTGGAGAAGAAGAAAACTGGCTCATTTGGTTCGGTTGAAGTTCAAGGATAAGCATTTTTGTTGGTTTGAGCAAGGTTTTCGTGTACGTATGCTAAATCATAAACTCTATTGTATACTAATACTTTCCATTTTGATAAAAATCCTCGAAACTTTAATAAGCATGATTCAAAGTAAACCGATGAGGTTTGTGAAAAAGTCAAATAAAAAATAACGATGCCTTAACAATCAGTTAATTAGCGTTGGAGATTTTTGCATTAGATAATATATGCATCATATGCTTGAACTGTTTTTGATTGTCTGCTTAATTGTTTTTGTAGCATTTTTCTTTAGTCCTTACGAATTAACCGTTGGCGAAGAAGAAGATTAATAAAACCGACTACAAAAATTGGAGCTTTCTACTAGGAAGGCCTGTCTTTTTTGTCTCTAAAAATAGCTTATGGAGAAGAGGAATGTAGAAATCGTTGTGATTTCTGATGTGCATTTGGGCACTTATGGCTGCCATGCCAAGGAACTGTTAAAATACCTGAAAAGTATTAAGCCAAAAACGTTAATCCTGAATGGCGATATTATTGATATTTGGCAATTTAGCAAGCGTTATTGGCCAGAAACGCACATGAAAATTTTGCGAAAGCTGATGAAGTTTGTGGTAGAAGGCGTGAATGTGTATTATCTCACTGGAAACCACGACGAGCTTTTGCGCAAGTTTGCGGATATGCATTTAGGTTCATTCCACTTACAAAACAAACTTATTTTAGAGCTTGACGGTAAAAAGGCATGGTTTTTTCATGGCGATATTTTCGATGTCACCATGCAGCATTCGAAATGGTTGGCAAAGTTGGGTGCCATTGGTTACGACAGCTTAATTTTGCTAAACAGTATAGTGAACTGGTGTTTGAAATTGTTTGGTAGGGAGAAAATGAGTTTCTCTAAAAAAATCAAGGCAAAGTTTAAGGATGCCGTAAAGTTTATCAATAGTTTTGAAGAAACTGCTGCGGAATTGGCGATAGAAAATGGTTATCAATATGTGGTTTGTGGGCATATTCATCAGCCAGAAAAGAGAAATGTTTTGGCAAGCGAAGGCGAAGTGATGTATTTAAATAGTGGAGATTGGGTCGAAAACTTAACATCCTTAGAATATAATGAAGGCAATTGGGAGATATTTAAATACGAAGCAAAAAACTTCGTAAAAGATGAAGTAGAACAAGGAGAACTTTCTGACGGTGAAGATTTACACGGAAAATTGGATGTGAATATTTTATTGCAGAAAATTAAACTAGAAATTGCCTAGACTGTAAATTCATCATGTTTTTTTTCACAATAAAACTGAAGAAAATATAATTCATGATAGGTTCAAATCAATTAAAACTATAAATAATCCTGAAAATTCTAGATATTAGAAGCCGAATGAAGATACTTTACGCCATACAAGGAACAGGCAACGGACATGTGAGCAGAGCAAGAGAAATAGTTCCGCTTTTACAACAACATGGCGAGGTAGATTTACTGATTTCAGGTACACAGGTAGATGTAAAACTGGCTCAAGAAATCAAATATAACTTTCATGGCTTCAGCTTTGTTTTCGGTAAAAAAGGTGGCGTAGATCATTACAAAACATGGAAAAACATGAATCTTCCGCAATTTCGGAGAGACATGAAGGCAATTCCATTAAAAGATTATAATCTTATTTTGAACGATTTCGAGCCTATTTCTGCCTGGGCATGTCGTCTGCAAGGCATAGAAAGTGTATCGTTAAGCCATCAGGCTTCCTTTAAATCAAAAAAAGTTCCTCGTCCTAAAACGGTAGACTGGGGTAAACTGATATTGAGCAGATATGCTCCTACTACGCATCACATTGGTTTCCATTTCGATAGATACGATGATTTCATTTATAAGCCGGTTATTAGGAGTGAAATCAGGACTTTGGCGCCAACTAATCTGGGGCATTATACAGTTTACCTTCCAGCAATTGATGATAAAGATTTGGTAAATGTGTTGAAGCAGATTCCGCAGGTACGTTGGGAGGTTTTTTCTAAACATACCAAGGTAGCTTATGCAGATGCGAATGTATTTGTGGAGCCAATTAACAACGAAAAGTTTAACCAAAGTATGGCAAGCTGCGAAGGTGTTTTCACTGGCGGTGGCTTTGAAGGACCAGCAGAGGCGCTACATTTAGGTAAAAAGTTGTTGGTTGCGCCAATGCGTTTTCAGTACGAGCAGCAATGCAACGCCTATGCACTAAAACAATTCGGCTTGCCAGTAATTTGGGGTAGTAACCATAATTGGGTGCCTATTTTAAAAGATTTTGTAGCGAAGCCGCAAGAACACCAGTTCGATTTTCCAGATGAAACCGCTGCAATTATTGCGCATACGGTGAATACTTTTGCCAGATAAATTTCTTTTCTTTGTGGCAAGTTTAGGTTAAAAAGTTCAGGGAAAACCCCTTTCACTTTTCACCTTTCACTTTTTACTTAAAATGATTAATCAGTTTAGAAGTTTACATCCGCTTAATTTATTGCTGTTGGTGGCGTACCTCATCTTCATGCGGATTGCTATCTTTTTAAATCTGCCCGCAGAATTAAGCTTCGAGATTTTAGAACCTTACACCAAACTGTTCATCAATATCCCAAAAGATGCACTTTCTTCTGAGGCAAATGTTTTTTTTGCTGCGGTAATTACCATGGTACAGGCGCTCATCTTCAATAGAATTGTAAATAACCATGGTTTGTTGGCTAAGCCAAGCTATTTGCCGGCGCTTTTGTTTATTACAGGCACAAGCTTGTTCCTTCAGTTTTTGGTGCTCAGTCCAGCTCTAATCTGCAACTTCTTAATTATCATAATCATTGATAAGTTTTTAAAGCTCTCGAAAACCGGAAGTGCCATGAGCACCATGTTTGATGTGGGGATGATTATCGCCATCGGTACTTTGATTTATTTTCCGTTCATACTTATGCTGATCATGTTATGGCTTAGCTTATTGATGTACAGAGCATTTAGTTGGCGTGAATGGGTGTCTGGATTAATCGGGTTTTTAACCATTTTCATGTTTGTCGCCGTGTTTTATTATTGGAACGATAACATCGATCGTTTCATCGACATTTGGCAGCCACTTACCAACAAATTCCCAAGTAATCTGCAAATTAACTATAACGATTACCTCGTTCTCATACCGGTGGGACTCATCATGATTATGGCAGCCATACAATTGAGAGAGAACTTTTTCCGAAGTTTTATCAGTACTCGTAAAGCTTTTCAGATGCTTTTTTTTATGTTTTTGGTAAGTATCTTCAGTTTCTACACCAAGCGAGGAGTTACAGTAGCCCATTTTCTACTTTGCGTACCGCCAGGGGCAGTGCTATTGTCTTACTATTTCTCTAACGCCAAAAAACGCTGGTTTTATGAAACCTTATTTGCTATTTTGGTAATCTGCATCCAGTACTTTCTTTTTGTATAGTGGTTTTTAACGCAGATGTAAATGTTCACTTGGTTGATATAACAAAGATAAATCTGTGCATCTGTGGCTAATATTGTAAACTAAACATCTTCCTTTAACCTTTTTTAACAAATTGATACCTCGAAACTTGTCAAAGATTAATAGCTTTGTGGCATGAAACTGATATTGATGTTTCTTCCTATTCGTAATTTGTTGTTTGGTAACGTAGATATTTAATGCATAATCTGGTCATAGATATTGGCAATACCTTTAGTAAACTTGCAATCTTTGAGCAAAAAAAACTCATTTATTTCCAGCAGCTTGAAAGGGTTGAAGAGGATCATCTCTTAAAACTAATCACCGAATATCAGATAGGAAGTTCGACGGTTTCTAGCGTGAGTAATCAGACAGAAAACTTAGAAAGATTGTTAAAAACGCACACTAGTTATACTCGTTTTAGCACCGAGATAACTGGAGGAATTAAAAACCATTATGAAAGCCCTAAAACGTTGGGTTTAGATAGATGGGCAAAGGTAATTGCAGCACATTGCTTATATCAAGGTGATAATACTTTGATGATTGATGCCGGCACCTGTATTACCTACGATGTGCTCACTGCAAAAGACGAATACTTTGGCGGAAGTATAAGTTTAGGTTTGAATATGCGTTTTAAGGCTTTGAACCATTACACGGGTCGCTTGCCGCTGGTAAATTGGGATAACACTCAAGAAGTAATTGACGAAGGAACCAGTACACAGAATGCGATTAAAAGGGGCGTTTTACAGGGCGCACTCAACGAAATAGAAGGATTTATTGCTTTAGAGCATAAACGAAATAAAAATTTAAAAGTAGTATTAACAGGAGGAGACTCGCTTTTTTTGACTAAGCAATTAAAAAATAGCATATTTGCCGCCCAGATTACTCACGAACCATATTTGGTTTTAAAAGGCTTGAATGAAGTTATTACATTATAAAATGAACAATAAAATTAAGTGTGTATATGTTGCAACGCTTTCTTTGCTAGCACTTTCGTTAGGCAGTTATGCGCAAACAACTGTACAATCTCCATATTCTAAGTTTGGTTTAGGTAACCTTAGAGGCTCGGTGTTGCCACAACAAAGAGGTATGGGCGGTATTGCAACTGGAGTTTACAGGTCTAGTGGTATCAATAACATCAACATGCAAAACCCGGCTTCTTACGCAGGTATATATTTAACTACGTTAGATATTGGTATGTCTGGGAGTAGAACAGAGTTAAAAACCAGTAACTTAAGCGAAAATAGCTTCAACGCCTCGTTAAGCCATGTTGCAATGGCATTTCCTGTTACACAAAAGTCTGCACTTAGTGTCGGTATTTTACCTTACTCAGAATTGGGCTACGATTTTAAAAATACAGTGAGCATAGGTAGTGGCACCAGTGCTAAAACAGTAGACTACCTTTACAATGGTGAAGGCGGTTTATCTAAAGCTTATATTGGCTACGGCATTCAGTTTGGAGACCATTTTAGAGTTGGAGCCAATGCCGAATACCTTTTTGGTAATTTAATCCAAAGTCGTTCTACAGAAGTTTCTGATCTTGGGGCTCTAAATTCTCGCGACCAGGTTAAGAACAGCATATATGGCTTTAACTACACTTATGGTGCACAATACGATTTCCGTTTAGGTAATAAAACTACTTTGGTGGTAGGCTACTCAGGTTCTTCTAGCGCTAAGCTAAATTCGGAAAGAAGCCAATACACAACAATCTATACCAAAGATTCACAAGGTAATGCACTTTCTGCTTTAGATACTTTAGATTTTATTGAGAACGGCAAAACCAATATGAAACTTCCTTTAATGCATAGTGTAGGTTTTACTTTACAAAAAGAAAATAAGTGGTTAATAGGAGCAGATTACCGCATGGGTAAATGGTCTAAAATGTCTATCGATAATGTAAACCAAAATCTTCAAGATGCTTATGGTGTATCGGTTGGCGGTCAGTTCACTCCAGATATTACTGCAATTAACGGTTATTTCAAGAGAGTAGATTATCGTTTAGGTTTAACGTACGATAAAACGTATGTCCAAATGAACAATGAAGACATCAAGCAAATGGGCGTAACTGTGGGTTTAGGCTTGCCGTTATCTTCTTATGCTAGGTCATCGTTCTACAAAATGAACGTTTCTGCCGAAATTGGAAGAAGAGGTAAAACAAGTAATGGTTTAATCCAAGAAAGCTATGTTAACTTCCATTTAGGTTTCATGTTAAACGATAAATGGTTCCAAAGATTTAGGTTTGACTAAACCCATTGTTCGATTGCTTAATTGTAGATAATGGTTAAAGTTCAATGCTTGTTGGTTAATAGTAGATGGTCGGTGTATCTACATCGTTATACTATGTCTATCCAAACTTGGGCTTTTTACTGTTTACTTTTCATTTTTTGCTTTTTACTTTCTTCTTGTGGTGAGGATGATTTGAAAAAAGTACCAGCTATTTCTGCTAATAAAGTGACGTTAACGAAAGACCGTACTTATGGAGCAGAGGTAATTTATAGCGATTCGGCCAAAGTGAAAGCAAAAGGTTATGCACCTATTTTAGATAAAGTTACACCTTCTACTGGCGCAATATACATGGAGATGCCTAAAGGGGTGAAAATCTATTTTTTAGATGAATTCCTGAAGAACAAAGGAACAATTACCTCGGATTACGCCATTAATAAAGAAACGGAAAGAATTACCATCTTCAAAAAGAATGTTGTGGTAGTAACCGATAATATGACTTTTACTACCGAAGAGTTAACTTGGAATGAAAATACAAAGATGTATAATTCTCCCTCTGGAGTAGTAACTACAAAAGATGGCAATGTTCTCAATGGTACAAGTTTCTCGGCACCCCAAGATTTCAGTACTTACAGCATTACCATGCCATCTGGAACGGCTAATGTTGAAAATGGAAAACTCCCGTAATTACTCCATATTTGAGTACTCTATCTCCCTAGTTTTCAACTCAAAAAACAATTGAAATTTAATATTTTCTATTTTGTTTCAAATTTGTATCTTGCGCCCTCTTAAAATAAAATTAAATATAAGAATAATATGGGTTTAATGACTTTCATGCGTACCAAAATGGGCTATTTCTTGGTAGGAGGTATCGCAGTAGTATTGGCGTTATTTGTTTTAGAACCGCTATTGCAACAAGGTACTGCAATATTTGGTGCAAGTTCAAGAACCGAGGTAGGTTCTATTGACGGTGAAGCTATTAAATACGAGCAGTTTAATACAAAAGTAGAACAAACTTCTGCTCAATTCAAGCAACAATATGGTGGCGTAATGAATCCACAGATGCAAGCTATGGCAGTTGACCAAGCATGGCAGTCGGAAATTGCTACGGTAGTTTTAGGTAAAGAATTTGATCGTGTTGGTTTAACTGTTTCTGCAGATGAGCTTTTTGATTTAATTCAAGGTAAAACTCCAAGCCCATTAATTACACAATATTTTGGTAATCCTCAAACTGGTGAGTTCGATAGAACAGCAGTAATCACTTCTTTGAAATCAAGAAACCAAAACCCCCAATTGGCTCAACAATGGTTAATGTTGGAAAGTGAAATCGAAAAACAAGCTTTGCAACAAAAATATACCAAGTTAATCAGCAATTCTGTTTACGTTTCTAGCTTAGAAGCTAACGACGAGTACGTAAACCGTAACAAATTGGTAAACTTCAAATATGTAAACCTTGATTACAGCTCTATTTTAGATGCTAACGTTAAATTGACAGATGCAGACTACAAAGAGTATTACGAAGAAAACAAGAAACGTTTCGACAATCCTCAAGAATCAAGAGATTTGCAATATGTATCTTTCAGCATTCAGCCAACTGCAGCTGATAGTGCATTAGTAAAAACTCAAGTAGAAAAATTAGCCGCTGATTTCAAAACAACACCTAATGATTCATTATTTGCGGCTAATAACTCTGACGTTAAAGTCCCTTACACTTACCTTTCTAAAGGTAAATTAGACCCAGCGGTAGATTCAGTAATCTTCAACTATTCAGCTGGCAGTTTCTACGGACCTAAATTTTCGGGTAACTCTTACAAATTAGTTAAAGTAATCGATAGCCGTTTCTCTCCTGATTCGGTAAAAGCTAGCCATATATTAATCAATCCAGCTCAAGTTGGTGGAGATGATAAAGGACTTAAACTAGCAGATTCATTGAAAAAATTAGCGCAAGGCGGAAGTAACTTCGCTGAATTAGCTAAAAAATATAGCGTTGATGGTTCTAAAGATCAAGGTGGTGATTTAGGTACATTTGCACGTGGTGCAATGGTTCCTGAGTTTGAGAATGCAGCTTTTGATGGCCGTGCTGGTGATATCAAAGTGGTAAAATCTCAATTTGGTATCCACGTTATCAAAATCGAAAAACAAGTAGGTTCTTCTAAAGTAGTTAAGTTGGCTTATATCGAGAAAACTTTAGCTCCTAGTCAAAAAACTAGAGATATCGCTTACAAAAAAGCAACAGCTTTCTTGGCAGAAGTTAAATCTGATAGCTTTAGTACTTTAGCTAAAAAACAAGGATATACTGTTGGTTTAGCTGATAGAATTACTGCAACTCAAGGATATGCTCCAGGTTTAGATAATCCTCGTCAGTTGATTAGAGACGCTTACGATGCAGATAAGGGAGAAGTTTTAGCTCAGGTTTATAACATGGATAATGCTTACGTAGTTGCTCAAGTAACTAGCATTAAACCTAAAGGTCAGTTATCTTTAGAAGATGTGAAAAAACAAATCGAGCCTCAAGTTTTAAATGCTAAGAAAGCTAAAATGTTAACTGAGAAATTTGATAAAGCATTATCAGGCGCTTCAAGTATCGATGCTGTAGCCTCTAAGGTAGGTAAAACGGCCGTTCCAGTTCAAAATATGGTATTTGCTAACCCAATCATTCCAGGTTTATCACAAGAAAATAAAGTGGTAGGTTCTGTATTTGGTTCTCAGGCTGGTAAATTATCTAAAGCGATTACTGGCGATAGAGGTGTATATGTATTCGTTGTAGAAGGATTTACAAATCCAGCTCCTTTAGCAAATACATTTAAACAAAAAGAAAGTATGCTAATGAACATTAGCCAACGTGCTCTAGGTAGTGCTTTCCAAGCATTGCAAGAGAAAAGCGATATAAAAGACAATAGAGTGAAATTCTATTAATCTTATTTACTTAATTTTGTAGCCGTCCCGATTTTATATCAGGACGGTTTTTTATTTTAAGGAAATCGGTTTGGGCTTAGCTCTTAACTTTTGACTTTACACTTTTGACTTTGCAAAATGGATATTCAAGAAAACATCGTAAATAAAGTTGCTGCCAGCGGGCTAATCACCTTTAACCTAGAAGACCATCTAGAAAATGGAGAACGTGTGCTGTATGATATAAAAGACAATCTGTTTCACGGATTGATGTTGAGGGAAAAAGATTTTCGTGAGTTTGTAAAGGAACACGACTGGCAACAATATCAAGGAAAAAATGTAGCGATTACCTGCACTGCTGATGCAATTGTTCCTACTTGGGCTTATATGTTGCTAGCCAATAAAATGAAGCCTTATGCAAACGAAATTGTGTTTGGTGATTTAGATTTATTGGATACTCAACTATTCTCTAAAGCATTGGCAAAAGTGAATTTGGAAGATTATGCTGGACAGAGAGTAGTGATAAAAGGCTGTGCTAATCCTCAGATTCCAGTTTCTGCTTATGTAGAAATTACGGCATTGCTTACCCCTGTAGTGAAAAGTATCATGTACGGAGAACCTTGTTCTACCGTTCCAATTTACAAGAGAAAGGACTAATTACACTACATTTAATAACCAAAAGGTTTAAAATTTAACAAATGTTAACAGCTCATACTACCAGTATCTCTAAAAATTGGATTGCTTTTTGTTTTAATGTGGTTATGAGAAGATTAATGTTAATGTTTTTTTTTATTGCAATCTGCAAGTTTGGGTTTGCTCAAGAACTTCCTATAAAGAAAGAGGCAGCTTTTAAAGAAGGAGAACAGCTAACATACAAATTAAAGTATGGTTTTATAACGGCCGCAGAAGCAACTATAAAAGTAGAAGCTACGGATATGAAGTTTGACGGGAAACCTACTTTCAAGCTGGTGGTAGATGCTCGTACTTCTGGTACTTTTGATGTGTTCTATAAAATTAGAGATCATTATGATTCCTATATCGATAAAACGGAACTAACTCCTTATTTCTATCAAGAAGATGTAAGAGAAGCTAAATATCGTAGACAAGACAAGGCTAGGTTTTATCAAGATGGGAAAAAAGTAGTAGCTAATAAAGGAACTTTTACTACGCCAACTACACAAACTTTCGATCTCGTATCGGCTTATTATTTTGCTCGTAGCTTAGATATGACCAAGATTAAGATTAATGATACCTTCAAGCTAAACTATTTTCTTAGCGACGAGATTTCAGCTTTAGAGATTCAGTACATAGGTAAGGAAACTATTAAGACTAAGCTAGGGAGCATTAATTGCCTTAAATTTAGTCCGTCTATAAAACCTGGGCGTATTTTTAAAAAGGATAGTAAGTTGTACCTTTGGATCACCGATGATGGCAACCGTGTTCCAGTAAAGGCGCAGGTTGAAATTTTAGTTGGTTCTGTAACGTTAGAAATAAAGTCCGCAGAAGGGTTAAAATATCCCATAGGCAAAGGTTAATTTTTGATTTGGTTAATCGGTTAATTGTTTTAATCGCTTAACTGTAGAGCAAAATGATTAAGCACAACTGTTAGCTAATTATTTTGGATCAAGTAACAGTTAACCAATTACAAAGTTTAAACAATTAACCGTTAAAATGATAGAAGTTCAAAGTACCTTAGTGCATGAGGATCTAATTAATGAAGATTTCGTATGTAACTTAAGTAAGTGTAAGGGGATTTGTTGTGTGGAGGGAGATTCAGGTGCGCCTCTTGAGCAATCAGAAAAAGCTATTTTAGAAGAAATTTATCCTAAGATAAAGCATTTATTAGCGCCCAAGGGTATTGAGGCAATCGAAGAATATGGGACTTCTGTACTGGATTTAGATGGCGATTTAACGACACCCTGCGTAGATGGAAATAAAGAATGTGCTTATGTCACTTTCGAAAACGGCATTACCAAATGCGCTATCGAAAAGGCTTATGAAGAAGGAATCGTAGATTGGAAAAAACCTATCTCTTGCCACTTATATCCAATTAGAATTACCCAATATCCAGAATTCGAAGTCTTGAATTACGATAGATGGCATATCTGTAAAGATGCTTGTTCTTTTGGTAGAGAACTTAAAGTGCCAGTTTATAAATTTTTAAAAGACCCATTGACTAGAAAATATGGTGCTGAATGGTATGCTGAATTAGAGGAAGTAGTTTCTGCAGAATCGTAATTTACATTTATCACTTTCAGTATTAATGTCTTTGTTACTAAATACATTATTATATTTTTGTAGTTGATATTAGAAATATTGCTTTGAAAAAAATATTAATCACAGGTGGAGCAGGTTTTATTGGCTCACACGTTGTACGCAGGTTTGTAAATAACTATCCAAACTATCAAATTGTAAATCTTGATGCATTAACCTATGCGGGAAATTTAGCTAATCTAAAAGATATCGAGGATAGGCCAAATTACAGCTTTGTTAAAATAAATATTACTGATGCTGCTGCTATCAATGATTTATTTAAAGATGAGAACTTTGATGCAGTTATCCATTTGGCGGCAGAAAGCCATGTAGACCGGTCAATTGCCGACCCAACTGCGTTTGTAATGACGAATGTAATTGGTACGGTAAATCTTTTGAATGCCGTTAGAGAGTATTGGAAAGGTGATTACGATAAGAAGAGATTTTATCATGTAAGTACTGATGAAGTGTACGGAGCTTTGGGAGAAGAGGGAATGTTTACGGAAACTACCGCTTACGATCCACACAGTCCTTATTCTGCTTCTAAAGCAAGTTCAGACCATTTTGTACGAGCTTACCATGATACTTACGGACTGGATTGTGTAATTTCTAATTGTTCTAACAATTATGGCTCGCATCACTTTCCTGAGAAGTTGATTCCATTAGCAATCAATAACATTAAAAATAATAAACCTGTGCCCGTTTATGGCAAAGGCGAAAATGTGAGAGATTGGCTTTGGGTAGAAGATCACGCAAGAGCTATTGATGTAATTTTTCATCAAGCTAAAACTGGCGAAACTTATAATATTGGCGGGCATAACGAGTGGAAAAACATCGACTTAATCCACTTGTTGTGTAAAATAATGGACCAAAAATTAGGGCGTGAAGCGGGCGAATCTGCAAAGCTGATTACTTTTGTAACCGATAGAGCTGGTCACGATTTACGTTACGCCATCGATTCTACTAAACTTCAAGAAAGATTAGATTGGGTACCGAGTTTACAATTTGAAGAAGGTTTAGAGAAAACGGTAGAATGGTATTTGTCTAACGAAGAATGGTTAAATAACGTGACTTCAGGTAATTATCAGTCATATTACGAAAAACAATATAATCATAAATAGATGGCAAAGGTACTGGTAATAGGTGCTGGCGGTCAGCTAGGGCAATGCATTAAAAAAATTGTTGCGCAAAGAGGCATTGCAGATGTTGTTTTTCCAGAAGAAGGCGCTGCAAACATTCTGAATGTAGAAGACCTTTCAATGTTGTTTAATCAAGAAAGACCTGCTTACGTCATTAATTGTGCAGCCTATACAGCAGTTGATAAAGCTGAAGACGAAGCGGATATTGCAAAGGCTGTAAATGAGACTGGAGCTAGAAATCTGGCTAAATTATGTAAGCAACATCAGGCAACATTAGTTCATGTTTCTACAGATTTTGTATTTGAAGGTAGCGAAGTTAAGCTGCTAAAAGAAGATGATATCGCTGAGCCAATCAATGTATATGGCGTTACAAAGTTGGATGGAGAACTAGCTGTTGTTGAAGAGCTAGATCAACATGTTATTTTACGTACCAGTTGGTTATATTCTGAGTTTGCTAATAACTTTGTTAAAACAATGTTGAAACTAGGTGCCGATCGTGATGAGTTGAACATCATTGCTGATCAAGTAGGTACGCCAACATATGCTATCGACTTGGCAAATGCTATTTTTGATATCATTCAAAATCCTGAAAAGAAATACGGTATTTACCATTTCAGTAACGAAGGTGTAACTTCATGGTATGATTTTGCAAAGGCTATTTTTGATTATAGCGGAACGGATGTGAAAGTAAATCCAATCCCTACAAGTGCTTACCCTACAAAAGCAAAACGACCACACTTTTCAGTGATGGATAAAACTAAAATTAAAGTAGATTACAACATTCAAGTTCCTTATTGGTTAGATAGCCTGAAGGTTTGTATCGATGCTTTAAAATCAATAAACTAAATCTCTCTGTATGAAAGGAATAATATTAGCTGGCGGAAGCGGCACAAGATTGCATCCATTAACCTTGGCAACCAGCAAGCAAATGATGCCTGTTTACGATAAGCCAATGATTTATTATCCGTTGTCAACGCTAATGTTGGCAGGGATTAGTGAGATTTTGATTATTTCTACACCTCATGATTTGCCAAACTTTGAAAAGTTGTTGGGCGATGGCAGCACATTGGGTTGTAAATTCAGTTATGCTGTACAGCCAGAACCAAACGGTTTAGCGCAAGCTTTTGTAATTGGTGAAGAATTTATCGGTAAAGATAAAGTTGCTTTGGTTTTGGGTGATAATATCTTTCATGGAGATGGCATGGCTAAATTGCTGCAAAACAGTTCTAATCCACATGGAGGGGTCGTTTTTGCTTATCAAGTATCAGATCCGGAAAGATATGGTGTGGTTGAGTTCGATAAAGATAATAATGCAATATCTATTGAAGAAAAACCAGCACAACCAAAATCTGATTATGCCGTTCCTGGTTTATATTTCTATGATAATGATGTGGTAGAAATCGCAAAAAATATCAAACCATCACCTCGTGGCGAGTACGAAATTACTGATGTAAATAAGGTTTATTTAGAAAGTGGAAAATTAAAAGTAGGTGTTTTAAGTAGGGGTACAGCTTGGCTAGATACGGGAACTTTTGCTTCTTTAATGCAGGCCGGCCAATTCGTTCAAATCATTGAAGAAAGACAAGGTCTGAAAATCGGATGTATCGAAGAGATAGCTTACAGAATGGGGTACATTACCGCGGAGCAATTAAAAGAAATAGCTAAGCCATTAGTAAAAAGTGGTTACGGCGAATATCTATTAAAGATTTTGAAATAATCATCAATAGCTATTATCATAAAAAAAGCGTCCGATTTTAAAATCTGGACGCTTTTTTTACAAATTATCTTTCTCCAACCTGCTGCCTCCACATAGCGTAGTAAAGGCCTTTTTCTTCTACTAGGTCTTCATGTCTACCTTGCTCTATAATTTTGCCTTTTTCTAATACGAAAATTCGATCTGCATGGCGGATAGTCGATAAACGATGGGCAATTAAAATGGTAATTTGCTCACTCAACTTAGAAACATCCTTAATTGTTGCTGTAATTTCTTCCTCTGTAATAGAATCTAACGAAGAAGTAGCTTCATCAAATACCAAAATATCTGGATTGCGTAGCAAAGCTCTAGCGATAGATAAGCGTTGTTTTTCTCCTCCAGAAACTTTAACACCACCTTCGCCAATCACGCTATCCAAACCTTTGTCGGCTCTAGCTAGCAAGGTATGGCATGCCGCCTGACGAAGTACTTTCAAGCACTCTTCATCTGTTGCGCTTGGTTTTACGAACTGCAGATTTTCTCTAATTGTACCAGAGAATAGTTGTGTATCTTGAGTTACAAAACCAATTTTTTCTCTCAATAGGTCTAGGTTAATTTCTTTGCCAGAAATGTTGTTGTAAAAAACATCACCTTCTACAGGTTGATAAAGCCCCACCAATAATTTTACTAAGGTAGTTTTTCCGGAGCCTGAGGGACCAACAAAAGCAATAGTTTCGCCTTTGTTTACACTAAAGTTGATATGATTTAGGGCATTTGTTTTACCAGTAAGATGTTTAAAGCTGATATCGTTAAAAGTCAGTTGTTCGATCTTGCTTAAAGGCTTAGGATTTTCCGGCTTTTTATCAATAGGTGTGCTTAAGATAGATTTAAATCTGCCCAATGATACTTCCGCTTCTCTCCAAGTTAAAATCACATTACCGAGCTCCTGCAGCGGTCCAAACAAAAAGAACGAATAGAATAAGAAGGAGAAGTATTGTCCTGCGGATATCGTGTCTTCAAAAATGAGTATTAGCAATACCACAATCATTATACTTCTAACTAAGTTAACCGTAGTGCCTTGTACAAAGCTCATGCTACGTACATATTTTACCTTACGTAATTCTAGACCTAAAATTTTGTACGTAGTTTTATTTAATCTTTCAATTTCTTGATTCGCTAAACCTAAGCTTTTAACCAACTCAATGTTTCTCAGCGATTCTGTGGTAGAGCCAGCTAAAGAAGTAGTTTCAGCTACAATTGATTTTTGTATCGTTTTGATTTTTCTACTGAGGAACCAGCTAATGAAAGCGATGATTGGAATAGAAGCTACATAAACTAACGTTACTTTATAGCTTACAGACAGTGAGTAAACGATAACGAAAACCATTCCGATTAAGCTTACAAATAGAATGCTGATAAAGGAAGTGATGAACTTTTCACAGTCTACCCTCACCTTTTGTAAAATACCCAAAGTTTCGCCGCTTCGCTGGTCTTCAAATACTTGGTAAGGCAACTCTAAAGAGTGCTTTAATCCATCGGCATACATTTTGGCACCAACTTTTTGTACAATGATGTTAGTGAAATAATCTTGGAAGTTTTTGGCAATTCTCGAAACCATGGCAGCTCCAATAGCTAAGCCAACTAGTCCAAGTACTCCCCAAATATATTCTGAACGGTTAAGGATGTCTTTCTTTTCAATAAATCGATCTACGATTTGCCCAGTAAAATAAGGGTCCATTAAGGAGAAACCAATATTTATTGCGGCTAAAAATAAGGCAAGCACCACCACCCACTTGTGTGTTTTTAGATACTCGAGTAATAAATTCATTTTTGTTTTGTGATTTGGAATGCAAAAATATAAAAAGGGAATGTAGCATAACCACATTCCCTTTTATATTACAATTTAACGATATTGTTAAAGCAAAAGCTTAAACCGTCATGATATCTTTTTCTTTTAATTCTGCGTGCTTATCCACTTTAATGATATAAGCATCAGTAATTTTTTGAACTTCTGCTTCACCTGTTTTGATTTCATCATCAGATACACTTTCCGCTTTTAGCTTCTTGATTTTTTCGTTAGCATCTTTACGGATGTTACGAACAGTAATACGACCCCTCTCAGCTTCTTCCTTTACCTTTTTTACTAATTCCCGTCTACGCTCTTCTGTTAAAGGTGGTACAACCAAACGAATAATAGAACCATCGTTTTGTGGATTGATACCAATGTTAGCTTCCATAATTGCTCTTTCGATAGGAACTAACATATTTTTTTCCCATGGTTGGATAATCAAAGTACGGGCATCTGGTGTATTGATAGCTCCTACTTGTGCTAATGGCGTTGCATTGCCATAGTAGTCCACCATAATTCCATCTAACATTCCAGCAGAAGCTTTTCCTGCTCTAATTTTTGTTAATTCTGATTCGCAATGTGCAATGGCTTTATCCATTGTGGCTTGCGCTTCTGTTAACTGTTTCTTTATGAGGTCATTCATTGTTCTGTGTGATTTTGTACAAAAATATAAAATAATGCTCAGAAATTAACCTTTAACCAAAGTTCCAATTTCTTCACCTTGGGCAATTTTCATGAAGTTTCCAGCTTTGTTCATATCGAATACAATAATTGGCAAGTGGTTTTCCTCACAAAGCGTAAAGGCTGTCATGTCCATTACATTAAGGTCTTTGGCATAAACTTCTTTAAACGATAAAGTTTGGTACTTAGTTGCTGTAGGATCTTTCTCCGGGTCTGCAGTATAAATACCATCTACACGAGTTCCTTTTAGCACCACATCGGCATTAATTTCTATTGCTCGTAGCGCTGCTGCAGAGTCGGTAGTGAAATAAGGATTTCCAGTTCCTGCGCCAAAAATAACGACACGTCCTTTTTCTAAGTGGCGTACAGCTCTTCTTCTTACAAATGGCTCACAAATTTGCTCCATTTTGATGGCAGAAAGCAAACGTGTTTTTAAACCTACTTTCTCTAAAGCATCTTGCAAGGCCATGCTGTTGATTACTGTTGCTAGCATGCCCATGTAATCAGCTTGTGCCCTGTCCATTCCAGATTTTTCAGCACTCAAGCCTCTAAAAATGTTTCCTCCGCCTATTACAATTGCAATTTCCAGACCTTGGTCGTGAACGGCTTTAATATCTTCGGCATACTGTTTAACTCTTTCATTGTCAATGCCATATTGTTTTTCTCCCATTAGGGATTCGCCGCTCAGTTTGAGGAGGATACGTTTGTACTTCATAAAAGGCAAAATTATCAAGTTTTTTTTAAATTGATGCTGCTTTATTGAGTTTAATTTCACTGCCTTTGTAAAATACCTGTGCTATATTCATATCTTCATCTAAGACAACAAAATTTGCTTCTGCATTAACAGCTAACTGGCCTATTTCGTTTTCTTTTTTTATCAGCTTTGATGGATAATATGTAGCCATGTTAATGGCATCTGATAGAGAAATTCCACAATATTTTACGCAGTTTTTAATAGACTGTAACATCGTCATCGCAGAACCTGATAGCGTTCCGTCTGGCATTACAAATTTGCCATCTACAGCATGATGCTGATAGGGACCGGTATGACATTCTGCAACTGCATCAGTAATTAGAAACAGGCGCTCTTTCATCACTTTCGCTGCAATATTTACCACTTCGAAATCAACATGTAAACCATCAACAATAATGCTAGCCATAGCCATTGGGTGGTTGAAAATCGCAGTTGGAATTCCAGGAGCACGATGTTGAAGTGGCGACATCGCATTAAACAAATGGGTAGTGGTTTGCACCCCTTGATTGTAAGCTTTGGTTGCTTGCTCAAAAGTAGCGCTACTGTGCCCTAAAGAAACAATAACATGATGGTCTAACAAATATTGTATTACTTTTTCATCTTGAAGTTCTGGAGCCAGCGTCATCATTTTAATGGTGCCGTCTCCAAAATCTAACAGTTGTTTAATTTCGTCTAAACTTGCCTTACGGATATATTCTTTTACATGAGCTCCTCTCTTTTCTGGGTTGATGAAAGGGCCTTCTAAGTGTAATCCCAAACAATTTCTAGCTTCGCTTCGGTACTCCTTAATAACAGAGATGCATTGATTGAAAACCTCTGGCGTATTGGTAGCCAAACAGATTAGGAAACTAGTAGTACCTTCTTGAAGTAGCTGATCTTCAATAATACGGATACTATCAGGATTTGGTTCTGCAGAAAATAATTTACCTCCTGCGCCATAAATTTGTAAGTCGATAAAGCCTGGAACGAGATATTTTTCTTCTACTTTTAAAGTGTCCGGATTTGCTTTAATTTCCTTAATTAAGCCATTTTCGAATGAAATATCTTGTTGTAGTTTTACTCCTTTTGGAAAATATAGATTTTGGTTTTGTAGCGATTGCATTTACAAGTTTACCAAATTAAACATGCTACAGCAATAGGTAGTTTTTACATTAGTTATTTGATAGGGTCCCATATCTTTGACGGAATTGCATCTTCACATGGACATTTACCAGAAGGAACAATTTGTTTTAATGATGCCGCAATCTTTTTTACATGTTCGGTATATGCAGCATCTGTGTGGGTGGTTTTCGCATGTGCTGCCATCGCACAAAAGGCCCAAGCTTGAGCATCATTGGGATGGGTTTGCATCTTATTTTTATACATCTCCGCCATTTGTAAATAGCCGTCGTTAGGCCCTGTGGTAGAGGTGTTTTCTGTTAAAGAGAGAATATCAGAATTGTTTTCATAACCCTTCTTAAATGTTTTAAGCTGGTTGTTAGGTAGTGCTTGTAAATAATAAACACCATATTTTGAAGTATAAGTATATAAATTGCCGCTAACTAGCGTATAATGATTGTCTGAGGCAGTTGGTTTGATATAAGTAATATAAAGCCCCTTGTCTTTATGGATAATATTTATTTTTACGTTGCCATTGCTATTTACATAAACTCCAGCCGTAACTGAACTGTTGCCGGTAGCAGAAGTGCCTTTTACACTACTTGAACCTAGAAAGTTAGAGAATTCTGGGGTGTTAGCAAAACTACCTAAAATGCTATTATTAGCTACAGCACCTGAAGCATTTTTAAGTGCGAGTGTATTTGCAAAGTTATTGTCTTTATTATCGGTAAGTACATCAGCCAACAATGCAGTTCCAAGTTGGGTGACGTCGGTGTTGTTCATTCCTAAATCTGAAGCTTGTTTTAACGCTACAGCTCCGCCAGCTAAAGTAAGGGATTTGCCAAGTATTTTGCCAAAATTGGCTCTTTTTTGAGCTTTGGCCAATTGCTCTTGCTCTAGTTGCTTGGCTGCTAATTCCTGAAGCTGAATTTTTTCTTTTTTAGCTTTTTCCAATCGAGCTAGATATACAGCGTCAGTACGCTCTCCATTGGTGAATTTTACATTTTCTTTAACTCCATTTACGGTAAGTATACCAGTGCCATGAGGTAATCCATCTTTAAAACTTCCTTGGTAGATACTTCCAGATTTTTCCTTGAAAGTACCAATGCCGTTAGGTTTGTTGTCTGTTAGAAGTCCCTCATATGTGCTTCCATCAGCATAGAGACATTTGCCTTGTCCATTGAGTTTGTTTGCTGCAAATTTTCCTGAAAACACATCACCGTTATCAACAGATTTTTTGCCAATACCGGAAAGCGTTCCGTTAAGAAAAGCACCACTATATTCCCAACCTTCATGTAAGTTTTTTAAAGTGCCAGATACAAGTGTACCTTTAACAAATACACCGTTTTCTACTTCATATAAATGGTTTTTACTCAAAGCTTTGCCCTTACCGTTTGCCAATCCTCCGGTAAATCCGCCCATATAATACCATCCGCTTTGTGTTCCGTAAACCTTCAACTTTTCAATCTGTTTAGCATTTGAGAGGTCATTAATCCAAGATTTGAGGGTTGAAGCCGACATATTTAAAAGGCTGTTATTACAGTTGAGATCTTTGGCCAAAGTAGCAGCTTCAGTTAACTTATTTGCCAGTACTTTGGTGTATGCTAAGGTGAATTTGGTTTCGCAGGTCTCTAATAGTATAGCGGCTTTTGCTGCATTTTGTTCGGCTAATGAAATGAGATCTGGATGATAAGCTTTGTTTTTGATAATGAGATCCGCTTGGTATTGATATATTTTCCACTTAGTAGATTCTGGTGCAGCATTAACAGCTTTTTGGAAGAGATTTTTCGCTTCATCTATTTTGCCATTTTTATGTGTAGCTAAAGCAAGTAGGGAGGTGTAACTGGCTTTGTCGGTTACTTCTGTGGCTACAGCTGATTTTTTTTCTACAGTAGCTACTGCAAGCGAAAACATTTTGATGGCGTTTTCATAGTCTTTTTCATTCATATCCAATTTACCGGCGAAAGCATAGGCGGCACTATTCTCTTTATCCGTTTCAATAGATTTATTCGTTAATACTTCAGCGGCATCTTGGTTTTTTTGTGGATCAATGGCGTAAAGATCTTCGGCCCATTTTAATAATGCCAAGCTTTTGTGTGTAGGATTATCTTGAACACTAGCTAGGAGTTGTAGATCTTTAATTGCAGCAATGTAATTCTTTTGAGTTTCGAAGGTTTTGGCTCTGTATAGTAAGGCCAATTGTACACTGTTGCTTGTTTTTAAGGGAAGTACTTCCTTAGCATTTACTTTAGAAACAGCATGGTTTAGTTGTTCTAGCGCTTTGTCGTAATTACCTAGTTGGTAGTGACAAAATCCCATTCGATAGAAAATCTCGTAATCTTCTTTTCCTTTACTTAAATCTAGAGCAACTGCTAAGCTTTTCAGTGCATCGTCATATTTCTTCTTTTCAATGAGTTCATTAGAGGTTTTAAGTTCTCGAGCTGCCTTATTGAAGAGTTGTGCATCGGCTATGCTTACCATAGCGAAAGTTAATAGTAGTAATAGGAAGATTTTTTTGGCCATGATTTCAATCTAAAAGCTTGAAATTGACTATAATAAATCGAATTTAAAATACTTAAAAGTAGGTATTTTAAACAAAAAAAGTCCCGACATGCTGTCGGGACTTTTTTATATCAAATTGCTTAAAAATTAAGCGCCTAATTGTACGCGTTTGAAAGCAGTAACCGTTAATCCTTTAACAGTATTGTCTAAGAATTTACGAACATCTACTGAACTATCTTTAACAAACTCTTGGTTTAATAAAGTACTGTCTTTGTAGAATTTATTCAATTTACCAGCAGCGATTTTCTCAACCATTTCTTCTGGTTTGCCTTCTTGACGGATAACATCTTTAGCAATCTCGATTTCACGCTCGATAGTAGCAGGATCTACACCTTCTTTATCAACAGCAACTGGGTTCATTGCAGCAATTTGCATTGCAACATCTTTACCAGCTTCAGTAATATCTACACCGTTAGCACCTTCAAATACTACTAAAACACCCATTTTACCGTTAGAGTGGATGTAAGAAACGATTTTCTCACCAGTGATATTTGCGTACTCTTGAATAACGATTTTCTCACCGATTTTACCAGTTAATTCAGTAATAGTTTCAGCAACTGTACGTCCATCTGCCAAAGTAATAGCTGATAATTCTTCAGCAGAAGCAGGATTGTTTGCAACTGCTGCAGCTAAAACAGCTTCAGCTAAATTACGGAAATCTTCAACTTTAGAAACTGGTTCAGTTTCGCAAGCTAAAGCAACTAATTTACCATTTGTACCATCTTCTGATACACTGATTGATACAAGACCTTCAGAAGTAGCGTTGCCAGAACGAGCAGCAGATACTTTTTGACCTTTTTTGCGCAATAAATCAACTGCAGCTTCGAAATCACCATTTGCCTCGATCAAAGCTTTTTTGCAATCCATCATGCCGGCACCTGTTTGTTGACGTAATTTGTTTACATCTGCCGCAGAAATTTGTACTGTAGACATCTTTAAAAATTTTATAAGTTTTTTTAAATGTTAAGAGTTGTAAGTTATCGGTTGCGGGACTAATCCCATAACACGAAACTCACAACTCAAAACTATAATTTTTATTAAGCTTCTGTGTTATCTTCTGATGAAGTTTCTGCTTCAGCAGTTTCTTTCTTCGCTTTTTTAGCTGGAGCCTCAGGAGCATCAGCAGCAGTTTTAGCCGCTACAGCTTCTTTTTCAGCCTCATCATCTTTTTCACGCTTACGCTCATCTAAACCTTCTTCAATAGCTTTAACAATGATGTCAGTAATCAATGAGATTGATTTTGTAGCATCATCATTCGCTGGAATAGGGAAATCGATGTTTGAAGGATCAGAGTTAGTATCAACCATTGCAAAAGTAGGAATGTTTAATTTCAAAGCTTCAGCAACTGCGATGTGCTCTTTCTTCACGTCGATTAAGAAGATAGCCGCAGGTAAACGGTTCAAATCAGCGATACCACCTAAAAGGCTTTCTAATTTGATACGCTCACGTTGGATCATTAAACGCTCTTTCTTAGAAAGAATCGAATAAGTACCATCTTTAGTCATCTTATCGATGTTAGCCATCTTTTTGATTGACTTACGTACAGTAGCAAAGTTAGTTAACATACCACCTAACCAACGCTCGGTTACGAAAGGCATGTTTACTTTCTTAGCTTGTTCTGCTACGATTTCTTTAGCTTGTTTTTTAGTAGCTACAAATAAGATCTTACGACCAGATTTAACGATTTGTTTAATCGCTGATGCAGCTTCTTCAGTTTTAGCTAAAGTTTTGTTTAAATCTATAATGTGGATACCATTACGCTCCATGAAGATGTAAGGAGCCATTTTTGGATTCCATTTACGGGTAAGGTGGCCAAAGTGTACACCTGCATCCAATAAGTCTTGATATGTTGTTCTTGCCATTGTTTTTGTCTCCTTAAAAGATTAACGTTTACTGAATTGGAATTTCTTACGAGCTTTCTTGCGTCCTGGTTTCTTACGCTCAACCATACGCATATCACGGGTTACTAACCCTTTAGCACGCAATGCAGATTTCTTATCAGCATCTAACTCAACAATAGCTTTCGCAATCGCTAAACGAACAGCCTCAGCTTGTCCTTTAACACCACCACCTGCTACATTTACGTTTACATCATATCTGCCAGTTAATTCAGAAACTTCGAATGATTGGTTAACGATGTATTGTAAAGGTAACGTTGGGAAATATTCTTTATGATCTTTACCGTTCACGGTAATAGTGCCGTTACCCTCTTTTAAATAGATACGAGCAACTGCTGTTTTTCTTCTACCAGAAGTATTTGTTGTTGACATTTCTTTTCTCTTTTACTTTTAATTAAAGTTTGATAGTTTTTGGCGATTGTGCAGCGTGAGGATGCTCAGCACCAGCATAAACAAATAAATTAGTGTATAATTTTTTGCCTAATTTGGTTTTAGGTAACATACCACGAACAGCTTTCTCTACAACACGTCTAGGGTGTTTTTCCAATAACTCTTTCGGAGAAATGAAACGTTGACCACCTGGATATCCAGTGTAACGAACATAAGTTTTATCAGTTAACTTGTTTCCTGTTAACTTGATTTTGTCTGCATTAATAACGATAACGTTATCACCGCAGTCTACGTGTGGGGTGTACTCTGGCTTGTTTTTACCTCTAATAATCATTGCGATCTTAGAAGACAAGCGCCCCAAAATCTCTCCTTCAGCATCAACTACAACCCATTGTTTATTAACGGTTTTAGCATTCGCAGAGACAGTTTTGTAACTTAACGTATTCACTTGCTTTTATTTAATTTGTTAAAAAATATATAATTCCCCAGTTTTTTAGGGACTGCAAAGATACGGAGAAAACTTTAAATACCAAATAGTTGACGTAGAAAATTTGGTTTTAAGTTTTAGGTTATAAGTTATAAGTGGTAAGATCATTAATTTGAAAAGCAAATTCAGAAGTTCTTTGGCTCCGAAAGTCTCGCTTTTCGTTGCAATCTTTTGCCATGTTCGTCATTGCGAGGAACGAAGCAATCTTAAACAAAAGTATTTCTACTTCAATCGGGTTTGGGAGGCAATTGCTGCATCAACTTTGTCAATCTTACTTTTCTATTCCCGAAGGGATCCACAGCAATCGGGTATTAAAATACAAAGCTTAAATATGATAAAAAAGGAACCTACAAATCATCAGATTTAAAACCAATTCTTTTTCTTGGCTGGTTTTCCTTATCAATTAGCTTATCCAAATAACTAAAAACAAGTTCAATATTCTTATCGTGGTTTTGGAGGTGTCTTTTAATGTCAGCTATTTCAAGTTTCAGTTCGGTGTGCTTGCTCAATAGGTTTCTCAACCTCGTAAAAATTCTTACAATTTGAATGTTTACTTGTATAGCCTGTTGGCTGTTTAAAATGCTTGATAACATTAACACGCCATGTTCGGTAAAAGCGAAGGGAGCATAACGCAATCCCATCTTATCAGAATTGGAGGTCACAAATTGTGACCTCCAATTCTCAAATTCACTTTTAGTTAGTTCAAACATAAAATCTTCTGGAAACCTGTCGATATTTCTCTTAACAGCTTGCTTTAAAACTTTTGTTTCCACACCATAAAGCTCTGCCAAATCGCGGTCTAGCATTACTTTTTGATTTCTTATTACATAAATTTTGTTCACAACAATATCATCTGATAGTATTGCAAGAGTTTGTTTTTTGGTCATAGGTATACCAAATATAAAAATATTTTGGATTTTGAAGTCGTAATTTGCGACCCCATTTAAAGGTTCGAGGTCACAATTTGTGACATCAAACGTGGTAGTTATTAAGATAGGCTCATTTATTATGATTTCAGCTCATCAACCCTTTGTTGTGCCCTAATGCCAACCCTAGTATCTTGAATTTGATCCGCTACCGTAATTTCCATATCACGGTCTTTGTCAGATAAATGTACCTGCACTTTTTCAGCGTTTTCGATGGCATGGTCGTAAGAACCTCTAGCGCTCATCAGTTTTACGAAAACGGGCAAACACTCAAAAAAGATAAACAACAATCCTATAAATGTAACAGCCAGCGAAGTATTCAGATCTTTTGTGCCATCTGCATTAAAGCTCAATTGGCCCAAGGCCCAGTTCCTATCTGCAAAGCCAGCAATGTTAGCTAAACTGTCTAATTGTTTAGTCGTATAAAGCTTTTCGCTCATCAAGCCATCAAATTGCTTGCGGCCGTCAATAAATCTTTCAGTTTTACGAAGGTCTGCTGTGAGTGTATCCAGATTTTGTTCACGTTGCTTCAGCTCGGCTTCCTTACGTTTGGCATATGGCCCATAGCCCATCACTCCCGATGTTTCTGTGGTTTTATTACCAAAAATCTCATAATTTAACTTCTGTCTATCGCTTTTTATGGCGGCGGCTAAAGAATCTCGCTGTGCTTTCTGGTCATTAAACTTGCTGATTTCGATGGTGTATTTCTTATCGAACGCTTTGTTTAAAGTGTCAATTTTAGAACGCTGACCATTTAGGTAGCTCACTTTCAACTTTTCTTTGATTTCTTTATCGAAAATTTTCAATTCCAAAGGTCGAGAAATTACGATACCAATCATGATGGCCAGTAAAATACGGGGCGTAGCTTGTAGCAGTTGTTTGTTAGAGCTCGCATTCTTATCTAAACTCCCTACAATGTAACGGTCCATGTTGAAGATGGCCAATCCCCAAATTAAACCAAAAAAGATAGAGAATAGCCATGCTAAATCTCCTCCTTTAAAGACAAAAATCATAGCATAACCACCAGATAGTGCAGCGAAAAGACCTGTGAAAAATATGGTTGCGCCAATGCCAACGTATTTATTGTGGTCTGTAGGATGTTTTTCGAGTGTATCGATGTGAGCTCCAGAGCAAAACCAAAGGAAGCGAGAAATGCGGTTCATTTTAACCAAATTAAAAATATCTATAGTTAAACGACTGGCAATCTCAAATGTTACAGTTGTGAACTAAATTAATTACAAGGGATAAAATGGGTAGTCAAAAAGTAAAAATACCGATGGAACGTTGCGCCTAAATTTATTAATGTCGTAATTCGTATCTTTGATAAAAACACAAAAACGATGAAAGAAGTTACAGTTCAAGACTTAAAACAAAAAATAGATAACAACGAGCCTTTCCAATTAATCGACGTTAGAGAGACTTTCGAATATGAAACCTCTAATTTGGATGGTTTAAATATCCCTTTGGGTGGTATTTTAATTGAGGCAGACAAAATTGATAGAGATAAACCAGTAATTGTGCAATGCCGCAGTGGTAAACGTAGTGCTGCTGCAATTATGCAGTTAGAGCAAGTACACGGTTTTGATAATTTACACAACTTAAAAGGTGGTATTTTAGCTTGGCAAGAGGCTTTTGATCCAAATATGCCAGTTTATTAATTTTGAATGGCTGAGTTTTGAATGACTGAATTGTGAGACACGCCATTCAATCATTCTCTAATTCAAAATTCAATCATTAAATTTTATGAAGAAAAAGATTTTTCTTAACGCCTTTTACAATTTAGCGTTAATACTCTGTATTCTCGGTGCTTTTTGGGCTTTCGAGAACAAGAGCCCTTTAATTTCAGTTTTTTTGGTCGCTATGATGGCGGCATTTCTATATTTGAAAATAAAATTGATTAAAGACCTGAAAAAAGAATTTAAAGAAGGACCTCCTCCACAGAAATAATTTACTGAGCTTGTTGTGTTCGTTTAATTGGATGCAACAGGCTCGGTTATTTTTAAGCTTGGTGTGGTTAATGCTGTACTGAACAACCCATACGCAGATAACTCACCGCATAACTGAGGCCTTCCTCATTCCCTTTCTCAAATATTTCTGCTGCTAGGCCAATCATATCTTTTAAAGGGATATTGAAAATGAGGCTCAATTGGTAGAGTTTTTCGATATCTACACTTACTCTGCCGTTTTCGATATTGGCGATAGTAGCCACAGTTACATTTAGCTTTTTAGCTACATACTCTTGCTTGTAATTAAGATGCTTTCTAAAAGCCTTAATTACTTTTCCGATGGTAGTTTTCATAGTTTAGATATACTAAAGTAATGATATCCTTTGCATTATCTAAACTTTTACCCTAAATATTTTATAGGGTAGTTTTTTTGGAGTGGATTGATTTGGTAGATACATTTGAGTACCTATAACAACCGGATATAAGAAGCAAGTTTTACTTTGACATACTTGGTTCTAGTCATCTAACACTGAAACCATGAAAAACAAGTATTTAAAAATTGTTACCTTAACATTGGTAGTATTGGTTCTTCTTTTATTAGCCTTTAATGTAGAAGAACTCTTAAAAACCTTGGGAATCAGTGGATAAAGCAAGAAGCCTGTTCAGCCTAAGCATATCTGTCATCATCCAATTTCTTAGTAATAGGTTTTAGCTAAACAAATTGGATTGAGGTCTTTTTAGTCCCAAACCTGGTAAATTTTCTAAAATATACTTGCCATCATTAAAAGCAGGCTGCTCGAAAGGATTATTTACAGTTAAAAAAGGTCCATCTAAATCTGCCCAATCACATAGAGGTGCTAAATGAGCACCAGCTAAAGTGGCTATTGAAGTTTCGCTCATGCAGCCAATCAAAACTTTCATGCCTAATTTACGGGCTCGTAAAATAGTTTGGTGACCTTCGTACATTCCAGTGCTTTTCATCAGTTTAATGTTAATGCCATGATAAGCACCTTTCAAGCTATCCAAATCTTTTAAGCGTTGCATTGCCTCGTCAGCAAGTAATGGAATAGGGCTACGTTGAGTTAACCAAGCATTGCCGTCTAAATCATTTTTGTCCATGGGCTGCTCTATTAAAACTACACCTTGTTCGTGCAGCCAATAAATCAAATCAATGGCTTTAATTCTGTCTTTCCAGCCTTGGTTGGCATCTACATATAGAGGTACATTGGTGACGCTGCGAATGGTTTCAATAATTTCTTTGTCATTATCTCTACCGAGCTTTACCTTAATCACTTTAAAGTCTTTAGCATCTTCCAGTTTTTTACGCAATACTTCTGGCGTATCAATGCCAATGGTGAAAGAAGTAACGGGCATTTTTTTAGGATCTGCTCCGAAAATTTCATAACAAGGTTTGCCTAACAGCTGACCATTCAAATCGTTTAATGCAATATCGATAGCTGCTTTAATAGCGGGATTGCCGGGTGCTAACTCATCCAGATATGCCATGATAGTTGCAAAGTCGAAAGGAAACTGAAAACGATTCCAATCTACTTTTTCCAAAAAAGCATTTGCCGTTTCATAACTTTCGCCCATGTAGGGCACCATGCTAGCCTCGCCATAGCCTATTTTGCCCTCGTGTTCCATCTTTAACAAAAATAAAGGTGTGCTAGTACGGGTAAATTTGGCAATCGAAAAGGGGTGCTTCAATTCTAATTCAAAGGCTTTGCAACTAATTTTCATCTTTAATCGTCTATATCATAAAAGCAAACATAGCCGATATTATATTTGTGAAAATTTTAAAAAGGAGGTGGCCATGAAAACTATTTCAAGATTACGTTATTTTCTTTATTTATCCATATTATTTGTTGGATGTACTACTGGAAAAAATGCCCTACAAAAAGGAGATTACGATGCTGCAGTGTCTAAAGCGGTAGACCGATTAAAAAGTTCGCCACAAAATAAGGAGGCGTTAGAGGTTTTGCCTGTTGCCTTTGATTTGGCTATTAAAACCCATTTAAGGAAAATTGATGAAGCAAAAGTTTCGGCAGATGCTTTAAAATGGGAGAGCATTTTGTATCGCTACCAACGCATTAATCAACTAAGCGATGAAGTAAACGCTTGTCCTAGCTGTTTGAGGTTAGTACCAAATCCGCCTAAATATGTAAAGGAATACGAAGATTCGAGATATCAGGCTGCTGAGGCCCGTTACGTATTGGGCGAAAGAGCATTGAGGGAGAACAACCGTCAGAGTGCAAAAGCTGCTTACAATCATTTCGTAAAAGCGGAGAGTTTGTATCCTTCTCTAAAAGGAATTAAGGATAAAATTGAAGATGCTTACTGGGCTGCTGTATTGAAGGTGGTGGTTCAACCAGCTATCATTAATAGCAACACTTACAGGTTAAGTAACGATTATTTTCAACAGCAAATCACGAATTATTTGGCTACTTATCGAGGAAATACCTTTGTACGTTTTTATACGGAAGCCGAAGCCAATAAGCAAAAATTAAGAGCCGACCAATTGGTAGAGCTTCATTTCGATGATTTTATTGTTGGTCAGACTTATGTGAAAGAGCGAGTAGAGAAATTGAGACGAGACAGCGTGGTGATTGGAGAAGACAGAAGAGGCAATAAAGTGTACGGTTCGGTTACAGCTACCTATAGTATTTTTGAGAAACAGGTTTCTTCTTCTGGGCTGTTAAATTTTGCGGTGGTAGATTTAAATACGAACAAACTTTTGCAAAATAGAAAATTGGCTGGCACTTACGTTTGGGTAGATAGTTGGGCTTCTTTTAAAGGCGACGAAAGAGCTTTAGATAAACAACAATTTGCGTTAACCAGAAAAAGGGAAATGATGCCACCGCCGCCAGGCAACTTATTTGTAGAGTTTACCAAGCCAATTTATGCGCAGTTGGTAGATAATATTACTTCGTTCTATAGTAGGTATTGATTAGGGCGAAAGATTTTTCGACCCAACAAATGACAATAAAACTATTTCTTCAAATGCAATTATCACTAATATTGCAGCGATGAACCATAGTCTTTATAATCCCTTCAAAAGTTTCGATTTTAGGAACGATAAGTGCTTCTTAAGTGGTGATGCTGCATCGCCTCTAGCTATCCGTGTATTACCAGATTGGTTGCTGAATATGGCCAACCTTACTGGTGATGAACAGATCAAACTTTTGGATGAGAGTATAAGAAGTTATAAGAGCTTGGTAGTTCCTGCAAGTGCAGAAATCTATACCGAAGCTATTTTGCCGTTGGAGCAGAAAATAGAAGCTGCCTTTGAGCAAGGATATAGAGGCATATCCGCTTTGCCAGAGCTTGAACTTTTTCAGTGGATTGGTAAGTTGATGTACAGCTTTTTGTATATAGAAATGCAAGGTGCTATCCGTTTAAAGCAGTTAAGCGGCGACGGAATGAACATGTCTCAGGGATTAATGCACAAATTCGGAAATCTACATCTGATGTTGCAAAGCATATTCACGAAAGTGGAGTTTGAAGAGTTTACGCCTTGGTCTATTGTAGTAGTTCCATTAGAAAATGTAGAAACTGGATTTAGTTTTAGGGATGAGATCAATACCTTAATCTTCTCATTAAAGTTTAGAGATTTTGGAATTGTAGCTTGCTTGCAAGATAACGGCACCAATAAAAGGTACCATCAACAACTGTTGGATTTTATTAAGGATAAGCCATTAAGCGACCAACAATTTGAAGAGCTTGCTGCTCGTTTCTTTTATTCTGCTTACTTGTTCAATCGTTTGCCAGAATATAATATAATTGAAGCTGATGGAGTTGCCTATATTGACCCAATGCCATTACGAGGTATGCAAAACAAACCGATATTTGATGAATGGCAGCATAAAACCTACGGACAGGTATTAGAGAATTTTTGGAAACCCTACGAATTGACCTTATTCGAAATCATTAAAGACCCAAAAGCTCCGTTAAGCTTTTTTGAGCAACCGCTATTGCCAGATGCTGGATAGTTGATTTATAAAATTAGGTATTATTCCAGCTTGCAGGATTACTGTTAATATTAACCCCGTTAATGCACCAAAAAAGTGTGCATCGTGGTTAATGCTATCTCTAGAGTTTTTAGACATGTACATACAGTAAATCAAATACAGCACACCGAAAACTATGGCAGGCATTGGTATAAACATCACTCCAATCATACTTAGTGGAAGAAATAAAATATAGCTAAATAGTACTGCACTAATTGCACCAGAAGCACCCAAACTACTATATCTGTAATCATCTTTATGTCTAATGGCAGTTGGAATATCGCTCAAGATTAAGGAAACAATATAGAGTAAGCCAAATTGCCAATGCCCAATCATCGTTTCTAGCTTAAAAGCGAAAAAGAAGAACGTAAACATGTTAAAAAACAAGTGCATCCAATCGGCGTGAATTAGCCCGCTGGTAATGAAAGTATATAGTTTATTACCTTTTGATACGCTATAGGGATGCAGCATAAATTTGCCAAACAACTCTGAATTGTTGAAAGCGTAAATGCTGGTAATTAAGGTAAAAACAAAAATGATTGAAGCTATAGGTGCAGCATTCCAATATTCTAATAACATATAATTTTATGGTTTTGAGTTAAACTCATCGTCATTGCTAGGTACGAAGCAACCTTAAAGCGTATTATCTTTTTATCCTTGTTGTAGGATTGCTTCGTACCTAGCAATGAAGAATTTGCTATTTTATATCTAGTTTAATTTCTTTTACCAACCTACCAACAGGATAGCGCATAAAAGTCGGCTCAAAATAATCAGAATTTTTGTAAATAAACTCTAATTGTGCATAAGCACTTTTTATAAGCTCAGGATTTTTAGCTTTTTCCTCCTCTAATTTTTGTTTTAGGGATGGGTTTTTCTTTAGCAGTTCTGCAGCAGTGTCTTCAAAAATGTAGGAAGAGAAATGTTCTTTCTGCCCTAAAATAGCATCGAAGAAATTCCAGTTGAAAAATGAGTCTGGAGCTTGTGGCTCTAAAGTTTCGATAATGTATCTGTTCGTTTTCTGGTTAGTGTAAACCACATAATCTCCTGCATAGTAATTAATGGTTTGCGTTCTTGGTTCAATCTTAACCACCGAATGCAGGTAATGTCCTTCAAAAGGTTTCTGTGCAGTTTTCATGTCAGCAATGTAATACATTTCCAGATCCAATTTTACATCGCTGTTCAGTTCATCAACTTTTACATTATTTAACTTTAAAAGTTTGATCACCTTATCCCAAGCCTTCGGAATAATGTAAGCCAGCGGCTTTTCGATGGTTAATGCTGGCTCAAAATTATTCCATTGCTTAATGGTTTTGGTGTAAGGCTCGTTTCGGTCGTAATACAAACGTTCTAGGCCGCTAACCTCACTTGTTTTATATTTGGCAGCATAACCTTTAAACTCTATTTCATCAAATTGTTCACGGTTTAATTTCCAATCTATAGCAAACGACTTTTGGTTGGCGGTAGTTTCGTCAGCTTTTGCTTTATTTTCTCCAATAATTTTTGCGTCCCTTTCTACAATATCAATATACGTTTGCAAGAGTTTATAAGTAGATTCTACCCTTTGGTCATAAGGTTTTAACATGTGAGTTTCAGGCATAAAGCCGATGGTGTTGTGCAACGCCGAATAACCTGTGCTATATCTTGGGCTTTCCATAAAGCCACTAATGCCATTATCAGGTATTTCCTTAACAGCGTTGATATACGGAATAAGCTCAAAACCTTTAGTCTTCATTTCTGAATATAAAGACGGAAGCATAGTTTTGGTAAGATAGCCAGCGAGTATCGGGTTTAACTTGTCCTTCTGCGTAGGTATCAGCGTCATGGTATATTGATAATCTGCTCCGTTGCTGGTATGGGTATCTACAAAAATCTCTGGTTCCCAAATATTGAAAATCTGCTGAAAGCTTTCCGAATTTTTAGAGTCTGTTTTAATGAAATCACGGTTAAGGTCGTAGTTTTTGCTATTACCTCTAAAACCGTAAGCCAGTGGTCCATTTTGGTTAGCTCTGGATGTACTGGTGCGGTTAAAGCTACCATCAATATTATAAACTGGAATGATGCAAATCACTACGTTTTTAGGTAGCTTATGATTCTTTAGTATATCTCTAGCCAGCATCATACTCGCATCAATTCCCTCAGGTTCTCCTGGATGAATACCATTATTAATCAACAGCACTCTTTTATCAGCCTGTTTGATTTTTGAGGGCTCGAATAGACCATCATTACTTAAAACGAGTAAGTGCAAAGGTTTACCAAAATCTGTTTGCCCGTAGCTTAATAGCTTCGTCTGTTTGGGAAAAGATTTGGCTAGCGCCTGATAATAGGAAATTGCTTCGTTGTAAGTAGTAGTAGCCTTTTTGCCACTATTTTCATAGGGTGTAAGTTGGGCAAAAGAAGTCATGGTTGCAAAAACAAAAAGGCATGAAAAATATATCCTCATTTTAAAAATGATTTAGATATAAAAATAGCTTTTGTTTTTAGAAAGATAAGATTTGTATCCGAAATTATGGATAGCTCTTCGCTTATCGGATTGTTTTGTTGGTTAATCCTTTTGGACCAAAAGAATATTTAAAACCTATAGAAAGAAAGTTGTAGATATCTGGGTTAAAATTTTCAATGCCAGCATTTACCGAATCATTATAACCATCTAAGCCTTCGCCAATGGTAACATTTGCTTGGTAATTGATATTGAAAGTATAACGAATGTCACCCCACCCATCTGGAAAGTAAAAGTCTATACCCACGTTTAACGGTATTACCATATTGGTACTTTTGTCTTTACCAGGAAAAGTGTAAGTTCCCTTGTATCTTACAATCTTATTCATGTTATTGCTAATTACGCCAACTCCAGTTCCTAAGTAAAACCCTTTGGTATAATTTAAGAAATCGCTGTAATAGAAATCGGTGAACTCACCTGCTCTAAATTTTGCATTTAGTGTGATAGACTTGTAAGCATTGGTAAATTCTCTGTTGTGTGCGTCGTTAATAATGTCGCCTCCTTTTAATAAGCCCATTTGTAACTCAAGGCCCGTTGTAATGAAAGGAGTAAAATGATAGTCTAAAGTTCCGTAGCCTCCAAACCCAAACTTTCCTTGTTTAACATCTGTAAAGGAGTACGTTCCACCACCTCCGCCGCCTGCACTTAATTTATAGAAGTTTGATTGACCAAATGCTGTAACTGTAAAGAGAACCAGTAATAGAGCTAAGTAACGTTTTTTCAAGGTGTTATAATTAGGTGCTTGCTGTACAAAAGTATAATCTTTATTCAAAAAAATAAATAATATCTTTGAATTTATGCAAGAAATTAGAATAAACGCTGTTTCTGTTTCCGAGAGGTTCATGAAATACGTAAAAATAGACACACAATCTGACGCTTCTTCTCCTACAACTCCATCAACTGCTAAACAGAAAAATCTAGGTAAAATATTGGTAGAAGAACTATTGGAAATCGGAATAAATGATGCCCATTTAGATGAACACGGATATGTTTATGCTACTATTTCTGCCACTACAGATAAAAAAGTGCCAGTTATTTGTTTTTGTTCACACATGGATACTTCTCCAGATAGTAGTGGTGAAAATGTAAAACCTATTGTTCATCGAAACTATCAAGGAGAGGATTTGGTATTGCCGGATGATAACAATATTGTTTTAAGGCTTTCGGAACACAGAGATTTGAAAAACCAAATAGGTAACGATATCATCACTGCGAGTGGTTTAACTTTATTGGGTGCAGATAATAAAGCTGGTGTTGCCGAAATTATGGAAGCTGCAACTTATTTAATGCAAAATCCACAAATTAAACACGGAACAATTAAGATTTTATTTACACCAGATGAAGAAATAGGCAGAGGTGTAGACAAAGCTAATTTGAAAAAATTAGGCGCTGAGTTTGCCTATACGATCGATGGCGAAACTTTAGGTTCGATTGAGGATGAAACTTTCTCCGCAGACGGCGCTAAATTGGTGATCAATGGCGTGAGTGCGCATCCAGGTTTTGCCAAGGGAAAGATGGAAAGTGCTATCAAGATTTTAGCTGATGTAATTAGTGCATTGCCGAAAGATAGATTAAGTGCGGAGAGTACTTCGCAAAAAGAAGGTTTTATTCACCCAGTAGGGATGAGTGGTACGGCAGAGCAAGCAGAGGCTAGCTTTATTCTTCGTGATTTTGATAATGATTTATTGAAAGCTCACGGTGAAACTCTAGAAAGTCTCGTGAAAGAAGTGATGAAAGTTTACCCGAAATCGAGCTATACATTGACGATTAAAGAGCAGTATCGCAACATGAAGGAGGTGTTGGATAAATATCCTCAAATTATGGCAAACGGTATTGAAGCGTTGAAAAGAGCAGGTTTAAATCCAATTACTCGTAGCATCAGAGGAGGTACCGATGGTTCTCGACTATCTTTTATGGGTTTGCCTTGTCCAAATATTTTTACTGGCGGGCATGCTTTTCATGGTAAACAGGAATGGGTAGCTATCCAAGATATGGTAAAGTCTGTGGAGACTATTGTGCATTTGGCACAGGTTTGGGAGGAAAGAGCTTAACCCTCAATCGTTGTCACACTGAGCTTGTCGAAGTGTTTTCATTGCGAATTAAAGGGGCTTCAATAAGCTTAGCCTGACACAAATTTTCAAAATAAATTATAGAGTAAGTTGCGCCAAATACTGGTCTTGCTCATCTACATAAACAATCTTACAATTCCAACCGTGCTGTTTACTTAAACGTTGCAGCGTGGTTGGGTCTATGTAAAGCCAATTAAACCAATTTCCCTTTTGTTCTTTATACTCATAGCAATAGCTAATTTCGCCAAAGTATTGGTTAGTTGGCATGGGCATGTCATCGTATAAATAGGAAATATCTGAGCTGTCGAAAAGTAATTGACCTTTTGGATTTAGTATTTGTTTGGCACTTTCCAGAAAATCTGCGAAGCCTTGTAAAGTTCCAGTAAGACCGATCCCATTCATCATAAATAACAGGGTATCATATTTTTCTTTTACTTGGAAGAAGTCCTGTAGCTGGGCATTTTTCACACCTCTTTCTTGCATAATTTGAACTGCAATTGAAGAAATGTCGATAGCTGTTACATCCATCTTTTTTTGGTCGAGTAGCAAAGCATGACTACCTACGCCAGCGCCAACATCAAGTACTTTGCCTTTGCAAAGACTCAAGGCTTTAAGCTCGATTTCTGGCATGTCATCTTCGCCTCTAAAGAAAACTTCGATAGGCATTTCTTCAGGTTCGTCATAAGAATTGTGTAGCCATAAAATATCGGCTTTGCCAGTGTGATGAAAATCTAAAAGAGCGTTTCCGTAAATATCCATGTGTCAAAGATACGGAAACACCCTTATACAAATCGTCAATTAGTAATGACGAGAAGTTTATGCTTTTAGTCTATCAGCTTGTGCTTTTACCGCATCTGCCGCACCTGCTAACTTATCTTTTGATTTATCGAATAAATCGCAAAACCAATCACCAATTTTATCTTTCATATCATTGTTTTTGTCTGATGATAGAACTATCGCTACTACGGCTCCTAAAGCTACTCCTGCTAAAACACCGCTCAATATTTTCGTTTGCTTTGTCATAATTAATGTCTTTTATTGATTTAAAAACGATGGTATGGGGAGATTGTTTTAAGGTTTTTGTTAAAAGTTGTTTGCAGTGAACTTACATCAACCGTCATCTCGAACGAGGAACGAGGAGAGATCTCATAATTTGCGACACAAGTAGCTGGATTTCTCTTCGTCGAACCTCCTCATCGAAATGACGAAGAAACTACAGCTGCTAGAGCTTTAAACCAAAAATCCCCAAGCCTAATTAAAGATTTGGGGATTGATATTTTAAAAACTTTGTCAAACTTAGTAGACAATGCAAATAAGTTTGACAAAGATAAATTGTATTAAACTTACACTTCTTCTTCGCTAATAAATTTCGCGGTGAAGTAATCTCTGTTCATACGTGCAATGTTTTCTAACGAGATGCCTTTTGGACATTCAGCTTCGCAAGCACCAGTGTTGGTACAGTTACCGAAACCTTCTTCATCCATTTGAGCTACCATGCTTTGTACACGACGGTAACGCTCTGGCTGACCTTGCGGTAATAGAGCCAATTGAGATACTTTTGCCGAAACGAAAAGCATTGCCGAAGCGTTTTTACAAGTAGCCACACAAGCACCACAACCAATACAAGCAGCAGCTTCGAAAGCCGCATCAGCCTGAATTTTAGGGATTGGCAATGCGTTTGCATCTTGTGCGTTACCAGTGTTTACCGAAACGAAACCACCAGAAGCAATGATACGGTCAAAAGCAGAACGGTCTACCGCTAAATCTTTGATTACTGGGAATGCTTTTGCTCTCCAAGGCTCAACCACAATGGTGTCGCCATCTTTAAACGAACGCATGTGCAACTGGCATGTTGTTACCAAGTCTTTTGGTCCGTGTGGTTGCCCGTTGATGAACATTGAACACATACCGCAAATACCTTCTCTACAATCGTGGTCAAATACAACAGGCTCTTCACCTTTGGTAATTAATTGTTCGTTTAAAACATCAAACATCTCTAAGAAAGACATGTCTGGAGAAATTTCAGAAAGTTTATAATCAACCAGTTTACCTGCTGAGTTTTTGTTTTTTTGACGCCAAACTTGTAGCGTTAAATTCATATTTCCTGTACTCATCTTGTTCAGATTTAAGTATTGAGTAACAAGTATCGAGTATCAAGATTTTTAGTTTTCCAAGTCTTGATACTTGATACTCATCTCTTGCTACTATTTATAATTTCTTTGTGCTACCTTAATGTTTTCGTAAATCAATTCTTCCTTGTGTAATTCGAATTCACTTATGCCTTTGTATTCCCAAGCTGCTACGTATGCATAGTTTTCATCATCACGTTTTGCTTCACCTTCTTCCGTTTGGTGTTCTTCTCTAAAGTGACCACCACAGCTTTCTTCTCTGTTAAGGGCATCTTTACACATCAATTCACCTAACTCAATAAAATCTGCAACACGGTGTGCTTTTTCTAATTCAGGGTTAAACTCGTCTGCCGAACCTGGAACCTTAACATCAGCCCAGAACTCTCTGCGTAAATCCTGAATTTCTTGGATAGCTTGAGTTAAGCCTTCTCTGTTACGAGCCATACCACATTTTTCCCACATGATGTGGCCTAATCTTTTGTGAAAATGGTCTACAGATTTGGTTCCGTTGATACTTAAGAATTTATCGATAGTTGCTTTAACTTCATTCTCAGCCTCCACAAACGCAGGGTGGTCTAAAGGAATTGGTTTAGTAGCAATTTCTTTAGATAAATAAGAACCGATAGTGTAAGGCAATACGAAATAACCATCTGCCAAACCTTGCATTAACGCCGATGCACCTAAACGGTTAGCGCCGTGATCAGAGAAGTTGGCTTCACCAGTACAGTACAAACCTGGGATAGTCGTCATCAAATCATAATCTACCCAAACGCCACCCATGGTATAGTGTACCGCAGGGTAAATACGCATTGGGGTTTCGTAAGGATTTTCACCTGTGATTTGCGCATACATGTCGAACAAGTTACCGTACTTTTCTTTAATTACGGCAGTTCCTAAGCGCATGCAAGTTTCTTTATCAGGGTTGTGGTTACCCGCTTTAGAAGCTTCGATACGACCATAACGTTCTGTATTTGCTTTAAAATCTAAGTATACTGCTAATTTAGAAGCACCCACACCATAACCAGCATCGCAACGCTCTTTAGCGGCACGAGAAGCCACATCACGAGGTACTAAGTTGCCAAAAGCTGGGTAACGACGCTCTAAATAGTAATCTCTTTCATCTTCAGGAATTTCCGACGCTTTACGAGTATCATCTTTCTTTTTAGGCACCCAAATACGTCCATCGTTACGTAACGATTCCGACATCAGGGTTAATTTAGATTGGTGGTCTCCAGAAACTGGAATACAAGTAGGGTGAATTTGAGTATAGCAAGGGTTAGCGAAGAAAGCACCTTTTTTGTGCACTTTCCAAGCTGCAGTAACGTTACTTCCCATCGCGTTGGTAGATAAATAAAATACATTACCGTAACCACCTGTTCCTAAGACCACTGCATGACCAAAATGACGCTCTAACTCGCCAGTAATCAAGTTACGAGCAATGATGCCACGAGCTTTACCGTCAATTACAACTACATCAAGCATTTCGTGACGGGTGTACATTTGTACTTTACCCATACCAACTTGGCGCTCTAAAGCAGAGTAAGCACCTAATAATAACTGTTGACCTGTTTGACCAGCAGCATAGAAAGTACGTTGAACTTGCGTACCACCAAAAGAACGGTTATCTAACAAACCACCATATTCGCGAGCCAAAGGCACACCTTGAGCCACACATTGGTCAATGATGTTTGCACTCACCTCAGCTAAACGGTGTACGTTAGCTTCACGTGCTCTGTAGTCACCACCTTTAATGGTGTCGTAAAATAAACGGTAAGTGCTATCACCATCATTTTGATAGTTTTTTGCAGCGTTGATACCACCTTGAGCTGCAATAGAGTGTGCTCTACGAGGTGAATCTTGGAAACAAAAACACTTAACTTTGTAGCCCATTTCTGCTAATGTAGCCGCTGCAGATGCACCCGCTAAACCAGAACCTACTACAATTACTTCCAAACTTCTTTTGTTCGCCGGGTTAACCAACGGCACAGAAGATTTATATTTAGTCCACTTTTGGGTCAATTCGCCCGCAGGGATATTTGAATTTAATTTCGACATTTACTTAATCCTTTTAATTAAACGTTTCGGTTTAGCCTATCCAACCTAAATAGATGGAAATTGGCATTAATGCAAAAATGATCGGTACGATAATCGAGAACCATACACCTACAGTTTTTACAACTGGCGTCCATTTTTTGTGGTTCCAGCCCATTGTTTGAAAAGACGATTGAAAACCGTGTAATAAGTGGTATCCTAAAGATATTACACCTAAAACGTAAACAACTACTACCCAAAGCTCTTGGAAAATCATCACAATGTTTTGGAAAGTGTTATGCTCTTGGTGTGTGTAAACAGCCACTTTTGTTGGCCACCAGAAATGGTAAAGGTGTAAAACCAAGAACATTAAAATTAATGTGCCCAATAAACCCATACTGCGAGAGTACCATTTGCTATTAGCAGATGCCTTGTTATAGGCATATTTTTCTGGTCTCGCTGCATTGTTTTGTGCCGTAAGCATAATCGCTTGAACAATGTGAAGGATAATTCCTGCGAATAATCCAACTTCCATGATACGGATTACAATGTTGTGTCCCATGAAGTCGGCCGCTACATTGAAGGTTTCTCCACTGTCATTTAAAAAAATTAGCGCATTTATAGATACGTGGATAAGGAGGAACGAAATCAAGAACAGACCCGTTAGCCCCATTACAAACTTTCTACCTATAGACGACGTAAAAGCTTTACTTAAACTACTCATTAGATTGTTTATTTATATTACTAGTGTGCAAATCTATTTAAAATATGAAGACATATTAGGAATAAAACTTACAAAAAAACGACAAAACGTCAATTTAGAAACGTTCTAAGTTAAAGTGGTGTTTCGGCAACGTTTGCACTTGAAGTTTAAGTACTTAAATTTGAAAATGTGTGTTAGTATTTCATTGCAGACGATAGTCCTGCTGTACGCTCCTATCTTTTTGTGAGTGTAAATGCTATTAGAAACTTCGTAAGTTTAACTATTATCAGTTATTTTCTTTTAATGGTAAAGTTGACGGCTTCGCCGTTTAAAAACTTACGAAGTTTAATGACTTGCTACAAAAAGGATATTCGCTGCCATCAGGTTTATTTAACTTAAAACTGCACAATAAACTTAGTGAGCGATAGCCATTCCATCAACCGTATACCTCATTTTCGGTCTCTTATTTTTTGGATAGTACCAATTAGCCAAACCACTTTCTTTAAAAGAAAAATAAGCAACCGAGAGTTTTTGTTACTTTTTGCGGTCAAACCTGAGCGTAGCGAAAAGCTTGAATACCTATGAAGACGAAATAGGAAAATGAAAAAAGTAAGAGCCCAGCGGCGGCGAGCTAAAAATGTAATCCTTAGAAACAAAGAAAAAATTCCTACACAAACTTTCTCAATCCTCTAATTATTTTGCAGATGAAGATTCATAAAGTTCACTATACTGCATAGCTCAATTTGTTTTTGGCTCCAATTTAAGGTACTTTTATACTATTATTAAAAATATCAATTGGATTTTAAAGAATTTGGATTTAATGCGGAGCTTTTAGAAGGCCTGCTAGCAATGGGCTTCAAAAATGCTACTCCTATACAGCAACAAGCTATCCCTATAATTACAGCGAAAAAAGACTTAATTGCCTGCGCTCAAACTGGCACAGGTAAAACTGGAGCCTTTTTACTGCCTATCATGAATATGCTGACTGGCAAACATGAGCGCCACAATAACGTGCTGATTTTAACGCCGACGCGTGAGCTGGCGCAACAAATAGATTTACAAGTAGAAGCTCTTTCATACTTCACTAACATCAGTTCTTTAACTGTTTTTGGGGGTGGTGATGGTGTGGCGTACGAGCAGCAAAAACGTTCGATGCGTGAAGGTGTAGATATCATTATAGCTACCCCAGGCAGATTGATTTCTCACTTGGCTTCTGGCGTTTTAAAAATGGATCAGCTAGAACATTTGGTATTAGATGAAGCTGACCGTATGCTGGACATGGGCTTTTATGATGACATCATGAAAATTGTGGGTTATCTACCAAAAAACAGGCAAACGGTAATGTTTTCGGCAACCATGCCTCCAAAAATTCGTAAGCTGGCAGCTACTTTGTTAAACGAACCAGAACAAATTAGTTTGGCAATTTCAAAGCCAGCAGAAGGTATCAATCAACAGGTTTATTTGATACACGACGACCAAAAAGTACCTTTGCTTACCGAGATGCTAAAATCTGCCACTTACAACCGCATCATTGTCTTTGCTGGTCGTAAAGAAAAGGTTAAAGAGCTAGGTAAAGTGTTTAAAAAACTAGGTTTAAAAGCCGCGGCGTTTCATAGCGATTTAGAACAAAAGGAGCGTGAAGGTATCATGCTTGATTTTAAGAATGATAAACTAAATGTTTTAATCGGTACCGATGTTTTAAGCCGTGGTATTGACGTAACTGGAATTGATTTGGTAATAAATTTTGATGCACCACAAGACCCAGAAGATTATATTCATAGAATTGGTCGTACTGCTAGAGCTGCAACTACAGGTACAGCTATAACCTTGGTTAATGGAAAAGATAAACGTCGTTTGGCTAATATCGAGAAGCTAATCGAACGTCAAATAGAGAGAATGCCTTTGCCAGAACATCTAGGTGAAGCGCCAAAAGATGAACCAGCTGGAGAAAAGAAACCTTTCAAAAAGAAGAAGAAATTTTTTAAGAAGAAGCCGAAGCCACAGGGGGCTGCTCCCGCAAAAACGGAGTAACTTTTATTGCTTAGAATTTGACGCTTTGAGATTGCTTCGTTCCTCGCAATGACGTTCCTATTTTCGTCATTTCGACGAGGTACGAGGAGAAATCTAACGAGAGCTAAATAAGTACATAGCAATACATTTTGCTAGATTTAACTGCGTTGATTTTCAATTCTCTCTGCGTTCGAAATGACGACAAAGTTTTGTACTAGGTATAGTTTATATAACTTTTTAAAGTTTGTAGCTAAATTTCTTACCTTTAAAAAATGCAAAACCTTCCACCGTTAGCCGAGAGATTACGCCCACAAAGCCTTGATGAATACGTAGGGCAGAAGCATTTGGTGGGTGAAGGTGCGGTGTTGCGAAAAGCTATAGAAAGCGGTCGCATTCCATCCATGATTTTCTGGGGCCCACCAGGAGTGGGAAAAACTACCTTAGCAACCATTATTTCTCAAAACTTAGACCGACCTTTTTTTGCATTGAGCGCCATTAACTCGGGTGTAAAGGATGTGCGGGAAGTAATCGATAAAGCTGCGGCAATGAAAGGCAGTTTTATGGGAATGCCTGTGCTTTTTATCGACGAGATTCATCGTTTCAGCAAATCTCAGCAGGATAGTTTGTTGGGTGCAGTAGAACGTGGTTTGGTCACTTTAATTGGTGCAACTACAGAAAATCCGAGTTTCGAAGTCATATCAGCTTTGCTATCTCGATGCCAAGTCTACATTCTTCAGAACCTAACCGAAGAAGAATTGGTTGGTTTACTGAATTCAGCTATTGCCAAAGACGAAATTTTATCGAAGAAGAAAATAAAGATTAAGGAACATGAAGCTTTAATCCGCTTAAGTGGTGGCGATGCCAGAAAGTTGCTTAATGTTTTAGAAATTGCTATCAACGGCATTGGTGGTGACAAAATTGAGTTGACAAATGAGAATGTACTCGCTCATGCTCAACAGAACTTAGCACTATACGATAAGGCAGGCGAGCAACATTATGATATCATTTCAGCTTTTATTAAGTCCATCCGCGGTAGCGACCCAAATGGTGCAGTATATTGGCTAGCAAGAATGATCGAAGGCGGTGAGGACCCATTGTTTATCGCTCGTAGATTGTTGATTCTGGCTTCAGAAGATATCGGAAATGCCAATCCAAATGCATTGCTATTAGCTAACAATTGTTTCCAAGCAGTAAATGTGATCGGTTTTCCCGAAAGCCGAATTATTTTGTCGCAATGTGTAACCTACATGGCTTCATCGGTAAAGAGTAACGCTTCGTATATGGCAATCAATCATGCGCAAGCTTTGGTTAAAGAAACAGGAGATTTGCCTGTGCCATTGCATTTACGTAATGCGCCAACAAAGTTGATGAAGAACATTGGCTATGGCGCAGATTATAAATACTCACATGCTTACGATGGTAACTTCGAAGAACAAGAGTATTTGCCAGAAAAGCTAAGGGGTACCAAACTATACGACCCTGGTAAAAATCCAGCAGAAGAAAAATTAAGAGAGAAACTGAAACAAAATTGGAAAGACAAATACAATTATTAATATGCTAACAACTTTTTTATCGCATCAGTGGAAATCTTTTTGGCGAAGTAGAAACAAGGCAGGAAGTATTGCTGCCCAAATTGTACTGGGCTTTTTTATGCTGTACTTTTTAGTAGTAGCTATTGGTATAGGCTTTTGGATGACTTCTATCATCGAAAAAATTATGCCAGGCATTAATCCCACCATAGTTTTTAATGGCTTGATATTGTATTATTTCCTGCTTGATTTAGCGGTGAGAATACAAATGCAGGATTTGCCAACATTAAGTATTGTACCTTATCTTCATTTAAATATATTTAGAAGAACCATTGTAAACTTCCTGAATTTAAAGTCGCTGTTTTCGTTCTTTAATATTCTGCCGTTTTTTATTTTCTTTCCATTTATTTTTATCAATATCAGTGCTTCAGGTGGTGCTGTAGCAGTATTGGCCTATATGGTATCTATATTGGGGCTTATTGTTTTCAATAATTTCTTGGTGCTGTATATCAAACGCAGAGCCATTAACAATGTATTGATCTTTGCAGTCGGCATTTTGGTGGTTTTAGGCTTGGCGGCTTCAGATTATTACGGATTTATCTCCATCAGAGATTTCTCTAATCTAGTTTTTCAAAACATAGCAAAATGGCCTTTTTTGGCTTTGATATTCCCATTGGCTGCATTTGCGGTCTTCTATATCAATGCTAAGTTTTTAACAGCTAATTTGTATACCGAAGAATTAAGTACAAAAGACGATAAAAAAGTAAGTACAGATTATCCTTTCCTGAATAATTTTGGTAGAGCAGGAGAATTGGCAGCGCTAGAATTAAAATTGATTTTGCGGCACAAACGTTCTAGAAGTTCGGTAATTATGGGCTTTTTGTTTTTGTGCTATGGCTTCTTTTTCTACCGTATGCCTTTAATTGATAACGATGAGTTTGGGAAAATGCTATTCGCAGCCATCTTCATGACAGGTATAAATATCTCAGTTTACGGACAGTTTATGTATGCTTGGCAAAGTGCGCATTTCGACGGATTGTTGGTCAATAAAATCAATTATAGAGATTTTATCAAAGCTAAATTTTTGTTGTTTACCATTAGCAGTACACTTATTACAGCGCTTTCTGGCTTTTATGGTTTCATGAGCTACAAACTGCTGTTATTGCATTTGGCAGCTTACCTGTACAACATTGGTGTGGGTACAGTAGTGGTGCTTTATTTCGCCAACTTTAATTACAAAAGATTAGATATTACTAGCAGTGCAAGTTTCAACTGGCAAGGAGTTGGCGCTTCGCAATGGCTGTTGGGCTTACCTCTTTTGCTGGTTCCCTTAATTATTTACATCCCTTTTGGAATATTTAATAAGCCTTATTTGGGTTTGGCGATGTTGGCTTTGTTAGGTTTAATAGGCTTACTCTTGCGTAATTATTGGGTAGGGGTTATTGTTAGAAAATTTGAGAAACAACGTTATAAAATAGCCGAAGGCTTTAGAGAATAACAATATGATAGAAGTTAAGAATTTAATAAAAGGTTACGCTGGTCGTACCGTAGTAGATATTCAGCATTTAAATATTAAGGCTGGTGAAACCATTGGTTTAGTTGGAAATAACGGGGCAGGTAAGACAACATTTTTTAGAATGCTTTTGGACTTGATCCGTCCAGATAGCGGTGAGATTTTATCAAAAGATGTAAATGTAGCCAATAGTTCTCAATGGAAAGATTATACGGCTTCTTATCTAGATGAAGGTTTCTTGATAGATTACCTAACGCCCGAAGAATATTTTACTTTCATTGGCAGTTTGCATGGTTTAAGTGTTGCCCATGTAAGTGATTATTTGAAACAGTATGAAGAATTTTTCAATGGGGAGATTTTAAGCCGAGGAAAATATATTCGTGATTTCTCTAAGGGAAACCAGAATAAAGTAGGAATTGCAGCGGCGCTAATGCAAAAACCAGAACTGCTAATTTTGGACGAGCCATTCGCAAATTTAGATCCAACTACACAAATCAGGCTCAAAGCTCTAGTGAAAAATTTAAGTACAACACAACGCTTAACTACTTTTATTTCTAGCCACGATTTAAATCACGTAACGGATGTTTGCGATAGAATTATCTTATTGGAAAAAGGTAAGGTAATAAAGGATTTTTATACAGATGAAAATTCATTAAAGGAACTGGAAGCCTATTTCTCGGAATAAGGCTGTATATAATTATGGTCAATTATTTGCCCAATTCGAGGTAAATGTAAAACTATCTTTATACAGGATTGTTTATCTGAGGCGATGATTCTATTCGTATTAAGAGTATTTTATGCAGTTGTGTAAAATTGGCATTACCTTTGAATATAAAATTAACAACATTATAATAAACGAAATAAGAAAATGATGACTACAAAATTTAAGACAGCAACTGTCGCTATAGCTTTATCGGTAGGTGCAATGACATTTCAAAGCTGCGACAGCTTAAACAATACTCAAAAAGGTGCAGGTATTGGTGCTGCTGCAGGTGGCGTAATTGGTGCGCTAATTGGTAAAAAGGCTGGTAATACTGCTGTAGGTGCTGTAATTGGCGCTGCAGTTGGTGGTACTGCTGGTGGTTTCATTGGTAAAAGAATGGATAAGCAAGCGGCTGAAATTAAGCAGGCAATTCCAGGAGCAGAGGTAATTCGCGAAGGTGAAGGTATCATCGTTAGATTTGATAGTGGTATCCTTTTCGACTTCAATAAAACAGAATTGAAAGATGCAGCTAAAACTAACATCCAATCTTTAGCTTCTTCGTTAAATCAATATCCAGGAACTGACGTAAAAGTTATTGGTCATACTGATAATGTTGGTACAGCTGCGGTAAACCAAACAGTATCAGAAAAAAGAGCTGCTGCTGTTAAAACTTACGCAGTTTCTCAAGGTGTACCTGCATCGCGTTTAGTTACAGAAGGTAAAGGTTTAAACGAGCCTATTGCTGATAATACTACCGACGCTGGTCGTGCGGCAAACCGTAGAGTTGAGATTGTAATCGTAGCTAACGAGCAATTGAAAAAAGAAGCTGCTGAAAAAGCAGGATAATTTTAGATTATCTTTATAAATAGAAAAGTCCCGATTCAGTAATCGGGACTTTTTTTATTCGTAGATGTCTGCAAAATAAGTGATAGCTAGAGATTTTAGAAGCATCTCTTGTTCAAGACCTGCGTACGCTGGAATTTGTTTTACCAATTTCCAATGTGGCCATCCATCTTGGTCTAGCGCTTCTAATTCATAAAATCCCATTTCGCTTAACAAACGACAAGTAGCAATATGCATTAACTCTTCTTTTTGTCTTTTGCTGAACTTTCCTGGTCCTTTACCTAACTCTTGTACACCAATTAAAAACAAAACCACTTTTAAATCAGGAGTGTCTGAGTCAAAATCTTTGGCTAGTTTTTCTTGCAGCTCTTTCCATCTAATATTGATTTCTGCTGGCTTCATATTGCAAATATACAGATTTGACTCAAGCTATGTACTTACACTTTAAGCTTTGGTCTTTACTCTTTCATCCTTAATCTTCGTTCTTTTAGCTTTAGTCTTTTAGCTTTGTAATTATGGGTTCTAAAATAAATGTGGGCTTAATGGCCTATGGCATGTCTGGACAGGTGTTTCATGCACCTTTTGTCCATTTAAATGATGGGTTTAATTTTGTAGCAGTTACAGAGCGTAGTAAAAAGCAAGCAGCTCAAGATTATCCTGGTGTAAAAAGCTATGATACCATCGATGAGTTAATTGCTGATGAAAATATCGATCTTATTATTATCAATACGCCAAATTATACGCATTACGATTATGCAAAAAGGTGCTTGTTAGCGGGTAAGCATATTTTGGTGGAAAAGCCTTTTACAGCTACAGTAGCGCAAGCTAAAGAGCTATTTGCGTTGGCAAAAGAAGTGGGCAAAAAAGCTTTGGTTTATCAAAATAGAAGGTTTGATAGTGGATTTAACATCACCAAAGAAATAATAGAAAGTGGAAAACTTGGAAAATTAATTGAAGTTCATTTTCGTTACGATAGGTATAGAAACGAAATTGGAGTTAAAACTTTTAAAGAGGACAGTAGCTTTGAAGCCAGTGGATTGTCTTACGACTTAGGGCCGCACCTGCTAGACCAAGCTATTGCTTTATTCGGTAAACCAGACAGGTTTTATAAAGTACTCGCTAACAACAGAGAAGGAAGCAAGGTAGATGATTATTTTTTCATTCACTTGGCTTATGCTAACCAATTAAATGTGTATTTAACCTCTACAATGTTGGCAGCAGATATTCCTCCCGCATTTGTTGTAAGCGGTTCTTTAGGCTCATTTTCTAAAAATCACGGTGATATTCAAGAAAGCCAATTATTAAAGGGCATGAAACCAACCGATGAAGGTTATGGAATTGAAATACCTGAAGATGCAGGCAAACTGACAATTGTAACACCAGATGGCGGAAGAGAAATTACAACTGTGGCATCGCCAAAAGGTAATTATGGAGAACTTTTCGAATTGGTTTATCAAGCTATTGCTAACAACGAGCCATACCCAATTACGGAAGAAGACGTGATTGCTCAGCTGGAGATTTTAGAGAGTTAAACTAAGCATTTGCATAAATCGGTCTTCATTTCAGAAAGTGAGTTATATGATTGTAGAGAGGAAATAATTACTTTTCAAACTTTGTCGTCATTGCGAGGCACGAAGCAATCTTTTATTAATTGGAAAGATTGCTTCGTGCCTCGCAATGACGTTTTGATTTATGGTTGTGCTTCAATTTACAAATTCCCAATCAGCGCTTTCATAAACTCCTCTGGTTTTTCTAAGTGAGGAATATGCCCAAGGCCATCAAATTCAATCAGTTTAGAACCTGGTATTTTAGCTGCGGTAGCTTTTCCTAAAACCTTATACTGTCCGTACTTTTTTTGGTCTTCGGTACTAAGCAAACCTTTACCAACAATGGTTTTGTCTTCTTTACCAATTAATAACAAAGTTGGTACCTTCACATACGGAAATTCATGCACTACAGGTTGTTCGTAAATCATGGTAAAAGTTAATGCTGCTACTTTTGCCCAGCGTGGATAATCGGCGCTGAAAGTTACACCACCAGCAATGCGCACCAAATCGTCATATTCCGGTTTCCACTCGGTAAAATAGGAATTCTGATAATATTTCTTTACACTTTCTGCAGTAGTTTTTAGCTCGGTCTTATATTGTTGTTCGGTAGTAACATAAGGTACAAATGCTCTGTAGTCTTCTAATCCAATTGGATTTTCTAATACTAATTTTTCCGTTTTTTCTGGAAATAATAACGCAAAACGAGTAGCTAACATTCCACCCATAGAGTGACCTAAAATCACAGCTTTATAAATCTTCAAACTATCCAATAATTGGCTATTCCATTTGGCCATTTGATGAAAACTATAATGGATAAATGCTTTGGACGATTTGCCAAAACCAATTTGGTCGGGAACAATTACACGATAACCGCTCGCTGTTAATGCCTTGATGACGTTAGTCCAGTAATAACCGCCAAAGTTTTTGCCATGAAATAACATCACCGTTCTGCCATTAGCTTTGGAGGTTGGTGCCACGTCCATGTAAGCCATTCGTAAATCTTGCCCTTCTACCTGTATTGGTAAATATTTTACGGGATAAGCATATTTTACCTGCTCTAAAGTGATGGATAAAGTATCGGTTTTTTGAGCAAACAAGTTGATACTGAAAATAAAAGCAACGGCAAATAAGAGTAAACGTTTCATAATAAATCGAATAATAGTATAAACGTGAAGGAAACAAATTAGTTTAAATTTATCATTATTTATACTTTTAAGCGACCAAATGGAATTGATATGACCGTGTACAACGTAGGCGTTAATAGGTTAACTATTGCTGCTATCCAAGAAATTATTCATTCATCGCAAAAAATTGCTTTATCGGCTGTTGCTGAAGAAAAAATTATTAAATGCAGAGCTTATTTGGATGATAAAATGAGTAGAACCGAAGAGCCCATCTACGGAATTAACACTGGTTTTGGTTACCTGCAAAATGTAAAAGTTGAAGCAGATAAACTCACACAACTTCAACATAATTTACTGCTGTCTCACGCTTGTGGAACTGGAAATGAAGTGCCAAAGCCGATTGTAAAGTTGATGCTTTTGTTAAAAATTCAGTCTTTGAGTTATGGTCATTCTGCCATTGCTTTGACTACAGTACGACGATTGATAGATTTCTATAATCATGATATTTTGCCAGTAGTTTATACCCAAGGTTCATTAGGAGCTTCTGGAGATTTAGCTCCTTTGGCACATTTGGCTTTGCCGCTAATTGGCGAGGGCGATGTTTGGTATAAAGATAAACAAATCAGCACTGCTAAATTATACGAGCAACTCGGCTGGCAATCTTTAACGTTGCAAAGTAAGGAAGGTTTAGCGTTGATTAACGGTACACAATTTATGAGTGCTTATGGGGTTCATTGTTTGTTAAAAGCTCAAAATTTACTGGCTTGGGCCGATGCCATTGCTTCCACCGCTATCGATGCTTTTGATTGTCGCATTGATCCATTTTTAAACCTAAGCCACATCATTCGTCCGCATAAGGGGCAGTTGCAGACAGCAGAAAATATAAAAAGCTGGCTAGAAGGAAGCGAGCTGATTGTACAAAAAGGTAAGCAAACGCAAGACCCTTATTCATTTCGTTGTGTGCCGCAAGTGCATGGTGCAAGTAAGGATAGCGTAACATACATTCAGTCCGTTTTTGAAACGGAAATTAACTCGGTAACGGATAATCCTAATGTATTTCCTGATGAAGATTTGATTATTTCGGCAGGTAATTTCCACGGACAACCATTGGCTTTGACTTTGGATTTTATGTGTTTGGCATTGGCCGAAATCGGTTCTATCTCTGAAAGAAGAACTTTCCAACTGATTTCTGGAACACGAGGTTTACCACCATTCTTGGTGAAAAATGCGGGTTTAAATTCTGGATTGATGATTACGCAATATACTGCAGCATCTATTGCTAGCGAGAATAAACAGTTGTGTACACCAGCATCGGTAGATAGCATTGTAAGTAGCAACGGTCAGGAAGACCATGTAAGTATGGGCGCTAATGCCGCTACCAAATGTTTGCGTGTGGTAGAAAATGTAGAACGTATTTTGGCCATCGAACTGATTACTGCAACACAAGCTTTAGAATTGAGAAGACCATTAAAATCATCTCCAAAAATTGAAAAATTGATGCAGGATTTTAGAGTGGTAGTAGGCTTTAACGATGCAGATAGATTGCTGGCAACGGATATTAAAGCTGCCTTGCAGTTTATTCAAAACTAGCAAGCTTGGCAAAGAATAATTAGGATTACGATAAGGAAAATCATAAGGTTAGGGGTTTTTAAGTAGTAAGTTCTCCAGATTAGACGGTTTGTCGTCATTTCGACGAACGAAGGAGGAGAAATCTAACAAGTAGTAAATAGAATGTTAGATTTCTCTCTGCGTTCGAAATGACGGTTTTATCGCCAATTGCTGATTACTTCAATATCTGTTTTAAGTTAGCAACAGGTATTTGAATAATGGTTTGGTCTGATAAAGAACCTTTGGCTTTTCCAATATCAATAGATCTGAAAGTAACGTTGGCACTGTCTGTAGTTTTCAAAGCTAGGTTGCGGATGGCGTATTTTTCCTTATTGGCTTTGCCACCAAATACATCAATGTCAGATTTTCCTGCCGAAGCGATATCTAAGTCTTCAAAAGATACTCCCGCACTTCTAAAGTTTGCATTCTTTAAATTTAGGTATATCGATTTTGCGGCTGTATTTCCCTCAAAAATTGTATAGCCATCTTCAGCGTTAATACTTGCTTTTTGGAATTTCGCATCTCTACCAAATCTAAAATCTTCGAACTTCTTAAGATTTACAACTATGGAATCTCCTTTTGCATTTAGCTCAATTGTTGAAGCGTTATTCACGTTTAAGGCATTTGTGGTTGGTGCATAAATCAACAAATTAATGTAACGACGTTCTACGTTTTTGCCTGTTAAGGTAATTTGTAGCTTTCCATCTTTATCTACACTGCACTTTACCAAGTCTTTATGCTCTTTATATATCTTGATACCAAATTTGTTATCCTTAATTAAGCGAATGTAGAAGGTATATTCCTTCCCATCGGCAATGCTAATGGCATTAAATTGGTTCAATTGAATGGCTTCCATGTTTTCTGATTTGCCATCGAAGCTGTCATTTTGCTTCTCTAAATCAGCCCAAGTCTGGCTATCTATGTAGTAAGCTTTTGAAGCATATACCATACTCAAAATCGGAACAATGATAAGTGCAGCTGCAAAAGCAATTAATAATTTATTACTGGTTTTCATGAGTTCAAGTATTAAAAGTTTTCTTTAACAAAAGTGTTATAGCGAGTTTGTAACTCTTCAAAATCTATGTTCAGCAAATAGATATTTCTAAATACGATAGGCAACTCATCTTCCATAAACTGAGCTTTTCTATAGCTTTTTACATTTGCTACCGCCTCTTCAGCCACAAAAAAACCTATACCTCTTTTGTTGTTAATGATATTCTTATTTTGAAGTAATTCGTAAGTACGCATTACTGTATTGGGGTTTACTTCTAGCGTTACTGCCATTTCCCGCACCGATGGGATTTTTTGGTCAGCTTGCCATTTCTCCAGTAAAATATGCTCGCAAACATATTCGGCTATCTGAAGATATATCGCTTTGTTATCTCTAAATTCCATGTTTCTCTCTTTAAAATTAAACCTCTTTTTCTTTAAGGCGAACGTAGGTGATGCTCAAAACCACCAATGTGCATAGTGCTATAATAGAGAACAATAGCCACTCCATGGTATCTTTGCCATTGTTGCCTAAATTAATTGAAGTTTTACCGCTCAATAGTACATCTACCACGTTCATTACAATGTAAGTCCATGCGCCACTAAAAAGCATTACACAGATGGCAGTTTTAATGTAGTGGAACCTGTTGAAATAAGCTGATCCAAGTAGGAAAACACTGGTAACAGTAAAAGGCATTACATATACAGGAGCAAATGTGCCGATTTCATTTTTGCTGAAAAATGTTTTCACTTCTGCTAATTCCTTTAAGTCTCCTGTTCTGAAGTATGATTTGATATAGGTAATGAAAGCCCAATCTGTAATCGTAAAAATTAGAAGAAAAGCGAGTACAGATAAAATCGAAGTGAAGAAAAACCCAGCTAAAAACTTCTCAAAAGTAGAAGCTGGTATCAATAAATCGATGATGGCTTTAGATTTTTGCCCCAGATGAGCAAAATATGAACTTGCAATGATGCTAATGAACAAAAAACCAAATATGATGAAAAGCGGCTCTCTAAAGCGCAATTGATCAGAAATGTAGCCAAGTTCTTGTAAAGGTAACAGCGTTAGTGCGTAAAATGCAGCAACAACACCTGTAGCCACCAATAACGTAATCAAAAAGATTTTACCAAACTCTAGCCACTGCCTCTTAAGCAATAGCGTAAAACGATGTAAGTCGAAAGTATTGTTCATGTCTGTTTAGTTAAAAATTGGTTTCAGTTTGTTTTTCTCTGCTAAAACTGCATTAAAGAGCAATTCCATATCTAGCTTGCTATCTTCTTGATGATAATTTGGCATTACTGCATTGTAGCCAGCTAAAGAAGGTTCGGCATAGATTACCGTTTCATCAATTTCTTTTAGGCGTTTGAAAGAAAGCTTGTCTGTAATTTCTTCTACCGTAGCTTTTAGCGCAATTTTATTTTCATCCAACATAATTACGGTGTCAATCAAATTATCCAAATCGCGTACTTGGTGAGTAGAAATAATGATGCATTTATCTTCCGTTAATGCAGATGCCATAATTTTACGGAACTGCGCTTTAGAAGGAATGTCTAAACCGTTGGTTGGTTCGTCCATGATCACTAACTTGGCATTGGTTGCTAAACCGAAAGAGATAATCACTTTCTTTTTCTGTCCGTAACTCATGTCAATCAATTTTTGTCCAACTGGGATATCAAACTCTTTCAATAAATCTGCAAAGTATTGATGGTCGAATTCTGGATAGAAAGCAGCATTGGCTTTTACATAACTATCGATTTTGATAGCTGGTAAATGAAACTCTTCGGGAATGAAACAGATTTGCTGCAATAGTGCAGGTTGTCTTTTTGCAGGGTCTAAGCCTAAAACTTCAATTTTTCCACTTTGTGCATATACCAAACCGGCTAAGTTTTTTAATAAGGTTGATTTGCCTGCACCATTTTTGCCCAATAGTCCGTAGATATGACCACTGCTCAGTTGCATGCTGATATCCTTAAAGAGAACTCTATGCTTGCTATAGCTAAAATTTAGATTGTCTATCTTTATCATACTAGTGTATTAGTTAAATAATACACTAAAGTAATTCTAAATTTTTGATCTCCAAATTTTTTGTAAATAATTTTTTGAGGATGATTGGAGAGAATGGGTGAGATAGAAAAAGAAAAGCTCTTCATTTGTGTATGAAGGACTTCTTTTATGTTTTCGTCATTTCGACGAACGAAGGAGGAGAAATCTAGCAACCAACTACATGATGCTAGATTTCTCTCTACGTTCGAAATGACGGAAATTATATTGACTTTCTTTCGCTTTACAATACCCAATCGAGTTGGGTATGACGGACTATGAATGTCAATTCTTGAAGACTTACGAAGTTTAACTTTAGCTTATAATTGTAAATAAGGTGAAGGCTTCGCCGTTTAAAAACTTCGTAAGTCTAATATGCTAATAAGTGCAATACTACAACGGCACGCTAATTCCAAAACTTACATTACGACCAGGATTGTAAATATTCGCTAATTTATAGCGGCTTAAGTGGTTATAATAAAGTTTGTTGGTTAAGTTTTGCCCAGTAATCCAAACGTTTAGCTTGCCTTTTTTAGTTTTAAAGGAAGTGCCAATTCCAGCGTCAAACAAGGTGTAGCCATCAGTTTCTGTTTCAAAAGCATCAATTCTATCTTGTTTAAAAACATTGGTTAAACCTACTTTAATGAAGCTGTCGTTTAATCCTTTTAGGTTCGGCTCAAAACGGATCTCATTATTTAAACTTGCTGCGGGAATAAATGGCAGAGGAGAATTGGTGGCTTTGTTAGTGCCTTTCACATAGGCAAAAGTATTCTCAAAGTGCAATGCCTTAATTAAATGAAAATCTACCGAAGCTTCGCCACCTATTAAGTTAGCATCTGTTTGTAAGAAACGATAAACGGGTAAAGTTTCCGTGTTGCCATCATGGTCGGTGTTCACAATGGTTTCATCGTTCAGGTTGCTTAAATAAATGTAATCATAGATTTTGTTGCTGTAGGCATTTAAGCCCAAAGTAATGTTTTCTGCTTGATACGTCAAACCTAAATCGAACTGTAAACTAGTTTCCTGTTTCAGATTGCTGTTACCAATTTCATATCTAAAAGTACCTTCGTGTTTACCGTTGGCACCTAGCTCTGCAATGTTTGGCGCTCTAAATCCAGAACCAATGTTTCCTTTCAAGTTTAGGTTTTTAGCGATATCAAATGCAAAACCCAAAGAACCTGTAAAATTAGAAAAGCTATTGTTAAAGGCACTGAAGACTTGGTCTTGATGGTCGCCATGATCTTCGAACAAATCTTTACCATCAATTTTTTTGTAATCGTAACGTACACCGGCGTTGATCGCACCATTTTCGAAATTGCGTTTCAAATAGGCAAAAGCACCAATGTTGTTACTATTATAATCAGGTACTAAAAATTCTTCACCACTGTTTCTATTAGTTTGGTACATGCCCTGCAAACCGATGGTCGGTTCCCAAACTCCGTTATTGGCGAAAGAATATTTTACATCGTAAGTATAAGAGTTTAAGCCTAAGTTTAAACCAGGCTCCTCTTTAGTTTCCTCAAACTCTTTTCTAATGTTGCGCTGAAATGCAAAAGTAGATTTTAACTGACCGCCACCCAAAAGTACATTGCTATTTAAAGCTGCACGATAATGGTTGATATTTTGAAAAGGTAAGTTCAACGACCTCGATTTTGCATCACTTTTGCTAATCACATTTCCCTCTTCGTCTAAATAGTTTCCATCAGCATCTGGACCTTCTTCTACCAAACCAATATTGGTTGCAAAGCGAGATAAACTCAGGTGCGTATAACCCCAAGTTTTATTCAAGCCCAACATGGCACTCGTGTTGATTTCGTTAAAACCTGCATTTGGCACTACATGGCCTTTATAGCCAAAACCGTAAGCATTTTTGTAAGACACACGACCACGATAAACAAAACCTTTAGTATTGCCTTGCATCATTAACGAAGAGCCCGTTAAGCCTCCGTTGGTGTTGTAGTTGGTGGTGAAGTTGCCGTTGTAAGTTCCCTCGGCAGGCACCAAATCATCAATAATATTGATAACACCGCCCAAGGCATCAGAACCGTAAAGCAAACTCGCTGGACCTTTCAGTACTTCGATACGAGCCGCAGCAAATTGATCTACTTGCACTCCATGTTCATCGCCCCATTGTTGGCCTTCTTCTCTTGCGCCATCAACCATCGTTAATACGCGGTTATAGCCTAAACCTCTGATGGTGGGTTTTGAAATTGCGCCACCAGTAGTTACTTGCGCTACTCCTGGAATTTTAGCAATGGCATCTACCAAGTTGGTAGCGGCAGATTGTGCCAATTTATCTCTGCTAACCGATACCACGGCCAAACTGTTGGTTTTGTTGTTGGCACTAAATGGAGTTCCGGTAATGACGACTTCGGCACTTTCTATTACCGACGGTTCTAAAGCAAAGGTAATTTCTTGCTGTGTGGCTAAGTCAATCAGTTTTGAAGTGGTTTTGTAGCCCAAATAACGAACCTCTAATAAGAACTTACCTTTTGAAGGGACGTTATTGAAGGTAAATTCACCATTGGTATTGGTGCTTGTACTGGTTTTTAAATCAGAAATATAAAGTGTTGCACCAGCTAGAGGTGCTTGTGTTGAGGCATCGACAACCTTACCTTTAATGCTAACTAATGAATTAGCGAAGGTATTTAAAGACAGTAAAATGCCAAAAACAGTTACTAAAAGTTGTAACCTTTTCATAAAAGAAATATAATTAAGCGGTATTTCCACTCACGTAAAACGATGGATAATTAATGGACCGCTCTTTCATCGCCTGTTGGCCAGAAAAAAGACAGCATACACAAAGAATAGGTAGATTTATGGATGAGCTGGAGGGCCACGTAGGCAGCTGGCAATAATATCAGTAAATGAATTACCAACTAATGGAAATATTGCCTTAACAGGATTACCTTTTAAATAAACTAGGTAATTATGGAAATCGGTAGTGAAATTCTTTTCGAAATGTGCTTTACAAATCAAGCAAGTTTCGGTAGATGTTTTTACGTGTACGGTATGTGTACAATGTTTCTCGTGAACAACGGTTTCGCTCTCATGATGATGCAAGGCTCCCCAAGGCGTAATGGCTAACGAAAATATCGCCAGAATTAGTACCGCAGAAATTTGTTTCAAGAAATGACGCTTCTTTGCTTGCATTCTAATGCGAAATTAATCAAATAATAATAATTCGTTAAATTTGAAATTGTAACAATGAAGGTATTTACGATTTTAGTATTACAATTTTAGATTTCTGTGATAAACAACGCGTTGATTAAATGAACCACCTCAGACATCTTAGCTCATTTAGGTCTTAGGTTTTCTAAGGTGTCTTAGGTGGTTAAAATACTTTTAATAATAAAATAACCACCAAATATATGAACCTGAAAGAAAGTCAAACACCACTTGGAGCAACCTTAAATTGTAAAGGATGGGTGCAAGAAGCGGCGTTAAGAATGTTGTTAAATAATTTAGACCCAGCTGTTGCCGAAAGACCTGAAGATTTGATTGTGTATGGAGGAAGAGGTAAAGCTGCGAGAAACAAAGAAGCACTAGAACTCATCATCAAAGCATTAAAAAACTTGGAAGACGATGAAACTTTATTAATCCAATCTGGGAAACCTGTAGGAGTTTTGCCAACACATAAGGATGCACCTAGAGTGCTAATTTCGAATTCACAGCTAGTGCCCAAATGGGCTACACAGCAACATTTTGATGAGCTGGAAGATAAAGGTTTGATAATGTACGGACAAATGACCGCCGGTTCGTGGATTTACATCGGTTCGCAGGGCATTGTGCAAGGAACTTATGAAACCTATGCTGCTTTGGCTAAGAAGCATTTTGATAGTAACTTAAAAGGAACGCTAAATGTAACTGCGGGTTTAGGCGGTATGGGCGGTGCACAACCGTTGGCCATTACCATGAACCAAGGCGTTTGCTTAGCTGCGGATGTGGAAGAATGGCGCATTCAAAAACGTTTAGAAACGAGATACATTGATGAAATTGCTTATAATATTGATGAAGCGATTGACAAAGCATTACAATATAAGGAGGAGCAGAAAGCCATTTCTATCGGAGTGGTTTGTAACGCGGTAGAGCTGTTGCAAAGATTGATTGACAGAAACATAGTTCCAGATACTTTAACGGATCAAACATCGGCACATGACCCATTGATTGGCTATTTTCCAGAGGGATTGACCGTTGCTGAGGCTGCGGAATTACGTGAGAAAAATCCTGAAGAATATGTTAAGCGAAGTTATGCTACGATGGCGAAACACGTTGAACAGATGCTGGAACTGCAGAGAAGAGGGGCTATCACCTTTGATTATGGCAATAATCTACGCGGCAGAGCTTTGGAAGTTGGTGTTAAAAATGCCTTCGATTTTCCAGGTTTTGTGCCAGCTTATATCCGTCCGTTGTTTTGTGAGGGAAAAGGACCTTTCCGTTGGGCAGCTTTAAGTGGCGACCCACAGGATATTTACGAAACTGATAAAGTGATTTTAGAGCTGTTTCCTGAGAATGAAAGTTTAAAACGCTGGATTACCATGGCACAAGAACGTATTGCTTTTCAAGGATTGCCAGCTCGTATTTGTTGGCTGGGACAAGGTGAACGAGAAAAAGCTGGTTTGGCATTTAATAAATTGGTAGCTGAAGGTAAGGTAAAAGCACCTATTGTCATTGGTCGCGACCATTTAGATACAGGTTCTGTAGCTTCTCCAAATAGAGAAACTGAAGCAATGCTAGACGGTTCGGATGCGGTAGCAGATTGGCCAATCTTAAATGCGTTGATTAATACTGCGGGTGGCGCAAGTTGGGTATCTTTACATCACGGTGGTGGGGTAGGTATTGGTTACTCTATCCACGCAGGTATGGTGATTGTTGCTGATGGTACGGAAGATGCCGCTAGAAGATTGAAAAGAGTGTTGCACAACGACCCTGCAATGGGCGTAATTCGTCATGCCGATGCGGGTTACGATATTGCTAAAGATACGTTAAGAAAACATAGATTAGGGCTTTAATTTTTCGCCACAGATGCACAGATGTTTTATCTTTATTAAATATTTAGATTTATCTGTGCATCTGTGGCTAATTCAAACGAATGCTAAAACAAATTTTACTAGTAGGTTTGGGAGGAGGAATAGGAAGCATTTTTCGATTTCTAACTTCGGTGTTTGCAACCAGATATGCTGTAAATGGATTTCCATTGGGAACTTTTATCGCTAATGTTTTGGGCTGTTTTATACTCGGAATATGTGTAGGAATATTTGGAAAAAATCCAACAGAAAATGAAAATCTACGACTGCTTTTTGTTACTGGATTTTGTGGAGGATATACCACTTTCTCTACTTTCGCCTCAGAAAATATTCAATTATTACAACAGCAAAATTATACGCTGCTAATTATTTACACACTCGCAAGTTTATTGGTTGGATTTTTAGCTGTAGCCGTTGGCTTAAGCTTCGGTAAGTCTTGGTAAAATAATCTTAAACATCATAGCTCTTTGATATATATTCATTTCTAAAATATCTGTATATTCGGACCCATGCAACATCATAATTTCGACGTAGATATCGTCATCCCTTCATCAAAGCAAAAAGTAAAGATTACTGCCGAAGCTATCGAAGTAAATCAAACCCGTATAGCTTGTGGCGATGTTGCCGCTGTGAAATACGGTGTATCGTTAATTGGTCCTGTAAAAAAACCTACCAAGAAGAAATATACTATCGATGTAAAAAGTAAAGATGGTAAATCTGTTAGCGTACAGTTTGAAAGCAGTAAGGTTGAAGAGCTTTTAGAGGAAGACCATACTTATTACTACATCATGTCGGGTTTGTGGCAGTATGTGAAGAAACACTTAGTAAACGATTTCATTGAGAAACTGAATAATCAAGAGAAATTAGAGGTTGGCGCAGCAAAATTTGATTATAAAGGTTTTGAAGTATCTTACAAAACTTGGTTTTTAGGCAAAACAAAAACAGCTATCTTACCTTGGAGCCAAATCAAATATTTTCTGGATAAAGGTGTTTTGCATATTCAGGATATGTACGATAGAAAAAAGAATATCAATGTAAGTTTACATGACGATTGGAATGCCGTGGTATTGAATACCTTGTTACATTACCTATCGCAAGAACATAGAAAAGAAAAACTCGAAAGAGGAGAAAAAATATAATATAAGCCCCGATTTAGTCGGGGCTTTTTTATTGATGAAATTTGTCTTTCTTCCAGTTTTTTGGGTTGTTTCGGATATAGTTCGCAATATTTTCGTATGCCTTTTCGTCACGAATAATACGGTCATGATATCTGGGTTGCCAAGCAAAATCAGGATTTGATAATCGAGCAGATTTGGTCACGCCAATTTTAAATCCGCGGATAATAGATGCCAGGTTTTTTGATTGTGGCCCGAATTTGTTTTTTGTATGATTTTCCGCAGGTAGAGACGCAAAATCTTGCGTCTCATTGGATGCCGAAGAAGCAAAATCTTGCGTCCCATTGGATGAGTTAGGAGACGCAAAATTTTGCGTCTTTACATTGCCGGCAGATTGCATATAGATATTAGGTTTATTGATAATGATAATCCCATGAATATGATTAGGCATCACCACAAATTCATCCAATATCACAAAAGGAAAATGTAAAGGAATTTCATTCCAGCATTGTTGGGCAATTAAGCCGATAGCAGATAATCGCATTGTTCCATCTATCACCTTGCCAAAATAATGTATGCTTCGGCTTGTGCAGATAGTTACAAAATAAGGTGCATTCGAGCCATAATCCCACCAAGTGGCTCTAGCCGATGGAATTCGGTATTTGTTTTGAAACTTTTCAGGCATATCTTCAATAGGTTTTGATGTATATTAAAGATACTACAAAAAATAAAAGACCGCATCCACGGTCTTTTATCTTAATTAACTATTAACCATTTTTAGAACCTAAACATGGTGTCTTTACCGCCAACTTTGCCGCCAAAATTTTGGATGTTGTAAGTGAGGGTAAAAAGCCCGTGTCTGCCTATGTTATTTATTCTTAAATCTCTTACTGAGTTCTCGCTAAGGTAAACGTAGCGTCTATTGGTAGTGTTAAGGATATCGTTAACGCCGCATTTTAATTGTAGCCTGTCGTTTTTCATGAAAAGAAATGTAACTGCTGCATTCCAGAAGCTGATGGTATTGTTTTGCCCGTTAACGGTTTGTGTGTTATGTTGCAAGCGATAGTTCGTTTCCCAAACTACTTTTTTAGGAAAGCGAATAATCATTTCAGTATCGCTGCCATGATTGTAATAGTTTAAATTAGTATAGAAATCGTTTTCATAGAAACTCTTGTTGAAACCAAAACTGTAAGTTTCTCCAAATTCAAATTTATCGTTCAAATTAATTCTAGCACCCAATCTTGGCCCACCATTAATTAAACGGCTATCACTCATTACATTATCTACAATTACATAGCTCTTGTTGTAATTGCCCCAATATCCGGCGCTAAGGGTAATCTGCCTTTTTGCACTTTTAAAATCCTTCGAAATATTACCATTGCTATGGAATTGCCAAATGCCATCTTGGTTAACTGGAGTAGAAATCTGTCTCAAATTAGCATCCACTTCTCTTGCCATGATAACACCGTCGTTTTGTACACTTCCGCCTAGGTAAATGTTATAGTTTAGAGTCCTTTTCGTATCGTATTTATATACATTTAAATTAACCTGATGTGTTCTAGAAGGGCGTAAATTAGGATTTCCATTTTGTATAAATGTAGAGTTGGTGTTGTTGGGAACTGTTTGTAGATATCTGACATCGGCTTCTCTAAATGAAGGAGAGTAACTGAAGTTTAGGTTTTTGTACTTGATAATTAGCTGAGGAGCAAAGAAATTAAAATGCTGCTCAATGTTTTCTTGCTTCGTGAATTTATTTTCTAAGTCGATGGTATTGAAAACAAAGCCTGGCTGAATATTTAAATCCTTCGTTACCTTCCAACGCAAGCTAGCTCTATTGTTTGTTTTGAAACCAGTTTGCATAACAGTTTCTGTAAAGTCGGGTATAGCAATGTCGTAAGCTTGATTGCTTGGATTTCTTAAAAAAGTCGCTAAAGCATTCTCATTATCGATGTAATTAGCGCTCGTGGCAATATTTAAGCTTAACGATTTACTAATTGGCTCGCTGTAATTTGCGTTGATATTGGCATTGAAATTACTAATGTCATTATCCCGCCATTGATCTCGTACCGTGTTAGAAGTTAGATCGTTAAAATTGTCTAAGATAAAATTGTCGCTCAGGTTATTTTTTTGCGAAAGATTCAGGGTTAGGTTTAACGACCTTCCAGCTTTCTTAAAATCTTTCCATAAGCTGGTAGAGATGTTGTAATCGACATTGTTTCCCTTTGTTCTAGACAAGTTATCAGCGTTATTAGCCAATTCTCGGTTGCTATTTAAGGTCGTTGTTTTTAAATCTACGGCATTTCTCGCCAATCCAATTGAAACATTGGGCTCAATGGTAAGCTTGGTCAAGCTATCTAGTTTTGCTTCAATGCGTCCACCAAAGTTATGGCTGTAGTTTCTATTGTTTTGTAACGAATTGGTATTGATGTAAAACGGATTGTCGCCACGGGTTTGTTCAATATCGGTAAGTTGCTCTATTAGGGTTTTTGCGTATCCCAAGAAATATTTTCCGTTGATTTTAATGCCTTTTTTAGTGATGGTATTGAAATTTGCCCCTGCACCAGACGATGTTTGTACACCACCATTCATGGCACCACCAAAAGAAATTCCGTTCAAAGAAAAACCACCATCTGAGTTAACCATCGTAGAATTAACACCCGACCTAGAAAATCCACCAATTCGCATGACATCGCCAATGCTAAAACCAGGCTTGTTGGCATTGTTGCTGTAGCCTAAAATACTTACTTGGGTCGTGTCTCTAAAGAAGTTCATGATTCCACCAACTTCAAACAGTTCTCTTGGTCCTCCGCCACCATAAAGTTTTCCAAAAGCACCACTTTTAATAGATTTCTTAAGTTTTAGATTGATGATTTGAGGAACATTTGCCGCTACTAAATCTGGATCTCTCCTTTTGGCCTCAGGGTCATCGCTTACCTGAACTTTATCGATAATATTAGCAGGCAAATTTTTGGTCGCAATCTGTTGGTCGCCACCAAAAAACTCCTTTCCGTCTACCAAAATCTTGCTAACCGCTTTTCCATTTACCAGAATACTTCCATCAGTTTCTAAAGATACACCTGGTAACTTCTTCAATAAATCTTCGACTACAGCACTCGGTAAAGTTTTGAAAGATTCCGCATTAAACTCGATGGTGTCTTTTCTTACAATAATGGGCGGACGTTCTGATTGTATCACCACTTCGTTCAGCGTATTTGTTTTTTCTGAAAGGAAGATACTTCCTAAATTTACGTTCGGTTGAGTAGCCTGAATAATTACTTCCTGACGGTGAATATTATACATCCAAGCGTTGACTACCAAACGGTATTTAATGCCTATTTCTAAGTTATTGATTTTAAATACGCCTTTATCGTCAGAAAGTTTATAGGTATGCAGTACGGTATCAGTCCCTTTAAATACTGAGATAGTAGCAAAGTTGAGCGTCGTTTTGTTGTTGGCACTGTCTAACAGCTTTCCAGTAACGCTGCCTTTCTGTGCAAAAGAGAGCTGATAGCTTAGCATAATAAGTAGCGATAATAGAATTTTCTTCATTTATTCGATTTTACAACAAGACGCACTGGAATGTTTAATGTTGCACCGAATTGAAGAACTAGTTGTAGATAATGTATTAATCCTCTGAAGATTTGGCTATTAATTAAAAGAAAAAGCCTATAAACTCATCTCTCAAGATTTAGTTTATAGGCTCGGTAATATTTGTTTACGAAATGATTTCTTTACAGCAAAATCTTACTGCTTACCTCTTTATCAATGGTAATATAACCAGGATATTTTACCAATCCGCCACCAACTTTAATAGAAGGACGGATTTTTAAAGTAACCAATCCTTTTTTCTCAGAACCGTTGGTTGCGCCACCAATGAATGCACCAATTTCGTCAACCATCTTGTTATCTGTTAAAAACTGGTAGATGTTTGCATTTACTTGTACAGGAACTAAGGTAGTTTGACCCGCACCAATACTCACGCTCTGATCAACCGAGCCATTGAAAACTTCTTGTCGGTTAATTAGTACAATGTAGTCAAAGTTGTTAATGGCAGCTAAGGCGCTAGTAGGATTGGTAATTTCCAAATTCAATTTTGCTCTCAATGGAATATCTTTCCTCAATAAACCTAATGCTAAACCAGGAATATTCAGCGATGAAGTAGCTCCACCTTGAATAATTTTTCTTACATCTGCTCCAGCAATCGTAATGTTTGTGGCATCAGTAAGGCGATAATCGCACTTTTCCAAGGCTTTTATCTGTTGTGCCTGTTTATTAATGCCACACGAGCCTAAGCTAACGACAATAAGGCAAGCTAAAAGTAAATTTTTCATTTTGTGTGTGTTTAAAATTTAGTTTGGCCATAGATAAAATCAGGGATGAAAAATCTGCGCATCTGTGGCTTGTAAAAATATAATAGAAGTTCTGCAAACAATGTTCCATTTCGGGAGGCTTTTACAAAAATTAACTATTTTAGCCATACAACCAATACACAATGAACATCAAGACATTTTTTCTTGCTGCTATGCTATTGCCATGCTTTGTGAAAGCACAAGTACAACAGCTAAATGCCCTCAATAGCGCAGAAATTGCTCAAGGTATCGCAAGTCTTTCAGTAAAAGGTAGCGTACTTTATATGGCAGCCCATCCCGATGACGAAAATACCAGATTACTTGCCTATTTGGCAAAAGAAGCCAAGGTAAGAACTGCTTATCTTTCATTAACTAGAGGTGATGGTGGACAGAACCTAATTGGAAACGAGCAGGCAGAACTGCTAGGGCAGATAAGAACACAAGAACTTTTAGCGGCTAGAAAAGTAGATGGTGCCCAACAATTTTTCAGTAGAGCAAACGACTTCGGCTTTTCTAAAACTTCAGAAGAAACTTTCAAGATTTGGGGTAAGCAGCAAATTTTAGCGGATGCTGTTTGGGTAATTCGTAAGTTCAGGCCGGATGTAATTATCACCCGTTTTCCGGAAGATGCCAGAGCAGGACACGGGCACCATGCTGCTTCGGCAATTATTGCTAGAGAAGCTTTTATAGCTGCTGCAGACCCTAAGCAATTTCCAGAACAATTAAAAAATGGGATAACAGTTTGGAAAGCAAAACGCATTTTATGGAATACCTACAATTTTGGAAATAACAACACCACAGCTCCCGACCAGTTGAAAATGGATGTAGGAACTTACAATCCTTTGTTGGGTAAAAACTACGGAGAAATTGCTGCTATCAGTCGTACTAACCATAAAAGCCAAGGTTTTGGCTCTGCCTTGCAAAGAGGCGAGGCTTTCGAATATTTTAGTCATACCGCTGGTGAACCAGCAAAAGTTTCTTTGTTCGATGGCATCAATATCTCGGTGAGTAATAAGCAGGTTTTAGATTTGTTGAATCAGATACAACAGCAATACAAAGTCAATCAACCATCAGCATCGCTAACAGATTTACTAAAGCTTAAAAATTTAACTGCAAAAGAACAGGGCTTTAATCATAAATTATTAGATGAACTGATTATGGCTTGTGTAGGTTTATGGGCAGAGGCTATTGTGCCAGAAGCGAGTTATGCCGTAGGCGATAGCATTCCTGTGACTATAAATGCAATTTACAGAGCCTCAAGTCCAGTAAAAATTAGCGGACAGTTAAAGGATAGAAACATCGATTTACAGGACAATCGTCTTTCATCGATGAAATACAACTTAAAAGCAGAAAAATCTGATATTACACAGCCTTATTATCTTAAAAAAGAGCATCCCATAGGTTATTACGCCATTGATCAACAAGATGAAATTGGCTATCCCGAAAATCCGAATGGTTTAGCTGCTAGCGTTCAATTTATCGTTAAAGGAGAAAAAATTGAGGTAGGTTTACCTATCCTTTTTAAATCAACCAATCCAATTAAGGGCGAACAATATCAACCTTTGGTAATTGCGCCAAAAGTAACCGCAACTTTAAGTGATCAAGCTTATCTATTCGTAAACGGTCAGCCAAAGGCGATAGAAGTAAACTTAAAGAGCTTCACTAAAAATGTAGTTGGGGATGTAGTTCCAGTTTTACCTGCCGGATGGAAAAGTAGTCCAGAGAAAATCACCTTCAGTCTTACACAAAAAGGCGATGGGCAATTGGCCGTTTTTACCATTACGCCTGCTGCAAATTCGACATCAGCTACGCTAAATCTACAAGTTAAAATTGCTGGTGAAACAGAGAGTAAAGGTTTTAGAACTATTCGCTATGATCATATTCCGAATATCAATTTATTTCCAAATGCTACCGCTAAATTGGAAGTAGCCGATTTGAAAATTGCCGGCAAGCGTGTTGCCTATATTGATGGTGCGGGAGATTTAGTAGCCAATGCGCTACAGCAAGTAGGTTATGAAGTGGTACATTTGAATACAACGCAAATAATGCTAAACGACCTTTCTTCTTTTGACGCTATTGTCATTGGTGTGAGGTTTTTTAACGTAAACGAAGAAGCCAAGAACGTTTATAACAAACTGATGGACTACGTGAAAAACGGAGGGGTTTTGTTAGAACAGTACAATGTTAACAATGGTTTAAAATCAACTAATTTTGGTCCTTATCCCTTTAGATTGGTAAATAAACGTGTTACCGAAGAGGATGCGAAAGTTACCTTTACTAAAGCTAATCATGCGGCATTAAATCAACCAAATAAAATTACGGAGAAAGATTTTATTGGCTGGGTACAAGAACGAGGTTTGTATTTTGCTGATGATATCGACCCGAAATATGAAACGATTTTAAAGATGAATGATACTGGTGAAGCACCTAATGGCGGTTCGTTGCTGATTGCAAATTACGGTAAAGGAAAGTTTGTTTACACTTCATTAGCGTTTTTCAGGCAATTGCCAGCCGGAGTGCCTGGGGCTTATCGTTTATTTGCGAATTTACTATCCAAATAGCACTTCCGTTATTTCGACGAGGAACGAGGAGAAATCTAACAACAAGCTAATTAATTGTTAGATTTCTCACATACGTTCGAAATGACGCAGTATTTAAAGTAACCGCTACCACATAAAAAACAACCATGCAAGAAAAACCAAACGATTTACCTCCTTTCGTAAAAACCTGGAAACAGTTTTACTACCTCCTTATATTTTGGTTGGTATTACTAATCGCTTTGTTTTACGCTTTTACTAAATATTTCCAATGAGCAATATAGATTGGGCGGTTTTGCTGTTAACCCTATTGGGAATTGTAGGTTATGGTCTTTACAAAAGTCGTGGAACGAAGAGCATGGATGCCTATTTATTGGGCGGACAGAGCATGCCTTGGTACACGGTTTGTCTTTCGGTGATGGCTACGCAAGCTAGTGCCATTACCTTTCTTTCTGCACCAGGTTTGGCTTATTCTTCAGGGATGAGTTTTGTGCAGTTCTATTTTGGTCTGCCATTGGCGATGATTGTTTTGTGCGTCACTTTTGTGCCAATTTTCCATCGGTTAAAGGTTTATACTGCCTACGAATATTTAGAGCAAAGGTTCGATTTTAAAACACGTGCCTTAACCGCATTTCTGTTCCTAATCCAACGCGGTTTATCCACTGGAATTACCATTTACGCACCAGCAATTATCCTTTCTACTATTCTAAATATCAACGTTACTTATACTACTTTATTTATGGGTGGCTTGGTAATTTTTTACACAGTTTTTGGTGGAACAAAGGCAGTTTCTTACACACAGTTATTGCAAATGAGTATTATCTTTTGTGGCTTATTTGCTGCGGGAGTTATGGTAGTGCACTTGTTGCCTGAGAGCGTAGGTTTTGGAAAAGCCATCAGCATTGCTGGAAAAATGGGACGTACCAACGCCATAGATTTCGATTTCAGTTGGACTAACCCTTACAATGTTTGGAGTGGGATTATTGGGGGCTTCTTCCTGCAATTATCTTATTTCGGTACCGATCAAAGTCAGGTAGGAAGATATTTAACAGGCTCTTCTGTAGGGCAAAGCCGATTGGGTTTATTGATGAATGGTTTGGTGAAAATCCCGATGCAGTTTCTAATTCTATTGATTGGTGTGCTAGTATTTACCTTTTATCAATACAATAAAGCACCTTTGTTTTTCAATAGTTACGAGTTAAATAAACTCGAGAAAAGTGAACACAAGGCAGAGTTAGCCCAAATTCAAACTAAGTACGACCAGCTTTTTGAGAAGAAAAAAATGGAAGTAGAAAAGCTAGATGCAGCTTTAGCAAGTGACAACCAAAGATTGATTGACCAACAACGTACTTTGGTTAAACAGTATGATGAAGATGGCAAAATAATTAGAGAAGAGTTAACGACTTTGATGAAAAAGAATGATGCTAATGCTTCTACAAATGATAACAACTACATCTTTCTGAGCTTCGTTACCGAGTATCTTCCAAAGGGATTGATAGGTCTCTTGATCGCCATTATCTTCTTGGCCTCCATGGGTTCTACAGCTAGTGCTTTAAACTCTTTAGCTTCTACCACAGTGGTGGATATTTATAAACGTATCTTTAATAAAACTGGCAGCGATGGAACTTATGTGAATGCATCGCGATGGGCAACGGTTTTGTGGGGGGTGGTTTGTATCATTATGGCTTTGTTTACCAGTAAAATCGGAAACTTAATAGAAGCAGTAAATATTCTCGGTTCATTTATTTATGGAACCATTTTAGGCGTTTTCTTAGTCGCTTTCTACCTAAAGAACGTGAAAAGCAAAGCGGTTTTTTATGCGGCTATTTCAGCAGAAATTATTGTTTGTGCTTTGGGTTTTGCAGAAGTGGTGGCTTATTTATGGCTAAATGTAGTAGGGTGTTTAGCGGTAGTGATTATTGCTTATCTGATACAAAAGTTAATGAAGGAAAGGGCTGTTGACACGACCACTTTGGTTTAAATCTTTTTGCAATTCTTCACATCCTAATTTCTTCCCTAGAAAACCTTAATAGTAACGTCATTTCGAACGAGGAACGAGGAGAAATCTAGCAAATTGCCAACTAGTGTTAGATTTCTCATTGTCATTCGAAATGACGGAAAGATGAAGTGGTTCAGTAAAGTCTTTTGTTATCAAAACCCGATTGAGTGGATTAGCCCACAGCGAGCAAGAGCGTTAGCGATGCGGAGCGAGGACTATGAGCGAAAGCGGGACTAACATAAATAGAAGCACCAATTATCTTTACCAAATAAAAAAGGCTCCCAAAATTGGAAGCCTTTATATTGTTCTCGAAAGAGAGATTTTTATGCTAATAACGTAATAGGTGCTTCTAACAATTGTTTTAACGTTTGTAAGAAAGCTGCACCAGTTGCGCCGTCTACTACACGGTGGTCGCAACCTAAAGTTAATTTCATTACGTTTCCAGGTACCACAGCACCGTTTTTAACTACAGGAACTGCTTGTATAGCACCTACCGATAAAATTGCTCCGTCTGGAGAGTTGATGATAGATGTAAACTCATCGATACCGAACATACCTAAGTTAGATACGGTGAAAGTTGAGCCTTCCCAATCTGATGGTTGTAATTTCTTAGCTTTTGCTTTAGCACCGTACTCTTTCACCTCAGCAGAAATGTGAGATAAAGATTTGCCATCAGCAAAACGAACTACAGGAACCAATAAACCATCTTCAACCGCCATAGCTACACCAATGTTAGTATGCTCGTTGAAACGGATTTTATCGCCACCCCATGAAGAGTTAACCGCTGGGTGTTTTTTCAATGCTACAGCAACCGCTTTAATCACGATATCGTTGAAAGAAACTTTTACAGGAGCAACAGTGTTGATTGACGTACGAGCCGCCATTGCGTTGTCCATATCGATACTAATGGTTAAGTAGAAATGTGGAGCTGTAAATAAACTTTCGCCTAAACGTTTAGCAATTACTTTACGCATTTGCGAAACTGGTTTCTCTGTATATTTTTCTTCGCCAACATAAGTTGGGATTACTGGAGCAGCAGCAGCTTTTTCAGATGAAGCAGGTGCGTCGGCTTTAGCAGCAGGAGCAGCCGATGGTGTAAAGTTCTCGATATCTTTCTTAATGATACGACCACCTTCTGCACTACCAGCAACTTGTGCTAAATCAATTCCTTTATCTTTTGCAATTTTCTTAGCCAAAGGCGATGCGATGATACGACCACCGTTTGAGCTAGCAGCAACTTGCGCTTTTTCTTCTTCTTTTGGAGCTTCAGTTTTTGCAGCTTCAGCTTTCGGACTTTCGGTCTCTTTGCTTTCCGACTTAGGAGCAGCAGGAGCATCGCCGCCAGCTAAAATAGCGCTTACATCAGTTCCTTCTGGACCCACTATCGCAATAATGCCGTTAACTTTAGCAGCTTCGCCTTTTTGTACACCAACGTGCAATAAAGTTCCAGTAGCGTAACCCATTACTTCCATAGTCGCTTTATCAGTTTCTACGTCAGCTAAGATGTCATCGTCTTTTACTTTATCACCTACTTTTTTATGCCATTCAGCAATTACACCTTCAGTCATGGTATCGCTTAGCAAAGGCATACGAATTACCGTAATACCTTTTGCAGAAAGTTCTGCTTCACTTAAACCACCACCTTGTGCAGGAGCTGTTTCAGTTTTTGCTTCTTCTTTCGGAGCTTCTTCTTTGGTTTCTGCTTTTGCAGCACCGCCAGTTTCAGCTTCCAACGCAGCTTTATAGTCTTCGCCTTCTTTACCAACTACTGCCATTACAGCATCAATTGGAACCGCTTGACCTTCTTCTACGCCAATATATAATAAAGTGCCATCCCAATATGAATCCATGTCCATAGTTGCTTTGTCTGTTTCAACTTCTGCTAAAACATCGCCACTTTTAATTTTATCGCCTACCTTTTTGTGCCACTTCGCCAAAACCCCTTCGGTCATGGTGTCGCTCATTTTGGGCATCTTAATTACTTCAGCCATTTATATATCTTTATTTGAATGCTTGTCTTAAAAATTAAACTTCTTGAAAAGGATATTTGGTATCTACGTAGATATCATCGAATAATTCTTCTGGTTGTGGCCAAGGAGATTCTTCAGCAAATTTCACCGACTCATCAACAATACCTTTTACTTTCTCTTCAATTTCGGTAATCCAAGCTTCATCAGCATATTTTTCTTTAAGGATAACCTCTCTTACTTGTTCAATTGGATCTTTTGCTTTGTACTCTTCCAATTCTTCTTTGGTACGATATTTAGCAGGATCTGACATCGAGTGACCTCTGTAACGGTAAGTTCTCATTTCTAAGAAAGTTGGTCCTTCGCCAGCACGAGCACGTTGAATAGCCTCATCCATTGCATTGTGTACCGCAACTGGATCCATACCGTCAACTGGTGCGCATGGCATATCAAAACCTAAACCAATTTTGTAGATATCCATCATGTTAGTAGTACGTTCTACCGAAGTACCCATCGCATAACCATTGTTCTCACAAACAAAAACTACTGGAAGTTTCCATAACATCGCCATATTGAACGACTCGTTTAAAGCTCCCTGACGAACAGCGCCATCGCCCATGTAGCAGATGTTTACGTTGTCTGTACCTTTATATTTTTCTGCGAAAGCAATACCAGCACCTAGTGGCATTTGACCACCTACGATACCGTGACCTCCGTAGAAGTTGTGCTCTTTACTGAAAATGTGCATCGAACCACCTTTTCCTTTAGAACAGCCAGTTACTTTGCCATACATTTCGGCCATGATGCTGTTAGCACTCATTCCTAAAGCTAAACCATGAGCGTGATCTCTATATGAAGTAAGCATCGAATCGCCTTTTTGCATTGCAGAGATTGCTCCCGCAACTACGGCCTCTTGACCAATGTATAAATGGCAAAAACCTCTGATTTTTTGTTGACCATAAAGTTGACCAGTTTTTTCTTCGAACTTGCGCATCAGCAACATCGATTCAAACCACTTCAAATAGGTATCTTTATTAATTTCTACTGCACTCATGTTTTGATGATAAATTTTTATTTACGAGAGCAAATCTAATTTATTTTCTTGGATTTTTGTATACCCGCTAATGTAAAAACAACATGAACTATCAATTAAACCCATTGTTGTACTGCTTTTTATACCAGTTTTTAAAATGGTAAATTTTACGCTATTCGTTTTGCGATTATTGGCTAAAACTCAAAGGCTTTCAAAACAGAAATTTAATTTGGTGTACTTAGGGTTTAGCCTAATTTTTAATTTTTAAAAAGAATGGTAGATTGATTTATCAAAAAAACTTAGAAAAATGTGTGCTTACCATCTAATGAAGGATGGAAATGTTAATAACTCCTATTTTTTAACATTTTAAGTTTGGATAAAACAATGTTAAGTTTTATTTTTGCTGCCGTAACAATAAGCCCTTGTTGGTTTACGTTAAGTGTAAGTGTTGTTTTTTACCCAAACTTAATAGTATCACATGATTAAAAAGTTTTTGTTTTCTACCTTAATCGTTCTCGCATCTTTTTCGGCAACGTTTGCCCAAACTAAAACCAAAGAAGCTGCTAAAGTAGAAGATCCAGACAATTTAGCTTCGCAATATTTCTCGCAAGTAATGGGTGTTGCTGTAGATGCAACTTCAAACCTAAAGTTATATAAGTTTATTTACGAATGGATTGGAACTCCTTATCGTTTTGGTGGCAACACTAAAAAAGGTATTGATTGTTCTGCTTTTACTAAAGCCATTTACGATAAAGTTTTCAATACAAATATCTTACGTAACTCACGTGATATTTTTAGCATGGTAAATCCATTGTCTAAAGATGAATTAAAAGAAGGCGATTTAGTTTTCTTCAAAATTAAAAGCCGCAGTATTTCTCACATAGGTGTTTATTTAGGCGAAAATCGCTTTGCTCATGCATCGAGTACTAGAGGCGTGGTAATTAGCAATTTAAACGAACCTTATTACAGTCGTTATTTTTATAAAGGTGGTAGAATTTTAGAGCCGGGTGACGGAGCGGTTGTTGAATAATTTTGATAAAAGATTAAGGAACACAGAATAAAGATATAGTCCTTCCCATTTTGGGGAGGATTTTTTTTGGAATATGATGAAGAAAATTTTTGGATTACTTGCTGGGATTGGCATCACCTATTTGATGTTGAGCTGTCAGAATAAGCCAGTTGAAACCAAGCAAGAAGTAAAAACAGATACTGTTAAGATAAGAAAGTTAAAAGATACCATTAGCATTGTTGCCGTGGGCGATATCATGTTGGGCTCTGCTTTTCCTAGTAAATTAAATTTGCCACCAGATGATGCTGTAAATAGTTTCAAAGAGGTAGATACTTTTCTCAAAGGCGATGTAGTGTTTGGTAACCTAGAAGGATGTTTCTTGAACACTGGCAACTCATCCAAATGTAATGGTATTAACCCTAATAGTTGTTATGCTTTTAGAATGCCCGATCGTTATGCTGGTATTTTCAAAACCGCAGGCTTCAATGTGTTGAGTGTAGCTAATAATCATGTTGGTGATTTTAACACACGAGGAAGAAAAAACACAGCGAAGATTTTAGATTCTTTGCAAATCAGCTACGCTGGGCAGTTAGATAAACCATTTGATTTCTTTACCATCGACAGTGTGAAATATGCTTTCGCGGCTTTTGCTCCCAACGAAAATACGGTAGATATCAGAAAAATTGATAGCGCTAAATTATTGATAGCAAAGCTAAAAGAGCAGGCTGATATCGTTATCGTGTCTTTTCATGGCGGTGGCGAAGGTGCAAAATTTGAACACGTTACCCGTAAAACGGAAATCTTTTATAGGGAAAATCGTGGCAATGTTTACGCTTTTGCGCATGCTGTAATAGATGCAGGAGCAGACGTGGTTTTAGGTCACGGACCTCATGTAACTAGAGCAGTAGAGGTCTACAAAAATAAATTTATTGCCTATAGCTTAGGTAATTTCTGTACCTATGGTATGTTTAGTTTGAAAGGTCCAAATGGAATCGCTCCATTGTTGCAACTAAAATTAAATTCCAAAGGAGATTTCCTTTACGCTGATGTGGTTTCTGTGAAACAGGACAAAATTAATCGATTAACAGTAGATGAAACTCATGCAGCGTTTAACAAAATAAAATCATTAACCGATGTCGATTTCAAAGGTCATGGGTTAAAATTTGATAACAATAGAATATCGTTAAATGAAGAATAAACTAACGCTACATTATGTAATTGGAATTGCCGCTTTTGCAATTGTTATGTATGCTTTGTATTTGCTTTATCTAAATCCTGAGCGTACCAGATCTTTAATTGTAACTATTGTTGGATGTTCTTTGGTAGCAGTTGGCCAAATACTAATTATCAGACAAAAGAAATCGAAGAACAAATAGATTAAGCTTCGTCTTTGGTGTTTTTGATTAGCCCAATTCCAGATACAAAAAAGATTAGACCAATAATGCCTACAACAATAAGCTCTTTAGTGCCTAGCGTATGTTTCAGGAATCCCCAGCCGCAGTAAATTAATCCGAAAATACCGAGTACTGTTAGGGTGGTGCCAAAAATTCTTTTTACGTTCATGTTATTAGCTTAAACACATCTAGTAACAGTACTTCACCTTTTTTGTTTTGATCTATTGTTTGGGGTATTTAATATGGGTATTTTCAAGATAACTTTTGACAAGAATAGTTGTGCCTTTACTTCTTACTAGTTATTTTTTAGTATCATTGGGTATCAAACCCCCACAGTATGGATTATTTCGGCTACGGCGTACTTGTATTTGCGCTAATTATTCTCTTCAGTTCTTTTGTAACCGTTAAACAAGGTACAATTGCAGTCATCACTATTTTTGGTAAATACCAAAGGTTGTTGCGTCCAGGTTTAAGCTTAAAAATTCCTTTGATCGAGGTAATACATTCTAGAATTTCTATCCAGAATCGTTCGGTTGAACTTTCTTTCCAAGCAGTAACGCAAGACCAAGCGAATGTATATTTCAAGGCGATGTTGCTTTATTCGGTGTTAAACCACGACGAGGAAACGATTAAAAATGTAGCTTTTAAATTCGTGGATGCTAACAATTTGATGCAAGCATTAATTCGTACTATCGAAGGTTCAATCCGTGCTTATGTAGCCACGCAGAAACAAGCTAATGTATTAGCTCAACGTAATGAAATTGTAGAACACGTAAAACATCAGATTGATCAGGTTTTAGAAAGCTGGGGCTATCATTTGCAAGATTTGCAGTTGAATGATATCACTTTCGATGAGGAAATTATGCGTTCAATGAGTAGAGTTGTGGCTTCTAACAATTTAAAAGCTGCTGCAGAAAACGAAGGTCAAGCATTATTAATTACCAAAACTAAAGGCGCAGAAGCTGATGGTAACGCAATAAAAATTGCTGCCACAGCAGAACGTGAAGCCGCTCAATTACGAGGACAAGGTATTGCTTTATTTAGGGAAGAGGTAGCGAAAGGTATGACCAATGCTGCTCACGAAATGCAACAAGCTAATTTAGATACTTCAGTAATTCTATTCACGATGTGGACAGAAGCGATCAAACAATTTGCAGAATATAGCGAAGGCAACGTGATTTTCTTAGATGGTAGCACCGAAGGAATGAACAATACAATGAAGCAAATGATGGCAATGCAACAGAGCAGAGCGAATCAAATTGCAGCGGATAAAAAATAGATTTACCACCTTAGATATCTAAGAACACTTTAGATATTTGGCTTAAACATTTTTCTTAAATGAACTAAGGTGTCTAAGGTGTTTCAAATACTACAAGTCAATCCTCAAGTTAATCGTCTCTACCGCTTTGGCTTCTTCTCCAGTTGGCGATATATTGTAGGCACGTAAGATAAACTGGTCGGAGTTGATGATCTCTAGCTCTGTACGCCAACCCCAAGGTTCGGGCATTTCGCTGTTGCTATACTGTCCGGTAACCGAAAAACCATTGCTAGTTTCACTACCTTCAGAAAACATAATTCCGGTACCCATGTGAAAACTGTCGATCCAGCTGCAAACACATTTGTTATTGCCCAAGTCAAAACCCCAAACCATTAAGCCTTCATGGGTTTTTCCGTTAATGGTGCCTCGGTATTCGTATCGTATAAATCTTTTGTTTAGCAAGCCAATAATTTTACTGGTAGTTGCCGATTCATCTGCCAGTACATCTTTCTCAAACCAAGTACGGGTGCTACCATCCCAGTTGCCTACTAAACTTAACAGTCTCAAGTGCGGACCACCTTCTTTTGAAATTTCGAATTTACTTTTGCTCATATTCTAAGATAGGATTTATGTTGTAAAGTTTTAATGTTGGAAGGTTGAAATGTTTTACTTAATTGTTCAAACCGTTTAATCGGTTAACTGAAAACTGTAAATTGCCAACTTAAAACTATAAAATTTAAACTGAAAAACTTTTAACTTCACCAAATGTCATCACATCATATTGTAAAAGAAAAGCAAGAACCTGCTTTATATATCCATGAGTTTGCAAATTTTGACGAAGAACATCTTGGTCAGCTTTTGGAGTGGAGCCCAACCGTAATTGTTGCGGCCAGTGAATACGAGAAAGTAGTTTCTTTAGGTCTTAAGGTAGATGTTATAATTGGCAATCTAGAAGCAGGTGCAGCGCTACAAGAAAATATTAGAATTATTCCCCAACAAAAAAAGGGAATTGAGGATGCGATGGAATTTTTGGTAAAAGAGAAATATCCTGCGGTAAACGTGATTAGCAAAATGAACAGCTTTGATGATTTAACCTGCTATTTGCCAGATTTAAACCTGGTGCTGTTTACCGAAAGAACTAAGCATTACGCCATTAAAGATGGCTTTAGTGTCTGGAAACCAGCTGGCACTATCTTTTTGATTGATATCATTGCTTATTTTGAAGCAGATAATTTAATGCAGCAAGAAACCTCAGAGTTCGTAGTAGTAGAAGATGGTATGGTGAACTTCAGGTTCAAAGCACCATACTTGTTTCTTGGAGAGTTGTTGTAGTTTTTAGATATTAGTAGTTAGTATTTAGATAGCTGGGAGAGAATAAATAGACGAGTGCTTTTCAAAACTTTTTACTTTTGCCTTTATACTTTTAACTTAAACTGATACCTGTCCACTAACTCCTGACCCCTAGAAAAAATGATTTACCTAAGAAAAGCGAAAGAAGAAGATTTACCTATCATTAGAACAATAGCCGAACAAACTTGGCCGACTGCCTATGACGATATTATTTCTCAGGAACAAATTGCTTTCATGTTGGAAAAGATGTACAATAAAGGCGAATTGCTGGGGCAGATGCTTCAGGGTCACCATTTTATCATTGCATCTGAATTAGAAAAAGAGGTGGGTTTTGCCGGTTTTTCTGTGATAGATTCCGATACCCATACATTTAAACTGCATAAGCTTTATGTGTTGCCCAAAATGCACGGTAAAGGCGTAGGTAAAATCTTAATGAATGAAGTAGTAAGCCAAGTGAAAGCTCAGGGTGGAAAGTTTCTACAACTCAATGTAAATAGAGCCAATAAGGCCAAAGATTTCTATGAAAAAGCTGACTTTAAAATAAAAGAAACCGTTGACCTTGATATTGGTAACGGTTTCTATATGAATGATTACGTGATGGAAAAGGAGTTGTAAATCTTATCCTTCTTCGATTTAACGTCATCCCAAATTTATTTTGGATCTTAATGCGATAGATAAAGGATTTCTGTATAACTCGCATTACGATTCTCGTCTTCACGGGGATGACGACTGTGCAAAAGTTTATTTCAACTTCGGGATTCTACTAGGCGTATCAGCTCCGCTTAAAATACTTACTGCACTTTTTGCAATTGCTTTAATGGTTGATAAAATGTTATCTACATCCAAAGAGCTATACTCGTCTTTCACTGTATGATATAATTTGTCGCTATCAATTTGGTCAGTACTGATGGTGTGTGCAGGTACGCCCAAGGCAGCCAAGGTAGCGTTGTCACTTCTGTAGAAAAGTTGTTGCTCTTTGTATGGATCTGGATGGAAAGTAAATTCAGTTCCTTCTAGGTTTTTCTGCAAGATCTTGCCTAAGTCAGATTTATCGTAGCCGGTGATGAAAGCAGTGTTTTTGCCAAACTTACTGTCTTTTCCAATCATCTCTATGTTGAACATGGCAACTACTTCATCTGGATTTAGTTTCTCTGAAAAGTACTTAGACCCTAGCATTCCCATTTCTTCGCCCGTGAAAGCTACGAAGATTAGGGTACGCTCATTTTTGTTCAGTTTTTTATAGTATTTAGCTAAGGCAATTACTGCAGAAGTTCCAGAAGCATCATCATCTGCTCCGTTCATAATGCTATCACCTTCCACAGGTTTTACAATGCCCATGTGGTCATAGTGTCCAGAGAAAACAACTAACTCTTTTGCTCTAGATTTACCAGGGATGATACCGGCAACGTTAAACAAGGGCATTTTAGCCACAGTGTTTTTAAGTTCTACACTGAAAGTGCTTGCTACATTTTCCTTATCCAGTACAAACACTATCGCTGGACTTTTAGGGTTTTGTAATTCAGCTTCATCTAAAATAGCTTCTCTGCCAATCATGCCCTTAATACGTTTAAAAGCATCAACAAACTTCACATCAACTAAAACTAATTGTCTTTTTCCACTGCGTGCTAAAGTTCTAAATTGGCTCATGAAATCCTTGCTTTCATCTAATTTAATCCAGCCATCGCCATTGCTTTGGTCGAAAGAAACATTTTCAGCTCTGCTGCCATAAATCAATATATTTTCGTCAGCGATAACCTGTCCATCAACAGTCACTTTAGTACTCACTGGCTTCAACTTATACTTGTAGAAAGTCTGACGATAGCCTGCCTGTCCTTCAAGAGGTTTCAAGCCAATAGAAGCAAATTCTTTTTCAATAAAAGTGGCTGCTTTATCAATACCAGGTGTAAAGGTACCACGACCTTCCATTTCATCAGAACTTAAAGTTTTAATCAAATGGTCTACATAGTCTTTAGTGATAATCTTGTCAATGTTTTGTGCGCTTGCCGTTAGTGAGGCAACCGCTAATCCCATTGCGAATATTGTTTTTTTCATTTTTATAGTTTTAGATATTAGTAGCGAGATTTGAGTGCCGAGTATCAAGAGCAACCCTCCTCATCATCTTGCTGTTTTTTTATTTTTGAATTTTCAGTTTTAACTTGACTAATTCCCGTTCCCTAATCCCTGACCACTTATTTCACCGCACTTTCCAGCCATTTACCCCTAAAAGCTTTCATTTCTGCTGTTAAAGTTCCACCAGTATTTTCAATAGGTAATACTTCTAAAGATGGGTTTTCTGTAAAGGTAAGCTTTGTAGTTCTTTCTACTCCTTTTCGACTGTAAACCACTTCAATTGTTTCACCTAGTTGGTGTTTTTCTGTAACCGTTTCAAAATCTTTGGCAGTTTTAATGTCAATTCCATCAGCTTTTAAAAGTACATCATCAATATCTAAACCTGCAATGTAAGCTGGAGAGCCAACCAATGTAGCAGGAATGACAACCTTACCGTCAGCTCCTTCTAAACGACCGATGCCACTATACGCTTTGCCGGCATTTTCTTTGCGTAAAACCAATCCTGCTTTCAACAACAAAGATGCATAATCTTCCTTTTTAGTTGCATACACATAGTTGTTAAAAAACTGTTTTGCAAAGTTTGGGTTTTTAGTAAGGTTAGCCAAGGTTTTTTCTAAATCAGGGATAGTGTAAGCAATTTCTGGTTTTCCGTAAGCTTTCCAAAGCGCTTTCATGTAATCATCTAGAGTAAGGTTGAAATCAGCTCTTAAACGTAAATCTAGTGCCAAACCCACTGCTGCGCCATAAGTGTAATAAGAAGTAAAGATGTTTCTCTGATTGGTTTGGTCTACAGCTACGCCAGCATCTGCAAAAACAGCATATCTGCTGGCCTGTACTGGCGAGAAACTTTTTGCTCCAGGCGAGTTGCTCACCGAGTTTACCAAGCCGCCAAAAACTCTAGTGATATTTTCTAAAGTTCTAAAGCCTGCTCTCTTCAATGTTAAGTTGCCGTAGTATTGCGTAAAACCTTCTGCAATCCAAAGTTCATCGCTAATATTAGATTGTGTAAAGTTAAAAGGCTCTAAGGTTTTGGGACGTAGGCGTTCTACATTCCAAGCGTGGAAAAATTCATGTGAAAAAGTTCCCAGCAAATTGCTTTCGTTTCCGCCTATTTTTGGGGTGCGCTGTACAATTACCGTAGAATTTCTGTGCTCCATGCCATCGCCAGCATAACTGGGATGCACACAATGTAAAAAGTAGTAATTTCCGTAGTCGAAATTAGGTAGCTCGCCGAAAACTGCCTTTTGCTCAGCAACCACTTTTTTTAGCATATTGGCATAGTTAAAGATGGTCATTTCATCATCTTCTGAATGGGCCATTAAATGAATGGTTTGGGTTTTTCCATCGGTATTTTTTACTTCCCAACTTGCCGCTTTGTAATTAGATACCTCTATTGGACTATCCATAAAATATTGGAAATCTCTTGCAAAATAAACGCCGTTTCCTAGTGGTTTCAACTGAGTGGCAACTTTCCAGTCTGTTTTACCAGTATAGTTAAATTTTACCGTTCTTGGTCTTTTATCCATCCCGACTGGGAAAGCAAAAACCGCAGGCGTATTCATGTGGGCATGCGTTTCGTCAAAGCCAGAGTAAGTGCCGTCAATCCAGTTTCCGAAAATGGTGTACGTAATCTTGATTTTACCACTGGCCTTCGCAATTTCATAAACATCGCCAGCTGGCTGTTTTAAAGCTAGAGATTTTCCATTTGCGTCAAATGCTTTAAGGTTATAAATGTTCTTACCAAACTCGTGGGTAGCATATCTTCCTGGCGAAGAACGAGCAAATCTTACCTTCAATGGTGCATTTGTTGGTATATTTGGAATGGTCATGCTTACTTCCGCCTCGTGATGCACCGCATTTGGGAAACTTACTTCATAGCTGATTTCTTGCTGCGCTTTTGCCGCCGTGCTGGCGCCAATGATTAGAGCAGCGAGTATATAATTCTTCATTGCTTGTAATTTAATAGTTGAAGTTAATACTTCGCTAATAAATATTCTGATTTGTGAGTATTTTATTACGATTTTTATAATTTGAAGCCATTTACTTGCTAATATCTTCGTCATTCCTGCTTTCCACTTCAATCTTTTGCTGATACTGCTTTCCATAGTTTCATGCTGAGTTTATCATGCATCTATTACAAAACAATCCTTCGACAAGCTCAGGATGACACTTGCAAAAGTATTTTAGCTGCAATCGGCTAACTGGCAAAATGAATTTTAAACTTTGCGTTCTTTGCGAGAACTTCAAAAATCTTTGCGGTAGTAAATATTTAACGCAAAGACATAAGCCCGCTATGCTATTTGATTCATCAACATTTGACCAAACCACAAAAATCTATTAACTTCAAATTACCTAACTAATTTATAAGCCTAGATGCAAATCAAGAAACAAAGCAAACATTACGATGCGGTAATTGTAGGTTCGGGTGCTGGTGGAGGTATGGCAGCCTATACACTTGCCAAAGCTGGTTTAAAAGTATGCCTTTTAGAAGCCGGAGCCATGTACGACCCACAAAAGAACATTACACAATTAAAGAATCCTTGGGAGTCTCCACGTAGAGGTGCAAGTACAAAATTTCGTCCTTTTGGAGATTTTGATGCCTGTTACTATGGTTGGGACATAGAAGGCGAACCTTACACCAAAGCACCAGATACCGAATGGGATTGGTGGCGTGCTCGTATGTTAGGTGGAAGAACCAACCACTGGGGACGTATTTCTTTACGTTTCGGGCCTAAAGATTTTAAAAGAAAAGACGTAGATGGTTTAGGCGAAAATTGGCCGATTAGCTATGATGATATTAAACCTTTTTACGATAGAGTGGATAAATTGATTGGCATCTTTGGTACTAATGAAGGCTTAGAAGACCATCCAGATGGATTTTTCATGCCGCCTCCAAAACCTCGTTTACATGAACTTTTTATTCAAAAAGGAGCAGCAGTTTCTGGGGTAAAGGTAATTCCGTCAAGGTTATCTATCCTTACCCAAAAATTAAATGATGATAGAGGTGTTTGCTTTTTCTGCGGTCAGTGTAATAGAAATTGCAGTATGGCAAAAGCAGATTTTTCTTCTACCAATGTACTCATTTACCCCGCTATAGAAACTGGAAATGTTGATGTTATTCCTAATGCGATGGCAAGGGAAGTATTGACCGATGCAGAAGGTTTGGCAACTGGTGTTTCGTACATCAATAAAGATGATATGATGGAATATCAAGTTACCGGTCGTACCGTAATTTTAGCGGCGAGTGCTTGTGAATCATCTCGTTTGTTATTAAACTCAAAATCAAAGCGTCATCCAAATGGATTAGCTAACAGCAGCGATGTAGTTGGCCGCTATTTACATGATTCTACTGGAGCAGCCTTAGGTGGTGTACTGCCTCAATTATTTGACAGGAAACGCTATAACGAAGATGGCGTTGGCGGCATGCACATCTACTCGCCTTGGTGGTTAGATAATAAAAAACTGGATTTCCCTCGAGGTTACCATATTGAGTATTGGGGCGGAATGAGCCAACCAGCTTATGGTTTTGGTGGCGGTATCGAAGGAATGAACGGAAAGTTTGCAGTTCGTGGCCAGCAGAAGGAAGCGGGTGGCTACGGTAAATCCTTAAAAGAAGATTATCGTTATTTCTATGGTGCAAGTGTAGGTATGGCAGGTCGTGGGGAAGCTATCGCGATGTATGATAACCGTTGTGAAATTGACCCGAGCGTAGTGGATAAATTCGGTATTCCGGTGTTGAAGTTCAATGTGAAATGGAGCGACCATGAAATTTTGCAAGCCAAGCACATGAAAGAAACTTTCGACGAAATGATGCACAACATGGGCGCTATTGTAACTTGGGGTGGCGATTATAACAAAGGGAATAACTACGGACTGGAACCTCCAGGTAAGATTATTCATGAAGCGGGTACCGCTCGGATGGGTAGCGACCCCAAAACATCTGTCTTAAATAAATATAACCAAGCTCACGATTGTAAGAATTTGTTTGTGGTAGATGGCGCTGCCTTTACCTCACAAGCGGATAAAAACATCACATGGACTATTTTAGCATTATCGATGCGAGCTAGTGAATACATTATTTCGGAAATGAAAAAACAAAACTTATAAGCCATGAACAGAAGAGAAACGTTAAAAATGTTGGGCGTTGGTGCCATTTCTGCTACTGCCTTGGTAAATAGCAGCAAGGCAGAATTACCTATTCAGAAGGAACAAGAGGAACCCGTTTTTAATTATGATAGGGCAAAAGAGGAGTTAGAAAGAGAAAAGCAGCTGATTGCGCAAGGTAAGTTTTTTACAAAGGAAGAAATGGCTACAATCACCATTCTGTCGGATATTATTATACCTAAAGATGAAGTGAGCGGAAGTGCTTCTGATGCAAAAGTACCTGATTTTATTGATTTCATTGTCCGCGATATGCCACAGCACCAAATACCGATGCGAGGTGGTTTGCGTTGGGTTGATATGCAATGCCTAAAGCGTTTTGGCAAACCGTTTAGAGAATGTAATGAAACACAGCAAATTGAGTTAGTGGATTTAATTGCCTATCCTAAAAAAGCACCAAAGGAGCTAAGTCAGGGTGTTTCTTTTTTTAGCAGGTTGAGGAATTTGGTAGCTTCTGGGTTCTATACCTCAGAAATTGGCGTCGCTGATATTGGTTATGCTGGTAACAGTCCAAATCAGTGGAACGGTGTACCTGATGATGTGTTGAAGCAGTATAACTTAGCTTACACTAAAAAGCAGTTGAAAGAGTGTGTAAAGTTTGATCGTTAGGAATTAAGGGGGCAGGTATCAGTAGTCAGGTATGAGGGACTGGGCTATTCTTGCCGTCATTTCGACTGGAGCATAGCGGAACGGAGAAATCTTTGGAGTGAACTAATCGCTATTCAAAGATTTCTCGACTTCACTTTGTTTCGCTCGAAATGACGGTTGTATTATCGGTGTTACAACTCCCCAACAAATTCCTTCATCGCTAAACCTGGGTTTTCAGTTTTCATAAAATTTTCGCCAATCAGGAAGCCTTGAAAACCTACTTCCTTCAAATCTTTAATCGTTTGTGGGTTACTGATTGCACTTTCCGAAATCTTTAAAAACTCATTTGGAATTCTATCCACCAAATCAAATGAAGTTTGAATGTTCACCGTAAAATCTCCCAAGTTTCTATTGTTTACGCCAATAGCATCCAAGTGCGGACAAATGCTTCTTTCCAATTCTACCAAGTCATGAACTTCTAACAGTACATTTAAGCCTAAGCTTTGCGCCAATTTACCATAATCTACAATTTGCTGCGGTGTCAAAATGGCTGCAATCAGTAAAATAATATCAGCTCCCCAAGCTTTAGCTTCAAAGATTTGATATTCATCAATCATAAAATCTTTCCTTAAAATAGGGATCTCATTTACGCTGCGGGCTTGCAATAAATCCTCTTTTTTGCCACCAAAAAAATCAGTGTCAGTCAATACGGAAAGTGCCGAAGCGCCAGCCAAATTATAGGCTTGCGTAATTGCTTTTACATCGGCTTCGCCATTAATTACACCTTTAGATGGCGACTGTTTTTTGAACTCGGCAATGATGCCAGTTCTATCATCGGATAAAAGAAAATCCTTAAAACGATAAGGAGTTCTGCCGAAAGTAGGATGGCTTTCTAAGTCTTTTACACTTACTTGTTGTTTAGCAATTGCAACTTCTTCTTTTTTTCGTAGAACGATTTTGTCTAGTATGTTCATATATACATGGTCGTCATTGCGAGGAAGAATGACGAAGCAATCTATTTAACAGATTTACTGGGTAGCTGCTTTGCGTTCCTCGTAATGATAATAAAGTTAAAGAGTTAACCAGTTTTTCATCATTTGTTTTCCTTCCGGTGTTAGCACACTTTCTGGATGGAACTGCACGCCACAAACATCCAACTCCTTATGTCTTACCGACATGATCTGTCCGTCTGTATCTATCGAAGTTACCTCCAAAACATCAGGTAGATTTGCCGGGTCTACTACCCAACTGTGGTAACGGCCTACTTCAAAAGGTGCTGTAATGCCTCTGAAAAGTAATTCATCCTCAATGGTTTTGGTTACTGGTGTAGCGATGCCGTGCATTGGTCTGCCTAAATTTAATAAGCTGCCGCCAAAGGCTTCTGCAATGGCCTGCTGTCCTAAACAAACACCCAAGATGCTTTTTGTTGATGCATAGGCTTTAATCACATCCAATAATAAGCCAGCTTCTTCTGGTATACCTGGTCCAGGAGAAAGCAAGATCTTATCATATTTCACTACATCGGCCAGTTCAAATTTATCGTTTCTCCAAACCTCAGTTTCATAGCCTAACTCGTTAATTAGATGCACTAAATTGTAGGTAAAACTATCGTAGTTGTCTATTACTAAAACCACTTCTTTATCCCCATTAGGAGAAATATTTTCGTTACTCATATTTTTAATTTTACCACAAAGGCACTCAGAACACCAAGTTTTTCTTTGTGTAATTTGTGTCTTTGTGGTTATTTCTATATCTCAACTGCCATTTCAATCGCCTTACGCAATGCAGCAATTTTGTTATTCACTTCATTTAATTCTGTTTCGGCAACAGAATCTGCTACAATACCAGCACCAGCTCTATAATGCAGTTTGTTATTCTTGCTCATGAAAGTTCTAATCATGATGGCATGGTTAAAATCATCGTTAAAGCCCATATAGCCAATTGCACCCGCGTAAAAATTACGGCCTAGGTTTTCATTTTCATCAATTAACTGCATGGCCCTATATTTTGGTGCACCGCTCAATGTTCCAGCCGGATAAGTATCTGCGACTACCTTGAAAGAACTGCCCTTATCTTGCAATTGCCCGCTTACTTTAGAAACCAAATGGATTAAATGCGAATAGTACTGCACTTCTTTAAATGACTTCACTTCTACTTGGTTACAATGGCGACTTAAATCGTTCCTCGCTAAATCAACCAGCATCACATGTTCGGCACTTTCTTTGGGGTCGTTTTCTAAAGCTTTGGCAATTTTTGCATCTTCTTCATCGTTACCGCTACGTTTAAATGTACCTGCAATTGGAAAGATATTAGCAGTTTCGTTTTTAATGGTAATCTGTGCTTCGGGCGAAGAACCGAAAAGTTTAAAACTACCGTAATCGAAATAAAATAAATAAGGTGACGGGTTAATGGAGCGTAAGCACCGATAAACGTTGAACTCGTCTCCTAAAAACCCCTGCGTAAAGGCTCTTGAGGGTACAATCTGGAAAACATCACCACGGTAAATGTGCTTCTTTAACTTCTCCACCAAGTCAATAAAATCTTGATTGGTTAAGTTTGAACTTTCTTCGCCATTGGTGCTAAAACCATATTCTGGGAAGTTTTTGTTCTGTATAATGTATTCCATTTTACTCAAATCATCACCGTCATCATCGTTGAAAGTATTTTTAAACAGCGTGATTTCATTTTTGAAGTGGTCGATAGCAATAATGTACCTATAAATATGGTACTGCATTTCTGGAATTTTATCTTCTTCGGGCGTAGCCGATGAAAATTGGATATCTTCAAAGTATTGAATCGTGTTCCAAGTAAAGTAACCAAATAAACCGCTAGAAATGTGCTTCGAATCTGGAGAAGAAACGCGTTCAAACTTTCCTTTGAAAGCAGTAATTTCTTCGGATAGGTTGAAATCAGTTTTTACCAAAGTTTTTCCATCGGGGTAATTGATGCTTAGTTCTCCGTTTTTAAGGATAATTCCTGCTACAGGTTCTGCACAAACGTAACTGGTTGCATTTTCACGACTGTGGTAATCCGAACTCTCAAGTAGTATAGTGTTGGTGAAAACATCTCTTAAGCGCAAATAAATGCTAACAGGTGTGGTGGTGTCTGCTAATCTTTTTTTGCTGTAGGTATTTATTTTATAGGTACTCATTTCTATGTTTTATTGTCATTACGAGGAACTGTTTATCCCGAATATTCGAGAGGGTATCTTTTTAGTATTCGTTTTAGAGCGCTTCATCCCTCGCAATTACGAAGCTATCCAAAACAAAAAACCCGACGTGTGGTTCCGTCGGGTTTAAATGTGGTTTAAGTTTAGGTTTAAATTGATAAACTATATTTTGCACAAGCCATTGACGAAACTTTCTTTCGAGTTACTACGCCATTGCCAAGTGTTCATTTTGTTAATCATTGTAAAGCAAATTTATAGAAAATGTTAAATAATCAAAATTTTTTAGAAAATTTTCTCTGCTAAACCTAAAATTATTATCAAATAGTTAATTAAGAAATGCCAAACAATGTTCTTGATGGGTCGTTTTTCACCATCATAAAGATGGAACCGATAATTAATATTAACGCAATGCCGAAGAAAATAGCTATTGCTTTGTGTTTAGCTACAGCATCTTTAATCTTTTTAGATTTCGAATTTCCAACAGTAATTAATACAACAGCTACAATCATAATAGCAATGTGTTCCATTTTCCAATAGCGGAACAATGGCTCGCTAGTAGGTCCTTTAGTCATTGGACTTAAGAAATATAACACTAAGCCAATCAGTAATTGGATGTGTGCACTAATTAAAGTGAACACGTTTAGTTTTCTGTTGCCTTCAGTGTATCCTTTTTTACCTAACCATCCGGCTAATGCTTGGATAATTGCAACCACTAATAAAATTAGAACAATGTAGCGCCAACCTGAGTGCGCACTCTTTAGTATTCCGTATAAGTTCATGTCTTGTTTTTTTAATTTTCAAAAATATGAAATTAATTGTGCGATTGTATCAGGCGAAAATTTATGAGGTTATTTATAATCGTTTTAAGTTATAATGGAAGTTAATTACGTTATGTTTCATTTGTCTTAATTGATAGTTAAATTTTTGTAATACTGAAGTTTTTCTCTCGAATTAGCTTTAAAAGTGTTTTTTAGGCTTTTAAGGATGTTTTTTCAATTAAATAGATGTTTTTTTAAGCGAATTAATGTTTTCTTTTTGTTGTATTTGTTTACATAAACTTAAACTTTTGCTTTTAATTTCATAAATAGTTAATTTTTGTAAGTATTTGAGTTAATCTACTCCAAGCAATTTTGCATGTAAACAATTAAAGGAATTTACATGCAACGAGCTTTATTTAAATTATCAATGCTGATGCTTTTGCTCTTGGGTTTTGCTAACGCTAATGCCCAAACTACGCAAGCGTCTATTTCAGGCAAGGTAACCGACGAAGAGAAAAAACCTATTCCGGGTGCGTCAGTTCAGATCCGAAACGAATCAACAGGTTTTACCAGTAAGATTGGTACCAATAATCAGGGCGATTACACTTTTAAAGAATTGCCTTTAGGTGGCCCATACACAGTAAAAGTGAACTTTTTAGGTTTTGGTGAGCAAACGCTTTCTGGTTATATGCTAAACCAAGGCGATGCAGTAAGAGCAAACGTAAATATGCAGACAGCTGCACAAACCTTACAAGCGGTGCAAATTAACGGTAACGGTTTAAGAAATAAATCAGAGCAGTTTGGAGCTTCCACCGAGATTTCTTCTAAAACCATGAACCAATTGCCGATTAACGGACGTAACTTCTCAAGCTTAACAGATCTTTCTCCATTAGCAGGAAATGGTGGGATTTCTGGTCAATTAGGTTCTTCTACCAACTTCACTATTGATGGTATGACCGCAAAAAACCCAACTTCGGCAGGTAGTACAACCAGCAGAAGTGGTGCACCGTATTCTATCTCAATTGAATCGGTAAGGGAATTTAAAGTAGTAACCAACCAATACGATGTTACTTTAGGTCGTGCAGGTGGCGGTACCGTTAGTGCAGTAACTAAATCTGGTACTAACGAAATTTCAGGTAGTGCTTTTGGTTACGGTCGTGCAGATTGGTTAGCTAGCCCTAATGATATCAGAGGTAACAAGAGAACAAATGATTTCTCTACTTACCAATATGGTTTTACTTTAGGCGGTCCGATCATCAAAGATAAATTACACTATTTTGTGGGATGGGATCATCAAAAAGATGCTCGTCCGTTAATTATTGCTGATGTGCAAACAGACGCTGATGCAGCAAGGTACAATATTACTAATGCTACCTTAAATCAGTTTTTAAGTGTAGCAAGAGCGAAATATGGCGTAGCTAACACACCGCAGTTCGGTACTTTCGATAAAAAACGTGGCACAGATGCTGGTTTTATTCGTTTAGATTGGCAAATCAATGATAAACATTTGTTAACCGTAAGGGATAACTACACGAATGATAGAAATCCATTAGGTTTAGGTGATAATACTGCTATCAACTTTTTAGAAAGTTATGGTAATGATAAAAACGTAGATAATAGCTTATTGGCTACACTTCGTTCTACCATTAGCAGTAAAGTGACTAACGAATTGAAAGTGCAACATTTATACACTTTCCAAGAGAGTGCGCAAGGTAACCAATTACCTGGTGCTATCCCTAGAGCTATCGTAAGAAATATAACATCTAATGGATTAACAGGGTCTACAGCGATTCAAATTGGAGGTCATCGTTTTGCGCAGGAAGGTTTTACAAATAATGTAATTCAGTTGGTAGATAATTTCTATTACAATACTGATAAAGTAAAATATACTTTCGGATTAGATTTGATGTACACCAATGCACTATCTTTATATGGTAGTGAGGTAAATGGTCGTTTTGAGTATCAGACCAACAGTGTCGGAACGTCGATGCAAAATTTCGATAACTTGAGACCATCATTGTATTACCGTGAGGTGCCTTTAATGGATGATCCTAGCGTAAGGGCAGGTATTTGGAATACGGCGATTTATGGACAGATGCAAACTAAATTGGCCAAAGGTTTAGAGTTTACAGGAGGTTTGCGTATCGATTATAGTAAATATCCAAAATCTCCACTTAACCAAGAGTTATATAATGCGATTGGGGTAAGAACGGATCATGAATTGAAGCAGTTTTTGGTGCAGCCTCGTATCCAGTTTAACTGGGATGTGAATGAAAAACATACGGATTACTTACGTTTCGGAGCGGGTATCTTTGGTTCTGACGTAAATAACTACGTTACCATCAATAACCTTTCTTTTGATGGTAAGCATTTTGCTACTGTAGATGTTACTGGAGCAAATGTACCAATGCCTGATTTTATTGGTTATAGAAATGGTACAGCGCTAGCTCCTACGTTACCAGGATCTCAGGTGCCAATGATCAATACCTATGCGGAGGATGCTAAAATGCCAGTGGTGTATAAAGCCAACCTATCTTATAATAAGTTGATCAATGATAATTTGCGTGTTGGAATTACCGGTTATGCCACTTTTGCACGTAACAACTATATGTATGTGGATAGGAATATGATTGCTACTCCAGGTCTTACCTTACCTGACGAGGGTGGTAGAGGTGTATTTGTACCTTCGATTCCTGAAGATGGTATTCCTGACTGGAAAACAGGTCGTTTGAGTAATCAGTTTGGTCGTGTATTAGAGTTGAACAGCAAAGGTAAGGTAAACCAGTTTGCGGTAGTGGTTGATGGAAATTGGAGATATTTTAGAGATGGTGAGATTTCGGCAAGTTATACTTGGAACGACGCAAAAGACAACACTTCTTTCAACGGTAACGTGGCGAACTCAGCAACATTATCATTACCTGTGGTTGATGATCCACGTGATTTGAGTAGAATGAGCTATTCAAATGGTCAGTTCAGGCATAAGGTAGTAGTTTATGGTACTTTGCCTACACTTTGGGGTGTTAAAGTAGGGGTACGTTATTCTGGTATCGGAGGTACGCGTTACAGCTTGCTTTCGGGAGTGAATAGCAATGGCGATTTTGTTGCAGGTACTAATGACTTAGCTTACATCTTCGACAGAAATAATCCTAATGTGCCAGCTAATGTTCGCACTGGCCTACAGACTTTGCTTGACAATCCTTTGGCTGACCAAAGTTTAAAAGATTATATCTTGAAATACGAAGGAAGAATGGCTGAACGTAATGGTGGAATCAACAGGTTCTTTGGAACGGTAGATGTAAGGTTGGCTTATCAATTCAAATTTGGTAAAGCTAGAAAGCAAAGCGTAGAGATTTCGGGTGATATTTTCAACTTTGCCAACTTACTGAATAAGAAATGGGGTGTAACAGAAACCTTCGGAAGTCAATCACTATATGCTTTAAATGGTAAGCCAGCGGTAAGGGATAATGCCGGTAATGTAACTACGCCTGCTATTCCAAGTTTCTACCAAAACACCAGATCATTTAATTATCGTGTAAATAACTCTGGAGTACTTAATCCTTCAGGCAATCCTTGGCAAGCACAAATTGGTTTGCGTTACGGTTTCTAATCGGCGATAAACAATTTATTTTATAAAGCCACACCTTTCAGTGTGGCTTTTTTAGTGAAAACAGTAGCATAATTGCTGCTAATTTTCTCTATGGTTGTTATAACAGTAAACCCGAAGTGTTTTTCCACGTAAAAAATATGTTAAGTATTTAAAAGCATTAGAATTATAAATAGCTTTAAGCCATTAATTCTAAACTTTAACTAACATGAAGAAAATTTTACTAGCGTTAGCGTTGGTATTTTCTACTGTATTTGCATTTGCACAGCAAACCTATCCTGTAAATGGTTCTTATGATGTGCGGTCGGGGCAATATGCCTTTACCAATGCAACTATTGTGGTAAACGCTAACCAAACTATTAGCAATGGCGTATTGCTAATTAAAAACCAAGTCATCCAATCTGTGGGTACTGGTACTGCAATTCCAAAAGGATATGTAGTCATTGATTTAAAAGGAAAATACATCTATCCTTCATTGGTTGATGCTTTTACCAGCTATGGCATTACCGTAGAAGCCGCCGCTCAACGTGGTTTCGGCGGTCAACGTCAATCTATTTTCACTTCGCAAAAGAAAGGTGCTTACAACTGGAACGCAGCTATCAGACCAGAGATGGAAGTGAAGACTATCTTTTCTATCGACACCAAAAAAGCTGATGATTTACGCAAAGCTGGTTTCGGTAGTGTAAACGTGATCAATCGCGATGGTATTGCTCGTGGCACTTCGGCTGCAGTTACCTTAAACGACGAGTTTGAGCACAAAGTGATGTTGAAAGACCAAACTGCGGCGAACTATTCGTTCAGCAAAGGAAGTTCAACTAACGATTATCCAACTTCATTAATGGGTTCTATTGCATTATTGCGCCAAACTTATTTAGATGCAGCTTGGTATAAAAACCAAAAAGAAGAATACAACATCTCGTTGGATGAATTTAATAAACAACAAAACTTACCTCAAATTTTTGAAGCTGATGGTTGGCAGAACATCCTTCGTGCTGATAAAATTGGTAAAGAATTTGGTAAGCAATATATCATTAAGGCTGGTGGCGATGAGTACCAGCGTATAGATGCGGTGAAAGCAACAGGAGCCAGTTTAATTGTTCCAATTGCTTATCCAAAAGCTTATGATGTAGAAGACCCAGCAGAAGCTAGAAATGTAACTTTAGCGCAAATGAAAGCTTGGGAAATGGCGTCTTCAAACCCAGGTATTTTAGAGAAAGCGGGAATTAACTTCGCTTTAACTGCTTTTGGTTTAGATAACACTCGTGAGTTTTGGGCAAATATCCGCACCGCGATAGAAAGTGGCTTAACAGAGAAACAAGCTTTACTTTCTGTAACCGAAGTGCCTGCTAAACTTTTAGGCATTAGCGATAAAGTAGGTTCTATCGAGAAAGGTAAATTGGCTAACTTCCTAATTACTTCAGATAACTTATTCAAAAGCACCAATATCATCCACGAAAACTGGGTACAAGGTAAACGCTACATCGTTAACAAAATGGATGTAAGCGACTTGAAAGGTATTTACAATTTGAACGTTGATGGTGTTGGAGCATTAACTTTGAAAATCACTGGACCAGCTGCTGCTTCGATTGAAAGAACTGGTGCCGATAGTGTGAAAACCATGGCAACTTTAGGCCGTAATGGCGATTGGGTTACTTTGAGCTTCAACTTGAAGAAAAATCCAAAAGGTGATGTTCGTTTAACAGGTTATATATCTGCTGAATCACCTATTGCAATGAAAGGCGAATCTGCTTTAAGCGATGGAACTGAAGGCAAATGGACAGCAACTTTTAAAGAAGCTGGAAAAGAAGCTCCTAAAAAAGAAGAGCCAAAACCGGCTATTGCGGCAAATGCACCTTTAGTCTATCCTTTCCAATCTTTTGGTAACGAAGTATTGCCAAAGGCAGAAAATGTATTGTTAAAAAACGCTACGGTTTGGACTAACGAAAAAGACGGCATCTTGCAAAATGCTGACGTACTTTTAGAAGGCGGAAAAATCAAAGCCGTAGGTAAAAACTTAGCTGCAGGTTCGGCAAAAGTAATTGATGCAACGGGCAAGCACGTAACACCAGGTGTAATTGATGAGCACTCGCACATTGCGGGTACTGGCGGTATTAACGAAGGTGCACAATCAGTTTCTTCCGAAGTTCGCATTGGCGATATCATCAACTCTGAAGACGTCAATATTTATCGTCAGTTGGCGGGTGGCGTAACTACTTCACAAATTCTACACGGATCGGCAAATCCAATCGGTGGCCAGTCTCAATTGATTAAATTACGTTGGGGTAAATTGCCAGAAGAATTGAAGTTTGCTGGTGCAGATCCGTTTATCAAGTTCGCTTTAGGAGAGAATGTGAAACAAAGTAACTTCGGTTCTGGTCAGCGTTTCCCAGTAACTCGTATGGGTGTAGAGCAAACTTTTGTGGATGCTTTTACTCGTGCTAAAGATTACGAAACTGCTTTAAAAGTAAAAGGCAACAATGTACGTAGAGATTTAGAATTAGATGCTTTGGTAGAAATTCTGAACAATAAACGTTTCATTACTTGTCACTCTTACGTACAGTCTGAAATCAATATGTTAATTCATGTGGCTGATAGCTTAGGATTCAAAATCAACACCTTTACACACATTTTAGAAGGTTATAAAGTGGCTGATAAAATGAAAGCTCATGGCATTGCAGCCTCTACTTTCTCAGATTGGTGGGCATATAAATTCGAGGTGGCAGAAGCGATTCCTTACAATGGGAAAATCATGCACAACGTAGGTATCACTACTGCATTTAACTCAGATGATGCTGAAATGGCTCGTCGTTTAAATCAGGAAGCTGGTAAAGCGGTATTGTACGGTGGCGTTTCTGAAGAAGATGCTTTCAAATTTGTATCGTTAAATCCTGCTAAAATGCTTCACATCGACAATAAAGTAGGCAGTTTAAAAGTAGGTAAAGATGCAGACGTAGTAGTTTGGTCTGATAACCCGCTTTCAATTTATGCAAAAGCAGAAAAGACTTTCGTCGATGGTGTTTTATACTGGGATATTGAAAAGGATGCTCAAAAATTGAAACAACAACAAGCAGAAAGAGCTAGATTAGTTCAAAAAATGTTAGACAGTAAAAACAAGGGAGGTAGAACTCAGCGTCCAATGGGCACCACTCCAACATTATACAATTGCGAAACGGCAAGCGATTTCTCTAATGGCTTCGAAGCAATTCAAACAGAAGAAGGAGGACACCACCATGAATAAGAAAATTTTAACCTTGTTTTTAGCACTTGCAGCAAGTGCGTCAGCTTTTGGTCAAGCGAATATTTCTCCTGCCAAGGCTCAAGCAAAGAAAGTGATTTTGCTTGGCGGAGTAGTACATACAGGCAATGGACAAGTCATCAATAATGGCTACGTAGTATTCGAAAAAGGAAAAATTACAGGTGTTGGAGATGCTACTACAGTAAAGTTCGCTACTAACGATGGCGAAATGATTAACGTAAATGGTAAGCACGTTTATCCAGGGTTTATCGCTCCGGTAAATACCTTAGGTTTGGTTGAGTATGAGTCAATTAAAGCAACTTTAGACTTTCAGGAGATTGGGAACTTAAATCCGCATATCAGGTCTTTAGTGGCTTACAATACTGATTCTAAAGTGCCAGCTACGTTACGTAGTAATGGTGTTTTGATGGCTCAAATTAGACCGAGTGGTGGTGCTATTTCTGGTAGTTCGTCTATTGTTCAGTTAGATGCTTGGAACTGGGAAGATGCAGCCGTTAAAACGGATGATGGTATGCATGTGACTTGGCCGGCAGCTCCTCGTTTTAGAGGTGGTTTTGCTGGCTTTAGACCAGGCTTCTCTGCCGAAGCAATGGCAGAGCGTACACAAGCTGCAATTCTAGAATTGAACAGTTTCTTCGCAGAAGCAAAAGCTTATAACGAAGGCGCCAAGCCTGCTGAAACCAATACACGTATGGCAGCAATGGCAAAATTGTTTAAAGGCGAACAAAAGTTGTATATCGCGGCTAATACACAGAAGGAAATAGTGGCTGCGGTAAGTTTTGCGAAGAAATTCGGTATTACGCCAATAATTATTGGAGGTGGCGAGGCTTATTTAATTACCGATTTTTTAAAGCAGAACAATGTTCCTGTAATTGTCAATCAACCACACTCATTGCCTAGCAATATAGATGATGACGTGAACATGCCGTACAAAAATGCAGCTATCTTGTATAATGCAGGTGTGACGGTTGCGGTGAGTATCAATGATTTTTGGCAGCAACGTAACTTGCCTTTCATGGCGGGTACGGTAGCAACCTGGGGTCTGGATAAAGAAAAAGCTTTGCAAACCATCACCCTTAATACGGCTAAAATTCTAGGTATCGATAAAACTACAGGAAGTTTAGAAGTTGGTAAAGACGCTACCCTATTCATTTCTACTGGTGATGCTTTAGATATGAAAACCAATAAAATCGAGAAAGCTTTTATTCAAGGTAGAGACATCAATTTGGATAACTTGCACAAGCAATTGGATAAGAAGTTTAGTGATAAGTATACGATTAAGTAATTGTTATACGTTGGCGTTCTTGCCAACATAATTTAAAGGCGGGTGTGATCACCCGCCTTTTTTGTTAAAATGATTTTATACTTTGATATGTTTTGAAATATTATCAGAGTTTTCCTTAAAAAAATATATAAATGATTATTTCGTACATTTGACCCTGCGTTTGTATATGCTTCTCGTCATTGCGAGGCACGAAGCAATCTTTAGATAATTACACTCGCTTTAAGATTGCTTCGTGCCTCGCCATGACGAGGTGTTTAACATATTTCGAGCAATAATGAAACGCAAAGTTTGATCTTTGAAAAAATAATGAAAATAAAAAAAAGCGATTCAATCCAGAACCGCTTCCTTAACTAACTTATTATTTATAAAAATGGCTGTTGGGGAAGGAGTCGAACCTTCAAGGGGTAGTTAGCTACAGTTCAAAAATTAATTTGTGGTCAACCCATAAACTGCGTTTGTCCCATGATCCCCACCACCGAGACAAGGAGGTGTGTCTGCCAATTTCACCACCCAACATTGTTTTAATTTTCAGTTTCCAATTTTCGGTTTTCAGTTGGGTAACTGCTAACTAAAAACTGTTAACTGCAAATTGCTGTAGGGGAAGGAGTCGAACCTTCATAGAGTGGTTGTGCCGTTGCCGGATTTCCCATTTCCTCTACCACCGAGACAAGGAGGTGTGTCTGCCAATTTCACCACCCTACATTTTAGTTTTATAATTTCAAGTTTTCAGTTTCCAATTGGCAGCTGTCAAAACTGCGAATGATTTGTTGGTAACTGTAAATCGCTTATGCCCTCTGGCGTTTGCTTGAAACAAATATAGAACAATTAAATAGTTTGTTGCAAATATTTTAATGATTTAATTTTATTTTTATTATATTTTCATTTATATTTATAAATACTTAACAAAAATGTAATTTATGCTTAAAAAGGAATCTCAAAATTTAGAAATTGATAACCTCGACATTCAGATACTGACCCAACTGATGCACGATGCTACCAAACCGTATACTGAAATAGCAAAGGAACTGATTGTTTCTGGCGGTACAGTACACGTAAGAATGAAAAAATTGGCGGACATGGGTATCATCCGAGGTTCACATTTAATTATCGATCCAAGAAAAGCAGGCTATGATATTACCGCTTTCCTAGGTATTTATCTGGAAAAAGGATCTCTTTATAAAGATGCTGTTGATCAATTGAGCAAAATAAAAGAAGTGGTAGAGTTACATTACACAACTGGCGCTTACAGTATGTTCGCAAAAATTACCTGTAGAGATACCGATCATCTCCGTCATGTACTTAACGAAGAAATACAAGCGGTTAAAGGTATTCAGCGAACGGAAACCCTAATTTCTCTAGAAGAGAGTATCAAAAGGCAAATTGAGTTGATTTAAGCTTCGTAATATCACAAAAAGGAGTAAAAATTGATTTTTTATTAATAGCTTAGTTCATTCTAAGTTTTTATTGAAAATTTACCTTAAATATGCCGTCTCCAAATTTTAAAACAAGTCTAGATAAAAAACTGATTTTGTTGGTTGATGACGAGATTACCGTACTCAAGCTTTTAGAGTTTATTTTAAAGAAAGATTACAATTTAGTAATTCATAACAACGGTTTAGAAGCTATTAGCTGGATGGACGAGGGGAATATGCCCGATCTGATCATCTCAGATTTGGAAATGCCTTATGTAGATGGGCTTGATTTTGTGAGAAGTTTAAAAACTAGTGGCTACTATCGTGATATTCCTATTATATTGCTCTCTGCTGCCTACTCATTAGATGATTTAGTGCAGAAACTTCCATACAATTTTGATTTATTGATGCCGAAGCCATTTAATCCTGCGAAGTTGAAAGAGACCATTCAGAACCTGTTAAGCTAGAACGATGGAAGTACAAGAAAATACCTCATTTGGCATGCCTCAATCTAGGGTTAATATTATTTATTATGCTAACAAATATGATGCTGATATTGCGACTGCATTTGGTGATGGAGGAACGGTTAGAAAAGCTAGTAGTTTTGCCAACTTATTCGAAACGGTAACCAAACTATCGGTTTACGAGCTTGATGTAAGTATTTTGGTAGAAGTACAGCCAAATGAATTTAATGAGGCTTTAGGTTTGGTAGAAAGGTTAAAGAAGAATTGGTTAAGTAGAAATTTGGTGGTTATCTTTTTATTAACCGAGAAAGATCCAGCTATTTCTGCAGCAGCTTTTGCAGCTCGTGTGGCCGATTGTTATTCGCCAGAGATTGCTTTTGCTGATGTGAAACTAAGGCTTCAATTTTTATCGGCATATAAAATCCTTAACGAACAATTAAAAGATTTACCAGAAGCTCCCTTAAAGCAATATAAAGCGCCATTTGCCAAGCGATTCTTGGATTTGGCTATTTCCATCAGTGCATTTATCGTTTTAAGTCCATTGCTGATTATCATTGCTATTCTTATAAAATTAGATTCTAAAGGACCTATATTTTATACAAGTAAGCGAGTAGGCACTGGTTATAAGATATTCGATTTTTACAAGTTTAGATCGATGCGAGTAAACGCAGACAAGGAAGTAGAAAACCTTAAAGCTACTACAGCCAATCAGTACGGAGATTCTGCATTCTTTAAAATGAAAGATGATCCTCGTGTTACCAAGCTGGGTAATTTTCTAAGAAATTCGAGTATTGATGAACTTCCTCAATTATTTAACGTTATAAAAGGCGACATGTCTATTGTAGGTAATAGACCTTTGCCTTTGTACGAAGCAGAGCAATTAACCACTAACGAGTGGTCGATGAGGTTTTTGGGTCCTGCTGGAATTACTGGCCTTTGGCAAATTATTAAGCGAGGAAAAAGTGACATGTCTGATCGAGAGCGTAAAAAATTGGATAATTTCTACAACAAGAAGTTTTCAATTTGGTTAGATTTGAAAATTATTTTGATGACAGTCCCTGTACTTCTCCAAAAAGAGAAGGTATAATATATAATCTATGACAATAAAAAGGCTTTTTATCTTATTGCTACTCTTAGCAGCTAATGTGCAAATTCATGCGCAAGAAGATATTGCAAGCCAAATTAATCCGCCTTTGCTACAGAAGTACGTAGATTTAGCTAAAGAATACTATCCGAAAAGGAAAATGTATAAGGCTAGTGAGCTAAGTGCTAAAGCGAAAATTGGAACTGCTAAAGCGGGATATTTAGAGTCTTTAAACGCATCTTATTTTTACCGCCCAAGTAATGGAACTATTCTGGATGTTAATAATCCTTACTCCATTAATGGATTTCAATTTGGCGTAAATCTAAATTTGGGTTTATTTTTTCGTACGCCATCTTTAGTAAAACAAGCTAGAGAAGAATACAATTCGGCTTCTTATTTAACAAAGGAGTATGATATTTTATTGGAAATAGATGTTAAGGAAAGGTATTTTGAGTATTTGCAATGGTTTAACGATCTTAAAGTAAAAAATCAAGCCTATATTGATAACAAAGCAGCCAGTGATGGGCTTCGTTATAAATTTGAAAAAGGTGAGGTTTCTCTAGATGTGTATACCAAGGCAAAATCACTTACTTCTACAGCAAGTTCAGAAAAATTGTTGGCAGAAGTAAATATGCTAAAAGCTAAAAGCTCGTTAGAAGCTTTGCTTGGCAAAAAAATGGAGGAGGTGAAATAAGAAGGGTATGAATATTAAAGAGTTTTTAAATCTTATTGCCAAATATAAATGGCTCATTATCGCTATTCCGGCAATAACGCTCTTTGTTACTTTTCTGTTTGTTAAAAATCTTCCTAAACAATATAAGTCGCAGGCAAAACTATCTACGGGTTTATTAGATCCTTCCAGGCAAGTAGCGCCAGACGTACCTTCTTATTCTGGTCCAGATCTTTTGATCAAAATTAACCAGCAGTTTACCAACATCATGGATATCATGACCATGCCAAAAAACATGAGTATTCTTTCTTACCGTTTGATATTACACGATCTAAAAGATCCTAAAAAAGCTTTTCAGGTGCAAAGCGATGATATAAACGCTTTAACTGCGGAGCAAAGGCAGGCTGCTATTTACGGATTTGAAGATCGTATTGCTAAAAAAAAGGTACTTACTCCATTTGATAATTATGATGATGTGAAGTATTACAACCTAGTGAAATCGATGGGTTATGATGCGGCTTCTTTAAGCAAGAAAACTGCCATTAGCCACGAAGATAACAGTGATTTTATTACGGTAGAGTTTACTTCAGAAAATACATTAATGTCTGTATTTGTGGTAAATACGCTTTCTAAAGATTTTATCAATAACTACAGTTTCGATTTAATTAGTAATAAAAACCAGTCCATCCTAGTTTTAGATTCTCTCTTGCAAAAGAAAGATTCGGTAATGAACAATAAAAACCAGCAACTTAAAGAATACAAGATTAAAAATGAGGTGCTGAATTTGGATAAGCAATCAGCTATTGTTTATCAGCAGATTATTGATTACGAGAACAAGAAATCTCAAGCTATTATCGATTTGCAATCGCTACAGTCGGCGCTGAACAATGTAAACAACAAGTTGAATAACCCTGCTTTAGATAAGTATTTAGGGGCTGATGTTTCGGCAGATAATCAAGCGGTTATTGTACTTAGAAACAGGGTGCAAGCAGCAAATGAAGAGTATATTGATGGAGGTTTTAAGCCTTCTGCAAAGAAAAAAGTAGACTCATTGCAACAGTTGCTCACTGCGCAGTTGGTAAGGTCTAATGATCAGTATGTTGCCGACCCTACGGTTGCTAAGCAAACTTTGGTTCAAAACCGAATTTCAATTGGTATCGACTTAGAAAAAACGAGGGGAAGTATCCAAGATATTGACAGAGAATTGGCAAAATTGAATGCAAAGTTCTCTGGTATGGTGCCATTTGACGCTGGTGTGCAAAAATTTGAGCGTGATGCCGATGTGGCTACCAAAGAATACTTGGATTTATTGAATCGATATAATCAAACTAACCTCGATAAAAACATTGGTTTGAGATTACAATTGGAGCAAGAAGGTGTGCCAACCACCGCAGAACCATCTAAAAAGCTTTTATTTATGGCTTTAAGTGCCATTGCAAGTTTTGCCATTTGTTTCTGTTTACTTTTTGTTATCCATGTACTAGACCATTCTATCAATAATAAAAAACAACTTGTTGCCGCTACTAAAGAAAAAGTAATTGGCGAGCTCAACTACATTAAGCCAGAAAATAGAGATATAGATGATATCTGGAAAAATGGCGAACGTAGCAAGGAAATGCTTACTTATAAAAATCTGCTTCGTGAGGTTCGTTTCGAGATTGATGAAGCTTTGTCTGTAGGCAAACATAAGGTGTTGGGATTAACAAGGTTGCATCCAGAAAACTTTTCTGTTTTTTCTGCAGTAAGTTTGGCTTATAGCTTTGCAAGATTGGATAAGCAGATTCTTTTGATTGGAAATGCTGAAATGGCACAAGAAATTCAGAAGTGGAACATTCCTACCCATCAATCGTTAAAAACAGTGCTGAGTACACTTACGCTTCAGAAGAATAATCTCATTACCTTTTTAAATAAAGATTTAGATGGAGATTCGCTTCTAGAGAATAAAGATAGTTCTGGAGTTACCCAGATTTTTAATAGCCTTAAAGACGAATTCGATTTAATCATCGTCTATTTAGATGCCGTAAATAGTGTGTCTGATGTGAAAGAATGGATTCTGTTTACCGAAAAATATGTAGCCACCTTTATGGCTGGTAATTCGTTAAGCGACGGAGATAAAGAAGCCATCAAATTTTTAAAGAACGACAGTAAATTTATCGGTTGGCTCATCAACGGTGTTAAACGCAAGTAAGTAGTTTTATGCTTAGGAATCTGCAGCTACATATTGCCGATCATAAGAAAACGATACTATTTGTTTTGGTAGCGTTAAGCCTTTCTGTTTTGGTGGCTGGTTCTACAGCACGCTATGGTTTTTTGGGGCCAATGTTGGTGTTGGCTGCTGCTGGTGCTGGCGCATTTTTAATAGCTTCGTTTACTAATCCCCGTGTTGCTTTTATAGTCTATTTTGCCTATTGTTTTGTACTGGGCTTTGTTGTTAAAACTTTCTTAAATATTCCGGTTGGTTTAGCTATGGATGCCATTTTACTGCTCACCTGGGCTAGTCTTTTGGTAAACATGAACAAGTTTAATTGGAAGGCGCTAAAGAACGAGCATGTGATGCTGTCGCTGATTTGGTTCGGCATCAGTATGTTGCAAGTGTTAAATCCCTATGGTGGTAGTTTTACGGGTTGGTTTAACGAGCTTCGTTTTACGGCATTAAGTTGGTTGCTCACTGCGCCAATCGTATTTTTGTTATTTAACCGAATGGTTGATTTAAACCGTTTCATTGGTTTTATCTTCTTCTTTTCATGTATTGCCGTATTGTATGGCATGAAACAATTATATGTTGGCTTAAGTGCTGGCGAACAGGCCTGGCTAGATACCGGAGCAAAGGTTACGCACATTTTAGGTGGCAAGCTGCGGGTATTTTCTATCTATTCAGATGCTGGACAGTTTGGTGCCTCGCAGGCAATTATGGCCGTAATGGCAATGGTATTAGCGATGGGGCCATTTTCACTTACCAAGAGAATTATTTTCGGTGCAGTTGCACTCATTACTTTATATGGAATGGGTGTATCGGGCACTAGGGGAGCTTTATTTGCTTTAGTAGCGGGATTGGCTTATGCGCTTTTCTTAAGTAAAAACTTTAAAGTATTGATTATTGGCAGTGTCTTCGCTTTAGGTGGTTTAGGCGTACTTAAATACACTAAAATTGGGGATGAAAGTTTCCAAGTTAGACGTTTGCGTAGTGCGTTAGACCCCAAAGATGCTTCTTTTAACGTAAGGATCATTAACCAAAAGAAACTAGCCTACTTACTGAAAGATGAACCATTTGGTGCGGGTTTGGGAATGAGCGGCATGAACGGTACCACTTACAATGCAGATAAGCCAATTGCCAATATCCAGCCGGATAGTTATTGGGTTAAGGTTTGGGTGATGTATGGGGTAGTTGGTTTACTGATTTGGTTTGGCATTAACTGTTACATTATTGGAAAATGCAGTGGTATTGTTTGGCAGTTGAAAGACCCCAAACTGAAGACGAAGATGATTGCCCTAACCTCGGGTACGGTTGGGTGCTTTATTTGTAGTTACGGCAACGAGGTGATGAACGCGATCCCCTCGTCGGTGATTATGTTTATGTCGTGGTCGTTCGTATTTATCGCCCCTTGGTTAGATACTCCTAGAAAACAATTAGATGCTGATGGAAGTGATTTATAATATGATTGATGTGCTATTCTGGATATTGGGCATATATTTGGTGCTCAACTGCTTTTACTTGGCTTTTTTTGGCTTAGTTGGTTTATTGCCCTTGCGTAAATCAAAAAAGGAGGCAAACCGTCACAGAAAAATCGCCGTATTGTTTCCTACTTATCAGGAAAATGTAGTCATTGTAGATAGTGTTAAAATGGCATTGAAACATCAGTACCAAGGTGATTTTGAAATTGTGGTTATTGCTGATGGCCTGCAGCCCGAAACGTTGGTAACATTAAAGGAATTGGGTGCCAAAGTGATTGAGGTTTTCTTTGAGAAAAGCACCAAAGGTAAGGCGATGCAGTTTGCCATGAACCAATTAGCAGGAGAAGGTTTCGAAATAGCGGTGGTGTTAGACGTGGATAACATCATGAGCGATGATTGCTTAAGTTATTTGAACGGTGCTTTTGAGCAGGGTAAAAGAGTGGTACAAGCCCATCGTGTGGCAAAAAATATGGACAGCTCATTCGCCTTCTTGGATGCTTGCAACGAAGAAGTGAATAACCATTTGTTCCGTAAAGGACATGCGATTTTGGGATTGTCACCAGCCTTAATTGGTTCGGGGATGGCTTTTGAATTTACCTACTTCCGTGATTTATTAAACAACATTGGAGAAACCGTAGGAGAAGACAAACAGCTCGATTTCATGATTGCCAAAGACAAAGTAAGCATTGCCTATTTAAATGATGTTTACGTATACGATGAAAAGATTGAGAATGCCAAAGTATTTACCAAACAGCGTACAAGGTGGATTGCTTCGCAAGTAGAGTTTTTAAAGAAATATGCTTTCGAAGGATTTGTACAACTATTTAAAGGCAACATCGAGTTTTTCAATAAAACCTTACAAACTTTTTTAGTACCTAGAATGTTGCTGCTGGCACTACTTTTTGTATTGGCTGTCCAATCTTTTTTTAATCCCTTTGGACCAACTAGGGAGTTTTGGATTGGTTTATTCATCAGCCTTTGCTTCACCTTAATCATTTCGATACCAAGAAGATTTTATGCAGATAAAAGATTGTACGTGGCCTTGTTTCAAATTCCAAGAGCTATGTTCGGGATGGTTATCGCGTTAGCCAGCATTGGCAAGGCTAAAAAATCGTTTATGGTTACACCACATAGTAGTAAACCTGTAGAAAAGGAGAACGTATAATTATGCCTTTAGAATTGCTTCTTATTCCCGCAATAGTTTTTGGTATCCTCGGTTTTGTGAGGGGTGTAAGTGCTTATAAACGCGTTCAAGATAAATCTTAAAACATGGCTATTATCGAAAACAGAGATATTATTGTAGTTGGGCAACAGCCATGGGATACTCCTATCGGAAGTAACTGTAAAGATATTGCATTAGAATTTAGTAAACACAATCGGGTGCTTTACATCAATGCACCTTTAGACCGTCGCACTAAATTTCAGCAGGCAGATACAGAAGGTGTAAAAAAGCGAGTACGTGTAATCAAAGGAGAAGAAGACGGGTTGGAAGAAATTGCGCCTAATTTTTGGGTTTTTTATCCTGATGTGATTAACGAATCCATCAATTGGGTGAAGCCCACGCTGGTTTTCCGCATCCTCAATAAAATCAACAACAAGCGATTTGCCAAGTCTGTTAAAAAGGCCATTCAACGTTTAGATTTTAGGAATTTCATTCTATTTAATGATAGCGATATGTTTAGAAGCTATCATTTAAAAGAACTTTTAAAGCCGGCAACCAGTATTTATTATTCGAGAGATAATTTAATTGCTACGCCTTACTGGGGTAAACATGGGAAAAGCATAGAACCAGATTTGATTAGGAAGAGTGATTTGTGTGTGGCTAATTCTGTGTACCTGGCTAATTACTGCAAAAAATATAATCCTAACTCATTTTCTGTAGGGCAAGGCTGCGATTTAAGCACTTTCAAAAATGATGATAGTGTCGTTGTTCCAGAAAGTTTGACTGCAATTCCGAAACCAATTTTGGGTTATGTAGGTGCGTTGTTAAGTATCCGATTGGATGAAAATATATTGATTCATTTAGCGGAGCAGAAGCCAGATTGGAACCTAGTTTTAGTTGGTCCAGAAGATGAAGATTTTAAAGCCAGTAGACTTCATCAGCTCAAGAATGTTCATTTCTTGGGGCCTCAAAAGCCAGAAACTTTACCGGCGTACATTAAAGGTTTTGATGTTTGTTTAAATCCGCAGGTGCTTAATCCCCTTACTATTGGTAATTATCCGCGTAAAATAGATGAATATTTAGCCATGGGTAAACCAACTTTGGCTACCAAAACCGAAGCCATGAGCGTTTTTGAGGGCTATGTTTATATTGCAGAAACCAAAGAAGAATACGTTGCGCTAGCAGAGAAGGCATTGGCCGAGAATAGCACAGACCGAGAAAATGAACGTATTGCCTTTGCACAAACTCATACCTGGGAAAAAAACGTGGAAGAGATTTACAAAGCAACTGCAAGGGTAGAAAAGTAGCATTACAAGGAAGTGGCATACGGAATTAAGCAATTAAATAACAAGCATACTTTATCGTTAGCAAGTAACATTCTAACAGCAGTAACTGGCTTGGTTATTTTTGCTGTTTTGAATCGTGTGCTGTCTTTAGAAGCCAACGGAGTTTGGATTGTTTTTCAGTCTACTTATCTCTTGGCGGATACCTTTCGGTCGGGTTTTTTAAGCACCGCTTTTATCACCTTTTACGTAGGCAGAAATCCAGCTGATGCATTAAAAGTAGTTGGCTCGGCCTGGTATATAGGTGCAGTTATCACCTTATTTTTTTTGTTGCTCAGCATTCCAGGTTACTTTTTGTCTCAACATATCCACGATGTGGGTTTTTCTCTTTTTACCAAATGGTTTGGGCTAGCTTTTTTGGCAAGTTTGCCTTACCTTATGGCTACTTGCATTTTGCAGGCAGAAGAGCGTTTTGATAGATTGTTGGTACTACGTTTAATTAATCAGTTTTTTTTCATAGCTGGCATATTGACCTTTTATTTTGTTGGCGAAATGCAAATAGAACATGTTGTTTACGCCTACATTGGTTCGCTTTTAATTAGTAGCTCATACGTATTGCTAAGTGGTTGGTCTAAGTTCAACTCCATACGTCATCAAACCAAAGAAAACATTCAGGAACTTTATCATTTTGGTAAATATAGCGTAGGAACAATTTTAAGCACCAATCTTTTTCGCACTATTGATATTTACGTCATCAATCTTTTTTTAGCACCTTCTGCAGTTGCCATTTACAATCTTGGCTTAAGGTTAATTGAGGTTATTGAAATTCCGATGAGAAGTCTAATTGCCTCTGGAATGCCAATGATGGTGACTGCTTTTAACGAAGGTAAACCGAAAAAGGTCATCGATATCATGAGCAGATTTATCGCTTTGCTTACCATAGGGATGGTTCCTATAATTATAGGTGTAGTCGTTTTGGCCGATATTCCAATTGCATTAATTGGAGGTGGAAAATTTGTAGGCACCGAAGCGGCAAACGTACTTAGAGGATTTATCATTATTGCTTTGCTGTACCCCACAGATCGATTTATGGCGCTAACGCTGGATGTAATTAGACAAGCGAAAATGAACTTCTATAAAATATTGGTGATGCTAATTGTGAACCTAGTAGCCGATGTGGCAGCTGTGTACTACTTTGGTAGTATTTACGGCATTGTAGTGGCTGCTATTTTCCCAGTATTGATTGCAATTGTGATGGGTTACGCTGCATTGCAAAGCTACCACAGATTTGGGTTTTTACACTTGTATATGAATGGCTGGAGAGACCTTAAACAAACAATAACCGAGTTTAGAAGCAAAAAATAGCTATATTTAATTCCATGGCATTAACTTCAATTATTACCGTCAACTTCCATCAACCTAACGTCACCATCGATTTGCTGAAGTCTATAGCAAACGCTTATACACCTGAACAGGTTGAAATAGTTATTGTAGATAATGGAGCAGATAAGAATATGGAGTTGATGTTTCAGCCTTATTTTGGTAACATCAAGTATATCCAATCAAAAGAGAATTTAGGCTTTGCTGGTGGCAATAACTTAGGAATTAAACAAGCCAAAGGCGATTACATTTTCTTGTTGAATAACGATACAGAAATTCCAGCAGGCTGTGTTGAGACTATGATTGCAGAAATGGAAACCAACGAAAATATTGGTCTTTTATCTCCTTTATTGCTGTATTTTGAGCAAAAGGATGTGGTACAATATGCTGGTTTTACACCTATGAATTATCTTTTAGCTCGTAACGAATATGTTGGGCAGTTTGATAAAAATGTAGGTCAGTATAATGACAAGACTTACCAAACGGGTTATTGCCATGGGGCGGCGGTAATGTGTCGTAAAACGGATTTGCAAAAAGCTGGTTTAATGGACGAAACCTATTTTCTTTATTACGAAGAGCTGGATTGGTGCGAGAAGTTTATGCGTATCGGCAAGCAGATTTGGTTTACCGGTAAAACCCATGTTTATCACAAAGAATCGATAAGTGTGGGGAAGGCAAGCCCGATAAAAATTTATTTCAATACTCGTAACCGTTTGTTATTCATTCGAAAAAATACGGGCTGGCTAAACACGCTATTCTTTGCTGTTTATTTCTCTCTTGTTGCAGTTCCTAAATCGGTATTAATTTTCTTAATCAACGGGCAGTCGGTATTGGCAAAGTGGGCGCTAAAAGGTCTGTTTTGGAATTATACCCATCAGCGTAATAGTAAGAAATTAGGGATAAAGGTCTCCTGATTTGCATTTAGCTTTAGGACTGCTTTGCGAAGCTCGCTATGGCATACTATTTAAGGTATTATAAATCATGAGTGTTCGAAACACTCTGCTTATTAAAATAAAATAATGTCACCACTTCGTGGTTTATAATTATCTCAACTCTTGTTTCTATAAAAATGTCAGTCCTTCGGACTTTCGATAAATTTGTTTCGAACACTCCTGATTATAAATCCTAAGCTTTATCTAACTCCCTCTGTATTATCTCTGCCGAAGATTTGTCGTTGGGGGCTGTTAAGAAAGTTGCATGATCTCCGTTAATGTAAGTAATCTTTAATCCCTTTGGTGCATAAGGTTTCCAACCCAGATATTTAGGTTCATCTACAAAATAGATACGTTCTTTCACTTTAAACAAATGGATAATGCCATCGTAAGGCTGTAAATCATATCTCATGTAAGCCTCCATGTAAATGTCATTTATTTTATCTTCGAGCGAAACTTGTGCCGCAGTTGCTGTTGGGCTAAAAATCTTGTTGCCTAAGTTTTTAATGTGATTAACCTGATAGTTAACTGTTTTTTGTGGATTTTGTAGAAATTGTCCTCCAAAGAAAAGTAGCTTTTTCGGTTGCCTAAAAACTTTCTCTACTAAAGTAGTGGTACGAGATTTAAGGAAGTTTCTGTTACCGATGTAAGTGTCTACTACTCCGAAAAACTTAACCTCTTTGCCCATTTCTTGCAATTGCTTTGCCATTTCTAGTCCAATAATGCCACCTAGCGAATAGCCGATAAAGGCATAAGGTCCATTGGGTCTATCTGCAATTACCTCATCTACGTACATTTTGGCTACTTCTTCAATCGAAGTAAAGCTTGGTAGGTTGCCATCTAAACCTTGTGCCTGCAAGCCATACACAGGCTGTTCTGCATCCATGTACTTGATCATTGGGTAGAACATGAGCACGTTTAATCCCGAACCATGAATAAAATATACGGGTGTTTTACTGCCCTCAGGTCTAATTTTAACTAAAGAGTTCCACTGGATGTCTTCTCGTTTAGCGGTAGCCAATTCAGCTAATTTCTGTATACTGGGGTATTGGAACAACGACGCCAACGGTAGCTTTACTTTCATTTTACTACCTATTTGCTGCATCACTTGTACCGCCAGTAAAGAATGCCCGCCAAGTTCAAAGAAATTATCAGTGGTACTGATGTCGTCTTTGTTCAACACTTTTTGCCAGATGGCTAGAATTTCCTTTTCTGCTTCGGTATTTGCTGATACAAACACCGGAGTTGCTGGTGTTACTGATTTTATGTTTTTGGCAAGCGTATTTCGATCTATTTTACCGTTTGGTGTAAGCGGAAAAGTGGCTAACGTATAAAAGAAAGCAGGAACCATAAATGCGGGTAATGCATCTTTTAAGGCTGCTTTCCACTGCACTATTTCTTCCTTGTATGAGTTTTCAGCACTATAATTTTGCGGAATGATGTAAGCCACCAATTGTTGGTTACCAGCTTGTAGTTCTACAGCAGCAACTACCGCCTTCTGTATGTTCGGTTGCTTGAGGAGATTTTGCTCTATCTCTTCCAGCTCGATGCGGTAACCTCTAATTTTAATTTGATGGTCTATGCGACCCAAACATTGTATTTTCCCGTTAGGTAATAACTTACCCAAATCTCCGGTGCGATACATGATCGATTGTGTATCTGAAGAGCTTGAATTGGTAAAGGGATTTGATAAATATCGTTCGGCGGTAAGTGCTGGTTTGTTGATATAACCTTTCGATACCCCATCTCCAGCAATGTAAATTTCACCTATTTCCCCGTCTTCAACTTCGTTTAAATATTCATCTAGGAAATAAATTTGTGTGTTGTTTAAAGGCCTACCGATACTGATGATTTCATCGTCAGCCTGTATTTGGTTTATGGTAGAATAAATAGTGGTTTCCGTTGGGCCATAAACATTCCAAAGTGCTTCGCAACGTCGCAGTAAATTTTGTGCTAAATGGTGGCTCATTGGCTCACCACCACATAAAATAGTAAGGTTGTGCTTTTTCTCCCATCCAGCGTCAAGCAGCATTTGCCATCCTGAAGGAGTTGCCTGCATAAAGGTGATGTTTTGCGTATCAAGCAGGTTTAATAATTGTTCTGCATCGCGTACTTCTTCCTTACTAGCAATCATCACTTCCGCACCGGTAATTAGTGGTAAGAATATCTCCACTTCGGCAATATCAAAAGAGATAGTTGTAACCGAGAGCATTTTATCATCCGGCTTGATGCCGAATTTATCTTGTACACTTAACAACAGATTTACCACATTGCGATGGGTAATTTGTACGCCCTTTGGCTTGCCCGTTGAACCTGATGTATGTAAGATATAAAGTAGTTCGTCGGTATTAAAGCTTGGAAGCGCAGTGTGCTCGTCTAACTCATCCAATGAATTGATGATTTGTTCAAGAGTAAGCACTTTCGCAGGGGTTTGCAGTTGATTTCGGTAGGCTTCAGAAATAATCAAATAATCGGCTTCCCCGTCATCTAGCATATATTTAATACGTTCTGCTGGATAGGTGGGGTCGAACGGAAGATAGGCAGCACCGCACTTCAAAATTCCCGTTAATGCAATTACCATAGCAACAGAACGGTCTACCGCTAAGCCAACTTTTTGCCCAATTTCAACACCTTCTAGCATTAATTTTGCCGCAAACTGATTAGATTTTTGTTCTAATTCAGCGTAGGTAATTTTTTGTGCTGTTGTAGAAACCGCAATCCGGGTAGGATATTTTTTTGCAGTTTCACTGATGAAATTTCCAAGCGGTTTATTTGTTGGGTAAGCTGCAGAGGTTTGATTAAGTTGATTTTCCTTCAGAGGCGCTGTATAATCTCCTTTGAGGATATTTCTAATTACAGTTTTTGGTGCTAGCGTTAATTTTTCTAATAAAGAAACATATGCCTGATGGTATTTTTCAATCGTACTTTCTTTAAAAAGGTTTGTATTATAGCTCCATTCTACGTTAAGTTCTTTTTCGCTACCGCTGATATTCAAGAAAATCTCGAAAATTTCGTGACTACGAGGGTTTGAATAAAGTTGATGTGGATTGTTGTTGAAGTTCACACCGTTATCATAACCTAAATCTACATTAAACGAAATTGGGATTAACGGAGTTCTAGATTGGTCGCGTTGTAAAGGCAACTCTTTAACAAGCGAACCAAAAGTGAATCTTTGGTATTCGTAAGCCTCTAAAATTTCTTGATTTCGTGTTTTAAGATAGTCATCAAACGCTAGATCATGTTTAATATGGCTTTTCAATGGCAGCATGTTCACACAATGGCCAACTAAATTGAAGTGACTTGTTGCCGATTGCCCGGCAGTTGGAAGTCCCAGAACGATTTGCTTATTGCCAGATATTTTCGCTAATAAAACTTCGAAAGCAACTAGAAGCGAACTCACGAAACTTACACCAGCTTTTGCACCCATCGACTTTACATTGGCACTTAATTGCTGCGTAATTTCAAAGTCTAACCTTTTCGCATCGTAAGTTTTTATAGCTGGTCGTTCGTGGTCAATGGGAAAATCGAAAGCTGTATGTTCCTTAAACTGATTGACCCAAAATTGCTTATTGCTTTGGTATGCATCGCTGTCACGATAAATAAATTCTTCCTTCGCATAATCACTAATTTGAGTGGTTTCGGCTAAAATTGGAGCTTCATTTTGTGACAAAAAAGTGTAGATAGCAGAAAGTTCCTGAAGCAATACGCCGATAGACCAACCATCGAAAACAATGTGATGGCCAGTAATTACTAAACTCGAATTTTCTTGACCGTTTTCAACTAAAGTTGTTCTAAATAATGGTCCGCTATTGAGATTGAAAACTGTATTTACTTCATTTAAAGCTATCTTTTTCAGTGTCTGATGATATTCTTCGGCTGACGTTTCTACTTTATCTAATTGAAAAGGAATGTCTTCGAAAATAATGACCTGCTCGCCATTTTTACTTATTATCGACCGCAACGCTTCGTGTCTTTTAATAAGGAAATGAAATGCCTTCTCTAATTTATCAGCGCTAATTGGCTGGTTAAATGCTAAGGTAATCGACTCGTTATAAGCCAAACTTGCAGGCGCATCACCAAGCTGTACCGCTACATAAATTTCTTTTTGTGCTTCGGTACTTGGCACCACTTTCGAAATTTCGTTTGCCGTAAATGGATGATGATTTACTGATTTATACAGGTAGTCGGTAGACATTTAATTCAACTCAATTTTTAAATAATTCTCGGGTTCTTTATCATCGGCAATAAACCATGCAGCATTTCCATCTTCGTCTAAACCTAATTTTGCACCATTTACTGGCGGGTTTTCACTAGATAAAAAATGTAAATCGAATTGGTTTCTGTGTTGAGGGATGAGCTTAACCGAAACCAACTCTGCCACACATGCTTCAAATGTTGTGATGATAAAGTCTATATCTTTTTGCAGATGCGCAGTAGTTAAAAAGCAAGGAAATCCATCTAAAATATGAACACCTTTTTCTCGCATTAAAGCGAAAATCAGTTCATAATACGTATAATCTTCCTTGAATTTTATTTTCCATAATGAGCTAAAATGCGCAACAAAAACAGGGATGCTGTAGCGGTTGCAAATTTGGTTCATTTGTTGAGCCAGGTACTTGGTGTGTTCATTTAATTTTTCTTGTAATGCGGGACCTTCTGCTTTAAAATGTAGTAAGGATGCCTTTGCCGCTGCCAATGCCATAGGGTGGCGCACAAAAGTTCCTGCAAAGTAGGTCACGCCAATTTCTGGCATCGAATCGTCGCCGAACTGCCAAAAACCGCCATCCAAAGCATCCATGTATTTTCTGTGACCTGCAATTGCGCCTACAGGTAAGCCACCGCCAATTACTTTTCCGTAAGTTCCTAAATCCGCTTTTACGCCAAATAGTGCCTGTGCTCCACCCGGGTGCGACCTAAATCCAGTGATTACCTCGTCGAAAATCAGAATGACCTCTTGCTCTTCGGTAAGTTTTCTTAGTTTTTTGAGATACTCTACAGGCTGAAATTCTGGCCTGCGACTTTGAACAGGCTCTACCAAAACCGCTGCAATTTCATGGCTGCGCTGGCGGATGATTTCCAAACTTTCGTCGCTGCCATATTCTAAAACCAACATATTTTGCACCGCTTCTGGCATAATACCCGATGCGGCAGGGAAACTCTTCAGTTTTTTTGTTCCTCTAATAAGAACTTCATCGTTGATGCCGTGATACGAACCAGAAAAAGAAACGATAATTGATTTACCACTGGTGGTTCTGGCAATTCGCATGGCTCCCAAAACTGCCTCAGAACCCGTGTTACATAAAGCTGCCCTGTCAAAATTGGTGAATTCGCAAAGCAAGCGAGTAACTTCTCCAGCTAACTCATGCTGTGGGCCAATTTCGTAGCCTTTGTCTATTTGAGCTTTAATGGCATTGGTTAAAATCTCGGGTTGGTTACCTAATAAGTTCGAGCCAAATCCATTAAGTGCATCTACGTATTCATTATTATCCAAATCCCACAGTTTGGCTCCTTTAGATTTAGAAATGACTATTGGGTAGATGATTTCTTTGGTAGCAGGTTTAAAGCCAGAAACCACCCGAGGGTCTGCCATGTGCGCTCTATTTTCCTGCGTAAACTGCTTGCTCGCTTTGGTTTTCTCAACGTATTTTTTAATGAAGCCATCGATAAAAGCCTGCTGCTCGGTATGCAGCTTAGTAACCGATTTCTCTATTTTAGGAGTTGCGCCGAAAGGTTTTTTAAGTTCTTTTGTTTCTTCATCGCTTAACTCTAAGACAAGGTTTCTCGGTGTGCTGTTAAAGGAAACCGCTTGTCCTAAAGCTACATGCTCTTGCTGCGGCTGATTTTTCTCTAAATACGCACTAAGTAAATTTAAAGAGTTGATGTCGGTGTTGAGTTGCCTAAAAGTAATTGGTACATCAAACTCTTTTTTAAGATTGATGGCAACTTGGGTAAGCAATAGCGAATCTAAACCAAGTTCTACAAAGTTGTAATCGGGATTGGCTTGCGCTAGTTCAATTCCTGATGCTCGCTCTAAAATTTCTTTTATCCTGTTAAGTAAAGATGGTTCCTCTGAAAATGAAGTGTCAATTTGCACTTCAGGAACTTGTAATAAGTTGTTTGCTGTTAAAGGTAATGTTTGAACTTTTGGCGTTAACCAAAATCTTTTCTTTTGGTAGGCATAATTTGGTAGCGATAATACTTTTTTAGTAGTATTTGGATATAGCTTATTCCATTCGATATCCTTTCCATTCAGCCACAGCTGCCCTAATATATTTAAGAAATTATGGAGTTCCTCTTCTTCATTTTTAGGGTTTTTTAAACCCGATAATGCTGTAGTGGCGCCATTTTGTTTGGCAAAAGCGCTTAATGCCGCACCCGAGCCAACTTCGAGTAATAGAGTGTTTTCTGTACTAATCAGATTTTCTATTGCCCCGCTGAAGTTTACCGTTTTACGTAGATGATTAACCCAATAATTAACATCTAATGCTTCCGAATCTTTTAACCACTGCCCAGTTACGGTAGAAAGTATTGGGATTTTTGGAACGTGTAATTCAATTCCATCCAGTGCTTTCGCAAAAGGTTCAAGTGCATCTTCCATCATTGCAGAATGAAAAGCATGACTGGTTTTTAATGTTTTCGAAGCAATTCCTTTTTCACCGAGTTCGGCAGCAAATTGTTCTATTTCATTGGTAGGTCCTGCTACTACAATAGACTGCTTCGCATTTACAGCCGCAATTGAAAGTGATGGTGGAACTAAATCAACAATATCGGCGAGCGTTGTTTTTACACTCAGCATAGAACCATTTGGTAGTTCACTCACAATTCTTGCTCGTTGAACGATAAGCTTAATAACATCTTTTAAGCTAAAAATACCTGCAAAGTGAGCCGCAACAAACTCGCCAATACTATGCCCTATATAAGAAGTTGGCTTAATACCAAAATCCTCTAAAAGTTTAGCGAGCGAGTAAGAAATGGCGAAAAGTGCGGGCTGCGTATATTGCGTTTGCTGAAGCTTAGAGTTTTGTTCATCAGCAAATAGTAAATCTATAAAGTTCTCGCCAAGTTGTTGCTCAATCAGTATTGTGCATTCATCAAGCGCAGCTTTAAAAATTGGATAATGCTGGTAAAGTGCTTTACCCATTTGGGCATATTGCGCACCTTGTCCAGGAAAAAGAAAAGTGATGTCTTTTTTCGTCTCTAACAGTTCTTGGCTACTTTCACGTTGCACCGTTAATTGTGAAACTAGTTGCTGATTATCGTTTACAATAACGAAACTACGATAGGCAAAGTCTTCACGAGTATGACGAAGCGTAGCTGCAATTGCTGGTGTTTGAATATCTTTATTTAATGCAAATTGGCTTAACTTTTCAGCATATACTCTGTTGCTTTCTTTTGTTTTTGCCGACCAAGCTACTAATACAGGTTGATTGGTTTCAACTTTTTGTTCTTCCAGTTCGTAGGCTTCTAGAATTAAATGAACATTGGTTCCGCCTACTCCAAAAGAGCTTACTCCAGCAATCTTTCTTTCATTTGTCCACTTGGTTAGTTCTTTATTAACAAAGAAAGGGCTTTCCGTAAAGTTAATCTGCGGGTTTTGTGTTTTAAAGTTGATAGAAGCCGGGATTTGCTTGTGCGTTAAGGCCAAAGCTGTTTTGATAATTCCAGCGATACCTGCGGCATGCGTTAAATGCCCGAAATTGCTTTTTACAGAGCCAATTGCACAATATTGCGTTTTCGTCTGTTCGCCAAAAGCCAAGCTCAATCCTTCAAATTCTATAGGGTCGCCAATTGGCGTAGCTGTACCGTGTGCTTCGATGTAAGAAATCTCCGACGGATTTATATTGGCATCGTGAATAGCCATCGCAATAGTGTTGGCTTGCCCTTCGGCACTTGGAGCAGTGAAACTACCTTTGCCACCACCGTCATTGTTGACGCCAATTCCTTTAATAACACCGTAGATGAAATCACCATCTGCAATGGCTTTATCCAAAGATTTTAACAAAATTGCCCCAGCTCCATCACTAAAAGTGGTTCCTGTTGAATTTGCATCAAAAGGAGCACAGTGACCATCTTTGCTCAGCATAGCCCCTTCTTGGTATAAATGCCCGCTGTTAATTGGCGAAGTAATGCTTACACCACCTGCAATGGCTACATCACAATGGTTGTTGCGGATACTTTCGGTGGCGTCGGCAATAGCTAAAAGTGATGTAGAACAAGCCGAAAATATGCCAACTGCTGGGCCTTTCAAATTAAGTTGGAAGGCGGTTCGGGAGGCAATGTAATCTTTGTCGGATACGGTATTTACGTTGAAACTGCCAACAGCATTTATTTTTTCAGGGTGAGCTAACACGTTGTTAAGGAAGTAGGTATTGTTCCCACAACCTGCATATATTCCAATTATTCCGTCGTATTTGGCAGGGAGATAACCTGTGCTCTCTAATAAATCTCGCGACAGTTCCATGAACACACGGTGTTGTGGATCCATCAATTCTGCCATTGCATTGCTGATGCCAAAAAAGCTCGCATCGAAATTTTCTGCATCATTGATAATTCCTCTCGCCGCAACGTAATCTTTGTCGTTGGTTAAATGTGGAGAGAGGCTGTTATCGAGTTGGTTTTTTTCGAAGAAGGTGACGGTTTCCTTTTTTTGCACAAGATTGTCCCAGAATTCTTCAAGAGTATCAGCGCCTGGAAAACGTAGCTTCATGCCAATAATGGCAACATCTTTATTGATGGCTATTCTATCTTGCTTAGCAAATTTTAAAGTAGGCTTGGTTTGTTTGCCTTCTATGAAGCTTGCTATTTTAGCCGCTGTTGCACCTTGATAAATAACTTTTATGGGCACAACTTTTTGGTGTAGTTGTTTTAGTTGGGCTACAGTTTTTTGAGCTAAAAGTGAGTTTCCACCCATTTCAAAGAAATTATCATCGACACCGATTTTGTCGACTAATAACATTTGCTGCCAAATATTGATGATATCTTTCTCTGTTTTGGAGGTAGGTGTTCTGTACATTTTAAGATAGAATAAAACAACAGGTGTTTGTGAAAATTAACAACTTATTGTTGTGTAAGGTTCTGCGAAGTTGAAAATAATAGATGGATTTTAAGTCAATTAATGGTTAAATGTTTTTACCTTAACCTCTTCCAAACCGTAGCAAAGGCATATTTTGTAAAGTGATACACCGATTCAAAAAAGCCCAATTTTTCACTTTCTCTTAATATTTTCCAAGTAAAACCAATTACTTTTAGTTTGTTAGATGAAACAGAACCCTGCCTTATTCGATATAAAACCAAAGGTTCGTTAATGCCATAACCGCTAAATGGCTTCTTAAAAATATCGAGCCAAAAAATCCAATCTTCGTGGCCTACTTTTTTAAATCTAGTAGTACCGATAACCGTTTTTAAAGTTAATGAGGTTGAAAATATAATCACATTGTGCGATAATAATTGTCGGTAATTTACACTAGTTGGAACTTCAATCTTTCTTGAGATAATTGCCCCCGCTTCATCAATCCTGTTGTAAGCACAAAAGGTCATGGGCAGCGATTGCTCTTCCATATCAGTTACTTGTTTGGCTAGTTTTTCTTTCAGCCAAATATCGTCGCTATCTAAAAAAGCAATGTATTTGCCTTTGGCTTCTTCCAATCCTATATTTCTGGCGTTTGCAACGCCTCCATTTTGCGCTAACTTAATTAGCCGGATGTTGCTATGTTGTTGCGTATATGCTTCAATAACCTTGCAGGTATCATCTTTAGATTTGTCATCGATAACAATCAACTCCCAGTTGGTGTAGGTTTGTTCTAATACCGAATTGATGGTAAGCCTTACAAAGTCTGCCGAATTATAGCAAGGGGTAATTATAGATACTAACGGATTCAATTTTGGTTTTTCGTTAAAATTAAACGTAAAAGATTTAATCTTTACCAAAATACGCATAAAATGTAAGAAACGGTTTGGGTTTTAAACATAAATCGAATGAAAACATTTACTTTAGTGTTGTTATTTATGGATAAGAGACGTTTTGTAGTTAATTTGGTTTCTAACTTCTTTAGTGCGCTATCGGGAGTTGGTATTTCTTTTTTTCTAACGCCATACATTGTAGAGCATTTAGGGAAAGAGGCTTACGGTTTCTTCCCGTTATCAAATAACTTCGTGATGTATGCGGGGATTATCACAACGGCATTAAATTCAATGTCTAGTAGGTACATCACCATCAGTTTAGAAAAGAAGGATATTAAAGAAGCAAACACGTATTTCAACTCTGTTCTTTTCGGAAATATCCTTATTTCGTTGGGCTTTGCTATAGTAAGTGCTCTATTCTGCCTGTTTATAGACAAAATTCTAGATATTCCGAGCAACCTCATTTATGACGTGAGGTTATTGTTCATCTTCATCTTCTTTAGTTTAGTAATCAATGTATCGTCTGCGGTTTTTCAGGTAACGGCTTTTGCACTCAATAGGTTCGATAAACTGGCATTCATCAATATCATTTCTAACGTGCTGAAATTAGGAGCGATTATTTTGCTGTTCTATTTCTTTACGCCACGTATTTATTTCTTGGGAGTTACTACAGCAGCCACGGCGCTTTATATGTTGGTTGCCAATTACAGACTTACCAAAAAATTACTTCCAGAAATAAGAATAGATTGGTCTTTTTTCTCTAAAAGTGCACTTTTTATCATTGTGGGTTCTGGTGTATGGAATTCGATTATGGCAATGGCAAATGTAATTAACACGCAGCTTGATTTGTTAATTGCCAATCATTTTTTCGGTGCATCTGGAATGGGGTTTCTATCCTTAACTAAGTTTATTCCAAATGCTATTTACATCCTTTTAGGCATAATTGTACCCATATTTTTGCCCGAAATGCTGAAGGCTTATGCCAATAGTGATATGACGAAGCTGAAAAAAACTTTAGACCTTTCGTTTAAAGCTATCTTCGTAGTGGTGTTGCTGCCATTATCCGTGTTTTTTGTTTATGGCGAAGTTTTTTTTAGACTTTGGCTACCTACGCAAGATGCGCAAGCACTACATATTTTATCAGTAATTACTTTGGTTCCTTTTATCGTACATGGCACTGTTGAGACGGTTTACCATGTTTTCGTTATTACCAATAAACTACGTATTGCATCATTTTGGGGTATTTTCATTTCGTTCTTCAACTTTGTTTTAGTTATTATACTTTGTAAATACAGTTCTTTGGGCGTATACTCTATTCCTGTTGGAGCCTTAGTGAGTGGCGTGCTTAGCCATTTAACTTTTACACCTTTATATGCAGCCTATTGCTTACAAGAAAGTAGGTGGTATTTCTTTAAAAAAATTATAAGAGGCCTTGCTGGGTTCACTTTATTAATTGCTTTGTGTTACGGTTGGAAACAACTTAATTTATTTGCCTTAGATAGCTGGTTAACGTTTCTCATCAACTCCTTTATCATTGGCGCAATGTTATTGGTAGTCACCTTGTTTATCAATTTCGATAAAACCACAAGGGGGGATATTTTCAGAAAAATTAGACAAAAAGTTAACATATGATAGCTAAGATTATACATTATTGTTGGTTTGGTAGAGGGACGATGCCAGAGTTAGCGCTCAAATGTTTAGAGTCTTGGAAAACGCATTTGCCAGAGTATGAGATTGTAGAGTGGAATGAAGATAATTTCGATGTAAACATGTATCGATTTTCTTCGGAAGCCTATAAGGAGAGAAAATTTGCTTTTGTAGCCGATGTTTGCCGTTTATATGCCCTGAAAAATATGGGTGGAATTTACCTAGATACCGACGTAGAATTTTTGCGGCCCTTAAGCGAAGAAATGCTAAGCCAAGAAGCTTTTACCGGTTTTGAGGACAATTTGCTATTGTCGTCGGCTATTATGGGGAGCGAAAAGGATGGAAAATGGATTAACGATTTGTTGCCTTATTACGATAACCGCAGTTTTTATCTGAAAGATGGTAGTCACGATGTGAATCCGAATACGGAAATCATCACCGAGTTTATGAAGACTAGGAAAAGTGTGAGCATCAACAATACTTTTCAAAAGTTAGATGGCTACTGTACCATCTATCCGAGCGATTATTTTTGTCCAAAAAGTTGGAAAACTTTAAAAATAAAACAAACGCCTAACACTTATTGCATACACCATTTTGCGGGTTCTTGGTTACATAAAAAGCAAAGCTTGATAGGCAAGCTGGCTAATTTTTTGTTAGGCAAGAGAATTGCGAATGCTTGGTCTGAGAAATATCGTAACAAGAAAAAGATTTAACAACATCATCCTATTAAGAGTAAAGAATTTTTATGATACCTAAGATTATTCATTATTGTTGGTTTGGACGAGGGCAGATGCCGGATTTAGCTTTGAAATGCCTAGAGTCTTGGAAAAAATATCTTCCCGAATACGAAATCAAGTTATGGAATGAAGATAATTTTGATTTCGTTAGTTATCAATATGCAGCAGATGCCTATAAAGAAAGAAAGTTTGCCTTTGTTTCAGACGTTTGCCGTTTATATGTATTAAAGGAATTTGGTGGCCTATATTTAGATACCGATGTAGAATTTATTAAGCCTTTTCCAGATAAGTTCTTGGATGATATCGCTTTCACTGGTTTTGAAGATCAGCTTGTTTCTGCAGGGGTAATTGGTAGCGTTAAAAACGGTGAATGGATAAGTAATTTATTTTCTTTATACCACACCAAAAGCTTTTATAAAACGGATGGAAGTTTAGATGTTAACCCTATTACCGAAATGATGACGGCTTCTTTGGGAAGGGAAAAAGGAGTACTGCCTAATAATACTTTTCAAAAAATAGAAGGTTATTGTACCATTTATCCTAGCGAATATTTCTATCCAAAAAGTTGGAAGACATTAAAAATGAACATCACTCCAAATACCTATTGTATACACCACTTTGCTGGTTCTTGGATTGACCATAACTATACCTTTTTAGGTAAAATGGCGAATTTGATTCTGGGAAAAAGAACTGCGCAAAATTGGTCTAGGAGGTATAGAAAGATTACAGGCAAGAAAAGATAGCCCCTCTTTGCCTTTGGCATCTATTGATATTTTATTGTATTTGAAGCTCAATGAGCTCGCTACCATTCGGTTCTCCCCAAAAGGGTGAGAAAAGCATTTTTGAAAGGAACATTCATTATTCAAGCTGTATATTAATAATTATGCTTCCTGTTCTCTCTCCTTTTAAAGGAGAGAGTTAGAGAGAGGTTGCCTTCTAATTATTTAAACATTCCTTTCAGCTTTGCTAATTTAGCTTGCAAATCGCCATCAACTTCTTTTTCTTTTTTTGGTTGATTTTGATTGAACTGTTTACGAGGTTGCTCATTACGTTTCTGCGTTTCGTCTTTGCCCTTTGCTCCTTGTTCTTTACTCTTAGCAACACCTTCCTCCTTCATCGATAAAGAAATCCTTTTACGCTCTACATCAATATCTGTAACCGTAACCTGCACTACTTGACTTACTTTTACTACTTCGTTAGGGTTGGCCACAAAACGGTTTGCCAACTGACTTGTATGTACTAAACCATCTTGATGCACACCGATATCTACAAAAGCACCAAAATTGGTGATGTTGGTAACAATTCCCTTCAGCTTCATCCCTTTTCTTAAATCTGCGATGCTATTTACGCCATCGGCAAAACTAAACGCTTCAAATTGTTCACGGGGATCGCGACCTGGTTTAGCCAATTCCTTCAAAATATCTTGAAGTGTAGGTAACCCAACTTCGGCACTCACATACTTTTGCAGGTTAATTTGTTTTTGCAGCTCCGTCTCTTTTATCAGCTGTGCTACAGAAACGCCCAAGTCTTTAGCCATTTTGCTTACTAGTTCGTAACGCTCTGGGTGTACACCACTGCTATCTAAAGGTTGCACCGCATCGCGAATACGCAAGAAACCGGCCGCCTGTTCAAAAGCCTTATCTCCCAAACGAGGAACTTTTTTGAGGCTCTCTCTGTTTTTAAAAGCTCCATTTTTGTTACGATAGGTCACAATATTCTGTGCCAAGCTATCGCCCAAACCAGAAACATACGACAATAATTGCTTGGAGGCCGTATTTAATTCTACACCAACAGCATTTACGCAGCTCATTACTGTGTCGTCTAAACTGTGTTGTAATTTAGTTTGGTCTACATCGTGCTGGTATTGTCCTACACCAATAGATTTAGGGTCTATCTTTACCAATTCTGCCAAAGGGTCCATAAGCCTGCGTCCAATCGAAATGGCACCACGTACAGTTACATCATGGTCTGGAAATTCCTCTCTTGCCAAAGGCGATGCCGAATAGATAGAAGCTCCACTTTCGTTCACCATTACAATGGTCGTGTCAGCTATTTTAAGTCCACGGATAAAAGTTTCTGTTTCTCTTCCTGCAGTACCGTTGCCGATAGAAATGGCTTCAATTTCATATTTTTCGCAAAGTTGCTTCACCTTCCATTCTGCATCTTTGATGTTCCCTTGTCCGGTATGTGGATAGATAGTGGTGTTTTCAAGTAATGCGCCTTGTCTATCTAAACAAACCACTTTACATCCGGTTCTAAAACCAGGGTCAATAGCCATTACATTCTTTTGTCCTAGTGGGGCCGCCATTAGTAGCTGACGTGCATTAGCCGCAAAAACCCGAATAGCTTCTTCGTCTGCTTTTTGTTTAATCGCTGCCCTTAACTCAGTTTCCATTGCCGGGCGAAGCAAGCGTTTGTAGCCATCGTAAATAGCTAATTCTACTTGTTTGCTGGCGCTGTTATTTCCTGTGATGAATTGATTGTCTAAAATTTGAATGGCATCTTCATCTGGCGGAAGTACATCTAGCTTTAACAGGCCTTCTTCCTCGCCACGCAGCATTGCCAACACACGGTGCGAAGGTGCATTTTTAGCACTTTCTTCCCATTCAAAATAGTCTTTATATTTAATAGCCTCAACCTCTTTTCCTTTTGCCAAAACAGTTTTATAAGTTGCTTTTTGCTCAAAGTACTTGCGCATCTTTGCCCTGGCTTCGGCGTCTTCGTTAATTATTTCGGCAATGATATCCCTTGCACCTGCTAATGCATCTTCCGTATTTGCTACACCTTTTTCTTCGTTGATGTAAGTGCTAGCTTCTTGCTCTACATCAATTCTGCTTTGCGCCAAAATTCTTAATGCTAAAGGCTCTAGGCCTTTTTCTCTGGCTATAGATGCCCTAGTTTTTCGTTTTGGCTTATATGGGAGATAGATGTCCTCTAAAATAGTCAGTGTTTGTGCGGTATTTAGCTGCTTTTCGAGTTCTGGAGTAAGTTTGCCTAATTCTGTTAATGATTTTAAAATCGCTTCCCTACGTTTATCTAGCTCTTTTAATTGCTGTGCTAAATCTCTAATTGCAGCAATCTGCACTTCGTCTAAACTGCCTGTTAATTCTTTTCGATAACGAGAGATAAAAGGTACAGTGGCGCCTTCATCTAAGAGGGTAAGCGTTGCGTTAACTTGCTTGCTATTGATGTTTAACGCTGTTGAGATATGTTGCAGGTGGTTATTCATAGTCATTATTAAAGAGGCTAAAATTAACCTAATTAAATAAGATTATAACGAGCTTTTGAATTTTAAATTGGGCAAGATGTAAAGGAAATGTGACCATGTTGGCATAGAGTTTGATTTTGCGGTTACTCATTATAGTTGTAACCTAAATTATTTAATCATGCAAAAATTTAAAAAATTATTAGCTCTTTCGTTTTGTTTAGTTGTATTAACCGCTTTCTTCTCTTGCTCAAAAGATGATGATAACAGTTCTGGAAACGCTGATGAAGCAGCTGCCGCTAGAGTTGTAGGAACATATAAAGGCACAATAGACAATTTTTCAACACAATATTTTGATGCTACTATTATTGTTACCAAAGAAAGTGGAAATAGAGTGAAAATTGCACCTAAATCAGGAGAGGTTTACTCTGGAGTTACAGCTAAGATTATGGTTATACAAGCAATACCAACAACTGATAATGCTACGGCACAAGACCCTAATGGTACCTTGTTATACGACAATTCACAGAAGACCATCACTTTAATTACTAAACAGACTGCAGCTAGTGATGTTATTTTCCATTTTGAGGGAACTAAGCAATAACAGTTAACCATATTTGATAAACAAGGGTTCCATTTCATGGTGAAGTGGAACCCTTGTTATTTTGTAACTTGTAATTCGCAAACTCTAATTAGATGTTTTGAGTGATATTGGGTTATGTAAATCAAATCGTAAATCTAAAGCCATAATTCGTAAATCCATTCGTATCTTTGTAGTAATTAATGGGAAAACAAAAATTTTATGATACAGCGCCCAAACAAGAACGGGCGATTTTAGTGGGAGTGGCTTTGCCAGGTGAAAAGACCGAGCAAACCAGAGAGTATTTGGATGAGCTGGCCTTTTTGGTAAATACAGCAGGTGGCGTGGTAGAAAAAACTTTCACGCAGCGCATGCAAAAGCCAGACCGTGCTACCTTTGTAGGTACAGGTAAGTTGGAGGAAATCCAAGCTTATGTAAAAGCGGAAGAGATAGATATCGTAGTATTTGATGACGAGCTTTCGCCATCGCAACTGCGTAATATAGAAAGAGAGTTACAGGTAAAAATATTAGACAGAAGTAACCTCATCTTAGATATTTTTGCTGGAAGGGCACAAACTGCGCAAGCGAAAACTCAGGTAGAATTGGCACAATTACAATACTTGTTGCCTCGTTTAACACGTTTGTGGACCCACTTAGAGCGTCAGAAAGGTGGTATTGGAATGCGTGGACCAGGTGAGAGCCAGATTGAAAGCGATAGAAGGATGATTTTAGAAAAAATCACTTTGTTGAAAGACCGCTTAAAACTGATTGACAGGCAAAACGAAACCCAACGTAAAAACCGAGGACAGTTAATTCGTGTGGCTTTGGTAGGTTATACTAACGTAGGTAAATCAACCATTATGAACATGCTTTCTAAATCGGATGTTTTTGCTGAGAACAAGTTGTTCGCAACGTTGGATACTACGGTAAGAAAAGTCGTGATAGAGAATTTACCTTTTCTATTGTCGGACACGGTTGGTTTTATTCGCAAACTTCCTCACCATTTAGTAGAATGTTTTAAATCTACCTTAGATGAAGTTCGTGAAGCAGATATTTTGGTGCATGTGGTTGATGTTTCACATCCAAATTTTGAAGACCAAATAAATACCGTTAACGAAACTTTGAAAGATTTAGGTGCAAGGGATAAAGAAACGATCATGGTATTCAATAAAATTGACGCCTATGTAGTGCCTGAGCAAGATAAATTATTAGATGTAGATGAGCAACGGGAACCATTAACTTTAGCAGATTTCAAAAAAACATGGATGGCGCATCATAATGCTCCCGCTATTTTTATTTCAGCTACACAAAAAGAAAATTTAGAAGAATTTAGGACATTGTTGTACGACAGAGTGAAAGATATTCACACTACACGCTATCCGTATGATAAATTGTTATATTAGATATTAAACCGTCATTGCGAGGTACGAAGCAATCTTAAAGCGATAAGTTTTTAGTTGTTAGCTTGCTTTGTACCTCGCAATGACGAAAGGAAATAAATTTATGGAAAGTAACAGACAAAAGAAGTTTGCAGGATTATTACAGGAAGAATTGGCCTCAATTTTTCAAAGAGAAGGTGCGGCTTACTTGCCAAATACATTGGTAACAATTACTAAGGTTCGTGTATCGCCAGATTTGGCAGTAGCAAAAGTGTACCTTAGTTTCTTAAATACAAACAATACGAATTTATCTGTAGCTACGGTTAATTCGCATGCTGGAGAAATTAGGTATAAATTAGGTTCGCGTATTCGCCATCAGGCTAGGGTGGTGCCTACATTATCTTTCTTTGTTGATGATACCAATGAATACGTAGAAAGAATGGACCAAATTTTCGACAAAATAGCTAAAGAACGTAAGGATACGGATTTGCCAGAAAATGAGTAAATACATCCGGGAGCCCGGAAATTTCATTACACACTTCTTGCCTGCAGTTTTAGCAGTACCCGGATTACATCTACTGCTGGAAAAATCAACAACGGTTTTTGAGAACGTAGCGGCTTTGGTTTACGGAGGAGGGATTTTACTTCTTTTTAGCGTTAGTGCTATTTATCACAGTGTGCCCAAAACAGAATACGGCATTAGATTTTGGCAAAAGTTTGACCACTGCTGTATCTATCTAATGATTGCAGGTTCGTTCACACCAACTGCACTAATCATTTTTGATGGTTGGCTGCGTTGGTTACTTTTCGGACTGGTTTGGCTAATTGCTATTTTGGGCTGCTTGCTCAAAATCTTCAACAAGTTAAAAAAGGGAAATCTTTCTACTGGATTATACATTGCAATGGGATGTTTGATTATCCCATTTCTGGCAAAGATGATCGAAAGCGTGCCTGTAGCAGGCTTGTTTTGGTTGTTTTTTGGCGGTGTTTTTTATATCGGTGGCACTTACTACTACGCAAAGGATAAACCATTGTATAAATATTTGCACAGTCACGAGTTATGGCATCTGTTCGTGAACTTTGGGGCACTATCTCATTTCTTATACAACTATGTTTACGTTTTTAAGGGGTGATATACCTTATCAAAGGTTTTGCTACGACTTATATAAACCCTCTCTGCCCTATGGGCATCTCTCCCAAAGGGAGAGAGTAGTAAAGTATATTAAGCAATTTAAATTTTTGGGAGAGATGGCGTAGCCAGAGAGGAAACAATAGAACTAATGCAGTAAGTTTAATAAGCCCGGTTGGAGCGAGCACGCAGTAAAGCGTAAAACGGGACTTTCGGTACAACAATGCTGCTGTAACTGCTTTTCTAAAAACAATTTAACGTTCTGCGTGTAAGTAACAATGCCAATAGGGGCTTTAAGCTTTCTTAAATAATTTGTAAATTTAATAATGAGCCGATTGATTTTAGTTTTATTGCTGACCATCTCTTTGCAGGTAAATGCACAACAACGCCCGAGCATTAAAAACGGCTTGGAATCTTTTGTGAAAGCGAATACCATTTACCCAATGTATGCCCTCGAAAACTGTATTCAGGGAAATATGGAGGTTGCTTTTAAGGTAAATAAAGAGGGAAAGATAACTTACGCTGCCGTAACTAAAGGAATTGGTGCGGATTTAGACGCTGAAGCACTTCGCCTAATTAAATTAACTAGTGGAAAATGGATTATTCCAGCTGGCTATGATACTACCTTTCTAATTAGGACACCTATGAAATTTTCTTTGCAGGATTATGGTTGCGAGCAGATAAATCCCGGAAGCGTAGGCTTAGCCATTAAACAATACAATGATGATATGGCATCGCTCAGCAAGATTGCTAATTTTTACAGAAACATAGCGGAGGGAACTGAAAACTTTATTGAAGAAGAAAAAATCATTGATCTAAAAAAGGAGATGGGAGTAGATGAAGACTTTATTGCCAGAAAATTAAGAATTGCAGAAAAAAAAATAAGTCAGGGCGATTTGGAAAGCGCTTGCGAAGATTTTAAGTTTGTGAAATATATGGGCTCAACAAAAGCGGATAAGCTGCTTGCCAAATATTGTAAATAAACATGCGTATACTTCTTCGATCTTTTGTTTTTCTAGATTTACTTTCTTTGGTGTTTATGACCATGCAATTATGGTCTGTCTTCCAAAATTTCTCTAAATTTACATTGCTTTCAGATAAAATTCAGGGTGTTTTAATGTTCCCTATGTATGCGTTGGTTTTGTTTGGAGCTTATGGTTTGTTCTTCGGAAAGAAGTTGGGTTTTATTAGTTATTATATTCAGTTCCCTTTTAGGCTTTATTTGTGGGTTTTTACGTTAGGATTTATCACTTTGCTTCCGGAAGCACTAAGTAATTACGACGATAAATGGTTCCCTGTTTTATTAAAGGTCTGTTTTGCAGCCGAGTTTATAAGGCTTTACTTGACCATTAGAGCTAACATAGCTGCCAAACAAGAGGGCTAAAAGCTATAAACTACATTATCTATTCACAATAAACTTTGTCGATTTTTCTTCGGTTCTCAGGTAATAAATGCCATTTGGAAGTTTACTGATATCAACAGCGTCTTGCTCGTGTACAAAAGTCTGTTGGCATAGTTTACCTAGTGAATTGTAAATCCTTATCAGTTGCTTTGGCTCGAGTTTAATATAAATGTAATTATTTGCAGGATTGGGGAAAACCGATACATCATCAGCCTTTACCATTTTTGGAACAACAACAAAATCCGAAGTGCTAAAAGTACCATCTAGATCTACAATTTTCAGTTGATAGTATTGTTCGTCATTAGTTGCGGTTCTATCAGTATAACTGTAATTGTTGATGCCACTTTCGTTATTATAAGGTTTAACTTTGTTGATAAGCTTATCGGTACCTAGTTTTTCTTTGCGCCATATTTCTATATAATCAACGTTCTTTTCGTTGGTGCTTTTCCAACTGAGGTTCACCCCATTAGTTCCTCTCTTTCCATTAAAGTTTAACAGCTTTAAAGGTAACACATTATATTCTGGGAGATAGCCGATCGCAGTTTGCCCGCCATATACGTTACCTGTAATTAATGGGATGGTAATTTCTCGTGCTATATTTTCTCCCTTCCATTTTGCTTTAATGGTAATCTGTGTTTGTGCTTTGGTAGGATCGGAAACGTGTAACCTGATTTTTCCATTGGCCATTGGCTGTACCATCAAAAGGCAAGGCTTATCGGTATTTACACTAATGGTGTCATTAGCAAAAGTTTGATTCGCACTATGAAAAATGAAGCTATGGAGATTGAGTTTTTTGTGCCTTACAGCTTGTATTTGTGAAGTATTTGATAATATAGTAATGTCGTTTTTAACCACATAATTGTTCATTTCCTCAGCTGTATTTTTATTTGGTACTACCACATAGGCATAGTTGCCATTTTGTGGTGTAACACCGTGCTTGAGCCATAAGGTAAATACATTATTGGTGATAACAGTAGACGGTTCTTTACTTGTAATGTCACTCCATTTTCCAGTTCTCGGTAAGGCTGTTAAGCCAATGTCGCTATTTCCGCCTTCGGGTATAACGTAGCCCACTTTTCCGTGTAGCACCCACTTTAAATTGTTCGCACTTGTTTCAACATTGTTATTTGTGTAGGTTGTCAGTACTCCATCTTGAGAAAAAGTATTTACATCCCCTTGTAATAGACATTGGTTCAGGGTAGTATTTACTTCTCCTGCCCCAATAGAGTTAATACCTGCGCCTAGACAAACAACTTCATCGTCGAAAAAGAACCAAGCTTTTTTTCCGCGGGTATTGTTGCTGTCCATATCATAAACGCTCACACCTCGGGTAGTGTCAGATACTCCTCCTACAAAATCTCGGTTCCCTTCAGTACCCCATGGTGTTGGTCTTACCATAGTTCCGTTGCGTGCTGTAGTACCAGGAATCATAGCCCAATTCCACGTAGGGAATATATTGTAGTATTCGGTGCCGGTAACGCCGATATTTGTGCCGCCATCAGCCAAAAAATATCCAAGTAAGCTTTCGTTATTACCATTTTCGCTTCTTTCGGTTCGCTTAGATACGGTTCTTATGTCAAATGTATATTCTGGCTTGCTATGCAGTGTATAGTCAGATCTATGGTAATGTGTATGGATATTTTCTAATTGATAACTTGATGGTTGCGATTCATTGATTCTCGCGATAGCTTGGTCATAAATTGTAGCATAAGCAGGGTCTTTTATTTTGATGATTTTTAAAAAATTGACTAGGCTACCTTGGTTTAGGCGACCTCTAAATGCTATACTCCTGCCTAAGATATTGTACAAGTAATAACGACCTCTTATAGCTCTTAGATAGGTTTGGCGTAAAAAGTTACTATAAACGTTTAATCTTTCACTCGATAATTGATAGGATGTTCCATCGCATAGGACTAATGTTTGCGCTATGTCTTCCACTAATTCTCTTCCATAGCCTCCTATATATAATTGCGGCCCATGTGCATGAAATGAATAATCGTGCTGTATTCCAAATCCTGTTGTAAGCGTTAAAGGGTCAAAGGTGTATTCAATAGCTTGATCCAGCAAGTTTTTATCGTTTTTTAAACAAGCCCTATAGATCCAATGCCTAGCGATTTGTGTCCTATTCGATCCATTTTGATTTGCAGGGCTTCCTGCTTTAGTTTCCAATAAATAGAACATTTTCGCTTCCAGATCTGCAGGAATTTTTAATTGACCATATCGCATCACAAGTAGTGTTTCAGCAATTCTACTAGGATACGCAATGTTATTGTAATACCAATTACTGTGTGTAGGATTAACTCCATACCAATATTCGAGCCCCTTTACAATCCCATCGTACAGTCTTTTTTCATTATATTTTGCTGTGCCAGGTTGCGAATAGGCTATAGCCATTATTCTTAAATTATCTACATGAGTATATTCTACACTTTTACCAGTGTAAGTTAAAGCCCACGATCCATCAGCTTTTTGGTTATTCACACGGGTTGTAGCCCAAGCTGCGATGCTAGACGCCGAATAGCCCGGATGTGAGTCAGAATAAATCAATTTTCTGCCGGCAGCCATTATTTTAACACGATCGGCCTCATAATCGAACGAAGCGGTAGGACGTTGGTTCCAATTAGCCCTCTCTAGATTATCACGACTATTATCAATCGCTATATCAGAAATGGAATATTCAATACGATCATCTTCCGTTTGCATCTTCCTTGATAATCTATCTTCCTTGCCGATGGCAAAAAGAAAACCTAGATTTCCTGGCAAAAGCGATAGGCAAAATAATACTTTAGAAATTGATATATTTTTCATCCTCTTGTCTTTTGGTAGATGCTTAACGGGGTGAGGTTAGATGGTAGGAAGATTTAAACTTACTTTCTACAAGAAAGAGTTGTAACTTATTGAGTGCAAAATTAGTTAATAGAAAATGCTTCACCAATTTAAATGGATATAAGTCTATAGCTTATAGGAATATAAGTTGTTTTTGAGGTAAAATGTGGTGTTGTAACAGTTATAGGCGATTCAGATTTTGGGGAAGTTATATTTCGAAAGCTCCTGTATCTCTGTTCGATAATTCGCTAAGGGAAAATAATATTGATGGAATTAGGAAGTAGTTTAGCTTCAACTTTATTGGTTTTACCTAAGTATTCGCCATCTACTTGAAAATGGACTTTGTATTTAGTGGTGATTTTTACTTCAGAAGCTTGAAAACTCTCAATTTTTTTAGGGTTCCACGGCAGTTTGCTCATCCATATTTTTAGGATTTCCATCACCGCATATTCTTTAATTAAAATTATTTCGAAAACGTCATCATTGAGTTTTCCATTAGGATTAATATTGAAGCCCGTACCGTATTCGGTGGCATTGGCAATTACCACCATTGCCGCATCAGCCTTGATGTCACGGTCGCCAACTTTAAACTGCACCTTCATTTTTCGATGGTTCCAAAAGGCATGCCACGCAGATTTGGCATAGGTCAACATTCCTCTGGTGGGTAATTCATCAAATTTTTTAACCAAGTAGGCATTAAAGCCGATATCTGATAAATGGATACACAATTCATTATTAACCAATGTGGTATGTATTTTTTGAGGATTGCCAGTGGCTGCAACTTCCATTGCCTCTTCAAGATCTAAGGGAATGCCGAGCTCTTTGGCCATGCCGTTGGCAGAGCCAGCAGGAATAATCCCGATGGGAGTTTCAGTATTTAATAAACATTCCGCAACTAATTTCAAAGTGCCATCACCACCAACTGCTATTACCCTATCAGCCTTTGCTTTTCCTATGGCCTTTTTAATTTGTTCGACATTACATTTGCGTGGCAGCTCAAAAATTTCAATACTAATTTCACTATCACTGAAATAATTGATAATCTGCTCGCTAAGACTTGCATCTTTGCTGCCAGAGCCTTGGTTTACTACAAATAGTAGTCGTAGTTTGCTGTTCTTATAGGTCATATAAATAATATGATATAAAACAACAATTGTGGTACTCTGTTTTAAATATTATATGTCGAAAAAAGTAGCTCAGGTAAAGGTATATCATGGATATGGACACACTCATAATTTAGTGGTCTATGGTCATGTTTTTAAACACAGAGCAAAAGCAAAACAGCGTTATAAAGATGGTTTTTTCGCCAATATGAAGCATCTGTTCAGGCTTTTTATGGTGAAACCTTATCCTTTTGCGAAAGTACAATTGAATTTTAATGGACAAACGGTAACTACTAACGCAGCTTATGATGGCTTCTTTAAGTTTGAGTGGGAAGCCAAAGAAAATGTTGACGCTGGTTGGCATGATGTAGATGTGCTAGCTTTTAACGAAGAAGGAGAAGAAATTGCTAAATCCAGTGGTTCTATTTACGTTCCTCATATTACACAGTATGCATTTATTTCAGATATAGATGATACGATAATGGTTTCGCATTCTAAAACCATTGCCAAAAGATTGAAAGAATTACTACTCAAAAATCCCCGAACTCGTAAAACATTTCAGTCTACTAGGTATCATTATGAGTTACTTGCAAATGCACATACAGCACCTCAACAACCTAATCCGTTCTTTTATGTGTCTAGCAGCGAATGGAATCTGTACGACTACTTGGTAGAGACTTTTAGGTTTAATGGATTTCCAGAGGGTACTTTTTTATTGAACCAATTGAAACGATGGAAAGATTTACTGAAAACAGGTAAAACAGGTCATGATGGAAAATTCATTCGAATCATGCGAATTATTGATGCCTTCCCAAATCAGAAGTTTGTGTTTTTAGGCGATAATTCACAAAAGGACCCAGAAATTTATTATAAAATCGCAGAAAAATATGGCAAAAACGTAATTGCTGTTTATATTCGAAACGTAAGAAAATCTAAATTATTCGCTACGCAAGAAATATTGAATAAATTAGAGGACAAAAATATCAGTACCTGTCTTTTTGTGCATAGCGAAGATGCCATTGCTCATTCCAAAAAGATAGGCTTAATTAGTTAATAGAATGAAAAGAATAATTTTAGCACTGTTTGTATTTATTGCATTACAAGCTTGCACCAGAGACCTTAGCGTGATCAAACAAAAAGACACTAAGTGGGAGTTAACACGTTGGCCAAACAAAACCATGCCTACATCGGCAAAAGCTACATTAAATGTAAGCGGAGGAAATAAAATTGGTGGAAAATCTTTTTGTAATACTTACGGTGGCAACGCAGTTATTAATGGTAATGCCATAGAGTTCAGCAAAATCTTCGGTACTAAAATGTATTGTGAAGCTGTGGGTAAAGCCGAAAATCAATATTACGCTGATTTAGAAAAAGTCACTGCAGGCAGGGTTTCTGGCAATAGACTTTATCTATATCAAAACGAAACTTTGCTGATGGTTTTCAAAAAAGCGGAGTAACACACAACACCATTTTCGTTACATTCTTTTTATTACTAATGGAATTATTAGTGTTATCTTGCTGATACACACAAAAAACCTAAAAAAATGAAAAGAATTTTCCTATTGGCAACGATGATTGCCTTTTTTGCTATCGGCAAAGTATCTGCTCAAACGGTTAATGGCATTAACCTCTCAGATTTAAAGCAAGAATATATTGAGTTTCATGCCTTTAGGCAGGGAGATAAAATGCTAATTTGGTTAGAGTACGGACAAAAAGTACTTTATGATAGGCATGCTGCAATTGTTAAGGATGTAAAGGGTAAAAATTTGGAGTTCAACTCTGCTATTGAATTTCTCAATACAATGAGATCGAATGGTTACGAATTATTTCAGGCTCACTCAGTTGCTACAGGCAATGATGTAACTAAGTACTACGTTCTTAAGCGAAAAAATTAATTTCATGGCAACCTAATGGATATGTTCTGTATTTTTGGACATGGTTTTTAGGTTGCCTGAAGATGAAATCGTATTTCCAAACCCTGAACTAGCTGATGAAGATGGCTTACTTGCCATTGGTGGCGACTTAAGCGCTGAAAGATTAATTCTTGCTTATCAACATGGTATTTTTCCTTGGTTTAGCGACGATGATCCCATTTGCTGGTATTCGCCTCATGAACGTTGCGTAATTTATCCCGATAGGATTAAGGTGAGCAAAAGCATGAAACAAATCCTGAAAAATGGTGGATTTAAAGTAACAGCTAATCAGGCTTTCCTAAAAGTGATTGCAAATTGTGCTAAAACCCCACGTAAAGACCAGCCAGGAACATGGATTACCAATGAAATGCAAGAAGCATATATCAATTTGCATCAGTTAGGCTGGGCGCACAGTGTGGAAGTTTGGAAAGATGGGAATTTGGTAGGTGGACTGTATGGTATCGCTATTAACAAAGTGTTTTGTGGCGAAAGTATGTTCAGTTTGGTAAGTAATGCCTCTAAAGTTGTGTTAATATTTCTTTGTCAACAAACAGATTTTGAATTGATAGATTGTCAATTACCTAACGACCATCTGTTGAGTTTAGGTGCAGAGCTGATAGACAGAGAAACATATATGAAGTTTCTTAATGACCAGTAATTAATCCCAATAACCAAATTTCAATATTCAGTCGAAAATAAACGGATGATTAATGAACTATTGAACGCTCACTCTCAACTTCTCTATAAACTCCACAAATTTCTTGCTATTATAGTTGGCAGCGCCCTCATGTTTGAAAGATAACCTACCTTGCTTATCGAAAACTATAGTGGTTGGTAGCGAACCCGCAAAAATTTGTTCGGGAACATTACTTGCCATTTGATAAACCGGCATGGTATATTTTCTCGCATTCATGTATCCGTTAGCTTTCTCGAAATTGCTGTCGGCATCTAGAAGAATAAAAACGACATCTTTATTATCCTTGTGCTTTTCGTATAATTTATTGATTGATGGCATTTCCGCTAAACAGGGCGGGCACCAAGTAGCCCAAAAGTTAAGGAAAACAACTTTTCCTTTCAGCTCATTTAATGTAACAACCTTTCCGTTTTGATCTTTAAACTTTAAGTCGGCGGTAGGGTTAGTTAAGTTTTTTTCAGTTTTAACATCTGGATTGAATAAACCTACCTGCATCAAACCTTGCAACAACAAAGCTTTAGCCGAAGGTACAAAAACAAATAAGGCTAAAACAAGTATGAAAATTCCGTTAGAGATATACTTCTTGATGTTCTTTTTATCCATTCTATTTCGTCAACTTTAGCAAAGCTAAGTAAATACCATCAATTACCTTTGCCATTCGGGCGATATCCAAAGTTTCCATTTTATCTGTTTTTTTATGGTAATTCTTATTTCTATAGAACGAGGTATCGGTAATCATCATTGCACTGTACCCGAAATTCCAATAATTTAAATGATCAGAGAAATCTATTCCTGGTAATGATGCGGGAGCATTAAACTCTTCTGTTTTTATAGATTTTGACTGTTTGAAATGGTCGCTAAACTCCTTTACGAATTTTCCTTTTTCTTGGGTACTAACTAAAGTAATGTAATCGCCTTTGTTGCCGTACACTTTTGCCATTGCTGCTAAAGGGTATTCTTGACTGTTTGCTTTATCGCTAAAGTAACCAATCATTTCTATCGAAATCATCCCCAAAACATCAATTTTATTATCTTTTAAATGCTTGGCATGAATATAACTGCCCATGTGTTCGGTTCTAAAGTAGGGAGGCTCTTCTAAGGTGTAAGCAATCAAATCGATACGCTTATTGAGTTTTTGACCTTTTAGCTGTTGTGCCAATTCTAACAATCCAACTACACCACTGGCATTGTCATCTGCGCCTTCTTGGTCGCCGCATACATCGTAATGTGCTCCGATAATGATACGTTGGCCTTTTTCTGGCCCAAATGAGCAAATTACATTTTTGTATATTTTTCCATCAACCTTATATTCTTGGAACGAAACGTTGCTACTATATTTCGAAAAATCAGATTTGATATAGTTGGCGATAGCATTTAATTGCTTTAGATTTTCATAGTTTCGATAAGATGCGGTCTTGGTAATATTTTTAAGATGCTTTTTTATCGCAATTGTATCCGCATTAGCGAAACTATTGTAACCAGATAAAACTATAAATGAAATGAATAAAATCCTTAACATATCGGAGAATTTAATTAGTGCAATAAATAGTTAAGATAGGTATAATACATAAAAAAATCGCCATTGCGATTGAAGAAACCTGTTGCTTAGACAGTTTGGTTTTCTCCGAACGCAATGGCGACGAAATTGTATTTGTGTGTGGGGGAGTATTAGTTTACGTTACCTGTGCTGTGAACAAAAATCTTTGCAGAAAGTCTAGTGTCGTCTGTGTTGGCTTTTAAACCTTTGGCATAAACGGTATAAATTTTACCATCTTCTAATTTAACAGCGGTAATGCTGCTTTCAGTTGCTCCACTACTATTTTTAATGTTAAGCGTTACGCTTTCAGCAGCATCTACAGCTTCAAAGGTACTATATTCTTTAAAAGCTTTGTTTAAAACGAGGTCTGTAGCGGCACCGTTTACATTTAAGCTTAAAGTACCTCCATCAGGGCTTAGGTTTACAAAACGGATTTTTGCTTTTCCTGTGGCAGGTTTCTCTAAATTATCTTCTAACATCAAAAATTCGATATTAGCGAAGGTATTTGCCACGAAAAGTGAATAGCCAGCTTGTGGTTTAAGTGTATGCTGCAAACTTTTTAATGAATTTGAAGTTCCTCTTTTAGTGACATTAAAAGCCCTGTTTCCAGAGAAAGCGCTTAAATAACCAATTTTACTGCCAAATTCGAATTCGCTGCCGTTTGCCCTAGAATTGTCTACATACACATCTAATAGTTCTGTAGTAGGCGATGCCTGAATGATGTTTAATCCAGAAACTTGGATAGGTTCGTAGTTGCTGTCCATTTTAGAACAAGAAACCAGACCTAACGAAAGCAAAGAGAACGTTAACGCAGCAGCGATAGCTTTGTGTTTTAAAAAAAATCTCATGATGATATAAAAATATTAAATAATGCGGCACCTTGCCATTAACTCACATCATCCATACGCAGACAATCATAAGAACGCTACAATTTTTTAAATGTTTTTCTCTTTTGCTTGATTTTTAGTTGTTTGCTTTGGTTTTTCGCAGCTCGATCAAAGTAATTTCTGGCCAAATGCCTACTCTTCCAGAAAAACCAATAAAGCCAAAGCCTCTATTTACGTTCAAAAATCTGTTGTTCTCTTTTTTAACGCCAGCCCAATGTTTGTAGCGGAATTGTACAGGGCTCCATTTTAAGCCAAAAGCTTCAATACCAAACTGCATTCCGTGAGTGTGTCCAGCTAAGGTAAGATGTATCTTTGAAGCATGGTTTTTCACTTGTGCCTCCCAATGACTTGGGTCGTGAGATAGCAGGATTTTAAATTCATCTTTTGTAGTGCCTCGTAAGGCTTTCTCTAAATCGCCACGTTCGCCAAAGCCTAAACCCCAATTTTCTATTCCCGCTAAAGTAATTTTATGGCCATTTTTTTCTAGCCTCACATGCTCGTCTAATAATAGCTTAAATCCAATTTCAGCGTGATAATTCTTCAACTGTTGTAAGTTTTCTCTTTTTGCCGCATCGCTTTCCCACTTCACATAATCGCCATAATCATGGTTGCCTAAAACAGAGAACTGACCAAATGGAGCTTTAATTTGTGAGAAATGATTGATATAAGGTTTTACCTCTTCGGCTTTGTTATTCACCAAATCTCCAGTAAAAACAAATAAATCCGCCCGTTGGCGATTAATCAAATCAATTCCTTTTTGTACCGCTTTAGGATTAGTTAAGCTGCCTGCATGAACATCAGAAATTTGAGCTAGCTTAAAACCATCAAAAGCATCTGGTAAATCATCAAAATATAAGGTGTGCTTAATCACCCGATAGGCGTATTTTCCTCTAAAAATCCCGTAAACAAAAGCAATAACGATTACTAATACTAATGAAATACCTAAATAAACTCCAATTAATGGCCTTTCGGGGTAAACGAAATTGCTTTCTGAAAAATAGTTAATTACTCCAATTAGTAATCTGTAGGCATCTGTGAGTACTTCAGTTAATACGAAAACCAATAACGAAACAAAATAAACCAACAGCGCATGTGCACTTATTTTAAATAAATTCGTTTGCCCATCTACGCTAAGCCTTGCTAAGCTAAACGAAAATCCTGCTATAAGTGCGATCGGAAAAATCCATAACCATGGAAGCAGTGTCACTGATATTAGTGGAGCTAGTGCACTTAATGCATATCCATTAATTAGCAGGAACACTAATGCAAATATTAAAATCGGTACAAATGGAAGTTTTCTTTTCATGTTTCTAAAATTTGAACCACCTAAGACATCTTAGCTCATTTAAGTTTTTATCAATTCCTAAAGTGTTCTTAGGTGTCTAAGGTGGTAAACTAAAAAAGCATATCGTTAAAATAAAAATTGCGAGGTCCGAAGCAATCCTAAAGCGGTTAAATAATAGCTAAAGTTGTAAGATTGCTTCGTGCCTCGCAATGACGATAATACTTAAACGTCCCTTTTAGGGGATTAAGCACAATTTGTCTTATTGGCGTGCTTGAGGGCTGCGCCGTTTAGGGGGTTAAATCAACTCAACGCTGCGGCTTACGAATGCAGTTAATTCTGCACCAGTTAACATACCTTGCGAAAGTAGTGCTAAATCAACCGCCTGCTTGGCAAATTTGCTTTGCTCTTCTTCGCCAGCAGCTAAAATTTTGCTTACCAATTTATGGTTTCCGTTGATCGCCACTTTGTAACTGTCAGGCATATTGCCATAGAAACTCATTCCGCCACCCATTTTTGCCATGTCTTTCATTCTACGCATAAACTCATCCATAGTAATCGTTACAGGCGCATCATCTGGATTTAAGCCAACAACCTCTACAGTGTAACCTGGTTTGGTAATCGCTTTTTCGAAAATGCCTTTAACCGTCGTAGATTGCTCTTCGCTCAATACCGACTCCAACGTCTCGTCTTTCTCAATCAGTTGGTTCGCCACCGAAGCATCCACACGCTTCAATAATGTTTTCTCCAACTTCTGCTCTAAGCTGCTCACAAAATGACTGTCAATTGCAGAGTTCATCACTAATACATCGTAACCTTTTTTCTCTGCAGCTTGGATAAAACCATCTTGCTTATCTAAATCAGTAGCATATAAATAAACTACGTTACCGTTTTTATCTGTTTGTGCGGCACTTACTTTCTCTTTGTACTCTTCAAAAGTGAAAGCTTCTTTTTTGGTGTTGGTTAACAAGGCAAAATCTTTCGCTTTATCGTAGAATTTCTCCTCGCTAATCATACCATATTTCACGAACAAGCCAATATCACCCCATTTTTCTTCAAAACCTTTACGGTCTGCTTTAAATAGTTCGCTTAACTTATCAGCTACTTTTTTAGTGATATAGTTGTTGATTTTCTTCACGTTACCATCGGCTTGCAAGAAACTTCTTGAAACGTTCAAAGGAATATCCGGACTGTCAATTACACCATGCAACAACATCAAGAATTCAGGAACAATGTCCTTCACTTCATCAGTAATAAACACCTGACGAGAGAACAACTTGATTTTGTTGCGCTGCATATCGAAATCTTCTTTCACTTTAGGGAAATATAAAACTCCCGTTAGGTTAAAAGGATAATCAACATTCAAGTGGATCCAGAACAAAGGATCGTCAGAGAATGGATATAGTTGCTTGTAAAAATCCAAGTAATCAGCATCTGACAAATCTGCAGGCGCTTTCGTCCAGATTGGGTTGGTCGTATTTACAATGTTATCAACCTCAACCGATGTATATTTAGCTTTTCCTTCTTCGTCAACTCCATCTTCTACGCTGTCTGTTTTAGTGCCAAATTTAATTGGCACAGGTAAAAATTTAGCGTATTTATCTAAAATCTCTTGTAGTTTGTGCTCGCTTAAAAACTCTTCACTTTCTGTATTAACATGTAAAACGATATCTGTACCACGAGTAGTTCTCGAACCTTCCGAAATTTCGAAAGAAGTACTGCCATCGCAAGTCCATTTTGCAGGCTCAGCACCTTCTTGGTACGATAAAGTGTTGATTTCTACCAAATCAGCCACCATAAACGCAGAGTAGAAACCTAAACCGAATTTACCGATAATTTCGTTAGCATCTTTTGCATCCTTAAATTTCTCTACAAACTCGCTGGCGCCAGAGAAAGCCACTTGGTTAATGTATTTTTTGATTTCTTCAGCAGTCATCCCCAAGCCATTATCGCTAATAGTGATGGTTTTTGCTTTTTCATCTAACTTTACTTCCACCAAAGGCTCGCCAACCTCGCCCTTAAATTGACCAAGAGCGCCTAAGCGTTTAATCTTTTGCACCGCGTCAACCGCATTAGAAACTAATTCCCTTAAGAAAATCTCATTGTCCGAATACAGGAATTTCTTGATGATTGGGAAAATGTTTTCTGTGTGTATGGAAATACTTCCTTTTTCTGTTGTCATATCTTAAACTAATTTTTGCTTATACCGTTGTTTATCAATGCTTGTTCCAAAGTAAAATATAGGTCAAAGTGGCAGGATATAGCGCTGTAGTTTAGCTCCTCTCTCGCTGAGTCTGTTTAGCTTAATGAAATTTGTTGTATTTGAAAAGCAGTCATTCAAGTTCTTCGGTTCCGATAGCCCCGCTGTTTATTTCAAGTCCGCACTCGTACCTCGCTTGCGGGCTTTCCATTTCCATCGGGTTTATTTTACTGCGGCACCACTAGTGGCGAGCTCAGTGCCTGCAAACCGCTTACATATATATATTAAGGTTGGGAGAATTACACCTTTAATAGTCTTCCATTTCCATCGGTTTTATTTAACGGAGGAACTACTGCTAACTCGATATAGCGATAGCCCCTCAAATCTCCGTTCAGCTAATTTTCGGTCTCTTGTTTTTCGGATTGCAAAAATAAGCCAAACCACCTTCTTTGAAAGGAAAATAAGCAACCGAGAGTTTTTTGCTACTTTTTGCGGTCAAAAAGTAGGAGCCCAGCGGCCGCGAGCTAAAAAAACGTTTAAATGTAAACTACATATAGTATACTGCTTAAACCGAATTCACATTATTCTTAATAATAGTTCGATGCTGCTTTCCACGTTTTCCTAGTGTTTTTTGGGCGTCCGTATAATGCCGTAGTATCATTTATAAGGTATGATTGGTCTAAATGCCGGCAGAGCGATGCTTCTTTGCGACCTTTGCTTCTCCGTGTTAAAATGGCAACACGTATATATATAGTATAACTGCTATACCCTGCCTGCAAGCCGTGTGTTATACTGTACTGGGAGCCCTGTTGGGGAGCCCATTATATAAATGTATACGTGCATAGGGGAGGTGTGTGCATTTTTTGTGTCTGTATTCCAGATGGTTGTGCTTTTATGTGCAATAAAACACGCCTTTGGTATTGCACGGGGGATAATTTTTTCTACCTTTGCACTCCGCTTCGGAGGAAGAGGGGACGCCTGAAAAGCGATAACAAACT
>NZ_OCMT01000008.1 GCF_900215335.1 Pedobacter xixiisoli | reverse complement strand
CCAAACTATAAACCTATGAAATTATTTTGTTCTCAAAGGAGTATTCTCCTTTGCGTGGCTATACTCGCCATCGCAGTTCTCTTTAATTCTTGCCGTAAAGATCTGTTGGTACAAAGTCCCGATCATCTAAAAAGCTCGTTGAGCATTGCCGAGGCTAAGAGTTATTTTAATTCTCATCTCTCTTCTTTTAAAAAAGGTAATCATAGTTCATCCATGCTTTCAAGCACACCAACTCTACAAACGCTATTCGCCAATAAACAGCCTATTTGGGATAAAGCCTATGAGAGGTTGATTAGTACTGGCGGAGCAGTAAAAATTCCATTGAATTTTGGAGAAAGCTATGCTGTGGTTAATCAGAAAACAAAGTCCATAGTGCCGGCAGCCAGTTTAAATTATTTATTAATGTATAAGGATAATAGAGATAGTATTCATGCAGAATGGGTTCGTTTGGCTCCAGATAGTTCTTGGCTATATGGCGAAAGGGAAACTTACAAAGGTAGAATTGTTGTGTACGATTGGGATGGGAAGCTGTTAAGAAACTATCGATATGGGACTATTTTAGAAAAAAAGGTTAATGGCGTTGTTGTACGGAACAACTCTACTACAACTGAGATGGAGGATTGCTATAGGTTTTCTAACGGCAGATGTCCAAGAGTTGGAAAATGCGCTAGTAAATGTGATATGTGTCTGCAAACTTGTGCTTATGAAATATGCATAGTTACTGTAGAGCCTATATGCCCCAGCTGTCCCCCAGATCCACCTACTGGTCCTCCGAGTGGTAACGGTGGAGGGCAAACTAATATTGGAGGTCCTGATGGTAACGGGTCGGGGTCGGGAACTCCCAATGCAGGCGATTACGCACCAAATTGTAACCCAGACGCTAATTATGTTATTCCCAACTATCCTGCACCAGAGGGTATGGAATGGATAATGCCTTGTGGAGACGTACCTGTCCCGGAAACGCCAAGGGAAGGGCCGACAAACCCTTATCAGGGACTCGACATTTCTATAGGTGTACTTTCAATAGCACAGAAGTTAAATCTTAGCCAGCAAGAAGCATTATTTTTAGAAAGCCGTCAGGATATA
>NZ_OCMT01000006.1 GCF_900215335.1 Pedobacter xixiisoli | reverse complement strand
AAAACACGCCTTTGGTATTGCACGGGGGATAATTTTTTCTACCTTTGCACTCCGCTTCGGAGGAAGAGGGGACGCCTGAAAAGCGATAACAAACTGAAAAGAAAAAAGTTTTATTTTTTTCTTGGAAAGAGGAAAAGTTTTTCTACCTTTGCACTCCGCTTCGGAGGAAGAGGTGAGGGTTTGAAGGAAGGGAAAAGAGAGGTGGTATAGATGAAGAAAGACAGATAAAAAAAGTTTATTTTTTATTTGGAAAGAAGAAAAAGTTTCCTACCTTTGCAGTCCCAAACGAAACGGGAGTTACCAGACGGAGTCTGGCAACGATAACAACAAGATTGAAACGATGGAAGCGAAACTGAGATTGGAACATTAAGAAGACCGGTCGAAACACAGCAGAAGTTGCAAGATATATAGGCCACCGCGAGGCACGGCCGATAAGTTCATTAAAGAGATATCATTTACAAAAGCGCAGCGAGGCGAGAATGTTTACTGTAAAGTACATACAGCCAAACTGTTTTCTTTAGGTCGGTTCTTACAGACAATACAAATCAAGAACAGACAATCAATTTTAATTAATAGATAGTCAGCGTTCGAACTACAACATTTTACAATGGAGAGTTTGATCCTGGCTCAGGATGAACGCTAGCGGCAGGCCTAATACATGCAAGTCGAGGGGTAGGGCTAGCTTGCTGGCCTGAGACCGGCGCACGGGTGCGTAACGCGTATGCAACCTACCCTTTTCTGGGGGATAGCCCGAAGAAATTCGGATTAATACCGCATAAGACCACGATACGGCATCGTGATGTGGTCAAACATTTATGGGAGAAGGATGGGCATGCGTGCCATTAGCTAGTTGGCGGGGTAACGGCCCACCAAGGCGACGATGGCTAGGGGATCTGAGAGGATGGCCCCCCACACTGGTACTGAGACACGGACCAGACTCCTACGGGAGGCAGCAGTAAGGAATATTGGTCAATGGAGGCAACTCTGAACCAGCCATGCCGCGTGCAGGAAGACGGCCCTCTGGGTTGTAAACTGCTTTTATCCGGGAATAAACCTATCTACGTGTAGATAGCTGAATGTACCGGAGGAATAAGGATCGGCTAACTCCGTGCCAGCAGCCGCGGTAATACGGAGGATCCAAGCGTTATCCGGATTTATTGGGTTTAAAGGGTGCGTAGGCGGCCTGTTAAGTCAGGGGTGAAAGACGGTAGCTCAACTATCGCAGTGCCCTTGATACTGATGGGCTTGAATGGACTAGAGGTAGGCGGAATGTGACAAGTAGCGGTGAAATGCATAGATATGTCACAGAACACCGATTGCGAAGGCAGCTTACTATGGTCCTATTGACGCTGAGGCACGAAAGCGTGGGGATCAAACAGGATTAGATACCCTGGTAGTCCACGCCCTAAACGATGAATACTCGCTGTTGGCGATACACAGTCAGCGGCTAAGCGAAAGCGTTAAGTATTCCACCTGGGGAGTACGCCCGCAAGGGTGAAACTCAAAGGAATTGACGGGGGCCCGCACAAGCGGAGGAGCATGTGGTTTAATTCGATGATACGCGAGGAACCTTACCCGGGCTTGAAAGTTAGTGAACTATCCAGAGATGGATGGGTCCTTCGGGACACGAAACTAGGTGCTGCATGGCTGTCGTCAGCTCGTGCCGTGAGGTGTTGGGTTAAGTCCCGCAACGAGCGCAACCCCTATGTTTAGTTGCCAGCACGTAATGGTGGGGACTCTAGACAGACTGCCTGTGCAAACAGAGAGGAAGGAGGGGACGACGTCAAGTCATCATGGCCCTTACGTCCGGGGCTACACACGTGCTACAATGGACGGTACAGAGGGCAGCTAGGCAGCAATGTCGTGCGAATCTCAAAAAGCCGTTCACAGTTCGGATTGGGGTCTGCAACTCGACCCCATGAAGTTGGATTCGCTAGTAATCGCATATCAGCAATGATGCGGTGAATACGTTCCCGGGCCTTGTACACACCGCCCGTCAAGCCATGGAAGTTGGGGGTACCTAAAGTACGTAACCGCAAGGAGCGTCCTAGGGTAAAACCGATAACTGGGGCTAAGTCGTAACAAGGTAGCCGTACCGGAAGGTGCGGCTGGAATACCTCCTTTCTGGAGTGGGATTGACCACTCGCTGCGCCTAAATGGTACCATATGGTCCAATGTAGATGATACATATCTCAAAAAAGAAAAACACCAAGAAAATGAAGCCATCTAGTTAAGCTAGCGGCGAGATTGGATGATAGTCACGATATGCGAATTACGATTGAAGCGAGAGAGAAAATCGTAAATCTGAAATCTACAATCGTAAATCAAATAGTCCCGTAGCTCAGCCTGGTTAGAGCACTACACTGATAATGTAGGGGTCTCCAGTTCAAATCTGGACGGGACTACGGATAAGTTTTTTTGGGGGATTAGCTCAGCTGGCTAGAGCGCCTGCCTTGCACGCAGGAGGTCAACGGTTCGACTCCGTTATTCTCCACCACTTTGGTGAACAAAGATCAAAGAACAAAGATCAAAGACTATGTCTTTTTTCCTTGCTCCTTTATCCTTGCTCGACCAAGAGAAAGTTCTTTGACATATTGGAAGAAGTTAAAAAAGAAGAGCAAACAACAATAGGCGACTGTTGTGTTTGTGCTCACTAGCCCATGAATTCATTCGTGGGAAAGTATGAGACATCATGACAAGAGCAAAAAAAGCATACCGTGCGGCGCAAAAGGCGCACGAGTAGAAGAAAGTAATAAAGAGTACACGGGGGATGCCTTGGCTCTCGGAGGCGATGAAGGACGTGATAAGCTGCGATAAGCACCGGGGATCTGCAAATGAGAATTGATCCGGTGATTTCCGAATGGGGCAACCCGGCTGGTTGAAGACCAGTCACAATAAGAGCGAACCTGCCGAACTGAAACATCTAAGTAAGCAGAGGAAGAGAAAATAACAATGATTTCCTGAGTAGTGGCGAGCGAAAGGGAAAGAGCCCAAACCACTTATGTTACGGCATATGTGGGGTTGTAGGACTGTGATGTGGTTACATTAACGTGAAGTGGAACGGGATGGGAAGCCCGGCAATATAGAGTGATAGCCTCGTACACGTAAGCAATAATGGCCTAACAGTATCCTGAGTACCGCGAGGTCGGAGACGCCTTGTGGGAATCTGCCGGCACCATCCGGTAAGGCTAAATACTCCCGAGAGACCGATAGTGAACCAGTACCGTGAGGGAAAGGTGAAAAGAACCCCGAACAGGGGAGTGAAATAGAACCTGAAACCGTGTACTTACAAGCGGTCGGAGCACCCATGTGGTGTGACGGCGTGCCTTTTGCATAATGAGCCTACGAGTTACTCTTCACTGGCAAGGTTAAGTGCTTTAGGCACGGATCCGAAGCGAAAGCGAGTCTGAACAGGGCGCATAGTCAGTGGAGGTAGACGCGAAACCTTGTGATCTACCCTTGGGCAGGTTGAAGGTGCGGTAACACGTACTGGAGGACCGAACCGATAAACGTTGAAAAGTTTCCGGATGACCTGAGGGTAGGGGTGAAAGGCTAATCAAACTGGGAAATAGCTCGTACTCCCCGAAATGTTTTTAGGAACAGCGTCGACATTGAGTTATATAGAGGTAGAGCTACTGATTGGGTGCGGGGGAGTCAAATCCTACCAAATCCAGACAAACTCCGAATGCTATATAATATGGTCGGCAGTGAGGCTCAGGGTGCTAAGGTCCTGGGCCGAGAGGGAAAGAACCCAGACCATCAGCTAAGGTCCCTAAATTATAGTTAAGTTGAACTAACGAGGTGCGATTGCATAGACAGCTAGGATGTTGGCTTGGAAGCAGCCATTCATTTAAAGAGTGCGTAACAGCTCACTAGTCGAGCGATCGTGCATGGATAATAAACGGGCATCAAACTATATACCGAAGCTATGGGATTGAAATATATCGGTAGGGGAGCATTCCGGCGGCAGAGAAGTTGTAGCGTGAGCTATGGTGGAGCTTCCGGAAAAGCAAATGTAGGCATAAGTAACGATAAGGCGGGAGAGAAACCCGCCCACCGAAAGGATAAGGTTTCCTGATCAACGCTAATCGGATCAGGGTTAGTCGGGGCCTAAGGCGAACCCGAAGGGGGTAGTCGATGGACAACGGTTTAATATTACCGTACCTTTTATAGATGCGATGTGGGGACGGAGTAGTGACACTGCCGCGGACTGACGGAATAGTTCGTTAAAGGCTGTAGGTATAGGGACGGTAGGCAAATCCGCCGATCCTGCTGAACGCTGATAGTACCGCGAGCCTTCGGGCAAGTGGATAGCGCAGGTAATCAGACTTCCAAGAAAAACCGCTAAGCTCCAGTCTATAAAAGCCCGTACCGCAAACCGACACAGGTATCCGGGAAGAGGATTCTAAGGTGCTCGAGTGAATCATGGCTAAGGAACTCGGCAAAATGGCCCTGTAACTTCGGGAGAAGGGGCGCTGGCAGCAATGTCAGCCGCAGTGAAAAGGCCCAGGCGACTGTTTAACAAAAACACATGGCTTTGCAAAATCGAAAGATGAGGTATAAGGCCTGACACCTGCCCGGTGCTGGAAGGTTAAGAGGGGATGTCAGCCGCAAGGCGAAGCATTGAATCGAAGCCCCAGTAAACGGCGGCCGTAACTATAACGGTCCTAAGGTAGCGAAATTCCTTGTCGGGTAAGTTCCGACCTGCACGAATGGTGTAACGATCTGGGCGCTGTCTCAGCCATGAGCTCGGTGAAATTGTGGTCCCGGTGAAGACGCCGGGTACCCGCAACGGGACGGAAAGACCCCATGCACCTTCACTACAGTTTAACATTGACATTGGGTACAGGATGTGTAGGATAGGTGGGAGGCTTTGAAGCGGCGTCGCCAGGCGTCGTGGAGCCAACGTTGAAATACCACCCTTTCTGTATTCGGTGTCTAACCCCTCTGAGAGGGGGACATTGTTTGATGGGTAGTTTGACTGGGGTGGTCGCCTCCAAAAAGGTAACGGAGGCTTTCAAAGGTAAGCTCAGTACGCTTGGTAACCGTACGGGGAGTGCAATAGCATAAGCTTGCTTGACTGTGAGGCATACAGGCCGATCAGGGTCGAAAGACGGATATAGTGATCCGGTGGTTCTGCATGGAAGGGCCATCGCTCAAAGGATAAAAGGTACGCTGGGGATAACAGGCTGATCTCCCCCAAGAGCTCATATCGACGGGGAGGTTTGGCACCTCGATGTCGGCTCGTCACATCCTGGGGCTGGAGAAGGTCCCAAGGGTTCGGCTGTTCGCCGATTAAAGTGGCACGCGAGCTGGGTTCAGAACGTCGCGAGACAGTTCGGTCCCTATCTGTTGTGGGCGTTGGAATCTTGAGTGGGGCTGACCTTAGTACGAGAGGACCGGGTTGGACTAGCCTCTAGTGAATCTGTTGTTCCGCCAGGGGCATTGCAGAGTAGCTACGCTGGGAATAGATAAGCGCTGAAAGCATCTAAGTGCGAAACTAGCCACGAGATGAGGATTCCATATAGGGCCGTAGCAGACTACTACGTTGATAGGCTACAGATGTAAAGGTGGCGACACCACAGTCGAGTAGTACTAATAGCCCGAGGCTTTCATCAAAGCAGACGTTGTTTGCTCTTCGAAACTTAACTTCTTTCAATAATATGTCATTTGTTGTCAGATACTGATAATCTATAAAGATATTCAGGTGCCTATATCGATGGTGTCCACCTCTTCCCATTCCGAACAGAGAAGTTAAGCCCATCCGAGCCGATGGTACTGCGGTAACACGTGGGAGAGTAGGTCGGTGCCTAAACCTACAGCCCCCCTTCAGAAATGTCGGGGGGCTTTTTTTGTGGA
>NZ_OCMT01000007.1 GCF_900215335.1 Pedobacter xixiisoli | reverse complement strand
AGGGACTCGACATTTCTATAGGTGTACTTTCAATAGCACAGAAGTTAAATCTTAGCCAGCAAGAAGCATTATTTTTAGAAAGCCGTCAGGATATAGTGGGAGCAATTGACAATTATCTTGGTTCATACCCTATATCAGAAGACAATATTGCATTTGCCAAATGGGCAGTAGGGTATTTAAGGCTCAATACTGGGTTTGACTATCATATCTTTTTTGATGCTAATGAATTTTCTGGGATAAATAATCCTCCTGCTAATATTACAGAAGAACCATTAATAAACAATGGTATAACAATTAACGAAGTACTCGTGGGGGCGCCACAAAACCAAAATAGAGTAATTGGTAGTGCTCAAAAAAGGCATGGTAATAACCCAGAAGATTTGCAATATGGAACAAACGGGAATACTTCGGGTATCTACGCTTTTATGTTAAGTATGAATGACCAAACGTTATTTAACTCTATGAGATCACTATTATGGCAAACATCTGTTTTGAGCCCCGAGATGCGTAACGTAACCGAGCAAATGGCCAATAGATTTCATAATAACATAGGCGGAATTTTTGAAAATGCTACACTTACCGCACAAGTTAAACAATCGGTGCAGTATCAGAATTTTTTAAAAACATTTGGAGCAAAATTGGGTGAAAGACTAACCTTGGTAAATGGAGATATTAATCAAGTAATTAAATTAGAAACAAATGATTATAGACCAATATTTAATAGTGCTTGGAATAAATTTTCAGGTTTACAGATAGCCATTAACGACACGGAAGAGCACGAAATAAAGTTGCTTAACTTTAGAAAAGAAGGTGGTGTGTTATGGTACGCAGATGTAGAGGTAACAATTTATGATAATTTTGGGTTAGACAAACATGATGCATTACATTATCAGGCTAGCCATCCTGGCTTTGCTGCTTGGTGGTTGTTGCAGCATACTAGAAACTATAAACCATTTGTAACCAAAGTTGTAATTAAAAGCGGTATTGGTGGTAGGTACTAAATTTTAAATGACCATGAAAAGAAATGTATTTGTTTTGATGTTCTTGAGCCTGTTTATGGCCTGTGAGCAAAAGCCTTTGCAGTTTGAGAAACTAGAACAGTTTTCAAGAATAGACACTATGTCAGACAATGGAAAACCTTATTATTACAAAACGGATATTTATATAGTAAAAAAATACAAAGATAACTTTCAAAATGAGCGGACTGTTGACAGTTTTGCCTATAAAAATAGAGCAAAAGATCTAGGTGATTATTCGAGTTACAATATAGAAATGTATAAAAACTCAAGCGAAACGAACATAGATAATTTAAAAAAGAATCCCAAAGATTTTGATAATTATACATTCATAAATGATATGATATATATATATAGTTGGGGTGGCGGAAAATGGTCTGGAAAAATGAAATTCAAAGGAAGAGAAACTGTGGAAGCACAGCCAATGATAAGGGAAGATTGAGGTTCGCTAACTGGTTTAAGTGTTCGCTTAGCGGTCACTCAAATCTAAAATTAGAGACGAAAACTTTATCCATAAACAAAGTGGTATCGAAGTTTTGTAGCTAGTTATATTCCGGTCTGGAGACCTTGGTTTTTAAGCTAGATTTAAGTGATCTTTCAGAACACTTAAACCAGAGGGGGGCTGTTGCAACATACCAGAGGATATAAGCCGTTTGTAACAAAAGTTGTAATCAAAAGTAGCATTGGGGGTAGATATTAAAAAACAATAATTATGAAAAAAAATATAGGTATACTTATTTTAGTCTTGTTCATTTTCGCTTGTGAGCAAAAGTCATTGGAGTTTGAGAAACTCGAACAATTCTCAAAGATTGATACAATTCCAGACAATGGAAAACCTTATTATTATAAAAAGGATATTTATATAGTCAAAAACTACAAGGATAATCTCCAGAATGAGAGAACTGTAGATAGCTTTGCATATAAGAACAGGGCAGAGGATTTGGGAAGATATGCTGGTTATAAAATAGTTCTTTATAAACACTCGTATGCGACCAACGTTGAGAATCTCAAAAAAAATCCAAAAGATTTTGACAATTATACCTTCATAAACGACATGATATATATATATGACTGGGGTGGAGGGAAATGGTCTGGAAAAATGAAATTCAAAGGAAGAGAAACTGTGGAAGCACAGCCAATGATAAGGGAAGATTGAGGTTCGCTTTGCTGCTTGGTGGTTGTTGCAGCATACTAGAAACTATAAACCATTTGTAAACAAAGTTGTAATTAAAAGCGGTATTGGTGGTAGGTACTAAATTTTAAATGACCATGAAAAGAAATGTATTTGTTTTGATGTTCTTGAGCCTGTTTATGGCCTGTGAGCAAAAGCCTTTGCAGTTTGAGAAACTAGAACAGTTTTCAAGAATAGACACTATGTCAGACAATGGAAAACCTTATTATTACAAAACGGATATTTATATAGTAAAAAATTACAAAGATAACTTTCAAAATGAGCCCCAACTGGTTTAAGTCTTCCGCAGGGGGACTTAAATCTAACGATGAAACCGAAGACTTCGTCTGGTAATAGTAGAAGTTAGGAAATAATTAGCAAAAACAAGCAGGAGCTATATTTCGGTCTGGAGACCTTGGTTTATAAAGAAGATTTAAGTGATCTTTCAGAACACTTAAACCAGAGGGGGAATTTTTCGTTCCTAACTTTCTAATAGCCAAACTATAAACCTATGAAATTATTTTGTTCTCAAAGGAGTATTCTCCTTTGCGTGGCTATACTCGCCATCGCAGTTCTCTTTAATTCTTGCCG